>NZ_JAPQNS010000002.1 GCF_028867935.1 Flavobacterium sp. SUN052
GTAGTTACTTACTGACGGCTACCTGTACGGTTCAATTGATGATGTACGATAATTACGCCAATCAGCGAGAGTTGGGCAGCATGGAAACATTCAGAACCAATTTCCAATAATGCCCACCCCTCAATTAAATGATTAGGTAATTGAGGTAACTGGATAAGCCGTCAATTACCCCAATCGCCAAATTACCTCAATTACCCAATCAACCACCCTTAATTATTAAGTCTCACAAACCCGCCATCGATTGGGTAATCGGTGCCGGTGATAAACGCGGCTTCGTCGGAGCAGAGGAATAAAGCCAGTGCACCAATTTCATGTGGTTCTGCCATTCGTCCAATAGGTTGCGTGGCTGATAGTTTGGCAAACATCTCGGCCTCTTTACCGGGGTAGTTCTTTGCAATAAACCCATCGACAAAGGGGGTGTGTACCCGCGCCGGTGAGATACAGTTACACCGAATGTTGTCTTTCAGGTAGTCTTTTGCCACCGACAACGTCATGGTCAACACCGCTCCTTTGGTCATAGAGTACGCAAATCGGTCGGGAATTCCCACGGTGGCAGCTACCGATGCCATGTTCACAATAACGCCCCCCCCATTGGCTTTCAGGTACGGAATCGTTGCGTTCAGGCAGTTATAAACACCCTTTATGTTTACGTTGTACAAGCGATCCAGGTCAGCTTCGGTGGTTGTTTCGGCATTACCCACATGAGCTATCCCGGCATTATTAACCAGAATATGAATGGGTCCACCAGCCGCAATTCCGTCAATAACAGCCCGCACATCGGCTTGCTTCGACACATCAACGGCATGGGCCTTGGCGCGTCCACCAGCCCCGACCAAATCGCTGACCACCTGATGAGCCTGATCAGCATTAAGTTCCAGAATATGCACCAGGGCACCTGCCTGTGCAAAAGCCGTTGAAATAGCCAGCCCAATGCCACTGGCCCCGCCCGTTACGATAGCGGTTTTGTTTTGGAGAGAGAACATATAGTATGTAGAGACGCAAAATTTTGCGTCTCACTAGCGTAAGCAATAATTTACATCAAAAACCGTCCGGCAGTGAGACGCAAAATTTTGCGTCTCTACATTCCTCACAAAGATACCCCCCGCTTCCAGGGGATGAAATCGTCTTGACCTAACTGCTCGGCTTTGGTGGTTACCTCGCCGGATGCTAACTGGATTAGCCATTCCAGAAGGTCATCGCCATTTTGTTCGATGGTTTGTACCCCTTCGATAACGGGGCCACTGTCGAAGTCAATCACATCGGGCATTCGGCGGAGCAGAGCCGTGTTCGTTGAGATTTTAACAACCGGACAAATCGGATTGCCGGTGGGCGTTCCAAGACCCGTGGTAAACAAAATCAGATTGGTACCCGAGCCAGCCATACCGGTGGTGGCTTCTACGTCGTTACCGGGGGTGCAGAGCAAACTTAAGCCTGGTGCAACCACAGGTTCGGCATAATCCAGAACATCTACGACTGGTGCCGTGCCTCCTTTTTTAGCCGCCCCTGCCGACTTGATAGCATCAGTAATCAATCCATCTTTGATGTTACCGGGCGAGGGGTTCATGTCGAAACCTGATCCAGCGGCTTCCGCCTGAGCGGAGTACGTTTCCATCAGGTCAACGAATTTGCGGGCTTTAGCATCATCGGCGGTGCGGTCGATCATATCCTGCTCGGCTCCGCACAATTCGGGGAACTCAGCCAACACCGTTTTGCCGCCCAAGGCACCTAATACATCCGACAAATGCCCGATGGCCGGATTAGCCGAGATGCCGGAAAAGCCATCGGATCCACCGCATTTCAAGCCTACGCACAACTGACTCAATGGAGCTGGTTTGCGTTCTATCTTGTTGATGTGGGCTAAGCCGAGGAATGTTTCCTTCACGGCCTGCGCCATGAGGGCGAACTCGGTGCCGTCCTGTTGTTCGAACAACAACAACGGTTTGTCGAAATGCGGGTTCTGGCGTTTTACTTCCTTTTCGAGCATCCCCGTCTGGAGGTGCTGGCAACCCAGGCTCAGAACAGTAGCCCCGGCCACGTTGGGATTATTGATCATCCCAGCCAGTAAGGAGCATAGATAACCGGAATCCTGACGAGTACCCCCGCAACCCATTTCGTGGGTTAAAAACTTAATGCCATCCACATTCTTGAATGGCCGTTTATTGGCCTGTCCATTGTGCAGCGTGTGGTTCTGATCTGGGGCTACAAAGGGCTGCATTTTCTTGATCACGTCCATATCGCCATGTTGATACAGACTCAACAGCTCGCGTACCTGATCGCGGTAAGTATCGGGCTGGGCATAACCAAGTTCACGCTCAAATGCATCTTTCAAAATCAGGATATTCCGATTTTCGCAGAAGACCAACGGTACCACTAGCCAGTAGTTGCGCGTTCCAACCCGGCCATCGGCCCGGTGATAGCCCATAAATGTTCGGTCTCGCCAACGCGACACATCGGGCAGGGTGTAAGAATAAGGCCGCCGTTTGTCGAGACCATAACGGTCGGCATCGTGCTTGAGGTTAAACGTAGTAATAGGCTCTCCCCGGCGAATTGGCTGGGTTGCTTTTCCAACGGTAACGCCATACATATGTACAGACTGGCCAGTCTGAAGATCCTCCGTCACGAACTTATGTTTAGCATCTACGCCAATGGGCAGCGTGAACGACTCATCCTGAAAATCAATGGTACTCCCGGCGGGCAGATTGCGTAGCGCTACAATCACATTATCGTCGGGGTGAACTTTAAGAACCTGGGCAGGCATAGTGTACAGATGTTAAATACCGAATTATTCTACCAATGCAGTGAAGCAATAAAGTAAGAACGGAAAAACTGCTTTTGGTAAAGAAGACCACAAAACACCACATTTACCCCGATAAATACACAAAACTTCATCAGCAAGTTTGCTTTCCGATGAAGCAATGGCCATTTTCGAGCCGATTTCCTGTTACATTATGACACTGACTGCCAACATCCTTGACCTGTTCGACCAGCGAATTTATTACGGTTCTCTCCACATCGAAAACGGTCGCATTGCTCAAATTGAGCGTATGGGTAACGAACGACCCGGTGCACCGTATGTGTTGCCCGGCTTTGTGGACGCTCATGTTCACATCGAAAGTTCGCTGCTGACACCGGTTCAATTTGCTCGTTTGGCCGTGGTGCATGGGACGGTGGCCACCGTTTCTGATCCTCACGAAATTGGCAATGTGTTGGGAGTGCCGGGTGTCAATTATATGATTGAGGATGGCAATCGGGTTCCGTTCAAATTCTGCTTTGGGGCCCCATCGTGCGTACCGGCCACACCTTTTGAAACAGCCGGTGCCACCATCAGCGTGCGTGATGTCCGCGATTTGCTGGGACGACGAGATATTGGCTACCTGGCCGAGATGATGAATTTTCCGGGTGTCCTGAACGAAGACCCCGACGTAATGGCTAAAATCGCGCTGGCCAAAGCATACAACAAACCGGTGGATGGTCACGCACCGGGTCTCCGGGGCGACGATGCGCAACGGTATATCGACGCAGGTATCGAAACCGACCACGAGTGTTTCACCTACGAAGAAGCGTTGGACAAAGTGCAGCGGGGAATGAATATCCTGATTCGGGAGGGTAGCGCTGCCCGCAATTTCGAAGCGCTGCATCCGCTTCTGACCTATTACTCCGACCGGGTCATGTTCTGCTCCGACGACAAGCACCCCGACACGCTGGCAGAAGGCCACATCGACCAACTGGTAGTACGCGCTCTGCACAAAGGGCACAACATCTGGAACGTATTGCGAGCCGCCTGCCTGAACCCAGTAATGCACTACCGTTTGCCCGTTGGTCTGCTCCGTGAAGGCGATTCTGCTGATTTTATAATTATCAACGATTTGGACCGCTTTCGGGTGATGCACACCGTGATAAACGGACAGGTAGTCGCTGAAAACGGCAAAACGCTTATTCCAGATCTCCGTAGCGATCACCCCAACAACTTCCACTGTTCTCCTAAACAGCCAACCGACTTTGCCGTTAAGGCTGAAGGTGACACGATCCGCGTAATCGAAGCCCTCGACGGTCAGCTGATCACCAACGAACTTCATCTCGAACCCGCTATTCGAGATGGTCAGCTCGTGGCCGACCCCACCCGCGACCTGCTCAAGCTGGTTGTGGTTAACCGCTATCAGAACGCCCCCCCAGCGGTAGCCTTCATCAAAAACTTTGGCCTGAAACAAGGAGCTTTAGCCTCCTCCGTTGGTCATGATTCGCACAACATAACGGCCGTTGGGTGCGACGACGAGAGTATTTGCCGAGCCGTCAATCTGGTCATCGAAGCTCAGGGAGGTTTGGCAGCAGTGAGCAGTGAGCAGTCAACAGCGAACAACGAGCAATTAACAGTGAGCAGTGAGCAAAGTGGAAATGACAAATTAACTGCTCACTGCTCACTGTTCAATGAACACTTATTGCCCCTTCCAGTGGCTGGTTTAATGACGGATGTGGATGGTTATGAGGTCGCTAGAAAATATACTCAGGTAGACCAATTTGCGAAAAATGAACTCGGTAGCGTATTGTCAGCTCCGTTCATGACGCTCTCATTTATGGCTTTACTAGTAATTCCTTCTTTAAAGTTGAGTGATAAGGGGTTATTCGATGGGCAACAGTTCTGTTTTACCAAAATATCAATGGCTTGACCAAAAAATTTGCTAATTTTTAATTGGTTTCCTTGTATTCTTCAAAAGATTATAGTTAAGTTTACACGATTTCCTATAAGCTCCAACCCCCTATTACTCCAATATGGCTCGCCATCGCACCCAGTCCGGTCAGGACGAAGAGCAGTTGTGGAACCAGTTTCGTAGCGGCAACGAAACGGCTTTCGCTCAGTTGTACAAAGACTATGCTCAAGTGCTGTACCACTATTGCACACACTTTGCCCAGGACAGGCCGCTGATTAAGGATTGCATACACGATTTGTTCGTGGAACTCTGGAAGCACCGGGCCAATATTGGACCAACTACTTCGGTTCGGTATTATCTGATGGCCTCCATCAAACGGAAGTTGGTACGGCACCTTACCGCCGAACAGAAAATCAGCAGTCAGGAAGATGTTCAAACCGATCTGCTACCCGGTTGCGACCCCTCCTACGAAGCCACCGTCATTTCGCACGAAGAGGAAACTTTCGTTAATGACTGCCTCCACAAAGCTATCGAACGCCTGCCCCGCCGTCAGCGCGAAGCCGTTTATCTCCGCTTTTATCAAAACATGAGCAACGAAGAGATCTCATCTATGATGCAGATCAACATTCAGTCCGTTTACAATCTTATTTTTGGGGCATTGAGCAATTTAAAGAAACACGTTACCCTTGACCGCGTCCGCTTATAACTGATTATTTCCTAAACTCCTGTTAACTTTTCTACGTTCTAAAATTGAAAAGCCCGGCCAATTGGCCGGGCTTTTTGTTTATATGCTGGATTTGTAATCCACCGTAAAAATATTACTTAAACTGCTGATCCAAGAACAGATACCGCTCCCGGTTACTTTCAGGTACTGACTTAGTGATTACGTCGATGTGCATAACCTCAACCGGTCCATTGGCAGTAGCTGCCGACCACTTGGGTAAGCCACCGCCATTTGGGTTACCGGTTTTTATGAAATTGGCAAAATAGGTTTGCAGGGCTTCCGATACCCGGTAATCATCTTGCGACCAGGAGAACACCCGGTTTGTGGCCAGATTACCCATGGCATATTCAATTTCGGCTGAGTGAACTGCCCCCTTTGCCGGTGGCGTTTTGGGAGCATTGCTGTCCCGAACAACACCGCCAGCCAGGCCAGCCGTTGCATTGCCCATTTCAGGTCTCATCGCTGGGCGAGGGCGCGTATAATAATACCGGTACACGGGTTTGCCTCCACCGGTCTTCACCTGCATGTCTGTCCACTTCCACGTACTAAATCCAATAAACCGATCACTAGCCAGATCCGTTGCAGCCTGGGTAATTTCGGCTTCGGTTTGTCCCGCATAAAGCTTCAAAATTTCGTCGGAACGGTCAGGATAGAGTTTTTTCACGCCCTTCGCATAGTTTTCAGCAGTGGCAGGATCAGCGCCCAGCACAGCACGGCTACCGCTTTCTTCGGAATTCCAGCCAGCCAGCAGTGGCACTTGCGCCTGTTCGCCAGCGGCAAAAATAGCCACCGCCGATTTGGGCAGAAAATAGCCATCGATCACAATGCCGAACCGTGGTGTTGTTGGTTTGGCCGTTGCTTCGAGCAAGTTCTCGGCAGACATAGCCCGGAGTGCAGCCAGTGAGTTTGCCTCTACAGACGTAGCAAAAGTCACGCCCGTTTTTTCGGCCTCGGCCAGCGTTGTTGGCGTTAGGGTGCCAAGTAATGAACCACTTTCGCCAATGGCGCCGGCAAACAGGTTTTTTGACCCCGGCGATACCATTTGAGCGCTCACCGAAATGGAACCCGCTGATTCGCCCGCAATGGTTACGCGTTTGGGATCACCTCCAAACGCAGCAATGTTTTGTTGCACCCACCGGAGAGCAGCCTGCTGATCCAGCAACCCATAATTCCCCGACGCTTTGTTGGGAGACTCCTTCGTTAGTTCGGGATGGGCCATGAACCCAAATAGCCCCAGCCGATAATTGACGGTTAGGGTGACAATACCCCGCCGTGCCATACTCTCGCCATCGTAACGGGGCTCAGAACCATCGCCAGCCACAAACCCTCCGCCGTAGAAATAGACCAGAACAGGTAATTTTTCTTTAGCTGATTTGGCCGGTGTCCATACGTTCAGATACAGGCAGTCTTCGCTCACACCATCCGACCGAAAATTCATATCGCCGAAAATAGCGCGTTGCATGGCGCGGGGGCCAAACTTATCGGCTTTACGCACACCTGACCAGTTTTTGGCCGGTTGCGGTTCGCGCCAGCGCAAATCGCCAACGGGTGGTGCTGCAAATGGAATGCCTTTAAACGCACGAATGCCCGAGGGTTCGGCTACACCTTCGAGGGTGCCATTGGCTACCTGCGCTCGGGGCATGGCAGCCGACAGATCATTTTGTGCGACACTTAACTGTGATAAGCTGATGGCGACACAGGTAAAAAATAGACTGATTTTCATTTGGTATAAGGTAAGTTAAGCATTATCACCACGGTCTTGTTTGTGGCTATTCCACAACGGATAAAGAGAACAAGCTGTTGTTCTTACCATTAAATAGTGAGCTCCCTATTCTAATGCTGAAGTCGCTGTATTCTATTCTACCCAAAGAGCGTATCAAAGACCGTCTTATCGACCGCTATGCCTACGCAAGTGATGCCAGTCATTTTTATCTGATTCCCCAAGCAATTGTTCAGCCGATTTCCATTGAGGAAATCCAGAAGTTGTTCGAGTTTTCGCATCAGCACAACATCCATATCACCTTTCGGGCGGGAGGTACCAGCCTCTCTGGTCAGGGCGTAACCGATGGTCTGCTGGTAGATTTGAGTAACTATTGGCGACGGGTCATTCCCGAAAACCAGGGCGAAACGGTCCGTATAGAACCAGCAGTAATTGGGGCCAACGTCAACATCGCTCTGAAAAAGTATGGCCGCAAAATTGGCCCTGATCCCGCGTCAATCAATGCCTGTATGATGGGCGGCATTTTGTCGAACAATTCGAGTGGTATGTGCTGTGGTGTTGTGCAAAACGCCTACCATACGCTAAAGTACATGACGTTTGTGTTGCCAAACGGTCTCGTTTTTAACACCGAAAAACCCGACGATTATGATCGTTTTGTAGGTGAAGCCGCAACCATCGCTCAGGGCTTACTTCAGTTACGGAACGAGGTACTGGACAATGCTGAATTGGTAGAGCGCATTCGGAAGAAATATCGGCAGAAGAATACCGTGGGGTATGGCATGAATGCCTTTGTCGATTTTGAACACCCACTAGACATTCTTACACACCTGATTATCGGCGGGGAGGGCACGCTGGCTTTTATAGCCGAAGCCGTGTTGAACACCGTGCCCGACTTACCGTATAAGCTAACGGCAATGCTCTACTTTGAGAGCCCCGAAGTAGCCTGTAATGCTATTCCAGCCTTGATTACAACCGGAGCTGCTGCGCTGGAATTCATGGACCGAGCCTCCCTCCGCTCGGTAGAAGACATGCCGGGTGTTTCGCCATTCTTGAAAACTTTACCACCTACCGCAGCCGCGATTTTGTGCGAGTTTCAGGAAAACACCAACGAAGGAGTCCTGGAAAAATACGAAAAAGCGAAGTCCACATTTGCCGGACTTCCCCTGTTGGCGGAGCCTATTTTCACGCAGGACCCTACCGAGCAAGCCATGATGTGGAAAATCCGCAAGGGCATGTACCCATCTGTGGCGGGTATGCGCGCCAAAGGCACGTCGGCCTTGATGGAAGATTTCACCTTTCCGGTTGAGCGCCTGGGCGAAGCAGTAGTGGATGTTCAGAAGCTATTCGATAAGTATGCCTACGAAAACGGCATCATTTTCGGCCACGCCAAAGACGGCAATTTGCACTTTGTGATCTCCCAATCTTATGCAACGAAGGTCGACGTTGACCATTACGAAAAATTCAATGATGAGCTCTTCAATTTGGTATTGAACAAATACGACGGGGCCCTAAAAGCCGAGCACAGCACGGGTCGGGCGGTGTCAGCGTATGTGGAAGCTGAGTGGGGTACGGATGCGTACCAGATCATGAAGAAGCTGAAGCAACTGATTGACCCCACAAACCTGCTCAACCCCGGCATTATCATCACCGAGGACAAGTTCACGCACGTCCACAACCTGAAAGTGATGCCAATTATTGAGGAGGAAGTTGATAAATGCATCGAATGTGGATTCTGCGAGCAAAGCTGCCCGAGTCGGGATATAACCCTTACGCCCCGCCGGCGGATTGGCGTTCGCCGGGCTATCAAACGCCTACACACCGCCGGAGACCTGGCTACCCGTGATGCCCTGCTGAACGATTACTCATACGATGGTCTCCAAACCTGCGCCACCGATGGTATGTGTGCCACCAACTGCCCCGTCGACATCAACACCGGGGATCTGGTGAAGCGCTTACGGCGCGAGAACCATTCTCCACTTCAGAATAAACTCGCGCTAACCGTTTCCAAAAACTTCACGTTTGTTGAAACGACTACCCAGTTTGTGTTGAAAACGGGTTTTGCGTTGAATGGCCTGCTGGGCGAAAACTTCATGAAGAACCTGACCACAACGGGCAGAAAAGTAGTTCCGGCCATGCCGTTATGGTCTAACTACATGAGCAAACCTCCGCAGGATGTTAGAGTTGAAACGCAGGTAGCAAAAACCCCGACCCCCCCTATCATTTATTTTTCAAGTTGCATTTCGCGGCTTATGGGGGGCGATATTATTCAGCACTTTCTGTCGGTGTGCAAAAAAGCGGGCATTCCGGTCATTATGCCCACCGATGGCAAAGGAAGCTGTTGCGGACAGATTTTTTCGTCGAAAGGGTTCTCCGACGCTTACAAGTTTACGGCTAATCAGACCATCGAAAAACTCTACGCTCAGTCGGAAGAGGGTAAATTCGCCGTGGTTATGGACGTTACCAGCTGCACTCAAACCCTGAAAAACTGCCGACCCTCCCTTACTGATGCTAACAAAGCCAAATTCGATGCCATGACATTTCTGGATGCCATCGACTTTGCTGCTGATCGGCTTTTGCCTCTGCTGACTATTTCGAAACCCAAAGATTCCATTGTCTTTCACCCGGTTTGTTCCGCCCACAAGATGGGATTCTTACCCAAGCTACAGCGCATTGGCAAAGCCTGTGCCCGTCAAGCCGACATACCTGCTTTTGCCGGTTGTTGCGGTATGGGTGGCGACAAGGGTTTTTATTATCCCCAGTTAACCCGTGCCGCTACGAAAACCGAAGCGGGCGAAGTAAAACAGAAAGACTACGACGGGTATTATTCCACCTCAAAAACCTGCGAGATGGCTTTATCTGAAGCTGTTGGCAAAAATTACGAATCCATCTTAACCCTTCTGGATGAAGTTTCCGCCTAAAACCGACACTATAATGACCTACGCATTTAACCCGCCAACACGAGTACTCATGGGCCCAGGTCCATCTGATGCACACCCACGAGTGCTGAAAGCAATGGCAAGTCCCTTGATTGGTCACCTCGACCCGATGTTTGTAAGCATGATGGACGAAATAAAAAGCCTCGTTCAGCAAACCTTTCTGACTCAGAACGCCCTCACATTTGTGGTATCGGCCCCAGCCAGCGCAGGTATGGAGACGTGCCTGGTTAACCTGCTGGAGCCCGGCGACGAGTGCATCATTTGTGTCAACGGCGTTTTTGGTGGCCGCATGGTCGATATTGCACAACGGTGCGGAGCTACGGTACACCAGATCACCACCGAATGGGGCAAAATAACAGAGCCAGACCAGGTCAAAAAAGCCCTCAATGAACGCCCAGGGGTTAAACTGGTTGCTATTGTTCATGCCGAAACATCTACCGGAGCTTTACAGCCACTCGAAGAAATTAGTGATCTCGTGCATGAAGCGGGCGCCTTGCTGGTAGTAGACGCCGTAACCTCGTTTTGTGGGATGCCTCTCCGGGTTGATGACTGGAACATCGATGCCATTTATACCGGCACCCAAAAATGCCTGAGCGCCCCTCCTGGCCTATCGCCCATCAGTTTTTCGGAAGCCGCCGTGAAGGTGCTCGACAACCGAAAAACCAAAGTGCAAAGCTGGTTTTTAGACCTCACTATGGTGAAAAACTATTGGGCTGGAGCCAAACGCGCCTACCATCATACAGCGCCTATCTCGTCGGTTTTTGCCCTGCACGAAGCGCTGAACATTGTGTTGGAGGAAGGCCTGGAAGCTCGTTGGGCCCGGCATCAGGAAGTTCATCAACACCTTCGAACCCAGCTCGAAAAGAGAGGTTTCCGCTTTTTGGTCGATGAACAACACCGGCTTCCCAATCTCAACGCCGTTTTTCTGCCCGAAGGCATCGACGAAGCTCAACTGAGAAGCAAATTACTGGATCAGTTCAACATTGAGGTTGGCGGTGGTTTAGGTGCCTTTGCCGGTAAACTCTGGCGGGTTGGTATTATGGGCGAAAGCGCGACAAAAAATCACGTCAATATGTTGACGAGTGCGTTGGATGAGTTGATGTAGTCGGCAGCATGCCTGCTTCCGTCCATTTTCGGATGATTTGGCTCAGGGGTCGAAATTCGATCAAAAAACCATCGTGACCATACAACGAATCTATTTCTTCGTAAGTCGCATCGGGAATATGCCGGGCCAGAAATTGCTGTTCTGAAGGAGGAAACAGCACATCGGAGCGAATGCCGACCACCAGTGTTCGCGCCCGAACCTGTTCGAGCGCTTTTAAAATACTGCCCCGGTTTCGGCCTACATTGTGCGAGTCCATCACTTTAGAAAGCGTCCAGTAGGTGAATGCATTGAACCGCGACACAAGTTTTTCGCCCTGATACCGCTGGTATCCCGACGCTTTGTAATTATCGATTTGTTCGTTGTTATCCAAGGCCTGCGTAAAACCGTAGGTATCGTAGTTCCGGTATGAAATAAGGGCTACGGCGCGGGCGGCTTTCATACCGGCAACCCCTGCATCTGCCCGGCGTTCGGTCCAGGTTGGATCGGCTTCAATTGCCATGCGTTGAGCTTCATTGAAAGCAATTCCCCAAGGAGAATGTACCGCATTGGTGGCAATCAATATCAGGTTTCCGATCAGACCAGGTTGCATAATGGCCCATTCTACGGCCTGCTGCCCTCCTACTGACCCGCCAATGCAGGTATGAATGCGTTCGATACCTAACTCCTGCCGGAGCAAATCGAGCGCACCAACCATGTCGCGGATGGTAATTGTAGGAAAATCGTGGTAAAACGGCTCATGCGTTTCGGGGTTTTCCGACAATGGACCGGTAGAGCCGTAGCACGAACCAATCACATTGGCACACACCACAAACCACTTGGCCGGATCATAGAATTTTCCGGGGCCTACCATACCGTTCCACCAATCGGTTGGGTCGGCATTACCAGTAAGTGCATGGCACACCCAAATCACGTTGGAGCCGTCGTCAGCGAGCGTTCCAAACGTTGTATAAGCCAATCGAAAGCCAGGTAGCGTGGCCCCAGCTTCGAGAGCAAACGAATATTTATAGTCGAAGTAATGCAAGGGAGAAAAATAGTAGCAGTGGGCAATGGCAGTGGGCAGGGCTTATTGCTACTGCCCACTGCTACTGCTTACTTTATAAGTGCAAACGCCTGCTCGAAGTCAGCTTTTATATCATCAATGTATTCGGTGCCGGCCGAGATGCGCAGCAATCCTGGCTCTACACCTGCGGCAGCCTGCTCGTGTTCGCTTAGTTGCTGGTGCGTGGTCGATGCAGGGTGAATGATGAGCGTTTTCGAGTCGCCCACATTAGCCAGGTGGCTCACCATCTTCAGGCTGTTCACGAAGGTATCGGCGGCTTCTTTACCTCCTTTAATTTTTACCATGAACACGCCCCCAAAACCCCGCTTGAGGTATTTTTGAGCCAATCCGTGGTACGGGCTACTAGGAAGACCGGGATAGTTCACATGCTCCACCTGCTCGTGTTGTTCAAACCATTCGGCCAAAGCCTGGGCGTTCTGCACCGTCCGATCGACCCGCAGTGACAGCGTTTCGATACCCTGCAACAGGAGGAATGAGTTAAACGGGCTAATGGCCGGGCCAAAGTCGCGAAGGCCCTCTACACGGGCACGGATAATGAACTGGATGTTGCCAAACGGGCCACCCACGCCAAATACGTCGCTGAACACCAAACCATGATAACCCGGCGAAGGCTGGCTGAACTGCGGGTATTTACCATTGCCCCAGTTGTAATTCCCACTGTCCACAATCACCCCACCAATGCTTGTACCGTGACCACCAATCCATTTTGTGGCTGACTCAACCACCACAGCCGCGCCGTGCTCAATGGGCCGGAACAGGTAGCCACCAGCCCCAAACGTGTTATCGACAATAATGGGCAGGTCATGTTCTTTCGCCATAACGGCAATAGCGTCGAAATCAGGAATATTGAAACCGGGGTTACCAATTGTCTCCAGATAAATGGCTTTGGTATTCTCGTCGATCAATGCTGCAAGGTCTTCAGCCTTATCGCTCTTGGCAAAACGGGCATCTATACCCAATCGCTTGAACGATACCTTAAACTGATTGTATGTACCGCCGTACAGGAAAGGAGACGACACGAAATTGTCGCCAGCATTCAGAATGTTGGCCAGAGCGATAAACTGTGCCGCCTGCCCCGATCCCACTGCCAACGCAGCGGCACCGCCTTCGAGGGCTGCTATCCGTTTTTCGAACACATCGGTGGTAGGGTTCATGATCCGGGTATAAATGTTCCCGAATGCTTTCAGCGCAAACAAATCGGCTCCATGGGCCGAATCATTGAACGTATACGACGTAGTTTGGTAGATAGGAACGGCCCGAGAATTTGTGGTGGGGTCGATCTCCTGCCCTGCATGTAGCTGCAGGGTATCGAAGTGCAATGGAGTTGCCATCGAGAATTATGGTTAAGGTAAACTGATTAACTTATAGTTCCCATCAGCGCCTTGCTGTGGGCAGGAATTAGCACCTTGCCTTGTTGGGTAGGTTGCCAGCGATTCGTAGAGCCTGATCTCTCCTCGCTTCTTTATAAGTCAATAAAGTGCCGGAGTTGGTGGCACGTTGGTTGACTTGATGGTGCAAGTATAAGGCCCAAAACGGTCGGGCGCAATAACTTTCACGAAAATCAATGGGAATGGTATCAGCCGTGTGCTATTGTTTTACCTTTGTTCTGAGACACCCGAATGGCTTGCCACCCCGATTTATGAACGAAGTATATCGCTATAACCGCGACAATGCCCGCCGAAGCCCCGGCACTACAACTGTTAAAGACGCTATAAATCAATTGCTGAAGCATTACCAGCTTCAGTCCCGGTTCAACGAAACCTATCTGGAAGCATTCTGGGCTAAAATGATGGGCACCACCATCTCCTCGCGTACTAAACGCCTGTACGTAAAAGACCGGGTTTTGTACATTGAAATCGAGTCGGCCCCGCTTCGGAATGAGCTGGTGAATGCCAAAAGTAAAATGATCCTCCGCATCAACGAAGACATGGGAACCAGCGTTATCGACGATGTGGTTTTCGTCTGATGAAACCCAGGACTACACCCAATAGCCAAACCCAAACGCGCCCGCTTCGGCTTCGGGGCCGCGACAGTGACCTTGTCGATCAGGAAGAGCAACGTCAGGATCTGGGTTTTGGTACCAAAATCAACCAGTCGTATTCCCGCTTAGTCAATAAAGATGGGAGTTTTAATGTTCAGCGCCGTCACGAAGGGTTCTGGAATCGGCTGAATGTTTACCACAAGCTGGTAACAATGGGTTGGTTACCTTTTCTGGGCTGGGTTTTCGTGTTCTATTTTAGTATCAATGTCTTTTTTGCCTGCATCTACCTGCTGGCTGGTGCCCAGAATCTAAAGGGTTTAGATGATCTATCGCTGGGCGGAGCATTCTGGGGGGCTTTTTTCTTCAGCGCTCAAACAGTTACTACGGTTGGGTACGGACACATGTCGCCCAACGGGTTCCTGACGAGTAGCATTGCTGCTGTTGAATCGTTACTGGGTTTGCTGTTATTTGCTATTGCAACCGGCCTCGTGTATAGTCGGTTCTCCCGACCCGTGGCCCACATCCGATTCACGAAAAACGCGGTTTTCGCTCCCTATCTGGATGTGAATGGGTGGATGTTCCGCATCATTCACGAACGGAATAATCAGTTAATCGATGTAGAAGTTGAAGTGTCGCTGTCGCGACTGGAAACCAAACCGAATGGCACGCGGTATCGACGCTATTACAATTTACCTCTCGAACGCAAAAAAGTATCTTTCTTCCCGAATAACTGGACGCTGGTTCACCCTATTCAACCTGAAAGCCCGTTGCACGGCTGCACGCCCGAGCAGTTAGCTGAGTCGGACGCCGAGTTTCTGATTCTGCTTCGGGCTATCGACGATACGTTTTCTCAAATGGTTCATACACGATACTCATACCGATTTGACGAGATTTTGTGGGGTCGGAAATTTCGCCCCATGTTCAATAGCGATGCGCAGGGAGATGTTTTGATTGACCTCGACCAATTGGACGAAACAGACGAAGTACCATTAAATTAAGTGGCAGTAAGCAGTGGCAGTCGGCAGTGACTTACACATTACAACTTGCTGCCAACGCTACTGCATACTGCAACTGCTTACTGCCAACTTATGATTCCTCCTTTTCTTAAACCCGGCGATACGGTTGGGGTTGTGGCCCCCGCCAGTCACTTTGCATACAGTGACTTAGCCCCAGGGCTTGACATTCTACGCAACCAGTGGCATCTCCATGTGATTGAAGGAGAGAGTCTGAAAGCTATAGATGGCCCTTTCGCGGGTTCCGACGAACTGCGTAGCCGGGATATACAACGACTCTTCGACAATCCCAACGTACGGGCTGTTCTGGCAGCTCGCGGAGGATATGGCTGTTATCGCATTGCTGATGAACTGGATCTTACGGGTTTGATTCAGCACCCGAAATGGCTGGTTGGTTTTAGCGATGTGACCGTGCTGTTAAGCTTGCTAGTGCGTAACGAGGTGGCTTGTCTGCATGGCATTATGCCCCGTGGTTTTGCGAAAGACCCTACTGGCGAGTCGGTTGAGAACTTGCGTAAATGGCTTTTTGGTGAGCAACCAACTCCCTACCACATTCTGCCTAACGAACTGAATCGTGCTGGTGAAGCAACGGGCACCATGGTCGGTGGCAATATGACACTGCTTATCAATTCCATCGATACACCCACTGACCTCGACTATCGGGGTAAAATTCTGTTTATCGAGGAAATTGACGAGACCTTATTCTCGCTGGACCGGATGATGCACCACCTTAAACGGTCGGGTCGGCTGGCCAGTTTGGCCGGTTTGGTGGTTGGTCAGTTTACCGACATGATTACGAGTTTGTCGCTACCTTTTGGGAAATCACCCTACGAAATTATAGCCGACGCCGTAGCCGATTACGATTTCCCAGTTTGCTTCGGATTACCCTCTGGGCACGACACGCCCAACTGGACAATTCCTATGGGCGTACCTGCCCGGTTGTCAGTTAATGAAAGTGGCGGAACGTTGAGTTTTATCCTGTAATCCTGTCGAAATAGATTTTTTTGCGGACTACAAACCAATATTCTATTTGGATACGGATGTAGTCATTCATACAACTATATGTCGACAATGAGTAAGGAATACGTTTAATCTTTCTTTAATCGTAGTTCTCCTTCTCCGAATGAAGCTACTTTTACTTTTCTTGCTGGCTTTAATCGGCCTGCCTGCTCACGCTCAATCTTCTGTACGCACTGCACAAGGTGCTGACTCTGCCGATGGTACAACCAAATCGGATAGCAGCAACATCAGCGGTATTGTCATTGACTCCATCAGCCGAAAACCGGTTGAGTTCGCCACAGTGGCCCTGCTTGGCCCCACCGACAATAAACCCATTGCCGGTGATCTCACTGATGCAACAGGACGATACTCGTTCAACAACGTGGCACCGGGTCAGTATCGATTGCGCATCACATTTATCGGTTATGAAGACCGTACGTCTGAAGCGGTGCAGATCAATCAAACCGAAACCGAGTTGAACTTGCCTCCTTTGCTGTTGCGAACCGTGAGTCAGACGCTAAACGAAGTGACGATAACCGGCCAGCGCGACCTCATCGAAGATAAAGAAGACCGCGTGGTGTATAATGCAGGCAACGATCCAACGAACGCCGGTGGTACGGCCATCGACGTAATGAAAAAAGTACCCATGCTCACCGTTGATCCTGATGGTACAATTCAGCTCAAAGGCAGTTCGAGCATTAAGGTGCTGATTAACAACAAGCCATCGAGCATTATGGCCCGGAGCATCAGCGAAGCTCTGCAAATGATACCGGCCGAAGCTATTAAATCGGTGGAGGTTATCACGGCTCCTTCAGCCAAATATGATGGGGAAGGAACAGCCGGAATCATCAACATCATTACCAAAAGTAAGTTGCAGGGCGTGGTTGGCGGGGTAACCGGAACCACGGGTAACCGGACCCATAACCTCGGCACTAACCTGAACATGAAACAGGGCAAAATGGGCCTGACCGCCTACGGTGGCGGCAACATGAACCTAAATGATGGCGGATCTGGGTCGGTCCGGCGGAGTTTGCTGGCCAGCCAGTCGGTGAGCGAACTACGGCAGAATAGCACAAACCGGAACGTGAACCGATCGGGCTACGGCTCATTTAACCTGGACTATGAACTAGACTCGACTAACCAGTTCGGCGTTGACGGCAGCTTTTCGAGTGGGTCGCGGGTGGGGTCGTCGGTTCGGGACACGCGTTACGTGGCGGTGCAGCCCCGGCAACCGTTTCGGCGCTACAGCGACAACACGGGTGAAAACACGAGCTATGACGTCAATCTGAATTATACCCGGCAGTTTAAACGGCCCGAGCAGGAGTTTACGTTTCTGACCCAGCTTAACAACAACGATAACGACAGCCGCTATTCACTCAATCAGTTTGTACTGCCCGAAAATGAGTTTATCAACTACCGGGAAAAGAACACCAACCGCAACCAAACCTCCGAGTTCACGGTGCAGTCGGACTATAGCCATCCGTTCAAAAAAGGCAAAAAAACGCTCGAAGTGGGGGTAAAAAGCATCCTGCGTACTGTGGAGAGCGACTATCGGCTCCAGAGCGCTACTGACAGCACCGATTTTCGTGACGATCCCCGCCGGGCTAATCAGTTCGACTACCGGCAATGGGTGGTAGCCTCGTACGCATCGTTTCGGCTCATTACTACCAAACGGTGGAGTTACACCCTTGGCGCACGATATGAGTACACCGCCATCGACGCCAATTTTGTGTCCAACAACACTACGTTTAACGATCAGTACCAGATCCTGATGCCCAACGTGGCCATGTCGAAGCGGTTCAAAAACAATCAGCGGGTGCGGCTCAGCTACAACCAGCGAATTCAGCGGCCCAACATCTTTTTTCTGAACCCATACATCAACTCCAACGACCCAAAAAACCTGTCATACGGAAATCCGTATCTGGACCCAGAGCGAGCTCACTCAATAGAGTTCACGTATAGCGTTTACACGAAAAAAGGCCTTTCAATTAACGCCACCCTATTTGGTCGCATGACCAACAACGCCATTGAACGCGTTACGACAGTCGATACGGCCAATATTTCGTACAGCACCTACCAGAATATCGCTAAAAACTCAGCCTACGGATTGAACTTGTTCGGAGCCGGGCGACCTGTTAAAAACTGGCAGTTGAACGGCAACATCAGCCTGAACTACAGCATTCTGAACAGTGCAGCCCTAAACATTCTAAACCGCAACTGGAACTACCGGCTCTCGGCGAATAGCAACGTGATCTTACCTCACGATTATAGCATTCAGTTTCAGGGATCTTATCAGTCGGCCCGTATCCAGCTACAAGGTCAATCGGGCGGGTTTTACGGTTATGGCGTGGCGGCCCGGAAAGAATTCAAAAAACGCCGGGTTGTGCTGACGCTGAATGCAGAGAATTTTCTATCCCGTTACAATACCATCTCCAACCAGTTCCGTACGGTTACGTTCATAACGGACGCCAGTTCGTACAATGCGTTTCGGAATGTGCGACTCACTGCAAACTGGCGTTTCGGAAGTATGAACGCCAAAGCCAACCGCACCAAGAAACGCATCAGCAACGACGACGGGAAAGGTGTAGATTGAGTGTACATTAGCCCAAAAACTCATGAATCAAAAAGTGGCCTGGATTACCGGAGCGTCCTCCGGCATTGGCGAAGCGCTGGCACTCGAACTCGCCCGCCGGGGTGCCAGGCTGGTGCTGTCAGCCCGACGCCAGGACGAACTCCAGCGCGTTGCCGACGCAACCAACTTACCGCCAGCCAACGTATTGGTGTTGCCAATGGACCTAACCGACGAAGCCAGTTTACCCACCCATGTGCAGACCGTGCTCGACCATTTCGGCCAGATCGACTATGTATTTCAGAATGCCGGGATTACCCAGCGAAGTACTGTCGAGGCAACTAAACTTGACGTTTACCGCCAGCTAATGGAGATCAACTTTTTTGGTGCGGTTGCCCTCACCAAAGCGGTATTGCCTTACTTGCTGCACCAACGAAGCGGGCACTTTGTAGTGACGAGCAGCGTAGCCGGAAAAATAGGAACTAAACAGCGGTCGGGTTATTGTGCCAGCAAACACGCGTTGCACGGTTTTTTTGATGCGCTTCGGGCTGAAACATTCGAAGCAGGTTTACGGGTTACTATAGTTTGCCCCGGCTACATCCGAACTCCTATTTCGCTCCATGCCCTAGATGGGAAAGGCCAAAAACATGCCAAAATGGATCAGAATCAGGAGGTTGGCATGGACCCAGCAAAATGTGCCCATCGAATTTGCAACGCCGTAACCCGTCAGCGCGAAGAGGTTTACGTGGGCGGAAACGAGATAATGGGTATCTATCTCAAGCGTTTTTTTCCGGGTATTCTTAGCCGGATTTTGCGGTCAAGGCCGGGTGAGTAGAGACAAAATGAATATTTTATCTCAAATTACGACCATACTGTTTATCTTGATTGCGTTTTAGGTTATTCTTGCATTTAATCAATTTGCCAAACGAAAGTGACGTATGAGAAAAAGATTACTACTAAACATTCTGTTGTGTTGGCTAGTAGGCCTGACAGCCTATGCGCAGAGCAGAACGGTGACCGGGGTTATTACCGCCAGTGAGGACGGGGCCGCGTTGCCAGGGGTCAACGTAATTGTGCGGGGTACAACCAACGGGGCCACTACAAATGCCTCCGGGCGATTCACACTGAATGATGTACCGGCCAATGCCACACTTCAGATTTCGTTTATAGGGTACGAAAGTTTAGAGGTGCAGGTTGGCAACCGCGCCACTATAAATGTTCAACTCAAGTCTGACGTGAAGCAATTGGGCGAAGTAGTGGTAACAGCCCTTGGTCTGGAACAAAGCCGCGATGCGTTTGGGTCTGCAGCTTCGAATGTAAAAGGCTCTGCCGTTGCTAAATCAGGTGAGGCTACCCTCATTAACGGTTTGTCGGGCAAGGCATCGGGCGTAACAATTGTCCGTTCATCGGGTGATCCGGGATCAGGTTCATACATCCAGATTCGTGGGCAAAGCACCATTTCGGGCAATTTGCAACCGCTGATCGTGCTCGACGGTATCCCAATCAACAATTCTACCCTGGGCAACAGCACCGAGGGTGTAGCTCAACAGTCGCGTCTGAACGACATTAACCCCGAAGACATTGCCTCGGTTGAAATTCTAAAAGGGGCAAGTGCTGCTGCCATCTGGGGAACACGGGCCGCCAACGGTGTAATCGTGATTTCAACTAAAAAGGGGACTGCCGGACAAGGCAAAATCAACGTCAGTTTCAAATCGACACTGTCGATGGACCAGTTGTATAAGAGCCAGCCGCTGCAAAGCAATTATGGCGGGGGTGTGTTTGGCACCTATCAGTTTGTGCCGCCAGGTGGTTTGTCATGGGGGGATAAAATTGCTGACCGTACGGGTGGAGCCGACACACAAATCACAGCCCCAAATGCGTCGGGTTATGCCGGGTATTTTCAGGGAGAAGATGGCACGAAACTTTACCGGATTGCCAATGGTACGGCGGCCAATCCGCATGGTGGTAAGAACTCAAAAGACGTATATGATTACCGCGATCAGTTTTTCAAAACCGGTTATTTTACTGACAACTCCCTCAGTCTGAGTGGTGGTGACCCTAATGGCAACTTCTACCTCAGCCTTGGCGACCTGAACCAACAGGGTATTATTAAATACAACAGTAACTATCGCCGGACCACTGCCCGCGTCAACGTAGAGCGCCGGTTCAACCCATTTATCAAGGTTTCGACCACGTTTGGCTACACCAAAACAACGTCGGACCGTGTTCAGCAGGGATCAAACCTCTCAGGTCTGTACCTGGGTGGTTTGCGGACTCCCGCCGATTTCAACGTATTCCCCGAAGTGGGAACGTACTACGCACCTAATGGCGAGATTTTCGCCAACCGGCAACGGGCGTATCGTAACCCGCTAGGGTCAAGCGCTCGCTCAACATACGACAACCCGATCTGGACGCAGAAAAACGTGCGCAGTACCTCGGAGGTGGATCGTTACATTGGCAAATTTGAGATGACGCTGACACCAGTGAAATGGCTCGACGTAGTATCACGGGTGGGTATCGACTCGTATACAGACAGCCGTCGCGACTTCTGGCCAGCCCTTGCTTCGTCAAATCCGGGTGGCTTGCTGGCGCTGAATGGCATCACCGAGACCCAGACCGACATGCAGGTATTCGGTAATGCCCGTCGGCAGCTTACCAGCGACCTAAACCTGAATGCCATTGTTGGTATAAACTTCAATAACCGCTTATTCAGAAATAACTCTGGGTTTGCCCGCTCGTTTATTCTGGCCGATAACCCAGCTCCTCTGGATATTACCAATGCTACACCAACCAACAAAGACCCAGGGTATGGTTTCTCGCAGCAGCGCACCGCGGCCGTTTATGCTACCGCCAACGTTGGTTACCGCGACTATCTGTTCCTGAACCTGACGGGACGGGCCGAATCGGCATCAAGCTTTGGTAAGCAGACTAAGCGGTCGTTCTTCTACCCGGCTGCCGATGTAGCGTTTCAATTTTCGGAAGCTGTTCCAAGCCTGAAAGAAAACCAGATTCTGTCGTTTGGTAAACTGCGCCTGTCATATGGTGAAGTAGGTGTTCAACCCCCTCCGTATAATACTGTAACGTATTACGGACCTGGCGGTATAAGCGAAAGCTGGGGATCTAGTCTCGATGCTCTAGCCTACGGCAGCGGTGGTTATCAGGAAAGCTCCGTTTTGGGTAACCCATCTATTCAGCCAGAGCGCAAGCGCGAGGCTGAAGTAGGGCTTGATCTTCGTTTTCTGCGTGATCGATTCTCGCTGAGTGGTACTTATTTCCAGAACCGCACACAGGCGGCTATTCTATCCGTAGCAACGGCTCCATCAACGGGCTTTACGAGCCGGACAGGCAATGCAGCTGAAATCAGCAACAAAGGTATCGAACTCGATTTGGGAGCCAAAATTCTTCAGGGCGATGGGTTGACCTGGGACATCAATGCCAACTGGACACGCTACCGGAACCTGGTCAACTCGCTCAGTGGCACAACATCGCTGTTCCTGGCGGGTTTCGCTGGTACATCGTCGCGGGCGGTCGAAGGCTACCCACTGGGTGTGTTGTGGGGTGGCGATTTCCTGAAAGATGGCAACGGCAAACTGATTCTGAACGACGCTGGCTTCCCACAGGCCTCTCCTCAGGAAAGCGTAATTGGCAATCCAAACCCCGACTTTAAGATGGGGATCGGCAACACGTTTGCCTACAAAGGCCTATCCCTCTATGTGTTGTGGGATATGCAGGTTGGTGGCCAAATCTGGGGTGGTACACAAGGGATTTTGGATTACTTTGGTCGTTCGGCCCGGACGGGTAACGAATCAACTGCCACTACCAATTTGAGAGTGTATAATACCGATAACGACCAATATGGCGATGCCAACGGCATTATTGCATCGGGCACAAAATTCCGGGGTAACATTGTCGACTTTGGTGGTGGTCCGGTAGCGCTGACCGAATCGTGGTACAAAGATCTTGGGGGTGGGTTCGGTCCTGTTGCCAGCCAGTTTATCGAAAAAGCCGATTGGCAGCGTCTACGCGAGGTAACACTGTCGTATTCGCTTCGGTCGCCAGGGTTCCGGGAAAAAACGCGTTTGTCATCGATCGACTTCTCGCTGACTGGCCGGAATTTGCTCATCATCTCGCCGTTTGTGGGCAACGATCCAGAAACGAACCTGACAGGAACGAGCAACGGACGTGGTCTGGATTACTTCAACAACCCAGGCACCCGCTCAGTGCTGTTCACCGTTCGGATCAACTATTAAGACATTGGACGATGGCCATTGGATTATAGACTTGTCAGTTTTCCAACGTCCAGCATCCAAAATCTAACATCAAGACCTTATTTACTATGCAATTCTGGAAAAAAACGCTCTCCATTCTGACTGTCGGCTTTCTGCTGGCATCGTGCGAGAACTATGTCGATAAAATTGACGAAATCGATCCTACTTCGCCCGTCGATGCGCCCATTGCCTCCATTTTAACCGCTACTGAGGTAAATTATCAGGGAATAATGGAAGGCGAAATGGCTCGATTAGCCGGCATGTGGTCGGGTTATTTCACCGGTTCTGACCGGCAATATGTGGCCCTTTATAATTACAATACCGTATCGGCAGACTTCGACGGTGCCTGGGGAAACATCTTTGCGGGAACTATCAAAAATGCCCGTATACTCCGCCAGAAAGGTATTGCCGCTGGAAACCGGAGCGTGCAGGGGGTTGCCAAGATTATAGAAGCCCACACAATGGGCATGACGGCCGCACTCTGGGGAGACATTCCGTTTACCCAGGCTTCGAATTTGGCGCAGTTCCCCAACCCGACCTATGATTCACAAACGGCGGTATACGCGGCTGTACAGCAGTTGCTCACAGACGCCATTGCCGACCTTGGTACGGGAGTAGGTTCGCTCACCGGCGATTATATGTATGGGGGCGGAAGGACATTCTGGGTTTCGGCAGCCAACACCTTGAAAGCCAGGTTCTTTCTGCACCAGGGCCAGTATCAGCAGGCTATCAATTTCGCCAACAATGGCATTAAGGACCCAGGTCTGAACCTGTTTGGTTATCACGATAATGAGTATCAGAAAACGTACAATATCTACTACTCATTTTTAACGTACGACCGGTCTGGTTATATGACCGCCGAGGGGGCATACGCTGTACGTCTGCTCGACGCTGGTGATCGTTTGAATCGCAACAACACAAAAACGAACGAAGGAGCACGACTCAACTGGTATTACCAGCAAGGCTTGAACACCTCTTCGGTTGAACCAAACGTATTGTCGGCTCGTGAGCCAGGTTTCGATTGGGGCGTGGCTTCGGATGGTAGCGAAGATGGTTTCTTCGCTTGTGATGCGCCATTCCCACTCGTCACGTTTGAAGAAAACCAACTGATTCTGGCCGAGTCGCAGGCCCGGCTTGGCCAAACGGCTAACGCCCTGACTTCGCTGAACCTGCTCCGTTCGTTTTATAACACTGGTGGGTATATTCCCGAAGGGTGGTTGGGAGCAGGCTTGCTGTATTCTCCTTACGTGCTGGCCGATTTTGCCAGTGGTGGCATTGAGAACCGGGCTGGTACTGTTTCCGCTGAGCAAGCGTTGTTACGCGAAATTCTGGAAGAGCGCTACATAACGTTCTACGGTCAGTTGGAAGGCTTTAATGACATACGTCGGACAGCCAACGCCTTGCGAATTCCACCCAACACGGGTAGCCAGATTCCACGTCGGTTCTTGTATTCACAGGCTGAAATCAACGCCAACTCAAGTGCTCCCCGCCCGGCTCCAGATCTGTTTACGCCAACGGCTATTTTTAAGTAGGATCTGAATAGTGTAGAATGAAAATGGGCTGACACAAAATTGTGTCAGCCCATTTTCATTCTACACTATTCAGATTTGTTATTTCACTGCTAATGCCTTTTGCTCCATGTAATCTACGGTCAGGTGGCATAGGGATTTCATACCCAACACCAGTGAACCTTCATCAATGTAGAAGTCAGGCGTGTGGTGTGGGGCTGCGTCTTCAATTTTTTTGCCTTTAGGCATGCCTCCCAGAAAATAGAAGAAGCCCGGCACTTTCTGCTGGAAGAACGAAAAGTCTTCAGCGCCGGTCTGAGCGGGCGTAATCAGCACTTTGTCTTTTCCTGCTAAAGCTTCAAGCGTAGGAACCATCTGATCCGTCAGTTTGGGATCATTATAAGTAACAGGGTACATAATCTCTACACTCACTTCAGCTTTGGCTCCAGCACTTTCGGCAATGTTGGTAGCAATTTCGTTGATACGGCGGTGTACCAGTTTCTGGTGATCCGGGCTGAACGTGCGAATGGTACCGATCATATTTACCTCTTCAGGAATAATGTTCTGACGGATGCCGCCGTGAATGGCACCCACCGTTACCACCGCCGGATTATCAGTGATCGACACGTTACGACTAACAATTGTTTGCAAACCCATTACCACTTGCGAAGCCGTAACAATGGGGTCAACACCGGCCCAGGGATTGGCTCCATGGGTTTGCTTGCCCTTAATTTTGATGGCGTACTGATCGACAGCCGCCATGGTAGCGCCAGGACGATATTTGATCGTACCAATCTCAGTCAGGGAGTTAATATGAAGACCAAAAATTGCGTCGACTTTCGGGTTGTCCAATACGCCCTCTTTTACCATCAGTTTAGCACCTCCCTCCTCGCCTACTGGCGCACCCTCCTCGGCAGGCTGGAAAATAAATTTCACCGTCCCTTTCAAATCAGCCTTTACGGATGCCAGCGCTTCGGCCGCGCCCATGAGCATGGCAACGTGGGTATCGTGACCGCAGGCATGCATAACCCCTGTTTTCTGACCGTTGTATTCTGTTGTCACCTGAGATTTGAACGGAATGTCGACCCGCTCAGACACGGGTAGACCATCCATGTCGGCGCGAAGGGCCACCACCGGGCCGGGTTTGCCACCTTTCAGAATACCAACAACGCCCGTTTTGGCCACGTTTACCTGAACTTCCATCCCAAGAGACCGCAAATGAGCGGCCACTTTCGCTGATGTCTGGAATTCCCGATTGCCTAATTCCGGGTTTTGATGAAAATCTCGTCTCCAGGCGACCACTTTTTTCTCAAGACTTTCAGCTTTCTGGTTAATCTGCGCCTTAAGACTAGCGTTGGTCTGAGCATAAGTTACTTGTTCACTCATGAATCCTACCAGAGCAGCTGCAAGTACAATTTTGTGAGTATTTACCATAAAAATGGGATTAAAATATAGGTTGTAAATAAGTTGCAAGATACAGGATTACCCAAATTATTTTTCGTTGTATCCCATTTACAGATTACTTTTGTTTTTCATTTACTCAATACTCCAAACAATTTTATCAACTCACTATTATGTCAAAAATTTTACAATGCGTCTTTGTGTTGTATCTATTATCCTGTATACCTGCTCTGGCACAGGATATAGTTGTTAGTGGACGCGTCACATCATCCGATGATGCCTCTACACTTCCGGGGGTGAGCGTGCAGGTAAAAGGCACTACCCGAGGCACTACAACAGATGCTCAGGGAAACTACCGGATTAGTGCTCCTGCTAATGGTCGTCTGGTTTTTAGCTTCATTGGCTACACTAATCAGGAGATTGCTATTACTAACAAGTCATCTATTAATGTTACACTAGCCGGCGATGCCCAGCAGTTGAACGAGGTTGTTGTTGTTGGATACGGTACCCAAAGTCGGCAGGACGCCACCGGTAGCATATCCTCAGTGAAAGGTGCCGCTATTGCCCAGACCCCTATTCAAAGTTTTGAGTCTGGCCTTGCAGGCCGCTCGGCAGGTGTTCAGATCACAGTTCCAAACGGCGTGTTGAACAACCCCCCTGTATTCCGGATTCGGGGTACCAATTCCATTTCGCTTAGCTCCTATCCACTTATTGTGGTTGATGGTATCCCTACTTACACGGGTGATTTTGGTGCCACCAATGCTCCTGCCAACCCCCTGGCCAGTATCAACCCCAGCGATATTGAAAGCATCGACATCGCTAAGGATGCCGCAGCCACTGCCATTTACGGTAGCCGTGCTGCCAACGGTGTTGTTTTCGTAACCACCAAAAAAGGTAAAGCCGGTAAAACACGGGTTAGCTACGATGGCTGGTATGGCCTGGCAAACGCTTATCGTCTGCCCCAGATGATGAATTCCAGCGAATACATCGCCTACAAAACAGCGGCTGTGGCCAACAACCCCTCAACGGCCGGTGTAGTAAAGTTCACCCAGACCAACGATGCCAACGGTAATCCAATTGATACTCGCTGGTACGATTACATTTATCGGCAGGCGGCCTCGCACAGCCATAACATCAACGTATCGGGTGGCAACGAGAGTACAACCTATTATTTTTCAGCCGGTTATACAGCGCAACAGGGTATTATTAACCGAAACGATTTTAAGCGCATCAACACGTTGTTGAATGTAGATAGTAAGGTTAGCAAACTGTTCAGCATTGGTGGTAAACTGTCATTCTCTAATGAGCAAAACCTGGCAGCGGGAACATCAGGCTCGTTAAATGGTGAAGCGTTTAACACCGCTGGCCTGGGTCGGGTTGGCCTGGTATTGCCTCCAATCCTGCCAGCCTACAACAATGATGGATCGTATAACGTGAATGGATCGGCGATCGGTTTTGCCAACCAAATTGCGGGTACGGCCATCTCGTATCCGAACCCGCTTCCAATGTTAGATCAGAACCGTTCTAACACGGAAAACAACCACATTCAGTCGAATGCGTATGTACAGTTCAAGCCGTTGGACTGGATCAGTTTACGAAGCACCTATGGTATTGATTACCTGCTGACTGACAATGACATCTTCCAGTCGCCAGTATCCAGCGATGGTTACACCAATAACGGATTTGCCGCTGCGGTTGCCGGTAAGTACAAGACATCGCTCTGGACGAACACGGCTCAGTTTACTAAATCATTCGGTGGGGCACACAACTTTGACTTGTTACTCGGTCAGGAGCAGCAGCGTCGTACCTCACGTTCATACGGTTTGTCACGTCAAACTCTGTCTGACCCTGCTTACACCGTTATTCAGGCTGGTTTCACCACCACGAACCCAACAAACCTTGCCTATGGTGAGAACTATTTGTTGTCAGGTTTCGGCCGTTTGAATTACAATTACAAAGAGAAGTATTTCCTGGGTGCTAACCTCCGTCAGGATGAGTACTCGGCTCTGGGCGAGAAAAAAGGTTTGTTCTATGGTGCCTCAGCTGGTTGGGAAATTACCAAAGAGAACTTCTGGACAGGTGCTGGTCTCGACCGCGTGTTTAGCAGCTTCAAAATCCGGGGTAGCTACGGTAAAGTGGGTAACATTGGCGGTATTGGCGACTATACACCCTACTCAACCTACGCATCTGGCCTGTACGGTGGAGCAGCTACTCTGGCCTTCTCGAGCGTGGGTAACCCAACGCTGCGTTGGGAAACCAGTACGAAAACTGATTTTGGCTTCAACTTTGGTTTGTTGAACGACCGGATTACAGGTGAGGTTGCTTACTACAATAACGACATCGATAACCTTATTCTTAACGTAGCTCAGGCTCCATCAACCGGCCTTCCGACAAACCCACCCCAGAACATTGGCACGATGTATAACAAAGGGCTCGAAATATCGCTGAACGCCCGCGTTATCAATACCAAGAAGTTCCAGTGGTCGCCAAGCTTCAACATTACCCTGAATAAGAACGAAGTAACATCGTTGGCTCCCGGTCTGAACTCGCTACAGACGGGTACTTCCGGTCTGGAAACCGTAAACCAAACCATTCCGGGTTATTCACTGGGTTATCTGTGGGTTGTACGCACGGGTGGTGTTGACCCAACAACGGGTAAGCGTATTTTCATAAACTCGGCCGGACAAAATGTGTACTACCAATTCTCGGCACCAGCAGGGCAGTTTAACTACTCGACTACGCCAGACGGCAAAACCCGCTATGTAAGCCCAACGGGTGGTACCGCCATTACTCAGGCTGCTGACGGGGTGATGTATGCCAATGCAATTCCTAAAATTTACGGTGGTTTTGACAACAACTTCAAGTTTGGCCCCATCGACCTTGGTGTTCTGCTTACGTACCAGTTAGGCTTCAATGTATATTATGGCACCAATGCCGGTCTGCACGATCAGCGATTCTGGAACAATGCCACCGATGTGCTGACAGATGCCTGGCAAAAAGAAGGCGATACCGGTAAGAAGTACGCCAAGCCATTGTTCAACGACAACGTGTCGAACGGTTCAGCATTCCCATTGGACATTAACGTGTTCAAAGGAGATTTCGTAAAACTACGTACAGTTAGCCTGGGTTACACCCTGCCTTCGAGCTTACTGTCGCGGGCTAAAATCAGTAGCCTTCGTCTGTACGTAACAGGCCAGAACCTGGCAGTTCTGACCAAATATCCGGGTCCAGATCCCGAAGTATCATCAAATGGTAACGCAACCAGCGGTCAGGGTATTGACCGTAACACAGTGCCTAACGCCCGTACCGTTACGTTTGGTTTAAAAGCTGGTTTTTAATTCTATTAACGAAACTCACAATGAATAAGAAAATAATATATGCAGCAGGTTTCTCTATGCTGCTCATTGGATTAGGAGCCTGTAATCGTGATTTACTGACGCCAATTCCACAAACCTCCGTGTCCGATGCGTCGGCGTTCAGTACCACTAACCGGATTCAAACGCAGCTTTTGTCGTTGTACGGAGCCCTGAAAGATGGTAACTTCTACGGAGGACGGTACGTCGTTTATGGCGATATTCGAGGAGAAGAGTTCATTAATGAAACCTCTAACCTAGTTACTGGTTCTGATGTGTGGGGCATGAACCCAACCAACAGTGCTACAGCCGTTCAAAACCTTTGGAATGCAGCTTATCTGGCCATCAATAAGTGTAATATTTTTCTGGATGGTATGGCAGCGGGTGGCGCTACTGTGGTAGGAGCTGATGTGTCGGCACGCTACGTAGCGGAAGCCAAATTGATTCGGGGTTTAAGCTACTATAGTCTGTTGCAGTATTATGCCCGGCCATATGCTGATGGCAATGGAAGTTCACTGGGTGTTCCCCTCCGGTTAACGGGTATTAAAGGTACTGGTCAGTCGGCCATTGCCCGCAGCACTGTTGCCGAGGTATATGCTCAGGTGTTGAAGGATTTGAACGAAGCAGAAGCCGCGTTACCTGCATCGTATTCTGTAGTCTCTGACAATACAACGCGGGCGCACAAAAACACGGCCATTGCCCTGAAGACTCGGGTTTACCTGAGTATGCAGAACTACGCCAGCGTAATTACCGAAGCCAACAAGATTGTTAGCGCAGCGGCTCCATTTAGCGCTCCAACAGGCGTTAAGCATCAGTTGCAGCCTGACATCACAACGGTGTTCACAACGTATGCCAACGCAGAGTCGATATTCTCGATGCCTATGACCACTACTACCGGTGATTTCCCCGGTACGCAGAATCAGTTGGCTTATTACTTCTCACCTACATCGGCAAACGGTGGCGTGGGTAACGGTGAATATTCACTCAACCCAAAGGGAATTATTGCTGAGCCAACCTGGACCGCTACCGACAAACGGCGGTCGTTTATCAAGCAGAGTGGTACTACCACCATTAAAAGCTGGTGGAACAAATACAAAACAGCCAGCCCATACACGGATTGGGTTCCGGTTATTCGCTACTCCGAAGTGCTGTTGAACCTGGCCGAAGCCAAAGTTCGTAGCACGAACACGGTGGATGCACAGGCCGTGGCCTTGCTCAACGCCGTTCGGAACCGATCCGACGCTGCTACTACCTACACAGCCGCCAGCTTTGCCGCTCCAGCAAATATTATTAGCTCTATTCTGTTAGAACGTCGCATTGAGTTTTTGGGCGAAGGATTACGGAACAATGATTTGGTTCGTCTGCTCCAAACTATTCCGGCTAAAGGTACTGCACCGTCCAAAGCACCCAATGAGTCAGGCTATATCTGGCCAATTTCGGCAGTTGAACTTGCGCTGAACAACTTGGCAAAAGACAACTAAACAACTGGCTTACAAACTCTTAAAAAGGGTATCTCATACGAGATACCCTTTTTTATGCTTATACAGGATCAGTTTATATAGGTTTTTTAGAACGCTTGATATGAAGAATTGGAAAGCAAGTAAACCGTTAGAAACCTTTAATCACTAGATCGGGCTGGCAATTGAGTAAGGATCTAAGATAGATTTTTTTGAACAATTTCATGTATGTATATTTATTCTGTTAAAATAAATAATTACCAAATTTAATTTTACCAACAATCTTTTAAACAAATAATATATAATGAGAATTATGCTTTTTGTTCTATTTGTTTAGCCTGTATTTTGCATACTGTTTCATATCGAATATCAACCAATTCATCTATCAAACCTTCATGAGAAAATGTTTATTAGGAAGTTGGCTACTAGCCTTACTTTTCTGTTTGCCAGCCCTGGCACAGGATGTATCGATTAGTGGCCGGGTCACTTCAGCAGACGACAACGGAAACAATGGTCTTCCGGGGGTGAGTGTTTCGGTGAAAGGAACAACGCGGGGCACATCAACAGATGCTCAGGGTAATTTCAAACTCAACGTACCAGCATCGAGTCGTTTGGTGTTCAGTTTTGTGGGGTACACGGCGCAGGAGGTAGCGGTAGGCAACCAATCAACATTCAATATTAGTTTGGTACCCGATGCAGCCAACCTGGAAGAAGTAATTGTTACGACCTTCGGTTCGTCTAAGCGTGCTTCTTTTACGGGTTCAGCGGGTGTTATTTCGGCGGATCGGCTCAAAGAGCGCCCCATCACCAACTTTGCCCAGGCATTGGCCGGTTCGGCTCCGGGCATCCAGTCAACAGCCGGTAGTGGTCAACCCGGAACTCCTCCAACCATTCGAATTCGGGGTTTTGGCTCCATCTCGTCTGGTAACGATCCGCTTTATGTAGTCGATGGCGTCCCGTACTCGGGTAACGTTGCCAACATCAACACTAACGACATTGAGAGCATTACCGTCCTGAAAGATGCCGCATCGACGGCCTTATACGGTTCACGGGCTGCCAATGGGGTTGTGGTTGTAACGACCAAAAAAGGCGCTAAAGACCGGAGCAACATCTCGGTAAACATCACGAAAGGTGTAAATACCCGTGCCTTGCCGGAGTATGATCGCGTTGGAGCCGATCAGTATTATCCGCTGATGTGGGAACAATACCGCAACAGTTTAGCCTACCGGGCTACTAATCCGCTTACTCTGGCGGCTGCTGGCGTTAGTGCAACAAACAGCTTGAGTGGTTTGGTTGGATACAATGTATATGACGTGCCGTTCAATCAGCTGGTGAGCCCCGAAGGGCAAATGAACCCCAACGCCAAGCTCATTTATTCACCTGAAGATTTGGATTGGGCGAAACCGCTCATGCGTCAGGGCAACCGGAATGACATAAACATGAATTTCTCGGGTGGACAGGCGAAGTCGGATTATTATCTGTCACTGGGTTATCTGAGCGATAAAGGGTTTTTGATTCGCTCCGACTATGAGCGGTATACAGCCCGGCTCAACGTCAATACACAAGTGAAGCCTTGGTTCAAAGCTGGTGCGAATATATCGGCATCGCTCATCAAATCGAATCAGGCAGACGTTCCTGCGGATGGTGGCACAACGTTCGTGAACCCATTCTTCTTCTCGCGGACAATGGGACCTATATTCCCGGTTTACGCATATAATCCCGCCAGCCCTAGCGAGTTCCTGACGCTGCCCAACGGTCAACGTCGCTGGGATTACGGCAACCTGACATCTTTAGGACTGCCTTCGCGACCCCAATATGGCGGTCGGCACGCCATTGCTGAGACTATTCTCAACCAGAATAGCTTCCGCCGAAACACTATCGGCGCACGGACGTATGGCGAGATCTCGTTCCTGCGGGATTTCAAATTTACGGCTAACGTTGGGGTCGACTTAACGAATACGAATACCTCAACATTTGGTAACCCCGAAATTGGTGATGGTGCTCCGGCAGGCCGGGCAACTCATGAGTTTGCAAACATCACGAGCTACAACCTGAATCAACTGCTGAACTACAACAAGCAGTTTGGTAAGCATACAGTCGACGTTTTAGTAGGCCACGAAAACTACCAGGTAACCGACAACTACCTGACCGGCTCACGTTCGCAACAAATCTCGGACGGCAACTACGAACTGATCAACTTCACAACAACCACCAATCTCAACTCGGTGTATAATATCCGTCGTGTTGAAGGTTTCTTTTCGCGTATTAACTACGACTATGATCAGAAGTACTTCCTGTCGGGATCGGTTCGGCGCGATGGATCGAGCAAGTTTTTCCAGGACGTACGCTGGGGTAACTTCTTCTCGGCCAGTGGTGCGTGGCGTCTGGATCAGGAAAGTTTCATCCAGGCTATCCCGACCATCAACCTGCTGAAATTGCGGAGTTCATACGGTCAAACGGGTAATGATGGTGGTGGCAACACGGCTGATGGAGCTTCCATTAGCTACTACGCATGGCAACCACTCTATGCATTGGGGCAAAACAACGCTACTGAAGCTGGGGTTTTGCAAAGCAGCCTCGGCAACTCAGCTTTGGTATGGGAAAAAAATAGTCAGTTTGACGTAGCGCTGGAGTTTGGCATCCTCAAAAACCGGATTTCGGGTACCGTCGAATACTTCAACCGGCAGTCGGCGAACCTGATTTTTGATGTACCATTGCCCCTCTCAACGGGTATTCAGACCGTTACACGTAACATCGGGACCATGTACAACCGGGGTATCGAAATCGAACTAGGCCTTGAGCCAGTCCGGACCCAGAACTTCAGCTGGCGCATCGATCTGAATGCCACTAAGATTCAGAACCGAATCACCAAAATGCCAACTGAAACCCCTGAAATCATCGACGGTACGAAGAAACTCGCTGTTGGCACGTCAATCTATGATTTCTGGTTACGCGAGTATAAAGGTGTTAACCCAGCCAATGGTGAAGCCGAGTATCGGGCTAACAGCTACGTTGCTGCAAACTCACGCATTACCGAATCAGGCGATACGCTCACGACCAGCGCCAATAACGCCCGATTCCGCTACCACGGCAGCTCGATTCCGAAGTTCACGGGTGGTATCACCAATACGTTCAAGTTTAAAGGGCTCACCCTGTCGGGTCTGATTGTGTATCAGGTGGGTGGCAAAGTGTATGACGGAGCTTACCAATCTCTGATGAGCGCAGGTGGCTACGGTGGTGCCAAAAGCGTTGATATTCTGAGCCGCTGGCAAAAGCCGGGCGATATAACCAACGTACCCCGCCTGGACGTTGCCCGCACAGCTGATTACGATGCCAATTCAAGCCGCTGGCTGATTGATGGTAGCTACCTGAACATTCGGTCTGTTACGCTGTCGTATTCATTACCCAGCGTTGTAGCCCGCAAGATTTTCCTCGAAAACGCTCAGGTTTATCTCTCTGGTGAAAACTTCTTCATCCTGTCGCGCCGGAAAGGCATGAACGCACAGCAAAACTTTGGTGGGACAACCGGCAACGTATTTAGCTCAGCCAAGAGCTTAGTAGCAGGAATTTCATTCACTCTCTAAACTTCCGTCAATTAATGAAAACCAGATTTTTAACTATATTAATTGCACTAGGGTTGCTTTCTACCTCGTGTAGCGAAGATTACTTACAGACTGCCCCCACTGGTAGTATTGACGCCGGTGCAGCCTACGCAACTACTAAAAATGCGTCTGCTGCCATCAATGGCATCTACCGGGCAATGGTTCTGCGCTATTTGGGCTCACAAGGTCATTTTGGCCATCCGGCCATGATGATTATTCTGGACGTGTTGGGCGACGACCTCGTGCTGAGCAATACCTCGAACACCTGGCATTTGGGTGAGCAGCGCTGGATTGCTCACCGGTCTGCCACGAATGTTATGACCGAGTTCCCGTATCAGTTGTACTACCGGCTAATTGGTAATGCAAACATCGCGGTTGCCAACGTCGACAATGCCGCTGGTACAGCAACCGAGCGCAATCAGGTAAAGGGCGAAGCGCTGGCTCTGCGTGCTTTCTCGTACTACAACCTCGTACAGCTTTACGGCAAACGATACGATGCTGCGGCTAAGCCTAATACGCAACTGGGTGTTCCACTTGTGCTGACACCCACTACAGATGGCTTGCCCCGTGCAACCGTGGAGGACATCTATACGCAGATCAATAAAGACTTGACCGATGCGGCCGCTCTGCTGACAACAACCCGGCCAGGTGGCTACAAGTCGCACATCAATATTGATGTGGTGCGGGGTTTGCAGGCCAAAGTGGCCCTGACGCAGCAGAACTGGGCGGATGCCGCAAAATGGGCTGCTGAAGCACGTAAGAACTACGCATTGATGAGCGTGGCTCAGTATCAGGATGGATTTGCTGACATTGCCAATCCAGAGTGGATGTGGGGCTTTGATCACCTTGAAGATCAGTCGGAGTTTTTTGGAGCGTATCACTCATATATCTCCTGTAACTTCAACTCGACTAATATCCGGGCAACGCCAAAACTCATCAACAGCAAGTTGTATGACCAGATTCCCACAACGGATGTGCGCTCAAAAATGTGGGTCAAAACCCCAACGACGGCTAACTCAGTTGTACCAACCGGCGGAATTCGCGCTCCTTATATGAACCAGAAGTTCCGGTTGCCGGGTACCCCATCGACCAGCACAATGGGTGATATTCCGTATATGCGCGCTGCCGAAATGTATTTGATCGAAGCGGAAGCACAGGCTCGTTTGGGCAAAGCTACCGAAGCTTCCAAAGCCCTGTTCGACCTGGTTAGCAAGCGCGACCCATCGTACAAGTTATCGACCAGCACCGGAACGGCTTTAATAGACGAGATCATGTTTAACCGGCGCATTGAGCTCTGGGGCGAAGGTGCCCGTTTCACCGATCTGAAACGCCTGAACCTCCCCCTCAACCGCAACGGTGCTAACTTCACGGCCGCTGTAGCGGTAATCTTCGATGCCCCCGCAGGAGATAAACAGTGGGAATTCCTGATTCCTCAACGGGAATTAAACTCGAACAAAGCTGTCGTACAGAACGCCTTGTAGTAATTCAATTTACGGCAAAACGCCCTGTTCCCCAAAATAACTGGGGAACAGGGCGTTTTCATTTTCACTACCTTACTGCACTTTTTTATTCTTGATTTCAGCCAAGAGCGCCCGTAATTCAGCAACCTTCGCGGGGTTCTGTTGGTACAGATCGTTGGTTTCGCCAATGTCGGCAGCGAGGTTAAACAATTGTCCAACCGGTCCACCTTCTTTTGGTTTTACTTCTCTGGGTTCGGTGAAGCCCCCGGAGCCGAGCCCTTCAATCAGTTTCCAATCGCCTTTTCGAATGGCAAAATAACCAATGGATGAACTGTGCACAACGGCCGGTTGATTCGGTACCTGTTTGGCTTTCCCCATAAGCACGGGCAAAATACTGTAGCTGTCTTCGGTTTTATAAACCGACTCCTTTGCACCCACAATGTCAGCGCAGGTAGCCATCAGATTGGCCAGTGTGGTGGTTGCATTGCTCACCGTACCGGCTTTTACTTTCCCAGGCCAGCGAACGATAAACGGTATTCGGTGCCCCCCTTCGAAGGCGTCGCCTTTCATGCCTCGAAACTCGCCCGCAGCAGCATGGCCAAATTGCTTCACAAAATTCGGTCGCCAGTAGGGCCCGTTATCACTAGCGAAAACAACCAGGGTGTTACTGGAAAGCCCCAGGCTGTCGAGCGTGCGTAACACCTGTCCAACGGCGACATCGACCTGTTGCACAAAATCGCCGTACTCGCCTGCTTTCGATTTTCCTTTGTAGTTTGGCGATGGCACCCAGGGGGTGTGCGGAGCGGCCAACGGCAAATACAGAAAGAAGGGCTTTGCGTTAGACTGCTTTTGTAGAAATCCGATGGCTTTGTTGATAAACGTGGGCAATACGCCATAAAAGTCGAACGACGGAGCCATCTTGCCTTCGCGCCAGAAGGGGCCTGTGTAGCCCGACTCCAGTTTATTCCCTGTGGTGTGACCCGTGGGCAATTCGGTCAATTTCTGATTTTCGAGGTAGCAGTATGGAGGCATGTCAAGCGAAGCGGGCAGAATATACGAGTAGTCGAAGCCCACCGTATTTGGCCCTTGTGTCGGCTTCTGCTCAAAAGCGATCTGGTCGGGGTTCATCTCCGTTTTTATACCGTAGCCTTCCGTCGCCAAAAGTGCTTCATTACCCTTTTTCACTTCCCAATCGAGACCCAGGTGCCATTTGCCCACAACGCCCGTTTGGTAGCCATTTTTCTGGAGTAACGAGGCAACCGTTGGGCGATCTGCTTCGATCAGGGTTCGGCTGTACCCCCGCAACACCCCAACAGGTAACCGACTCCGCCACGGATAACGACCTGTTAGCAGGGCATAGCGAGTAGGTGTACAAACCGACGAGGGCGAATGTGCATCCGTGAACCGCATCCCCTGCGTCGCCAGTTTATCAATATTGGGTGTAGCAATCTTGCCCGCTGGGTTATACACCGACACATCGCCGTAGCCCAAGTCATCCGCCAGAATATACACGATGTTTGGCGGCTGCGGCTTTGTGGGCACATTAATCATGGCGACACAGGCTATTAGGCAGCCGATACTACACAGGGCAATACCCAGTTTTACAGATTTAGTCATTGTTGATCAGTTGAAATGGTGGTATTGAACAGTGGTCAACACCCTAAATCTTGATTCCCCACTGGTCATTCATAGTTCGGCCAAGCAACTCGTTGGCTTCTTTATCACCTTTAAACTGTTCCTTTTTCGGATTCCATTGCAGCGGGCGTTTCAACTGGTAAGCAATGTTGCCAATGTTGCATACCGAGGCTGTGCGATGGCCAATTTCGACATCACAGATTGGCTTGCTCCGTTTCCGCATGGCATCCAGGAAATCCTTATAGTGGTTTTCGCTCTTGTACACGTGTTTTTCGGTCTCGCCAATTACTTTGGTAGCCAGTGAGGTAGGGGTCGTTTCAATTTTCCGACGTTGTACCCGTAGTTCGCCCTCGGTGCCGGTGAAGAGAATCGCGTTGTTCCAATCCCATTTTTCGTGGGTCATCACAATACCATTATCGTACTTGTAGGTCAGAAACGGATGCTCTTTGCCATCGGGGGCAATCACCTCAACCGGGCCGCTGTTGTCCATATCCAGCGCCCACTGCACAATGTCGAACATGTGCGCTCCCCAATCGGTCACCATGCCACCTCCAAACTCTTTGTAGTTTCTCCAGTTCGGGAACACGTCTTTCGAGATTGGTGGGGCCAACTCAGAGTTGAAAGGCACCGGCGCATTTGGTCCCAGCCAGGCCGACCAGTCCAGGCCTTCCGGTATCGGTTCTGCAGGTAGGTTGTAAGCGGTTGGGGGCGGTCCAACATTTACTTTAATGCTTTTAACTTCTCCGATGTAGCCATTCCGAATCAATTCAGCCGTTTGCCGAAATTCAGGCCATGACCGCTGCATACTCCCTGTTTGAAACACGCGGTTGTACTTGCGCGCGGCATCGACCATCGCCCGACCCTCTTTGACCGTCAGGGCAAGGGGTTTCTCGCAATAAATGTCTTTCCCAGCCTGTGCCGCCCGAACCGCCATAGCTGCGTGCCAGTGGTCAGGGGTAGCAATCACCACAGCGTCGACGTCTTTGCGCGCCAGCAGTTCCCGGAAGTCATTGTAGACTGGAATCTCCGAGTAAGCGCCCAACTGCGTGTTTTTCTCGTAATGTGCTTTAATGCGATCCAGTCCCAGTTGTGCTTTGGCTTTGTAGACTTCGCTAATGGCCACTATTCGGGCTTCGTTGGTGCTCAGAAACGAAGACATCAGTCCTTTGCCTTGTTTGCCACTGCCAATAAATCCCAGAGAAATCACATCGCTGGGTGCGGTATATTTTGATCCGTCGGGTCGTTTGCCACCGAGTACAAAGCGGGGCACAATCATGAAACCAGCCACGGCGGTAGCTGTATTTCCTAAAAAACCGCGCCGGGAAATGGGAGTTGACTTATCGTTATTCATGGTTCAACAGGTTAAAGGTCTATTGTTGCTGGTACTGGTTAGTTGTCTTTACTAGAGATGTCATCTTTGCCCTGACCCTCAACATAAAGATGACATCTCTTCGGGGCGTAAAACTTATTGATTCACAGACATAAAGGTCCACTTGACAGCCTTTGAATAGCCAAAAGGCTTGTCGGCATTTATGGTAATCTCCTGTCCTTGTAAAGACCCGTCGGTGCTTTTTATAACAGCCAGTTTAGTAAATGAATACGCTCCTTTTTCGTAATTAAACGAAACGCCATCGTCGTCGTACAGCACGAAGCTACCCGGCAGTGTACCATAATGACGCACTTCCAACGGCAACTTTTCGTCTTTTTTTGGGGCCTGTCGGTGAGCTGGCACCAGTGGGATAACACCCCCATCTTTTACAAACAGCGGAATTTTGTCGAGCGGGGGACTAATGGTGATCATTCCGTTCTCGCCGGCTAGTTTTCCGGTGTAGAAATCGTACCACTTCCCGGCGGGCAAATAAACAGTGCGGCTTTTTTCGCCCGTAAACATGGGAGCCACCAGCAAATAGTCGCCCATCATGTACTGGTCTTTAAGGTCTTTACGAACACTCATGGCATACGGGTTTGCCGTGGCATCCAGTGTACCAGCAAGGGCAGTTGGTTTAAAGCCAAACCCTTCAACCAGGTTCATCGCTCGAAAAGGGGGCTTGCCTTCAAAATGATACTGAGCGAACGTCGAATAGAGATAAGGTAATAGCTGCATCCGCAGGTTGGCCACGTCGCTAACGGCCTTTTCCACTTCTGGGAACGTCCACGGTTTAGTGCCGTCGGCCCAGGCATTGAGCATAGCCATGGGCGAGAAACATACCGATTGCATACGCCGTACCCACTCCTCCGCACTGGGTGAGGCCCGCACTTCGGGGGTCCACAAAACACCAATAAAACTACTGTTGACTAGTGCGGTGATAAAATCTTTGTGGCTGTAGTAGTCATTGTAAATCACGTACGGAAAATTGCTGGCACCGGCATTGGAGCCTCTTACCAAACCATACGTCCGTTTATTGATTTCCTTAAACCAACTACCCGTCATGTTCTGTACCATCAGGCCGTAGGTTTGACGCATTTGCTCGGCCTCTACACCCGATGGAAACGTTGCGACATCGGGCCACACCCAATTATCGTAGCCATCTACTTCGTCGATTTTGTAGCCACCTACTCCAATATTCAGGTGATTTTTGAGGAAGTGATCTTTGAAAGCCTGCCGAGCCTGGGGCAACGTAAAATCGGGAACAAGGCCATTCCAGACGGTATGTGATCCAGCCAGCGGCTTGATTTTGGGGTAGAGCGACGCGGTTGGGGAAACATACGGGTTAAGCCACAGATTGGCGCTAACTCCCAGTCGGGCCAAACTATCCAGAAATCCTTTCGGATTGGGAAAACGAGTTTTGTCCCATTCGAACGTGCAGGGATACGCCATGCTATGCCAACCGGGTTCAACCCCAATAAAGTCGAGCGGGAAATTATGGGCTTCAAAGCTTTTAACTTCCTTTAAAATATCCGCCTGCGTGTACAACGTCGGCACCCGTTGGGTAAACCCCAAGCCCCATTTTGGCGGCAAATAGCCCCCGCCATTCATCAGATTATACCGCTGCACCACGTTCATGGGTGTGGGGCCACCAAACACGTAAACGGTTGCTCCATCGGCTGGAACCAGAATCTCCACAGCATCGGAATACGGTTGCGACGACCATTTTTTGTCGGTGTTCCGGTCGCTCAACACAGGTGGATTTTTGGTATCAGTCCGAACGGCGGTACCAGCATAAACAGTAATATAACGGGCTGCATCGATCAACACACCGTAGCCTTTTGATGACACGTAAAATGGGACCGGCGCATGGGTCCGGCCATTGTCTTTACCGCCGTAATGATCGACGTGCAGGTTCAGGATTCGCCCGCGCTGATTGACGGTTTGAAAGTTGAGCCCTAAGCCAAAGAGTTGCTCCTCTTTGTCAAGCGGGAAGCGCAGGTAGATCTTCTGATTGATTAGTTGAAGGTCAATCGCGTCGTTGGGCAGCGGAAAACGGGTCTGCGGTAAGGCGGCAATGGCCTTACGGTTAGCCGTGGCTCCAGCGGCAGTCAACAAACTAATTTTTTGCGGTTTTCCAAGCACACTCTTCCAGATACCCGGATGGATCTCTTCCCATTTTAGCCGGGACTGTGCATACGCAGAAACGCTCCAGCAACAAAGCAGAACAAACGTAAGGCCGGTTGTCAACTTCAGAAGCTTCATTTCAGGACAAAGGTGTGTTGACCTGGTTTCACATTTGGCACCATGAAGTAGCCCCCTTGCGCTTTAACCGAGGCCGCTTGCCCATCGACGAACAACCGATTTTTTGTTGAATCGGCCGGTACGTAGACATCGGCCACGGCACCGCCCGGAATCACTACGTCCATACTGTTTTCCTGGCTTGCCTTTTTGATGTTAACCGAAACAGCACCCTTCACGGTAGGCGTTTTCAACTGAGCAAATGTCAGCGTTCCAACCTGGGGCTTAATTTGTATTTTCTCAAAACCGGGCGTGAGTGGCTCCACTCCCATTAGCTTTCTGACGATGATATTAGCTGGGGCAGCTCCCCACGCATGATTCAGGTCCAGATTGGGTTTGTAAACAATATCCCAGGCCTCCATTGAAATAGTTGACCCGACCCGAATCATGTTGTACCAGCTGCGCTGGGTAGTGGCGGTCATCAGTTCAAGTGCATAATCGCCCATACCCGAATCGTATAGCGCGTCTAGCAGAAATTGGGAGCCATACACGCTACAGGCCATTTTACGGCTTTTCACAAACTGTTTTACGGGTTCCATATCCTCCGCCGGAACGAGCCCGAACGCCAGCGCAAACATATTGGCATGCAGCGACGAGTGGTTCGTGCTGTCGCCGTCCTTGATCAGGCGGGTGCCAGGGTCACGAAATACCGTTCGAAACGAGTCATAAACCCGGCGGGCGCTTCGTTCGTAAAAGGCAGCGTCTTCCCGTTTGTTGAGCACCTGGGCAATCTTCTGCATCAACACCAGATTTCGGTAATAATAGGCATTTACCACCGCGTTGTACGTGTTATACACGAAGCCGTCGATCTCGCCTTTGTTTTCCTTTTCGGGACTGACATAATCACCGTTCTGAGGCCAATCGACAATGTCGTGGAGGCCGCGACGACCGTCGAAGAGTTTGGTGATGTGAATAGACATCAGAAAGTCGTCGGTCTGTTTGTTGGTGCGGGTGCTGATCAACCCGGTTTCTCCCGCCAGCGGCATCAGTATTTTCTTCTGAAGCTCAGGGTAATATGTTTTCAGGAGTCCGTCGTCGCCCGTATAGAGGTAGTCGTTCCAGGCAATCAACACATTTTGCAAACTCCACTCGGTGGGCCAGGTTGGGTGATACAGCAGGTAAGTCATCGAGCGCCGTGCCATGCTGTATTCGGCATCAACCGCATAGTGCGAAAGCTGGTTGATAAGGGCGTCGGCTTCGTACGGAATCCGCTCGCGATCACCGTCGACGTAATAGCCGGTGAAGCTTGTCGCCTTGATTGAGTACTTGCACAAATCCCAGACCTGATTCAACACGGTATCGCTCGATGTGAAGCTCGACGCCTGCTCATCGAACGAGTAGTACACCATTTTACGCTGTACAGATTTCTGGTCTAGCTGACCTTTGAGGTTCGTTATCGCTACGTACCGAAATGGATAAACTTCACCGATGTAATCAGGCATCAGTACCGGATTGCGGCTGTTTCGTTTGGCATCGGTTGGCCACTCGATAGCATAGTCGTGCGTACCTTTTTCGACAAACAGCGATAGTTTCCGGTAGCGAATATTCCGGCCGGGCTTGGTATCAATCACATACGGCTTCGCGATGGCCTCCCCTACTTCAATCCAGATGGAATCGCTAACGTCGCTGGTCAAATGCAGTTGGATCTGAGCAAGCGCATCTTTCCCAAAGTCTAAAAAATAGGCCCCCGATTCGGTCTTTTTAACGGCAATGGGCTGTTGAACATCCGCCATTAACGGATAATGAGCAAAAAGCTCCGATGGATCGGGTTCGCCGTAATAAAAAGAGGCTATTTTTGAATAGGCCGATGATGTGTTTTTGCCGTCCCACACCTGTACTTTCCAGTAATAAACGGTTCCGGGCGTCAGCGGTTTCCCGGCATACGTAGCCCTTGAACTCGTTGCTTTCTGCTGGCCAGAATCCCATAAATCGGGTTTAGCAGCGTCCAGTAACTGCGGTGACGAGGCCACGACGATCCGATAGGCTGCTTGTTGCGTTACCCGTTGATCCAGTTCCCAGCTAAACGTCGGCTGTTTGCTTGTGATGGTAGCAAACTGATAGGCTTTAGCCTGCTTACTGGCCACCTCCAGCTCTGTGTTTGTAGAGGCTCCCTTTTGGCTGACCGCGCTGGTATTCCGCAACAAATCGCACCGCAGATTTAGAGGAGCAGGCAATTGCTGACCTTGACCCTGTACGGCAACGAGGCTTAACAGTAAAATGAAGAAGTATCTAGGCATGAGGGTTAGGAACCGGTCTATTTTGGGGCTGGTGGCGGTACAAGCAGTTTTTCTAACTCTTCAATCGTCCAGGCTTCCCGCGCAGATGCGTAGGTCTCCCTCACCTTCTTGACGTCATCGGGTTGTACCACTGCCGATTGGCGACCTTTTGCGGCTCTCGACGACGTACCCACAAATTCGTAGCGGATGTAGCTCAACACCGAAGCTAGCCACTCGTCCGAATTATCCTTCATGGATGCCATCTCGCTAGGGTACATTTTCCCTTCGATGGGACCTTTCAGACCATGCAGCAGAATCCTGATGGCGTAGTCGCGATCATTATTTACGTGTTTGGCACCCCTCAGTGCAGGGGCCGCATTGGTCGGCAAACCGTTGCCATCGCCCCCGTGACAAGGTGAACACATCGACTTATAAATTTCGCTACCCGCCAGAATCATCTTCCGTTCAGGAGCCGAGAAACTGCCCAGTTTCATGCCGTACACTTTGGCATCTTCGTTTTTATCAATGCTGTTTTTCGCACGTTGAAGCATTTGGTTGCCCGGATTTTGGGCAAGAATATCCTGCACTAGTTTCCGGGCGCTCTCTTGTTTATTGGCTCCCAGCGATAAAATCAACTGTGTTTTTACGTCGTAGCTTTCATCGTTTGACAACTTTCCAACGCGGGCAATCATGTCGGTGTCATTCTGTTTGATGTACCTGTCGCTAATCCAGATAGCCGCCCGTCTGATTTGCGGATCGGCATCCGTTAAGGCAGCAGAAAGCAGGTCTTTGTCGATAGCTTCCAGACCTTCGAGCGTCCATAGGGCGTGCAGGCGTCCCAGGGCCGACATTTTCTTTTGCCCCGTTGCTATTTCCTTCAGCATCGGAACAACCGACTTATCGCCGAGAAGTATGATTTGCTTCTGCGCATTATCTCGCCACCATCCGTTTGGGTGATCTAAATGCTTCACCAAACTGGCCGCCGACACATCGAGCATGTTGGGTTTAGGACCGGACTTATAGCCGTCGTGTACCAATCGCCAGATCCGACCGCGCTGGTTGACTTTGGCAATGTCGAAATAGTCAATTTTACCCCGCAGGAACGTCCCTTTCTTCGTCCAGTTCGACTCCTGAATAATACCCCGGTTCATGTCGATGACATACAGCAGGCCATCAGGGCCAGTGTAGGTATTGACGGGGCGGAAAAAAAAGTCGGTGCTGGCGATAAATTCTTTGTGGTCATACACGTTTTCCAGGTACGTTTTCCCCTCGCGGTTCACAACCTTGGCCCGGCGGATAATGCGCGCCACGGGTTCGTTGATCAGGTAATCGCCCACCAAATCAGCGGGCAGGCGGTCACCTCTGAAAATGGATTGCCCATTACCCGACGTAAAATGGTTCAGCGTACTGTCGGGGCGTAAGCGGGTGGGACCGCCCTGCACTTCGGGGTTAGAAATACGCGACCACACGGGGCTGAACTTCTCTTCACTGTAGGCATCTGCAAACTCCAGCGCCCCGTATTTTGGGTTGATCTGAAAGCCGGAACCGGCATTTTCGCCCCCTCCCCGACTGTAAAACAAGCGGCCGTAATTATCATGCGTAAGTCCCCACTGGCCATTTGAGCCGCTATGTAGTGAGTCTGGCTGGAGCATTCCGCCAACGTACCGAAACCGGATTGGGTCAACGGTCTGGTAGATATAATTATCGAGATTCCAGTCAAGGCCGCTGCGCTGGTGTTCGAGGTTACCGGGGGCAACCTTGCCTACGGTATATACGGCCCGTTTGTCGTCGGCAACGCCATCGCCATTGGTGTCTTTATAGCTAAAAATATCGTACGTATCGGTCTCGTTGACAAGCAGTTCGTGGTTGACACACAGCAGCATACGTGGCAAAAGCAGGTCTTTAATAAACACTGAGCTTTTGTCCATTTTGCCGTCGTTGTTGGTATCTTCCAGCAGCATCACCCGGCTCTTTTTGTCCTTGGTCCCGGTGCCGTCGGCGTCCTGCGTGTACGTTTCCATCTGGGCCACATACATGCGGGCGTTACCGTCCCAGGCAATGGCAACTGGTTCGGTAATCATGGGTTCACTGGCCACCAGTTCCATATGGTAACCCGCTGGAAGTACAAAAGCCCGCTGGCTTTGCTCGGGCGTAAGCGGAGTAATAGAAAAAGGGGCCAGACCAGTCATGGTATCGCCACGAACAACAGGCGTAGCAGCTACCTGAACGGGAGAAGTTGTTGGCGTTTTCGTGGCCATCTGTACCTTACAAGCATATATAAATGCAGACAAGGCCAGCGTACAAACAAACAGTTGGTTACGCTTCATTTTGATGATTCTTAGGCTATTGTTTAGGCAAAAGACGTGTTAGCTTGGTTTTCACCGCTTGGGCGTGATGTCCAGTAAGGGCATGGCGCTGTCCCACGAAGCAGGTATCTCGTAAATGACTTTTATGGCGTTGGGATACTCATTTGAGCCTTCAATCACTTTCTGTAACGACTCTTTATCAATGAACTCGGTCGAAATCCGTTTTAGGGACGTCTTAATGCCAAGCGTCATACCGGGCAATGTCCATTGAGTAGCCGCGAACTGCTGTGGGGTCATGGTTGGCGCGTAGAGGTAGAGGCTAAATTCGGTAGCGTCTTTGTCAGCCAGGTAGATACTCATTTGAGTTTCGCTCACCCGCACGTTTGTTTTGCCTTCGCCGGGCACTAGCAACCAGCCGATGTCGCCACTTGGCGTTTTCCAGTGGATGGTGCCGGTTTTCAGGATATTCGAGATTTTCCGATTGCCCCACAAACCACCCATCATCCAGTCGGAGTTGATCATGGCAGTCACTTTTTTCAGCTTGTCCCCTTCGTAGTAGTTAGGTACGTCGCGGGTAATGAACCGGGGCGCATCGAACTGCTTGAACCGGGCCAGGGCTTCGTTGGGCATCTCGATACCCAGGTCCAAAATAGGGACAATGAAGCTACACTCAAAGTATTTGCCGCCCTGCTTGCGTGGAATTGAGGCTACTTTCTCGTCGTCCACGGCAGCCGCGATCCAGATGCCGACGATGGCGTTGTATTTCTGCATGTCCATGCCGTAACCGCGCAAAAATGGCCCTGACATATTTTTGAGGTTGGCGTTGTAGCATGTGGCCACTTCGAGCCAGAGTTCCTTTTCCAGCGTTCGGCCCATTTGCTGCATCTCGCTGGAATGCGCCAGTTCGCGCCAAAGCGCCAGCCCGACAAAATCGACGCCGTAATACGTGGGCGTGTTGTATTCGCAGAGGGTGTTGTACACGTGGTAATTAGTGTAAATCTGCTTCGCTTTTTTTACGCCCGCTTCGATCAACTCACTGCTGTTGAACACCGTTCCCACGTATTCCATCATCAGCGAACTCATGATCGAAATGTTGTTGTAGTCGGGGTTGACGTTGCGTTTTAAGGCTCCGCGCGCTGCATGCATCAGGCTGGTTTCAAGGCCGCGTACCACCTCGGCGGGCAGCAGGTGCCGGTACCGGTGATGAATGACCACCAGATCGGTGCCGATGAACTCGCGCATATTCTGGTCATAATTGCCCGTTTGGTTCGGACTACCTTTCCAAACGCCGTAGTCTTTGTCGGCAATATCCAGATTTTGAAGGTCAAACAACCACGTCAGCACTACGGCCGCGTTCTCTTTGTCGCCTTGGTGATTTCGGTACAGGAGTGCCTCGGCCAGGCGGCTTTTGTTGCGGGTCCAGGCGTTGCCGTTGAGGGTGCTGGTAATGTCCTTACCGGGCGGCAGTTCATCGTCAATGAATTCCTCAAAAATGAGTTTCTGATACGGCGACAGCGATTGGTACGTAAATCGTTTCGACAGTCCGCCAACAGGGGCGGGCGACTTTTGCGCGAAAGTCGTGAGCGCAACCCCTAAAAATACCCAGGTAAGCAGTGATTTCATGCAGTTATTTTCTGGGCGTTAACTCGATGAGGGGCTTGCTCGTATCCCACGAAGCGGGTATGTCATACACGATTTTGATTACGTTGGGGCATGGGTCCGAAACGGCCTGCTCTTTCTCGAAACCGGCTGAATCCACTTTTTCGGTCTGGGTACGTTTGAGCATTGTTGTAACGGTCATCGTCATCGACGGCAATGTCCACACGGCATCGGCAAACGAGTCGGGCAGGGCGGTTGGGTTGACGACATACAGCTCGATGGTCTTCGCTTTCGGGTCGGCCAGATAGAGGCTCATGGTCGTTTTGCTGACAGCAACATTGGTTTTGCCATTGCCCGGAACCAGCAGCCAGCTCACATCTCCGTTAGCCGTTTTCCAGTGAATTGCCCCCGTTTTGATCTGATTCCACGCCCGCCGATTCCCCGACACACCGCCCATCATCCAGTCGGGAGTGATCATCGCCGTCACCTGTTTCAGGCTGTCACCCAGGTACGTGTTCGGCACCGTTCGGCTGATGAATCGTGGTGATACAGCGCCTGTCAGCATGGCCAAATCCGCTTTGGGAATCGACACACCCAGATTGTATATCATGGCCAGATTGCTCATTTCGCCGTATTTTGGTCCCTTACCATTTGGAATTGGGGCTTGCTTTTCGTTGTCTACGGCAACGGCAATCCAGATACCCATGATCGAAAAGTACTTCTGCATGTCCATGCCGTAGCCCCTGAAATATGGGCCAGGCATGTTTTTAAGCGTGGGGTTGTAAAAGGTCGCGGCCTCATGCCAGAACGCCTGTTCGAGGGTTTGGCCCATCTGCTTGATCTCGGAGGAACGGGCCAACTCGCGCCAGAGCGCCAGGGCAATCAGCGTAACGCCGTAGTAAGTAGGCGAGTTGTATTCGCTGAATGTTTTGTGCGACTGGTAGAGGCTGACAATCTTTCTCGCCTTTTGCAGTCCTGCCGTTTTCAGCTCGTCTATCTTGAACTCCGTGCCCACGTAATCCATCAGAAAAGCGCTCATGATGGAAATGTTGGTGTAATCAGGTGCGACGTTGCGTTTCAGGGCACCTTTGGCCGCATGAACCAGCGCAATTTCGATCTCTTTTCGAATGTCGGCGGGGAGCAAATCTGCGTATTTCTGACGAATGATGATCAGGTCGCAACCGATGAACTCGCGCCAGTTCTGGTCAAGATTATCCCCGTCGATGGACGTTTTCCAGGTACCGTACAGCTTCGTGTTTTCGTCGCGGTACTGGTTTTTCAAAATCCAGGTCAGAATCTCGGCCGCATTCTCGGCATCGCCGGGTTTATTTCGAAACAATAGCCCCTCTGCCACACGGGTTTTGCTCCGAAGACTGGTATGGTTCGTCAGCACGTCAGCCGCTTTTTTCCCGGCGGGAAGTTCATCATCCAGAAAGGTCTCAAACAGCTGTTTCTGGTACGGCGACAGCGTTTTGTACGTATATTTCCGGGTAACGATTCCCTTCCCGCCATCGTTTGTTTCAGTTGGTAACCAGCCAGTTATTACCAGCAGTACGCTACTCAGGAAAAGAAAAGGGGTAGGCATGGTTTTGTTGTGGTAAGCACGCGTACTAGGTAGACAGTTTCGCAGTGTTTTACCCCACCCTAGCCCCTTGAATATAAGGTAGATCGATCAGTAACGTACGGTTTACATGTCTAAAGTTTTTGAGCAATTGTAGGGCTTTTGAATCCTTTGACAAGCAGGTAAATGCCCAATGAAAACTCAAATAGTGCGACCGGTACTGCGGATAATGCTGCCAGGGGATCAAGTCGGCCAATAACCCCGAAAAGCACAGCAATGTACCCAGCGATTAGCAGTGGCGCTCCAATGATGCCGATTAGCGAAAGAGCTCGTGGTACTAAACGTGACTTGTGCAGCAGGAGTCCCAGCAACATATCGCAAATGGCTGGCATGAAGCTTTGCCCAAGTAGAAAAATGCGGTCATACAGGGCGGTAAGTGCACGGCTAATGACCAACGCATCGGCACCTGCTCCGGCCTGCCGCATGGTCACGATCGCTAGCAGGAAAGCCACCCCAACGAAGATGGTACCCGATTCCAGGATTCGCGCAGCAACGAGACCTAAAGCCGCTCCTTGATTCTGCTTTTTGAGCACGGGGTACAGAGTAACAGCCGTTCCGATACCCGCCAGAGCCACAATTATTTCGAGGATACCGCCAACGATCGCAGCCGTATCGGGCCCAGAACCAACAATGTAGTTCGGGTCATGTATTGCCCCGTAAAGTGCGAGAGTTGGAATCGAGACAAACGTGAGCAGGTAGAATAGACCTGCGACCAGCGAGGTTTGCCGCAGAGAGCTCATTGGTGCTAATTCTGTGGGAACTTCCACATCAATTGTCAACATACTGTTTGCATTCATTATCTTATTTTATAAAATTTTGAGTTCCTTTTTATGATTTGGTAAGCCAGCGGGGCATGACCGTTAGTATACGTTTAGTTGCGCCCGAGGGGGTTTGATTTCCAAGCTTTAGAGAAGTGTACACTAATCATCAAAGCCCGGTTACGGATTTCCTTTTCGTAAGCGATGTTGGTCAAACCGTAGTTGTATCGGATGTCCAGTGCAATTCTTCTTTGTTTGAACGGGAACTCAACACCTCCTCCCATCTGTACACCAGCCTCCAACCGCTTAAATCCTTCACTTGTGTTAGCGAATAAAAGTCGGGTAGATTGATCAGCAACTTTGCTGGTTCCGCCAAGATTATAGGCAATAGATGGGCCAGCATTCACATAAAATTTACCTACATGAACACGAGCCAGTAATGGAAATTCTATGGTATTTACATGCAGGGTTGATTCGTTGACAGTTAGCGGATTATTCGCTTTTAACTTCCCTCCTTTTCGCATAAAATATAGCGCAGAAACCAGGGAAAACGTGGGAGTTACACCCGCTTGAAATGATACGCCAGCCTGAATACCATTTGCAGATTTTTTGTAGTCACTCAGTGAACTGTTCAGTGCCCCATAGTTAACGTTTGTGCTGACTACGTTAACCATTATGTCAAAATAAGTTTTAGCGCTTTTTTGACTTTCGCTTGTTGTGTTAAATGGTAACCGTTTAGTTTGACCAAACGTGATTGATGATAGGAAAACCATACCTAGTATGAATCCTGTTTGTGCATTTTTTTTCATGTTTTTTTACGATTTACAGTGATTAACTGGGGCAAAACTACATGAAGGAATAGGGGCCGTAAAGTCAACTATGCAAAGGGCAAAAAAATGTCTGCAAACAGGCGATTACAATCTGCGAAGCTTTATGATGTCTAAACTCTGCTATTGATGATTTGAAGAAAAGTATCTTTGTACGTTTCAGAAACAGGGATCATTTGATCTGAAATCTTTATCCTACTTCTCTCGATAAACTCTATTTTATTGATAGCTACCATAAATGATTTATGCACCCGACATACCTGATAAGCAGGTATTAGTTGTTCTAGCTCAGTAAAGCTCTGCAAAGTCATAATTTTTTTACTTGCGCAATGGATTCGAACATAATCTCTCATACCTTCAATATAGAGAATGTCATTAATCATTACTTTTTCCAGTCGATTTTCGGTTTTCACAAAAATAAAATCTAACTTTTTATCAGACGTAGGCTGGGATAAATTCTCCTGTGCTTTATTTACAGCCTGTAAAAACCGATTAAATGTAAAGGGTTTTAGCAGGTAATCTGTTATATGTAGTTCGTAGCCTTTCAATGCATATTCCTGATAAGCAGTTGTGAGAATAACCTGACTGGTTATTTTTGAACTTTCCAGTAGTTCTATACCAGATAACTCATCCATATGTATATCCAGAAAGAGTACATCTACCTTATTGTTAATCAAATAGGTTAGCCCAGTTAAGGCGTTATCGAAGGTTGTGCTTAAAGTCAAAAAAGGAACTTTGTACACAAAATCCATAGTCTTTTCAAGGGCAAGCGGCTCATCTTCAATAATGATACAAGTATACTTATCCATTAATAATCATTAAGTTTATGCTGTATAGATCAATTGTTTTACTTATCTCTAAACTATGTTTTTCTGCATAGATTAGATTTAGACGCTTTTGAATAAGCTTATTGCCTAAACCGCCTGCTTGTTGCTGAACCGATGATTTTAAATCAAACTTATTTTCGCAAGTAAATAGTATTTTCTCCCCTAACACAGCGATCTCAATAGCAATAGCATTTTCGAGTTTTTTGTTCGTAGTATGCTTAAATGCATTTTCAATAAAAGGTATAAATGTCATCGGAGCAATTTGCTTACCGCTTATAGTACCTGTTACCGTAAAATTTACGTAATCTTTATTAGCTGTTCTTATTTTTTGCAGGTCTATATATTTTTCAATATATTCAACCTCTTTGGAAAGAGGAATCCGAAGGGGCTTTGTTTCGTATAGCATAAAGCGCATTATATCTGATAACTTATTCAGATAGTTTGATGCGGCAACCGTGTCTTTTAAAATCAATGCATCAATATTATTAATTGTATTAAATAAGAGATGAGGATCGAGCTGGGATTTTATTAGCGCCATTTCCATTTCATAGGTCTTTTCTTTTAAGGCTTCCTTCATTTTGATTTCATTGAACCAAGTAATAAACCCTTTGATGACCAGGGCTACAACACCACATATAGTCCCAATAAAAGCCATAATCATAATTACCCGTACGGCTGTAGACCTACCATGTTTCCCACCATTATCCATATCCATAACACGGCCGGATTCGATAAAATACCGCAGTAATATATAGCTAAAAAGGGCTGCCAACAGTGAGATAAACAGTCCAGCCAGGATAGAAATCAGAAACTTTTTTTGTTGAAGAAACTTAGGAAATACCAGAAAGTAATAGAAGAAATAGGAAATGACCGAGGGAACAAAAACAAAAAGGAGAATATTTTTCAACGCGTTTATAATTCGAGCCTCCTGATCAACTGCGTATAGGCTACTTCGATAGTACACACCCAGCATGATTGCTATCAGGATAAAAAAACAGGACCAAAAACCAACGTGAATTAAAACGACAAATGATTTTTTCATGAGTTGACTTCTCCAGTCAGAAAGCCATAAAGATCCCCTTTTGCTTTCATTTATAGCAAAAGCTATATGCAAACTGGTCCTTTTTGTCTGCCAAATGTCAGTTTACAGGGGTAAGCTGAAATCCGTTATTGATGCGTGATAGGGTCTTGAGAACTGTACTGTATGCTATGGCCGTTTCGATGGAACGAGTTTCAGCATCACCACGCCATGATGCCGAATATCCGTCTTGAATGTACTGCTGAACGTACCTAGGTCTTTCTGCCGCCACACATCGCGGAGTTTGTAGCGACCATTTAGGCCAATTTTGGCCATATCGAGCGTGAAGGGTTTCGGGGTTTCGGTACCCCATTGGAAATAGGATTGGGGCGTTTTGCCAAAGTTGCCCGTGTTGAACAGTCCCACTGCATACGACCCATCCTCCAGCGGTTTGAGCCAAATCTGTATGCCGTCCTCATAGGCAACCAGCCTTCCTGCTTTGCCCAGCGGGTCCTGGTTGATGGCAATGACCTCGTCATTGGTGAGCAAATTCAGCGTGAACGCGTCAAGCTGTTCAATGGGGCAGCCAATGAGCATTGGGGCAGCCAGCAGGCTGAAGATGCTGATGTGGCTGTACTGCTCGTCGGGCGTCAGGCGGGTGTCGTGCAGCACCGGGCCGATGGATACTTTTCCCACGATCATCATATCGGGGTCGGCCCAATGGCCAGGGCCAGATGAAGGGGCCCATTTGTCGAGCGAAAAGGCCGTCAGAAACAGGCTCGTCCAACTGTCTTTGATGTCGGGGCCGGTGCGGTACATATTCGATAAGCTGGCCCAGTCAGCCACTTTTTCAAACGGGGCGTTATTAGACAAACTGAAAATGATGTCCCGACCCGACTGCTTTAGAGCGGTCGACATTCGTTCGGTCGAGTTGAGGTCAATGCGCCAGTCGTATTTCAGGAAGTCGAACCCCCACTCTGCCATCTGTTTGGCATCTTCCATCTCGAACCGGTATTTGGCAATCCGGTTAAACGCCCGCCGATCGACCATAATCGATTCATGAGTTTCGCCCCCGTGGGCAGAATCAGACGAAGCGCCTGCGTATCCCCCATAACTGGAAATATAAGGCGTGGAATATAATCCTGCTTTCAGGCCAAGCGAGTGAATATAGTCTACCATTTCCTTGAAGCGGGGAAACTTCGCGTTGGGTTGCAAGGCATTGAGGGGCCCACCCCGTTTGCCCTGCCAGGCATCGTCAATGTTGATGTAGGTCCAGCCGTGGTCCCGCAAGCCCATTTTCACCATCGCATCGGCCGAAGCAATCACTTTTTCGCGGTCAATATGCGCTTCCCACGAATTCCAGCCGTTCCAGCCAATCGGTGGCGTCAGGGCAATGGTATCGCCAATCTTGATGGTCAACTGTTGGATGGCCTTACCCAATGCATTTTTCGCCGTCAACGTTACTGGGTACGTGCCACGCTGAGTCACTTTCCCGGTGATGATTCCCGTTTTTTCGTCCAGCAAAAGCCCTTGGGGAAGTCCCTGAACCGCAAAAGTCATGGGTCGGTCGCCTGTGGCGGCAATGAGATACAGAAACGGATTGCCGGGTGTTGCACCAACTAATTTCGCCGAATTGATCCTCGGCTTTTTCGACGGCGGGGGCGTTAAACTGTACTGCTCGCCGGGGTGCTGACTATGTTCGGGCATATGGCCGTCCAGCATGTCCACCTGTGCATTCACCCAGTTGCAATAGGTCCGTTTGTTGCCGACACCGCCTACTTTATCCGTTACCAGAAGCCCCAGCTGTTTAATTCCACTCAGGTCAACGTCGACAGGAACGGGCTTGTCGCCGATGCTCATAGGCTTGCTCTCGAACAGCACTTTACCGTCGCCCAACACGTAGAAGGTCAGCGGTATTTCTTTGTTGCCCAGATCATCAGCCGCAACCAAAGCCGAGAAACGAGTGGCCTTTTTGCCTAGATCAAACGCCAGCACACAGGGCGACTGGGCACCAAGTCCCCGCGCATAACGTGTACCGTTGATGCGTAACGTATCGTCGCTGTAATTGTGCTTTGCCTTTACCGGACGCAAACCTTCCGAAAACGTTTGAATAGGCAGGTCATCCAGCCAAACGGTTTTCGTCGTCTGCGCATGTGCGCTAAGGATTAGGCAGAAAAATAGACCAGTAAGGAGTTTAGGCATGTTCGGTGGATGGGGTAATTAGCTGCTACATCACTTGTCAAAATCGTCTTCCAGCAATTGTTTTTCGTTCAATACGCCACTGCCGGCGGGTTTGCGATCTCTCATTTTTTTGACATCAGCGGCCGAAATCCCTTTCCCTTCTTTCGCAAACGCATTTTGGGTATATCGAATAATATCGACAATGTCCTGATCGCTAATATCCTTGTTGTTGAGAAGGGCAGGCATCTCATTATTAAGCTGGTACAACTTGCCATTAACATGAATTGGCCCGCTAACGCCGTGCAGAATGATGGATGCCAGCCGCTTCATCGACCCGTCAATGTATTCAGACCCTTTCAGTGGTGGAGCCAGATCCTGAATACCCTTGCCGTCGGCACCGTGGCAGGTTGCACAAATTGTTCGGAACATCTTCAGGCCCTTTGTCCGGTTATCGACCTCGTTTTTCTGGGTTACGAAGATGGAGTTCATCTCGTTTTTCTTACGGTTATTCACCGCCAATGTCAGGTTCTTTTTCAATAAATCCCCCGGATTCATTGAGGCTAGATACTGCTCTTCTTTACCGTCAAGGCCACTGGTAAGAGCCTCCTGAACAATTCGCTGATCGGCGTATTTCTTATCTATCTCGGCCAGAATAGGCAGAAAAGTAGCGTCAGCCAGTTTGAGCCAAGTGTTTAATGACATCGACAAATAGAGGTCGATTGTCTCGTTGTTTTGAGCCAACAGTTGGGTGCTGATAGCTTTCATATCGGCCACACGGGGCGCTGTGACAAACCGCTCTAAAAGGCCTAAAGCATGGGCAATAGTTTCGGGCTTTTTGGCCTGTTTAACAATGTCCTGTAGAGTTTCAAACGTAAGGGCGTTTACCCCATCCAGCACATACAGCGCATGAATAGCCGTTGACAGTTCATTGTTGCTTTTGGTCAGCGCCAGTAATTGCTTGGTAACCGCAGGGTCTTTCTTCTGAATCAGGAGTTGTTGAGCCCGATCTCTTAACCAGCCATTCGGGTGGCTCAGTAGGGCAACTAATTGACTGGCAGTAGCCTTACTCAAATCCGGGACTGTGTTGAGCTTATTTTGTTTGCTGTTTATCTTCAGAATACGACCTGCATTTTGTAGCGTGTCCAGTTTTTTTCCAGCCAGTTGTTCCGTGAGGTACTGCGAAATGTAAGCTTTGTGCTGGATAATGCCCCGGTGCATATCGACCACATAGATGGCTCCATCGGGTCCATTGAACAAATTGACCGGACGGAAGCCTTCATCCGTCGACGCGATAAACTCTTTGCCTTCTGTGGCCTGACTGGCGCTTGTTTGAAGACCCTTAAAATTCAGGATATTGCGCTTGATCAGGTTGGCTTCGGGCACACAGACAAACACATTTTGATTGTACGATTCAGGAAAAGCCGCTCCCCGATACACCAATGGCCCACAGGCAGCCGTAACCTCTTTCAACATCCCTTTTTCATCCAGAACCCCAGTCTGATAGCCCCGGTTGACAGAGGTTTGATGAATGGGATAAACCCGATTACTGGCTAGTCGTTGGTGTTCGGCGATGGCAGGTTTAAAATATTTGTTCCGGATTACCTTATTAGGCAGCACAAAATCTCCCTGCAAATTGGTGGAGTTGTTGTTGTAATACAGTCTCCCGAAATTGTCTTTCGTGATGCCCCACTGACCCCGGTCTGTGGTAGGTTCTTTCAGCCACTTTCCGTTTTTCAATTGAAACCTGAAATTGTAATTGGCGTTGTAGATCCAGTTGTCGATGTTCATCATCAACCCGTTCGATGAGTGCTCGACGTTTCCGCCCTCGGCATAAACGGGATCAACCAGTGTTTTTTTGCCAGGCTTGTCATTGTTGATTTCGACAAACCAAAGCTTGGGCCCATCGACGTACAACAGTCCGCCATACACATGCGCCAACGCTCTGGGGAGCACCAGCTTATCCAGAAACACTTTGGCACGGTCTGCCACGCCATCTTTGTTTACGTCTTCCAGAATAGAGATCCGGCCGGTTGGTTCCTCTTCACCAATTCCTTCCAAATTGGGCATGTAGCCGATCATTTCGACCACCCACATCCGCCCCTTATTGTCGAAATCCATACTGACCGGCGCTTTCAACAACGGCTCGGCGGCTAGTAAACGTAACTCAAAACCATCTTCTATCTGATAGTCTTTCAGGGAAAATTGGGGTCCGTTCAGCGAGTTTATCTGAACGCCAGCCACCAAGGCAAAAAAAGTTAGTAATGAGATAGTTACCAGTGCAAAGAATCTGCTGTTTGTCTTAATCATAACTACTTCGAGTTTGTTTTTGCGGGGAACATCCGCAACATCACCACGCCATGATGCCGTATGTCTGTTTTGAAAGTCCCTGTAAAGATACCAAGGTCTTTTTGTCGCCAAACATCGCGCAGTTTATACGTTCCGTTTAAGTTCACTTTAGCTAAATCGACTGTGTATGATTTTGGTTTTTCATCGCCCCAGCGGAAATACGATTCGGGTGTTTTTCCAAACTCACCAACGTTGAAAAGCCCCACGGCATACGACCCATCTTCCAGTGGTCTAAGCCAAACCTGAATCCCGTTTTCGTTCACCAGTAGCCTTGCTGACTTCCCCAGCGGGTCCTGATCAATTTCGATGACTTCATCGTTGGTGAGCAGATTCAGCGTAAACGGATCGAGTTGTTCAATAGGGCAACCGATCAACATGGGGGCCGCCAGCAGGCTAAATAAACTCACGTGGCTGTATTGCTCGTCGGGCGTCAGGCGGGTGGGGTGCAATTGTGTACCCGTGGTTACGTTACCCACAATCATCATGTCGGGATCATTCCAATGGCCGGGACCGCCATAGGGTGCCCACTTGTCGAGTGTGAAGGCCGACACAAACAGGCTGTTCCAACTGTCGCGAATGTCGGGGCCGGTGCGGTAACTGTTGGTTAAACGAGCCCAATCGGTAACGTTGGCGAAGGGTGCCGAATTAGAAATGCTGTACAGAATATCACGGCCCGACTGTTTCAACGCCACCGACATGCGTTCCGCCGATGGCACTTCGATTCGCCAGTCGTATTTGAGATAGTCGATGCCCCACTCGGCTAGTTGGTTCGCGTCGTTGGTTTCGAAACGGTGTTTCCCTACGTATCGAAAGGCCCGTTTGTTCGCAATGATCTCATCAGTGAGGTGCCCATCGGCAAACTCCGAAGAACCGCCGATATAGCCCGCGTAACTCGTGATCATAGGCGTAGAATACACGCCCACTTTCAAACCCAGACCATGAACGTAATCCACCATTTCTTTGAAGCGCGGAAACTTTTCGTTGGGTTGAATGGCGTTGAACCTACCCCCGCGTTTGCCCTGCCAGGCATCGTCAATATTGATATACGTCCAGCCGTGTTGGTTCAGGCCCATTTTCACCATCGCATCCGCCGAGGCAATTACTTTCTGCTGATCGATGTTTCGGGCCCAGGAATTCCAGCCGTTCCAGCCAATCGGTGGCGTCAGGGCAATGGTGTCACCCACCTTGATTGTTAACGTTTTGGTGGCTTTGCCCGACGCGTTTTTCGCCGTCAACGTTACTGGGTATGTGCCGCGCTGAGCCACTTTGCCCGTAATGATACCCGTTTTTTCGTCCAGCGAAAGCCCCTGGGGAAGGCCCTGAGCCGAAAAGGTCATGGGTCGGTCGCCGGTAGCGGCAATGGTATACAGAAACGGATTGTTGGGTGTGACGCCAAAAACGCTGGCCGAGTTGATGCGTGGGGTTTTAGCAGAAGCAGGTGTCAGAATGTATTTCTCGTCTGAGTTAGGTATGTTTTGAGGAAGATAATTGTCCAGCATGGTCAACTGCGCATTAGCCCAGTTCGAATACACCTTAGTACGACCCTCGTCGTTGACTTTCACCAGCAAACCCAGACGTTTTACGCCGTCTAGTTTCACGTTCACGGGTTTGGCAGCATCACCCAGCCGCATGTCCCCGCTGTCGAACAGAATTTTACGGTCGGCCACTACGTAAAACCGATGCGGTAAGTCTTTGTTGCCTTTGTCGTCAACACCCACCAGCGCTGAAAACTGGGTGGCATTTCCATCCAGATAAAATGCCAGAATGCTGGTAGCGTTTACTCCTACGCCCCGGTTGAAATACGTACCGCTAATTAGCATGGAATCACCCGCAGCCGTTGTTTTGGGTAACACAGCGGGGATACCTTCCGAAAAGGATTTTATCGTCAGGTCATCCAGCCAGATTTTGGTGGTTTTCTGAGCGTGTGCGGCTGTAATCGTGCAGTAAAGCCCTGCAAAAAATAGTGTAGCTAGTTTATTCACGGGCGGCAGTCTGTTTTTTAGAAACTTTCTCGGCAATCATTGTCAGCACAGCTTTGTCGCTCCATTCCTGCCCGTGCCCGGCCATAGCCGTGAAGGAGATTTTCGCATCCGATTTCGGATTCTCGGTCTTTTCCAGAAACTTCTGCAAAAACCGGGTTGCTACGTTCGAGTACAGACCGTCCATATCGCCCATCCAGACCCAGATTTTGCCCTGTAGTTTGGGACCGAGCGTTGGCCAGTTTTTAGCCAGCACTTTCTTCAGATCATATTTCTCCCACTGTTTGGCAATGTCGTGATCTATTTTTCCCGTAACCGGATCAAACATCAGCGACGGTAATCCATCTTTCCCTTTTGGGCCAAAAACCGCATTGTAAGCGCCAAATTGGCCACCCGAAATCAGGTAATTACCCGTCCGGCTGTTTACGTTTTCACCCGCAATCCAGTCTTTCATCGAGAAAGTAGGCTCGCCATAGGTTGTCCGGCGACCGGGTTGAAGGTAACCATAGCGGTTGTAGAAAATAGATTCGTCTTCGTAGATATTGATCAAGCCATAATGCTCAAAATCAACAGGGTCGGGGCTGTATGACCAAGTCCCGTCGAAGAAATCGGGGTAAAAGATCTGTAACCCCAGCGACACCCAGCCGCCCGTTGAATTACCCGCCAGGAAGCGCAGTTGAGAGTCGGGTTTATACCGCACCTGCCGTTCAATTTCGGGAATCAGTTCTTCGGTCAGCGCCTTGCCGCACGGGCCGTTGTTCTCCGAATCGATTTGATATGTATCGCCGTATGGGCCCTGTGAATCCAGAAAAACGTAGATGATCTGCGGAGCAGTTTTACTGAACCACCAGTCCGACAATTCTTTATTGTTCAACAGATTATTAATGGCAGTGTAGCGCCCATTGAGTCCGGGTATCCGGTAGCAAATTGGGTAGGTTTTATCGGGATTATCGAAGTAGCCCGACGGCAACAGAACAGCCGCTTTCAGGTAGCGTGGCCTGCTCGAAAATGCCGACAACAGCGAGCTTTTGATTTCAACTATTTTCACAAACTTATTGTCGGCAATGATGGCTGGTGGAATCAACGTTTTGAGCACAATGCTCAGACTAGCCTTCGCGGCAAACGGAATCGTATCAATGGTGCTGTACAAATTTCCCGGTACGTTCTCCTGCCCATCGTCGGGGTTTTGCTTGTAAACAACCTGAAAATAGTACTTACCTGACGGATTTTTAGGCAATTTGTCCAAGCCAACCGAAAGGAGATTTTTGTCTTTTGTGTTAATCACAAACGAGCCAGAGCCGTCCCATTGCTGTGGAGTTACGCCAAGCGTAATTTCAGAGCGGTTCCGGGGTTCTCGTTCCGTTTGTTTGGTCACGTGAAGCAACAGACGACCGCCCTTCAGAAACGATTGTCTGACCTCAGGTGCAACGGATACGCTTACTGTCCAGTTTACAGGCACCTGAGCAAAGGCTGCCGAATTGATGGCAAGCCATAGGCAAAAAACGGAAGCAAGTAATCGTGTAAACGTCATTTTCATTGTTGGTTTCTACCCCACCCCTGAAAACAAGGGAGGGGCTAAAAAAGGCTTTAGTATGTATACATCTATTCCGTTTTCCCCGCCGGTCGTTCACGGACACCTACTTTTTGCGCCCATGCATCGTACTCTGTTCGCAGGCTGGCTACGAGTTGGGGTTGTTTCTGAGCCAGATTTTTGGTTTCGCAGGGATCTGTTTTGATGTTGTATAGCTCCCAATCGGCGTCTTCTGTGTCTTTCACCAGTTTCCAATCGGCTTTTCGGATGGCCTTGTTGCCTTCATGCTCCCAACAATACGTGCGCGGTTCGGCCTTCGTTTTCCCCCACAGATACGACAAACTTTTACCCGGCAAATCGTTGGCAGGTACTCCCGCTACCTCAAGGCAGGTTGGCAGCAGGTCCATCACGTGGCCAATACCCTCTACATAGCCCGTTTGCGGACGGATGCCACTCGGCCATTGCATGATGCAAGGGGTAATCATACCGCCTTCATGCAAAAACCGCTTGTATTTCCGAAAAGGCGTGTTCGATACGTTGGCCCAGGGTGTGTCGTAGGTGACGTATGAGCCGCGTTCGCCAATCTTTTTGTTTGGGTCATTCAGTTTGCGGCCCTCCACATTTTCGTTGGAACTCCCGTTGTCCGACATAAACACGATGAGCGTATTCTCGTACTGCCCGTTGGCTTTCAGCGCTTTAACGAGCCGACCAATATTTTGATCCATCCGATCAATCATGGCGGCATACACAGCCATTTTCCGAATCCACTGGGCTTTATCCGTTGCCGAATTCCAGTCGGGTATATCCGTTGGGCGCGGGGTGAGTGGGTAGCGCTTGTCTATAAATCCCAATTGCTGCATTTTCCGATAGCGATTGGTGCGCGTTACATCCCAACCCTGCGCGTACAGCTTTTCGTATTTAGCAATATCCGACTCGTAGGCATGGAGCGGAAAATGGGGGGCGGTGTAGGCCAGGTACATGAAAAAGGGCTTATCGGCCGACTCCTGCTTTTGCTTATTCAGGTATTGGACCGCATAATCGGTAAAGGCGTCGGTCATGTAAAAGCCGTCGACCGGCGGGGTAAACTCGGTATCATTCAGTACGATAAATCGCATGCCTTTTTCGGCCGGAACAATTTCGTAATAGCTGGAAGCTCCCGAAATTAATCCGAAATAATGGTCAAATCCACGCTTAAGCGGCCAGTGTTCAGGGCGCTCACCCACGTGCCACTTGCCAAGCATGTAGGTGCTATAGCCCGTTTTCTTCAGTCGTTCAGCAATGGTCGGGTAACGTTCGTCCAGAAATCCCTGATAGCTGCCCGGTTGAATAGCGGCATTGGGCATGGTAACCATAAGACCCATCCCGGCGGTATGCGGATACTGCCCTGTTAGCAACGATGCCCGGGTGGGGCAGCAGCGGGCGTTGTTGTAAAAACTCCGCAGCTTGATACCCTTTGCTGCCAGCTGGTCGATATTCGGCGTGCTGACCTCTCCCCCGTAGCAACCAATGTCCGAAAAGCCCATATCATCGGCCAAAATGTACAGGATGTTGGGCCGTTTCACCGCCTGTCCAAGAGCCCATTTGCCGCTCATCATGACGAGCAAAGCTAAGAAAAGCAATGCCCTTGCTGAAGACGGAAGCAGTCTGTTTTTGGGCTTTTTCATAAGATTTGCTGCAGTTGTTCTATGATCCATAATTTCGGCTGGCTCCTTACCTGATTGTTGCAAATGATTGATTATTGGCCTTTTGCAACTGGTGGATGGTGTTCTGGATTGTCCCATTAAATGAGTGGCCATTCGCATCCGTAACCGAGTAGGTAATCGTCATGACGTCGGTTGGTTTAATACCAGGGAGCATGAGCTTGACGGTCTTTTTGTCCTGACTCAGTTTCACGTCCGAGATCCTCAGCTTCTGCGTGTTGTATCGGTCCGAACCATACTTCCGGCTCCTCCGAATGTCCCAGCCTTTTACCTCGAAACTGCCCGGATGGTGGGTGCTTTTTTCGGCTAACTCGCTGGCAAACGTCAGCGTAACACCATCGACTTCGGCACCTAAGCGCGTGGGCAGCGAGACGGGTTTTCCGGTATAACGAAGTCGGTAGAAATCGCCCCCTTTGATGGTTTGCGACGTACCCCAGGCCGACATACCGCAGGCATACAACTGGCCATCGGCCGGGTTGAAGCGACCACGCATAATACCCGTTCGGAACTTAACACCCGGCAGGTCGATCACCCCACCCTGCTTCTGGCCATTCACGTCTTCGGGCAACACCAGTTGAATTTTGCCATAGCCGTACGAAAAACTAAGCAGGCTTCCATTCAGGGGCCCCCATTTCTTACTATCTACCCAAAGTAACTCCGAAGGCGATCGGTCAAATTCCATGTCAATCCAAACCAGCGGCTGTTCCATGGCGGCTTTCGTCGAATCGTTAGGCGGTTTATAGCCCCACATATTGCCGTAAAATTTCCCCTTCCCATCAATCCAGTTGACTCGGTTCATGGGGTTCCAGTAGCCCTGCTGGTCGGTCACGATAAAGCTACCGTCGGGGTTGATGCACACGCCGTTAGCGGCTCGAAACCCGGTGGCGATAATCTGCGTGGAAGTGCCATCCTTGCTGACTTTCAACAGGGTACCGTGCTGCGGAATCAGGGCTTCGCGGGCGTGACGGCCACTTTTGGCGTAATACAGATTGCCTTCCTTATCGGCCTGCAAGCCCATCGCAAACTCGTGGAAATGGTCGGTTACCTGATGGTCGTGGTTGAAGCTTTCGTAGAAATCGGTTTCGCCATCGCCGTTCAGATCGCGGAGTAACACCAGTTGATCGCGGCAGGTAACGTATATTTTTTCGTTCAACACTTTGATGCCCAGCGGCTGAAAAAGCCCCGACGCAATACGCTGCCAGGTCAGACTTCCCCGGCCATTGGTCAGACCCGTAACCCGCCACACGTCGCCGTCGGTAGTACATAACACCGCGACATTCGGGTTTTTCATGAAGTCGATGCCACTAAGCTTCATCCGCGATTTCCACGGATTGTCGTAGGGTGGCGACAGTTGATCGACGGCAAACAAACCGTCGTCTTTCCCCCGCGTGATGGTCGTGTGCAGCGTTTGCGGGTAATGCGGCTTTCCACCTTTGGTGTACCGGTCGAGTGATTCGGGCTTGGATGATTGTGCGGCAAACTCGGTCAGGCTTTTAGTGCCGGGCTTGGCCATAAACAGCTTGATGGTTGTCTTTGCCGAGGCTGAAATCTGCAAAACGACGTACCCACTTTCTTCTTTCAGCGATGCCCCCTGACCAACTACCGCAACGTTGGTACCGACGCGTGCCACTCGGGTTTTAAGCAGGTGCTGCGCAGGACTAATGGTCATTGTTCGAGTGAACACCGGTTGGCCATCAACCTTCTCCATCCCCAGCTTTTCCAGAATAGCCGCCCGCCCGACGGTATAGGCGATGATTACCGCGTTTTCGTAGTGATACAGCCCTTTGTAATTGGCCCACGTTTTGGGTAATGGCCCAAACTGGCGACCATCCCGCGCCGTAAATCGGGGGTCGTCGAACGTGCCGGTCGATGGGTTGGCCCAACCCGGCCCAACGGGTGTTTCGATGTGTAATTGGCCGATAGTTCGGGGATAGGTTTCGTGGTTATCGTTAAGCAGAATTCCCTCCCAGTCAATAAACCCTTTGCCTGTCCAGCCACCGGCTACGCGCATCACGTCGTGGTCGAAAATCATCCAGGCCCTCCCGGCCGATACCCCACCGGCTCCAGTATCGACCCGCACGGCGATGCCCTTGTAAGCGAAATTATTCTTCCGGTAATCTTCGTCCGCGTAAGGCACGGGCCGTGGTGAGTGGAACCGTTTGATGCCCGTTGCCGAATCAGCCAGTTCGTAAGTATTAATGAAGAAATTGCCGTAATCCATGTCCGACCACGGATGATACGGCTGCACGGCGGGGCCTTTCGACGTTCCCCTGGGCAGTTTGGCCAGATAGCCGGGGGTTACGCGCAGGTATTGGCTGGGGTTACTTTCCTTGATGAAATTCTCCCGGATGTAGGCAATCACATCGTACTTCTCCTGCGGACTAAGCGTCATCTGGGGCGGCATGGCCCCGTACCCTTTGGTGATGGTCTGGTATAGCGAATACGGGTCGTAGCCTGCCTTGAACCGCTGCGCCCAAAACTTATGAGACATCGGAATCGACCCTTCCGACTCCGGATTTCCGTGGCAATTGATGCACACGGCATTGTATATCCGCTCACCCCGCATAAAGCCCTCCCGATTGACATCCTGAATCAACTCGGCATGGTCAAGATTCAACTCCGACTTGCTTAACTCACTGCCTGACAAAATATAGGAAACAGTTGGCGGATTGTAGGCAACCGCTGGTTCTACCGATCTTTTGGCGGTCATCTGAACCGTTTTCGTTGCCGATGAAACGGTACCGGCAAACGTATCGCCGGTAAACGTGCCGGTTAGCTGGTAGGTTGTTTTTCGTAGGGTAAACCGGCCATTCAGCGTGTTGGCGTCAATCGTCAACGCCTGAATGGGTGTGGCTCCGTACTCGAATGAGTATAAAACGCCGGTATAGGTAGTCTCATTCCGTCTCAGTTTCAAGGTGCCGGACAATTCTTCGTTCAGCTTGATAGTGTATTCCCACGCCCCCTCAATTGGGTCCGCAGTGAACCCGGCGAAACAAATAGCCAACACGAACACCACCAAACGGCCTATAGTCTTCTGCTTCATGGTCTAATTAGCCTAGCCAGCTTATCATTTTACAGTCCCTGACGACATTGACATAGGGGCCTGCTCTGATTTGCTTCCCCAGGTTTTGTTCGGTTTATCACCCATTTGCAGGGTCAGCGTGCCGCCGTTAACCACCGTTTCGTGCAACATCCACGGCTGGTCGAGAAGCTTGCCGTTCAGCGTGGCCGATTGGATGTACAGGTTCGTGGCTGAGTTGTTCTGCGCGTCGATTACAAACTGCTTCCCTTTATAGTATTTCGGATTGAGTTTGATGGTGATTTTATTGAAAATCGGACTGCTGATTTCGTAGAATGGTTCGGGAGTGGTGCCGCCGTTAGTCGAGAACAGACCCGTTTTGAGCAGAACCGACAGACTGCCCATCAACCCCTGATCTTCGTCACCACTGTAGCCGGATTCAGGCGAGATACCACTGTACACTTTCTCTACTACCTGCCGCGTCCAATACTGTGTCAGCCAGGGCGAACCAGCGTAATTGAACAGCCAAGCCGTTTGCATACAGGGCTGATTGCCGTAGTTGATAAACACCCGGCGTAGTTCTTCCAAAGTCTCTTTATCGTGCGATTTTCCTGACACGAAATCGTGTTTCTGGGCCTTTTCGAACGAGCCGTTAAGCTTGGTAGTAAATGCATCACGACCGCCCATCAGGTTGATCAAGCCCTGCACATCGTGGGGAACAAACCAGGTGTACTGAGCCGCATTGCCCTCTTCCCAGCCATTGTCGTACCGCAGAATATCGACCGGTTCGCCCCATTTTCCCTCCAGCGTTCGGTTCCACATCCAGCCTAATTCGGGGTTCCAGATGTTTTTGTAGTTCTCGGCCCGCTTCATAAACAGACCGTAATCATCCGTTTTACCCAACTTCTGGGCCATCTGCGCTAACGTGTAATCCTGATAGGCATATTCCAGCGTTTGCGTCGAGCCGTCCTGGTGGAAACCATACCGGGTTTTGCTCATGGGATGCGGCACATAGCCTCGTTCCATGTAATACTCAATGCCACCGCCTTTAAACGTGTTGTGCTCATACCCGGCTTTGCTCATCAGGCCACCGGGAAAGTGGTTTTTGCGCATCCCTTCGTAGGCTTTGTTCTGATCGAACCCACGAATACCTTTCAGATAGGCGCTGACGATAAACGGCGTCGACGAGGCCCCCGTCATCACAAACGTATAATTACCCCCTGCTGGTCCGCGCGGAATCAACCCACCATCATCGTACATCAACAGCATTGAATTGACGAACGACTCAGTGACTTCGGGATACACCAGATGCCAAAGGGTGTTGAGCGACCATTGTGCCCCCCACATGGCGTCGAAATTATGGTGATTAAATTTGGGCTTGCCATTGGCATCCAGTGGAATCTGTTTGATGCGACGCTCAGGGCCCGTCATGTCGCTGTACTTACCGTTCACGTCCGAAATAATGCGTCGACCCTGCAGGGCATGCCATAGGTCAGTGTAAAAGCGGCTGCGTTCGGTGTTGGTGCCCCCCTCAATGTCAATTCGGCTGAGCCAGTTATTCCAATCCGTACGGCTATCCTGCACCGTTTTTTCGAAATCCCAGTGCGGCAGTTCAGTCTTTAGGTTGATACGGGCTTGTTCTTCACTGATGTACGAAATGGCCACTTTCATTTTTCGTACTTCGCCCGCTTTAGTTTTAAAGCTCACATAAACGCCCGTGCGTTCTCCGTCAATCTGATCGTCAATGGTTTCCAGCTTGCCTTTGCGCCACCCCTTGAACGAATCGAACGGTTTGTCGAACGTAGCGACGAAAAACACCGTCAATGTTTTGGGTCGGCGAATGGTTGGAGCCATGATGGCGTAGCCTTCAATCTCTTGATTACTAACCTTTTTTACGTAGCCTTTCTGGGTATCTGACGGCCCTAAAAACGTGGCAAAGTCGAACAGAATATGACTTTGGGTGGAAGCGGGGTAGGTGTATTTGTGGAAACCGACACGGGTAGTCGACGTCAGTTCGGCGGTAATGTTGTAAGCATCCAGCACCACTTTATGGTAACCTGCACGCATCACTTCCTTCTCATGCGAAAATCGGGAACCGTACTTATCTGCACCTAAATGCCCTTTAAATTCTCCGGTAGTGGGCATGACAGGAACACCCGATAACTGCCAGCCGTGGATATGGCTAAAGCACTTAATACTATCCAGATGGTAGCGATACCCTGCTCCCCAATCGGCATTGACACCATTGTCGGGGCTGAGGTTCACCATACCAAACGGGCGACTCGCGGAGTTAAAAAAGAACCAGCGCGAGTTGGCCGCATCGACAATCGGATTAACCAGATCGACGGGATGCTTTTGGGCTGATGTGGGTTGCGTTAGACTTAACGTGGCGGTGAAGGCCAGTAAACCATAGGTAAGCTTATTCATAATCTTCAGCGTTCTATCTAATTTCATACGCCCTCCCTTTTTCTGTCTTAATATCAATCGTAAAGCCATTCACCACAGGCATCTGCCCTAGCTTCGTTTTGTCTTTGATAAGTGGGGATCCCGCATCAACAAAGCTGAACAGGGGATTCACGTCTCCCGCAGCCACACCACCTGTGGGCGGCACGCTCAGCTTCTCGTTGGTTCGGATTCGGCAAGTGCCGCCTAGTGCAGAATGTACCACGGCCCTGGTCAGTTTACCGGCTTTCCATTCCATATCGACGGTAAAGCCACCGCGCGCCTTCAGGCCCTTTACCCGGCCTGTATGCCAGGCTTGTGGTAAAGCGGGGAGCAGGTGTATTTCTCCCGAGTGGCTTTGCACCAGCATTTCGGCGATACCTGCCGTAGCGCCAAAATTACCGTCAATTTGAAAAGGCGGATGGGCACAAAACAGGTTAGGATACGTTCCTCCGCCTGCCATGTGCGCTGTTTCGGTAGTAATCAGTTTGAACAGGTTGGTGAGCAATTGGAGAGCATGATCCCCCTCGTGCAAACGAGCCCAGACGTTCACTTTCCAACCCATCGACCAGCCCGTTGCCAGATCACCCCGACGTTCCATCACCCGTTTGGCCGCAGCCGCCAACTCGGGCGTTGTTTGCCCATTAATCTGGTTGCTGGGGTGCATGGCATACAAATGAGAAAAGTGCCGGTGCTGAACATCAGCATCGGCATAATCTTCCTGCCATTCCTGCAACTGACCGTATTTGCCAATCTGATAGGGCAGCAACTGCGCCAAGTTCTGTTTTACCCCGGCAGTGAAGCGATCAGTAATACCCAGCATCTCACAGGCTTCCAGATAGCGGGAAAATGACTCGCGGACAATAGCCATATCCATTGTCGGGCCAGGGCTAAATGTGGCCTGTTTGTTACCGTCGTACAAGAAATTCTGTTCGGGCGAATGGCCTACTGGGGTCACCAGATAACCCTGTTCGTTTTTAACCAGCCAGCCTTGGTAAAATTGTACTGCCCCTTTTAACAGAGGAAACACCTCATTTTTCAGAAATTCTTTATCGCCACTAAACAGGTATTTCTCCCAGAAATGGCTGGTTAGCCAACCAGCCGCCATTGGCCAGAATGCGCAGTTACAATTGTCGATGGGCTCAGCATGACGCCAGATATCCATGTTGTGATGAGCTACCCAACCGTCGTTGCCATACATGTTTCGGGCGGTTTCGCGCCCATTGATCGCTAGCTCTTTAATGGCCTTGAAAAACGGCTCCTGACATTCCGACAAGTTGGTCAGTTCGGCGGGCCAGTAGTTCATCTGGGCATTGATGTTGATGGTGTAGCCTCCATTCCAGGGAGGAATCAACTGGTCGTTCCAGATGCCCTGCAAATTGAGCGGCTGACCACCCGGCCTCGACCCAGCAATCATCAGGTAACGACCGAATTTAAAATACAAGGCTGAAAAGGCGGGGTCTTTGCCGTTCGAAAACAGCTTAACGCGCTGGTCGGTGGGGAGCTGCGACTGCTCCGTTTCGGCCGCTAATTGAATATCTATCCTGTCGAACAATCGCTTATAGTCGGTCAGATGCGTTTGATACAGGCCTGCATAAGGCTTCTTTTCAATAGCCTTAAAACGCTGATCGAGAATTCGGCCTAGGTCAACGCCATCGTAAGCCGGGCTTTTGTCGAATCCGTTGAAGCTGGTGGCGGCCGATACTACAAAAACTACCTCGGAAGCATCTTGAACGGTTAGTGCGTTTTTGTCGGACCTGATACGGCCACCGGTATTGATCACTTTTACCCGCGTTTCAAACGCCATGCCCAACCCGTTTATCTGCTGGTCATACAACATGTTTTCAACGCCCGGTTTACGTTGGCCGTTCTTCTCGTAGAGCTCGGGGTATTTGTGCTGATCGCCCAGCTTTTCGACCTGCTCAAAGCTACGTCGCAACGCAAATCCGGGGACTTTCCCCTGCATTGCCAACGTATTTCCCTGAGCCGTATAACGGGCAGTCGATTCGTGGGGCGTTGAGAAGCGTAATGTACCATTGATTTTTTCCGGCCCGTTGGCCGAAAGTCTCACCACAATCACATGGTCGGGATAACTGGCAAAATAGGTTCGGGTGTACGTCGTTTTATTTACTTTGTACTGAGTCGTGGCAGTCGCCGTTGACAGGTCGAGATGCCGTTTATAGTCTGAGATTGACTCTTTTTTATGGTCAAGATCAATCCATAAATCACCCATCGGTTGATACAGTTGGTGATTCCGGCCCAGCCATTCCTTTGCAATGAGTGCCTGGGCTTCCTGATAGTTGCCAGCAGCTAATAAATCACTGACCTGCTTAAAGTCTTTGCGGATAGTAATGTTTTTGAACGTGCCCGTAGGGTCACCCGAATAGAGTGTGCCTTCGTTCAATTGCAGATGTTCTTTTAAGGGATCACCAAATACCATAGCCCCCATGTACCCATTTCCCAGCGGCAAAGCCTCCGGCCACACAGTCGCGGGTTTGTCGTACCACAACGTTTGCGAGGGGCTTTGGGCCCAAACACGCCCGACAAACGTCAGCATCCCCAGGATTGTGATACCCAGTAGTAAATCGGCTTTGGGGTGACGGTTCATGCGCACGGTTTAGCTCAAAGAAATTGTGTGCTTAAACGGCGTGTATCCTGTCAGATACACGGTTGGTGCATCCATTGCTGGTAATGACCCGCGCAATTGTACATTCTTGTGCGCTGATTTTACCATCGGGTTCTCCAGTGCAAACCGGATAGTATCGGTGCCAATGGAGTATGTACCCGGCTCGCCCGACAGGAGAAAGGCGTTGTCTTTTTTTGGGTGTTTTGTTACACCTGCCAAGGTACCTCCCGGCCTAAAAATCAACTCAAGCGCGACCGGCACGTTGTCGGTGCCCGATATGTCGATGGCTATTTGCAGACCGTTGTTGGCTTCGGTGACCGTTACGATTGACGTAAGTTTTTGCACTTCGCTTTGTGCTCGACCGGTTCTGGGCATTTTATCCCAATCACCTTCGGGGTCAATTTTATTGGCGGCAATGGGTTGATAGTAGGGGCCTTCCAGCGACTTGCTCATCACCCACGAGTTACCCTTCTGCTCAATTTTTACCGAATCAAACTGGCCTTTCCCAAAAAACGAAGCGGCCACCCTCATGCCCTGCAAAATGGCGTTGCCTTTATGAAATGTCAGCCAACTGGCATTGTTCGACAATAGCGTACTGTCCCAGTTGTCGCGCCGGATTCGCACTACCCCCGAATATGGAAATGCTTTGACGTAGTTGGTCGGGAGTGGTTTACTGGCGGGTAGGTCATTCCAAAGCATTGGATCTTCCAGGAAATAATCGAGGTAACCCGCTAGTTGCTCTTTTGGGCAGGTCTTCTCAATGAGTTGGCACATGGCAGCCATTTCGCCGTTTTTGTCCAGTAAGGCCATATAGCGGTAGCAATAATAATACTTTGCCATGTTACCAACAGTGCCTTTGTCCTGCCGGTTAGAAGCCTCCGTTACAACCTCACCGTTGGGATGTACGTAGTAGAGCGTCATCATCAGGTTTCGGCGAACGGGCTCAAACAGTTCCGGTTTTTTCAAGCCACGCGCCATAATAATCAGCGACCGGTCAACAATGGGCGAATAGCTGTTCGTGCTTTTTTCGTTGAACTGCCCGTCGGGGTCAAGGTCGATGTGCTCGGCCAACCATTGATCAATCCGGCGGGTATAGCGCGGATTGGGAAACAGTTCGTTGAGCTTGGTTATCGCTGCTGACACCACCCACCGATGGTTAGGCGTGTGTATGCCGCCTACAATAAGTGCTTCGCCCGCTTTGGTCAAAAACGTTTTGATCAGCCCCAGCGCGGTATCAGTGCCCTTTATTAACTTCAGGAATTTATAAGCCGGTACAATATTCTCCAGCACAAACGCCGTATCGGGTGTCGAGTGAAAATTGGTATCCAGCAAATCAATAGTGCCGTCGGGATACTGAAACGCAAGCATACTCCGGGCAGCAGTCTCAATCTCCGTTAACAGCTTAGCCGACTGGAAATAGCTTGATTCGGGCGTTGAAAACAGCATACTAGCCTTCATCAGAAACCCGCTTGTGGTATGCGGATTAGGCATTTCGACGTCATTCACATAACCCCCTACATACTTACTGGCGGCATCCATTATTTTCAACGGCGCGTAGTTGGGCATTTGCTGATCGTTGATCCTGATCCAATCGAGTAGCCACGCGGGTTTATCAGGTGCTATGTGTTTGAACCCAGTAAAGCCCAACATGGGTATAATGCCAAGAGAGGTAGCGCTGAGTGTGATGAAATTCCGACGGTTCATGTTTATAGCTCCCGAATTTTTATGCTCCGAAAATGTACTTCGTCACCATGATCCTGGAAAAGAATATGGCCCGATGCTGCCTGAGCAAAGTTGGGGTAGGTGTTATATTTACTCTCGGCAACTAGGTTACGAAAGATCTGTGAATACCGGTCGTACTCCACCATTTTAAGGTTATTGAGCCAGTGTTCAACGTGGCCATCTTTTGATACAATTCGCATCTTGTTCCACTTTCCGGGCGGATTCATGCGCTTTTCGGTACTGCCCTCCGAAAGATTTTCCGACGTTATCAGATCGTACAATGAAGCCGTAGTGCGGTTGCCGTTGACGCCCTCCTTGGCATCGGGGTGTACTTTATCGTCGAGAATCTGAAACTCGGGTCCGGCCCCTGTCCCCGGCCGTTTTTTTGGGTCGTCGACCACAAAATATTTGACCCCACTATTGCCCCCTGTAGTCAGTTGGAAGTCCAGTTCTAACTCAAAATTGCCAAATTCCTCCACCGTCTCAATATCCCCTCCTTTGCGCAGGCTGTCTTTTTTCGACCCGAGCACTTTCAGCACACCGTCCTGAATTGCCCAACCATCTTTGGGAAAATTAGCCGCGTTGGCCAGTTTCCAGCCTGCCGTTGTTTTACCATCCCAGAGCAGTTTCCAGCCAAGCTTTTTTTCGCGTTCCGTCAATTGGTTTTGCAAATAACTGACCTCCTGAATAGTGTCGCCTTCCTTCCAAACGGCATCCTTTAGATTCTCGGTAGCGATTCGGATGTTGCGCCATTGAACGGTCAGGCCATTTTGTTCCTTTTGTTTGACCTGATGGACCTGCAAAGCAATGAATCCTCGAGCGGTTTGATTATCCCAGACATCGGCGCAGGGAATGCCATTGATCCATGTTTTCAGGTGGGGGCCAATCGCTTCGATATGATACTTGTTCCACTGCCCCGTTTTGAATGCTTTCTGGCCTTTTGGGTTGATCGACAGCGGATAAAGCCAGCCGGTACGGGCTTCATCATAAATGCCACCACTCCAAGCCCGGTTGCCGGGGTCGATCTCTATCTGGTAGCCCCGTACACGCCCATTATTATCGTTGGGGTCGCTAAGGCTTCGGATCTGAATACCCGAGTTGAGCCGTGGCTCTACTTTTACTTCTAGTTCCAGCACAAAGTCGCCGTAGGTTTCTTCGGTACACAGAAATGTATTGGGAGTGTTGAGTTGGGAGACCCCGATGATGGCATCGTTGGTTAGTTTGTATTCGGCATTTCCATTTCGTTTTACCCAGCCTGCCAGGTTTTTTCCATTATAAAGACTCTTCCAGGGCACCTGGGCCTGGCTGTTTGATGAAAAAAGAACAATGAGGAAAATAGAAACTAAATTTTTAATCATCATCTTTTTAGCAAAGTGTTAAAAACTTTATTGGAGAAAGTAAAAAAAGGAGAAGGAAACAAAATTCTCCCTCTCCTTTCACTTGTAAAAAATTGACTGTTAATAACCAGGATTTTGGGTCATTTTGGGGAATGACAAGTCTATTTCGCCCTGTGGAATAGGCCGCAGGTTATGAATATCTGAAATGGATTGTCCTTTTACCCAAGGGTTATATTTTTTAACCCGTTCAACCAGTTTCCCCGTCCGTTTCAAATCAAACCAGCGGTTGTACTCACCCATAAGCTCTCTGGCTCTTTCATCCAAAATCAAATCAATTGAAATGTTAGACTGCGTAGCTCTGTACGAAACGGCCGCCAATGATTTTTGATCTTCCGGCGCAGCCGCACATTTGGGGTCAATCCCTTTTTTAGCACCCAGGGCGCGGTCCAGAACCTTGTTATAATACACATCAGCCGTTCCCAGTTTGCCACCCTTTGCACCTTTTACAATGGCTTCGGCAGCAATTAAATACGCTTCGGCAGCCCGGAAAATGCACTCGTTAAAAGTGCCATAAGCATCGCCATATGGAATACCCGGTTGCCAGAATTTCCACATCAACGGCATGGTCACTGCAAGGCCCGAGTTATCGATTGGATAGCCTCCGCCGAATTCGTATGTATTAGTTACGGCGTAGCTCCTCTTTCCGCCCAAATCTACTCCCCTATCGGCCACATTGACGGCGGGGTTGTTCCAGGGCCGACAAATCATAACGGTGTCGCCAGCATTATAATTGACCAGTAGGCTCGGATTACTAATCGGCAAGGCTTTGAAACTTTTCACGGCCTGAAGCGCGTAGCCAACGCTTACAAAATTATGGGCATAGCGCGTGTCATTATCGGGGTCGAAAAAGCGGTAGAGGGCCGTTGTGGGGCAATGAACGTTCAAACAGCGGTTATAGTCTGTCGTTCTGCCTTTGGTGCCAGGGAAGCCTTCTCCGCTTCCACCAAATTTTGAGTGTAAATCATTACCACCTGCGGCATCCTGCGAAAAAGCTGCGTCGGTTTTGTTAGTCAGTACATCCGAATTGTACTGAACCGCAAAGATGATTTCGGCATTCTTGTCATTTTGCGCTCCTGTGTATTGGGTCAACGGATTGTTGGAGCGGGTCGGGAACAGGTCTTTATAGTTGGTCGCCAGCGGATACGCATCAATAACCTTGTCGGCATATTGTAGGGCCAAATCAAAATCAGCAGCCGTACCGCCCAGGGCGTTACTGAAATTCCAGCCTCTTGTCAAATAAACTCTCGACAGAAGAAACTGAGCTGCCCCTTTGGTTATACGTCCGTAGTTGGATGCTGTTACCGGTAACTTTGCCTCGCAATCAAGCAAATCAGCAATAATTTGTTTGTATACGTCAGCGGATGGGATTCGTGGAAAATCTTTAGATGGCGTAGTAACTTCCGACAGTGGCATCGGTATATCACCCCATTGCTGTACGGCATAAAAAAAACATAGAGCCCGCAAAAACTTTGCTTCCGATACCCGGGCATCTTTCAGCGCAGCAGCCATTGTCGTAATTTCATCTGCCCGCGAAAGTACCGTATTGGTTCGGGCGATTTCGGCATACAACAATGTCCAGAGACTCTGGGCTTCAGGAAGGGTTGCATTGAAGCGTGAATCATAGACATCATACTGACTGGGCTGATTTTCTTTTCCAGTAACCGCCGACGGGTTCCAGCCGCTGTTATTGGCAAAGATGTCGGTGCCATTCAACACCAAAACTCTGTTTTGATGAATGTTTCTCAAAAGCGGATAGCATGATCGGACTAAATCTTCAAATCCAGCTTCAGTTTTGTAGTAAACATCCGTGGTTAGGGTGCTAATAGGATTTTCGTCCAGAAACTGATCTTTGCAACTTGTTGATGTTAACAGCAAGATGCACGCAAGCCAAAGGCTATATTGTTTATGAAATAAAGTTTTCATGTTGTTTCAGACAAAGGATTTAAAAACTGAGGTTTACGCCCAAACTCATGGTCATGGATGGAAGGTCATCCTGATAAATTTGTGAGTTAAATTCGGGATCAAATCCAGTGTATTTTGTTTTTATGATCGGGTTAATAACCTGAGCGTACACGCGGGCTGTATTCAATTTCCATTTGCCCATTAAGTCTTTGGGTACGGTATATCCCAGCGTTATGTCTGAAATCCGTAAGAAACTAGCATCCTGATACAGAATAGCATTACGGTATGGATTTGCTGCCACAGCGCCGAAATATGTATTCGATGGATTGTCGCTTCTCCAGTAGTTCAGAGATGCCAGGCTATTGTAACGCGTTCCTATATCACCAAATGTACCGGCTAACGTATTGTTACGATACTGGGTCCCATTTCGGTAATAGGTGAAAAACGAGAAATCTACATTTTTGTATTTAAATCGGTTAGTGATGCCCACCAGATAGTTAGGCAGCTGGGTTCCTAAATAGGCCCGATCATCAATGCCTTCTGTTGATGAAATTTGCCCATCGTTATTCACATCAACTACTTTTACCGATCCCGGAACCTGCTTGTATTTTGTCGCTAAATCTTTGTCGGCTGTTTGCCAGATCCCGTCAAATATGTAATCGAAATTAGCTTTGATCGGTAGGCCTACAAATAGCTTGTTGCCCTTATCAACCGTTTGGCCATTACCATACAGTTCAAGCAATTTATTCCTGTTTTTTGTGAAGGTGAAGGTGCTGTTCCAGCTAAAATTACGGGTGGCAATGTTGACTGTATTCAGTAAAATTTCGATTCCTTTATTCTGGATTTTGCCAATGTTTGACGTCACTTGTGAGAACCCTGATGCAGTTGGTATTTTCTGGTTTAGGATTAAATCTTCCGTTTTCCGGTTATACCATTCAACCGTTCCTGCAATTCGGTTGCTGAAGAAACCAAAATCCACCCCAACGTTCAGCTCTTTACTACGCTCCCACCGCAGATCTTTATTACCTAAGTTAGCCGGGGCAAAACCCAAAGCGGCTACGCCATCGAAGTCGTAACCCGTATTCAATAACCCAGCCTGCGTGCTATATGGGTTAACGGTCGAGTTCCCCACTTGCCCATAACTTAACCGTAGTTTTAAATTAGAAACCGTGTTAAGGTTTTGGATAAAGGGCTCGTCAGACAATTTCCAGGCTACCGCCATTGATGGGAAAAAGGCCCATTTGTTACCAGGTGCCAATTGAGATGCACCATCTGAACGTCCGGTAAGCGTTAATAGGTATCTGTCTTTAAACGCATAGTTTACTCGCCCCATAAACGACGACAACGACCGTTCAGTCAGCGAACTGGCATAGGTGGTAATCGTACCCGTGTTGAGTGCATACCAGTCGGAATTGTAAGGCAAATCTTTGGCCGCAATAGTATAGGTTTCGTTGCGTTGGTAAAAAGCACTCTGAAGGCCAGTGAAATTCAATTTATGCCTGCCAAACTCCTTACTATAAGTAATGATATTATCGAGGGTGTAGCTACCGATTAGCCGGTTGTCGTACTGCGCTCTCGGCTTAGCACCAATCTGCGATTTTGACCAGGTTCCCCGAAAATCTCCTGCTCTGGTTGTGCCATATGTTGCCGACAGGCCGGAGCGAATACTTAGTCCTTTTATGGGCGAATATTCAACATAGGCATTGCCCATAATGTTGGCTACTGTCGTTTGGAGTTTAGAGTTTACAGGATCGGTATCTAATAGCGGATTGGGTACCTGTTTGTCGTTAATGCCCATCCAGACAGCAACTCCATTCACGTTAATATCCTGGTTTTCGGTGGGGTTGGCGATATCTGAATAATAAGGAACCCCGGTTGGGCGGGCTCGAAAAGCTCCCCGCAACGATTCCTGAGAACCCAAGTTCTGATCTGAATAGGTTACGTACGAAGTAAACCCTGCCTTGAAGTGATCGCCTAATTTACTATCCAGCCCGGCATTCAGGTTGTAGCGTTTATAATTGGTACTGATGACGTTGCCGTCCTCGTTCAGAAAACCACCTGAAAACCTATACGTGGTTTTTTCGTTTCCGCCCGATACACTGACATTCTGACTCGTTTGAATACCCGGTTTTGTGACTAAATCGACCCAATCTGTTGTGCGGTTGTTTTTGATATTATCAAGCTCAGCGGCCGTGAACGTATTACCCGTTACACCCTCTAAAATCCGGTCGGTATAGGTAAGCTTATAAAACTCTTCAGTGTTCCGTAGGCGAGGAACGTGAGCCGGATTTTTTACACCAACGTAGGCATCGTAGCTTATGCGCGGCTTACCCGAAACGCCTTTTTTGGTGGTGATGATAATCACGCCATTGGCGCCCCTGGCTCCATATATAGCGGTCGATGAGGCATCTTTCAGCACGTCCATAGCCTGAATGTCGTTTGGATTCAGGTTATTAATGTCGCCCCCAATCAACCCGTCGATCACGACTAGCGGAGCCGTTGAGTTGTTGATGGTATTTTCGCCCCTGATGGTAATGTTATATGTACTCCCTGGCCGGTTATCCGACTTGGTAACGGTTGCTCCTGCTACCTGGCCCTGAAGAGCTTTTGAGGCCAATACAGGGTTGGCCCTGACAATGTCTTTTGGTTGTATAGAAGAAACAGCACCTGTGAGGTCACTCTTTTTTTGCTCACCGTAACCAACTACAACTACTTCTTCCAATGTTTTCAAATCGACCTTTAAGGCAATATCAAAAAGTGTGCGATTACCCACCGGAACCTCCTGAGTTTCATAACCGATATAGCTGATAATGATAGACGATTGCTCCGATGGTACCGAGAATGAAAATCGTCCCTGTGCATCCGTAGTAGTACCCTTGGTTGATCCTTTTATAATGATGCTTGCTCCAACGATCGCTTCTCCTTTTTCATCCTTAATGCTACCTTTCACCGGCACTTCCAATGAATTGACAACACTCTCAACAATTTTCTCTGGTTCTATGCTAGTCACCTTAACTTCTGACCGTTTCAGCACAATCTGCTTTCCGATCACTTTATAGTCCAACTGAAGTGGGCTTAATACATTTTTCAACACCTCACCCAGCGGAGAGTTTTCAGCATTAAGGTTTATTTTCTTGTCGGTACGAATCACATTCGAATTGTAGATAAAGCGTATTTGAGCCGATTTTTCAATCTCGTTCAATACACTTTTGACGGGCTGGTTGTCCGCTTTCAAGTTTATCCGTTTATTTAATACTTCCTGTGAGTACCCATCGAAAGCGAAGGTCACAGTAGCAAAAAATAAGGAAAGGATTAACTGTGAGAAAGATATTCGTAAAGCGCTTTTGGTTAGCCTACGGACAGGTAGATTTTTTTTCATCTTCAATTGAAATTTTAAGTAAACACAAGTAACATTATTCACTTACATCCATTCGATTTAATCAGTATTCCAGAATCATCTTCTTCATAATCCGCATCCAAAGCAATACAAATAAGTTTCACCTTCTCAAGCAGTGGTTCGTCGGATAAGTGCGCCGTTAATTTGCAACCAGACAGTTTATGAGCATCATAAACAATTGGAATTCCATAGGTTTTTTTTAAAAGATCGAGAACTTCCGTAGCAGGAGTTTCATCGAAATAAAAGCTGAGCTTTTGAATGGGTAGCAGTAATTTTTCTGGATTAATAGCGACGGGTTTCGTTAGGCTTTGTCCATTCTGACCAATTCGTATCTTTTCATTGGCCGTCAGCACGATCCCATTCAGCTGATTACCGTTTATTTTCTCTTCTTTGTTCTTATCTGATTGCATAAAAACAGCCACTCGTCCTGTTTTAACAATCACTTCTGTTCCGGTTAACGCCGGATTGGCATTAACCGAAAAACTAGTACCCAAAACCTTTGTAATCAGATTATTAGCATACACATAGAAAGGAATATTTGAGTCTTTTTGAACTTCAAAGAAAGCCTCCCCAGACATGATTACTTCTCGCCTTGTCTTGTTATATTGTTTAGGCGAATAACTTATTTTACTATTTGGCTGTAGAATAACCGAACTATTATCAGGCAGATTAATAACTATCTGATGCGTCGTTAAATTATTCTTTTCATATACTTCACCCGTTGATGTTCTTGATTTATCAACTAATCCTTCGTAAGAAACTACAGGTGGTTTTGACAAATACAATCTTCCCACTGCCATAAAAACCAGAGCCACTGTGGCGGCTATCATCCATTTCACAAAGGCTGATGTATAAAATCGCTTAACTTCAAAAACAGAATGAGTTTCAGGTTGAGTCGGATTATCAATTTGAAGATTAATTTTTTCAAGCCCGCGTTCAGTATCAATTCTGTATTGTGGATGTTGTGCTTCCCATTCGTCTAAAAATTTATAATATGCTTCATGATTCTCACTGTCCATTAGCCACTCTTCAATCATTTTACGTTGAAGTGAGGTTGTTTTTCCGTCGAAAAAATCAATTAGTATCTTTTTTGTTATCATTGATTTCATAGTATCACAAATGCTAAATATGGAACGGCTACTAAATTGCTGATAATAATGAAAATAAGATTGGGACTATAAATATCCACTCTGATTTTAGATCGGCTTTCAATTTTATCAGCGCTCTACTGAGCAGTCGTTCAACCGCGCTAACTGTGATCTGCATTTCAATAGCTACTTCTGCATATTTTTTCCCTTCGAGTCGATTTAGTTGAAATGCTTTTCGAGACTGGTTTGGTAACCGTTGTATCGACGCTTCCAGCTTTTGGCTAAGCTCGTGGTAGTGCAAAATTTCGTCTGGTTGCAAAACAGGAAGCGTTTCGTAATTCTGAAACTCTTTGGTAGAACTATCCAGGGTTGTGTTTCTAAACAGCTCAACCTTTATGCAGGTATAGGCTCTGTTTCGAACGGCGGTGTACAGATAGGCCCGGTAAGATGAAGAGATTGTTTCGTAGACTTTATTCTTCCAGAAATTAGTAAATACTTCAGCTACAAGGTCTTCGGCCATTTCTTTTGAGTATACATATCGAATTGCATGATTACACAAGTTTGTATAGTACCTCTTAAATAATAGATCAAATCCTTTTTTTGGAGACTTATCAAACCAGCTTTTTATAAAGAATTCATCGGAAACAAGTAGTGTATCTTCTGAATCGTGTGACTTAGCTACTCTTCCTATAAAATACTCTTCACTTTGCCGGTCTTCTGAAAGCATTTTCTTCGCTATAAAAACGTACCACGCAGATCACCGAAGCCACAAATCACCTGAATAGCCCCACTCTATAATAGTCTAATTCTAAGACAAAGTTTTACTATTTTACCCCACCCTGCCTTACATATTTTTTAATTTATTTTTAGTATACAGTTTATATATTTTATAGACTTGAGAGATTCCTTTTACATACAGCAGCCCTCTTTTGGACTAATGGTCCCAAATCTCCAATTTTGACTACTAAAAATCTGTCTAGGTATACAGCGAATACTTATCATAAATACTTATTTCGTATCCTATATAGTCTATCACACCAATTAACTAATTGCGAAATTCTTAGCAAAAGAGTATTATAGTCAATCTTTTTATAAGCCAAATATAATTTTGTTTGAAATATGATAAACAGATAAAATATTTCAAAACAATCAGCCCATATCCATTGTACTTACATGTAATTTGCGGCTTATTTGTTTAAGTATTTTAACTAATTCATTCATCAAACATCAATGAAAAAACTTCTACTAGGAAGTTGGATACTAACAATGTTATTCTGCCTGCCCGTACTGGCACAGGATATAGCTGTTAGTGGCCGGGTTACTTCATCAGACGACGGCTCCTCCCTACCGGGTGTGAGCGTACAGGTAAAGGGCACCACGCGGGGTACTACAACGGATGCAAATGGTAATTTTCGCATCAATGCGCCAGCGAATGCCAGGTTAGTGTTTAGTTTTATTGGGTTTACCGCCCAGGAGGTTGCCATTGGGAACCGGTCGAGCGTTGATGTTCGGTTGGAAAACAACACACAGGACCTGAGCGAAGTGGTCGTAACGGGTTATGGAGGGACAATCAACCGCCGGGAGTTTACTGGTGCCAGTTCGAAAGTCAGTGGCACCACTATTCAGAACCTGCCTGTAGGTAGCTTCGATAAGGCGTTGGCTGGTAGAGCAGCGGGGGTTCAGGTAACATCGGCTAATGGCGTACCGGGTGGAGCCATCCAGATTCGTATCCGGGGAATTGGTTCGATTTCAGCAGGATCAGACCCACTTTACGTGGTGGATGGTATTCAGTTAAATGCAACCAACAACGCTTCCTTCACGTCGTCGAACCCGCTGGCATTTTTAAATCCCAATGATATTGAGAGCATTGAGATCCTGAAGGATGCAGCCGCAGCCTCTATCTATGGGTCGCAGGCAGCCAACGGTGTAGTGCTTGTAACAACCAAGCGGGGGAAAGCCGGAAAAACACAAATCTCGTTCAATTATTACACGGGTGTTGATGAGCCAATAAAGCGGCTTGATGTACTGAACACGCAGGAGTGGATCGCCCTGCGGACCCAAGCCCGTATCAATGGCGGCCAGGCAGCTGATGTAGCCCGCACTACCGTGTTATCCACGATCCGGCAACCAGGTATCAGCGATGAAGCAGTTGCTGCCCTTCCTACTTACGACTGGCAAAAAGAGGCTTATCGCAATGGCCGCACCAACAACTATGAGTTGAACCTAAATGGGGGCAACGAAAAAACAAAATTCTACGTCTCAGGCTCGTACTATGAGCAAAGTGCCAACGTAATAAATGTAAATTTTAAGCGGGGTACGCTTAACTCGACACTGACGCACGATATCAATAGTAAACTGAGACTAGAGCAAACAATAAAGTTAAGCTCCATTACTCAGCGTGGCCAACAGGGATCGCCCAATGGTGGTTCGTTCTTGGGTTCGTCGGCTTTTTCATCGTCGCTGATGATCCCCAGTGTTCCTATTTATAACCCAGATGGCAGCTTCTACGGAACCCCCGATCAGGGTGGCACGCCCGGTATCCTGAATCAAAACATTATTCAGGTATCGTCGTTGAATGACATCGTTTCGGTTGTCAATCAGTTTAACGGAGGTTTGGGACTGAATTACAAGCCTATAGAAAACCTGACTATTCGGCCGTTTGTCAGTCTGGATTACCGTGCCATTAAAGGTCGGTATTTTACTGACCCACGAACAGCCGATGCGTTTGTTGTACGCGGACGTTTGTCCGATCAGTTTAACCAGAACATCAACTTTCTGACCAACGTTACAGCTAATTATGCCAAAACATTTGGTAAGCATGATGTAAGCGCGTTGTTGGGTGTGGAATATCGGTCTGATGTAAACGAAGCGACCAGCGCGCAGATTACCAACGTTCCAACACCGGATTTTCGGTATGGTAGTGCAGCCGCTTTGCCCGTATCAGTGGGTGGTGGTTGGACTGGCTATCACAAAGCCTCAGCATTTGGTAACCTGAAATACAACTATGGCCGGAAGTACGACGTGAGTGTAATTGCCCGTCTGGATGGTTCGAGCCGGTTCGGAGCTAATAATCGGTTTGGTTTCTTCCCATCCGTGTCGGCGGCCTGGCTTGTTTCGGAAGAAGACTTCCTGAAAGGCAACCGTATTCTGAACGAACTGAAGTTCCGGGCATCTTACGGAACAACGGGTAACGACCAGATCGGAACGCTCTTCGGCCTGAGCAACTTCCCATCCTTAGGATTGGTGAGTGCTGGCTTCGACTACAATGGTGCAGCAGGTTTTGCTCCTTCGCAGTTGGGTAACCCCAACCTAAAGTGGGAAACAAACGTAACCACTAATCTGGGTGTAGACTTCGGCTTCTTCAGCAACCGGTTGACCGGATCGGTTGATGTGTTCGATCGCACGAGCCGCGACTTGCTGCTGGCGGTGAACCTTCCGTTTACAAACGGTTTCGGCAGCATTTCGCGTAATGCCGGTTCCGTACAGAATCGTGGCATTGAGGTGGAACTGAATACGGTTAACGTACAATCGGGAGATTTCAAGTGGAAAACCTCATTCAACATCACGTCGATTCAGAATAAGGTTACCAAACTGATCGACGGCATTACCCCATTAGCCAACCCCGACAGTGCGATCACAATCAACTACACTGATTATTACGGCGTAGGTCGTACGGCCATTCAGGGTCGTCCGTTGCTACCCAACTACACCACCGAATACGCTGGTGTCAACCCGGCAACGGGTCGTCCGATGTTCTATGATTATGCGGGCAACATCACTTACACGCCAATTTCGCCCCGCGACCAGCGCTACCTGGGTACCCAATTGCCCAAGTTCTACGGCGGATTTATCAACTCGTTTAGCTACAAAGGGCTGTCGCTCGATGTGTTCTTCCAGTATGATTACGGTCGGCGGTCATTCAACAGTCAAACTTCTTTCCTGGCTGAACTGGCCGGGCGCGATTTCAACGCCCTGCGGTCGGTATATGATCGTCGCTGGCAGAACCCCGGTGATATCACCGATGTACCCCGTCCAATTAACGGGAATGCCGAAACACGGGGTATCAGCAGCCTGAGTGGTTCACGAACCCTGGAAGACGCTTCGTACCTACGCCTGAAGCAGTTGCGGTTGAACTATAGCATTCCAGTTGCGATCTCGCAAAAGATAAGAGCTTCGAAAGCCAGTATGTATGTACAGGCTCAAAACCTGGTAACCTGGACAAACTGGACTAGTTACGATCCTGAATTCCTGGATTTTGGTGCTGGTAGCAGCGGTGTCATTCCGAACTCCCGGTCATTTACTGCCGGTATCAATCTGACGTTTTAATTCAACACACTGACTCACAAACCAATGCGTTTTTCCATAAAAATACTAACTTCCAGTGTACTGGTGGGTGTTTCGTGCCTGGTGACCGCCTGTAGCGATCAGTTGCTCGATGTTGCCCCTCGAAACAATGGCAATTTATCCACTGCCCTCAATACGGTAGAAGGATTGGATGCCACGCTGAATGGTATCTACGATCGTTTACAAAGTACATCGCTCTATGGCCGGGACCTGCTTGCTGTAGCTGAGGCACTTGGCGACAATGCGCAGGCAACCAACAAATCGGGCCGGTTAAATAACGAGAACCGAAATGTGGCCCAAGCCTCGTTTATTAGCTGGCAACCCGCTTATTACGCTATCAATCAGGCGAACCTCCTAATCGATGCGGTTCCGAAAGTAACAGCGCTGACCGATACAAACCGTCGGAATGCCATTTTGGGACAGGGCTATTTCCTGCGTGGGTTACTGTATCATGACCTGATGCGGGCCTATGCCTATGAGCCAGGAGTTGAGATTGCCCAGCAAAACCGGGGTGGCGTTCCATTGGTACTTACGGGGGTAAGTGAACAAGGACAACTGTCATATCCCGCCCGCGCGCCAATTGCTGATGTCTACGCACAAATCAATAAAGATCTACAGGCTGCAGTCGCATATTTCGGTCGGTCAGCATCCAGCAACGGTGGCGTTCCGGCCTATGGTAACCGGCAGGCGGCTCAGGTGTTGCTTTCTCGGGTTGCTCTGTATGGCAAAGATTACGCCAATGCCGTTAAATTCGCCACTGATGCCATTGCTGGAAACGTGAAAATAACCGACGCCAGTGCATACATTGGCGGATGGCGCGCTCCACGTAACCCAGAATCGGTATTCGAACTTCAGTTTGCCGTCGTTTCCGAAAATATTGGTGTCAATACCTCACTGCAAACAACCTACACCACCCTGGTTAGAACGGGTGATCGTACGGCTACCGGCGGCTTCGGTGATTTAGTCCCCACAAACGCGTTCCTGGCTGATCTACGGTCTGAAACCACCACTGCAGGACAACCCGCGGATATTCGTTCAACGCTGTATGAACTTGGAACAACGGGCCGTGGTACGGCTTTCACCGAGTGTACCAAGTTTCTGGGTAAAAACGGAACGATCAATCTTGATAACGTCCCCATCATCCGTATTCCAGAGGCTTATCTTAACCGGGCTGAAGCAAACGCCATGTTGGGTAACACGGCCGCTGCACTCACTGACCTGAATCTGATTCGGACCAATCGCGGTTTGCCAGCTCGCACAGAAGCTAGTTTTGCAACGCCTGCAGCCCTGTTAAACGAAATTTTACGGCAGCGTCGGTTGGAGTATGCATTTGAAGGACACCGCTGGTTCGATCTGAAACGTCGTGGGCAGGATATTATCAAAACGATTCCGTTGAGTACTACTGCCAACAATATCCCCTTCAACGATTACCGTATTCTGGCAAACATTCCAGTCAACGAAGTATCTACCAACAAGAACATCCGGCAGAACTTCGGGTATTAATCTGTTTTGACCGACGCTGGTTTGTCAGCGTCAGTCAGTTAAAACATCAAGCACATTCATGAAAAAGCTTAACTACATCTGGCTCGTTATTCTGCCCTTGCTAGGATTAATAGCCTGCGACAATAACTTAGACAAAGTCTTTGATAGCCTGACCGTCGTCGAATTCGACGATGCCATTTTACGGACTAATGCTACAGGCCGTACGTATTCTATCACCAGCATTCCAACGAGTGTTACTGCTGGTGGTACTACAACCGCCCGCCTAAATCTAGTAGGTGCTCAGCGCAGCAGCGACTTGACTGTACGAGTTCTGGTTGATCCTGCCACCACCATGCCGGCCAGCAGCTATACGTTGAGCAACGGTGGGAACGTAGTCATTCCAATGAACACTAGTTTCGGCTCGCTGTCAGTAGCAGTAGGGCGGGCTACCAGCACAACGGCACCCATTGGCAACCTGGTGTTGGTAATCGACAGCACAAGTACTGATTTCAAGCCTAGTCAGAATTATAAACGTTTAGGTTTTTCCTTCCGAAATTAACAAGTTGCTCTTGACTAACAGATTGGTGCATGAAGAAGGGCTACCTCAAATGAGGTAGCCCTTCTTCATGTATAGACACTTATAAGTTCATAGTAAAAATACTTAAAATAGGAGAATTATATCCATCACAAAACGGTCAGCAAAAATGATTCCCGACTTTGCTAAGCCTGCTAAAGTAGGCAGGTAAATAGACCCTGTTTCAGAAACAACCCAGTACGGACAGTTTTACCAATGGTTTCAGTGCCTTTATAAAGCAAAGTTGATCCGTATATTTTGACTTTTCCATAAAAAAAGTTTCTACTGAATTAGCACATGCAGTTTGAACCTATCATTGACACAGGCCAGTCCCGTTCAATAACTTTTCTGTGTATTTATATGTAAGTAATAATATTAAGTATTTTTTAAGGCAAAAAAAATCTACTAAAACTATACCCTGTTTGCCTGAAATACTTCGTTTTCACCTTACTTTTGCCCTCCATTTTAGTTGGGCGTTAATACATTTTTAATCAACAAAACCTATGTGCAGAATTTTATTGGGAAGCTGGCTATTATCGTTGCTCTTCTGCCTGCCATTAATGGCTCAAGATGTTGCGGTAAGTGGTCGGGTCACTTCATCAGATGACGGCTCCGCCCTGCCGGGTGTGAGTATTCAGGTAAAAGGTACAACACGCGGCACAACAACCGATGCCGATGGTCGGTACCGCATCAACGCTCCAGCCAACGCACGGCTGGTATTTAGCTTTATAGGCTACGGGTCAGAAGACATTGCTATTGGCAACCAGACAACTATCGATGTTAAATTGACAGCTGGTCTTCAGAACTTAAACGAGGTTGTGGTAACCGCTCAGGGTATCGAGCGAGACAAACGATCGCTGGGTTACTCTACTCAAGAGGTAAGTGGTGCTTTGATTGCCCAAAGATCAGAGCCGAACTTGCTAAATGCACTACAGGGTAAACTGGCGGGTGTGAACATTACCAGTTCCAGCGGAGCGCCAGGTGCTTCTACAAACATTAACATTCGTGGTATCACCTCCTTCAATGGCTCAAACCAACCGTTGATTGTGGTGGATGGAATCATTTTCAGCAATGATGTCAACAACACGCAGAATACGTTGTTTGGCACGCAGCCATCAAACCGTTTGTCGGATATTAACCCCGAAAACATTGAGTCGCTAAACGTACTGAAAGGACCTGCGGCAGCGGCTTTGTACGGTTCACGGGCATCAGCTGGTGCCATTATCATTACCACGAAATCGGGACGTAACAACAACAACAAAACGGAAGTTACCCTCACTTCGTCGTACAACGTGCAGGACGTATATGGTCTGGCTCGTTTCCAGAATGCTTATGGCCAAGGCTCTAACAACCTGTTCGTAAACAATTCGACTAACTCATGGGGGCCAGCTTTTGCGGGTGGCCCTACCTCGATCACAAACCTTCAGGGAGAGACTCGTCCTTATCAGGCGTACCCAAATAACGTACGGGACTTTTTCCAGCAGGGAACGTTGTTGCAAAATACTGTGAACATTGCGGGTGGCGATCAAACGCGCAATTTCCTGGTTTCTCTGGGTAACACGAGCCAACGGGGTATCACGCCTAACACCCGCTTTGTCCGGACGAACCTCCAGCTTAGTGGCGAAACCAAGCTGAACAATGGTCTGCGTATCACGGGCTCAGCAACCTATGTACAGACGGTACAACGAGGTGTTCCCGGCGGTAACGGTGGTAGCGCCTTTGGTCAGTTGACCCGGATTCCGCGTAGTTATGATCTGCCCAATGAACCGTATCAGGACGTAAACGGACGGAGCATCTACTTTATCACCTCAGCCAACAACCCAAACTGGTCGCTGTACAACACGACCCAGAATGGCCAGGTTGACCGGGTCTTCGGTAACTTCACCGTTGATTATAACATCACAAAATGGCTGAATGTACTCTATCGTGCTACGGCTGACACGTACTCTGACCGCCGTAAATTCATCGAAGCAATCGGTTCGGCCCGTACGCCACTGGGTTCAATTACGCAGGACAACTATTTCCGGTCTGAATTGAACGGCGATTTGATTGTGACGGCTCGCACCGATAAGTTTTTCCTGGACGGACTGACAGCCAATCTGTTACTGGGCAACAACATTAACCAGCGCCAGCTTCAGAACCAGTTTGTAGTGGGTGGCTCGCTCACCTTGCCTGGTTTCTACAACCCGAGCAGTGCAACCGTATTTACAAGCAGCGGTGAGAGCTCTACGCTTCGCCGGTTGGTTGGCTACTACGGTCAGTTGTCATTCGGCTACAACAATTATCTGTTCGTTGAACTGACCGGCCGTGCTGACCAGTCATCAACGCTGCCTGCTGCTAACAACCTGTATTTTTACCCTTCGGCCTCAGTTAGCTTTGTACCAACCGAATTATTTAAGATTAAGTCAGACATTCTTTCGTACGCCAAAGTACGGGCCAGCCGGGCTCGTGTAGGCCGCGATGCTGACCCTTATCTGCTCAACTCGGTGTACACAAAAGCGGGCTATGGCAACAACGTAGCCAGCGTTACGTTCCCGCTTTCAATTGGTAGCGTTAGCGTGCCGGGCTTCCAGATTGGTAGCCGGATCGGTAACAGCGGTCTAACGCCCGAGTTTGTCACGTCATCTGAAGTAGGGGTCAACCTTGGCTTCTTCAACAACCGCCTGGGAATTGATGCGGCTTATTTCGATACACGCTCTACCAACCAGATCTTCGACGTAGCTGTATCGCCATCGTCAGGTTATGATACCCGTACAACCAATGTTGGTGAACTTCGTAACAAAGGTTTCGAATTGGTTCTGTCGGCAACGCCCGTTCGTACCAAAGGCTTCAAGTGGGATTTAGCGCTGAACTTCACCGCCATCCGCAACAATGTTGAGTCGATTATTCAGGGGGTTACCCAGTCGACTATTTCGGGTAACGGATTTATCGGTATCTCTCCTTCTATCGCAGTGGGTTATCCATACGGCGTAATTGTAGGAACGGCGAACGTTCGGGTGCAAAGCCAGGATCAAAACTTGCCTTACTATGATGCTACGGGGCAGTATAAAGATCAGTTTGTTGTCAACGGGACAACGGGCGCTTTCGTACCCGGTACTCCAGGTACAGTTATCGCGTCGATTCAGCCCCGGTACACCGCTGGTTTGAACAATACGTTCTCGTACAAAGGAATTGCCTTGCAGGTTCTGGCCGATGTGAAGCAAGGTGGTCAGATTTACTCGTTTAATGCAGTTGACCAGAAAAATGCTGGATCACTCTACGTAACGGGTATCGACCGCGAGCAACCACGTGTTTTGCCGGGTGTCATCCAGAATGCCGATGGAACCTTCCGTCCGAACAACATTCAGGTTCCTGCTCAAACGTATTGGGGCAACCTGGGTGGCTTAGCCTCAGAAGGTGCCGTGTATGATGCTACGGTTTACCGTCTGCGCGAAGTATCGTTGAACTACACCCTGCCGAAAAACCTGCTGAACAAAACTCCTTTTGGAACGATCTCAGTTGGCTTAAGTGGCCGGAACCTGTACTTCTTCGCGCCCGGATTCTTCAGCGATCCAGAAACCAATACGCAGGGAGCAGGCAACATTCAGGGTCTTGACCTGAACGGTGGTCCCAACACCCGCAATTATGGTGTCAATGTACGTTTAACACTGTAAGCACACTTTATCAATTTCATTACCAATGATTCGTCATTTCATAAAAGTCTGCTACCTGGTGCCTCTCTTTGTGGGCATGAGTGGCTGCAAGAATTTCCTGGACGTCAACGTATCGCCCAATAACCCGCTGGTGGTTACGCCAGCCGTATTGTTACCTACTGTCGAAATCGGGGCCGCTTTTTCTAACGCGAACGAACTGAATCGCTTTGCCTCGGTGCTGGTGCAGCAACTGTCCGGTGCGGCCAACACGCCGGCAGCTACCGACATCTACAACACTACAGGTGCTGATTTCGGTAACCAATGGCGGTTTGAGCTCTATGGTGCCGCCTTGGTAAACGCCCAGAAACTGATTGAGCTGGGTGATGCCAACAATGCAAAAGCGTATTCGGGTATTGGCAAAATCATGAAGGCCTACGCCTTTAGTATTGCTACCGACGTTTGGGGCGATGTTCCTTACTCACAGGCATTGCAGGGCGAAGCTCTCCCGCAGCCACGCTTAGACAAGCAGGAAGATATTTACAAAGGCAACCAAAGCCTGGGTATTCAAAGCTTGTTTGATCTGGTTCGTGATGGTCTTAAAGATCTCGACGGCTTAACAATTTCTCCGACAACGGGCCTTGTTACAACGGGGATCGCTCCGGGCAGCACCGACGATATTGCTTACAAAGGCAACATCATCAAATGGCGGCAGGCCGGCAATAGCCTTCTGCTCAAATTTGCCAACACGATTAGCCGTAAAGAACCAGATCTGGCTAAAACCGTGATCAACGAGGTACTGACTCGTAACGTTTATATCAAAAGTAACGCTGACGATTTAAACGTATCGTTTGGGGCAAGTGTTGGTAGCCAGGACCCCCGGTATACCTACACTAATCTTAGCTCGTTTAAAGACGATTTACTGCTGAGCACTCGCTACCTAAACTTGTTGCAGGGCCTGAACGATCCGCGTCTGCCCATTTTGTTCACCCGGCCAGGTGCCAACTACGTAACGGTTGACAACGGATTCCGGGGCACCCTGCCTACTCCGGTTGCTAACTGGTCACGGTATAATGCGTACGTTGTCGGCGCAAGTGGTGAAGGTCCAGTTCGGATTCTGACAAACTTCCAGCGGGCATTTATCCTCGCAGAATCAGCCCTTACGCTCGGAACACCCGGTGATCCGCAAGCACTGTATGCTGAAGGGATTCGGGCCTCGATGACGTCTGCTGGTATTGCAACAGCTCAGATCGACGCCTACATCACAGCCAACACGCTGACTGGAACAAACGCGCAGAAACTGTCGCAGATTATCACCCAGAAATACATTGCTTTCACAGGCAACGGTATCGAATTGTGGAATGACTATCGCCGGACTGGTTACCCAACTCTGACCAACTCGCAAAATGCAGCTGGTATCGATGGCACCCGTCCTGTGCGTGCCGTTTACGTAACGCAGGAGCAGGAACGTAACCCCAACTTCCCGAAGCCAGGTCCGCAAACCAACGTTCGTTTGTGGTGGGATATTGATTAAACCGTGGTCATCCAATTTAAACCAATCAAACGCATGAGACAGACAATCATCAAAGGGTTGATGCTAGCGACATTGGCGGTGGCCAACGTTGCCTGCAAAGACGACTTAATATACAGCGAGCTCGTTCGGGATAATATTCCGGCCGTGCCCGTAACATTTACCAATGCAACAACCTATGGCGGCAACCCATTTATTAATGTGTCGGCAGCCACGGGTACGATCCAATTTGTACTCTCGATTCCAGCCAGTACGGGCCGGACAATCAAGGAGATTACAACGGTAGCGGGTGGAGCTACGGCTATTAATCCGGGAACGTTAAATAGCGCTGCGGCCAAAATCAACACGGCTCCTATTGCCGGAACGGGCAATACGGTAACCTTTAATTACACATTGGCTGACTTTGCTAAGAAGTTTCCAGCGGTAAGTGTCGTGCCTAGTACGAATCCGTTATCACCCCGCGAAATTGCGTTTATTTTCCTGGTAACGCTCGACGATAATACGCAAATCGTAACGCAGCAGGTGCGCGCCCGCATTGCGCCCTAAGTGAAGTAATCGAATCCGCATACGAGCACCGATGTTTTGGCATCGGTGCTTTTTTTTTGACAGTAGCTTAATTCTGTCTTGTCCTTTTTTCAAAAGCCATACTTCCCCCGTACTTTGCAGGCTTGAATACACTATACACCTGAAAAACACCTATGAACACCACTACCAAACGAATCCTCACTGTACTGATCCTGCTTTTTGTGGTCGGGCTTGCCTTCTATCCCAAACTTAAAACGCTCTGGAAACCCGCCGATGACAAATCGGGAGATGGCGGCTCAAAAGCGCCTGCCACGGCTTCACTGGTACCTACCGGCTCATCAGCTAAACCAGCAACGGCCGCACCAGGAGCAGCCAGTGGCAAACCAGCCTCGGGCCCAACAGCGGTGGGAGTTATGGTGGTTAGTTCGGAATCACTGGACGAGAAAATTTTGACCACGGGGACGATCGTTCCCAACGAAGAAGTGGATATTCGGAGCGAAGTGTCGGGGAGGGTAACCAGCATTGGTTTCCGCGAGGGCGACTTTATCCGGCGGGGGATGGTGTTGCTTCGCATCAACGATGCTGACTTGCAGGCTCAGCTACAAAAATTGACGGCAAACCGCAAGCTAGCCGAAGCCAATGAGGAGCGCCAGAAACGGCTGTTCGAAAAAGAAGCCATTAGCCGGGCTGAGTACGAAATTAGCCAAACCAACCTGACCGGCATACTCGCTGACATCGAGAACCTGAAAGCGCAGTTAGCTAAAACCGTTATCCGGGCTCCCTTCGACGGCACTATTGGTCTGCGACACATCAGTACGGGTAGTTACATTTCACCCTCATCGCCAATTGCCACGCTCACCAATATAAACCCGGCTAAAATCGACTTTTCGGTGCCTGCCAAGTATGCTCAGATTGTGCGCCGGGGCAGCCAGATTAAGTTTACCGTGGAGGGTTCGGGCCAGAACCGGATTGGGACGGTGTATGCTGTAGAACCAAAAGTGAATCCCGAAACGCGGGCTATGCTTCTCCGCGCGGTTAGCCCTAACCCAAATGGGACTATGGTGGCGGGTGCCTTTGCCCGTATCGAAGTAGTATTAAGTGCTCGTGGCAACGCTATCGTGGTGCCTACCGAAGCCCTGATTCCCGAACAAAACGGGCAGAAGGTGTATGTGGTGCGCAATCACAAAGCCGAGTCGGTGCCGGTTGAGATTGGCCTTCGCACTGATCGGAGCGTGGAGATTCGGAGTGGCCTGCACGTAGGCGATTCACTAATTACATCGGGGATTCAGATGGTAAAACCGGGCGGTGACGTGCTGGTGCAATAAGCTATGAGAAATTACTCCCCGCTCCTACGGTGTTTCTCCTCTCTCCTCACTCCTATCTTCTGGCTCCTGTTTTTTTCCTCCTGCCAGAAACCAGAGGAAGCGGCTCCGCCCCCTACCTCAACAAAACCTTATGTACCACCGGTTTATTCCTTTAGCGAACAACCCGTGTGGCAGGATGAATTCACCACCGACGGCTTGCCAACTGCGGCTAAATGGGGTTATGACCTGGGGGGTAGCGGCTGGGGAAATCGCGAGCAACAATATTATACCAGCGATCTGGCCAATGCACGCATCGAAAACGGTAAACTCATTATTGAAGCCCGCAAAGAATCGAATGGAGCTTATACGTCGGCCCGGCTTGTGACGAAAACCAAAGGCGACTGGAAATATGGCAAGGTGGTCGTACGGGCTAAACTTCCGCAGGGACGTGGTACGTGGCCAGCTATCTGGATGTTGCCTACCAATCAGGTATACGGAACACAATACTGGCCCGACAATGGTGAAATCGATATTATGGAACATGTTGGCTTCGACCCGAACGTGATTCATGCGTCGGCTCATACCAAGCTGCTTAACTTCACAATCAACACGCAGAAAACAGCCGTTCTTACAGTGCCTACCTCGATGAGTGAATTCCATGAGTATACCCTGGAATGGACGCCTGAACTGATGAAAATGTCCGTTGATCAGAACACCTATTTTACATTTGAAATACCGGGAAACGACTGGCGTTACTGGCCATTTGATCAACCGTTTCACCTGCTGTTGAATATTGCCGTGGGTGGCGACTGGGGCGGGCAGAAAGGGATTGATGACACGATTTTCCCCCAACGAATGGAAGTCGATTACGTCCGGGTTTATTCTCTTGTACAAAAATAATGCTATGAATCTTTCTACCACCTCTATCAACCGACCCGTCCTGGCCGTTGTATTGTCGCTGCTGATAATCGTCTTCGGCGTTATTGGCTTCCTGTACCTTGGTGTTCGGGAGTTTCCCAGTATCGACTTACCCGTGGTAACGGTGCAGACCACCTACACCGGTGCCAACGCCGATATTGTAGAATCACAGATTACCGAACCACTCGAAGAGTCGATCAACGGTATTGCAGGCATCCGAACCTTGTCGAGCAGTAGCCGCGACGGACGCTCATCTATCTCAGTTGAGTTTGAACTGGATGTAGACATCGAAAATGCCGCAAACGACGTACGTGACCGCGTGAGCCGGGCCATTGCCAACCTTCCGCCCGAAGTTGACCCACCGGTAGTAGCCAAAGCCGATGCCGACGCCAGTCCCATTTATTTTATCCAGCTTCTGTCGAATAAGCGGTCGCTGCTGGAGGTAAACGACATTGCAAACCGGCAGTTTCGGGAGCGTTTTCAAACCATTCCGGGTGTAAGTAGCGTGCAGATGTGGGGCGAAAAAAAATTCGCCATGCGGTTGCGTATCGACCCTGTCAAACTGGCTTCGTATCGCCTGACCGCCCTCGACGTTTCCAACGCCCTCCGTACCCAAAATGTAGAACTTCCCTCCGGCTCGGTGGAGGGAAACAGCACCGAACTGACCGTTAGAACCTTAGGTCGCCTGACCACGGAGCACGATTTCAATAACCTGATTTTAAAAGAAAGTGCCGATCAGGTGGTGAAGTTTCAGGACGTGGGCTTTGCCGAACTGGCCCCTGAGGTTGAACGCACTATGTTTAAGCGCGATGGTGTTCCGATGATTGCCGTAGCCATTATTCCGCAGCCGGGCTCTAACCAGATCGAAATTGCCAACAACGTTTACAAAAAGCTCGACCAGATCAAGCGCGACCTTCCACCCGATATTACCGTGCTGCTGGGCTTCGACAATACGCAGTTTGTACGTCGGTCTATTGCCGAAGTGGAAGAAACCATTGGCATTGCCTTCGCCCTGGTGGCCCTCATAATTTTCCTGTTCCTCCGCGACTGGCGAAGCACGATCATCCCGCTTACGGCCATTCCCGTTTCGCTGGTAGGTACGTTTTTCATTATGTACCTGTGCGGTTTCTCCATCAACGTGCTAACGCTGCTTGGTATCGTGCTAGCTATTGGTCTGGTAGTTGATGATGCCATTGTGGTTCTCGAAAATATCTACGCCAAAATCGAGGATGGTATGTCGCCGTACCGGGCTGCGGTGAGCGGCTCCAACGAGATTTATTTCGCCGTTATCTCCACCACGGTCACGCTGGCAGCGGTGTTCCTGCCGGTTATCTTCTTACAGGGTATCACCGGTCGTTTGTTCCGGGAGTTTGGCATTGTGGTAGCCGGTTCAGTGATTATTTCGGCTTTTGTGTCACTCACGCTAACGCCTATGCTGGCGTCGAAACTGCTCAAAAACCGGAAGCGCCAACCCTGGCTATACCGGGCAACGGAGCCCTTTTTCGATTGGATGATTACCGGTTACGAGCGCTCGCTGGCTGGTTTCTTACGCATTCGGTGGATGGCCTGGGTCATAATGCTAGCAATGGTCGGCATTGTATATGCCTTGTTTAAAACCAATGCGGTGCCCTCTGAGCTGGCCCCCCTCGAAGATCGGGGTGGTTTCCGAATTCAGGCCACTGCACCCGAAGGAGCCACGTTTGAGTACATGCTCAACTTTACTGATCAGGTTGCCAAAGTGCTGCGCTCCAAGTTTGATACAGCCACAGTGCCGGGGGTTATTGCCGTTACGTCGCCTAGTTTCGGTAGTGGTGCTACTAACACGGCCAATTTCCGTTTTTACCTCGGTGATCGGCCGGGTCGTACCAAAACGCAGCAAGAGATTGTGGATGAGGTTACGCCCCTCATGAAGAAGTTTCCCGGAGCCAGAACCTTTGTAGCGCAGGAACAAACCATTCAAACAGGTCAACGGGGCGGTGGCGGAGGTGGCTTGCCCGTTCAGTTCGTTATTCAGGCCAACTCGTTCGAGAAATTGAGGGTCAAAGTACCGGAGTTTATGAAAGCGGTGCAGGCTTCGGAGAAATTCTCCGCATCGGATATAAACCTCAAATTCTCCAAGCCCGAAATCCGGCTCGACATTGACCGCGACAAGGCCCTCAACCTTGGTGTGTCGGTGCAGGACGTAGCGCAAACCCTGCAACTGGGCCTGTCAGGTCGGCGTTTTGGGTATTTCATTATGGACGGTAAGCAGTACCAGGTCATTGGCCAGATCGAGCGATCGGATCGCAACGACATCACCGATCTTAAATCGCTGTACGTCAAGAACAACCGCAATGAACTGATTCAACTGGACAACCTGGTGCGGGTAAGTGAGCAAAGTACACCACCAACGCTTTACCGCTATAATCGCTATGCATCGGCCACCGTCTCGGCGGGTCTGGCCAAGGGCGTTTCGCTGGGCGACGGCATCACCGAAATGGAGCGCATTGCCAAAGAAGTACTCGACCCTACGTTCACCACCGCCCTCGACGGTTCCAGCAAGGAGTTTCGGGAGAGTTCGTCGAGTCTGTATTTCGCGTTTGGTCTGGCCCTATTGCTGATTTACCTCATTTTGGCGGCTCAGTTCGAGAGCTTTGTCGATCCCGTTATCATCCTCTTAACCGTACCATTGGCTGTTTGTGGTGCCTTGCTATCGCTCTGGGATTTTGGCCAATCGCTCAACGTGTTTAGCCAGATCGGAATCATCACGCTCGTGGGTCTGGTCACGAAAAACGGCATCCTGATCGTTGAATTTGCCAACCAGCGTAAAGAGCATGGAGCGAATAAACGTGAGGCCGTTATGGAAGGTGCTGTTGCCCGTTTCCGCCCCATCCTGATGACCAGCCTTTGCGCGGCTCTTGGCCTGTTGCCCGTGGCGATGGCCCTCGGTGCTGGTTCAGAAAGCCGGGTTTCGATGGGAATCGTAGTGGTAGGTGGGCTTATTTTTTCCACCGCCCTGACGCTCTACGTAATTCCAGCGGTTTACACCTACCTGTCACGCGCCATTGTGAAACGGGAAGAGGAAGTACTCAGTACGGTGGATTTGTAATCCGCCGTGAAAAATAGGTTTGTAATCCGCTGTGAAAAGTGTGTTTTTCACAGCGGATCACAAATCCACCGTACAAGATGGAATACACTCGCCGACTGCCACACATTCAGCCTTTAGAAGCTACCTTTTTTATAACGGTTCGTTTGCATGGCAGTATTCCCAACCACATTATAGCGGCACTACAAGAAGAACATCAAGAGCAACTAAGAAAATATCAGGGTAACGAAGTAGCTACCTACAATCAGCATAAACGCTACTTTGCAGCTTTTGATAGTACGTTGGACACCCCTTTAAATGGGCCTTATTGGCTTGCTCAACCCGATATTGCTAAAATCGTAACTGATTCGCTGCATTTTTTATCAAGCGACTCAGTTACGATTTTGGCTTTCTGCGTGATGAGTAATCACGTTCATATCGTTTTGTATAAGAATGAATCTTCAGTACCCTTACAAACTATCCTACAGCGATTCAAAAGATTTACTGCACGCAACGCAAATATTCTACTTAACAGACAAGGTGCATTTTGGCAAGCCGAAAGCTATGATCATGTAGTTCGTAACACTACAGAGCTCAAGCGAATTATTCACTACACACTGACGAACCCGGTCAAGGCGGGTATGGTCGAAAACTGGAATGATTGGCCCTATTCGTATGTGAATGAAGGATTTCTGTAATTGTACGGTGGATTTGTAATCCGCCGTGAGAGAAAACATGCTATTCACGGCGGATTACAAATCCACCGTACAAGCTAACTCACAGCACCAGTTTCACACCCGCAATTAGCAGCCCCACCGCTAGCACGTAACGCAGCACGGGCACCGAAAATCGTTGACTTCCGAAATACCCGCCCAGCAGGCCACCGGCGAAAGCTACGGCAATCCAGGTCCAGACGGCGGGTTCAGGGGTGTAACCTTTGCTAAGCAGCCCAAATAGACCGGAGAGGGAGTTAACAAAAATGAACAGGGCTGAGGTAGCGGCTACTTCCTTGAGCTTGCCCCAGCGAAAAAGCAACATGAGCGGGCTCAGGATGATCCCTCCTCCAATACCGAGCATCCCCGACAACAGACCAATAACTCCCCCCGAGATCAACCCGGCCCCCAGAGGTACCGGACGGATGTCGGTTTCAGTATCCCGGATTGTCCAGATCAAACGAGCAACCGCCAACAACAAACAAATGGCTAGGAGCTGTTTGTAAAGCGTATCAGTAAGGGGAAGTTTGGCTCCAACAAAGGCCAGTGGTACGCTCGCCAAGGCAAATGGCCAGAACGTGGCCCAGCGAAAATGACCCGCCCGGTAAAACTGAACGAACGAAACAGTGGATACAAACAGATTCAGCAACAGAGCCGATGGTTTCATTAGAACCGGCGACACGCCAAACAGAATCATGGTAGCCATATAACCGCTAGCTCCGCCATGCCCAACCGACGCATACATAAAGCCGACAACAAACAGGCAAACCAGAAAGGGAAGAGAGTCAATCATTTACAAACTGAAATTAATTAGGCGTGTTTTTCGTTGATTTTGGAAATATACACGGATAATTTTGGTTTATGACGCTTCACAAATCCATTCTGCTGACAGGACTTGCTCTGTCGGTAAGTTCGTTACTCCACGCCCAACCCGGCACGCTTGGTTTAGAAAAGCCACTCCCTAAAAACTGGTCACACCTCGACCCTGCTAAAGATTCAATCGCTGGTATTAGCTTAAATCAGGCGTACGAGCTACTTAAAGGACGTACATCGCAACCGGTGGTGGTGGGCATTATCGACTCGGGCGTTGATATTGAGCACGAAGACCTGAAGGATGTTATCTGGAAAAACCCAAAAGAAACTCCTGATAATAACGCCGACGACGATAAAAACGGATACGCGGATGACATAACTGGCTGGAATTTCATGGGCGCCAAAGATGGTACGACCTATACGACCGATCAGGAAGAGGTAACCCAGATTTATGTGCTTTGGAAGGATAAATACGACAAAGCCGATCCTAAAAAACTGAAAGGACGCCAGGTCGAAGAATACGCTATTTATCAGAAAGCCAAGGAGCGATTTTTGAAAGGCTACCGGGCCAACGAAGCCAAGAAACTAGCTGTTTCTGACTCGGTAAAGTTCTTTACAGCTCTCAATTCGCTGAAACCCCAACTGGCGGGAAAGCCGTTTGACATTAGCAGCATCAACGAGCTAAAACCCGGTGCTGACTCAACGGCTTCGGCTGTAAAGTCGGTGTTGGGAGAAGTGTTTACTGAGCAATTCCGCTCCTTCGATATTATGTTCCGTTTGCTGGAACGCGCCTACCCTCGCCTGAAAGAAGCCCTGCTTGCCGAAACCGCCAAATCGTTCAACCTCGACATTCAGGGTCGTAAAGCCGTGGGTGATAACCCTGCTGATCCGAACGAACGGTATTACGGAAGCCCCAAACTACTCCTCGGCGATTCGGAAGAACTGGCGATGCACGGCACTCACGTGGCGGGTATTGTTGGCGCCAAACGTGGTAACAACCTGGGTGCAGATGGTATTGCCGACAATGTTCGCATTATGACCGTGGCTGTGGTACCTTCCAATGGCGATGAACGCGACAAGGATGTGGCAAATGGCATTCGCTACGCCGTAGACAACGGGGCTAAAGTAATCAACATGAGCTTTGGGAAGCGGTTTTCGCCCTTCAAGCCTCAGGTTGATGCGGCTATTCGGTATGCTGAAGAGCGCGACGTCTTGATTGTACATGCGTCGGGCAACAACGCCGAAAATTACGACTCGATCCCCGCTTACCCCCGCCCCGAATATGAAGACGGTGCCACTGCCCGCAATTTCATGACGGTAGGCAACTCAACGGCCCGCCTGAACGAGCGACTGCCTGCTAATTCCTCAAATTACGGGGTAAGAACCGTCGATCTGTTTGCACCGGGAACCGACATCGAATCGACTATTCCGCGCAACAACTATGCAGCGTTCACGGGTACAAGTATGGCCGCTCCCTGCGTGGCGGGTGTAGCGGCTTTGATCCGCTCGTACTTCCCAAATTTAACGGCCGTTCAGGTAAAAGACATCCTGATGAAGAGTGTCTATAAACCCGAACTGACCGTTATTCGTCCGTCTTCAAAGCAGCGCGTGCCTTTCAGCAGCCTGAGTGTTTCGGGTGGTATTGTAAATGCAGCCCAGGCCGTTAAAATGGCAATGGGGAAATAATGAATGGGTAACAATGAATGCCCCAGGGCATTCATTGTTACCAACCTACTTCCTGCTTATCCTGCCAGAATTTACCCGTTTCCTCTTGAGAAGCTTCAGCAGCGAGCCAGACAATAGTTTCGGCACCCTTCTCAACGGGACGGTTGGCATTTGATCCTCCCATATCCGTGCGTACCCAGCCGGGGGACACCGAGTTGACAGCTATATTGTCGGCGCGGAGTGCCCCGGCAAATTGTTTTGTAACGGCGTTAAGCGCTGTTTTGGAGATACTGTAGGCAGGAGCATAGGTTTCCATATCACCCAGGGCGCCAGCCCCGCTCGATACATTCACAATGCGGCCACCCGTGGTAGACAATTTCAGAAACGGCAAAAAATCCTGACTCACTAAAATCGGCCCGATCACGTTTGTTTTCATGGTTCGCTCCAGCATTTCAGCATTCATGTTGGTCAGATCTTCACCGTGATCCTCCAAAATTGCAGCATTGTTGATCAACACATCCAGATGATCAGCTTTTTGTGAGAATGTACCCACCGCGTTTTTAATACTGACGGGATCAGTAACATCCAGATGCAAAAAAATAGCTTCATGCCCTTCAGCGCAAAGCTCTTCGGAGACTTCGCAACCCTGCTGCCGGTCACGCGCACCTATGAATACGGCATAGCCTTGTTGGGCCAGCTGGCGGGCTACTTCTTTCCCAATTCCTTTATTGGCTCCTGTAATAAGGGCCACTTTAGAGTGTTCTGTCTTCATAACAACGTAAAGCCGTTTTGAGGGAAAGTTGTTTGGGTTTCTACCTATTTGCCAATTTTGAGTACCATTCACACATTTATTCCTAATTACCTGTGCTGTTATTCTCCTATTTTCCAACAAAAACTGTATTTTACCCCATGATTAGTAAATCAATAGAGTGGTTTTTGATACTATTTTCATTTGTTCTGCTGATACATTACCCCTCAGTAGCGCAAACCGCATTGCCCGCAAACACCAGTGGACTCCGAATAGGAATCCGTACTGGAGGCAGTTCGGTGTTGCCGCTGGAAGCCGTTGAGAATGCAACCTACTACCCTACTGTTTCGTATCACGGAGGCTTAGTCGTCAACATTGGTCGGGGAAATTTGACACTGCAACCCGAACTGAACTACAGTCAACGCCACATTCGGGCCGTTTACAACCAACAGGGAGTTAGTCTTTCGGCTAAAGTAATGACCAACCGGATTGAGGTTCCGGTGTTGGCAAAATACACCTTTGGCCAGTCTAACGCCCGATTTTTTATTAACGGCGGTCCCTACGGAGCTTATATTCTGAATGAGCGCTATAAAGCAAGCCTGATTTCATTTGGCAACGCAAACCCGAGCCTTCGCCCGCTCATTGAGTCGGTGATTGCTGGCCTGAATAATAAAGAAGCAACTTTTGAGGGTAGCGATGGGCGTATATCGTACGGAGTGGCAGGCGGTGTAGGTGTAGCGATCAAAGCAGGGCCGGGCAACTTATCGCTGGAAGGTCGGGCGCTTTACGAACTGGGCGATAACACCCCCGCAAACTCACCCGACCCTAGTGGCATCAGTCTAACGTCTAACGTTCGTAATACCAAATATGTATTGTTACAGGCATCTATAGGCTATTCGATCCCGATCGGAAGCCGTTAAGTTCTTATAATTCCGTACTAGTGTACGGGCTTTTATAAGTGAGTACGAGTACCCTAACCCATATATAGTGTTTAAATTGACCTTAATTTAAACCAGCCTCAATAATGGCCGCCTTTGGTGGCCATTATTTTTTCTACACTTTTGTCCCACAACCAGTTAACATTTTTATCGGTTATGTCCCGGTTACGGGGAGCTTTGGGAGCAAGGTCAGTAAAATAGGCTCCGTTGTTGCGTTCGCCGATGGATTTGAGCGGAGCTGCTGCCAGAAAAACGGACGTTTCAGCGCCTTTTTCGGGAGTCCGCATAAATGGAGTTGCCAGACTTAACATGGTTTTGAAAAAACCAGTCGAGTCGCCCGCGAAGTTGGTTTTGACAACACCCGGATGCACGGAAAATGACCGCACGCCAGTTCCGTCGAAATAGTTGGCGGCTCCTTTGGCAAACAGCACGTTGGCCAGTTTATCATCGCAATAGGCATACATTGGTGATAGATCATCAATTCGCCGGAACATCCGACTTACTTTGCCACCCATGTGCGCTGCCGACGAAAGGGTAACAATACGAACGTCGCCGGTTTCGGCGGCCGTTTTCTTCAGCAAGTCGGCCAGATACCACGTCAAGGCAAAATGGCCAATATGGCTGGCGTAAAATGACTTCTCAATGTTTTCGTCCGTAAACTCAAGTTTGGCTGGCGTGTAACCTGCATTATTGATTAGCACATCAAGCCGGTCGTAGGTGGCTTTAATATGGTCAGCCGCTTTTTTTATGGATTCAACGTCATCAAGGCTGGCAATGACCAGGTCAACCTGGCTTTTTGGATTAGCTTTCTGAAGTTCAGACCGAGCATCCTGCCCTTTTTTCTCGTTGCGAACGAGTAATATCAAATCAAAACCGCGATGGGCCAGCGACTTTGCCGTTGCCAGGCCGATGCCTGAATTAGCGCCTGTAATTAATGCCAGTTTCTTCGTCATGGGTAATTGGGTATAAAAAGTAATTGGGTAAGTAGGTAACTCGTTTTAGCAAGTACCTGCTTACCCAATTACCCTTTTTGATTCGTTTATTGATTAAATGCCTGCGCAAACTCGTTAGCGGCAAAATCTTCCAGCTTCACTTTGCCAAGCGTAGCGGGCCGGTTGGCAAAGTAATCTTCCTGCAAAGCACCATTCCGTATAGCTATGCCCATTGCTGTGTAGCCAGTAGCCATTTCATCGTTCATGCCCGCTTGCAGCATGCCTTGCTTGCTCTGTTCGTCGCTGAAAACCACCCAGGGTGTTTCAGGTTTGCCAATAGCTCCACCCAGTACGCTGGCAATCTCGGCACCAGTCCGCTCATCGCTGGCAATATAGCGTACCTGAAATCCTGTAAAATCAAGGTTCATCAGACTTTGCAGAGCCACTTCGGCAATATCACTGGTATGCACCAGCACCAATTTGTCGTCCCCAAAGTTGCTACCCATTATACCTGCACCCTTCACTAATCCAACCATGTTGAGCAGGTTGTACATGAAATACGACGGACGTAACGCTTTCACATTCAATCCTTCTACTGTCTTGAGCTTTTGCTCCAGGTCATGCAGGCCATCAATCGGGCCAGCACCGTTGCCCATGTGCGCTCCAATGCTACTCAACATCACCACATACGGCACCTCGTTGGCCTGAATGGCTGCGATGTAATTGTCGGCTACATTGTTCTGGAAACCCCGCCAGTTGGTAACACCCCACTTTGGTGGAATCATCAGGTAAGCAGCATCCGCTCCGGCGAAAGCCTGTTTTACAAAATCAGCATCTTCAACACTGCCTACAGCTGCTTTGGCACCAAGCGCTTCAATCTCAGGGACATTGTCGGCCTTGGTGGTGATCACAGTTACGCTGTGGCCCGCTTTGGCGAGTTTCTCTACGATGGGTTTGCTGATGTGGCCAATAGAGCCAGTAATAATGTAGTTCATGGAATATGGTTTGTTGTATTAAAAAAGCAGTTTCCAGCCATTGAAAAACAGATCCTGACCAGCCTTGCCCGTCAACTGCTGAACCTGTTCGTGGGTACGGCTGTGGGTAGGCTCGGCTTTCGATTTCACAATGACAGAAATTCCCTGCTGGTTGAATTCTTCACATAGTTTTTTAGCAGCCTCTGTTGGCGCTCCACTAATTAGGCTGATGGTTGGATTTGTCGTTTTCATAGCTATTTTGTTTGTATATACAAATGTTGAGTTAAAAAAATGTCACACTTCACCGAGTGCTTTGGCTGCTTTGAACACTTGTTTCGTCAGGCACATCGTTTCCTCTTCACCAATTGCCTCCGCGTAGCGAGTCCAGGTACGTTGCCAGGCCGCCATAATGTCATCGCTCAATCCAACACCCTGAGCTGTTGGGTCAACCATCGTATTCTTACCCTCACTCCGGCGCGTTACCAACCCTTTTACCTCTAACTTTTCGATCAAGCGAGTAATGGTCGACGGAGTCAGATACAGTACTTCGCACAGATGTGAGGGAGTAACGCCCGGTCGGTCGATTACCTCGCGAAGCAGATAAGCATGCGAGTAGGCCAGGCCTAACTTCCCAAATTCTTCGTCGCCGATTGCGGTCATGGCTCGTGCCAGTGCGTTTGCCGAAAAGAGCAAACAGGCACTATAGCGAGTGGATTTGCAATCAGAAACGTCTACTTGTTCAGCATTCATAGTTCGTCAACCACGTTTGTACATGCAAATGTTCCCGAAAATAAAAAAAAGTGAAAGAGTGGCTGTAGCTCGATTAGCTTACGCCAGACACTCTTCCAGTCTTTCACTCTTTCACTTCCTTGGCAAATGCACTTCGGCCATCATGCATCGGGCAGAGCCGCCCCCATTGGCTTCTATCGTCGACAGATCGACCGTTAACAGGCGAGCATAATCGTCGAGGGTATCGATCTGTTTGGGTGTTAGCGACTTGTGAGCTGCGGTTGACATAACGAGCAGCTTCTGACCACGTGTGCTCACTACCTGAAGCATATTGCCGGCAAAAGAAGTCATTTGGTCCAGCGTAATTTCAATAACGCGCTTACCTAGTTTTTCCAGTTCCTGACGGATAGCCAGCCGTTCATCAAGGTCGGGAATGGCTTGCAGGCAGACAACGGCAAACACATCACCGATACACATGACCACGTTGGTGTGATACACTTCTGTACCGGTTGCATCTACAGCGTGGAACAGAATAGTTTTATACCCCGTCTGGCGGCTGTACTCAGCTAACACTTCCGGGTTAGTTCGGGGGGAGAGACAGGCAAAAGCGACCCGGTTCATCCGGTCGAGCACCAGGCTGCCAGTCCCTTCCAGAAACTTACCCTCCTGTTCAAAGGCCGTTAAATCAACCGTTCTGGCAACCTGAAACCGTTCGGCAAGGTCATTTACAATGTCCATCCGACGCTCTGTCCGGCGGTTTTGGGCCTGCATGGGGTACAGTACCACCGTTCCGCTGTAGTGAAAAGAGACCCAGTTGTTAGGAAAAATGGAGTCAGGCTTGTGAGGCTCAGCCGTGTCATCATACACGATCACATCGACTCCGTACGACCGTAGTTGCTGCACCATATTGTCGAACTCGCGCTGGGCATTAACCTGAGCGGTGTCGCGGGTTTGGGCGGCAAGCGTCGCATTCTGGAACGTGTTCGAATCGGCGGTCTGGTCATTAAAACCGAACCGCACAGGCCGAATCATCAGGATTGTTGATGTAGTTTGTGATTGCATAGATAAATAAGTAAGCGTAAGCCCGTTGAGGAGCCATTGGCCAATAAAATATGCCTAAAAGTAGCAAAAAAGCAGACACCAGTGGTCAACGCATTCGCTTTTGACGTTGTCAAAGCCAGATTCACCGCTATTTAAATCTCATCGCGCAAGAGCGGCAAACTCATGCAGTGACTCCCCCCCCGGGCTCGGCTCAGCTCGGCTGAGGGCAGCATGATAAAGGTGTTTTGAATCGTTTCGGGAGATGACTCGCCCCGCTCAAAACGGTCCAGTAATTCAGCAGCTCCAACTACGTCGAAACCGACTTGTCGAAACGCTTCAAGGGTTCGATCGTTACGATCATATCCCACCACTACGCCCTCTTTCAGGGCCAGCAGATTGCACGAATCGGTCCACTGCTCCCGGGCTCCAAACGGAAACTCGTTGTTGCCCGAATAAACAAATTGCACGGGCTCGGTGGCACACAGGTCAGTCTTGCTGATGTCGGCCAACAGATCTTCGAGATTTTCAATCTCTCTGGGTTTGTGCTCATTGCCTTTGGAAAACTGGATTATTCGTAACTCTTCTGATAAATCTTTCTGAGCAAAAAAATGCAGCACGTCGCGCTTTTTAGCTTCATCACCCAGACGACCCAAGGAACCCAATAGTACCCACATATTCCGTTTTACCTGCGTAAAAATGGTGTCGATGTGCATATAATCGCGCTTCTTAGGAATCTTGATAATCGTAACGGTATCCACCAGGTTTTTCTCGAACACCAACCGCATTACCTGCTGGGCCGCGTATAACGTGGTACGCTCACTAACGCCAATCATCAGGTGCCGTTTGGCAATCATCATCACATCGCCCCCTTCCAGAGTCGAGCGGGTCACATCACGATTTACGTCGGCATCAGGTAGAAGAAAAGCGTGTTCGTTATCAGGAATCTCAATGAGCTTATTGCGGTAATTGGCAAACAGCGGGTGATAGTTGAAAAAATATTGTGCTAATAGAGCCTCGCGTGTACGGGCAGGCTTGGCGGGTTTGTTAAGCAGAATATGATCGTTGATAACGATGCCAATATCGCGGGTAAAAATAAAGTTTGGCAACGGCGAAAAAAGCATCGTTTGATCGGGCAACGAACCGGATATCATGATTTTCGCCAGTTCCACCGGATCGTACTGATGCAGTTGTTGCTGCGTTTTGAACGACGTTCGTTCGATGCCACAAATGGAGGCAATCAGTTTGGTGCGAACAACTTCATCGGTCAGGATATCAGCCAATAGCACCTGAATATCAATTACTTTATCAGACTTAAAATAGCCAGGCTGATTTGGTTTAAAAAAGTCACGATCGCTATCCGGGCCAAGGTCGGCAATGCGCCCGCGAACCGTAGCGGGATCTAAAAAATAGAGAAGCAGTTTAACGTAGTAATCATATTCGTCTCGGCGCATCATAGTCAGGTTTACAATATCCTCAAAAAGCCAGTCCTGTGCTTTAGAGGGAACCACCTTGCCCAAGCCCCGATCGGGACTGTGAATGAGCAACCGGCGAAGGGTTCCTATTTCGGAGGATACCTGAATGAACGGGCTGTTTGTTGTGCCGTTTACTACTGTTGTGGGGGTTACTGTTGTTTCTGAAGTCATGCAAAAAGTAGGTGCGTTTAGGGCTAGCTACTGGCTGGCAATTTACGGGGAATATGTGGGAACAGGAAAGTGGGAACAATCCGTTAAAGTGCTCTACTAGTTCAATTGTATTTTTTCCAGAAGTTATTTATAAGTATATTCCTGGCAGGATTTTTGCAACAACCCCTTTAGCATACCAGGGTATTATACCCCCCAAAATTTGCATACGTAGTGAGCGAGTTATTTTGCTCATTATCAAGCATACATTCATATTATTTCTACTTCGTTCCTCGAACGGATAGCTTTTTGCTGCCTTTTGCGTACACACAAGCGCATTACGGCATGGCATTAACTATTTACTCACGTTTTCTCACTACTAGCTTTCTTTTACTGCTTTTCTCTCTATCTGCCTTCGCTCAGAGTGGTATTGTCTTTCGGGACTTTAACAGCAATGGCATCTTCGATCCAACCGATGTTGGCATGTCGGGCATAACAGTTCGGGCGTTTCGCCCCGATGGAACCTTGTCGGGCAGTGCAGTTTCCGAAGGGTCGGGGCAATATACCTTGGTTCCCGCAGCAGCTTCGGGCGAGCAGGTTCGGGTCGAATTCTTGCTACCGGCTGCTCTTACCGGCTTTTATCCCTCGTCATACACGGCTCTGGCGGGTGGCAGCGGCACTTCGGTGCAGTTCGTGACCGGCCCGGCAACCGATGTCAACTATGGCATTAATTTACCTGGTGACTTTTGCGACACAACTCCTCCCCTATCGGTTGTTTGCTTTGTGATCGGAGCGGGCATTGGCGTCGGCGAGAACCTAGTTGCCACCGTTCCGGCCAGCTCTAGCGGAACACCCACCAGCACACCAGGTTCCTCATCAACGGTTGGGCACCCCAACACCCCACCGGGTTTGGTCGGCTCTATTTGGGGGACCGCCTGGCAACCCGAAACCGGCCGACTTTTCTCGTCTGCTTTCGTGCGTCGGCATACAGCCCTTGGCCTGGGAGGCACCGGGGCTATCTACGTTACTAACGATCCCCGCGACCCCAATAACTCAGCGTCGAGCCTGTTTATTGATCTCAACGGTCTTACCGTAAGCACCAGCACAGGTGGTACCGTAACGATCAATACCGGTGCCGATCCGCACATGAGCGAGGCTTATTATCAAAGTATAAAACAAGCCAATGATCCCGCCAACCGGTTTTACGCCGACCTGGCTCACCCCGGCGGTAATCCGGCCGATGCCGTGGGTAAGGTAGGGTTAGGCGATATGGACCTGAGTAATGATCAACGGTACTTGTATGTGATTAATCCGGGGCAAAATCAGTTATATCGGATTGCCATTGATTCTGATAACGACCCGACAACGCTGCCTACCGCGGCCGATGTACTAGCCTATACCTTGCCCGATCCAGGGTGTACCGGCGGTACGGCCAGGGCGTTTGGCATGGGGATCAGGGCCAAAAACGTATTTATCGGTACCATTTGCGACGCAGCTCAATCGCTCAATTACAATGATTTGAGTGCAACCATTTATAAGCTAGACACCGATACCGACCAGTTTACTACGGCGGTTACGTTCTCACTAAATTACAAACGCGGCAACGTATCGGGTGGTGAGTACCCATTTCCGAAAGGAAACTGGCAACCCTGGAACGCCGACCTCGACTGGTCGAACGCTAACAGTGATCCAGGCCAGGTATTTAGCATCACCGACCGATCGCAGGTTTCGTCGCCCCAGCCTATGCTGACCGACATTGCCTTTGACGATGATGGTTCGTTGGTGGCTGCTTTTAGCGATCGCTTCGGCCACATGGGTATTTTCCACGGCCCTGACCCGATTGGCACCCGAACGCCCGACGGTTTTTTCCGGGAATACGATAGCCGCGCGGGGGGAGATATTCTCCGAATTTGTAACGTTGGTTCACTTCTCCAGCCCGTTTATCAACTAGAGCAGAATGGCAAATGCGGTCTCCTGGGTGGAGGGCAGTTCACGCAGTCGCAATACGGCAATGATTCCAACGGGGACCCAATTACGGGCGAATTTGAGTTTTACGTGGGCGACAATTTCAACAACGACAGCCATACCGAAACCACCATGGGATCGGTGGCTATTGTGCCCGGCTCCGGTGAGTTGATTGTGTCGGCTTTCGACCCGATTCAGGAAAGCCAGCAGGGCAAGGTTTATTCCAATGGATTTAAGGTGTTGAGCAACCAAACAGGCCAGTATGTTCGGGCTTTTTCGCTGCTCAACGATGTTCCTCAAGACAACGGTAACAACTATTTTGGTAAGGCATCGGGTCTGGGCGGCATTGAGGTGCTGTGTTTACCCAAGCCCCTCGAAATTGGCAACCGGGTTTGGCTCGATGCCAACAAAAACGGTGTGCAGGACTCTGGAGAAAGACCCATTGCCGGTGTACAGCTTGAACTGGTGAACAGCCAGGGTCAAGTGGTTGGGCAGGCAACTACGGATGCCCTGGGCTCGTACATTTTCAATCAAAGCAATGTTATCGACGCTCCCGGCCCCAACCAAACCCTGAAACCTGGCGTGCGGGTTTTTGCCGACTATACCATTCGGGTAGCAGCCACTCAATTCAACGGAATAGGTGCGGGTGTGTTAGCCAATCTGGTTCCTACCAGCACCACTGTCGACACGGGAGAAGGTTCCGGCCAGCGCGATAATAATGCCTCCATACTGGGCACAACCGTCGGTTTTGCGTATAGAACGGGGCAATCAGGCGAGAGCGACCATACCCTCGACATTGGTTTCAAAGCAGGGCAACCCTTGCTCCAACTAACTAAAGTGGTGAGCGAAACGCAGGTTCCTATAGGTAGCCCACTGAGTTACACGATCCAACTCAGCAACACCGGCACGGCCTCGGCCAGCGCGCTGGTAGTGCAGGACCAACTGGATACCGATTTACTTTTTGTGAGTGCCACCCCTTCATCAGGTACGTTCGTTACCAGTACCACTGGGGGCTCGTGGAACCTACCTGAACTGGCTCCTGGACAGACGGTCACGTTGATCGTCCAGGCCAAAGCCAACGCTGTGGGAACGCTCCGCAATCAGGCTACCGTCGACAGTCAAACCGTCATTGTGACAACGATTGTTTACTGTCCAACGGGTATTTGTGTACCAATCACAGTTCAACGAATTCGCTAGTATCTGTTACCAGTACCAATTTTACCAATTCACCATTCACTAGTTTGTAAAAAGGCAGCCCCGACTACTCGTTCAGTAGGTCGGGGCGCCTTGTTTTTGTGCGTTCTAATGAACCAGTAAAGTTTTTCACGCAAAATCAGTACATGTACAGATGCTTCGGCATTTCAGGAGCGCTAAGGTGTTCGCGAATCCAGCGCAGGCAAGCCTCTCGCGTGCTATCGTTGAGGATACGTAGCCGAACGGCTGCGTAGAGTTGCGTATCGCCCGCTACGGCCTTGGCATACACATCGCACTCAGTAACGAACGGACAGGTTTCAATCACCCGCCGAATAAAGGCTGGATAGACATTCACACCCGCTATTTGTATGGCATCATCTAACCGACCTAACACCCTGATTTCACCAGAAGATAGTAGTTCGAGCCGGTCGGGAATCGGGTAGGTGGCATTGATATCGGTACGCGTAACCGTAGGCGGTTTATCTAACGACACCCTTACATAGGGGAACAGCGTAAAAGGTGCACCAGAGTTGCGCCGAAAGGCCAGGCCACCCGTATCGGATGAACCATAAATTTCGGTTAACGACACGCCAGCACTATTCAGTTGAGCAAACAAACCGGGCGGCATGGGCGCGGTTGAGGACACCCCGTGGCACACCAGGTGGGTGCTCCCAAACAACGACTTGTACAAAAAATCCCACGTAAAGGGCGTACCAACCAGCAGCGTATGAGCGTCAATGTCGTCGGCCGAAACGTCGGCTAGTAAACGGAGCGGTACTTGCCAGATGGCGGGCAAAAGAATTGTATAGAGAAAACCGTAGATGTGATTAGCGGATACGGTGCTGATTAATTGACGAGGCTTGGGCAGCAACTGGGCCAGAAACTGAGCCTCCGACAGGAGCGATTCCATGGGGTGCGAAATCGGCTTGGCCACCCCGCTCGTACCCGATGTGCGGAACGTGATGCAGCGATCGTTTTCTGCCCGTGCCCGCAAAATGCAGTTCACCCAATGGTCCAGCGCCGTACCGGCCAGCAGATAGTTCTGGGGAGAGGTATTCAGAATGCCAAAAAATTCGTTCAGGTGGGCGGCCAACTCCATCCGTTTCAAGGAATCAAGACCAAGATCGAGGTACAGGTCGAGCTCTGCCGGAACGGTTGATGGCAGACCAGCATGAGGCTTTTGGAGAATTCGGCCGGCTGTGTCGAGAACAATTCGTTGGACATTATCGGTTGTCCAAATCATAGTCGTTGGCGCAGGGTATCGGCTTTAATCAGAAAATCCGTTACATCTTCAAAATAAACCAATAGCGATGTTGGGGCGGTTTTTTCGATAGTCAATCGAAAATGACGTTCAATTAACTGTTGCTGAACGGTAAACCGAATGATATACGGCTCATGGGCAATAATGAGGCCTGAGTGGGCACTGAAGTCAGTAACAGCCTGCCCGACCGATGGCAGAAAACCCGTAAGGATGTCAAGCAGATTATCGCCGGGCAAACCAAGATACATGGCTAAGGGCATCATTAACTGAATAGCCTTCGGGTTTACCTGAACAAGTGACCCCTGTTCGTTCAGTTCCGCCATAGCCACGGGTGAATGGTGAAACAGAGGCAACAGCCTTTGCAGCTGTTGCGGGGCGTCTTGAGATTGGGTAATCATCAGACTACAAACTTGCGATTTACCAGGAAGTATTGATAGTGACTTTGGGGCGATTTGAGCAACCCTAACGTCACTTTGATCGGTTCACACACATAGGTCAGAATATAATCCAACTCTTCGTCCAGATTCGGCAGCGCGTATTTGGCCGCTATCATCATGTTGTTGGCACAAGGGGCAATCTGAGTAAAATAATACTTGCCCACCGCATAGGCTGGATCAATACCCGTGATGTGCGATTCTGATTTGCAGTAAGCCACCACCACCCCCTCGCGGGTCATGCGCACAACGCCAAAGGGAGCCTCGTCGAGTTGTTCGGGCGTTTTTTGTTCAAGCCAATCAAGCAGGTTAGCATCGGAGAAGGTAGGAGACGGAGTCATATCAAGTAGTTTAGTAGAGCAAATGGATTGTTCGTGTATGGGTTTATTTAAGCAGTGTGTAGCCAAGAACTGGCTACGTTTTTGCCAACGGGCAAATAAACGGTGAAGGTAGAGCCCTGACCAGGCTGACTGGAAGCCGTTATAATACCCCGATGGTTTTCAATTACTTTCCGGCAGATGGCCAGCCCCACTCCCGTTCCGGGATATTTTGCCTTACCGTGCAACCGCTGAAAAACCTGGAAAATCCGGTCGAGGTACTGTTCATCAAACCCGATGCCATTGTCTATTACGTTGATTTCGTGAAACAGCAAGTCGGTCCCATCCTCCGTGGTTACTATGGCCAACGATTTTTTGACCAGTTCAGGCGACATATCCCGGACACTTACGGTTCGGGCTGTCACCTGTATCTGGGGAGAAACGCCTTCGGGGCGGAATTTCATGGCATTCGACAACAAATTCTGGAATAGTTGGGCCAGTTGTTTCTTATCGCCGAACAGTACCGGTAATTGGTCCCAGTTAACACGTGCCTTCAAATCATGCACAACCACAAACAGATCATCGAGCACTTCCTTGAGCAACGTAGAGAGCGGAACGGATGAAAAGGGCGTCCGGTGGGTGGTGATGCGCGAGTAATCGAGCAGGTCCCTGATCAGCCACGACATCCGTGTGGCAGAGGCCTGCATACGAGTCAGCATATCCTTGGCGGTGTCATCGAGCACATCGGCATTTCTGTCCGCAATTATGTCGCCAAAAGACTTAATCTTGCGTAGGGGTTCCTGTAAATCGTGACTGGCGATGTAGGCAAACTGCTGTAAATTATCGTTACTGTGCCGAAGTTCCATATTAGCCACTTCCAGCGCCTGCTGTTGCCGCTTCAGCTCCGTCACATCCAGAAAGGTAAACAAAATCTGATCGCCATGGGGGATCAATGATGCCTGAAACCATCCCTGGATACCATCACTGAAAAAAGGCATTAACCATTCCTGAGCCCGTCTGGTCTGGGCAACGGTAACCATTTTCTCGAAAAGCTGCTGCCCATCGCTGCTGGGAAACAAGATCCTTAACTGTTGTCCAAGCAACTCATTGGCCGACTTGCCCAACAGTCGAAGTTCCGTTTCGTTGACCATTTCATACTCAAAATCAATGATAGGACCCAGTTGTCCATCCGAAGCTGGCTCCCGAACCGGCCCGAACAGCACAATCCCCGCCGGTTGAATATTAATGACTGTCTGGAAGAGATCGGATTGTGCCTTTTGGTCCAGTTGAGCCTTATGCTGCTCTGTAACGTCCATAAATGTCATCAGCACGCCATCGCTCTTTCGCACAAACTGGGCATCGAACCAGCTACCGGCTCGTTCGGTGTAGTAGGTAAAGATCATGCGTTGGGTGCGGCCCGTTGCGATCACTTCACGCAGCACGGCCTCCAGTTCCGTACCTCGAAAACGCGGAAATGTCTCCAGCAGCTTTTTACCAACCAAATCAGTTTCGGCATAGCCTGTCACCAGGGTGTTGGCGAGGTTAGTCATCCGGTAGCGAAAGTCAACCACATTACGTTGGGGTGTATGGTCTCGCACAGCCTCCCAAAGGACTAGGCCTGCCGGGGTGTTATCACTGATTTTCTGAATGAGTTCGGCCTGAAAATGATGGGTTCCCTGCGCTACTTTTATCGCCGTAATGTCGGTCAGGGTCAGAATGATCTGGCCATCCTGGCAAACGATCGACACCCGGTACCAGTGTGATGCGCCGTTTGTTGGATAGGGCATGTCGTATTCCTGCGGTTCGCCCAATTCAAACCCAGCAATACAGCGAGGGAGTAATTCTGATTCGTTCGCCTTCTTGAAAACAGTAGTCAGTAACTGCCCAAAAGAATCAGGCACCGACAGAGCCAGAATTTGCCGAAGACAGGTGTTCATACGAACTACCTGAAAATTGGTAAGGCGATTTTCGCCCGCTACCTGGCTATAGATCGGACTCAGTAAAGCGATCCCTACCGGGACGCCTTCCAGCACATTTTGGAACAGCTGCGTCTGCTTAATCGTTTTTTCTTCGAGTTTTTTACGGGCCGTTATATTGACGTAAGTCAGCATAACACCCCCTTCAACCGGCACAATGGCCATTTCGATCCAGATATCATATTCAGGATAATAGTGCTCACCCGAATAAGGCTGGCCCGTTTCGCATACCTGCACCTTCTGATCGAAAAGTCCGTTGATTTTGGTCGCTGGGTAAATCTGCCATACACTCTTGCCAATCACTTGCTCACGGGTATGGCCACTCATGCGCAAACCCGCGTCGTTGATCATCATAAGCTGAAAATCATCGATTACCCCTCGTGCATTGCGGATGGCTTTATATACCGCCACCCCATTCATTGAGGCATGAAACGCTCTTTCGAGCCAATTGGTCTGCTGGGCGGCTTGGGCATCGGCTTTGGCCTGTGTAACATTCTGAAATGAAACCACCAGATTATCATCCACGCGCATAACCGATACGGCGAACCAGGCGGGTTTTGATTGGTCGGGACGGGTAAACTGATACTCAAAATGAGCGGCCTTACCTGTAGTAATCACCTGCTGATACAATTCCAGTAGGGTGGTATCGTCGGGATACGGATACAACCGGCTAAACCGCTGGCCAATTACCTCTTGTGCCGGTCGTTCAATTTCCTGTTCAGCAATGCTGTTGAGCATTACCAGCCGAAAATCAATGACTAAGCCATTGGTATCCCGTTCCGGCTGATAGACAATAACGCCGTTTTTGGATACAGTTAACGCATTTTGAATTAAGACCGGAGCTGATTGAGAAATCGAATTCATACGCTAGGGTTTAAGCAGGGGTTTAGGTAACACAATCTACTCATGGATCTAAGCGCGGACATCTATAAATACCAATAACCATGTTGAGTAAAATTACTGTACCAGAAGTTGACTACTAAACTCTATGCAACTGCAAATTCGACAAAATTAGAGAGTCAAAATAACTATATTTTATTCTAAACTGATTCTTAATCAGAGGGTTTCACCTGCCCTCAATTTCATGCAGTAAGTTTAATAAAAAACAGTTTAATAATCCATACGTATAGAGTGTTATATCCTAAGTATTTATGCCATAGTTAATCTATCCGCAAAGATAGATTTTCTGTTTAACTTTTCTTACACAGCTATTTATCAAAAGAAAAAAAAAGACAATAATTCCAGCGTCACGTATGATAAATACGCCCTAAAGACTATACAAAAAACATTAAAGTTACTTACTCATCGAGCAAATCAGGGCGCCTTGTTTTTGTGCGTTCTAACGCCTGATCATGACGCCAGTCGTCAATTTTGGCCTCATGGCCGGAGAGGAGAATATCAGGTACTTTCATCCCCTCCCACTCTGCCGGGCGGGTATATACGGGCGGAGCCAGCAGATTGTCCTGAAAGGAGTCGGTGAGGGCCGAGGTCTCGTCGTTTAATACGCCGGGAATGAGCCGGATAATGGCATCGGAGAGTACCGCAGCCGGCAACTCGCCACCCGACAGCACAAAGTCGCCGATGCTGATTTCGCGCGTAATGAACCGCTCCCGCACCCGCTCATCGACACCTTTATAGTGCCCACACAAAATAATCAGGTTCTCCTTTAGTGATAGTGTATTGACGGCGCGTTGGTTCAGGCGTTCACCATCGGGTGTCATGTATATAACCTCGTCGTAGGTCCGCTCTGCCTGCAACGACCGGATACAGCGGGCAATGGGCTCAATTTGCATAACCATGCCCGCTCCCCCACCAAACATGTAATCGTCGACACGCCGGTGTTTGTCGGCCGTATAATCGCGGAGGTCGTGTACTACTACTTCGGCATGCCCGGCCTGCTGGGCGCGTTGCAGAATAGAGTGCGCAAAATAGCTATCTAACAGCCGGGGCAAGCAGGTGATTATGTCAATCCTCATCGGTCTCCTCGTCTTCAGCTTCTTCGTCGCCATCAACTTCTGGCTTTTCGCTGGCCGCGTCAGACGTATAAATCTCCAGCAGACCATCCGGCAACACAACATTGAGTTGCTTTTCGGCTCGGTTTATCGACGGAACAATGTCGCTGTTAATCGGAATCAGCACTTCGTTCCCTTCATAGTCCATGGCAATCAGGTCCTGGGTGGCCATTGTATAAACGGCTTTCACAATTCCCAGCGGCCCTTTTTGAGCATCCACTACTCGAAAACCAATAATCTCATGGAAGTAGAACCGGGTTTCGTCCTCAATGGCTTCCAGATTAGCGAGGGGTAACCACAAGCCGCAGCCAATAAAACGTTCGGCCTGTTCGATGGTATCGACATCTTCAAAGGCTACAATGGCACGGCTTCCTTTGACAATAGCAATCGATTCGATAAAGTAAGGCGTCAACTGCCCCTTTACCTCAACCAATACAGAGTCGATGTCGGCGTATTCCTTAGCATCGTCAACATCTAAAAAAAAGACCACTTCGCCGTTGATACCGTGCGTTTTGGTAATGTGGCCAACCTGATAACAATCGTCTTTTGTCATAGCTTCAAAGTACGGTGGATTTTTAATCCGCCGTAAGTACTTCTGACGGCGGATTAAAAATCCACCGTACATATATCAAAAAGAGCCTGCTCGCAATGAACAGGCTCCGTAATCACTGAACCAGTTAGCGATCTTATTCAGCCGCTGGTGTCTCCGTTGATGCTTCTGGAGCTTCTGTTGCCTCAGCCGCAGTTTCTTCAACCGCTGGGGTTTCTTCAACCACAATGTTTTTCTTGGCAATAGCTTCAGCACGAGCTGCATTTACTTTGCGCTCAGCTTCCAGACGATCTGCACGATCTTTGTCTTTGGCTTGCTGCTTGGTATCGGCAGAATCAGCTTTACGGCCTTCCTTGCCTTCTTTCCAGGAAGTGTATTTCTCTTCGGCTTGCTCTTGCGTGATGGCGCCTTTGTTAACACCAACCTGTAAGTGCTTCCGGAACATAACCCCTTCGTGCGACAGGATCGAACGGGCAGTATCAGTTGGTTGCGCACCAACCATCAGCCAATGCAATGCCCGCTCCGGCTTCAACACAACGGTTGATGGGTCAGTGTTGGGATTGTACGTACCGATTTTCTCGATGAAATTACCATCCCGGCCAGCCTGAGAAGGTGCTACGACGATGTCATACATCGCCATTTTTTTGCGTCCGCGACGCGATAAACGAATTTTAACAGCCATTTTGCTTGCTTGTTTTCAGTAGGGGGAACCCGTCCCCCCGGCGAAACGTGGCCGCAAAGGTAGCAAATTCTTTGAAACGTTGAACGTGGATGGGTCAAAAATTTAGCCAATAGCATGCCAACCGAAGCGATCCGGGCCTATAAGCCGGATTCTGTCACTCAACCTTGCGGCCAAGGTTCTTATCATTTATCTGGGATCGCCGTCACCGACGCTCTCTATCGACCTACCCGCGCCAGCATCACTCCACCCTAAGGTGAACCTACAGGAACGAGCCGCCCCTATTCTGCCGCATATTTGGTCTTTCAGCCCATAAGGTTTATCCTGCCCCGTCGATCACCCGGCGGGCGGTAGGCTCTTACCCCACCATTTCACCCTTACCTTTTCAGTGAACAGTGAGCAGCCAACAGCAAGCAGTTTATTCACTGTTAGCTGTTAGTTGTTCACTGCTCACTGTCAGGCGGTTTATTTTCTGTGACACTGGCTGTCAGACGGTCGTTCCCAACCGCCTGCCTTCCCGTTAGGAAGTATGGTGCTCTGCGCTGTCCGGACTTTCCTCCAGCTCGTTGCCGAGCCAGCGATAAGACAACCCACACCGCTTCGATTGGCATGTATTAGCTGGGGCAAAGGTACTAAAATTACTGTAGCCCTTCTACCTTTACGCCTACCCTACCTTTGGCGAAAACAACCGCCAGAATAGCCGTGGGCGTTAGATAGACCCCATCAGGGCGAACTTCATCGATAATGCCGTTCAATACCACACCTTTAGTCAGCTGGTTGTTCTTAAGTTGCGCCTGCATCGATTTTTGAATCTCGACCAGTTGATCACCGACAGGAATAGTGAATTGCTTTTCGAGTATTCGAGCCAGGGTGCCCTTAAGGAGCCAACTGGCGGTTCGCTGAAGCAAACTGCTGGTTTCGAGATCGTACTGCAAATCTTTGAGGGCAATAGTTTTGGTTTCAGGATCGTAGTACGGGCGGCCTTTGAGGTAAATATCGCCGGTAACGCTACCCGTCAGGCCTGCTTTAATAATGAGGCTTTCATTCTGACCGTAGAGATCGATGTCGCGGATCGTAATGTTATAACGCCCGTCCTGAAACTCGAATTTTTTACCAACAAAATTCTCACTGGCCAGCTTTGCCGCTTCCTCATAGGTAGACTCACCCATAATACTCACCTGAAAATTATCTTTAACCGTTGGCACCACCGACAAATCGGGCAGTGACACGGCGGGTCGAACATCCGGCTTGGCTCCTACACTGGTGAGCGTGTAGCCCTCAATACCGATCAACGTCCGAATAGTGTTTCCTTCGAACCGGAGCGGAGTAATCAGAATACGTCGGGGAACAACCTGCAGCCAGGTTCGGTAAGCTTCCGAAAGCAAATACGGTTGGCGAACGGTATTCCAGGCTTGCAAAACGGGTGTTCGAAGGTCGATCTGCTGCCGAACCTGCTGGTCGAGGGCTTTGGTGATCGTACCTAAGTTTTTGTCGATGATCTTTCCTACAATACCTGTAATCGGTATTGAAAACCCACCAATGCGAATGGTTGGCTTGGCACCCCAATCGTAGCCTTCGGCCGTAGTTTGGGTATTTACCGACCAGTCGGGGTCAATGCTGAACCGGGTGGCAAACCGGATGGTGATTTCGAATTCGGTAGCCTGACTCTGCACGAAGCCAAAAATTCGCTTACCCGCTTTTGCCCAGATTTTGAGCGGCACCACAAACCGAAACAAACTATCGGCACCTCCTGCTGCGGACACATTAATATTCCCGCGTTTCCAAACCTTAATGTGCAACGGATCGCTACCATCGGGGGCGGGAGTATCAAAGGTATTGGTCTCAAAAATTAGCCCGTTGACCTGTGTATTGATTTGCCGCTCTACATCGCGAAGGGCAATACTGACCGGCACATTGACCGTCGACAGGTACTTTTCATTACGGACTTCCATTTCGGTTCGGTTGTAGGATTCTTTGGGGGCTTTCGGGTTCAGCCTACCCGAAGGGGCCGTGCTACACCCGGTTACTATAAGAAGAAGAACAAGGTATCGCTTCGCGGTCATTTGATTACCACTTTCGTTGCCCCATACCCGAATTTCTGTTTTTGGGCATCCTCGAAAAACTTCACATGGGCATGTCGGCCCAAACGCCGGTGCAGTTCGGTGCGGAGCGTACCACTACCTACACCGTGAATAAACGTGATCTCGCTCATGCCGGTAGCGATCGCATTTTCGAGCATTTTCTCGAAAGTCTCCAACTGCAAATCGAGCAACTCACCCGCCTGCCGACTACCGGGCCCTTTAGGCAACAACGCTTCCACATGCAAATCGACAATCGCCGAAGGACGTTCAAACGACAGCGGAGCAGCTGGCTCTCCCTTCGCTTTGAGCATCTGAGCTTTTATTTCTTCTGACGACAACGCTACTGCTGGCCGGGTGGGTGTCGCTTCGACTGGAATTTCTTTCTCCTCAGCATCCAGCTGGAACAAATGACCCTGCTGATTCAAGACGGGTACTGTTTTTTTGCTGGCATGAAACGTCTGAGCGCGACACTTGAGCCGTTTCACTATAGGCGGGCGGAAACTCACCTTAGCCGCCCGAAACCATAACCCCTGAAACAGGAACGTAGGCCAATTGTCGAGCGTCGAGAAGGAATAGTAATCGTTGAGTTTGGCTTGTGAACGGGGTTTAAGAGTCCCACTTTGTAAACCGTTGATGGTTGTTCCCCGTTCCTCGCTGAGCGTGTAGGGCATATCCCAATCAGTATTGTTTACCATATGTACGGCGAACTCACGGTCGTTTTGGGCCACAAACGCCATATAAACGCCCTGGTTAGAGAGAATAACCGGGCCGCGTGGAGCCTGTGGGGCGGCATTACCAGTAGGCCGCAGTAAGCGCTCAGCTTCCATGGGCGATACCACGACCAGTTCAGAGCGCATCACGGGAATGCGAAAGCCATCTTCAATTTCAATTTCAACCTGATTACCCGTCAGAAAGCGCGTCACCACGCCTTGTTCTTTTGCCCGTACCATGCGGACTTTATCACCAATGTTCATTACAGTCTGTTGTCCAATTTATGTCTGTACCACTCTGGCCGCCCCCTTATAGTTTCTAACAAACTCGACGGTCAAATCCAATGATTCCGTAACAGAATCCAAGGTTTCTATGTAAAGCACTTGCGTAACAATTTAGTGCAAAAATAGAATAAACCTGTATTGTCTTAGTGAAGATGTTTTACACTTATAATCCCAAATTTTTACTATTCTTTTCAATTATTGCTCAAAAAACAAATCCTCATATTTATTATCCGGTCGTTTTTTCTAATTATATCTAAATTTACAATCCTCGTTGTTTAACATACAATCGACTGTATTTTGTGTTTATTATAAACTATTTTATTGCACTTATCATATTTTACAAAATTTTATTTGAAATTTTAATATTAATAGAAAATTAAACCTATAATTTCATGCTGTATATGCGGCATTCCGCTTCCATCCTAACAAGCTACTTTTAATTTATCTTATGAGAGCATCTCTACTATTGTTTATCCTCTGCCTACCTCTGCTTACCCTTGCTCAACAGCGCGTTGTTAAGGGTAAACTGGTTGATAGTGCGGAACGAAAGCCATTACCCGGCACCACGATAACGGCAAAGGGAAGCACGGTAGGAACCGTCACCGATGCGCAGGGATTTTACCAGATTACTGTTTCCGATAAGAGTACGGTGCTCGTTTACTCGGCCGTAGGCTTCCAAACACTGGAAAGAACAGTTGGCAGCCAGGAAGTTATCGATATAGAATTGATAGCTGACACCAAACAGCTGAGCGAAGTGGTGGTAACGGCAGCCGGTATCAAGCGCGACAAAAACGCACTTGGCTATGCGGTCAGCACGCTCGATGCCACCAAGCTTGCCCAGCGGTCGGAACCAGACCCGTTGCGAGCCCTGACGGGTAAAGTTGCGGGTGTGAACGTTCAGGGATCTGGGGGGGCAGCCGGCGGTGCTACCAACATTACGATTCGGGGCAATTCGTCGCTGGGTAACAATAACCAGCCCCTGTTTGTAGTGGATGGCGTCCCCTTCGACAACTCCAGTTTTAGCGGCACCGATGGATCAGTGGGTGGCTCGACAATTACCAACCGGGCGTTTGACCTTGACCCCAACAACATTCTGACCATGACCGTATTGAAAGGAGCCGCAGCAGCAGCTTTGTACGGATCTCGGGCGGCTAACGGGGCCATTATCGTGACCACCAAAGCCGGCAAAAGTCAAAGCAAGAAAGGATTGGAAATAACCTTTAACACAGGTTATTCCACGGAAACCGTGGCAGGTCTACCCGAGTATCAGACCAAATACGGTCAGGGTACCAACTTCGATTATCGGAGCGGGGTATTCGGCTCGTGGGGGCCACCTTATGCGGGCGTTACCAGTCTGATTCCTACCCGTGAAACGATCCCGCACCCACTGACGACCAACAACCGGTATCCGTCAACCGTTTTTCCCCAGTTTTATCAGGCAGACGGTATCACGCCTATCCAAGTACCGTATCAATCGTACTCGCAGTACAACGCCAAGAATTTCTTCCGTACGGGCAGCGTTTTCGAGAATGCACTTTCGGTATCGACGGGCAATTCTAAGGGTAACCTCACCTTCGGCTTGTCGCGTACGGGTAATCAGGGTGTTGTTCCCGAAAATGAGATTACCCGCACAAGCATCAACATTGGCGGTAATGCCCAGTTAGACAATAAGTTTTACGTGAGTGGAGCGCTGAATTATGTGAATACCGATCAGGTATCACCCCAAGTGAGCGCAGCAAACGGCAGCGGTAGTTCCATATTAGACATTCTGATGTTTGTGCCAACCAGCTACGATTTAACTGGTTTCCCAACCACCAATCCACTCAATGGCAACAACATCTACGATCGAGTAGGTACTGATAATCCCTACTGGTCGGTTAAGAACAGCCCAACCTTTAGCAAAGTAGACCGGTATTATGGCAACGTGGTACTGGGTTTCGACCCGCTGCCCTGGCTGAACGTCCAGAACACAGTTGGCTTTAACGCCTACACCGACCGGCGGGTGGTGGTCAATGGCAAAGGCGGTGATTACTTTCCCAACGGCAACATCACCAACGACAACATTTACCGGCAGGAATTAGACAATACGCTGCTGCTTACTGCAACCAAAGCGATCAATGAGGATATTGGCCTAAAGGTTATTTTAGGCAATAACGTAAACCAGCGTCTGACCGAGCGGCAGGTTGTGTTCGGTGATGGGATTATCTTCCGGGGAATCAACTCCCTAAATAACACCAGCGTAACAATCCCACGGGTGTTACCCAACAACCGTAACAACTTCAAACAGCGGTACTTTGCGTTTTTCACCGATATTTCGCTGGACTACAAAAACTACGCCTTCCTTAACCTCGTAGCTCGTAATGACGTATCGTCGACATTGCCCTCCAGCAACCGAAGCTATCTGTATGGTGGAGCGAGTGCCTCGCTGATTTTTACAGAAGCATTCCAAATCCCCAAAAATGTTCTGTCGTTTGGCAAGTTGCGGGCGGGCTACACTAAAGTGGGTAACGAAGCCACGCCGTACCAAACACAAACCGTTTACATTGCCAACCCTGTGTTAGGAGTTGGTGGTACAGGTGGCATTTCGTCGCCATTTAGTGGCCAAAGCACACTGACTGAGTCGGACTTGCTGGCCAATGCGTTCCTCAAGCCAGAGTTCATCACCGAACTTGAGTTGGGAACAGAACTCCAGTTTTTCAACAACCGGCTTGGCCTCGACATCACGTATTATAACAAGATCAGTACGTCGCAGATTTTCACGGTTAATGCGGCTCCATCGACTGGCTACACCCAGAAGGTTATTAACCTCGGTAAGTCCTCAAACGAAGGGATTGAAATTGGCTTAACAGCCTCGCCCATCAAACGCGCCAATGGATTTACCTGGGATATTTCGGCGGCCTTCACTCGTAACCGGAACATTGTCCGTGACATCGGTACCCTGAAAGAACTTCCCTACGGTGGTTTCTCAGATCTGGGTAGCGTTCACATTGCCGGACAACCCTACGGACAGATTCGTGGCTCAACTTATGCCCGCGACGACGAAGGCAACATTCTGGTGAACCCAAACACGGGCAAGCCCATCCTGAGCGGCAAAACGGCAGCTATCGGCAATCCGAACCCTGACTTTATTCTGGGCGTCACCAACTCATTTAGCTTCAAGGGACTTACCTTAAGTGCCCTGTTCGACTGGAAGCAGGGAGGTGATATGTACTCGTTTACGGCCTACGAACTCTTGAGCCGAGGAGCAACCCGCGACACCGAAGAGCGCGAGGCCATTCTGGTAGGGCCGGGCGTTCTGGGTGATGTAAACACACTCAAACCATTGTTGAATGGAGAAGGCAAGAAGATTCCCAACAACATTGGTATTGCCGTTGCCGATTACTACTTCACCGGTGGTTTTGGGCCGGGTGGTGCTGGCGAAGTAAACATACTCGACGCTACCGTTTTCCGGCTTCGTGAAGTGTCACTGGGCTACCAGTTCCCCAAAGCCTGGTTGTCGAAAACACCATTTGGGTCGGCGTTTCTATCGGTGAGCGGGCGCAACCTCTGGTATCTGGCTCCCAACTTCCCCAAGTACCTCAATTTCGACCCTGAGGTTAGCTCACTGGGAGCTGGCAACTCGCAGGGATTCGATTTTATCGGGATTCCAACCACTCGCCGGTTAGGTGTTAACCTCCGGTTCAGCTTCTAAAACTCTCAACGCAAAGGCGCAAAGCATACGCGAAGGGCGCAAAGAATTGGCTAGAAAACCAGTTTCAGGTGCAAAATCCTTCGCGCCTTTGCGGTTTAAAAACCTCACTAACTATGAAACGAATAATTGTTCTGTTTGGCCTGCTCCTGCTAGCAGGTTCCTGCAACAAATTTGTCGATATTAATGTCGATCCCAACAACCCCACAACGCCGGTGCTTGAGCTGTTACTCCCGGCCACGCAAGTGTCGATGACGGGTAGTTTACGCGATGTAAACCAGGGTGCATCAATATTGATGCAGCATCTGTACACCAGCAACACGAGCCGCAACTTTCAGGATGGCACCGATTATCAGCAATCCTGGAATGCGCTGTACACGCAGGTTTTGAACGACATCGAGATCGTGATCCGGGAGGGCACCCGCCTGCAACGATGGGACTACGTAGCTATCGCTAAACTACAAAAAGCCTATATCTACAGCGTGATGGTCGATTTGTGGGGTGATATTCCCTATACCGATGCCTCGCAGGGCCTAACGGTATCGGACCCGAAATTTGAAAGTGGAGAAGTCATCTACACCAGTCTGTTTACGCTGATCGACGACGCACTGGCCGATGCGAACAAGGGAGCTTTCGCGATTCAGCCTACCACGGCCGATATCATTTACAAAGGCGACAAAGCCGCCTGGATTCGGATGGGGAATACGTTGAAATTGAAACTATTTAACCAGATTCGTCTTGCCCAGCCCGACAAAGCCAAAGCCGGTATTGCAGCCCTGTTGAGCAGCAATGCTCCGCTCATTACGACCAATGCACAGGATTTCACGTTCCGGTTTGGCACCACCGAAACACCTGCCAACCGGCATCCCTGGCACCGGGCCGAATACCAGGCCAGCAAGAGTTACTACATGAGTCAAAACTTTATTGAACGCCTGTTCAGCACCGACGACCCCCGGATTCGGTATTATTTCTACCGGCAAACGTCGAATTACACCGTTGGTTTCACTCCAACTGGTAATGGCTATTTTGGCCGGTATACGGGCGATGCCACAGCCTCACCCAACGACAATGCTCTGAAAGCTACCGTTGGCGTGTATCCGGCGGGCGGGTTATACGATGCCGCCCCGATCAACAACCTAACGGCAGCCAACGTGTTCATCTCCAATTCGGGCGCTACCGCAACTCCTAAAGTGGTGACCAATACCGATGGTTCAGGGGCAGGCATCTTTCCGTTTATCACCAACGCGATGGTGAAATTCATACTGGCCGAAGCAGCACTGACGATGGGAACAGCAGGCGATGCGAAGCAACTCTTTCAGGACGGTATAACGGCCAGCCTGAACAGCATCAATACGATCTCGACATCGGGTGGAAACTCAGCCGCTAGCTTGGCAACAGCTACTGTTACCAACTTCGTGGCGAACCGGACAGCTCAGTACGATGCAGCCGATGCAGCGGGTAAGTTGAGTGCGGTGATGACTCAAAAATACATTGCCAATTACGGTAATGGCATCGAATCGTATAACGATTATCGCCGGACCGGTTTGCCGGTATTACCTGCTCCTATTGCTCCGCTGAACACGTTCCCGCTGCGTCTGACGTATTCGGTTACCGAGCTATCGACCAATGCCAGCGTTTCAGACAAGGCAGACAAAATTCAAACGGCCCAGCAGACAACGCCTGTGTTCTGGGACAAATAACAACTAACCATCGTCACTTAGCCATGAAAAAATCATCGCCTATATTATACAGTTTGCTACTTTTGTTAGTGCTGCTTGATGCCTGCAAAACAGAAGATTACGTTTGGGAAAACTGGGCATATACCGCCGTTCCTCTGGTGGTTGTCAATACGGCCAAATCGGCTCTGCCAACAGTAGCAACGTCCAATACCTCTTTCTTCGACCTGGGTGCTGCCAACGTTGGTGCTCAGGAGTTTGAATATATCCTAAAGTGGGAAGGTTTTGGAAAAGCCGAGGTACAATCGATTGATGTGTACCTGGGTTTTGTGAAAGCGCCGGCCACAGGTAATCCCGCTTACCCGATTGTGTTGTCGCAGCCCGGTGGCAAATACCCTAGTGTTACCCAGTTTCCGCTCCCAAGTCGGGTTGGCACTTCTGACAAACTCTATGCGACTGTTACAGAATTTCCTAAGACGTTTACGGTAACAGCTGCCCAGTTGGCTGCCTTCACCGGTACGAACCTGAGTAGTGTTGTGCAGAATGATTACTTTGTATTTAAGTTCATGCTCACCCTGAAAGATGGCCGTCGAATTGAAGGCTTTCAGGAAAATGTTTGCGACGAAGCTCGTGGCGAAGTCGGCGATTGCCGGGTGGGTGTTCGCTTCCGAAGAAAATAATACTGCTGCGTAACTGAAGACCACTGTTCATAGCTAGAAACCACTTACAACTAATTATTACTTAAACAAATACCCCAATCAACCATCAACGATGCGTTATTCCCCATTTTCAATGCTGGCTGTGCTACTAGTCAGTTTGAGCACAGTAATGGCCCAGTCGATTCCGTCGCCAAAAGAACATTTTGGATTCAATATTGGCGACGACTATCAGCTGGCCACTTACACCCAAACGGAGGCTTACTTCAGAAAGGTAGCCGCAGCGTCTGACCGGGTCAAACTGGTAGACATTGGCCTGACCGAAGAAGGTCGTCATCAGTTGATGCTGATTGTATCGTCGCCGGAGAACCTCAAAAAGCTGGATCGGTACAAAGAGATTTCAACTAAACTGGCTCGGGCAGAAGGCCTCACCGACGATCAGGCCCGCGCTTTAGCGGAAGAAGGTAAAGCCGTTGTCTGGATTGATGGAGGCTTGCACGCAACGGAAACCGTTGGCACGATGCAGCTCATTGAAACAGTCTACCAACTGGTGAGCCGCAAAGATCCCGAAACGATGCGGATTCTGGATCAGGACGTTATTCTGCTGACGCACGCCAACCCCGATGGTCAGGAAATCGTAACAAACTGGTACATGCGGGAGCCAACACCCAACAAACGCTCGCTGGACAACCTGCCGAAGTTATACCAGAAATACGCTGGCCACGACAACAACCGCGATTTCTTCATCATGAACATGAAGGAAACTCAGAACATCGGTCGCCAGTTGTTTGTCGAGTGGATTCCACAAATTATGTACAATCACCACCAGCGTGGCCCTGCCGGGTCTGTTCTGGCTGGTCCACCCTACCGCGATCCGTTCAACTACGTGTTTGATCCGCTCATGGTAACGGGCATCGACGCACTTGGCGCGGCTATGATCAACCGTCTGAATGCCGAAAACAAACCGGGATTTACTCGTTTAGGTGGCTCTGTTTTCTCAACTTGGTACAACGGCGGTCTGCGTACGACCACGCACTTCCACAACATGATTGGCCTTCTGACCGAAATCATAGGTGGCCCTACTCCTGAAGACGTTCCACTGGTTCCAAGCCGACTGATTCCCAACGGAAACACGCCTTTCCCGGTTACACCTCAGAAATGGCATTTCAAGCAATCCATCGACTACTCCATTTCGCTCAACTACGCCGTGCTGGGATATGCTGCCCGTTACCGCGATGAGCTGCTGTTTAACATCTACCGGATGGGCAAAAACTCCATTGAGCGGGGTAGTAAAGACACTTGGGCCTTATCGCCCAAGCGGATCGACGCCATCAATGATGCCTTCAAAAATGATCCAAAACGCCCTACCTCAACCACATCAGCGGCTGGTGCAGCCCTCGCTCAATATGGTATGTTGCCACGGGGTGGTGGTATGAACCTGAAGTACTACGACACGATTATGAAAGCCCCGATCCTGCGTGACCCACGGGGATACATCATTCCGGCCGATCAGACTGACTTTTCAACCGCCGTTAAGTTCGTGAATGCGTTAATTAAAACGGGTCTCCAGATTCAGCAGGCAACTTCCGATTTCACGGTAGCGGGCAAGAAATACCCAGCCGGATCGTACGTCGTAAAAACCGATCAGGCATTCCGTCCTCATTTGCTGGATATGTTTGAGCCACAAGATCACCCCAACGATTTCCAGTATCCAGGTGGTCCTCCGGTTCGTCCATATGATGCCGCTGGCTGGACATTGGCTTACCTGATGAACGTGAAGTTTGACCGGGTACTGGATGCGTTCGACGGACCATTCAAGAAACTGCCCTATGGCCAGCTTCAATCGCCAGAGGGACATGTTACAGGCGCATCGGGCGGGGGGTATCTGCTCAGTGCTAAATCGAACAACTCGTTTATTGCCGTGAATGATCTGCTGGCGTCAGGCGTCGAAGTGTATCGCTTACCAAACGGTGTAGGTGGCAAGTCAACCGTAGAAGCCGGAGCGTTTTTTGTACCAGCTTCAGCCAAGGCAAAGTCTATACTCGATAAGTCAGCCAAAGATCTCGGTCTGGAAATATCTGGTCTGGCCAAGCGCCCGAGCACCTCGTTGACGAAAGTTTCACCAATGCGGATTGCTATCTGGGATACGTATGGTGGCTCAATGCCGTCGGGTTGGGTGCGTTGGTTGATGGAACAATACCATTTCCCAATGAAAGTTATTTACCCATCGGACATCGACGCGGGTGATCTAAAGAAAAAATACGACGTATTGGTGTTCGTTACCCGTGCTATCCCACCCGTGAATGGCCAGGATGTTGACGCTTTCCGGGGTCTGGAACGGGAGCCGAAAGAAGAAGAAACACCAGCCGAATATAGGGCCCAGTTAACCAAAGTTACCGCTGCCAAAACCATTCCACAGATCAAAGCCTTCCTGGAAGATGGCGGTTCGGTGGTTACCATTGGCTCAAGCACCAACCTGGCGTATCACCTGAAATTGCCGGTAAAAAGTGCCCTCTCTGAAATGACAGCGAGTGGAGCTGAGCGGCCATTGCCCGGTGAGAAGTACTATATCCCAGGCAGCGTACTTCGCGTAGGAGTCGATTCAACACAACACGCCACCTGGGGAATGCCGTCTCAAACGGATGTGTATTTCGATGCCAGCCCGGTATTTAAACCTGCGCCCGACGCCATTGCTAAAGGCTTGATTGTTCCGCTTGCCTGGTTCGACACGGCCAAACCACTGCGTAGCGGTTGGGCGTGGGGTCAGTCGTACTTGCAGGATGGCGTAGCAGCTTTTATGGCACCCGTTGGCGCCGGTAAATTCTACGCCTTCGGCCCTGAAATCACGTTCCGTGCACAGGCACACGGCACCTTCAAACTCCTGTTCAACCAGTTGTACATGACTGGCACAAACGGCTCGCAAGGTGGGGAAGCTATGGGGAAATAAAACGCAACTAGCTTATTGAAATCACTATTGGCAAAGACCACGACAGCTGTCGTGGTCTTTATTTTTTTCTCATTTCCACTTAGTTCAAATGTCGTGCGCAAAATGTTGCCGGAATATGCGGGAAATGCGACTATTGGCGTATTATAGAATCACTTCAAAAGTCGAAAACTAACCAAATGACATTTTTATACACGGCGCGAAAAGCGTTCGGCCAGGATTATGATGAAGACGGACTGTCGTGGGAGGGTTATAGTAACTGGACAAGAACACACACTACCGAAATTGTTACGCTGGATGACTCTCTAAGCAAGAGTTTGATTGAATCCCCTGGCAACTGGGATTATGTGTACAGTCCGAATAGGTGCCTGACCACTTATTTCACAAACCTTGACTACGTTATACAGGAAGCAAAAGGGAATGACCGATTCAATTTATTGACCATTGTCATTGAGCCAGACCATGATTGCAAAGACCTTACAATTGATGGTTTTGAATTCGTAGGATACGACTTAATGGATCAACCTTATTTTGACATCAGTTCCCTAACCAACTGCTATGGTTTCAACGAACCTATCTTACCAAGTGACACAAACAGATTTGGTTTAATAGATGATTTTGGGAGAGCCTATGCGCTGAAAAAGCGTCTGCTGGCAACTAATCCAGATCACCCTCACGCAAACACAGCTGTGGTGGCTGTTTGGAGACATAAAACAATTGGACGTAAAAAAGCGGAGTAACCAGCCACTAGCTGATTACTCCGCCCTCGTTTACTGTCTCCATTAATATCCTCCGAAATATTTCCGCGTGCCCCACTCAAGCGTAGCAAGTACCAGCACGACGAAGAATAACCACCGCCAGTTAATGAGCTCGCTCAACTCTTCGGTGCTGCTCAGGCGGGCTGGTATTTCACGGCTGGTGAGGTCACGAACCAGATTGGCCACGTTCTTCGTATTATAAAACTTACCGCCTGTTTGCGTGGTTAACTGGCGCAACAATCCATGGTCGGCTGTGGTGTTGAGTGCTTCCAGTTGCAGATCGCGCACGATGAACTGCCCTTCCGAAACTTCATTTTTGCCGCTCAAATTGGTAGATGCCCGGTAGCGGTAAGCTCCTTCCGGCAATCGGCTGATCTCGAACCGGCTATTGTCGGTTGTTGGGGTATAGTTGAAGCTTCGGGTGATACCGCGCTCATCCAAGATACTCAGGTTGACTGGCTTATCGTAGATGCGCTCGTAGATGTCGTTGTAGAGTTCGGTTTCGAAAATGACTTTTTCGCCCGCCACAAACTCGTTTCGAATCGGGTAGACGCGCAGCTTCCGGCGGTCTTCCTTCACCGAAATCAACTGGATGACCTTCTGTAACATTTCATCCACAACCTCCTGCTTATCCGTCAGCGCGTACTCTTCCAGTCGCCATTGCCATATTCCTTCACCCGCCAGTACGGCCGTTTTGCGGGGGCGGTCCGGCGAACCAGCGGTCACGTTCAGCGCTAGCAGCGGCTTTTGCGTTTGTACACTGCCTACCTGTTGCCACAGCACCACTTCACTACCCGGCATCAGCTTGAAATCGCCGTAAGGCGCTAAAAGAGGGGGTAGTTTGGTAATAATTTCCAGCCGGGCCGCGTCGAGGTTCAGTTGCTTGTACGTATCGTTATAACGAGCCGTAACTTTATCACTCTGACCCGGTTGAGCCGTAACCTGCATAACGGGGTTGATGGTATTGAAAGGCCCCATCGACGACTGATTGCCCAATACAAACAGAATAGGCGTCGTCTTATTGTTAGCCAGTAGTAACTGTATCACATTTGCACTGGCCCCGGCGTTATCGGGAATCTGGTGCAGAATAATCAGGTCGAATTTTTTGTCGGTTGGTGGAGGGGTTTCGCTACCAATAAGCGTGCGTACATCGAGCTCGTAGTTCTGATTGCGTTCCAGTATGCTCCGAATGGCTTTCAGATCCGGGTGGGGACTGAGACCAAGCAGAAGCACTTTCTCGCGCCCATCGATCACGTCGATATAAACATCCTGACGGTTGTTTTTGGTGCTGAACTCCCCCGCCTGCGGCACCACTTCGACCACAAAGTGTTGAACTCCTTTTTGGGTAGCCGCAGTCTGGAACGTTACCGCCCCGAATGTCTGCGATTGTCCGAACGACAGCGTCTGACGACCAACCTCACGCCCGCCCTGCCGCAATATTACCGTACCCGCCCGGCCTTGAAAACCGTTGCTGGTCACCTCCACCTGAATCGGAAACTGGTTGCCCAGATACGCAATCCGGTTGGCAACCACGCCTTTCACGGCTATATCGCGCTTGGGAATGGTATCCCCCAAACCGACTGCATGAACCGCAAACGGGTATTGCCCAAATGTGGGTGACAAACCCTGATTGAATATGCCATCCGAAATCAGCACCACGTCGGTAAGATGGCGACCCTCATAGTCGTTGCGAATACTCGACAACAGCCCCGACAGGTTCGTTGTCCGCTGCGTGAACGGAATCTGTCCCAAATCCATATCCGTAGTGGAGTCGCCGAGGGTGCGCACCGATACATCGAGCCCTTCGTTGGCGAGTTGCTGCCGGAGTGTTTGCAAGTTGCCGAGTGTTGCCGTCAAAGCCGGACGACCAGCCGCTGCCACCGATTCCGAGTTGTCGATGGCCAGCACGACTTTAGGCTTTTCGGTGAGGGTCCGAATGCTGCGAATCAGCGGGTTAACCAGCAGAAAACACAGCAAACTAACCGCCACAAACCGAAGGGCAGCGAGTCCATAACGGACGTTTCGATCCCAAGCAGAAACCGTGTCGGACTCCCGGTTAGGAATTGGTTGATACAAAGCAGCAGCGTATACTGCGCCTACCAGCAAACAGACCAGCACCCACCAGGGTGAGGATTGGAAGATTACGTTCATATTAAGTTAGCATTCCCCCATCAACCTGAAGCACTTGTCCGGTGATGTAGCGAGATAAATCGGACGCCAGAAACACACAGGCATCGGCCACCTCTTCGGGTTGACCACCGCGTTTCAACGGTATCTGTTGTTTCCACTCTTCCACAGCCTTTTCATTGATTTCGCCGGTCATCTCTGTTTCGATAAAACCCGGTGCAATGGCATTCGACCGCACATTCCGCGAACCCAGTTCGAGTGCCACCGATTTGGTAAAACCGATGATTCCTGCCTTTGATGCCGCATAATTGGCTTGTCCCGCGTTACCCCGGATACCCACCACTGAGGTGAGGTTAATGATCGACCCGGCCCGGGCTTTCATCATGGGTTTGATAACAGCTTTGGTCAGGTTAAAGACCGACTTTAGATTAACGGTAATTACGGTGTCCCATTGTTCTTCCGACATCCGCATTAATAATCCATCTTTGGTTATCCCTGCGTTGTTCACCAGTACATCAACCGTACCAAAATCGGCAATTACGGCGGCAATCAGATCTTCGGCTGCTTTATAATCGGACGCATCGGAACGGTAACCCTTCACGGTGCCACCAAACGCCCGGAGTTCCTCTTCCAAAGCCTGTCCTTTTTCTACACTCGACAGATAAGTGAAGGCAACATGAGCACCTTCCTGCGCAAATCGCTGGGCAATGGCCCGTCCGATCCCACGCGAAGCGCCCGTGATGAGCGCCACTTTTCCTTTCAATAAATCCATTGATTATAAAATACCTTCCGTACCGGCAACCCGGCCAAGTGGAGAGGGTTTGGTTTGACTGGGTCAAAAATAGCCCAAAGCGCGTGAACCGGCAACTTTAGACAACGTGCAAAAAATAAATCTCGCCGAATCCTTGACAATTCTGTAGCAGACGTTGTAGTATTGCAGTGCACTATTTATCTAATACACTAAAGCAGTACATGACTATGATCCAACTAAACGACCTGCGGTTCGGGTATTCACGCAACCGACTTATTTACGATGGTCTCTCGCTCACCATGCCACCGGGCACCATTTATGGACTGCTGGGACCAAATGGAGCCGGAAAATCTACCCTGCTCCGGTTGATGGCGGGGCTGCTGTTTCCGAAAGGCGGAACCGTTCGCGTGAATCAGCACACACCCGGCGACCGCAAACCGGCCTTCCTGGAAGATGTATTCCTTCTTCCGGAAGAATTCTTTGTACCCCCCATAAGTGTCAAGGCCTTTATAGAATCGAACGCGCCCTTTTACCCGCGCTTCGATCACGCACAATTTTCGGGCTACCTCGCCGAGTTTGGCTTCCCCGACAGTCAGCGATTGAGCGAAATGTCATACGGCCAGAAAAAGAAAGTGTTGATTGGTTTTGGCCTGGCGACCAACACTGCCTTGTTGATTCTGGACGAACCGACAAACGGACTGGACATTCCCTCAAAAAGTCAGTTTCGGCGGTTAGTAGCCGGTGCAGCCAGCGAGAACCGGATCATCATTATCTCAACTCACCAGGTGCGTGATCTCGAAACCCTCATCGACCCCATTGTGATTCTGGGCGAGAAGCCAAACGGTAGCATTGGTGTAGCGCTCAACGCGAGCGTAGAATCCATAACCGACCGGCTCTGGTTCGGATTGGTACCCGATTTGGCTGGTCTTCCGCCGGTGTTGTACTCTGAGCGGGTAGTAGGCGGTTATGCCGTGGTAACCGAAAACCGCCCCGACGAACTAGCCGATTATCGGAACAGCCGCCTTGATCTGGAACGACTTTATAACGCCGTACAAGCGCACCCATCGCGCATTCAGCAATTATTTTCTACTCAAACCGTCTACGCCCAACCATGAATCAGACTTTTTCAGCCGCCCGTTTTGTGCCCTTACTTCGCAAGTTTTTGCAAGATAATGGGTGGGGCCTTCTCTCTATGGTGGGCGTTTTGTTTGTAATACTCGCCGTCAGCATGTCTTTTATGGTTTATAAGAACCCGCCCAATTCAGTTGAGAGTAGCCGATTAATAGGGTTCCTCATTTTGTCTTTAGTACTCTGGCCCTTATTTACGCATCAAATTGCATCTGATTACAACAACCGTGAGCAGGCTTTAACATCGCTGATGTTACCAGCTTCCTTATTTGAGAAATGGTTATTGCTGTGGGTGGTTACCGGGCTGGGTTTCGTACTGTGCTTCTTCAGCTTTTTTACGATTATCGATGCCATCGGTACTTACTACGTCAATCATCGCGACTGGCCCCAAGTAACGCTCGACTATTTTACCCAGAGGCATATTTCCCGCACTATTGAACGTGTAGATTTTACGGAACTCAATAAAACACCTGTTTGGGCAGTTTGGCTTCTGCTACATCCGTTCACCCTGGCAGCTACGCTCCTGTTCCGTAAATACACGTTAGCTATTGGGGTATTTATAGGACTCATATTGTTTGGTGCAGCGCTTTTCATAAACAAGTACTACGCTCAAATGCTAGTAGGTAATTCAATAACAGTTGCCAATGCCTTTCCTTTTGCAGGGTTTGGGGTTATGAAAGAGACTGCTAGTGGTATATACCATTACATTGCCGTGCCCAAGATTGGTAATATCATCCGCTGGAGCATAGGAATCGCTGCCGTGGCAATACTGTACGCCGTTGCTTATTTCCGCCTTAAAGAACGAGAGGTCTGATCTATGGAATTTCGCGACAAACAAGCCATCTATCTGCAAATCGCCGAGTATGTCAGCGAACAGATTCTACTGGGCCGCTGGTCCACTAGCGACAAAATCCCTTCGGTGCGCGACCTTGCCGCCGAACTCGAAGTGAATCCCAACACCGTGATGCGTACTTACGATTTTCTGAGCCAAAAAGATATTATTGCCAACAAGCGAGGCATTGGTTTCTTCCCCGCCGATGATGCCTTGGACAAGATCAAAGCGTATCGACGGGAGAGTTTTCTGGAAAACGACCTTCCGGTGTTCTTCCGAAATATGTATCTGCTGGGCATCAACATAACTGAACTGGAAACCCGCTATCAGCAATTCATTTCTCAAACCTTTACCAAAGCATGAAAACGAGCATCAAACTATTATGTTTGTTAGCGGTAATTACGCTTACGGGCATGTTGTCGATCAATAGCCTAATGAAACGGGAATTCGACAAAATTGACTGGAGCAATCCCTACCAGAATTTTACGGCCAAACCGCTACCCCCGCTGAAACACCTGCGTATTTCAGGAACACCCGATTACGAGATTAAGATTGAACGCAATGCCACACCACAAGCACTATTCAACCCTGAAATGAAAGGTCATTTTTTCAAAACAGAACAGCGGGGAGACACCTTATCAGTTACGTTTACCACGAAAGGGGAAGGCTGGGATGGCCCAATTGATGAACCCGCCTATAACAGACCATTGGGACTAGTGTTACATTTACCCGAATTAAGCAGTCTCTATACCAATAATGTATGGATAACAGTGAGTGGCTTTGAGTCGCCACAGTTGAGCCTAACCGCGCATCATGCCCGTTTATTAACCGAGAAAATGCGGGTAACTGGTACGTTGGCCGTACAAACTGAAAATGACGGATTTGCGCTCATCAGGGCCGATACCTGCGGCACGCTTCAGGCAACCTTGCGCGACGAGAGCACTATGAATTTAACTGATGTACGACCCACTCATCTGATTACCAGGGCCGAACCGAGAGCCGAATTACACTTGAGAGGACAGCAATGGGGAGTTATTGAGACGTCGGTGGTTACAGCAAAAGCAACGAAACAATAGCTGTTATGTGAATCCAGACCATCATCAGGCAGCTGTAAGGCGAATCGCTGAATGACTGGCTGCCTGATGTTGTCTGCGTTACCGTCCACATGATCCGGGCTTTAACCGTAGTAACTGTAGCAACCATAGTAAGGCTTACACCTAGCATCGTATACGCTCTGCCGTTGGTCAACTGCATCAATGGCGACCGATTCCATCCATCCACAAAAGGTACCAGCAAAGTACCGGTTCCACTCAGCGTACGGTAGGCAAGCGAACAAACGGTTAGGGCCAGTAGAAGATGCAGAAAAAGCACGAAGAAAGCTCTCGAACGATCCTGAAGGACCAGGGCGCCAAAGCTTAATAATGCTGTTGTGAAGATAACAAACGTTTCCATTACGATGAAGCCGCTAGTATTACATAGCGTGACCTCAAAACTCGGGGAGTAGCTTTAAACCGCAATTAAGTCGATGTTAAAAGACAATTAACATGATTAGAAGGTCCTAAAGCCAGGCCTGCCAGTCTTGAACCGGGAAAGCTCATTTTACGTTAATAGAAGGGGACTATCTTGCACCAATCCCCTTTCTCCTGAATGCTTTACCCAAATACACTCGAACAAAAACTAGGCTTCGACAAAATCCGCGAACTCCTTAAACAGGCTTGTATTAGCCCGCTTGGCCAGGATTACGTGGATAAAATACGCTTTACCGATAATCATCAACTCATTGATAAATTATTGAAGCAAACTGCTGAATTCAAGCAGATTGTTCAGTATGAATCCGATTTTCCGCAGTCCAATTACATCGACGTTCGCGACCAGCTGACCAAAGCCCGAATTGAAGGACTTGCTTTGACGGAAGAAGATTTTTTCAACCTGAAACTGGCCCTGAAAACGGTACAGATGTGCCTAACGTTTCTAGCTAAACGCGAAGAGAACCAGTTCCCTTTTTTGAAAGAACTGGCCGGTCCCGTTGCTCTTGACCAGAACCTGCTGGCCGCCCTCGACCGGATCATTGACGATCGGGGTCACGTTCGCGATTCGGCCTCGCCTGAGTTGTCGCGCATTCGGAAACAGATCATTTCGGAGCAGGCTAACCTCCGCAAGCAGCTGGATTCCATTTTGCGAAACGCCCGGCAAAACGGCTGGATTCCCGACGATCTGGGCCTTACCGTGCGCGGGGGACGGTTGGTTATTCCGGTAGCCGCCGAACACAAGCGCAAAATCAAAGGCTTCGTGCATGATGAGTCAAACACGGGTCAAACAGTCTACCTGGAACCCGCCGAAGTCTTCGACTCCAACAACGAGATTCGGGAATTGGAATACGCTGAGCGCCGTGAAATTCACCGCATTTTGCTGGCGTTGACCGATCAGGTACGTCCCCATTTGGAAGGATTGAAACGGGCGGTTAATTTTCTGGCCCAAATCGATTTCATCCGCGCCAAAGCCCGCGTAGCTATTCAGATTGAGGCTGGGATGCCCATTGTGCACAACCGCCCCCATATCGACTGGACAAACACGCGACACCCTTTGCTGCACCTGTCGTTTCAGAAACCTGAAGCACGGGCAGAGAATAAATCGGTAGTACCGCTTTCGGTTCGATTAGATGAGAAACAACGGATTCTGATTATCTCCGGCCCCAACGCCGGCGGTAAATCCATTGCTCTCAAAACTATTGGTCTGGTGCAGTATATGCTTCAGTGCGGGTTGCTGGTGCCTATGGTTGAGTACTCCGAAATGGGTGTATTCCAAAACCTGTTCATCGACATTGGCGACGAGCAATCTCTTGAAAATGACCTCAGTACATACAGCTCGCACCTCACGGCTATGAAGCAGTTTCTGGTGGGCGCTAACAAACGGACGCTGTTCCTGATCGACGAATTTGGAACGGGGACGGAGCCGGGGTTAGGGTGTGCCATTGCTGAAGCTATTCTGGAAGATCTCAATAAATCGGGGGCGTATGGTGTCATCAACACGCACTACACCAACCTGAAGGTATTTGCCGACAAAACACCGGGTCTTGTCAACGGGGCCATGCGCTTTGATGGCGAACATCTGGAACCACTGTATCAACTCGAAATTGGGCGACCAGGGTCTTCGTTTGCGTTCGAGATTGCCAGCAAGATTGGCTTGCCACGAGCTGTAATTGAGCGTGCCAAAGATAAACTGGGCACCCAGCAGGTGAACTTCGAGAAGTTGATCAAAGAGCTCGACATCGAGAAGAAGGTATTTGCCGAAAAGAATATCGAAATCGGTATCAATTCGCGCAAAGCGGCCCAGCAACTAGCCGAATACACCGCCCTGAAAACGCGGCTCGACAACGATCAGAAGCAACTCCTGAACGAGGCCAAGCAAAAAGCGAAGGCTCTGGTCCAGGAAGCTAATCAGCGCATCGAAAACACGATTCGGGAAATTCGCGAGACGAAGGCCGACAAGGAAATGACTCGTGAAATCAGGCAGGAATTGCAACAGTTTGAGCAAAAAACGCTGAAGCCCGAGGTAATTGTTGAGCTCGCTAAACCGAAAGAAAAAGAAGAATTCGAGTCAGACAACGGTGCTATTGACGTGGGGAGCTTCGTTCGGATTCAGGGCCAAACGGCCGTTGGGCAAGTGCTGGCCATGCGCGGCAAAGACGCCGAAATAAGCATTGGCGACCTAAAATCGAATGTGAAGCTGAACCGGCTCGAAAAGGTTAGCAAAAAAGCGTTCAAAGAGGCTATTGGCGAAACCGAAAAGCCCCGTATGAAAGGCGTCGACATGAACGAGAAGATGATGAATTTCAGCTTCAACCTCGACATTCGTGGTCTGCGTGGCGACGAAGCCCTCACCGAAGTGGATCAGTTTTTTGACAATGCCCTCATGCTCGGCTACCCCGAACTCCGCATTGTACACGGCAAAGGCGATGGCATCCTGCGCAACTTGGTCCGCACGCATCTCCGGCGTTACAAACAAGTTGGCCGTATGGCCGACGAACACGTTGAACGCGGAGGTGCCGGAGTAACCGTGGTGACAATGAAGTAGTCGTTTCTTATCTTTGTAATCAGATGAAATTCTACGAAAAATATCCTCAATTGACCGAAAAGGCTTTCCTCACGAAAGTACTTACAGACACTGTTTTTTCGACAATGGCCCTAGAAGATCAGGTGGTCTCGAAACCAAAAATTGCGGAAATTGTGGAGTTGGTATTAAAAGCAGAAGAATCAAAAGGGAGTCAGTTCTTCGCTGAGCAGCGTATTTAAGGGGACATAATCACCCCGATCTGCCGCTTTCATAGCATTTATATAGGCCTTCCTGCTTTCGCCTTCCCGGTAGTAAAGTTGTAAAGGTTGATAGCCTAGTTTCAGCGCTACGATATTCATCAAAATTCGCCCCGTTCGATCATTACCATTATTGAATGGGTGGATTTTGATGAATTCATAGTGAGCAAAAATCAGGCAATCCAGATGCTCTTGTACACTTTGGGATATTGATAACTTAAAATTCAGATTGTCGATAAATTGGTACATCAACTGCAATACCTGATTTGGAGGTGGTGGCACTAACTGACCAACTCGCACCTCTACAGTCCGCCATTTTCCAGCCCAGTCATACAACTCTCCAAAGGCTATCCTATGTAGTGTCAAAACCAGCCCTGTTGATAATTGAACGTCTATATCCAGATCAAAAACAAATAGCTCAGCTATGGCTAGTCCTTTAGCTTCATACTCATTAAGTTGGCTTTTGTCAGTAATGTCAAGCAAATTATCATCAGGAAATGGGGTCCATTCGGTATCATCATTCATGAGGAATGGAATAAAAGAAGTGATCACTAATCATCCCGCAAAGTAATTGATCGACACCACATAAGCTTATTCCTTTTCACTGCGCGTGACACAACTGATTATAGGCTTCTATCATTTCGCCCAAAAGTTTCCAATCCCGGCGCGATGCAAAGGGGTAATTTCGTACGAATAGCGGGCAGTCGCCGAAGAGGTTGGCGTAGGTTTCTGCCATGTCTTCACGTTTCACGATGAAAGAGTTCTGGTTGTTTTTTAGTGCAACATAACTGAGGTCTTGCTCATGGCTGACCGAAAAGGTGCCAAACGAATACTCTGTCGTCTTTTTCCAGCCTGACACATCAAAATAAAGTACAATCGCTCCGGCAGATGGAGTCAGTCGTTCTAGCAACATCAGTTTGCCATCGCGTCTGGGATTGGGGACCCGCTCAAAAACCACGGTTTCCCGTTCTTTAGGGATACTGCCCGTTGCATACGCGAAGCGGGGAATCTGCTGTACGATCAGTTGTAGGTTCTCGCCCTTTAGTTTGACTTTCTTGTTGTCTTGCGTCTGAACGACAACGCCAGCCGGGGAATCGTTTATGAATGATCCAACCCGAACCTGTCCACGAATGGTGTCGTTTTGTGTGGTCACCACGTAGCCTTCTGTCCACATGGTAATTGCGCCGAGTGGAACGTACTGCGCGTCACAGATGAAATGGCTGAATACAGCCAAAAGTAACAGACAAGCCTTCATTGTTCGTATTTGTTGATTATTACGGCGAAGCTAGTGTAGGCTTGTCATCCTGGAAATACGATACAGGATGAAGTGTCTAAAAGACGGTATGAATCAGCAAAAATGCTTAACCCTTTGGCATTTGTCATCAATCTTGTAGATTGCCTGCTCAATCAACGAAAGGCCAAACCAAATGAAATCCACCACCACGACTTCTTCTACTGCACCACTCTGGGCAACGTTGTACTCACGTTTTTCTTCTGCCCCAATTGAATTGAGAAGCTTTTTGATCTTCTCAACTACAATGACTCTTTTTCAATTGTTGGTTACCTATCAGTCTGGATTTAAAACAATTAAGGAAGCTATTATCCCGATTACAGGCTGGTTAATGGCTCAAGGGTATATATCCACCCTCTTTTTCATTTTCGCTCTCGTTTTTTCAGCTGGTTCAGCAGGCCAACGAAATAGATTTCGTTTAGCTGTTGTGGCGCTGTTATCCCTGAATGTTTTTCACGGAGTACAGGGCATTCCCTTCTACGACGACAATGATTACGGAAACCCCTACCTGATCATCAGCAAATGGAGACCAGTTTGGACAATAGTCCTTCCCTCCTTCTGGATCGTTTTGTTAATGACGAAGAGGGTCACAGCATTTTGCAAAGCCCAGAAGTAGCGAATCTGCCATAAAGGCTTTCAAACCACGGGTTGACTGGCATAGCTAACCACTTTTCGCTCGCCGATTTGTTGCCGCCACATGGCGTAGTACAACCCTTTCTGAGCTACCAATTCATCGTGGTTGCCGGTTTCAACGATCTTGCCTTTTTCGAGGACGAAGATGGTATTGGCGTGCAAAATGGTCGACAGGCGGTGCGCAATCAGAATGGTAATCTGCTCGTTCAGAGCCGACACAGACCTCACTGTATCGGTAATTTCTTCTTCCGTCAGTGAATCCAGTGCCGAGGTCGCTTCATCAAAAATCAGCAGGCGTGGATGCCGTACCAGCGCTCGCGCAATCGACAGACGCTGCTTTTCGCCACCCGACATTTTCAGCCCTCCCTCTCCAATATGCGTATCAAGGCCATTTTCGGAGCGGGCGAGCAAGTGGTCACAGGCAGCTTTATCAAGGGCATCGAGCATTTCGGCTTCGGTAGCGTCGGGTTTCACAAACAGCAGGTTTTCCCGGATTGTCCCGGCAAACAGGTGAGTATCCTGGGTTACAAAACCAATCTGTCGGCGCATTGGGTTGAAGCGGAGGTCTTTGGTCGAAATGTCGTTGTAATAAATTTCACCCCCGACGGGTCGGTACAGCCCCACCAACAGCTTCACCATCGTCGATTTTCCCGAACCCGATGGTCCGACAAAAGCAATCGTATCGCCCAGCGTGGCCTCAAACGATACCCCGTCGATCGCGTTCTGGTTGGCTCCTTTGTGCCGAAATACCACATCGGCAAAGCGGAGCCGCTCAATGGGGCCAACCTCCTGGGGTGACTCCGGGTTGCGTTCAATGGGTTTTTCCATCAACTGCGCGAAACTAGTCAGCCCGGCTTCGGCCTCGCGATAAGCCAGGATAATATTGCCCAGTTCCTGCAAAGGGTTGAAGATAGCCACCGAAATAAACTGCATCGAAATCAGTTCACCCGTACTCAGCACATTCCTAAAAATCAGCCACAGCAGCGTGAACAGAACGGACTGTTTCAGAATATTCAGCGTAGTGCTTTGCCAGAACGACAGCAACCGCACCCGCCGGACTTTAAACATTTCCAGCTCGAAAATACGTTTGGTCTGGGCGGTTAACCTACGAATTTCGGAGAATGTCAGGCCGAGACTTTTCACCAGTTCGATGTTGCGCAACGACTCGGTTATAACGCCCGAAAGCATGGCTGTTTCTCGATTAATGGAGCGCTGCGTGGTTTTGATCTGTTTACTGAGCAAGCCCGTCAACCCACCCAGCAGCAACACGCCAATCAGGAAAACAGGCACCAGCGCCCAATGCTTGGTCACAGCATACCAGATCAGAAAGCCCATGCCCACCACTGACGAAAACAGCACGTTGACAAACGAGTTGATGAATTTCTCGGTATCGGTACGAACTTTCTGGAGAATCGACAGCGTAGCGCCACTGCTCTGGTCGCCAAACTCCTGGTAAGACAACCGTAGCGTTTGCTTCAGGCCGTCATTGAAAATGTCGGTACCAAATCGCTGCACTACCAGCCGCGTCGTGTATTCCTGAAAAGCTTTGGTGATGTTCGACAGAACCGCTACGCCTACGGCCAGTGCCAGCAGCCACAAGACGCCTGAAACTTTCTCCGACTCCGTTTTCTGGCCGGGGTTGGTGGCATATTGATCAATGAGTTTGCCAAAGATAATGGGATCGACGAGGGCAAGTATCTGGGCAATGCCCGCCAATAGTAAGGCCAGCCCGGCAAGCCAGCGGTACGGGTACAGGTATTTCCAGATAATAGGCATAGAGCCTTAACGCCCTACAAGATCAGAGTGTTTTATGAAATCAACGGTCGTGGGTAGTATTCAACCTGCCCTACCCTATCCTGGTGTATGGCATAAAAAGGCAGTTAGGATTAGATCTATCTTAGCTTTACAACAAATAGTCCTATACAACTGACTCGCTGCACTCATGTACAAATTCAGTTTACTTCTGCCCTTGCTTTTTGCGGTTCTTGCTCTGCCCAAAACAGACAGCAGCGTACGGCATTCCCAAACGACGTCAATGCAGGATACCGTTAAGATTGATCGTGACTATGCACTGGAAGCAACTATGCTGGGGTATTTCGCCAAAGATGGTGCCCGAAATCCTACGCTTAAAGCAAACAAAGGCGACCGGGTCCGCATCACGATTACCAACGGCGAGCAAATGACGCACGATATTGCGCTGGATAAGCTCGGCATAAAGAGTAAGTCGATCAACGACAAGGGAGCAACCAGCAGCATCACGTTCACAGCCGATAAAAACGATACATATTACTGTACCGTTCCGGGGCACCGGGCAGCTGGCATGGTCGGTAATTTTGAGGTAGTAGAGGGTTCACTGACCACGGCGGCCATTGCCGGACAGGTACCCACAAAAAACGGTAAACCTCTGAACCTGAACTTCGAAACGGGTACACTGGCCGACTGGTCAGCTACGGGTGACGCCTTTGCCAGACCCATTTTCAGCGTCGATCCGTCGCCAGTGCATGAGAAAGAAATGAACATTGGCTTCGACGGGAAGCATTTTCTGAGCAGCGGTGGCACCACCAACTACAAACTGACCGGCACCTTAACCTCTGTACCATTCACGGTAAACCAACCCTTTGCTGCGTTCAAAGTATCGGGTGGAGCTTTGCAGGACACCCGCGTAGAGATCGTTGAGGCAGCTACCAATAAAGTCATATTTCACAGCACTGGTCAGGGTCGCGCAACACTGCAACCGGTCGTGGTTGAGCTACAACCCTATCTGAACAAGGAAATCTTTATTCGGATCATCGACAACGAGACCGGCATTTCGCAGATTCCATACATCCCGAATGATAAATGGGCACACATCAACTTCGATGAGTTTCTGTTTTATCCCTCGCGTCCGAATTTCCCCAACGAGCTAAAACCAAAAGACATTATCATCCTGCCCCCGCTCGACCCCGTCCTTCATGCCGGGCTTTCGGGTGTCGAAGCAGCTAAAGTGATGACCTTGCCTAAAGGATTTAAAATCACCCTGGGAGCCGCTGAGCCAGACATTGTCCGGCCGATCTGTTTTACCCTCGATCCTCGCGGGCGCCTTTGGGTGGTGGAAGGACACACGTATCCTGTGCCAGCGCCGGAAGGACAAGGCCGTGATCGCATCATTATTTTTGAAGACACCAACGGCGATGGCACACTCGACAAACGGAAAATCTTTGCCGAAAACCTCAACCTTGTCAGCGGTATTGAAGTAGGTATGGGTGGCGTCTGGCTCGGAGCGGCTCCCTACCTGCTGTTTATCCCTACCGATTTTAAAACCGACAAACCAACCGGGCCACCCCAAAAACTGCTCGATGGCTGGGGTACACAGGACACCCACGAGGTACTGAATAGTTTCCGCTGGGGACCCGATGGCTGGCTCTACGGTACCCACGGCGTATTTACCCATTCCAACGTGGGCAAGCCGGGCGCACCCGACTCGGAGCGAACGAAACTGAACGCTGGTGTCTGGCGCTTCCACCCCACCACGCACCAGTTCGAACTGTTTTCTGAGGGAACGAGCAACCCCTGGGGGCTAGACTTCAACGATTACGGTCATGCGTTCGTGACGGCCTGCGTGATTCCGCACATGTACAACATGATTCAGGGTGGGCGCTATTTCCGGCAGGCTGGTAAGCATTTCAACCCATATACCTACGACGACATCAAAACCCACGCCGACCACGTACACTGGCTGGGCGAACGCGGTCCTCATGCCGGTAACTTCCGGTCGGCATCGGCGGGTGGTGGTCACGCGCACTCTGGCGCTATGATATATCTTGGTAACAGCTGGCCACAGGAATATCGCAATGATGTGTTCATGAACAACATCAACGGGGCCAAGCTGAACCGCGACCATCCCTCGCGGGAAGGCTCAGGGTATCTGGTTACGCACAAACCCGATTTCCTGACTATGAACGACTCCTGGTCGCAGTGGCTGAATATGAAATACGACCCCAGCGGTTCGGTGTGGTCGATTGATTGGTACGACAAAAACCAGTGCCACAGCCCGAACCCGGATGTACACAACAAAACGATGGGTCGGATTTTCAAAATCACCCACGAAAACGACAAATGGGTACAGGTCGACTTGTCAAAAGCGTCGGATATGGAGCTGGTGAATTACCAGCTAAACCCCAACGAATGGTATGTTCGGCAAGCACGCACCCTGTTGCAGGAACGTGGCCCGAATAAAAAAGTACACAAAGCCCTGAAAGATATTCTGGCGAAGAACCCGGACCAAACTCGCAAACTCCGTGCGCTCTGGGCTCTTCACGTAACCAAGGGCCTCACCGAAGCTGAGTTGACTGCTTTACTGACCAACGAAAGTGAGTACGTACGGAGTTGGGCGATTCAATTGCTGGCCGAAGACAAAACCATTTCAGCCGAAGCGCTGAAACAGATGGCTGCTTTGGCTAAAACGGATAAATCGCCCGTGGTGCGTTTGTACCTGACCTCAGCCATGATGCGGATTGACCCGGCTCAGCGGTGGGATGTGCTGGATGCGCTCGTTCAGAAAGCCGAAGATAAAGACGACCATAATCTGCCCCTGATGCTGTGGTATGCCTCGGAACCGCTGGCTACGGTAGATATGAAACGGGCGCTTGAGCTAGCGCAAAAATCGAAAATGCCCAAACAGCTTCCCTATACCATCCAACGCATTGCTGCCATTGGCACCGACGATGCCAAGAAACTGCTGAAAGAACTGAACGACCGAGTAGGCAAAATGGATCATTCGCACGAAAACCACGAGATTCAGATGTTACTAGCTAAAGTGCTGGGCGAATAAACCGGCCGTGTTTCTGAACCCTTAATCGACCTACCTATCATGTTTATAAAAACCAATTGCGTACTAGGCGGGATACTGCTAGCCTGTTTCGGGTTCACCGACGCCTATTGCCAGCAAACAGATCCGCTATTTAAAGTGCGTCAACAGCAGGCTGTCAATGCAGCCTCACGAGCAACGTCGACAACAGCGGTCCCCTCAGCAGATTTCAAAAAAACGACCCTTACACGTGATTTTCTGTCGGAAGGAGTGGCCGTGGCTGATCTCAACAAAGATGGTCGCATGGACATTGTGGCCGGTTATTACTGGTTTGAAGCGCCCAACTGGACCCGTCACGAAATGGCTCCTTCGCGTACGTATGATCCACGAAAGGAGTACAGCGATTCATTTCTGAACCTGGGAATGGATGTAAATCAGGACGGCTGGGATGATGTGGTGATTGTTGATTTCCCTGGAAAACCCGGTTTCTGGTTTGAGAATCCCAAAAATCAGCCTGGACAGTGGAAAAAGCATATTCTGGCTGATTCGGTTGGTATCACCAACGAGTCACCCGGGTTTGTTGATATTGATGGCGATGGGCGGCTCGACATTCTGTGTGGCGACAAAGCCAAAAAGCAAATTGTCTGGTTAAGATCGCCGTCTAAACCGGGCGAAACGGAGTGGAAACGGTATGCCCTTAGTAAAGAAAATGTACCCGGCACCGAACCCTTCTCCCACGGAATTGGCTTCGGCGATATTAACAAAGATGGCATAAAAGATGTCGTAATTCGGGATGGCTGGTTTCAGGGGACAACGGATAACAAATCGGGCAACTGGGTATTTCATCCGGCCAGTCTGGGCGAGCCTTGTTCACACATGCAGGTACTGGATGTAAATGGCGATGGCAAAAACGACGTTGTTACGGCGTCGGCGCACGCGCTGGGGGTTTGGTGGTACGAACAGGTTGTGGATGAGCAGGGCCAGATCAATTTTAAAACCCACCTGATGAGCAACACCACGGCCCAAACGCACTCCTCAATTATGGCCGATTTGAACGCCGACGGTCGCGCTGACTACATTACTGGCAAACGATTTCTAGCTCACCACGGCCGCGACCCCGGCGACATTGACGCGGCCATTCTGATGTATTTCGAATTCACTCCGGGCAAGGAGCCCTATTTTAAAGAACACGTCATCGACAATGATTCTGGTGCGGGTCTAAATATTACCGTGAAGGATATGAATGGCGACCGGAAACCCGACATCATTGTGGCAAACAAGAATGGCGTTTTTCTTTTTGAGAACAAGATCAAAAAGTAAGGACAGTCTGATAAGTTTAAAAATTGCTGACGCATCTGGGCTTCGACTCCGCTCAGCCTGACGATCTACTTAGGCACAAGTTCCCGTTTAGAGTCAACTTTTGGGTCAGGCTGAGCGGAGTCGAAGCCCTTCGCGACAGCAACTAGACTTAACTTACACTCGACTTATAAACTTATCTCCACGGTCTGTGTCCTCACAGACCGCTTGTGCGTCAGCCAGATTTGCCTACCGGATGAACGGTCTGTGAGGACACAGACCGCGGAGAGCATATGTTCGTAATCGTCCCTCTATGGTCAACCAATGTTCTTGTTACTTTTGCAGGCAGGTACGTTTCCTGACTGTCCCCTAAACCAATGTTCGCGTCCTTAAAATCGCTTTCCCTTTTTCATGATCTTGGTGTATTAGTGCTGCGCCTTGCTTTTGGTCTCCAATTAGTCAAATCGGCATGGCCCTACGTCTCATCGGCTGACAAATTGGGCGAATTCATCAACTACCTGACTACACTGGGATTTCCCTTCCCACTTGTTGGCGCGTATGTGTCTGCCTATACCGAATTTATCGGGGGTATTTTATTGCTGCGGGGGTTGTGGACCCGACCAACGGCTATCCTGCTTATTATCAATTTTCTTGTCGCCTTTTTCCTAGCTCATGTCGCCGTTAACGACACCTATCAGAATACCTATCCAGTTGTTAACCTGGTGGCCGTGAATATATTCCTATTGTTTAACGGAGCCGGAAAGTACTCGGTCGATAATCGGTTAGCCTAGGAACGCGGATGATTCAGATTAAACAGATTCTGGCGGATTTTCTGGGGACGGCGTTCGTACTTCTAGCCCTTGCATCAACTAGCACTTTTGGCCAAACGGCGGTGCGCGACACCGCGCTTGTCGGCTTTACCCGTACTGATCTTACTCCCCTTTACTATGGCCTCGGCACCGACCGGCTCGGTGGTGCCCGAATGGAAACACTCGACTCCGCCGTGGTACTGAACCTGACAGGTATCGACTCGTCGGGGCGGTTCTGGCGGGTACGACTAGCTCCTTCCCTCTCGGCCTACGTACCCGTTGATCAAGTTCGAGTGGATACGCTAGCCAAGTACCCAACTGGAAACCTGACTGGCAACTGGACCGTTTCAGGAGATATTCCTCCAGTAATGACACCCCATAATGGGTCTGATCAAGTAGCAGTTCGACTTCCGGCCAGACTTGCCTATCGCAGCCAGCTTTTAGCCGATGGACATTTGACTGTCGATTTGTTTGGGATGACGAGTAACACCAACTGGATTACCCAACGGCAATCGAATCAGGCTATTCGCAACGTCTGGTTCGAGCAGGTAGCCGACGACATTTTGCGAGTACATATTGAGCTTACCAGCCCGCAAAGCTGGGGCTACAGTTTGTTTTATCAGAAATCCACCCTCATGGTTCGTGTCCGGCGCGAACCAGCCAAACGAAAACTCAGGGGCATGTTGATTGCTGTCGATGCTGGTCACGGCGGTAGCAATACGGGGGCCAAAGGAGAGGCAACGGGTGTTCTCGAAAAAGATATGACCCTCGATGTAGCTCGTCATTTAAAACACTACCTCACCCGCAAAGGAGCCAACGTATTGCTTATTCGCGACCTTGATACCAATATTGGCCCTACCGCACGTATCCGAGCCATGCGGCAGGTCATGCCTGATCTGCTGGTCAGTATTCACTTTAATTCGTCCGGCAATCAGACGGTTCGGGGTGTCAGTACGTATTACAAACACCTCGGTTTTCGACCTGTCAGCCAGGCTGTGTTGCGCGAGTTACTCCGGCTCAAAACAGATACACCGGGCGAGAAAATGCCTGAATTTGGCAACGTCGGCCATTTCAACTTTTTCTTCAACACCCCCACCGAATACCCTAACGTGCTGGTTGAAGGGCCATTCCTAAGCAATCCAGCCGACGAAAAACTGATTACCAACCCCAGGTTCAGAAAACGTATGGCGAAGGCAATTTGTCAGGGCCTGCTACGGTTCAGAAAATCGAACTAAACCAAAATATCCCCCGTTAGATACAGCTTAACTTGCCCCGCAATATCGACTCGGCCGTCGGCGTTCAGTTTGCAACGCAAATACCCACCCCGTTTCGAAATCTGGCGAGCAGTCAATTCGGGCTTTCCGAGCTTCTCGGCCCAGTATGGCACCAGCGTTGTGTGAGCCGAACCCGTCACAGGGTCTTCGTCGATGCCCACTTGAGGGGCAAAAAAGCGGGACACAAAATCGACATCCGTTCCTTTTGCGGTAACAATAACACCCCGTGCTGGTAGCGTGACTAATTCGCGGAAATTGGGGTCTAGATTTTCAACGTCTTCCTGTGACCCATATACGAGTAGGTAATCAGTTTTGCCTTTGTAAATTTCCAGCGGCTTCTGCCCGAATGCAGCTATCAGAGCGGGTGGCTGCACGTTAGCTTTATTGAATGTATCGGCGGGAAAATCAAGAATCAGCCAACCATCTTCCTGGCGGCAAACTTTCAGCTCGCCACTCCGCGAATCGAGCAGAATTTGGTCAGCATCACCCGCAAAGGGTTCCAGATTGAATATGACGTAAGCCGTTGCTAGGGTGGCATGTCCGCATAAATCGACCTCTAGAGCGGGCGTAAACCACCGAATATGGTAGCGATTTACCTCGGCATTATAGACGTAAAAAGCAGTTTCGGCAAGGTTGTTTTCGGCCGCAATCTGCTGCATGGTGCTGTCGGGCAGCCACTCCGTTAAGGGGCAAACAGCGGCTGGATTACCAGCAAAAAGCTGGTCGGTAAAGGCGTCAAGTTGGTATAAGCGCATAAACGCAGGGTAATTAGGAGTGTTTAGGAAACAGTTGCACTAGTTGGTCTTCGCAATTTACTAAAGAGGGCAGAATCAAATCAGCAATCTGAAATTTAGGATCGTCTCGTTCAAAATCGCCTGGCACAGCCACCGTGATCATTCCAGCCGCATGAGCCGATTTCAACCCGTTACCCGAATCTTCGAAGGCCATGCACTGGCCTGGCTCTACACCCATCTTACGGGCAACGCCCAGGTACACATCGGGAGCAGGCTTATTGTGCGGTTCGAGCGTAGCCGAATGCCAGGTTGTGAGCAGCGAGCGAATATTGATCCGGTCGATCACCACTTCGATCAGGTGCATAGGCGAGGCCGACGCAATGGCCATCGGAATACCACGGTCATGGAAAAAATGGAGTACCTCTAAAGCTCCTGGCATTGGTCCAGCCTTCAAGCCAATCTGCTCGTGCGCGCCAGCAATAATGGCAGCTCCAATCTCAGCCCGCGACCGAACCGACTCATCCCAGGGGTTCCGGCTGTACCAGTATTCGACAACGGCATCAGTAGGAAGGCCGGTAGTTAGTTTACATTGCTCATCGGTCAGGTGTAATCCAACCGTATCAAAAATACCTATTTCAACCTCGCGCCAATGGGGTTCAGAATCCACCAAAAGGCCATCCATATCAAAAATTGCAGCTTGAATCATAGTTATTTCTTAACCGAAAAGTCGGTCCGGCACAAAGGCGCGAAGAGCGCGACATTTTAATAGCATTTCTTTAGCGACCTTCGCGTTTCTTTGCGCCTTTGCGTTGAATAAAAAGCTAAACCTGTGCCTGTCGGAACGGTTTGATGTCAATTTTTTCCCAGACTTTGCCCTGCACATAGGGTTCCCAGGAAAGCCAATCCTGTATTTGTTCCTCATTCTCAAAATCGAGCAGCATCATTGAGCCTATCATCTGCCCTTCGGGGCTCAACAGAGCGCCACCCAGTACAAACTGGCCCATTTCTTTGAGTTTACGGACGCCATCAAGGTGTGTTGGTCGGATGGCCATGCGCCGGTCGAGGGCCGCTTCATCAGTACCGTCGTAAGCGTGTACAACGTAAAGCATACAATAGTGTTTATGGTTTGGGGCAAGATAACACGATTCTGGTATTTAGTCCTAAACATGGTTTAATTCATACGATCTGGTTGTCCCGGTTATAGGGTCAGCTTACCTTTGGCACATCAAACCAAACAACGCCAATTTACATGGAGTCCTCGCTTACTTCTACTGAGAGTAACAGCCGTAACGCTTATCCGTCGATCACGCAGGGCTGGATTTTATTGGCTGTTTTGATCGGCTGGCAGCTCGTGTTGAGCATTCCTATTGGCATTCCAATGTTTTTTGCCAACAGGCAGGGCATCAACCTCTATGGCCTGCCCGAGTTGCTGGTTTATGTGCTTACGTTCTGGTTTACCATTCGATTTGCACAACGACGCCGGGCAACAACGGCTCTCGCATTTGCTCCTGTAAACCCAGTCATCTTTCCGATCGTCGCCGTTGGAACCGTTGCATTGGCCACGCTGACCGAGCCGCTGGTTTCGGCCATTCCAACTCCCGAATGGCTGGAGGAAATCATGAAACAAATGTTCACTAAGAGTCTCATCATCAGCGCTGTGTTAGCTGCCCCTCTGCTCGAAGAAATTCTGTTGCGGGGCATTGTACTCGATGGTTTCCTGAAACGCTACAATCCTACCAAAGCCGTTGTTTGGTCGGCTGTATTATTTGGTGCCATGCACTTGATTCCGGTGCAGGTAGTCAATGGGTTTTTGCTGGGCCTTGTCCTCGGCTGGCTTTACTACCGCACCGGGTCGCTGTGGCCGGGTATCTGTCTGCACTTTGTAAACAATGCCCTGAGTTCACTTGGCTTCTTTATTTTCGATACCGATGACCTCGATATGGGGGCCAACACAACCCGTGCCCTGATTGGCAATGACACCACGTACGCTGGCCTCCTGGTTCTTTGTGTCATAGTGGCTACTGGGTGTTATTTTCTGCTCAACCGACTGATGCCAAAACGCGAAGAGGTTTGATGCTTAGGGTGGCTATTCAATTAGATAACACGGAACTACATTAAGTCATTATGGCGTAATTCGGGACTAAAATCTTGTGAAATCCGCCAAAATGTCTGAAAAACCGACTCGGCCCGCGATTTGTTACTAGGTTATCGGACCCATTTCCATAGCCATGAATTTCAACAACTATACCATCAAAGCGCAGGAAGTCGTGCAGCATGCGGCTCAGATAGCGCAGGGCAATCAGCAGCAAACCGTTGAAACGGGGCATGTGCTGAAGGCCATTTTAGACGAAGACCCCAATACGGTTGGGTTTCTGGCGAAGAAACTCAACACAGATACTAAGCGCCTGACCCTAGCCCTCGACGCCATCGTGAACGGCTACCCAAAAGTAGTTGTTTCCGGGGATAGCCAGCAGGGCATCTACCTTGGCAACGATCTAAACACAGCCTTGCAACGAGCTCAGAACCAGATGAAAGACTTTGGTGATGAGTACGTCAGCGTCGAAATGATGTTGCTGGGGCTGGTGGGTGGCAAAGATGCCATCGCAACGTTATTGAAAGACATCGGATTTTCCGAAAAAACCCTAAAAGATGCCATTCGCGAATTGCGTGGCAAAAATAACCCTGTGAAAGACCAAAATGCAGAAGCAACGTACCAATCACTGGAACGGTACGGTATAAACTTAAACGAACGCGCTAGTGCAGGCAAAATTGACCCTGTCATTGGACGCGACGAAGAAATCCGGCGGGTGCTCCAGATTCTGAGCCGCCGGACCAAAAATAACCCAATGCTGATTGGCGAACCAGGTGTTGGGAAAACAGCTATTGTGGAGGGCTTAGCCCAGCGTATTGTGCAGGGCGACGTTCCCGAAAACCTGAAGTCCAAAATCATTATGTCGCTCGACATGGGCTTGCTCGTGGCTGGTGCCAAATATAAGGGTGAGTTCGAAGAGCGGCTTAAGGCGGTCATCAAAGAAGTAACCGACTCCGAGGGTGAAATCGTGTTGTTTATCGACGAGATTCACACCCTCATTGGCGCGGGCGGTGGTGGCGAAGGCGCTATGGATGCCGCCAATCTGCTGAAACCAGCTCTGGCGCGGGGTGAACTTCACGCCATTGGGGCAACTACGCTCAAGGAATACCAGAAATACATCGAGAAAGATAAAGCCCTCGAACGCCGTTTCCAGGCTGTTTTGGTTGATGAACCAGACGTTGCCGATGCGATTTCGATCTTGCGGGGTATCAAAGAGCGTTACGAACTGCACCACGGCGTGCGGATTAAAGACGATGCCGTAATTGCTGCCGTTGAACTCTCGAACCGTTACATTTCTGATCGTTTCCTTCCCGACAAAGCCATTGACCTAATGGACGAAGCAGCGGCTAAAATGCGTCTTGAAATCGACTCCGTCCCCGAAGAACTGGATGAGTTGAACCGGCGCATTATGCAGTTGGAAATCGAGCGGGAGGCTATCCGGCGCGAGAACGACAAAGATAAAGAGACTCAGTTGAGCAAGCAGATTGCCGATCTCAACGAAACGCGCACTGCCCTCAGGGCTCGTTGGGAAACTGAAAAAGCCTCGGTTAACGAAGGACGCACGCTGAAAGAGCAACTGGATCAATTGCGCATTGAAGCCGAACAGGCCGAACGCGCAGGTGATTACGGTAAGGTGGCTGAGATTCGATACGGGCGCATTCCCGAAATCGAAAACCGCCTGAAAACAATCAGCGATGAAGGTCATGCCGACGGTGCCCCCGATCGGATGCTCCAGGAAGAAGTGACTTCTGAAGATATTGCCGAGGTGGTTGCCAAGTGGACGGGTATTCCGCTGAGCCGGATGTTGCAATCGGAGCGCGACAAGTTGCTGTTCCTGGAAGCTGAGCTTGGCAAACGTGTAGCGGGTCAGGAGGAAGCTATTGAGGTTGTGTCTGATGCCGTTCGTCGGAGCCGCGCCGGGATGCAGGATCCTAAACGCCCTATCGGTTCGTTTATATTCCTCGGCACCACGGGTGTCGGTAAAACCGAGTTGGCGAAAGCGCTGGCCGAGTTCCTTTTCAACGACGATAACGCACTCGTTCGCATCGACATGAGCGAGTATCAGGAACGCCATGCCGTAAGTCGTTTGATTGGTGCCCCTCCGGGCTACGTTGGCTACGACGAAGGTGGTCAGTTGACCGAGGCCGTGCGTCGGAAACCGTACAGCGTAATTCTGCTGGATGAGATCGAGAAAGCGCACCCCGATGTGTTTAACATCCTGTTGCAAGTGCTTGACGATGGCCGCCTGACGGATAACAAAGGGCGGGTCGCCAACTTCAAAAACACGATCATCATCATGACCTCGAACATCGGTTCGCACATTATCCGCGAGCGGTTTGCCGAGATTAATAAAGACAACGCTGATGCTGTTATCGAACAGACAAAAGAGGAAGTATTCGAGTTGCTCCGGCAAACGGTACGCCCCGAATTTCTGAACCGGATTGATGAGTTGGTGATGTTCAAACCGCTGACCAAGCGCGAAGTTCGCAAGATCATGGACATCCAGTTCCGGCAAATTCAGCACCGGCTGGGCGAACAGGGCATCACCCTCGAAGCTGACTCCGAAGTACTCGACTTCATTGCTCGTGAGGGTTTCGATCCGCAGTTTGGTGCCCGTCCGCTGAAGCGCGTCATGCAACGTCGTATTCTCAACGCCCTCTCGAAAGAGATTCTGTCGGGTCGGATTCAGAAGAACGCTATCGTTGGCATGATGATGAACGAAGATGAAAACGGCAACGAAGACATCATCTTCTACAACCTGGATAAGGTGGTGCCGGTGCTGGAGTAATCATAATTGCAAATGCTATACTAAAAACGCCCGGCTGCAAAGTCGGGCGTTTTTGCTATATTTTGTAAATTTTCTATATGATGGATAGCCAACTATATGATAAAGTCGAATCTTTACAAAACATGCTTGTGGCATTTTCGACTGATGGTCAAGCAGATGATGAGGAGTACAAACGAATTAGACGTGAGCTTATAAGCGATACAACAATCAATAGCAAACTACCTCAATTCTTAAATACAAATCGTGATTTAAAACAATTTTGGCAGTATATAAAACGGCAATATTCGACTTATCAACAAAGAAGAGAATTTCTTTGGACCACATTTGCTCCCATCTTAAAGTACATAGAAGAGTCAAATGAAAGTCCTGGAGATGCCATAGTAACCCAAACAATCGTTGATTTTAATGCAGAGTATGTTAGTAAAGAATGGCAAAAAGCCTTGCAAAGGCGTTTCGATGATCCTGAAGCAGCAATTACTTCATCACGAAGTTTAATTGAGTCGATTTGCAAGCATATACTTGATGAACAAGCCGTAAGCTACGACGAGAAAGCAGACTTACCTAAGCTTTATAAGAGTGCAGCGGAACTACTTAACCTATCCCCTTCTCAACATACTGAGCCGATTTTCAAACAGATACTAGGTGGTTGCCAGACAGTAGTTGAAGGCTTAGGTTCAATGAGAAATAAACTAAGTGATTCACACGGAAACGGGATAACACAACCAAAACCAGCATCAAGGCATGCCAAACTTGCTGTAAATCTTGCTGGATCAATGGCCAGTTTTCTAATTCAAACTTATGCAGAGAAAAAGAAAAAACAAATATCCTTGTGACTTTGAACACTGTCGCGTTAGCAACCTAAGGTTTGTAGTAACCAATACCGGTCCGTGCGTACCCCTGTCGCGTTGGTGACCGAACAAATGGCTACCCAATAGTTCGGTCGCTAACGCGACGTAGCTATCCGTCGGGAATCAATTTTGATCTACAAACATTAGGTCGCTAACGCGATGTTGATTGATGGACTACGGATATCTTGTCGTCCCTATTTTGAATTTGCCTCCTTGATATTCGTCGCGTTAGCGACCTAAGGTTTGTAGCAATAAACCGTTTCACCTCGCACAAACCTCGTCGCGTTAGCGACCTAACCGTTGATTGGCCTTTTGTTCGGTCGCTAAAGCGACGTAGCTATCCGTGGGTAACTTTTTGGTGCAACAAACATTGGGTCGCTAAAGCGACGGAATGCCGAGACCCTCCAATTTCTTAACTACAGATTAGATTACCCTTTCATAATACCGCTTTTCTCTTCGTCGCTTAGCGACCAAATGTTTGTAGAAATTGATTGTTCCTTCCATATATGCGCCCGTCGCGTTAGCGACCAAGCCATTAGGCGGACTTTTGTTCGGTCGCTAACGCGACGGAAAATCAACGAGGGCGCATGTGGGGTGGCTACAAACATTTGGTCGCTAACGCGACGAAGGGCGAAAACTTCTACTTTTTTAGCTCCTATCTCACTCAAACTTTTGAACTTGCCTGCTTCCAATTCGTCTTGCTAGCTAGGCACTGAACAAGGTTTAGGGTTTATAGAAATCAATCCTCAACCGGTCTGAAAACATACCGTTCATCATGGGGAACGTCGAACTTCTTTAGAAAGAGGTTGTACTCTTCTAGAAACGTCCGTTTACGATGGTGTTCTTCTTGGTTCTGAATGTATTTTACGACCTCGTCAATCTGGGAATGACCGTATGAGAACGCACCATAACCACTTTGCCATTCGAAATGACCACGCACCAATTTCTTCTCGTTGATCCACTTTGACGAATCCATTTTCAAATATTGCATCATTTCTGAAATCGACTGTTTAGGGTTCAAACCGATAAAGGCATGTACATGATCGGGCATTCCATTGATAATGATTAATTTATGACCCTGCTGCTGCACGATGCCTGTCATGTAGCGATACAGATCTTCTTTCCACTCCGCACGGATGAGACCATACCGATGCTTGACCGCGAAAACAGTCTGAATATAAATTTGAGTGTATGTGTTGGCCATCGGGCGTTTGATTTTGTGCAACTTAGCCAAAATCTTTTTGCTCATGACTTTCGACGATCTCGACCGCAAACTTCGCCAATTTGAAACAGCCCACGACCGCGCCGTACTTCCCGAAACCTATATTGTCGCTCGTATCGACGGACGAAGCTTTACGCGGTTAACTAAAGAGACCGTACGTTTCGAAGCCCCTTTCGACATTCGGTTTCGTGACATAATGGTTGAGACAGTTCGCCACTTGATGACATGCGGCTTTACCATTCCATATGGCTACACTCAAAGCGATGAGATTTCGTTGCTTTTTGATCTTGATGAGCAATCATTCGGGCGGAAGACCCGAAAGCTGATCTCGGTGCTGGCAGGGGAAGCCAGCGCGAAGTTTTCGGTATTGCTAGGGCAAGTTGGCGCATTTGATTGTCGGCTGAGCGAGTTTCCAAATGTGCCTTTGGTGGTCGACTATTTCCGTTGGCGGCAAGAAGATGCTCATAGAAATGCCCTAAATGCACACTGTTACTGGCAGCTCAGGCAGCAAGGGCAAACGGTTGCTCAAGCCACCCGAAAAATAGAGGGCATGCGTGTTTCAGCCAAAAACGAGTTGCTTTTTCAAATGGGTATCAATTTTAACAACCTCCCAGCTTGGCAAAAACGAGGAGTTGGTGTAACGTGGCAGGAAGTTAAAAAAGATGGATTTAATCCAATCACTGACCAAACTGTTCAGACTATGAGACGGCAGTTGGTCAACAACTATGAATTACCACTTCATGAAATCTACAGCCAATTTATTGTGGGGATAGCAACTCGCCAACTTCAAAGCTGACCGACACGCGGCTGGCACTTACCCGAAGTTTGGGGTGCCGGAAATTATTGATCTGAACCTCTTCGTCGTAATTATCAGCGATACGCTTGCCGGGTATCCGTAAAACAAGGGTGTCGGCAATACCCTGTACCAGACGTCGAGGACCTTCTACGGTGATCGTACGGGGCCGGACATTGATCAGGCTGGTCACCACAAAACGGGGAGCCATATTGATGTGAACACTGTCGGGAATAAGCCGAACCGTACGGACCATGCGCTGCTCAAAACTCAATTCGAGCGTGTCAGCAACTACATAATTGATACGAAGATTTTTGGTTTGCTCACCCAGCGAAGCCGTCATGGCCGAGGTATTTATAACCGACTCCCGAAGCGGGTTTCGAACCACATAATCTACCGAGGGCGTTCGAAACGGCATCCACGAGTGACCCAGTAAATTCCAGCCGCTCCCCGACACGTTGACCATTACCGTTTTAGGCAGAGCCGACGTTGGTATGTACAGAGAGTCGTTATACAGAAACCGGATCGGGTAGTTTACGTTCAACGAATACCCGTCCTTGTTAAGCGCATTGAGCAGCCAGAACAAACTAGCTGCCAGCACACAACCCAGCAGCTTGACCGGTTGAAACGTACGGGAAGGAGATTTTGGGGAGAGCACGTATCGTATTAAGCAGTCTTTTCGGGTACTTTAGCAGTCACCTCACGCGACACAGCCGATTTGTCAAATACCATTTTCACGCCCCGATCTACTTCCAGGGTCACGGTCAACTCATCTACCGTTACCACCCGACCATGCATGCCTCCAATGGTAACAACAGCATCTCCTTTTTTGAGGTTTTCAATAAAATTCTGTTGCTCCTTCCGTTTTTTCTGTTGCGGACGAATCATAAAAAACCAGAACACACCAATGATACCGGCATAAAGCAAAACGGTCATTACGGTCTGATTGGGCATTGCCTGAGCAAGAATGTTGTACATGGTAGTTGTTAAGATTTGGTAGAGTCGGCAGCAGCTTTGGGGCTCACTAGCACTCGGAACTGTAAGTCTGACATAGCCGGTTCGGTGTTGGCAAAGATGGTAATCGTTTTGTTCTGCATGCCCATCTTACCCTTGCTATTAAACCGCACTTTAATGGACGATTGCTGACCGGGGGCAATCGGGTCGCGGGGCCACTCGGGCGTTGTACACCCGCAAGACGCCGTTATATTATTGATAATCAACGGGAACTCACCCGTATTGGTAAAGGCAAAATCGTGCTCAACCGTGTCGCCTTCGGTAATGGTGCCGAAGTCATAAACCTGTTTCTCTTTCAGATCTATTTTGGGCATTTTACCAACCGAAGCTTCTTTCGAAGCTTCGGCCTGTTTACGATTGTCGCACGCAATTTGTCCCAGACATAAACCAGCCAGCAAAGCCAAGTAGGCTACTTGTTTCATGCGTTTTGTTTCTTGATTTGTGCCATTAGCCGATCTACGTCTTCCAGCAGTCGTTCGGCTTTTTCACGGGCATCGTTTACTACGCGCTGTCCCTCGCTTTTCTGAAAATTCTCGGGCAGTTCAGCTGAATTCAATAAGTCGCTGACCAACTGTTCCAACTGACCCCGGTACTTAGTCAATCGGTAGGTCAGTCGATCGCGGGTAACTTCCCCTTTGTCGGGGGCATAAAGAAGTCCAATGATGGCACCGGTTGCGGCACCGGTCAGGAAAAAGGCTAAATCGCGGCCAGTTCTGCTCATTTTGTTGTCGTTATTGATGACTAGTAAATAGTAAGTGATTAACGAAGGCTCCACGTACTCGATTGTAAGCAAAGCGAACCATACTTACCAGTCCCTTATTTATTATCCAGTAATCCCCGTCCGCTCTTGCGAAGTTTACCCTCTTTAGAGAGTTTAATTGACAGGTTATCCAAGATTCCGTTCACAAATTTACCGCTTTTCGGCGTACTGTAGGCTTTAGCTAGTTCAATATATTCATTGATCGTAACCTTAACCGGGATACCTGGGAAACTCATCAGTTCGCACACGGCGAGCTTTAAAATAATCCGATCGAGCATCGCCACACGCTCCACATCCCAGTTCTGAAGTTGATCGGCAAGCAACTGCTCATACTCTACATCGTTGTCTAACGCATTATTGAACAGGGTGTTCAGAAACCGTTCGTCTTCCTCCCAATCATCGGTGAGCGGTTCGAGTTTAAGGCCACCCATACTCTGCGCTGACTTGAGCGTTTTGATGGCCATACCCCGTACCACCTCGCTATTTTCGGCCCAACTCAGGTCAATTTCAGCCAAAAAATCACTGATTGTTTCATGCTTGAATAATAGCGTACGGAGCAAATACTGCACCATTGCCTGGTCTTCGTCGCTTGTATGCGTGAGTTTCTCGCAATAAGCGCGGTACGTTTCATCAGCCTTCAAAACTTCTTTGAGCGCTTTGCGTACAAAGGGCAGATCGTTCGTCCAATTGATGTTGTGCCGAACCGCTTCGTTAGTCAGAGGCTTGTGTTCTGCTAACTCTTTAATCACGGAATTGTCGTACAGCGTCGACTCAAAGGGAAAAGCAACCTCGTCTACATCGCGGTACTGACGCTCTTTATCTACTTGTGAAGCGTGACCCAACTCCACCATCAGCAATAACACCCGCAGATAATCGTCGTAGATTCCCTTTACCTTGTCGATCATCATCTGAGCAAGGTGGTTACGGTCTTTTTTGCCCCGGCTCCGATAATACACCAGCCCATCGTTTGCGGCTTTGATCACCTTCGAAGGCGTGCCTTCATCCTCAGCGGGGGTATCCGTTTTAACGGCTTCGTCAAACAACACCGATGCCAGTTTTCGATACCCTTCTAACTGGCGTTTATCCTGAGGTTGCATCGAATTCAAGTCGGGCTGAAACGTTTCCTCAATGGCATCGAGGGCTATTTGTTGGTTGGAAAGTTCAGCCTGCCTAAGCGCGTAAACCGCCTGCATAACTTTAATTCTGAGCAATCGTCTGTTTATCATTCCGCCTAAATCCTATTTACTCTACCGATATGAAAAAGAACTTCTTAAAAATCGTTGCAAAATTACGGCCCATTTAGTAGTTTTCCCAACGAAAACCGTCTTGTCAACAAATCTATTGTAAACCACTACTTGTACATGCTTTCTTCCTGTTCAATGGTCCGCGCTGGCGTATTGCTGGCGACTGTAGCTATTGGTATGCTTACACCTGGTTGCCGATCATCCAATCAGGCTTTTGTCCAGTATCAGCGTTCGGGGCACGCCTATGAGTCCCCAACGGAACGACCTGATATTATTGAAACCGACACATTGCCAACCATTTCGGACCCCGGCAACTTAGCCCTCCTGACAGAAAACCAACAGCTTACCAGCCCGCTAGGTTCATCTCCCAGCCATCGGCCCAAGCCGACTCACGTCAGGAACCCCGAATCCCGCGAGTCTGTCCATAAGAACTGGCTGCATCGGATAAACACCACTAACGATCCTACTAAGGCTGAATATGCTCCCCGACGTGAAGCTCCGGTACTTACCACCAAGCGTAAGGTTCCCGGTCTGGTGAAAGCGTCGCTGGCAGGAGGAATACTATCGCAGGGGGTATTATTATTAGGCGTAGCATCGGGCACACTCTGGCTACTGGCAGTGACACTACCCTTAGCATCGGTGTTACTGGGGGTAGCCGGCTTAGCCAAAATCTCACGTCGACGCGAGGAATACCGGGGAAAAGGTTGGGCCATGAGCGCCATTATGCTGGCAACTGGTGCTTTAGGATTAGCGCTTGTTGCGGCTGCCGCCTTGGTTACATCAGAAACTATCTGGAAATAGCAAAATAGGGTAATCAGGCAACTGGGGCTTGATATTATCTAGCATCCAATTTACCTGGTTACCCTATTTTATACTCACTTATCCTAATACCGTACCAGCTTAATCAGTTTGTTGCGCGTAGGTGTGCTCACCTGGAGCAAGAGTACCCCTCCAGCCTGGCCAAGCAACAGTCGTTGACGCACTACCTCACCCGATGCACCCACTTCATGTTGGGTCACTACCTTTCCCTGAACATCCGTAACTCGGAAGATGATTGGTTCATTGTGGGCCGCTGTCACATCTACCTCTACCCACTCAGCCAGCACTGGATTCCCGAGTACTAGCACATTAAGGTCATCCTGCACTTCCTGGGCTACACGAGAGGCACTCCGCGTACAGTACTGCTTAAAATTGAACGTAATACTGTTACTGGTTACCCCACCTTGCGTTACCCGAATCTGGAAGTTTCCAATGTCTGAAAACGGATTATTGACCGCTCTGACCATATCTGGATTATCCAGGAAGCGCCGACAGTTGTTTGGGTCTGCATTACTCAGACCCACCAGGTTTGCATAATTGATGGCTGACCCGTTTCCACCTTCGGTAACAACCCGAAACGACCCGTTAGAACAATTGATATTGTCGACACCCAGCACACGAAGCGGCTGCCCGATACTGCTCAAAAAGCTGCCGCATTCAATCGTTGTCGACGTATTGTTGGGCGTGCTTGTCGTGGCTGATGGGGGCGTAGTAATTTGTTGCGGATTTACCGTCAGCAGGAAGAACACGCTGCTCGAAAGATTCCCCGGATCGATTGCCCGCAAGGTAATAGTACTTGTTCCCGAAACAGATGGCGTACCCGTAATCATCGTACCCGTCAGGGTCAAACCAGCGGGTAATCCTGTTGCGGTCAGTCTGAGACCATTGGGCGTTTGAGCGTCGGTGAAAACGCCCCCTACGTTCAGGCTGTACGCCGTCCCCACCGTAGCCGATTGCGGACCAACTCCATTGACCACTGTTGGGGCTGTGTTGGGTGGCGGTGGCGGAGTACTAACATTGGGCGAGTTCACGGTCAATGTGAAGCTCACACTGCTGGATAGACTGCCCGGATCAGTGGCCCGTAGGGTAATGGTGCTCACGCCCGAAGCGGAGGGTGTACCCGTAATCACGGTACCTGTCAAGCTCAGACCCGCAGGCAAGCCAACTGCCGACAATGTCAATTCATTGGGAGTTTGGGCATCCGTAAACACGCTGCCAACATTCAGGCTGTAGACTGTACCCACCGTTGCCGACTGCGGCCCTACCGCATTGGCTACGCTCGGAGCCGTATTGACGGGGAGCGGGGGGGGGCTGGTACAGTATGCTTTCAGGTCGAAGGTATATGATCGGCCTTCCACGCCTGCTTGTCGTACTTGAATAGTTACCGGTTTGGGGTCGCTTCGCAAGCCAGAGCCGATTATAACAGACGGATTAGTTGTCCAGCCCGTAATGCCAATAGACGAATATTCAACAGGTGCATTACTCCCCCCTGTTGAGCCGAATATAATAGCTCCCGTTGTACAGTTGTAGTTGACCACAGTGGCACTTAACACACCGGTTACTGGCGGAGTAACAGGCGAATTGGTTACCGTTAGTACGAAACTTACGCTGCTCGACAAGCTACCCGGATCAGTGGCGCGCAGGGTAACTGTGCTTACGCCCGAAACGGAAGGCGTACCCGTAATCACCGTTCCGTTCAGGCTCAGGCCAGCCGGTAAACCCGATGCCGACAGGGTTAGCGCAGTGGGAGTCTGGCTATCGGTAAACACACTGCTAATATTCAGGCTGTAGGCCGTACCCACTACCGCGGATTGAGGCCCCACCGTATTGGCAACTGTGGGTGCCGTGTTTACGGGCGGCTGAGGGTTGCTGGTACAGTAGGCTTTCAGATCGAAAACATAAGAGAGTCCCTGCACACCATTTTGGCGTACATTGATGGTAATGGGCTTGAGGTCTAGCCGCAAACCTGTCTCTAAGGTGAAGTTCTGATTGGTGGTCCAGCCGGTAACCCCAATGGCGGAGTATTCCACGGTCGAGTTATTACCCCCCGTTGAGCCAAAGGTGATAGCTCCCGTGGTACAATTGTAGCTGACCACAGTAGCACTTAACACACCACCCACCGGAGCTGAATTTCGTACCATCAGTTCGAAAGTGGCATTACTCGTTAAACCGCTCGGATCAGTGGCTTTTAAGATGACCGTATTGATACCCAGAGCGGTTGGCGTACCACTTATCACAGTACCATCTAAGCGCAGACCGGCCGGTAATCCTTCTGCTGTCAGGGTAAGTGCATTTGGTGTTTGGGCGTCGGTAAATACATTCCCAACGTTTAGGCTATACGGTGTGTTGATCACAACCGATTGTGGACTAACGGCATTGGCCACCGTTGGGGCGGTATTGGTAGATGGCTGTGGGTTACCAGAGCAATATGCTGCGAAGTCAAATGTAAACGCTGACCCAGCCGCGCCGTTTTGACGAATATTGATTGTAATTGGCTTTGGATCAGCCCGCAGTCCGGCCTCAATTGTATGAATCCTGTTAGTAGTCCAGCCGGTAATACCGGGCGTTTGAAACTCCACCGTACCATTACTAGTACTCGATGTGCCGAATACAATAGCCCCCGTGCTACAATTATAGCTGGCTACCGTGGCCGCCACAGGACCCGTTGTACCGGGTGGAACAACCACTTGTAAGCTGGTCTGAGAAGGGATTACCTCACTGGTGCCCTTGGGCATGGTCCCCCGTCCCAGAAAAATCTCGTCACCCTTCAGGTTGATGGTCGTGTAAAACCGGTACCCATCCTGCACATACCGAACCATTAAACTGCTCTGCTGACCCGCCGATGCATATGCCTGGGTGGCCGCAATCAGAATCTGATCCCCGTTGACAATCACCCTGGCAAAGGGAAAGCCACTCCGCTTCAGGGCGTTCGAGTTCAGGCGGTACCAGCTCTTGCCCCCATCATACGAACACTCGGTTTGTTCGTTGAGGTACTTCTCCTGGCCGTTGAAGAGATCGCCATGATGCTTGAACAAGCGCCACAAGCCGTGGATGTAATGTTCATAGCAGGCGTAGTTGCGGTTGTTGTCCAGGTTTTCCCGACCCGGCACCACCGGCGCGTTGGGCGTCAGTTCGTTCCAGTCGTCCCAAAAGATGGTTCCGTAAGCGCCCGTGAACCAGTAAAAGATACCCATTCCTTCGGCAATAGCGGGGGGAGCGGGCACTTCGGCTCGGGAAGACTGATGGGCTTCAGTGCTCTGGGTGTTGAAGAGCCACTGCCAGGCGATGCGCTTCTTGGGTGAGAGTTTCATATTCACCTCCTGCTCACCCAACAAACTGGCCAGCCAATGGCGGTCTTCGTCTCCGTTGTGTGGGGCCGAATAGTCTAAATCAGAAGACAAAAAATAAGTACCCGGCATCTGAAAATCAGTCAGATCGCCAAACGATTTACCTACAATGTCGTCGGGCATGCCCCGGCCCCGAGTGTTGGTGGCGTTGATCTGCTGGGCCGTAGTAGACCACAACCAATCTGGAGAACTGGTATTGGCGAAATCCGAAGAGCGAGAATTTCCGTAACTATTGTGGGGCACTGGGCCAATGCCGCCGATTTCGGTGTAGTTGCTGATGACTTTGCGAATGGCCCACATTTTATAGACATACAGATTGGCATGTTCCTGGCGGTTTTCCAGACTGGTGCCTTCGTTCTCAATGTCAAAATAGATCTTGCCAAATGTGTTGATTTGCCCCGTAAATGGGCAATCGTTAAAGGCGACGCAGCCACCACTCAGTTCAGACATGGCAAAGCCCATGCTTTGCCGGGGGGTTGCCGAGCCAGAGGGTTGCAAGAAATAGGTATTACGGGCTAACTCGCTGTCGCGAGCCCAGGGTAGGCTGAAGGGGGGTTCGGTGAAATAGTTCTGATAGAGGATCAGGGCCCGCTGTTCGGGCAGCAGGCGACTCTTCCAGGTGTCAGCTTTGTTCGACTTGTTTTGACTGCTGATGCGTTCGCGCCGATCGAGGCCAATTTCATCGGGCGTCATTCGGGAACGCTCAATGGACGAGAAGCCACGCCGGAAGAGTTTTTGCCAGTCCTGGCTGGCGTGCAGGTTTCGTCCGGCTCCGCAAAAGGTGATGGACTTGGTTTTGGGCAGGGTGAAGTCGCCCACCACATCGATGTTCCAGTAGCCACGGGTAGCTTGGGGAGTGGGGGTAAACGACTGGCGAGGGGATGCCATGAGTGGAGTTTGAGGCAGATTATTCTGCGAGTAGGTAGCTGTGGTAGTAAAGGCGATACATAAACACAACAGTCCTTTTAGTAAAGTGGTAAATCCTTTCTCCATAACGAATGTTACTTATCTTCATAGTTAGTTCTTTACAAGTATACGCAACATTTGATCCAATTTTCATATAAATAGATATTATTATGTTATAAAATGACAGAACGGACATAAAATGATCTATTGGTACTATCGATTATATATTTTTTAATTTTCAATAAGATTTTAGTGTAATCCATAAAGTTTGGCATAGACACTAAAAATGTCAATTAGCATACTTACAGCACGCAAACCGTCTCTTTTGCTAGAAAAGCAGGATAATCTGGCGTGAAGAGCAGCTTGGTGAAGCGGGTAAAAAAAAAGACGGCACCACGTGGTGCCGTCTTTTTTTTGCAATCTAAATCGCTTTCGGAGCGAAGCCGGAAGCTGCTAGTGCCGTACTAGTTTGATAATCTTACTACGGGTGGGTGTGCTTACTTGGAGTATGAATACACCACTTGACTCGCCCAGCCACAGTCGCTGACGAACCACTTCGCCAGAGGGATCTACCTGCCGTGTACTTACTGATTGGCCCTGTAATCCAACGACCCGAAAATCAGTAGGCTCGTTGTGGGCATCCTGAATTTCGACCTCAACCCACTCCGCTGTGACAGGGTTGCCCAGGATTAATACGTTAAGATCATCCTTTGTTTCAAGAGCAACGCGCGCGCCCCCGCCGGTGCAGTATTGTTTAAAGTTAAATATAAATGTATTGCTGGTTGTACCTCCCTGGGTTACGCGAATTTGGAAATTACCAATATCTGATGCTGGATTGTTGATCGCTCTAACCATATCAGGGTTGTCCAGAACGCGCTGACAATTGTTCGGATCGGCGTTATTCAAACCAACCAGATTAGCATAATTAATTGTTGATCCATTACCTCCCGATGTAATAACCCGAAATGTTCCAGTCTGGCAATTAATATTGGCCAGCCCGGTAACCTGCAACGCTTGGCCAATAGTATTGGCCGGGCTTCCACAGCTGGTTGTAGTGGTTGGATTAGTAGGCGTACTTGTGGTTGCCGAAGGCGGGGTAGTAACAACCTGCGGATTCACTGTCAGGACAAACGTTGTTGTGTTTGATAAACCACCAGGGTCAGTTGCGCGCAATGTGATAATGCTTACGCCCGAAACCGAGGGAGTCCCCGTAATCACTGTTCCGTTCAGACTCAAACCTGCTGGCAACCCAACCGCTGAAACCACAAGCGTATTCGGTGTCTGACTATCTGTAAACACGTTTCCAATATTCAGACTGTACCCCGTGCCCATTACCGCTGTTTGTGGGTTTACTGCATTCATCACACTCGGCTCGGTATTTACGGGAGGAGCAGGCGTGGTAGAACAATACGCCAAGAGATCAAAAACAAACGAGTTGCCCTGTACCCCGTTCTGACGCACGTTGATGGTGATGGGCTTGAGGTCTAGCCGCAAACCCGCTTCAAGGGTAAAGTTCTGATTGGTGGTCCAGCCCGTTATCCCAATAGCGGAGTATTCCACAGCTGTGTTGTTACCACCTGTTGAACCAAAGGTAATAGCTCCCGTGGTACAGTTATAGCTAACCACTCGGGCGGTCAATACACCAGTTGTTGGCGGGGTGACGGGTGCGTTAGTCACCGTTAACACAAAGCTAACACTGGCTGACAGAGCCCCCGGATCAGTGGCCCGCAAGGTAACTGTGCTTACGCCCGAAGCAGAAGGCGTACCCGTAATCACCGTTCCATTCAGACTCAGACCAGCCGGTAAACCCGATGCCGACAAGGCTAGCGCAGTGGGAGTCTGACTATCGGTAAACACACTGCCAATATTCAGGTTGTAGGCCGTACCCACTACCGCCGATTGAGGCCCCACCGCATTGGCAACTGTGGGAGCTGTGTTCACGGGTGGTTGGGTTGGAGTGGTACAATAGGCTTTCAGGTCAAAAACATAGGAAAGTCCCTGAGCCCCGTTCTGACGCACGTTGATGGTGATGGGCTTGAGGTCTAGCCGCAGACCCGCTTCAAGGGTGAAGTTCGGATTGGTGGTCCAGCCGGTAACGCCAATGGCGGAGTATTCCACAGCTGCGCCGGTGCCACCCGTCGAGCCAAAGGTAATGGCTCCTGTCGTACAGTTATACGTAACCACTCGGGCGGTTAATACACCACCCGATGATGGGGTCGACGAGGAATTTCCTACTGTTAGTACAAAGCTATGCGTGTTTGACATACCGCCTGGATCAAGGGCAGTCAAGGTAACTGTACTTGCTCCCAAAGTCGCTGGTGTTCCGCTAATGAGGTTTCCATTTAAACTTAGCCCAGCTGGTAGACCAGTTGCAGAAAGAACCAACGCTGTAGGTGTTTGCGCATCAGTAAAAACGCCCCCTACGTTCAGGCTGTACGCTGTGCCAACCAGTACCGACTGAGGGCTTACTGCATTCGCAACTGTGGGAGCCGTATTGGTCGGTGGCGTCGAGCCGCCGGAACAATACGCTTTAAGGTCGAATGTAAACGGAGCACCCTCTACCCCACTCTGACGAACCTGAACCGTAATCGGCTTCAGATCGAGCCGCAGGCCAGCCTCCAACGTGAACGCCTTAGCAGTTGTCCAGCCCGTGATGCCCACCGCCGAATACTCTGGTGTGGTAGCTGTTCCGCCTGTTGAGCCAAAGACAATAGCCCCCGTTGTGCAGTTGTAGCTGGCTACCGTGGCCGTCAATGGACCCGTCGAGCCTGGAATCACTACCGGTAAGCTGGTCTGAGAAGGTATCACCTCACTGGTGCCCTTGGGCATGGTCCCCCGTCCCAAGAAAATCTCGTCACCCTTCAGGTTGATGGTCGTGTAAAACCGGTACCCATCCTGCACATACCGAACCATTAAACTGCTCTGCTGACCCGCCGATGCATATGCCTGGGTGGCCGCAATCAGAATCTGATCCCCGTTGACAATCACCCTGGCAAAGGGAAAGCCACTCCGCTTCAGGGCGTTCGAGTTCAGGCGGTACCAGCTCTTGCCCCCATCATACGAACACTCGGTTTGTTCGTTGAGGTACTTCTCCTGGCCGTTGAAGAGGTCGCCATGATGCTTGAACAAGCGCCACAAGCCGTGGATGTAGTGTTCATAGCAGGCGTAGTTGCGGTTGTTGTCCAGGTTTCCCCGACCCGGCACCACTGGCGCGTTAGGGATTAACTCGTTCCAGTCATCCCAAAGAATACTGCCATAAGCACCCGTGAACCAGTAAAAGATACCCATCCCCTCAGCAATAGCGGGGGGAGCGGGCACTTCGGCTCGGGAAGACTGATGGGGTTCGGTGCTCTGGGTGTTGAAGAGCCACTGCCAGGCGATGCGCTTCTTGGGCGAGAGTTTTATGTTTACTTCCTGCTCACCCAGCAAACTAGCCAGCCAATGGCGGTCTTCGTCGCCGTTGTGAGAAGCCGAATAATCCAGATCGGACGATAGGAAATAGGTGCCCGGCATTTGGAAATCGACTTGGCTCCCGAACGATTTGCCTACAACGTCATCGGGCATGCCCCGGCCCCGGGTATTGGTGGCGTCGATCTGTTGAGCCGTAGTAGACCATAGCCAGTCAGGCGAACTGATGTTAGCAAAATCCGAAGAGCGAGAATTGCCAAAGCTGTTGTGGGGTACTGGGCCAATACCGCCAATTTCAGTATAGGGACTCACTACCTTGCGCAACACCCACACTTTGTAAGCATAGAGGTTGGCTTGCTCTTGCCGGTTGGCAAAGCTGGTACCTTCATTCTCAATGTCAAAAAATATCTTACCAAACGTATTAATGAGACCCGATGAAGGACAATCATTAAAACCTACGCACCCCCCGGCAAGCTCGGACATGGCAAAGCCCAAACTTTGTCGGGGGGTTGCCGAGCCAGCAGGCTGCTGAAAATAGGTAGTACGAGCGTACTCGCTGTCGCGAGCCCAAATCAGGTTGAATGGGGGTTCGGTGAAATAGTTCTGATAGAGGATCAGGGCCCGCTGTTCGGGCAGCAGGCGACTTTTCCAGGTGTCGGCTTTGTTCGATTTGGTTTCGCTGCCGATGCGTTCGCGCCGATCCAGACCGATTTCTTCAGGTGTCATGCGCGAACGCTCAATGGACGAGAAGCCACGCCGGAAGAGTTTTTGCCAGTCCTGGCTGGCGTGCAGGTTTCGTCCGGCTCCGCAAAAGGTGATGGACTTGGTTTTGGGCAGGGCGAAGTCGCCCACCACATCGATATTCCAGTAGCCACGGGTAGCCTGGGGAGTGGGTGTGAACGACTGGCGAGGAGAAGAAACTAGGGGAGTTTGTGTTGGCGTGCTTTGGGCCCAGCTACTACTGGAGGCTATTAACCATAAAAATGTAAGTGTCCCAAGTACGGAGGTAACATTTAACTTCATAATAATTGAAATATGTCTACTTAATTATTCTATGCAAGTATAGTTAATCTATAAACAATATTTGTACCAGCCGTAAGCGTATTAATTATAATATAATAAATCATAAATATATTGACAGTTACATTGAGTGCTTACCTAATTACTACTCAGTATCCTTTAATTCCTAGTGATTTAATAGCCTAAATAAGTTACAGATTATCAAACACTTTGGGCTCTACACGAAGTCTGTGAATCAATAAATAATATATTTCTAAATAAACAGAAACAGTGACAAAAACTGTATAAATCAAACAAAAGTGAAAGGCTACTACACAGGTATTGTGCGGTAACCTTTCGCTTCTTTGTAAACGCTATTTCTTCAGCACTTTGAGCGCTTGTTGCTGGCCGTTGCTCACCGCCTTCAGCAGGTAAACGCCCGCTGAACCCCGCACCGAAATCGTTTCGGTTTGACCCTCGGTCTGCACCGACACCTGACGTTCCGAAAGCACCCGACCCGTCGCATCGCTTAGGCTCAACCCAACCGTTTGACCCGCCAGGCCGCTTAAGCGCAGTTGCAGTTGATCTTCCACCGGGTTGCCCAGTACCGACACCTGCCAGTTGGCTCCTGTTTCTGGGCTGCCCACACGTGCTGGTGCGGGGCAGTTAGTTGTATACTGATTGCTTACAACTACACCACTCTGGCGAGCATAATAAGTAAACGTGGTACCCGAGCGTTGATAGGTTGGGACGGAAAACACAGGGGATGACTGCCAGTCGGCCAGGCCGGGTATGCGGTACTCAACGGGCGAATTATCGCCCCCACTGACCGAGAGTTGTAGTCGCCCGGTAGCACACTGAAGCGAGTTGAAGTCGACATAAAGTGAATAAGTTGGCTGAGGGGTGACGACTCCACTTAAATCACACGTAGTAGTAAAGTCAAAACTCGTGTAGGCACCACTAGCTTGACGGGCCTCTAATTTAAAAGTAGTACCCAGGCGTTGGTACGAAGGCACGGTAAAGATATTATCAGCTGACCAATCTCTCAGTCCTACAATTCGATAACTCAGACCAGAGCCATCGGTATTAAAGATTCGGATAGCCAATCGCCCCGTGTTGCAATCGTACGTGGGTACGTCCATGCTGAGGATGGGCGAAGGCGGAGTGGGGGTTGTTGTGCTGGGCGGGGTAGTCGTTGTGGTGCTGGGTGGAGTTGTTGTGGTGCCACAGGCCGTAGTGAACGCCAGCGAAACTACCTGCCCGTTCTGGCGGGCTTCCAAATTAAACGTAGTGCCGTTGCGTTGGTAGGTTGGGACGCTAAAGCTGTTGCTGCTGGTCCAATCACGCAGACCCACAATGCGGAAATCGGTAGCCGAACCGTTGCCACCCGACGTGTTCAAGCTCAGTTGACCGGTGTTGCAATCGTAGCTGGGAGCAGTTAGAGCGAAGCTACCGGTGGACGGAGTGGCAGTTTGCTCTGGGCTGAATTTAAGGAAGTTAGCTACGTAATTTGGATAAAGAAAACCGTTCGACATATAGTTAGGCGAACTCGCTGAAACCGCAAGGGCACCAACTATATAACCTCCGTCAGTCGTTTTAGCCAACGAAGATATACCAGCTCCATCCAATTCTGTTTGCCAAAGGTTGGTGCCATTGAGCGACAGCTTATTAAGGAGTAACTTGGAATTTAAATCGGAGGAGCCTCCTACAACAATGCCATTTGCCTCGGCCAGAAGTTGACTAGCCGTAAAACCTATACCGGTTGTCCACAAAATTGTCCCATCTCCCGTAACACGACTAACCCGGTAGCCATCCGTTGGACTATTGGTAAGCACATAGTAGCCATCGCGAGCTGACGTAGGAACAATTTCCAAAAGCAGTCCACGAGTTTGAGGATAGTTCCTCAATACATAACCCGTATCTGCATCTGCTATCCTGTAAAGGTAATGACCACTGCCCACTGCAGAATTTGTACCGACAATTATACCTCCATCAATAGCTTCACATGCGTCGCCCACTCGTTCTGTCTGCGTGTAAGCTAGAGCCCCATCAAGACCAACATATCGGGGCGTAAACTCATTGCCGGTTTTTTCGAAATGCATGCGATAACCACCGTAATAGATCCTATATTCTGTATTGATAAATTGAGCATAATAGCTAGGACGTTCAACTAAAAATGTTTGTCGAAGGTAGGTTGGTGGAATGCCAGCTACAGCTTCTAAACGAGAACCAGCCTTATCCCATAATGTATTCCCTTGATTATCAAGTTTCGTAATAAATGATCGATCTCTGTAACCTTCTTGGGAAACCACACCACTGATTAAATAACCACCATCCTGGGTAGCGATCATTTGGTTTGGTCGGTAAGGAGCAGGAGATATTGGGAGTGCCCTAGCTACTTTGAATTGACCACTGGAAGTCAACCGAACTAAAATATTTGAGACGAGAGCTTGATATTCACCGTTCCCAGAAGGAAATATGGGTGCATAGCTGATGCCAGCTGGAATGACAGCATCATCTGCTACTTTACGCCACTGTACCGTTGGCGCGGTTTGCGCCCAGGTTGACGTTGCTCCCAGCAGCATCAGTAACATCCATGAAAGGGTGGATTTGGTAAAATTTGTCATAAAAGGGATGGAAGTTAAACATTAGTTTACTGACACCATTGATCCATTCCGCCATCAAAGCGTTGGAATCAAACTCATTTATTTTTTTGCTTTTTTTGTAACCTATTGATACTGAGCAAAAAGAAAGTTTAGTCTGTGGATCAATTAGAGTACAGCGTGGCAAGGTTTCCATCTTTTGTAACCTGTGCAAGAGGTAAAATTTCATATTTGGAGAAAACTGAGCGAATGGAGTACTTTGCTTTATGCAAATCCTACACGTCAACGTCGGTCTTCCAAAGGAATATGAATGGAAAGGCCGCACCGTCCGCACTGCCATCGCCAAGCACCCTGTCCCTGGACCGGTGGCTTTGGCCCGCACCTCCATTGAGGGCGACGAACAAGCCAACAAACGCGTTCACGGCGGCCCCAACAAAGCCGTGTATTCCTATGACGCATCCTTCTATACGTTCTGGACTGAAGCTGGTAAAACCCGGATCGCCGGACCGCTTGAACCAGGTAATTTCGGCGAGAACCTCACTACCGAAGGTCTTCCTGACAGTATCGTTACGCTTGGCGATACCTTCCACATGGGAACAGCGGTGCTGATGGCTGTTCAGCCGCGCTTTCCGTGCAATAACCTCAACGTGCGCTTCAACGACCCCACCATGATCAGGCAGTTTCAACAGGCACGTCGGCATGGGATCTATTTTCGGGTGGTGGAAGCTGGCCTGGTCAGTCCCGGCGATGCCATCGAGCGCATCGAGTCAGCTCCATACGGTGTGACGATTCAGGATGTGGTCGATCAGTTCTACGCTAAAACTCCCGACCCCGCCTTTGTGGAGAAGCTATTCCAGTTCCCTTACCTCACGAACTATTTGAAAGAGCACTTTGAAGGATAAAAGAGCAGAAGGGTAAAAGAGTGCAAGGGCGAAAGTAGAAATTTGGCGTGAGCCACTCTTTCACTGGGCAACCAGCCCACTCTTTCACTTTTTCACTCTTTCGCCCTGTGACTACAAGACGACTATTTCTAAAAAAAGCAGGTGGATCTGTAGCCATCGCCACCATGGCCCCAGCCGCCACGCTGGTTAGTGCCCCAGAAACGGCAGCCCGTGCTACTGATGATTCCTTTAAATTGGGCATGGCGGGTTATAGTTTCGTTCATTTCAAGCTCGATCAGGCCCTTGAGATGATGAAGAAAGTGGATGTACACTACCTATGCATCAAAGATTTTCATCTGCCCTTAAACAGCACCGACGAACAGATTGCTACCTTTCACCAGACCCTCAAAAATTCGGGGGTAACGGGTTATGCCGTGGGGCCGATTTACATGAAAACCACGGAAGAAATCGACAAGGGGTTCGACTACGCTAAGCGGGTTGGGGTGAAACTCATTGTCGGGGTGCCCAATGAAGATCTGTTGCCTTATGTGGAGAAAAAGGTGAAAGAGTACGACATGCGGTATGCCATTCACATCCACGGACCGGATATTAAGCTGTGGCCAAACGCATCGTCGGTGATTGATGCGGTCAAAAATCTGGACCCGCGCATGGGCCTTTGTTTCGATATGGGCCATGATGCCCGCTTCGGCGATGACCCCATTGCCGATCTGGAAAAATATGCCAAACGTATTTTCGACATTCACCTTAAAAACGTCACCGCAGCGTCAAAAGAAGGCAAAACCTGTGAGCTGAGTCGGGGAGTGATTGACATTCCGGCTTTTGTGGCCACACTTCGCAAAATAAAATACGACGGCTCCTGTAGTCTTGAATACGAGAAAGATATGAAAGACCCACTGGCTGGCATCGCCGAGTCGATTGGTTATTTCAAGGGCGTGTGCGAAGCCTCAAAAGCAGGCAAACGTAAAGCCTGATAATCGCCAGTAATTTCCAGCATACAATCACTATACAACCTTTTATCGAGTGGATAATTCAAGACGGGAGTTCATTAAAAAAGCCGCATTAGGCACTGCCGGGCTGGCGGTTGGCGGATCATCGGTCAACGCGATGTCAGCAAAGAGCTATGCCAAAATCATTGGCGCTAACGAGCGGATCAACGTAGCCATTATTGGGCTTGGTCGTCGATTAGGGGCCTACTACGATCCAATTGGCCGAAAAGATAGCAACGTGGAGCTTGTCTACATGTGCGATGTAATGAAGAAGCAGCGGGAAGATGCGGTGAAGAAGTTTTCCAAGTACATCACCTACACGCCCAAGCTGGAAAACGACATCCGCAAGGTGATTGCCGACAAGCAGGTTGATGCTCTGTTCAACGCTACCCCCGACCACTGGCACGCGCCGGGTACGTGGCTGGCTGTGCAGGGCGGCAAACACGTGTATGTAGAGAAACCCTGTAGCCATAATCCCCGCGAGGGCGAAATTCTGGCCGAATGCCAGAAAAAGTACGGTAAGATCATTCAGATGGGCAACCAGCAACGCTCTTCCGTTGAATCCATCGACATTATTAATCAGATTCATAACGGGGCAATCGGTACGCCGTTTAAAGCGGTTGCCTTTTACGCGGCTACCCGTGGCGAGGTTCCCATTGCAAAACCCGCCGGGATTCCCGACGGACTCGACTGGGAACTGTTTCAGGGACCGGCTCCCCGCACGCCATATACCCACGACACCTGGGATTACAACTGGCACTGGTACGGCTGGAACTACGGTACCGCCGAAAGCGGCAACAACGCCACCCATGAACTGGACGTAGCCCGTTGGGCATTGCAGGTCGAATATCCAGAGTTTGTGACGGTGGAGGCCGCCAAGCGGGCCTTTCTGGACGACGGCTGGATGATGTACGACACGATGGATGCCACCTTCCGGTTCCCCGGCAACAAAATCATCAAGTGGGATGGCAAGAGCCGTAACGGCCACAAAACCTACGGCAGCGACCGGGGCACGGTCATTTACGGCAGCAACGGCAGCGTATACGTTGACCGGGACGGCTACAAGCTGTACAACCGCGAAGGCAAAATGATCAAAGACAGCAAGTCGACGGGTTCAGAAGCCGGAACAGCCCTGGGCGGTGGTGGCGACATGACCACCCGCCACGTGGTTAACTTTTTCGACGCCATCCGGGGTAAAGCCAAGCAGGCGTCACCCATCGACGAAGGTGCAAAAAGTACGTTGCTGTGCCATCTGGCCAACATCGCCTACCGGACTAATAAATCATTCAACGTTGACACCAAAAACGGCCACATTCAGGATAAAGAAGCCATGAAGCTCTGGGGTCGTGACTACGAAAAAGGCTGGGAGCCGAAGATTTAGATTAGGGGTAATTGATTATTGGGTAAATTGGTTATTGGTTATTGGGTAAGTTGGTAATTCGTTGGCTAGCCCCGGCGGGGCGACATGTCAATAGAAACGATTAGCGTATGCTTTTCGCTGAAGCCCCGGCGGGGCGGTATGTAAACGGCAGCCCCGAACATATCGCCCCGCCGGGGCTTTGCTCATTCCTAAATCGGTTTTTTCTATTGACATGACGCCCTTACAGGGCTATTGACCAGTGCTAGACCTTACTCAAACTGAAACGCGAAGTACATACAGCTTCCCTTGCTGGTGTTGTGCAACGCATGAGGCACATTCGATTCAAGGTAAATGACATCGCCTACGGTTGCCTGATACATTTTCCCGCCAACACTTTCTTCCGAATCTTTATCAACCATAAGCAGAATCTCTGCTGCCCGGTGCGTGTGGGGTGCATGGCTCCATAACCCTTCGTTCAGCGTTGTCACGTGCATTTCGAAGCGTTTGGTCATGGCGGTGGCCCGGTCGAACATGCGCCGGATACCGCCTTTGTCGTGTGGGGTAAAAGCCACGTCTTTCCAGTCGATCATGAACGAGCCACCTGCCTTTTGGCCCCGTTCCAGATTCACCGGTTCTTTCGACGTATAGCGCAGCACGTAATAGGTTACGGGAGCATCGCTTTTGTTTTCGAACCCATGTTCGTCACCCGGCATCATGAGGGCAACGCTCCCAGCTCCCAGGGTCTTTGTTTTACCCGCGATCGTTACGGTTAGCTCCCCTTCTTTGATGATAATTAACTCTTCATCGTCGTGTTTATGAGCCGGGTGCGGAGCCTGATGCGCGGGCAAGGTTGTCGCGTGAAGCTTAAACTGACTGAAATCGGTGGTGGAGCCGTCCAGGATAACCCGCTGTTCGGAGCTTGCTTTTTTCGTTATGGGTGCCTCTTTCCACGCATATGACTTCGACTCAATGGTTTGGGCAAAAAGCGGAGAGAGTGATGAAAGTATACAAAGCGTAAGCGAAAGACAGTAGTTCATTAGCGACAATTTTTAACCGCAAAGACGCGAAGGTTAGCGCAAAGAACGCAAAGAAAAATCAATTAAATCGTTGCGTTCGTTGCGTCGTTGCGGTTAGAAAAACTTAACACCAAACCGCTCTCCCAACTCCTCCAAACTCTGCACAACGGGTTCCACAACGGGAATGCCATTGGCTAGCCGTTCGGCTTCCATCAGGCGCTCAGGGTCGCCGGGAATCAGCACCTGATGGCCGGGAATCGCTTTTGTGGCCCGGAACCGTTGAATCCAGGTATCCATGTGGGCTTTAAATTCGTCGGCAGGTCGGAAAGCATCGATGCGCATGGCCCCGAAAAAGTGTCCCGTTCCTACACCTACGCTCTCGTTAGCACTCATGAAACCCGCCGTAGCAAAGGGTGGCACCCAGGGGCCGTAGTTAGCACCGGCCAGCATCCCCGAAAAAATATCGACCACCGCCCCCAGCCCGTACCCTTTATGTGAGCCATGCTCGCGATCAGAGCCGAGTGGCAGTAATGCTCCCCCATTCCGAATGGCGTTGGCATCATTTGTGGGGTGACCATTGGCATCCTGCGCCCAGCCGGTTGGAATGTCCTGTCCTTTTCGTTGTAAAATTTCTAGTTTCCCATAGGCCACGGCGGTACTGGCAAAGTCGGCCAGAAATGTAGGCTCGGTTGCTGCCGGAATAGCTACGGCGATGGGGTTGGTGCCGAGCATCTTTTCAAGGGCGAAAGTTGGCGCTACGAGCGGAGCTGCGTGCGTCATGGCCTGCCCAATCATGTCGTGTTCGGTGGCGAGCAGGGCATGGTACCCCGCAATGCCAAAGTGGTTGGAGTTGCGTACTGCTACCCAGCCAGTTCCGGCAATACGCGCCTTTTCAATAGCTATCTGCATAGCCCACGGCCCTACCACCAAACCCAGACCACGGTCGCCATCGACAACAGCCGTCGAGGGAGTTTCGTGGACGATAGTCATGTTGGGTTGCGGATTCAGGCGACCGTGATCGTACAAACGTACGTAACCCGGCAGGCGGGCCACCCCGTGGGAGTCGACCCCACGGAGGTCAGCAGAAACGAGTACGTCGGCGGCTAAACGGGCGTCGGCTTCGGAGCAGCCGATAGCCTGAAAAATCTGTTCGGTGAACTTACGGAGTCGGTTGGCATCAATCATACCGCAAAGTTGGTTAAAAATGAATTTTGGTACGATGTTGGTGGTTTCAGAGATGACCGAAAGGTCGGCCCCGATCTTGTTTCTAAAGGTGCCATCTCTGAAACCACCATGTTCCGTAAACTTATTAATCGTACTATTACCTATTTTGGCCGGGGTTTGCTGGCCGTTGCTCCTATTGGCCTGACATTCTGGATTATCTACGGTATTTTCGAATGGGTCGATGGTCTTAATCCCCTCGATATCCCCGGTATTGGCGTTCTGATTATGATCGGAATTATTTTCGGTACTGGCTTTCTAGTGTCCACAGTTATTCCTCAATCCGTAGCCACCTTACTCGAAGGCTCGATCAAGCATTTGCCCCTGGTGAGCCTGATGTATTTCTCGCTCAAAGACCTGATTTCGGCTTTTGTGGGCGACCGTAAGAAATTCAATCAGCCCGTGTTGGTGCTCATCAACCGCCAATCGGACGTGCGCAAACTCGGTTTCATCACCCAAACCGACTTGAGCCATTTGGAGATCGAAAACATGGTCGCCGTCTATCTGCCGCATTCTTACGCTTTTTCGGGTGAGTTATTCATCGTGCCCACCGAAAACGTAACCCTGCTAAACGTGCCTAGCGCCGACGTTATGAAAATGATCGTTTCGGGCGGGGTTTCTGCGAATAGTAAATAGGGATTTTATGAGGACAGTGAAGTAAGAGAACCAGCAGGCGGTGGATTCAACTCAGTGGTTTCTTTCCTCTACTTAAAGTTAAAGAAATCTGTCCAGCATGATGCGCATTGTGAAACAGAACATGACCGAATAGGCGTGCTCGGGAAACAGTACCAAAGAACGGAGTCTCTATAAGATCATGCCAAGCCTCGTCATCAGTCGTTTCGACATAAGCCTGGAACATAGCATAGCCTGCTTCCACCAACTCCTGACTAACACTCAGGTTTTGGCCTTGACCCGTATCCTGTTGGCCCATGGTTGAATTTTTGACCTCAACAGGCAAGCCAAAAAACAAGCCGAACAAATTCATCATTTCGCCCACATGCCGGTAGATAAACCCAATAGAGGCCGTTTCTTCATTAAGTCGACGATCGGCGTTTTCTGTCGTGATCTGGTCAAAGGCAAACGAACAGGTTGTTCGGTTTTGGGCTAACATGTCTAGGAGTACCTCTTTCTGCATGGTTATCACTGAGCTATGGATGACTACGAGGTCAAAACTACCAGTATTTGGCTATTTGGAAAGGGGTGTATTACGACAAAAGAGGGTGTTGATTTACCTTAAAGCGTAAGCGACCTTCAAAATTTTGGTATTGAGAAAGTTTTTTGCAGCCAGCCACGGAGCCTATGTTACGCATAATCCCTCTACTCCTTCAGCATCTGCCACATTCCCACGCTTTTTCGGGAGAGCTATTTATTGTACCCACCGAAAACGTAACCCTGCTAAACGTGCCCAGCGCCGATGTCATGAAAATGACCGTTTTGGCGGAGTGTCGGCGAATAGTAGGTAAAGATTTGTGGCATCAAGCGGTGTAGCCACTAGACAATTCATTTGGGAAAGCACAAATTTAATTGATCGAAGAATTTTGTATTTTTCCCAGGTTTACGAAATAACTACACTTATGTTATGAAATTATTCTCAGAACGAGGAGTAAATTAACTGCTTTTGATTTATAGGATTTCATCCAAAAAAAATATTCCAAGTGCCCAGACCATACACGAAAAATGTCCATAGCCCGCCTATTGTTAAAGCTATTAGCGAAACAATTTTTTCATGCATTTCTGTACGTAGTATAAAACCGTAAATAAGTAAACAGGGTCCTGAAGCGATGGCGGCAAAATAGACGAGATAGACGTCAAATGTTCGGAAAGGATTGAAAAATCTCATACCGAGCGTAAATGCAATAGGCAGAATTAACAGAATCAGTACGGCGGTGTAAACGTGGATAGACCGAACCATCATTAATGTTATATAAGTGGCTTTATGTTTAATTAAGTGGCCTTTTATTTGAAATAACTTACTTCTTTCAGTATCTATTCCGCTGTTTACCTATTGGCGTTTCTAAGCTGATTGCTCAAATGTAGTGTAAGTCCTACATCGGGTTTAAATGCAGTACCTCAATTAGCAAACCGCCCGGAGCCCGAAAATAGAAGGTCCAGGAATTGTGTGAACTGCGAGGAGCTTCTACGTCAAATCCAGCGTCTTTCAACTGCTTATTAATCATATTCACTTCTTCCTGATTGTCTTGAATGAAGCCGATGTGGAAATCCGGGGGATAGGTCACTTCGGTTGCCTTGTTAAAGTTACTCAGCGTTAACACCAGGCCGTTGTCGTCTCGGAGTATAGTTAATACAGGGCTACCTTTAGTCAGGGGTTGAAAACCAAAATGAGTTTGTAGAAACTGCTGTGTTTGCAATACATCGCTCACAGCCAGATTCAAGTGATTAAGTCGCATAATGTTATGGTTAAATACTAATACGCACTGTAATAGCGCTTCGAATGGCTAAAAATCTGGTTGTCAAAGTAGATCAGAATCGACGTAAGCGCGATCAGGCAAACCAAAAAGATGCCTACGTAAACTAGCCCGTGCTTCCTTAAGAACCCCAGCTGGGTTGCGACAGCTACCAGTAGTAAGCCGCTAAAAACCAGGCCCAAAAAAGGATTGAGGCTTAGTATAAAATGGTTATTACACGCCGTTATAAGTATGCTCCAAAAAGTAGTTGCAGACTAGGGCGTAAATAAGTGGTCATTTTGAAGCGATTATCCGGTAATAATTTGGCAGTTATCGATTCGATAAAATCAAAACAAATCTATATTCTGTTTCATGCAATTTACAAAGAGAGGGCATTACGTAGTATACTACCCTGAAAGATTAGCCTGGATGAAGCACAAAAAAAATGTTGTCACGTGCGACAGCAATCAAGTTAGGGTTTTGAACTCCTTCACTGCACCTTATACTCCAGAAATTCAATTCGATTATCGAAAGGGTCGCGGATGAAGAACCGCTGCCGCCCGTCGATGTCGGAGGAGTACGAAATGGGAACACCTTTTTGCTCTAATTCCCGCCGGGCTTCCGTGAGATTTGTAATCTCGAAAGCGGGGTGCCGGGCCGAAACCGGACCAGTGGGTTCTTCACGAATGTGCAGTTGAATATCGGCAATGTCGAACCAGATGGCGTTATGCGGGTGTCCACCCGTAATTTCGGTCAGGCCCAGCACCTGGCTGTAGAACGTTTGTGCTTCCTGTAGTTTACCCTCAGGAACAGAAATCAGGATGTGATCTAATCGTTTAAAGTGAATCATGGGGCAAGCGCTTGAGACTTGGTGTAGGCCCGTTGAGCCACTATTTCGAGAAACGTTAACTCTTACCTAGTTTTACTCGTTGTAGATAAAAACCCTGACGGCCATGAAAAACGTGTGCTACTTTCTTTTCGGCTGGATTATGACCTTGCCTGTACTGGTGTTTGGTCAGACATACGCTCCAGAATATAAAAAACAGGCCCACTACCTCGCTCTCGATGTACACAGCATGACCGGCTTCCACCGGTATCGGTACCTGGAAGGCGACGAAATTCGTTTTCGCACGGCTGATGACAGCTATCGGTCAACCATAGCCGCCGTAACCGACAGTTCGTTCAGCATTTATGTGCGGAACGAAATCATGGATCGGACCGAGACGCTGACGTTCCGTTTTAGTGATGTTGAGCGCATTTACCGGCGTAATAATATTCCGTTTATCACCCAACTGGGTGTAATTCTACCCGTTGCAGGTGTTACCTATGGCCTCGCCGACTTTGTGAATGCCAAAGGGCTCGATGGCCGCTCGGGGCGCTTCCAATTCGATCCCCAGTCGCTTGTGCCTGCGGGTGCCATGATCGTTGCCGGTTCCATTTTTTACAAGATCAGCCGACCTACCTACAAACTTGGCAAGCGGAGCCGGTTACGAGCGTTTTAACTCTTCTACTCCAAACCCCTCAAAATCCCGAATGACCAAATCCGCTACTTCCGCCAATTCTTCGGGGGTATGCGTGGTGGCAACGCCCACAACCCTGGCACCAGCCGCACGCGCAGCTTTGATCCCCGTCATAGAGTCTTCAAAAATGACGCTGTCGGTGGGGTCAACGCCCAACATCGACATGGCTTTCTGGTAAATTTCGGGGTCTGGCTTGGGACGGCTGACGAGTTTTTCGTGAAGTAAAACATCGAAATAATCGCGCAAACCCAGTTTCTCCATCACAAAATCGAGATTTTCAACGGGTGCCGAGGTGGCTACTGCTGTTTTTATACCAGCGGCTTTGAGTGCTTGCAGAAAAGCGGGTATTCCCGGAACCGGCACAATGTGCGGAGCATACAACTCCCGGAACAGAGCCTCCTTTTCATCGCCGATCTGGTAGGCTTCGGCATCCGTCAGCTCTTTGCCTTCAAACAAATGGCGGGCAATAGCCCGGTTGTGGTTACCCGAAACATGCTTCACAAAATCGGCGTCGCTAAGGGGTTTACCGTTGCGCTGATAATATTCGCGCCAGGCGATTGTATGGTACGGATTGGTATCGGCAATTACGCCGTCCATATCGAAAATAGCTGCTTGCATAAGATATAATGAATGGTTTGTGCTACGTCAATTGGCGCTCATGTGGCCTAATTAGCGGGCAAAATAACGTGAAAAGTAGTGCCTTTCCCTACTGCCGACTTTGCGAAAATATGCCCCTGGTGGCTACGGACAATCCGGCGGCACAGGGCAAGACCAATGCCTGAGCCGGGGTAGATCTGCGCAGAATTCAATCGCTTGAACACATCAAAAATCCGCTCCGCATACTCAGCATCGAACCCAATCCCGTTATCAGCTACGGTTATATCGACGTAGTTTCTACCGGGCCGTAATTCACTAAAATCAGCTGCTTCATCGGGCGATATGAACCTGGCTTTTATCGAAATATGAGGTCTGACCGACGTATCAGTACCAAGCGGATCATGAGTAAACTTGAGCGCGTTACTGACCAGGTTATAGAACAACTGGTTCATTTGCAGCGAAACCGCTTCGATTATTGGCAATTCGTCACGGCTGATCAGAGCCCCTTTTTCGGCTATCATCAAGTCAAAATCCACTAAAACAGCCTCTATTATGGCGTTCAAATCTGTCGGCTGAACGCGATGAGTGGCTTTGATCAAACGCGAAAACTCCAGCAGGTCCTTGATCAACAGCGACATCCGTTCCGCGGAACTCATTATTTTACTGATCGTTTCCATCTGGCCTGCTTCCATACCTTCCTGAATGGCCAGCTTCGACGAGAAAATACGAATCTTGCGCAAGGGCTCCTGCAAATCATGCGAGGCTACGTAGGCATACTGTTCGAGTTCCTGATTGGATTGAAAAAGTTGCTGATTACTTTCCTTCAACTCTTCGTTGGTCTGTTGCAATTCTTCGGTTCGCAACTGGACCTGCTGCTCCAGAGCAAGCTGTTGGGCTCGTTGCCGGGTGATATCCTGGGTCACACCAATAACCCGTTCTGGGTTTCCATCCGCCGAATAGGTAGGTACACCCGATGCTTTCACCCAGTGGAGTGAGTTATCGGGCCAGGTGATGCGGTATTCAGCATGGTAGCGACCCTTTGTTTCGATAGCTTCCCGAACAGATTCCGACACATAATTCCGATCGTCAGGAACAATTACCTTCATCAAATCTGCGAAGTTGAAAGGGACATCGAGTGGCTGACCATAGTTGGCTTTGCACTGGGTATTGCAACTCATTAAGCCCGTTGCCAACTCCAGCTCGTATGAGCCAAGTTGCCCTGCTTCCAGGGCAAGGCTCAGGCGCTGGTTGGTTTGGCGTAGATCAACCTGGGCGGCTTCGAGACTTCGCCGGGCCACCACCTGCTGGGTAATATCGGTCGCAATAACCAATACCCCGTTTATGTCTCCCAGAAGGCCATCGGTTGTCATTGTGCGTTGTGGCTGATAAGTCAGGTCAACATAGATGGTTTCGAGCTGGTCATTCCGACGGATAACGACTGCTGTTTCAGGGTCCACAAATGCGGTACCTGTTTCAATCACCTGCCGAAGTAACTGATCAAACCCCTGCCCTACCAGTTCAGGCAGAGCCTCCAGCAGGGGTTTTCCAATAAGCTGATCCGGCAATCGGCCCACCAGCTTTGCATAGAACGGATTGGCCATACTGAAGCGCAAATCCGGATCTTGAATCAGAGCGATAGCTACCGGCGACTGTTCAAACGAATTGAGCAATTGCAGTCTACTTTCTTCCAGTTGCTGATGACCAATAACACGTTCGGTTATATCGACAAAAGCCGAAACCCCGTATAATAACTGCCCTTTAGTGTCTCGGACAGGTACGGAATTGACACTGGCATAGCCCCAGCTGTTGTCGCCCCGCTTTAGTTTCATTTCCATACCGACAACGGTTTCGCCATGTAACAGCGTACGGGTCATGGGCATGTTTTCCAAATCAAGCGGCTCGTTCGTAGCCAGATCGAACAGGGGCCAGTTTTGGTAGGTTTCGACATCGTTACCTTGCTGTATGAGAGGCCGAAAGATCTCTTTAAGCTGCTGATTGCCATAGATCAGTTCGCCCTTTGGGTTGGCGATCAACACCCCAACCGGCATCTGATCCAACACGGTATTTAACCGACTTTGCTCGTTTTGAATTTCCTGCCGGTTCAGCACTTGCTCGGTAACATCAGTAGCCAGAACCATTACCCCCGTAATAGTTCCATCAACATCGCGCAGGGGCGTGTATACAAAGTCAAAATAAAACTCTTCCAAAACGCCATTCCGCTCCAGTCGGGCGAGTGTCTGGTAGCCCAGATACGGGTTGCCTGTTTCAAATACTCCTTCCAGCAATTCTGTGAAACCCTGGCCTTTTATTTCCGGTAATGCTTCCCGGATTGGCATGCCAATAATAGAGCGATCTTTACCCCAGACATCAAAAATCCGGTCGTTACCAACCTCAATTATCAAGTCGGCTCCCCTGAGTAGACCAATGGCCATTGGGGCCTGTTCAACAATGTTGCGAAAACGGTTTTCACTAGCCGCTAACCGTTGCTTGGCCTTTACTTGTTCAGTAACATCAACAGCTGTGTTCATGATGCCGTATACCTGGCCTTGAACGTCGCGTAGAGGCTTATACGTGTAGTCGAAATAATAGGTACTCAAGATCCCGTTTACATTCAAAATAGCGGGAGCGCTGGTTGTTTCAAACGTTTCGCCGGTGGTATATACCTCCTGTAAAAGGTCCAGAAAGACCTGACCTTTTAATTCGGGAAGTGCCTCATCCAGCGGCTGTCCAATAACCGATTTGTCTTTGCCCCAATACCCTAGCATAAGCTCATTGGCCAGTTCAACACGCATATCACGCCCAACATACAAGCCAGTTGCTACGGGCGATTGCTCAATTAAGGAGCGAAAACGCTGTTCTGTCTCATACAATGCTTTGTTGGCTTTTCTCAGTTCGAGCAGCTTAACAACTTGATTTGCCAGGGTTTTCAACGCAGATAACTGCCCCTTGTTCAGATCTTTAGCAGTCTGATCGATAACACATAAGGTGCCCAGTGCGAACCCGTCTGAATCTACTAACGGTACGCCAGCATAAAAAATAACGTGTGGATCACCCGTTACCAACGGATTGTCGGAGAAGCGGTCATCGTTTCTGGAATCAGTAACTATCAGAGGTTCACCCGGATTAATGATTGCATGCGTACAAAAGGAGAATTCGCGGGATGTTTCCCGAACCGAAAGCCCATGACTGGATTTGAACCATTGCCGTTTGTCATCGATCAGGCTCATTAAGGCAATTGGCGTCTGACAGATTTGGGAGGCAAGCTCCGTGATGGCGTCATAATCAGACTCGGGTAACGAGTCCATGATTGCATAACTAGCTAGGGCTTCCAATCGCTTGTTTTCCTTCGCTGACAGGGGAGGGATGAGCATGATTTAGTATGGGTAGGGTGCGGTTCCGTGCGCTCTACAATTCGGTACTACCTGTAAACATAGCAAAGCAAAAGGACTGAGCCTGCTATTACGATAAGTTTGCTACCCCTTTAATAGATAACTGGGGGAAATTTGTTTAATAATTTTAGGACACGCGACTAGATAGTTCAAGTTTTGATTCGGGGTGTCGACAGATGAACAAAGAGGTTAGACAATGGGGTGTTAACAAAACAAAAGCCCGGTCGCAGACCAGGCTTTCAACTTTTCAAATGTCTAAACGTTGAGTAAAACGGTAATCGATCTATGGTTGAGCCGCCCTAAAAAGCAGCGAATAACTGGAGATAAAAAGTGCCTGTTATGCATATTACCTAAACTATGCCAAACTCAGTCTTGAACAAAAATCCCCTGATAATCAAATAATTACACAATGTATAGACAAAATAGAGACTCATCACTGTGATTTTTTTACCCAATTCTGTGGGTGGAAAATCACACCATGAACCGCATATATGCGTCTCCGTTAGAGTTTGACGATCTTCGCCAAACCGGCCGAGAGGAGCATCATAAAGCCGACGAAGGCAATGCCAAAAGATAACCCGAAGGCATCAGAAACGAAACCTATGATGGGTGGGCCAGCCAAGAAACCAATGAAGCTAAAGGTAGCAAACGTAGCCAAACCAGCGGCTGGTGGAATACCCGGCACCCGAAGGGCAGCCGAGTACAGAATGGGGGCTCCCAGCGAGCAGCCAGCGCCAAGCAGGGCAAATCCTACCAGAGCTGCCAGGGGCGTGGGCACCAGAACGGCTAGGAACAAGCCCGATGCTGCTACTACCCCGCCCAGTTGCAGAAACCGTTTTGCCCCCAACCGCGGAATCAGTGAATCGCCCATAAACCGTCCGAGGGTCATAGTGAGCGAAAAAGCACCAAAACCGAGAGCGGCAATTTGGCTACTGGCTCCAAGGGATTCGCGCAGGTATACCGCACTCCAGTCGAAAGCTGTGCCCTCGCCCATCGCCAGCGCTAGTCCAATCAGAATCATCAACAGCAGGTTGAGGTTGGGCATCACAAACGATGCCTGAGTCCCGGTGGGCTGCACCGGGATGCCTTCTAACACTGGTTTGAGGGCTAACGTCAGCAACAAAGTCAGCCCGGCCATGAGTGGCAGGTGAACTTCGGGGGCAATGTTCAGCGAAATGACGACCCCGGCAATAGTTGATCCAAGCATACCACCCACACTCCACATGCCGTGGCACGACGACATAATGGACAATCCCGACGACTTTTCAACATCGGTAGCCAGCGTATTCATAGCTACGTTGATTAGCGCGCTAGCGAGGCCAACGAGGTATAAGCCCAGCACTAAAATCAATACATTTGGGGCGTTTATCGGTAGACACATGGCCAATGCCAAGCCAACAGCCGCCCAAAAACAGGCGCGTGCCTGCCCCAGCTTACCAATGATGTAGCCCGTGAGTGGATTCATGGTGAGCAATCCGGCAGGCATGGCAAACAGCGTTAGCCCAAGTTCACCATCGGTCAGTTCCAGTTTTTGTTTGATGTGGGGAATATGCGCAACCCAACTCCCAAACAGTAAACTATCTGAGGCAAAAACCAAGCCTACTGCCCGCGCCTGGGCATGTCCAAAATAGGTCATCAAGTTACGGAGTAGTGGGCGGTCGGCTGCGGGTAAGGATGATAACGTCGAGGTTTCCATGATTGTATTCGTTGTATTCATGCAGCAAAGTTACAGCCTGAAATACCGTTGACGTTTGTCGATCATTTGCCGGAATCAATGCTGTATTAACCTAAAGAGGAAAGAAATTGTTAACTTTGGGGTAATGCAGCAATTTCCTCCATGCGTCTTCAATTCGAGAAAATAGAACCCGGCCCCGGTAACTCATTCAAAGTGGTGCATCTGACACAACCGCAAACCTGTTGGGTCTATTGGCACTACCACCCTGAATATGAGATCGTTTATATTCCGGCGGGCAGCGGTAAAAGGCACGTCGGCACCAATATTTCGCGCTACGACGAAGGCGAACTAGTGTTTATTGGTCCCAACCTTCCCCATCTGAACTTCAGTTACGACAAAGAGGGTCAGTACGAAGAAGTTGTGGTGCAGATGCGTGACGATTTTCTGGGTAAAGGCTTTCTGGACAGCCCCGAACTGGTTGAAGTACATCGTCTTTTCGAACGGTCGCGAGCGGGCTTGTCGTTTGGTCTAGAAACGAAAAAGGCGGTAGGTCAAACGCTGTTGGGCCTCCCCAAACTGCCCCCCTTCGACCGGATGATAACCCTGTTGCGTGTGCTTCAACAACTCGCCGTTGCTCCCGATGCCGAGCCGCTCCACGCCGATGGAATCCGGTTCGATCTTAACCCAAAAGAACAGGAGCGTATTAACCGGGTTTACCAGTACGTGGCGGACCACCATACTCAGCCCATTGATGTTCAAGTGGTTGCCGACTTATCGAGTTTGACTGTTCCGGCGTTTTGCCGGTATTTCAAACGGATGACTAGCATGACGTTCACCGATTTTGTGAACGAATACCGCGTTAATCAGGCGCGTCGGCTCTTGCATTCGGCCCGCACCGTGGCAGACATTGGCTCTGAGGTTGGCTTCAGCAATGTCTCTCATTTCAACAAGACATTCAAGGCTGTTACCGGACAAACGCCAAGTGCTTACCGGCGCGAGCTAACTTAAATTACCGGGCTGAAAATTGTTCATGCAGGGCCACAATTTGCGGGAGTAGCAGGCTGGCTTCGTCGTTTATCAGCATATAATCGGCAATTTTGGCCCGGTCGGCATCACTCATCTGACTGTCGATAATGGCCTGGATTTCGGAGTTGGAGCGCTGGGGGTCGCGTTGGCGAATACGCTCGATTCGCAGCTGAATGGGTGCCTGCACCACAACCACCTTGTCGAGTGTGTTATGGTCACCGGCAGCTTTCATCAGGGCTGCTTCCTTTATCACATAGGGTAATGAACGATGTTGCTCCACCCACGCCATGGTATCAGTCATGACGCGGGGGTGTACTAATCCATTTAACGCCTTCAGCAAATCGGGGTTCTTAAAAACCTGACTTGCCACCCACGGACGGTTGTACTTTCCCTCTGGTGTATAGGCATCGGTCCCCAACAAACGAATAATGTCTGCTTTTAGAACCGGGTCTTGGTCGGTGAGCCACTTCGCCCGATCATCGGCAACGTACACCGGTACTCCCAGGGCACTGAACACCTGACAAACGATACTTTTTCCAGACCCAATACCGCCTGTTACACCAATTTGCTTCATGTTCTACACTACTAAATAACAAGCAAAAGCCCCGGCAATATGCAGTCTTTGTTTGAACAACAGAGACTGCATATTGCCGGAGCTTTTTAATTAGAACGCATGCTTACAACAATGGCACTGAGTCTCCTATTACTTAGCCGGTTTCTTGAACACCTTTTCGTCAATGGGACCGTTAAGGGTGATTTTATTGGTCGTGAAGGTCAGCGACCCAGCCTGTGGGTTTTCCATTTCCATTGTGTTGGCGAATTTGATGCCTTCCACATCTTTATAATCAGAGAAAGCTATTTCACCTTCCTGCCCGTTCATTGTTGCCTTTACTTTGCTAACCAGATAGGTTGTCGCGTCGAGATATTGATCCATTACCTGACCTTCTTTGGTAGTCACTTTCAGGTGATACACATCCGTTTTGCCTGACTTCTCTTTACCTACCAATTCAACCTTAGCGCCTTTGTCTTTGTAATTAACGAGCGCCCCAAACGGATCAAGTTGACTCAATGATTGCTTCATTTCTTCGGCAGTCATATCCTGAGGGTCACCGGTGCCACCCATCATCGCCGGCCGAACCGTCCAACCGGTTGTTCCATCAACTACGGTGATCATAGAGTTGCCCATAACCTGCGACTCTGACCGCATCGACTTACCGACAACGGTCATTGTTTTTACGGGAATTTCCATTCCCTGCACTGATAGCGACTGCTCCCGAACGATACTTTTCACACTGTTCAGTTTGTCTAAGCCACCCATCGCAGCCACGTGTTTGTCAACGATTTCATCTACTGTTTGGGCAAACGCACCGATTGAGACGAAGAGAGCCAGCGTTGTGGCCAAGATTCTGTTGGTCTTCATTTTAAGTTGGTTACTAGGTTATTGATTACTGGTTATAATGATACTGGGTAAGTAACATTTTCACTAAATCTACCGTGGACGGCCACCGCCGGGCGCTGCACCACCCGATTGTTGCTCACCACCTTCGCTCTTAACGTCGTCGTTATTCACCGATTTTGCTTTTTTGCGCGGTGCATCCATGGTCATCTTGCCAATCTTGTAGGTAAATGTTGCCCGAACACCCCGATTGTAAAGATACACATTGTTGACCTGATCGAACTGAGGAGAGTTCAATTCGGTATGAATGGTGAATCGTTTTGCCAGGAAGTTCTCGGCGGCAAAACCTACACTGCCTTTTTTGTTCTTGAAATCTTTTTTCACACCCACCGTGTAGAAACCGAAGCCACCCTGCAAGCCCTGCAACTGAACCTGCTGTCCCTGCAAAAACCCGAAGGCTTGCGCACCCCAACCATTTTTGAAGGTTGCCTGCACAAATGACCCACCACTAAAGTTTATACCACTGTTGGTATACGTTGTCGATTTGCCATCCACTCCTGCTACTTGTCCAGTGAGGGTGGTGTAGAACGCGTTCGGGAAGAAACCCACGTTGATCTTAGAGGTAATTGCGATGTTCATGAACAGGTTCACCCCATAAGCGTGTTGGCGACCAATATTCTCATACGACGTAATGATAGCACCTGCAATTGAGTCTGACGGAGTCCGAACCTGCGTAATGGCGTTGTTTGTCACACGTCCAAAGAAACTGGCATTCACAAACGTTTTCTTAATCGTTTTGCTCAGGCCCAGTTCAAAGTTGTTGGTCAGTTCAGGCCGAAGCAGTGGGTTACCTATCGTGATATTTTGCGGGTTGGCCGCATTGAAGTTAGGGTTCAACTGTTGCAAGCCGGGCCGCTGAATCCGGCGGTTATACCCCAGTTTCAATGTGGTTCCTCTGATGGTTTTCGAGGCATTCAGGCTTGGCACCAGCACCGGGTAATTAGCGATTCCCAGTTTGCCACCCTCAGCCGTGCTGGCATCGATAAACGTGTGTTCGTAGCGCAGCCCCCCCTTAAACGTATAGCGTTTTTTGGTCGTGTAGGTATACGAGGAATAAGCAGCAGCAATGTTCTGGTGGTAGGTTAACGACCCCAGCGTGTTGTTGTTTTCGGTTGTGAAATTACCCGACGGACCAGCAATCAGATAGCGGTAATCGCTGTTTACTTCCCGCAGAATGGTTTTCGCCCCAAACTCAAGCAGTTGATTTTTCCTGATTGGCGTTTGATAGTCCGTTTGCAGGGTAAATTCCTGGTTCACGTTCTTGTTCAGGTTCCGCTGACGACTGGTCAATTGGTTACCGCCGTTGAGCAGGTCAGCATCGAAGTTGTTGGTCAGGTCGTTGCGACTGTAAAGCGTCGAGATGCTCCATTCCTGCTGCGGCTTAAACGTGTGCAGGTAATCGACGTTGGCATCTACCGTTCCCGAGAGGTTTTTGGCAACTACGTTCCGGTTTGATGTTGAGCCCAGAGAGCCGTTAGTGAACAGTTGCGTTACCAGATCCTGCTGGCTGGTGAAGTTCCGAACACCATACCGAATTCCTGCGGTGATGCTCTGATTTTTAGCCAGATCATAGTCGAAACCGAGGTTATACTGACCAAAAAGACCATTGCTGCTTCCATCGCCCGTTTGGCGGGTCAGGGTCGAGATATTGTTCACGCGACTCGTTTGTTCCAGACTGGTTTTTGTGATGGTGTTATAAATACCCCGTCCGAAGCCGCCGATGGTGAAACCAGCTTTGCCTTTACGGTACCCACCGTTGAGCGACAGCATGGAACCCCGGTTACCCACGCCCGAATCGACGTTGAGGTTCAGCCCCTGCAAACTGTTCTTTTTGGTGATAATGTTGATGATACCCCCCGACCCTTCGGCATCGTATTTAGACGAGGGACTCGTGATCACTTCCACCGTTTTGATCTGATCGGCAGGAATTTGCTTCATGGCATCGGCCACGCTGCTGGCGATAATGGTGCTGGGCTTGTTGTTGATCAGCACCCGAACATTCTGGCTACCCCGGAGTGATACATTTCCGTCCAGGTCGACCGTAAGCAGCGGCACTTTACGCAGCACATCGGTGGCATCACCCCCTTTGGCTGCAATATCTTTGTCAGCATTGTAAACCAACCGGTCCACTTTTTCCTCTATCAAGGCAGCCTGTCCGGTTACGGTTACTTCGGCAAGCGTTTTCGTATTAGATGCCAGCTTGATAACACCCAGGTCGAGCGTTTGGCCGTTGGTAAGGGTTACATTTTCGATTGTCTGGTTGCGATACCCAACAAATGAAACCAACACCTGGTATTCACCGGCAACTAATTTTGCCAGGGTAAATTTGCCTTTATCGTCGGCTACGGTACCATCTACTGCTTTTTTGGTGGCCTTATTATAGAGGGCGATACTCGCAAACTCCACGGCTTTTGTTTGTGATGAGTCAATTACATAGCCCGTGATTTTGGCAGTTCCTTTGGGGCTTTGGTCTCCAGCCGTGCCGGGTAAGGCCTTCGGTTGAGCTGCACCACCACCCATCGACGGGAATTGGGCTAAGGCAGGAGTTACTAACGTGGCAAAAAATAACGCAATTGAGGGAAGTAAAACGTTCGGTTTCATAAATGTGCTGTTGAACGCAACAAAGGTGCGACAGCACTCGAACGTCTGAAACTAAAAATAGACAAAAGCCCATATCGTGGGGACAAACATCAGTTTATCCCCGACGAACGGTTGGTGCCTCGAAAAACACACTCCTTTTAAACGAGTTCGGCCAATTGTCTTGGATAAGTACAATAAATAGGATGTACCGAAGGATTACCTACCTCATTTTGTATCTTTTCCGTACTTTTGAGTTTGCTTCATGATCAACATACATGCGAACTAATCAATTACTGCTTCTATTTTTAGTTCTATTTAGCCAGGTAGCGTTTGGCCAGGCTGTTACCACGATTCCCGGTTTCCCCACTGCCGATGCTGAGGTTACAATAATTTTCGACCTGAACCAGGTAAAAGACAGCCGTGCTCAGGGGCTGCTTGGTAAAACGAGTGATGTTTACCTGTGGTCGGGGGCTGGCACTACTGCCACCGGCGACGCTTTTCAATATCAGCCAGCAGGTCAGAGCAACTTCAACGCCCCCTTTGTTCCAGGCACCATGACCTCGCTCGGGAACAACAAATGGCAGATCAAACTAATGCCCCGGACCTATTTCGGAGTACCCGTTGGACAGCCTATCCGTCGGCTTGGGGTACTGCTGAAAAGTGGCGATGGCAAGGCACAAACGGAAGATTTGTTTGTGACCATTTACGACAATAAACTGAGTGTAACCCGTGTTGAGCCCACAGCGAAAACCTTTTTCACGGCGGCAAATTCAACGCTTTTATTTCGGGGAAAAGCGTCGCAGCGTGCAACTCTTTCGCTGACTATCGATGGTCAGCCGGTAGCGCAGCCAACCGTTTCTGACTCGCTTCGTACAACTATTAACACCGGCAGTTCGACGGGTATCCAGCGGAGGGTTATATTTCGGGCCCAAACCACCACCGAGATCGCTGCTGACACTTTTTACTTCACCGTTCGGCCCGAACCGACCGTTGCTGCCCTACCCTCTGGCTTACAGGATGGCATTAACTACACCAGCTCCACCACGGCTACGCTGGTACTTTTTGCGCCTAAAAAGAATTTCGTTTATGCCATTGGCGAGTTCAACAACTGGCAATCGGCACCGGGCTACTTAATGAATCGTACACCCGACGGAAACCGTTTTTGGCTCGAACTGAAAAACCTCACGCCAGGAACCGAAGTAGCCTATCAATACCTCGTTGATGGTACCCTCGCTGTGGCCGACCCGTACGCCGAAAAGCTCCTCGACCCCAACAACGACAAATTTATTCCGGTCACGACCTACCCCAATCTGAAAGCGTATCCTACCGGCGCTTCGGGTATCGTGTCGGTGCTGCAAACCAATCAGACGCCCTACGTTTGGAAAACAACAACTTTCCAGCGACCCGACCCCACCAACATGGTGGTGTATGAGCTGCTGGTTCGGGATTTCTCGGCTGACCGAAACTACAAAACGGTTACCGATAGCCTGCCCTATCTGAAGCGATTAGGTATCAACTGCATTGAGATCATGCCGATTATGGAATTCTCGGGCAACGACTCGTGGGGATATAATCCAATTTTCTATCTCGCTCCCGACAAGGCCTATGGCACAAAAGACGACCTCAAACGCCTGATCGACGCAGCGCACCAGAGCGGTATTGCGGTGGTGCTCGACATGGTTCTGAATCAGGCCGATTACGATTTCCCTTACGTTAGAATGTACTGGGATGGCACCAAGCCTACCGCTGACAGTCCGTTTTTTAACCAACAGGCCACCCATCCATTCAGCGTCTTTTTCGACTTCAACCACGAAAGCCCCGCCACTCAGGCATTGGTAGAGCGGGTAAACCGGCATTGGCTACAAGAGTACCGGATCGACGGGTTCCGATTTGACCTTTCAAAAGGGTTTACCCAGAAACAATCGGGCGACAACGTAGCCAATTGGGGGGCCTATGATGCCAGTCGGATTGCGATCTGGAAACGCATTTACGACCAGATTCGGGCGTACGACAAAACGGCTTACGTGATTCTGGAACATTTTGCGGATAACGCCGAAGAAAAGGAATTATCGGATTATGGCATGATGCTTTGGGGCAACCACAACGGCGATTTTCGCAACGCGGCTAAGGGATTAACGTCAAACGTCAATGGTCTGTCGTACAAAGAACGCGGCTGGACAAAACCCAACTTGATTGGTTATGCCGAAAGTCATGACGAAGAACGAGTTCTGTTTGACGTAACTAAAAACGGTCGTGTTGAAGGTTCATACAGCACCCGCGATGCGAACACCGCCCTTGATCGGGCCAAATTGGCTGCCGTATTCTTAATGGCTACGCCCGGCCCTAAAATGATCTGGCAGTTTGGTGAACTGGGGTACGATATAAGCATCGAGCAAAACGGTCGGACAGGAACCAAACCTGTTCGCTGGGATTATTATGGCGACGCCAACCGCCGGAAATTATACGGCGTTTATCGCGAGATGATCAAGCTGAAACAGTCCATTGCGGCTTTCCGGACAGCGGATTTCACAATGAACACCAGCCCCATTGTGAAGCGCATCACCCTCCGCGATCCTTCTAACACGATTTTCCTGATCGGCAACACCGATGCTGAAGCTCGTTCGGTGGAGGCTGGTTTCCCAACGGCGGGCCGCTGGGTTGACTTCTTCACCGGTGAGTCTATTACCATTTCTGACCCAAACGCATCGGTCACGCTGGCACCGGGCGAATTTCACTTGTTCTCATCGCAACCGCTGCCCAAACCCGAAGCGGGTCTGGTACCATTCGGCTCTACTCTATCGACGGTTTTAGCGATTGAAGAAGCCAGTGCTGACGGCTTCACCATCTCGCCCAACCCTACCGCCGATGAGGCCGTACTGGAACTCAGCAGCGCTTACCGTGGTTTGGTCAATCTCCGTCTGACTGATGCCACTGGCCGCGAAATTCGCACCACCCGCTCTAACAAGACGACCGAAAATTTCCGACAGTCGGTTGACTTGCGTCCATTAGCACCGGGTTTGTACTTCATTCGGGTTCAGCAGGGCGAGCGGTCAGCCGTTCGGAAAGTGTTAAAACAGTAATTTTGTGCTCAATTAACCAGCTCTCTATCTTTACAGCATGGCCCGCGATATTTTTCATCAAGCTGTTCGAGAAGCTCTTGAGGTAGAAGGTTGGATAATTACACACGATCCCTTAATCCTAAAATTAGGCGGATTACGACTCGAAATAGATTTAGCAGCCGAACAGGTATTGGCGGCTGAGCGAGGGACTGAACACATTGCTGTAGAGGTGAAGAGCTTTTTGAGCAAGTCAAAACTCAACGATTTCTACGAGGCCAAAGGCCAGTACGACGTTTATCGAATAGGATTACAAGAGGAACAAATTCCTCGAAAACTGTATTTGGCTGTCGATGCTGACATTTTTCATTCGTTCTTCCAGAAATTCCTGATTAGCAAAGTTCTGGAAGACGATGCAATTTCTGTTCTTGTTTTTGACGCTTCTGCCAAACGAATTGTACAATGGATAAACCGCTGAGTAAATACCAGAAAATTATTATTGAACTGCTCACTTATTATGCCAATGCTCCAGCTATTGTTATTGGGGGTGAACAAACAGAAGAGCAACTCATTCTAGACACACAACATGACCATTATCAAATCCTTACGATAGGTTGGGAGAATGGAAAGCGTGTTTATTACCCTATTTTTCACCTCGATATTAAAGACGGTAAAATCTGGGTTCAGGAAGACGCTACTGACTTTGATCTGGTAGGTGAATTAGAACGCCGTGGCGTTTCCCGGCAAGATATTGTGCTGGGATTCCAGCCGCCCTATAAACGAGCGTTGAGTGGTTATGCTATTGCCTGATTTGAGCTTGCTGCTTAGTATTTGACCGCTTATTTCTTCCCATGCTTACGGAAAGCAGCAATGAATTGAAAAATGCCGTAGCCAACGAAAATACGACCAACAAAATCGGCAGCGTAAGCCCCAAAACTCAGATTAACCTGTTTTACAAAATCAGGTTTATGAGTCGGGTCTAAAAACTGAAAATACTGCCCAGCCAATGCCCAATCGAAGGCGGTGGGTTGGAATAACCGGCCAATGGTCAAGAGAAAGAGCAGATAAAAAAAGGCAGCAGTCCCCAGCGTAAACGCTAACGCCCGGCCCCAGCTCTCGCCGTGAAGATTGGACAAGCGGTTGAGTTGAAAGGTCTTTAAATCCCAGAAGGTTGTACTGAACCATGTCTGTTCACCTTGTCGACGCAGCCGTAATAATCTCTCCTGATGTTCGGCTGTTTTGGCCTGTAGGGTGGTAGCCCAATACACGTCCCCTTGCCCGTCGAATATCTTTTTTAGTTGGTTATAAGCTGATACTTTCTGCTCTTCCCAAGCCAACGTGTCAGGCTGCTCCCCGTAAATGACGATGTTGCTTTGAGGCACGGTGCCACCCGACATAAACACTTCCGTAATCTTGGAATTGCTAAATTCAAACCGAAAGCTACCTAGATCACAACTAGTAAACTCAGTTTTACCGAGGGAGGATTGGGAAACGCGAAAGGTAGACTCAGCGATGTTCAGTTGGTTAGGTTGAGTACCTGTTAATTTTGCCAAACGGTATTGATGATAGCTCTGGTTCTGATTATTTGCGATTGTATCGTTGTCGTTTTCGCCGACTTGCTTGTATGCATCATACCAAGTAAAAGGTTCAGATAGTGGCTGTAGCTGACGCATATACAGTTGCCCTTGCATTGCAAATTCTACCATCAGACAAGCATAAACCCTACAATTAAGCAACGATACGGTTGATTCTTTACTAAGCGTCAGATGCCGAAAATCAAGTAAGTTAATCTGGGAGTTGGTGAAATACGCTTCCATCTTACACCCCGACCGGATTTCTAATTCTGGAATGTAGCAGTCGGTTAACCTCATCTGGGCGATAGTAGCGGACTGAAGGAAAAAGCTCGCGCATAGCTCATACCCTTCAAAACCAGAACAAAAGCTGTCAACAATTTTAAAATTACCCGCTGTGCTGGCCCTTTCAATACTAAACTTACCTATTGTACTAGCTTCAATATTGAACTGACCAATAGTACTATAATCTTTAATCCAGAAATTACCCGTAGTACTTTTTGCATCAACACTTAAATCGCCTGCTGTACTACTTCCACTAATATCAAAAAATTCTGTTTTGCTTTCCCCAGTAACCCAAATCCGGCCGGTCTTACTGGCCTTAGTAATCCAGAACGCACCCGCCTTACTGGCCTCACTTATCTTAAAAATACCAGTTTCACTTGATTCATCAATCCAGAACTGACCTGTTGTGCTAGCTCCTTGAATACTAAAATCACCAGCTTTGCTTGCCCCAGATAGTCTGCAACCACCTATCTTGCTGGCTCCATCAATATAGAAATTCCCTGTTGTACTGGCTCCATGAATGCCGAAATAGCTCGTCGTACTGGCCCCGTCAATCCTTACATAGCCAATCTTACTAAACTGCACAACTCCAAAACCACCTATTGTACTAGCAAATATGTGAAAATTTGTACAGACAGATTCAGCAGCATCAGAATCAGTCAATCGACTTTCTTTTAGAGTGAGTGAAGGTAGCCGACTCCGTAGTAAAAATAGATTTGGCACTTGCCTATACAAATTGGCTATTTGGATAGCTGATTCGGCTTCAGGAGCATTTACCTCAACGGCCATCAGGCAGGTGAACATAGTTTCCTCATAACCCCATAAACTCCTTGGATCATCACCAGGAAGGCGTTCACGCAGCAGTGATGTTGTTAATCTCTCTACTCCTTTATTTCGGAGTTCATCGGCGCGAAGTGCAAAGTCGGCTTCGGTAGCAGTGAAGGCAAAAACGAAATCGTCGGCACTAAGTTTATGTTTATAGGTGCGAAGCTGGTCGGAGGCCATGATGGAAAATGTAGCAGGGTGTGTTAGCCGAAAGATACCAAAATTGTTCGTAGCTGGACTGTTCTATGTAAATTTGGAGGTGGAAAACCATCCGGGTGTGTGAGCTGTGAGGACACAGCTCACGGGAAGTTCAGCATCCAATTACCCTTTTAACCAAGTCACCTAGTTACTTCCATTGAAATCTGACATTCTCGGCCATACGGGCGTTCATTACGAAATTTTCGTCCGGGCCTTTTGCGATACGAACCACGATGGCCTCGGCGACCTTAATGGCGTGACGGCCAAACTGGACTACTTACACGATTTGGGCATTACGGCTATTTGGCTCATGCCTATCAATTCGTCGCCCTCGTACCACAAATACGACGTAACCGATTACTACAGCATTGACCGGGATTACGGCACCCTCGACGACTTCAAAAAGCTGATTGCCGAAGCTCATCAGCGTGGAATCCGGGTGATTATGGATTTCGTAATCAACCACACGAGCACGCAGCATCCCTGGTTCAAAGAGGCTATCAAAGGGCCAGACAATCCGTACTGGAACTGGTATGTCTGGATGAAACCCGCCGATATTAAAGCACTTCACCTCGAAACCCGTGCCATCACCGCCGACTCACAGGAACGCAATCCCTGGCACGCAGTTCCGGGTGCCCCCTACGACGATAAATACTACGCTCTGTTTTGGAACGGCATGCCCGACCTCAACTTCGACCACCCACCCGTGCGCGAAGCTATCTATGAAGCTGGCCGGTATTGGCTCGAAGAAATAGGCGTAGATGGGTTCCGACTCGATGCAGCACGACATATATATCCCGAGTGGGAGGAGCCCAAAAACCATGCGTTCTGGCAGGAGTTTCGGGAGAAAATGGAGACGATAAAGCACGATGTTTACCTCGTTGGCGAGGTCTGGACCCGTCCATATCGCATCGCGCCCTATTTCCGGGGCCTAAAAGCGAACTTCAATTTCGACCTGCGGCTAAGTATCGAGCAAATTGTCCGTAATGAGGATGATACAGAGGAAATCATTGCGTTTCTGGCGGAATCGCAAGCCGCTTTTGAGCAGGTAAACCCCAATTTTATCGACGCACTCATCTTGTCGAACCACGATCAGAACCGGATTGGAAGCCTGCTCAACGGCCACCCTAGCCGTTTGAAAGTAGCGGCTAATCTGTTGCTGACGCTGCCTGGCAACCCGTATCTGTATTACGGCGAAGAAATTGGGATGCTGGGCCTGAAACCCGATGAGAACCTCCGCGAGCCATTCTTGTGGGACATTGGCAAACAGGATTCCGACCGTGCTCGCTGGCGTAAGGCAAAGTATTCGACCAGCCGTACGGTGAAGCCCCTTGCACAACAGCAAACCGAATCTGATTCGCTTTTCTGCCATTACAAACGCCTGATCCAGTTCCGTAACAATCACCCTGTTCTGAATGACAACCTCAGCAGACTGGAACAATGCAACATCAGGCAAAAAGGAATTGTGGCGTTTATTCGGCGCGGAACCAACGGGCAGCGCATCTTGGTAGTCCATAATCTCAGCCAAACGCCCGCTACGGTCATGCTCCCCCCCGACGAACAAGCGAGTTTCGATCGTATGACCTACCAGAGCGTTTCATCAACGGCTTTACTACCGGAGGGGTTGTTGCTGGGAGCCTATAGTTTTGCCATTTTAGAAAGCTAAGAATGATTTATTTCCTCCCTGCAATGACATACCGAAGCGAGAAACCACTGCCAAGCCGGGCTGAGAGACTAGCTACATGCACGCGGTTCTTCTCATCGAAATTAACCACTTGATAGGAAGCATTGGCGAGGGACGTTTCAACCATAAACCGATTGCTGATCAGGTAAGCCAAACCCAGCCCGACACTTCCCTGGATTCCATTCACTCGTTGGTCTGATGAAGTTACTCTATTGCTTGAGTATTCCACTGCTCCCCGCAAAAATGGAGTTAAGCGCCGATTCGACAGATAGCGCTGCACGTATGGTGCAATCGAATACGTCTGGTATGTACTATTGCTGATTGTGGGCGTTTGCGTTTGGGTATTTGTCGAAAAGCCAAGTCCAATTCCCAGCAATGTATTTTTGGCGATAAAACGGCCAATCGAAGTATTGATCGAGAATGTGGTGCCTCTGGCTTCCCGGGTCTCGCCAGCTCCACTTATTACTTGTTTGTTTCCGAAAGCACTAAAACCACCTTCTACAATCCAATTACCGGCCTGAGTCGTGGTCAACTTAGTGTTCGAGTTGTCTTTACCGGTTCCCGTTGGACCAGTCCAATATACCAAACCCAAGTTAATATCTCCGGCCAGCACTGGCAAACTTGTACTGCTTATTGCGCCCTGCAAAGCAAGTCGATTGCTCAGAAAATAGGTAGCGCCTGCTTCAACCGTTGGGCTAACAGAGTAGCTGGTTGTGCGTACTTTGCCCGTTGTTGCAGAGCCAAGGGGCGCATCAGCTTGTGTATTATCGAAACCAGCACTGACACCTGCGCCGGCAAATACGAGCACCGAACCAACGGCCCAGTAACGACGAAAAAAGGGATTAACTAACCCTCTATTTCGTTGATCCCTGTTTTCATTTGCCTGTTCAGGGCTGATGCGATTATACTGACCAGCGAATTGAACATTGGCTCCAATTAGCCAATCTTTTGCTACAAACTGTCCATAAACCAAGTCTAACGAGGGTGATAATTCTATTCGCTTGAACGAAGAGTTTGTTTGCTGGCTGTAGTCAAAACCAATTCCTCCCCCCAGAATGCCGTTGCCTTTCTGTGTCTGCGCCTGAGCCAATCCAGAAAAGAGCAAACCTGCTGTTAGTAAAAGTTTTTTTCTCATGGGGATCTATGGGATAAAGTCAATACTCGTCAAGTAGCAAAACGGCTGTAGCCCTAACCTATTGTCACCGGTAGACTAAATCAATAGGACAAACCAATCAGTATTAAAATACGCTGATTCATGCACATTCGTGGGATCATTCTATCCTATTTAAAACCAGCGGTTTATCCACGCTATCATCCAAATATTCTATTAAAAATGTGGAAATAATACCCCAAAAGTTTGGCATCTTTTCCACACCGGCCTATTTTCGCCAACGATACTTGAACTTAACCTACGAAACATGATTAAGAAAATGCTCCTGACGGTGCTTTGTACCGTCTCGTTCAGCGCCATTCAAGCTCAGTCCGAACCCACCGTAACTTCTTCAGAAACTTCGTTTTACGAACAGATTCCAGGCGTCAGCAATATTATTCAGTTCGCAAAAAAACACCTTCACACTCGCTACCGTTCTGGTGGTACCAGCCCCAAAGGCTTCGATTGCTCAGGATTCACCCGCTTCTGCTTTAGTAAGTTTGGAATCAACCTACCTCATTCAAGTGCCGCCCAGGGTAATGTAGGCCATGCTATTGACGCTGCCGAAGCCCAACCCGGCGATCTCATTTTTTTCAAAGGCCATAGCGCAAGCGGAAGCCGGATTGGCCACGTCGGTATGATCACCGAAGTAATAGGCGACAAAATCAAATTCATTCACTCAGCCTGGAACGGGGGTATTCGTTACGATTATCTGCACGCTGATTATTACCAGCGTCGTTTTGTGGGCGTTCGGCGCGTGGCTGCTTTATTATCTGAAAAAGAAAGTTAATTACCTGATTCAAAACCGTAACAATGGGGTAAAGCAGGCAACTCAAAAAAAATGGTATCTTTCCGGTAAGTTCTGAAAGACTACTTTTTGGGGACGTTCTGCTATGAAGCGCATTGTTGAAAACAAACACCCGCTGGCAATCCGCTGGTTTCACTGGATCAACTTCCCGGTGCTGGCGATAATGATCTGGAGCGGCCTGCTTATCTACTGGGCCTGGCATCCTTATAAAATTCAGATCGGCAGCTTCGTGCTGATCGAGTTTTTTCCCCAATGGTTCTTTAAAGCGCTCAAACTCCCTCGCCGGCTGGCCGAGGGGATGGCCTGGCATTTTGTATTCCAGTGGCTATTCATCATCAATGGTATCCTCTATGTGGCCTACACGGCCATTTCGGGCGAGTGGCGCTACCTGCTTCCCAAACGCTCATCCTTTCGGGAAGCCTGGCAGGTAGTACTGCATGATCTCGGCATCCGAAAAACGCCCCTTCCTGTCGAGAAGTACAACGCGGCTCAGCGCATTGCCTATTCAGCTATTATAGTGATGGGTTTGGGCTCATTTTTAACCGGGCTTGCCATCTATAAACCAACCCAGGTCTGGTGGCTCACCGGCTTGTTTGGCGGTTACGAAATGGCCCGGCTCATTCATTTTGCGCTCACTATTGGTTACGTTCTTTTTTTCGTGGTTCACATTGCTCAGGTCATCAAGGCGGGCTGGAACAACTTCCGAAGTATGGTAGCCGGTTTCGATGTTGTCGATGAAGCCGCCCCAAGTCCAGCACCAGTTTCTCCACCTCCAACCATTACAGACTAACCATCATGGAGCCGAACGACCAAATACCTGAGCAGCCGAAGCACGAAGACTCACCCAGCGAGCAGGTGCCACACATGCCCGAGCGCGAAGAACTGACCACCGATCAACAGATTCGTCGGCGGACAATCAAAGCGTTTTCGCTGTTTGGGCTAGCGAGTATAGTGCCGGTGGGAGTCTGGAAATACATTAACTCGCAACCACGTGTGGCAGGTATTCCCGGGCCTCTTCGTTCGGTGCTGAACGTTAACGAGCAGATCGCCAACACCTATTTTAGCAACCAGCACCTGGCTCCCACGTTTCCCCTTTCTGAAGCAGCTAAGCAACCCCGCGTCAATGGCCGCGACGGCCTGAAAGGTGATTTTGATCCCGCAGCCTGGAAATTAAATGTGCAGCAGCCTGATCGGCCAAACATGACGCTGTCGCTGGACGACATCAAGTCGTTGCCCAAACATGAGCTGGTTTTCGATTTCAAGTGTGTAGAGGGCTGGAGCCAGGTTCAGCACTGGGGCGGAGCGAGATTATCCGATTTTATAAGCCGATACGGACTCGGCACCCGCTCGGGTCAACCCGCCACCAGCGAAGACGATTTCTTCAAGCATGTGGGCATGATGACGCCCAATGGCGGCTATTACGTTGGTCTGGACATCGCAAGTGCTATGCACCCACAAACCCTATTGGCCTATGAGATGAACGGGCAACCGCTCACTGGGCCACACGGTGCACCTTTACGGTTGATTATACCGGTGAAATACGGGGTGAAAAACCTCAAACGAATTGGTACCATCTCGTTCGCCGACGAACGCCCCCGGGATTTCTGGGGCGAACGCGGCTACGATTATCATTTGGGGCTTTAAGTAAAGCCTTCACATATTCCGACGGTACTGGCCCCCAACAGCGTAAAGTGCACTGCTGAGTTGGCCCAGCGAGCAGACCTTGGCTGCTTCCATAAGACTTTCAAAGACGTTCTCACCCGAAAGGGCAGATTTCTGCAACTGTGCCAAAGCCACTTCAGCTGCGTCTTTATTCCGCTCCTGAAACGCCCGGCACGATTCCACCTGGTAACGCCGTTCCTCTTCCGTTGAGCGGATAACCTCGGCGGGCGTAATGGTTGGTGAACCGTTCGGGTCGAGGAATGTATTGACCCCAACAATGGGCAGTTGGCCATTGTGTTTCAGCGTCTCATAATACATCGATTCCTCCTGAATCTTGCTCCGCTGGTACATCCGTTCCATAGCCCCCAAAACGCCACCCCGCTCGTTAATGGCCAGGAATTCCTGGTAAACAGCTTCTTCAACCAAGTCCGTTAGTTCGTCAACCACAAACGAACCTTGCAGGGGGTTCTCATTTTTGGTCAGTCCAAACTCGCGGTTAATGATCAATTGAATGGCCATTGCCCGACGCACCGATTCCTCGGTTGGGGTTGTAATGGCCTCGTCGTAGGCGTTGGTGTGCAGCGAATTGGTGTTGTCGTAAACAGCCAACAAGGCTTGCAGTGTGGTACGAATGTCGTTAAACCCGATCTCCTGCGCGTGCAAACTCCGACCCGATGTCTGGATGTGGTATTTAAGTTTCTGGCTCCGGTCGTTGGCTTTGTACTTGAACTTCATAGCCTTAGCCCAGATTCGACGTGCCACCCGGCCCATGACCGTGTATTCGGGGTCCATTCCATTCGAGAAGAAGAACGAAAGGTTTGGCGCAAAGTCATCAACATGTAAGCCCCGGCTGAGATAATACTCAACAAACGTGAAGCCGTTCGACAGTGTGAAAGCCAGTTGGGAAATTGGGTTAGCCCCTGCTTCGGCAATGTGATACCCCGAAATCGACACCGAATAGAAATTCTGAACCCGGTTTTGGGTGAAGTACTCCTGAATATCACCCATCATCCGTAGGGCAAATTCAGTCGAGAAAATGCAGGTGTTCTGTGCCTGGTCTTCCTTCAGAATATCGGCCTGCACCGTACCCCGTACCTTACGTAGTGTATCAGCCTTGATCTGCTCATATACCTCACGCGGCAATACCTTATCGCCTGTTGTACCCAGCAGTTGGAGTCCCAAGCCGTTATTACCTTCGGGTAGCGGACCTTGGTAAGCAACTCCGCTGCCCTCACCGCTCACCCCTATCTCCCTCATTTTTTTCTCACACTGCTGATCAATCGCTGCGTTCAGGAAAAAGGCCAGCAACATGGGTGCGGGACCGTTTATGGTCATGGATACCGACGTGCTGGGATCACAGAGATCGAAACCGGAATACAGCTTTTTAGCATCATCCAGCGAGCAAATACTGACGCCGGAGTTGCCTACTTTCCCAAAAATATCCGGGCGTATGGCCGGGTCTTCGCCGTATAGCGTAACCGAGTCGAACGCTGTGGAAAGCCGCTTGGCGGGCATATTCTGGGAGACATAGTGGAACCGCCGGTTGGTACGTTCCGGTCCGCCCTCACCCGCAAACATACGCGTCGGGTCTTCGCCCTCACGCTTGAGCGGAAACACACCAGCCGCATAAGGAAACTCACCCGGCACGTTTTCGGTCAGGAGCCAGCGTAGCACGTCACCCCAATCGCTGTATTTGGGCAAGCTCACTTTAGCAATTTTCAGGTGCGACAGCGTTTCGGTATACAGCGGAAGGCGGATCACTCGGTCGCGCACTTTATACTCGTAAAATTCCGCTGTGTAGCGTTGCTGCATAATGGGCCACTGCTGCAATAGGGCACGGCTGTCAGGATGAAGCCGGGATTCGAGGGTTGTGTAAAGGGTGGTTAATTCACCCTTTAGCGGGCCATCAGCCAGCATCTTAAGCGTTCCATCAATCTGATACAACTGCCGGGCAAGGGCTGTTTGCTCCTGCACAAACTGGCCGTACCGACGGCTTTCCTCCACAATCTCAGCCAGATAACGCACCCGGTCTCCGGGAATAATGGCTTGAGGCTTGGGATCAGGAGCATGCGTCGACTCCCTATGTTCCATTCCTATTATTCCCATCAACCGATCAAATAGGGCGTTCATGCCGCCATCATTGAACTGAGCGGCAATGGTGCCGACAATGGGCAGTTGCTCATCGGGAGTCTCCCAGTTATTGTGATTACGCCGGTATTGCTTGCGAACATCGCGCAAGGCATCCAGCGAGCCACGCTTGTCGAACTTGTTGATGGCAATCATATCGGCGAAGTCGAGCATATCGATTTTTTCGAGCTGCGTGGCCGCGCCGTACTCTGCCGTCATCACGTAAAGGGTCTTGTCTGCATGTTCAGTGATTTCGGTATCCGACTGCCCGATGCCCGATGTTTCTACAATAATCAGGTCGAAATGAGCGGCTTTGCACACATCGATTGCGTCCTGTACGTGGCGACTCAAAGCCAGATTCGATTGGCGCGTGGCCAGCGAACGCATATACACACGGGCCGGACCATCGCTATGGTTATGAATGGCATTCATGCGGATACGGTCGCCCAGCAGTGCCCCACCCGTTTTACGTTTCGAAGGATCAACCGAAATGATAGCCAGCGTTTTATCAGGAAACGTGCGCAGATACCGCAACACCAGTTCATCCACCAGCGACGATTTACCGGCCCCACCCGTTCCAGTGATACCAAGAACAGGGGATTGTTGTAGAGACCGCACCGGCGGACCGGCAACAATTCCCATTTCGGCCATTGTAATCAATCTCGGAATATCCTCAACCGACACCTTATTAACGCGATCAATGGGTGGCAATTCAAAATCACATTGGCGTAACAAATCGTCGATCATGCCCTGTAACCCCATCGACCGGCCATCGTCGGGGCTGTAGATACGCGCAATTCCGTAGGCCTGAAGTTCTGCTATTTCGGAGGGCAGTATGGTGCCTCCTCCCCCACCGAAGATCTTGATATGGCCCGCTCCGCGTTCGTCGAGCAGGTCATACATATACTTGAAGAACTCAACGTGACCGCCCTGATAACTGGTAATGGCAATGCCCTGAACATCCTCCTGAATAGCGCAATCGACGATTTCAGCCACCGATCGGTTGTGACCGAGGTGAATCACTTCGGCCCCGGATGACTGCATAAGCCGACGCATAAGATTAATGGCCGCATCGTGACCATCGAAAAGGGAAGCAGCCGTTACAATGCGGACTTTATGCCGGAGGCCCTTTGTTTGGAGCTGTTCGGGCTGAACGTCAGTTGTAGTCATGGTTGGGTTGATATAAATGTTGAGTGATGAAGTTTATGGGACAAAAATACGGAGTTTATGGACAATCAGTGGGTAATCGAGTTTGTGCTTACTACCTTTAAAGTCTAAACCCCGCTGAACTTATGAATCATTTTTTACGCATTGGCCTCTTTCTGGCCTGTCCATTATTGGTGTCTGCTCAGCCCGCCTTCGTCCCAAATTACGTTGAAAACATGGTCGGAACGTATACCCTTCCCGACCCTTTGCAACCGCCCAAAAGCGGACGAGTCACGACTGTGCAGCAGTGGGAAGCGCAACGAGGCTACTGGATCAGTCAGTTTGCGCAGCATGTGTACGGCGAAACCCCCAATCAGCCCGTTAAACTACGCTACGAAACCCGAAGCGTAACGCCCGACGCCCGGGTAGGCAAAGCTATTCGGAAGCAGATAGCCATTTACATGGATGATTATCCTCAGTTACCGCCTATTGAACTGCTACTGTATATTCCCACAAAAACCAATAGATCGGGTGGAACCAAACCAGCGCCCGTTTTTTTGGGCCTTAATTTTTGCGGCAACCATTGTGTCAGCACCGAAGCAGATATTCCCCTTTCAGATCGGTGGGTGGCCGATGCTGGTAACGGCGCATCAGAGCTTAATAGCCAGGGCGAACCACGGGCTACCAAACAAAGCCGGGGCACGCAGGCACGTCGCTGGCCAATCGACACGATTCTGGCCCGTGGGTATGCGCTGGCTACGGCCTATTATGGCGATATTGAACCTGACCACATAAACGGCTGGCGAACGGGCATTCGCTCTGTTTTGGGCGACACAACCAAAGCCGACAACTGGGGAGCCATTGGGGCATGGGCATGGGGCATGAGCCGGATGCTCGACTATCTGGAAACGGATTCGCTGGTCGATGCGAAACGGGTTATTTCGTTTGGCCATTCGCGAATTGGCAAGGCCGCTTTGTGGGCATCGGCCCAAGACCTACGCTTTGCGGCCACCATTGCCAACGAAGCGGGCGAGGGGGGAGCTTCGCTGGCCCGGCGCACGTATGGAGAAACCGTAGGTCGTATCAATACGGCTTTCCCTCATTGGTTCGCTCCCCGCTACAAAACATACAACGACGATGTGCATGCTTTGCCCGTTGATCAGCACATTTTGATGAGTCTGCTGGCACCCCGTCCGCTCTACGTCGCCAGTGCCGAAGAAGATCGGTGGTCGGACCCAAATGGCGAGTTTTTAAGCGCCAAAGCAGCGGAACCCGTTTATGCACTGTATGGAAAACAGGGTTTAGGCGCGTCGAGGCTTCCCTCGGTCAACACATCTATTGGTAGTACGATCTCTTACCATATTCGAACGGGTGTTCACGACGTTACCAACTTTGACTGGTGGCAATATTTACAATTTGCCGATGATATGGTGAAGTAAGAAGTGTGTACTTTTATTTATGAAAACAAAACTGCTTTCGCTCGTTGCAGTTAGCTTGTTGGCCACAACTGCTACTGCTCAGGATAACTCCTTACTGTATGAGGTGACGGGTAACAACCTCACTCAACCGTCGTATCTCTATGGTACATTTCACCTCGTTTGCCCCAACGATCTGGTGTTGACGGATGCCACCAAAAAGGCCGTCACCGATGCACAACAGTTGTATCTGGAGATTGATATGGATGACCCTAACTTGCAAAGTTCCATGATGCAGGGTATGATGCTTACCGGCGGCAAAACGATGAAAGACCTGATGTCGGCCGATGACTATGCCGTGGTGGATAGCTACCTGCAAAAAAACTCCGGGATGGGTCTGGCCCAGATAGGTGGTCTGAAACCCATTGCGCTGTACTCGTTTATGATGATGGGCGCGCTTGGTTGCCAACCCGCTTCGTACGACCTGACGCTAATGCAGATGGCTATTAAAGACAAGAAAGAGATTCTAGGGCTCGAAAAACTGGACGATCAGATGGCTCTTTTCGACAAAGTACCGATGGATAAACAGGTGTCGATGCTGGCTGATATGGCCCGCAAGCCCGAGGAAGTTCAAAAAGAACTCGCCAGCATGCTGAATGCCTATAAAGCGCAGGACTTGACCAGCATGATGAAGCAAATGAAAGAAAGTAAGTACGACGGTGGTATCGAAGACTTCGAGGCTGATTTACTGGACAAACGCAACCAGAACTGGATTCCGGTAATCGAAAAAGCTGCCAAAGAAAAATCAACTCTATTTGCTTTCGGCGCGGGTCACCTCGGTGGCGACAAGGGAGTGATTAAGTTGTTACGGGACAAAGGGTATACGGTTAAGGGTGTGAAGTAAATCTTGGTTTTGATCACTTCTTAAACGACAACGCTTTTATCGGGTCGATCCGGTTAACAACCAGCGTGGGAAGCCACAGTACAGCCGCAATAATGAACATAGTGGCCAGATTGAGCATACCGATAACAGGCCAGTTCCATTCAATTGGAACAAAGCTCATGAAGTAATTCTTGGGATCGAGAGGAATCAGTTTGAAGCGATCCTGCACAAAGCAGAAGCCCAGCCCAACGGCGTTGCCAATCAGTAAACCCCACCCAACCATATTCAGGCCAACATACAAAAACACGCGACGAAGTAAGTTTTCGGGGCTCCCAAGGGCTTTCAGCAGGCCAATCATAGGCGTTCGTTCCATCATCAACACCAGCAACACCGACACCATGTTGAAGCTGGCCACAAATAGAATCAACACCAGAAACACAAGCGTGTTCCGATCCAAAAGCACCATCCAGTCGAATAAGGGACTGTACTGATCGGTGACCCGAACGAGCCGGTAATCGGGAGGGATCTGGTCGAACACTCGCTTATAAGCTAAGTCGAGCTGGCTAAAATCCCTCACAAAAATCTCGAAACTCCCAACCCGGTCGGGTGTCCAGTTGTTGAGCCGCTGGATCAGCCGAAGGTCGCCTAGCACAATTTGCTTATCGAACTCTTCCAGGCCGGTCATGTATATTCCCACTACTGTCAGTTTGCGGGGGCGCGGCTGGGTGCCTCCCAAAAAATACGTAATTACGGATTGGCCTACCTTAATCTTAAGCTGATCGGCCAGAAACTGACTCACCAGTATTTCAGTCGAATACGCCGGGCCATCGGGTTCGCTCGATGCCGAATCAGCGCGGATAGTAGGCACTCGTCCTGCAACCAGTGACTGCTCAATCAGTTGCCAGTTGTAGTCAGGGCCCACCCCTTTCATTACTACACCGGCAAGTTCGTCGGGGGTTTTCAGGATGCCCGCTTTCAGAGCAACTGCCTGCACGTGAGCAATGTCGGGGTTAGTCTGGACCTTTTTAAAAAATGGCGTATTGGTTGAAATGGGAGCTTCTTCATACGACATGTTCGCGGTGAACTTGCTCACTTGCAAATGAGCACCAAATAGAAAAATCTTCTCCTGAATGGTGCGTTTGAAGCCAAACAACACTGCGAAAGCTACAATCATGACGGCCAGCCCAACGGCGATACTGGCAATGCCGACCTTGGTGACAGTAGCCGAAAAACTTTCGATGGGAGCCCGCCGAATGCGACGGGCCAGAAAAAACGGGACGTTCAAGGAGTGGTAACTAGGTAATTAATAAATGAGGGAACCAGGTTATTCATTATTGCTTAACCCCGCCATAAAAGTAAGAGTTTTGTTTTTCTGAGCCGACGGAAAATAGTAGTAGGTTTCAACTAATCGACAGCCTTATGCTATCTGCTGTAACCGGGTTAGTCGTTAAGAATTATACCCGTCAATAATGATTTAAGGAGAAACCGGTGTTTGAGGAGTTTGTCAATGAGTTAACGCTTGCTAGCAAACGCCACCATGAAAACACCCCGCCTTCGCCCTATTCTTCTGATACTCTACTGTATTCTATTCACGGTACATTGTTCATTGGCGCAAATCCAAACCGGAGCCGACCAAACCAACCTCTACGTGTCGACGCTTCAGGGAAAGCGTGTGGGCATGGTTGTGAATCACACGTCGGTAATCAGTCGGGCGGGCGGCTATACCCATCTGGTAGACAGCCTGAAAGCACTGGGCATTACCATGAAAACCATTTTTGCTCCTGAACACGGTTTTCGGGGACAAGCCAGCGCGGGCGAAAAAATCAACAACGGCATCGACGTTAAAACGGGCATTCGCATCATCTCACTGTATGGCGAAAATCGCAAACCTACCCCGGCTCAGCTCGATTCGCTCGACGTCGTCATTTTCGATATTCAGGATGTTGGCACTCGGTTTTATACGTATATCAGTACTATGCACTACGTGATGGAAGCTTGCGCCGAAGCCAACAAACCGCTATTAATTCTGGACCGACCTAACCCCAACGGATATCTGGTCGATGGCCCCGTGCTCGACCCAGCTTTTAAGTCTTTTGTGGGCCTGCATCCCATTCCGGTGGTGCACGGGCTCACAGTGGGTGAGCTAGCCCGGATGATTAATGGCGAGAAATGGCTCCCCGGCGGGCGGCAATGTCCTCTGACAGTAATTCCGATCAAGAATTACAACCATGCCATGAGTTACGATCTGCCCTTTGCCCCCTCCCCCAATCTGCCGAACCGACAATCTATTTTACTATATCCCTCGCTGTGTTTTTTCGAAGGTACCGTTGTCAGCATTGGTCGCGGCACCGATAAGCAGTTCCAGATAGTTGGCTCGCCAAATCCAAAGAATGGATCGTATCAGTTTACACCTGTTGATAAACCGGGAGCGATGAACCCTCCGCAGGAAGGGCGGCTTTGCTACGGTCTCGACCTATCCAAAATAGATGCCCGTAAGCAGGGTTTTACGCTCAAATACCTGATTGGCTTCTACGAGCGTAGCCCCGAAAAAGACAAGTTCTTTCTAGCTGGCAACTATATCGACAAGCTCTACGGCTCCGACCAGCTCCGCAAGCAAATTATTGCGGGTGTATCAGAAAAGGCCATCCGCAAAAGTTGGGAACCTGCCCTAAGCGAATACAAAGCGAAACGGAAAGGGTATTTGTTGTACAAGTAGAGACCGGCGTACCGGTCTCTATTATTCTCCTACCATTTCCAACCCCAGCACCTCGCTTGTATGCTCTCTCAATTTTTTGGCTAAGGCCGGATCTTTGGCTAAGGAGCGCCCGTAGCTGGGAACCATTTCGCGGAGTTTTGCCTGGTTATCTTCGGATTTTATTTTATCGGGGAAACAGCGTTCTATCAACGTCAGCATGATCGACACAGCGGTTGACGCACCTGGCGAAGCGCCTAGTAAAGCAGCAATGCTACCGTCGGCCGAACTTACAATTTCAGTACCGAACTCCAGTACGCCCCCTTCCTCTTCGTCTTTCTTGATCACCTGAACCCGCTGTCCGGCAACTTCCAGCTCCCAGTCCTGCATCTGCGCATTCGGAAAATATTCACGGAGGGCAAACAACCGATCTTCGGGCGATTGCATTACCTGTTGTACCAGGTATTTGGTCAGCGGAATATTGTGGAGTCCCGCCATAAGCATGGGAGCCAGGTTACTCATTTGCAACGACTTTGGCAGGTCAAGGTATGATCCGTTTTTGAGGAACTTGGTTGAGAAACCGGCGTAAGGACCAAACAGCAACTCGCGTTTTCCGTCGATCATACGCGTATCCAGGTGTGGCACCGACATGGGAGGAGCCCCCACGGAGGCTTTTCCGTACACTTTGGCATCGTGCCGGTCGATAATGTCGCGGTTGAGGCATTTGAGCCACTGCCCGCCTACGGGAAAACCGCCATAGCCCCGGCTTTCGGGAATATCCGATTTTTCGAGCAACCGCAGCGAGCCGCCACCAGCCCCAATAAATACGAACCGGGCCTGAATATCGCGTTCTTTTCCGTTGCTCAGGTCTTCAACCCGTACTTTCCAGCCACCGAGGGTTTTAGACCGCCACAGGTCGCGTACGTCGTGGTGAAAATGCATCGTGACCCCATCGAGCTGCATTAGCCGGTTGAACATAGCCTTGGTTAGAGCGCCAAAATTCACGTCGGTGCCGATGTCCATCCGAGTGGCCGCAACAGGTTCGGCCGGGTCGCGACCTTCCATTACTAATGGAATCCAGTCGGCAATGCGGTGGGGATTGTCGGTAAACTCCATGCCCTGAAACAGATGCGATTGTTGAAGCGCTTCGTAGCGTTTGCGCAGGTAGTCAACATTGTTTTTGCCCCACACAAAGCTCATGTGCGGAATACTACGGATAAAGTTGGGAGCGTCTTCCAGAAACCCTTTTTCCAGCAGAAACGACCAGAATTGTTTCGACACTTCGAACGACTCGGCAATTTTGATCGCCTTACTCGTGTCAATGGTGCCATCTTCGTTTTCAGGGGTATAATTCAGTTCGCAAAAGGCCGAGTGTCCCGTTCCGGCATTGTTCCAGGCATCGGAACTTTCGGCAGCAGCACTATCCAGACGTTCATAAATTTCAATTTTCAAGCTTGGTTGCAGCTCTTTGAGCAATACGCCAAGGGTTGCGCTCATGATACCTGCCCCAATTAAAATAACGTCAGGGCGAGATGCAGGTTGTTTATTAGAAGCCATTCAGACGGAAAATAGTGTATAGGTCTATAACCAGAATAAAGACTGTTTTGTCAGTCAAGACGCGTAATTCAATCCATTCCCAAGTTTACACATACCAACAATTTTTACGCTGTAAGGCATCAATTGACTTGGCAACTGATTGACGTCCGCTGCCAAAAATACACGACAAGCGCACTTGTTGACATATTTACAAATGGCACAGTTTTTGGAAGCGCTGTTCCGCTTAATTTAAATTACTGAATAATACTACTCACGGATCTTATTTTACACCAACCAAAATACACAACTAAAAATACCGAATTCAATTCATAACATATTAACAAAATAATATATTGATTTTCAACTATTTAATAATTGGAAAATTTCCTATAAACTAAGTATAATTAACATTATTTTATCAATTACTGGCCAAGATGGTCTTATAGTTGCCTACGGTGAACCTAACAGTAAAGATTGCTTCTCAAGCACGCAAACGTTGGGTCATGAAAAATAATTACCATCTCACTATCTCAAGTAAAACTGGTTTGCCCAGGCTTTTCCGATGGCTCATAGTTTTGGCTATCGGGTTCATTCCGTCCGTAATTCAGGCACAATCCTTCTCGGGCACCGTATTCCGAGACTTTAACGGTAATGGAACTTATCAGGCTATTCCCACATCCGGCACCTACACCTATGGAGAACCTGGCGTTGCAGGTATCATTGTCATGGCCTACAATTCTTCTGGAGCGCTTGCGGGTTCAGCTGTAACCGGAAGCACGGGATCCTACTCGATTACCCCTTCCGGCCCCAGCGGACCGTTACGGGTAGAGTTCACTATCCCTCAAGCCCTTGATTATCTTAATGAAGGATTTACTACTGGCGGAGGAACGTCAGTGCGCTTTATCAGCACGCTTCCTGTGACACTCAATTTTGGGGTCCAGACTCCTCAGGATTATTGTCAAACTGACCCCCCACTGACTGTACCCTGCTTTGTCAGTGGCGATCCTTTAATCAGTGGTTCAACGGTATCTACCGAGGATGCTCTCGTCAGAATTCCTTATCAATCGTCTGGAACAACCATAACAGCTACGCACCTGGCCAATGCCAACGAAGTGGGTAGTGTATTCGGGGCTGCCTATCAACGACAAACAGGAGCTCTATTAACATCAGCTTTCCTCAAACGACACGTTGGTCTTGGCCCCCTTGGACTCGGGGGTATTTATCGGACCAATAATGCGGCAGCCACTACCCCCACGTCTGTTTCTTATGTTGACCTGGAAGCAGCCCCGTTCAACCTTAATCTGGGTAACTCCCAGATAGGAAACCGAGGCCTGCCAGGTAGCGCTGCTACCTCTAACAATGACCCCACGGCTTTCAGTCTGGTAGGGGCCGTTGGCCTGGGTGGCACAGATCTCTCGACCGATGCCAAAACCTTATATCTAATTGATCTTTTCAATCGGCGACTGCTGGCGCTTAATGTCGGTAATCCGCTTAAGGCGGCTGGTTCTTTTACTGCTGCCGATCTACAATTTATTGCCCTGCCTGACCCAGGTTGTACGAACGGGGTAGCCCGTCCTTTTGCCGTTAAGGTTCAGGATGGCAAAGTCTTCGTGGGCATAATTTGTACGGGTGAAAACGGCGGAACAGCCGCAGACCTGAAGGCAACCGTTTATGCTATGAACGAAGGGCAGACCAGCTTCTCAACAACCCCCGTCTTTTCCTCGACCTTGACGTATACAAAAGGAAGAGTTCATACCAATGATGCTCTCCTTGGCGGCAATTGGCAAACTTGGACAAATACTTTCTCTGGCATCAATCTTGGGGCCGTAATTAATCCCAATTCTACAGGCACCGCTGCAGACCCATTCTATCAACGCTCGGCCCGGCCACAACCCATGCTCTCCTCAATCAGCTTTGCCGATAATGGCGACATGGTTTTGGGATTTATGGACCGGGGTGGCCACCAATTAGGTGTACGCAACCGCAATACGACACAAACCAATTCAAATACTCTTTACAACGGGTACATTGGGGGCGACATACTGCGGGCTCACAGTAGCAACAACGGTGCTACCTGGGTTCTGGAAAATAACGGGGTTGTTGGTAATTTAACCACTCTTGCTGGCCCAGTAAATGCTACGCAAGGTCCAGGAGGAAAAGAATTCTACTTTCAGGAGAACTTTTCAGGACAACTGGTTTCTGGTGGAGCAGTTGTGGAAATCCACCAGGAGACCTACATGGGAAGTACGATGATCGTACCGGGCTACAATCAGGCCGTATCTACTGTGATGGACCCGCTCAATACATGGTCGGGGGGCTTTACCTGGTTCAACAACATAACGGGTGACGACGATCGCCGGGCTCAGATTTATTGGACGATCAACAGCTCGGGGACTTTCGATGGTACTACCCAGGGTAAAGCCAACGGTTTAGGGGTAATTCAAGCCCTGTGTAACCCCTCGCCTATCCAGATCGGTAACAGGGTCTGGCAGGACAGCAATAACAACGGTGTACAGGACCCTGGAGAACCCGCTTTGGCTAACATCCGGGTGCAGTTGATTGGTCCGGGCGTACCGGCTAACACAACGGCCATTACTAACAGTAATGGCGAATACTACTTCACCAATGCTACCACAGGTACTACCAGCAACAGTGCGGTTTATAGCCTGACGGGCCTGACTGCTGGCAGCAGCTATTCGCTGACCTTCCCCACCAGTGCCAGCGCTGGCGTACTCACTCTAAGCACGAAGCCCAATACAGCGACAGGCGTGAATGCCAATGCGATCGACACCGATGTTAATTTAGCCGGTGTGATTGCCTTCACCCTGGGTAGTTCAGGAGAAAACAACTTTAGTTATGATGCTGCCTATGTGGCTTGTGTAACACCGACCAACCTCACGGTCACGGCAACGCCCAACAGTGTGTCGGCGGGCGCTATCGTGACCCTGAGCGCATCCGCTTCGGGTGTAGATGGCTCGACGACCTATAACTGGTCGGGGGCGGGCATCTCCACGCCGACGGCAACCACCAATGCCAGCCAGACGATAGCCGCTCCTTCGACGGCGGGTGTATATACATATACTGTACTGATTAGCAATGGTTCTACGTGTACGGCTACCGCTACGGCGTCGATCACGGTTGTGCCCTGCAACCTGAACCTCACCGTTTCGCCCCCTGTCTGTAACACGATTACCAACAATTACACGGCTACGGGTACCCTCTCGATGACCAACACCCCTGCCGGTACCCTGTTGACGATTACCGACAATGGTGCGAGTGTCACGGTTATTTCGGTCACTGCGGGGCAAACTTCGGCCATCTTCTCGGTATCCGGGGTTAGCAATGCCAGCAGCCATACACTAACCGTTACTTCGTCCAACACAGCTTGTTCAACGATCAGTACAACCTATACAGCCCCGGCTACGTGTACGGTTTGTTCAACCAGCATTACTACGACGGCCTTAGCCAGCGGCACAGTAGGTCAATCCTACAACCAAACCATCGTGACCACCGGCGGCACTACACCGCTGACCTACACTGTCATCGGTACACTGCCAACGGGCCTTACGCTCAACGCCAGCACGGGCGTCATCGCCGGTACACCAACCGCCAGCGGTACTGCCAGCTTCACCATCCGCGTCACAGATGCTAAATCCTGCTCGGATGTGCAGCCCCTGACTATCGCCGTGGTATGTCCTGCCATCACCCTCGCTCCTACCAGCCTGCCTAACGGGCAAGTAGGCACCGCCTACAGCCAGACGCTGATCTCATCGGGTGGCAGTGCCCCCTATTCGTACTCGGTATCGGCGGGAAGCTTGCCCGCAGGCCTGAGCTTGAGCCCAACCGGGGTCATCTCGGGAACGCCGACCGGCAATGGTACAAGCAGCTTCACCGTTTCGGCGCGGGATGTCTATAACTGTCCGGGTCAACTCCCGCTGACCATCACGGTGGCCTCTGCTCCGCCTTGCTCACTCACGGCCACGGCGACGCCGGGTGCCTGCAACACCGCTACCAACACCTACTCGGTGATCGGTACCGTGTCATCCACCAACGCTGTGGTTAACAACGCCAGCCCTCAGACACTGACCGTATCGGTGGGTAACATCACCACAACCATCACGCTCACCGGCAACGGTCCCGTCAGCTACACCTTGAGTGGTCTGAACTCCGATGGATTAGTTAAGACGGTGTCTGTACTCAGCAGTGCTACAGCCTGTGGGTCGGCTTCAGTAACGTATACGGCACCAGTGGCCTGTACTCTAGGCATCGCCGTGGTGGTCGCCACCCCGGTTTGTAACACGCTCACCAACAACTACACCGCTACCGGCACGGTATCGCTGACGAATGCGCCAGCGGGCACGCTGACTATCACCGACAACGGGCAGCCCGTCGCCACCATCACGGTGACGGCTGGACAGCCCTCGGCTAGCTTCAGTGTGACGGGTGTATCGGGCAGCAATCCTGCCAGCCATGTTGTTTTAGGGACTCTAGCCGGAGTTAGTGCCAGCACCACCTATGCTACGCCAGCCTCGTGTACGGTCTGCTCAACCAGCATCACCACCGCCAGCCTGCCTAATGGACAGGTCGGAACAGCCTATAGCCAAACGCTCTCGGCTAGTGGCGGTACGGCACCTTACATTTACTCCGTATTAGGAAACTTGCCACCAGGCTTGAATCTAGACCCAACGGGGGTGATTTCTGGCACACCAACACTTAGTGTATCAGCTTCTTTCTCGATCCAGGTGACTGATGCCAAGAGTTGCTCGGATGTGCAGCCGCTGACCATTACGATCTCGGCGCTACCAGTCTGCTCACTCACAGCCACGGCAACGCCGGGTGTTTGCAACACGCTGACTAATACTTATACGGTGATTGGTACCGTGTCAGCAACCAACACCGTCATCAACAGTGCTGCTACCCAGTCGCTGACGATTTCAGTGGGTGCGGTGTCAACCACTGTTCTGCTCACCGGCGACGGCCCAGTAAGCTACACGTTGAGTGGTCTGAACTCGGATGGATTGGTTAAAACGGTATCCGTACTTAGCAGTGCTACGGCCTGTGGATCGGCTTCGGTAACGTATACGGCTCCGGCTTCCTGCACCATTGCAAAAGCTTCGCTGGGCGACTATGTCTGGCTTGACACCAATAAGGATGGCGTGCAGGATGGCACAGAAACAGGCGTTGCCAACGTGACAGTTGTGCTTTGCGATGCTGTGACTGGTGCCGTTATCTCGACCACGTTCACCGATGGACAGGGCAAGTATTTATTTACGAACCTCGATCCAGCCAGCTATGTTGTTAAGTTCACGGCACCCGTAAACACCACGTTTACAACTCCATTAGCGGGAACCAGCACAGCTACCGATAGCAATGTCAACTCGTTTACCGGCTCGAAAGGATCAACCGCTCCAGTGAGTCTGTCGGCAGGCGAAAACAACCTGACCATTGATGCTGGATTAATTCCATTAACCGCCGGTCTGGGTGATTACGTCTGGGAAGACACGAATGCGAACGGTGTCCAGGATACGGGAGAACCACCAATTGCCGGTGTTACAGTGACGCTTCTAAGCAGCGGCACCATCGTGGCCAGTACAATTACCAGCACATCGGGCCTTTACAGCTTCACTGGGCTCACACCGGGCGTTCCTTACTCGGTTAGCTTCTCAGCACCGGCAGGGTTCACCGCCACCGCTCAGGATAATGGTACCGATACACGGGATTCGGATGGTAACCCAGCCACTGGTCTGACTGGCCCCTACAGCCTGACGGCCAACGAGTTCAACCCGACAATCGACATGGGTTACTATCACCCGGCGAGTTTGGGAGACAAGGTCTTTGCTGATAATAACAAAAATGGTGTTCTGGATACAGGCGACACGCCAATAGCGGACGCAATTGTTACACTCATCAGTAACGGAACGGTAGTAGCAACAACGACCACTGCCAGCAGCGGCACCGGGATTGGCTGTTACAGCTTTACTGGCCTGACGCCCGGTGTACCTTACTCGGTTAGCTTTACAACGCCTGCCGGGTATTCGTCAACGACTTCCAACACGGGTAACGATGATACCGTTGACAGCGACCCAGTCAATGGCGTAACCACCAGCCTAACTCTGGCCAGTGGTGAATATAACCCCACCGTTGATGCTGGCTTTATCATCCCTACGGCTCCAACCCCACGGCTCTTGCTGGCTAAAATGGTTAGTAAAAGCAAAGCCAAACTGGGCGATGTAATCTCGTACACCATTGTACTCGCCAATGCAGGTCCTGTATCCGCCACCAATGTGGTTGTAAACGACCTGTTCAGCAGTGGGCTAAGCTTTCTGCCAGGTTCGGTGACTGTATCAGTGGGTAGTTATACTCCCGGCAGCAGCTGGAGCATTGCCACCCTGCCAGCGGGAGCTACAGCCACGCTAGCTTACTCGACCAGCATCCTGACCGAGGGCGTCCATGTCAACACAGCCAGCATCCCCGGCGACGAGGCCAAGGTTTGCACTACTGTGCCTTACTCCGTCTGTAAAGGAACTCCTTATGCAATTGAGCTTACTGCTCCCGCAGGTTATTCCCGCTACCAGTGGTATCTGACTACGCCTACCGGCACCACGCTGGTATCGGATGTTACGGCGACTTCCGCCAATGCAGCCACGGCAGGTAGCTATACCATTACACAGGCCGGAGAATATAAAGTGGTGGTAAATGAAGGAGTGGTAGGATCTTGTCCTGATATGTCGTGCTGCCCCGTGATCGTCGAAGAAGTGGAGGTTCCGCAGTATACGGCCATGGGTAAAAACCCAACTTGTGTGGGCACTACTCCTCAGGCTAACGGGGAGATCACGCTGATGAACTTAGGAGCTGATCCAACAGTGTATGTGTATCAGATATCGACTGGCACCAGTTTCTCTGCCGCCACTGCACTGAATGCAAACCCAGTTGCTGTTCCTGCCAATGGGTTGGTAGCTACGGGTCTAGCCGGAGGCAATTATACGGTTCGGGTGTGGGTGTTGATCGAGGGTCAGCCAAGTTGTCCCCGCGATGTAACAGTGGCACTGGTAGCCAACTGCGATTGCCCCGAAGAGATTTGCGTACCCGTTATCATTCGTAAAACGAAAAGCATCACAGGACGGTAACGTACACGCTGTTAATTGAATAAACTGGTAAGCGGCCCAATCTGTAATCACGGATTGGGCCGCTTTTTTAGGTTGAAGTAGGAAAACAACGCCCCTCCGGGCTATCTTTGCCAAATTTTCTGCCCCGCTCCAATCAATATGCAATCGCTTAGTACGCGCCACTTGCTGGGAATAAAAGACCTCACAGAATCCGATATTCACCTTATTTTAGATACAGCGAAGGAATTTAAAGAGGTTATCAACCGCCCCATTAAAAAAGTCCCTTCGCTGCGCGACATTACGATTGCCAATGTCTTCTTTGAGAATTCAACCCGCACGCGCTTGTCGTTTGAACTAGCTGAAAAACGACTATCTGCCGACGTGGTGAATTTTTCAGCCTCCGGTAGTTCAGTCAAAAAAGGGGAAACGTTGCTCGATACGGTCAACAACATCCTGGCCATGAAGGTCGACATGATTGTGATGCGGCACAGTAGCCCCGGTGCTCCTCACTATCTGGCCAAGCACATTCCGGCCAACGTTGTCAATGCGGGCGATGGCACCCACGAGCATCCCACCCAAGCGCTGTTAGACTCGTTTTCGATCCGGCAAAAACTCGGCGATGTAGCTGGTAAGCGAGTGGCCATCATTGGTGATATTACCCACTCCCGGGTTGCCCTATCGAATGTTTTCTGTCTGCAAAAGCAGGGTGCTGAGGTCATGGTTTGCGGTCCGGCAACGCTTATTCCCAAACATATTGAGGCACTGGGCGTACGGGTAAGCCACGACGTGCGTGAAGCCCTGAACTGGTGCGACGTAGCCAACGTACTGCGTATCCAATTGGAGCGGCAACAGATCAAATATTTCCCTTCCCTTCGCGAATATTCGTTGTACTTCGGCATCTCGAAACAGATGCTCGACGATCTGGATCGCCCCATTGTTCTGATGCACCCCGGCCCCATCAATCGGGGTGTCGAACTAACCTCCGAGGCCGCCGATTCGCACCACAGCATCATTCTCGATCAGGTCGAAAACGGGGTTGCCGTTCGAATGGCAGTGTTGTACCTGCTGGCGCAACTTTAATTGCTACGCGTCATTACTGGTCATTTACTGCGTGTCATTGATGGTCATTTGTTGCAGCCAACAACAATTTCTGACGCACCGCAAATGACAACTAATGACGCGAAGCGAATGACATTTCATTGTGTCAGCTCCCGGAAAATTCCTTCCAGACTGCCCTCCTGCTGACGAAGGCCAACAAGCGTAAGGCCACTATCGGCAGCAAGTCGGAAAATAGCCGCCCGCAGATCAGTACCAGCCTTAGCTGTGATGCGGTATTGCCCCGACGCAACGTGTTCCACGGATTGAACACCGGGCAAAGTCGCCAGTGCCTGAGCATCGGCCAGGTCAGATTCAAACTCAGCCATAACCGTGAGTGTTCCGTCGGTCTGAGAACGCAGCTCACTCAGGGGGCTGTCGGCCACGAGTTGCCCCCGATTGATGATAATGACTCGGTCACAAATGGCTTCTACTTCCTGCATGATATGCGTGGAGAACAGCACCGTTTTGTTACGGCCTGCCTCGCGGATAACCTGCCGAATTTCGGTCAGTTGATTCGGGTCGAGACCGGTAGTCGGTTCGTCCAGTATCAAAACAGGTGGATTGTGTAGTAAAGCTTGAGCCAGACCCACCCGCTGCCGGTAGCCCTTAGACAGTTGCCCAATGCGTTTATGTTGCTCCAGCCCCAAGCCAACCCGCTCAATTACGTCGGTCACCCCGCGGCTCAAATCGCTCTCACTCAGCCCATGCAGCGACCCGGCAAAACGCAGATACTCTTTTACGTATAAATCGAGGTAAAGCGGATTGTGTTCGGGTAAATACCCCACACTCCGCCGAACGTCCATGGGGGCTGTACGGACATCGTGGCCGTTCACAATTACAGTTCCCTCGGTGGGAGGCAGATAACCCGTGGCCATTTTCATAGTCGTTGATTTTCCGGCTCCGTTTGGCCCCAGAAAGCCTACAATCTGCCCCGGCTCTACGGTAAATGAGATTTGGTTAACGGCCTTCTGGCCAGATTCGTATTGCTTGGTTAGCTGCTCAACGCGAATGGACATAAATTGGGTATTAGTAATAAGAGGGTTGAACGTGACTCACTATCTAACGTCCAACATCCGGCATCTTCACACAAAAAACCGGAAACTATTTCTATTTTTAGCCTTTAAAGGGTTTAAACCCTGTTTTTTCATAGTTCAAAGGCTTCAATTTAAACTGCACCGCCTTATCAATAGTGGTTGCAACCGTTGAAGAAGCACATCAGATAGCCCCCCAAACATGAGCAATTCTTTATTTCGGAAGAAGACGGTAACGCAAATTCTGAGCGATGCCAGCGAAGGTGAATCAAGTAAATTAGTCAAAACGCTGGGCGTTCGCGACTTAACGTCGTTTGGAATTGCAGCAATTATTGGGGCTGGCATTTTCAGTACCATTGGTCTGGCCAGCTACAACGGTGGCCCCGCGGTATCGCTCTTGTTTGTATTCACGGCTATTGCCTGCGTGTTCACGGCCCTTAGCTATGCGCAGTTTGCCAGCACCGTACCCGTCAGTGGCAGTGCTTACACCTACGCCTACGTAGCCTTTGGGGAGTTGTTTGCCTGGATTATTGGGTGGGCACTAATCCTCGAATACGCCGTGAGTAACATGGTGGTAGCTATCTCGTGGTCTGAATATTTTACGTCGATGTTGAGTGGATTTGGAATCACCTTTCCCAAATACTTTGCGACTGATTATGGGTCGGCACACCGTGCGTTTGACCTCGTTGAGCAAACGAAACTGGCTGGCACCGACCTGACTACTCTCCCCGAAAATACCCGAATTTTAGCACAAGCTTGGGCTGATGCTCCTCAATTAGGTGGCCTTCATCTGATTGCCAACTTACCAGCGGGTGCCGTTACGGTACTGATTACGGCTCTGGTTTATATCGGCATTAAGGAGTCACGCACGGCCAGTAACATTTTGGTTGTGTTGAAGTTGGCCGTGATTGGTTTGGTGATTGGCGTAGGAGCGTTCTACGTAAAACCAGCCAACTGGTCGCCGTTTGCACCCAACGGCGTGTCAGGTGTATTGAGTGGTGTAGCGTCGGTCTTTTTCGCATTCATCGGCTTCGACTCCATCTCTACTACCGCCGAAGAGTGCAAGAACCCACAGCGCGATTTGCCCCGCGCCATGCTCTACTGTTTGGCCATTTGCACAGTGCTGTATGTGCTGATTACGCTGGTGCTGACTGGCATGGTTAATTATAAAGAGTTAGGCGTGAGCGATCCTCTGGCTTATGTATTCCAGAAAGTGAATCTTGATTTTGTAGCTGGGGTCATTTCGGTGAGTGCCGTGGTAGCCATCACAAGTGCGCTGCTGGTTTATCAACTCGGTCAGCCGCGCATCTGGATGACCATGAGCCGCGATGGTTTGATCTGGAAACGTTTTTCTACGATTCACCCCAAATACAAAACCCCTTCGTTTGCAACCATCGTTACGGGTTTTCTGGTCGCTGTGCCGTCCCTGTTTATGGACTTGAAGTTTTTTGTGGACCTGACGAGCGTGGGGACCTTTTTCGCGTTTATTCTGGTGTGTGCGGGTATTCTGTTTTTAGATGCCAGAGGGCTTACGGCGCAATCAAAATTCAAAGTGCCCTACATCAACGGGAAATACATTATTGGAGTCACCTTTGTTTTGGCTTTTGCCTATGCCCACGGCCTGAATTTCCTGAGTGTAGTTGACGAAAAGCCGCTTCTTATCGTATTCTGGCTTGTTTGGGCGGTGCTGGCTGTGCAGGGATTTCGGTATAACTTTTCGCTGCTACCCGTAATCGGTGTACTGACTAACCTTTATTTAATGACAGAGCTCGGAGCCAGCAACTGGCAGATTTTCGGCATCTGGCTCGTTATCGGGTTAGTCGTTTATTTCTCCTACGGCTACCGAAAAAGTAAGCTGGCTGGCGCTTGAACAGAGTAGGGTTGGTTTTGCGTTTGGTCTATAAAAAGCATTGTCATGAAAATTACGATAGAGGTCGACGAATTAGAGGAAGCAGAGCAACTAATAGAATGGTTGCAGCAGAGAAATTTCATTCGCCCAGAAGAAAATCCCGTATCTATCTCGGTATCTGGCTATAAACCAACCATTACCAAACGGACCGATAATGAAGGCTGGATGAAGCTTACTGAAGAGGCTCTTCGGGATGACTGGGAGGCCCCAGAAAATGATGTCTGGGACGAATTTTACGCGAAACAAAATGCCTGATTACATACAAGGCGAGATTGTTTGGGCCGACTATCCCTTGTCTGATAAGCCTGACAAATCTAAAATCCGTCCAGTTTTAGTAGTCAGTAACGATGAGTCTAACCGGCTAGACAATGATTTGTTGATTGTCCCCATTACATCAAGAATTAGGGGTGAATTGTTTGAACTTGTATTGTCAGCGAAGAAGCTAACATCTCCACTACCTGCTTTAAGTGCTGTTCGGTGCAATAAATCACATACAATCAGAAACACAAGAATTATAGGCAAAATTGCCTCCGTTAGTCCAGAAGCACTAAGAGAGATTATAAGCATAATCTACAAGGCTATCAGGATTTTAGATTAGCCGATTTAGCTTTAGTTCAACCATCTTTTAACACCAGTCCGCTGTTGTGGCAACATTGTCACTTCCCAAAAATCAGAATGTGCTGTTGGGGTAGTCTCCTGTCGTTTTTGAGCAAACTTAACCCGGCAGCTTTCATTTCTTTTGTTGCCTGCGCTTCCGACATTTTGTGGTGTTCTTTAATGGGCACATTGGGGTCTTCAGCCCGGTATTCCACCAGCACCACGCGCCCGCCCGGCCGAAGCGATTTCACGACATTATCGATCATTTCGCGAGGATTCGAGAATTCGTGGTAAGCATCAACTAATAAAGCCAGATCAACACCGTTGGCAGGTAATTTAGGGTCGGTGATGGTGCCCAGCACGGGTTCTACATTGGGGGTTTTCGCTTTACGCTTCCCAGCGGTCAGGTACTCGATCATTTCGGGTTGAATATCCACCGCCAGTACTTTTCCCTGTGGCACCAGTCGCGCTAACCGGAAGCTAAAGTACCCGGTTCCTGCACCAATATCGGCGATGACATCGGTCGGTTTCAGGTCAAGGGCACCTGCTAGCAGGTCAGTTCGTTCTTCTTGCTCACGATCAGAACGTTCGAGCCAACCCGCGCCGAGATGCCCCATAACTTCCGAGATTTCACGCCCCATATACACCCGGCCAATGCCATCATTAGCAGGGGTTTTAGTCTGATAAAACCCAGTTGTATCGGTTTTAGACGTTGTTGCCTGACTGGTTTGTTGGGAAGACCCCTGCCGACAGGCAACGGTAGTTAAAAGAAGAAAAAGAATGAAACGGCGCATAAAAAATTGGTTGGACCGCTCATGCGGTTGTTCTGATTGTATAACCAGATTCAACCCAATTAGTCTTTACCATTCCCACGAAGCACGTAAATGATTTTCTAAACAAAAAAGTATGCGTTACTCTTGTAGTAAAAACATCCTTCTGTTCATCGTATGAATCTTATTTTACACCTCCTGCTCGACGCTGCGGTCATTTTTGGCCTCGCTTATCTGATGCCCCAAGTCGACGTTAAGAACTTTGGAACGGCCTTCCTGATCGCAGTGCTACTGGGTCTGCTCAATTTTTTTGTAGGCTGGATTCTGACACTGCCGCTCAATCTGGTTACTTTCTTTTTGCTAACGGGTCTCGTGCGGATTCTGGTTACAGCCGTGTTGCTGAAAGTAATCGACAAGTTCATGGATAGCTTCACCATCCAGGGATTCTGGCCCGCACTGGTGATTGCCGTAGCAGTGGCCGTGGCCGGCATGCTAATTGACCGTCAGGCTCCTAGCGAGCGCATGCAGGAAACTCGTGCCGTAGCTAGCCTATCTGATACTCAGCCATTCGGAGCATATACCGCATCAGGTTCTGTAGCCGCCCCTGTACGGTATTCCGGCGATACGAATCGGTAGGTTCACGGCGGTATGCATTCCACTCGAACTCCCACGACAGTCGCGGGAGTTCCTGCATTAGAATTATGTCGATCAGGAAATCCTTTTGGGCCTGTGAAATATCGGTGGCATACAGGTTTTTCAAGAGGGCATCCAGCACCTGCACGCACGTTACCGAAGGCGTTCCGGTGGGTGGCGTAGTTGGCGTCAAAGGGGGCACGTCAGCAAAGTTTGGCTGTATCGCTTCGATCAGTTCAACCAGCGGAATTTGCAACCGATAGCCCGGCTCTATCTCATACCATCCCTGCACAAGGTAATTGATAAATTCGCCCCTCAACACGATGGTATTCGTGTTTATCCATACCCGTGAATAGCCCGTCTGGTAATAGGGTTCGTACCCAAATACGGTTGGCTGATCCAGAATCGGCTCCTGTAAATCGCGCATCCGATAGTATAGAAAATCCATGTATTTCCGGAATGCGGCTGGCTGAGTAAGCATGTTGCGGGGCACTTGCCCGAAAAAGCGAAGTAAACCCAGCATCATTTCGGCGGGGGATTTCACAATGGACCCAATGTTCGATTCGGAGAAAAAGACCTGACTAGTGAGCAGCTTTTCGATTACTGGCCGGATTTTCCAATCGTTTGCTGGCGAAGAGAAAAACGTGGACAGAGGTACAATCACGTTTGTTTCAATGTCGGCGGTGATGATGGAGTTAACAAACCAGCGGTAAAGTTTTCGGCAAATAAACTGGGCTGTTTCGGGGCGGCTCAGCAGCATAGTTGTGAGGTCAGCCAACTCCAGATCGCCCGCAGTGGCCCCACTCCTACCCGTTATGACGGTGTTGTTATACTTTGCCGAAAATACTTTGTTAGCTGTATCGTGCCGGGCCGGATCGAACACGGTGCTGATGGTGGTGGAGCCGGGTGCCCAATAGTTTGTAACGGTCCAGCCGGTCAGGGTGCGGGCGGCTGTTTTTACATCATCTTCGGTGTAGTTGGGATTACCAGCCACATCGCGCACACCAATAGTAAAAAGCTCCTGCAACTCCCTGCCGTAGTTTTCATTCGGTGCTCCAACCCGGTTTTCACTGCCATTTTGGTAGATCAGCATGGCCGGGTCTTTAGTTACCTCAATAACCAGCGTTCGAAAATTACCAAATGCATTGTCGCGAAGCAGTTTCAGGTTACGCCAGATGTACCGGTAATCGTCGACTGTTTCGCGCGCTGTTACGAAGTGGTTTTGCCAGAACAGCGTCAGTTTATCGATCAGGCTTACGGGTTGGTTTTGCCCCAGCATACTCCCCAGCCACCAGTACGCTACGAAATAACCCAACTCCGAATTGCGATCGCCATCCCAGGGAATAGTAGCTACCGGTTGACCAACGGTCGGCATGGCATCATTGAGGTCGACAGGGACCGACGTATAGCTGGCATTGCTAAAAAGAAGTTGTACGGCCTGGGTAGCCGTTAATCCGGTGAATGCAGTGATTTCAGACTGAGTGGGGCCAAACGTTGCCCGTCGGAGCAAATGCGCTGCTGTTTTAGCCGTCAGTGGGGTTGTATAGAGGTCTAAGTAGGGCATTCAAATACATGTCGAAGCATTAATGTTTAAAAGATAATGAACTGCTAATAAGTTCATTATCCTATTTCAGCTTTATGACAATAATGACTCTCCCTCGCCGGAGTAGTCACTCACCCCATTTTAATTAGATCGTGTTGTTGACAGATCGAGTACCACAAGGCAACGTTATAACAAACTCCGTAAACTCGCCCGGCTCCGACACTACTTGCAGTGTACCACCATGCCCTTTGCTGATGATGTCGTAGCTCAGCGACAAGCCCAGACCAGTGCCCTCTCCGGTTGGTTTTGTGGTAAAAAAGGGCTGAAAGATTTTTTGCCTGATCTCGTCGGGAATGCCCAAACCGTTATCGCGTACGCAAATTTTGATCGTGTCGTCCTCCAGTGTTGTCTGCACCGATACGGTAGGCGCAAAGGGTATCTTTTTTGCTACCATAGCCTGTTCTTTTTGCTGAACGGCATAAAACGCGTTGTTGAACAGATTGACCAACACCCGGCCAATATCTTCGGATACTACCTCTACGACAGGAAGGTCAGGCGTGAAGGTGGTGGCCAAATGCGCATTGAACGACTTGTCTTTGGCCCGAAGCCCGTGGTAAGCCAGTCTTAGATATTCATCGACCAGCGCATTCAGATCCGTAGGTTGTTTCTGACCCGAACTGGCGCGGCTGTGCTGGAGCATACCCCGAACGATGCTCGCTGCCCGCTTGCCGTGTTCACTTATTTTCTGAACATTCTGACCCAGATCGCTCAATAATTCAGCTTCCAGTTCCTCATCTTTTTCAGATCCCTTTTGGCGCTCCTCAGCTATCTCTTCAACCAGTTCGACACTGACCTCAGCGAAGTTATTGACGAAGTTGAGTGGGTTCTGAATTTCGTGGGCAATGCCCGCCGTCAGTTCCCCCAATGAAGCCAGTTTTTCCCGCTGTACCAACTGGTCCTGAGTGGCTTTCAGGTCATTCAGCGATTGTTTCAGGGCCGCTGTCCGTTCCTGCACCTGCTGTTCGAGGAGTTCATTTTGACGAGCTAGAATGTGTTGTTTTTCCTGCTCCTGAGCTAACGTCCGGGCTGATAGCTGTTCTACTTCACGCAGGTTATCTCCCAGGGCTCTATGCGTTCGGGTATAATCGCGAACCAGCGAAAACGAGAGGCCAACAGGGATACTAAATAGAGCTACAGACGACAGAATAATGATGGGGACCATGATATATTGATCAGAATCAATCTTCGTCACCCCTTCGAGAATGCTCATAATAATGGCCGAAACTATAATCAGCAGGAAACAGTATATGGCTACTTTGAGTGAATTCCAGGGTAAACGGGCATCGGCATCGCCTGTTTTACGCCCTAACCAGCTCACCCGGATATAGTCGGCTATGGCTAAAATAAAGGCTACTCCACCTGTGTCAATCGAGTTGATGGTTTCGTTTGGAACAAGAATTAGCAGTAAATCAAGCACCAGCAAACCAATCACGCTATAATAAATCCAGCGTCGGCGCATGTGCAGGTATTGGTACACAGCCGTAAGGAGTAACACAAACCCTAGATGCAGATTCATATCACCAGCCAGGGCAAGAAACGATAGGTGATTGAGTTGTCCCGTGTATTTTTCCAGCTCCCCCAGCACAAAACCCAGTGCGAAGAACAACATGGTTAGCGCTAACGTACGGTTTACCTTGCCCGTCCGGTTAGCTCGATAGAATAAGAAATGAAGCAGTGCTAACAAACCGAACACACTAGCAAAACAGGTGTTCATCAACGTGGTCCAACGGGCTGTATCAACCAAATTGGTTCCCGCTTCGCTGGCATTACTCAGCCCAATTTGAATCGGGTCTACATCGACAGTGGTGTATAGAATAGGATCACGTCGAAACTGATAACGGATAGCCAGTACATGCTGGCTGGTATCGGCAAAACGAATCGGGATAAATTGAATGATGCGTTGCTGCCCTCCCGAATCGAACGCAACGGGTTTTACAACAGCCAGCCGCCGTCCGTCGAGGTAAATCTCCGACGACCCGAACTGCTCAATCGTTAAGAAGAGGTCTTTATTGTGAATAGACGGGCGGGCATGAAACGACAGTCGATACCACCCCCGACCGGCCTTCCACAACGCTTCATTTTCGTAAATAGGTTTTGACATATCTACTTTGGGCCACTTCTGATCCGAAAATGCCGAATCGGCCCAGGCCATCGTATCGCCGGGGTGAAATCGCCAGTTAGACCCGCCCAAATCAGAATCTTCTTTTGTCCAGCGTATCGCTTCTTTCCGCTGCCCGTAGGCAACGTCAGCTAACAGAATTAAACAGAACAGCCAACGTAAAAAATGCTTCATGAAAGCAAGTTAGCCTGTTATCATTAACTTATAGGGCCCGGTAAACTGAATCTTTCCGTTGAGCTTTACATTGCGCACCGTGATATTCTGCCCTACCGTAACGGTATGCCCCGCATTAACCCGTACGAACTCGCCCGGAAACGGTTGCCGACCGACAGTCCAGACGGCCTTGTTGGTCCAGCTGCCCGATGCCACCGTCTCGACCACGTCAGAAAAGAGCGATACTGTTGGGAATTCGAGCGCCGTTGTCGACGACCGGAATAGCAGTGAATTGGTTTTGGCAACCCCTGCTCCGAACCAGTCGTTAAGAACATCGGTGTAAACACGCCGAAAATCAATCTGCATGGGAATGTCTTTGTTCCCCCCCGAACTGGTAGTAAGATTAGCCAAATCAGGGTTGGTGCCAATGACAGAACGCTTGATGCTGCTTCCGAACACAAACATCGGGGCTGCAATCCCGTGGTCGGTACCTTTTGAGTTATTGGAGTTCGCCCGCCGACCAAACTCCGAAAACGTCAACCCAATTACTTTGTCGGCAATACCTTGTAAGGCCAGATCATCCTGAAACACTTTGATTCCCGTCGATAAGCGATCCAGCAAGGTTGCGTGGGCTCCCACCGAATTATCCGACACATCCACTTGCGCCGAGTGCGTATCAAAACCTCCCAGCGACACAAAATAGATCTTGGTTTTCAGGCCACCGTGAATCAAACGAGCCACAATTTTCAACTGATCGGCCAGTGGTTGGCCCGATGTTGGGTAAGTAGCCATGGTCCGCCCGGCATCGAAAGCGGCTTTAATTTCAGTAGCGTACCCAACCGACAGTGTTTGCTGCTTTCGAATATACGCAATCAAATCCCCCGCGTCGCAACAGGGCAGGTAATCGGGTGAAGTAGCCGAAGCGGCTCCTACAAGCGAATAAAAACTGTTGGGGTCATTGATGGCAATCCCCATCGACTGGTTCGGCCCGAGGAGCGTAGTTGAAGTCAGGTAGCCAATCTGAATCGCCAGCGGATCTTCCATCTGCGTGTTCGGATAATTGGCCGGATAGTTCGGAAAACGGTCGTCCAAGTAGCGACCTGCCCAACCCGTTTCGTAGGTCTGGTTAGAGTCCTCTCCCGTCATCCAGATGTCCGACGCCCGGTAGTGCGACTGATCGGGGTTGGGGTAACTGGCCGAATGAATAATGCTCAATTTGCCGTCGTTATACAGATCCCGCATACCGGTCATGGACGGGTGCAATCCGGTGAGGTCGTTACCCGCCAGCGTCAGCACCTTGTTTTGCGGAATGGCAATGTTGCTACGAAGGGTATTGTAAGCCGACATCTGATCGAGCGGAATCACCATGTTCATACCGTCGTTACCCCCATTCAGGTTGATAATTACCAGCACCCGGTCGGTAGCGGGCACGTTGGCCGCCAGCAGCGATTTCACCAGCGTGGAATTCTTGGCCAGTGCGCTCACCCCAAATCCATTCAGGGCAAGTGGCAGCGCCAGCGACGAGGTTGTGGTCAAAAATTTTCTACGATTCATAGCACAAGCAGTTAGAAAATGTGGTATTCCGCCATGCGGAGGAGGTATTTCATCAGGTTCTTCAGTCGGTTATTCACGGCATTTTTGGCGTTGTTGATGGCCGACGTCGTATAGCTGGCCGGGTAGGTCACGGTGCGCCGATAGGTATTCCACTCAAACTCCCAGCTGGTACGCGGCACGGCCTGCATCATCACCGTATCAATCAGAAAGTCTTTCTGCGTCTGGACCAGATCTGTAGACAGCAAGTTGACCAGAAAAGAGTCCAGCACCTGCACACAGGTTATCGGCGGAGTACCGGGGGGCGTGGCCGTGTTGGTGGTTATATCGCCAAAATTAGGTTGTAAAGCAGTAGCTCGCGCCAACGGGTTAATGTTGAGAACATTGGTCAGGTAAATTGTCTGCGAATTGGTCAGCCGGTCGCTCACATCGCTGCGGATCGCCATGGTGGTGGTATTGGTCCAGAGCTTAGAATACCCCGTCTGGAAATAGGCGTCATACCCGAAAACGGTGGGCTGCGTGAGCAGTTCGAGTTGCAGATCGCGCATCTTACCGTAGAGGTAATCCATCGTTTTCCGAAAGGGAACCACATCTGGCGGCCCAACAGCTGGTATGGGCAACTCGTAAAACCGCACCAACCCTATCACAAATTCAGCGGGCGATTTCACCATGCTCCCGATATTGGACTGATCAAAGAAAATCTGACTCGTGAGCAGTCTCTCGATTACAGGACGGATGGCGTAATTACTGCTCACGAAAAGAGCCGCCAACGGTACAATGACGTTGGTTTCGATCTCGGGCGTCACGTTCGGGTTCACGTACCAGCGGTACAGCTTCCGACAGATAAAGCGCGAGGTTTGCGGATGATTCAGCAGCATGGTAATCAACTCATTCAGCTCGTATTCACCTGCGTTGGCAAAACCCGCTGGTACCGGACTCGGGGTAGTAATTACCTTGTTGTTGTATTTACTCGAAAACGTTTTGGAAGCCGTATCGTGTTTGGTAGCCGTAAATGTGGTGGCAAACGTAGTCGATCCTTCTTTGTAATAATTGGTGTATTTCCAGCCCGTTAATACGCGGGCAGCCGCTTTCACATCGTCTTCGGTGTAGTTGGCATTACCCGCTGCATCCACCGTTCCCATGGTGAATAACTCCTGCAATTCGCGGGCGTAATTTTCATTAGCCTTGCCTGCCCCCACCTCGTTCATGTCGCCGTTGAGGTAGCGTAACATGGCGGGTTCGGTACTGATTTTGGTCACCAGATCTCGGAAGTTGCCCAACGAATTATCCCGCAACAGTTTCAGGTAGCGCCACATAAACCGGTACTCATCCACCACTTCACGAGTGGACACGAAGTGATTTTGCCAGAACAATGTCAGTTTCTCTAACAAATTAACCGGCCCCGGTTGTATCATCAGATTAAGCCACCAATACCTGACATCACGACCGTATTCGGAGTTGTCGGCCCCCACAAAAGGAAGGTATTCGCCGGGGGGCGTACTGGCATTTTGCAGGAAAAACTGACCCGCGTTGGTGTGCGTTTCATCCAGATCAATAGGCTGGGGCGGGTTGTAGTTAATGTTGTTGATAAGCGTTTGTACCGCCTGTGTAGCCGTTTTACCCGTAAAGGCCGCAATCTCAGGCTGGGTAGGGCCAAACGTAGCCCGGCGCAACAAATGCGCGGCTGTTCTGGCGGTCAAACTATCGGTATATAGATCGAGGTAAGGCATAGCTGGTGTTATAAAAGGTGAAACTCGGCCATGCGCAGCAGATACCGCATCAGGGTTGTTAATCGCCAGTTGGTGGTATCCTTCGCGTTTTTAATTTGTGTGGTCGTATAATTGGCGGGGAACGTCACAGTTCGCCGGTAAGTATTCCACTCAAACTCCCAACTGCTGCGGGGAGCCTGATCCATCATCATGATTTTATCAATCAAAAAGTCTTTCTGAGATTGAGCAAGGTCGGTGGCAAACAGGTTTTTCAGGAACGCATCCAGCACAATTACGCATGAAATAGGCGGAGTGCCGGGGGGCGTGGCCGTGTTAGGGGTTATATCGCCGAAGTTCGATTGCAAACTCGTGGCCCAGGCAACCAGGTCGATACCGTATTTGTAGTTGGCATCAATCGTGAGCCACCGCCAGATAAGCGCATCGGTAAAATCGTTGCGCAGGGCCATGGTGGTGGTATTGATCCAGATTTTGGAGTAACCCGTCTGGTAATACGGCTCATGTCCAAACACGGTTGGTTGATCCATGAGGTCGAGCTGCAGGTCGCGCATTCGCCAGTATATAAAGTTGAACAGCGTACTGTACGGCTCGACGCTGGGCGACAGGGCTGGTATGGGCTGGTTGAAAAACCGAGTGGCCCCAATCATCAACTCCGCTGGTGACTTCACCATGCTCCCGATGTTGGTTTCATCAAAGAAAATCTGACTTGTAAGCAGCTTCTCGATTACAGGCTGAATGGCATAGTTACTACTTACAAACAGAGCCGCCAATGGCACAATGACGTTGGTTTCAATGGCAGGGGTTACGTCGGGATTCACATACCAGCGGTACAACTTCCGACAGATGAAGCGCGAGGTCTGCGGATGGTTGAGCAGCATGGTCACCAGCTCGCTTAACTCATACTCGCCCACGTTGGCAAAACCCGTTGGCACTGGATTGGGCGTACTGATCACCTTGTTGTTGTACTTACTCGAAAAGGTCTTGGACGTTGAGTCGTGCTTGGCAGGCGTAAATGTGGTTGTAAATGAGGTAGAACCCGTTGTCCAGTAATTCGTGTATTTCCAGCCGGTGAGCACCCGGGCAGCCGCTTTCACATCATCTTCGGTATAGTTGGCATTGCCAGCCGCATCCACCGTTCCCATGGTGAACAACTCCTGTAACTCACGGGCGTAGTTCTCGTTTGCCTTCCCCGCCCCTACCTCGTTCATGTCGCCGTTGAGGTAGCGCAGCATGGCAGGCTCTTTACTGATTTTAGTTACCAGATCGCGGAAGTTACCCAGCGAATTGTCGCGCAACAGCTTCAGATAACTCCATACAAACCGGTAATCATCGACCACTTCGCGGGTTGTCACAAAATGGTTTTGCCAGAACAACGTCAGTTTGTCGAGCAGGTTAGGCGTTGGGGGGCTCGTTTGCCTGGCCATCAGTCCCAACCACCAGTATTTTATGTACAGCCCATAATCAAAATTACGGTCACCATCGAACGGTAAATACTGACCAGCCGGTGTAGAACTGTTTTGCAGATAGGGTTGGCCTGCTGTTGCTTTGGTCTTATCCAGATCAACAGGTGGTGGAGGGTTGTAATTGATGTTGGCGATCAGTGTTTGCACCGCCTGCGTGGCCGTTTGGCCCGAAAATGCTGTAATCTCGGTCTGAGTGGGACCAAACGTGGCCCGGCGCAACAAGTGCGCTGCTGTTTTAGCGGTTAATAAGTTCGTATAAACGTCGAGATAGGGCATAAAAATCAAAAAATGTGAAACTCGGCCATTCGTAGCAAATACCGCAACAACCCTTGCAATCGCCAGGTGACCGTGTCTCTGGCACTTTTGATCTGGGTAGCGGTATAGCTTGCCGGGTACGTTACGGTTCGTCGATACTGGTTCCATTCAAACTCCCAGGTTGACCGGGGAGCCTGGTCCATCATCATAATTTTATCAATCAAAAAGTCTTTCTGGGTCTGTGCCAGCTCAAGGGCAAACAGGTTTTTCAGGAACGCATCCAATATACCTACACAAGTGACAGAGGCCGTTCCAGGAGGTGTTGTAGTGCTGGTAGTAATATTACCAAAGTTCGATTGCAGGCTCGTTACCCAGTCAACTACATCCACACCATACTTGTATTTATCCTCTACCGTTAGCCAGCCCCAAATGAGCCAGTCCGTTGTCTCATTGCGTAAGGGCATCGTGGTGGTACTGATCCATTTCATGGAGTATGTGATATGGCAATACGCATCGTATCCAAGTACTGATGCCTGATCGATCAGATCCAGTTGCAGGTCTTTCATTCGGCGGTACATAAATTGAAAGAACAGCAAATAGGCTTCAGTACTCCCCGGTAATGCTGGTACAGGTTGCTTAAAAAATCGGGCTGCTCCAAGGACCAGTTCAACCGGCGATTTGATCATGCTGCCAATGTTGGCTTCGGCAAAAAACACCTGACTGGTCAGCAGTTTCTCGATAACGGGTTGAATAGTATATTGGCTCCTCACAAACAAAGCGGCAAGCGGCACAATGACGTTGGTTTCAATCTCAGGCGTAATGTTTGTATTTACGTACCAGCGATACAGTTTGCGACAGATAAACCGTGATGTTTGCGGGTGGTTGAGCAACATAGTTACCAATTCATTGAGTTCAAGCTCACCCGCATCAGCTCCTGTTCGGCCTTTAATAGTGACATTGTTGTACTTGGTCGAAAACTGTTTGTCGGTCGTATCGTGCTTGTTTGGATAAAAAGCAGCGCCAAACGTTGTCGACCCTTTTATACCATGATTTGTGTGTTTCCACCCTGTCAGCACTTTAGCCGCGTTTTTAACATCATCTTCGGTATAGTTTTTGTTGCCGCTTGCATCTAACTCGCCTACTGTAAATAACTCCTGTAGCTCGCGGGCATAATTCTCGTTCGCTTTACCCGGTCCCGACTCGTTGGTATGCCCGTTCAAATAGAGGAGCATAGCCGGCTCTTTTGTCATTTTGATCACCAATTCGCGAAAACTACCTAGTGCATTTCTCCGTAGTAACGTTAAATAGCTCCAAACAAACCGATAATCCTCAACTACTTCACGAGTGGTCACGAAATGATTCTGCCAAAAGAGCGTCAGTTTATCAAGTAAATTGGGTTTACCCCCTGGTTGCACCATCATCTCCATCCACCAATATTTGATATACAATCCAAGGTCAATGTTACGGTCGCCGTTAAACGGAATGTATTCCCCGTTACCAGTATTGGTATATTGTAGATATGGTTGACCGACACTTGCCTTCGACATATCCAGATCAATGGGTTGGGACGGATTGTAATTGATATTACTAATCATCGTCTGCACTGCCTGGGTAGCGGTTTTGCCAGTCATGGTCGTAATTTCATCCTGAGTTGGCCCAACTGTTGCCCGGCGCAACAAATGTGCGGCCGTTTTAGCTGTTAACACTGCGCTGTACGTATCTAAGTAAGGCATTATGCAGTCTTCTAAGGGACTTGTTCGTGTCAAACCGACAGAGGCTGGTTCGACATTTTATGAAGCCCCTACAAACTACATTCCAGACTTATCCACGTATGATCTACAATGGTTCTTAAAAAATAAACGTGTTCATCTATTTCCTCCTTTTTACTGTTTTTCTGAGAGAAACAGGCGAAACCATATGGCAATATATGAAAAAAGTGGCCGATGTCCTACCGGCCACTTAGCTATCGGCTATTAATCCGATAGATTTAAACAAATATTAATCTTCCTTAGTCATTACGACGTGCTCCCATCAGAATACTCACGTAATAAAGCAGCGTTGCCAACGAACCAATTGCGGCCACAACGTAGGTCATAGCAGCCCACTTAAGAGCATCTTTGGCGTAGTCGTATTCGCGGGGGTTCACAATACCCCGGCTTTGAATCCAGGCCAAAGCCCGTCTACTGGCATCGAACTCTACCGGCAACGTGATAAAACTGAATAGCGTTGTAACGGCAAACAGAGCCACTCCAACTGCCAGCGGAATAATGGACGTATTAATTAGAAGGATACCCGCCAAAATCACCCACTGCATGTACTGCGATGAAACTGACACAAACGGCACAATCGCCGACCGGAATTTGAGAGGAGCGTAGGCTACCTGATGCTGAACCGCGTGGCCACACTCGTGCGACGCTACAGCCGCTGCCGCTACGCTACGTCCGTAATACACGTCGGCGCTTAAGTTCACGGTTTTATCCTGTGGGTTATAGTGGTCGGTCAGCATGCCCTCAACCGACAGCACCTTTACATCGTAAATACCATTTTCGTTAAGCATCCGCTGAGCCACTTCGGCCCCACTCAGGCCGTTGCTCAGCCCAATTTGTGAATACTCGTTAAACTTGCTTCGCAGTCGCCAACTTACAAAAGTGCTCACTGCTAAAACTAGAATGCCAATCAAATATATGCCTGCCATTGTCAGATTAAGTTAGGTCCGGGTTCTTTGCCCTTTGTAAGTATAACAAAAAAGTAGAGCGTTTTGTCCCAAATTCGAAGCAAGGGCACGAACCCGGGTTCAACGGATGAAATAGCGTTTAATACTATTACAGGCCATTCTCCTTACAGCTTTGCCCCGCAGTATTTACAGTAAATGGCATCCGGGTCGTGCCCCTGGCGACTGCAAGCGGGGCAAGCCTGTGAAGATACGTTCATCCGATTACTGGCATTACTAAGGCTAACCGCCACAATGCCAGTAGGCACAGCGATGATTACGTAGCCCAACATCATAATAATGGTGGCTATGAATTTCCCAGCGGCTGTACTGGGCACAATATCGCCATAGCCAACGGTGGTAATGGTAATAACTGCCCAATAGATACTGAGCGGAATATTCTCGAAGCCGTTCGTACGCCCTTCTACCACGTACATCATAGCGCCAAGTGTGATAACCAACGACAGTATGGACACGAAGAAGACAACAATTTTTGCTCGGCTTTCACGCAGCGAATACGCAAGCAGCTTGGCTGCCGATGTATACTCACCCAGTTTAAGAATACGAAAAATACGGATCAGCCGTAAAATCCGAACCACCATCAGTTCGTGTCCGCCTACCATAAACAGGCCGATATACGCCGGTAGAATAGACAGTAAATCAACCAGACCAAAGAAACTGAACAGGTAACTAAGTGGACGTTTCACACTCAGAAGCCGGAACACAAATTCGACGGTAAACAGCACAGTGAATATCCACTCAAAAGTATCAAAGAAAGTACCGTAGCGGATGGCCAGCACGGCCACGCTTTCCAGAATAACCGTCAGTACGCTCAACAAAATTAGGATTAGCAGCGCAATGTCAAATGCCCGTCCTGCCGGGGTATCCGATTCAAAAATAATCTCGTGTATTCGGTTGCGGATATGCTCCCATTGATTATTCATACTGGTCGACGGATTGACAGACAAAAAAGTATCTCGTTAAACCTAATTACCGCGCTGGTCGTTTTTATCCCCATAAATAAATAGATCGGACGGGCTTATGGCCCGTCCGATCATCAGTTTTACAGCAACAATTTCTTAATCTGAGGCTTTTATCGCCCCTTATTCATCGACTCCGTTGACGATTTCCCAAACTTCGTTCCAAAGAAATCGCCCTGATTCCAGACCGGACGTGCATCGCCCTGGGCGGTAAGATATGCAACCAGGAACTGCAACTGCACATGGCGGGCTGCAGAAGCCCAGTCAAACGGCTGATTCATATCGTCCTGGGGCGTGTGGTAGATAGTTGCCCGCCAGTCGAGGTTGAGTTTGGTACCATCGCGGCTGTCGCCAGTTGTGGAGCCGCTTTTGATAAACAAGGCCGGGATACCCTGCCGAACAAAGCTGAAGTGATCGGAACGCATAAACACAACCTGCTCTGGAATAGGGTCTTTGGCAATCTGGATACCCAAATAGTCGGCGGCTGCTTTAACCGGCCCCGACAGGGTCGAATGTTCGGCTCCATAAGGAACAATATCCAAAAGGGGATGAAAGAAAAACGGCATATCGAGCGTCGTATTGGCCACAATACTCCCCTTCGGAACGGTTGGGTTACTGGCAAAATAATCAGAACCGAGCAAACCCATCTCCTCACCCGTTACGGCCACAAATAAAATCGACCGGCGAGGTGCCTTGGGTAGTGAGGCAAAAAGCCGGGCGGCTTCGAGGTTAATGGCCGTACCCGATGCATTGTCGTGCGCCCCGTTGTTGATAGAGTCATTCGGGAAACCCTTTGTTGGGCGGGTAATGCCAAGGTGGTCTAGGTGAGACACGCAGACTACGTACTCATTCTTCAACTTCGGGTCAGAACCGGGCAACACAGCCGCCAGATTCTCGCCGATCAGGCCATCAGTAATATCGGTTTGGGTTTTAGCCCGGACGGTCAAATTCAGCGGGAATGCCTGGGGCTGGTTCTGGGTTGCCGCCAGTCGGGCCTGATCGAATGTTTTACTGGCTCCGGCAAATAGTGCCCGGGCCGTAGAATCGCCCATCGATGCAATCACTTTCAACTGAGGGAATGTGCGCTGTGCTTTGCCCTGCGCATCGGTCCAGCGGTAGGTAGCCTGCCGGTTGCGGGGTGCATTCGATTCGATACGGGCGCGCATGTCGGTTGGCAAACTAAACGTGATAATGCCAACAGCGCCCCGCATTGCGGCTACCTCCTGCTTGGCAGCTCCCGAATAGGCCCGTTGCGTTGACGGAAAGGAAGCGGGTGCTCCGTTGAAACAGGCAACAATTTTGCCCTTCACGTCAATACCAGCGTAGTCGTCGTAGCCGAGTTCGGGAGCCGACACACCAAAACCAACGAAGACCACCGGAGCGGTAACCTCACTCGTGGCCTGGTCGAACTGGGGACTCAGAAAGAAGTTTTTGCCGTAAGAAAGCGTTTGAGCCGGTTCATCAACGCCCCCGTTCGTCTGGCGAACCAGCGTCATCATGCTGCCAGCCTCATTTACCTGCGCCTTACGCAAAGGCACGGCTTGCCGGTAGGTCCCTTTCTGGCCCATTGGCAAAAAACCGAGCGTTTTAAACTGCTTTTCGACATACTGTGCGGCCAGCTCGAAGCCCTTTGTGCCCGGCTTACGACCTTCGAGTTTATCGTCGGCCAGGTAGCGCATGTGGGCTTCAATGGCTTCGGGCCGGACTGCTTTAGCCGCTTTTTGAGCCTCGGCGGGAATCGTTGGACTTGACGACTGAGCCAGAGCGGCCAAACTCGTCAGTGAAAACACAAAGGCGTTAAGAGTGCGTTTCAAAATAAAACAGGTTGATGGAAACTGATTGGTTTTAAAAGGCAAGATAACACAAATTAGGCAAGAAATTTACGCCCATGTACGCACGCCCACTAACCCCCAGGCCAGCATATACCCCACTACCAGCAGTGCTGAAAAAACCATAACCCACAGAAAAACCCGGTCTGCTTTGGCCGGAATCCGCTTGTTGGCGCGTATAAGGGAGACCAAAGCACCAACAGCAAAGAGAGCTGTGAGCAGCGAGCTGGCAAAAACTAACAGGGAAGGCAAACCCTGGTTTCCCAGTTCAAACCCCCTGCCCGAAACGGCGACAGCCATAATCATTGTTAACAGGGCGATGGTGTAGCCCCAAATGATCATCCGGGCGGGCATCGCACTCAGTTTCTGACCGTTACGACGGAGGACGAAATACCGGATCAGCCAGATTAGCCCGGCTAGTACCCCAACGACAAGAAGGAACAGGGCAAAACCACCCAGAATTATGGGCAACCACGCCCCAACAGCCGACGTTTCAGTAGTATTTACCCAATCCCCGATCAACACTTTTTGGCCGTCGTCATTTTGAGATACGACGAATTCAGGCGTGTTCCCTTTTTTGTCCAAACGGATAAACCGATTGGCTCCCACAGGCTGAAGTTGGGTAGCCTCGCCCCCAACCATATTTTTCATAAACAGAAAGTCTTTGTATTCGTAGACCTGTACCCCTCCTGCCAACCATTCCAGAAAATAAAAACTGTCATTTCGTGGATTACTCCCCCGATAATAACCCGTTAGTTTTTCTTTGTCGGAATCGGATAGTTTGTAAGCCGGAGGAAGCCGCTTCGGTACGTTTTTCATGATTGCGTCCAACACGGCATTAGTGATGTCACCAAACCCGCCCCCAGTTGAGTTAACGAGCACGACAAAACCCAGATTCAGTTCTGAATTATACAGGTAACGCGCTAGTCCACCATTCACTCCACCGTCGTGCCCGTGGAATAAATAGCCTTTATACGACGTGGTGTAGTTGTGTAATCCATATCCTTCTTTTGAGCCAGCCCGTGCGGCCAGTGTGGTAGTAGGCAATTCCATGCGATCCACCGAGGACGGTTGCACGAGTTGATTACCCCGGTAGATTCCCCGGTTCATCAGCATCTGCACAAAGGGCATTAACTCCAATGCAGGTGCGTTGAGGCTCCCGGCGGGACGAAGGATAATGTTCCAGTATGTCTCTTCGTCATTGTCCTCGCCGGAATAGTTCGTGACCAGATTCCGCAACGCAGCTCCGTCATTCCGAAACGTTATAGATCGCTGACCAAGCGGCTCAAAAATCCGCTGTTTCACAAACGACTCATATTCCTGTCCCGTCTTTTTCTCGATAAGGCGCGCCACCACCGGCGGCCCCGAATTGCAATACGACATGAACGTACCCGGTCGCCAGCGCGAATGGCGGGATTCAGGATATAACGCCAGCCCTTTTTCAAGTGCAATATTGGGTTCGTTGAAGGCGTAAGCTTTCAGGGCCAAATCGTCGAATCCCGTGGTATGTTCGAGCAGATGCACCACCCGGACGGGGTCTGTTGCTTCCCAGGGATTGGAAAACTGGATTTCAGGCGCTAGCTTTTTGAGTTCGTCGGACAGTTTTAACTGCCCTTTTTCGATCAGCATCAGCGCCGATACGGCCACAAAACTTTTGGTGATCGACCCCAACCGAAACATCGTCTGATCGGTTACGGGCTCCTTCGTTTTCAGGTTTTTGACTCCGGCATTGTGTTTATACAGCAGGCTATCTTTTGTAAACACCAATACCTGCACACCAGGTGTCTTATGCTTCTTGATAATGTCGTCAACTCGCTTTGTGAGCGTGTCAAACTGAATGGATCGAGGTGGAGATTGAGCAAAAAGCAGTGTGGTGCTTACCAGTAATACGGAGCAAGCAAACAGCTTGATTGAGTTTGGCTTCATGCGACGAGGATTTAGGGGATTGGCGACGAAATGTACATGATTCCGCCCAGATTTTACACCCCTTTCCTACCAGTGGCCTCTTACATACTCTGCTTAATGCGCTCAATCAGGCTGGTGGTTGAATATCCCTTAACCAGCGGGATGGTTTCGACGCTGCCGCCGTTGGCCAGCACAAAATCGGCCCCAACAATGGTAGCTACCGTGTAATCGTCACCTTTGACGAGAATGTTGGGGCGAATGGCTTCGATCAGTTCTTTGGGTGTTGGCTCATCAAACAGAACCACCAGGTCAATAAACGCCATTGCAGCCATCATGCGCGAACGGGCGTACTCGTTCACCACCGGGCGCAAGGGCCCTTTGATACGGCTCACAGACGCATCGGTGTTCAGACCCAGTACCAGTTTGTCGCCGAGGGCACGGGCTTTTTCGAGATAGTCGATGTGGCCGAGATGAACAATATCGAAGCAGCCATTAGTAAATACCACGCGCTGTCCATCGGCACGCCATTGGGTGGCCTGCTCAATAGCCTGAGGAAGGGAAAGAATTTTGGAAGAGGTCATAAATTAATCCGTTCGCGAAGATGATCAAGGCTCTCCTTTTGGTGAAAAATAGCTACGATCTCAACCTCGTAATTTATATCATCAATCGCATAAAACAGATTATATCCAGATTGCCGTAAGGGCGCACGTTTCAAAAAGGCATAATAATCCTGATACATAAATGGATTGTCACTCAAGAAGGCTCGAACCCTGTGGAGATCTTCAGAAAAACGATAAGCATTCTTGACTTTACCGCTGACCAAACTCTTGATTACTCGATCAATATCTTCTTCTGCTGCTGGCGAGAATATAATTGTAAATACTCTATCTCCAGTCATATCGCTTATCTAGGTCAGTCATTACATCGTCAAAAAGCTTCCCTTTTGTTGGATTCTTCTGAGCTTCAGCAAGTCGTTGCGACAGAATATTTTTAATCAGTTGATCGCGTTCTTCCTGATCAGAATCAGGTTGACTATTTTTTTCGAGCCATTGCTCAACTGTATAAAGCAGTTCTTCCTGCTGCGCTTCGTTCAGTTCGTTTATCTTCTGGTGTAATTGCTCTGCGATGTTCATAACAGCCCTTTGTTTATCCAAATATACCCAATTTACCGCACAACTTCTGCGGGTTCGGTGGCTACGCGCCGGTTGCGGGCCAGCACGATCAGGAAGCTGATTCCACCAAAGATAATCACGAAGATCCACTGCGACAGTAGCATCAATGTGGCCAGCGTCTGCCCATCCTGTTGGGTTAAGCCATACAATACCAGCGCCGAGCCAACCAGAATATTGAAGGCTCCCAGGCCTCCCTGGGTAGGGGCCGCCATACCGATGCTGCCCATCACCAGAATGGTCAAAGCCGCCAGTGGGCCCAGTTGAGCCGTTTGGGGCATGGCAAAAAACAGCACGTAAGTGGTGCCGTAATACATGGCCCAGATCAGCAATGTATGGAAGATAAACAGGCCGGGATTACGCAGTTTTCGAACGCTCAACAGACCATCGAGCAGGCCCAGCCCAAACTGAATTACTTTGGCCAGTAACGGATTCTGCATCAATTGGTCTTTATACCGGTTGAAGATCCACCAGGCCCCGGCAATCCCACTAACCAGGCCAACTACAGCCACAATCAGCAGCCACGAATTATCCTGAAGTGTACCGAAATTGAATTTGCTATTCAGAAAATCCGTCAGGAACGTACTCAGGCGGTTAAATTCTAATATAAAGGTCAGGCCAATTAACAGCAGCAACATAAGCACGTCGAACAAACGCTCGGCCACCACGGTGCCGAAGCTCACGTTCACCGGCACATCGTCGGTGCGGTTGAGGGTACCACAACGGGTTACTTCGCCCATGCGCGGGATGAGCAGGTTGGCGAAATACCCCGTCAGAACGGCCATTGTCAGGTTGCTTTGGCTGATTTTCTGATCAACTACTGGTTCCATTAGCAATCCCCAGCGAACACCCCGACTCCAGTGAGCCACCAGAATCAACACGCCATACACGGCCACCCAGCGGTAGTCAGCCTGACCAATGGCCGTAAGCATAGCGGGCAGATCAATATCTTTGAAAACGTACCACAGGAGCCCACCAGCCACCGCGAGAGAAATAAGGTATTTTAGCGCGTTTTTCATCCCTTTATCAATCGGTTATTATCATCAGGGAATACAACCGTTGGCTTGTGGCTACGGGTTTCTTCAAGCGTCATCATAGCGTAGGAGATAATAATAATTATATCGCCAACCTGTGCCCGACGGGCAGCAGCGCCGTTTAGGCAAATGATGCCTGTTCCGCGTTCTCCTTTGATAACGTACGTGATCAGGCGTTCGCCATTGTTATTGTTAACAATATGGACCTGCTCATTTTCGAGGAGGCCAGCGGCATCCATGAGGTCTTCGTCGATGGTAATACTGCCGACGTAATTCAACTCGGCCTGGGTCACACGAACCCGGTGCAGTTTCGATTTTAATACGGTAACGAACATGTAATTAATCGTAAGTCGCGCAAAAGTAGCCTATTTTTCAACGCTGACGCGGCACCGTTGAAACACGCGCACCCCGGCTTTGGTTGCAGAAGTGCTGAAAGGCCTATCTTTGCACCAGAAGTCATCTCGCTTCGCTGGCATTGGTTTTCCTACACAGCCATTACTTGTTTTCACAATAAATGGCAATCCATGACAGCGAAGTCAATGACGAATGACCACTGACAACTAACAAAAACATGTCCCGAGTTTTGATTATTGGCGCCGGGGGCGTCGGCAGCGTGGTAGTGCACAAGTGCGCGATGAACAATGATGTTTTTACCGACATTATTCTGGCCAGTCGCACCCAGTCGAAATGTGATAAAATTGCTGCTGAAGTGCAGGAAATGCACGGAGTTACTATTCGCACGGCTCGCGTTGATGCCGACGTAGTGGCCGAAGTAGCCGCACTGATCCGGCAATATGAACCCAAACTGGTGATCAACGTGGCCCTGCCCTATCAGGATCTGCCCATCATGGATGCCTGTCTGGAAACCAAAACCCACTACATGGACACGGCTAATTACGAGCCAAAAGATGTGGCCAAGTTCGAGTATAGCTGGCAGTGGGCTTACAAAGAGCGATTTGAGCAAGCGGGCATTATGGCGTTGCTCGGCTGCGGTTTCGACCCCGGTGCCACGCAGGTGTTTACCGCCTATGCGGCCAAGCACTACTTTGATGAGATGCATTACCTCGACATTGTGGACTGCAACGCGGGTAATCATGGCAAGGCATTCGCTACCAATTTCAATCCCGAAATCAACATTCGCGAGATTACTCAACCGGGTAAATATTGGGAGAATGGCGAGTGGATCGAAATTCCGGCTATGAGCCAGCATAAACCCATCGACTACCCCGAAATTGGGCCTAAAGAGTCGTATGTGTTGTATCACGAAGAACTGGAGTCGCTGGTTAAAAACTTCCCGACGCTCAAGCGAGCTCGTTTCTGGATGACCTTCGGGCAGGCATATCTGACCCACCTGGAGGTATTGCAAAACGTGGGAATGACCAGCATTCAGCCTATCACCTTTCAGGGACAACAGATTGTGCCGCTGGAATTTTTGAAGGCCGTGCTGCCTGCTCCCGACACCCTCGGCGAGAACTATTCGGGTCAGACGAGCATCGGTTGCCAGATTAAAGGGGTAAAAGATGGCCAGGACCAAACGTACTATATCTGGAATAACTGCGACCACGCCGAAACCTATAAAGAAGTTCGTGGTCAGGCTGTTAGCTATACGACAGGGGTTCCGGCCATGATTGGGTCTATGTTGATGCTTCAGGGAACCTGGATGAAACCGGGTGTCTGGAATTGCGAGGAACTTGATCCCGATCCCTTTGTCGAGCAAATGAACAAGCAGGGTTTGCCCGTTCAGGACCGGGTAAATGTGTCGCTGCCACACGAGTACTAGGTTTTTACAACCTGTCAGTAGGGTGTAGGACAAGTTTCTAATTGATTGAGAATTCTGATTTGATTGCTGACGCAAAGGACTGGAATGCCAGTCTTATGCGTCAGCAAATCCTAAACTCGTTTAAGCCAATGAAATCCACCCTGCTGATTCTCGTATTATCGCTTTTTTCTTTCTCGTCAATCGCCCAGAAAGATAGTACAGTCATAAAAAAAGGTACAAGAAAGCTCGTTGAGGAGCCAGTGGACAGAGTACTTCCGCCAAAACCGAGTTTGTTTCAACAAACAAGTCCGAATCTGGACCCAATGCTGTTTGGGCTGATTTACCGCACCGACAACCGCTATGAGGGCGTACAAGGGTCTCCCTATTTTCTGAATGAGTGGACTAAGGGCCGAATTGACATGGTGACCGGGGTCAACTATGAAAATGTCCCGCTTAAATACGATGCGTTCAGCCAGAACCTGGTTCTCCGGCGCGACGCCATGCGCGATTCCATTGTGGTATTCCCGAATCAGGTGAAGCAATTTTTACTCCGTGCCGATGATGGTGCCGAGTGGCTTTTTCGTCGATATCCGACGGTGAAAATCAAAGACGACAATCTGAAAGACAGTTATTTTCTGGTTCTATACGATGGCAAAACGTCGCTGCTGAAACGAGTAAACAAGATCTTCAAAAAGGCTGATTACAAAGATCCCTATTCGACCAACGTCCGCTACGATGCCTACAACAGTGATTTTGCATACTTTATCCTGAAATCTGACAACACGCTGGTCAAAGTAAAAAAAAGCAAAAAGGCACTCTACGAAGCATTGAACGACAAAGGGGCCAACTTCGACGCCTTTGCCCAGCAGGAGAAACTGGATTTCAAGACGGACACCGACTTCGCCAAAATCGTGAAGTATTACGACGGCTTATGAAATCCGGATAGTTTGTGCATCCATTAGGAAACACCACTCCTGTTAACGATGTCGTACCGATTCTTTCGGCCTGCGCCTGCACTCTTTTTCTTTCTGCTTGGGGCAAGCCTCGGCAGTTTTGCCCAATCGGCCCCGCCTGGAAAAATAGAAGATTCCGCCTTTATCAATACTACTGAACCGCCTGAGTTTCCGGGTGGGTCAAAGGCGCTTGTTCGTTATTTGAATCAGCAGGTACGATATCCCAAAGCGGCCGCTGATGCCGGTATCAACGGCCGCGTGTTCACGTCTTTCGTAATTGATACAACAGGTTGTATTTCCGAAATAATCATTCTAAGGGGACTCGGTTATGGCTGTGATGAAGAAGCCATTCGTGTCGTTAGGGAGATGCCCCGCTGGAAAACTGGCAAAGAATCGGGCCGGGTTGTGCGAGTAAAATATAATTTACCAGTCCAGTTTCCACCAACATATCTCAAAAGGCCATAGAGTTCAAACAGGCTACTTCCCATTAATGCATCGATCGGGATTCCTTACCTTTGCCCCATGAATTCAACCGTCGAACAACATCTCAATACAATACCATCCCCCTGCTTTGTACTCGAAGAGGGTAAACTCCGCCAGAACCTCCAACTGATCGACTCGGTACAGAAAGCGGCTGGCGTTACCATCATTCTGGCTCTCAAAGGATTCTCCATGTATAGTGTATTTCCACTGGTGCATGAGTATTTGAGCGGTGCCACGGCCAGTTCGCTGAATGAAATTAAGCTGGTTAATGAGTATATGGGAGTGCCAGCTCACGCTTACATTCCGGCCTACCGCGACGATGAGTTTGATGAAGTATTGAGCCGGAGCAGCCACGTGACGTTTAATTCATGGACGCAATGGGAGCGATTCAGCAGTCGAATCAGTAGCGCTGCTGATTCGCCTTCCTTCGGCATTCGCGTGAATCCGCAATATTCGGAGGTAGCAACGGATATGTATAACCCCTGCGTGCCGGGGTCGCGACTGGGCGTTACGCGCGACAAACTGCCCGATCGGTTACCCGCTGGTTTAGAGGGCATTCATTTTCATACGCTCTGCGAAAATGATTCGCATACCCTCGAACGAACGCTGGAAGCCCTGGAAAGCCGGTTTGGCGATTTGCTGCATCAGGCCAAGTGGGTTAACATGGGTGGAGGACATTTGATGACCCGCGAAGGGTACGATACTGACCATTTGATTGGGATTCTGAAACGTTTCAGAGAGAAATATAATGTAGATGTAATTATGGAGCCCGGCTCGGCCATTGCCTGGCAAACGGGGGTGCTGGTCTCCACTGTGCTCGATGTATTTGACAGTCAGGGAATCGACGTGGTGGTACTCGATACCTCATTTGCTGCCCATATGCCCGACACCCTCGAAATGCCCTACAAACCCCGTATTCGTGGAGCGTACCAAGAACCGGTAGCCGACAAACCCACCTATCGGCTTGGCGGTATGACCTGCCTAGCGGGCGATTTCATGGGCGATTATTCCTTCGATCAGCCGTTGCAGGTTGGCGACAAGCTTATTTTCGAGGATATGATTCATTACACCATGGTTAAAACCACTACGTTCAACGGCGTGGGACTACCCGCCATTGGTATTTTAAAAGAAAGTGGCGAGTTCGAGCCGGTTCGCGAGTACGGCTACGAAAGCTTCAAGGATCGGTTGAGTTAGTTGTTGTTCACCGCTACCTTACCCCCACCTTATGCCCATGACAAAGCTTTATTCCGATCTGGCGCACCTCTACGACGCTCTGTACCAGACGTTTATTGATTACGATGCGGAGTTTCAACTATACCATAGCTGTTTTGAGCCCGGCAAAGTAAAGTCGGTGCTCGAAATTGGCTGTGGCAGCGGGCATCTGGCTAATCGATTTCTCAATGCCGGTTATGAGTACGTGGGCATCGACATCAGCCCACAAATGCTTGGCCTCGCTCGGCAGCGCTGCCCAACAGCCCGTTTCGAGCAAGCCGACATGCGGACACTTCAACTTGGGCAAACCTTTGATGCCGTGCTGGTTACCGCTCGCAGTCTGAGCTATATTCTCAGCAATACCGATATAATTAATACGTTCCGGCAACTAGGGCAACATCTAAGCCCCGCCGGAACACTGCATTTCGACTTTATCGACGCAGCTTCTTTTCTCCCCGGCATGAATCCCGAAGCGGTTGTGGAGCACCGGGCTATACATGCTGGCCAGACTTATCTCCGGCAGAGCAGCTATCAAGCCAACCTTACTACCGGATTCGGCTGGGATTGGCATTCAGCTTTTTTTGTGGAGCGAGCAAATCAGCCACTAGAGCCAATTGCCGACGATGATGCCACTCTGCGGGCATTCCTTCCGGCTGAAATCAGGCTGTTGCTCCAACTGGCAGGTCTTACTGTGCAGGCCGAAAAACAACAACCCACCTATGCTTTCGACACCTGGGTTTTCTCGGCCAAAAACGCATAAGATTACCCCAACCCCTCCCCGTTAGGGAGGGGCTAAAAAATGGCTCTTTAGGCCCCTCCCTAACGGGGAGAGGTTGGGGTGGGGTAGTTTAAAACTTAACGCTCAGGTTGGCATTGAAAATCGTACCTAACTGACTGAACTGCGAGCCGTTATAACCAAGAATATCATACCGTCCACTGAAGCCCAGAAAGCCACGTAACAAGGCTTTTTTCTCAGGGGTATCAATTGCCTTAGCCCCTTCTGAGTTGAGTGCAACCAGATCCCACTTCGGCAGCACGTTGAAAAGGTTGTTGGCATTGAGCGTCAGCGACACTTTGTTCGAGAATGCGTAGCCAACACTCAAGTCCGTAACAACCGCAGGGGTAAACGTGGCCTTGATGTTATTCATATCTGAGCCGCCGTTGTCCAAATCCTGAAATGACGTTGGTCCGAACAGTGTATTGTTCAGGTTCACATTCCATTTCCCAACGGCGTAATCACCGCCTAAAATCACTTTGTATTTCGGACGGCTTTCGGTTAGCAGCGATTTGATCTGCGTGTTCAAAATGCTCGATCCGGCGGCTTTGATTGCCGCCGGGTCGGCCGGAGTACCAACAATTTTGTTTTGCAGCATCGAGTTTCCAGCCAGATTCAGCCCCAATTTGCCCTTGCCAAGGGGCAGGTTGCGGTATGACACCACATAATCGATACCCGATGTGCTGGTTTCGATTCCGTTAATGAAGAACTGAACGGTTCTCACCCCGGCCTGACTCAAAATTTTGCCCAACGTGCTGGTAGGGTCCGACGATGATATCGACGAACTATACACAATCCGGTCGGCTACGTTGATGCTGAAATAGTCGAGCGTGATGCTCAGGTTTTTCGTGGGATTTAGCGCCACGCCAACCGTATAGTTAGTCGATTTCTCCGGCTTCAAGGCTGGAATCCCCAATGCCCGTGCCTGCGCACTGCGGTTGTTGAATAAGCCCGACAACTGGATGGTACCACCCACAAATGCCGCCTGTACCGACTGTGCAAAAATCTGGTGGAGTGTTGGTGCCCGGAAACCCGTTGATGCCGATGCTCTGATTACCACTTTATCATCGGCAATTTTGTAGCGCGATGACAGTTTCCAAACGTTTGCGTTGCCAAAGTCGCTGTATTTCTCCGTACGGAATGTTCCGTTTACCAGGAAGTTTTTAGTAATGTCGTAGCTTAGATCGAGGTAAGCACCGACGTTGAAACGCTGGTTGGACCCGGCATTCAACTTGTTAAGCCCCGGAAATGAGTTCGAACCTTCACCTTCGTAAGAGGCATCATCGCCAGCTACAATGGTGTATTTTTCTGACCGGGCCTCCATACCAAAAGCCACTCCGAACTTGTCGCTTACCTGTTTCGAAATATCAATATCACCCACAATGTGAGAAAACTGGTATCCCCCTGGTTTGAAACGGGTTGGACTCGCCTTGCCCAGTGTCCGGTTTACGGTATTGTCTACGGTATACGTTTGCCCGTTGTAGCCGGTTGTTAAACTGACATCATGTTTCCACCCGTTATTTTCGCCTTTAATCCCAACCGTTGCATTGTAGTCGAGCAGGTCACCCTCGAACGTTGGCACATAGCCAACATAGCCTTTGTAGAGATCAACATTATCTTCAGTGGGGAACGCCAGCGTGGCCTGCGTAAGGTAGTTTTTGCCACCGTTATCAGTTGGGCTGTGAAGCAACCCACGATCCTGCCGCCAATACACGGGGCGATAGTTGGCAAAGCTAGACACCCGTTTCACTACCATAGCCGCATTAGCGTATAAATCGCTGTTGTTGCCCAACGACAGGCCGCTGTTGATCAGAAACCGACCGGCTGTTGTTTCGCCCGTTCCGTTGATGTTGTTGGCCGTTGGAAAATCTTTCAGGTAAGCCGTGATCAGGGCATCCTGAGCGGGGCTTCCGCCAAACGTGGCAATTTCCGTTGGTACGTGAACAGTGCCCGACCGAACGGCGCTATTCTGCTGCATAAAATCGACAGTATAGTTCACAAACCCCTTGCCACCAAGATTGCTCCCCCCATTCAACGACAGGTTATACATACCACCATCGCCCTTTGCAGTAACCCCGGTGTTGATATTGACACTGGTATAATCGTACTTGTCTTTCAGAATAATGTTCATGACCCCGGCAATGGCGTCGGAACCGTACTGGGCCGAAGCACCATCGCGCAGAATCTCAACGCGTTTGATGGCCTGCTGCGGAATAGCTGACAAATCAACGCCAGTTTCGCCCCGGCCCGGCGAGAACTGCACATAGAGCAACGAACTGAGGTTTTTGCGCTTTCCATTGATTAGAATCAGCGTCCGGCTAGGTCCCATATTACGGAGCTCCCAAGGATCAAGCAGCGTTGTGGCATCGTTAACGGGGGTGTTCACGGTGTTGAACGATGGCACTCGGTATTGCAGCGACCGGTCGAAAGTGGGTTGGCCAGTAGTGCGTAAATCGGCCGCCGACAAAATGTCAATGGGAAGCGGTGAGTCGATTAGTGATCGTTGGGTAGCCCGACTACCAACAACAATTACCTCCGATAAATTAGCCGTTGACGCTTCCAGTTGGCTGTCGAGCGAAACATCGTTTCCGGCCACTGTTACTTCTTTTGTCAGGGTGGTAAACCCGATAAATGAGAAGCTAATTTTGTAGGTTCCGTTGGCTACTTTCAGGCTGTATGCGCCAGAAGCGTCCGTTGTCGTTCCGTTTGTTGTACCCATAACAACAACCGACACACCCGGTAAGGGAGAACTTTTGTCATCTTTAACAATACCCTTAATAAGCTGCTGGGCAAAAACACTGCTTACGGTGCATAAAGCGAGGATAATAGCGGACAGTGTAAATCTACTGAATTTATAGCATTTAAACATAGAATATTTTGACAAATTAATAAATGGGGAGAAAATAAATTACCTAGTAGTAAATAAACAGAATTTACACTAATCCTCTTTTCTGCTCACTCAGGTTATAATCAGAAATTAATAACCGCATTTGCCCAAATACGAGTGAAGGACAAGTGTTAAACTTGTCCTTCAGCTCAACCCCCTTAAAAAGACGGAATTTCTAGTCTATTCGTACCGTAGCGCTTCTATCGGATCAAGCCTTGACGCCCGAACGGCCGGGTAAATCCCCGAGAACAACCCAACGGCTACACATATCAAGATTCCGAGGCCCATCCAGAGCCAGGGTACAACAAAACCACCCGTACCCTGACTAACCACCATCGAAATCAGGTTGCCGATACCAAGGCCTAATAAAACCCCGCCGATACCACCCAACACGCAAATCACGATTGCTTCAATCAGAAATTGGAGCCGAATCAGGCGGGGAGTAGCCCCCAACGATTTACGAATACCGATTTCGCGGGTACGTTCTGTAACTGATACTAACATGATGTTCATCAGGGCTATAGCCGCACCCAGCAAGGTAATAAAACCAACAACGAAGCCCCCCACCCGCAACACGCCGGTTGTCTCTTCAAGGTCCTTTGCCAGTTGATCGGCCCGGTCAATGCGAAACGAATCGGGTTGGCCCAATACATCGCGCCGAACCAGACGCATGGTTCCACGAGCTTCGCCAATGGCTGTTTCCTGGTCGCCAATGCTGGCCACAGAAGCGGTAATATCAAACGAAAGCGTACGGTCTCCTGCCAAAGCACGACCATTGTCAATCGGAATAAACATAACCCGGTCATCGCCAGCACCCGTCAAACTACCTTTCTTCTCTAATATCCCAATCACTTTATAGGGCACACCCTGAGCACGAATAATCTGGTTGATCGGGTTTATGGTCGTACCAAATAAGGCCCCTGCCAGTTCACTACCAATAACCGTCACGTTCAGCGAATTCTCCATATCGCTGGTGTTCAAGGCACGACCACTGACCAACTTGTAGTTTTTGACAGTTAAATAATTGTCATCAATGCCATACAGCTGAATATTTGGATTCGTTTTCTTGGAACCATATTTAACCTGAGAAGCCCCCGAAATCAGCGATGAAACAGAAATAGTGGCCCCGTATGGAAACCGGCGTTTGAATTGCACGGCCTCGCGGTAAGTAATTGGTTTGTTGACCATTTGCATTCGCCCTCCAAAACGCCCCCGTTGCTGTTCAACAATAATGCTGAACGTGTTGGCTCCCAAACCCTCAAAACTACTACTCAGTGATGTTTGTATACCATCAATCGCGGTCAGAATGCCAACCAGCGAGGTAATGCCAATGGCGATAATAGCCGACGTCAGAATGGTTCTGAGTTGGTTACCAGCAATGGATCGGAGGCCTTCGCGAATATTTTCCAGTAAATTCATTTAGCACAATTATTGCTTATCTTCGTTATTACAAAGCTACTATAGCCCTCGTTACCAATACAACCGATGAAACGTCTGCTCCTACCACTCATCCTTTTTCTGGGATTGATGGCCCCCGCACTGGCCAACCGTTTACTGATTCCAATGGATGAGGCCCAAAAGAATCACCTTAAGGCCTATGGTATTGCGTATTGGGTACTTAAAACGCACGATACCGAAATCGACTGGTTGCTCAATTACCGGGGCGGGTCGTTTCTGATGCCCCAAAGCCAGGCGTTTATCAACGAAATGGTGATTCGGGGCGTTAGCTATGAGGTGGTGACAGAAGGCCAGGCGGCTCAAATTCTGGCTGAGGTGCAATCACCCGACGCGAATATGGATGCTGTGAAGCTCCAGAAACCGCCCAAAGTAGCCGTGTATTCGCCCAAGACAAAACAACCCTGGGACGATGCCGTGACGATGGTGATGACCTACGCCGAGATTCCATACGACGTGGTTTTTGACCAGGAAGTGCTCGACGGTAAGCTGCCTGAATATGACTGGTTACACCTTCATCATGAGGATTTTACGGGACAATTCGGGAAATTTTTCCACTTCAAAGACCAGCCTTGGTACATTGCTCAACGGCAGGAAGCCGAGGGCATTACCAAGAAATACGGCTACACGAAAGTGCCCCAAATGAAGTTGGCGGTGGTCAAAAAAATCCGTGATTTTTGCCTAGGTGGCGGCTATCTATTTGCCATGTGCAACGCTACTGATACGTACGACATCGCACTGGCAGCGCAGCATACCGACATGGTTGATGCCTTTTACGACGGGGATGGCTTTGACCCGAACGTAAATAACAAGCTCGATTACAGCGAGACGATGGCTTTCCGGAACTTCCAAGTCTATACGAACCCGTACATGATTGAGTTCTCAAACATCGACAATCAGCCGGAAGAGCGCGGTTTGTCGGAGCATAACGATTATTTCTCGTTGTTCCAGTTCTCAGCCAAATACGATCCCATTCCAACCATGTTGACCCAAAATCACCTGAACGTGATCAAGGGATTTATGGGACAAACAACGGCCTTTAAAAAAGCATACCTGAAACCTGAAGTGGTGGTAATGGCCGAAAGTCGGGCCGCTAACGAGGCTCGCTACATTCACGCACCTTATGGCCGGGGCTTCTTCACGTTCTACGGTGGCCACGATCCCGAAGATTATCGCCACGAAATTGGCGAAGAACCAACGGACCTCAACCTGCACCCAAACTCGGCCGGATATCGCCTGATCTTGAACAACATTCTGTTCCCAGCGGCAAAGAAAAAGAAGCAAAAGACCTAGGACTTGCTTCATGTTTCACAGCCGGGCCGCGTTCGGCTGCGACGTTTTTAACGTCAGCCCTTCAGTCCCTGTGCACAACGCCTTTTTGATAAAAGTGGTGTGCACAGGGACTTTCATTTTGAAAAAACTGGAGCCGTTTCTAAAAACCTCTTCCTTGTCAATATATAAAAAATTTTGCTTCTTGACCATACATCCAGCGCCACAACCAGCTTTTCTGATGTACACCGAAACCCAACGAAACCCGTATCGTCATCTCATTATGGCTATGGCGGCAGGCCTTGTTCTGATTAGTCTTTGCATCTTATTCTCCATTATTAGTGGCCCATCGTTCGATGAGCCTGGCTTTAAATGGCTTATTCGCTTTCTGGTAATCGGCTCTATGTCGGTGATGCTACTTATCTGTTATTTATTACTTTACAAAACCATTGACGTTCAAATTGACGCTAAATCTATTCGGTTTCGTATACCGCCAACGTGGCGCAAATGGCAGGTGATTCCTTGGAGTGAAATTGACCGTGCATATGTCAGAGAGTATGCTCTTATGGGCGAGTACCCGAAGGGAGGGGGCGGCATACGACAGGGGCCAGGTGGGTGGGTCTACAGCCTTAATGGTACCTATGGGCTACAGATTGAGAAAAAGAGTGGCGGCAAAATCTTGATTGGAACACAAAAGCCAGCTGAGCTAAAGGCGTATTTAGATAAGAATTTTAACCCCGTAAGCAAGTAACCCTGTTCAGGTTGTAGACTCTTGATACACGTTGATACCCTGAGATGAACCGCAGAAACCTTCTGAAAGCAGCTTCCCTACTGCCTTTTCTTTCTATTCCTGAATCCCTGCAAGCGCTGGCCCCAAAGCGTCAGCGAACCGCCCGTATTGCTTACCTCGGTGATGTGCATTTGATGCCCCGGCACAAACCCATGCACGGGTTAGCTACCTGCCTCCGCCACATTCAGGACCAGCCCGATCCACCCACTTTGATTCTGAACGGAGGTGACTCGATCATGGATTCTCTTTCGCGTAGCCGGCGCGACACACGACGGCAGTGGGAAGCCTGGCAAACAGTCATCAAAGCCGAGTGCTCGCTGCCAATGCAACATGGCCTGGGCAATCACGATATTTGGGCGCATCAGGAGTCACTGAACGATCCCCTGGCAGGCAAAAAATGGGCCCAGGAGCAGCTACACTTCAGCCATCGCTACCGGAGTTTTGATCAATCGGGCTGGCATTTTATTGTGTTGGACGATATTCAACCGAAAGCAACGGGCGGTTGGTTTTCATCTTGCCTGGACGAGGAACAAATGGACTGGCTCCGGTCTGATCTTAAAAATACTTCACCAAAAACGCCAGTGCTGGTGATGTCTCACGTACCCATCATAAGCGCAGAATTCTATGCCACATCGTCCGAAAAAAGCCCCAGTCAATGGATTATCCAGGACAGATCAATGCATACGGATGCTCCGGCTTTATTGGCTTTGTTTGCGCAGTATCCTAACGTAAAAACCTGCCTGAGCGGTCACAAACACATTCTCGATCGTGTAGATCACAACGGTGTCACCTACCTCTGCAACGGAGCCGTGTCGGGAAACTGGTGGAAATCAAAAACGTACCACGAAACCAAACGTGGCTACGCCATGCTCGATTTGTACGACGATGGTAGTGTGGAGAGAACGTATATTTCGTATTGATGAAGCAAAAAAGGGAGTCTAACGCTCGATTCGATCTGCGTCAGTCTCCCTTTTTTGCTTCCGTTCTACTAGTTGTTATCCCTTCTTGACAACTACCCGCAGCGTAAACTCGTCCATTTCGATTTCGGCGAATTCGGGCTTTGCCGCATCACCGTTGAGACCGGGAACGAGGTCGAGTTTCAGGGCCTGAACCTCCTGCCGGATGTAGTCCTGATTGGCTTCGATGGCTTCGGCAAGCAAAGCATCATTCCGTTCAAGGATGATATTGATTTTATCAGTCACATCGAAGTCGCGGTCTTTGCGGAGATTCTGAATCCGGTTCACAAAGTCGCGGGCGATGCCTTCCCGGCGTAATTCATCGGAAATGTTTACGTCGAGCGCCACCGTGATACCTCCTTCTGTGGCAACCAGCCAACCGGGAATATCTTCAGTCACGATTTCTATGTCGGCAAGTTGAAGGGCAAACGCTCCAAGTTGCAGGTTACCCGTTGACTCCAACTGTTTCAGTTCCTCCTCGGTCATGGCCGTGATAGCAGCCGCAACATCCTTCATCTGCTTACCAAATTTAGGGCCAAGGGCTTTGAAATTCGGCTTCACTTTCTTTTTCAGGATGCCCGACGCATCGTCCACAAATTCAATGGCTTTCACGTTCACCTCCGACTGAATTAGCGGGGCAATATGCTCAATTTGCCGACGCGTATCGGGGTTCAATACCGGGATCAGGATGCGGCTCAACGGCTGGCGAACCTTGATTTTATGGCCTTTGCGCAGCGAGTGGACCAGCGACGAAACCTGCTGAGCCAGCGCCATAGAGGCTTCCAGATCAGCGTCGATCCAGTCAGTTTCTACGGGATACCAGTTCGTAAAATGCACCGATTCGTACTGGAACGGCGTGTTTTTCGCTTTTGACTCTTCCCGAACCGAGTCGGTCAGGTTGTGATACAGCCAGTCGGAGAAGAACGGCGCAATAGGCGACATCAACTGAGCTACCGCCGTGAGACAATGTTGCAAGGTCTCATAAGCCGCCCGCTTGTCCAATGGCAATTCCTGACCCGATTCTGACTCGCCGTTTGTGTTCCAGAAACGGCGACGCGCTAGCCGTACGTACCAGTTCGACAATTGGTCGCACACAAAATCCTGGACTAACCTGCCCGCTTTTGTCGGGTTATAACTCTCAAACTCGGCCGTTACATCTTTAACCAATGTATTCAGTTTCGACAGAATCCAGCGATCCAGCTCAGGGAGTTGCTCGCGCAGAATGCGGTCGAACTGATTGACCTTGTATCCGTCGATATTGGCGTACAACGCGAAGAAGTTGTAGGTATTGAACAGCGTTCCGAAGAACCGCCGTTGCACCTCGCCAATGCCATCTACGTTAAATTTGAGGTTGTCCCACGGCTCGGCATTCGTGATCATATACCAGCGCGTGGCATCGGCCCCGTAGGTATCGAGCGTCTTGAACGGATCAACAGCATTGCCCTTACTCTTGGACATTTTCTCGCCATTTTTATCAAGCACAAGCCCCGTCGAAACCACATTTTTAAACGCGACCGAGTCGAACAGCAACACCGCAATGGCGTGCAACGTAAAGAACCAGCCCCGCGTTTGATCAACGCCTTCCGAAATAAAATCCGCCGGAAACGATTCCTTAAAGATCTCTTCATTCTCGAATGGCCAGTGCCACTGCGCATACGGCATCGCCCCCGAATCGAACCAAACGTCGATCAGGTCGGCCTCCCGCTGCATCAGTTGGCCTGATTCCGAGACGAAATAAATTTCATCGGCATAGGGCCGGTGCAAATCAAATGTGCCATTGGCGTGAGCCGCTAGAAACGACTCGTTTTTGGTCTTTTGGTCGTCAGTCAGCTTGCCCGACTCCAGTGCTTTTTCTACGTAGCCAATTAACTCCTGAACAGAACCAACACACACCTCCTCCTGCCCGGTTTCGGTGCGCCAGATGGGGAGGGGCGTTCCCCAGTAGCGGCTCCGCGAGAGGTTCCAGTCTACCAGATTTTCGAGCCAGTTACCAAAGCGGCCCGTACCCGTGCTTTCGGGGTTCCAGTTGATGGTTTTGTTTAGTTCAACGAGCCGATCTTTCAAAGCCGTTGTACGGATAAACCAGCTATCGAGCGGGTAGTACAAAATTGGCTTATCGGTCCGCCAGCAATGCGGATAAGGGTGTTCGTATTTTTCTACGCGGAACGCCTTGCCTTCTTCTTTCAACTTGATGGCGATCATCACATCGGTTGGCCGGAAATCCGGGTCAGCCCGTTCCTCATCCGAATAGTATTCTTCTTTGACGTACCGCCCGGCGTAGTCAGTAATTTCAGCCACAAACCGGCCCTGCCGATCCACAATGGGCACATCTTTACCAAATTCATCCTTCACCATGATCGGCGGGATGTTGTTAGCCTGCGCCACCCGGAAGTCGTCGGCCCCGAAGGTTGGCGACGTATGTACCACGCCCGTACCGTCTTCGGTTGTTACGAAATCACCCAGGATTATTTTAAAAGCAGGCAACTCAGGCTGGACATACGGCATGAGTTGCTCGTACTCGATGCCTTCCAGATACTGGCCCTTAAACTCCGACACGACTACCCAGGGTACAATTTTATCGTTAGGCAAATAGGCATCAAAAACGCGGTTATCCGCTTTCTCCTGCCGTCCTTTCTCGTTGAACCAGCGGCCTACCAGCGCCTTTGCCAGCACTACATGCACGAGTGTAAATGTATAAGGATTGATGGTTTTGACCAGTACATAGTCAATATCCTTACCAACCGTCAAGGCTGAGTTGGCAGGCAGTGTCCAGGGCGTGGTTGTCCAAGCCAGCACATGCACATCGGCATCGTTGGAATCGAAGAACAAAAAGCCCGATTTACCCGTTGGCTTCACCTTGAACATGGCCACAATGGTTGTGTCGCGCACATCGCGGTAAGTGCCGGGCATGTTCAGCTCGTGCGAACTGAGGCCCGTTCCAGCCTTGGGCGAAAACGGCTGGATGGTATAGCCTTTATACAACAGGTCTTTGTCGTACATCCGCTTTAGCAAATTCCAGACCGACTCGATGTAATTATTCTCGTAGGTCACGTACGGGCTGTCCAGATCGACCCAATAGCCAATCCGCTCAGTTAAGAGGTTCCATTGATCCGTAAACCGCATCACGGTTTCGCGACATTTCTGGTTGTATTCTTCTACCGAAATCGACTTACCGATATCTTCTTTGGTGATGCCCAGTTCTTTCTCTACCTGCAACTCAATAGGCAGACCGTGTGTGTCCCAGCCGCCTTTACGCTTCACCTGGAAACCCTGAAGCGTTTTGTAGCGGCAAAATATATCCTTCATCGTGCGGGCCATCACGTGGTGAATGCCCGGCGTTCCGTTCGCCGAGGGAGGCCCCTCATAAAACGTAAACGACGGCTTGCCTTCACGCACCCGCACCGACTCTTCAAACGCATTGGTTTCTTTCCACTGCTGCAACACCTCAGCCGCGATCTGGGCATAATTGAGGGTTTCGTATTGCTTATACTGCACCATTCTGGATCGGACCGCCGAAGCGGAGTTAAAAAAATAACCGCAAAGATACGGCTTTTCGATGGAGGATGCGGTGGAAAATGGAATGCGAATGGTACGTATTCAGGGGATTTACGCGGATTTTTCTGTCTTCCACTCACAGCTTCCTCAAGAACCAAATTAGAAATCTCATTTTCTTTTTAACAACCTCTACCCACCACGCTGCCTCGCAACAACTCGCTTTCCGATAACAAAACAATCTATGTTTCAAGGGCATTCGTTCTACACCATTTAACTTATAAGAATAGACACTCCCCTATTTGTAAGTGACCGAAATTCGACTTATGACTCTGCTAAGAACAAATAGAACTGATTCACGTTGTTTTAGCATAGTTAACTAGTAGTTTAAACCTCAACGATTTATGAAAAACATACGCTACCTGCTCTTGCTGAGCGTGGTCTGCGGCTATACGACTCAGGCTCAGACGCCTACCCCGCCCGGAACCACTACTCAGTCTGCTTCGTCCCAAGCCCCGGCTATATTGCAGACACCACCAACAACTACTACGGATACCCCAGCTCAACCTGCTCCCACAGCAGCTAGCAGTCAGACGGGAATCACGGTAACGGGCGTGGTTACCGATGCCCAGTCTTCTCCCTTGCCGGGTGTTACAGTGTCGATCAAAGGCACAACGCGGGGTACTACGACGAATGTCGATGGATCGTATCAACTCAGCGTACCTAACAATCAGGCCGTGCTGGCGTTCAGCTACATCGGTTTTGCACCTCAGGAAGTTGTAGTTGGCAACCAGACAACATTAAACGTGAAGCTGGGCGAAGATACCCAGACTCTAAACGAAGTAGTGGTGGTTGGCTACGGTACTCAGCGGAAACGCGACCTGACGGGGGCTGTTGCCCAGTTGAAGGGAGAAGAGATCACCAAATACCCTGTTCAGACACCCACGCAGGCCCTGCAAAGTAAACTGGCCGGGGTGCAGGTGATTGCCTCAGGACGTCCCAACGAGCAACCGCAGATTCGGGTGCGGGGTGTGGGCTCAGCACTGGCCGGGGTTAGTCCGCTCTACGTGGTGGACGGCGTACTGACCGACGACATTCGCAACATTAGCAACAACGATATTCTGAGTATCGAAGTCCTGAAAGATGCCTCAGCCGCCATTTATGGAGTGCGGGCCGCCAACGGGGTAGTCATCGTGACTACCCGCCGTGGCAAGTCGGGTGCCACACAGGTTCAGTACGACGCCAACATTAGCCTTCGCCAAACTGCCAACCTGGTAAAGATGGCCAACCGGGATCAGTACATCAGCTACTTGACCGATGCCGCCCCAACCGCGAATGTAAATAACCCACCACTGACATACAGCGGTACTACCAACTGGTTCAATGAAGCGTTGCGTCAAGGTGCTCAATCGAACCAGAATCTGTCTATTTCGGGCGGTAGCGAACGCAATACATTCTTTTTCAGCGCTGGTTACTTTACCGATTTGGGCGTGGTGAAAACAAACGACTTCAAACGCCTGACTATCCGGTCGAATAACGAAGTGAAAATTACCGATCAGCTGACCTTCAGTAACCAGCTTTCGTTTTCGCGGGGTAACGAACGGGGTGTCAACCTCGATGGAGTCTATCAGGGCCTCTACCGGGCTGCTCCCATTGTGCCTGCATTTCAGGATGGTAAATACGGAAACCTGTCGGCTTTCGGGAATGTTGGCAATCCCATTCTGAGTTTGGACGCCCGCAACAATCGGATCATTAACAATCGTTTGCAGGGAAATCTGGCACTCAATTACAAGCCGGTTGAATGGCTCACCCTGCGCTCGGCGTTCAACACCGATCTGATTTTCAATCGGAATCAGACCTATCTCCGTCAGTTCCAGAACGATGCGGTCACCTTTATTACGGCGGGTGGCAACCAGCGGCAGCAAAACAGTCAATTGTCTCTTAACGAGAGCAAATCGGTGCGGTACATTATCGACAACACGGCAACCGCCGAGAAAGCATTTGGTCAGAGCAATGTTTCATTCCTGCTGGGTGCTGTAACCGAACGGTTTACCTCAGACTTTATTGAGGGCGCCCGCATCAACGTGCCCAACGATCCCAACCAATGGTATCTGGGGCTGGGCAACCCCGATCAGCAACTATCGAACAACAGTGGAGGGGATCTCCAGACCCGGCAATCGTTTGTGACGCGGGTCACCTATAGTTTCGCCAACCGGTACCTGTTCAATGCCTCGTTACGAGCCGATGGTAGTTCGAAATTCCGGGAACGGTGGGGCTACTTTCCAACGGCGGGCGTGGGCTGGGTGATTTCCGACGAGTCGTTTATGAAAGGGCAGAAATTATTTGACTTCCTTAAATTCCGGGCCAGTTGGGGCATCCTCGGGAACGACAATATCACCAGCAACGCCTATATCCTGACGGCAACTGTCAACATTCCTTATTTCTACAACAATGGTCTCACGCTGGGCTCAGCTATTCAGGATATCAAGGATCAGCAGTTGAAGTGGGAACGTACTCAGCAGGTCGACGCCGGCCTGGAGTTCGCTTTCTTTGGTAGCCGATTAACGGGTGAGCTTGATTATTACAACAAAACCACCCGTGACGCCCTAGCGTTTCAGGTCATTCCTGCCATCTTCGGTGACCCCGACAACCAGTTTCTAACCAACATTGCCTCCTTCCGCAACCGGGGTTTTGAGTTTATTCTGAACTGGCGCGAAACCTTGAAAAACGGGCTAGGCTATACCATTGGTGGTAACCTGACCCTCAACCGTAACCAGATAGTAGGCCTTAACGGCGGTCAGGCCCTACTGGCAGGTAGCGTTGGGCAGCAGGGGTTCGTAACTCGCAGCGACAATGGGCAACCCGTAGGCAGTTTTTACGTACTCGACGCCATCGGCGTGTTCCAGAATCAGGCGGAAATAGATGGTTCGCCCGTTTTTGGCACGAAAGCTAACGTCCGTCCTGGCGATTTGAAATACCGTGACGTGGACGGCAACGGTGTTATCGACAACAATGACCGGATTTATGCGGGCTCATACCAGCCTAAACTGTATTACGGCATCAACCTCGGCCTGACGTTCAAAGGTTTTGATCTGGCAGCCGATGTATACGGAAATGCGGGAAACCAGGTGTACAACGGGAAGAAAGCCTTTCGCTTCGAGAATACCGACAACATTGAGGCAGCGTATGCCGATGCCCGTTGGCAAACCAACCGACCTTCGCAAACCGACCCCCGCCTGATTACCGCTGCTACCCCTGCATCAACCTATTTTGTGGAATCGGGTTCGTTTGTCCGGCTCAACAACCTGACGCTGGGCTACACGCTTCCAACGGCTCTTCGGGAAAAAGCCCGCTTCCGTACAGCACGGCTTTATGTTACGGCGCAGAACCTGATCACGCTGCAAAAATTCAGCGGATTTAGCCCCGAATTACCAGGAGGCCCACTCGATTCCGGCATTGAACTCAACTCCTACCCCACCGTCCGCACGTTCGCTGCCGGACTTAACCTGGGCTTTTAACCACTCGACGTTACGATCATGAATCATCTTATAAAACTCGTCCGCGTACCGCTATCAATTATCCTGCTGGGTGCAGGCACGGTAGCCTGCAACGATTTCTTAGACACACCACCCCAGGGTCAGATCGGTGAAGCCGCCGTACGCAACGACCCGGCGGCCGCCCAAAGCCTGGTAACGGGTATTTACAACAGCATGTGGGACGGCGGAATGCACGGTTTCGATTACGTTGGAATGACCAACATCGCGTCGGATGACGCCGATAAGGGCAGTTCGGCAACTGACGGAGCCAACACCTTCGGCACGCTCGACAACCTCAACCCCACGCCGGGCGTTGGCAACCTCAACAACGTTTGGGCGACCTACTTCCGGGCCATTGCGCGGGCCAACCAGGCCCTGGCTCTGATTCCGCTCAGCCCCGCCGATCAGCCAACCCGAAACCGGCTGGAAGGCGAAGTGCGGTTTCTGCGTGCCTATTTCTATTTCAATCTGGTTCGCTTCTTCGGTGGAGTACCATTGATTAACGGGGTACCACCGGTTGAGGAGATCAACAACACCTCCTTGCAAAAGCGGGCCACTCGGGAAGAGGTGTACGCGCTGATTGTGAATGATCTACGTTTTGCAGCTACGAACCTGCCGGTCAAAGCACAAACGCAGACCGGGAAAGCAACCAAAGCGGCTGCTATGGGCATGTTAGCCAAGGTCTACATGTATCAGCGCAACTGGCAACAGGCTTACAATCTGACCGATTCGATCATCAAAAACCAGGCAGGCACCTACGACCTACTCCCAAATTATGCCAACATTTGGCGTGAAGTAGGCGCAAACGGTGCTGAGTCGATTTTTGAAGTACAAACGGGGACTAATCTGGCCTGTAACGCGGCAATCGACATTTACAGCGTGTGTCAAGGACCGCGTGCGGGCGGAAAACGGGGCTGGTCTGACCTGGGTTTTGGCTTTGGAACTCCTTCGGAAAGCCTACTGAACGAGTACGAAGCGGCCGACACACGCCGGGCGGCTACCATTATTTTCATTAATCCGGCCCCCCGCGGAACGATGCTCTGGGATGGGTTCCGAATTCCAAGCCGCGACTCTGTCGAAAACGACCGGTACAATTACAAATCGTACCACAGCCGGACCTCGGAGCGGAACTGCGGCAATAACGACCGGCTCCCCAAAAATTTACGAATTTTGCGACTGGGTGAAATACTATTGATTCATGCCGAAGCCGCGCTGGCTCTGGGCCGCCCCGCCGATGCACTGGTCGATATTAATCGGTTGCGTACGCGGGCTGGTTTGGCGGCTGCCACGACTACTACCCGGGAAAGCATCTGGCACGAACGCCGGGTCGAACTGGCGATGGAGCACGACCGCTTTTTTGACATTATCCGGCAGGAAGAAATTCAACCAGGTCGAGCAGTGCAGGCATTCACCGCACATGGTAAAACCTTCGTAAAAGGTAAGAATGAGGTGTTCCCGATTCCGCAAAACCAGATTCAGTTGAGCGGGGGTGCACTCACACAGAACCCAGGTTATTGAAATAACTGGTCATTTGCTTCGTGTCATTTGTAGTCAGTATGCTACGCTGTCATTAAAATAGTCATTCGTTGTAAAGGGTCATCGCTGACCAATGCTCGATAAATGATTATTTAATGACTACAAATGACGCGAAGCATAATGGTAGCGAAGCACAATGACCAACTAATGACATATTAACAATGAAGCACCTCCTGACCATACTCTTCCTTTTCAGTTCAGTATTGACCCTTTTTGGCCAGCCGAAGCAGCCAGGTCGTTTGTCAAAAGCCGATGAAGTCTTTTTGGATAGTCTCCAGCGTGACACGTTTCGTTTCTTCTGGGACACGGCAAACCCCGAAAATGGCCTCGTTCCTGATCGTGCTCCTACCCGTTCCTTTTGCAGTATTGCATCTGTAGGATTCGGGCTAACCTCATACCTGATTGGGGCAGAACGCGGCTACATTACGCGCCAGCAGGCAGCTGACCGGACGGTGCGTACCCTGCGCTTTTTTGCTAAAGCACCCCAGTCGGATACGGCAACGGGCGTAGCTGGATACAAAGGTTTTTTTTACCACTTCCTCGACATGAAAACGGGCGAGCGGTTCAAACAGGTCGAACTTTCAACCATCGATACAGCCCTGTTACTGGGTGGCATCTTGAGTGCTCAGTCGTACTTTGATCATAATACGCCGGTTGAAAAAGAAATCCGGCAACTGGCCGAGCAAATCTACGGCCGGGCCGACTGGGCGTGGTTTCAGGCTTCCCGCCCTTTTGTGTCGATGGGCTGGCATCCCGAAAAAGGATTTATTAAAAGTAACTGGACGGGCTACAATGAGGGAATGCTGCTCTATATTCTGGCCCTTGCCTCACCAACCCACCCAGTTGGCTCTGATGTTTGGGCTGCCTGGACCAAATCGTACCCCTGGGCCGATTTTTATGGTCAGAAACACGTGAACTTTGACCCGCTGTTTGGTCATCAATACTCGCACTGCTGGATCGATTTTCGGGGTATTCGCGACGACTATATGCGAGGCAAGGGCATCGACTACTTCGAAAATTCGCGCCGGGCCACCTACGCAAACCGAGCTTATTGCCTGGCAAACCCCGGAAAATGGGAAGATTATAGCGCGACTATCTGGGGCCTGACAGCCTGCGACGGACCTAAAGACACGACTGCTAACGGGCGCAATTTTTTCTCGTACCGGGCACGCGGTGCAGCCTCCACGGGTATCGTCGACGATGGTACTATTGCCCCTACAGCAGCCGGTGGTTCTATGGCTTTTGCGCCGGAAATCTGCATTCCCGCCCTGCGAGCTATGAAAGCCCGTTATGGTTCTAAGCTTTACGGACAATACGGATTCCGCGACGCCTTCAATCCAACGTATCGCTACCGATCCGCTTTTGCCAATGGCTCAACTCAGAGTGGCTGGTTCGATATGGACTACCTCGGCATCGATCAGGGACCTATCTTGATAATGGCCGAAAACCTGCGAACGGGTTTCGTCTGGAATCTGATGAGAAAGAACCCTCATATCCGGCGCGGATTGCAAAAGGCCGGATTTACGGGCGGCTGGCTGAATTGAATTTTTCGACGGGTTATTCATAAAAATGGGTGTGCTGCTCCAAGTAACGAAAGAGCAGCACACCCATTTTTATAACCGACATCCAATGTCTATAAGCTACTGGTAATCGCTGATCAGCAAAACCTTCCCAGTCAATGGAAACTGTTCTTTTTGCTCGTCAGGTACGTTTTCGCTAGCCGTTGTAACAAATAGTCGGCCGTCGGGAAGGGCAGCGATTTTGGTTGGGCTCAGCGCGGGCAAGTCGATAGCCTGCAACAACTCGCCTGCGGGCGAGAACTGTCGAATCGTATGCCCGCCGTAGCCACCAACCCAAATACGCCCTAACGGGTCAATAGAAATTCCGTCGGGCGACGAATCCCATTCCCACATAAACCAGGGTGTATCTACTGCATCGGGAGCCGTTGGATGACGAGCGTAAATGCCCTTCGCACGCCCTTCGTGGCCGACGGTTTCGACCATTAACAGGCCTAGTTGCGGATGCCAAAGCGGACCGTTACCAATCACAAAATCATCGGCCAATGTCATCCTATTTCCATCAGCGTCATAATACAACATTGACCCCAGTACCGATTCGGCATCCATTGCCATGGTGCTTGCGTATAAAGAGCCGTCTGGACCAAGACCTGCATCATTAAAGCGCACTTCACCCTCTGGATGCCCCAAATGGTCAACTCGTTCCAGACGCGACTCGCCCTTATCTAACAGTTCGGCAATGTGTAAACCTGATTGCAAACCCACCCAAAAACGGCCATCAGGCCGTGGCAGGGCAAAGCCAATCAGTTCAGGCATCGTCCAGCTTCGGAGGTATTTTCCGTCGGTATCGGAGGCATAAATCTTCTTCTCAATAATATCAACCCACCAAATCTGCTGTTGCTCGTGGTGCCAGAAAGCCCCTTCGCCAAGGGTATGACTATGGGAATGTAGAGGAGTTATTTGCATAGTTACCAAACCTAGTATTCAAAGAGAACAGCCTAAAAGTCCTTCCTGTTTGCGAGGCAATGGTAACTTTTCTTGGTCTAGCTGATTCAGGTGATAGCAGATATGCATCTTTTGACCAGGAATTCTCCGAACCCTCTTGGTTAAGTTTTACAAAACAAAACCCCCGCGCCAGCAATGGCGCGGGGGTTTCTTTATATCTGCACTCAGCAAAGCTTATCCTACCGAACCTTCCAGGCTGATTTCCAGAAGTTTCTGCGCTTCAACAGCAAATTCCATTGGAAGCTGATTTAGCACTTCTTTGGCATAACCGTTGATAATCAGCGCCACCGCCTGCTCCGTTGGGATGCCCCGCTGGTTGCAATAGAACAATTGATCTTCACCAATTTTCGAAGTTGTGGCTTCGTGTTCAACAGTGGCCGATGGGTTTTTTACCTCAATGTACGGGAAAGTATGCGCCCCACATTTGTCGCCCAGTAACAGAGAGTCGCACTGTGAGAAGTTCCGGGCGTTGTCAGCCCGTTTCATCACCTCAACTAAACCCCGATATGAGTTTTGGCTTTTACCTGCTGAAATACCTTTCGAGACAATCCGACTCTTTGTGTTCTTGCCGATGTGCACCATTTTGGTCCCTGTATCGGCCTGTTGCATGTTGTTGGTAACCGCAACCGAATAGAATTCCCCAATCGAGTTGTCCCCTTTCAGAATAACCGACGGGTATTTCCACGTAATCGACGATCCTGTTTCAACCTGCGTCCACGAAATCTTGGCGTTGGCACCTTCACAAATACCTCGCTTGGTCACAAAGTTGTATATCCCACCTTTGCCTTCTTTATCACCCGGATACCAGTTCTGCACCGTCGAATATTTGATCTCAGCATCGGCATGAGCGATCAGCTCGACAACAGCCGCGTGAAGTTGGTTCTCGTCGCGCATGGGGGCTGTGCAACCCTCCAAGTAGCTAACATACGAACCTTCGTCGGCTACGATCAATGTCCGCTCGAACTGTCCCGTACCAGCTGCGTTGATACGGAAGTAGGTCGACAGTTCCATTGGGCAACGAACGCCTTTAGGAATGTAGCAGAACGAACCATCAGTAAATACGGCTGAATTCAGGGCAGCAAAGTAATTGTCTTTGGCAGGCACTACCGAACCCATGTATTTTTTCACCAGCTCAGGGTGATCATGAACGGCTTCGGTGATAGAGCAGAAAATGATTCCTTTCTCAGCCAGTTCCTTTTTAAAGGTAGTTGCCACCGAAACAGAGTCCATAACGGCATCAACCGCCACACGAGGCCGGTCGCCCTCCTGTTCGACTACCCCCGCCAACCGTTTCTGCTCATTCAGCGAAATGCCAAGCCGCTTGAACGTGTCGAGCAGTTCAGGGTCGATCTCGTCGAGGGAGTTAACCGTTTTCTTCTGTTTGGGGGCCGAATAATACTTGATCGCCTGATAGTCGATCTTCGGGTATTTAACGTTGGGCCAATGCGGTTCGGTCATGTCGAGCCACATTCTGAACGCCTTCAGTCGCCATTCGAGGAGCCATTCGGGTTCATTTTTCTTGGCCGAAATAAACCGGACAATATCTTCGTCTAAGCCGATAGGAGCCTCATCCGCTTCGATTAGCGTTTCAAATCCGTATTTGTATTCCGAATTGGTGATGCTCTCTAAGAGTTCAACTTCTTTGCTCATAATATATCGCTGAAGCGGTATTTACCGCTTCGTCCTGCAAAAGTAACAATTAAGCGCACGGCCCCGTTCCGACCCAGCGAAAGTTTGTCTCACTCGCCCACTTCCTCCAACGGAATGGGCCGGTTCACACTCTCTTCGAGTGATATAAAGGTCTCTGTGCGTTGAATTCCCTGCACTTTCTGAATTTTGTCGTGTAAGACTTCGCGTAGGTGAGTTGTGTCCCGACAAACGATCCGGGCGAAAATACTGTAGATGCCCGTTGTATAATGAATGTTGACTACTTCAGGAATACGCATAAGTTGCTCGGCCACTTCGGCGTATAGCGAACTCTTATCTAAATAAATACCCAGAAAGGCACTGATGTCCCAGCCTAATTTGGTGTAATCGATAACTAATTGTGAGCCACGCACGATACCCATTTGCTCCATTTTTTTCATGCGCACGTGTACCGTACCGCCCGATACGTATATTCGTTTACCAATTTCGGTGTAAGGCATATTGGCATCCTGCATCAGGAGCGATAATATCTTTAGGTCAGTATTATCAATTTCTAAATTTTTGTCCATTTCAGAAATGGGATATTGAACACGTTTCAACAAAACTACCTTTTTTTTGAATGAAATATAAATTTATGGAAATTTTGATAAAATATTTGCAATGAAACCCGAAACCTCTTTACCTTTGTAGAGTCAAGTTAATCAAACAACACCGGGTCAACGGTGTAGCATTTGACAAAGAGTTCTTTTAACACTGTAGGGTGTCGAAATTGGCAGACGTGCCCTCCTGTCTCGGGGGTGGTGATAAATGGATAAACGCAGCATAATGCCGTTCTTCGGAACGACTGGGGTTGACCACCAGAGTTGTACTGTGGCTAACTACACCGTGGGTGGTTCGAGTCCCCCTCCTACAGCGTAATCGTTAAGACGTAACGAATTTAAGTAGTCAACGTCCAAAACGATTCGATTGGTTTTTAGTTTGTTGATGAAGTGTAATTCGACACACCGACCCATATTTGAGGTCGGTGTTGTTTTTATGGTGTCATTGGCATACCGGTCATTAGTCATTTGATAAACCCTACCAATAACTAATGATCGGTACGCCAATGACCAATGTCTACTCTTCTTTCATATTGTGGTAGACATTCTGCACATCGTCGTCCTCATCAAGTTTGTCGAGGAGCTTCTCTACATCAGCAACTTCCTCATCGGTTAGCGCCTTCGTATCATTAGGGATGCGCTGGAATTCGGCTCCTTTTAGTTCGTATCCTTTGCTTTCCAGGAATTTCTGGATGCTCCCAAAGGCCGTAAATTCGCCGTAAATCACGAGTTGGTCTGCTTCTTCGTCGAACTCAATTTCGTCGCCCCCCACGTCGATTAGCTCGAGTTCCAGCTCGTCGGGATCAATGCCTTCGGCAGGGATACGGAATACGCTTTTGCGGTCGAACATAAAGTCGGTCATGCCGGTGGTGCCAAGGCTACCCCCACACTTACTGAAATAGCTTCGAATATTTGCTACCGTCCGGTTGTGGTTGTCGGTAGCCGTTTCGATCACGATGGCGATGCCGTGCGGTGCGTAGCCTTCATAGGTGATCTCTTTGTAATCCTCCTGCTCTTTCGACGATGCTTTTTTGATGGCCCGCTCAACATTCTCTTTAGGCATGTTGGCCGCTTTGGCATTCTGAATAATAGCTCTCAGACGACCATTGGAGTCGGGGTCGGGACCACCGCTTTTCACGGCAATCACAATGTCTTTACCAATTCGGGTGAAGGTCTTGGCCATTTGCCCCCACCGCTTCATTTTCCGGGCTTTCCGGTATTCAAAGGCACGTCCCATGTTTTTGTTTTCTTAACCGCAAAGACGCGAAGAGTACGCCAGGGTCGCTATTTTCTTTGCGTTCTTAGCGCAATCTTCGCGTCTTTGCGGTTAGGTTATATCTTATCCGTTAATACTTCGTCAAAAATTTCAATTTCTACTTGCCCACGCATGAGGTCTTCGAAGGTTTCGCGCTCGCGAATCAGGTGTGGCTGACCATCGTAAACCAGTACTTCAGCCGGGCGACAACGCATATTGTAGGTTGAGGCCATTGAGAACCCATAAGCTCCAGCGTTCTCGAACGACAACACATCATTTTGATGAACTTCGGGTAGCAGTCGGTCGGTGGCAAACGTATCGGTCTCGCAAATGTATCCTACTACCGTGTACAATTGCTGACCATCTTCGGTGCTGGCTCCCTGCGGATTTGATACGTTGATGATGTCGTGCCAGGAATCATACATCATAGGGCGAATCAGGTGATTCAGGCCGGTATCTAGTTGAACAAACGTCCGGGTTGGGTTTTGTTTGACCACATTCACGCTAGCCAGCAAATGCCCCGATTCACTCACCAGCAGTTTACCCGGCTCAAACCAGAGTTCAATGTCGCGTCCGAATCGCTCACAAAACGACTGAAAAGCGGCCGACACTTTCTGGCCCAGTTCAGCCAGATCGGTAGCATGATCTCCTTCGCGATAGGCAACTTTAAAACCACTGCCAAAGTCCATAAACCGAAGAGCAGGGAAGTCACTGGCAAGGTCGAACAGCGTATCGGCGATTTTCAGAAAGGTGTTCCCATCTTTAAAATCAGATCCGGTATGAATATGCAGACCAATCACTGGAATGCCGTACTGGGTTACCAGCGCCTTTATTTCGGCCCGGTACTGATTAGGAATCCCAAATTTAGAGTCGGCATGCCCTGTCTGAATTTTCAGGTTACCTCCGTCAATAATGCTGGGGTTTATCCGAATGCAGATTGGTACGGCAGAACCATACGTCTGACCTATTTGCTCAATTAAAGGCAGGCTGTCGGCGTTAATGGTAAGACCCATGTCTATAGCCTCCTGAATTTCAGAAAAGCGGTTGCCACTGGGTGTGTACATAATTTGCCGGGGCAGATAACCAGCGCGCATGGCCAAGCGGGCTTCATTTACCGACACTACATCCACTTCAACACCCTGACTACGCATCAATTTCAGAATCGAGAGATTCGAGAGGGCCTTTAGGGCGTATTTTATTTTTAGATTAACGCCGGGAAAAGACGACCGAAGCAAGTCGATTTTTTGGATAATTTTGTCGGCATCATACACATACAACGGCAAACCAAACTGGTCGGCTATGTCGAGTACGTCAACGCCCTGAATCTGATACGAATTATTTTGTAGGTACATACGGCAAAAAATGAACCGCAAATATAATTGAAAGCGGTCATTGATGGCATTCACTTCGTGTCAATCGTAGGCATTCATTGTGTAAAACTACCCTGATTTTTACTTCTGATGATCTGAATCGTCACTCAACCACTCAATCGCACAATCACTCATTTATTACCAATGAAACAAACCTTACTGCTGGCTTTAAGCTGGCTTTTTATTGCCCCTACCCTGGCCCAGGCTCAACAACCGGCTGGTCGTTCAGCTCCGGCAAAATCATCGACAGATCAAAATAAGGCTGTTATCATCGAAGGCGGACGCGATCAGCGACCTGGTTTTCAGGTCGGTATGGTTAGTCAGTCGGCTTCACTGCTCCAGTCGGGTCCAATGGTTGGCTACTCCGAAATGCGAGAAGTAAAGCTCTGGGTGCAAACCAAGCAGCCCGCCCGTGTTCAAATTCGCTACTCCGAAGAAGGTAAACCGGGCACGACTTTTTTGACCAATGAAGTCAGTACGGAGAAGAAATCGGCTTTTACAGCCCACCTGCTCGCCGATCAGGTGGAACCCGGAAGAAAGTACGTATACGAGCTGTTGATCGAGGGCCAGAAGGTGAGCCTGCCCTACCCAACAGCGTTCCAAAGCCAACCCCTCTGGCAGTTCAGGACGGACCCTCCGGCGTTTCGGTTCGGCGTCGGAAGTTGCACCTACGTCAACGAACCTGAGGTAGATCGACCGGGACAGCCCTATGGTGGTGGCTACGAAATTTTCACCTCGCTGGCTGCCCAGAAGCCTGATTTTATGCTCTGGACCGGTGACAACACGTATCTGCGGGAGGTTGACTGGAATACGCGCACGGGAGTTCTCCGGCGCTATACACACACGCGTTCGGTACCCGAAATGCAGCCGCTTCTGGCCAACACGCACAACTATGCCACCTGGGACGACCACGATTTCGGCCCCAACGACTCTGACCGGAGCTATTGGTTGAAACCCGTTACGCTCGAAGCCTTTAAACTGTTCTGGACAAATCCGAACTACGTGTTTGACGAGGGCTGTACCGGTACGTTTCAGTGGAACGACTGCCAGTTTTTCCTGATGGACGACCGTACGTTCCGTGCTTCGAATGACATGCCCGACGGCCCTGAAAAAGATTTCCTCGGAAAGCGTCAACTCGAATGGTTGGTTGAGGCTTTGAGCAATAGTCGGGCTGCTTTTAAGTTTGTTGTAATTGGTAACCAGACGATCAACCCGGCAAAGTTGTTTGAAAACTACAGCAACTACGGCAACGAACGAGATCGTCTATTGAAGGCTATTGCAGATGCCAAAATTCCGGGAGTACTGTTCATCACCGGCGACCGGCATCACACAATCATGCATAAGCTGGACAGACCAGGAACGTATCCACTGTATGATCTGACCATTTCCCCCTTATCATCGGGACCAGCCAAAGCAATGGACGAAGAACTAAAGCAGGCTTCGTATGTACAGGGCACCTATTTGTCGGAGCGCAACTTTGGTATCCTGGGAGTGAGTGGGCCCCTACGCGACCGGGTATTGACCATTAAAGTTTACGACGCAAAAGGGGCTGAAAAGTGGAGCCGGGACATCAAAGCATCCGAATTAAAATAAAGTCATTTTTAGATAAGTAGGCTAATTCTGACCTAGAAGTAGAAGCGATTATGTAAACCATTAGTCCTCAACTAAGTTATTAAGGTGGTATATGTCCAGATAATCTGTACAGTATCACCTTTTTTTGTGTACAAACACACTCAACGTTATTCAACATGAAACTGTATAAAACAATTGGTTTAGCCACGGCTGGAATTGCTTGGCTGGCCACTTCTACTGCTGCCTTCGCACAGCGTGTGACAACGAACCCCAACGCGGTTCCCAACACAATTAGTACACCTACGTTCTCGCCGGATACATTCAGGCCCTCTCGCAATCAGATGATGAACGATAACACCGCTGGCCGGGATGATGCAGATCGTAAAAACAAGCGTGATCGTAAACGGGCTATGCGCCGGAATAACCGTTCGGACGAAAACTCGCGCATGAACCGCAATGGCAGCACGTCAACTGACAGTAGTGCTTCCTCTTCACAATCCACAAGTCGGCAGGACGGCGCTTATCGGCAGGGGTCAGTGAGCAGCGGAACGACCAATAATAATAGTAACACAACCAATTACAACAGCAATAACGTAATGACAGCGCCTACGGGCGTTGGCACCAATCCCAGTGCTACGGGGACCGCCGGTGATGTACGTCCCGGTAATTCGAGTGCAACAACTACACCAAACATCAGTCAACCAGCCGCAACCGGAACCGGTGAAGCCGTTGCAGGAGCGTCGAATGCGCCTATCAGCAATCCATCAGCCCGAACAAAAAGCACGACCTTGACTGATTTTGTAGCGTCGCAACCTGATTATTCAACCTTGCAAAACGCACTTCAGTCGGCAGAGTTGATCGAAGCCTTTAAAGAGGGTCAGACTTATACAATTTTTGCTCCATCGAATGCTGCCTTCAAAAAACTGCCGACCGCAACCCAAAACGTATTATTGGAAGGAAGTAACCGGGAGTCACTAAAAAAATTGCTGACTTACCACGTAGTACAGGGCATAGTTGATGGTAAAGAGCTTACCAAGCAAATTAATGCCGGCAACGGCACCGCACGGTTGAAAACGCTCAACGGTGGCCTGTTAACAGCCAAATTTGGAGATAATAACAAGTTGATTATCAACGATGAGCAGGGAAATTCGGCTACGGTTGACACCCCTGATCAAATTCAGACAAATGGAGTTGTGCACGGCGTAGATAAAGTGTTGATGCCTAAATCGAGCAGTTTGACGTTTCGATAGTGATTAGCAAATTTGCCCAGAAGAGTGCCATTATCCTGAAAATATGGTGCATTTCTGGGCAATCGGTTATATTTGGCCCAATATCCGGGTCAAATAAAGGTTATAAAGAACGACATCCATTCACCTTTATGCATGATTACCGTTTATACGCCGTTACCAAAAATATGGGATCTCTTTACTATTCCTTCTAAGTCGTTGAAACGTACACAACCTTTCGTCTCTGAAACTGTCCTGATCGAGAAGCTTAGCCATCGCGATCAGCAAGCATTTCATTGGCTGTACGACCAATACTCCCCCGCTCTGTTCGGTGTCATTCGTAAGATCGTACATGACGATGAGCAGGCTCGCGATCTTTTGCAGGATTCTTTTATAAAAATCTGGAATAACCTTGATGCCTATGATGCCTCAAAAGGGCGTCTATTCACGTGGTTACTCAATGTGGCCCGTAATACAGCCATCGATAGTTTACGCGCTGCTAAGGCAAGTAGCCGACCAAATCCGGCGAATGCAATCCATACTGACGCAGAAAACGTATTTATTGTTGACCGTCAGCATCAGGTTGATCCGTCGAACATTGAACACATCGGTATGCAAGAGATTGTGAGTCAATTACGACCGGAACGAAAGATGCTGATAGACCTGGTTTATTTTGGTGGTTATACGCATGAGGAAGCCGCCGAAGTATTGAATCTGCCGCTGGGTACGGTGAAGACCCGAATCCGGTCGGCGTTGCAGGAATTAAAACAGTATTTTTCCCGCTGAGCACGAACTTTCTGCTTAACCGGGCAGAAGATATGCGCAGACAAAACCGTAATGAGCGTAAAGAAGAAACTAACCACCTCCAAAAACAGAGAGAAGCAACGTTCGACAGCAACCCTATCGATACGTTGCCTTGCCAGAATATTGACGACATGGACATAAACGAGTACATAGCATCGGGATCGTTAGAACTTTACGCCTTAGGCGCTGCCACTGATCAGGAGCGTCGGGAAGTGGAGTGTCTTTCATCGATTTACCCTGAGATAAAGCAGGAATTAGATCGGCTGACAGCGGCTATGGAAAATTATGCCCTGACCTATAGCACCGAACCACCTGCTGAGTTAAAAGCCGAAATAATGGGCAAATTGTCCTTTGGCGAACCAGCTCCACAGTCAGAGCCAACTGTGCAGCCAATTCATGTGTCAAAGCCTATCTACAATTTTACGTGGATCGCAGCAGCCTCGGTAGGTTTGGTTTTGCTCGCTTTTGCCCTTTTTCTGGTTAACCAGCTCCGCGAGAGCCAGAAAGTACAGCTTACACTTCGCTCATCGAATACTAGTTTGCAGGACGAAATTCGCCAATTACGCGATCGTCAGCAGGGAGCCGACGCTGCTCTGGCGCTCCTTAAGCAACCGGGAACCCGCATTATTTCGGTAGCGGGCAACGAAAAAGCGCCCGAAGGAAAGCTTGCTGTTTATTGGAATGCCCAGTCGCAACAGGTTGCTGTTGAAGTGAGTGGCTTGCCCAAATTGGCCGACGATCAGCAATATCAGCTCTGGTCTTTGGTAGATGGCAAACCGATTGATGCCGGTGTTTTCGAAAACCTAAGCGCCAATGGCCAAATTCAACGAATGAACCGCTCTATCGGTGCTGCCGATGCTTTCGCGGTGACGATCGAACGTCGCGGTGGAAGCCCTACTCCTACCCTATCCGCCTTGGTTGCTGTTGGTAATGTAAAGGCGTAATCTACGCTCCAATACCAAACCAGTTTTCGGTTTTTTGCGTTTATATAGTATGAACCGAACGACACTCCTTTTCACTATATTCGCCCTGATTATCAGCGCGGTACTCTTTGTGGCTTTTCGTACAAAAACGACAAAAGCTATTACTTCAACTGAACAGACTGTTGACGAAAAACCGCCGGGTGGTCGGCGGGTGGTAAAGACCAACGCTGAATGGAAAAAAATTCTGAAGCCCGATCAATATTACGTTCTGCGTGAAAAAGGCACCGAGCGTGCTGGCAGCAGTTCTCTCAATGATATTCACGAAGAAGGGACATTTATTTGCGCAGCCTGCAAGAACCCTTTGTTTGATTACAAGACAAAATTTGATTCGGGTACCGGCTGGCCAAGTTTCTACCAACCCATCGCCAAAAATGCGGTGAAAGAAGCAAAGGACTACGAATTTGGTATGACCCGCATCGAAGTCATGTGTAATGTGTGTGATGGACACCTTGGCCACGTTTTTGAAGATGGCCCCAAACCAACGGGTTTGCGGTATTGCATGAATGGCACAGCCATGCAGTTTGTGAAGAAACCGTAATGGCTTCTTCGATCCTTCTGGATAACCGTTTAACACAGAGCCGGGCCGAAAGCCCGGCTTTTTCATATCACCGGGGCGGTTTTTCCGTTATATTTGCAATCCTCGCCCCGGGTGCTTCTCCAGGCGGGTTCAGCTTATATTAATCAATCAAATGAGGGAATTATTGGAGCGACTGAGCGATTTTTGGCAGGCCATCAGGCTGTTTTTACGCCAAACGAAGCGCAGGTTGGGCCGTCTGTTGCACCGGGGAGCTTCGGCGACACTGGGCGACGAACGAGTAGAACAATTTTACGATCAGTTCGGGCAACTGCGCGAACGCCGGGAACAATTACGGGAACGTCGCCGGGAGGTAGTAGGACGTTATGTTGACCGGGAAGCTTCTTATTATCCTTATCTCCGCACCGGTTGGAAAGTATTCACCTACGGATTGCTGACCCTGGCGCTGTATATTTTCACACTGGAAACCAACTTCTTATGGCTCACCGGTGAGATGCCCAGCATTGAGGAACTGAAGAACCCCAAGCTAGCCCAATCGTCAGAAATCTATACCCTTGATGGGCAGGCAATCGGTAAGTTTTACACCGAAAACCGTACGCCTATCAAATTTGAAAATATCCCAAAACCGCTCATCAACGCCCTGATTTCCACCGAAGATGCCCGCTTTTACAAGCACATCGGCATTGATATTCGGGCGTTAGGCCGGGCGGTGGCCAGTTTAGGCCGCGATGGGGGGGGCTCCACCATTACCCAGCAATTAGCCAAAAACCTGTTTAAAACACGCCGTAAGAACAGCAGTGGCTTCTTGAACAAAATTCCGTTTGTGCGCAAAATCGTGTACAAATCGAAAGAATGGTTGATGGCCATCAAACTGGAGCGCAACTTCACCAAAGACGAAATCATTACCTACTATTTCAATACCGTTGATTTTGGAAGCAATGCGTTTGGCTTGAAAACAGCCGCCCGAACGTTTTTCAACAAAGCTCCCGACAGCCTTAATGTACAGGAAGGTGCCGTACTGGTAGGTCTGCAAAAAGCAACGACATCTTACAACCCGCTCCGTAACCCCGACCGTTCCAAAGAGCGCCGGAATGTGGTGATCGGGCAAATGGCCAAATACAAATTCCTCACTCAGGCCCAGGCCGACTCTATTTCGGCATTGCCGCTAAAAACCGATTTCACTCCCGAAAACCCGTATGCCGGACCAGCGAGTTACCTCAAAAACGCGGTGATGGATTTTGTGAAGAAATGGGGTGACGAAAACGGCTATGATCTCTACACGGATGGACTTCGGATTGTAACAACCATCGACTCCCGGATGCAGACGTATGCTGAAAAAGCAACCGCCGAGAAGATGAAGTCACTCCAGAAAAAATTTAACAACCACTGGCGCGACCAGAACCCCTGGACTGACGAAGATGGTAAAGAAATTCCGGGCTTTATCGACTCGGTAGCCAAACGTACTGACCGGTATCGCAGTCTTGTCCGGCGGTTTCGCGACCAACCCGACTCCGTTAACTATTACATGAAGGTTAAGAAAGCCAAAATGAAGGTTTTCGATTGGGAAGACGGGGAAAAAGAAACCGAGATGACTCCATACGACTCCATTGCCTACTACAAGCGATTTCTACAGGCGGGCATGGTGGCTATGGACCCGCACTCGGGCCACATACGGGCATGGGTTGGGGGCCTGGATTACGACTATTTCAAATACGACCATGTGAAACAGGGCCGGAGGCAACCTGGCTCCACGTTTAAGCCCTTTGTGTATTGCGCAGCCATTGACGATACCACCCTTAACCTCAGTCCCTGCGACCAAATCCGCGACAAACCTTTTAGGAAAGAGTATCGAGAAAACGGTGAGGATAAAGTCTGGGAGCCCAAAAATTCGACAGGCTACTTCAGTTACGCCAACATGACGCTTCGGAAAGCGATGGCCCGCTCTGTTAACTCGATTACTGCCCAACTTACCGATGATGTTGGTCCCGAAAAAGTTGCGGAGTATGCTCACAAACTAGGCATCCAAAGTCGTTTGAATGCAGTGGCGTCCATCGGACTCGGTTCGTCAGACGTTTCGTTGTACGAGTTGGTAAATTCCTACTGCACGTTTGCCAATGAAGGTCAGCACGTGGACCCAATGATTGTGGCCCGAATAGAAGACCGCAATGGAAACCAGATCGAGGCTTTTACGGCTAAAACCCGGCCAGCTATCAGTGCCGAATCGGCTTACCTGATGCTGTTTATGTTGCAGGGTGGTTTACAGGAATCAGGTGGTACATCGCAGAGTTTGTGGTCGTTTAATCTATTTAAAAATAACCACCAGATGGGTGGCAAAACTGGCACCACGTCTAACAACTCCGACGGATGGTTTGTGGGGGTTTCTGATAAACTGGTAGTAGGTGCCTGGGTTGGTGGCGATGACCGGAGCATCCACTTCCGCTCAACTGATATGGGCGAGGGAGCCAAAACAGCGTTGCCTTTAGTGGGCAGTTTTCTGGAAAAAGTGTATGCCGATGGGCGCTTCAAAGACTTACAGGGGCCGTTCCCAAAACCCACGGTACCAATTACCAAAGAGTATCTGAACTGCGCCTACCAGTACGAAGAAAGCGAAGTGGAGGCTGATTCTACGGACTTAGATCCAGGCCTTTTGGATTCCACTTTAGCACCAACTCCCCCGCCGGTTATTCAGCTTGAACCCGTGGCGCCACCCGATACAACTCGAAATAACGGCGGTCAGTAAGACAGGGGCACTAATAAAAAAGCGGTTGCTGTGAGCCAGCAACCGCTTTTTTATTAGTGCCTCACCTTGTTATTGGTTGAGCAACGTCTGCATATCAGCAATCAAATTGTCAACATCCAGGGGTAGCGTCCCGTTATAAACACCCCTGATCCTGCGGTTTTGATCAACCAGAATCAGGTGTTCCGTATGCAAAAATTCGGTTGAATCTTTGGTAAATCCGATGGCTTCTTCGGCAAAATACGACTGGCGGGCCAAGGTATAGATTGCTCCTCGCGCGCCAGTAAGCAGATGCCATTTCCCGCTAAGTATTCCTTTGCTGGCAGCATAGCGCTTAAGCCGGGGTACTGAATCGATCCAGGGCGTAACGCTAAAGGATACCAAAGCCACCCTGGGCTCATTTCGAAACGTATCCTGAACCGCTTTCAGCAGGTTGGTCATTTTGGGGCAGATGCTCGGACAGACCGTAAAGAAAAAGTTAGTCACATAAACTTTGTTGGCCAGAGTTGCCTGCGTAACAGGCTGACCGGTTTGGTCAAGAAATGAAAAGTCAGCGATGCGATGCGTAATCATCTGATTGACACTATCTGCATCGCTAAGCCAGATCGGCGTAAAATCGGGACTGTTGAAGTAAGGGAGGTCCGGGCTACCCAACGTACTGGATTGCTTACAGGCTGCCAGGCTAATCAGCAAGCCAAACCAGCTCACCATAAATAACCTAGTGCGATACAGTGATCGAGTCCCAGACATTGACACAGTTTTTAACGCCCGTAAAGCCATAACTCCGGCCCTCACGAACAGCATAATTGGCTTTCAAATTTCCGTCTGCAAACCACATTTGTTGCGGCCCATTTTCCTGGCCGTTTCGATAATGACCGTTGCGGGCCAGCCGCCCATCTGGATACCATTCTTTAAGGGAGCCTTCATACACATCATTGCGAAATTGATACACAAAGGCGGGCCTCCCCGAGTCAAACCAGCCACGCTGTTCGCCCTCCTGCCAACCGTTTTGGTAATGCCGGACTTCTTTTAGCTGCTTATTCTCGTACCAAAACCGGTGAAACCCTTCAGCTTTTCCTTGGTTGAAACCGCCTACAAATAGCGTATCACTGGTATTCGCCAGCTGATACTGCCAACCACTAAAAGGGGTGTTATCAAGCCACAATTTACCGTCGCGCCGTTGCCAACCCGGCTGACTGGCTGATACAAATTGGGATGGAATCAAGGGGGTATCTGTAGACCGCTGCCAGCAACCCGAAATGACTAATAGTAACCCCAAGGCCAGCCTGATTTTATTGGGTAATGGTGCCAGCCTTGCCATAAAATCCGCTGCCGTTTAGATAAGGATCCTCGGCGGTAATGTGATAATGATAAATGCCATTTGGATAATCAGTGGTAGCGTGGCTATGCCCATGATACTTATCTAAATCGGCATTCGTAATTGTCTTCCCGTTCTCAACCGGGCCATATACCGGAAAGCCATCCAGCAAAAAACCAAGTAATGCATTTTTACCTGCTTTTGCGGTCAGGTACGTTGGCTCTACGTGGTAATGGTACTGACCCTGTTGCTGCGGATGACCTCCGTATTGATCAAAACCATTGACTTCATTAGTCAGAGGGGCACTCATGGCGGCATATTGGTTGAAAAAGGGCACGCCATTTAGCGAAACACCAATTGAGCCCAATGGGGTTGCCGAATGAGCAGCATCGACAACCGGATTTAAGGGAATTTTAAATGTCAGCGTAAACGCCTTGATAGTATTTGGATTAACTGAGAACTTGGGGTTAGTACCATTATAAGCTTCATATAACGTACTTTCCCACTGCGTTCCTTTGTAATAGGGGCTCTTATGATCAGGCCGGGCCGTTGTTTTGATAACAATGTTTGTGCCTTCTACATACATATCGGTAGCACCGTAAATTTTCTTGTACACGTCAGGAACGTTGGTTCCAGTGGTTGTGGTCGTACTGGTTGTACCCGATATCGACGGGGTTACGGCATCGTCACTCTGCTGGCAGGCAACTAAGATTAATAGTCCGAAAGAAACGGACAGGCCGATACTCTTTATTAACAGGTTCATGCTGGTTGATGGTTTATACGGTATTAGACGCTATAGCCCAATTCATTCCTACGGACGGGGTGGCATATTTTCCAAATCTCCTTCGGGTGGGCCTGGGGGTCTCTCTTCTGGTGGCCCCTCTGGCCCGCTTCCCATACCGGGTCTGCCGGGGCGTTGTTGCCGCCCAAACAACTGAGCCAGATCACTGACTAGCCGCGTAAAATTGGCTTGCTGGTCAGGACGGCAAAGTGCCTTGATCTGGCCAAAGTGGCTAAAGTTTAGTTGAGCCAGCTCCCGTTGCGTTTGGGCAATTTGGCTGCTAAGCTGGTTTGCCTTTGCGGTATCCGGCTGCTCCGACGCTAATAAGCCGTAATACTGACGATAGAGCTGTAGCGACTTATCGTTCAGTGAACGGGTCTGATGCTGGTGTTCGCGAATCAACAGGCGGTACTTTTTTTGCTGCTGGTCATCAAAATGTAGTCGCTCAATAATTACCTGAGCCGGTTCACCTTTAGGCCCTGGTAAACCCGGAATGCCGGGCCTGCCGGGTCTCAATACCAGGAAACCAATGGTGACAAGGTTAAGCAGGAAAAGCCCGATAACGGCCCCTGTTAACAGTTTGGTCCGCTCCATACATCAATAGAGTTGATTGGTAGATGGGTAGAGATGCATATCCGTAATAACCGTATCGAGATCTACCGAATCGGTATTTCCTGAGCTAAACACAGTAGCAGCCACGCCCCAGTTGAGTAGCAACAACATGGCAAACGATGCAACGATCAGCCAAACGGTCCGTACCGGCACATAAACTGGTGCTGTCGCGTCTGTCAGTCGATTTCTAATTTTGGCAAACAGGAACGGACTGGCCTCTGCGCGCTGCATGCCATCCAGGCTACCCAGCACGTTGTTGATCCATTGTTCTTTTTCAGGTTCCATACTAGTTTAGACGACAAGTCGTTTAGGTTCCTACGGCTTGGCCGATTTATACCATCCCCCCAACTGTTTTTTTAAGTTTTCGTTCGCTCGTTGACAGAGCGATTCAACGGCACCTACACTTGTACCCATAACGTCGGCGGCTTCGATATTACTCAACCCCTCAACGCGGGTAAGAATATAAGCCGTTTTCTGCTTGGGAGCGAGTTTATCAACCGCCCGGAATAAGATAGCGGCATTTTCTTTATTTTCCAGCGTAACGCCAGGATGCACAAAATCCACCGGTTCGTATACGGCTTCACCCGTATTGGCATCAAATAAACTGGTCAGAAATGAAAACCGCTTTTGTCGTTTTTTGTGTTTGATAAAATCAAGTGATTTATTCACGACAATCCGATAGAGCCAGGTCATTACACTCGATTCTTCCTTGAACGCCCCCGCCGACCGGTACACCTCAATAAAAACGTCTTGCGTGATTTCTTCGGCATCTTCGCGGTTTCGTACGTAGGTTAGTGCCGTGTTGAACAATCGGCTTTGGGTTGCTTCGTACAGGTCCCGAAAGGCAGCTTCGTCACCTTCCCAAATAGCTTTAATCAAGCGTGACAAGTCGTGCGAATGCGCCATTAGTCGATTAGATTCATAGTCAACAGAGACAATAGATCCCTGTAGCTCAGCACTAAAAGGTCGACAATATCTGTCTTTTTTCTGATACTCCCCGCCCCGCTTTTTAGTCAGACCGTTGCGGAATTCACTCGCGGGCTGATGAAAGAAAATTTACTTTCAATTTATTTTGAAAGTTCAGAAACATCTCACTACCTTTGATCATGACTTACGAAGAAGCCAAAGCCAAGTTCATCCAAACGTGGGGCACGCTAGCTACGCAATGGGGTATCAACCGAACCATGGCCCAAATCCATGCGCTCCTGTTGGTGGCTCCTGAACCGCTGAGTGCTGAAGATGTGATGGAACAGCTACAGATCTCGCGAGGCAACGCGAACATGAATCTTCGGGATTTGATTGACTGGGGTCTGATTTTTCGTCATCTAAAACCGGGTGAACGGCGGGAGTTTTTCTTTGCCGAAAAAGACATCTGGAAAGTGGCTCGTCAGGTTGCTCAGGAGCGCCGTCGGCGAGAGATAAAACCGGTGTTAGAGGTACTAGCCGAATTACAGTCGGCCGATGCGGACACCCCGGAAGCCAAGGAGTTTCAGAAAGTGATTAGTGGAATCAGTAGCGTCGCGGGCTTTGCCGATAGCACCCTGAATGCTGTTGTCAAGGCCGAAGAAAACTGGCTGATGGGCCAGTTCATTAAGGTATTTAAGTAATTGATTGTCGACCCCACAAGACTCAAAACGTTATTTACAATGAAACCGCTGGTAATTTACGACGCCGATTGTCCCGCCTGTGCGACTTACACAAAAAGCTTTGTGTCACTAGGGATGTTGCCGCCCGAAGCGCGCCAATCGAATCAGATGGTCCGGGACCAACGCATCATTGACCGGCTCGACCCGGAGCGCATGCGGCACGAACTGCCCCTGGTCGACCTGGAAGGGCCTGAAGTCCGCTACGGCGTCGACGCCTTACTTACGGTCATTGGCTTTCGGTTCCCTCGCTTTGCCCGGCTGGTTCAACGCACCTTTCTGTATGGGTGGGCCAAAAAGTTATACGCATTCGTCTCCTACAACCGCCGGATTGTCATTCCAACGGAGCCAGAGCGGTGGCAGTTGCTCGATTTTGCCCCTCGTTTCCACCTGGGTTATCGACTGATTCTTATTGGTTTACTGCTCAGCATTATTGGCTTAGCTCATTGGTTGATAACCGATACGCTCGGCGCCACAACGCTGCTTCCACTAGCCGGGGTTTTACTGGCTGGGGGCATTGCTGTTCATCAAACGTCAACCAGCGACCGGTTCCCTCACTGGCTCGACTATGTGGGCCACGTAAGCGTAAGCATATTTGCGGGGGTCATTATCAAAGCAGTTGGCCTCATGACTGGATTGCCGTTTCTGTCGCTTGTTGGCGATGCCGTAATGGTTTGGCAGTTAATTGTTCGTCTGCGGGTCATGATACTCCCTCTATGGCTGGTGATGCCATTTGTACTGTTGATACTACTAAACCGTTAAGAAGTTTCTAAAGGCTGAACAGCGCGACCAATAACCTGAGCCGCTGCCCGCACCGCGATGGTAAATCCGAAAAATGGACCGAAATCATTGCCTGCCGGAAAACTGCTAAAATAAAGGCCGGGTACACTACTTTGAAACGAAGTGTCTAATTGCGGAAAGCCCTTTTCTTGCTTGATCTGCTCCAATAAATCAGGTGACAAAAAGGGGAGTCGATTGATATTTACCAGATAACCCGTTGCCAGAATTACATCGTCCACCTCAAACGATTCACCCGAATCGAGTTGGATACTTATAGATCCATCAGTGTTCAACGAAGTGCCCTGTAGACGAGTGCGGGGATGCAATGACACAACAGCTTCAGGAAGTCGATCGGCCAACCACGGCTCTACTTTAAGCCGCCCCTCTGCCCAAAGCTGATGACGATACTCATCCTTTTCGGCCTCGGTTAGTAAGCGAAACCAGGCTGGTTCTTCCACAATCCGGTCAACCAGCCCTGCCACCCACGACCAATCAGCTTCGATAAAGCCGGGCGAATCGTGGCGATACGAAAGGTGTACTTGTTTAGCCCCAGCCTCGCTCAACAGAGCCGCCCATTCGAAAGCACTCTGCCGTCCACCCAGTAACAGCACGCGTTTCCCCTGATAAGCAGACAGTTGCACCGCATCGCACGTATGAGCAAAACGGCCCGGCGGCAAAAGCGATGTAATGTCGGTGGGCGAATGGGTAAAGTAGCCAAATCCAGTTGCCAGCACCACTTGCTCGGCCCGGATGATCGTTCCATCGCTCAACGTAGCGATGAAATTCTCGCCTTCCCTAGTTAAGTGCGTAACGTATTGCGGTTCGATGTTTGGACGGGTTTGCTCAATGAACCACCGGCAGTAGCCCAAATACCAGTCCAGCGAAATAGGCATAATATCTTCGGCTGATTCATTCCGCTCGGCAGCGTATCGCTCAATGGTGTACTCACCATCGGGGTCGAGGTGCCAGTCGGGACCGGAGCGTAGAAACATACCAGCGGGCATTTGTTTCTCCCAAAATTCCATGGGTTTACCCACGACCAGATAATCCAGTTGCCGACGTTGAGCATAAGCGGCCAGTGCCAGCCCAAAAGGGCCAGCTCCCACAATAAGAAGATTGGTAGAGCGCATAAAAGAGAAAGGTTTATTTTGTTAGAAAGCTGACAACTTCTTTACCAAATTCAGGCTTCGACATGGTGTCATTATGCGTCCCTTCTGGAACGGTGGCGACTACACTATTTGGAAACAATTTAGCTAGTTCACCGGGATTACCATTGTCTACGTCTTTATTACCAGAAATTATAAGTACCGGCTGCCGAACCCGCCCTAAGGCGGCTTTCGATGTACTGGGTTGAGTTTGTTGCTGAAGGCCAAGAACCAGTGTATCGGCTCCGCTTTTACGGGCATACTCAAGGGCACCAGCATATTGCGGATACAAATGCGCCTTGCCCTGAAACAACTGTGCAAATTCAATCCTACGTTGCCAGTTGGGATCGGTAAAATCGGCCCCCATGCCCCCCAGAACACCCCGTCGCACCTGCTTGTCGAGCTCCAGCAAGCGGGCCGTAATGATGCTTCCCCGCGAATAACCCACTACGTCATAATTCGTCAGGCCGAGGTATTTCATCAGGTTCATCACATCGCGGGCTTCGGCATCATTTTCGTAAGCGGCCAACTCGTGAGGCTTGTCTGACCGTCCATTTCCACGCAAGTCGAGCGTCACCACTTTGAAGCCAGCATCCACAAGTAATTGCCGGAGCGGCAACCGTTTCCAGCTTTCGCCACTGCCCATGAACCCATGTAACAGCACAACAGGCTTACCTTCTCCTACCACATCGTAATGAATTTTGGCACCATCAAAGGAATTAAAAAGAGGCTCCCGCGATGGTTGCGCCACGGCAAACAAAGGCAGCAGAAGTAGGAAAAAGAGTTTCATCGTTGCAGGCAGGGATTTAGGCGGATTTCGCTCCCAAATTACGTAAATTCGTGACGATGTCCAGTTTAGAATCACAACATCCTATCCGCAAAATTATCCACATCGACATGGATGCTTTTTACGCATCGGTGGAGCAACGTGACAACCCGGCCCTACGCGGAAAACCTGTTGCGGTGGGTGGCTCCCGGGCTCGTGGAGTGGTGGCAGCAGCCAGTTATGAGGCTCGCGTATATGGGGTACGTTCAGCAATGGCTTCGGTGACAGCCCTTCGAAAATGCCCCGACTTGTTATTTGTAAAACCCCGCTTCGACGTGTACAGAGCAGTATCTTCGCAAATTCGGGATGTGTTTGCGCAGTACACCGATCTGATTGAACCGCTCTCCCTAGATGAAGCGTATTTAGATGTTACAGAGAACCGCGCAGGACTTTCGTCGGCCACGGAGATTGCCCGGCAGATCAAAGACAAAATCAAACAGACGACCCAACTAACCGCTTCGGCTGGAGTATCGTACAATAAATTTTTAGCCAAATTAGCCTCCGACTATCGCAAGCCCGATGGCCTGTTTGTGATTAAACCGGCCGATGGCCCCGCCTTTGTTGAAACTCTTTCAGTGAGGCAATTTCAGGGCATCGGCCGGGTTACAGCTCAGAAAATGAACTCTTTAGGCATTTTTACAGGCATTGACCTCCGCCAACAGTCTGAGGAGTTTTTAAAGCGACAATTTGGCAAAGCTGGCCGCTATTATTACCACATTGCGCGGGGTATTGACAGCCGTCCTGTCGATCCCGATCGGGTGCGAAAATCAGTTGGCTCCGAAAATACCTTTGAACAGGATTTATTTGAGTTCTCAGATTTACTAGTGGGCTTGCAACCGTTGGTAGATGATGTATGGAAGTATTGTCAATCCAAGACCATTACAGCGCGTACGGTGACTCTCAAGGTAAAATACGCCGATTTTCACCAGATAACCCGGAGCCGCACGGTAGGCTCATCCATACCCGACCGAAACACATTGGAACGAATTACTACTGACTTACTATTGACCATACTTCCTGTGAGTCAGGGAGTCCGCTTATTAGGTGTATCAGTATCCGGGCTTGACTTTTTTATGAAAGAAAATAATGGTCAATTGACACTATTTTAAATTATTTTTCGCAATTTATAAATTGTACTTTACTCAGCCACATACCGCCTTACCTAACGGTATCCATGAGTAAAATTGCATTTATCCATTCATCAAAACCAATTAAAACTTCATTTAATTGTTAACATTAATATAGTTTAATGCAACCGTTTTAAACTTATTCCTGTATGTGATGATAACTAACCCAGTTATACATCTGATGAATAATTATTGCTCACCTACTCGGCTGACGGACGAGGATTTAGTCCGTCTATTGCTCAGTACCAAAGACAATCGGCACCTAAACCGACTCTGCGGACGTTACTACGATAAGGTATACACTACCTGTCTGTCATGGATGAAAGAGTCGGACCTGGCAGCCGACTGCACCCAAGAAATCTTTGTAAAAGTTCACCTCAAGATTGGGGCTTTTCAATTACAAAGCACCTTCAGCACCTGGCTCTTTTCGATCACCCGCAACTATTGTGCTGACCGGTTACGGTACAGCAAACGTCGGCCCAATCACCTGTCTATCCAGGATCACCATCCCGACATGGCCACTGTAGATCCCTGGTATGAAGAGTCCATCGATTGGGAACGCACAGCGGAACAGTGCATGGGTCAACTGAAGCCCGAAGACGAGCAGTTGTTGCGATTGAAATACCTGCTGAACAACAAAATTGAAGACATGGCCCGTCAGTATTCGGTTACAGAAAGCGCGATGAAAATGCGTCTTAAACGTGCCCGCACTCGTCTGGAGCAGGTGTGTCAGCAGCAGAGCATGATCGCGGTCTACTCAAACTAGTACGGACTAATTCTTGCAAGAACATATCTTCTTACAATTTTGTAAGAAGTCTTGGTTGTATCATTTATTCTTCGTCTTTTTACTGCCAGTAAACTCTTTTTAGCCATGCGAATAAACGGCAGCCCAGTTCTGGGCCTGTCTGTGTAGCTTGTATCTGGTTGGTAGAGTTTATGCTTAATTTGAACGACGAAGAATTAATTGGGTTGATCAGTAGTTCATCAGACCCTAAATACACCAATGCCCTGTACGCTCGTCATCGGGAAAAGGTTTATACCACCTGCCTTTTTTGGGTTAAAGACCCTGAATTGGCAGCCGATTGCACACAGGATGTTTTTGTTAAGGTTTTCCAGAAACTGAATACCTTCAATAACCAGAGTTCATTTTCAACCTGGATTATTGCGATTAGCCGCAACTATTGTGCAGACAAGCTCCGGCAACTGAAGCGGAAGCCCTTGCACTTAAGCCTTGAAGAGGGCCGCCTGGATACTGACCGGTTAGGGTTGACCACACATAATCACGAAGCAATCGACGTATTGCCCTACTTACACCAACTTAAGTTAGAAGATCAACAGATTTTACGGCTCAAATACGAGCATGAAGCGAAAATAGACGATATAGCAATGCAATTTGGTCTAACAATCAGCGCTGTAAAAATGCGGCTCAAACGCGCCCGAACCCGTTTGAAGGCCGTGTATGATCGCGAAAATATGGGTAAGCCATAGACCATTCGCTCTTTATAAAAACGCACGCCCTTACTTAACAAAGGTGTGCGTTTTTTTATGCCTTTTCGCTCACAGGACTGGTTTGGCCGCACCGGAAAAGATGGCTTTATTTATCGTGCCTGGATGAAAAACCAGGGTTTTCCGCACCACTTATTCGAGAAAAAGCCGGTTATCGGCATTTGCAACACATTTTCGGAATTAACGCCCTGCAATGCCCACTTCCGTGAACTGGCCGACGCCGTGAAACGGGGCGTCTGGGAAGCGGGTGGCTTTCCACTCGAATTTCCGGTCATGTCGCTGGGAGAGTGCCAGATAAAACCCACGGCTATGCTGTTTCGCAACCTGGCCAGTATGGATGTAGAGGAGAGTATCCGGGGAAACTCTATCGACGCGGTCGTGTTGCTCTGCGGATGCGACAAAACAACGCCCTCGCTGGTGATGGGCGCCTGTAGTGTTAATATTCCTACGATTGTGCTGTCGGGCGGGCCAATGCTGGCTGGCCGGTATCAGGGCCGAAAAATTGGCACGTCAGACCTGTGGCGGTTTGCCGAGGACTTCAAAACCGGTAAGATGTCGCAAAAGGAATTTGTGGAAGCGGAGGCTTGCATGGCCCGGTCGCAGGGTCACTGTGCCGTAATGGGCACTGCCAGCACGATGGCCGCTATGGTTGAGTCGCTGGGTCTCGCTCTGCCCGACAATGCTACGATTCCGGCGGCCGATTCTCGCCGAAAAGTACTCGCTCACATGACAGGTATGCAAGCAGTTGCGCTGGCTCATGCCGACCGGAAGCCATCGGATATTCTGACCCGTGAAGCCTTCGAAAACGCGATTATGGTTAATGCGGCTTTGGGCGGATCAACTAATTTCATTATCCACCTAATGGCTATTGCCGGGCGTATGGGCGTTCAGTTGTCACTCGAAGATTTCGATCGGTTATCGGCTAAAATCCCGTTGTTAGCTAACCTGCAACCATCGGGTGAACATTTTGTGGAAGATTTGTTTTATGCCGGTGGTTTGCCTGCCGTGATTCGGGAGTTGCGTGGCGCGCTGCACAATGAAGCAATTACGGTGAATGGCTACTCGATTGGCGAGAATTGCGCCGAAGCCCAGTGCTACGACCGATCTGTTATTGCCAGCGTTGATGAACCATTTAAACCCGAATCGGGTGTGGCCGTCTTGCGGGGTAATCTTTGCGTGAATGGTGCTGTAATAAAGCCCTCAGCAGCTTCTCCCGCTCTGATGCAACATACGGGCCGGGCGGTCGTATTTGAGAATATTGATGATTACAAAGTCCGCATCGACGATCCCGATCTCGATGTTGACCCATCGTGCGTATTGGTTCTTAAGAACGTAGGGCCACGCGGTTATCCGGGCATGCCCGAAGTGGGCAACATGCAGCTTCCGGCCAAGATTCTGGCGCAGGGCGTTCACGATATGGTCCGCATCTCGGATGGACGTATGAGTGGCACCGGTTTCGGCACGGTGGTGTTGCACGTCTCGCCCGAATCGGCGGTGGGTGGTAACCTAGCATTCGTGCAAAATGGCGATCTTATTACCCTCGACGTTGAGAATAGATCATTGCACCTGCACGTATCTGATGAAGAGCTCGCAGGGCGGCTGGCCCAGTTTAAACCGCTTGATTTAGGCTACAACCGGGGTTATGTAAACCTCTACGTACGGCACGTTATGCAAGCCCACGAAGGGGCCGATTTCGACTTTTTACAGGGTAGTTCGGGCAGTGTGGTCCAGCGCGATAGCCACTGATAACTGACAACTTATAGTATACCCAAAGCCACAGATTACTTATCTAGCCGTTTGTAGTCTGTGGCTTTACTTAGTTCATTTTGTAGCCGTTTCGCCGATACAGTTAAGTTACACCTTTGTTGTTAATTTCAGCTTACTAATTATAATTATAAGGAGTAGAAACTAATAGTTTATAAGTTTAATAGACGTAAAAATTGATATTTTCCTATAATTCTGTATCCACTATGACCGGCCCGAGATTAGCGTTTGTAGGCTCACCTAAGTCCTATCTGTGCACTCCACTTTTTACTGCCGAGCTATTATACAGATATCTGAAGTCAACTTGACGCTGCCTTTACATACCTAGATTCCAGTCAAAAGCAATCTAATAATTTTAACTTTTAATAACTCACATAATCATCTGATAGCTATTTATTGCTCTCAGTAAGCCCATTTTTCAGCATACCCAGTACCAATTTACTATCCCTATTTCAACCTCAATTCTATGCACTTGAAACGACTACCTTCAGTGGCCTTCTATAGCTATGCCGTTACCGGAATAGTTTTACAATGTCTGCTCCCCGGGCAGCTTTGGGCGGCCGACGATGATCCCAAAGCGAAAGCCAGAGCCAAACCCGTAGAGGTATTGGCGGCTAATTCAAATGCAGTTGCTGTAACCGTAATTGGTATGGTTAAGGGCGACGATGGTGAATACCTGCCTGGCGTAAACGTCGTGGAAAAAGGTACCACAAACGGCTTATCGACCGACAAAGACGGAAAATATAAAATAACCGTCGCCAGCACGGAGTCGATATTGGTTTTTAGCTACATCGGCTACGCTCCCAAGGAGTATCCCGTGGGCAACAAGAAGATATTGGATGTTACGCTGGTGGCTGAAAATAAGTCACTTCAGGAAGTTGTGGTGGTTGGGTATGGTACGCAACGCAAAGAGAGCGTCGTTGGCGCCATCACACAGGTCGACAACAAAGCTCTGATGCGGTCGGGTACATCGAACATTACCAATGCCATTGCGGGTAAGCTCTCTGGGGTCTTGACCATGCAGCAAAGTGGTGAGCCGGGCAGCGACCACTCCGAAATCATTGTTCGGGGCCTGTCGAGCTGGAACGGTTCGCAGCCACTGATTATGGTGGATGGCGTGGAGCGCGATTTCCGGGATATGGATCCGAACGAAATCGCGACCATTTCGGTGCTCAAAGATGCCTCGGCCACGGCTGTTTTCGGGGCGAAGGGCGCGAACGGAGTAATTATCGTAACAACCAAGCGGGGTGTTATTGGTAAGCCAAAGTTAGATTTTACCGGCTCGTACGGTTTATCGAAGGCAACCCGGATTCCTGATCACATTAGTTCGTACACCACCATGTCGATGTACAACACGGCGTTGATGAACGGGCAGCAGTTCACGGATTTGATTCCTCAGTCGGCTCTAAACGAATATCGGAACCCATCTACTCCGCTGAATGCGCTTCGGTATCCCGACGTAAACTGGTTTGATATTATGACCAAGCAGTTTGCGCCGAATGCCAACGCCAACTTTAACGTGTCGGGCGGCACAAGCGCCATCAAATACTTTGCTTCGCTTGGGTACGCTTACCAGGGTGATTTCTTTAAGGCATATAACCAGGGATACGACGATACGCGCTACTGGTATCACCGATTTAATTATCGGACTAACATTGATTTTAACCTCAGCAAAAACACGGTTCTGTCGCTCAATGTAGGTGGCGAAACGGGGGTCAAAAATCAACCGACCGATACACCCTGGCGAAACCTATACTCGACCGGACCATCCCGCTATCCGGCCTATTTCCCTGCCTGGGTGCTGGAGCAGGTCCCCGATCCTGATTATCCGAACGATAAGGGCAAGCGCCTGGCGATGAATTTCGGCGAGTTTACCGGCAACCCCTACACATCGATGAACCAGGGGTCGTTCAACCAGTATATGGATTCGAAGCTGTTTACAGATTTGATCCTGGATCAGAAACTTGACTTTTTAACCAAAGGACTGGGCATAAAGGGAAAGGTTTCCATGAGTACCTACTACCGGAACCGGTCTCTGTATGCCAGCTACACCTTTCCGGATTACCAGTTGAATTACAACAAAATTGGTACTGAAGAAAACCCTTGGTTTCGGAATGGACAGGGGAATGAAACGTTCCAGCAAGGCCCCCTCGATATTAACGTGGGTGAGTTAGAGAACGACTACTACAAGGATTTTTATTACGAATTGTCCATGAATTATGCCCGCACGTTTGGGCAGCATTCGGTGTCGGGGCTAGCACTGGCCAACCGCCAGCAAAAAGACAAAACCACTGAGTTTCCGTATTACAACCAGGCCCTGGTAGGTCGTGGCACCTACGATTACGCGGGCAAATACCTCGTTGAAGTCAATGTGGGCTATACGGGATCAGAACGGTTTGCACCGGGCAACCGGTACGGGTTTTTCCCTTCCGGCGCCATCGGCTGGGTAGCGTCTGAGGAGAAGTTTTTCAAGAATAACATCCCCCTGATCAGTAAACTTAAGTTCCGGTACTCTGATGGTAAAGTGGGGAGCGATATTGCCGCAAACCGTTGGCTCTATCTGAGCGACTACTTCAAAGACAACGCCGGTTATATTCACGAAGATCTCGGGCGCAACATCACCTCGCAATGGGAAGAGGCTAGAAAGCGTGACTTAGGGGTGGAGTTAGGGCTGTGGAATGACCAGTTCACGCTTAGTGTCGATCTGTTCGATGAACAGCGCGAGAAAATGCTGCTGGTGCCCCGCACCGTTACCATGCTGGTTGGCAACTCGTTTAAAGAATTGAATCGCGGACGGCTCAAAAAGCACGGTATTGAAGTAGAAGCCGAATACCGGAAAAGCACAGGAATGGGCCTTAGCTATTTTGTGAAAGGCATTTTTGGCTTCAACGAAAACCGGATTCTCTTTAAAGATGATTTGCCCTATGCGTTTGATTATCAGAAAGAGCAGGGTAAGCCACTGGGCGCTCAGTTGAGCGGTGTATTACTGACCGGATCGGGTTATTACACCTCGGTGGACGATATTCATAACAATACCTCGGCTATTGATATCAGCAAGCTGAACGTAGGTGATTACAAATTCCTGGACTACAACGCCGACGGTAAAATCACGAACCTCGACAAATATCCAATTGCGGGCTCCGACTACCCCAATGTGACCTTCTCTATGTCGTCGGGCTTTTCGTACCGTAAATTCGACTTCAACTTCATGCTTCAGGGCAACCTTGGCAAGTACGTAGAATTCAACCAGCCTTACGAAGTCGAGTTTATCAAAGGCGACTGGCGGGTTCACTCCTCACAGTTAGACTACTGGACGCCAACCAATCCTACTGCAAACCATGCTACCCTCCATTATTCCAGCGGGGGCAGCACAGACAACCTGTTCTGGGGTGGTGGCGAGGCCGACCGGGGTTTCGACATTATGGTGCAGAACCGGTTCTGGAGAAACGCTGATTATCTGCGTTTGAGGGAGGTTTACGCGGCCTATAACTTCAATTCCAAAATGTTGAAGCGCACGCTGGGCATGTCGAACATCACTTTTTTTGTAACGGCGAATAACCTCTGGACGAAGACTAGACTTATCGAAGGTGACCCCGAACGAAAGGACTTTAACCAGGGCTTCTATCCACAGTTAGCCAGCGTCAAATTTGCGATCAAGGCAGCTTTCTAACGACAACTCATCCGACATGAAAAAACAGTATACCCTACTCCTGTCATCGTTATGCCTGATGATTGGTTTAAGCTCCTGCATTGAAGACTATCTGGACAAAGCCCCCGAATCGGGCCTGACCACTGCCGATGTCTTTTCAAAATACGAAAACTTCAAAAAGTTTTTCGATAACATCTACGAAGGAAATAAACTCGACGGCACCACCTGGCGGGCCTACAATATCAAGAATGCCTATTCGCTGTACTTTGATTTCTGGGATCAGAAATACACGATGGAATCCTTGACCGACATGAGCGATATGGGCCGGATTATGGATTCACAGGTCATTAAAAGCGGTCAGATCTCAGCCATTATCAACAAAATGACCTACGACCCGGCCCGGCGCCCAATCCTGGGATCTATGTTTTCGATTATCAGGATCTGTAACATGTCGCTGGAAAACATCGGTTTACTGAAAGATGTAAGCCCGGTCGACATTAACGATTTCAAAGGTCAGGCTCATTTTATCCGGGCGTTTGCCCACTTTGAATTATTCCGGCTTTGGGGTCCTATGCCTTACCTGAACAAAGTAATTGGCCCCGATGATGCGTGGGATATACCAAGGTTATCTAAACACGAAACCTTGATGCGCATTGCCGCTGATATGGATTCGGCGGCTATCTATTTTGAGAAAGCGGATCTCATGCGCCGGGACCCAGGTCCGGGCATTACGGGTCACTTGAATAACCCGGAGCAAAAACGCCCTACGGGTGTAGCCGCAAAAGCGTTCAAAGCCCGGGCGTTGTTGTATGCCGCCAGCCCGCTCAACAACGAACTAGGTACCAAAGACTGGGAAGAAGCTGCTAAGGCCAATTGGGAGGCCATTAAAATAGCTGAGCAAAACGGTTACGCCTTGCTGTCGCTGGCCGACTACAAGAAAAACTACATTGGCACCACCTATTCGAACGAGCAACTCTGGGCGTGGTATGCAGGCACGAAAACCTATAATACCGGTGATTTACAGGGACAGGTGAATGGTATTTTTGGGGGTAGCAAAACCGGTTTTTCTGGTGAATGCCCTACCCAGAATACGGTGGATAAGTTCGAAACGAAGTGGGGCGAGCCCCTCAACACCGATGCCGACCGGCAGGCTGCGGCTGCGGCTGGGCATTACAATGAGCAAAATCCGTATGTGAACCGGGATCCTCGTTTCTACATCGACATAATTTATAACACGGCCCCAGTGCCGGGCTATGGTACGGCTCAGATCTACTACTCTACAACGAATGGGGCCGCTACGTATGCTGAACTACTCGATCAGTCGTATGCAGGTGTTACCCGCACGGGCTACTACGAACGGAAAACCTGGGGTGAGCAAAGTGTGAAAAATAAAACAACGCCCCAATACACCGACCCGCTGATTCGGTTAGCCGAGCTATACCTGAATTATGCCGAAGCTGCCAACGAGGCATATGGTCCCAACGGAATGGCACCGGGTGCTACGTTATCGTCGGTTCAGGCGCTCAACAAAATCAGAACCCGCGTAGGCATGCCCGACGTACTACCTGCCTATACCGGGTCGAAAGACAAGTTCCGGGAGCGGATCAAAAATGAGCGCACCATTGAACTGTGTTTCGAAGGTGGTCATTACTACCATGATATTCGCCGGTGGAAAGACGCTCCCGTTGTTATGAATGGGCCGCTGTACCGGGTGGATATTGAGAAAGTACCCGTTAGCACGACCTACCCTACGGGTTACCGGTACATACGTATGGCCATGTCGGCGGATCGTCAGACACGCTGGAAAAATGCGATGTACTACCTGCCCTTCAACACGGAGGATATGTACAAGATGAAAAATTTTGTTTCCAACGAAGTGTGGTAGCCTTCCTTATTTAACGAATCATCATGAGATTTTATACGCTGCACAAACAACAGGCGCTGTTTGGCTTACTATTACTTTGTCTATTTATAGCCAGCCCGGCAAGCGCCCAGAAAAAAGCCGACAAGAAGCCAAAATCGACCCTTTCTGTTAACATGAGGGTAACCGATGAGGCAGGCAACCCCATACCGAAGGCCACCGTGGTGGTAGGCGAAGGCCGGATTTATGCCGAAACCAATGCGGCCGGCGAGTTTGATTTCGAAGCATTTCCCGACGATTTTGTAAGTGTGTCGTCTTTTGGCTACGGTAAGTCCGTATCGCTGGTGAGCGCTATTGTGACCAGCAGCACCATCGCTTTGAAAAAAGAAAAACTCTTTTCTACGCAGGAAGACGTTGTGCCCATGCCGTTTATGAATATCAAAAAACGGCTTACCACCGGGTCATACACAACCCTGAAAACAAGTGCGCTGGAGAAATATCCGACAAATGACCTACGCAATGCTTTTTCGGGTCTGGTAAATGGACTGGAAGTGATTGAGCGGGATGGTTCACCCGGCCTCAACGCCGAAGAGCAGCTTGGAAACTTTCGGGTAACTGAAAAGATTGGACTGGCCACCCGAGGTCGCAGTCCAATCTTTATTATCGATGATATTCCAACAGACATCACCGAAATGCCGCTCGACCCGCAGGAAATTGAGTCGGTGACCGTCATTAAAGATGTGGTAGGGAAAACGATGTGGGGACCTCGGGGAGCCGATGGCATCATTTATATCAAAACGAAACGGGGTCAGGTCAACGAGCGCATCTTGAACGTCAATGCCGAAGAAGGGGTCAGCATCATTGACCGGTTCCCGGGATGGGCTTCAGCAGCAGAGTACGCCCGACTGAACAACACCGCCCGTGCCAACAATGGGTTGCCTGGTTTGTACAGCGAAGCAACGATTTCGGAGTACGCGAAAAACAATCCGTATAACCCCTATAACCCAAGTGTTGATTTTCGGAATCTGTTGCTGAAAAACTCCAAGTCATTCCGGCGCATAAACCTTTCCTCACTAGGCGGTAACGACGTCGTTCAGTACAGTGCGTATCTGGGTTACAATGGCGAGGGTGATATCTTCAAAATTGGGGCTCCCTCTGACTATAACCGGATTAACGTACGGACGAATATCGATGTAAAAATCAACGATCTGATTAAAGTGAAGGTTGGCTTTTTCGGCGGACTTACCATGCGTCGATCACCCAATTATGGGTATAATGCCAACTTTACCAGCGACGACGGTAACACGAACACGGCGCTGGATCTGGTTGAGTTTAATACCGTTATCAACGACATCACCAACACGCCCCCCAATGCCTATCCGGTTTATGCCGCTTTTGGCGATGATCCCGTAGCGCCCTGGTACGCGGTTAGCTCCAACTCTGCGTATAGAAGTAATCCTATTGGCAACATTATGCACAATGGCTACTATACAGAAACCGGCCGGACAGGATCTTCTAACATCACGTTTGAGTACGACATGAAGGAGATCATTCCCGGGTTGAAATCGCGGACGTATGTTGGTTTTGTTGCGTACAACAGCTTACGCATTGGCAAAGCCGAAGATTATATCGCCTATATCGTTACACCGGGGAAAACTGCAGCTGGCGTAGATACAACCCGTTTGTCGAAAGTACACGATGGAGTCGATATGGCCGGGCAAGCCAAATTGCACGATTATTATTCGCAGCGGTTCGGGATTTACGAAAACCTGAGTTACGAAAATGCCTGGAACAACCATTCGGTGCAGGCAGGCTTGACGTACTACATTGCCAAAGCGGCCAGAAATGGTATTGAAGAGCCACAACGGCAGCAAAGTACGGTTCTGAATGCCAGTTATTCGTTTAAAGACAGATATGTGTTTCAGGGCGCACTCAATTACGCAGGCACCTACAGCTTTGCCAAGGACAAACGTTATGCCTTGTTTCCTGCCGCTGGTATTGGCTGGATACTATCAGAAGAGAGTTTTCTGTCGAACGTGCGGGCAATCAATTATCTGAAACTGCGGGCCGAAGCGGGTATTATCGGGTTCGAAGGCTTTTTGCCGCCTTTTTATGACCTGGATCGCTGGGGAGTCAATACCACCGGTTCGGCTTTTGGGCCGTATTCTACGAATCAGTGGTTTGGGAGCAATACTGATAACTCGGTATACCGGACCACACCAAGCCGGATTGGTAACCCGGATCTCACCTGGGAAAAACGCAAAGAGTTTAGCATTGGACTTGATGCCTTGTTGTTGAACCGGAAACTCTCTGTTGAGATCAACTATTTCAACAACCTGCGCGACGGTATTGTGTCGCAGCTTGCCAATACGGTGCCATACGTAGCGGGCATTTCGACTTCGCGGCCCTGGTTTAACTACAATAAGGTGCAATACTATGGTCTGGAAACCGGGCTTCAGTACACGGATCAAGTGGCGGGCGTGCGTTTTTCAGTGGGGGGTAATGCCACTATTCAGAATAGCAAGATCCTGAAATGGGATGAGCCAAAGTACCGATTTGGGTACCAGACGCGGGTGGGCAAACCAGTTGACGCCTATTGGGGTCAAACCTATCTGGGTAAGTTTACCAGTGATGCCGAGACCAAACAGATTCCTCAGATATACGACGAAATTCTGCGCCAGGGCGATTTAAAATACCAGGATAACAACGGGGACGGCATAGTAGACGACAACGATCAGAGCCAGATCGGCAACACGGCACCCCGACTTATCTATGCCCTGAATCTGCGGGTAGCCTACCGGAACTTCGAGTTTACAGCCATTGGAAATGGACGGGCTGGCTACGACATTCCGATGACCAACAAGTATTTCTGGAATGGCTGGGGTGATAACAACTACTCCGATTTCGTGAAAAACAATGTCGATGGCGCTTACCCGAGACTCACGTATTACAAGGTGAACAACAACTTTGTTGGGTCGAATTTCTGGTTGCGGGACGGCGGTTTCTTCAAAATTCAAAATGTTGAACTAGCCTACAATGTACCCGTTCCTCCCGGCAAAATCATTGGTGCCCGTGGCCTGCGCCTATACGTACGGGGAGCCAACTTACTCACGGTGTCCAAGATTAAGGATGTTGACCCTGAGTCGATTAACTCTGGCGTCACGGTATATCCGTTGTTCAAAACGTTTTCTGGTGGTATTAAATTGACGTTTTAGTCGATGACTGGTATGAAATTATCTACGATTTATACAAAGAGTTTGGTCATAATGGTACTCGCGGGCGTTGGGTTTTCCTCATGCGTTGATTACCTGGAGCCGTATCCGAACGGCAACCGCACCACCGAAGATATCTGGAAGTATCAGGATATGGTGCAGGGGCTGGTGGGCCAGTGTTATGATAACATGCCCCGGAATTACAACGACAATGAGGGCGTTTACCTCGACGGAACCACCGATGATGTGGTGATCACCAGCACAACCAACAGCATGAATCGCTTGGCTGTGGGTGCATTGCCAACCAGTCAGGACCCGTTTCGTACGTATTGGGACCGTGATTACAGGTCCATTTATTTGGTCAATCTGTTCTTGAAAGACCGCCGGGGGTACAACACTCGGTTTCTGGTGAATGCCCACCTGGATAGCCTGGTCAAAAATCGGCTTCAGGGCGAAGCCTTCGCGTTACGGGCCTGGTTTCAGTGGGATTTGCTGCAAAAGTTTGGGGGCAAGGGCATGAATGGCCAGCTTTTAGGGTACCCTATTGTGCTTGAACCCGTAGACATTAAGCAGGAAACGAATCTGGCACGTAACACCTACGATGAGTGCGTGAAACAGATTATCGCCGATTGCGACTCCGCCTACAAGTATCTACCCATTGCACACCGCGATTTTCTGGTACCCAATGTAAACGACCGCACGTATGCAGGTTCACGCTACTGGGGGCGGTTCGATGGCATTACCACCCGTGCCCTGAAAGCGCTGGTGTACCAAACCTGGGCGAGCCCCCGATTCAACCCCGGCAATGATGCGACCCGGTGGGATTTAGCGGCTCTGAACGCCAAACAGGTCATTGATTTCAAGATGAAAACAGACGCTGTTACTAACGGGTTTTCACCAACTAAAGCGCTGAACTGGTTTGATCCCAATTATCCCGGAATTGTGTTTGCCTCGCGCTACAACAATGCCAATGATGCAATAGAGCGTATGTTCTATCCGGGTGGTTTTCAGGGTACTGGTTCGGTAGGCGCTACTCAGGAACTAGTTGATGCCTTCCCCATGAAGAACGGGTACCCCATCACCGATGCCCGAAGCCTATATGACCCCACGAAGCCCTACGAAAACCGCGATCCCCGTTTTTACGCTACTATTTTTCACAACACCGCTAAAGCCGTAAAGATCAACACCACAACAACGATGTATACGTTCGAAAACTGGCTGAATGCAAAAGATGCAGCCGGTCCTGCGGTGAATAGCCGGACGAATTATCACATCAAGAAAATGGTGTTTATGGGCCTGAATTTTTCGGACAACTCGATCAATCGTCAACCGCATACAAAGTTCTTCATCCGTTGGGAGCACATGTGTCTGGCGTTTGCAGAGGCCGCCAATCAGGTCGAAGGACCAAACGGCGGCAAGTATGGCCTGTCGGCTAAAGACGCCATTGCCTACTTGCGCAACCGTCCTAACACCGATGGGGTAAAAGGATTTACCACTGACCCCTATTTGGCAGAAGTGGCCAGCCTCGGAAAAACGGCGTTCAACGAATTTGTAAAAAACGAGAGACGGCTCGAAATGTGTTTTGAAGGGCTCCGCTTTTACGATCTGCGCCGTTGGACAACTAGCTTGACGGAGTTAAACAAGCCGGTTCACATGGCCAAAATCACCCGAAACACCGATGGGTCCTTTACGTACAAACTCGACGAAGTAGTTGAAACCCGCTCGTATCAGTCGGCGTTCTTGCCTATTCCTTACGACGAAATGCTGAGAATGAGCAATTTGATTCAAAACGAAGGGTGGGAATCCTGGAAATAAACCATAAAACAAGCCATGAAAAAACTAGTAGTTGCCTGTGTGCTTCTTACCGGGATAATGACCTCCTGTTACAAAGACTATATTGAAGACTTTGCCTATACATCCATCTATTTTATGTATCAAACCAATGTTCGCACCTTTGTGGTGGGTGAAGGCATGAAAATAGAAGTTGGCGCTGCCCTGGGCGGAACCCGGGAAAATACCCGCGACAGGGTAGTGAATTTCAGCATGGACGACAAGCTGGTAACCGCCGATATTCTGGCGGCTATGAAAACGGGGGTCGGCTATATCAAGGATGCTGTGCTACCGGTAACTGCCCTCAAACCAATGCCAGCCGACTATTTTACCATTTCGGATAAGGCCAAAATGGTCATCAAAGCAGGTGAGCATTCAGGGTCTGTGGTAATAAAAGCCGACTCGGCTAAGTTTTTGCAGGACGCCACAACGATCAATCCAGTCTACGCTATTCCTTTCTACATCAGCACAGCCGATGCCGATTCGATTGTAGCCGCCAAACGATACGCTGTTGTCGCCCTGAAATATGAGAACATGCTTTTTGGTAATTACTGGCATGGAGGAGTGACAACGGTTAAAGATGCGACGGGTAAAGTGATTAAAACCACCAACTATTTCACGACCATCCCCTCGCCTGAAGCCAAAATTATGACCCTTAAGACAGTGGCTCCGAATGCATTGGTTACCAATAAAATCAGCGATCAGGCCGGGTCAATGAAGATCACACTAACGGGTAACACCGTTACGGTCAGTCAGGCCACCGGGTCTAGTGTTGTGATTTTGCCAGATGGGGAAAGTGTCTATAATCGCCCAAAACTCCTGCAGAACCGGAAAATCTTCCTGAAGTATAAATACGCTAACGCCGACGGAACAACTTCTTACGCACAGGACACGCTCACGTTTCGGAACCGGATACGGGATGGCGTAAATGAATGGCAGGATTCCGACCCTGGCCATTATCGTTAACAGACCATAAAGCAATCAGAACGGGGGTAGCACAAGTAAGCCAACTTACGCTACCCCCGTTCTTGTTTACAGCCAGATCAGTCTGTGACGTCTATTCTGTAAACCGTGGAGTTTACACTGCTGATGACGCTGCCCTCGCGAAAAGGTTTGGGAATGATCAGGTTCTTTTCGGAGTCGATCTGAATCTCAAGGGCATTGAACTGGTTCAAAGGTCCCTCGAAAAATGACAGTGGAACGGTATATTCCTGCTCCCCAGCGCCAACAGGCACGGCCAGAAAATCAGCCTCGTTGCCACTTTTATGGTCTACCTGCAAATTGCCCCACTGGTCTTTTACCCAATTACTTTTAGCTATTTTCAGGGTAGTGGCCGAGGTTTCTCCCTGCCAGCGTTTCCATTGGCTTTTTAACCAGTTGTCTGGCTCCAGATTCTGCCAGGTAAGGGTCAAGGATTGCCGTCGGGAGTGTTGAGTAGGGGGCGAAAATTGGTCGGGTGTGACGGCGGGAAGGGCGTGAATTGTACCAAGCGCATACTCTCGACCATCAGTCAGCACAAGGGTGATAGCATACGTGGCATTGGCATCAATGGGCAAATCTAAATCTGTTAGGCGGTAGTGCGGATAGGCCCCGTAATAGTTCGATGAACCGTTGTTGAGCGATAAGGCCCGGCCATTTACGTTCATTTGAATTCCGGTATTGGCAACCGTATTATCGGCTTCATCCCGAATAAGTGCCTCGATAGATTCGCTCAGAAAGCCATCATAATCTGTTGATTGGGCAATGATTACATTGACCCGAAGCAGCGACGGATCCGTCACAGCGACTGACGACAAAGATGAATTCCCACGATGCATACGTAACTTGAGGAAGGTGAGGATACGGCCTTCTGGTATTAATGTTGCAAGCTAGTCTTGATTTCCCGGATTCGCTCATTGAAAACCAGTTCGTCGAATTTTACATTCGGTTCGCAAATAGCCTCCAGGAGTTCCATCACAGCGGGGTCGTGTTGTATTCGCCTGCCCGTTCGGACGCTAATGTACTTGGATGTTACCCAAAGTACATTTTTCAATTGCCGCCCTGCATCGTCGGTCATGAAATACTCGGTAACAGTTGTATCCTCGGTGTAATGAATGATGCGTGATCGGATTCGAATCCACTCGCTCACAAGGGCAGGCCGAACGTAGGCAATCTGATGTTGATAAACCACCCAGCTTGTACCCAACTCCCGAAACAGCTGACCGGGGTTAAAATCGTACAGTTTAGCTACCTGATCTTCGCGGGCATTGAAATAATAATCAAAATATTTAGCGTTGTTTAGGTGCTGAAGCGGATCGCAGTCCTGAAACCGGATTATTGTCCGGGATTCAGTTTCAGTTGGGTAGCTCTTTAGTGGGTCACGTCTGAACATAGTTTGCCTGTAGTTTTTTGCAAGAATAAGCACCCTTGCGTTTTGTTCGTCACTTTATTGGAGCGGATATTTGCATTTATCCTAAAAAATCAACTAAAAACCATAAATCATCACCAATGAAATCATTCGTCTGCGTTGCTTTTCTTTTTGCAGTCTCCAGCATCCTCGTTGCTTTCCGACCTACCGGATTCCCCACCGACGACAATCCTGATGCTGTCGTGGGTACCTGGCTTAACGGTACCAAACGTGGTCATGTTCAGATCTATAAACAAGGCGACAAATATTTTGGCAAACTGGTTTGGTTGAAAGAGCCTAACGATCCTACGACCAACAAACCAAAACTTGACAGCAAAAACCCCGATGTAAAAATGCAGTCTCGCCCGCTAATGAACCTAAACATCATGACGGGCTTTGAGTTCGACGGGGGCGATGTTTGGGACGAAGGGAAAATTTATAATCCCGAAGATGGCAAAACATACAGTTGCAAAATGACCCTTAAAAACCCGAACACGCTCGACGTGCGTGGTTACGTGGGCATTTCGCTAATTGGGAAAACCCAGACGTGGACCCGAATTAAATAATGACTAACACCTTAATTATCGGAGCAGGCCCGGCCGGTTTAGCGATGGCTGGACAGCTGATCCACCACAACCAGAAGGCTGGCCGGAAGCCACAAAGCCAACCGCAATTCACTGTTTTGGAAGCCAGTGAGTACGTAGGTTACGCCTGGCGCAATCACTACGACCGGCTGCATCTGCATACAGTTAAAGAGCATTCGGCATTGCCGCATCTCCCCTACCCTGCCGACTATCCGACGTATGTCTCGCGGCTTCAGTTGGTGGAATACATGGAGCAGTACGCTAAGCATTTCAACATCAATCCGCTATTCAATCAGCCAGTTCAACGGATTCGCCGGACAACCGACAGCAAATGGGAAGTCCAAACCCCAACCGATACGTTTCTAGCCGATAACGTAGTGGTATCCACTGGCTACAATCGGATTCCGAATCAACCTGAACTGCCGGGCATACGCGATTTCAGAGGGGTGATCTGGCATAGCCACGACTACCGCAACGGAGCCCCCTTCCGCGACGAAAACGTGCTGGTAGTGGGCATGGGTAACACGGGGGCCGAACTTGCTCTCGACTTACTCGAACACGGTGCACGGCCAACCATCTCGGTGCGCGGTCCGGTGAGTATTGTTCGACGCAACATGTTTGGCAAACCCACACAGCCTACGGCTATCTTTCTGAACAAATTCCCGAACTGGTTTTACGATTTTGTGGCTGGTCTGTCGCAGCGGTTGAGCGTAGGCGATCTGACGCAATACGGGCTGGGCAAACCCAAACACCCGCCTTCGTACCTGATCCGGGAGGAGGGCAAGATTCCGGTAATTGACCTTGGCACACTGGATGAGATAAAAGCCGGAAACATTGCCGTAGCTCCCGGTATCGAACGCATTAATGCCCGCACTGTTACCTTCACCGACGGCTCAGAGCGACCTTTCGATGCCATTGTGCTGGCAACGGGCTACAGGCCGGGTCTGCAACCAATGCTGGGTGAAATACTTTCAGCCAAAATCCTAAATGACCGTGGCTACCCCAAGTCGCTCTGGTTTGATGAACCTGACCTCAAGGGACTTTATTTTCTGGGCTTTTCGACACCACTCACCGGCATCATCCGGAGTTTGAATATCAATTCGGGAAAAATCGCAAAGAAGATAGAACGCGGATGACACCGGTACGCCGGGGCGGGATCAAGCGGATTTACACGATTTTTTTTATCAGTGACCATTCGCGTTGCGAAGCATCCGTGTCATCCGCGTTCCAATTCCTACCTTTGCGGTATGATTTTCATTGACACGCACGCGCATATTTACGATAAACAATTCGGGTTGGAACGCTACACTGGTGGCACCGAAGGAATGCTTCAGAATGCCCTCAGTCAGCAAGTGGAGCAAGTTTGGATGCCTAATTGCGACTCCGAAACAATACCCGGCATGATGGCTCTGGCCAGTCGCTTTCCCGACCGGTGCCTGCCCATGATGGGCCTCCATCCGACCTACGTCAACGAGACTATGGAGATGGAATTAACGGTAGCCGAAAGCCAGTTGAACAAGCACAAATTCATTGCTGTTGGCGAAATTGGGCTAGATTTCTACTGGGACATGACCCACGTCGACCGCCAGTTCGAGGCATTCCGGATTCAGTTGGAGTGGGCTTCGCAACGCAATCTATTCGTATCGATGCACACCCGCTCTGGTCATGACCGGAACGCCTTCGCCGAAGCCGCTGACCTAATCGAGACACTGTCTTTGCCAAACGTTAAAGGCATTTTTCATTGCTTTGTTGGTACGTTGGATGAAGCCCAACGCGCCATCGAGATGGGCTTCCTGTTGGGTATTGGGGGAGTCTCAACGTTCAAAAATGGCGGATTGGACAAAGTGTTGCCTCATATTGATCTTCGCCATATAGTACTGGAAACAGACAGCCCGTACCTCGCTCCCATCCCGCACCGGGGCAAGCGCAACGAACCCGCCTATATTCCACTTGTGGCCGCTCGGGTGGCCGAACTGATGGGTGTTTCAGTGGAGACCGTAGCCCAACAAACAACAGCAAACGCACAAGGGCTATTATGATTCGCATCAATCCTGCACTTCCTCACAAACCCCGCGTATCGGTACTGGTCATTTATACAGGTGGAACACTCGGCATGGTCTATGACCGTGGTACTGGCCAACTTATACCCTTCAATTTTGAGCAGGTCCTCGACCGGGTTCCCGAAATTCATCGGCTCGATTTTGAGATTGACCTGATTACCCTACCCGACGTTATCGACTCGTCGAACATGAATCCGGAGATCTGGGCCGATTTGGCTCGTACTATTCAGCAGCATTACACCTCATACGACAGTTTCGTGATTTTGCACGGTACTGATACAATGGCTTATACAGCGTCAGCGCTGAGTTTTATGCTGTGTAATCTGCACAAACCCGTGATTCTGACAGGGGCTCAATTGCCCATCGGCGTGGCCCGTACCGATGCCCGTGAAAATTTCATTACAGCTCTGGAAATTGCGGCCGCCGTGGAGACGGCAGCAGTGGACGCAGCAGAGGTAAACAACCAGCCGATGGTACCCGAAGTCTGTGTGTATTTCAACTCGGCACTGCTACGGGGGAATCGGTCAACCAAGCAGGAGAGCGTTCATTTCAACGCATTTCACTCCGAAAACTACCCACATCTGGCTATGGCCGGGGTTCGAATTGAATATAACCGGCCCTTTATTCGCCCCTACGAACCTGATCGAGACTTAACGGTTCATACGACGATGGACCCGAATGTGGCTATTCTAAAACTGTTTCCAGGCATTACCGAGCAAGTTGTTCGAGCCGTTCTGGAGATACCGGGATTGCGGGGGGTAGTGCTCGAAACGTTCGGGGCAGGCAATGCACCTACCGCCAAGTGGTTTTCAGCGGCCTTGAAAGACGCCATCGACAGGGGCATTGTGTTGTTCAACGTATCGCAATGCGAAGGTGGGCGAGTAACACAGGGACAGTACCAGACCAGCACCCGCTTACAGGAGATCGGTGTAGTGAGCGGCACCGACATCACCACCGAAGCCGCCATCACGAAGCTTATGTTTTTGCTGGGCCAGGAAACCGATCCGGCGAGGCTCCGCCAGCGATTAGGCGAGCCTATGTGTGGCGAAATGAGTTTGTAAACATATGGAACGCTGATGACGCGGATGCTGCCCAACGCAGATGACCACTGATCAAAAAAATCTGTGTAAATCCGTGTTGCGCAGCATCCGCGTCATCAGCGTTCCAATGTTTTAGCTCAGCATCTTGGTGCAGAACTCGAAACACTTACGTACCTCAGCCACTGAGTTAGAACCTTCTGGGATTTTGTATTCTAACTCTACCGCTGCCGGGAACGTGTACTTCTTTTCGCGCATCAATTTCAACACATCAGACAATGGCGTATCGCCTTGTCCCCAGGGTAAATTGCCCTTTCCGTTGGCGGGTGTTTGGCGGTCTTTGATGTGCATGCTCGAAATCTTATCGTGTTTTTTCGCAATCAAACCCAGCGGATCAGGCTGGCCCGCAGCTATATAGTGGCCAAGGTCGAAGTTCATGGCATTACCCGGCGACTGCGCCAGGGCCGTATCCCAAAACGTCGGAGTTTGTTGTTCGTGTCCGTGATAGCCCATTCGGATGCCGTGCTTTTGAGCCATCGTGCCTAGCCGGAGTGTCTGGGCATCGTCGGCCGGATGTTCTACCGTAACCTGATTGGCACCCAAGGCTTTAGCGGCCCGCATACCGTAATCAACATCGGCATCGGTGTTATCTTTACCAAACGCATTGGGTTTGAATCCGTAAATTTTCACCCCAGCCTGCTCATACATTTTGCGCACTTTCTCAAACGGAGCCATCGATGCCGACAATCGCCATTTAGCCACTTCGGCATTGTAGGCTTTCGTTTGCGCATCGGCTTCGGCTAAAGTTTTTTGTTCATCGGCGGTAAGCTCCTGCTTCTGCGAGCGCTTGCGCATCAGCGGAAAAATGGACCGCATATCAACCGGATTTTTGGGTTTACCCGCAAACGATTCGGCCGGGTCTCCCATCAGTTCAATGGCACTGATGCCACTATCCAATACATATTTGAGGGTTGCTTCGGCGCTTTGGTCGGGCATATCCCGGAACGAGTACGTGATGGTTCCAATCTGAACCCCATTGATCAACGAGTTGGGCTTGTTCAAATTGCGGATAAGAGCGGGCATTCCAAACAGCTTATTGCTGCCTAAAACGGCACCCGAAACGAGGGCTGTTGTGGCACCCAAAAAGGCCCGGCGCGATTGGTTATTGTTTGTTTCCATATTTATAAAAAGTTTTTGTAAGGCAATCGAATTCTCAATTCTGGGTGTTTAGGGCAAGTTTGAAAATTGCTGACGCGAAGGGCTTCGACTCCGCTCAGCCTGACTCAAAAATTGACTTAAAACGGACTACTGCTCTCAAGTATACTGTCAGGCTGAGCGGAGTCGAAGCCCACAGGCGTCAGCAACTCGGCTAAACTTACACTCTAATTCTGGGCGAAGATTTTCAGCTGCCTCATCGACCAAGGAATATCTTCATTGTTAGTCCCTTCGTTCAGTTTTAACCGTAAGAACTTAGCTTTCTGGGCATTAAACGAAATGATATTTTCACCGGCAGTCCCTTTTCCTGAAGGGATTACATCCTGCCAGGTTTTACCATCCAAAGAAGTTTCTAAAGCATATTCTCTCGGATACGTCTGAATAAACGGCGGTCGGTCGGTTGGGCGTTTTGGATTGTACACCCATCCTCTTTGAGCCGTTTGCGGAGCATTGAACGAAACTTCGGTTACCGTCATTTCTTTCGGAAATTCGACTTGATACCACATCCCTTTCTCCTGCTTCAACCCCGTCGACCAGCCTTCGTACGTAAAAGCGCTGGTAGGCGAAACATTACCCCCAATTCGGGTTGAAGCGGTGTGGCTGGCCGTTACCACGCAGCCGTTCTGCACCGGAATTTCATGAGGAACCAGTTTCACAAGTTTATCATATTGATAGATCGATTTCTGGTTGGCTGTTTTCGTTCGTATTGAGGCTACCAACTGGGGCGTAATCAGCGACGCATCGTTTGATAAGCCGTTGCGGATATACGAAATAACATCAGCCATCCACTCATCCGACTGTTCCTTCATACTGGCCATCATCGTTCCGGCATAGGTTTTTCCGTCGATGGCCCCTTCCATACCATGCAAAAGCACCCGAACGGCATATTCGGGATGAGCCTGAACACGGGCCGAACCCGCCAGGGCTGGCGCAATCAGTTTACCATTTCCAGCGGGCGTTCCCATGCCTGTGTTACCGTGACACTGCGAGCACAATTCATTATAAATTACCGCACCCCGGTCAACCATGGCCTGTTGCTCCGTGGCCAATACAGGCCCGCCAAACGGCCCCATGTTTCTTGGTTTGGGCGGAGTCAGAATTTGCTCCCCTACCAGCTTCACCCCGGCAGCTTTGTTTGTCGCCATGGTCGATTTGATGCTCGTTTCGAGGTCGGGAAGTTTCAAAAACTTAGCCGTCAACATCGATTGAACAGCCACATTCGCATCGGGGTCGCTCAGTGATTTTTTGTAATCGGCTTCCAGCGTTTTGTCGCCCGCTTTATACAGCGTTTCGCTCGCCCGGAGTGCCTGCACCCGCATGCGTGGGCTGGCGTCGGCCAACAGTTTCTGCGCAACGCTCGTTTTCAAGGCTCCAAGACCTTCCAGCGACCATAGGGCGTGGGTTCTGGCCAACTGATTTTTACCAGAAAGTGCCATAGCTTCCAGAGCTGGCACCACCGACAGATCTTTTTTCAGCACAATCAATTGCTGGGCGGCATCGCGCCACCAACCGTTGGGATGCTCCAGATGCTTTACGAGTTGTGCCGGTTTTTCGGTCAGCATTCGGGGTTGTTTTTTATCCCGCTCTTTGCCGTCGTACGTAATCCGCCAGATACGTCCCAGGCCTACCACTTTATCCAGCTGGTATTGCTCGATTTTAGTGCGCAGATACGTTCCCTTTTGCGTCCATTGCCCCTCCTGAATAATGCCGTGGTACATATCGGTAATATACATGGTCCCATCAGGGGCCGTGGTCATATCGACAGGCCGAAAAAGAGGGTCGGTTGAGCGTAAAAATTCAGAGCGCTGATCTTGGTAAACGTTGCTGAGCGTGGTGAGACCCTCGGTAACGACCGGGTTTACTTGCCGGACAATCCGGGCTACAGGTTCCCCATAAAAGTACTGGCCTTTGAGCGCATCGGGCAGGCGGTCACCCCGATACACGTCGTTCCCAGCCGAACCCGTTACGTGATTCAACGAGCCGTCGGGCTGGCGAATCTCATCCATACCGCCCTGCATATCGGCAATTTTCACGGGTGCTCCCCAAGGCACATCAAAGCCTTTCGCAAACTCGTTGGGCACCTCGAAGTTGCCATAGTGGATTGGAAACTGGAAATACGACGGTAACCCACTGGCACCGCCCTGAAACCATAGCTTACCATCGTCATCGTGGGTTACGCCCCATTGCGCCCGGTTAAAGCCTGTTTTCTCCCGAATAACTCCGTTCGGCGTTTCCCGAACCCGGAAGGCATTCACAGTACTGTACAGCCAGTTGTCCATGCCATAATACATGAAGGCCTGCTGGTGCTCTACGTTACCCGCCCGACCGTATTTGGTCGTGAACAGCTCTTTCTTATCCGCTTTGCCGTCGCCGTTGGTATCGGTGTATTTATAGACATTATCAGCGTCGGACTCCATCGACAGAATGCAGTCTTTCCCGTAGGGCAACACGAAGCGCGGGAAAATCAGGTTATCGACAAAGGTGGTACCTGTTTCGTAGACGCCATCGTTGTTTTTATCCTCCCAGCGCGAGATTCGGCTCGTGGGTTCAAGTTCATCTTTCGAGTCAGCCGTGAGCATGTACGACCGTAATTCCAGTACATACATCCGCCCATTTCCGTCGAAGGCAACAGCGCCAGGTTGCTGAATAGCCGGTTCGGTCAGCACCGGTTCGATACGATAGCCGGGTGGCAACAAGAACTGCTTAGCCTCGTCGGCTGGCGACAGCGGTTTTAGTGGCTCTTTGGGCTCTAAATCGATGCCTTTCCAGTTTTCGTCGTTCGGGTCAACGCCTTCGGGTATTTTCACCCTGGGAAGGGTGTCAGCGGGTGCCCAATACGTAGTCGAAACCGAATAGTTTGGGCTGGTTGGTACTGACACGACGAACGAGCACAGTCCAACAACACAGCAAGCAATGGGTAACGTGAACTGTTTCATATTTACGGTGAACTTGTAAAGGAGCAAAACTGAAAATTACCGCGCTGTCCAGCCGCCGTCGACAGTGAGCATTGAGCCAACCATGTAGGTGGCGGCATCGCTGGCCAAGAAAATAGCGGCTCCCTGAATTTCGCGTAACTCGGCCCAGCGGCCCATTGCTGTGGCTCCAACTACGAACTTTTTGGCCTCTTCGGTGTCGGCAATAGCCAGATTCATTTCGGTCAGGAATGGGCCGGGGCATATTGCATTAACATTGATATTGAACGGAGCAAACTCCAGCCCCAACGCACGGGTCATTTGCACAACAGCCCCTTTGCTGGCCGTATAAGGCGTTCGATTAGCGAGGCCCACCAAACCGAGTGTACTGGCTAAGTTGATAATCTTGCCACTGCCCGCCTGTTTCATAAAGGGCGTTACGGCTCGGCAACAGAGCCACGTCCCGTTGACGTTGACATCCATCACCTTCCGAAAGTCGTCGGAGGTTAGCTCATCGATAGCACCGCGTATGTTGATTCCAGCGCTGTTGATCAGAATATCGATCTGACCAAAGGCATCCATAGCGGCTTGCGCCATAGCTATTGTCTGAGCTTCATCGGTGATGTCGGCGGCAAACGAAATAGCTTCAATGCCAAAGTCTCGACTCAGCTCAGCGGCAGCAGCAATGCCTTCCTCGGCGTTCCGATTAACGAGCATAACGCGGCACCCGGCCGAAGCAAGCCCTGCGGCCATAGCCAGCCCGAGCCCTTTTGAGCCGCCTGTGATGATGGCGGCCCGGCCGCTCAAATTAAATTGGTTAATACCAGGTAATGGTTGGTTGGTCATCTTTTGTACAATGGAGCGGTACTCCGTTGGGCCGTTAGGCCAAGTCGATTACAATTAAAAATTGGCCAAATGGCCCAACGGAGCAACACTCCATTGTACTGTACTAATTCATTTCACAGTTTGCCCTTCGTGTAGTCTAAACAGGCCACAATGTTCTGCTCTTCCAGCGCCAGCCGATCTTCGGGGCTTAAGGGAGTCGTTCGGGGCAGGGGTGTTGTTCTTTTTTGATCTTTCACCATCCGCAGTATTCGGGCCAGGTCGGAACCGGGAACACTGCCGAATGTGGACCAGTAGTCCTGTTTCAGACAAGGAATTTCCAGCGGGTCGCGGGTAATCATTTCCAGGTTGAAGGTGACGGCCGGGTTGTATTTTTTGCACAGGGCAAACATGGTCGGTAAGTCTAGGATACCTTTTCCCAGCGGCACTTCCGACAGCAAAAATCCGTCGGCGTATTCTTCCATAGCCATGTCTTTCACGTGCGTACTGACCACGTAGGGAGCCAATGTCTGCACTACCTCCATGGGCTCTTCGAGCAAGGCGATGCTATTGCCAAAATCGAGCGTTACCCCTACCCATTCGCTGTCAATTTCTTTCAACATGGCTACCAACTCTTTTGCCCGCCAGTCTTTATGGTTTTCAACGGCCAGTTTAACGCCCTGTTTCCGAAGCACCGGTTCGGCTAGTTTGAGCGAAGCCAGCGCGTTTTTCCGCATGGTGTCAAACTCGGCAGCTGAGTGTAGGATTTCGTAGCGCCGACCACCCGAACAGACCGTTCGTAGCACACGTGCTCCGGCTTCTTTTGCCTGAATCACGTCCTTCTCAAAAGCGGGAACATCCTCCGCTTTTTTGGGCAAGCCAATGGAACCCTCCAGATACATGCCCAGTTTCTCGCGTCTGTCGCGCACCGATTTGGCGAAGTCGGGCGTCCATTTATTCACGACTACCTGAATCCCCCCCGCGTTAATGTCGTGGCAGTGATTGAGCAAGTCAATGGCCGTAGTGAAGCCGGGATATTTGGCACTGGGTGTCTTCGAATTCCAACGACTTCCGTACGAATGCACCACAACGCCCATGCTCATTTCCTTAAAGAAGCTGGGCATTTCGGGCAGCGCGAACGCCATGGCCCCGGCAGTTGTCCGCTGTATAAATGTGCGTCGATCCATCTGGTTATTGGTCTTAAGTTTAGTCGGTTTGGGAAGGTCTGTTATTGGCCACTGGTCTCTTTTGCCTGCGTATCAGCTATGTACTTATTTAGTTCTTTGGCCGTCCAGGGGGCTACTCGCCCTTGTGCCAATACACGGGTCATACCTACTGTTCGCCGGTTGATAGGACCTGCCTGATTACCCCATTCGTTGCGGATATACATCAGAATGGCCGTAATAGAGCCATCGTCCATGGTCGAGTGAGACGGCATCACGGGCAGAATTTCCGGCTTGTTATAGACCTTTCCCGCCACATCAACCGGGCCTTCCATACCGTGTAACAGAATCAGAGCCAACCGTTTGCCATCGCCCAGCACCCAATCGGACCCAATCAGCGGTGGCGCAAACCGGGAGACACCAACGCCATCGGTGCCGTGGCAGCCCGAGCAGGTGCTCAAATACAGCTGCCGACCAGTGGCAAAAAGCTTTTGATCCTCATCGCTCAACACGTTCTTTTTGGCTACAGTACTCTGCTCAACCGTGTGGCCGGGCCATTCAAACAGCGACGACATCGTAGCCAGCCGCGATGCGTCGACCGCTCCGTTTGGTTGGGTCAGAATTCGGGGAGCCGATGCGAGCTTGATGGGTTTCTGCTTGCTACCACTGCCACCGATAGATAAGCCGCCGAGAACTGCTTTGGTCCGCCAGGCAAGGGTACCTTTATTAGTATCGAGCATGGTTAACAGAGATGCCAGCTCATTAGGATCGCGTTTACGGATGATGGACGAAGCCAGCATTTCCACAAAAATCTCTTTGCCCGGTTCCCGGGTTTGCCAGTTGGGAGCCGCCCAAAGTCGTTTCATAAAGGCAAACTCACTGTCTTGAAGGCTACTCAAAACGGCGTCCCGAATCAAAGGCGTGTTGCCATGCTGTGTGACAATGGCAGCCAGCAACTGGTGGGATGCCGATTGGTCGAGAACCTGAGCCGTCAGGGCTATTTGCAGAACCGACTCTACTGGCGCCTTGGCCACAGCCTGCACCAGTTGTTTGCCTAGCTTTTCCCGAACTACATTATCCGACTTTGCAACCGGTTCCAGCAACCGCAAGGCCGTTGTCTGTACCAGTGGGTTTTGGTCCGATACCAGTCCAAGAAGCATGTCCGGCTGGCTTAGTTTCAAACCATCCAGCGTCCACAACGCATGAAAACGACCAAGCGCGGTGCGACCGACCGGAACTTTCCCCGATTTAGCTAGGGCCATAAGTCCATCCCGAACACTTGCATCGTTACGGGCGATGAGTAACCGTTGAGCCATATCGCGGTGCCAGCCGTCGGGGTTCGACAATTCCTGAATGAGTTCGTTGGGGGACACCTGTGAGAGTTTTTTCGGTGCAGCGGGTTTCCAGTTCTGGGGAACAATGCGCCAGATACGACCCCGATTTATGGGCGCATCCAGCTTACGAGTCAGTGTTTGCTCTTTCAAATGGGGCGTCATGTAGGCCACGTGCTGAATAATGCCTCGGTACATATCGGCTACATAAAGAGCCCCATCAGGACCGCTGGCCAAACTAACAGGTCGGAATCGTTCATCGGTCGAGGCCAGAAACTCCCGACCTGGGTGCGGATCGCTGGCCGTCAGGATAGCTCCTTTTTCGGCCACTACGTTGCGCTTGATGAGGTTTCCGGCGGGTTCGCAGACAAACACGTTGCCTGAAAAAGTAGCGGGCAGGGCCGTTCCCCGATAAACAAGGGGCGAACAGGCAGCGGTGAACTCCAGCAACCGGCCTTCTTTGTCGAGCGTACCAGCAACATAACCCCGATTAATGGCCGGGTTAGGCCGAATGGGATAAATCCGACGGTCGATGGTCAGACCGTGGTCGATGCCGGTAGTGGGCGTGTGGTGTTTGTTGCGCGAGAGGGTGTTGGGCGGTACCAGATCAGCGTGGAGCTGCGACCAGTTATAGTTGTAAACTAGGCGGCCTTTGTCGTCGTGGCTGATGCCCCACTGGCCACGAAACTCCGTAGAGTCGCGCTGCCACGAGCCATCTACCAGTCGGTACCGCTGCTTAGATTTGGCGTTATAAAACCAGTTGTCCATGCCCTGCCACAGCCCATTGGGAGCATGTTCGGGCAAGCCGGTTCCTGCGTAATTTTTATCGACCAGTACTTTAGAATCGGCCTTGAGATCGCCGTTGAGGTCTTTTGCCATCCACAACGCCCCATTTTCGGCCACCAACGCGCCACCGGGAACGAGCGCAATGGATCGGGGCATCACCAGACTATCGAGGTAAACGGTGCTGACATCCATTTGCCCGTCGCCGTTTTTATCTTCCAGCACCGATACGCGTCCCACCGGCTTATCCTCGCCTTTACCCTCAATATTGGGCATGAAACCGCGCATCTCGACTACCCAAAGGCGACCATCTTCGTCGAAGGTCATCACAACGGGGTCCTGTACCATAGGCTCAGACGCTACAAGTTGGACCTTCAAACCCGGCTCGACCAGAAACGAAGCCAGTTCCTGCTCGGGGGTACGCACGGGGGATGGGCCATCGTCGGTAGTGCCAACGTTGACCGTAAAACTGACCAGTCCCAGTACGCCAGCAAGCAGTAGGGACATGTAATACGTAGGTTTAAACATACAGCGCGGGCCTTTAGTCAGTTGAGCTTTCTTCGTATAGAGAATTAGGGCAATTAGTTACCCAGATAAAGCCCGTTAGATTTAGTAAATACTCCTACTATAACGACGAAAAACCCAAGAAGTACCCTCGTTGTCAAGTCGTCCCTAACGCCATAGTGCGACAGGTTACTAGAAACCGCATTGCAATGGTGGAAAAAAGCGCCGTAGGTGCGGTATGTTACTAGAAACCGCATTGCAATGATGGAATAGAGTTCCGTAGGTGCGCCATGTTTTTGGCGCGTCACGATGAACATGCCGCACCTACGGCGCTCCACTAGGCCAATGATCTTATCGATTGCTATTGACATATCGCCCTGCTAGGGCTTGCACAGGCGAAAAGGCATCATTTACCTAAATGAGGGGTGGGCATTATTGGAAATTGGTTCTGAATGTTTCCATGCTGCCCAACTCTCGCTGATTGGCGTAATTATCGTACATCATCAATTGAACCGTACAGGTAGCCGTCAGTAAGTAACTACTGACCCGCTCTAAACCTCGATAAGGCAGTTGATGCTCCCCGATAAGCCCTGTCAAGGCTTTTAAATGAGCAAAACAAGGCTCAATCGATGGTTTGCGACGACCATAGCCCAACCGACCCAAGACACAACCGGCTAAATCATTGTAATACTGTTGGAACTGGGTCAGAACTTGATCGGCTTTGAAGAGCGAAGGCGTAAGGACGATAACCGAAAACTGGTCATAAAGGGCGGCCAGAGTCGCCAGCGAAAAGTAGCCCTTATCCGCCATGAGCATGCTCAAATGCGTTCGAAGGGGACCAACCAGGGTTGGCAACAAGGTATAATCTTTGGTCGAAGCGGTCGTCACAGTAGCCATGAGCGGAAATCGGTAGCGATTGCAGATTACGTGCAGCCCGTAGCCAAATCGCCAGCCGTGGTAATCGCTTTTAGCCCAAGAGGCTTGGGTGTCAATACTAGAGTGGGGAACCACCCCTAGCAGCATGTGCTGTTTATGCCAGAGCCCGCCCAAAGCGCGAAAGACGCTTTTATCCGCATAGCTACAGGCATAGCCAAAGCGCGAATAATTCTGGGCAAGACATTGCCGGGCCATGGTGGGTATAAGTGTCTGTAAGACAGCTGGTAGTGCCAAAAATCGCCGTCGAATCGTTTTGCGGTCGGGCGCTTTTTGCCAGCCCAGTAGCCTAAAGTTGGTTTTGGCCCATTGATGCATGGTCTTGAACGCGTGGATTCGTTTGAGGAGCATGAGCATGAAAAACAAGACAAAGGACATGGTTGAAAAGAGCTCTGGCTTTCCTCGTTTTGGTTGTTGCGGAGGCCGTTGCAGCCAGACGGCATTTAGAAACTCAAGCAAAGAGGTTAATTTCGCTTCCATGGGGCCGCGTGTGTAAGGTGAAAGATTTGGTCGTCAATCCCTGAACACACGCTGGTTCCTATTTACGCCCACCCCTCAGTTACCTAAATAGACGAAATCTTCCAATTAAAAGACGTAATTTTGCACCTCCAAACAGAGAGGTGTCCGAGTGGTTGAAGGAGCACGCCTGGAAAGTGTGTATGCGGGTAACCGTATCGAGAGTTCGAATCTCTTCCTCTCTGCTGAATGAATTGACTGTCACCAAGCCTGCTCAGATGAGTGGGCTTTTTTGCTTAAAGCCAATTTTACCGTCCTGATGCCACCCACATTGCTCAATCTGATGCAAGTGTTACGCGATGTTCCATGCACGGCGCCAAAGGTCACGGGGGATGTGCAATCTTTTACAAAAAAGCCCCAGAATCTTTCGATTCTGGGGCTTTTTTGTAAAAGATTCATCTTAGCTTCTCAAAACGTCCCCGTCACTGTGGCCCGACATTCCTTGAATCGACTAAACACGGTGATGATATACGGGCCAGCCTGAGTAATCAGGAAGGAGCCAATTGCGTTCTGTTCTGATTGGCGAATCTCGTAACCGTTGATGCGGTCTACCAGCTTCAACCGCTCATAGCTAGCCCCGCCCGATGCCTGCACAGCCAGGCCATCGGGTGTACTAGCTGTGATACTGCTGATAGTGGCGGGAAAGGTCGTGCAGAAAGTCGATCCTGAAACCGTAACGGTATAGTTACCACTCTCGCAGAGGTATGAGTCTAACTGAAGTGCGTACTCTCCACGGGATGGTACAGTAAACGTGACGGAGTAAGTACTTGGCCCTTCTGACTCGGTTAAACCGCCACCCGTTTTCACATCGGCCAATGTTCCCTCTTCCTGAAAATCACCAATATCAACGCTTCCATCAGGCGCTTTATAAACCCATACAAAGGAATTATATGAATTTGAAACGTTTATAGTTATCTGGTCACCCGCATTGGCATTAAAAACAAACCAGGGGTGATCTACATTTGACTGTGTATATGCGCCGGTAAACGTACCCATTCCTGTATGGTCAATATCCGATACTCTCGCTCTATCGTGGCATGCATAAGCCTTCACCGACATTACCAGCAGCCCCATCACAATTAAGCTTAGGATAGAGAGTTTTTTTAGGAGCCAGGTACTCATTTGCGGCCCCACATTGACAATCAATGTGTTGTTATTTAAGTAAATAGTGTTCATAAAAAGGAGTGAAAAAGTTAAAACAACGCAATATATGTTTTCACTCATATGATATTAAACTTAAAAAAAATAAAAGAACACTTACTTTTTTACCTAAAATGCACATTTGTTTGCTTATCTACTTTTAGCTGGTTTTAGTCTGGAAACTTTTTAATTGCAGTACCGCCGATACATCGTGCCCTACCAGTCAAGCTTCGATAAGACAGTAGGTAAGTTCTTACGAGCCTGCCGCCACTCTGGGCACTTGTGCAACAATAAACCATTTAGCAACGCCAACGCGTGCAGTCCTGACGTAATCACGTAGGTTGCAGCCCTGATTCTTTGTCCAAGCGGTTCTTAACAAACTATAAACCCCACTTAGCAATGGGGTTTTGTTTTCCCCACACCGCAAAAGGCCGTATCTTTGGGCCTTAGACTCACACATTCAGAATGACTGCTGGTCAACGAAAAGCACTCCGCATCACCGGCTGGGCCTTATTGGGATTATTTTTGCTCGGCGCTATTGGCGCGGGCTATGCCTATACCAAACGCGAAGAACTCCTGCGCGTAGCCCTCGACAGAGGCACAAAAAAAGCCAAACGGGATTATAAACTCGATCTCAAAATTGGATCAGCCAAGTTTACCGGCCTTAGCTCGGTAGCCTTCACCGATATATCTATTGTACCCGAGCAGCGCGATAGTCTTGTCCGTCTGAACCGCGTAGAAGTGGGCGTTCGATTGTGGCCTATGCTGCTGGGACAAATTGCGCTGTCGGATTTGACGCTCGAAAATGGCATGGTGCAGGTGGTCCGGCGCGATTCGCTAACCAATATTGACTTCATTCTACGGCGCAAAAAACGCGATTCAACATCCACCGAAACCCGTCGTGTTAACCTCGCCGATGTGGCTGAAAACCTGATCGACGAGTTGCTCTCTAAAATACCTAACAACCTCAATGTTAGAAATTTAGATTTCCGCTTGGCCGATACTCAGAAAGACACTACCCAACGGCTGTCATTATTTACGGAGCAGGCCATCATCGACAATCAGGATGTTTCATCGACGCTCCGACTCAATGGAAACGAAGCAACCTGGCACATATCCGGCACCGCCGACCCCGCCGACCGCGAGTATAATCTGGCGTTGTACGCTGATGGGAAGCCACTGGAATTGAAGTATTTAGAGAGTCGCTATAAACTCAAGCTACAAGCCGATACGCTCCGTGCTGAACTGAAAGACGTTGACCGCTCTGGTGGCGAGTTTCGGCTCGAAGGCGCTGGATCGGTGCGAAATCTGCGCATAAACCACCCGGCTGTTGCCCGCACCGATGTATTCGTTGACCGGGCCGCGATGGACGCCAACGTGTTTGTGGGCGAGAACTACGTGGGCATCGACAGCTCGTCGGTGGTGTATCTGGGCGAGGTTAGTGCGAGGCCGTTTGTGAAATACACCCTGTCGCCCACGAAGCAGTACGAAGTGCAGCTCCACAGCGACATGATGAATGCGCAGGCGCTGTTCAATTCCTTTCCGCAAGGACTGTTTGAGTCGCTGGAAGGTATGCAGGTGTCGGGCAAGTTGAAGTATGATCTGGCATTTCAACTAGATGAAGCTTTACCCGACTCCGTGAAGTTCAATTCGGGTTTAACGCCCGAGAACTTCAAGATTCTGCGCATGGGCAGGGTTGATTTGGGCAAAATGAACAACTCGTTTGTTTTTACGCCGTATGAGAAAGAAAAGCCCGTCCGCGACATTATTGTTGGTCCCGAAAACCCCGATTTCACTCCGCTTTCGGCCATTTCGCCCGATTTACGGAATGCAGTGCTAACCTCGGAAGATTACAATTTCATGACCCACAAGGGTTTCAACGAGAAAGCGTTTCGGGTATCTATAGCGACCAATTTTAAAGAGAAGAAATTCAAGCGGGGAGCCAGTACCATTTCGATGCAGCTGGTTAAAAACGTGTATCTGAACCGCAATAAAACCCTGTCGCGCAAGGTCGAGGAGATTCTGATTGTGTGGCTCATTGAAAATGGGCGGCTGGTCCCGAAAGACCGAATGTACGAAGCCTACCTGAACCTGATCGAGTGGGGCCGTAACATCTACGGTATTGGCGAGGCTGCCCGGTATTATTTTGGCAAAACACCCGCCGAACTTAATCTGGGCGAAAGTATTTTTCTAGCGTTTGTGATTCCGAGCCCCAAACGAGCCATTAGTTGGTTCAATCCCGATGGGTCGCTGCAAACCCGCAATGTGCGCGGCTATTTCCGCATTATTGGCCGGATTATGGCCCGACGCGGACTCACTGCACCGGATAGTGGTGCCTATGGGTTCTACAATGTTCGGCTTCGCGAGGGTCTCCGTCAGCAGGTGGCCCCCATCGACAGCATACAGACCGACAGTCTGATGATTGACAACGAGGATGAAGGTGGCGGCATCGACGACTTCTTCAAACGGCTTTTCAACGGCAACCGCGACAAAGACAAAGATGACGACGATGACAACTCCGTGCAGCCTCAATCCGACAAAAGCAGCAGAACCACAGGCACTCCCGCTACCACTGCCCCCAGCGATACCGTGAAGACCCGCAAACAACTCCGGCAGGAACGCCGTGAACGCAAACGACGCGAACGCGAAGAGCAGGACAAACAGTCTGAGGGGTTATTGAATTAGAGGGAAGTGAATACTTATAAAGGATAGCCAAAGTATATTGCGTGGAAATTTTAACCCCACCCAATGAATATCGTTCCTTATCCTTTAGCGGAATTGGATCATCTCCACTTTCGCTTTGCAAGTGTTAGTTCTCTTAAAACAATTCAAAAAGTTATCGTCTATTCTCCTCTACCTGATGCCAATTTTTATAATCTAGCGCTTCTGGACGAGAACGAGGATGGTACATTAGATGATCTAACAGTTAGCGATAATCAGGATATGCCCCGTGTACTAGCTACTGTAATAGCGTCGATACATATATTCTTTCAGCACCACCCTACAAAAATTCTTCTGTTCCAGGGAAGCACACCCGCCCGTACTCGGTTATATAGAGTGGCTATCTCGCAAAATCTTGCGTTATTTGAAGAGACATTTATAGTGAAAGGTTTGTTAGGAAAGAAGTTTGAAAGCTTCCAGCCTAACCGTTCTTATGGAGCCTTCAGCGTAAGTTTAAAAAATAGATAATCCGATGAAAACTGCTCAGGAATCAAATCTTATTTCCAAGCCTGTTAAACGTAAGGGACGTTACTCATCAATAGAGAAAGCTCTCGCAGCAAAACAAAAGCATTTGTCGGCTACTCTGAAAGGAGTTGATTTATCAAAGCTTACTTCATGAGTTTATGATAGTAGCCTTTATATAAAACAGTTGCTACTAACTATTTATTCATGCTTCCCAACACCTGGTGGTTCTTCGCGTTGCTTTCGGCGGTTTTTGCGGCTCTGACGGCGGTTTTGGCTAAAGTTGGCATCAAAAACGTTGATTCTGATTTGGCTACAGCCATCCGTACCACTGTGATTCTGGTGGTTGCCTGGAGCATTGCTTTGGCTCGCGGGGCTACAGTTGGGCTACCTATGCTGTCGGGGAAAACATATCTGTTTCTGGGTTTGTCGGGGCTGGCAACCGGGTTATCCTGGCTATGTTATTTCAGGGCCTTGCAGCTTGGCACAGTAACTCAGGTTGCCCCGGTCGACAAGCTCAGCGTAGCGTTAGCCATTGTACTGGCAGTCATATTTCTGGGGGAAACGCTCACCCTAAAAACGTCGCTCGGAGCTGGGCTGATCATTGCCGGAACGCTGGTATTAATCTGGTAAAACCCAGCCATTGTACAACGGCTGGGTTCGTCATTATGGGCAGTAGGGCTCAATCCGGTATAAACGTGAACTCCGGGAAGCCGTACAGTTCGGTTTTTACATTCGTTACAACGTCGGGAAACAAAGCGGTGGCGGTATTCCGGTAGCAGGCGTTGTAGACCAAAATGCTGCCTTTAGTGAACGGCATAAACTCACTACCTCCCGTCTTATAAGCGAACCCGTATTTTTTGTTGGTACCTCCCGACTGGCTATTGACACTAATCACGTACTTCTTGTTGGCAGTCAATGCTAGTGACTCCACATTATCCAGCGTTAGTTTGTCGGGCGCTGTTTGTTCGATTGTCTTTTGACGAAGGACCTGTTTCGTATCGAAGTCCCAAATGATAATGCGGTACGTCCCCGGCTCTGGCATTTTGCTCCCAACCTGAGTTATTTTGCCCGCCACCGACGAGCTAAATACCACGCCCAGTTCCCACGGTCCAGACGTACGCACACCCGGCACAACAGTATTTTCGGTACTCATAAAATTAGTCAGCGTATTCTCGGCAGGTTTGGCATCGTCGCCTTTCTGGCAACCAATTAGAATTGCTACACATAGCAGCAACAGTAGTCCACTGAAGAGTAAAGATTTCATGATTTGGTTAAATTAATGATCTGAACCCTTAGTCGGCAGGTAATCTTTTGAGGAAACAAATAGGCTCAACCATTGATTAAACGGTAATAAACAACAGTACTCAGACTTCTATTACTCACTATACATTACCCATTACGGATGCAGGATGTAGTTGTTATTGGAGGAGGATTAGCCGGACTGGTGAGCAGCCTCGAACTGGCACGGGCCGGTTTTAACGTGACGCTTATCGAGCGCAAAACCTATCCCTTTCATAAAGTCTGCGGGGAATATGTCTCCAACGAAGTCCGACCCTACATCGAATCGCTAGGCGTTGATCTGGATGCTCTCAGTGCGGCTACCATTACTCAATTTCAGCTCTCATCCCCCTCAGGGCGTACGTTATCATCGGCACTCGATTTGGGTGGTTTCGGAATCAGCCGCTACACGTTGGACTATGAATTATACCAATTTGGCCTGGCAGCTGGCGTACAGTTTGTACTGGGTCAACAGGTTGAAGCTGTTGCGTTCACCAACTCCAACACGTTCACCATCACTCTCAGCAACGGGCAGCTTCTGCATTCCCGGCTCGTAATCGGTGCTTACGGCAAACGGTCTAAACTCGACAAAACGCTCGACCGGGCGTTTATGGATAAGTCTTCTCCTTACATCGGGGTGAAATACCACGTTGCGCCCGGCCCGCTATCGGAACCGTTCCCCAATGATCTGATTGCGTTGCATAATTTTAAGGATGGGTATTGTGGCATGTCGGCGGTGGAGAATGGCCGATATTGTCTGTGTTACCTTACCACTCGCGATAACCTGCGCCAGTTCGGCAATATTCCCGATATGGAACGGGCCATCCTCTGGAAAAACCCGCACCTACGCCACGTTTTTGAGACATACAACTTTCTGTATGACAAACCCGAAGTAATCAACGAAATATCGTTTGCTCCGAAACAGGCCATCGAAAATCACATTCTGATGGCGGGTGACTCGGCCGGACTCATCACACCCTTGTGTGGTAATGGTATGGCAATGGCTATTCATGGTGCCAAAGTTGTAAGCGAGTTAAGTTTGCGTTTTCTGCAAAACGAACTGAGCCGATCCGATCTTGAACGGCTCTACGAAACGCGATGGAAAGCGTTGTTTGCCCGTCGGCTGTGGGTGGGGCGGACGGTGCAACGGCTCTTTGGCGACGAGCGATTGTCAGAATTAGCGGTGTCGGCATTTGGGTTATACAAACCAGCTTTGCGAGGTGTTATGCGGCAAACGCACGGAAAAGTGATAGCCGTTACCCAGCCCACATAATGCCCAAAAAAGACATTTTCTGCTCAATTGTGTTTATAAAGTAAGTGCTTGCAGATCTGATCCGCTGGCGTATCGCTCAACGTTAATGAACGATGGCCTCTGCCATCGCCCTACTTATGAAGAAATTACTCATTTCAATCGCCTTGTTGTTGCCGGGATTGGCAGCAACTGCGCAAAACAAAGGGGCAGTTTCGACACCGCCCGCTGTTGTGTCGTTGATAAGTGGAATAACCGACAAGCAGTTTCGACCCGACACGGCTTTTGTGGCTCTGTCTGATCAGGATGAATCGTTACTGGCTAAAGAGCCCGTAGCAAACTGGAGTTTGCCCCAGTCGTCGGGTAACATGACTTATTATAACCTCGTTTCGGGAACACGTTCCTACCAGTTGATTGTCAGCAGGCCACCCAAATCGGCTTATGCCACGGCAATGCTGTTACGATACGAAACGCCCAAGTCGAAGCCAGAACCAATTGCCCGTGGCATGCTTCTGTCAGAAGCTGAAGCGAAAGCGAAATAGAATTTACAGTAGAGGAAAAGCGAAAAGACGCTGGATAAAAGAGCCATTTCAGTGGTTGTCTTTCATCCAGCGTCTTTTCGCTTTTACCTAAAAACGGTTACAGCGTACTCATATCGATCACAAACCGGTAGCGTACATCACCTTTCAGCATTCGTTCGTAAGCCGAGTCGATGTCTTTCATCTGGATCAACTCAATATCGGAAACAATGTCGTGTTCAGCGCAATAGTCCAGCATTTCCTGTGTTTCGGGTAAGCCGCCAATCATTGACCCTGCCACACTTTTGCGACCGCCAATCAGGTTGAAGCCCAGAATTTCGGTTGGTGTTGGGGGAGCACCTACGCAGATATGAACTCCGTTAGTCTTTAGTAGACCAAGATACATGTTGTAGTCGTGAGGGGCCGAAACGGTATCGATAATGAAGTCGAAGTAGCCTTTCACTGCCTTCACCTGCTCTTTGTCGCTGGTGAGCACAAACTTGTGTGCCCCCAGGCGCTTGGCATCCTCGGCTTTAGATGGCGACGTGCTCAACATTGTCACCTCAGCCCCGAAAGCAACCGCAAACTTAACGGCCATGTGGCCCAGACCACCCAGGCCAAGTACAGCTACTTTGTGCCCCTCTCCTACTTTCCAGTGGCGCAGGGGCGAGTAGGTAGTGATGCCAGCACACAAAAGTGGTGCTACAGCCGCCAGATCGAGTTTCTCGGAAATGTGCAGCACGAAATCTTCATGCACCACAATTGTGTTTGAATAACCGCCGTAGGTAGGTGTTTTATGGTCCTGCTCATAGCCGTTATACGTTTGTGAGGCTCCATTGAGGCAGTATTGCTCCAAGCCGTCTTTGCAATTTTCGCAGTGCCGACACGAATCGACCAGGCAGCCTACACCCGCCAGATCGCCCGCTTTAAATTTATTGACATGATCACCCACGGCGGTAACGCGACCCACAATTTCGTGGCCGGGTACCATTGGAAAAATCGACCCGCCCCATTCGTCGCGAATCTGGTGCAGATCAGAGTGGCAAACGCCACAAAAAAGAATCTCGAACTGAACATCGTGGGGGCCTACTTCCCGACGTTCGAACTGAAACGGTGCCAGAGCCGAGTGAGGGTCCTGAGCCGCATAACCTTTGGCTTCAATCATTTTGTAAAGTAATTGGTCGTTGTATTCGGGTGAAAACTCGATTTGTACAAAGCTACATTGTAGCCAGTACTTACTAAAGGTTAAGCGTAGTCCTTTTGTTACCTACTTTTCAGCATTAAGCTAACTTCTTTAGTTCTTCATCCCAGTTGGAACCGCTCCGAACGGCGTCTACCGATGGTGCATGCCCCGCTTGCATCAGCTCTCGAATAGCGATAATATCTTTGTCACACTTCAAGGCAGCAACCGCTTTAACTTTACCATTCTTAATGTAATAGGCTAGGAAAAACTCGTCGGTTTCGGGATTGCCTTCATAAATGATCTCGTCGAAGGTGTCTCCATAGCCGATGTAATTGATACGTTTACTCTGTTGATTACTCCAGAAAAAGGGAACGCTCCGGTAGGGTTCTAACTCAACAACATCGCCTGAAGTCGCCAATAAAGAACGGGCTAATCCAAGGCGGGCCATGTTTAGGCCAGCAACGTAGCCCTGTTGACCAGCTATTTTCCAGTGTTCGGTGCGTTGCTGACCATCGGGTGTAGGATAATGAACAATATCGCCAGCGGCAAAAAGTCCGTCGGCAACCTGAAGATATTCATCGGTTTTTACGCCCCCATCTTTTTCAAGAGTAACGCCTTTTAGAAAGTCTGTTTGAGGTTTCACCCCGATGCCCAGCAAAACGAAATCAGCAGGCAGGGACTCACCGTTATCCAGGACAACAGCACTAACCACACCTGCGCCGTCTAAACGTTCTAACTTCCGGCTGAGTTGAAATTTGATACCTTCTTTCTCGTGCCAGCTCTGCATAACCCGGCCAATTCGTGCACCCAGTACTTTCTCAAAAGGTACGCTTTCCTGCCCGACTACCGTTACGTCACAACCCAGTTTGCGAAGACTCATGGCGGCTTCCAATCCAATAAATGAACTGCCAACAATCACAACCTGTTTGCCTTTTTGCCCCAGCTTACGTAGCTTCTGGCTATCGTGCAGCGTTCTTAATGACAAAACATTACCAAGCTCAACGCCTGGAATGGGTAGTACATTTGGTTTGCCACCGGGACAAATTAGGGCTTGATCGTAGGCCAGTATTTCGCCAGATTCGAGTTCAATTCGTTTTGTAGATGGGTCAAGCGAGATGACGCGCTGATTCGTACGAATTTCAATACCGTAGTTTTCATAAAAAGCCTCATCGCGGAGGGGCATCCACTCGTCAGGAGCTTTGCCTTGCAAGTAATTCTTTGAACAGTTTGGGCGGTCGTAGGGAGCTTCCTGACTTAAGGTCAGCATGATAATTCGACCAGTGAACCCACCTTCACGCAACCCTTCAACCGCAAATGCTCCCGCCCCTCCGCTTCCAATAATCACGCAGGTTTCAAGGTTGGCTTCGTCGGGAGCAACCATTGGGTTGGTCATACTTTGTTTGTCGGTAGTCAGACGAACAAACACCTGGTCTCCTTCGATGCGCACTTCATGGGTAGATAACCCGTTCATAGCCGGGGCTTCGAGCCGGTGTCCATTCCGAACGTCGAAACAGGCATTGTGCCAGGGACAGACAAGTCGATGACCATTGAGAAGACCCTTTTGCAAGGGTGCCTGGTAATGGGCACATTTAGGATATAAAGCATAATATTGACCATCAACTCGGGCAAGCAACACATCGGTATCGCCCACACGGACGTCTTTCATTTGACCGTCAGCCATGTCGTCAACCCGGCAAACGGCAGCTTCAGTATAGTCGGTATTCATACTCATTGGCGTTTCTAATTAAACGCTACAAGCCCCTAAATGATTAAAAAAAGATTAGAAAGGGATTACTAAATCATCACTGACCTCATCGTAAGTATATTTAAACCAATTGATTTACTTCCTTCTATCTGGACATACGAAGCCGCTACTTCAGTTGGCAGATTGCGGGCAAACAGCTGCCAAGCATACGCCCGATCGATACAGACTATGGTATCCGGCTGTTTCAGCTCATCGTTTTCAACCAGTTCCCAATGGTTGTTTTGCCGGTACAGAAACCAGTTGCCCGAAACCAGGTTATTCACTGAAACCTGGAGCAAGGTATTATTCGCGGCCACCGTGTCGCGGTAGGCATACGGTAACGCCCGCATGAATGTGTCGAGAACAGGTTGGTAAAGTTCATCCGACAAAATCCCCTCTGCTTGCCCAACGGCTAGCCGTATCTGCTGTTGATGATGCCATCGCTCGGTGTAATCGCGGGCTATGTGAAACCAGTTGGGCGAAACGTCTTGCCCGGCCCAGGCTACCGAAAACACAGCTGGTTCGTTGGGGGGCTGGGCAGTCAGATACCGATCTGCCTCCGGCCCGGCCTGCTCCAGCCAGTCGATCAGTATGGCAGGGCTCAATCGGCGGGTGGCTCGGACCCAATCATTGTTGAGTTTGTTCAGAAAGTCGACCAGATCGCGGTATGACCGAATATCAGGTTTCTCAGGTGACGAATACCCATCCCGATACATGGTTATGGTGCGCAAGGTTGTGTCCAGCATATGCGAGGTTATGTCTTTCACCGACCAACCGGCGCAGATAGTTTCACGATGCCAGTCGTCGGGCGAGAGGCTTCGTAGTAAATCAATGAGTTTTTGGTGAAGTACGGGAAACAGATGAGACGTTTGGATAGGGCCAAGGGGTTTCATGGTATCTGTGGGATAGTTGTTAAATCATCTGCAAAAAAGTGAAAATTTCTCTTGACTCTCTCCTTACGTCATAGACTACATTTGCCCGTATGAAATCGTATTCAGTAAAAAAGCTTGCCCAACTCGCGAGGGTCAGTGTGCGCACACTGCATCATTACGACCGGTTGGGGTTGCTGAAACCGTCGGTCAGAACGGAGTCACGGTACCGGCTTTACGGCGAGCAGGAATTGATGCGACTGCAACAAATTCTGTTTTACAAGGAGTTGGACTTTGCCCTCCACGACATTAAAGCTATTCTGGACGACCCCGATTTTGACCATCGAACCGCGCTGGAGAGCCACAAACAGGCCTTAATGGCTCGGCGCGACCGATTATCGGTGCTGCTTACGACGATTGACAAAACCATTTCAACTTTAAACAACAAACAGACAATGATGACCGACGATGAATTATACGCAGGCTTCTCCAAGGATAAAGCAGAAGCCTACCGCCGGGAAGCCGTGGACGCCTATGGGGCCGACGTTGTCGCCAAAAGCGAAACTCACCTGCGCCAGAAGGGGAAAGCAAACTTTGAGAAACTTAAAGCCGAGCAGCAGGAGATTGGCCAGACGCTGGCCTCAATGGTTGGTATGGACCCGGCAAGTACAGCTGTACAACAACAGGTTGCCCGACATTACGCCAATATTCTGGCATTCTGGGGCAACTCAGTGCCTGAATCGGAGCGGCTAGTAGCTTACAAAGGGCTAGCCCAATTGTACGTAGATGACCTTCGGTACACGAGTGCAGCCGGAGCGGAGAATCCGGCTTACGCAGCTTTTCTGAAGCAGGCTATGGTGCATTTTGTAGAGCAACAGTCAGCCTAACCTCTGGTGAACTATGAATTAGTTACCTGGGCGATAGTTGAATCACCACGCGTCGGCTTTTGCTTTTGGCCTCTTCGGGTTCGTTGGCTGCTACCGATGAATCGGGTCCTTTACCGGCCGAAACAAGCCGATGCGATGGTATACCTTTTTGGCGCAGGTAACCCTCCACCATACGCGCCCGATACTCTGACAGGGTTACGTTCAGTTCCCGCCTGCCGACATTATCGGTGTAGCCAGTTAAATAGGCCACCAGGTTTGGTTGCACCAAGAGTAGACGAGCAATGGAGTCCAACGACGCTTTTGTTTCTTTCCGTAGCTCGTAACTGCTTTGTTCGAAGTACAACGAAGTCTTTGTATCGAATGGGTTGACTGGGGCCTTGTCGCTGCTTTTAGCCACGTCAGACTCGTTCGATTTTTTTAGGTAAACCGCTTTGAAGTTGATTCCCAGACCAGCCGTCATTTCTTCATTCAGCAACGTTCGTCCATCTGCTGTGGAGGCTGTGAGCACATAGTTTCCCTGTTTAAAATCCCGGATCGTCACCGTGCGGGGCGGCCTTCCTCGTTTAAAGTTGAAGGTGACAACATGATCTGAATTGTCTATTTCCTTCACTTCGCAGGTAACATCCAGGCTATCCAGCATCGTAAAACACAAAACCAGCTGATTCATTGGCTCCACCGGCAAGGATTCTTTCGTGCTCATCGGAACGCCAATCCTGAATTTAGTATCACTAGCCATCGAACCGAGAAACCTGACGGGAATGGTGGCCGTTCGGAATCCTTTACACTCAAAAGAAAGGTACCTGGTTGAATCTGGAATTTGAAAATCAAAATCACCGGCATCGCTGCTCTCACCCAGTGTCATTTTGCTTTTTCGAAACAACGCAAACGCTCTGACCTTCAGGTCAACGCCCGTGCCAGCATTGTAGCATGTACCGTAAATTCTGACCGAATTATTGGTTTTTGCTTGGGCTGGCTGCCGAGGAGAAGCACCATAAAAAGAAATGATCCAGGCAAGAACGTAGAAAAACATACGCTTAAGTGTAATTTATGCTCGATTCTCGTAGCTAAGTTAAGGCTAAATAGGAATTCACTGTAGTGCAAAATTGATGCCTACTATTGAACGGATTTAACATACTTATCTACCGTCCGGAATTGGCGTAGTTTTTGCGTTTCTCAAGAAGCAGTGCGTTATTGCACCAGAACCGCTTAAACAAAATCCGACATGAAAAAAGTACTGATGGGTCTGGCTTTACTGGCTACCCTCTCTACCATCTCGATTGCAGGCCCAGCCGTTAAAAGCAAAAAAGCTAAAGCGAAGGCTAAAGCTGAGTGCACTGAAACAAAAAAAGAGAACTGCGATAAAGTGGGCAGTTCAAGCTGTTGCATGAAGAAAAAAGCACAGGCGTAACCCTACGGTACTGTTCTTCTTACAACGAGCCCGACGATAAAACCGTCGGGCTCGTTGTGTTTGTAGGGAAAAGGACCGATTTTTGGGGTTGTATTCTGACTCATCCAATGCAACAATACCACGACCTGCTTCGGCATATTCTGGCCAATGGCACCCGAAAAACCGACCGTACGGGGACGGGGACCATCAGCGTTTTTGGCTACCAGATGCGTTTCGACCTGCGCCAGGGATTCCCGCTTTTGACAACCAAAAAAGTCCATACCAAGTCAATTATTCACGAATTACTGTGGTTTATCCGGGGCGAAACTAACATCAAGTACCTGACCGACAACGGTGTAACAATCTGGAATGAATGGGCCGACGAAAACGGCGACCTTGGCGATGTGTACGGTAAGCAGTGGCGGAGCTGGGCAACTCCCGATGGCCGCGTAATCGATCAGTTGCAGGATGTATTGAACCAGCTGAAAAACAAACCTGATTCCCGGCGGATAATCGTGTCGGCTTGGAATCCCGCCGATGTGCCCAACATGGCCCTCCCACCCTGTCATTTACTCTTTCAGTTTTACGTAGCTCCCCCCAATGAAGATCGGGGCGAAACCAAGCCAAAGTTGTCGTGCCAGTTGTACCAGCGTAGTGCCGACGTATTTCTGGGCGTGCCGTTCAACATTGCTTCGTATGCGCTGCTGACCATGATGGTGGCTCAGGAGTGCGGCTATGAAGCGCACGAGTTCATCTGGACCGGTGGCGACACGCACTTATACCTGAACCACCTAGAGCAGGTTGAGACGCAGTTATCCCGCGATTTTCGCCCGCTGCCGACCATGCATCTGAACCCCGCTGTTGACTCTATTTTCGATTTCCAGTACAGCGATTTCACCCTCGAAAACTACAACCCGCACCCGGCTATCAAAGCACCGGTAGCCGTTTAGACTTTTATGTTCGAATTTCATAAAGACCGGGTGCTTTATTTTCAGCATCAAACGCTTAACACAAAGCAGTACGTCATTCCGTTTATCGAGGCCCAGAAGCCCCTCAAGCCCGGCATGCGGGTGCTTGAGGTTGGTTCGGGTGAGGGGGGCGTTTTGAAAGCATTCATCGATCACGGATGCGCGGGTGTGGGCGTTGAACTGGAAGCGCCCAAGGTGGAGGTTGCCCGCGCCATGATGGCCGACGATATTGCCGCCGGACGCGCTCAGTTTTTCGTTAAAAACATCTACGATACCGACGTATTGACTGAACTGGGTGGGGCTTTCGATTTGATTGTGTTGAAAGACGTCATTGAACACATTTACGATCAGGAGAAATGCCTGGCCCTGCTAAAAACCTTTCTGAAGCCCGGTGGGGCCATCTATTTTGGATTTCCGCCCTGGCAAATGCCGTTTGGTGGTCACCAGCAAATTCTGCACAGCAAGTTTTTGTCTAAACTCCCCTATTTCCATTTGCTGCCGATGCCGATCTACGTGGGCATTCTGAAAGCATTTGGCGAGCGACCCAAGGGGCTGATCGAGATTAAGGAAACGGGCATTTCCATTGAACGTTTCGAGCGAATTGTGCGCCGAACGGGCTACCACGTTGCCAACGTCCGGCACTACCTGATCAATCCGATTTACGAATTCAAATTCAAGCTGAAGCCGCGCGAACAAAACTCTATTGTGAGTAAGATTCCATACCTGCGCGACTTTGTGACGACCTGTGTGTATTATCTGATCACCCCAAATTAGGAGGAGCTGGATAATTGACTGGTTGTTATCGCAATCACCCAGTTGCCTTAATTACCCTCCTTCAGCCGTTGGTATTCCCGTTCGACCGGATTGGTGCCTTCCGATGTCCAATACACGCTAAAATAGTGCGAAGCGAGGCCGATGCCCCAACCGAGAGTCATGAATAACGGCCAGGGAAAAAGTCCCATCCGGTGGTTACCAAAGGCAAAAACCAGAACGAGGTACGTGGCCCATACAAACCCGTTCACGAGCAGGTATGACCGAAAGTGTTGTTTGAAACTGACCCGTTTTTGAGCTTGTTCCCAAAGATAAGGATCGCGATTGGCAGGGGTTTGTGAAGGAAATTCCATGTGTGTATTGAATTTTGCGGTTGATTGATGAATCAAAGCTATCGCCCTTTGCTCTACACCCGAAACCCTTTCAGACGAACACCGGTCAGGGGTCGATGAATCCTGTTTTTGCCGGAGTCAACCTTGTTTTACTATCCAAACGCACGCATGAACCCTTCAATTGGAAAATTCCTGATCGTTACCGGAGCCGTAGTCCTGGTAATCGGGTTGCTAATCTATTTTGTTGGCGACCGCTTTCGCTGGCCCGACTGGCTCATACCGGGTCGGTTACCGGGCGACATCCGCGTTGAAGGCAAAAACGGTGGCGGTTTCTATTTCCCAATCGTGACTTGCATTGTAGTCAGTATCTTGTTAAATCTGCTGATCGGGCTATTCAAACGGTTATTCTGAGGTCAATTTGATGTCCTGAATCATAGTTGCCGATTCAATACTTCTCTAATTTCGGATAGAGTCTGTTTCTTCATAAGCTTTCCATCCAGAAAAACGGTTTGTAATAGACCAGAACCTTCTTCGGCCCAGCTGCATTGATCCTGCATTACCAGCTGGCCGTTTTCCTCCCGAACGCTTAGCAACCCTTTGGCCGAACGCTTAGTGCCGTCGTCGGTTTTGGGGTCTTTGAAAATATCGCGCGGCTCTCCGTTTACTTCGCCGTACGTTGCTTTCACAGCAAACCCAAACGTATCGCGGGTTACGTACTCGTAGGTGTAAGAGCCAATCCCCAAAACCACATTGAACGAAGCAAATCCCTTTTGTTTGAGCTGTTCCAGTATCTGAAACTGGCGCTCGTGGGTAATACTATCCCCGTAAATCAGGCCGATATGACTGTCAAGAAGTTTGTAACCACGCTGGGTAATGGTACCGCCGAACGTTTCCCACATACATTCTATGGCCCCCCGAAACGCCGGACTGCCTGGTTCAGCATTGGGGTCACCACAGATAATATGCACTGGGTCGCCCGAGTCAGGGCGAATCACAACCTTGCCGTCGCGAGCTAGAATAGCTGGTTTCAGTCGGGGTAAAAAGTCAGTGATAACCTGCCAGAAATCCCAGGTATCCGATACAATCGACACTACTCCGGCCGGGTAGACCTCAGTAATGAGCCGATGAAATGTTTCTATTTCACTGTCTTTCAACCCCATACACATAACGCTGTGTTCTGTTGCGGGTACTGAGCCACCAACCAATTCCTGCTCAGCGTTGGCACCATAGTAGGTTTCAAGAAAGTCGATGGCGGGTACGGAATCAGTACCGGTGAAACTTAACAAATGCCCCGCTCCACTCATTACGGCATCTTCAACACCCGACATGCCCCGCATCGAGAAATCGTGGCCCTGCCAGCCCACAAATTCCCGGTTGCCCACCGTTTCATCGGCATAGCGATCGAACACCCTGCGGTACGTCAGAGCAGTAGTTGCCGAGGTACAAGGTTTCCATATTACGCATGATATGAGTGTTTCCAGGTAGTTGGTGAGCCAGAAAAACTCAGGTTTCGTGTTTTTCATGGTCAACATAGCCACCCGTAACGGCACCACTGTTCCTTCAGGAACGGCCTTAATCTCCAACGGCATATACCCCAAATCGTGTAACTTACCAATATGCGCCACATCGATAGAACCTGGTCCCAGAGAGGTATCCATCCGACGTTGGTAATGTGCCAGCACCTCGGCCTTAGGGCGATTGAAAAACCCCTCGTTCCACTGATGAATTAGATATTCCAGCACAAAGTATTGCAGGCCGAAAAACACAACAGCATCCGTTCCGTCCACTCGGCTTTTGCGGGGTGTCAAGTTGCTATATACCAATTCGGTACCGTCGGGATATTGTCGGCGGTGATCAGCTTTATAAAAATCGATCAGGGTAAGCGGATTCATTTGCATGACATAGTGGATTTATAAGCTGATTAGGTTCTTTAGTTCAACTTGAGTGAAAGCTTCATTAGCTGATAATGACGAAAAACTATCCGTAGTGTACACGTGATCTAAGGCATCGGTTAGGGGTTGGAGTCCTCTACTAAAAATACCGTGCGAAACAGCCAGTGATATGCTTGCAGGGTTCAGTTTTCGGAGTTCGGCCGCTATACCAATAAATGTGCCGCCACCATCGCAAATGTCATCCACAATCAGGCATTGTTTTCCGCTCAAGTCGTCGGCAAAAACGCGAAAGCCCGTCAAATGACCCGTTTTCACGTCGCGTTCTTTATCACAAACCACTACCGGCACACCGCCCAGTGCCGTAGCCAGCTTGTGAATCTTTTTCAGAGCCCCCGCATCCGGCGATATCAAACAGGTAGTTTCGCGATTAAATTGAATCAGCACCTGCTCCACAAATGACTGATTGGTTAAAACCTGCACCCGGTTCAACAGGGCAGGCGTCACGTCGGAATGCGGATCATACACCCATACCCGTTCGTATTGTTGAGCGTTGATTAGATCGGTATAGACACGTACACTCAGCGGCTCACCCAACATCATTAACCGATCTTGGCGGGCAGCCGGGAAATAAGGCAGTAGCAACGACAGGTGTTCATACCCTGCCCGCCGAAGAGCGTCGGTTGCCAGTAACAACAGCATAAAATCACTGGAGTTGGTTACCCGTTGGGTAATCAAAACAGGTTCTGGCGTACAAGCCTCGTCGGCCGACAGGTGCAGTTTTATATGGGGTTCTCCCCCTTTAAATATAAACGAGTCAAAGAGAATGGGCTTGGCGTCGGTTGGCTCAAAGCCAGGTGACAGGTGTAGTGCTTTCATAGTACATTTGCGTAAAATTTACGCAAATGTACTGGCCAATTTTTTAGACGCAACTATTTTGCGTAAAATTTACAATAAATAATTTCAGATCGTTTATTGAATATCAAAAACAAAGCCCTCTTTTTCAAGCACTTCGTATCGTGCCCGGTCAAATGAATAGAGTGCAGCAGGCCGGCCTTTGTCGGGAGTTACCTTTTCGGATAGCTCAGTAAGAATGCCGAAGCTGAGAAACTTCTTGCGGAAATTGCGCCGGTCAAACGATTTATCCAGTATTGTTGCATAGAGCCGTTCAAGGTCGCTGAACGGAAATTTTTCGTCGAGAAGATTCAAGCCAATCGGTTCGTAGGTGAGTTTCCCCCGTAGGCGTTTCAAACCAAATCCAACAATTTTCTTGTGATCAAATGCTAGCTCAGGCAAGTTATTAACCGGATACCACCCTACGTCCTGTGCATCGGTACTCGCCTGAATCTGAAAATCCGACGGACGAACCAGACATACATACGCAATACTAACAATCCGTTGCCGTGGATCGCGCTCAACGGCACCAAAGGTATAGAGCTGTTCCAAAAAGCGAGTTTGAATACCCGTTTCTTCCCGCAATTCCCGTTCAACTGCCGTTTCAAGATCTTCATTGGGTAATACAAACCCACCAGGTAAGGCCCACTGACCTCGAAATGGTTCGTATTTGCGATTGATAAGCGCAACAAATAGTTGTCCGTCCTGATAGCCAAAAACAACAGCATCGACGGTTAGCTTTATGGATTCGTTTGATTCATTCATGCAGTTCTCTCTTCGTCACCGGCAACTTAATCACAAATTCAGTACAAACACCCTGTTCTGTCTGAACCTCAAGTTGGCCGCCATGCCGTTTGGTGATGATGTCATAACTGAGTGACAGACCTAACCCCGTCCCCTGACCAGGTGGTTTGGTCGTGAAAAACGGCTGGTAGATTTTGTTTACCAGCTCGGCTGGGATGCCCGTTCCATTGTCTTTCACCCGCAAGATTACCTGCCCGTTTTCGAGCCGCGTCGTCACCCAGATTTGGGGTTCGTAGGCGTGTAACAAACCTTTGGCTTGTTGTTTTTCTTTTTCGTGGGTGGCGTAAAGCGCGTTGTTATACAGATTGAGCAGCACCCGTGTAAATTCCTGCGGCATCAGCTTCACTATAGAAAGCGCCGGATCGAAGTCGGTGTGGAGTTGGGCGCTGATCGTTTTGTCTTTGGCTCTTGCTCCCTGATAGGCCAGTTGCAGGCACTCTTCGGCTAATGCATTAAGGTCGGTTGGCTGGTACGCTTCGGCAACTCGGCGTGAGTGTTGAAGCATATCGCGAACAATGGATTCGGCACGTTTACCGTGGTGGTTTATCTTTTGCAGATTCGGCACCAGTTCATCAGCAAGGGCCAGCGCATCGGATTTATGATCGGCTTCTATTTCTTCTTTCAACTCCTCCAGCATCTCCGCACTCACCTCCGAAAAATTATTGACGAAGTTTAGCGGGTTTTGAATTTCGTGGGCAATGCCGGCCATTAGTTCGCCCAGGCTAGCCATTTTCTCTTTTTGAATCAGCTGCTCCTGGGTAGCCTGGAGTGTTGTCAGTGTAGCCTGGAGTTCATCTTTCTGTACGTTCAATTCGTCGGTGCGTTGCCGAACTTTGGCTTCGAGCATCGTATTCTGTTTCTCCACCAATTCGAGGTTGGCCTGCTCCAACCGCAACTGCTCCCGTACAGCTTCTTCTTTTCGCCGTTTCAGCAGATTGACTTTGTAGACGAGGGCCAACGTAAAGAAAACAATCTCAATGCCCGATCCAATATGAATGCTGTTGTATGCCCAGAACGTGTGCGGCAGATCTCCATTGGCGTATCGAATAAAAACGAAAATAGAGACGAAGAATACCAGATTGCCAATTACATAGTACAATGCAGGCTTGAATCGGTGTCGGTAGGCGGTAATACCAGCCGTAAGACTATAAAGCCCTTCCAGCAGCGCAATAACCGGAATAATATCAATTGTTCTACCCGTGGTACCTCCTAGATAGGCAGTGATCAGGAACAAGATAATACCCAATGAGTAAGCGCCAATGACAACCCAACCTAAGCGATAATACAGCGGTTGGTGCTTACGCAAACGCAAGAAAGACAGCGTAAACAGAACGTGCAGCAGGCCAGTAATCCCCGCTATGGCACTCCCATACTGCTCGAAAGCCTGTAGATTGGGCCACAGAAATTCGGTTGTAAAGCCCCGATACAACCCCAGCTGCAAACCTATGCTCAGTACCCAAATCGCATAACGCAGTGTATCCTTGTCACGCAACTGGATAAACAGGAACAGGCCATACACCACAATGATCAGAATGAAACCGTAATAGAGGCCATAAAACAGGTCGTCGTAATGAATAACACCCAGTAAATTGATAGCCGATCGAGCGTTAAAATACAGGCAGGTGGTATATATCCCCTCCATATAAATGTAGATCGTATGGGTTCGACCGGCGTCTGGCAGTATGGGCACGAACAGCTTACTATAGCGAAAATAGTCGTTTGGTTCACTCACCAATCGTCCCATACTGCGCTTGCTCACAACCTTGTTACCGGCCACTTCGAACACGTCGATACGTTCCGTTCCCGAGTAAACAAAGTGCAGAAAAAAGGCTTCTGTTAATGGATTACTCACCTCTACTCGAAACCAGTAGGCCCGCAATCGGTCGTTTGGGTGAATAGCCTCATTTTGCGTTGGCACAAACGTATAGCGATCCGGCGATTGCAGGAGTGAGTCAATCGTAACCCTCCCCGGTTGCACCTCCAGCAACGAACTGGCCCGAAACAGGTCGTACGTTTTTTGTGGATCGGTCAGCGGCACGGGAGCAGCACGAAGTCCGGCACTTAGTAGGAGAAGTAAGAGTAGTACACGGTGTTTCATTAGGTACGGTGTTTCACGTTTCATTAGCTGCGCTGTTTCATGAAACGACGCAGTTATTGAAACCTGGTAATTATTTCACTCCCGGCAGCAGGGCTGTTCGCAGCATTACATCTACTTTCTGAGCGGGTGTCCCCGATTCATGGTTGGCTATTGGCTTAATTAGCCATTGAACCACCAAAGGCGGATGAATAACCTTGAATCCCAGCTCGGCCGAATGGGCTTCAATCCGGGCGATGATTTTCTGTCGTTCGGTTTCGTCGGTGGTCTGGTGCAGTTCATTACTGACCTGCCAGGCATAAGCCCGGTTTTGCTTCATCATGCTGCGTTCCAGACCTTTAAACCTGTCCTCGATCAAGTGCAAAACCCGCCCGAACGGCCGGAAAATGCGCCCGACATTGTCGTTCATCTGGTCGTACATATCATCGAACAGCTTGTTCATCAGGTCGAAGTCTGCCGTGATGCTGGCCAATTCCTGCCCTTTGAAAACTTCCGCCAGCACAATCGGCAAATCGAAGGTAATGTGAGCGTTGGCCGCCGAAAAAATGTGCTGATTTGTGACCACGGGCAGCCGGGAAGCATCAAACGAAACCTGCCAGGGGCCCGTTGCTGTTTCGCCATCGAAGTACCGGTTCAGCGCTTCGAAATAGCGATTACCGAAGCCAACATCCAGCCGCTCCATATCGACAGGGTTTTGAAAGATCCCTTGTTTAAGCCCTTCCGCTACGCGTTGCGTAACTACCCGATAAACGGCCGTGAACAAACCCATCGGATTGTTTTGCGCCTTAAAATGGCGAGCCACTTTGTCGAGGTAAAAAATCACATCATCGATTTTTTCGAGGGGCGGAATGCGAAAATCGGGATTTAGTTCTTCCCACTCGTCAGTGAGCGCCGACGGCAAATAAAACTGCTGGCTCTTGGCGGCATTGGTAAATTCCAAAATCCGGCCGATCATCCCGTGACTAAACGCGCGGCCCATAGCCGCCACAATCAGGTTGGTATTATCCAGGTTCCGAACGCCCTTATCGAACCATTGCACGGCCTCCATCACAAACGACTCGTTGGCATCGGCAGGGGCCACTTTGAGCAGATCAGCGTAGTGATCACCCACAAAAAACCGGACAAAATAAGGTGTCAATCGTTGCAGAGGGCCCACAATCAGGCGGTCGCGCATCAGTTCAATGCAGGCATCAGTTAGTTCCGCCCCTTCCAGCGACGGCCCCGATTGCTGGGCCAGAATAGCATTCATCAGATCGCGACACTCGGTTTCGTTTTCACTCAGCAGGTCATCGTCGATACCCATCATGGCGCCAACCACATGCCAAAGGTGCAGGTAGGCTTCGCGCTCTTCGGGAGTCAGCTTAATGCCCAGTTGCTCCAGCCCGTCGATAATAACCACACCAAACGACAGCAGGGTACCTACCAAATCCTGCTGGTTAATGGGAATACCATACGTGTCTTTATCCCAGTTGCGTTGTTGGGCAAAATAACGGATGGTGGCGTGCATGAGCCGCACTTTTTGCGTCGCGACAATGGCCGTTCCATCCTGCTCAAAGTTGTTCTTCGTAAGCATATCGACCACAAACTGCGCCGTTTCCATAAGCCGCCGACTGAACGCGGTCAGGCTTCCATCGTGAACACGTAACCGCCCGGTTTGGTACAGCACTTTAGCGCCCCGCCAGCAGGTGTAGCACAGCGGCAACGACTTACAGAGCAGAATGAGCAACATTTTGGGCCCGTGTTGCCGAAAAACGTCCGACGCAATCATCAGCTTAAATGGCTCGGCATAGGCGGGCAACTTCCGTGTATGCACAAAATACCCTTCGACAATGTCTCGTACTTTTTCGGGCAGGGCGTCGAAAGCCGGATTCGGAAATTGCCGGTTTTGCACGAGCATCTGAAAAATCTGGTCAATTTCACCCTTTTGGTTTTCGGCCAGCAGCGTTGTAATGACTTCATCAGCAATGGGATCGCCCATTGTACGTTTGCTCCAGAGAAATTCGTCTGTATACATAAAGGGATTGGAACGCAGATGACGCAGATGCTGCGCAACGCGGATAAAACCGGATTTTTTTTATCGAAACAAGCAAAATCCGTGTCGATCTGCGTTGCGCAGCATCTGCGTCATCCGCGTTCCATTTTGATTGTCTTATTTATCTCAGAAACAAACTTGGATGATAGGCTCAGAAACCCTTTGTCGTTGGGGTGGATTTCGTCGTACCAATAATCGGCGAGTCGTTCGGTGCGCCGAACTGTTTTGCGCAGGTCGAGATACGTTACGTTGGGATATTGGGCCGCTACCGTTTGGAGTTGCTCGTTGAATCCGTCGATGATATGGCGAACGGTGGCTTCCCGTTCGGCCACATCGGTAATCCCTTTCTGGGTCAGCGCTTCGCCCATCCAGCTCGAACTACCGGGTAGTTTTTCGCTCCCCGACGGAATTACATAATCGTAGCCGTGAACCAGTACCCGTACCTCTGGATAACCCAGATGCGCCAACCGCAGAATGCGCTTGTAGCGGTCGCAAACGGCGGTTACTGTTGTGTCAAAGGCATCGGTCAGAAAACGATTGGGACCAGTCTTACTGCCGTCAGGTGTATCACAGATCAGGCTGGCAAAAGTTTCACCAAGGAGGTCGTTACCGCCACCGCTAAGCAGGAAAAAAGCGGGTTTAACTTGGGCGATTGCTTCCAGAAACTCGCTGTTTTTCAGGTAATCCTCCAACGTTGCCCCGGCAGCCGCCACGCTGAATACCGAGTAAACCCCGGACAGGTAATCGACAATATCACGGAGCATGAATGGATATTGAAACCACGAATCACCCTCGGCCACAATGCGAACCCGGTCGGGGTAGCGCACGAGATTCTGGCGATACTGGCGATTCTGCACCCGATGTGCCACCGTATTAGCAACCGCTAGTTTAAGGTCCGTCCATAGGCCACGCTCGCTGCCGTCGGGCGTAATCACGCGGAGTTCGTTGCGCAGTTTGAGCGTTGGCTGGGAGCTGGTGGTATCGGTTTCATAATACAGACCAAGCGCAAAATCAGCCAGAAGATCTTCCTGAGGAGCATTCTCGGGCAGGGTTAGCATCTGGCTCAGCTCGTCTTCGCGAACGATATTATAAAGCGGATTAATCAATTGCAGGGTGATCGTCTGCGTACTCCAGTCGGGCAAAGGTTCCGACTCGTCAACATCGGTTTGGATACTTCCCCGCGTGTCGTTTGCTTTGAGCCGGTCGGCCAAAACAGGGGGCGACGGTAGAGCGTCTAAACTCAGGAACGCCAACGTCTTTTCCGACAGCGGGTCTTTGGTGACCAGCAACTTAAAATACTCAGTCGCATGAGACCAGTTGTATTGTCGGATTACTTCCTCCAGCTTCAAGCGGAACGTGGTTTGGCGACCAGTAGGGGCTTTTTTATCCTTCAAACCCAGCGTGACGGTCTCTCCCGGCTCGATCCGGTAGTTGGTTGGCAAAAAGCCCGAAAATGACATAAAATCCCGCGACAGATACAGCGTCGTACAGTAAACAGGCTGGTCGGCGGGATTCGTTAACCGAATGGTTAATGTGGTACTCCACTGTCCGTTATTAGTCTCGTACGTTATCGGAATCGCGGCCGGATGCGCTTCAGCCAATTGCACAACATCGCTTCCCTGTGGTACCAGTTCGACCGCCAATATGGGATCGACCACGTCGGGATTGCGCAGGTTTCGCAAATACTGCCACTTGGCTACGTGCCGCAAATCATCAGTCAGCCAGGTAAATACCTGCGGATCATCGGCCAGGAGTGGACGAATGAGCGGTCTGTTTTCGTCATTCGGAGCCGACACATAATACAATCCATTCCGAACGTTCAGCGTATAATCGGCGCGGGCTTCGTCATCTTCGGGAATCACAATGCCATCGGTCAGCGCGGGCTGGGTGGGATCACCCGATGGTTTCAGTAGTTCAGGCAGATCGTTGTTTGGTCCACCGTGGTTGGCAAAATGCAACCGGATTGGCTGAGTTAGCAAGCCCGCGATGCTGGCTCGATAGATGACTGTTTTATCCAAGCTAGCCAGTATATCAGGGGCAACGGCAAGCACTGTGTAGTCGGGACCGACCCGTTGAACACCAACCGTATACGATTCACCGTTGGCTCCCAGAAGCTGAATAGCCTTGCTAAGTGCCATGCCATGAATGGCCCCAACATCGAGCAGCCAGCCTATCCGTTGGTTGTACGTTGCCGATGCTGACAATGTCGCGGGGTCGATAGTTTGATTCAGAAAACCCCGATTCAGGAGCAAGCTTCCATCAGCAGTGCGGTCTGATGACTCCGGTACATACACCCGTGGGCGTTGTTCGTAGCCGAACCGCATATATTGCCGAACGCGGTTATGCAGGTCGCTGTAGGTCACTTGACCGTGGGCGGCCTCGAGAACGGCCAATAGATTTTTGGTAAAAATCCCCTCGCCATTTACTTCAACTGCACTTTCGTCGGATTCGCAGGCCGCCATCTGAATGTGTGCGCCCTGCGGCATGGCTACGTCAAGGCCCTGCTGAATCAGTTGGTCGGAAGTCAGTTCGTTATGAAAACAAAAAGCCTCATACGGTCGGCGGGGCATGGGATCATTGAGCTTGCGGTCGCGTACATCCTGACCATCCATCGCAGCACCAAGCAAGTCGATGACGCGGGTATTGTCGCCCGAGTGGCAACAGTCGAAAATCATGATGACGTGTGCCCCAGTCGCGCTAACCTGCCCAATCAGGTATCGTAATTCCTTATCGGCCAGTAAAAATTCGTGCGTTTCGACCGTGTCTTTATCGTGGCATACCAGGCATTCAAGCTTTTTGTCGGTTTCGGTTGGCCAAATATCAGGGTCAGCCATTTCCTGCGCTCCGTGCCCAGCGAAATAAAACAAAACAGTATCGTTCGGCCCAGCCTGGGTCAAATAGTTCTGGAAGCCGTTAATAATGGCAACTTTGTTTGCTTGTTGATCGGTCAACAGGAGCAGGTTGGGGACAAAATCAGACTGCTTCTGGAGATACTGAGCCATCGCTTCGGCATCGCCAACAGGTCCCCGTAACGCACGTACACGGTCGTAAGCCCCAATACCAACAAGAAGAGCGTAGAGATTTGGTTTCATAGAGAATGGAGTCGGTCAAACTTACTGTTTAACAGGATCATAAGCAATCTATAAAAAAGCGAACACACGCTTTAATTCCGCATCTAATGGCGCTAACGGAGCCCGGCGTAACCACCGCAATACTTCATCCGGCGAGCGAATCAGTCGCGCCCCTGCCGACGAGACCACCCACACGTTACCGTCGGGACGCACCGCATAATCCAGCACCGATCCAAACAGAATTTTAACCAGCGTGGTAGCCGTGAGATGGATACCAGTCAGTTATTCGAAGACGTACTTATCTGCTAATTCCTTAGAAAGTATGGACAGACCGGCACTATGCAACCAGTTCAATTTCTCGGATGGGAGGTATAGCATCTCAATACCAGCTTTGGTAACAATCCAGGCCGTACCATCGGGCCGGATGGTCAGGTCTAGAAACTGGCGCACCGCTTGTTGAGCTAGCCGGACGCCGGTTGTCAGTTGCAGCACATCAACGACCACCTGCCCGTCGGTCAACTGGCGAGTGAGATAAAGCAGCCCATTCTGGGCGGTGGGAGGTCGCTCCAGGACTCCTTCGCCCACCTGGATGACCCGCTGCCTGCCCGCCTGTAGGTTTAGCCAAAACGTCTGGTTGAGGGTACTATACACCACGCCGTTAGTGTTCGCTTGATCAGTACCCGTTGGCACAAAGGCAAACCGCTGAAACACCCCAGCCTGGGTATGTAGCAGACTAATAGCTCGCCCATTGAGCCGGTAAACCCAAATGTGATTAGCGTTCTTGATAAATAGCAGTCTCCCATCCGAACTCAGCAAGTTAGTCGCTGGCTCTCCCGGCTTTTTTCCGTCCTGATAATTAAACTTACTCCCCGGAAAGCTACGAATCGCCTTCCATGTACCACCTTGAAAAAAATACAATACTGGTTCAGAGGGATACCAGGGAGCAATCACACTATGTCCGGTTCGGGGAGAAAACCCGAAAAGATGATCGACACCTTTAGGTAGCGAGTAGGGATTCCGGGCGGTTGGGTCTATGGGCTGAAGGGTTACCCGGCTACCATTTGCCTGCGTTTGCCAGAAATACGACCCAATAAATCCCGCCCCTGGTGTCTGAATATTATCGTTGCCCCGCTGGAAAGAAAATAAACCCGTTGCTGTTTGCTCAACGGCGCGTATCGGCACAGCGCCCGCATCGGTTAGTTGCCATAAGCTATCGGCCACGTTGCCCCCCGTGTGCGTGAAAAAATGTCGCCCGTCTGGTGCCACCAGCAGATTGCGTTCAGTGATCAATCGCTGGGTTCCGCCAAGCCGTCTGAACGACCGGATGTAAGGCATTCGAAACCGATAAAACGGAGTTAATCCGTCGTCAGAAATACGCCAGATATAGTTGGCAGCCTGGTTTGGACTTTTTACACTCCCTGATTCGTGGTAGGTCAAAAGAAAACGATCCTGACGGAGAAACCGACTTTCGCCGATCCAAAACGGCAATTTCAGTTTTTGCAGTAACGTCAACTGCCCGGCTCGAACCCTGTATAAAACTGTTGCCGAATCTGACGCTACGCTGCGGCCAAGCAGATACTGACCACTCTCCGAAAATTGGGCTTCAAGCAGCGGTGCATCCAGGTGCGGTTGGTGCAGCCTCCACAATAAAGCCGTGCTATACAGCACCTTGTCTGTCAATGCATTGGCCCCGCTCAGCAGCCATTGACCATCGGAGGAAAAAAGTGTAAAAACAGCCGACAATTGCGCTCGAAAGCCGTAGAGAGGGGTAAGTCTGTCGGAGCCGAGTTGCCATAGGCTGTCGGAACCAGCAACTGAACTGTATGTAAGGAGCAACCGGCTATCGGGTGAAAAGCGGGGATGCATCGCCGTATTAGAAGTTGCGATGTCGGATCTGCGGAGTGCGTTTTGAAAACCATGCACAGGCACAAGCCCCGCGTCTGAGCATCGCCAAAGGCTGTCGTTCTGAAGATGGTGCGCTAGTATATAGCGCCCATCGGCCGAAAACTCATCATATTGAATCCCGTTTTTGTGGGTAAACTGGTGTAACAGCCTGGGAGCGGAACCGCGCAAACTCCAACACTGCGCTTCAGAGCGTTCGTTAGAAGAACCCCGCAGCAACCAGCTCCCCTCTGGCGAAAAGCGGCTCAACACGCGTTGGGTTGGTTCGCTTGCTCCTGGTTGCTGGCCAAACACGTGCCGAAGATTCAGGTTGTCGGGCGTTACCTCCCAAAGACTGTCCTGACTCGATTCAAAAGAACTCAGCATCAGCCAGCGGCCATTGGCCGAAAATGCTTCAGTTAACCGATCCGTATAGCAATTGGTAAATGAGCGAAGCTGCACGGAATCGGATTCGAGCCGGGCCAGTTCGACGGTGTTTCTGCTGTTGCCCTCCATCAATAGCCACCGGCTATCGGGTGAAAAAGCAGCATTGCGCAGGGGCTGCTGAGCGGTCAGATTACGCACCAAACGCGGACCATCAGGTGACAGGTAATAGAGTTGCCGCACGGTAACCGGCCCCTCAGTGGCTAACAAACACAGAAAACGGCCATCGGGCGAGAAAATCGACTGTTTCGGGTTAGCCGCGACATTAGTTTTTTCCAACTGACCATTCCGAATCCGGTAGAGCCAGTTCGTCCCATCGTTCTGAAAAGATGCCAGCATATAGCGACCGTCGGGTGAGCAAACGGCCCCCTGTATGATATCAGGTAGCTTACTCACTACCCGTGCGCCCCTCGGCTGACAATTGAGCAGGAGCGTGCCAGTGGTGGTGGTAACCCACACATAGCGGTCGCCGGGGACGAAAAATACACCTTCAACTGGCCCTCCGAACGTAAAGAGGCTCGTGAGGCTGTCGCCCCGGCAGGCATAAAGCCGAGCTGGGTACCCCGAGGCTACCACAAAGCGCAGTGTTGTCGAATGCCAGAGCTGAGCTGCTTTCAGGGTAGACAGCCATAGATTTGGCCGGTTCACCAGCGTGCCAAGCTCCTGCAGAATCCGACTACTGTCGGGAAAGTATCGGTGGGCGTGTTCAAGCAGACGAATAGCTTGCACGGGATCATTATCAGCCAGAGAACGGTATTCGGTCAGTAAACTTTGCAACAGAATGTGATTCATATTGCGCCGACGGGCTTCTTCCATCCACGTCACCATACCGGCTGCTCCTAAACTACGTGCCAACTGAAACGCGCTGTACGCTTTCGAAAATTGCCCTCCTGCCATCAACGCTTTCCCCCGTGCCTCCCAATGCCGCGCCGATTCTGCCGGAGGCAGGATCTGTGCTATGGCTCCGCCAGCAGAGCAAAGCAAAAACAGGAAGAGTAGCGTTGTACGCATCAAGGTCAGGTAGTTTGAGAAGTTGAGGGGTTCACAACCTAATCAACACCGGTATCATCGACTTCCCCTCCGAACAATTGAATGACATCTCAGCAGAGCCATATTCAATCGGTTTGCCTGACTGACCCTTCAACAGGGCAAGCACTTTCTGCTGTGGACTACCGGGAGTCTGTTGCAGCGTTCGCGTAATAATCCCGAGATCGGTTATAGGCGTTGAGCTGAACAAGAACAGCAAGTGATCCTGCCCCAATGCCTTTTCTAATGTAATAACCTGACTTTCAACCGGAAAAACAAATGGCTCGCCGGAGCGAATTGTAGGAGCGGATTCGCTCTCGGCAGGGATGTAGCGTTTTACGCCTTCGCTTCCCAACTCAAACAGATAAAGGTGCGCGGGCTGAACAGCATTTGCGTGAAATTTAACCTCTTTACCAGCCGGGTAAACACCTCCCGGTTGATAGGTACGTATGCCTTCCACCAAAACAGACTCCATCGGGATGGCTTGTCCGTTAGTCAGTCGAATATCGATTTGCCCCGAAAGCGTGGTATGGCGTGCTACCGCCGACAAGGGCGTTACCCGAAACGCGCCCATTGTAAAGGTTGGCATATCGGCGTATTTAATCCAGCATTTTCCGTTGTCGCCCCACTCCTGCCCCCAACTATTAACCACCCGAAACGCTCCGCCAAATTGATCGTCGTCGTAGCCAATCACACACAGAGCCAGGCCATACGGAGCCGTGTCGATGGTTTCGTTTGCGACTGGCGTCCAGACTTTTTTAGCCAGTGTAAACGATTCCGGTGCCATAAACTCCACCACAACGGGCGTACCGTCGGCGAGGGTTTTCTTCAATAGGCGAATTTTGTTGAGCTTTGAGGCTTTTGCTCCAAACAGGGGTTTATAGTCGGCAATACGGTAATTGACGGCTTCGCGAATGGCCGTACTGGAAGCCGGTTGATTGCAAGGCATTACGCCCGCCGTTTGCAGCCTCGGCACACCTTCTGTTCGGAGGATGCCGAGGGCCGATTCCAGAAAAATGCCGTTTTTGCAGTCCGTATCATCGGGCGATTTGCACCGCTGATATAAATAATCGGGCGACATTCGGTTGACGTTTATTGTTTCGCTTTCCTTACTATTGAGTGCCTGATTTTCCAGAATTGTACGGAGATAATAAGCGGTAGCATAGGCTACTGTGGTTGCTTTTTCGCCCTGATTGCCAGCTACCGGGCAGAACACTTCGTAGGAGATTGAATGCGGCAGTTTAGCATTTTCTTCATCGGTCACCGCCAGTTTTTCTGACAAGCCAAAGTCGCGCTGCTTCATGGGTTTCAGCCCTCCCACAAATTTTTTGGCGGGCTGGGCCCGGGTTGCTCCTGCCGTAATCAGCAGAAGTAGAGTAAACAGAAGGCGGTGGTTTATCATCGGTTTATCGTCGTAAGAAATAGAAATCTCCTGTTATGGAGGTGTTGAACCAGGGGAGCTGGCTGTGGCTCGACTCTTTATCCACCGTTTGGGCAACCGATTTGAATACCATTTCCAGCGGCAGGTTTGGCTGTTGCATGGTATCCAGCAAGACCTTGGTATAGAGCCCATTCTGCCCTGATCCATCACTGGCTTTTTTGCCAGGGCTTGTGGAGTACGCAATAATAGAACCAATGGGCGAACGGACTTCAGCCAGTCCCCCGTCGTTCCCTAATGCCCGTGAACTTGTCCCCTCGAAGGGATTATTTCGGCAGGCATCAAGAATAATGATCTTGGCCAGTGCGTCGGTTTTGTCCAGCTGATCGAACAGATTACTGGTGGGAATGCAGGTAGCTTTGATCTCAGCTTTGTCGGGTTCGCGACCCACCGGAATTGCATCAGTCGGCACCAGATAATTGTCGCCGTCGATTTGTAAACCGTGTCCGGCGTAGTAAAACAGGCCAACCTGATACCCTCCTAACTCCTCAACAAATCGGTTAATCTCAATGGCCATATTCTGGCGACTCACGTCGGTTTTCAGCACAACTTTAAATCCTAGTTTGGTCAGTGTTTGTGCCATTGCTTGGGCATCGTTTACCGGGTTGGGAAGTGCAGCCGATGCCGGATACGCCGAATTGCCAATGACCAGGGCTAGCCGACGTTCGGGCTTGTAGTACTTTACCATCAGAGTCGATGATGTTTTTCCGCCCGGATTGGAAACTTGTAGTTGAATCGTATTTGCTCCTTCGCGCAGTGGAACGGTACGCATATACGAATAAGAGCCAGGACAACCATCGGACTCTTTGGCTACCTTGAGCGTCCGCTCACGGGCCAATTCCTGCCGGTTCAGAAACACCCGTAGCGTATCGCTCGCCGGTACGTAATTACGGATACAGGCCCTTAGAGGAAACTGATTACTTGATACAGCCGTATCATTACCCACAACGCCCGGCCACAGCACAGTCGGGGGAGCCGGAAACATCGACACAGTATTCAGCCGTATCCGGGCATCACCAGCAAACGACTGTGCTTTGGACCAAAGCGGACTTAGACCGAGCAGAACGAGGTATATAAATCTCATAATCAGTGTTTTTTAAAATATATAGGCTAGTCCTAACGATGTTCCTGTGCCTTGCCAACTCACGCGTGGGGGTTTATGGGGCGGTCGTTTTTTCAGCATAAATGAATAGGCCGCATTGGCGATAATACTAAGACCTGCTGCAGCTATCCAAGGGTAAAGGCGATGTTTCTGGCCCATTAAATCAGCCTGTTTTTGATCGAATCCCGCCTTTTCGAGGGCATTTATTGGGGGGGCATCGTTTTTATAAGTCCGGATAGACTGAATAAGCCCGATACCTCTGGCAACCACAAGCGCTGTCAGAGCCGCACTGCCCCCCCATCGTCCGTAGGTAATGAGTTGTTTTTTAGTGAGTAGCAATCCCCGTCTTTTCCCCAAAAGTGTATCGACAGCGTACGTTCGGACCATGAACATGATCCGCACATCAGCATCAATTTTCCGCCCATCGGCCAGCGGGCTCCAGTAAAACGTGCGATCGGTACCGGGGCTTAAGTTGGTACCGATTTCTCCTTCCACGGCTTTGGGGAAGAAAACGTTATCAGGCGTTTCGATCTGGATATACAGCGAATCGTCGGGTTGGGCTTTGGGAAGGTCGTAGGTAAATTTGACGCGCTTGCCCAGCGTGTCAACCTGTATTCTAATATTGGTCACGTAGGGTTGTTTTTGGGCAAAGGCAGTAGCTGTCAGCAGGGTCAGTAAAGCTCCACTTAACCAGCGAGTTCCAAAAAAATAGCGTGTTTTCATGGCGGTTAGAGAGGAACGATGGTAACGGCACCGGGGCGATTGAAGTCGATAGTTAGTTGGCTGGGACTGATTGTCCAGAGTTCGTAGTTATTGACTAAGAACCAGAGCGTATCGCCGATCACAACGCCCCGGTTGAACGCCTTAGCCGACGTTGCCGGAAACCAGCCTGCATAGATCGAGGTAAATACAGGCTCATTTTTAGTGTCGAGCGTAACCCGGTAGATATTCAGCAGGTTGTTCAACAAATAAGCATGGTCGCCCTGCGAAATAGCCAACACACGACTGTCAACATCTGAAGAGAGCCAGAGTTTGTTTCGGTCTGTGTAGGCAACCGTAGCTAACTTTTTCAAGCTCACATCAGCCAGATCATACACACTAAAAGTATTGACCAAATCAAATGAGTTGGCTACCAGCTTATTATTGATAACAAAAGCGACATTGGGGCTTATAACTTCTTTCGTGTTATAAAACGTGGTTTTGTTGGTGGACAGAGTAGTCGAATAGCCACCTGTCAGGTAAGAATTGCCAGTGGGTTGAGTGTTGGGTGAGTTTCGAATAACAGTGGCCCGGTCATCCTGCACATCAGTTAGCGAGTAATAACTGGACTGAACATACGTAGCAAATTCACTTGTGGTTTTATAAGCAAAATTCTGATCAGTGATAACCCCACCAATTCCGTAACGCTGCAAAAAACCATCACCTACGAGATAGGTGGTCACAAACAGACGGTACTCGTTATTGGCAAAATAGGCGTTGTTTATTCCTGCTATGTAAAGCTTGGTGGGGCGGGCTGGGTCGCGGGATTGACACTTACCCTGACACAGTTCATTTAGAAAACGTCCTCTGGTCGTCCATTTAGAAATAGCCGGGTCGAACTCGTAGCTATAAATGGAGTCAGACTTACTATAACTGTCATATTTAATGCAAAACAGATTATTTTTGATCGGAGACAAAACGGGCATAAACCCAAATGCTGGCCCCGGCAAATCCGTCACGTGGGTCCACGGACTGATTTTCAGGCGTGTGTATCCCTGCGACGAGAACGCTTTTCGATAGTCTTGATACGTCCGAACAGCCAAGCTATCTTCTGATCTATAGGCAAAGGGAGTTACATAAAGGTACTGCCCTTTTGTGTTATCAAATTTTATTGTGTCCGAGATAAACTGGCTTGTTACCGCCGTGCTGCTCCGTAACGCTGTTACGACCTGAACCCTACCAACGGTTTTTCGCTCCCGTACGAACGACGTAGCCGCTAGGCTATCATAGAAAATTAGTGCGCCATAAATCAGTGTTGCATCGTTACCTATAAAGCGGACTTTACAAGCGGTCTCACTGATTTTTTGCGGGGGAAGTTTTTCGTCCAACTCAATGGGCGAGTAAATTTCCCTTGGCGGAACATCAAACAGCTTAGTGCAGCCACTTAAAGCCCAGAGCATGGACAAGGCTAATAGCGCAAATAGGAGTAGCTTTTTCATGGTAGGGGCGAATGAATTGGCACATAAGAGGGTGAACTAAATTCTGTAGTAAAGCTAGAAAATACACGTTCCGCAAGCGTTTGAAAATCAGCCAAAAGTGTTTGATTTCCGGCCATATTGGTGTCAACAGCATTTAATTCGTTCGCCTAGATGCCACAAGCGATACCCTTTCCCTCGACACTGTTCGCTCATAGTTTTCCAGCGCTGCGCTGTATCTTCCATACTGAGCCGCCAAATCGGTCTGCCCGTTCAATTGATAGCTTTCCTGTACTTCGCGGCACGAAGCCAGCAGATTTTCGCGCATCACTTGTGTGACCAGGTAGCCCTCCTGCGCCTGTTTTCGTAACCGCCCGAGGGTACCTCTGTCCAACAGCTGACGTATTTTGGGGGTCAACAGATTGTTCTCTAAAGCTCGATACAACGCATCGGTCTGAATGAACTGCCCAAAAGACCGGCAGGCACGCGCTACACCCATGCCTTGATTAATCGGATCATTACGGCCTGCCAATAGGAGAACAGTTACGTTTTTCAGCGAATCGGCCTGTTCTATTCGTCTGGTCAGCCTATTGTAAATGGTGTCTCGCTGCCCCGCGAGGTGAGCCAAGATCGGGAGTGAATCCGGGTCGAAACGCAGAAAAGGACGACCTGTACGCAGAAACAAATCATTTTTGGCCAGCGTGTCGGCGGCTAAATAATCCTTTTGGGCTGTCTGATACGCGTTCTGTAACTCAGCAGAGCGGGCATTACTTAATAACCGGACATACGATTCCTGGCTTTGATAAAATAGTGCAACGCCAATAGCTATAAATATGAGCAATCCCAGTGCCCCTATCGCCAGTTTGTTGGCGCGCTGCACGGCAAAACTGCGTTTTAGAAATGCCCGCTCTGGCATCGATAGCCAGGTCAAATGCCCAAACTGCGAACCAAACGTGCTGAAGTTCCAAAGCCGTGAAATTTTTGCATTCACAGGTTTACCTAGCCGAATCAGATTTCGGAGTGGAACGGTGCCCCATACATAAGCCCGCCCCCGACCCAGTTCCACATAGCGGCTGGTAGCCTCGGCCAGTTCTTCCCGTTGCGTTAGTTGAGTTGGTCCCGTCTGCTGAATCCATTGCCGGTACGTTTGCCACGAACCAATAAGAGCCTCGTGGGTCAGTTCATGATAGCCTTTCCCGGCTTCGGCATCACGCCCGGTTAGTAATCTGTTGTCGGTTAGTGTTGTCAGTATCTGGGTGCAAATCGCTTGCTTTTCAGCACCAAAATCCAGTTCGGCATGATCCACTCGCCGACGCACAAACTCGCCCCCCTGAAACGCCACAAACCGAAGCAGCAAATCCCGAAAGAAGTCCATTTTGGTCTTGAACGGGGTAATAATGCTTTGTTCTTTGTGTTCCAGAATTTGCCCAATACCGGCGTAATCGCGTTCGTAGATCGTCCGTTCGGGGCGATCCTTTGCCGATTCGTACAACTCGTTTAGTGCCAGCGATAGCAGAGGTAACGCATTGGGGTAATGCCTGAAATCCTCGATGATGCGGGCGACTGTTTCTTTTTCGGGATAGTAAAACATACCCGTTTGCAGGGCCGGCCGGATAATGATTTCCTGCAACGCATCGACGTCGAGCACTGGAATGGTATATTGTTGCGTCTCCGTATCCCAGAACCGATTCTGCTTATTAACCTGGGGAACAAACTCAATTCGCATAGTGGCCACCACCTTTGTTAGCCGACCAGCTTCACTCTGTTGAAAGGAAGTCAAAGCCGCAAAAAACTGCACCAATTCTTCGTCTGTCCTATCTCCTGCCTGCGTTACCAGTTCTTCCATCTGGTCAATAAGTAGCAGTTGGGGCGGACTCTGCCGGACGCGTTCGAGTTCGGCTAGGGGCGTTTTGCCAGGCCGAATCGTAGCATGCGTTTTACCCGCTTTATGGTAAGGCCCTAGAATACCAGCCTTCACCAGCGACGACTTACCGGTACCCGATGCGCCAACCACCACTACAAAGTAGGCGTCTTTGAGCAGTCGGTTCAGTTCTTTTATGGCTGCGTCGCGTCCGTAGAAAAAAGAACTGTCTTCAGGTTGATATGCGGCCAGCCCTTTGTAGGGATTCACGCGTTGCCGTACCGCCAGGTTGGTCGGGCTGAACGACGGCTCAAGAAACATGAACTGCCCTCCCTCATGGCTCGAAAACGAAAACAGGCAAGACGTCTGTTCGTGTTGTTGAGCGGATGCCGTAGCTTCGAGCCGTTGCTGAATGTATAGTTGCAACTCGTTGACCGTCACAATGCCGTCGCGGTTGGTATCGGCATCGCGGTTGGTTAAAGCACGGGCGAGCAACGTAGCAAAGGGTGAGGCTGCTTGTGACTCATTGGCAGAGCCATTAGCTGAGTTGCTAGCTGCGGCATCCTCCGAGCTAATATACTGATCTAAAGCCTGTTGATTGTGTGCCGACGAGGTCAGAATCTGGTTGGCCCGGTAGCGGGTATAATGTCCGAAATCATCCTGCGAAATATCGTCCAACTCCGTGTCAATGCCACCCCGAAAACCCGAAACAGCCTGTCGCACCGCTCCTGCATAGCAACAATCCAGAATCAGCAGCACTTGCTTGCCGTTCAGTTCTCCAATTTGGTCGGCCAGCCACTGCATGGAAATGGCCGTTTCGGCAAGTTGCGAGCGCTCAGCATCTACGGGTAGCAGATAGCCACCGTAAACAGGCGGGCCATCAGTTTGTTGCTGCGTCAGCGCTACACCATGTCCGGCATAATAAATCACAATCTGCGCTTCTCCGTCGGCATCGAGCGCCTTTATTCCATTCAGAAACTGCTCAAATGTACGCTTATCAGGGTCGGGGCAGAGATGAGTCTGGTAGCCGTAAGCCGCAAGTGAATAGGCCATAAGCCGGATGTCGTAGGTAGGCGTTTTGAGGGGCCGAATACCCGGATTCGTATACGTCTGAGCACCAATGAGAAAGGCGTGACGGTTCGGAAAAATGGCAAACGGGGCGTTCATGGAGAGAGGACTATAACCACTTAAAAGCCAGTAATTTAGTGGCTTATTTGTTCTCATCTACCAAGTTACGCGCTTATTTTTTTCTTTATGGTTAGTAAGCGCAACGAACGTCTGCCATTAGTGCTTACTTTCCCGAAAACAAGCGGCCAGCAACTATTCTGACCAAATTGAGTTATTGACCAAAGCACTATTCGCCTTGATTCAATGACCTGGAAAGATGCCCTTATCAACTCGGCCCTTGGTGCCGAGGCCGCCTTCGACAAACTTAAAAGCCGCCTGTTCGACCGCCTAGACCGCGACAAACCTTACCAAATTATTTATTACCGGGGCTTCGGCTCCGAAACGGCCGTGATGATCAGTGGTCGCGTATTGCGACAGCACGAATTACCTACACCTTCTGACAACAGCCGGTTCTGGGAGAATCTGTTGGCGACTTACCAGCGTTTTGAAAGCGACGAAGTACCGGGGGTGGCTGTTCGTGTTGAAGCGTTTGGCAAGAGTTACACGACTATTACCGACGAGGAAGGCTATTTTGAATTGATTATTAACCCTCCCGATACGCTGTTGCCGGGTAGGGCCTGGTTTCCGGTGAGTTATTATCTGGATGGGGTTACCCAACCCAATGGGCAACAGGTAGAGAAGCACGGCCATCTGATGATTTCGCCAACGTTCAGTCAGTTTGGTATTATTTCGGACATTGATGATACAGTACTGGTAACCGGAGCCACCAGCATTCTGCAAACGGCCCGGCTCACGTTTTTAGGGAATGCCTACACCCGCCTACCGTTTGGTGGGGTGGCGGCTTTTTACCGGGCGCTACAGAGTGGCCCCGTCACCACGCTCTTCAACCCGATTTATTACGTGTCGAGCAGCCCCTGGAATCTGTATGATCTGCTCATCGATTTCTTCCGTATTCAGGGTGTACCAAAGGGGCCAATTCTGTTACGAGATCTGGGTTTGAGTGCGAATCAGTTAGGAGCCAGTTCGCACCATGAACATAAGCTGGCTATGATCCAGAAAGTGATGGCTGTGAATCCACAACTTCCTTTTGTGCTGATTGGCGACAGTGGCCAGCAAGACCCCGAAATCTATTCGGAAGTGGTGCGCCAGAATCCCGGCCGTATCCGGGCCATCTACATCCGCGACGTAACGGTTCAGGAACGGCGCGACGAAGCTGTCCGCGAACTCATTCGCACCACCGAAGCATACAACGTACCCATGCTACTCGTACCCGACACGGTTGCAGCAGCCGAACATGCAGCTTCGCTTGGCCTCATTGACCCCGACACATTGCCCGAAATTCGGGCAGACCGCCGGTCCGATGAAGAGGGCGGGGCAATGTAAATCACCAGACGGGCAAGCTTTTTGAAACCTTGCCCGTCTGGTGATTTACAGCCCAAACCCAATTCTAACACCCGGATAGACTTTCTTGAAAAAGCCGTTCATGTATAGTTCTGGCTGAATTTTGATGAAGCCCTTCTGGTAAATGGTGCCACTGAGCCGAATGGTGTTTTTGGCAAAATAATCGCCAGACCGATGAGCCAGAAAGCCAACCGAAAAGCTGGTCCGCAACCGATCGAAAGCAGGTGTTCGTCCGTCTGAGTTCTTGCGGTAGAAAGCCACTCCAACTGTTAGAAAATCGTTGCGCTGAATCAGCCCTTGGCCATCTGTCGGGTTTTGGAAAAAGAAGTTAGTCAGGTAGCCAACCGAATAACCCACTCCCTTGAATCGGGTTGGAACAAACTGAATATCTAAATTTACCGACGGCACCCACTGGCTACGAATCAGCCCGACGCCAATGGTTGGCTGGAAAATCAGAAACGGATTTTTAGCTAAACCGGGGTTGATAAAATTGGTTCCGATCGATGTTCCTTCGTGTCTGTACCGCAAATCGAACGACATTCTAGGACTGGTTAAATCGTGGTGTTTATAGTGCCGCGCGGCTAGAAGAGCTTCCTGTAATTTCCCATTAACACCCTCGTTCTGCAAGAGCCGCTCGACATGCCCAAGGCTATTTACCAGCATATAGGCACTGAAGTCATAATAAGTTAAGGGCGTTGTAGCTGAAGACCAAACGATCTGGAGTGTATCCTGCTGCGTTTTCACCAGTACGGGATCGGCTTTACCAGCCATAAACCGAAACGATGTAGTTGGTTGGGGATGGTGCCGTACATCGAGCGTCCGATTGATGTCGCCGAGTCGAAATAAAATGTGTGTCCCCCCCAACGGATTCTGGGTTGAATCGATCACCCGCCGGTAATCATTCACGAACAGGCGCAGGACTGAATCAATATTCCGTCGGGCCTCCAACTGGGCAAAGTCCTTGAAACCAACAACAAGCGCGTTTTTCTGCCCCAAATCGACCTCGATATGGCTTTGCCCATTAAAGCGCCCCCGCTTACCCGGCCCGACTAAGTGAGACTCTGCTGGTTGGGCCATAGTGGTCCCGGCTATGCTCAACAGGAGCAAAGCGATAAGTGATTTTATACGCATAATTATTGGGTTGATTTTCGGTTTAAGGGCAGCGTAAGCCCAGGTGAATCCTGGTCTGGGGAAGCCATTGTTCTGCTTCCGGTGCCTAATCGTACAAAACGATCGGTGCGGCCTTCGTTGGCATACCGCACACGGTAGGCTTCCTCTTCATCCATTAGTTCGTTCTCATGAACCACCCGAAACCGATGCTTCGGAGCCGCTGCAACTGTCGGTTTTGTGGTTGGGATCGCAGAAGTAAGGCTTGTTGATTCGGGAAGTACAGGCTCCGTTATTTGGGCAACGGAGTGAGAATCTGTTGGATTGGAGGGCCAATTTTCCGTCTTTGTAAGTGCTTGACTATCTGACACAGCATTACTCGATAACTGAGCCTGACGTACTATTTGCTTTCTAGTCTCTGCAAATGAACGTGTAGAGCCTGTAGCCTCCGTTTGCCAAGCGTGGCCCGGTGCTTTTACAGATGGCGATGTCTGGCCTTGCTTGTTTTTGTTCCGTTGTCCAAGCGTTTCAGCCTGTTTGGACCCATTCTTGACAGACTGGGGATCTGACGATGGCAAAAACGCCTGCAACCACCACAACCCCAACAGCAAACCCACCACTGTGGCTGCGGCCAACCACCACCCACCAATTCGTTTTTCGACAACCACAGGCTGGGCAGTTAATTCAGGACGGAGCTGCTCCCACAATCGGGCTGAATCAAACAATGATCCGGGCGGAGGTCCATCGGGCAAACCGACGAGCGACTGCCGGATGCGCTGGTCAAGATGTTCGCCTTGTTTCTCGTTCATAACCGTGTGTTGTTAACCAGATTTGTAACTGTGCCCTCGCCTTGCTCAACTGTGATTTCGACGTATTTTCTGAGATGTGCAGTTGTGCGGCAATCTCTCGGTGCGTGTATCCTTCAATAGCATACAGATTAAATACGGTCCGGTAACCTGGCGGCAATTCTCGAATCAGGTCGTAAATCTGTTCGGCGGCTAACTCACCATCCGGCAGCGGCTCTGTGGCCACTGTTTGTGCTATTTGCTCATCGTCATCTCGAAACAGAGGCAACGTCCGATTTGACCGTAGATGTAATAAGGCCTCCGTGACCACTATCCGCCGAAGCCAGGCTTCCAGCCCATTGTCATCCCGATAAAGGAAGCTTGGCAGATTACGAAATATTTTCAGAAACGCATTCATCAGCACCTCCTCTGCTTCGGGCTCATTTCGCACATACCGCAAACTCACCCGATACAACCGACCCACATACTGATCGTACAATCGCCGTTGGGCAAACGCATTCCCACGCTGGCATTGTTCGATTAGTTGTTGAAGCATAGTTGGTTTCTTGCTAAAAGGAGCGGTTCTGATTGTAGAAATACAGAATTACCGGCAAGGGTTGCCTAGGGTCAAAAAAAAGACCTGCAAGGGTCAAAATCCTTACAGGTCATCTATATCTATACGTTAGCTGAATCACCTTCAGTAAGCTAATCAGCCAAGCTAGGCAAACACAGTCGTTATATCAACACTCAATCCGGCCAGTACACCTGACTCAATTGCACCTTTCTCTACAGCAAAAGCCACCAGATCATATCCGCTTCCCTGACGGCCATAGACTTCAATGCTTTGGTGTTTTGTATCTACAATCCAGTACTCGGCTACGCCCGTACGCTCGTATAGTTTGAATTTCGTATTGCGGTCTAACTTGATTGACGAAGGAGAAATGATTTCAATGACTAAATCGGGTGCACCGAAGAAACCATCTTCCTGTAGCTTAGGCAGGTTAGCATCCAACACTACAAATAAATCCGGTTGCACATCAGTGTTTGGCTCTGGCACTACGCCAAAGGGCGCGAAAAAGACTTTACCTAGTTTATTTGCTTTAACATGACTGCCGAGAAGTAGGTGCAATTCTGCTAGTACGCTCTGATGTGTTGCGGTAGGATGATTCTTGGCCACTATTTCGCCATCAATAAGTTCAAAAATGTATGCCTTCTCTTCCTCCTCCGAAAATTCCATAGCCCGAAACTCCTCGTGAGTAACCGGCTTCATGATTGTCTGCATCGTCTTTGTTGTTTGCGTCAACTGAAAGAACAATTTACGGAATTTACTCCACTGTTACCGACTTTGCTAGATTTCGCGGCTGATCTACGTTACGACCTCTCATGACGGCTAGGTTTGCTTGAGCCTAAAATCCTTTCGGCAACATCTGAGTTTAATTTGTAATAATACATCCGGCGATCCAAAGATGTTGGAATTCGCACAATAGCATCATCAATCTCAAATACCACTTTGAGCTTCGAGTTTAAACTCTTCAAAAACTCTGCTCGTATTTTACGCTGATTATCAGCAGTTTTATCGCCAATATTAAGCAGATTGTGCAGTTTATCATTCGTAAAACTATCATCTGTAATTTCTGCTAAATCAGTCAATACATGTTTCTCTTGCGAAGTAAAAGCAAGCCAATCGAAAGGCGATTCCTTTACTTCTAGTATTTGACCACCAGTTCCTGAATGGATTGCATGATGTCTTTTCCATACAATTAGGCTAAATAACCCGAGAATACTCAAGGCGGATAAAATCAAGTAAACATTAGGCAGGTATACATCAGTCTCGACTTCATAGAATCGGCCTATTGGTTTAGCCTTTAGCCAAATTTCATTGACTGGCAATTTAAAAATCCCTATCGATTTTGCGAACTTGTTTGATGCCATGGTATGGAAATACAATGTATCATGCCAAATATAAGATCGGTAGATATTAGCCTCAGAATTATCTTCAACGCCAGTCAGCAACCTTGGCGAATCTGACCATAAGCGAGCTTCATTTCGTATTGCGTCAACGATCAGTAAACTTACATAGGGGTGCTCATAATGCTTAAAGATGAAGTAGTTTCCAGCTTGAAACCAACTCAGTCGATTTATCAAATCAGGCTTTATATGGTTCCGTATCGTCTCACTAATTTGCCCCGCTTTTCTCCACCCATTGCGCTTGAAAGAGTACAAATACACATTCTGATCCCACGTTACAGTTTTGCCTGTCTTTGTATCGTACTGTTGTAGAGAAAATGTCGTTAGAAATTGATCACCTTCTGGCAAGTAACCAGTGAAGCCAAAACACATTGATAAAGGGCCAGGTATTATTGGCGATACCCCTTCCCATTCACGGGTCTCGGACTTAAAAAATGTTTGTACTCCGTTAGTCTGCCAAAAGCCATATCCACCGAAACTATACAATGTATCACGCCTGAGAAATTTAGCAGCATAACAGTTATAACCACGGTAATAAGTATGATCGAGACGTTCCAACCTCAGAGAATCAAAATCAAAGCGATAGACCTGCTGGGTACAGTCCATCAACAAGTAACGAGACTGCTGTTTACCTGTCTCAATGCTCTTTACCCGCACAACAGGTGGTAATTCTCTTTCGTCAATTCCTACTAGTTGAACTCTAGCCGCGAATTGCCAAATTCCATTTTGATCTTCGTAAGATAGCGTCCCTCGTTGTGTGTCTATCTGATACAATCTACCATCTGGAAAATCTGGCCATACCAGTTTGGCAGCGTAGAGTCCGTTAAAACCTAACAGGAACAGAAGAAAAGTAAAGAATTGTCTCATACAGTAGGCAGATGAATGCCTTAAAAGGAATGGACACAGCTCGCAAAAATGGCTAAAAGAACGTGAACATCTGTGAATGACTGAAATCACGGAATAGTTTTTGGCAGATTTTAAGAGGCTACTGACATTTGCATCCATAGTACACATGATACAAAATTGTCAACTCTTACTTCAGCTAATAAATGGAGAGCAAATGTCGAAAGAGCATATTGACTATTTTGAATATACCAGTAACAGCACAGTTGCTCCATTAAGCGAAGCAGCGGTATAAACTCTTTATATAACACAATATGCTCGCATTTATCCTTTGCATCTCTGTACTCTTTATTGTTATGTACATTAAAAAACAAAAAGAAACTATTAAGGCTACTGGATTGGAACGTTTTAGAAACCCAAAAATATTGAAAGACATGCCAATGTCGCGAATTTCTGCTTGTTATGCAGACGAAAAACTCGCGTCCAATATCCAATCAAGAACTAACTTAATAGCTCTCATGAGAGATAGTACGGAAAAAAAAGATGGCTATTCTCATCAAGAAATAAGGAGAAGAGTTATTCATGACTACTATGCAAAAACTATTGATTGTTCAGCCTCTACTGAGGAAGAAATTTTTAATAAGCTAGCTGAAAACGAAGTTGAAGAAACTCGATTCATTATGCTGAAAGTACATGCTGATGATATGTATACTAAAGTATTTGATGATTTGTGGAAAGAAAAGTATGGATTCAGTAGCCTTTTATAAACAGTAAAATAAAGCAACATAAACAATGGCAAATCAGGTTCTTAAAGACCGATCAAACAACAGAATCGGCGAAATTCGAGAAGAAGGAGGAAGGCTCGTCATTTTCGATCCCCAAAATCGTAGGAAAGGAAGCTACGACCCTAAAACAAACACCACATACAATAGTGTGAATAGTAAAATTGGTACAGGCAACCTTTTAACTACTCTACTTTGAATTGATTACTTTTCAACCACAAAATTTCACAATCAACTCGTTATGAGACCCGTAGAAACGCATGTCTATCAAGGTAAAGAAATCCCTGTAGACCTAAAATTGACCGTTCTCAGTATAGCGGTTTTACCTGGTGACGAAGAAAAAGCGCTAGGATTGTTATCAATCGAAGCAGAGAAATACAAGGATCAAGGATTCTCATATAGAGAATTTCACCAAGAAGGCAATCCATACATTACAGTTTTTATCGAGGGTTTACCTTAAAAAAAGGAGCGCAAATGCGCTCCTTTTTTTACTCCACTGTTACCGACTTTGCCAGATTTCGCGGCTGATCTACGTTACGACCCCGCATGACGGCAATATCGTACGAAAGCAACTGCAACGGAATCACCGAGATCAACGGCATCAGAATCTCGTGGACTTTGGGAATTTCAATCACGAAATCAACCATACCGGGCAAGTTAGTATCACCTTCGGTTGTGATGGCGATTACGCGACCTTTGCGGGCTTTTACTTCCTGAATGTTCGATACTACTTTCTCGTAAGAGCTGTCTTTAGTGGCAATAACCACCACGGGCATATCTTCGTCGATGAGGGCAATAGGGCCGTGCTTCATCTCGGCGGCTGGGTATCCCTCCGCGTGTATGTAGCTAATTTCTTTTAGCTTAAGTGCTCCTTCCAAAGCAACGGGGAAGTTCAATCCCCGACCCAGATAGATAAAATTGCGGGCATACGTAAAAATTCGGGCAATTTCCTTCACTTTGTCAGCAGCCTGCAATACCCGCTCCACTTTGGAAGGAATGCTTTCGAGTTCGGCCAGTAATAACCGGAAAAGCGAGTCCGAAATAGTTCCTTTCCGCTTGGCGGCCGCTAAGGCAATCATGGTCAGTACCGTTACCTGAGCAGTAAAAGCCTTTGTACTGGCTACACCAATTTCGGGACCAGCGTGCGTAAATGCACCTGCGTGAGTTGCCCGCGCAATAGATGAACCAACCACGTTACAAACGCCAAAAATGGTTGCTCCTTTCGACTTAGCCAGTTCAATAGCAGCCAGCGTATCGGCTGTTTCGCCCGATTGCGAAATGGCAATTACAATGTCGCCTTCTTTAATAATTGGGTTCCGATACCGAAACTCCGACGCATACTCTACTTCGACCGGAATCCGGGCTAGCTCTTCAAAAATGTATTCAGCAACCAAGCCAGCGTGCCACGACGTACCGCAGCCGATAATGACAATCCGCTTCGACTTGGCCAGTTTGTCCATATAATCCCGCAGACCACCGAGTTGCAAAATGCCTTCATCGGCATTTACCCGGCCGCGCATAGAGTCGGCAATAGAGCGAGGCTGTTCAAAAATCTCCTTGAGCATGAAATGGTCGAATCCACCCTTTTCGATGGCCTCCAACTCCATTTCGACTTTCTGCACATAAGGTGTTTTCTCAGCGTTTTCGAGCGTCACAATTTTCAGGTCGCCGTCGCGAACTACGGCAATTTCGTAGTCGTTCAGGTAAACCACGTCTTTTGTGTACTCAATAATTGGCGATGCATCCGACGCAAAGAAAAACTCGTTTTCCCCTACCCCAATCACCAGCGGGCTTCCTTTGCGGGCCGCAATCAATTGGGTCGGATCGTCTTTGCTCATTACTACAATGGCGTAAGCACCAACCACTTCCTGCAAAGCCAGCCGTACGGCTTCTTCCAGAGACGACCCAGTGTTTTCCTGAATATCCTCAATAAATTGAATTAGTACCTCCGTGTCTGTTTCCGACTGAAACTTATGCCCTTTTGCAATTAGGCTTTTCTTGATGGCCGCATAGTTCTCAATGATGCCGTTGTGAATAATGGCTAGCCCCCGATGGAATGAATAATGCGGGTGAGCGTTCACATCGTTCGGCTCGCCGTGGGTGGCCCATCGGGTATGACCCATGCCGATAGTCGCGTGTAAGTCCCGGCCATCCAACTCGCCTTCCAGGTCGGTAACTTTACCTTTTTTCTTATAAACCTTCAGGCCATGACCATTCAGCAGGGCAATGCCCGCACTGTCATAACCGCGATATTCCAGTCGTTTCAGGCCCTTCAGGACCAGGGGAGCCGCTTCGCGATGTCCCACATAGGCTACAATTCCACACATAGTTGATTCTAAAAAAAAGCCCCAGCCCGTTTGTAACAGACTGGGGCAAAGATAAGATGTTCAATCGAGCTTAGTTCGACGATGTAAAAAACAGGATTAACTTCACGCTAGCCTTACCATCCAAAACCATCCGCTGTAGCCGGTCATTCAAATAAACCTGCTGCTGAGCGGGCGATAATACCCCAGCACTCGTAACAGGAGCAATGTTTGAACTTCCGGGAGTTAACAGCAGTAATCCGTTGTTGGGCGTTGTACCAGCCATAATTGACTGAATATAACCCGTCATATTGATCGTGTAGTTTTTGCCACGGCTATCATAAGTGGCCACCTGTGGACTATAAAACGACGTTTCATTCCGGTTCACAGCTGCCCCCGGAAATGATGGTACCAACTGAACCACTTTGTTGGGTGTAGAGCGTGCCAATTGGAAGCCGTTAGGTTCAGCCAGCGCCAGATACGGAACCACACTGAAACTAGAAGGGACAGTGCCATCCAGTTGCGTAGGTGTAATGACCAGGTCAGCCCGGTTGATAGCTACCCGACGACTCTGCTCCAATGACAATAAAGTCGGAAACTCAATCTTAGTTGTTACCCCACTGAACGGTTGAACGTACGTTCGCCCATTGGTTGCCGAACTAGACAGTGGCTGTCCAGCTTTTAGATTGGCCAAAGGCGTTCCAGTGCGGTCAACCGTTAAGTTGGTAAACCGGGGACCAGTAAATGTAAAGAGTTGCGACCGGGCTGAGGTTTCCCCATCAACGTGAAAATACAACGCTACATTTGAGCCCGTAACAACCTGTAAAATAGCCGCTTTATCAGTGGTAGTCGGAACAATAGCGAAGCCTTTTTTATTTAGCGCCAAGTATTTTGTTTGATCTTTAGCGTCGTCAGTATTCGCTAACTTGATTAAATCCTGACCAATTTCATCGGGTAATCGAAAAAATAAGCGTGTACTATCTCCCGCTGTACTCAACGGACGTGGATTCACTGTAAACTTGACAATGGGTTGCGCTTCATAACCGGCTGTATTCCGAATATCATAGTTGCCCGTACCCAGATCCTCAGTAAGCCGATGAATCCCCCACTCCTGGCGAACTAATGTATCACCGAAGTAATAAAAGTCGTACCCCATCAACAACTTCGTTGAATCGTAAACGATTTTATTAGCCGCTATTACATTACCGCTGTTATCAGTAACCGTAAACGCCGAGTTCAATACGTACCGGGCGTACGATGTTGCCCGGCCTTTACCAAAAATCGGATCAGAATATCTACCAACCAGCAGGCCGCTCAGTCCGTTGCTTCGCACCGAATCCAGCAGGACAGTCGACCGGTTAATCGTGAATGTATCACTCAAGAAAACGCCCACCGGAGTAGTGGGCGCTAATCCAATCTCACTAGGTTCCTGGCAAGCCAGAACGGCCAGCGTAGCGCCGACCAGCAAGGTGGCCTTAGCCAACCAATTGCGTGTAGAGGTTAAAATACCGGTCGGCAAAATCTTCGTCTTCGTTAGTTCCGAGTTTATGGTCGGGTATGTCATTAAGAATGGCGTTCAAACTTTCACTTACTTCGTCTTCGGCGCGTACCACGGCGTCCGCATAGGCACAACCAACGCGGATAAATCCTTCGTAATCACCTGTTTTTAATTCCGACAACATCTCGTCGTCAACATCCAGCATTTTAGCCTTCTCAATCAACTCTTCACTACTAAACTGGTGATCAAAGGCATTGTTATACACGGTGAATACCGACTTCGAGTCTTTAAACATCGGGTCGTTCTTGTATGTCGTTTTCAGATACAGCGGAATTAGCGCGGTCATCCAATCATTGCAATGGACAATATCAGGCGACCATCCTAATTTTTTCACTGTTTCGAGAGCACCCTTACAAAAGAAAATAGCCCGTTCGTCGTTGTCGTCATAGAACCGGTTTTCCTTATCGTGAAAAACGTACTTCCGTTGGAAATAGTCTTCATTATCGATGAAATAAACCTGTAACTTGGCATTCGGAATCGAGGCAACCTTGATAATCAGCGGTTTCTCTTCGTCACCTACCGAGATATTGATTCCCGACAGACGAACCACTTCATGCAACCGGTTTTTGCGCTCGTTGATCAAGCCAAACCGAGGAACCAGAATCCGAATTTCCATGCCCCGTTCCTGCATCACCTGCGGTAATTTGCGAACAAAATCAGCAACGTCGGTGGTTTTCAAGAAAGGGTTAATCTCACTGGCAACGTACAGGATACGGAGTTTGCTCATAAAAGACGGGCGCTAATTGGACTGATTGAAATTAGAAAATCTGCAAAATTATACAATTTTTTCGCTGAATTCAATACTAAAAGTCCAAAAAAACACCAATCTGGCAATAATACACACTTAAGGCACTGCTGCAAACTCTTTTATCCCTACTTTTCAGCCAGAAAAGTAAATCGTCTTTGTTTATGCAGCGTTTTGATACCATCTATGCTCTCCAACAGTATTTAGCTCCTCTCCGTCATTCAGCTCAAACCATCGGTTTGGTGCCTACTATGGGCGCCCTCCACGAAGGCCATCTCGACCTGATCCGGCGAGCGCGACAGGAGTGTGACGTAGTTGTGGTCAGCATTTTTGTCAACCCTGTTCAATTTAACAACCCCGACGACCTTGCCCGTTATCCGCGCACTCTACAACAGGATTCCGAAATGCTCTCAACGGTTGGAACGGATATTCTTTTTTTTCCAGCTGTCGACGAAATGTACCCCGAACCGGCTCAACTCCGGCTCAATTTTGGCGAGTTGGAATCGGTCATGGAGGGTGCCTTCCGGCCAGGCCATTTTAACGGAGTAGGGCTGGTGGTAGCCAAATTATTTCATATCATTCAACCCAACCGCGCTTATTTCGGCCAGAAAGACCTGCAACAGGTAGCCGTCATCCGGCGGCTCATCCGCGACCTGAATTTCCCCATCGAGCTAATCCGGTGCGACACCGTTCGCGAAACCGACGGGCTCGCCATGTCGTCGCGCAACCGGAACCTGACCGAGGTGGAACGCGAGCAGGCTACCTCGCTTTACAAAGCCCTCACCCTAGCCTACGATCTGTTGATTGAAGGCCAAAGCCCTAATCAGGCTAAGGCGGCTGTTACTGGCTTGTTTGCCCAACTGCCTACTTTCCGATTGGAATACGTAGAAATAGCTAATGCGGATACGTTACAGGCGGTGTCTGAATTACAGGCTCCCGGGCAGACGGCCATCTGCATTGCTGCTCAGCTTGGTAAGGTCCGACTGATTGATAATGTAGTGTTTTGAGTGAGTATCCTTACCCCCCTTTCGGGTGGCTTCTATGTATTCACTGCTCCACAATTTACCAAAAAGTAAAAAAAGCAATTGTTAGATTTATTGGCAATTGAATATACTTTTTTTTATATTTTGCCACTCTAATACGAGAAATTTAGAGAAAATGCGCCTATAGTGTCAATATTTTGATTTCGGTTGCGTAAGAAGTCTAAAAATTACTGGTTACCGCTTGGTAACATTAGTTTTAATTTACATTTTTGTGCCGATGGTCGTAAAACAATTGATTACTCCAACTTAAGGCGTATGCTTTATAGCCTCTTTGTGTATATAACGTAGTGTATAAACCCCAATAACCACCAAAAAGTCAGGTAACCCTATGAAAGTAGTCAAGAGAAGAAACCGTGCGATGACAATGGAGCGCATCCTACGGGCAACGGGCGAAGTGATCGCAGAGCGCGGTACTGAGAAGGCTGGCATTAATGCAGTAGCTGAAAAAGCCCAGGTCAACAAAGTTCTTATCTACCGTTATTTTGGTGGATGGAATGGCTTGGTTGAAGCCTACGTACAACGAGGCTTTTTCCTCTCGATGTTTAACGAAAAATACCTTGAATCGGTACCAGACAACGTTCCTGCGGCTGATCGGAGTAAGGTGTGGTCGGAGTACGCCATTAACCTGATGCGCGAATTTCGGAGTCGTAAATCATCGCAGGATTTAGTCCGTTGGGAAATGTCGAATGGCGAAACCGAACTGGCTAAGCGAATTGCTACATTCCGGGACAATTCCTACGAGAAAATGATCAAAAAACTGGCTCCGTTTCCAGAATACGATCCTAATGCAATTGCGGCTCTGATCCTGTCAGGTATCACGCACCTGACGTTGCTGAGTAATCAACGTGATAATATTATGGATATCGACCTGAAATCTCAGGAAGGTTGGGACCGTATCGAAAAAGCTGTTCGCCGGGTATATTCAAGCCTGAACGCTGCCCTGGAGGTGGCTAAGGAGTCGAAATAAATACTACATATAGCAAAAACAGGAACGGGCCAAGACTAATATAGTTCTGGCCCGTTCCTGCTTTTAGGCATTCATCAAATCTTCGATCTCCTCAATTTCCAGCGGAATCTGCCCCATTAAATCAATGTTGCCCGACTCTGTAATCAGGATATTATTTTCCAGGCGAATACCCAGCTTTTCAGCGGGAATATAGATGCCTGGTTCAACAGTAAATACCATACCGGGCTCGAAACGCCGGTACTTATTGCCCACATCGTGCACGTCGAGGCCCAAAAAGTGAGAGGTGCCGTGCATAAAATACTTTTTGTACAAAGGCGCGTCAGGATCTTGTTTAGCTACTGCCTCCCGGTCCAGCAAGCCTAGTCCAATCAGCTCTGACTCCATTATTTTGCCAACTTCAACATGGTATTCGTCCCATAGATTACCGGGCTTAAGCAGTTGTGTAGCCTCCTTCATCACACGCAACACGGCACTGTACACTTCGCGCTGACGAGCCGTAAAACGACCACTGACGGGAATGGAGCGAGTCATATCGGCATTGTAATTGGCATATTCGGCCCCTATATCCAGCAAAATCACATCGCCCGCCTGGCATTGCTGGCTATTGTCGATGTAATGCAATACGCAGGCATTGGCCCCCGATGCAATAATGGGCGAATAAGCCGCCCCCCTTGAGCGATTCCGCAAAAACTCGTGCATCATCTCAGCCTCAATTTCGTACTCCCAAACGCCCGGTTTCACAAACTTGAGCAGCCGCCGAAACATCGTATCGGTGATGTCGATAGCGCGGTTAATAAGGGTTATTTCCTGTGGCAATTTTATAGCCCGCAGTTGGTGCATCAACGGAGCTACCCGTTCGAGGGTGTGCAGGGGGAAATGGTGCCGAAACCAGTCGATAAACCGGGCATCGCGGGTTTGCACCGCAACCTCAGCGCGGGTATGTTCATTGGTATTCAGGTAAACACGCTCGGCTTCAAAAACCATCTGCCCGAATATCTTATCGAACTGGCTTACCCAATAAATTGATTTGAGTGACAAGCCGGTGGTCTGAACGGCCTCTTCTTTGGTTAATTTATGGCCCTCCCAAATGGCAATCTCTTCGCTGGTTTCGCGCAGAAATAAAACCTCCCGAAACTTTTCGTCGGGATGATCGGGAAAGAGAACCAGAATAGTTTCTTCCTGATCAACACCGGTTAGGTAAAACAGATCATTATTTTGCCGGAAACCCATCGTTCCATCGGCATTGGTCGGCATAATGTCGTTGGCATTAAATACAGCTAAGGCCTTGGGTTTTAGCAGCGCTGCAAGCCGCTGCCGGTTATGAACAAAAAGTTGACTGTCGATAGGTTCGTAGCGCATAAAATTGGATCTTGGATGTTAGATTTTGGACCTTGGATCTGAATAACATCTAAAAGCCAGTGTCTAAAATCCAACGTCCGTCAAGTAAGTTTGCAAAGAAAAACATTGTCGTTGAAAGTTATCCTGTCGACAGAGTACTTACTTTACAGCTCTGCTTCCTTTTTGCTTGTAGTAAACAACCTACCTTATGCTTCGATTCACCGTATTGCTGCTCTGTCTGATTCCTGCCCTCACCAGGGCACAGCCTAAGTACTGGATTGTTTTCAACAGCAAAAACCAAACAGCTGCCCCGGCTTTATCGGCAACGTCGCTGGCTAACCGGCAACTTCGAGGCCTTCCCGTCGATGATACAGACCGGCCGTTGTCTGCTCAGTACGTTACTCAGTTAACCCAATTGGGAGTGGTTCCGCTATGCCAATCACGCTGGCTCAACGCGGTATCCGCACAGTTGACACCCGATCATTTGGCGCGTGTGAAGCAACTGCCCTTTGTAAAAGAATTGGTTCCTATAGACCGCAGTCTGGTGGTTACGAGCTTGCCTCGTGAGCCTCTGACGCGCCCGCAGCTGGCTCCCGTTATGAACCAGATCCAGGCGAGTGAATTCGCGTCGGCAGGCCTTACAGGGCGCTTCGTGCAGGTTGGTGTGATCGATGCGGGATTCTTCGGGGCCGACTCGGCAGCAGCTCTTAAACATCTGTTTACGCGGCAGGGAGTAAAAGTCGTCCGCGACTATGTGAACGCAAAAAAAACCAAAGGTGACCTGTTTCATACGCTGGAAACCATGTCGGACTTTCACGGTACCGAAGTGCTTGCCGCCATTGCTGGCCTCGACCCAACCGATAATATTCAATATGGTTTAGCGACCGACGCGACCTTTTATCTGGCTCGAACGGACCAGGGCAATCGGGAGTTTCGGGGCGAAGAAGATAATTGGGTGCAGGCCATCGAATGGCTCGATAGCCTTGGTGTGCGGCTCGTAAACACGTCCCTGGGTTACGCACGGGGCTTCACCGATCCGAAGGAGAACTATGAGCCTAAAGAGATGGATGGACACACAAGCGTCATCAGCCGGGCCGCTCAACTGGCCGCCGACAAAAAGGGCATGCTCATTATTGTATCAGCGGGTAATGAGGGCGATGACCGCAACTGGCGCATCATCAGCACCCCTGCCGACGCAGAGGGTGTGCTGGCGGTTGGGGCTACCAACTCACGATTGTGGAACCGTATCGGCTATAGCAGCATTGGCCCGGAAGCCCTCCCCTATCTGAAGCCCAACGTTTCGTGTTTTTCGTTGTATGGCACGTCCTTGTCAGCACCGGTTATCACTGGTTTTGCTGCTTGTATTATGCAGGCAAACCCCAAACTGACCAACCGTGAGGTGATTGAGTTGATCGAGAAATCGTCGCATCTCTACCCGTATGGCAACAACTTTGTAGGGTACGGTGTGCCCCAGGCATCACGGGTGCTGGCCTTACTTCGCAAACAAACGTCGCCCTCCACTGCCCGCCCTATTACAGCAACGGGTAAGTCGATTTCAATCCCTGTCGGTAACCTAGACAGCAAAGAAGTTATTTCAGTTTTCCGCAAGAAAGATGCTACGCACGTGCTTCATCAGGAAGCCATGAAAGCCAGCAAAGGAAAACTGATTCTTAAGCGACTAAACGGCGAAGCGCGCACCACAGTCGACCTGAAAAGAGAGGTGATTGAGGTGGTTTGGGAATAAGCGGATTGGACTTACAAATACCGTTTTCCGTTCAGATAATGTTGAACGTAGTCAGTAATTCCTTCTTCTAAACTGTGGAATGGCCGGTCGTAGCCGATGGAGCGAAGCTTGGCCATGTTGGCCTGTGTGAAGTATTGGTATTTATCGCGAATGTCGGCAGGGGTGTCGATAAAGTCGATGTTCGACTCGCGATTCATGGCTGCGAAGGTATTGTTGGCGAGGTCTAAAAATGTCCGGGCTTTGCCACTGCCAAGGTTATAAATGCCCGAATTGCGCCGGTGGTGCATCAGAAATAGGCAAACCTCCACCACGTCTTTTACGTACACAAAATCCCGCATCTGCTCGCCATCCTGGAAGTCGGGATGATGCGACCGAAACAGTTTCATGCCACCCGTATTGCAAATCTGGTTGTAAGCATGAAAAATCACCGAAGCCATCCGTCCCTTGTGGTACTCGTTGGGGCCGTACACATTGAAGAATTTCAGACCAGCCCAGAAAAATGGCTTACGCTCCTGCTGTAATGCCCAGATATCGAATTCGTTTTTTGACTCGCCGTAGGGGTTCAGAGGCTTCAATTGTGGAATAACCGACTCATTGTCGTCGTAACCCAATTCGCCTAAACCGTAGGTAGCAGCTGATGAAGCGTAGACCAGGGGAATTTGATACTCAATACATTTCTGCCAGATTTTCTTGGAGTACTCGACGTTGAGATGGGCAAAAATCTCGTAGTTAAACTCAGTCGTATCTGTGCGGGCACCAATGTGAAAAATGAACTCAATCTCCTGATAATTGTCGGCCAACCAATCGAAAAGCTCTTCGCGATCAATGCGTTCCTGAATACGTTTGCCCGTTAGATTATGTTCTTTTTCGGAATTCGAAAAATCATCAACGGCAACAATAAAATTGAAATTTTCTGCATTCAACTTATCGATTAAACAGCTGCCAATGAACCCGGCAGCCCCCGTGACAACAATCATAGTGAAGTAGAGCTTAGCGTATTTTTGATATTGGTTAAATTCAGAAGGGCGAATACAGGCAAAAGTGGGCCAAAGGTAATAGTCTCAGGAACACAAACCTATACCTTATTTAAGGGAAAAATATAACATTTACAAGACAAGCTAACGACAAAGTTAGTACAGTCAAACACTATCAGGCACTTAGCCGAAAACAAGGGTGCATTTTTTTGAGAGGCTGCTAACCCGTACCTTTGTGTTTTCTTAAGTGGGCGTTGTCTGGGAAAAACCGCCCTAAACAAACCAGAACATGGTCTATATTAGCAGAACAGAACATTTTAATGCCGCTCACCGACTCTTCAACCCGAACTGGTCGGAAGAGAAAAATAAGGAAGTTTTTGGCCCCTGTGCCAATCACAACTGGCATGGTCACAACTTTGAATTAATTGTAACGGTCAAAGGTGAACCCGACGCCGACACGGGCTTTGTGATTGATCTAAAAGTCCTGGCCGACATTATCAAACGAGAAATTATTGATCAGGTCGATCATAAAAACCTGAATCTCGACGTACCATTTATGCAGGGTAAAATGGCCAGTTGCGAGATTTTCATTATGGAGATCTGGAAACTGCTCGACCGTGCCCTGGAACCAGTTACCGAGGCTCGGCTGCACCAGATTCGTTTGTACGAGACACCGAAAAATTTTGTCGATTATTACGGAGAATAAACAAGTACGCAGTAGCAGTTGGCAGTAGCTAACGCACGATTCTAATGCCCACTGCTCCTGCAAACTGCCATTATGCTTTACTATTTAATTGCGGGTGAGCGCTCTGGCGACCTTCATGGCGGCAATCTGATCCGCTCTATCCGGCAGCACGACCCAGATGCCCGTTGCCGCGCTTACGGCGGTGAACAGATGCAAGAGGCCGGAGCTACCATTGTTCGGCATTACCGCGAAATGGCTTTTATGGGCTTTTTAGAGGTAGCCAAAAACCTCGGCACCATCCGCAAAATCATGCGTGAGTGCCAGGCCGATGTGCTCGCGAACCGCCCCGATGTGCTTATTCTGATCGATTATTCAGGCTTCAATCTCCGCATGGCCCGGTTTGCAAAAAAGCACGGCATTCGGGTTTTCTATTACATCTCGCCGAAAGTCTGGGCCTGGAATCAGAAACGGGCTCTAACGATCAAAGCGCTGATTGATCGGATGTTTGTGATTTTTCCCTTCGAAGTCGAGTTTTTCAAAAAGTACGATTACGAGGTGGAGTACGTAGGCAACCCTCTCATGGACGCGTTGGCTGCTTTTCAGCCGAACCCCGCAATTACCGGTCAAAAACGCTACATTGCCCTGCTACCCGGTAGCCGAAAACAGGAAGTGACAGCCATGTTACCCGTTATGTTGGCGGCTACCCGGCAGTTTCCTAATCACGATTTTGCCGTGGGCACCGTTAGCAACCTTCCGGCTTCTCTTTACGATGCGTTATTGGCTGATTATCCAGATGTAGTACGCCTACAGGATGCGGCTTACGATCTGCTGCATAGTTCCGACGCAGCACTCGTTACTTCAGGCACTGCCACGCTGGAAACGGCGCTGTTGAACGTTCCCGAAGTTGTGTTATACAAAACGCCCCGTTGGTATTACGAAATCGGCAAACGGATTTTGGCGGTACCCTACCTGTCGTTAGTCAATTTGATTGCAGGTCGTTTGGTTGTCCGCGAGCTCATCTACGATTGCACACCCGAGCGCGTTGCCGAGGAATTACGAGCTATTTTGCCGGGAAATCCCCGTCGGGAAATCATGCTCCGAGACTATGCCGAAGTACAGCAAAAAGTAGGCGGCCCGGGTGCTTCAGAACGAGCCGGAAAACGAATGGTTGAGTTAGTAAAAGCGTACGCGAATCAATGACAGCCCTTACTATTAGCCCCATATCAGCCGAAGACACGCTGCCACTGCGCCATAGCGTTTTGTGGCCCGACAAACCCTTCGATTTCGTCAGAGTGCCCGATGACGATCTGGGATACCATGTGGGAGGCTTTGTAGAGGGTCAGTTAGTGTCAGTGATTTCGCTCTTTGTAAATGAGCAGACGGCTGTGGCGCGTTTCCGTAAGTTTGCTACTCATCCAGATTTCCAGAGCCAGGGCATCGGCACCCAATTATTGAATCACGTGATTGACCAGGCCCGCCAGGCTGGTGCCAGTGAATTGTGGTGCGATGCGCGACTAACAGCGGCAGCTTTCTATCAGCGATTTGGTATGCAGGCCGACGGGGAGGTTTTCTACAAAGGGCCAATTGCCTACAGCCGCTTTGTACTTAAGCTGTAGGCTTGACAGGTCTAATTGCCGTGTTGAGGCACTATCAGCTAAACAATAGTCGAAACTCATTTACGAGCTTATTACAACCTCTTCTTCAGTTGCCCTCTTCTTTTTAAGCTATCAATAACAGCAACAACGCTTGCTGTTCCTACAAAAAGAACACCTACAAGCAACTGGAATGGAATGTTTGTCCATTTGGATGACAACATCAACAAAATGCCTATTGTGACTAAGCCGCTGATCAAGTTGCTACGCAGCATATAATTGGAATTTATCCGGTGATAACCCCCGACTGCTCCCAATTCTTAAGCCACGTCTTTTTGATTCCGGGAACCTGACTAAAAAACTCGTAGAAGGGAATCATGTCCTGCTCGTAATTGCCAGTAACATACAGCGGTTCGCTGAGGAGGATACGCCGGTTGGGCCAGTCAAAGCCGGTTAGGATTAGGGGAACGTTGGCTTTGAGGGCAATGTAATAGAAACCTGTTTTTAGCTTGGCAACATCGCTACGGGTACCTTCGGGGGTAATGCAGAGGTGAAGCTTGTCCGTTTTGTTGAATACATCAACAACGGCATCGACCAGGTTATTGGATTTGCTGCGATAAACAGGTCGCCCGCCCGTCAGGCGAAAAAACCAGCCGGAGTACCATTTGAAAAGCTGACTTTTTGCCAGATACTCGATCCAGATATGAATCGTTGGCCTTACGCCAATGCCAAGAAGAAAATCCCAGTTGGTGGTGTGCGGGGCCACTGCCCAAATTGCCTTTGGAACTTCGCGCGGTACCCTACCGACCACTTTCCAGCCGTATACATCAACAAACAACCAGCGGGTTATGGCACCGAGCATAAAAGTAAGGACGTTGGACACTGGATATCAGATTATAGCTTGCGCTATCAAATCCAAAATCCAGTGTCCAAAATCTAAATTAATATTTCCGCTCCTTTTTCTCTAACCAGCGACCAGCAACAAACGAAGCGGCCAGCAAAACAGCGTAAAATAGGAGCGTGAGCGGAGTTGATAAATCCATTGTCAGAAACAGGTTGTGTTAATACGAGACAAAAGTAATAGAGGATTTCGGATGTTGGATTTCGGATGTTGGATTTCTTTATTAATCACCATTCCAAACCCATTACAAAACTCCCTTTGTGCTCGGAAGGTTGTCAAGTTCTTTCAAATCACGCCGAACAGCCATTTTGATCGCTTTGGCAAACGCCTTGAAAATAGCTTCAATCTTGTGATGCTCATTGTCTCCTTCCACTTTTACGTTCAGGTTACACTGCGCTGTGTCACTGAATGATTTAAAGAAATGGAAAAACATTTCGGTAGGCATCTCCCCAATTTTTTCGCGCCGGAACTCGGCATCCCAAACAATCCAGGGTCGCCCCGAAAAGTCGATAGCAACCTGAGCTAGCGAATCGTCCATTGGCAGTAGAAATCCATACCGGCTAATGCCTCGCTTATCGCCAAGCGCCCGCCGGTATGCCTCGCCAAGAGCAAGGGCCGTATCTTCGATCGTATGGTGTTCATCGATGTGCAGGTCACCTTCAACACGAATGCTCAAATCGGCCCCGGAGTGTTTGGCCAACTGATCAAGCATATGATCGAAAAACCCAAGACCGGTATGCATATCAGCGCGGCCCGTCCCATCTAGATTCAGGTCAATCTGAATCCATGTTTCTTTGGTGCTACGCTCCACAGTCGCCGTACGCGCCGGAAGCCGCAAAAACTCATAAATCTCGTTCCAATCGCCGGTAGTGAGGGCAATTGCTTTCTGCATCTCATCCGTCAGACCGTCTACATCGGCGTTTTGAACGGGCGAAGCCGCCCCGGCATCAGGCAAAAACAGAATCGCTTTAGCCCCCAGGTTCACCGCTAGTTGCACATCGGTCAGACGGTCGCCAATGACATAGCTGTTAGCCAGGTCATACTCATCCGTCATGTAAGCGGTCAACATTCCCGTACCGGGCTTGCGGGTAGACGAATTATCGCGGGGAAAATGCCGGTCGATGTGAATGCTGTCGAAATGAATATTTTCACCAGCAAAGGTCTCAAGCATCTTGTTTTGAGGAGGCCAGAACGTGCTTTCAGGGAAAGAATCGGTGCCAAGTCCATCCTGATTTGTCACCATTGCCAGCAAAAAATCGGTTTCATCGGCAATTCGGCGCATAGCCGAAATAGCTCCTGGAATAAAGGTTAGTTTTTCTAAAGAATCGACCTGCTGGTCGGGTTGAGGCTCCACAATGAGCGTACCATCGCGGTCGATAAACAATACAGTTCGCATGAGCGATTGAGAAATAGGCGGTTGCAAAGACCCAAAGGTACGGACATGAAGCGTGAGAGCGAACGGTATTTTCCGGCAATGAGTCTAATAAAAATAAACTTGTTCTATCTTTGCCCATCCTTATATACATACCAGGAAAATACACGCCGTTTATATTTACTATCTGATCGCTTCCTGATATACTCGATCCCATACCAGTAGAAAAAGTTTAATAAAAAATAGATTAACTCTAAAATAGTAACAAAATGCCCCAAAATCGTAATTCATTGACACGCATTGGCGTGTTTTATGATGGTAACTATTTCCTACACGTAAGTAACTATTACAATTATTCTCACGAACGTCGCAGCCGTATTAGCATTTCAGGTCTACATGAATTTATTCGGAGGCAGGTAGCCGAAGAAGAAAATACCGACGCCCGCTTATGCCAGATTGTGGATGCCCATTATTTCAGGGGTCGGCTTAATGCTCACGAAGCCCATCAGCGTGGTAATCAGCTATTTTATGACCGCCTTTTTGATGATATTCTGATGTCGGAAGGCGTTGTAACACACTACCTTCCTGTAAAAACCTATCAGGGTTACCGGCAGGAAAAAGGCATTGATGTATGGCTGGCCCTCGAAGCCTACGAACTGGCTTTACATAAAAAGTTCGATGTAGTTGTACTGATCACCGCCGATGGCGATTTTGTGCCCCTCGTGCGTAAACTCAATACACTCGGCTCACGGGTTATGGTACTTAGCTGGGACTTTGAATTCCTGAATGATGAGGGCGAACGCATTGTAACCCGCACCTCGCAAGACCTGCTCGAAGAGGTGTCGTACCCTGTTTCAATGCATCAGGAAATCGACAATCGAATCCGCAAAAACGATCCTATCGTTCAAAATCTATTTGTAAAACAACAAGCCCGTGTCAGTTTCACTCCAGGCAGCAGCCCCGTCAATGGGGTTAGCAGTTCACTTGGAAACGGACTCAACGGCAACCTGAACGACAGCGACGATGGTTTCCCCTTGGGCGAACCGAACTACAATATCATTGATTCGGAGGATGGCGAAGAACGAAAGGTAAGTACGATTCGCAGCTTGAAAACAGGCTACGGATTTATCAACTACCCACCCAATAACCTGTTTTTCCACTACACAAGCCTGCTCGATTCTGACTTCAATGAATTACAGGTTGAAGATGAAGTAGCCTTCAAAGTTGGCAAGAACGCTGAGGGTAAGGACATTGCCATCGACGTGCAGTTACTGGGAGTTTAACCTACCTACTTCATGGAAAAGGCTCCCCGCTATTCGTTGGGAGCTTTTTTTATACCCCTTATCTTGCTGATTATCAGAGCAATAAAAATAGTTGAAAATTTTTCAGATTTGTTGTCCGGTTTTGCAAACCTTGTTCGTCTTTGAAGCGAAATCAGGTAGTTCACAAACAAACACGTTTACAGTCATGGAAAAATTCATGCTTATTTTTCACAACACATCAAATACCGAGATGGCGTTTCAGGATCAGTCGCCCGAAGAGTTACAGGCCGAAATTCAGAAGTGGAATGTCTGGATTGGGGGGCTTGCTGCACAGGGCAAAATGCTGGTAACGGAAGGCTTGCTGCCCACCGGCAAAGTGTTGAGCGGGTCAGCAAAAACCGTAACAGATGGCCCTTACACCGAAGGTAAAGAAATGGTGGGCGGCTTCATGCTGTTGCAGGCCGATAGCTACGACGAAGCCATTGAACATGCCCAAGGTTGCCCCGTTTTTGGCACACAAGGCATCGTAGAAATTCGGCAAGTGCAGAATTTCGGATAACCCTGCTCCATGCAACCGATACCATCCGAACCTACGCAATTAGTCGCGCATCTGTTCCGACACGAAGCAGGTCGGATGGTATCGGTTTTAACCTGTATGCTGGGGTTCGATAAACTCGAACTCGCCGAGGACATTGTGCAGGACACGATGGTGATGGCCCTACGCAGCTGGCCCTTCAACGGCACTCCCGACAACCCATCGGCCTGGTTATATAAGGTCGCTAAAAACCGGGCACTTGACATTGTTCGGCGCGAAGCCACCCTGCAAAAAATCAGTTCAGCGTTAGCGTATGAGGCAGAGCCAACGGTTATGAACGAGCCCCTTTTTCATGAAGACAACTTTACTGACAGCCAATTGAGAATGCTGTTTGCCTGTTGCCATCCGTCGGTTTCGTTTGAGGCTCAGGTAACACTCTGCCTTAAAATTCTGGGTGGACTGAGTGTTCGGGAAATTGCCAACGCTTTTCTGACAACCGAAGAAACCATCACGAAACGACTGTATCGGGCAAAAGATAAACTGCGAAGCGAATCGTCGGTGCTGGCCGTACCAACCGGGGGCCAGCTTACCAACCGACTCGATGCGGTTCTGCACAGTATTTATTTGCTATTCAATGAAGGGTACACCTCCTCGCACCCTGACCTGCTTATCCGCCGTGATTTGAGCGCCGAGGCCATGCGTCTTTGCCTGTTACTAACCGATTATCCGCTCACAGCCCAACCCCAGACCCATGCGCTGATGGCGCTGTTCTGCTTTCAGGCGGCTCGGTTCGATAGCCGCCTTGATGAAACGGGCGCCATTGTGCTATTGCCCGATCAGGATCGTACGCAATGGGATCAGGAATTAATAAAACGAGGACGGTATTACCTGAGTTTATCGGCGCAGGGTGACGTATTAAGTCCCTACCACCTTGAAGCGGGTATTGCGTTATTACATAGTCTTTCGCCCTCTTTTGAGCAGACTAACTGGACTGCTATACTCTATTATTATAATGAACTTTACAGCCTAAAGCCCTCCCCCGTAGTGGCCTTAAACCGGGCCGTTGCGCAGGCACAGACTGAACAAGTTGCCGAAGCCCTAGCTTGTGTTCGGCAACTTGATTCGCTTTCACATAATCAATATTATCACGCTGTCCTGGGTGACTTATACCAAAAAAATGGGCAAACCGAGCTTGCCAAACACCATTACAATCAGGCCATTGAGCGAACTACATCGCGGGCAGAACAAGCGTTACTGGCCCGAAAACTAGATAGTTTGTAAATGGTCGTTATCGGAATAATACAAAATTAATTGGCGCCCATTTTTTTATTTCGATATTTCTTCTTACTTTTGCGCAAGTTTTCAAGCGACACTCGTCGCATTGCTTTGTCTCTCCTTTTAAAAACTGTGCGTAGGTAGGTCTGACAGAGCCATTCCGGGTGTTTATTGGTGGGTCATCTGTGTGGACGCTTCTTGGATAGAAGCAATGCGCGTGGGCTAATTTGTTCGTCTTTTTGTTGTCTGCTGGCATCCGTACGTCGGAGCATTGGGTCTTTGGGACTAGTCAGGGTAAGTAGGGCAACCGCAGGGGCGGTTTTTAGGTCAATCTCGCAATATCGCGCCGTTCACCGGCACTCACTTCGCTTGGATGATAATTCATCCTTATTACATTATTATTCATGGAAGTGAATCAAAATCAGGAGGTAGAATCTCCAGAAATGGACGCGGTCCAAACTGACGTATCAGTTAAGAAGGCAGCGCCAAAAAAATCAAAAGCTAAAAAAGCAGACGACGCAGAAACTCCAGTGGCCGAAGTAGCCCAAGAGACAGCACCCGTTGCTGAGTCATCGCCTGCCGTAGAGGCAACCGCTCAATCAGCACCAGCCGTAGAAGCTGTACCAGACATCGAAACGATTACCGTACAGTCAACGCCAAGTGCAGGACCGGTAACAGTTGAAGCTTTATTAGTAGATCCAAATCAGCGTACGTTTGCTCAACTCGACCTGTCTGATGATATTCTTCAGGCAGTTACGGATATGGGCTTTACGTCGCCTTCGCCTATTCAGGCCGAGGCCATTCCGGCTATCATGTCTGGCCGCGACGTGATTGGTCAGGCGCAGACGGGTACTGGTAAAACAGCCGCCTTTGGTATTCCCGCTCTCGAAATTGTTGACCCATCCGACCGGCACGTTCAGGTACTGATCCTGTGTCCAACGCGTGAATTAGCGATTCAGGTAACTGACGAAATTCGTAAGCTGTCGAAGCACAAGCGGGGCGTTCGCGTTGAAACTATCTACGGTGGTGACTCAATTGAGCGGCAAATTCGCTCGCTCAAGACGGGGGCGCACATTGTTGTGGGAACACCAGGCCGTGTGATGGATCACATGGAGCGGAACACACTCAAGTTGGGTGAGGTAAAAATGATGATTCTCGATGAAGCCGACGAAATGCTCGATATGGGCTTCCGCGAAGACATCGAAAGCATTCTGGAAGATATGCCAGAAGAGCGTCAGACAGTGTTGTTCTCGGCAACCATGTCGAAACCAATTCTGGGCATTACGCAGCGGTTCCTGAAGAACCCAATTCTGGTGAAGGTTGTCAAGAAAGAGCTGACTAACACCAACATTGAGCAGGTATTCTTTGAAGTAAAACCAAAAGCGAAAGTGGAAGTAATGTGCCGTTTGATCGACACCTACGACCTGAAATTGCTGCTGGTTTTTGCAAACACGAAGCGTAAAGTCGACGAGATCGTTGAAGAGATGCAGGCTCGTGGCTATATGGCCGAAGGTCTGCACGGCGATTTGCGTCAGGCGCAACGGAACAACGTAATGTCGAAGTTCCGGGGTGGCACCACGAGCATTCTGGTAGCTACCGATGTAGCTGCCCGTGGTATCGACGTAGACGATGTAGATGCTGTTATCAACTTCGATATTCCCCTCGATGAAGAGTATTACGTACACCGGATTGGTCGGACAGGTCGTGCTGGTAAATCAGGCCGGGCGTTCTCATTCGTGAGCCGTGATGAGAAATACCGCTTCCGTGAGATTCAGAACTATACGAAAGTTCGGGTTGAAAAAGGCGTTATTCCCTCGTTTGAAGACATCGTTGGTATCCGTAAGGCTCGCTTTATTGAGCAATTAGGCCAAACCATCTCAACGAACGTCGATCTGAAACTGTATGACGATGTTCTGACGCAACTGCATCACGCCGGGTACACTACCGAGCAGGTTGTTGCCGCTTTGGTGAAGCAGAGCATGGGTGTTGAGAAAAACGAATTCTCGGATCAAAACCTTGGCCTCGACGATGATCGTCGCGAACGCCGTGACCGTGGCTTTAACGATCGCGACCGTCGTGAAGGTGGATCAGATCGTTTTGGTGATCGTCGTGGTGGTGGTGATCGCTTCGGTCGCAATGATGGACCCGGTGCAGGCCGTGATGGTGCATCGCGCTTTGGTAACGACCGTGACCGTGGACCCCGCTTTGGTAATGACCGTGACCGCAACGACCGCTTCGGTGGCCGTAACGACGCACCACGCGAGAACCGCTTCGGCGGCCGTGGCGACGGACCGGACCGGCGCGAGGGTGGCCGGAGCGAAGGACCTGCTCGTCAGCCTCGTGAGCGTGAAGCAAACATGACCCGTTTGTTTGTGAGCATCGGTCGTCGCGATTTCGTTCGTCCAGGCGACATCGTAGGTGCCATTGCTGGCGAAGCTAAAATTTCAGGAGGTGCTATCGGTTCCATCGACATTTATGACAACCACACGTTTGTTGACGTACCAAATGACATGGCCAATAAGGTCGTGGAAATTATGGACGGTAACTCGATCAAAGGTCGTCGGGTAGGCGTTGAAGTAGCCCGGTAAAATATAATCAGTCAAGCATAAAAAGGACCACTGCATCGCAGTGGTCCTTTTTATGCCTTCAAGGTTGAATATTGTCTTACTTTACTGCCACTGGCACCTGGGTGGTATCCCACTTAAGCACGAAGCCATTGTTCGTAACTTCATACACCAGTCGCTCATTCATCGACGACGTAGCAGGCTTGGCCGACACAGTCAGTACATCATTAGCTGGGTCGCGGTTTGAGTCTCCTCCCCGTTTGATTCCCCACTGGCCGGTTTGTGAGTTAAAAATGAATTGCCACTCTTTTTCACCCGGAACAGCAAACAAACTGTATTTTCCGGCTGGCAACGTTTTTCCTTCAACCTTAATCTCTTTATCGGTTTCAAAGATTGTTGCTTCGTTCGCGCCAGCTCTCCATGCTTTGTCGTAGGCTACCAGTTCACCGAAAATCTTCCGTCCTTTCACGGCGGGACTACCGTATGTAATGGTGATAGTAGCACCACCAATTTTTCCGGTTGCGGTGGCTGGCGGACTTGGCCGGCTGGCTTTGTCGCCCTGTGCAAACGTGCTCAGGGTTGTAATGGCGATCGCAAACAGCGCACCCATTACTCGTTTTACAATTGCAGTGTTCATGCGTATCAGGGATTTATAAAGGAATTTCTTACTCGTAATAATATCCGAAAATAATATTCATCTCATCTTCACTGGTCAAGCCAAACGAAATAGTCCGGCTAGTCGAGTTATTATACGTAACCTCGGAGGTAAGCCCCTCCCCTGCTTTCAGGACGATAGGTGTTTTAAAATTCACAATTTCGGGGCTTTCCCAATCCGTATTAGTGTACACGACCTCACCATCACGGGTGCCGCCCTTTATTTTAATCACGAATTTCTGGGCCAGTTTGTGGGTATGCGAGGTCAGGGCCAGAATCGTCCGGGGTTTCGAGTAAATGAAGTTGGTAGTAATAACCGTGGTTTTACCCGCTGGTAGCGAGAAATTCGTATTCGCTTCGTTCAGACTTTTTACCACATTGACCACTTTCGATTTGTCGATGGTGTACATGTTCATTGAGACCTCGCCGGGGATTGGTGCACTGGTTTTGTTTACATAGTGCGTATTCAGATCGAACGATGTGTTGGCTGGAACCAGCAAAGCTGCGCCGTCGGGGAAGGTGTAATCATGGGTAGACGTCTGTGTTCCGACAACGAAAATGTGGTTTTGCATCGACAGAAACGTGAGCAAGTTGGCCGACCCATCTGGATTACGCAGATCGCGGATCTCATCTAAGGCGGGCAAAGCGTTAAGATTTTTATACCCGTAAGCAATGAAATGGTGGCTGTTGGGCCGCATCTTTATTTCAACCCGGTTCACATAAATATCGGCAGCATTGCCCAGTTCACGGCGCATGAACAATTCACGCTCAAAATTGGGAGCAACTGAAAACTGGGGCAAATTCAACTGATATCCTTGCCCAGTGGCTGGCTTGGCTAACAGTTCAAACGGTGCATACGTCACGCTTGGCGTTTTATCATCAAGCAAGGTGGCATCAACAACGCTCCCTTCACGTGGTGCTCCGGCATCGATCCAACGGCGAACGAATTCAATCTGGCCAACACTCAATGGAGTCGACCCAAGTGGCATAAGATTACCGTATTGCTTGCCGGTATGATGGGTAGCATCGGAAGTCAGTTTGTGGTACAACAAGCTTTGTGCCGATACAAAAGGCTTTACCCGCATTAACCCATCGGCCAAGGCCGAACTGTTTTTGGGAACAACGGCTACTAAATTCTGAAAAGCCACTGCCGCCGACAGCACCAGCCCATGTTGCGCAAACGTTGGGTCTTTATCGGAAGCATGGCATCCGGCCGTGGCGCAGGTTGGCGTCAAAATTCGCTCCTGCATTAGCGTAAAGCTGGATTTCCCAGCTATTGTAGGGTCATCTGTAGCGGCTTCAGGCTGACAGGCATTCATGGCAAAAATGCCAATAGAAAGAGAAAAAAGTAAGGCGTTCCGCATGATCTAAAAGCGTAAGATGAAGTCTTGTTTGGGTTGTTCGCGTCGGAAAAATACTAACCCGACGTAAAACAGATCGACAGTGACGGTAACGGCTGGATGGCCTTTGATTGTGTTCCAGGCCTGTTCCATTTCTGCCGACCAATGTATATCGTCAAAGATAAAAACGGAATCGTTATGAATATGGTCTAAGCAAGCAGTAAAATACTGAATAGTAGGTTCATATCGGTGGTTGGCATCAAAGAAAACCAGGTCTACAGCGTCCATACTGGCCAAGCTTGAACTCAGTGTTTCGTCTAAATCGCCTATCACCTGCTGCACATTTTCGCACCCTAGCTTCGTAAACGTATCGCTGGCAATCGCAGCCGTTCGGGGACATCCCTCAAACGTGATGACGTTACCCTCATTTTGACTGGCGGCTTTCGCCAGGTAGGCAGTTGTGATACCGAGCGAAGTTCCGAGGTCAAGCACCGTCTTAGCGTTAAACCGATCCGCTAATCGATACAGCAAACGCCCAAATTTGTCGGGCTTAAGCGACTTTCGGGCAATAGACCCAACCGAGCGGGTATACTTACCAGCTCCAGTACCAAAATCAGTTACGGTAATAGTACGCCCAGAGTTGCGCAACTCCTTTCGAAGCCCCTGAATAGAAGCAAAAATTGACTGTTGACGGTCAGTTGCGCGAATAGTGCGCGTGTAGAGATCGTACAGAAATGGCGAATGAAGCGAGTGTTCGTCGCGGGCGGTGAGAAGGTAGCGGAGAAAGGGTAAAACGGTCATTAATTGTCATTTGTAGTCATTATTGTCATTTCTATGCTCTGGCCATTGCCAAACCATGAATGACTGTTAATGACCATAACTGACAAGGGATGACTATTAATTTAGTTTAAACGGCACCACCATCGTAAATTCAGGAATAGCAATCTGTAGTTGCTTCCCGTCGATAATGCGTTCGATGAGGTAGGTACCAACCATCTTACCCATGCTGGAGTGTAAATTACAACCCGAAACATATTCGTGCACCTCGCCCGGCTCCAGAACGGGTTGCTGACCCACAACGCCCTCGCCCCCTGTTTCGCGGACGGTGCCGATAGAGTCGTAAATGACCCAATGCCGACGCAGGAGATGAACCGTATAGTCACTGGCATTTTCAATAGTGATGCGGTACGTAAAAACGTAATGTGCCTGCAAAGGGCTGGAGTAATCCGATTGGTACTCGGTTTTTACACTTACCTTGATGCCTTCCGTTACTGCCGTAGTCATAATTTTTGAGGCCTTTTGACAACCTTAGAACGAAAATTAGGTTGTTAAGTTTACTTTCGCAAGTGGCCTTGTCTATTTTTTTTTGGGGCCTTCATAACACTCTTATATTCATGAAAGTTGTCATTGCCGAATCGTGGCAGCAACGGCTCCAGCCCGAATTTGATAAACCGTACTTTGTCAAACTAGCCGAATTCCTTCGCGAAGAATACAGCACACAGCGCGTTTTCCCGCCGGGAAGATTAATCTTCAATGCCTTCGACAAGTGCAGCTTCGACGATACACGAGTCGTTATTTTGGGGCAAGACCCGTATCATGGCGAAGGGCAGGCCAACGGTCTGGCTTTTTCTGTGGCCGACGGGGTTACCAAGCCACCCTCACTTGTCAATATTTTTAAAGAAATCCAGGACGATCTAGGCAAGCCCATCCCAAAGTCGGGCAATCTCGAACGGTGGGCCGAGCAGGGCGTTATGCTACTCAACTCTACGCTGACCGTACGGGCGGGGCAGGCCGGATCGCACCAGAACAAAGGCTGGGAAACCTTCACTGATGCCGTTATTAAACTCATTTCGGAGGAGAAGCAGCACGTTGTATTCCTGCTCTGGGGGGCTTATGCACAAAAAAAAGGTGCCGTAATCGACACCAATAGACACCTCGTTCTGACCAGCAAACACCCTTCTCCGATGGCTGCCCAATGGGGTGGCTGGTTTGGCAATAAACACTTCAGCCAGGCCAATGACTATTTAAAATCAAATGGGCTGGCTGAAGTAAATTGGTAAATGGGTAATTGGGGTAGATAGGCAACTGGTTTAAAAACCGTTTACCATTTACCCCAATTACCGAATTACCCATTTTACCGAATGATACTAAACAAACGTCCCCACCGGATTTTATTCCAGAATGATTCAGGATTGGGGTCAATGGACATCCAGACGAACACAGCCTTACCAACGATGTGGTCGGCGGGGACGAAGCCCCAGAAACGTGAGTCGTAGGAGTTATGACGGTTGTCGCCCATCATAAAGTAATAATCCTGCTTGAATGTGTACGACGTGATTGGTTGCCCATTAATCTTCACGCTGTTGGCCGTCAGTTCCACCTTGCCATTGTCTTCGTAGCGCTGGATAACAGGACCATAGAACGCAATGGTCTGCGGATTGAGCTGAATAGTCTGGCCTTCTTTAGGTACTTGCAACGGACCGAAGAAGTCACGGTTCCACTTTGTTTGATCACCACCGTACATGCCTAAAGCAACGCCCTGCTGATCAACCAGTTTAGTGACCGACTTTACGCCATCCACTGTTTTGAAACGTTCTGCCGTGGCGGCTGTAGCGGTGATCTTATAGCCAACAAAGACGTTCTGCTTGGTCGAGTCGTTGAACTGCTGCCAGGGCTGAAAATTATAGGTCGGCTGATTTGGGTCGCGGTAGTCGTTTACCAGTCCAAACTTACGGAAGAACTTGTCTTCCCAGCTCTGGTCACTGGTGGCTATAATGTACTCATGCTCCGCTTCGGGTGGCGTTGCCATAGCTTTCCCGTTGATGAACACCTCCTGATTGCGGACTTCAACTGCGTCGCCCGGAATACCAATGCACCGCTTAATGTAGTTAGTACGGAGGTCGGGTGGGTAATTATCTTCAATGGGGTAGTTAAATACAACTACATCGCCGTTTTTCACGCTGGTAAAACCGGGTAGCCGGTACGATGGTAGCTGAATCGCATCGCTGTACGACGGGATTTCCGTTCCCCAAATTTTCTGGTGCGTCAGGGGCACTTGTAAGGGGGTGCGTGGAGTGCGCGTGCCGTAATGCAGCTTGCTCACAAACAGGAAATCGCCTACTAACAGGCTGTTTTCCATCGACGGCGTAGGAATGGTAAAAGCCTCCATGAACAACCACCGAATGAGGGTAGCTGCCACAACGGCAAACAAAATGGAGTCGAACCACTCGCGGAGAGCCGACTTTCTTGGTTTTTCTTTCGTAGCGGGTTTTTGCTCCGTTATTGCCATTATTTAAAAAATTTGCAGTTGGCAGTAGCAGTAAGCAGTTGGCAAATTCGAAAGCCCAACTGCTTACTGCTACTGCCAACTGGATACTACATTGCTAGTAAATCATCCATTCCAAATACTCCCTCTTTGCCAACAATCCATTCAGCCGCAATCACGGCACCAAGCGCAAACCCCTGTCGACTGTGGGCTACGTGGCTAATCTCAATCCGATCCACATCCGACTCATACCGAACGGTGTGCGTACCGGGTACCGTTCCCTCCCGTACCGATTCGATCATTACAGCTTCATCAGCCTCGTCTACGCCTTCGGCTCGCTCCTGCCAGCGGGTTTTACCGGGCAGGTGGCTCATGAGCCCTTCGGCAAGCGTAATCGCTGTGCCGCTGGGTGAGTCTTTCTTTTCGGTATGGTGAATCTCCGTCATCGAAACATGATACGACGGGTATTGGTGCATAAACTGAGCCAGCGTTTTGTTCAGTTTAAAAAACAAATTAACGCCGATACTGTAGTTGGAGGCATAGAAAAAAGCGCCTTTACGATCCCGGCACAGTTGTTCAATTTCCGGGCGATAACTCAACCAGCCCGTTGTCCCACAAACTGCTGGCCAACCGCGCTCCATACAGTAAGTCATGTTAGCGACCACCGAGTCGGGAGTGCTAAACTCGATCACGGCATCCACTGCGTCGCTAGCCAGTCGATCAAGTTCATGGCGGTTATTTACATCAATTCGACCCACGATCTGATGCCCCCGATCGAGCGCAATTTGCTCGATGGTGCGACCCATTTTCCCGTAGCCGAGTAAAAGAATATTCATTCAATTTCGGATTTTAGATTTCGGATTTCGGATGTAAGACACGTAATTCATCCAATATCCAACGTCCAGTATTATTTAAAACCAAATGTTAACCGCACTCCAGGCACTGAAGTTCCTCTGATGGTTGGGTGCATGTTTGGTTGTACGCGTAAAGTCAGGTCGTCGGAGAGATCAAAGGTTTTCAGGTGAGCAGCCACGTTGGCTTCTACTGCATTGAGCGCCCAGATCGCTATAGTTATAATTACATTCAAGTCACGATAGCCCCGATAAATACTGGTAGCTCGTTTTAGTTGGGCTACCCCTAATATCTGATCCGATTTATTTCCACGAATATAAACTGTAGCCGTACCGTTCCCTGCTCCGTTGGTGGTGTCGTTATACGCAACCCGGTAGGCATTCTCGTATTTCAGGTACTGCCGGTTGTTATCGATCAGGAAGTATACCGAAACGCCCAAGCCCGCGTAGACCAGTGGAATTTTCCAGTAATCACGATTGTAAAGCTGGCCTAAACCGGGTAGAATGATAGAGCGGATCGTGGCTTGCCGGGGGATGATTGTCCGACGCACGGCCTCCTGTTTCTTGGTCAGGGGCTTAGCACCGAGGCTATCAATGGTCGAAGTTTCGGTGGTCAGCACGGAACCGCCCACCCGGATACTGTCTGCCACCGGGGCCGAATTAACCGTGGGGCGCAGGGTATCGCGAACGGCAGGAACAGTTTGCGCCAGAGCTAATTGCTCAGGCAGCCAACCACTCAACAGTACCAGTATCAGCAACGCCCTCACCCCTACCCCTCTCATCAATGACTGTTTACGATGCACTAGAATTCAGAACAAGGAGAATCTTATCCAACTCTTCCTGTGAAGTAAACGGAATTTTGATCTCGCCCCGGTGCTTTTCGTCTGCTTTGATGGACACTTTTGTACCAAACATCGACGACAACCGGAACTGCAAACTCCGAATCTCCTGCTTCGGCAGCGTTACCTTACGAACTGATGACGAATCATCTTCATCGCCGAGGTTACGCACTGCCTCTTCTACCTTCCGTACCGACCAATCCTCGTCTACGATCTTCTTAAACAGTTTGATCTGCGTGTCTGGGTTGTCGATATTGATAATGGCGCGGGCGTGACCCATCGAAATTACATTATCACGGAGCGATGCCTGGATAATGGGGGGCAGTTTCAGCAACCGGATATAGTTGTTTACCGTAGTTCGATTTTTACCAACGCGCTCACCCAGTTCTTCCTGTTTGAGGCTACACTCGGTGATAAGCCGCTGGTAGCTCAGGGCAATTTCCATCGAGTTCAGATTTTCACGCTGAATGTTCTCAATCAGCGCCATTTCCAGCATCTGCTGGTCGTTGGCCGTGCGAACATAAGCGGGAATATGCGTTAGTCCGGCAATTTTCGAAGCCTGTAAACGACGCTCCCCAGCAATCAGCTGGTACTGGTCTTTGCCTAGTTGCCGTACGGTAATGGGCTGAATGATTCCCTGCGTTCGTATCGAATCAGCCAGTTCATTAAGCGCTTCCTGATCGAAGCGAGTTCGTGGCTGAAACGGATTCGTTTCGATATGACCGAGACCAATCTCAGTCATCGTGCTGATGGACTCAAATGGCGAAGGTTTTGGGTGTCGGCCTCCACCGTCGCTGTCGTGCAACAGCGCGCCCAACCCACGTCCCAGACCCGTCATTCGTTTCGGCGCTTTAGCGTTTGATGTATCCATTGTTTTTCTTCTTACACGGCCATGTCCTGGGGCATGATACCGTTTTTGACTAAGATTTCGCGAGCCAGATTCAGGTAACTGATCGCTCCTTTACTGTCGGCATCCTGAGCCAGTGCCGGTACGCCAAAACTGGGCGATTCGCTCAGGCGGATGTTACGCGGGATTATCGTGTTGAATACCATCGACGAAAAATGCGCCGTTACCTCACCCACTACCTGGTTCGATAACCGCACCCGTAAGTCGTACATAGTCAGCAAAATCCCCTCGATAGCCAGTTCGGTATTGAGCCGCGACTGGATGATCTTGATGGTGTTCAAAAGCTTACCCAATCCTTCGAGTGCAAAATATTCGCACTGCACCGGAATAATGACCGAATCAGCAGCCGTAAGCGCATTGATGGTGATCAGACCCAGCGACGGCGAACAGTCTACCACTACAAAATCGTAGTCGTGGCGAATGTCTTCGAGGGCCTCTTTCATCCGTTCTTCACGGCTTTTGAGGTTAATCATTTCGATCTCTGCTCCCACCAGATCAATGTGTGAGGGCAGCAGATCAAGATTCGGGAAATCGGTCTGCAGAATAGCATCGCGCGTTCGAATATCCTCGATCATGCATTCGTAAATGCTGTATTCGATTTCCTTCGGGTTGTAACCCAACCCGGAGGTTGAGTTCGCCTGAGGATCGGCATCGACGATCAGGGTCCGGTATTCGAGAGCGGCCAGACTGGCAGCCAGGTTGATTGTCGTAGTTGTTTTTCCGACGCCACCTTTTTGGTTGGCGACAGCAATGACTTTGCCCATCGGTGTTGGTACGTTGCAGTGTCAAAGATGCCGGTTGGTTTCGGATATTCCAAGATGTTCCACGAAAACGTTCCACAATTTTTCTTAAAAGGCTGGTAGCTTAGTTGTAGTGGTTCATCATAAATGAAAAATTTGTCATACATACTGAGAGTTCCTGACAATATCATTTCATATATCTTGGCATTTACTAATACACAGAAAGTCAAAGTAAGTTCGACTACTTCAAACAAAAACGCCCGGCTCAACATGGCCGGGCGTTTGATTACCTTCCTCTTCTTATTCACTTACTATTCATTCGCTTTTGAACTCAGTTCGCAATGGTGCCCGTCACCGTGCGCTGGCAACCATTATTTCCGCTGACCGTGATCGTATACATCCCTGCTCGATCCAATGGAAAAATGCCCGTGGTGTTGCTCCGGGTCTGACGCACCTCGTAGCCGTTCAGACGGTCCAGCACCATTATCCACTCGTACAACACACCACCCGTTACCAGCAAAAGTGCCCCCTGCGTGAGCGTCTCTACCACGGGTGAGGGTTTCACTACCAGCGTAAAAGCCGTACTCGTGGCACTCTGGCATCCACTCACCACCAGCACATAGCTCCCCTGATCACCTACCTGCGCATTGCTCAACACCAACGTCGGTCCCTGCTGAGCCGCCCCTAACGATTGGCCATCTTTGTACCATTGGTAAGCCGTTGCACCAACACCTACTGTACTTGACACCACCACTGGGTTACCCGAACAGACCGTCGAGCTACTACTGGCCAGGGTAGCCGTCACACTGCACAGGGTCAGTTGACTGCTCGCCGAGGCCGAACACAACCCCGACACACCCGTTACCGACAGTGTCGTAGTGCTGGAAAAGTTACTAATAATCAACGGATTGCCCACAAAACCAGTACTCCATGTATAGCTGGCTGCTCCTGAGGCAGTGAGCGTCACACTGCCTCCTGGTGCCACCTTGAGCGAGGGATTGGTCGCAATGCTGACGGCAATAGGGCAGGTTACAATTACAAACGGACTTGTGATGCCCAAATTACTGAAATCTAGATTCGTTGCCACCAGATACCGGGAGGCACCCGAGCTGTTTTGGTCTAACCGAATGTAAAATTCCTCACTCGTCGTGTTCGGCCCCCAGCTAATGGTATTTATCGTGCTCTGACTGGTAGCGGGGGTTATTTGGCCCGATAAATCGTTGGTGATGGCGGGCGGCAACGAGCTGTAGAGCTTGATAATGTATTCCTGACCTACCAAACCGCCGGTCATCGTAGCGGTTAGGCTTTGTCCCTCGCTGTACACGCCCGAAGCGGGCGAGAGCGTCAGCACCGGGGCCGCGATGATGGTTAGCTCGCCACTGGTGGTCACATCTGTACCACTCGTGGGCGGGTCGGCCACCCGGATCACCCGGCCTGCGCCTTCGGAGCCGGGCAGAAAACGCACCTCAAAGGCGGCTTCGGTCTGGTTGGCCTGCCACGTAACCGTGTTGGTTCCGGTTTGCGGGTTCACAATGGTCAGGGCTGTCATGGGTGTAGTGGCCATGGAGCTTTCCAGCCCCGTTAGGGTATAGGTGGTGCCGGGCGTACCGCGTGTGACCAATGCGGTCAGGCTTTGGTAGACCGAGTACGTACCCGACGATGCGGGGCTAATCTGTACGGAGAGCTGCGCCGTAGCGGCCGGGGGCAGTAGCAGGCACAAACCCAGCAGACAACCCAAAAAAATGGAAAATTTCATGGTTCTATCGTTTAGCGAAGTGAATGAGGGTTAGTTACAGCCAGCGCCAGTTACGTTGAAGGTGTTTACCGCTGTGGTGATGCCCGAAGCATTGATGCTTTGGATCGTGTACGTACCGGGTTGTTTGATGTTGGTGAGCGTGATCTCTTTGCCAGTTACCGAACCAGGGTAGGCATCGTTGAAGACATAGTTGCCCGGCCCGGTGCCCAGAAAGCGTTGTCCGCTGAGATTGGTGGCCGTGAGCTTAACGGGGCAGTTAGCTGCCGACAGCGGTGTTTGGGTGGTTGTAGTTCCCACACCTGCTTGTAGCACGGTTACCTGGACAGAAGCAGTACCGGGGCAATCGCCGGTGGCGGTTACGGAGTACAGATCAGAGCTGTTGACGGTGATAGCCCGTGTATTGCCGCTAGGACTCCAGCTATAGGTAGTATTATTGGCGGCCGCCGTAAGGACGACCGATTGTCCGGGAGCGATGGTGATGGCTGGTACCACCGTGGTCGACGTGATGGTGCCTAACGCAGTCGTCCTGGTACTGGTGGTCTGCACCTGGAAGTTAGCAACCGACAAGCCCGCATCGGTAGCGGCATAGACGGTGGTGCCTATTGCAAATACGGCATAAACGTTATTACTACCCAAGCCATTATCGGTGGTGTAGTTGGTAAAGGTTTGCCCACCATTGGTCGAGATGGACAGGCCATTGTCCGTGGCGGCATACACGCGATCCTCAACTGCATAGACATCCCTGACCGTATTATTGCCTAAGCCGTTGGCGGTGGTGCGCTGCGTAAAGGTCTGTCCGCCATCGGATGAAATGAACAACCCAGTTTTGGCGGCAAAATAGATCATATTATTCACTGCATACACCGCATTCCCACTTATACTACTGCTTAGGTTGCTATTTTGCGTGAAGGTATTTCCGTTATCGGTCGAAACGAGTAGCCCCATTGATGAAACAGCTCCCCCGGCTGCCACATAGAGTCTGCCACCCGCTCCGAAGACGCCCAAGACGTATCCCTTACCGCTACGAACTGCCGCTATCTGTTTGGTAGTGAAGCTCGACCCTCCGTCGGTTGACAGCGCGTAGGTAGCATAGTTAGAAACATTGGGGGCAATAATGGTATTGCCCTGAGCAAACAGACCGTAAAAGTTCCTAGTTTGACTATTCAGTGTCGTAAAGGTTTGTCCCCCGTCGGTTGATCTTGCTAACTGATTGGCAGCAAACGTATAAATGGAATTGCCGGTGACGTACACACCGGCCGCAGTAACTGATCCGTTGATCGCCTTGTTGGTAAAGGTTTTCCCCCCATCGGTCGAAATACTCAATCCGTTTGAGGTAGCGGCATAAATGGTATTGCCTATTGCAAATACGTCATGAACGGTATTACTACCCAGGCCATTGGCCGTAGTGCGGGTTACGAAGGTGTTGCAGTTGACGCACTTCACGGCTCCGCCGGGGGCCACCCAGTTGGAGGTGGTTCCCGTCAGGCTAAAGTTGGCCAGCTTGCCCGCTGTGCCACCACTTACGGCATTGGTCAGGGTGATCAGGCCGGTATTGTCGCCACTCGCCGTGCCCTGGTTGCAATTGTAGTAGGCCACCAGACCGGTTTCCGTCCCTTTCAGTTCACAATCTTTGTTTTGGGCAATTTGGGCAGTGGTGCGGGCTACATTCCAGAGCCGGATTTCGTCCATTGAGCCAGCGTATCGGTTTACACTACAGTTGCCTCCGTAATACCCTAGTATCAGCGGTACTGTATTATCGCTGATATTAGCAGTTGCCCCCGTACCCGTTTTGGTGGCTACCGAAACTCCATCTACATATACAGTTAATGTATTGCCGGAGCGAACCAGTGCCATGTGGTGCCAAGCGTTGTCATTGTATGTACTGGTTGTCTGAACATCAACTCGGTTTGTTCCGCCGTTTTCCTGAACCTCTATATAAAAAGTTCCCCCAACCAACTTGATTGTCCAGAATTCTCCACTTACACAATCATTGCGTCGGCCTATAAAAACAGCATCGGGATTCGTTGTTTTGAAATTAGCCTCAACGGTAAAGTCGCCCGTTCCAAAGTTTCCTAGGCTGGTACCGAGGCTCACGTAATCGTCTACCCCATCAAAATTGAGGGCCTGTCCCGGTGTCTGGGCCACTACGGCTGTAGTACTAAACAAGGTTACCCCGGCCCAGAACAGGAGCCGCGTTAAAAGTTGAATCAGGCCGTGACCTGGTCGCTTGGTCAACAAGGCTCGTTGTAATGCATGCCCCGCTTGAGTGGGGGCCATAAGTACGAAGATGTTTGTCATAAACTGTGCAGGAGTTGGGGGGTTAACGTATTTATTTTTATAATTAGGTAGTTATCTTGGTAAACCCTTATCCATTTTTGGTATATCTCTGGTTTGTGACGTAAGCGGGTGGGCTCGCACAGAACTGGCAAAAACCCATAACGAGGCAAGTAGCAGGAGCCGCGTTAACAATCGAATCAGAATCTGGCCTGAATCCTCATCCAGGCCTATTGGTTGGGGTACTCGCCCCGGTTGAGCTGGGGCCAACAGCGAGAAAAAATTTGACATAAACTGTGTAGGAATTGGGATAATGTGTTTGCTGAAGAGAAAAACAATGTTTCGGAATACCAGCCATCTGACCCAAATAGTCCACATCGAAGTAGGTAGTAAGTAAGCTTTGTTGACTGTGCTGAACGGCTCGGCAAAACAAGGCAACGGCGCTGCACCAAATCCGACATTCAATACCACAAATCCGACATTAAGTATTTTTAATTAAACTTTATCTGCATATCGTTAGATTTTACCAAGTCTTATTCTTAAGTATTTCTTGTTAAATACATTACATATCAACTCGTTTATAATTAATTAATACCGCCTTAATCATCGATTTATAGGCGGGTTTATTATCTTCGGAGCGTTGAAAATCCTTTCCCGCTTTCCCAACCAAAACTGTAAAAACACTTAAACTTTTTAATAGAACACGGAGTAACCGATATGAGACAGTGGGATAGGTACCGATTTCCGCTTATTTTCGATTATTCATTGCCGATTCACTGAAAATGCCTGTACTAAGTGGCCGTTTTACTATCTGCATCCAATATATAGTAGGTCTGAGCTTGTGGTTAGGGTCACCTCTACTCCATGGGCAAACCGTGCCTGACCCAACTCCCTTCATCGTCAGCGTCAAACAGATTACCTTGGAGCAGGGACTGCCTAACCGCACGGTCGATGTCGTTGGTAAGGATAGTCAGGGATTTGTTTGGGCAGGAACCCTACAGGGAGCTTACCGCTTCGATGGGCAACAGTTCACTCAGTTACACGTTCCTACCAAAGCCCGGCAGGAGCAGGCATCCAATCAGCCGTTCAATCTGATCAGGCCCGACCGACAGGGCAATCTGTGGGTAGTCAGTAACGTCCATGTAAGTAACCGAACGCATTACATTGTAAAGTCGGGCCGGGCACAGGCTCAGACGTTTACCCAAGCATTTAGCCGACCCGATCCCTTCCAGACGGATATCATTTATGATTACATGCCTTCGCCAGCGGGTTCGTTCCAGTATGTACGCACCCGGCAGGGAATCATCTGGCACCATCGGGGGCAGGGCCGGTTCACCGCATTGTTCAAACACCCAGGGCTAACGGAACAGGGCGGGGCCAACCTGCTTCGGTTGCCCGGTATCGAAACAGCCGACCAAACTCTGCTGCTCACCTATGCCGCCAGCCCGAAGTCGACCACTAACGAACTGGTCGAACTGGATTCGACGGGGCGGATGCTACAGCGCCGGACCATACCGTTTCCAGCCCGCCCAGTCAGCAAAGACCCGTCCGGGGCCATTTATCTCCAGCGGATTCTGGCCCTGGAACAGGACTCGGACCCGTTAGCCAGTATGCTCTACCGACTTTCGCCAGACGGCACCCTGACTTCCTTACCCATCAAACGGGCGAACCAGCTGGCTACCAATCACACCCGATTCCTGCTCGGCCTGCTCAATGCCAATTACCTGCTCAGCCTGCTCAATATGTATTATGACCCCAGGCATAACCTGTTCTGGGTGTATGGTTCCCAGTTACTGGTGGCCTGGCATCCGCAGCACGGTGTCGTTTTCGACCTGGCCGCCACCGATTTCCCCGTCGCGTCCATTCGACAAACCAATGGAGTGATGGTCGATCAGACGGGGGCCGTCTGGGTGAGTACCCTCAACGGGGTGCTTTTGCTCACGCTCGAGCCTAACCGGTTCGTGCGCTACCTTCATCTGCCCGGTTCCCAGAGTACGGGCATTCGGCAGGAGATTCGGGGTATGCTCACACTGGGCAACAAGCTTTGGACTTATACACCGGCCTCCCAATTGGTCGATCTGAACACCGGCCAGAGTCGGTCTGTTTTCGGCATAGCCCAACGAAACCGGTATTTAGTCGGGCTATGCCCAGTGGTCTGGGGTGCCGACAGCATGCTCTGGTCCGGCTCCGAAGGGCTGGTACGCATCGACCCCAAAACGTTTCGGCCTACCGTAACGGCAACGATGGGGGCTAATTTATTGGTTACCATACTACCGCAGGGGCACACACTCTGGCTCGGCCACAAAAGCGGGCTGGCCCGGGCCAATGTACGAAACGGCCGCATACAGCCCTTCTTGGCCTATAACGGATTTAACGAACTGGCCCGGGCACAGGTCAACGGCTTTTTTCCGGACCGACAAACGGGGCGTAGCGGGTCATCACGAATCTGGGTGGCGGCCTCCACCGGCCTCTACCTGCTCGATACCCTGCGCGGCATCATCGCCCGGCATCGCACGAATTCGGCTGGCGACTTGCTCCCCGCCGACCATATTACGTTTGTGTACCCTGACCCCGATCAGGCCGATATCTACTGGCTCGCTACCCGCGGAGGGGGGCTGTTGCGCTGGAACTGTCGGCAGGGTAAGTATCAGGCCTTTACCCAACGGCAGGGTCTCTCCGACAATACCATCTACGCCATATATGAGGACCGACATGGGCGGCTTTGGCTTCCCAGTAACTATGGCCTGATGAGTTTCCACCGAAAAACCCATCAGGTGCAGGTGTTTCATACGCGTGATGGCATTGCCGATGAGGAGTTTAACCTGATTGCCCACCACCGTGGTCCCGATGGACGGGTTTTCCTAGGTGGACTCAATGGCGTCACGGCCTTTTACCCCGATCAGATCCAGGCTGACAAACCCGCACCCAGCCCCCTGCTGGTGACCCGGTACCAGAAGCTGGATGTCCAGTCCGGGCAAATGGAGAATTACTTAGAACAGTATCAGCAGGACTCCAGTCTGCACTTATCCGCATCCGATCGTCTGGTTGGGCTTTCGTTTGCCTTGCTCGACTACCGCCATCTGGATCAGGTCCGGTTGTGGTACCGAATTCAGGGATGGCAGGATAAATGGATTATGCAGGAATCCTCGGATTTGCGCCTAAACGGGTTGCCGCCGGGGGATTATACGCTCCAGGTACGGGCTCAGACGCCCCATGGAAGTTGGGCTTCCTCGGTACTTTCTATTCCGGTTCGCGTTGATAAGCCTATCTATGCCCGCGGCTGGTTCATACTGCTTATGCTAATCCTGACGGTCGGGGTGATTTGGTTGGCATTCCGGTGGCGCAATCGGCAACTGATCAAAGACAAATTTCGGCTGGAAGGGGAAGTAGCTCGCCGAACCGCCGAGGTGGAGGCCGATAAGGCCATTATTACTCGCCAAGCGGCCGATTTGCGGGCCAAAGCTACCTTAAAAGCCCGGTTTTTTGCTAACGTTACCCATGAGTTCCGTACGCCTTTGACGTTGCTGACCGGACCACTCCAGTACCTCTCGGATCGCGCTTCCGACAGTAAGGCCCGGCAGCTGTTGGGGACCATGGAGCGGAATACGCAGCAACTGCTTACGCTGGTCAACGATTTATTGAACTTGTCGCGACTGGATGAGCACCAACTGGAATTGACCAAACAACCTGCCGACCTGACCCAGGTGGTTCGGCAAACAGCAACCGCTTTTGAGCATCAGGCCGTTTTTGCCGGTGTAGAACTGCGCCTTCTGGGATGCGACGCCCAGCTCCCCCTTTTACTCGATACCGAAAAGTTGCAGACCGTATTACGCAACCTCCTAAGCAATGCCCTGCGCCATACGCCCCGGGGTGGTCAGGTGACCGTTGAACTTCACCAGACCGGTAAGCAAATCGAACTAACCGTTTCGGACACGGGCAGCGGCATTCATCCAGACGACCTGCCACAGGTCTTTGATCGATATTTTCAATCCAATCAGCCTGACAAACCCCTGCATGGGGGAACGGGAATTGGCTTGGCACTCTGCCGGGAATATTGTCGGGTTTGGGGTGGGCAGATTACGGTGGCAAGTGAGGTGGGCAAGGGTAGTACGTTCACCATAACGTATCCGGCGCGGCAATTCGATTCCGTGGGAATAACCGCTCCTCCGATTGCCCAGCTTGCAACTGACTCAACCTCGCCTGCCCTTCCGGCTCAGTATGTGCCGCAGACTACGCGCCAGACAACGCAAAAGCCGTTAACGGACTTGCGCCTGCTAGTCGTAGACGACAATCTGGACATGCTCCTGTATATCCAGACCATTTTATCGCCTTACTATAGCCTGCGAACGGCACATGACGGCTATCATGCCTTGACAATCCTTCAGGATTTACCTGTCGAGCAGTTGCCCCACCTGATCATCTCCGACGTTATGATGCCCGAAATCGACGGACTATCTCTGGCTAAGGAACTACAGGCTAGTCCTGCCCTGCGCGCCATTCCGCTGGTGTTGCTCACTGCCCGGGCCGATCTGGAATGCCGCTTGCAGGCCCTGGAACTGGGCGTGGCCGACTACCTCACCAAGCCTTTCTACGAAGCCGAACTGCTCACCCGAATTCAGAACTTACTGCGTCGGCACGAAGAGCAAGCCACTTGGGTTGAACAGGAGCCTAACGAGCCCAAACAACCGACCGACGAAACTGATAAGGTCTGGCTAAACAAACTCCAACAGCTTATCCAGCAGCATTTCAATGATGAACTATTCACGGTGAAAACCCTGGCTGAGATGTTGAATATCGGTGATCGACAGTTGCTGCGCCGGTGCAAAACCTTAACGGGCTTATCGCCCAATCAGCTAATTGTGGAAGTCCGCCTACAGGTTGCCCGCGAGCTGATCGAAACCTACCCCGAGCGGCAGATCAAGTCTATTGCCCGTCAGGTAGGCTATCAGCGAGCCTCTTATTTTGCTCAGCTCTACCGGGAGCGGTTTGGCATTAATCCGGGAGCCATGGTCCGTCAGCCGAACGAAGTGCAAGAGGCCATAGACTAACAAAACATAAACAGTAAGCCCGGCCAGGCCGACTCCTCCATAGCCTGGTTGGGTCTGGTACATCCTACGCATGTAGGAAAAACTGGGAATATTTGCGTGTGTCGGCTTCGTTCGACGGTACATCCGCGCACAGACCATCGGCAGCAGTAAGGCAATGGTACTCCGACCATGGGTGTACATTAGTTTTTCCGCAAAATCCCCTCTTGCAATAGGCTTTTAGCCCATTCAGTCAAGGCGCTCGGAACGGTCCGGGGCCAATGCCTCACAATTCGGGGTTGTTTAGCGTTAATTCGGCGTTGGCCTGCGTTGAAAGAACAATCCGTTTACCAGTAGCGCTAAGCAGGTCGAGCAGTTTGAGGCTGTAGTAAAAATTCATCAGGATTCTACATATACCTATGGAACCCAATCCTTCAGATCAGTCCCAGCCCTTATCGGTCATTGTTTCTTATTTATTCGCGCAACGGGATACTATTTTAAATAACTGGCGGACGGCCTGCCAGGCCGATCCGATCGTGAGTAAAGGATCGGCGCTGAGCCGGGAGGAATTCAACAATTTGCTGCCACTTGTTTTGGATATTCTCGAAGCGCGGTTGATGAACAGGCCCCCGGAGGCTGATCCTGCCGTAACGGCCCAAGCGCACGGCCTGCACCGCTGGCAAAAATCATTCGCTTTGCTTGACACGATGCGGGAGGTTTCGCACCTGACCCAAATTTTGTACAGCGAACTGGAGCGTTTTCATGGGCTATTCCCCGACACAAATGCCAGCCTGTTGTTTCAGGTCCATCAGAAGATTGCCCAGATTATGCAGGAAACGATGGAGGGGAGTGTTGTTAAATATGATGAACTCCAACGGCTGGAAGCGTTTCAGCGAGTGACCGCCCTTGAGCATGCGCTTACCCAGATGACGGAGCTATCCCGCGAACGGGTGAACCTGCTCCGAACGTCGGCCCACGATTTACAGGGCGGTTTGGGTATCATCAACGGGGCGGCCTATATGCTTAAACTGGAAGGCTTGAGCGACAATCAGCGGGAAAAGTATTTAGCCATGCTCAGTCGCAATCTGGCTACTGTTGAGGTGATGCTAACTGGTTTAATGGATTTGTCCCGTCTGGAGGCTGGTGAAGAAGTTTTAGAAATACAGTCTGTTGATGTGGCTCCGTTACTGCACGGAATGGCGCAGAGTGGACAGGCACTGGCCGCTGAACGGAAGTTATTTCTCCGGGCAGAGGGCCCTGCTTCCCTACCTGTTGAAACCGATCCGATCAAACTACAACGGATCATGCAGAATCTTCTTCTGAATGCTCTAAAATATACCCCCACTGGCTTTGTATCAATTTCCTGGTCATTGGAAAATGATGCCCGGTGGCTGGTCAGCGTTCAGGACTCTGGCCCGGGTCTGCCTTCTTCCTTGGCGGGTGTTTTTGGCGATCAACTCCGACCAACGGTAGAAGCAACCAGCGTGCTGGCTGCTGACGCGGCAGAACCAGTAACCGTTTTACCCGAGCATGTGCCAACAATTCCAGACAGCGACGAACTGAGTCAGCTAGCTCATCAGGCTTCGCAGGGTGAAGGCGTTGGCCTGCAAATCGTTAAACGCTTATGTGAACTGCTAAAGGCTAGCCTGGAAGTAGAAAGTATTGCCGGTCGGGGTACGTTATTCCGGGTCCGCTTCCCAGTTCATTACACGGATTAAACCGATCAGTAAACAACGCACGAATGAAGAAGCAATTAATATATATAGTTGACGATAATTCCGACTATCTATATCTGGTCCAGTATGTATTTTCTGAGTTTCTTCCTCAGTATGAACTGTCGGTATTTCCCAACGGAGAGGTCATGCTAAATACCCTTACCTTGGAAATCGAGCATCCCGTTTTGGTTTTACTTGATCTCCATATGCCCGTTATGGGCGGTCAGCAAACACTGAAAAGACTAAAAGAGCGACTCGACTGGAAACCAATTCCCGTTGTCATGATAACCAGTGGGGCATCCGACCAGGAGATCCAGGCTTGCTACGAAGCCGGAGCAAATTCCTGTCTGGCAAAGCCCAGTACTATAAATGCTATGCAAATGCTGTTCGAACAGGTCTGTTCGTATTGGGTCAACACCAACGGACCCATTCATACGTGAGCGTTCTGCGAGGCAGCGAAACTAGTTTATGACCAATTGTGCGATTACGAAACGAAATTAACCGTGTTACTCATCAACCAACTCCTTGAACAGCCGTCTCTACTTGCTTACTTCGTTGGGGCGGATAACTATGCCTGGCTTCAATTTCGGAACGGTGAACGACGGTTGCTGGCCAAACCATTGCTGTACTTTGAAGAACGGCTACCTACTTTTATTCGCATCCACAAAACTGCCCTGATTAATCCACGATGTGTGACCGGCCTGAACCACCCACCCCGGCCAAAAATGGCTGGATCGGTGCGGCTGTTGGATGGCACCGAACTACCCGTCAGCCGCCGTCGGTGGAAAGAAGTAGTTCAATTATTACAGCCTGCCAATACCTCAACAGATACAGCAATCTTATTGCGGGCTGACCAGCCCGATCTGGAACAGGAGCAGAGCGAGGTATCTCCGCTACGGATACAGGTGATTATGAGTGGTGATCGATTATTGCTGACGGAGAACTGCCTCCATACACTAGACATCCCTCACACCTTGCAGTCTACTTCATCCGGTTCAGAACTGCCGTCTGCCCTGCTACTCAGCCCACCCGACGAATGGCCCGTTTTGATTATTATTGATGCCCAGCAAAACCGGGTTGACAGTGTTCTGACTTTACAAAAGCTCAAGAGCCACCCTCAGTTGCGGGCAATCCCGGTGATTTGGCTGGCAGCGCCAGGCGAGAATATGATGCAGGCCTACCTGTTAGATGCCAATTCGGTAGTGAGCGTGCCCGAAGACCCCACTGGCTTTGCTCGGGTGTGTCAGGAACTGTTCCACTATTGGCTGACAATTGTACAGTTATGGACCTAACGGATTCTCTTTCCCACTAGAGGGAATACCCTACTTTGGGCAGCGTTACGGTTTCCCACCAGTATGTTCTGAGCGATTGGAAATGCTGTAACCAGTCTGTTGATAAACGTGGTTTTACCAGGTATGACGAACAACCCCGCTGATAAGCTTCACTGATGTCGCCTTTGTCTGTTGACTGACTCAATAACACAACCGGTATTTTACCCATAGCAGAGGGCATGGCCTTAATGCGTTCCAGTAACCGCCAGCCATTTTGCCGATCGGGAAGATACAGGTCCAGCAGAATCAGTTTGGGAAGCTCCCACTCTTCAACGCTGCACCGGTTGAGAAAAGCCAGTGCGTCTTCCTCTGTATTGACAAGAACCGTTTTTACTTCCGGCAAACATCGCTTAATAGAATCCTTCATGATCATACCATGATCGGGATTGTCTTCGATGATTAACAGGTTAGCGTTTGTAAAATTAGCCTTGACTACCGGGTTCACGCTTGCCGAATTGTTCATAATTTGACTAGGGATGCCTAGTTACAAAGATACACAATTCCGACAGAAGTAATTTGTTCGTCCGTTTCATCATAGGCGGCATCCACCGGCTTGGATTCGGACGAACCAGAAAGGTTCGTCCGTAATCACTTTACGCGCAGGATTTCATTCATTCGATAGGTGGCTACTCTGGGCAAGGGGTTAGCCCATAATCACATCCTGAAGTGAATCGGCGCCAACGAGCTTTTTATAGAGTGTTAGCGCCTGGGCCACCACCTGATCCATATTGTAATACCGGTAGGTTCCTAACCGACCCACAAAGTGAACACCAGACTGCTGATCGGCCAGTTGTTTGTACTGCCGATACAATTCCGCATTTTCGGGCCGTGGTACTGGATAATACGGGTCGCCCTCATCCTGCGGGTATTCAAACGTCAGACTGGTTTTTGGATGCTCCTGGCCGGTTAATTTCTTGTACTCCGTAATTCGCGTGTAGGCATGATCGTTGGGGTAGTTTACCACCGAAACAGGCTGGTAATCATTCACATCCAAGGTCTGATGGTCAAACCGCAACGACCGGTACGGAAGCTTACCGTAACAAAAATCAAAGTACTCATCGACTGGACCGGTATAAATAAGCTTATCAAACGAAAGCTGATCTTTCACCTGCTTAAAGTCAGTGCCGAGCATTTGGTGGATATTGGGATGATCAACCATTTTCTCAAACATCTTCGTGTAGCCATGAAGCGGCATAAACTGAAACTCGTCGGTGAAATAACGGTCATCCTGATTCGTGCGGGTTGGAATCCGCGACGTAACCATCTTATCCAGTTCCGACGGGTCAACGCCCCACTGCTTACGGGTATAACCCCGGAAAAATTTTTCGTATAAGTCGCGGCCTACCTGACTCACAACTACATCCTCAGATGTACGAATTTCATCCACTGACTCCCCCACAGACTTAAAATAGTCGGCTAGTTCTTCAGACGTAAATGAATAGCCGTAGAGTTTATTTACGGTATCGAGATTAATGGGAATTGGAAGCAGTTGCCCATCTACCGATGCCAGAACCCGGTGCTCATAGTGCCGCCACTCGGTAAACTGAGACAGATACGCAAATATATCAGGGGAGTTCGTGTGGAAAATATGAGGCCCATAGAGGTGTATCAAAATACCGTCCTCATTAAGGCAATCATACGCGTTGCCGCCGATGTGAGGGCGTTTATCTATAAGGAGCACCGTTTTCCCCGATTGGCTGGCTAAGCGTTCAGCCAGCACACTTCCGGCAAAACCGGCTCCAACAATAACATAATCGTAATGCATAAATAAGTAATATCGTGTTGATTGTTTTTGTTAACGAAGTAACGCACAAAATGAGTTTACGACTCATGGGCTAAGACGCTCTATGAGGGAACGGTACCTTTCTGTATTAAACGGGACACCAAAGTACCCACTAAAGGAAAACCCACCAATGGCGGGTCTTTCCTATTCATACGGGTTATGGTTTACAGTTTCGTCACTACAACATCGATCCATCGCTTACGCTTTTGACCGGGCACCATTTTAGGCACGGAAATAAACCTGCCATCTCCCCATCTTTCCGTCGAAATTCTGGTTGCTGATATACCCGCTTCCAGTAAAGCGGCCTTAACGGCTTCAGCTCGTTTGGTTGAAAGCGGATCGTTTACTTCATTAGGTCCAGAGCGCTCAATATGTCCTTCGATGCGGATACTTAAAAGCGGATAGGCCTGCATAATCTGAATCAGATCAGCCACGTTGGCCCGCGCTTTAGCCGTTATCCGAGCTGTGTTAGACTCGAACATTATATTGTCGAAGGTAAAGCCCTTAGGGGCTAAGGAGCCCTCAGCAGCCAGAAACTGCGCTAATAGGTGATTAAATGAATGTTCAAATACGGTCAGCTTCCGGCCGTTGGGCAAATCGACAACCACTCGAGCTTCTGCCTCTGCTTCACTAGTGCCAGACACTACGTTGCCATCTCCATCGCTGGCTATGGTATCAGTGGCGACTACGGCTGGGTCAGTGGAGAATTCCATCGGTACAGTAGGGGTTTGTATATTACTTCGGTTGCTGACCCATAACAGCATTCCGAGAACCAGGAGAAGACCTAGGCTAACGATTAGCCAGCGAAACCCGGAGAAAGCGGTCATCACAGATCCCTGGTTGCTCCACTCATCGCCAATAACTGGTTTTGTCAGTACGGATCGACTTATTCCCGGGCCAATGAACCAGCCAATCATGCTGGCCAAAGGAAACGGTATAGCTGACCGGGTGGCGTCTGTTTCGCCCCGTAACAGAGACGCCACTTGGGCTTGGGTTAGGTTTCGGGGCGAGGCCTGTTTGTATATAAATCCGATCAAGACCGCCATCACCAGGCCAATCAGTGTAACTGACGATTGATGACTAAGCTTACTGTAAGTGGCTATTGCCTGGGCCAACCGGTCGGGCCGGTCGGTGATTAATTTGCGTAACAAACAATTACCTAACTCAGCCACCTTTAAACAATGACTGTCTGTTGAAACCAGCGCTTCCAATGGTGGATCTATATCCAGGTGGGGGCTTTTAAGCAGCCGATAAAGCGTAGCGGCTCCATCGTGGCTTTTAGTACGGTTAATAACTCCACTCGTAATGACAGGCAACAGACCGTCAAACGCTTTTTGAGTTGAATACGGGTCTTCCTTTAACCTAGTAGCCAGTTGTTTAGCCAACTCTGGAGTAAAAATGGACTGTAATTGTTCTAAGTGTAGATTCCTCATACTCACTTTCTTGCGCCCAGCCCAGAAGGGGGGCAATTCGTTTCTCAAGTATCATCCCTTTTGCCGGGTAACCGTGACTTGGAATAGTGAGATTAAAGACCGTTTTACCGCTAGGATAAGCACTGCGAGGGCAGGAACACCAGGCACATACCCTACAAGGACTCTATATATCTATACGTCAATGAATACATCCTCTGCGCCAGCTTTGTAGAGCATATCAGCAACCAGATTTGCTTCCAACGCTGGCTGCGAGTGCACACTGATTAGTGCTCCCGCTCGCAAAAGAACTGAAGTTTGATTTCCGAAAAGGGCCTCAAGAAATCGCCCGCTGCTACAGGTAATACCATTGAAATCCTCGCCAGAAAATGTACGCTGACCAGGCCGGGTCAAAAATTCAATGGTTTTATGCGTATAACCGTGAGCCAGTAGGTGCTGAACGGCCTGCTGTGCTTCGGCTGTGTTATCAAAAAAGCCAGATACTGTTTGTAAAGTCATTATTCTGGCCGTTGAAAGGTTCACTTCGTAGAAGCTGCCAGACACCCTTGGCCGACAAAACAAAGGTATGAGTGTCGCCCCGGACTAACTATGATAAGCATCATTAGGGCGTATGATGCTTATCGAGTCTGTAGTAATTATTGTCCGACCCAATACCTATTTAATCCGTAAAGCCTCATAGGCAGGCCTGATAACCATCATAGATCGACCATCTGTTTCTGCTCAACTTTGCCCTCTGCTTGAATAGCAGAGGGCAACCGGAAGTAACTGCCCTTCCAGATAATTAGAACCAGGAACCAGAATTGTAGGCTTTTGTAGACCAGATTATCCGGTCGGTCAGCGGACAGTTGCCCGACACGTCAGCTGATGAATCAGTTACCTGATAACCAGATGGCTTAGAAGCATCATCGTTTAGTCATTATTAATTGACGGAACGATGCTTTGTGTATTTGTGTAAGGGCAACCAGCATTTCCACTTGATCCACAAAGCCTTCACCGATTAATGACATACAATGGGCGCAAACAAAGCAACAACGGTGTCTTTTCTGGCCGGGGGTGGTGAAATGGGGGAGCTTATACGGTCTAAAGATTGGGCACAAACCGACCTTGGCCCGCTCGGCCAATGGCCTCAGAGTCTGAAGACTGCTGTGGGTGCCTGCCTGAATGCACACGTGCCCATTCTGATCTGGTGGGGCCCCGAACGAATGATGCTTTACAACGATGCGTACCGGCTCATACTAGGCCATAAGCATCCTCATGCATTAGGCGGTAAAGGCCACGAAATATGGTTTGAAAGCTGGGATACATTGGGCCCAAGGCTTGAGGATCTATTTACCGGGAAGGAGGCAAGCTTGTCAGAACATCTAACGGCTGCTCAGCATAGTTCACCCGATGCAGACTATTTCAAGTGTTCCTACAGCCCGATCTACGACGAGTCAGATAGTATTGGGGGGGTATTTTGCTTTATCACAGAACTGCCCGACACAAAACTGGCCGAGCGGCAGCGGCAGCAGGTAGAGAACAACGAGCGGCTGCTGAACGCCATCATCCGGCAAACTCCGCTGGGCATTGCGATCTTCCGCGGGCCCGAATTCATCGTCGAATTAGCCAACCCTACGGTCTGCCAGCTCTGGGATCGCACCCAGCAACAACTACTGGGAAAACCGATCTTTGCCACCTTACCTGAAGCCACCGGCCAGGGTTTTGAAGAATTATTACAGGGAGTGTATGAAACCGGAATTCCTTTCCAAGGTCATGAATTGCCTGTCACTCTGGAGCGCAATGGGCTATTAGAGACGGTTTATTTCGATCTGGTTTATGATGCCCTGCGCAACCCGGACGGAGCTATTGAGCGCACCATGGTGGTTGCCACCGATGTTACTCTGGCCAGAGCCGCTCGCCAGCAGACCGAAGTTAGCGAAGCAAACTTGCGGAATCTGTTTCAGCAGGCCCCTGTGGCTATTGCCATTGCCCGAGGTCCCCAGTTCGTGATTGAACTGGCCAATCCATTGATCTGTACGCTTTGGAACCGCACTGAAGAACAACTTTTGGGCAAGCCTGTTTTTACCGTATTAACTGAATCGGCTGGCCATGGCTTCGAAGAGTTACTAACCAATGTGTTACAGACAGGCATACCCTTCGTTGGCCATGAATTACCTGTTCCCTTACTACGCCAGAGGAAACCCCAAACCGCCTATGTCAACTTTGTCTACGAGCCCCTGCGCGACCCACTCAATGGCTCCATCACAGGTATTGTCGTCGTCGGAACGGACGTAACCGAACAGGTTCTGGTTCGCCAGCAGACTGAGCAACTCCTGGTTCGGGAGCGGGAGCTCAACGAGCTGAAGTCCAATTTCGTCACCTTAGCTTCCCATGAGTTTCGTACTCCCATGGGCACTATTCTCTCCTCAGCGTCGCTGATTGGGCGGTATGATGGGCCTAACGACGGCGAAAAAAGGGAGCGGCATGTGCAGCGTATCAAATCGGCAGTGCAAGGCCTAACAGGGCTACTCAACGATTTTCTCTCGCTCAGTCAGATGGAACAGGCCACCCTGTATGGCCGCCCGCATCCATTGAATATCGTCACTTTCTGCGAAGAAGTGATCGACGACATGCAGGCTGTAATCAAGCCTGGGCAGCGAGTCGTGTATACCCATCAGTCGGGGGAGTCGATGATCATGCTCGATGGCCAAATGCTCAAAAACATCCTGATTAATCTCTTGGTCAACGCCAGTAAATACTCGGCGGAAAACAAAGCCATCGACTTAGCGACAACTGTTGCCGACGGGCAGCTTAGGTTAACAGTTCGGGATGAGGGCATTGGCATTCCCGATGCGGACAAAGACAAACTGTTTATCAATTTTTTTCGCGCTCGCAACGTCGATCACGTCGAGGGTACAGGTTTGGGACTATATATTGTGAAACGCTACGTCGATTTACTGGGCGGCACCATTTCGTTTAGTAGCCAACTCGATTCGGGCACGATATTTACGGTTCAACTCCCCCTAACCCCGCTTTCGCTATGAAAACCATTCTGGTCATTGAAGATACCCCGACAATGCGGGAAAATATCACTGAAATTCTCCAGTTGGCTCCTTACGAGGTTGTGCAGGCCGCCAACGGAAAAGAGGGCATTGAACGAGCCCGGCAAACCCGCCCGGATCTGATTTTGTGCGACATCCGAATGCCCGAACTGGATGGATTTGGTGTTCTTCATATCCTGCGTAAAGACCCCACTTTAGCCGGTATTCCTTTCATTTTTATAACGGCCAAAGCAGAAATGACTGATTTCCGGGTGGGTATGGACCTGGGAGCAGACGACTACATTACCAAGCCTTTCGATGATCTGACGTTGCTCAACGCCGTGGAACTACGATTAAAAAAAGGAGCGGAAGCCCCAACCGACCCGGTCCCTGTCCCTGCTTCTATAAACCATTTGATACAGGCCATACTAAATGAAACTGGTGCTCGCCAGTCGCTGTGTGATCATTATCCCACGATGACGTATAACCGGAAGCACCGGCTATTCACGGCGGGAAACTGGCCAACCGCCCTGTATTTTATCCCCCAGGGAAAGGGGAAACTCTTTGCTGCTGATGCGGTAGGTAATGAATACATCGTAAGCCTGTTCGGACCCGGTGATTTTGTGGGGTATCGGCCCTTGCTGGAAGAAACGCCCTACGCAGAAACAGCGGAACTGCTGGATGATTCGCTGATATGTACAATTCCCAAAGACGACTTCATGGCTCTGTTTGATCATCATCAAGGCGTGGCTAATCAGTTTATCCGTATGCTGGCTGGCGATGTAGGCGCCCACCAGGAACGGCTGTTGAAACTGGCGTATCAGTCGGTACGCAAACGGGTAGCCGAGGCTTTGCTGATGTATTATCGTAAGTTTTATCGTGGGTCCGAAAAACGCCCTGCTGGTTCAGCACCACCTAATGTATCCCCAGCGATGACCCTCTCGCGCGAGAACTGGTCGCACTTAGTAGGAGCTTCCACCGAAACGGTCATTCGTATTCTGGGCGATCTGCGAACCGAGGGGCTGATTGAGATTAATGCCAGTCAAATTACGCTGCTTAACATTGACAAACTGACCCACCTAAAACGATGAATACCTGACATTCATCAGCAGGAAACCTATCACCTATCACGTTTCCTTCTGATGAATACGTTGCGCATAGAGCGTCTCGTCATAGAATGTACGGCCTAATTGGGCGAAATTTGTTGTTACACTCTCAACGTCTATGCCTTTTTTAGGGGGGCCTTCACCCGCAAAGCGGCACCAACGGGCCTTTACTGCTTTTTATAAAGCGTACGCACCCAAGCTATGGGGGCTTATTCTCTTGGCGAATTTACCTGCATCTCAATCTGAAACCATTTTAATAAACACCCTAACCAAAGCCTGGAACCACCCAGACCGGCAACAATCCCTTTCCCGACAGGGCCTTGGCTGGCTACTGAGTTTTGCGTATGCGGAAGGATTACCAAACAACTTGCTAAAACAAGCACTTCATACTCTTTGAGGAGACTCAACAGAACTGGTTTCTATCTTCTTTCAGATAATATTTTCACCACTTACTTTTTAGTTATGAATAAATAACGTGTACTTATCGATCAGGCGACAGTCCTGATTGCTTATCTAAAACGTTTTTCATGTCAACAAACCTCAAGTTTAAGGTGGCCAGCCGGTCACCGTTTTTTGTCACACTTCGTCAGCGCGTCGATGCGTATTTTACGGATCAAGGCCTATCTCCCCACGCAAACGGAGCCATGTGGGTCAAAGTGCTCTTCTACTTAGTCGGTTACGTTCTGCTCTATAGTTTAATTCTCTCCAATCTGTTTGGTATCTGGACCATGCTGGGTCTGGCCATCGGGCTGGGTGTTTTTGCTGCCGGGATTGGCTTTAATGTTTCCCACGATGCACTACATGGGGCTTTTTCGTCCCGCCCGTGGGTTAACCGGCTGTTTGGTAATAGTTTTTATCTATTGGGTGCTAACCCCTACGTCTGGAAAATCACCCACAATGTTGTTCACCACACGTACACCAATATTCCCGGTCATGACGAAGACATCGAAATTGCACCGGGCCTGATTCGGCTGGACGCCCAGGAACCGCTTCGCTCCTGGCACCGGTATCAACACCTCTACACCATGCCCTTATATTCGCTGGCATCGCTGTCGTGGGTGTTCCGCAAAGATTACATCAAGTTCTTCAAAAGTCATATTGGCCATCACAAAAGCCCGATGCATCCCCGGCGCGAATACGTTAACCTCTTTCTGGGCAAAGCTCTTTACTACGGGTTTTTTCTGCTGTTACCGATGCTCCTGCTGGATGTGGCTTGGTGGCAGGTTGGGCTGGGCTTTCTGGCTATGCACTTAGCCGAAGGCCTGGTATTAGGAGTGGTGTTTCAGCTCGCCCACGTAGTCGAAGGCACCATGTTCCCCCTACCCGATGGATCGGGCAACATGACCGATGCCTGGGCGGTTCATCAACTTCGCACCACGGCTAATTTTGCACCCCGCAGCCGCCTGGCCGCTTTTGTATGCGGAGGTTTGAACCGCCAGATTGAGCATCACTTATTTCCTAAAGTATGCCATATCCATTACCCCGCGCTTACGGCCATTGTCAGGAATACCGCCCACGAGTTTGGGCTGCCTTATCTGGAAAATCAGAGTTTTGGTACTGCATTGGCATCCCACTTCCGAATTTTACAGGCAATGGGCCGACCAGCCTGAGACGCAGCATAAAGGCTTAGGTACTATCAATTATTATGGGGAATGTAGCCCCCATTCGCAAGCAGACATTCATATCAACTGAATCAGAATTGAATATAAGCGCCCGAGAGGGCGTTCTTGCGTTAAAGATCATTTGGCCGTTACTCATGCCCGGAAAAGAACCTGGTGCAGTTTACAGTAGAGCGGCTTTACATTTTTGTTTTGTCTCCTACTGGTCTGTACATAACTGCTCTTGTTTCTAACAGACCTCAAACCAACTTGAATACCCTGTCAACAACTCCTTTCATTATGCTCCGTTTTACCAGTCTATTACTTTTTCTGTCACTCGCCACAGTGATCACTACTACCGCTACGTCTAAACCCTCCGACAAACTGTACGAAGTTCGTATCTACTACCCTACTCCGGGTAAGGAAGCAGAGATCGTTGATCGATTTCGGCAGTATACAACTAAGTTGTTCGAGAAACATGGTATGGAGAACATCGGTTATTGGACCCCAACCGATCCAAGCCACAAAGAGTTAGTGTATATTCTGGCCTATCCCGACAAAGCCGCCCGCGATGCGTCGTGGAAAGCGTTTGGTAGTGATCCAGCCTGGAAAGAAGTAGTAGCCAAAACCGAAGCTAATGGTAAACTGGTAGCCAAAGTCGACCAGATTTTCATGAAAGAATCTGACTTTTCGCCAGCTATTAAAGTGAAGGCGAAGTCACCCGCGCGTGTGTTCGAAATGCGTACCTATACGGCTGCTCCCGGCAAGTTGCCTAACCTGCTCGACCGGTTCCGTAACCATACGCTCAAGCTGTTCAAAAAACACGGCATGACTAATGTGGGTTACTTTCTGACCACTGACCCAACTAAACCCGACGACAGCGGCCAATCACGGCTTGTTTATTTTCTAGCCCACGAAAGTGAAGCGGCTGGTAAAGCCTCGTTTGATGCGTTCCGTAAAGACCCTAAATGGGTGAAAGCCAAAGAAGAGTCGGAAAAAGGCGGGCCGATTACCACCAAAGTAGAGTCCCTTTATCTGGTACCGACGGATTACTCTCCAATGAAATAAACTAAAAAGCCCGTCCCCAATTAAGGACGGGCTTTTTAGTTTATTGACTGGCCGGGCTGGCTTTTGGAGCAATGAAAATTGCCAGCCACGTACGCCGGGCTAATCGGAAGAAATAAGGAGTCAGCACTAATAAGGTTGGAACGAGGCCAATCAGGTAATAATCGAGATTAAGCCCGAGTCCTTGTACCAATAACCAAAACGTTAAGAGTGTATAGGCGGTGTAAAATGCATAGCTGACAAACATAGCCCCCCAGTAAAATCCGGGTTCAGGGATCAGGTTCTCGTTGCAATGCGGGCAGTGTTCGTGCATGGTGTCGAAATTTCGGCTAAACGCACTTTTCGCCACAAAAAAGTCGCCCTCGTGGCAACGGGGACATTTATTAAATAAAATGGCATACAGACGGCCGTGGTTCATGACAGTAGGTCAACCAGCCCAAAGCGCTCAAACCGTATTGTCAGAGCGTGTCCGATTGACTTCACAAAGATACCGCTACGACCTCGCCCGCGGAAAGACAAAGCAAGCCGGGTATGGTACAAATCAACGATGAAGCCCCACCTGCTGACGAAATTCAGCGGGCGTTTGCTGGGCTAGTTTCCGAAAGAATCGCACAAAATACGACGGATCGTTGAAGCCCAACTCAAAGGAGATTTCTTTGATTGACTGCCCCGTATGCGTTAACAACCGCTGCGCTTCGATCAGCAACCGTTCCTGCCATAACTGACTGGCCGTTTTCCCCGCGATCTGACGGCAGATATGGTTGAGGTAGTTGGGCGAAATATGCATCTGGTCGGCATAATCGCGCACTTCCCGAACCGTCAGAAAATGCTGTTCCAGGAGGTCTTCATACTGACGGAGTCGATCGTACAGTTGGGTATCAACCACCGGCTGCTGCTCGTGATACAATCGGCTGGCGGTTTCGAGCAAAATGTGGACGAAAGATAGAAAGACGTCGGTCCGGTTTGGTTGCTGGCTTTCGTATTCCTGGAATGCATATCCAAATAAATCCCGGAACAGAGCCGTGTCGGGAATATCGGACAGGAGAGGCTGGTGCTGATGCGAATGAAAAAAGGGATATTGATGCAGGCGATTACCAAACCGCCCTTTAAAAAAATTAGCGTCGAAAAACAGGTTATAGCCCTGCGCATCGGCCGACAGTTCCCAACTATGCACCTGACCGGGCGTCAGAAAATACACCTGACAGGGAGCCACCTCATACGTGCGAAAGTCAATTGTGTGCGTACCACTTCCCTGGCTAATCCACATGACTAAATAAAATGTGTGGCCGTGGGGTTTCTCGATTCCTTCTACCTCCTGAACCAATCGTTCTAGCCGGGTCATGTAGAACGGCACCGTCGGTTCATGACGTGGAAACGATTGGAGTTGGTAAACGGGGACCGAATCAGTCATGGCATTAGTTGAACCATCCGTTAATATCCCGCTTGCTTTCCAGCTTTTGCTCCAGATCGTCGGGGATAAAGGGGAAGAAGTCGATACCGGTGAGCCGCTCAATCTGATCAACAGGTACGACAAATGACCGGAGCGGTTCGTCAGAAGATTCGTTGTTTAGTAAAAAACCAACCATGCGAATAGTTGGGCTATTACAGTACAGAATGACTTTGTAGTATTGCTCAGGCACGGCTACTTCGTTCTTTTTGCCGATGGTTTCTAAACCCGGTTTCAACACCGGTCCCGTTACTACATACAAACCCCGATCGCGCCGGGCCCAGGCCCGAACCTGATCTTCCAGCTCTTTCCAGACTCCCCGGTTGAACTGCGGAGCCTGCGGGCTGATGTTACTCATATAAAAAGACTGCTGGGTAAGCCGCTGCGAAAACTTGAAGTCGCCCGCAGGAGCCAAATGCCCCCGATCATAGCCGGAGCGGGTATAGTCGGTCGGCAGAGCAGACCCGCTTTCTACGAGCGGGTCGGGCTGGAAACGTTCCTGATCGCGCTCGGCATCGCCCGTGATCTCGAAAGCCAGCAACGGATAGGCTACCCAATCGGCCTGTTCATATTGGTCGCGATACCGTAATACGTAGCCATCATGGCGCACAATTTCGTCCGATGATTTGAAGGCAGGCAGCAGAAAATCGGGCTTTTTTTCGAAATCAAAGCGTTTGTTACCCGACGAAGCGGCTCCATTTTCAACCGTTTCCTCGCGACCACCGTTGCTCTCATCCGAAGCTGCTGGTTCGTCAGAAGAGGCAGAGCCTTTTGATCCCTCATCGTCGGTTGCTACATCTTCCGACTGACCGGGTTCAGGAGCTTTGTAGGGATTATGCTCCTCCCCCACCCGATCGCGACTCGACGGACCAATACCGACCAGGCTTTTCAGGTCATTCCAAAAGGCAACAATGGGTTTGGTACGTCCGCCATAGTGCAGAAACAGTCCAACCAGAAAGAAGAAAAAGAGCACCACGAGCGTGTTGCCACGCAGCCGGAACCCACGCCGAGAGTACTTATTTTTTGACGAAAACTGCATAATGCAAAGGTAGCGATGGCGTATCAGGTTTCAAGTTTCATTGGCGCAGCATTAAAGCAGCATCAGCAATGAAACGGCGTAGCCATTGAAACCTGAAACAAGCAACAACTGTTGCCCTACCATGTCATCGTTACACATTGTTGTTGTTGGCGGAGGGGCAGCGGGGTTCTTCGGAGCCATCACTGCGGCCGAAACATTCCCTCTGGCAACAGTTACCATTTTAGAAAAAAGCCGGCAGGTGCTGGGAAAAGTACGGGTATCGGGCGGGGGCCGCTGCAACGTCACCCACGCCTGTTTCGATAACCGCCAACTGGTGAAACACTACCCCCGTGGTGAGCGTTGGTTGCGGCCTTTGCTCAATCAGTTTGATGCGCAGGCTACCGTCAGCTGGTTTGAGTCGAAAGGAGTGCGGCTGAAAACGGAGCCCGACGGACGGATGTTCCCCACGACCGACTCGTCAGAAACGATCATTGACTGCCTGCTACGGACCGCCGACCGATTGGGCATTCATATTCGCACGGGTTGCGGAGTTACGGAGTTGTCGAAGTCAGACGATGGCTGGAACCTCCTCCTGTCAACCGGCGAAACCATCACTGCCGATCGCGTTTTGATTGCGGTGGGCGGATATCCACAACGCCCCTCTTACGGTTGGATTCCCCCGGTTCATGAAGCCGATGCGCTGGTATCGCCGGTGCCGTCGTTGTTTACGTTTAATGTACCGGGCAGTCCACTACTGCCACTGGCGGGGGTATCGGTGCCCAATGCTCAAGTTAGTATTCAGGGGACCAATCAACGGCAAAATGGCCCTTTGCTGATTACGCACTGGGGTTTCAGCGGACCCGCCATTCTACGGCTCTCAGCCTGGGCGGCCCGCGATCTGGCCAACGTCGATTATCGTTTCACCCTCCGCATCCAATGGCTTGGCGACCTGAACGATAATCAGATCCGGGAGGGGTTCAACAGTTTCCGACAACAACACCCCAAGAAATTAGTCAGCTCCCAAAATCCGTTCGGCTTACCCGCACGGCTCTGGGACGCCTTCACCGCCGAAGCGGGCTTAGCCGACACCACGCGCTGGGGCGAACTGCCCGGCAAAACCCAGAATCGCCTGATCGAGAAGCTGACCAATAGCCAGTACGCTGTTGCAGGAAAAAGTACGTTCAAAGACGAGTTCGTCACCTGCGGGGGCATTGCGCTGGGTAGCCTGAATCCGCAAACGCTGGAAAGCCGCGAGCACCCCGGTCTGTTTTTTGCGGGCGAAGTGCTTGATGTAGACGGAATCACAGGCGGTTTCAACTTTCAAAACGCCTGGACAACCGGGTTTGTAGCCGGGAAAAATGTGGGTGTTTGACCGAGTCAGCCTTACTTCTTTAAGGCCAGTCGGATTAGTTCAACCATATTTTTTACGCCCGCTTTCTTCATGATGCTAGCTCGTTGATTGGCGACCGTGTTGGGACTGATAGAGAAACGTTCGGCGATTTCGCGGCTGCTCAGGCCCTCCGTGAGGCAGGTCAAAATCTGGTCTTCGCGGGGTGTTAACTTTTTCCAAATCGACCCCGACTGGTTGGCGCTGGCGGTGGTATCTTCGGCTGGGCGGGGCAGGTTGGGCAGTACCAGATTCCGAATTATGATCGACGAGGCCGCCGACGGATAGTATAAATCGCCGGTAGCGACTACCCGCACCGCCCTCACAATTTCCTCTTCGTTAGTGTCTTTAAGCAAATACCCGGCGGCACCATTTTGCACAGCTTTCAGGATGTAGTCCGGGTTATGGTGCATACTAAAGATCAGTATTTGAACCTGAGGATAAAGCCGGGTAACAACTTTGGCAACTTCCATGCCCGACATGCGAGGCATAGTAATATCAAGCAGTAACACATTGGGGTTCAGCACCGGAATCATCTCGATAGCTTCGTCGCCATCGGTTGCCTCGCCCACAATTTCAATGTCAGCTTCATCCTCCATCAAGGTTCGGAGCCCTTTTCTGACTACCGAATGATCGTCCGTAATAAGTAGTCGTATCGACATAATTAATGCTGATTTGCAGTTGATAAGTTGAGTTTAATCGCCACTTTGGTTCCTTTTTTCAACCTGGATGTGATGGATAGTTCCCCGTTCAGCAATCGGGCGCGGGTGCGCATATTATCGAGCCCTCTACTGGTTGGCACCTGTCGTTCGTTGGCGGGAGCCTTTGTCGTGACAAATCCCTTGCCGTTATCTTCGACGGTTAAGATAATACTGGTTTTAGTGTGTCGTAAGCATAGCTGAATTGCCGGAGCCTGCGCATGCTTAACAGCATTGTTAAGGGCTTCCTGACCAATACGATATAACCCAATTGCTATAACCGGGCTCAATTTTTCGTCATCGATGCTACCTTCGAACGTAACCGAATTACCAGTAGTCTGAGCCGTCTGCACCGCCAATAGATTCAGGGCAGCACCCAGGCCAAAATCACCCAGTACAGACGGCATCAGATTGTGCGACACTTGCCGGGTAGCCTGAATGGTATCCTGAATCAAGGTCGTTAGTTCGTCAAATCGTGTCCGCTGTTTTTCGTCCGAAAACGGGCCTTTTTTCATTGACCCTGCCTGTAATTTAAGGCCGGTCAGCATTTGCCCAATCCCGTCGTGGAGTTCACGGGCAAATCGCCGTCGTTCCTCTTCCTGCCCCTCCAGCAGGGCCGCCGACCGCACGGTATCCTCGGCTCGCTGCAACTCATATTTCTCTTCGGTGATCCGCAGGAGTTCAGCCTGTGTATCGGTTAGTTTGCGGTTCGCTACTTCCAGCTTTTGGTTCGCCACTTCCAGTCGTTCGTTCGTTGATCGCAGCGCTTCCTGCGATTGAGTTAGTTGGCGAATGGTTTCGCGGGTCCGCCGAACAACGGGCCGAAAAATAAACAGTCCTTCAATCAGTACAATAAACAAGGTGGCCATACTGAGGCCCCATTCGACTCGTTCCAGCGTTCGTACCCGCGCAAAACTTTCGGCATCGAAGCGAAACACAATATCGTTCATCTGCCGCAGATAGGACGGTTCATCCCGCAGAATGACAGCCAGCGCATTCCGTTTATCAACGAGATCCCCGCGAGAGGCATCGATACGAACGAACCCCGCCCGGATCGATTGGTAGATCGGTTCGATCCGGGTAAACATACTATCGAGCGCTTCACTTTTCCGCACCGAATACGGCTTCTCCATCAACAGTGTTCCGTTACGAAGCTGGGTGTGGCTGTTCGTCCAGGTCGTCAGCAATGAGTCGAACAGAATCTTGTCGACCGCCGGAACGCCCTCCACCCGAAGCAAAGCCAGCTTCGTAAGCCGCTGACTGAACATCCGTTGCCGACCAGCCACGTTCAACACCCGGCTGTCGTCGTAGTGGTTGTTGATCGTACGTTTGATGAACAGTAGCCCGCTGACGGTGAGCACAGCAATAATGGTGAGCGCTATCACGTATAAGCGTGTCAGTCGGCGGGCTACCTGAAGATCGAGTTGCGTCGTGCTCATTCCAACCCAATATACACAAATCCGTCTTCGACCTTGACGGGAAATGTGGCAATCTGGTACCCATCGTCATTCAGGCATTGCCCGCTCTGAAGAGAAAACGTTTTTTTGTGAAATGGGCACGCCACTTTCGGTTCGTCGCCCTGACTACCAATCATCCCCCGTGAGAGGGCCATTTGCTGGCGGTGCGGGCATTGATTGTCCGTAGCGTACCACTCGCCCCGGCGGGTAAAATTAAAAATAGCGATCTGCCGGCCCTCTAGCAGCACACAGGCACCGCCATCGGTCGGGATATCATCAGAATGGCAAGCCAGGTGCCAGATACTTTTTTCGTGTTCAACAAGGATAGATTCCATTGAGATCGACAATTCAGGTGGTTGAGAAAAATAAATATGGACTGGTTAGACCCACTCTTTGGCCCGAATCTGGTCGCGGAGCGGCTCGAACTGTACGGTGGGATCTTTCACTGCTGGAGCATTCACGAAGTGAGTAAACCGCTTGCGGAGTTCGGGATTTTCTACGACTTCTTTCCACTCACAGGCGTAGGTGTCGACAATGAGCTGCATTTCGCGTTCCAGTTCGGCACCAATACCCAGCACATCGTCGACCACAACGGCTTTAAGATAGGCCATGCCGCCGTCCATCTTGTTCAGCCAGGTGGCAGTGCGGGTCAGCGGATCGGCCGTTTTTACGTAGAACATCAGAAACCGGTCGAGGAGCTTGACGCAGGTTTCTTTGTCTACATCGGAGGCCAGCAACTGAGCATGCTGAGGTTTGGCACCGCCATTTCCACACACGTACACATTCCAGCCTTTTTCGGTCGCAATTATACCAAAATCCTTACTCTGGGCTTCGGCACATTCGCGGGTGCAGCCCGACACACCCGATTTTAGCTTGTGGGGAGACCGCAGCCCTTTGTAGCGGTTTTCCAGCTCAACGGCAAACGTGACGGAATCCTGAACACCAAACCGGCACCAGGTGGTACCCACGCAGCTTTTTACCGTTCGGAGCGACTTTCCGTAGGCATGACCACTCTCGAAACCAACGGCAATCAGCTTTTCCCAAATGTCGGGCAAATCGCCCACGTGCGCCCCAAACAGGTCGATGCGCTGACCACCCGTAATTTTGGTATAGAGACCATATTGTTGGGCCACCTGCCCCAGCACAATCAGTTTTTCGGGTGTGATTTCGCCACCGGCCACGCGCGGTACCACCGAATACGTACCACCCCGCTGAATATTGGCTAGGAACCGATCATTTGAATCCTGGATGGGCGCCCGGTCACTGGTCAAAATGTTCTCGTTCCAGAGGCTTGCCAGAATAGAAGCTATGGCTGGTTTACATACTTCGCAACCGTCATTGCGACCTAGTTGGTCGAGTACGCTGGTGTACGTTTTCAGTTCATTAATTTTAATCAGGTCAAACAGCTCCTGGCGAGTGTAGTCAAAATGTTCACAGATAATATTGCGGACATACACGCCTTTTTGTTTCAGCACCCCTTGAATCAGGTCTTTTACCATGGGCGTACACCCTCCGCAACCCGTGCAGGCTTTGGTTGTTTTTTTGAGGCTGTCAATGGTATCATTGCCCTTTTCGCCAATCTCATGACAGAGCATAGCCTTGGTGATAGCTTCGCAGGAACAGATTAAGGCCTCGTCGGGTAAACCCATGACGCCCGCCCCCGCTTCTTCGCCCCCTCTCGCCCCCAGAATCAGGTCCTCAGGGTCGGGCGGGATAATGGTCTTGTTCTTGCAGGTTTGCAACAGCATATTATACTGATCGGCATCACCCACCAGAATGCCGCCCAGCAGTTCGCGACCATCGACCGAAATATTCAGGCGTTTATAAACCCCCTTAGCTTTGTTTTCGTACACGATAGTGCGGCAGCCAGCCGGGTCGGAGGCAAACGGGTCGCCAAAGGAGCCAACGTCGGTGCCGATCAGCTTGAGCTTCGTCGACATGTCGTAAGGTTTGAACTCCTTATGGTCGCCTACCAGTCGCGAGGCAACAACATCGGCCATTTCGTAGCCCGGAGCCACCAGCCCATAAATCATGTGGTGAGCCACCGCACATTCGCCGATGGCAAAAATGGCGGGATCAGACGTTTGCAGCGCATTATCGACAATAATTCCTCCGCGTGGGTGCGTTTCCAGACCCGATGATTTCGCCAGTTCATCGCGGGGTCGGATGCCGGCTGAGATCACCAGCATATCGACGGCTAAGGATGACCCGTCAGCAAACTGCATACCCGTAATGCATTCATCACCGGTGATCTGCTGCGTACTTTTGGAGAGATGAATCTGTAACCCCAGCGACTCCAGCTGCCGCTGCAACACGCCCGACCCGGCATCGTCGATCTGGCGGGGCATCAGGCGGGTGGCAAACTCAACCACGTGCGCTTCTTCCAGGCCCAGATCGAGCAGGGCTTTGGCAGCCTCCAGCCCCAGCAACCCGCCACCCAGAACAGCTCCCCGACGCGCCTTGCGGGCGTACGACTGAATTAGATCGAGGTCTTCAATGGTGCGATACACAAACACGCCATCTTTTTCGACACCAGCCACGGGTGGCACAAACGCCCCGGACCCGGTAGCCAGCACCAGATAGTCATAAGGTACTACGACACCGTGGTGAGACCGAACCTGTTTACGCTCCCGATCAATGTCGACTACCGGATCGGTGAGATAAAGCGTAATTCCGTTGTCGGCATACCAGTGCTGGGGAGCCAGCGTCAGATCGTCGGCCGTTTTACCATCAAAATACGCACTCAAATGAACGCGGTCGTAGGCCACACGTGGTTCTTCCCCAAAAACCGTGATGGCAAATCGTTGACCGCTTTTTTCTTTAGCAGTCAGCTTTTCGCAGAATTTGTAGCCTACCATGCCATTGCCAATGACGACGACACGAGTGTTTGTGTTAGTTATCATAGTTAGAGTTAACTATAAAATTATAAAAACCCTGATTATTTTTGGTACTTATCTAAGTTAGACCCCCATCTATACTTAGAATACTGTGGTTCAAATTTAAACTAATATTTACCATAAATACAATATATAATTTGTCATTAACTCAATTTTAAAGCTAATTTTTTTGAAAAACACTTGTTTTCTGAAATTATGCCTCTACTTTTGAATCAGAAATCAGCTATAGTTATAATGTACTATTCATAGTACAATACCAATAGTAACCTGATAACGATCACCAGCTATGCAGCCAAAGCTAACACTCGTGGGGGCGGGTCCGGGCGACGGAGAATTGATCACTTTAAAAGGGGTCAGGGCGCTTCGGCAAGCCGATGTTGTTTTATACGACGACCTCACCAATCATACCTTGCTGGACTTTGCGCCTGAAGCCGCACTCAAGATGTACGTTGGCAAACGGGCTGGAAAAGCTTCATTTACGCAGGAAGAAATCAACGAACTGATTGTCCGACTCGCGCAGGAGCATGGACATATAGTGCGGCTCAAGGGGGGTGACCCGTATGTGTTCGGGCGCGGTTTTGAAGAGCAGGCCTATGCTCGTCAGTATGGAATTCAGTGTGAAGTTATACCGGGTGTGTCGAGTTGTATAGCGGTACCGGCCGCGCAGGGAATTCCGGTAACGAGCCGGGGCATCAGCGAGAGTTTCTGGGTCATTACGGGCACGACCCGTAACGGCGAACTCTCCGATGATTTGCGGTTGGCCGTTCAGTCGAAAGCAACGGTCGTTGTGTTGATGGGCATGCGTAAACTGGGTGAATTATGCAGACTGTATTGCCAGGCCGGACGCGGCCATTTGCCCATGGCAATCGTGCAGAACGGGACACGTGCTGATGAGCAGTGCGTGATTGGTCAGGTCTGGAACATGCCGACATTGGCCGCAGAGCATGGCGTGGGGGCGCCGGCTGTGCTGGTTATCGGCGACGTTGTTGCGTTGCATCCGTCGTATTTGGCGGAATCGCTGCGGAACGTCTCGATGGCCTACTAAAAAAAAGCCGATCCGGTGTGGGGGCACCTTTGGATCGGCCAATCGGGGTTTTTGTCTATGCTTAACACAAACGATTCAAAGAAAATGAAAAAAAAAGGCTAAAGCAAATCTGCGTCTTCTCGCTACTGGCCACTTTATAGTCCGCCAGACCTTTCTACTAAGTCTTCAGAGCCGCCTTTCTGTGCCGCTCAACACGCTCTTACCCAAATGAGGTAAGCCCACTCTCTGTTGCCTGTACCATTCATTTTCTTCTTAATCTGATTGCCTATTTTTATGAAATCTACCATCAAATGGGTGTCATTAGCATGCGTAATCCTGCTGATAACCCAGTCCACCTTATTTGCTCAGTTCTCACTTGTTGGCCAAGTTCGTACCCGTACCGAGCTACGGAATGGCCTTGGTAATCTGGCGCCCAAAGATGCACCAGCCGCTTTTTTTACATCCCAGCGTACCCGCCTGACGTTTGGCTATAAGTGGGATCGCGTACAATTTCAAACCTCCGTTCAGGATATTCGCGTATGGGGACAGGATGCCTCAACCATCAATAATGCCGACGGCAACCGCCTGATGGTGCACGAAGCCTGGGCCGAAGTAACACTGGCTAACAGTGCCGACACGACGATCAAGTTTAAACCGATTCAGAATCTCTCGCTTAAAATAGGCCGTCAGGAGCTTGTATACGACGATGTGCGCCTGTTGGGTAACCTCGACTGGTTACAACAGGGACGCCGGTTCGATGCGGCTTTGCTGAAAGCACAGCACATGGGTTGGGCCCTTGACCTGGGGGTTGGCTTCAACCAAAACACCGACGCTTTCGGTACCGTAGGCGATAATTACACACCGGGCAACGTAGCCGCTTCGGCCTTGTCGAACAAAAACGTGACACTGGCGATCCCAGCTGGTTTTATTCCAACCGCCGGAAAGGGTGGTGCGCCGGTGTTAGCAACGCCCTTGAGCACAAACGGCCAGAACCAACAGTTCAAGTCGTTCCAGATGGCGTACCTGACGCGCAAATTCAATCAGACAAAATTCTCAGCGCTCTTCTTTAAAGACGACTTTCAGAAGTACCGGGCCGACTCACTTGGAAGCGCAGCGGCTGGTTACGTATATGGCAGGCGTTATGACGTGGCCGGTACCAATTCGCGCCTAACATACGGGGCCATGCTGACGGGTCAGTTGGGCAATACGTCGTCCAGATTAGGCAAAGTTCAATGGCAGGCGTTTGCTTACGGACAGGGCGGCAAAGATCGTGATGGTCTGAGCTACAAAAAAGCGTATCACTACGGGGGTAACGTTATGTTCCAGAAAGGGCTGTTGAGCGTTGGCCCCGGTTATGAAGTGCTGTCTGGCAATGATGCAACCACGATTAAGGCTGGCCAAACAAGCCGTTTTGATCCGCTTTATGGCACCCCACACCGCCACTGGGGATACATGGACTATTTCTACGTGGGTACCGGCTCGCCAGCGGGTGGGTTAAAAGATGCCTTCCTGAAGTTCAAGTACACCGGAACCCGGCTGACCACAACTTTCGATGTCCACTATTTTGCACTAGCAGCCCCCACCTACAATAAAATGGCTGATGCGCCTACGGGCTCACTCCTGAACTCCAAACTGGGAATGGAATATGACTTTGTGGCCAACTACACGCTTAACAAGTTTACCAGCCTCGAATTTGGCTACTCGCTCATGAATGGCACAAACAGCCTGGAATATGCCAAGCAAGGCACCATGAATGCCAAGAGTAAAGTTGGCACCTGGTCTTACCTAATGATCAACATTCGCCCGGACTTTTTCTACGCCAAACCCGTTGCCATCCGTCAATAACCCACTACTTAAAAACGGAATCAAATGAAAAAGACATACATTCTATTTTTTGCTCTGATTGCAATTTCGGTAGCGACTGTTGCCACCATGATGGCCCTGAAGCCGGCTGCTGAACCCATTCGTTTGGGTTTTATCCCGCTCACCGATTGCGCTCCGCTGGTTGTTGCCAAAGAGATGGGCTTCTTTCAGAAACACGGGGTCGATGTGGTACTGACCAAGGAAGCCTCATGGGCAAACATCCGTGATAAAGTGCTTAACGGTGAACTCGATGGCGCTCACTGCCTCTTTTCAATGCCATTTTCCGTGTACACAGGCATCGGTGGCAAAGCAGGTTCTGAGATGAAGATCGCCATGGTGCTGAATAACAACGGTCAGGCTATTACACTCTCTAAAGATTTCTGTGGGCTGGTGGGCTTTAAGGAAATGGGCAAAGTGGCAGCTGCCGTGAAAAATGTGCAGAGCCGTAAAGAAGTAACCTTCGCCATGACCTTTCCCGGCGGCACTCACGATATGTGGCTCCGTAACTGGATGGCTGCGGCTGGCATCAACCAGAAATCGGTAGGCATTATCACGATCCCCCCACCGCAAATGGTTGCAAACATGCGGGTTGATAACATGGAAGGTTTTTCGGTTGGTGAGCCCTGGAACAGCGTGGCAGCTGCGCAGAATGTGGGCTTCACGGAGATTGCGTCGCAGGATATCTGGAAACACCATCCCGAAAAAGCACTTGTTGTAAACAGTCAGTTTTCGACCGCCCGGCGCGAAGACCTCAAAAACGTAATGGCGGCTATACTGGAAGCCTGCCAATGGCTCGACAATATGGGTAACCGCAAAAAGGCGGCTGCCTGGTTAACCAAGCCCTACTACGTGAACGCTCCACTGGCCGCCATCGAGTCGCGTTTGATGGGCTCCAACGATCTGGGTTGCGAACTGGGCGTGCAGAAATACAAGGACGATTACATGACATTCTACAACAAGGGGTTTGTGAACATGCCCCGCAAAGCGCACGCGATGTGGTTTATGGCCCAGTACATGCGTTTTGGGATGATCAAAAGTGCGCCGGATTACAAAGGCATTGCCGAAAAGCTCGTCCTCGACGATCTCTACGCAGAGGTAGCTAAGTCGATGAATATCCCCCTGCCAACCGACGAAATGAAGTCGTTCAAGACCACCTATGATGTGGCTTTTGATCCCAATAACATCGGCGCGTATCTGGCGAGTGCTAAGAAGTAAGTATTCATAAACGTCAAATAGAACGATCATGAACCGATTACTGAATTATCAAACCTATCTACCAGCCCTGTATTTCCTGGCGAGCATGAGCATTCTGATAGGCATCTGGGGCCTGATTTCCGTGGTGACTAACAACGATATTCCTACTCCGGGAATGACATGGCTGGTTTTTAAAGAGATGATTGCAACGCCTTTTTACGATTACGGACCGAACGACAAAGGAATTGGCAATCAATTGGTTAGTTCACTAGGCCGCGTATTTACGGGTTTTGCACTGGGCACTGTAGTGGCGGTGCCATTAGGCTTGATCATGGGTGCCTCTCCGGTTGGGATGCGCCTGCTGAACCCCATCGTTCAGATTTTGCGCCCGGTCTCGCCCCTGGCTTGGTTTCCGCTGGGGCTGCTGGCATTCAAAGCGGCTGCCGGTGCCACCATCTTTATCATTTTCATTACGAGTTTGTGGCCTACGCTCATCAATACCGCCTTTGGTGTATCGAGCATTCCGCAGGACCACAAGAACGTAGCCAAAGCATTTGGTTTTTCAATCTGGCGCTACGTGCGGAGAGTCGTGATTCCGTACGCGCTGCCGCACATTATTACGGGTCTTCGTCTGAGTATGGGTGTGGCCTGGCTGGTCATTGTTGCGGGCGAAATGTTGTCGGGCGGTATGGGTATTGGCTTCTTTGTTTGGGATAGCTGGAACGCCCTGAGTCTCGAGAAAATCCTCTGCGCCATCCTGATCATCGGTACAGTGGGACTGCTGCTCGATAAGGGATTCGACGCTTTACAGAAACAGTTTGCTTACAACTGATTAACGAACCATGAACACGAACATCCAGACTACACTCGTTGATTCGGCCAATGAGTTCCATAAACTGTCGCGCCAAACCAACATCGACGTTCGCGACCTGACGATCTCGTTCAAAACTCCGAAAGGGGTCTACACGGCCGTCAAAGATATTAATCTACAAGTTGCCAAAGGCGAAATCGTCAGCATCATCGGTCACTCCGGCTGCGGTAAATCGACGCTGATGAACGCGATTTCGGGCATGGTAAAGCCCACAAAAGGTGAGGTAGTGGCCAATGGTAAGATCGTAAAAGGGCCCGGCCCCGATCGGGGTATTGTATTCCAGAATTACTCACTGCTGCCCTGGTTGTCGGTTTACAAAAACATTCTGGAAGCGGTAGACTCAGTTATGCAGGACAAAACGCGGGCCGAAAAACTAACCATTGTCGAGGAGAATCTCAAGATGGTGAACCTGTGGGAACATAAAGACAAACTGCCGGGGCAACTGTCGGGGGGGATGAAACAGCGCGTGGCCATTGCCCGGGCCTTTGCCATCAACCCCAGCATTTTGTTGCTGGATGAGCCATTTGGGGCCCTGGACGCCCTCACGAAAGGCTCCATGCACATCGAGTTGCTGAAACTCTGGAATCTGGATAACCGCAACAAGACTATCGTGATGGTCACCCACGACATCGAAGAAGCCATCTTTCTAAGCGACCGCGTGGTAGTGATGAACAACGGCCCCGAAGCCACCATCCGCGAGATTGTAGATGTGCCGCTGGACCGCCCCCGCAACAAAAAAGCCATTGCTCACGACACCGTCTACATGGATATTCACGACCATCTGCTGAATCTCCTGTTTGACAAATTCTCCATTGAAGATTAATCGTGACTGGTGCGCTGGCGGGGGTATTTACCCGTGCCTATAAATCTAGTCAGCATTTGCTGACTCATGAAAAGCCAAGCATAGCTGCCAGTGAATACTGGCGATAATAGTAGGCACGGGTAAATACCCGCGCCAGCGTACAACCAGCGCACCAGTGTGAAACCCCCGCACCAGAGTGCTATTAATTTACTCAATCAAACTATGCAAACGAACAAACCCCTCGACTCGCTGAATATTTTCAGCTTCAACGGTGTGCAGATGCGGACCTTCCACATTACGTGGCTTACTTTTTTTGTCTGTTTCTTCGGCTGGTTTGGGCTGGCCCCGCTGATGCCTGCCATCCGGGCCGATTTGGGCCTAACCAAACCGGAAGTAGGTAATACAATCATTGCCGCTGTATCGGCTACCATTCTGGCCCGTCTGGTCATTGGCCGGTTGTGCGATACGTGGGGGCCGCGTAAAACCTACACAGCCTTGCTCGTACTGGGTTCGTTGCCGGTTATGTTTGTTGGGTTAGCGCATGATTACACCACGTTTTTACTCTTCCGGCTGGCAATTGGTATCATCGGTGCGTCGTTCGTGATTACGCAATTTCATACGTCGATCATGTTCGCCCCAAAAATCAAAGGCACGGCCAACGCCGTTGCCGGTGGATGGGGTAACCTCGGCGGAGGCATCACCCAGTTGGCCATGCCGCTCATCATGGCCACTATTGTTGGTTTCGGCTACACAAAGCCCGAAGCCTGGCGGTTAGCCATGATTTTTCCGGGCGTGCTAATGCTCATTATGGCCTTCGTTTATTACCGCTTCACCCAGGATACACCCGCTGGCAACTACAGTAGTGTTGAGAGGTCGGTGTCAACGGGCGAAAAAGTCAGTTTCTGGACAGCCTGCTCCGACATCCGGGTGTGGGCGCTTGCCCTGGCGTATGCCTGCTGCTTCGGGATGGAAATTACGTTTGATGGGGTGGCCGCGCTTTACTTCTTTGATAATTTCAAACTGGCCGAAACCGAAGCTGGGTTCTGGGCCATGCTCTTTGGCGGAATGAATATTTTTGCCCGTGCCCTCGGCGGTATCGTCGCCGATAAAGTGGGGAATAGATACGGTATGCGGGGCAAAGGCATTTTGCTGGCAGGTATGCTGGTACTGGAAGGAGCCGGTATTCTGTTGTTCGCTCAGGCGGGTAGCTTACCAATGGCAATCATCTCCATGATTACGTTTGCCCTGTTCCTGAAAATGTCGAACGGCAGCACCTACGCGATTGTCCCTTTCGTAAACCCCAAAGCCGTTGGAGTTATTTCTGGCGTTGTTGGCGCAGGCGGAAACCTGGGTGGTATGCTGATGGCATTCCTGTTCAAATCCCAGTCTATCAGCTACGGTCAGGCCTTCATGTACATTGGTGCTATCGTAATCGCTGTTGGCGCACTCCTGTTCCTGGTGAATTTCAGTAAAGTAGTTGTCGTAGAACCGGCAGAAGCAGAACTGCAAACAGCTTGATAGAAACGTGGCCGGGCTGGCGTACCAATTGAACGGATTAAAACTAATCATAAAATCCGTGTGAATCCGCTCCATCCGTGTCATCCGCGTTCCAATCATTTATCGACGATAAATCATGAACCATCAAACTACGTGTTGCTATTGTGGCGTTGGCTGTGGAATCGTAGTCAAACAGGAGCCGAACGGACAGTTAAAGGTTGAGGGGGATAAGCAACACCCGTCGAACAGAGGAATGCTGTGCTCCAAGGGCATGAACCTGCATTATACGGTGATGGATCAGTCGGATCGCTTACTGTACCCGCAGATGCGCCTTAACCGGAATATGCCCATGCAGCGCGTGAGTTGGGATGCGGCTCTGGAACGGACCGCAGCGGTATTCAGGACCCTGATTCAGAAATTCGGACCCGATTCGGTGGCGTTTTATGTCTCGGGACAGTGTTTGACGGAGGAATATTACCTGGTCAACAAGCTGATCAAAGGGTTTATTGGGTCCAATAATATCGACACCAATTCCCGGCTGTGCATGAGTTCGGCAGTGGTGGGTTATAAACTGTCGCTGGGCGAAGATTCGGTGCCGGTCTGTTACGACGACATCGAGGAAGCCGACGTTTTTCTGGTGCAGGGTGCCAACCCAGCCTGGTGCCACCCCATTATCTGGCGTCGGATCGAAGCGCACAAAGCCGCAAATCCAACCGTCAAAATCATTTGTGTTGATCCGCGTAAAACCGACACCGCCCGATCTTCGGATCTCCACCTGCCCATTCGGCCCGGCACCGATATTGTGCTGAACAATGCCATTGGCCGGTTGCTGATCGAGAACGGCGACATTGACGCTGAGTTCATTGCCCTCCATGCCGATGGGTTCACAGCCTACAGCGAACAGGTGATGCAACGCACCATCGACGAAGCGGCCGAGATTTGTGGTGTTTCTGCCGACGGAATTCGGCAAGCGGCCAACTGGATTGGGAACTCGAAAGGCTTTTTGTCGCTCTGGACAATGGGGCTTAACCAGTCGGTCATTGGAGTAAACAAGAATCTGGCCCTTATCAATCTGCATCTCATTACGGGGCGCATTGGTAAACCCGGCAACGGCCCGTTCTCGCTTACGGGTCAGCCAAATGCTATGGGGGGCCGTGAAACGGGTGGATTAGCCAACATTCTACCCGCACATCGTGAGGTCACCAATGCCACCCACCGCGCTGAAGTGGAAGCGTTCTGGAACAGCCCAGTCAACATTGCCGCCAAACCCGGACTGACCGCTACCGAAATGTTCGAGGCTCTGGCCGACGATAAATTGAAGGCCATCTGGATTATCAACACCAATCCGTTGGTGAGTATGCCAGATGTGAATGCGGCCGAAAAAGCCCTAAAAAACGCCCGTTTCGTTGTCGTTCAGGATGTATCGAACCGAGCCGATACCGTGCAGTTTGCCGATGTGGTGCTGCCCGCTGCGGCCTGGCTCGAAAAAGAGGGCACTATGACCAATGCCGAACGCCGGATTGCGCACCTGCCTAAAGTGATCGACGCCCCCGGCGAAGCTTTACCTGACGCAGAAATCATCTGGCGATTTGCCCAGAAAATGGGTTTCGGTAATGCCTTTGCCTACACCAATACCTCCGCTGTTTACGACGAATACGCCCAGCTCACCGCCGGAACAAACGTCGATATAACAGGCGTAAACTACGCTCTGCTCAGAGAAAAACGCACGGTTCAGTGGCCTTATCCTAAAGTGAGAACTCCCTTCCCCTTAGTTCAAGGGGAGGGGCCGGGGCGGTCGGCCGCTGCCGGGGGGTCAACCGGCACCAAACGCCTGTTCACCAATCATAAATTCTACACCCCCAATGGACGCGCTCAAATTCATGCAGTGCCTGATGAAAATACCTCTGAGCCAACTGATGCTGACTTTCCGCTTATCCTGACCACTGGTCGCATCCGCGACCAGTGGCACACCATGACTAAAACCGGCCGGGTGGCCAAGCTGAACCAACATAGTCCGCAACCCTTTTTGCAAATCCACCCCGATGATGCCAAAGCACGCGGCATTGAAGAAGGTCAACTGGTTGACGTGAAGGGTCGCCGGGGTGAAGTGCGGGTGAAAGCCCAGCTAACGGAGGATGTGCGTCGCGGACTGTGCTTTTTGCCAATGCACTGGGGCAAGGTGATGGCTGGTAATCAGGGCGGCAGTACCCTTAACAGGGCGAACAACCTGACCAACTCGCTCGTTGACCCACGCTCTAAAGAACCCGATTTCAAGTTCTCGGCAGTGGAGGTCAGCCCTTACAGCAAACCCGTTGAGAAAATCATCATTATCGGAGCAGGTTCAGCCGGTTTGGGCTTTATCAATGCATATCGCGCCCTGAAATCGGGGCGCGTTGACAGCCCCACGACGCCCGTAAACGATGAGATGCACGTTTTCTCCAAAGAGATTTACCCCTTTTACAACCGCGTTCTATTACCCGACTACATCAGTGGCGCACAGTCGTGGGAGCAGCTGGTTAAACTCCGCGAAGATCAGTTCGAAGAAGCTCATATCATTGTTCACAAAGGTGTTGGCATTGCCCATATCGACCGAAAAGCGAAAGTGGTGGTTGACACCGACGGTGTTGAACATAGCTATGACAAGATTCTGCTGGGCACGGGCAGTCGGGCGTTTATGCCCAAAGGCATACCCCGTTTGTCAGGTATTTTTAATATGCGCTCGCGGCTCGATGCCGATTCGCTCATGCCATTTCTCGATCAACAGGAGCCTCATGCTGTCATTGTGGGTGGTGGCCTATTGGGTCTTGAACTGGCAGCTTCTCTGCGGCAAATCGACGTTCGGGTAACGGTTATTCAGCGGGTGGGCCGGTTCATGGAACGCCAGCTCGACCCTTTAGCCAGTGAGTTGCTCTACCTGGAACTGCTTGATCGCGGCATCGATGTCTATTTTAACGAAGAAGTCCAGACCTTTATGGGGACCGATCAGGTCGAGGGTATTCAGTTGAAATCAGGCAAACGGCTTGATTGCCAAGTAGTGGTTGTTGCTATTGGTACAGTTCCTAACATTGAACTTGCCCGCGAGGCCGGCCTGACCTGCAATCGGGGCGTGGTGGTGAACGATTACCTGCAAACGTCCGACCCCAACATTTTTGCGGCCGGTGAAGTGGCTCAGTGGAACGGGCAGATGTGGGGTATTACGCTGGCCGCCGAACAACAGGCCGAAACAGCCGCCCGCTACATTGCCGGTGACATTTCGCAACCGTATAAAGGCAGCCTATCCATCAGCATTCTAAAAATGGAAGGCCTCCATCTGTGCAGCATGGGCCTGACCGAAGTTCCCCCCAATGCTGGCAGCGATTATGAAGAGATTGTCTTTGTCGACAAGTCGAAGCGCTATTACAAAAAGTGTATCGTTCGGGGAGATAAGCTGGTAGGCGCCATTTTAGTTGGTGACAAAAACGAGTTTGCTGAGTTTCGCGAACTGATCGCCAATGGCACGGAACTGTCCGAAAAACGCCTTCAGCTCCTGCGGGCCAGCAAACAGGTGGACCCTTTAGAAGGTAAGCTAGTTTGTTCCTGCAATACCGTTGGGCAGGGGAATTTGGAGCGAGCCATACAAGCAGGATGCACTGATTTTCAGCAACTATGCCAAAAAACCGGTGCCGGAACCGGCTGCGGCTCGTGCCGCCCGGAAGTGAGGAGTATTCTGGAAAGAATGAAGGAGCTAGTGTAAAGGCCAGCCAAAAAAATCTCATGCGCGATTACTATACCTTAAAAGTCAACTTGCCCGCCGGGATCGTTTCGCCGGGGACGCTGCAAACCGTGTTGTCGCTGGCCTACGAATCCAAAGTTCGAAAGGTGCGCTTTGGTGCTCGTCAGCAATTGCTGATGACGGTGCATTACGAAGACATGCGGTTTCTGGAAAAAGACCTGAAGCAACACCAGATTTCGTATGAGTTAAACGCTGAGCAGTATCCAAACATCATCAGCTCGTATTGTGGCGAAGATGTATTTCGGACGGGGGCCTGGCTACGGGAAAGCGAGTACCATACCGTACTGGATCAGTTTGATTATCAGCCTCAGCTCAAGGTGAATCTGTCGGATTCGAATCAGAGTTTCACCCCATTCTTCACGGGTAACCTCAATTTCATTGCCTCACCAGAGCCGCACTTCTGGTATTTGTACATCCGACCCAAACAGAGTAACCTGCTCTTTCGGTGGCCCGAACTGATTTATACCAATGACATTGGCCGACTGGCTAAAGCCGTTGAGGAAGCTATGCTGGCACACCGTTTTCAGGGCGAAGACTGGCTTTATAAAACGGTGACTGCCGGGGAAAATTTCATTACCCAACCTGCTACGCAGGAAGTTGAGTTACCCGAGTTTTCGCTGCCCTATTATGAAGGCTTCAATAGATACGGCCAACGGTCGTGGCTGGGTCTCTACCGCCGGGATGAGCAGTTTCCCATTACCTTTTTGCTCGATGTCTGCGCCTTATGCCTGACCACGCGCATTGGCGAGATTTGCAGCACCCCCTGGAAATCGCTGATTATTAAAGGAATTGAAGAAAAAGACCGGGCAAAATGGTCTCACGTGCTGGGCAAGCACAGCATCAACGTGCGTCATGCAGCCAACGAATTAGCCTGGCAAACAGAAGACCACACCGACGCAGGTACGCACGTCAAAAATCACCTTTTACGGTATTTTGAGAAAAATGACACCCGCACGTTTGGGCTGTGTTTTGGTATACAAACTCGACCCAAATCAGAGGTATTTGGATCAGTTCTGGTACGTCGGCGACCACTACTTCAGTTAGGCAAATTGTCCCTTTTCAGTGTGTATGATTTGTACTTCACCGAAAACTTCAATCCGAATAGCCGGACGTATGTTCTGTTCGACAAAGGCTTGCTGAAATTCCAACTTTCCGCCCAGATCGACCGCTTATGCCGGAAATTCAGCGCCCGCCGTTTGAGTGAATCCCTTGATTTGCAGCCTCCCAAAGCCGACGAACTAGAACTTCTGGTGAACACCGTTGCTGTTACGTATCAATGCGCCCATTGCTTCACGGTGTATAGCGAGCAATACGGAGATTCAATGCAGTCTATCCCGGTTGGTATTGCTTTCGATGCGTTACCCGACACGTACAAATGTCCTACGTGTAGCTCACCAAAGCAAGATTTCAACATGATGCATGAAGAACTTGCCGTTTAAGTCTCTAATCCGGTTTTGTCAACGGAAGAACCCGGTAGGTTCCAGTGATACCGCAGTGCCAGTAAACGAACTGCGAAACCGACAGTTATCGCTATCAGAGAAACCCAGTCACTTGATAGCCACTGGAAATAATTGCCCAGAACCACCAATGCAGCCCCCAGCAGAGCGGCAGATGCGTAGATTTCCTTTTGTAAAATAACCGGCACCCGGGCAAGCAAAATATCACGCAGTACCCCTCCACCGACGGCCGTAGTTGTTCCTAAAAGAATAGCGACCTCGGCATTATGCCCGTAGGAAAGCGTTTTTTCGGCACCGGTAACCGCAAACAACGATAAGCCAAGGGCGTCGAAAAGGATTACCGGGTGGTTAATTCGCTGCACAAACGGATAGAAGCCAACCGTCATGCCAGCAGCCGCTAGTGCCGTGGCCAGATAATACCAGGTTGTTAAGCCAGTGGGCGGAATGGCCCCGATACACACATCCCGAATGATGCCGCCCCCGCAGGCAACGGTAAACGCAATAGCGCCAATGCCGAACAGGTCAAGCCCCCGCTGTTTGGCGGCCGTTGCTCCACTGATGGCAAAGACAAACGTACCGGCCAGATCAAGAAAGGTGTAGAGCGAATGAAGCTGGAGCATAAAATTTAGCGAAAGCCGATTTACGTTAAACGGCGTAAACTTAGGTATAGAATGTACAGGCAACTTATTCTGTAGCTAAATCAATGTACGGAACGTCAAACAGGGTTCCTACCTTCGTTGCGATTCCAATCGTTTCGTTGTATGCGTAAACTATCCCTTCTTCTCATAGCCTTCCTGGGTTTTCAAACGCTCCAGGCTCAAACGCCCATTGTTGAAACGACTGTATTTCAGAACGGCGAAGGAGGCTATCTGTGCTACCGGATTCCGGCCATTGTTAAGGCACCAACCGGGGAGTTACTGGCGTTTGCTGAAGGTCGCAAAACCGATTGTGGTGACTTTGGCGACGTAGATATTGTTTTACGCACCAGCCGTGACAATGGACAGTCGTGGGAGCCAATCCAGGTTGTGGCAGATTACGGTCAGGATCAGGCGGGTAACCCAGCCCCCGTTTTCGATTTGACCGACCGCCGGTTTCCAAAGGGGCGGCTGTTTATGATCTATAACACTGGTACGGCCTCCGAGAAAGCAGTTCGGGAGGGTAAAGCAATCCGCGAAGTGTGGTATAAGACCAGTACCGATGGCGGACAAACCTGGTCTGAAGCCGTGAATATTACCACCTCCATAAATCGACCGAACAAGCCAGAATTTAACCCAGCCTATACGTTTAAAGAAGACTGGCGATCGTATGCCAATACGCCGGGCCACGCGCTTCAGATTCAGCAGGGCCGCTACAAGGGACGGTTATTCGTGGCCGCAAACCACTCCGAGGGCCCGCCCCAGCCGCAGTTTCAGGATTATCGTGCCCACGGCTTCTACTCCGACAACCACGGCCAAACCTGGAAACTGTCGCAAACCGTGTTCTATCCCGGCGGCAACGAAAGCACAGCCGCCGAAACATCCACGGGAAGCCTGCTGATGAACATGCGGAATCAATCGGGCGACGTAAAGAACCGGCTGCTGGCGTTCACTACGAACGCGGGCGAAACCTGGGACCAGGTAACAGTTGCCACCGACCTACCCGACCCGGTTTGTCAGGGCAGTATGATCAGCTACCAACCGCCTGGTGGTGGGCGGGTGCTGTTGTTCTCGAACGCCAACAGCCAAACAAAACGCGAAAAACTAACTGTACGCGTCAGTCAGGACGATGGCCGCACCTGGTCGGCAGGCCACGAAATTTGTGCTGAGTCAGCAGCCTACTCTGACCTTGTGGAGCAAAGCGATGGCGAACTGGGCGTGCTGTATGAGAAAGACAATTATTCCAAAATCACGTACGCCCGCTTTGGGTATGACTGGCTCACCCGGTAAAATGAACGATAAACACTACGAGTAACTAATTCCACAAACCCTAAAAAGCCGCGAGCACCCCGCTCTGTTTTTTGCAGGCGAGGTGCTCGATGTTGACGGTATCACGGGTGGGTTCAAGTTCCAAAACGCCTGAACAACCGGGTACGTAGCGGAGAGAAATGCGAGTGCATACTATTTGTTATTACACCGACAACAAAACAGCTGGCGAAATATGTAGGTGCTTACTTATCTCCCGAACCATTCTCAGGGTCAAATTTCGCTTACCATTCAACACTTCAGAAACACGATTGGCACCGCCAAAGTAGGGAGCAACATCCTGTTGCGAAAGCCCCATTTCTTCCATTTGATATTTAATAGCTTCAATGGGCGCTAGGGGTGGAATAGGGTAATGTTTCTTTTCGTAGTCGTCAGCCAGAATTGAGAGCACATGCAATATTTCGAAATCGCGGGAACCATGCTCGCTGTCAATAAGACTATTGATCTGTTGCATTACTTCATTATACTGCTCCTTTGTTGTGATTGGTCTAATGACAATTTCCTCTCTCGTTTCCATGTCTCTCATCAGATATGTTGAATATCATCAATATTATCATAGTCTTTATGGGTGCCAACAAAACGGATATAGCCAATTTGCGTTTCATATACGAACTTGACAATGAGACGGTATTTATTACGGCATATATTAAATACGATTCGGCCATTACCCACCGTATCTGCACCACTAAAGGCTTCAATCACACTATTAGGTTTTTCCCAATCCTGTTCCGTTATCTTCTCAAACCAATAACGCAAGCCAGCTTCCGCATCTGGATATTTCACCCAAAAATCACGCAAGGTCCCCTTGGCAATTATTCGCATCGTGCATTTAATGAAAGGTAATACAAAATTAAACAATTCCCAAAACGGGAATATTTAATATACCTTCTCGTAATACTCCCGTACCATTCGCGCTGAGGTAAAATAGGCGTTTACATCATTCATACTACGGAGCTGGAGCGCCTGCCAATTGTCAGGATGGTCGTAGTACATAGGCAAAATATCTTCTTCGAGCAGTTGGAACAGATGGTCTCGGTCGTGAGTATCGGGGTTGCCTTCAGGAGCGACAGGTACAATAAACGAGTTCTGCTCCGGTCCGCTTGCTTTTTCAAATTCGCAAATCCAGCCGTCATTCGTTGAGACGTTGATGCTTCCGTTCATGGCCGCCGTCATCCCACTCGTTCCCGATGCTTCGCGGGGAACAATCGGGGTGTTCAGCCAGAGGTCGGCTCCGTCCTTCAGGGCTTTTGAGAGGGCAAGCTCATAACCCGTCAGCACCGCCATGCGCGGGTAGAGATGGCTTAGGTAATAAAGGTGGTTGAACGTCCGAACGGCCCCTTCATCAAACGGGTAGGGTTTACCAGCCCAAACTATCTGTAGCGGATAATCGCGGTTGCGCATTAGCCGCCGAAACCGCTCCCCATCGTGCGTCAGCAGATCAGGGCGTTTGTAGGCCGCAAACCGACGCGCCCATACCATCGTCAGCACATTAGGGTCGAAGAGTTTGCCAACCTGATCAGCTACTATGTTGAACAGCGGCTGCTTGAGCGCTTTTTTACGGGCGGCAATCGTGGTAACATCTCCCGCCTGCCGGGCTGCCTCCAATTGGCTATCAGCCCAATAACGACTGTTCTGAGCGTTAGTTACGTGGGTAATTTCGCAGATGTTCGGATAGCCTCCCCACATCCGGCGTGACACCTCGCCGTGGAGTTTTGAGACTCCATTAGCCTTTCGACTCAGGCGAAGGGCCGCCAGCGAGTGATTAAAAATGTTGTCTTTGATACCCGTTATCTCGCCCACTTTCTCAAGTGACAAACCGCCGAAGAAGCCGAGTTTATTTAGAAAACCGATGTCGTGCTTATCGTTGCCTGCTTCTTCAGGTGTGTGGGTTGTAAATACCATCTTCTCGCGAACGGCTTTGGCGCTACCCAACGTCTGGTACAGGTGAAAAACCGCTGACACTGCATGCGCTTCATTAAGATGATATACGCTCGGCGAATACTTAATCTCATCCAGAAACTTGGCACCACCCAAGCCCAGCAACATACACTGCGATACTTTCAGACTTGAGTCTGCGTCGTAAAGCCGGTACGAAATCGAGCGAGCTTCGGTGTCGTTTCCGTCCACATCGGTGGTCAGGAAAAACATCGGCACAGTGTTAAAATGCTTCGGGTTGAGGTAATACACCTGCACCCAAACCGGCCGCCCCGAAATGGTAATCGTATACCGAACCCCTGTATCCTGCAAAAAGCTGTACATCTTCTCCCGAAACTGCACATTCATCGAATTGTCGGCATTACGAGACTGATTATAATACCCGTATTTCCAGAGAACGCCAATACCAATCAGGTTTTGTCGTTCATCGAAGGCGCTTTTCATGTGTGATCCAGCCAGGAACCCCAATCCACCCGAATAAGTCTTTAGGGCCTGATCGACAGCAAATTCCATCGAAAAATAGGCAACTGACTTTCGGTATTTTGATGCGAATGAGTACGGATGGCGGAATGCCAATGGCAGTTGTGAAGTGGGCATATAGAGTAAATACGAGTTAGGGGAGCCGAAATCAAAGTCTCAAATATACGACGTTTGCGAAAGCGAAGACATTTTAACGAAGCGGAGCCTATACTATGGACGCAAAAAAAGGCCAAAGGTTTCCCCCGGCCTTTCGTACTCGTATGATTTCTAGTCAATTCCTATAAATAAGGTGTGGCAATAGCCAGAACAGCTGCTTTGTCCAGCGGCTCATCAAACGCTTCTCGAACACGGTCGGCGCTTTTGCCCGTCAGGGCTACCAGGTCAACTGTAGCCTGAGTCGTTAGGCCTTCACCGGCATAAACGGCCGCTGGTGCTTCGTCGGTAGCCGACACCCATCCACGCAGACCGCGTAACCGGCGCACTTCCGATGCGTGACGAGCTTCTACTGAGTGAATTTGGAGAGCTGTTGTCAGCACATCCATACCTAGTAAGAAACCAGCCTGACCTTTATAAGCCCGAACACCCGTATCTTCAAACGCCTGCGCTAACAGCAAAAACGTCTGATAATCGGTGAAGGTTGTGGCACCGTACTTGAACGTCGGTTTAGCTACCGCAGCCGCGCCAAGCGCACCTTTCAACAGGGCAACGTGAGCGGTTTCGTGCTTACCAATCTGAGTGAAAATAGCTTTGTCGGCTGCTGGAATCAGGTTGGCAGCGGCATTACCTTTCTGGTAATAATCGTCTTCGAGGTATTCGAGCGTCAGGGCGAAGTTCAGCACATCCTGTACCGATGTCGATTGGGCATAAGCCTCATTCAGTACGCTGGCCATTACCGTTGGAGCCGAAACCGCCAACGCTTTCTTGCCCAGACCGAGCAATTTCCGGCGCGAGTAGTAAGCAAGCCGCTCAGTGGCATCGCCATCAACAGCCTCAATGTCCTGGAATATTTTGAATAAATTCATGGAGTCAGTTTAGTTTACTTGGGCAGGTTAGCCGCAGTGATGGTTGTTTTAACGAACGGTTGCGCAAGTGGCAATACAGCCGAAGGAGCCAGAGCACCATCAAGTCCAGTTGCTACTGCAACAACGTCGTCACCAGCGAAACTGGCTGTTTTAGGGCTCAACATAGAGCGAATAGCAGCCGCGTGGCGAGCCTCTACCGACACAATTTTGCCCGCCAGAAGCAGGTAATTCACGTCTTTGATCAGTTTACCAGCACCATTGTAGGCAGCAACACCCAAATCTTCAAACGTTTTGGCAGCACCTAATACACTAGCGCGATCAGAAAAGTTGATAGCCGTGAAATTAACTTCCAGACCGGCAATAGCACCTGTACCGAGAGCAGCCTTGAAAAAGTCGCGGTGAATAATTTCGTGATCGCGAATTTCAGTAAGCATTGATCTTTCAGCGTCCGTCATCCCGGTAAATGGTGTGGCAATTACCTGCGTATAGAAAGCGGCCTCCAACTGCTCCAGCGCATAGGCGTAATTAAGAATACCGACGTCACCCGATCCCAGATCTACCGATGTTGGACCCGTACCCGGCAGTGGCGTCGTCATGTAGTCTTTGTCGGTACATGCCTGGAGCAATACGGCCCCGGTAGCTACAGTTATGCCTGCATAACGCAGAAACAACCGGCGATCAACTGGCTGTACAAGTCGATCTTGTTTTGTGTTTTCCATTCCGTTTGGCTAATAAAATAGTTGTGAACCTACCCGTCCGTTGTGTTGTCCGAGGGTGGATACTCGATGAATAAGTACGCAAGCCATGTGTTTATGGATTGCTCTGCCCTAAAACAGCCTTTCTCATCGGGTATAAAGTCAACTAAAAATCAGCCCGGTATGATTGGAAAATAAATTAAACGGGACAATCTTATTCCTCGTCGTCCTGAAACGCCCGGTAGGCTCGCTGCAACTCATCAAACGTCTTTGTGTTTCCCTGCTGGCGAGCCAGCTGCATCCCAAAATCGTAGTACATAGCTGCTTTGGTACGGTCGCCGAGGTCAGCGTAGAGCTGAGCGGCATGATAGTAGGTCGGTAAGTATTGAGGGTGCTCGGTGAGCAGTTTCTCCAGATAATGCTGAGCCTGACCCGGGTTTTCGGTCAGGTATTCCATCGCCAGCGCATAAACATTAAAAGGCTGATCGGGTTCATCCTGTACGAATTGAAGCAATTGTTGGATTCGTTCGTTATTCATTTGCGTAAAAAATTAGTATGCATGCATACTGTTTTTAAAATGACTTCGTAATTTAGCCGCAAAATAAGGGGCTGGTAGCAGTAAGCAGTGGCAGTTGGCCTATTCTCTACGCTGCAAACTGCCACTGTTTACTGCTCCTGACTCTGAACAACTAACCACGTAAAAAATATGAAAATCTTAGTGTGCGTGACGAGCGTGCCCGACACGACGACCAAGATTGCCTTCACCGACGGTAACACCAAGCTCAACAAAGCCGGTGTTCAGTTTATCACAGGACCGTACGACGACTACGCGTTGGCGCGGGCCGTTGAACTGAAGGAGAAATCGGGGGCAACAGTAACCGTACTTAATGTAGGTGAATCTGACACTGAACCGGTTATTCGCAAATGTCTGGCCATCGGCGCCGACGATGCGATCCGGGTGAATGCTGATCCGGTAGATGCCTATTTCGTGGCTGAGCAGATTGCCGCCATCGCCAAAGAAAACAGCTACGATCTGATTTTGATGGGCCGTGAGTCCATTGATTATAATGGCGGACAGGTTCACGGAATTGTTGCTGAAATGTTAGGCATCCCTTCTATCTCGCCCGTGATGAAGCTTGACATTGACGGAAGCACCGCCAAAATGACCCGCGAAATCGAAGGCGGCAAAGAAGATCTGGAAGCAAACCTGCCACTGGTGCTGGGTTGTCAGGAGCCCATTGCCGAATGGAAAATTCCGAATATGCGGGGCATCATGTCAGCGCGGACAAAACCGCTCAAAGTGGTGCAGCCAACGGGCAACGACACTCTCACGAAGGTGGCCAACTACGAAATGCCAGCTCCGCGCGGGGCCGTCAAAATGATCCCCGCCGACCAGGCCGAGACACTCATCCAACTGCTCCGCACAGAGGCAAAAGTAATTTAATCCAGTGAGCAGCCATTCAGTGAGCAGGTAGCAACCAACAGTAAGCAGTCAATAGCCCTCAATTAATCTGATGGCTTTTCACTGATACCTGATCGTTGCTCGTTGTTCACTGCTAACTGCTCCCTGTTAACTGTCAACTGAATCATGTCTGTCCTAATATTTGTCGAATTAGACGAAGGTAAAATCAAGAAATCCTCACAAGAGGCCATTTTCTACGGCGCAAAAGTTGCCGAAATGATGGGAACATCGGCCACCGCCGTAGTAGCTGGAGAAGGTGATCAAAGCGAACTGGCCACAGCCGGGCGTTTTGGCGCTACCAAAGTCCTCCACGCTGCCGATTCGAAACTCAATGAGCCAAACGGCATGGCCTATGCCTCGGTGGTTGCCGCAGCGGCTCAGCAGGAAGGGTCATCCGTAATTGTGCTGGCGAAATCGTCGTTGGCCGATGCTATGGCGGCTCGCTTGGCAGGTAAGCTCAAAGCGGGTTTGGCGGCCAACGTGCTCGAACTCCCCGACTTGTCGAACGGATTCCGGGTGAAGCGGAGTATCTACACGGGCAAGGCATTTGCCTACACGGACCTGACGGCTGACACCAAGATTTTAGCGATCAAGAAAAACACCATCGAGACGCAGGAAACGGATGCTTCGGCAACGGTGGAAGCATTCAGCCCGGCTCTCAACGACGGTGACTTTGGTTTGAAAGTGACCAACACCGAAAAAGCCACCGGCGATGTGTTGTTGCCAGAAGCCGATTTAGTTGTATCGGCAGGCCGTGGCTTGAAAGGACCGGAGAATTGGGGTATTGTAGAAGACCTGGCGAAAGCCCTTCATGCAGCAACGGCCTGTTCGAAACCCGTATCGGATTTGGACTGGCGCCCTCACCACGAACACGTGGGCCAAACGGGAATTAAAGTAAGTCCGAACCTGTATATCGCAGCCGGTATCTCGGGGGCCATTCAGCATTTGGCGGGTGTCAACTCGTCGAAAGTCATTGTGGTGATTAACAAAGACCCCGAGGCACCATTCTTTAAATCAGCTGATTACGGTATTGTTGGTGATGTATTTGACGTGTTGCCTCGCCTTACAAAAGCTGTTCAGGCTTTGTAAGTAATACCTGAAGAGTGATTTCACTGTAGGTCGATTAGTTTAGACACTATCTAAAAAAGGGAAACGCGCAAGTGTTTCCCTTTTTTTGCGCAACGAACTGCCCTCGTCCAGCGTAATACTACATAGAACAAACAAACCAGCGTATAAATCTAACCTGCCGTGAACCGCTATACATTCTTAAAAAATCTGGGCCTTCGGGGGGCAGCGCTTATGGCTGTGATGACCTCCTGCGTGCACGAAGAGGACACCTACGTAGAAGCCTTAAAATTGAACGCCAATGGCCAGTCGACCACGCCTGGCTCGACCACCACAACACCAGTAGCTACAACACCAACCAGCACAACGGCCACAACGACAGACCTGCTGGGGATCAAAAACCCATTACTCACCCTTGATTTAACCACAACAACGGCCCTGAAAAATGTGGGAGGATACATAGCTAAAAATGGCTATGTGGTGGCCCAGGTAAGCGCAGGAGTCTACGTGGCGGTTACGCAAACGTGCAGTCATGAACCGAAGAAACAGATTATTCTGAACGGCAGTGAATTTTATTGCACAGCACACGGTGCCCGATTCGATCTTACCGGTAAAGGCAAAAATAGTCTCGGAAGCCGGGGAATTGCCGCCTACAAAGTCATTACCGACGGCAAAACATTAGTTGTATACTCATAAAAATAGCCCAATGAAACTTCTCGCAGTATCCTTACTGATTTCCTTTGCGCTTGCGGCTCCCCAATGGCAACTCAATTTTGATCAGGCCAAAACCGAAGCCAAAGCCAACCACAAACATATTCTATTAAATTTCAGCGGCTCCGACTGGTGTGGCCCCTGCATAAAACTCAAGAAAGACGTTTTTGAGTCTGAGGGTTTTGTACAGTATGCCGAAACCCGCCTGGTGCTGGTTCGGGCCGATTTCCCCCGGGCAGCTAAAAACCAGTTGAGCAAGGCGCAAACTGCCCACAACGAATCGCTGGCCGAACGGTATAACCCTGATGGCTCTTTCCCGCTTACGGTATTACTTGATGCTGACGGCAAAGCCCTGAAAAGCTGGAAGGGATACCCGGCCACCATGACGCTGCAAACGCTGCTGCAAGATATTGATGCCCAACTCCCCACTGCTCACTGATGCTACTGGTCTGATGCACAAAAAAGTGCTCAGGCTAATGGGAAATCGCTTTGAGCTGAGCGTAGTAATGGATGAGGCAACATTAGCGGAAACCCATCTGGAGGCAGCTATTGCTGAAATCAGCCGGATCGAAGCGCTACTGACAACGTTTAACCCTACTAGCCAAACGAACCAGATCAATGCGCAGGCCGGTATTGCTCCCGTAGTGGTAGACCGCGAAGTATTCGACCTGATTGCTCGCTCGGTGCGCATTTCTGAACTGACTCAGGGGGCTTTCGACATTACCTACGGCTCCATTGACAAACGGCTCTGGAACTTCGATACGACCATGACCACCCTGCCCGATGCTAAAACAGCCCGGCAGTCGGTGCGGCTCATCAACTATAAAAACGTAGTGTTCAACGAGGCCGACAGTAGCGTGTTCCTCCGGGAACGGGGGATGCGCATCGGCTTTGGCGGCATCGGAAAAGGATATTCTGCCGAGCGGGCCAAGCAGCTGCTGATGCGGCTGGGTGTTCAGGCGGGAGTGGTTAATGCCGCTGGTGACCTGACTACCTGGGGTAACCAGCCAAACGGCCAACCCTGGACCATCGGCATTGCGGACCCTAACACCAAGGCAAAACCTTTTTCGAAACTGACCATCAGCAACATGGCCGTAGCTACCTCGGGCAATTACGAGAAATACGTCCTCATCAACGGTAAACGCTATAGCCACACCATTGACCCTCGAACGGGGTACCCAGTCAGCGGCTTAAAAAGTGTAACGATTCTGGCTCCCAACGCCGAGATCGCCGATGCGCTGGCTACCCCCGTTATGGTGATGGGTCGCCAGGTGGGGCTGCACCTGATTGACCAGATGCAACACATTGGGTGCATTGTGGTCGATGATAACGACCGAATTTTTACGTCTAAAAACATTCGTATAAAAGCATGAAAATGAACACAAAACGGTTGATCGGTAGCCTGTGCCTGCTGGGTATCCCCCTCAGTTTACCCAGCTGCGTGTCGGTGAAAGAGTACCAGAAAAGCCGGATCAACGACTCTGAAATGGAGTTGGCGGGGCGTAAAGCCGAGAAGTTCGAGACTAGTTTTTACCTCTATCGGGAGGGAGCATCGGGGGCAAATGGGGGCAAAAGCAGTGGAGGCTGCGGGTGCAACTGATAAATAGTCATTAAATGAGAAAAATCACCGTAACTGTTGCGCTGATGCTGGCCGCCGGGCTGGGTTGGGCGCAAACGAAAGAGAAAGAAAAAGTCCCCTCCTACGAAGCCCGTCAGTTAAAAGTTGAAGAAGTCAATCTGGTGTCGAGCTACTACCATCAGGATGGCAATAACTCAGCTGTGACGGGTGGAATTGGTACCGAAAAACTGACCGATTACGCCAACTCGTTTGATCTGGTACTGACCAAACTCGACGCGAAAAATCGGCAGCATACCTTCACGTTCGATTTTAACATCGACCATTATACCTCTGCATCGTCAGATAAAATTGACCCGCTCACGGTGTCTTCGGCGTCGAAAAGCGATACGCACATTTACCCTTCGGTAACGTGGCGCGTTCAAAACCCGCGCAACCGCACCACCATGAGCTTTGGCTACTCGTACTCAACCGAATACGATTACAAATCGAATGGCTTTACGGCCCAGTTTGCCAAAACTTCGGCCGATAACAACCGGGAAGTGAGTCTTCGGGCCAGTATTTTCATGGATACCTGGAGCGCTATTTTGCCCGCTGAACTCCGACCTGCGACCTACGGCTCCGGGGCTGAAAACGACCGGATTAAGGTGGACGAAAAACCGCGAAACTCGTACAATCTGGCGCTGTCGGTTTCGCAGGTGATCAACAAACGGTTGCAGTTGCTGCTCATTGCCGAACCGTCATTCCAGCAGGGTCTGCTGAGTACACCTTTCCACCGGGTTTATTTCACGGATGGCTCGTTGACTATTGAACGACTACCCGGTACCCGCCTGAAATTACCAGTTGGGGTTCGGGCCAATTATTTCTACGGCGACCGCGTGATTGTGCGGACATTTTATCGGTTCTACGCTGATGATTGGGGCATGGTAGCGCACACCGCTAATCTGGAAGTACCCGTGAAGATTACTCCCTTCCTGTCGATCAGTCCGTTTTATCGTTTCCATACGCAATCGGCCGTGCGGTATTTCAGGCCCTATGGGCAACACAATTCTAACCTGCTGTATCATACCAGTGATTACGACATCGGCGACATTTCGACCCATTTTGTAGGAACTGGCGTTCGGGTTGCCCCGCCCGGTGGCGTATTGGGCATACGCCACTGGAACTCGCTCGAACTACGGTATGGGCATTATCTGCGCAGCACCGGCATGACCGCCAACATTGTGACGATGTTGGTAAAAGTAAAATAGCGCGAACTCCTATGCTCGTATTATAGTTATCAATGAAGACCCAAAAACAGGTGTTTTTGGGTCTGATTTTCAGTTAGCATTTCGGTACATCCGATAATAACTGAATCAGGGAGACTGCAAACGGGAACAGTTTTGCTATTTTCGCGCCGTGGAAAAAATTAAGTTAGAGATATTGGGATTATCGCCCAGCCAGTCGCAGTCGGGCTCGTTTGCGTTGGTGTTGGGCGAAGAATACGGTAACCGCCGGTTACCCATCATTATTGGTATGTTTGAGGCTCAGGCCATCGCCATCGAAATCGAGAAAATTGTGCCCAACCGGCCCATGACTCACGATTTGTTCAAGCAGTTTGCCGAGAAATTTAAGTTTACCGTTCGCGAGATTGTAATTTCAGATTTGCGCGAGGGTATTTTCTTTGCACGGGTGGTCTGCTTTGATGGCGTTCGGGAAACCGTTGTCGATGCTCGTCCCTCGGATGCTATTGCCATTGGCATTCGGTTCAACGTACCCATTTTTACCTACGAAGCGGTCTTGTCGGAAGCCGGAATCACCACCAGTCCAGCCGAAGAAGACGAAGACCAGCAAGAGTTAGTGGAGAAAGCTACCCGGCAACCCCGCGCTTTTGGCGAACAACTCAAAGATATGACCGTCGATGAATTGCAAAAAATGCTCGACGAAGCCCTTGGCAACGAAGAGTATGAGCGGGCAGCTAAGATTCGCGACGAAATTAGTAAGCGAAATTAGACAATTTGGCTATTTTTTGTTAGACTTATAAATCGGAAAGCTCACTTTAGGGTGAGCTTTTTTTTGGCATAATTATTGACATACATACGTTTGTGGCCCCGTTTACGTTGTTTATCCGGTCAGCCTAATTATAACTTTCAGCATCATTCTTACAAATATCATGAAACGTAATTTTCTCTTCTGTGTCTTGTTGCTCGGTGCATTTGCCTCTTGTAAGCAGTCGGGTAGCGGTGTTGACGTTGACATTGATCCTCGTGATCAGTATGTAGGCACGTATCAGGGGGGCTACAGTGGTCAAATCACTACTGGCTCCTTTGTATCTTCGATTTTCTCTGGTTCTGCTATTATTACGGTGGCCAAGGCTGCGGCTCCCAAGGAAGTAACATTGACGTTTGTCTATAACAAAGGACAAGCCTTCGAAAACACCGAAAAACTGACGGCTGAGCTAACCGACCGGAAGTTTGTAATTATCGATAAGCGAAATGAGACCGTAACGCTGGGGCCCTCAACCTATGAGTTACCGTACACGGCATCGGGCGAGTTTACTGAAAAAAGCCAGATTGCTATGACAACGAGCGCCGAAATTGAACGGGGCGGAACCATACTTAAAAAAGTTGCCGGCATCACTGGCGAAAAAAAGTAAGTCTGGTCCAATAGCCTTGCTACGCACCCTTTATAAAATCGAAAAAGCCCCGTCTGAGAGCATCAGACGGGGCTTTTTCGATTACTGTTGGTTCTCAACAGGTGATCAACTTATTGATTTGAGCAGGATTCACACACAACCCGGCCCTGCATGATCGTATCGGCCAACATATCGTAAGTAGCCGGTTTGGTTAAAAAGGCGCAAGCGCCAAGTTTTTCGCTTCGTTCTTTGTCGATGGGTTCACTTGAGGTGGTGAGAATGGCCACAGGTACTTCTTTCCATTCCTGATATTGTTTGATAGCCTGTAGCGTATCAAAGCCATTAATGCGAGGCATATTGAGGTCCAACAAAACCAGATCGGGAAGTGATTCGGAGGAACCGCGACGGATATGATTCAGGAGTTCTTCGCCATCCTCAAAACAAACCAATTTAGACTCGGAAAAATGCTGTTGAAACGTCAACTTTGCAAAAAACCGATCGTCTTCGTCATCATCGACCAAATAGATCAGGGAAGAATTCATTCGTTTGGGTTAGTTCGATTAAGTAACGAAGCACGCACCTAAAAGATTCTATAATTCAGTCTTTAGTGCTTGAATTTAGTCTCATTATTACCCCATTTAATTAACTATCACTCCCTTAAATCTTATTTTATGCGTCTTTTAATCTTATTTTTATTCCTACCCCTCTCCTACGCCTTACAGGCTCAGAAGATTAATCCGTCTGCTTTACAGGAAGCCCGGCCCGAAACCGTGGGAATAAGCAGCGAACGCTTGCAACGGATAGACCGGGTTATGCAGATGTACGTTGACAGTGGTCGGCAGGCGGGGGTAGCTGTGTTAGTAGCCCGGAATGGCAAAATTGTCCAACATAAAGCCTACGGATACGACAATCTGGCCCAGAAAACTCCCCTTAAGCGCGATGCTATCTTCAGAATTGCCTCCCAGACCAAAGCTATTACCAGTATGGGTGTGCTAATCTTATTTGAAGAAGGGAAGCTTCTGCTCGATGACCCTATCTCAAAATACATTCCGTCGTTCAAAACCATGACGGTACTGGACAAATTCAACGAGAAAGACACCTCTTTCACGACAATTCCGGCCAAACGGGACATCACCATCAGGCAGTTGCTCACGCACACGTCGGGCATTGGCTACCCGACTATTGGTACTAAAGAAGCCAACGCTATTTATGCCAAATACAGAATCCCAAGCGGCATTGGAACCCCCAACGAGAACCTCGCTGATGCGATTGACCGCCTGGCTAAACTACCGCTGTTGAGCCAACCCGGCGAACGCTGGACCTACAGCCTGAGTATTGATGTACTTGGCCGACTCATAGAAGTAGTGTCGGGGCAGACCCTCGACCAGTTTTTGCGGGCACGAATTTTTGAACCGCTCGGCATGAACGACACATTCTTTTATTTGCCCGCTCCCAAACACAGCCGCCTAACGACTTTATATACGGAAGATGCGAACAAAAAAACCATTGCCTATCCGGCTCAGGCGGGCATGGATCAGAATTATCCCAATAAGCCGGGCAAGTTTTACGCTGGCGGAGCAGGCTTGTCATCGACGCTGCTCGACTACGCGATTTTCCTGCAAATGGTGATGAACGGGGGAGAATATAATGGCAAGCGCATTCTCAGCCCAACCACTATCAGACTGGCACTGATGAATCAAATTGGGGATTTAAACGTGGGTACCAACAAATTTGGGCTTGGCTTTAGTTTGGGTACGGCCAAAAGTGCCGCTCGTTTACCCGTCTCGGAAGGAGTTTTTGAGTGGGGTGGTTATTTCGGAACCAGCTACTGGGGCGATCCCAAAGAGGGAATCGTGGCGCTGATCTATACCCAAAAAGTCCCTAATTCTTACGGCGACCTAGGCGACAAGTTTCGGGTGCTGGTGTATCAGGCCATTACCGAATTGAAAAATTCGGGGCATGTAAATGAAGACTAGTAAGGTTTCGGTTTAGCTATAATTTGCCGTTTACCAACGCCAGTAGATCCCGATAAATAATGTTGCGTTTCCAGAAAAGCTGCGTCACCATGGGCACGTGTTTTTTGCCGGGTAACTCCCGGTATTGCGTTTTCACACCCACCGATTGCAGCTTTTCGTGGAATGCTTTTGTTCCCGAAATAATGCTTGGGTAGGTACGCTCGCCGGTATACAACAGCATGGGAGGAAGGCCAGCCCGCACTTTAAACAGGGGCGACGCGGCTTTCCACCCAGCTGGGTCTTTGCCAAATGGGGCGAGGTATTTCTTATCATCGGGGTACTCCATTTTCAGCAGATAATCATACATGTTGATACCCGCCGGATCATCCAGAATTGCCCCTTTAACAGGATTCTTGGCCATACCAATTCCGGTAAATAACTCATTTTCGGTAGCCAGAAGCGCGGCAAGCCCTCCCCCGGCAGAATGCCCCATCACGTAAATGCGGTTGGGATCGCCCCCGTACTCGCCGATGTGCTGCGAAGTCCACTGCACAGCGTGGGCGCAATCGTTGGCCATGGCAGGCACCATCACATTGGGCGACAATCTGTAGTTGATAATAACGGCTATGAAGCCTTGTTTGGCTAACCGCCGACCAATGAACCAGTAAATATTTTTGCTGCCGCTATCCCAGTTGCCGCCATGAATAAACACGACCACGGGTAAGGGCGTTTGAGGTTTCCGGTTCGGCGCGTATACGTCGAGCAGGTGCCGCTCCGGGTCGGCTTTAACAGTCGAACTGGCGGAGATGTACGAAATATTTTTGGTGCGGTGACTGGCGTGGATGAGGTTGCTGGCGAGAGAAATCAAAACAAAAACTAGAATTCGGGTAACGTGAATGGAGTAAAGCATGAAGTGCTGAAAAAGAATACACTATACATACTCCGTTGTAAGGGTTAAGGTTTCGGAAGTAACCCGTTTGATTTATACCATCAAGTTTTCGTAATCGATTTCTTCGGGCCGGGCTACGGCGCAGGCCTGAATACCCTCATGTTTTGGGTGATTGTTAACCGCATCCCGAAATGCCTTATCAATGATGATTGCCATTTTCCGGTTCGAGAGCAGAATTGCTTTCAGGTGCCAGTAGTCTTTATTGAGTTTCTGGCATTTCTCATCCAGCTTCTTCTTAAACGTCAGCGCTTTCAGTTCTTCAGCCGAAAATTTTATGATGCGCCCGTCCACAGTCAATTTGTTGACGATAGTGATAATACTCTGTCCAAAATTACCCTGATTACTCGCCAGGTATTCACTGAGGAGTTTTTGGGTTAACACCAGATGCCCCTCGCTAAACAGCCAGTCCATCAATTTTCGGTATTCAGGGTCGGCAGGGTTCTTGAAATTCTTAGCGACGTTATTGTCAACGAACAGGTCTTTTATCATCCGATGGCACTCATTGCGATATTCATGGCATCAATCCCGTACGTATCGAAAAAGCCTTGTGGTGCGCCTTTAACTTGCCCATCGGATGCAAACTCCACATCATGCACTGTACTTTTTACGCCATCATTTTCAAAGTATAGTACGCGCACGTCTTCCGGTTTCAGCTCACCCGTCACCAGCAATAACCGAATTCGATTAAGCAGATATTCGCTGTGCGTTTCGATAATGTATTGCTTCTGAGTTCGCTTGATTTGGTTAGCTAAATAGTTACCAAACGTTGCCTGAATTTTAGGGTGCAAGTGAATTTCTGGCTGCGAAACAGCGAGGCATGAATGGTCGGATAACTGAAGGTCCGCTACGATAATAGGGAGGAATTGGCTGATTCCGAAACCAACATCTGTGAGAGATGAATATTGAGAATTTGGATGCGTTTTTACATTTAGTTCGAAACGACCTCCTTTCATTTTAGTCATTTGAATAGAACTAAGTAAAGCCATTTCCTGAAGTAAGCTTGTTAATTCATCAAACATTTGACCATTAGTCTCTTTCCATTCAATGATCTGATCTGTGTATCCTAATCCTTCACTCGATATTTTCCCTGACTTTGGCTTTTGATAATATGTCCTTGAAGGGGCTTCACGGAATGCCCCAATATAATTAAAACCAGGGTCTACGAATCTCTGAAAATAATCATTTGAATCTATAAGCTCTTTAACAGCTCCGTACCACTTGTGTTTATCTTTAATATCTTGCAAGGAATCCAATCTATACTTTTTTACCTCATGAGCGTCTGTCTTCCAGTCAGATATATAAGATGCCGTCAAATCATAAACCCCATTCTCACTGGATTTTATGAAGATATTCTGTCCGGCAATATCACTTACAGTAATGTGATCAATCGTTGGTAACTCATTTTGACTATTAAATTTCCAAACTGATTCAATAATCCTTATCTCTTCTCCCCCAACTAAATTTATACCGTTAGTATCGTAGTCCCATGATGTAGCTAAATTTAAATAAATGAGTTTTTCCTTTACCCTCGCATACACCATTTCCTCAAAGCTTCCCATGTTCACATATTTCCCATTTGGCGATAGGTAAAACGGAAATTGCTCCGTTTGCAACACCGCTAGAATCGCGTTGATAAGCGAGCTCTTACCGCTGCTATTAGCTCCCGTCAGCAGAGTTATAGGTGCAAATTTGACGTCGAGTTCTTCGAAGCATTTGAAATTTTTAAGGCCGAGCGAATTAATCAGCATGGTTCTGTCTGCAAAAAGCGAATGGGTAAATATAGCCATCTCCGCTATCTAGTGCGAATGGAGCATCAAAACAAAATGCCCGGCTCACTATGGCCGGGCATTTGCTACCTTCCTCTTTTTATGTACTCGTCTACTGTACTCACCATTCACTTACTCTTGAACTCAGTTCGTAATTGTGCCCGTTACCGTACGGCTACAGCCGTTGGCATCCGTCACCGTGATCGTGTACGGACCCGCCTTGTCGATGGGGAACACCCCTGTCTGGTTCTCCAGCACCGTCCGTAGCTCAAAACCATTGATCCGGTCAATGATAATCTTGCGCTCGTAGCGGCCGTTGCTGCCTCCACCAAACACCTGATAGCTCAGACCAGCACCCACCGGAACCGTAATCACCGGGCCCGCCGGGTTCACATTCGCACTTTCGGGGAAGGCTATCGTCACTGTCGGTAAGGGATTCACCGTTACGTTCACCGCCGTCGAGGTGGCCGAGGCACAACCGTCGGCCTGAATCACCAGCACATAACTCCCCGCCTGAGACTGGGTCAAGCCACCCAGCGACAACACCGGCGTCTGCTGGGCCGCCCCCAAGGACTGGCCATCTTTGTACCACTGGTAGCTCACCGTACCGTTCACCGTAGCAGACACCGACACCCCACCGCCTTCGCACACCACCAGGCTGCTGGCCGACAAGACCGGAGCCGACAAGGGGGCCGGGTTGGTCACGCTCACCGTTACCGTAGCCGTACCCGAACAGCCAGCGGCTGAGGTGGCCGTTACGGTATAGGGGCCGCTGGTGTTCACGCTGATAGCAGGGGTGGCGGCACTGGTGTTCCAGCGGTAGCTTCCCCCGACACCCGCCCCCGACGCCGTCAGCACGGCCGAGCTGCCAGGGCAAAGGACTAAGCCTGGATTGGGCGTAATGGCGGCCGTTATAGAAGGGTTGACGGTGACAGCCACCGGAGCCGATACCACCGTACAATTGTTGGCATCAGTCACTTTTACCCTGTACGTCTGGGTGCTGGCAGGTTGTACCAGTGCTGTACCATTCTGATTGTTCTGACTCACTGGGGTTGGACTCCATACATATTGGTAGGGGCTCAGACTCGCATCCAGACTGGGTTGGGCCTGAAAATTAACCTGCGTACCCAGCGTGAGCGACTGCCCCACGCAAATGGCTACATTTCCTCCCGTTATTGTCACGGTTGGGTTCGTGTTGATTTGCACCTGAATCGGATTGGAGGGCAGACTGGTACCAGCCGTGGTCGAACAGGTAGCCGTAAGAGTATAGGCCCCCGGCAAGGTAAGCACCAGGAGGCCATTAGCGGGCGATACCGTGGTTGGGTTGGGGAAGTCGTCGGAGGCATAGGTATAGGCCAGGGTTCCGCTCGCACAGCCCGAGGTTGCCCCGACGGTGAGGGATATACCGGCACAGACGGTAGCCGCCCCCACAGCCGCAATAACTGGCGGACTCGGTAGTGCCGCCGTTGTCACGCTCACAGCGGCACTCGCCGTAGCCGAACACTGCCCCGTTACGCCCGTCACCGAGAGCGTGGTGGCACTCGTGACATTCGTCAGTACCAGCGGGTTGGCCGTTGAGCCGTCGCTCCAGGTGTAGGTAGTTGCCCCCGATGCCGTTAACGTGACGCTACCGCCGGAGGTGATAGTCTGCGACGAGGGTGTAGCCGAAACCGTCAGCGAGCAAAGCGGGCAGCTTCCTAGGGTCACGGTAATGTCAGTGCAGGCACTATTTTCCGTGTTGACCTCCCAACCGCTGACAGGAATCGCTTCAGCCGTACCTGAGGTTCCATTGCGGTATCGACTGCTGTACGAATTCGTTGTCGTATTGTAATAAACAATAGACCAAAAACTTACCACCTCCGGGGGATTGGAATATGTCGAGAACAATAGATACGAATTATCGGTGATGCTCTTTAGCGCTCGAACAATGGTATTGTCTCCATATTGCCAGCTAGGCAGCGCACTGTCTACATACGTTCCATTGACCTCAGAGCACCCACCCACTACACAAACTGAAACCGCCGATGGGGCCGCCGTTACACTCACAGCCGCGCTGGCTGTACCAGAGCAAGTCCCCGTTGTTCCTGTGACGGAAAGCGTAGTAGCACTCGTGACGTTGGTCAGTACCAGCGGGTTGGCCGTTGAACCATTGCTCCATTTGTAGCTGTCCGCTCCAGACGCCGTGAGCGTGACGCTGCTGCCCGAGGTGATGGTGGCCGACGAGGGGCTAATGCTTACGCTTGGGCCACTACCCAATGGGCCACACATGGAGAACGTAGGGATTGGCTCAGGGCCGATGTCCCAGCCTGTACAGGGTAAGTTATTGATTGAACCGGCACTGCTACTTCCAATAAACTCCGTCTCATCCCTAATTTCCCATCGGTTTGATCCACTGCTCCAAAAAATATAGCAGATCGGCGCTGTAGTTTTTTTCCATTGAGGAGCACTATTCTGGGTTCCGTTTGGGGTGTACACACCATCAATATAGCCAACACTCCCCTGACTGGTAATGGTGAAGTTTTGGGGTGTTGAGGGTGCACATGGATTTGTGGCCGTCGTCACGCTCACAACCGCACTGGCTGTAGCCGAACACTGCCCCGTTACACCCGTTACGGAAAGCGTAGTGGCACTGGTTACGTTGGTCAACACCACACTTGAACTCTGAACCCCATTGCTCCAGGTATAGCTATCCGCCCCCGATGCGGTCAGCGTGACCGAGCCGCCGGAAGTAATGGTTTGAGAAGAAGGCGAGACACTGACAGTAGGACCGGAACCACCCACCAAACTCTGCCCACTACCCCCACTTAGTGTCGGGGTGCCACATCCCACAGTGACGACCCATCCCGTAGAAGGCACCAGGGTAGAGGATCCTGCTGCGGTGGCTAATTGGAACCCACCTTGCTGGGTATATAATTCCCAGACCGACCCCGTCCAGCGAATATAGTTCTGACCATCACTGTTGTCGTACCATTGCTGTATGCCATTATAGAGTCCGCTGGGGGTGTATGTACCATCGGCATAACAATCAGAGATACCCGTAACGGTAATGTTCTGCACTACCGGTGAACACGGCGAAGATGCCTGGGTCACGCTCACCGCGGCACTGGCCGTAGCCGAACACTGCCCCGTTACACCCGTTATCGACAGCGTGGTGGCGCTGGTTACGTTGGTCAACACCACACTTGAACTCTGAACCCCATTGCTCCAGGTATAGCTATCCGCCCCCGATGCGGTCAGCGTGACCGAACCACCCGAAGCAACGGTCAGCGAAGGGGTAGCCGCGATAGTTACAGTTGGTGTGGTACAGGGCACCAGACAGCTCCCTACTGTAAAGGAAAAACTTGAGCACGCACTATTCTTCTGTACCCAGCCAGCAGCGGGAATCACACTACTGGTAGATGGGTTGTAGTAAAGATTTGTGGTTTTATTAGTCGCCAACGCATATTTTACCAGATACCAGCCGAAACCATACGTTGCTGGGGCTGGCGGAACGGTTCCCGTATTGTAAAACAGGATATATTGATCAGCACCAGACGTATTACCGTACATATTGGAGCCGGGCACCTGTTCTGACAACGTTATTCCCCCCACAAAATCACAGCCATCGGTCACGCAAATAGAGGCCGAGGTTGAGGAAGTAGTTTGGGCAGCTTTCAACTGATTTCCCTTGTTCATCAGGGGGTTGATATAGGTCTGATGGATCTTCGCGATACGGGTTAGGATCGTTCTAGGCTTACCAGTTGCGTAGCGGGCAGTTAATGTGGCTCTGTTGTGCAAATCCTTACTGATTCTGAGCTTGAGCGGGTGGCCCTGCACATAGCCTGTAAACGTTAATAGCATGGCGAGCACCAGCCCGGCTATCGGCTGCTCAACCAAGCACCGGCGGAACCAAGTACGTTGGGATCTTTGCACTACCTGAGTTGGAGTAATAAGAGAGAAGATATTCGTCATAAACTATATATTAATTTGAGAGTAAAAAGGGAGACAAATTGCCAAAACGAACGAATTACTAAACGTCACTTAGTTAATTTTACGCAGTGATTAATACTACAAAAACCCTCAAAACTATCGGGCTTTAGGACGGTCTCAAAGACCGAAATAGCCATTTTCACGAACTGGCTATTTCCGCTACTAAACCGGCTATTTTTGAGCATTAAATCAGGCTCTCCGCTGCTTACTTCTCTTTTTATATGAAGATTAACACATTGATTCTTGACGACGAAGCCACCTGGCGGCTCACTTTGAGCAAAATGGTGGAACTTCACCCTGCTCTACAGTTGGTAGCCGCCTGTAGCTCGGTCATGGAAGCCTACGCCCTCATGATGGAGCATGAAATTGATTTGCTGATCTGCGATATTGAACTCGGCGAGGCTTCGCCGGGCGAAGCCTCGCCCGGTGATATTTCAGGGCTCGGTTTCGTACGCACCCTTCAGCGTGGTCCACAGATCATTTTCGTGACGGCCCATCGTCACTATGCCTTCGACTGTTACGAAGTATCGCCCACTGATTTTCTGCTCAAACCCCTCGACCGGGAGCGGTTTCTGCGAAGCATTGAGAAAGTGAAACAACGGCTGGTGCAAGCCCCCGAAACCGTGGCGATTGACCCCTACTTTGTGGTGAAAGAGAATACGCAGTTTGTGCAGATTGCCTACCATGAAGTACTCTACATGAAAGCTCAAGAGCACTTTTTATTGATTGTCACCCCGGAGAAGACCTATATGCCCACGCTCGCCATCACGAGCATCGAACAAAAACTCAAGAGCGGCATATTCCTGCGGGTTCACCGCTCCTATCTGGTGCATCGGTCGGCGATCCGGGTCATTACCAAAAATGACCTGACGCTGGTCAATGGCGAAGTAATTCCCATCGGCGACCAATACCGCACGCAGCTCAACCGCAAGCACATTGAATTAAACAATGTCGGGAAACAGTACTGAGCCAAGCCCCATTATCCTATACCTCACTGCCCATTGAAATAACTCACTATGTATCGAATTCTGCTTGCACTGGGACTCGTCCTGGGTTCATTTCAACCCATTCACGCCCAAAGTAAAATACCCACCAGTTCTTCCACCAGCCAGATTGACAGCCTATCAAAGTTGTTCGATGCTGTAAAAGATGATGCTGCAAAAATCAACGTAGTACTCAATGCCCCCCAACGCATTGATGAGTATTATGAGAAACCGGATGCTACCATAAACCTCTACAACAAAGCACTCACGATTGCCCAACGCACCGGCGATACCAAAAGCAGCCTAAACCTGTTGATTGAGATGGCGTATTTTGAGATGTATGCCCTCATGGATGAACCAAAGGCGTTCAAGCTCTATTCGCAGGCGTTGAGTTATGCCGAAACAGAAAAAGATTACGCATCCTGTGCCAAAATCTGTTATGAGTTAGGTTCCATAAGCCAACACCAAAACCTTATGGCTGAAATGTATCAATATCATTCAAAGTCAATAGAATTTAATCAAAAATCGCCGGTTCTCTTTCTTAAGCCCTATAAGTATTCATCGTTTTTTTATTTACAAGACAATAGACTTGCCGATGCCCTCAGGATTGGCAGGCTAGCAGTTAGCTATGTTGATGAACGTTCTGCTCCAGCCGATTTTAAGGCATTGGCCTATGGCTATTATTATGCTGTGTTGAAGCAAATACCGAATAGGCAGAAAGAAGCAAATATCTATAAAACGAAGATTGTCAATCTATTAAACGAACTTAAAATTATTTCTGACTCAAATAATTTAGACGATATTGCTATGGTTTGTAATGACGTTGGGCGTTATAAATTAGCTATTTTTTTTGCTAGCCAAGTATTTAAAAAAACGGATATGCATAGTCAGCGTGCAGTTGTTAAGGTTAATTGTTATGAGATGATCTCTGCTGCCTACGAACGATTAGGTGACTACCAGAAAAGTTTAGAATACCATAAAAAATACTTAGATGCGTACGTGAAGGTGCTTAGAGATATAGCCAGTGTGGAATCGGGCCGGAAGGTTATTCGCGCCGAAGGCGAACGCAACCTGCTTCTAAAACAAAGTGAGCTGGACAAAGAGCGATTTTATAGAAACTTAAGCGTTGCCATAGCTGCCTTTGTGCTCATTCTGGGAGGTATAGCTTTCTTATTTTACCGAAGAGAGCAAACCCAAAAAAGAGAATTAGCCCAGCTCAACGCTACCAAAGACAAGCTCGTCGCTATTCTGTCCCACGACCTCTACTCGCCCATCACCAACCTCCAGAACAACGTTGCCCTGACCGACTGGGGCGGTCTCTCCCAACCCGAGTTCACCCAGCAGGTCGGCCAGTTGGGTAACCAGTTGGCCCACGTACGCAACCTGCTCGATAACACCCTGACGTGGATTCTGAGCCAGATGAACGGCATGCAACCCGTTCCGAAGCCCGTGGATGTGTACGAGCTGGTTGAGAACCAGATCCAGACCCAGCAGGTAACGGCCATCACCAAGCAGATCTCCCTTACCAACCAGATTCCGACCGGTGTGCGCTTACAGGCCGACGAAAATCATCTGATCGTGATGATCCGCAACCTGCTCCAGAACGCGCTCAAGTTTACCCAACCGGGTGGCTCGGTGGTTGTCAGCTACAACCAGGCAGGTAATCAGCCGCAGATTCAGGTGCGTGATACGGGTCTGGGTATGCCACCGGAGCGTTTGGCCACCCTGTTTACTCTGGGACAGGGCTCCCCCAGTCGGGGCACGGCCAACGAACGGGGCACGGGCTTGGGCCTGGTGCTGGTAAAAGAGCTGACGGAGGCCAACAGTGGGCAACTTTCCGCAACGAGCGAACCGGGTAAAGGAACGACCTTTACGCTGACATTCGGCACTCCGCTTCACTAACCCGCACAAATTTTACGTTCAGACCCGTATCTTTGCGGCATTATGGCAGACCAACAAGTACCATCTGTTGCCGCCCCGGCAACCTCACTACAGGACATTATCGCGCACGCGAAAGAATACGGATTCGTTTTCCCCTCCTCCGAAATCTACGACGGACTACAGGCCGTGTACGACTACGGACAGAACGGGGTCGAGCTTAAAAATAATCTCAAATCGGTGTGGTGGAAGGCCATGACCCAACTCCACGATGAAGTAGTGGGCATCGACGCGGCCATTTTCATGCATCCGCTGACGTGGAAAGCGTCGGGTCACGTGGACTCGTTCAACGATCCAATGATCGACAACCGCGACTCCAAAAAACGCTACCGGGCTGACCAGTTGCTTGAAGGCAAAGCCGAACAATACGCCAATGCGGGCGACGAAGCGAAGTCGCAGGCACTGCTCAACGAAATGGGTCGGCTGTTGGGTGACAACGATCTCGACGGTGTTCGGAATCTAATCATTGCCGAGGGTATCAAATGCCCCATCTCCGGGACCGATAACTGGACCGAAGTACGTCAGTTTAACCTGATGTTCTCAACGCAGGTTGGCTCCGTTGCCGAAGACACAACAACTATCTACCTCCGCCCCGAAACAGCGCAGGGGATTTTTGTCAATTTCCTGAACGTGCAGAAAACGGGTCGGATGAAGATTCCGTTTGGTATTGCCCAGATCGGAAAGGCGTTCCGTAACGAGATTGTAGCTCGCCAATTCACCTTCCGGATGCGCGAGTTCGAACAAATGGAGATGCAATATTTTGTGCGCCCTGGCACCGAAATGGAGTGGTATAACAACTGGAAACAAACCCGGCTGGCCTTCCACAAAGCGGTGGGTTTACCGGCCGATAGCCTCAAATTCCACGATCATGAGAAACTGGCCCACTATGCCAATGCTGCCGTGGATATTGAGTACAAATTTCCGTTTGGCTTCCGCGAAATTGAGGGTATCCACTCCCGCACCGATTTCGATTTGAAAGCCCACCAGGAGCTGAGCCGCAAAAAGCAACAGTATTTCGACAACGATGTTGACCCGGCTACAGGCAAGCCTTTCGGTAATTACATTCCGTACGTGGTGGAAACATCCGTCGGTGCGGACCGGTTGTTTCTGGCTGTGTTCTGCAATGCGTTCACCAAAGAAACGGTAGGAGAAGGTGATCAGCAGAAAGAGCGGACATATCTGAAACTTCACCCTGCCCTGGCCCCCGTGAAAGCAGCAGTGTTCCCGCTGGTGCGCAAGGATGGCCTGCCCGAAAAAGCGGAGCAGATCATGAAATCGCTCCGGTCGGAGTTCCGCGTAATCACCGAAGAGCGCGACGCTATCGGGAAACGCTATACCCGCCAGGATTTGATCGGTACGCCGTTCTGTATTGCGGTTGATTATCAGACTATGGAAGATGACACGGTTACGATTCGTCACCGCGACACCACCGAACAGGAGCGCGTTCATATCAGCGAACTGAAAGCCAAAATCGGCCACGCTGTTTCAGTGGAGCGAATTCTGGAGATGTTGTAGTTTCAAGGATGCGCTGCACGGCTAGAGATACCATCTCCCATTTTCAAGCCAATAGTATATTCCAGACTTTAGAGATGACATCTCCCAAACGAGATGTCATCTCTTGTTTTTAACCAGTGCAGTTTTCCCCCCAATGAAACTACTTCTCCAAACTCTCGTACGCCAGCCGCTTACCCAAGTCTGGGCGGGTTTTGATCGGCAATTATTTGATCAGTTAGCGCCACCCTTTCCACCCGTCGAGGTGGTTCGGTTCGATGGGTGCCTGAAAGGTGATGTGGTTCACCTCCGGTTGAATTTTATCTTTTTTAAACAGGACTGGATCAGCGACATCGTTGACCAGCAAACCATCGGAATGCCGAACCACCCCGACGAAATCTTTTTCGTGGATCAGGGCACCAAACTACCTTTCTTTCTGCGGTACTGGCACCACCGGCACCGACTGGTGCGCGACCCGCAAACGGGGGGCACATTTGTCATCGACGACATTACCTTCCGCACCCCTACCCTGCTAACCGATTACCTGTTTTACCCGCTCATGTGGCTCCAGTTCGCGTATCGGAAACCGATTTACCGGAAGGTTTTCGGGTAAATATTGGACCGCGGATGACGCGGATACTTCGCAACGCAGATAAAAACGGATTTAATTTAAATCTGCGAAAATTCGTGTTGCGCAGCATCCGCGTCATCCGCGGTCTATTTTTGAAAAAATCTCTAAATCCGCGTTCCTATCCAAATTCTGCTATTTTTGTGGACTCTCCTTTCTACTAGCAAACTGAATGAAACTAAACATTACGACTAAAATCGTCATCGGCTTTGTGTTGGGTGTCGTTATCGGTCAAATTCTCTACAGTACCACCGACGCTGAAACGGCCAAGTCGATTGCGGACAAATTCCAGCTACTGAGCCGAATTTTTCTGAAACTCATCAAAATGATTGTTGGGCCGCTGGTGTTCGCTACGCTCGTGGTGGGCATTGCCAAGCTAGGTGATTTTAAGGCCGTTGGACGGATCGGCATCAAAACCCTCGGCTACTTTTACTTTGCCACCATCCTGTCGTTGACCATTGGGTTGGTAGTTGTGAACATCACCAAGCCCGGTTCCATTCAGGAGTGGCCTCGTCCGGCAGCAGGAACCACCACGGGTGTAGAAGGCAAGAAGTTGAACACGCTTGAAGAATTTATTCTGCACATTTTCCCCGACAGCGCCTTTAAAGCCTTGGCCGACAACGAGATTCTACAAATAGTCATCTTCGCCCTGTTTTTTGGCGTGGCTCTGGGCGCTATTGGCGACAAAGGTAAGGGACTGATCAAAGCACTCGATTCGTTGAGCGAAGTGGTATTTAAAATGGTGGGTTATGTAATGCAGATGGCTCCATTCGCCGTTTTCGGGGCTATGACCGCCGTTGTGTCCGCCAAAGGCCTGAGTATTCTGGTGTCGTACGCCTACCTGCTGGTCTGTTTCTTCGGTGGGTTGCTGTTCTTCATTTTTGTGGTGCTTTTTGCCATCTGCACCGTAATGCGGATTCCGTTCTTCAAGTTGATGGCTCACATCAAAGATGCCCTGCTGCTGTCGTTCAGTACGGCCAGTTCAGAAGCCTCGCTGCCGCAACAGATTAAAGCTCTGGAGAAATTCGGAATATCACCGCGTATCATCGGCTTTGTATTGCCCCTGGGTTATTCGTTTAACCTCGACGGGTCGATGATGTACATGACCTTCGCTACCGGCTTTATTGCCCAGGCATACGGCATTACCCTGACGCTGGAACAACAGGTGCTGATGCTGTTGCAACTGATGATTACCTCCAAAGGGATTGCCGGTGTACCCCGTGCGTCGCTCGTGGTGATTGCGGGTACAATGGCCTCCTTCAATCTTCCCCTCGAAGGACTGGCGTTGATTTTAGGTATTGACCCCTTTCTGGATATGGGCCGTTCGGCAACCAGCGTGGCCGGTAATGCCGTTGCTACCGCCGTTGTGGCCAAGTGGGAAGGTGAATATGACCCCGAGCGGGCCGTGCCCGTTGAAGCAGAGCTGTAAAAAAACGCCTGGCTCAAATTGGCCAGGCGTTTCTACCTTCCTCTTCTTACTTACTTCTGTACTCAATTCCTAATTACTCCCGTTACAGTTCGGCTACACCCGTTGGCCCCCGTTACCGTGACTGAGTACGGCCCCAGCCGGTCGATAGAGAATACGCCCGTGCTGCTTTGTTGTAGCTACCGAATCTCGAACCCGTTGAGCCGATCCTAATTGGTCATTTGCCCTCCGGGCATCATTGATCATGGGTTATGAGTGTTCTCACGACAACTGACCAATGACGCCCTGACTGCGCAGCCCCTATCGGCATTCCTGGCCTGTTACAACGATGGTCGCTACCGCCTGACAACCCTTCTCGTCGGTCACCAGCACCGTGTACACGCCCGGTTTGTTTACCACCGCTACCCCTACGGTCGGAATCGGGCGGCTGTTGATGATGTAGCCGCCAACGATGATTCGATCATGGCCGTCGGTCTGGCTCACAATTCCCGGACCACTGAAGCTGTACCCCGCTCCACCTACTGCCGACAGGCTCAGCGTGGGCGTGGCGCAGCTCAGGTTGCCCGATCCCACCAGCAGCGCGTTGGGGCCCGGACCCGCCGTACCCGTCAGCGTTACGCTACCCACACCCTGGCAGGTGCCTGTACTGGCCGTCACGCTGAACACACCTCCCTGACTCGCCGTGGCTACGTTGCTGGCACCGCTCTGCGAAAGGCCCGGACCCGAGAACCGGTAGTTCTGCGCCCCCGGCGTTGCCGTCAGCATGACGCCCGGCAGCGAGCAGCTCATCACGGTGGTGCTAGCCCCCAAGCTGATCGTGTTGGGGAAGTTGGCCACGTTTACCGTCACCATCGTAACCGCGTAGCAACCCGTAGTGGTGTTGGTCACCGTGACGGTATAGGGCGTGGTGCTCTCCGGGCTCACGGGGTTGGCGGCCACGTTGACGCCATTGCTCCACTTGTACTGATCGCCACCCGAAGCCGTCAGCGTGGTGCTACTACCCACGCAAATGCTCAGGCTTCCGCTGATGGTGGGTACCACTGCCGGGTTCACCGTCACGGTCACCGTCGTCACGGCAGCACAACCCGTGGCCGCGTTGGTTACCGTCACCGAATAAGCCGTGGTGCTGATTGGGCTTACGGGGTTGGCGGCTACGTTGACGCCGTTGCTCCAACTGAACTGATTGCCACCCGAAGCCGTCAGCGTGGTGCCGGTCCCTGGACAAACAGTCAGGTTGCCCGCTATTGAGGCTGTCACCGCCGGATTGACCGTTACCGTCACCGAGCCTACCCCCGAGCAACCGCCCGTATCGACCACCGTGACCGAGTAGGCCGTGGTGCTGGCAGGCGAGACCACAATGGCTGAGGTGCTCTGGCTATTGGACCACAGGAAGGTGGAACCGGGTGAGGCCGTCAGGGTGGTACTAACACCAGGGCAAACGCTCAGGCTCCCGGTTATTGTCACCGAGATGGGGCCGGGGGCTCCCTGGAACTCATAGGCACCCATGTCAACCGTCGTGTTGGAAGGGCGGGTAGCGCCAATGATGTCCGTGGCCGGACCACTATAGGCTGCGTTGTCGCCCGCGTCGATGGCCGGTGAGCAACTCAACAGCCGCAGGTCGTTGTTAGCCGCGTTGGCAAAGAGCGGGTCCTCCGTTTTGTTGTTGCCCCCGTCGGTAAACGTACTGCCGGTGGCAGGGTCAACGATGCTGTTTTTCACCACCAGGCTACTCCCGGCATCCACCGAGAAATTGTTGGCAGGCGTGGCGTTGCCCCACACAATCCCGTTGGTCAGCGACAGGCTCGCCGTGGCTCCCAGCAGCTGCACGACACTGCCCGCAGGCGCACTATTGCCGAAAATGGTCAGGTTAACCCCAAAAGCCATGGGCGCTCCTACAGCGAGCGCACCCCCATTTTGGGTCGCTACGTTGCGGCTCAGCACACTGTTGAAACCCGCACTGATGCCTCCGGCATACCAGCCTCCACCCGTGAGGGCCGTGTTTTGGGTAACGAAACTATTGATCAGACCGGCAGAACCGCTGCTGTAGATGGCTCCTCCCATGCCGCCAGCCGTGTTCTGCGTCAGGGTCGAGCTGTTGACCAGCATGATCACACCGCCATTGGTCTGTATGGCGCCCCCGTTCCCGCTGATCGCCTGATTTTGACTGAGGAAGCTGTTGCTCACCGTAAAATTACCGCTACCCGACACGTAGAGGCCTCCCCCATTGCTTGCTGCCGTGTTCTGGCTCAGGCTACTGCTGGTGATTTGGCCCGTAAGACCGCCACTAACGAAAATAGCCCCCCCATCGCCATTTTGGCGAACGCGGTTCTGGCTCAGGAGGCTATTGGTCATCGTCAGGTTGGCCGGGCCGGACACGTACAGCCCGGCTCCGCTGTAGGGGGTGGTATTCTGGCTGATGCTGCTGCTGGTGATACTCGCCGTCAGGCCGCTGCCGATGTAAATGGTTCCATTGCCCCCCTGGGTAGCCAGATTTTGGGCAACTACACTGGTGTTCAGCGTAAGGCTGGACGCCTGGCTGGCGTACAACACCGCGCCACTCTGGCTGGACGTGTTTTGGCTGATACTACTGCTGGTGATGCTCGCCGTCAACCCTGCACTACTATAGAAAAAAGCGGCATTGCTACCCGTTTGGTTCTGCGTAACGACACTGTTGGTCAGCGTCAGGTTGGCGGGTGAGCTGAAGCCACCCGAATAGAGCACTCCACCACTATAGGTCGCCGTATTTTGACTGATACTACTACTGGTGATGCTGGCCGTCAGTCCCGCATTCGTATAAAAAAAGGCGGCATTGCTACCCGTTTGATTCTGCAAAACAGTGCTGTTGGTCACTATCAGGCTCGCCGGTAAACTAGAGCTTCCCGAGTAAAACACACCACCACTGGCCGTGGCGGTATTCTGGCTGAGGCTGCTACTGGTGATGTTGGCTGTCAGCCCCCCATTGGTGTACAGAAAAGCCGCATTGCTGGGCGAATAATTTTGCAGGACCTGACTGTTGCTCATCGTCAGACTCGCGACCCCACTGCTACCACTTGCATAAAAAACGCCCCCACTGCTGTTGGCGCGTTGCTGCGTGATACGACAGTTACCGATGCTGGCCGACAGGCTGGCCTGCGTATAGAGAAACCCACCATTGCTGCTTTTGGCCACGTTTTGGTCAATCAGGCTATTGGTCATCGTCAGGCTCACGTCGAGGCTTGAGCTGGCCCCATGGAAAACCCCTCCGTTCGAGTTCGCCGTATTTTGGGTCAGGCTACAACTGGTGATGGTCGCTGTCAGGCTACCCTGAGTCGCTACGAACCCACCGTTGCTGTTTCTGGCCAGGTTTTGGTTAATGAGCGAGTTGGTAAGCGTCAGGCTGGCATTGCCCGATGCCTTCGCAAAACCGCCATCCATGTTAGCCGTATTCTGGCTAATGCTGCAACTGGTAATGGTCGCCACCAAATCAGCACTGGCATATACCACCCCACCATTGCTATAGGTGGATTGGTTGGCCGACAGCAGTGAGTTGGCCAAGTTGATAGGGCTGTTGCCCGACAGGTAGATGGCTCCCCCGTCGAAGGAAGCGGCATTCTGGCTGATGGTGCTGCTCTGGACAGTAACCGGATTGTTCATCAGATACAACGCCCCGCCGTTACTGTTGGCCCGGTTAGTAGTCAACTGACTACCTATAACGCTCAGGCTCCCATTGGTGCTGTAGATACCTGCGCCGTGTTGCCCCGTGGCCACATTGTCTGTCAGGGCGCAACTCCGGAGACCAATCGTGGAGCTAAGGCTGTAGATGCCCCCACCCAGGTTGGCCGTGTTGCTCACTACCCATGTATTCACCAGCGAGAAACTGCCCCCGGTACTGACAATACCCCCGCCCGAATTGTTGTTTTTGGCACCTGTAATCACCACCCCGTCGATCAAATTGCCAGCGGGGTTGTTGAACACCACCACCTGATAGCTATTGTCAGCATTGCCAGCGGCTCCAATATCACCCGAGAAGGTGGTGCTGCTGGGCGTGCCTGCCGTTGGGTCCACCGCCCCTCGGGTGGCCGTGCTGTTCGTTACCGTATAGCCGCCATAGACCTGCACGCCCGGCGCAATGGTAAAGCTCGCCGTTTGGGAGGTGCCCGTGGTGGGTTTGTAAAGCCCGCTCCCCACCAGGAAGGTCACACCCGAACAGGCCGTGGCCAGGGCTTGCGGCAACTGATCGCCGGGCAGGGCATTGGCCCAACTGCTGCCGTCCTGCGTGCCGTTGCCGGTAGGAGTCACGTATGCGGTGGTGTTGCAGAACGAAAACACCTGCACTGGTACACTCCTGGTGGCCAAGCAGGTGCCCGCCGTACCTGTTACCGAAAGCGTGGTGGCACTGGAAACGTTACTCAACACCAGACTCGAACTCTGCACACCGTTACTCCAGGTATAGCTATCGAATTCGGTTGCTGTTGCCGACGAAGCAGTAAGGGTTACACTGCCCCCCGCAGAAATAGAAAGTGAGGGAGTCGCAGCCACCGTAAGTGAGCAGGGTGTGGCCAGTGTAGCGGTAAAGATAGTACCACCACTTCCCACAGCCCAGACCTTGCCTCCAGCCCCGTGAATAGCATTCAGATTTACACCATTTACCGGAGCCGTTTGGGCTGACCAGCTATTGCCATCATACTTCAGAATAGTGCTATTATAGCCTACCGCCCACACATTGTTGGCATCTGTGCCCCACACCCCATTTAGGGTCTGGGTAGTACCAGAGGTCTGGGCCGACCAACTACTCCCGTTGTACTTGAAGATGGTTCCATTAGCCCCCACCGCCCAGACATTATTGGCATCAGCGGCCCACAACGCAATTAGGGATTTAGTAGCGTCAGAGGTCTGGGGCGACCAGCTATTGCCATCATACTTGAAAATTTTAGTACCTCCTACCGCCCACACATTACTGGCATCAGTCCCCCCGACCGCAGCGAGCGTTTCAGTCGTACCGGAGGTCTGGGCCGACCAACTACTCCCGTTGTATTTAAGAATGGCACCACTCGTACCCACCGCCCATACGTTGCTGGCATCGGCAGCCCACGTCCCATAGAGGTATGCATTAGTGTTAGAGGTCTGCGCTGACCAGCTGCTGCCATTGTACTTACGGATAGCACCAGCATCTCCCACAGCCCAGATGTTGCTGGTATTGGCCCCCGTTACGGCATTAATGGCGTTAACAGTACCCGTTGTTGCTGACCAGGAGCTTCCATTAAACTGGACATACAAGGCCTTATTACTAGGAAAGTTACTTACCATTCCCCCAGCCCACACGTTATTAGCATCGGCTGCCCAGACTCCCCTGATCGTTTGGGTGGTATTGGAGGTCTGAGCAGACCAGGTTTGGGCCTGAGCCACCGTCCCCGGCAGTAGTCCGTTGAGTGCGCACAGACAAACCGCAAGCCATAGGCGTGGGTGGCTGTGCTGGTCAGGAAATTTAGTAAATCTACTGAGCCAATGGCCCAGCCAGGCAGGAGAAGATCGTAGTGAACTAAACGTCATCGTGATTAGTGAATTGGGAGAATAAAAACAGGACTTTGTTTGCATATAGCCATGCGTGCATGAGAATGGCCCACAAAATTGAGCAGTTATCCTTTCCCAAACCGGACATTCATATACCCCAAAACGGACTTTCATATACCCCAAATCAGACATTGCCATGTTGGCATGGCAGGTTTGAGGATATTTACTTAAATTCGTTGCTGCGTTTGCCCTCCGTACTTCATGAATTTCCGTTTACGTTCTATTCTCCACAGCCGTTTTGTGCTGCTATGCTTTTGGCTGCGATTTGCGTCGGTATGTACCGCCCAAAAAGCCCCCGCTCCCCCGCCCTATATCGGTAGCGTCAGTCATTTTACCACGGAACAGGGCCTACCCAGCCGGTCGGTCACCTGCTTTGGGCAAGACCCGCAGGGCTTTGTCTGGGTGGGCACCCCCAACGGCGCGTATCGGTTCGACGGGAAGACGTTTACGGCTTCGGCCATGCCTGCGGCCCAACAGAAAGCCTACAACCCGGGAGTGTCGGCTTTAGGCACCGACAGGGCCGGAAATTTCTGGATACTGGGCCACCTGATTGGCACCCATCGACCTCAGTATCTGATTCGGCCCGGCCATGCCCAATCCGAGTCGGCCCCCTCGGTGTACCATCAGGGTGGGTGGCTTCAGAAAGATCCCCTTTTTGAATTTGCTACCTCGCCCGGTCAGGTACCCCACTACGCCCGAACCAAGGACGGCAAACTGCTGTATCAGACCCGGCAGGGCACCTTCCGAACCATTTCCCAGCACCCCTACCTGACCCAAACCTGGAGCGACTGGCACTGTCTGCTTCAGACCAACCGGCAAACCGTTCTGGTGAACCTGTTCCCCCGGACCAATAATGAACCCCAGCGTTTGCTGGAGCTGGATTCGACCGGGCACATCCTGAATCAATATTCGTTTTCGCCCAAATACCCGCTGCAACCAATCTGGGAAGACCCCGACGGTACCGTTTACCTGCACCAGCGTTTTAGCCAGGCATGGATTACCTCGACCGAAGGAATCAATGAGCGGAAGGCCCTGTATAAACTAACGCCCGACGGAACCCTGACCGCCCTATCGCAGGGATTGCCCCCCGATACCCAACTGGCCGATACGGACGTTATCTATGACAACCATCGCGACCTTTTCTGGATTTCCGGCCCGCAACTGCTGCTGGCCTGGCACCCCAAACAAGGCATTGTGTTTGATCTGAAACAAACGGGATTCCCGATTTCACGGGCGCAACGGCTTCAGCACCCTTTTGTCGATCGGACGGGCGCGGTGTGGGTGGGCAGCGTCAATGGTTTTCTGGTGCTTACCCTGAAACCCAACCGGTTTCGGCAGTATCTGCACGTGGATGTAGATGACGAGCAGCAAACGGCATCCCGGCACGCTATCCGGGCCATGACCCAGCTCGGCGACCAGCTCTGGGTGAATGCCCGCTCCTGCCTGCTCGTTGACCTGCCAACCGGAACAAACCGACCGGCAGTATCCGTCAACGACGTACACCCACTTTTTACGATTGACCTTTGCCCACTGGTGCGAACCAACGAGGGAGCCTTGTGGGCGTTTTCCACGCGAGCCATGCGCTACGACCCGCAAACGACCCGGGCCAGTTCGTACACGCTGGTTACGAATAATAGCAGTGTCTCGGCCTGGCCCGACCAGCGGGGTACGATCTGGCTGGGGCTACAGAACGGGCTACTGGGGTTCGATACCCAACGCAGGCAACCAGTGCCGTTTAGCGCGTACAATAAATTCCCCGAACTGGCTCAACACCGCATTACGGGATTCTTTCCCAACCAGGCAGTAAAACCGGGAACACCAACATCGTGGGTCTGGCTAACGGCATCATCCGGGCTTTATCAGTTCGATCCGACCCTGGGAATCACCGCCCGCTACAGCACCCAGGACAGTGGCCTCCACCACCTGCCCTTCGACCACATCGCTTTTGTCCACCCCGACCCTGAGCATCCCCAGGTGTACTGGCTGGCCACCCTGGGCGGGGGGCTGTTGCGCTGGAACCGCGCCCAGGGAACCTATCAGCAGTTTACCACCAAAGAAGGGCTTTCCGACAATACCCTCTACGCTATTTACGAAGACCGCTTCGGGCGGCTTTGGCTACCGAGCAACAACGGCCTGATGAGTTTCCACCGCCGGACGCATCAGATCCAGATTTACCACACCAAAGATGGCATTGCCGACGAGGAGTTTAACCTGATGGCCCACTACCGCGCCCCCGATGGGCGGCTGTTTCTGGGTGGTCTGAACGGCATTACGGCCTTTTACCCCGATCAGGTTCGGGATGAGCGCCAGGCAGTAGCCCCATTGCTGGTGAGTGGGTATCAGAAACTTGACCTGAAAACCGGGCAACTGGTAAATCACCTGCCAGCCTATCAGGAACAGAGAGCGATTGAGCTGTCGGCCTCCGACCGCTTATTCAAACTGTCGTTTGCGTTGCTCGACTACCGGTATCTGGGTCAAACCCGACTGTGGTATCGAATTACCGGCTGGCAGGACAAATGGGTGGTGCAGGATGGCAACGAGCTAAGTCTCAACGGCTTGCCCGCTGGGTCATATACGCTGGAAATGCGGGCGCAAACGGGCAATGGCGACTGGGCCTCAGCAGTCGTGAGCATACCCATCACGGTGGAGCGGCCTGTATACCTGCGCCCGTGGTTCCTGTTCCTGTGCTTTCTGTTGGTCAGTGGACTCGTGATGATAGTGTTCCGGTGGCGAAACCGACAGCTTATTATCGAAAAATCGCGACTGGAAGTCGAAGTTTCCCGCCGAACCGCTCAGATTGAAGAAGACAAAGCGATTATCGAACGACAGGCTCTTGATCTGCAACAGAATGCGGCCCTGAAATCCCGCTTTTTTGCCAACGTTACCCATGAGTTCAAAACACCGCTCACCTTGCTGCTGGGGCCGCTTCAGTACCTATCCAATCGCCTGACCGATATGACCTCCCAGGAGTTGGTGGTGACGATGGAACGCAACGCCCGGCAACTCCTGACCCTGGTCAATGATCTGCTAGACCTGTCGCGGCTCGACTCCCACGAACTCAACCTTTACGAACAACCCGCTGATGTGCAGCAGGTGGTCAATCAGGTGGTGATGGGTTTCACGACTCAGGCGCATTACATGGGTATAAAGCTGGAACTGTCTGGCAATGAGTCGTCCTGCCTCCTGCCGTTAGACGTTCAGAAGTTTGAGACTGTCTTGCGCAATCTGCTTGCTAACGCTATTCGCTATACGTCGTCGGGTGGCCGGGTGTATGTTCGACTATTGCGTTCGGAGAAGCAGCTACAGATCGACGTACAGGATACGGGAAGCGGCATTCACCCAGACGACCTGCCCCATCTGTTCAAACGCTATTTTCAGTCCAATCAACCCGACAAGCCACTTCAGGGCGGAACAGGCATTGGCTTGACGCTGTGCCTGGAATACTGCCAGTTATGGGGTGGCACGCTGACGGTTGAGAGCCAGGTTGATCAGGGGAGTACATTTACGATGACCTATCCTGTGCGTACCCAGGCTACCCCAATTTCGCCCCTACCCGATCGACCCACTGAACGAGTAAGCGTACTAAACGCCCTGCCCATTTCTGAAAACGGGAAGGCTCGCCAGGTGGAAACCAACCTGACGATTCTGCTGGTTGACGATAACGTGGACATGTTGCTCTACGCCAAAACGATTCTGGCACCGTATTACAGCCTACAGTTTGCATCCAACGGTCGGCAGGCATTAGATAAATTGACTAGCCTGCCGAAAGAACAGCTTCCTGACTTGATTATTTCCGATATTATGATGCCGGAAGTGGATGGACTTGCCCTGCTCGAAGCGTTGCTCAAAAAACCGTTACTGCGGGATATACCGGTTATTCTCCTAACCGCCCGGACCGATCTGGAAAGTCGTTTACATGCCCTGCGGCTGGGGGTTACCGATTACCTGACCAAGCCCTTTTACGAAGCCGAATTGCTCACGCGCATTCAGAATATCCTCCGCCGGAAGGAAGACAAAGTAAGTTGGATGTTGGAGGAAGTGGCCGACTCGAACAGAGGAACCGCCAGCGAATCGGAGGAGTGGACCGAATGGCTACAACAGACGGTTCGCCAGAACCTTAACAGTCCTTTGTTCAACGCCAGGACGCTCGCCGAACTGTCGAACCTGAGCGAGCGGCAACTTAACCGGCGAGTCAGGGCATTGACCGGGTTCTCGCCAGGCCAATTTATCCAGGAAGTCCGGCTCCAGGTGGCGTATGATTTAATTGAAAAGCAGCCGGGCACCTTGGTCAAAACCGTTGCTGCACAGGTTGGTTACCAGAAAATTTCTTATTTCAGCCAGCTTTACCGCGAGCGATTTGGGGTCAACCCGGAAGAGCATCGACGTCTGGTAGAGGAGCCCGTTCCAGTCACTTAAGGGCGCCCGGTCGCACTGGTTCGACCCAATGCGACCGGGCTGTTGACGTAGTGGAATGCGGAGCCTGTAAATCCACTTCATCCGCGCTCCAAAACCCCCATTACCGTGCGTTCTGGATCACCCCCGTCACGGTTCGCTGGCACCCGTTGGCACCTGTCACCGTAATGGTGTAAGGACCCGCCCGGTCAATGGGGAATAATCCATCCGTTGTGTCCTTCACCGTTCGGATCTGGAAGCCGTTAACCTGGTCGATCACAATTATCCGATTGTACTGAACACCACCAAACACCTGGTAATTCAGCCCCGTACCCACCGGAACGGTAACTACCGGACCTGGACTCACTGTGGCGCTTTGAGGGAAAACAATCGTAACCGTCGGCAGTGGTTTCACCGTCACGCTCACTGTGTTGGTAGCTGTGCAGTTGTTGGCATCGGTCGCAATCACAGTAAAGGTTTTCACCCCGCTGCTGCTAAAGCTGGCCTGTACTTCCTGACCAGAAGTGCTGTTGAGTCCCGCTCCGGCAGGACTTAGCCAACGGTAGGTAAGCGTAGGCGTGGCCTGACGAGCCTGTCCGCCCGAATTGAATTCATCCCTAACCGGTGGTTTACTCGGGTGGGCCAGGGCGGTCAGGGAGAGAGTAACATTCTCACAAATCTCCTCCGCACTCACGTTAATGTCCACTTCCAGGTTGCAGGTAGGCGCTATGGGCTGGGTTACACTCACCTGCGCCGAGGCCGTGGCCGAGCAACCACCAGCTGTACCCGTTACCGAGTAAAGCCCCGCTGAACTGACCACCACCGAACGCGACGTGACTCCCCCTGCATTGGCCGACCAGATGTAGTTAATACCAACTCCATCCGAAGCTGTTAATGTGGTACTGGTTCCACTGGTAATAGTGAGGCCAGGGGTGGCCGTGATACTCACCGAAGGCGGGTTATTCACGACCACAGTTGCCGAACTCGAATTAGCCACGGGGTTTATCCCACTCTGCACCACTGCCCGGTAATAGGTGGTTTGGCCAAGGTCGTTTACCACCAGATGAGTAGTAGTGTTGCTGATCGTGGTAGACGTGGCAAAGTTTGCCGTGGCCGACGATTCCCAGCGTTGCACTGTACCGGTTTCTCCGCTTATCGTGAGTGTGACAGAGTTGGTACCAGAACAAACGGTCGCGCTGCCCAACACCGAACCTCCCGCACTGGCCGGATCGGCAATGCCCTGCACGGCAAAATCGTAATCGCCTTCGTCGCAGTCGTTGCTGTTGACGTGTATAACGGCACTAAACGTACCCGAACTGATGGGTGTAAATGCTACTGCAAACGTGGTTGAACTACCGCCCGCAATAGTCGTCGGTAAGGTTGGGCTCGACACAGCAAAAGCGGCACTACCCGACCCACTCCGAGTGATGGACGAGACAATCAGGGCTGAACTCCCCGTGTTTTCAATAGTATACGTGCGGCTCAGACTGCCGTTGATCGACAAGGAGCCAAAATCAGTATTATCAGCCGTAGCAATAGCGGCATTGCCATCAACAATCGTCAGGCTATTGGCCAACAGGTTAATTTCTGGATACACCACAGCCGCACAACTACTTCCCGACGTTACGGCTCCCGGTGCTACCCAATTGGAGGAGGTTCCCGTTAGAGAAAAGCCCGTTGCAATGCCGTTGTGGTCGCCACCAGCAGCATCAATTACTGTAGTCAGGCCAGCATTGTTACCACCTGCATCGCCTTGATTGAATTGGTAATACACCAGCAGATTCGGCTCAGTGCCAGTGAGTTCGCAGTTGCGTTGCTGGTTTATTTCGTCGCAGGTACGAGCCACGGTCCAGAGCCGGAACTCATCCAACAAGCCATTGATCCGCTTGCAGCAGCCACCCGCAATCCGCAGGGTGTGGAAATTTGCCGGTACGGCTTGTCCCGTTCTGGTGGCCAGCAGAACGCCGTCCTTGTAAAACTTGGCCGTACCGTTTTTGAAGGTATAAGCAACGTGTTGCCAGGTATTCAGCGTAACCGTTCCATTTGGAAGTTGATTTAGGTCCATCCGGTTATCCATGTCTGTGCCGACATAAACTCCCCCGCCACCCGACGAATGGAAGGTGAAACCGTCCCAGGCTCCCGGATCTGGATAATTGGGCCCGCCAATGGAAATCTCCTGATTGTAGTCATCGAGGAACGAAGGTTTCAGCCAAAACTCGACCGTAAACTCGGTAGGTGCGGTCCCTAAGCCGGTTGTGCTGACCATATCATCAACTCCGTCGAAAGCCAAAGCTGCCCCTGGATTAGCCGAAGTTGTTACGCTCACCTCAACCGAAGCGGTGGCCGAGCAGCCGTTGCTCGTGCCGGTTACGGAATAAATTCTGGCGGTATTCGCTGAAATGGCCGTTGTACTTTCGCCCGTCGACCAACTGTAGCTATTGGCTCCACTTGCCGTTAGCGTTGTGGATTGACCAGCCAGAATAGCCAAGCCGGGATTGGCTATGATAGTGAGTGAGGGGGGGGTTTCGTTCACGGTAATGCTTACACTAGCCGGGTCCGAATAGCAGAATCCATCGCCCACCGTCAGGCTAATCACCGTACTACTACCCGGCGTGAGGATCAGTATGTTATCCGTCGCTCCCGTCGACCAGCTATAGCTCAATGGACCCGTTGCCAGCCGAGCCGAGTTGCTCTTGGACTTAAGAAAGTCGCCCACACGAGCCCTGGTTGTGAGCGTGACGCTGTTACCGGCACAGATTGTTAAGGCAGGCAATGCCAATATAGCAACAGTCGGCAAACTACGTCCACGAGGGGTTACACTCGTCGTTGACCAGCAACCTGATGCCGTCGTGACAGTGACCGAAATCGGAGAACCAAGCTCTCTGGGTTGTAGCTCGACAGACGCTGTAGTCCTCCCCCCCGTCCATAAGTAGGTGCCGTTTTCACCAGCGCCACTGGCCGTTAACGTCACCGAACTACCACAAGACACCAAGTCTGGATCCGCCGTAATAACCGCCGTGGGCGGAGTAGCATCCACCTCAATACTAACGCTGGCAGGGTCTGATAAACAGAACCCATCGCTCACGGTCAGGCTAATCACCGTGCTGCTGCCTGGTGTGAGGATCAGCACGTCATCCGTCGCTCCCGTCGACCAGCTATAGCTCAACGGGTCTGTAGCCCGACGAGCCGCACCATTGCTTGGTGTTCCTACAGGATTTATAAAGTCGCCCGCGCTGGCAACGGCCGTGAGCGTTACGCTCTTGCCTGCACAGATTGTTAGTGAAGGCAACACGGATATAGTCACGGTTGGCAAACTGCGCCCGCTGGGAGTTACACTCGTTGTCGACCAGCATCCCGATGCCGTTGTCACGGTAACCGAAACAGGTTTCCCAAACTGACTATTCGTAATCTCAATAGTGGCGGTAGTTTCCTCCGTCGACCATAGATAGGTACCATTCACACCAGCTCCACTAGCTGTAAGTGTCATTGAGCTGCCACAAGCTACCAAACCAGGGTCCGCCGTAATAACAGCCGTGGGCGGAGTGTTATCTATTTCAATACTGACACTGACTGGATCGGTGTAGCAGAACCCGTCATAAGCTGTCAGGCTGATAACCGAGCTGCTGGTTGGCGTTAATACTATTGTTTGGGTGAATTCTCCCGTCAACCAAGTGTAGTTAGGTATTGCCAAAGGTGTTGCCATACGTGACCCTATCCCTGGCGTGTTAGTAACAGAAGGGGGAGGGGGGAGACTTATCCCTCCTGGCTGAGTTGGCGGAGGAGCAGGCGTTGCATAATTACCCGTTAGCGTCACGCTGTGCCCTTCACAGACGGTCAGGCCTGGGACAGCGCTGATAAAGGCTGTGGGCTTGCCATTAACGGTAGTACTAATGGTAGCTGTACTTACCAGTACACTCACCCCACTGAAGATATTGCTATTGTCCGTTACGGTAACTGTAAAGGTTTGCGGCCCCACCACACCGGTCCCGACTTGAGCCGTTATCTGGCTGCTGTTGGTACTACTCAGAGTGATACCCGACGGTGTTTTCCAGAGATAAGTATAAGGCGACGTTCCGCCCGCAGCCGAAACCGAGAGTACCACATCTGTACCGGCGCACAATGCTGAAACCGATGACGATAGACTGACAATCATAGCAGGAATCACTGTCACTTCCGCGCTGACCGTAGCCGAACAGCCATTGGTAGTCCCCGTCACCGAGAACGTCCCCGCCAAACTTGCCGAAATAGCCGATGTCGACGCTCCACTGCTCCAACTGTAGCTGGCCGCACCCGAAGCCGTTAGGGTGGTACTTTGACCTGCCGGGATGGTCAAGCCAGGGTTACTCGTAAGCGTCAGGCTGGGGGTATTGTTCACGACAATGGTAGCCGAACTCGAATTGGTTTCGGGATTCGCCCCATTTTTGACGACGGCCCGGTAATACGTTGTAGTGACCAGGTCCGTCACCACCAAACTGGTGCTCGTATTGCTGATGGTTGTCGCGGTAGCAAACGTGGAGGTGGCCGACGATTCCCAGCGTTGGACCGTGCCCGTTTGCCCGCTCAGCGTGAGTGTTGTTGCGTTGGTGCCGGAGCAGACCGTTGCACTGCCGGCCAGGGTGCCACCTACCGAACCAACCAGGGGCGCATTGTAGGAGAGCGTTACCTGCCCGACAGCGGATTTATCGTAGTTGATGTACCAGTTAGCCGGGAGGTTCACCGTTGTGAATGAGCCCGACAGAGCCGATGAATTGATAATGGTAACGGCATCGGAACCGGCTCCCGTGTAGCCATTGATGAGCGAGACCGTCAGCGTGCCACCCAGAGTTGCGGTGCCCGTGACCGTAATGCGGTCATACTGCGTGCAGGGCGTGGTCCCGCCCAACTCAATCGCGAGAGTCCCCGCATTGGCGTACCCGGCCCCGAACGTCAGGCAACCGGGTGAGGTGCCGGGAGCAGTGATTCCACTGACCGGATTGGTAAACAGACTGTTGCTGTAAGAACCACTCCCTTTATACGTGCCATTGTTGGTAAATGTACCTGAAACGGGTATTGAGCTGTTATTGATTACAATGCCCGTATTGGTCAGCAAGCCCCCGGCATTGACGTTAAAGGCAGTGCCTGTTGGTACGCTGATCGTACCGGCATTGGCAAACGTCGCGCCATTTTTAACGGTGAAGGCGCAGGTTTGGGGCATCACCAACGTGCCTGAAGTCGAATTGGTAAAGGTTCCGGCAGTTCCGGAGGCCCGACTCACATACGTTCCCGCATTGACTACCGTACTCGAACTGCCCAATTGGACCTGTGCGCCATTACCTCCGTCGGTTATTGTGCCCGTCGTGCTGTTATTGACCAGACAATTCCAGGTACTGCCCGTCCCCAGGTTCAGCGTTCCATCGTTATTGACGGTGCTGCCAACGTTAAATGTTTCGGCACAAGCTGGGCAACTATAAGAACCACCCTGCTTCACGTTCAATACGCCACCCGAATTGTTGGTAATGTAATAGGCGGTATAACTGCCGAAGATATCCATCGTTCCGGTGTTGACGATAATGCCCTGGCTCAGCGCACCTGTTGCCTGAACGGTCAGGTTCGCCCCGGACAGAAGGGTGATTCCTGAGCTTAGGCCTGGGCTCAATGTCCTGTTGCTGTTAACTATTAGCGATGTTCCCGAAGGGAGGCTGATGTTCTCCGAAGCCATCGCGCAGTTGGCGGCAATCACCACCGACTGCCCACTACTCAAACTTGTGGGCACCGTTGCCGGGAACCAGTTGGCAGCTGTGCCCCAGTTGCTATCTATTGTGCCGTTGAAGGTGTAGGTATTGACACCGGTGCCGGTCAGGGCAAAATCGTAATTACTCTCGTCGCAGTCGTCGTTTACAATATTGATAGTTGCTGTGCGAGCACCGAGGGCCGAAGGCGTAAACGTAAGGGTAAAGTTCTGACTGGCACTTGCCGTAAGCGTTAGGGGAAAACTGAGACCAGAAGTTGCGAAGTCGGCAGCATTTGTACCACTAAATGAAATCCCTGAAACTGTCAGCGGACCCGTACCCAGATTTTGAATGGTGAATGTTTTGCTGGAAGGAACACCAACGATAGCAGCCCCCAGATCAGTCGAGTTGGTAGTCGAAGTTACAAAGGTGCCGTCAGGAATGGAATTGCTATTACCAAGCAGGTTAATATCAGGAATATTTTCGACGTAGGTCGACGACGTTGGTGTAATGGCTGTGCCAGAAGTCCAGTTGCTGCTGCTTCCTGTCAGCGCAAAGTTGTTGAGCGTACCTGTTTCGGCGGTAGCATCAGCGGTATCAGTCAGGCTATTGATGCCCGTATTTGTCCCATCAGCAATGCCCTGATTGAACTTATAGTAGGCCATCAGGCAATTGGGCATACTAGCAATCTCGGTAGTCATGAACGTCTGAATCTCCGACTGCGTCCGTGCGGCTCCCCACAGCCGGAACTCGTCCATGCTCCCGTGAAAATATCGGCCATTATTGGTCCAGTACCCAATATTAAATGGTGTCGTACCCGTATTGGGCGGAGTCATTGTCCCCGACGCTTCCTGAGTCCCATTGACATAAAGTTTCGCCGTAGTGCCATCGTAGGTCAAGGCAACGTGGACCCAAGTGTTTTCAGGGATTGTTGCGGTTGGACCATTAATTTGTGTACCATTCACCCGTGCACACAACCGCCAGGTGTGCGTCGACGTGCCATCCTGCAACCACATTACCATGTTGTCGCTGCTTTTACTAAAGATGGTCGGGTAAGTCTCCGATGTGGCCTGTACATAAATCCACGTCTCGACCGTGAAGGCCGGATAAAGTGCCAGCGCACCACTGTAAGGTACAGTCACATAATCGTTGGCGCCATCAAAGTTCAGGGCTTCGCCCGTTTGTGCGTTAGCAACAACCGAAACATGAATGAGCAAACCTAGTAAAGCAATTCGGAGTAGGTAAAGGAGGTTATGGTTCATTTTTGTAGCAATCAAGAAGTAGGGATCGCTACAAAACACGGTTTTTGCTCGTCTGTCGGCTACAACAAATGAGACAATCAGTGTCCCATTTGTTCAATCTCTGAGGGTTTTTGCCCAAAAAATTCCTGAAAACATTTCGAAAAGTAGGACGGCGTTTCAAAACCGACCTCAAAGGCCACATCGGCAATGGTCCTGCCTTCTTTCAGGTGCGGCAGCGCCCGGCGTAACCGATGGTTACGAATCACCTCCACGGGCGAGAGGCCCGTCAGGTTGGCAATTTTGCGGTGGAGTGTCCGGCGGCTCATGGCCATCTGATCGGCCAGTTGCTCCACCCCAAACAGCGAGTCGGTCAGGTGCACGTCAATCAACTGCTGCACCTGCTCCATAAAAGGAGCGTCGCCTTCGGGTACCGGGGGTTTATCCGTTGGTTTGCTCAGTTGCTGCTGATAATGCTGACGCAGGCGCTGTTGGCGGTTGAGCCAGTTTTGGACTTTCAGCCGTAGCTCGCGGGGATGAAACGGTTTGGCTATATGATCGTCGGCCCCCTGTTCGAGACTGCTGATTCGGCTTTCGATTGCGGTTTTGGCCGTCAGCATCAGAACCGGAATATGGCTGGTACGAAGGTCGGTTTTGAGGGTCTGGCAAAGCTCAATTCCATCCATTTCAGCCATCATCCAGTCGGTAATGACCAGGTCGGGCAGGCTTTCGAGCGCTTTTGCCGCACCATCCACTCCATTAACAGCGGTAATTACCTGACACGAGTCGGTAAATAGCTGAACGATATACGACCGCAGATCGTCGTTGTCTTCCACAACCAGTAGCAACGGTTTTTCGCCGGATTGCGGCACCGATTCATGAACCAGTGCCTCGGCCGACTCTGCCAGTAGCGGTATCGTAACGGCGTCAAAGGCCGACAGCGCAGAAGCCTCCGGCACCGGGTTTTCGGCTTCGAAATTCGCCAGGGGGAGCGTCACCCGAAACTGTGTTCCCTTCCCCACTTCGCTGGTTACAGTGATGTCGCCATCCAACACATCCACCAGCTCTTTTACGAGTGCCAGGCCAATGCCCGAGCCGTTGTACCGGCGCGTGTTGGCATCGTCGATCTGGTAGAACCGGTTGAAAATATGCGGCAACTGACCTGCCGGAATTCCCGAACCTGTATCAGAAACCTCCAGGCTTAGCTCGACTTCGTTTAGTTCTATCGAGACACGAACTTCACCACCCGCAGGCGTAAATTTTAAGGCATTGCCAACCAGGTTGACCAGAATTTTACCCAGTTTATCGGCATCAAAAACCACTTCGGTATCGGGCAGCAAAGGCGTAAACGTAAGCCGAATCTGTCTGCGGTCGGCTAATAACCGAAACGACTCCTCCTGTTGCGTCAGAAAAGTAGCCAGATTTCCCAGCGTGCGTTCGGGCCGGATCATGCCCGCATCGAGCTTCGACAGATCGAGCAGTTGGTTAATGAATCCCAGCAAGCGATTGGCGTTCGACTGGATAGTTTTCAGGATCGGATGCTGCGGCAGTTGGTCGACCAGTGTTTCCAGGGGGCTCAGAATCAGTGTCAACGGTGTGCGGAATTCGTGGGTGATATTCGAGAAAAATCGGGTTTTGGCCTCGTCGAGCCGTTGCAGCTCACGGCTTTGCTGCTCAATAATGGCTTTTTGCTCGGTCAACAGCCGAAGCTGATTGCGGTTGCGGACGTACGCCAGAATTGCCCCTCCGAACAACAGTAACAGGAGCACGGCTAAGCCAACCAGCCACAGTTGCCGGGTTTTCTCCTGGGTAATCTGAAGTTCCTTTTCCTGCGTTCGGAAGCGGGTTTCCCACTGTGTCATACTTTGGCTATTTCGGCGCAGGTACACGCGCTCTTTCTCAGCCAATGCTTTCTGATAAAACAAGTTAGCCTGGGGCAGATTCCCCAGTGCCTCCTGAACCTCGGCCTGATCCCGATAAAAGTTATCTTTTTCCCAGTCGGGGGAGTCATAACGGGCTGCCGAGTCCAGGTACGCGGCTGCCTCTGGGTATTGTTTTCGACCTATCGACAAGGCTCCCAGGTAATGGTATAGCACCCGTGCGTCGGTGTTTCGGTGGAGATATTTTGCCACAGGCAACAGTTGTAGATACAGTCGAGCGGCTTTGTCCTGACTCTCCGGGAAATAGGATAACCCGTCGGCAAAAGACCATATAAAACGGTAGTCTCTTAATAGATCCTGCTGATTACCCAGATACGGAAGGCTTTTCTCAAGCGTGCCCAACACAGCATCAATGTCAGCCGTTTCATCGAAAAAATGGGCGTACACAAGACTTTGGTTTGTATCAAGAATACGAGCCGTATCGTTCAGCGCAATAGCGATAGTCGACGCTTGTTGCAAATAAGGCAGGTATTTGGCTGGTACTTGCCGGTAGATGTCACGCGATGTATGGCCGATACTTGTCAGGGCATCTACTTCCAGAGCCCGGTCCCCTTCAGCCCTAGCGATAAGCAACGCTTCGTTGCCAGCCTGTACTGCTTTTTCGAACTGAATCAGTCGGTTCAACACATTGGCTTTTTCGCAGATAGCCCGCCCCCGCATCCGATTATCGTTTCCGGCCAGTTGTTCTAACTGACTACCGACAGTAAGGGCAGTCTCAAATTGTCTGCCTTGCTGTAATGCCTGCATTTGGGTCAGCAACCAGTGTCGATAAGTAGCTTTGTCACGTTGAGCAACCGGCCGGAGAGCAGCCAACAAGCGAAACGCACATAATGAATCGCCGTTTCGTTGCCGGGCCACTACCTGCCTGAGCCCATAATCGACAGCCCCTGTATCGCTACCAATCATTCGTTGTAGCGCTGCTAGCGGACATGGCGGTACTGGTTTTATGGCCAGTTTCACCTGGTTTCGGCACCGGCTGTACAATTGGTCAATCCGACGTTTTTGACTGGTAGTAAGCAGTTGGGCATCGCTATCAAGTGTCTTGAAAGTGAATAGTATAACAAACGACAATCCAATAAATTGGCTGTTTATACCTACCACAACATACCACTTTCCCATGGCGCATCCCTAAGTTTTTTACTTAAACACGAATGTAAGTTAACATATGGGTTGATAAACAAAAAGCCCGGCTCCATACGGCCGGGCGTTTGCTACCTTCCTCTTCTTATTGAATTACTTCTTTACTCAGTTCCGAATCACCCCCGTCACCGTGCGGCTACAACCGTTCGCGCCCGTTACCGTGATGCTGTAGGGGCCCAACTGGTCAATCGGGAACTCACCCGTTGCATTCTGGCTGGTCTGGTTGATCAAAAAACCGTTGATTCGATCTACCTCCACTAAACGGGCATAACTCATGCCCCCAAACACCTGATAACTCAAACCCCCACCCACTGGCACCCTAACCACTGGACCCGGACTTACCGTGGCGCTTTGGGGGAAAACAATCGTCACCGTCGGCAGTGGTTTCACCGTTACGCTCACCGTGTTGGTAGCCGTGCAGTTGTTGGCATCCGTCACAATCACGGTGAAGGTCTTCACCCCGCTACTAGTAAAGCTGGCCCCCACTTCCTGGCTGGAGGTGCTATTGAGTCCTGCTCCTTCCGGGCTTAGCCACCGGTAAGTAAGCATGGGCATCGCCTTTCTGGCCTGACCCGTTGGATTGGCCTTACTGTTTTTGTCCAGATAATCAGCCAGGGCGATCAGCGAGAGGGTCTCATTCTGGCACACTTCCTCCGCACTCTGGTCGGTATCCACCGTCAAATTGCAGGTAGGCGCTTCCACCTGAACACTCACCGTCACACTCGCCGTGGCTGTGCACACCCCTTTAGTCGCCGTCACCGTCACCGGCATCGCCGTGGTCACCTCGGGCAACAATTGAATCCCACTCTCTGAACCCGCGCTCCAATCGTAAGTATCGAAGCCCGAGGAGGCCGTCAAGGTCACGCTACTGCCAAAAGGGACTGGCAGGCTGGGCGTGGGCGTGATATTCAGGGTGGGTGGGGTCTGAACCGTCACCGTCGTGTTGACCACCGGGGAGACGCAGTAGCCGTCACCCACCTGCACGCTCACCACCGTGGTCGCCGTCGGCACAAAGTTCACGGACGAACCGCTCCCCCCGGTTGACCAGGTGTAGCTCAGGCCAGTCGACAGTTCCATCTGGTTGCTGTTCGGTTTCAAGCGCGTCGCCCGACGATCCCGATTACTGGTCGGACTACCCTGGCTGGCTTCGGTCGTCAAGGTCACGCTCTGCCCCTGGCACACCGTCAGACCCAGCGTGGGCACCACACTACCCACATCTGGCCGCGTTCGCATGTAGGTGCTCACACTGGCCGTAGCTGTGCAGTTGCCGGCCGTGGTTACAGTTACCGACACGGTTTTATCATAAGGAACTTCAATAGAAGCGGTCTGCTCGCCCTGCTGACTCCATAGATAAGAACCGCCCGCGCCTGCCCCCGAGACCGTCAGGGTGGTGGCGACCCCACCGCAGATGGTCAGGTTACCGCTGATGGTGGCCGTGACCGCGCAGGGGGCCGTCGTCACGCTCACAGCCGCACTGGCCGTTGTCGAGCAACTACCCGTTGATCCTGTTACCGAAAGCGTTGTCGCAGAAGTCGGACCATTCACAACCAAACTCGAGCTAACTACTCCGTTGCTCCAAGTGTAACTCGTAGCCCCAGAGGCAGTCAACGTAACGCTACTTCCACTGGCAATGGTCAGGCTGGGTGTAGCAGCCACCATGACAGGAAGCGAGGTTGATGATAAATTGGCTGCGCACGTAACGCCTGACGTTACACCACCAACTCCAATCCAGTTAGATGTAGAGTTATCAAGAGCAAAATTAGTCAGCGTGCCATCCCGGTTATTATCCGTTGCATCGGTTAGAGAGGTAACACCCGTATTTGATCCTGCGGCTGTACCTTGATTAAAATTGTAGTAGGCCTCAAGACCCGTTTCCGTACCTGACAGTTCGCAATTATTATGTTGTACGATTTCACAGGCCGACAAAGCCCGACTCCAAATTCGTACTTCATCAATACCTCCTTTAAACTTCCCGCAGCCCGACGAGCCAATCCGCACTGGTTCGGTATTAGTACTACTCAGGTTACTGGCAGTGGCAAAGGTGTTCTGAGCAGCAATGAATCCATCAACGTAAACAGTCATAATAGTGCCTTTACGAACTCCGACAACGTGATGCCAATTCCCATCGGCAAATGCTAATGTAGTCGGGAGGTTATTTGCCGAAGCCCCCGTGTTATCATCCGTTTTGAAATTAATTCGGCCCCCACTCACCATACTTAATTGCCAAAAAACGCCCCGTGTACAACCTGAATTAGACCGCTTACTGACAATTGCATTCTCTGAGTAGCTAAAACCTGAAACTCCTTTAATCCATGCCTCAACGCTAAAATCGCCAGTTCCAAAATTCCCAAAGCCCGTTCCCAAATTAACATAGTCATCGGTGCCGTCGAAATCAAGGGCAGCCCCGATTTGTGCTTGAGTAAAGGTGGCAGTGAAAACAAAGCTGGCTAACAGCAGCCCACGCAGAGAGAACGCCTGAAAACGGCTTATCATCTGCCAAAGAAAATGCAGACGCATTAACGGTAGTAGTTTGATCATTGGAATGATGGTTAACAAAATTATTAGCTGCAAATCAGCGAAATCTTTACAGTCGAATCCTGCCAATCGATAGTCGAATCCTGCCAAAACCTCCCATTAATGACTTTTTAAGAATCAGTTTTTTGATTAAGCCACTTTACAAATAATTACTATTCGTTTAGTTCCTTATTTATCCAGTCGTGCCACTACGCTCCTGATTGTGACTTTGATCTTGGTTTATCCAATGCCTCCAATCCCCTAAAGCAAAGCAAAACCCGGCTCAATGCGGCCGGGCGTTTGCGATTACTTCTCTTCTTACTTACTTAACTGCGAATTGCGAGGAGTGAAGGGGGAAGGGTGAGGTTGCAATCACAATTCACCCCTCGCAGTTTGCTTATCGGCATTCCTCGCCTGTTACGAGGATGGTGGCCTGGCTCTGGCAACCGTCGTAGCCTGTAGCCAGCACCGTATAGGTGCCGGGTTTGTTCACAACCGCGTAGCCGATGAGCGGAATGGGCGTTCTTACAATCAGAAAGCTGTTTACGATTGTCCGCTCTTTACCATCTCTCTGACTAACTAACCCAGGACCACTGAAAGCATACCCCGTTGTGCCACCCAGGGCCGTCAGGCTCAGCGTGGGCGTTGTGCAACTGAGGTTGCCTTGACCCAGCAGTTGCACATTGGAGGGGCCGGGTTTGGCTGTGCCAGTGATGGTCACGCTGGCCACCGATGAACAACCATTCCCCGTTGCAATCACGCTAAATACACCAGGCTGGCTGGCTGTTGCCACTGAGCTGTTGCCACTCTGATTCAGTCCCGGCCCCACAAACTGGAAGGTCGGAGCATCTGTCCCACCTGCAAACACCTGCACACCGGGCAGAGCGCAGGCAATGGTGGTGCTGCTGGCAACGAGCGAGACCGCACTACAGATACCAAACGGAACCGAAGCTCCAATGTGCGAATAATCTAGATTAACCACTGCCACCTGACGATTGGCCCCTTTACTGCCCGGTCCAAACTGTACAAAGAATTGCACACTCTGATCGCCCGGTTGCCAGACAAAGGTGTTGCCCGGACCCTGCGTTGTTGAAGGCAAAATCAAGGCCGAGAGGTCATTGTCAGGACTGGGAGGCATGGAGTTGTACATTTTGATCAGGTATTTCTGCCCCGGCAAACCACCCGTCATGGTGGCTGTAACACTTTGGCCTTCCGTATAGCCGCCCCCTGGCGCAGGCGAAAGCGTTATGGTGGGGCCAGGAATGATGGTTAGCGAACTACTTTGCGTGGTCTCTGTGCCTTCCGTATTGCTAACCTGTAAGACCCGGCCAGGGCCTTCTGACCCCGCCAGAAAGTAAACGATAAATTGCGCTTCGGTCTGATTTTCAGCCCAGGTGACGGTGTTGGTATTGACGGCCTGACCATCGCGGGTGATTTCAATCGCTGATAATGACGTACCTGCGCCTGGATCACCAACGAACCCCTGCAGGGTGTAGGTACTTCCTGCCGTCCCCCCCCGAACCGTAGCAATCAGGAGTTGGCCAACCGAGTAGGTCGTTGAGCTGGGCGTAAGTTCCAGCGATAGGCCGGGGGTCAGCACCCGCGACCGGTTAGAGGCCGCCTGAACGCTCACGTTCAAAACGAAACAGCCTATTAAAATTAAGTATATGAACCTCATGAGTTTAAGTCAAAAAAAGTAAATGATTAAGGACAGCCTACTCCGCCAATCTGAAAGGTTTGGATACCCGTTGTCTGTCCGGCTCCGTCAAAAACTTTAATGGTGTACGTTCCGGGTTGTCGGATGTTGGTAAAATCAAAGTAGCCGAGGTCGGCTAGTGAACGTGAAATTGTTCTCGTACCTCCTGTCAAGGTGATAGTTACCGGATCCTGGATGGCTTGTGTGTATAAATAGCCCCCTGGCCCGGAGGCTTCGAACCGCTTACCGATCACGTTAACCCTCAGCGTAATGGGACAATTAGTCAGGGATAGCGTGGCTGTTACACCCCCAACTACGGGTTGGAGCTTCGATACCACAACGGTAGCTGTGCCGGGGCAGGAACCCTGCGCAGTAGCCGAATAAGTACCGCTGGTACTTACCACAATAGAGGCCGTTGTGGCATTGGTATTCCACAAATAACTGGTATTAGTCCCGCCCCCCGTCAGGGTCGCTGACTGGGTTGGGGCCAAGGTAAGTTCATTCCTAACGAATTGGGCATTCGGGTCAGACAATTGAGTCTGAATACCAAAACCTGCAACCGAAAGCCCACCCGAAGTAGCGACAAAAAAGGCATCGGCCAACGGCAAAATAGCTCTGATTTGATTAGAACCCAGCCCATTGGAGATGTTATGAAGCGTTGGGAAGGACTGCCCTCCGTCAGAGGACAGACGTAAGCCACTTGATGTACCCATATACACCGATTGATTCACTGCATACACCATCCTTGGCAAATCGGTGAAGTTTGCCTTGGTAAAACTACCTCCGCCATCCGTTGACACAAAAAGCCATGTTTGATTAGTCCCCAGAAACGTGCCAAGCAATCCAGAACCAACCACTAAAACCCGATCCCTTTCTGCAAATACATCGGCACCCGTTACAGTCACATTGGCATCATTCCGAAGATTATAAGTACTAAAATTCTGACCCGCATTTGACGACATACCTAATGAACTTCCCATAAGTACATAAACCCGATCTCCTGCCACTGCAAGTCTTCCTGATGTTACCCCCGAGCCTGTATACGTGGGGTTACTGAACGTAGTCCCGCCATCGGTCGAGATAAGCAATGGAATTTGATCCTCCGTACTAAAACCCCGTTTCCCTTTTCCTTTAAGCAGGGCATACACCCGGCTACCAACCACATTTACATCAATAACCTGCTGCGCACCAACCGAAGCACTATGGGAAAGTACCCGATTAATAAATGTTTGCCCGCCGTCGGTTGAGATGCCTAGCCCACCGGAGGTGGCTGCATAAATCGTCGTACTGCCTGGCCCCGTCACCACCGCTAACCGATAAATAACATTGCTCCCCAATCCATTGGCAGTGGTGCGGTTCTGAAACGTTCTCCCACCATCGGTTGAGATTGAAAGACCTCCGTCTGTAGCAGCATAAACCGTATTCCCTGCTGTCTTCACATCGTTAACAGAGTTACTACCCAGTCCATTGGCCGTAGTGCGGTTGAAGTAGGTGTTACAGTTAATAATGTTTCTTACTGTGACAGTGGTGGAGGCTAAGGAACAGCCATTGTTCGTGGTGCCCGTTACGGAATATACCGTAGTGATAGTCGGGTTGGCGGTAATGGACGATGCGGAAGCACTCGTTGACCAAACGTAGCTATTGGCTCCCGAAGCGGTAAGTGTTAAGCTGTTACCGTTGGCGATGGTGAGCGACGGACTAGCCGAGATTGTGACGGGTGCCGCGCAGCTATTGCCTGTAGTCACACCACCGCCGGTTACCCAGTTTGATGTTTCTCCGCTTAAGGCAAAGTTATACAGCGTACCGGGATTGTTATTGCCGCTGGCATCGGGCAGCGAGGTACCCGTACTCTGATTGAATTTGTAATAAGCCAACAAGCCGGTTTGGCCACTGGGCAACTCGCAGTTCCGCTGATTGGTAATCTCGCAGGCCAGCAAAGCCCGGTTCCAGATCCGCACTTCATCTATGCTGCCGCTGTAGATGTTGGTTCCATCTACTGGCTTACCCAAATAAACCGGATAGTTACTGGCCTGCGGTGTAACACTTCCCGTCTGAGTACCGTCCAATACGCCATTGATGTAAAGGCGCATCGTATTGTCGGCCGAACGGGTAAAGGCAACATGGAGCCAGGCATTATTGGTGGGAATCGTCGACGTGGACGTCACTGTGGAGCCGTTCGTACCGTCATAAACAGATCCAACCAGCTTACCGCTAGAATTAATCCCCAACCGGTAAGCGGCATTGCCTGCCCCGCCCAATCCCCAGCGGCTGATAATTTCAACCGGTTCCGAACTTGACGTGACTGTCCCATAGCCGGCACTGGGCTTAATCCATGCCTCAATGGTAAAGGTGGTCACGTTGGGAATGCCCGTTCCCAGATCGACATAATCATTGTCGCCAAGGAAGTGCAGGGCGTCCTGACCCAAGGTAAAGGTGGTGGTACATACAAAACAGACCAGCAGCAGGCCATGTAGAAAGTACCTTTGGCATCGGTATGCTAGCTGCATCGGAAGCCACCGGCAAGGAAGAGATTGTGGTTTAATCATTAGACGTGATGGTTAACAAATTACTGGCCGCAAATCAGCAGAATCCTTTTTTTTTAATCCTGACAATCCATAGTCGAATCCTGCCAATCGATAGTCCAATCCTGCCAATCTTTTTTTAGGTTCGTCAATCACGTTCAGATTTTCATTTTAAGTATTTTTGCCATACTATAACTAATGTTTAATACTCATAAAAATGCCTTTGTCCATCAGAGCAGGGGTGCTTGGATTAGGGCTATTGATTGGCTCGTTTACGGGCATCGCGCAACCCGACAAACGATCTCCCTATATTGTTACCTACCGCCATCTTACGCTTGAACAGGGCCTGCCCAGTAGGTCGGTTCTCTGTATTAGTCAGGACCCACAGGGCTTTGTCTGGCTCGGTACTCCCAAAGGAGCCTATCGGTTCGATGGGAAAACCTATACCTCCCCCACCCTACCCGCTACGCAATCGAAAGCCTATAATCCGGGCGTGTGCAGCATGAACACCGATCATGCCGGGAACTTCTGGCTGAACGATTGTTTTATTAACACCCAACGGAATCAGTACCTGATCCGACCGGGGCATCAACAGCCTGAATCGGCCCAATCAGTCTTGGAAGGATTCAAAGCACTTCAGAAAGACCCCCTCATTGAATTCACAAGATCATCCGATCCGGTCTCCCGTTTCTTCCGCACGCACAACGGTAAAATCCTCTACCAGACCCGGCAGGGTAAGTACCGAACCATTTTCCAGCACCCTGACCTGGTAACCGATAGTTGGCGACCCTGGCCGCGCATGTTCCAGACCAAACGAAATACCGTACTGATAACCCTGGTTCCCCAAGAAGTGGAGCCTCCACGCACCTTAATCGAACTGGATTCCACCGGACGCACCCTGAATCGTTATTCGTTACCCAATAAACATACCCTGATACCCGTTTGGGAAGATCTCGACGGCTCCATTTACCTGCATCACCTTTATGATAAGATCGGGGTCACCTCGGGCGAAGTACCCAGCCCACGTCAGGCCCTCTACAAACTGAACCCCGACCGAAGCATCGCACCCGTTGCGCTGGGACTGCCACCATCCATCTTCCTGTATAACACTTACATCAATTACGATGAGCACCGCGGACTCTTCTGGATAACCGGCCCGCAACTGCTGGTAGCTTGGCATCCCAAACAGGGAATTGTGTTCGATCTGGAAAAAGCTGGCTTCCCCATAACGCGCCTGCAACGAGTCTTGGAGTCATTCATTGACCGAACCGGGGCCGTATGGGTCAATAGCGCCAATGGCTTTCTGGTGCTGACGTTGGAACCCAACCTGTTCCAGCGGTATCTGCACATAGCGGATGAGCAGCCTAGCGCAGCCCAGCAGTCCATCCGGGCCATGACCCAGCTTGGCAAGCAGTTGTGGGTCAATGCGCCTACCAGCCAACTCCTTGACCTACAAACCGGGCAAAGCAGACCCGCCGTTGCGGCTGGGGCTGTGCATCCGATCTACACGGTCAACCATTGTCCGCTGGTACGGACCAACGATGGGGTGCTATGGTCGTTTTCGGGAGGAGCGTTGCGCTATGACCCGCAAACGACCCGGGCGAGCGCCTACACTCTAGTTACGGACGATTACGCCATTTCGGCCTGGCCCGATCATCGGGGCACAATCTGGCTGGGGCTACAGCACGGGATGCTGAGCTTCGATACCAAACGGAAACAGCCCGTGCCGTTTACCCGATACAACCAGTTTACGGAACTGGCTCAACAACGCATTACGGGCTTCTTCCCAAACCAGGTAGTAAAGCCGAGAGCACTAACCCCGTGGATCTGGCTAACGGCCTCCTCGGGCCTCTATCAGTTCGATCCGGCACGGGGAATTACCGCCCGCTACAGCACCCGGGACAATGGCCTGCACTACCTGCCCTTCAATCACATCACCTTTATCCACCCCGACCCCGAGCAGCCTCAGGTGTACTGGCTGGCTACCCTGGGCGGGGGGCTGCTGCGCTGGAACCGCGCCCAGGGCACCTATCAGCAGTTTACCACCAAAGAGGGTCTTTCGGACAATACCCTCTACGCTATTTACGAAGACCGCTTCGGGCGGCTCTGGCTACCGAGTAACAACGGGCTGATGAGTTTCCACCGCCGGACGCATCAGATCCAGATTTACCACACCAAAGATGGCATTGCCGATGAGGAGTTTAATCTTATATCCCACTACCGCGCCCCCGACGGGCGGCTGTTTCTGGGGGGTATGAACGGCATCACGGCCTTTTACCCCGACCAGATTCAGGACACCCGCCCACAGCTGGCCCCCTTGCTGGTGACGGATTTTCAGAAACTCGATCCCGAAACGGGACAAATGGTGAGTCACTTGCCCGATTACCAGGCCCAAGAGCAAATCCACCTGACGGCCAACGACCGGCTTATCCAGCTCGGGTTCGGCCTGCTCGATTACCGGTATCTGGGCCGAACGCGTTTGTGGTATCGGATTACCGACTGGCAGGACAAATGGGCGTTGCAGGATCAACTGTCGCTCCAGTTGAACGGCCTGCCCTGGGGCGATTACACGCTGGAAGTTCGGGCGCAAACCATCAATGGAGACTGGATTTCACCCGTGCTGGCCATCCCCATTTCCATCAACCGTCCCGTTTATCTGCAAACCTGGTTTCTGTTGCTTGCCCTGCTGCTGCTGGGCTTCCTGCTACGGGCTTACTTCCGATACCGGAACCGGAAGCTTCTGCAAGCCAACGCTCAACTCGAAGCCGAGGTTGCCCGCCGAACGGCCCAAATTGAGCAAGATAAAGCCGTCATTGAGCGCGATAAGGCCATTATCGAACAACAGGCCGCCGATCTACAGGCCACTGCGACGCTGAAATCCCGTTTTTTTTCTAATGTTTCCCACGAGTTCCGCACACCGCTCACGCTGCTGGTTGGGCCTATTCGCCACCTATTCGGGTTAGTCAATGATACCCAGGCCCGGCAGTTGCTGGTGGCCATGGAACGGAACACCCATCAGCTACTTCAACTCGTCAACGAACTGCTTGACCTGAGCAAACTCGATGCCCATGAACTCACGCTGAACGAGCAGCCAGCCCATCTGACTCAAGCGGTGCAGCAGACTATAGACTATTTCCTGCCACAGGTTCAATATGCCGGGATTTACCTGCACCTGACGCGGTCCGAAAAAGACCTGTGGTTACCGCTGGACGTAGCCAAATTCGAAACGGTCCTGCGCAATCTTTTGGCTAACGCTATACGCTATACGCCAACGGGAGGAACCATCCGATTGTCAATCCAGCAACAAGATAACTACGCCCTGATTTCCGTAACCGATACCGGGCAGGGCATTCACCCCGACGATTTACCCCATATTTTTGACCGCTATTTTCAGTCCCGGCAACTTGACAAACCGATTCAGGGGGGCACGGGCATTGGCCTGGCGCTTTGTTCGGAATACTGCCAATTGTGGGGAGGCAAGCTAACAGTAAGCAGCAATTTGGGCAAAGGAAGCACCTTCACGGTCAGTTACCCCGTCCGGCCATTAGCAAATCAGCCTACCTATCAGAACGCCCTGACGGAATCACGGCTGCCTGTTCTTCATGTAGAACCTCAAAAGGCAGTCGAGAAAAACAATGAGCAGACGGCCGACCGGCCGCTCGTGCTGGTGGTTGAGGACAACCTCGACATGGTTAGCTATATCCAGACTATTTTGTCACCTTTATACACCATCCGAACCGCGCAAAACGGTCGGGAAGCGCTCAACTGGCTCAGTACAGCACCGCCTGATAAGCGCCCCCGTCTGATTCTGTCGGATGTAATGATGCCCGAAGTGGACGGTCTGACGCTGTTGGCTACCGTCCGGCAAAAACCCGAGCTGAAATCCATTCCCCTTATCCTGCTAACCGCCCGCGCCGATCTGGAAGCCCGGCTACAGGCCCTGCAACTCGGCGTGGCCGACTACCTGACCAAGCCCTTTTATGAAGCCGAGTTGCTGGCCCGCATCGACAACCTGCTGGCCCGAGCCGAAGAGCAGGCTATCTGGCAGGATCAACCTCCAGTTGAGGAAGTAGACCCGGCCGATCTGACCGATGACGAATGGGTTGAACGACTCCAACGGCTTATCCGCGAGAACCGCGCTGACCCGGAATTCAACGTGCGACTACTGGCCGAAAAAATCAATCTCAGCGAGCGGGTACTCTATCGGCGGGTGAAGGTGCTAACCGGGCTATCGCCCAACCAGCTAATTCAGGAAATTCGCTTGCAGATAGCCCACGAGTTGCTCCAGCAACAACCCACTCCGCTGATCAAATCGGTCGTGTATCAGGCAGGTTATCAGAACCTTTCTTACTTTACACGACTCTACCGGGCGCGATTTGGTGTGAATCCGGGAGCAACAGTCCGCCAGCCGGGCGAAATGCAGGAAGCTAACTAACAATACCCAAACAAAAGACCCGGCCGGGCCACCAATGGCTCAAAACGGCCGGGGTTTTGCATCTTCCTCTTCTATCACTTAATGGCGAATTGCGCGGTTTTAATCGCCACTCACCCTTCGCAATCCGCTATTTTATCACCCCCGTCACCGTGCGTTGGCAACCGTTCGCACCCGTTACCGTGATGCTGTAGGGGCCCAAATGGTCAATCGGGAACTCACCCGTTGCATTCTGGCTGGTCTGGTTGATCAAAAAACCGTTGATTCGATCTACCTCCACTAAACGGGCGTAACTCATGCCCCCAAACACCTGATAGGTCAGCCCCTGCCCCACCGGCACCGTTACTACCGGACCCGGACTTACCGTGGCGCTTTGGGGGAAAACAATCGTCACCGTTGGCAGTGGTTTCACCGTTACGCTCACCGTGTTGGTAGCCGTGCAGTTGTTGGCATCCGTCACAATCACCGTAAAGGTTTTCACCCCGCTGCTGGCAAAACTGGCCCCCACTTCCTGGCCGGAGGTACTGCTAAGCCCAGCCCCTTCAGGGCTTAGCCAACGGTAAGTAAGCATGGGCATCGCCTTCCTGGCCTGACCCGTTGGATTGGCCTTACTGTTTTTGTCCAGATAATCAGCCAGGGCGATCAGCGAGAGGGTCTCATTCTGGCACACTTCCTCCGCACTCTGGTCGGTATCCACCGTCAGGGTGCAGGTAGGCGCTTCCACCTGAACACTCACCGTCACACTCGCCGTGGCTGTGCACACCCCTTTAGTCGCCGTCACCGTCACCGGCATCGCCGTGGTCACCTCCGGCAACACTTGAATCCCACTCTCCGAACCCGCGCTCCAATCGTAAGTATCGAAGCCCGAGGAGGCCGTCAAGGTCACGCTACTGCCAAAAGGGACTGGCAGGCTGGGCGTGGGCGTGATATTCAGGGTGGGTGGGGTCTGAACCGTCACCGTCGTGTTGACCACCGGGGAGACGCAGTAGCCGTCACCCACCTGCACGCTCACCACCGTGGTCGCCGTCGGCACAAAGTTCACGAACGAACCGCTCCCCCCGGTTGACCAGGTGTAGCTTAGACCCGCCGACAGTTCCATCTGGTTGCTGTTCGGTTTCAAGCGCGTCGCCCGACGATCCCGATTACTGGTCGGACTACCCTGGCTGGCTTCGGTCGTCAAGGTCACGCTCTGCCCCTGGCACACCGTCAGACCCAGCGTGGGCACCACACTACCCACATCTGGCCGCGTTCGCATGTAGGTGCTCACACTGGCCGTAGCTGTGCAGTTGCCGGCCGTGGTTACAGTTACCGACACGGTTTTATCATAAGGAACTTCAATAGAAGCGGTCTGCTCGCCCTGCTGACTCCATAGATAAGAACCGCCCGTGCCTGCCCCCGAGGCCGTCAGGGTGGTGGCGACCCCACCGCAGATGGTCAGATTGCCGCTAATGGTGGCTGTGACCGCGCAGGGAGTTTCCGCGCTCGTCAGGCTCACGACTGCGCTCGCCGTAGCTGAACAAACGCCTGTTGTGGCCGTGACAGTGAGGGTGGTGACACTGGTCACGTTGGTGAACTCCACCGACGAGCTTTCGCCCCCATCGCTCCAGGCGTAGGATTCGAAACCCGAAGTGGCCGTCAGCGTTACGCTGCCTCCAGAGGCAATAGTGAGCGAGGGCGTGGGTGTGATGCTGACGGTGGGCAGACTCTGCACCGTGACGCTGACGGTGGTCGTGCTGCTCTGGGCGGTGGGGGTAGCCGAATCGGCAACGGTAACGGTGAACACCTGCGGGCCCGAAACCGTGTTACCGACGTTTCCCGTTACGGCACTGCCCGACCCGACAACGCTGCAACCCGCCGGAGCGGTCCAGGTGTAGCTGTAGGGACTACTGCCGCCACTTACCTCCGCCGACAAATCGACCGTGCCCCCGGCGCAGACCGACAAAGCACTGACCGAGGCCGTTACGGACAAACTGCTTGCCGCTGCCGCAACCGTTTTCAGGACGATTCCGCTGGTGATGCTAGTGGCCCAGGCCTGGTTGCCAATCACCGTTACGTCAAATAAATTAGTGGAAACGGGCGACGTTTGGCTCGACCAGCTTGTTCCATCGTATTTCAGAATGGTTCCCGAATTGCCAACGGCCCAGATATTATTGGCATCAATTCCCCAAATACCCGTTAGGTTCTGCGTTGTGTTTGATTCTTGAGCAGACCAGCTTATTCCATTGTATTTCAGAATGGTCCCCGCATTGCCAACGGCCCAGATGTTATTGGCGTCAACTCCCCAAATACCCGTTAGGTTCTGCGTTGTGTTTGACGTTTGGGCGGACCAGCTGCTGCCATTGAATGCTCTGATCATCCCTCCCGATCCTACAATCCAGACGGAAGTGGCATTGGGCCCCCAGACTCCGTTTACTATCGAAGTCCCTGCCCCAGCATTCAAAGTAGCCCAGGTACTACCATTATACCGACGCACGACCCCTTGTCCTCCAACTGCCCATACATTACTGCTGCTGGTCCCCCATACCTGAGAAAAACTCGGTGCTCCGATCGCTTGTTGGCTCCATGTCGTGCCGTCATAACGGAGTACAAAACCTACCGGGAAACTTGTACCATAATTTCCCGCTACATAAATATTGTTGGCATCGGTGCCCCAAATGCTACTAACTCTGGCATTAGAAAGGGTCACGTTAGTAGGCTTGGAGACCCAGGCTGTACCATCGTATTGACGAAAGGTAGTACCGGCGCCAGCAATCCAGATGTTACTGGCGTCGCTCCCCCAGATGGCAAAAAAACTTCCAGTGGTACCAATACTCTCCTGAACCCAGGTGTTTGTTTGCGCCCAAAGCGGGGCAAGGCTTCCCAGCCAGCCGAGGGTCAGGCACAGGCTTAGGCGAAGGCTCCGGCGAAGGCTCCGGTGCAACAAACAGCCCGTAAACAGGCTTTGAGGTAGTGATAGTGGTGATTTCATAGACTGTGGGTGACCAATTTTCTGATAGATTCAGTAGCTTTGGCAGACTAATCTCAAAGCTAACCGGGCCATTGGCCAGCTTCCAAGACCAATCTGTAGCATTGGGTGAACCCCTCACTGGCGGCCCTGAAACCCGCGAATCGGTACGTGAAAAACAATGTCCATCATTCTAATAGACTACATTGATCGCTAAAATCAGAACCCTGGTGGTCGATGATGATCCCGATGGGCGTATTATCCTGAGCCGGGTGGTTCAGCTCAATCCTCACCTGCAACTGGTGGATGCCTGTGCATCGGCCACCGAGGCCTACGCCCAACTGGCCGAGAAAGAAGTGGATTTGATGATCTGCGATATTGAGATGCCCGAGATGACGGGCCTCCAGTTTGTGCGGAGTATGCAGCAGCCGCCACTGGTCATTTTTATTACCTCGCACCGCGACTATGCCCTGGCCTGCTACGAGGTGTCGCCCGTTGATTTTCTGACCAAACCACTCGACCCGGCCCGCTTTCTGGCCAGTATCGAGAAGGTGCGCCAGCGGTTCCAGAATCCCGCCGAGTCGGTCGCCATTGAACCCTATTTCTTTGTGAAAGAAGGGCAGCATTACCAGCAGATTCGCTGTGCCGACGTGCTGTATATGCAGGCCGACGACAACTTCGTTCAGATTGTAACCCCCAACCGAACCTACCTGCCGGTGCTCACTATTGCCAAACTGGAAGGCGATTTAAAAAATGACCTGTTTGTGCGCGTACACCGGTCGTATCTGGTGCTGCGGGCAGCCATCAGCGAAGTCCGTAAAAACGATCTGGTGCTGACCTCCGGGCAGGTTATTCCCATCGGCGATCAGTACCGGGCCGCGTTTCAGCGGACGCATATGTTGGGCAGGCTGATTGTTCGGTAAGCTGCCATGCGTCAACTACTCTGCCTCATCGTTTTGCTGCTGTTACCCGTTTGGTTGTGGGGACAGCCGGTTTCTATTTCACGCCTGAAACAACAACTGGCGCAGGCAACAGCCGACACCACCCGCAGCCGTTTGCTGTATGAATTAGGCAAACAATACGCCAACCAACACCCCGACTCGGGCCTTTACTTCCTGAATCAGTCGCTGGCAGTTTCGCGGCAGCGCAACGACGCTTCGGGCATGGCACGAGCGCTTTATCAGATTGGTTTCACCCATCATTTTATTACCCGTGAGGAAGCCAAGACGATTGAATCACTAAACCAGTCTATTCGAATTGCCGCAGCCAGTAATGACGATTACCACCTTGCCAGTTGTTATCAGTTGCTGGCCCTTAGTGCAGCCAAAATGCGCGTTGGAAACAACAAAGAATTTTTAGCGAAGGCATTGTATCATGCGCAGCAAGCCAAACACTGGCGGGTGCTGACGGAAGTTTATGCTGCTTACTTTTCTATTTACCTGTCTTTCGATGGTAATTATCCGGGGGCCGAAAAAGCAATCCGGCAAGTGATGGCTACCTGCTACCAACACGACATCGACTACTGGTTCACGGCAGCCCTCGACTACTGTGACCTGCTTGAAAGCAAAGGGGAACACCAACAATCGCTGGCATTTGCCCAGACTGTGGCCCGTGAAGCACCCAGGTTGCGCAAAATCTACGGCGAGTTTGTATACACCTGCGATCTGGGCCGGTTGTACATTAATCTGGCTCAGCACAAAAAGGCCGAACGTATTATGATGGCCGGCATTGCCTCCGAAAATCGCCGAGCCAGACCCGATTCGCTGCACCTCTACTACTACTATCGCTACCTTACTGACGCGTATGTTCGGCAGAAAGACTGGTCGAAAGCCTATGAATTTACGAATCAGTTCAACACCATCCAGCTTTGGCTCCAACGCAAACGGCAGGCCAACGACGCCAAACTCCAGATGACTGAGCAAAAAGCGGCTTTCGATCTGGGGAAAAAAGAGAAAGAAATCCAGCAACAGCGCGTCTATTTGCTGGGGGCATTGTTATTTGCCGGGTTGCTCGGCACCTTTTTGATTGTCCTGTTCCGGAATCGGCAACGCATTAACCGCCAAAAAGCGGAACTCACCCAGCTCAACCAGAACCTGACCGCACTGAATGCCACCAAAAATAAGCTGTTTGCCCTGCTCTCGCACGATTTGCGGGCACCGGTGGATAACCTCAAAAGTTACCTGATGCTCCACGATTGGGGCGCCCTCACCCCCGTCGAATTTGACCGCTCGGCCCGCTCGGTCAGCGCCCGGCTCGAACAGGTGCAAATCCTGCTCGACAATCTTTTACACTGGGCCATGTCGCAGCTAAGCGGCTTCCTGCCCAATGTCAAACGGGTGGCGGTGGTGCCCCTGATCGAAACGGAAATCCGCGCGCTTCAGTCGGTAGCCGATAGCAAAGGGATTCATATTCAGCAGGCTATCCGACCTGACCAACACCTGCTCGTCGATCCCGACCATCTGGGAATTATGGTTCGTAATTTGGTGCAAAATGCCCTGAAATTCACGCAGCCGGGCGGCACAATCACGATTTGCTCAGAGACTCGGGAAGGCGTTGGCACCTTCTCCGTCACCGATACCGGCATTGGTATGGCTCCTCAAAAAGTGGCCGCTCTTTTCCAGTTACCTGACCGGGCATCTGAACCGGGCACGGCCAACGAACCCGGCACGGGCCTGGGCCTGGTGCTGGTGCGCGAACTGGCCGAAGCCAACGGGGGGCAGATCGAGGTAGTCAGTACACCTGGAAAAGGCACGACCTTTACCCTGACGTTTGCCCAGCAGAAAGCTCCATTGAAAAAAGTACCCGCTATGCCTGAAGCCTATATTCCGTTGTGACGATAGGTTCTATTGAACGCACCGAATCACGAATTTTACCATCCCATACCGCTTATCCAGGTCCTTCGCTTCAATACGAACGTAAGCTACCGGACTTGTGGTAACAGCAGACAGACGGCCTGGCCGTCTGTCTGCTGTTACCGTCTTTACGCCTTATAAAAAATCCACTTGGCCAGTTCGGCGTAGCTCGGCTTTTTGCCATACATAAGAATGCCCACGCGGTAGATGCGGGCGGCTATCCAGGCAACCCCAATAAAGCCACCAATGAGCAGCACTATTGACAAAGCAATTTCCCAGATAGGCACACCAAACGGCACACGCACCATCATTACAATAGGCGATGTCAATGGGATCATCGAGAACCAGAAGGCAATGGGGCCGTCTGGTTCGCGCACCACGAACTGAGCAATGATAAAGCCCAGAATCAAGGGAATCGTGATCGGAAGCATGAATTGTTGTACGTCGGTTTCGTTATCGACGGCGGCACCAACGGCAGCAAACAGGGCGCTATAAAGCAGGTACCCCCCCACAAAATAGAATCCGAAGCAAACGAGTAGTAATGTCCAGTCGAGGGTGCCGACGGCAGTTTTCACTTTAGTCAGCATATCGGCGTTGGCTTCCTTTTTGGCTTTGGCTTCGGCGGGCGAAACAGGCGTCATATTGGCCGATCCGGGTCCAGCGGCCCGATCGACGGCTGCTTGCTCCATTCTTTTTTTAGCCAGATTCTCTCCACCCATCACTGTTGACAGGGCGGTTGAAATGCCAATGGTGAGCAAAATCCAGAGCATAAACTGCGTCAGGCCAACCAGCCCAACACCCAGAATTTTGCCGGCCATAAGCTGAAACGGCTTCACTGACGAGATAATAACTTCGACAATCCGGTTGGTTTTTTCTTCCAGAACACCACGCATTACCTGGGCACCGTAAAGAAAAATAGTGAAGTAGATAGCAAATGCAAAAAAATACCCCAGCACCGTGGCAGCTCCTGAACTGCTGTCTTTTTCACCTTCGTCGCTGAGGTTGTAGGTGCTGGCCGAAACCTTTACTTTGGTGCTTTCGAGAACCTTACGGTCGATACCTGCTGTGATCAGTTTCTGATTCTCAATCTCATTCTCTACGGCATCTTCAATACCATTTTCAACACCCAAGCTCACGTTTTTCTCCGAATAGAGTTTCAGTGCCTTCGGGTCGTCGATGATGTTGGCCGGAATATAGACTAGCACATCATACCCACTCTTTTTAAAGTTTTTCTTGGCAGTTTCAATGGGTTGATCGCTTACTGAAAAAGCCAGTTCATCAGTCGTTTTGAACACCTTACCGAAGCGATCGCTGTCGTCGATCACCTGCACTTTTTTCTGATCGGTGTTTTTTGTCGCCAGATAAACGGGCAACAACCAGATCGATGACATCAAAATGGGCGTTAGAATGGTCATCACAATGAACGACTTTTTCTTAACCCGCACCAGATACTCACGTTTGAGGACTAGGAAGATCGTTTTCATATTCACTCATTAGTTTGCCCTACGGCTTTGATAAAAATGTCGTTCATACTGGGAATATTTTCGCCGAAACTCCGCACAGCAACGCGGTCGAGCAGGGTACGGATCAGATCATTGACCGAGCCATCGGGCGGTATCCGAATATCGGCCCGTGTAAATCCATCGTCGGCTGGCTGACTATTTACTATCTCAAAAGCATCGGGCAGTTCATTAAGCAATCCCTGATATTCAACATGGTAGGTGTGCGTTTTAAACTGATCCTTGATTGCCCGCTTCGGTCCGTCGAGTACCTTGTGCGAGCGGTTGATGAGGGCGATATGATCGCATAGTTCCTCAACCGATTCCATCCGGTGCGTCGAGAAAATGATGGTAGAGCCGTTGTTACGCAGTTCCAGAATTTCGTCTTTGATGAGGTTGGCGTTGATGGGGTCGAAGCCCGAAAAAGGCTCATCCAGAATAATCAGTTCAGGTTCGTGCATAACCGTAGCCACAAACTGAATTTTCTGCTGCATCCCCTTCGACAGATCTTCCACGGTTTTTTCCCACCAGGGTTTGATGTCGAACTTCGTGAACCAGATTTTGAGCTTTTCCATCGCCTGTTTCTCCGTCAGCCCTTTGAGTTGGGCGAGGTATAACAGTTGTTCGCCCACCTTCATTTTTTTGTACAGGCCGCGCTCTTCGGGTAGGTAGCCAATACGTTTGATGTGTTCGAGACGAAGCGGTTCACCACCCAGAAAAACTTCGCCCGAATCGGGACCGGTTATCTGGTTGATAATGCGGATCAGTGAGGTTTTACCCGCCCCATTGGGGCCAAGCAGGCCAAAAATACTGCCGCGCGGCACACTTAAACTGACGTCGTCCAATGCTCGATGCTGAGCATACTGTTTGACGATGTTACGGGTTTCGAGAATAAACGTAGAGGTCACAGAATAGAAGTCAAAAGTCGAAAGTACAAGAGTCAACGGTCAAATATACACCCTATTCCCGTTGACGGTGACGATTTAGGATAAATGGCCTGTTGTTGGTGACAAACGTGCTTTTAAGTCTGACAAACTAGCTCATACGCTTATGGATTGGCCTTTTCAAACTCAATTATATACTCCGACAGGTACTCGCTTTTTTCGGGTTTAATGTTCTTGACAAACAAACGCGCCCGCTTGCCGAGCCGCAGACAGGTATGTTTGTTGGTCACATCATCTGGCGTGTTCATGGGCTGTAGCGACGGATACCACAGAAAGAAACCGGGCTTATCGAGCAGCAGTTTGGGTTTCGACCAGGCCTGCGACTGCATAGCCTCGCCCAGATCTTTGTTTGGGTTGGTGGAGATGTGAATGCTACTACCTGCCCACGAAGGACCCGTCGATTTAGCCATCAGCATAACCCAGGCGTTCAGGTGCGTATTCCAGCTCACCGAAGGCCCCCAATGGAATCCACCCGTGGGCGACGAACCGGGCCCTCCCCCGGCCTCTCGTGGGATTTGTAAGGCCGCAATAGGTGCTCCTACGCCGTTCCAGGGGGCATTGAACCCTTTACCGTCCCAGCGCCGAGCCTTACCAACCGGTTTATCGAGATCACTCAATCGGATACGGGCAACGCTAATGCACTGACCGCTCCACTCCTTCTGTGGATCGTACGCTTTTTCTTCATACTGGCCAGGGTAGCCATATTCGCCATAGAACAGGTACAAATAATCGCCACTAGCCACCGCCGAGGGGTCGCCTACTCCCCCGGCAAACGTTTTGGATGTGTTGTGGGGCTTCAGGATCATCCGGGGCTGAAGGTCTTCCAGAAACAAGCCCCGATTGTCCCACGAGTGGCCGCCGTTGATCGACTTCATAATCCCGATCCGGCACACAGCAGCGGGCGATGTTGGCCCGGTTAGTCCCTGCGGCCATTTTTTATCAATGTATCCTTCACCCGTTGCCGCGTTGTAGGGCAGGGTTGCGGGATAGTTTTCGTTATGATACACAGCATACAACGTCCGTCCCGATTTATCGGTTGGATCCTGGTACACCGTTTCGAACCAGACAGCCCCATGCAAACCCGGTGTACCAGCGGGGGTATTTTTGGGCATCTGCGGTTCGGTGAAAGCCGCAGCACCGCTGGCAAACGCTTCTTCGGCATGCCGACCATCGGCAAAATTGAGATCATGTGCGTCGCCCCAAAGTGGATCCTCGCCGTATTTACCGGGGAAAATTCGGAAGGTATCGCCCACCCAAGCCTCGGCCATGTTACAGTCGACAAACGAGTTAAAGAGCACACGCTTGGCCGGAATGAGCTTATAACTGGGTGGACTGACAGCCGTCTCGGTAGTTTCCTGCTTCTTTCCCGAACAGGCAGCGAGGGCAACAACGGCCAGCGTAACAAGAATTTGGGATGCTTTCATGGTGTTGTGAAAAGGCTTGTCAAGTGGTGGTTTACTTTAGGGGTGGCGGCAAGTCCGAAGCGTCGGCCCGGCCCCACCTGCCGTAAATGGGTCCTTGACCCAAGACCATGCAAAAGTGCCGTCAGAGACCTGCCATGTTATGGGGCTATGGGTCGGGGGACCTGACCCCACGCCAATCAGAGTGTTATTTTCCTCGCCAGCACTAGCCGCTTACCTGTTGTGGTAATCCCTTCGCAAACGAGCCGATACGTGCCATGCCGGGTCGGTTTGGGAAAGGAGAACTCCCAGAATTGGCCCCGGTCAGTGGCTATCGGAAGCCAGTAAACACCCACCGAAGGACGCGCAGCCACCGAATCGGGAGCCCAACCCGACACCGTAAATCGCCGGATAGCGGGGTCGGTCTGTAGAGCCTGGGTATCTACATCTGACATTTGTTTGGTATACACAGCAATCACGCCCAGATAGCCCCGCAAGCCCATCATCGATTCGGCCCGGTTCACTACTTCAACACGATCGATTCGGCTCGGTGGAATGGCACTCAAGTCGTTTACATCAGAAAACGGCACCCCGTCGACTAAAAGGAGTGGCTGAGTGGCTCCTCCATTAAATCCTCCCCCTGTAAAGCCCCCACGCAGGGTGATAATCAGTTTTCGCAACCCATCGTCGCCAAACTTCTCGACTACGCGCAGGCCCGGTACCCGTCCCTGCAGGGCAACTAAAATATTGTCGCCCACTGCCTTGTCGAACAAGTCCTTGCCTTTTACCACATAATCGGCTTCGCCGTATTTGGTAGTTGGAGGAATGGCCTTCTTTGGGGCTTTCACCAGCACTTCGGCTAGGCGTACCGTGCCATCCGACATCCTGACCCGCGTCGAATCGCCGTACCAGGAGGGTACCGTTGCCTGTTGCATGCTCAAGGTCGGTACAGCACGGGCAAAACTTGTTAATGCGGGCGTGTTTTCAGTCCGAAGAGTGATCGTTTCGACTGGCTTGCCCCGGCTAGTCGTCGCTTTCAGCATAATTGGCTCTTTCCCGATTATAGGCAGATCAGTAAACGAGAATCGCCCTGTTGAATCCGACGACGCCACGAAACTCCCTTTGGTTTTCGGGATCACGAATAAAACCTGTGCTCCATCAACCGGTTGTCCTTTTCGGCTCGCCACCTGCCCCGACAAACCAATACCCCGCTCCACGGCAAACATCGGCGCAGTCAAAGTCGACGAGGTAGCTAGTCCAAAGGCAATAGGCAAATCGAGCTGACTCACCACTGTTGTGTCGACCAGTGATGCCGCTACCCACCTAAACTGACCAGCAGCCCCGTCCTGAATACGCACCTGAAGAGCGCTATCAGTCACGGTTATTGCCAGATTATCGGCTTCAGGCAACGTAATACCAACGGGCTTTTGTGGAAAAGAAACCACCGGAAGCCAACGGTATGCAACGGCGCTGTCGCCCCAGTTACGCATCCAGTTGGTATACCCCTGGAGCAACAACGTCCGGGTGGTTAGTGAATCGGGCAATACGAAGGCCGTTTGAAACAGCCCCTGTTCAATTGGAATGTTCTGGCTCACAATGGTTTTTCCCGTAACCGGATCAAGTAGGTTCAGGTGGAGCAATCGGCTCAGCGAATCCTGATGAATGGGATTGGCGTACTGTATGGTTCCGCTAATTCGAACCACCTCTTTCGGCACATAATAGGGTTTATCCGTAACGAAAAATGGGGTCTCGGCCCGATTCGCCCAGCGGTTCAAGGCTGGTTTTGAAGGGCCAGCCATCTCCACAGCGTTGGCTGGTCGATAGTCGGCAGGGAGCATCACGGCCAGCCGCCTACTTGCCAGAAAGCCCGATACCGTCCAAGCCTGGGGATTCAGCAGTAGGCCCTGTTCATTGACCAGCAAAGGGGCAGAGGTATCAATCCAGCTTAACGGGCAGGGTTTATCACGGTAAATGGAGAAAGGTCCTTCCGACCGTATGCTGTGCAGCTCAAACCGGCGAGGTAGCACGATCCGAAACTGAGTACCATTGGGTTGACGACGTGCAAGAGTGTCTAACCCTATCCGCTGTAGCTTTTTGATCTGATCGTTATAGAAGATGTTACTTCTGTTACCGGGGTTCGCGCCGGGCTTATCGATGTAGGCTTCAAACCCATTTGCTCCCGCTTTACCCTGTATAATAGATTGGAGCAGGTACAGATCAGAATCACGAAAAGCGTCCTGCTTTTGTTTATCCCATTGTGTCTGTTCGGCAGTTTTACCCGTCCAGAGGGGCACAAACTGGGCGTACCCGCTAAAATCCACCTCCGTTTCCGACGCTCGAAACGACCGGAGCAGGTAGACCAACTGGTAGCCTAAGTACCGATTTTCGATCTCAATGGCTTGGTTTGTTCGCGCCGTCAGCACGCCGTTCTCCTGCTGAAAGTCGAGTACCCAGGGATTGGTGATTTTGCACTGCCGCGCGGCAACATCGGCACCCAGCAGGTACTTGGTGAATTGCTTCAAATTGGCTTCCCAATTCTTGTCGCGTTTGGCTTTAGCCGTTACTTCGTTCAGCACGTTTTTATCGGCCACCAAAGCGAAGTTCACCTGGGCGGTTTTGCCAGCTTCCACCACAACTGACTGGCTCAAGGCCTCGTACCCAACCAGTCGGGCAATCAGCTTATAGTTACCGGGAGGGACCTTCGTCAACACAAACCGTCCGACCGAATCGGCGTCGGTAGCAAAGGCGGTGTTGTTGATAAAAATCGTAGAAAATGGGAGTGCTAACCCGGAAGCAGCATCCGTCACCCGCCCTTCGATGTGCTGGGCAAGAATGGGGAATGCCAGAAAAGAAGAAAGGCAAAGGACAAATTGAGTGAAGAGTCGGCGGGGCATACAGAATCAGCTTAGGTCAGGGCAAGTTAAACAAAACCCCTCACAACCCGCTTTGAACGCTGACTTTCACCACTCTATGTCCTCCGATTACTCTTCTTCTTAAGTCTAAAGCACCGTTTTCAACGTTTGCCACACGGTTTCGGCAACAATTCGGTGCCCTTCGGCAGTTGGGTGAATCCCGTCAGGCTGGTTCAGGCGGGGAATACCGCCCACACGGTCGAGCAGAAATGGGATCAAAGGAAGCTTGTTTTTGGTGGCCAGCTCCTTGTAAATCCCTTTGAACTCCTGTGTGTAATCGGTGCCGAGGTTGGGTGGCACCTGCATACCAGCCAATATGATTTTGCAGTCGGGGTATTTGGTGTGTACCGTGTCAATGATCGCCTGAAGGTTAAGCCGGGTCGATGCTAAGGAAACGCCCCGCAACCCATCGTTACCGCCGAGCTCAAGCACAAACACATCGACGGGTTGACGCAGCACCCAACCGATTCGGCTCTTGCCCCCAGCCGTGGTTTCACCGCTGAGACCCGCATTTACCACCTTATAATCCATTTTGAGTGAGTCGAGTCGCTTGCCGATCAAGGCCGGAAACGCCTGTGCCGGGTCGAGGCCGTAGCCTGCCGTGATGCTGTTTCCGTAAAACAGAATAGTCTTTTTCTGAGCAGCAGTAGACGCTGCTGAAGATGCAGTTGTTGTAGCTGGCGCCGTAGTGGTTGCTTCTTCGTTTTTTTTCTCGCTAGAATTGGACGAGCAGCCCTGGATAAGCAACATCCCGCCTATTACAAAGGCGGACAAAGTCTGTTTAATCGTGTTTATCATGGTTCATTAACATACATCAAAACAGTAACCGCCCCGATGTACAACTGGTTTATTTCCTGGTAAAATGGGTTCGCTAACGGCCGGATTGTACCGCAAAACTACCATCTTTCAGTCAATCGCTTTCTCAACAAAGAAGTAACGCATTTTATTGGCACGGTTATATTTTCAGGAATACGCAGTAATTAACCAATAGAAACTGGGTTAACCAGAATAATCAATTAATAAATTAAGTTTTTTATTTTAAGTAAATATACTTAATGGCTCTGAATTTAGCAATCAGGCAATTATTAGACGCTTAACAAAACTAATAGACCAATCCAGCAGGGTGGTTATCATTAGCTAAAACAGTAGCACCCTTGATACGGAGTTAACTACTCAAAAATAGGCTAGTTCATTTCTCTAATTAATTCAATATAAATACTAGCAACATCTGTACAAAAACAGGCTGGCACGTTGCATGGCCTGGCTTTTGTTCCCGTCAGCTATCCCAATGATACTAGTTAAATGATCCTCATTTTCAAGATGAAAACTAATTCTCAAATCAATTTTGAAAGACATGAAAAAGCTTTTATTTTCTATTCTATCAGCTATTCTTCTAGTACCATTATCGACTGTAAGTTATGGGCAGTCGCCTAATCTAGGGACAACCTCAAGTTTTGCTCTCTTCACGGCAAACGGAGAACTCACTAATTCAGGAGCTTCGGTAGTTACTGGTGATATCGGCACTAACGTTGGCGCTTTTAGTGGATTCGCGTCCGCTACCGTAGTTGGGCAGACTCGTTTACCAGGCAGCACGCAGGCAGATCAGGCCGCTACCGACGTAACGGCTGCTTATAATGCACTTACGTCTGTAGGTTGTGGTACGCTGATAAGTCCGACTCTAGGCAATGGCCAGATTCTTACCGCAGGCGTTTACTGCCAGACCACAGCGGATGCTTCCTCTTTAAATGGAACGCTAACGTTGAGTGGACCGGGTATTTTTATTATCAGGTTGAACAGCGCTCTTACGACGGCCGCCGGATCAGTTATTAACCTGACTAATGGTGCATGCATTGGTAACGTATATTTTCAGGTAAATGGCTCCGTTGATTTGGGTGCTGGCTCTATTTTCAGGGGTACGATACTGGCCAATGGAGCCATTAGCTTATTAGCGGGGGCGTCGCTGGAGGGTAGAGCACTATCCATTGCCGGAAAAATTGCGCTGAGCAACAATATTGTCACGAATGCCCCAGCATCCTGTACAACCGCATCAGCTAGTCTGGGCGGCACTGTTTATTCCGATACGAACACAGACGGAATACGCAACGCGGGCGATACACCCATTGCCGGTGTGACAGTTAGTTTGCGGGATGGCAGTAATTCGACAATTGCTTCTACAACAACCAACGCGTTAGGCATATACAGTTTTACGGGCCTTACATCGGGCGTGCCTTATTCGGTAAGTACCACAACACCGACTGGCTACTCAACATCGACAGCTGGTGTGACTGGTCCTATTACATTGACTGCTGGGGAAAACAACACCAGTGTCGATGTGGGGTACTACGCATTACCAACACCGACGCCAACTCCCTTGACTCTGCAGATTTTGGCAGATAGGTCCGTTGTTCAGCTAGGCGCCGTACTCTCATATACGGTTGTCGTGACCAACTCCGGGACTACCCCACTTTCCAATGTCATTGTCAGAGATTCTACCACCATCGGCTTGACCTACGTGCCTAACTCAGCAGCCGTGCCAACGAGTACTACGTTCACGCCGGGTGTGCCTGTAAGCACTTGGACTATTGCCACCATCGGTGCGGGACAAAGTCTCAGCCTGACGTTCCAGGCGGTTGCCGACAGTTCAGGAATACTGTATAACGTAGTCAGTGTGCCAAGATCGATTGCTACGGCCTGCGCCACTATACCAATGAAAATGTGCGCCGGCGACGAGTTTACCCTAACCGTTCCGGCAGGACGCAACAGTTACAGCTGGTACAAAGATGGTGTACTCATCACGGGTCAGACCAGTAATACACTCGTCGTTACGGAGCCGGGATCTTACAGCCTGGGGGTTGATACCATAGAGGGACTTTGCCCCAATTTCTCGTGCTGCCCCTTTATTGTCGAACTCGACCCCGATCCAGTCTATCAGGTTGCCGCTATCGGCGCTACCTGCCAGGGCACCATTCCTCAAGCCAACGGCCAGCTTATATTGACAAACTTCAACCCAACCCATACGTACCAGTATTCACTCGGGACTACATTTAACCCAGCGGCACCACTGTCGGGAGCAGCCAAAACGATTCCGGCAACTGGTATTCTCACCACAACTCTGCCTAACCCGGCAGTCGCTCAGTCGTACACGGTCAGGGTTAGAAATTCGTCGGGGTGCTTCACAGACGTGACGGTAACTCTGGCACCAACCATCTGCGATTGTCCGGCAGAAATCTGTATTCCGGTAGTGATTCAAAAAACGAAACTATTGCCAAAAAGAAACTAACTGTTTCGGGTTGTCATGGGCTGGGAGAATTAGCACTTGTACAGCTTTCACATCTGGGGAAAGCTGTACGGCATTCGATACGGCGGGTTTTATTTTGCCGACGATGCGAATCAAGTTCGACTGGGTGATTTTCTGGCGGGTGAACGACAAGTCCACCTACATCTACGATTTCACCGATCACTGACGGCATCAGATACGAGTTGAGAAAATTCTATCGGCTGCTAAACCGCTGCAACCCCCTTTCTGCTTGAGTGGACAACGATCTTGCCTGCCTAAGAAAGTTGGCGACATAGAACAGCGGCAAGGCAAGAAAATTGGGGATCATGATGGAAAAAGGGAGGGGAAAGCGACTTTTCTAAAAAAAATGCCTAGATAGTTGGGAATCTGCGGGCTGGGCTAAGTGTGCGAAAAATGGCTAAGTTGTGCAATGCATCAATGAATACGGTTCAAAAAGTCAATGAATACGTACTGCTTAAACCCTGATTGCCATGAAGTTTACTATCGCTTCGGCGCTCCGACTCATTGACCGTTGAAGCTTTCAGTGAATCGCTTCAAACCGAGTCTATCCTGACGTTCGGTAAAGATTAGACGTAGCGAACATTGGTTTATCACTCCCTGAATCAAAACAGATATTGGAAGCCCTGCAAGTTCAGATCGTTCAACAACAGGCCAATTATTTTCCAATACACGAATTACCTAAACTACTGGCCGTCGTGTTTTAAAAGATTTTCAGCCCCTAACTCTGCGAACCCTATTTGGTATAGTATGGTTGAGAAGTCACTAGTTCACTGTCAGCCCATTGTCGGATAAGCCTCAAACAGTGAGCTCGTTTCGGATTGTTTTTCTGTCGGATGGTGCGGCCAATCTGCGCCAGTTACAAAGCCAGCTGACCCCGAACGCTCTGCATATTCTAGACTGGTTGCGTGCGCGGTCCGATGACGATGCGTTTTACGGTATTACAGTAATACTTAATGGGGTTAACTAAAGTTGGCGCGGATGGAGAGCAAATTCAAAAACGGTTAGAGAGTGCTAATCGGAGCGCCGAAGCGATGGCACCTCTGGTATGGAAACAAGATCAAAGGTCTAAAATTGATTCATGAGCTGGACTGTGATGCCGATCTACACAGTCAGGAAAACCCGACTAAATACGAGAGGATCAAACCACTCATTCGGTATATGAGTGAGTTGGAAAACTGCATTCGGCAAAACACTCAGGTAGGGCAATGTCCATGGGCGCTTGGCCTGATTAACCCAGGCTTTTTTATGCTCTCCAAATATAAAATAGTATGAAACTTTACATTAAATACATGGTTAGCCGTCGCTGTAAGATGAAGGTAGAAGAAGAGTTAAATAAACTCAAGTTACATCATGGAATGATAGACTTGGGTGAAGTTGAGCTCAGAGAGACTCTCACATCTGAGCAGCGTAATCAACTACAAAATGCTTTGTTAAAGTCCGGTCTTGAACTAATGGATGACAAAAAAGCAATACTGATTGAAAAAGTAAAAACTGTCATTATTGACATGATTCATCATATGGATGAATTTCCTAAAGTAAAAAATTCTGAGTATATCAGTAAGAAGTTAGATTATGACTACGGTTACATAGCAACTATCTTCTCTGAAGTGAAAGGTACTACCATTGAGCAGTATATCATTGCTAATAAAATTGAACGAGTCAAGGAGTTACTCTTATATGATGAGCTCACTCTTTCTCAAATAGCTCATCAACTAAACTATAGTAGCGTCGCTCATTTATCTAGCCAGTTCAAGAAGGTAACTGGGCTAACTCCAAGGTTCTTCAAGCAACTCAAGGATAAAAGACGCTTCACTCTTGAAAGTCTGTAAATAATATAAAATTTTTTAAAAATTCTGTAATAGAGTAGATCAAGTCATGCCGAATGGGTAGGGTCTCCTACCCATTCGGCATGGCTTCGTTGTGGCAAATTTAGCTCGACAATTACTGGAGTCGTGGCAAGGTGCTAGGGCGACCTGGGCCGTACAGTTCAGACTCTCAACCCGATATGGGAATATACTTGCATCTAACTAATTTCTAGTCTGAAGTGAGGGGCATCACAATTGAGCATGCCATCATTGCGCACAAAATCGAGCGTGTAAACGAAGTGCACTTCAATAAATAACTCAACCTCACCCAAATCTCTAAGTAATTAAACTCTAGTAGTCCGGCCTACTAATTCCCCCAGTTCGAAAAATTGCAGGGTTGACGCCTACTCCCTTCAAAAATTTCACGCAAAGAATCAATCTTATTCAAAAATGCGGCAATGGTGTAACAATCATTTGTAATTGTATAACTCATTAAGGACTAGAGGGCTCTTACTTTGGCACGCAAAACGTAACTAAATAACAACATGTTAACTCTTGACAGCCAAATGAGGAAAACCTTTACTCTTATCGCTACTGTCGCAACTCTACTCGTGTTCACGAATATGAGCTTTGGACAGACACCAGCCCCCAACCTGGGGACAACGGCCAATTTTGCCCTGTTCAGTATAACTGGGGCCTTGTCCAACAATGGCCCGTCGGTAATAACGGGGGACATCGGTAACACTACGGGTACAATTACCCAATTTGGTGGACCACCTCAGGCAACGGTAAATGGAAATATACGTGGTTTGGGCAGTCCCGAGTCTGGGTCGGCTGCCACAGACGTAACGAATTTATATAGCTCACTGGGCACTGCTTCCTGCGGTACTATTATATCGCCTGCCTTGGGGGGACAAACACTCGTGTCATCCAGCTTAGCGGGATCAGGTGTTTTCTGTCAGCCTAACGGAGCTGCCACCAATTTGGCTGCTAACGGAACGCTGACTTTGAGTGGCGACGGTATATTTATCATCCAGATAAGTAATACGTTAATAACGGGTGCTAATTCAAGCATTGTATTGACCAATGGTGCTCTTGCCAAAAATGTATTCTTCCGGGTTGTGGATGCAGTTACTTTAGGCGCTGGATCAACTTTTCAGGGTACTATAGTCTCTGCGGGAGCCATAACAGGGGGTGCAAGTGCATCGGTTACGGGTAGATTCCTGTCAACTGCGGGTGCGATTTCGTTAGACAACAACGTAATTACCAATGTGGCATCACCACCGATCATCACTAACTTAACGGCCAGCCCCTCGCCGGTTTGTGCGGGCAGCCCTATTACGTTTACGGCTACGGTGGGCTTCGCGGCTCCGCCCTACGCCTACACCATCACCAACGGCAGCAACACCGTGAGTGGTAATGCAAGCAGTGCCAGCTTTACTCAGGTTCTGACAGCAAGTGGATCAGGCCCACAGGTCTTCACGCTGGTCGTGAGCAACGCCGGTTCAGCAACCAGTGCTACCGCGCCTGTCATGGTCAACCCCCAACCTACCGTCGTACTTACTTTCCCCGGTGGAACAACAGTGGTGGGGCCCAATACGGGTACCGCTACCATCACCCTTCCCTCCTCCAGTCTGGGACAGAATTTTGGGTCAACGGGCGGGGTGTTCTACGAGCGGGTTATTATCATCGACCGCATCAACGGCTACGAGATCCGCCAGGCCGACAGCAACAATACGGGGGTGTTTCCCATTAATCGAGGGGGGCCCTTCACGCTGACAGTAACCGACGGCAACAGCTGCCGACGTACCGTATCGGGGGTTATCCAGTTCCAGTCCCAATAGATGCCCAAGATGCACGTTAGACCCCTGATCTAAAGCTGCCGGACCACCGTCGAGAGCCGAATTGATACCCAAATAGACCGCATTAATGACAAAAAAGCCCGGATTGCCGGGCTTTTTCCATTTAATACACGAAGAGGTTAATCAACTATAAATGAGCACTTTACATGCAAGTACCTTACATGATATTTTTTCATATATAAGCTCTTCAGTAGGTTTACTAGCGGGGATCGACCAGCATATTTTCCCTGAGGGATATTATGATGACATCTCGAGAACCCGTCAGTCGCTCAGTCGTATACGGTCAGGGTTAGAAATTCATCGGGATGCTACACAGACATAACGGTAACCGTAGCCCCAACGATCTGCGATTGCCCCACTGAAATCTGTATACCGGTAGTCATCCAAAAAACGAAACTATTGCCAAAAAGAAACTAAGCTATTTTACAGGCAGGAAGCAGGCCGGTGAGTTTAAAGCCTGCTTCCTGCGCGTAAAACAGACTGCTAGATTATTTCCCACTAATCCTAGACTTGACCCACAAAATTGGGTCAAATTCCCCGTTTGTCAATTTAAACCCAACTCGGGGAAAGATTTAGCGTAAAACGCTGTTGGCTGTTTATATAACCTCACCCCCGGCCCCTCTCCTTGTGAAGGAGAGGGGTGGCGACAACGTCAACCCTGTGAGCATCAAGCCATCCACAACAATATTTGTGTGACTGGTAAGACTCCCCTCTCCTTGCGAAGGAGAGGGGCTGGGGGTGAGGTAGAACAGCATTTTCATGAGCATCCTTCACGTCGAAAACCTTACTAAAACATACCAGAGCAGCAACGGGCCGCTCACTGTGTTACACGATGTTTCGTTCGACATTCAGGCGGGCGACACTTTTTCAATTGTCGGCCCCTCGGGAAGCGGCAAAACTACGCTGTTAGGCCTGTGCGCTGGGCTCGACCGGGCCACTTCGGGTAGCGTTTTCCTGAACGATATTCGGCTCGACAACTTGGGCGAAGACCAGCGGGCTGCCGTCCGGAATCAGCACGTAGGGTTTATCTTTCAGAATTTCCAGCTCTTGCCAACCCTCACGGCGCTCGAAAACGTGATGGTGCCGATGGAGTTACAGGGTCAGCGCAATGCCGAAAAAACTGCCCGTGAACTGCTCGAACGCGTTGGACTCGGCCAGCGGGGTCACCACTACCCTACCCAACTGTCGGGTGGTGAGCAGCAACGGGTATCGCTGGCACGGGCTTTCTCGAACCGCCCAAAAATTCTGTTTGCCGACGAACCTACGGGCAACCTCGACACCGAAACAGGCGACACGGTTCAATCGCTCCTCTTCGACCTGAACCGCGAAGCTGGCACCACGCTCGTTCTCGTCACCCACGATCTCGACCTTGCCCAACGCACCCAGCGTATTATCCGGGTGAAAGGGGGTACGGTTGTCTCGGACCAAAAATTAATGAGCGAAAGAGTGAAAGAGTGAAAGAGCGACATACCAGCGGCCAACCTCCACTGGGAAACGCCTTCACTCTTTCGCTCTTTCACTCTTTCACCATTATGAATCTATCCTGGCTTCTTCGCATGGCCTGGCGCGATAGTCGCCGGAGCCGTCAGCGGTTATTTCTATTTATGTCGGCCATCGTGCTGGGCATCGCGGCCCTGGTGGGGCTGAATTCGTTTGGCGATAACCTGGCCCGCAGCATCGACTCCCAAGCCCGCGAACTGCTTGGGGCCGACCTCGTGCTATCGTACGCCAAAGCCATTCCCAAACCGACTGAAAACTACCTCAAAACCATCGGCAAAAGCCGGACCTACGAAGTGTCGTTTGCGTCGATGACCCTGTTTCCACGTACGGGTGGCGTTCGTCTAGCGCAGGTGAAAGGTCTCGATGGACCATTTCCGTACTACGGGGAATGGGATGTGCAGCCACGATCGGCTATTGACCAGTTTCGACAGGCATCAGGACCAGACGGGCGAATTGCTCTTGTCGATGATGCGTTGCTGATTCAGTTTGGGGCCAAACCCGGCGATTCGGTGCGCCTTGGCAAGCAGGTATATTACATTGCCGGACGGGTTATGAAAACGCCCGGTCAGTCGGCGGTGATGACTTCAGTAGCACCCACGGTTTTTGTGTCGGCAAAGTCGCTGGCCGGAACCGGTTTATTGGCACGTGGGAGTCGGGTGCAGTACAAATATTACTACCAGTTCGCGCCGGGCGTCAACGTGCAGGCTATATCAAAAGCCAACGAAGCCCGGTTCGACAAAGTCGGTATCAACCAGGATACGGTTGAAGATCGCAAGCAGCAAACCGGCCGCGCCTTTTCCGACCTGACCAAGTTCCTGAACCTGGTTGCGTTTGTGGCCCTACTACTAGGTTGCGTGGGTGTGGCCAGTGCGGTGCATCTGTACGTCAAAGAAAAGGTGGCTTCGGTAGCCGTGTTGCGGACCCTGGGTGCCAGCGGACGGCAAGCCTTTTTGATCTTCTTGATTCAAACGGCCCTCATGGGGCTGATTGGAGCCATAATTGGGGCAGTTTTAGGGTCTTTAGTGCAAATCTTATTACCTCAGGTTTTTGCTGGATTCCTACCCGTTACCGTCGAAACGTCGGTTTCGTGGTCGGCGGTGGCGCAGGGCGTGGGTGTTGGTTTGCTGGTAGCGGTGCTGTTTGCGTTGCTGCCCCTGCTGATGATTCGTAACGTGTCGCCCCTTCGCACCTTACGGGCTTCTTACGAAAACGACACGGCCAAACCCGACCCCTTCCGATTTGCGGTGTACGGCCTGATCGTGCTGTTTATCATGGCCTTTTCGTACTGGCAAACCCGCGACTGGAAAGTAGCGGTGGGCTTCACACTGGGGCTTTTGACTGCCTTTGGTATTCTGACGGGGCTGGGTCTATTGCTCATCAACGCGGTACGTCGATTCTTTCCCAAAAGCTGGAGTTTTGTCTGGCGGCAAAGTCTGGCGAGCCTGTACCGGCCCAACAACCAGACCGTTATTTTGATTACGTCCATTGGTCTTGGCGCATTTTTGATCGCCACTCTTACATTAACCCAAAACCTGTTACTCGATCGGATTGCGTTTTCAGGCGATGGCAGTTCGGGGGGCAAACGACCAAATATGGTTTTGTTCGATATTCAGAACGAGCAACGAGCAGGTGTCCGGGCTTTGGTCGATCAGTATAAGTTGCCGGTGGTACAGCAGGTGCCCGTTGTGACCATGCGTCTGGCAAGCATAAACGGGCGGGGCGTTGAAGCGATTCAGGCCGATACCACTGCTAAAATCCCTGAGTGGGCGCTCACCCGCGAGTACCGGGTTACCTACCGCGACACGCTAATCGACTCCGAGAAAATGTTCGCTGGTAAAGTTCAGTCGAATCAAAGCGGAACACCGGCTATTACGATTGAGAAAGGGTATCTGGAACGAATGAAGCTCAAATTGGGCGACACGCTTACATTCAACGTACAGGGTGCGTTGATTCCAACCGTTGTAGGCGGCACTCGCGAAGTCGACTGGAACCGCGTTCAGAGCAACTTTCTGGTCGTTTTCCCGAACGGCATTCTCGAACAGGCTCCCCAATTTGCCGTCTTGATGACGCGGATTGGCAACACCCAACAGTCGGCGGCTTTCCAGCGCGATTTAGTTTCTCGTTTCCCCAATGTCTCGGCCATTGACCTCGGTTTGATTCTCAATACGGTCGATGATATTCTCAGTAAAGTCTCGTTCGTGATCCAGTTTATGGCCTTATTCAGTATCCTGACGGGTTTGCTGGTGCTGGCCAGTTCGGTGATTATCAGCAGGTATCAGCGCATGCAGGAGAGTGTACTGTTACGAACGCTGGGCGCGAGTCGGCGGCAGATTTTGCGGATACAGGCCATTGAGTACTTCATGCTTGGTTTGCTGGCTGCTTTGTCGGGCGTGATTATGTCGCTTATAGCAACCTGGGCTTTGGCTTACTTTGTCTTCGAGACACCCTACAGTCCTAATTTCTGGCCAGTATTAGCCGTTATGGGCGTTGTTACGGGCTTAACGTTACTGATTGGCTTGCTCAACAGCCGGGCTGTTTTAGTACGGCCCCCGCTGGAAGTATTACGGGCAGAAGCGTAACCGTCAGGATGCACCATTGTCATTTTTTGGTGTTATGTTTACTCAACAAATGAGTCTACGCAATGAAGGCTACAACTGAAAATACTGTCGCGCCCCGCGAAAGTTACCAGGGAACAATGACCAAGCGGATTATTGATATGACTCCCGAAGAACGGGAAGCTTATTATAAAGCATCAATTCCTGTTATTCGTGAGCGTTTGTTTTCAATTGGGCAACCGCTGGTTTACAGGAAAGAGGGTAAAATAATAGTTGAACACGCCGATGGCCGAATAGAATATGGTAACTAAATGCCTACTCTATACATTATTGCAGGACCGCCCGGAGTGGGCAAAACAACAAATGCCGCTCTCTTCCTCGATCCGCGAATAGCTATCGAAAATTCAGACGTTACTACTGTTGCACTAAAAAATCAGGGAGAAGAAAACTATCAGGAAATCGCTTTCGAGCAACTAAGGATAAAAGCCGAAAACAACTGCAAGCTCAATATTGACTTTGGTATAGAGCTAAACTTAGGTTGCCAAATTCCTCATTACAGCTATGTTAGATACTGGCACAACAAATACCATTACAATCTCGATGTGACCCTGTTCTTCACGGATGATTTGCCACTCTGTGTACATCGAGCTTCCCAACGATATAAGGCGGGTGGCCATCGTGTAGAAGAATTTGTTATAGTTGATATGTATACTCAAACCATTCCATTGCTGCGTAAGAATATTGGTTTGATCAGCCATGTGCAATTCGTCAACGTAGCTGATGAGAAAGTTGAGCTGGTCTATTCTGGCTATTATCCTACTGGTGATCACGAGTTCATTCATCCAGAATTACCCGAATGGGTTATGAAGAACTTCCCCGAATTGAGCCTGTAAGTGTGCTATCGATTCGCCACCACAAACTCCGAAGGGGTTAATTGATACACTTCCTTAAAAGCCGTGGCGAAGTTGGTCACCTATTCCATCGCTTCCGCGTAGGTTTGCGCTGTCCGGCTTGTGATTTTGGGTGCAAGGCAGAAAATTGTCGGGAAAGCAGAAATAAAAAGACTATAACAAGATCATCGACAGCAACGACTGTATTGGCTGGTTGTGGGGTAAGAAGCCTGTTAAAAAAACAGTATCTTGAAAGCTTAAAACACTACAAACCAACTTCCTACACAAGAGTATTATGAAAAAACGGACCGCTACCTGCCTAATCGGATTACTGACTGGTTTCCTGTTCCTGGCCAATAACACCTATGCACAGGAGGAAGAAGCCGGACGAAACGCAAAGGCTAGCACGCAGTACATTCAGGAGGTCGACAAATTAGCGAAGCATAAGCAAGTCCAAAAAGCGCTTCAATCCATTGTTGCCCGGAACAAACAGACTCGGGACGAACTGATTATGCTGACGGAAATCCCCGCTCCACCATTCAAAGAAGAAAAACGGGCAGCTCGGTTTGCAACAGTATTGAAGGAAGCAGGAGCTGATTCGGTGTGGATCGACAAAGTGGGCAATGTGATTGCCTTGCGTAAAGGCAAAAACTCACGTCGCTGCGTGGCTCTTGATGGCCATTTAGACACGGTTTTTCCAGCCGAGACAGATGTCAAAGTAAAGATCAAAGGCGACACGCTGTATGCGCCGGGCGTTGGCGACGATACACGAGGGCTTGTCATGGTTTCGTCGGTGTTGCGAGCGCTGGAAGAAGCCAATATCGAAACGCAGTCCGATGTGCTGTTCATTGGCTCAGTGGGCGAAGAAGGTCTGGGTGATCTGCGGGGAGTGAAGCATTTGTTTAGTCCGCAAAGCCGCAAGATCGACTCCTGGATTGCCATTGATGGTGGTGACCTGGGTAGCCTGAGAACAATGGGCTTAGGTTCTTACCGGTATCGGGTTACCTTCAAAGGTCCCGGTGGCCATTCGTGGGGAGCCTTCGGTCTGGCCAACCCGCAGCACGCGTTGGGATCAGCTATCCATTACTTTTCGAAGGCCGCCGATAAATTTACCCGTACCGGAGCCCGCACCAGTTACAATGTGGGCCGAATTGGCGGAGGCACCTCGGTTAATTCTATCGCGTTTGAGTCGTGGATGGAGATAGATATGCGCTCCGAAATCCCGGAAAACCTCAACCTGGTTGATTCACTCCTGAAAGCTTCGGTGCAAAAAGCACTCGACGAGCATAACCAAATGCGCCGAATGGGCCCGGCTCTGACTGTTGACGTAGCCAAAATTGGTGATCGTCCTTCCGGTGAATTAGCCGAAACAATCCCCGTAATTCAGCGGGCTATGGCTGCTGTCAGCTATCTGGGCGAAACTCCCAAAACCGGGCGAGGTTCTACCAACTCCAATATCCCCATCGCGAAAGGCATTCCATCGGTTACACTGGGCCGGGGGGGGCAGGGCGGCAATGGTCATTCGCTCAATGAGTGGTGGTATGATGACCAGGGCTACAAAGCCATCCAACTGGCCCTGCTGACCCTGGTTGCCGAAGCGGGTATGGTCAACCCTTAAATGGATCGGGGTGGCTTATTAGCTTCGTCGGGCAGGGAACCCAGTATCGTTAGTTGGCCCATAAGCATGTGCATTTGTGCCAAGACTCCTTTTCTTCTGGACCAATTATAACACATTGCTTATCAGATAATAAGAAAAAAGCGGCTGACCCTATTTGAGTCAGCCGCTTTTGATAAACGTTGATAATCGACTATTACTTTTTGGCCGAGGCAATCAGGTCAGAAGCCATTTTTACGTAGTCGGCGTTTTTGGCTTCGGTAGCCAAGGCAACCGTTTTTTCAGCGCTGGCAATGGCACTCGCTTTCTCTTGTAGTTTCAGTTCGATCCGGGCTTTCAGCAACATAATCCAGAACGCTTTCGGGTTTTGCTCAGTAGCTTTAGTTACCCAGCCAAGTGCTTGCTTCAAATCGCGGTTGTTATCGTAATAATAGCTGGCGGCTTCGAAATAAGCGGGCTTTTCCGACGCCATCGACGCTTCGATGTTCTTCATGATCGTTTGATCAATATCAGCTGTGATGGCAACAGGAACCCGGGTTTTATCCCACATGATTTCCAGAGTGGCCGAGCTTGACAGAATATCAGCGATGTTGAGGGTGAAGTTTTCTACTTTATTAGCCAACTTGGTCGGGTTCACTTTCACCCGAACTACTTCGTTTTCCAGTTTATAAGCGCCCACGTTAGCACCCAGGCTGAGATCCTTCGACAACATTACTTCCCAGCTGTTTTTACCGGGAATCGTAAACAGCCCGTAGGTACCCGCTTTCACCTCTTTACCTTCCAGTTTCACATCCATCGAAAAGGTGATTTTAGAGGTTGCATTAGCTCCGGTGCGCCAAACCTTGTCGTACGGAACCAGATCGCCGAAAACGGTCCGGCCTTTAATGGCTGGTCGGGAGTATTCGAGGGTGATATCCCCTAAAGCAAAGCTTTGTTTGGTTGTTTGGGCAGGGCTGGCCGCAGGTATTTTAAGCTGAGCCTGAGCAATCGAAAGTGAACAAATGGCAAGTAAAATGGCAAGTGCAATTGATGGTAATTGTAGGTGCTTCATAATGAAGTAATGATACGGTTATTAGTTATGCGTTTGGTTTTGAACTCCAAAGATACAGCTTATTGTGCCTATTGTAGAGAATCAGTATGCGTAAATCCGCAAGAATCGGGTTGGCTCCGGCAGGCATTCTGGCGACCTTTGTGTAGGTCAAATACGCTAATAACAATGAACACAAACAACACGTACATTTACGAACAAATAGCCCGTGCCATTGACCATTTGACGGCTAACTTCCGCGACCAACCTTCGCTGGCCGATCTGGCCGACAAAGCCAACGTGAGCGAGTTTCACTTTCAGCGGCTCTTCACCGAATGGGCCGGTGTGAGTCCCAAAAAATTCAGTCAGTATCTAACGCTCGAACATGCCAAACAGCAACTCCGCAAGGGCGCACCTCTCGCGGCTGCGGCACACGACGCGGGTTTGTCGGGTACGGGTCGATTACACGACCTGTTTGTGACCATTGAGGGCGTTACACCGGGGCAGTTCAAACAGGCGGGTTCTGGTCTGGTTCTAACCTACGGCGTTTTCGATAGTCCGTTTGGGGCTTATTTATTGGGAGCGATTAACAACAAAATTGCGGTCTTACATTTTCTGGCCGACAGTGAATCACCCGAACAAATTGCGGCAACAGCCTGGCCCGAAGCAACGCTCAAGCACGACCCATCGGCTTTGCAATCATTCGTGAAGGCTATATTCCGAACTCCCGGTGACGCCGACGCATCGAAACCGCTGCCTCAACTACGGTTGCCGGTACTGATGCGGGGCTCGGCTTTTCAGCTTAAAGTATGGGAAGCGTTGCTCAAAATCCCCGAAGGTCGGCTGGTGAGCTACGACCAGATTGCTGACGCTATCGGACAACCTACGGCTTCGCGGGCAGTTGGAACGGCTATTGGCAGCAACCCCATTGGTTACCTGATTCCGTGCCACCGGGTTATCAAAAAAACCGGCCTCTTTGGCGGCTACCGCTGGGGAACGGATCGTAAACAGGCCATGCTTGGCTGGGAAGCAGCGCGGTCAGAAAGGATGACTGCAGAATGATGGCTAGCCTGATTTTCCATGATGCTGCATGATACGCCAAACCACGCTGGGTGCAACCCGTTTTACGCAGCTTCGTTCGTTGGTAAAGTTAATGCAAACCGGGGCTATCACACTCGGCGGCAATGGTCCCGGCAAGATTTACGGCAGGTTAAACTGCCGGGCTGGGAAACGCATGAAGGTCCAAAATCGCGTATTCTTTCAGGATGAGGCACAGGCTATTCAGTCCGGTTTCCGGCCGTGTGCGGTCTGCCTGCCAGCCGCTTACAAACAGTGGAAAGCAACGCTTTAGGGCGATAGACTAAAGCAATTTTGTACTTGATTGCTGACGCTTGAGGGCTTCGACTCCGCTCAGCATGACCGGGAACGCTCAAGATGGCAGTCAGGCTGAGCGGAGTCGAAGCCCTTAAGCGTCAGCAATAATTAATCTTGTCCCAAACCAAGTCGTCCTCAGAAAGAGGTCATACGTTTTTTCGACGTACCTTTGCGGCCTTTTTCCACCAAAGTCGTGCTATAGCCGAAGGGTTGTGGCACGATTTCATTTGAGCTACAACCGGGATGACAACACTTTCTTGCGGAATCGATTTTGGCACGTCAAATTCAAGCATAGCGATTGATAGTAAGGGAGAAATCAGCCTGGTGCCGGTTGAAAACGCGTCGGTAACGATCCCCAGCGCCATTTTCTTCCGGCAGCATGACAACAAAGCCTTTTACGGACGCAAGGCAATCAGCCTATTTTTCGATCGGGAGCCTGGCCGCTTTATGCGCAGCCTGAAACGGGTGTTGGGAACATCGCTGATGAGCCAGGGGACGATGGTCAATGGTACGTCGATGAATTTCACCACCATTATTTCAGCGTTTGTTATGCAGTTGAAAATGCAGGCGGATGCGGTGGCTGGTCAGGAAATTGATAGTGTCGTGATGGGTAGGCCTGTTCATTTTGTGGATAATAATCCGGCCGCCGATGCACGGGCGCAAGATGAACTCAAAGCAATTGCACAACGCGTTGGTTTCAAACACATCGAGTTTCAGTTTGAGCCAATAGCGGCAGCCTTTGCTCACGAAGCCCGGTTGAGCAGTGAAAAACTGGCGATTGTGGCTGACCTCGGCGGTGGTACGTCTGACTTTACGGTTATTAAACTGTCGAACAAGTCGATTCACAAAGCAGATCGCTCGTCGGATATTCTGGCGAATACGGGCGTTCGGATTGGGGGCAATGACTTTGATAAAGACCTGAGCCTTGCGGCCATTATGCCTGAACTCGGTTATCGAAGCACCTACGGCGATAAAAAACTGGAAGTGCCCCTGAAGCCCTACCATGACCTGGCCGAATGGAGTAAAGTCAACTTCCTGTACACGCCCAAGCTGATCATGCAAATGAAGCAGCTATTTAATCAATCGCACGATAAAAAGCGGTTCAGTCGGCTCGTAAAAGTGCTTCAGGACGAAACCGGCCACACCTTACTGGCTGCGGCTGAAGGCACGAAAATCGCTCTTACCGACAACGAAGCACACAAGGCTATCCTCGACTTCATTGAAGAAGGCTTTTTTGTCCCTGTGGAACGCACGGTGTTTGAGGAATCTATTCGGGAGGAGGTTGAACAAATTTCGGCCTCGGCACGCCAATGCCTCCGGGAGGCTGGCGTCAGTAACGAAGCTATCGAACTGGTCATTCTGACTGGCGGCTCAACGGAAGTGCATTCCATTCAGGCCGAATTCAAACGGCTTTTTCCTAAAGCGTCCATCGCCGACGAAAACAAACTTTCCAGCGTTGGCCTCGGTCTGGCCTACGATAGCCGCAATAAATTCGGCAAACCGGCAGTGGTGTAGATGACTGGTTTGGAGCTTTCCAGCATAAATAAAACTCTGAAAATCAAGAGAGATTTCTACTAAATCTGTTTTATCAGAGTAGACTACTTATAAATTATGTTACTTTATCTGCTCACAAAACTTTCAGGTACAAATTACGTTTACCAAGTAGATTTACCTGAGTCGCATGAAATCGCTGATCGCCCTTTTGCTGGCCACCCTACTCCTCGGAAGCAGTATGCTTTCGGTGTTTAGCCTGGATCAGTCGGCTAAATGGGGGCAGGTACTTCAGCATTTTCACCAGCATCAACGGGAGAAACCAGATTTGGGCTTCATTGATTTCCTGTCCATGCACTACGGAGCTGGGTCAGAGCATCAGAAGCATCACAAACACTCTCATCAGAACCTGCCATCAGTGGGTCACTCGGTGCCGGTTTTCTCCCCCCAGCCCTTGTGCCTGGTAGCCATACCGCTCGTCGAACTAGTTCGAATTTCCCAGTCCACCTTCTTTCACAAGGCAGACCTGTATTCTTTTCTAGCCATTTCTGGTCTAATCAATCCCCCCCGAATCTAACTCATTACCGTTTCTGGCCGAACTACGTCCGCACGAACCCGTATGGAGGTAATTCGTTCGCCTGGTTCTCTCTACCCAACGGCAACCTGTTTCGGGCTGTCGAATACCTCATCCTGTTTAAACTCTTATAACAATGACTCTCAATGGCGCACACTGGCATTTGCTGGTTAACCACTTTCCAATTATTGGCAGCCTGCTGGCGATGCTCATTCTGGGCTACGGCCTGCTTCGGCATAATACTTCCGTCGTTCAACTCAGTTTTGGTCTGTTCGTGCTGATGAGCATCGCAACGGTTATCACTAACCAAACGGGCGAAAGCGCCGAACACTTTCTAAAGTCGATTAATAAACTGGATCGGGCTTTACTGCATGAACACGAGGAAGCCGCCGATCTGGCTAATATCGGCATGTACCTGACGGGCCTGTTATCAGGGCTGGCGCTGGTTTGGGAGCGGGCTAAACAATGGGCGTTTTTACCCGCTGTCATCTTTATCCTGTCGCTCATCACCTTTGGTCTGATGGCTAATACGGGGCGGCTCGGTGGACTCATCATGCACGAAGAATTGCGGCATGAATCAGCAGGTACACCAGCTTCGGTTCCTCCTGTTTCGCCCACCCTATAAGTCTGTTACGCCTGCAAAACGTGAAAAGAATAACAAAATGACAACCCCTAACACCTATTTGCACCGGGAGGAACACCTCCGTAGCTCCGATGTGATCACCGATGTCGTGATCGGCATGTCGGATGGTTTGACCGTCCCCTTCGCCCTGGCGGCTGGCCTGAGCGGGGCCGTAACCAGTTCGTCATTAGTTGTAACGGCTGGTATTGCCGAGATTGTAGCTGGGGCAATTGCCATGGGTTTGGGCGGCTATTTGGCGGGCCGCACCGAATCGGACCACTACCAGTCGGAACGTCGACGAGAACAGGTAGAAGTAGAGACGGTACCCGAACGGGAGAAAGAAGAAGTGCGGGAAGTTTTTGCCGACATGGGATTGAGCCCAGCCCTGCAAATCGCCATTGCCGACGAGATGGCCAAAGACAAGACCAAGTGGGTCGACTTTATGATGAAGTACGAACTGGGCCTCGACGAACCAAATCCAAACCGGGCTACGCAGAGCGCTTTAACCATTGGCGGGTCGTATATGGCTGGCGGATTGCTACCGCTGCTACCTTATTTCCTGATCGACGTTCCCACGCAGGCCCTGCTGTACTCAAGCGCGCTGACGCTGCTTTGCCTGTTCGTGTTTGGGTACGTTAAGAGCAAAGTAACGGGGCAACCTCCTGTTACCGGAGCCTTTAAAGTGATGTTCATTGGTGCCTTGGCAGCCACAGCCGCTTTCGGAGTGGCCCGCTTATTTGGTGCCTGAGCCAATGTTGTTTCGCCTACTATGCTCGCTGAAAAGCCGCTTTCTTCCCGCCGGGAGCCCCATTCGCTACTTGTTGAGGAATCACTATGGTCCCATTGTTCCTCAAACGGTGCAACGATGACATCGATTCTTAAGTAAACTAAGCTAACACTGTACAATTAATTATGGTAAACGAAGCATTGATCAATCGTAACGAATTCCTTAAATCACTTGGCTTGAAAGGAGCCGCTCTGCTGGCCGTTTACTGTGCTGGCCAATCGCTGTCGAGCTGCACCACAAACGACGTTACGCCCGCGCCTTTGTCCAGTCCGATAACCGTCGACTTGACGAGTGCAGCAAATGCATCGCTGCTGAATGTGGGAGGCTACGTGGTAACCAACAACGTGGTGGTGGCGAATACCTCCAAAGGGTATGTAGCTGTCACGGTAGTATGCAGTCACGAGGGGCAAAAGAAGGTACTCCTGCGGAACGATGAATTCTATTGTACCGAACATGGTGCCCGCTATGATTTAACCGGTAAAGGCCTCAACAGCGAAGGTAGCCGGGGATTGACTACCTACACCGTCACAAAATCGGGCAACCTACTCACGATTGCCTAATCACAGTCTGCCTGTATCCTTGCCACTTCCTAAAGAGAACGGCGGCAGGATATAGGTATCGTCAGTTAAAGGCTACCCACAGTATGCTGGCCTCGGGCGTAAACATAACCTATGCCACAACGGCCATTCTTTCGTTCTGGTTTTTAAAGGGGTTACCCCGCTGGTGAGTCGGTAATATATTCGCAACCATAGCGCTGAAGTCTCTTGGCCCTATTTTGCAACAAATTGTGTCACTCAGAGCCAATCAGGGTACCACAATTTGTTGTTCCTGACTACATCGAACTAATCCCTCTCTTCAGCACCGCCACTGCCTGTTCCAGTTCAGTCTCCGTACTGGATGCAAACCCGAGCCGAGTGCTGTTCAAGGATCGTCCGGCGGGGTTGTGAACCAGACCTGGCGAGATATACAGGCCAGCACGAGCAGCTCGATCAGATAAATCAGCCATCTTTATCGCTGAGTCGAACGTAGCCCAAACGGCCATGCCCCCATCAGGATTTTGGAATTGCATAGCCTGGGGCAATTCGGCACGAAGTATATCGCACACAAAGTCCCGCCGGGCATGGTACGTTCGGAGCGATTTTCGGAAGTGGCGCTTCATTTCCCCGGTTTTAAATAATTGACCAATTGCATATTCCAGCACCGCGTCGCCCTGCCGGTCGATGATGCGCCGGAACCGGGCTAGTTCGTCAATCAACTCGGTCGGAGCTACCACGTAGCCAACCCGAAACGCCGGAGCAACTGACTTGGTCAACGAGCCCACATAGATAACCATTCCCCGGTGGTCGGCACTGGCGAGAGGCAGAATAGGGCGACTGAGATAATGATAATCGTAGTCATAATCGTCTTCCAATACGGCAAACCCGTACTGCTCAGCCAGTTGCAGAAGCCGTACACGTCGGTCGGCACGGAGTGTCACGGTGGTCGGGTAATGGTGATGGGGAGTCACGTAGACCATTCGTATCGCCTGTTTTTCGCACAGGTGGGCTAAAGCGTCAACGTCCATCCCATGTTGGTCAACGGGCACGGTAAGCAGGGTTGCCCCGGCCTTGCGAATATTCATAGTCGCCCCGGCCCAAGTAGTTTCGCCCGTTACAACGGCATCGCCGGGTCGCAACAAAACCTGAGCCGACAAATACATACCCATAATGCTGCCCCGCGTAATGAGCAGATTGTCGGGCGTAGTGCGTAGACCACGGGTTTCGTTCAGGTGTTTTGAGAGTTCTTCCCGAAGCAGCGGATGCCCTTTCACATCGCCGTAACCCACGTGTGCCTGCGGATTCCCCCACTTAAAATACGAACGATACGCCCGGCCTAGTTCATCGAGCGGGGCCAGTCGCGCATCAGGAAAACCATCATCGAACCGCAACCCCGACGGACTGTGTAGCACGGGCCGAACCAATTCCGGCGACCGGTTAAAGTGAAAACCCGTTTCGCGCCCTTCAACGGGGGCTGTTTGTGTTGACAGTACCTGCGGCCGAATATCCGGCAAATGTGTGGCTACGTACGTTCCGCTGCCCGGTCGACTTTCGAGCCAGCCCTGCCCCAACAGATCGTCGTAAGCAGCCACCACGGTTTGGCGGTGCAAGTCAAGCAAATCGGCGAGTTGGCGGGTGCCGGGCAAACGCTGGCCGGCCGGGAGCGTCCCCAACCGGATCAACTGGCCCAGCTGTTCGCTCAACTGCCCATAAACCGGTTGCGAGGCAGCTTTATCAAGATGAATAAGTGATTTATAAGGAAGCATTTATGCCTCCAGCCACATCTCCAGCAGCGCGTAGCTCAGGGTTTTACCATGCGTATCCATGGTTAGCGAAGTTGTTACGCCACCCGTCAGCGCCTGCTGACATACAAACTGAAGGGCTGGCAAATTGGGTAATTCGTAGCGAATAACCTCACCTGCAACAATAGCATGCAGGTGTTTTTTTACCGCTTCGGCTGTTACCAATGCACACAAGAGCGGATAGTCTTCGGCTTTGTACGGAATCAGCGACAAGGTTAATGTATTGCCTTTATCGCCCGCCCGGCTGTGCGCAATGTCGTAGAGTTTGATTTTCATGAGTGCAGAACTGTAACGTGTGGAGTTATTTTTGAGCGATCTAGGAGCGTCGATACAATACCCACCACCTCATGGATATATTTGCGGGCCCCTCCCCCACCTGCCGGGCCATTTGTGTAGAGGGCTTCGACTTCTTCACCCACCAGTGCCGCCTGTTTGGCCGTGGCAGCTTTTCCCGCCACGCGTAATCGAATTTCGTACGGGTCAGGATAATTTCCAAAACTGGTTCGGTGCACCGACGTACTGCCGATATAGTCGATTCGGAGGTCTGTAAGCTGATTTTGCAATCGTTCCTGAATGATCGACCCCGCCAATTGAGCGCGTCCCAGGGCGTTTGACCCAGCGTAGGAAATTTCGCCTTCGCCACTAAAACCCGCTTCGTACCCTACGCTGACCTTTAGTGTATCGGGTTTTGTTTCCCCTCTTCCACCCGTAACACGCACCTGATCGGGGCTTAGCTGTTCCAGGCGTACCTGTGTGAAGTCGGCGATCACGTCGGGCGTAATGTAGCGACTGGGGTCCATCACTTCGTACAACAATTGCTCTTTGGCGGTAGCTTCGCTCAACTGCCCACCCGTTCCCGCCACCTTCCCAAAGACCGCTGTACCATTGGGCGAGACATCAGCAAAAGGATGGCCCAAGTAAGCTAGATCAGGAACGTCTTTCCGGCCGGGATCGGCAAAATAGCCACCCGTTAGTTGGCCCGCGCATTCGAGCAAATGGCCGATAACGGTTCCTTGTCCAATCTGATTGGCATCATCGAGCGACCAGCCAAATTCATGCACGAGCGGAGCCACGAATAAGGATGGATCGGCCACCCGACCCGTAATAATAATGTTAGCGTCGGTGGCCAGAGCCGGTAAAATGGCATCAGTGCCGAGGTACGCATTGGCCGAGAGCAACGTACCTGAATCAGTGAGCGGCTGGCCCGTTTCAAGCGCGGGTTCCTCACCTGATAACTGGTTTAGCACATCGTCGCCCGTTACGGCAGCAACCGTTACAGACAAATTCAATCGCTTGGCAATGTCAACGATTTTCTGCGCTCCCGCCAGCGGATTGGCGGCACCCATATTGGTGATCAACCGAACGTTGTTGGCCAGTAAATGCGGCAGCAGGCTTTCGATTCGGCGTTCCAACAATGGATCAAAGCCCTGTGTTGGATTCTGCCGTTTGCGTTTTTGGGCAAGTGCAATCGTTCGTTCGGCCAGGCATTCCAGCACAAGGTAATCCAGTTGCCCCTGTTTCACTAAAACAAGCGCTGGTTCGATCCGGTCGCCGGAGAAGCCAGCCCCACAACCAATTCTGATGGTCTGTTTCATAGGTGAATCGACCCGGTTAAGAGGGCGGCTAGCGTCATGACAAGTGTTGTTCCAAAGGCCCATTTCAGAATAAATTTCTGATGGTCGCCCAAATCGACTTCAGCGAGGCCAACCAACAAAAACGTGGAGGCCGTAAGAGGACTCACCGGAAAGCCAACCGTCATCTGCCCCAGCAATGCAGCCCGGCCAATTTCGAGTGGGTCGATGCCGAACTGCGTGGCTGTCTGGCTCAGAATGGGTACCACACCAAAATAGTACGCATCGGGCGTGAAGAGCAGACTGGCCGGCATACTGGTAATGGCCGTGATCGTTGGAATCCAGGCGGCATGTTGCTGCGGCACCAGCGATATCAGCGAGGTAGCCATCGCTTCGATCATCTTGGAACCGGTCAGGATTCCTGAAAAAACCCCGGCGGCAAAGATCATGCTCGACACCATGAAAATGTTGTTTCCGTGGTTTTTAAGCACTTTTTGCTGATCGGGCAGACGCGGGTAGTTGATCAGCAGCGCTACGGCAGCGGCTACCACAAACAGCACCGGAGCCGGAACCCAGCCTTTCATAAGCGTCACAATCAGGCCAATTGTCAGCACAGCGTTTACCCAGAATAACTTGGGTCGTCGAAACTGCCGCTGCTCCTCGGTCAGGTTTTCGTGATGAACGTAATTCAGATCGGTGATGCCCAGTCGTTTGCGTTCTTTCAGTCCAAACCAGTAGGCCACAAAAAGCACCCAGCAGACGCCCGCCAGAATAGCTGGTATATTCGGATTGAACAATTGCGTAGCGTCGGTTTTGAGCGTCGAAATGGCCCGCGCCGACGTGCCTGACCAGGGCACAAGATGCAATGGACCCACGCTAAGTGCCACAATGCCGGATAGCATGAGCTTGTTGATGTTCAGCTGTTTATAAATAGGCAGAAACGCCGACATCACGATCATAAACGTGGCTGTTCCGTCGCCATCGAGGTGGACAATCATCGTCAGAATAGCCGTTCCCATAATGACTTTAAGCGGATCGCCTTTGACGTAGCGGATAATGGCCGCCACAATGGGATCGAACAGGCCCGCGTCGAGCATGGTGGCGAAATACAGTACCGCAAACATCAACAGGATACCCGTAGGCGCAACCTGTTTAATGCCCGCCAAAATCATCTCGCTCAGCTCTTTCGGGCCAAAACCAGCCAGCAGGCCCATAACCAGCGGCACTAGCACCAGCGCCGTCATGACAGATAATCGTTTGGTAATGATCAGCGCCAGAAAGACGCCAATGGTGGCAAAACCGAAAAAAGAGAGCATCGTACGAGTGGGTTAGCTAGGTACGTGCTCAATAAAATACCTTGTTCAGAAACGCGATCATCTTGTCGAGGGCAGGGGGTGCGTCCTTCTGGAAACTGGTGCCCAGAAACTGACTCGAGCCGGAGTCCAGAAATGCATGAGGGCGGCCTTCGTGAACCCAATACTCCATGTTAGTGTGTCCAGCTTCTTTCAGTTTAGCCATAAACGCTTCGATTGAGGCTGGAGTCGTCAGGTTATCTTTTGAGCCAACCGTGAACAGCATAGGAGGCAGTTTCCGCTCGCTGGCTTTAGGAATTGTGTACAATGGCGAGACCTGCTTGTAGGGCGCAGGATTGTCGCTTGGGTTAATGCCGTCACCGAAAAGGCCCCTGGCTTTGGCCTTGCCTATGCTCCAAAATATATTGCTTTCTTTCTCGAAACCGCCCAGCGCACTGCCATACAGATCGAACGCGCCATAACTAATTAGCGCAGCCTGCACCGCCAAACCATTCTCTTTCGCCACCTGCTCAGCAGTTTTGCCTTTGGGTAGGTACGTTGGCGTGAAACCCAGCGTGTTGCCCGCAAATCCATCCGATTCCAGGTTGTTTCCCTGTACTAGCACCATCGTAGCCAGATGCCCGCCCGCGCTGTCGCCCGTAACGATCAATTGCCCGGCATTGCCTTTATATTTGCTGATGTTTTCTTTCACCCACAGCACCGCCCCGAATACATCGTTAACGATCTCGTTCATCTTCACCGTGTTGTTCTGGTCACCAAGTAAACGGTAGTTGACATTGCACACCACGTATTCGGAGTTGCTGGCCAGATAAGCCGCTGGCTCGTTCATGATGCTTTTGTTGTTGATCAGCCAGCCACCACCATGAAACATAACAATGACCGGATAACTCGCCTTGCCTGTGTTGGGCGTATACACGTCCATGGTCAGATTGAACCCGCCGGGCGAGGCCCAGACAATGTCGCTGGCTTTAGTGAATTTCTCCTTCGGCACAGTTTGAGCGCAACTGGCTACAGCAAGACATGTCAGGGTGAGAATTGCAAGAAGTTGGTTCATAATAGGTTTTAAAAACAGAATGCCGAAAGACTCTCATATCATCTGTCTTTCAGCATTGTATCCATTTAAGATTACATTGTCTTACTGGTTGCTACTTCGATTAACTCCTTGTCGTGGTGATTTTTGATTTGATTCACATTATCAAAAATCATCGTTGCTCCGTTGGTCGCGTTGTATTGTGGCCAGGTTGGCAAGCCTTTGTGATTCGGGTTACCCGTACGGGCAAAGGCAATCCAAGCGCGGCTCATCTTATCGGCTAAGGCATGGGCTTCTTTTCCGCCACCGGTCATTTCTTCGCAACGGCTGATGTTGTCGAACGCAAACGGAATTTCCATACAGTGCATCGACTTATACATGCCATCGTTTACGGGCGATGCCCACGAGAATAGGTACATGTACACGGGAGCAGCTCCAGATACAGCGGCTTTCTGGCTCCCCTGGCGAATTGCCCCTGCCCGAAAACCAATATCAATATTCAGGTAATCAGCGGGCTGCACGGTCTCTGGATACGCCTTTTTCACCGCAGCCATATACGAGTCTGTTTTATCGCCAAACCGCTTTTGCATACCTGCTTTGGCAATGTCCATGTCTGCTGGACGGTTGGCCGGATTGAAAGGGCCGAACTCCGTTTTTGTAGAGCCAACCAGCAACGGAATGTTTTTCGACAGCTCTATTGCGGCTGCATCCGAAGGCTGATACGGCAGGAACGTACCGTCGAGATTAGGTCCCCAACCCAAACCGAAAGCAGGGCGGTTCTCAGCTTTCAAGCTTTCGCCCACTTTGCGCAGGGCTTTTTTACTGGCCGCATTCAGGCGTTCGTAGGAGATTTTCTGTAGTGAATCAACCTGGTTGGGTTGCAGCTTCAACTCGTCGAGCAGGGCGGCACTCACTTTTTGGGTCAGTTCTTTCTCGGTAAAACTGGTGATGTAGCTCCCACTTTGTACGATGGCTTTGTGAAACAGTCCTTTAGCCGATGGTGCGTTCATGAGGCTGGTTACTTTGCCTCCCCCACCCGACTGGCCGAAAATGGTTACGTTGTCGGGATCGCCACCAAACTGAGCGATGTTGGCTTTCACCCATTGCAGGGAGGCCACCAGATCCATCAGACCCGCATTTGCCGAGTTTTTGTATTTGTCGCCATAGGCTGTCAGATCCAGAAAACCGAGTACGTTCAGGCGATGGTTTATCGTAACAACGACCACGTCGCCCTTCTTGGTCAGGTTCTCGCCATCGTACGAAGGCAGTTCAACCGATGAGCCTGCCGTAAACCCCCCACCGTGGAACCACACCATAACGGGGCGTTTCTTGGCCTGATTGATCTCAGGTGTCCAGACATTCAGGCTCAGGCAGTTTTCGTTGGTGAAACCCCAGTTATGATTAAATGGAAACTCAATCTCGTCGTAAGTACTCGTTGTAGCGTCCATTGGGCAAACGGGACCGTAAGTCATCGAACTGCGAACACCCGTCCATGAATCGGGTTTTGACGGTGCCATAAACCGCTCAGCTTTGGCGTAGGGGATGCCCTTGAACGTGAACGTGCCGTTGTGAATATAGCCTTTCACTTTACCCGATTCAGTCGGTACGGTGGCTATATCTTTGCCCGCTATAACGGGGGTAGCGTCTTTTTTAGCCTGCCCCACCGCCAGCAAAGGCAAGGTGAGTACGGTCAGGGATAACAGGAGTTTGGTAGCTTTCATTACTTTCAATTGGTTATGTAGGTATTATTTCTTCATGGTTGTCAGCAGGAAATCGAGTGCAGCCCCATCAGACAGGGGAGCTGACTTCGCTGTGTTTCCTAACACCATAATCTGTTTTTCTTTAGCCTCGTAGGCAGGCCACTGCGGCAATCCTTTGCCGTTGGGATTGCCTGTTTTGATAAAGTTGGCCCAATAGTTTGATATTGTTTTGGCAAGCTCAGCGTCTGTCTGATCGAGCGGCCGAAGTTGACGATCAATGAATTTCAGGTTGTCGTAGGCATAAGCTACCTCACCGGTATGAAAAGCGCCGTACTTGGTGTATTCGCCCGTGGCCGGTAGTTTACGGGTGAACCGATACACATATACTTTCTTACCCTGCTTACTTTCGGCATTGGCCCAGGCATAGTTTTGCGCGCCGAACGTCATATCGCGCGATACGTTGACTTGTGTGGCTGCCGCTTGCTCGTCGGTAGTGGCGGGGTAATGCTTTAGAAATTCTGACGCCTTAGCCCCGTACTGTTCCTCAATCTGCTTACGGTACTCCTCAGCTTTTTTCGGCGGACCAAACGACATGCCTTCGTCTTCATTCCAGCCTGTGAGCAGGGCAATGTTATTTTGTTTGCCGGCCGCAAAAATGTCGGCAATTGATTGGGGTAACACATAACCGTCAACGATTGGGCCACGCATGCCTCCCTGTGCTTTTTGTAAAACCTCGCCCGCAGGTTTAGCCCGCAAATCAGCCAACGACGAAGCGCCCATGGTCTGCATCACCTTCAGGCCACTTTCTTCTGCCTGCGCCAGCGTCGACATGGGACGGGCAATGCTGGCTCCACTCTCGGCAATGGCCTTGTTGAACAGATTTTTCGCGACCGGCGACGCTACTAGACAGTTAACACTCATTGACCCGGCCGACTGGCCCGCAATAGTTACGTTGTTGGGATCACCACCAAAAGCGGCAATATTTTTCTTTACCCAAGCCAGAGCAGCAATCTGGTCCATCAGCCCATAATTACCCGATGCGTTCCTGCCCGATTCTTTGGTTAACTCTGGGTGGGCAAAGAACCCAAACGGCCCGACACGGTAATTGGCACTCACAAAAATGACTCCTTTTTTAGCAGTGGCTTCACCGTCATAAATCGCGCATCCGGCACCTCCACTCCCAAAGCCTCCGCCATAAATCCAGACCAGAACGGGCCGTTTCTCAGCCGCTGATTTAGCTCCTGACCAGACATTCAGGTATAGGCAGTCTTCGCTGATGGGTTCTTTTGGAATAAGGAATTCAGCACTCCATGGCCCAAACGGATTCGGCGTGCCCTGCATCGGGCTTGCGCCAAAGTCATCGCATTTTCGCACACCCGACCACGACTTAACAGGTTGCGGTGCTTTCCAGCGCAGGTCGCCCACAGGCGGAGCGGCAAACGGAATACCTTTGAAGATGTGTACATCACCGGCAGAATTCAGCGTCCCGGATACTGTTCCACCTTCTATTTTTACCGTGTCAAATTCTTTTAAGGCAGGCCTGAACGAGACGACACCGAAGAGAACGATCAAAATGCTTCCTAACAGACTAATTGATGTTTTCATGGAGGATTTAGGGAATAATAACCTGATTAGCTTTGAGTATCTTACTGAAAAAGAGCAGATGGTAGGGCAGTGAATTTTCCCAGTACTCCCAAGTATGGGCACCGGGTCGTTCGGTGTAGTCGTGAGGAGTTTGGTTAGCCATCAACTGTTGGTGTAAATCACGGTTGCCATTGATAAGAAAATCATCGACGCCAATATCCAGATTCAGGGGCAGGTTGTTGGCTTTGAGCTTGTCAACAAGCGTAACCATTGTGTAACCGGGGTAGGGCGAATCCCCATCTTTGGGAGGGCCCAAAAGCCGGGCAAGATTGTCGGCCCGTGACTTGGCAAAATCGGCGGCTACTTTCCAGGTAGCCGTGTTGATGTTCATTACACCACTCATGCTGCCCACCGCAGCGTACAACTCGGGATGACGGCTGGCAATAAACATAGCTCCGTGGCCACCCATCGACAGCCCGGCAATAACCCGCCCTTTTTTGTCGCGAACGGTGCGGTACGAGTTATCGATCTTTTCAATCAGTTCTTTCGATATGAACGTTTCGAACTGGCTCGTTTTTACCAGCGGGCTATCAAAATAATAGCTGGTTGGGTCACCGTCGGGCGTCACAATAATGATGTTGTACTGGTCGGCCAGGCGATGCAGCAACATTTTGTCGGGTGTTTTGGTGAGCCAGTCGCGGAAATTACCCGAGCCACCGTGAAGCAGGTACAATACCGGAAACGGAAGTTTTTTAGCCTTCCTGTACCGGTCGGGTAGCACCACCGCTGCCCGGAGCGTTCGGTTCATGCTGGGGCTAGGTACGTCGAGCGTGTCAACTTTAGCCGCTAGTAGCGGTAGCGAAAGCAACAAACCAAAAAGAACAAACAAACCACTGATAGTCAATTTTGTACATTGTGATTTAAGTTTTATCGCTTTTTGCCCCCAACCCCCTGAAGGGGGCTTTGCTTGACTATTCTCAACCTGAGCCCCCTTCAGGGGGTTGGGGGCAAAACTAAAACACAGATAAACTTTCATTACAGTCAATTTACCAGGCATAATTATTGAGCAACGCTGCCGTTGTCTTTCAGCACATTAGTGAAGAACAGAATATGGTTTGGCAATGAATTTTGCCAGTAATCCCAGGTATGAGCGCCAGGCCGTTCGGAATAATCGTGGTCTACTTTGCTATACACCAGCCGACGGTGGACTTCTCGATTGGGTTCGATCAGAAAATCGTCAACCCCACAGTCAATGATCAGTTTCAGCCCGCTGGCTTTCAGTTTGTCCGTCATATTCACGACCGAGTTAGCCGCGTATAAATCAGGCGTTGATCCAATTGGCCCAAGAATCCGGGCAAACGCAGCTTCAAACTGTTTGATATATACCGGGTCTAAGCGCCAGTTGGCCAAATTCAAATCAAGAGCACCACTCATACTCCCAGCAGCACAATATAAATCGGGATGACGACTGGCCAGGTAAAGGGAACCGTGGCCGCCCATGCTTAATCCGGTAATGACCCGGCCTTTGCGGTCACGAATAGTGCGATACGTATTGTCTATTTTTTCGATGACTTCTTTGGAAATGTACGTCTCGAAGAGGTTATCTTTCTGAACTGGACTGTCCAGATAACCGCCAAGGCGTTCCCCCTCTGGCATCACAATGATCAGATTGTACTGATCGGCCAGTTTCTGCACCAGCATTTTGTCGGGCGTTTGTTTAAGCCAGTCGCTAAACTGACCTCCGCCCCCGTGCAACAGGTAAAGTACAGGGTAATTCTTAGTTTTGGCTACTGCGTACGACTCTGGCAGAGCAACGGCCGCCCGCAGATTCTTTTTCATAGCGGTACTCGGCACATCGAGCGTATCGATTTTGGCGCATTGAGCTGCAAAAGGCAGGCTAATCAGGCTAAGGCAGGTGAGTAAACGAGATAGCTTCATCGACGTAAAATGAGTAACCAAACAGACTTCTATATCTTTACGTCAAAAGTACGTAAAGATGCTTTATGTCACGACCAAAGAGCAGATTTATTGCAGAATTTTATGAATGATTATAACCATCCGGCTTCGAAATACTATCAGGAAGTATCAGAACAGTGTATTCATTACTTATCGATTGATGGCGTGATTTTTGGTTTTCACCAGAATCAGCTACGCGTATTGCTGCTACGCTGGAAGGGCACTAATGAATGGAGTCTGCCGGGAGGATTCATCAGAAAAGCCGAATCGGTGGACGTGGCAGCTCAACGAATCATGCAGGAACGGACCGGTTTAGATACTCTTTATCTACAGCAATTTCATTTTTTTGGTGAAGCCGTTCGCTACGATCAGGAAGAAACCTGGCGAAGAATCAACCTGCCTGTTTCGGGAGTAAACTGGTCGGAGCGCACCATCTCACTGGGTTATTACGCTTTAGTTGAATATGCCGAGGTTGTCCCCACGCCTGATTTCCTGACGGAAGAATGTCGTTGGTGGAGTCTGGAAGAAATTCCCGCTCTGCTTTTTGATCATAACCACATTATCGACGTAGCGCTCCAGTCATTACGCAAACAATTCAGCGACCTCCCGATCAATCATTTACTACCCGAAACGTTTACGATTCCAGAACTTCAACGGGTACACGAAACAATTCTGGGCCACTCACTGGATGCCCGCAACTTCTACAAGAAAGTAATGGCGTCCGATACGTTGCAGCGTTTGTCGGAGCGCCGGGCCGGAACACCACACAAAGCGCCTTATTTATATTCGTTTAAAACGTCATCCTCAGCAACGACAACCTCTTAATTTTTCCTAAATACCAGACCGTACTATCATTCGACGGGGTGCATTAGCCGGAAAACGCTATTTTTGTAACAGTACGGGCAGGCGCTCAATGAATAGGGGGCCGCTGTCGTTATTTTGTTACCTGTTTTGCATGGCTCGTAGAAAGAAAAAAGTTGGTCGATACCCCGGTGGGCTGATCCTGTTCAGCATGACGGTGGCTTTGTTTCTGATTGGTTTTTGCGGATTGCTGGCGCTTCAATCCAAGCGATTGGTGACGTACATCCGCGAGAACTACGAGATGCGAGTGTTTCTCGACCGCGACATCGATTCCACCAAAGCCACGCCGGTTTACAACAAAATTGCAGCCCGGCCTTATGTGCTGACTGCCAATGGGAAGCCTCAGGTTAGCTTTGTTAGTCGCGATGCTGCTGCCCGCGAATTTATTGCCGAAACCAAGGAAGACTTTAAAACGTTTTTAGCAGACAATCCCCTGCACGACAGCTATCGGATACGGCTCAACGAAGACTACTTTGAAGAGAGCAAGCTGAAGGCCGTGAAGAATGACCTGGAAGATATTGATGGCGTTTCGGAGGCTGTTTATCAGGAGAACCTGGTCGATACCATCAACCGGAACATCAACAAGATATACATCGTGATGACTGCTTTTGCGGTTGTGCTGCTGTTGATTATTGTGCTGCTGATGAACAACACGATTCGGCTGGCGTTGTATTCGCAACGAATGCTGATTCGGAGTATGCAATTGGTTGGGGCTACAAACGGCTTCATTACAAGGCCATTTCTGCTGCGTGGCCTGTGGCAGGGTATCCTGGCGGGTCTTATTGCATCTGGTTTGTTAATAGCGTTGCAGCAGACGGCTGTTTACAACATTCCCGAACTGGCGGTGTTGCAGGAACCCGTTAAAATGGCGATGGTTCTGGGCGGCTTAGTAGTGCTGGGAATGCTTATTGGGTTATTGAGTACCTATCAGGCAGTTCACCGGTATCTGGGTGTTTCCTTGGATGATTTGTATTAAGATTTAGACTAAGAGATTTTAGACGTAAGACCTATCATGGCAAAAGATAAAACCTTAATGACTCCAGTGCCAGGCCGCGCTAACAAAGCCGCCACCCGCACCGATTCGGCCACGAACACAGTTGTAGCCGAAGCTCCTGTTGCTGAACGGGTAACACCGGTGATGCCTTCCGCAACGAGCAAATCGGCGGTGAGCGCTATGCCGTTTGGGGCAGAAAACTACCGACTCATGATTATCGGCGTTGCCGTTATCCTTATCGGTTTCTTTATTATGACGCTTGACAAAGAGGAGTTCGGTTTCGGCTTTTTAGGGCTTACGCTGGGTCCGCTGGTTGTTCTGAGCGGGTTTATCCTCGAGTTCTTCGCTATTCTGAAAACGCCTAAAAAGTAGGATATACATCCGACCTTTTCCCCCAAGCCTTTGAGACATGGAGCAACTTCAAGAAATCATTAGTGCTGGCATCCAGGCATTGGTCGAAATAGTATTTGCTATTTTTAGATCAAAAGAGTAACCTCGATTTAAGTTTAATACAGCCTAGATGAACGACCAAAAGTCGGCTGATAAGAGCGTCCTCTTTCGGGAGAACCGCGCTTATATCAGCCGACTTTTGCTTGTCGCGACTATCTTTGCCGCATGAATCTATTACATGCCATAATTCTGGCCATTATCGAAGGCTTAACGGAGTTCCTGCCGGTGTCGTCAACCGGCCACATGATTATCTATTCCTCGCTAGCGGGTATTGCCGGGGATGAATTCACCAAACTCTACACAGTCGATATTCAGTTTGGCTGTATACTGTCGGTTATGGTATTATATAGCCGCCGGTTTCTGCAAACCACCGATTTCTACGCCAAGCTGTTCGTGGCGTTTCTGCCCGCTGCTGTAATTGGCTTTTTGCTCAACGATTTCATTGATTCGCTCCTCGAAAACGTAACCGTCGTCGCTATTTCCCTAGTTGTGGGTGGCGTTATTCTGGTTTTCATCGACCGGATCATGCGCGAAATCCCTCGCGACTTTGATGTTACTTTCCCTGAAGCGCTCAAAATTGGTTTTTTTCAGTGCATTGCCATGATTCCAGGCGTGTCGCGCTCAGCAGCAACCATCATCGGTGGCATGACCCAGGGCCTCACGCGTACGCAGGCGGCCGAGTTTTCGTTTTTCCTCGCTGTGCCAACGATGGCAGCAGCCTCGGGTTACAAACTTCTCAAAACCTACAAAATGCTCCAGCCTGCCGATTACCAGACACTGTTAATTGGTAACGCTATTGCCTTTGTGGTTGGGTTGCTAGCCATTCGCGCATTTGTGGGTTTCCTAACCCGTTATGGTTTTAAGTACTTCGGCTATTACCGTATTGCACTTGGCTTGTTGCTATTAGGCTTAATGGCCGCTGGGGTAAAGCTGGATGTTATTTAATGCAATCGCAACCCGCTCCCGATCCCGCACTTGTCATTTTGATTGACAAACCCTTCGAATGGACTTCGTTCGATGTAGTGAACAAACTCCGTCGTGGCTGCCGGATCAAGAAATTAGGCCATGCCGGAACACTCGACCCGTTGGCTACTGGCTTGTTGATTCTGTGCTCTGGAAAAAAAACCAAGGAAATTGACCAGTATCAGGCACAGGAAAAAGAATATACCGGCACCCTTGTTTTGGGCCGAACAACACCTTCAGTTGACTTAGAAACGGAGTTCGATGCCGAGTTTGACACAACGGGCATTACCCCCGAACAAATACAGGAAGCGGTGAAGCAGCTAACTGGCGAGATTCAGCAGATTCCGCCTATCTACTCCGCTGTGCGCGTGAACGGCGAACGCTTGTATGAAAAGGCGCGACGGGGCGAAACGATGGAGATAAAGAGCCGTATAGTCACGGTTTCTGAATTTGAAGTGGACACCACGCAGCTTGGCGTAGAACCGTTCCCCGAAATCAGCTTCCGTATCGTATGTTCAAAAGGCACGTATATTCGCAGTCTGGTGCGCGATTTGGGCCTTCTACTCCAAAATGGAGCCTATATGAGTAGCCTTTGCCGGACGCGCATTGGCGACTTTCGCATTGAAAGCGCTGAAACAGTCGAAGGATTTATTACCCGTTACCGTACCGAATACGGACTCAATCAACCTGCATGAACGTACATCACGGAATCGACTCGCTGACTCCCCTACCCCACGCTGTTGTTACCAGTGGCACGTTTGATGGAGTTCACCGGGGTCACCAGAAAATACTTAATCGCCTGACCGAAGTAGCCCGCATTGAAGGGGGCGAATCCGTTGTGCTGACGTATTGGCCGCATCCCCGCACGGTGGTTTCCAACGATAGTCAAAACCTCCGATTACTCTCTACCTTAGAAGAGAAAATTACCTTGCTAGATCAGGCTGGTGTTGACCATCTGGTCGTGATTCCGTTTACCCGCTCCTTCTCGCAACTGAGCTCAGAGGAGTTTATACAACTAGTGCTGATTGAGAAAATAGGCACTAAGAAGCTCGTTATTGGCTACGATCATCGCTTCGGCCGCGACCGAGAAGGCGGTTTTGATTATATACAGACGCATCAGGCTGAATACGGCTTTGAAGTCGAAGAAATTCCACGGCAAGACATTGAAGCAGTCGGGATCAGTTCATCTAAAATTCGAACGGCTCTGGCAGAAGGTAACGTACGGGCAGCCAACCTGTTTCTGGGTCGCACCTATAACTTGACTGGAACCGTGGTGAAAGGGCGTCAATTAGGTCGTACAATTGGTTTCCCCACAGCTAATTTACAAGTTGATGATGCGATCAAACTGATTCCTGCCAATGGCGTTTACGCCGTTGATGTTCTGTACAATGGGCAACGGTTGGGCGCTCCCACATTGGGTGGCATGACCAATATTGGGTTCCGACCTACGGTTGCGGGCGAGAATCAAACCATCGAAACGTATATCTTCAATTTTGATCAAGATATATACGGTGAACACATTACCCTTCAATTCCGCGAGTATATCCGGCCCGAACAGAAATTCAACGGCTTACCTGCGCTGGTGGAGCAGTTGAAAAACGATGAACAAAAAGCGCGGGAGCTATTGGCTATGCTTTAAGGAATGGGCCTTGCAGATTTTTCTACACGACAGCCTTTTTCGGCTTCGTAGTCATGAACTCTTTGAGATAAAACGGCTCGAACGTAGCTACATTCTCAAAACGCCCGACCCGAAACTGATAGGCCGCCAGTTTGCCAATAGTCCGCGCTGATGGTCGAATCAGTTCATCTGTAAAAGTCGCGTTCGGGTGCTGACCCAATACAGCCTTACACTTGGCGGCTCCATCACCGAAAAACAGAATCTTGTGTTCGGCCAGCCACTCCCCAAAAGAATTCTCGTCGATAACGACAGCTGTGGTTGGTTGCACCTCCGCGCCCGATTGATCATAAATGGCACAATACACTTCCATGCGACGAGCGTCGATCATGGGGCAAAAAAGTTGGCCCCCTGGCGGGTAAAGTGGCCGTACTTGTTCAGTCATCGCCCGAAGTGTATTGACTGAAAGCAATGGCTTGTCTAACGCAAAACAAAGCCCTTTGGCGGTAGACACTCCTATCCGCAGTCCCGTGTATGACCCTGGCCCCTTGGCTACGGCAACTGCATCTAAATCATTGAGGGCATATCCCGCCTGTTTCACCACATCGTCCATAAGGGTGGTGAGCATCGACGAGGAGGTTCGTTCCGTAAAAAGTTCGTAACAGCCAAGCAATTGGGTACCCTCCGACTCGCCATAACTCTGGTGCAGAGCTACTGAGCAAACAGTGGTGGAGGTATCAATGGAAAGAAGAAGCATAAATGGGCGACAGATGACAATGGCAGTAGGCAATAACCAGTGCGCAAACTCATGGAATGCACTGGTTATTGCCTACTGCCACTGCTTACTGCTACTGTTTTTTAAGTAACCCCTCGTATTTCTTCATGTCTTTGAAGAGGTCGAGAGCGGCTTTCATTTCGGGGTCGGTGCTGAATGAGGACTCTTTGATGCCTTTTTGCAGGTAATAATGACCCGCAATTTCGTTCTCAAGCATTCCCTTCAACTCATCTTTAAAGGTAACCAGGTCCGAGTCTTTGCTGTGACCGACACGGGTCTTCAACGCTTTCAATTGATCCTGAATCTGATCGAAGAACTTCTCCTTTTTAGCCGACGCTTCAAGTGTGCCAAGATCTTTCTCTACCTGCGTGGTGTAATCGTATTCTTTATCTTTCAGCCAGGTAGCAAATGCCTGATATTCAGCATCAGTCAGGCGAAACTCACGCGCCGGTTTAATTGTTGGGTGCTCGTTTCGGTATTTTACGGCGTAGTCGAAAATCAATCCCTTGTTTGTCAAGCTGATCGCTACCGGGGTTGGATTGAGTGGCTCGGTCACAATATCGGGTAACACGCCACCCCCATCATACACCACGCGACCGGCCTTGGTTTTAAACGCGGTGCGTAACGAATCTGGAATTTTACCTACACTTCCGTCAGGATTGCGGTGACTGTAGTCGATAGCCTGAATGCAACGGCCGCTTGGAATGTAGTATTTGGCCGTTGTGATTTTCATTTTGGTATTGAATGACAAATCACGAGTTGTCTGTACCAACCCTTTACCGTAGGTCCGTTGTCCGATCAACACACCCCGGTCGTAGTCCTGAATCACACCAGCCACAATCTCAGCGGCTGAGGCACTCCGGCTGTTCGCCAGCACAACAATGGGAAGTTCGAGGTCGAGCGGTGGAGCAAGGGCGGTGTAGGTTTTGTTCCATTCCTGAACCTTGCCTTTCGTGGTCACCACCTCCGAATCTTTCGGAACAAACAGGTTTGAGATGTCGATAGCCATGTTGAGCAATCCACCGGGGTTCTCACGAACGTCCAGAATCAACTTCTTCATGCCTTTGCCCTTCAATTCAACCACTGCCTGACGCACTTCGCGGGAAGCGGTTGCTGTAAAATCTTTCAGGTCGATGTAGCCAACTTCATCGGTGACCATACCGTAATACGGCACGTTGGTCATTTTCACCACGTCGCGTGCTACTGTCAGCTCCAGCGGATCTTTCGATCCATAGCGGTTCACTAACAATTTCACATTTGTGTTGGTCTGCCCACGAAGCAGTTTACCCGCGTCGGCATCCTTGCGGTCTTTTACATTGACCCCGTCTACCTTCATGATCTCGTCGCCAATGCGAAGGCCCGATTTTTCGGCGGGTGTTCCTTCATAAATCATCAGCACAATACTCTTTCCTTGCCGCTGACCAACCAATGCCCCAATACCGTTATACCGACCGGTGGTCATGGTCATGTAGTCTTCAATTTCGTCTTCAGCGTAGAAATTTGTGTAGGGGTCGAGCGTTTTGAGCATCGCGTCGATACTCGTTTTGACCATCCGGTTGGGATTTACCTCATCAACGTAATACATGTTTAGTTCTTTAAACATGGTTGCGTATATATCGAGGTTACGGGCGATCTCAAAAAAACGATCGTCCTGATTAAAGGCCGTCAGGCCCCCGGCTACCAGCAGGGCCGAGGCTCCCGTGAGAAGTTTGTTGCGGAGAGTCATTGGATTTGGGAGTTGGGATGTCGGATTTGAGAGTTGAGTTATCGAGTCAGCAAAATCCGACCGCATCAGCGGACCGATCCGAAATCTCTAATCCGAAACCCAATTATTCAGTATGTCCGCTGTCCACTTTTTTGAGGGTGCGTTTCATACCTTTTTCTATCTCTTCAAACGTTGCTTTTGTCTTTGCAATATACAAAAAAGCAATTTCTGTTGGTGCACTGTTTTCACGACCTAACAACTGTTTGTTCAGCCGGTACGCTTCGCGGATGCGACGACGTAACAAATTACGATCTACAGCCCGTTTGAATTGCCGTTTCGACACATTAATCAGCACAGCCGCCATGTCGGCGCCATCCCGTTCACCTGCTTCATCCACAGCATAATGATAGATCACCCGAAACGGAAAAAGGTAGAACGACCGGAGGTCTGCTCTACCTTTTTGAAATAGAATGCCAATTTTTTTTTTGCCCGACAGGCGTTCTGATTTGGGGAACGTGGGCATGTGTTATGTAAAGACCGGCGGACCAGTCTCTACCTTTTACAATTTGAACCGATCACCTTTTTTCTCGTCGGAAACGGTCAGCTTGTGGCGACCTTTTGCCCGACGACGGGCTAATACTTGCCGACCGTTGGGGGTTGACATCCGCTCGCGGAAACCATGCTTGTTTCTGCGCTTACGATTTGAGGGTTGGTACGTTCTTTTCATTGCTGTATAAATTCAATAGCGTAAAGCCTGTTTCCAAAATGAGACCGCAAAATTACGAGATTGGTTCTGATATTGCAAGGGGCCACTCTGAAAATGTTAGAGTTAAAGATCAGATAAAGCCATGAACCAGTCTTTTGAAACCAATCGACCGGTTTCCCGGTAGTAAGTTTATATATCAGTTTTATCGTATGCATTATCGCCTGTCTGCCGACCCTATTCTTCCTCATTATATTGCCGTTGAAGCCCGGCTGACCGACATCACTACAAATACGATTGAATTGCAGTTGCCCGCCTGGCGTCCTGGCCGCTACGAACTGCAAAACTTTGCCAAGAATATTCAGCAATTTTATATTACCGATGCAAGCGGGCATCCCCTTGCCTTTCGCAAGATCACCAAAGATCGCTGGCTGGTGCACACCGAAGGGGTAACTGAGCTCATAGCTACCTACACATATTACGCTAACCTTATCAACGCAGGCAGCAGTTATGTGAGCGATGATACCGACGTTAGCCCCCTGCTCTATGTTAATCCGGTTAATCTGTGCTTATATGCTGAAGGCTACATTGATAAGCCCTGTACCCTCAAACTGGACATTCCGGCCGATTGGACGGTGGCTTGTGGTCTGTCCCAAACTGGTTTGCACGCGTTTTCTGCCCGCGATTTTTATGAATTGGTTGACTGCCCGTTAATTGCCGCTCCTGCTCTGCATCGAATTCAGTACGAGACGCATGGCGTGGCCTTTTCGGTATGGATAGCCGGGCGAATGGTGTTCGATCCCGAGCGCGTTGTTCGTGATTTCAAACGGTTCTCAGCCGCCCAGATCGATATTTTTGGCGAATTCCCGGAGCCCGAGTACCACTTTCTGACCATATTATTACCGGTTGCTCATTACCACGGCGTTGAACACCGCAACAGTACCGTGCTGGTGCTGGGCCCTGCCGACGAGGGCGAAGGATTATATACAGACTTGCTTGGTATTGCGTCGCACGAGTTGTTCCACGCCTGGAACATCATTCGAATCCGTCCGCAGGAGTTGCTACCATACGATTTCACCCGTGAGAACTACTTCCAGACCTGCTTCGTAGCCGAAGGCGTCACTACTTACTATGGAGACCATATTCTCAGGCGTTCCGAAGTATTTAATGAAGCGGCTTACTTAAAGGAATTGCACGTGATTCTCAAACGGCACTTTGAGAACAATGGCCGGGCGTTTCAGTCACTGCTGGAGTCATCATGGGATTTATGGCTGGATGGTTACGACAAAGGTGTTCCCGACCGTAAAGTATCAGTGTACCATAAAGGTGCCATTGCCGCAATGATTCTGGATCTGCATATTCGCCAGACAAGCGGACAAACCCGGTCGCTGGACGATGTGATGCGGCTACTCTGGCAACGGTTTGGGAAGCCATTTGTGGGGTATACGTTCGCTGACTATCGAGCCATTACAGAGGAAGTGGCAGGAGAACCGCTGGACTGGTATTACGATGCCTGCATCAGTGGCAATAAATCGCTCTTGTCACTCACTGATACTTACCTTAGGTATATTGGCCTATCAGTCTCCTACACAGAAGCACACGGGCTCATCCTCGATAAACTGCACCCATGAGCACCTGAAATTTAGGTGTTTTGCTACTGCATATACGGCCTTAACGGGCCGTTTTTTGTTCCTTTTATCATGTAAACATAGATTAAAAATACTAAGTATATCACTAATTAGTTTACTCATTTATTCATACTTATTGATATTCAGGTTCTATAGGTTAACCGTTTTTTCATCCTCCATCCGTTATATTAGGTTCCAAAAAAATTGGTGCGGCATTACATTCCCCGTATTTTTACCGCGACAGTCTCAAACCAATTTACCCATTCAAAAGTATGCTCAAACTTGTACTTAGTAGTTGCCTTATTGCGGCACTGTCTCTTCCTGCCGTAGTGTTTGGCCAAGGTACGCCCACAGCCTCCGATTATTTTAACGAAGGTATCCAAAAAAGCAACGCCAAGGATTACACTGGCGCTTTGCAGGCGTTCACAACCGCTATCATTTTAAATCCGGAGAACGCGCCTAGTTATTACAACCGCTCTTTGGCCAAAATCAGCCTCAATGATATTCAGGGGGCGATTCTGGACCTCGATCAGGCAATCGAACTGAACCCACAGGATGCTAATGCCTTTCTGTACCGGGGAATTAACCGTACCAAAATTGATGATTTCCGCGGGGCCGTTCAGGATTTCAACCGAGCCATTGAACTAAACCCAAACGATGCCCTTCTCTATTATCACCGGGGGTTGAGCCGTGCTCAGGTAAACTACTTAGCCACCGCCCTCGCCGATTTTAACAAAGCGGCTGCCCTAGCTCCCACCGACGTAAATATTCTGACGGCGCGGGGTAACTGCAAAAATCAGATGAGCGATTTCAAAGGAGCGCTGGCTGATTTCAGCCTGGCCCTCGAAAAGGCTCCCAACAAATCGCAGGCGCTGGCTGGTCGGGGATATGCCCGCTTTCGGCTCGATGACCCCAAAGGAGCGCTCGCTGACTTTGGCCGGTCTATCGAAATAAGCCCAAACGACCCTGATCTATTTTACAAACGCGGTCTGGTGAAAACCCGGATGGCCGATTTTGCCGGAGCTACTACTGACTTCGACAAAACAATCCAACTTGACCCTTCACACTTCAGAGCCCACTTTAGCCGGGGTTACTGCAAAAGCCGGTCTGGGAGCCCAAAGCAAGCTATCGCAGACATTGACCGCTCTATTGAGATGGGCAACACGGCCCTTCAAACAAAGGCTTATTACAGTGACTTTATCACTCAAAACCTGTTACCACTGCTTAGTACAGTGCTTCAGGAACGGTACAAAATCAGCGAATTGGCCGATGACCGTTCGGATGCCTTCCTGCTTCGTGGCTTGCTAAAAAATGCGTCTGGTGAAAGTAAAGCGGCTCTGACCGATCTGAACCGGGCCATCGAGTTGAACCCGACCGGCGCAGAGTCATATTTCGTTCGCAGTATTATTCGTTCCTCACTGGGCGACCAAAAAGGAGCTATGATTGATTGCAACAGCGCGGTGAAACTAAATCCTCGTCATGCCGAAGCGTATTATCTACGGGGCGTGGTTCGGTATGATACCGGTGACGAGCAGGCAGGTTGTGTAGACCTTAGCCGAGCGGGTGAATTAGGCTACGTTCAGGCGTACAAGATAATTGGCGAACGGTGCAACCGGGCAACAGCACAACGGTAGTTAGTTGAATAAGGAAATTGGGTAAATAGGTGATTGGGCAACTGGATTAATCCTGACAACCCCAGTCACCTGTTTACCCAATTTCTGTTTTACCAAGTTGCCTATCAGCAAGGCAAAACGACCTACTTAACCTTTGCGCAGATTGTGTAAACGCGCAGCCCAACAGCAGACGAGTTTGAGTTTGTAAACACGACACGCCACTTAGTAGTATCGTCCTGATCGGGCCCGCTGTATTGAATCTTAAAATCAGCTTGTGGAGAATTACTATCGCGTATTCCGCCACCACCACCAATCAGCTTAGTCCCCGTTGGACAACCATAGCTTACAAAGCCAAAAAAACTGCCCGGTACTTCATTGTCATGGCTAACGTATTGAATACCCATGTTTAGATCACCTGAGTAAGCAATATTTCCATTGACATCCAGAGCCTCTTGGGGAGACGCTACTCCAACACCCACTTTTCCCGTAAAAACGGGATTACTGCCGAGAACTACGCCTGTCAACATGGCCCCGTTACCTCTATAACTTGTCGCATTTACCGTTCCGGCCACATCGAGCGTAACGGCTGGTGCGTTAGTACCAATACCCACGTTGCCATTCGATTTAACAATCAACAAAGGAGTTGCCTTTTCGCTTTGTATTCCTCGACTGACATCGAATGCTGTAGACGAAGGAGAAGCAATCTTAACCGCCAAACCATTTTGGCCGCTCAACGAGCCATCGTTATGGAATTGCCCAATGTAGCCAAACTGCTCACCCGCCCATGAAAAAGATTTGGGGCCACCTCCATAGCCATCCGAACCAAGGGTATTGCCTGCCGTATTGGCCAACTGAGCCACCGGTGTGCTGGTACCAACGCCAACCCGGTTGTTAGTAGCATAAATGGTGATTCCCGTGGTTGACCAGGGATTGGTAGCCGATGCCACATCAGCCGCCAAAGCTAGGGTTGTCCAACCGGTATTCGTACGGATATAGAGCACATCATCCGTACTACTGTATACCAGCATACCAGCCGGCACGTTCTGCATGGCCTGAATCTGCGTAGTTGTCAGGCGGGGTAACAGCAATGCCTTGGTGGTGCTTTCGAGCTCCAAAACCGAATTGGCGTTTATCGTCGTGCTGGTGGGCTGATCGCTTATTTTTAGCTGAGCGAACAGGTCGGAATAGACAAATAAAGTAACAAAGAGTAAACTAGATAATTGCTTCATCAAGGATTTATATCTATTTCGATAATTGAATCGCTAATGTAAGCCAATAAGCAAATCACTCCATTTGTATTAATTTTATTTAATTCGGACTACTTAGTAACTACTTGTTGCATTAGTAATAAAGCTTCACTACAGAGCAGCTACGGTAGATGCGATATATGATCTTCAGAAATCATTCACAGAATACACCGTCGATACAACGCGTTGCCATTCGGGGTGGCGTTTGATGTAGGCAGCCACAAATGGACAGAGTGGTACAATACGCTGGTTATTTTGTTCAACCATCTCTAAAACGCCTTTTACCAAAGCCGACCCAACGCCTTTTCCTTCCAGATCAGGATGAACTTCAGTATGCGTTAGAGCCAGCGTTTCATCATCGACTAACTGGTAGGCCACAATGGATAGTTTGCCGTCCGTATTCAATTCGAACTGATGGCGATGCTTATTTTGGGTGACAGACGTGTTGGATTGTGTCATGGTTAATCGGGGTTTGCTTGGGTAAAAGGGGCTTTTTTATAACTTTACAAAACAGAAACTATCACGGTACTATGGCAACCATTGCACTCACGATCAACGGTAAAAAGCACTCTCTCAACACGGACCCTCAAATGCCTTTATTATGGGCTATTCGTGACGTTGTCGGGTTGAAAGGCACTAAGTTCGGGTGCGGTATGGCTCAATGCGGTTCATGCACTGTTCATATTAACGGCGTGGCTACCCGATCGTGCGTCACGCCTGTTTCAACGGTAGCCAACAAAAAAGTAACGACTATTGAAGGTATCGGTACTGAAGCTAATCTTCATGCCGTACAACAAGCCTGGATCGAGGAGCAGGTTCCGCAGTGCGGCTACTGCCAGTCAGGGCAGATTATGAGCGCGGTTGCCCTACTCAAATCAAAGCATAATCCTACCGATGCCGATATTGATGCGGCCATGCAGGGGAATTTGTGCCGCTGTGGCACATATGCGCGTGTTCGCAAAGCGATCCATCGTGCCGCAGACATGAGCAAGGCCACAGCAGCAACAACTGGTAATTAAAATACCAGTTGCATTACTGTCCAGGCCCCTAATACTCTACGTTTCCTTCTTCAATATCTTCTTCTGCCAGCATCTCGTCGTTCACGCCGTTGGCATCCGTATCCGATCCATTGGTCGGTTGCTGAGTAGCTTCGTCCTGACCGGCCGCGGCCGCCATGCTCATCTGCGGATTTTGTTCAACACCAATCGTTTGGCTGGCCTGCTCGGCCTGTGCCATTAGTTGTGCCACACCCTGGTTATCGTCATTGGCAGGGTTGTATTTTTCGTCTGGATTTGTTGCCATAGTAGTACTATAAGTGAAGCGTTTAATAGAAAACAAAGACATATGTTATTTATGAAAATTTTAACCCCTATTTTACGTTGCCTTTGCGCAGCTTCTCCGTCTAAATAACACATCAGCCGGATAAGAGTTTTAGCGGCTGGTGAAATGCTTTTTAGTTATATTGCTTACTCGTTTCGGTCTGCTAACCCGCCGACAAACGTCCTTATGAAACATATTGCTCTACTAACTCTACTTTTTTGTAGCATACTGGCTTATGGACGCCACCCCGTAACGCCCCGAACTGCAACCTGGTCGTCGATGTACGATCAACTCCGTTTATCTAAAGTTGGCTTATCTCGTCTGGCGTTTGAATACGCGCTGGTAGGTATCCAGAAAATGGAAAAGCAACCTGCTATCATTTCCATTGCTGACTTAAGTCAGCCTTCTACCAGCAAACGATTGTATGTAATCGACCTGGCCAATCAGAAATTATTGTTCAACACCTACGTTGCTCATGGGCGCAACTCCGGCGACCGCCTGGCCCGGCAGTTTTCCAATGAGATAGCCTCGAACCGGTCGAGCTTGGGGTTTTATAAAACGATGGGCTCTTACCACGGCAAGCATGGTTTGTCGCTCAAGCTCAAAGGGCTGGAGCCGGGTATCAACAACAACGCTTTTGATCGGACGATTGTGTTTCACGGCGCTGATTACGTAAGCGAAGATACCATCCGGGCAACGGGTCGGTTGGGCTGGAGCCAAGGTTGCCCCGCCGTTCCGAATGAGATTTGTACCCCTATTATCAAAGTCATTGAGGGCGGCTCCTGTCTGTTTATTTACTCCCCGGACCCTAGATATTTGAAGGAGTCAAGTTTTTTAAGAGGGTAAGAAACGGGTTGAAACGTTTCAAATTGAAAGGCTTCGGTGTTTCAGGTTTCACATACAACTAGCTCTGTATGGAATCTGAAACACCGAAGCCTTTTAAACGCGTATCATAAAACGGCCGAAGGCCAATGAAACTTGAAGCGGTTATACCTCGATCGGCTTATTTCGGTACGCTTTCACCAAAAAGAAGATTCCCATCAACACCGCCGGAATACTCAAAATCTGACCCATATTGAGGAATAAGTTATCCTCGAAAGCAACCTGGTTCTCCTTTGTGTATTCGTAGAGGAAACGAAGGGAGAACACCCAAATCAGAAAAATGCCCAACATGCTGCCGCGTGGAGTCCGCTCTTTGTGCTTGTTCCAAAACCAGAGCAAAAAGAAAAACAGGACAAAGCACGATAACGACTCATACAGTTGAGAAGGGTGACGGGGAACTTTAAAGGGCTCAGTCAGTCCCCGATAATCGGCATTCATAAAGACAAATCCCCAGGGCAGATCGGTCTGGCGACCAAGAATTTCGGAGTTCATCAGGTTACCCAATCGAATAAAGGCACCTCCCAAGGCTACAGCAATTACAATACGGTCGGTTACCCACAAAAACGTCTGCCCTGTTTTACGGCTGGATTCCCGGCGTGAATAGAGCCATAATGCTAACAGAATGCCGATGGTAGCCCCGTGACTGGCCAGGCCTGAAAAAGGCGGTATCAATACTTGGAGCGGGTTTTGTAGAAAGGCTTCGGGTTCGTAAAAAATGAAGTGACCTAATCGAGCACCCAAAACAGTCGAAATGACCATATAAATTAGAAGGGTATCGGTATCCGATTCGGGTTTGCCTTCTTTCTTGAAAATGTGAACCATAATCTGCATGCCGATCAGGAAACCTAGTGCGAACAGCAAGCCATACCAACGAATGGAAAGGGGGCCAATTGAAAAAATTTCAGGATTTACATCCCAAATAATGTATTTGTGCATAACGGATTGTTTTCGGAACCGTTGGGGTTTTATAGACGAGCAAAGATAGTATCCTGAAACGTGAAACTTCTACTAATCGGACTGGTTCGTTTATACCAGGGGGCTGTTTCGCCCTTCCTCCCCAACGCCTGCCGCTACACGCCTACCTGTTCACAATACATGATTGAGGCCATTGGCAAACACGGCGCTATGCGGGGCGGCTGGATGGGTTTGAAGCGAATAAGCCGTTGCCATCCCTGGGGCGGACACGGCCATGATCCGGTACCTTGACAGTGAGCAAGGAACAATGAACAATCTGCTCAGTGTTCACTGTTTTGATAATTCTTAACTGAAAAAATGGTTAACATCACTCCCGATAACAAGTTAAAACGCTTACTAGTAGTAGGCGACCGCGTTCTGATTGAACCCAAAGACCCCAGTGACCGTACGGCTAGCGGCCTGTATTTACCCCCAACTGTCACCGAAAAAGAGCAGGTGCAATCGGGCTATGTGATTAAGGTTGGCCCCGGTTACCCCATCCCTTCGCCGGTTGATGATGAGCCCTGGAAAGAGTCCGAAGAGAAAACAAAGTATATGCCTCTACAGGCACAGGAAGGCGATTTGGCCATTTACTTGCAACGTAACGCCATTGAATTGGAATACCAGGGTCGCAAATACGTGATTGTTCCCCAAGCGTCGATTCTGTTGTTGGAACGCTCTGAAGATTTGTAGGGGGTCAGGACGGACAGACTGGGGCGGTTACAACAATCCCCGGTTGCCGTGGTTATGCTACCATACTAACTCAATTTTTATGGAAGGCATCGGAAACCAGCATAAATCGCTTAAAGCAACCCTCGACCAGAAAAAAGACAATCAGAACGTACTGCTTTTGTACGTACGTGATGACGCTCAGCACTTTAGCATCGACCAGCAGGAACAACTAAACGCCATGGGCGACCAACTGGCCGAGCATCATCTAGACGTTATTGTTTTGATTGCTTCTGAAGTGGTTGAGCCAGATCGTCAGTACTTAATGAGCAATGGGTTCGATCTGATTCCATCCGAAGAGTTTGTGGGATGGGTTATCGGCAAAGACGGTGCGGTGAAGCAGAAGTTCACGGAGCCAATAGCTCCCGAAGCCTTGTTTAATTTGGTCGACGGAAATAAATAACGGGGGCTGGCTGTTGGCTCTAGCGTATAAAAGCCAACAGCCAGCCATTTTTAAAATTTCACGCCCTCAGTAATGCCTTTCCACGTATCGGTGCGAAAGGGGACAGCCGGAAACCCTTCTTTATTATACAGGTTCACGTCGCTGTTATCGTCGGCCCAACCGTAGCGAATGGCAACGGGGTTGGCGACATCAGGGCAGAAGACAATTACCTTACTACCCTGAATTTCGGCGCGTGCGTAATAGAACTTCTGGTCATTACTTGCTACTTCAAAACCTTTCAGGTAACCATACCGATCTGGCGTCATCAGGCCACGTCCTGAGTTTTTAAACGTCAGCACCGCCCGATTCCCCTCTATTTTTAACTGATCGAACATGGGTCCGCGCGACACGTCGGTGGAGTCTATTCGTTTTGCATTGGCATCGCGGGGTGTGTACGCTACCCGCAACGCTTCAGCCGCCAAGCGTTTGCCCACGTCCAGTTTATTTTTGGGGTGAATATCCTTGGGGTCGCCAATATCAGACGCGACGGCCATACCGGTGTTGGGCAGTTTAAGCGTCATTGTCTGCGCTTCGCGGAGTTCGGCCCAGGTGCTACCTTTCTGGCTGGTCCCATTATCGGCATTGAAACTGGACAACTGCACAAACAAAAAGGGAAACGCCCCAGCACTTGGTTCAAGTCGGTTCCAATGGTTTCGCCAGTCCTGAATCATCAGCGGAAAAGCCGTCCGGTACTGATAGGCCCTACCTGCATTCGACTCGCCCTGATACCAGATTACGCCCTGCATTGCCATCGGGATCAGCGGGTTCAGCATTGCGTTGAACAGCAAGGTGCTATAAGTGTTCGGATCGTTTTCGACCGACGACGGAAACACCTCCGAAACCCGAAACTGCCAGTTGCCGGTTAACGGCACAGAAAGGCCTTTACCTGATAAGCCGAAGGTGGCATCTCCGCCAACGAGCCCTCCCCCACCCCAGCTATCCTCCACGCGAACAGCAATGACATTGCGGCCGGATTTTAGCAAGCCACCCGGAAGGACATACGTTCTGTTTTCGTCCCAAACGCGCCGAGAGCCCACGAACACCCCGTTGACGAAGGTGGAATCATTATCGTCCACTTTGCCCAAAGAAAGTGTCACATCGTTGAGATCAGCCGATGCGGGTAACTCAAACTCGCGCCTAAACCAGGCAACTCCGTTAAGATTTGGGAAGTCCCCCTCCCAGGCCTGAGGCAGTTTCATTAATGGCCATGTAGAGGCATCATAATCCAGGCGAATCCCCGCCCGGACCTCAGCCGGTGTTGGCATCGAGCTGCCTTGTTTTTCGGCCAACGCCCGAAGCAGTTTCTCTTTTTGCAGTCGGGTTGCTGCGTCGCCATCTGCCGGAATTTTGGCCACTGCCGGGCGCAGATCCGGGTCCGACTCCATAGCCTCGCGACTGGTCCAGGTTTCGGAATGGGTACCGCCCCAGGAGGTGTGCATTAGGCCGATAGGTACATTAAGTTTTTGTACCAGCTCGCGGGCAAAGAAATAACCAACAGCAGTAAACTCGCCCACCGTAGCCGGATTGCACACCAGCCACTGCCCCGATACATCGGTTTGAGGCTGTACGGAGGTCACGTGTTTCACACCAAAATGCCGAATCTGCGGATAGTTAGCTGTTCGCATCTCCTCAGCCGCATTGGTGGCCTGCCTCACTGTCCACTCCATATTCGACTGGCCCGAGCAAATCCAGACCTCACCCACCAACACATCCTGGATGCTCAACTGGCCTGTTTTACCCTGCACGGTCAGCACAAACGGGCCACCCGCTTCCATCGGGTCGAGTGTGGTTCGCCAACGCCCATCTTTTCCGGCTTTTACTTGTTTAGTCTGCCCGTTAAACGTAACCTTCAGCCTTTCGTTGGGGTCGGCCCAGCCCCAAACGGGAACGGGTTTCCGGCGTTGCAACACCATATGGTCGCCAAACAGTTTGGGCATTCGCACCTCGGCCAACGTTGGCAATGTGCCGAGAAAGAAGAGGAGAGCTAGCAGACGTTTCATGGAACAGCTACTGTTTTTCCAGATTTAACGCTACGCGCCGGTTTTTGATACGATTTTCTTCAGTATCGTTCGGAACAAGAGGTTCGCGGCTTCCCTTGCCGGTGCTGGTCATGCGGCCTTCGGGCACACCTAAACGGCGCAGGTAGTTTACGGTTACAATCCCCCGATATTCTGATAATGCCTGATTTAGTCTCTCGTCGCCAACATTGTCGGTATGCCCAATGGCTCTGAGCCGAAACTGGGGATTCTTCTGCATAAATTTAGCCAATTGCCGCAAAACAGCTTCTGATTCGGGGATAAGCTGGTAGCTGCTTTGCAGAAAGTAAATGGGAGGAATATACTCGGTTGGTTTCAGTTCAGGAATTACCACTTCGGCGGTGGGGGCAGGACGAGCGGTTTGGGCAGCCGGCGCGAGGTTTACAACCACCGTATTCAGGCCGTTCGTTAGTGTAACTACCTGCTGATGGCGAATTTGCCGCTGGCTGTCAGTGATGAAGAGTCGGTACGACTGCGGCATCACCTCGAATGTACTGCTCCAGTCGTTGGTGCCGGGAGTCAGCACAATACCGGGTCCTTCGGCAGGGCGAAGTTCGCAGCGAAACTGTTCGCCCCGGAATCCTCCTTTCACCTGCACCGAAGCGATCACTAAATCGCGCAGCAGCCGGTAATCCTGCCGGGTTCGGCGGTTATCGCCGTCGATGGTCAACTTGCCTTCGTATGGGTAATAATTCGGTGCATTGATCTTGACGGTCAATTCGTCTTTTTCGGCATAGGCCATCTCAAACCGGCCAATCACGTCGGGGTCAAGGCAGTTGGTCCAATCGGCTTTGGTGTAATAAAAGCAGGTTCGGGCCTGAAGCGGTAAGTTGGTGTACACGTCGGTCAGGAAAAACAGTGTCCGCTGCCGTTTGTCGGTCATGGTTGTGGGAACCAACTGGCTAAATTCCTCCGCCAGCAAGGGCCTCACGCCCGTTGGTCGGTTGTTGGGCACGAGGGGAACTGTCACAAAAACGACCGTATTCGCCCCACTAGCCTGCGCTGTCAGCGAGGCATTCGTCAGCGAAAGGCTTTGTTCTTTATAGCCCGTTCGTTCTACAATCAGGCTGGTTGCCTCGCAGGGTACCGGCACCGAAAACATACCCGTTGCCGATGATTGTCCGGCAGCAATGCGCCCGGTGGCCGTAAGCAGAAAGAGTTTAGCCACCACTGGCTGGCGGGTGGCCACATCCAACACAGTACCGGTCAACTGCCGGCACGTATCGGCCAGGCCAAGTACAGGAGTCAACAGAATAAGGTAACAGGCGAAAAGCAGGCGTATTTTAGTCATTGGCGGGGTGTACAAGTAGTATGCGAAAGTACGGAAGAATTAGCAAGTGATGGACAACCACCCCCTGAGAATGCGTACGAGTGACAAACGATGAAGGCACACCCAATGAGTGTAGAAAACAGCTATTAAATACTCTTTTAATTTTTTTAGCGCAAACAAAGGATACTTACAGACTCTCGGAATAAGATTTGCTACGAACCTTTATATTTGTTAATCTGTCCATTAACACTCCTGAGATGAATTCCATAATCGATTTTTTCGCCCGTTTATTCGACACGTCCAGTTGGCCTCCTCGCTGGCATTGCGGAACCTGGACCGATTTTCATGGGTGGCTTTATATTCTGTCGGATCTGATGATTTGGGGGGCATATATGAGTATCCCGCTGATTCTAATTCGGTTTGTAGCCATAAAAAAAGGCGTTCCGCTGCTCAGCGTTTTTTATCTGTTTGGCGCCTTCATCATGCTCTGTGGCTTAACTCACCTGCTCGACGCCCTTATGTTCTGGTGGCCTGCTTATCGACTGAGTGCGTTGGTGCGTTTCATGACTGGGGTGGTATCGGTGGCTACTGTACTGGCTCTAGTTCGTTATTTCAACGAGGCTGTTGGTCTGAAAACCTCTCAGGAGTTTTCGCGTGAATTATCGTTTCGTCAGCAGGCCATGCAGGAGTTAACGCGCTCCAATCAGGAGTTACAGCAGTTTGCCTACGTTGCCTCGCACGATTTGCAGTCGCCCCTGAAAACGATTGAAAATTACCTTAGTCTACTCGAACATGAACACGGTGCAGAGATCAGCCCCGATGCCCGCCGAATAATTGGCGTTTCGAGAGCCGCTGCCGGACGCATGCGCACACTTATTTACGATCTGCTGGAGTTCTCAAGGGTGGGGAGTGATTCGGAGTGGATCGAGATTGATTTGAATGTGGTACTTGATGAGATCGTAGATGAGCTACAGGAAGAAATCAGCGAGAACGGAGCCACCGTAAAAGTGGCGAAGCTGCCCACGCTGATGGGACACCCGACGGATATGAAGCAACTGTTTCAGAACCTGATATCGAACAGCCTGAAATACCGCCGTACAGACGTTAATCCGGTAATAAAAATATGGGGGGAAGATCAGCCCGAAAGCTATTTGCTAGCGGTAAACGACAATGGAATCGGCATCGATAAGCAGTATTTTGACCGGATTTTTCAGCTGTTTCAGCGCTTGCACGGTCGCAGCCAATACCCTGGTACGGGTATTGGACTGGCAACCTGCAAGAAAATTGTAGAACTCTATGGGGGTGAAATCTGGCTCGACAGCGAGCCTGGCGAGGGAAGTACGTTTTACCTAACCATTCCTAAAAAGGTCAAAACAGTGAAGCAGTACGTACTCACTCACACCTAAAAGCTGTTTTTGCAAAAACAGTTGGAACGCGGATGACGTGTTATTTTTTGCCGCCCGGAATCGTTGGGCGAACTTCCACTTTGCTGGGTAGCGTACGGGGATGCATTTTCAGCAAGTCGTACACGATATGGCCGATGTCTTCGGGCTGTATCTTCCAGGCATCGGCATCGCTCGGCTCATGGTTATCGAAGTGAGTGGCCACTGACCCCGGCATGATCGTCGATACTTTGATTCCCTCTTTCCGAAGGTCGAGCATGATGGCCTGGGTGAAACCGACCAGACCAAATTTGCTGGCGTTATAAGCCGCACCTTTCTCGAAAAAGTTGGTTCCGGCCAGGCTGGCAATCGAAATAAAATACCCTTCTGTATTTTTCAGGGCATCAAGGGTCGCCTTGGCCGTGTTGAAAACACCCGTCAAGTTGATGTCGATGGTTTCGTGCCACTGCTCGGGAGTGAGTTCCTGAATGGGTGCAAAATGCCCGACGCCCGCATTAGCAATAACATAATCCAGGCGCTCCCATTTCTCCAAAATGGCAGCAACTACCTGTTGCTGCGACGCCAGGTCGCGCACATCAGCAGCCATACCAAGCGCATACCCTGCCTTTATCTGATTGAGTTTTTGCGCAGCTTCGTCGGCGGCATCCTGGGAGCGACTGGTAATAGCCACTTTTATTCCCTGTTGAATTAATACTTCAGCTACACCGTAGCCAATACCTTTAGAGCCTCCCGTAATGAGGGCTGTTTTAATGTGATCTGCCATAGAATCTGAAACCAGAAATCCGGGGTCAGAGTTTACACCTATCTGATCTTAATGGCAGCGTTGAAACATATAGTGGGCATCGGCTATCTTTAAGCCTTCACACTCTATAGTTACGCTATGGTTCGCAAACTGCTTTCCTGCTTGTGGCTCCTGCTGTTTGTTGGTTTGGTCAGTTACGGTCAGTCGTCGCTGAACCCGACTGATACCAGTTACGTACACGAACTGCTGCGGAAAGGTGAGGCTGTGGAAACCAAACAAAGCCAGGCAGCCCTGGCCAATTACCAGAAGGCCTACGGTTTTTCGCAGAAAATCGGGTACACCAAAGGGTATTTCGAGAGCGTTCGCTTGCTGGTTTACCTGTTAAACAACTTGGGTCGCCACGATGAAGCACGAACGATTGCCCAACAAGCCGTGCAGAAGGCTCAGCAGGACACATCCCGCCGGAATCTGGGGCTCAGCTATTTTGCCATGGCCAACACCAACCTGTTTTCCGGTCAGTTGAAAGAAGCCATTCCCTACTATCGGCAGGCAGCCCAGTATATGCGGCAAATTGGCAAGCTGAAAAACGTAGCCGTTATCAATCAAAACCTGGGCTATATCTACGAGAAGCAGCGAATGTACGATCAGGCCCTGGTGCATTACCGGCGGTCGCTGGCATTCAATATAACGGATACCCTTGACCGACGATCTATCGCTATCGACTATTTCAGCATTGCCAATCTGCTGAGTTATCAGAATAAACTGGCTGAGTCACGGGCCTATTATGTTAAGGCGCAACAGTGGATAGACAAGAGGAATGATTTCGACATGCTGATTAACCTCTACAACAACATGGGGTTTCAGTATGGCGAAGAAGCCCGCTACGACTCAGCCCTGTATTACCATCGTGAAGCGCTCAAACTGAGTCGGCAGGTCGAAAACCCGCGCCATGAACTCCACATCCTGATGGTGTTGGCGCAGACGTACAGCCGCATGAAGCAATACGCTACCGCTAAAAAATTACTGGATGCTTCGCACGCTTTGGCCCTTAAACACAAGGTTGGCCTGACCGAATTCCGCAATATTTACCGCGAGTACTACATTGCTAATGCTGGCCTTCGGAATTACAAAGCCGCGCTGGAATGGTCGGATCGGCACGACCGGGTTGATAGTTTGCTGAGTAACCAGGAAACAAAAGATTTACTAACGAGCTACGAAGTGCAGCTCCGACAGGCCGAAGCGCGGCAAAAACTGGCCGAAAAACAGCGTCAGATTGACCGGCTTGAGGACGAGCGAAATCGACAAAACCTGTTGCTACTGGTGGCAGGGCTGGCCGTGTTGCTGATCGGGGTCGGGCTGGTGCTCGGGTATTTATATTACCGGCAACGGCAACGAACAGCCGCTAATGCGTTGCTTGCCGCCGAACGCGAGCGCGAACTGGCGATGATGCAGTCGGAGTTGCAGGGCCAACAAAAAGAACGACTGCGTATTTCCAAGGAGATGCACGACGACCTGGGTGCGTCGCTAACAGCGATTGGGTTGCTCAGCGAGGTAATGAAAACCCGCATGGGTACGAATACAACGCCCGAAGTTGAAAAGATCTCGGCCATCTCGTCGGCCATGGTGACAGCTATGAACGAGATCATCTGGTCGCTCAACACCCGCAACGACAGTATCAATGGTCTCATTGCCTACACCCGCGCTTACACCAGTGAGTTTATCGAAGATACGGCGCTGAGCCTGCGAACGGAGATTGAGGAATCGCCCCAGGACATAAACATACGGGGCGTTGACCGTAGAAATGTGTTTCTGACCGTGAAAGAGACCCTCAACAACGTGGTGAAACACGCTCAGGCCACACAAGTCACACTGCGGATTCGGCCCGAACCGGCTCAACTCGTGATTGAGGTGTGTGACAATGGGCGCGGTTTTGATCCCGATGCACAGACGGGTATCCGTAACGGGCTGACCAACATGCAGAATCGAATGGCCGAATCGGGTGGTAGCTGTGTTATTCTGCCCTCGACAACCGGAACCTGCGTAAAAATTCAGTATCCATACGAGGGTGCGCCAGTGGCTAAAATAATGCAAATGTAGTATGGCGTATACCAGAAAATAGGCCCAATATTGCCCGATGAAATCCCTTATCACGGTTGCCATTGTTGAAGATAAGGAAGCGATCCGACAGTCGCTGGCCATCCTGATCGACGGGGCCGACGGCTTCAGTTGCCAGACCACCTTCGAGACGGCCGAGGCTGCCCTGCTCAGTCTGCCCGGAAACTGTGTCGATGTTATTCTGATGGACATTAATCTGCCGGGCATGAACGGCATCGAGTGCGTGCGGCAGCTCAAATCGCTCTGCCCCCACTCGCAGTTCATGATGTGCACCATGTACGACGAAGACGAAACCGTTTTTGAAGCGCTGAAAGCGGGGGCCAATGCCTACATTCTGAAGCGAAGCCCTCCTCACAAGCTCCTGGAGGCCATTACGGAGTTGCACGAGGGCGGGGCACCCATGAGCAGCACCATCGCCCGAAAAGTGGCAGGTTCATTTCAGGCCAGTTCGCCAGTCGATACAGCGCTGGCGGCTCTGACACCCCGTGAACGGGAAATTCTGGACCGTTTAGCCAAGGGATATAGCCACAAAGAGGTGGCCGAAGAACTGTTTGTGAGCCCCACCACGGTGCGTAAACACATCTTCAATATTTACGAGAAACTACAGGTACATTCGAAAATAGAGGCTGTCAATAAATACCTCGGTCGAAAATAAGTCCGCAATTCAAAGCCCCTCCCTATCGGGGAGGGGTTGGGGTGATTCCCCCGCTCACAAAATCATACAAATGACGTATTGATAGGCGCTTTCCGGCGTCGTTGCTTTGTCCCGGTGATTGACGGTAATCACTTACAAACCAGCGACTATACCATGAAAAAGCTCCTTTTCTTCCTGTGTGTAACGCTCACCCTGAGCGCCTGTAAAAAAGAACAAGACGACATCACGCCGAGGGGTACCGCCAGTGAGGTAGCAGGCACGTACGAACTAACTACCTTTCGGTTTCAGAATAAAGACGATGATCTGAATATTCCGAAAATGCCGGTTATTCAGCAGGGCAAACAAACATACTTCGGATCGGTCGAGTTGACCGAAGCCACTGATCCCGACCAGGCGCAGATGGTACTGAAGCTGACCTTGGATAATCAGGCTTTTGATGATATTGACTTTGGCGAGGTCGACGTGGAGAAATCAGGCACCAAATTCAATTTGCTTTCCGACGGCGAAAAAATTGGCTCTATTAGCGGCAGCACCCTCCAGTTCGACATCCAGACTACCGACGCCCGGATGGCATTCACCGCAAAACGATGAGCAACCTACGCGCATTAACCGGTTTTTTCAGCGCTTGCCTGATCACCGTTAGCACCCTATCAACGGCGTATGGTCAGGTTAACGACAAGCTGCTTTACCTGGGTATTCACGCCATAAATGACGTCTGGCGGCATAGCAGCATCAATTATGGGATTGGCATGAGTGGCCGGTTCCAGTATCCGCTTACCCCCAAAATTGCCATCACAGCCAGAGCAGGCCTGGAAGTGTACCGGATAACCGGGTCATACATAGTGCCAACCACCTCGCTCGGCTATGGCTATAATCCGATTTCGGGATATGGCTTCAATACGATCCAGAATAGTTTTTATGCCTATCCGGTAAACGCTACTGGTTACAACATACCCGTTATGCTTGGCCCCAGGGTTTACGTAACCAGGCAGTTGCACATCGACCTGAACGCGGGTGCTGATATAGCTGTCAGCCGTACTATGCTCACTGCGGTTCGTGTTGAACCAGAAATTGGCTACACCATACCACTCGGCAACGGTAAAATGCTGGACATCAACACGAGTTATCTGACCAATTTTATCCAGGGTAGCGGGCTATTCTCGGTGGGAACAGCCTACGGCCTGCCCTTTCCACGATAAATTCGGCCTATTACAACGAGACGCCCCGACTGGTAGCCGGGGCGTCTCGTTCAATTGCATTCTTCATTTACCGTCCAGACTTAACAATTTTTCCAATTGTAATAGGCACGCAAAACGTTGGACAAGGGGTGACTGGAGCAGCGCAGTCGATAGGCAGGTTGTTTTCCGAGATGTACGGATCGCCACCAATTATGTTGAACGACAGGTAATACGGATTAGCCGCTGCCGAAGCATCTACTAAGCTCGTTGGGTTGGTTGGCGAGTTCGCCACCGAACCAATCTGCACCCAGCCATCCACAATGCCATCTTTATCCAGTGCCGAACCGTCCAGACCCGTCGGGTCAAGCGGTGATGCCACAACCGGCCGTTGAACCGTAGCCACGCTGTAACCACTTGGGTGAGTATAGCTTAGGGTATACGTTCCCGGTGTACCGTCAGTTATAAACTGATACGAACCGTCGGAGCCATTTTTAATGATCGTGACGCTACCGGGTCCGGTTACGCGGATCGTTCCACCAGTCAGGATCGTGTTCGTTGCGTAGCAGTAGATATAGCCAATTGGGTCGTATACACGACGTTTTACGCCAAGGTCAACCGTTGGGTTATTCACAGCAAGCCCTGTTCCACTGGGGTTGATAGTAATCACCGGAGAAAGGCCCGTTGTCGGATCTACGTCGGAATCACGGGTATCGTCGCCCGCATTGGTTTTGTCAGAGATCAGGCACCCAACCGTTTCGCTGGCTGGCAGTGTAAACTTGAGTTGATACTCGCCCTGTGGCAACCCAGTGAACGCATAGAGACCGCTGGCACTGGTAACCGTGGTTGCAAAAGGCAGAGTGCTTCTAACATTGTTGACCACTGTAAACAGCTCGACCGTGACGTTGGCAACACCCGGCTCATTAGGGTCCTGTAGGCCATTGTTGTTGTTATCTTTCCAGACAAAATTACCGATACTACCCGTTGTTGGATTCACCAGGGCCAGGTCTACCGTGCGAATATCACGCTGGGCAGGGTCAGAGGGCACCACCGGAACAGCATCACTCCGTCCCGTTATCGGACTAAAATCGCTGTCGGTTGCTTCGTTGGCCGACGAACTGTTTTGCTTGCTGCTCACCACGCAGGTCAGCGGCAACGTTGGCGTATCTACCGCTACGGTGTAAGTACCCTGTGGCAGATTGTTGAATAGGTAATTGCCAGTTGAGTTGGTGAACTCGCAGGCAAGCAACTGCGCCCGAATTTCGCCCCCACTATTAGTAGTCGTATGCACGTTCAGGTAGAGTTTGTTGGCCAACAGCAGACTTGCCTGACCAGCCGTCAACGTGGTACTGGCTACGAAATTTCCGGCATACGTATCTGTTGGGAAGCCCAGTGGCACCAGGTCAACAATTACCGGACCGTTGGTTCCGGCCACGCCCGTGTGGATATGAGCCATTGTTACCATGCCCGTCAGATTGCTAAAGCCGGCCATCATTTCGAGTACGTTGGTTGTTGGGTTAAAGTTGGCATATACCAAACCTGTACCACTGGTTGGTACTGATGGGTTTTGTTGCGACCCACTCAATACACCCCGAACCACGTAGTTACCGTCGCCATTGAGCAACTTCATACCTACGTTGGCCACACCTGTAGCGCCATCGTTCTGAATACCATCGTTATTGGTGTCTTTCCAAACATAGTCGCCAATGCTACCCAATGGCAATGGACTGAAACCAGCATCGGCTTTTGGATAATCCCGTTGCGCCAGATTGGCTGGGTTAATCACGATAACCGGAGTTTCGCCTGTTTGATCGATCTTGCTGTTAGTTGCATCATTTGGTGTGACAACCGTTTGCGCCGTTGGCTGGCAATAGAAAGGCACCGTTGTCAGATCGACCTGTATTTTATAGTTACCAGCGGGCAAACCCGTAAAGGTGTATTCACCTACTGTTGAGGTTGTTGTAGCTGCTACTACCATGTATTGGCCGGGGGTGCTGGTTTCCTGTAAGAGGTTTACCACCACATTGCTCATCCCACTGTTGGGACCATCATCCTGAATACCGTTACCGTTGGCATCTTTCCAGACAAAATCACCAATACTGCCAAGCAGCGGAATCAAACCCGCGTCCACCGTTGGGTTATATTCCCCAGCCGATAAGCTGTAAATACCAGTAGTACCGCTCTGTCCCGTCAGGCTCACAATATCGCTGTCGGAAGCATCAGCACCCGTGTTAGACGTGGTAAACGTGGTATTAGCCGGAGCCGTGAAAACTACATAGTAACTACCCGGCACCAGATTGCTGAACAGATAATTGCCGTTGCTGTTTGTTAGCGTGGTGGCTAGTGGCACACTGCTGGTAGTGCTGAACAGCGTCGCCGTCACGTTGGCAACACCCGTCTCGGTACCATCCTGCTGACCGTTGCCATTGGTATCATACCACACGTAATCACCCAAACTTGCCACGCAGGAGGTTGGCGTTAACGTCATCGATTGAATCGCGGTACAATTACCATTCGTTCCCTGCCCTCTTACATAATAAACCGTAGTGGCCGAAATGGAGAATGACTGTTGCCCGTTCAGTGCATTTGTGTTAGCCTGCGCATCAGCCAGCGTCGCAAAAATAGAGTAGGTTGTTGCTGGACCCGTCTGTACAAAAGCAGTGTATGAAAGCGGGAAACCTGAACAAACCGTTGTGCTGACCGCCGTGAAGGATGGAAGTGGCGACACTGTCAACGTCGCAACAGCCGAGCCAGAACAAGCTGAGCCAGCAGCCGTCTGCGCTACTAATACGTAATAATAAGTACCCACGCTGGCATTTGCCGCGGGAGAATAGGTCAGGCTAGTAGCTCCATTAATAAGAGCCCCCACCGATGAAGAGCTACTGCTGGGACCATACCATTGATAGGTAACAGCTGTTCCGCTGGTGATGCTGGCAGCAATCGACTGGAAAGCAGTACCCGAACACACAGATTGATTTGAGCCAGACGTAAGCGCCACTACCGGCTGAACGCAGGGCGTCAGACAGTTGGGGGCTGTTACATTCTGAACAGCGGTGCAGCTGGCCAGAGAGGTAGCCGTCAGTACATCGTTCGTTCCAGCCGAAATGCCGGTTACGGTGAAACTGCCTCCGTTACGAGTGATAGGTTGTCCGAGAACATCGGTAATAACAGCCGTTGTGGGCGTAACTGATCCCACAATATCGTATGTCGAGCCATTTACCGCGCACACCGTCGAGAACGTAATAACCGGCCTGGGTGAAACGACAATCTGAACAAAGGCGGTGGTTGAGCAGAACGGTGAACTACTCACCGTTACAGTAAACGTGTTTACCCCTGCCGTGGCCAGGCCCGTGATCGTAGCCGTTGCGGTAGACCCTCCCGACACTACGGCACCAGCAGGTGCTGCCCAACTATAGGTGTAGCTACCCGCCGGACTGACCGTAGCAAACACGGTAACCGGTTCATTCACACAAACCGTGCTGCTGGTTGCCTGGGCTGTAGCTACTGGGGGAACGCAGGCGCATGAGAATGGAGCCACAACAACAACCTCATCGATAAAACAATCGTTACTACCGTTGTAGAAACGAACCGTGTAGGTACCCCCCGCGTTGGGCGCGTTAGACACTATATTGAGGGGAAATGTGGTGCCGATAGCTGTTGCTGTCGAATACGCGAAACCCGTTGTTACCGTACCCGAAATTACGGAGTAGCGGTTAACGTTTGAGATACTACTTGGAATAGTGACCAAACCGTTATTCTGACTTGCTGTACCGCTACAGGTAGCCGCTGTAGTGGTCAGGCTAACGCTGACAGGCAATTGACACACCACAGCCGCATCGTACGTGTGAATGTTGTTGCCCGACATCCCTACTGTCAGTGAGGTAACGAGGTTACTACCCGACAAACTGAAATCATTGTCGGCCAAATCATTACCACCGGCATTCGTTGGCGAAGCAGCGGTATAGCTGGCCAGCGCCGTTTGGTTGGTAGCTATGCGTAGTTCATACGCCCCTCCCCGAACCAGCGCCAAATTGTAGCGAACAGCGCTGGTGCTTGTTCCCGTTGCCGACGAGAAATAATATTCACCTTTTGTGTTGGTCACCGCCGTAGCTACCAAGGTTCCGCTTTGATACAAGCCCACTGTAACGCTGGCAATAGGCGTTTCGTTGGGGTCTTGAATACCATCGCTATCGCTATCGAGCCAAACCCGGTTCCCAATCTCGACCGGAGCCGGATCGCACAGGGCTACCGGTAGACCAAGGCCGTTAGCTTTTCCGTAGGTTGCGCCATTATCGCTAATTGTATTGTAGAGTTGGTAGCGTTTCTGATTGGAACCTGTTGTATTGTCATGCCAGACTGTTCCTCCCGACCAGGTCACAAGCGGGTCCATATTAATGCTAACCGTGGCGTTGGTACCTGGAATAATTACGGCTCCCCCCTGAGAGGTTTCCTGGTGCGTCGTGAGGTAGTTATCTTCGCAGTAAAATTCACCATTGCCTGGACCCTGCTCGTTTGTTGGTCCGCAACCAATCAAGGTACCCGCTGAAGGCGAACTGACGGCCCCCCCCGATTCCAGTACCCAGCTACTACCTTGTAATCTGGCACGAAGCATATCTCCCCCAATATAACCGCTGTACCGATCTGTACTAGTGGCACCGGTAGGGGGAACCTGTTCGTAACCGAGTTGATGTCCGGCTCGATCCATAAAGGAGAGCACCATGTCGCCATTATCGGTAAAGTCAATATCCGACAGAATGGGTTGAGGACGTGAGGTGCGATAAACGTTCGGACTAGACGACAACGTGGTGGTGTGGAAATCGCTAAATAGCGATGTCCACGTCTCCCATTGATCACCATTTGGCCATTGAGTGTGAACCAGCCCTTTAGGATACGTTAAAGGGGCCGAGAAAACACTGGCTGAATTGAATGTCTGGGTAATCTCATCCATTTCATAAATGGATGCCGACAGGTTCGCTGATGTACTACCAGGGCTTTCTGCGGTACAAACTACCCCTACGTACACTTTCCCCCGATACACAGAAACGGCAAAGGGTCGTGCCACGCCATTGGTACAGGAGGCAGTAGCTGGCAGAGGAACCTGAGTCAAGTCTCCCGCTACCAGACTGGCTTTTGCCGGGTTACCTATATTGAGAATTAATAATTGCCGGTTAAATAAGTCAACAACGTATAATTTGGAACCATCATCTGACAAGGCCATACTACCCAGCCCCACTTTACCAATCAGGCTAAATGAGTTAGGGTCAGCGCTACTGGTCGTTGGGTCGTTAGGCAGTGTTCGATTACCTAATTGCGATTGTCCAAGGTTGAGGTTAAACGGGGCTGCTTCCAGATCGACGTACAGGCTCCCGTTAGTCGTGCTGCCGGTAGCATTGCTGGTGCTGTAAATACCTCCTAAACCACCTAATCCCAAGCTTACATGGCGTTTTAGAAAAGCAGCAGAAAAAAGTTTGTTCGTTTCGCGTTGATAGGCCATGCCCCACACGCTACCTATTTGACCAGCGTCGGCAATAGCTGTTGGATTTACATTACTCGTTACATTATTAGAACCAGAGAGAGTACTGATAGCCGAATAAGGAAATGTTACCGCCACGTGTTGCCCCGAAACATTACTCCCGGTAGCGGTGCCACTCACAAAGCATGCTACACTCAGCAGGGGACTACTATCACAGTACTCACTCGGAAAATTAACCCCGTAGTTGGCCGTTGTGGCGCTGCTCGCGGTAACGAACTGAACCGATGTACCACTGCCTGTTGTGGCTGTCCCGGATGCCGCACTATATAGGCCCACTTGCTGGCCTGTAAACTCCAGTCGCAGTTTGGCTCCCGAAGCTGTAACTCCCGAGTTTGGAAAGCTGTAACTGCCATCCAAGCCGGTAGTTACTGATACCGGACTACCCGTTACGGGATAGGCCGTAACAATGATACCTGGAAATCCCGGCTCACCAATTGCCGAAGTAATCGATGAAATGGGTGTGTCTTGCAAGCCGTTGGCGTTGAAGTCCCGAAACACCTTTCCGGCAACCTGCGCCTGCGCGTCGAACGCCATCCATGACCCCAAAATGAGCAGTAATATGCCAGTGAGAACAGATCGTACTAGAGAAGAAATGCGACTAAATGATAGGTAATTATTATGCATAGCCTCAAGAAGAGTTGGTAGAAACCAAACGGATTGTACCGTTACTTCGGAGGGTCTAATCAAAATCAATGCCAATACTTTCCGCAACAAAATAGACAAACCGCATTTACCCACTTATTCATGTATACTCAGGCAAATCATGAATACATAACATCCTATTCATGTTTCGATTATGAAGCAAAAATGTAGTCACACATTCAGGTAAGTATATATATTTTTCCTTTTAAATGGTCAATACAGTAAAAATTGGCACAAAAAAATTATTTTTTGTAAATAAATACTTTACTTAAAAAGTTACTTAAAAAAGGACAATGAAGCGAATAAAGGGTTGAAGAGGTATTACACCAAACGCCCCGGCTACCTTTCGGCAACCGGGGCGTTTGGTGTAATACATCTTCTTTCTAATCAACCTACCGCCCCGTCTTAACGACCTTCCCAAGTGTAATAGGAACGCACTTCGGACCCGTGATACAGGGGTTAACCAAACCAGCATTGATTGTTAAAATAAGCTGCCTGGTCGGATCGCTTGGTACCAGATCGATGATGGGCGAACGGCCCGTGGTGGGGTCTGCATCACTATCCGTTTCATCGCCCACGCCCGGTTTTTTGTACTCACCCGTGATCACGCAATCAGCCGGTAAAGTAGTCTTGTCAAATTCCACAATGTAACGACCTTCGGGCAGGTTCGAGAACAGGTATTTACCCGCCCCATCGGTGAAGGTAGTCGATACCACTGACGTTGATATAACGGTGGAGCCTACCGGGCTGGTTACCTGGAGCAATCGCACCGTAACACCGGGCACACCCCGCTCACTACCCGCATCGTATTTCCCATTGACAATCAAATCTTTCCAGACGATATCCCCAATGGAACCTAGCACTGGCACAAAGCCCGCATCGATGGTCGTATTGTTTTCACCCGACGTTAGTGTCACCGGTGCGGTAATCCCTCCTATCGGATTTGAATCCTTAGTCGTATCGGTACCACTCTGTGGCGTGGTAGCCGTGAAGCCCGCTGGGGTAGTGAAGCTCACCGAGTAGGGCACTCCCGGAGTCAAGCCCGTAAAGCTGTAGCACCCAATACCCGTTCCGCTGCTCAACGTCGTGGTCGTGGCGACTACGGTACCATTGCTAATGAGCGTAACTGTTACGCCCGAAAGTGGGGTATCGCCCGCATCCTGAATCCCATTGCGGTTGTTATCAGCAAACACTTTATCGCCCAGACTGGCCTTACAGTTCACCGAACTGATCAAAACTTCCTGCACAATAATCGCTTCGCATCGGGTCGGATCCGTCGGTTTCATATCCAGTTTGACAAAGATTGTCTCGCCTTCTGTAAACTGACTTGGGTCGAACTGCGTGATATACACCCGTTTGTTCGTTACCTTGTCTACGTAGAAGAACTCCGTTGTACCGGGCAGATTGAACGTAGCCGTCAAAGCCACAGGCGGATCGCTCCGACAAAGAGTCGCCGAAATAATGGTTGTTGTATAAGACATATACCGGCTACAGCTTTGGTTGTTGATCTCCAGTACATCGGTACCATTGGTAACCGTAACAGAGTAGCCAATGCTATCTTCGTACGTGAACGGCAATTGATAATTGCCTGAATTAGCTGGCGTTTCGGTCATTGAGGTTGGTATCAACACCGGTCGTTTCACTAGCGAATCTAGCGCCAGCATTCCTTTTTGACCCACTACGGACCAAGTTTCGCCTGCTGACGACGCCACTTGCAACACTTCGTACAACTCGAAGCGTTCTGTTAAATCATATTCTACCCGGAAGCAGTTGCAGGGGTCCAGAATAACCAACGTAGGTCGGCGACGCAGGCCTGCGTCGATAGTCGGGTTATTGCGGGCCGTACTGCTGGCTGGTTGCGAAACGTCAATGGTAACAACCTGCGAAAGACCCGTCAGCGGATTCACATCCGAATCCAGGGCGTCGTTGTTACCCACGTTAGCACTATTGGATAATTGGCAAGTGGCCGACAAACTGGCAGGTATGATAAACTTGACCTGATAGTTGCCCGAAGGAAGATTAACAAACCCGTACAAGCCACTGTTACTGGTCACCGTCGTAGCTAGTGGAGTAGTACTGATTGTGCCGCTAACGACGGTATATAGCTGAACAATTACCCCATCTACACCTGGTTCACCAGAATCCTGCACCCCATTATTGTTGGTATCTTTCCAGACAAAGTCGCCAATACTGCCCAGAAGCGGAATCAAGCCCGCATCCACGGTCAGGTTCTGCTCGCCAGCCGACAAGCTGTAAACGCCCGTCGAGCCTTTATTACCCGTCAGACTAGCTACATCCGAATCGGTTCCATCGGGTGCCACGTTCGGACTCGTGAAGGTCGTGCCAGTTGGTGCCGTGAACTTGACCACATAACCGCCTGGATTCAGATTGGTAAACAAATACTTACCGGAACCGTCAGTCAACGTCGTCGAGATTACCGTGCCAGAGGTAGCATCACAAAGAGCAACCGTCACACTGGCGACGCCCGTTTCGGTACCATCCTGCTGACCATTGCCATTCAGATCAAACCACACATAGTCGCCCAGACTGGCTTTCAGCGGAATAAAGCCCGCATCAATCGTCGGGTTATTTTCACCACTGGTCAGCGTCACCGGTGCGGTAATGCCACCCACAGGGTTCGAGTCCTTAGTCGTATCCGTGCCGCTCAAAGGAGTCGTAGCGGTGTAATCTCGTGGCGTGGTGAAACTAACCGAATACGGCACGCCGGGTGTTAGGCCGGTGAAGCTATAGCAGCCAATGCCCGTGCCACTACTCAACGTCGTCGTCGTGGCTACCACCGTACCATTACTAATCAGCGTGACAATCACGCCCGAAATCGGCGTATCGCCCGCATCCTGAATCCCATTCTTGTTATTGTCGGCAAAGACTTTATCCCCTAATGTGGCTGGTTTGTAGTAGCCCATGTCCACCGTGGGGTTGAACTCGTTGGCCGTCAGCGAGTACGTACCCGTCAGGCCCGTAGCGGGGTTACCATCTGAGTCACTAGCATCGTTACCCGTGTTCTGAGCCGTGGCCGTGAAGCCCGCTGGTACCGTGAAGCTTACCGAGTACACCTGCCCTGGCGTCAAGCCAGTGAAGCTGTAGAGACCCGACACCGACGTGACCGTCGTAGCCACCACTGTGCCCGACGAGAGCAAGGTGACCGTTACGCCTTGAATTGGTTTGTCGCCCGCATCCTGTTGGCCATTGGCGTTCACGTCTTCGAAGACATAATCACCCAAACCTGCCGTCAGCAGTACAAAACCCGCATCAATCGTGATGTTATTTTCCCCGGCGGTCAACGTCACCGGAGCCGTGATGCCGCCCACAGGGTTGCTGTCTACACTCCGGTCGGTGCCACTCAATGGAGTGGTGGCTGTGTAGCCCGCTGGCGTCGTGAAGCTCACCGAGTAGGGCACTCCCGGAGTCAAGCCCGTAAAGCTGTAGCAACCAATACCCGTACCGCTGCTCAGAGTAGTTGTGGTGGCCACCACGGTACCGTTGCTAATGAGCGTGACCGTCACCCCAGCAATTGGCGTATCGCCTTTATCCTGAATACCATTTCGGTTATTATCAGAAAAGACTTTATCACCCAGACTAGCAGGCAGCGGTTTGATACCCGCATCAACAGTCAGGTTTTGCTCCCCCGCGGCTAAGGTGTAGTTCGTTGTCTTGCCCGTGATCAAGTCAGCGTCGCTGTCCGTCGCATCCGTACCCGAGTTGGGCGTGGTCAACGTGTAACCAGCTGGTAGTGTTGCCTTGTCGAAGATTACGCAGTACACGCCCGGTGTTAGATTGGTGAACAAATATTTCCCGTCGCTACCCGTTGTTAGGCTAGCCACTGGCGTACTCGTCGAGGAGAGTGGGTTGTAGAGTTTAACCACTACTCCCGAAACGCCCGTTTCATTCCCATCCTGCTGGCCATTGCCATTGCTGTCATACCAGACAAAATCACCTAAGCTGGCTGGTGCAACCGTGGCGCACATACCTACTGTAATGGTCAACCCGTCGGCACAACCGCTGGTATTAGCCCAGACAAACTGATACGTTTGACCCGGCAATAATCCCGAAACGGTAGTGGTCAGGCTCGTGGCGTTGACAAAAGTCGTTGCACTCGGATTACCCGGTTGCGCATACCACTGACCTGTCAATACCGAACTATTGGTTTGAGCCGTCAGAGTGGTGCTTGTGGGAACCTGACCATTGGTGCACAACAACGTCTGACTAGCGCCAACGGTCGGTTTTGGGAATACGATTACCGTGGCAGATGTGATACTTGAACAGTTGCCCGTTGTACCTGTTACCGAATACACTGTCGTTACACTCGGACTAACTACATATACATTGCCCGTTTGAACGCCACCCGCCGGAGCGAACGTGTACGCATTAGCTCCAGCCGTTGCCGTTAAAGTGGCCGATACGGCCGAACACATAGTAGTTGAGTTCATCGTAATCGTCGGAATTGGATTGATTACCAGCACCCGGCTCTGGGTAACAGGCACGCATAAACCTACTCCGTCGGGATCTGCTGAAGCAATGGTCAGCGTGACACTTCCCACCGTCACATCTGCTACGGACGGCGTATACGTCACTGTTGCTGAACCGTTCACCACAGCGTTGCTAAACACGCCTGTTCCACTGCTGGTCATGGTTGCAGAGGTTGTTCCTCCGCTTACACTGGCGGTGAGGCTAACGGGCGTTCGGCCACAGGTAGCTAGGCTGGCAGGCAGCAAACTTACATTGGCTGGATTCTGACAAGCGCAATCCACGGCTGTAGACTGGGTAACGGTACAGGTACTACCCACCGTTCTGACAACAACCACTATTGGGGTTGGACCATTGGCCGTGATTGTCGTCGTGTTGGATGCCTGGAAAGCACCTCCGTTAAAGCTGTATTCTAAGGTTCCGGTACCTGTCAAGCTAGCGTTAGCTGTTACTGAGACCAGGTTACCCACGCACGTTCCCCGTACAATACTAGCAATACTGGGCTGGCCATTGACAACAACTGTCACCGTAGTTACGGCGGTACAGTTGCGGGCATCCGTAACCAGAACTGAGTACGTTGTTGTGGCGGTTGGCGTAGCTACTGCGGTAGCGGTGTTTGCTCCGCTAAGCGTGGCCGATGGCTGCCATATGTAGGTGTAGGCAGGGTTTCCGCCCGTAGCTGCTGCCGTCAAGGTTGCACTTTGTCCAGCACAGATCGTAATCGCTGCTGAGGCCGTTACCGACAGCGAACAGACAGTACACGATAGTGGAGCGGTATACGTTTGGCTAGCCGTTTTACCTGCATAACTTACTGTCACGGTGTGGCTACCCGTACCCGAGTTAAGACCATTCAGCGTATAAGGCACCGAGATTACCCCCGCTGTGATGGTGACCGTCGTAGTCGAAGCCCCATCCGTGATGGTAGCCGTGCCAGCCACAGCATTGGTCAGACTGAGTGTTCCTGAAATACTGTACTGGTTGGTAGCTGATTGACAGATACCCGGCGAAACGGCCAGTGCAATGGCAACCGTACAACTAGCCGGAGCCGTGTAAGTTACCGAAGTCTGACCACAAGCCGTGGCAGAAGAAACCACCGATACGGTCTTGACTAATCCGTCGGAATCAAGACCCGTCAACGTGAACGATACGGGACCATCACCAGTCAGCGTGACCAGAGTGTTCACTAAACCGACCGAAACGGTCAGTGTCTGTGGACTGGCATTGTTGATAGCCGCGTTGGACGAAGATACCGTGCCTGTTACGGCATACTGGTTAGTGGCCGTGTTACACGCACCCGGCGTGGCGGTGGCCGTTAGTGAACAGACAGGCAGACTGGCTATTGTGATCGTCAGAGGTTGACTATCGGAACAGCTTTTAGCATCGGTCACCTTCACGGTGAAGCTACTGGTAGCACTGGTGGTGGGAGTTCCCGAAATCACACCAGCGGTGCTTAGGCCCAGGCCCGCAGGCAGGTTACCCAACAGGGAATAAACATAAGGAGCCGTGCCACCACTGGCCGTGATGGTCTGGCTGTAAGCCGTACCCACCTGACCGTTAGGCAGCGAAGCAGTGGTGATGCTGGTCGAGCAAACGGTACAAGCCACCGGAGCAGAATAAATCGCACTGGCTGAGGAACCACCCGTCAGCGTAGCTACTACAATATGGCTACTGGCGTTGCTGACACCAGACACTGAGAAGCTGGCGGTGATTTGCCCGGCTGTGACACTGACGCTACCAATGATGGTGCCATTGTCGGTGATGGTCAGCGTGCTGGCCACGGCGTTGCTCAGGCTAATCGTACCCGTGGCGGTGTAGTTGTTGGTCAGACTGTTACAAACTGGCGGAGCAACTGTTACCACTAAGGCCGGTGGTTCCACCGTACAGGATAGCGGAGCAGTGTAAGTCACACTAGCCGTTTTGCCCACATAACTTACCGTTACGGTGTGCAGGCCCGTTCCTGAGTTAAATCCACTCAGCGAGAACGGCACCGAGGTAGCGCCCGCCGTGATGGTCACCGTCGTGGTGGCCGTGCCATCTGTGATGGTAGCCGTTCCGGCAACGGCGTTGCTCAAACTGAGCGTTCCTGAAATACTGTATTGATTGGAAGCTGACTGACAAACACCCGGCGTCACCGTTACGGCAATGACCGGAGTCGGTATCACCGTCACCGAAACTACGGCTGTGGTGAAACAGTTTGGTGCGCTGGTCACAGTAACTGTGAACGCATTCACACCTACGACCAGATTAGAAGCAACTACCGTAGCGGTATTGGTTGGGGTTATGGTTCCCGAACCAGTCCAGGCGTAGGTGTACGACCCAGCCGGTGTGGCTTGCGCTACCAGCGTTACGGCCTGCCCCTGGGCTACCGTTTGGCTACTGGCCGATACCGTTGCCGTGAGGCTACAGATGTCTGGCGCAAGCCCAAGGTCAAACGTGTGGTTGGCTCCGGCGTCGGGCGTGGTAAGGCAGATCGTTGGAAAACCATTAGCAGCTGTAGTGCTGTTGCCGGAAGCGATGGTAGCATCAGAGTCGTTGCGGTCGTCGCCGTTGCTGGCCGTGCTATTCGCGACGGTTAGCTTGTAGGCAGTGCTGCTCAGGCTAAACGTAGCCGAGGCCGTATTAAACTGCGGACTAGCCCCATCGTTGCCGAACACAATACAATACTGACTCGTTGGTGCCGGGCCGGTGAAGGTGCCACTCAGCGGTGCGCCCGTCGTAGGATTGACGCCCTGCGTAGCCACGTTGGTGGTATTGAAATAATATTCGCCGGTAGCATTGGTGGTTGTTTTACCGACGAGCTTGCCTGTGTTGTCATACAGGTTGACTTTGATACCGGCTACCCCCGGTTCAGCGGCACAGGGATCCTGCACGCCGTTCTGGTTGGCATCAATCCAGACGCGGTTTCCAATCTCAACGGGAAGTGGATTACATAGAGCCGTTATATCCCCTAAACCACTTGCCTTACCAAACGTAGGCAGGCCACCAACGAACAACTGCGCCCCTGTCTGAGTTTGTGCCCCGGTGCTGTTGCTGAGATAAATAATACCGCCCGATGTGTAGGCAATTGGATCCATCGCCGTCAGGGCAACCAGATTGTCCTGAGCGGAGTAATACACCCCACCGTTCGACGTCTCATTGTGGTCTGTTAAATAATTATCGCCGGTGAAGAATTCCCCAGCCGTAGTAATGGTATTCTCGATTGTCCAGTTTGTAGCGGATACAAGCGTGGCTTTCAAAATATCTCCCCCGGTGATGGCCGCTTCATTGGTCGAATTGGTCGGGGTTCTGTTACTCTCTCCGAACTGATGACCAATCCGATCCATAAAGCCCAGAATCATATTGCCTTTGGCATCGAATTCAATGTCAGACAACACAGGCTCCGGATGACTGACCAAATCCCGGGTATCGGTTCCATTTTTGAATACCATCAGGTTCGTTGTCGTGTAGACATCTTCCCAGGGATACCAGCGGTTCGTGATCGCAGCCGCTGACTGACCTGAAAATGTATAGCCAGTGTTATTCCAGGCAATGCCCTTCAGATAATCCATGTTGACACTGAGCACGGGCGTTGGATTGAACGTGGCTGTGGCCGGGTCATAGACCAGCACACTCGCTTTCAGGTCGCTTCGGAGTTTAGAGATCGATGCATCACAAACAACGCCGACGTACACTTTCCCGTGCCATGTTTTTACGGCAAAAGGCACCTGCTGCCCTTTGCTGGCATCGCAGATCGTCGGGATCGCTACGCTCGACAGGGCCTTCGTTGCCACGTCGATGCTGTACAGTTTTTTATCGTTCAGGTTTATGGTAAAGAGCGTCTTTTCATCTTCTGATATAGACAGCCCCCCTAAGCCGACACGCCCCACCTTGCCGAAGGCATCCAGATCGACAGATTGAGCCGAGGGAACCCCCAGTCCACGCGTCGCATCGCTGGCAACAGATCCCGTGTTGGGAATGGTTACAAAAAGGGTCGCATCTGTAGAGCCGCCCGCATCGGACACATATATGTCGCCGAGGGTGCCCATGAAGCCTACGTGCCTCTTAAGAAAGGTGGCCGAATACAACTTCCTCGATGTCCGGCCATACGCTAAGCCCCAGACCGATCCTGCCTGATTTTTATTGGCCTCGGTTAATTTTCCAGCGGGCGAAGCCGTCGACGCCAGGTAGTTCAACGATACAAGTACATCTACAGGTGCGGTGGTGTTATTGGCCACACCATTGATGAAGCAAGTCGTAATCAATCTGGGGGCCGCCTGGCAATAGTCACCGGGACTGGTAATACCATAGTCGACGTTACAGTCCGGGGCCGGTACAAATTGTACGTCGGTTCGTCCGTCGGTACCGTTGGCTGTTGGGCGGGCCCAGGTGGGCAGGTTCGAGAACTCGACCCGCAGCGGATAATTGGCCGATGCCGTCAGCGTTGGGAACGAATACCGACCCGTAGCATCAGTGGTGGCTGTGCCGACTAGGTTACCCTGACAATCGAAGACAGTCACGGTTACGTCGGGAATGCCACTTAATGTCACAGCAGAGGTCGATTTTACGCCGGTGTTATTAAAATCATTGAAGACAATACCGCCAAGTCCGTTGGTACAGGGAGCAGCGGGAGGCACAACGGCCTTCACCGATACAACGGCTGTGGTTGAACAGGTTGGCGAACTGCTGACGGTGACGGTAAAGGTGTATGTGCCCGCCACCAGACTCGACGTGGTCACTGTGGCAACATTGGCAGGATTGATAACCACACCAGATGGTCCACTCCAGGCATACGTGTATGAACCCAGCGGGGTAACCGTGGCCGACAGCACCGCTGGCTGACCAATGGCAACCGTCGAACTGCTGGCCGATGCCGTAGCCGTAATGTTGCACAAGAATTTGTAAAACCCAAAATCGTAGGTATGATTGATCTCTCCCGGCCCACCAGTAGTCACTTTAATACAGGGACTGCTAGTGCCGCCCACCACATCCACTTTCGCATCGTTGTTAGCCAACGTAATACCCGTATTAATCGCTCCGCTTTCGCCCGGTGTCAGGGGCGACACATCCGTTAGCGATAATCCATAGCTGGTTACGACAGTGCTGGTTCCCAGACTAGTGATCACCAGACCATACGTGGTGTTGTATTGTAGGGCAGTAGTAGCTACCGCTGAAGTCGACGTACCAGCTACCACTGTGGCTGATGAGAAATAATATTCACCAGTCGCGTTAGTGGTGGCACTAGCTAACACAGTTGTTTTAGCCGCATCATACAGCTTCACCACCGCACCAGGGATAGCCGGTTCGCAGGGGTCTTGAATACCATTTTGGTTATCGTCGCGCCATACCCGGTTACCGATCTGGATCGGAGCCAGGTTACACATCACAGCCAGGCCACCCCAGTTGTTGGCTTTAGGGAAATTGGTGTTACTGTACCCGGTTGGTGTTCCATCGCTAATCAGACGGTTATCGCGGGAACGCTCCCCTGTAACCCGGTTCAGCCAGGTAATGCCGGATGTACCGTTCCAGACAAAATTGTCCATCGACCCACTCATTATTTCCGGGCGGCCAGGGATGTAATCAGTCATACCCGCCATCATTGACCCTTCTACACCAACGTATTTAAAGAAGCGGTTGGTTGGACTAGTATTGGTGCCGGCCCTGTTGGCTGAATAGGTATAGTTAACCGAAGTCACAAACGGCCCAACGGCTCCATTCCGTTCGAGTGTCCAGTCTGGCGTGGTTTCTGTGGCGAGGTTAGCCGCCCGCATCAGGGCGCCACCGGTTACATAGAATGACTGATTGATGACGTCATGGTAGCGGTTCCGGGTTGCAACCATCATTCCATAAACACCATTGGGTTGCTCATCAAATTCGATTTCTGCTAACCAAGGTTGCGTATGCTGTGTCGTATTGGCAGAGCCGTTTGTATAAAAAGCCGTATTGGCCGTAACCCCTTCCCAGGCATGAACCACCTGTCCATAATACTGCGAAACGTTCGCGTTGGTGGCAGGTATATCAATGTTAAGCGGCACATCAAGCTCCCGGCGGAAATCACCCGACGATGGTGTGTTGTCAGATGGATCGAACGAATAGACAATGCCTTTCAGGTCATTGACCGTTGGTCCGGTACAGGTCACGGTCGCATATACCCGGTCAGTGGCTGGGTGAAGGCCCAATCCTAAAACCGCCTGGTATGAACGACCATCTGGCCACGTTCCGGTTGGACAACCATCGGTTGGTAGCGGAAACCGCTTGATCTGGTTTATATCAGCAACAGCAGCCCCACTGGCACTTACAGGAATGACGAGGATCTCCTGCGTTTTCAGATTCACTACATATACCTCATGATTATCCTTGGCAAACTTAATGGAGCCTAACCCGGTATATCCAATCCGGTTTGGATTCGCGCTGGTCAGTCCTGAAGTAGTGAGTGAGAAGTTAGCGTCAGGGGCATACGTTCCCGCAAAACCATCGCCATAGATCGTCTCCAGATCCAGCCAGGTTGATACTGTTCCGGCTACACCATTGCTATAATCCATTTTGTAGAGGGTTGCTTCGGCATAGGTGTTTGTGCTGGCATTGGTCATCATGGGAGCAAATGCTCGCATATAGGCCCCAGTCAGCATCTGTTTGTGGGTTTTGTCCCAGGCAAGGCCCAGGGTAGTCCCAACACTGCTCTTAGTCGCTACATCGGTATGGGTAGCAATCGGATAGAGCGTGGTATTTATAACAGGCGGTCGGCTGTCTACCGTTGAACTCGCCATGCCCCACTGATAGGATCCGTCAACGGTGCTAAATGGCGAGAACGCTGCCCCCGTCGTATATTTCATATCGATAATAGTAGGCTCCGTAGTAGGGTCGTTATTTCGGGTAAAACAAATCACCGCAAAACCCGGATCGGTCTGGCAATAATCGTCTGGCTTGTTAAGACCAACGCTTATGGAACAACTACCAGGCTGGGTAAATTGAACGGTACTACCATTCTGGGTTCCCCGAAAGGTTGACTCATAGCCTGCTGGCAGATTGCTAAACTCAACCCGGTAGGTAGTACCGGCAGTCAACCCAGTAAAACTGTATGCTCCAAGAATATCGGTCTGGGTTTGAGCCACCTGTGTACTCGTACCGTTGGCGTCACAACTAAAAATCGTTACCGATATATTACTTAATCCCAGATCGTACGTATCCAGAGCACCATCGCTGTTGAAGTCCCGGAATGCTTTTCCACCAAGACTCGTTGCGCTGGCCGTGCAGGAGGTACACACAACAGGGCTTAAAGTAATTGAGGTGATGTCGGAAACACAGGTATTAAACGTACCCCGAACAGAGTAGGTTGTGGTCGTGTTGACGGGGGCTGTGGCGAGAGTGCTCGACGTACCGATCACAGCCGTGCCACTGCCTGCAAACCACTGATAGGTTGTTCCACCTGGCCCAGTAGCCGCCAATTTGGCTGAACTACCCTGACAAATAATTGGATCGGCAGTAATAACGACATCGGGCAGGGGACTTACGTTAAGCACAAAGCTATCAACAGGTTTACAGGTACCGTCGGCTGATTCCAGAATGGCATAGACGTAGTAGGTAAGCGTTCCAGTCGTCGTGTTGGGCGGCATTACCGTTGTGAGTGATACAGCTTTGGTTGCCACTACCGTAGTAGAAGCGACCGTACCAAAGTCGGTGCCACCGGTGTACATAGCCGTGCCCGACTGCGGACTCGTGAAGTACACAAATCGAATCCCGTCGGGTGCTGTAGCGTTGGCATTCACCGTCAGAATAAGGGGTGTGCCCGCGCATTGGGTAGCTGTAGCCGTATTTGGCGCTGTAAACGCAATGGTTTGTGTGGGCTTGATCGACAGGCTTACAAAAGCCGTTTCCGAACAGACTGTAGTGGAATTGTAGGCTGTAATTGCGTAATATTTTGTCCCGCCTGTTGAGGTCGGCAAATTTGTGCCTGTCGGCGTAAAGGTACGGCTAGTTGCTCCGCTAATGACCGTGAATGCTGTACCAGACGCGTTGGTCAGATACCATTGGTAACCCGTCGCGGTGCCACTGGTAACACTGGCCGACAGGGGTAACGTAAACGACCCGCCCTGGCAGATGCTTTGCGAAGCAAGGGCCCCTAATACTGGCGGATCGCAGATAAGACCAGCATCGAACGTGTGTACGTTCTGGCCCAGATCGCCCGTCGTCAGGGACGTGACCGCAGCGGTGGCACCCGGTGCAAAATCAGAATCAATACCATCGTTCCCTACCGCGTTTGGCGTTGTGAATGACAGACTGGTTAGCGCAGCCTGTGCAGTCGGAATTCTGACTTCATAGGCCGTGTTATAAGTCAGCGCCGTGGTTGAGGCCGATTTAAATACATACAATCCGTTGGCATCCGTCACGGTGGTGGCTAAGGGCGTACTGCCGCCAGCCGCAAAAAGCTGAACTGTCACCCCCGTAATGGGCGCTTCGGCAGGGTCCTGAACGCCGTTCTTGTTCTTGTCTAACCAAACCCGATTGCCGATTTCGATCGGAGCAGGATTGCAGAGCACTTCCACATCACCCAGGCCGTTGGCCTTACCAAACGTTCCAGCTGCCTGAAAACCCGCCGTTCCATCACCCAGAAACAGCATATAGTTCAAGTTGCGGTTACTGCCTGTGGCATTGTTGAAGAAGTTGATCCCCCCCGACACATAAAAAGTACCCCAGGGGTCGAACACGGCCACCGCACTTTCGCCACTGCCCGGCAAGACAGCAACACCACCCGTGGTGGTTTCGGAATGGATAACGCCCCGGTTGCCACCTACATAGCTACTTCCGCTGTTCTCGTTGAACTCATCTCGGAAGTAATATTCGCCCCCATTGGGGCCCTGGCCGTTGGACAGCTTGTTGGGGCAACCCGTGGTTCCCTGCATAGCAAAGCTGCCTCCTACATTACATATGCGTAGAATATCACCTGCACCGTGATAGTTCTCCAGACCAGAACCGTCATACTGCGTGTTCTGTGAACCTATCTGGTGGCCCATGCGGTCCATAAACGTTAGAATCATTGATCCATCGACGTCGAACTCAATGTCGCTCAACATGGGTACCGGGTAATGATACAGTACACTAGCCGTGGTGGGGCCACCCGAGCAAACGACGGCCGGGGGTACATCCGTCCACACGTGCCAGTTGGTCGAAACCGTCGGACAGTTAATCGTGCCCCCTGTGCGGGTGTAGTTGAGCGCAATCGTCGACGTGCCGTTGATCAGCACCGGTGTGAAGGCCGCCCCATCGAAGTGGTAAATAGTGGCCTCCAGAACGGCTTCACAAACCACGCCTACATAAACATTGCCCTGGTAATATTTGAGGGCGAAAGGCCGTTGGCTACCCGTTCCGCAGGGGTTGGGAATGGCATATGTCTTGACGTCAGCCGAGGTGGGAGCCGTGGCTGGGTTGTTGTCCGAGTCGATTACAATTGAGTTGAGCGTCTTGTCAAAGAGGTTGACCACCCACAGTACTTTACCATCATCCGAAATGTCCAGATCACCCAGACCTACTTTACCGATGGCCGAGAAGGATTGTGGGTCACCACCATCAGCAACTGTGGCTGAAGCAGTCAGGCCCCGCTGGGTATTACGCAACGCTGGTGTGGCACCAATGCCCACCGTCCCCGTATTGATCCCAAGCAAATTAAGATCTACGAACTGGCTAACCACCGGCGTTCCGGCTGCCGAATGGTTAAGTACATAAATCCCACCTTCGCCAAGCGGCCCAATACCTACGTGGCGTTTGACAAAAGCAGATGTATAAAGTTTTTTGGTTTTCCGATCCCAGGCCATGCCCCAGGTGGCCCCCACGGAACTAGCTGGAATTTTATAGTTGACCGGATCAACAGGAGCAGCAATGCCGTTGGCAGCCAGGATACCCATGGCATCACCGGCCGAATTAAAATCAAATCCGACCAGAGCATCTTTCGACCCGCCGGTGCCGCCCCCCGATGGATTTCCGTTCACGTAGCAGGGCGTAGCCAGCAACGGGTTGGTCTGGCAATACTGGAGGGCGTTATTGACGGCTAGGTTTGCTGTTGTCGAGCCGCTGGCCGTCACAAACTGGACAATGGTCCCACTGCCCCCGACGGTTGTACTCTGCGGCCCACTAAAAAACTCAGAAGGAATACTCGTGAATTCGAGCCGAAGTTTGTTGCCCGCTGCAGTAACGCCGGTGTTGGCAAAACTATAGGCTCCATCTATATCAGTGGTAGCGGAAACCGGAGAACCCGTAACCGGATAAGCGATTACAACTACCCCAGGCACCCCCTGTTCACCAGTGGTAATGGCCGTGGACGATATAGGCGTATTTTGAAAACCATCCGCATTATAATCGCGAAATACCTTACCCGTTACCTGCGCCTGCACGCTCGTTGTCAATAAGGCAATAAGTCCAAAGACAAACCAACCGATACTTTTTGTAGTGAGGATGCTACGTCTTTTCTGACGTGATAATGAATAGTTGTTGTTCATAGCTCCAAAGAGTTGAAGGAACCGAAACGAAAAGTTCCGTTACCTCAAGGGGGCCAAACAAATTCGATGCCAATTAATGGTCAAGCATTAATACTTAAATAAAAACATCTGCATAAATAATCAACAATTGCTAAAAACAGACCTATAGTACGTGAAACACGTATTTTATTGTATTAAACGTTCACGTAAGTGCTCAAAAAAATTTTATAAAAAGAATCGAGAAGAGCATAAAAATAGCTGTGCTGGCACGGCAAAATATAGTACTTTTTTTAAGTATATAAATAACATAGTCTCAATAGATTTTTATCTTTTGCGCAACGATTCACTTTATAAAAGCGACAAGGAACAATACATTTCGGGCTTTAGTTAATTTCGAAGAGCGTACCTGGTTAACTGGGCATCCGTATGCCCGACTTCTATTTTATGCAAGATATTGAACCCTATTACGGCTGGGAAAGATACTACGTCGCTTCCGACGATGAAGGCTCGCCGTTTCATGAGCGGGAGTACAACATGAACCAGTACGAGAATAACATCTACGGGTACTACATCCACCCGCTCTGGGATGAAATTGGCTCCGAAACCCTTTACTGCAAAATCCTCTTCACCGATTACGACCGACGGTATACGGTTATTGAGATGTTTGGCGAATGGAACGACACACTCCATAACGATATCATGTTCCTGAAACGACAAGTGGTTGACCCCCTCGTTCAGGAAGGAATCAACCACTTTATTCTCATCGGCGAAAACGTACTCAACTTCCACGGCTCCGACGATGCCTATTACGAAGAATGGTTCGAAGATGTGGAAGATGGCTGGATTGTGGGGCTAAACTTTCCAGAGTTTGTGGAGCGCGAATGGAAAAAGTACCACCTCGATTATTACATTAACTTTGGTGGTACCCTGCACCTCGAAAACTGGCGAACCCTGAAACCGGTTGGGCTTTACACCCTGGTCGACAGCCTGATTATGCGTCGGCTTGGAGCTTGAGCCATGATTTCATCGCCTTTCTGAACTTCTCAACTTTGGGCACCGATACATTCTCAATGTACGGGTTCTCGGGGTGCGCCCGGTAATAACCCTGGTGGTATACCTCGGCAGGGTAAAACGCTTTGAACGGCACCACCTGCGTCACCACCGGATTGTCGAAATGACCCGATGCGTTGGTGCGTTTGATAGCCGCTTCGATACTGGCCTTCTCCTCAGGGGTACGGTAAAACGCAATTGACCGATACTGTTTGCCAATATCGGGGCCCTGCCGGTCAGGCGTGGTGGGGTCGTGACCCGCAAAGAAGGCCGTTAGCAACGTATCATACGGAATTACCTTGGGGTCATAATAAATCTGTACCGACTCGGCATGGCCCGTTTGGTCGGTTCCCACCTGTTCGTAGGTCGGGTTTTCGAGGTCGCCCCCCGCATATCCCGACACCACCTCACGAACGCCTTTTAGCGATTCAAATTCTTCTTCGATACACCAGAAACAGCCCGCAGCCAGCGTTGCTACCGCTTCGCCCGGTTTAGCGTCGGGCAGTTTTGCAGGGGTTGTATCTTTTACCTCAGTAGTGGTTTCGGTACTCGACTTTTCGGTGCATCCGGCCAGCAACAGCAAACTCAGGAGCGATAAGGGAAGTAGTTTCATAATGAATGTATAACACTTTTATGCCTCCTTTCATTTGCAATCGGCCCACTTTTTTACCTATTTACCACCTCATTCACAATCCGTTACTATACTACCTTAAACGATGAGCGAGCAAACAGACGACTTAAAGAAAGAAACAGCCAGTTTGGGCGAACAGGCCAGCCAAAAAGTTGACGAGATCAAAGCGGCCGCTTCAGAACAGATTGACGCGGCATCAGCCAAATTAAGCGAACTGAAAGATCAGGCTTCGGAGAAAATCGCCGAACTAACCGCCAGTGTCGATGTAGATGGCATTAAAGCGCAGGCATCCGAAAAATTAGCTGATTTGCAGGCTTCCGCTACCGAGGTAGCCACTCAGGCCTCAGCTAAACTTGATGAAGTAGCCGTTGAAGCATCGGCCAAGTTCGACGAGCTTAAAGCAGCAGCGACCGAACAACTCGGCGATATGCCCGAAAAACTGAATGAGCTGAAAGCCGAAGCGGGTGAGAAACTTGACGAACTGAAAGCCGAAGCAGCCGTACAACTCGAAGCGGCCGGGCAGAAACTTGATGAATTACAGGCCGAAGCTGCCGAGCAAGTAGAAGCAGTCAAAGAAAAAGCGAAAGGCTTCTGGGGTAAGTTATTCGGGAAATAAAGGTTTTTGACAACTGAGAATACTGTAGAGACGCAAGATTTTGCGTCTTACTCGCGTCAGCAATAGTATAGTAAGAATTGCAACTGCGAGTGAGACGCAAAATCTTGCGTCTCTACCTTTTTACATTATAAAAATAAAATTCCGGCTTTATAAAATTATATTTATACAAAAAATTATCCTTGATCCCATGCAGGCCACTACTGAACCTAAACCGTCTTTACTTACCCTCGTTGACACGTTCTACCAATTTGAGCGGTCGCAGCCCAACAAGATCTTTCTTCGTCAACCCGTCGGAGACTCCTTTATCGACTTTACCTGGGGCGAAGCGGGTCGGCAGGCTCGGGTGCTGGCCACGTACCTGCACTCGCTGGGGTTACCACCGGGCAGCAATATCGGTTTAGTATCTAAAAACTGCGCCCATTGGATCATTGCCGACATTGCCATTATGATTAGCGGTCACGTGTCGGTGCCGTTTTATGCTACTCTTACGAGCGCCCAACTTCACCAGGTGCTGGATCATAGCGGATGCCCAGTGCTGTTTGTGGGTAAACTCGATGACTGGAAAGGTATGAAACCCGGCGTCCCGAAAGACATTGTCAGCATTCAATTTCCCGACTATGAAGCCCCCGACCATGATCTGGTGCAGTGGAACGACATCATGGACAATAACGAACCCATGACTGGCGAACACCACCCGTCGCTCGATGATCTGTTCACCATCATTTATACGTCTGGCACCACGGGCAATCCCAAGGGTGTGATGATGAAATACCGGGCCATGGCTACAGCCCTCGACTGTACAAGGCATATTACGCATCTAGACCTACCCGAAACGCGCTTTTTCTCGTTCCTGCCGCTCTGCCACATTGCCGAGAGAAACGTGGTAGAAGCCAGCTGTCTGACAACCGGCGGCACCATTTATTTCGCCGAAACGCTCGAATCATTTGGCAAGAACCTGGCCACTGCCCGCCCTACTCATTTTCTGGCCGTACCCCGCATCTGGACGAAATTCCAATTGGGGATTCTGGCCAAAATGCCCCAGAAAAAACTGGATATGTTTCTTCGCATTCCCATTCTGTCGGGCATCGTGAAAAAGAAAATCCGCGAAGGTCTGGGCCTCAACGATGCCAAAATGATTCTGACGGGGGCAGCCCCGATGCCTACTTCCCTAATCCGCTGGTTCCGGCGATTGGGCATCATCATCCAGGAAGCCTATGGCATGAGCGAAAACCTCGGTGCCGTATCCATGATGCCATCCGACAACATAAAGGATGGTACCGTGGGTAAGATCTATCCGGGAATGGAAGTCAAAACAGACCCGATCACGGGTGAAATTGCCACTCGGGCCGCCTGGAACATGGTTGGCTACTTCCGCGAATCCGAGCTGACGGCCCAAACCATCCGCGATGGCTGGCTATACACCGGCGACGTGGGCGAGGTTGACGAGGATAACTACCTAAAAATTACGGGTCGGGTCAAAGAGATGTACAAGACTGCCAAAGGCGAATACGTGGCTCCCGCCCAGATCGAATTTGGCTTCTCGGACAATAACCTGATTGAGCAGATTTGTGTGGCCGGGCAGAGTTTGCCACAGCCAGTGGCCCTTGTCGTACTGTCGGACCTGGGCCGTGCCGCCAACCGCGATAGCGTTACCGAAAGTCTGTCGGCCACTATGAACGCCCTGAACCCCAGACTGCATTCTTACGAGCGCGTAAAAAAAGTGGTAGTGGTGCGTGATTCCTGGACCGTCGACAACAACATGCTGACGCCAACCATGAAGACAAAACGCAATATTGTGGAAGCGCACTACAATCCGTTTATGGAAGATTGGTATGAACGAACCGAAATGGTTGTTTGGGAGTAGTTTTCTGGCAAAAAACCCTTACCTTTTGGTTTCTAAACGCAACTGTTATTACCAACCGCTTGTCTTTCTGACTGACTCACCGCTATACTCTTATGGCCTGGTTATCTCCTTATTCGCAACCCTTGACGGCTTCACAGGCGGCCCACCTGCTCCGGCGAGCTACGCTCGGGCCAACACCCGCCCAGGTAAAGCAGTTTACAGGCCTCAAACCCGATGCGGCCCTCAAACTGTTATTGGCCACCCAACCTACTCCTCCCCCACCGGTGGATGTGGCTACCGCGAAAACATTTGTGGATTTGCCCTTTAATGAAACGTTGCAGGGACAACATGCCAACTACCTGAAAAACTGGTGGCTGGGCCTGATGATCAACGAGGGAACGTCGGTGCAGGAGAAGCTTACCATTTTCTGGCAGAATCACTTCGTTTCAACCTACGCCACGGTGTCGGATGCCCGGTACCTGTATCGTCAACTGGCGCTCATCCGGCAGCATGCGGTCGGCAACTTCCGGCAGTTTGTGATCGACATGACCAAAGATCCGGCCATGCTGCGCTACCTCAACGGAAATCAGAATGTGGCCAACAAACCCAACGAAAACTACGGGCGGGAACTTCAGGAACTATTTACGATTGGGCTGGGCGGCAAATACACGGAGGACGATGTAAAAGCCGCTACCCGTGTACTGACGGGATGGCTCGACACGGGTTATCGCGTCGCAACCACCGCTGACATTGTTGTTACCTTCCGGGCTAACCAGCACGACACAACCGACAAGAAATTTTCGGAAGCCTACGGAAATTATACCGTGAAAGGAAAAACCGGCAATACAGCAGGCGACGACGAACTAACCGATATGGTCGACATGATTCTGCGCCAGCCCGAAACAGCCCGTTTTATCATACGAAAACTCTATCGGTTCTATGTCGCTACCGAAATTACGCCCGATATCGAGACCAATTTTATTGAACCATTGGCCAAGGTATACCGGGATAATAAATACGAACTAAAACCCGTGCTGACGGCCCTGTTTAGCAGCGACCATTTCTACGACGAAAACCAGCGCGGGGCCATCATCCGCTCTCCACTCGAACTGATAGTGGGGACATTGCGGCACTTCGGACTGAAAGCGCCGGAATCAGGAACAGCTCCCTTTAACACCCTGGGCGAATACATCCGTGCTCGCTCTCGCGAACAGCAAATGGATGTATACGAACAATCGACGGTATTTGGCTACCGGCCTTACTACGACACGGGTCTCGACCGTATCTGGATTAGCGCCAACACACTGGCTTTACGGTCGCTGTACACGGATCAACTTTTGCGCGGATCAATCAAAGTGAACAACGTTGTGTTTGGCCCTGATTCGGTGGAGGTGATAAAAGCTCTTCCCACTCCCGACGACCCTGTAAAACTGGTTGATGAGTTGACCGCCCAGTTGTTTGCGGTTCCACTAACAAAATCACAAAAGGACTTTTTGATTGATCAGGTGCTGGTTCCCGGCTTGCCCCGCTATGAATGGGCACTGGAGTGGAACGATTACATGGGCAACCCGAATAATGCCCGCAAGATGAGTGTCAAAACGAAACTGGATAACCTGTTTGTATACATGTTCCGCATGGCGGAGTTCCAAATGTCATAACTATGAAACGTCGCGATTTTATACAATACGCAACTGCCGGTGTTATGACCCCGGTGGCGCTTGGCGGCTACAGTGCCCAGGCCTACGGTCAATCGTCGTTATTGAACTCTCTAGCTGCGGTGGCTGATGTCAACGACCGGGTGCTGGTTCTCATTCAGCTCAACGGTGGCAACGATGGTCTGAACATGGTTATCCCCCTCGACCAGATGAGCGTTTACAATACCTTACGGGCTAACATTGCCATTCAGGAATCGAAGGTGTTACGCCTAACCAACACGGTGGTGACGGGTATTCACCCAGCCATGACCGGCGTACGCGATCTGTTCAATGAGGGCAAAGTGTCTATTGTTCACTCGGTGTCGTACCCGGCGGCTTCGCAGTCGCACTTTCGGGCCAGCGACATCTGGTTTACGGGTGCCAGCAGCAACCAAACCCTCACCACGGGTTGGATAGGTCGGTATTTAGACGAAGAGTTTCCCGGTTACCCGGCCAAATATCCCAGCACGGATATGCCCGACCCGCTGGCGATTCAAATCAACTACATTACATCCACGGCTTTGCTCGGTCCAGAGCAATCGATGGCCATTGCCATACAAAATCCCGACACCTTTGCGACTCTTGTCGGCGACAAAGTGAGTCTCGACCCAAGCCCAACTGATAACACCCCTGCCGGACGGAGCATCGCCTACATCCGTCAGCAACAGGTTTCATCGGTGCAATATGCAGGGCAGATAAAAACGGCTGCGGGGAAGGGGAAAAATTTGGTAACCTATCCAACCGGCAACTCCCTGGCCGACCAGCTAAAAATTGTTGCCCGCTTGATTCACGGAGGTTTACGGACCAAAGTCTATTACGTATCTATTGGCGGCTTCGATACGCACGCCACTCAAACTGACGCTACCGACACGAGCATTGGTGCCCATGCAACCTTGCTCAAACAGGTTTCCGACGGTATAAAAGCATTCATGGACGACCTCCGGGTATTAGGAATCGACAAGCGGGTCGCCGGAATGACGTTTTCGGAATTTGGTCGACGGGCGGGTTCCAACAGCTCGCGTGGCACCGATCACGGGCAGGCAGCCCCCTTGTTTGTATTTGCCGGAGAGGGTATCAAAACCCAGTTTGTGGGCAAAAACCCTAACCTCTCCGATCTCGACAACAACACGATTAAGATGCAGACTGACTTCCGTTCGGTTTATTCGGCACTGCTCACCGACTGGCTCGGCGAAACGACGAATACGTCAACCAGCGTGCTGCTGAAACCCTACGACCCTGCCCCCATGTTCCGCCAGTCGGTGATGGCTACCGAAGATCCATTCGTCACCTTCCGTATGTTTCCGAACCCCGCCGTTAGCGATGTCATGATCGAATCGGAATTGTTTGGGCCGGGTGGATTGCAGTCGTTGCGGGTAGTCGACATGGCAGGGCGGCAAGTAAGCGTACCCGTCGAGCGGCTCAACAACGATTCCTACCGCCTAAGTGTGCGCGAGTTACCCATTGGCAATTATGTAGTGGCAGTAGAAGCAAACAAACGCAAACTAACGAATCGGCTGATGGTGAGTCGGTAATCGATATGCCAATATCCAATGACCACCTAACCAACTTATCAGAGCGCGAACGCACCGCCGTATTGGCACAGCAACAACAGGCCGAGTTGCTTGAACGGGTTATGAACGCTACCCTGACTGCTATTGTGGTACACGAAAGCGTTTACAACGAAGCAGGCGATATTATCGACTTCCGGCTGACTCAGCTAAATCAGATGGCGGCCGATCTGCTTCGCTTGCCCATTGAAGCCATTCATAACCAGCTACTCTCCCGCTATTTTCCAGGTGTACAGGATACTCCCCTATTCGAAAAGTACCGCCGGGTTGTTAAAACGGGTAAACCAAGCCGCATCGAGTTGCCTTTTAATGATCGGTGGTACGACTTATCGGTAACCCGCTTTGGCAGTGGGCTTGTAGTGGTGGTTCAGGAGATTACGCACATGCACCACTATCGGCAACAACTTGAGCTGGCCAACCGCGAACTCAAGCGATCTAACGAGAGCCTGAAATCGTTTGCCTACATTGCCTCTCACGATTTGCAGGAGCCGCTGCGCAAAATCACCTCGTTTGCCGACGTACTTCACAACCGGCATGCTGGCCAGTTTGATGCCGAAACAACCGATATTATACGGCGCATCAGTGAATCGGCCGAGCGAATGCGGATGCTCATTCACGATTTGCTGACTTATTCGCAGGTTGAGATGCGCCAGGACTCCTTTGAGTCTATTGATCTGACTTCTTTAATTCAGGGTTTGGCCGAGGAAGAGCTCTGGGTGGCTCTGCGTAAAAGCAAAGCAAAACTAGAGTTTATTAATTTGCCTACGCTTCAGGCTGATCCACTCCAAATGCGGCAGTTGTTTCAGAATCTTATTTCAAACGCTATAAAATTCTGCCATCCCGACCAGGCACCGATCGTAACCATCAGCAGCCGTCAACTAAGCCGGGCTGACGTGCCCGCAGGCTTACTGTCGCCCAGCGTTTCCGACCAAAACAACCCGGTTAGCGATGTCTTCTATGAAGTTTCTGTAACGGATAACGGGATTGGCTTCGATGAAAAATACCTGGACCGCATTTTTCAGGTCTTTCAACGGTTGCACGGCCGAAAGCAGTATTCGGGATCAGGGATCGGTCTGGCTATTTGCTACAAAATTGTGGAGCGGCACAATGGGGCGATCACTGCCACTAGCGAACTGAGCAAGGGGAGCACCTTTCGGGTTTATTTACCAGGGTAACGAGTAACCAGTCAATTTAAAGGCTGCATTCCATTCTTGGAAAGCGCGTGTTTGGCAACCTGCTTATCAGGGAAGACCAAACACGCGCTTTCTGCATTTAGTAGGTACAATTTTATTTAGTGGCTTTTCTATAAAAACATCGATTTAACAGAAATAGGCCATTTTTTACTTTAAAAACGTAAACTATATTTATAGTATTTAATAATTTTACATATTTTTCTTGCGAAAGACGATTTTTTTAAATCTTTTTGTTCTATTAACACGTTAACAAACTAACTGGATATTAGCTTTCAATAGGCAATCTCCCTACAGACAAAATATCAACTTCATTCGATAAATTAAGTACCGTTATGTTGACTGCCGAATTCAAATCAATGGATGTACAGGAACAGCTCAGCCTTACCTACAAAGAAGGTACGCTGCTGTCGAGCCTTACTAGCAATACCCAAATGCGGAGTCTTTATTACTTAGACTCCCATTTTGTCGATATTACCTGCGTACCAGTTCTAAAAGGCTGGTTTACAACCTGGCAGGTCTCATCGATCCGTCATTATCTTGATATGCCATCTAATACACTTTGTCTAGACGAATTCATTGCCGGCTATTCGGTGGACGACCTGATGAAGTAAGCTGCGCGTAGTTGAGTAAGTTGAAAAGACGTAAGGCAAAAGACTTTGTTTCTGACATTGTCTTTTGCCTTACGTCTTTTCTCTTTCATCGACAGGCGGTCTATTTCACCTTACTTGCGTACCTTCGCGTCTCTGACAGAACCCTCGAAACCTATTAATATGCAACAGAAAATCCGGCGTGAAGACGCCCTCGACTACCACTCAAAGGGTCGCCCTGGAAAATTAGAAGTTATTCCTTCGAAAGAATATAGCACCCAGCGCGACCTTTCATTAGCTTATTCGCCCGGTGTGGCCGAACCCTGTCTGGCCATTGCCGACAATATCGAAGACGTTTATAAATACACTGGAAAAGGGAACCTGGTTGCCGTTATTTCAAACGGCACCGCTGTTCTGGGCCTTGGTGATATTGGCCCCGAAGCCGGAAAACCGGTTATGGAAGGCAAGGGGTTGCTATTCAAAATCTACGCTGACATCGACGTGTTCGACATTGAACTGAACACGAAAGACGTTGACGAATTTGTGCGGACCGTAAAGATTCTGGAGCCAACTTTTGGCGGGGTAAACCTCGAAGACATAAAGGCCCCGGAGTGTTTCGAGATCGAGGAACGTCTCAAAAAAGAGATGAACATTCCGATCATGCACGACGATCAGCACGGAACAGCTATCATTTCGGGTGCAGCGCTGCTCAACGCACTGGAACTGGTTGGGAAGAAGATCGACGAGGTAAAGATCCTGGTGAACGGGGCTGGTGCTTCAGCCATTTCCTGCTCGAAACTCTACGTTGCTCTTGGTGCCAATGTCAAAAACATTGTGATGTGCGACTCGAAAGGTCCCATCCGTGCTGACCGTACTGATCTGGACGAGCGTAAAGGCATTTTTGCTACCTCACGCAATGTAAACTCGCTGGAGGAAGCGTTTGTGGATGCCGACGTGTTCATCGGACTGTCGAAGGGCAATGTGGTAAGTCAGGCAATGGTGCAGAGCATGGCCGCTAACCCGATTGTGTTTGCGATGGCCAACCCCACTCCCGAAATCAGCTATGAGGATGCCATGTCGGCGCGCCCCGACCTGATTATGGCAACGGGCCGCTCCGACTATCCGAACCAGGTGAACAACGTGCTGGGTTTCCCCTATATTTTCCGGGGAGCGCTAGACGTTCGGGCTACGGAAATCAACGAACCCATGAAACTGGCGGCTACGCTTGCCCTGGCAGAACTGGCCAAAAAGCCCGTCCCTGATCTGGTGAATCTGGCTTATAGTACTGATAACCTGATGTTTGGCCGGACGTATATCATTCCCAAACCGGTTGACCCACGTCTGCTAGCAACGGTAGCACCAGCGGTTGCGCGGGCTGCTATGGAATCGGGCGTCGCCAAATACCCGATTACAGACTGGGATGCGTATGAAAGTCAACTAGCCCGTCGACTGGGGCAGGACAACCGGATTTCGCGGGTAATTATTAACAAAGCAAAATCGGCTCCGAAGCGGGTTGTATTTGCCGATGCTGAGAATTTGAAAGTGCTGAAAGCCGCTCAACAAGTAATGGACGAAGGCATTGCCCGCCCCATTTTGCTGGGTGAAACGGCGATGATTCGGCAAATGATCGAACAGAACAACATCGACCTCGGCGACACGCCCATTATTGATCCTCGTGCTCCAGAGCAGGAAGATATGATTCAGAAATTTGCGGATTTGTACTTTCAGAAACGGCAACGCAAGGGTGTAAACATGCGCGAAGCTCGCAAACTGATGTACTTCCGCAATTATTTCGGAGCCATGATGGTGGAAACGGGTGAGGCCGATGCCTTTATTTCGGGACTTACACGCAACTACCCCGATACCATTCGGCCGGCCCTTCAGGTAATTGGCCGCGATAAAGGGGTGAAAAAAGTGGCAGGTATGCACATTTTGCTCACCAAGAAAGGGCCGCTGTTTTTCTCCGATACTACGGTAAATTTCAACCCTACCGCCGAAGAAGTTGTTGAAATTACAGAGCTGACAGCCAAAGCGGTTGAGCATTTCAATATCAAGCCGCGAATCGCTCTGGTAACCTACTCGAACTTCGGTAGCGCCAAGGGCGATGATGCTGAGAAAATGAATCAGGCCATCGAAATGTTGCATCAGCGCAATCCCGACATGGTGGTTGATGGTGAAATTCAAGCTCACTTAGCGTTCAATACCGACTTGCTCAAGCAAAACCACCCCTTCAGCAAACTTATCGACGAAGGGGCTAACACGCTGATATTCCCGAATTTATCGGCCAGCAACATTGCCTATAACCTGATGTCGGAGGTGGGCGGTGCCGATGCGATCGGACCAATCTTATTGGGTCTTCGCAAACCCGTACACGTGTTGCAGTTAGGCTCGTCAGAACGCGAAATCGTAAATATGGTGGCTATCGCCGTTGTTGAAGCACAAGGAAAATAAGTTGACAGTTGGCAGCAGCAGTTGGCATTACGTACAGGGTAAGGTTGTTGACTCTGGACTTACTGCCAACTGCTGCTGCCAACTGCTACTACAATTATGAGAATTCTCACAGGCATACAAAGTAGCGGGCGGCCGCATTTGGGTAATATTTTAGGGGCTATTGTTCCCGCTATCAAGCTATCGCAGGAAGCAGCTAATGAATCGTTTCTGTTCATTGCGGATTTACACTCACTTACTACGTTGAAAGACGGCGTTACACGCCGGGAATACGTGCGGGCTATTGCCTCAACGTGGTTAGCCTTCGGGTACGACACAACGCGGAATACGATCTGGCGGCAGTCGCGGGTACCTGAGCATGCTGAGCTGGCCTGGTATCTGAACTGCTTCACGCCCATGCCGATGTTACAGAACGCGACCTCGTTTAAAGACAAGGTTGAGAAACTGGGGCCTTCGGCAGTGAGTGCCGGTTTGTTTACCTATCCGGTGTTGCAGGCAGCTGACATTTTGCTGTACGACACCAATCTGGTACCTGTTGGTAAAGACCAGCGGCAACATATAGAGATGACTCGTGATCTGGCTTCTGCGGTTAACCGCCAGTACGATTCGGAGGTGTTTGTACTGCCCGAAGCGCGTATTGATGAGCGCATTATGACGATTCCGGGCATCGACGGGGCCAAAATGAGTAAGTCGTACGGTAATTACATCGACATATTCCAGTCGACAAATGAGCTATACAAGGTTATCAAGAAAATAAAGTCGGACTCGACCCCGCTGGAAGAACCTAAAAACCCGGATACCGACATTACGTTTCAACTCTACAGCCTGATCGGGTCCCCTGAGCAGGTTGCCCAAATGCGCCAGAACTACGAAGGGGGCAATTACGGATACGGTCACGCCAAAAAGGAGTTGTACGAGCTGATTCTGACGAAATACGCTACCGAACGCGAACGTTTTGATTTCTACATGACCAATAACGACGAACTGGAACGGGAGCTACAGGCCGGTGAAGAAAAAGCCCGCGCCGTGGCCCAAAAGACCATTGAGCGCGTCCGGACGGTTATGGGCTTTAATTGAAAAATGGGTAAATTAGCTTGACATAAACAGCTCAGTCATGGCCTACGGTGATTTTACGCTTGAGTTAATCGAAGAAACTTTCGGAATAAAAAACCGGGTTGGTCAACTTTTTACATCGGTACAGCCAATAGCCCCCAGCGTGTGGCTGAGTACGACGCTTGCCCAAAACAATGGGCTTCGCTTATCGAGTGAGAAAGCCAAATCTGAAGCCATTGTGTTTCCAATCCTTATGGAACTCCGGCAGCGAAACGATCACTTTCTAACCATATATTCCGGCGACAATCTTAGTGTTGCTCCAGATAAGGGCTTGAATGGCGAGTGTGATTTCATTTTGGCCAAAGACGTTCAAAGTTTTGGCATTAATTACCCGATCATTCAGATTGTTGAAGCCAAACGGGGCGAGATCGAATTAGGTGTTGCCCAATGTGCCGCCCAGCTGATTGGCGCACGCCTTTTCAATCAAAAACGCAATGTCGAGCTACCTGCTGTTTACGGCTGTGTCACCAATGGCAACGAATGGTTGTTTCTCAAATTGGCCGATGAACTAACCATTGACCCAAAGCTTTATTTCTTGGAGCGTCCCGATGAGGTGTTAGGCGTCTTTCAGCAAATCATTGATTTATATAAGTCAATTTTGGCTTAACACCATGCTTTTCGCAAAAACCGCAGCCAGTTTCCGTACATAACACCCTCAACATCAGCCGCCGAATAGCCTCGTTTGGTTAATAGATCAGGCAGTTTTGCCAAATCGGCAATGGTGTCCAGGTCGGTGGGCGACTGCTCGGTGCCGAATGTACCGTCGAGGTCAGAGCCAATAGCAATGTGATTGGCGTTTCCGGCAATCTGGCAAATGTGATCGTAATGATCCACAATCGTTTCGATCACTACACCGAAGTCTGCCGGGTTGCTTTTGCGTTGTGTCAGGCCGGGTTTCATCATCCAGGCATCGAAACAGCCACCAATGACAGCCCCGCGCTCAATGAGCCGACGAATCTGGTCGTCGTTCAGTTGGCGCTGATGTGGTACTAGTGCCCGGCAATTGTGGTGACTCGCCCAAACTGGTCCTTTGAACAGATCGAGCGCCTGATCGAAGCCTTCATCGGTCAGGTGCGTCGCGTCTAATATCATATTCAGGTTATCCATTTCGCGCACCAGATCCTGACCAAGCGCTGTCAACGGGCCGCTCATACCGGTTCCGGGTGCGTAACGGCCGGGTCCGTAATGGGCAGGGCCAATTGCCCGAAGACCATACCCATACGCCCGTTCCAGATACGACAGTTTGACCAGCGAGTCGGCTCCTTCGAGACTCAGGATATAACCAACCGGCTTTTGCTCATCAGGAATCGACTGGTTTAGCCAAAGTGCCAGGTGCGTTTCCAGCGCGGCCCGGTCACGAATCTGGCGCATTTGCGAGAATCCCGCCGAATCATCGTCTTCCATAGCCTCGTACCAGGTTCGCTGTGCCTGCGTCACAGCCCATGCCTGTTGGGGCGAATTCCAACCTAAACCGGGCAAGGTGTTGTCGGTTTCGTTATAACGGGCAATCTGCGTAGCTACAACCAGACCAATACCACCCCGGCGCAATTCGGGAAGCGATACCACTCCCCGGCCCCGGTCGATTTTATCAGTCATGCCGTGTTCCCACTCCCGAATTCTGTTGACAGACCAGCGGTAATCGCGGTTGTATTCTATCGCGTTGAGCGAAATATCTAAGTGTGCGTCGATAGTAAACATAGTTGGCAGTAGCAGTTGGCAATAGCAGTAACAGCTTCAGCGTGTCCACTGCTTACTGCTATTGCCAACTGCTTATTTTTTAGTGTCCTCTGGCTGTTACTTCCCACTGGCCCATTGCCTGGCCGTTTTCAACCACTTGCACGGTGTCGTAAAGGTTAACAGTTGGGCAAATATGGATGGGGATGCCGTACCAGACATCGCCGGGCTGGTGCATATGGGCATTGGGGATTTGTACTACCAGATGTTCCTCACTCTGGCCGATAGGTGTAGCATCGGGGTGGTCGGGGAAAACAACGCGGGGAAACGGATTTTCGGCAGCTACCGACTTGTGACCCAGATCAATGCATAGTGTTTGAGCATCAATCACAGATACCACGCGGGTTATCAACACAGCAGCTACCTCATACGGCAGATCGGGCACAATGTTGCCGTAGCCAGCATCCCAGAATACAAACGTACCGGGACTCAGTTGCATCGAAGGGTCAACGCGCCGGGCGTGACTTGGAAAACTCGGCGTTCCACCCACAACAATGGGTAGCGTTAGGCCATGTTGTTCCAGAATCTGTTGCTGAACATCCTTAGCGAGGGCAAACGACCCGTCGGCGCGTTGATTACGAATGGTGATGTCGGTATCGCGGATGTGACCATCGTAGGCATGCAAACCTGCCAGATTCAAACCAGGTAGCTGCATAATGATTGTAGCCAGATCAGGAGCTGCATCGGGCAAAATTCCGGTGCGTCCCATACCCACATTCAAATCGATCCAAATGTCGATTGTGCTACTAGAAAACATGGCCGACAGATTTTTAGCCCCAACTTCTGAATCAACCAGACAACCAAAACGAGTGGCCGGCAACTCTTCCGATAACTCCCGAAGTCCGGTTGCTTTCGGGCCCAAAACGGGATAGGCCAGCAACACATCGGGGGCACCGGCCTCGGCCAGCATTCGGGCTTCTTTGAGCGTGGCGCATTTGAACTGCGTAATGCCTTCTGTTAAAAGTAAATCCGTCACGGCCCGCATTTTGTGAGTTTTCACGTGTGGGCGGAGTCGTTGAATCGGCGACGCAATGCGTACAGTTTCACTAATATTATGTTTCACCAACTCAGGACTTACCAGCAACGCAGGCGAGTCAATAGAGTCAGCATTTGTGATATGATACCAGGCCATTGTAAGTAATTGGGCAAAGGCAATTGGGTAACTAAGGTAATTAGGTAGGTTGGTAATTGGAATCCGTTTTCCAACTTACCTAACTACCTTAGTTATCTAATTACCTGTTAAAAACGAATCAGGGTAGTTTGGCAACAGCGTCAATTTCAATTTTGATACCCCGGTTCAACACCGACTGTACCGTTGTTCTGACGGGCTTGATGCCGGGGAAATAAGTGGCGTAAATGGCATTATAAGCCGCGAAATCAGCAATATCAGCCAGATGGACGGTTGTTTTTACGACATCATCAAAGGTGCAGCCAGCGGCATCCAGAATCCGCCCGAGGTTGTGCATCACTTGCCGCGTTTCCTGCTCAATGGAACCCAATAGAAACTCGCCTTTACTGACATCGGAAGGCGTTTGTCCAGCAATGTACAGCCAGCCGTTGCAGATTATGCCGGGGGTGTAGGCTCCTGTCGAAAATCCATCTTTGGCATCAGGGTGATAAACCGCTATTTTATTCGCCATACTGAGTTGATATTTTGTAAATCAATACGTTGCCCTACCCCCGCTTAAGTCATAGCAAAAGCCGGTGGTAAAGCTGTTCTCGGACGAAACGATGAACGCAACGGCGTTGGCGACTTCCTCCAGCGTGCCACACCGGCGCATTGGAATACGGTCGGTCATGTACGTCACCTGTGCTTCGGGCAACGCTTCAACCAGGGGAGTCATAATTACGGCGGGAGCCAGTGCATTCACAGTAATACCTGTGTCTGCATATTCTTTTCCCTGTGCTTTTGCCATGCCGATGACGGCTGCCTTCGACGCCGAATAACCGAGCATTCCGGGGTTACCTTCTTTACCCGCAATGCTGGCAATATGTAGAATCCGGCCGTAGTTCTGCTGAAGCATGGTCGGTAACACGGCGCGGGTCGTATGAAGCGCTCCCCAAAAATTAACCTCGAAAACCTGTCTCACATTGTCCAGTGGCATCAGATGCGTGGGGGTTTGAGTCAGGCCCGTAATTCCTGCCGAGTTTACCAGCACATCGACTCGGCCAAACTGAGCTACCACGCTGGCAATTGTTTTTTCAACAGCCACCGCATCCGTCAAATCAACCGGAAAAGCATGGCCGGCAAGTTCGGCAGCAATGGCGTCAAGGGCAGTAGCATTACGATCAAGCAAAGCGACAGTGGCTCCGTCTCGGGCCAATCGGCGGGCAATAGCCAGGCCGATTCCAGAGGCCGAGCCAGTGATAAGTGCAACAGAGGGCATAACAGAGCAGGAAAATGGCCTACGCTGGCAATTACGCTGCTTTTAGAATACATTCAGCACAAATTCCGATTTTTTATCGAAGTTCACCGCTTACCACATATGCTGCCAAAGTAGATGTCACACTCTCGGTAAAATATCAAAACACTCGGTCAACTCCTGAGTGAGCCACGATACCTGCAATTTTCGTTCCAACAGAAAATACGAAGAAAGTAGTAAATTGCCCTGATCGAGTTGAGCGTGAAAAGGCTATATGATTCCTCAGACCATACAATTTAAAAAATGGGATAAGCATTACGCTCCTAAACGTATTTTGGTAATACGCTTACAGGCAACAGGCGATGTTATCATTACCTTTCCTTTTATACAGTCACTTAAAAATAAATATCCAGATACACGAATTGATTATTTAACCCGGGCAACCCAGGTAGAACTAGTTAGCAGGCTGAATGCCGTAAACGATGTTGTCTCATTTACCAATAGCCAAAACAAATGGAAGCAAATATTGTCAGTAGTATTAGTGTTACCAATACTATTATTCAGACGGTATGAGGTAGTTGTGGACTTACAAGTGACAAGATTCACAAAAATCATCCGATTTCTCGTGCATCCAAAAGCATTTAGTGAATTTGAAAAGTTCACCCCCTTTACAGCAGCTAACCGAAATTGGAACGCATTCCAGCGTTGCGGATTATTGCACTATCACGACCATCCACTGATAGAGTTTAACGATAAAAAAACAGGTTTATCCATATTAATAAACAATGGCTGGGATGGGGCAAGCCCATTAATTATATTGAATCCCGCAGGTGCATTTAAAAGCAGAAATTGGCCAATAGAGAATTATGTAGCTTTTGCAAAAATTTGGCTGGAAAAGTATCCTGATTCACAGTTTCTGATGCTTGGAATAAATAAGATAGAAGCTAAAGCCAAACTATTAGAGAATGAATTGGGAGGAAATTTAATTAACCTAGTATTGAAAACTAGCTTAGTAGAAGCTTTTGACATCATATATCAAGTTAAACTCGTGATTTCTGAAGATTCTGGTTTAATGCACATGGCTTGGGCCATGAAAATACCAACCATTGCCTTGATAGGGTCAACAGATAAAAACAGGAGTTCTCAAAGTGGCAATCATATAATTAGCCTTACTTCCGATGACCTACCCTGTGGTAATTGTATGAAGCCCAACTGCAAGGACGGAGAAATACCAACCTGTTTAAGTCGGTATACTCCAGAAATGATTGTAAGAATTAGCGAACAATTGCTAGCAGACAATGAATAAAAAACGAGTTGCTATCATTCTATATGGCGGCATCGGTGGTGGGATTGCCTTAGAAGGAGTTGCCTGTCTAGTAAATTTATGCGAGAAACTTGCTCAAGAGTATGATTTAACCGTCTTCTCGTTAACAAAAGTCGATAAAAGTTATCAGCCTAAAGGATATAAATTGATTGGGGTTCAAGCCGATGATAGGACGGGAATGTTTTACCGAATGACCTATATCAGTACAAAATTGATAAAATTACATACCCAAAATAAATTTGATCTCATTCATGCCTTTTGGGGATACCATGCTGGTTTATTAGCTTTATTTTGGGGCAAACTACTCCGTATAAAATCAATTGTTACGTTTATGGGTGGTGAAGTTGCTAACTTACCATCAATAGGTTATGGTCTTTTTCAGTCAACATTTAAAAAGCGTCAAATTCAATTCATTGCCAAAAACGTTGATATTGTTGTTGCACTCACAAAACACCATGCTCAAAAGTTAAAGGAAAATCTACAATGCAAGCAATTAGAAGTCATATCGTTTGGCATAGATCCCACTTTGTTTTTCGATATAAACGTAGAAAAACCTCAACCATATCGATTTGTTTATTTGGGCAACGTAAATAAAGTCAAAGACCTACCGACACTCATTCAAACCTTTGGTAAGATCAGCCAGCATGTAGATGCTCGCCTGGAAATTGTGGGCCTAGATACCTTGAACGGAGAGATTCAAATGCTTGTCGAGAGCTTGCAACTGAGTGACATTGTGAGCTTTCATGGGTATCAGTTGAATAAAAAGCTCCGTTCTTTTCTGGAAAAAGCCCATATTTTACTACACACATCACTTTGGGAATCACAAGCTGTAGTTGTTAATGAAGCAATTGCTTCAGGAGTTGTTGTCTGCGGCACCAGGGTAGGTATGATTGCCGACTTAGAAGGTGAAGTGACCGTGGCAGTTCCAGTTGGCGATGCCAATCAACTCGCACAAGAGGTGCTTAAGTTGCTTGGCAACAGCAAGGAATACAATCGATTGAAGGAAAATGGTTTAGCCTGGAGTAACACCCACATGCTGGAGGTACAAAGTAATAAGTACAAGAATTTATACAATGAATTAATGGATAAGAAATAGGATATTAGCAATGCCCTATTTTTTAATAACTATTCTAGGAAATGGGCTTCGAGGCCCAAAAAATATACGTTTAAAAAAAGGGTATTTTTCTTTTACAATTGAATAATGATATGCAGTCAAGTCGTTATAGGTATGGTGAAAATAATGAGCCGCCATTTCGGGGCAACCCATGCTTAAATAATATTCTTCAGTCCGCTTCTTAGCATTCGCAACTTCTTTTTCACTATAAAAGGGGCTATCCAAAATGTGGATTTCCCCATCGGATTTCAAAATTTTCAAGAGTACCGTAAATAGTTGGCTTATAGAACTGAAATATTGTAATGAGGCATTTATAGTGATTATATCAAATTGTTCTGACAGGAATGATTCCTCCAGAATATTACCATAACAAAAGGAAATAGTATCACTTGTAAAAACCCGTTCTGCCTGTTTTAATTCTGGGAAATTCATGTCCAGACCAACTACATCTGTTTGCGGAATTGAAGCCATTTTAGCAGTGAACCATCCATTTCCACAGCCTAAATCTAGAACCAAACAAGGTTTTGCTAATGTAGCCAGATAAGTTAGAAAGCAGTCAGCCGTTTGTTTTCGTAAACGCCATTCTTGGGCGTGAGGAAAATCTGCTGAAACGTTAGGAAGTTTTACTACATCACTATCTTGCAATAACCTGTTCTCTTTTTCTCTAACCTTCAAATAGGCTTCCTCATGAGTTTTAGATGGGTTATAAGGCGATAGAAAAAAAATGCCTTCTAATGATTTTTCTACAGGCATTTTTAGAATTTCTCTACCACTACGTTTCATAACATCTTTCTCTATCTTTGATTTATACAGCTATGTACTACTGTAAATAGCTAGTATTTTTTCTGTAATGTAATAATATAATAATCTCCGGTCTGGTTAAAAGGAAATTTCTTCTTTACCTTTTCTTCCAGCCTTTTAGTGAGCTGCCATAACCGAGGGAATTTTACTGGAAACTTCTCCATATACGATGGGGGCACAACTGTACAGAGACCCTCTAAGCTCAATAGATTGAAATCTTTTTCCAGATGCTTAATTACAAAAGCTGGTTTATAATACCAACAAAAAAAATGAACTCCCTCAATGTGGGCTTTAGAACCATTCTTTGCATTGAATCGGCGCAAGGCCAACTTAATTCGTCCTCTAAACAGATTTAAAAATTCCCACAGGCAAAAAGGCGGCATAATTACTAGCGTAACAATTCCCTTTGGCTCCAGTAAATTCGCAAATGAGTCAAGTACTTTATCGAGTTCTGGGGTACAATTCAATCCGCCAAAATTTGAAAAAATAGAATCGAAACGCCTTTGACCAGATATAGTCTTTAGATCAGTGAATGAAATTTGTTCACAGCTTACCGCATCAGACAAATCCAGTGCCTCAACTTTCTGCCGTAATTTAGTCAACATATCCTCCGAAACATCAGTGGCATGCACACGGTATCCTTTTTGAGAAAAATATATCGCATCTTGCCCAGTTCCGGCATTCAATTCTAAAATAGTATGTTTATTCGTAAGGTAACTTTCAAAATGGAGTCGCGTTCTATCTCGTTTGTAATTAACAATAATATTATTGGCATAAAGATCATCAAAAATAACAGATTGCTTACTAAATGCAGTTTTAGCACCTCCATTTTCAATTGTAGTATTTAAAGCCATATTTATCTACGTAAAACATTTGAATTAAAAGTATAGTATTTATCTTACGATTCGTTTATTAATGCTTTCAATCGTTGACTATAAATTTGTTCTCTCATCCACAGATATGGGACTTTTATAAATGATTGCATTGGATTTGCGCGCCAATTTTTCATTAAAACTTCTTTCCGATAAACTCGATGTGTGTATTGATAAAGGATTCGGTAGAATTTCGCCGAAAAAGTGCCCTTATACATCATTGCTAAGTCATTTGAATCTTCCCAATTATGTTTTCCCTGTAGCTGAGCCTTCACTTTGTCATAGAATCCTGTACCTGGTAATGGATATGACACCGAAATGCCAATCTCATCGGGTAAAAGTTTCTTAACGAGTGAAAGTGTCTTTTGTATGTCGCCCCACTGCTCTCCCAAATAGCCGTACTGAAGAAAAAAAGCTACTTTAATTTTTTTCTCCTTAAGCAATTTAGTAGATCGTTCTATATCGGTTATCAAAATACCTTTATCCATTGCATCCAGTATTTTTTGAGAGCCACTTTCTGCACCAAGCCAAACTTCATCAAGCCCAGCCTCAAATAAATCTTGAATAGTATCTTCTTTTAACAGCAAATCAGCCCTCGATTGAATTTTTAGTTTCGGATATAATCTATTTTCTTTTAATAACTGTTTAAATTCTTTTACCCAACCGGGTTTCAAACCAAAAATATCATCGCAAATCCAGAAATGTTTAGCACCATGAGTCATCAATAAGCTGATTTCGTCTACCACTTTTTGTGGCGATCGCGAATTGTATTTATTGCCATATATTGGTTTTGCGCACCAATTACACTTAAAAGGGCATCCGCGAGTGGTAGCAATATTCAATGAAAAATACCCGTGTGCTTTTTCCCAGATTTGCCTGTAATCGTCCAATTTTACTAGATCCCAGGCAGGAGCCGGGTATGAGTCCAGGGTTGGGTGAGTATTTAATTTTGGCATTTTCAGTAACTTACCATCTTTAACTATAGCAATACCAGCGTGTTTTTCAGGGCAGTCTAAATCATCATGTACTATAGCCTGTAAGGTCTGTTCAGCTTCCCCCAATAGCACTACATCAGCTCCAGCTCGTAGGTACTTTTCGTAATGATCTGTAGCGTCTGCACTATTTATGAGCACTTTGGCACCTGCCGATTTACCCAATTGAATCATTTCAAAACATGCTTCTCTCATTACAGTGAGGCACATTTTACTTAAATAATTAAAGTTATCATCGAATATGATCAGGTAGTCAGGATTTGTCTCAACTAGTTTATCGGTTATCTTTTTGGCAGATTCTACCAGGCTTACGTCAAAAAGAGACACATCATAACCAGCCTCTCTCATGATAGATGCTGCTAAAATAGTCCCATAAGGTGGGTATGGCTTTTGACTATCCCATTGCTTCTTATCCATTCGGTAGAAGTATGTATTGGCAAAAAGCAGTCTCTTTTTCATCTTTTATCAACTTATAAGGCTGCTTGCTTACGCAAATATTCTTTCATTACGTTTGGATAGGTGTCCGTAATATGCGATTTAGCAACGTAGGGTTGTAAATTCGTGTAGAAGTTGGGGTTTTCAAAAAGCTTGGGATCTAAGTTCTTCCGTCTTCTTTTTATTGAGAAATTCAAGAACCATTTATCTAAAAAATCGCCAAGTTTATTATTCAATAAAAGCTCTAACGTCTTTTGTATTATAGTTTTTCCAGCGAATACATCTTTGTTTTCACGGATTGAATACTTAGGAAAATAGTGGTTTGTCCATTTATTTTCTGACAAAATACTTTTGTAGTAACTATACCCGAATAGGGGAACTAGGGTCTTGATCTCCATAGCCGTATAGATACTTTTTTCATCAATCGCAAGATGATCACTATCCAGAAAATAATTATAACAAAAATATTTTTTATCATCCATCAAAAAAGTCTTTTTCAATATACTACAGAATATATGCGCTACCCAGAGTCTGTTAGGCTCTGTGATTATAAAAAAATCAATATCACTATCTTCATCCATACAATCTTTCGAAATTGACCCAGACAGGAATACACCTCTTATAAATGGAAAATTTGCAATAATTTTAGTCATGAGCCTAGCTTTCTTCATAAATTCTTCAGCTAAGGCATTCCGTTTAATTCTTTTCTCGATTATCTGAATATCATTTCGCAATGAATAGAAGTTATTTATTTGAAAGACCTTGCCTTCATTTGTCAATATTTTAAGGCAATGATCCAACTCCTCAAGCTCTACTTTACCTCGCTCATATATCTCATTTTTTGTTAATGGATAGTTGAAAATGTCTGAATAAACAAGAATATTTAAAATTTCTCTACTTTTCCTTTCCCAGGACAAATCAGTTTGGCTAAATGGTTTCATAATTTTGTCAAAATACGTGCCTGGTGAATGTTACACTATGCGCTTCTCAGAAACCTATTAATAAATCATTCTTTACCTGTAGTTACGACTGTAGATCGCACCATTTACTCTTTAACATACCATGTCGCTTAACTTGTAATCACAAGTACGGATGAATATTGTCTATGGTTGCGTTTCGGTGCGGTAGGTTTTGGGAGTAATTGTATCCACTTCCTTCGGTAAGTCTATCGGTTCTATATCCTTGCCACAATCCCCCATGGAAGTGATGACAAATAGACTTACATAGCTCAGGAAGCCTCTTGTGGGAATTAAGGAATGTTCTTACGCCTAATTGAGCAATGGAAGCAATACCGTGAAATGTTCACCCTCGTCCAGTACAACAATGTCGGATTGTGTCAGCATCCGGTATTTGGCGGCAATATTGGCCAAGCCAACGCCATTGCTCGCTATCCGGCCGTTTTTACGTTGGATATTGTTTTGCACGCGCAATTGTCCTGCTTCCGTGGTGCTGATATCAATTAGCAATGGGCGCTCTGCCAGCACAACATTGTGTTTAACCGCGTTTTCGACCAGCAATTGCAGGGTTAGGGGTGGTAATGAACTCGCTAAATGGTGGTCTGATACCTGCATCCGAACTTTAACTCCGGTTCCATGACGGGTTTGCAGCAAGTGGGCATATGACTCAATAAATTTCAGTTCCGAACTTAGTAGTATCAGTTCCTGGTCGTTAGCCCGGAGCAGATACCGATACATTGTCGATAATTCATCGACAAACTGGCTTGCTTGTATTGGCGACTCCTCGATGAGAGCCGACAACGCATTGAGCGAATTAAATAGAAAGTGTGGGTTTACCTGACTTTTTAGCGAATTGAAACGGGACTGCCACTGGGCTTTGATGAGTTCTTCTTTCTCCTCGTAGGTTTGTTTCCACTGCCGCAACACGTACCAACCCTCATAAATACTGAAATAGACAACGTGGTAAAATAGCTGAATTCCGAATGAAGTAACATAATCAACCAGTCCCAGCCATAGGCTGTCTCGTGAACCAAGTAGTATATGCAGAACAAACCGGGAAAATACGGCCAGGTTAACTAACAATGGCGACATGGCCAGCACAATGAGTAGTCGTTTCTTGGTACGCTCTAAACCAGGAAAACGACCCTGAATCTGCAAAGCTATCCAGCGATTCAGTTGCCAAAATACATAGCCCGCACTCAACCCAACCAGTGCCGATTGAAAGAGAGCTGTGGGTGGAGATTCTAACCAGAAAGAAAGCCTGAAGAACAGATTCCCGAACACAAATAGGCCGATGGGGCCAAGCCAGCGCAAACGGGAGTCATTGATGCGTACCATGTTAGAACACCTACCGAGTAAATTAAAGCTCTACTTAAGCAATTTAGATACTTATTAGTAGTAATCAAACAAACTGTTATTGGACCGTAACTTTGCCCACTTATGATTGAATCGCTCAACCAACTCGATACAGCGCTGTTTTTGTGGCTCAACGGCCACTTCGTTCCTTGGTTCGACCCAATTATGATCTGGGTTACCGAGCGGAACTCCTGGTTTCCGTTTTATGCCTTACTGATAGGTTGGCTTGGGTATCGATTCCGCTGGCAGGCGGTTCCTCTTGTGCTGACCCTCGCTGTAGCAGTTGCTCTCAGCGACCAAACGGCCTCTACCCTGCTTAAGCCACTTACCCTTCGCCTTCGACCTTGCCACGTCGTGGCACTACAACCGCTTATTCATCCTGTGCTTCCCTGCGGTGGTCAATATGGGTTTGCCTCTTCTCATGCAGCTAACGCTTTTGCTCTGGCCACGGGGCTTTGGTTGCTGCTCGGCTATCAGTATCGGTGGCTGGGCTGGCTATTTCTTTGGGCTGCATTGTTGGCTTACAGCCGTATTTACGTGGGCGCTCATTATCCGCTGGACGTAATTGCCGGAGCCGGCATCGGGGTTGCAATGGCCAGTCTGAGTGTCGTCCTATACCGGCGTATTAGCAAGAAAAATAAGCTTTTTTCGATAGGATTACAGCCGGGTCGCCGGGCGGATTAAGAGGATTTGAGAAGACTAGAAAATCCTGTAATCCTGTCGAAAAACAATCATCATCCAGCCCGGCGTTTTTCATCTTCAGCTCCTCCCGTACGTCGGCGCGTGGGTGCGACTTTGTCGTTGCCAAACCGATAGGAGAATGAGAGCGTAGCCGTCCGCGAATCGCGCCGTTGGAAAAACCGCTCTACATAGTTGTCATAGGCTGACACAGCATGAATCTTACTCGTAAAGAAAATGTCGGCCACATTCAACTTGAGCGTTCCTTTGCGTTCCCAAAGATTCTTTTGCACACCAGCAGTCACTTGCCCGTTGGTTCCTACCCGCAGAAATCCATATTGCTCAACCGACTGGAAACTGGTGTTCAACTCGGCCGACCACCCTTTTTTAAACGTGAAGGTGTGGTTGCTACTCAGGTTAAAGGCCGGACGTCCCTTATTGAGTGCTGTGCCCGCCAGATTACCCACAAAATGGCTGTAGTAAAATACCGCGTTGTTGTAGATCTGCCACCATTTGGCCGGCTGTACCGGAGCCGTGAATGTTAAGGCAAAATAATCCTGCCGCTCCAAATTGACGCTGGTCGAAATTACGGTCGAATCAGTTTCGGGTTGCACCACACCAATCATGGGCAACGAGGTTCGACTGTAGCTCATACCAGTGGTAAACTTGCTTTTGAATGTATGCGACAGTTCGAGATTGTAACTGGTTTCGGGCCGTAAATTAGGATTGCCCGACCCTGATGTTGTCGGATCGATGATTGTTCGGAATGGGTTAAGCTGCCCGTACGACGGCCGGTTAATTCGCCGGCTCAGCGTTAGGTTCAGTTCATGGTTTTTGCTTAGGCTACGCTTGATGGCTGCACTGGGAAAAAGCTGTGCATACCGGCGGCTGAAACTACTGTCGCCCACGCTCTGCCGTCCTTCGGCCACTGTTTTTTCGGCCCGCAAACCCAGTTGCAGATTTGTCTTACCCATTGTTCGGCTCCAGTTCACATAGGCTGCCGAAATGGCCTCGTTATACCGAAACCGATTGGTTCTGTTCCGATCAATAGTAGTGATTGAGCCTTCCGTAAACCGAAACACTACGTCGTTGTCCGACGAGACCCGACTCAATTTCGCACCAGCTTCCAAACGGCCCCGTCGGCCCATCGGATAAACGTAATCGGCTTTGGCCGACCATATGCTCAGATCGCCCTGCTGATCGCCAACGAGCAGCGTACCGGTGCGGCCCGTCAACTGAAAAAGCGTACTGAGTTCCTGCAAGCGACTAGTCTTGTAACGGGCGTAATCAGCATCCGCGCTGAGTTCGGGGCTGTTTGCAGAATCGGCGAAGGTGTGTTTTAAATTAACGTTAATTGAACCGTTGGGCGACGTAAAATCGCGCCGATTCCGGGCTTCATAAACGTCCGTCGGGCGCCCCGAGGCATCAAAAAGGGTAGTTTGATTGCGACCAATCTGGCCAGGAGTTCGGTTTTGCTGGGCATTGACAACCGCTCCCAGCACCGTCCGTTTCGACACCGTATAGTCGATTCCAGCCCGCGCCGTATGAGCCTTAAAACCAACCAGTACCCGGTTAATCTGATCGCTGCTGCCGGTTAACGTCTGCTGGCGATTTGGACCGACGTTATAAAAATCGCGGTGAATATCCAGCAAAGCAAGGCCGTTCCGGTCAGCGTAGTTGTACGACCCGAAAATATTGGTTTTTGCATCTCTGTTGTTCAGCGTGATACCTGCTGTGTATTTGTTGTACTGGCTCCGGCCATAGGAAGCCTGCACCGTGCCGTTGGAACCAAGCCGCTGGTCTTTTTTAAGGTTGATCGCAATGATGCCGGCTGTTCCCTGAGCATCGTATTTCGCAGGTGGATTGGTAATTAGCTCAATACTTTTCAATTGGTCGGCCGGTAAAGCGCGGAGGTAATCGGCCAGTTCGGAACCAGTCATAGGTTGCCGTTTTCCATCGATCAATACTAACACATTTTGCCTTCCCCGCAATGCCAGGTTATCGTTATTATCAACTGTTACCCCCGGCGAACGAGCCAGCACATCAAGGGACGTATTACCAGCTGCTAATGGACTGCCTTCTACGTTGACAACGGTACGGTCGGCTAGCCGTTCATAGAGCGGCTTTTTCGCCACCACGTTCACCTCTTTCAAGGTTGCATTCTGGCTTTGCAGCAGGTTAATTATGGGCAGACTCACACGCTCCGTTGCCACCGTAAACACCGCCGACCAGCCACGCGTATAACCAACTTGCGAGGCCGAAATCCGATACGTTCCTGCCGGAGGTGTTGGTATAGTAAACTGCCCTCGATCGTTTGTAAATTCTGATTTCACCACGGTTGAATCGCTCGCCCGGTGGAGCGCAACGGTAGCAAAATCGATAGCTTGTCCAGCTTCAGTCTGAATTGTACCCTGAATTTGAGCCTGAACGTCGAGTACGGTTAAAAGGCCTGCCGTTGCAATCAGGGTAGATACTGTTTTACGTATAGTTTGAGTTTTCATTATCAAGCAAATCTATGATATATCATACAACAAGAGATGTGCTTGATCATGCAGTTGTGACAACAATAGGGCAAACGATCATTTTCGGGGATAAACGGTCAAATTCGAGGAGGTTTGGTTAAACTTGTGCGTTCATCTACTCACCGAACTATCATGATCACTAGTGTCATTTTTTACACACTCGATAAGGCAATTAAACAATACCGCCATTTCGCACAAGGCAACATTGATCAGGCTGGCTTGGACATCACCATTGATCAATGGTTAGTACTAAACGTAATTCAGGAATCGCCCAATTTAGGGCAGTCGGAAATTGCCAGGCGGGTCTTTAAAGATCAGGCATCGGTAGCTCGCATCATTGAGCTGTTGGTAAAGAAAGATTTGTTGATTCAGGAAAGCAGCCAAACCGACCGTCGGCGGGTCAACAGGTCACTGACTCCGGCTGGTCATACTTTACTTCGATCTGTTGCGCCCATTATTGCTAACAACCGGGCCACCGCCCTTCAGGGAGTGTCTCAACCCGATATTGAGCAACTCCGGCGTACGCTGGAAACAATCATTGAAAATTGCCAGCCGGATACTAAGTCAGATGAAGACTAGCCAGCACAGTTAAGGTAAAGCCGTTACACGAATAGTTGTCTGTTCAATCCGCGATAATTCAGGCAGTTGATGCGCTGCATATTTCCGGTCGTAGTTACCAACAGAGGTTGTATCATCTGCATCACCTTTGTAGTTAATGTAGTCTTGAAAGCGAATACCGCCCACCGTTTGAGGATTAATGGCTTTTCGAAAGCGAGGGCCTCCTTCGCTGTAGGCCAGGTAATCCATGGTGTGCGTTTGCTGATTGAACCAGTAGAAAAATTTGTCCTGATAATCGTTACCACCACCCTCCGCCTGAAATCGCACTCGAACTTTGTCGTACTTCTGGCCATCAATCGCGCTCTCGCCAACATAATCCGCCATCACGGCCTGATCGTTAAGTTTGTGGGGTAGCAACACAAAATACGCCACTGAATTTACGGCGTTGCTATATTTTTTCGTCTGGGCAGTGTCGAGTACCTGGGGTTTTCCATTGAGGCTTCGGGTCACACCTTCATTAGTCAGTATTTCTTCGATAAGGGTCCCACTTGAATCCCGATGTGTGCGCACGTAGCGAAACCGGCCGCCCTGCTGCTCCAACACCAGATGAAACGTGCGAAAATCAAACTCAATCCGCTTGTTCTCATAGGCTTCTCCACCGTGCGCGTCGATGGCTTTCTGAATGATTTGACGAGCGTCGTGTTCCTGCTGGCAGGCAACCAGAACAACGCACAAAAAGCAGAACAAAAGGCAGATGCGAGGCATAAACGAGTTGATTGAAGACTCTGTAAACATACGGTTAAAATCAGAGCTTATAATAGAATCATATCATGTCATTATTGTACAAATCATTGACAATTAAGTTTTTATCAGGCCTCTACTGATCAACATCCAATATAGTCAAGGATTTGGCCTCGTTTTTCCGTACCTTTGCGGGAAATTTACCCGGCACGATGGCATCATTTAATCCGGTGAAAATTTTTTCGGGCAGTCAATCCACCTATCTGGCCGAAAAAATTGCGCACTACTACGGCAAGGATTTAGGAGGGTACACCTGTCGTCGGTTCGCCGACGGGGAGATGTCTCCCAGTTTTGAAGAATCAGTTCGCGGTTGCGACGTGTTTTTGGTCCAGTCGACCTTACCACCCGCCGATAACCTGATGGAACTCCTGCTGATGGTTGATGCCGCCCGGCGGGCTTCGGCCCACTATGTTACCGTTGTGATTCCGTATTTCGGATACGCCCGGCAAGACCGTAAGGACAAACCCCGCGTGGCGATTGCGGCTAAGTTGGTAGCTAATATGTTAGCTGCTTCCGGCGTAGATCGGTTGATGACAATTGACTTGCATGCGGGTCAGATTCAGGGCTTCTTCGACTTTCCCGTCGACCATCTGGAAGGAACATCCGTTTTTGTTCCTTACATCAAAAGCCTTGGCCTGGATAATCTCGTAGTAGCCTCGCCTGATGTGGGTGGAGCCAACCGCGCCCGCACGTTTGCAAAGCATTTCAACGCCGACATTGTGCTGTGCGATAAGCACCGCAAACGGGCTAATGAAATTGCATCGATGCAGGTGATTGGGGATGTCGAAGGAGCCAATGTGGTGTTGATCGACGACCTAATCGATACAGGTGGAACGCTGGCCAAAGCGGCTCAGATTCTCCGGGAAAAGGGTGCCAAATCGGTGCGAGCTATCTGTACGCACCCCGTTATGTCGGGGAAAGCGCACGAGAATATTCGCAACTCGGTTTTGGAAGAGTTGGTGGTCTCGGACACGATCCCGATGCGGGAAGCGAACGAGAAAATTAAGGTGCTGTCGGTGTCTGAGCTATTTGCCAAAGCCATCGGCCGCATCCGTGATCACGAATCTATTAGTTCACTTTTTATTAAATATTAAAGAGCGAAAGAGTGAGCGAGTGAGAGAGCGGTAATCAAACTGGCTTTTCACTCTTTCACTCTTCCAATCTTTCACTCTTTCATTTTTTTGTCATGAAAAAACTCGAGATTGTAGGGTATAAACGAGCGAATCTCGGCCCCGTTGAGGCTCAGGCCATTCGTAATGAGGGCAATATTCCGTGCGTAATGTACGGAGGCCAGGAGCAAATTCACTTTTACGCTCCGGCTATTCTGTTCCGTCCGCTTCTGTTCACGCCTGACGTGTACGAAGTAACGCTGAACATTGAAGGCGACGAATACCAGGCGATTTTGCAGGAAACGCAATTTCACCCCGTTGCCGACCATCTGTTACACGCTGATTTCCTGCAAATCGTTGACGGTAAGCCCGTTAAAGTGGCTGTACCAGTACGGCTCGTGGGTACAGCACCAGGTGTACAGAAGGGTGGTAAATTAGTAACCCGGGTTCGCAAAATGCGGGTTCGTGGTCTGGCGCAGGACATCCCCGATTATATCGATGTTGATGTTTCGAAACTGGATCTGGGCAAATCGGTTCGGGTAAGCGAGATCAAAGCGGGTAACTACACGCTGTTGGAAAGCGCATCGAATCCAGTAGCTTCTATCGAAATTCCACGTGCACTACGTGGTACAGTGGCGAAGTAATTTTTTTAAGACTAATAGATCATCAAAAGCTGGTTCCGAAAGGGGCTGGCTTTTTTTGTCAAGAAAAACTTCATGTGCATTTAGGGATAGAGACCGTCATCAAAGCCATTGAACAGAACCTGCTTTGGGGTACATGCCTTGCACAAATCATCATTTTTGGTTCAATTGCGGCATGAATTCATATGGGAACTCGTCCCCTGCTCTCCCCGATCTACTTTTTTCTGGCTTGGTGTCACTTGGCGTACTGCTCAACGCCATCGGGTTGTTTAGCCTGATTATGGAGCCCGATGGGGCCCTCTACGCGACCATCGCCAAAACCATTGCCGAGTCGGGCGATTGGGTCAACCTGATGGTCGAAGATCGAGACTGGCTCGATAAACCGCACTTCCCGTTCTGGATGGCAGCCATCAGCTACAAGATTTTTGGCATCAACTCGTTCGGTTATAAACTCCCGGCGCTGTTCTTTTTCTACGTCAGCGTTTGGTACACCTATCAGTTCGCCCGCCTGAATTATAGCCGATTAGTAGCGCAAATCGCCACGCTGATTACGCTGACGGCGCTGCATCTGGTCATCTCCAACAACGATGTCAGGGCTGAACCGTACCTGACCGCTCAGGTCATTGGGGCTGCTTTCCACTTTTTCCGATTGTACCAACGCAACCGCTGGCAAGACCTTATCCTCGGCTCTCTCTGGACCGGACTGGCCTTGATGACAAAAGGCCCGTTCGTGCTAGTTCCGATCGGGGCAGGTCTGGTCATTCATTTCGCTCTCAGGGGGGAGTGGCGCGAGTTTTTGAAACTTCGCTGGTACGCTGCCATTGTCCTCTCGGTGCTTTTTTGTCTTCCCGAACTATACACGCTCTATCTACAATTTGATCTACATCCAGAGAAAGTCGTCTTTGGCAAAACAGGGAATTCGGGACTGCGATTTTTTGTGTGGGACAGTCAGTTTGGGCGCTTTTTCAATACTGGGCCGATAAAAGGATCAGGCGAAAAAACGTTCTTTTTGCACACCACGCTTTGGGCTTTTGCACCGTGGTCGTTTTTGCTATATGCGGCCATTGGACGCGCCATTACCCGCCTGGTTCAGAAAATCCCTTACCTGCCCGAACACGTTTCACTGGGGTCAGGACTGACGACATTCCTGCTATTTTCGCTGTCGGGGTTTCAGTTACCACACTACCTCAACATTGTTTTTCCGTTCTACGCCGTATTAACAGCGCACTTTCTGACCACTCTGAAAAGTCAACAGTCGCAACGCTGGTGGTTGCTGGGCCAGCAATTAGTATACGCTGTACTGTTGATAGTGGTTATCGAATTACTGATCTATTTCGAACCAGAACCTTTCACGGGTGCCTGTGTCTGGATTGCCATTGTCCTGTTTCTTACTTTACTATTCGCCCGTGGGCGCTGGTTACCAGCACTGCTGGGGTGGACAATGGGTGGAGCTATATTATCACTGGGTTTTTACAACCTATTTTTGTACCCGAACCTAATGCCGTATCAGGCTGGTGGAGAGGCTGCTTTCTACGCCAATGAGCACAATACCCAGCAGCGAGCGACTGGTCAATACGGTCTGAATTCGTATTCGTTTGAATTTTATTCACACCAAAAAGCGCCTTACTGGCGTACTAAAGCGGAACTCACCGTAGCGGCTCACCAACAGCCCGTTTGGGTTTTGTCAACTCCGCTTCACCTCGACACCCTCCAACGCGAAGGTTGGGCTGTATCTCGGTTAGATACGTTCCAGTACTTTCATATTACCAAGCTAAATGGCCGCTTTTTAAAGAAAAAGACACGCGCTGAAGCAACTGAACCGTATGTGATAGCTGAGGTTAGGCACAAATGATAAATGCGTATTGATATTTGGTGAATAGTTGCTGTAAGTAGCTTATTCACCAAGTATCAATACGCATTTATCACTTTTCTGTTCGGATTACTTTCCGTGATCCATTACCGGAATCGACACTGTTGTGTTGTCCCAGGCGATGGCGATGCTGTTATTTGCGGGCGTAATAGTCAGTTTTTCGATTGGTGTTTTGCTAGCAGAAACGGGGACTTTCACTTCGACTACATTGCTAGCTTTGTGCTTATCATATTCGTAAGCACCCCACTGGCCAAGTACTGAGTTCAGCACTACACCCCACTCTTTTTCGCCGGGCATTGTAACCAGCGTATAGGTACCGGCTTTTACCATTTTACCGCCGAACATAACGTCGTTTTTAAACGTCACCTCAGTGGCTTCGTTAGCTCCTGTGCGCCAGGGCTTACCGTATTTTTCCAATGATTGTGATCCCTCTGGTCCAAAAATCACCCGGCCTTTTTTCGAAGGCTGGCCATACATTATTTTGATGTTTTTGTTGGGACTTTCGGCTGTAATGCGTGGGCTGGCTGCAGGTTTGGCATCTTGCGCAATGGCAAAGGTCAGCGTTGACAGCAGGACCAGAAGCAATAGACTTACTTTTTTCATGATTATAAAGAAATGGTTTGTTACAATAACGCTTCGTAAACGGTTTTCTGCTCAAAATATTGCAGCGCCCGTCACAGACAGCGCAAACATATAGACAAATAAATTGGCGTTTGGTTTAATCGGTAAATTTTCCTGAAAAACTCCCTTGCTCTTACCTAGAAGACAGGTTTATCCGTTCATCAAATTTCAGCAAGCTAACTTGCAATTTTTCACCATTTGGCTGTACTTTTATACCATAACTAGTATGCGTGCATACTATTGTAAACCAAAGACAAATAATCCCCGATGGCAACCTATTTCAGCAAACGCAACCTGCAATTTCTGCTACATGAGGTATTTGAGGCCGAGCAGTTAGCTCAGTACGAATACTTCAGCGGCCACGATAAAGAGACATTTAACATGGTGCTCGATTCGGTAACGCACATTGCCGATACGCTCATGTTCCCGTACTTGAAAGAGGTCGATAAAAACCAGCCCGACCTCAAGGATGGTAAAGTAACGGTGCACCCCAAAATAAAAGAATATCTGAAAGAACTGGGCGATGCGGGTCTGATTGGAGCTGGCTTCTCCTACGAACACGGCGGCCAGCAAGTACCACTGCTGGTAAGTTCCTGCATCGGTTTTATTCTGATGGCGGCTAACAACGGTATGATGTACACCGGCCTTTCATCGGGAGCCGCCCACCTGATCACGTCATTTGGATCGGAGGAATTGCAAAAGGCCTACGTCGAAAAAATGTTGTCGGGTAAGTGGCAGGGAACAATGGCGCTGACAGAGCCTCAGGCGGGCAGTTCGCTCTCTGATGTGGTCACTTCGGCCACTCCACAGGAAGACGGAACCTATAAAATTCGGGGGCAAAAAGTGTTTATCACGGCGGGAGATCACGACGCTGCCGAAAACATTGTCCATCTCCTGCTGGCTCGTATTGATGGAGCCCCTAAAGGAACCAAAGGTATTTCGTTGTTTATCGTGCCCAAATACCGGCTCGATGGAACACCGAATGATGTTACTTCAACGGGTGTCTATCATAAACTGGGGCAGCGTGGTGTTCCGGCCATGCACCTGACCTACGGCGAAAATGACAACTGCATTGGCTACTTAGTTGGTCAGCCTCACATGGGTTTGCCCTACATGTTCCAGATGATGAACGACGCCCGAATCGGCGTAGGCATGACCGCAGCGGCCATTTCTACGGCGGCTTACCATGCCGCCCTTCAGTACGCCAAGGAACGTCCCCAGAGCCGTCGATTAAATCAAAAAAACGCGCTCGACTCTCCTCAGACACCCATTATCAACCACCCCGATGTGCGTCGGATGCTGTTATTCCAGAAAGCAGTAACCGAAGGTTCGCTGTCGTTGCTGCTCGAAACAGCGCGCTTGTTCGATCTGGCACAGGTGACAGAGGGCGAAGAGAAAGAGAACTACACGCTGCTGCTCGAAATTCTGACGCCGATGGCGAAATCGTACCCATCAGAAATGGGCGTACAGTCGACTAGTCAAAGTGTGCAGACGTTTGGTGGGTATGGCTTCACAGAAGATTTCCCGGTTGAGCAATATTACCGCGACATTCGGATTACCCCAATTTACGAAGGCACCACGGGTATTCAGGCGCAGGATTTATTGGGCCGCAAAATGACCATGAAAGGCGGCAAAGCGGCTCAATTGCTGTTTGCCGAAATTAGCAAAGCCATTGCCGACGCCAGCGCCTACGAAGATCTCAAGCCATACGCCGACAAACTGAAAGCTGAACTGAAGCAAGCTCAGGAAGTAACAATGGCGCTGATGCCCCACGCTATGAGTGACGTGGAGCGCTATTTGTCCGATGCCACGCTGTTCCTCGAAATGATGGGCACAATCACGGTTGCCTGGCAGTGGCTGAAACAAGCTACGGTTGCCAAACATGCCTTACTAACCCAGAACCCACAGGGTGACGAACTGGCGTTCTACGAAGGCAAGATTCATACGATGAAGTATTTCTTCCATTACGAGGTACCCAAAAACCTCGGCCTGGCGGCACGCCTAAAAGACCCCGAGGTGCTGACCATTGTAACGGAGAAGGAATTGGCGTTGTAGTTTTTTTGTAGAGACGCAAGATTTTGCGTCTCACTGCCGGTAGGTTTTGCTTACGCCAGTGAGACGCAAAATCTTGCGTCTCTACAATTTCACTTATCCCAATAACAGCGACTCGGCCCCGTCGATCCAGATGGGGGTGCCAGTGATGTGACTGGCGCGGTCGGAGGCCAGGAACAAGACAAGATCGGCCACCTGTTCGCTACTGCCTGGTTTGCCATCAGTGAGGGGTATCGTTCCTTCGGGAAATTCGACGGGTTCTTTAATAGTCTCGATATTTCGGCGATCGGCCGTTTCTTCGATTTTGGTTTCGATAGCACCAGGACACACCACGTTGACCCGAATCTTGTGTTTGGCCAGTTCCAACGCCATCATTTGCGTAAAAGCAACCTGAGCGGCTTTGGTTGACGAATAAGCCGTGGAGCCCGTATTCGTAAATATCCGCGTTCCATTGACCGAAGCCGTGACAATGATTGAGCCTTTGCCCTGCTTTTTAAGGAGCGGCAGTGCGTGTTTCACCGTTAGGAAAGTTCCCGTTAAATTAATGTCAATAGTTTGTTTCCACTCGTCCAGTTCAATTTCGTCGAGTGGGGCCCATACGCCGTTGATCCCAGCGTTGGCAAATACCACGTCGAGCCGTCCGTACTGCTTCTCGACTTCGGCATAAACCCGCTTCATGTCTTCTTCTTTCGACACGTCGGCGGGAATGGCAATACCCTCGCCCCCGGCTTTTCGAACCTCATCGATTGTCTGATTAATTTCTTCGTCGGTGCGGCTGATAGCCACCACTTTAGCCCCTTCACGGGCCAGCAGCAAAGCCGCTGCCTTACCAATTCCCGACCCGGCGCCCGTTATCACGGCAACCCGGCCTTCCATTTCTTTCTGTTGAGTCATAACACTGGTTAAGTATAGAGATGAGAGATGACATCTTTCCAAACAAGATGTCATCTCTAACACTGACTACCTTACCAGCGGAAGGGGAATTTTGTTTTTGTTGACCTGCAATATCACCTGCTTCTTTGGCCGCAACGTGATGAGCGGCTGCGGTACCACCTGCTGACCGGGTAATGTTTTGACCGAAAACGCCCTGGCAAACAGGCCCAGCATAATCTGCATTTCCATCAGCGCAAACTGGTTGCCAATACATAACCGTGGCCCACCGCCAAACGGCAGATACGCATAGGCATGGCGTTCTTTTCCATGTGGTCCATCGCTGCGGCCGGGAGCAAAGCGCTCTGGATCAAAGACTTCGGGCTGGTCCCAATTACGCGGGTCGTGATGAAGCAGATAGGGCGACATTAACACGGTGTTGCCCGCCGGAATGCGATGCGGCCCCAACCGATCGTCGGTAACAGCCATCCGGCTTAAGGCCCAGGCGGGTGGGTACAACCGCATCGACTCCTGAATAACCTGCTGGGTATATGTCAGCGCCCGAAATGCTTCGGGTGTTGGTTGGGTGACTGAATCACCCAAATGCTGATCGGCTTCAGCCCGGACCTTGGCCATAATTTCCGGGTGCTGAGCCAGCAGATACAGTGTCCAGGCCATCGACACGGCTGTGGTTTCGTGACCCGCCGAAAACAGCGTAACGCACTCGTCGCGGAGTTGCTTATCCGACATACCTTTCCCCGTTTCTTCATCTACGGCGTTGAGCAGCATATCCAGCAAATCGTCGCGCGACTCGCCGGTTTTTCGGCGGTTAGTAATGAATCCGTAGATCAGATTATCGACCAAAGCGGACGCCCGCTGGTAGCGAATATTGTTGGGCGTGGGCCACGAACGCGGTAGCCGAATGGGGTTCAGCAGCATCTGGTTGGCCAGATAATTGATTGTTTCCAGCGCGTGCGACAGCCCGTCAAGCCGCCCTACTACGTCAGTACCGAACAGCGTTTTGCACACTATCCGCATGGTCACGTCCATCAACGACTGCGACACGTTGACGGGTTTTGACAGGTCAAGTTGACCAATTTCATCGACCCAGGCCGTGGCTTCCCCGACCATCGTTTGGGCAAGCACAGCTAGCTTTTGCCGGTGAAAAGCCGGTTGAGCCAGTCGCCGTTGTTGACGCCAGAAATCACCGTCGGAGGTGAGCAACCCTTCTCCCAAAAACAGTTTGAGTACCTGAAAAGCCGGTGAACGCACGTAGTTCCGGTTGTTTTCCTGCAAAACGTATTTTACATCCTCCGGCCTGAGCGCCACGAACTGTTTCCGGCCGCCAATTTCGATACGCACTACCCGCTCGTATTGCCGGGAGAGACGGGTAAACATAGCCAGCGGGTCACGGGCAAATTCGAGCGTATTGCCCACAATAGGCCAGCCGGGATATACGGGTGTTATGGTTTCGGGAGCAGTCATATATGGGCGGAAAAAGTAGTCGCAATTACCCCTTTTATTGTCGGATTCACACGCCATCGGAGCCGGGCCAAAGCGGTAAATTTGTACAGTAAACCAAACAAACAACTACTATGGCGACGAAAATCTTTGTCAATCTTCCTGTTAAAGACCTCAACAAATCGGTTGAATTTTTCACCAAACTCGGCTTCACATTCAATCCGCAATTTACCGACGAAAATGCGACTTGCATGATCGTGAGCGACGAGAATTTTGTGATGCTTCTGGTAGAGTCGTACTTTCAGACGTTTACCAAAAAGACCATCAGCGATGCGACTAAAAGTAGTGAGGTAATTATAGCGTTATCGGCTGATAGCCGCGAAGCTGTGGACGATATGACGGAGAAAGCATTAGCATCTGGTGGATCGTTTTCTAACGACATCCAAGATCAGGGATGGATGTATAGCCGTAGTTTTCAGGATCTGGATGGGCACTTATGGGAAGTATTCTATATGGACCCCAGCGCAATGAATCAGGCGTAATACTTGACTTTTCCCATACAGGAAAGCCCGCGTAGTTGACACTGCTTTCAGTAGTCAGGTACGCGGGCTTTTTATGCGTGTTATTATTTATTTAGCCGCATTCGGGCGGATCGTGTACTGCTCAAAGCGGAACACTTCCTGCCGTACCACTTCAAATGTTTTGTTAATCTGTTTCTGAGCATCAGTCCCTTTTGGGTCGGCCAGTGTCGACATTACTTTTGTGTTGGTCATTGGCCGGGCCACCGCAAATCCGTAGCCTTTTTCGCTGCCATTAGGAAGCAACAAAGCCGAAAAACCCCATCCGCCCAACTGATTTTGGCCTACTTGAGCGCTTGCCGCCTGTTTCATCAACGCCATTGCTTTTGTCCAGTCGATAGATGGGTCGCGGAGCCGCATAAAATCGACCACCACGGTTCCCGTTTTGCCGGGACCAAAGGCCGGACCAAACTGCGTATCCAGATTCTTCCAGATTTCCATTTTCACTACCGGTGCCGTCTGCCGGTCCCGTTTCTGGAGGCTAGCCATCCGTGTTTGGACACTGTCGCCGTAGATTTTGGTCATGGCAGCCGCCGACGCGCCTTTGATCGCCATCTCGTTTGAGACAATGCAGGTCACGTAATCGTATTCGCTCTGATTGGGGTTTGATGACATTTGCTTGACCATCATGTGCCAGCCAATCAGGTTACCCTCGTCAACAGTTGCCTGATTAATGGCTTTCCATTCGCGTTCCACTGGCAGAGCATCCTGAATGGTCATGCCGGGAGCCAGTTTGTGGAAAATCAGGTAGGTGTACGTTTTAGGCGCGGGACTGGTTTGAGCCACGGTAGTCAAAATGGTGCTTAGCGCCAGCAGGCAAAGGAGTATTAGTCGTTTCACGGCGAGTGTGTTTGGTTTATTATTAAACCGGCAATGTAGTGACTTTCTACTGATGTTAAACCCCACCCCTGAACTCAGGAGAGGGGCTAAAATGTTCTCCAATCAACGTATTTCTAGCGGAAAGGCACAAAATCGCTCTAGACAGAGCCCCTCCCTTGGTTTCAGGAGAGGGGTTGGGGTGGGGTCGTTCTAATTACCGAACTGAAAACTTATAAACTGTTGTCGATCGGTATGTTTGACCGGGCAACAGACTTGTTGTCGGGAATTCAGGGTGGTTGGGTGAGTCGGGGAAGTGCTGCGTTTCTAGGCAAAGAGCAAAACGACGGGGATAGGCGATGCCTTCCGGCCCGGTTACACGTCCGCTCAGGTGATTAGCCGTATAGAGTTGTACGCCGGGCTCGGTGGTGTACATTTCCATCACCCGTCCGCTTACGGGTTCGTACACAACCGCTCCCAGTTTTAGTTTATTCGACTTATCCGTAAAAACCCAGCAGTGGTCATACCCAAAACCGTAACGGATCTGCGTGTCGGTAGTATCATTAATTCGCGTGCCAATGGCCGTTGGTTTTGTGAAGTCGAATGGTGTTCCGGCTACTGCTTTACGCTCGCCGGTCGGTATTTGTGCCTTGTCGGTAATCAGGTACGAATCAGCTTTAATCATCAATTCGTGGTTCATCACGTCGCGTTTCATGCCGCTCAGGTTAAAATACGCGTGATTCGTCAGGTTGACTACTGTAGGCTTATCAGTTGTGGCCTGATAGTCGATACGAAGCGCATTGTCTTTCTGCAAGGTATAGGTCACCTCCACATTCAACGTGCCGGGGTAGCCCTCTTCGCCGTCGGGCGAGGTGTATTGTAGTTTCAGGGAAGGCTCCGCCCGGTCGATGGGGGTAGCGGTCCACAGTTTTTTGTCGAACCCAACCCGACCGCCGTGAATATGGTTGCCGTTGCTGTTGGCGGCCAATGTGTACTCCTGCCCGTTCAGCGAGAATTTCCCCTTAGCAATCCGGTTTCCAAACCGACCGATTATTGGGCCAAAACTAGGCGTCCCTTTTACATAATCGGCAAAGGTAGGCACCCCCAGCGTCATGGCTTCCTGTTTGCCTGCCCGATCGGGGGCCATCAACGACACAATGTAGCCGCCGTAATTGGTAATTTTCACTTCCATACCGGCCTTGTTCCGCAGCGTAAACAGATCGACTTCGCGCCCGTCGGGTAGTTTCCCAAACGTCGATTTTTCGATTCCGGCTTTAGGGGCAGCAACAACAACTTCCGGCTTTGTCAGCAACAAACTACTCATAGCAAACAGTATAATCAGGTTTTTCATGGTCAACGTTTTAATAGATTTTCGGGCCGGCATCGGGCAAATTAGTTTTAATTGCTAGCCTCCACAAGAAGTCTGATTTGGCCAATTCTATACTCAATTGCTGATATAGTTGCGAGCAATTACAGCTACTAATGTGGATCAAAAGAGATGTATTGGTGTAGCCTAAGATTGCTGACGCGAGGGCCTTCGACTCCGCTCAGGCTGACGGGAGACGCCCAAGATGGCGGTCAGCCTGAGCGGAGTCGAAGGCCCTCGCGTCAGCAATCAAGACATCGTTTTCAATCAATCTTAAACATGGCCACAATCGATCAAAAGTCATTTTTAGACTAACTATTCTTGACAATCTAGGAATCGGATTCTTAGATTGTCAGAAACACGTCCATGATTTGGCGATTGTGCTGAGGGTAGAGCCGATTGCCATCAGACTTATACCGAAAAAATAGTCTATGAAAAACTCGCTCAGTCGCAGGCGATTTGTGGAACTGACAATTTCAGCGGGAGCGGGAGGTTTTCTCTTGCCAAACCACTCGCTGGGCTTGGCGAAATCGACGGTAGCGCCGGGTAAACGGGTCGGTATTATCGGCCTTGACACCTCGCACAGCACCGCGTTTACCAAGGAACTCAACACCTCTTCGACAGGGGCCGACCGTCCCAATCCCGACTGGGGCGGGTATCAGGTTGTGGCAGCCTACCCGAAAGGCAGCAACGATATTGAAAGCAGCGCCAGCCGGATTCCGGGGTATACCGAAGAGGTCAAGAAAATGGGCGTCGAAATCGTTGGCTCTGTTGACGAGCTGTTGCGGAAAGTAGACGTTGTTCTGTTGGAAACCAACGACGGACGGCTGCATCGCGAACAGGCTATGACCGTTATTAATGCTGGTAAGCGGGTATTCATCGACAAACCACTGGCGGCTTCACTCTCCGATATTTTGGCCATTCTGGATGCCGCCAAAAAACAGAACGTTCCCCTGTTTTCGGCTTCGTCGGTGCGGTACATGAACGGAATAGCCGGTATTGATAAAGCACAGGTTGTTGGGGCAGATACCTTTAGTCCGGCCGTTCTCGAAAAAACACACCCCGACCTATTCTGGTACGGCATTCACGGCGTCGAAGCGTTGTATGCTGTGATGGGCACCGGTTGCCAAAGCGTAGTGCGACATAATACTCCCAACACCGACATTGTGATTGGCACCTGGGCCGATGGGCGAGTGGGAACTTTCAGGGGAACCCGAACCGGCAAACACACCTACGGCGGCACGGTTTTTACGAATAATGGTCCCGTAACGCTTGGGCCATACGGCGGCTATAACCCGCTGTTAAAGGATATTATCCGTTTTTTCGACACAGGTGAAGCTCCCGTCAAGGCCGAAGAGACGCTGGAAATTTACACGTTTATGGAAGCAGCGGACGAAAGCAAACGCAAAGGTGGTGCCTCCGTGCGACTGGACACCGTATTGAAACAGGCTCAAAAATTGTAGCAACCATTCTCCCGAAATCCGCGATGACTGACACAAACGATACTATCAACGCGCCGACAGACCCTTTGTCGCGCCGAAATTTTATGAGTCAAACCCTGGCAGGTACGGCTGCATTAACCCTGGGCGGTATGCTCCCCGGTTTCAGTCCGAAAAGTTACGCCCGCATTTTAGGTGCCAATGAGCGTGTTCAAGTCGGGATGATGGGTGTCAACAGTCGTGGTCTGGCGCTGGCTACAACGTTTGGCTTGCAACCGAATTGCCAGATTCGGTCGGTTTCGGATGTGGACACCCGCGCGGCTGAAAAATGCATCGCTACCGTCGAAAAAATTCAGAACTCGAAGCCGCTCGCCCAACCTGATTTCCGGAAAGCGCTGGACGATAAAGACCTGGATGCACTAGTAATTGCGGCACCCGATCACTGGCACGCGCCGGCGGCTATCCTGGCTTCCAAAGCGGGTAAACACGTGTATCTGGAAAAGCCCTGTAGCCACAATCCGCACGAAGGGGAGTTGCTGGTTGCCGTAGCCAAAAAATACAAGAATGTGATTCAGATGGGTAACCAGCGACGATCCTGGCCCAATGTGGCGGCAGGTGTTAAAGCGGTGCTTGACGGCGAAATTGGTCGCGCTTATTTTGCCAAAGGCTGGTATACTAACAACCGCGCATCCATCGGCATTGGCAAAGAGACAGCCGTACCCGAGTGGCTAAACTTCGATCTTTGGCAGGGACCGGCACCACGCATGGCCTTCAAAGACAATCTGTTGCATTACAACTGGCACTGGTTCTGGCATTGGGGTACGGGCGAATCGCTCAACAATGGCACCCACATGCTCGACCTGATGCGCTGGGGCCTGAACGTCGACTATCCCACGCGTGTAACCTCATCAGGGGGGCGTTACCGATATAAAGACGACTGGGAAACGCCGGACACGCAGGTGATCAATGTGGAGTTCCCGAACAACACGGCCATGACCTGGGAGGGGCGTAGCTGCAACGGGCGAACGGTGGAAGGAAGCAGTGTCGGCGTGGTTTTCTACGGCGAGAAAGGGTCGTTGCAGATCGACGCGGGCAATTCGCATAAGGTATTTGACCTCGACAACAAGCTAGTGAAAGAGGTCAAGAACGACGTGGTTATCAACGCCCGCGACCGAATGAACCCCTCGCAGGCGCTCGATGCCATTCATATTCAGAACTTTTTCGACGGCATCAAAAAAGGCACCGCCCTGAACTCCGATATTGTAAGTGGTCACCAGAGCACGCTGCTTTGTCAGTTAGGCAACATTGCGCTCCGGTCGGGTACCACACTCAACATTGACCCGACAAACGGCCACATCAAAGACAACCGATTAGCCCAGCAATACTGGAAACGCGACTACCAGCGCGGCTGGGAGCCAACGCTTTAGTTCACTCTTTTGCTCCTTCTTATGAAAGCACCCCAAAAAGCGGTTGATGTTGGCTCGCTCACGGCGAGGGAAACAACCATTTCCATTATGCTGATTGGCGTCCTGTTTTTTGTCTTCGGGTTTGTGACCTGGGTCAACGCCATTCTCATTCCCTACTTTAAAATTGCCTGTGAGCTGACCAACTTTCAGTCGTATCTGGTCACGTTCGCATTTTACATTTCCTATTTTGTCATGTCGGTGCCGTCATCGTATCTGCTGAAGGCCGTCGGCTTCAAAAAGGGAATGATGGCGGGATTCTGGGTGATGGCTGTTGGTGCCTTTGTGTTTGTGCCAGCTGCCCTTACGCGCACCTACCCCATTTTTCTGTTGGGGTTGTTTCTGATTGGCATCGGCTTGGCTATTCTACAAACGGCAGCGAATCCATACATCACGGTGCTGGGAGCCAAAGAACGAGCGGCCCAGCGCATCAGCATTATGGGAGTCTGCAACAAGGCAGCTGGCATCCTGGCCCCGATTCTGTTTGCAGCGGTTATTTTGCGGGCCACCGACACCGACCTGTTTAGCCAGTTACCTACTATGACACCCGCCGAAAAATCGCTGGCGCTGGATGCTTTGGTTCGGCGGGTAATTTTGCCTTATTCAGTGATTGGCTGTGTGCTCATCGGGCTAGGTCTACTGGTGAGGTTTTCGCCCCTGCCTGAAATCAATACGGAGCACGAAACAGCGGAGGTAGCAGCCGCCAATGTGTCTAAAACGTCGATTGTTCAGTTTCCACATCTGATATTAGGGGCGCTGGCTATTTTTCTTCACGTTGGCACGCAGGTCGTGGCTATTGACACCATTATCGGATATGCCGGGTCAATGGGAATTGGACTCCTGGATGCCAAAGTCTTTCCTTCGTACACCCTCTTTGCCACTATCTGCGGCTACATTCTGGGGATCATCCTGATTCCGAAGCGCATTAGTCAGGTGAATATTTTTCGGTTATGCACCCTGCTTGGTTTGACGTTTACCTTGCTCATTATTTTCGCCAACGGCCGGGTTACCTTCCTGGGGCATCAAGCCGACCTCTCTATATGGTTTGTGGTGCTGTTGGGCTTGGCGAATTCGCTGGTCTGGGCGGGCATCTGGCCGTTGGCGCTGGATGGCTTGGGACGATTCACCAAAGTGGGTGCTGCCCTGCTGATCATGGGCTTGAGCGGCAACGCTATCCTGCCCCTGATTTACGGCTTACTGGCCGACCAATATGGCCTTCGCAATGCGTATTGGGTACTTTTTCCCTGCTATCTCTATCTGGCCTATTACGCCTTTTATGGACACCGGATTCGCCGATGGAGTCTGTTTACAGCCAAAAAAGCACTCGTTCATGAACAGCAATGGCAAGGCACCTCAGCGCCTTAAAATCATAAACGGCCGTATTCTAACACCTTATCGGCTTATTCCGAACGGGACAATTCTCATTACGGGATCAACCATTTCGGAGATCAGCGAACGAGACATCAACGTTCCCGATGCTGACGTTCTGGATGCCACCGGGGCTTACGTAAGCCCCGGTTTCATCGACATTCACGTGCATGGCGGGGGTGGACACGATTTTATGGACGGCAGCGAGGACGCTTTTCTGCAAATCGCTCGAACCCACGCTCGTTATGGAACCACGGCGATGGTGCCGACAACGTTGACCAGCAGCCTTGATAATCTGTTGAACACGCTGGCGATTTACGAACAGGCTTCTGGTAAAAACACTGCCGGTGCTCAGTTTCTGGGAATGCATCTCGAAGGGCCCTACTTTGCTATGAACCAGCGCGGAGCACAAGACCCGCGTTACATTCGCCCTCCCGATCCGGCCGAATACAACGAAGTGCTCAATCACTCTACTTCCATTGCCCGGTGGAGTGCAGCCCCCGAGTTACCCGGCGCGCTGGCTTTCGGAGATTACCTGCGTTCAAAGGGTATACTGGCCGCGATAGCCCATACGGATGCAGTTTATGACGAGGTCCTGGCGGCTGTGCAGCATGGCTACAGTCTGGCAACGCACCTGTACAGCGGCATGTCGGGCGTTAGTCGCCGAAATGGGTTTCGCTATGCCGGAGTAGTCGAAAGCGCCTTTCTGCTCGATCAGCTGGATGTGGAGTTGATCGCCGACGGCGTTCATTTACCCGCCCCCTTGCTGAAACTAGCGTATAAAATTAAAGGCCACGACCGAACGGTTCTGATAACCGATGCTATGCGGGCCGCTGGTATGCCGCCCGGCAACAGTATATTGGGCAGCATTCACGACGGCATTGCCGTTATTGTGGAAGATGGTGTTGCCAAAATGCCCGATCGTCAAGCGTTCGCCGGGAGCGTAGCCACTGCTGATCGTCTGGTGCGAACTATGGTGACGATGGCTGAGATCCCATTGCTGGAAGCCATTCGCATGATCAGCAGCACCCCGGCGCGGGTCATGGGCGTTAGCGACCGGAAAGGCGAGTTAAGAGCGGGAAAAGATGCCGACCTTGTCATCTTCGATGATGACATAGCCGTTCAGTTGACAATGATTGAAGGCCGGATTGTTTTCCAGCAAAACCCAAAAACCCGTTTAGAAACAGTTAATACGCTGCCAATTCTATGAGTTCACCATCGACTACAAGCCAGCTTACTCTTCGCCAGTTTGATAATCGCACGTTGTTGGGCGAAGCTGCCGCCCAATCGGTTAGTGATCGGATGCGGACTTTGCTGGCCGAACGCGCTACGATAAACATGATTTTTGCCGCTGCTCCTTCGCAGCAGGAATTTTTAGCGGCTCTTTGTCGTGAGCCAGATCTTGACTGGAACCGGGTCAATGCGTTTCATATGGATGAGTACGTGCAGCTCCCCGACGAAGCTCCTCAACGGTTCGGCAACTTCCTGAAAGAACATATTTTTGATCGGGTCCCGTTTGGCACTATTCATTTCATCAACGGCAATGCCCCTGATCTGGCGGCAGAATGTGCCCGATACAGCCGGTTGCTTCAGCAGAATCCAGTTGATATTGTCTGCATGGGCATTGGCGAGAACTGCCATATTGCTTTCAACGATCCGCACGTAGCTCTTTTCAACGACCCAGTGCCCGTAAAAGTGGTTGATCTGGATACGGCATGCCGACAACAACAAGTCAACGACGGCTGCTTCGACCATATTGATGCTGTTCCAACACACGCTCTGACACTAACGATTCCAGCTCTGATGCGAGCGCCCCATGTTTTCTGTATGGTGCCGGGCATCAATAAAGCACCAGCGGTGTATCACACCTTGCACTCGGAGATCAGCGAGACTTACCCATCCACCATTCTTCGCCAGCACAATGATGCGATTTTATTCATTGATAGTGACAGTGCGTCTACCCCACCCCAACCCCTCCCCTGGGTTCAGGGGAGGGGCTGAGCATCCCCACAGGCAAAGAGTTTAAAAATGCTCAACTTGAAGCCCCTCCTCTGAGTTCAGGGGAGGGGTTGGGGTGGGGTCTTTACCAATTCGCTAAACTAAACCAACTTCGATGCCACCCAACCAAGCTACTATTGTCTCTCCTACCACTAGCATGACTCGTGCCTGGCTTGTGGTGGGGTTGCTTTGCGTGGTTGGGTGCCTCAATTACCTCGACCGGATTATGATTACCACCATGCGGGGGTCAATTGTTGAGGCTATCCCCATGACCGATGCACAGTTTGGGTTACTGACGGCGGTATTTTTATGGATTTACGGCCTGTTGAGCCCGTTCGCGGGGTTTCTGGCCGACCGGTTTTCACGCAGTCGAGTCATTAGTCATTATTGGCAGTTTGTTTGTGTGGTCGGCAGTGACGTGGCTTACGGCTCATGCCACTACGTATAACGAGCTACTCGCCACGCGAGCGCTGATGGGTATCAGCGAAGCCTGCTACATTCCGGCGGCCCTATCGCTGATTGTCGATTACCACCGGGGTGGCACCCGTTCGCTGGCAACGGGCATCCACATGAGCGGCATCATGATTGGGCAAAGCCTGGGGTTTATGGGCGGTGTTCTGGCCGACCGGTTTGCCTGGAACAGTGCATTCCGGCTTTTTGGTATTGTTGGTGTGGTATATGCAGTCTTTCTGTTCTTTGTGCTAAAAGATGCCCCCTCGTCTCCAACTAGCACCCATCCCATCGAACAATCCGAAAAGGTCAGTTTCATCGCGGGCATTCGTAGCTTATTTAGCCAGCCGTCTTTTGTACTGCTACTCCTGTTCTGGGGTATGATGGGCATGGTCGGCTGGCTCATTGTGGGTTGGTTGCCAACGTATTACAAAGAACACTTCAGTCTCTCTCAAAGCGTGGCTGGTGTGTATGCAACGGGATATGTGCATACGGCAAGTCTGGTAGGGGTGTTGCTTGGTGGTTTCCTCGCCGACCGCTGGAGCCGGACCAACAAACGGGCACGGGTGCTGCTGCCCGCTATCGGGTTACTGTTGGCTACTCCGGGCGTTCTGGTTGCCAGTACTACCTCGATTTTACCGCTGGCCGTGGCCGGATTTGTGCTGTATGCCCTCACCCGTACCTTCAGCGACGCCAACCTGATGCCCATTTTATGTACCGTGGCCGACGAACGGTACCGAGCCACGGGCTACGGCATGATGAACCTCTTTGCTTGTATCGTGGGTGGAATTGGCATTTATGCCGGTGGGATACTGCGTGACAATCACGTGAACGTGCAGCTATTATTTTGGCTGGCCGCTGCCCTAATGGTTATCTGTGCGGGGTTGTTGTTGATGGTTAGAAAAAAATAAGGGGTAGGTAAGACTTGCTTACCTACCCCAATACTATCAGAATCACAAACTGGTGGTTATGACCGTGGACGGCCACCGCCACCACCGCCTTGTGGTTGCTGCTGTTGCTGGTTGTCGTTACCACCACCGCCTTCGCCACCTTTCACGTCATCATTTTCAATTGATTTCTTCCGTTTGGCATCCACAAACTTCATCTTGCCCAGCTTATAAGTGAAGGTCAGCTTGATACCAGCATTATAAAAACTGTTGACGCTCGACTGGCTCAGAATAGACGAGCTCGACTCAGAACGCACTGTGAAAGGGTGATTCAGGAAGTTCTCGGCGACTAAACCAATGCTACCTTTTTTCTGAGCGATGTCTTTCCGGAAACCGAGGTTGTAGAAAGCAAACGAACCCTGATAACCCTGCAACTGAATGCGTCGGCCCATCATACCTCCACCACCCTGAAGGCCCCATCCGTTCCCAATAGTGTAGGTACCGAACATCCGGCCACCCAACACCCAGCCCGAGTTCGACGCTGCATAAATTGGATTGGCGTTTTTGTTGGTCAGGCTCACATGCATCAGGTCGAAACCGCCGTTGAGTTGCAATTTCGACGACAGATTGATGTTACCAAACACATTCATTCCATACGTATCCGAATAGCCAACATTCTGGTAGGTAGTACGGATGGCCGTTTGGGTCACGTTGTTTACCTGCACAGAAGCCGTATCCCGTACGCTTGTGATCTCATTGTTGGTTCGGCGAACAAACAGGGCTGCCGTCAGGTAAACCGATTTAATGGGTACCGACAGACCCAACTCGACGTTGTCGGTTAACTCAGGTGTGAGGTAGGGGTTACCCTGGCTGATATTGGTCGGGTTAGACGCGTTAACGTTCGGGTTGAGAAACTGAATACCCGGCCGTTGAATCCGACGGTTGTAAGCCAGTTTCAGAATTTTTCCTTTCGACAAACTTTTCGAAATATTTACGCTCGGTACCAGGTTCCCGTAGTTAGCCAGTGCGATCGGTGTACCGGTTTGCTCCGAACCGAAGCGGGCATTCAGGATCGTGTATTCGTACCGGGCGCCAGCCTTCAGTGTGTATTTTCTGGGTAATGCAGCTGTCCACGATGCATAGGTGGCAACAATCTCCTGTTGGTAATTCAGCGAGTTGTTCAGCCGTGTGTTGTCGATAGTATAAGCCCCAGTTGCACCCTGCGCAATATAGTAGCTAAAATCACTATTTACCTGACGAACAATGCCCTTACCGCCTATTTCCAGGAGTTGCTTCTTACCCAGGGGTGTTTGATAATCAATCTGGATGGTCGACTCCTGATTGTTGCTGGGGTTATCGTTTCGTTGCCGCGACAGAATCGTTTGTAAATCGGTAGCACTGAGCAGATCGGCTGTAAAATTGTTCTGCCGGTTGTTGCGGCTATATAGACCCAAAATACTCAATTCACGTTGAGGCTTGTAGATTTTGGTGTAGGTTACGTTGGCATCGACGTTTGCATTAAGATCTTTCGTAGCCACATCGCGGGCACTGAGCAGGGGCGTTGTAGCGCCGGGCAGATAGGTAGATGTCAACAAACCATTCTGGGTCAAATTGCCGTTTCTGGCTCCGTAACGCACACTAGCGGTCAGCGACGTATTCTTGTCGATGTCGTAATCCCAGCCTAACTGGTAGTTCCCAAACAAGCGCTCTGTAAGCGTACTGGCGTTCTGAATTGTAATCTGGTTGCCAGTAGCCATTCGTGTAGTCTGCGTATTCTGGAACTCACCTTTCACATTGTACTCGGCCCGGCCGAAGCCACCCAGCGAAAAGCCCATTTTACCGGTGCGATAGTTGGCATTCAAGCCAAGGTTCGATCCCCGATTACCCACTCCACTATTCACATCGAGCGTCAAACCCTGCAAGGTCGTTTTCTTGGTAATGATGTTGATAATACCGCCCGACCCTTCGGCATCGTATTTGGCCGAGGGACTGGTGATTACTTCAACACTCTTGATCATGTCGGCTGGAATCTGCCGGAGGGCATCGGCTACACTGGCGGCTACAATTGTACTAGGCTTGTTGTTGATCAGCACCTGAATGTTGCTACTGCCACGCAGGGTCAAATTACCGTCGAGGTCGACCGTCAGCATCGGCACTTTCCGCATCACGTCGGCGGCATCGCCCCCCTTGGTAGTCACGTCTTTTTCGGCATTATACACTAGGCGGTCTACCCGCTCTTCAAACATAGCAGCCTGCCCGGTAACGTTAACTTCGCTAAGCGTTTTGACATCGGGCGGAAGGTTAACAACGCCCACGTTGATGTCGGAGCTTTTCACAATGACAATGGGCGCTGACGTACGGCTTTTGTAGCCAATGAACGAGTACTGAAGTTTATAGGTACCGGGCGCTAACTTGGCCAGGGTAAACCGTCCTTTGTCGTCGGCAGTGGTACCATCTATGGGCTTGTTGGTCTGTGTGCTGATGAGTGCAATGGTGGCGTATTCAACGGGCTTATTGGTCGTCGAATCCATCAGAAGACCCTCAATTTTTCCGTTGCCTTTTGGTTTATTGTCGGTATCGGTACCGGGTATAAAGGATTTTTCCTGTTTCTGTCCGAAACCATCCCCACCAAAGCCACCGGGTCGGCCGCCAGGACCACCACCGCCAGGACCAAACTGAGCAAAAGCTGTACTGGTAACAAAGAGTAGAAGGAGTGTTGTTTTCATGGCGTTTCTCCGCCGGAGCGGGTTGTTTTGAATGATGGGTCAAAGTTGATCAATCGGGTCAGCTCTGGAAAAAAAATCTCGCTGAATGCCCGATTTTGGTGTGCGGATGGATCATTTTGGGAGGTAAGGCCAAAGCGATGCCAGTAGGGCGGTATAAAATTCTTCTCGGAGTCAGGAATGCTGCTATTTTTGTCTGCGGCAACTACCGTTCGTGATCCGATTTATTAAGTTATAGAAAAGCACTATGAATGTTCTGCTTCGCCGTCTTTCTGTTTCATTAATTCTCGGCGGGATACTGAGCTGTACGACCTCCTTACAGACCCAACGAAGCGCGGCTACAACCAGCGAAACCCAATTCAGTGGGGGCGATTTCGACGAGCATATTCGCAAATCGGAGCCTTGCTCACCTGAGGAAGAGCTGGCGGGTTTTACGGTACAACCTGGTTTTAAAATCGAACTCTTTGCGTCGGAACCACTCATTGGCAAGCCGCTCAACATGGCTTTCGATGCCAAGGGGCGGCTTTGGGTCACGCAATCGGCCGAGTATCCTGCCCCGGCAAAAGTGGGAAAAGGTAAAGATCGAATCACCATTCTGGAAGACACCAACCACGACGGCCGAGCCGACCGGTTTACACCCGTTCTCGACACGCTTAACATTCCCATTGGCCTGCTGCCCCTGAATGACGGTCTGTTGGCCTACAGCATTCCCAATCTTTACCGATACACCGATACCAACCACGACGGCCAGCTTGATCAAACCCGCCGATTGCTGGGACCGTTTGAATACAAAGACACCCACGGCATGGTGAACCACCTCACGCGGGGCTTCGATGGCTGGATTCAAGCGTGTCACGGCTTCACGAATTTGTCGAAGGTGATGGGCACCGATGGTGATACCCTGGAGATGGGGTCGGGTAATACCTTCCGGTTTCGGCTAGATGGGAGTCGGGCCGAGTTGTTCACGAAAGGCAGGGTGAATCCGTTCGGGCTGGTGTACGATAACTGGGGGTATCTGTACTCGCCCGATAGCCATTCGTCACCCTTAACACAGTTAATTCGGGGGGCTGATTACCCCCATTTCGGGCGAATTGCCGAGGGAATTGGCTTTGCGCCACAAATGAAACCCCACGAAAAAGAAGCGACTGCCTTATCGGGCATTGCCCTGCCGTCGAGCAACCTCTTTCCCGAACCTTACCGCAAAAGTCTGTACATCGGCGATGTGGTGAAATGCCGCATCTACCGCAACTCGTTCACGGTCAATGGCACCTCGCCAACCGCCAAAAGTGAAGCCGACTTGTTACGCAGCGCCGACCCCTGGTTTCGACCTGTTGACATTCTTGAAGGCCCTGACGGTGCTCTATATGTGGCTGACTTTTATAACCGCATTATTGGCCATTACGAAGTTCCGCTGGATAACCCCGGTCGCGACCGGCAACGAGGCCGAATCTGGCGCATTACCTATCAGGGCAAAACGGACAAGATCGGCTACACTGACTGGACAAAAGCCACCATCGACCAGTTGATCAGGGCACTGGCCGTGGGCAACCTCCCCGTGCGCATGCTCGTAACCGATCAACTGGTAAATCGCATTGGCCAACCCGCTGTGGAGCCGCTGTTGAACGTGCTGAAAAAATCGGCCACGAACCCCGACCAATACGTGCATAGTTTGTGGGCGTTGCATCAACTCAATGCCCTGCCCGAAGAAGTGTTGCTACGCGCGGCCCGGCACAAAAATCCCCTCATCCGCACCCATGCGATGCGGGCTTTGCACGAGTCAACATTGCGTAATGAGTCCCGCTATGCCGTACTCAAAAAAGCCCTTCGTGATGTTAATCCTCACGTGCAACGGGCAGCCGTGGAGAGCCTGACGGATTACCCAACACTCGAAACGCTACGCACTTTGCTGGCTTTTCAGCCCAGCGTACCAACCGCCGACACCCATCTGGCCTATACCCTAACACTGGCTTTCAGGACACTGTTACGCAACAAAACGCTTGGGAATGAAGTAGCTACTGTCAATTGGCCAGCCCGCGAGCGGAGTATATTGGCAACGCCTATGAGTGGTGTCAATCAGGCATATGCCGGGCAGTTTCTGTTCAATACCGTCAAGGTTCTCACTCTCGAGAAGGAAGCGGAATTGAAATATATGAGTCATGCAGCTCGGTACCTTCCCGCCAGCGACCATGATGATTTAGTACGTTTTGTACGCCAGAAATATGACACCGACCTGAGCAGTCAGTTCACTCTATTCCGCATTATCCAACAGTCGATCAAGAGTCGCCGAACCAATAATTCATTGGCTGGGTCCACCACTCAGGCAGAGGGCTCGCCCAATGTGTTATTTAATCAATGGGCGGTTGCGCTGGCCAACCAGCTAGTCGCTTTGCAACCCACCAACTGGTCGTTTAACCTAGCTGAGTTTCTGTATTTAAAAGATCATCCCGTCTTTTTCAGTCCGCCCCCGCAGAACACGACGCTGGCTAAAGGCCTGAAATTTTTGGGCTTCGAACAGGGTGGCTACAAGGGCGTAATCAAGTCACCCGTGTTCACCGCACCCAAGAGCCTGTCGTTCATCGCTATTCAGGTCAACGGGGCTACCAACATCGGCGGGGGGCATCTGGTGCGACTGGTTTCTGTAGCCGATACCACTAATGTGTTGGCCTGTACGGAGTTTATCAAAACCAACGACTACCGGGCCGAGGAGGTAAACTGGGATTTATCAGCCCACACAGGCGAACAAGTCCGGCTCGAAATTGCCGATAACTCATCGGGTATTATTCGGATCGGCACTGTGCAGGGCTTACCAGCTCCCTTGCTGCCTGCTGTGAGCCCCAAAGATATTTCTGAACAGAAACGGTTTGGTATGGAACTGGCCGGCGAGTTGGGTCTCACTGCCCTAGAACCAATGCTGAAAGAAACCCTGCTCGATAAAACGCTGCCCTATTATTTCCGGCTGTCGAGCGCCAGAGCGTTGATGAAACTGGCTCCCGACCGCTACGCAGCTACGCTCAGCGGGTATATCGAAGATGAGAAAAATCCGGTTGGTTTCCGCGTTGACTTGGCCTCGGTTTTGGGCGATTCGCCAAATCGTAGCGATGGTCGCCGTGGAGACGGCCCGTCTCCCATCCAGATTGTGCTTGAATCGGCTATGAAACGTACCAAAGGCGATGTGCAGCTGGAGCTGTTGAAATCGCTGGCCACCTCGTCGTCCGGGAAAGATTTGATTATGGCGCAGGTATACGCCGGTACATTGTTTACCCGAATTCTGGTACAACCTGGCATCGAAGATCGGTTGATGTTGAACATCAGCGAGAATCAGAAAGCAAAATTCAAGCAACTCACGGCCAACCTCTCCCCTATCGACGAGGAACGCGAAAAACTGATTGTCAGTCGGTTAAATTCATTTACTACCACGCCGGGCATCCCCGAAAGTGGGAAACAGGTATTCGTGGCCAATTGCTCGGCATGTCATCAGATAGCCAAAGAAGGCGGCCTGATTGGCCCTCAGTTGGACGGGATTGGTAGTTGGGGCAGCAAGTCGCTGGCCACCAAAATTCTGGACCCAAACCGGAACATCTCCGAAGCCTTCCGAACCTACACGGTCAAACTCAAATCGGGTAGCATAAAAACAGGCCTGTTCCGGCGCGACGACGAGCAGTCGATAACCTATGCCGATGCCACCGGGGAAGAGTTTGTGGTGTCGCGCAACGACATTGCTGAAATCCAGCCCTCCCGACACACACTCATGCCCGATCAATTCGGCAAAATCCTTCCCGAAAAAGAGTTTAATGACTTGCTGGGATATTTACTGAGTGTGAAATAGTGAATAAACGCGGCTAAAAACGAATATGAATAGCATTCCTCAGCCTTTAGAATCACATAAGCTACCGGCTAAAGCCAATCACAACGTATGAAACCCTCCTCACTGATCGCTTCCATTTGTGTTATTGCCGTGGGCTTGTTGAGTGCTTCTACGAGCAGTAATCCGCCCATTGCGGCCCCACGCGAGGTGCGTTTTTCGCGGCATTTTGTGGCTGCCGAAAGCTATGAGTCGGTTGGGGTAATTGATGTGAACAAAGATGGGAGACCGGATTTGGTGTCGGGCGATTTCTGGTACGAGAATGCCGAAGACCGCAAAAACTCGTTTCGCCGGCGAAAACTGATCGGTGATCAGAAACGATACGATCAGTACTATGACGACTTTTCGACAATTCCGCTCGACGTGGACGCCGATGGCGATTTAGACGTGGTGACGGGGGGCTATTGGGGTGGTTCGCTCCGCTGGCTGGAGAATACGGGTGCTGATGGCAAACCCTGGCCGGTTCATGAGGTAGCGGTTGTTGGCAATACCGAAACAACCCGCGCCTGGGATGTGGACGGCGATGGCAAAATTGAGATTGTCCCCAACAACCCCGGCAAACCCCTGAAATACTTTACTCTTGAAAAGCCTAACACGTTCAGGCAGGTCAATGTAGCTCCCACACAAGGGCACGGGTTGGGCTTCGGCGACATCAACGGCGATGGCAAAGGCGACTTCATCGTGACCAAAGGCTGGCTCGAAAACATGGGTGATGAATCGGACCGGCGCACCGGATGGGAACTCCACGAAGAATTCGATATTGGCGTGGCCAGCGTTCCGGTGATCGTAACTGATCTGAACGGCGACAAACGCAACGACATCATTGTGGGTCAAGGTCACGGCTACGGCCTGCACTGGTACGAACAACAGATGCAGGATGGTCGTCGGAGCTGGATCAAGCATGTTATCGACGAGAAAAACTCGCAATACCACTGCATGGAGTGGGCCGACATCGACGGCGACAAACGACCCGACCTCATCACGGGCAAGCGATTCCGCGCCCACAACGACACCGACCCCGGCTGTTACGACGAAGTAGGCCTGTATTATTTTACCTGGGATGGCCGGGAGTTCACCAAACACACCATTGCCTACGGACCTGCCGGTGTTGGCAAAGGAACGGGCATCTACTTTGCTCTGGCCGACTTACGCAAAACGGGTCGCCCCGACATAATCGTGGCGGGCAAAGACGGCCTGAGTGTATTTTTTAATGAAGGCCAGTAGCAATCCCGTACAAAGCCCAATGGCTAGAAACCGCCGGAATTTCCTGAAAAACAGCGTGCTTGGGGCCGCAGTTGCACCGAACATTATTCAGGATGTTCAGACGGTTTCTACTCCCTTTTCTAGTACCAGTTTCCGTGCAGTCGCGAAACCCAACCCGGTTCTGACCCGGCACCGAAATCTGTTCAACGGCGACACCTGCGTTTATTTCTACAATCCGGAGCTGTGGCAACCAGAAGATTTTACGCTGAAAATCGCTCATAATCCGCGTACCGGTCAGCTGAACACGAGGCCCACGGCCGAAGGCGGCCCCTTTTCAACCAAAGCCATTCACCGATTTGTCGATGTGCTGGCCGACAACGGCATCGACACGTTTATTATCAATGCGAATGCGTCGCGGGCGTGGTATCCGAGCAAAACTATTCCGACAATTCTAGAGGGGTACAAACGGGGCGACCGCAATTTTTTTCGGGGTCACGCCATCTGCCAGGGCATTACCGAGCCCGAAGCCGTTGAAGCTTTTCTGGATAGTTTTGTGCCGCTCATGAACCGCTACCAGGATCTGCTCGACGCGGGGGTTGACTGGCTGGCCGAAACATCTAAAGCTTGTCGCCGTCGGAATGTGTCGCCCTGGGTGAGCATTCGGATGAACGACATGCACGGCCATATGAATTTCGAAGGCAGTTTCTTCAATGTGCCGCTGCTGAAACAGAAAGAGATGCGGCTGAAAAACAGCTTGTACGGCGATCAGAATTACCTGTATCGGCAGGGTCTCAATTACGAAAAATCGGAAGTGCGAAAGCTGATGTTTGAGCAAATTCGGGAGGTGGTCGAGGATTACGATTTCGAGGGATTGGAGCTGGATTGGTGGCGACAACCGCTTTGTTGTGAGCCCAATGCCTCGGCCGAAACTGTGTCCATGATGAACGATTGGATTCGGGAGATTCGCGCCCTCACCCAGCGACGAGCCCGAAAAACCGGACGGCCTTACCCACTTAGCCTACGGATTCCGGGCCGGCTTGATCTGCTCAAAAGTATTGGTCTCGACGTAGTAACGCTCTGCCGCGAAGGCACCATCGACCTGGTTTGCCCCTCTGGCTTTTATTGCACCAGTTGGGACATGCCGCATGATGTGATGCGCCAACAACTCGGCGAGCGAGTAGCCATTTATGGCGTGATCGAAGATGGCGTGAACACCCTCTCGACGTACGACAAACAACGCGATCAAATTCAGCGGATGCGTCATACACCCGCCAGCCGCGAACTCATGCGGGGCAATGCCGCCGGAAAACTCGCCCTGGGTGCTCAGGGCATCGAATGGTTTAACTTTTTTTGTACTGACCAGGTCAACCTGCCCGGCCTGCGGGGCGACTATTCGGGGCTGCGCGGTATTCACCAGCTCGATTCGCTGCGTGGGCAACCCAAACAATATTCATTTGCGCTCGGAAGTTCGTCGGCTACCTTAATGCCGTTCGAATTACCAACGCAACTTCCGGCAGTACTCGAACCGAACCGGCAGCAACTTTTTAGAACGGCCATGTGCGCCGAGCCGGGGGATCGCAAGCTGGAACTGATTGTACAACTCATTGTGAAAGCCGATAATCTGCCAACCTTCCTGCCCGTTTCGTTCAACGGCTCCTGGCCAGAACTCAAAAACGAAAAGACCGACGCCTTGCTTTTCCTCTGCGGGCCCCAGACCCACCTCACCAAAGAGCATGTAGGTTATAATTACCGCTTTCCGGTTTCGCTGATCCGCGACGGATGGAATGAGATCGTGATTGAAAACGGGGGCAAAACCCCACTCACCATTTCCTGTATCGACCTCGCCGTTCGGGTCAGCGGCTAGGAGTCTTTTATAAATTTGACAAATCCTATTGAGTAATGCTCGTACTAAACTGGCCCCATTTGGTTTACACATTGTTAAGGGCTTTCGCCTTGTCGGCCTCATCCAATCCTATTCCTGCAGTGGACCAGTCAACTCCACTTAGCGTACCCATTGGGGGAAATAGCTGGGTAATCAATCCGACTGCCGGAACGGAAACCATTACCAAAGCGGGACTTACAAACTGGTCTAGCCCAACAGCAACCATTGACACTTACGTGCGTCTTGAGAAGACAGGCAGCCTGAACCTGTTGATAAACCTTCGGGCGCCCGATGGCAGGAGTCGGATAAAAGTCACCCTGCTTGGCCAGTCAAAAGAGATTGATGTACAAGGTGATTCACTTCGAGATTACCCCCTCGGGCAATGGACCATCTCGCAGCCGGGATACGTAAAGATTACCCTGCATGGAGTGGGCAAAACGGGCAAGACCTTTGCCGAGGTATCCAATTTCGGTATTAGTGGGGAGTCTGTCGACGAACGAACCGCTTTTGCGCGAACCAACGAAGGCAATTTTTTCTACTGGGGTCGGCGGGGGCCTTCAGTTCACCTGCGCTACCCGATTCCAGAAGGCGTTGAAGCCGAGTGGTTTTACAATGAAGTAACCGTACCCAAAGGCAGCGATGTGATCGGGTCGTATTACATGGCCAACGGATTTGGCGAGGGCTATTTTGGCATGCAGGTCAATTCGGCTACAGAACGGCGTATCCTTTTTTCGGTGTGGAGCCCGTTCCAGACCGACGATCCCAAACAGATTCCCGACGATCAGAAAATCCGGCTCGACCGCAAAGGCGCGGCTGTTGTTACCAACGATTTTGGCAATGAAGGCGCTGGCGGACAAAGCTTCCTGCGTTACAACTGGCAAGCCGACCAAACGTACAAGTTTCTGCTGCACGGCTTGCCCGGCACCGACGGCTACACCACGTACACGGCCTATTTTCTGGCTCCCGATGCGGCTGGCTGGCAACTGATTGCCAGTTTCAAACGGCCCAAAACAACCACCTACCTCAAATCGCTGTATTCATTTCTGGAAAACTTTACGCCCGAAACGGGGCATATTCAGCGCGAAGTTGAGCTCTCGAACCAATGGGTCCGTAGTAAAGAAGGCCAATGGCGGGAGCTGACCAACGTCCAGTTTACGGGTGACAACACCGCCAAAAAAGCCTACCGCATGGACTACGCAGGCGGCCTAAACCCCAATCAACGATTTTTTCTTCGAAACTGCGGCTTCTTCGATAATTTCACTCCACTCGGCTCCCGCTTTACCAGAACTGCACAGAACCAAGCCCCGTCGATTAATTTTACAACGCTACCATGATGTTCCGCTTACTCCTTCTTTTTGCCCTGCTAACAACCCGTATCTGTCTGGCACAAGTGACTAAACCCGCTCCCCTTGTTATTACGATTCAGCAAAACCAGACTTTCCAGACCATCCACAGTTTCGGTGCGTCAGACTGTTGGTCGGCGCAGTTCATTGGCCAGAATTACCCCCTGGCGAAGCGGGAGCAAATTGCTGATTGGCTGTTCAGCATGGATACCGACCAGGCAGGCAATCCTAAAGGAATCGGCTTATCGTTGTGGCGGTTCAACATTGGGGCCGGAAGCACCGAGCAGGGCGATTCGAGCGGTATCCGCAGCCCCTGGCGCCGGTCGGAGTGCTTTCAGAAACCCGACGGCTCTTACGACTGGTCGAAACAGGCTGGACAACAGTGGTTTGTGGAAGCGGCCCACCGGCGACAGGTACCCTATTTATTGGGCTTCACCAACTCGCCCCCGGTGCAGTTCACGGCCAACGGGAAAGCCTACGCATCGGGTACGTTGGGTGACTACAATTTCAACCGGCAGCGCCTGTCCGACTATGCCCGTTTTCTGGCTGATATAGCCCAGTATTTCGACAAAAAAGGCTGGCCCATGAATTACCTCAGCCCGTTCAACGAGCCACAATGGGACTGGGGCATCAAAAAAGGCCAAAAAATGGCGACCCAGGAAGGCACCCCGGCCACTAACGCCGACATGGCCGAACTGACCCGGGCCTTGAGCAGTGAACTGATCAGCCGCAAACTCAAAACCAGGCTGACTTTGGGCGAAGCTGCACAGCTAAACTATCTTTCTGATACTGGTACTAACCGGAGTAAAACCGGTCAGGACGATGTGATCAACGCGTTTTTCAACCCCACTAGTCCGACTCGCATTGATAATCTGCCTAATGTGGAGCGGCTGGTATGTGGCCACAGTTATTTCACAACCTCGCCTGTTCAGAAACTGCAAACTGTTCGGCAGGTGTTGGCGGAAAAGTTAACACAAAACAAGGTTGCTTTCTGGCAGTCGGAATACTGCGTACTGGGTGATAACGAAGGTGAAATCAACGGTAGCGGACGCGATCTGGGCATGACAACTGCCTTGTACGTAGCCAAAGTAATCCACGCCGATCTGGCACTTGCCAATGCTGCATCCTGGCAATGGTGGCTGGCCCTAAGCCCTAGCAACTATAAGGACGGCCTAGTGTACGTGGAGAATGGCGGCAAGATGGGCGAGAATCCCCAGAACCAGCAGGATGGCGATGTACTTAGTTCCAAAACTATGTGGGCACTGGGTAATTACGCCCGCTTTGTGCGCCCCGGCATGGTACGTGTAGCCGTGCAAACCGACGCCCCCCAAACTATACCCAACGCTCCTCTGGTTTCGGCCTACCGAAGCCCCAATAAAAAGCAACTTGTTGTGGTGATGGTTAATCCCGGCGACGCCCGCACAATTGAGTTGCAAGGTCTGACCGGGAAAGCGAACCAGGCTGCGCTGTACGAAACAACCGAATCATCTGATTTGCGGAAACGTACTGCCTCGCTCAACCAACTGACACTGGCCGCCAAGTCGGTAACAACGCTTGTTGTTGAGCAGTAGCCTTTCTAACTGCCTGGCTTGCTTTTACCGGTTTCGGGTCTCAAAACCCCTATCTTCCCTGATAATTAAGTAGTTGAATCAGGAAATGGAGCTGTTGTACACAGCAACTCTACGTTGCCTTTGATGTCCATGATAAAACCATGGATATTAATGGGCACCTCATTTTTAGCAGTCTCCGGGCTTAGCGGGTTCTGATTGGCAACCGCACGTCTCTTTAAAAAATCAATTAGGTTGTTGGAAAGTCGCTGGGCATACCGTTTATGATCGTCAAACTCTTTCTGATAGCCATGCTCTTCGTAATCGCCCAGGTTGTCTTTTAGAAACGCTCTATAGGCACCACAATTTCGGTGTTCAAGGATGTAAATATCTTTAATCTGATGTAGCTGGATAGCCAGGTCTACGTGTTGAAACAGCCCTTTTTCCCATCCCTGATAATCGGCAATATATTTCAATTGATCATCTGGTTCAGCCGAACCAACCAATGCACCAACAGATGCACCCGCCATGATGTACTGATCATAGCGGTTAATGAGGTTCTCGTGTTCCATAAAGTGGGTAATGTTATCGAGCAGGCGCAAATCCATGCAGCTTAACAGCAATACATTGTGAAGCGGTGCTTTATAGCCAGAGGGATAACTTCTTAAAAACATTGTTATTGAATTTGGTACTGTTATCTCTAACCCACCATTGCACTTGCTTGTTTGTAGCCCATAGCTAACGGGAACAGTGGTAGCTATGGGCATCGAGGTGAACTCTCAATGAGTGCTCTCTTCCTCCTGCAATTTTTTTTGTAATGTCTCCAGTTCTCGTTTTTTGCCTTTGTAAATGTTGTGCTCCCAGCCACTGGCCCCGTAAACAACCACAAAAAAGACTAGTAAACTCAGTGCCTGCCATATTGATTTCCCGCCTTCCCAAACACCTAACACGCTAAAGGCGCAGATAGGAATCATATTCCAGCGCATCAGGCGGGAAAGCCGGACCTGGTAGGTGGCAATGGAGATCGCATGAGTCAACTCGCCCAGCATAGACCGATCAACAAACACATTTTCTCTTTTCAATCGTTGAGTTCTATCGATCAGGCTATACAAGCCAGTAGCCAACATCCAGCCAGCCAGCAAATACATGGATAAATTGGCTGAATGGTTCACGAAATTGAGTACAAATATGAAAAAGCCACCTCCCGTATAGACATAGGTCAGGAGCAGTTCACTGATTCGGGTGATATGATGTACCTGGCTCTTTTTGGTTAGAATATGCTTTTTTAAGGCATTTTGGTCAATAACCCAGAGTGGCTCCTTAGTCTGGGAATCCCAGATTTTTTGCAGTTCGTCAAATTCCATAATAATCCTGTTGTTTTGCTCTAGTGCTTAGCAGTTTTTTGATTCGATTGATTTTCACGCCAACATTTGATTCCGAGATACCGAGTATAGAAGCCATTTCTTTGTAGCTAAACCCATCCAGCAACAGTAAGGAAAGGGAACGATCAATTTCGTCGAGCTTATGAATTTCCTCATAGAGCCAGGTGAGTCGTTCATCGACTTCGATGACAGATTCACATAAAACAGCCTGTAGATGGTCAATCGGCTGGTTGTCCTGGGTGTGTTTGCGTTCTTTATTAACCCACTTAATGGCCGTATTCAGTGCCACCCGATAGATGAAGGTAGTGCTGGAAGACTGCTGCCTGAATTTTGGAATCGAATGCCAGACCTGAATAATGATCTCCTGGAACAGATCATCCTGCTCCATAGGCGTTTGTGCGTAAGATCGTACTACTTTAAAGAGTAGTGTTTTATAGTTGGCAAGCCACTTGTCAAATATATTGTTCTGTTCCAGCTCACTCATGTTACCAGGAATTTACACCATTAGTACTGGTCATGGCGTGAAATCTTACAAGTGCCCCAACTATTTTGGATAATTTTACAGGACGTGACCCAAAAGCATACTCAGGGCCGTCCCGGTTGAGTAATAGTGTCCCCTGCCGTTCTCATCAGAAACCTCTGGTTGGCAGGTAGAGGACGTGCAGTTTCGTTTAACAGATAAAAGAGTACTTGTAACCCGACGAAATGAAAATAATTCTTATCTATTCTATCCTTTTACTCGCTGCATTACAGGCATCAGCACAGGCAAAGCGAGAGATTTTTTTTGCTGATGTGACCATATATGTTGAGGGCGGCAAGTACTACCTGACTGGGTCAAAAGGCGGGGGCAGCGGGCCGCAGGGATTTGCCTTTTTAGAATCAAAAGACCTGAAAACATGGGCAGTGCCTGCTAAGTCAGCAGATTCGCTGGGCACGATCTTGACCAAAGGCGACCACACCTTTGGTACCAAGGGCTTCTGGGCGCCACAAATCTTTAAAAATAAGGGCACTTATTACCTGACCTATACGGCCGATGAACAAACCGTATTGGCTGAGTCAAAGTCGTTGTTGGGCCCATACCGGCAAAAAGAAGTGGGACCGATTGATGGGTCTGAGAAGAATATTGACTCCTATATTTTCAAGGATACCGATGGAAAATATTACCTCTATTGTGTCCGGTTCAATAAAGGCAATTACCTGCACGTGGCCGAGTTCGACCTGAAAACCGGGAAGATAAAGCCCGAAACGCTGAAACGATGTTTTGACCAGACAGAGCCTTGGGAGGCAACGCCTAATTACAAGTCAGCCCCCATTATGGAGGGGCCCACCGTTATAAAATTGAAGAATAAATATTACCTATTTTATTCAGCCAACCATTTCCAGAACATCGATTATGCTATTGGTTATGCTGTGGCCGATTCACCCTACGGCCCCTGGGTAAAATTTAAAAATAACCCTATCATTCATCGGTCTATAGTTGGTGAGAACGGATCAGGCCACGGTGACCTGTTCGAAGGGCTAGACAAGCAGTTGTATTACGTATACCACATTCACAACTCATCAGAGAAAGTAGGCCCCCGCCGAACCCGCATAGTGCCGATGGTAAAACAGTGGGATGAAAAGGCTGGTGTGTACACGTTCAGTGTAAAAGGGCAGGAAGTAATTGTACCTGTACTTGCCGAAAAATAAGGGTACTAAATTTCCTGCGGTTAATGAACAATAACGAACTTGGCACAAAGCCGCATTATCAACTATTAGATGGCCTTCGGGGGGTAGCAGCCATTATTGTGGTATTCTTTCACCTGACCGAGCCACTGGCCAGCAGCCACCTCGACAATGTGGTGAATCATGGGTACCTGGCCGTTGATTTTTTCTTTCTCCTTTCCGGCTTTGTCATTGGGTATGCCTACGACGACAGATGGAACAAATTAACCATCGCTGGTTTTTTCCGTCGCCGGTTCGAGCGACTGCAACCGCTCGTTGTCTTGGGTATGACGCTCGGAGCTATCGGCTTTTACTTTACCGACTCAACGGTATGGCCCCTTATTCATACCGTTCCTGTATGGAAGCTGCTTGTTGTTATGCTGGTAGGCTATACGCTGATCCCCCTACCCCTTTCAATGGACATACGCGGATGGCAGGAAATGCATCCGCTCAATAGCGTTGGCTGGTCCTTATTTTTTGAGTATATCGTTAATCTTCTTTACGCACTGGGGCTACGGAAATTATCCAACAAAGCGTTGGCTTGTTTTGTCGTATTGGCTGGTGCCGTGCTTTTGCATTTTGCGGTTACTAACCCCAACGGAGACGTTACTGGTGGCTGGACGCTCAATGCTGAACACATGCGCATCGGGATGATTCGCAGCTTACTCCCATTTTTTGCCGGTTTGCTTTTATCGCGGGTATCGAGGCCGGCCTCCATCAAAAATGCATTCGTCTGGTGTAGCCTGCTGGTTGCGGTAGTTTTGTTTATGCCAAGAGTAGGCGGTGCAAACCATCTCTGGATGAATGGTTTGTACGAGGCGTTTTGCATCATCCTGGTCTTTCCACTCATTGTCTATATCGGTGCCAATGGTGTGGTGAGTACTCAAACGGAAGAGAAGATTTGTCAGTTTCTGGGCAATCTTTCTTATCCCCTGTACATGACCCATTATGTGCTGGTCTATTTTTACGTAGCCTGGGTGAGCAACCACAAGGGCATCACCTTATGGCAGGCTTGGCCCTATGCGCTGCTCACCTTTTCAGGCGCTATCGTGTTGGCTTACGCCAGTTTACGGTTGTACGATGAACCAGTAAGAGCCTGGTTGCGAAAAAAGCTGAAGTAGCGAACATGAACGGTCAAATGATGACCATGCAACGGCAAGATTACCAAAGTGGAGTTGTTAACGGGGACGTTTAATGGTTTATCACTCGTATTGGAGCAGGGTTGATGCCTCGCAGGCTTTGTCGGCTTTAAACCGTACCCAACGCGCCTGGAAATCGGCGGGAAACGTATACCGAACGGTTTGGCCCGGCGCTACCGTAAACGTCTTGTACGGCATCCAGACGCCCGTACCCACCGGGTCTGCTTCCAGCGTAATCGTAACGGGTGTCGCTGCCCGGTGCGAAAGCTGCAAACTCCGCTTGTCGTAGAAACCAATCAAATACGGATCAGAAGGGGTGTTGGCTGTCACAGCCGTATTTTTCCAGGGGCCACCGTGCCCGGTTGGTTTACCCAGTTTCCACAGATCGTCAATAGAGCCCGCCCATACGGCCGCTTTTTTATCGTCCGACACAATGATATGCTCGTTCTTAGCGGCCGCGGCCAGGTCGATACCCGTCATCAGCAGCAGCCCGCGATACGACGCATAATCGTTGATGCGCAGGTTGTGCGACGACACCGGCCTGATTTTAGCGTAACCATCGGCGTTCTCGGCGGGCAGTTCGTAGAAGGTACCGTGACAGTTGAACAGATCCCGCTCTGTAGCCACTTCGCGGCAGATGCGCAACGTTGCCCCATTGGTCAGGTTCGTGTATGCGTCGTTGCCCAGCGGCAGCCGCCAGCGTCGCCCTTTATCGTCGACCACTAATACACTAGCCTCGTCGATCGTTACGGCTTTCTGTGGAATAGCGAATTTAGTTTTGATAAAGGTCTGCATCTCAGCGTCTTCTTTGCGCACCAGTTGCATGTTGCTGTTCAGTTCGTAGTAGCCCACATCGGTCGGCTGAAGGCCGTTGTACGCGGTGGCAGCCAGGCCCAGCGTCCGGCGGTCTTTACCCAATCCGTACAGCATACCGCCCGAGGGATTCGCCGACGATAGCTTGCTCAGGCCCGTAAACAGCGGGGTGGCCGAGGTGCTTCGCGCATCGTTGGCTGCATATGAAAAGTGAACCGACAGCGTGGCGGCCTTGCTCGACTTTACCCGAATCCATTCGCCCGACGCGTTCGTAGCAAAGGGAACATGAGCGGCACCTTTGCCAGCAACGGTCATTGTTTGCAAACTCGTCCAGTTGCCGTTACCTGCTTTATCGACCTCGAACGTAATCACGGTTTCCCCATCGCCCTTGTTTTGCACCCAGGCCGACCGGTTGGCCCAGCCCGCAAAAAGAAACGGTTCCGACGGTTCGCCCGCTTTCACCGCTTCGTTGAGCCAAACAGCTCCTTCGGCGGTGTTGGGACCGAGTTGATCAGGCACAGTGATGGGCGCGAACCACAGATTGGAGTTCGATTGGCCGGGGCCTTCGATGTTGCCTTTGGCTTTGCGTTTGTTCAGGAATTCCTTCTGCGCCGAATCGTCGCAACCAAACACCAGTTGATCGTTCCAGCGGGCGTAATCGCCGATTACTTTCAGATACGCCGACCGGGGCCGGATACCGGCCGCACTTGAGGCTGTAAACGACCCGGGAAACTGCCAGAACAACCCGTGCATCGTCATCAGATAATCAGGTTGTTGCGCAGTCCCCACATCCCGAATGCGGGGCCATTCGGTGTTCCAGCCGTGAGCTCCGTCGTAGCTGTGGCTGGCTTTGGGCAAACGAAAAAACTGCCAGCCAGTTGCCTTGTCGCGAACACCCAGCAAGACCGATTTATGATCCCAGCCCGTAGCCCAGATCGGGTCGGTGTCGGGGTTTTTGTTGCCGTAAATACCACCCGGTCCGGTCACTTCCACGAACTGATTTCGGCGAACGACAGTCCAGCTTTTACCATTCCACTCCGACAGTGAACCCGCGTCAATATCAAACTGTACGAGTGCTTTGGGCCCCGGTTCGCCATTATTGGAGTAAACCATCACGCCTTGCCCCGAATAAACCCCTTTGCCGTGGGCACCGGGCAACAGCGACGACGGCTGATTACTTGTTTCGTCCTCGCCCTTCTCGTGTTTCACGTTCCCATCCTCATATAGTTTGGTTGAGGCCAAAGTTGTTACATCCACGTCGTAAAAGCCCTCTTCCATTGTGCCGTAGTAGATTTTTCGGGTCGGATCGGTGAGGTGACGGGCATTGCCAGTATGGCGGCCCGGCATGGTTTTGTAGGGCATCACCCGCACATTGGCCTTGCTGTCGATGGCGTACGGGCCAATGAACAACTGGTTGCTTTCGGGATGGATCATCCGGTTGGCGGGGGTCCCACCAATACTTTCCGAGCGGACAATCTGCCGTAGATCCGGGGTGATTTCGTACAGTTTATCCGAGGAGCCAAAGGGCAAATGCGGGCCATACGTCACCACCCACAGTTTACCCGCCCAGGGAACTACGGCCCCGGTACCACATTCACCCTCGTTGTTGTACATGGCCAGGTGCGGAAAGATGCCGCTGTACGACGGCCACTTTTTTTGCTGAGCCATCCCTGACTGGGTAAGCAACATTCCCCACCCAAGCAGACAGGCCGAAAGAATTCGTTTTTTCATTGAAACAATTAATTACTTAAAAATAGACTGTATTCCAGCACATTACGCAATCCCATACAACTTAATAGCCAGGATTTTGCGTGAGATTAGGGTTGACCCGACGTTCCAGCGCCGGAATAGGCCATAGGTATTGCTTCGTTTTGTCGAAGCTTCGCTGAGCAACCACTTTTACATCGGTTCCGAATCCTGAATAATCGGCTACGCCGTCATCGTCGATGGGTGTCACACCGGGGAACGGCCATTTTGCCCGGCTCTGGGCTGCGGGGTCGGGAAGCCCGATGACGGGCCGGGTCAGGGCTTTTTCGGCCAGTTTCCAGCGGATCAGGTCCATGTAGCGCAGCCCTTCTTTCGCAAATTCCACGCGCCGTTCGCGCCGGACGATCTGCCGAAGTTCAGCGGCATTGGTTGTGGTGACAGCCGGGTACGCCGACGTTTGCCCCACGGCCACGCCGTAAGCACGGGCCCGCACCTGGTTGATGGCTGTGAGTACGCTCGCGTCGATCTCGCCCAACTCAATTTTCGCTTCGGCGTAGGTCAGCAGAATTTCCGCGTAGCGCAGCACAATAGCATCGCTGTCTTCGCTACGCTTATCAGCCCAGGTCTGATCAACGCCTTTTTTCCACAGAAAACCCGTAAAGCTAGCAAAGGCCGCCACCGCCCGCGTGTCCAGATTCGATACGCGCCGACTTTCTTTTGAGCTGAAAATAGTGACCGAGTCGGGGTGGGGCTGGTAGCCGTACCCGAGCCACTGCGTACCAAACTCCACGATACTGGCCGTCAGGCGGGGATCACGATTTTTGAATGGATCTTTGGGGTTGTACAAAGGCGACTCATCGATTGGCTTCCCATCGCGGCATTCGTAGGCATCGACCATTTCCCGCGTCGGAATTTGTGCGCCGAAACCACCCGTCACGCGGGGCAACTGATCCTGCACGTTGGTACCCGTGGTAAATACCTTCTGCGCTTCGTCCCGCGGAATGCTGATGATCAGTTCATTACTGGTTTCTCCCGCTTTCAGAAAAAGCGCGCCGTAGCTGGGATGCAGGCTATAGGCACCTGCCCCCGTAAACTGCATGATTGCCTGAGCAGCCTCTTTGGCCACCGCCCAATTGCCGATATACAAAGCAGTACGTGCCTTAACGGCCAGTGCTGCGCCCTTTGTTAGTCTTTTTACGGCGGAGGCCGCGTACGATTGGGGCAGGGTAGCAATGGCGAAGTCGAGTTCGCTGTTAATGAACTTGAGCACTTCGGCCTGACTCGTACGCGTAACCGTGTAGGAATCTTCGAGCAGCAGCGGTTTAGTCATCAGCGGTACATCGCCAAAGTGAGTCACCAGCCGTGCGTACTCATAGGCCCGAATCAGTCTCATCTCGGCTTCCAGCTGCGCCATGACCGGCGCGGGTGTGTTCGTGGCCGCCCGGTCTTTGTTAGCCAGAAAGGAGTTGGCCCTAGCAATGGCTTTGTAGCAGATGGTCCAGTACGCCTGTACGGTGCCGTCCTCGGCGTTCATCGTTCCGAACGTTACGGCATTGCCTAGTTGGCCCCGGTGCCAGTAGTTGTCGGTGAACTGTTCGTTATCGTTTCCCCAGAAATCGAGCCGGTACAGGTCATTGACAGCCAGTTCAAGTTCAGTTTGATTGGCGTAAAACGTACCGGTCGACGGCTCCGACAGCGGATTTAGATCCAGCGTGTTACAGGCCGAAACGGCTGCTGTAAGTATGAGTATGGGCAGAATTTTTTTCATGATTGACAAGTTGATCAGGGTCATGGCTAGAATTTGAAGGTGGCACCGGCCATCAGCGTCGTGACAATGGGATACGACGAGTTACCGACTTCGGGGTCCCAGTAGCGGGGAAAGTTATGTTTCGCAAATACATCGTTGGCCGAGACATACAGCCGCGTCGACTGGAGGCCTACCCGCTTGAGCAGGTTGTTGCGCATGGTGTAGCCCACGGTTATGTTTTTCACCCGGAAATAGGCCCCACTGATCAGCCAGAAGTCCGACATTTCGTAGTTGGCACCCAGCGACCGGGTCGACAGCCGGGGATACCGGGCCTGTAGGTTCTGCTCTGGTGTGTTGGTTTTACTCCAGAACTTCCCAATCAGTTCCTGGGGCACATTCCCGAAGGCTTCGGCAAACGGCCGCACAATTTCGTCGGGCAGGCGGCTCAGTTTTTTGCCAACTCCCTGCACCACCAGCGCCACATCGAACCCGTTGTAATCCATGCGGAGCGTGCTGCCGTATTGATACCGGGGCAGTGAACCGCCCAGCAGCACCTTGTCATCGGGCGTTATTTTCCCGTCATTGTTAATGTCGACGTAGCGCACATCACCCACGGCAATGTTGGTGTTCAGGCGGGGCGAATTGGTCAATTCATCCTGCGTCTGGTAAAGGCCCGCCGACCGGTAGCCGAACCATTCGTTGAACTCGCTACCTTTGAAGGTCGACTGGCTACCCAGAATCTGCGTGCCTTTCAGGTCTACAATGTTCGATTTGGCATCCGACATGTTCACCGCAATCGAGTAGTTCACTTTGCCGACCCGGTCGCGCCAGGCGGTTTCCAGCTCCCAGCCCTTCACGTCCATGATACCCGCATTTTGCTGCGGCCGTTCGTAGCCCAGATACAGCGGAATGTCCAGCGCCAGCAAAATGTCGTTAGTACGTTTCTGGTAATAATCGGCTGTTAAGGTCAGCCGGTTTTTCAAGAAAGCAGCATCCAGACCCACATCCAGCGTACGGGTGGTTTCCCAGGAAATATTCTCCACGGCATAATCGACCTGTCCACCGCCGTTCAGGGGTACCACTACGCCGTTCTGGTAAAATAGCGCGTTGCTGAAACTGATGGTAGCCTGATACGGATAATTGCCGATGCGTTCGTTGCCCACCACGCCGTATGATCCGCGCAGTTTCAGGAATGAAAGCCAGTTGTTGGAGCGCAGAAACGATTCTTCGGATACGGTCCAGCCCGCCGAAACCGACGGAAACAAGGCGTCGCGGTACTGGCGGCTAAACCGCGACGACTGATCGTAGCGCAGGTTTCCCTGGATGTAATACCGGTTCTTGTAGTCGTATTTGACCCGCCCGAATACCGACCGCAGACTCACTTCGCTGGCGCTACCCGAGTTGTCGCGCAACTCCTGCGAACCGGCGTTCAGATACGGAAAATCGCTCAGGGCAAACACAGACCGCGACGCCCCAAGCGACTCGCTGCTGTTGTACAATTCTTCGTAGCCACCGAGCACGTCGATGTTGTGCCCACCCGCCAGATCACGATTGTAATTGGCCAGCAACTGACCCGTAATGGCCAGATTCTCCGTGCGACCTTCAGTCAGCGTGGTGCGGGCCTGGTTGCTGAATGAACTGGGCGTGCCATCGGGGTTGGTAAACGCAATGCGCTTGGAGAAGGCTTTGCTTTTGTCCAGATCGATGGTGGGTGAGATCAGGGCGGTCAGCGTCAGCCCATCAACGGGTTTGAAGTTAAAAGCAAACCGCGCCAGAAACTGGTTGAACGTACCTCTGCTGGTACCGCCTTCATTCAACTGAGCAATAGGATTCCGGCCATCCTTAGCCAGCGCATAACGACCGTCGGAGTAGAAGTTATCGTAAATGGCAGGCATAACCCGCGCTTCGTAGATGGGGTTCACGATGGGCGAGATCGTATTGGTACGTTTGTAGGCCACATCCAGGTTAGCGCTCAGCTTGGCGTTGATTTGCAGATCGTTATTGACCCGGAACAGGTAGCGCTCGTAATTGTAGTTGTTGTAAAACGCCCCCGATTTGGTGTAGCCCAATGAGGCTTTGGTCTTTATTTTGCTCGTACCCATCGTGAAAACCAGGTCGTGCCGGAGCCGGGAAGCCGTGGCATTAGTCATGACGGTCTTTTGCCAGTCGGTATTCCCAAAGGGAAATTTGTCGGGCGTTTCGCGGTTGTAGCGCTCAAAATTGGCAATGAAATCCTGGGAGTAAGGGCCGGTCGTAGAGCCGTCGTTAGTTGCCTGCTCATTAAACAGCCGCATGTATTCGGGTGCGTTGGCGTAGGCGGGTAAGGCTGTTGGCTTTTGTACGCCATATTCTACGTTATATTCCAAACTGCTTTGCCCCTCTTTGGCCCGCTTCGTGGTAACGAGCACCACCCCGGCCGCCCCCCGCGAACCGTAGATTGCGGCCGAAGCGGCATCTTTCAGCACAGTGATCGTTTCAACGTCGTTCGGGTTGACGTTATCGATACTGCTTACCGGCACGCCATCGACAATAATCAGGGGGCTATTGGTACCCAGCGTGGTAATACCCCGAATCAGAATGCTGGAGCCCGCGCCGGGCGCCCCACTGCTGCGCGTGACCGACACCCCCGCGATACTACCTTGCAGGGCTTCAGAAATCTGCACCGTTTGCCGACCGCCAACGTCTTTAGCATCGATGGTCGAGACGGCCCCGGTCAGATCTTTTTTCTTCTGGGTCCCGTAGCCGACCACCACCACTTCGTCCAGCGAATTGTCGTCGGGCTTCAGGGTAATATTGAGGGTAGACTGCCCCAGGGCGCTAACCTCCTGAGGTTGATAACCGACAAAGGAAAAGGTTAGCGTCACCGTACTGGCATCGGGAATAGTCAGTTGATACCGACCGCTGGCGTCTGTAACGGTACCCCGCTGGGTTCCTTTGACAACAATGCTGACCCCTGGTAAATCCTTCGCAGTCTCGTCGGTTACCTTCCCGCTGATTGTGCGTGTCTGCGCCAGCACAGTTGTGCACCAGCATACCAACAGCCCGCAACTAAGTAGTAATTTTTGTCGCATAATTTTACCGATATTTAAAGATTGATAGCCGATTAGGTGAAAGACTTCTCGGTGAAAAATTTGAGTTAGCAAATATAAAATTGCACTATGTGGTGATCATAAGGTATGATTTGACCATTTGATTGTTCAGAATTATGGACAAGACAACCTATTGATAGACAACATATTATCACACAATGATTGCACAGAATGGACAAGGCAGAGCCGGATTTTACGACCATCTGGAACACTGTTGTCAACTTGTGAGCGAAACGTATGGGAAGCCTAGGCGAGCCGATTGGACCAATGGCGATTATGTGAAGCTGAGCCATATTCTTTTCCGCAAGACCACCGTGCAGATTAGTCCCAATACGCTGAAACGAATTTTCGGAAAAATAAAGACCGACTCGCGCTATTACCCCCAAAAAGCAACCCGCGACGCCCTGGCCAGTTACATCGGCTATCCTGATTGGGAACACTTCGTTCAGGTAAACCATGTTCCTGTTTCAATAGCCGAGCTCACCACCGGCGAAACGGTTGAGCCAGTGCAAACCCTGCCTGCAATCGACGCTCCTCAACAAAGAATACCGAAGAAAAGGAGAAGGTGGCTTGCCGGTTTGGTCGCTCTGATAGTAGTCACTGTAATTGTCTGGCTGCTGAGAAGCCTAACTACGGATTCGATTAGCGATGGTCCCGTTCGTCTGCTTTGTAAAAACCCTACGGGCGAGACACCCCACTCAGTTGTATTTCAGGTAGAGGGCGCTCTCGACGAAGCAGGGTCCTACACCATTGAGTTTGGAGACGGAAGGCGCAAGCAGATCGACATAAGAACAAGCCTTTACAATCACTATTACGAGGTGCCAGGCCGTTTTTACGCTGTCTTGAAACAAGGGAGTCGAAACCTGGATACGGCCGTTGTGTATTTACCGACCAAAGGCTGGACAGCTACGGCCAACATGATGTATGATACCACGCGGGTTTATCCGATTGAAGAGCCCAACCTGTTCATGAACGGCAAGCGAACGATCAGTGCCCCTGAAGTAGCTCGGGCGGGTATCGACACGAACCGGACATTTTTCATCGAGTTTGTTAATACCCAAGTCACTAAAATAGACGGCGATAACTTTGAGCTAAGCGCCAGGGTTACTACCTCCCCTGTTCGTACGGGAGTGCGATGTTCTCAAGTGGGCCTCACAGTGCTGGGCGAAAGCACGAAGCACTCGTTCGATGTCATTAAACCGGGTTGTGTGTACTGGTCATACATTCAGCTCGCTGAACTGTATAAAAGTGGACAACAGGATGACCTGAGCTTTTTGGGAGCCGATCTTCGCAAGGGTGGTGTACTCAAACTACAGGTTGTTGAGAAACAGGCTCGCTTGTTTATCGACGGCCGTCAGGTTTACCAAGCCCGCTACAATGCCTCACTAGGGCAAATTTACGGCGTAAAAATCCGGTTTGCGGGCATCGGTTCTGTTCATGCTTATTCGTTGAAGGATTTAAAAACAGGCCAAATGTTCGGCGGTAATTTTTAGCTGTTGCTGAAGATAATCTCGCACAAGCCCTTTACTGCCCACTCTGAACCCGCACATCCCGGAACATAAACGGGTTGTCGCTAAGTCGTAGTGGTTTGCCGCTGGCTGTTGTTACGTTTTTCAGAATGACCTCTTTCGTTTTGACATAAGGGAATTTCTCCTGATAGGAAGAGTCGGTCAGTTGCGGATTGAAATTGGCGAAAATGGCAGCGCCCTGATAATTATCGCCATGTTGGGAGTCGTCGACTCGGAGGTTTTCAATGGTGATGCGTTCCGGCATATAGCAGGTATAGCCGAAATCATGCTGACCTGAGTAAGAGCCGCTGATCAGGGCAGCACTGATGGGTTTACCATCGGCTGGCACGAAAACACAGTTACGAATCACTAACTCTCCCTGCCAGGTACTTCCATAGTCGGAGCGCAGGTTCACAATGCTCCGACCACGGATGGTCGAATTCTCAACTAGCAAGAGGCCGGAGCCAATAGCATTAATACCCATGTGGCCGAGCGTTGAGTTGCGGATGGTGGCATTAGCAACGCCCTGATGGGCATCAAACCGCGAAAGGGTGCAATGATCGTAAAGCATATTTTTACAGAAATTGGACCCCAGAATGCCCCAGTAGGTATTGTCGTTAATGTCGTTGGTCTGGCTACAATTAATGAATGATACGTTTAGCGCCCGATTGGCAGAAAGGTCATACGTGCCCATGGACACCGGCTTGTCGGCCGCGCCAATGGTACTGTAGGTCCGGTGGCCGGTCAGGACGGTGTTTTTTACCGTTACATAAGCGCACTCACCGATGTTGATGAAGCCACCATAGGGTGCCCCGTGGTCACCTTCACCCTGAATGCGGTGTTGCAAACCATCAACCACCACATTAGACCGTCGGATGGCAATGTTTCGGTTATAGTAGGTGTATTTTGATTCGGCTTTATTGGCAATGGTGGTAAAACGCCCCCCCGTGATTGTCAGCGGAGTCTCGTCAATGGGCAATGCAGTGATGTCGGTGATCTGGGCAAAATCCCAAATGATCGGGGCATTCATATCGACATTGCCATTTTTGTCCACGATAAAAATATCGGTCTGCGGAGAACCATTGTTTTGGTTGAGCCCAAACCGGATGTATTGCTTTACGGCAGCATTAGTGACCGTAATCAGGCAGGAAGCAGGCAAAGCCGCGTCGATTTTTTGCTGGTTTCTCTTCAGGGTAGTTACCGTTTCCAACTTAAACGGTTTGAGGGCTGAACTGACCGTAAACACAGAAGCATTACGGTTTTGGACATCCGTATCGTCAATCAGAAAAGCTGCCGTACCGAAATCGGTGTTCGTGCGGATGAGGGCTGTACGTTCCCGGCCTCCAATGTAGTAGGTGGCCTTGTCGTCGGCTTTCACCACAAGGCCATGCAGGTTGGCAAAGGCATGCGTGGCAGCAATCGCATCTATATCGTCGGTTTTGCCATCTCCTCTGGCACCAAAGTCACTGTAGTGAACCAGTCCGGCAGCTTTGTATCTAGCGACGTCCTTGGGGGGAACATTCAGCTGTAGTTGCCCATTTCCCTGACTGGCTAACTGGATTTTACCCTTTTCGGAGGTAATCACTACTTGTTCGGGCGAACCATTGGTCTGGGCTCGTGTTACCAGTGCGGAAATGGATAAAAGGTACGTCAGGAGGGCATTCTTCATGATAAGGTTGAGCTTAGTCGACATTCGTTTCAGACTAGTGGGTGAGTTAGCTTTTGCGTTGGATGTTTGCTATTCGGCCGTAAGGATCACTAGGAATGAGAGGAAAAAGAGTGACTTTATTACTGTATACAGCTATAGAATGGTGATCCAAGTTTATGCATATGTACGAATAATGTACATTTGGCTCGTAGTCAGCTTTATCTATATACATTAACTACAAACCGGAGTGATGTCTGGTGACAACTAACGCGGTGTCCGAATGCGCTTTCTCTACCTCCTTTTGTTTCTTTTCCCCTCTACGCTGCTCGCCCAATTAGCGCAAGGCCAGTTCGGCCAGACGACGGGTAAAGGCTGGCAGGAAATCACTATATCGGAAGGATTGTCGCAGGGGATGATTTACGATATAAAACAAGATCATAAAGGCTTCATATGGGCGGCCACTAAAGATGGACTGAATCGGTATGACGGCTATAATTTCGCCGTTTTTACCCACGACCCACGTAACAAATACAGCCTCTCATCGAATGCCTGTTCGGCCCTACTCGTCGACCATAAGGGGCGTTTGTGGATAGGGACGCTCAACCGGGGGCTCAATCTGTATGAGAGCCGAACGCAACGGTTCTACCATATCGATATGAGTGATCCGGCTTCGCCCGACGCTGGCAATTACGAGATTATTTTATTGGAAGAAGACCCCGAAGGCAATATTTGGGTGGGTACCAGCCAAAACAAACTCGTTAAGATCACCCTATCTGACTCGCTAAGAACTGGTTCACTTCAACAGGCCGATGTCACACCCCAGGTTCGGTTCAGCCGATTTTCGTTTCCGTTAAATGGGGCAAGCAGTAGCAGCGCCCCCGCACGGATTAGCTTTCATGCCAACGGTCGGGCGGTGGTTAGTGCGGCCAGAAAATTGTATGCGCTGAACTGGCGACAGCCCCAGCCCGCTAGTTATACGCCGATCAACCGCTTCGGCTCATTGGCTACTCTGTTTCAGGCTACGCCAGACGGTCAACAACCCGACTACTGGTTTGGATTCAGCGCTGATACGCTCATTGGCTGGCAGCAGACCAAACGAAAAGCGATCAAGTTACCCCCCACCAAAAACGCCAATGTATATCTGAGCACCCTGGATGCCCATACAGTAGCCGTGGCGACACCAGACTATTTGTGGCTCATGTCGCCCGCGCAACTTTATGCTCAGGCTAACCTGTCGGCACGCAATGCGTTTGCTGTGATGCCGCCTAATGTTTTTGCCATTACCAAACTCCTTATCGACAAGACTGGTAATATCTGGGTGGGTACGGCTGGCTACGGGCTTCGTAAATTCAGTCCGCGCATCAAACAGTTTCAGGTCTATCTGCCCAACCGCTCCCTCTCCTACTTATTTCAGGACCAACAGGGGCAGGTCTATGTGCGGGATCAGTTTGCCTATGGCCGGTTAGACCGTTCCAGCAATAGATGGATACCGTTTCTGAATAAAAGCGACCTGACTCCGTACGACCGGATAGCGTACATCATGCAGGATCGTCAGGGGTTTTTCTGGGTATCCGTAGCGAACGACCAGGCCAATCCTTCTGCGCATCGGCTGATTAAGTTTTCAACAGATTGGCAACGGCTCAACACCTACTTGCTGCCCCCCGGCACTGCTTTTGGTCTTTATGGTAACCAGACCCGAGAAGACAAAGCGGGGCATCTCTGGATCGGAGTAATGAACGGAAAACTGCTTCGATTCGACCCATCTACAGAGAACTTTACCGTATTTTCTTATCAGGGTCTGCTTCCCAGGCAGGCAGCAGAAATCGAAACCTACTCCCTCTATTTCGATGCGGACGGCACGGGCTGGATCGGTACGCAGGGTGGGCTTATCCGGATCGATCATCCGCAGACAACCCCTGCTTTCTCGATCTATAAAAACGATATTGCTAATCCTGAAAGCCTGAGCAACGATTTTGTATCGAGCACCATCGACGATCCTGGCCAACCCCATAAGTACCTCTGGGTAAGCACAAAAGGGGGCGGACTGGAACGACTCGATAAACACAAGGGGCAGTTCCGGCACTTCACGGAAGCCCAGGGGCTGCCCAACAAAGTGGTCTATGGTATCCTCCCCGACGGTTTTAAAAATCTCTGGCTAAGCACCAATCGCGGCCTGGCTCAGTTTAACCCCCGAACGTTCAAATTTCGAAATTATACCAAGGCAGATGGGCTTCAGGACGACGAATTCAATACGGGTTCGTTTCTTAAAACGGCATCGGACGAGTTGCTTTTTGGGGGGATAAACGGCCTAACCGCATTTCGGCCCAGCAACATAGCGGCTACCACTGCCGGATCGACTCCCCAGGTTCAGATCATTGGCCTAAAAATCAACAATGAAGCGGTTGCCGTGGGCGCGCCCGATGGCGTCTTGCCGGAAAGTATAGAGCAGACTCGCCAACTCGACTTGTCGCACACACAAAACCTGGTAACTCTGGAATTTGCGTTAATGGACTTTGCCAATTCAGCCAAAAATCAGTTTCGCTATCGGCTGAATGGGATTGATCAGAACTGGGTAAGAGCTGGCACCAACCGCTTCGCCAACTATGCACAACTACCCAGCGGGTCGTATACGTTTGAACTGGAAGGCTCTTCTGATGGGGAAAACTGGAGTCGGCCCGTTACGCTACAAATTCGCATTCATCCACCCTTTTACCTTAGCTGGTGGGCTTATGTACTTTATTCACTCGTGCTTTTATTCGTCGGCTGGCAGCTGTATCGGTTCCAGAAACAACGGTGGTTGTTGCAGCAGCAGGTGGCTTTTGAGCAGAAAGCGGCCAGCCGATTGGCGGAACTGGATGCCCTGAAAACACAATTCTTCACGAACATTTCCCATGAATTTCGTACGCCCCTGACGTTGATTCTTGGTCCACTGACCACGTTGAAACAACAGCTTCAGACTGAAAAGGTGGCTACGGTGACGGCACCGGTAGTGAATTTGATGGAGCAAAACAGTAATCGACTGCTCCGCCTGATCAACCAGCTCCTCGACCTAAGCAAACTATCGGCTGGCCAGCTTCGGCCAACAACCGAAACCGGTGATATGGCTACGTTCTTTCGAACCCTGGCCAGTTCGTTTAGCTCACTGGCTGAAAGCCAACGTATTCAGTTCACGTTCACGCAACAACATGCCCACTTTCAGACTAGCTTCGATCGTGACAAGCTCGAAAAAATAGTAACCAATCTACTCTCAAACGCTTTCAAATTCACTCCCAACGGCAATCAAGTTCATTTACAGGTTGACTATCCAGACCCAGGATCAACCGGCGAATTAGTCATCACGGTAGCGGATACCGGTATTGGTATTGCCCCAGTTGATCTGACGCACATTTTCGAGCGATTTTACCAACGGTCGGCCGATAGTAAATCAACCAGCAACGGCGGACCGCGAATCTACGAAGGCACCGGTATCGGTTTATCGCTGGTAAGCGAACTGGTAAAGGTGCTTGAGGGCACAATCTCCGTTTCCAGCACCGAAGGGGTTGGCACGAGTTTCACCGTCCGCTTACCACTGGCAGGTATCGAACAATCACCGATAGACGGTAAATCTGAACTGCCCGAGACAACAGAATACACGGCGACTCCAGTAGTAGCTTTGACTGATACGAGTTCACCAACTCCGGCGACCGATAACATTCTGCTCATTATCGATGACAATGCCGACATTCGGATGTACGTGCGGACGATGTTTGAGTCGGTCTACCACGTCATCGAAGCCCAGGATGGACTGGACGGACTGGAAAAAGCGACGGCAAGCTTACCCAACATCATCATCTGCGATCTGATGATGCCTCGACTCGATGGATTCGGCTTTTGTCGCCAACTAAAGAGTCAGGAAGTCACCAGCCATATTCCAGTTGTGATGCTGACGGCTAAAGCAACGGTGGATGATCGTATTGAAGGCTTTCACCTGGGTGCTGATGATTACCTAACCAAACCCTTCAGCCCGGCCGAACTGGAGGCTAGGGTACTAAATCTGGTTCGGCAGCGCGAACAGCTGTATCAACGATTTTCCAGAGAACAAGCCCAACCGAAGGCAGATGCAACCGGTGTAAAACCGAGCAAATCTGGCTTGCTGGCGGCTGAACAGAAGTTTTTAGACCGCTTATCGGCGGTGGTGACGCACCACATTGACGATCCAGAATTTACCGTAGAAAGCCTGGCCGAAGCAGTCAATATAAGTCGAACTCAATTGTTCCGTAAACTGAAAGCCCTTACCAACACAACAGCAACGAACTTCATTCTGGACATCCGCATGGCGAAAGCCGCCCAGTTATTGAACGATCGGGAAGAGACCGTTACGCAGGTCGCCTATGCCGTTGGATTTGACAACCCGTCTTATTTTACAAAGCTATTCAAAGAGCGTTATGGCGTCTTACCCTCTCAGTATGGCAAGCCACCAGTTCGTTCGACAGATTCAGAATAGCTCGTTTGTCCCTTCCTTTTATCCCCAGAAATCCCTCTTTGGGGCTTTTTCTATGGCCCTGCAACCAGAGTGCTACTTTATGCAACCAGGTTGGTGGCCGATGATTTCGTACCGGTGCTACTTGCCGTCGAATTCTAATTACTATCTAACCCATATTCAAATTCCCGATGAACTCAATAGTTACGTACATTCCGAAACTGTATGCCTCGGGCTACAGCCTGTTTACTGTCCTCCTTTTTTTATTGGGGAGCCAAATCGCCGTGCTTGGCCTGGCGTTACCAAAGGGTTCCAATACCATCGGCGGGACAATAAAAACCCGACTTGGCGCTGGGCAACCATTAGTAGTAAATCCCTCGGCTATACACTCAGCTGTCAACTTATCATCACCGGGCTCGGTTTCAGTGATCGAAGCCAACAAATGTTATCGACTCGTTTCACGGCTCAGTGGCAAAGTACTGGGCGTAAACGGCACCCCGCAAAGCGACGGTGCCCCCATTACCCAACAGACCGACGCTAACAAACTCAACCAGGGTTGGCGGCTTACGGCTACCGACGGAGGGTACTACAGCATCCAGGTGTTATCATCTACCCAGAAAGGCATTCAGGTCGCTAATTCCTCGACGTCTGAAGGTGCGTTATTGGAGCAGTGGACATATTGGGGCGGTAGTCATCAGCAGTGGCGATTAGTGCGCAATGCCGAGGGATACTATACTATCATCAACCGTAATTCAGGCAAGGCCCTTAGTGTCCGCGATGCCAGCACGGCCGAGGGTGCTCAGATCAGCCAGTTAACTTTGGGGTCAGGCCAGAATCAGCAGTGGAGCATTGAGGAACGCAGCTGTACCGCCACTGCCACCACCAACCAGGCGCCTGTAGCGGTAGCCACATCTACTTCGCTAACGGGTAATTCACCCCTGAGCGTGACCTTTACCGGCAACAAATCCTATGACCCCGATGGCGACCCCATCACCTACGAGTGGAATTTTGGTGATGGCAGTAGCTTTTCCACCGAAGCGAATCCCGTGAAGGTATTCACCGCAAAGCCCGGCAGTCAGGGCGTTGGCCTGATTCTCAACTATACGGTTCAGCTGACAGTCATTGACAATAAAGGGTTACGGAGTCCAGTACAGACTTTTGCGGTCAGGCTTACTAATAACAACCCAATAGTTCAGATCACCAACCCGGTCAATAATGCCAAATATGCCCTGGATAAACCAACCAGTTACACCCTGGGCGCTACGGTCACCGGCAATAGTATCCAGTCTCAAATTTGGCAGGTGAAGCTGCGACACAACAACCGCGAACAGCTGGTGAAAACCACGTCGGGGGCTAATCCGGTTGTTGATATATCGCCCGCAGGCTGCGATGGTGATGACTACTATTACGTCATCACGGTAAAAGTGACGGATTTCAACAATCTGTCCGGTCAGGATTCGGTCAGGATTTACCCCGATTGCAACTCACCTAAACTCAACGTTACCAGCTTAACGGCCACTCCATTCACGGCTGTCAGTACGGTGCGGCTCAACTGGACCAACCCAACTCTCCCCTTCGACGATGTACTGGTGGTGGGTAAAGCCGGGGCGGGTTTTAGCGAGATCCCCCTCGAACCGATCTACACCCCTAACGCCAGTTTTACGGGCAATGGCTCTGCTTTTTACGGCGGTAAGGTGCTGTATCAGGGTATTGCCAACTCTGTGACAGTGACCGATCTCACAGCGGGCCAGCCGTACTACTTCCGGGTGTATACGCGCAAAGGCAGTGGCTGGACAGGTGGCGTAGAGGTCAGTGTGACACCCACAAACGCCAACCGCCCACCCGTTGCAGTAGCTACAGCTACCTCTTTAACGGGTAGTTCGCCCCTGAGTGTGACCTTCACTGGCAATAAATCGTATGACCCCGACGGCGACCCCATTACGTACCAGTGGGACTTTGGCGATGGAAGCCCCTTTTCTACCGAAGCCAACCCGGTTAAGACCTTCATTATCAAACCGGGGAGCCAGGGCATTCCTCAGCAAAGCTACAGCGTTAAACTGGTCGTAAGCGACAACAAAGGGGGCATCTCTAACACTCAACTGTTTCTGGTTTCGCTTCGAAATTCAGTTTCGGCAATTGACCCAGCTAAGTGCTATCGGCTGGTCTCGCGGCTGAGTGGCAAGGTCTTGGGCATAGATGCCAACGCACAGGAAGATGGTGCCCCGCTTCGCCAGCGCACCGATGCCAATCTGCTGGCCCAGGGCTGGCGCTTTACTCCCGATGGAAATTACTATCGCATCTCGGTTTTACACACTCAGAAAGGCATTCAGGTGGCCAACTCATCCACGGCGGATAATGCGCTGCTGGAGCAATGGACGTATTGGGGTGGCAGTCATCAGCAGTGGCGAATCGTGCGCAACGCCGAGGGTTATGCAACTCTTATCAACCGGAATTCCGACAAGGCTATGACAGTCCGCGATGCCAGCACGGCCGAGGGTGCTCAAATTACTCAGATGACGCTGGGATCGGGCCTGAACCAGCAGTGGAGTATTGAGGAGCGCAGTTGCCCGGCCAGTCCCAGAATAGGGATTGTAGAAACGCAGGTTGCCTTTAAACTAGGACCTAACCCAGCCCGCGACCACGTATTTCTTGACCTCAGTTCGGTTAGTGGCCAGCCTGTGCGTCTGCAACTAAATGATCTGCTGGGCCGCCCACTCCAGCAGACCCAACTGGATAGTGCTCCCGCAGAGCCATATCGCTTCAACACGTCCCAACTGCCTAACGGTCTATATCTTATTCGGCTTACCCCCGAGGGGCAATCGCCCACTACGTTGCGGTTATTGATTCAGCGGTAGTTTCCAGATCCCTCTTCCGCATCATGCAGAAGAGGGATCTACTTGTGGTTTGCGCCAGAACAGACCAGATTTTTGGGTAGCCTACGCAGACCAAACTTCACAACATACGGCGGTAGTGGGTACACCAATGAAGTCAAAAGTGGGAAACGCAAAATTTTGCATCTTCACATTACCCCACGAATTCCTCAAAATTGTCTTGGTGAATCACCGCTGTCTCAAGTGGGGTATAGGTTTCCAGAAAGGGCTTGGGGAAACAGGCTTTAGACTTGAGGTTCCATCGCAACGGCGACCCGTTAAATTCCAAGGCCCGGATGTCTCCATCCTGCTCTTCTAGGTATCAGTTCCGCTTAATCAAGGTATCCACGGCCCGTCCGATCTATGTAGAATAACGTATCATGCTGTCGAACGCGGGCCACGCCCCGTCGAAAGCTGTAGGCATGGTCGAAAATACAGGGGATGACAACCTGGCCACTAAGGTTAACATAGCCCCATTTCCCGGCCTTTCTGACAAGAGCAAGTCCTTCCGAGAAATTACCAGCGTCATCAAAGGTCGGAGAGATCACCTCCTCACCCACCGAGTTGATGAACCCAAATTTCCCATCTTTTTTAACAATTGCCAATCCCTCCGAAAAAGGGAATAGTAATCCCATTAGTATAGGCTCATAGTGAAACGGAATAACTACCTGCCCTTTTCTATCAATAAACCCGACCCTACCGTTCCGATGCGCTGAGGCAAGCCCCTCGGCAAATACGCCCACTTCGTCGAACATACAGGGAATAACTACTTGGCCTTTCGTGTCGATAAAGCCCCATTTACCATCCTGCACTACGGCAGCTAATCCCTCCGAAAAATTCAGCGCGTAGCTAAATGGTCCCTCAATAATCACTTGGCCCCTCTGGTCAATAAACAGATATCCGTCACTGTCTTTGATTCGGGCTAGTCCATTCGCGAACGGCCAAACCGACTTAAATCGACACGGAACCTGTAGTTGACCAAGGAGATTTAGAAATCCCCATTCATCGCCCTGACGCACTGATGCTAATCCGTCCTGAAACGAACCGGCCTCGGCAAACCGATAGGCATTCATTTGTTGGCCTGTAGAGTCAATGTAATGGTATCCGTCTGGTAACCGAACCACCGCCATGCCTTCAGCAAAATCACGCGCTTCGTCGTAGTGACACGGAATCTGGATAGCTCCCTGCTGATTCACGAACCCAAATTTTCCGTTTAATCGTACGGGGGCCAGCCCTTCAGAAAACGACCCAGCCTCGTCGTATGTACAGGCAACGACCAACTCCCGTTTGGAATTCACAAAGCCCCAACGGCTTTTTTGACGATAAGGAATCAGCCGTTGTGTACTGATTTCACGCTGTCGTGATAGCAGGGTTTTCAGGCTTTCAATAGGCCCCACAGGCGTACAACAGGCAAATTCTAGGAGTGCAAGCCTCGCTTTAACGCCTTTTTCTGCTAACTGACGGATTTGTTGGCATCGATAACTGGTGTTAAGGTCGTTGAGGTCGGCCGCGTCGATAAGCAGGCTGTCCATCGGGCTGAACAGGTTTGGGGCGTGGCTCAGTGCGTGGAGTTCGAGGGAGAGAAGCAACAAACTAAAATCGTCAATATGCGGGTTATAGTGGCTGGCCTGTCGCTCCGGGTGCCGGTAGGGTGGCGAACCCAGTTCGGGCGAGGGCAAACCATGCAGATTCGGCACATAGCACCCGTCGTAGTCGATGAGTCGAAGTGTACCATCTGTAGCAACCATAATATTGTCGGGTTTGAGATCGCCGTGAGCAAACGGCTGGGCCAGCAACCAGTGGGCCATTGCATCGAACCGATGGGCGAGTTGCGCCAGGGCAACCCGATCATTAGCCGCACAGCAGGCTGCCACGTAAGTGGCCAGCGTTTGCCCTTCGGCCCAAGGCATTGTCATCAGATCGAACTCACCCGGTTGGCCAAATCGGGTATCTACCCAAATTTCCTGGGTATAATAGGTAATCGGCAAAAGGTAGGGGGTCGGGTTTTCGTGCAGGTACTGGGCAATGTGTTGCAGGCGTTCGCGCCGACGGGGAACTTCGCGCAAAAAACACCGTAGGGCTACCCAGGCTCCGGTTTGTGGGTCTTCCATCCGAAAGACAACGGCAAAGTTCCCACTGCTGAAATACGGTTGTCCATCGGCTCTTCTCACTGGCCGCAACTGTCTGAGTTGGTTGAGACTGTCCCCCGACAGGTCAATCGCCTGGAGGTATTCGCTAAACGATGGGTACATCTCAATCGATCAAAACGGCCGTATAATCGTCTACGCCAAGCAGGTTAAAGGCCCGGAGTTTACGGGTAAAGGTAGCAAATGCAGTTCCAGATACGAGAGACTCCCGTAAGGGTTGCCACACCAGCGGATAGAATAGGGCAGGTTGCACTGGCCAGAACTCTAAGTGATGGGCAGCCCGTTGCCCCAAGGCTGTAGACAATTGTCCCAGTCGCTCCAATTCGGCGCGATTACCCGTCAACGCATCGTAGGCCATCAACACATACTGGCCGATGGTATCGGATAGCAGCGCGTATGCATTTCCCTGCTCATGAACCCACTCTCCATATCCAAACCCCTCTATCTGTGGTGAGCTGTTCCAGTTCAGCAGGAAAGGAGCCGTTTCAAACTGAGCCAAACCGGGCCGGGCGCTCGTTAATTGTTTAGTTAACGGATTGAAACACAGGATAACGGCATCACCGTAGAGCATCCAATGAATCCGCTCGTATCGTTGGTGCAACACACCGAGGGTAGCCGCAGAGCCTTCATCCATAAACTTGCGTTCGGTGAGGTAATGCTCAGCGGCTTGGGGCCGGAATTCAGCAAAAAACGCGGCCCAGTAGTGCTCCAGCCAGTTGGTCAAACTCGTTAAACTCACAATGGGTTCGTTGACCCGCGCTACCAGAAAACGAGCCCATTCGCCTGCATACAAGCCAGTGCCCCCGGCTCCGTCGGCCACAGCCCAACGCCCCTCGGTGGGTTCTACATAGTACGCATCTTCGTTGTCGGTATATAATGGCGCTTCCTTACCAATGGTCTGAACGCGGGTAATCATCCGTCAGCGCGAAGGTTAGCGGCAAACGCCTGATTGTGCTGCGTAGGCGTGCCGATGTTCATGAATTTAACCAGTGCATCCATATCAGTATTACTACACATCCCCACGTAACGGGGTCGCTGATCAAGTCCAAATAAACCCGCAATATCAGCATGGTACGAGGCTGGCATCTCGCTCGACAGATCATATAACAGCCGAGCCTGTGGGTCATCAACCAGGTCACGGACGTGGCCTGGAAACTGCACTGATTTTCCCGTTTCGTCGGAGAGATGAATATTCATCAGCAACACGTGTCCGTCGATAGTGTGCAACTGTCGGATTCGGTCGGCACAATCAAGTAGTTCGTCGTGGGTAGCATCGGTTGCTACGCCATCCGTGATATTGATCACTGTGGGCGGGTACACATCTTTTCCAGCCTGTGTCTCAACCCATGTTTGCAACAGCGATTCGGCCAACAGCAGCGCGCTCTTCATGGGTGTTTTATAACGCGATACGGGTTCGAGCCAGATGGGGCGTTTTTCAACGGTACGAATCACCCGGTCGCGGATTCGGCGCTCTACCACGCTTTCTTCCTCACGGGTGGTGGCCTGAACCAGTTCGGCCGGGCTAAGAAATGGTTGTTGGGCCCACTTCTCTGGCCAAAGCACGTTGGCGGTGGCCGCTCCACCGTAGCCAATGAGAGCCACGTCGTAATAATGCCGGATTTCGTCGCCTTTCTGACTCCGAAGCAGGAGTTCGAGCAGCGTCTGGTTCACAATCTGAGCCACTGCTTCGGCTTTAGAGCAGGTTTGTCCCCGGTACTGCGTTGGTTCACCCATCGACCCCGACTGGTCGATCAGAAACACAAAGGCCGTAGGGTTTTGTCGCATGATGCTCGCTGAATAGGGCCTGGCCTTCAGGGGCATTTGCAGGGCCATTTTCAACGCAGCACTGGTCGGGGGCGTTCGAGGGTTCGGCGGGGTGGGGACAGGAATCAGGTCAGGCACGGTGGAGTTTGGTGATTTTTAAGCTACTGACTTCATTAACAGATCAATCTGGGCTAAAAAACGTTGCTCAAGGTAGTCGAAATGCGCGGCTAAATCAACGGTTTCGTCACTCATGATCCGGTAGCTTTCGCTCCGACGAAGTACGGATAACTCCCGAATAAGTTCGTCGCGGGTGTGAGTGAGCCTGGCCACAATGCGATCCACGGCTTGCGGGTCGGGTTCATGACCGGGTAGGTCCAGAAACGGCAACCCGTCCTCCAAATCAGCTAACAGTTCACGAACAGCTTCGGTATCTTCCTGTTCGTAAGCAGCATTTAGCTGGTTCATCAGCTCGGTTGCGCAGGCTTCTCGATCAGGGTCGCCCGCAAACAAATCGGGGTGAGCCAACGACACCGCCCGGCGGTACAGTTTTTTCAGCGAGTCATCGGCAGTGGAGATTGGTGCAGTTTGAGGTGTTGGTGGAGCGTAGTTGGGTTGGGTAGTTGGAAACGTTGTTTGGTTTATCGACGGTGGTTGCCAGCTTACAAGTTCATCTTGCTCTGACCGTCGGCGTGATTTAGCAGCCCGCTGGATACTCACTACCTGTTGCAAGTCCCCCAAGCGAGTGAGCAACGCCCCCAAACGCGCGTTCAGCAACTGATCATACTGCTGAATCAGTTGCTGAATGTAGCTGCGCTCGGTTTTTAGCTGGGCAATGATGGTTTGGAGTTGGCGAAAAGCGTTCAAGTGTGTAATTCAGTCACTCGCCTTACAGATAAGGGATAGCATCCCTCGGAATCCATTTTAAATAAACCATTCGCTGAATAATACCATTGGGTACTGCCTTACGAAGGTGAGCAGGTAAAATTGGTTGTTGTGGTTGTTGAGCTATTAGTTGCGGAGGTGGTGTTGGCTGTTGATGTTGTAAGTGTGATTGAATTGGATCAAATGTACCTGCCAGCCGCCGATTATGATTAGATACATTTTTTGGAATAGCATTCCGACTAGCCTGAGGCCGCACATTCGCCAAGAAATTCCCCCGACGATCCCCATTATGGTGGTTGTACGCAAAGTTTTGTCGAGCTTCCTGAGCGAATTGTTCGGCCAACAGGGCATTGTCCCGAGCATATTTGTTTATTTTCATAAGCAAATATGCCTTTAAACTATCAGTCCCCTCTATTAGCCCCTGCTCTACCAAGAATGCTCTGTGGTTGTATAAGTTAGCAAAATCTTTGCGCTTGCATTTGATTTTCACTTTACCTCTACCTTTTCCAAGGGTTATACTTATCTTCTGATCTTCTTGATAACCAGCATTTTGTAGCGTTCGATTAATTCGTTCTCCTACTGCTTTAGCAATATTTCCTGCATACGTCATGCGATCTATAGGCTTATGTACATCTAGGGGGTTTAACAATCTCAATTCGAACGTACTGTTTGGGCCGATTTGGCGATCAAATAAATTACTTTGATCAGCCCGACTAGCAGGATCCCATACATCAAGTCCGATAATTCTTGACTTTATAAAAAGAAGATTCCCTGCATTATTCCAAGAACTTCCATCGAGAGAAAATCGGTCAGAGTTCCCATTGAAAATATCAGCAGCCAGCACTTTCCCCAATTCAAACCAGTTGTTAGGGTCATTCAAATGGGATAGTAATGCTGTCAGCTTTTCAAAATTTAATTCATCATTTTTTCCGTACTCCCTACTCCGAGTCGAGAAAGCACCATCAGATAGGCCATCTACAGCAGGCATTTTTACCCAAACACTATTTTCTAAATTTTCAATAAGGTCCTGGCAAGTCGTAGTTCCTGGGATGTATTCATTCACTACTGATGTCAAAAAAGCCAGTTCCTGATCATCAAGTACAATCATTTTGACCAACGGATCCTGAACATTTTTCATTATTTTAGAAGTCCAGGCAATTGAACCAACGTGTGCAGGATTACTACGATTTGACTGAGCCTCCCTTTTGATTACTAAATCAGTTAAAATTCCTTCTGAGTTGATTACTTTGATAAATGCAACTGGCTTGGAAGGATGAGAGGCCATAGTAACTAGCGATTCCTGCGTGATTTTAGGTAACGATGCCATATTGGTAAAATTAAGGTTATCAAAAAGTAATACGATTCAATGCTTAACTTCTGAAGTCCAGCGTTTTACCGTTTCAATTCTTGCCGGGCCTGCCCGATTCGGCCGTCCAACACACGAATCGGGTCTATCAATTAATCGGGTTCCATCGCACGCTCTGGATTATTATCTCGTAATTCTTTATTAATCACAAAATTAGCGGCCTGCAAGGTATGTACATATTTAAAAGTACCCGTAGCCGTTTTCATTACCCGGTTATCGTCATACTGGTATTGTTCCCGTCTATATTCGAAAAGAATAACCTGACACTGAGAGAGATCAACCTCGTCATCATCTAAAATGCTCACACATTTGTGCAATTGATCACGGTTGGGCTTATAATGACCACTATTGTTGTCAATCCGTAGCAATCGTCCATTTTGGATTGTGATCATGCCTGCACAAATAACATCACCCGCAGCATTGAATGAAGAGTGATTAAATTTGTTGGCAAATTGACGACTCTCGGGCAGATCACCGCCTTGTCTTATTCCCCCCATTATTTTGAAGATGATGTTGCCATATTTATCCATGGCATACATATTTTCTCTATGTTGAGCTTTTTGATAATCCTGGGTTGTTATAGGCTGATCACTGGCATCGTAAAGAAGCCCATTTTCGCCGGGTATGGCCATAAAAGCGAATCGCTGGTCTTTCGACATCACGTCAAAATCTCTTCGTTTAGTTCCGACGTTCGCTATTTGATCCAGAAGGTTATATTCTTCTATCGTTAAATTGTCAACCCCATTTTCAAAAACTTTCCTAATCGCGGAATTTACCTTGCCCGTAAATTTATTCTGCTCCCGCTGTGATCCGAAATTAGGCATTGAAAACTTGTTTTCCCTGATTTGATTTGTTTTAATGTACTCAAATACATCCATAACCTGGTTGGCTGAAATGGACGTTTTTACTTTATTAGTCGTTTTATTGTGTAGATACATAGTACGTTCAATCTGGTAGTGTGGATCTACGTTGATCGTATGATTTCCATTTCTACCGACTTCCCCTCCAAAATGAAGAGTTCCAACAGTCTTCAGTTTACTTTTGTGGAAGACATAACTTCCATATTGATTCGGGGTGTAAAGCCCATGCGTATAGATGATGAAGCCTATATTTTTAAGAGCCGCATCTGCCATATTTGATATAAAGAACTTTCTATTGTTGACATTAGTACCTTTTTTATTCGTTTTCAGTTTGCCTTTCTTTAATTTCAGCCATGTCAGACAAGCCTGTACGAGATCACTAAGAAGCGCTAAATGCCTTTCTGCCTGTTGGGCCGTTGGTGCACTTCCCGCTCCTGCTGTTTTCCAATATTCTTTAAGGGCCTTATCAACAAACGTTATGTTTTTCCCTCTTCCACTTACTAACAAACCATTGTTGTCAGTAAGGGACTTAAATTCATTCCATGTTGATATTGCCACAAATTGGCCTGGATTGGTTAAGGGCATCTTCTTAGTTAGTTATAGGTCAAACGCTCACTCCTGTATCTTCTTCAACTCCCGCTTAGCCTGCCGGATTCGGTCATCCAGTTTTTGGAGTGGTTCACGGTGCTGCCAGTAGCCAAGGCAGTAGCCAGCGCCAAAAGCGAGGGCCAGCAAAATCAGTATTTCGGTTAGGGCTACCCAGGGGTTTAATGGGTTCATACGGGGTCAGGTCGTGGAATGGTTCGGGCTATGCCGCGCTTTGGTTTTGTTTTCTGTTTCAATCCTTCCCGAATCAATTGCTCAATATCAAGGTGTGAACCACGCCGGGCTTCCTCCTGCCAGGCCCGCAACTCAGCCCATCGGTTGTCGGCGGCAAGCCGCGCCTGACCGGGCCAGGTGGCCGGGTCGAACGAGAATATAAGCGGCCCATGTTCTTCCAATACCGTTTGCAGGGTAGGCACCTGTGTGGCAGCTAACTGCCCAAATCGGTGGATACCGACACTATTCAGAATAGACTCTACTTTCAGGTTAACGCCAGCTACCTCCTTCAGGTCGTCGCGGCCCGTGGCTTCAGGCAAAGTAGCCCGCTCCATCTGAGCCGCCCGTAGCGCATTGATCTCCTCCTGCAACTGACGCAACAGTTTCAGCTTCTCGCGTTGCTGATGCAAAAACCATTGCCGCGCCAACAGGTAGGCGATAATGACCATGCCCTGTAGCATCAGGAAGTGCCACAAACTGGCATCGGTCAGTCGAAACGGGTTTAACTGAAACATCTTAGCGGGCCGCCGGTCGGTTTGCCGCATCACCGCCGGTGCGGTGCGGCTTTTTCTGAACAACAATCGTAACGCGTCGGTTGGCTTCGCGGCCTTCGGGCGTGGCGTTGGGCGCAATGGGTTTGCTTTCGCCCCGCCCGTCGAGTTGAAATACCCTCGTAGGCAGACCAGCCTGCTGTAAAGCCGTTTGCACCGCGCGTGCCCTACCCAACGAAAGTCGCTGGTTGGTTCGGGTGGAGCCAACACTGTCGGTATGGCCCGTCAGCAACAGCACATCGTTTGGATGTATTTTCAACCCTTCGCCAACCCAATAACGGGCGGCATCGGCCATAAACTGATCGGTGTCTGGCGTGCGTATAAAGGCCGTGCTACCCGTTGGAAAATACAATTCCATCGGGTGAAACAGGTCAATATAGCGTTGCCCCTCGGCCAGGGTTCGGGCGGTGGTAGCGGGTTTCTCGGCAAAAGCGAAGGCAAGGGCGTTGGTGGTATCATTTACGAATACCAATGCCTCGGTCGCCACGCCCTTCGTTTGCACCTGCATGGGCGACACTCCAGCAGCCCGCAAATACTGCCATATTCGGTCGGCCCGTACGGCACCGAGGTTGGGCACCAGTGTTTGGCGACTTTCGGCGGGCGTATGATACCCTGTCACAGTCAGTTGCCGGTCGGAATGACGAAGCAAGTAATCGGCGAGCGAATCCAATGCCCGCCAATTACTGCCTAGTGTGAACTCACCTCGCGTTTTTGGAAACAGATTACCCCTAAGTGCTGTATGCAGAGCAGCCCCATCGATGATTGGGATTGAGGCCAGCACTGGTTCGTCGTAAAAACGAATCCGCTTGATATAGAATAGATGAATGCAGACCGAAGCCGTTATCCAACTGCCAATTAATGGCCCCCATATCCAGCGGTTCGTCATTGATTTCGGTGCTTAACTAGTCAATGGCCACGACGCATTATACTTCGAAAGACCACAGTCAATTTTTTCGGCGGTGATATTAATATCGCACATAAAGTTGTCAGAACCTGTTACCTGGAATCCTTCGCTATAACTCACAATGAAGGCATTTGAGAAGGTAATGGTCCGAAAGGCACCCGCAATGCCCGACTGCCAAAACTCGACAGTGCCGGTCATAATGGGTTTGTTTTGCGCGTTAATCATCGTTTCCACCAATTTCACCATGTCGGTGATTTCAATAGTAAAAGCTAGCTGGCTGGCGCGCACTGCCGAACAGGGGCGGCCTTTATTATCGAAATCGCGCGAGTAACTCATGTTAAACGCAACGATGTCGTATTTGTCGGCGACTATTGTAAGGGTTCCGGTAAACCCAGTGTCCATCATCATGGCTGTAGGAGCTTAGTAGGTGAAAGGGTTTAACTCTTGAGCGGCCATCGCTGGTCAAGAATGGCTGTTTTTATGGTAATTTTCTCGCAGGATAACGTAAACGTACAGAGATACGCTTCGGCCCCGGTTGTGAACGATTCACTGTAGCTGACAATGAAGGCGTTCATCAGTTCGATGGTTCGCATCACGGTGGCATCATCGCCCGAATCGACGAACTCCAGCTTGCCCATTTTGAAGGGGATGTTCTGTAAGTTCACCATGTTTTCGAGAAGTTTAACTTCGGGGGTGATCTCAGATGTAAAGGTCATCTGACCACCTTGCACAAAGCTCGAAGGCCGGCCTTTCACATCGACCGACCGCGAAAACCCAATGCCGCCCCCCAGCACGTCATACACGATGCCGTCCAAGGTCAGGAAACTGGTATAAGCCATTTTATTGGTAATTGGTTAGTAGTGAAAAGAGTTTGCGGGGTAATTCAGGGTTGAACTCCCCCGCAGATTCTCTGAAAAGTTGTTAGGCTGTTGCTGGCAGTTCGGTATAGTCCGATGCCCATTCGGTGTTATCGACATCATCGCCCTTGCGACCGTCCAACCGGATTACAAAACTCTTGGCAGGGAAGTACGGCGTGATTCTGATGTCCAGGAAAATGCGGTCTTTCTGCGTTTCGTCGCGTTCCAGGCGCATAATCCGGAACTTGTCGATCAGCTTGGTTGGCCCTTTGATGCTATCTAAGAACTGTGCAATCTGACGGCGTAAATCCGCTTCGATCAGCGTGTTCCAGTTTTCGAAAGCCCGGCGGTTCAGGAAGTCGAACAGCACTTTCACTACGTGGTCGAATACGCGCACCACCGAGTAGGTTTGCAGGCCGAGGTTGTCTCCGTTGAAAAGTGTTTTGCCTGAAAACGCCATCACCTGGCCATATTCATAGACCATAGGTACGAGGTTGAGCCGCTCCAGGGCAGAAATCTCACTCTTGCGAAGCGGAAACCGAACTCCTGGCACTTCGTTCATACCGCCGTGCTTCTTACCCGCCGTTACCTGCGACATCAGGGTGTAATAAATCTTACCCGCTAATGCCGACGATGGTGGCACAAAGAGGTCCTCGGTTTCGCCTACTTCTGCCACTTTCTGACGGCCTACCGCCCAGTTGCAAGTCATAATCACGTTCGACTTGTAGAGGTCAGCACCGGTCAGGTTGGCTGTGCTGAACAGGTCGATCACGTCGTCGGGACCTTCGAGATCGGCAAAATCCGTGAACAGCATCACCTTATTCGCATGGGCAATTTTAGCCCATTTGTTCAGAATGGCGTTCGACTCCATAAAGCCCGGAATTACCAGCAGGGAGTAATTCTGACGAAGGTCGAGTCGGTCATAATTCTGCTTCAGTTCGTCGGCAATATGGTCAGCAAATCGGGGGTTATCGAGATCGCACAACTGATCAAAATCAGCATTGACGATGGAGATATTCGACAATTTTTCCGCTTCCGTATTTTTGTAGAACAGCGACAAACCCCGATAACTCGTTTCGAGAGTGCGCGTCGTGTTGAGCGTCGTCAGCAGGTTTTTACGAAGGCTGGTTTCCAGAACGGCAGCTCGTTCTGCTGCAATCTTCTCCATTTCCTCCAGCTTATCAGCCGAACTCAGGACATCAATCCATAGTTTAAGTTTTTCCTTTAAGACAGCCCGTTCGTTTTTCTTGGTGGGGTCGCTAAGGTAGATTTTCTTACGGGCTTTACGATCGGGGCTTACGTTCTGAACTCCATCCATGAAGCTCTCTAAAAAGGCAAAACCGCCGTAAGCCGAAAGGGCCGCCATGCCCGGTAGATCTACTGAACGGACGGGGCTGGTCGTAGCAACAGCGGTGGCTGCTCCGGGTTCAAGTTGTGGAGCGTTTGGTTCGCTTTCCATCAGAATAATGTCTGGTTAATGAGTTGTTTTGTAGAAGGAAATCTTAGGCAGCTACTTCTTCAGGGTCGGCAGCTTCCAGTTCGGCCAACAAAGCCTTCATTGTATCAACCATAGCTGCTCTGGCAGCGGGGTTGCCCAGGGCCGTCTGCAATACCCGGTGACCTTTGAGCCGACGGCCAATTTGAGTGTACTCCTGAAACTGAGCGTCCTGAGAGCGTAAAAACGGGCTTTGGGCAACCATGCTCTTTACCCGGAAATCACTCACGCTGCGAAACTGAAGCGTTTCCCTAACTGGCATCCCTTCCACCGATTCAAACTCCACATCGACCGCTGGTTTGTAGTGGTTGAAAACCTGCTCAACCGTTTTAAGCCCAGTTACGGTTTCAGGGTTTACAGGAGTCTCCTGGGTGAGTTTTTGGGCCAACATTGTCCGGTTATACGGAATGTCGATAATACCTTCTGATGCTTCGGGCTTAATCTCGTTGCCGCCGATATCGAAGTTGAACATAAAGGAAGAATTCGTTTAGATTAAATCTAAATGTAGGCCTTTACCTCGCTGATTGTCAATATGTAGACTAGTTCAACCACTCATTTTTCCCAGATCCGGTATGGTTTTCCCAAATCCGGTATGGTTTGCTTTTACCCTCTTATTTTATCCTCCAGCTCAGTTCATTTTGCCCGGCATCCCAGTCGATTGTGAGTGTCTGATTTTTGGTTAGTTTTTCGGCAATGATGAGTCGAGAGATGGGTCGGCGGAGCTGGTTTCGAATAACACCTGCCAACGGTCGTGCACCGTATTGGGGCGTAAATCCACGCAAAGCCAGATTGCGTTTGGCTTCATCTGTCACTATTAGTTCAATGCCCTGTTGTTTTAGGCTTTTGTGAAGGTGAGCCAACTGAATCTCGAAAATACGAACGACGTTTTCCTCCTGAATCGGGCGGAAGGGCAGAATTTCGGTGATACGAGCCAGAAATTCGGGCCGGAACTGACCACTCATCCGTTCCATCAGCTGCCCCGACGTGGGCAGTCGTCCGGCTTCACTCTCCGCCGTGATCCATTCGCTGCCGATGTTCGACGTGAAAATGAGGAGGGCATTTGAGAAGTCACCTTCTTTACCTAGCTTGTCGTGCAGCCGTCCTTCATCCATCATCTGCAAAAACACGTCGAACACCGACGAATGGGCCTTTTCAATTTCATCGAACAATACCACTGCATAGGGTTGCTGTCTGATTTTGTTTACCAATAATCCACCTTCTTCGTAGCCTACGTAGCCCGGAGGGGCGCCGTAGAGCAGGGCCGCTGAGTGTTCTTCTTTAAACTCCGACATATCGAAGCGGATCATGGCCCGCTCGTCATTGAACAGAAAATCGGCCAGCGACTTGCAGAGTTCAGTTTTGCCTGTGCCCGTTGGTCCCAGGAAAAAGAACGACCCCATTGGCTGCCCGTTTCTGCCCAAACCCGAACGCGACTCCAGAATGGCATCCGACAGGGCGCGTAGGGCATGATCTTGCCCCACTACCCGCTTTTGCAGGTGACTCTCCATACTGAGTAGTCGCTCTTTTTCCTGGGCTTGCACCTTACCCATCGGAATCCCCGTTTTGTGGGCTACCACCGCTGCCAGATCAGCGGTACTCACAACCGCCGACCTTTTTTGGGCCAGATCACGGATGGTATGTAGCCGGTCGAGGAGGTATTCACGGATGGCGTCGGGCGTTTCGAGAGTTGCCGGATCGCGGTCGTCGGTAAGCTGGCCGAGCAGCACAGGGCTGATCTGCTGCTGCATGAGGGTGTTAATCCACTGCCATTCATCAAGGGCTTCTTCGGGTGCGAGATCCTGTTTGTCGAGTTCAGAAGCGGCCAAATTCAGACGGTCGAGTTCCCCAATTGACGTTTCGTTGGCCATCCTGACAGCCGCCATCGTGCGGTCGAGCAGGTCGAGGGCAGAGTCGGGAAGACGACGATCTTTGCTGTAGCGACGGGCCAACCGGATACAAACGGGTACTACATCGGGTTGCACTTTCAGGTTGTGGTGGGTTTCATACGCGCCAGTGAGTCCCCGAATCATGCGGTTGGCCACCCGGTCGGTGGGCTCGCCCACAGTCAGCACTTCGAACCGGCGGCACAGGGCCTGATCGGGTTCAATCAGTTTGCGGTATTCATCGGGAGTAGTCGCCCCAATTACGGTCAGGTCGCCCCGCGCCAGTTCGGGTTTGAGCAGGTTGGCTACGCCATTACCTGCCGACCCTTTGGGGTCGAGTAACATATGGATTTCATCGATAAACAAAATGCAGCGGTCGTAGGCTTTCACGGCCTTGATCACGGTTTTGAGTCGATCTTCCACTTCACCTTTGTAGGATGCACCTGCAATCAACGCGCCGGGGTCCAGTTCGAGCAAGGTGGCATTCTGTAACCAGGCGGGAACGGTTCCGTCGGCCAATTGCTGGGCCAATCCGTCGATCAGGGCCGATTTGCCCACACCCGGATCACCCACGAGCATCACATTGGGCTTGCTGCGTCGTCCCAGAATTCCGAGCATGGTGCGGGTTTCGCCATCGCGCCCAATCACCGGGTCGAGCCGCCCGGCGCGGGCTTCTTCTGTTTTGTCGCGGCAAAATTTGGGTAAGCCATCTGGGGTTGTTTCAGCACTTGCTGGGTCGTCACTAGATTCAGCCCCGTTGCCAACGCCCGTTTCGGTATTGCCGGAGCCCTTCCGGTTTAGTTTGGGGTTGGCCAATCCAGGCCGGGCCCGATCCTGCATATACCGCTGCATGAGGTCGCGTTCCTGCAAGGGTAGCGATCGGAGCTGATCATGCGTAAATCCCACACCGGGTTTGGTGAGGGCAACCAGCACGGCAATGGGTTCTATAAAGTCCATATCAAGTCGAATCCGCACAAATTCGGCTTCGGCTATCACCCGTTCCACCGAGGAATCGCCTTCGGGCTGGTTTTTGTTGAGGCTGGTGCGGGGGGTATCTTCGATCCAGACATCGGCCCATTCGCGCACAAACGGTATGTCTTTATTATAAGCCGCCAGAAGTTTGGCACCACCAACTTCATCGTGCAGTATAGCGCGGAGCAGGTGGGCAGCCGCAAACTGTTCATTATGGTATTCGCGGGCTAGCGATGCAGCAATGTGGAGGGCCGTTTGAACGGATGAACTGAATGTAGGCATAGCTATTTAAAGAGGTCTTCACTGATCCAGTAATACGTTTTTCCGTTCGAGCTAAACCGACTGTTCGGAAACATCGGGATGCGCCGGAAATAATCCCGGCGTTCGCGTAGTAGATATAGAGCCCGGTTGAGCTGGGCATTGGGTAAAATATCGGGTTCAGTAATCAGACGAAGCTGAACTTGACCCAGAAGGTCATTTTTCACGGGCAAATCGAGCATTCCCGACAACAACCCACTGAGGGTACCGGCCTCTACCGACGGGATACCCGCCTGAAAAACCACCTGCCTGATTTGCCGCGCCAGTAATACCCTGTCGATATAACGGGTGGGATCGATATTGTCACCCGCCAGCACGTCGAGCCAACGGCCAACGGTTTCGTATTCGTCGGCAGTAAGCAGGGTCGTATATTTCCATCCCGATTGCTGGCGGGTGCTGATCGATGTGTAGGCCGTTGTTAGGTATGGGTAATCGCTCAGTCGGGCGGCCTGTGCGGGCGTGGTTCGGAGCGACTCGCCGGTACGGGCAACTTGGGCAATTAAAGCCGGGTTCACCCGGTCGGTGAGGGGTTCAATCTGAGCAAAAGTCATTTCGAGCCCTTCCATAACGGTTTTGTTCTCGTCGCGCACCTGCAAGAGTAAACTATCGGTGGCAGCTACTAACTCCTTGAAAAGCATTTGTTTTTCTTTTCTTGGAAACAATACCCAACCCGGCACCATGCTCCGATCGGGATAGGCCAGCTGATACACGTTGCGGTCGCCAAGGCGGAGGTCAAACTCGGTGGTGGGGGTCACATTGTCGGGTCGCACGAGTTTGGTCTTTTTAGTCTGACTGCTTTCCTGCCCCGCCCGAAGTACTAATTCTTTAGCCTGTAACACGAAATCATTCGCTATAGAGGTATTAGCCGCATAAGTCTGAAAAGCAACAATCCGGCAGTCGGTCCGGGCAAGGTTTTCCAACACATTTCCCCACCCGGCCACCTCCTGATTATCGCCTGTGGTACCCACCAACACAATCACGTTAGTTTCATCGGTATGGTTTGCCAGCAGTTTCAATGCCTGTTCCATACCAAACCGAATGGGCTGTGGAAGCAGGTTGGCGGTTGCGTTCGTGGGCCGGTCGGGCGCATTGCGGGTCATAAAAGCCAGCAGGCGGGCGGGATCGGTCGAGAGTGTCAAGTTGTTGATCTGGCTTTTGCGTTTACTCTCTTCGAGGGCCGTTTCCTGATAAATCACGGCTCCCGTTTGCAGTCGGACAAAGGGGCTGGTGGTATCGGCCATGAGTTGAGTAATTGAAAACTGAATCGCGTTGAGCAGCTCGCCCCATCGCGGAAACAGGGCTGCGCTTCCTTCTACCACATACACGATGTTGAGCCTTCGGTGGCCTGTCTGGATCTGGTTCAATCGGGCGTTGTTAATGCGTTGTCCACCCACGCTCAGCACGGGAACATCCCGTTTTGCCAATAGGGGGGTGAGCGCATGGGTTTGCAGCACCATCTGGCTATCGAGGGTGCAACACCGGCCCAGGACCGGGAACTTGGCTCCCAGCGAAGCCCAGGATACAGTCGAAAACTGACCACTGTTCAACACCGAATCGGCTGGCTGGCTGATAGCTGCCGACTGGGTGGCAAACAGCCGTTCAGAGCGGTGTGGCTGGCTTACCGTGTCGGCTTCCACAAACACACGCTCTCCCACCGACTGGAGTGCTTCCTGCGGTACCCACCCAATTATAGTTTGCCGGATACTATCAGCGGGAAACCAGGGGGACCGCCCAATAAGCACCTGCCTGCCCGATTCGGACTGTTTGAAAGGATAAGCCAGTTCGTAGAGCCGGATAGGTTTTTTTGCGGGGAGTTGCAGGCCAGGATCAACAAACGTCCGCACCGAATCGCCAATCAGATACAAGTCGGGGTTGTTGAGTAAATCGGGCTGGGCCAGCGCCGGGCTAACCAGTTGCGCGTGGCGTCCGTCGTTGGTGCGGTAACTTTGGTTGAGCAGTAGAAACCGGCTTTTAGGAGCCCATCCGTAGTACACAACGGCTTTCCGGTCGGTAATAACTCGCCGGGAAAACTTGTTGCCAATGGGCAAATCGGGTCGGTACTGAATGAGTTTGAGGTAGCCCTTTTTTTCTTTCAGAACGTAAAATGCATCCAGAAATCGGGCTTTTCTGAAACGTGTCACCCCGTTTGGGTTTCGAAACGTGGTGTTGTTATCGCGGTCCGAAAACACAATCCACGGAGCTCCATCGGGCGGTTGAGGATTGACACTCAATTTTTTTTCAGGAATCGAAATAATGGTACCCAGTTTTACGGCCCGAGACGGTTTTATGGGGGCGAGGTTAGCGGGTTGCCGTGCCACCCGTAAAAAAAAGGGGAGTTGAGCATGGGCGGTAACGGCCGTCAGCAACAGCAGGAGTACGGTCCATTTCATAACTTGTGCTGGGTCACGTTCAGGCGAAAAATACAGCGGGTGAGGGTATCCGAGTCGATACTGACTCCATCGACTTGTACTCCCCGGTCGAAACGAAGCCCCATGCAGTAGGAGTAAAAATCGTTGAGTTTGGTAGCGTTTACCTGCACGGCGGCATAGTCGCGTTTGCACAGGTACCGGTTTAGCACATAGTAATAGTTGGTGTTAAACGGTTTCCCATCGGCAATTGCCTGCAAACGCCGGCGGATGTCGTCGCCAGCCAGGTCGGTTGAATCAACGGGAGGGTTGAATTTGCGAAAGCCGGGCCGGATCAGTATGTTTTGTTTGAGTGGGTACTTGGTCAGATCGGTGGTCAGCACCACCGTATAGAGACCTGGCTGGGCGTAGCTATAAATGGCAGTCTGATCGCGGGAGTCAATTCGGCCCGATTCCCCAAACCGCCATGCAAACGATCGAGATTGGCCGCCAGTGGCTACAAACGTCAGTTTTTCATTCTGGTAATGGTAGTCTCCCTGCGGGCCATTGAGTTGCACCACCGAATCGCGCAAATTAACGGGTGGGCCCGGCCTCACTGTCACTCGAAAGGTTTTTTGGTACTCGTCGTCCACCGTAAGCCGAATCAGATACGACCCCGCCTGCCGATAGGTGTAATCCCCCGTTGCCTTCCGCAACATGGCTCCGTTACCAAACTCCCAGCGGTGCATTTCGGCACCACGGGTACTGTCGGTAAAGTAAATAGGCTGTCCCACGCTCACCTGAATGGGCGAAACCGTGGCCCGAACAGTAGGCTTCGAGGTGAGCCAGAGTAACATGAGCAGCAGCCCGCCCGTTGCCATCAGGGCTCGGGTGGTAAGGGTAAGATCTCTGTTCATCGGGTAGGGCGGTCCGGCGATCCGGCCATTGCCGGTGCGGGTGGATTATTGATGATCACCGGCCCTAGTTCGCGCTGATAGCCCACTTCGCATTCGTCGGCCTGTTTGCGAAACAACTGAATATTGGCCTGCTTGCTCCACAGTACCTTTTTGTCGGTATAAACCATTTTGTAGAAATCCGCAATCTGGGCAAACGACCGAAAGCGAATTCCCTCATCCTGTTGCCCCGACAGTGACCGAATATCGGCCAGCTGATCTTCAATGTCCACCTCTACGAAAACGGCATTTACCTGAGGCTGATACGCTACAATGGCCCGATAGGCTGAGTCAAGTAACACAAAATGACCCTGCTGATCGGCCAGTATCTTTCGCTGTCGGCTAATCTGTTCCACCAGATAATCAGAACTCCGGGGAGTTGAGTCGTAGCTTCGGAACATAATCCAACTGGCCACTACCCACAATGCGAGTACTGCACCGAGGAGATAGACAAATTGAAGTCGTCGTTCGCGCGTTTGAAAGGAAAACAAAGGAGTCATAAACAGTGAACAGGTAGCAGTGAGCAGTGGTGGTAGGCAGTGAACAGTAAGCAGTGGCGATGAGCAAAACGATTTGGTCGGTCACTGCTCGCTGTTCACTGTTCACTTTCTGCGTCGGTTGTAATTCAGGCAATCTGTTAGTTCCGCTCGGGCGGTGCTCTCATCGGCAATGGCTTTACTTAAGGAGTCTTTCAGGATCAGCATCTCGTTGACGTGGCCCGACAGTCGGCTGTATACCCCAAAATAGTCCTGCAGTTGTTTTTTCTGGGCTACAATTTTGGCAATCTCTTCCTTCTCTTTAGTGATCACCCGTTCCATCTGTCGCCCGTTAGTGATACGGGAGGTATTGAGCAAGTTCATGTCGGCATACAGCGAATCTACTTTTTCAGCCAGGACGGCATCCATCAGGAACACCTCTTCAAAATGCTGCCGCTGTTCGGTCAGGCGATCAATCTGGTAGGAGCCGGTTCGCAAAAAAGCATAAACGCACCCCAGCAGCAGGATGGTCAAACCGACAAACCAAGCCAAAAACTGACCGAATGCCCGATTAATTTCTTTTCGATTCTGTGCCTGCATATTATTGTATGATTACTGATGAACTTGTGAAGCCCTCAGTGATCTTTTGCTCGTTGATTGTCAAATCGTTCCTATTTCCCATGACAACTCCCATACCTGGTCAAACCGAAGCCCCCTATTTTCTGGACTTACTCGATGTAGACTTTCGCGCCGAAATTCTGGCGGCAGCTCTGTCCAAAGATGCTGATCAGGGTGGCCGCGTCATTGTAAATCCAACTGGTCTTCATAACCGGACCTATTCCAAAGACATCGACGACGTTCGCTTCTGGTATCCTAACCATTCTGACCAACCCTATCAGCGTATCGACACCCCTCGCGAAGGTTTGTTCGATATGATGCCACAGTACCTGTTCGTCGAACCCCGCTCACCCGACGTAGCCAAAGACACCGACCGTGTTCTGGCCGATATTCGTGTCGACCGTCAGCTGGAAGATGATGCCAGGCAGTTTTTTCGGCCTTTCGACGTAGAACTCAACCATCTCCGAACGCTCGCTGTCCACTACGATGATGCGGTAGATCGCCTTGACGATGCCCGCGCCATTATTGACCAGTTTGCCCTCCAATGGCCCATTTTGAACCGGATGACTCCCACCGAAGCGGGCCTGTTTTTATCAATGCTCCCCCACATTCACCAGCTTCGAAGTGATCTTCACTGGTTTGCGCGCCTACTGGAGCGGTTTTTCAATATACCCGTTCACATTGGGGCCGGTCGATACCTGCGCCGACCTGTCCAGTCCGACAACCGTCCGTCGCTGGCCAATTGCCGCCTGGGCGTCGATTCCGTGGCCGGTGACCGCTTCGACGATGGCCGCAACGGGGTTCAGATTGTTCTTGGACCCGTACCTATAGCCGAAGTAGAACGGTTTTTGCCCGGCTCCCCAACGCTGTCGATGCTCGACGAACTCGTGGCCTATTTTGTCCCCATATCCACTGAAGTCTCCGTCTCGGTTCGGAGTGAATCACCTGATCCAAACGCTCCTCGTCCGGCAGTTGTGTATATGGGGTATTCGTCGTACTTGTAAGTCCCGGATAACCTCGGAACCCACCGATTAGCCTGCTTACTTCTGCACCTTTAACCGCAATTGTTTTTCGGCTGGGGTCAACACTTTTACAGTCCCGCCCGGTTCAACCAGTAAGTTGTATTCACCAATGGGTGGTTTATTGGGTTCGTCTGTTTTTCTGACTACATACCGATACACTGTTGGTTTTGTGGGATATGGCACCCCAGCGGGCCAAACAATCTCGCGTTGCCGCGTCACTTCCCGGTAGATCAGCGATTCCCGCACTGACACTACACCCGTTTGGGTGACTGGTTTCGCTTTTGGTTTGTTAGACCGTGAATAAGTTCGGGTTCTGACATATTTGCCGCCTTTTCCTGACGATTTTCGATACGTATACCGGCGAACGGGTGGGGTAGGCTTTGCGGCTACTGTTACTTGCCCCAGAATAGGCAATACCTCAAATAGTTCGATGGTCAGGTTTGGATTTTCGGGTGCGGGGGGTAACGCCACCGCAATGCGTTTGAAAAACTCTAACGTACCCGTTGTCAGCTCGCTCCGGCAGATTTGCTCCACATAATCGGTGCGGGTCGAATGAACGGAGAAAAAGTAAAAACTGCTGGTGTCGGGCAGGGCAATTTTGGCGGGCCAGGCCCATTGCGTTTCTTTAATGGTATTTTCGGCCAGAAGCTTATTGCCAGGCATGCTAAACAGCCGGACCGTGTAGCGCTCGTCGTCGGTATAAACGGGCGCACTACTCCGCCACTTCAATACGGGGCGGGTGTCACCACCAGTCTCATAGCGGGTAGGTACGCTGCTGTCGAGAATGGGCGCGTAACAGGTGGGCAATGCGGGGGCCATTGGAATCGACCGTGCTTCGAAGGTATAGATCAAGGTTACCTGTCCACCGAGCACACCCAACCGACGCATAAACTGGAAGAATCGCCCGTCGGTTCGGTCTACCGTATAACCAAACCGGGAATACTGCGCTGTGCCACCCAGCCCGATCTGCCAGCGGGGAGTCAGCCGGTATTGCAAGCTGCCCGAAGCCATCATACCCAAACTAAATCGCTGATAGTTAGGCGACACCCGGAATACTAATACATTTCGGGTAGGGTCAAACGCGCCTACAACTGGGGCATTATTATAAAAAACTCCTCCCTTGTAACTCAGATCCATAGTGAGCCGACGTAGCAGCGGAATCGAAACCACTGGTCCCAGTACCGCCTGTAAACTCTGCATACCAGCTTTGGGCAGAAATGCGGGAACAAGGCTGGTCGGTACAGCGGCATCCTGATACACCAGCCGAACGTACTGATCGCGCACACTCAGGTTTTCGAAACCGAGCGTTGCTCCGATACCCCAATGATGCCCTAAAAAGTACTCGGCATTAAGTGTCGTCTGGAGTCCTCGACCCAGATACAGACTCTGGTCGGTACGCTGCCGCTGGTATTGCTGACTCACACCCAGGCCCCCACCCAGCCGCCAATGTCCCAAATTTGACAGGCGCTTGGGGAGTGAAACCGGGGCTACATCGTTACAGCACGTAAGCGGGTTTTGTGCCCAGACAGTTACTAAACCGCTGCTTAACAGGGTAACCAGCCAACAAACACGAAAAACTCGAGAATACGTAGGCATACAAACGGTGGGTAGTAACTTAGCGAACAGTTGAATGAGGGCCAAACAAGCGGTATTGGGTTACTTGCCCCGACCGATCAATGAGCTTCTGCCGGAGTCCTTCGAGAGTAATTTCCCATTCGTCGGGAGACAGTAAGTCGTTTGGGGGCGGGGTTAGGTAAATATCCACTGTCCGCATCAGTCCTTCTTTGGCAGTCGCACCAATAGCCACCCCTTTACGAATCGACACCGAAGCGAGCAATGGCCCTAGTTCGGCCTGCAAAAACGAAATAACATCTTCCTGCGTCACCAGCCGTTGCCGCGATAGTAAGGCGTAACGGTAGGTTGCCACCCGGTGCATAGCCGTGGGTCGGTTACGACCGCCCGTTGAGGTAGTAAGCAACAAGGCACTATTGGTTTTTATCAAATCAGTGTTGAACACCTCCAGGCGGCTCCCGGCAGGAATCTGATTGGCCAGTTCGCAGTTGGTTGTCCAGAAATCAACCTGCATGGTATCGCCCTCCTCAAAGGGTTTAAACAAGATATACTGAGTCAGTTCGATGGGGGGGACAGTGGCATTGTGCAACTTTCGGTCAATTTGTTCGATCTGGTCAAGCAGTTGGCTGATTAGTAATTGTATTGTATCACGACCATAGATATGAAAAGCGGCCGCTTCTTCCCGCAGCAATTCGATGAGGTGGTTGAGCGAGTCGCGGGCATCCCGCAAGTCGAACCGTTCCACCCCACCCCGCCGAATGGCATAGCTACCCTCCTGAATGTGGTCGGCCTGATGAAACGGAAACGGGGCGTAAATCCGTTCTTTGCTGTCCTGTACCGTCCGCACCGTCAGCAGCGTCTCGAAAGCCTCCGTCCGCAGAGGAAGTAAATGATACAAAGCCCGCGTCCGGTAGGTCATACGGTTATTCTTTCGGTTCATTACCGGAAAGGCGTTGATCGACACCGACAGTGTTTCCAATACATCGGCTGTGAATTGAGCGGGCAGCAATACCGTCAACCATATATGTTTACGTTGGCCAAAAGCAGCCAGTGCCTCCCCGCCAAATACATTGTAAAACAGAGCCGGAAATGGCTGGGTAGCTTCAGCTAACTCTTCTGTCCCCGTTTGTACAATATGCACAAAGCGGTTTCGGTAGGTTTGGCGAATAGACTCTTCGAGTTGATAGGAAATTTCGTGTTCGGCCAATAGTCGCGAGGGGCCGTTAGGGTCCGGGCGATACGATGGGTTGAACGATGGACCGGGGGCCGTTTCGAGCGGTTGCCCATTAAGCGACCATCGGCCCAGCGACAGCAGCGGATATAAAGCCCTGAATGCTTCATTATCAGGCCATTCCACGTAAAAATTTACTCCATCGAGCGAATCCACGTCGGCATGCAGGGCCAGCCCGATATACAAGGTTTGAGCAGGCAGTTGCGCTCCGTTTTTGGTGGTCAGAACGGGCACTTTACCGAGTGATTCTTCGTATCGAAACAGTTGTTTCCCCGCTGCCAGAAATGACACCTGCCCATCGATGAGCCGGGTTGGTTCGAGGGCCGAGAAAAACACATCCTGCCGCCCATCCAACGCCCCAAGTAATTGAGTAGCGTAGCGTTTCTGCACAAAAAAACTGTGATCCGGGGTCAGTTCCAGCACCGGGTCAATGGGGTCGGCCCGCATGACCATGTGAGCCGGGTGAGCCACCGTCAACAGGTCGGGCGTGAGCAAATCAGCTAATTTTTCGAGCACGCGCACCTCGGAGCCAATAAAATCATGACTAATCCGGTGGACCTCATTGGCCAGAGTGTCCATCAGCATCCTCACAAATGTATCGAGGTGATTCAGGTCGTTTACGCCCCACATCTGCATAAGGTGGCGGGTCAGCCGTTGCCGGATGGCCTCTTTGGTAAACTGACTCCGATGATCGATGAGGGGCATTATCTGGCTAATTGCCCAACATGAAGTTGGGTAGAGAATTGGAAAGGTTCTTCGGTTTCGGCAAGCAGCGCTGTAACGCCCACAGTGGCTAACCGGCGATACTCGTCGGGCTGGCGAAAGAAACTGTTATGGTCAACAACAGCCATACTGATACCAACCCGAGGGTTTTTCAGACGAGGTTCATGCTGCCGGATGGCAGATTCGAGCGACGAAGTCAACTCGTCCGACCAATCGCCGGTGGTAAGTGTTCTGTCAAACTCAACTTCCCAGATCCGGCAGCCGAACGAACGATCGCTGCGGAGTTCACCATACCGGGTATGAATCAGAAGATGAAGGAGCTGGGCTATTGACACGCCTACATTACAGGTAGGTATTTCCTGACGAGCCATCAGCGGCCCAAACCGGATTGGCAGCTGATAAAAAAGGTGGTTCATAGGCGTGTTTTCGATAGAGGAAAATTTAAGTGACCAAATAACTGAATTGTAAATATCCCCGCAATCATTCTCCTATATTCGGTCATAAATCTTTTGATTTTCATTTATGCCTGTCTTTTCCATTACCACCAAGACCACGATTCTTGTTGAAGGCAAACGCATCGACAGTTTTGAGTCGATTACGCTCCGCCAGTCAATTCATGACTCGCATGAGTTTCGGGTCACATTTGAGCACGACTCTGTAGAAGCACTTAAGCTTCTATTTCCCAGTGCATTAACCCAGTTTTCCCGCAAAAGCATCGACATAACGGTGCAGGGCGACCCCACCGCACCTGCCCTTGAATTTAAAGGAGTTATTACCCGAGTTGACCTGCAACAGCGGGACGATGCCTACTGGGGTCGACTTACATTGGTGGGTCATGGTCACGCAGAGAGCCTTCGACACGTGCCGGGAACAGCTACTTTTATGGACAAACCAGTGATCGCTATTGTCAACGAATCACTTACCACCTACACGTTTCCCAAGCAGGTGCTCCCCCCCGCAGGGCCACTTCTTATTCCGTTTTGCGTGCGCTACCGCGAATCGACCTGGGACTTTCTGAAACGCATGGCCTATGACTTTGGGGCCTGGTTTTATTATGATGGTACCACGCTCAAGTTTACGGCTCAACCCGGCGCTCAACCCCCGCTTAAACTTACGTTTGGTGCCAATCTGGTCAATTTTCGGTCGGGAACGCGGGCCAAACCAACTTTTTTCAAGCATTACGATTACCTGCCACTGCTCGATATGCGGCTCGAATCGGAAAGTACCGCCGACCTTGCGCCCTATCTGAAACCCGCCAGTAGCGGCACGGCGAACCCCCACCCGGCCCAGTCAATGGCCGACATGGCTCCCTTCAAAGACAATCGTAAAGCCGCGCTGGGGTCCGAAGAAACCTTCATGGAAGGCAAGGCCCTAGTGACGAATGTATTTCCGGGACAAACTATTACCGTTGGCGATTCGGCGCTGGGCAGCGGAGGCAGTTCGGCTCCCCATATTGTGACCGATGTTACCCATTTCATTGATGGTATTGGGCGGTACCATAATCGGTTTCAGGCTATTCCCGCCGACGTAGTAGCCATGCCCGTACGCAACCTGAAACGTCCCCTGGCCGAAACTCAGATTGGCACCGTTATCGACAATAAAGACCCCAATGGAATGGGGCGCGTTCGGGTGCAGATGCTCTGGATGACAGCTCCCGAGAAAACGCCGTTTATCCGCATGACCATGCCCTCATTTGGCCTCAACAACATGATGGCCCGAAACCGGGGTTTTGTGTTTGTGCCCGCTATAAACGATCAGGTAATGGTGGGTTTTGAACACAACGACCCCGAACGCCCCTTTGTGATCGGTGCTATTCCGCACGGTATGAACTCGGCTATTGATGTGGCAGATCCTGAAAAAGAGAAGCACATCAGTGTTGGCAGCGGCAGTACATTGACCTTTGTTGAGGAACTGATGAAAAAGGAAATTCTGCTCCAGGTAGATCCTCAGAATTTCATCCGTATCTCGGTGCCCGTGGGCATTGGTACAATCACCGTGCAGTCGTCGCTCGATATTATGGTGAAAGCCACTGCCCATATTACGGTAGATGCCCCGCTGATTGACATTAAAGGCCAGATTATAAATATAAAAGGGACAATGGTCAACATCGAAGGCATCAATACGAGCATTAAAGGAACGGCCATGCTCACCGCCGAAGGAGCCATTACAACCGTGAAAGGAACAGGTATGCTTATGGCCGAGAGTTCGGGCCTGACCACGGTGAAAGGGGGCATTGTGATGGTAAACTGATATGGATAATCCTTTAGATGAACGCTTCAAAACCCTGTCGGATGGCTGGCAGGCCTTTATCCAGGCTCCCAATGCTCCCCGTTTGTGCCGGTGGACGCTCAAAGTCCCGGAATATTGGATGGTAGATACACTGCTCTCGTATGAAAATGGTCCCGAAGCCCACACCGACGCATTCTTTGTAACGCTCCGCTCACCCTGCCGCTCGGCTTCTGAATACTGGCTCTTTCTGGCTAATGAACTGAACAGCTGGGCCAATGCTTACGCAACTAATGAAGCTAATAGTGCTAAAAATCTCCGCTGGACCAACGTGTTTGTAGCCAGTTCGACAGACGCACCGGGCCGGTTTCTACGGATGCTGGGGGATTTTGCCGAGATGATGACGCCCCACCTCCGTGGACCGCTGGTGCTGAGTTTGCTGCCCGGCCCCGGCACAGACGACGGCACGTTTAGCCGGGTACTGTTCCAATTGATGAGTCAGCCACTGCCAGCCTCATTGCGCCTGCTCGTGCGCGACGATGTAGCCAAACCTGCCCTCGATTCGCTGGCTAAATCGCTTGGGAAGGCCATGTACACTCAGTTTATGGACATGAGACTGCCGGAGTACGTCACAAAAATTACCTCCGGTGGCGATCCTAACGACCCTGCCAATAAAATCCGGGCGTATCAGAAAGAGTTGTCCCTAGCGCTGGCTCCCAACCGGAAAGATATTCCCGAAGGAGAGCGCATTGCGGAGCATTCGCTGAAACTTTGCGATGAACAGAAATGGTATTCGCTAGCGGCTTCTATTCACATCGCATTAGCCTACGCTTATTTCGAAGTAAAACAGGACAAAGAGGCCACGGCCAGGTACGCCCTTGCCCTCGACATTACCGAACCCGCCTATAAAAATGGAGATACCTATGCCGGTTATACCAGCGCCATAGCCTGGTTGGGCATAGCCAGTATGGAAGAGCGTAACGGCAATCGTGCCCAGATTGAAGCACGGTATCAGCAGGTTACTGAACGAGCCCTTGCCGTACAGGAGCCAATTATGGCCGTAAACTGCCTCAAAACGTTGGCCGAATGGTACCGCAAATGGGGTAAACACAAGCAGGAAAACGACCAGTACGAACGCATCTTCTCCCTTGCCGACACCCTTACGCCTACGCAACGGGTCTATGTTAAGTTGCCCGAAATTGGCACCGCCTATTACAGTCAACTTTCCACCTATGACCAGCGCCGGGTAGCCCTTGCCCGACTGAAAGGGTTACTGGGCGAGGAGTGGATGCCTTAAGCATCCAGAATATTCCAGCCCCGCCGGTTCAGTTGAGCGAGTGGAGCCTCCTCCCGCACCAGAATCGTGTCTTTGCGCTGACCGATGTATTCAAGAGTGCTGAGTTTAGCCCACAGCTTGGTGAACACATCCAGAAACCGCTCAATCAATAGCATCGACTGCCCAATTTGCTGGTGGTTATAATCATGCTCAAGCAGGTTCAGCAGGAGTTCCTCAAACTGACCGGGTGTAACATCCACCCACTCATAAAAATAATGCAGTAGTTCCTCTTTTTGCCGGGTGGGTAAAATGGTGAGTGCGGTGTAAAAAATACTGGTGAGGTCGGCAAAATAGCGAACCAGCAATACCGGCGGGTGTTGGTGGTCGAGGTTGCGATACTGAAAAAACACTGTACCGAGGTAATCGAGCAGGCGATTGCTCAGAATCTGCACGTTGCGGGCAAGTTCGGATGGGTGATTCTGGTCGTGAATTTTGCGGAGTATTTTGAACGAACTCACCTGAATCTCGTTCAGCCCCCAACCGAAATGCTTGTAATAGCCAATCAATTGAGGATGACTTCCTACTGAGGCACAGGGCGGAATATACTGGCTATCCACCACATAGCGACCTTCCTGAAAAACTACTTTGCCAATCAGCAAATGATGCCTTCCGAGGTCATTTGCATTGATCTGATGGGCGGGCACTACCATCAACTGATACAGATAATCGGTATTGGGGTGGCGCAGGGGTGATTCATCGGGATCGGGGTCGCCAACGGGAACGCGCTGAAAGGGGTTAACCAGCAACACCACGTCGTAGGTGGGCCGTTGGTCTTCATCTAGAGTCTGGTCTACTTCAAAAGAAGCTGTCAGCACCGTAAACCGCAGAACATCGGGGTTGATGGCAATGCGACACCCGCCCTGGGTAATGGCGTTGCAGCGCGAGAGCCGAACCTCCACGTAGTTACCCATTTTTTCGAGCAAATCGAAGTCGTGCGACACCGTTGTTCCCTTTACGGGCGGCAGCAGGCCGTAGTTATAATTAGTTAACTGCAACGATACGGCATCGCGCACAAGATCCTGACTATGATGGTCGGTGTCAATGAAATGCTGCCCCGACAGTTTCATACCATCGACCCAGTTTACAGGTAAATAACTCTTGGAATACAGCATGGCTTAGTTAATTTCCTGCACCCGTTTAGCTACAATCAGGTAGTCCTCACGGAGTTTGTTTTGGGCAATTGTCTGGTCAAAATCAATATAGTTCCTGAGCCGGAATATTGATGGCTTCAAACTATAAAATAGCCACCCGTATTCTTTAGTGTCATTGTCGAGGGTTTTGATGGGGTCGTTGGGGAATTTGTAATTATAATCGTCGATAAATTTTTGGAACCACATGCCAAAGGGCATTTCAGCGGTAGTTCGGGCCTTTACCTTGATGGGAGCGCCGGGGGCGTTCGGATGTTTTCGGACCTGTACCTCCAAAATCATCAGTCGGTAATAGTCTACCCCTTCCAGCACAATTTCTTCAGCGCGACGTGGGTAGTACCACAACTTGTAAATCTCGTTGGGAATCGATACAAGTGCAATGTAAGCGTAAGAAAACAGGGCTGGGGCCAGAAAGAGCAACAGGCAGGTAGCTGCCCAATAGCCGTATTTGAGGGTGCCGAAGTAGTTAAAAATGAGAGCGTACACATAAATGCCAAGAGCCATCATAATTACGCCAAGCAAGATCGTAAACAGGGGCCGGGTTTCGTACGCGGGTCCAAGGTCGTGCAACAGGTATCGTAGAAATACAACCCCAAGAATGAGGTTGAGCAGGGCGTTAATTACATAATATCCCGGCATAAACCACAGATCGATCAGACCCAGAAACCCCGGCAAACCAAGAATAAGCCCGCCAATCAATACGGTCACTACTAGCCTTACATTACTCATCAACTGCGACTTACGATTGAGAATGCTTAATGGAATGGCCATCAGCATCGTCATAAGTGGCAAAAACAGGTAATTGGTAAAAAGAGGTAAAATATACTGCATAAGACGTTGGAAATAACAGGAGAAATGGGTGAAACCGGTTGAGGCAACCCCCTTACCCTCCCAATAGCACGGTGGGACTTCCCATAATCACCTTACCTTCGTTATGTAGTGTTTTGGAATCCAGAAACGCTGCGGGTCGTCCGCCAATCAGAATAGCCCATTTACCTTCAATTGATACATCGAACATAATCGGGGGTGGAAAGCAAAAAATCAGATCACCCACGCGGGCTGCGGGCCGTTTTTCGATCAGAACGGTTGGGCAACAAGGCGGAATAAACGGGCCGGGAATGGGGTGTATTTTACAAACATGCCAATCGAGCATTCGGGAAGCAGGTTTCATAATGAACGAAGACAATAATGATAAAGGGGCAATGTAAACACTCCCATACGTTTGCGCCAGCAAATTCACAGATCCGGTATCTATTGTTTTTGGGAGTCATTCTGAGCCATGATGAATGGCCTCGTTTGGTAATTTTTTTCGTACTTTGAAGAATTAAACCGGGCTGGTTTCCACCAAAATTCATGAAAACGAAACTTCTACAGTTCCAGGTAACCAACTTCCGTTCGGTGCTGGATTCGGGCGTTATCACGGTCAATGATTATAGTTGCCTTGTGGGTACCAACGAATCGGGCAAAACAAATCTGCTGGTTGCCCTCTGGAAACTCAACCCGGCCAATGGGGAGGCCATTGCCCCCCTGGATGACTATCCGCGCAAGCAGTTTTTTAATTACGACCAAACGAACGGGACAGAATGCTTTGTCAGGGCTACGTTTGCTCTGCAACCGGCGTTTGCCCAACGACTGGCGATGGAGCTACGCTGCGATGCCAGCCTGTTGTTGACTGTATCAGTGTCACGCCAGTATAATGGTGATTACCAGATCCATTTTCCGGATACCAGCCGCCCCACCTACGCCCGAAGCCGAATGGTGGCATGGCTTGAGGAAACCGCCCGGACATTATTACAGGGTGAGGTTTTTGGCAAAGAACGGGAAGAAAGTCGCGCGGAGTGGGCAGCGTTTTTGCAAATGCTAATCGACGAACTTCCCCCCCGCGACGAACTCTCCCCCACTGATTGCCTACTGCTGCTTCAGACTATTGATGAGCAGATTACGCTAAAAGCCGCCCGGAAACAAAGCCTCAAGATTGCCCTTGACGAACGCCTAAAAGCACCCATCGAGCATATTTGCCTGTTGTTTAAAACGGGCAAACTTTCCCTGTCAGCTGAGCACAAAGAACTGATCCTTAATGAAATTCCGAAGTTTATTTACTATTCAGATTACGGCAATCTAGACTCCGAAATCTACCTGCCCTACATCATTCATAATTTTGATCGCAACGATCTGGGCGATAAAGAACGTGCCAAATTGCGGAGCCTGCGGGTACTGTTCGATTTTGTCAGGATGAAGCCCGAGGAAATACTGGAACTGGGACGCGAATCGGGCCTGACCAAAGTAATTGCCAAAGACAGTTATGGACGGGTCGAAAGTACTGGCTATGAAGAGTTGGGCAGTGAGGGTCTTGAGCGCGAGCGAACCAACAAAAAACGCCGGGAAATTCTACTTCAGTCGGCCTCGTCGCGGCTCACCAACGATTTTCGGGGTTGGTGGAAACAGGGCGACTATCGGTTCCGCTTTCAGGCCGACGGCAATCATCTTCGCATCTGGATCAGCGACGATAAACGTCCCGAAGAAATTGAGCTGGAAGGGCGCAGTAAAGGCTTACAGTGGTTTTTTAGCTTTTTCCTGGTGTTTATGGTCGAAAGACAGGCCGCCCACGCCAATTGTGTGTTGCTGCTCGATGAACCGGGCAGCTCGCTTCATCCCATTGCGCAGCGCGACCTGCTCACGTTCTTCCAATCTTTATCTGTCGATAACCAGCTGATTTACACCACTCACTCGCCGTTTCTAGTCAGCACGGGCAACCTCGGCGGTATACATATTTTACACGTAGGGCCGGATGGCAATTCGGTGATTTCGTCGGACTTTAGAGCCAGCGGGCGGGTCGTTCAGGAGTCTATTTATCCGGTGCAGGCGGCTCTGGGTCTAACCGTAGCAGATGCTTTGTTGCGCGGCAGTCAACCCGTATTGGTTACGTCAGTAGCTGACCAATTGTATGGCCACCTCATGCAACACTACTTGATTCGGACGGGACAGTATCCGCTAAACACCCGCCTGGTTTTTGTGCCTATCGAAAATACGGTGGGTTTGCAACCCCTCATCAATCTGTTACCAAACACATCGGGAGACTACCCGTTTGTGTTGATTTCGGCCGATTCCCACGGTAGTGACTGGCACCAAAAATTAATAGATGGTCACTACCAGGGGCACCAGGATCGGCTAATTTCATTGGATAATTTTTCGGAGGTTGGCCCCGCCACCATCGAAGACCTGATGCCGGCTCAGGAATTGGCCCTACTTTTTACAAAACGGTATCGGGGTCAGCACACTGATGATTTTGATGATTTGCTGAACCCCGACTTGCCCATTGTTCCCCAGATGGAGGCTTTTGCCTGGCAGAATAAGTACGTGCTTTCTGCAGACTGGCGGGTGGAAATGGCTCACGCTCTGACTGCCTTTATGGAGAGGCAGCTAAACCCAGCTAGTAGGCGTGCTCCCAATTTTCGCGAGTCGGTTCAATGGACAGCACTTTTCGAACAATGTGCTGATTCACTTCCAACCGAGGTATCCCGTTAATTGGTATTTAGAACAGGTGCCACAGAGTACGTTTTACAAAGAGCCACCGCCGACGGGACACGGTCAACCGTTCACCCGTTGACAGGCAGAGCTGCGGCCCCTTGTGGGTGAGGTGGACTTTCTGGATAAATTCCCTATTAACGATGCTGTTCTGATGCACCCGTATGTACTCATTCAGGGGCAATTTCGATTCGTAATGTTTAACCGGATAGGCGGTAATGTGCCGACTTCCGTCTCGCCAGTAGAGCCAGCTATAGCCGTTGTCACCCCGGATCATAATTAGGTCATGAATAGGCCGGGTTTGCCATCCGGTTAGTGGGTCGTTAACCCGGAGAACTGCCGATTGTGAGGGAGATTGATAAAAGCCATGAGCGTTTTTGGTTGAGGTTTCCACGGGGAGTTACAGGTTTATTATGAAGAAAAAGAGATTGGGTCAATGCGGAAACTGGGCAAAAGGGTAAGCAACGAACTGTTAGCTAAAGGAACCGCCCATCTGCACACATATGATGTAATCCTACCTCAAATGCAACGGCAAGTACCTCATTTATACACTACTAAGCTGACACTTTCGTTGCATTGATTGCCACTCTGGTTGCAATCGCATTAAAATCGCATAAAAATTTATGATATTTAAGCTTCAGAGGCTTGGGCAGAAGCTCTGCTGTATTGTGAGGGAGGCATGCCGTAGCGCTCACCAAATATTCGGGCGAAATATGACAGATTGTCAAAGCCCACTTCGTAAGCTACTTGCGTAACACTCAGATTGCCCGCGTTCAGTAACTGTGCCGCCCTAGTTAGCCGGGCATCCCGAATAAACTCAGTAGCCGACCGATTGGCCACCGCCCGCAGTTTGCGGTGCAGTTGCGAGCGGCTCAGGTTAATAGCTTCTGCCAACGCGTCGACGGTGAATTCAGGGTCGTTCAATCGTTCTTGTACCACCTTCGTTAACCGATCCAGAAATATAGATTCTGATAGCGCCAGAGTCGGTTGGGCCACAGACACATCAGTTGGTTGTGGTGGTTCGGAGGAGCTGGCTGGGTAGGTGTCAACGCGATTCAATTGCTGGGTCAGCCAGAACCGAAGCCGGGCTCGCTGGGCCAGCAGGTTTTGAACCCTGACTTCCAGTTCGACCTTGTTAAAAGGCTTGGTAAGGTATTCGTCGGCCCCGATCTCGAAGCCACCAATCCGGTCATCAAGAGTTGCTTTGGCCGTCAACATAACCACCGGAACATGGCTCGTGGCGTGTAGCGCTTTCAGTTCTTTGCAAAATCCGAATCCATCAAGTCGAGGCATCATAAGATCGCAAATCACTAGGTCGGGTGTAAGTTGAGTAGCCAGTTGCAAGCCTTGTCGCCCATCTTCAGCCTCCACAATCTGGTAACTGGATTCGAAAATACTCCGCACATAGGCCCTAATGTCAGCGTTATCGTCAATAATCAGCAATAGGTTCTCCTGCCCTGAGTCTGGTACACTATTTTGTCCGAGTAGCCAAGTCGAACCAGAATCAACTTCCCAAACGGAGGGCTGGAGTAGTTTCGGGGCCAAATTTAGGTTAACCGGTTCGCTACCAGCCGCCGGTGGTATGGCGTGCTCAATAGGGAGACTGAAGGTAAACGTACTTCCAGCACCTTCTACACTTGTTACGGTAACAGTACCGCCCAGTACCTTTGCCAATTCACTTACAAGGGCAAGGCCAATGCCTGTACCTTCATAAGATTGACGACTGTCGGACTCGGCGTACTGCCGGTAAAACCGATCAAAAATGCGTGGTAGGTGAGCCGGCGAAATGCCGATGCCCGTATCAGACACAGTCAGAATCAGTAACCTGCTTGACAGTTGACCTTTGTATCGAATTCGCATCGTTACAGCACCATCAGATGGCGTAAACTTGAAGGCATTCGCCAGCAGATTCGTTGTTATCTTTTCGAGTTTGTCGCGGTCAATAGCAGCACAGTAACGCTCACTGGGTTGGTCGAGCGAAAAAGCTATACGTTGATTTTCTGCCAACGATTCGAATGAGCTGGCAATCAGCTGAAAAAAGACATTTAAATCGGTGGGCTCTGTTTCGGCCCTGAGATGGCCAACGTCAAGTCGCGATAAATCAAGTAATTGGTTAATGAGTGTCAAAAGCCTATGTCCGTTCCGTTCCATCATTGCCAGAATAGGCCGACTAGCAAATTCCCGGCGCAAATCGGCCAATGGGCCTAGTAATAGAGTAAGTGGAGTACGGAGTTCGTGGGATATATTTGTAAAAAACTGAGTTTTAAGCGTGTCGAGCTCATGAAGCTTATCTACTTCCATTTTTTCCAGTGTCAGTGCGTTGGCCGTTATAATGCGCTCGTTGATGTACGCTTGTACAATTCGCCCCAAAACCAGCGACATAGATACCATTTCGATGGCTAACGCAATCATGACAAGGTTACCGATGACAGGCGTGTAGGGAATGAGCGACAAAGTCTGTAACTGAAACCCAATAAACGGGAGCATGCAGCCTGTGATGGGCAATAACAAATGCAAAGGTGGCTGGGGCCCCAGCCACCAGGTTAAGATCACCCCTCCCAGAAACAGCCCGTACATCAGTAATACCAACGTGGCGAAGAACTGTCCAATGGCGGCTGTTTGTATCAAAAACGGCAATAGTACCCCAATTACACTCAAGATTTCGATACCCACCAGCACTAATCGGAAGGGTCGGTAAACGGGTCGTTTATCAAGAAGGGTGTACATCCAGGCAGCCAGACCTAATGGCAGCAGCCTCCCCATACCATACTGCATCCACTCCACTAATTCAGGATAATTGGCAAAAAGCATAGGGTAGATACCCGTCCGCGACAGTGTAGATACATACAGCAGAAAAGTACAACCGGCATAGAACCGAAACTGCCTGTCAGGAATGAAGCGGGCCAGTACAAAGTTGGTAAGCGACCGCACAATGAACAGCCCCAAAAACATCCAGATGGCAAAAATGATCACCCGTCCTTTACTCAGGTTGTAGTATTCATCCCAAACCGATACCCGTCCAAACATCGCCAGACTACTTTGAATACGGATATATACCGTTACGGTCTGATTAATTGGAAGAGTTACCCGAAAAAAAGGTGTAGCCGAGAAAAATCCCTGATCAATATAGCCTCGTTTTATTCCTCCCTCTTGATGCATCACGTGCCCATCCGGATACACAATGTATAGATCGGCAAAGTCAAGAGATGTTGCTTCAAGCAGGCCTAATAGCCAGTGTTTTTGGTTTTCGAGGTTTTTATTGGTCAGTCTAAATCGAAACCAATAGGCATGGGTACTAAACCCATATTGAAACTTTTCGGATGAACTCCGTTGAAAACCAAAGTGTTTCTGCACCTGCCCAAAACTGAGTCGGGCGGTTTTATCATCCAGAATATCAACCTGTTGACCTACGGATACAAAGCGAGTGGTATCAGTCAGATTTACGGATGGAGCAGTTACCTGAGCCCATCCGGTTCGGGCGAAAATCAAAAATAACAACTGTAGAAGAAGGCAGAAACGCATAAAAGTGGGTAGGAAATAATTCGAGTAGTCACGATGTTAGTTCATGCAAACAGCTATTGGGGATATAGTTAAGAATAAATATATTTTCATTGAAAAGGCTTCTACTTTGACGCATTAAATCTAGTACCAGAACAAGCACCCGATGTTATCCGAAAAGTTACATTTAAGACACTGAAGATGATTCCCTCTAAAAACAGACCAAGGGTAATTGACTCAGATGTGGTATATATACCAGACTACTATATGTGAGACTTAGCAATAGGAGAACTTTAGGTCAGCCAAAACTTTTCAGACTTGCCTCACCTACTCTTAACCAAATGTAAGTAGTAATCTTTCGGCAAAACAAACCTGTTATTGCAGCCATTGAAGCTCATCATTTGTGCTATTTTTCTGGCCCGTTCGATGAACTAACACAAAAAAAATAGATCAGAAACGAACTTGATTTCGTGTTAAATAAGTAAAAATAAGCTTCCAGTGCTAAGAATTTTCTCGCCGTTGCCTAGAAAATCAGGTGTTATTAAGATCAGAATTTACATTTCAGGACGGCGGAAATAAAAAAAGTGAACCTGAAAATTATCAGCTGCTTTAGAGTAAAAAATAGAACCCGTTAACTCATCGAATCAGCTGGATGGAGATGAATTTTGGATCGAATCAACACGAAATTATAGTTACCATTTTCAGCTGCTTGAGTTGAGCCATAGTTACACGTTTGTTAAGCCGTCATGGTTCTTATTTTTCTTTATACAAACTTACAATATACTAATATTCAATGCATTATAAATTTTAAATAGAATATTAGTGATGATTTCTAAACTATCAATTGGCAACTAAAAACGACGCATAGCATGCAAGATATTGTTAAGGATAATTGCTAAAACTATGATTACCCACAAGTACAAAAAGTCTTTAAGACGAGTCCTTTGAGGTTAGTTGACTCTGGGTTGGATGGTTAAAATAGGAGCAAAAAGAGAAGACTAAATAAGGGTGATGGTTAACGGATGCGCAGTTTTTTTGATTCCTGAGGCCAGCTTAATTCAAAAGTTGCGGACTTGGCTCAATATGTTATTTGAGTTAAGCCAATTGATTCAACTCAACAAATCCTATGAAATTTATAGAATACATCTGTTCTCAGTAGACAGCTGCTTTCTCTACATTGCCAGTGGAAAAAACTTCTGCTTATGTCGATTCGGTGGATAGCACATCTATCTAACAATAAAAACACATTGATAATCAGTAAATTAAAAAAACTAACAACTTGACAAGCTTCTAATCAGGGATGATTTTGCCGTCTGACAAGGTACAGCTTGTACTCTCGTAAAATATTTCGTAAGCGGTTTAAAAAATGGGTTTCTCAGCCTTGATCAGCAAGGTAACCCATTTATCATGTTAGATCTTTGGAGCAAGTGTATATTTAGGGATGCTGGTTCTGATTCACTTAACTCAACTCATAGGCTGTTTGCAGATCAGGGTAGCGAGTAAACAGCAGCCTGACCCGCTCCTGTTGAGTGGATGTCCAATCAGAGGTCTTTTTATAGAGCGCATAGCGGCTGCGAGCCAAAAGTTGTCTAAGCGTATCGCCATTTGAAAGTACTTCCGGCTCGTACTGAGTGGCCGTCAGTTTGGATTGCTCCAGGGCTTGATTCTCCGCGTCCAGGGCCACCCACCGGTACTTGATGCACATATCTTAAACGGCCTCCAGGGATAGCTTTTGCACGTAGAAACGATCCGTGACCTGGGTGGCCTGAGTAAACCATTTTTGGGCGATCAGGGCCATATTGCCCGCCATGTCTAGGACAATTTCGGTGACCTTTTTGCGCCGTTTTTTGGGTATCTGGTGTAGGATCTCGATGACTTTTTCAGCCCTGGTGCCCGCAATAATGGCCACGATACTGCCTTGACGGCCCTTAGCTACCTTGTTGGTGAGGATGGTGTAGAGTTCGCCCTGCGAAAGACTCGTCTCGTCAATCAACAGATGAGTGCCCAAGTTTTGGGGGTAAAGTAGCCAGTCTTTAGCGTGTTGTCGTTGCTGCCAGTTTTTAAAACCGCTTTGGCAATCCCGGTATTGGCGCCACAACCGCTTGGCATCCACTCCATAAAAGCGGCCGATGGATTGTATATCGGTGGGATTAGTATCGACTGATTTGTTTTAAAAAGCCCGCGACGGCGTACTGTGAAAACTCACTCGTCATCCGCGTCCCTTTCGCCACCTGTGTCCAATCCCGGTAGACCACTTTGCCCGTTTGGGTATGGAGCCATCGGCGTCGTTTGATATGCAGAAAAACTTGCTGTCCCCGAATAGGAAAGTCTTGAATAGTAATGGAGGGGAAGAAGCCTTTGGAGAGAAGGTGGCTACTATCAGGGTCAGCTCTGTCGGTATTTTTCTAGGTGATATGGGCGTGGAAGACGCCTTCTTGGCGGTCGATAGTGGTTAATTCAAAGTTGTCCAGAATAAACTCGGGTAGCAGAAACTAAGTCAGGGGTAAAAAGCTCTCCAAAACAAACAGGGTTGATCAACCCCACAAACTTAGAAAGGCCCAACCCTCTCCACAACTTTTGTGATTGATCCTTCATTTGCCGCTGGTGCCACGTAAGTAGGCTACTGTGTATCAAATTGTGTTCACGCTAAAAGAAAAAAGCACTTACCATTTCTGATAAGTGCTTGATATTTAGGGCTCCCGAAGCTGGGCTCGAACCAGCGACCCTCTGATTAACAGTCATAAGGTATTATTTATAAATACTTTTTGATCCTCCCCGTATCTTCACAAAGAGATTGACAATCAGCATATTAAGCAAACATCAATTCAACACTGTTATTGCTACTTATGGTCTATCTATTACTTTTGTGGTGTCCCTTGTGGTGTCCCTAAACAAAAATAGCTCAATGCAAAAGGTAACAATCGCGCTGGTTTTTGATCAGAAAAAAGTTCAAGATGCGAACCTCGGCATAGTCAAAGTCAGAGTCACATACCTGCGGGAAAAACGCTTCTTCACCACAGGTATAAAAGTTTCCTGTGCCGACTGGCAACGACTCAACCGAATGAAAGGGGAGTTAGATAACCGCATAAAAGACGACAGTTTTATTGGCCTGCACCGTAGCCTATACGGGTATAAAGACAATCGTAATGGCCGCGTAGAAGGTTGGTTAGATAAGGCTCGTAGTGTAGTTGACCAATTAGGGGCCAATTTTACCTTCGACATGTTCAAAGATAAATTCGCCAACTACGGAAAAGACGAAGCTGACTACGCCAAACGTGACGATGTGATTCAAGCCCTTATCCACAAACAGGAATCGATGCAGGGGCAAGAGCGCATAGGAACGGCGAGTTTGTACGGTCTCGTGGCAAAATCGTTGTTGCGGTTTGTGGCACAGTTACCCGATAAAGACCGCCGATTGCTGGGCTTGCCTGTATTACCCAAAAAGGCAAAAGATAACGGCACTCCTACCCTATCATTTAAACAGGTAACGACCGACTTTTTGAACCGTTATGAAGCTTGGATGCTTCGGGAGGGAAAGGCGTCACAAAGCCCAAACGGAGTAGCTCAACCAGCATCGCCAACGACAGTAGGAATATATTGCCGACACTTGCGGGCAGTCTTTAACCAAGCGAAGGACAAAGGAATTATCTCTGCAAACGAGTACCCTTTTGGACGTAACCGCTATGTCATACCGGCTGGGCAGACCCCAAAGAAGGCGTTATCCAAAAATGACTTAGAAAAAATAAAAACATACCAACCTCAGCCAGACAGCAGTGAGCAACGGGCACACGACCTCTGGCTTTTTACTTACTATTGCAGCGGCCTCAATATGGCGGACTTATGCCGGTTACAATGGAGTGATATAGACGAAAAAGCAAACTGTTTTTTCTTTGTACGGCAAAAAACGAAGCTAACACGCAAAGGTGACCGTAGACCCATCAGAATACCGTTACGACCAGAAACATGGGCTATTATCAACCGATACGCGAACAAACGTCATGACCCCGAAGCCTATGTGTTTTCTTTTCTTGACGGAAGCGAAACAGCACAACGGGCCAAGGACGTAATAGCACAAGTAGTAAAGCAGACTAACAAGTGGATGCGCCGAATTGGCGAAAAACTAGGTATAGGAAACGATTTGGTAACATATGCAGCTCGTCATAGTTTTGCTACTACCCTACTTCGTAGTGGGGCACCAGTGTCTATGATTAGTCAACAAATAGGCCACACTCAGGGCCGCTCAACTGAACACTACCTCGGAGCCTTTGAAGACGACGATGTAAAGAACTACCTCGAACTGCTGTAAACAGTGTGCATTATGTAACCAGAAAATACCATTTCAACCTTTGGACTCGTCTAACAAATAATGTGAATATTTACATTTAATTTGTTAGAGAAGCCCTGTAAAAGTGATCAAATATGTCCCAGGGAGTAGTTCCACCCCAATTCATCAGCTCTTTTCAAAATCGACTGTGTTCTCTTTTCAAAATAGCAGAAGAACAAATTATCTTTCATTTGCCTGAACCACTTGATAATCAGGGTTTAGATTTATTGAGAGATGCTTCAAAACTCTGTCAAGAGAGATTTTTAGAGCAGATAATGCAACCCAGTAAAGCATATGAAGGGCAAGAACAAATTGATTATATCGAAGTGACAAGACGTTTAAATGAATGGTTGGCCAAATTTACTATAATTGCTTACATAGGACTTTATGGGTATATAAAAACTCCTGTAAACGAGTACTTTGTTTATTTCCCTGAAAAGATCATCAACTGGAGGCAACTGCTATTACACTTTCATAGCAATGAAAAGGTAACAAAAAGTCCTGTTTTTGATGTCTCAGAGGACACTATAGAGAGAATATTTTCTGTAGTTTTCTATAATGTTATACTGCAAGTTTTTGAAAAAAATGACATATCCACTGAGAATATTAGCACCATATTGCATGATAGTGACCGCAAAATTATTGGTTTACTGAATGGTGCGAACAATGACACTTTTGAAGACTATTTGCGTCATTATTATCATGTTTCTCCACAATTAAACATTCGCCGACTTGAAGAGCTCGACTTGGCACTAGAGACTGAATATCAGCAGTTTAACAACAATGGTTTTTCTTCTTACATACCCTCTTCCATTGCTGAACGTGTATCGCTGAAAGAAGGGTTACGACGTCTATCCGAATTGCTTACTATACAGCGAATTTCTTTAAAGTCATTAAAACAGTCGATGCCTGATTATCAAACATATAACTACGCAGCAAATATCAGAGGCCAAAAAACTCAGCAAGAAAAAGAGAAGCTACAAAAGAGGGACGAAAAAGTTCAGGCCGTAATGCCTAAGCAAGTGAAACTGCAAATTACGATCCTGCCCGAACACCGTAAGGCCATTTTAGTAACCCTTACACCTTACGTGACGAGTGGATTGGATAGCCTTGAGCTCCTATTAGCAGCGGAAGATGCTACTGACCCTGTAACTATTAAAGGTCGCCCCGGCAATGCTTTGACCTACGTTTTTCGACAGGCCTATGTCACTGGCTATATTAATAATGCAAAGTCAGAAATAGCTCGGTGGTTAGTCCATTGGTTTGTTATAGAAGACAAAAAGGGTGGGCAAAGAGAGCTAAAATATTCCTCTGTATATGCTGATTTGACAAAAGATAACAAGCCTAAAAGAAGCTCACTAATACCTTACCAGCCATAAATAAACTATATCTCAGTTCGACCCCTAGGGGTTGAGCTGAGGTACTTTTCCTTATCTCCTTGCATCGGTTTTAAACAATAGCCGATAATGGTAGTAGACTTTCAACAATTGCAGAACGATGTGACCACCACAAAAGAAGTGGTGTTCATGATACGGGAACAGATTAAACAGGGCCTCTCCCAGGGTACAGACGAGAAACCGTTTGCGCTCGGCGAAGCCGCCGAGTTTTTGGGTATAGCAGAACAAACCCTATACCAGAACATAAAAAAAGTACCTCACCGTAAACGGTTCGGCCGATTATACTTTTTCAAAAGTGAGTTGCTGGCATACCTGGACGGAAAGGAGGTGGGCCATGAATAACGACTCAAGAGCCTTCGTTTTTCGTCAGGTGAGTTTTATGTGGCTACTGCTTGGTACAGCAGCATACAATGTGGCAGGTGGGCTATATACCGTTTGGCTTGTGATAGTGGTAGGCTTGTCAAAACCGTAACCCGAACCATGCCCATCTGCAACACAACACTTGAGTACCGGGGCGGTCTCGCTAAACGGTTACTTGATAGCCGCCATCTGCGTTTTAACGAAGTACGAGAAAGGGGTAGTTCAACCGTAAAACGGTTCTACACGAACATGAAGTTTAGGGACTTTTCCTTTGTTGTACATCCCCAAGAGGACAAAGTGATTTTGAAAGGCTCCTGGCCCAAATTTCACAATGAAGGTCAGCACAACTACACGCGCTACACCACAGGCGATTTGTCACTTGATATAATAACCCTATCTGAGTTGTTCGACTATGACTTTTCTACTGGCCTACTTCATAGCCTTGAAGCAGGGGTTAATTTGGACTTCACAGGCTTCCTACAGCCTTATTTTACGCCCAGTTACCTTATACCTCATTTCATTTGTTTTCAAGGCCGCAAACCGTTTGTACCCATGAATTCGATCAAAGGTATCGGGAACGGGGTGGAGTGTGCCATGAGCAATTACAGGATTAAAGGATATGACAAAGGACTGCAATACCGTTTGCTAAACCCACTATTGCGGCTAGAATACGACTGTAACCTGATGAAAGAGTTGCAGCCATTGGGCATACGAGTGTTGAGCGACCTGACTGACTTGCATAAGATGAGTTTATTGGGACAAAGGGTGCAGGAACTGGTCGAGGATATAATAATAGTGGAGCCGCTGGCAACCGACAAGCTTTCAAGCTCACAACTGAAGTTGTATCAGAAGGCAGAACGACCAAGCTTTTGGATGGGGTTAAGTAGCCGAAATCGACATTACTACCGGGAGCGTCTTCGTGAGATGACAGAAGCGTATAGCCAGTACCAGTTGCATGAAACCCTTTGCCAACAAACCCGCAAGGAGTGGGAAACGCTGACCAAAAATTGTAACATTTTTGCCGGTGTGCACGAATCTAGCACCCCCACTTCCAAAACCGAAAATTGTAACATTTTCTCACCTGTTAATTGTGGAAAACGTTACAAGGTGTTAGACGAGGTGGCAGCAGTTAGCTTCGGCGTGGTGGTGCAGCAGTCCAACCATGAACAAGTTGAAGAGGTCAGTCAATCAGAACGGTATTGTCAGGTGACAGGATTACCGTTACACCCTCAGCAACCAAAAAGCAAGGTGGTGGGGATTACGACGTTGAAACACGATGCGAATACGTTGAGCCTGTTGCGCCAACGGTACGGTAATAAGCAATGTAAGCGAGCCTACCATTCGGAAGCGTACAGGCTGGCTCACGGCCCAAGAAACGAAAAGAGTAATCCGCCTAACAACTTCATGCGACGAATCAAAAGAGCAGAAGCAGACTGTAACTTGTTTGGGCTCGAAGAAACGCTGCGGTTGACAGCCGAACAGCAAGCCTTGCTGAATTACTTTGACGGTACAGAGAAGGCAGTCAGGCCGACCCTAAAAAAGTGTATAAAAGAAGACAAAGACACAATAAGGGATTCCTTTGCGGATTCCGAAACGTCACAACACCGGGGGGTAGAAAAAACAATTTCGGCAACCGGGGGAGGCTCTGTGGTCAGACCCCAGCCTCTCACGAAGGGTCATTTGCAAAAAAAACGTCCAAACACCGTTAATATATTAGATAACAACGTACTTGAGTTGTTCCCAATAGAACCATATGGCAGCTAACGTCCTACATAACTGTAACCGCAACCCCTACGACAAGGCCAAAAACGCACGCCATGTGGTTTTGCTTGCAGCTATGGACTATAACATTAATATGCTCAATTCTCTTTCGCCCATTGCGCTCCGAGTATTACTCACAATGGCCGGGGAGCTTAATGTGCAAGGCTACGTTACGGCACCGCTAGACGAACTGGCCCGACGAATACAAAGCCCACGTAGCTTCGTGAACAAAGGTATTCTGGAACTGGCCAACATGAACGTTATCCGAAAAAAACAGCGAGGGCAATACTGGATGAACCCCACGTATTTTCGGCCTGCGCTAATTGAAGTTTTAAGCTGTTGAAACGCTGACAAAAAAGTTGTTGGCTATGCTAGAGCAGCTGACCATATCAAAAGTCAGTACACCAATAGCTTCAACTAGTTTATAACACTAACTTGTACTACTCAGGCTGACTTAGTTGTTGCTGACGCCGTTGAGCCATGTCAACGAAGTTAAGCGGTTGTAGTAATACAGTTGGAATACCAGCCCGTGCTGTCAACGAAGCAATTGTTTCCCGAACAAATGGAAAAATAATGGCTGGTGCATTAATATCTGCAAAACCGTCTAAAAAGCTTGCTTCAACCCCATCTGCTACCAAGAATTGTCCACCCATCTTTACCTTTGCCTCAACGACGCGTTGCCCTTCTTTTTCTTGCCATACATCCGCTTCTAGGGTAACGTAGAGTATAGGGAGTTCAGTCCGTCGTGATATATTGACCTGAAGTTTAGTCTGACTTTCAGTAGCAGTAGTATCGTCCTCGGCCCGGTGAAAGGCAACGTCGAGTAAGTCGATTTTTTGAAGAGTGAACGGGGGATTCGAATCCATAATTCTGAGGGCAAACTAAGCGGCCATACCGTAGTTATAGTCTCCAACTAAGATAGGGTTAGTTTGAACCGTGATTGTATTTTGGTACTGAACATCTTCGTTGTAAACTACGCTGTTCAGTACCTCGTTAGATGAAATATCTTCCAAGAACCAGTCATGAATCCAACTGACAGTCGAATAGCCTGTCTGAGTGCGATACGGTTGGGCTAATGTTGTTTCCAATACTGGTTGCTTCTTGTACAGGATAGGGGGCTCCAATGGGAAATCATTATCCTGATCAGTGAATAAAATACACTGATCGCTAAAAAAACGGTTGAACTCGTCAAGTTCTGCCAAGATTGATTCCCGAAAAAGAGGAGAAACATGAGTGCTGGCGTCGGTCAATTCAACTACATGTTGATCGGACAAGCTTTCATATGCGTAGGCGAACCCGCAGTTTGGGAATTGTGTATGGAGCCGGTCAATGAGACGGATTATCCAACTGTTTATCTTGTTCATAGAAGAGGGATATTTATAGAATATTTTGATCAGCGACTTGCGAAATTTTTGTCTGCTCGATCCAGCAGTATTTGCAACTTTTTAGCTAGTTGCAAACACGCTCGGCTGTTACTCTCGTTAAAGCTATAAGCTTCATAATCAGCCTTAACACGATTTCGTTTTAACCGGCCAATATCCTGGCTGTAATCAAGGAAGTCAAGTCTATAACCAGCGTCAACTAATTTCTGTTCAAGTGCCTTTATTGTACGGACATGACTACTGCCTTCGTCAGTGAGATTGGTCAAGCTGGCGGGAAAGTATGTTTGCAAAATGTGCATTGACCGTTGAAGCGAACTGTAATAAGCATGATGAACGCTGGCCGTGAAAAGTTCGTGAGGCTTGTCGATTAAGGTTTCGCAGGCTCTCAGGCTATTGTTTGACTTCTGCAAAAGTGGGTTCATACAGGTGTAGGGGCAGCAAAGATACTGTTTTCGGAAACAATCCAATAAATTTTTAAGGTATTGATTTAACGGTGATTAAGCGGCCTGACTACTACTTTGTCCTTTTACATAGTTCACAAATCCATTTTTACCCCATTGTGTTTTAGCCAACGCTCCGCGTCACGGTAGGTAGGAAGAACTTTATCTAACTCGTTCCAGAAGGCAGCAGAATGGTTGTGGTGGACCAGGTGGACTAACTCGTGGACGATGATGTAGTCTAACACTGAAACAGGGGCCATAGCGACCTTCCAGTGGAAGTTTAACCGCCCGGTGGTGGTACAGGAAGCCCAGCGGTGTTTTAGCTCCATAACGCGAATATCAGCTACGCCTGCGTTTATTTTCGGCAGGTAGAAGGCAAGCCGCTCCCGAATTTTTTCGAGCCCCTTCTGTTTGTAAAAGTCAATAAAGAGTTGGCGGGCATTGGGCAAGGCTCTACGGTGCAACGTAAAGTAGTTGTTGCGAAACAACAAGTCGGTTTCCTGCTCGTCGGCGAAACGAAGCCGGTAGTTGCGCCCAAAGTATAGAAAAGCTTGTCCGCTCACAAATGGACGTCTTGTTCGACCTGCGTTCAGTTCGGCCCACTTGGCCAGTTTACTATGTAGCAAATACTCCTTCGCTGCCAACAGGCCAAGAATTGTTTCGTCGTCGGTGCCAGTGGGAGCCAGCACCGATACCGTACCATCGCGCTCGATAAAAATGCTGAGGGTTTTTGATCGACCTGACCGCCGAACGTCTATGTCTATACCACTAAATGTCATGCCTTCACTCCGTTTCGTGCCTTTGTCAGCTTCACCAGTTCGCCCGTCAGGTATGCACTTTTATCCTTCATAACCGGTATGGTTGAGTAGGTGAATAAGTCTTCTAACTGGCCTTCCAATTTTTTACCCTCCGACCGTTTTGCCCAAAAATTCGGAATGCTCAGGGCTTCTGCAATAAGGCTGACGCTATCTTTTGACAGTTGCTTCATTGCTTCTTTCGTTTCGTCGGACAATGTATCCTCTGCGTCGAGGATTTTCAATAGCAGGGCATAATAGGGAGCTACCTCCGCTGATACGCCATGGTCGGTTTCAGTGCGGCCCTGGCTAATGTCCTGACGCAACGTTTCGAGTTCAATCTTCATTTGCGCCCAATTTTCGTCTAGCGACCGGATAATACGTTCCAACCGCTCGTCGAAGCCCGTATACAGGGCGGGGTCTAAATCCATGTTTACTTTTATGTGGTAGCGGATAGCGTGTTCCATTTCTGACGCTATGGCGCGTGGATTGGGGTCGATACGCTGCACAGCCTGTGGAAAGTCGTCAGACAGAATACCTACCTTTTCGACCTCCTGCGTAATACCCAACGATTGCAGGTGCGTGTCGATCAGCTTACGAACTTTTGCGCTGGCCCATTTCAAATCCATGGTCGCGTCTTTGTATCGGTTCTGAATACGCCAGTGCAGGTAGCCAAGCCGTTTGGTCGGTATCCAGTAGTCGACCACTTCGCGAACGTTGAAGAGTAATTCGAGGGTATCGAAATAGGTCTTCAGGTAGGTATCAAACTCTGCCCGTACTTTCACGTCATTGGCCAGTTCAACGCAGCGTTCGGCTACGTCAAACTCCTCCGTTTGGTCGGTCATGCGCTGGTAGGCAAAATCCGTAATTTCCCGAATACCTCGGTCAGCAAAAACGTTCAGCGTTCGTTTGAGCCGGGTTTCAAGTAAAGGAAGTTCTTTGTTAAGGTCCCTGAAAAATTCGGAAAGGGCGGCTAAACTCTGGGCATCTTTGGTCGTATAGATCGCCAAGGCGTCGCGCAAGTTGTTGGTTACGCCGAAATAATCGACCAGCAGCCCAGCCGTTTTGCCCTTTCGGGTGCGGTTGACCCGCGCAATTGCCTGTAGCAGGTCGTGTTCGCGCAGGTTTCGGTCCAAGTACATGACTTTCGCTATCGGTGCGTCGAAGCCCGTCAGCAGCCGGTCGCAAACGCACAGAATGCCAATACCCGTTTTGGCATCGTCTGAGTTGTCAGAAATCTTGAAACTTTTCTTGAAGTTGGTAATGGCGTCGAGGTCGCGGGCTTTGTTGCGGGCTACGGTAATATACCCCAGTTCGTTGTTGCCCTGGCTTGATACAACTGCCGCTACGTCGAGGATACGTAGCTTGGCGAGCAAGTTCTCGTCAGGCTCCTCTTTTGATTCTTCTTCAGCCAGTCGGGCTTTGACGAGTGTTTCGATTTCGTAACTGTAGCGAACAGCAGCCACAATCGTACTAGACACAACCATAGCCTTCAGACCATCGGGCAGAATTTCGCGGACGTAATGATCAACAATGTCGGCGGCTATTTTCTTTACCCGGTCGTATGACTCCAGATAGGCTTCCATGCCGCCGTAACGTTTCTGTATCTCCTCCTTTTCTTTTGTCGTCTGATTCTTGAACATGTCCTCGAACTTGGCGTCGAACAGAGCTTTGTCGTCGATTTGGTCGTTGGAAGTGCGTCCAATGTAGTATAGCGGCACAGTGGCACGGTCTCGAACAGCCTTGTCGAACTCGTAGGTATCCCAGAACGGGCCAAAACGCTCGTGGGTTCTCACGGTATGACGTTCGGTGAGCAGAGGGGTACCGGTGAAGCCCAGGCGTGTGGCGTTGGGAAAAGCCGCGAACAGGTTGTCGCCCATGTCGCCACCCTGGGTGCGGTGGGCTTCATCGACCATCAGCAGCACCTCATTGCCGTTGTTGACTACCTCGAAGGGCTTGAACGTAGGAACAATGCCCGCGTCAATAAGGCTCTGGGCCGATACCTTACCGTCTTCGGTGAACTTATGAATCATCACCAGGTTCAGGTTGTTCATGGTGCCCGCCAGCCGGTTCAATTGTGTGCGGTTTTCAACGACAGTAATGCCCTCTCCGGCCAGTACGGCCGTGTCTTTGAGCTGTTGTTCCAAATCGACCCGGTCCACGACCAGAACGACTTTATAGCCGCGAAGTTTGGTATCTGAACGAAGCTTTTTAACTAGAAACACCATTGTTAGGCTCTTGCCCGACCCTTGTGTATGCCAGATAACGCCCCCTTTTTCTCCCTTCCGCATTCGGTCGGTTGTTTTCCGAACGGCACGGTACTGTTGGTAGCGGCAAACAGTCTTAACCTCTTTACCGTCGCTCAGGCTCATGAACAGAGTGAAGTGGCGTAGTACGTCGAGCAGGATTTCGCGGTTGAGCAGGCCATGAATCATTACCTCCTGCCGCTGCTCGTCGGGGCTGACCTGCACAATGCAGTACTCTTCGGGGAAGATGTCGTTCCAGTTCAGGTAAAACTCGAAGTCGGCGCTGATGGTCCCAAAACGGGCTTCTTTTCCGTGGGTGAGTATGTTGAAGAGGTTGGTATAAAACAGCCGTTCGTCGCCTTCCTGTACGCTGTACATATCCTCCCGAACATTGGCGTAGCGGTTGATCTGGGTTAGGGCTTCACTCAGGGGTTGTACCACGTCTTCGTCTTTGCACTCGATCACCACCAGCGGCAGTCCATTCACAAACAGGACAATGTCGGGGATAATGGCTTTGCGGGGACCGTGGGGCGTGGGAATATAAAACTGGTTGATAGCAATGAACGAGTTGGCCGCCCAGTTGTCAAAGTCAATCAGTTTTACCGGTACGTTGCGCTGTCCGGTTACTTCGTTTATATCGACGGTAACGCCTTTGAGCAGCAGCGTGAACAACTGCTTGTTGACCTCGAACAGACTCAAACCTGAATGAACAGTCAGGTCGCGTAGTATCGCGTTGAGTTGGTTGTCAGTAAGCCAGGTGGTACCGTCAGGAAGAGCGTTGATGGCCTTGACAGTATCGCGGAAGGTCTGGGCTAGCACAACCTCTTTAAACTCCGTCCTGAGGCTCTTTTTGGGATCTGAGGGAATGCCCTGCCCCTGGTCGATAACGTGCCAATTGAGTTGGCGTAGTTTGTCTAAAAACGGTTTTTCGACGCGAACATATTCTGCCATAGTATGTGTGGATTAACAAAGGTTATTCGGTTGTGGATACGTCTACGCGTCCGCTGAGCAAATCAGCCATCAGCCCCGCACGTATACCCTGTAATTTGGCGAGGTATGTTTGCTCTGTTTGGATGTTCGCCTTGATATTCTTTATATACTCACATATTTGTATCTGCTCTTCTATTGTTGGTAATGGCACCGTTAGTGCTAGTACTGCCGAACCGCGAATATTCTTCTGAACCGCTCCCTCTGCAATGTCTACAAGTTGCTTTTTGCCTTTGGAACCGGTGAAATATTCTTTTAGGTAGGCAGTATTGATACTACTTCTAAAACGAAATCGAATCAGGAACGCACCCGGCAAAACGGGATAATGAAACACCTTAAAAATTGATGCAATGCCTACCGTTCCACTTCGGGTTATAAGTAAGTCATTTTCTTTGAGCAGGTGCTTCTCAAACAATTTATAGTCCAACAGTGCCATTGGCATACCATTGTAGTCGATGGTACCATCTTCATCTATGTCCGTAGTGCGTAGCGTAGCTATATTTCCATTTTCCGAATACGCTTCTCCGGGAAAACGGGGACCAAAGGCACTTGATTCGGTATGGTCGCCTACCTTATTCACCGCCCACTCCTTTGGAATCAGCCCCAAAGCCGATTCTTTGTAGCGGTCAGGGGCTTCGTGCGGGCTGGGACGGAGGTGTCCAGTTTCGTCAATGCCCCGCGTAAACAAATCCTGTAACAATCCGGCTTTGAGCGCTGTGTATTTGGCAATAACAGTCTCTGTGCGGGCAATTATCCCGTCGAGGGTGGTGAGTATACTGGCTATCTTTTGCTGGGTAGCAAGGGGGGGCGTTGGGATTTTCAGTTTACGAATATCGCTACTGTTCAAAGCCGGATAGTTGGAGCCTACAGCCAACGCTTCCATCTGCTTCTCAAGTGATTCAGATAGCAAACAATAGAAAATGTATGAAATATCGTAACCGTATTTTTGCCGGATAACTGCAAAGCCTGTCGAAGCAACATACGTTTTAGTGCTATCAGGTTGACGAAATACAGCAAATGCCTTCAGGTTTGGTCGAACGGTTGACAAAAGAATATCATAGTCACGAAGCAGTTTTCGAGCCCTTGATGGAGCTTCTCGAAAGGTTATGGCATGAATAGGGGGCTCTATTCTGTTTGTTGAAACGGAGCTTATATCAATGTAGTAGAAAGAAAAGTTGGCATCTGTCGAACCCTTCAATTGCTCAACGTCGATGTAGGCTATATCTTCGAGGTTCATCGGTTTGAACTCATGCATATCCCAACTCAGTTAGAAAATGGTCTAATTGTTTGGTTTCCTGAGCGCGGACAGTAAGCAGTTCGGCGAGTGGCGTTTCGTATTTGGTCCACAGGCTGTCAAGTGCTGCAAGCAAGGTACGGGTGTGCGCTTGCAGGTATCCGTCTACTACACTATATAGGGTCCGTTCCCAGCGGGCCATAATGAGGGTTTTGGCTTCCTCTTCCGTGATTTTCTCGCGCGCCTTCGCAACCAGATCATCTTTGCGTTTGGTAATATCGGCAATTACCTTTTTACAAAGTTTCAATTCCTCTTCATAATCAAGTTGTTTGGCGTTAGCAAGGCTGAGTTCAATGTCCAGCTCCAGAACACCCTGCCGTTGGCTTTCCAAGGCGGCAAGGTCGGCTTCAATTGCCTTTAGTTCGTTGTCGCTGCTAAATAGTAACCCGGCTTTTTCCTGCTCTTTCTGATAGGCTCGCTGGCGTTTTTTTGCCGTGGTGATGGCTTTGTCAAACTCCTTCAACTGGCTGCGGTAGTCTTTGAGCCGGGCTTTCAGCAGCTGCACTTCCTCACGGGGCATCACCTCGTAGTCGTCGGGGTTCCACTGGCCTTCTTCCAGTTCGTTCACCTCCCGGAACAAGCTCTCGATTTCGTCGCGACGGGCTTGATTTTTTCGTAGTTCGGCCAGCACGTCGGCGAACTGACTTTCCAGTATTTCATCCTCGGGTATGAGTTCTGCATTCCAGCCGCTGGCTGCTACGGACTTAAAATCTGATAGAAGACAGTCCCAATAGGCGGCAAAGGCTCCACGTGTCTGGTATAGGTCCAATACTGGGCCAGTCAGGCCTTGGGCAAAGGTGGTGGCGAAATGTTGGTACAGGTCATACACGTTACGGCTCTGCGGCAATTCCTGCAGGGCGGGCATGAGTGTAACCCACCATGTTTGCAGGGCGGTATGGTAGGTCTGCTGCGTGGCGGCTACAAAACGACCGGATTCCACGGTTGTTTTCAGGTTCTCTTTGCTTTGTAGCGTATCCACAAATTGGGTATACGGCTCGGTAGTTGGCACAAAGAGTGCGTTTTGCAAACCGGAGTATGCGTTGAGCAGTGGAGCGAGGTCGGCCAGTTCAGTTACCGGAATGCCACCGGCCAGGTGGGCTTTTACGTCGTGACGGGTAGCGGGTGGAGCGTTGTCTACATAGCGTCGGATATTGAGGTTGTAGTTTTCCGCGTCGAGGTCGGCTTTTTTTACCAATCGGCTATACTTATTAAGTTCTAGTTTATGGTGTACTACGTAGGCAATCTTTTCCAAGTCTTCGGGCCGTAGCTTGTTCTGGTTTTTGCCCTCCTTGTACTCCCGGTCAGCGTTCACAAACAGCACTTCGTCGCGTTCGGCGGCACCTTCTTTGTTAACTACCAGCAGGGCCGCGTCGATGCCCGTGCCGTAGAACAAAGCTTTGGGTAGCCCTATCACGGCTTCCAGGTAACCTTTGCCAACGAGCCATCGGCGCACGTTTGCTTCGTCGCCCCCGCGAAACAGCACACCGTGGGGCATTATGACCGCCATACGTCCGTTGTTCCGCAACACCGAAACCATATGCTGCAAAAACATAAAGTCAGCCTTGCCTTTTTTAGGCATCCAGTAGTTGAAGCGTTCTTTATGTTCTTTTGGATCCGTGTAGTTCATCGAAAACGGCGGGTTGGCCAGTACAATGTCGAACAACTTGAGTTCGGTACCAGAATCGTCTTTGTGCTGTGGCACCGACAAGGTGTCTTCCCGCTCAATCTGGGCGTCCATGATTCCATGAAAAATCATGTTCATTTTGCAGAGCGACCAGGTTGAAATACTCTTTTCCTGCCCGTAAAACGTCATTTGGGCTTCGTCGCCGTAGCGGGCCACACCGTAGTTTTTGCACTCTATAAGCATACCACCACTGCCCACAGTCGGGTCATATACCTCAGCCTCGGGACCAGGTTGCAGAATATTGACCAACAGTTTTACTACCTCATTGGGCGTGTAGAACTCCCCACCTTTCTGGCCAGCGTTGCTGGCGAAGTACTTGATGAGGTATTCGTAGGCTGCGCCCATCAGGTCGGGAAACTCCAGGTTTTCGTCTTTGAGAGAATACCGGGGCTGGTCGAAGTGAACCAGTAAATCAACCAGGTCGTCGTCAGATACCTTTTTGTTGTCGGCTTTGTCGCCTTTGGCTTTACCAGCCGTTTTGTTAAAGTCAATGGCTGTCAGTACGCCTTCCAGCCCCACGTTCACTTCTTCAATAGCAGCCAGGGCTACGTTTATTTCATTGCCGACATTGGCTTTGGCCTGTTTAACGGTATCCCACCGGGCTGCTTCCGGCACAAAGAAAGAATACTCAGGTGCGTTGGACTTATCGAGTTCAGTATCGTCAACGGGCTTGCCGCCGTTACGGGCCATAATATTTTTGCGCCTGACTTCGCGTTCTTCCTGAAAATGGTCGTTGACTCGCTTGAAAAACAGAAGGGCAATGATGTACTCTTTATACTCCGATGCGTCCATGTTTCCGCGTAGCTTTTCGCAAGCTTCTTCCAGAAACGACTCTAACGTGGACAGCGTCAGTTTTTTATGTTTGGCCATAAGTAAACGTGTGGAACGTTGGCTGCTTTGCTTGTGGCAGCGCAGTTCGTAAGGTAGGGGTCAATAAAAGGCTAAAATACAGAATAGGTAACAAACAGGCGGTGAAAGTATCTGAGAAGAGTGAAAACAACGGATGAAAACGGGGAATTTCCCGTTGTGGGGAATAGGTTGGTGGTGTAGTTTTGGGGCGAATAAAATCAACCACCTACACATTATGGCCACATTGAAAGTTAAAAAGGACGACCCTTTACAAGTTGACGTTTTACTCGAATTTGAGGGAACAATTCACAATTCCCTTGTGCTCGTAGAAGGGCAAACAATTACTACGAATGGTACCGCCCTCAAACGCTCAGGAAGTGAAGTGATAAAGGCCGACGCCGACCCTATCACTTGGCTTATGTTCTTCTTCGGCGAGATTGGTAGCGTCATAAAAAAGCATCAACTGACGATTAACGGACGGACTTTTCAAGGCATTGACGAGTTCAAAGTGAAAACTCAACAAGTTCGGATTGAGGTCAATGTTCCATACAGGTTTTTTGACCTTGAAGAGGTTAAGGAAGAGGCTGTTGGCCCACTTGATATTGTTGCTAGCATACAAGAAGAAGGGAATATTCTAATAGTTGATGTATTGGGAAGCAATGACAAACCTGACGTTACGCTATGAAACACTCCCTTGCTGTGTTGCTAATGTTCTATAGCGGAATTCTATATGGGCAGTATTCCTTCCGGTCAGCTGGTGGAAACAGCGGTGTTATAGTGGGTACAAATAATGCCAGTAAGTTTACCGGTATTAATTATGATTTGTCTAGCACTAAAATAGGCTTGTCATTTCGTCAAACAGGACAGAACCTACGTAATGCGCGATCTGAGGGTACAATTCGCTACCCAGACTTAATCGGTCATAATGTTTACGTTGGTGTTGGTATCAACAGTTCTAAGGCCACCTTACTGAAGAATGGTACTTGGCAGGGTAGTGCTGAAGCTGCTTATGACCTTTCGTACACTTGGGACCAAACCGGCATCGACATAACTATACCACCTGATAGTCGTTCAATAGAAAGATATTTTAGCCGTAACGACCCCGCTTCAACCCGAACACTTTTTAAGACAAAAAAGGAGTGTGAAGCTGCGTTTGGTAGTCCTTGCGAAAGTAGCTCTATAACTGTAAGTTACTATAACTTGGATGCCTACGAAAGCCGAGTCCAACTACTGCAGCAACATACTGTGTTCTTTAGGCTATCAGGGGCTGTTGGGCGACAGAATTTGGCTACACCAGAAACTACTTTTAGAAAAGACTCAGTCACACTAACTGATCAATCCTTTGTTACTCCCCGTATTGCTGGAGGTTATAATCTGCGTTTTCAGCACAAAAAATTTAGAAAGGCCTTATTCACATTAGCCCCCAGTGTATCATACTTCTTTTTGAAAAGAAGTACAGGACGGCTGAAAGAGTACACTATACAAAAAGTTGGTAGCATGTATAACAATGGAACGGCAGTTCGAATTGACGACAGCAAAAGCTACTTTCTTGGAAGCTCTGAGTATGAAGGTGTTTTCAATCCTCGCTTAGATTTTATAGCTAGCTTCAATCTGGGCGAAAAGAAGCCATACTTAAACTTCATCAGTGCTTATGGCCCCACAAGAAGTACGTTCTCCGACATTGGCTGGAAGCAAAATTACGCGGTTGGGGCGGGTCTTAGTCTCCCCCTGGTACCAGATCAAATGCTGTTTGCTATTCTATATGAAGGGTTGGCTACCAATACAAGCAAACGAGTCAAGGCATTGACGTTCTATGCAACAGTACCCTTTTCGTTCAAGTAACGTACATATGTACAAACAACGTAGAACAAATACAGGGCGAGAATGCCTTGCTCGAACAACAGATAAAGAAGATCAGTCAGCAAAGCAAGTTAGACAGCCTATATCAACAGCGGCCGCGAGCAAATAATTGATTTTTTGATAACCGCCTTAGTACGTCACAGTAGGCGGTTATCACTGTCTTCGCAAAAAGAGACAACTTAAATTACTTAATTTTACTTAGTACCGACTTTACCAAAGCTTTCACTTCGGCGTTCTCCCGTTTTAGCTGCTCGTTTTCGGCCTGTAGCTGTAAAAGGTAACGGGCTTGTTCCTCCTGCGTTTTCACGAGTCCTTTTATCAACTCCTCCACCGACGCCCCCTGTTCTGTCATCGTTTGGGCAGAGGGCAAATTGGGCAGATGCTTATTCGCGTCAACGTATTCACCTAACTGACTGAGTGGAATCAACGGGTAATCTTTCGCGAATACGTAGTCGGCCCAGTTGGATGTGTTGGCCACTTGCAGGCGAACCATTGACGCGGGCAAAGCTGCCCGGTATACTCCAACACGCCCTGACGCATCAACACTCAGGAATTGGTTAGCCTCTCCAACAGGAACAGTTTCTTTTGTCAAGTTAGCCAGCCGAAGCCCACTCTCGCCTGCCTGTCCCCCAGACAGCACAATGTACTCCTGCTCATCCGTCGAAATTGATGACCGGCTAGCAAAAATAAGCCGACTGGGTGTATTGCCAATTTTGCGGAGGTTGATGTTGCCCTTCACGTCCAGCGGATACCGGGGTGCGGCTGTCCCAATCCCGACTTTGATATTAGTGTTGACTGTATCGCCGAGGACAATGGCATCGCTAATAGCAACCTTAGCGTTGGCTCCGAGAGCGACGGAATTTTGTAAGGCGACTGCATTAGGCCCAACTGGATTTGACTCCGCACCCAAAAAGACGTTGTTATTGCCGGTGGTTGCGGAGTAGCCCGCCCTATAGCCCATGAAGGTATTATACGAGCCGGTTGAATTGTCCTTCCCGGTTTGATACCCCATAAATGTGTTCCGGGTTCCTGCACTTGTAGTTATGGCATTACCGGCCATATTGCCCACCGAAGTGTTAAACTGACCCACCGTGTGAATGAATCGGTTAGAGCCAATTTTAGCGAACTCGGCAGAGGGAGGAGGTGGAACTTCTGCCTGATACATCTGTTGGATTTCTGTATCGGTTAAGGCTCGATTGTAAATTCGCACCTCGTCTAATATGCCTCCGTAAAATGTAGAGTTAGGAATATAGGAGCCTATCACAAGGTTTGAGCTACTCGTGTTTAGTGTGACATTAGCCAAACTTTTCTGCAATGCACCGTCTAAGTATAATCTCATCGTACTACCATCGTGAGTAAACGTAAGTTGGTGCCATTGGCTATCGAAGTATTGAAGCTGGTTGACTATAGATATCCCATTTGTGTAGATTCCGTAAAAGCCTAACTCGATTGGTGAAGGGGCGGGAGCAAACAAGCCAATTCCCAACGCACTTCCTGCATTTGTTGCGATACTACCCCAGAAAAGCATCATTTGGGAGACCGTTGGTATATCACTTTTAAACCAGACAGAGATTGTTCGGGCTGCATTACCCGTCAATATCTGCCAATTCGTAATTGTGATATTACCTGTTGAGCCGTCAAACCTATATGCCTGATTGGGATTGCCGTAACGGTCATTTGTAGCCGAAACACCTCCCGAAAATGCACCGTTTCGATTGTTTCCACTGGCATCAGTAGCATTGGGAGCATTGAATGGATAGTAGGCAACTAAGCCGTTCGTTGGGGCCTGAGCAAAAAGCGATGCAGAAAAGAGCAGGCCGATAGCCAGTAGTAGTTGCGATTTCATAGCAGTGGTTTTAACGAGTTAGTAAGCCGGGAAAACAATCCTATTCTGTGTATTATCAGGCGCGTAGATCAACCGTCCACTACCACCCTGAACCAATAGCTTGGCATAGCCCACCACATTTACATTGATGGCGTGGCCGTCTTTCAGATAAACCTCATCGCTAAGGGTAGGAATACGCCCACACGACCAAACCGAGGGGTCGTTCCAATTGCCGGATTTGAGCGTGACCAGCACATCGCCCGGAGCGCAACCCGTGGTGCCGCCCACGTAAACAAAGCCCGACCCAATGCTTTGGCAATAGGGCTTGGTGCAGGTAGCCGTAAATTGCGTAACCGGGCCATACACATTGACAATGACGTTAGACCCTACATCCCCGGTTGACCATTGCACAACCCCTGTACAGCCAAAGGCACTGAGCGTAACCGGCTGACCGTAGCGCACAATAGTAGCATTGGCCGAAACCGTAACTTCTTCGGCTACGCACTGAATCACATCAACCGTTACTTTTCCAACGCCCGGAGTGCAACCCGCCACGACACATGAAGCCGAATACTGCGTAGTGATTGTTGGGTTAACCGAAACGGTAGCCCCCTGCTGTCCCGTTGACCATTGCACCGTACCAGGGCAACCCGAAGCCTCAAGCGTAACGGGCTGACCGGGGTTCACCGCCTGCGGACTTGCCGTTACAGATGATTGCCAACTACTCCCCTGCATTTTTTTAGAAATGCGGTTGCCACTCGCATCGTATGCGAGGGTGGTGGTGGATTGGGCAAGGCAATTTCTTTGTAAAAACAAAACATTAAAAATCAATATTGTTACGTAAGTCTTCATTTTTGTCTCTAAGTTGAAATTGTCAACGAAATGGTTGAGAGCAGTATCCTGAATTAGGATTTAGATTACAAAATCTATTCTGGGCTGGAGCAGATATTTGCATAAAAAGTGGTCTACATGAATCTTCCATAGATGAACCCGATAAAGAACCCCTTAACCCCATCATATTAGCATTCCAATCGTTCATTGACGAACTTATGGGATCACCTTTAATTGTCATGTCCAACACTTCTCTACCAGCTAATATTGACATTGTGCTTACTGGTCCTGTCCATGTCCCTAGATAAGCTGATTGACAATGATGTACTTTATCAATACACTTTTCATCGTCAGCACATTTAATGTTCTCCCACTCCATTGCGGCAAATTCACCAATCATTGTCCCTTTTAAAATTCTGGAGACTTTATGTGCATATTCTCTATATGAGCTAGGATGATCATCTGCTTCGTCATTATACATTCTTACAAATGATCCCGAAGCCGCACCGTTTTCATAGCTTCCACCAGCCAGCATAGAAGCAGTCCCTCCAATAAATGAAGAAAGATTTACGCGAGCACTGTAGTTTTCTGCACCACGCAGACTACCTATATCACTAATAAATGAACCGGCAAATCCAGATGCTGCTCCCGCGGCAAATCCATGTGAGAATTTATCGCCATTCAGCATACCCATACTACCCTGCACTAAGGCATGTCCAACTGTTTTAATGCCAACATGAGCAGCTTGTTGAAAGAATGATGCCGTTCCAAAAGTCCGCCCATCAAGAGCCAGTTCTGCTAAATCGCCTACAGCATTTGTCAAGCCTGAATTTAACGCTCCCAATACACTTCCTTTGACACTGTTGATCGCTCCTTTAACGCCTGCCGATAAAGCATTTCTAAGACTGCCTCCATTTAGTAATGTTCCAGTAAAATTTGCAGCAAAATTGCCGACCGGAACGGCAATGAAAGGTCCGATGACAGGAATTGCAGCAACGGCAGCTGTAACCACCTCTCTGACGACATAGACAATAGCAGTTTTAACAAGCTCCTTAGCTTTCTTCCATAGCTTACTAGCCCAGCTATACCCACTCGGATCGGTATAACTCAGCGGATTGTTATTGCAGTAACTATACCGATTCAGAGCCTGCAAATCGGTCATGTCCTGAATGAAGGGGTCGGGCGAGAGGAAGCGGCCCAGAACGGGGTCATACACCCGCCCGTTCATGTCGATCAGGCTGAACAGGTCGTAATGCTCGTGGTTGGTGAAACCCCGCTCGTGACTGCCTTTGTAGAGACTGGCTAATGCTGTCCAGTCGGCGTTGCGCCGTTGGCCCCAGGCGTCGAAGCTCATTTCTTCGAGCAACACGCCGTTATCGCCCGTGAAACCCGTAATGGAGCCGAGATGGTCTTTCAGGTAATACTTGGTCGTGGTAGTGGTGCTTGCTCCCTGCGTTTCCTTTACCACCAGCCCCGCTCCGCCAATGTAGCTGGTTGTTTTGGTGCGTCCGGTGGCGGCAAAGGTTTCTACTTCAACTAATCCCAGGTAAATCTTGGTGCGGGTCAGCGTGTAGGTTTGGCTACCCGTTCGCCGTTCAAACAGCTTCTGCATCACCCGCTGTTGGTCGGGGCCGTAGCTGATCTCGACGTAGGCCGTGTCGTTGGCAATCCGCTTCACCTTGTTGAAGGAGGTGAACTCGGTGGTGATGTCGAGCGTAAACGAGCAGGTCACATTGGCGTTGTTGGTCCGCACGTTCAGCAGCCGGTGCGGGCCGTTGTTCACCCCGCCGTACTCGTAGCTACCCACGCCCGATTTGTAGGTGATGTTGCCCAGATCGTCATAGCGCACCGTATCGCGGACGGCTCCATTCAGCGAGGTCAGCGTCAGGCGGTTCACGTCGTCGTACTCGAACGATTCGCGCAGGCCGCGCTTCACGTCCTGCCGCTCCGTCAGGTGGGCAAGGTCATTGAACTGGAATGCAAACTGCTGAACTGTCGTGCCGTTGTACGTCGAGGTAATCCGTTGCAGGTAGTTGGTAGCGGCTTCGTACTGTTTCTCTGTCACCACGTTGTTGCCAAACCGCTGTTGGGTCACGTCGCCTTTGGCATCCATCGCTACCAGCGTCCAGAACAAGCCGTTGTTGGCATCGTTGCGGAGTTCGGTGAGATAGCCGTAGGCATTATACACGTGCCGCAATACCAGCCCCGAAGCCGGATAGGTCAGCCGGTCGATGCGGCTTTGGCTATCGTAGGTGTAGGTGGTTGTGTAGGTTTGCCCGTTCACGGCCATCATCTCCGTACTCTTGCGGCCCAGGTTGTCGTAGGTAAACGTCTGACTCGACACGTAGCCCGTCACGCTGCTCATTCGTCCGATGCCTTTGTTTCCCTGATCGAAGGTGTAGGTCGTTACGCCTTCGTCCTCGGTGCGGGTCGTCAGTCGGCCCAGCCGGTCGTAGGCCATCGTGACTACTTTGGTGCTGGGGTAGGTTTGCCGGATGAGTTCGCCAAAGCCGTTGTACTGGTACTGGTACGTCCCCATGTCGGGGTCGGTCATGCTGATCTTGTAGCCCCGTGCGTCATACACGTTGGTGATGGTGTTGCCTTTGGCATCCTTCACGGTCAGCAGCCGGTCGGCGGCATCGTAGGTGTAATAAACCTGGTAGCCGTTCTGCCAACTGCTTTGCACCAGCCGGTCTTTGGCATCCTCAACCTCGGTTTTCTTCTGGTTTTTGTAGTTGTATTGCTCCGTCACTAACCCGCCATAGACCATGTTGGCCGAGCGCACCCCGCCCGTTTTGGTTTCGAGCGTCGTAACCAGACGACCCAAGTTATCCAACTGTTTTTCGGAATACCCCGTCGGCGACTCATTGGCGTAGTAGGGAAACGAATCCCGGATTTTCTCGCGGTGTTCGGGCGAGGTCACGCGGCTATACGTATGATCTAACTGTACCCACCGCCCGTCGAATCCCCGGCTTCGGGTTCGTACGGCCCTGTTATACGAATCAAACTGTTCAATGCCCTCCTGTCCCGCGCTGGTTTTAGTGTAAGTCAGGAAAACGGCTTCGGCGGGACTTTGATAGTCGGCTGTACTTGCTTTCCAGTAAGCCATCGTTTTCCACGATCCGTCTGGCCCGGTTTGCTTCACGGGTCGGGAGAAACCGTCATACTCAGTGGTGCTGGTCAGGCCGTTGGGGTCGGTCACCAGAACGGGAACGCCAAACTTAGGGTCGTAGGCCGTTGTCGCCGTTTGGCCAAGCGGGTTGGTCACCTTAACCGCAAACCGGCGGGTAGCCGCGTCGTACTCGGTCTGCATCGTCCGCGTGTCGAAGACAGTACCTGTCCAAGCACGGGTGCTGCTTTGGGTAATGTTGCCCGCAAGGTCGTAGGTGTAGGTTTTCGTTACCTGCTCCTGCGCGCTCAGGTTGGCATCGGCTAATTCCTGCATCAGTAATCCTGACGCTGTATCATAAGTAAACGAGGACTGCCGCGTAATGGTCGGCTGACCGGGCGCGTACCGATTCAGGGTAGCGTTGGTCAACCGACCCAAAATCCAGTTCGTCTGATCGTTGGTGTAGGTACTGACTGTCGAATCGCGCAGCCCACCGCCGTAATCCACGACCACGTACAACGGGTTGCCCAAATCGTCGTGCGATTTGCGGACAATCCGCGTTTTGCCGTTGACGTAATCATTCGTGACCGTCCGTTGGTCGTAGGCCGCAAAACTGGTGGGGTAGGCAGCCGGGTAATTGACAACCGTCGGGAAGATTTCCGTTTTGGAAATCAGCACGTCGTTGGGGTAGTACTGCTCCGAACGGATCAGCGTTTGGCCTGTATATTTGAAGTTATCAGCGTCCTGCCGGTAATAACGTATATTATAATTTCCAGTGATTGTGTCGCGCTCCCACATCTGCGAGAACCCCCGAAAACCCCGGCCCTCGGTGTTGATGGTGGCTCCTTTGTAGCGGTAGGTTTTGGCCGTTTCGTCGCCCGTGCTGGTGCGGGTTTTCATCTGCGACACCACGTACAGGGGCGTTTGCACGTCGAGGTTGGGGTAGGTGACTAAGCCCGCCCGTTCGTACAAGGTACTGTTCAGCATATTGTCGTACTTCACCAGCACCGACAAACCCGCGCCATTCGTAATCTTCTTGATCGAATACCCCTGATACTGCCGCAACCGCTGAATGTAGTACTTACTGTCAGCCGCTCGGAAGTAATACAAATCAGCCTGTGAGCCTTTCAGAAACTGCCCGACCCGGAACTGATTAGCCGATTTGAACATCTCCAGCGGCCAGGCATTCGCGTCAGGCGCACTGGTGTTGAAGACGAAATTCCCTCGGTTGATGAAGGTGTAATTCGTACCGTCAGTGGCGTTGTAGAACGTCAGGTCGAGCAGACCATCGGCATTGGCATCGCTGGGATAAACGCCCGTATAGCTACTTGGCACCGACGAGAGATTGATGCAAATAGGGACAACACTGGCTGGTACGGAGCCAAACAGAAAAGCCACGCCACTGCCGTTCGGATAACCGCCCTGATTCGGATAGATACAGAGTTGATTTGCAGTGGGTTTATAGACCAGCAAATCCGTCAGAGCATCGGCATTGACATCGGCCATCAACACGGAGTTCGTGGCCCCGGCCAACCACGAGCGAGGAATGCTGCTGTTACGGTCGAAACGGCTCTGTCGGGCCTGAAACTGATTTTTCCGGGTGGATGCGTCGGCTACTGTGCGGGTGGCTTCGGTCCATATGATGACATTATCGCCCGTCGTTTTATCGTAAAGTAGAATATCCGTCAACCCATCCTCATTCAGGTCCTCAAAAATCTGGTCAGGTGTAGCAAACGATAAGCCATTATTATATCCCGTCAAGGCTGACACCGACTGATAATAGGTTGATGCAGTAGCGGTCGTGGGAAGATTTTTCGTAATGGATGTCCCCGAAAGTGTCGGAACATTACCGGGATATGCCAAATCGACAAAATCGGTCAAGCCATCCTGGTTCAGGTCAACCAGCAAATCATCCCACGCACTGGTTCCGATGACTCCACCTTTGATGTAATAGTTGCAGGTATAAGGCTGTCCTGGTGGCGGGTCTGAGAGGATAAACGCATATGAATTGACTCCGATGGTGTTCGGCTGAAAGGTAATTACCAAGTCATTGAGGGCATCGCCGTTGAGTTCAGCCACCTGCACCCGCAGGTTCGAGCCACCGTCCCCGCCTAAATCCACGACACGGCTGATTGACGTAGAGAACGTCCGGTCGCCATTGTTGAGGTAAAACTGAACGGTAACAACGGTTCCAGCCGTACTATAGGTGGCTATGTCGGTTAGGCCATCGCCGTTGAAATCCCCGAAAAGCCGCTCCGCACCAATACCCGTCGTGGAAATCTCAGCCGCCGTTCCCAGGCCAGTCGTCTCGTTCGACCAGTCAAATGTAGTTGGCGTAAACGATTGCCCGGAACCATCTTGCTCGGTAATCTGCGTCAGCAACGAATACGGATTTGACCCGCTGGGCGACTGGTAGGACAGGCTGTATTGACGAATCTTCGTCTCTCCGTAATAGACCTCAACGCGGGCAAGCCGCTTCGAGTAAGTGTTTTTCTGTTGATACCGGATGCCGTATACACTCGGTGGGTCCAGGCGGGTCTCGTACACAAACCGGACGCTGTTGTAAGGACTGACCCCGGCCCCAGCATTCCCAGTATAGTCAATCCGGCTTGGGTAAACCTCGCCCGTAACCAGGTCGTTCTGATACGAAAAGGTCATGTAATTCCCCTTCCGATCCTGAATTTTATTCACCAACCATTGAATAGCTACCGCCGAACCGGATGGTGAATTGCTTATCACCCGGCTGTCAGTCGTGTTGCCATACTCAAAAATCAACCCGGACTTGGTGTAGGCCGTGAAATACTGCGGGCTGGTCGCACCCGCGTTTTCAGTCAGAATGACCTTGGTAAAACTGTTCTGCTCTGTGTAGTACTCCGTCAGATTATTGCCGTAATTGGCATCGAAGGGCTGATTGGTCAGAATGGACTGGGGAGCCAAGACTAACCGTTCACCGTCGAGACTGAACCGATCGTTTTTGTCGTAGGTAATGCCCGTCGGCACGCTCTTGGTCTGCTGGTTGGCATCGGAGGTTTCGTCCTGCGCATGGGTGCGCGTCGAGCGGCTGATACTCGATAAACCAGTCAGCGTCCACCCTAACCCCACATAGCTATTGCCATTCTGGCTGCTGTAGCTGATGCCCACTTTAGGCTGTAAACCCGCCGTACCGGGCGGCAACACAAATGGAATCTGATAGGTCGCAGCACCTGCATCAGAAACAGCAAACTGACCTGGGGTATAGCCAAAGTTTTGACCGGGTACTATTGACTGCGCACAAGAGACCCTAACAAAAAACAGTGCGGTGAAAAGTACTATAAATTGCAAGTAGAGGGTTTTGGTCATAGATACGGTCAGGCAACAATTGACCCTTGAATCTAGATAACACGGTTGTATTTATTTTTAAATGATCACCCATTTTATTAAGCGTATTAAAAATTATAAACGAATATCAATTTATTCATTAGTAATATATAACTTTTTTATTTTTTTTGTTTACATAGATAATAGATTCATACCAAATATCACCTTTAACAATCTAGTTGTGAGACTTATACGGAATAAAACTGTACTTAATAGCTCTCCTGATTTTTCACTCAAATTATTTTTATACGCACACAGTTTTAATCTGGCGTCCGCGTCAATAAAGGGTATTGGATTATGGACAGGGTCAATCGAATATTATAACCCAGAGGTTAACAGCTAGCTTCCTCCACTAGGTTTTCTCCAACACGATAAATTGAATTATTGCGGTGTCCAGTTCTCTTCAAAAAATGAATTGACAAATCTGTGGTGTCCCTTGTGGTGCCCCTAAACGAAATAAGCCACTCACGAATTACCGTAAGTGGCTTATTATCAAGGCTCCCGAAGCTGGGCTCGAACCAGCGACCCTCTGATTAACAGTCAGTGAAAATACAATTTTTGCTATTTCTCATAAATTATAACTATTTGATTATCAACTGATAAAAACCGCTTTCATTTACCACTACTTACCATCATTATCCATAAATTGTTATCTTTGTTTAAACCATGTTTAAACCAGATAGTAATAATGTCTTCCATCAAGACGCTACTTTATACCTCAAAAGTGCTTAAAAACGGCGAGCATCCCATCATGATTCGCCTAATAAAAGACCGCAAAACCAAGTACATTTCTGTTGGTCATAGTTGCCATTCCACTCTGTGGGACTTTAAAAAAGAGCTCCCTAAACGAAAACATCCCAACTTCCATGAGCTGGAAGTGAACATAGAGTTAAAGCAGAAGGAAGCCAAATCATTGTTGTTTGGATTTGAAAACGAGCAGAAAGACTTTTCACTTGACGAGTTCAAAAACAAATACAAAGCACAGACCCAACACATCTCCGTATTCGAGTACCTCGACAAGTTAGCTGATGACCTCGCCAAAGCCGGACGGATCGGTTATTCTAATTCGCACAAAGACCTAAAACGGATTTTATCCCGCTACCAAGCCAATGGATTCGCTTTTTCGGACTTGAACCATAGTTTACTCAGGAAAATTGAGCAGTTCTTTCGGGTACGAGGTATGAAAGAGAATGCAATGGGGGTGTATTTCCGAACACTCCGGGCAGTTTATAACAAAGCGGTTGCCGATGGTCATGTCAAAAAGGGCGAGTCCCCTTTCGACAATTTTAAGGTTTCGAAGTTTCAGGCCAAGACAAAGAAAAGAGCCATTACCAAAGATGCTGTTCAGCAGTTGGGGCAGGTCGAGGTGAAAGAGGGCCTTCGACTTTACGATAGTAAAAATGCCTTCCTATTTAGTTTTTATTGCTCCGGCATGAATTTCGTAGATGTAGCCATGCTGACTTGGGACAATATCTCGGCCGATGGCGAACGACTCCATTATGAGCGAGAAAAGACAGGCGACATTTTTGATCTTAAACTTTTACAACCTGCTCTTGATATTTTGGCCTATTACAGCAAGAATAGAACAGGTAAGCATATTTTCCCTTACCTCAATGAACAGGTGTACAATACGCCTGCTAAAATTCACGAACGCATACAAGATCGGCGGAAGGTGACGAACAAAGACCTGAAAAAATTAGCTATCATGGCTGGCATCGATCCGGCTGTTACTACTTACACGGCTCGTCACTCGTTCGCTACGGTCCTGAAACGGAGTGGCGTGGCGACAGGTAAGATCTCTGAGCTGATGGGGCATGAAAGCGAAAAAACGACGCAAGTTTACCTTGATAGCTTCGAAAAGGAAGATTTGCACGAAGCTATGCTAAATCTGCTGTAGGCATAATTTGTTATTCCCAATCTCATTCTATCGTCAGCGTACACAGAGCGTAACATAGGAGTAATGGGATACGAATGGTTGTACGCCTAGGCGGAATGCAGGGTACCTTACATGCCAGCATCAACGGCGACAAACAGTTCAGTCCGTTCCAATGCACTGTGCATTCGTTGCGGTACTAGTGCTTCTCCAATTTAGTACGTAGATAAATGGTTAACTTTGCGGTATGAGCCGTATCGCAACCCCGTTCGTCTTGGCAGAGCCCGATTGGATTACCTTAAAACACCTGGTCAGTACAGGT
>NZ_JAPQNS010000020.1 GCF_028867935.1 Flavobacterium sp. SUN052
TGTGGTATAATCCACGTCTCAATCATACCTTTGTCCATGATCCCCATTGTAGTGTTTATTTGAAGTTCGCACCTCAAAATTCTCACTCCTTTGGGGATTTTTCGTAAAGTTTAAACAGCTTCAAATCTATCTTCGCATAGGCACAAAAAAAATAGGACGACAACGCCCTATTTTTCTAATTGTTAATAGCCAATTCAGCTTATCAAAAATTGTAAATCACAAATTTTACTCCCACCCCCCTCCTAAGGCACGGTAGAGATCGGTTAATGCCAGAAACTGCGCCTGCCGGGTAGTGATCAGGGCCAGTTCGGCCTCCAACACACTGCGTTGCGCCGTAATCACTTCCAGATACGAGGCATATCCACTGGCAAACAGATCATTTGACGTGGTAACGGCCTGACCCAGCACGGCCACTTCCTGGGCTTGCAGGTCGGCTACATTGCGGTAATTTTCGACACCCCGCAAACCCGTAACAACCTCGCTAAAACCAGTCTGCACGGTTTGGTGATAACGATAAAGCGCTTCGCGACTCTGCGCAATCGACTGCTGGTAATTGGCTTTTACAAACCGGCGGTTCAGCACTGGAGCCGTGAGGCCGCTCAACACCCCAGCCGCAATAGAAGCCGGATCAAATAGCACCGATGTTCGGAATGCATTGAGCCCCACGTAGGCCGACAAATTAAGGCTGGGCAAAAACTCCGCCCGGGCCACGTCAATGTCCACGTTGGCAGCTTGTAAGTCGAGTTCTGCCTGTTGAATATCAGGGCGACGAACGAGCATCCGCGATGGAATACCGGTTGCAACCTGACCGGGTAACTCGCGGCCCCGTAGCGACTGCCCGCGAGCAATGGACTGCGGAAACCGGCCCAATAATCGGTTCAGGCTGTTTTCGGTCTCCACAATGCGCTGGCGAATCTGCCCCTGACGGCTTCGGGTGTTCAGCAACTGGGCGGCAAACTGCTGAACGGCCAGTTCGGTTACCCGGCCAGCCTGTTTTTGCACGCGAACCAGTTCCAGCGCATTCTGCTGAAAATTGATATTCTTCTGAATGATTTCCTGTTCACCATCCAGCGCCAATAGCGTATAATAGTAACGGGCAATTTCGGACACCAGGGCGGTTATAACAGCGTGACGACCTTTTTCGGAAGCCAGAAAACGCAGGTAGGCCGCTTTGCGACGGTTGCGGAGTTTGCCCCAGATGTCGACCTCCCAGGTGCTGCGGGCTCCCAGAAAATAATCGGGCGTGGGGTTGGGAATGCGCTGGTCACCCTGAACATTTTCGGACAGGTTGGTATCGAAATTACCCACGCCATTGAGCGTATTGCGGCCATACCGGTCGACCCCGGCGGAGGCTCCTACATTGACCGACGGGAGCAAAAAGCCGTGACTGTAGTTAAAAGCAGCCCGCGCTATCTCTATCCGTTGGGTGGCAATTCGTAGATCCAGATTACCGGCTAAAGCTGTATCGATTAACGAAACCAGGTTGGAATCGGCGAAAAACGTGCGCCAGTTCCGGTTCGCAATACTGGCCGAATCGGTACTGCCAGCAAACGAAGTAGGCAGCGGCCGGGGGGCAGGTGGGGTCTCCGGCTTCGATACCTGACAACTCGACAACAGCACCAGGGCCGGGAAAAACCAGAAAGCGACTTTATATGATTTACGGATGAATGACGGCACCATTGGTCTGGGTTTTAGTGAAAACAGGAACAGTTTCGGACTCGTCAACTGACGGGTTAAGGTCCTGATGATCGGGATGGGTTGGGCTTTTGGACGCGAACCGTTCCGCCAGCTTAGCGAAAATCACGTATAGGCCCGGCACCAGCACCAGCCCGAATACGGTGCCGGTGAACATGCCGCCCGCAGCAGCCGTCCCGATGGAGCGGTTACCAATGGCCCCCGCGCCCGTGGCCATACAGAGTGGAATCAGACCGGCAATGAAAGCGAGAGAGGTCATCAGAATGGGTCGAAGCCGCGACACAGCCCCTTCCATAGCCGCTTTCACAATGGGCAACCCTTCTTTTTGCCGCTGATTGGCAAACTCCACAATCAGAATGGCATTTTTACCGAGCAACCCAATCAGCATAACCAGTGCCACCTGCGCGTAAATATTGTTCTGTAAACCAGCTATTTGCAGGAAGAAGAAAGACCCAAAAATCCCCGTTGGTAACGACAGAATAACGGGCAGTGGCAGAAAGATGCTCTCATACTGAGCCACCAGCAGCAAGTACACGAAAATCAGACAGATACCGAAAATATAGATGGCCTGATCGCCCGACAGAATTTCTTCCCGCGTCATACCAGACCACTCATAGGTATAGCCACGGGGCAATGTTTTGGCGGCCACCTCCTGAATGGCTTTGATGGCGTCGCCACTGCTGTAACCCGGTGCCGCATCGCCGTTGATCATGGCCGACGTGTACATGTTGTAGCGGGTGAGCTGTTCGGGGCCGTATACCCGTTCCAGCCGCACAAAGTTGGCATAAGGCACCATTTCGCCCTGATCGTTCTTAACGCGCATATTCAGCACATCTTCGGGTTTGGTGCGGTATTCGGGGGCGGCCTGTACCATCACTTTATACATCTGGCCAAACCGAATAAAATTCGACGCGTAAAAGCTACCCATCAGCGTTTGCAGCGTACTCATTGCGTTATCGACCGATACGCCTTTTTGGGCTGCCTTCTCCTGATCGACGTGTAGCAGATACTGCGGAAAACTAGGGTCAAAGCTGGTAAAGGCATCGCCTACCTCCGGGCGTTTTTTCAGAGCCGCAATGAAGTCGTCAGCTACTTTAGCCGTTTTGAGCAAGTCACCGCCTTTACCCCGGTCAAGCAGGCGAAGTTCAAATCCACTGGAGTTACCAAAACCCGGCACGGTTGGGGGTGGAAAAAACTGAATACTGGCGTCGGTCACTACGCTCGTTTTTTCTTCGAGCTGTTTAATCAGCTCCTGCATCGGCATGGTTCGCTCCTCCCAGGGTGCCAGGTTAATCATACCCATACCATACGAAGCGCCCGCCCCGTCGGTCATCAGGCTGAACCCCGCCAGCGTCGAAATATTTTCAACGCCCGGCAGTTTAGAGGCAATTTCCTCAATCTCATCCATCACTTTCTGGGTACGGTCAACGGTCGCCCCCGAGGGTGTGGTTACATTGATATAGATCATACCCTGATCTTCGGTGGGTATAAAACCGGCAGGAAGTATGGCGTTTACTCCCCATGTGGCCACCACAAACAAACCCAGTGCCGCCCACGTAATGACGCCCCGGTTAATGACTTTGCTCAGCAGCCCCTGATACTTACCCGCCAGCGACTCATAGCCCCGGTTAAAACGGGCAAAGAACCGGTCCAGCAAGCTTTTTTTGCCCCCTTCCTGATGCGGGCGCAGCAAAATGGCACACAGCGCGGGAGTCAGTGTGAGCGCATTGACACCAGAGATAACAATTGAAATGGCTAGCGTCAGCGAAAATTGCCGGTAAAAGATCCCCACCGGGCCAGTCATAAAGGCAACCGGAATGAACACCGCAGACATTACCAGCGTAATAGCCACAATGGCACCAGCAATTTCTTTCATGGCCCCCAGCGTGGCGGCCATTGCCCCAATATGTTCTTCTTCCATTTTGGCGTGAACGGCTTCCACCACCACAATGGCGTTATCGACCACAATACCAATGGCCAGCACCAGGGCAAAGAGCGTGAGCAGGTTGATCGAAAAACCGATCATGCTCATAAATGCGAACGTACCCACCAGCGCAACCGGCACTGCCAGCGCGCAAATCAGTGTGGAACGCCAGTCCTGCAAAAACAGGAACACAATAATGAATACCAGAATAAAAGCCTCGATCAGGGTTTTCACTACCTCGTGAATAGAAGCATCCAGAAAGCGTGACACGTCGTAGGCGTAATTGTAAGTAATATCTGAGGGGAATGACGTTTCTTTCAGTTCGGCCATCCGTTTCTTCACGTTGGCAATTACCTCACTGGCATTTGAGCCGGGCCGCTGCTTCAGCATGATAGCCGCTGAAGGCCGACCGTCGGTTTTCGACAGAACGCCGTAATCCAGTGAACCAAATTCAACACTGGCAACATCTTTCAGCCGCAGCAACGACCCATCGGGATTAGACCGCAGCACAATATTTTCGTACTGAGCCGGTTCAAAAAACTTACCCGTATACCGCAATACATACTGCAATACCTGTGGGTCACGGTTGGCACTTTCGCCCGCTTTACCGGGGGCAGCCTCCACGTTTTGCTTACGAATACCCGCAATGACCTCATCGGCCGATATTTGGTAAGAAGTCATCCGGTCGGGTTTGAGCCACACCCGCATCGAATAATCGCGCGACCCCATGATCATTGCCAGACCCACACCGTCGATACGCTTCAGTTCGGCGAGGATGTTAATATCGGCGAAGTTGTAGATGAACTTTTCGTCGACTGTTGGGTCGCTGCTCATCACGTTAAGGTAGAGCAGCATACTGTTCACCTCTTTTTCGGTTACCACACCGGCCTTGATTACTTCTTCGGGAAGCTCATCGAGTACCGTTGTTACCCGGTTCTGCACGTTTACAGCGGCCAGTTCGGGGTCGGTACCTACTTCAAAAAATACCTGAATCAGGGTTGAGCCATCATTACTCGAAATGGATGTCATGTATGTCATGCCCGGCACGCCGTTAATAGCCCGTTCAAGGGGTGTAGCCACCGCTTTGGCGCAAACCTCGGCGTTGGCCCCGGTATAGTTGGTGGTTACGGTAACCGATGGTGGCACAATTTCCGGGAATTGCGTTACCGGGAGGCCAGTTAGGGCCAGCACGCCCAGCAACACAATCAGCACCGAGATTACGCCTGACAGTAATGGTCTTTTAATGAAGGTATTGAACATAACGTATAGTTATAGAGACGCGAACCGGCGCCGTATGGACCAGATAATACAAACTCAGGAAGGGTGGAAATTTGGCAGCTACCAGTTTAGGGAACTGCTGCGTACAGGGTACGCAGGTTACTGGCCGTCAAGGGTTTCGGCACGATAATCATGCCTTCTTTTACATTCTGAATTCCCTCATACACAATCCGTTCGCCCGGTCGCAAGCCGGACTTAACAATGTAGAACTGATCGAACCGGCTCCGGGGAATGAAGCTCCGGGTTTTGACCCGGTTGCTGGCATCGACAACGTACACGAAATTTTTGTCCTGTACTTCAAACACCGCCTTTTGCGGCACCAGCAGGGCATCGTCCACATCGGTAGTCAGCCGCACTTTACCACTGGCCCCGTGCCGAAGCAGCTGGTTTGGATTCGGGAAACGCGCCCGAAAGGCAATTGTGCCTGAGTTACCGTCGAAAACGGTTTCGGTGGTTTCAATTTTGCCTTTGTGGGCGTAGTGAGAATCGTCGGACAGTACCAGCTCTACTTCTTTGACTGTTGTTTGATCGGGGTTTTTCCGCTTCTTCACAAAGGCCAGGTACTCATTCTCCGACACGTTGAAATAGGCATACATTTCCCGAATATCAGACACGGTGGTCAGCAGCGCACCCTCGTCGATCAAACTACCCTGCTTAAACGGAAGTCGGTTGATTACTCCATCGAAGGGTGCCCGAACGCCCGCCAGCGAAACGTGAAGCCGGGCTTTGGCTAATGCTGCTTTTGCTTCGTTGATGGAGGCCTCAACAGCCTCCCGCTTGGCTTTGGCGAGCTTCAGCTCCGATGGAGAAATGATATTTTTATTAACTAGCAGGCTAACGCGCTCCATCTCCACTTCGGCCGATTTAGCCTGAGCGATGGCACTCTGTATAGACGCCTGCGCTCTGGCAATCTCGACCTGATATTCCGCATCGTTGAGTTGAAAAAGCAGTTGCCCTTTCCGCACCCGTTGCCCCTCGTCCACCAGTATTTTATCGAGATAGCCAGCCACCCGCGCCCGAACCTCAACGTTCTGCACAGCCTCCAGGCTGCTGGGGTAGTCGCGGTCGAGGGTGGCATCCTGGTTGGTGAGCTGAATAACGGGCAGACTTAGCTTTTCATCCTGTTTAGCAGAGTCGCCGGTTTCGCTCCGAACCGAGCAACCAGCGAGGAGGGCGCTCATCAGTAAGACATTGATACGTGGGAAGGACTTCATAGCGGAGTGTTTTTATACTGTCGCAAATACGAAATCACCATTAAACATCAGCTTAGAAAATTCTTAGAATTTGATTAGAATTGAGCGCCTGATGGATATTAGCCTTGAAAAAACACAAAAACGCCATTAGAGATCAAGCTCCAATGGCGTTATACCAACTTAAATTATGATTTTAAAAAGACAACTAATTAGGGGCCGATTCAGAGTCTGCTTCAGGAGTAGCAATCTTGGCCAGATCTTTATTTCCGGGCAGTAATGCCATCCCTCTTTTCAGCCAGTCGGCGCGGGCATTTTGATCTTTTGTGACGAGTTCATGATACGAAATCAGGTACTTAAACGCAAGCGCCAAGTCTTTCTGATACCGCTTCCGTTCTTCTTCCTTGTCCGTAACCATGGTAATAAACTGCTCGAAATAAGGGCGGGCTTTACCATTTCGCACCGCTTCTTCGGGTGTGTAAGCGTAGTAGTTGGCTTTGGCCCGGTACAGCACCGTTGGGACATAATCGGGTGAGCCTTTCTGAGACAGCGCCAGGGCCGAGTCGGCTTTGGCAAACCGAACGGTATCGCGTTGTAGTTTACCCAGGCTATCGCGGCCAAAACCAAGTGTATAGTTGCTCATGCCGTAACGGAACAAGTCCTGCGTAGCGGCTTCGTAACCGTGTTTGGCAGCCGAGTCGAGCGCAGCTACGGCCTGAGCGTGTTTTTTGGTTCGGTAATAGTATTTGGCGATGTCGCTGTACAGGTTTTCGCTCGTATCAGACGGGGCCGCTTTTTCCAGATACGTCACCCCCAGTGAATCGTTCATAGCTTTGAGCGAATCATTGGCGAAACCCTCCTGCGCCAGATACGCCCGTCCAAGGTATTTGTAGTCATCACCCATCACTTTATTGGGTGCTTTTTCCAGAAAGGTATTCAAGCTCTCGATGGCTTTCTTGGGTTCTTTCAGCGACGAATAGGCCCAACCTTCAATCCGGTACACAATCGGGTTCTGCTGTAAAACAGCCCGGTTGCTATCGATAACCGACACGGCCCGCTGATACTCTTTGGCCAGAAAATGGAACTGTGCCGAACGGAGTAACATCTCAGCCCGGTTGTCCCCTGCTACCCGAATATATTGATCGGTATAGTTAGCGGCTTCTTTATACCGGTTCACCAGATAGTATAACTCGGCCAATTGCCGATATGCCGGGGCGTATTTCGGGTTAGCGTCAATTGCTTTTTTATAGTTGTCGACAGCCAGATTCAGGTTCCGGCCCTGCCAGTAAATATCACCAATCCGCTGGTACACCTGCGAGGGGTTCATCCCCAGTTCGATAGCACTCTCGTACCGCGATACCGCCGTTCCAGCGTCTTTGTTGAGGTAATAAGCGTCGCCAAGGGCGAGTTGAATATTCCCGTTTTTTTTGTCGCGCTCAACCGCCCGGTTCAGGTAGTCAATAGCTTTGGTAGCATTCACTGCCTTCGGATAGCGGGGCTGAATGGAGCCGCTGTCGGGAGTCAGGTAGCCCGTGTATGCTTCGCCAATGCGGAACAGAATATCGGCGTTTTTGCCTTTGCTCTTTTTAACTACTTCTTCGATTTTAGGGTCAGCCTGGGCTGCATTATTTTGCAACAGATACGAGATTGCCAGTCCGGTTTCATTGAGCGGCACTCGCTTCTCGTCGGTTGCTACCCCTTTCTCGAACCAGGTGCGGGCTGAGTCAGGTTGCCCTGCGCGGAGATACCCATACCCAGCCTCGAAATTGGTTTGCATAGACGGGTTCTGCTGCGCATTCTGCCGAAGTTTCTGCTTTGCCTCATCAAAGCGGCCCATGTTCATTAAGGTTGTAGCGTCGGGAGCAGGCGTTTGGGCCAGGGCCGGTCTATATAGCATGACACTAACCGTAGTCAGCGCCAGTAACAAGGGATGATGCGTTTTCATAAGATAGTTTCTTTAAGGTTGTTTTGGGATACTCGTAACTACTCTGTTACCTCCGCAAATTGGCTCTCAATACTAAGAGGGGGCTTAATATCTGCTTAGAATTGGCTTAGAACCCGTTGGATTGACCAAGTTGTGGGCGGAAACTAAAAAAACCAGAAGCTGTCGCGATAGCGGAATTCAACGGACCCCAGATACATGTCTTTGGTGAAGACAGATGCCCGATACGTACCCGGCTTAATATCGACGGAAGGGTCAATGCGGAACGATACCCGCTGCGGGTTCAACCCAAAATTAACCGACTGTGTAGCATGAACGGGTACCACCTGATTCACCTCGGGCAACGAGATCGTAGTGGTTCGTAATGGGGGCATCATCTCGGTTTGCTTATCGTCGGTGAGGCTCAGATATACATCCTGCACCCCGACCAAGCGAAGTTCGGCGGGTATGCTAAACGAAACGGTCAGCGCATTCATCTTTTTGGCTTTAGCCGTTTCTTTATCGTTTCGCTTGATTGTCTCCACCCGAAAGGCATCGGCGGTGATGGCCGACCGCGGCACCATAGTCAGCAGTTTAGCATCTCGCGCTTTTAGCTCCTGCTCCAGCTCGCTAGTGCGGGCGGTGAGTTGCTTCGTTGAGTCGGCCTGCCAGTTGATCTTGTTGCGCATGGCGGCCATCTGGGCAGTGAGGCTATCGCGGACGGTACCCAGCCGGGCAATATCCTGATTCAGGTTGCTGATGGTGCGTGTGCGGCCAGCGTTGCTCCGTTGTAAGGCGCGCAAACTGGCTTCGTTGCGGGCGAGCAGACGGCTGGTTTCTTCAATACGGTTGTTGAGATCAGCATTATCAGCCTTCGACGTGTTGAGGTCGGTGTTGAGCAGGCGCATATCGCCTTCGAGTCGGAGCTTAGCCGATAAGAGCGAATCAGCCCGTCGTTCATTATTATTATTTGCTGCTGTTAATTGTTTGCTTTGGTCCCAGTAGTAAATACCACCGGCCAGTAATAAAACGGCCAGACCAGTAAGCAAACCGGTCAGCGTGCGTGCAGAGGTTTCCATAACGATAGTAGCTAATTGATGCTACAAATCTGTAGCTCAATCCTTACAGGCGTCTTAAGAAAACCTTACAATGTGCTTAGAATAACCCCATCACCCGTCAGGGTACAACCGCTTGATGAGTCGTTCGAGTGTCAGCCCCTGCCCAATCACCGAAAACAGCACAACGGCGTAGGTAAGGGCAACAATCAGGTTTTTGTTGGGAAGTTCATTACCGATCGACAGCGCCATGGCAATGGAAAGTCCACCCCGCAAACCACCCCAGGTGAGCATGAGCGGTGCTTTATCGTCGAGATCAAGCCAGCGACGCGCCAGGGTAAACGGAATCAGAATGGCAACATACCGAGCCAGCAAAACCAGCAGAACAACCAGCATGTAAAGGCTCCAGGGTACATCTTTAAAATCGATCAGCAACAGTTCAAGGCCAATCAGCACAAAGAGCAAAGCGTTCAGAATACCGTCTATCAACTCCCAAAACTTATCCACGTATTCTTCAGTAATGTGGCTCATGGCCTCCCGGCGCCCCTTGTCGCTCACCAGTAAACCCGCCACAACCATGGCCAGCGGCCCCGAAATATGCAGTTTCTGAGCCAGCAGATAACCACCCATAACACCGGCTATGGTGATAATTACTTCAGTCTGATAATGATCAACGGACCGCAACAGCCAGAACAGGGTGTACCCGAGCGCCAGGCCAAACAGAATACCTCCACCCGCTTCTTCTAGAAAGAGCAGGCCAATACTGCCCGCGCTAACACTGTCGGCACCGTTCTCAACAATGCGATAAATCGACGCAAACACTACAACCCCCACCCCATCGTTGAACAGCGATTCACCAACAATATTCAGTTTAACGTTTTGGGGCAGTTTGAACCGGGCCAGAATGCCCAGCACGGCAATGGGGTCCGTGGGGGAAATCAGCGCTCCAAACAGCAGACATAGTGCATACGAAAGCCCCAGGTTGAACCCCTGCGATAAATAGTAGAGCCCCGTACCCACCAGCGCTGTACTCAGCACGACCCCAACCAATGCAAACAGAATTACGGATCGCCGTTCGACCCGGAGTTGGGCAGCATCGGTGTGAAAGGCCCCTGCAAACAGCAAAAAACTCAGCATAATATCGAACAGAGTCCGGCCAAAATCAAGCTGAGCCACCGCCTGCCGCACCGATTCGAGCCAGACTGGCTGAATAGCATTCAGGGCAAGTAACAAGGCCGAAAAGCCCAGCGAGAGCACCATGATGCCGATGGCATCGGGCATTCTCAACCAGCGCGTGTTCAGATAGGTAAATAGGGCTGCGATAACAATCAGCAGCGTGATGAGGGTAAATAAATCCATTAGAGAGAGTTGAGTGGATTGCTATCATCAAAGTAAGGAAGGAATATCCACAAACCAGATGATAATCAAGACCAGAAAGACAATAATGCCAATTAGCACCAGTAACCAATCGGGCCTACGGGGCGGCTTTTGTCCATCGTTTCCGGCCCGTTGCATCCAGGAGTCGCCCCTCATAGCTGGAGGAGCAGGTGGGTAAAAAGGTGAGTATCGGTGAGGGAATGTGTTGTTAGGCATGACAAGATACGGTGGACAAATGGGACTAAAACATAACCGATCAAAGGTGCCAACAGTAAATTAGTATTTGCTGAAAACCGACTTAGAATCTGCTTAGAAACAACTACTCACCGGGGTAATTCAATCCGAAATTCAGTTGGTTTGCCAGCCGCCGACAGTACGCTAACCTGCCCATTGTGCAGGCGGACAATCCGATCAACGAGCGATAAGCCAACGCCGTAACCCCGTATGTCAGCCGTTCGGCGACTGCGATAAAACGGTTCAAAAATGTAAGGCAGGTCATTGGCCGGAATGGGCTGACCCGTATTCTGAATCATTACATACAACTGATCCTGGCTAAAATTGACTTGGACCAGAGCCTTCCCATCATCAGAAAACTTGCACGCGTTTTCAGTTAAGTTTTTCAGGGCCGTGCCTAGCAACGTTTTATTCCCCTGCATGGTCAACTGCTCAGGATCGTCGGGGAGCGCACCCAGCACTACAGTCACCTGATACCGGGGATTCATGGCCGTTACTTCGTCGCGGATGTCCCAAACGAGTTCATCGAGCCGTACGGCATCCGTTAATAGTTCAGCGGCACCATCCAGGTTTACCTGCGAAAGCTTCAGTAATTCATGGGTTAGGGTCGACAGCTCCCGTACGTCCTCCAGCACCGAGCGGATAGTCTGCTGATAGTTTTCGGGGCTGCGTTGCTTTAGCAGGCTTACTTCGAGCTGTGAACTGATTTGGGTGAGCGGATTCTTTAACTCGTGCGACACATTAGCCACGAACATTCGCTGGAGCCTGAACGAGTCGGCAACCCGGTTGAGTAACTCATTGATAGTGGCAGACAGTCGACTGATTTCGTCATTTTCAGCCCTGACAACCAACCGCTCGTCGCGGTTATTCGGGAACAGCGCACTGACAGTCTGGTTGATCTGTTGCATGGGTCGCAGGGCGTCGCCAGCAAACATCCAGCCAGAAAACGTGGTGATTCCCACAATCAGCACAAACAGCCCGGCCAGCGCCAACAGAAGTCGCCGTAGAAACTCGTCGCCGTACACATTTTTAGCGCTGGCTACCACCACATACTGGCCAGAAGCCGTCATAAACCGAATCCCCGACAGGTAATATCCATCTTGTTGGAAATCCTTTTGTTTGTCCTGTCGGATATCGTCTAAAATAGGGGCCGGAATGGTAAGTGGGGGAAAGTCGCTCGTAGCCAACAGAACCGAATCGCGCGCATCAAAAACAATGATTTTTTGACTGGGTAGCTGATCTTTCCGAAGGCGACTTAGCTGCCGGATCAGTGCTGCATCCAGACGGTGCCGAATCAGCATATCGCCGGTGGTGAGGGCTTTCCGGTCGAGCCGCCGGTAGAAATCAGTCGAGATAAAGTACCAGCAAAAAGCATAGATGCTAGCAAAAACTAGCAACAAGATACTGGAAACCAAGCCAGTAAAGCGTAGCGTCAGACGGGTCCGGATAGTCATGCCGCTTACTCTTCGTTGAACATGTAGCCCATACCGAAATGGGTATGAATCAGCTTCGTAGGAAAGTTTTTGTCGATCTTTTTACGGAGGTAGTTAATGTACACTTCAACCACGTTGGTACCCGTATCGAAGTTAAGATCCCAGACATGCTCGGCAATGGCTGGTTTCGACAATACTCGGCCCTGGTTACGCATCAGAAACTCCAGCAAGGCAAATTCGCGGGCGGTAAGCTCAATGGGCTGTCCGTCGCGTTCCACCGTTTTCGCATCCAGATTCATCTCAATGCCTCCGTAGCGCAGTTTCTGAGCCGTCATGGCCACCTGTGTCCCCCGTTTAGTCAGCGACCGCACTCTGGCCAGTAGCTCGGCAAAATGAAATGGTTTGGTCAGGTATTGATCAGCCCCGGCATCGAAACCGGCTATTTTATCGTCCGTTTCGCTCAGGGCAGTCAGCATCAGAACGGGGGTGGTTAGTCCTTCGGCCCGGAGTTGCCGACAGAGTTCATAGCCATTCAGACCCGGCAAAATCAGGTCGGTGATGATTGCCGCATAATTATTCTTCATGGCCAGTCGCTTGGCAATCAGTCCATCGTAGGCAATATCAACCTCAAACTGACTTTCTTCCAGTCCCTGCTGAATGGCTTGTAGTGTTTTAGGCTCGTCTTCTACTAGTAAGAGTTTCATGTGTGAGTAGGCAGATTATAGCTCGAAAGTGTACCGCTGCTTCGGCTCTAAGTAAATTCTAAGTCCTCTTTAAGCCCTTACTTATTCGGCACCCCTACTTTTCGGACCTGTAACAAGGTTGTTGTTTTTTCGACAGGATTACAGGATGAATAGAATTTTCAACCAATAGAAATCCTAATCATCCTGTAATCCTGTCGAAAACCTTTAACACTTAAACTCAAACGGACCAGATCATGCTTACTCTTTTTATTATAACTACCGGAATTATACTGACTGGCGTTGTTAGCTACCTGACCAGTGCGTGGTTTGGCGTACAGGCATCCAACTTTGGCAAATTGCCCCCTCATTACACACGTTTACGGCGCGGGCTGGATATGGCTAAGCCTCAACCAGCAGATCACTCATCCGCAGCAACAGCATCTCCACGTCGCGCTGGCGAGCCAGCCGATACCGAGCAAACGACGAACCAGCCCCAATCTTGATGGTGTAGGCCCAGTTGGGCAGTTGCTGAAACATATCTTCGTCGGTAGTATCGTCGCCGAGGCTAACTATAAAGTCGTATGGTTTTTGGTCGAAGAGGCTCATGGCTACTGTTCCTTTACTGTGCTGAGCGGGTTTTACCTCAATCACCTTGTTACCCTGAATAACCGCCAGCGAAACCGAGAATGTAGTCCGGCGCAGCAACGTAGCCAGTTCAATGGCTTGCCCCTCCATATCGTCGGCCTCGGCCATCCGGTAATGCCACACAATAGCCGTTTCTTTTGTCTCAATGAATGAGCCTGGGAAACGATCGACAAACGGATTCATCACCTCCCGCACCGAATCAACCCAGTCGTCAGCCGACAAATCGAGCCGCTCCCATCGCTGATCTGGCCTTTTCAGAAAAGCGCCGTGCTCCGCTACCAGATGAACGGGTATGGAAGTAAATGTCGTTTCTAGGAACTGGCGATTACGGCCGCTTATAACCACTACGTCGCTGCTTTCGGCAAGTTTAAGCAACACGTTTTTCAACGATTTTGTAAGTTTCGCCTGGGCAGGATCGTTCACAATAGGTGCCAGCGTCCCATCGAAATCAAGTAGCAGCAAGCGTTGCTGTGCGTCGCCAAAAGCAGACAGGAAAGACGCGATAGGCAGGTTCGTTTCAAGGTCGGGCTGCTGAGACAGCACTGTTTCAAACTCCAACAGAAACTCATTACTCCACCGAAAAACATTGTGGTTTTGCAGGTGCCGTTGCATGGCCAGGAGACGTTTTTCCTGTTCTGCCAGTGGCATATCCAAGCCCTGTTTGATAGCATCGGCTACTTCCTGAGTATCAGTTGGGTTAATGATGATGGCCTCTTTCAGTTCCTGAGCGGCTCCGGCCAATTCGCTCAATACCAACACTCCTTTATGATCATAGCGGCTGGCCACAAACTCTTTGCACACCAGATTCATGCCATCGCGGATGGGTGTAATCAGAGCTACATCGCAGGCCGTGTACAGGGCAAGCAACTCGGTGAAGGTCAGCGATGAGTATGTATACACAATGGGTCGCCAGCCAATGGTTCCAAACAAGCCATTGATACGCCCAACGGTTTCTTCAATGTCGCGTTTAAGGTCCTGGTAATGCCCAATTTTATCCCGCGACGGAACCACCGTCATCACAAACGTGACTCTATTGTGCCAGTCCGGATTCTGAATCAAAAACCGTTCGTAGCCCTGCAAGCGGTAGGTGATTCCTTTGGTATAGTCCAGTCGATCCACCGAAAAAATGAGCTTGTTGTTTCGGAGTAAATCCTGGTACTGCTGACGGGTTTGCCCAACGGCAGGCTCCTGGGCACTGCTATTAAACTTGTTGAAATCAATGCTAATCGGGAAGTCTCTCACCACTACCGAGCGGTTAGGCAAAACAACCCGGTGGTTAATAATCGGCAATTCGACCACCTCGGCAACACTTTGCAGAAAATGCTGGACATAGTCGGTAGTATGAAAACCAATAATATCAGCACCCAACAGACCTTTTATCAGCTGCTGTCGCCAGACACGGGGCAACAACTTTACAATCTCGTACGTGGGAAAAGGGATATGGAAAAAATAACCAATTGTTGCGTCAGGCGACGCCTGCCGAACCATATCGGGCAGTAGCATCAGCTGAAAATCGTGAATCCAGACCAGATCACCCGGCTGGATCAAAGCAGTCAGCTCTTCCATAAACCGGGTATTTGCCTGCTGGTACGCGTCGAAATTGCTTTCTTCAAACGAAGCAAATGAAGGGAAGTAATGGCACAGTGGCCAGAGCAGGTTGTTGCTGAATCCTTCATAAAACCCCCGATGAACGCTTTCGTCCATAAAAACCGGGTGGGCCACGAACGCTTCGTTTTCGAACACCGAAGGGTCTATTTGCTGAAGAGCCGCATCGCCATGCCCAATCCAGTGAATTTTGGCTTGAGCATCGGTCTGCTGACCCATCCGCTCGGCCATCGACAATACGGCCGACACTAACCCACCGGCATTTTGCTGTAGCTCAGGCCCTTTGCTGGTTTGCTTTATGGTGAATGGTAATCGATAGGAGACAATAAGTAATCGCTTAAAGCTTTCGTTAGACGTGTTCATCCAATAGGTGCGTATAAACCGCGTAGGTACTTCCCAAAAGACGCACGACCAACTTAGAGGGGACTTAAGTAAATGTTAGAATTTACTTAGAATCAATCAGCGTGCGTTGTTAAGCACACAGACCACCCGATACAATTTCGGATTCTTTGTTAAATGAGTTCTTGAGCAACTGGGCGAAATACCGCTCGTACAAACAATCATTCTGGTAGGTTTTAACCCGGCTCTCCACTGTTTCCTGCTCCACAAGCAAATAATGCTGGTGGCGGTCTGTTTTGGCCGTCAATGCATTCGTACATTCCCTAATGTCAGTCAGCAGAGCCAGTGTGTTGGGAGAGGTATGTTCAGCGTCGAAGCGGATGGCATCGATGTGAAAATCCCGAAACCACATAAGCGCGTTTTCGGTCAAATACCACCGCAGAGCCTGGTATTGATCTTCGTTGGTATACTGTTGCCCCACCGTGTCGTACTCCATATCCATAATTACGGCTATGCCTTCATAATGGCAGGTGTCGACCAGATGCTGGAGTTGAGCCGCACCGCCGTACGAAGTCTGAACCGTGTACAGAAACGCATTAGTTCGGTACTTATTTTTTAGTTTGGGAAAAGGAGCTACCGGCCTTATCGCCAACGCATTGACGCTCTTCTTTTTTAACTCACCCAGCCTATTGATGATAGAGCCAAGCGTTCCTTCTGGGGTGAACGTGTCGATATCCAGTTCGTAGATGTTGTACTCATCAACGGGCGGATTGACCCAGCAGGAATCTTCCCAATAAAAGGCCCTGGTGTCAACGGCTTGCGAGGGACCATAAATGCCCTGAGGCTGGGATAAAGATGCCGGGTCGGTATATTCTTTTTGGTTGTCGAGCAGAAACAGGTAAAGATCACCCGGCTTAATTTGATCGGTTGTCAACTGCCAATAGCCAGTAGTATCTCTTCGTAAGGGCAGGTTGTCCGGATCGCGGTCCCGGGTGATGGCAACATGCTTTGCCCAGGGGGCCCATACTCTTATTTCTGCCTCTCCAGCAGCGTTGAATGACACGCCGAGAGATCGTTTACATACATCAAGTTGGTTCATAGGGTTGTCGTTTAAGCGTGTGAACGCTACGACAAAGTACGTTCCGCTAACTTAGAAGGTGCTTAAGCTGGTCTTAGAAAGTCCTTAGAAAGCCTGGTACCCGCCCAGCTTTTCCGTTTACATATATTCTCGCAACCAACCTCTGCGAATTCCTGTTTCTTTTAAGAAGCCCTGATGGGTTTCCAACTTTCTGATTTACTCGATCCGTTTATATAGCCTTTTAGTCATGGAAACGACGAAAAAACAATCCTTCAACGAAATCATTCAGGGAGAAACGCCCGTTCTGGTCGATTTCTTCGCCGAGTGGTGCGGGCCATGCAAACAGATGTCCCCGATCTTAAAAGACTTTGCCACTCGCATGGGCGACCGGGTGCGTATCCTGAAAATTGACGTGGACAAAAGTCCTGTAGCCGCCAGTGGCTACAAAATTCAGGGTGTACCTACGTTTATCCTGTTCAAAAAAGGACAGGTACTTTGGCGCCAATCGGGCATGGTATCGCCCCAGATTCTGGAACAGGTAGTGAACAAGGCCAACAGAAGCGTTGATTAGGAATCGCTTGTGTCAAAAACAGAATGGATTTACAACAGAAAGAGCGGGCTAATTAGTCCGCTCTTTCTGTTTGTTGGTGTTTTTCCGTGCAGATCACACCAGCGCCATACAAATTGCTGTCACGGTGTATTGACTGACGCAAACGGGCGGCCTAATCACAGTCACTTACTTGCTTGATCTGCGTCAATAGCTATTAGTCTGCCGAAGCCCAATTTTACAATACATTTTGCCACTGCGTGCGGCAGAATTGGGATAAACCAACTTCACTCCATTTACAGCAGACAGCATGAAAACCTCTTTACGTTCGATCGCCAACATCATTTGCTTCCGGTTAGCCAATAGTCTCAACACCATTTTCTTCTCATCGCTTCTAGTGCTGGCAGTCAACAGCGTTTCAGTAGCTCAGGTGCTTAACTGGCAAAAAACGCTGGGGGGCTCTAACGATGATATTGCCACGGCCATTGTTGCAACAACCGACGGCGGTTATGTTGTAACAGGCTACACCAACTCCAACGATGGCGACATAACGGGTAACCAGGGCGGAGACCACGACATCTGGGTCGTTAAACTCAATTCCGCTGGCACCATCATCTGGAAAAAGACCTTTGGCGGCACCCGCGACGACAAAGCCGTTGGTATAGCGCTCAGTCCCGATGGCGGCTATGTGCTCACGGGCACCACCACCTCTACCGACGGCGATTTGAACGGTTTATACTTGTATTCCAACGGTGCATTCAATTACATCTGGGTATTTAAACTCAACAGCGTTGGCGACATTGTCTGGAAACAGGCGCTAGGATTATCCAGAGGCTTATACGCTTCGGCCATCACTGCCTTGCCATCGGGTGGTTATGTGGTAGCAGGCTATTACTTTTTCTCGGGATTCAAATCGTCAGGACAACTTTTCTACGTGCTCACACTATCTGAATCAGGAGAAATTCTTCGCTCGTCGTCCTTCGGCGGACAAAATGGTAATGATGAGCTACACGGCATAACGGCAACTGCTGATGGAGGTTTCGTTGGGGTTGGTAAAAGTTCATCGCCCTACATAAGTTCCAGTCAGCCGCCATCCGATCACGGCACCAATCACAGCAATAATTTTACTACCTACGATGCCTGGGTATATAAATACGATAATACCGGACAGCTTGTCTGGTACAAGTTTATTGGCGGAAGCGGGCATGACTACGCTTACGCGGTTAAGGAAACCCCCGACGGCAATTTGATCGTGGCGGGTTATACGGAGTCGAACGATGGCGACGTGACGGGTAATCAGGGGGGCGGTGATGCCTGGATTGTCAAACTGAACAGTTCGGGCACTATACTCTCCCAAAAAACGCTGGGCGGCACCGGTAACGACGAGGCCAAATCCATCGGGCTGACACCAGAAGGCAATATTCTGGTCGCAGGCACTACGAACTCAACCAACGGCTACGTAACTGGCAACCACGGAAGTTCGGATGTTTGGCTGGTTAAACTGAACTCGTCGAGTGATCTGATCTGGCAAAAGACGCTGGGCGGCTTCGGGGCCGATGGAGGGACGGCCATCACTATGTCGCCTACTGGTAGCTACGCAATTGCTGGCTACACACAATCAAACAGTGGCGATGTGAGTGGGAATCATGGCGGCACCGATGCTTGGGTAGTCAGCCTGAGCGAACCCGCCGGGTCGTTTCAACTCCTGCCCCCCCTGTACAATTGCGAATTGGGTCAACTAACGTTCATAGCCAGCGGAGGGAACGGCTCAACGATTGAGTTTCAGGCTCCCGGCGTTACGTCCTGGACCACCAATCCCGTTGCCACCATTGAACTGGGGGTTCGAATGGACCCCAACAGTAGACCGATCACGCTGATGGCCCGACAAAATGGCGTGGTTGTTACCCGAAGCTTTAACTTCAGGGAGTATTGTAGCGGGGCAATGAGTCCCTTCCAGTTATGGGAACCCCGGTACAACTGCGCTACGGGACAGCTTATCTTTCAAACTCTGGGCGGTAACGGTTCAGCTATTGAATACCAGGCAATTGGCGTTACCCCCTGGACCACTAACCCCATCCAAACTGTTGAATTAGGGGTCCGGCTCGATCCTAATAGCAAGCCGCTGACATTAATAGCCCGGCAAAATGGCGTTTGGGTCCACCGCGACTTTGACCTCCACGCGTATTGTAGCTTCAATAGGCGGCAGGCCACGGAGTCTGCCCTGAATTTACAGGTACGTGTGCTGGGCAACCCGGTGGTGGGTCGCCAGTTTGAAGTGGAGATTTCCGGTGTTGAGGGTCAGGCAATACGGTTTCAACTCACCGATCTGCGGGGGCAGGTTATCACAGAAAAACAGAGTGAACAGGTAGCAGCCATAGAGCGATATAGCTTTTCTCTTCCTGCCGGACTTGGCGGCATGATCCTGTTGTGGGTCAATACGTCCATTCAGCAAAAAGTATCTAAAGTGCTTATCGCGCCCTGATTAACCTAATCTGACAGGGTTTGCCCCTAAAACAGTTGAAAAAGCTTTACTGCTTTTCAACTGTTTTAGGGCTCGTGACTCACACTAACTTAACTCCTTGCGCACACGTTCGAGCAGGGTTTTGGTGGCCCGAATGCCCTCGTTGGTGGGCAGATAACCACCCGTAGGATTGTACATGCCAATGATGCCGCCTTCGTACTCGATCCCTACGTATCCCGAAAAACCAGCGTCTTTAATAATCTTGAACATCTTCATAAAATCGGTCTCCGTCTCGTTGCCACTGGCATCGAACTTATGCGTTTTGGCACTGATTCCTTTAGCATAGGGCATCATTTTTTTCACGCCCTCGTAGCGGTCATATTCCTTCACGCATTTGGTACCCATGATGCCTTTGATATCATTGGTTTCGGGTTTACTACGCCGTTCGCAGAAGTTCCCGAAATCGGGCAGCAGACCCGCATTGGGCATGTTTACCTGCTTGAGCACCCCCACCAGCCAGTCGACATTGGTGGAGTTACCGAAGTGATTTTCTACGATCACATTCATGTTCGATTTGGCTGCATACTCCAGCAGTTTGTGGTAGCCATCGGCTGCTGATTTGGCGGCTTCAGCAGCAGGGTCGTCGGGTGTGCCCGACATTGCTTTTGATGTATCGCCCAGGTTCACCCGAATAGACGAACATCCCAAATACTTGGCGGCATCAACCCAGGCATGGTGCGACTCCACGGCTTTCTGGCGCTTGGCAGCATCCAGATCAGCAATGTTGGCGCCATCCACCATAATCAGGTTGTTTTTCATGCCCAGGTCATCGGTGCGCTGTTTCAGTTCTTTCAGATAGGTTTGGTCGGTATGCTTGTTGTTGAAAAACATGGAAACATATTCGAGCACATTAACCCCAAAATCATTTTTGGTTCGGGCCGGAAACTCCATGTTTGTCATTTTGCCCGACATCAGTTCACCAGCAAAGGAAAACTCGGCCAGCGAAATCTCAAATTGCAGAGCCGCAGTGGCTGGTTTTGGAGTCAGCATATCAGCAAAGGTTTGCGTGGGCAGCACCGAGGCCAGACCCATACCGGCGGCCGTCAGGCCTACTTGATTCAGAAATTCGCGACGTGATTGGATCATACTGGTAAGGCGTTTGCCTCGGAGATAGTAAAAAATAAGGGTCAGTTAGTTAGAAAATTGAACGGTAACCGGAACGAACAGCGGAGATTTCCCCGCTTTTTCATTCTTGAAAACGAAGTACACATCGTGCGTCCCCAAAGTCGGTTTAACGGAAATCTTTGCCATACTGGGCTGAAAAATAGCCGTCGGGTCTTTGTTTTCTGTTGGTAGAATTTCCTCCGTTTGGCCGAGCAATGGCCCGTCAACAGCGTCGATCCGAACCTCAATACGACCGCCAACCGCGTTCATCTGGGCTTTTGGAACGGCCACCGAGAACTCCATGCTCTGAATGCCGGTGAGGTCGAGCTGGTTAAATTGGATGTGCGTGTTGGCAGCCATCACTACCACTAACGGATAGGGCTGTCCACCAATTTTGAACAGCATAACGCCCTTTGACTGGCTGTTGCTGCTACCCAACGCAACCAGCGGATTGCGCAATACAAGTGTTTGCTCGCTGGTTTGGGCGGGCAGACCGTTGGCACCTTTGTCTTTATACGAAGCCTGTAGCACCAAGTTTCCTTTCTCCTCTTTGCCAGGGGTGTAGGTTCCTTTGGTTTGCAAGGGGGGCGCTACTACCGGCTTATCCGACAACGTCAGAATGTACTTGACGATCTCGCCCGCATCGGCCGACCCCAATTGCGGGTGGGCCGTCATGATGGCATCGCCCCATACCCCTCCCCCACCTTTGATTATTTTGTTCGACAGGCTGGCAACGGCGTTCGCGTCATTTTTGTATCGTTTGGCAACCTCTATGAAGGACGGCCCAACCGATTTCTTATCGGTAAAGTGGCAGGCTTTACAATCACTCTTGCCCATGAGCACCTGCCCGGCACCCAGGTAGGCCGCTTCCGAAAATTTATGGCCAGCCGGACTATCGGGCTGCCCTGCGGATTCGTCCTGATAATTGGCGCGCACTAACACCTGCTTCGGCTGAATGCGCCCCGTAGCCAGACTGCCATCTTCTTTATCAGTTACGTTCACCTGATAAGCAATTGGCTGACCGGGAAAGTAAAAGCTCTTGTTGCCACTGGTAAGATCCAAAACAACGCTGGGTGGTTGATTGCCCGCTACGATGTTTACCTCCCGCGAATCGGCCAGACCGTGGGCATCGGTAACCGTCAGTAAGGCTTTATATTGCCCAGCTTTCTGGAAGGTGAACGTGGGCGAGGGCTCGGTCAGGACAGTTGGCGCTCCCCCTGCTTTAGGGTAAATTCTCCATTGATACGTCAGTGCATCACCATCAAAATCCTTGGTACCCTCCGACGAAAAACTGACTTTAAACGGAACCGCTCCGGCTGTCTGGTTTGCGGCAATCTTCACGTTCGGTTTTCGATTTCCGGCGTTGAATTCGATTTTCACCAGGCGCGAATCGTCGTTTTTGGAGAACCAGCCGGTGCCGTATTCCAGCACGTACAGGTCTCCATTAGGGCCAAACGCCATGTCGATGGGGTGGCTGAACAGCATGTTTGGCAGAAACCGCTCTGTACTTACCATGTCGCCCTTGCTGTCGAAACTAACCGCCAGAATCATGTCGCGCATCCATTCGTAGAGAAACGCTTTACCGTTATAATAAGCGGGAAAAGGCCGCTTGGCTCCTTTAAAATCGTCGGTGTAGTAAACCGGCCCAGCCATGGCGCTACGCCCGCCCGTCCCCATAAACGGAAATTTCTTACTCTCCGAAGCCGGGTACCAGATCATAGCGGGCTGAGCGGGCGGCAAGTTCTGCAAGCCGGTGTTGTTGGGCGAGTTGTTGACCGGGTGTTCCGGGTCAAATTTAGGCCCCGATTTGTTCGTCGTAAAATCGACATCGTTATAAGCCTTGTTGTTGCCGACAAAATAGGGCCACCCAAAATTGCCCGCTTTTTTAGCCTGATTGTATTCATCCTCGGCCATAGGCCCCACGTTTACCGAATCAGCACCGGCATCAGGCCCAACATCGCCCCAATAGAGGTAGCCCGTGTGCTTATCGACCGAAATTCGATACGGGTTTCGATGGCCCATCGTGTAAATTTCGGGGCGGGTACGGTCGCTTCCTTTTGGGAAGAGATTACCTTCTGGAATGGTATAGGTTCCGTCGGCTTCAGGGTGAATTCGCAGAATTTTACCGCGCAGGTCGTTGGTATTACCCGATGATTTCTGAGCATCCCAGGGGCTCCGATCAGGGCGCTCGTCGATGGGCGCGTACAGCGTGGCGCGCGGACTGGTGTTGTCGCCCGTTGAGAGATACAGGTTGCCGTCGCGGTCCCAGTCGATAGAGCCACCGGTATGGCAGCACTGTTCGCGTTGAACCGGCACGTCGAGCAATACTTTTTTTGACGCCAGCACCAGTTCATCACCCCGTAGTTCGTAGCGGGTCAGGCTGTTTTTCGACTCGTTGCCAGCGGGCGAGTAATAGAGGTAGACCCAGTGATTCTGCGCAAAGTTGGGATCAATATTTACGCCTAGCAGACCATCCTCAGCCTCGGTTTCGTGCCCCTCCTTGTCTTTGTATTTGGTGCTAACCGGAATGATTGCAATGGTTTTTACCTGTTTTGTCAGGGGTGAATACAGCCGAACCTCCCCGTGTCGCTCAATCAACAGAACGCGTTCGTCGGGCAGAATGGCCATTTCGAGGGGCTCGTTCAGTTTTTCGGCCAGTACTACTTTCGTGAAGCGGTTCTCGTCGGGTTTATCGCCCGGATCAATCAATGGCCGTACCGAATAGGCGCCCAGCCCGATACTGACCACGCCCAAAGCGATCACCGTTTGGAAAGATCGTAGGGAAGAAGACTTGAGATTCATTATCATTGCGTTTTTTATACACAATGATACGAACAATTTTCATTGTGTATAAAAAACACACTAAAAATTGTTTTAATTTTCCCCCATGGAATACCAAGACAAACTAGCCCGACTGATTACCGAGCTAAAAAACAACTACCTGCCCTTTGTTTCTATTGACCTGGTTATATTCGGCTTTCATGATGGGCAGCTAAAAGTTCTGCTCTTACGCTGGAAGGGAACAGATGACTGGTGTTTGCCCGGTGGTCGTGTTCGGCACGAAGAAAATCTGGACGATGCAGCTTACCGGAGCTTACAGCAACGAACGGGATTAAGCGAAATATTCCTGCAACAATTCCACACCTTTGGCGATGTGATGCGTCATACGCATTTCAGCCAGGAGGAGACTATGCACAAACTGGGCCTGCCGCATAAAGCCCTAAAAGAATTTGAATTTACCAGCCGCGTTGTTTCGACTGGGTACTATGCGCTGGTCGATTTTGCCAACACCACTCCCACACCTGACTTCTTTACCGATGAGTGCCGCTGGTGGGATATTACCCAGGTTCCGCCCCTGCTTTTCGATCATAACGCTATGATTACGCTGGCGTTAAAAACCCTTCGTCGGCAACTCAGCTACCAGCCAATCGGGTATAACCTGCTGCCGGAGAAGTTTACCATGCCCGATTTGCAGCAGCTTTACGAAACCATTCTGGGGCAATCGCTCGACCGGCGCAACTTCCAGAAACGGATGCTGGCCTACAACATTCTGGAGCGGCTCGACGAACGCAAAACTGGCGGGGCGCATAAATCGCCGTATCTGTATCAGTTCAACAAAGAGAACTACGAAAAAGCACTGGCCTCCGAAAGCTTGCAGGTAGGCTAAGCTAACGACTACAGGACGTTTGTTTGATAGAATGGAATCGGCTCTGGACTCGACCTTATTTGATGGGGTGCCGTTATCTAACTTTTGAAAGCGGTATTGTCTTCTCGTTTGCTATGAGTTGTTTGTTAGCTAACTCAACTTCACAACTCCCTGTTGCCTTAACTCATGAAAACCAAGACCATTGCCGATAAAGCCCACCATGAAGCCAGCGCTTTAGCGGGTCAGGAAGTCAAAAATCTTCGGTATTCGAGCCAACAAACGTATCCCCACGAATCGGCCGCGCTCGAAGCGTTTGAGCGGTCGGTCCATAAACTACTGCACGTTAACGCTTGGTCGGATCTCTCCATTTTCACGGCCGACTTTGCCCTTCATGACCTGGACGGCAAGCTAAAGCCCGATGGCTCCCCCGAAGTCGGTGATTATATTGAGATCTCCCTGCCGGGTCCTATGCCCAAAAACTGGGTTCAGGTTATTCATACCCTCAGCGAACCCAATCGTGTAGAGTTTACCGTTCGTCCCAGCACCAAGCCACAGCCAGATAACCCGAACGTCGTCGAGCATTTTTTTGCCGATACCGCCAGCAGCACATTCCGTGTGGAACTATCAGGCACCACAGTTACTGCTTCGGAAATCGGCAAAAACGAGTCGATTAATAATCAGGCCCCGCAGGCGGGCGATCGGGCGGTTATCAATACGCTGATTGCTGAAGGAGGCTGGTTGTTTTACCAGAAAATCCAGTGGAAGCACCTGACCGATTATCTGGTTCATCTGGACTAGACTGCTATGATGCACAACCGTTCTTAGGGTTTACCCTCAATTTCGGACGGATAGGGTTTACGGTATAAAATTGCCCCATCCACAATCCTAATTTTGCTACTAAAAAGTCAATTACTGGTTAAATACTCGGTACCCTCAATCAAGCCAACGGTGTACTAAACCATGAGTATGTGGGCGGTTTTGGTGGCTTTCACCAGCAATATACACTGTATGAAACGTAGAGAATTTGTAGCTGCCTCGCTGGCAGCATCCGCAGCGCTGACAAGTGGTCAGGCCCAAGCCACCTCCGCCCCAACTGCCCAAAAGCAGGTATACGAGTTGCGGGTATATGAGTTTCGATTTGGTCTCTCGCAGGCTGGTCTGACGAGTTACCTGAAAGACGGGCTGATTCCGGCCATGAACCGGCTCGGTGTTAAAAACGTCGGGGTGTTTAGTGAGATGGGCAAAACCGAACCCGCCAAAACGTACGTCCTGATTCCACACGCATCCTGGGAAGCCTACGGCACCTCGGCAAGCAAGTTGGCAGGCGATACGGCCTATTCGCAGGTACGCGCTCAATACGATGCCCTCACTCCCGACAAAGCCCCTTACGCCCGGTACACCACTACCATTCTGAACGCCTTCGATGGTCTGCCCGCGCTGGTAGCGCCCAAGGCAGAACCCCGAATTTTTGAATTACGCACCTACGAAGGATATTCAGAAGATGCCGTTCGGCGGAAAGTGAAGATGTTTAACGTGGATGAAATTGCCATTTTCAACACAACGAAGCTGAATCCGGTATTTTTTGGGGAAGTAGTAGCCGGTGGTAATATGCCCTGCCTGATATACATGCTTACCTTCAAAGACATGGCTGAGCGCGACGCTAACTGGAAACAGTTTGGCGCCAATCCTGACTGGAAACGCGTGTCGGGAGCGGCCGAATATGCCAATACCGTGTCGCAGATTCATCGCGTTTTTCTGGAGCCAGCTGCTTACTCACAAGTGTAAAGTAGTCTGAACTCTCTACTAAAAACCTCATGTTCACTCGTTTCTCTGCTCTGCCTTTACGCTACGTTATCGGTGGCCTGTTGCTTGCTATGCAGGCCAATGGGCAGGCCGTTTCTGAATCAGTCCGATTAAATCAACTTGGTTTTTACCCCAATGCGGCCAAAGTGGCCATCGTGGTAGGTGATCAGAGCCAAGACGCGACACCTTTTCAGGTGACGACTCCCGACGGTAAAAAAGTCTTGTTCTCTGGCACACTCAGCGAGGCCCGAAAAAACGCAATCTCAGGCAAAATGGCCCGAACCGCTGATTTTTCGGGTCTTCGCACCACCGGCACATTTGTGGTGAACATCCCTGGTTTAGGTCATTCCTACCCGTTTTCCATTCGCCCGGCTGTACACCGTGAAGTTGCCATTGGTGCCCTGAAGGGTTTTTATTACCAGCGCGTCTCGACCGAACTTCCCGAGAAATTTGCCGGGCAATGGCACCGCCCGGCGGGCCACCCCGACACCCGTATTCTGATTCATCCATCGGCAGCGTCGGCTACACGTCCGTCAGGTAGCACAATCTCTTCGCCGTTAGGTTGGTACGATGCGGGCGATTACAACAAGTACATCGTAAATTCGGGTATTACGATGGGGACGTTACTCTCGCTCTACGAAGACTTTCCCGATTTCTGTAAATCACTGAATATCAACATTCCCGAAAGCAAAAATAAACTCCCCGACCTGCTCGATGAGTCGCTTTGGAATCTGCGCTGGATGATGACCATGCAGGACCCTGCCGATGGTGGCGTGTATCATAAACTCACCAACCCCCGGTTCGATGGGATGGTAATGCCCGATAAAGCCAATGCGTCAGAGCAGGACCCTACGAAAGCTCGTTACGTCGTGCAGAAAAGCGTGACGGCCGCGCTCGATTTTGCCGCTGTAATGGCTCAGTCCAGTCGTATTTTCAAGAACTATACCCGCGAGCTACCCGGCCTTGCTGATTCGTGTACTACAGCAGCCGTGAAAGCATGGGCCTGGGCGAAGCAAAACCCGGACGCCCTTTACAATCAGGACGCGATTAATAAGGCATTTGACCCTGACGTTGTGACCGGCACCTACGGCGACCGCAATGCTGCCGACGAGTGGATTTGGGCCACTGCCGAATTGTATCTGACCACAAAAGATGACACCTACCTGACGGCGGTTAACCTGTTTCCCGACGATAAGACTCCGCTCCCATCCTGGCCGCAGGTGCGTACGCTGGCTTATTATTCGCTTGCTCGCCTGTCGAATGAGTTGACTCCACGGGGCAAGCAGGATTTATCCAAAATCAAGACGCACATCACCAGCCTGGCCGATCAAATTAGGCAGGATGTCGACAAGCAGGCGTTTCAAACGCCAATGGGAAAATCGGCCAGCGATTACATCTGGGGAAGCAGTGCGGTAGCCGCTAATCAGGGTATCGCCCTGATTCAGGCGTACCGACTTACCAACGACCGGGCTTATCTGGATGCTGCTCTGGCTAATATGGATTACCTGCTGGGGCGTAACGCCATCGGCTATTCGTTTGTGACGGGCTTCGGCAGTAAAACACCAATGCACCCACACCACCGGCCTTCTGTCGCCGATGGCATCGACGCGCCCGTACCGGGTTTGTTGTCGGGTGGCACCAATGCCAATGCCGCTCGTCAGGACAAATGTGCGGGGTACACCACCACCATTGCCGATGAGGTTTTCCTCGACAATGACTGTTCGTATGCATCCAACGAAATTGCCATCAACTGGAACGCTCCACTGGTGTATCTGGCCACGGCATTTGAAGCCCTTCAAAGCAAACTGAGCAGTAATAGTTCGAAGAAATAAAGTACTTCAGTTCTCATCTGACTGCCCCCAACCCCCTAAAGGGGGCTTTGGTTGAGTATAAGTAAGCCCCCTTTAGGGGGTTAGGGGCAGTTTTAGACAGTTTCATAAACCACTTATGACAACCCGTTTCATCATTTTTAGTCTGCTATTGGTCAACGTAGCTGCTTTTGGACAGGTACGGATGGCTCGCATTTTTTCGGACCACGTTGTATTACAGCGCCAACAGCCGATTCCGGTTTGGGGTTGGGCAAAACCGGGCGAAACCGTCAAAGCAACGCTGGCCGGACAAACGCAACAAGCCAAAGCAGATGCCAGCGGGAAATGGATGGTTCGGTTTACTCCCCTCGAAGCCGGTGGCCCTCACACGCTGGCCGCTAGCGCAAAATCGGGCAACGCCAGCGCCACCGACGTGTTGATTGGCGAGGTTTGGCTTTGCTCGGGCCAGTCGAATATGGAGTGGACAGTGAAGCAGGCTGATAACTTTGCAACGGAGAAAAAGAACGCCAACTTTCCTCAAATTCGCCATTTTCGGGTCGATCATGAACTGGCGCTGACTCCTCAGGTCGAGCTAAAAACGGGTGACTGGAAAGTGTGTTCATCCGAAACGGTGGGTGATTTTACAGCTGTCGGTTTCTTCTTTGCCCGCGAGCTGGCTCAAAAGCTGAACATTCCCGTTGGGCTGATGCATTCATCCTGGGGCGGGTCGCAGGTGGAGGGCTGGATCAGTAAAGAAGGTATGTTGAGCAATGAGGAACTGCGGCCAACCGTACAAAACCTCCCCACAACCTGGCAAGCCGCCGACAGCCTTATCGACGTGAAGCTCCGCAAGCAACTACAGGTGCCCGCTAAACTGACCGCTGCCGACGAACAGAAATATCTCGACCCCAGCTACGATTTTGCTGGCTGGCGTAAAAACGACCCAATGGGGCAGTGGGAATGGAAAGACATGCGGGGCTTCACGGGGCAAGGGTACATGACCCGCACAGTGGAAATTCCCGAAGAGATGGTCGGCACACAAACCACGCTCGGCCTTGCCGAAAACGACAGCCCGAACAAGATTTACATCAACGGAAAGCTGGTTTCAGAAGGCCCTCTGCAAGGTGTGCGAAAAATCACCCTTCCAGCCAACACCTGGAAGGCCGGATCAAATCGGATTCTGGTGAAAATGGGCGGAATGGTCGACCCGAGCTGGTATGGTTTGGGGCTCAAAGGGTCACCCAGCGATCTGTACGTAGCCGATAATGTACAGCGAATCAGCCTGGCCGGTGGCGATTGGCGGCTCATGCCCGCTTTTGCCGAAAAACATGAGTACAAGCGGTTTATGAATAACGTAGCCGTGAGCATTTACAACGCCATGATTGCCCCGCTGGAGCCAATGGCTCTGCGGGGTGTGTTGTGGTATCAGGGCGAAACCAATGCCGGGCGCTCCTATCAGTACCGGCAGTCGTTCCCGCTGCTGATTACTGACTGGCGACAGAAATTCGGTCAGACTATGTCCTTCTACTTTGTGCAGCTCGCCAACTATGGCAGCAACCAAAGCAGCAATCAGGGCAGCAGCTGGGCCGAACTTCGCGAAGCCCAAACCATGACGCTGAGCCTGCCTAAAACGGGTATGGCCGTCATCACCGATATTGGTAATCCCAAAGACATTCACCCAACCAACAAGCAGGATGTTGGCTACCGACTAGCCCTGAACGCCCTGAAATTTGATTACGGGCAGAATGTCAACTACAGTTCGCCTATGTTCGAGGGAATGAAAATTGAAGGCGACAAAGCCGTTGTTACCTTCAAACACGTGGCGAATGGGTTGGTCGCAAAAGACAAATACAACTACCTGAAAGGGTTTGAAATTGCTGGCGACGACAAAGTGTTTTACTACGCACAAGCCGGAATAAAGGGTAATACGGTAATTGTATCGCACCCCAAAGTGCCGAAGCCCGTTGCCGTTCGCTACGCCTGGGCCGACTCGCCGGACGAAGCCAATCTGTTCAGTTCGGATGGGTTACCCGCCAATTCGTTCCGCACTGATACCTGGCCCGGCGTAACGGCCAAAGCAAAATTTGAATAACGTTTTTACTCACTGTAGATCCGTTGGGGAGGCTACGCGACGAAACCTATATTAATCATGCTCACTACTCAAAATTCTTTTCGCTCGCTGCTGACTTCGGCGTTTAGTGCGCTCTTGCTCCTGCTGTTAATGAGCTGGACAAATCGCAAGTCGGACACGATGCTAATTTTCTCGAAGAACGTCGATAATCAGCAGTCGGCCTCGGCGGCAGCCAGCGCGTTGATGGCTATTGCCCAAAAAGCCGGTATCAACGTTGACACAACCACAAACAGTAATTATCTCGCTGAAGATTCGCTGAAGAATTACCGGGCGCTGGTACTGTTGAATACCTCGCAGGATGTGCTGGAGTCAAGCCAGCAAACTGATGTGGAGCGGTTTTTACAGGCGGGTGGCGGCCTGGGCCTGATCAACACGTCGGGCTTCACTAAATACCAGTGGGCCTGGTATCAGGACCTGCTAGCCGCCAACCAGATTCAGCCGACGCAGGCTCCGAGTTCGGTTAGCAAAGTGTTCGACGGTGGCCGCGTGTTTTACATGACCACGGGAACCGCTGCCCTGGCTGACAATAACGGCTCAAAATCGTTGTTGAATGGCCTCAAGTACGTTATGGAAGGTTCTACGCTGAACTATCGCGAAGCCCACACCGCCCGCTTACCAGAAGAAAACCGCTTCACCTCGACCATCCTGGAGTCGTTTATGGATGAGCCTATCGAGATGGAAGTGCTGTCGGACGGGCGGGTGATGTTTGTGGAACGCAAGGGCGTTATCAAACTCTATGACCCCGTTGCTAAAGCGACCAAAGCCATCAATAAGCTGCCGGTACATATTACGGGTAACTACGAAGACGGGTTGCTGGGCATGGAACTGGACCCAAAATTTGACCAGAACCACTACGTCTATCTCTATTATTCACCCGTTGGGACCAAGTCAGTGCAGAACCTCTCGCGGTTTGTGTTTACGGGCGACAGTCTGCAAATGAGTTCCGAAAAGATCGTGATGCAGGTACCCGTTCAGCGCGAAACCTGCTGCCACTCGGCGGGTAACGTATACTTCGGGCCCGATGGACTACTGTACCTGTCAACGGGCGACAACACCAGCTCGAAAGAATCCGATGGGTTCTCGCCACTCGACGAACGCCAGGGTCGGGCACCGTTCGATTCGCAGAAATCGTCGGGTAACATGAATGATTTACGGGGTAAAATTCTGCGTATCCGGGTAGAATCCGACGGTTCCTACACCATCCCCGATGGCAACCTGTTTGCCAAAGATGGCTCGCAGGGCAAACCCGAAATTTACGTGATGGGAGCCCGTAATCCCTACCGCATCTGGGTCGATAAACGCGGATTTCTGTACTGGGGTGATGTAGGACCAGACGGCGGCACGGCCAACGAGCGCGGGCCGAAAAGCCAGGACGAATGGAATCAGGCGCGTAAGCCGGGTAATTATGGCTGGCCTTACTTTGTCGGTGACAACAAAGCCTACGCCAAATTTGATTTTGCGACTAACAAAATTGGTGCCCGCTACAACCCCGACCAGCCCGTTAACGAGTCGCCCAACAACACCGGCGGAAAAATGCTGCCCCCGGCTCAGAAAGCCATGATCTGGTATCCGTACGACAAGTCGGTGGAATTCCCGATGTTGGGAACGGGCTCGCGCTCGGCGATGGCGGGACCGTTTTACTACACCAACGACTACAAAGCATCGAGTGTAAAATTCCCGGCCTATTACAACAACAAGCAGTTCATTTACGAGTGGGCCCGCAACTGGATTAAAGTCCTGACTTATGCCGACAACGGCGATCTGCGCCAGATCGAATCGTTTTTACCCACGTCGTTCATCTCCAAACCCATCGATATGAAATTCGGTAAAGATGGAGCCATGTACGTGCTGGCCTACGGGATGAACTACTTTGCCCGCAACCCCGACTCGCAGTTGATCCGCATCGACTACACCGAAGGCAACCGTCGACCCATTGCAAAAGTAAGTGCGTCGAAAACAGTGGGAGCGGCTCCGCTCACGGCAACTCTGTCGGCCAAAGAGTCCTTTGATTACGACCGTGGCGACAAACTTACGTACCTGTGGGAGTCGGGTAACGGTCAGAATTCAACCACGGTTGAGCCGACTTTTACCTACACCAAGCCCGGTGTGTATCACCCAAAACTAACGGTAACGGATGCCGAAGGCCAAAAATCAACGACCGAGTTAACGATCAAAGTAGGGAATGAAATGCCGGAGGTGGACGTAGCGATCAAAGGAAATCGTAGTTTCTTTTTCGACAAAACTCCCCTTGTTTACACCGTATCGGTGAAAGACAAGGAAGATGGCGCCCTGAACAGTGGCATCTCTCCCCAGCAGGTTAAGTTCGCCGTCGACTATCTCGCCGAAGGCAAAGACCTCGCCTTGCTGACATCGAACAGTCAAACCAATACCGACGGGGCAATCAAAAATTTGCAGGGCAAGGAGCTGTTTAGTAAAAGCGATTGTAAAGCCTGTCACTCAATGAACGCAAAATCCATTGGGCCAACTCTGATGGAAGTCTCCAAACGCTACCAGCCAGCAGGCGAATCGGCGGTGAGGATGCTGGCTAAGAAAATCATCAATGGCGGCAATGGAAACTGGGGGCAAGATATGATGTCGGCGCACCCGCAACATAGCGAAGAGGAAGCAGGCGAAATGGTTCGCTATATCCTGTCGTTGACGGCCGAAACCCCCAAAAGCCTGCCCTTGCAGGGAACGTATGCCTTGAGTCAACACCCCAGCGGCAGTGAAACCGGTAGTTACGTTATCTCGGCCAGCTACACCGACAAAGGCAACCCTGTGACCGGTCCGCTCACGGGCCGAAAACTGCTTATCCTACACAGCCCCCGCGTACAGGCCGAAACCTACGAACTCGGCACGGGTGTCGACAGAAAGCACCAGGACGGCAGCAATGAAAGTTGGGTGGGCGACATCAAAGACGGATCGTTCATTGCCTTCAGAAGCCTCGATCTGAGCAGTATCACCGAATTAGCGTTCAATGCAGCCACAGTGGCGGGTCGGGGTGGCCGCGTCGAGGTACGTACGCAGTCTCCTACAGGTAAGCTGCTGGGTACCGCTGAAGTAAAATCCATACCGGCTCCGGCGGGCGGTAGCAAAGGACCAAACTGGCAGACGGTTTCGGCTTCCATCTCTCCCACCGAGGGTCTGAACGACCTGTATTTTGTGTTCCGTAATGATGCAGTCAAAGACAAAAACATGCTACTGATTGACTGGATACAGTTCATCGCTGGAAAAACTAAATAATGGAACCGCAACGGCGGACCGTGCGGATAACGCGGATGCTGCGCAACGCTGATTTTCGCAGATCTAAAAAATCCGTTTTTATCAGCGTTGCGCAGCATCCGCGTCATCTGCGTTCCAAGAATCAATCAATTTGTTATGCTCAACAAAGTTCTCTTTTCACACCTCACCGTTTTTATCAGTCTGCTGGCGACCACGTTCGGTTATGCAGCACCCAAACCCAAACTGATTGACCAGCACGCTACGAAGGAAACCAAAGCGCTCTACCATAATCTGAGTAAACTGTCGCGAAAACACATCCTGTTTGGTCATCAGCATGCTACCGAGTATGGCCACGGATGGGCGGGCGAACCTAACCGCTCCGATGTAAAGTCGGTGAGTGGGTCGCACCCAGCGGTGATTGGTGTCGATTTCAGCGGATTGTCGGGGCGACCGCCGGAGGTAATTGAGCGGACCAAAGCATCGTTACGTCAGCAGATTGCCGATACGTATGACCGGGGGGGCGTAACAACCGTGGCCTGGCATTTTTCGAATCCGGTAACGCCAAAAACTGGTTTTTACTGGAAAGACTCCGTATCGGCAGCGGCCGTTCCGAATCTGCTTCCGGGAGGGTCGCACCATGAGGAGTACAAAGCCATTCTAAAAACTGTAGCCGACCTCGCCAACTCGACCAAAGGTAAAGACGGCAAACTGGTTCCGATGTTGTTTCGCCCCTACCACGAGTTCGATGGCGGCTGGTTCTGGTGGGGTAAGCCCCACTGCTCGAAAGAAGAGTTCACGGCACTCTGGCGCTTCACGGTGACCTACCTCCGCGACAGCCTACAGGTGCACAACTTCATCTACACCTTTTCGCCCGATTGTCTGTTCAAAACCGAAGCGCAGTTTCTGGACCGGTATCCCGGCGATGCCTGGGTGGATGTGGTGGGCATGGATAACTACGCCGACTTTGGCCGCAACGGCAAGTACAATCTTCAGGCAGGTATTGCCAAGCTCAAAATCGTGTCTGATTATGCCGAGAAAGCGGGCAAACTGGCGGCCTTCACCGAAACCGGGCTAGAGTCGATTCCCGATACTACCTGGTGGACCAACACCCTGCTGAAATCCCTGAAAGCAGAGAAGATGAAACTGGCCTATGTGCTCGTCTGGCGAAACGACGCCCGCAGCCCAACCCACTTTTATGCACCCTATCCGGGTCAGGCCAGCGCATCCGACTTCATGCAGTTTTACCAGGATCCGTACACCCTGTTTGAAACAGACCTGCGCAAACTGTACCGCCGGAAGAAGCTGTTTATTTTTTGAGCGTTAATTCTTCTTCCCTGGCTTTGGGAGCACCTGATGCGTGCTGGCCCACTGTTGCCACAAGGCTTTCAGCTGACTTACTTTTTCGGGATTTTGGGCCGCTACATCCTTTGTTTCGGTGCGATCGGTTGACAGGTTGAACAGATGCCAGGTGGTATCACGGCTTGCCGAAACCAGCTTCCAATCACCAGAGCGGGCCGACCGGGCACCGAAATGCTCGTTGAACAGGGTTTCGTGACCAACCGACTTCTTACCTGCAAACGAGGGGGCCAGACTGATACCGGTTGTGGGCGTGATGGCATGGCCGTTGTAGGTCTTGGGATACGTAGCCCCCGTCAGCTCGACAAATGTGCTCATGAAATCCATAACGTGGCCTACCTGAGCACTGTAGCTGCCTTTTTTCGCAGTGATCCCTTTTGGCCAGAAAGCAACTAGGGGCGTGTGAGCACCACCCTCATACGACTCAGCTTTCCAGAACTGATACGGCGTGTTGGCCACGTTGGCCCAGCGCTGCCCAATTGATGCAAACGTGGTTTGAGAACCGGGCATCACCTGCTTTTTCAGATCGTAATCTATTTTCCGTCCGTCGCGGGTTTCACCGGGACGATCGAAGCCTGGGCCATACGCAGCCGAGTTCTCCGGGCTTGCACCGTTGTCTGACAAAAACAGGATTAGGGTATTCTCCAATTGGCCCGTTTCGCGCAGGGCCTTAATCATGCGGCCAATGCCCTGATCCATCCGGTCGATCATAGCCGCATGAACAGCCATGGCACGGGCATCCCAGTCTTTATCGGGGTTATTCTCCCAGCTCAGATCGTTGTTCCAGCGTTCAGACAGCGGAGTTTTAGCCGGATCAATCAACCCCAGCTTGCTCATCTTCTCATACCGTGCTCTCCGAATGGCATCCCAGCCAGCTTTGTACGTATCCTTGTATTTGTCGATGTCTTCGGGTAAGGCCATCAAGGGCCAGTGCGGGGCGGTTTCGGCCACATACAGGAAGAACGGCGCCGATGCCTTAGCAAACGACTTGATATAGGCTACCGTCGTATCGCTAATGGCATCGGTATGGTAGTAGTTTTTCGGTACGCTGGTTACCGGTTTGGTACCGCTGACCAGGCTAAACGGATCGAAGAAATCGACTACCCCCCAGATGTTGCCAAAGTATTTATCGAAGCCCCGGCTGGTTGGATACTGGCTTACCGGCGAAAAATCACCGAAGTCCTTTTTGTGGGTTAGCCAGGCCATCTGCTCCTGCGGGTTTTTCTGAACAATGGTGTTGGACACGTGCCACTTGCCCGTCATACCCGTTTGATACCCAGCCGATTTTAGCACCTCGGCCAGGGTAACGGTATTTTCGGTCAAGTGGCCCCGGTAGCCCGGTGTATTATCATCGTCGGTCATTTTACCAATACCGGCCTGCTGATTATACAGGCCGGTAAGGAGAGCAGCCCGGGTTGGGCAGCAACGTGAGGTATTATAAAACTGGGTGTACCGAATGCCATTTTGAGCCAGATAATCAAGATTGGGCGTCTTGATTTCACTACCATAGCAGCCTATGTCTGAAAAGCCCAGATCGTCGGCCATAATCAGAATGATGTTCGGTCGACTTGCAGCTTTAGGCAATTCGGGAACAGGCTGTTTTTTCTCAAATGCGCCGAATAGCAATACGGCAGCAATGGCCAGCACAGGCAGCAGAACGATAAATACCCCTTTTTTCATACAGTCAATTTGCGGTTGAGTAGCGCTTATTTTTTACCCGTAACGGCTTTAATCTTGTTGATTTCGTCTTCGCTAAATGGCGTTCCGTCTTTTCTGAAAATGTCGTGAAACCACAACTCTGGCTCCTTGCCACTGGCGATAGGCGTGTCCCAGGCGAAGATGGTGTTTGTTTTGCCCGATACGAATCCCCAGTTGATAGCGCCAATATTCTCCTGTTTTAACATTGGCAAAATTGTTTGAAACAGGCTTCCGTTTCTACGCGCCATGTACTCCGTACAGATCAGCGGGCGGTTTTGAGTACGCAACTCACTGATTCGCTGTTTATGATTGTCGATATAGGCGTAGTTGTGGTAGGTAATCACATCGGAGTTTTCGATCTGGAAGGCGTTCAACTCCGTGAACTTTGGGTCCCAGTTCCAAACACCGGCGCTGATTGGTTGCGAAGGATTAACGGCGCGGGCCCAGGTAAACACGTTTTTCAGCAGGGGCAGACTTTTGTTGATATAGCCACTGTTGCCCGGCTCGTTGTAGAGATCCCACAGCAGAATACGCTCGTCATTTTTGAAAGTTGTCATCACATCCTTCACATAGGCTTCCAGCACACCGAGGCTATCGGGGTGATTCAGAATCATGGTACCGGGGTCGCGCACCCAACCGCTGTTGTGAACGCCGGGTTTGGGATCAGGTTGTTTACCAGGGCGGTACTCATCATTCCAGCAGTCGTCAAAAAAAACAAAAACCGTCTTGATACCATGTTTATTCGAAATAGTAAGGTATTGGTCCAGTCGGTTTTTGAAACCAGCTTTGTCTGATGTCCAGGCCACGTGGTGCAGATACACCCGCATTACATTTAAGCCCAGTCCCTCAGCCCAACCCAGTTCGCGGTCAATTGTCTGGGGATCAAACGTAGCCGCCTGAAACATTTCCAACTGATTGATCGCCGTGCTGGGCTGAAAATTACATCCTCGAACCCAACCCTGTTTTTTATACCATTGGTTTGCTTTTTCGGCAGTCCATTTGTTTTGTGCCTGTAGTCCTGTTACCGATAGCAGCAGGTAAAGAGATACGATCAGTACGTGTTTCATAAAAACCAGTCAAACGTTTACGAAGGGATATCGACTTAATAACCCGGATTTTGAATACAAAGCTTGTTTGCATCGATTTCAACTTGCGGAATCGGAAATAAAGTGCGCTCTGGCTTTGCATTCGTGATACCCCGCGCCTGCGCCAGCGAGATAAATGTCCCCTGACGAATCAAGTCTTCCCGGCGCTTTCCTTCGGCTACAAACTCCCAGCCCCGCTCCCGGAAAATAGCCGTACGGAAGGCTTCTTTGGTAGGTGTGTCGGTGCTGGTCAGGTTGGCGATGCCCGCGCGGGTACGTACCTGATTGATCAGCGTGAACGCTTCGGTGGTTAGTCCGTTCAGTTCGTTAAGGGCTTCAGCACGGGTGAGCAGCATGTCTGCGTAGCGAAGCACCGGCACGTCCGTTCCGCTGTTATTACCCACGGTGTTGTTGTCCCAATACTTGAAACTGCGGGCATTGTCTCCAGCCGACAAATCGACGGTCTGGTTGCTGTTGTTAATGTAGCTGGTACAGATCAGTTGCAGACGTTTATCATTAGGGGCATAACTACTGGTGAACGCTGTCCGCAAGCGATATTGCGTAGCGAAGTTAGACATGGTTGTCTTGTACACGTAGTTGGGGAACTGCGGGCTGCTTTTATAGGCAGGTGGTAACGCGCCCGCCTGATACCAGTTACCAAAAGGGTCTTCAGTGCGGCACTGCAAAACCAACATCATTTCGCGGTTGGTGCCGCCTTCCGTCTCCACCCGAAACAGGTCAGCAAAATTCGGGTATAGCGAATAATAATTGAGGTCGATAACGGCTTTGGCGGCATCGGCAGCTTTCTGCCACTGCTTGGTGCTCAGGAAAAACTTAGCCAGAATCCCGTTGGCAATTCCTTTGTTAAACCGTCCGAAAGCTTCTTCTTTGCCCGGATCAGGCAGGTCGGCAATGGATTGCGTAATCTCGGTTTCGATAAACGTTTTGATTTCAGCATCTTCAGCCCGCGCCAGTGGCCCCGTTTGAGCCGTTGAGGTGCGGAGCGGCACCGTCCCGAAGAGATTGTACAGAATGGCATAAGCCTGCGCCCTCAGCACCCGCGCTTCGGCCTTAAACAGTTTTTTTGTGGCATCGGAAGTGTTTACGTTGGCGATGTTCTCAATGACCCCGTTTGCATCACGAATCGTGCGATAGTTAGGTCCCCACATATCATCGTTGAACGTCCCCAGCGAAGGGTCCCACGTAAAATTGACGATGGTAACCAGCTGGCCATTTTCGGCCCCACCCGTATTGAATCCCATATCGGTGCAAACCTCCGAATCATTGATTACATACCGGGAGTTCGACTGGGTTTGTGCCTGGGCATACGACGAGTACAACAGCGATTTTATGCCGCTCTCGGAGGTCAGTACGTTGCTCGGCGAAAACTCGGACTTCGGTGTCACTTCCAGTGTTTTTTCGCAGGAAGAAAGCGCCAGAGCGAAACAAGCAAGGCTATAAATGCATATCTTTTTCATGGTAGTTCCAGTATTAAGGCGTTTGGCTTAATCGGTTCAGAATTGCAGATTAAGCCCGGCCGTGAATGTTCTGGTTAGTGGGTAGGTGTTATAATCGATCCGTAACACATTGTCGCCAAGCGCGTTAGCTGCTGGATCAGAGCCGCTGTACTTGGTGAAGGTGGCCAGGTTCTGCCCATTTACAAATACTGACGCACCACCAATGTACCGGTTAGCCGGTAGCGGCAGTTTGTACGACAATCGTATCGACTGAACCCGCAGATATGAGGCATCTTCAACCGTCTTATTCGTGACCTGCCGCTGTCCCTGCACATCGTTGGGCAGAAAAGACGGATACTCGTTGGTAGGGTTGGTAGGCGTCCACCGGTTCAGGTACGGTTCAGCCAGTTTATTCCGTCGGTAATCGACTGGGTAATAGGAATCTACCAGGCTGCTGTTCAACATCTTGGCCCCCTGCGACCCCTCAAAGAAAATATCCAGAACGAGCGTTTTGAACGAGACGCTGGAGTTGAAGCCGTAGTAAAAGTCGGGCAGTGCTTTGCCCAGTATCACCCGGTCGCTGGCGTTGATGATCTTGTTCCCGTCCAGGTCGCGGTATTTCAGGTCACCGGGTCGAACGCCAGTCTGCGCCTGCCCGAAGTCATCGCCCGTTTGCCAGACCCCATCGACCAGATAGCCATAAAACGACCCAATTGACTCACCCGGCCGGAGAATGCTCACCTGACCAATACTTCCCGGCCCGGAGCCAATGGCCTGACTGACATTGCCCAGGCTCAACACCCGATTTTTCAGCGTTGTAAAGTTGAACCCGACGTCAATCTTAAAGTCTTTGTTATCCAGCACAATGCCTTTCAGGGCCAGTTCAAAACCGGTGTTGCGCATACTGCCCACGTTTTCGGTGCGAGCCCCAAAACCCGTGCTGGCAGGTTGCGGAATATCATACAGCAGGTTCGACGTTTTCCGGTTGTAATAATCGACGCTACCCGTCAGGCGACCGTTGAAAAATCCAAAGTCCACGCCTATGTCAGCCTGTAGTGCCGATTCCCATTGCAGGTCGGGATTGGCGCTGCGGGAGGGTTGCAGCGAACTCACCTTGTTCTCGTTGAACACAGCATTGCGCCCCGCCGAATAGGTTGAAAAATAGAGGTAGTTGATGGTTGGCTGGTTACCGGTCACCCCGTAGCTAGCCCGCAATTTTAGTTCGCTCAGGCTGCGGTTGTTCTTCAGAAAGTCTTCGTCGTGAACGCGCCACGCCAGGGCCGCCGATGGGAAATAGCCAAACCGTTTATTTGGTCCGAACCGTGCCGAGCCATCCGCCCGCATCGACGCCGTCAGCAAATATTTCCCTTTATATCCGTAGTTGACCCGCCCCAGAAACGACACCAGCTTGTTTTCCTGGCGGCCGCTACCAACACCGTTCAGGGTATTGTCGCCCGTACCCAGGGCATCAAACGTCAGATCGGGCAACGCGAATGAACGGGAGTTGGCAATTAAACTGCTGGATGTGTAGCGTTCATACGTTGCCCCAACCACCGCGCTTATCCGATGATCAGTGTATGTTTTGTTGAAGTTCAACGTGCCTTCGGTAAGGTAATAACCCCGCTTTCCATCGCGTACGTCGGCATAGCCCCGATACGACAAACCGGTCAGCGTGGTCGGGTCGATCCAGAAAAATCGCTGATTGTCGTTCAGGTCGACACCAGTACGCACTTTAGCCGATAAGGACGGGACAAAAAAGTATTCGGCATAGATGTTCCCGAACGTGCGGTAGGTATCGCCCATGCCATATTGACCATTGATTACGGCCAGTGGGTTATCCATCGGAGCCATCAAGGGCGAGCGGTAAAAGGTGCCGTCGGCATTGTAGGGAGGTGCCGTGGGATCGTAGTTTTGAGCCATGTAAAGGGCACTGGCATTGTCGTTCAGGCCCACCCCGGTAGCATTGTAGTTATCGCGGGTATAGGCCGTTGCAAGGCTGATGCCCACGTTGTATTTCGACGCCACCCCGTTTTCCACGTTGACTCGCGCACTGTACCGACGAGTTCCTGACTTGAGCATGATACCGTCCTGGTTGAAATAACCAGCCGATACAAAAAACCGAGTGTTGCCGCCAGCACCGCTGAACGACAGATCGTGCGACTGGATTGGGGCATTCCGAAGCAATAGATTCTGCCAGTTGGTGTTGGCATTTTCGCCCGTTACTTTGGGGGTTGTCAGTTTGCCCAAGTCAATGATTTCGTTAATCACATTGGTGTACTCAGCGCCCGTCAGAAACCGCTGGGTGTTGGCCACCGTCTGCACCCCGTATGTTCCGTTGTACTCTACTTTCAGTTTACCCTCTTTACCTCTTTTGGTCGTAATGATAACTACGCCATTAGCACCCCGCGACCCATAGATTGCGGTCGCCGACGCATCTTTCAGAATTTCAATCGACTCAATATCAGCGGGATTCAAGCTATTCAGGGGCGTACGGTTATTGGGATTGATAGTGGTCCCCCCCGCGCTGGCTGAGCCAATAGCAGCCGCATCGTTTACCGGTAAACCATCCACTACGTACAGGGGGTCGTTATTACCCGTGATCGACGTGATGCCCCGAATCTGTACACTCATGGTAGCGCCGGGCTCCCCACTTTTCTGGTAGATCTGCACCCCCGGCGACCGCCCGGTCAGGGTTTGTTGCAGGTTGATATTGGTGCCACGAGTTAGATCCTGCGCTTTGAGTGAGGTTACTGAACCGGTCAAATCGCTTTTACGCACGGTCCCATAGCCCACAACCACCACCTCATTCAGCGATTGGTTATCTTCTTTGAGCTCAACATTGATCTCAGACCGGTTCGTAACAGCCACATCCTGAGAAACGTAGCCGACGTACGAAAAAACCAATGTTAACGAAGCGGGGCTACCGACCGATTCGGGAACGGTTATCCGGTAACGACCACTGGCATCGGTTGTCGTTCCCCGGTTTGTTCCCTTCACTACTACGCTCACACCGGGCAGCGGTTCCGAATTATCCGACGCTCTCACCACTCCGCTGACGGTAATATCTTCAGGCGCAGCAGCCACCGAGGTGGTTGTCGAAGACGACTGCCCAACTTGTAGCAGGCTATTTTCAAGTTGGCCTGCCCCTGATGTTGGGTTTACCGGAAACTGGGCTGCTCCACCGCTGCGGTCGCTCGTTGCGGAAGACGACTTACGGGCCAACACAACCCAGGTGCCCTGCTTCACGAGTTTGTAACGCAGATTAAACGGTTTTAGCAATCGACTCAGCGAGTTTTCCAGCGTTGTGCTACCAGCCAGCACATCGGCCGGAACGGTCAGATTAGCCACCGTCCGGTCTTCAAACAAAATATCAGCCTGATAGCGCACTTTCAGATTATTGAGCACATCGGCCACTCGCTGAGTGGCCCCAGCTGGCGACGAAGCGGCAGGTCGATGTTGTTGCCTGACCATGGCAAACGTCTGGCTTTGGGCGGGTTGCGGACTGCTCAGCAACGCACCAACGATCAGCATGGGCAGCGCAGTGGGGGTAAAAGGTGAACGCATAGTGAATAGTTAGTACGAATAGTAGTTTGTGGGTTACTCAAAAAAAGTAACCGTGTTGTCTTTCTGTTTGTAGTTGATTTCCAGGAGTTCGGCCACTACCTGCAAGAACTCGTCGGCGTTGCGCGCCTGAAACGAACCGGTAACGGTCCGGTCTCCCAACGCCTGATCTTTCAATTCCACTTGCAGGTTATACGTATCCCGAAGGAGAGCAGCGATTTCGCGAACGGTCGTACTTTTAAAAATAAACCGGTTGTCGCGCCAAGCGGTGCTGGCAGCAGGCTGGGTCGTATGGCTCTGGGTCAACTGACCGGTTGGGTCTACACTGACAGCGTCACCGGGCTTCAGGCGCAGTTGGCGAACGGGTTTGGTGGGGCTGCTGTAGTTTAACTGAATGGCTCCCTGGCTCAATACCACTTTGGTACCACCGGGCCGGTCGTACACGTTGAATTCAGTTCCCAACACCACCACTTCGACGCCCCGGTTTGTATAGACCATGAAACGCTGGTGATCAGGCATGTGTTTAATGGAAAAAGCGGCTTCACCGGTTAACCACACCGCCCTTTTTTTATCTCCAAAACCGAAACGCGGCATTCGAAGTGTGGAATGAGCGTTTAGTGTTACCTGCGACCCATCGGGAAGCGTCAGTTGGCGGGTTTCGCCATAAGCCGTTTCGATAGTTTTATACAACACCTGTTGGCGAACCGCGTAAAGGCCAGCCAGTATACACAGTGTAACGGCAGCGGCTACCAGCCAGCGACGAAAAACGGGTAGCGGAAGGATACGAACCTGCTTTTCGTCAATCGGTGCAGGCTGTTGTACCTGTTCCCAGACATCAATTCGATTGGTCAGTCGATTTAGCGCATCCTCTTCATCGGCTACATACTGGAGGTGTTGCCGTTCCCACTCATCGAGCCAGGCGATGTATTGCTTTTGGTTAGCTGGTTGCTGCAACCAGTCGGCTATCATCGTTCGTTGCAGGGCTGTGGAGCGACCAGCGAAGTGCTCAACCAGCGTTTCTTTTGTCATGACCTGATTCATTCAGCTACAGACGTTTTGGCCGGTGCGGCTGCGCTCGGCGGGGTGGATAATTGGGTAACTGTAGACGTGGCCAGCCAGAAAAACAGACCGATCTGCAACACCTGGCGCAGTTGGGATAGAGCACGACCTAAATGCGCTTCGATTGTTTTCGGCGATATTTTCAACTCATCGGCAATTTCGCGGTGCTTCTTGCCTTCGAACCGACTCATTACAAATACGCGCTGGCACTGCGGAGGTAGCATCCGCACGGTTTCTTCAATGCGCTGGTAGAGTTCGGTGTACTGAAGTAGCTGTTCGGGATCGAGTGAGTCGTGTTCGTCAAGGGTCTCCGTTTCGGTTTCCGAGGGTATTCTATCCTGCTGAAACTCTTCACGCAAATGCGAATAGGCGCGTTTGCGAACAGCACTGTACAGATAGGCCTGATATGACGTGGTGATACGCAGATGAACCTGATTTTTCCAGAAGCTGAAAAATACATCGCTCACCAGATCTTCGGCGATAGTGCGCGAATGCACAAACCGCACCGCCTGACTACAAAGAGGTTGGTAATACCGTCGAAACAGTAGTTCGTACCCTCGCCGGGCATCGTTAGTAAACGCCTGCCGGATCAGAAATTCAGCATCCATCATAATCGGTTCAGTATCCGGCTGACGGAAGGGACCTGGTATGACGGGCTTATCGGGTAAATTTTCAGCCATTAGTAGAAGCAGACAGGCACACTGTCTATAACCCTATGTCGGGGAATCTGGCCGTATCCCTTAGTTGATTCGTAGATATTTTTTAATTATATCAATACTTCCTTTCCAAGAAGGCCTTTACTCGAGTAGGCCATGTAAAACTGGAGAAATGGGTTTGGTATTCATAATGACAATGGGCCGGTTCCCGTTTATTAGCTGTTCTTGCAATAACAGTTAAGATCGAAGCCTGTTTGGGAAGGAAAGTAAATAACAGGGACGTGTTAGGAGCACCAAACCCTTATAACCACACCATGCTAATCGTTGATGAAATCGTTTTTACAACTCAAACGTCTTCAATACCCTCTACTAAACGGGTTATTGGGCTTATTCTCAGTTGTGCTCCTTCTGGTGACAGTCGCGCTGCTGATTATTCCCTATTACGGGCTTAAACTACTAGCGTGCTACACTCCCTTGGGCCGCATGCCTATTTCGGAGTCACGGAATCAGGAGAACGACAAAAATTAATTACAGTCTAGGTAGCCACATGCCCATAGTGGCCCCAACAATTCCGATGCCCATGATGATGGTACACAGTAGAATAAGCGTTGATGTGACGAGACTGAAAGTTCTGTTCTGTTTTTTCTGAGCGTATAAATACATCTCCAGCACAATCAGCGAAAGCGGAATGGCATACGTGAATACAGAAATAGCTGTGAGAAAAGGGCCGGTGAATGTGTTGGGATCAAAACCAACAGGGCCGCCATTGATCAGTAACCAGGCCATCAGTTCCACTCTAAAAAACCAAACGCCATTGACCACCATGAACAGCCGTAATGCCCAGGCTCTATGCTTCGCAAATTGACGGGTTCTTGCGTATCGGATCGCGAGTAGGGCAAACAAAATAATGTAGATAGCCTGCATACTGATACTAACGTGTTGGACTACATCGCCTATACCACCACGTGTCCAGACCATGATCAACCCGGCTGTACTGACAACAATAGCGGTGATAACGTATATTCTGCCGAGCCAACGATGAAAACGAGGCCAGTATTGACGCACCAATGGGATTAGTTGCAGTGGGCCACCAATGACCAGAATAGCCGCCAACAGAATGTGAATACCAACACTAGCATTTCCTTTCCAGTCGCCTTCGATATAGCCGTGCGGCAGCACGTTATTCCATCGTTCAAAATCGCCAGTAAGGGTGCTTTTGCCGTAAAACAATAGGATATAGGCTCCGAATAACCATTGCCCTACCGTTGCCACAACCAGCCAGGCACTTGCTGCGAACGTCAGGATTCTTGTGGCAAACGGAGCATCAACTTTTGGGGGCTGGAGAACATCTGTATTGGTTGTCATAGCAAAAAGGTGTTAAGTTCTGTTCAAACTTAAGAGGGCCCTTTTTTTCGCTGATTAGACAAATGTCCAATACGGATGAGCGGTTTTATTTCGGTGTGGGTGTTATTGGCCCAATCTCGCTTCTGAGTCGGCTCAGGTGCCGCTGTGTGATACCCAGATAAGAAGCTACGTAACGCAATGGCACGTGCCGGATGATGGTTGGTTTCTCGGTGAGGAATTTCTGGTAACGGTCTTCAGCCGTCAGATTGGCCATGTCGTTAATCCGTCTTTTCTCTTCTTCGAGGTGCTTTTGCAGGATCTGAATAGTGTAATCTTTCTGTGTACTACTGCGCTGAGCCCCTATCTCTACATCATCCCGGCTAATTCGAAGTAGTTCGCAATCCGTAATACAGTGCAAGTTTTCGTTGGAAACCGTGCGGTTCATAAAATGGAAATAAGACGTAAAAAACCGAGACCCATCATTGAGGTCGACGGTGATTTCGTTATCGTCATTGTCCAGATGAAAGTTTCTCATATACCCCGAAACGATAAAGTTATGGTATCGGGGCACCTGTCCGGCCGGTTCAATAATCGTGTCTTTGGGCACAAACACCGGCTTGAATAATTCACGAATTGATGCCTTATCGGCTTCAGGTAAGACTAAAATCTCTTCGACATAGCTGAAAAACCTCGTGTAGTAATGTTCCATACTAGTTTGCTCATCCTGACAATACTAAAACACAAGCTGAAGGATTACAAAAGAACAGTTTTTCTACTATGGTTTTACCTAAAATTCATCAATCGGTTAACAGGGGAATGTGAGCAGACGGCCGCCTGTCTGAGTCATGCATTCTGTCGCTGTAAGCTGCCCTTGCTTCTTAGAGACTGATTTAGCTGGACAAATCGTCGCATAGCGACCTAACAACTCGTAGAAGCCCATTTTAACTACAATCATTAGGTCCGGTCCGTCGTTACGGCTACGCGACGAGAGAGCAATTCAAATGGCCGCTCTGTGATAAGACCACCTACAGCGGGCGTCTCGATACATACACAACGGCAGGCATTTTGTCGGTGCAGCAAAAGAAGGTGTTGTTTTGAGACTGGTAGGTTCCGCCTGAAGCTGCGACGTACAAACGATCCTGCGCATCAAGGTATAAATTGATCAGATTCTGTTTAAAGGGAAACCGCAGCGTTCGCTGACCCGATGCATCTTCTTTCCTGATTTCTGACGGATTGATGTAGAAAGAACCCGAGCCGGGAGATGTTGGCGTCGTGTATGATTGAATAGAATAAACAACTCCCGTCTTCGATTTGACGGACCCTATTGGTTTGATCTCTTCTAAGTATGCCTTGTAATATTGGAAGTAAGGAAGCCAGGTTTTGCCATAATCGGGCGTAAAATACTGGGGCGTTTTCGCACCCAGCAGATTCCCCTGTCGATCATAATTACGCCACTCCAAGGCAAACGTAGTGTCGTTGCGAACCAGCAGGCCCGGCACGGGACCGTTAAAGTTTTTTGATTCCTGCCAGGTTTTTCCCTGGTCCGTTGTGTAATAGGCCTTGCTGTAGGTTGTCACCAGCAGCGTTTTGTCAATGTCGCCGGCAATGGCATAAGCCTCCTGTCCAGTTGGTATTTCCAGCTTGATCCAGTCAGGATCTGGCGCGGGCTTTTCGGTAGTAACTATGGGGGTGATAAGGCGGGAATCGTTCCGCACGCAGGAGGCTAGTACCGTTACTAGTGCCAAAAACAAGAGTGACTTTTTCATGGCGCTGGTGTAATCGTTTGCAGCAGAAATATATATCAAATCAGCAAAACCGCCAACAATGTATCGGGTCAAAATCAGCTTATTTAGCGAGCTCTTCATGAATGCCCTCGAAGTGAATCTATTTTCTCAAGCGTTGTAGTTCCTGCTCAAACTCCTCCTCATTCGGCCCTTTTCGCATCAGGTGGTTGCGCGATGCCTTATCTGGTATCCAGCGATAAACCCAGGAGATACCAAACTTCTCCTTGTAATGGTCGGTTTGGGCATAAATGGGGTCTGTCAGGGCATCTTCCAGGGTGCAAAAACTATACTTTCTCTTCTTTAACGCATCGACAAGATCATCCAGATAATCGGCGTTGAGGGCGTTATCATGCATCAGATAGATGTGCTTCACATCACGGTTTAACTTCTTATCCGTGAGCGTTTCGATATAGTCGAAATAGGCCAGGGTTTTAGCTACGTATTGCTGGCCAATTCGCTGGGCATCTTTAAGCTGATTATGAGCCATATAGTACTCATACAGCTGGGTAATCAACCAATCTTCACTGTGCACCGTAAAAGGAACGGCTATGTAATTCATCGACTGTAGGAACGTGGCTCCCTGTTTATGCATGAGTTCATTTTTGCCCAGGTCGTTGTATGGAAACCGGAAGTATTTCAACGACTTCCGATATCTTTTGGCCAGTTCGGCAGAGATCGCTTCGCCCTTGATTACTTCGGTCATGAGTGTATCAATGCCCACCTCAGAATACCTGACGTGACTGAAAGTGTGATTGCCTGCCGTCACAAGCGGGTCTTTGACCCAGTCATTCAGCAACGCAATGTTTCGGGTTAAAGAGTCCGTGTAGTACAGTCGCTGTTCATTAATAAAAATGGCAACGGGTATTTTCAGCGAATCAATTTTTGCCAATAATCTTGGCTGAAACCGATGTGATTGATACAAGCCGGTATTAGGAACATCGTCGATGGTGAACGATACCATTTTTTGCGCCTGGAGGCTGTAGCAGTAAAAAAGTGCCACCAAGGCAAGTCGAATTTTCAGGGTAATGCCCGGAATGATTTTCATGATTTTTAAACGTACTCCGTAAATAAGCCGAGGTTGGTTTAGTGATAAAGCAGTAGGCACCTCCCATCTACGACTGGCCTGTTTCAGATAAGGGCTCTCAAAACCCAGTTTCTTTATCCACTCACAAACCGTCAACCCTGAAAATATCCCGCACCGACGTTATCGACTTTAGGCTGAAGAAACTAATGACCAACCGGTACATAAAAAAGATACCTATCCTGATACACTGACCAGCAAGGAGTTAATCGATTTAGTTAGTGGTAAGGCGTTTAAGCCACCACCTTGCTAGATTTGACTTGAACGAAACCATTATTCACCATGGAAATTAATGCCACTCAGAAAGCCTACGATAGTTATGTTCTAAGTCGGTCTTCGGCAGAATATCAGCGTCTACACCGACAGGCGCAAATTTGGGAGTTTGCTGCCAAACGAGTCCTGCAACGGATTGGCTTAACAGAAGGGATGTCCTGCGCTGATATTGGAAGCGGCCCTGGAGAGACCATGCGCCTGATGGGTGAATTTGTTGGAAAGTCAGGGCGGGTGCTGGGAGTCGATATTGATGAGAAAATAGGTCAGGAGAGTCTGGAGATGTTGCAAACAGGCGACCAAAGCAACTACCAGTTTCTGCACGCTAACCTCCTGGAGCTTGAAGAACTACCGAACGGGCCTTTTGATCTGGTTTTTGCCCGCCTGACCCTTTACCACATGAAGAACCCGGTTGATCTGTTGCAAAAAATGGCTCGCTGGACTAAGTCGGGTGGTCACGTGGTTGTGCAGGACTATTACATGGACGGAGTAGCCATGCCAGAGCCATTTGACGCCTATCAGCATTTCAAAGATGTTTTTTATGGCGTCTGCCGGGCGGGTGGTTTAGATCCCAATATCGGCATGAAATTACCTAGTATTTTTAGTAAAGCAGGGCTCGGCTTTCCAGATGGAACCGACGTAGCTTCGCTGATAACGCCCTTTGAGCAGATCAATCCGATGCTTCAGGGTGTGTACATGGGCGTATTACAGCCGGCCATACAATTGAAGTTAACCACCCCCGATAGAGCGCAAACTTTTGTAAAAGAATTAAATACTATTCAGCAGGAAGGCACAGTACCCTATGGTATGTGGCCTTCGCTGATCAGCGCCTGGAAACGTATGCCCTAATGTCTCACAACCAAACGTATGCGCACGTCAAAACACCATACAAACAAGTAAAGAGATTAAAGTCATGCCCAAACCCCTGTTGCGCTAATATTATGAATTGGCGGCTTATGGTATCATTATCGTCATAAATAGATAACAGTTAGGTAACAGCTAAGAAAAATAGTTACATTCTATTTGCAGCGGCAATTTTCAAGCTGCTGCTGTATGAAAAAATACGTACTATCTATTCTATTTCTGTTGCTCATTTCCTGGTTGTTCGTTGGTCAATCCAACGCACAAACCACACAGGCTTCCATCTCGGGTATCATCTCCGACAATCAGAAAGCTACCCTTCCGGGGGCTACCGTTTTAGTCAAAAACGAATCTACCGGCTTTTCCACCGGGACAGTTACCAATACCAAGGGTGAGTACCTGTTTAAAGAACTACCCCTTGGTGGACCTTACACCATTCGGGTTTCGTTTGTGGGTTTTGGCGATCAAACCCGGACGGGTTACACAGTCAATCAGGGCGATGCCATCCGTATCAACCTATCGATGGAGGAAAATGGCCAAACGCTCGAAGTGGTGCAGGTGGTCGCGTCTGGCCTGAAGAACAAGATTGAGAACATTGGCGCGGCAACGGCCATATCGGCAAAGTCAATTGCGTCACTGCCCGTTAACGGCCGGAACTTCACTTCCCTCACCGACCTTTCGCCTTTGAGTCGTGGGGGCAGTATCTCGGGACAGCTTGGTTCCTCAACCAACTATACAATCGATGGAATGACGGCTAAAAACCCAACATCGGCCGGTTCAACGACGAGCCGGAGCGGGGCACCGTATTCCATTTCGATTGAAGCCGTTCGGGAGTTTAAAGTTATCACTAACCAGTACGACGTAGTATATGGTCGCAGTGGGGGTGGCATTGTAAGCGCCGTAACCAAGGCAGGAACCAACCGACTGAGCGGAAGCGCCTTCAATTACACGCGTGCCGACTGGTTGGCCAGCCCCTATGATATTCGGGGCAACAGGCGGGTAAACAACTTTTCGACCAACCAATTTGGTTTTTCACTGGGTGGACCCATTATCAAAGACAAGCTGCACTTCTTTGTCGTTTGGGATCACCAGCAGGATTCGCGGCCGTTGATTATTGCGGACGTTCAATCGGCGGTCGATGAAAACCGGTTCAACGTAACCCGGACCACCCTCGACCGTTTTGTGTCGATTGCCCGCACGCAGTATGGCGTAGCCAACACACCTCAGTATGGCACGTTCGACAAAGCGCGGGGTTCCGATGCAGCCTTTGCCCGCATCGACTGGCAGATTAACCGCAATAACCTGCTCACAGTCCGGAACAACTATACCAACGACCGCAACAAGCTTGGTTTGGCCGACAACACGGCGATAAACATTTACGAATCGTACGGGAACGACTATAACTGGGACAACAGTTTTCTGGCCACGCTCCGCTCGTCGATCAGCCCCAAGATTACGAACGAACTCAAACTTCAGCACCTGTATACCTACCAGAAAAGCAGCCCTGGCGATCAGTTGCCCGAAGCCAACATTCCCAGAAACATTGTGGAAGGCGTAATCTCAACGGTAGCCGGTGCCAATCGGTCGACCAATATTCAGATGGGAGGCCACCGATTTGCGCAGGAAGGGTTCCAGAACAACGTGCTTCAACTGATTAACAATCTGTACTACAATACCGACAAGATCCAGTACACGTTTGGCCTTGACTTGATGTACACCCGCGCTCATTCGCTGTATGGCAGTGAGGTAAACGGCCGCTTTCACTACACGGTCGATGGGGCGGCAACAGCCCTGGATAAGTTCGAACGGTTGCAGCCCTACCGCTATTACCGCGAAGTACCCCTCGTAGCCGATCCGAGTGTAACCGGTAAAACTATGAATGCGGGTATTTATGGCCAATTGAGCACCCGGCTGGCACTGGGACTGGACCTGATTGCTGGCCTACGGTTCGATTATGCCCGCTATCCAGCGGCTCCGTTCAATCAGGTGGTTTTTGATGAGCTGGGCCTTCGTACCGACAATAAACTCAAGTCGTTTGTGGCCCAGCCGCGTCTGCAATTTACCTGGGATGTTCAGGACAAACACACCGACATCATCCGGTTTGGCGCGGGCGTTTTTGCTTCCGACATAAATAATTATGCGGTAATCAACAACCTGACGTTTGATGGCAAGCACCTGGCCACCGTCGACGTGCGGGGAGCCAACGTACCCACGCCCGACTTTGCCGCTTACCGGAGTAACTATGCCAGCATCCCATCACTGGCTGCTTTTCAACTCCCCACCATCAATACCAACGCTGCCGATGCGAAAGTACCCGTTTTGTACAAAGCCAATGTGTCGTATAGCCGTTACCTGACCGATAAGTTGCGCGTTGGTATTTCAGGTTTCGCCAGCCTGGCCCGTCATAACTACATGTACGTCGATCGGAACATGGTAACCAACCCCTTCTTTCGGTTGGCTAACGAAGATAATCGGGGAGTTTATGTGCCCCTCAGCACCATGCCTGCCAGTGGGGCCGGTGACTGGCTTCAAGGTCGTATCAGCCAGAAGTTAGGCCGTGTATTGGAACTGAACAGCCAGGGTAAAGTGAACCAGTTTGCCTTTGTTGCCGATGCCACCTACCAGTACTTCCGCGATGGTGAAATTTCAGCCAGCTACACCTGGAACGACACGCGCGACAACACTTCCTACAATGGCAACGTAGCCAATACGGCAACGCTATCGTTACCAGTTAAAGACGATCCCCGCGATCTGAGCAAGATGACCTATTCCGACAATCAGTTTCGGCATAAGGTAGTGGTGTATGGCACTTCGCCTAGTTTCTGGGGCATCACCGTGGGCCTTCGTTTCTCGGGTATTGGTGGTACTCGCTACAGCTTATTATCGGGAGCCAATAGCAATGCCGATTTTGTGGCTGGTACCAATGATCTGGCTTTTATCTTTGACCGGACGAGTGAAAGTGTCCCCGCTAATGTGCGTACAGGCTTGCAGGCTATTCTGGACAATCCGAACGCGAGCCAAAGCATTAAAGATTATATCAATGCGTATTCGGGCAAAATTGCCGAGCGCAATGGGGGCATCAACGGCTTTTACGGGATATTCGATATTCGAGCCAGCAAGCGGTTCAAACTCTACAAAAATCACAGCATCGATGCATCAGTAGATATTTTCAACCTCGCCAATTTGATCGATAAGAACAAAGGTGCCAACCGCTCTTTAGGTACACAAGCCTTGTATGGTTTGGGTATTCCGGCGACAGCGACCACGGCGGCTGTTCCCAACTTCGACCGTACCAATCAGCGGTTTGTGTATCGGGTCAATACGGCCGGTGTCGTAACGCCTTCTGGAGATCCTTATCAGATGCAGATTGGCCTCCGGTACAACTTTTAACAACAAAAACAGGAACGAATGAAGGTCATTAATTTGCTAGGGCTGCTTTTGTGCTCAATCAGCGCACTGGCCCAACCCAAACTCGACCGGCAGGGCCACCGGGGTAGCCGGGGCCTGATGCCCGAGAACACGGTCCCCGCCATGAAAAAAGCGATGGATCTGGGGGTGCAAACGCTGGAACTGGATGTGGTGATTTCGAAGGATAAGCAGGTGGTGGTTTCGCACGATACCTACATGGCCTCCAGCATTTCGTTGAAGCCCGATGGTACACCTGTGACGCCCAGCGAAGAAAAAGGGATTAAGCTGTACCAGATGCCCTACGCCGAAATCAAAAAGTACGATGTGGGCAGCAAACCACATGCCCAGTTTGGCCAGCAGCAAAAGTTTCGGGTGTATAAACCCCTGCTGTCGGAGCTGATCGACTCGGTTAACACCTATGCAAAGGCCAAAGGCCTGCCGCTTCCGGTTTTCAATATTGAGATTAAGTCGTCGCCAGATGGCGATGGCGTCTCGCACCCGGATACGCAGGAATTTGTTGATCTGGTGATGTCCGTTTGCAACAGCAAGAATCTGGGCAACCGATTAACTATTCAGTCGTTTGATGTCCGCCCGTTGCAGGTGCTCCACAAACAATATCCCGATGTGGTTTTGTCGTACCTGACGATGAACGCTAAATCGCCCGCTGAAAACCTGACTACTTTAGGTTTCACACCCAAAGCTTACAGCCCTTATTACAAGGGTGTCACGGCTGAAACGGTGAAAGCCTGTCATGATCTGGGCATGCGCATTGTTCCCTGGACGGTCAACACAAAGGCGGAGATCGATTCGCTGGTTCAACTGGGAGTGGATGGGATCATAACCGACTTCCCGAACTTATTCTAACAAAACGCATCAGAGCCCCCAACCGATTAGTTTCGACTAACTGGTTGGGGGCTCACTGTATAAATTGTAGCCCTATTGATAATCAAAAGCTTGCCCTGCTTTAGTCAATTCAAATAAACGCCACCACAATCACATCTCACTCCAGTGTCATATTCCCCTCCGAAAACTTAAGGTTATACTTGAGTTGGTTCAACCGCCAGCCCCGGTCCGTCCACTCGGCTTTCAGGTCGTAGCTACCCACAAAGGTTCGGGTTTTGCCCTGCGTGGCAGCCTCTTTGTAGTGAGTAGCGACGGCATAACCGTATATGTCGGCCTGATTTCCATTGAGCGTAATCAGGTAGTGACCGCCCTGATGATGGACAGAATCAAGATCCTGAAAACCCTGATTCCATGCCTCGGTTATGGCTTGTGCCGTTATCGTTGCGGGCGGCCCTCCCCCATTCGATTCCATATCCAGGTATACGTTCGGTGAAAAAACCTCATCGCTCAGCCCTTGCCAGTTGCGGGAATCAGTGTACATAAACAGGCGATTTGCCAATTCGGTGATTTGTAGCTTATCGCGTAGTTCGGTGAAATCAGCGTTCGTTGCGTAGTCCATACCAGTGAATAAAGTCTATTTTTATCGTAGGGATAACAGGTTCTCTACCGATTTGTTTGCCCTGACGGATGGCGTCAACCGATGGTCATTCCCGCTTATTCCTCAAACTGAATCGTCGCTAGTTTCAGGATTTCGTCGTTGGGTTTAGTACGTTTGATAGCGAAGAAATAAACGTCGTGCCGACCGGCTATTGGCTTCGAGAGCTGGCCCGTTATCTTTTTCAAGGTATCCCAGGAGCCGGTTGGCCCATAGGCCACGGTACTCACCACCGGCCCCGCCTGCGAATCAATTCTGACTTCGATCTCGCCAGTCTGATTCGATGAACCGTACTCGTAGGTGAACTGCCTGATCCCGGTCAGGTCAATGTTTTTCAGCAGAATGTACGCTTTATGCCCGCCCTGCGAGAGGTTATCGCGGAAGCGGGAAAAGCCAATATGAGCATCCGCAAAGGCGGGTTTGACCGTTGCATTACGAAGCGTTATTACGTCACTTCCCGTTAGTGGTTTTACCAGATTACCTCCCTTGTCTTTGTACGAAGCCAGCACCGTATATTGACCTTTCAGATCGTCTTTTGGGTGATCATTCAGCGCTAAGGTCCCTTGTAGAGGCAGAATAGCCTCTTTCCGTTTCGGGTCGGTCAGCGAATAGATATAGCGGACCATTTCCTGAGCGTCCTGCGTCGACAGTTGTGGGTGAGCACTCATCACGTGTTCGGTGCTCCAGTTTCCCCCTCCCCCATTGATGATTTTGGTAACCAACATTTCCAGTGCGCCCGACTGCCCTTTGTAGCGTTCGGCAATGGCCAGCAACGATGGCCCAACCGACTTTTTCTCGACGGTGTGGCAGGCCCGGCAATCACTACTGGCCATCAGCGTTTTGCCCAAAGGTGTCGGTTCTGCCATCGTCGCCGAGGGGGCTTTGGGAGCCGTGTTGTCCTGTACGCTCGGTTGAGGATTGTAGATGTACGATACCTTGACCTGTTTCGGGTTGATCTTCACGTCCTCTTTGTCAGTCACGTTTACGGCGTAGGTAAACGGTTTGCCGCTCCAGAAAAAGGACTTATTGCCAAGGGTGGTAATCGCTACCTGCGGCCGGGTATCGCCCACATGCACAAGGAGGGTATCCCGGCCAGTCAGGCCGGCCCGGTCTGTAACTTGCAGAATCGCCTTGTAGGTGCCGGGCTTCTGGTAGGTGTAGGTGGCGTTGGGACTTGTAGCACCAACGGTTTTGCCATCAAACAACCATTGGTAGGTAATCTGGTCTTCATCGTCGAGGTCGCGACTGCCCCGGCTGTTGAACACCACGCGCAGGGGCGGTTGCCCGTCGGCTTCGCGCAAAATGGGGAAGTTCCGCCGTTCCGACGTCAGAAATACCGTCCTGTCGACGTGCGATTCGGTAACCGAGTCGGCGATGCTGGCTTTGGCAATGGGCGCGCGATTGCCCCTGTTATACTCGATTTTAACCAGTCGGGCATCATCATTGTCGGCCCCGTACACCGACCCGTATTCCAGCATATACATAACGCCGTCGGGTCCAAACGCCAGGTCGATGGGACGCCGAAAATCACCCGTAGCGGGCATGAAGGGCTCACTCCGCACATAGTTTTCTTTATCATCGAACCGAAGTGCCATCACCCAGTTACGCATCCAGTCGAAAACGAATAGCGCCCCATCGTAATAATCAGGAAACTTGGTAGCCGAGTTGCTGCTTTGATTAAACGTGTAAAACTCACCGGCCATCGCGCTGCGCCCGCCAACACCCAACTCCGGAAATTCGGTCGATGCGGCATACGGATACCAGATCATGGCGGGGGTTGCGGGTGGCAGTTGGCTCAGCCCCGTGTTGTTAGGCGAGTTGTTAATAGGAGCCGCCGGGTTGAACTGCGGTCCGGCGGTTTTAGTAGCGAAATCCCATTTTGCATAGGCCGCATTGTTACCCACAAAATAGGGCCAGCCAAAGTTTCCGGCTTTGCGGGCCTGGTTAAACTCGTCGTAGCCACGTGGTCCCTGAGCGCCTTCTTTTCCGGCATCCGGGCCAATTTCGCCCCAATACAACACCGAGGTTTTGGGGTTTACCGCAATCCGGTAGGGGTTTCGGCACCCCATCGTATAAATTTCGGGTAATGTCTTTGCTGTACCTTTCGGAAATAAATTGCCCGCCGGAATGGTATAGGTCCCATCCGCTTCCGGGTGAATCCGCAACACTTTTCCCTTTAGGTCATTGGTATTGGCCGACGACCGCTGCGAATCGAGGCTATAAAATTCCTTCCCCGGCCGTTCGTCGAGGGGGGAGTACCCATCCGACGGAAAGGGGCTGGAACTGTCGCCGGTGGACAAATACAGATTGCCGTCTTTGTCCCAGGCCAGCGAACCGCCGTGATGCGATCCACTGTTTTTTTGCACGGGCACGGTCAATAGAATCTTTTCGGAAGCCAGATCAAGCGTATTGTTCGCGTTAAGCGTAAATCGGGATAGTCGAAAAGCTAGGTTATCTTCGGTCAGGCCACCGGGGGCATAATACAGATAGAGTTGCTGATTCTGAGCAAACTTAGGATCAAGGGTAATACCAATCAGACCTGTGCCGCCCATGTTGGTGATGGGCATTTTATGAACCAAGACCGTCTTGCCCGTGCGCGGATCGTACATAGACAAGCTACCGAACAGTTCCGTAAAAAACACCCGATTATCGGGAGCAACGGCCACTTCCATCGGCGCGTTCAGGTCATTCACCAGTATGGTTTTTACGAAGCGGTTCTGATCGGGCGTCACTTTTGAATAGGCTTTGCTGTAGTCGAGCGGCTTATTCTCGCCGATAGCGTATTTTAGCCCCCCTAACAAATGCCCCAGGAACAGCGGTTCGCTGTAGCTCTCGTCGGTGTGGCCATTACCCGTATAAAAGGCCCGGCCACCATCGAAATCGTGGTACCAGCTGATGTGGTGATGCGCCCCGTTGGTGCCACCTTCGTAGGAGTTTTCGTCCAGATCAGCCAGTACTTTAATGCCCGAGTAGAACGAGCGGTAATTGTACCATTCGTCGGTGCGGTCCCAGCGGTTGGGCAACATAGCCGTTGCTGGTTGCGACTTATCCGTGACCTCCACTGTGGCCTTTCGAACGTTGGGATTGTGGGGGTGGCTGGAGAAGAAAGCACCCATCAGTTTACCGTACCAGGGCCAGTCATATTCAGTGTCGGCGGCAGCATGAACCCCAACATAGCCACCCCCCGCCTGAATGTAGCGTTCGAAAGCAGCCTGCTGTTCGCCATTGAGCACGTTGCCCGTGGTGCTCATCCAGACAACGGCCGCGTATTTCTTCAGGTTGGCATCGGTGAAAAGCGTTGCGTCGGTGGTAGTGTCGACAGTAAACCCGTTTTCGCGACCCAGCTTCTGCACAGCCGCAATACCAAATGGAATGGAGGTATGGTGCCAGCCTTTGGTTTTCGAGAATACCAATACGGTCGGCGGGTTGGCCGATTGCCGGGCGGTCATTCCCGATTGAAACACAAAAAGAGCACTAAGTAGGCTAATACAGAGCAGCTTAAGGGTCAGAGACATTGGTCAGAGAGTGAGGTAGCGGTAAGGTCGTTTGTTGTACGTTGACTACTGTCAGCAAAGAACTTATCTCGTTAATACTCCTCACTTCATATGCCTTCTTTCGCCAGCATGTCGGCGGCTTCCGTGTCTTTGTTACCTAAAGCCAACGCCTTTAACTCCTGTTTTAACCGGGCAATCAGCGCCTGGTTTTTTGGATTAGCATAGTCGTTTTTCATCTCATCGGGATCAGCCTTCAGATCAAAAAACTCCCAGAATTCGCCTTTTCCGTAGAAATAAATCAGCTTGTAGCGCTCCGTCCGAATGCCAAAATGCGGTAACACCCGATGGTCAGCGGGGTATTCGTAGTAGTGGTAATAAACCGCCTTGCGGGCCGCCGTTGATTTCGGCAGCGGTAAAAATGATTTCCCCTGCATATCTGGCGGAATCGGGAGGCCCGCCGTTTGCAGAATCGTTGCGGCAAAGTCCGTGTTCACGAACAACTGATTTGTTACCGTTCCGGGCTTGAGTTTGGGCGGATAACGGACCAGCAACGGCATGTGCATCGACTCTTCGTACATAAACCGCTTATCGAACCAGCCATGTTCGCCCAGATAAAAACCCTGATCCGACGAGTACATAATCAGTGTATTGTCGCGCATGTTGTGTTTATCGAGGTAGTTGAGCACACGCCCCACGTTACGGTCGACGGACAACACACAACCCAGATAATCGTGCATGTAGCGTTGGTATTTCCAATTGTCGAGAGCTTTGCCGGTCAGGTTCTGGGCTTTGAACGCCTTGTTGAGCGGGTCGTAATAAGCTTTCCAGGCCCGAAGCTGGTCAGGGTTCATGCGTTTAATAATCGGCATGGTGTCAATGTCGACTTTCAAATCTAGACCCAGCCGCATAGTCGGCGTGGCAATCTGCATATCCTGATGCTGGGCCGCCTGCCGACCTTCGTAGGTGTCATAAAAGGTAGCGGGCAACGGAAACGTCTTCCCGTCGAACGCGTGCAGATCGGTGGTATCGGGTTGCCATTCTCGGTGGGGTGCTTTGTGGCCAATCACCAGGCAAAACGGTTTCGAGGCATCCCGAGTATTGTCAATCCAGTTCAGGGCATCGTCGGTAATCAGGTTGGTTACGTAACCTTCTTTGCGAACCGTTTTACCATCCATCTGGATAACATTCGGGTTATAATACAGGCCCTGACCGGGTAAAACCTCCCAGTAATCGAAGTATTGCGGAGTCGCTTTCAGGTGCCATTTCCCAATCCAGGCCGTTTGATAGCCAGCCTGTTGCAGATATTTCGGAAACATAGCCTGGCCAGCATCGAACGTGGTGTAATTATCGCGGTGACCATTTACGTGACTGTATTTCCCCGTCAACAAGGTAGCTCTGCTGGGTGCACAGATCGAGTTGGTGCAGAACATATTGGTGAACACCGCTCCTTCGCGCCCAATGCGGTCAATATTGGGCGTGCGGATATACGGGCTCCCGTAGGCACTAATCGCGCGCAGGGCATGGTCGTCCGAGAAAATGATAATGATATTAGGCCGTTGGGGCGGCTTAGTTTCCACCGGACTAACCCTGAATGCCGCCATCGGGACGAGCAGGATTAGTAGTAACCTTCCTCTTTTCAACCAGGAGCTGGCCATACTCAATGAGCTTACAAGTCTGTAGGACTCAAAAATAAGCTAAAATGTAACGATTATACCAGCTCCCCCAGGTGGGTGGAGCTGGCTAACCATTGGTCGAATCTGGAGAGGAAGATTTAAATAAGTACAAACACGGTTGCGGCAGTCGTCAGGAGCGTTCTGGCAAAGGAGAATTGATCCAGGGTTTGTTCACAGATCGCGATCGGGCTGCTGAAACAGGCGTGCTTTTCTTCGCTTTTTTCCGTCGGCCAAGCCAGATCAGGAAACCCGTGACGGGTAAACTGGCGGCCATCAGGCTGATGCAAAAAGCGAGGATTTTACCGGGTAACCCCCAGATTGCGCCCACGTGAATGTCGTAATTCATCCGCAGGAGCTTATCGGCAAGTCGAGCTTCCTGAAACCGGCCGTATATGTGATTGACGGGCAATTCTTTCAGGGTGTACTGATCGAAATAGCGGTAGTCTATTTTCCAGAACGTGCCTTCTTCAGTGTTTATATTAACCGCAATTGAGGCTGTATCGGTATCCGGTATGTGAACTTCAAGCGTTTTGGCCGCCGGATTTTCAGTCTGCATCCGGGTCCAGATACGGTCGATGGCAGGCGATTGGTTTGTGGCAATGGGCTGTTGCGGTTTGGCCGAAACGGCTTCCTGAAACAGCGTGGATTTGGTGCCACCCGCCAGCGAATACACCGATTTAGAAAACCATTCGAAACCCCACACCAGCCCCGTCAGCGCCAGGATGATGACTATCCACGACGTATAAAACCCAATGACGTTGTGCAGATCATAGTTCTTCCGTTTCCACTGCAACCCCTCTTTCCACTTGAACCAGAACCGTTGTTTTGCAGCGACTTTGTTCCTGGGCCACCACAACACAATGCCGGAAATAAGCATGAACACAAAAATCAGCGTGGTGTAAGCCACAAAGGGCTGGCCAATGGCGGGTGGCAACCAGAGGTAAAAATGACCGTTGAGCACAATACGGAAAAAGTCCTCGTCCATATTCTTCACCTCTAGCACTTCGCCGGTGTACGGATTCAGGTACACCAGGAAATAATACGACGGATCGAACTGGAAGAAAATGGCCTGGGCCGCTTTCTGTGGTCCCGAATACATCACGGCGTGCAGGTGCTTACCTGGCAGTTGCGCCGTGGCAATGGCTTGTAGCTTCGACGGGGGCAAAAAGGCCGCCTGCCGGGGTTCAACGAACCGGAATGGCTGTGTTGCGTTCTGGATTTCTTCCTGAAAGGCATACAGACAGCCCGTGATGCTGATGACGAATATCACAATCCCAGATGCCAGTCCGAACCAGAGATGAAGCTGTCGTATGGTCTTTTTGAACGTCATAGTTCTTAAAATCTATAATTGATGCTCAAACGCGCATTTCGGTGTGCCTCTGCCTGCCAGTAATAAAAGTTGCTGAACGAATAATAGGCGCCCGAAAGCAGCGTGGCGTTAAACAGGTTGTTTACGTTGAGCGCCACACCGAATTTGCTCATCTGATACGACACGGCCCCATCAAAACGCGTGTAGTCCGGCATTGTGGCGTCAAGAGCCCGGTCGTATTGGCCATACCAGGCTGTGCGTCCGGCGGCACGTTGAACCCCGAACGATACCCCCAAACCGGTTGCTTTACCCGACTGTACCCGATAGCTCAACCAGGCATTGGCAATGTGTTTGTCAGTGCCCGGCAGCTGCCTGTTAACCTGCTGATTTTCCGTATCCTTCGTTACTTTCCCATCGGTCACAGCATAGTTCATTGTTACATCGAGGCCGGCGAAAAGCTGCCCACGGACATCAAATTCAAGCCCCTGTGTTTGCGTTTGGCCTAACTGAACAGAGAAGTATTGATTTTGGGGATCCGGCGTAAGCACGTTATTTTTAGTGATGCGGTAAGCCGCCATCGAAGCTGTCCAACGACCGTCAAGCCATTCCTTTTTCAGACCGATTTCCTTGTTGTCACCCGTGATCGGGTCGAATTTTTTACCAGCGAAACTGGCCCCAGCCTGTGGCACAAAAGCCTGATCGTACACCGCATAAAGACTTGTGGTCGGATTCAGTGAATAACTCAGACCCAATCGCGGGGTGAATTTGTCAGCTTTTACCGAGCCTGAATACGGATCTTCGTCATTGGTTGTCGTGTATCGGCCTGCCAGCGTCAGGCGAAGCTTTTCGTTGAACAGCCGAATCTCATCCTGTACATAAACGGCCGAATACATATTGTTGTAGTGTGTTCCTCGCTCACGTAGATCTAAGCTGCGGTCGTATTTAGGATACGAGCTCGCTGGTACATTGCCATACACCGGATTGTATACATTGAATCCGACACTTCCTGTAATAGCTCCACCCTGAGCAAAGTCATGGTAGTAGTCTTTATCACCCATGTCGATACCGGCCAGAATACGGTGTTTAACGCCACCCGTCTGAACGTCACCGTTCACAAAAAACTGCCCTACTTTGGTCATTCCCAGAATATCCCAGCTCGAAATAGTCCGTTGTAGGGTATCTCCTTTAAAGCCCGACGCCCAAAGGCTTGATCCCAGCTGATCGTAGTGCAGGTAGGCAAGTTGCCCGGTGAATTTCCAGTTTGCGTCGATGCTGTGCGAGAACGTAACAAAGAGCGATTGATCTTTTATGGTATTGGGTTTCATGTTCCCCTCCAAAATGGAGAAGTTGTACGGCAAATCGCCTAGCTTGTTAGGAGAGAAAACGTAATTTGAGCCAATAGGCGACATGTTGACGTATTGGTAGGTGTATTCCGCCGTCAGTGATGTTCGTGGGTTGATCTGGTATTTGATGACCGGAGCAACCGACACTCTGTTGGTATATTCAAAATCACGGTGCGAGCCTTTCAACTGGCCCATCAGGTTAAGTCGGTACTGTAGTTTTCCGTCGTTGCTCAATTTCCCATCCAGGTCAAGCGTATTGCGGTACGTCCCGAAGCTGCCTACTGTCATACCGAGTTCCGCTTTTGTAACACCCGTTGGCTTCTTGGTAACCACATTGTAAAACCCGCTTGGCTCGCCACTGGCCAGCATGAATCCGGCCGGGCCTTTCACAAATTCTATCCGCTCCACCATGCTCATATCTTCGGTGAGGGGGCCCCAGGTTTCCTGAACATTCATGCCATTACGGAAAGCGGCAATGCGCGAGCCACGCATCACAATACGGGTGTATGTTTCCCAGTGCTCCGATTTGGTAGCCCCACTCACGTTTCTGATTACCCCCTCCGACATATCAAAAATTTGCTGGTCTTTGATCGTCTGCGCGGTAACAACCTGAATATTCTGGGGAACTTCCAGCAATGGGGTTTTCAGGCGAAGCGAAATTGATGGGTAATCAGCTACATATTTGCTCGGGTTAGCCACTACAACTACTTCCTGCAACTGCCGACTGTCGGCTCCCAACGTCACATCCACTTCCAGCGTCTGCCCTTCTGCAAGCGTAACAGCTTTATTTTGAGCCTCCAGGCCCACAAAACTGACTTGAAGCGTGTAGTTGCCTGGTTTCAGATTGGTGAGTTCATACTGACCATTCTGGGTAGCGGTGGTTCCGTGGTTGGTGCTTTTCAATATAACATTGACAAACTCGGCGGGTTGCCCATCGGAGGTAGAAATTCGCCCTTTTATAGATGCGTTCTGAGCTGATGCACAGAGGCTTACGAGAAAGAATGATATAGTAAGTAAATGGTTCATTAGTGAGTAAATCAGAAAGTATGCTGCAAACCTAGGCCTTGTTTAGAATCAATCCAAACAAAAGAAGGTATTATTTAGAAAATTTCTAAATAACTACTGATTGATAGCCAGCCATCAACGCTACGTTACCCAGATGTTACCATTTTTGAGTTTGTCTGCTCCTTCTGACAGACCTAGTAAACAATGTGTTGCCGCGCCTTTATTTTTGTGCGCAACGACGTACGAAACAGGGCATATGGACACGAGACGCGAGTTTTTAAAGAAAGCAGCAATTCTGGCGGGCGGCACAGGCCTGCTCAATGGATTACCAGCCTCCATTCAAAAGGCATTGGCGATTGCCCCACCGCCGGGTAGCACGTATCTTGATGCTGAACACGTCGTTATTCTCATGCAGGAGAATCGGTCCTTCGATCACTGCTATGGAGCCCTTCGGGGCGTTCGGGGCTTTAACGATCCGCGCGCCATATCCCTGCCCAACAAGAACCGGGTCTGGTTGCAAACCAATGCAGGGGGTAAAACCTACGCTCCATTTCGGCTCAACCTGCACGATACAAAAGCAACCTGGATGAGTTCGTTGCCCCACTCCTGGACTAATCAGGTAGATGCCCGCAACGGCGGCAAGTTTGACCGCTGGCTCGACGTAAAGTCCTCCGGCCGTAAAGAATACGCCCACATGCCACTCACAATGGGCTATTACGACCGTCAGGACATTCCTTTTTATTACGCGCTGGCGGATGCCTTCACGGTATGCGACCAGAATTTTTGTTCATCACTGACGGGAACAACGCCCAATCGGTCGTACCTCTGGAGTGGTACCATCCGGGAAAACCCTACGGCTCCGGCACGGGTACGCAATGAGGAACTGACGTACGATAAACTGGCCAACTGGACCACGTTTCCTGAGCGGCTGGAAGAGAACGGCATTTCCTGGCGAGTCTATCAAAACGAAATCAACCTATCAACGGGCTTAAACGGTGATGAAGATGCCTGGTTAGCCAACTTCAGCGACAACCCGCTGGAGTGGTTTACCCAATACAACATCAAGTTTGCGGCCAGCTATCAACAGTACCGCACCGATCAACTAGCAGCACTGCCGGGCGAAATCAGCGCCCTGGAGCAGCAGTTGCCAAGCCTGGCGGAGAACACTACTGAAGGAAAAGCGCTTCGGTTGTCGATCCTGAAAAAGAAAGCGTTTCTGGAGGAGTTGGTAAAGGAAGGCTCTCAATGGCATGCAGATGAGTTCAGCAAACGCTCCGGCCGTGAGCAGGCGCTGCACCAGAAAGCGTTCACAACCAACACGGGTGATCCCCATTACCGTCAGTTAAGCAGTTTGACTTATAAGGATGGCGAGCAGACACGGGAGGTCTCAATTCCCAAAGGAGACGTATTACACCAGTTTAGAGCGGATGTGCAGTCGGGGCAGTTGCCAACTGTTTCGTGGGTGGTGGCTCCCGAAAACTTTTCCGACCATCCGGGAGCGCCCTGGTACGGAGCCTGGTATCTGTCAGAAATGCTGGATATTCTGACTAAGAACCCGGCGGTCTGGCAGAAAACGATTTTCATTCTGGCGTACGACGAAAACGACGGCTATTTCGACCATGTTCCCCCGTTTGTTCCTCCCTTACCAAACCAGCCCGAAACGGGTAAAACCTCGCCGGGTATCGACACGCTAGACGAACACGTAGCCCTGGAACAGGAGCTTGCCCGCCCCGTAAAAACGCCCGCTAGTGGAGCCCGTGCCAGTGCTATTGGCCTAGGGTTCCGGGTACCGTTGGTCATTGCGTCGCCGTGGAGCCGGGGTGGTTACGTCTGCTCCGAAGTGTTCGACCATACTTCCATTTTGCAGTTTCTGGAAGGATTTTTAAGTCAGAAAACGGGCAAAACCATCCGCGAAACCAACATCAGCACGTGGCGTCGAACGGTCTGTGGAGATCTGACATCGGTGTTCAGACCCAATGCTGGTGAACCAGCACCACTCCCTACTTCGGTAGCGAAAGAGGCTTTTATTGAAGGTATACACAAAGCGAAATTCAAAGACGCACCGGCCAATTTCCACGCCCTGAGTTCGGATGAAATTGCCCTGATTAACCAACAGCCACACGCATCGCCACTCATGCCCAAACAGGAGCCCGGAACGCGTCCAGCCTGTGCGCTCCCCTATCAGCTGGCTGTGAATGGCCAGTTCGACGTAAAAAAAGGCCAGTTTCTCCTGACGATGGAGGCCAGAACCGACCGGTTCGGCCGCGCTTCGGCGGGTGCTCCGTTCATCGTTTACAACATGGCCGATCACTCGGTGCGTAACTATGCCGTATCCGCCGGTAACCAACTGAGCGATTCGTGGCCCGTTGCCCCGAACGCCGACTACCATTTTCGGGTTTATGGCCCCAACGGTTTCTTCAGGGAATACGCGGGCAATGGCTCTAATCCGTCGCTGCTCGTTCAGTGCGCAGAGTCGGTTACCCCAACGGCGCTGTCGCCTGGCTTGTCGATCCAGTTGACGAATCCTTCTTCGCAGGAACTGACTGTTGAACTCGTTTCCAATGCGTACAACTACCCGACTGTCCGCCAGGTGCTGGGCAAAGCGGGTAGTCGATCAGCGCAGGCAACATGCAATCTAAAATTGACAGATAGTTCTGGCTGGTACGATGTCAGTGTACGCATTACGGGCTATCTCGCTTTCGAGCATCGTTTCGCGGGACGAGTGGAAACCGGGGCAGCTAGCATCAGCGATCCCGCAATGGGTATGGTTTGATCAGAATAAATGCGTTTCCGTTATTCTCAACAAAACACGATTCCTAAACCTCATGAAAAAATCAATTTTCGTACTCCTTTGTATATGCTGGCAAGGGCTGGCCCTGGCCCAGCAACCCTACACGGGCGGACGACTCAAAGTATCCGACAATAAGCGCTACCTGGTTCATCAGGATGGCACCCCGTTTTTCTGGATGGGTGACACCGCCTGGGAGCTTTTTCACCGCCTTAACCGCGAAGAAGCCGACCAGTACCTCAAACGCCGGGCCGAGCAGGGTTTCACAGTAGTGCAGGCGGTGGCCCTGGCCGAGTTCGACGGCCTCAAGGAACAAAATCCCTACGGAGACGTGCCGCTTCAGGACAACGACCCCACCAAACCTAACGAAGCCTACTTTAAACACGTCGATTATATAGTTGACAAAGCCGCTCAGTACGGTATCGTGATCGCTTTTTTGCCCACCTGGGGCGATAAAGTTTTTAAAGATAAATGGGGCAACGGTCCCGAAATTTTCAACCCGACCAATGCCCTCGCGTACGGTCGTTATGTGGGAAATCGCTACAAAAACCGCGAAAATATTGTCTGGGTGCTGGGTGGCGACCGCCAACCCCGCGACGGTTCATCTGACGTGGCCATCTGGCGGGCTATGGCAACGGGAATTCAGGAGGCCGTTGGCGGGGCCGATAAGGCCCTAATGACTTATCATCCACAACCTAATGGTTTGAGTGGTGGGGCTTCCAGGTGGTTTAAGGACGACGCCTGGTTCGATTTCAATATGCATCAGAATGGCCACTGCCGCAACACGGCTATATACGACAACATCACGGTGTCGTACAACAACCAGCCCGTAAAACCGACGATGGATGCCGAACCGATCTACGAAGATCACCCGGTTTGTTTTAACGCCAAAGACCTGGGCACTTCCAATGCTTACGATGTACGCGTGTATGCATACCTGGATCTGTTTGCGGGGGCTCACGGCCATACTTACGGGTGCCACGACATCTGGCAGATGTACAGCGCCAAACGACCAGCCGTGAACGGCCCGCATCTTTACTGGCAGGAAGCGATGGACTTACCGGGGGCCAACCAGATGAAGCACGTTCGGCGATTGATGACCGCCCGACCACTGCTCGATCGCGTACCCGATCAGTCGCTTATTGTCGAGAATAACCTCAGCCCTTCCGAACGGATTCAGGCTACTCGGGGTGCCAATTATGCCTTTGTGTATTCAGCAGCCGGGAAACCGTTCACGGTCAATCCGGGCAGGATTTCGGGCAAAACCATTACGGCAACCTGGTTTGATCCCCGTTCCGGAAAAACGCAGTCGGCAGGTACGTTCGATAATCAGAAACCACTCCAGTTTAAGCCCCCAACGCAGGGCTATGGTCAAGACTGGGTGCTAGTTTTGGATGATGCCGCCCAAAACTACCCGGCTTTCTAACCTACAATCAGGAGTTTATAAAACGCCCGGCTCAATGAAAAACACCTCTTTCTAATCGAAAAAGCGCTCTATTGCGTTGTTTTGGTATATTCGACGGAAGAAAGGAAGTGTTTATGAAAATTCTGATCATTGAAGATGAGGTCAAAACCCTTCAAAGTATACAACAGGGACTTGAAGAAAACCAGTGGGAGGTTGATATCGCTTACGACGGAACGATAGGCTTTCAACTGGCAACCCGGGATTCATACGCCCTCATTATATCAGACATTATTTTGCCCGGAATCAACGGCCTTGACCTTTGCCGGAAGCTGCGCGAAGCCAATGTGTCTACCCCCATTTTGATGTTGACCGCTCTGGGAACCACCGATGATAAAATTGTTGGTCTGGATGCAGGCGCTGACGATTACCTGGTGAAGCCGTTTGAATTTCGGGAGTTGATGGCCAGAGTACGCGCCCTGACCCGGCGGAGCAACGGCTTGCAACCAACGGCTAACTTACTGAGGATTGCCGATTTAGAATTGAATCCAGACTCAAAGCGAGTCATGCGGGCGGGTAAGGAAATCTCCCTGACAGCCAAAGAGTTTCAACTGCTGGAATACTTTCTGCGGCACCAGGGGCGGGTAATTCCCAAGGTAGAACTAGCCGAAAAGCTCTGGGATTTAACGTTTGACACCGGCACCAACATCATCGAAGTCTATATAAATTTCCTGCGCAAAAAGATGGATAAAGACTTCGACCTAAAGCTACTGCACACGCAGATCGGCATGGGCTATGTTCTAAAGGTAATGAACTGATGATCAATATCCGTACTAGAATTACCTACCAATTTGTTGTTCTGGTAACCTTAATCCTGCTGTTGTTCTCACTCGGTGTTTATTTTTTCAGCAAGCTTTATCTGGAAAAACGATTCTTCAAGCGGCTTCAGGATCGGGCCATTACCACCACCACCCTGCTGTTCGATTTAAAACAAACCGATAGCACCGTTCTACGAGTTATTGATGCAGGCGATCAGAAACCCCTGCTTTACGAAAACATTTCGGTGTATAACGACAAAAGCAAGGAGGTGCTCTTCTCCACCAACATTGCCAACACCCAGTTCCACCAGCAATTAATTCCGCAGCTCGATTCCACGCAACAAACCGTATTTCTGAACCGCAACGAGTACCAGATAGTGGCCATCCACCTAAAAAGCAACAATGGCAGCAACTGGGTCATTGTGAGTGGCGTTGACCAGACGGGGCAGGAAGCCCTCGACGATCTGAAGAAAATCCTGATTGTCATGATTCTGGCCGCTATTCTGCTACTTGGCATATCGGGCTGGTTTTTTGCCGACCGGGCACTAGCCCCCATGTCGGGTATTGTGCAGCAGGTGAATACTATTTTCCCAGCCAATGTGCAGAAGCGGGTGGAGCACCCCAACCGCTCCGACGAAATTGGGGTTCTGGTTGCCACCTTTAATCAGCTGCTCGACCGCATTGAGCAAGCCCTCAAAACGCAGAAAATATTCATCGCCAATGTGTCGCACGAGCTGAAGAACCCACTGACCAAAATCAATTCGCAGATCGATGTGGCGCTCCTTCAAAAACGAAACCCAGAGGTGTACGAACGGACTCTTCAGTCGCTTCAGGAAGATACCCGCCTGTTAACCCAACTGACCAACGCCCTGCTCGAACTGGCCAATACGTCTATTCAGGCTAACGACATGCAGGTTGAGCCTGTTCGCATGGATGAACTGCTATGGGAAACCAAAAAGCAGGTGCAGGAGTGGCACGATGATTACCAGATTGAGCTCACTTTCACCAATTTTCCCGATAACGAAGAAGACCTGATTATCCACGGTAACCGGGCGTCGCTGTCGGTGTTGCTGCTGAACCTAATCGACAACGCCTGTAAGTTTTCGCCGACCAAAACCGCCAAAGTCGATTTTAGCTCCGAAGCAGGTACGATGACCATAGCCGTCTTTAACGAGGGCCCGCAGATACCCAAAACCGATCTACCGTACATTTTCCAGCCGTTCTTCCGGAGTAACAAAACGGCTCAATCGAGCAAAGGGCATGGCGTGGGCCTTGCCGTTGTGTTGCAGGTGGTACAGATTCACAAAGGAGATATACAGGTGCAGTCAACGCACCAGGGAACCACATTTACCCTGACGCTTCCCAGTTCTTTGTCGGCTTAAGGTAAATTTAAAGTGAGCTTAAGTCCTGCTTAAGTTCGGTGTTGTTGCTTTGTATGCCAACAACCGATAACAGGATTATGGACGCAGAAGCTTCGGTAAAAAAACAGGGCGTATTGAGTTTAACAATTGGGGCTCTACTGGGCTTTCTGGCTCTGTTGACCTATCTGTTTATTGGCTCCCGAAATGAAACCCTCGAAGTTCAGAAGTTACTGACAACCAAAGTCGAGCAGTTCGCGGCTACCCAGCTCAAGCTCGATTCAATCTCCACTGTTTTAGACAAAAAAATTGCCGAAGTCCGTCAGCTTGGTGGTAATGTTATTGAGCTGGAACGACTGAAAAGGCAATTAGAGAGCGATAAAAAGAAGCTGAAAAGTGATCTCAGCTTTTCGATTCAGCAGTATACTTTTAAAATCAACGACTACAACCGTTTTCTGACCCAGTACGAGGTCGACCTGCGCGCCTTGCGAAATGAAAACGGTTCGCTGATCAGCCGGACCCGCGCCCTGGAAGAGGAGAAAAAAAGTATTCTCAGTGAGAACGAAGGCCTGAAAAACGAGAAGTCGGCTCTGGCACAAACGGTGGTTGACTATTCCCGCCAAAACGCCGATCTGAAAGACAAAGTAAGTCTGGCATCAGCAATGAAAGCGGCTGATGTGGAGGTAGTTTCCCTCTCGGGCAATGGCAAAGAGCGCCGGGGAGAAGTCTTCAAAGCCTCGCGCATCGACCAGTTAAAAATCAGCTTTATCCTGCTCTCAAACCCGGTAGCGGTAAAAAACACCACCGACCTGTACCTACGTATCCTTGACCCCAACGGTGCTGTGGTTAGCGAAAGCGGCTTTGGTGGCATTATGTGGGTCGACGAGCGTGAGATTGGCTACAGTCTGCGCCAATCGGTGTTTTTTGAGAACAACGACCAGCGGGTAGAGCTTCTTTACAATCGAGAAGCCCCCTATAAGTCAGGTGCTTACCGAGTTGAATTATACGCCAACGGCTCCCGGATTGGCGAGGGTCGTTTTGCCGTGAAGTAGTACGAATTACTCAACGTATCTCACCAGAAAACTTATGACAGCTATTTATAAGGTTACGGAATCAGGAGTCGAAGTAATAAGGGAAGTTGGCGAATCGATGGTGGGTTCTGTCCGGGTGCTGTTGGAAAAATACGGTCGATTTCCCTTCTCCTACACCGCTCTCAGCTATCTGTTTGTTACCATGGCTTTTTGCTATTATCCAGTCACCGACCATTGGTTGACTGGATTTGTTATGATGAGCCTGCCCCTGGCGATCCTTGCGGGTCTGGTTGCCAGTATTTATCTGCTTTTTAAGCAGCAAAAAACGGTCGCGATGGCGGGCATCATCTGGATTTTGTTTGCCCTGCTGGTTGTCAAAAGATTGTTGGGCGTCAGCACGGGTACCGAACAGCTGAGCCAGCAGCCAACCCTCAATGTACTGAGTTTCAACAGCGAAACATTTCCTAAAATGTCGCCACAAGAGCTGGAGGCCTTCCCTACCAAAGCCGACATTGCCTGTTTTCAGGAATATTCACCCAACCAGCAGATTGAAAAGCAATACCCTGTTAAATTCCAAAAGCTGACCAGCTTCGATAACAACCGCCAAATCGGGCTGGCACTACTGTCTAAATACCCGATTGTGAACGAGTATGGCCGAATCTGGAACCGAGCCGAGGGTCCCGACATCAATGGATTTTTGTGCGCTGATATTGTGTACGGTGCCGACACAATCCGGGTTGTCAACGTTCATTTATGGTCGATGGGCGTGCGAACCAATCAGGCGGTAAATGCCTGGAAAGCGGGCAACCTCGGTGAATTTTTTTACGAAATTGGGAATACGCTCCAACGTCTGAAAGTGGGCTTCGAAAACCGGTCCGAGCAACTCCGGGAAGTAGAGTCGTATGTGGTTGGCAGCCGCTACCCGGTCATTATTTGTGGTGATTTCAACGAAACGCCCATCGGCTACTCGTACGGTAAGCTAAGCCGCAATTTCACCAATGCCTTCGAAGAAGCGGGGCATGGATTGGGATTTACCCTGAACCGTCACCCCTACTGTGTCCGCATCGACCAGCAATTTGTTAGCTCAGACTGGCGCACCATTACCTGCCAAACGCTGTCGGGCGTTTCCTTCTCCGACCATTTCCCGGTGCTGGCGCAGTACGTACTGAAGAAAGCAACGAATGATCCTGCCAATACGCTGGCCAGAAAGAAGTCAGCAATCCCTTTGCTGGCTCGCAAGTGAGGGCACTTCTTCCTTAATCCGTTTCCTCCTCCAGCCGTGCTCCCAACCGACGGTAGCCTGGAAGATTGCTCATGCCCTGCTTATTGAGTGTATTGACACAAAAACCCGTTTACATTTTTTGCAGTAATGTACTAGGTTTCGTATACTTGTAACCTAAAATTGCAAACCAGCCAAGCCTGCCTTTTAATTCTCAATCGGCTTTGATATTAAGCAAATTTCATACAACAGATCGTTGGGGCTCGTCCATAAAGTGCTTGCTGGGCGGGTTGCGTGCGAAAGGTTGCAGGCCGCCTAGATCAGGTTTTTGCTCATTCGACGGGTTTCGGTTGACACGAGAAACGCCCCGGTTATGCAGGTTTAGATTTCCACTTCTGGGTTGTAGCCGACAAGCCAAAAGCTTTGTGATAAAGTTTCAACAATTTGATATTTAAAACTCCTAATTAGAGTGAAGCATCTCCAATCAATTCTATTTGCCAGCGTCTTGACGGTCGCTGGTTGCAACGGAACCAATGAAACCCAAAAAGAAAATGTAGGCCCGCCTAAGTTTGTTGGAGATTATAAAACGACCGCGACAATGGTCTTAAGTATTCCAGGACAAAGTGAGATGAAAAATTCAGAGATAGAAAACATTTCTATCAAATACATCGGTGGCGATACTATATTACTATTATCACCAGTGACATTCTCGGAACCCAATATTTATGCTACTTTTCGCGATAGTACATTCACTTTAGTTCCATATGAAAAAAATGGCAGCCGAGTTTCTGGCAGTGGTAGCGTCAGTCAAGGTAAACTATCTGTGGGCGTGAAAATGGAAGGCGTCGCCAGCGCAACTGTCAGTTTAATAGGCTTAAAAAAGAGTGTGACTTCAGCAGATTCTTCAAAACTATTACAGGCCAAATCTCTCGCAAAGCAAATAACGAATAATGTAGGCAGAGCTGAGAGAGAGGAAATAACTAAATCACAATTAGATAAACGGACAAAACCTCTGCAAAAAAAGCTTGACAAACTTCGTCAGTCACTAACACCAGAGGAAATCAAAGAATTGGACGACTACCGGAGAAACCTGTTGAGCGAATTAGTAGACAAACTGTAATACTCAAAACTAAACTTGCTTCCCGTGTTTGGCGGTTTCATGTGAAAGGTTGCGCTTCCCAGAAGCCAGGTTTAGGCTTTAAAGTTCATGTCCTTGGCGACCGGGCAAATGCCCCACCAATATTTACTTTCATCTCATGCAGCAAAACAGTATAAAACCCAGAAAAGCCAGTAAAGGTGAATGGATATTTGCCATCGTTTTAGGTATTAGCTTTCTAACTTGGTTTTTCTCAACTCGAGATTACAGAACTTCTGAGGAGAAAATGAAAGATGAAGTTGCGGAACAAGTCAGGGAGGATATGCTTAATGCTCGTATGAGCGCTATGCGGCAAAATCGTTATTCCGACTTGCTTAGAGATACCAAGCGCAACCTTAAAGCATACGGTGTGAAACACACAAACGTAGAGGTTGCTGAAAGTGGTTGTTTATGGGTCTATGTGAGCGATAACGGAAAAAATAGAGACGGTTTGGCTCAAACGCTTTGCTCCAGTGCTAAACGTGATTTTGTTTCTTGTGTAACAATAGTTGATGCAGGCGGAAACACTTTAGGCCGTTCTATGTGTAAATAAGTTTTGTGTTATTTCGCTTCGCGTGGGCTGCTTCCCGTCAACAGCAAGCACGCCCCAAAATCGACGTTGACAGCCCAACCGGCTATGTGTCTAGACGCTCGTTCCTCGCCATAATTACATAGGGTCGTTGCTCCATTAAATAACCCATTTACGTGCTTCAGAATGATTGAATGCCCAAACGTTATTAGGGTACTTTTTTGGCTTATTATTCTGTCAATCAGTTGCGTGAGTTTATCAAGAGCGCAGGCGATGACCTTTGTTGGGGGTGGCAAGGTTTCTATTAATAACAAAACAATTCACAAGCCCAAAGAAATACTGTCAGTAATTTCCCAAAAAACCACTACTGAGAGCTTAGGCGCTTTTAAGGCTTATAGAGCGCATAGAACCTTTTCCACTATTTTTGCTTTTACGGGGGGCTTTATCATCGGCTACTCAGTTACTGAAAGTGTTATCAATAGAAATATTGACATCGGCCCCGCCGTTATTGGAGCAGGCGTTTTGGTTATCAGCAAAATATTCGATGGAGCTTCCAATTCCGCTCTGAAACGAGTGGTGTCCATTTACAATACTGGCAAGCCCTCAAGTATTTACGTTGAGCCAGTGGTAGAGATAAATCACAATGTAGCTTCTGTTGGTTTGAGGCTTAAACTTTGATTTTTCTACTCCTATCCATTTTACGACAAGTCAATATCCTCTTCCGACCACCCTCCGGTTCTGAAGCAGTCGGGCAGTGACCCTGGCCACACACTGACAACTCCTCAAAAAGCCATTATTCTTGCTGTATACGTTTTTCGTTGGCGTTTCCTTTTCGGCTACGATGCTGTGGGTTTACCTGAAATGTCTGCTGGCGTACAGAAGGCTAGGGCCTTGTATAGGTTACACTCAGGGGAGCGCTGGCTAATGTGCTGCTACTGATAGCACTCAGCAGAATATCCATTGTTACTTTCGACTGGACAACGCTGAACACGGGTTCGGCTGAAAGTGCGTAAGCTGTTATAACGTACACTTTCGGGCCAGGCCCCTGCGAACAGGGGGGCGAATAACTGGTTTTGCCATTAACAGTATTGATACCGAAAAGACCGATGGAAGTGTTGTTTTCGGGCAGTGTGGTGGTAGTCGATGGTATGTTGTACAACAAATAATACACGTGCTTATCGCCCGTAGGGGGTATGTGATGCATGGTAACAGCAAACGACTTAGTACCCGCCGGGGCGTTACTCCACGAAATCGGCGGGGCATAACTCAACCCATCACAGGTGTATTTAGTAGCCAGAACACCATTGGTTACGCCTGAACTTTGGATCGTGAATGAGCTGGGGGGCGCGGGGGTAGCCGGTAGCTTCGTTTCTACTTTTTCTTTGACACAACCAGTTAAAAAAAACACCACAACAACAGCAGCGACTCCAGTTATCCTCATGTTAATCGTTATTTTTTAGTGTATTTGACGGTGGTTGATTTCCCATCGGTGCCGATAAAGGTATAGGTGTAGGTGCCGGCATTGTCCCAACTGTAATTCACGTAGGCTTTTTGACTGTTTAGTGTGTACTCAAGCGAGTAGGCATTTGTACCGGTTGCTTTGAAGTCGGTGATACTGGCCCCTTTCAGCGGGTCACCCGCTGGACGTACCGGCGACGTTTTTGCTTGTGGAATGATTTGATTTTCGGGGGCAGGTGTTGCCGGATCAAGAGTCACTTTACCCCGCATGGCCGCCATGAAATACGGATACGTAGTGGTGGCATGGTAATGATACGTGCTTTTGTAGGCGTGTCCATGGTACTCATCCAGCGGTTGCATGCTGGTCCCGTCGGGTTCTTTTGAACCATAAATAGCATAGCCATCCAAGGCCATAGCAATCGGGTTGCTGCCAGCGATACTTTCGAAATGCAGGGGGGCAATATGATAATGATAATCATCGGCTCGACCGCAGTGCCCACCCCATTTGTCGAGTTCGCCAATGGCATAGGCGTCTTCGCCCCGGTTGTTCAATGGATTAAAAATCGGAATGCCATTTGGTGCAATAGCCACGGCTCCTTTCATAAAATTGGTTTTAAGGCTCAATGGCGTAGCCGCCAACTCAGGCTTGAGTGGAATCGACCACGCGTTGGTGCCCGTATAGCTCTGCGGAATAGGAACTTGCTGTTGCCAGCTGGTAATGCCCACCATCATGTTATGCGTGGGCATGCCGTCCGATTCGACGTAGAAATACGTGTCGTCGTAGCGGGTTTTGACAACGGCCTTAAACGGACTGAATGTACTTTCAATAAAAGCCGGATCGGTTTTGGTACTGACGGTGGGCGTAGGTACAGGAACCGTCGGCTCATCGGTTTTACAGGCATAAAAAAGGGCCACAAACCCCAACGCCAAAGTCCTAAGTTTGGTAAAACTGATTGTTTCGTTTCGTTTGAAAAGCAGCACAACCAGTATGGTCAAAGACAGCCGGAAAAGTACAGCAGGGCTTGTTTGTGGAGTACCGGCCGGATGGGTCTCTCGGTTTATTTCCCCATTGAGTTGTTTCAAATACGCGATCTTCTGACTCAGGTCGGCACGACTCGAAACTGAGAAGTGCTTGAGTGGGGCCGAAATCACCACGCCATTGGTCAATTCAACAAATACGCTGTCATGATGACTCATCAAAAAATGCCCCTCTACTTCTTTGCCATCGATGGTGTAGCGAATGTTTTTTTCCGTTCTGTGTTCGCCAACGTGCGCATAAGCCGGACGTGCCAATAGCAGGCTGATGGCAATAAGAAAAATAGAATAGAGGGGGCTCATAACAGGCGCAGATGGTTAATGGCTAACAACGACTTTTTTGTTAAACTGATAGGTATCCGTTTGAATAGTTAAGAAATAAATTCCGTTGGGAAGCTGGCCTACGTTGAGTTCATTATTTTTTGTTTCCAAAACAATCTGCCCCGAACTATTTACGAGTTTAAGCTGGTAATCGGTGATAGCTTCCAGAAATTCCACTTTAACGAGATCGTTGGCAGCATTAGGATAAACTTTAATATATTCTTTTTCAATAATCTGATTTACTCCAGTTACCACATTAGGACTTACGGTATAACTATGGGCTACTTCCCCATTTTTTCGGGTAGTATTTTCTTCGTTAGGCATGTACGTTTTTATGTATTCTACTTTCACATTATCGTTATTGACCGTGACCTGTAGAAACCCTCTGTTCGACATCAAAATACCATTGATATACCCGTATTCGGTACCCGTGATACTGTTGATATTTTTGGCCGATGGTTGAGGCACTTCCTGAAAAAGTAAACCGTCTTTTTCTTGCTTTCCGTAAAAATGGTCGTGCCCGTGGAAGAAAATAGTGACGTTGTTTTCTTTCATCAACGCGTTGAGCGTCTTTGACCAGACGGGCCGATTGGTGGCAAAGCCATAGGTACCGTCGAGGTTATAGCCCCCCTGTTCGTAGAGGTGTGCCACTTCGGTTCCACCCCGTCCGTCGGCCCCGTCGACCCCACCACCAACCAGTTGGTGACAGAACACAAACTTAAACTTTGCTTTGCTGGTACTGAGTACGTTTTTGAACCACTCGTACTGCCTGTCGCCCAGCGTATAGCCCCATGCTGTTTTCTTGGCTGAGTACCAATAGGGGTCAAGCACCACAAACAGGGCATTGCCCCACTCCCAGGAATAGTAATTTTCCCGAAGGCCAACAAAGGTGTCGGGTGTTCCATTGCCGCTGTAAAAATCGTTTGGCACCGGGTTAGGGTAATAGATTTTTCGGGTATTGGTGGCCATTACAGGTACACTGTTGGCTGTACCGTTCAGAAAATAACCGGCTTCACCCTCGTGGTTTCCCAGCACTAGATAGAGCGGCACCGAATGACAGGCTTCGTTGAAATAAGGGCGGTTAAAGGCTATCCGTTTTGTGATTTCAGGTTGCGTTTTAACAGGCAGTTGATCTGTCATGAAGTTGTCGCCAAGGTTGATTAGAAAATCAGGTTTCCTGGCCAGAATATTCTGCAACGTCAGCTTGTAAGACGCAAATGTGGTATTTGAATCGAGGTGAGGATCAGCTTCAATGGCAAAGGTAAAGCTGCTCCCGGCGGGTCTGGGTGTTTGAAAACTACGCTCTGCGCCCGTCAGAAAGCCGGTTGTGCCGCTCGCTTTATACCGGGTTCGGTACACGTAGCGGGTGTTGGGATTCAGCCCCGTAAAATCGACTTCGATAGGGGTGTTGGCCGTGGCTTTATAGGTATCCGTTTTCTGGGTATAACTTCCTGCTGTTGTACCATACTCCCAATACACATCAGCCGCTACATCGAACATGATGCTCATCGTAATGGCCGTGTTGGTGGGTCGACCTAGTATTTCGGTGAAATTTTGGCCATAAAGGATACCGGGTCCGCTCAAAAGCACGAATACGATTAGATAGAGGCTTCTCATTCGATCAGCTGATTTAGTGGGTAACCACAATTTTTTTAGTGATAGGTTGGGTGGATGTTTCTATGCGCAGGAAATACGTTCCAGCCGCCAACTGGCTCATATCCAAATCGGAGGATGGAGTTTGCAGTACCCGTTTTCCAGAGGAGTCCAGTACGCTGATGGCGTTAATGGCTTGCTTTCCAGGCATCTCAACCCTCAATTTATCGTACGTCGGGTTGGGATAAACCTTTACATCGTCAGTGGCTGCGTTGTTGTCTATTCCCAGAATCAACGGAACAGGGTTTGGAGTGGGGGTCGGATCAGGTGCGGGGATACTACCCGACGCACCGATGGTATAGCTGTAGGCTACCTCCGCGTTTTTGTGTTTTCCGTCTTTCGTGTCAGCAGGGAGGTAAGACCGGATATAGTCAACTTTGATAGTTTCGGGCGAAACCGTGACCAGCAAGTGTCCGGACCCATCCAGGGTAACCTCGGTATAGGCATCGGCATTGGCCAATACACCTATATTGTACGTAGAATCGCAGGCCATTGGTGTCTCCTGATACACCAACCCGTCTAATGATTCTTTGGCAAAGAGGTGGTCATGCCCCTGAAAAAAGGCTTTAACCCCATTTTTGACCATAAGCTGATGAATAGGCAAACCCCAGCCCGGTCGGTAGGTGTCGAACTCGTAGGTGTTTTTGGCGCCGTACCCGCCCCATTCAAAACCTTTGGCGGTAATGAGCGCCCCCCGACCCTGCCCGCGGGTATGATGACCAAATACAAATTTGTATTTGGCCCTGCTCGTTTCGAGCGTTTGTTTGAGCCAGTCATATTGGGTTTTACCCAGGGTCCAGTCCCAGTTTTGCGGTTTTTCGTTCACATCACAATGCCGATACACATCGATAACCACAAAAAGGGCATCGCCCCAGGTAAATGAATAATAGTTTTCGGGCAAGTCCATCCCGTGGGCTTCTTTGACGGTATTTCCCGTGTAAAAACCGTTCGGAAAAGGGTTTGCAAAATAAAACTTGCGCCAGTTGGTGGCATACACTGCAATGTTGTTAGGAGGGGTTTGCTTTAGGTAATAGCCATTCTCGCCTTCGTGGTTACCGAGGCAAAAGAAAAACGGCATCGAATGGCAGGCCTCGGTCAGATATTGTAACAGGTCGCGATGATAAAAATCCATATCGGAGCTGGTAGTTGTAGCCGGCGTATGATCGTCGCCAAACAGATCGCCCATCGAGATCATGAAGTCTGGCTCGCTTTTCAACATGTTTTGCAGGGTGATTTTAAACAGGCTGGGCACTCCTTTTTTATCGTGGAGGTGTTCGTCGCCCTCCACAACAAACCGAAACGTAGTGTTGGTAGCTCGCTGCGTTTGAAATATATATTGTGGAGTAGCCGAGAATGTAGGGGTCGTGAGCAAACGCCAGCGGAGTTTGTAAAAATATTTTGTGTTGGCGGTCAGCCCCTGTATCTCGACATGATTAGGCGTTTTGGCCTTGTTGAGAATAGCAGCTGTTTTTGAGGTATACGTGTTGGTTTCGGTCCCGTATTCGATATAAAACTCAACACTTTGATCAAAATAAATACTAGCCGTAATAGTTTTATCAGTTGGCCTCCCCAAAACAATTGACTTTGTTTGAGCCAATAATGAAAAGTGATTAGAAAGGCTTAAAACAAGCAGTAAATAAAACTTATTCATTGATCGAAATTCAGGATTACACTTTTACAAGAAATGACAATTTAGAATGCAATTCAGACAGGCTTAACCGCATGACAATAAAGCGTACTAGTTTATTAACCTTTACACTCTATTTTTTAGTAGCGTTGCATCTTTATAGCTTAAGTTAAACTATTTTTTCATCAAAACCCGGCAATGATTCAAGACGATACAAAGTGATAAACTTGTTGTTTTTTAGTCTTTATTTTTATTTAAAATATATAACTTATACGTATCCTGAAAAGTATAATTTTAGCATTTTTAGTAAAAATATTTTTCTCTTTTATACAAAAAAATTAACACATCTGCTTGTAACAACAAGTCTGTTTTTTTCTGTCACATGCAATCTATTGTCTGAACACATCAGCGATGTCGTGCGCATCGACTTAAGACAAAATAAGCAACGAGGGTTAAAACAGTGCTTTACAACCCATCAACCCGGACAAACTGGTAGCCTTTCTGCCGAAACTCAGCGAGTAATTCGTCCAGATGATCGTACAGTTTATCCGTTCGGTTGGGGGCCGTGCCGATATGCATCAGCAGGATAAACCCGTTTAAGCCTGCCGATTTTTGCTGTTCGTAGTTGCGGATGGATTGCAGAATGGTCGCACTGCTGCGGTAGTTGCGGTCCTGGGGCGTGGTGTAATCGGCATGGCTCAGCGTGCCGGGGGTGTAGTTAATTAGCTGAACGCCTTTCGCTTTTGTCCAGACGGCAATGCTGTCATTGTACCATTCATAAGGCGGTAAAAATAGTTTCGCGGTGTTGGGCGATGCGCCAAAGCGAGCCAGAGCCGCATAGTTAGCTCGCAAATCATCCCTGAACTGCCGACGGCTCACGAGCAAACTGTCGCGTTTTGTCCAGTCGCAATAGAGCAAATGCTGATCGGAGTGTGGGCCCAGATAATGGCCTTCCTGTTTCAGTTGTTTCACCAGCGACGCAAAAGCGGGATTTCGCAAAAAGCGCCCGGTCAGAAAAAAAGCAGCCCGAACCTGATGCTTCTGCAAGGTTCGGGCAATGGTAGAGCCTCCATCAGCAAACTCATCACCAGTAAACACCAGCGCCAGTCGGCGAGTGCTGGTGTCTCCCCTAATTTTAGCTCCTTCGAAATACGTTGATTTGGTGTCGGTGCGTTGTTTTGGGGCAGGTTTGTTTACCGGTTTATCGGCCTTTGGGTTACTGGTAGCTTTGCGGACAGGCCCATACTTCTCGGCGTGTTTGGCCGCCAGCAGATAAATAAGCGAAGCCGTACCGTCCATAGTCGGCTCGTTGGTACTGTAGTCGCCATAGTCGTCGTGATACACCGCTACCTTGCTCTGGAAGGGGGCATATTCATCGGATTCGTGCAGGGTGATGCCAATCAGGTTGCCGTAGATGCTTCCCCGCACGGGGCCGTCTACCAACCCACCGTCGATGGGGTAATTTTTCAAGTGGGTAAAGGCCGAGTGCGGATCAGCCGGTGTATCGGCATTGGCGGGCAAGCCATACACAAAACTCGTTCCCCAGGGATTGCAACCGAAAAGCCAGTCGAAATTGGCCTGTTCAAGGTCGGCAAACTGATCATCGTTCGTCAATCGGCGATACCAGAAACACTGCGTAGCAAACGAGGTAGTCAGGTTGTTGCTGCACCAGGTGAAGGGCACACCCCGGTAAAATGCATTTTGGCTGGCCCGTTTCCAGACTGTTTCGATACCTGATTTATAAAAATCAGTAACCGTTTTTCGGGATTTAGTAGGCAGTCGTTTAGCTAGTTCGGCATGGCCCACATTCACAAACGGATACCACTGGTAATGCCGCGCCGTGTCGTTCAGTATCCAGGGCGTAACGGGCTCCCGACGAGCAAATTCCAGAGCCGTATTTTGCCATTTGGTAGCCTGCGCGACGGTAGCTCCGGCGGCATTGAGTTGCTCCACGGTGGCCAGCTCCATATCATCCACATAATTATCTTCCTCATAGAAATACGGCGCCCGGCCGGGTGCAGTCTGGCAATTTCCGGGCTTTTCCAGGCCAAGCCGGTACGCCGACTGCGCCCGTTGCTGGAGCTTACTCACATAAGCACGGTCAACGTACGTAGCCGGGCGATTTCGCATTAGTTGATAACCGAGCGCTAGGGCACTGCTTACTTTCCCGGCCGTGGAGGCTACGCCTGTTGCCCGGTTTTTGTGTTTAAACAACCCTTGTGGCTGCCCCGTGGCGAAATAAACCGGGCGTTCGTAGCCTTTGCCATACATACTGTCCCGTTTGGGAATGCGCATAGACGCATGATCACGGTCGTCGCCAAGTTGATTAAAGAGCCATGTATCCGTAGGGTGCATTTTCAAGAGCCAGTCGAGACCCCATCGGGCTTCGTCCAGCACATCGGGCTGGCCATTAACGCCTTGCAACCCATTGGTCTGGTATTGATCGCCAAAAGCCGCCGGAAAATCACGCAGTGCCGCCAGCAGATGGTAAGTTGCATTGGCCGATGTCGTCACGTACTGCAAATAATCGGAGGCATCGTGCCAGCCACCCGACGCGTCGATATGAGTGCTGTCGGGCATGGGGCCGTACATCGTGTAGCCATCATGGGTGTGGCAGGAATCTTTCAGGTAGGGATTATAGCCGCTACGCTGCTGGCGCATGTACCGCAAACAAAAGTCGGCTGCCCCGTTATATACATCGTCATCAATGCGAAAACCGGGCGACTGCGCGCCCTCAGGGGTACGCAGGTAATAGTGCCCCGGTTTACGAAATCCCGAAAAATTGAGCCGGTAGGTTTCCTTGAACGGGCCGTATTCTCCAAACGCCTTACCCGCCGAAAACTGCTGCACAACCTGGTTCGTTGCCGCATCAACGAGGTCAAATGTCGCAACCGTTTGCCCAGCCAAGCTTCCCCAAACGGCTATTTTGGGGCTGCTAGGGCGGTAACCGAGCAAGTTGATCCGAATAACGGCCGAAGGCTCCTCCGGTTTTATGAGGGAGAGCAGACTGAGTAACAGGGCAGAAAAAACGAGTAGGCGAGCGAGCATCATAGTGCCCCAAATTAGCTAAACTCAACAATACTTGGTTCTCCCAGCGGTTGGGGTTTGGTCATTTCGACAGTTTTGTTTTTGCCATTCATCACCCGCCACAAAATTCGGGGATCAAAAAGTGTGACTGGCGATTTTATCATACTCATCACATTAAGAAACGCTTTGCACACCACCTCGTCATGAAGGGTAGCCCGCTGCACGCGCGAGATGTAGCGGTTAAGCACGTTGCCCAATGTGGTTCGTTCGCCCACGGTTTCGGGAAAGCGCAGGTCCTCGCCTACTGCCAGTTGCCACGGAATGTCAATAACACGGGCTGCTTTCCTAAAAAAACGCTTGGCCAGCTCCCCGTCAGACGTGCTTTCCCGCAGAACGGCATCCAGCGTGGCAGCCTGTAACGTGGCCGACGTCATGCCTTGTCCGTACGTAGGGTTGAAGCTGGAGAACGCATCGCCCAGCACCAAAAATCCGGTCGGGAAGCGGGTTAACCGATCATAATGTCGGCGTAGACTTGATGTAAATCGGTACGGAATCACATCTGACAGGGGTTCATTCTGGCTGATGATCTCGTAAATTTCGGGCATGGGTAACGCTCGCACGAACTCCGTAAAGCTGGTTTCGTCGAGCAAGCCGCTTTCACTGTGCCATCCCCCAACGGATATAATCCAGCGGTTGCCTTCGACGGGGAAAATGGCCCCAAAACATTTCTCTTTCGGTGCTTCGGGCGTGTAGATATACCAGTTGGCGGAGCGGGCATCACTCGGGTCTCGCTTGTAGGTGCGGGTGGCGTACCCCACTTTTGCTTTTACCTCAGTAATGGGTGGTGCTTCATACCCCATTTCTTTGAGCCAGTGCGGGCTGCGGGAACCCCGTCCGGTTACGTCGACCACCAGATCGGCGGGTAACAACTCCAACTGCATTTCCGTTTTGTGGAGCATCGCAATTCCTGTCACCCGTTTCTTGTCGGTGGTGGTCAGGTGCTGCACCGAGCAGTTGTCAAGTAGCGTCACGTTAGGCAGGGCCAGCACCCGCTCGCGCACGAGGTGTTCCAGCAGGGGGCGACTCATCGTAACGGCATCCAGATTCATGGGAAAGCTTTTTCGGTACCCCCCGTGGGTATACCAGACCATTTTATCCGAGAAGTCAAACACATTGGCCCCTGCTTCGGCCAGTGCCTGTTTGAGATCGGGGAAGTAGTCCATCATCACTTTAAATCCGCCCGGCAGTAAGCCGTGCAGGTGTTGCGTCTGGGGTTGGCCATGCCGCGATTCAGGCTCCCTGTTCACGGAGTCGCGCTCCACGATGGTTACTTTCTGGAAATGATTACTTAACGCGCGGGCGGTCATTAGCCCGCCAATGCTGGCCCCCATCACAATGGCATGGGCGCGGTGGTTTGTGTTTATTGTGTTCATTGGTGGTAGTTGTTGTGGTAGCTGTTGGTACTATTTTTTGGACTTTTGCATCGTTGTCATCTGCCGATGTAGTTCGGCCAGTTCTTTTTTCTGTTCGATCAGGTACAAGGTCAGTTCCTCGACTTTCTCCAGCAGTTTGGCATTCAACGCGGTCGCATCCATTCCCTGACTGACCATCTCCTGAGCCGACGGAACACCCGGCAGGTGCTGATGCCGCTCAATGAAGACAGCCACATCGGCCAACGGGCGAAGTCGATACCCCGCTTCAAACACACGGTCCGACCAATCTTCGGGCTTCGACACCTGCACCCGATACCGGCTCAGCACTACATCGCCCCGGCTGTCCACACTCAGAAACCGGTCGGTACTGGTGGGGGTTGGGCTGGCGCTGTTCAGGTTGGCAAGCCGTAAGCCACTTTGGCCTTCGGCTCCAGCCGTAAGCACTAAAAATTCGGTGTCATCAGCTTGTAGCTGCACTCGGCTGGAGAACTTTACTGCGCCCTGATTGCGAATGTTGATGGTGCCCCGCACATCCAGCGGGAAGGCGGGAGCAGTTAAACCGATACCGACATTGGTTTTGAGAATGGTGTCGCCCAGCACGATAGCGTTGCTGATGGCCACGCGGGCATTGGCCCCAATTGCCGCTGCATTGGTGAGGCCTGTTTTGCCCGGTATGGCATCAGACCCTGTACCGACAAATGTGTTGTTCGAGCCCGTTGTATTCGCGTAGCCCGACAGAGTCCCCATGAACGTATTGGAATTGCCAGTTGTATTCTCGTAACCCGCATAAGCCCCCATAAAAGCGTTGGAAAAGCCTGTTGTATTCGCATAGCCCGCTTGATACCCTGTGAATGCGTTGGATGAACCCGTTGTGTTCGCAGAACCCGCAGATGCCCCCGCGAACGCGTTGCCGGAACCTGTTGTATTCTGGTAACCCGCATAATATCCCACAAAAGCATTGAAACTACCCGTGGAATTATAGTTACCTGCCTGACTTCCCATGAAAGCATTATTGTAACCCGTGGTATTGTATAAGCCTGCCTGAAACCCTACGAAAGCGTTGTAATCACCCGTGGTATTGTTATATCCCGCATTGTACCCCACAAAAGCATTGGCATTACCTGTAGTATTTAAAAAGCCAGCTTTATGTCCCACAAAAGCGTTGGAATCACCCGTGGTATTATAACTGCCCGCAGCATACCCCATGAACGAGTTGAAATCACCCGTGGTATTTCTGCTACCTGCATGAGTCCCCATGAAAGCGTTATAATTACCCGTTGTATTAGCGTAGCCCGCTTGATAGCCCATGAAAGCGTTGTAAGTACCTGTTGTGTTCGAGGTTCCGGCAGAACATCCCATGAAAGCGTTGGAAGAACCCGTAGTGTTGCTATAGCCTGCCTGATACCCTATGAAGGCGTTGTGATCACCCGTGGTGTTGGCATAACCCGCATTGACTCCCAGAAAGGCATTATAACTGCCTGTACTGGTCAGTCGCCCGGCGCTGGTGCCAAAAAACGAGTTTTGCTGGCCCGTGCTCAGGCTGTTGCCTGCATAGTGGCCCATAACGGTATTGTAAAACCCAGTGATGCCCGCATTGCCTGCATTGATACCTACCAGCACATTTCCCCCGCCCGGCGAGGCTGCAGCCGGTGAGGTGGCCACGTAATTATTCTGAGCCTGCACGGATAAGTTCAGGCTACTCAAAAGCAAAAACAGGGCTATAGCCTGGCGGACAAGCAGATTCGGTGTCATATAGATCGGAAGAGTAGAGGAATCGGTATTCGTTTATCAGGCAGCCATGGGGGTTTCACTGGTCGCGCTGATCATCGCGTTAGACAGAAACGTATAACAGGCAATCCACGCAGCCTGAGTATCCTCAGTCCAGGCATTGCCCAAGCCCTGTTCGAGCGTCCACAGCAAAGCTCCGCCAACAAGCGCATAATGCCCTTCGATAACACCATACCGAACATGACGCCGGGCTAGTTGAGCCACTTCGGTGGCAATCTGATCGGGGGTATTCAGATGACCAACCACATACGCCAGCATCGTTAGTAGTTTACGCGACTGCTCTGGGGTGGTGGTGCGGCTGAACAGGGGCCGTAGCTCTGGGGAGACCGCAAAAAGCCGATCATAAAATAATGAGCCAACTACTTCGGTGGGGAGTAGGGCTACTAAGCCGAACGTGTGTTGAACAAGTTGTGCCTGATTCGCAGTCATGGTTAATTGAAAAATTAGTGAATGAAGGTGTTCTTTTTTATCGCGGCTACCTCTTGCCGAAGGGCAGCCAGTTCTTTTTTCTGTTCGATCAGGTACAGGGTCAATTCCTCCACTTTTTCTAAAAGTTTCGCATTCATGCTGCCCATGTCTATTCCTTCGATAGCCACCTTCTCTGCCGAGGGAATACCCGGCAAATGCCCCTTGTCTTTTACATATAATTCGACTTCGGCGAGTGGTCGCAGCCGATAGCCTGGCGCAAAAACATAGTCGGCCCAGTCTGCCGACCGGCTCACTGACAAGCGTACCTGCGACGCACTGAGCACCGGTTGATATAACCCAACCCGGCCTTGCTCATCCACACTCAGCACTTTATTGGTAGTTGTTGTGATGGGCGATGTGCAGTTCAGGTGAGAAAACCGAAGGCCACTCTGGCCTTCGGTTCCGGCCGTAAGCACCAGAAATTCGGTGTCATCAGCTTGTAGCTGCACTCGGCTGGAGAACTTTACTGCGCCCTGATTACGAATGTTGATGGTGCCCCGCACATCGAGGGGAAAAGCAGGCGCGGTAAGGCCGATACCGACGTTGGTTTTGAGAATGGTGTCGCCCAGCACAATGGCGTTACTAATGGCCACGCGGGCATTAGCTCCGATAGCTGCTGCGTTGGTGAGGCCCGTTTTGCCCGGCATAGAGTTGGCAGAAAATCCCAGAAACGTATTACCCGAACCAGTACTATTCGTTTGGCCTGCGTTACCCCCCATGAACACATTGTTGGCACCAGTGGAGTTGGAGGCTCCTGCTTGAGTACCAAGAAATATATTATAGCTACCCGATGAGTTTGTTAGCCCAGTGTTGAAGCCAATGAACAGGTTGGCCGACCCCGTTGAATTGGCTTTGCCAGCATCAAAGCCAAGAAACGCATTGTAGATACCCGATGTGTTATTACTACCAGCCTGACTGCCCATAAACACATTGCCATAACCGATGGTAGTAGCACGACCAGCCTGATCGCCAACGAAGGTATTATGGGTGGCACTCAGCGAACTATATCCAGCTTCGAAGCCCACAAACGTATTTTGGGTACCCGTCGTGTTGGTATACCCCGACTTGCTGCCCACAAAGACGTTTCCCGATACGGTCGAATTGAGTGCGGCCGAGTCGCCAATGGCTACGGTGTTAGTACCCGTTTTGTTTTTGTATCCCGCCCGTATGCCGAAACTGGTATTTGAATAGCCGCTCTGATTAAAGCGCCCCGACTGATAGCCTACAGATGTATTGGCATCACCATTATTATCGGAGCCAGAAGATGTTCCCAGAAATGTATTCGTGGAACCTGTTTCATTGCTTCCGCCCGCATTTTCTCCCACAAATACATTGTAATAACCCGTTGTGTTGGAGAAGCCAGCCTGAGAGCCAATAAACGAATTAAAGGCACCACTTATATTAGTCTGCCCCGCCAGACCACCCACAAATGTATTCTGGTAACCGGAGGTGTTATTGAACCCTGCATTCACTCCGAAAAAAGCATTTTCATTTGCATACGTGTTACTGCGCCCCGCACTCGTGCCGAAAAACGCATTGTTTTTACCCGTAGTGAGGCTGGCACCCGCATAAAGACCTGTCACGGTATTATACTGACCCGTCAAAGTGGCGTTGCCCGCCCCAATGCCTACCAGCACGTTGCCGAATCCGGGCGTTGCCGCAGCTGGTGAGGTGGCTACGTAGTTGCCTTGAGCCAGCAGATTGGCCAAAGGAAGTGTGATGAGTAGCGAAAGCAGAAAGCGCTGTTGTAGCACGTTGGTTAAGAGTTTAAAGAGGAGCAGGACCAGCCCCCATACCAGTCCATTCAGAAAGAAGACAGCGACTACACCGACGAGTGAAAAGACGCCGATTTTCTCGTTGTCGACTGGGAATGACATCAGGAAATTGATAAAACTTTGCCAGGGTTTGGGCTTCCCCCAATAGACCATAAAGGGGAAGGAAGCCGCTAGCAGCAAGGCGTAAAAAAGGCCGAATCCGGCAACCTGAAGCAGAAATCGAATCATGAGCCATCCTGGTTATATCTCGTAAGAATCGCTGTAAACCTACCAGGAGGCCATACGGCAAACCAACCCTAACTCACAACGAGTGGCTTTGGCGGTATAACTAGCGGAATTGAGGTGATACCAGGTTCTGCGGCCCGGTCATACTGTTCAGGAGCACAGTTTACCTATTCCTGCATCAGGGGAAGCAGAATTACCACGGTGGTGCCCAGGGGTTGGTCGGTGTCGTCCATTTTGTCGATGACCATAATTTGGGTCTCTTTACCATCGCGTTGGCTGATGAGTTGCAGGCGCTCCTGGGTTACCTGAAGGCCCATACTTTTGTGCGACGATACCGTTTTACTCTTTAGTTCGCCCGCTTTTTGCCGCCCTACCCCATCGTCGTCGATGCAGCATTCCAGCCCATCCCGAACGGGTTTTATGGATATAGTTATTCTTCCCCCCTCTTTTTTGTGGGCAATGCCGTGTAGAATGGAGTTTTCGATGTACGGCTGGATAATCATGGGCGGAATCGATAGGTTCTCTTTCTCGATACCAGGATCAGTATCGATAGTGAAGGTGAATTTATGATCGAACCGGAGCTGTTCCAGCTCCAGGTATAACTGCAATTGATCGAGTTCGCTGGCCAGCGTGACCCACTCCTGCCGGGAGTTTTCCAGGATAAGCCGCATGAGTCGCGAGAATTTCACCAGATACAGATCGGCATTATCGCTGTCATTTTTCAAGACAAACAACCGAATGGCATTCAGTGAGTTATACAAAAAATGAGGATTCATCTGCGAGCGCAGGGCTTTCATTTCCGACGCAGCGATACGTTCGCGAAGCTCGCTTTTTTCCCGTTGTTCCTGCATCAGTCGCTGTTCGCGACTACGGGCTACAAATACTGTAAGTCCAATTAGTGCGGTTAACAGCGCTATCCTAAACCACCACCGCTGCCAGAACGGCGGAGAAATAATAACCGTTAACCGATACCCTTCCCTATTCCATAGACCATCGTTGTTAGCCCCCGTAACATGCAGTACATAATCGCCGGGAGGCACGTTGGTATAACTCGCCGATGGTTGGTTGCCTGCCCGGTTCCACTGCTCTTCGAACCCTTCTAACCGGTACTCAAACTGGTTACCCACTGGATTGTCGTAGTTGAGCACGGCCATGTCGAAGGTGAAGCCATTTTGCGTGTAATCCAACCTGACTGGCCGTGGAGCATCAACTGGACCCGTCAAAAACTCCGTATCATCGACCCGAAACGAGGTCAGAAAGACCGGTGGCACAACTCGGTTCAACCGCATGCTGCCAGGGTGAACCGAAATTAGTCCTCTGCCAGCGCCGAAATACAGTCGCCCGGTAGCGTCGCGGACGATAGCATCCGATTCGAATTCTGATGGCACCACCCCATCGGCTTCGTCGAAAGCGGTAAACTGCAATCGGCGAGTATTCACCAGCGCCAGGCCATTGCTGGTTGTCACCCAAAGCGTATCGCCCACCATCAGCACGGCGGCAATGTCGTTGTCGGGCAGGCCGTCGCGGGTGGTGAAAATTCTGAGCCGCCCCGTTCCTTTATCCAATCGGGCCAGTCCATTGTCGGTAGCCATCCACATATACCCCAAGGGATCTTCGGCAAAATCAGTTACCCCTTCGTCGGGTAAGCTGGTTGGGTTTTCTTCTTCATGCGTGTAAGTAGCCAGCAGCTTCAGATCGGGCCCAATTTTAAACACCGGACCAAACCCGCCTACCCACAGATTTCCCGCCCGGTCCAGGCCCAGATGGTTGTAATTCCGAACTAGTTCGCCCGGCAGTTTGCGGATGCGCTCGTCGTTAAACTGGTTACTGAACTGGCCGGTGCGGGGGTCATATATCGTCAGTTTTTCGTTGGTGCCAATAAAAATCCGACCATCCGGGCTTTGCAGCATCGAGTACACCTGATTCCCTGCCACAAAGTTGGGTTGTTTACTTCCTGCTTCTTCCGGCGAATTGAAACAGGCAATCTGCTCGAACCGATTGCGGACTGGATCGAACCGGCTCAGCCCCCCTTCGCCACCCGCCCATATAAACCCCTGTCTGTCAGCCAACACCGAAAATAGCAAATCCCGACCGAGGCTGTTAGAGCTGGCCGGATTATGACGGTAAAGCTGGTGGGTTTGCGCACTGGCATCAACCCGGAGCAAGCCTTCACGGGTGGCTACCCAGAGGTTATTTTTCGGGTCAACGGATAGACGGGCGGCATCCATCCCCTGCGAACTGGCCGGTTTATACCTCACTTCGTCATATACCACGTGAAATTTCTCAACAATGGGGTTAAACCAGCTAATGCCCACATCGTCGGTCACGATCCAGACAATGCCATTACGATCTTCGTATAGCCCTTTGATGCAGTTACAGCCCAGGCTGCGGGGGTTCAACTCATTGCTGACATAGGTCGTAAACGAGTTCGTAGCCGGGTTGTAGTGGTGCAGTCCACCCATGCCGTAGCCTACCCACAAATCGCCTGTGGTGGTGAACAGCAGCGAGGCCACTGTCTCCGTCGGAGCCCGGAGTGGTAAGAGCCGAAACTGGCTGGCTCCCGGTGTGAGTAAACCTACCGTTCCCCCTTGTGTGCCTACAATAAGCTCGCCGGTGCGGGTGTTGCGAGCCAGCGCCCCCACATAATCGTTGGGCAGCGACTGTGGGTTTTGTGCTTGATGTCGAAACGCCCGAAACTGCCGGGTACGCCAGGTATAGGCATATAAACCGGCCTGCGTGCCCAGCCAGAGCGTTGGCCCATCCACCAGCAATGCCCGAATGTTGTTGGCTCCCGACTGCGAGGCCGAATCGGTCGGGATTCGGATCAGGTGTGCCTTCTCGGTGGCCGGGTCGAACTGCAACAGCCCCGCCCTGGTGCCACACCACAGCTGGCCATCGGAGGTTTCGGTTATGTTGCGGATATGACGACTATCCTCGTTTTTCATCGTATCGAGCAGAAAGCGCCGGAATGTCTGCGTGGCTGGCTCGTAGCGGTTTAAGCCCTGCTGCGTACCCACCCACAAGGTGCCGTTTCGGGCGGTAAAAACAGACCGTACCACCCGGTGCGACAGCGACCGGGCGTTACCTGCCTGCCGGGTGAAGGTGCGGCAGTTGCGCCCGTCGAACCGGGTCAGGCCATTAACCGTACTAATCCAGATAAACCCGTCCTTGTCCTGGGTGATACCCGTGGCAAAGTTGGCGGCCAATCCCTGTTTCAGGGTCAGGTGCTGAAACCAATGAATGGGCGACGACGATGAACCATTTGCGAAAGCCCCCGTTTTGTCGGCCGCCGACTGAGCAAACACCAATACGCCCCAACTGCTCAATAGCGCGTTGAGAAGCAGATAACGGAGAAGCGTTTGAACGTTCAAATTAGTGTCGAGCCGGACTTTGGGCTAGTAGTGAACATGGTAAAACAACCCTCAATAATAGCCTTTTTGCGGTAGTTATTGACTGAAAATCACTGGATAAGCCCGAAAAGCTAGTTATCGTATTAAAACAAGTGCAATTGTTCAGAGCAGCGGTATAGCCACCGTGAACTGCGAACTGGTTTCGGTTATGCTCACGTCGCGCGAGGTAAGGTACCGGTAGAGCGACTGAAGGCTGGCTAAACCCTGTTTGTTCGACGTTTCAACAAACACTTTCCGCTGTAGCTCATTTGTTACATACAGCGTATCGTTATCGCTGTGTATTCGTATCAGCAGTGGGCTTTCATCGCTGGCGATGTTGTGTTTAATGGCGTTTTCGAGCAGGTTCTGAACCGTGACCGGCACAATCTGTAACGCCAGCTGGTCGGGGTTTACATCGACTTCAATCTGTAGCCCATCGCCAAAGCGGGTGCTTTGCAAATCAATGTAATGCTGGGTAAACACCAGTTCATCCTGAAGCGACACGAGTTCTTTCTCTTTATTCTGGAGAATATACCGGTACATCACCGACAGTTTCCGCAGGAACACCGATGCTTCTCGGGGCTGGGTGACAATGAGGCTGTTGAGTGATGTCAGGCTATTGAACAGGAAATGCGGATTGAGGTGATTGATGAGATTCTGATACTGAATGGTGGTTTTATCGCGTTCCAGGCGGGTTGCCTGTACCTGAAGCTGATGAAGCTGCCGGGTCTGCTCAATACGGTACCGGTAAAAGAGCCCAACCAACCCCAGCAAAACCACCCCTACCAGCATCCAGAACCAAACAGTTTCATAAAAGTGCGAATCAATATACACCAGCAGCGACCGAACCGCCGTTTTCTGCCCATCAGGGGCAATGGCTTTTACTGTAAACCGATACTCGCCACTCGGTAGTCGGTTGTACAACGCATAGGTCTGACTGCTATGCCGGGGCGAATCATCGTAGCCTTCGAGTTGATACTGATAGTGAACCGGATCGTCTTTTCCAGTAGTGATAGCGGCAAAGTGAACGGTAAAATCTTTATCGTCGGCCCCTACCCGAATCGACGGCATGCCCCGGTGAACCAGGTAAGTAGTGTCGCCCACCTCCACCCGGCTAATCAACACGTTATCAATTCGGGCCAATGGCAGGCGCGACAATTTTTCAGGATCTATATCAATCAGAAATCCCTCGATTACAGCCAGTATATGACCATTACGCAAAGGAAAAAGTCGGTTTGGGTAGGTAACATCTATGTGGTTTTGAAGCAGCGAAAAGTTAAAAAAGGTATTGCTGGAGGGCCTGTAAACAGAGAATTTGTCAGCACAAGACGTCCAGATATTTCCCTGTTTATCGGCTAAAGCGACCCAGCAGCGATTGTGGGCCAGCCCGTCGTTTTCATCCCATAGTCTATATTCTTTCCGGCGAGGATTATACCGTAATAGCCCATTACCAACACTGGTTAACCAGAAATAACCACTGCTGTCTTTCGCAAACGAGGTAGTCGTTAGCGAATATTCTTCCTCCTGAGCCACCTGAGTCATCTGATCCACCACAAATTGCTCCGTTTTTTTAGAGAAGTGAGCAAAGCCGTCGGGGTACATTTCTAGCCACATGGTTCCCTCCCGGTCGAGTAGCGATCGGCGGGCAACGAACTTGGGATCAACGGACTTGGATAGAATCGGAAACTGTTGCCATTGCCGGGTCGCAATGGTGTAGCAAAATACCAGCTTCAGCGCACCGTAACACCAGATCTGGTTGTTGTGCAAGGCAAATGCACGCCCAATATCTTTATTTCGGGCCATGGTATCGGGCTGGGAGAGTTTGGAAAAGCGTTTGGTTACCAGATCGAAAGCAAATAAGCCATTCTGCGAACCTGCGTACAGGGAATCTCCGTGCTGAAAAACACTTTCGAACGACCGATTATGGAAACGGTCAATCATAGACAGCGGTACCATATACATGGTCAACTGCCCCGTTTTGGGTATATAATGTATGAGGCCAGCCTGCTGTGTACCGAACCACCATGTCCCGTCGTCAGCTTCGGTATGTGATATCAGTACGTGTTTTTCCCGCATAGACTGGAAATTCGAATCGATGGGGTAGGCTTTATAAAAACTACGCTCCAGGTTAATGTATGAAATACCGCTTGCGATGGTACCCAGCCAGACAGAACCGTCGGGGTGTTGCCAGCCAGCCATAAACGAATTAGCACCAATAGAGCCAGGATTAGCTTTGTTGTGGAAAAACTCGGTCAGCCGGTAGGTATTGGCCTCGGCAAAAAACATCACGTTCGATGTTGAGCCAATCCAGAGGTTGTGCTGGCGGTCCACAAAAATGGTAAACAGATCGAACGCACTCTCGACTACTTTGCTCACGAGCGGAAACGACTTGACCAGTTTCTGCTTACGCAGGTCATACACCACTACCCGTTCGTCAGTAGCGTCGCCAAAAAGCAGTCGGTCTCCGTCGATAGCCAGCGCCGTTACATAGTGCTGCCCATGTGCTTCCAGATACGAATGCTGGGGTGGAAGGCCAAACCGTTGCCGGTCAATATCGAAGTATTGAAGACCCTGTTTTTTATCCGCAATCCAAAGCCCGTTCTGATGCGGGTCCTGGACAAAGCTGTTGTTGGAAATGCGGCTGGAGATGGTTTTTGGGGTATCACGCGGGTTGAAAGGAAAGAACTGGATAACGCCCGTTTTCATCACGTAGCGATACAGTCCAGCGTAATAACTTGAGAACCAGATATCGCCATTGCGGTCGCAGACCACGTTGAGGCACGTATTCAGGTTACGCCCGTCAACCGATTTGATGTTCCTGAATCGGCCCGTTGTTTTGTTGTAACAACTGACGCCTTTATCGCTGGCCACCCAGATGTTACCGTTTGTGTCTTCGCATACGTCATAGATCGCGTTACTCAGCAGCGAAGTTGAGCTATTCTTTTTACGCTTGAAGTTTACAAAATGGCTGCCATCATAGCGATTCAGCCCATCAAACGTACCAATCCAGAGAAAGCCGTCCCGATCCTCCAAAAAGCTGGATACAAGAGTCAACGGTATGCCGTCTCTCTCCCGAATATGATGGAAGTCAAGCTGGTTGGGCAGGTTTTGGGCACACAGCCAATTAGCCCAAACCACAAGGCCGCTGAGCCACACCAGTCTCAACCACACAATACCGCTTATTTTTCTAACCATTTCTTAAACGAAGGCGCTTTATCGCGGCTGATGCTAATGTCGAAAGTATGATTCGGCGACTTCAGAATGAGTTGTAGCTTAAGATTAGACAGGCTTTTCACGCTCTGAACCGCATCGATGTTTACAATGCAATGGCGGCTGGCCCGGTAAAACTGATCAGCGTTGATCATCGACTCAATTTCGTCCAGCGTGTCGTAGTCCAGAATATAGCGCTCACCCTTGTGAGTCACAATGAAGTTGAGTTCATCCCGCATAAAATACGCGATGTCGGCTACCTTAATGGGAATCCAGCTGTTACGGGCATTGCCCAGAAAATGCTCTTTGTAGGTTGGTTTAGCGGCTGAGGGCAGGTGGAGGGCATCCAGCAGTTTCTGAACGTCAATGGGCACTTTGCTTTTGTTACCCGTCAGCGCCCGCGCTTTGGCAATGGCCTGTCGAAGCTCTTCCCAGTCAACGGGTTTCAGCAAATAGTCGATGCCATTCACTTTAAAAGCCTGTATTGCGTATTCGTTGTAAGCCGTAGTGAAAATGACGGGGCATGAAATCTGAAACTTGTCGAAGATGGCAAAGCTAACGCCGTCCGACAACTGAATATCAGCGAAGATCAGGTCGGGTTCGGCATTCTCGGCAAACCACCGGAGTGCCGTTTTCACACTCCCAACGGTACCAATAATCTTAACGTTTGGGTCAACCTCGGCGATACTGGCCATCAGTTCCTGGGCCACCAGTTTTTCGTCTTCAATCAGGAGTGCGTTCATTGGAATAGCAGGGCTTAAAAGAGTGGCTAAACAATCGTAAATCTTTCACTTTCAGCACGCAATAGCAACTATTTGACCACCAATCGTTAATATTCCGGCTTTAGTGACGCAGAAGCGCTAACGAACCGTTGGCTGCCCAATGCGTCAACGGTTCGTTAGCGCTTCTGCGTCATTGGTTGCCCCATACCGACAACTCATATCGTATTAATTGCCGTTGTGTCGCTTTATTCCGTGTTTTACTCATTAAAGACAGCTGTTCTACCTATAGAGATCAATACCATGACTACCCAACAACTCCAGCTTGTTAAACAGACCTGGAAACTTTTGAGAGAAGTAGACCCGGTTATTCTGGGTGATGTTTTCTACGGGCGTTTATTCCTCGAATATCCTGCTCTGCGTTCAATGTTTAAGGGTCCGATGGAGACTCAATACCAGAAGTTTATTGATACTCTCAGCATCATCGTCGCTCGCATCGACCGGCCCGAAAGTGTCATGTCTGAGATTGACCAACTGGCCGAGCGCCACATTGGTTATGGGGTCAAACCGGAGCATTACGGCCCCGTTGGCGAAGTGTTGATCTGGACCCTGAAAACCGGCCTGGGTACCGACTGGAACGCCGAGGTAGAAGCAGCCTGGATAGCCTGTTATCAGGCCCTCACTCAACTTATGCTCGAAAAGGTATAGCGTATGCAGGGTAGTTTTGCCTACTGAATGTAGAAAGGGTGTAAAATCGATTTATATTTTGAGCATGATTTTAGTCGAGTTGCTGTCGCGAAGGGCTTCGACTCCGCTCAGCCTGACTAGGAATGCTCAAGCTGATAGTCAGGCTGAGCGGAGTCGAAGCCCTTCGCGACAGCAATTTTCAGATTTGTCGTACATCTTTGCAGAAAAAGGGGCTGAGAAATAATCAATTTTCGATTATTTCTCAGCCCCTAATTTCGTGAATACAATACTGAAATCCTGCCAGTTTAAACCGTCTTGATTGTCGTCGCTTCAGGATCGGCTCCATACTGGTTTGGACCTTTGGTGCCTTCGGTAATAGCCAGTATGAGGTTATAAACTGGAATCAGGGCGTACCACCACTCCTTGTCGACATCGTGCATCCGTCGTACAGCTACAGCCACAGCAGGTAACAGGATCACCAGAAAATAGAGCATGTTGACGATGGAAGCGACTGTTGGCGAGATAAGCGCAATGATAAAGCTGAGCACAAACGAGACCAATATATTGATGAGGAAAAAATACCAATATTCGCTCCGACTGCTGCGGCCTTTAAAATCGGCGTATCTCGTCAACACAGTCAGGTAATGATTCACCGGTGCGAACGATGTAGTTGGTGGTGTTGGGGTTTTGGCAAACGTGTTCATGATTGTTTTTGGTTGTTAAACGCCTACTGGTTTCAGTGGCGGGGTTATTTATTGATGGTACAGGGTAAATTAGAATGGCTTGTACTCGGTCACGTCATGTTGAAGAGCCGTCAGGATGCCTTGCAGCTGTTTGTCAAGCTCGGCGCATACACTGGGCATTTTCTGGCAATACGTTTCCATCGAAATGGGTTGGAAGTTCCCGTTGTCTTCCAGCTCGACGCGGGTAATCTGAATACGATACTTTCGGTTGGCACATTCGATCACGACTGTGCTACGGAACCGGTAAACGCCACCCGCCGAATTTTCGGTACGGGGCAGCGTAACGACCTGTCTGAGCCGGCCTACCAAATCGCCGGTCTGTGGGTCGCTCAACGCAAGGTGTTCATTGGCTAATGCCTGTACAAGCCACAGCCGGGCTCGCCGGAACAGTTCGACCTGCGACACACTGCCACAATCAACAACTGCCACGAGGGGAACTTTTGGGTCTTGCATAGTTGATAAAGAAGTCTGGTTACGGTCAATGAAACGCGATGCTTCAGCAAAAAAAGAGACCAGAAAACAGGCAAGAACAAGCATAAAACGGAACATTTTCATGGTGAGAAAGCGTAAAACGACGGACTGGCTTACCAATGCGATTTCGACCACATGTAGCCAATGATAAAAAAGACAATGGCCCCCAGCGGCCCCAAAACGAATATGCTGGTCATGCAGGCTTCCACACTTCTATCCTGACTAGCGGAAAGCTTACTGATGAGAAAATAACCGATGGTGGCGACCAAAATGAATCCGACAATCCCTGCAAGCAAGCCAATACCAAGGTGTTTCATGGGGCGGGTTATACTTCGAAGGGTAAGTCGTATTCTTTGCTGATAATTTTAGAGCTGCGGGTTTTCACCTGTACTCTGGCTTTGAGGGGCGAGCCCAGCACCAGGTAGTTCTTGACAAACTGATCGTCGTGGACCATCCAGGAATAGTCTTCCAGCAAGTAGTCAGTCACGCCAGCTTTAGAGGCCTGGTATGCCCAGCGTTCTGTAATCAGTGGTTCGTAGTTGACAATATAGCCCAGGTAATAGACCTGAATGCCGGGCAGCGACTGGTTACCCAACTCAGTGCAGTTCATCACCGTAATGGATAGCGACGAGCCATCTTCAAGGTCCTTGACGGACCATTCGTCGATGATACTTTTTTGGTTTGCCATGTCAAAGGCGTGTTTAGGAACTGGTTAATCAAGAGGTTTTGATACATCAAAGGTATCCCAGGGGGTACAGGTGCGCCAGCGCGAACTAACAACAGGAAGACCTGAGCTATAACTGGCGGAAATGAGGTAATACCTGGTAAATGAGTGTCCGATGGTCATTTTAGGCGCACTGGTGAGCAGCCACCACATGCTTCACCAGCCGCACTACCTGCTGCATCTGGGCTTCGGTGCCAATTGTGATCCGGATGGTCAATGGCATGGGGAAGCTTACCCGAATGGAACGCTGTGCAAAAAGAGATTTGAGCGACTGATAAAGATCTGAATCAGTGAAGCGTAAGAGTAAAAAATTAGCTTCCGACGGATAAACATGAAACGTGTCTGGCCCCGACATTTCCTCCAACAAAAAGTGGGTGAAATCGCGGATACCCTTTACCCTTTCCCGGTTCTGGCGAATGGCCTGCTTAAATGCCGGATTTGTAAGTACCTCGCGAACAACAAGCTCGGTAAAGATATTGACTGTGAATGGTATCGTATAGGCATTCAGTAACCGAATCTGTGGCTGGCTACCCACTACATAGCCAAGTCGTACACCCGGTAAGCCATACCCCTTCGAAAAGGTTTTGAGAACCATCAGGTTCGGATACTCGTGTGTGAGGCTTACCATTGACTGCTGGCGAAACTCGGCGTAGGCCTCATCGACCACAAAAATCGATTCTGGGTAAGCCTCTAGTAACAAACAAAGGTCTTTCTGAGCCAGTGAGGTACCCATTGGGTTGTTTGGCGACGTCAATAAAACAAGGGTAGGTTCCTGTAGGTGAGGGAAGTTTTCGATCTCATACGTGCCGTCGTCGGCCAGGAGCCACTCCTGATAGGGTAGCCGCTCATTCTGGCAAACCTGGTGATAGAACCCGAACGTCGGTTTTTCGACGAGGGCCTGACCATATATTTTCGAGAAGCAACTCACTATCTGCTGAATGAGTGCAGAAGATCCATTTCCCAGAATAACATTCGATGCCTCTACGCCGATGGCTGTAGCGATCAACTGGGTGAGTTCGGTACTACGGGCCTCTGGATAGCGGTTCAAGGGCAGGTTCAGCATTTTTTCAACTAACTGCTGCTTCAGGGCCTGTGGCAAATCGAAAGGTATCTCGTTCTTATCCAGATGAATCACCTGCTTAGAGTCAAACTCGCTCCAATAGGTAGTTTCGATGGCTGTCAGGTCGTTTGGCTCAATAGCCAGGGCATTCATGGTAATGTCAAGGGCGTTCATGGTAGTATTGTTGTCAGTAGTTGTTGGTTGGTTAGTCTGTTTTATTCAGCCCAGAAAAGGCTGGTAATTTCTTCTCCATTGACGGTTGTCGCGTAGCGGTTGTCCAGGTCAGTTTGCAGGTGAGCACCGTTCAATTCCAGCATAGGAAACTGAGCGGAGCGCTTCTGGAGTTGGAAGCCTGTTGCCTCAAACAGATCGACCCACTGCTGCGTGGCGTAGTGTTTCTCAACGCGCACTTCGTCAGAGTTTCCTAATACATCGTCGATTTCGCGACCAAAAAAGAGTTTCAGCGCGGCTTTCTCGTTGGCAGCTATCGGCAGTTGGTCAATCAGGTTGAACAGGGCACCGTAGTGAGCCACGCAGTTCTGAAACCGCTGGGCGTAGTTAGGCTCATAATGGTCGGAGTTGGGTTCACTCAACACCAGTGCTTTAGCGGGCAACGCCTTCAGGTTGGCAAAAACAAACCGGCGTTGTTCGGCCTGCTGAATATGATGCAGAGCAAATGACGCATTGGTATATACGCCGTCGTGCTGGCGGGGTAGCAACTGTTGCAAATCACTCAGCGAGAGGTGTTCAATGAAGGCCAGTCGTGGCGAAAACGTGACCGTAAACGGCATACGATCTATTAGTTTGCTAACGGTTGCCTGAGCCGTGTCCAGTGCCTCGCCAAATGGTTCGATACCAACAATGGTCAGGTGACGCAACGCGCTGTTGGGCCGTTGAGCTAAGCCATTCAGAATATTGACAACCTGCATACCGGTGCCGATGCCGATGTCCATCAACACAGGCGAATTCAGCTGACTCAGGGCGTCGATCAGTAAGGCGTTGGTGCATTGCTGACTCAGGTTGGCCAACGGAAACTGTTGAATCAACAATTCAAACAAACGAATCTGCGGAATTTCGAACCGCTGGAGGTAGATGTGCTCTGCTGCCTGAACACCCGTCAGGCGTCGACGCATGGCCTTAGCCAGGGTGTACACAAACAAACTATCAGGATTATCCAAATCAGCCAGTGCTTGATCGTGCAGTTCTGTCAACAATGCCTGATCGGCTTCGGTGACGGTGTCCGACAAGCGATAGGCCAGTTCGTTCAGTTCAGCCAGGGGAGTTACTTCGAGCAAGTTCATGTAAAAATGTTTAGTTTGGTTTAGAGATTCACGACAGAGGGTTGCCGTTGTTTTGTAAATCAAAGGTGCATGATTGACCCAGGGGTCTGCAACTATAACAGCCTCAACCACATCAAAAATCAGTTGAACCGTAGCGAACTGGCTATGAGTCGTTGCGCCAGTTAGGGCCGTATATAACCATGCGTACTGAATACCAGTCCCACTCGATTCAACTATTCTTGCCAATCGCTATAAGGATGGCTGGGGGAATTATGAAATCAAAACCTTCCAGCTTCTTAATGGAAATTACGTAGAGTTACAGTCGCTGGATAATGGGTTTCTGCTTTTCCCACGTCTTAGCCGTGAAGGTCAGCGTGGTGCCATTACGGGCGTGCTGGATTTTCGGCAAATTTTCTTCTATAGCCGTAACTACCAATTACTGCCCGTTAAATTTCAGATTCGCATTCGTGACCGAGACCTGAATGTAAGTAACACGGTTGAGACAGATACGATACGGGTACCAATTTTGGTTCGATGATCTGAACTTCTGCTATCCAAAAAAATGGATTGATGTTAACAAAAAAAGCCTGACTCATCCAGTCAGGCTTTTTTTGTTAGGTAGTTTTATTTTACCAGCTCCGAAGGGGAGCTGGTATTTTTGTTTTGAACGTATCCAGGCCGGGTCCGTCACGATGGATACTGACGCGCTGTTTCTCAAAACCCAGAATAGGATAAGACCCTTTTTCGGTAGCCGTTTTATCGGCGGTTATAAACAGCTTTATTCCCCGGCTGCGGGCAAAATTCAGGGCTTTGTCGAACTGAACGATAGACCCATCGGGGTCTCCGCTAATGTTGCAACTCGTGCAAAGTGGCGCGCAATAATTCGAATAGTTCCAGATTTCGTCCGGCGAGTATGTTGCAAAAGAGGCTTCAATCTGTTGAAACAAGTTCGAGAAAACACCCGTTAGTAACAGCCCCTGGTGCGTACCATTTTTGATCGTTTTCGACTGGAACGCAGAGTCTCTAAATGGAAGCCGGATAAACGATCCGGCTAGTTTGGCATAGTGTTCTACCGATCGGAAATCATCTGGCAAATGGTCTGGCCGGGCCTGGGCAACAAAGTTGTCTAACGACCCGATAGCTGTGCCGTAGTTTTTACCGCCCAAGCGGATTTTTGATTCGTCTAATTGCCGGACTCCTTTGCTGGTTGGAGCCGCTAACAAGGCAAAAACGGTCGGAAACTGAATGAGAATCGGACGCTGGTGAATTTCGCGGATGGCCAGTTCAGCGGTTGCAGGATGGTTAATGGATGTAATTTTCATGACACTTGAGGTTCAGTTAGTTTTCGGTTGTTTCAACGCGCACTCCGTCGTATTTCCATAGCAAAGGTGGCAGATCAGGCACCCCGCTTTCAATACATACTTGTTCGTATTTATCTCGAAATGAGACCGTTCAGTTCTCCATCACACTAAAAGAGATTTTACCCTTGCCTGAATCGAAGGTTTCATTAGTTATGGGACCTGATTTATGGAACCAAGGTAGGAGACCAGCGTAGGTCATTACCAGCGCCAGTAAACACCGCGTGGCATTGGGTTAACAATGAGTACCAAAACCCGATTACTTCACATAAATGGGTGTGATTTAACCCATAAGCCTCTTCAACTGGTAGCTATCGCCCTAATACTGCCTGTTATTGGCGAAACAGCACCACTTGTTCAGTTGCCCTTTATTTTGACGCTGCATTTGACGAAGTTGCTGGCCCAGGGAACCCCCTATGAGCCATGAAGAAAGTTAACCAACGAAGCGTATATCCTACCGACCCCTTAAAATGGCAAGCGCTGAAAGAAGAGTTAGAAGCCGAAAAAGCTATTACGTTCTTTGCCACCTCGATGATTACCCAAACAACTGTCGACGAGGTACTTTGGGATGTAGTTGGCACCTGTATCAGTCGGCTTCAATTTGTCGACTGCGTTATTTATTGGCTCGATCAGGAACGGAGCGTGTTGGTACAGAAAGCCGCCTATGGGCCTAAAAGCGCAGAAGGTTATGCCATCATTGAGCCAATTGAAATTCCACTGGGTCAGGGAATTGTGGGCGCCGTAGCGGCCAGCGGACGCCCCGAACTGATTGGCAATACCGCCCAGGATACCCGCTATTTACCGGATGATGCCATCCGACTGTCCGAAATCACGGTACCTATTCTGTCGCAGGGTCGGGTTATTGGGGTGATCGATGCCGAACACCCCAGGCTGAATTTTTTCCAGCCCCGCCACCTGAAAATTCTGACCACGGTAGCTACCCTATGCGCTCAGAAAATTAACCAGGTGCAGGTGGAACAAGCTTACCAGCAGGCCGAGCGGCAACTTCTGGAGACAAACAAACGAGTGGCCGAAACCAAACTGCTGGCGTTGCGCATGCAGATGAACCCCCACTTCATTTTTAATAGCCTCAGCTCGATCAACCATTTTGTGCTGCAAAACGATAGCGATAATGCATCGACTTTGCTCACCAAGTTCTCCCGGCTCATGCGGCAGGTGCTCGACAATGCCAAAACGGAGTGGGTTTCGTTACGTAGTGAGCTAAACGCGTTGCAAATTTACGTGGAGCTGGAGCGTCTCCGTTGCGACAATACCTTCGATGTATTTGTGGATGTCGGCAACGACATCGACCAGGATACCGTTCACGTGCCGCCCATGATTACCCAACCCTACGTTGAAAACGCGATCTGGCATGGCTTGCTTCCCCAAAAAGAAGGCAGGCCCTTGTTGCAGATCCGATGCCGTAACCAGGAGGGGCGCTTGGTCATTGAAATAGCCGATAACGGTATTGGTCGGGAAGCATCGATCAACCAACGCGCCAGTCCGCTGACGAACCACAAAACCAACGGTGTCGGGCTGGTGGAAGAACGCCTTCAGTTAGTGAACGAAATGTACGGGGCCGATGCCCGCCTGACAGTAGCCGATCAGTACCATACCGATGGACAACCCGCCGGTACCAGTGTGTTATTCTCTTTAAAACTTCCTCACTCATGACCGCTATCTTAGTTGACGACGAAAAACACTGCCGCGATGTATTGGCGCTCCTGCTGGCCAAACATTGCCCCCACATTACGTTGCTGGCCTCCTGCGCCGATGGCACAACAGGTGTAAACGCCATTGAAACGCACCACCCCGATCTGGTTTTTCTGGATATTGAAATGCCGGGGATGAGCGGTTTCGATTTGCTCAAAGCCTGTCGGTACACTGGGTTTCGGGTTATTTTCACCACCGCCTACAATGAGTACGCGATTCAGGCCATCCGGCACAATGCCCTGGATTATATTCTCAAGCCAATTGATAAAGACGAACTGAAACAGGCCGTTGCGAAGGCAGAAAGTACGCCTGCGGTGCGGCCCGTTTCGTCGGTCGACGAGTTTGTGGCCTACCTGAATCGCCAGAAAACGGGTGACCGAATTGCCCTGCCAACGCTGGAGGGCTTACAAATTCTGCAAAGCGAGGAGATTTTCTATTGTGAGTCAGATGGTGGGTACACGCATTTTTTTCTGACCAGTGGAAAGGCCGTACTGATCTCGAAGACCCTGAAAGAAGTGGAAGACGTGCTCGAAAGCAAAGGGTTTTGCCGGGTCCATCACGGTTACCTGATTAATGTGCGCTACGTGCAGCGGTACATCCGGGGCGACGGGGGCGAAGTGATCATGGCCAACAACAAGACCATTCCGGTCTCGCGCAACAAAAAGCAGGAGTTCTTAAACCTACTGGAGCGCATTTGACTTGTGTTGCTTCAGCCACCGATCTACCTCGCCGGTTATGGTGAAACGAACGTCCTTGAAACGTTCGGGCGGGGTAGTGTCCAGAGCCTGTTTGAGCTGAACCACATTTGGGTAAAAATCGCGGCTCTTGTCAGGATACTGCACGTCGATAGCCCGGAGCAGGTTATCGATTCCGTACATATCGAAGCTCCAGTGTTGCAGGTTATTACTGTCGGCAATATCAGCTTTAATGGTTTCGGCCAACCACACCATACTCTGTTTTAAGGGCGCTTCGAATTGTTGGGAATGCTCCACCGCGTTGCCATCCAGAAAGTAATACACCTCTCGGTACGACTGTTTATTGTTTAGCAAAGCCAGTAAGTCGGCTTCCCAGGTGGGGTGGCTTTTGACCTTGGCCAACGCGGCAGCTCGCGTGTCGGCGGGGCGCACCTGCGTTGTTTGACTCAACAGGCCGTAGATGGAGTCGGTGGGTTTATGGGCGGCAATATCGTCGAGTACTTTTTGGTGCCAAACGTCGTCGCGCTGCTGCTCTTCGTCCATTCTGCGGCTGGCGGTTTGGGCCGAATCGCTCAGGTAACCCACCACCAGGCCAACGCTATAAACACCGCTCAGCAACAAACCCCCGTAAAAGACGCCTTTGATGGTGTTTAGCGGTAGGCTCAAGGTCAACTGATTATTGAGGGCAAAGAAACAGGCACCTAGCCACAGCAACGGAATCCAGATTTGCCCGTGGTTCACGGCCAGCCAGCGTAAAAATTCCGGGTAGGCCCCACCGTCGTTATGCCACTCCCATTTAAATACGGCACAGAAAAAAGCGGTCAGCACCATGCAGAGCCAGGCCAACAACGTTAGTCCGGTACGTGCCTCCGGGCTGCTCGCTACCCAATGAAAGTTGCCCTTGGCGAGCAGTGTAATAGTTAGTACGAGGCTGCTGACGCCCAAGCCAAAGCCCCAAAAAGCCAGCGCTAACCCGTAGCCCATGCCTCCGCTTTCGCCACCAAAGCTGGGCTTAGAAGCCGTTAAGATCGCCAGCCCGATATAGCACAGCGAAGTCAGGCAAAATAATAGGTAGACCATTGCTAGTTGTGTTTAATCAGTGAAGTTTGCCTGGCATCCGTTGGTTGGCTCCTCATCTCGCTTCTGAACGTTCCAATCCGTCGACGGGCCAGCTCTACCCGGTCACCATTGGTCAGTTTCAGGCTAAACCGAAGGGGGTGAATACTGGCTATATGCGTTCGGTTGACAATGTGCTTTTTGTGAGATCGCACAAATACACTTTCGGGCAACCGGTCGGCCAGGCGTCTGAGCGTCAGGGCTACCAGCAGTTCCGATCCATCGGTAAAAATGCAACTGGTATAGTTTCCAATTCCTTCGAGCCGAACAATCCGGTCGAAGTGTACCCAACGGCGACCTTTCTGAAAAGGCAGCAACAGCGCCGTTGGCGACAGAAAATCGGTTTTATAGACTTTGGGCGGTTTCATACGTGGAAGGTCATCTGGTTATTTTGAGGTGATCAAAAGTAAAGCGGATTCAATTCGCTCACCAGCGCAAACCAACAGCGGGTTGATTTGGGTTAACACTGGCTGGAAATGGGGTGATAACTGGCAATTGGCCTTTGTTTATCACTGAGTCAAAGGTGCGTAAACAAACCAGATCGATTCAACTATTTAAACCTCAACCCTCTCAGAACCATAATGAGTCGTGGTACAGAGCGAATGAGCCGTTTTAAATAAAACTACCCCGCCACAAACGGTGAGGACACCATTTGTGGCGGGGCAGCATACCCGCGTAGGCTATTATAACTCAACTAAATTCCGGCCGAGGGTCCTAACTGCTCCCTTAGCTTTTGTTTAAGGGCAACCAGATAAGGCAAGCGCTCAGAAGGTGTTCCACTGGTCAGGTCCACGGCATCCTGTAGGCGTTGAAGAATATCGTCATCGTCAGGGTTCAGCAATTCCAGTAGCGTTTCAGCACAGTTGCAGCGAATCAGATAGTCAACCTCTGAACGTTCCAGAACGCTAAACAGAGAGGCTGCAGCCTGTTGCAACGTAGCGTACTCGGCAATAACCGGCCAAATCATGTTGTATTGACCGTAGTTTCCCCGGTCAACCGCAGCGAGCAACGCATCGAGGGGTTCCCGTTGGTAAGCCTGCCGCTCGCGGTCAGCAGCATCTTCGTACTGATCTTGCCAGGACATAAAGAGGTATAAAGTTGGTGGTCATTTGTCGTCAGGTGTTGTCATTAGTAGCTATTTGTTGTAAACCCCTACTTTATAGTCCATTAACAATAAATGACCGTCAATGACAATGCCTGACTACTAATGATGAAGGACTTGACGCTGCCAACGATAGAGGTACGGAGCTTTGTTGGCGGCTCCGGTGAATTTCTTTTCCAGACGTTCCAGCACATTCAGGCTCAGCATTTTCTTCTGAAAATTATTGCGAGCCAGGGGCTTATCAAAAATTGCTTCGTAGAGTTCCTGCACCTCTTTCATGGTAAACGTTTCGGGAAGCAGGTTAAAGGCAATCAACTTCTGGTCGAGGTTCTGCTGTAATGTTTCGAGAGCCTGTTCCACGATCTCGTTATGGTCCATGATCAGCGACGGCAACTCCTTGATCGGATACCACTCAATGGACTTGTCAATTTGGCTTTTCTGGGGAACTACGTTATCAATATTGACCAGCGCATAATAGCCAATGGACACGAACCGGCGGGTTACCCATTCCAGCTCTTTTTGGTTGAACGGCTGATCTCCCAGCTTATCTTCATTGAGCAGAATCAGTTGCTCCAGTATCCCTTTGTTGCTCCGCTCGGCCTCGCCAAACACCTTGAACTGTTCCAGATAAATGTCCCGAATTCCCGTTCGATCTTCCAGAATACGCCAGGCAGCTTCGTCAATACTTTCCTGCTGCAAAATGAAACCACCCGGAAGTGCCCAGAAATCACCCCGAAAATCCAGCTTTGGGACCAACACTTTCAGTTCTTTTTCCTGATAACCAAATATGACGCAATCAATCGAAAGCTGTTGGATGTAATTCTGCTCGCTGGGGCTGTACATAGTGTGTTGGAGAATGCCGGTAAGGTACAAAATTAAGAAGGGATTCAAATCCAGGGAGCGTATTTCAAGTCGATATGCTATCTAAAAACATAGTACTGCAAATGTATGGAATTGCATAAAATTTATTGTCTACAAATTAGACAATAGAAATATTTCTTTTTTACCTTTGCCATCAACGAGTAAAATCCCAATAAAAATGCGCGAAAACTCCCTTAAAGTCAGCCTCTTGGCACTGGGCTTATGGTTGCTGATGCAGGCAGCCTTTGCACAAGCCCCTAAACGTAACGTACTAGTCTTCAGCAAGACGGCGGCCTTCCGGCACCAGTCTATCGACGCGGGCAAAAAAGCCCTGACCAAAATGGCGACGGAAAAGGGGTTTGACGTTCGTTTTACAGAAGACGCCAGCCAGTTTAACGAGTCGAATCTGAAGCAGTTCAACGCTGTCGTCTTCTTAAACACAACGGGTGATGTGCTCAACAACGAGCAGCAATCAGCTTTCGAACGCTACATCCAGGCGGGTGGTGGCTATGTGGGAATTCACGCAGCCACTGACACGGAATACGAATGGCCCTGGTATGGTCGGCTGGCCGGTGCGTATTTTCTGGACCACCCGATGCCCAATAATGTGCAGAAGGGAAAGTTCATCGTAGCCATGAAAAACCACTGGGCTACCCAGGGAATGCCCGACGAGTTTGAGCGCTCCGACGAGTTTTACAGCTTCAAAGACATTTCGCCGAAGATCAACGTCATCCTGAAAATCGACGAGAAGAGTTATGTGGGTGGTAAAAACCCCGATTTTCACCCAATGAGCTGGTATCAGGAATTCGACGGGGGTCGGTCGTTCTACACGGCCATGGGCCATACCGATGAGTCATTCTCGGAGCCGCTTGTTCTGAATCACCTATGGGCAGGCATCAACTATACCACGGGTGGTGATGCACCGAAACCACTCAATTATGCGAAGGCTCGCCCCGAAGAAAACCGGTTTACGAAAGTGATTCTGGAAGAAAAGCTGGATGAGCCGATGGAACTGAGTGTGTTGGGAGATGGTCGGATTCTGTTTATTCAGCGCAAAGGCGAAGTGCGGCTCTACAACACCAAAACGAAAGAGTTAAAAACCATTGCGAAACTTCCCGTTAGCACTAAATATGTCAGCAAAGAAGGTAAAGAATCAATGGGTGAAGATGGACTGATGGGCCTCAACAAAGACCCTAATTTTGCCCAGAACCACTGGATCTACCTCTACTATTCGGACCCTACCGAGTCGAAAAATGTACTGGCTCGCTTTGAGCTGAAGGGCGATGAGTTGGTAATGGATTCCAAAAAAGTACTACTCGATGTAGCCACTCAGCGCGAAGAATGTTGCCACACGGGGGGCTCCATTGCCTGGGACCGGGCCGGAAACCTGTATCTTTCCACCGGCGACAACACCAACCCCCACGCGTCGAACGGCTACAGCCCCAGCGATGAACGCGACGGTCGTGGCCCCTGGGATGCTCAAAAATCGTCGGCCAATACGAACGATTTACGCGGTAAAATCATCCGCATTAAGCCCCAAACCGACGGCACGTATACAATTCCCGAAGGCAACCTGTTTGCAAAAGGAACGCCACAAACGCGGCCAGAGATTTACACGATGGGACACCGTAACCCCTTCCGGATTTCAGTGGATCAGAAAACGGGGTTCGTCTATTGGGGCGAAGTTGGTCCTGATGGCGCCAAACCAGACCCAAACCGTGGCCCCGCCGGGCACGATGAAGTGGGACAGGCACGTAAGGCTGGCAACTTCGGCTGGCCGCATTTTGTGGGCGATAACAAAGCCTACAATAAGTATGATTTTGCCACCGAAAAGTCGGGCGAAAAGTGGGATGTGAACGCACCGACTAACACCTCTCCCAATAATACGGGTCTGAAAGTTCTTCCTCCCGCTCAGAAGGCCTTTATCTGGTATCCGTATGATGCTTCGCCCGAGTTCCCACTGGTGGGTGCTGGTGGGCGTAATGCTATGGCTGGGCCGGTATTCTACGCCGACGAGTTCAAAAATGCTTCTCAGGCTTTCCCGGCCTACTACGACGGAAAACTCCTCACCTACGACTGGATGCGTGGTTGGGTGATGGCCGTGACGATGGACAAGGATGGTAACTATCAGTCGATGGAGAGGTTTATGCCGAGCTATAAATTCAGCAACCCAATGGATATGGAGTTTGCTGCTAACGGTGACCTCTATATGCTCGAATATGGCTCAGGCTGGTTTTCGGCCAACGACGATGCCCGCCTGGTTCGCATTGAGTACAACGGAGGCAACCGCAAACCGCAGCTGGAAGTAGCAAGCAACAAAATGGGTGGATCGGCACCGCTAGCGCTGAACCTTACGGCCAAAGGAACAACCGATGCCGACGGCGATGCACTGACGTATTCGTGGAAAGTGAGCTCAAAAAATGGCTTCACCAAACTGATCAGCACGCCCGATGCCAACCTGACCCTCGCGAAGGCGGGTGTTTATAAGGCTACCCTCACCGTAAACGACGGAAAAGGAGGCATTGCAACGCAGTCGATGGACATCACGGTGGGCAACGAACCGCCCGTACTAAGCGTTGACTTGCCCGGTGGTAATAAATCGTTTTACTCACCCAACAAGTCGTTCAGTTACGATGTAAAGGTGCGCGATAAAGAAGACGGTACGCTTGGAAAAGGCATAGACCCGGAGCAGGTAGCGGTCAATATTGACTACCTGGCCGAAGGATATGATAAAGTGGCCATTGCGCAGGGCCACCGCTCGGCCGACGCCAACGCCCTGTTTGCCGGCGGCAAAAAACTGATCGAAGCCAGCGACTGCAAAGCCTGTCACAGTGTAGCTAAAAAGTCGATTGGGCCGGCTTACATGGACGTGGCCAAAAAATATAAAGGTGATAATTCAGCCGTGGAGCGACTGACGAAGAAAGTAATTTCCGGGGGCAGCGGTGTCTGGGGCGAAACAGCCATGGCCGCTCACCCACAATTGTCGGCGGCTGATGCTTCCGAAATGGTCAAATATATCCTGAACGTGTCGAGCGAAGCCGCTGTAGGCAGCGTGTTGCCCGTGAAGGGCAGTTACCTCGCCAAAACACCGGCAGACGACAAAGGCAAAGGCGTTTACATTGTGCGGGCGTCTTATAAGGACAAAGGAGCCAACGGCTTGCCTTCGCTCAGTTCGGAGCAAACTTATGTGCTGCGAAACGCCAAGGTTGATGCCCACGGTTTTGACGTGTATAACGACGTTAATAAGATGGCCTTCGGTGGGAATAACCTGGCTATTCCGAGCAAGTCCGGGGCTTATATGGCGATCAAACAGGCTGATTTGAATGGCGTTAGTGAGCTTCACGTGATGGCTGTAGCGCCTAAACCGCAGCTTAATGCGAAGGGTGGCAAAGTTGAACTGCGATTGGATAGCCCAACGGGCAAACTGATCGGCGAATCAGCTTTTATGGAGCCGTCGGACAAGATGGACTTTAAGCCTTCTCAGCTAACAGTTCCGGTTAAGCTACCCGTTCCGTTCGACAACAAGCAGCATGATGTGTATCTTGTTTTCGTCAACCATAAAGAAGCGTCAGGTAGTCTGATGGTGGTGATGGGCGTTGACGTTGTTTTGAGCGCTGTTGGGCAGTGAGATAGCTGAACGAGTAAGAAGTAATATCTTAACAATCAATTATCAGGAGGGCGGTGACTGTTCACCGCCCTCCTATTGTTGTATAGCATCGCCGAAACAGCTTTTGAATGTTGAAAAGCATCAGCGGGCATTTCCCAGTTGATAATTAATGCCGAGTTGTGGCTGATAAAATCCATTGCCGAGCCGAATATCTGACCGGGGTGAACCACTTTTACCCTGCCAGTTCATGACCAACTCGACTCGCAGAGCCGGACAAACAGCGTAACTGAAACCAGCCCCCAATGACTGATAAAAGGCCGTTTTGGAAATTCTAGAACCAAACCAGCTCATTCCCGTAGTTAAGTAGGTAGTGACCGGAGTTTGATTCGGTCCCGTTGTCACAACCGGGGTAATCTGACGAATCTGATAATAACCAGAATTTTCACTTCTCCCAATTTGATAAGAGGCCATCAAGAACGGAGAAAAACGGGTACGGGTTAATTGTAACCGTACCAGTGGACCTACAGAGTAATCAATGGTTTTAAGCGTTTCAAATGTCTCCCGGCTCCAACTTGTCCCCAGACCAACCAATAGTTTATTGGCTACAAAATAACCTCCGTACGCTTGGGTAGATAGGTTATGACTCAATAGTTGGCCACGAGAATAACCGCCTTGCGCGCCTACAAGCCAGCTACCTCGGGAGAATGATTGAGCAAAACTTGTGCGGGATCGTTGGGAGCTACTTACCTGCGCGTGGCAACAAACAGAAAGACACAGAAAGCTGAGGAGTAAGGATGTTTTCATGGTTATGGAGTTTTTCCAACAACGCATTAGTAACCTACAAAGTATGTCAATTTGACAAAACAGAAACTATTGATGCTGAGCAAATAGAGAGTGTATTCTACCAATTGATGCGCTGCTTCACTCAATTCAGTCTGGTTAAGGTAGGTATACCCCCTGCTAACCAGGCACTTTTGTAGCGCTAAAATCAGTACCTGTTTTCACTCTTCTTTTTCCAAAACACAATGAAGCACTATCATTATCTACTGGCTGGCTGGATGCTACTCTCATCTCTGACCGCCTGCAAACACCAGTCCATTGACCCCTCAGACCCGGATGATGGACAACCCGGAAAAACCCAGCCGCCTGTAACGGACTTCATGGTTACGGCCAGCATGGACAAAGGGCTAAAAATCAGTCTTACGTGGAATACCCAGTCCGGAAACCCCACGTACCGGATTTTGCGGACTTCAGCCATTGACCTCTATAGTAACCCCAACACGATGACGTATGAGAAAGTCGGCGAAACTAAAGACCATTCTTTCGACGATTTACAGGTTAGCCCAAGCTCGGTTTATTATTACAAAGTGCAGGCGATTTACAGCGCATCGAAAATTGTAGAAAGCCCCTACACGATTGGGCAAACGCAGAAGCCCTCCGCTGAAGAGTTGGCCGACATCCGCTATACCCAACTGGCCGAGGCTAGTGGCGGAAAACGCTACGATGCTGGTAGCCCCGAAGCTCTTTTAGAGACGATCATCTCGATTATTAAGCAACACGCAGGCGGCAACGGAGCCGATGTTGTTTTACTGGTTGACGATACGAGCAGTATGGGCGACGACATTGATGCGGTAAAAACGGGCCTGAATAAACTCATCAGCGCCTTACCGCCTGCAACCCGGCTGGGTGCTGCTACCTACAACGACCTCAACGAAGAACCAGCGACCTGGTACAACTGGCGGGACCTGACGAGCGAATATGCTCCAATTCGGGCGTTCATCAATGCGATCAGAACAAGAGGTGGTGGCGACCGGCCCGAGTCGGTTTACGACGGGATTTATGAAACCATAACGCGGGTCAACTGGGCCGGTTCTAAACGAATTGTTATTGTGGTGGGCGACGATGCCCCGCTGGAAGGCAGCAAAACCAGGCACAGCTATGATGAGGTAGTGGCAAAATGCCGTCAACAGGGTGTAGCGGCTAACCTATACCCGATCCTGATTAAAGAGGACACCAACATGGGCAATTGAAATTGACAGATCGACTCTACCTTATTTCGACTAAATCATTAATTTAGAGTCGCAATTGGTAAACAATACATGACTATACCACGCGTATTCAGCCCCTTATCCAGGCTCGTTGAACGGTCTCGGCCAGCGTTTTTTTCGCAGCAGGAGTGGTGGTTTCATCTATGTTTAGCAGTCATTTCATTGCCAATAGGCAACTATCTTTTCTTTGGCCCGACGTATCTGACTAATCTTAATTTCTTCATAGTCAGCAGCTTTTGCGGCTTGCTTTTATACACCAGCTCAATTATCATTTTAACACTGGTTGTCCGTCGAATTATCGCCTACTACCCAACCTCCAGGCAGACAATTCAGCGAACAATCGCCATGACCCTTGGCTTGAGTATAATAGCAATGATACTTGAAGTGGTAGAGCTTCTCATTTTTAGCTATATCCCTTTGTTTCACCTGTCTTTCGCTTGGCAAAACATCTGGCCGATGTGGGTAATTATCGTTGTGTTCGTTTCTATTTTCAGTATTGTTCTCAACTTACTGTATGCGTATAAACACTGGAAGGCTGAACAACTGGAGGTTGAGTCACTAAAACACCAAACACTTCAACAGCAGTTTGATACCCTGAAACAGCAGGTGAATCCTCATTTTCTGTTCAATAGCCTTAGTTCTATCTCGGCGCTCGTAGGCGAAGATCCGGTTCAGGCAGAGCGTTTTGTAGACAACCTCTCCAAAGTGTATCGCTACATGCTACAGGCCAATAACCGAACGTATGTCCCGTTGACCGACGAACTGAATTTCATTCGTACCTATGCCACCCTACTAAACGTGCGGTATGGCGATAGCATTTCTATCCACATACCGCCGACAACTGCCAATTTACCCGGTTTTCTGCTCCCGTTGAGCTTACAAGTACTGCTTGATAATACCCTAAAACACAACCGGATGTCGCCCAGCCAGCCGTTAGTTATTCAGATTTCTCTCAATGATGAATCAGCCATACAGGTTAGAAATTCGCTCCAGCGCAAGACACGTCTGCTCAGCACCGACCACCAGAGTTTAACAAACTTGATCGTTCGGTATCGTTCGCTGACCGACACCCCTATCAGCGTTATCGAAAGCGAAGCAGAGTTCTGTGTAACAGTGCCCCTGCTCACAGTGGTTAACCCGTCCATAACTGAACGAGACGCCTAGCTGCTTCCTTCTCTGCCACAGCAACCTGCCTATAACCGACAATGTTTCGTAACTATAGGGCGTGAACAATAGGTATGGAATCAGGTTGATTCATGTAAAACGTACTGATTATGACCATGAACTATGTCCGGCGCGGCAACGGCAGGCCCCTACTTCTCATTCACGGCATTGGCAGCAGCCATCGCTCGTGGGATTTGATTATCGACAAACTGGCTGCCCATCGCGATGTGATTGCCGTCGACTTGCCTGGTTTTGGAGCCACGCCCCCGCTGGAAGGCGAAACCTCCATAAGCACCCTGGCCGATGCCGTCACCGATTTCCTGGACGATCAGGACTTGCGGGGTATCGACGCTGTGGGCAGTTCAATGGGCGCCCGGCTGGTACTCGAACTGGCCCGTCGGGGTGGTGTGCTGGGTGCCGTTGTATCCCTCGATCCGGGCGGTTTCTGGACCGGATGGGAAGTTCCGTTCTTTTACCACTCCGTGCAATTATCTGCCCAACTGGTCGATGCCCTGCAACCTGTTTTGCCCGCGCTGACGGGAAATCCAATCAGCCGGTCGTTGTTGTTTGTGCAATTTTCGGCGCATCCCTGGACTATCCCGGCTCCGATTGCCTTGCAGGAATTGCGGACCTTCACCCCTACCCCCGTTTTCAGCGAACTTCTTGATAACCTGGCGCATGGCGAGCCACAGCAAGGCGCCCGAGCCGGATCGATTCAGCAACCGCTGGTTATTGGCTGGGGTCGGCATGACCGGGTGTGTTTGCCCAGTCAGTCGGAGCGGGCGCTGAACTTATTCCCCGATGCAGATTTGCATTGGTTCGAGCATTCGGGCCATTTTCCGCAGTTAGATGCGCCTGAAGAAACAACCCAACTCATTCTGGACGTGACCAATGGAACGTATCAGCACCAATCGGATGAAGTACCGGAAGAGACTCTTGTTCTGAGAACGGAGCAACTTGGTTCCACCCTGATTGGCGCAGGTACAGCCGTTTTGGTGGCTGTTAGCTTGTTCGTGATTGTTCGGGCATTCAGCTGGCGATGAGATGTCATCTTAATAGCATTAGGCGCCCTTCGTATTGAACGAAGGGCGTTTTTATGGTATACAGATATACACCCGGTTCCGCTTCGGCTCCGTTTATTTCGCCAGTCCAGGCTTGGTCGTAATTTTCCGACTGAAAGACCAATAAACCCCACCTATTGTAAATACGAACTGTACTGGGCGAGTGATGTTGGGTGTTCTGAATCACCCAGGTATCATTCTGCCCGTCGTGGTTGGGGGTGAAGGTGTTGGGAATGTACAGGGGCGGAATAATGCGCACTGTCACCGTATCACTGGCCGGGCATCCACTCCAGCTCCAGGCGGTGAGAGTATAAGTAGTCGTTTCGGCAGGCGTTGCAATTGGGTTCGCAATCGTTGTTGAACTTAGGCCGTCGTCCGGCGACCAGCTAAACGAGCCTGCATTACTCACTATTGGCTGCAACCGGATAGGGGTTCCACCCAGAACCTGCCCTACTGTTGGAATCTGAACGGTGACGCGCTCGTTCTGGGTCTGCCCCAAAATGGTCTGCGCTTTTGACACAGCCTCACACCCGTTCAAGGTGACCCGAACGGCATAACTTCCACTGCCCGTAACGGTTAATGAAGTTCCCGACGCCCCCAGAACCTCAGCTGGTTCTCTAATCCATTGGTAGGTGGCCCCCGGCACCGGGTCAGCATTCACCACAACCGGCAAAATGGCACACGGAAGACCCGAATAATGCAATGTGGCCAATGGAGCTGGTTTTACCGTAATCGACTGTGTAGTGGCCACAAATTGCCCGGCGCAGGTGGTTGGGCCTTTAATAAACAGCTTTACCCTCAGCCGAACAGTGGCGGCCGACGAACGAGTGGGAGCCAGATAAATAAAATCGGGCGAAGGCGTAACGGGGCCAATTGGCTGATCATCAGCAAACCATTGGTACGTATAACTGGTAACAGCCGATGCTGGTGCTGAAGGAACGGCTTTGAGCCGGAGCATTTCGCCCCCACAAACCGACGATGCCGACCGGCTTATACTGAGCGTAGGCGGGGCCTCAGCATTGGTTTTATACACATTTCCCTGCGCGCCCAGAATAGACAAGCTGTTGCCCACATTTAAACCCAGCGAATTAGGCGTTCGAAACTCGTCCGTGGCATTGTCTAATAGCTGAGCGCTGCCAGTGCAGTTTCCGGTTCGTTTAAACTCAAACAACTGGTACTCCTGTCCGGCAACAATGTCGAACTGGACAACGGGGGTGTTATTATTGGTAAAGTTAAAAAACAGGTAGTCCCGGTCGGGGTTTTCGCGGGGTGCATCAACCCGGCCCGTAACTACCCAGCGCATGCCCGGAATCGGTGACGTTACAGCGTTAGGAACAAACTGGTTAGGACCGGTGCCGTGCGGTACCGAAACGGTTATTTGCGCAGTACTGATTTTGGCCCGGTTACCCGTATACGATACTGCCGATACCATATACACCCGGTACGTCACCTGATCGGAATCCAATACGATTCGTAGCGTTATTTGGCCAATTGACGAATGGGCTATAAAAAGACTCAGGAACAAACCAAGCAGTCTGTTCCTGAATCTTTTATGGGATAAGATTTGGCAAACGCTACCCATTACTCCTTACTCAACCCCGTTTAATACGCGTGATTGTAATAGGCACACATACATTCGTAGGGCAACAAGTACCGTCAATCACAATAATGGGGCAACAGCCTCCAATTGGACAGGTCGAGTTGGTTTCAACTGTATATGTACCTGCCCCAGTGATATTGAGTGTATTGGTTGTAGCTCCCTGAATTATCTGCCCATTAAGTCGCCACTGGATGTTGGTGTAAGTGCCAGGAATGCTGGCGGTAAAGCTCTGCCCCGCACACAACTCAATAGGAACGGCAAAACAGCCACTGGCTATGTCGTCTTCACCGTCCAGATGGTTGTTTGGCGTTGAGTTCGGATCGGGCTGCCCCGACGCTATGATCTCGTTAATAACACTGCCAATTCCGCCCACCGTGGCCGAGAACGTAACCGACAGGGTAGCGCTTTGCCCCACTGACAGGTTACCAATATTCCACTGGCCGTTGGTCACGGTGAAACTTCCGATTGAAGCAGATGAAGAGGTAACCGGATAATCAGTTGGCAATGTTACCTGACTCACTACGCCGGTGGCGGCATCAGGCCCACTGTTGGTCACTACGATTAGTGCGGTAGTAGTTCCACCCAAACTTGGTGATCCGTTGGTTACCTGAACCGTAGTCGACAAATTAGCGGATAAACTTGCTGGTGTACAATCAACGGCCGTTAAGTAGTTACTGAAATAAGTATTGGCTGCTCCGTATGCCCGTATTGTCATCTGGTTGCCAGGGTTGGTACCAGCCGAGTTAGGGGTGCGGAACGGGTCGGTTGCATTCTCGAACAGACTTACAACACCATTACAAGGACTACTCCGTTGGAACGAGAACAGTTCTAACTCAGTATTGGCCGGAATATCAAATGTAACAGGACTAGTTGAGGACGAAAATCCGAATGAAATATAATCATACGGCAAGACTACTGCTGGGTTACCAACAGAGGATGTGCTCATGGGAGCATCGACCCGCCCTGAACCAGATGTCCAAATCATCTGGGTTCCACTAACATCACGACCCTGCACATTAGTAAATAAGAATCGATTTGCACCAGTTGCGTGAGGCACCCGAATCGTGACCTGCGCCGTAGCAATACGGGCGTTAGTCCCCGTCAGTGAGGCCGTGGAGGTCATGTACACCCGATACGTGAGTTTGTCAGCATCCAATTTTATGCCGTACTTAACAACCTGACTGGCTGTCTGAGCATGTGTAGTTTCCAAGCTGGCCAAACATAATAGAATCATGCTGGCACACAGTAGAATCTGTTTCATAACAATAAATTTTCGGTGCAAGGCTGTTAAGTTTTTGGTCAGTAGGCTCATCAATAATGCCGCCGAGCCAGCGTGTTGGTTTCTGTTTTGCGATTGCAACTACCAGACGAGTCTTGTTGTAAACTAGCCTGCTGGCAGTTGTTATTAGCCAATTTTTTTTCTGTGTTCAGACTTAAAATACTTAGTAAGAAACAGCAAAGTATAATGACAAAATATGACGCAAAATCAATGCCAACATATTTTCGTACCTATCTCACAATGAGTAATTTTAATGATTCTCCCAGCCGCTCGCCCTCTTTTTCAATATGCACCAGATAAACACCTGTACTCAACTCGGCTACATTCAAATCGGCCTTATTACTGCCCTGACGCATAAATTCAGTTTGCTTTAACACTTCCCGTCCGTTGCCCGATTCACTCACGGCCAATTTTACCTCGCCCTCGTAGCCATTGAGGTAATTATCCCAAACAAGGGTAACGCGACTGGTAGCTGGATTCGGAAACAACTGTCTCAAAATCACTTTATTACCCATCGGCGAAGTATCGCCAAGGTTGCCTGTGTAGGCATTAATCTGGCCAAAACCCAGCACGCTGATCTGGTTTCGTACATTGAATCGGTTTTGCCGGGCTTTTATCAGCGGCTCCGAAGCATTATCGAGGAGTTGAACCGATGATACGGGCGTGCCACTGTTACGAAAGGTAAAAAGTGGCACTTCGCGACCCGCTTCGTAAGGAATCGACTTAGTCGCTATACTTCTCATTGCCAGAGATATATAGTCATAATCACGGGCTCCGTCGGGGCTTTTCAGAACAGAGCCATTATCCCACTCCAACTCCGGTTGTAATGATGTAATATCGGCTAACACGAATCCTTCACTGCTTTTCACTTTCAGGCTCACCTGCATGGTACCCGTAACGGCCAGGCGACTTGTCAGTGATTTCTCGGGTACCATACTCACTGTGTACAGTGCCGGACCAGATCGGGTGAGTTTGAATTTAACCTGTGCCTTAACACCGGACGACATACAGGCCAGTGCCAGAATAGCGAACAATATTTTACGAATCATTTCCATAATCAATTGGTATGTGAAGGCGACCCTTCGATCGGTCTAAATTTTAATGGGAATGCCATGCCAAAGTTTCGTTACTCGGAAATTATTACCCCCAACCTGATTCACAAGCTCATGCCAGTGACCGTTGGTCGGGGGTAAGTTTGCTACGCTATGGCTGCTGTTGCCAGATGATGTAGTTGATGAACTGGCCAATGTCATTGCCTGGGTGAAGCATAATCTCGAAGAAGATAATATCTACCTCGTTGTCTTCTCCCTGGAAAATCACCTGGCCATTCATGTCAACGTCCGAGTTCAGGTACACATCCGACCGTATGTAGTTGGTCAAACCTGCCGTATTGGGCCCGTAGTCGACCACATCAAAGAAGATGGGGTCAACATCGTTGTCAGGGCCCTGCAAAATCACCGACTCATTCCCGTTGGTGTTGCCAGCCCAGAGTGCCAATAAGCCACGCTCAAGCGCCAATGGAGCCGTTTGCGTTCTTGAATCGCCCGATGGCAGCTTGTAAATCGGTGTCGATGCGCTGGTGAAGTCAACCACAGCCACACTACCGGTCAGCGAGATCGGGTTAGCCGTCATGGCACCCAGGTGGTTGCGGTGATGCACCGACACCTGGTACGATGTAGCTCCCAGCGCACTCTGGCTAAAGGCGATTGTGGATACGCCGTCGGTCTGCACCACATCACCATCGGCCTGCACCAGTCCCGGCATGGTAGCCAGCACTGCATACGGAGCCGTTGTCGAGCGTAATTCAACCATTACCCAGTCGATGATGGCATTAGCTCCCGTTACGGAGAACACTGCCGACGGATTGGCAATGCTCAGGCTGCTGCCTGCGCCAACGTGCACATAACCCATGGCTGTGTAGGGCTCTGTTGTTGGGATAAGCCCTTTGCGACGCAGGTCATCCCGCATGATTGAAGTCGTAATTGATCCTGGCCGGGTCAGGGCTCCCTGTAAGAATACCCGGACCGGAATGCTCACTACGCCTGGACGCAGTGGTCGCTGCACGTTGATACTCACCGTGGCCACATCACACTTACCGGCACTGTTACACACCGAATAGGTGAAGCTGGCTGGACCAACATAACCTGGCGCTGGCGTGTAGGTGTACGAACCTGTTGGGGTCATGACTACCGTTCCAGAATTTGGCTGCCCTGTGTTGAAAGTCAGCGGCAAGCCAGCTGGATCGCTGTCGTTGGCACCAACCGTCCCCGATTTAGGCGTATCGATTTGCGTCAGTAAGGCATCATCGACCGCTACAGGAGCGAGCGTAGTACCTGCTGGTGGCGTTGGCTGAACGTCTACGGTCACCAGCGCAGTAGCACACAAGGCAGGCGTTGCCTTATCACAAACCTGATATGGGAAGCTAATTACCCCCGTAAAATTGGCCGGTGGCGTGTACGTGATCGAGCCATTGGCATTCGCTATAGCCGTGCCCACAACGGGTTGAGTAACAATAGTTGGATTGTTAAGCTGTCCGTTAGCACTGGTCGGACTATCTGGATCAGCATCGTTGGCCAGCGCTACAATTGTCACCGGAACACCCATTGTTGTTTGGGTATTATCGTTGTTGGCAATCGGCGCATTGTTGTCTACTGCCGATGGCACTGGGTTGACGTTGACACTAACACAGACGCTACTGCTTTGCCCAGCGGTATTGCTCGCGGAGTAGCAGAAAGTCGCAACACCCGTGAAACCCGTTGGTGGAGTGTATGTGTAGCTGCCCGTTGGCGAGATTACCACTGTACCCGTACCCACGCTTGGTGGCGTCAACAAACTTACTGTCAACGGTAAACCCTGCGGATCACTGTCGTTGGTGAGTACGTTGCCGGTCACCGGCGTATTTAGGTTGGTATTAGCGATATCAGGCGTTAACACGGGTGGCTTAATAGCCTCCGGTTGCACCGTCAGGTACGCTGTCGCCGTTGTACACAGGGCTGGGCTGGCGTTGTCGCACACCTGGTAGGTGAACTGGTCAGAGCCTACAAACGTCGGTGATGGCGTCCAGGTATAGCTGCCCGTTGGGGAGAACACCACCGTACCGTTAGCCGGGTTAGTTAACTTGGCAAACGTCAGCGTCTGACCCACGTTTGGATCACTATCGTTAGCCGCTACCGTACTTGTCGCACTAACTCCCTTCTGAGTCAACAGCGCATCGTCAATAGCCACAGGGGGCAAATTAGTTTGCGAAGTTGGCGGAGTTGGATCAATGGTGAAGGTCACCAACGCCGTCGCACAGGCCGGTGGCGTGCCATCATCACAAACCGAGTAGGTCAGTTGGTCGGTTCCAGTGTAACCCGCCGTTGGCGTATAGCTCACGGTGCCGTTCGGATTCACCACCGCGGTGCCGTGGGTCGGTTGCGTCACGATCACTGGGTTCGAAAGCGGCTGGCCTTCGGGATCCACATCGTTCGCCAGCACCGCTACTACCACCGGAACACCAGCGGTGGTCTTGGTCGCATCCAGGTTGGCAATCGGCGCATCGTTGGTCGCACTCGTTGGCGGTACTGGAACTAGCGTCAAGGTAGTCGTGCTGCACGCGGGTGGCGTGCCACTATCACAGACCTGAACTGGTACCGTTACCGGAGCCGTCGTGCCTACCGGTGCGGTATAGGTGTATGAGCCGTTCGGACTCATTGTCAAGTCCGTTGGCGGTGTACCGATCACGCTCGCCGTCAGCGGTGTACCTTCGGGGTCTTTGTCGTTAGTCAGTACGTTGCCCGTGGCTGGAACACCCACGATCACATCATTAAAATCAGGTGTCACGGCTGGGGCCTGATTCGGAGTTACCGGCACGGTCAGATAAGCCGTGGCTGTCGAGCACAGCGCTGGTGATGCATTATCACACACCTGGTAGGTGAACTGATCAGAGCCTACGAACGTCGGTGATGGCGTGTAGGTATAGCTGCCCGTGGGCGAGAACACCACCGTACCATTGGCTGGGTTGGTCAACTTAGCAAACGTCAGCGTCTGACCCACGTTTGGATCACTATCGTTAGCCGCTACCGTACTTGTCGCACTAACTCCCTTCTGAGTCAACAGCGCATCGTCAATAGCCACAGGTGGCAAATTGGTTTGCGACGTTGGCGGGGTCGGATCAATAGTAAATATTACCAGCGCTGTCGCACAAGCCGGTGGCGTGCCACCGTCACAAACCGAGTAGGTCAGTTGGTCGGTGCCCGTGTAACCGGTTGTTGGCGTGTAGCTCACGGTGCCATTTGGATTCACTACCGCGGTGCCATGGGTTGGCTGCGTCAAGATCACTGGGTTGCTCAGCGGCTGGCCTTCGGGGTCTACATCGTTAGCCAGTACCGCTACTACCACCGGAACACCAGCGGTGGTCTTGGTCGCGTCCAGGTTCGCAATTGGTGCATCGTTAGTGGCACTCGTCGGTGGCACAGGCACTAAGGTCAAGGTCGTCGTAGCACAAGCGGGTGGCGTACCGCTGTCGCAGACCTGAACTGGTACGGTCACTGGTGCCGTTGTTCCAACCGGTGCGGTATACGTGTACGAGCCGTTCGGACTCATTGTCAAGCCCGTTGGCGGTGTACCGATCACGCTCGCCGTCAGCGGTGTACCTTCGGGGTCTTTG
>NZ_JAPQNS010000021.1 GCF_028867935.1 Flavobacterium sp. SUN052
GCATTTAGAAACTCAAGCAAAGGGGTTAATTTCGCTTCCATGGGGCCGCGTGTGTAAGGTGAAAGATTTGGTCGTCAATCCCTTAACACACGCTGGTTCCTATTTACGCCCACCCCTCAATTATTAATTAGTGTAGTCTGAGACCAAACCACTTCGTACGTTTTGAGCCTTATAGGTTAATCTTGTGCTTAATTAGTCACCACCCGAACGGTTTGCCATAGGGCCATGCTAATAAACAGCCAGCCCGTCAGGCGATTTATCCTAGGGCCATTTATATAGTCCAGCACGCGTTCCCGTTGCCGGTCCACTAGCCAGACCACAACCGCCAACAGCGCAAAAGCTCCAGCAGCCGTACCGAGTGCAAACACCCACTTCCCAACCGAACCAGCAGGAATCAGCATGTGTCCGCCCAGCGTAGCGGAGTTCAGATAGAGCCACACTGCCGACCAGAAAACCACGAGTTGCGGGTTGGTACCACCCAATACAATTCCTTTCCAGAACTGAACCGAGACACCACCAACTGGAGTAGCGTTCAGCACAACCGGCTTCTGCCGAAAAGCAGCCAGCCCGGATACCAGCAGCACCGGAATAGGGATATACGTCAGCAAAACCGTCCAACTCGACTCCATTGGCAGTAACATCAGTCCACCAGCGGCCAGAACACTATAAACAATTTCGGGCAGGCTGCCACCGAGCGCCAGCCACAACCCAGCGCTTCGACTATGGCTGAGCGTTGCCTGGGCCACGGCTACATTTACCGGGCCGGGATGGATGGACCCGGCGAAACTTATGACACTGACAAGGACGAATAATAGAAGCATGACTGGAATGGCCGGGGGCCGTTTTAGTGGGACTGATGCTGCACGGTTGAGTAGGCAACGCCAAAATGCTGGGGCAATTCAACGTGCGGAAAATCGTTCAGGACTGCCACCTGAATCAGCGCCATGTGGTGAATAGCGTGTTCGACATTGTACAGCAATTCGCGGGCAAACGACGAGGGTATCTGAATCGGCTCGGCACCTGAAACAGACAAATCAGCTTCCAGTTGCAACGACCTGTTCAGATCGAGCCGATGAATGCCCCGGTCAACACTCCCCAACCGCTGAAGGGCTTCGTCCGTATCTATTTCAAGGCGCAGGTCACGCTGCCGACGGTCGTAGTTCAATTGGCCAGTCTCGGCACTCTTGACCAGTAATTCGTAAAACTCCAGGATGTGGCGAACGTGCTTACCAATCGTATTACCCGACAGAACGGGCAAGGGACGCGTATAATCGGAGGGCGTTAGCTGGCCAATTACCTCAGCGAGTTGCATTAAAATATCGGTACTGGCAGATTTCAAAGCCATGACAGGGGGATCGAAAAGATGGGAGATGTGCTCAGAATAGGAATCCACTGTTTCCGGGTCAGCAAGAGAATGGTGGCACTACTGGCCGCTACGGCTAGCGCCAGAAAGAATAGGTATCCTCCATCGCCCTGTACGGGGATGCCCAGCACCGTTAGGTGAGCCATAATGGCACCCGCCATCACGCCCAGCGCTAAACCAGCCCCTACCCAGCTGGTACGGGGAATCAGAATGAGTACGGAAGCAATCAGTTCGACAATACCGGAGCCAATGCGCCCCCAGGGCTCAACACCCAGCGTAGAGAAAATATAGATAGACTCAGGTGCGCCAGTAAACTTGAAGAACAGGGTCTGGAGCATGATGATGGCGGCTACAAGTCGAGCGGCCCAAAGGAGATACGTGGTTAGCTTATTCATGCTTGACAAAAAGGTGAAGTCGGTGTAAAACGACGGTTAGGATTGGGTGAACTTGTTCCAGCTTGCATCTGCTTTCCTGTGCAGATTGGGCTCGTCTTTGTTCCACTTAGGGAGTGTGTTGTTGATGAAGGTGTGGTAGAACAAAAACAGTTTTCCATCTTTCACCTTGAAGGTTTCCGGGTCAACCTCGACTTTCTCGCCGGTAGCTCCCATGGCGTAGGCACACCAGCCGCCGTACTGGGGTTCGTATTTTTCGGGGGCCTCCTGAAACGACTTGAGGTTAGCAGGGGTAGCGAAGCGGTACGTGACGTTTTTGTAGGTAAACGTGTTACTTGCCGCCCCTTTTACCGCTTTGTTCTGGGTGAAATAAGCAACAGGGTCATACCCCTGAATTGCCAGTCCATTCTCCAGATTGAACTGTTGTTTGCGCAACGATGGATTTGATTGGGCAATAGCAACGCGTGACAGGGCAAAGGCAATGAAGAGAAACGAAAGCGATTTCATGGTATCGTCTATTTGGCCATTAGTTGATGATGGATCTGCCGATTGGCAGCAGACTCTTGCCAATTCAATTGCCAAATACCGTTCCAGCCAAGCCAAACCAGCTAAAAAAGCCCTCTATTGTTGTGAAAGGGCGAAAAATGGGATTAACAGGCGTGCCAATGCCAGCTGCGCGTCAAGAAAAATTTACGTTATTTCGTAATGGTTACGAAATAACCGGGAGAAATTCAGGGAGTTGAGACAGCGTACGCGCCTAAATCCACCAGGAAAGTGGCACTCCGGTTTCTACAGGCCATTATTGGACGAAAAGAGTATTTCGGATCAGGAATTGCACCACTTATAGACAGAATCAACGAACCAGCAACCCAACCCGTACCATCGCCTTGACACCATGATCGATAACGCTATGTCTATTCCCGAACGCGCACTTCGCCTGTCGCATTTCATGGTCGAAACGTCGCTGGAACCTATTTTACTGTTCGATCAGCAAGGTCAAATTAAGCGGTCGAACGCTGCGGCCTGTAAGCAGTTGGGCTACGATTCAGCCCAACTCAATCAGCTCTACTTCACAGATATTCATCACGAATACGATCAGGCTCAGTATAAACAGCTATGGCAATCGCTGAAACAGTACACAACCCTCACGGCCGATATAGCCCAGTGGCGGCAAGACGGGTTTGTGCGACAGGCAGAAGTAGGCTTGAACTTCGTTCAGCTTGAAGAGCAGGAGTATGTATGCTGCTTTGTCCGCGACGTAACCGAACGCTCGCACCTGGACGAAACCCTCCGCCGGATTTCAGAAGGCACAGCCGCTGACATCGGCATCGACTTCTTCCAATCGCTGGTCAAACAGTTGACCGCTACGCTGAATGTGCAGTATGCTATAGTGACCGAATGTACCAGCATAGAGAAGACTCGTGTCAGAACTCTCGCGTTCAGCATCAACAACGACCTGCACGAAAATATTGAATATGATCTGGCCGGTACGCCCTGCGACATTGTCATGAAAGACCGTGACTTTTATTATCCCACCGATGTTGCAGACAACTTCAATCAGGCATTTGTCGAGTCGTACCTGGGTGTACCAATTCATGATAAACAAGGCGAAGTGATTGGCCATTTGTCGGTGAGCGATTCGCGCCCCATGATCGACCATCACAAGTATATCGGTATTCTGCGGGTGCTGGCAGCCCGGTCTGGCGCTGAAATCGGGCGTAAAGTGGCCGAAGAACGGTTGCTACAGGTTCAGGAGCATCTGGAAGCCACCGTGAAAGCTCGTACGCGCGAACTGGCAGAAGCTAAAGAAGAAGCTGAAGCGGCTAACCGGGCCAAAAGTGATTTTCTGGCCACGATGAGTCATGAGTTACGCACCCCACTCAACGGAATTTTGGGCTATACGCAGTTGTTCAAACGCGACCTTCAATTGTCAGAGTATCAACAGAAAGGCATCAAGATCATGCACGACTGTGCCGAAAGTTTGCTGTCGCTGATAAACGATGTTCTGGATCTCTCGAAAATTGAAGCCCGAAAAATGGACGTTCTGTCGGAGATATTTTACCTGCCCGAATTCCTGCACACCATTACGCAGCAAACGCAGGTACGGGCCGAGCAGAAAGGTCTGGTCTTTGAAACCCATCTCGCCCCAAACTTGCCCGAATGGGTTGTGGGCGATGAGCGTAAACTCCGGCAAGTATTACTCAATCTGTTGAGCAATGCGGTCAAGTTCACCCCGATGGGCACCATTACGTTTCGGGCTGAGTGGAATGCAGGGAACGACCAGAATACTTCATCGCCCACCATACGCTTTATGATTGAAGATACCGGTGTGGGCATCGCCACTGAGCAGTTAGCCAGCATCTTCCTTCCGTTTCAGCAGATTCGCGAATCCAATGATTTTGTGGAAGGTACAGGCCTGGGACTCTCCATCACCGACCAGTTGGTCAGGCTCATGAACGGCGATTTGTACGTGGCCAGTCAGGCAGGTCGGGGAACCCAATTCCGGCTCTCGCTGTCGCTTCCTGCGGCCTCTGCCATTCCAGACATACCTCCAATCAGTCGAAATGACCAGCCTATTGTGGGCTACAACGGCCCACGCAAAACAATTTTAGTTGCCGATGATGGCTGGGAAAACTGTTCAGTAGTAACCAGCTTGCTGGAACCACTGGGCTTTACCGTGATTGAAGCCTACAATGGTCGGGAAGCGGTCGAAAAAACGATAGCCCATAAACCGGACCTTGTTTTACTCGATCTAGTGATGCCGTACGTAGACGGGTACAGCGCCCTGAAACAAATAAGGGCCAATGAGACTACGAAAGCCATCAAAGTAGTCGTGTTTTCGGCAAAAGTGTTTGATGAGGATAGGCAACGCAGTCAGCAAGCCGGATTCGACGATTTTGTTCCGAAGCCCGTTGTGCTGGATGTCCTGCTGAGTAAAATTGGGCAACACCTGGCCATCTCCTGGCAAAACCCGTTAGCCACCAATGCATCCGATGCGCCAAAAAGCAACAGTGATCTTGTTCAACTGCCCGGTAAGACGCAACTGGAAGCCTTATACGAACTGGCACGCCTGGGCGATATTCAGGGAATTGTAGAGATGGCCACTCACACGGAGCAAACGAACGGTGCCTACCAGCCCTTTGCCGACACTATTCGGCGGGCCGCTGCCGAATTTGATACGCGCAAAATCAAAAAATACCTTCAAGCCTGTTTAAAAATGGTATGAACATCTACAGAGAAAACGATAGAACCAGTTCATTGGCTACCGACGAAGACAGTGTTGGCACCGGTTACACTATTCTGATTGTGGACGATATGCCCAACAACATCAGTGTACTGTTTGAAACCCTGACCCGATTTCAGTACAAAGTGCTTGTGGCCCGCGATGGTAAAAGTGCCGTCGAACAGGCCCAACTGGCCCAACCCGACCTGATTTTGCTCGACGTGATGATGCCCGGCATGGATGGCTTCGAAACCTGTCGTCGACTGAAACTTCTGCCTGCCACCCGGTCGATTCCGGTCTTGTTTATGACAGCCTTGGCCGAAACAATTGACAAGATCAATGGCTTCAACATGGGCGCCGTCGACTACATCACCAAACCGTTTCAGCTTCAGGAGGTGCTGGCCCGTATAAACACACACCTTACGTTGCGCCAACTACAACGTGAACTCGAAGAGGCCAACGCCCTGCTCGAAACCCGCGTGGCCGAACGAACCGAATTACTGTCGAAAGCGCTGGCTGAAGTGGAGGGGCTTAAAAATCGACTGCAAGCAGAAAACACTTATCTGCGCGAGGAGATCAAACAGACCAGTAACTTCGAGGAGATCATTAGCCAGAGTAAAGCCTTCGCGAAAGTTCTGCGGCAGGTGGAACAAGTAGCCCCTACCAATACGTCGGTGCTGATTCTGGGCGAATCGGGAACCGGCAAAGAACTACTGGCGCGGGCTGTACACAACCGGAGTAGCCGTAAAAACAAAACGCTGGTCAAGATAAACTGTGCCGCCCTGCCCGCCACGTTGATTGAAAGTGAACTGTTTGGCCACGAAAAAGGGGCCTTCACGGGCGCAACAACTCAAAAAACGGGTCGCTTCGAACTAGCCGACGGTGGCACCATTTTCCTGGACGAAATTGGCGAAATGCCCATTGACCTTCAATCTAAATTACTGCGGGTTTTGCAGGAGGGTGAGTTTGAACGAGTTGGCAGTGCTAAAACACTGAAAGTAAATGTTCGGGTTATTGCCGCTACCAACCGCGATTTGGAGAAGGAAATCAACGAAGGTCATTTTCGGGAAGATTTGTATTACCGACTTAACGTGTTCCCCATTCTAAGTTTACCATTGCGGGAGCGCAAAGAAGATATTCCAGTGCTGGTTCGGCATTTCTGCGCCAAACACGGGCCCGGTATTGGTCGGCAGATCGATGTGATACCCCAAGACGTGCTCAATACACTTACGGATTACCATTGGCCCGGTAATATCCGCGAGTTAGAGAACGTGGTCGAACGCTCTCTGATCATCTCATCGGGCCGTAAACTTGAACTGGGCGACTGGCTGAGACGCAAGTCTTCAACGCCTAAACAAGGTGGTTTGATGACGATGGAAGATTGCGAACGTAATCATATCATATCCGTGCTGGAACACACTCGCTGGAAGGTGAGCGGTAATAATGGGGCAGCCAAAATTCTCGACATGATTCCGACCACCCTGGATTCACGTATGAAAAAACTGGGTATTCAGCGACCGTAACGTAGTACTCCTGAATCAAGCTGACAGCTGAGCCGTCACGATTTAACCGAAGTGTTACGAAATATCGTAAATACCACTTGTACACATTTTATCAACTGAGAATATAAATATCTATAAGACAGACCTTTATTCTTCATGATGAGCTTGGTATAGGCCTTGCAGATGTAGGTTTAAGTAATCAAATCTACTATGTGTACGGCAACTTACTTTCCACTCAATACAAATGGCTTTGTGCTGACACATAGCCGGGACGAAAAGGCAATCCGTCCCCTGGCCCGGCCACCCCGCGAATTCATCATTGGCGAACGTGTAATCACCTTTCCGCAAGACCCTCAGGGCCAGGGCACCTGGGTAGCCACCTCTGCCCAGACATCTGTTTGCTTGCTGAACGGTGGCTTTAAGCCTCACACCGCTAAAGCTCCTTACAAACACAGCCGGGGCCTGGTTATCCCTCATTTTTTTAACTATCCAGCCTTCTTTGCATTTGAAGCGAACTACGATTTCTTCGGTATCGAGCCGTTTACACTGCTCGTTGCCGAAGTGGGTCGGCTGGTAGAATTGCGCTGGAATGGGAATCGCCTGTTTACGCATGAGAAAGACCCCGAACGGCCACACATCTGGTCGTCGGCAACCCTATACACACCCGACGTAATTGAAAAGCGTGAAAGCTGGTTCCGCAATTGGCATCATCAAAATCTGCAACCATCAGTCGAAGCCATTCGGTGGTTCCACCAGAACGCGGGCGATGGTGATCAGGAGAATAGTCTCCTCATGAATCGTCAGAACACCCTGCTGACGCTGAGCCTAACCAGCATTGTTCATCAGGACCAGCAGGTCAACATGATTTACCAGGATTTTACACAGCATACAATCAGTCAACACCTTATTCATCAACTCTATGCAATCGCTTAATTCATCTGTTCGTACCCCCGTAAGTTTGCGAGATCTGGTGCTGGATCGTTTGCCACATTTACGACTTAATAGCCCATTTCTGATCCAATTGCGGCACTGGGAGTACTGGCCTTTTGCGGTGGTGTACTTTCCCGTTTTCCTGTACCATATCTGGTTGTCGATCAAAGCACGGTCTTTCTTTTTCTTTTCTGCCTCAAATCCCTCTATCGAAACAGGCGGTCTGCTGGGCGAGTCCAAAGTGGCTATCTTAGACCGTATTGACGCTGAATTCAAACCTAAAACCGTTTTTGTTCCCGGTTCGGCACAAGCCAATACGGTTGCTTCGCTACTAAATGAGCACGGTTTAGCTTTTCCCCTCATTGCAAAACCCAATGTGGGTGAACGCGGCTGGCGGGTTGAAAAAATTGAACGGTGGGAAAGTCTTATCAACTACATTCAGAGTAATCCGGGCGACTTTTTGATTCAGAAGTATGTGGACGAACCCCTCGAACTCGGCGTGTTTTATTACCGCCTGCCGGGCGAATCGCAGGGCGTGATCTCTTCAATTGTGCAAAAGGAATTCCTGTCCGTTCGCGGAAATGGCCGCAACTGCATTGAAGAATTGATCATGCAAAACGAGCGGGCGATTTTGCAACTCCCCGCTTTGATTCAGCAATACGGCCCCCAGCTCCACGAGATACCCGCTGCGGGCAAAACAATAACCCTGGTACACATTGGAAACCACAGCAAAGGCACTAAATTTTTGAACGCCAATCATCTCATTACGCCACAACTGGCCCGCGTGTTCGACCAGATCAGCCAACCCATTGACGGGTTTTATTACGGCCGATTCGATCTGCGCTGTCGAAGTGTGGCCGATTTGTATTCTGGCAAGCATATTCGGGTCTTAGAGCTGAATGGTGCCGGGGCCGAACCCGCCCACATATATCAGCCGGGTTTTTCTATCTGGAAAGCTTGGGGCGTGTTGCTTCATCACTGGCAGGTTCTTTACACCATTAGCCGGGAAAACCACCGTCGGGGGGTGCCCTACATGACCCTGAGTGAGGCTATGAGTAGCTGGAAACAGATTCAGAAAAATAAAGAATAAGACGAGTGCAAATGCGTGACTGCTGTCCGAAACTACCAACCCTATTAGCTGCCAGATTGCCACCGTATACAAAAAAGTCGCCCGGTCAAAGTTGGCCGGGCGACTCCCATTCTGAGCTATGATAACAATCTTGCCTTAACGAAACCTCCCGATTGTTAGTCAAAGGATTCCATTTCAGGGCAAATGGTTGTAAAGCCCACAAAAAATTCTTTTACCCTTCTACTATATGCCCTACAAACTGGGCTCCATTATCTAAAATAATTCCTCCGCGTCGGAAACCGAGTCCGCAGGGTTCGCCCGCGTAAAACACACCCGCCTGGTAGGTATGCCCCGCCGAATCAGTCGGGAAAGCTGCATACTGTTGGTAGATTTTGGGGTAATCGCCATACTCCCCATCGGCCTCCTGGCGAACCTGCCCGCTGGCTTCTAAAATCCTGACATTGGCCCCCTCACGTCCGAAAAGCACTTTTTCTACGCTTGGCTCTCCTGCCAATGGCCCGGCTTCGGTGCGGAGCAACAAGGGATGATTGGGGTACAGTTCCCAGAGGATTTTCAGGATGTATTTCGACTGAAATAGTAACGTGTAGGCTGGGTTCAGTACCAGTGTCCGGCGGTTTTGCACTGCCTGAGTTAGTAGCGTGCACAAGTCGGGTTCTTCTTCAGCAATGTACTCCCAGGGCACCAGTTTAAACCAGTAATCGTATCGAACGTAGCGTCCGCTGAAAGCATCCTGGCGGTAAATACCTTCCTCAGCCGAAAATTCCACATCGTTTATGTAAGCAATGGCCGTATCGAAACCGGCTTCACGGGCAGCCTCAGCCAGCAACGCTACATTCGCTTCGTCTTCAGGGATGCCGTTTCCATCTTCATCGCGCATAGTCGAAAGCAACAACGACGCATCGAGCCCGGCGTTCTGCTCGCGCAAATACCGAAACTGCCCCACCAGCGTTTCGTACACCGAATTAAATTGGTGGGATTCATCCAGGTCATTGGCTTTGAGGTGAGCGTATTGCACCACTGCCGTTTCAGGCAGGCAGGTGGCTGTGTCAGCGTTAAATTCGATAAGTTTCACCCCTTTATCGGTCATTGCCAGATCAAAACGTCCGTAGAGGTGAATATTCCGTTCGTCGTCCCACGAGAGCCGGATCAGTTCGATCAGGTTTTCGGGAATACCAAGCTCCGCAAACCGGTTTCGGTCGATTACGTGCTGAGCTGCCGCTACGTACATCTCGAACAGTTCGTTAGCGGCATTATAATAGGCATCTACGTCGGCCTCCGACACCACCACTACCTCGTTGGCAAGGTAGGGGAGTGTATCGGTGCCGAGCATCCAGTCCCACCCGATATTACGCAGTTGCGCATCAGGCGGAGTGGCTAAAGGTTTTAGTTGAATCATGGATATTGGATAGAAAACTACGATGAAAATCCACCGCTACGACCACGGCCAAAAAATCCGCCACGGCTGCTTCTGGGGCGGCTCGTCACCACCCGCGAACGGCTCACTTCCTGCCCAATTTGGCTCGACCGGGCATAAACACTTGGGTTTGAGTAAACGCCCTGACTATACCGACGGTCGTCGAAGCTGGAGCCCCCTCTTCGACCAAGCATATAACCCAATCCGCCCCACAATAACACGTTGGCTAGTCCATTGCTGTGGTGCTGCCCATAATTTGATCTATTGTTGAAATACTGACTGGTCGACGGGTCATTTTTCACCAATGCCTGGGCAGCTGCCACACTGAGCGTATCGCGGTGACCGTCGTAATAATTGACCACTGCCCCCGCCTTGTCTGGTCCAACCTGTTGTTCATCGGTTATTTTAAAGGTGCCGGGAGCCGTTTCGGTAATGAACGTCCGCACCCCCTTTTTGAAACTTTCTGATGGCCGACCTTCCGACTCGCTGTATTCGTCGTCGTCATTGTTACTGCTGCAACTCTGCAACAGCACCGACCCGTTAAGCAGGGCGAGGCTGAGGGTAGTGCCGAGCGTAATGTCTTTTACGCGCCGGATAATCGCTTGTTTTCGTGTCGGAGTCATTGCCGGAATAGTTTATAGAAACGATACCCCACCCCAACCCCTCCCCTGAACTCAGGTGAGGGGCTAAACTTATGATAGCCCAAAGTCACTCTCCATTTCCGGGAAAAACTAAATCTTTGGGACCGAAGCCCCTCCCCTTTTTTTAGGGGAGGGGTTGGGGCGGGGTCGAATCTACTACTAAACTACGGCGACTACAGACCGGTTCAAACCGATTCGCGATGAATGACTTGGGGGGGTGACAAGCGGTCAAATCACGAGGTCCTCTGTGTTGATGTACAGCTCGCTCATAGACAGAACAAGGTCGATGCTGGCTATACTGAGCGTACCCATTAAGTTGTCAGCTTCGTTGGCAATGTACCAGACATTCTGCTCGTTCCGGCGATAAACTTCTCCCCGAATTTTGGTGGAGTCAATCAATACATATTCCTGGAGCGAATCGAGTGCGCGAAACTGTCGGAATTTTTCACCCCGGTCATTAGCCTCCGTGCCGGGCGACAATACTTCGCCCAGCAGAATTGGATTTATCAGCGTATCTCGCCTATCGTCAGTGTATTGATTAGGACCGCACACCACTACTAAGTCAGGATAGCAGTACAGTCCTTTCTGGTTCGCGTGTACTCGCTGATCACTTGAATAACTGCGGCACGTTCTTCCTCTACGAAGATGAAGCCCAACCGAAATCGAAAGATTCTCTTTAATGGCATTATGATTAGGCGAAGCCCCAGCCATTTCAACAATGTAGCCATTGATAAACTCAGACCGAAACTCGGCTTCGCGCTCTCGCTGCAGATAAGCTTCAGCAGTGTAGACAGCTGTTGATGAGTAATCACGAATTGGCTGTTCCATGCGGTTGGTTTCCTGACTTCAACTGGCTGCAAGTTACGGCTTTATTCAGCTCAAAACACTCACCACAAATATGGGTAGAATGGCAAGTCATCCAATCTTCGTATCTTCGTGGGCGATTTCTCAACAATGCGATGACTCTTCAGTTTCAATCCTTAAATGAATTAGACGAGGTATCCCGCCGATTACTCGACGAAGCCGGAACGCATCGGGTCTGGCTATTTGAAGGCGAGATGGGTGCGGGTAAAACCACTCTTATCAAAGCGCTTTGCCGGGCCGTGGGCGTGGTGAGCGTAGTACAGAGTCCCACTTTTGGGTTAATCAATGAATACACAACACAGCAGGGCGAACCCGTCTATCACTTCGATTGTTACCGCCTACGCAATGAAGCTGAAGCGTTGGACATCGGACTGGAAGAGTATTTTGATTCGGGGAATTATTGCTTTGTCGAATGGCCCGAACGAATAGAAGCCCTCTGGCCTACATCGTATTATCAGGTACGTTTATCCGCCGATGATACCGGCAAACGGACGGTTAATACAGTAATCAGCGGTTAGTAATAGTTAGTGGCGATAGCCCCCTGAGCTGTCGCGAGAGGTTTCCGAACCTCGCCACCTATAAAAACAGTTTTCAATGAGGTTCAGGGGAACCTCTCTCAGCAAGTCAGGGGCGGTTCGCCATGGCGACCTACCGCCCGGCCCCTACACTATGACTGGATTCGAGGAATTAGCCAAGCAAACGGTCCTGTACCCTCAGGAAGCTCCTGCAGCTGTCAAAACCAATAAGCACAGCCTGTTGATTGGCTTGCCCAAAGAAATCTCATTTCAGGAAAACCGCATCGCGCTCACGCCCGAAGCTGTTACCATTCTGGTTCGCAACGGGCATCAGGTTGTGGTCGAAACAGCCGCCGGAACCGGCGCTAAATTTGGTGATAATGAATACAGCGAAGCGGGCGCTCAAATAGTGTACTCGCCCAAAGAGGTCTTCGACGCCAACGTGATTCTGAAAGTGGAGCCCCTGATTGAGCACGAGTTTGAATACCTCAAACCGGGCAGCACCATTATCTCGGCGTTGAATATGCCTTCGCACGAGCGCACTTATTTTGAGCGGCTCAACGAAAAGAATATTACCGCCATTGGCTACGAATACATTGAGGATCAGGGCGGTGGACTGCCTGTCATTCGAACTATGAGTGAAATTGCGGGTAGCACGGTTATGCTTATTGCTGGCGAATACCTTAGCAGCGTGAATGGCCGGGGCGTGATTCTAGGCGGTATCACGGGCGTCCCTCCTACCAAAGTCGTTATTCTTGGGGCCGGCACCGTTGCCGAATACGCCATCCGAACGGCACTGGGCGTGGGTGCCGATATTAAGGTGTTCGACCGGCATCTGTATAAACTTCAGCGGTTGAAATATGCTGTAGGGCAACCCATCTACACGTCTATCATCGACTCCGAAACCTTGTCTGAAGCAGTTGAACGCGCCGATGTAGTAATTGGCGCACTCCGGGGCGACGACGGTCTAAGTCCGGTAGTAGTTACTGAAGAAACAGTAAGCCGAATGAAACCCGAAGCCCTCATTATTGACGTGGCCATCGATCAGGGTGGCAACTTCGAAACCTCGCGCATTACGAGTCATAAAAACCCGACTTTCCAGCATCACGGCGTTATTCATTACTGCGTACCCAACATTGCTGCCCGCGTAGCGCATACCGCCAGCATGGCTTTGAGCAACATCTTTCTGCCATTTTTGCTCGAAACAGGTACGATTGGGGGTATTGAAGAAATGATGTATACGAACCGATGGTTTATGAAAGGCGTTTATTGTCATAAAGGCACGCTGACGAATGCGTATATCGCCCGCAAATTCAATATGCGGTTCAAAGATTTACAACTCCTGTTAGCCGCACGATTTTAAAACAGTGAACAGCCATCAACGAGCAGTGAGCAGTTATCAGTAAAGCAACAGCAAAATTGTTTACTGCTTACTGCTCGTTGTTCACTGATAACTGCTCACTGATAACTGCTCACTGTAATGATTAACCACAGTAATGAAAACGTCCTGTTGGACGATGCCAATTCGCCCGATCTCAACAAGAAACTGATGGGGCTTATTTCGGGTGATTTTGTCCTGGTGGCCGACCAGCTCAAAGATGCTTCGTATCAGATTCGGACCCGGGGCTTCTCAGATTATCCAATCTTCGCAGCTTCTGTGCGCGACATTGCAATCGGCCAACTACTTATTGCTTCCAATGAACTTGCTAATGCATGGAATTATCGGGCTACGTACCTGGATGAGTTTATTCAGCGGGAACTCATTGGCGAAGACTCTATCGATATGTTTAAAGAGAATTATCGAAACCCCGATGAATACTGCTGTTTATTTGTGGTTCATGCTGAGTTTGCAGGTTTTGTGTATATTCCATTCCCAGAGGATTGAGTAGAATAAGATTTTTCTCAGAAAACCCCTTCTAAAAACCACTTTTATCATTACCCTGCCTTATTCGCGTAAAACGACCTTTAGAATGACTGGTAAAGCAGGGCATAGTGTGGCATAAAATCACTTTCAGACGCGGTTCTTACTGAGAACCGCGTTTTTTCATATAGTAGGAGCAATTGCGCGGACAGATGGTAGGAAATGGCTATTTTTTTTTGTATTTTTACAATCTGATAGCGCCATATAATCGCAACCGCCTAAACGTGACGTAACCGATTCGCGACTATTATTCGAGCATACTTATGACAAACGAATTGATCGAAACCGACATTCCAACCGAAGCTCCGGTTCCCAACCCAAACGGAAACTACGGAGCCGACAATATCCAGGTTCTTGAGGGCTTAGAAGCCGTTCGCAAACGCCCGGCCATGTACATCGGCGACATCGGAATCAAAGGACTACACCACCTCATCTGGGAAGTAGTCGACAACTCCATCGATGAAGCTTTGGCCGGTCACTGCGATACCATCCGCGTGACGATCAACACCGATAATTCCATCACTGTACAAGATAATGGCCGGGGTATACCAACGGGCATCAACACCAAAATGGGCAAATCAGCCCTTGAGGTAGTTATGACGGTATTACACGCTGGTGGTAAGTTCGACAAAGACACCTATAAAGTGTCGGGTGGTTTGCACGGCGTGGGCGTTTCCTGCGTGAACGCACTCTCAACCGACTTACGCGTAGAAGTACACCGGGATGGTAAAATTGTTGAGCAGGAATACAAAATTGGTATTCCTCAATACGACGCACGGATCATTGGTGAAGCCGATGACCACGGTACAACGGTTCATTTCAAGCCTGATGATACCATTTTCACAGAGACCGTTTTTCGTTACGAAACAGTAGCGGGACGTTTGCGTGAATTGGCTTACCTGAACAGAGGTATCCATATTTTTCTGACTGACCTCCGCGATCTCGATGAAAGTGGGCAACCCATTAATTCGGATGATTTTTATTCGCAGGGTGGCCTGGTTGAATTTGTTAAATACCTCGACCAGACTCGTCCATCGCTCGATGGCATGACTCCGGTTTATATGGAAAGCAACAAGGGTACAACACCGGTACAGGTGGCCCTGGTGTATAACTACGAGGCTGGCGAAAACGTGTTGTCGTACGTAAACAACATCAGCACGCACGAGGGGGGTACACACGTACAGGGTTTCCGTTCGGCTCTGACGCGAGTACTGAAAAACTACGCTGACAAAAACGCCGACAAGTTTAAGAACCTAGGCAAACTGACGTTTACGGGCGAAGATTTCCGCAAGGGTCTAACAGCCGTGATCTCGGTAAAGGTGCAGGAACCTCAGTTTGAGGGTCAAACCAAAACCAAGCTGGGCAACCAGGAAGTGGTGAGCGCGGTGAGCCAGACAATGGCAGCGCTGCTTGAGTCGTGGCTGGAAGAAAACCCAAAAACGGCGCAGGGTATTGTTAAAAAAGTGCTGGTGTCGGCCCAGGCCCGCATTGCGGCTGAGCAAGCCTACAAGCGCATTATGGTGCAGCGTAGCGACTTTATGGGTGGCGCAGGCCTACCCGGTAAACTCGCTGACTGCTCTGATACCGATCCTGAGAAATGCGAAATTTATCTGGTGGAAGGGGACTCCGCCGGTGGAACAGCCAAACAAGGCCGTAACCGGGCGTTTCAGGCGATTCTGCCATTACGTGGAAAAATCCTGAATGTCGAGAAAGCCCTCGAACACAAGATTTACGAGAACGAAGAGATTAAAAATATCTGGACGGCTCTCGGTGTGCGCTTGGAGAAGAAGGACGACGAAACGGTGATGAACTTGGAAAAGCTCCGCTATCACAAGGTTATCATCATGACTGATGCCGACGTGGACGGAAGCCACATCCGAACGCTGATTCTGACGTTGTTTTACCGCAACATGAAAGCGCTTATCGACAACGGCAATATATACATTGCTCAACCACCCTTATACCTTATTAAGAAGGGAAAAGAAGAGCGCTATTGCTGGACGGAACAACAACGCGAACAAGCCGTGAAAGAGCTGGCAGGTTCGGGTCGTGAAGAGAATGTTCACGTACAGCGATACAAAGGTTTGGGTGAGATGAACGCCGAACAGTTGTGGAGTACTACGATGGACCCCGACCGTCGAAGCCTGAAACTGGTCACCATTGAATCGGCGGCCGATGCCGACCATGTGTTCTCGACCCTGATGGGCGACGATGTTGCTCCCCGACGAGATTTTATTGAACGGAACGCCAAATACGCCCGAGTGGACGTTTAAGTGTAGAACAATAAAGAAAAGCGGGCCGATTTGCCCGCTTTTTTGTTGTCATAGCTATTATCAATTTCGCCTTTTATTAATCCGTGATCCGCAAAATCATTAACCGGCTTACTAAACCCATTCAAACTTCTCCCGAAGCAGAACCTACTACTATGGCAAAAGTCAGCGAGAAAGTAAGTAATGTCATTGACCAGAGTGATTACCTAAGTCGCGATTTAAGTTGGTTAAAATTTGATGAGCGCGTACTCGATCAGGCGCGGAGTCCTCACCGGACATTGATGGAACGTCTGAAGTTTCTGGCCATTACGGCGTCTAACCTGGATGAGTTTTTTACGATCCGGGTAGGCAGCCTTTACAATTACTTAGATTACCACAAACAAAGAGTCGATTATTCCGGCTTACGCGAAATACCGTTCAAAAAGGCCTTGTTCACGGCAACGCAAAAGTTTAGCGTTGCCCAGCAGGCCGTTTTCACGGAAGATCTATTACCCCTTTTCGCCAAAAGCGAGTTACGGATTGTTCAGCTAACCGACTTGACAAGCAATGAGCAATCCTTCGCCAATGATTATTTCGACCGGACGGTTTACCCCACGCTTACACCCATGTTGTATGACTACACCCACATTTTCCCGGTTTTGCTGGCGAAAGTGTTGATTTTTGGGGTAGTCACGCAGAACACCGATGCAGCTAACGGCCGCAAAATCGTGTCCGACGATGAAGACGACCGTCAGCGGTTGTCGTTTGTGCAGATTCCGGCCAACCTACCCCGGTTTATGACATTCGACCGGCCGAACGAAACCCTGTTTTTACCCATTGAGGAGATCGTACGGCATAACATCAAGAAGCTGTACCGCAACGTCGAAATCTTATCCGCCAACCTGTTCCGCATTACCCGCAACGGCGACTTTACGCTCGAAGAATCGGATGATGCCGAGGTAGATTTTATTGATGAGATAAAACAGAAGATCAAAAATCGTCGTCTGGGCCGGGTAGTACGGGTTGAAATTGAGACGGTCAACTACGACGAACCGGGCGTTCAGTGGATGATAAACCTGCTCAAGAAACGCTGGGAGATCGACGATTACAACCTGTTCCAGGCGGCATCTCTGATCGACTTCACGGGTCTGTGGCAGATTATTAAGCATCCTGATTTTAAGGACGATATGCCCGTTCCGCACGTACCAGTTCCCCCGCTAGGCTTAGCAAGGCCAGGCTTCAACCGGGAGAAATTGGCCGATATTTTTGAGACAATTCGGGAACGGGATCTGCTGTTACATCACCCTTTCAATAACTTCGAACCGGTTATTCAACTGCTTGAGCAAGCGGCTGAAGACCCAAACGTACTGGCAATCAAGCTAACGATTTATCGCCTGGCCAAACACTCCCGCGTGACCGAAGCGCTGTTGAAAGCGGCTGAAAACGGCAAGCACGTATCGGTTTTATTTGAGGTAAAAGCGCGGTTCGATGAAGAAAATAACATCCGCGAAGCTCAGCGACTGCAACGGGCGGGTTGCTTCGTAATTTATGGCATCAGCAGCTACAAAACCCACACTAAGCTCCTGTTGGTAGTGCGCAGTGAGGGCGACCGGGTGGTTCAATACGCTCACCTGTCGAGTGGAAACTACAACGAGGATACCTCAAAAATGTATACCGATATTGGCCTTTTAACCGCCAATGAGGTAATCACCCGCGACATTGCCGAGTTTTTCAACGTTATCACGGGCCACTCGCTGCCCAACCGCTATCAGTACCTCATTACGGCTCCACGCAACATGCGAACGCAGTTGATCGAGTTAATCCGGGTTGAAGCAGAAAATGCCAAAAAGGGGGTCCCGAGCGGTATTTGCATTAAAATCAATTCGCTGGAGGACAAGACCGTAATTGATGAACTGTACAAAGCATCGCAGGCGGGCGTTCCGGTCCGGTTGATTGTACGAGGCATCTGTTGCCTCCGACCCAAGCGCGTGGGATTAAGCGAGAACATTACAGTGCGGTCAATTGTAGGCGACTATCTGGAACACACCCGGATATTTTACTTCCACAATAATGGCAAGCGTAAAATTTACGGTGGCAGTGCAGACATTATGGTGCGCAGCCTCGACCGCCGAATTGAGTCGCTGTTTCTATTGGCCGACGAGCGGGTTCAACAACAGGCTATCCATATTCTGAATTACAACCTTCGCGACAATGTGAACGCTTATGAGTTGAATGAAGATGGCAACTATCAGAAGTGTGAAGTGCCCGAGGGTCAGGAGCCATTCGATATTCACAAGCGGTTTTTCGAGGTCAATTGGTCCGATGTCATGCAGGCGCGTCTTTTCGAAGGCGAACATCAGGAAAAAACCATTCCTGAAATCCACCTTGAAGAACAGGAAGAGCGGGCCATCGCCAATATTTGAGCGCCCGTGCAAAGAAATTAAGGTAATTTGGTAATTTGGAGACTTCAAGCACGACAACCATCTGCTAGTGAATTTCAAATTACCTCATTCTCAATCACCAATTACTCAATTGGCAATGGAAGCAATACGGGTGCATTTACCGGAAGATTTGCGGATGAACGATGATGAGTTCTTCCGCTTTTGCCAGGACAATCCAGATCTGAAGTTCGAACGCCGTAAAAACGGGGATATAATTGTAATGGGTTTAACAGGGAGCCAAACGGGTAACGATAATTTTGAAATTGGTTTAGATTTTGGAATCTGGAACCGCAAAGTAGGGTTTGGAAAAGTATTTGATTCATCGTCAGGCTTTCGCTTACCCGATGGTTCAATTATGTCGCCAGACGTAGCGGTAGTAAAGCAAAGTCGTTGGGAAGCCATTACACCCGAGCAACGTAAAAGTTTTGCGCCCCTTTGCCCCGACTTTGTGCTGGAACTCCGTTCCCAATCAGATCGGCTAAAAGACTGCTTCGAGAAAATGAACGACTGGATAGATAATGGTTGCCAGTTGGCCTGGTTAATAGACCTTGACAATCAGCTTACGTACATCTATCACCCTGAACAAGATCGGCAAGAAGTAGAGGGATTAGGCATCCTATCTGGTGAAACTGTATTGCCAGGTTTTACACTCGATTTAGGCCAGTTGGTGCAATAGTGGCGCTGAGGGTGTATCTTCGTGGTTTCGGGCCAACTTGTAATCCGAAATTCACCGTATGCAGCGTTTCACCGGTTTAATCGGCATCGTACTTATCCTGGGCATCGCCTTCGCGATGTCAAACAATCGCAAAGCCATCAATTACCGCACCGTTGGTGTAGGACTGGCACTCCAGTTTGGACTGGCTGTTTTTGTACTCAAGACCAGTATCGGTCAGCAGATTTTTCAGACAATCGGCTACTACGTCGAACGCCTGTTGAGCAAGGCGTCAAAAGGAGCTGAATTTGTATTCTCTCCACTGGTAAAACCCGATGTGCTCACAAAAGCCTTTGGACCAGGCAACAACTTCATTTTCTTTTTCACCATTATCCCGACTATCATTTTCGTAGCCGTGCTGGTGAACATTCTGTATCACCTCGGTCTTATGCAGCGGGTGGTAGCCGTAATGGCAAAGGGCATGAAATGGCTCATGGGCGTGAGTGGTGCCGAAGCGCTAAGCAACGTAGCCAGCACGTTTGTGGGACAGGTTGAAGCCCAGATCATGGTGAAGCCTTACCTCAAAACCATGACAAACTCCGAACTCTTATCATCGATGGCAGGTAGCTTTGCCTGCATCGCAGGTGGGGTTCTGGCTGTCTACGTATCGTTGGGAGTTCCGGCTCCATACCTGCTTGCTGCCAGTATTATGGCGGCACCAGGAGCGCTGGTTATCAGCAAAATTGTATTCCCTGAAACAGAAGTATCAGAAACGCAGGGAACGGTAAAAATTGAGATCAAGAAAAACCACGCCAACCTGTTAGACGCCATTGCTGGTGGAGCCAGCGAAGGCCTCAAAGTTGGTTTTAACGTGATTGCCATGCTGATCGGCTTCATCGCCCTTATCGCTCTACTCGACAGTATTCTGTTCCGAATTGGATTTTATATTTTTGGTATGGACAACCTGAGTCTTAATTACCTGCTGGGTAGTTTGTTCTCCGTGTTCGCCTGGGCAATGGGTGTGCCTACCAAAGATATTCAAACGGCTGGTGCTTTGATGGGCACAAAAATGGTAGTCAACGAGTTTGTAGCGTACCTTGACCTGGTCAAGATCAAGCAGACGCTCGACCCTAAAACAGTCGCCATTGTCAGCTTTGCGCTCTGCGGATTTGCAAACTTTTCATCCATCGCTATTCAGGTAGGCGGCATCAGCGAGCTAGCGCCCGCCCGCCGAAGCGATCTTGCCAAGTTAGGATTCAAAGCCTTGATCTGCGGTACCTTAGCTAGCTATATGTCGGCAACCTTTGCAGGTCTGTTATTATAGGTAAATGGGTGATTAGGTAATTGGGTTAAAACTCAATTACCCAGTTACCTAGTCACCCAATTACCCAGTTACTTCTTTACGGATACATCTCTTTTACTGCTTCCAAGTCCATTGGCGAAAGTCCATTGCGCTGAATTGAATACAATGAACCGTCTTTTTTGGTAATGGTTGGCTTGCCATTACCAGTAAATTCGTAGGGACTATACATCATGATCGATCCAAAATCCATCGCAGTACCCAGATCGAACCCGTCGTAGTTCATTTGTACGTAGGTCTGGAAATTACTCTCGGCACCAGGTTTGATGTTACCACCGTTGATCGTCACGTGTTGATCGCGATCCGCGCGATTTTGTTCATGCCACAAGCCCACTGTATGGCCTATTTCGTGGATGATATTGCCTACTGTACATTCAGGTCCAATTGTAATGTATTGCAGCACACCAACACGACCTACATTAGATGAACAACCACTACCACCCCGAAAAAGAACATAGCCTCGCTCGGTGGTACGCTGCACAAACTGAATGTCAGTCATGGCTTCCCAATGTGCAATTGCCTGCATCACCCAATTACGATTCGGTGCTGATGGGTCGATTTGGTAAATAACCGTTTTGTTGGGCCATTTGGCCGATGCACGAGTTCGGCCGGTTGTTTCGGGTTGTGGCAATAGCTCATCCGAAAGATCGTGAGGGTGCAACACCATATCGCCATCCATAATTGCCTCGCCATTTAACCACTGATACTGAACCTCGCTATTAAACCAGTACCCTTTTTTCCAGGGGCCTGTTTGGCCAGGGTAGGCCTGCTCAGTGTGAACCGACTCCTTCTCTTGAGGAGTCAATGAACTAATTTGATCTTGGGGAGTGCAACTGAAAGCTAAACTTAGTGCAGCAATGGCACTTAGTTGATAAACATTACATTTCATGGATTTGAGTTTTTAATGATAATTAAATCTTTAAATTCGTACAATCCATAATACGTAAATATGATAAGATTGGATTTCGCACCTGATTTAATGGTCCTAAGTAATAAAAAATGGTAGAACGGTATAGACAAAAATCACACCATATACATTTGTTAATTTTTACATTTAATCAAGAATTAATAGATAATTGGGCTACAGAAAAAGCAGGTATGCAAAAATTTAGGCGTAATGATTAGGGTAGAGCCATGGTTTATGTCAATTTTATACCAGAAAAATTATCCAGATTTTATGTCAACTACGAAATTAATCCCACGCACAAGTTCAGCGCAGGAGCCACCAATGCTCATCAAAACACTGTTGGCGCAGTCGCTCAAATACGAACCTACCCGCGAGATCGTTTACCGTGATCTGTTTCGGATGAACTACCATACCTTTAATGGTCGAGTGCGGAAGCTAGCTAACATGCTGGAGCAGTTAGGTATTGGCGCAGGCGATACAGTGGCGGTGCTGGACTGGGATAGCCATCGGTACCTGGAGTGTTTTTTTGGCGTACCCGGCATCGGTGCTATTCTCCATACAATCAATATCCGACTGTCGCCCGCTCAAATCCTATACACCATGAATCACGCAGAAGATACCATCGTGTTGGTTCATGAGGATTTCCTGCCGATTATCGACGCCCTAAAAAGTCAGCTAACCACCGTTAAAACCTACGTTCTGATAAGCGATAAAGCCTATACTGCTCCAGAAAGTATCGTTGTACCGGAAGGGTTTGCTGGTGAATATGAGTCATTGCTGGCGGGGCAATCTGATCAGTATGATTTTCCAGATTGGGACGAAAACAGCTGGGCTACAACATTTTACACGACTGGAACAACAGGTAATCCAAAAGGTGTTTATTTTTCACAACGGCAGTTATTTCTTCACACAATGGGCTTGATGGCCTGTGTGTCGGCCTATGAATCGGTACCGTTCAAAGCCGCACATGATGTGTATATGCCGATTACACCTATGTTCCACGTTCATGCCTGGGGATTTCCGTTTCTGGCAACCATGCTTTCAGCCAAGCAGATTTATCCAGGCCGCTACGAGCCTGAACTGTTACTGAAGCTACTCCTGAAGGAGGGCGTCACCTTCTCTCACTGTGTACCAACCATTATGAACATGCTGGTGAACAGCCCGGCCGCCAAACAGTTTCAGGAGCAATTAAGCCGCTGGAAAGTTATTATTGGTGGATCTGCTCTGACAAAAGGGTTGGCTAAAGCCGCTGGTGACCTCGGCATTCAGTTATTCCAGGGTTATGGCATGTCGGAAACCGCTCCGATTATGAGCATCACCTACCTGAACGAAGAGGAACGGAAATTATCGACCGACGATCAGATTGAATACCGAACTCGTGCTGGTCGAGTATCGCCATTTGTTGAAGTTCGTTTAATGGACGACGATGGTAACTTTGTGCCTCATGATGGACATTCACTGGGTGAAGTAGTGGCACGGGGGCCGTGGATGACGCAGGGCTATTACAAAGAACCCGAACGAAGCGAAGAACTATGGCGTGGCGGTTGGCTTCATACCGGCGATGTCGCCAGTATCACACCCGATAATTGGCTTATGATTGCCGATCGGACTAAAGATGTCATAAAAACCGGTGGCGAATGGGTATCCTCGCTCGAAATTGAAGATTTATTATCTCAGCAAGCAGGTGTCGGTGAGTCGGCCGTGGTGGGCCTTCCAGATGATAAATGGGGTGAGCGACCCTACGCACTTGTGGTTGCCAAAGCCGGGGCAGAATTATCGCCCGATACTATCCGAGCCGCTTTGCAGGCGAAAGCTGAACGGGGCGAACTCAACAAGTGGTATGTTCCCGACCGTGTGGTAGTGGTCACCGAAATTCCGAAAACGAGTGTTGGGAAAATCGACAAAAAACGTATTCGGAGCGAAATGAAGGATATTTTATTGGGATGATTCGGATTGGTTTATTTTCTGACACGCACAGCTACCTCGACGAGAGCCTGTTTACTCACTTCGACTCGTGCGACGAGCTGTGGCATGCAGGCGATGTGGGCGCTCCCGACGTAGTGGAGCGACTCAACGTTCGCTGGCCCATGAGGATTGTGTGCGGTAATATCGATGCCAAAACGTACGACTGGCCTGTACATCAACGCTTTGAACTGGAAGGGTTAGATATTTGGATGACGCATATTGGCGGATCTCCGCCCAAATACAACCCAGGTGTGCGACCAACGTTGCAAAAAAGCCCGCCCGATATTTTCGTTTGCGGGCACTCTCACATTTTGAAAGTAGCCCGCGACCCTGTTCTTCGGGGGCATACAACCGAACGCTTGTTATTTCTGAACCCCGGCGCAGCGGGCCGAACGGGATTTCATCAGATGCGCACCTGTCTACGCTTTACGCTCGATAGTGGCCAGATTCGCGACATGCAGGTAATTGAACTGGGAAAAAAGTAAAAAGGAAAAGCCCGCTTTTGGCGGGCTTTCCTTTGTGTCGTGTGGCAAATTACGCTTTTTTCACGTTCTCTGCGCTAAGACCTTTACGGCCTTCAACTACCTCGAAACTCACGATGTCATTCTCGCCGATCTGATCGATGAGGCCTGTAGCGTGTACGAATACGTCAGGACCACCTGCGTCGGGCGTGATAAAACCATACCCTTTTGACTCGTTGTAAAACTTAACTTTCCCGGTCTGTGCCATTAGAAATTAACCTGTTAATTAAAAAAACTTATACTCAAACTATGTAACAGACCTAACGCCATTCCTGTTCGTTTTGCCACCCTAAGCCGGAATATTTAATTCCGGTTACTGATTCACAAAGCCGTCCAACTAAGGAGCTTCGCCTGTTTAGTGCGGTAAAGTACTGATTTTTAAACCGAACTATCACAATTTCTTAAAAAAAAGTTAAGAAATAAATGACTTATACGGGTATTTGCTCAAAAACAACGGCTGTTTGTCCCGATTTATCCTTAAAAGCGGCCCTCGGCTTAATATTTAAGGTCTGAAATAACTCTGCATCAGCATCCACATCGGGATTAGGAGTCGTCAAAAGTTTATCGCCCGCAAAGATCGAATTGGCCCCAGCAAGAAAACACAGCGCCTGTTCTTCGGTCGTCATTCGAACACGACCGGCCGACAGCCGTACCATGGCTTTAGGCATAATGATCCGGGCCGTAGCGATCATTCGTACCATTTCCCATACCGATACGCGCTCCTGATCTTCGAGTGGCGTACCCTCTACTGGCACCAGTGCATTAACCGGCACCGACTCTGGGTGTTCTGGTAAAGTTGCGAGTGTGAGCAGCATCCCGATCCGATCATTGTGCGACTCACCCATGCCAATAATACCACCTGAACAAACCGAAATACCCGCCTGCCGAACGTGGCCAAGCGTATCTAGGCGGTCGTCGTAGGTACGAGTGCTGATAATATCGCCGTAGAACTCTTCGCTGGTATCGAGGTTGTGGTTGTACGCATAAAGCCCGGCATCTTTTAGCTTCTGAGCCTGACTATCCGTAAGCATTCCGAGCGTACAGCATACTTCCAGGCCCATTGCATTCACGCCCCGGACCATGTCGAGCACCTTATCGAAATCACGGTTGTCGCGGACTTCGCGCCAGGCTGCACCCATGCAGAACCGCGAGCTTCCTGATTCTTTAGCCCGATTAGCGGCATCAAGAACTTCATCTACCTCCATCAATTTGTGTACTTTCACATGTGTATGGTAGCGGGCTGCTTGCGGGCAGTAGGCACAATCTTCGGGGCAACCACCCGTTTTGACCGACAACAGCGTACAAACCTGCACTTCCTGCGGATCGTGATGCTGGCGGTGAACGGTGGCAGCCTGGTAAATCAGGTCGAGAACGGGCGAGTTATAAATAGCCGTAATTTCGGCGCGGGTCCAATCGGTACGGAGAGAAGGCATATTAATGTGTAATGGATAACGAGTAATGGATAATTATCTAACTTCCCATCGCTCAAAGATACGGGCAGCTAACAGACCGCGCAAATTAGACTTCTATCAACTCTGCCACACCTACGCCCGAGTCAGCTGCACCGTAGTAGATCAAAATCCGGCCATCGGGTTGCTGTACCCAGCCATTCGAGAAAACCACATTCGGGAAAAAGCCTTCCTGCTCCCAAATCAGGTCAGGGGTAAGTAATGGTGCTGTAGTTCGTCCTAACACTCGGGTAGGGTTGTTACAATCGAGCAGGGCCAGGCCAAGGCCATAACTGTGGGTCGGATCGGAACCGTGATAACAAACCAACCAGCCTTCGTCGGTGAGCATTGGCTCTGGCCCCGCCCCTATTTTTAGTGATTCCCAGTTGTTTTGCGTTGGTCCGAACAGGAATCGGTGATTCCCCCAATGAACTCCGTCGAGCGATTCGGCGAGCCACACCGAGGGCTTACCAATTTCTGATACCATTGGCCGGTGTAACATCAGGTATTTGTCGTTAACAAGGTCGGGGAAAATTACCACGTCTTTATTGGGTGGAGCTAGCACCAGACCAACTCGCTCAACGCTTTTAAAATCGGTGGTTTTGGCTAATCCAACCGCTGGGCCATGTTCAGAAACTGCCGTGTAGGTAATCCAGTATTCGCCTTCCAAAAACGTGATGCGGGCATCCTCAATGCCGAATGCTTCGTCGGTGCGAGCGGGAAATAGAAAAGGTTTATCGTCGATTGTGAAGTGAATACCATCGTAGCTCCGGGCTAGCCGTAAATGACTAATCGAAGTGAGATACACTTTACTTGGTTCACCTTCGGAGCTGAGCGTTACCACGCGGGGGTCATAGGGCGTGCTGGGTTCGCGGAAACGTTTTACCACTAATTGTGAAAATCCATCCCGCTCTTCCAGAACAGGAATATGCAGCCAGCCTTCATCCGCTGGATCGGGAGTTGGACCTTCAGCTACGCGCAGAAGCAGGATAATTTCGTCGCCAAACCGGCAGGCAGCTGGGTTGAATGCACCCAATACGGTAAAGCCCTCCACAGCCGGGCGTACATCTTCGGTGCGAATAATGGGCTGATCGGATAGCCGTTCTATTTTGTAGTTTTTCATTATGGTCGAGTTAGCCGGGCCGTTTGCTCAATTCTTCTAACGCGGTCGGATTGGCTGGGTTATATGAGCCTACAAGCACAGGGAAATCCGTTTTGTTCAACCAAAACCAACAAACCAACATGAATTACCAACAAGAAAACGAGGATGTATTGGCTATTGACCCAAATCGGGGCGGTGCCGCTTTTGACGATGAGGGTTCGGGCGCAACAGCCGGATATGGGTCTCAAGACCCTGATGCTATAGGTCGGGGCGACGATATGGACGACGATGCGCTCCTGGATGAGGATGACGACGATGATATTGCCCCAATTGGCGACGACGACGATCTCGAAGATGACATTGATAATGACACAACCTCAACGGGACGGTCAGATTATTAACACCACGTATATGCAACCAAGCGAAGAAAACGAGCAGGACGATAACAACGGCACTGCCCCTGATAGTGATACTCAATCATCGGCCGCTAGTTCGTATGGAGGCCGCACTACTGAAGAAGGATCCGAGGCCCCAGAAATGCCAGCAGAAGGGGAATGAAGCAATGCAAAATGAATAATGGGTACTGAACAATGATTCTATTTTTGATCATCATTCAGCACCCATTATTCATTTTATATTAACTATTTCAGGTTCATATCATCGATTACCCGCTGCACTTTTTCTTTTAGTGTTGCATAAACTGCGTCAAATTCATCTTTGCTATTAAGCGGTTCGTTTACTGATACGTAGAACTTAATTTTTGGCTCTGTTCCCGATGGGCGGGCTGAAATCTTCGTACCATCGGCTGTGAAAAACTGTAGCACGTTCGATGATTCAATTCCCATTTTGCCCGCTTCAATTGCATTTGTCTGGCCGTTCTCTGTGCGGGTCAGCGCCTTGTAGTCGTCAATACGAATGACTTCAGAACCGGCAATTTGCTTAGGTGGGTTGGCACGAAAATCGGCCATCATTTGCTGAATTTCTTCGGAGCCTGATTTACCTTTTTTGGTCAGTGATACAAGCCCTTCGTAATAGAAGCCGTTTTCCTGATACATCTCCATCAGCAAATCGAACAGACTTAGACCCTGATCTTTAGCATAGGCCGTCAGCTCAGCGATCATGGCGCAGGAGGCAATTGCATCTTTGTCGCGGACGAAATCACCAATCAGGTAGCCATAACTCTCTTCGCCCCCGGCAATAAACTGCTGCTGCCCTTCGAGTTCGCGGATTACCTGAGCAATGTATTTGAAGCCTGTTAAGGTGTTGTAACAGGGCACTCCCGCCCGCTCGCACATCCGGTCAATAAGGTCGGTGGTAACGATAGTTTTGGCAATGAACTCTTTACCCGTCAGTTTATCAGCATCGCGCCAGGCCCGGAGCAGATAAAAAATGATAAGACTGGCCATCTGATTGCCATTGAGCAACTCAAATTCGCCATGATGATTACGGGCACCCGCGCCAACGCGGTCTGCATCGGGATCGGTAGCCAGCACCAGATCAGCGTTCTGAGTCAGTGCCTGATCAAGTGCCAATTGCATAGCCGCCCGCTCTTCGGGATTCGGCGATTTCACCGTCGGGAAATTGCCATCGGGCGTTGCCTGGGCCTCTACAATGCTCACATTAGTAAAACCAAGCGCGTCTAACGCCCTTGGTACCAGCGTGATTCCAGTACCGTGAATGGGCGTATAGACGATTTTCATACCCGCCTGCCGGGCAATCACGTCGGGGTTTACGGCATTGGTTTTAATGCGTTCGATATAAGGTGCATCTACCTCTTCGTCGATCAGTTTGATCTTGTCTGGGTTTCCTTCAAACTTGATATCTTCAATTGACGTGACTTTCTCAACCTCGTCGATAATGTTCTTGTCGTGCGGGGCCACTACTTGGGCACCGTCATTCCAATACACTTTGTAGCCATTATACTCAGGAGGGTTGTGTGAAGCCGTGACGACAATACCACTCTGGCAACCCAATTGACGGATCGCAAACGAAAGCTCAGGCGTAGGGCGTAGGCTGCTGAAAAGATAAACCTTGATGTGGTTCGCCGAGAATATGTCGGCTACCAGCCGGGCAAACTCGGGGCTCATCCGGCGGCTGTCGTGCGCAATGGCTACACTCACGTCTTCGCCGGGGAAAGCAGCATTGATATAATTGGCAAGGCCCTGCGTTGCCGCACCGACTGTGTAGCGGTTCATGCGGTTGGAGCCTACGCCGATCACCCCCCGAAGACCACCCGTACCGAACTCCAGCGAGCGGTAAAACGAGTCGATTAGTTCAGTGGTGTTGCCGCTGTCTTGTAGTTGACGGATTGCAGTTTTAGTATTGGCATCATAAGAACCGTCGAGCCAACGGTCGATTTCGGTCTGGGTTGTAGCGTCAATAGATGCTGTGGTCATGTCTGAATTAGTCAATTGAAAAGGTATCTGTGATTTTGGGGCAAGTTACGGTGTTGTCAAGAGTCACGCAACGCGTATAGTAAATGCACCCTTTGACGAAAGTAGGAAAGATCAGATTCCCTACTTAAACCGCTGAATGCTATAGCTTGATGCAGTCAGGCTAGCGGGGTTGCCGCTCATGACGGCTGCGCTTACTTCGCCAATCCGGGCGTTGAGCGTATAAATCTGATTGTTGTATTCGACGTTCGTCGTGGGTTGTTCGTAACCTGCTTCGTCTGTTTTTATAACGCTGGCCGTACCCCAATTATCGTTACTTTGAATTTGAGTTACCCGGCTCCGGTTATTCACCACGTATAGATCATTACCAATCAGCGTAATCCCATCAGCACCCGTCAGAGCTGGAAGACCAGTTATTTCGGTGATGGCATTGTTACTGGCTAAATTGATTTTATACAGCTTACCAGTAGACGCTTTAGCCACGATCAGATAATTTCCGGGGTGATATACAATGCCGTTCAGACCAATTTGCCCGCTGGGGGCAGCGAATAGCGTATCGCGAGCCAGAATGCTGCTTTGTCCATCGGCCCCAACGCGGTACACTACTGGGGAGAAGGAGTCTGTCACATAAGCAACGCCCTGCGGATCAAGCGTAACGTCGTTTGCGTAATGCTGGTTATTGGGCAAAAGAGCCGCCAGGTCAGTACGGCGCTCAACTTGGTTAGTAGCTAAGTTATACACAAAAAGTCCCGCCGTTTTGAGCTTGCTTTGGGCTGTACTTTTGCCTGATACACCCTGGTCGCCATTAACAACGTATACTTTACCGTTGAACTCCTTAATGCCAACTGCACTGATCAGCTGGGCATCAGTGAACAGATCGGCGTAGCTTCCATTTTTATCGACAGAGCCTACTTTCCCCTGGGTTAACGATGAAACCAGAAACCGGTTGAGCACTGGTGAATATGTGATTCCTTCAGGGTATTGGCGGGCGCTTTCAAAAGCAAGACGATCGCCGTAATTGGGAGCCAATAGGTTATCGTCGCCAATATTGCAGGATGACAGGCCGAGCAAAGCGGCAATGAGTGAAGCCGTTACCCACGAAGATAATTTAACGGATACGTTCATAGTTTTGGAATATGTGTCCTCCTTAACTAATCCAGTACTCCCGTGGATTGTTTAAGCAACTCACCAAATTGCGCCTTCTGGATGTGTTTACACCCCAGCGGTTCTGGTCTTGCCTACCGTCGAAAGGGCTCCTTTAGGATCGCGCGTCATCTTTTTCACGAAGGTCACCCGCCTAAATCGCAACGCCGACCAGTCTTCATTTACAGCCACCATCCGCACTGGTTCAAAACCAGCGTCTCCTAATGCTGCCCAGCCCGTATCCCGGTTGAACTCGCACTGGTATTTTTTAGACGACTGTTTGGGGTACACCATCCATACAACGGTATCACCTTCGGTATGAGCGGCTATCCACGTAGCCATTTGCTCAACCTGATCTAAGCGCTGGACAAAAGCCATCACAAAATCAGCTTGCGTTGCGGTCGTAGGGTCTTGCGAAACCGCTGCCAAAGCCTCAAAAGCGTTGGTCAATGGCGACAACTCGGCCGGAACATTCGCCAGCAGAATGTGCTGCTGGTTAGCGAGGTTTAGTTTTTTTAGGAGAACATCCATCGGTTGTTATGAAGATTGAAGATGGGAACGCGGATGACGCGGATGCTGCGCAACGCGGATCTCCGCAGATTTTGTCAACATAAAGAAATCCGTGAAGAATCCGCGTTGCGCAGCATCCGCGTCATCCGCGTTCTCATTCATTTTAAACCAGATATCGATCTGTAATGCTCCTCGCCCGTTCGTCGGTTTCAACCAGTAACGGGTGCCGTTCAGACGACATTGCTGCCTCTAAATCAGCAATCGTATCTTTAAAAAGTAGGTTTACGGGAATGGTATACGACTCCGAGTCGCTTTTTTGGTACACCAGCACCGGCCGTTCTTCACCGAAAGCGGCTGTCCGGTGGTAATCAGCTTTGGCTTTAAGCCAGGCATCATCGGTTGGGCCGAAAGAAATTGTTTTTTCGGGCGCTGGGTTCGCTTTGCGTTCAGCAAGCCGGTCGTCTAGGTCGGCCAATAGTTGCTTGAGCCGGAACGTGTCTTTACCTGTGCGAATGCGTTCGCGGAGGGATTGCCGGATCAGGTACGTCAGCGAATCGGTGAAGTTCATCCCGATTTCAGCCATCTGCTTGAAGATCAGTGATGCGGGCGACATCCCCGGAATAGTATTTGGGTCGTGCAACAGCACCTTTCCCGCTGGGGTCAGGAATCCGTCGATGCGCGAATAGACGTTGATGCCCAATCCTTTAAACACGGCGGCCACCGACTCCTGAATCAGGCGGTTGTTTTCCAGCGATGTATCGACCGGAATCCGCTTCTTGGCAACGTTGGTTTTGTATTTTGTCTGGAAATCAAACGCTTCGGCATTATAAATTTCGGTTGGCGGCAATGCAATGGCCGTTCCATCGTCGTCCTGAATAACCCCGCACGAGAACTCTTGGCCGCTGATAAACTCCTCGAATAGCAGATCATCTTCGGCATTTACCGAGGCAAAAACCATGTCCGAATCAGGGGCTTCCTCGGCTAGTGAATCCAGCATGCCAACCAGTTCAACGGGGCTCAGAATATAATCACCGGTATCTTCGAGCACGAGTGGGTAGCCGATGCCCGAATCCAGATTTGCGATGTCCTGCGCATATTTATCCTTGTCTTTGGCACTCATGTCGAGCCACTCGCTGGCGGGCATGCTAACCGTGAAAAAACATTTCTCTACCGCCCGACAAAAGGCATCCAGATCGTTAGTACGAATAATTGACACGCCGATCGACGAACCCTGATGCGGAGCCTTCACCACCACGGGCAAGCCTAAATGGGACACCAGCGAAGCAAAAAAAGCACCCTTATCGGTTTGCTCCCAATCGTCGCGGCAGATAGTCGCCGTTTTTTTCTGTTGACCCGTTACCAGGGCAATCAGTTCGTTTTGGAGTATCTTGTTAATGCCAATCGCCGACCCGACCAAACCCGGTCCGGTATACGGGATTTTGTGCCATTCGAGCAGGCCCTGGATAGCACCATCCTCACAATCGGGACCATGCATGGCCAGAAATGCCATTTCGAAATGTTCTTCAAACCAATCGGGCTCAATAGCCTCCATGCCCGATTCGGCAAACACATCATCTTCGAACGATTCATCGTACACCGCAAACCCGTCGAGCGATGGCAAGCTGGCCCGGATTGATTCCTGTTGTAGAAACTCCGGCTCCACTTTATAGAAACGCCCCCAGCCGCTGACAAAAACCAGCACTGGTTCAAACAACGACTTGTCGATGCTTTCGTAGGCCGTGCGGCCCCCCATGAATGATACCTCGCGCTCACGCGACGGTCCGCCGAAGAAGATTCCTACTCTCACTATGCTGTTCGTGTTAGTTTGATGGGTGCAAAGAAACAAAAAAGCCGCCTGTTTCGGCGGCTTTGGATGTTATCTTACAAAAATGGAACGCGGATGACGCGAATGCTACACAACACGGATAAAAACGGATTCTAAGGTGAAAACAATAGAAAACTTTACTTCTTTAGGTTTTTCAGATAAGCAATGCTCTGTGGCACCTGGGTATCTTCGTGATTGCTTTCGTCTTCGATGTAATAATGCTTGATGCCAACTTTTTTGGCGGCTTCTAAAACACCCGGCATATCAATCTGACCGTCGCCCAGCACCACGTCGTTTTCGGGCGGGGTACCACCGCTGAGGTCGCCCTTTATACCTTTCTTGAGGTCTTTCAGGTGCATCAGTTTCCACCGGCTGCCATACTTGTTCAATAACTTCACACAGTCGGCCCCGCCGTGTGTTGCCCACAAAATATCCATTTCAAATGACACATAGTTGGGGTTGGTATTTTGCACAATATAGTCGAACAAGGTGCCGTCTTTGTCTTTTACCTCAGTTGTCGGCTGGAACTCATATCCGTGGTTGTGGTAGCAAAAGGTCAGCCCATTGTCTTTCAGCACTTTCCCAACGCGGTTGAAATCTTCAACCGCTTTTTTGGCATTCTCCAGCGAGAAATTGCTCTTCTGATGAGGAATCCAGGCCACCATGACAAACTCCGCGCCCAACGCTTTTGCCTGCTTTACCACAGCTTCGGGGTCTTTCACAATCTGCTCGTAACCCGCTCCTGTTGATGTTATTTTGATACCCCGTTCATCGAGCAGTTTTTTATACTCCTCTGGTGTCATTCCTTTGGGTGTACCGCTTTCGACTTCTTTGAAACCCAACGATTTGATCAGATCCAGCGTACCGACAAGATCTTTAGGCATCATGTTGCGGTACGTATAGGTCTGAAGACCCAACGGAAACGTATAAACCGACTTGCCCGACTGGGCAAAAACGCTGGTAAGACCAACAGCCAGAACACTGGTTAACAATAATTTACAAGTGGTTTTGTGTAGCATAACTGGATTTAAAGGTTTTTCTTTTTTAACTGTTTAACGGCATAATCGGCGGCCCGTGCCGTGAGGGCCATGTAAGTAAGCGACGGATTTTGTGTTCCCGTAGAGGTCATACAGGCCCCATCGGTCACGAACACGTTTTTGCACTGATGGAGTTGATTCCACTCATTAAGCAACGACGTTTTGGGGTCTTTCCCCATTCTGACACCGCCCATTTCGTGAATATCGGAGCCAGGGTTTGAATGACTGTCAGATGCTTTGATATTGATGAACCCAGCCGCCGTGAACATCTCGGTCATCTGCTCCATGTAGTCCACAACCATCTTGTCGTCGTTCTCTGTCCAAACGGCTGAGGTCACCAATTGTGGGATGCCATATTTGTCTTTCAAATTTGGATCAAGGCGCACATGATTACGCTCGATTGGTATGGTTTCGCCCATCATCCAACCGCTGACATTCCAGGGGCCCAACTTCGGATTCAATAATTGTTCTTTCAGCGCAAGGCCCATCCCTTCGCGATTCTGGACCATACCACGACCTCCACCAACTCCAACGGCGTAGCCCCGTAGAAACCCGCTCGTCTCTTGCTTATGTACATTTCGGAACCGGGGAATATAACCATTGCTGGGGTTCTTACCGTCAGTCGTTTTATCTAAAAACCCATCGAACTGAGCAGATATCTTTCCCCGGTAATTGTGCCAGGCGATGTATTTGCCCAGTAGCCCGCTATCGTTTCCTAACCCATTGGGGAACCGACTGGATGTTGAGTTCAGCAGAATCTGATTGGAGTTCAGGGCAGAACCGTTTACAAAAATAACGTTGGCGTAAAACTCCAGCATTTCCTTCGTGTTGGCATCGACTACTCGTACTCCCGAAGCCTTACCTTTTTTCTCATCATAAATAATCGAATGCACCACGGAATGAGGGCGTAACGTCATGTTCCCGGTTTTCTCGGCCCAGGGCAGTGTAGATGAATTGCTGCTAAAATACCCGCCAAACGGGCAACCCCGCACGCACAACGACCGATGCTGGCACTTTGCCCGACCCTGCTCCGTATGAATAGGCTGCGGATCGGTAATGTGAGCGCAACGCCCCTGAATCAACTGGCGGTCGTTGTATTTTTGGGCAATAACCCCCTGTAAATGAGTCTCTACGCAGTTCAATTCGATAGGCGGCAGAAACTCGCCATCGGGTAGGTGGGGTAACCCATCTTTATTCCCCGAAATGCCAGCGAACTTTTCCACGTAACTGTACCAGGGAGCTATGTCAGCATAGCGAATAGGCCAGTCAACGGCGAATCCATCTCGGGCGGGGCCTTCAAAATCGAAGTCGCTCCAGCGTTGGGTCTGTCGCGCCCAGAGTAACGATTTGCCACCTACGTGATAGCCCCGCGTCCAGGTAAATGGCTGTTCCTCAACAAAAGGTTGTTCGTCGGGTTTAATAGCCCAGTGCAGCGTTTCTTCCCGCATGAACGAGCGAATATTACCATACTGCTCTCGTACGGCCAGCGGCACCTGGCCCCGGTGTTCAAATTCCCAGGGATTCAGATTCGCTGTGGGATAGTCAGTTACGTGTTTTACGTCCCGGCCCCGTTCGAGCACCAAGGTTTTTAAGCCTTTTCCGGTTAGCTCTTTCGCTGCCCACCCCCCGCTAATCCCCGACCCGATTACGATAGCGTCGTATCTGTTGGTAACGTGCTTAAGTGTTTTCATGCCAGCTTCAATCGCGCAAGTTTCCATGTTATTGAGCTTTATTTCTGAGCAATTGGAGCCGGTACGCAGCCGTAGAAATGGCCGGGTATAGGGTTGTAATGTAGAAACTTGGTCATGACATATTCAGAGGTGGTGTACCCCTGAATGGTCAGGTTCTTGACCAATGCATAAAAATCTTTGCGGCTTGCTTCGGGTGATGTTTCCATCTGTCCTAGAACGTCCATCCGCTGAGTAGCATCGCAGTTCACAAACGACTGCTTAAATTGCTGATTTGCGATTGCATCCACTGTATCCAACCCAACTTTTACCGATTGCTGAACGGGTACCTCGTAACAGTCGGCCACCATTTTCTGGACAAAATCGGGCACACCAAGCGCTTTAGCACCCAAGGTATCCGAAGCGGGTATCAGCGTATCAACAATTTCAGTCAGCGTTTGAGCCTGATTCGGCTCCAGAAGAGAATGTCCTGACCGTACAGACACGTGCGTCCAGGCACTAGCCCAGGCAGGCAATGCCAGCAATCCACTCGTAGCCAGTGCAATGTGTTTGAGTGCAATTCGCCTTTCCATGATAATACGGCTCACCGCCCGGAAGGAAGGGCAGTTCGTATTATCTAAAGATAATTGCCGGGAAAGGTTACTATTTGTTTGAGTAGATGGTTGGTTATCTTTTAGGGGCCTAATCTTAATCGTCCGCCAGCACTATACAAAAGGCTGCCACCAACGCCAACATTGACCCGTTGGGCATTGCCCAGATAATCAGCCGGAACTGTGATAGAGAGATTCACCGTAACAGAGTCTGTGTCCATCATGTCCCACTGATAGGGTTGCGGTGAAATGTCGATGCCGGTATGCCCATCGTACCTGCGTGACCTACCGTTGTAATCTATCACAGCCCCCGAAGCGAGGTTGTGGTCCACGAAAAACGACAGGCCATAGTACGAGTAATCGAGCGGTTGGCGTTGGCGAAGTGGCCAGTCGAACAGCACGGGAGTGGTGGTTTTAGTAGCAACGCGAGCCAATGCCCAGTTGGTTACCAGTATTAGTTGCACCTGCTGTTCTTCAACTACAGAAATGCAGTGCAGTGAGCCGCTGCTGCCCAAAATGAAACACACATTGAGCAGCAGCGGTTAGGTGCAAGACTAGAAAGATAAGGGTGCGGAGCCTACACTGAGGGTAAAAATATTGATTATTCAGCGTTGGTCAATCCTTCGATTGTACCGTCCGGTAGCCAACATCCTTACCAGCTACAGTAGCATCAGAAAAGAGCTTGTAGTGTTCGGCTCCCTGCTTCGCACCGTACATTTTCTTGGTAAGCGATTCAATATCATAATCCTCCCCCACAATGTAGGGGTCCATGATAAACAGGTAAGTGTAGGTGCCATCGGCATTGGCGCGGGTGGGGTGCATAACCCGCGTTTGCTTAAATACGCGCTGACCGGTAGCCGAGAGTTTTTTGGCTCCCGGCCAAAAGATGTCATGCACAAAATGTTCGTATTGTTTTCGTTTGGTCGCCTTAACGGGGTAAGCCCAAACCACGACGGTTTCGCCCGGTTTTGCCTGCATACGCGGAGTGGCTGGATTTTGGGCCTCGGCGGCAAAGCCACCGAGGAGCAGAAGCAGTATGAGTTTTTTCATGAAAGTGCGGTAAACGTATACTAATCAGATAATCAAACTTCTCCGCGAATGAGGGGCTTGATTCCCTCGGCCATTTCAGGCGTGACGGTTACTCCATGAACCGTGCTGGCATGTTGAGCAGCCTGTGCGAGAACTTCCTCGTCGGTGGCGGCATGAATTTCGGCGGGGCAGTCGAAGCCGACATCGCGGCATTTGAGCGTTTTCATTGGAGAATGTAGTTTAATGAAAATGAAACAGATAGAGATTCCATTCGTAATTAATTGCGGGAGTAACAATTCACTTGTTGAGTACTTTAAAATCGGTGTATGCTTCTACCGTATCCCATTGAAATTTCAGAGTTCCTCCCATTTTAGTTTCCTGAATCTCAATAGTGAATGGGTCTTTTGAAACAGCCAGGGGTTTAACCTGGAGCGGAACCTCTGCGAAATCACTGCCTCTATCGGGGTCGGTAGGCCACCAGATAACGTTCTTGTTGAAAATCAATCGCCATGACTGAGGTCCAGGGATGGTGTAGAGGCTATACTTGCCCGCCGGGATAATCGTTTTTCCAATCTGGATTGGATGCTGAAGCGTTAACACGGTAGCTCCGTTAGCACCCGTTCGCCAGACTGAATCGTAGGGAACGACAGCACCAAAGATTTTACGACCCCGCTTGTAGGGTCTGCTGTAATCAACACTGAGATTGCTCTGCTGAATATTTGCCGTCACGGTATCTCTGGGCGAAGGGTCGCCAATGCTAACGGCTTTGGTCATCCGTTTCGCTAGTTGGTCAATGTCAATAGGAGCCTGCTTCGTCACCAGAAAATTATAAGCCGTGCCTGTGCCATCGGTGCTGATGATTCTGCATTCAGCATCTACCTTGATTTTTGTGTATTCAATAAATGGGCCGCCAAAAAGGATCGAATCCTGTCCGGTGTACCGAACGCTGATCTTGCTTACGACGCTGGTGTTCGTCATCGTAAGCGGTCCAAGTGCTCTTTTGCCGGATTTGGCCAATCGTACGCAATTCCATTCGATCAAGGAAAATAACGGATTGGTGCCGCCGTAAAAATCCATACTGCTGGCCGCTTGCTTCACAATGGCTTCCTGCGGCAGGTCTCTTCGGGAAACAAAAACCGTACAGGTATCATTGGCGCACACCATGGTACGGTTGAATGGAAATCGCCAGGCGGTTTTGGACGTATAGGGCAGTGAGCTATTAGCCGGGTCCATCGCCATCATGTTAAACTCCCGAATGGTTCCGTTCGGATAAAAATGCACATGGAACACCCCAATATGATTTTCAAACATTCGGAACAGCACTTTGCCATATAGGTGGTTGTTGATCACCGTATAAGTTTCGACAAATACGGTGTCTGGCCCCATTGTTCCTACAAACGAGGCCGTATATAGTTTAGCTTGGGCCAGACACGATGTAATGGAAACTAAAACAAAGAACAAAAAGCCAACTGGTTTCATAAGACTGGGCTTGAAAAAATGCTGGTTCTATCGAACTGGCTAACCGACACGTTACCCCTTTCCTTGATTTACTCAGCGGTTGTCGGGTCAATAATGGTCGTGACTTCGCTAACTGAATTAGCCGGAAAGCCGCCTTGCCGGGCGTGTTCACGTACCATTTCTTCATTTGGAGCGATGTAAACGCAGTAAATTTTGTCGCCAGTCACATAGCTTTGCTGCCATTGAATCTGGGGTCCCATGGCACTGAGAACACTACAGGAAGTTTGTGAGATGCCTTTTAGCTGGTCCGCAAATAGCTGGCCTGCTCCCGGAATTTGGCGTTCAATGAGGTACTTAGGCATAGCATGTATGATTTAAAGTTGTTTATAGTTTATGATACGCACAACATAAAGCTCACCATGGGTCAAAATCGGCTTTGTTCGTGATATGAAATACCCGACTGTATGTTCCCCGGATGTAACGAATCTGATAGCGGTGTCCCGACATATGGGTCAACTGCGTCTGAAGCAGGTTAAACACGGACACTTCAGTCCGACCTACGAAAATCACCTTTCGGTTTAATGATTCGGGAGTCAGTGTTTTTATTAATTCAGCAGAGCGGGTGCGGGCGGCATCGAAGCGGGTTTTCAGGGCTTCTATAGTTGGTTCCTTAATAGACACGGGATTCTTATCGGTCAGGTATCGCCCCTTGTTTTCGATAGCATCGGCCATCCATTCTTCATACCAGCACAGATGCCCTACCACCCAGCGTGCCAGATTTGATTCTGCATTTGGCCGCCAGTCAGCTTCATTCTCCGTAATACCTTTCAGATTGCCCCAAAGGTTTTTATACTCATAATTAGTCATCGCCTGAAGGAGCGATACTGCTTTGAGCGTGAAGGAGTCGTCCTGCCCAATAGATGCGTCTATAAAGGGCAACAGAAAAGGCGAAACAGCAGACATAGCCCCTACCTGTAGGAAGTTGCGTCGAGTTTGTGGTTTCATGGTGAAAGAAGTTAGACGTGGAATGATCAATACGTAAACATCCGGTCGCTGTCGGCAGCGAGTTGCACTAATCTGGTGGGCAGAGCAAACTCGGCGGACTTACCCTGAATGTCGGCGTCGGTCACGTTCCGAGCCTTCGACGAATTCCCCGACAGATAGAACTTAGCACCTCCTTTAACGAGTGCATCGAAATGTTCTCGAAGCTTGCCCGTACCGAGGCCCTCTACTTTGTCGAGTTGAGCATTTTGGAGTAGGGTAACGGCATCGCCGGCTAAAAAGAGCGAAACGGTGTGGCCTTCGGCCAGGGCGGTTTTGGCAACCAGAAAACCGAGTGCCGCTTTCGTTGGGTTGTCGGGACCACAGGTAATGTGAACGAGAAATTTCATTGTCTTAATTGAGTTAGTTTGAGTCTGTGCATTTGCATACTGACCACAAACAGCGCCAAACAGCAGGCACATCAGAGCCATGAAAGTGAAGAGTTTTTTGACAGTCATGACAACAAGCGTGAGTTTAGGATACAGGATTGGATAAAGTCGGAAAGCGCCTTCAGAACTCATCAGAAAGTAGGCCAATGGGCAACGGAAAACCTCCTGTATTCATAAGGCTATTTTCCGCTTCCCGATTGTAGCTGACTGACGATACAAAAGCGTGGTTCCTGAAAGCGAGCCATTGCCTAACAAACGTTTTCATCAGTAAGCAAGGCTTAATTCGCCGATTAGTAAACCGGGCAAAACTCGTTTTTAACTTTTTTGTGGGCAATACTCATTTTTAGGTATTTTTATGCGAAACCCGTTGATATACACTACTTATGAATAATCCGCCCTCACCAACTTACCTGGATTATTTGAAGCGATTGGCTACCCAACCACAATCCAGTGCCTCTGATTACGCCCAGTATCTGGAAGAAACCGACACCAGGTATCTGCTCTCGGAGGGCTTATCTACCGACATATTTATCCTCGATTACCGTTCTAAACAGTATCCCTACCTGAGTCCGAATACTACACGGATTATGGGCCACCCTAAAGAAGATTTTCAAGAAGGTGGTCTGGAATTCATGCTATATCATCGGCAGGATTTTGCCGTGTTCAACGAGGTCATTTTTCCTGAAGAGGTCCGTTTCATTGACCAGCATCGAACCGAAAACCTGGCTTTTTTTCGATTCTCCAAAAATTATCGCTTCCGAAACCAACAAGGTGAATACCGCACCATTCTTCAGCGAAATACCGTCATCAACGCCACCGAACAGGCAACACCCATTGCTATTTTTGGCTCGGCAACCGACATCACCGATTTTGCCGAACCCGGGAAAGTTGTTCACCAGATTGAGCGATACGACCCGGCTAACCAACAGTGGGAATTAATGCTCTCAAAGGTGTACTACCCTGACATTGCCCCGGAAAGCTTGTTAAGCAAACGCGAAATCGAAATCCTGAAATGGGCTGTAGAAGGCTACAGTAGCAAACAAATTGCCAGTAAACTTTTTCTGAGCGTTCATACGGTTAATACTCACCGCCGTAATATGCTTGGCAAAACCAACTGCCAGAACTCGCTGGAGTTGCTTCGATACGCTATTAAGTGTAAGCTTTTGTAAAAACTATCTCGCCTATGTCAAATGCCCTTACCCATCATTCTGTGGTAGTTAACGAACTACCAATCCATTACGTCGAAAGAACTGGTACCCATGCTACAACCATCCTTTTTGTACATGGTCGCTGTATGTCTACTCGCGTCTGGGAAAAACAATTCGAGAGCACGCTCCTTAGTCCGTATCGTCTCCTAGCGTTTGACTTGCCCGGACACGGGCTGTCTGGTCATGCAGCAGACGCGTCGGCATATAGCCTAGACAACTATAAACGAACCTTACTGGCCCTGATCGAACATCTGGCTTTAGCTGACTTCATTCTTGTGGGACTGTCGTTGGGGGGTCACATTGTGCTACAGGCGTTGCCCAACCTGAACGGCTGTCGGGGAGTTTTTGCTATGACCATGCCCATCAGTAAGCCGATGGAGCCCCAGCTGATGTATAACCCCAATAGCTTATCCCAACAGGCGTTCCAGTCTAATCCGGCGATGAGCGTCGTGCAGGCATATATCCGGCAGTTGCTTCGATCCTCACCAGAACATGTACCTGACTTCCTAGTAGATGACTTCAACAAAACTGACCCAATGATTCATGCTGGACTTCTACAAAGCATACTTGATGGTGATTACGAAAACGAGCAATTGCTAATTCAAACTACCTCGGTGCCTGTTGCACTGGTGGCTGGTGTCGACGATCAACTTCATGAGTTATCCTACATGCAAAACCCCAATCCGTCTATTTGGCGGCATCAGCCCCAGTTTGTTGGTGCAGCTGGGCATTTGCTACCGTGGGAAAACCCTACGGTAGCAAATGAGCTGCTAGCAGATTTCATCAATTATTGCGGATGGATATAGTCGGAAAGCGCACTCATAGATTAACAAAAGGCATTCACCTGTAATGGGGAAAACCACGTCCATTTGATAGCTAACTGACAATACAAAGTTGAGCCTCTGAAGCGCCCTAAACCATCCCCCGAAAGGGGTATTTTTCAGGACATTTGTGAGCCTTATTTTCGTATCAAAAAACCCACCATGAACCGTAAATGGTTTAGTGTCCTGTTATGCATTCTTGCACTGGCTTCGTTAAGTGAAGCTCAAACCAAGTTTCGCTTCGATCATCTTACTATTAATCAGGGCCTTGCCAACAATATAGTATATGCCATGCTCCAGGATAGCCAGGGCTACATGTGGTTTGCTACCGACAATGGCCTTTGCAAATACGACGGCTATACCTTCACCACTTATAGAAAGAATCCGGGCGATGCACATTCGCTCGTTGGTAATTCAGTGATTTACTTGCTGGAAGGCAAAGAAGGCACCATCTGGATTGGCATGATGGGACAGGGAATCTGTAAATTTGACCGACGCACGGAACAATTCACCTGCTACGGGCCTAACCCGTTGACGCTTACCCAGGGAACCATTGCCACGATGTGCATCGACCAGTTCGGGGATTTGTGGGTATCTAACCGTGGGGCCGAACTGCGAAGGTTTGATCCACAAACGGGCCAGTATTCACGGGTTAATTATGCCAGTCTGTTGCCTCCAACATCAGTCAATGGCAAATTGGCAACCCCACTAATAAATAACATCTACCGAGACAAAACAGGTACGATATGGGTGTGTAGTGAGGCCGGTCTGCACCGAATGAATCTGAAAACAGCTGGTAAGGGCCAGCTCCCGCACATTAGTTTTACCACTTACCGTCATGATCCTGCCAACGCTCAGAGCCTGAGCCACGATAACGTATGGGAAATTTTTGACGATCACGCCGGACTACTGTGGCTAAGTACCCGCAATGGATTAAATCGGTTTGATCGAAAAACCGACGAGTTTACTCTTTACCAGTTTGATCTGGTTCCTTCGTCGACTCGTGCGGCATCTTATAATCATAATTTCGGCTACTTTGCTGAAGATCAACAGGGAAACCTATGGATGGGTACGTACAAAGGTCTTGTCCGGTTCGATCCGGTGCGCGCGCAATTCACGCAGTTACAGCACGACCCGGCTGAGCCATCCAGCCTAAGTGGCAATTTTGTCAGGGCAATGCTTGTAGATCGGTCTGGTTTATTGTGGATCAGCATTTGGGGTGAAGGGGTTGACAAGACGAATCCGGGTCAGCAGCCTTTCCAGCATTACCGGCCGCTGTCCAACAATCCCGCTTCGTTAAGTAATAAGTACGTCGATGCCATTCTGGAAGACAGATCAGGAACCGTCTGGATCGGAACCGGTGATGGCCTGGACCGACTGGATAAACAAACCGGCACCTTTACGCATTACCGGCACGACCCTCGCAAACCAAAAAGTTTGCCTCATCGCTACGTAGCTGCCCTGCTCGAAGATCACGACGGAAACCTATGGGTGGCTAGTGAGGGGGAGCTTTTCCTGTTCAATCGGCAAACCGGAGAATTTACCTCTGTTTCCAACAATACACGGCGCTATCCGGGGCTTGGTGGAAATACAAAAATCTTTGCCCTTTTTCAGGACCGGCAAGGCTTGATCTGGCTGGGAACAACCAATGGAATCAAAAGCTTCGACAGCAAAACGGGTAAAGTTGTTCATTACGCACACGATCCGCAAAACACGAAAGGTATCAGCGACCCCTGGGCCATATCGTTGCTGGAAGATAACCGTGGTAATCTGTGGGTGGGTACCGGGAGCGTAGCGCTGAATCGTCTGGATCGCAAAACCGGACTTTTCACCCATTACCGACCCAACCGTAACAAACCCGGTAGTATCACCGCCGATGCAGTACCCAGCATATTTCAGGACTCAAAAGGCAATTTGTGGTTTGGCACTTCTGGGGGTGGCCTCTGTCGATTTGACTACGACACTGAGAGCTTTCAGGCATTCACCCAAGCCGACGGCCTGGCCGACAATTCTATATTTTCCATTCAGGAAGACAAGCAAGGTCAGCTCTGGTTAGCAACGTCCAAAGGTCTTTCCCGCTTTTCGTTCGCGACAAGGGCCTTTAGTAATTACGACGTAAATGATGGGTTGCCAAGTCATGGGTTCAGGCATGCTCATTTCATGGGGAAAGATGGTATTCTATACTTCGGTGGGGACAATGGCTTCACATCGGTAGACCCTCGACAATTGAGAGCTAACCGCTACGGCCCTCGCGTAGTGATTACCCAGGCAAAACTGTTCGACAAGCCCATTTCCAGCAAGTTGGGAACCGGAATCATCGACTTTAACTACGACGAAAACTTCTTCTCGTTCGAGTTTGCCGCTCTGGATTTTACGAATCCGTCGAAAAACCGCTATGCTTATCAACTGGTTGGTCTTGAAAAAGACTGGGTCTATAGTGGCTCGCGACGCTATGCCAGCTACACCAACCTCGATCCTAGAGCCTATGTTTTCCGGGTTAAGGGAGCTAATAACGATGGCGTTTGGAACGAGAAAGGTGTATCTATCCACGTTATTATTCACCCGCCCTGGTGGCAAACAATCTGGTTCAGACTATTAGCAGGTGTATGCTTGGTTCTGATCGCGGGTGGGTCGGTTTGGATATACACACAAACCAAACTACGCAGGCAGCGCAGCAACATGACCCGCATTATCCAAACGCAGGAAACCGAACGTCAACGCCTTGCCGCTGATCTTCACGATGACCTCGGCGGCACCCTCGCCACTATCCGCCGACGGCTATCTGACATTCGACAACGGTTGCGTGACCCCGAAGCCGCTGAGGAAATAGATGCTCTCGAACCCTTGATTCAGAAAAGCACGCAGGATCTTCGGCGTATTGCGCACAATCTCATGCCGCCAGAATTTGAGCGAATCGGTCTGCGCCATGCGCTCGAACAGTTTGTAGAAAGCCAGCCTCCACGCCCAACCCGCTTTTCGTTCTTAGTAGCAGGAACAGAGCAGAAACTACCGCATGATATCGAACTGAACATTTACAGGATTGTGTCGGAACTGGTACAGAATATCCACAAGCACGCACAGGCTCAACAGGCCGCCGTACAGATGCTTTATTATGATGACCATCTCAGTATTACCGTAGAAGATAACGGCTTGGGAAGCCGGATTGCAAAAACTGAGGGAAAGGACGTAGGGATTGGCCTAAAAAATAGTAGCTTACGAGCAGAATACATCGGGGCGAAACTGTGGCGCGAGGTAAGTGAGAGTGGCACGCTGATCGTTCTGAATGTGCCTTATGCAACCCTGCCTGATGCCACCAGTCGAATTAACCCGAATTCTATTGATTGATGATCACCGACTGTTCAACGATGGTCTGAAGAGTTTGCTCGACGAACAGCCCAACCTTAGCGTATGCGGACAGGTCTTTAGAGCGCCAGAAGCCCTTTCGGCTATTCAGCGTACTAACCCTCATCTCATTCTGTTAGACGCTAATTTGCAGGGGACTAATGGCATCGATTTGGGTCGCCAAATTATAACTGATTTTCCTGGTGTTCGAGTTTTAATGCTCACAATGTACAATCAGCCCAAATTGATTGAAGAGGCTCATCGAGTAGGCTTACACGGTTATCTTCTCAAAGACACGTCTACGGCTGAGTTGTTGAAGGGTATCCAGACGGTACTGTCGGGGAGTACTTATTTTGATCCGCGTATCAGCAACCCATTACCACCCGCCGACGATCCATTCGGCGATGACTTTGCCAAACGACTTAACCTGACTTTCCGCGAAGTAGAAATTATCCGGCTTATTCGGGAGGGTCTCAGTACCGAGCAAATTGCGGACCGGATTCATGTTGGTCACGAAACAGTGAAGACCCACCGCAAAAACATTTATTTCAAGTTGAATATCAACAAAGTAACTGATTTGATCCAGTTTGCTATTCGTAATGGAATCTAAACACTTATAAGTCAGCTTCTATTTCCGTAAATTGATTGGTCGGTATCTTCGCAAGCAGTTCAACTAATTTGGGGAGTATGGATTGTATATTAGGATAACGGTTTGTCTTTATCTTCAGCAAGATTACGTTAACACTAAACTTGCTGAAATTCTGCTGATGAACAAGATTTCTATCGGAAGTAATCAGAACATCAAAGCCGTTAAGTGTGAGTAAACCCAATAAAGCCCCGTTCTTTTGACCGTTCCAACCCATTTCCCGAGCTGTACTTGCGTCGTGACCTTGCTCTAAAAGTCTAAATTTTAGCCGTTTAGGCAAATTCTCGTCAAGCAAAATCTTCACGCTTTCGCTTGGTCAATAACACTGAGTTTTGCCATCTCTAAAAGAGCATGCACTTGGTCTCTGCTAACGCCTGGGAAGTCGTCGAAAAATATATCAATAGAATCCCCCTCTTCAAGATGGTCGAAAAGAGTTTGAATAGGTACACGAGTTCCCCGAAAAACAGGGGTACCCCCCATTAACTCGGGGTCAACATTGATTATTTCTTTAGCAGTCATTATTGATAAAATCATTAAGCGAAGGCTGTAATGTTTACTGCTTCTACTTTTTTGATTTCGGGTACAGCCCGCAGAATCGTCTCCTCTAAACCACCTTTAAACGTCATGGCCGACATGGGGCAGCTGCCGCATGAACCAAGCAATTCGAGCCGAGCTACCCCCTCGTCTGAAACATCCAGCACCTTTACGTTGCCGCCATCTGCTTCGAGGTAAGGTCGCATAGAGTCGAGCGCCCGCTCAACGCGTTCTTTCAGTTCGTTATTGGTGTCTGTAGCTATCATTCGTTTGCTCCTAGTTCGTTAGTAAAATTACGCGGCATCAGGGGAAAAGCCAAATCTTACATTCGTTGAATCTCAACTCGCTTCGTTTGGTCCAAGCTGGCATTGCGAATAGCCACCTGTTGAGCCAGGGCTTCAGCAGCTGAACGGAAGGCATCAGCCGCCACGGGCTCGCCATTAATGACAACCGGCTGGCCTTCGTCGCCCGCTTCGCGAATACCCTGAACAAGCGGAATTTGGCCTAAAAGCGGCACACCAAATTTGTCGGCAAGAAGTTGGCCCCCACCCTTTCCAAAAATCTGGTAACGATGAGTAGGTAGTTCAGCGGGCGTAAACCAGGACATATTTTCGATTACGCCAAGTACGGGCACATTAATTTGCGGCTGTCGGAACATAGACAATCCCTTGATAGCGTCGGCCAAAGCCACTTTTTGGGGAGTGGTTACGATGATAGCTCCTGTTACCGGTACAGTTTGTACTAATGTCAGGTGAATATCACTGGTGCCCGGAGGCAAGTCGATAAGCAAATAATCCAGCTCGCCCCAACTTGTATCAGCAAAGAATTGCCGAAGTGCCTGACTAGCCATTGGGCCTCTCCAGACCACAGCGCTGTCGGGCGGTGTAAGGAAACCAATAGACATTATTTTGATGCCATATTGTTGAATCGGCTGGAGCATGTTCTTTCCATCAATTTGGGCAACACCGGGCTGCAACTCTTCAGCACCAAACATTACCGGCATAGATGGGCCGAAAATATCGGCATCAATAATGCCCACCTTCGCACCAGAGCGATGCAATGCCACTGCCAAATTCGCAGTGACGGTTGATTTACCAACTCCCCCTTTACCCGATGACACCGCAATGATGTTTCGCACACCCGGCAATACTGGGGCTGCCATCCTCGTGGACGTAACATCGGCGGTTAAATTGACCTTCACTTCAATTGTGGGGCCAATATGGGTATGAATAGCATCGACACACCGCTTCCTGATTAATTCTTTGAGCGGACAGGCAGGAGTAGTCAGCACTACTGTGAACATGACCTGGTCGATACCCAGTTCAATATCGGTAATCATGTTGAGCGACACGAGGTCGCGCTTGAGATCCGGCTCTTCAACGTGGCTCAGAGCCGCCAACACGGATTCTTTGGAGAGTTTGTAGTCAGACATGGAGGTTATGGACAATGAACATCGTTCATTCCACATTATTCATTATACATTGTTCCAACCGCGTCCGCACCTCGGCAAGTTCCACCGACACATCGATTCCGGCAGGTAGAGCCTGTAATCGGGCTAATATATGGGTCAGAAACCGACGATGCGAACTGGTTTGTCCGTAAAGCGGGCGATGCGCCAGTGCTTTTTTAATACTAGACCACTCGCCAACGAACGCGCGAAGGTCGGCATCAAATGCACTTTGGGCAAACTTTTCGACAATATAGTCCTGAGCCTGCGCATTGGGATGAATCATATCGGCCTCATAAAACCGATAATCGCGCAGGTCGTCCTGCATGATCTCAAAAGCCGGAAAATAATGCACACAGTCGTTCCAGACGGTCAGTTCATGAGCCAGCAACCGAAGAGCGGCTTTACTCACTGAATTAAGCGGCAGAGTATCGCGTGTATGGCGCACAGGACTAACGGTCAACAGCACCTGCAAACGTGGATTTGCCCGACGCAGTATCCGCAACAACATATTGAATTCAGCGCGGAGGTGGTCGATCTGATACAGGTATTTCTCGAATTGATGCCCCGGCATTTTATGGCAGTTGGCTACTACCTGCTCCGTCTCGATATGTCGATACACAACTGCCGAACCCATTGTAAGCATCAGCCAATTAGCATTGCGAAGGGCCGTGCCAGTTTCAGACAATACAACCATCAATCGGTTTTTCAACTCCTCGCGCGAGTGCGCCCAGTACGACGAATGAAAATCATGATGAAACCAGATACCATCCCGTTCTACGTACAACCGTTCGTCGGGCAGTTGATCACGCAGCGACATGACCAAGAGTTTGCTAATCGACACCGGATTGAAAACCGTCCCGAATGGGTTGTTTGTTACGGCCAGCTTGTAGTCGGCCAATTGGCCACCAATAACCTCCGCAAAGCAGGAGCCAACCGTCACAATTTGGTCGTTAAGACCAATCGAAACGGACAGTGTTGAGGGGGCGAGTTCTGTGTGAAATTGCATACTTTTTAAACAAAAAAACGGCCCTGAAAGGTCCGTTTCATGCAATTATTTTCACCTTACAACCTCTTGTATATCAAGCCTATAATAACAAAACAAGAGCCTCTATACTGGCCTGTTCGTTGAACACTGCCCGCACCGAAATCCTGAAGCCAGCAACCTGTTTACAGTCGATAAAATCATCGACCGAGAATGTGCCTACGTGTTCATATTCTTCCAGTTCCGGATCGAGAAAATACTGTTCGACTGTTTGTTTGCCAGGGTTTACCAACCAATATTCACTTACTCCGTGGGCGGCATAATCCGTAAATTTGATCCCGCGATCACGTTTGGCAGTTCCTTTCGAGAGCACTTCGACAATGAAATCTGGCGCCGGATGCTGCATCTGTTCGCTTGTAAACGCATCCGCTTTTTCGGCTCGCCAAAAGCAAACATCGGGTTCGTAATCGTTTCGGGTAAGCGAAATAAGTGCTTTTTCTGATGCTACACGGCCCAGTTTATTTTTGATAGCGTAAGCGCTTAATAACCGATAAAGATTGCCAACTGTCGTCCAATGGCGTTCTTTCACGGGCGAATTCATAATGATTTTGCCATTAATAAATTCGGCCTTTTGGTCTTCGCTAACGGTGTCATAGAAAATACGCCTTTCTTCGGCTTCCACCTTGAGAGCCACTTGAGCCTCTTCAATTAGAAGTGGCAGATTTGGGGCTTCCATAAGTTGTTCCAGATCGAGCGTGGCCATAGCGAATTGTGTTTATACAAATATACAAAAAAACGGACCCGACTGCCTGTGAGCAATCGGGTCCGTTACTTGGTGTCGCGTCGGTGTTTGTGACTATTCAGCCGCTACAACCTCAACGTTTACTTTATGCTTAACCTCTTTATGAAGGTCGAGCGAAGCCTGGTAAGTACCGAGCGTCTTTACATCGTCGATAGTGATCTTCTTCCGATCAACGTCAAATCCTTTTGCACGCAAGGCATCAGCAATTTGAATGCTGGTTACCCGACCAAAGATTTTGCCGCTTTCACCTGCTTTCGCTGGAATCGTCAGCACCATTTCACCGATCTGATCAGCAATTGCCTGTGCATCGCTTTTGATCTTTTCAGCTTTGTGAGCAGCCTGACGAATGTTCTCGGTGATCATTTTCTTGTTCGAGTCACTCGCCATCATCGCATACCCCTGAGGAATCAGGTAGTTGCGGCCGTAACCTGGCTTCACCGACACAGTGTCGTTTTTATAGCCTAAGCCGGCAATATCAGTTTTGAGAATGATGTCCATTTTTTATTTCAGTGAATCGCCTACGTACGGTAAAATAGCAATATGACGGGCACGCTTAACAGCCTGACCCACTTTCCGCTGGTACTTCAGGCTAGTGCCTGTTAACCGCCGGGGCAAAATTTTGCCCTGCTCGTTGAGCAGTTTCAGCAGGAAGTTCGCGTCTTTGTAGTCGATGTACTTGATACCGGCTTTCTTAAAGCGACAGTATTTTTTGCGGTTCTCGGATTTCGAGACTGATTCGTTCTGTAAGCTCATAATTATTTGGCCTCCTCGGTTTCGGCTTGTTTTTTCTTACCCACTAAACCTTTACGCTTGCGCTCGTTATAGTCAACGGCGTGTTTGTCCAATGCAACCACCAGGTGACGCAGTATACGCTCATCGCGCAGGTACTCCGTGTTTAGGGCGGCTACAATTGTACCGGGAGCCTTGAACTCAAACAGGTAGTAATACCCTGTGTTTTTGTGCTGAATCGGGTAGGCCAGTTTCTTAAGGCCCATGTTGTCTTCGTGAACAAGCTCCGCACCATTATCGGTCAGCACTTTGCGGAACTTATCAACGGTGTCCTTCATCTGAATCTCAGATAAAACGGGAGTTAAAATGAACACCGTTTCGTAGTTCTTTGGGAACATTATTTGTAAACAGTTTAAAATGAGGGTGCAAAGGTAAGAAAAAATTATTTAACAGTAAACTCCCCTTCACCAATTTTAAAACCCTCGGCATAAACTTCTACCACATGCCGCCCCTCATTGAAACGTTGCGCCCCACGACCATACACAAAATCGATCTGCTGGCGCCTGTTGTTGAACTGAATAGACTGGGAAGCCGTGTAAACCATTCCTTTTCCGTTGTACGTGAACTCACCCGAGCCCGTAGCCATGTCGGACACAACGGCACCAGTGGGGTCTAGTATGCGGATATACACTGTTTTCTCGTTTTGTTGAGCCAGTGCATTTTCCCCCAGCCGAAACGAGACCTTTACTTTTTCTAATCGCTTGGCTTTGTAGCTACCTCCATCATTCTCTTTTCCCCGCGAATTGAGTGCATTAATCGATATATTCTCAGCCCGGAGTGCGGATGCCAGCGTTACTTTTTGTTCGAGTTCGCGGTTTCGTGATGAATACGTGATGACAGAGTCGGAAAGGGCCTGCTTTTCACCACGTAATCCCGTATTTTCTTCGGTCAATGTTTTATTCTGCGCCGTCAGAATGCCGTTTTCTTTCTGCAAGCGGAGAATTTCCGAATCTTTCTGCGACAGCAACGACTCGTACTCACGAATTCGGGTAGTGTATTTACGGTCGTCGAAGTTATTTACGTTGCGGAGGTTGCGCTTATCGATTTCCAGTTGGTCTTTCACTTTCAACAATGAATCGATGTTACCACCTAATTTCTGAATCTCCGCAATTTTAAGATCTAGCTGTGCTGAGATAGAGTCTAACTTGGATTTGGTCGCTAGTACTTCTTCCGTCTTGGCGGCAATGGTAACGTCTTTAGTTTTACCCATTTCGCGCTCCTGATACCAGAAGTACAGTTGCAATACATTTAGCCCGACCAGCACGAGCAGCGCTACAATAAGATAGTTACGTCCATTATTTCTTTTTTCGGGTCGAGGCTCCATGCTGTAAAAGTTATAGGATATTGTACACAGTACGCAGGATAACGGCTAAAGCAGTCTCAATATCCCGTGTATATCCAAAATCTAACGACTAACGTCCATTTTGGTGAAAAACTACGCGATTCGCTACAGAACTCAAACCTATCTTTGCAAAATCTTCTTTTGTGTACATGACATCTGTCCGGGAAAACATCGCTCAGATTGAGCAAAAAATTGGAGGGAAGGCAAAATTAATAGCCGTTACGAAAACCAAACCTATTCCTCTGCTCCAGGAAGCGTATGATGCAGACTGTCGTGATTTCGGCGAAAATCGGGTGCAGGAAATGGCTGAAAAACAGCCTCAACTACCCGCCGATATTCGCTGGCATCAAATCGGGCATCTTCAAACAAATAAGGTCAAGTACATTGCCCCGTTTGTGGCGTTGATTCACTCGGTGGATAGTTTGTCTTTGCTCAAGGAAATCAACAAGCAAGCCGCCAAACATGGCCGTGTCATTGATTGTCTGCTTCAGGTTTTTATCGCCGAAGAAGACACTAAGTTTGGACTCTCGCCCGATGAGGCCCGCGTTTTAGTACAAAGTCAAGAACTCGAAGCATTAACTAATGTTCGCGTTGTTGGGCTAATGGGCCTGGCTACCAGTACCGACAATGAAACGCAGGTGCAGCAGGAGTTTAGGGGTTTGAAACAATTGTATGACGAGCTAGCATTGGTTAAACGAGCCAACGTAACTTTTTCGGAGCTTTCGATGGGTATGAGTGGCGATTATGAATTGGCCATTGCTGAAGGTAGTACAATGGTTCGGGTGGGTAGTGCAATTTTTGGATCAAGACTATGAAATTTTTCATTCAAACGGGGGCTCTGCTGGGCCTTGTTGGTGTAGCATTGGGCGCCTTTGGGGCCCATGCATTACGCAAAATATTAGACGAAACGGGCCGTGCGGCTACGTTTGAGACAGCTGTAAAGTACCAGTTTTATCATGCCCTTGCTATCGTTCTGGTGGGAGTTCTGATGCAACTAATGAGTCAAAACCCACTGGCCTTAAAATGGCTCAACTATGCCGGGTTATCGTTCCTTGGCGGAACATTGATTTTCTCCGGGTCGCTCTATATCCTGTGTTTTACGGGGATTACCTGGCTGGGGGCTATCACCCCCATTGGTGGGGTGCTGATGATTGCGGGCTGGGCGTTGCTGTGGTGGGGGGTTAAATAGGAGTTTCAGTTCCTTGCCATCATACTTGAGCGTCTTGAATCGAGCTTCAGAAAGATGAACAACAGTATCGAAAACGACCAGAGGGAGGAACCGCCGTAACTGAAAAACGGCAGTGGAATTCCGATGACAGGCATCAAACCAATGGTCATTCCGATGTTCACCATAAAGTGAAAGAACAAAATTCCAGCCACGCAATAGCCGTAAACGCGGGTGAATTTGCTCCGTTGCTTTTCGGCCAGAACTACAATCCGCGATAATAAACCCAGGAAGAGCGCAATGACAACGGCGCTACCCATAAAGCCGTGTTCTTCACCGATAGTACAGAAAATAAAGTCAGTGCTTTGTTCAGGTACGAAATCGAATTTGGTTTGGGTACCTTCCAGAAAACCCTTACCCTGTAGTCGCCCCGACCCAATAGCGATTTTGGCCTGCGTCACGTTCCAGCCCACACCTAGTGGATCAATGTTGGGGTTCACCAATACTTTGATCCGGTTTTGCTGGTGTCGCTGTAGCACGTTGTTCACAAAGAAATCGACACCCGTCACAAATACCATCATACCCGCAATCACAACCCCCATACTGATAAAGGTGCGTACATTACGGTTATAGCGTGGCATCAACAGCACAAACGCCCCGGCAACAGCAACTAGTCCAAAGAATATATATAGCTTCGGAAAGACTAATGCCAGTACAAACAAGGCCGCCAGTGCAATACCCGTAGCCGGAATCCAGCCAGGCAGGCCTTCCCGGTAGAGCATAATTGCGAAGGCGGCAAACACCAGTGTCGAACCCGTTTCGTTGGAAGCAATGATCAGAATAGCGGGCAGTCCGATGATCCCAGCAATGGTTAACAAGTTGTTTTGCTTGTTAATATTCATGCCCGGCACGTCCAGAAACTTAGCCAAAGCCAGGCTTGTAGCCACTTTTGCAAACTCAGCCGGCTGAAGGGTGAATGACCCAAATTTAAACCATGATCGCGACCCGTTTATGTTTGATCCTATCACCAGCACCAACAGCAACATCAGGATCATGAACCCGTAAAAAACGTAGGCAAACGAGTCGTAGAATTTGTGGTGAATAGCTAGCACACATATCACCAGAATGACCGTTGTTCCAATCCACATCAACTGCTTACCAGCATTGGTCGATAGATCGAACAAACTGGTGTTAGCTTCGGGACTGTAAACGGCCGCATATACGTTGAACCAGCCCATCAGTACGCAGCCGATGTACAGCGCGACGGTGAGCAAGTCAATATTTTGAGAAAAAGGATCGTTACGTGACATGGTTACGGTGAGCAGTAGCAGTGATCAGCCAACAGTATTTCAAACGTTTCACTGCCCGCCACCTGCTGGTGACTGCTGGTTGTTTGCTGTTCGTTGTTCGTTGTTCACTGAAGAAGCCATCATCGGCTTTTGAGCTTTGCGAGCTGTATCTTTCCGGATGGTATCAGGTTTGCGAAAATGGGGTGGTTGTTTGGGGCCTTTATAGCCAGGCAACATCGACAAAGGTGGCATCAGGTTTTGCTTCTTCACGTGCTCATCGAGCTTAACAGCTTCCGTTTTGCGTTTCAGATAGCGCTCGGCAATCAAAGCCGCCACTGGACCCGCTGCTGAACCACCCCAACCCCCATATTCCACAAATACAGCAATCGCAATTTTAGGGTTGTTCATCGGAGCAAACCCGATAAAAATAGAGTGGTCGTATTTATGGCCAAACTTGGCATTCTGCGAAGTTCCCGTTTTGCCACACAGGTCGATACCTTGAATATCAGCCATTTTATTGACCGTTCCGGCTACCACAGCCATGCGCATTCCCTCAATAACGGGCAAGTAATACTTGTAGTCAATGTCGGTTTGGTGTTTTTCCAGGTATTGTTGGGGCACACCCTGACCAACACGTCCGAAGCCTTTTACGTAATGGGGAGGAATATACCAGCCCCGGTTCGCAATCGTGGCCGCTAAGTTGACCAGCTTGAGGGGGCTAATGAGCAGCTCCCCTTCACCAATACTGAGCGAATAGATGTTCGAGAATTTCCAGCGGTTTTCGCCCCCATACACATGGTCGTACGTATCCACATCGGGCAGGTTCCCTTTCAGTTCACTTGGTAAATCCACCCCAAGTTTCTGACCAATGCCAAACTTTACCGTTGCTTCGTGCCATTCGTGCAACCCAATAGCCGATGCCTTGAATGTATTCGGGTTGTTGTTATGATAAATGTATTTACGAAAGACGTTGTAGAAGTAGGGGTTGCACGAATTCTGCACGGCTCCCCGCAGGTTGTTACCACCCCGGCAGTGGCAACGCATAGGCGAACCACTATGGCCGTAGAACGTATTCGTGAAAAGTGACCCCTGCTGTTGGGCAATGAGCGCCTGGATGAGTTTAAACGTTGACCCAGGCCGATAACTGGCCATAATTGGGCGGTTGATCAGTGGCTTATACGGGTCGCGCAACAGCTTGACGTAATTTTTAGAAAAGTGTCTGCTCGATAATAAATTGGGATCGTAGGTAGGCGCCGATACGGAGACCAAAATCTCCCCTGTAGCAGGTTCAACGGCAAGCACGGCCCCAATACGGTTTTGCATCAGGCTGTCAGCATATCGTTGTACGTCAACGTCAATACCTGTGTACAGATTTTTACCAGCTACGGCTGTTGTATCATACAACCCATTTTTGAACGAACCTTTGGCCACACCCCTCACGTTCTGCATCACGAATTTAACGCCCCGCTTACCGCGTAGTTCCTCTTCGTATTGCTCCTCCAGTCCATTATGCCCCACATAATCACCTTGACGGTAGTACGGAAACTCCTGGTTCTCTAACTTTTTCTTGCTGATTTCTGACACATAACCCAGCGCATTGGCTAAAGTATGAGCTGGGTATGTTCGCATGGAGCTCATCCGCGGTTCAAAACCCCGGTAATCAACAAGGGCATCCTGAATACGGGCAAAGTCCTCTTTAGACAGTTGCCGCATAAACAACGATGGCTTTACATACGAGTAATCTTTAGCGAATTGCATGATACTGTCGAACTCCGGGCGGGTCATCTCCATCATCCGGCAAAAAGCAGCCGTATCGGGGATGCGCACCTGTTTGGGCGTTACGTACAGATCATAAACTGGCGTGTTGTAGACGATGAGTTTTCCGTTGCGGTCGTAAATCTGACCACGATACGGAATTTCGATCACTCGTTTGATCGAGTTATTCGATGATTCGAGCGAATAACTGTCGTCTAAAATCTGAAGATAAAATAGGCGGGACAGATATATCAGCCCGACGAGGCAGAAAACCCCGATGATGATATATTTACGATTCTCTAACATGAGACAAGTTTCCGGAAATCCAAGCTACGCAGCACTAAGTGCATAATCAAACCCAATACAAAGTTAACCAGAAGTATAGGGTATATATGGATAGACGGTAAATTTTTTACAAAAGCTCCTTTACCACCCCTTCGCCGTCGTTTTGATGCGGCAGAGGTAACCGTCAGCGGTGATATAAAGGGTGCCACCATTGTCGCCCCAGCCACAATTAGCCGTTGCCTGCCCCGTATCGATCCGGCCTAACAGGGTTCCATCAGGGGCAATAATGAGCACACCACCGGGGCCAGTGCTCCAGATGTTGCCGTCACGGTCGGTTTTGATTCCGTCGGGGAGGCCGGGCAGATTTTGCTTTATTAATGGCATTGCGTCGAAAAGTAGCCGCCCCTTCCCTACTGAGCCGTCGGCCTGCATAGGGTACGCCATAATCACCGGCCGGGCGGGGTCCGACTGCGCCACATAAAGCGTTTTCTCATCCGGCGAGAAGGCGAGACCGTTGGGTCGGGTGAGGTCGTCAATGACCAGTTTGATACTGGCGGGTTTGCCGTTTTCGGCGAGCGTTGCCCGGTAGATTCCGAAAATGGGCGTTTCGCGGGTGGGATCAGCCTCTTTTTTGGCAAGTCCGTAAGGCGGGTCAGTAAAGTAGTAGCTGCCGTTGCTGTGTACCACCACATCGTTGGGTGCGTTGAATCGCTTTCCCTCAAAGTTATCGGCCACGGTGCGTTTGCCACCTCCACTCAGCGGCATTACCGACACACGCCGGTCTCCGTGTTCGCAGAGAACAAGCCGCCCTTTGCTATCGAGGGTAAGGCCGTTGGAACCGGGTTCGTCGCTGTACTCGCCCGCTCCTGTGTAGCCTGATGGTTTCAGAAAGGTGGATAATCCGTCTTTTTCCGTCCACTTGAAAATGGTGTTTTGGGGGACATCGGAAAAGAGCAAATAGCCCCCATCTTTCACCCAAATTGGTCCTTCGGCCCAAACGAATCCGCTGGCAAGAACCTCTATTTTAGCAGTTGCCGGAATCAGTTTATCAAGTCGGGGATCGGCGCGAACGACCTGTCCGATAGTAGGGTAAGTCTGTGCCTGAGCGGTGAGGGCTAAACAGGCTAAGGAAGCAAGCAGGAGTGTTTTCATGAAATAACGATCAGGAATTTAGGACATACAAGTTTACACATTTTGGCGCATCCTAAGCGACGAAACGTTGACGACCTTATCGGTTTGACTTAATTTTGTCGTTTATCCGTTATCGTATGCCCCACCGCTACCTTCTGTTTTTCTTATTTTTATCAAATACCGTTCTCGCCCAAACCGACGCTGTCATTTTTGCCCCTGACTCGATCCGGCGAACGGTAAAAGCTACTCGTACTCAGTTACCAATCCGAGTTGATGGCCGGTTAGATGATGCCGCCTGGAAAAATGCCCTGCCAACCGGTCAATTTGTGATGGTAGAGCCCAAGCAAGGCAACGCTGTCAATCACGATACCGAAGTGCGGGTGCTCTATAGCCCTCAATACCTGTACATCGGGGCATTCTGCCGAGATTCAGCCGGTCGGAGAAGCATTCGTGCCACTGATTTTCGACGCGATTTTAACCAACGGGCGCACGACTTTTTTGCTATTGCCATTGACGGATTCAGCGACCGGCGTAACGCCATGATGCTGTCTACAAACCCTTACGGTACCCAGCGCGATTTGCTTTCCTTCGATGATGTGCTCTATGACACTGACTGGGATGGCCTTTGGCGCGTTCGAACTATGCGTTCTGATTCAGGCTGGACGGCCGAGTTCGCGATTCCCTGGCAGACGCTCCGTTATCCCAAATCGTCTGACTCAACCCAGACCTGGGGAATCAATTTCTCGCGCACCCGGCGCATGACCAACGAGCAGTCGGGCTGGTCGCGCTACCCGCGCGCATTCAGTGCGTTGCGAATGGCTTATGCCGGACAAGTAAGCGGTTTGCAACCACCCCCGCCTTCTCCCAATATCCGGGTACAACCCTATGTGCTAACTTCATTTGACCGCTACCGAAGCACGGGCGTAGGCTCGCCATCCGAAAAAACGACCCGCGACGAAATGGTGAAGTTTGGCGGAGAGCTGAAATGGGCCATTAATCCTAATACGGTGTTGGACTTGACAGCCAACACCGACTTTGCCCAAGCTGATGCAGACCGGCAGGTAAACAACGTGACTCGTTTTTCGGTGTTTTTCCCCGAACGGCGGCAATTTTTTCTCGAAAATGCCAGCTTGTTTGGCGCTGGATTAAGCCCTAGTCCCGATTTATCAGGCGGTTCCATGCGGATTCAGCCATTTTTTAGCCGTAGCATTGGCCTTGACAACTTCGGTAATCCCATCCCGATTGATGCAGGGGCCCGGTTGGTGTACCGATCGTTGAAACGCAACTTCGGAGGCCTTCTAATGCGGCAGCGCGGTACCGACCAAAGCCCGGCCACAACCTTTGCCGTGGGGCGTTACTCTCAAAACTTTGGGACGCAAAACCGCATTGGGGGCTTATTCACCGTTCGGCAGCAAAGCGACTTGAGTATGGGGGTAGATTCGGTACGGCCCGGCGTCACAAATCTTGTAGGGGCTATTGATGGCTTTTTCCGGTTCAACGAATCGCACTCGCTCAGTACCATGCTGATTCAGTCGGCGTCGACGGATGGTCGGGATCGGGGTATGGCCGGGTATGCTCAATACTATTACACCACCAACCAATGGAAAATCTGGTGGACACAATCGGTGGTGACCAAAAATTTCAACCCGGCGGTTGGGTTTGTTTCGCGGGGTGATGTGATTGCTACCACACCCGGTGTTTTCTGGTATAATCGGGGGCGATGGATTCCATTCAAGAAAGTCATTCGGGCTTTCGAGCCGGGGGTTACTGTTGAACTGTATCATCAGGCCTCTACCAGAAAACTTACTGAGCAGGTAATTAGCTTCAATCCGATCTGGTTTAACTTTCAACGGGGTGGCTATTTCGGCGTTATCATAAACCCAACCAAGCAAAACCTGACCGAAGCCTTTCAACCGTTGGGTGTCCGCATTGCTCCGGGAGTATATCATTACACGCGTTATCAATACTGGAACGCCAGTGATCCTTCACGTAAGCTTTCGTACACCGCCAACTATGAAACAGGGCGCTATTACAACGGCAGACTCGGTACGCTCGACTTTACTTTACGATACGCTCCCCTACCCCATATCTCGCTGGCCGGGCGCTGGGTCCGGAATCAGTTTCGCAACGTAGGTGAGGAACCCACCAGCCCAGCCGTCGACTTGTATTCGATTGAAGGGCGGTTGGCTCTGAATCCGCGTCTGCAACTGATTGGGTTTTATCAGCAAAACATCACCGATGGGCAACGGCTCAACGCCCGCGACACCTATAATATCAGGCTGGCCTGGGAGTATCGCCCTCTTTCGTTTTTGTATGTGGTATTCAACCGGCGGGCTACCAACAGCCTCGCCCGGCAGGATGAGCAACACGTAATTGCGAAACTGAGCTACCTGAAGCAATTTTAGCTTGAATACAGAAGCACAAAAAAGGCCCCTGTTCAGCACAGGGACCTCGATCATGATTGGTGAGATTGGAGCTTATCGACCGCCGTTATATGAGCCATAAGGACCAGAACGACGATACGGATCGTTACCATTTGGCTGGCCGTACCCCGGTTGGCCGTATCCCCGGCGACCATACTGACCGCGAGGAGGTTGCACTCGGCTCAGGACAATAGACCGTTGCTGGGGAGTCATTACGCTCAGCATATCGCCGAATTTCTGCTGCTGCATCTGACGGAAACGAGGATCACGTTGGTCGACCCGGAAACGATCGTAGTAATTATCGATCCGCTCCAGTTCGCGACGCTGGCTACGGCTCAAATTAAGCTCGTCGCGCCAGTGACCTCTCCAGAATTCGTGATCAGACTGAAAGTCGTTGTAGCCGTACCCATCCCAGTTGCGGTTACGCCAGTCGTTGTTATTCCGGTCATAGCCATACCGATCGTTGCCATAGCCGGGCTGGTTATAACCAGGTTGATTGTTGTCGTAACGGTTACCGTTTTGGGCAGAAGCAAGGCTAGCAACTAATAAAAAGCTAGCGGCAAAAAGGGCAATTTTGTTCGTGTAGTTCATGGCAGAATTTGTTGTTTACTGGTCAAATCTGCCGATTAGATTGTACGCAAAAGAAAAGGTTTAATTCAACTTTTCAGAGATGACATCTTGGTTTGAAAGATGTCATCTCTATGTGCTCAATCAACCTGAACTTCTGTTTTTCCAGAACCCATTTTGCCGCTTACGGTTGCACCTTCAGCAACAATCCGAAGCTTGGTTTTAGCATCTGAGGCAAAGAATCTGACGGTTGCTTTTCCGTCAGCCCCGGTGGTTACCATAGGTGCCCAATGCAGCGTAGCCCGGTAATCGGGCCGGACATGTTCGGGCTTTTTCTGGTCATATTGAGGAGCATAAAACTCGCGCACAGGAGCATAGCCAATGATACGGGTTGCCAGCGTACCAGGTGATTTATCATTGGTGAGATCGTAACTGGGAGAACCACGCTTTGTTAACACATTAATAACTCCCCCTGCTCCATTAGACCCGGCCATGATACTGGCTCCACCGCCGGTTAATACATCTACTGCATCGATATCATTCACCGAAAGGCTCATGAGTGCGTCTTTACTGGAATGCATCCCATCCATAAAAAAAGCCGGTTCGATAGCACCCTGAAAATTAGCGGCTCCCCGAATCTGCACCGTTGCGTTATAACCCGAGCCCGACACCTGAACCCCAGCCAGCCGACTTCGGATCACATCCAGAAACGTCTGGGCACCGCCCGTAATCATGGGGTCAAACTTAACCGTTTTGTCAGGCGTCGAATAGAGCATCCGGCGCGTATCGCGGACGGGTTCACGTTTGGCTTTCACTGTTACGGCTTGAAGGAGTACCTCGTTATTGCGCTTGATCTGTCGCTCAATTTCCAGGTATTCGTTGGTCCGCTTCAAAAACTCGGCAAGTTCATCCGGTCCAAGCAGCAGGGAGTTATACGGAACTTTGGTAATGCGAACGGTTGGTTTGGTCAGCTGATCGAGTGTGATCGTATAGTTTCGGTTACCGCCTTTTTGAGCGAGTGCCTGAATAAAAACGCCGGTCGAGTCGTAAAAATCCATACCAGTGGTCATAAACCGGCCCATTTCGTCGGCCTGGCCCATCATCATGGATCGAGTACTATCCTTTTTCATGAGCAGAAAGGTCATCATCACATTTTCGGCCGGTTTGTTGTTGGGCCGGCTCACTTGTCCTGAAAACAATAGCCCATCTTCCACCACATACTTGGGGGCGGGTATGGTTTCTTTCAGCACGTCGGGCCAGGTAAACCGTCGCCATCCCTGAGTCATCATCAGCCAGTCGAGTTGTTGGACCCGGTTAGTATTGGCGTCGTCGAAATAAGCACCAGGCTGTTCTACAGTCCCGGTGAGGTCAGAGGTGAGCAGCAAGTGAGAAACGAGCGTACCGGGATTTTCTTCAAAAGTAGGGGCAAGTTTCTCGTCGGTTGCGGCCAGCGAGAGCATCGTTTCAACGGGTTTTCCTTCTGGATCTGTAATAGTAACGTCTACGTCAACAGCTTCACGGGGTTTGTAGGTGGCTTTGCTGGATGTCAGTTTTACCATCAGCCGATCTTTTTGATCAATGAACACGAGCCGCTCACAAACCGGCACATTCTTCTCGTCGAACAACGTCAATTGAGCAATCCCATCCGGGAATTTTTCACGAGGAATCTGAATCAGAAAGGCCTTCTTAGTCAGGGGTGCCTGAGCAGCATGAATGATCATTCCCCGCGTCTGGGCAATCAGGGTGATCCGCCCGGCACTGGACCCAGCTTCAATTGGAATACTTTTATTGTGCTGCACAAACACCTTTATGTTGCTGGGGTTGCTGACATTATCTACTGTCAACACATAACCCAATGGCTGAACAGAAGGCATGGGGTACGTGAAAAACTTTTGAGTCCCGGAAGCACGCGCAAAAACGGTGTAGGTCTGATTCGGCTCCGGCGTTATAGAAAATGTACCCATACCCCGGTGTAAACTGCTAAAGCCCATCACCGTATCGTTCTGATTATTTAGCACAAAGCCGTCAATATCCAACCCGATACCCAACGAACTGATCGCTTTAAATGCAATGCGGCTGTTGAGTCCCAGCACCAACTGACCGCCTTCGGGCAACAGTTGCAGGTCGGGCCGGGCTGCCGGTACGCCGGTCCGAGTCAGCCTTTGATCAACTTTTGCAGACCGATCGGGGGCATCGTCAGCCCGAAGCAGCGTCAGTTTTTTAGTAAAATAGTAGTCAGTCGGGAAGTTTCGCATCCAGCCAGTGTAGGCTCGAAGCAGATATGTACCGGTGGGTAACGAGTCGGGCAGGGCCAACTGACCGGGAGCCTGACCTTTGGTAGCTTTCAGCTTAATTTCTCGTACAACGCGGCTGGTTTCAGTATTCACTAAATCAACATACAGCACCCGGCTGGCCGAATCGATACCATGGCTGATTCCTTCAAACAAATACCCCTTAAGCCAGATTGTTTCACCGGGAACATAGTTGTCACGGTCGGTCTGTATGTATACTTTTTCGGTAGGGAGCTGTTGGTTGTAAGCGGCTAATTTTTCGACAAGTGTAGTTACAAAAGGGTCGTCAGTGGCGCGGAAGGCTGTAAAGCCAATGGTAAGAACAAAAAAAACAACTAATAATGGCTGGATACGGGGCATGGTGGTATGTTTTCCGTGGAAAACAATCAGATCTAAATTTTCGCCCATAAATTAGCAAAAAATAGTAACCGAATATGACTTCCTCTTCACAAAAAATAGCATTGGTTCTTGGTGCAACCGGACTTATTGGAAACCAGTTAACGCACAAACTTTGCCAATCGGCTTATTATGAACGGGTAAAAGTATTGGTGCGGAAACCCTTGGGATGGCAGCATCCGCGCTTACAGGAAATCCAGTTTGATTTCGACCGGCCCAACGGCTTACTCACCCAGGCCGACGATATTTTTTGCTGCCTTGGCACCACTATGAAAAAGGCAGGTTCTAAAGAAGCATTCCGCAAAGTCGATTATCAATACCCAATGGACATTGCCCGCCTTGGCCGCGAACAGGGTGCCACTCAATTTGCCCTTGTTTCGTCAATGGGTGCCGACCCCAAATCTATGTTTTTCTACAACCGTGTGAAGGGCGAATTAGAGCGTGACCTGAATTTTCTGAATTACCGTACTCTTCTCATTTTCAGACCATCGTTGCTGCTGGGTAAGCGTTCGGAGTCGCGTCTGGGCGAGAAAATTGGGGAGGGCGTGATGAAGTTACTAAACCCATTGATTCCGGCTAAATACAAAGCCATCGAGTCAGATACGGTTGCCGAAGCGATGTGTGCCAAAACGCAGCAAGGCCTCACTGGGCGGCACGTGTTCGAGTCCGATGCCATTGGGGTGTAGGGATTTATGAACCGGTGCTAAGCGCTGAACCGGAATACTAATCGTTTACGTTTAGTTTTGTATGGTTTTTGATCCTGCCCTTTCTATGATGCGCAAAGCAACCCGAATGGAAGAAATCGACGCGGCTGTTAACAAGTTCGAACCAGTCACGCCCGATCATGAGTTTTATGTCAATTTCGAAAATTTGCGCGGCAATTTTCAAGAGCGCCGGGTTATGCGAATTCTGAATGCTATCCCTAAAAATGGGAAGTACCACTTTGACTATCAACCTAATCGTTATAATAAAACGCTGCTGTTTCTGGCCGGAATGCGTGGGTCAGGCAAAACCTCAGAGCTAGCAAAATACTGCCAACTACTTGACTCACCAGATTGCTTTTTCGTGGTGACCTGCAATGTGGATACAGATCTTGATCTGAATAACATGCAGTACATGGACATTCTGATCTTTCAGTTAGAAAAGCTTCTGGAGAAAGCCCAAGATCGTGGTTTGGAGTTAGACCAGTCGATTATCGATAGCCTTGAAATTTGGTTTCAGGAGCGGGTAAAAGAAATTAATCGAAGCCTGAAAACGGAGGGTAGCGCAGAATTAGAAATTGGAAATGATGACTCGTTCTCTGTAGCGGGATTATTGGGGAAACTGATTGGTGTCACTGGCAAACTTAAAGCGGGGCTCTCAGGCAGTTATGAACGCGCTGAAGCCATTCGTACCAACATTAAGAATCGGTTTCCAGACTTCGCCGTAAAATTCAATACGTTTATTGAGCAGACCAATCAGCAACTCCGCAAGGAAGGTAAGGGGCAGGAGGTGTTGTTTATAGTAGACGGTCTGGAGAAAACGATGACTGCTGAAACACGCCGTAAAATCATTCTGGACGAATCCAACCGGATTAAGGAAATCAAAGCCAACACTATTTTCACGCTGCCCATTGAGTTGATGAAAGAACGGGTTAGCCTAGAAAATTTTAGTGAGGTAGTTCCGTTTCCGTTTGTCAAGATTGTAGAACGGGATGGAACCGTTGTACAAAAAGCCATTGAACGGTTTGAAGAATTTGTTTGCAAACGGGTAGCTAAATCGCTCTTCGATTCGGTCGATACAATTCATCTGGCTATTCATTTTAGTGGAGGCTCACCCCGACAACTACTCCGAATCATTGAACAGGCGACATGGGAGTTGGACGACGACGCTCAACAAATCACGAAGGAAGCTATTGAACGAGCTATTGACCAAATGGGTACATCGACCGCCCGCTATCTGGTACCTGCTGAATTTGAATTATTAAAAACTATAAAAGCTGATTTTGAGGCTGGGCAGTCAATTGGTTTCAGCGGTGATATTCAGAAATTGTTGGAAGAGGGAGTCCTTTTTGAGTACAACGATGGAACTGACAAACGGGCAAACCCGGTACTCGAACGATCTAAATTGTACCAGTATCGTGTTTTAGGGCAAGTCTGATGGAAGCCGATTTTGCTCGCGAACTCCGCTTGCTTACCAACTCATTGCGGTATCCCACGTTTCGCTTTATTGTAATTGGGCATAACCGCAAAAGCATCATTACTGATGTGACTGCCCATATTCGGGCCGCTTACCCCGACCGACCTTATCACGAACTCCGGCTATCAGGCAAAACATACCGGGAAATCATTGATTCGCTGAAGGGTTTTCAGGCAGGAATCGTCGTCATCCCCGATTTTGACTGGCTCTTTCAACCTGGCAATGAAGATGTATGCATAGGCTTCAATCAACGCCGGGATGCATTAGCTAAATTACCCATTGCCTTGCTTTGTTTTGTTGAACCAAGTGGTTACACTAATCTGCCTAAACGACTCCCAGATTGGTGGTCGTTGCGATCTTTAGATTTGGAATTCCAGCAGGAGACAGCAGATGAAATACCCCAATTTATAAATTCAGAGCTAGAAAAATCTTCACTTGGCGGGCAGACGAAAGAAGAGAAAGAAGCAGAAATTGAGCGGCTTTTGGAACAGTTGAATACTGTTGAACCAGGCAATAAAAAGTTACTTTTATTGCTCAATGACCAAATTGCCTCTCTATTTTATGATCTATCTCGTTATGACGAAGCAAAAAGTCATTGGAATGCAAGTCTGGCGTTTGCCCGTGAGACCGGTGATATCCAAGGGGAAGGAATTACACTCAATAACATTAGCCAGATTTATCGAGCCCGGGGAGATTTCGAAACGGCCCTGACCTATCTAAAACAGAGCCTGAGCATCCAACAGAAAATCGGTGATACCCAAGAGGAAGGAACCTCCCTCAACAACATTAGCCAGATTTATCAAGCCCGGGGAGAATACGAAACAGCACTGACCTATCTGAAACAGAGTTTGGGTATAGCACAGCAAATCGGTGATACCCAAGGGGAAGGAACCACCCTCAATAACATTAGCCAGATTTATCGAGCCCGAGGAGATTTCGAAACGGCCCTGACCTATCTAAAAGACAGCCTGAGCATCCGACAGAAAATCGGTGATATCCAAGGGGAAGGAACCACCCTCAATAACATTAGCCAGATTTATAAAGCCCGGGGAGATTATGAAACGGCTCTGACCTATCTAAAAGACAGCCTGAGCATCCGACAGAAAATCGGTGATACCCAAGGGGAAGGAACCACCCTCAATAACATTAGCCAGATTTATCAAGCCCGGGGAGATTACGAAACGGCCCTGACCTATCTGAAGCAGAGCCTGAACATCCGACAGCAAATCGGTGATAAAAGTGGCGAGGCTACAAGCTTGCATAATATAGGAGCAATCTACTTTGAGCAAAATCAGGACTTTGAGAAGGCCCTTCCGTTTCTCTGGCGAGCTTTCTCAATTTTCAAACAACTTGGTTCTCCAAGTGCTAATGGCACACTCCAATATCTCAACATCATTCGCCAACAAATCGGTGAAGAACGCTACAATCAACTGTTGCAATCACTACCCGAAACCCCAGATTAATAGGGGCTAATTCATTGACCTACGGATTGGCAGATTACAAATCCACCGTACAATCACCACTAATCACCAATTCAGCGCACTCAACATTTTTTTGGCATCGCTGGCGCCAATTGCCGCGTATGTTTGTTAGATAGACAGTCTCTTCTACCAATAAGACAATTCATACATGCGTCAGTTCCTGAAATACGTTTTGGCCACCCTCGTCGGATTATTCATTTTCGGCTTTGTTGGTTTCCTGCTCCTGATAGGTCTTAGCGCGGCTTTTTCGTCGGGCGACAAGACTGTAGTAAAATCGAATTCCGTTCTGCGACTTAATCTGGACAATCCCATTCGCGAACAGGGGGTTGATAACCCCTTCAAAGCGTTTGAACCACTCAACTCCGATGGCGATGTACTGGGCCTCATCGAGATTCGGCAGGCGCTGGAAAAAGCAAAAGACGATGACAACATCAAGGGTATTTACCTCGAATCGCAATACCCACAAGCTGGTTGGGCAACCATTGAGGAAGTCCGTAATGCGCTGATCGACTTCAAGAAGTCGAAAAAATTTGTGTACTCTTATAATGAAGTGATGACCGAAAAAGGCTATTATCTGGCCTCTGTAGCGGATAAAGTGTACATGAATCCGGCTGGTGATCTCGAATGGAACGGCCTCGATGCAGAATTGACTTTTTTTAAAGGCACGCTCGACAAGCTGGGCATCAAGCCTGAAATCTTCAAAGTAGGCGATTTCAAAAGTGCGGTGGAGCCATTCATCCGCGAGAACATGAGCGATCCCAACCGCTTGCAGGTGAAGTCGTTCCTGTCGTCGATCAACAACCATATGGTAGCTGAAATCGCGAAAAGCCGTGGTCTCCGCGCCGACTCACTGCAACGCTACGCCGACAACTTGACGATTCAAACACCAGCCGACGCCCTGAAGCACAAACTGATCTCAAACGTAGGCTATCAGGATGAACTGGAAAGTCTGATCAAGAAAGAACTGGGCATTGCTGAAAAGAAAAAGGTCGATTACGTTTCGCTGGGCAAATACAGCGATGCAGAATCAACAGACGATGGTGAAAGCAACAGCAGCAAAAACCGCATCGCCGTGATTATTGCTTCGGGCGACATTAACTCGGGCAAGAGCGACGATAACAGCATCGGCTCGGAAACAGTAGCCGAAGAGATTCGCAAAGCTCGGATGGACGAGAAAGTGAAAGCCATTGTTCTCCGTGTTAATTCGGGCGGGGGCAGCGCGCTGGCTTCAGATGTGATGCAGCGTGAAGTTGATTTGGCCCGCAAGGCGAAACCCGTCATTGGATCAATGTCTGATTATGCGGCTTCAGGTGGGTATTATATGCTGATGGGTTGTACCAAAATCATGGCGCATCCTAACACCATCACCGGTTCCATTGGCGTATTCTCGCTGTTGTTCAACACCGAGACTTTCTTTAAGGACAAACTCGGCGTAACCTACGACCGTGTATTAACCAACGCCAACTCTGATTTCCCATCGGTAACGCACGAGATGTCGCCGTTTCAGAAACAGACATTACAGCGCAGCACCGAGCGTATCTACCGGGTATTTACCGGTAAGGTAGCGGCAGGTCGTAAACTCCCTATCGATAGTGTTCTGGCCATTGCATCAGGTCGGGTTTGGACAGGTTCGCAAGCCAAAGCCAACGGCCTGGTCGACGAATTGGGTGGCTTGGACGATGCCATTAAACTGGCCGCTAAAACCGCTAAACTTGGCGATGACGATTACAAGGTGAAGTATCCCCGGAAAAAGGATTTCGTGGAGAAATTGCTGAGTTCAATGAGCGACAGCGAAGACACCAAGATACAGACTCAGTTGGGCTATTTGGCTCCGTACGTAAAATACCTCCAGAAACTCAAAACGATGGAGGGCGTTCAGGCTCGGCTACCGTTCGAAATGGAGATTCGATAATTGATTCTTGATAGTTTGATTTTCTGGAAAGGGTCAGCGGCTTCGCTGGCCCTTTTTTTTCTCCGTAGCTTATCGGGTATACAGTGATCCTTTAGCAATAGTTGACTCGTATTCATAGTTGATTGTCTCCAGAAATTTCCCTGTCACCCAACCAATATCAGAATTCCTGATAAAGACGAATCGTTTAGCGGTTGGTGCATCAGCATAAGACCGAAATGTAGCTTCGAGCAACAACGCCCCCACAATAAGTTGCTTTTGTGTTAGTTGATTTTGTACGCTACGAACATCTATCTCGGCTTTGTCGCGGATGTCACGATCCGTAATGTAATTCAGGTTCGGCTGAATCAAAGCGCTATAATCGTTGAGAGCCCGTTGCTTAAACAGTTCGACATCGGCCAGTGTAATTGGTACGGCAGTTGTCAGAATTTTTTCGGGATGCAGATACGTTACCAATGCCAGGGCAATTGCTCCGCCCACACCCACCGTTCGGCGGTGGCGCAACCCATCAAGCGCAGGAACAAGACTCGAGTCAGCAATGGCTTCGATAATACGTTGTGCTTCTTGTTTAAACGCATTCAAATCGGTAAATTTTTCAGCGTCAATCTGATCGAGCACTGTGTTGATACCTATCGGTGAGCTATTGTAGTTAAACGACTTAGCCATCGGGCTAACGCCTTTGTCGAAGTAGCCACACATAATTGTATTAAGTCCAATATTAAGGGCCGAGGTAGTAGGCCACACCTTACGGGGAATAGCGCCAATAGTAAACAATTCGGCTTCCCGAGCAGTCGTGAGGGTTGTGTCGATCCGCAAATTTGCCCCTTTGGGTAACACACTAGCCAACTGATCGTAAAGACGATCTTTATCGGTCTGGCTCAATTTTCTACCAGTTGTTACCTCGCTGCTAAACACGATGAAAACCCGTTCGTTCGGAATGTTATAGCGTTGGATGGAATCAAGACAAGTTTTGAGGGCAATCTGTCCTTTCTGGAGCGAAGTTGAGGCATTGGCCATTAAACTAAGGTCGGGTACGTTGATGACCGAACGAATATCTTTTTCGTAAAAATCACTTTCGTACTGAGTCTTTAAAATAGCCAGTTTCACCTCATTTGCCCCAATCTGAATACCCGCATATACGTTTTTACCCGAGATCTGACGGATGACTTCGTTAACCCCCCACGCACTGGCTACGTATTTGAGTTTAGCATACTGCGACCGGGCCAGTTCCAGATAAGGTATCGCCAGCTCGTATTCTTCCAGGTCCTTATAGGAAAGGCCCAACAATTCGTTGGTTGCGGCTTCCCAATATAGACTCTTCGACTCGACAGCTGGCAAAGCCCGTTTGAGCAGACTAATTGACTCCTCAGATTTGTTGACCTCACGCAATGTGTTGGCCAACTTGATGTAATGGATAGCCTGATTGACCGAATGGGCTTGCTGAGCAAACCCTGATTTTACACTAACAGCAATCAGAAGAATAAGTAGTACGTATTTCATAGGTAGAGAATTGGGGGGAGGTGTTACTTTGACTGTCTTTTTCTGTTCAGAACCCGCTCAAGATCACTGAGCTCACCATCGTTTTCTGGGTGAGTGTTAGAGGAAAGGGTTTGTCTTACTACAGGAATATTAGTCGCCTTTGGAGGCACAATGAGGCTTTCTTGCCGATATATAGTCTTGTAGACCAGTATGGAAAGGCTAGTTGTAATAGCCTCCTGATGCAAAGTGCCTGCTGATTGCTTCTCCGATGAAGACGATGAGTCGGAATCGATAAAAGCAATATTTACCGGCTTTGTCTTGACAGGCTCAATGATCTCATAACTAGTAGCAAACCGGAGGGTATCATCCAGTGACAGACTTCGGGATATTGGCTCGATGGGCGGGCGGTCCTGAATTTTCCGTGCGAAAAGCGCTCCTTTTTTGGGGGTTGATGGCTGAGCCATGAGGCTGCCCGAACATAGAATACACCACAACAGAACCTGTTGGGCAGAGGGAAATGCGGCCATAAATTGGCTAAGTAATTATGGGTTATCAATGGGTTAATACCTGCGTATTAAAACTACATACGATGTTTCGACACCCATAGATTTACCTGAATGTAAGTATTCATTACCCCATTTAGGCAGTGTATTACTGAGCGATGAAGCTCCCTGATCCTATTTCCATTTGACATAAAGATCAGACAGTGGTTCTTGGCACTTTGATTTTCTGGAGAGAGTTAGCGGCTTCGCTAGCCCTTTTTTTGTGTAGTTTTGAATCAACTGAGCATACGATGCAATCACTTCCTCTTCGCTTCGATTTATTTGCGCTGATCATTCTGCTGGGTGTTGCTCAGGGCGTTTTTTTGGGTGCCTCTTTTCTGGCGGGGGTACGGGGGCAACGTGTGGCCAATCGGTGTTTGGGCTTGCTGATGCTGGCCTTGTCTGGCGTTCTGGGCGAAATATGGCTCGAATACACCAATTACATGTTTCGGACGCTGATCATAATCGACTTCGCCGAACCGCTCAATTTTGCTTTGGGGCCTCTTTTCTTCTTTTTCGTATTCGGCCGGATTTATCATCGGCTACCCCGGCGCTGGGGCTGGCACCTGATTCCATTCGGGATCTGGCTGGTTAACTCCATTACGTGGCTTTATCAACCCATCACGTTCAAATACAATTCTTATGTTGGTGCCTGGCATCCTGAGTTGTCGTTTGTCAAAACGGTTCACTACATCGCAGATGATGATTTTACAGGTTTGCGGGGCTACATCAACGAACTGACACTATTTAGCTGTCTGATTTATACAGCCTGGTCAATCTGGATCATCGCCCGAATCTACAGGGAACAAAACGTGTCGTTTTGGAGTCGTTCGAATAACAATTCATTATCGTTGCTGCGTAACCTGAGTCTTTTGAATGCGGTGCTGCCGTTTCTCATCGCCATTATTAAAGCCCAATTCCACGAAGACCTCGGCGATCATATTCTGGCCAGTTACATTACCCTTACAATCTACGCAACTAGTTTTATGGTCCTTCGCGGCTCCAGTTTTTTTCGACACGAGCCACCTGCCATACCTGATGCAGAGCCAACCCTGTCGGTAGTTGAGCCAAAGAAAAAGTACGAAAAATCAGCGTTGTCGCCCGAGGTTGAGGAAGCGATTCTGACTAGGCTAAAGCACCTGACCAGTACCGAAAAGCTATACCTTGATAGCAGCCTATCGCTACCAAAATTAGCGGACCGGCTCGGTACCTCTTCGCACTACGTTTCACAAGTGTTGAACGACCGCCTGGGGCAAACTTTTTTCGACTGGCTAGCCGCACATCGTATTGCAGAAGCCCAGCAGCTGTTAAACGACCCAGCTACGGCACACCTGAAAATAGAGGAGATTGCCGAACGGGTTGGCTACAATGCCCCTTCCGCATTTCATACGGCCTTTAAGCGTATTGCGGGCCAAACGCCGGCTTCGTTCCGGTCGGCACGAACTTCGTAACTATCGGCAGATGGCGATTCCTGTAGCGTAGGCAGCACTTTTGTGACGTAATTTTTGACTCATCAAAAAATCAACGCAACCGTGGAATCGCCAGCCCAACCCTCTATCCAAAACCCAGTACTCCTCACCCGAACCCGCCGTTACGATCTCGACTGGCTGCGTATCATTGCCATTCTGACGCTGCTGTTTTACCACACAGGCATGATTTACGTGTCGTGGGGATGGCACATCAAGAGCGCCGAACACAGCCAGCCAATGGAAGAAGTCATGCGCTGGCTGCATCGCTGGCGAATGCCGCTGCTGTTCTTTATTTCGGGAGCAGGTACATTTTTCGCCTTACAACGCCGGTCTTACGGCGCCTATGCCGGGGAGCGATTCCGGCGGTTGTTTGTGCCGCTGGTCTTTGGTATGTTCGTGATTGTGCCCCCGCAGATTTACATAGAATGGTTATTTCGGGGCCGGTTTTCGGGGAGTTATATCGACTTTTATCCCAACGTTTTCGGATTTCAACCGTATAAAGATGGTGGTACGGGGGGCGCTTTCAGTTGGCATCACCTTTGGTTTATCTGCTACCTGTTCTTTTATTCTCTGTTGAGTATTCCCGTCTTTCGGTGGCTAAAAAGCGACGCCGGGAGTCGGTTCACCAACTGGGTAGGCAAGCTCATTTCCCGGCCGGGTGGAGCATTATGGCTGGTTGTACCTATACTTCTAAACGACGTTATACTAGGGGGCTTTTTCCCCAATGAAACCCACGCCCTATTCGACGATTGGGCATATTTCATGAAAAACCTGCTGCTGTTCTGGTATGGTTTTCTGCTAATCAGCCGTCGCGAATTCTGGCAAACCATTACCGATCAACGTCGGGCATTTTTGTGGGCCACACTTATTTGTACAATCTTGCTGTACGGCTCACGAGCCTTGTATGGAGAAGAAGCGATTGACTCAACGGCGTTATCCCGTACCTTATACAGCTTCAATTCAATTGGCCTTACCTGGTTTTCGGTGCTAATGACGGTTGCATACGGTTACCATTATCTGAATGTAAACCGCCCCATTCTTCACCACCTGACCGAAGCCGTTTACCCGTTTTATATTCTTCACCAGACAGTAATTGTGCTGATTGGGTATTGGGTACTGAAACAGACATCGCTGGGGGTTTACGACGGCTTCTTGCTTGTTAGTTTTTCAACCCTGCTGGTTTGTGCGTGCCTGTACTGGTTCCTGATTCGACCATTTAGATTAACAAGGATATTATTTGGTGTTAAAGCAAGAAAATAGTGTTTTATAGCACTAATGAATATATAAGAGGAAAGATAATTTGCCGCTTTTCGCTATTTTCGGGCAAACACAAACACTTCTCATGTTTCGATTTCTCTTCTTACTGTGCGCGGTAACCACGGCTGGCTTGGCTGTTGCCCAAACTACCGTGCCCTCCCCGATCGCTAAACGCCCGCTCAATGCCAATGATTATGACCGTTGGCAAAGCGTGCGGCTCGAAAAATTGTCGAATAACGGCCAATGGATTTCGTACCAGATTGACCTTCAGGAAGGCGATGGAATGCTCAACGTGGCCGAGCGTGGTTCAGCAACACCTAAATACCGTTTCCCCCGTGGGTACGATGCCCGTTTCTCGGCCGACAGCCGGTTTTTGGTGGCCAAACTAAAAGCGCCCTTGGCCGACACTCGTAAGGCAAAACTCAAAAAGAAAAAACCCGACGAGATGCCAAAAGACAGTTTGGTGATGGTTGAGCTGGCTTCGGGTAAAGTCACTAAGTTTCCAAATGTCAAATCGTACAATCTCGGTAAAGAAAGCGGTTCGTGGGTCGCTTTTTTGCAGGAACATAAAGAAGACAAACCAGCGCCCAGAGCAACAGCGGCCAGAGACTCGGTCAGCAGACCAGCGGCAACACCAACAGCATCAGGCACAGGATTGGCTAGCCGGAGGGCTGTTCCCAAAAAACCCAAAGGCGATGATCTTGTGTTGCTGAACATGGTTGATGGTTCTCGGCAAATGGCTCGATATGTGTCGAGTATGGCCATATCAGATAATGGAAAGACAGTGGTTTATACCCGCGAATCGGTGCTGGATACCCTGAAAGCGGGCGATGTGCTTTTACCCGGCGTATTTACGTTCCGCACCGATACCAAGCAGACGGAAGTGATTGACACAACCGGACGGCACAAGGTGTACAAAGGCCTTGCGACTGACAAAACAGGCGGTCAGGTAGCCTGGATGGCCTCGGCCGACTCAGCAGGAGCCGACCAGAAATCGTTTCGGTTGTATTACAAGAACCTAGCTGGAACAGCACCAACCCCACCGGCCAGCAAGCGAAGCAAATCGAAACAGCCCGTAGTAGCCGTGGCAACTGGCGGGCGCATATTGGTAGCTGACACCACAACGGCGGCCTTACCAAAGGGCTGGTCGGTAAACGAATTTGCCCCCGTGCGTTTCTCTGAAGACGGAAAACGCCTGTATTTCGCGACGTCGCCGGTTCCACCACTCATTAAAAAAGACACCCTGACACCCGACGACGAAAAGGTAAAAATGGATGTCTGGACCTGGACCGATTCGCGCTTGCAGCCGATGCAGCAAAAGCGTCTGAAAGAAGAAAAAGAGCGTGGTTATGCCACGGTGTATGATCTGGCAACAGGCACCGTGACACCCCTGGCCTCGCGCGAGGTTCCAACCGTACCCATTGACTACAAAAACAACTCCCGCTACTGGCTGGGCATCAGCGATATGCCTTATCAGGTGTCGAGCTCGTGGGACCCCGGCCACACCGATTTGTATTTGATCGACAGTCATAACGGGAAGAAAACCAAGATTGCCAATGATATTATGGCATCCGAAACACGGCTGTCGCCCGATGGCAAGTATGCTTATTGGTTCGATGAACGCGACACCCTCTGGCGGGCCTGGTCAATTACGGAAAACAAACGGATTGATCTCACACGGGGCCTCCCCCACAAGTTTTTCGATGAAGAGCACGATACCCCGAGTCTGCCCGGTAGTTATGGTTCTGCTGGCTGGACAACCAACGACCGCTATTTCTGGGTCTACGACCGCTACGACATCTGGCAACTCGACCCAACGGGCCGTGAGAAACCCCGCAACCTGACCAATGCCTGGGGCCGCACCAACAAAGTTCGCCTTCGCCGGGTAGACTTCGACCCTGAAGAGCGCGACATCGATCCCAACACTGATCTGTATCTGACTGGCTTCTGGGAAAGCGATAAGCATACGGGTATTTTGCGGCAGCGGGCATCTAAAGAGATGACATCTCTGGGACAGGCTTCCTCAAAACAAAGTCAATCCGCAGAGATGTCATCTCTGAACAGAGTAGCTTCCAGTGGTCCAAAGACAATTGCGCCAACCGGCACCATTCAGATTCTGATGAACAGCCAACACCGGTATTTTGGTATAAACAAAGCGAAAAACTCGCCGACTATGACCTTCTACCGGGGGAATTTTCAGGAGCCTATCAACCTGTTCCAAACGGACTCAACTTTTGCTACTCAGCAGCAACTGACCCGTGTAAACCCACAACAGGACAGCATTCGGTGGGGATCTGTGGAATTGGTGAAGTGGACCGGTACCAACGGCGTTCCCCTCGAAGGGCTGCTCTACAAACCGGAAGATTTCGATCCAAAAAAGAAATACCCAATGTTGACGTATTTCTACGAGCGGAGTGCCGAAACACTCCCCGATTATAAGGCTCCCGCTCCTAGCCGCTCGACCATCAATATTCCGTACTGCGTTTCGAACGGCTACATGGTGTTTGTGCCCGATATTGTTTACACAACTGGTAATCCAGGCCAGAACGCCTATGATTGTATTGTACCGGGTGTCTTGAGCCTACTCAACAAGGGGTTTGTAGATCGTGACCGGCTGGGTATTCAGGGCCAGAGTTGGGGTGGCTATCAAACGGCTTACGTTATTACCAAGACCAACTTATTCAGAGCAGCAATGGCCGGAGCGATCGTGGCCAACATGACCTCAGCCTACGGTGGTATTCGGTGGGGAACGGGTCTCGTACGACAGTTTCAGTACGAAAAAACCCAGAGTCGCATCGGTGGAACGCTCTGGGAAAAGCCGATGAACTACATTGAAAACTCACCCCTGTTCTACGCTGACCGGGTGCAAACGCCCCTTATGCTGATGCACAACGATGCCGACGGATCCGTCCCCTGGTATCAGGGCATTGAAATGTTCACGGCCCTCCGCCGGTTGAATAAGCCCGTGTGGATGGTGGTTTATAATGGCGAAGACCATAACCTGGTACAACGTCATAACGCCAAAGATTTAGGCATCCGGATGTACCAGTTCTTCGATCACTATCTAAAAGATGCGCCCATGCCTGCCTGGATGAAAGAGGGCCGCAGCGCCGTAGAGAAAGATCGGGGAGAAATGAAGTACTGATAATCTCCCGGCAGCGGCCGACCGCCCCGGCCCCTCTCCTTGTGAAGGAGAGGGGTGTCTTATCAGTCTTACTTCTGTTTGTTCAACGTCTCCTCTCTTTCGCAAGGTAGACGTTGATATCTCCCCTCTCCTTGCGAAGGAGAGGGGCAGGGGTGAGGTAGTTACTGTGCTGCGGCCACCACTTCACCCTTAAACGACAGCGTGACAGTGCCACCTTCGGCGTTTGAATCCACGGAGATTGTTTTATTGAACGCTCCCATAGCCGCTGCGTTATATACTCCTTTGATTTCACCGGTACCGCCGGGCATAATTGGTTCTTTAGTGTAGGTCACGTTGGTGCAGCCACACGAACCACGGGCACCTGTTACGATGAGTGGCTCTTTACCTTTGTTGGTAAACGTGTAAGAGATAGAAACGGGCTTGTTTTGGGGAATCTTGCCTAAATCCTGAGTGGTAGCTTTCCAGTCAAAAGCGGCCATCATACCTGAACCGGCCAGAACAAGGGTAGCGGCTGTCATTAGCAAAGCCACCGAGAATAGAATAGTGCGTTTCATGTGTGTTTTTTGTGTTTGAAAAAGTTGAATCTGAATCGGAACATGTTCGATACAAACGTACGGCCCGATTCTGCACGGCCTTGTTAACGGCTTGCTAACGTTTGTTAATGAGATGTTAACGGAACAGCGAAAGCGTGAAAGAGCGAGAGAGTGAAAGAGCGAATTGCCGTACTTTGCTTCACACTTTCTCTTTCTCACTTTCACATTCATGTCCCGTCGCCTGATTCGTATTCTTGTCATCCTGTCTGTGCTGTCGATGATCGGCATTCTGGCGGTACAGGCCGTTTGGGTCAGAAAAGCGTATGCACTGCGCGACCGCCAATTCCGGCAGTCGGCATTTATAGCGTTGCAGGAGGTTGCCGACGAGGTGGCGCGCATGAACCGGATAACCCAAACCAAATACGACGTCACTCAACTCTCGGCTGACTATTTCATTGTCAATACTGAAGCTCCTATTGACCCAGTCACCCTGGAACACCTCATCCAAGTGTCGATGCGGAAACACCATCTGATCACCGATTTTGAGTACGGCATCTACAATTGCGAAAGCGACAAAATGGTCTACGGGGCCTATATTGGCACTTCAGCCGCCCGGATGCCAGTGCGGTCAACTCTCCCCAAATTTGATCGATTCACTTATTATTTCGGAATTCGCTTTCCGCAACAGGCCATTTTTGCTGTGGGACAATTAGAGGGCTGGCTTTGGTCAACGGGGGCAGTAGTGTTGCTGGTGCTGGTGTTTGGCTATACGCTCAGCATTGTTTTGCAGCAACGGCGCCTAACCGAAGTACAGCAGGATTTTATCAATAATATCACCCACGAGTTGCAAACTCCTGTTTCGACCATTCGCATTGCGGCTGATGTATTAGGCCAGGACAGCATTCGGCAACAACCTGACCGTTGGCGACAGTACACCCGCATTCTGAATGAAGAAAGTCAGCGGCTGCAACGCCAAATTAATAACGTGCTACAGCTATCCCGGTCGCAGCATACGGGATTCTCGCTCAACTTAGCTACCGTCGATTTGCACGAGGTACTGTCCACAGTCGCAACGTCGAACCGAGCCAAACCAGTTGGCGAGTTGATACATCTGGACTTACAAGCTACCAACGCCCACATTCAGGCCGACCGGTACCATCTCGAAAATGTCATCAACAACCTAATCGACAACGCGCTGAAATATCAAAAAACAGATTCTAATGCACCTGTACCTGAAGTCTGGCTGCGTACCCGAACCGTTGGCAATGGTCTGGAATGGTCGGTGCAGGACAATGGCATCGGAATTGCTCCAGAGCATCATAAGGCCATTTTCAAACAGTTCTTTCGTGTACCAACCGGTAAAGTCCATGACACAAAGGGCTTTGGTTTAGGTTTGTACTATGTTCAGCAGGTTGTGCGGGCGCACGGCTGGAAAATTACCCTGAAAAGCACGTTGGGAGAAGGCAGTACGTTTATTATTAAAGTACCTTGAAAGCATCGATCCTCTACGTCGAAGACGACGTGAATCTAGGTTTTGTCACGAAGGACAATCTCGAACTGGCCGGATTCTCGGTAACGCACTGCTTAACCGGCAGTGAAGCTCTCGACTGTTTTGAGTCGGGTCGGTTCGATCTGTGCCTGCTCGATGTGATGTTGCCCCATACTGATGGTTTTGCGCTGGCCCGGCATATTCGCTCGCTGGATACCCACATACCCGTTCTGTTTTTGAGTGCCCTTAATAGCAAAGACGACCGCCTTCAAGGGCTCCGGCTCGGTGCCGATGATTACCTGACGAAACCCTTCAGCATTGAGGAACTGTTACTCAAAATCGAGGTTTTCCTGAAACGCTCATCGAGTCGCCCAACCAGTCAAGCACCTGCCCCTACCCTACCAGTTCCCCCATCACTCGCTGTTGGTAGCTATCAGTTTGACCCCACAAACGGGCGACTCATCCGCGCCGGAACCGTCCAGACGCTCACCCAGCGCGAAGCCGAAGTACTGGCCTATTTGCTATCCCGGCCCAATTCGCTCGTCCGGCGCGATGATATTCTGCGGGCCATATGGGGCGACAACGACTACTTCATGGGTCGCAGCCTCGACGTGTTCATCTCCCGGCTCCGCAAACGCTTGATCGACGATCCCAGCATCCAGATCGACAGTCGACATGGGATGGGGTTTGTGTTACGGATGGGAGTATAGGTTTACTACATCAGTGCTGGTTTATCTGTATCTTTGTAAAAACGGCTGAAAGCAATGGACACAGTATTAATTGAACTCAAACACGAGAAAGCCCGCGCCCTGTTGCAAGACTTAGAAGCCATGAATATCATTCGGGTGGTTCAACCGGCCCAACCCATTTCCGAGGGTATAGCAGCCCGTTTTGCTGGATCTATTCCGGCAGAAGAAGCAGATCGGCTCAATGAATATATCAAACAAAGCCGTGACGAATGGGAGCGACCTATTTGATAGATACAAATGCCGTTTCAGACTTTCTTGGTGCAAAGCTTTCCCACAACGGTATGGCATTCATGATGGAGGTAGTAAGTTCGGGCCCTAGCCTGTCTGTCATGAGCCGAGTTGAACTATTAAGTTTCATTTCTCCTTACACACCTCAATTCCGCGAATTCATTCAGTATTCTGTGGTTTATGATCTAACTGAAGATATTATTCTTCGAACAATTGCCCTCCGTAAATCGCGACGCATAAAAATCCCAGATGCTATTATTGCAGCTACTGCCTTGGTTTATGACCTGACATTGATAACCCACAACCTAGTTGATTTCACAGGTATTCCTAGCCTGAAATTATTAGATGCACATGAGCGATAAGCTCGCTCGGCGCAAGGTATACAACACCACACTTTCGCTTTAGAAAGCACACAACCTACTTTCATAATGCTCGTTCGTTTTTTCAGCTTTTGTCTCTTCGTTTCTTTTCTTCCCAGCGCCAACGCGCAAACATCAACCAAATCGGCGTCTGGCAATCCCGTTTTTCCGGGTTGGTACGCCGATCCTGAAGTGGCTGTTTTCAACAAACAATACTGGATTTATCCGACTTATTCGGCCAAATTCAATGAGCAGGTCTACATGGATACGTTCTCGTCACGCGACCTCGTTACCTGGACCAAGCATAATCGCATCATCGACACTACGGCTGTGAAATGGGCTAAACGAGCCATGTGGGCACCTGCTGTGATCGAAAAAGATGGTAAATACTTCCTATTTTTTGGAGCAAATGACGTCCATGAAGGCGAAATTGGTGGCATTGGCGTGGCTGTAGCCGACAAACCCGACGGACCATTTCGCGATTACCTCGGCAAGCCCCTAATCGGCCAGATTCACAATGGTGCTCAGCCTATTGACCAGTTTGTCTTTCAGGATAAAGACGGGCAATATTATATGATTTATGGTGGCTGGCGGCATTGTAACATCGCCAAACTGAACGCCGACTTTCGTGGCTTTACTCCCTTTGCCGATGGTAAGACATTCCACGAAATGACGCCCAAGGGTTATGTGGAAGGCCCGTTCATGTTCGTTCGGAAGGGGAAATATTACTTCATGTGGTCGGAGGGTGGCTGGACCGGACCCGATTATTCAGTTGCTTACGGGGTAGCCGACTCACCGTTTGGCCCATTTGAGCGCGTTGGGAAAATTCTGCAACAAGACCCCAAAGTAGCTACTGGCGCCGGACACCATTCGGTGCTTCAAATACCCGGAACGGATGAGTGGTACATTATCTACCACCGTCGGCCACTCACCGAAACCGATGGTAACCACCGCGAAACCTGTATCGACCGTATGGAATTCGATGAAAAAGGAGCGATAAAACCAGTACGGATTACAGTTGAAGGGGTAAAAGCCCGGCCCATAAAGTGACCGTCCCAACCGTGCAGCTGGCCAAAGTTTATGCTGAGATTGATTTAAAAAATTGAAATCAATAATGCCTTATACCAAATAGACCTTATTTCCGTTGGCTCTTTGGCCATTTCGGTTATTTTTGCACAAACTCCCCAAAACGATATAGTACCCTTTAACATGAAAAAACAAAGTTTTGCAATTGCTCTGTCCCTGCTGGCCGGTGGCGCAATGGCCCAGCAAGGTCCCATTCAATTTACAGCCAAGAGTATTGTAGCCCTCTCGGATGCCGACATGGCGGCTTCAGCTATGGTCGACGGAAACCTCCTCAAAGACAAGGGCACCAAAGACGCACTAACTACTATTGGTTTCCCCCTCGACCGGAGCGGAGCCAATATCTTCACCTCTGTGGTGTCAAACTCAATGACGTTGTTTGATAAAGTTCTGGCCGTATCGAACAATGGCAAACTGGCATTTGTGGTAGAAGGCCGTGGCCAAACCGGCGACAGTCTGACTACTTTGAAAGATGGTCTGAATGGCCTCCCCGGCAGCACTAAAATGTTCACGGTTGATCTTAGCGCAGGTAAACCAGCCGTGAAATATGGTTTCGCAGTCGGTGTGAATCCAACCGCCGTAACCATTAATCCAACGGGCAATAGCCTGATTGTGGCTTCGGCTGACCCCGGCAAGGAACTCCGCATTGTAGAAGTTGACGGTACTGGTAAACCAACCCGCATTCTGACGGCAGCTTCGCCAGTCCCAAATGCTGTCATTACCGACTTAGCCTGGCACCCGGGCGGCCAGTTTGTAGCCTACACCATTGCTGCAACGGGCGAAGTTGGTTTGATGAAGTATGCTATGGACGCTACCAAAAAACCAAACCTGACTCCTCACGGCAAAACCGTAAAAGTGGGCACCATGCCGGGGGCCGGTAAGTTCAACACCGATGGAAGTACGTTTGTAATTGTTGATTCTAAAAAAGCAGCTGGTGCGTCGGGAACGGGTGCTGGTGAGCTATTTGCCATTCAGTTCAGCACAGACGATACGCCAGGCGAACACAAAATTTTATCGCAAGCCGCCACAGGCGAAGGCCCTCAGAGCGTAGCCATTAGCCCTGATGGTTCAGTGGTAGTGGTGGTTAACGCTGGTCAGTCGTACCAGCCCTTTGGAAATGCTGCTGTGGGCAAAAGCTCCCTGACGACGTATTCGTTAGGAAAAGATGGCAAACTGACTCAGTCAGCCGATTATCCGTTTGAAGGAATTGCTCCACAAAGTGTTGACTTTGATCGTTCGGGTGACGCGATTGCCGTAGCTGTTCCTGAGTATCTCGATTACGGAATGCGGAACGGTGGTATCGAGTTCTGGAAAGTAACAAAAGGCGACAAACCGACACTGGCCAAACAAGCTGGTCGCATTAGCCTCACACGCGGTTGCCACGCAATCAAAGTAATTCCTTAAGCCTAGACGCTGGGTTTTAGATATTGGACGGTACAGAAAAACCGGCTGGTCCCTGATGGAACCAGCCGGTTTTTCTGTACCGTGGACTTGCAGTCCGCGAGCCGCGCCAGCGGCTAATTACCAGCCGCCTGAAAATCCGCACTGCGTTTTGTTGGGTCGATCCGTAACCAGAGCAACGCACTTACCGTCAGGCAACCAGCAATCAGAAACAGGGGTAAATTGTAATCATTGGTGCGCTCAACCAGAGTGCCAAAGATGATGGTGATGAAAAAGCCGCCCAACTGTCCGGCGAAGTTCATAGACCCGGTCACGCTACCCGAGTTACGTTGACCAATATCCACGCATACCGCGAACGCTACGGGCAAAGCCAGATCTTTGAGCAATACGCAGGTTGCCAACAGATAGCCCGCCGTTTGATTATCAGTGGCCAGGCCTGCCAGGGCAAAACACAGTGCAGACGAACCCAAACCGCCTACTCCTACCGCTCGACGACCAATTTTAAGGCCATATTTTTTCGTCAGGAAATCGCTCAACAAGCCGCCAACCACGCAACCGATAGCGCCCAGAAAATACGACAGCGAAATAAAGTTCTTGGTTTGATCTTCGCTCATACCGCGCCCCTCCTGAAAATACACCGACGACCAGTTAGTGAAGAAATAGGAGCCATAAAAGAACAAATGGCACATCAGCATCAGCGCCCATAAGTTTGGGTCGCGGATGATTGTGCGCCAGGGTATCTGGTGATCGTTGGGTTTGATTGACCGACTCGACTCAATGAGAGCTACTTCCTGAGGAGCAACGCCACTCTTGTCGCGGGGCTCATCGCGATACCACAAATACCAGCCGAATGCCCACAGCACACCTACACCCCCAAGCACCGCAAAAGCCCAGCGCCAGCCCGCCCAATGCACCAGCGGAATCACCAACAGAGGGGTAAGTGCTCCACCAATGCGCCCGGCTGCCCAAATCACTGACTGTGCCCGACCAACCTCAACGGCCGGAAACCAGCGGGCAATCACAATCGATGCATTCGGATAGGCACCGGCTTCGCCCATACCAAACAGAAATCGTACGACTAACAGATACAGAAAATTGATGGCTGTGCCAGTCAGCGCTGTAAAGGCCGACCACCACACCACAACCCGCGTCAGAACACGCCGGGGTCCAGAACGGTCGCCCATAGCGCCGGTTGGAATTTCAAACAAGGCATAAGCGAGGGAGAAAGCCCCCAAAATCCAACCAAATTGTTCGTTGTTGAGGCCTAAATCGGCTTTTACATATTTGCTGACCACGTTCATGCATACGCGGTCGAGAAAGGTAATCGTAGAAAGCAGGAATAAAACAGATAGGACGCGGTAGCGATAGGGCATAGAAAAATGAGTTTAGGCAAAAAAATCTCGTACAAAATCATTGGCGGGTTGATTGACAAGCTCATCAGGAGGCCCAATCTGCACAATTCGACCGGCGTCCATCAGCGCTACTCGATCACCGAGTTCGAGGGCTTCCTGTATATCGTGCGTTACCAGCACAACGGTTGTTTCCTGCAATTCGCTGATGCCGAACAGTTCGCGCCGAACGTGCCGACGGGTGTACGGGTCTAAAGCGCCAAAAGGTTCATCCATCAACACTACGGGAGGCTTCACCGCCAACGCCCTGGCCAGCCCAATACGCTGACGTTGTCCGCCACTTAGGTCAGCGGGGTATCGAGTCAGCAAGTCAGCGGGGAGCCGAAGCAGATCGAGTAGCTCGCGGGTGCGCTGCTCAATCCGATCCGACTCCCAATAAAGCAGGCGTGGCACCGCGCCAATGTTCTGGGCTACTGTATAATGCGGAAACAAACCAGCTTCCTGCATTACATAACCAATGCTGCGCCGGAGCGTAGGTGCGTCGGCCTGCCTCACATCCTTGCCGTCGATCAAGACGGTACCACTAGTAGGTTCGATAAGCCGATTCAGCATTTTGAGCGTGGTTGTTTTACCGCATCCGCTCGTACCAGCCAGTACCAGCGTTTCGCCCGGTTGTACGGTGAAAGTCACATTATCGACTACAGCCCGCCGGTTACCGAGCCCATCTTCGTACTGTTTAGTGAGGTTACTTATTTGAATCACTACTTTTGTGGAAAAATGGTTTATGGCCAAAAAACCTAAATTCTACGTCGTCTGGCGCGGACGACAAACAGGCGTTTTTGATTCCTGGGACGACTGTAAAGCCCAGACTCACGGCTTCGACAAGGCGTTGTACAAATCGTTCGACAGCAAAGCGGAGGCCATCAAAGCGTTTCGCGACAAGCCTCATGAACACATCGGCACCACTACGCCAAAAACCAAAACTACGGCCAACCGCCTTTTTGTTGGTAATCCACTCGAAGACAGTCTAGTGGTCGATGCGGCTTGGAACACGGCTACTGGCGACATGGAATATCAGGGCATATATCTGGCTACCCGCCAAAAACTGTTCCTGATGGGTCCCTACGCCGATGGCACCAACAATATCGGTGAATTTCTGGCTATTGTCCACGCGCTGGCGCTGTTACATCAGAAAGGTAGTAACATTCCTGTCTATTCGGATTCACGCACGGCCATCAGTTGGGTAAAAAAGAAAATGGCTAACACCAAACTCGAAGCTACTTCCCGCAATGCCGTGCTATTTGACCTTATCGACCGCGCTGAGAAATGGCTCAAAACGCACACATTCGCTAACCCAATTTTGAAATGGGAAACAACATACTGGGGCGAAAACCCCGCCGATTTTGGGCGAAAATGACTGGTCACGATGGTCATTGGGTAGTAGCCATTATGGCCATTGTATTGCTTAGTGCTAACCAGCCGAAAAACTCAACGACCAATTACCCAATGGCCAATGACTCTATAACCGCTTACCTACAACGGTTGCCGCCTACCGTTCGGGTCAGCATGGCGCTGGAATCGTTGGTCGACAGCAGCGTTCACTTTTACCACAGGGCCGACGAACGGGTACCATCAGCCAGCATCATCAAACTACCCATTATGGTAGCGGCTATGGCGGCAGCCAACGAAGGGCGTCTGGATCTGGAAGAGATTCATATTTTGACCGATTCCGAAATAGTAGGCGGAGATGGGATTTTGAAGACCTACCCCAACCGGAGCCGTCTTAGCTACACGGACCTTATTCGGCTGATGATTTCAATCAGCGATAATACAGCTACGAATATCCTGATCAATGACCTTAGCCAGGAGGCAATCAACGCCCGAATGCGCGCCATTGGCCTCACCAAAAGCCAGCTGAATCGCGTTATGATGGACACTTTAGCGGCTAAACAAGGGCGCGAAAATCTCGTAACCGCTCGGGAAATGAACCAGTTACTGACCAAAATCTTCCGGCACGAACTGCTTACTCCCCCGCTGTGCGAGCAAATGCTCAACATGCTCAAACAGAATGAAGACACGCTGACCATTCCCAAGTTATTGCCTCGCTTGCCTTCCGGAAAATCCATTGCCATAGCGCATAAAACGGGTACGCTTTCCTATGTCCGGGGTGATGTGGGTATTGTTTATGCCGATCATCCGTTCGTGCTGTCGGTCTTAGTGGAAAACGCAGGGACAAATGCCGCTGGGGAAAAAATAATTGCCGAACTAGCATCGCTTGCTTTCCGATTAGTTGGCAGAGCACATTAATGCGCTACTTACCTTTTTATCTAAATCAATAAATAATGAAGCTGTTTAAACTTTACGAAAAATCCCCAAAGGAGTGAGAATTTTGAGGTGCGAACTTCAAATAAACACTACAATGGGGATCATGGACAAAGGTATGATTGAGACGTGGATTATACCACA
>NZ_JAPQNS010000022.1 GCF_028867935.1 Flavobacterium sp. SUN052
AGGCTCTCGCCCATTGCCCAATATTCCCTACTGCTGCCTCCCGTAGGAGTTGGACCCGTGTCTCAGTGTCCATGTGGGGGCCGCTCCTCTCAGAGCCCCTACTGATCATCGTCTTGGTAGGCCATTACCCTGCCAACTAACTAATCAGACGCAAGACCCTCCCTGATCTATAAATATTTATCAGTAAAGTGATGCCACTTCACTGAACCATGCGGGTTTACCCCAGCTTTCGCCGGGCTATCCCCCAATCAGGGGCAGGTTCCTTACGCGTTACGCACCCGTTCGCCACTATCTCTTGCGAGACCGTTCGACTTGCATGTATTAGGCCTGCCGCTAGCGTTCATCCTGAGCCAGGATCAAACTCTCCATCGTAAATAATTGCGTGACTAATAAATTAGTCACTGTTTGTTTAACTGATCCACTAGGGGACCCAGTTAAGTGCTCATTGTCTTCTTGCTAATCGATTTGTCAAAGAACTGGGCGCTGGTTCCGGTGAGGGTTCCAGCGTGGTTGAAAAAGCTCGTCTGCTTGTTTCAGATTGTGTTCCCGTTGAATTGGAGTGCAAAAGTAGTACTTTTAAAAGTTGTTGTCAAGCGAAAAGCGAAATATTTTTTATTTTCTTTCGATCTCCATTCGGTCAACTCGACAAGCTAAAAGTGGTGCTGCTGAGCATCTTCTAACTTGTTCCCCTCATTTGGGACTGCAAAGGTAGGGCTTTTTTAAACCCCTTGTCAAGCATTATTTGAAAGTTTTTTGTGTGGTCTTATTCAAAAAAAGCTAACTCATTACTAGTCTGAGACTTTATATCTCATTGTAACAAAAATTAATTTGCCCTTGTCGCACACCTCAGCTTAAAGCACATTAAAAATAGTATTATTCCTATATTTACTTCTACCACTAGTTATCGCTTTTTTAGGCATTTGTGTGGATTACGGCTAACTTGCAGGATAGAAGATCGATCGAGGAGTACGAAAAAATAGTCATGAAGATATTACATACGGGAGATTGGCATTTGGGGAAGCGACTCTATAAACATGATCTCCGAGATGATCATGAGCTTTTCCTGAACTGGCTAGCTGACCTTGTTGACGAGCGTAACATTGATGTACTGCTTATTGCTGGGGACATATTTGATACAGCGAACCCTAACGACGGCTCGATGTCCTTATATTATAAGTTTCTGACCCGTATGTTGCCTTTAGGTCGCAAGATTATCATTACTGGAGGAAACCACGATTCGGCGACGAAGCTAAATGCACCACGCGAGTTGCTACGCCACCTTGATATACATGTAGTTGGTTGCACCACGCAGGATTGCGCCGACGAGGTGATTCGACTGACGCAGGGGTCAACCGATTTGGTTATAGCAGCGGTTCCTTATTTACGGGATGCCGATTTGCGACAGTCGATTTCGGGGCAAACGTATGAAGAACGGATTACGGCACTACGTATAGGCATTCGGAATCACTACGAGCGATTAGCTGATTATTGTAAGCAGAACTACACAGATGTACCGGTCTTGGCAATGGGGCACCTATATGTAAACGGGGCTTCTGTGTCGGAAAGCGAGCGTGAGATACATTCTGTGGGCGGACAGGCCGCTTTTTCGACGGAACATTTTCCGGGCGGATTCAACTATGTGGCCTTGGGCCATATTCACATGCCTCAGGCGCTGGGCCCTGATAATTTGGTTCGGTATAGTGGATCACCAGTTCCGCTTAGCTTCAGCGAACGTGACAATGCCCATCAAATTCTGGAACTAACACTTGACAACGGACAAATAACGAATGTTTCTACGGTGCGGGTGCCCCAGTTTAGGCGGTTACAGCACATAGGGGGCACGCTTGATGAGGTACGGGAAATTCTGGAACAAATCAGCGTGGACGATGATCGACTTGCAACGCTTGTTGAAATTCTGGTCGAAGAATCTCAGGAAAGCCACGCTACCCGAATGCATTTTGAACAGCTTTATCGCGATTATAGTGACGCTCCGTTTTCAATTGCCAAAGCTCGGTTAGTATTTCAAAATAAGCGGCAGGGATTGGCGTCGCTGCTGGTGGCCGATACCCATTTACAGGATTTATCGTACCTCGACGTCTTCGACCGTCGGTTAGAGTCTTCACTTGTTGAGACTGAAAACCGTGCCGTACTGACCGAAACGTACAAACAACTTTACCGAATGGTGACCGAACAGGCGTCGCCGACGCTCCTGCATGAAGATTCGTCAAATTCGATTTCGTAATATCAACTCATTTTACGGTGAACATCCCCCTATTCAGTTTACGAATGGGGCGTTGGCCACTACAGGTCTATTTGTAATCTCGGGCCCAACCGGCGCGGGTAAATCAACTTTACTCGATGTTATTACGCTTGCTTTATTCAACCGAGTACCCCGCATATCAGGTCTGGTATCGAATACCATGATCCTGGGCGAAGGCTTGATTGTGAATCAGCAGGCCATGCAGGAGCCAAATACAGCGGCCTATGCTGAAGTCGAGTACCAGGTCACTGACAAAGTGTACCGAGCGCGGTGGTCCATCAAGAAGAACCGCAACGGTAACTGGAACAACTACGAGATGGAAGTGGCCCATCTCCCGGAGGGCCAAACCGAAGGCACCTTGTTTCCGATCAAGAACTTAGCCGACTTCCCGAAAAAGAACGAAGAACTGATTGGCCTGACCTACGAGCAGTTTATCCGTTCAATTGTGCTGGCTCAGGGAGCGTTCGACCATTTCCTGAAAGCACGAGCAGCGGAGCGGAGCAAAATGCTCGAAAAAATAACGGGTACGGAGATTTACCGGCAACTAAGTCAGCGGGCCTTCACCGAATCAAAGCAATTCGACACTCAGCTTGAGACGATCCGGCAGGCCGTTTCACTCATTAATGTATTGAATGAGGAGGAGGTTAGCGAATTAAAGGTTCAGCAGAAAGGTATTGATGCTGAACTGAAAACCCTCGATAAGACTATTGATCGATTTACAACAGAGCAGCAGTTACTCAAGCAAATATACGAAGCCGAACGAAATCTGGCCACATTGACTACTCGCCAGCAACGATTAGCGGAACAAGTAGGCCATTTTGCCCCCGATGCGGCCCGGCTGGAACGGCACGCAACCGTTGCTGACCTAACTGCCGACCTGACAAACCTTCGCCTTCTGGAAAACCAGCAAGCAGATTTAGTAAATCAGCAAGACATCGCCACAGAAACCATTCAGGGGTTGAGTGGTGAGTTGAGCGACGTACTGACTTCGGCAAACTTGTTGACCAAACAGAATGGGCTGACCAATGACTCGTTAGAACGGGCGGTTAATGCGTTTCGGGAGCAGGTTTTGTCGTTGGAGCGCGAAGAGCATGTGGAGCGTGACAACGCCCGACGACCCTTAACCAGCGTACAACAAACTGTTCGCGCATCAAACGATACTGTCTTGCGTAACCTTGACTTCCTTGATGTTAGCGAAACCCTGAAGCAGGTTCGGCAATACAAGCAGACGGTAGCGGGGGACTTGGCGGTCTTATCGGAGAATTATCCGAGCATTACGCCAGACACCCTTCAGAGTGAACTCAATCGATTGGTAGAACGCACGACGGAATACGGGCAGCTTGTGACCCTGCTGGAAGATCAGCAAATACGGTTGAGTGAAGGCATGGACTTAAAAGCCAAAGCCGAAATTATTGAAACCGCCGTTACAACAAAAGCTCAGGAAGAAAACCGATTAGCTGCGGAGTTGAGCCAGTTAGAAGCGGTAAAAGCAGATCTGGAGCAGAAACAACGCCGGCTGGAGACCGAAGCTAACCTGGATGAGTTGCGCAAGGGGCTAACTTCGGGGGATCCATGCCCCCTTTGCGGGTCGTTGAACCATCCCTATGCCAAACACTACGTTCAACAAACGGGTGAATTAGCGCTGAAACTCCGCCTGGCAACAGATGACTGGGATAAAAAACGAAAGGAATACGACTTAGCGCACCGGGCATTCATCCAGGCTCAATCGGATCAGATGGCGTTCACTACGCACCGCAATCAGTTGAGGCAGGACTATAAAAATCGCAAAGCCGAACTGAATGAGAAGTTGACAGCCGTAGCTCTTGACCCGAATGTGCAACCCACCGAATTGAGAAGTACAATCAAGCTGTTCAATTTACAACGTCAGGATCTGGGACGCTTACAACTGCTCTGGCAGCAACGCGACCTGCTACAACGACTAGCTACCGATCTCGAACTTGCCCAAATCAGTACCAATCGGGCGAACGATTTGAGTGCAACACGTAACGCTCTATATATAGGAACAGATATTCGCGGTCATTGCGACAAACTGATCAGCCGCTTCACGGGTATTCGGCAACGAATGGCAACTCAACAAACGTTGTTGTCGAAAGCTGCCAGTGACCAAACTGCCTGTCAGCAACAGCTTGATCAAGTAAACAGCCATCTGCTGCCCATTCTAAACGAACGTGGTTTTGCCGATGCCTCTTCGGCACGAGCCTGCTTACTCGACCCAACTGTAGTAAAGCGTTTGCAGGATACTCAATTGGGTTTGCAGAAAGAAGCCGACGATATTATTCGGAAAACTGAAGAGGAAAATACCAAACGCACCAATGCCCTGGCGAGCCGGAAAGAAACGGCACCATTGGAGGAGGTTGAAAGCCAGTTGAAGCAATTAAAGGACAAGCAACGACTAGTAATCGAGAGTGTGGGCTATGTGAAAAAACAGTTGGAACACGATCAGACTGAGCGGAAGCGGCAACAAAAAATGCGCAAAACGTTGGTCGATCTGGAGCAAAAAGCCCAACCCTGGCGTGAACTGGCCCGACTTATTGGTAGCGCGAAAGGTGATGAGTACAGCAAGTTCGCTCAGGGATTAACACTTTCGCAGCTAATCGGCCTCTCGAACCGGCGGCTCCGCGAGCTTACTGACCGCTACCTGCTGCTAAAACCGCGCGACGGCCAAGACGAACTTTACGTGGTCGATCAGTATCAGGGCAGTTCGGAGCGATCTGTATCGAGTTTATCGGGGGGAGAAACGTTTACTCTCAGTTTGTCACTGGCCTTGGGATTGTCGGACTTGGCTTCTCAGAATGTGCAGATTAATAGCCTCTTCATCGACGAAGGCTTTGGCACACTCGATCCCGAATCTCTGGATACCGCCATTGTTATGCTCGAAAAACTACAGCACGACAGTCAGAAAACTATCGGTATTATCTCACACCGGCACGAAATTAAGGAGCGCATCAGCGTTCAGATTCAGGTAGAGAAAGGCAACGATGGGAACAGCAAACTGAAAGTAGTAGAGCTGTAAACAAAAATGGGTCGCTGAGGAGCGACCCATTTTCAGGCATAACTCATGTTGTTACTTCACATTCACCAAATCCATTACCTCCGCCGATACGCCCGTCATGCTGAAGCCGCCGTCGTGGAAGAGGTTTTGCATGGTCACCATGCGGGTGAAATCGGAGAAGAGCGAAATACAATAGTCGGCACACTGATCGGCAGTAGCGTTGCCAAGAGGGGCAATCGCGTCAGCATAGCCAAAAAACTTGTCGAAACCACCAATGCCCGACCCAGCCGTAGTTGGCGTGGGTGATTGCGACACCGTGTTGACCCGCACCTTCCGGTACTTGCCATAATGATAACCAAAGCTCCGGGCAATCGACTCCAGCATCGCTTTAGCTTCAGCCATATCGGTATAGAATGGGAATGTCCGTTGAGCCGCCATGTAGGTCAGGGCTACCACAGAACCCCATTCGCTGATGGCATCCATTTTATAAGCCGTTTGCAGCATCTTGTGAAGCGACAAAGCTGAAATATCGACGCTTTGCTTGTACCACTCGTAGTTGAGATCGGTGTAAGCACGTCCTTTACGGATGTTCGGACTCATTCCAATGCTGTGCAACACAAAATCGATTTTGCCGCCCAAAATTTCCTGCGATTGGGTAAAGAGTTTTTCGAGGTCTTCGGTTGAGGTGGCATCGGCCGGAATAATTTCGGCATTGCACTGCTCGGCCAACTGCTTAATTTCTCCCAGTCGCATGGCGATTGGGGCGTTGGTAAGCGTAAAGGTGGCACCTTCTTCTTTTGCCCGTTGTGCAATTTTCCAGGCAATTGAGCTTTCATTGAGGGCACCCGAAATGATGCCGCGTTTTCCTTGTAAGAGTCCGTAAGCCATATTTTGAAATACATTTTCTGCTCAAAGGTAAGTCATTTTTCGGGGATGGTAGCCAGCGTATTAGTCGTAGTAACGGGCGATAGTTTTAACACATCCATCATGAACTGCCGGGTTTCGCGTTCCACACCAGCCAAATCACCCGAAGTAAAATGCGAGGCAATCACGTGTTCGCCCGCATTGGGGAAGGCAACTTTACGCTTCTTACTATCAGGGGTCCCCAGTTCGGCATACATATCGAGCATAGCCGGTACCGACACCACTTTGTCCTGATTTTCTTCGTCTTTGAAATAATAACCCATAAACAGTGGCTGTTTCACTTTGGCAAACTGCTCCCGTGTCATGTACGTATCCATCATGGTTTGAAGCGTAATTAGCCCATTGGTATGGTAACGCGTGAGCCAGTACTGAGCCCGGTCGGGCTTATAGTGGGTAATATTCACGTGTTCACCACCCATAATTTTGTCCAACAACTGCTTGCCCCAGGGTCGCGTAGCCAGTTTAAGACCGGGATTAGCCGTAGCGATGCAGGGCGAATACAGTATAAGGCTATGAATTTCGGGGTGATTTGCGGCCAAATATAACGTCAGCATACCTCCAGCTGAGGTTCCCATCACAATTACACTATCGCCAATGGCTTTTCCGATGGCTAGTGCCCGTTCAGCAGAAGCGGCATAGTTGGCAGGAGTCAGGTTTTTGAACGCATCAGGCGATTTCAGTCCATGTTCGGCAGTGCGAGCCAGGTATAGGTTACAGCCAAATGTGCGAGCAATATTTTTGTTAACGGGGTCACCCTCAGCCCAGGTGGCTCCAAAGCCAGGAATGTAGACGATACTGTATCTGGTTTTTGCCTTCCGGGTACTATCAGCCCAAACGATCCGAGCCTGATTGTCGGGTTTGAGCTGTGCGGCTGCCTCATCGCGGGCAATCGTTTGGTCAAGATCAGCAAGAGACGAAGTGAAAGCCACAGGTTTGTCGGATACGGGGTCGAAACTGGGGCGCGGACCTGATAAATAAGCCGCACCAATAGCCGCAATGCCAACAAGCGTGAATTTGAGGTATTTGTTCATGACAGAAGCAAAAGGATGCAATCCAATCCCAAAGAAACACAAAAGCCTCTGATTTCTCAGCGGTCTTCCAACAAACCATTTCCACCATCTTTTCCAAAACTTACCGCGTCCAACGGTAAACCTCCTCCCCCATGCTCTTATATAGAAAAACATGGCTTAAATGGCTTTAGAACAAACCTGGCGCTGGTTTGGCCCCAATGATCCCGTAACGCTGGCGCACGTCAGGCAGGCGGGTGCAACCGGAGTCGTATCTGCGCTACATCAACTTCCGAACGGGCAAGTCTGGCCCGTCGACCAAATCCAGGAACGCATCCGTATTATCGAAACCGCCGGGCTAACCTGGTCCGTTGTTGAAAGCATTCCGGTACACGAGGAGATCAAAACCCGAACGGGTAATTTCCAGCAACACATCGAGAATTATAAGGAGTCGATTGTGAATCTGGCCCAATGCGGCATCGACACGGTCTGTTATAATTTCATGCCCGTACTCGACTGGACCCGCACCAACCTCGATTACCCCATGCCCGACGGCTCAACGGCACTCCGCTTTGATGCGATCGAGTTTGCGGCTTTCGAGTTGTTTATTCTGAAACGTCCCGGTGCTGAGTATCATTACAATGAGGCCCGGAAGCAACAGGCTAAAAGCTGGCTCGATGGTGCTTCGGACGCTGATATAAAACGATTAACCCGTACCATCATTGCGGGCTTGCCTGGTTCGGAAGAGAGCTACACCATCGAGCAATTTCAGGGTGCGCTCGATATGTACAACGATACCGGTGATCACGAACTTCGGCAAAATCTCTACGCTTTTTTGCGCGAAATCGCCCCCGTTGCTGAATCAGTAGGCGTGCGGTTGTCGATTCACCCCGATGATCCACCGTATCCGATTCTGGGTTTACCCCGCGTAGTCAGCACGGAGGCCGATGCCCGGCAGTTGCTCCGCGAAGTAAACACACCCGCCAACGGAATCTGTTTTTGTACAGGCAGCTACGGCGTTCGGCCCGACAATGACTTAGCAGGCATGGTTGAGCGACTAGGACCACGCATTCATTTTATTCACCTCCGAAGCACCCAGCGCGATGCCAACGACCCATCAATGATGCGAAGCTTCCACGAAGCTGACCACCTGGCGGGTGATGTCGATATGTTTGGCGTGATGAAAGCGCTGCTGAACGAGCAAAAAAGGAGAGTAAACGAAGGCAGAACTGACACCAGGATGCCATTCCGGCCCGACCACGGTCACAGAATGCTCGACGATCTTGCCTTGAGCAAAAAAATAAATCCCGGCTATACAGCTATCGGTCGTTTACGCGGCCTGGCTGAATTGAGAGGATTAGAAATGGGCATCGAAAAAAGTCAATAGACTCTATAATGAAAACATTCATAACCGACGATTTCCTTTTACAGACCGATGCGGCACGGCAACTTTACCATGACTATGCCAAGTCGATGCCGATCATTGACTTCCACTGTCACCTGCCCCCCGATCAGATTGCGGCAGACCGACAGTTTGAAAATATAACCCAACCCTGGCTTTACGGCGATCATTATAAGTGGCGGGCCATGCGCACCAATAGTGTACACGAGCGGTTTTGCACGGGCGATGCCAGCGATTGGGAGAAATTTGAGCAGTGGGCAGCTACCGTTCCCTATACAATGCGTAACCCATTGTACCACTGGACACACCTTGAACTACTCCGGTATTTTGATGTGGACGAGGTGTTAGGCCCAGACAATGCCCGCGAAATATTCGACCATTGTTCGGCTCGACTGAAAACGCCCGAATACAGCGTTCGTGGATTACTGCGCAAAATGAATGTGGAAGTGGTGGGCACAACCGATGATCCAACTGACACCCTCGAACACCACCGGGCCTTTGGGCAACAGGGAGCCGATCTCAAAATGGTTCCTACCTTCCGTCCTGACAAGGCGATGATGCCCACCGACCCTATTGTGTTTATTAAGTACGTGAGCCGGTTGGCTGACATATCAGGACAGGAAATAACAGATTTAGATTCGTTTCTGGCTGCTTTGACCCAACGCTATGATACGTTTGCCGAACTGGGTTGCCGGGCATCTGATCACGGTTTAGAGCAAATCCTGGCCGAACCAACCTCCGCTGAAGAAGCCGCCGACCTGTTTTCTAAAGTGATGGGTGGCCACACGTTGAGCGTTGACGAAGTGCGTCAGTTTGGGTCGTACATGCTGATGTGGTGTGGCAAGCAATACCATAGTCGTGGTTGGGTGCAGCAGTTCCATTTGGGCGCACAACGCAACAACAACCGCCGAATGCTCAATCAACTAGGGCCCGATACTGGCTGGGATAGTATTGGCGATTTTAGTCAGGCCCGCTCACTGTCGACGTTTCTGGATCAATTGGACAGCACTGATCAACTAGCCCGCACGATTCTGTACAACCTGAATCCCAACGATAATGAGCTGATGGCTACTATGATCGGTAACTTTCAGGACGGCAGCATTCCTGGCAAAATGCAGTTTGGCTCGGGTTGGTGGTTCCTGGATCAGAAAGACGGTATGGAAAAGCAGATCAACGCCCTTTCGAACATGGGCCTTCTGAGCCGGTTTGTAGGCATGCTGACTGATTCACGAAGTTTTCTGAGCTTTCCCCGACACGAATATTTCCGGCGTATTTTGTGCAACCTGATTGGCAACGACGTAGCCAATGGCGAGCTCCCCAACGACATTCAATGGTTGGGTAAACTCGTTCAGGATGTGTGCTATACCAATGCAAAAAACTATTTCAAGTTTTAGGATGCCCAAGATAGTTACCTTCGGCGAGGTCATGATGCGGCTCACCCCCCCAAACCTCGCCCGCCTGAGCCAAACGTCGTCGTTCGATATTACGTTTGGCGGTGGAGAAGCGAATGTGGCCATGTCGCTGGCCGATTTTGGTTTTGAAGCAGCTCACGTGGCCCGCTTCCCCGACCATGCACTGGGGCACCGGGCCGCTCGTTTCCTGCGTGAACGGGGATTAGATATTTCGACCATTCTGTATGGTGGCAACCGAATCGGAACGTATTACCTCGAAGAGGGTGCTTCGCTGCGAGCCAGCCAGATTGTGTACGACCGGCAGTTTTCGGCCTTTTCGGAGATTCAGGCGGGGATGATCGATTGGGACCAGGTCTTGCATGGAGCTAGTTGGTTTCACTGGGCGGGGATTACACCTGCGCTTTCTCAGGGCTGCGCCGATGCTTGCCTCGAAGCCGTACAAGCCGCCCAACGTCTGGGCGTTCGAGTGTCGGGCGATATTTTTTACCGGGCCAATCTCTGGAAGTACGGCAAAACACCCCAGGAAATCATCCCTGAATTAACTCGTCATACTAATCTGGTTAATTCGAGCAAAGGGGTGCTGGATTTGTTATTTGGCTTTACGTCAACCGACTTCACCGATGCCTGTCGCCAATTACAAGCCACTTTTCCAGCCGTTCAGTGGGTAGCTGATACTGACCGTACTCAGCACAGCGCCACACACAACGACCTCAGCGCGACGCTATGGAACGGTCAATCGCTACTACAGACACCTACCTTTACTATCGACCCTATTATTGACCGGATTGGGGGGGGTGATGCATTCGTAGCGGGACTAATTTATGGATTGACACAGTTCAACGACGAGCAGCAGGCCCTTACCTTTGCCGTGGCGGCCTCGGCTCTCAAACACACTATTTCTGGCGATGCCAACGACTGTAGCGTAGCCGAAGTGGAAGCTATTGCCGCTGGCCAAACCAGTGGACGAATCAAACGATGAACACACTCCAGACAAAATTGACCCAATCGGGCATTATCCCGGTTTTTTCGCACCTCGACGTTGAAGTTAGCCTTGCCATTGTGCGAGCTTGCTACGACGGCGGCCTGCGAGCTTTTGAATACACCAACCGAAATGCCCAAGCTCTGGATAACTTCCGGCAAGTCGCCGAAGTTGCCAAGCGTGATATGCCCGATATGCTATTGGGGGCCGGAACAATTTGGGACGTTCCAATGGCCGAAACATTTGCCGCTGCCGGTGCCGATTTTATTGTTAGCCCGATTATGAACCCTGCCGTGGGTGCCTGGTGTCGGGAAAATAATCTGCTATGGTCACCCGGCTGCATGACCGTGACGGAAGTGTTCCAAGCGCGGCAACAGGGAGCCGAACTGGTTAAAGTATTTCCGGGGGAAGTTGTCGGACCGGCCTTTGTGCGTTCAGTCAAAAGCGTGATGCCCGACGTTCAGTTGATGGTCACGGGGGGCGTTGAACCTACCGTCGAAAGTTTGAAAGCGTGGTTCGGCGCGGGCGTTTCCTGCGTAGGTATGGGCTCGCAACTATTCAACAAACAAGCCATCGCTGAAAAAAACTGGGCCACCATCCAACAGACAGTGGCCCAAGCAATTGCTTTATTCAAAAGCTTATAGTTTCAGGTTTCAAGGCCTTTGGTGTTTCAAAGGCCTTGAAACTTTAATTCAAATACTTCAACTTGATGACCTCCTTCGGTTCCAGAAAACGCCATTTGCCACGGGGTAACTCTTTCTTGGTCAACCCGGCGTAAATAGTACGGTCTAGTTTGGTAACCTCGTAACCGAAGTTTTCGAAAATTCGGCGTACAATGCGGTTACGGCCACTGTGAATTTCGATACCTACTACGTGCGCGTCAGGCGTTACAAGGGCCAGTTCATCAGGCTTGATCAGACCATCTTCCAATTCAACGCCCGCCTTGATAGCCTCAAAATGCTCTTCGGTGATGGGTTTGTCAAGTTCAGCTTGGTAAATTTTCCGAACGTTGTTTGACGGATGCGTCAATTTATCGGCTAACTCACCATCGTTGGTCATCAGCAATAATCCGGTCGTATTCCGGTCGAGCCGACCAACGGGATAGATGCGGTAGTTGCCTGCATCAGCAACTAACTCCATAACGGTACGGCGTTCTTCCGGGTCTTCAGTGGTCGTGAGGTAATCTTTTGGCTTATTCAGCAGCACATACACCAGTTTTTCGGGGTTCAGGGTTGTCTTGCCGTATTTTACAATATCGTTTTCCTGCACCTTGTAGCCCATTTCGGTCACCACTTTGCCATTCACCATAATATCACCCCGACTGATGAGTTCATCAGCTTCACGACGCGAACAAACACCCGCGTTGGCAATATAACGGTTCAAGCGCATGAGTCCCGATGGATCACGATCATCGGCCTCACGTGGCTCAGTAGGCCGTGGTCCGGCATTCCGTTCGCTACGGGGCTTTTCGAACCGATTTCCCGATGCTTTTTTAGTACCACCTTTTTTATCAAATGAGGGCGGTTTAGGGAAAGTTGCTCTGTTGTAATCTGGTGCCCGTTTGAATTTTCCTACCTGACGACCTCGGCTATCTTCGCGCTGGTCATCAGTAAAACGCTTATCAAATTCATTATCGAGTGGTTTCTTCGAGCCGGACTCACTTGACCGCTCATCGCGGGGGGTGGTGTTCCGTTCTTCTCGTTTGAAACCGCCTTCGCGGGGGCGATCATCACGTGGTGCGCTATCCCGACGGCCAAAGGCAGGTTTATCGCCGTAGCGGTTTTCTCGTGGTGCAGAATCTCTCCGGTCATTATCCCGAGGTCCACCATAGCGAGGCTTGTCATCGCGATCGGAAGGCCGCATCCCCCGATTAAAACCGCCTTCACGAGGGGCTGAACCTCGGCGGTCATCACGCTCAAAACGAGGTTTATCGTCACGATCGCGATTGTAACCGCCTTCGCGGGGTGCAGAGTCGCGCCCTGGTCTGCGATCATCGCCCCGACGATCGTCAAAACGACGTTCGTTACCAAAACGATTCGCACCGCCTTCACTAGATTCACCTTCGCGCTTCACATACGGTTTGCGCGGGCTGTCCGATCCGTCTGTACGGTTACTGTCGCGACCGAAGCCTCCTTCGCGGGGTTTCGAATCGCGTTCATCAAAACGACGTTCACTACCAAAACGGTCTGAATTTGTCCGAGGGCCATCATTCCGACGGTCGCGATCAAACGACGGCCGATCATTGCTACGTCCTCCTTCGTTCCGGCGGTCACTACCACGACCAAATCCACCTTCGCGCGAATCGCCATCACGCTTCACATAAGGTTTGCGCGTGCCATTATCCCGATCACCAGCAGGGCGTGGGTAACTATCCCGTTGACCACCTTCCTTACGATCACCATAACGAGGTTTGTCGTCCCGGTTGAAACCGCCCGGCCGTGGACCGCCTTCTTTACGATCACCGTAACGAGGTTTATCATCGCGATTATAACCGCCTTCACGGGGGCCATCTGCTCCTGGTCCGCTGTTACGGTCAGAAGGCCGCCCCCCCTTATTAAAACCACCATCGCGGGGTCCATCGTTGCGGTCGCGATTGAAACCGCCCGGCCGTGGGCCACCTTCTTTACGATCGCCATAACGGGGCTTATCGTCCCGGTCCCGATTAAAACCACCTTCCCGTGGTCCTGCGTTGCGCGGCCCATCAATACGTGGGCGGTCAGTTGCGCGTGGTCCGTCATCCCGACGACTTACTGAACGACGTTCACCCTCCCGGCGATCGCCCTTGTTAAAATCCTGATCCTGATTCATGGAAAAGTACAGCAATCACTGCTGTGTTAGACAATATAGTTGCTGATTATCAGCGACATTAGTTTTATGCAGTACAAAAATTGGACGCAAAGGTACAGCTTTTTCGATCACGACGATAAGCCGTCTTGATTATAAAGAGCTTATAACTAAACGCTTGCTCGCCGATACCAAATCTTTTAAAGCGAGATAGAATATCGTTGGCCTCGCTCCGCTTAACGTTATCTAAACAAAAAACAATCCCAGACGCATTGAAACGTTAAGGGTGCGGGTGGCTTCCGGGCAACCCGCTCTTTTTGTCCAACAAGTTTATTTGCGCGTATGACTTCTCCGCTCTGGAAACCCAGCCGTTACTTCACTGAACAGTCGTTACTTAAAAAATACATGGAATGGCTTTTTGTAAAAAAGGGCCTGTATTTTCGTGATTACGATGACCTCTGGGACTGGTCTATCACCGACCTTGACAATTTCTGGGAAAGCATTTACCAGTTTTTCGATGTACAAAGCGACACACTTTACCGCGAAGTACTGGATCGCCCGGCTCCTGGTGCGCCAAACTGGGGAATGATTGGCGCACGCTGGTTTGAGGGAGCAACCGTAAATTATGCCGGACATATTTTTCGGCATAAAACAACACAAAATCCAGCCCTGATTTTTCAGGCCGAGGGGCGAGAACCCCTTCAGATGTCGTGGGCGGTACTGGAAAGTCAGGTGGCGGCTATGGCGGCTTATTTATACGAGGCAGGTGTTGAGAAAGGAGACCGTGTAGCCTCTGTGCTTCCTAATATTCCCGAAGCCGTAGTCGCTTTTCTGGCCACCGCTTCGATCGGAGCCGTCTGGTCGAGTTGCTCACCCGATTTTGGTACGGCGAGTATAGTAGACCGGTTTCAGCAAATAGAACCGAAAGTACTCCTTGCTATAGACGGTTATTTTTACAACGGCAAGCTGATCCGAAAAAGCGACACCATGCGCGAACTTCGGCAGCAATTGCCCTCGGTAAAGAATGTTGTATGGGTTCCCTACGCCGACCTGCCCACGAGCGAACGGCTCGAAGGGTCTGATTTATGGATTGATGTTATTCAAACGCCAAATTACGGGCTGGTATTCGAGCCAATTCCGTTCAACGACCCTATCTGGATTCTGTATTCTTCTGGCACCACGGGTAAGCCTAAAGCCATTACTCACAGTGTAGGCGGTTGCCTGCTTGAACACCTCAAAGCGCTGGGGCTTCATCAGGATGTGCGGGCTGGCGAGCGGTATTTCTGGTACTCGACAACAGGCTGGATGATGTGGAATTTTTCCCTGGCTTCTATGTTGCTCGGCGCTACGCTGGTGCTGTATGAAGGTTCACCCGCCTACCCGAGCATGAATGCGTTGTGGGATTTAGCCGAACGTGCTCAGATTCAACATTTTGGTGGAGGAGCTGCTTATTATGTCGCCTGTATGCGCGGTGGCACTAATAGCGAACCTTTGCAACCTATCAAAACACACAGTTTGCCAGCCCTCCGAACTATTGGATCAACGGGTTCGCCTTTGCCTCCAGAAGGATTCCGGTGGATATACGAGTCTGTAAAAAAAGATGTGTGGCTGATTTCATTCAGTGGTGGCACCGACATTTGCAGTGGATTTGTAGGGGGCTGTCCGTTAGTGCCGGTTTATGAGGGCGAAATTCAACGGCGGTTACTGGGCTGCAAACTCGATGCATTCAATGAAAAGGGCAAACCTGTAAAAGGTGAGTTGGGCGAAATGGTGATTCGGGAGCCAATGCCCTCAATGCCCATTTACTTCTGGAATGATCCTGATCACGATCGGTACCGAAACAGCTATTTTGAATCATTTCCCAATGTATGGCGGCACGGCGATTTTATCGAAATCACTAAGCACAATGGCGTTATTATTTATGGCCGCTCTGATGCAACACTGAACAGAGATGGCGTCCGGATTGGAACCGCCGAAATCTATAGCGCCGTAGAAAGCATTCCCGAAGTAGCCGATAGTCTGATTGTGGGCCTCGAACTGCCGGGTGGGCGCTACTTTATGCCCTTATTTGTGACGCTGAGCGATGGTCAGACACTCACTGACGAACTCGTGAACCGAATCCGCCAAACAATACGAGCAAAATATAGCCCCCGGCACGTTCCTGATGCTATATTTCAGGTGGCGGAGATTCCTTATACGATCAGTGGCAAAAAAATGGAAATGCCCGTCAAGAAAATTCTGGCTGGCAACGATCCCAATACAGTGGCTAGTCGCGACACCATGCGCAACCCAGACGCTTTAGAAGGATTCGTGGCCGTAATTCACTCAGAGATGTTTACAGAGGTGATTGGGTAATTTTAGTATATTGGGCTGACAATCTGATAATCAGTCCCATGAAAAAACTAGTACTACTTTTCGTCTTATTGACGCCTTTGCTTTCTCTAGCACAAGCCCGAAAGAAGCAAGCCCCCGTATCGCCCCTCGACAAACTCAAAAACGAGGCTGTTGCTGCTGTAGAATCCCGTAGTACACAGGCACAACAGATCAACGACATGTTGTTTAGTTTCTCGGAATTAGGCTTTCAGGAGCAGGAAACATTTACTTATCTGACTACACTTCTTGAAAAAGAAGGCTTCAAAATTCAGAAAAACATTTCGGGGATGCCCACCGCCTGGATTGCTACCTGGGGTAGCGGCAAACCCATTATCGCTATTGGTTCCGATGTAGACTGTATTCCGAAAGCAAGCCAGAAACCCGGTGTGGCTTACAAAGCTCCAATAGTAGAAGGAGCTCCGGGACACGGCGAAGGCCACAACTCCGGACAAGCGCTGAATATTGTAGCTGCTCTGGCTGTAAAGCAACTCATGGAACGCGACAAGATTCAGGGTACGCTGATGCTTTGGCCGGGCGTTGCCGAAGAGCTTGTTGGAGCCAAAGCCTTTTATGTTCGTGATGGGTATTTCAAAAATGTAGATGCCTGCATTTTCACGCACGTGGGCAACAACCTGGGAGTATCTTGGGGCGATGCGGGCAATAATGGACTGGTATCGGTACGGTTCAATTTTGAAGGGCAGGCGGCTCACGCAGCCGGAGCGCCCTGGCGGGGAAAAAGTGCTCTGGATGCCGTTGAGCTGATGAACGTCGGTTGGAATTTCCGGCGCGAACACCTCGAAACTACACAACGCTCCCACTATGTTATTCCCGATGGGGGAGACCAACCTAACGTAGTGCCTTCGAAAGCCGCAGTTTGGTATTATTTCCGGGAGCGGAGTTATACCAAAATAAAGAAACTGTTTGATACGGGGCTCAAAATAGCTGAAGGTGCGGCCATGATGACCGATACCAAGTTTACGTATGACATTCTAGGGTCAGCCTGGCCAGGCCATTTCAATCGGCCTATTGCTGAGGCCATGTACGAGAATATTCGGAAAGTGGGCTTGCCAACCTGGTCAGAAGAAGATCAACTACTTGCCAAAGCCAGCCAAATGGAACTTCAGGCGCTTAATGTGAAAGGGTTGGCCACCAAACTCGACACCATTGGGTTACCAGCCGAATTTGCACCACCAACGCGCATGATGGGGGGAGCCACCCTAAACTCTGGTGCTGGCTCTGATGATATTGCGGATATTTCGTGGTCGCTCCCGACCGTTGTGCTACGTTATCCGAGCAATATTCCCGATTTGCCGGGTCACCACTGGGCCAACGCTATTTCGATGGCAACGCCCATTGCGCACAAAGGAATTGTAGCCGGGGCCAAAGCCGAAGCAATGACTATTCTCGACATGCTCATGAAGCCTGAGATCATCAAAAATGCGTGGGATTATTACACCAATGAGCAAACAAAAGAGCAGAAATACACGCCCCTGATCTCGCCCAAAGAATTCCCAGCCGTTTATCTCAACCAAAAGATCATGACGGAGTTTAAGCCTAAACTGACGCCCTTTTACTACGACCCATCGAAATACAAAACATATCTGGAGCAGTTAGGCATTCAATACCCAACTCTACGCGACGACCAACGCGCTGCGTTGAAGGATAAAGACAAAGAAAGCAAAGGGAAATAGCCTTATCGAACGCAACCCGTTTATCATAGCACCCGTATTAGGTCTATGCGTTTGGTGGCGAATTCACTTCATCTTCAGTAGCATGCAGCTAAGAGCCAGCAGATTTTTCTGTTGGCTCTGCTGTTTTTAGAAGGCACACGTGCCGCTTACTTATTTCTAATGCCGTGGTAATACGCTGGCTCTACGTAGTCTGTGCGTAGTGGATGCCCTTCCCAGTCGCTGGGGAGCAAAATACGCCGTAAGTCAGGATGATTTTCGAAGTGAATCCCAACCAAATCAAAGGCTTCGCGTTCGTGCCAGTCGACAGTGCGCCAAAGGTGATTCAGCGTTGGCAAAGTAGGGAGTTCGCCCGATGCAGTTTGGCGCGGAATCGTAACCCGCAACATCAGGTCGTGTTCGTAAGGAATAGACGTAAGGTTGTAAAAAACGTCCATAGTATCCACGACCGGGCCATTATCGATAGCTGTCAGACAGGCTAAATGGTCAAAAAAGAGCCGATCGTCGTCACGAAGAAACTGGCAGATCGACACCAGATCAGTAGGCTGCACCGTCACATAAGGCTGCACATTTGCTGTATTTATGGCAACAGCAAAACGGTCTTGCAGGAGGGCGGCAATCTCAGCAAAGATCATACTTTAGTCATGGTTTTATCAGACTCGTCTTTTAAAGGCTCGGTTCCTGTCAGCGGCTTTTCAGCCCTGATTTTCTCCTGAAGTTTCAGAAACCCATCGATTAGAGCCTCCGGGCGGGGGGGGCATCCGGGCACATATACATCAACCGGAATAATCTTGTCAACGCCTTTAACCACATGATAACCGTGCTGCCAGTAGGGGCCACCACAATTGCTGCATGACCCCATCGAGATCACGTAGCGCGGTTCGGCCATCTGCTCATAAAGCCGCTTTATCCGGTCAGCCATCTTGTAGGTTACCGTACCCGAAATAATCATAATATCGGCTTGCCGGGGCGAAGGCCGGGGAAAGATCCCAAATCGCTCCAAATCATAACTCGATGCCATCGACTGCATCATCTCGATGGCACAGCAAGCTAGCCCGAATGTCAACGGCCACAACGATGAGGCCCTTGACCAGTTGAGCAGGTCTTCGGAGTGCATCAGCATAAGGCCGTGGTCGGCGGTTTTATTGGTTGGCGGAGCGGGAGTCATAGCACAGTATTTTTGAAAATTAACGCCTAGAAGCAAGCAAACGTTCTGCTTATTGAACAACAGGAACCAGTAGCTTTTCCTGATAAGCTTGCGTAAAGGGCTGTAGTTGCCGCTCTAAGCTTTCAACCGGATTATTACGGTCAATTGGACGAATAGCTCGCCGGGTAGATCCACCGTAAACCGAGCCAAGCAGCCCCCCAACAGTTCCTAAACTCGCGGCAGATAGTGCAATAGAAACAACCTCCAGGATGGGCGACCGGAATCTATTTTGCCGACTGCTCCTGTACCCCAGATAACCACCCAGCAAAGCTCCCGCAGCGATACCGGTTCGAATTGATTGGCGATTGCCGGTGCGCTTAATCAATACCCAATCAACTTCTTTAAGCGGCACAGAAGCCGACCGGATGTCGACACCTCGAAAATAAATCTGTTCTGCGGGAGAAAAATAGAGAACGCCTTTTTCAACATCATCGAGTGTGCCTTTTACGCGCCCTCCTGCTTTGAGATGAACAATTGCTTTGAATTGAGGGCGTTCGATAGACTGTCCTACTGCAGGAGAGAACAGGGCCAGCAACAGAAAAATAAGCAACTGACCCGTGACAAAATTCATGGCTTTGCTGATTGGCGGTACTTTTCGTTGACCCGGTCATACAGAGCCGGGGGCACTTTCGAATCGGAAGTCGGTTTCTGGGGTTGAGGTTTCACCCAATCCAGATAGCCCTTACCCCAAGCATAGGCGAGGCCCACCGCCAACAGCACCACAAAGAGGGTAGCTTCGGTAAGCGCAAACCAGCCCCAACGACCATTCGTTTCAGCCAGCAATGCGCGCTGTCCAAACACGGTAGCCCAAGGGAACAGAAACACCAATTCGACGTCGAATAATACGAAAATTAAAGCCACAACATAAAATCGGGCATTGAATTGTACGCTGGCGTTGCCAACTGGCTCCTCTCCCGACTCGTAAGTACTCAACTTATCTGCATTGGGTCGACTTGGGCGCAATAAGCTGGCCACGAACAGCACTCCGCCAATGAAGGCAAAGGCCGCCACGATGAACAGAAAGATGATACCGAAGTCGGAGAGCATGAGGCTATTTCTTCTTTTTGTAGAAATTGTATACCATCGATAGTTGCAACACCTGGTTGCGGTAGTTAACCGCTAACGCTGGATCAGAAGGTGGAGCTACATTGTTGAGGCCGTGAATGTAGCGAAGGTGCAAACTAAATTTGTCAAGCATATCCAGAAAATCGTAGTGCGCACCAAATACGATTCCAACATCATTACGCTTCCCCGGACCCGTTGCGGTGCCACTGTTGAGCGCGTAGCTGAATTCGGGCCCGACCTGAAGCGTAATACCTTCCGTCGGAATGTAACCTAGCAAAAGTGGGACGCTGATGTATGCGTAGTTGTTTTTGGTAGTCACTTTACCACCAACCCGCACAGCCTGAAACGTGCCCCCTTTAGCGCTGTAAAGCAATTCGGGCTGCACCACAAACCGGTTGTATCGAAACCGGTACATACCCCCTAGATGGTAGTCGATTTTCTGTTTCGGAATATTAGGTGTAATGCCTGATACCGTTAAACGGGTAAGTGATGGCCCAATTTTAATACCAAAATGGCTGGAAATTTTTGCCTCCTGGGCAACCGACAGGAATGGGCAGGCAAGCAAAAAGAAGACGAAAAGTCGAGATATGCGCATGAAAACAGGATTTGTCCGCTTAGCGGGAAAGGCAACGTACCTTTCTGTAACGTGAAGTCGAGCGCAAAATTGGTTAAAAAAACTTAATTCAAACGAGGATCGACTGGGTAGTTGGCCATTGCCTTAAACTCGCCCCCCATGCTTTTAAGCACACCACGCCAAAATTGGTCGGCGGGCGTCTCGAAAAGAAATTCCGCTTCGCTCTTGGCAATGATCCAGGCTTTCTCGGCTAACTCGCTATCCAGCTGACCCTCGTTCCAGCCCGAATAACCCACAAAAAAACGAATGTCAGCCTCAGGTAGGGTGCCAATATTGACGGCTTGTTTTACCTGTTCAAAATTGCCACTCCAGTATAACCCTTCTCCTACTCGGATTGACCCGTCGATCAAATCGGGACGGCGGTGCAGATAATGAAGCGTATTTTGCTGAACAGGGCCACCCAAAAACAGTGGATAATCAGCATATACATCCTCAATAACGTCGCTCAGATGCAGGTTAGTTGTTTGATTCAGAACCAAGCCAAAAGTTCCCTCGCTACTATGCTCGCACACCAAGACTACACTCCGCTCAAAATTAGTGTCGCTGAGATAGGGTTCGGCAATCAATAGACTTCCGTTAGTTACAGTTGATGTCTTTTTCATGGTTCGAGCGGTCTAATGCGTAAACTACGAAAAACCCCGATATTGGGTTTTTGAAAAAAACGAAAATTTAGCCAACGCTCGTATCAAATGGCTTTACAAGGCCTAAATCTCTACAATCCCGTAGCATTTTGGCATTAGTCTTTCCAAGTACTGGGTGCACAAAATCCGGCGCAATCTCACACAAAGGCACCAGCACAAACCGCCGTTCGTACAGGAGTGGGTGGGGCAGCGTCAGTCGTTCCGTTTGCAGAATAAGATCGTCGTAATAAAGTAAATCAATATCGATCAAACGTGCCCCCCAACGATCGAGCCGAACCCGGCCAAGGCTCTGTTCAATTGACTGGGTGTGGGTTAGAACATCCTCAGGGGAGAAAGTTGTCTGAAGTTCCAGAACTTGATTCAGATAGGGCGGTTGGTCGGTGACTCCCCAGGGAGATGTTTCGTACAGCATCGACTCATTCACTAATGCACCCACCGACGCGATCAACTGCTTTTTAGCTTGTTCCAGCGTCTGGAAACGATCGCCGAGGTTAGCGCCGAGCAGGAGGAACAGCCGCATAATTCGTATTTTGAGTCAACAGAGCAAAACCGGCCAGTATAACAGCGATTGCGACGCCCGCCCAGGCAAACGAGGGTACATACGCAACATCTTTCTGAGCCACGGCAATGGCAGCATACGCCCAGGCAAATACTAATATATACCCTGCACTACGATACCGATTAAACAGAAACACGCCTACCAGAAAAGCGATCACCAGTACAGCGGCTCCCCAACCATATTCGGGCAACATACTCAGGTCAAATTCAGTCGCTTTCAAAAAAACTGCCACGTTCAGAATTGTTGCTACTGTAAGCCAGCCGAAGTAGATAGAAAAAGGGAGTCGTGCCAGCCAGATTTCGCGCCGACGTACAAATTCTCGCCCAATTCGAAGCCGATCCATCACCAACAACAGGCTTATGAACATCACCAAAATGACCACCAGCGCCAGTCCAATTCGATCATTATTGAAGATTGGACTCCAGATGGCGTTGCAAAAGGCATTTAGAATTACCCACGGCCCAGCTGCCCGGAAACGTGGATTTTCACGCTGAGAGGGTAAGGCTTGAAAAACGGCGAAGGCAAGAAGGCCCAGAAAAATAACACCCCAAATAGCAAACGCGTAACCAGCGGGCGTAATTAGCGTCTGGTACTTTCGTGAAATGTCAGCGTTGGTTGTTTCTGCAAATACGCGGACATTGGAAAGGTAGTTCATCACGATCAGACTGATGATCGAGAACACAATAAGAAATTGGCGAAGGCGGTCTGACATGGTGAATAAGGGCGGCTTTGTTACGATAATTCGTTGCTGACATAAAAGGCTTCGACTCCGCTCAGCCTGACAGCCAACTTGATTCTGATTACTTAACCAGTACCAAGGCGAATTGTCAGGCTGAGCGGAGTCGAAGCCCTTCGCGTCAGCTAATATACACCTAACTCTTAATACTCTAGAATCTTGAATTCGGTTCGGCGATTGCGCTGATGTTCTTCCTCCGTTTTGGCATTTTTCACAATCAGCACCGTTTCACCATATCCCTTAGCGGTCATCCGGCTGGCATCAATGCCCTTTGAGACGATGTACTCAACGGCAGACCGGGCGCGGTTTTGCGACAGTTTAAGGTTGTATGAATCCGTGTCACGCACGTCGGTGTGCGACCCAAGTTCGATACGGAGCGTTGGGTTATCTTTCAGAACAGTTACCAATTTATCCAGTTCCTGAGCCGCATCGGGGCGGATATCAAACTTGTTCAAATCGTAATAAATATTGTCGAGCACGAACGTCTTGTTAAGCTCAACCTTATCTAACAGCAAGGCTACGTTGAATGTAGTATCAGTTTCAGCTTTTTTCAGGAATACCTGCGGAATGCTGCGTCCCTGCATCGTAAATGGCTCACGACGGGTTAAATAACCCTTCCGTTCAGCTACAATTGAGTATTCTTTACCCTCTTGTAGTGGATATTTTCCAAATGTACCAGGCCGACCAGTTGTTACTTCAGCCACAGTTTCACCACTGCCTTCCTCAACTATGCGCACCTTTGCCGAATCCAGAGCTGCGGGGGTTGGTTCGTTGGCCGAAACGGTTCCAGCCAGAAAATAGCGGACAATTTTGGGTGCGTTCGGATTGTTGGGGTTGTTCGGATCATTAGGGTCCTTCTGAGCGATTGGGGTATCCGTTGGGTTCGTCGAACCGAAGTAATATAGATCGTCGTCACCTTTACCCCCTGCTCGGTTTGAGGCCAGAAAACCTTTGTCGGTATCCAGCAGCACATAGCCAAAATCATCAGCGGGTGAGTTGATTGGTTGACCCATATTTTCAACCCGAATCACGCCCTGCGAACGCGTTGCCACAAACACATCCAGTTTACCTAAACCGGGGTGTCCATCAGACGAAAAATACAGCTTGCCATCGGGAGCTACAAAAGGGAACATCTCGTTACCCGGTGTGTTGATGTCGCGGCCCATGTTTACAGGACGAGAGAACCGCCCCGATGCATCCATGTTGGTGCGATACAGGTCGATACCACCAACACTATTGGCCCGGTTAGATGCAAAATAAAGCGTTTTGCCATCAGCCGAGAATGCTGGTGAACCATCCCAGGCGGTTGAATCGCTGATAGGTAAGCGTTGCGGCTCACTCCACGTATCGCCAGTCAACCGACTGATATACAAATCAACATCAAGACCACCTTTGCGTTTTCCGTTGTTACCACGCGCAAAGATCATAGCCTTTCCATCTTTCGTAAACGCAGGCGTTCCTTCGTTCACATCAACCTGAAATACATTATTGCTGAAGGTTTGAGCAGCGTTGCCCGTTTCATCAGGATTCTGATTGAGCTTCACTCTGTAAAGCCCCAGCATGGGCAAACCGTTGTTTTTATACACAACATCTTTACGCGATGCAGTAAAAATCAACTCCTCACCTCGGATAACCGGCGCGAACTCCGAACCGGGCGAATTCACGTTCGCCATGTTTTTCAGTACGATGTCGGTTTTTTTTGCCGCAATAGCATCCACCGCCCGGAGCGTTCCGAGCTCCCGTTGTGCCTTATCGAGGTTTACCTTGTTGGTTGGCTTACTATCCAGATACTGTTGTAGCTGGGTCAGGGCCTCCGCATATTTGCCTTCGGCTTTCAGTGCGTAGGCATAGTTCAGACGAACATCCGGCTCTATCGTTCCAGCATCGATGGATTTTTGATAAAACGGAGCGGCTTCGGCAAAGCGATTAGAAAGCCGATACGCTTCAGCCGTATAATAGTTGAGTCGTTTCGGGTCAATATCGCCCTTGGCTGCTTTATCAAACTGAGTCAGGGCCAGATTATATTCCCCTACGTCGTAATGACGAACTCCTTTTTTGTACGCCACCATTGCCGAGTTACAGCCCGAAAGTCCGACTGCCAACCCAAGCATCACAAGCAGTGAAGAGGAAGTACTAATTTTCATGTCGTTTAGAGAAAAAAGCTACCTTTTGCCCAAGGTAAACAAAATTGGACAGATGCGCGGTTCGCCGTCGCGATTTCAGCGCCTTATTTTAAACGAGAAATAGACGTAGGATATTGGACGCAGGACACTGGATTTTAGCCGTTAATGCATCGAGAAGCTTACACCTCTATCATCCGGTCCAACGCTTCCTCAACCGTATCGGCCACAATCAGTATATCCCGATTTTCCTGTTTCAAAAACCCGTCTTCAACCATCCGGTCGAGTTGCTTGAGCATTAGATCGTAGTAGCCGTTTGTGTTGATTACAGCCACAGGGCCGTCGTACAACTTAAGTTGCCGCCAGGCCAGAATCTCGAACAATTCATCGAGCGTGCCGTAACCACCCGCCAAAGCAATGACGCCTTTGGCCAGCGTCACCATTTTGAACTTACGCTCATGCATGGTCTCTACAAAATGCAGTTCAGTGAGCGTTTGGTGAGCCACTTCCAGCTCGGCCAGAAAGTTAGGAATTACCCCGGTCACCTCACCTCCGTTCAGGAGAACAGTACTGGCAACAGTGCCCATCAAGCCAAAACCACCCCCACCGTAAATCAGGCGGATGTTACGTTCAGCTAATGCCCGGCCTAGCTCTTCGGCTACTTCTGTATAAATTGGATTGGTTCCGGGACTGGAACCGCAGTAAACAACAAGGCTTTGCATAATTTAAACAAGAAATGAATAGTGGCCATTAAGTAATCCTCCAAACGTTCCCGAACTCATTAACAGCATGACACCTACCTGTTCACGTTGAGCATCCAGAAATGCCTTTAGCTCATCTGTTTCCGTGAAAACATAGAGATTCGGTTGGTCAAAAGCCCCTTTTACATCCTCAATGGAAATGGGTTCAAGGCGTTTGATGGCTAACGTATGGGTATTGAAATATACCACAGCTACATCGGCGGCTGCCAGTTTGTTTTTGTATTGACTTATAAACTCTTTGTTCAAACTACTAAAAGTGTGTAGCTCAACAGCTGCCAATAATTTCCGATCGGGAAACTGAGCTTTTACGGCCTCGGTTGTTGCTTCGACCTTGGAGGGTGCGTGAGCAAAATCCCGATAAACGATCAACTCCGGCGTTTCTGACAATTTTTCGAGCCGCTTCGACGCGCCTTTAAAGCTGCTGATGGCTTCGTAGAACATCGCTTCTGTAATGCCAAGTCGGTCGCAAACGGCCATGGCACCAGCAATGTTTTTCATATTGTGCTCCCCAAATACCAGCACCGGTATTTCGCTGCCATCTTTGGCAATCAACACGGTTTTACCATCACGAATCTGGTGCGGATGGATCCCGTAGGGCACTTTCGCCACGTCGGGACGATCTTTTTGACCCACCACATCGAGCATATCGTCAGTTTCGTCGAAGACCAGTATTCCTCCTCGGGGCATGGCATCAGCCAGCATCTCAAACTGATCAACATACAAATCCCAGGTTGGGTAAATGTTGACGTGATCCCAGGCTATACCGCTGATAAGGGCGATATGGGGTTGATAATGAATGAACTTAGGCTTCGAGTCAATGGGTGAAGTTGCGTATTCATCGCCCTCAATCACGACTACTGGAGCTTCGGACGTTAATTTCACCATCGTCTCGAATCCTTCTACCTGTGCCCCCACCAGATAGTCGAACAGGCGATTGTGAAACTGCAACACATGCATAATCATCGAGGTGATAGTCGTTTTGCCGTGACTACCGGCAATCACCACTCGCTGTTTCTGCTGACTTTGCTGGAAAACATATTCAGGGTACGAATAAATGGGAAGGCCCAGCTCCTGCGCCCGCGCCAACTCAGGGTTGTCTTTGCGGGCGTGCATACCCAGAATCACACACGACAGCCCGCTATGTATTCGATCTGGAAACCAGCCCATTTCGGTGGGCAATAACCCTTGCTGTTCCAGCCGGGTATACGATGGTTCATAGATTTCGTCGTCGGAACCCGAAATGGTGTGGCCTTGCTTATGAAGGGCAATGGCCAAATTGTGCATGGCGCTGCCGCCAATAGAAATAAAGTGAATAGCCTGGAGCGTCATGCGCTGGTAATTACATCTGAAAAGTTGGGCAAAAGTAGGTGTTGTTTTTTGTTTGTGGGCAAAAGGGTAGTTTGCGGCCAATTATGATTTCCGATAACCACAATTTTTTTCTGGATCGCTGCCGGCAGTTAGCTCTCCAAGCGGCTCAGGCAGGCAACCCGCCCGTCGGTGCCCTAATGGTCCGTCAGGGGCAGATCATCAGCGAAGCGGCTGAAACTGCCCGAACCGAGAACGACATCACGGGCCACGCTGAGCTACTTGTTCTTCGTGATGCCGCCCGCCAACTCAACAAAACCGATTTGTCGGATTGTGTACTTTACTCAACGCACGAACCGTGTGTGATGTGTGCCTATGCCATTCGGTTTCATCGCATTCCCGAAGTAGTGTTTCAGCATACTGTTACCTGGCTAGGCGGTTACTCGTCGGCCTTTCCCATTCTGACCACTACCGATGTTCCAGCCCACTGGTCGGAGCCGCCCATAGTTCGTGTTATAGCCGATCCGATTTCCAGCTGAAAGTGATTCATTTCGTTGGTTTCTTGGTACTTCGAATCAAGAAATGGTTTTAAATGTTACTACATAACAACTGTCTATGTAAAATAGCTTATTTTTAGCATGATCAAAGTTTGTGTACACCATGCAATCACTCCTAATTACCCCAAAAGACCAGGCCGAGTTGGATTTGCTCTCTGACTTATTGACGCGACTCAATATTGCTACAACCGTTGTGGAGAACGACAAGGCTACAGGCTCAGAAAAGAAACCTAACCGGATTCGAGCTTTACGTGGAAGCATCAAAGGTCCGGCAGCTGATAACCTGAACGAACATCTAAAGAAAATTAGAAACGAGTGGTAAAACGGTATTTAATCGACAGTTCGGCAGTCAGTAAATACTTGGAAGAGGTCTTCCCCGAGGCTGGTTTGCGATTTATGGATACCCTATTCGACAAGGAAAGCCTTATTTCCGTCATTACTCAAATTGAATTGCTGAGCTGGAATCCTGCTGACGCAGATTTGGAAAGTAAGGTCGCTGTTTTTATTGAGGATTCAGTTGTCCTTAGTTTATCTGATGCAATTGTGTTAGAAACAATCCGTTTGCGACGGAAGCATAAAATCAAAACACCCGATGCTATTATCGCTGCAACTGCGCTCGTAAACAATTTGGTTGTTGTTACCGACAACGAGCGAGATTTTGATAATATCAAAGCTCTAAAATGGGTCAACCCAAACCGTCTATAATTGAGTTGTTTTCAAACTAATAGAGAACACCTCCACCTCTCTTCTACACTTTCCCCGATTTTCCAGTTTTGGTGAGGACAAGTCGACATAAATTTTCTGTTAACACCGAATCAAACCCCCGGTCTTTACGTTCTCTACTTTGCGAATGGGTTATACTTGCAAATGAGTGATTTTTGCGCCATTTTCGCCATCTTTTTTCTAAATCAACCAACTTCACAAAACCTATGCGCCGGACGAAGGGATGAAAACCTACTATGACCTAATCGACCAGACGTTTGAATTCCCCACGCTGGAATTTAAAACGGAGAACGACAATTTGTTGTTCAACAATGTGCCTCTCATGGACATTGTGAAGCAGTACGGAACTCCCCTGAAACTGACTTACTTACCGAAAATCACGGAACATATTGATCAGGCAAAGTCGCTGTTCAAAAATGCCATGAAGCGGTATAATTACAAAGGGACCTACACGTATTGCTACTGTACGAAGTCATCCCACTTCCGGTTTGTACTCGAAGAAGCCCTCAAAAACGGCGTTCACCTCGAAACTTCGTCTGCCTACGATATTCCCATTATCCGGGAATTACATCGGCTGGGCAAAGTAAATAAGAGTACGTACATCATCGCTAACGGATACAAACGCCCCTTGTACACACAATCGTTGCGGGAGCTTATTAACGATGGTTTCAATGTAATGCCCATTCTGGACAATCTTAAAGAGATTGAGGCTTATGAAGACGGTATTACTGCCGAAACCGTAAACTTTGGCATTCGGATTGCTACAGATGAAGAACCAAACTTCGAGTTTTATACCTCGCGGCTTGGTATTCGCTACAGCGACATTAATGAGTTGTACCGGAGCAAAATTCAGCATAGCAGTAAGTTTAAGCTGAAAATGCTGCACTTCTTCATTAATACGGGCATCAAAGACAGCGCGTATTACTGGAGTGAGTTGAGCCGGTTTATGTACAAATATTGTGAACTTCGGAAAATTTGCCCCGATCTCGATTCCATTGATATTGGTGGTGGGTTACCGATTCAGACCTCGTTCCAGTTCACGTATGACTACCAGGCCATGATCGATCAGATCGTGGAAAGTATCCAGTGGATCTGTAACAAAAGCAACGTTCCGGTACCGCACATCTTCACAGAGTTTGGCAGTTATACTGTGGGGGAGAGTGGCGCCGTTATATATGAAGTTATTGACCAGAAGCTCCAAAATGACAAGGAGTTATGGTACATGATTGACGGTTCATTTATTACGCAATTGCCCGATTCGTGGGGTTTAGGACAGAAGTATATCATGCTGGCCGTTAACAACTGGGACAATCCGTATCAGAAAGTTAACCTTGGTGGGCTGACGTGCGATTCTCACGATTTTTATAATACCGAGGCCCACAGTGCCGACTTGTATCTGCCCATTTTTGAGCAGGAAGCCGAGCGGCAGTATGTTGGTTTCTTCCACACGGGGGCGTATCAGGAATCGTTGGGTGGTTACGGCGGAATTCAGCATTGTCTGATTCCAGCACCGCAGCACGTAATTGTAGATAAAGACGAAGAAGGCAATCTGCGTACACGTTTATTTGCACCGGAGCAGAATAGCGAGGTAATGCTCAAAATTTTGGGTTACACCTCCGCAGAACCGGGTCCTACTGAGCTTGACGCTACCGAAGAAAGTGAGAAACTTGAGGAACAGGAACCAGAATTAGTAGATAAAGACTAACTGCAATACGATGAAAAAGGTATTCACCATTGTTGGCTTACTGGCCATTTTGACGATGAGTTCTTGTGCCCGCAGAGGAGCTTGTCCGGCTTACGGCAGCGTACAAAAAGCTACTGCTCCAACTACACAGGTCCGGGCGTAGCATTTCGGAATTAAGCAAAAACGAGTGAGGGGAAGGTCTTTTCTATTAAAGAAAGATCTTCCCCTCACTCGTTTTGCCTTCAACTGAGCTTATGCGTTATCTACGATCAAGCGGCTTGCTTCAAGCAGGTCTGCTGCGTACCGGTCATTTTCGTGCGTTTGCGCACTATTCGGCATGATACGCATGGTGCGCACCCCTACCCGCCGACCGGCTTGCATATCACGTAAGGTATCACCAAACATCCACGAGTTTTCGGGATCGATGTTGTATTTGGCAATTGCCTTTTCAAGCATAAGCGAATCAGGCTTACGCAAAAGTGATCGTGTATCGTAGTCGGGGTGGTGCGGGCAATAATATATATCGTCGATGATATTACCACAGTGGTTTTGTAGATGATCAAAGCACCGCATCACATCGTCGCGGGTATAAAGCCCCTTGGCGATGCCTGCCTGATTCGTAATTACAATCAGCATATAACCAGCCTGTTTGAGCATCTGGAGTCCCTCAGCTACACCCTGAGGTATAACCATATCTTCGACCCGATAGACATAGTCTGAACGGTCTTCGTTTAGCACCCCATCACGATCAAGAAAAATGCATTTATTCATATGAAAAGAAAGGGATCAACCTGTACTGCAAAATAAGCAATTCTCAGAACAATCATTGCGGTTAAAATGCAATTTTTTATTGAAAGGGTTTTACATATGAGCTTTCCGAGAGTACTAAACCATCTCATTCTTAACCATGTATTCTTCAGTAAGCTTGTCATCTTTCCGGATAAAGGGCCGGATAATAAGCCGAGTACCTCGCTGATACGTAAAGAATCGATAAATCCAGTTGCTCAATACCACCAATTTGCTGCGGAAGCCAATCAGGTAAAAAATGTGGACGAAAAGCCACGTTGCCCAAGCCATAAAACCGCCAAGGTGAACACCACCCGGTAAATCAGCCACGGCACGGTTACGGCCAACAATAGCCAAATTACCCTTATTAAAATAGCGAAATGGCTCTAGTTCTCGGTTGCGCACCAGTTGCCCAAGGTTCTTGGCCAGGCGTTCACCCTGCTGTATTGCTGGTTGGGCTACTCCAGGGTGCCCGTTCGGAAAGTCGGGATCTCCCCCTTTCATATAAGCAATGTCGCCGATAGCATAAATATCCGACATGCCCTGCACTTGGTTGAATTCATTAACCAGTATCCGACCTTTTTCGATGCTTTCTTTGGGTACGCCGTCAATCATTGCACCCATCACACCTGCCGCCCAAATTAGTGTTTGGGTTTTGATCTGCTCACCGTTTTTCAGCACCACAGTCTGGCCATCATACGAATCAACCAGAGTCTTCAGTTTAATCTCGATACCCAGTTCTTCTAGATAACCGTGGGTCGTTTTGCTCGATTCAACATCCATTGGCGGCAACACCCGGTCAAGGCCTTCGACAAGGTAAATGTTCATTTTAGAGAAATCGAGCCCCGGATAGTCATTGGGCAGTACGTGCTTGCGCATCTCGGCAATAGAGCCTGCCATTTCGACGCCTGTTGGCCCACCACCAACAATCACAAAATTCAACAGCGACTGCTGCATCTCTGGGTCGCGCGTAATGCTGGCTTGCTCGAAACACTGCAACAACTGGCTACGAAGATTGAGCGCGTCGGTCATTTGTTTCAGCGGAAAAGCATATTGTTGAATTTGCTTGTTACCGAAAAAATTACTCTTCGATCCGGCAGCAATCACCAGATAATCATAATGAAGATCGCCAATGAGCGTTTTCACCGATTTCTCAACCGGGTCGACACCCGTAACCCGCACAAGCCGAAAATGAAAATCGTCTTTATCGTCGAATAGCTTGCGGAGGGGTTCGGCAATAGAATCAGGTTCCAGGCCCGCCGTGGCTACTTGATACAATAGAGGCCAGAAAGCATGGTAATTCTGTTTGTCGAACAGAACAACCTGAAAATCGCGACTATCTAAGTTTTTGGCAACATTGATTCCGCCAAAACCACCGCCGATAATAACGACACGTTTTTTAGTGGTTGTGGGGACATTGAGGGAAAGTTTATCAAATTCTAACATGACCTTGCGCTGTTTATCAAACCGTTGAGTTTCGTATATTCCTTACCCACATCAAGCAGTATTGTTTATAATACAACAAAAAATGGCGGTGAAGTGTGCAAAAACACTATCTTATACTGTACTAGCGTTTTTGTTAAAGCGAGTTAATTTTTGGTCTTTCCTATCGTTTCGTTCCAACCAAACTCTCGCTTTTATACTCCTTCCGTAAACACTCGTCTAATGAGATTACGCTACCCCTTTTTTTTAGTCTTATCCTGTATCACCCATATTACTCTTGCACAGACGCCTACTCCCGTTGGCAGAACTTCAGGAACACAGTCTCAACCCGGCGTATCAGTCACGACACGGCCAGTTAATACGAAAGCTATTGCCACGCGGTCGGTCGCAACCGTTAGCGGTTATGTACGGGAAGCGGGCAGCCAGGAAGCCCTGATTGGTGTAAACGTTTTTTTACCGGGGACCTCTACCGGCACCACAACAAATACGTATGGTTTTTATTCCCTTACATTACCGGTTCAGGATAGTGTTCGACTAGCCTATTCATTTGTAGGCTACGATGCCGTTCTACGGACTCTTCCGTTCCAAAAAGATCAACAAGTAAGTGTGACTCTCAAGCCCGGTAAAGAGCTGACCGAGGTAACGGTTACGTCGAGCCGGATTGAGGAAAAAGTGAGCGACTCTCCCCAGATGAGTCAGATCGATATTCCTGTTTCACAGATTAAAAAAATTCCGGCTTTTCTGGGCGAAAAAGACGTGCTGAAAGTCCTGCAACTAATGCCGGGGGTGCAGAAAGGCTCTGAAGGCAGCACAGGAATATATGTGCGGGGCGGTGGTCCCGACCAGAACCTGATTATTCTGGACGACGCCATCGTGTACAATGCCAATCACCTGTTCGGATTCTTTTCGGTATTCAATGGCGACGCCCTCAAAAGTGTAGAGCTGACCAAAGGTGGTTTTCCCGCCCGTTTCGGCGGGCGATTATCATCGGTAATCGATCTGAATATGAAAGATGGAAACCGCGAAAAACTGCATGGCGAGGGCGGAATTGGCCTGATTTCGTCGCGACTCACCTTGGAAGGGCCATTGACAAAGAACCGAAAAGGGTCATTCTTAGTGTCGGCCCGTAGAACCTACCTCGACGTGGTGGCGGCTCCCCTGATTCGGGCTCAGAGCGACGGCCAGACCAGCGCGGGTTATTATTTCTACGACCTCAACGCAAAAGCTAACTACGACCTCGGCCAGAAAGATAAAGTTTATTTGAGTGGATATTTTGGGCGCGACCGATTTTATGCCAAAGACACCGGAACCAACACCGACGGTACCGACGTGGGCTTAGGCTGGGGTAACGCTACGGGAACGCTTCGTTGGAACCACCTTTTTTCGCAACAGCTGTTCTCTAATCTCTCCCTGATCTACAGCGATTATAAATTCCAGATTTCGTCGGATGAACGCAGCCGGACTAGCACCGACCAGTTTTCGTTGCGTTACAATTCGGGAATTCGAGATTTCTCACTGAAGTACGACTTCGATTTTTATCCTAATCCGCAGCACTCGCTCCGGTTTGGCGCTCAAACGATTCAGCACCGGTTTACGCCCAGCGCCATTGTTCTGAAAAACGTGGGAGACGCCCAGTTTTCTCGGAACATCGACAATATCGATGTGCTCGAATCAGGTGTTTATGTCGAAGATACGTGGCGGCCTAACGCTCTATGGCGGCTCAATGGTGGCCTTCGCCTAAGTCACTTTATCCAAAAACAAACCAGTTACGTGCGACCCGAACCGCGTTTATCGGTGGCCTATATGCTCAAGCCGGACCTTTCGCTGAAGGGCTCGTATGCGCTTATGAACCAATATGTACACCTGCTCTCTAACACGGGCATTGGTCTCCCTACCGATCTATGGGTGCCAACCACGGCCCGAATCAAACCCCAGCAATCGGAGCAGGTTGCAGCCGGTATAGCTAAAGACTTCAACAAGTCAGGTTTATCGTTGACGGTTGAAGGGTATTACAAGACCATGAAAAATATCATCAACTACAGCGAGGGAGCCAGTTTTTTGTTGATTGGCGATCCTACTTCTGCCGAACAGGTCAGTTGGGAAGATAACGTGACCTCTGGAAAAGGTTGGTCATACGGTACGGAGGTATTGCTTCAAAAAAAGGCGGGTCGCTTTTCAGGCTGGGCAGGATACACGCTCTCCTGGACTCAGTGGCAATTCCCCGAACTCAACGGAGGCCGCAAATTTTATCCCCGCTATGATCGGCGGCACGACGTTTCGCTGGTTGGCATCTACGAACTGAGCAAACGTATTACACTGTCTGCCACGTGGATTTACGGCACTGGCAACGCGCTCACTGTTCCCCAGGCAGAGTACCGGGCGTATAGGCATCAGCCGGGCATTCGTGGCACCGGGGTCAGCCCTACCGGCACGAAGGCCATCATCGCCGGTTTGTTCGATTTTGGGCCACGAGTAAGCGACTACGGCACCGAAAAAAACTCATTTCGAGCTGAGGCTTACCACCGCATGGATTTTGGTATCCAGTTTCACAAGCAGAAAAAGCGGCATGAGCGGACCTGGGAGTTCAGTTTTTATAATCTCTACAACCGACGTAATCCGTTCTTCTATCAGATCGAAACCGTCACCGAAGGAACAGCGCCTAACCAAACGTCGCGAACGGGTTTATTTCGATATTCGGTATTCCCAATCGTACCAGCGTTTAGCTATAATTTCAAATTTTAATTCATTCACGCCATGAAATTAATAGCCAGTTTTCTCCTGTTCGCCTGTCTCTCATTCTTACTATTTTCCTGCGACAGTCTTCGCAACGAGGTCGACCCAGACCGGATTAACAAAGGAGCAGAAAAGTTAGTGGTTGTCGGGTTTATATCTCCTCAAGATTCTGTTTTGGCCGTGCAGGTAAGTTTATCGGTGCCCGTTTTAGGGCAGGCCAACACGATTCGCGATGTCTCTGATGCCACTGTCACCATCAGCAACGGGACGCGGTTTGTAGCTTTGCGCTATGCCGCCAATTTCAACAAGCAGGGGGTCAATTTGTACTGGGCCGCCACTCGCGACTTTCCCGTTGTAGTCGGGCAAACCTATATCTTGACCGTCGAAACGTCGAATGGGCAGAAAGCCACTAGTCAATGTACGGTTCCTGCTCGTGCTCCTATGCCTGAGTTGCTGCTCGATTCAGCCGTGGTAAGCAGAGGTTATACAGTTGGGGCAAACGGCCGACAGGATAATTACACGAAGGAATATACAGTGCGTGTGCGGTGGTTCGATCTGGGTGGTCAGCGCAATTTTTACCGGGTGGCAGGCTTGTTTCAATACCAGGCAACACCCCCAGCCAACTCGACAGCCGTGAACACAGTTATTACCCAGACCGTATCGTTTAACGACGATTTTTCCAACAGCGGAACTAAGGCCGACTCCCCCAGCACAGACGGGGGTTTACTTTCGTCCCGAGAAAGTGTCTTCTATCAGCCTACTCAGAATACCATTATCTCCGGTCCAACTGGAACGACTATAGCGAATCAACCTGGTTTCAGTCAGGCCGACGCCAGTCAACTACAATTAGGTAAGCTCCTTCGTTTTGGCGAACTCACTATTTCGCTGCTTCATACCGACGAAACGTATTATCGGTATCACGACGCCATCTCCAGACAACAAGATGCAGGAGACAATCCTTTTGCAGAGCCCGTTCAAATTCCAACCAACATCACAGGTGGTCTCGGCTGCTTCGCGGGCTACAATCGAAGTGTTGTTGTGTTAAGGGTAAAATAAAAGAAAAACGGCGAGTGGAGACAGAAGCGACTATAGTTGCTTTTCTGTCTCCACTCGCCGTTTTTCTTTACTCCTAATTTATACCGCTTGACTGTTCATAATCTCCGTCTGCTTCCGAATCGATTCCATGTGGATGATTTTGTAAATCTCTTCCACGAGTTCGGGGTACAGATTGAGTTTTTTACCCAGTTCAGTACGAGTTTTCAGAATTTCTTTCCAACGTTCAGGCTGGAATAGTGTCACGTTATTGTCGCGTTTGTACTCGGCCAGCCGCTCAACAAGGGCCATCCGTGCTCCCAACATCTCTACAATCTGCCGATCAACATTGTCGATGTTCCGGCGTGATTGCTCAACAAAACTCTGGAACTCAATATTTGCTGACTCAACCTGCCGAATTTGAAGGTGCTCCAGCATTTCGCCAAAAGCGGCTGGCGTTAACTGCTGAGCCGCATCACTCCACGCTTTGTCAGGGTCGATGTGCGATTCAACAATCAGACCATCGTAGTTGAGGTCCATCGCCATTTGAGCCAGTTCGTTCAGGTAAGCGCGCTTACCTGCCATGTGGCTTGGATCACCAATAAGTGGCAATTCCGGGAAAATAGACTTCAATTCAATAGCCATTTGCCACATCGGAACGTTCCGATATTTGCTGGCTTCGCCAGTAGCAAAGCCCCGGTGAATGGCTCCCAACTTAGTGATACCCGCTCCGGCAATCCGCTCAAACGCACCTACCCAAAGAGCCAGGTCGGGGTTTACTGGGTTTTTTACCAGCACAGGAACGTCAACACCCCGTAAAGCATCAGCAATTTCCTGCACGTTGAACGGGTTAACGGTTGTACGAGCACCTACCCACAGAATATCGACACCATATTTCAGGGCCAATTCAATGTGCTCAGGTGTAGCTACTTCCACCGCAAACGGCAAACCCGTCTCGGCTTTGGCCCGTTGAATCCAGGGCAGGGCCTTTTCGCCCATTCCTTCAAAACTACCCGGACGAGTGCGGGGCTTCCAAACACCCGCACGAATCACGTGGACGGCGTTCAGTTCTTTCAACTGGCGAGCGGTCTCCACAAGTTGATCTTCGGTTTCCGCACTACACGGTCCAGCAATAATCAACGGCTTCCCATCGGTCTGTATCCACGACGACAGCGGCTCAACAACTAATTCAGGCTTCATAACAGGCTTTATTCACTGGTTAGTACAATACTCTATCGGGAACTTTTGATTTAAAAATGTGGTATATTTGCAACCGAACTCCTCTAAAAAGGGAGGACAAAGATACTGGTCAAAAGCTGATTTTTAATTTGTTGACGAAGATTTTGGCCTTATTCCTAACCAACCGTGCTTGACTTTGTTGTTTTATCTAACACAACGTTCTGGATTGGTGCCGGAGCGTTTAACTTTCGCGTTTGTGCCCAGCAAAATGGGCTTACACTATGTCGAATAGAAGTAATCTAATGCCGACAGCCCTGCAACGACCCAGTGAGGTGAAGCAGACTACTGCTCCGGCAGTCTCTTTTGAAGACACTTCGATTGCCTTCTCCTGTCAGTCCGATTTCAAATTACGAAAAACGTACTGGCTTTTTGCGCTGATGAATAAAGGATGGCTGGTAAATTTAGGGACATTTTTCATAAAAATTGCCCTAAAACTTAAGCTTCCGATTAAAAACCTCATCAAGAGCACAATTTTCGAACAATTCTGCGGGGGCGAAAGCATCCGCGATTGTGAGAAAACGATAGGCAAACTACACAACGGTCACATCGGCACAATTCTCGATTATTCTATTGAGGGTGAGGACAGTGAACGGAGCTTCGAGGAAACTACCCTTGAAGTACTACGCACCATTGAGCGGGCCAGCGAATCAGCGGATATTCCATTCTCTGTATTTAAAGTAACCGGTGTTGCCAGCTCCGACCTGCTCGAAGCAGTACAGAAAGGCGATCAACTTTCCGATGAACAGAAAGTTGCCTATGAGCGTGTTCGCAACCGGGTAGATCGTTTGTGTGCCCGTGCTCACGAACGTAATGTAAGGTTGTTTGTCGACGCCGAAGAAAGCTGGTTGCAAGGCACAATCGATGCACTGGCGTATGAAATGATGGCTCGTTACAACCGTGAACGGCCGGTGATATTTAACACCTACCAGATGTACCGCTGGGAGATGTACGAAAATTTTGTTCGTGCTACAGAAACGGCCCGTGAGCAAGGGTACTTGCTGGGAGCCAAGCTTGTGCGGGGTGCATATCTGGAAAAAGAACGGATTCGTTCTCATGAAGAAGAGTATCAGGACCCAATTCAGGCCACGAAAGAAGACACCGATCGGGATTTTAACCGTGCAATCGATTTTGCGCTGAATAATCGTGATACCGTTTCGATCTGTTTGGGAACGCACAACGAGTACAGCTGTCAGTATTGTTTCCAGCGGATGAAGCAATTGGGGCTTGCGCCCAATGATGAGCATATCTGGTTCGCTCAGTTGCTTGGTATGAGCGACAATATATCTTATAACCTAGCAAATGCAGGCTACAATGTGGCCAAATATGTGCCTTATGGACCTGTAGATGCCGTTATGCCGTATCTGTTCCGCCGGGCCGAAGAAAACAAATCCATTGCTGGCCAAAGCAGTCGCGAGTTTAAGTTGGTAGCCAAAGAAATTGATCGGCGCCGGGCAGCTAAGTGTGCATAAAAAAATAATTGGCAGTTGGCAGTAGCGGTTGGCAGTGTAGCAACTGACACCTGTTATTGCCAACTGCTACTTCTTTACGATGATCCAGAAAAACCCGCTTAAATATTTTCTTTTCGCCTTCTTGTTGATTGGGATCGACCAGGCATCTAAAATGGCCGTTCACCACTACATGCAGCCGGGTTTTGCCGGGCAATTAAGCCTGATTGGGGATTGGTTTAAGCTACACTATGTGCTGAATCCGGGGATGGCGTTTGGCATGCAGTTGACCCACGATTACGGCAAGCTAATCCTAAGTTTGTTTCGGTTAGTGGCGATGGCGGGTATTGGCTGGTATCTGGTTCATTTGGCTCGGCAAGGAGCTCCCAACGGCTTACTTTGGGCAATGGCCATGATTCTGGCCGGAGCGGTTGGTAACGTAATCGATAGTACTTTCTACGGCGTTTTGTTGGGCAACGCACCCTATGGTTCGCCAACGCCCTGGTTTCATGGGCAGGTGATTGATATGATTTTCGTGGATGTCTGGGAGGGTTTCATTCCTGACTGGGTGCCGCTCTGGGGTGGTCAATACTATTCAACGCCCATTTTTAACATTGCCGACTCCTGTATTTTTATCGGCGTTTGTTTGATCCTGTTTTTTCAGCGCCGTTTCTTTCGCGACCACAGTTTCGATCCTGATGCTCAACTTCCCGACGATGCTGTTACAGCAGGTTCAGCCACAGTTTATCCGGCTGCTGACGCGATCGAAGAAATTGCAGCTGAACACAATCAAACCCCCGTTGCAGCTGTGGAGGGACAACCTGCACCAGATTTAGACGAACAGGACACCAGTGAAACCGATAAAGACCAACCTGTTTCCAGCGAAGAACACATAACCAGTCAAGCAGAAGAGGAGCCACGCCCAACAACCCCGAGTGGAGCCTCACCTGTGTAGAGACTAAATCTTTCTGCTTTCAAACAAGCTCGACAGGGTGTAAGCCTAAGCCGTTTGGCCTAAGGTCTACACCTCGCCGGGCTTGTTCTTTTTGAGACACAACAGTAGAAGACACTCGTCAAATCGATTCTGGTACTATCAGAACTGACTACTATGAAGCCACTATTCTACCTTGCCGTCTTCCAGCTTGCTTGTTTAGGCAGTTTAGCCCAAACTCCGTCTTCACCTAGCCTCCCGCCTGTTTTCAGCAGTGAGCAGGTACGCAAATCTCAGTCCGATCCTACTGTTCGGCGGTATTTATCGCCGGTGAAAATTCTCTGGCAAACCAAAGCTATCACTAACTCCGAACGACTTCTGAAGCCGGGTAATGGGCAAGCCGATCTGTCGGGAAAGGACCTGTGTTCTCTGAAAAGTACGGGCTCAATGAAGCCCGGTATCCTGCTCGATTTTGGCAAGGAACTACACGGTGGGTTGCAGTTGGTTACGGGTCAGTGGAAGGTAAGCAAGCCCATTACCGTGCGTATTCGATTTGGGGAATCGGCCAGCGAGGCAATGGCTGATATTGAACCAAAACAGAACGCCACCAACGATCACGCCATTCGTGACCTAACCATACAAGTGCCGTGGTTGGGCAAACTAGAACTTGGTAACACGGGCTTCCGTTTTGTCCGAATCGATTTGGTTGATCCCGACACTGAATTGCTGCTGAAGGAAGCGCGCGCCATTTTCACGTATCGCGACATTCCGTATCTAGGCTCATTTCGGTGTAATGACGAACTCCTCAATAAAATCTGGGAAACGGGTGCCTATACGGTTCACCTGAATATGCAGGACTACCTCTGGGATGGCATCAAGCGCGACCGACTGGTGTGGGTGGGTGATATGCACCCAGAGGTATCAACGATCAACGCTGTTTTCGGCTATAACGAAGTAGTTCCTAAAAGCCTTGACTTGGCGCGGGATATAACTCCATTACCCGGCTGGATGAACGGCATCAGTACGTATTCGATGTGGTGGATTCTTATTCAGCGCGACTGGTATCAGCATCATGGCAACTTGGATTATCTGAAGCATCAAAAAACCTATCTGGTTTCGCTGCTGAACCTGCTTACCCAAAAAATTGACGCCCAAAACAGCGAAACGCTGGACGGGACACGGTTTTTAGACTGGCCGTCCAGCGAAAACAAGCCGGGTATCCACGCCGGTTTACAGGCGATGATGGTGTTATCGCTCCAGGCCGGTACCGACCTCTGCCGCATCCTCGGAGACCCTGCAACCGCTACCCAGTGCGAGGCCGCCGTGGCCCGACTAAAAAAGAATGTACCTGCCCCCAACGATTCTAAACAGGGTGCGGCATTGCTGGCCTTATCGGGGCTGGTTCCTGCGCAACAGGCGAATCAAGATGTATTGGCCGTGAATGGTGCCGGTAATTTTTCTACATTCTACGGCTACTATATGCTTCAGGCCAAGGCCAAAGCGGGTGATTACAAAGGCGCACTGGCCAATATCCGTGAGTTCTGGGGCGGCATGCTCAAATTAGGTGCGACTACCTTTTGGGAAGACTTTAATCTGGACTGGACAACCAACGCGGCCCGCATCGACGAGCTAGTTCCCGCAGGCAAAAAAGATATTCATGGTGAGTACGGCGCTTATTGCTACGTTGGCTTCCGGCACAGCCTAGCTCATGGCTGGGCATCTGGCCCAACGCCCTGGTTAACCGAACACGTACTGGGAATAAGTGTAGTAGAACCGGGCTGCCGGACTATTCGGGTACAGCCACACCTTGAAGACCTGACCTTTGCTGAAGGTACGTTTCCCACCCCCTTTGGACTGGTTAATGTGAAGCACACCAAGTTGGCCAATGGTACTGTTCAGTCAGACATTACAGGGCCGAAAGAAGTCCGAATTATCCGGTAGTAGTCGCTTCTGCGCTAAACCTCTCCAAAAAATCAATTTTCTAAACAGTATGCTCGCTTTTTGGTAAATAGAAGCGTGCAGTAATTAATGGTTACGATCATGTTAGAGAAATTAGAAGAAGTACGGGAAAATATATTTCGGTATCTGGAGGCCAGAATCGAATTGTTCACACTAGAAACGCGTGGGAAAGTGGAGGAAGGTGTGGTTCGTGCCGTTCATGGAGTCATACTTGGCTTTTTGGCCACCATCACCCTAATCTTTTTATTAAGTCTGCTGGCAGCTTTCTTGAACGAAGTACTCGATAGCCGGTATCTTGGTTTTCTGATTGTAGCTGCTTTCTTCCTCGTTTTGACCATCGTTTGGGTCGTTGCTAAGGAATCGATTTTGGGCATGATCCGCGAAATGGCCTATAAAAGCATCAAGGCATCACAGGAAAAAAAGGCCGAAGAGAAGTCGGAAGCGGTGCAAGATTTAATGAACCAGACACGAGATACGCTTAATCAATCGGGCCCATATATCGCTCGTGAATAACTAAATACGGAGTATAGTAAGACTGTGTTGGCGAACCGCCAAAGCGGTTTATCGCGGCTCCGAACTGATTTTTTACTAATTTAGACCTGACAAAACCAATGGAAGATCCAAAAGTGCTGTTTGCTGACACAACTGCCCGCCGAGCCGAGCTGCTGAAAGCAACAGAGCGATTTAAGTCATCGATTCAGAATAGCGTTGAGTCCATAAAAGATGATGCTGCCGAAACGGGCAAAACAGTCGCTTTCGTAGCGGCAGTTGCGCTTGGTGTGTTCATCGTTGCCAATGCCATTTTACCAAAGTCAGACGAATACCGCTACGCTGAGAAATACGGCGAGCGCGATGACAATGACGAGTACGCATCATACGAGGATTACGACGACGAAGACTATGAGGCAGCAAAACCTGCGCATGCCAAGTCGAAGCAGCAGTTGGTTAAAGAAAATAAAGAAACGACCAGAAAGTCGGCAATTGGCGGATTGGTTGGGGGTTTAGTAACGTCGGTACTGACGAATATTGCCCGCGAACAACTGTCGAACGTATTAGCCCGCATCCGTAGCAATAATGCAATCAACCAAGGAGCAGAGCCTTACACAACGGAGCAGTATCATCAGCAAGCACCCACGCAGCCTGTTAACTACTCTTCGTAAGTACAAACATACTGGCCAGAAAGGCATTGCTGTCTTGCTCGACCCCGATAAGGTCGAGCAAGACGCATTTTCGGCCCTACTGATTCAAGCAAACCATTTCCCCGTTGATTTTTTCTTTGTCGGAGGTAGTTTAGTTACTGAGTATACACATCGTGAACTGATTGCAGCTGTACGCGGAAACACAGATACCCCCGTTATTCTGTTTCCCGGCAACAGTCTTCATATCGAACCATCGGCCGATGGCATTCTGTTGCTCTCGCTTATTTCGGGCCGCAATCCAGAGTTTTTGATCGGTCAGCACATTATTGCCGCTCCTCTTCTCCGAAAAAGCGGTCTGGAGATCCTACCAACGGGCTATATGGTTGTGGACAGTGGTACTCAAACCACCGTTTCGTACATCAGCGGCACCATGCCCCTACCCCACGACAAGCCTAGCGTTGCCGCCTGCACCGCGATGGCAGGAGAGATGCTTGGTCTCCAGATTATTTATATGGATGCCGGTAGTGGAGCCCGTTGGCCCGTTTCGGCCGCAATGATCCGTGCCGTTCGCGAAGCCGTTGACCTACCCATTGTAGTCGGTGGAGGCATTAACACCCCCGAACGTGCTGCCGCTGCCCTCGAAGCGGGTGCTGACCTGATTGTAGTTGGAAACAGTTTAGAAGCTAATCCCGCCCTGTTACCCGAGTTGGTAGCTGTGGTTGAAGCATATCGGTGAAACTGCCTACCTTCGTGTCAACGAGATTCACTCACTCATCTTCTAATACGATGAAATCGCTTTTATATACATTCCTAGCGGGTGTACTAGTTACTAACGTTGCTTTTGCGCAACCCAGAAAATCGGCGGCTAAATCCACTGCTGGCACTGCCTTGCCAGAGCAACGAATTACTCTATCGGAGACCGAAGCTCACATGCGGTTCCTAGCTTCCGACGAATTACAGGGCCGCCGGACGGGGTCTATGGGAAATATGATTGCCGCCCGCTACATTGCCGAGCAATACCGAATGCTGGGTTTAAAACCTGTTCAGGGGCAAACTGATTTTTACCAAAACATAGCCTTAGAACGTGTTACAGCCGCGAGCTCGGGGGTGTTGATCACGGGTAAAGATTCGTTGAAACTCGGTAAAGATCTGGTCGTAATGGCGGGCGGCCCGTTCGATAAAACGGCAGAGGTTGTCTACGCTGGTTATGGCTTAACCGAAAGTGAAGACGGCTACAACGGACACGATGTAAAAGGCAGGATTGTAGTCGTGCAGGGCGGGTCACCTGAAGCAAAGGGAGCACAAGAAATTTTCCGGGCCTCAAACCAGAAGCGCAAACTGGCTTCCGACAAAGGCGCCATCGCCTTGATTGAACTCTACAGCGAATCGATTCCCTGGGGTATGGTGGGGCAATATTTCAACCGGGAGCAGATTTCTCTACCCGTTGCCGGGGCTGGTACCAGCACACTAGCTCATGCCTGGATCAATAATAAGGACAATCAGTTTAAGCGCTTAAAAGAAGCGGGGCAAACCATCACGCTGCGCACATCGGGCAGACCAAAAGTGGCCGCCCCATCGATGAACGTTGCCGGGGTGATCGAAGGAACGGACCCAAAACTCAAAGACGAATACGTTATTCTCTCTGCCCACTTCGACCACGTAGGTGTAGGCAAACAGGGCGGTCCCAACTATCCGGCTACGGATAGTATTTTCAATGGGGCGCGTGATAACGCGTTTGGAACCGTAGGCTTGCTTACAGCGGCAAAAGCCCTGAGCCAGCAACGACCAAAACGCTCGGTACTGGTATTGGCCCTGACGGGCGAAGAAGTAGGACTATTAGGTAGCCGCTATTACGCCGAAAACCCACTTATTCCCCTTAAGCAAACCATTTTCGATCTAAACATCGATGGTGCAGGCTACAACGATACCACCATTGTATCGGTAATTGGTCTGGAGCGCACCGGGGCCAAAGCCGAAATCGAAGCGGGCGCAAAAGCATTTGGCTTGAGCGTTTTTGCTGAACCAGCCCCCGAGCAAGGCCTGTTCGACCGCTCCGACAATGTGAGTTTTGCGGCCAAAGGAGTGCCAGCGCCTACGTTTTCAGCAGGTTTCAAAGCCTTCGACGAAGCTATCGGTAAATACTATCACCAAGCCATTGATAACCCGGAATCAATCGATTTTAGTTATCTGACTAAGTTCTGCCAGGCGTTTGCCCACACCGCTCGTCTGATTGCCGACAGACCAACCCGCCCCATGTGGAGCGCGGGCGACAAGTACGAAGCAGCAGCAAAAGAACTTTATAAATAGACATTAATGCATAAATGAGAAAAGGGTGGCTAACGCATTGGTTTTGCGTTAGCCACCCTTTTCCTATTTTGTCTTTCTTCTATTTCTGGCGGAAGAAAACCGTAATGGGTACCCCGTCGAATCCAAAGTGCTCACGTAATCTGTTCTCCAGAAAACGCTCGTATGGTTCGCGAATGTACTGCGGCAAGTTGCAGAAGAAAATGAACGTTGGCGACGGCGTAGGCACTTGAAGCATATACTTGATCTTGATATGCTTGCCCTTCATGGCTGGTGGTGGATGCCGCTCGATTTCCGGTTGCATCACTTCGTTCAGCTTTGAAGTCGTGATTTTCTTGTGTTTATTCTCGTAGACCTCGGTCGCTTTTTCCATCACCTGGAAAATACGCTGCTTCTCGTGAACAGAGGCAAAAATAATCGGTAGATAATCGATAGGAGCCATTCGTCGGTTGATCTCTTTTTTCCAGATATCAGCAGTCTTCTGATCTTTCTCGATGGCATCCCACTTATTCACCATCAGCACCACGCCTTTCTTGGCTTTCACGGCTTGCCCAATAATGTTCATGTCCTGCGACTCAAGGCCACGGGTGGCATCGAGCATCACAATACAAACATCCGAGTCTTCCATTGCTTTCAACGTACGCACAATCGAATAGAACTCGATGTTGTCGTTAACTTTGGCTTTCCGGCGTAAACCAGCCGTGTCAGTCAGGATAAAGTCTTTACCGTAGGCCTTGTAGCGCGTATCGATAGAGTCACGCGTTGTACCGGCGATGTCTGTTACGATAGTTCGGTCTTTACCCAAAAGCACGTTCAGGAACGACGATTTTCCCACATTGGGCCGGCCGATAATGGCAATCCGGGGAATCCCCGCATTGGGATCTTCCATGTCATCCGTCTGGAAATGCTTGATCACATCGTCCAGCAAATCACCCGTACCACTACCTGTCTGCGAAGAAATGGGATAGGGTTCACCCAAACCAAGTGCGTAAAACTCAGCGGCAGCCTGATGGCGTTCGCCCGTTTCGGCTTTGTTGGCTACCACCATAACGGGCTTTTTGGACCGCCGGAGGATATTGGCAAAATCCTGATCCATCCCCGTTAAACCTACCATCGTGTCGACCATGAACAACACCACACTAGCTTCTTCAATGGCAATTTCGACCTGGTCACGAATGGCACCTTCAAATGTATCTTCGGAACCTACCACGTAGCCCCCCGTATCGATAACCGTAAACCGCTTATCGGTCCACTCGGCATAACCATAGTGCCGGTCGCGGGTAACCCCCGCCTGATTATCCATAATAGCCTGTCGCTGTTCGATCAGGCGGTTAAAAAACGTCGATTTGCCAACATTGGGCCGACCGACTATTGCAACTATGTTTGACATGAATTCAGTGATCAGTGAACAACCAACAACCATCAGTAAGCTCATCAGCCAATACTGTTAACTGTTGGCTGATTGTTGTTCGTTGTTATTCGTCATATCCAAACCGCTTCAGGGCGCGCTCTTTGTTGCGCCAATCGGGTTCTACTTTGACAAATGTTTCGAGGAATACTTTTTTGTTGAAGAATCGTTCCAGCTCTTCGCGAGCCATAATGCCCGTTTTTTTAATCATTTTGCCCCCTTCTCCGAGCAGAATAGCCCGTTGAGTAGGTCGTTCTACCAGAATTTCTGACGAAATAATAATCATGTCGTCGCGCTCTTTGAAACCCGTAACAATCACCTCCGAACTGTAAGGAACCTCCTTTTTGTAATTCAGAAAGATCTTTTCACGGATGATCTCTGAAGCAAAGAACCGCTCTGGCTTGTCGGTTAGTTCATCTTTCGGAAAGAACGGCGGATGATGAGGCAGTCGCGTAATGATTCCGTCGAACAGTTTGTTGATGTTGAACGCGTTCAGGGCCGAGATGGGTATGATCTGGGCGGCCTGAAAGTGTTCCTGCCAATGCGCTATTTTGGCCTCGACTTCCTCGTGTGTGGCCAAGTCGATTTTGTTGATCAGCAGAATAACCGGAACGTCGGTCTTTTGTAATCGCTGAAGAACGTCGTCTTCGTCGTGTTGCTCGTAAATATCCGTTACGAACAAAATCACATCCGCATCTTCGAGCGAGCCCCGCACAAAACTCATCATCGACTCATGCAGCTTGTACATGGGTTTGATAATGCCCGGCGTATCTGAGTAAATCAGCTGAAACTCTTCGCCCTCATGCGTTCCGTTCAGGATACCCATGATGCGATGCCGCGTTGTTTGCGCCTTCGAGGTGATAATAGACAATCGCTCCCCAACCAATTGATTCATCAAGGTTGATTTGCCCACATTAGGTTTGCCCACTATACTGACAAACCCCGCCCGACCGGGATACTGAGCCGCAGCAATGGCGGCCAAATCGGGTGCCAGCTCATCGTCTGACAGGTCATTCTCTGTCGAATCGTTACCCGGAAGGTTAGTTTCGGGTAAATCGACACCGGGCGACGTATCGTCCGGAAAATTATTTTCGTTTTTAGATGATCCCATATGGCGTTGATAACCAGTGGCTACAGAAAAAAATGCCCCTCCGACAGAACATTTTTCGGAGGGGGCTGTTAATTATTTTACAAAGGTAGTTTGATTTTCCGGAAAACCCTACTACTTTTGCACTCCCAACAACGCGGGATGGAGCAGTTGGTAGCTCGTTGGGCTCAGCAATGCCACATCAGTTGAAGATTCAGAAAACGCACTGTTTCTGAGTTGCGAGTCGAAAGATTCAGACGCTATGTGACGGGCAGCGTAGTCAGGAATGATTACGTGTATCTTGCCAAATTCGGGGAAGCTGGTTGTGCGGTAATCCCGAGCCAAGCCAAAGCGTAAGCTGCGGAAGGTGTAGAGACTGAATGGTAAGCACCCTAAGTTCGGGTAACTGAAACGGGTGAAGAGACAGTCCAGACTACAAATTACTGCAATCGGCAGTAAGCAACGAAAGTTGTAGTAGTAAGCATAACCCAAAGGTCGCTGGTTCGAGTCCAGCTCCCGCTACTAAGCGAAAGGTCACTGAGAAATCGGTGACCTTTTTTGTTTATTTGGGCTTTTAAACCCCATCCCATCCCTGTGTTAACAAAACAGAAAGGTGATATTGCCGAACAGGCTGTTATACTAAAAGCACTCCAACTAGGTTTAGGTGTTTGTAAGCCAATTGGCGACCGAATGCCTTATGATTTAGTTTTTGACGTTGACGGACGACTACTAAAAATCCAAGTCAAAAGTGCCTGGTTTGATGAGAACCGAAGTAATTACGTGATCGACACGCGCCGAACAAAAACGAATCGACGGCAAATGCTCCGTTCAACGTATTCTTCAGATGATTTCGATTTTGCCGTTGCTTATATTGAAGCATTGGGAGTCTTTTATGTAATTCCTGTCGACTGTTTTATCAGTTATGGCTCCGAAATCCATTTGGTGGAAGCAGAAAAGCGGCAACGACTGCCAAAGTCATCCGCTTATCGAGAAGCCTGGCATTTGGTTACAAATACTGTTATGTCGCCTGTTTCTCCAGTTGTTTTAGAGCAATTTTAGGCAAACTACTTATGTTGATCTGTCTAAAACTGACCATTGTTGGGAAAGCCTCATAGCGGTCAACAACAGTATTGAAACAGAAATTAGTTATACTTCATGGACACCGAGTGGATCATACTGCCTTTGTTGGGCTGACCAGACACACTGATACCAATGCGGGGTGCCCGGTCCCAGCGGGGCAAAAATGACCCATCAACGGGCGTGTCTACTAAGCGCTGAAACACTCCAGCTTTCGTTAACACACCGAATTCATAAAACCGTCCGACGTAACTTCGGACCTGAAGGGTTACGTCTGACGGCTCATTATTCCGTAACTGCTTTTTGATTACTTGACGTGCCCCATCTTTTACATGCCAGAGCTCAAGTGAGTCACCACGAATACCCAAGCCTAACGCATTGTTGGCATCCCCGTAAAGGCAGATGCTTTGCAATAGTTTGTCTTGCGGACTAACACCTACTGAAAAGGTATACGTGCCTTTTTTCAATACCAATCCCAAAAAACTGCCCACCTGATTGGCGGTTGTAGGCATGAGTTGTAACTGTCCTTTCGGCGTGGTAAAAACAGGGGTCGGCAAACTTACGTCCCATACCCAGGGTAGCTGCTCGGCTGTTCCCGCCAAATCAGTGGATACGCCTGTAATTGGTCTTTGCGGGGTTTTCACGGGTGATTCAGCCTGGGCTGGGGTCGATGCCCCGTACCGAAACGTTGGCCACTGCGTCTGCTCATTCCACACCAGTTCGCTGAGCACACCCTGTCGGCCGGTAAACGTAAAGTCGGTACCATTGTAGGCATGGTGCAAATAAAAATAACGGTTGTCGGGCGTGGTAACGACCGTACCATGACCAGGGCATTTCCAGGCATCATCGCCGATCAGGACTGGATTACCCGCCAGCTTTTCCCAAGGACCCTGTAATCTCTCCGCTCGCGCCAGTCCGACCTGATAATTGCACTGGGGTCCACAACAGGTATTGCCCGAGTAAAGCATATAAAAATAGCGACCTCGTTTGAACAGGGCCTGGCCTTCTGCGCCACCAGCTTCCCAACCTGTCGACTCTGCTTTTATCAGTGTAAACGCCTTCCCCGTTACCTTCAACCCATCTGGGGCTAACTCCGCGCCCAAAATTTCGATAGCTTTCCCTTTATCGAGACCATAAGCTTTCCAGGTGATATATCGTTTTTGGTTATCCTCGATAATAAACGGGTCGATGGCTTCGGAGGTCCACTCCAGCAAAAGACCATGATCGGTGAATCCCTGCCGGAGATCTCGGGTGGTTGCAACGCCAATGAAAGAATGCTTGTCAGCTTTGCGACGAGCGGTGTAATAGAGGTAAAAAATACCATCTCGGTGGTAAAGCTCCGGTGCCCAAAAACTGCCCACGGTCCAGGCGGGAATTTTTGCAAAAACCGGTCCGATGTATGTCCAGTTGATTAGGTCCTTAGACGAATAAATTGGAAACGCAGGTCCCCACTCCGATGAGGTTCCCACAGCATAATAGGTGTCTCCTACCCGAATAACCGATGGGTCGGCGAAATCACCGGCAATAACTGGGTTGCGATATGTAGTGACAGTGGATGAAGGACGAATTGATTGGGCTGAGCAGGGCGCGAGTAGGATCAGGCTTATCAGAACCACCAAAACTCCGATAGACTTCCTTAAAATCTGTGGAGATGAAAAAGTAAAACTCATGTTTCAGCCTGCTATAATTTATCAGGAAACAACCTGTGAGAAGAAATAGGATTAGTTAACCAACGTATATAAAGCAAAGTAAGCTGGTTAATTGCTGAAAACCTTCACAACAAATAGGCTTGTTTTTGATGCCCGGTCATTGCCTAAGTTTTTAGAAAATCGACACCATCTCCTTTTTTATCCGTATGCTAAACGTTGTATCTTGTCGTTTTAGATGACTTCCCTATTGTCCAATATTGGCCTGGAATGCTTTCAAGGCCCGCAAATGCTTGTTTTTAGATGACTCCGACCCATGTCGATCTGAGTACCTGTGAGCAGGAACCCATACACATCCTTGGAACTATTCAGTCGCATGGGTACTTAGTAGCTCTCCTTCCCCAAACCTATATTATTCTCCACGCCAGCGAAAATGTGGCTGAGCTTGTGGGCCAACCGGTCGCCAATTTGCTTGGGCAACCCCTCGACAAGCTACTGACCGATACTGATTTGCCCCTGCCAACGCTGGTCGAATTGCTGAATGTTGGTCGACGTAATAACTCGTGGGAAACTATTAACCCGCAACTCCTCCGGCTCAACGGGCGTGACTGGAATCTAATTGTTCACGAACACAACGGACTGTTGCTGCTTGAGTGGGAACCGGTTGTGGAATCGAACCAATTGTCGCTCAACCAGCGACTAATTGCTGAAACCCTCAACGAGGTGCAGGCTAGCCGTCAGCTTCTTGATCTGTTGCAAAATACAGCCCGACGCATTAAAGCCATCACGGGATTCGACCGGGTTATGGTGTATCGTTTTGCAGACGACTGGCATGGTCAAGTCGTCGCTGAAGAAAAAGAAGACCATCTGGAATCGTTTCTGGGATTACACTATCCGGCCTCCGATATTCCCAAGCAAGCACGGGAGCTCTACAAGAAAAACCGAATTCGATTAATCGCTGATGTAGACAGTACGCCTTCTCCTATACTGTCTAGACCAGACTGGCCAACTGACCAGCCAGTAGACTTGACTTATTCAAGTTTACGATCCGTTTCGCCAGTCCACATTGAATACCTCAAAAACATGGGCGTTGGGGCATCTATGAGCATCTCTCTGCTCTATCGGGGTGAGCTTTGGGGACTCATATCGTGTCATCACCAGTCGCCCCGCTTCGTTGACTACAGTGCCAGGCAGGCAGCTACGTTTGTCAGCCAGTTGTTGTCAGCAGCTCTGGAGTTTCGCAAGGATGAAGACGATCAAGTTGGACTACGCCTTAGTCTCGAAAACGCAAAACGACTGCATAACCAGCTTACGGGTGACCAAGACATTGTGCAGGCTCTAACCCGGCACGCGGTAACGGTGCTGGACCTGGTAAAAGCAACGGGGGCCGTCCTGATTTTCAATAACCAGCAATACCGCCTTGGTCAGACCCCTGACGAAGCCGACATTAACGCTTTGACAGATTGGCTCAAAATAACTGACGTGGATACATTTCTGGAAACCAACCAGTTGTCACAAATGTATCCTCCTGCTGCGTCCTATTGTAGGATAGGATCGGGCCTGCTGGCCATCACGATTTCTCGGGAGATGAACGAGTATCTACTTTGGTTTAAGCCCGAACGGATTCAGCAAGTAACCTGGGCTGGTAACCCCGACAAGCCTGTGACGCTCAGCGATAATGGCCAGTTTCGCATTAGCCCACGCCAGAGCTTTGCCGCCTGGACTGAAGAAGTACGCGGCACCTCTGATTCCTGGGCCGAGACCGACCTGGCAGCAGCCGTCAAACTCAGGGAAGATATTTTACAGGTTGTATCCCGACAAGCCAACGAAATTCGGCTACTCAACCAACGGCTCCAGGCAGCCTATGAAGAACTGGATGCCTTTAGCTTTACCGTTTCGCATGACTTGCGTACTCCCTTGTCCTCCATTCGGTGCTATGCGGAGATATTGATTGAGGAGCACGGCCAGGCACTAGACCCTGAAGCAACTGCCATTGTGCAGAAAATTATCGATTCGACCGAACGAATGCGGGCTCTGATTCGGCACATTCTCTATTATTCGCGCATGGGTCGAACGGCGATCAACATCCAGACCGTTGATATGGAAAAACTGCTGGGGGCGATTCGGGAAGAACTTGTTGTGAGTGAAAAAGACCGTCCACTAAGTCTATCCATTGGTTCTACTCCACCCCTTGAGGCCGATCCCGTTATGCTTCAGCAGTTGTTCACCAATCTGCTGTCGAATGCTGTCAAGTACACCCGTTTAACCCCCGAAGCCCGTATCGACGTGAGTGGCCGAAAAACGGAACAGGAAATTATTTACACTGTAACAGACAATGGAATTGGTTTCGATATGAAAGAAGCCGGGAAGATGTTCGAGCTGTTCAAGCGCCTGGAGAATGCGCGATCATTCAACGGGTCGGGTGTTGGACTGGCTATTGTTAAACGGATTATTAACCGGCACGGCGGCAAGATCTGGTATCAAAGCGAACCGAACCGGGGGGCTACGTTTTCTGTTTCCTTTCCAATTGTTTCTGAAGACTAAACCAAAATGGATATTTTATATATCGAAGACAACTCAGACGATGCCGATATATTCAGTCGACTGATGAAAAAACTTGATCAGCCTGTTCGGTATACTATTATGCGGAGTGGTTCAGAAGCCATCGACTATTTGTCAGGGAATGATTCTGATTCAACTCCGCCGATCTCGCTGCCCAAGCTCATGCTGCTAGACCTGAATCTGGTAGGCATGAGCGGATTTGAAGTGTTGCAGTGGGCCCGTTCGCTGGAGCGCACCCGTTGTTTGCCCATCGTTGCTTTTAGTACCTCCGACAATCCGCGCGATATTGAACAGGCATACGCAGCAGGTATCAATGCTTACATTGTGAAACCAGGTACTTATAAGGATACGGGTTCGTTGCTTCAGCGGCTTTGCCAATTCTGGCTAAACGATAACACGCGCATTGATCACGCATGACACCACTGCTTAACCAACTGCGCGAGACAACTCGCCCTTACCATGAGCAGACTGAGCAACTTCTCTATTCGGACGACTTGCGAGCCGGTATGCTCTCGGCGAATCAGTACACTCATCTATTACTGATTCATGGGGCGTTTCATCAGGCGCTGGAACAGGCCATTGACCAACACGCTGCCTTTTTCCGGGATTACGAGCCCGACCTACGTCGGAAAACTCTCTGGTTGCAGGCTGATCTCGCATCTATTCACCAGCCAATGCCTCCGCTGGTGGATCTGTTTGCAGACTGGTCGCCCGCAAGCCTGATCGGTGCGGCATACGTAGGAGAAGGGTCGATGTTGGGAGGAAAGACGGTTTTTCACTTGCTTCAGCAAAGCCCTTCCTTGCAGCCTTTACTGGAAAACGCCCGTTTTTACCGTGGATACGGCTCTGAAACGGGAGCGCGGTGGCGTGATTTTGGGCTTTTTGTAGCCAATAAACAATCGTCAGTCGATCCCTCTGAAGTTATAGAAGGTGCTTGTAAGGCGTTTCAGCTCTATCAGTATCTGTTTGAAAAGACCCAACCGCTTGCTGTGTAAATCTGATTAGTCAGCGGATTTGTACACGGGCAGAACAATTATGAACGTCGTTCCCTCTCCGGGTCGACTCCGTACATCAATAACGCCGTCGTGGCTTTCGACAACGCGCTGAGAAATGGCCAGACCAATTCCCGTGCCGCTATACTGGGTTGCGTCGTGTAAGCGTTGGAAGGGCTGAAAAATTCGATCTTTATATTTCTCATCGAAGCCGACTCCATTGTCGGCAACCGAGATAACGCAGTAAGTGGCTCCCGATGAAACACCCGTCGGAAGCTCGTCGGGCGTTGCTGAACGCGCCGTAATATGCAGCGTCAGCGGCCTGCCAGCCTGCCGAAATTTCAGCGCGTTTGTAATCAGATTCTGAAATAACTGGCCTAATCGGGTGGCACTGCCCAGCACAACGGGCAAGGGAGACACCTGAACAGTAGTTGATGTCTCCGCAATGGCCATTTCCAAATCACTCATTACGCCGTCAATAACCTGATTGAGGGCAACGGGGGTGTGTAGATCACGCGGCACAGCTGCCTGCGAATAGGTCAGCAAATCTTTGATCAACTGCCGCATCCGGCTGGCAGCCTTGCTAATACGACGGGTCATATCCCGTTCACCATCCGACAAATTATCCTGAAACTGATTCAGCAGCAGATCGCTGAATGTCTGAATCTTACGTAAGGGCTCCTGCAAATCGTGGCTGGCCACATATGCGAAGGAATGTAGGCCCTCATTTGATTGCTGAAGATTTCGATTCAGAGCCTCTAATTCGCGCCGATACTGCCGGTCTTTCGTTACATCTACTGCCGACATTACAACCCGCCCATCGGCCTCGGCCAGGGTAACAGCATACTGTCGCTCGGCGTACGTCAACTCGAAAGCCTCGGGCTGTTTGGTTTCAATCACCCGCACGTACCGGGTAAGCTCGTCATTGCCACTAGCGTCGGGGCGCAGCGTCAGAAACGATTCCTTTAGCCTGGTACCCGATAAAGAATCCCAGTTAACAAGGGCTTGGCGATTTGCTCTGACGACCTGGAAGTCAACAATTTGTCCGCTCGGATTACGAATCGGTTCATGTAGCGAAATGGCAGTTTGCGAGTGATCGAGAATCACTTGCAACAGCTGCGCTTGCCCCTGTTGAGCCAGTTGGGCTTCTCGCTGGGTTGTCACGTTGTTGAATGTAAGCACAATCAGGTCTGTCTCCTGCCGCACCACCGATACTTCAAACCAGCCCTTAAATCCGTTTTCGTCCTGGTAATAATACTCGGCCCGTTCCGACTGACCAGTGTCGGCAACTCGGGCATAGAGCGCAAAAAAGCCGGATTCAACATTACCCGGAAATACGTCGAGCAGTGTGCGCCCAACCAGTTCTTCAGGTTGCTTGAACAGACTATAGATCACAGCGTGATTGGCGGTTTCCATCCGAAAATCAACAATCTGCCCCTCCTGATTACGGATACTCCGCATTAACAGAATACTATTAAGTGAAGCATCTAGCGTTGCCCGAATTTCCTCCGCCTGCTTAAAAGCTTTTAACTCCGCCTGCTTTCGGTCCGTGATGTCTATCAACGCAATAACTACACCTGTTAGCAATGGCTCAACCGTCACAGCATACCAGCGTCCCGACCTGTCTACAGTATCTGGGCATTCAAACGTGGTGGCGTTATTCGTTTTGAGGGCTGTCCGACACGGTTCGAGCAATTGTTGAGCGATCACTGTCTCTGGAAACTCCGTGATCAGCTGACCAATCAGCGAATTGCTTTGTTTGCCAACGAATTGGCTCATTCGTGCATTGACAACCCGGAAGACAAAATCAACAGGAGCAACCGATGAACCGTCTGCGGGATCAAACACGGGCTCACAGTAGGCGATATAACCGGGCGATACGTCGAGAATGCCCTGTAGTAGGGTTACAGCTTTGGCCGATTCGGTGGTCAACTCCTGATCCTCTTCTTTTTGGTATTTAGAAGCGTGATTCAATGACGAATAAGTTGCTACTACACAAATATAAGGTCTATCTACAAAAAGGTATAAAAAACGTTACGACTTTGATAACTTCCATTGGTAAGGTCGGTCGGCCGGATTAAATGCTATCGGCGATTCGTCAACAATCGCCATAAATTCAACAGAAAAACCATGAATCACACAACTGATTGCTGAAAAGGGCCGCGTGTAGCGTTACTTAACCAGACACTAGTTTCCTCCCGAATCAACTGCTTTTAAACGACAATGATGCTAACAAGAATTGGCCTCGTAATCTGTGTGCTATCCACCCTAGCCTTTAGGCTTAAGCCAGACTCATCCTTTAACCGATCGTCTATTTCACGGTCTAGCCAACAGTCTCCGGTAATGAAACAGGAAGTTGATCAGCTCCTGGCGGCCACGAATCAGGCGCGGGCGGCCAAACGGATGACTCAATTACAACAGGATTCTAAACTAATGACGGCAGCTCAGCAATATGCCGAGCGGATGGCGGCCGAAGATGAATTATCTCACACGCTCGGTGGTCTTCGTCTACCGGATAAAGCCCGACAGGTAGGCTATGCTTTCCGAAAACTCAGCGAGAATATTGCTTATAACACCGAGTTGAATAGTCGGTTTGTAGTTAATGAGCAATGGATGAAGTCGAAAGGTCATCGACAAAACCTAATGGCGAGTGATATTAGCCAGATCGGTATTGGGATCGCCGGACCCAGCAAGCGGACTCAGCGGTATTATTATTGTCAGATCTTTGGTCAGCCTTTGTAGGAGAGGGGTGCTAGTCGAAAGACCTCAATGAATATTTCTGATTCAGCCACCGAACTAACTGAACGGTGGCTGAACCAGACGGTAACCTTAGGAGCGATCCCAGAAAGCAGGAGGCTCAATACCTAACGTGCGTAGATAAACATACGCCTGAGCACGGTGGTGAATCTCATTATCTATAACGTACAGAATGAACCAATAGATGGTGCCTTCGTACTGACCAAAAGCCACATCGACTTCCTGAAAACGAGACGGCTGAATTTGGGGCCACAGTTCATCAATCTGCTGAGTCACCTGATCCCACTGGTCCAGCACCTGCTCTTTGGAACTAGCCTGTAGGGTTTGAAACGAATCCCACTGGCCCGTAGCAACGCCCTGAACACCCGCCCCGGCCATGCCTAGTATCTCAGCGATCAATTCTGAGCAAGGCCGCATGCCACCCAGCGTGTAGGTGAAAAACTGATCGGCGGGAAAGGCTTCGATCAGTTTGCGGGTAAGTCGGCGGTGACCTTGCCAATGTTCAAGGAGTTGCTGAGACGAGAGAAACATCTGGTCCAACGCTGGTTCAAGTTGCTTTGTGTTATCCATGATTTGACAGTTTTGAGGGGTGACCCTGTATTGACAATACAAAGAAAAAGAGGGGTAGTGACAGCCCTATGTCAGTAGTGAATTCGGCTCATTGAATTCAGGTCTGTTTGATGATCTTAACCGGTTGAGATCCTCCCGAAAGATGAGTACATAACTGAGCCCAGTCATACAGATCACTGCTCGATTGCATCTGCGCTATTAACATGCGAATTGCCGCTCAGCGGAAAGATCTGGTCAAACGGCTCTTTCTCCTCGGTAGCATTTGAATCTTTCCTAATGAAACGCGAGCCGTCACCTCTTTCAATGGCGCAGGTCACCCCTCATTTTATATTCGATAGCCTAAACTCGTTGTCAGCGCTTATTGACGACGATCCCGAAAAATAGCTGTGAGCAATTCATGCTGCGCTACTGCCAATTGACGAGCCTACTACACCAGTTGGCGCAGAAGAGCGTTGAGTTGCCCCGGCTCACCCGCCAATTTTATCCCGGCAGTGATTACTAATGCTGCTACTGAACAGACAAAAACAACACTCATGAACTTCTTTCAATCTTTCCGCGCCATTGCTGGCACTGGACTCCTGCTGCTGGGTACTTTTGTTACCCTTACCGCCTGTGAAACTAACTCTGCCGATTCAGATAACGTGGTTCCCGACCCCGGTAACGGTTCTGGTGCTGCTGGAAAAGCGGGCTACTTGATTGGTAAAGTAACCGACCCACAAGGCCGACCGCTATCCCGCGCTACCGTCTTTACTGACAATACCGTGTTCAAAGGCCGGGGCGATGAAGTCAACACAGCCTCAGACGGTACGTATAGTGTGCAACTAGTAAAGGATTTAGGTCAGTGGATCGCCAAAGGATACATTCTGAAGCAGTATAACGACCGAGTTTATAAGATCAATCTCGACCCCGAAAACCCTGATTCGTTTACCGATGCCGAAAAGCCCGTCCGTAATTTCCAATGGAAGCTCACCGGCCACATCCCCGACCTTAGCCTGGACCTTTATTATGGTGGCACGATGGAAATGTCGCGTGACCTGAATGCAAATGACCTGCGCGATAATGAAAACATCGAGTTTACTTTCACCCCAGTTGGCCCACTGATCGACGGCTCTACAGGTAAAACGCTGACCCTGCGGGCTAAGAAGCGTTACGACACCTTCCTGAAAGATATCCCTATAGGTCGTTATAAAGTGACGGCAGTGTACAAACCCACTGGTGAAGCGTTACGGGTATGTGATTACTACAATGATTTCGACTATAACTACGCCCCTGCGGTAACCGTTGACTTTACTGGTCGCGAATCGGCTACCCGCACCAACATGATGGGCATCAGCTACACCAACCGGAAATAACATACAACCATTGTGAATTGGGGACGTCCATCTCATTAACAGGCAAGCGAATAGAGAAAAAGCGGGCCAATATCATCGGCCCGCTTTAAAGTACATCAATTTGAAAAAAACCTCTAAAAGAGGACACAAGTATACACTTGTCAATTATATTGCTTCCAACAAGTTATCATATGATCTAATAAAGGAATATAAACAATAAATAAACCCCCATTACCCTGTGATGATGCTTTATTCAGTTTACACTTGTCAGTGCGTTTTGTTTACCCAACTTTTGGGATTCATCCATTGATACTCCTTTGTCTTCTTATATCATTGCATACATAGGCAATAAAAAACGCCTAACCAGCTGTTGTCAGCTAATTAGGCGTTTAGGTGGTACCAGGAGCGGGAGTCGAACCCGCACGGGCTTTAGGCCCACAGGATTTTAAGTCCGGCGTGTCTACCAATTCCACCATCCCGGCATTTACTCACTTACCCGACAAGCGGGTCACTTACAAAAAAAGCACCGTTGGTCGCGATAGCCGGCCCGGTGCTTTTTTGTGGAGCGAAAGACGGGGTTCGAACCCGCGACCTCGACCTTGGCAAGGTCGCGCTCTACCAGCTGAGCTACTTTCGCGTTGACAATCCGGCGTTGTTCTGCTGAATTGTGGGTACAAAAGTAAGGGTCTTTCTAGTGTTTGTCAAGTATGAAGATTAAAAAAATTTGCAGCTTGTACCTTACAGTTTGTGGATCAGGAGCTTGAGCAGGCAATATTTTTTTAAATTCACCGCTCTCATCGTCATTTCATCAGCAGCAATGTCAAGAAAAAGCCATTTAGGCCGATACAGGCCAGAATTGTCATGCGCATTGCCGAGCGAAAATCAGCTCGGGTAGCATCCTGGCGGACGCGTAGGTACCACAGGCAGAAAAATACCATAGCGGGTAGAATAAACGCCAACAGCAGGTAGAATGGAGAGCGGCCCTCAAAATAAACATAGAATCCCGTCATAGAACAGGCAAAAACCAGAAAGGCACATAAAAACGTACCTTGTATACCAAGCAGACGGCTTAGGGTAAGATCACCCCGGCGAGCGTCTTCGGCATGCTGGTAAATTTGAGTGAGCGGATACATGGCCATCACGTTGAACGTACAGAGTAAGCTAGCTAGCGTCGTTCGGGCAGTGAACAATTGATCGAGGGGGATGTTATTAATGGCTTGGAGCGTCATGAGATACGTAAAACCTCCCTGGAAATAGCTAACAATGAGCCAACTCCAGACGGGGTATTTTTTCAGACGAATTCGGTCGTGGCTGTAGGCTTTAGAGATAAGGCCGTAAATGAGCAGGTAAAGCATAAATGGCCAGCCAATAAACGCCCCTAGTAACAACGCTGCAATGTCGAGGCCCCAGGCCACATAATGAAGTGTTTGATCGACGGGAGGTGGGTTCTCTAATATCCCGATACTTTCCTCATCTTTATCAAAAAAACTGTTGTAGGCATTGCTGGCGGGGTACAACAGAAAATGCAGGATGAAAGCAACCAATACCGAATGGGTTACGTCGGGTGTTTCTGACTGACTCAGCGCGAACCAGAATACCGGCAGCAAAAACAGGGAAAAAGGAAGCCGGAGATGAAGTAAAATGGACCGCAGCGTCATGAATGTATAAAGAGAATACGAAGTGCCAGATAAAAGTATAACATTAACAAAATACGGTCGGTTATACGGTACACAACCTTTGTTGTTGAATTTTGGAGACTCACACACACGAATATAGCGCATATATAACAGCCATTGGCACGGCTGTACCGCAGTATGCGGTTCCCCAGATGCAGATTGCCGAGTTTATGGCTGATGCAATGGATTTTGATGAACGCGACCGTAGGCGATTAAACGCCCTGTACCGACAAACCCGAATCGAAAAGCGACATTCTGTTTTACCAGATTACAACCTCAAAAACGGCGACTATTCGTTTTATCCTAACGCACCAGGTTTGGAGCCTTTTCCGACGGTGAGCCAGCGAATGGCTATCTACCGGCAGGAGGCTGTTCCCCTAGCGCAACGAGCCATTGAAAATTGCCTAGCTGAGCAACCCGATTTCGACCGGCAAACCATCACGCACTTGATTGTAGTGAGTTGTACAGGCTTGTATGCTCCCGGTCCCGATATTGAGTTAATCGAGGTGTTGGGCTTACCAACGACAACCCAGCGGTTAGCGATCAACTTTATGGGTTGCTACGGAGCCTTCAACGGCCTTAAAACGGCCGACGCTATTGTTCGGGCCGATGTCGACGCCAAAGTGCTGGTGGTGTGCGTAGAACTGTGTACGCTCCACTTTCAGAAAAAGCCCGAAACCGATCACCTACTTTCCAATGCGCTTTTTGCCGATGGTGCAGCGGCTGTGCTGGTCGAAGGAGAATCACAACTAGGCTCAATGCTCCCAGGGTCAACACTCCGTGGTCCGGCGTTCCGTGGTCCGGCACTCCGCGGTCCGGCACTCCGGCTTCGGTCATTTTACAGTGATTTATTTCTGGAAGGAAAAGCCGAAATGGCCTGGCACGTGAGTGATTTTGGCTTCGAAATGACGCTGACCTCAGAGGTGCCGCGCTACATTCAACAGGGTATTGGCGAACTGCTGTCACGACTGCTGCGAAAAAGCGGATTGACTATCGGCGACATCGACCTGTATGCTATTCACCCCGGCGGCCGAAAAATATTAGAGGTCATTGAAAAGCAGCTGGGCATCGACGCAACCGACGATCGCTTTGCCTACGAGGTATTGCGGGACTTCGGCAATATGTCGTCAGCAACCGTGCTGTTTGTTCTCAAAAATATATGGCGGAGCCTGCTGACCGCTCAAGGCACGGATCAACTGCTCGGTTCAGAGCCCGATACAACCAACGGTCAGCATATTCTGAGTTGTGCATTTGGCCCCGGATTGACTCTCGAATCCATGATTCTGGAAGTCATCAGTCGCCCTGCCGAGCCCTTCACTACTTTGTCAGCACTTTCCACGGAAGCAGTCCCCATCGACTGAGCCGGTAGCGTAGCGAAACCCCCAACACGCCCAAACCGTAGATTGAACTGCGCCGGAAGTTGATCGACGAAGCTTCTTTGAAGTATTTGGTTGGACAGGTCACCTCGGCAATTTCAAAGCCCTTGAAAAAAATCTGGGCAATCATTTCATTGTCAAAAATGAAGTCGTCGGAGTTGTGCGTGAAGTCTAAAGCACGAAGTACCTCTGCTGAAAACGCCCGGTAGCCGGTGTGATATTCCGACAGTTTCTGATTCATCAGAATATTTTGGGTAAGCGTCAGAAACCGGTTGGCAATGTATTTATACATAGGCATCCCGCCTTTCAACGCCCCTTTACCCAGAATCCGCGAAGCAAAAACAACTGGGTATAAGTCATTACCAATAATCGAAATCATAGCGGTCAGTAGCAGGGGCGTATATTGATAATCGGGGTGAAGCATCACCACAATATCTCCGCCTAATTCGAGCGCTTTGCTGTAGCAGGTTTTTTGATTACCGCCGTACCCTTTATTACGGTCGTGCCTGATTACGTGGGTGATACCCAGCCGTTGAGCTTCTTCAACCGTATTATCCGGACTAAAGTCGTCGACCAGGATAACTTCATCAACAATATCAAATGGAATTTCGCGGTAGGTACGTTCCAGAGTAAGGGCAGCCCGGTAGGCAGGCATGACCACAATTACTTTCTTGCCATTAAACATGTCCCAAAACTAAGCACACTAAAGGTTTATATCAACACTGAGTATGGTGCGGGGCGTTTCTTTGCCCATATTGCGCCGTTTTTCCACCAGCTGACCAACTTTTATGGAGGTAAGCCAGTTGTTTAGTTGATTGACCTGCAAAAACTATGCTAACGAGTGAAACAATTTTTTTCTTAGGCTTCGCGGCTTTCGTGATGTTGGTAATGGCCTTTGACCTTGGGGCGTTTACAAAGCAAAAAAGTCACGTTGTCAGTTTTAAAGAAGCGGCTACATGGAGCGCTATTTGGGTAGCTCTGTCGATTGCTTTCTACTTTTTTATCAAAAATTACGGTTATCTCGTCCACGGTATCACCGATTTTGCCCGCCTACAGGAAGTTCGTAATACTTACGCCGACCATGTTGAACTGATTCCCGGCAACTTTGAGCGCAGTCTTCAATTATTCCAGAACAACATGGCGCTGGAATATATCACTGGCTATCTTGTTGAATACTCGCTATCGGCCGACAACATCTTTGTCTTTATCCTGATTTTTGCCTCGTTCGGCGTTCGGGAGCGATTCTACAAGAAAATCCTTGTATGGGGTATTCTGGGGGCTATCATCCTCCGGTTTGTCTTCATTTTCGTTGGGTCAGCGCTTTTGCAACGGTTCGACTGGATCATCTATATTTTTGGTGCGTTTCTGGTGTATACGGGCATTCAACTGTTTTTCCAGAAGGAGGAAGACGAGCAGATTGATACCAAGAATCACCCGGTGGTTAAACTCGTATCGAAGTACTTCAATGTATATCGCCGGAATGTAGTCGATCACTTTTTTATCCGCCGTCGGCCCGACAACAAACTCTTTGTAACGCCCCTATTCATTGTAGTGGTAGTGATCGCTTTCACCGACTTAGTGTTCGCGGTAGACTCTATTCCAGCTATTTTCTCGATCACGAAAGACCCGTATATCGTATTCTTCTCCAACGTGTTTGCCATTATGGGGTTACGGTCAATGTTCTTTTTCCTGTCGAGTATCATGAGCCAGTTCCGCTTCCTAAAAGTGGGCTTAGCCGTGTTGCTGACGTTTATTGGCGTTAAAATGCTTACTGAACACTGGCTCGAAGAATGGGGATTCAAGCCCGTTTACTCGCTATATATCATCGTTGGCATTCTGGGCGTAAGTGTATTGGCTTCGTGGCTGATTCCAGAGAAGAAGGAAATAAAGGAGTCTGTTGACCAGGATGCCTAAGCTGTAAGGTGGCCGTAGAGATGTTTGAACCGGGCCTATGGCCATGCCAGAATTCGTATGATTTCAATGATTTACTTCCTGTTGTCGTTTAATCCTGTAAATCATTGAAATCTTGTGAAAATACCGGTTCAACTTTCCACCCTTCGCTCCTACCGCCGTCGCTTAACCAACCTGAGCAGTCGAAATCAGTCGCTTTTACTGTCGAGCCTGCCTGTTGACCAGTTTCTGGATTTGCACGATACGGACTATGTACTGAATAAACCATCGTTCTGGATTATTCAGCAGTTGGTAGCCCGTAAGTCCAGTATTCCATTGTGCGACGTGCTGGACCCGCGCCATGAACGAGCTAATCAGGCAAGCAAAAAACTCCGACGCATTGCCCGCACTGCTGCATTCATTGAAGAAGAACGCGGTACTGAAGATCTGTACGTCGGCTGGCCGTTTGTACGGGGCCAGTTTTTAGACGGAACATCGGTTCATGGACCGCTTCTCTTTTTCCCAGTTCGGATCGAGCAAAAGGGTGACCAGTGGCACCTTGTACGCCGTGGCGATGAGGAAGCGTTTGTAAATCCTACCTTCACGCTGGCTTACGCGCATTTTAACGCGGTCAAACTCCCCCCTGAATACGTCGAAAAGGAGTTCGACGACTTTGACAAAGATGCCCTGGCATTTCGAACGCAACTTTACGAATGGCTCAAAGCCAGTCCGTTCAAGATTAATTTTAATCAGGATCTATTCATTGACCTGCTCAAGCCATTCGATAAAGTCAATCAGAAAACATTGTTGGCGCTCGAAAAAACGGGCGAACTAAAGTTATATCCTGAAGCCGTATTAGGCATTTTCCCGCAAGCCGGGTCGTTTTTGGTACCAGATTATGACGAACTTATAGGAGCAGAGGATGAAGAGCCCGAGGTAGAAGTGCCGGGAATTCCGGGGCATTACCCGCCACCCCAAGCCCTCTACTCTAAACCCTTTACCGAAAAGTCCCTCCGCACACCCCTCCCCCTCGATGCGTCGCAGGAGGCAGCGGTTCGAGCGGTCAAAGCAGGGGAGTCGCTGGTGGTACAGGGTCCGCCGGGTACGGGGAAATCACAATTGATAGCCAATCTGATGGCCGACGCTGCCGCTGAAGGCAAACGGGTGTTGCTGGTTTGTCAGAAACGAGCCGCTCTGGATGTTGTTTATGCCCGACTTCGGGAGGTTGGGATGGAGCGCTTTATTGCGCTGATTCACGATTTTCAGGATGATCGCAAAGCACTCTACGCTCAGTTGGCGGGCCAGATTGAAGCTATTGACAGCTACCGGCAACAGAACAATGGGCTAGATGCCGTTTTGATTGAGCGAGATTTCGACCGGGAAAGCCACCAGATCGACGAACTCGTAGCCGACTTACAATCATTTAAGGACGCGCTCTTTGATACGGCCGAATGTGGCATATCGCCGAAGGAGCTGTACCTGAGCAGCAACCCATCGGCAGAAACAATCGCGCTGGACGATGTTTATCCTCATTTTCCACTAACGGATGTGGACAACTTCGTGCAGCGGCTGACTAATTACACCGGTTACCAGCAGCGGGTGGGCGCCACACACCCCTGGCACGACCGCGTATCGTTTGCTGATTTTTCTACCGCCGACCAATTTGTAATCGACCGGGCCGTTAACGATGTGCGCATGGTGGCAGCTGAGGCTGACCCCGTTGCCACGGAACAATTGGGGGCAACTCTGCTCCCGGCCGTATGGAAACAATGGCACGAATCGGCTTGGGCGCTGGAAGCTCTTTTGGAATTGCTTACAGGTGACGATAGCCGCGCACTCTGGACAGCGGTGCAGTTTTTAAGAACCTCGCCCGAGCATCCTGCCAACACCGTCGCCGAAGGCGAATTACTTCGCCTGGCCGACGTTTGGGAAGATGCGTTGGTTGCTCCGGGGCCGCTAAAAGAGATGACATCTCTGTCAACACTCTCTTCCCTTTCATCCCTCCTCACTTCCGCTCTCACCGCCCGCGACTCATGGGTAAACTGGAACTGGTGGCAACTAACTAATCCTGGTAAAGACGAACTCAGGCAGGTAACGCAAACCAATGGGCTTACAACCTCTGCCGATGATCTGCGAACCATGCGGGTTCGACTCGAAAAAAGCCAGACCCTAGAGCAACTACGCCCGCAGACGGATGTACTCTTAACTTCGTTGCCGCTGTTTGCTGAACCAGAAACCCTCCGGTTGCTACAGCAAGCCCGGGAACTCACGGCCCGCATTGCCGACTTACCCGTACTAGCTATGCTCCCCGCCGGAGCCTGGGTTTCTGCGTCCACATTTACGGAATCCGTCAAGGCACTATTGACTCAGGCAACCACCGTTTCTGATGCCGTAGCTGATTGGCAGCCTTTTCTTACCGATACGCAAATCGACGCAATTTGGACGAATGAAACGCAGGCTAACACGCTCCGCAAGGCGCTTAGGGCCGATTTTGACCTGCTAATTGAGAACGACCGGATATGGACGGGTTTTAGCGATGCCGAGAAAACAGTAAGTAAACGATTGGCCGGCAAGGCAGAGCCGGTTCAGTTGTTCATGAACAGTTTGCGTTTAACCTGGCTAAATCATCTGGAACGGCAGTTTCCGGCCCTACGCTCGGTTTCGTCGCTAAAAATGGGCCAACAGGAAGGGGCTTTACAGGACAGCATTCAGAAAAAGCAGCAGTTGAGCCGCGACATTTTGGGAATGCACCTCCGTCAGCAAACCTACCGCAACCTCGCATTCAACCGGCTCAACAACATTACGACCTACCGCGACTTATTGCACCAAACAACCAAAAAACGCAATATTTGGCCCGTACGGCGGCTTATGGGCCAATATGCTGACGAGGTATTTAGGCTGGTACCGTGCTGGATGGCCTCGCCCGAATCAGTGTCAGCAATTTTGCCCTTGCAGGAAGGGCTTTTTGATCTGGTTATTTTTGATGAAGCCTCGCAGTGTTTTGCCGAGAATGGGGTGCCAGCTATGTTCCGGGGAAAGCAGGTGATTGTTACGGGCGACAGCCAGCAACTCCGTCCCAGCGACCTGTATCGCACTCGGATCGAAGACGAGCTCCCGGATGACGAGACAGATCAGACGGCCCTCGAAGTAGAGTCGCTGCTTGAATTGGCTGCCCAATCGTTGCCACAAGTTTCATTAACAGGCCATTACCGAAGCCGCTCGCTGGATCTGATTCAATTCTCGAACGAACATTTTTACCAGAATAAACTGACGCTTTTGCCAGACTGCCAAACGCTCAACGAACGCATTCCCGCGATTCGTTACCAGTTAGTTTCTGGCCTTTGGCAACAAAACACGAATCCAGTAGAAGCCGAAGCGGTGGTAAAACTAGTGGCTCGAATAATTACCGAAATGCCCGGCCGGTCCATTGGCGTTGTCACCTTCAACTTCCCCCAACAACAGCTCATTCAGGAGCTACTGGAAACGTCGGGAACACCGGTCACATTCGTCAAAAACATCGAAAATGTGCAGGGCGACGAGTGCGACATCATCATTTTCTCGGTGGGTTACGCCCCCGATGAAAAAGGTCGTTTGGCGATGCAGTTTGGGAGTCTGAACATGGCCGGTGGTACCAATCGGCTAAATGTAGCCGTGACCCGCGCCCGCGAACGGGTGTATGTTATCACCAGCCTTCGACCAGAGCAACTGGCAGTCGACAATGTCGCCAACGATGGCCCGCGTTTGTTAAAAGCCTATCTGAAATATGCTCAGCACGTCTCGGAGGGTAAATTCCAACCACAACAACGCCGGGTGGAGGGGTTACGAGTGGCTCATTTGCTTAAAAATAATTTAGCTTCTCAGCACCCGAACTGGCAACCCGAACTGCCCGTGGCCGATCTCACCATCCGCGAGGGCAACCAATACACGGGCCTTGTTCTGACCGACGACGATCAGTATTATTCGCAAACTATTAAAGAAGCGCACGCCCTACTGCCTTTCGCACTGCGCAACAAACAGTGGCCATACAAAAGGCATTGGAGCCGGGAGTTCTGGAAAAACGATAAGAGCGCTGATTAAGCGGATAGGGCGGGGCAACATGGTTTTATATCTACCTGAAAAAGAAAATCCGCCCTAATCCGCTCCGTCCGTTCAATCCGCATTCCTATTCAAAAAGCCTCAATCAACTTTTCAGATTACCTTTGCGTTGTTTCATTAAGGAGTGGGCTACCAGTATAGGCTTCATTCTTCATTATACTTTCTTCATTAATCAAAATGGCTTCACAGTACGATGTGATCGTGGTAGGTAGCGGACCGGGCGGCTATGTAGCTGCCATTCGGGCTTCGCAATTAGGGTTGAAAACGGCCGTTATTGAGCGCGAAAGCCTCGGCGGTATCTGCCTGAACTGGGGCTGCATTCCCACAAAGGCGCTCTTAAAAAGTGCCCAAGTGTTTGAATACATCAAGCACTCAGCCGATTATGGTATCACCGTTGGCGATTCGAGTGCCGATTTTGGGGCCGTTATTAAACGGAGCCGGGGCGTGGCCGATGCTATGAGCAAAGGCGTGCAGTTTCTGATGAAGAAAAACAAAATTGATGTCATCAGCGGCACCGGCAAGGTAATTCCCGGCAAAAAAGTAACTGTGACTGATAAAGACGGCAAAGCAACCGATTACGAGGCCAAACATATTATTGTTGCTACGGGTGGCCGGGCACGAGCATTGCCCTCTGTCCCCATCGATGGTCAGAAGGTGATTGAGTACCGTAAGGCAATGACCCTTGAAAAACGGCCTGATTCGATGCTCGTGATTGGTTCGGGGGCTATTGGTGTCGAGTTCGCGTATGTCTACGCCAGCATGGGAACGAAGGTGACCATCATAGAATTCATGCCGAGCATTGTGCCTGTTGAAGATGAGGACATCTCCAAAGAACTCGCCAAGCAGTACAAGAAATTGGGTGTCGATATTTACACCAGTTCTGAAGTGCTGAAAGTAGATACGAGTGGTAACGTGTGTAGCATTTTGGTAAAAACGCCACAAGGTGAAAAAACCTTCCAGGCCGACATAGTACTGTCAGCAGCAGGAGTAGTAGCCAACATTGAGAACATCGGGCTGGAAGAAACCGGCATCAAAACCGACCGGGGCAAAATCGTCACCGACGATTACTACCGCACTAACATCGAAGGCTACTACGCTATCGGTGATTGTACTAAAGGTCAGGCTCTGGCGCACGTAGCCTCAGCCGAAGCCATCATTTGTGTAGAGAAAATTGCTGGTCTGCCCCACGTGGAGCCGCTGAACTACAACAACATACCAGGTTGTACGTATTGTACGCCGGAGATTGCCTCAGTAGGTTATACAGAGAAAGCCGCCCGCGAAGCTGGTTACGACATCAAAGTCGGTAAGTTTCCATTCTCGGCATCGGGTAAGGCCAAAGCATCGGGTACGCCGGAAGGGTTTGTCAAAGTAATTTTCGATGCAAAATACGGCGAGTGGCTCGGTGCCCACCTGATTGGTAACAACGTAACTGAAATGATTGCTGAAGTGGTGGCAGCTCGCAAGCTGGAAACAACGGGTCACGAAATTCTCCGGACGGTTCACCCTCACCCAACAATGTCAGAAGCCATCAAAGACGCCACCGAAGCGGCTTACGATGAAGCGATACACTTGTAGTAGAGAGCTGGGTTAAAGAGCGAAAGAGATAAAGAGTGAAAGAGCGGTTCGAATCTGACAACCGCTCTTTCGCTCTTTGTTTATTTCTCCGCAAAAAAATATGACCGCTGTTCCTCTTTCAAATCGTCGTAGGTATAGATAGGGCGATGGCGATTTTTGAACTGATAGTTGATAAGCACGAAATCGCCGATACAGGCTGTCGTGTGAATAAATAAGGTTGTTCCGAAGAAGAGCCCGTACTGTGGCCAAATTGCCCAGGCGATTATAAGTGCCGTGGTGATGACCAGAAATGGCATAACCGCTACCCAGGCTAGTTCGCGCCCCGTGTGCACAAATTTGTGGGCGTAGGCATACACAATCATACTTTTCCACGAGCCGCCAAAGCCCACATCAGTCGCGCCGTAATATTTAAACACGGCGGCATGAATTACCTCGTGAATGGGTAGCAACACAAAAAAGGCGATAAAAGCGAACCCAAATTGCCCCATCACATCTGCGCCCTTGGTTGCCTTACCCGTTTGTACAGCTTCATTGACTTTGTGGCTTTCGCCTACAAAAGTGGACCCCAACAAATAGCCGATACCGGCTCCACCAATAGCCAGCAGCAGGATAAATACCCAGCTAGTCCATTTCTTGGGTTTCGGTTTCTGTGCTGCATCAACCTTGACGAAACCGAGTTCACGCGTCAGGAACTGAGCCATTTCATCGATCCTAAACGAATCAATTAGTTCGTAGCGATCAGCATTGTTCAGTTGTTCTACTGTTGGTTTCATGCGAAAACCGTATCGATTAAGTGTTTCGCCAGTAAAAATAAACCAGCTCAACTACTTATCAACTGATTAGTGCTGAGCGGTTCCATACTTGTAGAGACGCAAGATTTTGCGTCTCCGCTCACTACCAGCAAAGAACTTACCTTCTTGGGCCAGGCCAGCATGCGTTCGGATCTACCTGCTATACGCCCGAAGAAATCACCATTGGAAACGGGCGAGTCGACGACACCCGGCACGACAAAAATTAACAGCGAGTTGCCAATTTCAGAAGGAGCGGGACTGTACCTTTATCATTTCTTCGAGTTTGGTTGCTTTGTGGAGTACCAGGCGGTGAATCCGTTCTGAGTTTTCAACTCCTTTGAGGAAAGCGATCACACTTTCAACGGCTATTCTGGACAATACTTCCTGATCATCGGTGTCCGTTCCGTGTTGCTTCATCCGCTCCAGTATAATGGTTGATGCCTGACGAATGAAAGTTTCGTCTTCTGGTAGGGATTGGAGCCTTAATTTGGACTCTGCGAACTGTAGATTTATCGCTATACGTTCCATAAAAGCGAAGTTACTAGCATTTCCATTCAGTACTCATTGTTCTGCATAATGCTTTAAGAAGAGGGGTAAACAGCCCATTTTGGCCCGGAGTGATTGCCAATTGTAGCGTTCTTGAATGACGGCCTTTTGAAGGCTTCGTACCACGAGGGCGGACCGTTCGAAAGAGTAGGTCATACTTGTGAAATCAGGAAATTCTTTTCTTTTTCCTTCTTTTCACGCGGTGAGCTGACACGGTTTAGAGAGTAGTCTCTAACACAATTCTTTTCGGGTTTTAAAATGTTGGTGTCGGTATTTTCATGGTCCACATCAGAACCATCCCCACAACTCCGCCCAAAAGCATTAATGGAAACAATAGTTTTATCTGGCTCGCTGTTACCTCAGTATTGCCGCTGAAACTTGTTTTTCTAAAAAGACCGGGATGCCTTTCCAAGAAAGCCGCACCATCTTTAAAATAAATCCAGCGAACACTTAAAATCCACAAAACGATTATTGAAGCATGAAAAATTAGCACAATTGGATTCATCGCTCGTGGGTTAAAGAAATCAAAAATACTATTTGTCAGTCCGCTTAGATTTCCAATTGCTACTATTATCCATGGGATATTACCGAACAGAAGCAGCCCTTTAAACAGCCTTTCATAACCCTCTTCCAAATCGGGATTAATGGCAATATATTTTTTGGCTCTATATTTTAAGCTAAACGCATTGATAACTGTCACCGCAATGAGCAGCATCCAAGCTTGTTTGAATAGTATATCCATTTTTTATAATGGCGAAACTCCCCGATGGACCCACTTTCTGCTTTCAGACTTCACAACATCAAGCTACTTTCCCCTCTGTTTGCCGAAAGAGCATGCCTGACCAAACCACAAGCACGAGCGCCAGTAAAACTTGCCCCCACCCAGTAGCTTTTTCAACGCCATTCAACACAGCCAGCGTGTGAATGACGATAAGGGCCAGATTGGACAACAACACAGATAAAAGCATTGCTCTACCACCTAATGAGGAGCCAGCATTGCGGACATACCAACATGCTACGGCATAGGCAATTAATTGAGTACCGTACCCTTGCGCTACCAGTTTGATTCCATCATTCAGCCAAGCAGGGTTTGTCAGATATTGCCCTGCCATAAACTCAGGAGCAAACGTAAGCCCCAGCCCGAATAGCGAAACGACGACAGCTACGAATGTAAATAGATTTTTGGCATTCATTGTATGGTAAGTTTAGGCGGTTTGACTACTGGCAGTCAGCGAACTATGATTTAGCGGGCTTGTGACGACTGACCTTATCTTTCATCAGTAATTATAACTAACCTCGTAGTAACCCCAAACATTAGACTGCAAAAAGGGACATCAATTTATTAAGCGTGATTATAATGCCAAAGGGGCAATTAATAGCTAACCATGAAGTGGTTCGGGCCTTTTTCGTATCATTGCCCCAACCGTAAAGCTGTCGGGATGAACAAGGATTACCTAGCCGGATTGGCCGATGCGTATCAGGATGCCCACCCGACGGATTTTAGAAACGATGTTACGACGAATGAGCGAAGGCGCGCCAATGAACTCTGCTTTCACTCTGTCTAGTCTATGTCGGTACGGAATAAAACCGAGCATTTGCCACTGAGGAAAAGCGGGTAAAACCCTCTCTTCTCGTTTCACCCGCAGATGTCCACTTTTACTTGACGACGTACATGTTCTATTTCCTTCAAATCAACAGCAAGAGATGTATTGCAACACCAATAAAAAAGCACTTAACATTACTGATAAGTGCTTGATAATCAAGAGCCTCTTATAGGACTTGAACCTACGACCCCTTCATTACGAATGAAGTGCTCTACCAACTGAGCTAAAGAGGCAAAATACGATGTATACTGAGCGGTGAATAATCAATAATGATGCCAGTAGGCCAGCACTATTTACCAATCATTTTGCACTATACATTGTTGAGGGTGCAAATATAACAGGAAGAATACATCTGTGGCAACAGAGCGGCCTGTTTTTTCCTAAATTTGCACCATGATTTCCATCACGAACCTATCGTATTATCTGGGAAGCAGAGCGTTGTATGAAAACGCTTCCCTGCATATAAAACCAAATCAGAAAATTGGCTTGATCGGCCTTAACGGCACCGGCAAATCAACGCTTCTGCGGATCATTACCGGCGAATATCAAATCGACGGGGGTACGATCTCCAAAGCAGGCGATGTGACTATCGGTTTTCTGAATCAGGACCTCCTCTCCTACCAGACCGACGACTCGATTCTGTCAGTAGCTATGCAGGCGTTTGAGCGCCAGAACATACTTCAGGCCCAAATCGACGAGATTCTCCACGAAATGGAGACCAATTACACCGACGATCTGGTCGATAAACTCGGTAAAGCGCAGGAAGAGTTCGAAGCCTTGGATGGGTATACCGTGCAGTCGCGGGCCGAGGAGATCATGGAGGGTCTTGGTTTCTCGACCGAAGACCTGCAAAAACCTCTCCGGCAGTTTTCAGGTGGGTGGCGGATGCGGGTAATGCTGGCTAAACTGCTATTGCAAAAGCCGTCGCTGCTCATGCTTGACGAACCGACCAACCACTTGGACCTTCCATCGATCCAGTGGGTGGAGAAGTATATTCAAACCTACGAGGGAGCTGTAATTGTGGTATCTCACGACCGCGAGTTCCTCGATAACGTGATCGACGTAACCGTTGAGGTAGCCAACGCCAAACTGAATCTGTATTCGGGTAATTACTCGTTTTACCTGGAAGAGAAAGCGCTTCGGAACGAGATTCAGAAAGGTGCTTTTGAGAATCAGCAGGCCAAAATCCGGCAGACTGAGCGGTTTATCGAGCGGTTTAAGGCGCAGGCCACCAAGGCCAAGCAAGCGCAAAGCCGGGTAAAACAACTGGCCCGGATGGAGCGAATTGATGACGTGATTGACGAATCGGCGCGGGTGAACTTCAAGTTTCAGTTCTCGACCCAGCCGGGCCGCCATATTCTGCACCTCGACGATATTACCAAGCATTATGGCCCCAAACGCATTCTGACCCGCGCCGACATCCGGCTCGAACGGGGCGATAAAGTGGCGCTGATTGGAGCCAACGGTCGGGGTAAATCAACCCTGCTGCGGATCATTTCGGGATCAGAACCACTAAATCTAGGTAGCCGTAATCTGGGGCATAACGTATCGTTTAGCTTCTACGCGCAGCACCAGTTAGAGTCTCTGAATGTAGAAGATAACCTGCTAGAAGAACTCAAAGGGGCTGCTCCTACCAAGTCCGAAGGTGAGTTGAGAGGAGTTCTAGGCTGTTTCTTGTTCTCTAACGACGAGGTTTTTAAGAAAATCAAGGTACTGTCGGGGGGTGAGAAATCGCGGGTGGCATTGGCTAAAGTGCTGCTGTCACAAGCCAACTTCTTGTTGTTGGACGAACCGACCAACCACTTGGACATGCAGTCGGTAAACATTCTGATTCAGGCGTTGGAGCAGTACGAAGGCACCTACGTGGTGGTTTCCCACGACCGCTATTTTGTATCGCAGATTGCCAATAAGATCTGGTACATCGAAGACGAGCAGATCAAAGAGTTTCCGGGTACGTTTGATGAATATGAGTGGTGGATGGAAGAGAAAAAGCAGGGAAACGTATCAAGCCCGGCACCCAAGTCTCAATCGTCAGGCTCGACCAATGGTACGGCAGTTGCTCCAAAACAAACGACAACGGCTTCAAATGGCCGTGGCACCGACGACGAGCGCAAAGAGTGGCAGCGGACGCTGAAAAAACTAACCCAGCAAGCCGAAGAATCTGAAACGAAAATTGGTCAGTTAGAGGATCGCAAAAGACGGCTTGAAGCTGAACTAGCCGATCCGGCTACGTATGGTGATAACAAGTTGATGCAGGCCAAAAACGACGAGTATCACCGCATCAAAAAGGAAATCAACCAGCTTCAGGACGAGTGGGAAACTGCTATGCTAGAGGCTGAGCAATTAGAAGGAAAGTTGAAATAAATGAGGTTAGTAGTTCCAGACAAGTTTAAAAATTGCTGACGCAAAGGGCTTCGACTCCGCTCAGCCTGACCGTCCGCCTTAGTGCAATTGTCCGACTTGACTCAAGTTCCGAGTCAGGCTGAGCGGAGTCGAAGCCCTTTGCGTCAGCAACTCGACTAAACTTAGGCTCAACTTTTTATCTTGTCCTACCTACATTCTCATACTCTTCAAATAGAAGCTGTTTAAACATTCAGTTTGCGGTTGACTTTTCGTAAGAAAATGACTGAGAATGCGATAAAATGTAGGCTCATCCAATTTTTTACTGAAAATTCAAACCGCACTAACAACGCTTTG
>NZ_JAPQNS010000023.1 GCF_028867935.1 Flavobacterium sp. SUN052
GTAGTTACTTACTGACGGCTACCTGTACGGTTCAATTGATGATGTACGATAATTACACCAATCAGCGAGAGTTGGGCAGCATGGAAACATTCAGAACCAATTTCCAATAATGCCCACCCCTCAGTAAGACTACTTCCGCATTAGTAGTCTTACTTCAAATTCCGTGTAACTGCGCTCCTCAAACTTCGCCCCTCCAGATTATCCGTTGGAATGTTCTCGCTCGCTTCTACATTGGCGAAAGCCCGTTCCATTTGGGTTCGGTCGAACGCTCCTTCGTTGTTGGCGAGCCAAATGGTGGCCACACCGTTGCCAATAAAGTTGGTCAGGCTTCGGGCTTCTGACATGAACCGGTCTACACCCAACAACAGCGCCAGGCCCTCGACCGGGATTACCTTGATGGCCGTGAGCGTACTGGCCAACACAACAAAACCGCTACCCGTAACGCCAGCCGCCCCTTTTGAGGTTACCATCAGAATACCGATAATAGTCAGCAATTGGGCAAAGGAAAGGTCTACGCCAAATACCTGAGCTAGAAAAAGGGTTGCCATCGACAGATAAATCGTAGTACCGTCGAGGTTGAATGAATATCCGGCCGGCACTACCAACCCAACCACCGAGCGGGCACAACCCATTCGCTCCAGCTTCTCCATCAGGCTTGGCAAACCAGCTTCCGACGAGGACGTACCCAATACAATAAGCAATTCCTCACGGATATAGCGCAGAAACGACAGGAGTCGCACGCCGGCATGACGCAAAATCAGGTATAATACGCCAAAAATAAACAGGGCCATGGTGGTATAAACCGTCAGCATCAGTTTACCCAGGGGTAGCAGGGTGGCCAAGCCGTACTTTCCAATGGTAAACGCCATGCCGCCGAACGCACCGATCGGGGCCAGCAACATAACCTTGTGCAGCCCTTTGAATACCACTTTCGACACCTTCGTCATCACCTCGATCACCTTGTCGCGTCCGCTGTACCGACTCAGGATAACACCCGTCAGAATAGCCACGATCAGCACTTGCAAGGTCACATTATCGCCCAGGAATTTCCACCAGCTGAAAGCTTCAGCACTCTTGGTGTATTTGCTGATATCGCCCCCTTTCACAGCTGTGGTGTTTACTCCCGAGCCGGGTTGAATGACGTGAGCCACGGCAATACCGATCAGCAGAGCCGCCGTGGTCACTACTTCAAAATAGAGCAGCGCTTTAGCACCCACTTTCCCGACCTTTTTGAGGTCGCCCATGCTCACGATGCCCAGTGTGATGGTCAGGAAAATGATAGGGCTAATAAACAGCTTGACAAGGCTGATAAAAATACCGCTCAGAAACTCGCTTACGGTGGCACCAATGGTCAATTCCTGGCCCATAAACCGGGACTTGATGGGTTCATCAAGAACAGGCAAAAGGGCCAGGTCGGGCCGAAAGTGACCCAGTAAAATACCTGCTGAAATGGCAGTGAGCACCCAGAAAGTGAGGTTCGTCAGGATTTTTTTCATAGTGCTTTTCTTATTTTAACGCCTGTACGGTAATGGCTGAACCGGAGTGAACGCGGTGAGTAGCTTTCTGGAAGTCTTTTTCGTCGGCCTGATAAATGTTCGGAACAAAGGTTTGGGGATTCCGATCAATGAGCGGGAACCACGTGCTCTGTACCTGAATCATAACGCGGTGGCCTTTTTTGAAGGTGTGTAATACATCCTGCAAGCGAAACGTCACGTCGGTTATTTCGCCGGGTTTGAAGGGTTCTGGTTTTTCAAACGAGTTACGAAACCGGCCGCGCATTGCCTCTGACCGAACCATCTGCTGGTAATTGCTCAGGATTATGTTTTTGTTGGGCATGTACGGATGGTTTGGTTCATCACCCGGATACACGTCGATCAGTTTTACTACCCAATCGGCATCGGTGCCCGTAGTGCTTACTTTCAATCGGGCAGTAATCTCCCCTCCCAGTGTCAAGTCTTCGGTCAGAACATCCGTTTGAAACGTCAACACATCAGGCCGATTGCCAGCAAATCGCTGATCTTCCGACATATAATTGAATGGCGTAAAGCCCATCGTTGTGGTGTTGTCTTCGGTGTAGGGAACGGGTTTATTGGGGTCGCTGACAAACTCCGAATAGTCTTTACCCGCCGGGTTGTTTTCGTCTGGTTTTACTATCGACAATCTCCCGTTTGGCATTAAGGCAAAAGCCATCGTTTGTGCGTTGGCAGCTGGCCATTTGTCAAACGTTTTCCACTCCTTGCGGCCCGTATCGAACAGGTATGCTTCGGGCAGGTTGGTTTTGCCATCACCCACACCTTTCAGAAAGTGGTTAAAAAATTTGGCTTCGATATTGCGCTGGTAAAACGTAGCAACACTATCCCCGAAATAAATATTGGAATGGAGTGTATGGCCCGTTTCGCGTGACCACCGTCCATGTCCAAATGGCCCCATTACCAGAGTGTTATACGCACCGGTATTGTTTTTCTCAATCGTCTTGTAGGTGTTTAGCGGACCATACAAGTCTTCGGCATCGAACCACCCCCCAACGGTCATTACGGCAGGTTTTACATTTTTGAGGTACGGTAAAATACTCCGCTTCTGCCAGAATTCGTCGTAGTTGGGATGTTCGACGGTTTCTTTCCAGTAAAAGTTATCAGGGTAGTATTTAGACGCTACGTTCTTAAGCGGACCGATCCCCAATTGAAACGCATAGCCATCTCGGGTATCGGCTTTGATAAACTTGTCGTTATACCAGGCATCGGGCGTGGGGGCCGGATGCTGCACGCCAAAGACGGGATAGGTGAATAAATAAGCCTGTATGAAGGCCCCGTTGTGGTGAAAATCATCAAAGAAAAAGTCGGCGATGGGTGCCTGGGGAGAGGCTGCCTTCAGCGCTGGGTGCGCATCGGGCAATGAAGCAGTTGTGTAGAAACCGGGGTATGAAATTCCCCATTGTCCCACGCGGCCATTGTTGTTCGGGATATTTTTGAGCAACCACTCGATGGTATCGAACGTGTCGCTGCTTTCGTCGGGTGTGTACGACACATTAGCGGCCGGGGACGCTGCTTTACCTTTCTTTTTACTGGCTGTCGCCTGAGCAGCGGGCGCATCAGGAATGTTGGGCGTCATGTTTGTCCAAGTCCCCTCCGACATCCATCGACCACGAACATCCTGATAGACAAAGATATACTTGTCTTTTTGGAGCGTTTGTGAGGGACCAACCTGCTGGGCGTATTTTTCGGGACCGTAGGGCGCAACGCTGTAGCAAGTACGCTGCATCATAAACGGGTACTTTACCGAAGCCGAAGCGTCTTTGGGAACATACACAGCCGTATGCAGTTTCGTACCGTCGCGCATCGGTATTTTGTACTCGTATTTGGTATAATTATCGCGAACATACGTATCGGCAGGAGCTTGCGCGAACAAAAAAGCAGGCAAGAAGAAATAAACACTGAATAACAGAGAGCGCATTGATGAACAGGTTTGTTACTGCAATGATACGAAGTTTCGCTGTTCCCGTTATCCGCTCCACTGGGTTGTCTCCTCCATTATTTTTGTATGCGTACCAATCAATTCATACAAGGTTGAGAATTATTTCACAGTGATGGTCCACATTTTATCAATTCGTTAAATATGTAAAAATGGTATTGAGCGATACATAAAACGCTTGTATTTTTGAATCAGTAGAACCACCTAAAGTAGTTTTCTCATCTCGTGGTACGGAATCAGGACTAGTATTGCCGGTCCTGATTTTTTGTTAGTGGCTTGTCAACCAGGAAAAATAGTCCCGCTCAACGGCCTGACCATTGTACGTTCGTTCTGTAATCTTTCCATCGGGGCCGTAGGTCAGTTTATGAAACGTATGATCGTGGGCAGGGTACGCCCGCAAAGTCAGGTTTATTTTTCCACGCCGGGCAAACTCCAGTGGCAAAATATCATTGGAGCTGGAGCCTACATCAGCCGTGCCGTAAAGAATCAGGATCGGAATCTTGAGTGCCAGCAGGTAATTGAGGTTTTCACCATGCGAAAACGAATACGTCGTACGGTTCGGGTCACCCGCAATGGAGTTCATATTAAGCGAATCACGGCAGATTTCAGCCCATTCCCGTTGCAGATTCTCTACGCTCTGCTGCGCCTGTTCGGGGCTGTATTCACCAGTGTATCCTTTGATTCGTTCCGTTCTGATGATAGATTGGTGCCGCCCTTCGAGCCCGCCCGAGAAGGCGATCAGGTGCGTAATGCGCGAGTCGGTATGCGCTGTTTTTATAGCTACGTGATACCCCTCTGAACCACCGGTCAACACCACACGACGTGTATCAGCCCAGGGTTGTTTCAACACAAAATCGAGCACCGCCCTGGTTTGCCGAACGTAATAATCAAGATAGTTGTGTGAAAGATAGGTACGGGTGTACTGGTCTGATTTCGGTCGGTGCCGGGTGCTAAAAAGAGTATCCAAATAGGCGTCGTTTACCACGAGCGGTACGCCCGGTTTAGCTATCATGATTGAATAATACTCTGCTTCGTGATCGTAGCAGGTTTTGGGCAACTCGGTTAGTGAGGGCCGATTGTTTTTGGGATTTATGGTGAACAAGGGAATGGGCAATGATCCCTGACGAAACAAAAAAATGGGTTTTCGTTTCGTCTGTTCACCCTCTCGTGCTACCACGGCAAACGTAACAGAGTCGCCCTCGAAGGGAATGGTAAAGGTTGTGTAGCCGCCCACATAGCGTTTGGTGGCCTGCTGAGCATATGCAGTATGAATATATAAAATAGAGAAAATGAGCAGGTAGCGCATGACGAAAAGGTTTGGCTACAAAAATGGGCAGGATGCCAAAACCTAAGCCGTTAAAGTTTCCTAAATCAGCACCCATTGGCAACGCCAGACTCCATTTACGCAGTACTGTTTATAAAATGAGTCATTCTCTCTGCTATTCTCATACCCTTTGCCTGGACAGAAACGTTATCTTCATGGTTTACTTAACGAATTCAACAAAACGGCGATGAAACACTATCTGTACTGGACCTTGCTTTGCCTGGGCTTGCTTACCGTGGCCTGCTCGCGGGAGCCAATGGAACCTGAAACGGGTTCATTGTCCATTCAGCTAAACAATGTAGTGGGCAGTTCAGAACTAGCCATGAACGGTACTGTCTATACGAATGCCGCTGGTGAAGCATTCACGGTTAGCAAGTTCGATTATTTTGTGAGTAACATCCGGCTTCGCAAAGCCGACGGTTCTGACTATGTTATTCCGCAGGACAGCAGCTATTTTCTGGTACGCGAGGCTGATGCCGCTTCTCAAACGCTCCGACTCAATCATATTCCGCTCGACAAGTACACCGGATTATCGTTTGTGGTGGGCGTTGATAGTCTCCGAAGCGTGTCAGGCATCGAGAAACGTAAAGGTGTGCTGGACCCTGGCGACAGCCACACCGCTGGTATGTATTGGGACTGGAACACGGGATATATTTTCCTGAAACTGGAAGGTACTTCGCCCGCTGCCGCCGTTGATGCTACCGGACTGCGTAACTATCGTTTCCACGTTGGCTTGTTTGGCGGATATCGCGCCCAGACCATCAACAATTTACGTACAGTTTCGCTGACGTTTGCCGGACAGCAAGCAGCACCAGCTACTACCGGCACATCGACAATACAAGTCCATGCCGATGTTCAAAAAGTATTCGATGGGCCAACCCGCCTTAGCCTTGCCCAAACATCCGACATTATGGTTTCACCCAAGTCGGCCGATGTAGCTAACAACTACGCTAACATGTTCTCGTTTGCTGGCTTAACAAATACCGAGCGATGAGGTACGGGCATTTGTTGGCGATAGCGAGTATGTTGGCTGTTTGGTGTGTGATCTGGTCGTGTCAGCCCAAATCAACAGAGCCAGTAACGCCTGATCCAAACCCACCAGTCCAAACGGCGAAACCCACGCCAATGGACTGGAAAAAGCCCGCCAACCTGCCTGAGCCAGTATATGATTTTACTAAAAATCCGTTGACGGTTCAGGGTTTTGCTCTAGGTAAAGCCCTGTTTTACGACGGTTTGTTATCACAAAACGGCACTATTTCGTGTGGTTTCTGCCATCAGCCAGCCGTTGCCTTCGCCCATGTAGACCATGCCCTCAGCCACGGCATACGCGATCAGATTGGCAACCGTAACGTGCCGGGTATTCAAAACGTAGCCTTTTATCGGGAGTTCTTTTGGGATGGAGGAGTTCAGGATCTCGATTTATTGCCCATTTCGCCTATTCAGAATCCCGTTGAAATGGGCGATACGCTGGCGAACGTACTCAAAAAACTCCGCAACGACCCACGCTATCCGTCTATGTTCGAAGCGGCTTTTGGTACCAAGGAAATCAGCACCGAACGGACCATGAAAGCCTTATCTCAGTTTATGGTAACGCTGGTTTCGGCCAACTCGCGCTACGATAAAGCCGTTCGCGGAGAGGGGCCAGCCCTGGAAGAGCAGGAGCAGCGCGGCCTTACGATCTTTAAAGCAAAATGTGCTACTTGCCACGCAACCGATTTGTTTACTGACCTGAGTTTCCGAAACAACGGTTTACCCCGCATTCCGACCGCCAAAGTCGATGATATTGGCCGGGGCGCTATTTCGCTCAGCGCCGATGATCGCTATAAATTCAAGGTGCCCAGCCTCCGAAACATTGAGCGAACCCCGCCTTATATGCACGACGGGCGGTTTCTGTCGCTCGAACAGGTGCTGAACCATTACGCTACCGGCATCACCGACTCTCCTACCCTCGACCCAGCTCTAAAATCAATGACGCTCACGAAACAGGACCAAAACGACCTCGTTGCGTTTTTGCGGACGCTGACCGACTATGACTTCCTGGCCGATCGCCGTTTCCAGCCAAATTAGAGCGGAGAATGGCTAAATACGTGAGCCATAAAGCTAAAATAAACGAGGCCCGATAACTCAGGGACTTTTTTCATTTCCATCAAACCGTGTAGCTTTGCCCAAAACAGGTGGTGATTCACAATGCGTTTCAGCCAGACTGTCTCACCCGTTCAACAATCTAACACGTTACTTATGAGTGATTTGAAAAAAATTGGCATATTGTTCGGCCAGGAAAATACCTTCCCCCAAGCCTTTGTCGACCGGGTTAACGAGAAACAAAGCGATTTCAAAGCCGAGTTTGTCCACATCGACCGCGTGGAGCAAAGTGTCCCAACCGATTACGCCGTCATCATCGACCGTATTTCGCAGGATGTTCCGTTTTACAAAGCATTCCTCAAAAACGCAGCCCTCACCGGTACTGCCGTTGTTAACAACCCATTCTGGTGGGCTGCCGATGAAAAGTTCTTCAATAATGCGCTAGCCGTTCAGTTGGGCGTTCCCGTTCCGAAAACCATTCTGCTGCCTTCTAAAGAGCGTCCCGACGATACAAATCACAATTCGTTCCGGAACCTCGGCCATATGGATTGGGATGGAATTTTTGCCCATATTGGCTTCCCGGCTTTCATGAAACCCCACGCAGGTGGTGGCTGGAAAAGCGTTTACAAAGTTGACAACCCGGAGCAAATGTTCCGGTCTTACGACGAAACGGGCCAGTTAGTGATGCTCTATCAGGAGGCCATCGACTTTACCGATTATTTCCGTTGCTACTGCATCGGCGGCAAAGACGTTCGGATTATGCCTTATGAACCACGCAATCCACACCATCTCCGGTATGCGGCTGAAATGCAGACAACGGGCGACGCGGGCAAGAAGCTCCTGGAAACCATGCACGACTATGTTCTAAAGCTGTGTAATGGTCTAGGCTATGATTTCAACACCGTAGAATTCGCCGTACGCGACGGTATTCCCATCGCCATCGACTTCTGCAACCCGGCCCCCGATGCCGACGTGCATTCAGTGGGTCAGGCCAATTTCGATTGGGTGGTTGAGGCAGCGGCTAACATGGCCATTGAGCGGGCAAAGAGTGTGCAAAAAGGCAAAGATAACCTAACGTGGGGATCATTTGTACGCGGCTCCGTAGGCGGCACAGGCCTGACTCCAGCGGTAGCACCTGCACCCAAGGCCGCTAAAGCGGTTGAAGTTGGCGAGCCGACTAAAGAGGTAAAGCCAAAAGCGAAGAAAGCCGAAGCTCCAAAAGCGGAGAAAGAAGAAAAACCGAAGAAGGGCAAGAAGTAACTTTTATTCTGTGCTTTTGCCACATCAAAGTGCCGAACGACCATTCGGCACTTTTTTTATGTCTTCGGCTATTTATATCGACTTAGAGTTTTCGTCCCGCTCCCGCAACAACTGATGCACATCGGCAAGGGTACGGAAGCGATTGGCGTGGCCAATAAGACCGATGCCAGTCATGATAAGGGCAAAACCGCCCGTACTGACCCAGAACCAGATGTTATCGCCTGCCTCTTTAAGGTGCGACCCGTGTAAAAGAGTTGCTAATCCGCTGCCAAGCAGTAACCCGCCAATTCCACCCAGCCACCAGAACCGGGCAATCAAATTTCGTTCACGTTGTGGTCTCATGACTTGTCGTTCGCGTCGGAAATGAGTTTACTGAACGCTAACACCATCTCTGTCTTCAACGGGTTATCGCTCCTGGTAATCAAGGAAGTAAGATAAACTATACCCGACGGATCAATAATATTCTGATTGATTTTTATGAATTCCATACCCTGATAAAAATCAAACCAAGCATCAAATTTTCTCGCTCTAACAGTCTCTCGTTTATCCGAAGAATCACAGATATAAACGATGACTCGCTCGTTTCTTAGCAAAAACGTTTTAAAGATGGCTGCGATAGTAGGTGGAATTCGACGGTCAGGTGGCGTTTTTCGACTTGTTTCAAAATCTACCAGAATGATCATCATCTCAAAAACGAAAGGCCAGAGTGCTGGATCGTCAGGAAAAATATAACCGCTCTCTTTGAAACGTACTTCATACGTAAGCAAATGATCAGTCACAAAAGTGAACGTATTTAAATCGTCTTCAAGAAAAACAAATCTATATGGTGGTAGCTCCATTTTTCTCCCGCTGAATTTCCTCGCGGAGTTTGGCTACAGCTTCTTGAAGTTTATAATTTGTTTTATATTCCTCCACCATACGTTTTTGTTCGGCCCGTTTCCGTTCGACCATTTCTTTGGCCCAGGCAATGGCCCGCTCGCTGCTATGTTGTGGTTTCGTTTCCATAGATCCAATTAGTTAACCCAAATTTACGCTTTCCCCCTACAACAAAAAAACGCCTGTCCGGTTGCTGTTGATGAGCATGAAACCGAAAAAACACTATCTTACTTCCTGTTTCTTGACGAGCATAGATCAACTTACCTTTTAATCCGCCTACTGAATGCATGTTTTCACCCTTGGAATTGAAGAAGAGTTCCAGACGATTGACCCTGTAACCCGCGAACTCCGGTCGCACATGTCTAAACTGGTCGAAGGTGGCCAAATTGTACTTCAGGAGCGTGTAAAAGCCGAAATGCACCAGGCCGTGGTAGAAGTTGGGACCAATATCTGCCATAATATTCAGGAAGCCCGCCAGGAAGTAACGTATCTCCGTAAGGAAATAATTGAACTGGCCGAAAAACAGAATCTTAAAGTCGCTGCCGCCGGAACACACCCCTTTTCTGATTGGCAGGCCCAGCTCATTACCCCCAATGAACGCTACGACCGCCTGATCGAAGAAATGCGCGACGTGGCCCGCTCCAACCTTATTTTTGGCTTGCACGTTCACGTCGGTATCAGCAGCCGCAACGAGGGCATCCATATTATGAATGCCGTGCGGTATTTTTTGCCACACATCTATGCGCTCTCAACTAACTCACCGTTCTGGTGCGGGCGCAACACGGGCTTCAAATCGTACCGTTCCAAGGTGTTCGACAAATTCCCGCGTACGGGTATCCCCGACTTCTTTTCGTCGGCAGCCGAATATGATGAATACATTGCGCTGCTGGTGAAAACAGGCTGTATAGACAATGGCAAAAAGATCTGGTGGGACATCCGCTTGCACCCCTTTTTCGATACCATTGAGTTTCGTATTTGCGACGTGCCTATGCGCATAGACGAGACAATTTGTCTGGCGGCTATTATGCAGGCCCTGGTTGTCAAAATTGCCAAACTGCACAATCAGAACCTCGACTTTCGCCCCTATCGTCGGGTCTTGATCAGCGAAAACAAATGGCGGGCTGCTCGCTACGGCATCGAAGGAAAACTGATCGACTTTGGTAAGCAGGAAGAAGTGCCAACACCCGACCTGATTCACGAATTACTAAATTTTGTGGACGATGTAGTCGACGATCTGGGCAGCCGGCAGGAGTGCGAATACGTGCTCAAAATGCTCGAAATGGGAACCGGTGCCGACCGACAACTAGCCGTTTTCAACCAAACTGGCGACCTTAAAAGCGTTGTGGATTACATCGTGGAAGAAACTTCCTTCGGTATCAGGTAGTTGATAAATAGTGAACGATGTGAAAAGACCAATGAATAATGGTGGCCAATTTGGTTTTTGACCGTCATTATTCATTACTCACTGTACATTATACATTAACTGAGATGAGAATTGCAATTCTTGATATGTATGACAACTATGCCAACGAAGGCATGCGTTGTATTCAACAGATAATTCGAAAGGTAGCGGGCGACGATGCTATCGACCTGCCATTCGATGTGTTCAATGTTCGGGCAAACAACGAATTGCCGGGCCTTGGCTATGATCTGTATATTTCGACCGGTGGTCCCGGAAGTCCGCTTCCGTTGGGAGAAGATTGGGAAGAACCATACTTCGCCCTGATTGACCAGTTGTTTATCTGGAACCGGACCCACGAAACCAAGAAGCATGTTTTCTTGATTTGCCATTCGTTTCAGTTGGTAGCACGCCATTTGGGGCTCGGCACCATCAGCAAACGCAAATCAACGTCGTTCGGTATTTTCCCGATGCACCGCACCGACGATGGTTACGAGGAACCGATGATGGATGGACTTCCTGAGCCGTTTTTTGCGGTCGACTCACGCGACTACCAACTCACCGAACCCGACATTGACCGGTTTGACGCTCTTGGCGCGAAGATTTTGTGCCTGGAAAAAATTCGCCCGCATATCGACTTGCCACGAGCCATCATGGCGGTGCGTTTTTCGCCCGAAATATTCGGAACGCAATTTCACCCCGAAGCGGATGGTGAAGGTATGTTGCGCTACTTTATGACCGACGAGAAACGCATGCAGATTGTGGGTATTCACGGTCAGGCAAAGTACGACGAAATGGTGGCTTACCTGCAAGATCCTGAGACGATTGAACTAACTGAATCAGTTTTTCTGCCGGGCTTTTTGCGCGGGTCGATAGCTGAGAGTCAGTCAAATGTATCTTACCAAAACCACTATGAGCGCGGTTGATATTTTGCTAGAAATCAAGAAGTTGCCTTTACAAGAGAGGCTTAGCGTCGTTGAGAAGGCAATGCGGGATATTCGTCTTGAAGAACAACGGGAACGACTTCGCAGTGAGGCTGCCTTAGTGATAAATGACTACCTCAACGATCCTGAAATGACCGTATTTACAGCACTGGATGGAGAGAAAGTACATGAATCAATGTGACATTTGGTTAATAGATCTGAACCCAACTCGCGGAGCAGAAATTCAGAAAACACGCCCATGTATAATCGCCAATGACGATGCCATTGGCACGTTACCTTTACGGATAGTTATACCGTTAACCGATTGGAAAATACATTATTTGCCCATAAGCTGGCTGATCATGATAAATCCATCTCCGGTGAATGGCTTACAAAAACCCTCAACTGCTGACTGCTTTCAGATACGTTCTGTTTCCTTGGACCGCTTTGTTCGCAAAATTGGGACAATTAGCGCCGAAGACTTCGAGCGTATCCAACGAGGGTTAGCTACAGTTTTTTCATTTGTACAATGATCCAATCACTTCGCAAAACATTCAACCAAGCCTTTAGCCCCGACCGGTACGGGGCTTTTTTGGAGTCCATTGAAGCCGATCTGCCTGGTCAACTCGATTTTAGAGTGGCTGAAACACCCGTTTTTGTTCCCAAAGCACTGGGAGATAAACTCAAACAGGCGTGCGCCGATATTGTCGACGTGATCACATCTGACGGATTCGACGCCCGAACCGAAGGTGCCATTCCTGCCGATCAACGAGTGCCAAACCAACCGTGCGACGGACCGTACAACCATACCACGTTTTTGGCGGTTGACTTTGCCGTTTGTAAAGATGAGCAGGGCGAGCTTACTCCTCAACTCATTGAGTTGCAGGGATTCCCGTCGCTCTACGGCTTTCAGGCGTATCTGCCCCAGAAATTCCGTGAGTTTTACCCGATTCCTGATTCGGTTTCATCGTTGTTTGGCAACACTAGTCGGGACGAGTACATTGAACTCCTCCGTCGAACGATTATAGGTGATGGATTGCCTGAAGAAACTATTCTGCTGGAGATATTCCCCGAGAAGCAGAAAACTCGTATCGACTTTGTGTTGACAAAACAGTATATTGGGGTAGAGCCAGTTTGCCTGACCAAAATCAAGAAAGACGGGCGAGCTTTATTTTACGAAAAAGATGGTCGCCAAATTCGCATCAAACGAATTTACAACCGCCTGATTTTCGACGATTTACAAAATTACCCTGACCTCAAAACGGACTTTCAGCTTACCGACGATGTGGACGTAACCTGGGTAGGGCACCCAAACTGGTTCTTTCGAATCAGCAAATACACGCTGCCGTTCCTCGACAGTGAGTTTGTACCAAAGAGCTATTTTCTGAGCGACCTGGAGACGTTCCCGACCGATCTGGAAAATTACGTGCTGAAGCCGCTGTTTTCGTTCGCTGGAGCTGGTGTTAAAATTCACGTTACCCAGGCAGACATCGACGCCATTCCCGCCGATCAGCGGGGCAATTTTCTGCTACAGCGCAAAGTGCAATATGAACCCGTCATTCAATCGCCTGATGGCCTGGTGAAGTGCGAAATCAGGATGCTGTTTGTCTGGCCCGAAAAAGACGAGAAGCCCACCCTGATCACCAACTTAGCTCGACTCAGCCGGGGCGAAATGATCGGCGTGAACTTCAACAAAAACAAAGACTGGGTGGGCGGAACGGTTTGTTTCTTTGAGTAGAGACGCAAAATCTTGCGTCTCTGTGCCAATCTACTTTTTCGACAATCGCATATTATAGGCCACATACGGTAGCGGGTATAAACGAATCTTATCTTCATCCCGAATAGCTACCAGAAAGCCCAGATCAAAAGCATGGCGCGGTCGATTGATTCGTAACACCCCCGAAATCTGGCTGAATCGATCATAGTCATAACTGTTCTGGCCAATAAGAATCCGGTTATCGCTAATTAACGACAATCGTCGGCCAATGGGAGCAACAAAGCCTACGTCGATGGATTTTCGCCGGTCGAAGTTGTTAATCGTTTTGAGATCGGAGTAGGCCAGTGTGAGGTTGCTTTTTGTGGAGCCGAATGTCACAAAACCGGTTAGCGTTCGTTCGCGACGGTTGGTACGGGTGTAAAAAAACTCGGATCGTTCGCTCCAGCGGTAAGTTATATCACCACCGATATGCACGCTTCCAAGCGGAATGCTGAGTTTACCACCAACTGAAGGCCGGGTGTAGAGCGTGCTATTATAAAATGTTTGGCCACTGAACGAAGGCGTAATGCTGGCACGCAGCGTGATAAAACCAAACAAGCCATACGACAACTCATTATACAGCACCCAAATATTCCGATAAGTCAGCTGGCCTCGCTTAAGTGGAATAGCTGTCTGATTATAGAGAAGCCACGGAAATTGATTTTCTCCGCTTACAGCCGATACGCCTTCTTTCGAGGTGAGATTAATTTCTCCATCCGACACTGGTTCGATTTTAGCAATCTCCTTTGGCGATAAAATCGACTCTCCACCCCGCCGACGAAGGATTACCCGAATGCTGTCGCGCTCCCGAATCTCACCGGTGTAAACCGTTCCGTCGGTCATGGTAACGTTATATTGTTCGCGGCCCCGCGTACGAACGCTTGCCTGATAAGGCTCAATTCGGGTAATATCCGACGGAGCCAGATACGATAGTCCCCCACCCTGCCGACGAACCACCACTTTGATGGCGTCCCGCTGTATAATCCGCCCAATATATTGACCGCCATCTTTGAGGTAAATAGTAAACGTTGTACGGCTTGAATCTAGAGGGGTAACGGGTGTTTGTTGAGAAAAGGCTACCATCGGAATCGACAGAAGCAGGCAAAGCAGAACTGATTTCATGAAGTAAGGTGTTGAAGTTTCGTTGTAGATAGGAGTCAAACAAGCGGGTTCCGGTTGGAACAGTTTTCAAAAAATATGAATATAATTTCGCACCGACAGTTGTTTTTTCAGCACGTCGCCCAAACATCTGATTTCCCACTTGCTTTAGAAATTGAACGGGCCGAAGGGGTCTATTTATATACGGCTGACGGCCAAGCCTATATGGACTTGATTTCGGGTATTGGGGTGAGTAACGTTGGCCATAGACACCCGAAAGTTTTAGCCGCTATTCAGGAGCAGTTAGATAAATACCTGCATCTGATGGTCTATGGCGAATATGTACAAACGTCCCAAACCAAACTTGCCCAGGCCCTTGCCGAAACGCTCGCGCCTTATACCAGTCCATACGGCGCCCTAAGTAATGTGTATTTCACGAACTCCGGCACCGAAGCTATCGAAGGGGCCATGAAGCTTGCCAAACGCTTCACCGGCCGAACAGAAATTATCAGTTGCCTAAACGCTTACCACGGCGCTACCCAAGGCGCGCTCTCCCTCTCTGGCGACGAAAACTTCAAACGTAACTACCGACCGCTCCTACCCGACATTCGCCACATTGCACACGGCAACCTGACTCATGTGGAGCAAATTAGCCACCGTACAGCTGCCGTTGTAATCGAAGTAATTACTGCCGAGGCAGGTATCCGCGTGCCTGACCCAGCTTATTTGAAAGCCGTTCGCCAACGCTGTACCGAAGTTGGTGCCCTGCTCATTATCGACGAAATCCAGACTGGCTTTGGACGCACGGGTTCGTTTTGGGCGTTTGAAGACTTCGGTCCAGTTGTACCCGACGTGTTGGTATGCGCCAAAGGAATGGGGGGCGGAATGCCTATTGGAGCCTTTATCAGTTCGCCGGAAGTGATGAGTGTTTTCAAAAACAACCCGATTCTAGGCCATATCACCACGTTTGGAGGGCACCCGGTCTCCTGCGCGGCCTCATTGGCAACGCTCAACGTAATTCGCGACGAACAACTCTTTGCACAGGCTGAAGCCAAAGGGCAATTATTCCGGCAATTGCTGGGGGCGAGTCCGGCCATAAAAGAAATTCGCGGAAAAGGACTGATGCTGGCTGCTGAATTTGAGTCGTTTGATGTGCTCAAGCCAGTGATCGACCGAGCGATTGAAAAAGGAGTAATAACCGACTGGTTTTTGTTCTGCAACAACTCCATGCGCATTGCACCACCCCTGATTATCACCGACGAACAGATTCTGGAGGCTTGCGCAGTGATTCTGGACGCTATCTAAACCGTCATTGGTAGTCATTTACTGTCATTTATAGTCACTAATTGTTTTGGCAAGTAATGACCATGAATGACTACCAATGACCACAAATGACCCTTATTTTTGCGGCTATGAACCCAATTACTTACGACGGGCGCATTGCTGGCTTACTTAATATACCTGCCCGGCAAGTCGCCAACACTATTGAACTTCTCGACGGCGGAGCCACCGTGCCGTTCATTGCCCGCTACCGCAAAGAAGCAACTGGTCAGCTTGACGAGGTCCAGATTACCGCCATCCGCGATACGTACCAACGGTTACAAGAGCTTGACAAACGCCGGGAAGCTATTCTCAAAGCCATCAACGAACAGGGCAAGCTCACCGCCGAACTCAAAAAGAAAATAGACGCAGCCGACTCCATGACCGAGTTGGAAGATCTGTACCTGCCTTACAAGCAAAAACGAAAAACTCGCGCTACTATCGCCATTGAGCGAGGTCTGGAGCCGCTGGCCAACGTGATTTTTGCTCAAAACGAAGCGAATCCCGAGCGAGCAGCACAACGGTTTCTGACAGATCAGGTTCCAACCATTGCCGATGCCCTGCAAGGTGCCCGCGACATTATCGCCGAGCGCGTAAACGAAGATGCCGACGCCCGGCAACGTATCCGCAACCTGTTCGAACGGGAGGCTATTGTTAAATCGGTGGTGAAGAAAGGAAAAGATGCTGAGGGCATTAAGTACAAAGATTACTACGATTTTGCCGAAGCTCTTCGGCGTGTTCCGTCGCACCGCTTGCTGGCTATCCGACGGGGGGAGGCAGAAGGCTTTCTGTCGGTGAGCATCAGCCCCGACGAAGATGTAGCTATTGAACGCTTAGACCGGCAATTTTTAAGAGGTTTGCCAGGCAGCAAAGACCAAGTTGCATTGGCCATTCGCGACAGCTATAAGCGGCTTATCAAGCCGTCTATTGAAACCGAATTCGACAACAAATCAAAAGCGAAGGCTGATCTGGAAGCTATCAAGATTTTTGCGGATAACCTCCGCCAGCTTCTTCTCAGTCCACCCTTGGGGCAAAAACGGGTTTTGGCTATTGACCCCGGTTACCGAACGGGTTGTAAAACTGTAGTAATCGACGCGCAGGGCAACCTTCTGGCTGACACGCTCTTGCACCTATTTTTGTCGGATAGCCAGAAACAGCAGGCAGCAACCACCGTGCAACGCTTGGTGAAGCAATACCAAATTGAAGCCATTGCCATTGGTAACGGCACTGGTGGTCGTGAAACCGAAGCGTTCATCCGCGGGCTGGGTCTCGATGCAGCCATCGCCATTTTTGTAGTCAGCGAACAGGGGGCATCTGTTTATTCCGCATCGGATGTGGCTCGCGAGGAGTTTCCCGATAAAGACGTAACCGTAAGGGGAGCCATCAGCATTGGTCGACGCTTAATGGACCCATTGGCTGAGCTGGTTAAAATTGACCCCAAGTCGATTGGTGTCGGGCAATATCAGCACGATGTGGAGCAAAACGCGCTCAAAACCAGTCTGGACGACGTAGTGGGCAGTTGTGTGAACTCCGTAGGCGTTGCTCTTAATACAGCTAGTGCCCATTTGCTGCGGTACATTTCGGGACTGGGACCACAAATAGCCCAAAATATTGTACAGTATCGCGCTCAGAACGGCCCATTCAATAGTCGTGAACAACTGAAAAAAGTACCTCGTCTTGGCCCTAAAGCCTATGAGCAATGCGCCGGTTTCTTACGCATCGAAGGGGGTAAACATCCATTGGACAACAGCGCTGTTCACCCCGAAAGCTATGCTGTAGTGGAGCGCATGGCCGCTGACCTCAACGCCACCGTTGCCGATCTGATTCGCAAGCCCGAACTCCGCAAACAAATCCGTCCCGAACGGTATGTGACACCTACTGTTGGCCTACCCACTCTCCGCGATATTGTAGCCGAACTCGATAAGCCAGGCCGCGACCCCCGCGAACAACTTTCGGTGTTTGCTTTCGATGAACGGATCAAGAGTATGGAAGATCTGCACGAAGGTATGGTGCTCGACGGAGTCGTCACAAACGTGACAGCCTTTGGTGCTTTTGTGGATATTGGCGTAAAACAGGATGGTCTGGTACACGTGTCGCAGCTGGCGCATCAGTTCGTGAAAGACCCACGCGAAGTAGTCAAGGTGTACCAAAAAGTAAAAGTACGCGTTACTGAGGTGGATTTAGCCCGTAAACGCATTGCTTTGACAATGAAGATTTAGTACTTTTCCCACGTATGCTGACAACCACTGCTCGGGCTACACTCAAGCCCGCCCTCCTTCTCCTGACCCTCTCGCTTAGCCTGTCGTCGTGCAGTCTGTTTGGCCCTTCGTCGGCTCCTGTTGCAACCCGCAAACCCGTTGCGAAAGCCCCTGCCAAGCCTACCGGTAAAGTGGTGGATGCTAAAACCTACCAGAAAGGCTATGTGGGACAAATTGTGCGCGTAGCTCGTACCTACACCGGCGTCCCCTATCGATCGGGCGGCAACACGATGTCGGGCATCGATTGTTCGGGATTGATTGCAGCTGTGTTTAACACGGTTGGGCTGAAAATGCCGCGCATCTCCTGGCAACAATCCGAAGTAGGTTACGAAGTTGAAGTCAATGCCATTCGCCCCGGCGACCTGTTATTTTTTGTGCCCGATAAAGGTAAATCAGGCTATGTGTCGCATGCGGCCATCGTGACCGAGGTAAACAATTATGATTCTGATATTCGGTTTATTCACGCTTCATCCTCTCGGGGCGTACGCGAAGACAATCTGTATTCGTCCTATTTCAAAGGCCGATTTGTGAAGGCTTTGAGGCCATTTTGAGCCTGCATGTAAACGAAAAAGGCCGCCTTTAATACGGGCGGCCTTTTTCGTTTGGGCTGGTTTATTTCGTAGCTTCTTCTGGAGCAAAGAACTCAACCCATTGTTCCGGCGTACGGTATTTGAGTTTCATTTCTAAAGACGACGATTCCCGACGTGTTTCAAACGAACGTTGGTATTTCACCTCCCAGGGCTTGCCCTCTGCGGTGGCGGGAATTGCTTTAGCATTATGCTGCCAGAGCGCAATTCTCAAATCTTTAGCCTGACCAATGTAGTACTGGTCAGTTGAAGGGCTGTAAATGATATAGACTGTATGCATACATTTCTTGGATACCTCTCAAAGCTAAGTAAAGCTAGCAAATAAAAAAAGCTACCAATGGTAGCTTTTACTTAGTGGAGAATATCGGAGTCGAACCGATGACCTCTTGCATGCCATGCAAGCGCTCTAGCCAGCTGAGCTAATCCCCCGTTTCGACGACTATTGCGCCTTAGCGGATGCAAAACTGCACAATTTGTCGCCGTTTGTCAAGCAAAGAAGGCTGATTTTTTAAATTTACTGGTCAAGCATTTCGGCATCAGCCAAAATATAGTTCAGTTCATATATATTATCAGCATTCAATTTAAGGACTCCGCGGAACGTCCGGCGCTCGTCCGTTTTAAATTTCTTACCTGCTTTTTTGAACTTCAGCGACACAACCGACTCAGGCCCAGCTCCTCCGCAAAAGAAACAAGCACTGTACGGAAATGCTGACAATACATACAGATTCGACTCAAGGTCAACGGGCAACACGTAACCAGTGAGGTCAACTTGTTTGCCGTTTAATTTTTGAACACTTGGTCCAAACGTAGGATAAAGCATGTAAACCGACTCCTCGGCGTACCACTTTTTCTTGAACGTAACATCACGCAGGGCCTCCCACGTTAGTTTAACGGGTTCAGCCGCTGGGATGAAAGCCAGCAAAAACAAGCTGAGAAAGGCCGGAAAGAGCAGCAAACGCTTCATTAGATAGGATTATCAGTTTGTATAAGATGTAAAATTACGAATTCATTACTTTTACTGTATGCAATTTATGTCGATCTATGTTCCAATACGACTAAGAAGACTATAATTGCAAGCTCGAATTGTACTGCCGTTGGAAACACCAGACGAATATAAACACCAAACGAACACGACTCCGTTCCGATTGCATCGTCTTTATACGACTGCACTTGTCGGATTAGCTATCCTATTGACGGCTGGCCAGGGAGTCACGCAGTGGCAGCTAAACAGAATCCAGAAAAAAATTCTGATAATCCGATACGCTTCCTTACAGCGGCATCAGAGTCAGCAATTACTGAGCAAAACCCTACAACTCCGCAACTCAACGTCAGAAACCGATTTTTTGGTTTATCGAACCGAGTTAAAGCAAATATTTGCCGGTTTTGAGTCAAGTTATCAACAGAGCAGTCAAGGGCGCGTTTTTGACAACGATATTCAGATTCCCAATAGTGATCTGATCAATCGGCTCTACGCCGATATTAAACCCTACTATGATTCGCTCAGCCGGTCGACGCGTACCATCAGTTCATTCCAAACAAGCAGCGAGGTCCATTCAACCGTCGGAAATCTGGCTTTTCGGCAGTTGTTGAGTAGCCAGAAACCGTTTCTGGAAAAAACAGACATTATTGTTCGTGAATATAATACGGAGATACGGGATCAACTTACCCTACTGCAATGGGTTGAGATAGCCTTCTATGCATTAACAATTCTGGTGGTGTTATTGATTGCATTGCGTGTTTTCAGACCGGCTATTCGACAATTAAAACAAACCATTGATCAGCTTGTTACGGCAGAAAACACGACTGGCGAATCAAACCGAAAACTTGTGCGACTCAACAAATCGTTGCACGAAGCCCGGCAGCGGCTTTTTCAGGCAACAAAACAACAGCATCAGCAAGAAATCAATGAACAGAAACTCCGGGCTTCTTCGCTTATTGCCGGGCAGGAAGAAGAACGGAAACGACTATCTCGCGAACTGCACGATGGGCTCGGCCAAATGTTGACCGGAATAAAACTCCAGGTTGAGGGGCTTGAAACCCACCTTAACCGCTCTCCAAATTTTGATGATCTATCAGCCAGCAAACGACTCAAATCGCTGAAAGATCTCATCACGCAAACCATCAGCGAAACCCGTAGTATTTCGAATGATTTAATGCCGAGCGTTTTGAGCGATTTTGGCATTATACCGGCGCTGAAAATGCTGGCTGAAACTGCTTTGATGAACCAACCTAAAGGAACCTCATTGCAGTCGGATGTTCGGTTTGAAACAAATTTACCGACCGGCAGACTTGATAAACAGGTAGAAATTTCTCTCTACCGAATTACTCAGGAAGCAGTTACCAATGCCATTAGGCATGGCAAACCTACCCAGATTACAATTGATTTAATTGAACGCGAAAACTACTTACATTTGGTGGTTACTGACAATGGAAAAGGATTTCAAATAGAACGGTTAAACGAACCTTACGGCCCCTCGCAGGGGATACACAATATGCAGGAACGAACAAAATTGCTGAATGGACGCTTTAAGATACGTTCGGCACCCGATAAAGGAACTAGGCTATTTGTCAGTATACCGTACCAACTACACTATTCAACGTATGAACATGATACGATTAATGCTCGTTGATGACCACGCTATCGTCCGGGATGGCATCCGACTGTTACTTGAACAGGTCGAAGATTTTCAAATTACCGACGAAGCTACTGACGGCGAAGAAGCTTTGGAAAAACTCAAAAAAGCCGATGCAGAGTCAACTAGGCCTGATGTTGTGCTGATGGACATCTCGCTACCGGGTATGTCGGGGATTCAAACAGCCCAGACGATTACCCGCCATCACAAGCAGATTCGAGTACTTATGTTGTCGATGCACAACAACGAAGACTATATTTTGCGGTCAGTTGAAGCTGGTGCAGCCGGATATTTGCTGAAAGATACCTCGTCAGACGAGATGGTAAAGGCCATACGGACAGTAGCCAACGGGGAAAAATACTATAGCTCGCCTGTTGCTACCATTATTCTGAATGGTTATATGCAGCAGTTGAAGAAAGGCGATAAATCAGTTGTTAAAACAACCCGGCGATCTAAGCTTTCAAAAAAAGAGAAAGAGATTCTCCAGTTTCTGGTTGAAGGTATGAGCAGCCGCGAAATTGCCGAGAAACTACAGCTCAGTGTACGCACAGTGGACAACCATCGCGCCAATATGATGCGCCGATTACAGGTGCGCAATGCTGCCGAATTGGTTAAAACTGCCGTTGAGGAGAAATTACTGTGAACCTTCCAGGCTAACGCTTACGTTACTTTTAAAACCGGCCCAAAAGCCGGTTTTACAGTTTTAGAGTACTACATAAAGTAGATAGACTTTTAACTTTTAAACTCTTTTCATTATGTCACTTCGCTTAGGAGACATTGCGCCGGATTTTGAAGCCGACACTACCCAGGGACACATTCATTTTCATGAGTGGCTGGGTGATTCATGGGGCATGTTTTTCTCACACCCTGCCGACTTCACGCCGGTTTGTACTACAGAGCTGGGCCGTACGGCTCTGTTAAAAGACGATTTTGCCAAACGTAATGTAAAAGTAATCGCTATAAGCGTGGATAGCCTGGAATCGCACAACCGCTGGACTCCTGACATAAAGGATGTAACCGGGTCGGAGGTAAACTTCCCGATTGTGGCCGACCCTGACCGCAAAATAGCGGAGTTATACGATATGATTCACCCCAATGCAAGCGAGAAAGCAACAGTGCGTTCTGTATTTGTGATTGGACCAGACAAGAAGATCAAGCTAACCCTAACGTACCCAGCCTCTACAGGCCGTAATTTTAATGAGTTGCTGCGGGTAATTGACTCGCTGCAATTGACGGCAAATTACCAGGTTGCGACTCCCGCCGACTGGCAGGATGGTGAAGATGTAATTGTTACACCCGCTGTAACGAATGATCAATTGGAGGAGAAGTTTCCAAAAGGAGTGACGTTTGTGAAGCCCTATTTACGGAAAACTCCACAACCGAATAAATAACGGATTTAGTTTACCAGAAACGGGTTGGATAGCGCAACAAAATCGTGCGTTAACCAACCCGTTTTCATTGGCAAATAAGTGTCTCCACTTGCTTGCTTACATAATAATGAGTAGCTTTTTAGATAAAAAGAGGATGCTTTTTCAATGTCATATGTCAAAAGTAGTGATATGAATTTTATTTGGTAAACTTCCGCAAACTATTGTTGCTCAAAACTTTCATTATTGAGTGAACGGTAATTTTAGCAAAACATTTACCGTTTCAGGCACGTAAAATGGTATCTATTCAGCGGCCGAAACAATGGCGCGTATCATTCTGTTAGGCTTAAGTACATAAATCCTATCAACGTTATGGCAAAGAACAAAGAAAATCAGCACAGCGAAGGTCCAGTAGCTGAGGCTATTGAACAACAAACATCAAAGATCCCTTCTGATCTATTTCTTTGGGCTGCCTTAGGCTCGATGGGAGTTTCACTAGCGCTGAAAATTCAGGGTGAAGACACCAAGGCTTTATTTGTAGGCCAGTGGGCGGCACCGTTTTTGATTTTAGGGCTTTACAATAAGTTAGTGAAGCTCGAAGGATCTAACGGATAAAAACAGTTGGCAGTAAGCAGTGAGCAGTTGGCAAAAGAGTAGTACGTTTTACCTAGTGCTCACTGCCAACTGCTCACTGCTTACTACTTTTGTGCATGTCTTTACGCGTTCTTCTCCGTTTTCTAATCCGTCGATATGAGTTTTGGATAGCCCTCTTTGTGCTTATTCTGGGCATTTGGGGCGTTCGTTCCTGCGGCAAAAAAGATGTCGAAAAGAACTGGCAGCGAATCTCTGCTTATGGGATCAACTTCCCGATGCACTACACTACGCATGGATTTGATGTGTCGAAGCACAACGGCCGAATTGATTGGAAACGGGTGGGCCAAATGGAAGCGGAGGGTGTTCGTATGAAATTCGTGTACATCAAAGCCACCGAAGGTGCTACCCTCTCCGACAAGCAATTTTCTCAAAATTGGAAAGGTGCCGGTAAAGTGGGGATACCCCGTGGTGCTTACCATTTCTACCATCCTACCCGCGACCCTGATAAACAGGCGAGGAACTTCATCAAACAGGTTACGCTTAAACCCGGTGACCTAGCCCCGGCTCTTGATTTTGAGGTGGTCAACGGTGTAGGCGACGAGAAACTGATTGCCGGGTTGCAACAATGGCTCGATGTGATTGAAGACCACTACGGAATCAAGCCCATTATCTATACTAACGGGAGTTTGTATCGGCGATACATTAAAGGCAACTTCAACAAGTATCCACTCTGGATAGCTGATTACTCCAACACGCATCTTAACGATTACAACCCAGACAAACTCTATATCTGGCAACACAGCCAAAGTGGCTACGTAAAGGGCATTCGCGGGCAAGTCGACATCAACACGTTTGTAATGGACTCGATACGATTAGCTGAGTTGCGGTTGTGAGAGGGCAACTTTCGGGTTCAACTTGCTTTTTGTAGATTTACTAAAAATTAGCTATCCGATGAACTGGAAAGACTATATTCATTCCGACGAGACTATCTTACAGGGTAAGCCCGTCATCAAAGGAACCCGGCTATCAGTCGAATTAATTCTTAGCCGATTAGCCAACGGCTGGACAGAAGCCATGATTTTTGAAAGCTACCCGACGCTATCTCCCAAAGCGATTCAGGCAGTTTATGCTTTCCTGCTAGATACCATCAAAGACGACGTGTTTTATATTTCTTCTGTCCGCCAGGCAGCATGATTCCACCAGAACTTCGGTGGTTGGCCGACGAAAACTTTCCCGTTCCATCATTTCGGTTATTGGAGCAACACGGTTGGGATATTACCCACGTCGGACTTTTTGACGCAGGTATTCCCGACACTACCGTTCTACAATATGCTATCGCCGAAAACCGAATTTTATTAACCTTCGATAGTGATCTTGGAACGCTGATTTTCCGAGATGGTTACCGACCACCTGGCCTTGTCTATTTCCGGCTAACTGACTATCTTCCTGATGAGCCGGGGCAGTTTATGCTAACCATGAAGGCCAACAATTGGCCGTTTGTTGGCAACTTGTGTGTTGTGGATGACGATACCAAGCGAATTCGGCCAATCCCAATTTAACTTGACAAACTCTACTCAAAAACCAGCACGTAACCGGCCACCCACACCAAATCGCAACGCTCCGTTATACTCGTACCCAAGGCTGCGAACGTTGCCAGTCAGCCCGCTTGGGACGGTCACGAGATGCCGCAACCGTACTGCATCTGAACTGTTCGGAATCCGATTGCAAGTCCAAACGGTTTGGTCTCCCCAGTCGCCCGATTTGACTGTTGCAAGTGTCGTGCAAACGCAAACTCCGCTCACACTCAAGGAGATTTCAGGCATGTTGGTCAGGTTTGGATTTGACGAGACTACCCGAAGCCGATACCCAGAACCAGTAGCTACACTGTTTGGAATCGTGACCGACGCTGCCCCCGATGTTGTGCTGCTAATCGTGGTAAGACTGGTAACGCCACTCAGAAAACCGCCTGTTGCGTTGGAAAGCTGCACTGTAAAAATGTTGCCCGGGTTGTAGGTGCCGGTAGCCACGAAGCCGATGTTGAACGCCGTGTTGCGGCACCAGTCATTTGGCCCCGACACGACTATAACATTGTTCTGCACCGTAAAATCCCTTGCTGAAATCACACTCCAGCGGCCTTGTGCATTCTGCGCCCGCACATACAGCCGATGCGCCCCATTGGCCACACCGTTCAGATCAACCGTATAATCGAGATTAATGATGGCTGGCCCCCGATTGATGGCAACCGACGTAGCGGCTCCATAGCCGGGGTCGGTGTCGATAAAGTATTCGAGCCGGACAATGTCCTGCTGGTTCACCTCATCTTTGTAAAAAGGTCGCCGGGCCACCACGCTCCACCGACCTTCGGTGTTTTGCGCCCGCACAAATAGGTTATGAAACCCAATGGAGGTGTTATCGAGCGGAAGCGTGAACGGCACATCGTCGGCTGCTATCCCTGCCGTAAAGGGTACGTTTGTAGCTGAGCCAAAGCCGGGGTCGGCATCCACAAAGTATTCAATACGACTCAGATTGGCCGCTCCGCTGATAGCGTCTTTGTAGAAGGGCCATTGGGCTGCCCCACCCCACTGATTATTAGCATTCCGGGCGCGAATAAACAGCCGATGAAAACCTGCCGAAATGCCTGTAAGCGGCACCTCGACCGAGAGATCGGCAACGGCTGTTCCTGATGCGCCCGGTATCAGCGTTGCCGCGCCAAATCCGGGATCAGTATCCACAAAATATTCAATGCGGTTCAGGGCCGGTTGCGCGTGGACTGTGCCAGCCCAAAGCAGGGCAAAGAGGAAAAGACATTTTTTCATGATCCCTCTTAATTATTTGACCAAACGCTGATTTTGACATTCAGGGGCGCATTGTTATTCCCCGACGGCGGACTCACCAGATTGGTGATAATGGGGATAGGTGGCTGACCGGATAAAACATAGGGATTTGGCCCACCAAACGGCCCAACGTCGGTTCCGTTGATGCCTGCCCCACGAGCGGGGGAGCCTACGGAAAGTTGATAGCTCGCATCAGGAGCGTCAGGACGCACCGTATTGACAACGAATAGGTTACTAAAATCAATACCGTTCTGATTACCGTTTCCTGCCGGTAGCGTATTGACCCGGCTAAAACAATTTGCAAAGGTGCATGTGTTGACATCGTAAATATCCTGGTCAATTAAGCAGTTACTTACAGAGCTGTTACGAGAATAATAGAAGGCATACATCATACAGTTACTGACCAAAGCATTCGGCAAAAACCGAATTTGGCTTGCACTATATCGAGTATTAAGGATAGTATTTTGAATTGTAATTCTATTGGCATTATTATCAATTGTGCCGCAGGTTCCCCGGATTCCATCGTAATTAATAAAACACTGCTTAATCGTGCAGGAATTGGCAAACTGGCTGGTTGTGCCAGTACAGGTGCTATTGAAAATGATTCCATCACTAACGTAGCTTCGTTCAACGGTAATCCCAGACAAGCTGGTTCCGAACGTGATTGTGCCAATTACAAACATACCACTAAACAGAGTGTTGCTACTCCCATTTCCAAACGTAACATTACCTACTAAAGCCGCAACATTGCTATCATTCCCGTTCGGGCTTGTATCCAGAAAGTACCCCCGCCCGTAGAATGTCAGACGTTTGGCGCAACTGAGCGTTCCATAACTGGTGCCGGAGGCTTCGAGATAGATGATGTCGCCGTTGGCGGAGGCATCATGGGCAGCCTGAATAGTGCTATAAACGTTGGGGCCGGTAACACCGGGGTTGTTGTTGCACCGCCGGATGGTTTGGGCATGGCTGGCGGTAGCTATCAGGGCCAGCAGCCAGCAAAACAGGTATTGTGGTTTCATGAGAATTAGGTATTTAGTTTATGTACTGTTAGTGCTAATTTTTGATCGAGCGAACCTCTCTCATTAGCAAGGCTATCCGGCGCCGGGCAATAGACACCTCGTCGCCAGAAGACAAAACCGCGACATGGGTTCTCTGCCGCACCCCGGTGATGAACGCCCGGTTAACTACGTGCTTTCGGTGAATCCGTACAAACTGGTCTGTTGGCAACCGGTTCATCAGCCGTTTAAGGGTTAAGGCCACCACCAATTGAGAACCATCCGCAAAAACGAACAGGGTGTAATTCCCCACGCCTTCGAGCCTCACTATCTGCTGAAAGCCCACCCAACGCCGGCTCGTGTGGAATGGTAAAAGCAGGGCATCGGGCTGAGCCAGCGGCTGCCCGATGCTACCAGAAATACGGTTGCAGATCATGGTTTTTCTGCCTGGTAGAGTTGCAACACTTCCGCATCGGTTAAGGCGCGGTTGTATATTCTTATCTCGTCAATTGCACCTTTGAAATATTCATTCCAAGAAGGGTGCCCTAAGCCAACTCGTAATGTAAGATTACTCTGTCGAATCCAATCATTTTCACCTCTATATCCTTGAGTTTGGACAAGGGCTCCTGTGTACTTGGTAGAGTTGACAAAGAACTGTGGTCTATTAGCTCCATTTTCGTCAAGTATTACAGCTACAAAAACCCATTGGTCGAAGTTAGTATTGGGCACATCGGCGGCAGTCCAGTCACCCCAATAAGAGCGATAACACACTCGTGAACCGTCTGTCATAAGCCCGTAGTCCCAATTAACTCCGGATTCCCCTTTCTGGAAAATTGAGTTATGGCCATTTGTCGGATCAATCTTTACCCAGGCCGATAGTGTGATCTGGTCGTTTACTGTTAGCGTTCCAGAGGTTGGCATATCAATGTAATTGCTGGTGCCGTTGAAGGAATAAGCTCGATTGGCATTACCATATCGGTCAGCGGTCAAAGTAGCCCCAACAACATTACCATCATTTCCACCTACAGCCGCTTTTGCATCCCCGTTAAACGGGTAATAGGCAATTAACCCCAAAAAAGGAACGGTGGCCCCGCCCATCATCAGCCGGGCGTTTACTTCATAGAGCAACCGGGCCTGTGGGTTGTCGAATTGCAGCGTATGGCAGTTAGCCGTTTGGCTGGCCCCAATCGTAACGGTGTGGGCGGCTTGAATCTGTACCCGGTCTCCACTGGTGGGCACCTGCCCGCAAGCCCACGTACTCGCGTCGTGCCACCGGCCACTGCGTACACTCAGATGCAGCCCGGCTATTTGGCAAGAGACCACCGTAATAGCCACCGTGAAGGATTGTGTAGACGATGGCACATCTACATAGGCCACTGAAAAGGAAAGAACAGCCGTGCCGGTATTACACGCAGCACCCAAAATACTCAGGGAAATGGTTGGCGTTGGTGTGTTATTATTGCCAATCGTGGCCGTGGTATTACATAGTCCGTTCAGATTAGCCGCTGCCGTCAGGCTTAGAGACGGAGAAGACCCAGAGCATTGTAACGTAATAAGCCGCAATTCTCCCTGCACCAGTGTCACAGAATTGTTGGTTGGCAAGCCAATGAAAGCAGGAGGTAATACAATCTGGGTGCTAAAAATAAGGTTGGTTGATACCCCACCGGGGACACTTCCGAAAGGGAGGGTGGTGGCCGTAATGGTAATGCTATACAAGCCCGCTACGGTGGGTGTTCCTGAAATAACCCGTGTGATCGGGTTAAATACACAGCCGGGTGGTAGCCCGGCCGCGCTATAAGTTAGCGACTGCCCGGCATTAACGGCAGTGAATGAGGGAATAGCCAGCGTAGCCGATACACCCGCCGTAGTAATCCCATTATTTACAACCGGAGCTACGGGCGGCAAGTTGCTGGTAGACGAAACAGGCGCATTGACCACTAGCGTGACCGTAAAGAGTTGCGATAAAACAGGGTTGCCATTATCCGTAGCGGTAAAAGAGATGATACTTGTTCCGGTATTGCAAGCGCCACCCGTTACCGAAAAAATGGTCGTAGGGTTGGGCGTGTTATTGTTCGTTATAACCGTTATTGCGCTGCATAACCCGTTGAGGTTGGTTGTTACCTGTACGTTCTGAGTTGTTTCTGGTCCCGCGAATTGCAACGAAAGAGTCCGTGATTCACCCTGAGTCAGTGTCAGTGTCATAGAATTGCCAGCAGGCAAGCCGGCTACAGTGGGAGGTAGATTACCCGAGCCGCTCCGTACCTGATAACCAAGACATTGACCGTCCAGCCAGTCGATTCCACCCGCACTCCCTGTAGTGGGTACGTTGGGGGGCTGATTGTTGTTGAGGTTGAAGCGACCCGTCTGGATAAAATTGACATTATTCCCCCGGTTCGCTCCTACTGTAGCGGGTGAGCCACCGAACCCCTGTCCCCCCCCTGAAGCATCGCCTGTGGTCCATTGCATATCATCGTAGGCAAACGTCACGTCGTCGCCCACAAACCCCGGTGCCGTGTTGGCCCGGATTACCAACTGAAAGGTGTTGAGTTTATCCGCTTTCGAGCCGAAGTAACCTACCCTGTCCCAGGTCACGACCAAGCGGTCGGGAAAAACTTTGTACCAGACTAAGCCACTATCTGGGTTGCGGGTATCTACATCGGCCCAGAAAGCAGCTACCATTGGTATTCCGATTGGAAAGCCATCGGGACTATACTGGCTAACCCCGAAATTGAAGGTAACGTTACCATTGTTGTTGATATAGACGCTGTTGTAGGTTGCTCCGAACAGTGAAAAATCGAAACCAAGTGCAATCGGCCCAATAAACCCATCGTCGTTTCTGGGTAACGAAGTCCAGCCATCAGCACCTGAACTGCTGAACGGCTCAAAGCAGGCAGGGCGGGAGGCTGGGGCCGCTTTGGGACGGCTGGCTTCGGGGTTGCCAGTTGTGAGGGATACAATCTGTTGCCGTTTCCGGTTTTCGTAGTCGGGGTCTTGCTGGGAAGGGTCCGACAGCGAGGACGTTTGCTGGGCAATGGCGCCACCACCAACAGATAGGATTAGGTACAGGGCTATCGCCAGACTCATGGCCCACCACCAACGGTTATAGGCAGGATTATTATCGGACAGGGATTTCATGAATGGAATGAAAATTTTTATGGATGTCTTACTACCCGATTATCAACTCATACACATTAATTGTCCCACCCGTTTTCTGGCTGGTAGCGGTACGGGTCAGCACCAATTTGGTATCGGTAACCTCGCCGATAGTAAACTCAATAGTACCATTGGTACCGGTTGGCTGGGGAGATAGATTTTTCAGGATCAATCGCTTTTCGTCGCTCGACACCTCCCATTGTCCCGTGCATCGGGTGCCATCAAAATCCACAAATACGACCGTTGTCGCGCTGCTTAGATCAAGCCGGAAGGCTGTGTAGCCGGGGCGTGCATTGGTAGTAGCTCCTTTGGTGAACGTGGTAGTGCTGTTTTCTTTCACCAGTTGGGCCGACCATAGTTTCTGAATCCGGTCGGCTATGGGAGCAATTTTCTCGGGGCTACAAGCTGAAAAAATCAGGGTAAGGAGTAAGGCTACAAGTATTGTCTGTTTCATCTTGATGGTCAATGTTAAATGGAGTGAATGATTTAGTTTTTGATCAGTTTCGTTACCGCCCGACGCTCGTTTGCCGTTGCCCGAACCAGATATAAACCTGCCGGTAAACCATTGATGGGTAGGCTCGTCTCGTGCGTACGGGATGCCTTCCCCGACGACCAGACCCGAACGGCTTTACCACTTGAATCAATGAGTTCGACCTCAACAGAAGCGGCTTTGTCCAGTACCACGTTTACGCGGCAAACCTCAGAAGCTGGGTTGGGCGACACTTCTAGGCCGATGCCCTCAGCACCAGGTTCGATGGCTGTAATAATGCTGATGATAGTAGCCGCCGAGGTTGCCGAGCAACCATTTAGTGTAACCGTGACGGTGAAATTACCTTGCTGATTCGCGGTGTAAGTGTTGTTGGTAGCGCCTGGAACAAGCGTCCCATCGCGGAACCACTGATAGGTCTGGCCCGTAGCAGGCGGTGTAGTGAGCACCACCGAAGTTGTAGATAGAATAGCCGTTGGCCCACTGATGGTGATAGTAGCGTTGGGGGATGTTTTTTGGGTGACGGTGAATACCTGCGATGAGCCAACAACCCCTTTGCTATCGGTAATGGTAAGGCTGTAGCTCCCCGCTACGCTAGCCACCAATGTACTGCTGTTACCCCCGGTCACAACACCGTTCAATTTCCATTGGTAGGTATAAGGCGGTGTTCCTGATGAGACATTGGCAATAAGATTCGTGCTTTGTCCAGAGCAAATCTGGTTAGTCCCAGCGATAGAGGCTGATAACCCCACCGCCAGTCGGGTGACTGACGAGGTAGCCATACACCCATCCCGGTTTACGAACACGGTATAGTCTCCGGCTACAGTGGCCAAATAGCTGTTACTGGTAGCTCCGGCAATGGGTTGCCCGTCGCGGCTCCACTGGTACGTTTGGCCCGTAGCGGCTGGAGTGGATAGAATGACCGAGAGGCTACTACCGGGCTGCACTATAGTTGGCCCACTGGCGGTAATGGTAGCGTTGGGGCTGGGTTTCTGCGAAATGGTGACAGAGCTTGTGGCGATGCACCCTTTGATGTCGGTAACATCTACCATGTAAGTACCTCCCTGATTAGCTGTTAACTGAGTCGTAGCACTTAGCGTTGTACTACCATTTTTCCATTGATAGGTAAAGGGTCCTGTACCACCACTGGCTTCGGCAGTTACACTAATTGAATTACTTAAGCAAAATGTAGTGCTATTAGGGGTGTTGATTTTGACGGTATAACTGCAATTTTCAAAAGTTGACAACCCATCTTTATAGTTGATGAGGGAAATATTTTTGTTTCTAATCCATCTTCCTGCCAAATTATCTTTATAGTAAAGAAGAAGGCTTTCAGAATCTTTGTTAGCAGAAAATTGAGTAATTGAATAGGGTAATGATTCTCCAATCAAAGAACCAAATAAATATTCTAATGAATCATTTTTAGCAGGAAAAGATAAATAGCTATAGTCAGTATCAAAAATACTCACGGATTTCAAAAACTGTACTGAAGATACCGAATCCTTATAAATCATCAATCGTTTTTCGAAAGCACTATATTTTTTCGAGGATGTCGAAAAAAAGTATATTTTATTTTTAAACTTGCTGTAAGCAGGATAAAAACCATCAACATCTGAGAAATTTTGTCCATCGCTATCTTTCAGGATTTGAGTCCCTGAAAGTGTTCCATCAGAGACCCATAAGTTATAAGTATTTGAATTAGAAGGTTGATCCGAAAATATAATCGAATTATCTGTACCAATCAGCTGGCCTATTTTAGAGCTTTTACCTAGCGAGATTGTTCCAGTTGTTGTTCCATCTGTCCTCCAAATTTGTCCTTTATCAAAAAAAACATATTTTTTTGTTGCTGCTATTTTACTATCGCCAGAATTTACAGAAGAAATATAAACTGTGCCCGCTGAGGTTCCATCAGTTTTATATAATGAGTTGGACACATTGAGGAATAAGATATTGTTTGCAGTATAAAAACTACTAATATTAAACCCAAAATCTACTATTTTATTTGTACCAGCTTTTGTTCCATCAGTAGCCCAAAGTTCTTTACCTTTCGAAAAGTACATTTTTTTTTTAAAGATAGAATAGTTAATTGGAGTGTTGATATCAAAGGCACTGTCGATAATTTTTATAGTCCCTTGAGAAGTTCCATTTGTAACAAATAAGTAAACGTCATTACCATACGACTCCATTGCCTGGAAGAAGAGTAAGTCGTTAAATGCAAATAAATTACGAGGGTAAGAACCATTCAAAAGGGTATTAGATGTCCGAGTCGGATTAATCTCTTTTACGATTTGAGTACCAGCCTCAGTCCCATCTGTTTTCCATAGCTCAACGCCATTAGTCAAATCATCACCTTGAAAATAAGTATAGCCTTTTATTTCAACGAATGGTGTCGAGTATAAATTTGTTGAAAGAATATTGTTTATGAATACGCCTTTTTTTATTAATGTAATTTTTTGCGCCAGTGCCTGCCCCGCGCTAATCAAAAGTAGGAGCAAAAAAATAGAAACACCCGTGCGATACTGTTGTGGTTTCATTTGATTGGTAGTTTTAAGTTCTGTGGGCTTGTTTGGGGCATTTTTTTCGCAAAATCCATTGAGAAAATGTATGGGCTGTATTTCAATTCAGCGTAATCCCGGCTTTACCATCTTCCACAGCGGTCACCTCGAATTTCACCGCCGGGTTTTTGCTCAACACGTCGATCAGTTCGTCGGTATTGCCGGTGTGTTCTACGGAGACAGTTCCGGCGGTACCGCTGAAGGTTTTCTTTACGGCCTTCACTTTCGGGTTTTTGCTTAGGGCAGCAGCCAGAGCATTTAGCTTGGGGAAGGTGGCGTTGGCAACGGCAATCTCGCTGCTGTTAGTATTAGCCGACGCAGGAGCCGAGGTGGTTACCCGGGCCGTGGGTGCTGCTGCCGAGGCTTTGGGAGTTGGCCCGGCGTTGGTAAAGGTCATGTTCATGGCACACAACCGCTCCATGAGATATTGCGCCATGTTTTCAGCAGCACTCCGAATTGCCATTTTATTGGCAATGGCCTCCGATACGTCGATGCCGCCCCCCGAAATGGCGTTGGTGGCCAAAATAGAGCCGTCTTCAGTGGCAATGGCTCGCACCTCGAGTCGGGCGCGACTGGAAACCATGCCACCCTGTGCATTGGTACGCTCGGAGACTGCCTGACCCGTAATAATCATGCTGGCACCCATCTTCAGGCCGAGTGCAGCCATAGCCCCAATATCATTGCTGCCAGAGGAGTCCACCATTTGGCGCATTTTCCCATACACTTTGGGGTCAACAACCCGGAAACCAGCTTCCACAAAGCGTCGGGTAAGTTCGGTTTCGGTAGCCGATTGCTCAATCACAACAGGTTTATAGACTGCCGATGCGGCCGTTTGGCGGCTGGCCATGTCTTCGGGCTTCTGCGTGGGTGAGTTATCCCGACGACCGAAAATTCCCTTGACAACATCACGTGCGAGGCCTACGTTGGCTTCGCGCTCCTTGAGTTGTAGCTCGCGTTCGCGCCGGGCAAGGTCATTGGTACTGGTAGAGTTGTCGCGGGCGGTACCAGCAGAGGTTGCTTCGGTAATTAGGATAATCACTTTGGGCGAGCCGTTCCGAAGCATCAGGCAGTTTTGAGCCGTATAAACCTTCATCACTTTGGGCTTCATCGGTTCAGGCATCTCAATCTGATCCTTAGCCTCAGCCATGATCTCAACGGCTTTGATGATTGCTTTCTGAGTGGCGTCCTGTACGGCCCGGTTTTCCGTTTTTCCAGCCGTTTTCAATCCCATAAAACTAAGCCCCGTAAAGCCCGACGAGTTGCCCTTCATGTTCACGTCTTTACTAAACAGTACCTCGCCCGTTTGGGGGTTCACCAGTTTAAGGGTAAAGCCAACCGTAGCTTTGTTGCCGCCCACACTCACTCCAGCAAATGAGGTAGACGTTTGTCCTTCCGAAAAATCAGTTACTTCGCCGGTTACAATCAACTGGGCACCCAGCATTTTACCAGTTTCTGGGCCTGAACCATCCGTAAAACCATCCTGTGCAAAGGCCATCTCGCCTGTGGCGTCGCTCACATTGCGATTCGTTTCCATGACCCGAAAACAGTTGGTTTGCTGAATGGCCGAAGTAAGCATCGTGGCCAACTCATCGCCAAAGGTCGCATTGGCCTGAGCGGATTTTGTAGAAACGCTAAACCGGGCTACTTTCACGATTACCCGCTTATCGCGGGGTAATCCTTTGCACTTTTCGGCAACCTTTTCAAGAGTAACTTTATCCTGAGCAAAGCCTAGAGTTGTTAAGCAGACTAATAAAAAGATAGCTACTAGTCGAAAAACATTCGTTTTGGAATTCTGCGAAGTAATCAGTGCAATCATTGCTTAGGCAGTAAAACAGGTGAATAATTGTTCGCAATTTCCACCTATACCCTGTCCCACGCCATACCGTAAAACCGTATTTACAATCAGTATTTATACCTGGTTTCCGGTAGAAATTCCACCTCGAATGTTACCTTTAGGTTAGTATTCTACATTAACCAGTATATAGATTTCTGAGCTAATGAAATTGCACCTACTTCATTTATCACTATTCTTGTTTATATCCTTTGGCCTGGGGTTTCAGGCTAAGGGTCAGTCTGAGTTACCTATTATTAAACTTACATCCAGTAAGCCCGAGTTATCTATTGGGCGGCAGGTGCTGGTGTTGCGTGATTCTACACAGTCGTTAACGTTAGCTGACGTAACTACCGGTAAAGCCCATATCCGCTTCAGACAAAGCACTCAGAATGCCCCCAACTTTGGCACTACCAACGACGATGCCTGGGCTTATTTTCGGGTTCAGAATCAGCTTCCCATCAGGCAGATTCCTGTTCTTGAAATTGGCTTCAATAACTACGACCAAATCGACTTATATGTGATCGATTCTGTTGGAAGGGTGCAAACCCGAACAGTAGGTGACCGGGTTGATAACCATCCAATTCGCGATTTACCTGGCCCAACATTCCTCATTCGGCTACCTCTTCGTCCCGGTCAGTTAGCCACCATCTATGTGCACTTGCACACCACTATTGGACAGCAATATTTCCCGCTAACCCTTTGGTCAGAAGCCAGCTATATCCAATCTGTCACTGATTCCAGTATACTTTGGGGTGCCTACTATGGCATATTTTTATTGGTCATTTTGTATCACTTGTTTGTATTTGCCTCCACTCGCGAGTGGAGTTATGGCTATTTACTGGGTTATTTGTTACTCTATGCGTTTTGGGAAGTTGGCCGTGGCTACAACCTTTTTCATCGACTCGATATTCCGTTTGGCTGGGTGGCAACCAAACTCATGCCAACTGCCTACATGGGCAGTTTTTTGCTCTTGGCTTTTTTCTATGAGCGAATGTTGCAAGTTCGTCGATACTTGCCTCGTTATCCATACCTGATGGGGGTTATTGCGAGTTTGCTTATTGGTGGAATCATGGCTGTGTGGTTTGTTCCGAACGCTCCGAAGAACCTGATTCTCTTGGGTACTATTTGGCCTTCTGCTTTTATCGTAATGATTACATCGGGCTATGCCTATCTGCACAAACCCAAAGTAGCCCGGTTTTATGTTTTGGCAATCTTCTCGCTATGGACGGGCGCTACTGCTTATATGCTTCAACGGACCGGCGTTATTGAGTCAGAATTCTGGATGATCAAATACGGGGTCAATGTGGGATCAATGCTCGAATTTGTTTTTCTGACCCTCGGCCTGGCCGATTCGATGCGGTACGAACGTCGGGAACGTCGGCTTTTACACGAAGAAACGATCAGGAAAGAGAGCCGGGCTGAAGCAGAACGTGAGTATGCCCGGCTACAGGGGCAGGCTATTGAACGCAAACGTATTGGCTACGAACTGCATAACAATCTCGGGGGGAGTATGTATGGGCTTAGGCTATTGCTCCGACGTATCCAGCCGACTTCGCTTACCCCAGCAGAACAGGAAGTATATCAAACCTTGACCAACACCCTAAAACAAACGCATGAAACAATCCGGTTGATTTCGCACAACCTCATGCCCGACCAATTAAGTCAGCAGGGTCTATCGGTAACCCTGAATCGGCTGATCGCTGATTTGAACCAGTTAGGAACTACCAATTTTGAGGTCCGTTTGGTTGGCCACGTTGATCTGATTCCCAATTCGTTCCAGTTTGAACTGTACACCATCCTACTCGAATTAGCCCAGAATGTACTGCGTCATGCCGAAGCAGAATCGGCTAGCGTACAAGTACTGGCTACTGAAGCAAACGTCGAATTGCAGGTAATGGACGATGGCAGGGGCATTGGCTCCTCGCTGATGGCGGGCGACGGGCAGGGATTGCGGACCATTCGGGAGCGGGTTGAAACCTTGAATGGTACGTTTCAGGTAGAAGCCTTACCCGAAGGTGGCACCCGCCTACAGGTCAAGCTTCCGCTCGAATCAGCAAATGCCGTTTCGGTAGGCAAAGTTGACCAGACCCACCACCGAGCGAACGCCCACCTTCCGCATGAGGTTGCGTCGATGGGTTTCGACCGTGTCTTTGCTGATAAATAACTGGCGGGCAATGTCGGCAGTAGGCACCTCGCGAGTAATCAGGCACAAAATTTCCAGTTCCCGGTCGGTGAGTTCTTTTTCCTGAATTTCGTTGATGGATGGTTCACCGGCATCAGCTAAAGCCCTAACAACCGATGCCGAAAAGTACGCTCGTTTCTGATATCCCACCGACCGAATGGCCCATACCAGTTCCTGAGTATCATCGGTTTTCAGTACATAGCCATCCACTCCGAGTTGAACAGCCTCTCGAATCTGAACGGGGTCGTTGTTCATGGTAAGCAAAATAACCCGTGTTGGCAGGTTCATTGCCCGAATCTGCCGGGCCAGGGCAATGCCGGTCATACCGGTACCAAAAGACAAATCGGTCACCAATACATCGGGCCGGTTATCGGGTAGCAGGGCAAGGGTATGTTCAGGACTATTTGCCGAACCAAGTAGCTTAAAATCAGACTCATCACCTAACATTCGGCTCACTCCGTCAAGTAAAATCAGATGGTCGTCGGTCAGGAAAAGAGTAAGTGGTGTGGACATAGCCATACAATTTAGTATGGGGTCAATCTAGTGCATTTTTACCGTCGTAGTGAAGGTTTCCTTCCCAATACAGGATTTCTCTTTGTGAAACAGCCTATCCCCACAACGAACAATTTGGTTCGTACCAAACAGCAGAATACTTTTATCATTGGCTAGTAAAACCATCCCACCCTATCACTATGTACGCCCGCATTGTTTGTCTATTTTCGCTTTGGCTGTTTCTGATTGTAGTAGCCAGTAAAGCCTGTGCCCAGGCCGCTTCTTCTCTCCTACCTCTTCAACCTTATAAACTCAAAATAGCCCAGCAGCTTTACCGCGAGGGATTAGCGAAAAACGATTCCATGAAAATTGCGGAGGGGTATTATGAATATGCCAAACTCTATATGGCTGCCGCCGATCTGGTGCGGGCCAAGCAATCGTTTCTGAAAGCATTACAGATTCTGGAAACCCGGGGCGACACCTACGAACTAGCCCGACTTCACGTTCGATTATGCGATTTGGCGATCTTACAGATGGACTACCCTGAATCCATGAAAAATGCCCGTAAAGCACTTGCCATTGCCAAACGGTCGCACTCTGAAAAAGCCCTGATGAGAGCCTACTCCGTGCTGGCTCACATTCATGAAAAAGACTGGTCCAATTTAAACTCCACAATCCCGAAGTCTCAGAACTGGCCTAAGTCAAATCCCGACAGTTCGCTTTATTATTTCCGTAAGTTTGAACCCCTCGCCTACCGCTCGAACGACCCAATGGAAGTTGCGTTTGTGACCCATCAAATTGGCACCCGCTTATTGATCCGTAAAGATCCCAAATCGATCCCCTACCTTGTAAAAGCCATGGACATAGCCAACGAGCAAAAAAGTGTAGACCGTCTCGCCATGACCTTACATGTAGCTAAGGCTTACGTGGATTTTGGCCGGCCGGCCAAAGCCTGGGCGTATATAGAAACAGTGAGACAAGCCTATGACAAGATGCCAACAGCTATGAATAGCCGCCATCATATGGAGTTGGCCTACATTAATTATTACAAAGCCACAGGAAACTGGAAAGCTGCATCTGAACACATTGAAGCCTATCATGCCCTGGAAAAAAATAACCTAATTGCCGACCGCGACGGAGCAGTTTCCCGTCTGAGTGTGGAATATGAAACAGAAAAGAAAGAAGCCCTGCTCAAAACCCAACAACGAGAACTGGCCCTGCAAACCGAAAATCAACGGACACAGCAATGGTTTTTAAGGGCAGTTTCGACCTTGTTGCTGTTGGCAGGTGGTATGAGCGTGGTTTTTTACCGCCTTTCCCGCAAAAACAAACGCATCAGCCTACAAAATGCGGAACTGGTGCGCGAACAGAATCACCGGGTTAAAAACAACTTGCAAACCATGTCGAACCTGCTGACCCTGCAAGCAAATCGCTTGACCGATGCGGCCGCCCGAGATGCAGTAGCCGATAGTCAGTTACGTATTGAGACAATGGCGGTGCTGCAACGGCAACTATACGACGGGGATAAACTGGCGCGGGTTGATCTGGCCGAGTTTATCCCCGAACTGGTCGAGATGGTGTTGCACGCGTTTGGGTATGACTATATTGAACCTGTTTATACGCTCACACCAACCGATGTATCAGCTGATCAGGCTATGCCCGTTGCTCTGATTTTGAACGAGTTGACTACCAATGCCTGTAAATATGCCTTCCCCGATAATCCAAATCCAGTTTTTCGGGTTTCGTGTCAGCAGTGGGGTAATCAGATCACCTTGACCGTGGCCGACAATGGACCCGGCTTCACATCACCACTGGAGCAGGATATTATGGTAAAAACCCGCACCGGATTCGGCACGAAGCTGATTCAGACCCAAGTGCAGCAGTTGCGGGGAACAGGCCAATACCTTGCGGACGAGGGGACTCAATTTACGCTATCATTCACCGCTTAAGATTTATGCAATCGCTATCCATACTGATTATTGAAGACGAAGTATTGACAGCTCTTACTCTTCAGGAAACGCTGGAAGCCGCTGGTCACCGAATCACGGCGGTGTCCCGCACTGCTACCGAAGCTATTGACGCAATAAAACAGCAACGACCTGATCTGGCCCTTGTGGATGTTCACTTAGAAGGATCCTCTGAAGATGGAATTAACACGGTGGCTCGCTTACTGGCAATCCATCGAATGCCCATTATCTACCTTACAGCGAACTCTGAGTCAGAAACCTTTCAACGGGCTAAACTAACGGCACCGGCCGCTTATCTGGTCAAACCGTTTCGACCTACCGAACTCGTTATGCAAGTCGAATTGGCCTACTTTCATCACCAGCTCAATCTGGATACGTCAGCAGAAAAGGCTCCCGCTTCTGTCTATTTGCCAATCAACAAAGGATACGACAAAATTAGCCAGAACGATGTGCTGTATCTACAAGCTGAAGGCGCTTACGTAAAGCTGTTTCGGATCAACATGACCCATTTCACAATGCTGTCGATGAACTTAGGCTATCTGGCGCAGTATTTTATCACACCCAACTTTTACCGGGTTTCCCGATCACTACTTATTAATCTGGATCATGTTGAACGGGTAGAACGTAATCAACTCTATATGCATCAGCAAAAAACACCCCTACCCGTTTCTGAATCTGCCCGGCTCGATCTGATGAAAAAGTTGACGGTCATTCGAACTCGGTAAGGAATAGGAAACGGCAACTCTGGGATAAAACAGGCCAAAAAGCGATATTCGCCCCGAAAACAACCTGCTACAACCCCGATGCTGACCAATAATTCCTTTACTACCCTTCCGGCCTACGCCCAGCTACAGGCTCATTACGAGACCATTCAACACCAGCACCTCCGCGATCTTTTTGCCAACGACCCAGAGCGGTTCCATAAATTCTCGCTGCGTTATGCCGATATGCTGGTCGATTTTTCAAAGAACCGCATCACGAGCGAAACCCTGTCGTTGCTGCTTCAATTGGCTGAACAGGCGAATCTAAAAGAGGCTATCGGCAAAATGTTTTCCGGTGACCGAATCAACGCGACCGAAGACCGGGCTGTATTGCACGTAGCCCTGCGTAACCGGTCTAATTCACCCATTATGGTGGATGGAAAAGACGTAATGCCGGACGTGAATGACGTGTTGAGCCGGATGAAATCATTTACGGAGCGAGTACGGTCGGGAGAATGGAAAGGCTACACGGGCAAAACCATAACTAATGTAGTGAACATTGGAATCGGTGGGTCTGATCTGGGTCCGGTAATGGTGACCGAAGCCCTTAAGCCCTATGCATCGGATAAATTAAAGGTGCATTTCGTCTCGAACGTCGATGGTGTACACATCTACGAAACACTCCAGCTCGTAAACCCCGAAACAACGCTGTTTTTGGTGGCTTCAAAGACCTTTACGACGCAGGAGACTATGACCAATGCAGGTTCGGCGCGGCAGTGGTTTCTGGATAACGGCGGTAAAGAAACGGATATCGCGAAGCATTTTGCAGCCCTTTCGACTAACCGAAAAGCCGTAGAGGCCTTTGGTATCGACCCCGAAAACATGTTTGGTTTCTGGGATTGGGTTGGCGGACGCTATTCGCTCTGGTCGGCTATTGGTCTGTCGATTGCTTTATATGTTGGCTTCGACAACTTCGAAGAACTACTGGCAGGTGGGCACGACATGGACGTCCATTTCCGCGACACGCCATTCGATCAAAATATTCCGGTTATACTGGGTTTGCTGGGCATCTGGTACAACAACTTTTTCGGGGCTCAGACCGAAGCCATTCTGCCCTACGATCAGTACTTACACCGATTTGCTGCTTACTTCCAACAAGGGGATATGGAAAGCAACGGTAAATCGACGGATCGCAATGGGAATCCCACCGATTACCAGACTGGTCCAATTATCTGGGGAGAACCCGGCACCAACGGCCAGCACGCTTTCTACCAGTTAATTCATCAAGGCACCAAGCTGATTCCGTGCGACTTTATTGCCCCAGCTATTAGCCACCGCCCGCTAGGTAACCACCATCAATTGCTGCTGTCGAACTTTTTTGCCCAGACAGAGGCCCTAATGAATGGCAAATCGGCCGAAGTGGCCGCCGATGAGTTGCGTAAGGCGGGCAAAAGTGAAGAAGAAATTGCCTTTTTGACACCATTTAAAGTATTCTCTGGTAACCGGCCTACTAACTCTATTCTGCTGAAACAGATTACGCCCCGTTCGCTTGGCCATCTGATTGCCATGTACGAACACAAGATTTTCACGCAGGGTGTGATCTGGAATATCTTCAGTTTTGATCAGTGGGGAGTTGAATTGGGTAAGCAGTTGGCCAATCAGATTGTGCCCGAACTAACCGACGATAGCCCAGTTGAATCACACGATAACTCTACCAATGGTTTAATTAATTTTTACAAGCATATAAGAAAAAACTAAAACAATACGTTCTTCCGGCCTGTTAATGGGGTGTGATCGTCAGATTACACCCTTTTTTAGTGCAACTCAAAACGTTATGAAAACCATGAAAAAGTCAATTCTAGCAGTTTGCCTGCTGGCCTCTGGTGCCGCATTTGGGCAAACGACCTCCGGGTCAACTTACAACAGTGGCTCTACATCGACCACTACTACCACGTCGAACTCAAACATGAGCAACCCGACGTACAACTCTACAACGCCAACAGGAACAATGAGCACCACTAGTGGCTCAATGGACACTGGTACAACAACTAACAGCAACTACCCAGCGGGCAATACGGGTACAACTAACGGAACGGGGTCTAGCGCTACTGGTTCAATGAACAGCGCGCCTACAAACACGATAGACAACACCACTACTACGACAACGACGACAACTTCGTCGGACTACAACAGCAACAATAACGGTTCAATGAACCGGTCGAACAAGGATGCTGACGGTACTAACAAATGGGGTAAGTCAGGCAAGTTTGGTATTTATGCCGGTTTGAATGCTTCACGTTTTGTGAATGAGCCAACTCCTGATGATGCTTACCGCGTAGGCTGGCAAGCCGGTATTTACGGACGTTCAGGAGGTACGATCTTCGGCCAGATTGGTCTTGAGTATCGTAACTCTACTGCTAACCTTATCCGCGTGAACAACAACTCAACAACAGGATCAGTAACTGATCAAACCAAAGGTTCAGTTAAGCAGCAGTTCCTGGCTATTCCAGCTTATGTAGGTGTACGTATTGGTAGTGCCCTGGGTCTACGGGTTCAGGCTGGTGCTGAATTGTCATCGCAAGTGGCTATTGGTGAAAACAACTTCCAGTTGGGTAACGACGATGTTCGCCGGACCATTTTGAATGGCTTACTTGGAGCAGGTATCAACCTCGGACCATTGACAGTTGACGCCGTGTACAACCTGGGCTTGTCGAATGTATTCGAAGGTCTTGACACGAAACGTCGTATGGGCCAAATTAACGTAGGTTTCCGTTTTTAACGAACCTTGTTCTTATAGAGAGCCACTCCCAACGGAGTGGCTTTTTTTATGCCCAATGGTTGGATACGAATTCTGGCTACCGACCTTTGATGAATGAATACGCTCTTCCCTATTTTCGTTAAAATTGGTCAATTGCAAACCCTTGTGGTGGGTGGTGGCTATGTGGGGTTGGAAAAGCTGACCGCTTTGCTCAACGCTGATCCTGACGCCCCCTTTACGCTAGTGGCCCCCGATATTCGTGATGAGATCCGGAGGTTAGCGACCAAACACCCCAACATCACGCTAATTCAGGACATGTATCAGCCCAGTTATCTCAACGGCCGCGATCTGGTTATCGTTGGCACGAACGACAAAACGGTCAACCGACAGGTGCAGGAAGATTGTAAAGCCCGCAAAATTCTGGTTAACGTAGCCGATACACCTGATTTATGCGATTTCTACCTCAGCTCGGTAGTTCGCAAGGGTGATCTGAAGATTGCTATTTCGACTAATGGGAAATCGCCCACCTTTGCCAAGCGATTCAGAGAGATACTAGAGGATATTTTACCCGAAAGCCTACAGGAGACTCTAGACAACCTAACCGCCATTCGCAACCGGCTCAAAGGCGATTTTGTGCAAAAAATGGAGAAGCTAAATGAAATCACTAAGGTGTTGTCAAAACCGGAATGATCCCAGCAAATCAATTGGCTGGTTACGCACAATGAATATATAAACCAGGCCAGCCAAAACCATATAGCTGATAATGAGCCATTTCTTTTTCACGTCGAACTCAGCCGGGTTGTGGTAGTAATCGTAAACCATTGATGTGGAGAGGCCCATGACCATTAGAAAGAACGAGAAAATGCCGAAGTCTGTTCGATACATAGTCAGTTCGTGCAGAAACCTGGCCCCCGACACAATATAAAGCAGCCAACAGCCGAATCCGGCACGGTAGAGATAAACGCTTAACCGACGGTCGTTTTTAATGTCGAAGAGGTCTTCGGAGAATTTCTCGGACATGTTGAAAGAGGAAAATGGTAATTAAGGTAAATTGATAATCGGGAACTCGCTACTGAATTACTCACTTACCTCAGTTACCGAATTACCTACTTATCCAAAGTTAGTTTTCAGAACCTACAAAACCAAGTGAATAACCATGGTTGATTCCCAGGCTATTGAGAGTACCCCCGTTTACAACGCTATGAAAGTTGAGTTAGTGCGGGTGGATGATGCATTCCATTTTGAGGCTACCGGAACGGCTGGTGTAGCCCTTCACATCGACGGTGCTACCGACATTGGTGGCCATAACCTGGGGGCTCGTCCTATGGAGATGCTCCTAATGGGCCTGGCCTCGTGTAGTGCCATTGACGTGGTCCTGATTCTGAACAAGCAAAAACAGGTTATCGACGATTTCCGGCTGTCCGTGGAGGGCTTGCGCGAAAAAGGAGTAGTTCCGAATCCCTTCCAGAAAATCCATATCACCTACAAGCTCACTGGCAAGCTCGATCCTAATCGGGTAAAACGCGCTGTTGACCTGTCGATGGATAAATATTGCTCAGCCACAGCGCAGCTCCGCCCCACCGCTGAGATTACGTATTCGATTGAGATTACCGAGTAAGCTTTTTTGAGGGGATCACATGTTTATGGGATGGCGGGGGGCATTCAGTGATTGTTTGCAAGCCAATGATCAGGTGTTCCAGTTGCAGCCCAACGTGGTGCTAATTGAAATTGACCTATCCGGCCGCGCCGGTATTCAGGCAGTTACGAGCCTGCACCGCGAATTTCCAACTGCGAGTGTATCTGGTTTATTTACTTAAGCGAACGCCACCTGATCAGTTGATCGAGGCTATCCAAGCTGTTTACCTGAGGGGCGCTCCTATGTCGCCAAGTGTGGCTAGCAAAGTCATTTCCTCCTTTCCCGCGCGTGCCACTCAGGCCGCCGATCTGGACCAACTCACCAGCCTCGAAAGCCAGGTGCTGCATTATCTGACTAAGGGAATGAGTTACAAACTCGTGGCTGCTGAGCTGAGTATCAGCATCGAAACCGTTCAAACACACATCAAGCGCATTGACGAGAAACTACACGTTCATTCGGTGAACGAAGCAGTGGCCAAATACCGACCGTAGCTGACAGGCTTTTACTTAGTTGATCAACCTTTCATCAAAGTGAGCGCAATAGGCAAATATTTTGTCTATCAATAGTTTACTTTGCCATGAGATTCCATTGGTATGATCCATCTAAAGCGGTTTGTTTGCTGGTTAGTTCTTCTAGTGAGTTTTTGGCAAGCCACATCGGGCCAGGCGCAATGTCCGTTACCTACGCCGTCGATTTGGCTTTCGCAGGTCAACTCGCCTGTTGCAGCAGTAGGCACGTTTTGCCGGGGTGAGCAGGTTCAACTTAACGCCATACCTACTCAACCAAACAGTCGCTACCAATGGAAACGGGATGGCAATACAATTGCGGGTGCCACCACCGCTACACTGGTTGTCAATCAGAACGGGCTCTATTCGATCAGTATTGAATCGGCAGCCTGTCCAAACCCTGTTACGTCCACACCCATCACGATAACAGTTCAGGACTGTACACCCACCGGTAAGGTACGAATTCGGGGGGGCGCTTTGGAAGAAGACATCAACGATAACCTACAGATTTACCGAACGGCTAGTATCCGCCTTTCGCTGTATGGCTATGTCACTGAAAAAACGCAGTACCCGCTCTCTGTGAGCGCCTACATCTACCGCAAACGCGACAATACCCTGATTCGTACCGTTACGATGCAGCGGAGTTCGCAAATCGAAAACGTATGGCCGGGACCGCCCGCCTGCGGCAACGATTCGACCCGCTTACAGGACATTTATTACTTCTACAATATGCCCTACGAGCCAGGTGTATTCAACGACACAAATGGCTATTATATCACAACAGCTCCGGTTTGCTGCCGCGAAGTATCCGACAACCTGCCGGGGGGCGAAGGAGCCGTACACTACATGGAATTTGCGGCTCATTCCCGGTACGCACCCATCCAGGCGAGGACCGTATTTGTCCCTGAAATGTATCTTCCCTATTGGCTGGAAACCTGCTCCGGGAAGCCCGTTGTCAGCCGACATGCCATTGACCTCTCATCGGCCAATATAAAAACCGCCCGCTACTCTTTTGTGCCCGCGCTGACGAGTCTTACTACAGCTCCTAGTTACCAGTTAGCTCCGATGGCTCCCGGCTTTTCTGCCGCTAATTTTACCGGCAACACGTCCACCAACGGTCTGACGATCAACGCCACAACAGGGGTTATTTCGGGTAGCCCCGAATGGCCGGGTCGTTACACTTACGTGGTTCGGGCAGAACTTCTTCAGGGTACTGATGTAGTAGGCGAAATCCGGCAGGAGATCAATATGGAAGTGAAAGACTGTGATAATGCCAAACCCACGCTATTTGCCTCGGCACTGCACGACTCTACCCAGCAGGTATCGCCGAGTTTTTGCGGAGGGCAAAGTCTGCAACTCAATGCGAGGGGGGTGTCGGCGGGCGGGCAGTTGCAATGGCAGCGCGACGGAGCGGCTATAACGGGCGCTACAGCTACTACCCTGTTGGTGAATCAGGCCGGGCGGTATACGCTAACGGTGATCAAACAGGGCGCATGTCCACCATTGGTGCTATCGGATGTACTGACCGTGACGGCCACCTCCCCTACCGTCAGTGTCTCGCTGATTGCTCCACCTGCCTGCCCCAATCAGCCGGTTCTACTGGAAGTTACTACTGCCTCCATAGCCCGGTCGTATGAGTGGCACCTCAACGGCAGCCCTGTTCTGTCGACAACAGCCACGACATTCGCCACAACCAAGGCAGGGAGTTATAATGTCCAGCTGACAGATATAGCTGGTTGTACAGCCCTGTCGTCAGCCCTGCTTGTAAGCACCACGCTTACGCCACAAACAGTCAAGATGATTCAGGAACAACGCCCCGGCGCGGCCCTTTGCAGGGGACTAGGGCAATACCTTCGGGCGGAGACATCGGCTACCGTAGACCGGTACGACTGGTTTCGGGATGGGACGCTGCTGACCGATGTTACGTCGGTATCGCTGGAGCCTGACTTGGGCGGTGTTTACACCGTCAGAATCACCACCGCTGCCGGTTGCACGGCCATCTCCGACGCTTTGCCCCTCCCCGACCCGCTTCCTCCCCCTACCTTACAGCTACAAGCATCGGGGCAAACCATTTGTCCGGGCCAAACCGCCGTTGTGCAAACGGTTCCCAATCCAAAGTTTACGTACCAGTGGACTCGCAACGGGCAACCAATTAACGGGGCTACACTTTTCTCGTATGGTCTCTCGCAACCGGGCGAGTACGCCGTTCAGGTGACCGATGCCGTGGGTTGCTCGGTTGTTGTAGGCCCACTCTCTGTTTCGGCCAGTACGGGGCCCAGTGTGCAGATTACGGGCGACAAACAGATTTGCCAGCTGGCCACGGCACCCCTGACAGCAACGGGCTCGCCCGACATTACGACGTATGAATGGTTTTTAAACGGTATTCCCGCAACGGCCAATTCAGCCACGCTGGTTGCCAATCAGGGGGGCACTTATCGTGTGCGGGTTACCGATGTAACGGGGTGTACAGCGATATCGCCAGATTGGGTACTGACGGTTATTGACAAGATTTCGGTGCAGATGGTGACCTCGAACTCCGCTTGCGCCAACGAACCCGCCATTACACTACAGGCCAGTCCACCAGGGGGCGTTTTTAGTGGGTGGGGAGTTACAGGTAACCAATTCTATCCAGCGATTGCAGGACCGGGAATACACCCTGTCACGTACACGTTAACGGGGGTAACAACCTGCCAGAGCGGTACGGCTCAACAATCGGTGACGGTATACGCTCCGCCCGTCATGTCAATGGTACCACCTGTTTCAGTCAACAAAGGCAGCACGGTGGAACTGTCTGGGCCAGTTGGCAACGGCTACCAATACAGTTGGGGACCACCCACCGGTTTATCCAATCCAACAATCCGTAACCCGATAGCTTCGCCCAGCGAATCAACTATTTACAACTTATTGATTCGCGATGCGATGGGCTGTGAAGCTAGTGGCGATTATGCAGTGGAAGTGACCCGACAACTGTTTTTCCCGGATGCTTTTACACCCAACGGTGACGGCACAAACGATGTCTGGGAACTGTTTGGCGTAAAGGCATTTTCGGAGATTGAAGTAACAATTTTCAACCGATGGGGCACAGTTATCTTCTATTCCGAAGGCTACGAGCAGCCGTTTGCCGGTGTCGATGCCACTGGTTCCCCATTACCAGGGGGCATCTATACGTATCTGATTGCCTATGACACGCCCCGCCACACCCAGCGGGGTACATTGATGCTGATTCGCTGAGGCTCCTGCCTTCATATGGGCCATAGGACTAGAAAACGGCAGGTCGCTATCGCAGGAAAATAATCGGCTGGTGGGACTCGTAGAAAGAGTAGACAAAGTTCTCCTAGACGCCTGTAATAACTCTGTCCATAACCTAGTTACCGCTCCCTCAATCATTTAGACCCAGTGTTATGGTTTGGTGTACTTTCCCGACTAATAGGTAGAAAATAGCGCTAACCATTACAACCTCAATGCCATGAAACACTTTTTCCACATTAGTTTGGCCCGGCTATGGCTGGGAATCGTTTGCCTGTTGCTCACCTCCAGGGCGGGTATGGCGCAGTTGCAACTCACTAATCAGCCTGTTAACCCTACGCCTGGCACCACCCGCCCGAGTTTGGCCAATGCGCGGGTGGTCGCAGGAAAACTCTATTTCCAGGCCACATCGCCAAGCAGTTCAAACGGCGAACTGGCCGTGACTGATGGTACTGCCGCTGGCACATCGTTGCTCCGAAGCACTACGCCCGTGCCCCGGCAGTTGGGTGAGCCACGAGGCTTTACCGAGTTTAACGGACGGGTTTATTTCTCAGCTAACGATGGAGCCAACGGGCGTGAGCTCTGGGCGACGGATGGGACCAGCGCTGGTACCCAGTTAGTGAGAGATATTCGACCCGGCGCAGGCGACAGCAACCCAGTGCAGTTGGCCGTTGTTAATGGTAAACTGTATTTCATTGCCACCGGTCCGGGTTTAGTGCCGGAGATTTGGGTGAGTGATGGCACCGAAGCGGGTACGCGAGCCTTGAGCAGTGCGCTCGGCATTTCGTTAGGAACAACCGTTCGGGAGATTGCCGCGGTAGGGAACAAACTGTTCTACGCCACACAAACTAACGATTTGTGGGTGACCGACGGAACCGCTGCTGGCACCCGTTTTCTGAAAGGAGGACCTCTTACACCAGCTATCCCCGATGGACCACGCTATTTCGCCGGATTAAACCAGCTGACCAGTTACGATGGGCGGCTGATGTTCCGGGGCAATGTGATTCCTATCTATGAAGACGAACCCTGGATCAGCGATGGCACTCCCGAAGGTACCAATGTGATCGATATTGTACCGGGTCCGCTGGGCTCGTTTCCGTCAAATCCGTTTGTATATTTCAGCGGCCGAATGTTTTTTACGACAGGTTTGCCCAGTGCGGCTTTGCGGGCAAGCGATGGCACTTTGGCCGGTACGCAGATCATTAAAACTGGTTTCGCCACCAACATTACCCCATTCAACGGGCGGCTATACTTTACGCTCAATCAACGCGAACTCTGGTCTACCGACGGAACCGCAGCGGGCACCCAGCTCGTCCGTGATTTCAGCCAGGGGAGCATCCTTCCAGACCCCAACGGCCTGATCGTTTCCAACAACAAACTATATCTGCTCACTGTCCCAACGTTTCCGAGCAGCGGTCGAACACTTTGGGAAAGCGATGGCACCACTGCCGGAACAAAGGCTGTACCCATGCAAACCACTCTGTTCGGGCGGGCCATCAACGCCATAAACCTCAACGATCAGGTGCTATTCACCAGTGGCAACGATTTTTCGTCCGACGTTCAATTGTTCAAAGTCACGCCCCCAGCTCCCCCAACTGTCGTTTCTTTCCCCGACCGAACAGGAACGGTAGGTGAGTATTATTTCCAAAGCATTGCCTCTATCGTGCCCTCGTCGGGTCCGGCTTCGTACCAGATGGCAGGTTTGCCCCCCGGTCTGGTCTTCGATGGGGGATCAGGTGGGTTAATTGGCGGGACACCAACTACGGCCGGGGTTTATTCGGTCACGTATTCCGTTACGAATATGTTCGGGATTATCATCGGGATAAGCTATTTCAACTTCATTATCAACCCGGCGGGCGGGGGAAGTGCCGCTTTCGCACTCTCCGCCCCCATTTATGATTGTGGGTCGGGTGCGTTCACACTCCGCACATCGGGTGGTAACGGCTCGCTCATTGAGTATCAGATTCCCGGCATTACCGATTGGACAAGCAACCCTGTGGGCATCATCCCTACCCACATCAGGCAGGACGCCAACAGTATGCCCTTGATGTTGCGGGCACGGCAGGGCGGCACCATTGTAGGAATGACATTTAATTTTGTTACGGCCTGTGGTGGGTCGGGCGGAGGTACGTTACAGCTTCTGGCTCCCACCTATAACTGCGCTACCGGGGCTATTACTTTCAACACGAGTGGAGGCAACGGTTCACCCATTACGTTTACTGCCCCCGGCATTCAGCGGGCGTCGGCTACCAGCAACACCGGCACCGTGGAAGCCGGTCTTCGGGCCGATCCTAAACTGATCGTGATTTCGGCCACACAAAACGGTGTTAGTGCCACGTACACCTTTAACCCGGCCTGTTTGAGTTTGCGGCAGGCTGCTGAACTCGAGAACAGTCTGAGCGTTCGCGTACTGGGGAACCCAGTAGTAGGCAAGCAGGTAGACGTTGAGATTAGTGGTGCGGAGGGACAGCCAGTGACGGTACAGCTGATAGATACACAGGGACGCCCACTGACCGAGGAAGTGATTAAACAGGCTACTAAAACAGAACGCCGAACTTTACCGATGAACGGCGCACCGGGCGTGTATTTAGTACGGGTGAACACCCCTACGCAAAGCCAAACGATCAAAATTATGCACTAATCAAGCATAATTCAGCCCGCCAGATCGCTATTGATCTGACGGGCTGAGTTCACTCTCTCATCACGTTTATACCGTGGTAGTTTATTGCAATGGCACCGCTTTTCGGAGTAAATCTTTGCGAACTTTTTCGGCTGCCGCCAGATCTGTCAGACTTACACCCAGTTGCTTTCTGAGCGTCGGTGACGTGTCGAGAAACTCGCGGGCGATCTGGATTAATAAAGCCGCCGTGGCCGCGCCATTCGTTTTCCGGCGTGATGTACGGGCGGTTGCAGTTGTATTGTAAACGGCGGAATGATTCAGTTTCAAAAAGTCCATACAGGGGCGATATTGGTTGTTTATGCTCTACTAATAGAACAAAAATGAGCCAACTTTCAGCACGAAAAACGGACTTTTTTGCACACAGAATTGATGATTTATAGGCACTTTCAGACCTTTTAGAGTTTAGTTGGCCAGCACGCCAATTTTCAAAAAACTAGCTCCCTGTTTACCGTGATATACCCGGTGGGTAGCCTTCTGATAGTCGGATTCTTTGGCGCTAAAAATGGGCACAAACGTCTGTGGATTTCGGTCGCTCCAGGGGAAACAGGAACTTTGAACCTGCACCATAAGCCGATGCCCTTTTTTGAATGTGTGCAACACATCCTGCAACTCTACAGTGACCTGCGTTGGCTGATTGGGCGTAAACGGAGCGGGCTTACTGACATTGTTACGATAGCGTCCCCGAATTATCTCACTACGAATCAACTGCTGATAGTTGCCATAAACTACATCCGGTTTTTTAGGATTCTGTGGAGCATCCGGTGGATACACGTCAATAACTTTCACCACCCAGTCGGCATCGGTGCCTGTGGTCGACACGGTAAGTTGAGCGACGATTGGCCCGGCCAGGGTCAGGTCTTCGGTGAGGGCGTCGGTTTGAAACGTCAGCACATCGGGTCGCGATGAGGCAAATCGCTGATCTTCGACCATGTATTCCGCCGAGAACCCATCATTGATCTTACTGGAAAATGGCACTGGGTGAGCCGGGTCCGACGGAAATTCGGAATAGGGAGCCCCCGTTGCCAATGGGGTAAAGCTGAGTTTGCCGCTACCGCCCAGGTACAGTTGTTTTTGCGCCGTTCCAGCGGGCGGGTACGTATCGAACGAACGCCAGCGATTAGAGCCGGTTTCAAACAAGGTAGCTTCGGGTAAGCCCAAAGGAGTGGCTTCGTTGAAGAGGTAATGCCTGAAAAATTTAGCTTCGATATTCTCCTGATAGTAAGGCGACGTTTTGGACCCAAAATCCTGATCGGCCAGTGTTTGACCCGATGTGCCAGCCCAACCGCCGTGTACCCAGGGACCTACCACAAAGATGTTCTGAATGCCGGGGTTCTGTTTTTCGATGGCCTTGTAGGTATTAAACGTGCCGTATAAATCCTGCTCATCGTACCAGCCACCCACAACCATAACGGCCGGTTTGATGCCTTTCAGATGCGGCAGAATGTTCCGCTTCTTCCAGTGTTCGTCGTAGTCAGGATGTTCGAAATTTTCGTGGTAGTATTTGTTCCGGCCCTTGTAAAACTGGCTTTCCGAGTTGGCTGTTGGCCCCATGTTCAGGTAGTAATGGTAGCCATCGGGATCGTTGATGTCGAATAGCGCTGGTGGGTTTTGCTTCGTTGGCTGTTTATGTTCCTGAAAAAACGTGTAAAAGCCGAAGTTGGCTGCTATCATAAACGCCCCGTTATGAAACGCGTCGTCGCGCCAGAGGTCGGCCATGGGGGCTTGTGGAGAGGAAGCTTTTAGTGCCGGGTGTCCCGATACCGATCCGGCAGAGGCAAAAAAGCCGGGATAACTAATGCCCCATTGGCCCACATTACCATTATTGGCCGGAACATTTTTCAATAACCAGTCGATGGTATCATACGTGTCCGACGCTTCATCATGGTCAGCGGTTCCTTTTTTCACATCCACATGCGGGGTCATTTCTACAAACGTTCCTTCCGATGCCCAGCGTCCACGAACATCCTGATAAACAACAATGTAGTTTTCGCGCAGCATAAAGGGATTGGCACCAACGCGCCGACGGAAACGATCCGTGCCATAGGGCTGGCAGCTATAAGGCGTCCGCTGCATAATGATCGGATGCTTTACAGTCTGGTCTTTCGGTGCGTAAACCTGCGTAAACAGCTTGGTACCATCGCGCATGGGCACCATGTATTCAAATTTCTGGTAATTCTCCCGCACATAAGCCGAGTCTTGAGCGGCCGTGAACGGGTAAGGCTGGGCCGACGCTTTGGTTGCGGGTAGCGATGATTGAGCAACGGCAAAAACCGGGATCAGCAACAGGAGTGTAAGTAGTGTTTTCAACAGAAGGCTGGAATAAAGTTGTTATTTTGATGCAAAATAGGCTCTAATTAGTCCTCGTTGTACCTGCATGAAGGCAATCCTTATTACCCGTCCCGGCGACAGCGCCGTTCTTCAGCTTCAGGAGTCCCCCACTCCCCAACCCCAACGCAACCAGGTCTTGATCCGGGTGCGCGCAGCGGGAGTTAACCGAAGCGATCTGCTCCAGCGCGAAGGAGGCTATGGCCCCAATCCATCAGGCCAGATTCCGGGCCTCGAAGTTGCGGGTACGATCGAGCAGTGCGGCCCCGACGTTGACCGCTGGCAACCCGGCGACGCGGTTTGTGCCCTGATTGCAGGTGGAGGATACGCCGAATTTGTTATCGTCGACCAGCGTCATTGCCTGCCCGTTCCCGCACAGCTGAGCTTCGCTCAGGCAGCCTCCCTACCCGAAACCATATTGACCGTTTGGTCCACGGTGTTTGATTGGGCCAAGCTGAAAGCGGGTGAAAACCTCCTGGTTCACGGCGGCAGTAGCGGTATCGGCATCACGGCAATTCAGTTGGCCAAAGCGTTTGGGGCGAATGCGTATGCCACGGCGGGTAGCGCCGAAAAATGTGCGGTTTGTGAACAGTTGGGCGCCGTCAAATGCATCAATTACACACAGGAAGATTTTGAGCAAGCCCTGGCTGGAGTGGGTATCGATGTTGTTCTGGATATGGTTGGGGGAGCGTACACATCCAAGAATCTGCGGTTGATGAAAACCGACGGACGACTGATGTTCATCAACGCCATGCAGGGAGCCGACAGTCAGATCCACATTCCGACGCTGATGCAAAAGCGAATTATAATCAGTGGGAGTATGCTAAAGCCCCGCGACGACGATTTCAAGGCTACTCTGACAGCTGCGGTAGAACAGCACGTATGGCCCCTACTGAGCGATGGTCGCTTTACTCCCGTAATTGATCGAATCTTTCCTTTAGCCGAAGCCGCCCGGGCTCAGGACCGGATGGCCAGCAGTGAACACATTGGAAAGATCATGCTGGAAGTCTAAGACCAGTCTATAGTGTAGTGAGTTGAGTTTTTTTACGTAACACATTTCGTGCGATTGCAGGGTACGGTTACTCATCGGGTGACCATGTGTATTACTATGGATTTATTTTTTCGGGTACTGGAATTTTTACCCTTATAACATCAATGGTAAATCCATTGGGTTGGAGTAGAACCAAAACAAGTGGGTTGAATTCATTCCTTGACCGTTCGCTCAATCCTGCTCCCCTCTTGTTTCCAGTCGCCAAATCCAGCGCGACTAACGGCAAAAGATCTCAAACCAGTATTCAGCTATTAAAAATCCCGATTTATGAAAACCACATTTCGTATCCTCACCACTGTCCTTTTGTTCGCCGGTTCGGGTATGAGCCTGACTTCCTGCAAGAAAAACGAAGACGTTGATCCCACAAAAGGATTTTCAACTCGCATTCAGACTATCGTAGCTCAGGCCGATATTGACAAACTGAGGTCGCGGGGTATGTTGATCAATGAAGGGTCACAGCCACCTAATATTGAAGGTCTCTTCGTCTCTTCGCCCCACACGCTCGTCAGTCCGTATGGTGCTGAAGATACGTATCAGGTTGGCGATGAATTCAACGATCTGATTCTTCGCTTTTCGGAACAGAACGGAGCCGATCAGTCGGCCAAGGTTGAAATTAAAACCAGTGGTTCTACCGCAACGGGCGTTGGCGGTTTCCTGTCAGGGAATGGGAATAAGTTCACCTTCTTTGCCGAACTGGACTTCGTTAGTGGTAGCGTAACGGGTAAGCAGGTGCGGATATTCTCGGGGGAGATTACCGCCGATGGCATCAAGGATTTCTACACGACGATCTTCTTCAAAAGCAAGAATGACCCAAACAACACCCAAATTCCGGTAGGTGTCTCGCGGATCATTAAAGATGGCAATGGCCTGGCCAGCAAACGGAGTACATTCCGGATCGCTACGATTGAGGGCGTAGCACTGGCTTCAGAATCGTCGATGGATAAATAATAGAATTAGATTGCCGCTTTTGTTTCCACTCGTTCACTTTCCACGACTAAGTAGTCAGATAACAACGGCTGTATTCACCCATTTATTCAGACACTCGATTACCCGAGCCCATAACAGTACGCATAGGTTGGATGATAGGATGAGTAGATTCCCCCGGATGGCCCTACCGACCGGGGGATTTTTTGTATCTTACTCCGGCACGACTTTTGAGCTAGCGGACGTACGATCTGCCGATTTTAGGCGTTCTTTGCAATGAGCTATCCCATAGAGTTTCTGTCATGTCACGATTAACCATTCTTTCCCGGCCACGATCCGCTTTCTCTACCCTTCTCATTATCGGCGTTTTAGCAGTCACTAACTCCTGCATCCCCGATTTTCTGGTGAAAGAACCCGATTGGGTGGAGATTGAAAAAGGCATGTACGAGCCTACCCTGAAACGAAAAGAGGGAATGCTCATTAGCCCCCGCGAAGTGTCGGCAACGGTCATGTTCGACAGCACCTGCATGTACGATATTACCCAGGTCGATGAGTATGACTACAATAAGATCTTTGGACTTGGCTTTTTAGGTGCCGACGATCAGCATTATGGACAAGCGCCCCATCAGGTGGATGGTGCGCGGGTTGCCTGGCGTTGGAATCCGAAAAAGAACCAGATTGACCTTGGGGCCTATGCCTACGTGGAAGGGAAGCGGATTGTGTATGATCTGGGCGGTATGAAAATCAACGAGGAACGGCGACTGACGATCAAAATTGATTACACCAATAAAGTCTACAAAATCCTCGACGGCCCCGATATTCCGTTTACGCACAAGAAAACCATCGCCTACCGCAACGGGCTATATTTCGGTGGCAATCAACCGGCTCCCCAAAAAATCCGGGTGATGATTAAGTATTGAAACCTGTGCGATAACATACTGCGTAATAACGCCTTCCTTTTCCCCTTTCGGGCTCTAACAGTTACTTTTTGCGCTTACGGGCTGCCAAAATACTGACTCCGTTTGTCATAAATACGTAGGTGCCTTCGCCCTGGCCATTCGTTCGAATTGGTCTATATGCATGCTGTACTGCCCACGAACCCACGTATGGTGGCGGTTTTTGAGGATTTCCTGTACAACTCACAATCAGGCTATTTAATGTGACACTAGGAAAGGTACCACCTTACTCTAGCTTCAACACCGTTTGCTCAACGGCTCAGTAATGCGGGATTTTATGCAAAAGATCCTGCCACTCACACAAAACTACTTGGTATCCTGTTTGCGAACCGGCAGGTTCGTGCGACAAATAGCCCAAATAGGCTGGTTGCCTCCTCGCGACTATGACTGTCACTACTTCGCCAGTATACCAGCCAACCTCAATACATTCACCACTAACTCTTTCACAATCATGGAAAAATCGTTTAAAAACATCGGCTATTTTTTCGTCCTGATCTGGATAACGGCTCTCATCGGGTTTCATCAAACCTACACTATTTTCTTCCCCACGTTTAAAGGGTTTCGCTGGGAACAGCATTTTCACGGGGCAATGCTCATGGCCTGGTTTTTTATGCTCATTGTGCAACCCTTTCTGATAAAGTTTGGGAAGAATGACTGGCACCGCATCATTGGCAAAATCGGTTACGTATTGGCTCCACTGGTTTGCTTCTCTATTTTGGAAGTAAGTCGGCTGGTCTATTTGCGGGAAACCGCACACCGGCCCGAAAACGAGGTGCTTTCACAATTATCGCTAGATATACCGGCCATTTTAACTTTTGGGCTGTTTGCGCTGCTTGCCTTTGTGTATCAGAAACAACCAGCAGCCCATATGCGCTACATGATTGCTACTTCGCTACTCATGATTGGGCCGGGATTGGGACGGGCCTTGATCATTTTTGGCGGTATTCCGTTTCCAGTATCCGTTATGGCTGTCCTCTTTCTGTCGACCTTTATTGCTGTGGTATTTCTGTTGGTAGACATCCGAAACCGAAAAAGCCCGATTCCTTTTCTGGTCATTTCTCTCGTTCTCTCACTCAATCTGTTTTGTTGGCTATTCCAGACCTCCGACTGGTGGCTCATGTTTGCCAAAACATTTGCCAACATCTTTTTTTGAGACTGCCTGTTTCTACATTCCAGATTTTCAGGACGAATAACACAACCTGTCGCTCGCTTACCGGAGACATTACTGAGTAGTTTTCCGGAAAAGACAGGTGTGACTATTTCCCGTGCCAGAGGTCAAATTCATGACGTCGGGCACGGCCGTCAGCTAACCTGTAAAATCTCATTTCCATGAAACAGTTTGTCCTACCATTACTGATTATCAGCCTTTTTAGTGAATGTCGAAACCCAGAGTTCACCCCTGCACAATGCGAAGTGCTAACCATTAATCAGGGCGGCCGCGACAAACATACGTATGTATATGACTCTCAGGGACGCGCCGTTACTATGGCCAGGGCAATGGATGAAACGGGCAATGGACCCGTCAGGCAATATTTTTATAAATTCATTTACGACAGCACTGGAAAACTTGCCAGTTCATCATGGACGCTCAATGGTCAACCGGATGGCTCCGAGCAATACACCTACACGGGCAATCAGATTACGAAGATTACTTATACGCTTGCCAATGGTCAGAAAGGTGTCCATAATCTTAAATACACGGCGGCAGGGCTAATCAGTGAGTTTACTTTTGAGTCGGGCAACCCCAATACCGATGGTAAACAATATACCGAATACGATGCCAATGGTATTATCACCAAAACGGGCTTTTCCGATTTAAAGGGGACCAAATACGTTGAAGAAATTCGCAAATCAGTTGGAACGGTCAAGTCTCCCGAACAACTGCTGATCAACAGCGGATTGCCTTTCGATATGCGCACCGGCCGATCCTGGGAAACATCAAGAGGGGGTGTCGGGTCAACTTACGAAGGGTTTCTGCCTAATCCCAGCGACGGCCATTTGGAGTCAGTCTACACGGGTAGAACCACGGTTGCTAACGTGAACAACCATGGTTACCTATCCGAAACTACGTTTGCGGTTGACAAATCAACCAAATCGACAACTATCACATACACCTTTTTAGACTGTAATTAAGTCGGGTATACTTTGTAAAAGCAGGGCAGGACTAAAACAACCAAGAAAGGGAAAACACGCTGGTTTTCCCTTTCTTTTTACCGTTCCCTCAATACAGCCAACCATCTGTTTACCAGTAAATTGTTTTCGCGACTAAAGTTTACAGTAATCAAGTAACTTCATTTTCGAATTACTTCCCTTTATAAACTTAAAACACATTTTCCCCATGAAAACGATTTCCATGAATTGGTTGGTTAGTCTTAAATTAGTAGTTGTTGTTGGTTTATTTCTGGCCAGTTGTGAAGGGAAAGTAGGCCCCGAAGGTCCGGCTGGCCCAGTAGGTGCAACCGGGCCACAGGGCGTATCAGGCGTTACGGGAGCAACCGGACCGGCAGGCCCGGCAGGGCCCACCGGAGCACAGGGAGTTCCGGGCTCAGCCAACGTTATTTACTCACCCTGGACGGCCGTCGCGTTCACGGGTAGTGGCACTACCTACACCGGAAATATTACGGCTACGCCAATCACACAAACGGTACTCGACAGGGCCGATATTCGGGTTTACTGGAACGAAGGAGGCCGGGTGCTCACCTTACCATACGCCGAAGTAGTTGGCACTACAACGTACACCGTTCACCAACGATTTTACGTCGGCCGAATTGAGCTTAAAGCCAGTTATGCACTCGGCTCCCAACAAATGCGCTACGTCATTATTCCGGGCGGAGTGCCTACTGGTCGCTTAGCCAGCATCAACTGGAACGATTACAACGAAGTGAAAGCTGCCCTCAATTTGCCCGACTAGTGATAGTAGGTGATTTGGTAGCGACCGGGCCGAACACTGCTGAAACGGCGACTTTACCCAACCAAACGCAGTTAGCCGCCTGCAATACAAATCAATGTAGTTCCCAAAATACGGAAACGTGTTGAAGAATCTGCCACAAAAGGTGCCGATTTAACGAGTTGGCCTTATTAACAAGTCACGAAAAATAGGATTAATTGCATTCAGAGCCGTTACCTCAATTAAAATTTGATTGCTCATTTTCTACGTACATTTCGAGCAACTTCTGTAGCTCGTGGCTAGCAGAGGATTACAAACCTCTAAACCTTTTCGCATTATGGGCTTTCTGTATTCAATTATCATCGGTGGTATTGCTGGCTACCTGGCCAGCACGTTCATGGGGAGTCATAACTCCATGCTGGTCAATATTCTTCTGGGTATTTTTGGCGGATTAGTAGGCGGTTTCATTGCCGGTAAACTGGGCAACGACAAGTCCAACGATGGCTTAGTAATGAACCTGCTTATTTCGGTTGTTGGGGCAGTCATTTTGATCTTTATTGGTCGGCTGTTTTAACAGATAGCAGTGAACAACGAGCATTGAACAGCCAAAATCTTCACTATCTGTTATTCGTTGTTCACTGCTCGTTGTTCACTGTTCCCCGCTTTTGGATGCGCCTGCTCGTAGGTCTTTCGTAGCTGTTCCAAACTGGTGTGCGTATAGATCTGGGTAGCCGCTAAACTGCTGTGACCCAACAGATCTTTTATAGCATTCAGGTCAGCGCCCCGGTTTAGCAAGTGCGTGGCAAAGGAATGGCGTAGCACGTGGGGACTTTTAGTGGATAGCGTTGTCACCAAGTCCAAATAACGTTTCACAATACGTTGAATAAGAACCGGATAGGCTTGGATACCCCGATCACTCACGATTAAATAAACTGGGTCGGCCTGCCCCCCAAAGGTTGATTCTTTCAACGTTAGGTAAGCGCTAATTAAGTCAGTAAGCGACGGCGGCATCGGAATAATGCGGTGTTTGTTTCGCTTTCCCAACACGGTAATAGTCCGCTCATATCGATTTACGTCTGCGGTTTTCAAGCCAATCAGTTCACTAAGCCGTATTCCCGTTCCATAGAGTAGTTCAAGTACCAGTTTATCGCGCTGTCCGGCAAAATCAGTCGCAAAATCCACTTCATCGAGCAAGGTCTCCATCGGTTTTTCTTCCACAAAAACCGGTAGTTTTTTACTTGTTTTCAGCGCCTGAATTTTTAGCATCGGGTCAACCTGAATCACTTTCCTGCGCATCAAATACCCAAAGAAGCTTCGAAGCGTCGCAATTTTCCGATTCACCGAACTGCGGTCCATCTCGGCCTCTACCAGTTTTACTATCCAGGTTCTTACCTGACGAAACTCCGCCTTGTCGGGATTTTTCAGCTCAAACTCTTCCGTCAGAAATTGGCTAAACTGCTCTAAGTCGGTACCATACGCTGTGATTGTATGTTGGCTCAGGCGTTTTTCGTAACGAATGTGATATAGAAAATCCTCGATGAGTGTCATAAAGTGGGGTATTTGCCAAGGCTAAGATAGGGCATCAATCTTACCGTTGGTTCAATTATTGCTTTATGAGCGTAACAGCTTTACCGCTGAATCGTTAACCTATTGGTCATATAGATTTAAATGCATACATTGGTTTGCTTTAAAGGCTATGCCAACCTACGCTATGAGAACACAAATTACCTTAACTGTCAATTGGTTAGCCACTGCTACGCTAGCCCTTGGCCTCACTCCTTTGCTAACGGGCTGTGGCAGTAAGAACGCGAACGACGACGGTACCATCGTCCCAGAAGTGCCCAGTACAACCGCAACAAGCCCGCAAAGTGTAACCTCTACCGGTTCATTAACCGATATTATTGATAAAACTGGTCACTTGAGCTTATTGAAAGAAGCTATTACCGAAGCGGGCTTGTCGGATAAGCTCAAAACGGGTTCGCTCACTCTGTTTGCCCCAACCGACGAAGCCTTTAAAGCGGCTGGCTATACCAAAGCAGTCCTCGATACCTTACCGGTCGCCGATCTGCAACGCATTCTCCAGTACCACCTGCTCAACTCGCGGCTTTCGGGTTCAACCCTGGTTCCCGGCACGCCCTCAACCATCTCTACAGCACTCGTAACAGCCAGTGTAACCCTGTTTAAAGCCGCTGATGGTCAAGTTTATGCCAATGCCTCACGGGTGGTGCAGCCCGACATTGGTGCTACCAATTCGGTGATGTACGTGATCGACAAAGTTATGCCTGTTCCCTCACAGACAACGGTCGAACTGATACGCGCCAATCCTGAATTGTCTTTGTTCCGAATGGCTGTTGAGCGGGTAGGCACCACAATTTCGTCGGTTCTGTTGTCGCCAACGGAGCGGGGAATTACCGTTTTTGCACCCTCAAACGCGGCCTTTCGGGCAGCTGGTTATACCAATGAAGACGCCGTTCGCAGTGCCGATATTCCCCGTTTAACCGAAGTTCTGCGGTATCACATTCTCAATAGTCGCGCGTTCGCCCCCACACTCCGAACGGGCGATGTAACAACGGCACAAGGCACCGCCATTACCGTTACCATCGGCGCTAAAGGCACCACCATAACCGGAAAAGGCAATCCGGCCGTGGCGGGAAATCTGCTCCAGACCGACCTCACCAGCACCAACGGGGTGGTTCATGTGATTGATCGGGTTCTGCTGCCAACGGGAGTAAGTCAGTAACAGTGGACAACGAGCAGTGAACAGCTAACAGTGGGCGCAACTGTTCATTGTTAGCTGTTCACTGCTCGTTGTTCGCTGTTTACTGCTCGTTGTTCGCTGTTCAGGTGTTATCTTTACAGACCGGATTGACCCAATTCCCTTCATGGCAAAGCCACAAAACAAACTGTTTCTGCTCGACGCGCTTGCGTTGATTTATCGCGCCCACTTTGCGTTTAACAAGAACCCCCGTATCACCTCGCGGGGTATGAATACCAGCTCCATTTTTGGCTTTATGAATGCCATGCTGGAGGTATTACAAAAGGAAAAACCAACCCACATCGGCGTGGCTTTCGACCACTCCAGCAAGACGTTCCGGCACGAACAGTTTCCGATGTACAAAGCCACCCGGCAGTCGCAGCCGGAGGACATTAGCATTGCTACTCCTTACATCAAACAGATCATTGAGGCCATGAATATTCCCATCCTGATTATGGAGGGATTTGAGGCCGACGACATCATTGGTACCATTGCCAAGCGAGCCTGTGCCACGGGTGAGTTTGAAGTCTATATGATGACGCCCGACAAAGATTACGGGCAGTTGGTGGAGGAGTGTATTCATATTTACAAGCCCGCGTTTATGGGCAAGCCCGCCGAAAAGCAGGGCGTTGCCGAAATTTGTGAGCGTTGGGGAATTGAGCGCATAGAGCAGGTAACGGATATGCTTGGCCTTGTCGGCGATGCGGTTGATAATATCCCCGGTATCCCCGGCATTGGCGAGAAAACCGCCCAGAAACTGGTTCAGGAGTTTGGCTCTATAGAAAATCTGATTGCCAACGCTGATCAACTGAAAGGAAAACTCAAAGAAAACGTTGTTCAATACGCTCAGCAGGGCTTGTTATCCAAGCAGTTAGCGACTATTCACCTCGATGTACCCGTTCCGTTTGACGCTGAAGCGCTCCGTTTGACCGACTACGACAAACCCCGTTTGTCTGGTTTGATGGATGAACTGGAATTCCGGCAGATGAAGGGGCGCCTGGGATTAGATTCAATGAGTGAACAACCCCTGCCAGCCGCTTTCAAGAGTAAAGGATCGGGCCAAATGGATCTGTTTGCCCCAAGCTTTGCTCCCCGAACCCAGCCGACTCCTTCCGGTGCCGGAACGCCGGACCGCGACGACCTGCCGTTTTCATTCGGCGATTCTGATACGGCTACTTCGGCTGAGACTGCGCCTAAAAAACGAGCGCCTAAAACGGCTGTTACAATACCCTCTGCTTCGGGCTCATCAGCCACACCCGAACCCGAAAATGCCGACGCACCTGCATTTCTGGATGTTTATCCTGATTACGAAATTGACCCGGAGCGCCCTGCTCCCCGCAAAACAATCGACTCGGTTAAACACGATTATCGCCTGATCGACACACCCGTCTTACGGGAGAGTCTGGTTTATTTTTTGAGCCAGCAGGAGTCGATCTGTTTCGATTCGGAGACAACGGCTATCGACCCGGTTGAGGCTGATCTGGTGGGTTTATCGTTTGCCTACCGGGCGGGCGAAGCATTTTATGTTCCCGTACCCGAAGACCGTGCTGAAGCTCAGGCTATAGTCGATCTCTTCAAGCCCGTACTTCAAAACCCGGCTATCACGAAGATTGGGCAGAACCTCAAATACGACTTGCTGATGCTCAAAAAGTACGGCGTGGAGGTTCAGGGTAAGCTTTTCGATACCATGATTGCTCACTACCTGATTGAGCCTGAGCAACGGCACAACATGGATATTATGGCCATGACGTACCTGAACTACCACCCGGTCGAAATTGAAGCGCTGATTGGCAAAAAAGGGAAAGGGCAGATCACTATGCGCGATGTAGATGTGCAGAAAATAGTGGAATACGCCGGTGAAGATGCCGACGTAACGCTTCAACTGAAGCAGACCTTTGCGCCCCTACTCGAAAAAGATAGCCTGTATAAACTGTTCGATCAGGTTGAGATGCCCCTCGTTCAGGTGCTGGCTGACCTGGAGCTTGAGGGTATTCGGTTAGATACCAATGCACTGGCGGAACTCTCGGCTACGCTCGAAGTCGATGTAAAACAGGTACAACAGGAGATTTACGAAATCGCCGGGGAGTCGTTCAATATTGGGTCACCCAAGCAATTGGGAGAGATTCTGTTCGACAAACTAAAAGTAGATAAGAACGCCAAAAAGACCCGGACAGGCCAATACGCAACGGGCGAGGAGATTTTGTCGAAGCTCGAAGCCGAACACGAAATTGCCCGCAAGATTCTGGATTACCGGGAGTTGCTAAAACTCAAGAACACATACGTAGATGCCCTGCCGCTGCTTATCAGCAAACGTACAGGCCGCATTCACACCTCGTTCAATCAGGCAGTTGCGGCCACCGGTCGACTCAGTTCCACTAATCCGAACCTGCAAAACATTCCAATCCGTACCCCGCGCGGGCAGGAAATTCGTAAGGCATTTGTGCCCCGCTCCGAAGAGTTTCTGATTATGTCGGCGGATTACTCACAGATCGAGTTGCGCATCATGGCCGCTTTCAGTGGTGATGAAACTATGACATCGGCGTTCAACAACGGCATCGACATTCACACACAAACGGCCAGCAAAGTATTTCACGTTGGCCTGAGCGAGGTGACGAGTGAGATGCGCCGGAAAGCCAAAACCATCAACTTCGGGATCATCTACGGCATCTCGTCGTTCGGTTTGGGTCAACGGTTGAAGATTTCACGCAAAGAAGCCGCCCAGATTATCGAAGAGTATTTCCAGGAGTTCCCGGCGGTGAAATCGTACATGGACCAGAGTATCGAAAAGGCCCGCGGCTTTGGCTATGCCGAAACGATTCTCGGTCGTCGGCGGTATTTGCGCGACATTAATTCGCGCAACATCACCGACCGGATGTTCGCCGAGCGTAACGCCATCAACGCTCCGATTCAGGGAAGCGCGGCCGACATGCTCAAAATTGCCATGATCCAGATTCATGAGATGATGGTTCGCGAGCAGATGAAATCTAAAATGATTCTGACCGTTCATGACGAACTTGTGTTCGACGCACACCGCGATGAGTTGGAAATCCTAAGTGCGCGCGTCGATCACATTATGAAAAACGCCATTCCGATGGCAGTGAAAATGGAAACGGGCATCGGCGTCGGTGAGAACTGGCTGGTAGCCCATTAGATGCACGGTTTATTTACGGCTGAAAGAAACCGCTCCATAGGGCTATTATGGTTGGAAAACAGGGAAGAGTAGTTTATGGTTACTTATGTATCATCCATTAGCCTACATTAATGAAAACTATTCTTTTCCCCACTGACTTCACTGCTGCCTCGCAGCACGCTCTTGAGTGGGCTAAACTGTTTGCCCGCAAACACAACGCGACCATTGTTGTCTTGCACGTTTATCAGCCGCCAATGCCCGACACCACGCTACCCACCATGGGAGATTTAGGGATGGGCGCTTTTGCCACAGCGGATCTGGAGCATATTGGCCGCGAAAATCTGGAAAAAGTAGTTGGTAAAATAAGGGAGGATGGCTTCTCCGTTGAAACCGACTGGCGAATGGGAGGCATTGAAGATGAGATTGTTAATTCAGCCCACGAACTCGACGCAGATCTCATTGTGACTGGCCGAAGTGAACTAACTGGATTTTTTGATCGGCTGGTGGGTACGTCTGCCACGGATGTGGCCCGGTCGGCAACCTGCCCGGTTTTGGTAGTGCCTAATACCTCCGATGGGCAGACCAATCCACCGGTCCAGATAAAGCAAATGACGTATGCGACTCAGTTAGAATTTGATGAACGCGATATGATGAGTCAGGCCTTGGCTGTCGCAGAAACATTTGGCGCTGACCTGCATCTGGTAAAAGTTAATGCCGCCAGTCAACCCGATTTATACGACGATAACCAGTTTTTGGGGCAACTACAGCGTCAGTTCGGCGATTTGCCCCTGAACGTTGACACCATAAAAGCAGGAACTGTCTCACAAGGTCTCAGAGAATATTTGGATCACCACCCCACTGATCTACTCGTGATGACCACCCGCGACCGCGGTTTCTTTGCTAACCTGATTAATCCCAGCCAGACAGAACACATGGTCGTCCGGTCGATGGTACCTATGCTGGTGTTGCACAAAGAGCAAGTATAAAAGCATAAGAGGAAGCAAAGTGGATGAAGTATACAAGATTCACTTCATCTACTTTGCTTCCTCCTAAACTCTCCTCCTCTCCTACTTAATTTCCTACCATAAACACGGCATTACCAAACAGCAATTTACCGCTGTACCAGAAGCCACGGAATAAAGGGTTGTCGGCCAAATACACGACCGATCCGCGTCCCAATTGCTGAACCCCCATCGAAAGCGTGTTTTTGAGTTTCTCCTTTGCGTTACGGCCCGCAAAACCAGCCACATAATTATCGGCTTTGAGGTAGCCGACATTCCAGCCCTCTTTCAACACGTCGAAGTTGTGGGCCTCCTGCACCAGCGCGTAGTAATCTGTCCCAAGACCAAACGCCAGCGGGTGCGTTGTATCTAAACTGATTCGATAAATACTACCCGGTGTTTCGTCGGAAACCGCTTCCCGTTCGCGATCAGCGTATACTTTCAGGGTGTCAAGCGCAGCTTTCTTACCTTTCTCTGCACTTGCCGAGCCAACCTTTTTGCTTTCGCCTTTATCAGAGTCAGCTTTTTCTTTCAGTTCGAACCCGTCTTTACCCATTAGTGCGTCGGCAGCTCGTTCCATCGCAATCAGTTTACCGCCCCCTTGTATCCATGTTCTAATGGCAGCCAGGGTCCGATCGTTCAAAATTCGGCCATAAGCGAAGCCAGTGGGCATCACCAGAATGTCAAGTTTTGTCCAGTCGATGTTACCGAGGTCGCTGCCGTTGATGAGTGAAGCCGGGTAGTTGAGTTCCTGATCAAAATAGTGCCACACCTCACCCGAAGCCGTTGGCGACATTCCTTCACCAATCACAATACCTACCCGGGGAGGTTGGAGAGCCAGCACAAAATCGGAACCAAAGTCAGAGCCTTTCGTAACGAAACCGGTTTGCACGGGCGTCAGTGTAACATTCAGTTTCTGAGCTTCGGCTTGTACTAATTGATCGAAACGAGCCCCTAACCGCTCGTTACCTGCCCGCGTGATGAGCAACGTTCCAGCGGTGTACTTCTGCCCGCCCATCTCAAACGGCTTCTCAGCCGCCCGGACTTTAATTTTCTGTTTCAACAAACCAGCCAGCAATTGCACCGACGGCATCGACTGCCAACGAGCCAGATAAGCGTAGGGGGAATTTTGGATTGGGGACTTCGGATTTTGGATTTCAGGAACTGCACTCGGCTCAATTCGACTGGTCAGTCCATAAGTAGGCAAACCAAAAGCATAGGGTAGCGACCAGGCCGTAATATCGTACGTTATCGAATCTTCCAGAGCAGATTTAGGCTCAAACAGAATTTTCAGAAGCGTCGATTTAGGTTGGTACGCGCTGATTACCAGATCTTCCGGCGCAATTTTTATATTCGATTCTGTCTTTTGAGAGAAATAATTAAAGCCGCTTATCCCTCCCCCGGTAGTACTCCCCTTTTTAGCTTTACTCGCCGTGGCTTGCGTCGTAGTAGCCGCACCCGTTCCCGAAGCGTCGGGGGTGCGGCCTTCCGACCGGGCAAAACCATACCGAATCTGGTTCCGGTCGAGCAGTTGGCGCAGGGCACTCATACGTCCCGCATCACCGTTCGACTTGATAACATAGCTTTTATACGGACCAACCGGACTAGTTTTGGCTTTGTCGAAATACTCACCAAACGCCTTCACAACCTCGGGGGCACGATCAGCAACCGATTCGAGCGTGGCAATACTGGCGGCAACGTGGTGGTCAATCCGTTGACGGAGCGTGAGCGTATCCCCATCGGCTTTCAAAACGGCCAAACCTGCCCGGCCACTGCCACCCTGTTCGTAGGTCATACCAATGGCGCCGTTATAGGTTGGCCAGGTATCGCCATAACTAGGATAAAACAAATCGAACCGCTCGCGGGTGTAGTACAGCCAACCGTTACGATCGAAATAGCGACTGCAATACTGACCGATAGTATTCTGAAAATCGCGCTGAAACGGGGTAATATCTTCGTGGTATGGCTTTGCTGAGGGAGCAAAGTAATAAGGACTTTCTACACCCATCTCATGAAAATCGGCATGCAGGTGGGGCATCCACTGGTGATAGAGAGCCATCCGCTGCTGGGTAATTTCCTGCGTTTGCCAGGCCCAGTCTCGGTTAGGATCAAAATAATAGTGAGTATACCGACCACCCGGCCAGGGTTCATTATGTTCACGAGCAAACGGCGTTGGATTCGCGACGCGACCCTGCATCTGATTGTACCAGTTTACATACCGGTCATGACCATCGGGGTTCAGGCCGGGGTCCAGAATAACCACGGCATTGGTCAATATTTTTTGCGAGACCGCATTTTTAGTATCCAGGAGGCTATACAAAACATCCATGAACGTTTCTGAACTCACGGCTTCGTTGCCATGCACGTTGTAGCTGATCCAGGCAATGGCCGGTTTGGTCCCATTTCCCGGTGTGCCTTCGGTAAGGCCAACCCGTTTCAGATTGTCAGTTCTGATTTCGTCTAACCGAGCTATGTTCGCTTCTGAGGCTACAACAACGGCCATCAACGGCCGACCTTCGTATGTGGTACCATACGGCAAAAGCTTTACCCGACCGGGAGCCTGCCGGGCAATTTGTTCGGCATAAGCCAGCACGCGGTGGTGGGGTGTAAATCGCTCACCAATGCGGTAACCCAGAAAATCCTGGGGTGAAACAAGTGTGTTGGTGGTTGCAGGCTGGGCGTTTATGAAAAAACTTACACAAATAAATCCAGCGGCTAACAGAAACCGAATCATGCAGATAATGAAGTAGATGGAATGAAGTCAATCCCTCAAAAGTAGCCCCAAAACGATCAGAATGGAATTTTTCACGACTTTTTTTCGGGTGTTTGTTGCACGAAAAGATTTTTGCCTTACTTTTGCATCACGATTCGCTGACGCGGTAGTTGAGACATCAAAAACACGTCAGGTCTGCATTCCAGACGGTCGATTCGTCTAGCGGTTAGGACACTGCCCTTTCACGGCAGTAACACGGGTTCGATTCCCGTATCGATCACCTAACAAGTTGAAAAGCCCCTCGTTTGAGGGGCTTTTTTTGACCCTCTGATGTTCCGTAAAGGAACAGTCTTATCTTTGTATTGTTTACCCACTATACTATGACCAAGGAGGAGTTAAAAAAGCTGATTGCTTTCCACGAAAGCCGATTGAACTATGCCAAAGCCCAGTTAGAGCAACACATTCATGATATGTATGCCGAGGATGTTGATCGTTGGCTAGATGAGTTAAGCAAAGAGCAAAAAATAATTAGCTGGTTGAAAAGTCTTGATAATGAGGTGTAATACAGTAAAATCAAACGAATCATGATCTCAGAAAAAAGCCAAACAATGACCCTTGACGAGTTCAAAAGGGGAAGAGAAGAGACGCTGGGCACTCTCAAAGCACACGGCTATGAGTTAGATCTAGGCGATTGGCTGACCATCGCCAATTATGCCAAAAAGTATGGTATTGATTCTCATGTAGTAACGAACTGGATTCGCAGAGGAGTAATTCCGGCCGATTGTGTGGTGGAGTTGCCAGTTTTTAATAATATTCGGATGATTCGAGACCAGGCCTATCGGTAATTTACCAGCATTTTCCATTCCGTATCAATATTGATCACCTAACAAGAGCCTTCTCATTGTTGAGAAGGCTCTTGTTGTTTTCTGGCCATTCAAGGATCAATTCCAAAAGTTATGAAGTGGGTTGTCTTTATGGCGGCACTCTTTTTTTTTGAGTATTTGGGCACTCATGAGTTCGTGGACATCGGAGAACTCATGAGTCAGGCATTTTTGTTTATTTGACAAACTTTCGAAAAGCTCTCAAGAATTGAAAAATAAGGTATCCTGACAAAAGCTTACAAAGCACATCAGTGATCCTTGCAAGGCCCTCCAAAGATGGAGAAGTCATCTCAGTCTCAAAAAGATTTTTGTAAGTATGCAGGGGATTTAATGTAAATTCCACATATTGGGCTATTTGTACGAAGTCAGGAGATTGAAAAGCGAGCCTGTACCCCTGACAGTATTTGATTGTAGAAAAGCCTATCCACGATAATAAGATCAACCAAAACATGGCTCTGCTCCAATCCTGCCCATGATTGTTAGACCATCTATTAGTTACTAATATAGCCTGGTCAATGTATGTTTTTTCGGAGTGATTATCTTTTTCGTACGAATCCATTTCAAGGGCTTCATATCCAAGCTCTTGAATTCTGTTTCCCTGCTTTCCAGCGGCTAATTTAAGCTGTCTAAAAACATTCCTTTTCCCTCTGTAGTCACTTGCCGTTCTTGACATAGTGTGTTTGGGGAAATCGGCATTAAACAGCCATATATCGCTTACATTGCTTGTTACTACGCTGACAGTTCGAGCCGCAATTATATCAACCTCAATGAACTGAGCCTTATCTAAAGATGAATTATTGATTGTCAGTGCATTGAGTTGGGTAATATCATGTAATTGCAGCTGTCCGATATTGGTAAAATCTTTAATATCCAAGGAGTTGATTTGGCATGTTTTTATCAATGAAGCTGTTTAAACTTTCTCTTTTCGTTTGATTTTCCGCAGGAAAATGACCGAGAACGCGATAAAATGTAAACTCATCCAATTTTTGACCGAAAATTCAAACCGTACTAACAGGGCTTTG
>NZ_JAPQNS010000024.1 GCF_028867935.1 Flavobacterium sp. SUN052
GGGCAGGTTCCTTACGCGTTACGCACCCGTTCGCCACTATCCTTGCGGACCGTTCGACTTGCATGTATTAGGCCTGCCGCTAGCGTTCATCCTGAGCCAGGATCAAACTCTCCATCGTAAATATTATTTGTCAAGTCCGAAAACTTGACTGTGCTTTTTGCCTATGTCTTTCACTTATTGTGATGCCGATACGTCAAAGAACGTTCTCTCTTTCGAGATGGTGGCTAACCGTTGTTAGCCCGTTTCCCTCATTTGGGACTGCAAAGGTAAGGCATAAAAAGTCCTTTTGTCAAGCCCTTCTTCAAAAAAAATTAAAATATTTTAGTCGGCCTCTAAGAATGGGTATCGGTATGATGTTGGCGAAACAAACGTTTCTTTGATCGTTCTGGCTGATACCCAGCGCAAAAGATTTAAAAGAGATCCTGCTTTGTCATTCGTTCCAGATGCTCTTGCTCCACCAAACGGTTGTTGCCCTACCACTGCGCCAGTTGGCTTATCATTAATGTAGAAGTTACCCGCTGCGTTTTGCAATGATTTACTAACCTGTTCAATCACATATCGATCTTTTGCAAAAATCGATCCTGTCAATGCATAGGGTGATGTGCTATCAACTAATTTTATCACTTCTTCAAATTGTGCGTCCTCATAAACATACACTGTTAACACAGGGCCAAATATCTCTTCGCACATTGTCCTGTATTTCGGGTCATTTACACGTAGCACTGTCGGTTCTACGAAATATCCTTTAGACTTGTCATGTTGTCCCCCAGCGACAATTTCCACTGTGGGGTCCTGCTTTGCCTGTTCTATGTAATTGGAAATTTTGTCGAAGGACCTTTCATCTATGACGGCGTTGACGAAATTGATGAAGTCTTCGGTGCTTCCCATTTTCAATTCGCTCAACTCGCTTTTAATCATTGCCTCAACTTGTGGCCACAAACTTGCAGGAATGTATGCCCTAGAAGCAGCTGAGCATTTTTGGCCCTGATATTCGAATGCTCCTCTAATAAGTGCAGTTGTAACTTCCTTTACGTCAGCTGATTTATGTACTAATACGAAGTCTTTTCCACCGGTTTCCCCCACAATTCGTGGATAAGTTTTGTATTTGTGGATATTCTGGCCAATCGTTTTCCATATATTTTGAAATACGCCAGTACTCCCTGTAAAGTGAATTCCCGCAAAGTCAGGGTGACTAAAAATGATGTCTCCCGCGATTGGTCCATCCACATAAATGAGGTTAATAACGCCATCGGGTAAACCTGCTTTTTTCAGCACTTCCATGATGACATTTGCTGAATAAACTTGTGTATAAGCGGGTTTCCATACAACTGTGTTACCCAACATCGCGGCTGATGTGGGTAAATTGCCTGCAATAGCTGTGAAGTTGAATGGGGTTAGCGCGAACACAAACCCTTCTAATGGCCGATATTCCAACCGATTCCAGACTCCAGGTGATGAATTTGGTTGCTGGTTGTAGATCTCGGTCATATACTGCACATTAAACCGTAGGAAATCTATCAGTTCGCAGGCAGAATCAATTTCTGCTTGAAACACGTTTTTTGACTGTCCCAGCATTGTCGCAGTATTCATCTTTGCCCGGTAAGGACCAGCCAACAGATCAGCAGCTTTCAAAAAAATTCCCGCCCGCTGTTCCCATGGTAGGTTGGACCATTTATCTTTTGCCTCTAATGCTGCTTGAATCGCTTGTTGAACGTGAGATGCATCGCCTTCTGAGAAATAGCCAAGTGTATGAGCGTGTTCATGAGGAGGAGCAATTCGAATTTTAGTTGCTGTTCGCACTTCGTCTACTCCGATGTACATTGGAATGTCGACCTCTTGGCTCTTCGCTTCAGCAATTGCCTCTTTAATTGCTTTCCGCTCCGGTGAATTTGGCCGATACTCTTTAACTAGTTCGTTTTGAATCGCTGGCGTTTGAAATATGCCTAAAGCCATAATTGAAGTGTTTTTTTACAAAGGTACGGGATATTTATGACCTGTTTCATGTCAGAAAATGACCTACTGCGCGTTGAGTTTTACACATTCTAGCCGTCTATATGTGGATAAGCTCGTAAATTGCGAGCCTTATCAATTGGTATTATGCGCTTTTACAGTACAAACAGTCCAGACGTTACTGTCTCCATCCAACAGGCTCTTTTTCACAGTTTGCCAGCCGATAAGGGTTTGTATATGCCTGATCATATCCCTGATCTTGGTCCAGATTTTTTCAAACAGATTGCTGGTGACTCATTAGCTGATATTGGTTTTCAGGTTAGCAAGGCCTTGTTCGGAGCTGAAATTGCTGATGCCGATTTAGAAGAGCTTACTCATAGCGCTCTATCATTTGAAACTCCGGTTGTGGCGTTGGAACCAGGAAAATTGGCGGTTCTGGAGCTTTTTCATGGTCCTTCGCTTGCTTTCAAAGATGTTGGAGCACGGTACATGGCTGGTCTGATGTCCTATTTCTCTAAAAACAGCGATTCAGAAGTGCACATCTTGGTTGCTACTTCTGGCGATACTGGTGGTGCTGTAGCCATGGGTTTTCATAATGTACCTGGTGTGCGAGTATCAATTCTGTATCCTAGTGGTCGTGTGAGCGACTTACAGGAAAAGCAGTTAACAACCCTTGGCGGCAATATTCAGGCTTTCGAAGTAGATGGTTCGTTTGATGATTGCCAAGCCTTAGTTAAGCAGGCGTTTCTTGATACTGAATTGAATAGTCGGTTGGCGCTTTCTTCAGCCAACTCCATTAATATCTTCCGGTTGATACCCCAGGGCTTCTACTATGTCAGTGCCTTTGGACAAGTTTCACATATCCACAAACCTGTAGTGTTTTCCACACCCAGCGGGAATTTTGGGAATTTGAGTGCGGGCGTTTTAGTTCAACACATGGGTTTACCTGTTCATCATTTTGTAGCGGCTACGAACATTAATCACGTCGTTCCTGATTATTTGTCCACTGGTCACTACATTCCTAAAGAATCTGTCTCGACAATTTCGAACGCAATGGATGTTGGCGCACCGAGCAATTTTGTCAGGTTAAAACATCTTTTTGGCGATTCTCTAGAGCTAATCAGTTCCCAAATGTCTGGTTGCTTTTTCGATGATGAACAAACAAAATCAGGTATGCAGGCCATATATCAACAATATGGCTACATCAGTTGTCCCCATACTGCCATTGGTATAATGGGCTTACAGCAGTTTCAAGCTCAACACAAAACTGATACCTGTGGAATTGCCCTCGCCACCGCACATCCTTCAAAGTTTAAGCCCTTAGTTGAAGATGTCCTCACTGTTGAGGTCGATGTTCCAGAACGTTTAGCTATACTTTCTGAGCGTGTTAAGCAATCTATTAGAATTCCTGCTCAGTTTGACGCTTTCAAGGAGTCCTTATTGAAGACTATTTAAACAAGAACGCCAACTTCGATAAGTTGGCGTTCTTGCTTAGTTCTAGTTTATTACGTCTCCCCTAAGTAGTCTGAATCGCTTCCGGGCTTCAGCCACGTATATACTTCCAGAATGGTCTGTGAGCAATTTTTGGTAGAGAGCCATCGCCTGCGTCTTATCTTTTTTACGCTCTTCAAAAATTTTCCCCTGCAAAAATAGGGCATCATCCCCCAAAATATCGGAGCCGTGTGATGCCGTTATCTGCTGAAGATCTTTTAGCGCTTCATCAACATTGCCTTGTTTCAGATACGTATTTGCCCGTAACCAGAATATTTCATCGGCAAGCATATGTGAACTGTACTTCTTCTGCATTCCATTGAGTGCATTTACAGCCTCATCCAATTTGTTCTGAAACAGCATCAATTCAACGGCCGCATATTCGCGCATTGCTGCCCCACTGCTATCCATTTCTGTGTTGTCTTGGATCAATAAACCCAGCTGTTCTGCATCGTTGGCTATTTCACGGGATGTGGCTAACTTCAAAATATTCAATATGTCTTTAGCCAAAGCGAAGTTCCCACTGTAGTACTGAAGTTTCGCATTTTTCAGCTTGGCCTCATGACCTAAAGGCTCTTCCCGCTGTGACTTTTCCACCTGTGAGTATAATAATGTGGATTCCCATGGCTCATTCTTCAGCAGATAAATATCTCCTTTGTCAAGTTTACACTTATCCACAAAATTCCGGTCACTTTTCCCCAATTCTATAGCTAAATCCAAAACTGTGAGAGCAGTATCTTTTTGGTCGAGGTAGTTTGCATAGAGGTTAGCCGTACTACGTAATGCTTCCAGCGTCTTAGCGTTCGAGCCAATTTCCTGCAACATGCTTTGATAGCTTGCGATAAGTTTGCGTATCTCAGATGGATCAACCGGGTAAGTGTTCTTGATTTGCTCTTCTCGGGCATTAATCGTCAGTCGACGAGCAAACGGGTATAGTTGGCCCTGTGGATAGTTACTGGCTACGTAATCGAATGCCTCTGCTGCAGTTTTATATTCTTTATTGTTTAATGCAATGTTTCCAAGATCATAAACTCGGCTTCCGTTCAACTTTAATCGCCGATCGGTTGCCTTTTCTTGCAACAACGCCCTGCTGAACTTTTGCTTTTGTACCAGATACCATGTTAATAACTCTGTATAGCTTAACTCATTTGGGTCTTGCTGAACACGGGAATATAATGCCTTTTCCAACATTTCTTCCTCTTTAGTGTTGATAACTCCTTGTAGAGCAGCCATCACTTTCTCTCGCTTCTCAGGAAACCGATTAAGTGTGAACAACTCACCAAGCCATTTTTCATTTTGGCCTGTACTGCGATAAAGGCTGGCTAGTTCTTCACTATAAGCTGTAGCCTCTTTGTTTTGCTCACGAGCCGATAGAAGCGCCGTAATGGCCCATTTAGGTTCGCTGATGTCTGAAAATGCCACAGCAGCCTGTTCGGCTCTTGACGTTGATTTCTGTGCACTTTTGATGGCTGCGTTGAAATGCTTGCTTACTTCCAAACTATCTGGCTTTTTGCTGGCCAAGAAACCGGTTAGTATTTCAAACAAGTGTAGGTTGTCATTATCAGACCGAGTTTGCCTTTTAAGGTATTTTTCAGCCTCATCTAATTTGTTAATTTTGGTCAGACTGTTTACATACCGAAATGCTATAGGCCAGCTCACCTGAGTTTTCAACACTCGTGCATATTCGTTGGCTGCCTTATCGAATTCATCTTTCTTATAATATTCGTCCGCCAAGTCTGAAGGCGATTGACCATAGCTCACGAATCCCCCATTTAACAGGAGTCCTAAGCAAATCAGGATATTCACAAACCTATATTTCATTTTATAGTTTAATTAATTCTTAAAACTATTAGGACCTATTAAGGGTGTGGATATGTTAACAGAGTTTCTTTCCACATTCATTTCACAATAACGTCTATTCTCTCCACATAGTTATACCCAAACTAGAATTTGTTGTCCACTTTAAGTTAACTCATTATCAGAGAATTAACAAGTTATGCACAATCTTCATTAGACTTTTTTCACTTATCAACCACTTCTGTTTGCTAACAAAAAGTCAATGGAGAAAACGTGTTACTGTAGCGTTGGTTCTATAGTAGTTATCCATACAAGCTTAAGGATTTATTCACTCTGTGGGATAACTACCAAGATGTGCACAATTGTGATGCCAACCTTTTGTGCTTTATTAACTTTGAATACTTAGTTATCAACACTGTTATCAACTGTTTTCTTATACATTTTTTATTTCAAATTGACCTTTTCTTTTATTTCAATCAATGTCCACAAAGTGGCACTCACAACACACATATTATGCCTTTCTGAATACATAGATCAAGCTCGAGTATTGGCCACTTTTAATACCTAATAAATTTGAGCGAAGTCCCTCATAAAGACTTTCAAACCAATTTGTTTTTCCATCACGGTTTCGCGTACTCAGAATCCCAATGTAAAATGAATCAAAATACATTGGTTTTGTGTCTTCCAAAGTGAAGCCAGCTTGCGAAACAAGTTTACTTACTGTCGAAGGCGTAAAGTGGGATAAATGTCGGGGAACATCGTAAGCTGCCCAATATTGTTTGAAGTGTTTAGCATCATGTGAGTCAGAGTTTGGAAGAGCTAGCAACAGAGTACCTCCGCTTTTTAATCGCCCATTTAACTCTTCTATAGTTTCTCGAAGATCAGCAACATGCTCTAAGACATGCCACATGGTGATGATGTCAAATTGCTTTCCTTTTATTTCTTTTAATTCAGAAACGATGTTTTCCTTTAGACGAGAAACTGCAACTAATCTGGCATTTTTATCTGGTTCAACTCCTGCAATTGACCATTGCCCCTTTTTGCATGTTTCCAAAAACAAACCTGTTCCACATCCTAGATCCAAAATCTTCCCTTTTTTGGGATGAATAGAATTGATTAAGTTTAGTTTTTGCCGTAGTGTGTATTGGCGAACTATCCTATATATTTTGTTAATTATACCAGCACTTTGATCATTATGTGACACGTAATCGGCTGATTGATAGAACTCTCCAATCGATTCTTCACTTGGGCGGGGGTTGGTAAACCTGAAACCACAATCGACACATTGTTGAATTTTAAAGTCATGCTGACTCACTAAATAATCTTTACACTCTACGTACGGTGTAAACGTCGAGTTTTTACAAACCGGGCACTCGCGAAGTTCTTCCAGAATCATTTTGGTTGAAAACAAAAATCCCGCTCTTGGTGAGAGCGGGATAATCTTATAGAAAAATTACCGACCCATATAGACAAGTAAAATCGATATATCAGAAGGACTGACTCCACTGATTCTCGATGCTTGTCCTATGGTTGAAGGTTTTAAACGTTTTAGTTTATCACGTCCTTCAAATGAAAGTGCTTTGATTCGGTCGTAATCAAAATCAGAATTTATCTCTAAACCTTCCCATTTACCGATCTTTTCAGCATTAATCCGTTCGCGGCCAAGATAATCTTCGTATTTAATTTCAATTACAGCTTGCTCAATAGTTTCTTCATTTGGCTTTTCACCAGGATACTGCAAAAATTGTAAAAGAAAATCAACTTCAGCTAAACCGATTTCTGGCCGTTTGATTAAACCATAAACGCTAGTTTTTTCTTTCAATTGAGAACTACTCGTCTCTGATAACCATTGATTTATCTCCTCGGGCTTAACCTTTGTTGTACGAATATCGTCAATCAAATTAGCTATCTGCTGACGCTTACTTTGTATGTTTTGATAACGCTGGTCTGAGGCCAAGCCTACCTTATATCCCTTCTCTGTGAGTCGTAAGTCAGCGTTGTCTTGCCGTAAAAGAGTTCTATACTCGGCTCGGGACGTAAACATCCTATATGGCTCCTCTGTACCTTTCGTAATTAAATCATCGATTAAAACGCCTATATACCCTTCAGACCGGCTTATTGTAAATGGATCTTTTACAACAACTTTTTGGTGAGCATTCATACCCGCAATTAGCCCTTGGCATGCGGCCTCTTCATATCCTGTTGTTCCGTTAATTTGGCCCGCAAAGAAAAGATTTTCAATAAGTTGAGTTTCTAGCGTATGCTTTAACTGAGTTGGTGGAAAGAAATCATATTCCACTGCATATCCTGGGCGGAACATTTTAGCGTTCTCAAATCCAGGAATCTTCCGCAATGCTTTTTGCTGAATTTCTTCGGGTAATGATGTTGAAAAACCATTAACATAAACTTCAACTGTATCCCACCCCTCTGGCTCTACGAAAATCTGATGGCGATCTTTATCAGCAAATCGATTGATTTTATCTTCAATTGATGGACAATATCGTGGTCCTAACCCTTTAATTCGGCCAGTAAACATTGGTGACTTTTCGAAACCCTCTTTCAGCGTTTCATGAACATCAGTATTCGTGTAGGTTATCCAGCAACTGCGTTGTTTAGTTAAATTCTTAGTGTCGCTGTAAGAAAATTTCCCCGGGTTTTCATCACCATGCTGCTCCTCCATCGCTTCGTAATTCAAGCTTCGCCCATCAATTCTTGGGGGAGTTCCAGTTTTCATTCGCCCCGATTCGAATCCAAGCTGAACTAGTTGTTCTGTTAACCCTGTCACTGATCGCTCTGCAGTACGACCACCTCCAAACGTTTTTTGTCCTATAAAAATACGGCCGTTCAAGAAAGTTCCATTAGTCAATACTATTGATTTCGCTTTGAAGGTGATTCCCATATCGGTTTTAACGCCTTCAACTCTTCCATCCTTAACCAGTACTTGGTTCACACTATCCTGCCAGAAATCAACATTTCTATTTCTTTCAAGTGCAAGCCGCCACTCATTTGCAAAAACATTACGGTCACTTTGACAACGTGGGCTCCACATGGCAGGACCTTTTGAACGGTTAAGCATGCGGAATTGTATCATGCTTATGTCACTGATAATTCCAGACATACCGCCCAAAGCGTCTACTTCCCTTACAATTTGGCCTTTTGCTACTCCCCCCATTGCTGGGTTACAAGACATTTGGGCAATTGTTTGCATATTCATTGTAATGAGCAAAACTTTTGACCCCATTGTTGCCGCGGCATGTGCTGCTTCACAACCTGCATGTCCTGCACCAACTACTATAACATCGTATGTTTCGTGCATTTTTGTGAAAAATTACAAAACGTTTCACGTGGAAACTTTTATAGAAAATACAGAAACGTGTAAAAAAGTTCGAAATCATTAGACCCCATCTTACTTCGATACTTTTTGCAAGTAATCATTCGCCTGCTTTTTATAATACGGATTGTATGTAGGTAAAACAGACCGTAGTACCTCAGCTTGCTTAATCTGCGGGCGACTATTGATTGAATCGAAGAAAGAGGGCGAGCTAACCTTAGGAGCCTTTGCAGTCTGCGATTGACGTTTAGGGTCTTCCTCTTGTTGTTTAAGTGCTTTCTCCGATTCTAGCAAACGGGTCAGAATCTCGTTTTGACGATTAATGGTTGTCGGATTAACACGCTTATTAACCAAGTCAGTTTCTGTTTGATCCATCTTTTCCATCAACTCGTTGACTTGCTTTTCCATTTGCTTGCCGACTTCCGTGCCTTTTGCGCCTTCCTGGAGTTTTTTGAGTAAACTACGGATCATAGCTTGTTCAGCGGCCATCTGCGAAAGCTGCTCAGATAACGCGCGGCCAGTTGTCCCTCCTTGAGACATTTGCCTCATTTTACCATTCAACTTTTTCTGCATCTCCCCCATTTCCCCAGATGGACTATCACTCTTACCCTTTCCTTTTCCCGAACCTGGTGAGCCCATAGCATTCATTTGCTGCTGCATATTTTTCAATACATCACTTAATAGAAGTGCCAAATTATTCATCGATGTCATCGCGAACTGCTGCCTTGAGGACGCCTGAGCAAGTTTACGCTCTTTCAATTGTTGAACACTTTGGTCCATGTAATACTTCATATTAGACATTTCACGTGTCACAAACGATTGAATTTGATTAACACGCGAAGCGAGTGCATTCAAACTATCTTCTACAATTCGGGCGTCGTCCTGAAGTTTTAATTGCTCTTGAGAGAGTTTAGTGACACGAGGATCTTGCAGGTTAATACCACGAAATTCTTTCATTAAACGCTCCTCACCAAAAGATAAAGTAATCAGGTTTTCAAGCAGACTACGAAGGTCATCCATGTTCTCCTGAAGCTCTTGAGCCTCCATTGAAGCCATTGACATTTGCATTGACTTCATCATGCTGCGCATTGATTTAGCTGTCTTACTTTGAGATGAAGATGCCTTTTTGCTTTGCTTCTGATCGAGCTGTTGCTTCGAGTCTTGCATCTGCTGTTCAATCTCCTTCTGGGTATCTTCCTGCTTATCAGGTGAACGAAGCTCATCTTTCTCCGCTTGCTTTTCAATTTCTTTAAGCTGCTCCTGAGTCTTCTTGAAGTCTTCCATTGCCTTCTCCTGCTCCTTCGCTTGCTGCTCTTGTTGTTGAGGATCAGACGGTTTGTTGTTCTCTTCAGCTTCTTTCTCTTGTTGTTGAGCTTGCTTTTCGAGATCATTCATAACATTGTCTAACTTCTGCTCAAGCTGCATTTGCTTAAAAAGCTTCATAGCACGCTCCAAATCGCGTTGCATATTCTTCTCTTTACGACTCAATCGATCAAGCGTCTCGCTGGCTTTGTCATCCTGTTTACGCTCCAAAAGTTGCTTCAGTTCTTCGTAAAGCTTTTTGGATTCAGGGTCCATTAGTTCCTTAAACATCTTCTCCAATTGCTCCATTTTCTGTTGCATCTGGGGGTCAGTCTGGGCAAAGCGCTCTTGCGTTTGATTCGTTTTTTGAAATTGTTCCTGAAGTTGCTTTATCTGCTCAATTAGCTCTTCACGCTTTTTGAGTACATCTTCTAATTGTTTTTTATCTTGAAAGTCGGTAGCCTTTTTAGTGCGAAGCCGGTCTTCCATCTGATTCAGTTCTTTCTTGATCTCTTGAGTTTTGCTCAGTGCCTGATCAATTTGTTCCTCCGTTTTTTCGGCTGCTTTATCAATTTGCTGTTGTACTTCTTGGTTAGAAGGGATGGCAAAATTCATCGGATTAGACTTCGCTGACTTAGGCCCATTGGCACCATCGTTATCCCATACCTGAACGAAGTAATCAAGACGATCCTCTTTATCAAGTTTTAGACTATCTAGCGACCAGTTGTAAGCGAAGTTCTGTGAAGTAGAAGAACGATTGATAGGGATGTCTTTAATGTAAAGAGGAGATTCTTTCCCCTTACGGATGATTTTGTAGTTAAGACGCAAGCGTGTGAAACCATAATCATCCGATACCAAACCATTAAGAGCAATTGCGCTGTAGGCTACACTATCCTGTATCTTATCAACTGAAATAGTTGGAAAACGGTCAGGAATAACCTGGAGTGCATAGTTAATTGATGACGGTGTAGGTACCTGATCGTTTTTCAGGAATACCGTTAATGTGGTGTTCTGCATCAAACGACGTGATGCTACAAATTCATTTTTGTCTGCTTGTTGTGCTAACACAGGGCGTACGCCTTGCCCAAACTGAAGAGATAATGAGTCGGTGTGATCAGCTACAAAATTCCAAGTCACAACAGTCCCTTGAGGAATTAGAAGGTTGCCAACATTGGAAAGTTGCTCAGCAGGCTTATTGAGATAAGCAGGATAAACCAGCTTTACATCGAAATTAAGAACGGCTGGCCGGTCAATTAATTCGACCTGATAGTCGGATGAGCGAAAGCCAGAAGCCTCCAAGTGAAAATCCAAATCGCGCTGAACATTATCAAAAGTGTAAACGAACAAGCCATTTGAAGGCTCTAGTTTGAACCGAGTTTCATTAGTGACCAAGTAAACATCTTGAGGAATGGCATCACCTTTTAAGCGTACTGATAAAGGAAAATCTTCGTTGCGAAAGGCTTTCAACGATTTATTTTGAACTAAAAATTGAAAAGGAGCCTCTTCAGTAAACTCACGATTATAGTTTACAATTCGAGCAGAAGACGTGCTAAAGAAGTTAGGATTTACCAGCAAAATTCCTGCAATCAAAGCCAAAGGAGGCAAAGCAAATTTTAAGAATCGGCGATTGCGATTTATTTGAATCGCATTGGCAAATCGAGTAATGAGCAACTGCTGGGATCGCTGCTGAAGGCTAGCTTGCATCAAATCGCTTTGATCAGATGAAAGCCGCTGAAGTTGTAATGTGTTAAGAAGCTTGTCGCCCACTTCTGGAAAGAAGGTGCCTATCTGTCGGGCAGCTTCATCATTAGTCAAGGGCTTACGAAGACCGTACAGACCAAGGAGAGGCTTCCCTATGAATAAATAGAACGTAATTAGTATGGCCGATAAAAAGCCAAAGAACATAACAGCGCGTCCCGAAGAGCCAAACCGCCCAACAAATTCGGCTGTATTTATAAGCAAGTAAAGAGACCCTACTAAGGCTACAAAGAAGAGCGAACCTTTGACGAGTTGATTTTGAAAATAACGTTTCTTGTACTCCTCTATGCGTTGGAGCAGGGTATCGTATGACTGCATGGTAAGACTGGTAAAGGCTGAAAGAAAAAGATAATCAAAAACTCAATATTTGCTCGAAGTATCGGATTACATTTAATTTAATCAGATCTTCTTGCTCTAACAAACCAGCCTGTGGAATTGGCTTTAAAAGCGTCCACATTGGCCAGCCATCAGCATCATATCCCTCAAAATTGTAATAGCCAGATAAACTCATAACTCGACAAACACCAATGTGCAATAGGTCCTGTTTTTGTTCTTTTGTGAACCGTTTAGGTCCCCTACCCAGCTCCTGTATTCCAATTAAAAACAAGACAGAATTAAGGTCTGAAGGCTTTTTGCCAACTAATTCTTCCAATTGATTTAAAAGGGAATCCCAGGCAGATTCCATGTTGGCAAGTGACACATTGTTAGCGTCTTCCATATTCATCCCTAAATTACGACTTCTAGACTAATAACGTAAATAGACTATGTTTCAATTTGTTTCAGAACTGCTTATTGACTTTTGGGACCAAGTATATCCAAATCTATGCCTCAATTGTAAAAGGACATTGGAAAAGGAGGAAAAGTTGCTTTGTGTACACTGCCGAATGAAGCTTCCTGAAACTAACTACCATCGTGAAATGGAGTCAGAATTAATAGAACGGTTTGCAGGTAAAGTTCGGGTCGAACATGTGGCTGCTCACTACAGATTTTCAAAAAAGAGTGTGATTCAAAAATTGATTCACGAACTGAAATATAAGGACCATCCTGAATCAGCTGTATTAGTAGGAAAATGGTACGGACATCAACTTGCCAACGATTGTCCGTGGATCAGTGAAATCGATTTGTTGATTGGTGTTCCGCTTCACAAAAAGCGACTTCAAAAGCGAGGCTATAATCAAGCTGATTGTATTGCCGAAGGATTAAGTTCAGCAACGAAGCTACCGATGCGTACGGATGTGATGGTGCGCATTCGATTCAATAGTTCGCAGACTCGCAAGAATCGTCTCCAACGCTGGTTAAATGTTGAAACTGTATTCAGGGTAGCTAGGCCAGATGCTGTAATTGGCAAGCACGTAGCGCTTGTGGATGATGTGTTAACCACAGGGGCTACAATTGAGGCCTGTGCAATTGAATTACACCGGGCGGGTTGTCGGTCAGTAAGCGTATTAACTATTGCTGTGACGCGCTAATTCGAATGCTTACGTACTCAACAACAACCCTTATAAACTAAAAAGAGCAGGTGAATTTCTCCACCTGCTCTTTTTAATAGAATTATTTTTCTACCGGTTCCTGCCTAAACCAATCATGGCGCAGCGGAAACCAATTGTTGCAGTAGCCGAATCCTGATCGAGCGAACGGCGCGTTCCTGGCGATAACCAGTAAGCTACATCATTCCAAGAACCACCTTTGTAGACCCGAATTTTATCGTCGATGATAGAATTACTATTCTTCTTGTCGTAATTCTTTGCTTCATCTAAATAGCCATTCCGGCGAATTGGATTCAAGTCACTAACGTCCTGATAAGACAAAGGACGGTACACGTCGTACACCCACTCATTTACGTTACCAGACATATTATACAAACCAAAATCATTAGGAGCGTATTTGTAAATCTCCGCTGTGATAATAGCGCCGTCGTTTGAACGACCAGCGATACCGGCAAAGTCACCCCGACCACGTTTGAAGTTAGCCAGCATTTGTCCCTGCTTACGTCCTTTCTTAGGGTTACGAACAGAAGAACCATCCCAAGGGTAAATCCGCTGGTTGGATTGATTCTCGTCCAAATATTGAGTACCAATCATTGCTTTGGCGGCATACTCCCACTCAGCTTCGGTTGGCAAACGATACTCAGGTAATACCAAACCACTTTCAACACTCATCCGTGCTGGTGCACCGGGTGTGGCAGTTGCTTCAGCTAAAGCTGGCTCAGCCTCTTTCTTCGACTTACGTTTGAGAGAGAATCCGCCACCCTTTTTCTTAGTTTTCTGACCCCCTTTCGCCAACTCATTATTTACGGCTTCGGTACGCCAAGCTGCATAGTCGCTAGCTTGTACCCAGGAAACGCCAACTACCGGATAGTACCGGAAAGATGGATAACGTAAATACGAGGTTACGTAAGAGTCATTGAATGATAATTGATTTGCCCAAACTGTTGTGTCAGGTAGAGCAGCACGGTAAGCCTCCTCAGAAGAGTCTCGTTGGATAGAGTTCAAATATTCCAGATAGTGAATATTTGCCATCTCCGTTTCATCCATATAGAATGATTGGATACTAACTGTCCGTTCGCGGTTGTCACGAGAATTCATGACGTCTTCTTCCAGCGCACCCATTGTGAACCGACCACCCTCAATAAAAATAAGGTTGGGGCCACCATTAGGCGCTTTGAATGATTTTACCTGAAACCCTTCTTTCTGATTATAGGCGATCCCAGTCGCCGTACTCTTTTTACCGGGTTGCACACTAGTCGGGTGTTTCGACTTACAAGCGGCTATGGCCACTGTCGCCAACAACACATAGGCTGCACGTTGGAGCTGAGCTCGCGTGAGTTGATACTTCTTAATCATTGCGGTATCTGTGTCAATCGAAGTTGCAAAAGTAATCAATTAGTAAGGGACCCAAGCACCTGATCCATTTGTTCAACAGAATGAACGTCAGAATGAGTGAAAACAGGTCGGCCTTTCAGTTCTTTTAGCGAAAATTTCGCCGGATTCGCCCGTAGGTAGTCAATAACCTTGCCAAACCCATCGGATTTAAAGAAGCTATCCGCTCCTTTGTTGCTACCCTCGGAAGAAACGAAGTATCCCTTAAGGATATTACTTTTCAGCGTTAGTTTTTCCAGATGCAGTTTTTCTGCTTTCCATCGGACACTCACCATTTTAATCAAATTCTCAACGTCTTTTGGCAATGGGCCAAATCTATCGATTACTTCTTGCCGGAAAGCTTTTAATTCACCGTCGTTATTTATGCTGTCCAGGCGAGTATATAACGCCAAACGTTCCGATATATTCGACACGTATTTATCAGGAATAACTACCTGCAAATCGGTCTCAATTACGGTATCAGGCAGAATCGGTTTTAACGACTCCATATTGGGCGCAAAGAGATCTTTAAACTCTGTCTCGCGGAGTTCTTGAACAGCCTCATCCAAGATCTTATGGTACATCTCGTAGCCAAGATCATTGATGAATCCACTCTGTTCAGCACCTAATAAATTTCCCGCCCCACGAATGTCGAGGTCGCGCATAGCAATTTTAAAACCTTCGCCAAGATCAGAGAAATCTTCAAGTGTCTGGAGCCGTTTGCGTGCATCTGAAGTCAATACAGAAGCCGGAGGAGTCAATAGGTAACAAAAGGCTTTGCGGTTAGAACGCCCTACCCTACCGCGCATTTGGTGAAGATCCGACAACCCGAACATGTGTGCCGAGTTAATCAGAATTGTGTTGGCATTGGGAATATCCAAGCCCGACTCAATTATGTTCGTTGAAACCAGAACGTCGAAATCACCTTCGATAAAACGAGTCATTACTCGTTCGAGCCTATCTCCCTCCATTTGTCCATGAGCAACGCCAACCTTAGCTTCGGGAACAAGCCTCATGATCAAATTTCCAATGGATTCAATATCGCCGATACGATTGTGAACAAAGAAGACCTGTCCACCACGTCGAAGTTCATAACTAACGGCATCGCGAACGGTGGCTTCGTTGAAGACATGAACTTCGGTGGTAACGGGTTGTCGGTTAGGCGGGGGTGTGGCGATTACAGATAAATCACGAGCACCCATCAGTGAAAAGTGCAAGGTACGTGGAATGGGGGTGGCGGTTAGCGTTAATACGTCCACATCAACCCGCATTTCTTTAAGCTTATCCTTCGTTTTTACACCAAACTTCTGCTCTTCATCAACAACCAGAAGGCCTAAATCTTTGAATTTGACGTCCTTATTTACAATTCGGTGGGTACCAATCAGAATTTGAATATTACCGGAAGTGACCCCCTTTTGAATCTCCTTAATCTGATTAGCAGTTCGAAAACGGTTTATGTAATCAACCTTAACAGGGAAGTCAGCAAAACGATCTTTGAAGGTTTTGTAATGCTGCATCGCCAAAATGGTCGTTGGGACTAAAATGGCGACTTGCTTATTATCCGAAACAGCTTTGAAAGCAGCTCGAATAGCCACTTCTGTCTTACCAAAACCAACGTCTCCACACACAAGCCGGTCCATTGGGTGTGGTTGTTCCATATCGTTTTTCACGTCGTTGGTGGCTTTTGCCTGATCGGGAGTATCCTCATACATAAACGAGGACTCCAATTCGGCTTGCAGGAATGTGTCACGGCTAAACGCAAAACCGGGTGCCTGCCGACGCTTGGAGTACAACGCAATTAACTCCTTGGCAATGTCCTTAACTTGTTTCTTGACCCGCGATTTTTTTAGCTCCCACTCCTGAGAACCAAGCTTATTCATGGTGGGTGGACCACCTTCTTTACCGCTGTACTTGGCGATTTTGTGAAGGCTGTGAATATTTACCAACAGAATATCATTGTCGCGGTAAATAAGTCGGATAGCTTCCTGTTCACGCCCTCCCGCATCAATTTTTTCAAGACCAGCAAATCGTCCAATACCATGATCAACGTGGGTCACATAATCGCCAGGTTGGAGCGTTTTGAGCTCGCGAAGGGTAAGCGCTTTCGATTTGGAAAACTTATCCTGAACGCGATATTTAAAGTACCTGTCGAAAATCTGATGGTCAGTAAAACAGACAATTTTGAGCGCGTCGTCGATGAATCCTTCGCGTATGCCGATGTTAAGCGGTTGGAATTTGAGGAACGGATCTAGCTCCTCAAAAATGGTTCGCAAGCGCTCTAACTGTTTGAAAGACTCTGCCGCAATAATATTCGTGTAACCTTTAGATTGATTCTCGGCGAGGTTTTCGACTAACCGCTTAAATTCTTTGTTGAAGGACGGTTGCGGCTTGGATTGATACTGTTGCCGGGTCTCGGTTTTAAAGTAAAACTTACGCCCAAATTCAATCGTCGTGAGTTGTTTGAGTTGGTTCAGAAATGAGCGACGAGTCTCAAATAACTCACCTGGGTCCGACACTACCTGCACTCCCCCACTGCCCGCTAAAACTGAAGAAAAGCTTTGTTGTGCTTTTTCAAAGCAGTTATCCACAATTTCCAGCGTGAATTCCACATCCTTCGCCCAAACAACTGTGTTTTTGGGTAAGTAATCCAGAAACGACTCACGCGTTTCTTCCACTAATTTGGTCTGGATATTGGGGATAATGTTGATAAACCCAACCTCGCCTGTGGAAATCTGGGTCTCAGGGTTGAAAGTTCGAATGCCTTCGACCTCGTCACCAAATAATTCGATACGAAAGGGGAACTCGCTGGCAAACGAAAAGACGTCGATTATTCCCCCACGGATTGAAAATTGCCCTGCTTCATAAACAAAGTCTGTCAACTCGAAAGACAAATCCTGTAGTAGTTCCGAGACGAAGGTTGTATCAAGCTTTTCGCCAACCCGAACGGTCAATGTATTAGCCTGTAACGTTCGCTTACTGACAACTTTTTCGGATAAGGCTTCAGGATAAGTTACAATCAGCAAACCATTTTTTGGCGCTGGGTTGAGCTTGTTAAGCGCTTCGGCCCGCATCAATACGTTGGCATTCTCCACCTCTTCGTATTGATAGGGCTTCTTGAAAGACATCGGGAACAACAAGACTTCCTGTCCCGAAATATTCTGCAGATCGTTGAAGAAGTAAGATGCTTCGTCACGGTCTGTCATCACAAAAAGATGATTGCCTCCATGAGACTTATAGATAGACGTAGCCAAGACTGCGTCTAAACTACCCGCCAAACCTTTTATTTGAAGCCGTTGAGGTTCTAATGCTTTGCGAGTCAATGGCTCGGCTAAAAGCTTAATAAAACTATCGTCGGTGTAAAGACCAATTAATTCCTGTGCGTTCAAAGCGGCCGTTTTAGGGAATACGAAAAGCCGCCAGAATCACTTCGGCGGCACTAAAAAGGTAACAGAAGGATGAGTTTAAAGGTTTGTTCAACCAACGAAAAAGCCGACCCCCAAAGAGAATCGGCTTTATTAGTTTTTAGTTGTTGGTTGAATAAAAATCTACGACGTTATCGTCTTAAAAAATATACTTGTTCTCGGCGATCATTGCCTCAGCAATACGCCGACGGGCGTTCTTAAGGTTCATCGGCTCGATTTTAGTGAATCGCTTTAACCCCATTAGCATCACGCGCAGTTCGTCGCCCTCAGCGTACGATGTAATGGCTGCGCGGCCCGCGTTGTTAACTTTCTCTACGGCCTCATGTAAGTACACAAGTGCCAGATCTTTTTGCAACGCCAAGGCTTCTTCACCTTTGATGCCAATTAACTTTTCTACACGTAGAAGCACTGACTCAGCTGCATACACTTCAATAGCCATATCAGCGAGATTCATCAGGATTTCCTGCTCTTCGGAGAATTTCATCATGAATTTCTGCACCGCCGAGCCAGCAACCATCAAAACAGCTTTTTTAAGGTTACGAAGCACTTTTTTCTCCGCTACAAAAATGCCTTCTTCTTCCTCGGTACTGAAATCTGGAATCGACATGATCTCTTTTCCAACGGCCATTGCTGGACCCATCAGGTCGAGTTCACCTTTCATGGCCCGCTTCAGAATCATGTCAACCACGAGCATCCGGTTGATCTCGTTGGTACCTTCGAAAATTCGGTTGATACGGGCATCCCGGTAACTCCGGTCCATAGGCGCATCTGCTGAATAACCCATACCACCATATACCTGAACCCCTTCATCAACTACATAGTCCAGGGCCTCTGAACCGTGAACCTTAATAATGGCGCATTCGATAGCAAATTGCTCTAGAGCCTTCAATTTAGCCTGCACATCGTTCATGCCAGCTTCTTTGAGGTCTTCAATCATATCGTCGATATTCTGGCCTGCCCGGTACGAAGCTGATCCAGACGCATAAACCTTCACGGCCATCTCGGCTAGTTTATGCTTAATAGCGCCGAACTGAGCAATGGGAGTATTAAACTGCTTCCGCTCATTGGCGTAACGGATGGCATTGTTAATTACTTCTTTGGCCCCGCCAACTGTAGCAGCACCTAATTTGATGCGGCCGATGTTGAGGATATTTACAGCAATCTTGAAGCCATTTCCACGATCTGACAACAGATTCTCAACTGGAACCATACAATCGTTAAAGAAAATCTGACGCGTGTCAGAGCCTTTAATACCCATTTTATGCTCGGGCTCATTCATGGTGATGCCGCCAAATGGCTTCTCTACAATGAATGCCGAAAGGTTTTTATCAGTCTGACCGTTTTCTTCAATCTTGGCAAAAACAATAAAGATGTCGGCGAAACCACCGTTGGTAATCCACATTTTCTGACCATTCAGAACATAGTGCTTGCCATCTGCGGTCAGTTTAGCTTTTGTCTTGCCAGCGTTTGCATCCGATCCCGAATCCGGTTCCGTTAAGCAGTAAGCCGATTTCCACTCTCCTGAGGCCAGTTTAGGCAGATAGCGAGACTTCTGATCGTCGTTTCCGTAATAAACAATAGGCAACGTACCAATACCGGTATGGGCCGACAGCGCCACTGAAAATGAGTGACCGGCCCCAGTTACTTCAGCCACCAACATTGAGGTGTTGAAGTTCATGCCGAATCCACCGTATTCTTCTGGCACACCCGTACCTAAAAGACCCAATTCGCCTGCCTTATCCATCAAGGATGAAATTAGTTCGGGTGATTTGGCCGTATCTATTTCATTTAGCCGAGGCCAAATTTCACGTTCTAGAAACTCGCGACAAGTAGCCGCAATCATCATCTGCTCTTCAGTAAACTCTTCAGGGATAAATACCTGATCGGCAGTTGTTTCTTTTATTAAAAACTCTCCGCCTTTGATAGATGATTTGTTTTGTGTTGCAACCATGACCAGGAAATGTTATGCGTGCATACTAATTGTGTATGCAAAGGAAATACCTTGCAAAATAGTATGCAAGCATACGGTTAAATTATTTTATTGTGAACAAATTAGATTTTTTGATTCAGGAAGTGGGATATTGGATAACGAATATTATTTGAGAGTCAAATACGAGAAACACAAGGTCGAAAAATATGAAAGCAGTATTATGCCGACAATATGGTCCGCCAGAAAGCCTTCAGGTTGAGGAAATTGAGTGGCCAATTGCCGAGAAAGGCAAAGTAGTTATTGATGTGAAAGCGTGCGGTGTCAACTTTCCAGACACGCTCATTATTCAGGGCAAATACCAGTTCAAACCAGCATTCCCGTTTTCGCCAGGGGGCGAAGTTGCAGGTGTCGTGCGTGAAGTTGGTGAGGGTGTTACCCATCTCAAACCAGGCGATAACGTCCTTGCACTTACTGGTTGGGGCGGTTTTGCAGAGGGTGTTCTGGCTGATGGATACCGTACTTTTCCGATGCCGCCGGATATGGATCATCAAACGGCTGCATCGCTCATGTATACGTACGGAACGTCGTATCATGCCTTAAAGGACCGGGCTCAACTACAGGCTGGAGAGACTCTATTGGTGTTGGGAGCTGCCGGAGGAGTGGGTTTGGCAGCTGTAACACTGGGTAAAATAATGGGCGCAAAAGTTATTGCTGCTGCATCGACCGACGAAAAACTGGCCCTTTGCAAAGAATACGGTGCTGATGAAACAATCAACTATGCCTCCCAGGATTTCCGCGAGCGTATCAAAGAGCTTACCGGCGGACAAGGAATCGATGTGGTTTATGATCCGGTCGGTGGTGATTTAGCCGAACCAGCGTTACGATCGATGAATTGGCGAGGGAGATATTTGGTTATTGGCTTTGCTGCCGGATCAATTCCAAGTTTACCCCTGAATTTGCCGCTGCTTAAAGGCTGTTCAGTAGTAGGAGTCTTCTGGGGTGCTTTTGCAGAACGCCAACCCAAAGACAGCTTCCGTAATGTGCAGGAGCTAATCGGATTCTGGCAAAAAGGGCTACTTAAACCACACATTCACGCGATCTATTCGCTTGAACAAGCGGCCGATGCGCTAAATGAGATGCTGGGACGCAGAGTTATGGGGAAGGTACTGGTAGTGCCAGAATAAGCGTATGAACCAGGATTGCTTAAATTAAACAGGATAGCGGATGCATAAACAAAACATCCTGTTTAATTTAAGCAATCCTGTACAAATCCTGGTTCAGACTATAGTGAAAACGCCACATACTGGTTCCCTTTCTTTGAACCTAATTTGCTGCCACCGCAGGCTATTACAACATACTGCTTGCCGCCTATCTGGTACGTTGATGGCGTAGCATACCCTGCTGCCGGAAGTTTAGTTTCCCACAGAAGTTTGCCCGTTTTGCGGTCGAAAGCGCGAAACATTTCGTCGCGGGTAGCGGCAATAAACAGGAGTCCACCAGCTGTAACTACTGGGCCACCGTAGTTTTCGGTACCGGTATTAGGAATGCCCTTTGCTTTTAGATCAGGGTCCTCACCTAGAGGGATTTTCCAGAGATACTCGCCTGTGTTTAGGTTGATGGCGTTGAGGGTGCCCCAGGGTGGTTTAATAGCGTAGGCTCCTTTGCTGTCCAGAAATTTGTTATATCCGGTAATGCTGTACGGAGGGAATGTAGGCTTGCTTGTTTTTGTTGCTACAACTCCACCCGGTTCCACTTTTTCGTCGCCAAACAAGAACGAAACGAGGGCTTGTTTTTCGTCTGCGGTGAGTTGTGTAAAGCCCGGCATCATACCTTTTCCGTTAGATACAATCTGCGAAACATACGCCTTATCTCGCCTTGTATTGATGCCTACCAACGACGGATATCCGCTTTCGGGGTTGCCTTTTAGGTTTGGCGCGTGGCAGCCAGCACAAGAGAGTGTGTATACTTTTTTGCCGGGGCTAAGGTTGGCTAATTCATCGCCTTTTGGCTTCTCTTTCATTGTAAAGAGCCAGGCAATATCGTTGGCATTAACGTACAAAATGCCATCGGGGTCAGCTGCAGAGCCACCCCATTCGGCACCGCCATCGCAACCCGGCAGGAGTAGCGTGCCTCGCTGGCTGATAGGGGTAAACGGTTTTGTATCACTGTTTCTAAAGCGCGCCAGTAAAGAGTCGCGTTCTGTAGAATAAGGGTTTATATCGGCCTCGGTCATTTGCTGGCGAGCAAACGGGGCTGGCTTGCTCGGAACAGGTTGCGTTGGCCAGGTTACTTCACCGGGAATGGTCGATTTGGCTACAGGAACTTCATTGATTGGAAAGAGGGGCTTGCCTGTAACGCGATCAAAAACAAACACAAAGCCCTGTTTAGAGGTTTGAGCGACGGCATCTATTTTTCGGGGACGCCCATCTGACCCCTTCTGGGTCACCGTTACCAGGTTTGGGGGCGAAGGGAAGTCGCGATCCCAAATGTCATGATGCATTGCTTGGTAATGCCACAAACGCTTACCTGTACGCACATCTAAAGCCAACAGGCAATTGGCAAACAGGTTTTGCCCCGTGCGATTTGCCCCATAAAAATCGTATGATGCAGAGCCAGTAGGGACGAAAATTATGCCTCGTTGCTTATCTACGGCCATTCCTGCCCAAGAATTTACTCCTCCAATTTCAGGGTGATCAGCCATGTCTTTTGGCCAGGTATCATAACCATATTCACCGGGTTGAGGAATAGTATGAAACGTCCAGACAACTTTACCCGTCCGAACATCAAACGCCTGAAGGTAGCCAGGTGCCGCCCCAGCGCCCTCATCAACGCGGGTTGGCATCACAATCAAGTCCTCAAAAACTGTTCCGGGTGTATTTGAAATTAAGAATTTGGAAACGTGTTCGGGGCCCAAACTCACTCGCATATCAACCTTACCTCCATCGCCAAACGAATCAACAGGCTCGCCAGTTGTAGCATCCAGCGCATATAGTTGCGGGCCAACAGTGTACAAAATTCGTTTATCAGACCCGTTTGCCCAGTACGCTACTCCCCTACTGGTGCTGTGCCAGGCCTTCAGGGGATCGCCGAATCGCCATAGCTCCTTACCTGTTGCGGCATCCAGCGCAAACGCCTGTACAGAGGCTGTAACTCCATACAAAACACCACCAACAATGATAGAATTGACCTGCATTTGCCCGCTATCTGGAGCTGAATAACTCCATGCCTGTTTTAGTTGGCCAACGTTACCCGTGTTAATTTGCGTCAACGTAGAATAGTGATTCCGGTCGGGGCCACCAAGATATTCAGGCCAATCTGTATCATCAGTCTGAATAGTTGGATGCAGGAAAGCGGTAATGGCAAGAGTTATAGCAGAAAGGAGGAGAAGACGTTTCATGGCAAGGCTTAGGAGTTGGAACACGGATTAAACAGATAAAGCGGATTTGAACAGATTTTTAGTCATCCGTTCAAATCCGCTTTATCTGTTTAATCCGTGTTCTATAAATTAGAGTGCTTTCTTCTTCATTTCCTGTACGGCAAAGTTAGCTGCACGAGCCGTCAATGCCATGTAAGTCAATGATGGATTCACGCAGGAAGCCGAAGTCATACAGGCTCCATCAGTATTAAATACGTTCTTAACCGAGTGGAGTTGGTTATGAGCGTTCAATATTGATGTTTTTGGGTCTTTACCCATACGGGCAGTTCCCATCTCGTGAATACCGATGCCGGGGTTCTTTGACGTATCGTTGTAAGGCGTTATGTTTTTAACACCAGCTGCTTCAAGCATCTCGGCGGCATCATTCATCATGTCGACACGCATTTTGCGCTCGTTTTCGCCGTAAGCAGCATCAAATACGATCAATGGAAGACCCCATTTATCTTTTTGATCGGGCGAAAGCGTCATGCGGTTGTTCGGATCAGGTAACATTTCACCAAATCCGCCCAAACTCATTGACCATGGACCCGGTTTGGTCAGCGTTTCTTTCAAATCAGCTCCGAAACCATCCATACCATTACCACGGTTCCAGCCTCCACGGCCAGCTCCACCCTGATAGCCAAAACCACGAGTGTACTCGCGTTTGTCACTCCCCCAGTTACGGTAACGAGGAACGTAAACACCATTGGCCCGACGACCGTAGTAATACTTATCGTCCATGCCCTCAAAGGTGCCCGCAGCACCAACAGCGAGGTGGTGGTCCATGATATTACGGCCTAACTGATCTGAATCGTTACCCATTCCATTCGGGAAACGGCTCGATTTAGAATTCATCAGAATCGACGTACTGGCAAAAGCCGACGCATTCAGGAAAATCACACGAGCAAAGTATTCGCGTACTTCTTTGGTGTTCTGGTCGATAACTCGAACGCCCGTTGCAATACCTTTTTTGTCGTCATACAGTACTTCTGTCACAATAGAATCGGGTCGTAATGTTAACCGACCAGTTGCCATTGCAGCAGGGAGCGTTGATGACTGCGTGCTGAAATACGCACCGTACGGACAACCACGCATACACTGATTACGGTATTGGCAAGCAGCCCGACCCAGTGCATAATGTTGTGCCTGAGGAGAGGTTAAGTGGGCGGTCCGGCCAATGGTAACGGTTCGTCCACCAAACGCTTTTTCAACCCGGCCTTTAACTTCTTTCTCGACACAATTCAACTCCATTGGCGACAGAAACTGGCCATTGGGTAATACCGACAAGTTATCTTTATTGCCCGAAACACCCACGAACCGCTCTACATAATCGTACCAGGGAGCTAAGTCTTTGTAACGAATTGGCCAGTCGACAGCAATACCTTCTTTGGCATTTGCCATGAAATCTTCTTCGTTCCAACGGTAACTCTGCCGACCCCACATCAGCGAGCGACCACCAACGTGATAACCCCGAATCCAGTCGACTTTACGGCCTGGTTTTTCGAGGTAAGGGTTTTCTTTATCGTTTTCGAAGTGATGCCGCCATTCTTCATTAGCGGTGTAACCCGTACGCATGTTTGCCCAGTATTCTTCGGCAGCCATTGTGGTAATTCGGCCACGGTGCGGGAAATCCCAGGGGTTATTGGTGGCTGTTGTGTATCCTTCGACGTGCTTAATGTCGCGACCACGCTCCAGCATTATCACTTTCAGGCCTTTCTGGGTCAACTCTTTAGCTGCCCAGCCACCTGAAATACCAGACCCAACGACAATTGCGTCGTAGGTCATATCTTTTATGGCGTCAATATTGAGGTTCATAGGTCTTCTTTTATATTGCCCACGCCTTCTGGCCTGGTTTGAGCGTTACACATCCTTCGTAGCGACCCGGAACAGCCACGTATTCAAGGGCTTGAGTACAACCGATTTCTGAGGTAAAATAACCCATCAGGGTTAGATCCTTCAGCATCGTGAAGAATGGAGTGAATTTCTTCTGTTCTTTTGGCAATTGAACATCCTGCTGACCGCTTCCAGCCTGCACAGGTTTGTTCATAGCTGCCCGTTGCTGTTTTGCTTCTGCTTCCAGTTTTTTTACAATCTCGATACGTTGATTAGCATCAAGACCTACAAATGCCTTACCATAAGCGTCCTGAGACAGTTTATTGGTAGTGGCTAAACCTTCCAGGAATCGCTGCTGATCTGGTTGAGTGTAACAATCTTTCAGAACAACGTCGATAATTTCGTTCACCTTAGCTGCTTTTGCACCGGGAGTTCCGGTAGCTGGAATAATCGTTTCAGCCAGTTCTGCCACCGTAGCATCCTGATCGGCAGAGAAAAGGACCGGTTTACCCGTGCTGGCGCGTAGGGCTGCCGAACGTTCCAATGTATCGGCCAGCGCTGGTAGCGACATAGTCGTTCCGACAAAGGTGGCCACACGGAGAAGGGCGTCTCTTCTGTTCATGATAAATAAAAATTAACCGTTAGGAATTAAACGGATTCGAATTACACAAATGTATAAAAATCAGAGGTTCGTTTTGCAGGATTTAAAGGGTTTTGTTAAGAACCGCTGGCTAATTACGAAATTGAATACTGAACGGCTTACACCTATCAGTGTGTTAGCAAGTTATACCAGAGCCACTTTCCTTCTCTATGGATTTAGTTTCTACTCTCCAGCAATTTTCGAATTTTGCCGATGTCCCCGAAGCACAGCTGCAATGGTTTGTGGAGCGGGCAGAAGAATGTCATTTTTCGGAACATACGATAATGACTCAGGCTGGTGTCGCTATCGATTACTTAACAGTATTACTCAGCGGACGAATACACATTGATGGTGGCGCGGCTGATGACATAATTGTGTATGATTCGCCTGGAAGCATACTAGGTATTTTGCCTTATTCGCGAATGAAAGCAGCCACGTTTCCGGTGGTTGCTGACGCCAATACAACAGCTTTACAACTGCACCGTGACCATCTTAAAAGTATGACCGAACACTGTTATGAACTGACAGAAGTGATGGTTCGGCAAATGACGGATCGGGTACGGGACTTCACTCGCCAAATTCAACAGGGCGAAAAAATGGCTTCCCTTGGGCGGTTATCGGCGGGCCTTGCGCACGAGCTAAATAACCCGGTTTCGGCAGTAGTTCGCTCGGCTGGCGCATTGAAAAACCATATGAAGGCAACGCCGGAACGATTTAAAGCGGTGATGGCCATTCAACTGCCTGAAGAAGAAGTTGATTTAGTTAATGATCTGATGTTTAGGCGGTTGAAGGGTGGCTCCCCTACTCTATCTATGCTCGAACGTAGCAGTCTTGAAGATGATATTACCGATTGGCTCGACGATAATTCTATTGAAAACCCCGAGGAACTGACCGAATCATTAGTCGAGTTTGGCTTTACGGTTGATGACCTGGATGATATTGGTGACCGGGTTTCCACCGAAAACCTTAGTGCAATTCTAGGGTGGATTGTAAATAATTTGGTCACTGAAAAGCTTGTTCGGGAAATTGCCGAAGCATCAAAACGTATCTCGACCCTGGTAGGAAGCATTAAGTCGTATACCCATATGGACCGGGGCGAGGGGCGTGAGAAGATCGAATTGAAAAATGATATTATGAACACTCTAACACTGTTAGATCATAAACTCAAAGTGAAACACATTGCAACGTCAGTGGATATTCCACCTGATCTGCCAACCTTCAAAGGCTGGCCGGGAGAACTGAACCAAGTCTGGACAAACCTGATTGACAACGCCGTAGATGCGATGCCTGACGGCGGAAAAATAGAGATCAAAACAGAGTTAGATCAGCGCGCCGACGGCTCCGCGTTTGTGTATACGCATGTGATCGACAACGGTGAAGGCATCTCGCCCGAAATAAAATCTAAAATATTTGACCCCTTTTTCACGACTAAGGCCATGGGGGCTGGTACGGGTTTGGGCCTCGACATTGTACAGGGAATTATTAAACATCACCGGGGAAGTATCAAAGTTGAATCAGAACCGGGCCGAACCGAGTTTATAGTTTGCTTACCAGTTGATAGTGAGCATTGACCATTGAGCAGCCAACAGTTTGTACAATGAATAACGAACAGCTAACGGCTGACAGCTTGACTCTATAAAATGGAATCACTGTTACTTGTTATCTGATAACTGATACCTGAAAATGCGCCTTCCAATTATATTTTCTATCGATGACGACCAGCAAGTGCTGGATTCTATCAAGAGAGATTTACGTCAACAGTATCGCAAAGAGTATAGAATCATGGCGACTACCTCAGCGCAGGAAGTGCTTGATTCGTTGCCGGAATTAAAGAAAAAAGGCGAGGAAGTAGCACTCTTCCTTTCAGATCAGCGAATGCCCGAAATGGCTGGGGTAGACTTCCTGAAAAAGGCCAGGGAGTTATATCCCAATGCCAAACGAGTCTTGCTCACAGCTTACTCAGACACGGATGCGGCCGTCAGAGCCATTAATGAAGTGCAACTGGATTACTATATCGCCAAGCCTTGGGACCCGCCTGAAGAGAAGTTATATCCTGTTTTGGCCGAACTCTTGTCGGACTGGCAATCGCGTTATCGACCCGGCTTTGATGGATTGAAATTGATTGGCTACCAGTTTTCACCCCTGTCGCACGAGCTGAAAGATTTTCTGGCAGGTAACCTGTTTCCGTACCAGTGGATTAATGTGGAAACTGACCCCGAAGCAGATAAATTGCTTCAATTGTATGAATTGACTAAAGCTGATTTGCCCGCGGTGTTAACCGGTGAAGGTACCGTGCTGAAACGCCCAACAATTGCTGAGTTAGGCGAGAAGGTGGGTTTGAGTCCCAAGGCATCGCAGTCGTTGTATGATCTGGCCATTATTGGAGCTGGCCCTGCGGGGCTGGCAGCGGCCGTTTATGGAGGATCAGAAGGTCTGCGAACCATTATGATCGACAAGCGAGGGCCCGGTGGACAGGCTGGTACCAGTTCGCGCATTGAAAATTACCTAGGCTTCCCCAATGGGCTTAGCGGTGCCGAACTTACCCGGAGAGCCATTGCTCAGGCTCAACGGTTTGGCGTAGAGTTTCTGGCTCCGCAGGAAGTCGTTTCAATTAAGTCCGAGGGGCAGTACAAACATATTAAAATGGCCGACGAGAGTGAAGTTGTAGCGCGGTCAATTTTACTGAGTACAGGCGTTTCGTACCACAAATTAGAGAACGAAAGTTTAGACAAATTCACAGGTGCTGGCGTGTATTATGGCGCAGCAACCACCGAAGCGTACGCGTTCAAAGGGCAGCCCGTGTACATTGTCGGTGGCGGAAATTCAGCGGGTCAGGGAGCGATGTATTTATCGCGTACGGCCTCCGAAGTATTTATTTGCGTGCGCCGGGCTGACCTTTCTGAATCTATGTCGCAGTACCTCATCGACCAGATCGATAATACGCCAAATATCACCGTTGTGCCATTCACTGAAGTGGTCGAAGGCCTGGGTGATCAGAAGCTGGAATGCCTGATTCTGGAAGATACCAAGACCAAAGAACGCCGGAAAGTGGGTGCGGCTGGTTTGTTTATATTCATCGGCGCTAAACCTTACACGGACTGGATCGAGATGGATATCCTGAAAGACGACAAGGGTTTCATCGCCACCGGCCGTGATATGGGCCGGTACGCTGAGTACAAAAAAGTCTGGCGTCAAGATCGCGAACCGTACTCCCTAGAAACATGTAGTCCTGGCATTTTTGCCGCGGGCGATGTGCGCGCAGGCGCCATGGCGCGAGTTGCCTCAGCCGTTGGCGAGGGAGCCATGGCTGTCAGTTTCGTTCACAAATACTTGGCAGAGAGCTAATCAATTCGACAATCGCTTCAAATGTTCCTCTAGTTGCTGAACATCGTGGAAGAGCACGTCGCGGGCTTTGCTGCCGGTGAATGGACCAACAATACCCGCTACTTCTAACTGATCGACAATGCGCCCGGCCCTATTATAGCCAAGCTTCAACCGCCGTTGGATGAGGGAAGTGCTACCCTGCTGGTGAAGCACTACCATGCGGGCCGCTTCGTCGAACATGGGGTCGCGGTTTTCCATATCAACGTCCCGATCCTCTTCGCTATTTCCACTGTCGTCACCCGCAAATTCGGGGAGAGCATACGCTTCATCATAGCCGCGCTGGTTGCCCACAAAATCGCAGATTTCTTCAATCTCATTGGTATCGACGAATGGGCACTGTAAGCGAATAATGTCGGAGTTAGATGATAACAACATATCACCCATGCCCACTAGTTGCTCGGCACCACCTGTATCCAGAATGGTGCGGGAGTCAATTTTAGAGGTCACTTTAAACGACAAACGGGCGGGGAAGTTGGCTTTGATCAGACCTGTGATCACGTTCACCGAAGGCCGTTGGGTAGCTACCACGAGGTGAATACCAATTGCCCGGGCCAACTGTGCCAACCGGGCAATGGGTTGTTCTACCTCCTTGCCAGCCGTCATCATCAAGTCGGCTAATTCGTCGATTACCAGCACTATATACGGAAGGAACCGGTGGCCCTTTTCGGGGCTGAGCCGCCGATTGACGAACTTGACGTTGTACTCTTTGATGTTTCGGCAGTTGGCGTCCTTGAGCAGGTTATACCGATTGTCCATCTCAATACAGAGTGAGTTAAGCGTGTTCACTACCTTTTTGGTATCGGTAATGATCGCTTCGTCGGTATCGGGGAGCTTAGCCAGAAAATGACGCTCCAGCCGGTTAAACAGGGTGAGTTCCACCTTTTTGGGGTCAACCAAAACAAACTTCAACTGAGCCGGGTGTTTCTTGTAGATCAGTGAGGTCAGCAACACGTTCAAACCCACCGACTTACCCTGGCCCGTCGCGCCCGCCATCAGTAAGTGAGGCATCTTGGCGAGATCGGCTACGTAGATTTCGTTGGAGATAGTTTTGCCCAGCACAATAGGCAAATCCATATTGGCTTTATTGAACTTCTCACTGGTCATCACCGAGCGAATCGACACCATTTCGCGGTTCTTATTCGGAACCTCAATCCCAATTGTCCCTTTGCCGGGCATTGGCGCAATGATACGAATACCAAGGGCGGCCAAACTCAAAGCAATGTCGTCTTCAAGGTTTTTGATCTTAGAAATCCGAACGCCATCCGCAGGGATAATTTCGTACAGGGTAACCGTTGGCCCAACTTCAGCGAAGATTTTCTTGATGCCAATGCCAAACTTCAGTAGCGTATCCTCGATCTTATTTTTGTTCTCTTCAAGCTCAAATTCAGATACCTGGGCTTTGCCTTTATTAGGGTAATCCGTGAGCAATTCAGCAGTCGGATACAGGTAGCTTGGTAGGTCAAGTGTAGGGTCGTAGAGACCATGCGTTGCTACCAGATCGAGGTCGTCTTCGGCAACATCAACATCGAAAGTTGGTGTTGTGGTGGGCAATTCAGTATCATCGGCTGGGGCACTTTTTACAATAAGTGTGGTGCCTACCGTTGATTCCTTCACCCCAGTAATTTCATAAGTTTCTGCCCCGTTCAATACCGGTTTTTCTTCGGTAATAGAAGGCTCAACAGACCTTTCTACTGCATGTCCATTTGCACGTAGTATGTTATTTGTTACTGGCTGAGACGGTCTAGCAGTTGGCACTTCTGGCTCTGTTTCATCGTCATCGTCACCATAATCAGCCAGTGTATCATCAGTGCCCGCGTCTTCTGACTCAGTACGGGTGCCCAAGTTTTTAAGCCACGGTAAGGATGTGATGTTGAAGAAAAAGACAATAAACAGAAATAGCATGAAGCCAATGATAGCCAAACTCCCCCAGCCTAGCAGACTCTGTAGCAAAGCGTTAAGTTCGTAGCCGATGCCCCCGCACCAGATGCTTCCTTCGGCAACGGAGTCAGTAGCCAGAACAAAATAGCCAGTGAACAAGCTAATCCAGAGCATTCCGAACAGCGTGGCTTTGGTTGTTCGGGCTAGCGGCATCAGTTCTTTTCCAATGGCCAGCTTATAGCCCGATAAAAACACGATCAGCGGTAAGCCCAACGCACCAATTCCGAACCAGCGGAAAATAAAGACGTGCCCGATATAGGCCCCTAGTAACCCCAGCCAGTTTCTAGCTTCGGCCCCGTTTGTGCGCACTGGCACATCGAGCCCGGCATCAACTACACTCTGGTCAGCATTACCATTGAGTATATACGAAACGAAAGCAATGAAAAGACCAAGGCCCATGAGCATCATAAACACCCCAAGGGTGAGCGTAGAGCGTTGGTCGGTGAGCCACCGGTCGAGGGCTGCTGCCCAGTCGAACGAAGGTTCGCTGGTAGTAGTAGCCTTAGATCGTCGGCGATTAGTATTTTGTCGGGAAGTAGCAGTCGATTGGGCCATGGGTCAGGGCTGTGGCTTCTGGTGTAAATTTCCGCGTTTTTGCTGATATGAAAAAGGGATTTTGGATTATAGATTTTGAGGATTGACTACCGTGCTGTCTACTATCCGGTATCAAACGTCTAAAGACTATGATCCAGTATCCCTTTGCAAATGCGTTTAGCCATGGCTGGGCCCTCATAAATAAACCCTGTATAAACCTGAACCAGACTGGCTCCCGCCTGGAGTTTTTCGAGTGCATCTTCAGCTGTGAAGATCCCCCCTACTCCAACAATTGGAAACGACCCTCCTGACTTCTGGTACAGATAGCGAATTACTTCCGTAGATCGGTTACGAACAGGTTTCCCACTGACACCGCCGGCGCCAATGTTCTCCACCGCTTGAGAATCTGTTTTGAGGTCAGCGCGGCTGATGGTTGTATTGGTGGCAATAACGCCCGCAATTTGGGTATCGGTCACAATGGCCACAATATCATCCAACTGAGAATCGGTGAGATCAGGAGCGATTTTAAGCAGAATGGGTTTAGGCTTGGGCCTGGCGCGATTGTCCTGCTGTAGAGCCAGCAGCAAACGAGTCAGGGGTTCCCGCTCCTGTAGATCGCGCAGGCCGGGTGTGTTGGGCGAACTAACGTTGACCACAAAATAGTCGACCGTATCGAACAGATCGTGGAAGCAACGCTGATAGTCATGTAGAGCCTCCTCATTCGGAGTGTCTTTATTTTTGCCAATGTTTCCACCGACAATTACTCGTTGGTTCAGGCTCCGAAGTCGCCCAGCTGCTGGACCAGCCCCTTTGTTGTTGAAACCCATGCGGTTGATGAGTCCACCGTCGGCTTTGAGCCGGAACAGGCGGGGCTTTGGGTTGCCGGGTTGAGGACGGGGGGTTACGGTACCAATCTCCACAAACCCGAAGCCAAGCGCACTTAACTCTGTTACCAGTTCCGCATTTTTGTCGAAGCCGGCAGCCATACCCACCGGATTAGGAAAGTCAATTCCAAAAACCGTGCGACGCAAACGAGGATCATCGACTACATAAAGCCGACGCGCCAGCCAGCGCATACCCGGAATAGCTAAAGTGAATTTGAGTGCCGACGTGGCAAAATGGTGAATGGTCTCAGCGTCGAAGCGGAAGAGAATCGGGAGAACAATACGCTTGTACATACCGCAAAGGTACAATCTCAAACGCGTATTCGGAGGTATTCATGGGTAGATGAGTTGTAGCACCACCCAGTGAGCAGTGCTACACGTATCTCATTACCGGAACCGCTGAATGCTGAAGTCCTGTGCGTTGCCGGTTTCACCAATGCGGGCATTCAACGTATAAATCTGGTTGTTAACGGCTACACTGGTTGTTGCGCCCAGATAGCCCGTTGCGTCGAATTTGATAATTGAAGCTGTTTGCCAGTTATCGGTGCTACGAACCTGAGCTACTCGATTGCCACCCGTCACTACGTACAGATCACCATTAAGCAACGTCAATCCATCGCCGGGCAACGCACCAGTTCCCGTTATTTCGGTGATAGCGTTTCCGTTCTGCAAATCAACTTTATACAGTTTTCCTTGTCCTGTGTTAGCCACGATAAGGTAATTGTTAGGATGGTAAACAATGCCATTCAGGCCAAAAGTAGCGCTCGAGAACTTAACGTCGTCTCTTGCCAGAACGCTGGCCGTACCATCTGGATTAACTTTGTAGATCACGGGTGAAAAAGAATCTGTCACATAGGCAGTTCCGTCGGGAGCGAGGGTTACATCGTTGGCAAAGTTTGGCTCTGCTGCTGGTATCAAGGCATCTAAATCAGTTCGGCGTTCTAGCTGGCGTGTGTTCAGGTTGAAAACCAACAGTTCAGCTGTCTGACGAGTTGTTGCGGTAGTACTCTTGGTTGACCGCCCCTGGTCGCCATTACAAACAAATATGCGGCCGTTAGCCATCTTCATGCCAATACCACTGATCAACTCGGGGGGTGTAATCAGATCGGCATACGTGCCATCTTTACCCACCGTACCGATTTTGCCGAACGGAATAGAGGTAACCAGAAACTTGTCTAACTGCGCCGAGTACGCAATGCCTTCGGGATATTGGCGCTGCGACACAAAGTCAATACGCTCTGGAAAAGAAGCGTTTGGGCTGTTGGCGTGATCTTCGCAACCAGTTAGCCACAGAGCTGATACGAAAAGTAAAGAGCAGGAGAAGTGTTTTGCTTTCATAACGAATATATATTAATGAGGATAGCGGTCAGCCTAGACTTATGGCTAGGCTGATCATTCCTTTAAATGGCCTATTCAACCAATTTGTTTTATAATCTGTGTAGTAACATGGGTTTTCCAGTTAAGAGAAAAGTTGTGAGTGATAAGTAACTGGTTGTGACCATAATAAAAAACGGGCGTCTGCTTACTAGGCGAAACGTAAAAGCTATTCAGCTATATACCGTTTGATACCAATGGATAAATGGGAAAAAAGGCTAACAGGAGTTGGCCTTTTTTTTATGCGCCGAGCTGACTGAAGCGAAACTACTGCACTGGTCACGGGCCGTACATTCGAATAAAGGGCTACTGAAACAAAAATTTGTTGGTAGAAAATGACGAGAACGAAATTCTGCGGTCATACCATTGCTGGGGTGGAAACATCTCAGGCGACTAATTACTCTAACCCATATGAAGTCCCCTTTTGAGGGGGCTTCTTGTGGGTTATTGTTTTACAGAGCCTCCATCGGGAAATTACATCGGTTTATATAAAATTTGGCGTAAGTGAAACGCTACAGATAGTCTATAATAGACTTTTAATGTACTTTTTTTAAATCCAATGTGATTATAAGGCCGTAAATGGATCAGACAACAATGCTAATAGAGTGCATATCGTTGGGTTAGCTTCGCTCTCGAAAGTTAACCCGAGAGGAATGATGCGCTGCTTTGCACAGTAAGTCTTGACAGACTCAACGCCCGATAACACACTATTAAACGACCTGATTCAGAATCGACCTGCGGCTTATCAGCGGGCATACGATTATTATGGTCCTTTTTTGCTGGCTTACATTACCCGAATAGTCAAGGATAATGCAGAAGCCGAAGATTTGCTTCAGGATACGTTTGTCAAGATTTGGCAGAATATAGCCCACTACGACTCTTCGCACGGCAAGCTTGTTACCTGGATGATGAAAATAGCCCGGAATACAGCGCTTGATTTTTTACGATCAAATAATTCTCATGTGCTATTTATTGATACTAATGCAGATGCTTCTCAAGTGGCAAAAACGCCAAATTATACCTATATCGATTTCAAGGATTTGATCTACAGTACGCTAACCGGAAAGTACCGGCAAGTAATCGAATTAGTGTATATCGAGGGATACTCAATGCAGGAAGTGGCTGATCTGCTGGAGTTGCCACTCGGTACGATCAAGACTCAAGCTCGATGCGGGATTCAAATTCTCAGGAAGCTATTTCAGTGAGCTCAGGCTCAGCACTGGCAACAAAAAAGCCAGTCAATTGATGACTGGCTCTCTTTAGTCGGGAAGGCGGGATTCGAACCCACGACCTCTTGCACCCCATGCAAGCACGCTACCGGACTGCGCTACATCCCGAAATGCCCTGCAAAGATAATGGATAATGATTAGTGTACAATGAGTATTGTCGAAAAACCGACTTGACCAATATACCGTAATCATTATCCACATTCACGCTTATTATTTTTTCTCAGCTATCTCCACAATCGGACGGTTTGGATCGAGGGCGCGGTTGATACGCATCAATACATCGTCGAGGTGGTAGCGGCTCATTTTATCCGTTTGGCTTGGCAAAGCGGAGCGAATGTCACCCTGGAGCTGTACCAGATACGCCCGCGTTACCGACATGATGTCGGACTTCTGGACGTCGGTGTAAGGACCGGGATTAAATGAGAAGCCCTGCCCCTGAAAGCCAGTTGGCCGCGTAGGAGCTGGTGGATTCGTCAGCATTCCAATCAGTTTCTCGGCGTACGCCTTTTGCAAGTTCCGACGGTAATTATCGATGGGTGCTTTGGCAGTCAGTTCACTCCAGATACCCGTTTGCACATCGCCATAGAATTCGTCGAGACCATACGACTCACCCTTACTGCTGTTTTCGATCAGACGGCTCAGGCGGCCCACATCGAACAGGCTATTAAGCGTGTTTTCCTGCAACGTCCGAATATAATCCACACCCTGGTCAGGGCGGACGAGCGGCATAATTTTCGCGTCGAGCAACCAGGTTGGTGTTTCGAAAAGCTGCTTGTTCAGGAACGTAACAGCGTCTTTTTGCAGATTCTTTGGTGTTGGCTCATACACAATACCCTGCTGATCGTAGGTTTTTGGCGTTTCGTAAATGCCGCCAACATACTTGGTCACGTGGCCCATATACCGTCGGAACTGACCCGCAATTTCACCATACATTTCCTGTAGTTTGTCAAAGTCTTCGGCCTCTTCGCGGGTCCACTGGGGCAGGTTCGGCAGAATACGTTTCAGATTGCGGATACCATACTCGCTGGCTACCATGGCATTATCGCCGAGGTCTTCGCTTTGCGAGCGAGGGTCCATTGGGTTAATTTCCGTACCGAACCAGTATTTGGGATCTGCTTCGTGCTGCTTCACCCACTGGTTCAGCACCATCTTATCTTCTTCTGGCGATTTCGTGTCATAAATGGGCTTATATCCCCACTCAATGGCCCAAGTGTCGTAAGTGCCAATCCGGGGGAAAAGATCTGTGATACCATCTTCGGGCTGGGCAACATAGTTGAAGCGGGCGTAATCCATAATCGACGGAGTGTGGCCAAACTGTTTGATGTAGGCTTTATCGCGCAGCTTTTCGACTGGTGTAGCATGGCTCGAACCGAAATTGTGCCGTAATCCGAGCGTATGACCAACCTCGTGCGACGAGACAAACCGCACCAACTGACCCATCAGTTCATCATCAAATTTGGGTTTGCGGGCGCGGGCGTCCACGGCGGCTCCCTGTACCATGTACCATTTACGGAGCAGGTTCATCACGTTGTGATACCAGCCAATGTGGCTTTCAAGGATTTCTCCCGTACGCGGATCGTGAACGTTGGGGCCATATGCGTTCTCGATGTCGGAGGCAAAGTACCGGATTACGGAGTAGCGAGCATCTTCGAGGCTTAGCGAAGTATCGGTATCATTCCAGTCTTTCGCCATGATCGCGTTTTTCCAGCCTGCTTTTTCAAAGGCTACCTGCCAATCATCTACGCCCTGCTTCAGGTACTTGCGCCATTTGATGGGCGTTGCGGGGTCGATGTAATAAACAATCGGCTTTTTGGGCTCAATAAGTTGGCCGCGCTTCTGACGGTCGGCATCAGCGGTCGATTTTGGCTCTAACCGCCAGCGAACGGCAAATGTCTCTTTTTCGGTCCGCTGCGAGCCATCGTCATATACAGTATACCCATTGGCAAAGAAACCCACTCGACTGTCGAATAACCGTTTACGCATCCGACTTTGGGGCAATAAAATCATCGATGTGTTGATCTCCATGGTCACAGCACCGGCTGCTGAAGCTGCGGGCAACTGAGTCGATGGACTGGGACCGGGGGTTGGTACGGCTGGAGCCGGGCTTACATTGTATGTTTTCACCGTTCGCACTTCCGTATTGATGGGGTAAGAGCGAATGCGTTGAATAAACGAACGATCGGGGGCAGGCGTAGTCAGTCGGTAGCGCGTTTTGGCAGTGGGGTCCAGCGAAACAACCTGATTGTCGGACTTAAAGAAATCCGTTATTTCAATCACCACAGACGTGTCTTTCCGAATAGCCCGAATATCAAATGAGGCCGTGATTGGCTCCATGTTGGAGTTCCGAACGGCCTGATAAATCGGTTGGATCGTGTCGGCTCCAACGTTAAGGTAGCTGACCACGCGCAGAAATAGCTTCTTTTCAGGGCCGCGTTCCCAGCGCAGCACTTGCCGGTTGGCAATTTCACCGCCGTAGCCAGCGCCGGTTGGTGCTTTAGAAATCCTTGTGATCGCCATAAACTCCCGACCAATAAGCGAGTCTGGAATTTCGAAGAAGAACTTGTCTTCTATCCGGTGGCTAATGAACAATCCTTTGCTGGTTTGCGCCGACGCTGTAATGACCTCCTTGTAGGGCTTCGGTCCATTGGCGTCTTTTTTGGCTGCTCCGGCCGTTGTGGTCGATGCGGGTGTAGCGGCTCCCGTCGTAGCCGTTGGTGAGGTTGGTTGCTGTGCCTGAACGCATAGCGAAAGCAACAGGACACCCGTTAGGATGCCAAAACAAGGTAATATTTTTTTCATAGAAGTAGTGAAGGAGTATGCGTACAAAAAATGACGCCTGAGCTTATCGAAACCCAGGCGTCGGCAATTATTCATTTGGCTGCTTTAGTTCTTCCCAGCGCCCTGCCTTGCCGGTGGAGCCTGCCCCGATTGCTGTCTTTGCTGCTGCATCGGGTTAGGTCCTTGCGCTCCAAAACGACCCTGCTGCTGCCGGAACAACTGGAACCGGGTTGGCTTCGAGGTACGAGGGAATGAGTTGTTCTCTGTATCGATGTCAGCAATTTCCTGATACGGGTCCAGCGTCCAAGATACCACTTTCTTGGTGGTTGGAATCACTTTTTTAATCGATACATCGTTGAAACGCCAGATTTCAGCCGGTAGCCGAACAGTTGAGTCGGTGCCGTCTTCGTATTCCATCCGAATGATAACCGGCATCGGTAGCCCACCTTTGTTCTTGAGCGTTACTGTGTAGAAGTTTTTGCTGGCATTTGCCTCCAGACTCTTACGCTCGTCGGCAGTGAGCGTAGCCAGATAGTCCTGATATTTCTTCTTATCCGCATCGGTCACCGCGTAGGGATCGTAGCTATTGTAGAAGTCTTTCATGGTGCTGTCCTGCGCCACTACGGTGTTGCCTTTCTCAGCCGCGTCACGCTGCTTGCTGATCGTATTTTGACGAGCTTTGGCTGCTTCACGGGCTAAAGCTTTCGTTACCTCTGGGTTCTGCGAATCGGCCTGGAACCAATCTACATCAGCTAAATCCTGATCAACGGGCTCAATGCCGTAGAACCAGCCCTTCCAGAACCAATCCAGGTCGACGCCAGAAGCATCTTCCATGGTACGGAAGAAATCAGCCGGAGTGGGCGATTTGAACATCCACCGACGCGAATACTCTTTAAACGCATAGTCGAATAACTCGCGACCCATCACTGTTTCGCGCAGAATATTCAGGGCTGTAGCAGGCTTGGCGTACGCGTTAGGACCGAGTTGGATTACGTTCTCACCCGATGTCATGATGGGCACCAGCATGGCCTTGTCCATTTTCATGTAATCGACAATGTACTGAGGCTCACCCCGGCGGCTTGGGAAATTGTAATCCCAATCCTTCTCTGACAAATACTGGCAGAATGTGTTCAACCCTTCGTCCATCCAAGTCCACTGACGTTCGTCGGAGTTCACAATCATCGGGAAGAAATTGTGGCCCACCTCGTGAATAATTACGCCAATCATACCCGCTTTGGTCTGCTCCGAATACGTACCATCGGCTTCTGGACGGCCCCCGTTGAAGGAGATCATGGGATATTCCATACCACCACCGGATGTTCCGTGAACCGAAATAGCCACTGGATACGGATAATCGAATGTCCGCTTGCCATAAGTTTTCAGCGTATGCTCTACAACACGTGTTGAATACTGACCCCACAGTGGGTTGCCCTCTTTTGGGTAGTACGACATGCTCCAGATTTTGCGGCCATTGCCATACACATCGGTCTGCATAGCATCCCAGATGTATTTCCGTGACGAGGCAAAGGCGAAATCCCGTACGTTATCAGCTTTGTAAACCCAGGTTTTTGTACCCGTTGCTTTATTTTTCTCAGCTGCTTCGGCTTCGGCCTGTGTCACGATTACAACCGGCGTTTTCGAGCTACGAGCCTGATTCATACGTTGCTGCTGAGTAGGCGTAAGCACCTGCGCATAGTTCTGACACTCGCCCGAAGCAGCCACAATATGGTCAGCAGGAACAGTGATGGCAACTTTGTAATTGCCAAAAATCAGCGTGAACTCCGAGCCACCCAGGAACTGCTTGTTCTGCCAGCCGTTCACGTCGTCGTACTTACACAGACGGGGGAACCAGTGGGCAATGTTATAGTTGTAGTTACCGTCTTTCGGGAAAAACTCGTAGCCCGACCGGCCGTAGTACTCCGTAATGAAGTAGTTCCACTCAACGCCAAACGTGAACGATTTACCAGGAGCCAAACCCGCTGGCAAGTCGATCCGCATCATGGTTTGGTTGATGGTGTACTTCAGCGGCTTTTTGGTTTTGTCGTATACGGCCGTGATGTTGTAGCCGTATTTGTCGGCGGGCTGGTTAGTGCTCCGTTCCCGCACCGAACTTAGGTTGTTCAGCGCGCCAAAAGTCATTCCACCTTCGCTGATACCACCTGTGCGGGTAAGGCTTGCGGTTGATCCTTTCGCAAACAGGTTCTGATCGAGTTGCAGCCAGATATACGTCAGCACGTCCGACGAATTATTCTGGTAGGTGACCATCTCTGTACCCGTAATTTTCTGGTTGGCATCGTCCAGCGTAACGTTGATGTCATAATCGGCGCGGTTCTGGAAATAATCTTTACCCGGCGCTCCCGACGAGGTGCGGAAGGTATTGGGGGTAGGCATCATGGCCCCCAACTGCTCAAATCGGTCGTTGGCGCTGAAGCTCGACGGTGGTGCCTGGGCCAGCAACATGCCTGAGCAAAGCATCAGGCCAAGACTTAAAATTTTCCTCTTCATTGGTTTAAATTAGGTTGTGTTAAGTATGTAGTAGGCAGATCAATTTTTGCCGGTGCCCTGTCTGGCTGGAGCTGCCTGATTGGGTTGTGCCTGCCGTTGTTGCTGCATTGGATTGGGGGCTCCTCCCCCACCCCGCTGCTGTTGCTTGAACAGCTGGAATCGCGTTGGCTGCGACACGGGCGGAAACGAATTGTCTTCTGTATTGATGTCGGCAATTTCGCTGTAGGGGTCGAGCGTCCACTGCGTCACTTTCTTGTTGGTGGCAATGACTTTCTTAATCGATACATCGTTGAAGCGCCAGATTTCTACTGGGAAACGAGCAACTGAATCGGTGCCATCTTCAAACTGCATCCGCACAATTACGGGCATCGGTAAACCACCTTTGTTTTGGAGTGAAAGCGTGTAGAAGTTCGTACCCGCTTCAGCTGCTTTGCGCTCGTCGGGGGTAAGTGTAGCCAGGTAATCCTGATACTTTTTCTTATCCGCTTCGGTCACCGCATACGGATCGTAGCTGTTATAAAAATCCTTCATGGTGCTATCCTGCGCCACCACGGTGTTGCCTTTTTCGGCGGCATCACGTTGTTTGCTGATCGTATTTTGGCGAGCCTTGGCAGCGGCACGAGCTTCGGCCTTCACAATCTCTGGATTCTGACTGTTGGCCTGGAACCAATCAACTTTCACCAGCGACTGGTCAACGGGTTGTACTCCGTAGAACCAACCTTTCCAGAACCAGTCCAGATCAACGCCAGAGGCATCTTCCATAGTACGGAAGAAATCAGCCGGGCTGGGGGATTTGAACATCCACCGACGTGAGTATTCTTTAAACGCATAATCGAATAACTCGCGGCCCATGACCGTCTCACGTAAAATATTCAGACCTGTGGCGGGTTTGCTATACGCATTGGGACCGAAGGTATTGGGCGTAATGTTGTCGGAGCTACTCATGATAGGCACCTGCTGCGATGCATCGAGACGCATGTAGGGCGTGATTGACTGGGGCTGAATGCCCGTTGCCGGAAAATCAGGGTCCCATTCCAGACAAGCCAAACCTTCCAAAAAGCTGTTAAGGCCTTCATCCATCCATGACCACTGGCGTTCGTCAGAGTTCACAATCATCGGGAAGAAGTTGTGGCCCACTTCGTGGATTACCACCAGAATCAGGAAATTCTTGGTGCCTTGCGAATACGTGCCGTCTGCTTCGGGACGAGCGCCGTTGAAGCACATCATTGGGTATTCCATGCCCCCCACCGGGCCGTGTACCGAGTAAGCAACGGGGTACGGATACCCAAACGTCCGGCGCGAGTATGAGCGTAGTGTGTGAGCCACCAGGCGGGTTGAATACTGACCCCAAAGCGGATTAGCCTCTTTAGGATACAACGACATGGCCCAAACGCGCTTGCCTTCTACCTGTGGGTTCAGCGCATCCCAGATAAACTTGCGGCTGCTCGAAAAAGCAAAATCCCGCACGTTGTTGGCTTTGTAAATCCAGGTTTTTTTGCCAGTTGGCTTACCTTTTTCGGCTGCTTCGGCTTCGGCTTGTGTAACAATCACCACCGGATTTTCACCGGGTTTGTCGCCTTTTGTCTTGGCGCTATTCCAGCGGGCCATTTGGGTAGACGTCAGCACCTGCGATGCATTCTGCAACTCGCCTGTTGCACCAACTACGTGATCGTTGGGGACAGTCAGAGCCACTTTGTAATTTCCAAAGATGAGGGCAAACTCACCCTGCCCCAGAAACTGCTTGTTCTGCCAGCCATTCACGTCGTCGTATGGGCACATACGGGGGAACCACTGGGCAATTTCATAGACGTAGTTACCGTCTTTGGGAAAGAACTCATAACCCGAACGGGCACCAGTCGCATTCGCATTCACAATCTTGAAGTTCCAGTCGATGGAAAACGAGACCGATTTACCAGGTGCCACGGCCACCGGTAGGTCGATCCGCATCATGGTCTGGTTGATCGTGTACTTCAGCGCCTTTCCGGCTGCGTCGCGCACTGATGTCAGGTTGTAGCCATAATCTTTGCCTTTAAGGGCTGAACCGGGGTCAAGTTGAGCAGCCGAGGCTCCCCGCTCTGCGTTGATGCTGTTGGTACGAGCTACATTACCAGTAGCCTCGGGCCGGAACAAGTTCTGATCGAGCTGTAACCACAGGTAGGTTAGCGCATCCGACGAATTGTTAAAGTACGTAATGGTTTCAGAACCCGTAATTTTTTGGTTCGTATCGTCTAGCTCTGCTTTGATATCATAGTCAGCGCGGTTCTGGAAATAGTCTTTGCCCGGTGCCCCCGACGAAGTACGGAAGGTGTTGGGCGTGGGTAGAATGGGACCGAGTTGCTCAAAGCGCGTATTGGCACTGAAGGTGGACGGTTGCGTTTGCGCATAGACAGATGGCAAACTGACGGCTAAAACGAATAGCCAACGTAGGTTTCTCATGAAAAGGGATAATTGTGACGAAGAATCTTCTGTAAAAATACGATACGGCAACCATGATTGCGAAAAAGCAGAGCGCAGAAATGTTGATCGGGCGTGAGAAAAGTTAAAAGGCAATGAACCCTCCAACATTTTCACCGAAAATTGACATGCCTTTCGTTAATTTTGTAAGATTGAATACAATGGTTGGTGTCTGAAATTAGTAAAGAGACCCCTACTCACATTAACTTTAAAACGATGAAAAAACCGCTTCTTTATACCTGGATGCTGGCGTTGATTCTGCTGACTGCCGCCGGTTGCCAGAAGTCGGCTACCCCTGCCGAATACAATGCCAAAGCTGCTGATCCTGAGCGCTATGATGCTGCTTTAAATAAGCTAACAGAGGTTGTAATTCACGATATTTTTTCGCCCCCAGTAGCAAGCCGCATCTACGGCTATGCAAACTTGGCTGGTTACGAAGCGCTGGTGCCGTTCGATGCTAACTATGAATCATTGGCTGGCAAGATGAAGCGTTTCACGGCCGGTCCCAAACCGGAAGCCGGGCAGGAATACTGTTTTCCGTTGGCTTCGGCACGGGCGTTTTTGACGGTTGCTCGTGCCTTGACATTCTCTGCTGACTTTTACGACGAGTTTGAGCCAACTTTCTACGGGCAGTACAAGAAAGATGGCGTTCCCGATGAGGTTTACGCTCGCTCAATGGCTTACGGAGAAGCAGTTGCTAAACATATTCTGGACTACGCAGCCAAAGATTCGTATAAGCAAACGCGGGGTTTCAAGCATACCGTTACGAATGAAGAGGGAACCTGGGTGCCTACTCCTCCCGCGTATATGGATGCCGCCGAACCTCAATGGAATAAAATTCGCTGTTGGGTAATGGACACCTGCAATCAATTTCAACCTCCCCGTCCGTTTGCTTACAGTATGAGCAAAGGCTCGCCTTATGAGAAAGAATTGATGGAGGTGTATGAAACAGGCAAAAACTTGACCAAAGAACAACAGGATATTGCCTATTTCTGGGACGACAACGCATTTGTGATGAACGTGGCTGGTCACGTGTCGTATGCATCCAAGAAAATGACCCCGGGCGGTCATTGGTTAGCCATTGCCGAAACGGTTGCCCGGCAGCAGAAACTGGGCTTAATGCAAACGGTAGAAGCGTATACGCTAACCTCGCTGGCCCTGGCCGATGGCTTTATTGCTTGTTGGGATGAAAAATATCGGAGCAAAACCGTTCGTCCGGAAACAGTAATCAATAAGTCAATTGATCCGAAGTGGACCCCTTTTTTACAGACTCCTCCCTTCCCCGAATATCCAAGCGGGCACAGTACTATTACAGCGGCAGCGGCTACCGTATTGACTGGACTCGTCGGAGACAATATCGCCTTCACCGATTCCACCGAATTTAAATATGGTCACGGCGTTCGCTCGTTCAAATCATTCAAAGACGCGGCTCTACAGGCATCGGTTAGTCGGCTATATGGGGGTATTCACTACCGGTCGGCACTGGACAATGGTGCTGCTATGGGAGAAAAAGTAGGACAATGGGTCTTGCAGAAAGCCAAAACCCGGAAAGGAACAGTAGCACAGAAGTAACAAACATTGACTCCTGTAACAAATTGACGCGGTTGGTGTATTAAAACTCCCTAAATCAACTTTTGTGGTAAGTTTCGTCAATAACTTTACGCCATATTTAGGTAACGTAAACCATTCATGAAACAACTTTATTGTCTACTCTGGATTCTGACCGGACTCAGCATTATTCCTACACAGGTTCAGGCCCAACAGAGTTTGTTTAACGTGCCCTCATCGGAGATAACTGAGCACGGAAAATTCTTTGTACAGGAACAAATAAATTTCAATAGTGTCATTCAGTCGAACACAACCGTTGACTACGGCCTGAAGCACGACTGGGAAATTGGTCTCAACTTACTGGGCATTGACTATTCTGAGGTCGATCACCACTTTTTCGAAAATGATCTATTGGATGGTGATCCACTTTCTCCCCTGTTGCTGATTAATGTGCAGAAGAGTTTCAAGTTGAATCATCATTGGAAAGTTGGTCTGGGTACGCAGCAGGGCCTGAACTTAACGTATCAACAACATTCTCGATACGCTCAATTTTCCTACGCCAATCTGGTATATACGTCGAATCACGAACATGTTCATGTCAATGCTGGTGTGTATAAAGGAAATACCCGTTACCTCGGCGATGGGACGAGTAACGGATTGATGCTCGGAACAGACATTGCCTTGGTGCCTCACAAGATTCACTTTATGGGCGACTGGATTCTGGGTAATCATGATTTAGGCGTCGCTGTAGTTGGTATAGTGGCTTACCCGCACCGTCGCTTTCCCATTTCACTGGGGCTGCAAATACCCAATGACCGCCATAGTCCCAAAGCTTTGGTATTGGAGCTGACGTGGACACCGTAAGCGAAATCAAAACATAACAGAATCTTAACGGTTTGCGTTATCTTTGTCTGATGTACCAAAAGCGCAACCAGCTGGCAATAGAACGCCCGCTGGAGCGTTTTGGGTAATAAATTGATATGCAACCGCTTCTGTCCCTCTCTCCTCATTCTGCACCCCGCCGAAGCTGCGCCAACTTATGGCTTGTTGGACTGTTGGGCGTGCTGGTTGGCTCTCCGCTACTACCTCTACAGGCGCAGAACAAGACCGACGGGCCGCAACCCCCGGCCGCTTCTCCCCTATCGCTGACGGCCGCTGTCCCGGTTGATCCTACTCGCGCTCGGCTCGATGATGAAACCCTTTTTGCGGAGGGTATGAAATACATGATGACCGATGAGCCCACTAAAGCGCTGGCTCAATTCGAAAAGCTGATCAAGCAGAAACCGAACAATGCCGCTGCCCGCTATGCTACCGCTCAGGCATTGGTAAAAACCGGTAAAGTTGCTGAAGCAATTCCTCAGGCAACCAAAGCCTACGAACTCGATAAGTCGAACAAGTTTTACGCGTTGCTTTTGGCAGAACTATTTGTGAAGCAGAAGCGCTACGGAGAGGCAGAACAATTGTACGAAAGTCTGCTCAAACAGAATGCAGATAACATGGAGTATGGTGTTGAACTGGCGGCAATTTACCTGTTCGACGATAAGCCCGATAAAGCCCTCGATACATATAACCGGGTAGAACGCGCCCTGGGTCTGAACGAAGAAATTACCCGTCAGAAACAACGTATTTACCTCAAACAGAATAAAGTAGATAAGGCGGTTGAAGAAGCTGAACGCTTAGTTGCCAACGAACCCGGTGACCCAGATTTCCTCGTTGAAGGTGCCGAGCTATTGATGGCTAATGACCGGGATGACCAGGCAGTTGGCTGGCTTGAGCGTGCCCTAAAACTCAGTGCCGATCTGCCACAGGCTCACGTTTTAATGGCCGAGATATATCGCAAAAAGGGCGACATGACTCGTGCCCGAAAAGAACTTGATTTCGTTTTTGCTAACCCGAACCTTGAAGCAGGCCTGAAAGCTCGTATTCTGTCGAGTTACGTAGATTTGTCTGATAAAAGTGCCGGTTCGCAGCAGGACGCTCTGAAACTGGCACAGGAACTGGCTAAAACCCACCCAAAAGACGCCCGCTCTCAAATCATGTTGGCTGACTTGTTGGCTCAACAGGGCAAAAAAGCAGAAGCTCGTGATTTATATCTCAAAGCAGCTAAGCTCGACGGCTCCACGTACGAAGTGTGGGGCGCACTGCTCCAACTGGATGGTGAGCTGAATCAGGTCGATAGCGTGTTAGTTCACTCACAAAAAGCGATTGAAGTATTCCCCAATCAGGGGTTACTATGGTATTCTAACGGTTCAGCGAATCTTTACAAGCGTAAGTACCAGGAAGCTGTAGAATCGCTTGAAGAGAGCCGCAGACTGCTCGCTAATGCCCCAAGTGCCGAATTGGAAAGTATGCTTAAAGCGGTAAATGCGCAACTCGGCGATGCCTATAACGGCATGGGCGATCACGCGAAGTCGGATGAAGCCTACGAATTGGTGTTGAAAGACGATCCGCGCAACGACCATGTGCTGAATAACTACAGCTATTTTCTATCGCTTCGTAAAGAAAAGCTGCCAAGAGCGCTGGAAATGTCGGCGCAGTTGGTAGAGCGTAACCCGAATAGTGCAACATACTTAGACACACATGCCTGGGTGTTGTACATTATGAAAGACTACGCGAAAGCCCGTACGTTTCTGGAGAAGGCACTTGCTGCCGATCCAAACGGGGTGAGTGGGACTATATTGGAGCATTACGGCGATGTACTTTTCCAGTTGGGCGAGAAAGACAAGGCAGTGGAGCAGTGGAAAAAAGCAAAACAAAAAGGCGAAACCAGCCAGCAGTTAGAGAAGAAAATCGCTTCTGGCAAACTATATGAATAACCCATTTTTGGTTGGATTGCTTCTATCGTCTCTTCTGGTTTCAGAAGGATGCCGCCGTCAGCGGGTTATGCAGCAAGCACCACCCTCCCCTACTGCCGACACAACACGCGTGGTGAGCGCTCCGGCCCCCCGCGATACTGTTTCTGCATCACCTGCACCTACTGCGCCCAAAGTGGAGACTCCACAACCGGAAGCTCCTCGGGCGCGCCCAGGTATCGAGGAAGCTCGCGCAAACGTGGCAGAAATTGATTTCAAATACCTTACGGCAAAGTCGAAATTCAGCATTAAAAGTAAGGACGAGAATACCGATAATGCCAGCATGAACATCCGGGTGCGCAAGGACAGCCTGATCTGGTTTTCGGTTCAAAAGTTAGGCATTGAAGCCGCTCGCGGAATTGCCACTCGCGACAGCATTATCATTCTGGACAAAATACATAGCGAGTATTCTGTGTATGACTTTCCGACCTTGAGTCGTCAGTTCAATTTTGATCTGAGTTTCGATCTCCTTCAATCACTCATTGTAGGCAACCTGCCCCTGCCCAAGCGTCCTGCTCAAAAAATCAAAAACGAACGGGATTACCTGCTGCTTCGTCAGAGTGAAGGCAAAGTTCTGGTTGAAAACTACATTGGTGAAGATGACCGTAAGCTCAAGAAATTGATGGTAACTGAGCAGCCCACCAAGAATACGCTTCGGCTCGACTATGCTGATTTTAAAGCGCTCAATAACTTCTTATTCCCGTATACGAGTTTAATAACGCTGGATTATAAATCAGACGCGGATGGACAGTTTTACCAGAAATTGCTGCAAATTCGCCATAACAAGGTCGAATTAGTGGACAAGAATCCTGGGTTCCCATTCAGTATACCGGCCAAATACGTCCGAAGGCCATAAACAGTTGATCACGTTAAATGGCAGGCAATAAGCACTTTTATGTTGCACAAACACTGCCAGGAGCGACGATCGATGGCCAACAGTCACTCAGTTAACTATGTATTCTAACTTCTTTCGCTTTCTTGTCTTTCTGTCATTTCTCGCTGCTGAAGTTGGCATAGTGCATGCTCAGACACAGCAACGTAGCCGACAGGCGTTGGAGCGCGAGAAAAAACAAAACCTGGCACGGATCACTGAGATTCAATCGGTGCTCAAAAAAACGACTTCGGAGAAAGAGGTAAACTTGGGCCAGTTAAAAGCTCTAAACCAGCAGATAAAGGCCCAGACTCAGCAAATAGATCTGCTAAACGAGGATCTTAAACTTACCACTACCGAGATTACTGAACTCCGTCGGGCCCGAGAAAAACTGACTACCGATCTGGAGAAGCTTAAGAAAGAGTACGCCGACATGATTGCCCGTGCCGATCGCAGGCGGCAGCAACTCAACCCTCTTGGCTTTCTGTTTGCGGCCGATAACTTCAACCAGTTAATTGCCCGGTACCGCTATCTGAAGCAATACTCGAATGCCCGGCAGGGGCAGGTGCGTCAGATGGAGCAGGTGCAAACAATGATTCAGGACAAACAACAGACGTCTGAACGCAAGCGCCGGGAGCAAAAAAATACCATTGGGGCTAAACTTAGTGAGTCGCAAAAGCTGGAAAATCTCAAAGAAGAGCAAGACAAGGTTGTAAAGCAGCTGAGCCAAAAAGAGAGCCAGCTTCGCGATGAATTAAACGAAAGCCGTCGCTCTGTGGCTCGTTTGGAGAGCATGATCACGCGGATTATCGCTCGTGAAGCTCGTGAGCGGGCCGCCCGCGAAAAGGCCGAACGCGAGCGTATCGCCCGTGCTGAAGCTGCCCGCCGTGCGGCTGAGCGAAAACGGGCTGAGGAGATTGCCGCTGCTGAACGCACAAAACCCACTGAAGACAAGCCTATTACTAAGGTTGAGCCCGAACCAGAACCTGAACCCGTTCGTAAAGCGGAGCCTGCCGACACGCGCCGGGACAATAACCTGAATGATGCTGAATCGGCTTTAGCTTCGTCGTTTGCTGCTTCGCGGCATCGTTTGCCGTGGCCTGTTCAGCGCGGTTTTGTAGCAGACCGGTTTGGGGTCCACAAACACCCGGTTCTAGGTATTAACATCTCCAATCCTGGCATCGATATTCAGACCAACTCAGGTGAAGGCGTGAGGGCGGTTTATGAAGGCGTTGTGATGAATGTAGAATACGTGATGGGCAGTAACAACGTAGTAGCTATTCAGCACGGCGATTATTTTACAATTTATGCCAAACTCCGAAGCGTTTCAGTAAAGGTTGGCCAACGCGTGAAAGCCCGCGAAATAATTGGTGTAGTTGCCACCGATGCAAAAGGCGTTTCTGAACTTCAGTTTCAGGTTTGGAAAGAATTTGCCAAAATGAACCCTGAAACCTGGCTCGCACCCCGATAATTTTATGTCTATTCACAATCCCGATATTAAACGCGTTACAACACACACCATTCAGGAACTCAAAAACCGGGGTGAGAAAATATCCGCACTTACAGCCTACGATTACTCAATGGCTGGTGTAGTTGACGCGGCTGGCGTTGAGGTGATATTAGTTGGCGATTCGGCATCTAACGTGATGGCTGGTCACCAGACAACGCTACCGATTACCCTCGATCAGATGATTTACCACGCCAGTTCGGTAGTACGAGCCGTGAAGCGGGCGTTGGTTGTTGTCGATTTACCCTTCGGATCGTATCAGGGTAATTCAGAGGAAGCACTGCGTTCGGCTATTCGAATCATGAAAGAGTCGGGTGCCCACGCTGTAAAAATGGAAGGCGGACAGGAAATTCGCGAATCTATTGTGCGAATTCTGAGCGCGGGTGTACCCGTTATGGGCCACCTTGGCCTTACTCCTCAGTCGATATACAAGTTTGGAACGTATGCCGTACGGGCAAAAGAAGAGTCAGAAGCGCAAAAGCTTATAGAGGATGCAATAATGCTTCAGGACGTTGGTTGCTTTGGCTTGGTGCTCGAAAAAATACCATCAATCCTCACGAAGCAGGTGTCAGAATCGCTCAGCATTCCAACTATTGGTATTGGTGCAGGCCCCTATGCCGACGGCCAAATACTTGTACTCCATGATTTGCTGGGCATTACCAAGGAGTTTAAGCCTCGTTTTTTGCGCCGGTACGCTGATCTTCATACCATAATGACCGATGCAATTGCTCATTATGTTGATGATGTGAAGACCAAAGAGTTTCCGAACGAAAAGGAAGCCTACTGAGTTATTCAAGACTAATGAAAAAGAAACTCCCCCCCTACCAGGTCGTTTACGAAGACAACCATCTGCTCATCATCAACAAAGAGCCAGGCGTGTTGGTGCAGAGCGACCGAACTGGCGATGAGTCACTAGTCGAGATGCTTCGGGATTACATCAAGGAAAAGTACAATAAACCTGGCGACGTTTTTTTACATCCTGTTCACCGGCTCGACCGGCCAGTGAGCGGTTTAGTAGTGTTTGCCCGGACTTCGAAAGCCTTGGAGCGTATGAACGAGATTTTCCGCAAACGGCAGGTTCAGAAAACATACTGGGCCGTTGTTCGGAAAAAGCCCCCCCAGAAAAGTGATAAACTGGTGAGTTGGCTGGTGAAAGACGAACTCAAAAACCAGGTCAGCACGCATACGCACGAAGTACCGGGTTCGCAGCGGGCCGAACTTAACTACCGGGTGTTAGGCAAAATAAATGAACACTATCTGATTGAGGTTGAGCCAATCACAGGACGTTCCCACCAGATCAGAGCCCAACTGGCCGAAATAGGCTGTCCAATTCGTGGCGATATGAAGTATGGCTACGATCGGGAGACGCCGGATAAGAAAATCTATTTACACGCCCGCCGATTGTTTTTTACGCACCCAGTCAAAAAAGAGCCGCTTATTTGTAAAGCAGGCGTTCCGCGAGATCCGTTTTGGGAGGAATTTCTAGAACTGGATCAGGAGGAAATTAAGGATAAGAACATTGATTTTCTTTACTGATCGGGTTCGTGTCAAAATCGATTTAGGGTATTTTGTATTATGCAAAAGCCCCAAGACCAGAGCCATTTGGCTGGGTCTTGGGGCTTTTGTTTGACCTCTAATCTTTTTGTAAATTATTCTATTGAAGCGCTTGTCTCAGTCTGAGACGCATCAGCTACATCAGTCAACATCTGGTTGAAAACTCGTTCAGCCATGTTTACAGCACCTTGAATGGCACCGAAGGCTAAACAGAGAGGCAATATTATGGGCAGAAAGAAAGCCCATTGGAACAGCATGTACAAACGAAGTTTTCTCATCTTGTGATTAGTCTCTTAGGCAGTGGTTAAACGCAACAGTACAGATAGGGGCTCAGGACAAAAAGATTACTAAAACAACAATTTACTCCTCTTTTTGTTCTGATGATATTCAAAGATAAACTTGATATTGTGCAACATCAAGTTGACGACGGGATTTTAATGTCAATTTTAAACATATTAACCCCTATTTCTGACCGAGTGGTTAATTTAAGGCTGAATAGCATATTAACCAACTAATATTATAGGCTTAAGGTCGAAATTTTAATTTCAACTACTCACCCAGATGGATTATCGTTTACTACGCATTCTAATCATTTCACTGATTTCTCTACTTCTGTTTAGCACAGGTTGCCAGAAGCAAACCAATCGAGATGTAGACACTCAGGATAAGCCGGCCGAACGTATCGATGAAAGTCATAGAAATAAACAAATAAAAGAAAGATCCAATAATCCCTTTTTCAAATACCATGCCAAATCAAGGAAACAATCTAAACGTTCTTCAGAAAATTATACAAATAATCGAATACAGCAGAAAAGTATTCCTAAAAAAGTATACGACGTATTAGAATACGTACTTAAACACAAACAAGCGCCCGCTGATTACGTTGGGGGCCGACGATTTGGTAATTTTGAAGCGCATTTGCCCCGGCAAGATCTGGAGGGCCGGAAAATAGAGTACCAGGAGTGGGATGTAAACCCAAAAAAACGTGGAGGGGTACAGAACGGCTCGTAACTGGCTCTGATGGGCGAGCCTGGTACACAAATGACCACTACAATTCATTCACCGAAATCAAATAGCGTACATGGCAATATCCCCGAATATCTGGTTGAGTCAGTCAGAAAACGATCTTGAGAAGCAGTTTGGCAGTTCAGATTTTTTTATTGCACACATTGATGGTCTTAAAACAAGTACGCTACGGCAGTTTTACGAAGAAATCGCCGATGTGCTGGAGTTTCCGGTATCAGGCTATAACCTCGATGCCCTGAATGATTCGCTCAACGACTTGCAGTGGCTGGAAGACGAAAAGATTGTGCTTTATATAACCGACACGGAGTCGTTTATCAGTCGGGAAAGAGATCCTGCCAAACTGAGCAGCGTGTTACAGGTTTTTGATGCAACGGCTGAAGATTGGAAATGGATGGAAGCTGACGAATTGATGGATCTTAAAGAGTTTTATGTAGTGCTGGAAGACAGCGACAGGATTCGTAAGTTACTGGACAAGGAGGGTATCGCATTTGAAAATCTAGCCAATAGAAGCAATAAATAAAAATATTTTATGTTTATCAATAGACGATAGAATAAATAGATTATTTCGTTTTCTATTATCAATAAATTACTCATTGCTTTCAACCAGGCAGTGAGTATTATAACCCATATCTAGAAAATTAAGGTCTTTGCAACAATTATTGAAGGCGTTCTTCAGCGTTCATAATGGAATCATAGTAGCCCTACTTTTTTTTCCCTTGAGTAATAAGGCTCAATCCCGGATCGAGGTGGGAAACACCGTTGAGTTTGGGGGGACCATTGTATCACTGAATGAACAAGGTCGACAACGGCTTCAACGGGAAGTTGATCAGTTGTACGCAAGCAGGGGAGAGGTAAACAGGCAGCTAGAGCAACTCCGGCAGTTAGATCCGCTAATTCAGCTGGCGATGAAAACAGCTGCTTTACCAGTTGATTTTCGCTTTCTGCTACTGCCTCTTGATGCCAAACAAGGGTATTGGAACGTTCCAAACGCTTTGCTGCAACAACTTGGGCTCAGTAAGACGGCCACCGTCGACGAGTGCCAACATCCGTTGCTGGCAACAGAGGCCGCTGCGGCTTATTTGGCCCGGCTACAACAGCGCAAGGCCAACTCATTACAAACAATAATAAGCTATTTTCAGGCAGGCGATTCTTTGCAAACAGAACGGCTTTCAGGGACTGGAGACTATGCGCTGCTTGACCCTGCCAGTCCGGTAGCCGTTTGGCAACTGCTGGCCAGGCGATTAGTCTTCAATCGGGAAGAACCCGTATTTAAGCCTAACAGAACATTCGTATTATGGACGCACGAGCAAAGCAATGGCAGAACACCGACGGATATAGTCTTCCAGTACAACCTCCCCACGGATCGTTTACAACCTTACGATAAATGGCTGAGTGGATCTGTTATTCCTGCTGAAGGCTATTTTCCGGTCTTGATCCGAATGCTGCCCGAAGAGTATGCTGCCGCTACAGGGCGGCTCGAAAACGCCAAACAAAATCCACCGGGGCCCGATCTGGGTTTTCCGGTTTTGCGTCGAATGCCTCCTATTAACTCTGTTCTCAATACACCCATTATATTATATGAGATCAATTCGTTGCCAGGAATTCAGGCCCAACCCGGCGATAATGTTATTACGCTAGCGTTTTATGGGGGGATTTCGGTCCGTAAGTTTTTGGAATACAATAATATGACTGAGCGTAATGTGGTCAGGCCGGGTGAGGTGTACTATCTTGCTCCCAAACTCAGACGGGCAAAAGTGCCATTTCACGTAGTAGATCGAGGACAGACTATGGCCGAAATCTCCGCTATTTATGGTGTTCAACTGAAGCATTTGCTGCGCTACAATGATATTGAGCCTAATCAGCATGTTGCCGAAGGTCGGGTTATATGGCTTCAACGATCGCGACCTCGCAATCAGCCAATTGAGTACCGGCAGATCGAACGCCCTCAACGGCCCCCTGTTATTACTGCCGATTCAACATTGACAACCCCTGTTGTACCTACCGATTCGACGCAGCAGCTTACACAAATTCCTGATGATCCAGATACGCTTCAAACCGATATCATCAGTACGAAGCCGCTTACAACGTCAGTAACCAGCAAGACTACAGCCATAAGAGAGGTTAACTCTACACCCACTCGGGTTGCTCCCAAAGCTAGGTTACATTCAGTGCAACCGGGCCAAACGTACTATGCCATTTCTAAGCGATACGGGGTAACGCTCAATCAGCTTTATCGGTGGAACAATCTTTCGGAGCGTATTCCACTTCGGATTGGTCAGCAATTGATTGTGAGTAATCCGAGTACTGCCACAGACGTTAAGGCGCCAACAACGGGGAAACCAATAACGGCTGCTCCGCCACCTCGCCCGCGTGAGCAAGGAATGAAGACCATTCTGCGAATTGAGCGAATTCCGGTTGACTCCCTAAAAAGGAAACCCTCGTCAGCTCAGTATCACGTGGTGCAGCCCGGCCAGACGGTTTACCGGGTTGCTCTAATCAACAAAGTGCCTATTGAGCAGGTGATGCGCCTGAACAACCTGCGTAATTACACCATTGAAGTTGGTCAACGACTGCGCGTTCGTTAAAACAGAAAGCCCTCCGTGAATAATTGAGCATCGGTGTAAATCGACTGACTCAATTACCCAAAGAGGGCTTTTATATGGGTAAGGTTTATTTAATTCAGTCTTTCAAAAATACCCGCCACGCCTTGGCCACCGCCCACACAAGCGGAAACCATGCCGTATTTCTGCTGGCGTTCGGCCATTTCGTTGAGTAGCTGTACTGATAAGCGTGCTCCTGTTGAGCCCAGGGCATGACCTAGCGCAATTGCACCACCGTTAGGATTAATTTTGCTTGTATCGAGATCAAGTTCCTTGATAACGGCCAACGATTGAGCGGCAAACGCTTCATTTAATTCGATTAGATCAATGTCGTTTTGCTGTAACCCTGCTTTTTTCAGCGCAATAGGAATAGCTGCTACTGGCCCAATACCCATGATGCGCGGCTCAACCCCTGCCGAAGCGTAGGATACCATGCGACCCATTGGTTTCAGGTTTAATTCATTCACCAATCGCTCCGACATTACAATCACAAATGCGGCTCCGTCGGAGGTTTGTGAGGAGTTACCTGCCGTAACCGAACCCCCAGCAGCAAACACTGGCTTCAATCGAGCCAATCCTTCAGCGCTAGTGTCGGCGCGAGGACCTTCGTCTTTAGCGACTGTCCACTCACGGGTTTTCTTTTTACCACTGGCCGCATCGAAGTAATTTTCTTTAACAGAGATCGGCACAATCTGCTTGTCGAAACGACCGCTTGCCTGGGCTGCCAGGGCCTTTTGGTGCGATTCGTAGGCAAACTGGTCCTGCTCGTCACGGCTAATGTTGAACTGTTGAGCCACCTGTTCAGCGGTCAGCCCCATTCCGATATAGTAATCTGGGTGCTTTTGAGCAATGTCGTAATTCAATGCCGTTTTCCAGCCCATCACCGGCACTAACGACATAGATTCTGTACCTCCGGCGATGATACAATCGGCTAACCCGGCATGAATCTTGGCCGAGGCAATAGCAATAGCCTCCAAACCCGAACCGCAGTAGCGATTAATGGTAAGACCCGGAACCGTTGTGGGCAATGAAAGCAAGGCTATATAGCGGGCAATCTGCATGCCTTGTTCGGCCTCTGGCACAGCATTACCAACAATCAGGTCTTCTACACGGGCAGGATCGAGTTGAGGAACTTGTGCCAGCAAGTGTTTGATAACCTCAGCCGCCATATCGTCGGGGCGGGTGAAACGGAGACCACCCCGTGGGGCTTTGCCAACGGCAGTGCGGTAACCGGCAACAACGTATGCATCCATAGTTTCTTTTTCTATTGGAAAAATTATAGACAAATATAAGATGTTATGCACGCATACTATTAAGCTGTGGCAAAAACTTTTCAGCGTATTGGCTGATAAGCTCCGAAGTCAACTCCTCCTCTTGATTAACCCGACCCAAGCAGGGGAGTTGGGTTAAACTGAGAATTACAGATTCTGAAGCAGCCACTTCGGGTCCGTTAAATACGATGCCTAGTATCGCAATACCTCTTGATTTGCAAGCGTCTACCGATAAAAGTGTGTGATTGATACTGCCCAGATAATTACGGGAAACCAACACAATCGGCAGGCTAATTTGCTGTACCCAATCAATATTGAGATCTCGATTATTGAGTGGTACCATCAGTCCGCCCGCCAGTTCTACAACAAGATGATTGTCTGTTTTGGGCAGAGCTAACTTCTCTAGCTCAATAGTAACTCCATCAATTTCGGCTGCTGCATGAGGTGAGAGCGGCTCACTAAGTCGGTAAGCTTCAGGGTGGAAACGGGTATTTGAATTACTGATAAGCCCTCGAACGGTTCGGGTATCTGAGTCTTCGAGCGCTCCTGATTGAACGGGTTTCCAATAGTCGGCCTGTAATGCCTCTACAATAATAGCTGAGACCACTGTTTTGCCAATCTCGGTGCCAATTCCAGCGATGATTAAATTCATAAAGCGATTTTTAATTACTAGCTCAACAAACTTGTAAGCCAGGAGAATTCACTTACCAACAAAAAAGCGGCACCTTTCGAGTGCCGCTTTCTATATACTGAAAATCCTAGATTACTTACCGTACTGCAAACTCACCAGCGCCGATTTTGAATCCTTCCGAATACAGTTCGACGGTGTATTTGCCTGGCTTGTAGTTTGTACCACGAGTATACAGAAGTTCAACTGTTTGACCTTTGCTGTCGTAGTTTACAGTCTGTTTAGTAGTGTAAACCGTTTCGTTACCATCGACAGTGAACGTGCCTGAACCGTTGGCCATATCAGATACAATGGCTCCGTCGGGATCAAGTACCCGCACAAATACATCTTTCGCTTCTTCTTTAGTCAGCGGGTTGTCCAGCAGCGTATAAACCAGTTTGATCTTGTCTAACCGCTTCGCTTTATAGGCGTCGTCTTCCCGAACTTTACCCTTTGAAGAAACAGCAAACACTTTCACGTTTTGCGCTTTCAGGGCTGAAGCCCGTGTTACTTTTGTGCTGAGCTCTTGATTCTGAGCGGCAAATGTCGCTACCGAGTCACGGGCCAATTGCCGTTCTGTTTTGACAACGTTGTTCTCTTCGTTGAGCGTTTGATTGGAAGATACCAACACGCCATTCTCCCGCTGGAGATTAGCAATCAGCGTGTCTTTTTCCATCAGATAAGATTCATACTCTTTGATCTTGAGATCGTATTTTGCAATCAACCCCTTTGTTGAGGCAGCATTACCACGACGCAGTGCTTCTTTGTCGCGTTCCAGATCTGCTTTTACTTTCAGGAGTTCATCTACATTACCACCAAGCTTCTGAACTTCAGCGATTTTGGCATCAAGAGCTGTCGAGATCGAATCTAATTTAACCCGTGTATTCGAGAGTTCTTCAACTCGTTCAGCTATCGTTACTTCTTGTGTATCTGATTTTTCCTTCGTTGTGAAGTAAAGATAACTCGACACGCCAGCAAGGCCCGTCATTAAAATCAGGGCTGCCAAAAGAGCGCCATTTGTCTTAGATTTCTGCTGAGGATTCTGCTCCATAATCAGTTTGAATTTAACAGTTTAACATAAACTCGTACATACTGTGTCATTCAAAGGGGGTTAAGTGGTTTGAAAGACGAGGCCAAAAATAGACACTCGGCACGAAATTCCTAATAGATTGTTAGTTAACGGCTTAACACAAAATATAGTTCGGCAACAGAGCAATAGACCCGTTTTTATGGGACAGATTCAAAACGAAGACACCCCTCGTTTTGTTTTACAGAAATAGACATTATTACAGAAAAAATATGCCTGAATTACCCGAAGTTGAGATCCGAAGACAATATTTAGAAACCTCATCATTGAACCAACCAATCGCTCATATAGACGTTGAAGACCGTAAATTATTGACAACAGACTATGGTATTTTAAGCGAACGATTAAACGGTCGATCATTTGTAGGAACCCGTCGGGTGGGTAAAAATTTATTCGTGTTTACTGATGATCCGACCGTGATCCTCCGAATGCATTTTGGCATGACCGGTGATCTCGATTACTATCATGCCTCGCTCGACAGACCCCGGTTTGCCCGCATTGTATTTGCCTTCGAGAGCGGTTTTAATTTAGGCTTTCTGTGTCCTCGAAAATTTGAGCGGGTTGGTCTGGTTGACGACGTTGATAAATTTCTGCTGGAGAAGAAAATTGGCCCCGATGGTCTCGACATTACGCCTGAGGAACTAAAAGTACGCGTTCGAAAACGTAAAGCGCCGATCAAGCCTGTTTTGCTTGATCAGGCAACCACGGCGGGCTTGGGCAACTGGATCGTAGACGAAGTGCTGTTTCAGGCCAAAATTCACCCCGAATATCCATCGAACCAATTGACCGATGCCGAGATCGACCAACTTCACGCAGCTATCCGACTAGTGCTGGAAACGGCCATCCGCCACGAAGCCACTTACCGCGACTTTCCAATATCTTTTCTAACCCACGTTCGGGAGTGGGACGATTCGCCGTATGATGATATAGAAGCCCACAAATTCTGCCCCCGTTGCGGCACTCGCATTGAGCGAAGCGAAGTAGGAGGGCGAACTACCTTCCATTGTCCGAATTGCCAGCGGTTGTAGTTTTGAAACCAGAAACCACATAGTTTTGGAACCAGAAAACTTTAGCTCTCCATGTTTACCGAACAAGACCTAATCCAGATAAGCGCTCAGGGTATTACCGTCGAAAAGATTGACCGCCAGATTGAGCATTTCGTAAATGGCTTTCCATATCTCAATGCTATTCGGGCCGCAACCGTCGGTGATGGCATTGTGCGAGTCGACGAAGAACAACTGACTACATACACCCGTCGGTTCGATGAGGTTGCAGGCGACTATTCGCTGATGAAATTTGTGCCGGCTTCGGGGGCGGCCACCCGGATGTTCAAATCGTTGTTCGCGGCCATGGATGGTAAGAGTGATAAGTCTGTCGACGCCTTTTTTGAGCGTATTCAGGAATTCGCTTTTTATGATGATCTTAAAGCAGCCATGGCGGCTAAAGAGCTGAATATAGAGGAAGCTGATCGGACAACGATTCTCCGGTTTTTATTGACTGATGAGGGACTCGATTATGGTAACTTGCCCAAAGGACTGCTGAAGTTTCACCGGTATCCCGATGGCCCACGCACGCCCGTAGAAGAACATTTAGTAGAAGGGGCAGCTTATGCCAATGCCAACGGCTTGGTTCGCATTCACTTTACGGTTTCTCCCGAACACCATGAGCGGTTTGAGAAACTGATTATTGAGGAAAAACCCGACTACGAAGCCTGGTTGGGTGTTGCCTACGACGTGACTTTCTCGGAGCAGAAAAAATCCACGGATACAATCTCAGTTGACCTCGATAATCAGCCGTTCCGCAATGCGGATCAGTCGTTGCTGTTTCGGCCGGCTGGTCATGGTGCGTTGATCGAAAACCTCAATGATATTGATGCTGATATTGTCTTCATCAAGAACATCGACAATGTGGTTCCCGATGACATTCGTGATGTTACCGTGACGTATAAGAAAGTCTTAGCAACGGTACTGATTGATGCTCAGCAGCAATTATTCCGGTTGCAGGAGTTACTCGAACAGCCCGACGCTTCGGGAGAGGAGGTCAGCGATGGGTATCTGGCTGAAGCCGATGAGTTCTTGCAGATGTCTCTGTACACGAACCATCCGGCTGACTTCGACACGTATTCTAAGGAAGAAAAAGTAGCTTACTTCAAACGGAAGCTGGATCGCCCAATTCGGGTGTGTGGTATGGTGCCGAACGTGGGCGAACCAGGAGGGGGGCCATTCTGGGCAATGAATGCTGATGGATCAACTTCATTGCAGATTGTTGAGTCGGCGCAGTTTGATATGGACAATGCGGACCAGAAAGCCATTTTCGATACAGCTACGCACTTTAACCCCGTCGATCTGGTGTGTGGTTTAAAAAACCGACACAACCAGAAGTACGACCTGCCTGCTTACCGTGATATGCAAACCGGGTTTATTACTCAAAAGTCCAAAGATGGTAAAGACTTAAAGGCGCAGGAATTACCAGGGCTGTGGAATGGGGCGATGGCCGACTGGAATACCATATTCGTGGAAGTCCCGCTGATCACCTTCAACCCCGTTAAAACCGTCAACGATTTACTTCGCGACGAACATCAGTAATAGTTTCTCCATACGCTTTATGCTGTCATACGGCCGGTGGCTTCGCTGCCGGCCTCACTCATTTCGCCCACTGCCGCACCAATAGGAATCTCTTTGGTCTCAAGCATCGAAGGATTTTGAAAAGCCAAAAGGGTTGTGTTTTCATACACGCCGAGATTCGCATCCCGAACACGTTCCATAATTGGTTTGAGGGCACAGGTTACTTCGTCCTCACAGTCGTCGCATTTCACGTAGAAATTTAACGAGACACAAGGAGTTGGGGCAATGGGGCCATCAATAACGCGCAGTACCTGCGCCAGATTGACACGTGCCGGATCAACACGCAAGAGGTATCCTCCGCCTTTTCCTTTCTGGCTTTGCAGAATTCCGTGGTTGCGGAGTTCAAGCAGAATAGCCTCCAGAAACTTTTTGGGAATGCTCTCTTTGGCTGAGATAAACGAAATTAGAACAGGTCCTTTGCCGTACTCTTCTGTGAGAACTTTCAGGGCCTTAATGGCATACTTGGCTTTTTTGGAAATCATTGTTACGGAACCTGTGGATTAAGAGTTAATGTGACCATCCCAGGCTTACAATAGTGTAAGTGCGTTATGATCGGGCAAGTTAGCGTATGGCTTAGTTTACGGCAACTTTTCTTATACGATTTGCACTAACTTTTTCGTTTAAAGCCCTTTGTTTCACGCAATAAAGGATTTTAGTCTATGATTTTAGTACATTTTAATGCAACTACTTGTTGCGCTAAAATGTCAACGGCCTCGTATTGCTCGGTTTAGGCTTTGCCGATAGGGATGGAAATCAACCTGCAAGGTGTGCCGCGCTGATCGATTGTAGCGTTTACGAACCTTATTCTCCTCGATTTGAACAGCCTGTATCATGGCCTCTCGGGAGGGTAGTCGACAGCTCCCGGCAATTAGCCTGGCTACCCATTTAGACTGTAATTCAGCCAGAGGCATGATGGCTCCCAAAGGTTGAACCAAGCCCAGAAAGTACAGACCGGGATGATCTGGATGGATCACCCGTTGGTAAAGCTGTATGTCGTTGGTAGCTTCGACATTGATAAAATCTGGCGCAAAAAACGGGAACGTGACTTTGTAGCCAGTAGCGTAAATAATCATGTCGAAAGTATCACGGGAGCCATCCGTAAAAACCACCTCACGTTCATTGAATTCGGCAATATTCGGTTTGAAACGAACAAGCCCGCGTCCACTCAGGTTCAACAAGTCTTGCGAAATAGTAGGATGTTCACTTAGAATGGGTCGATCGGGAACAGGGACCCCGTACGTTTGCTGCCGACCACGTGCCAGCAGCAATGATGATTTGAGCAATAACCGCTGAATAGACAAGGGTAATCTGGACGTGAGCGGGTTGGCCAATGAGTCGAAAGGCATGCTCATGAGCCAGTTTGGAATAATGTATGCCCCACTCCGAGTCGAGATAGTGACGCGTTCGCCATAAAGTCGGGCGGCTTCACAGGCAATATCTACAGCCGAATTACCAATGCCCACGATCAACAACTTTTTTCCAGCAATCTGATCGGGTGTTTTGTAGTGATGAGAGTGCAGTATCTGTCCCGAAAACGTACCGGGAAAAGCAGGGGTAGGGAAGCGGGGGTTCCAGTGGTGCCCGTTGGCTACGATTACGTGCTTATAAACACGCTCCTGTTTTTGCCCGTCGGCAGTTTCAATACTTACCTTGTACTGATCACCGTCGGGCCGAACGTTTTTTACCGTTGTTCGGAAATGGATAAACGGACGAACGCCGAAATGATCCACGTAATCGTCAAAGTACTGAATAATCTGGCTATGGTGCGGAAACATTGGATAATCGCGTGGCATCGGATAATCCGAATAAGCCATCACATCGCGATTGGTATTAATGTGGAGCGACCGATAGGCTGACGACATGCCATTATCGTTCTCGAAGCGCCAGTTACCGCCAATAGCCGATCCCTGCTCAAAACAATCAAACGAAATGCCGTGGTCTTTTAACGTTTTAGCGGCCACAATACCCGACGAGCCGGCACCAATAATACAAACGTGGGGTGTCATAAAAATGCGAACTAGTAAACATTTAAAAGGCTTATAGCTCTTTCGGGGCTGTAGCGGCAGTTTAAATGCGGTGGTTTAGTGATGTGGACCGATTACGAGTCGTCGAAATGGTTAAAAACACCATAAAGTAAGAGCAAAAATACCTGTCATCGCAGTATTGACCAAGTTTAAATTTTTCTACTTTATATGTAAATAATACAGTTAATGCATGGTAAGACACCTAGATCAAAACGTTATAGTTTATTATCTAATTACTAAATGAGGGGTGGGCGTAAATAGGAACCAGCGTGTGTTAAGGGATTGACGACCAAATCTTTCACCTTACACACGCGGCCCCATGGAAGCGAAATTAACCTCTTTGCTTGAGTTTCTAAATGC
>NZ_JAPQNS010000025.1 GCF_028867935.1 Flavobacterium sp. SUN052
TTTCAAAGCCCTGTTAGTACGGTTTGAATTTTCGGTCAAAAATTGGATGAGTTTACATTTTATCGCGTTCTCGGTCATTTTCCTGCGGAAAATCAAACGAAAAGAGAAAGTTTAAACAGCTTCGTCATCTTATTTAGAAAGATGACATCTCTTCTTAAACGAAATTTCAGACATTTTTCGTGCCAGCGGAGTTATTCAGAAAACTCAGCCAAAACCGTTACGCCCCCTTTCATTTTGTCGCCTATTTTCACTTTGACCTCGGCGTCAAGCGGCACAAAAACGTCTACCCGCGACCCGAACTTGATGAAACCCATTTCGCTACCCTGTTCCACCGGCTGCTCCTCTTTTACGTACCACACGATACGACGGGCCACAGCGCCTGCAATCTGACGGAACAGCACTTGAACGCCCGATTTCATTTCCAAAACTACCGTAGTGCGTTCATTTTCAGTGCTCGATTTTGGGTGCCAGGCCACCAAGTACTTACCGGGGTAATAACGGAAGTATTTTACGATACCCGTGACTGGATTACGGTTGACGTGAACGTTCAGGGGCGACATAAAAATGGAGATCTGTCGCCGACGGTCTTTGAAGTATTCTGTTTCTTCGATCTCTTCAATGACCACTACTGTACCATCAGCCGGGGCCACCACCTGCCGGTCATGAAGTGTGAGCGGACGATTGGGAACGCGGAAAAACTGCACAACCAGGCCAAAAAGGATTAGACTTGTGACACCCATCAGAACAAGGGCGGTTGTGTTTTCGGAAAACAAAAAGTAATAAGCAAGGCCATTAATTACCAGCAACGCCAAAGCGGTGGTGAGCATAATTGTATTGCCTTCGCGGTGTAGACGCATATCGCAGATAGAAACGGGTTTCAGATGTTGCTACAAAATTAGACGCTTTTGCCCAAAAACAGTAGTGCCACGCTTTTCGTAGCGTGGCACCATTAACAATACTGATCTTATGCTTAATAGCCACCCCGGAATTTATACGTGCTGGCTACTTTCTCAATAGCGACCACGTAAGCAGCTAATCGAAGAGGTATTTTGTGTTTTTGCGACATTTCAAATACCCGATCAAAGGCGTCTTTCATGGCCCGGTCGGCCCGGCGGTTAATCCGGTCGAGGGTCCATTTATAGCCGATCCGGTTCTGCACCCATTCAAAATAAGAAACCGTCACTCCCCCGGCATTAGCCAGAATATCGGGGACAACCATGATGCCTTTGCTGTTGATGATGTCGTCGGCACTGGCCGATGTTGGACCGTTGGCACCTTCTACAATCATCTTTGCCTGAATCTGACCAGCGTTTTCGTCCGTGATCACGTCTTCTTTAGCCGCTGGAACAAGTAAATCAACGGGTAGCGTCAGGAGTTCTTCATTCGTGATTTTCTCAGCCCCGTTGAATCCTTCCAGCGTACCTTTATTCGCGTTGCGGTAATTGAGTGCAGCGGTAATGTCGATCCCTTTCTCGTTGTAATAACCGCCCGAAATATCACTAACAGCCACCACCGTTACGCCCCGCTCGTGCAGGAGCTCGGCAGCAAACGAACCAACGTTACCAAAACCCTGAATAGCAGCTGTAGCGCGATATGGATTCATTCGGAGTTTATCCATAGCAGCTAAAGCAGCTACGGTTACACCCCGACCCGTAGCTTCGGTACGGCCCAGCGAACCACCCAGAACTAGGGGTTTACCGGTTACCACGCCATTCACAGTCATCCCCCGCGATTTGGAGTATTCATCAACGATCCAAGCCATCTCACGCGGGCCCGTGCCCATATCAGGGGCCGGAATATCGCGGTCGGGCCCGAAAACATCGAGCATTTGAACCGTATAGGCGCGAATTAGTCGTTCGATCTCACCGGCCGACATCTCACGGGGGTTACAGGCAATTCCGCCTTTGGCACCTCCGTAGGGAATATCAACAACGGCACATTTCCAGGTCATCCAGGCAGCCAATGCCCGAACTTCGTCGAGGTGAACGCCGGGGTCGAGCCGGATACCTCCTTTTGAGGGGCCGAGAATATTGGAATGGATAACCCGGTATCCTTCAAATACGCGAATGCTACCGTTATCCATAGTAACTGGCAGACCGACAATTACTTGCCGGGCCGGTACTTTAAGGATGTCGTACATCTCGTCGGTGATACCCACAATTTGGGCAGCCGCATCAAAACGCGACATCATCGAGGCAAGCGGATTCTCTTTATCTTTTATCGGTGCTGGTTCAATATATCCCATGACCATTGTGTTAGAACTAGATTTTGGATGTTGAATACTGAATTTTAGACTTGGCACTGACAATTCAATTGTCCGACATCCAGTATTTAACGTCTCTGTTTAACAAAGTTATTGATGAAGTGTCTGTTGCAAATTTATCAAAACAAAAACGATAAAGCATAAAGGATATTTTTTCTAAAACAAGTCCTATAAACAGGTCGTAAAATATTTATTGCTTGCTCAGTAAGGAATCAAAATCGGATTAGGATATACGTCATAAAGTCAAAATATTAATTGGGAAACAGACATAAGGACAATTAACTAAATTTTTCAAAAAATTAAGTGAACACAGTTGACTTATTGAAAAGCCCACTGATCGTGTGTAGCTTTGTAGTGGCAAACTAACGTACACAGTTTATCGAGTCCAATATGGTTCAGGAAGAAAAGAAGCGCTACTCGGAGGAGGATTTGAAGGAATTTGCAGTCCTGATTAGCCAAAAACTCGAAGCCACCCGTAACGAGCTTAACTACATCAAAGAAACGCTTAGTAAGCGAAACGATAGTGGCACCGACAATACGTCGGGCAATTCAAAAGCTCTCGAAGACGGAGCCGATACAAGCGAGCGAGAAAATCTAAGTCAATTAGCGGTTCGTCTGCAAAAGTTCATTCAGCAGTTAGAAGCCGCTATGGTCCGCATCAAAAACGGCACCTACGGCATTTGCAAAGACACGGGCAAGCTAATTCCCAAAGAACGCCTTCGTGCTGTTCCCCACACACAACAAACGATCGAGGCCAAGTTGCGCCAATCGAATTAAAACAAGAAAGCCCCGGCGAATTCGCCGGGGCTTTCTTGTTAAAACTTCACCCGCAACCCCAGTAGAACATTCCGGCCTGCCTGCGGGTAGTAAGCATTATCGGCGGCCACTTTCCCCTCCGACACGTAGGCGTACGAATAGCCGTTTGATTCGTACAGCTCGTTAAAAGCGTTGTTCAACAATAGCGTCAAGCCAATTTCCTCCGCAAACTTAGGTTTCCAGACGTACGCCAGCCGTATATCATTCACGAAGTACGGATTCAGTTTTCGGATCTCGTTCGACGTATTGTCCAGATACTGCTTGCCCACATATTTCGAAAGCAGCGATACGTCAAATCCTTTCGCCAGCGTGTATGTTAGTTGCGACCCGGCAATCATGCTAGGAGAGAAAGAAATATCGGTGCGTGTGTAATTGCGCACATCCTGCTTACCCGTATCGAAATTGTCCAGGTATTCGGTGAAGTTCCGAATCTCGTTTCGGCTAAACGTTGCGTTGAGGTTCCAGCGCAGGGCTTTAGCCAATTGCAAACCCGCTTCAAGCTCAATACCAGCCCGGTAGCTCTGGCCCACGTTCACGCGGTTATAGGCGCCCACATCGTTGATGCGCCCCGATAAAACCAGTTGATCCCGGTAGTCCATGTAATAGGCATTGGCCGTGACCGACAGTCGCTGTTGACGAAGTTTATAACCCGCTTCCCAATCGTACAAACGCTCGGGCCGGGGACGGCTCTCGGGCGTAGATTGCGTGTAGTCATCGCGATTAGGCTCCTTGTTACCTACGCCAAAGGAGGCATAAAGTGTACTTCGGTCGTTCAGTACGTAAGTTAACCCTGCCTTAGGATTGAAAAACGACAAACTCGCCGACTGTTCTACATTCTGGAGATTACTGTTAAACCCTAAGAATGAGTAATTAACAGTGCGAAGCTGCAAATCGCCGAAGGCAGTTAAGCGCGGGGTAAACTGATAATACGCTTTTGCGTAGACGTTTACGTCTGTCTTGGTTGCGTCGTCATCGTAGTACCGTTGGCGGATATTGCTGTTACTGGCAAACCGCGCCCAGATTACTTCGCCGTAATGCTTGCCTTTATACTGATTCCAACCCCCGCCGATATTACCCGTTAGCTTACCAAAGCCCGTATAATCCAGCGAGAAAATACCGCCGTAGAAATCATTGTCGAGCCACCGTCGACGGATCAGATCAGAGCGGCTGATGGTCGAATCGCGGATCGTGATGCTTGGAATTCCATACCGGCTCAAGGCGTCGTTTTCCCGGTATTGCTCGTAATACCCCCGGCCTTTGGTGTAGAACGCCGAAGCATTCAGACGCCAGTTCCGGCTCAACTCGTGCGACGACACCAACTGATACTGATCCTGCTGATAGTTGTCGGTTTCGTTATCGTAGGTTAGCGAGTTATAGGTCCGGTTAGTTGGCAGGATACTCTCAGGGACACCATTCCAGGCCTGATAGGTTTGCTCCTGCCCTGAAAACACGTTGAGCCGGACGTAGCTTTTCTTACCGTAATAGCCGCCCGACACGTAAAATGATTTCAGATTCGAGAAGGCACGGTCGATAAAACCGTCGGATTTGATTGTCGACAGCCGCGCATCAACAACCCAATGGTCTTTCATGAGTCCAGTTCCCGCCAAAACCGTGGCTTTGCGCGTGTTGAACGAGCCACCCGACAAATTCACCTCAGCGTAGGGGTCACGTTGCAGGGCGTTGGTTTGCACGTTGAGCGTAGCTCCAAAAGCCCCGGCACCGTTGGTACTTGTGCCAACCCCGCGCTGGATTTGTACGCTGCTGACCGACGACGCAAAATCGGGCATGTTCACCCAAAATGTCCCCTGCGATTCAGCATCATTGTACGGAATACCGTTGAGCGTCACATTCACACGTGTGGCATCGGACCCGCGAATACGAATACCCGTGTAACCTACACCTGCGCCCGCATCCGAGGTAGTGACGACCGACGGTGTGAAATTGAGCAATAGGGGTAAATCCTGGCCTAGATTCAGCTTACGGAGTTCGGGGGCCGTAACCGTCGAGAACGCCATTGCCGACTTATCGTTGGCCCGCGTTGCACTCACCACTACCTCATCGACAACCACAGCGGTTTTCTGAAGCGTAACATCGAGTACAGCATTTGCCGAAATAGTAACTGACTGCGTTTGCGGTTCGTAACCCAAAAGCGAGAACCTGAGCGTGTAGGTACCCGGACTTAGATTGGTGAGCCGATAGCGGCCTTCGGCATCGGCTGATGTTCCCCGGAATGTACCGTCAATAGTGATAGCGGTGCCGGGTAATACGCTTTCTCTGTCGCGAATTTGGCCAGTCAACATGGCCGTTTGGGCCATTGCGGCCATACTGAGCAGCCACAGCGTGAAGCAGGTGGCAAGGCGATAGGTTGTTGTTTTTTTCATCAAAGACGAAAAATCAACGAACAGGTAAAGGGGCTGTTACCTACCGTTTTGGTTGTGTAATAAGATAGATTTGCGGCAAACACACACTCGTGCGTTGCTCCTGTTCCCTGCTGCGGCATTATCCGTGTACAGGTTCAATGGGTATAATCTCAGCCCGTTGTTATAGGGCACCCCTGGTAAGATTAGCGGGAGCAAATGTACACAGAAATAAATTTGAACTATTTAAGAATTTTAAATGTATCTACATTAAATGTAATAACATTAAAAACAAATTCTTCACCTTTAGCAGTTTACAGATCATGCAAACGCTCATAAACGGACTCCACCACATTACAGCTATCGCGGGCGAAGCTCAGCGTAACGTTGATTTTTACACGGATATTCTCGGTTTACGGATGGTCAAGAAAACCATCAACTTCGATGCGCCAAACGTGTACCACCTGTATTATGGTGATGAAACCGGCTCACCAGGCACCATAATGACCTCGTTTCCACACGGAAAAATTGCGCGTGGTCGTAAAGGGACCGGACAATTGACCTTCACCGCCTTCTCAATTCCAACGTCTTCGCTTAGCTTCTGGATCGATCGGCTTAACGAGAACCATATCGCCTTTGCTGGCCCTTACAAACGGTTTAACGAAACCTACATTCGATTCGATGATTTCGATGGAATGGGTATCGAATTGATTGCCAATGACGATGATTCGCGTACTGGCTGGACAAAAGGTCCGGTATCGCCAGAGTTCGCCATTCGTGGTTTTCATACGGTAACACTGAATGAAGCAAACCCTGACGCAACGATCAAACTACTCACCGAGAGTATGGAACATACGTTGATTGCTGAAGAAGCGGGTCGTTTCCGGTTTGGAGCTGTTAACGCGCTACCTGGCAATTTTGTAGATGTGCAACACTCGCCGGGTGAGCTGCGTGGCCATCAGGGAGCCGGATCGGTGCATCACATCGCCTTTTCGACAGACAATCATGAGACGCAGGTAACAATCCGGGAAAAACTTATCGATGATGGCTATATGCCAACTGAAATTCTGGATCGGCAGTATTTCAAAAGTATTTACTACCGTGAACCGGGCGGCATTCTGTTTGAAATAGCCACAAATCCACCGGGCTTCTCGGTCGATGAGCCAGTTGAAACGTTGGGACAAGCCTTGAAATTACCGGAATGGTACGAACCCCGCCGGGCACAAATTGAAGCAGGTTTAACAGAAATCAAGTACTAAAAAACCTCACCCCCGGCCCCTCTCCTTCGTAAGGAGAGGGGTGTCTTATCAGTTTTAGTACATCTGTTTAGGCAAGTATAACTAAGACAAAGTGAATGTTAACTCCTCCCCTCTCCTTCACAAGGAGAGGGGCCGGGGGTGAGGTAGCATAACGATGATTCACAACCCAAATAACATACTCACGGCGGGTGTACCGCTGGAGGAAGCCCAAAAAGTGATGGTCATGGTTCATGGCCGGGGTGGTTCAGCGCGGGATATCCTGTCGCTGAACCAATACATTGAACAACGGGACGAGTTTGCGTTTGTAGCTCCCGAAGCCACCAACAGCACTTGGTATCCGTACTCGTTTCTAGAACCGATGGAACGTAACGAGCCCTATTTGTCGTCAGCTCTGACAACTCTGACCATGCTACGGGCGCGCTTGCAGTCGGATTTCAACTTTAAAGCTTCTCAAATATACTGGCTTGGTTTCTCGCAGGGAGCCTGTCTGACGCTCGAATTTATAGCACGCAACCCGTTGGCGTATGGGGGCGTATTCGGTCTTAGCGGTGGGTTGATTGGCCCACCCGGCACTCCGCGCAATTATGAGGGAACGCTCGACGGAACACCGGTGTTTTTAGGGTGTAGTGATGTAGACCCGCACATCCCGGAGGCTCGTGTTTTTGAGACCGAAGCTGTACTGAGCGGAATGGGGGCTACCGTAACGGCTACTTTATACCCAAATTTTCCGCATTCGATTAACGACGATGAGCTAAAAATGATTAACTCGCTGATCGGTATGCGCTAAGACTGATTTGTTATGAGCCAATTTATGGTTGAGTTCGATCTTCCTGCTGAGATGAATCAGGAGTTCATGCAAAAGATACCTGCCCAGCGGCTGAAGGTAAATGAGATGATGGAGAGTGGCAAAATTTTGTCGTATTCACTCTCGGCTGATCGCCAGAAGCTGTGGTGCATTCTGAAAGTAGAGTCTGAGTTAGAAGTTATGGAAGTGATTGCCGATTTTCCGTTGATCAAGTATATGGACCCGACCATCAACGAGCTTATGTTCCACAACATGGTAGCGGCTCGTATTCCATTGTTTTCGCTGAATTGATTGTCATTAGCTTCGCGTCATTTTTTGTCATTGATGGTCACTTATTGCTTTACCTGCACAATGACCACTAATGACGAAAAATGACCATTAGTGACGAAAGTCCATAACTTCCCTCGCTGCTCGTTCCCCCGATCGGACGGCTCCGTCGATGTAGCCATTCCAGACGTCGGACGTTTCGGTGCCGGCCCAGTGAATGCGGCCGACGGGCTCATGCAAAGCCGCGCCGAACTTGGTCCAGATTTCAGGTCCAAAAAGTCCCGCGTAGCATCCCCGGCTCCATTCTTCATTCAGGAAACTGTGGTCCAGATAACGCTGTGGTTGGGCAGCTTCTGCTCCAAAAAACGTTGCGAACGACTCTAAGGCTGATTGTTGCCGTTCGGCGTCGGTGAGTTTGGAAAAAGCAAGCGCTTGATTACCCAACACAAATCCCATCAGAATACCTCGACTTCCATCTTTGGGCGAGTTGTCAAATGTAACGGTTACGTGCCCGTCGGGGGTGGCGGCTAACCCATTGAGCCCCTGATCGCGCCAGAAGGGACGATCGTAAAAAGCGTAACACTTCCAGACGGCTCCCATTGGCAGGTTTTGCTGCAATGCAACCCGTTGGTTAGGTAAGGCAGGTGAAAACTCAATCTCTGAAGCCAGTATAGGCGGAATGGCTACTATAATGCGGTCGGCTGTATACCTAAAGCCCTCACCAGAAATCACTATCTCTTTTCCGGTTTGCTCAATTCGCCGAACGGGTGCGCTCAACTGAATGCGTTCTTGAAGCCCATCCGCCATTTTATTGGCTACAGTTTGAGCCCCACCAACGAACCGTTCTTCCTGAGCACCATTCTTCACGTTCATGAGTGTATCTAGATCACGACCCGATTTAATGTAGAACAACGCGTGAAGCAGCGAAATCTGAGTTGGGTCAGCGGCCCAGATAGCTTCAGCCGCAATTTTGAAAAACTGACGGGCAGTCTCGAATCCCATTTGCTGCTCCATCCAGGTCGCTAGCGTGATGGAGTCGTATTGCTGGGCGTTCGGCGACTGCCACGGCTGGACGAGATCAATATTTTGGGCCAGTTTATTTAGCTTTTTGATCGCCCGATCAAGGCTCAACAGCGACAGAATTGGCAGGGGTGGAATCAGTCCTTTGTAGCGCTTAACCTTTCCCCGAAAAAACTGAGTACTCTTTCCCGTATCGTATGTTTTGAAGGTTTCAACGCTGTATTCCCGTGCTAGCTCATAGATGCGATCCTGCGTTGGACCAACCCATGCGCCCCCCATGTCGGCATACGAACCGTCTTCAAAGTGTTGCGTCCAGACGCGGCCCCCTACTCTGTCGCGCGCTTCGAGTATTCGAACGGATTTACCCGCCAGGTGAAGTTCGCGTGCAGCGGTGAGGCCTGCGTAGCCTGCGCCAACAATGATAACGTCGTAATGAAGAGGAGTTTCGGTATTCATGAGGTTTAGGGAACAGCCAGCCAAGTACGGGTATTTTAGGCGCAATGGAAAGGCCGTTCTGTACGGCTATTGCCCAAAAGAAAACGAGATTCATTGAGAAGGATATAGTCCGCAGGAGCGGCCCCTCAATGAATCTCGTTTACTGATTACGAAGAACTGCGTAATTTTCTCTATTAGCTGATAATAGAGTCAATAATCCAGGTTACCAGCGAAACAACAAAGCTGAAAAGCAGCGCTGCAATAAAGCCACTTACGGCGAATCCGCTCACTAAATAGGCAGCCAGATAAACCATGATTACATTAATAACTAGCAAGAATAAGCCCAGCGTTATGATGGTAATCGGGATGGTCAAGATAACCAAAATAGGCTTTATAAAAGCGTTGAGTAAACCCAGCACAATGGCTACAATAAGGGCAGACTCGAAGCCAGCCACTCTAATGCCGGGGATAAATTGGCTGGCAATATAGACCGCCACGGCACTAATCAGAATGCGAATGATGATTCCCATGTTTCAGTTTGGAGTTTGGTTTTCAGTAAACGTGTCCCGCCCGTACTGGCTTGACCACGGGAAAGTAACAACTGAAAAAGCAGACTTGAAACTCGAAACCTATTTTCCGGCATGCCGCGTCTGTAAAACGCCAATTATATCATCTAAATCCATATTTTTCTGCTCTAGCAACACCAGAAAATGGAACAGCAAGTCGGCGGCTTCGCCCCGAAATAGGTCGTCGTTATTGTCTTTGGCTTCTATTACCAGTTCGACAGCCTCTTCGCCTACTTTCTGAGCGATTTTATTAACGCCCTTATTGAACAATGAGGTCGTGTACGATTTTTCGGTAGGGTTTATCTTCCGGTCGTGGATAATAGCTTGCAGATAGTTCAGAAACTGGCCCCGTCCCTGATTCACTTCCTCGAAACAGGTGTCGGCCCCGGTATGGCAGGTTGGCCCGGCGGGGCTGGCTTTGATAAGCAGCGTGTCGCCATCACAATCAACCAACATCTGGCGGACGTGGAGGAAGTTGTTAGACGTTTCGCCTTTGGTCCAGAGCCGTTGTTTGCTCCGGCTAAAAAACGTCACAACGCCCTCAGCCTGAGTTTTCTGGTAGGCTTCCTGATTTATGTAGCCCAGCATCAAAACCTTGCCGGTTTGGTCGTCCTGAATAACGGCGGGGATTAGTCCGTCGGGGGATTTATCGAAATTAATGGTAGTCATAGTGTCTTGTTAGAAAAACCCTCAGTCCGTTAGTCGCATTGAAATTCCTTTACCGGACAAATACTGTTTCAACTCTGGAATATCAATTTCTTTGAAGTGGAAAATACTGGCGGCAAGCCCAGCATCAGCCTTACCCGTTGTGAATACGTCTACAAAATGGTCCATTGTTCCGGCCCCACCCGAGGCAATAACCGGAATATTGGCTGCGCCAGAAACGGCTGCCGTCAGCTCAAGCGCGAAGCCCGCTTTGGTGCCATCGGTATCCATCGACGTTAGCAAAATCTCACCAGCGCCCCGATTCTCTACTTCTTTAGCCCATTCGAGAGTACGGAGTTCGGTTGGTTTACGGCCTCCATGCGTATGAACAACATGGCGCAACGCCTGGGGATTAGGATTAAGGGCCGTCATTACGCCACCATCTATGCCAGAACCCAAGCCCATTTGCCGCGTATCAATAGCGACGACTATACACTGAGAGCCAAACTCTAATGCAAGCTGGTCGATTAGGGCGGGGTTACGGACAGCAGATGAATTGATCGACACTTTATCAGCACCCGCATTGAGAAGAGCTGAGACATCGGCAATGGACGAAATACCGCCCCCCACCGTAAAGGGAATATTAACCGCATGAGCCACCTTGCGAACCAGCTCAATTAGGGTTTTGCGTTCGTCGACGGTAGCCGTTATGTCCAGAAAAACGAGCTCGTCGGCTCCTTGCCGGGCGTAGATAGCCCCCAATTCGACGGGGTCGCCTGCATCGCGAAGATTCACGAATTTAGTGCCTTTTACGGTGCGCCCGTCTTTAATGTCGAGGCAGGGAATGATGCGTTTGGTGAGCATTAATAGCTACTGATTAACTTCCGTTGCATGTATAATTTAGGATCGTCGGGGTTGGTGAAGCCAAACTGCTCGTAAAGCGTATGGGCATCCTGCGTCACCAGAATCCACCGGCGAAGCCCCTGTAGTTCGGGATGGTCGATGATGAACTGAACCAGCTGTTTCGACAAGCCACGGCCCCGATGTTCTTTCACAATAAATACGTCGGAGAGGTAAGCCATAGTGGTGTAGTCAGTGACGATTCGGGCGTAACCAACTTGCTGGCCATTGTCGTAAACTCCGAAGCAAAGTGACGTTTCAATGCTTTTCTGCACCAATTCCAGCGGGATGTTTTTAGCCCAGTACGATTCCTGACTCAGAAACTGATGAATGACACCTAGATCGAGCAGGGACTTGTCGGTGCTAATGGTATAGTTATCGGTCATGACAAGATAAAGTTGCGGTATTTACGTCGCCCTGAAAACACATCTGGTTGCTCTCCAAAGAGTGCGTAAACCTGCTTTAATAGTGAAGTGGCTTTTTGCAGTTCAACGATCTCTGGCCTTGCTCTGGCATAAGTTTCAGGCGAATGATAACTGTATGCTCGCCTTGAATTTGTGGTAAATATTTCAAATCGGTACGTGGTGCCATCCGATATCATAACACCCCTCGATTCAGTACGATGTGCCTTTACAACAAACTCACCATCAGTAGTTAGATTTCCTGCGGTAAGGGGAACAGGCGGACGGGGCTTGGGGGAAATCTGATCGCGTAAAGTTGCTTGACTGGGGAGCGTCAGTAGATCATCTGCAAGCAGCTTTTGCCATAATGCCGTGTCTATTTCCGCTCTGTTCTTAATTCGTTTTGCTTTTCGATAAGCATGTTCGTTCCAACCAATTAGGTATTCGGAAACCAGAAACCTGTTTGGCTTTTTATCCAGCACAAACAATTTCTGGGCGGTGCCGTAAGCAATTGAAATACTCACCCATAACCGAACCTGGTATTCATCCGATTTCAAATCTGGTTTACGAATCCTCATTTTGGTGGCCAAGGAATCAAAACGAGCCGTAACCATCGCGGAGTCATCCCGAACAGGAGAAGCCCAAGCGAGTTGCGTCATCAAAAAGAGTATGGTTGCCAAAACAAAGCGATTCATATCCAGTCAACTTACATTTGATTAAACGCCATCAACTCCTTCAGCGTTACCCGTCCCTCATAAATCGCTTTGCCGACGATCACACCAAACAAGTTTAAATCAGCTAACATTTCAATGTCGCTCATGTTTGATACGCCCCCGCTGGCAATTATGTTGAGTTTGGGCGAAAGGTCCTGAAGGTTGCGGTACAAATCAAATGAGGGCCCTTGCAGCAGGCCATCTTTTGCTACATCGGTGCTGATTACATGCGTTATTCCTTTCTCCAGATACTTCTGAACAAAATCGTACACCCAAACGTCGGTGCCTTCTTCCCAACCGCTTACGGCAATTTTTTCGTTCTTGGCATCAGCACCCAAAATAATAGCGTCAGGGCCATATTGGGTTAGCCAGTTTTCAAAAACGTCGGGCTTTTTTATGGCAATGCTGCCTCCCGTTACCTGCTTCGCCCCGCACTCAAACACCATCCGCAAATCATCGTCGGATTGAACTCCTCCACCAAAATCGACGTGAAGGCTGGTTTTGGTCGCGATCAGTTCGAGTACTTTCCAGTTGATCACGCGCTTTTCTCTGGCTCCGTCGAGGTCAACGAGGTGCAACCGCGTTAGGCCAGCATCTTCAAACTGCTGAGCTACTTCAAACGGGCGAGCGTTGTATTCTTTCTTCTGGTTGTAGTCGCCCTGGGTAAGCCGAACGGCCTTGCCGTCGATCAGGTCGATTGCGGGGATTATGTACATGTTTTTTTGAACCGCAGAGACGCAAAAGATGACGCAAAGAACGCAATAGTTTCCTGTTGCTATAATTCTTGAACTTCTTGCGCCCTTTGCGTCTTTGCGGTTAAGAAAGTTTTAAAAAGTTCTCAAGTACTCGCTGCCCAACATTACCACTGATTTCTGCGTGGAACTGGGCTGCATAAAAATTGACTTTCTGGAGCATTGCGCTGAACGGCCGGACGTAGTCGCACACCGCAGTAGTGTCAGGGCAAACATCAGCGGCATAGCTGTGAACGAAATAAACATACGCATTGTCGGGTAAGCCCTCCGTAAGCGACCCACGCAACTGGCTGATGCTATTCCAACCCGTATGCGGCACTTTTAGGCCATCAGTTCGGGGAAAACGTCTCACGTCGATGTCGAAAATGCCCATGCAGGTCGTGTCGTTCTCTTCGGAATAGCGGCACATGAGCTGCATACCCACACAAGTCCCTAAAACGGGTTGTTTCAAGGTTGGAATGAGCTTGTCGAGACCGCGTTCGCGGAGATAGGCCATAGCAGTGCTGGCCTCACCAACACCAGGAAAGATCACCTTATCGGCCGCCCGAATCTCGGCCTCATTGTCGGTCAGTAGGTAGCTGGCACCAATCCGATCAAGGGCATACATAACCGACTGAACGTTACCCGCGTTGTATTTGATAATGACGGTTTGCATAAGAATCAAAAAGCCCGGCTCTGGGGTCAGAACCGGGCTTTCGTGTATTGTGTGTCTTGCTGATTTTGAGGCAAAAGCACAAAAACAAATCACCGCGTTCTGCCTTAGGGGCAAACCGAATGATGACGATGATGAACTGTTTTTGAGCGTAACATGGCGCAAAGATACGGAAGGCGTTACCAATTGGCAACCAAATCATTGAATCGTTCAAGCAAAAACCGCGACTTGGAGCCAACTCGCCCATCCCCCACCGTCAACTCGCCAATTTGCGTAATTGGCAGTACTTGCTTGGTGGAACTGGTGGTAAAAGCTTCGTCGGCATCGTAGAGTTCGGAAAGCAGAACGGGCCGCTCCTCCACCTGAAAATCGGCTTGAGCCAGCTCGATAATGGTCCGGCGGGTGATTCCGCGCAGAATATGGCGGTTGGGGGTAATGAGTTTGTCACCCTTGACAATAAAGAAATTGCTCCGACTCAGTTCGCTGATTTCCCCCCCTTTCTGGTACAGCACATCCAGAGCATTGGCCGCCCGAATCTGTTCCGCCAGTATGATGACGTGCTTATAGTCGGTGGTTTTGAGTTCAGCCATCTCGCGGACATACTCATCCAGAATCACCTTGATTCCCTGTTCATACTGGACCGGCGGCACCGGATGAATAGCCTCAGTCAGAATGAGCAAGTTAGGCTTGCTGATGCTCATCCCATCAGGCGAATAGCCTCCCGTCATCACAAAGCGAATAGCCACGTTGGGCTGCTCCGTCCGGGCAATCAGGTCCATTACTACGGCGTAGGCTTCGTCTTTGCTCAATGGCAACGGTAAGCGTAAACCCGCAGCAGAGTTGCGGAATCGCTCCCAGTACCAATCCCACTGAAACGGACGACCGTTGTAGGTCAGAAAGTAATCGAACAGGCCGTAACCACGTAACAAACTAAGGTCTGTAACGCCCACGCCAATCTGATCAGTGGGGAGAATAGTGCCGTTGAAGTAGCCGTAGTGCATAAAATAGTTTATGTTTTCTGCTTCCTGTATAGTTGCCGGTTAATCAACACAATCCACAACAGAAACAGAGCAAATGTAAATTTCTGAATAATGGGAAGGTAAATAATGTATTGATTCGAATAGTAAACATAGTTGTTTAACCCTATAAGTAATAGGCAAAACAACCCGAATCTGATCAGTAAAAGCAATTTATTCTGATAAAGAGCGATAAACGTAGCGAGCAGGGCAATTGAGCCAAACCCGCCAGCAACGTTCATGACAAGATCGTGATAAGGGGTGCCAATAAATAGTATGATGATCATTGATAGGCCACCCGCCCACTGACTCAGGTGGCTAAATTTGTTTTTGCTATAGTATAGCGAGGGTATGAGAAGCCAGAAAATGGCCAGACTACTGCATAGCACGAGCATGGCCGTTATGGCAATGGGGCGGGCGTAATTGATGGCTCCATTCTTACCCGTAGAGCCGAGTAAGTCACACCAATAGTTGTGTTGCCAGCTAAATCCAGCGGCCGTCTGGTCAAAATTTGACCCGCCAGGGTACTGACAGGCTGCCATTACATACAAAATCCCGAAAAGACAGATGCCCAGCGTGGGAGTTAATACCCACAACCGTCTGGGCTGCTTGTCATTTCGGGACTTCATACAGGTTAATTAAAAAGTGACCTTTTGCAAAAAAAAGGCATTCTTTTTAGCGCTTACTTCTTCTTCAGGCTTGCCAGATAATCAACCAGATCGACCAGTTCCTGCGTACTCATGTTGTCTTGCAGTCCCGATGGCATCATCGACGAATCCATTTTCTTCATCGACACCACGTCGGCCATTTTGTAGTTCTGCACCACACCACCGGGGAATTTCATCTGAAGGTCCGTTTCGGTTTTGCTCGACACTACACCCGACATGGTGCTACCGTCTTTAAACTTGACCTCAAAGCCCTCGTACCCAAAACTAATACCCGCATCAGGATGCAGAATGGCTAGGTATTGGCCCTCTTTGGGGAGCTTGCTCCCAATTTCCGACAATTTCGGGCCGAAGTCCATTCCCTCGCCATTGATCTGATGGCATATTGAGCAATTAGTTTTAAATACAGTTACTCCGTTAGCGGCATTACCATTCATCGCCAGCAGCTCGGGCAGGGGTGGTACTTTTTTAGTCGCCGTTGTTGAGCCACCATCAAGGTAACTGGCGGCCTCCTGCCGAACACTCTTGCGCCAGGCATTAGAAACCCCCTGCACGGCAGCGGCCTTCAGATCACCTTTAATTTCGCCAGCCTTAAGCATGGCAAGTACCACGTCTTCACCATCGTAGCTACCACCAATGGCACGAGTAGCATCCCGACGAAGGCCCAACGGGCGTTTCTCGTCCAGGGCTACTGTTTTCAGGATGTTTATGGATGGCTTGCTTCCTACCCACCGCAGGGCCGTGATGATATGCGAGGCCGCTTCGGGATCGGAGCCGTTGATGGTTTCCCAAACCAGTGCTTCACCATCCTGCTTCAGCAATTGACGGCCTGCGTCGCGAGATATGCCGTTCAGATACTTGTCGACGACCAGATTCCGAAGGCGTACATTTTCTGTTTTAGGCTCATACCGCTGCACCATCTCCACGTATTCCGGCGTACCGTAGGTTTCGTCCAGCAATTTCTGGAGCGCTGCGAGCGCGGGCTGGCTCGTTTTCACGAAACCCGGATCGAGGTGCCGAAGCGCTAATTTGGTGATCTCGGGAGAACTCTGATTAGCCTGTAAAATGCTCAACAGGGCGGTTGATTTTTCGGTAGCGCCAGGGTTAAAGTCAAACGCCCGGAAATAACGAAGCCGTTGATCGAGTGCGACAGTGTTATCTGCCGCCAGTTTGGCCAGCATGGGCACTGACTCTTTCGAACGAGACCGCCAGACAATGTCTTTACCACCTACATTAGCGAGGGGATCATTGTTTACCCGTTGCATGTAGGAAGAATAGAAACTGTCCCACTGCCCATCGGCCCCGATACCCAAAGCCTCTACGTACCAGCGATCGGTACCATCGTGCATTGCAGCCAATTGAGCCCACAAAGCCGGTGCTTCAGGCGATTTATTTCGGTGTAGAGCAATGGCACACTCCCGTCGAACCTGACTGCTTGCATCGCTGGCCAGTTGTTTTACGGCCGCAATAGTCAGCTCGTTATTCAGCTGGCGGGCTGCCCGTAATGCCGTAATCCGCAAATTCGGATCGGTATCTTTGAGAGCCGCTTTGATGTACCGCTCTCCTTTGTTGTCGGGCAATTTGCTCAATAGCCATAGTGCCCTGGCCTTCATGCGCGAGTCTGGATTTGACTTGTAGAACTTGGCCAACGCCTTTTCTGCTTTCGTACTTTCGTCATGCAGTTTGTTCCAGGCCTTGTAGCGAATATTCATGTTGGGGCTTTGCAATGCCTCCAATGCACCGGCCGTGCTGCTCAAATCTAGTTTGGGCATGGCATAAGGCGTATTGGGGGGAGCCACGCGATACACACGACCGCGCCGTTGGTCGCCCGCCTGGTGGCCACCTACACCGGGGTCGTACCAATCGGCAATGATGAGCGAACCATCGGGAGCCACGCATATGTCGGCGGGGCGAAACCACTGATCACGAGCCCCTTCCAGTAGGTTCGTGATGGTTGCCTTATAACCTGCTCCGTCGTTCTGAACAGGGTAAGCCCGGACAACATTCGGGCCAGCATCGCAGTGAATTATTTGGTTCCGGAACGCTTCGGGCAGGAGCTTGCCCTCGTACACAATTATACCCGTAGGCGATCCGGCTCCCGTTTGTAACAGATTTGGAATGGAGCCAGGGTCGTTTTGGTGCCAGTGTTTCTTCGGGATTTCTTTCTCTACGTTGGTGCGGTTGGCCTGCCATCCCGCGCCCGTTATTTCGTCAGTATAGCCGTAGTTACCGTACTCCATCACGAAGTTGATCCGAACGCCTTTGTTGCCATCGTCGTCATTGTCCGACTGCCAGAGGGTTCCGTAGGAGTCAGGAGCGATCTCGTAGTTATTCCGAAAGTTGTGGCCCAGCACTTCCACGTTTTTCCCGTCAGGATCGCAACGGAACGCCATGCCCTGCCGGAAATTGGTATGGTGTACAGGCAGGCCCGTCACTTTATCAATTACCGGCTGACCGTCTTTATCCAGCAGTTTACTACCCGAGTTGCCAAAGTTGAAGTACCATTTTCCATCAGGTCCAGCGACGAACGTGTGCATACCATGGTCGTGCTGTTCGCCTTCGATACCCTGAAACAGAATTTCTTTTTTGTCGGCTTTGTCGTCGCCATTTTCGTCGGTAAGCACCCAGACATAGGGGCTTTGCGACACGATCACTTTGTTACCCTGCGCCCAGATACCCAGCGGAGCATTGAGTGAGGGGTCCTGATAAAACACTTTGCTGACATCGGCTTTACCGTCGCCATTCTGGTCTTCCAAAATCACAATTCGGTCGCCTTCCTTGTGCGTTGGATTACCGTTGATTGCCGGACGGTAGTTGTATGCTTCACACACCCAAACGCGCCCTTTTTCGTCCACGTCGATATTGGTCGGATTAGTGAGCATCGGCTCAGCCGCAAACAGGGTGGCTTCGAGTCCGGGAGCTATGTTCAGACTACCGACCGCATATTTAGGGTCATGCTTATCGTCGTCGGACAGAGTGGCAAACAGCTTGGCAAGATAAGGCTGTGAAGCCTGACCCAGATTAGTATTCTGGTATGCACCAACCAGCATGCCGGCACTGAGCAAACCAGCCGTCGAGTAGGCCAGTGCCCGGCGACTAAAGATTGTTAAACGGTTCATAGAAGCAGGTGATTCGGGCAAACAGTTGTGTTACAGAAAGTAAAAATACGATGAAAGCAGGAATAGAATCCTAATAACTTGTATAAGGCTATTTGGTAGGGTGTCTTACCCAATTCTAAGAGCAACTGTTTCAGCCCACTTTTATAACGGTTCACCTATGATTCAAATTTTCTTCGGCAGGCATGGGGGTAAGTTTGTCTTGAATTGTCCAGTCAACATAAAACATATTTCAAATACTATGAAACGAGTCTTCCTTCTTTTTGTAAACGTCAGCTTGCTGATATTTTCCCTGTCGGGTTGTATTATTAATCTCGACCCGGCTTTTCCATTGGGCACTTCTAAGGCCGAAATTGAGCGCACCTACTCCGCCAACGATCTCGGAACCTTTAACCGGCTTGATATGGGTAGTGCTTATCTAATTACGGTCGTTCAGGGCAACACCCCGTCTATGACCGTGAAAGGCGACCGGGACGATGTAAATGATCTGGAGTTTACTACTAACTCTGGAACGCTGAATGTCCGTTACAACAGAAGCCGGATACGCCGTTACACCATGAAAATAACAATCACGATGCCGACACTACGAGGTGTGGTCTTTTCGGGAGCGACTAAATCAGATGTATCGGGGTTCCGCAATCTCAACGACCTCAGTATCGAGTTGTCGGGAGCTTCCAAAGGCTACTTCAACCTACAGGCAAACAACATAAACCTCGATCTGTCGGGAGCCTCTAAAATCGACTTCACGGGTAGCGGCAACACACTTCGGGCCGATGTATCGGGCGCATCAGAACTCGAAGGCTTCGATTTTCCTTTTGCTGATGCCACGCTCGATGTGTCAGGAGCAAGTCACGCGTATGTAACAACCAGCAATACGTTAAACGTTACGGTTACCGGAGCAAGCAAGGTGCGTTACCGGGGTAGCCCCTCTATAAAACAGAGTGTCTCTGGAGCTAGCAAGGTTGAAAAAGATTAACAACCAGTAATTAAAATAAGGTAAATGGGTAATAAGGTAACTACCAGTTGGATAGCTGCTTTATTACCCATTTACCTTATTACCCCCTCCCCAAATTCATTAAAACACAATTTCGTATTGCACTGTAGCAGCGCCGTTTTTCAGGGCTACGGGTAGTCTAAGCTCCTGACGACCGTTTGCGTTTCGAAGTTCTGGTTTAAGGGCAGGGTCGACACGGACGTAATACGAGCGGTCATTCACGGCGTAGAGTCCTTTGGCTATTTCTTCGATTTGAGTGCCCGCTGCTACCCGGCAAACCACTGGGCCATTGGCTGAACCCGTCAGGTTCATCGTTCGCGTGAGTCCATCAGCAGTTGGGCGAATGGCGTCCGTTACGGTAGCTCCACCAACTGTGTACTCAGTAGTAGGCATTCCCTGTTTATCCAGCGATAGACCTTTGTATTGTAATATTGTCTCGCTCACGCTATCCGGCCATGCCGCATTGGCATCATTCAGAATCGTCAGGGCTGTTTGTGGAGCCAGAAGAACATTGGCACCCATTGGCTTAAGTAGTTGAGGTTCTCCACGCTCGTACCACATCTCGGTAACATCGGCAAAATCGCCTTTCCAAACTTGCAAAAGGGCCATCTGGTTTAGATCGAGCGTGAAATGCCGACCAGCGGGCGTACCAACTGAAAGACTATGGGTACGCTTGAGCTTTTCGCCGGGCAGCAGCACAAACGAACGAATCAGCACAGGCTTTGCATCAGCCATAACACCAATAACACTGACAGGATCCGGCTCTGGTAACGATATAAGCGTATGCAAGGCTTGCGGACGGGTGTCGGGTAGAGACACGAATAAGCCAAGACCCGGCCGCTGCCACGCACGCCCGAAGAGCACTTCTACATCGTGATTACCAGCCGGTAAGGGTAACTCAACCGATATTTGTGCACCCAGATCTTTGTAGTCCCCGGTTATTACTTCTTTACCATCCACAAAAAGCCGGGCCCTGCCGCCGTAGTCTAAATCAAACTGGTACGTTCCGGCGTCGGTTACGTTCAGTTTGCCCGAAAACAACATGGTGAAGTTACGTGGCTTAATACCATACGCCGACTCAAAACTGATAGCCGAAGTAGTATCTTTTTTGATCAGCTTTTTACCCGCCAAGTCGCTTTTAACCAGCGTTTCACCTTCGTAGATGGAATAGTTCAGGGGACCAGCCCATTTGGCTACGCTACGGTTGTTCAATCCACGGTATCCGACATTGCGCATGATAACGGAGCCATTTTGGACTGCCAGTGAAACTGGGCCGTTGTTCGCAGAACGAGGCAGCGTTTGCCCTTCGCGGAGTGTTACCCCATTGATCACAAAACGATCGATAATAGCTGGCCGTGAAGCAGTAGCCGCCCGGTAACGAAGATCCACTGTTTGCCAAAGTCCGGGCGCTTTGTTTAACCGCACATCGGTTAGCGGCACCGTTTGGCCAGTTGGCAGGGTCAGTTGTGCCGATGCTCCGGGGGTCATTAATACTTCGGCTTGAAGCGCAAAGTCGGTGGAGTTGGGAACAAGCGTTAGAGCCTGCCCTGCATTACCCACCAGCAGCGTATTGCCCGGCCCAGTTTTAAACGTCGATTGGGTTGGCGATGCCATAACACTCCCGGCTCGTTGCCAGTTAGCAGGAAGTTTTAACTGATCGGTTGCCAGGCGGGGTAATGTGACAGAGGAAGTTTGGGCATAAACAGGGGCCGACAGGAACAAGCCTACCAGCAAAGGAGCTACTCCGTAACGGAGAGCTGAAGAAAACGGATCAAACATATCAAGGCGAACAAGAAGCCGTAAAGTTGTTAGAATAAAAGGAAAGTTACCCAATTTTCTCATCAGGGAGATTTGGCGATAGAAAAAAGTCAGTCAATTTTACCAGACTGACACCTAAACCTACGAGTTGACGATGAGATTTGGATCGAAGTAAGCCTTTCAGGAGGGGGAGGAGGATGGAGGGTTGCGGGCAAGGATGTTGCCCTCTTGCTTTGACCCTAACCCTTGCCCCTAGGCCCTCCACCCCTTCCTGTTATATCTTTGTCCCGACTTTCTGATTATGTCAGCAAAGCGGAAGATGTGTAGTCTTCGCTGCGAAGCGCTTTTCGTTGCGACAGTTCCTTTCTATCTAGGAATGGTCTTTTATTATTAATTGCGTGCAAAGGCCTTTATGTTTCACACAAGCCCTTATCAATCACTAACAATTCAATATAAAACCCGTATCAGTTACTATATTTACAGGCAGGCAAAAATATGTATAAACTCTATAGAATAGCAATACTTATTAGAATTACCACACAGATTCTGTTTATATTTCTTTTTTGAATAAAAATGCCCTCAATCCACCTCACCGTTACTGAAAGTGGCCTGATTCGCCTATCAGCATCTGGCAGTAATGAGCTCACAGCCGATCATACTCTTCTGATCACTGAGCGATTTTGGGGTTATCTGCGAGATTTAGCTAGCCTTCCAGAGGCTGAGAATATTTTTAGTTATAGCTATCAGCGTGGTCAGGAAACCATACGAGTAGGTACCTACGCGGGTCTTATCGAACTTCCGGGCGGTGCCGTTCTGGAAATTTTACCCAAGATATGGCAACAGAATCCTGCCGATTCCGAAGGGCACCATCCCGCCCGCATAGCCCTGCTCCGTATGCTTAGGCACCTGCGCGATACTCCTTTTCGCACGCTCACCGACGCTCATTTAGGTGTCGCCCGTTTGCCGCTATGGAATGTATTTGTGCTGGCTTTTTTAGATGCGCTCACAACAGTAGCCCGGCAAGGATTGCAAACCGCTTACCAAACGGTTGAGGCTAATCAGCCATTTATTCGGGGGCGTTTGCAACCGGCCCGGCACCTGCGCGAGAACCTCGTTCATGCCGAACGCCTTGCTGTGGCCTTCGATGCACTTTCTGTAAATGTGCCTCCTAACCGAATTCTGAAATCAGCTCTGTTGCATATTCTCCCCCGCGTAGGAAGTGTTCAGATCGAGACACGGCTTTATCAACTGCTCACTACGCTGCACGATGTTCCTCTTTCTGAAAACCTCTTAGCAGATCTCAGCGCTATTCAGACGCTTAATCGCCTATTCGACCGCTATACACCCGCCCTCCGCTGGGCCGAACTATTGCTCACTGGTCGGGCATTTGGCCCACGCACGGGTAAAACATCGGCTGTGTCGTTGCTATTTCCAATGCAACGCATATTTGAGGAATACGTAGCCCACGGTTTTCGGGCATTCTGGCCAGCAGGAGATGTAACCACGCAGGAGTCGTCGGCGCATCTGGTTGAAGAACATGGCGGTTCCCCCAAATTTCGGTTGCGCCCCGATATATTGGTCCGGCACCCAGACCGAACCTTAGTATTTGATACAAAGTGGAAAACCATCGACGGCACCAACACACAACGGCAATACGGTATAGAATCGGCCGATTTGTACCAATTATTTGCCTATGGTAAAAAATACGGAGCCAGCGATGTATACCTAATTTACCCGACAAGTCAAACCTTTCACAAACCATTAGATGTATTCGGTTACGACCCAAGCATGCGACTACATGTCCTTCCTTTCGACGTGACACAACCATTGAGGAATGAAGTAGAAAAGGTCTGGAAGTATGTTTCAGTGAACAGTGAGCAATGAACAGCCAACAGTGAGTTATTGGCGCTAAAACTGCTCGCTGCTCACTGATAACTATTCACTAAATATGCCCCTTATCCTTACCCTACTTGGTATTCTAGCTCTTATATTTCTTATTGCCTTTGTCAAACTAGACACCTTTATCTCGTTCGTTATTGTCTCACTCGGCATCGGTTTGGCTTCGGGTATGGACGTAGTCGCAGTTGGGAAATCTATTCAGACGGGTATTGGCGGAACGCTGGGCGATTTAGTGCTCATTATTGGCTTCGGGGCCATGCTAGGCCGGTTGGTGGCCGAAAGCGGGGCCGCCCGCCGTATCACGGATGTGTTGATTGGGTGGTTCGGCCTTAAGAACATTCGCTGGGGGTTGGCGCTGGCCGGGTTCATTATTGGCATTCCGCTGTTCTACAATGCCGGGTTCATTATTGTGGCTCCACTCATTTTCACTATTGCCTATTCGGCCCGACTGCCGCTGTTGACGGTAGCTGTTCCGATGTTGTCGGCACTGTCGGTGGCTCACGGCTACCTGCCACCTCACCCCTCTCCGTCGGCCATTGCCGGGCAGCTGAACGCAAAAATTGGCCTCACCTTGTTTTATGGCATTATGGTGTCTATTCCAGCCATTGTGATTGCTGGGCCAATTTTTGGCAAAACACTGGGCCGCTTCCAGCCTAAAATAGACAAGGAGCTATTCAATATTAAAGAAGTACCAACCACCGATTTGCCGGGTGTAGGCATTAGTTTTCTGGTAGCGTTGTTACCGGTAGTTCTGCTGACGGTATTTGGCCCACTTAAAACCTATTTACTTACTGCACCTGAAGGTCAAACGCCCCTGATCGATAAGGCGTCTCTGGCTGGAAAGCTATTCACACTCGTGGCAGAGCCTTATATCGGCATGTTATTATCGGTGTTGGTGGCCATCTGGGTGTTGGGCCTTCGGCGCAGAGCCGATGGCAAACGGCCAACTATGAAATCGGTAATGAAGGAGCTGGAAGAAGCGATCAAAGCAGCCTCTCCTATTTTGCTCGTCATTGCGGGGGCCGGGGCGCTCAAGCAGATTTTCGCCGACAGCGGAACGAGTACCTACATTGGTACGCTGCTTACGGGGGTTGCTATTCCTCCCCTGTTATTGGGTTGGGGTATGGCCGGTTTTATCCGTATATGCGTAGGCTCGGCAACCGTGGCTGGCTTAACAACAGTAGGAATCATCCTGCCCCTGATTCAGTCGCAACATGTTAATCCCGAACTGATGGTGCTGGCTATTGGATCAGGAAGCCTGATGTGTTCACACATTAACGACTCCGGTTTCTGGCTCTACAAAGAATATTTTAACCTCACTATCAGCGAAACCCTTAAAACCTGGACGGTTATGGAATCCATAGTATCAGTTATTGGACTAGCGGGGGTTCTGGTACTGGATGCCATTCTTTAAACTAAACAACTATGCTTATTCGTCTTTCATTAGCGCTGTTTCTGCTCGTTGGTATGGCCCTGGTTCCGGCCAAACCCAAACGCGTTATTTTCTTCGGTGATTCTATTACGCAGGCCGGAGCCAGGCCAGGCGGTTATATTATGCGGATTGGTGATATACTGGCCAAGCAAAACAAAGCGGCCGATTATGAGCTCATTGGCGCGGGCATCGGTGGCAACAAAGTCTATGATCTATTCTTACGGATGGAAGACGACGTGCTGGCCAAACAGCCTGATCTGGTTTTCATTTACATCGGTGTTAATGATGTATGGCATAAGCGTACGTCTGGTACCGGCACTGATCCCGACAAGTTTCTGAAATTCTACGAAGCTATAATACGCAAACTACAGGCTGCCAATGCCAAAGTTGTGTTGTGTACACCAGCCGTAATTGGCGAAAAAACAGACCACTCCAACGAGCAGGACGGCGACCTGAATCAGTACAGCACCATGATTCGCGAACTGGCAAAAAAACAAAACCTCCCGCTATGCGATTTGCGAAAGGCTTTCTTGGACTACGATCTCAAAAATAACCCAGAAAACAAAGCACAGGGTGTTTTGACTACCGACCGTGTTCACCTCAACGATACCGGTAATCAGTTTGTGGCCGAACAGATGGTGCCGTTTTTATGATTGTACAAAATCAGAGGGGCCGCAAGCAATTTATTTTGCTTGCGGCCCCTCTGATTTTGTACCTATACTTTTACTTTACGAACCCTGACGCTCAGGAAATTTCTCCACAATCCGGCGTACCTCACGGGCTAACTGCTCATTGATTCTTGCGGGATTATTAACGGCGTCCTGCACTGACCCACGCCATACCAGTCGTTTCGTGCGGAAGTCAACCATATCGACAACGACCGTGCCCGCCTGATACTGCTCTTGACGGTACTGTGGCCCGAACGAATTCCAGTTCCACCAGCCAGGGCCCCAACCAGCATATCCCCAACGTCCCCAACCATAATAAGGACCATACAGATTACCGTAGGGGCCATTGTTGGTCGAAACGGTCCGGGTTTTTTCTTCCACAAAGAAGTGATAACCAATCAGCAAATCTGGCCGACGGCCACGAGCAACTTTTTGCAAACCTTTATCAGCCAGCTCTTTTTCAATAGTGCCTTCTACATTTTTACTGGCGATGTCGTTATAATACAGCGGGTTTTTACCTGCTTTCACATCCGAATCCATCCAGGCATAAGTGCGATACTTATTAAAATTCGTATTCTGGGCCTTATCAACAGCCACCCTGGGACTACACCCCACAAAGGCTAGTAACAAACCAGCCACTATCATTAAGTTTTTCATGTCTATTGAGTAAGTAGATTCATAAATATAACGCTATCAATGTGTAAAAAGTTTGAACTTACTGCCTTGCAACGAGCATATCTATCTATCCGGTAAGTAATGGAAAATGTATTGGGCTATTAACTAATTTATTGCCCGTTCTTTTTCAGAATAAAGGCTCTACAATGGGCTGTTCAAGGGATTCATTTATCTTGCCCCTAATTTCTAAACCTGTTCAACATGAAATCAACTGCTCTGTTCGTCCTGTGCCTCCTGATGTTGCACCCGACGTTTGCCCAGAAAAACACCCCTATCCGCGTGGCTTCGTATAATATCCGGTACAACACAGCTCAAGATGGTGTGAACGCCTGGCCTAACCGAAAAGAAATGGTGAAAGCCCTGGTTCGTTACCACGGATTCGACCTGTTTGGTGTTCAGGAAGCCTTGCGTGGCCAATTGAATGATCTGGCTGAAATGAATGAATTTGCTTTCTTGGGCAAGGGGCGCGACGATGGGAAAGAAGCTGGTGAACACTCCGCTATTTTCTACAAAAAAGACCACTTCAAAGTGCTCGATTCGGGTGATTTCTGGCTCAGCGAAACGCCCGACAAACCCGGTAAAGGCTGGGACGCCACCTGCTGCAATCGAATCTGTTCGTGGGCGAAATTCAAAGATCTCATGACAAAGAAAGACTTTTACTTTTTTAGCGTTCACTTTGATCATCAGGGCGTACAGGCGCGCAAGGAATCAGGCAAGTTGATGGTGCAGAAGATGAAGGAGATCGCCAAAACTGCCACGATCATTTGTGTTGGCGACCTCAATTCTACACCCGATACCGAACAGGTGGCGACTATTCAGACACTGCTCAACGACTCATACCGCGTTACATCCATGCCGCCTTATGGTCCGGTAGGCACGTTCAACGGCTTTAAATTTGATGCCCCTATGAAAACTCGGATCGACTACGTATTTGTCAGCAAAGACATCAACGTACTCAACTACGCCGTGCTTACCGATGCCCTGGAGCAACGCTACCCCTCCGACCATCAGCCCGTTGTCACAACGTTAGTGATCAAATAACAAGCATTGGTTTGTAGAAAAGTGCTAAGAAAGCCAACCAACAGCACCAAAGGCATTAAAATGCGTCGGGGAAGCAAAATGTGGTCAACTTGTATAACCCTAATTTTATTCCATTCCCATATTCGTGCGTTCTTTGTATTCGTTAATAGTAACGAACTAATTATCAAACTCCATCAATGCCTTCATTGACGCATTTTTCGGGCGTAGCTGCCGTGGTCGGTAGCCTGATTTCGCCCATTTTGCTTGCTCAGGCCCCCAAGCCTAATACGGCCCGCCCGGAAACCTACGCTCAAACAATCACTGCTGACGACCTGCGTAAGAACCTGACAATTCTGGCCGCCGACGATATGGAAGGTCGTGAAACCGGAACGCGTGGTCAGAAAAAGGCGGCTGAGTTTATAGCCAAACAGTTTTCGACCGATGGCCTCAAGCCCATTGTTCCCGGTGCCGATGGCAAAACCGGCTATTTGCAGCCTTTTACGTTGTACAAAAAAACGTGGGGCGATTTTTACATAAAGTCGGGCGGAAAGCAGTTTGCTTACCTGAAAGATTTTCTGGCCAACGGGTTGCTTAGCCTGCCTCAGGAAACAAGCTACGAAACCGTTTTCGTCAACTATGGTATTGTCGATGACAAATTCAACGATTATGTAAACCTTGATGTAAAAGGCAAGGCAGTAGTCATGCTCGACGGAGAGCCAAAAAATGCGGATGGCTCGTCGGCGGTGAGTAACACCAAAGAGCCATCAAAATGGGGAAAGCCCGATAGCTGGCGTTCCCGTGCCCAGGTTGCGAAAGACAAAGGAGCTGCGCAGATCTTCATTGTATCGGCATCTAACGGTGACGAATTCAAGCGGATGCTAACCGAGCGGGGTGCTTTGCAACAGCGGTTCAACCGTTTGAGTTTGAAAGCTGGTCAGGAAAACGTCGGAACGGTTGGCACGTTCATGGTCTCAACCGATATGGCCGCTGCTCTATTGGGCAAGTCCACCGAGCAGATGCAGAAAGCCATCGAGCAAATCCGCTCGAAAGGAACCAGTTCGGTTGGCAAACTGGCCGGAAACGTATCGGTAAAGGCTGAGCGGAAAGACGAAAACGTTCAGACAGAGAACGTAATGGGCTACATTGAAGGCTCTGACAAAAAGGACGAAGTAGTTATCGTGTCAGGTCATTACGATCACATTGGCGTTAGCCCAGATGGTCAGATTAACAACGGCGCGAATGACGATGGTTCGGGAACGGTTTCGGTGCTTGAACTGGCTCAGGCATTTGCCAAAGCTAAGGCAGAAGGCAACGGCCCACGCCGGTCAATGCTGTTTCTGACCGTTGTGGGTGAAGAGAAAGGCTTGTTGGGTTCGGAATATTACGCTGATATTAGCCCGGTTATCCCGCTGGCCAATACAGTATGTGACCTCAACATCGATATGGTTGGCCGGGTCGACGATTTGCATCAGAATAAGTCGCCCAAAGACAATTATATCTATGCCATTGGCTCCGACAAACTGTCGTCGGACTTGCACCGGATCAGCGAAAATGCTAATAGCCAGTACACCCAGATGGAACTGGACTACAAATACAATGAGCCCAGCGACCCAGAGCGTATTTATTACCGTTCAGATCACTACAACTTCGCGAAGCACAAAATCCCTATTATCTTTTACTTCAACGGTCTTCACGCCGATTACCATCGCCCAACCGACGATGTAGAGAAAATCGACTTTAAGCTGGCTGAAAAAACGGCTCGTCTGGTGTTCTACACGGCCTGGGAAGTAGCCAACCGTGAAGAGCGTTTGAAAGTAGATAGTAGTAAACCGTAATAGACAAGGGAGCATTTCTCCCCTGTCTATTACAATCCTAGTCTCAAAATAGCGCTTGTTCCTACTGATACTCGCCCGTTTGCTTCGTAACGAATCTGACGGGCGTTTGCTATTTGAGGGGTACTAATTATAACAAGGTGCTTTACCGTTGCCTGATCGATGGTGGTCGACACGCGCCCAAACTATTAAGCGTACTTTCTTAACTTCTGCAATCCTATTCTAATTCTAGTTTTGACGGTTCCAATAGGCATATCCAACATTTTTGCTACTTCCACGTGGGTATAACCTTCAAAGTAAATAAGCTCAAAAATATTTTCTGTTTCGCGGGGTAGATTATGGATTAGTTCACTGAGCCCAATTCCGTCTACTTTACTATAAATAAAGCAGTAGTTTTCGTTAAATGCATTTAGATTAACTTCGTCAATAGGGAGATGTATTTTCTTATTACGAATCTCGTCAAAAGCTGCATTTCGGGTAATATTAATTAACCATGTGAACAGTCTACCCTTTGTATTATCATAATAGTTTATTTTCTGATGTATTTTTATAAACACATCTTGCAAAATATCCCGAGAGACCTCTTCATCGAGTAAAATTTTTCTAATAATGCCAAATAAAGTAGGTGCATATTGGTCGTACAGCAATGAATATGCTTTAGTGCTTCCCTGCCTAAGCTCGGTTACTAATTGATCTTCTGTATAATCGAATGGCAAACATTTCATACCATAGCCAGTTAAGTATTTTTTCGCAAATAATCGCAGTAATATTAAACCTTTTTTGTTCTGATTATCAGCAACTTCTTTGCAATTATCAACCTTAATCTGGACTATATAAATAGGTATATTCACTATATTTGTGAGTCTATACCGCCAAATTATATTTTATCAAATAGTTATTCTCATCACTTTTGCTCTTTCTGCTTCTTATGTTATGGCACTTTTTAACGATTCTATAGAATTAAATCGTTTACATGGAGCGGATGTTTTGTACAACCGGATAGCGAAACTCTCTGAGCACTATTTTAGAGAAGATACTTTGGACGATACAAGTGAGTTTATTAAACAAGCTCAACGTCTTATAGAAGGAGCAAGAAGTACTGATACTATAATTGGCATTTTCGATCATAGAACTTGGTCACCAATGATTGAAATAGGAGCAGACGAATTTTGGGGCCCAATTTCGGGAACAAAGGAAGATCGTATAAAAACTATTTTAAGCTTTCTCGACAATGGCTATCAAAGCTTCCCTATAGATTCTGTTCGTTGGCAGATTAGTGTGCTTAATGAAATTCCATTTGCTGAGCGTATCAATTTTAGGTTTTACCACTGCGGTATTCGTTATAAGCTACCTACACAAAAACAAATTAGCTTATTTTCGCAAGGTGTTCCTTTTCAATACGACGCATTACGAAACTTTAGTTATACATTTAATTATGTTCAAAATGTTTCACATTTAATTAAGAAAGAGTTTAATAGTTATTGGATACGGATGAGTTTCGGAAAAAACAGTGAGTTTGTGCGAACATTTTACGGAGCAACTAAGGAATACTCAAAACGGGATTTATTGTCAAATCGGGAAAAAGAAATTTTACGATTAATTGCCCAAGATATTCCTACCAAAGAAATTGCAGATCAATTATCAATCAGCACAAATACTGTAAGCAATCATAGAAGCAACATGATTGAGCGGCTTGGAGCGAGGGATACGACAGCTTTAGTCCAGATCGCTAAAATGGTTTGTATGATCTAGGGAGAGTCGCGAAGAACGTTTGACAATACAACTAAAACGCCAACGGCATTGAAACTATAAACAACCCAGTTTATAACCCCAGTCTCAAAACAGCGCTTGTTCCTACTGATATTCGCCCGTTGGCTTCGTAACGAATCTGACGGGCGTTTGCTATCTGAGGAGAACTGATCGTGACAAGGTGCTTAACCGTTGCCTGATCAGTAGTAGTCGGCACGTGTCCACACGACCAGGTGGCTGCATTGTGCCAACTACCCGCCTGCACCGTCTGGCAGTCGCTGAAGTAGGTAATCTTGTATAATGACCCCGACCCCCGGCTGGTGTAGTACAAATAACCGTCTGGTGCCAGTGTAATACTTAAATCCTGGCCGGACGTTCCCGTAGCAAACGGCGACCGAACCGCCGTTGTCCCCGACAGGTCGAGCACATTAATCCAGGCGTTACAGAAATCCTGAAAGAAATATTTCCCTACGAATGAAGCCGGATAAACCGAGGTCGTTGGGTTGTAGAACACACCGCCCGTAATGGCGCAGCCCTTACCGTCGCCAGCACCGTGTTGGTATGCATACACTGGGTTGGTTAGGGCCGTATTACTACTAACGCCCTCCGCAAGGGGCCAGCCAAAGTTGTGACCACCCGTACTGGCATCGTTAATTTCCTCCCAGGTTGACTCTCCAACGTCGTTCACAAATAAGCGCCCAGTGCCGGGCTGCACAGCCAGTGTATATGGATTCCGCAACCCATAGGCCCATATCCGTCGCTGCGAAGCCGAACCCGTAGGAAACGGATTATCAGTTGGCGTTGTGCCATCGGGATTTATACGAAGCACTTTGCCCAAATGGTTATCAAGGGTTTGCGCATTAGCCCTATTCGCATTTTCACCAACAGCAATATACAGTTTGCCATCTGGCCGAAAAACCATCGATCCACCGTTGTGGTTGGTGGCTCCGCTCAGCGGGTCTAAGTCGAGCAGGACAACTTCGCTGCCCGGCACTACGACATCGCCATTGGCGGTAAACCGACTGACCCGATTATGGACAGTGACGCTGCCGCTGGTCGGGACCGTATAATATAGATACAGGTGTTGATTCGATGCGAAAGCGGGATCAAAAGCAAGTCCAATCAACCCTCTTTCCCCACTGGCATCAACCGTTAGTGATACGAAGGGTGCAGGGAGCAGGCTCCCATTTTTCACAATGAGTAGCGCACCGTTCTGCTGGCATATAAAAAAGCGACCATCAGGTGCTGGCACCACCACGGTTGGCCCACTTATACCCGAAGCAATAGCTGTCTGACTAAAACCAGTCGGAAACGATTGAGCCTGGACTGGCTTTGTCCACAGGCACTGCGCAGAAACCAGAAACGCAAATAGCCAAACGCTGAGTGTAGAGTACGAACGCATACGAGCAAGTTTATGGTTGTGACTTGCTTAAAGTTAGTGACTAAGTAGACTAATTACACTTTTTCTGAGCGTATGGGATGTTTACTTCACCCCTCTCCTTCATAAGGAGAGGGGTCGGGGGTGAGGTGGATACATTACTCTTTACCCGACCCAATCTTAGCGGGTTTCATGGGCATACCGGGCTGGCTAATTTCGAAGTTCTCTTTCTTTTTGGCCTCGGATACCATGGCCCGCACATCGGCCAGAAGTTTTTTGGCGTCGTACACCACACCATCTTTCACGGTGTACGTGACGCCCCCAACGCGTTCAACTTCGTTTTTGTCGTTGAGGTGAATGGCTCCGGTACCGTATAGCGTTTTAAGGTTAGCCAGCGGGTTTTCCTTCACAATAACGAAATCGGCCAGTTTCCCAATTTCAACTGATCCAATCTGGTCGGCCATACCCAAAGCTTCGGCCCCTTTGATGGTGGCGGCCCGCACCACTTCGAGGGGATGAAAGCCTGCTTCCCGCAGTAGCTCCAATTCACGGATATAGGCAAACCCGTAAAGCTGATAGATGAATCCCGAATCAGAACCCGTTGTGACGCGGCCTCCCCGGTTTTTGTATTCGTTGATAAACTCCATCCAGAGTTGGTAATTCTTTTTCCAGGCTACTTCCTGCTCGGTGCCCCAATTATGCCAGTACGACCCGTGCGAAATACGGCTGGGGCCATAGAATCGCCATAGCGAAGGCATGGTGTATTCATCGTGCCACTCGGCCCGGCGGGCCAGCATTAGTTCGCGGTTGGCTTCATAAATGTTGAATGTTGGATCAAGCGTGAAATCCATGCGGATCAGCGAGTCCATCACGGCGTTCCATTTGGGCGTGCCCGGTTTAGCAGCTTGTTGCCATAGGTTACCGGCCTCTGTAAAGCGATCCTGCTCGTTGCTGTAATTGTAGGTAGCGGGGTAATTCTGCACGGTGCGGTCGGCAAAGAGGGCTTCGGGCAGGCCATACCAGTGTTCCATTGACGTTAGGCCAGCCTTCGCAGTTGCCAGCACGTTCATGCGGGCAACCTCTAGCTGGGCGTGGTGACAAGCCGAACGGAGGCCCAGTTTCTTATTCTCTTCCAGAGCGGCCTTAAAAACCGTCGGCTCTGCCCCAAAAAACTTGATTCCGTCGGCACCCCGTTTAGCATTTTGCTGCACCCAGGCGCGCGCCTGTTCGGCGGTAGTAATGGGGTCTTTAGCACCCTGTCCAAACACCGTATAGGCCAGAATACGTGGAGCGACAATCTCGTTGCGCGTACTTTTGGCGCGATGCTCCAACACCCAGTCGAGGCCGTTTCCTGCCGACGGATCGCGGATAGTGGTGATGCCATGACCAAGCCAGAGTTTAAACACATATTCGGCATTGGCCCCTTGCGCCTGTCCACCAATATGGCCGTGCATATCGATAAAACCCGGCATTAGATACATACCCTCACAGTTCAGTTCTTTATCGCCGGCTTTAGCTTGCGGACGACTTTTGGCGTCAATCGGAACACCGGGATTTCCTACCTGCCGAATCTGGGCAATGCGATTCTTCTCGACTACAATATCAACGGGTCCAATCGGGGGCGCACCTGTGCTATTGATCAGCGTCACTCCCCGAATAATAAGTCGGTCGTAAGGGCCATCGCCTTCACCAGATTTACGAGCGGGGGCTTTCTCAACGGTAGAAGCCTGAGCAAACAGGTGCTGAGCGTTAGCAATGAGGACGAAACAGAACGAGAAGACGAAGTAGAGATGTCGCATAGTGTACAGGTCGTAAGATGATGGTTTTCTAGCACAAGATAAGGCGAATGCCTGTAACTTTGACGTCAGATACGAAGTTGTCTGCTGAAAGATTTCCCTATTCCGACCCTAAGCAAAAAACAATGAAACAACGCATCACCAACAATTTTCTTCTGATCACGGTGCTGCTGGCGGTCGTGTTTGCAGTAGCCATGAAGGCGACTATTTTTCACAAGCCCGCTTCTCAATCAATTCAGAGTTCGGCGGCTCCCAAACAGTTTTCTGACTACTGGTTTGCGGGTAAAGCCGAGTTGAACAGCTACACCCTCGAACAAGCTCAGTATGGCGCTTTGAATCCAGGGACGGCCGTGTTGATTTTTGTAACGGAAGATTTCCGAACTGACACCCAGGTGAAATCAGAGTCAGAGGCCAGTCGCGACAAATCGGTGCCCGTGCTCAAAACAAATCTGGTTCGTAAGTTCACAACGGGCATTTACGACTACTCAATATTCACATCGGTTTTTACGCCGGTTTTCAACGATAAATTCCCGAGCACCCTGAAAGTCAGCACGTCCGTTCAGGAATGGTGTGGACATAGCTACGTTCAGCTAAACCTTAAAAACAGCGGATACACGGTAAGTGGCCGCTCCTATTTTGAGCAGGAAGCGAGCGAAGACTACCATGTAGACAAGGTCATGCTCGAAGATGAGCTCTGGAACCGCATCCGGCTGGCTCCCGACAAACTCCCTACGGGCGACGTAACGTTTATCCCCAGCTCTGTTTCTGGGAGAATCCGCCACAAGAAATTAGGTCCGATCAAGGCAAGCGTTCAGCAAGGGCCATACACGGGAAATGCGTTCAAAGGCGACAGTTTGCAGGCGTACACTGTTGATTACACAGCCGACAAGCGCAAACTGGTAATCGTTTACGAAGCCAAATTTCCGTATCGGATCATGGGTTGGGAAGACACGTTTCCATCCAAAGACAAATTGATGACGTCAAGGGCTGTGCTACAGAAAACCATCCAGTCTGACTATTGGAAGCACAACGCACCAGCAGACAGCACCTTGAGAAAAGAGTTAGCGTTATGAAGAATTTTGCGTCTCAGAGTGGGGTATGGAAGCGTTTTTGGAAGGCTACCGGTGTAGTTGTTATAACCCTCTGCATCAGCCTGTTTGTCGGTTGCTCAACTGAAAAAGACAAAACAGCTCGGCCTGATGAACCAATCCATACGCTGATTTTTATGGACAAGAGCCTGAGTTTGCATCCCAATCAGGCCTATGTATCCGAAAAATACGATCAGGTACTGGATGACATTGTCGCAAACAACATTCGTACAACAGGAGACCGGATTACTGTTTATTATATCCACGAAAACACCGCTAAAGCGCGTGCTTTGTCACTAACGGTCCGCTCCGAAATGGACGACGTAAGTAACGCCAGCCCTACCGATGTTGAAGCGGCCGAAGTAGCGTTCGACTTATCGTTGCAGCGGGAGAAAACCCGGTTTCGGCAGCAACTTCAGAGCAAATTAGCCCAGATAAATAAAGGATTGTCGAACCAGCGTACCGATATTTTGGCGAGCATTCCACTCATCGCCGATGCTGGTGCCGATGGTCAGGCGGTAAAGGTTTATTATCTCAGCGACATGGTGGAGAGTATGCCCGCCCGAACCGGTAATGCTGATCAACAACGGGACTTTCACAAAACCCCGCCTGCCACAGAAGATCAGGCCGATGAATGGGCCAAGGCCGACGCCAAGCAGTTTGGCGACGTATCGTTTGGCTCTCCCGAAATCCATATTGCACTGCCTTTCGAACCGACGGCTTCGCGAAAGGTTAATAACCCAACCATCGCCCGCTACTGGCAAACGCTGTTTGATACGTTAGGTGCTGGCAATGTAGAAGAGTTATAAGAACCCCTCAAACAGGCTGCTGATGAAGGTCGGGCTGATTTCCATAATCGCGAATAATAGCTTTTACGGACATAATTATATTGGAAGATCGTGTCCGGTTTCGCTTCGGCTGTCCCGCCTGCTCCAGGGCTTCCAGAAATACGCGGCTACATTGCTGTTGCCATCTACAGAATTCTTCATTCCGTCGGAAGTCGTGATGGGGTAAGTGGTTTAATAACGCGTCAAAGTCAAGCGAATCAGAAGCAACACCCACCCCCGCCCGCTGTCCATCAAGCGCATTGCACATCTGCTCATAATGATTGGGCTGGGGCATCATCAATACGGGTTTGCCCATATAAAACGCTTCGCAAACGGACTCGAAGCCGGCTGTCGTAACAACGGCTCTGCAATGCTGCATAGCATCCATAAAGCGTTGACCATCAATTTGGTAACACGTAAGTGTTTCATCAATAACCTCATCGGGAACAGTTGTCGCCGGGTTAAAAAAGCGCAGAGAAATTTCGCGGTGTTGATGATGGGCTTGCATCAGTCGCGTTGCCAAACCTGGCTGGGTTAGATAGGCTAACCAGTAATTGCCCACAACTGGCTCCCGCTGCGTAACCTCACGCCGAAGCAAAGGCGGCACTACCCGTATGCGTTTTTCGGGAACGTTCGCTAATGCATCAAATGACAGCGCCAACCGCTCTGTTGCCCCGATTGAGGTTAGCCATGAATTACCTAAAAAAGCGTGCCGTGCCAGCCATTTTCCGGCCGGAAATTGAAACGATGGATGAAACGCCAGATATTGATGCGCCACGCAGATCATGGGAACGGCGGGCCGGTAGCGGGCATAGGTTAAGCCGCCCAGGAGCTCGTAAAAATTAACCACTAAATCAGGATGATGATGCTCAATAGCATCCCGTACCTGCCGAATACTTTTGGCAAATACCCGGCCTTGTTTCAGGGTTGCCAGCATGGTTTTCACCATGAGTAGCTCGTTCGTTTTTGAACTATACACTAACCCTGGGCTGATAACCGGCTCAATGTCTTCGTTAAACGCTTCTTTAAAGAATGCTGGGACCGGACGCCCCGGCGTAACTCCTACCAAAGCGCCTACAACGCTATGGCCCGCTGCCCGAAGAATCTGGGCCAGCGAAATGGCTTGGGTAAGATGCCCACGACCTTCACCCTGAACAAGAAACAAAACGCGCATAGATTAAGCAGGTTGTTTGATAAGCACCGATTCTGGAGTGACAGCCTGAGTAAATGGTGAAGAATCAGGATAGGTTGGCGTCAAGGGGGTACGCTTTTTAACCGGGGTCTTTTCTTCCGAATCATCAGCCAGGTCGGCGGTGTAATAGAGCAGGCTCCAGGTTCCGTCGTAATCCTCAACCAGAGCACTCATTGTTTCGACCCAGTCGCCTGAGTTCATGTAAATGAGTCCATCGTATTCATTGATAGCTGGATGGTGAATGTGCCCGCAAATAACCCCGTCGCACCCTCGCGCTTTAGCGAGCTCGGTCAGTTTAATCTCAAAATCAGATATGTAATTGACCGCTTGCTTGAACCGGTGTTTCACCTGCTGCGAAAGCGAATAGTAAGGCAATCCTCTGGAAGTACGATATTGATTATACAACTTGTTGACCCACAGCAGAAATGTATAACCCATGTCGCCCAGATAAGCCAGCCACTTCATCTGCGACGTAATTGAATCGAACACGTCGCCGTGGGTTACGTAAAATTTCTTTTCCCCCGACTGTAAGATATAATCCCGACGAATTGAGAAGTTTCTGCCAACTTTCATAGGCATCACCTGGTCCAGAAAATCGTCGTGGTTACCTCGTAGATAAATTACTTTTGTATCGTGACGGATGATTTGTTTCATCACCGTTCTGAAAAAAGCGGTGTGCTTTTTCTTCCACGAGCCATATTGTTTGAGCTGCCAGCCGTCGATGATATCGCCGTTTAGAATTAATTTCTGGCAAGAGTAGTTCTTCAAAAACTCGGTTGCTTCTTTGGCCTTGGAGCCAGATGTGCCGAGGTGAATGTCAGAGAGGACAATGGTGCGGAAGTGCCGCTTCGTTTTCATGGACGAAACTACGTTTCACCTATGACGTGTTGTTTATGACATCATTACTAAATCACTAAGAATAAGGCGTTTCGCTATACATAGCGTAATGTTTAGATAACATGGAAAACCCAGTAATGATCTTAGGGGCGGGGAGCCTCGGCCAAACGGCTCTAGATATTTTTCAGCGAAACAACGTGGTTGTTTACGGTCTGTTAGACGACAACAAAGATTTACACGGCAACGAATTTGGTAGTGTATCGGTGCTGGGCGAAACCGACGACGATGGGTTTCTGAAACTGATTGGCCATAAATGCGAAGCCTGCGTTGCTATTTCCGATACCCGGGTTCGGAAACGGCTGGTGAAGCTGCTCAACGAACGACGGAAAGTGCAGCCCGTCAATGCCATTCACGACACGGCATTAGTAGCTCAGTCGGCCAGCATCGGCCACGGCAACCTGATTGCAGCTCGCGTAGTCATCAATCCATCGGCCCAGATAGGCCAGCACTGCATTCTTCAGGCGGGAACAATTATTGAAACAGGAGCCAAAATTGGTGATTACGTCCACGTGGGTACGGGTACGCTTATCAATACGGGCGCAGTAGTGGAAGAAGGTGCCTTTATCGGTATGGGTGTCACGATTGTGGCCGGGGTGACAGTCGGCAAAAACGCCCGGATTGGAGCCGGATCGGTGGTGGTAGAAAACGTTGCCGCCGGAACAACGGTTTTCGGTAATCCAGCGCAGAAAGTTTAATGTCATTCGCTACGCTGTCATTTACTTCGTGTCATTGTTGGTCAGTTGTCGTGAAAAGCAACAAATGACTAATGACACGAAGTAAATGACAGCATAGCGAATGACGCTTATTCTACATAAAGCTCCTCATTCGCCAGGAAATCCTGATAAGTTAGTTCGAGACCTGCACGGAGGTGGGTTGTGTGTTTCCAGCCGAGGTTGTGAAGCCGCGATACATCCATTAGTTTGCGGGGAGTACCATCGGGTTTATCGGTGTTCCAGCGTAGTTCCCCTTCGTAGCCGACAACTTCCTGCACCATTTCGGCTAATTCGCGGATGGTTACATCTTCGCCCGTTCCAACGTTCACAAACAATTCACCATCGTAGTTCGACATCAGGAACACGCAGGCATCGGCCAGATCGTCGGCATGTAAAAACTCACGCCGTGGCGAGCCCGTTCCCCATACCTCTACGGTTGGCAGGCTGTTGACTTTAGCATCATGAAACTTACGAATCAGTGCGGGTAACACGTGCGAGCCTTGCAGGTCGTAGTTATCATTAGGGCCGTAGAGGTTGGTTGGCATCGCCGAAATAAAATTAGCGCCGTACTGGCTCCGATACGCTTCGCAAAGTTTTATACCTGCAATTTTAGCGATGGCATATGGCTCGTTGGTTTGCTCCAGAAGACCCGTCAGCAGCGATTCTTCCTGCAAAGGTTGAGGAGCCATTTTGGGGTAAATGCAAGACGAGCCTAAAAATAATAACTTCGTAACCCCACTCTTGTATGCGTTGTGAATGATGTTCGACTCGATCATCAGGTTATCGTACAAAAACTCGGCACGATAGGTGTTGTTCGCTAGAATACCGCCCACCTTGGCAGCCGCCAGAAAAACGTATTCTGGTTTTTCGGTGGCAAAAAAGTCCGCTACAGCAGCCTGATCCCGTAAATCCAGCTCCGACGAGGTGCGGGTGATAATGTTCTCGTACCCTTTGGCCTGTAAATTTCTGACAATGGCCGAGCCCACCATTCCACGGTGACCGGCTATGTAAATCGTCGCTTGCTGATTCATATTTATGGGTTTTGAGATTGGCCCTTGACATTCAGAGTTCTTCGACGTAAAAACGAATTTGCGTCATCCTGCTCTAAACCTTCGGCCCAAACCCCTGATCGGTTGTATCTTTGAAAATAAAACGTGGTTAAATCGCGTTGCAAAACTAACAAAGTTCCGGCCTTTACTTGTTCCGCCGACTAGTTTGCTATGATGCCTACGACTCAATTAGCTACTATTTTATTTATTGGTCTCTGCCTGGTTGGCTTCGGACCAGTTGATGGGTTGGCCCAAAGCCGATCGTCTGCCCCGTCGGCACTGACCACAGCCGGTGGCCCACCCATACCCACCGCCAAGAAACAAAAAGGAGAACTTCTGAAAAAGGTTCTGCCTCCGGGTTTGCAATCGGGCATTTCGTCGGTAAGCGGGTTAGTAACCGATTCGACGGGCAAATTTGGCGCTCCCAGCATGAGTGATATGATGTCGGAGACAATGCCTGACTTAGGCTTGAAAGTTAAGCAGATCAAGAAAAAGAAAGATGAATTTAAGCAGGCGCTTCGCGATGCGAAAAAGAAACGGGCGGCCAAAACTGAATACGAAGGGATTAATATTACCCGGATGATCAATAAAATTGGCAGTGGCGATCGGACCGTTGAAGAGGAGTTTTATGTGCTGAAGCAGTATCAGAAGCCCAACGCCCAACTACGCGATTTCTATTGGTACGACGAGAAGGGAAACCGGGTCACCAATGCGGTTCCGAAAGATCGGGAGCAATCTGAAATCCTGATCTTGCATGGTCCCTACAAACGTTTCTCCAACGGCAACCTCACCGACGAAGGGTTTTATTACCTAGGGGCCAAAGACGGTCGCTGGGAAAAATACGACAACAATTTTATGCTGGTTGACAAGGCCAAATGGTTCCGGGGTTTCCCAGCTGAATCCCGAATTGCCTATTACGATTCAGCTCATACGAAGGTAAAAGAGGTTATACCAATCGAATTTGGGAAAATCAAAGGGACTTATTTAGCATATCACGAAAACGGGCGTTTAGCCGAAGAAGGAAAATACGACAATGGCGTAAAAGTGGGGCGTTGGACGGAGTATTACCCCAATACAGCTCGGCAGTTTCGCAAAAAACTAACTCAGTACCCCCGCGACAGGTGGGAAGAGGGCGTCGAACCCTATGTAATCAGCGAATGGGATGAGAAAGGCAAAATGACCTACGAACGCCCCAAAGAAAAGACGGTGACAGAGGAAGTGGAAGATAATTAACCTTAGGATAGCATCTCAAAAGTCTCCCGGTTGGCCCACTGCTGATCGGGAGACTTTTTTTATTGATGTGTGGCCCCAACCACCCTACCCTTCTCAAACCTTTCTCCTAAAACTTCGTTGTTAATTAATACTTTATCGATTGGAGAACTAACCCGATCAACGTTATGGAAAAGGAAGAAGAAAAAGGTGTGAAGACTGACAGCACGCAGATAAACGGCCGTACTCAGGGAGCCCAAGGGACTGATGGCACGGACGCCGATCGGGCTGTTCAGGATAATAAACATTCTGATCTGGTCGATGAGTCGGCTAACGGATTAGACAGTGTTCAGGTGCGGGGTGGTCAGGATGGACGCAACAGCCGGGGTATTGGCAGTATGGATATGGATGCCAAAAACGGCGTTCTCCGCATGGGCGATCAGGACAACAGCACGATGGAAGTTCCCGATAAAGCGCTTGACGAGGCAGCTGCCAGCAGTAGCAGCACAAACACATCAACTACTGATGTGACAACCGCTGGACCCGACGATTATGCATCAGCTAACACTGTTGGCGTTCCTAATGCGCAAAAAGAAGCTAAAGAAAGTGCTCAAGAAGATGATGCTGATGAGTCGACTGATGATGACTCGGGGGTATCGCAACAGGAAACAGAAGACGATGTGGCGGAGACAGGCACGTCAATCGACCATCAACCAACGTATTAACCGTTAAAACCAATCAACGTTATGAGTGTTTCAAGCAATTCACGGAAAGAAAGTACAGATTCATACGCATCGCAGCAGATGCAAAATGGGGGTGATATGCCCGGTCTCGATCAACTTCATCGTTTCAACCAGCCCGAAGGGCGGTCAGTAGCGGTTGAAGGGGCTCAGACTAACGACACCGATTTCTCAGATGACATGGAAGAAATAACCGATTCGGTAGCGGAAGACGGTGAGCCAACGGTAACAGAGACAGATAGCTCGATGACGGGTTATCGGACAGGCTCAGCATCAGTTGGCGGTGATTCATACGGCCAGCCATCGGGTGTTCATGTGGAAGATGCCGACTGGAACACAACCACAGAAGATGAGGGTTATGCCCCAACTCATACCAACGAGCCAGATCGGACGATTGGAAATAGCTAGGCAAGTACGGTGGATTTGTAATGCGCCAAATTTTGATGGCGCATTACAAACCCACCGTGTACCTAACCGATTTTGATAACCAATACTAGTGTTGAAGTAGCTTTTCTACCGCCTGAACGGGCAGCAACCTCCCCTCTTTTACCTCTTCCTCCATCTGTTTTAGCCGCTCCGCTGTGCCAGATTGCGCGAAAAACTGACGTTCCAGCCGTTGTCGCAGATAAGTTCGGAACCAGGTCAGTTGTTGCTCCTGCCGCCGTTTATCGCGGCAACCGTTTTGGGTAGTGAGTTGCTGGTGCTCCAGAATCATGTTCCAAAGATCGCTGATACCCATATTGCTGACGGCGGAGCAAGTCATCACGGGCGGAAACCATCCTGTTCCCGTTGGCGGAAATAAGTGAAGCGCATTCTGGTATTCGACACGGGCTCGCTGAGCAGCATCGCGGTTATCACCATCGGATTTGGTAATGGCGAGCGCATCGGCTAACTCCATAATGCCCCGCTTCATTCCCTGCAACTCATCGCCAGCACCAGCCAGCATAAGCAATAGAAAAAAGTCGACCATGCCATGTACCAGCGTTTCCGACTGGCCCACTCCAACCGTTTCAATCAACACAACATCAAACCCTGCCGCTTCACACAGCAATAGCGTTTCGCGCGTGCGGTGGGCGACACCCCCCAACGAGTCGCCAGCAGGAGTTGGACGAATATAGGCACGAGGATTCATCGACAGCGTCTCCATTCGTGTTTTGTCGCCTAATAAACTACCCCCTGACCGTTGGCTGGTTGGATCAACCGCCAACACCGCCAGTTTATGGCCTTGATATGTCAGATATGTTCCTAGGGCTTCAATAAACGTACTTTTCCCCACCCCTGGCACGCCCGTAATACCAACTCGGGTGGATTTCCCGGTCATAGGCACTATTGCCGAAAGAACCGCCTGAGCCAGGTCCAGATCAGCTGGCAACCGACTTTCTACCAGTGTGATGGCCCGGCTCAGAATCAGGCGATCACCCGAAAGAATACCGTCGATATAGTACGATTGAGGAAAACGTTGGCGCATAAATACGATTGAACTTACCGCAAAAATAGCGGTTGCCAATTGTGCCACGAATTTTGTCTATTTGTGGCATATTTCCAGCTACTATGACTGATTTGCTCACTGCCGCTTATTCACCAGAGGGTTTCCGCCAACAAGCCCACGCCCTCGTTGACCTACTGGCTGATTATCTAGCTCAATCCGAATCGGGTACTCAACCAACCTTGAATTACCTTGAACCTGATGAGCAACTGGCGTATTGGGAAGCCGATTTTGCGCAGCCTACGAATGCAGACCCTGTGCCGCTTTGGAATGATATTCTGAAACGGTCTATTCAGTTGCATAACCCCAAGTTTATGGGCCATCAGGTGTCTGCTCCATTACCTCTGGCTGCACTTACGGGAGTGCTTACGAGCCTGCTAAACAACGGTCAGGCAGTATATGAAATGGGTATGACCGGTAATGCGCTCGAACGAATTGTGACGAATTGGCTAGCTGGCAAACTTGGTTTTGACAGCGATGCTGGGGGTTTGCTTACATCGGGTGGCACATTGGCTAATCTTACAGCCCTGCTCACCGCCCGAGCCGTAGCAGGGGGATTGACCAATCAGCCCATTGATGTTTGGGAAGAGGGCACCACAAATCGACTGGCCATTATGGTTTCGGAAGAAGCACACTATTGTGTAGATCGGGCCGCCCGGATTATGGGACTGGGCTCAGATGGGATCATTAAAATCCCGACCAATGATCGTTTTCAACTGCGCACCGAACTACTCGAATCGTACCTGAAAGAAGCCATCAAACGCGGACTCACGGTTTTCGCGGTAGTTGGTTCGGCCTGCTCTACGTCTACCGGTTCTTACGATGACCTAACCGCCATTGCCGATTTTTGCGAAAAGCACCACTTGTGGTTCCACGCCGATGGGGCTCACGGGGGCGCTGCTGCCCTTTCCGAAACATACCGACCGTTGGTAAAAGGGATTGAGCGGGCCGACTCAGTGGTTGTCGATTTCCACAAGATGATGATGATCCCAGCCCTGGTAACGGCGGTTATTTATAGACGCGATGCTGATGCTTTCCGAACGTTCCAACAGAAGGCACAATACCTCTGGGCCGATGCCAGTGCTAAAGGCTGGTTCAATTCGGGCAAGCGGGCTTTCGAATGTACTAAGCTGATGATGAGTGCGAAGGTATACACGGTAATGCGTACCTACGGCGAACAGATCTTCGCCCAACATGTGGATTTGCTTTACGGCTTGGCGCGTCAATTTGCCGGCTATATTCAGCAACAACCCGGCTTTGAACTAGCCGTAACTCCCGAAAGCAACATAGTCTGTTTCCGTTACATTGGTAGCGAAACGGATTTCACCCGAATTAATACGCTCAATAGCCTCATCCGACAACAAATGCTGACCGATGGGCAATTTTACATTGTACAAACGACCCTCCGCAGTCAGGTCTGGCTACGCGTTTCGATTATGAACTCATTGACTACATTGGATCATTTAAAAGAAATGGCTTTGGTTGTTAAACGATTAGGAGAGACAATGTAGATTTAGGCCTGAAACTAAACCTAGACTCCTGTAAAAATGCTTCGCAAAATTCTTCGTTTTCTGCTATTTGGTATTTTGGCCATTGCGCTTCTCGTTGGTGGCTTTTTCCTGTATGGATTATCGTTGGTACGCAAACTACCCTGGCAAAGCCCTGTTTTCGATACGGAGCGCCCCGCTGATCCCGGTGTCATTGGCCCAAAAGGTGTGTTGGTCTTTTCGAAAACCAATGGCTTCCGGCATGAAAGCATAGAGCCGGGCATAGCGGCAATAAAAGCTTTGGGAAACCAGAGGGGCTGGCAGGTGGTGAGTACCGAGGACGGCGCCTTTTTTAATGACGATTACCTGAAGCGTTTCAAAGTTGTGGTCTGGCTCTCGACCACTGGCGATGTACTGACTTCCGATCAGGAGAAGTCTTTTGAGCGTTTTATTGAAAGCGGAGGGGGTTACGTTGGACTTCATGCAGCTTGTGATACCGAGTATGACTGGGCTTGGTACGACCGGGCGGTAGGCACTCATTTCCGCGATCATAGTATCTTTCCGCACACGCCCGAAGCCATCTTACGCGTGGAAGACAAGCAAAATCCGGCTACTGCTGGTATGCCCGACAGCTGGAAACATGCCGACGAGTGGTACAATTTTAAAACTAATCCGCGTAAGTCTCCGGGCGTTCATGTGTTGATGAACGTGGACGAAAGCACGTACGACGTGGGCGAAACAAAGGGTATGGGAGGTGATCACCCCATTTCATGGACGCACGATGTAGGGCAGGGGCGCGTGTTTTACACCGCTATTGGCCACACCCCCGAAACATTCCAGCAGCCCTTGTCACTTCAGCATTTGGCAGGTGGCATTACGTGGGCTGGGCGGTTTTAATGGCGTAACTTTGCACTATGCCCCGAATTTACATTGACACCGAGCGCCTTCGCGATCTGTATAGCGGCCTTGGTCAGTTTTGCCTGCACCTCGGCCACGAACTCGTTCGCCAAAACCCCGATCCCGATCAGTATAAACTAACGTTTGGAGTTCCCAAATCGGCCGTTGGAATTTTTGGTGATGCTGTGCAGTACCGCTCCGTTTCGTGGTCTGACCGAATCTGGCGCTCAGCCGAATACGATGTCTGGCACGGTACGCACCAGGATGTGGCTGTTATACCAGCATCTTCGAGTCGGTTGGTTCTCACTATTCACGACCTGAATTTTCTGGAACGAGCCGATTATTCAGTAGTCAAAAAGTCTACTCGACTGGCTGAATTACAGCGTAAAATTGACCGGGCCGCAGCAATCACAACTATATCGGAGTATACAGCGTCGGTGGTGCGGCAACGCCTGACTGTTCCCGACAGTAAGCCCATTCGAGTTATTCACAACGGCAGCACGCTTGCCCTTGATGCCGCTCAGCAACGCCCAGCGTTCGTACCAGAGTCTTCCCCACCGTTCTTTTTGTTTGTTGGGGTGATTCACCCGAAGAAAAACGTGCAGGTGCTCTTGCCTTTGCTACAGGCTTTCCCCGATTACAGGCTCATTCTAGCGGGCGACAATACCCACGATTATGCGTTACACGTGCGTCAACAGGCTATCAATCTCGGCGTGTCGGAGCAGTTGTTGATGCCAGGTGCCGTAAGCGACGAAGAGAAAGCATGGCTCTATGCTCACTGTGAAGCCTTTCTGTTTCCGTCCCTGAGCGAGGGGTTCGGCTTGCCGGTGATTGATGCCATGCAACTAGGGAAACCGGTATTTCTTTCGAACCTGACAAGCTTACCTGAAGTGGGCGGTATGGATGCCTTTTACTTTGAGTCGTTTGAGCCCGACGATATGGTTAACACCTTTCGCGAAGGGATGATGGATTTCCATGAGGATCCTCTCCGTGCCGACCGGCTCCGCTGGTATGCCCGCCGGTTTACCTGGCAAAAAGCCGCTAAGGCGTATTGGGAAGTGTATCAGGAGCAAACGGCTTCTGCCCGACAATAATATCCAGAAAAGAAAGACTTGGCTGCCGACCGCTCCAGTCACCGTAGTGAATTGGCTGGGGCAATGAAAAGTTATGCTTGCTAAAAAGCGCCTGAATTTCGGCGGTATCATGGGCTGTACCCCGGTTTGGGTCGGTAGGGTCGAAGGTATAACGACCGTCTAGTTTGTATTGAAAGTTAAACGCACTGGTAGGCTTCCCCATCAGCGACTTCGACGTAGCGTCGAGCAGGAAAAAAGATGTAAAAACGCGTCCGCCCGGTCGTAAAACCCGTTTGATTTCGCCCAGGTAGTGATCTACTTCTACCGTCGACATGTGGGTAAACACACCCACTAATACCACTAGATCAAACTGCTCGTCGGCATAGGGAAACTGTAGTTGGGCCGCCTGACCCTTACCGGCAGGGTGATAGAAACCGTTGCGAATATCAACCTGTTTAAACTGAAAGTTGGGAAAGCGGGGCGTAATGTACCGACTGCACCAGGCAATTGCATCGGGCACCAGATCGAAACCTTCGTAGAACCCCGGCGGCTTTAAGTATTCTGTTAAAGGAACAGCAATACGCCCGACACCACAGCCTACATCCAGAACTGATTGTGTCGGTTGAAGGTCGCACAAGTCGATAAAATACCGGCGGAACTCCTCTCCTATCGCTTTAAAATCACCACCCCCTATATACAGTTTGGAACGTGGCGGCATCAGCGGGTCGCGCCGACCCAACCATACCTCGCTAGGCTCAATCAACTGATTTCTCAGGAACGATTGACCGCTCTGATAAATTGGTTTAAGAAATCGGCGAACGGGCGCGGGAATCAGTTTACGAAGCATAAAAAGCCATTTAGACCGCGCTTTGGCGCTGTTGCCGCCACGCTTTAATAACTACCTCAAAGCTAGCTGCTTCGTATATTATAACTAAAGAAACCAGCACAGAAAATAGAAACGGGTAATTGCTGGCAACCGATTCTACAGGAAAGAAAATGCGAAAGAAGAATGACAGGGAGGTCAACAGAATGGCCCCTTGACCAAGAAAGATGCCCGGTGCAAGGCCATGCTGATGTATAAGCGTAGATGGTTCTGCCTTAACCAACTTATAAAAAGCCGTAAAATAAATCACCCCACCAAGAGCCATCATGGCTACAAAACTCCAGCTGTCGCCTGCAAATAAGGTCGTGCCTGATTTGTTTATCCATAAAGTAAGTCCGTAAACCACGGCAAGCACCGCCACTGTCCATGGTAAACGGGGCAGCCAGAAATAACTTTTAAACTGTTGGTGTCCAAAACGAATACTGCTCTTGGCCTGCGTTTTGCCATATTCCTCCTCCATTTTGAGCAAGCCCTTACGGTATCCGAATTCCTTATGGACATCCAGTAACGCGGATTCAAACGTCATACCCTGCGCCAATCGGTCTGAAATGGCGTTTGAGTAATGATCGGTCAGTTCAGCAATGAGGGCTTCGTTCAAGAGCCAATTGTCTTTACGAAGATGGCGATCAATTGCCGCCAGTTGGTCAGGCGTTAGAGTCATATCAGAAAGTATTGTCAAAAGATGGTGGATTATCGATCACACTTATTTCAATTACTGATGCGATAAAAAGGATCGCTAAAAGAAATAGCATACTAAATACAAGCGGATAGTCTCCAATAGGCCATTGCGGCATAAAACTCCGGTTAAGTATTGAGCAAAAAACAACTGTCAACAAAATACCTATATGAAAAGGGATAATGGGCCACCATCGAGTCGATAGCCATGAATAATATACCCCTCGGCGCATCTTATTTAGAAAAGAAAATGAATACAGATTAAAAATACCCAGAAACCATAGAACATTGTTATCTAAAAACTGATTTAAGAACAATGCTTTGTAAACACTCCAGTTAAAGCATAATGCTATCACCAACAAGAGAGTGCCAATGGTCCAGAACAACCGTTGACGGGCAAAATAACTAATCATCACCTTCCTTTGCCTGATGAAGCTTTCTTTGAGTTTTTGCCTTCCTACTTGTTGTACTCCCCACCAACCGCCGAACTCTTTATGGACTTCAGTCAGTGCTAAATCAAAAGCTACGCCCTGATTCATGCGGTCAGCTACAGCGTCGGCATAATGATTTGTTAACTCATAGATCAGCTTCTCACTCAGGTACAAATTGCGTCTACGAAGCAATAGGTCAATAGCGGCCATTTGATTTGCAAAAAGGGCCATATCAGAAAGCGGGTTTATGGATGTATTTCTGGCTGTAAAGCTCGGCGAAACTGATAGCGTAGAGAACACAGCAAAAGCTAATCATTGCTGCAATGCTTGTATACGTTTGTAAAAAGTTCCGTGACCAAAAAGGGTCTTCTGCAAAGCCCTTAGGAAGGTTTAGGCCCAATAATAACAAGTTGGCGGGGAGAAACCCGACTTCCTTTACATACTGCCAAACTAATTTTCGCGAATCTTTCTGGTTATCATAGCCATGCCAGTACCCATTCAGTAAAAACAAAGTGGGGATTAAACCAATACAAAGAGTGCCGATAATAATTACTCGTACTGATAGCATCGGCACTACTAAGTACACTAAAATGCCAATCAAAGCCGTCGTCACGAATAGGGGCCAGCAGAAATAGTTTATCAAAATAAACCAATGTTGCTTCCGAATCTGCCGACGGATACTCCGTACAAAATCCCGCTCAATTATCTTGATACCTTTTTCAGCACCCAAGTCTTGCCATGCATGAGCACGTGCCACCTCAAAAGGCTGCCCAGTTGCCATCCCGTTTTCAACCAGTGTAGCGTAATGGTCGTACAGTTCGTTATAGACCTCATTGTACTCGATATTGGCTGTGTACCGCAGATCGGTGGACAGTTGCTGTTTTTGGTGGGTTGACAGTTGCATGTCAGAAAACAGGTTTCAGGGGATCGGGGTTAAGCAATGTTTGCAGGTGCTGTACGAACGTCAGCAGCTCAGCGGCTCGACCGGAGGCTTCGGTTTTTCCTGATTTCGTTAGCGAATAGTATTTGCGAGCGCGGCCGTCTACAACTTCGGTTTCTGTAGTGAGCAATCCTTCGGCCTCCAGCTTGTGTAGGGCTGGGTAAAGAGCGCCTTCCGTAATGGCCATTTCGCCTGCTGTGAGCGCCTTCACTTTCTGCGTTATCTCGTAGCCATACATGCGTTCGCGCTGTTCGAGCAGCTTCAGGATGATGACGGACAGGCTACCTTTAAGAACTTGCTGGCTGTTTTGATTCATAAGGCAAATATATATTGAATTCGTATATACCCTCAAATCTTAGGTATTGTTTTTTCTCTCAATAAATCACCATTACTGTTCCCCGCAGAGGCTCTTCTTTGGTATCATACCGAATGATATACGTGTACATTCCGGCCTGGATGCGCTCACCTTTGTAGAATCCATCGAAGGGAGACTGATACCCTTCTGAATGGAAAATAACCGTTCCCCAACGGTTGAAAATCGTAACGTCTATCTGCGGAAATCCTTCAGCACCCCACAGTTGCCAGGTGTCATTGTTGCCGTCGTTATTGGGCGTGAAGGCGCTGGGGACGAATAACTTTGTAATTGGCTGAACTAAAGCAACGAGAATAGAGGCTTCGGCAACGCACCCAAACGCGTCTCTCACCTGTAACTGATAGGTTATTGTTTGCCCTGGGTTAGCAAGAGGATTACGAATCAGAGGATCGCTCAAACCCTGCGGTGGGCTCCAATTGTAGGTAAAGCCCGTGCCGGTAGGCCCCGGTAACAGTACCGGAACACCCGGCAATGTGGTCAACTGAGCAGGCATGGTAATCACTGGTGCAGCCCTAACTTCTACCGATTGCGTGGCTCTACCGCTCAAACATGACGATGAACCTGCGATGGTGTAAACGATCTGATGCGTACCAACGCCCGCCGTTGCCGGGTTGAATTGGCCACCCGTTACACCTGGCCCGCTGAAAACCCCTCCGGCTGGCGTTGCGCTCAGCGTAACCGGACCAGACGCGTTTATACAGACAGGCAATAAGGGAGTCATCTGTACGGTGATGACTTTGACTTCATTCACCATCCAGTCTGAGGATACCGCCGTACAACCGTTGGCATCCGTTATGCGAAGTCGATAGGTGCCTGCCGTTGTGGCGGAGTAAATTGGTAATGTCCCAACGGTGGTCCCATCGCGTTGCCAGCTATACTGCCAGCCTGCGGTATTAACATTGGTGTTAGCAAGTGTCAACGTGGTGCTGCTCCCCTGGCAAATCTGCGCTTCACCCTTAATACCAATGCTGGGCGGTGTAAATGTTGTTACCCTGGCCGGTGCCGAAACCGCCGTGCAATTGGCTGGGGTTTGAATACGTACTGTGTATGATCCCGCTTGTGTTGCCGAAAGCGTATTGGTGGTTGCACCTCCAACTGGTTGCCCATCAAGAAACCATTGGTAGGCATAACCAGTCGTAGTGTTTACGGATAAATTGGCGGCTCCACCCGGGCAAATAGCCGAGACGCTGGCCAGAATGGTGGGCGCCCCCAAAATTCCGGCAACCGGAACAGACAATGGCGTCGACACCGCCGTACAACCGTCGGGCTGAGAAATCTGAACGGTATACAGGCCTGCCGTTGATGTTGAATACGTTTGAGTGTTGATTCCGGGCAGGGGGGCTCCATTCAACAGCCATTGAAACGTAGCCTCCGGATTATTGGCAGTGGCAACGAGTTGAGATGTATTATTCTGGCAATTAGTTGTCGATGTAGAACCAAGCGTCAACGTCACGCTGGGAGCAACCACCGTAACCGTTAGCGGATCTGATAAGGCGAAGGGAGGGCATGACGTTGGCTTTTCGATGGATACGGTATATGTTCCCTGCTCATCGACGAGGAGGGTTGAGCTGGTGGCTCCTGCAATATTTACACCATCGCGCTGCCATTGGTAATTCCCGCCGGGAATACCCCCAATGGCATTGAGTTGTGCTTTTTTGCCGGGACAAAAGGTATTGCTGGTGGGTACAGTTGGGCTACCAACCACCGATAGGTTTAATTTGGGTTGAGGAGTAGCGGGGCATTCTTTCACGATCAACTGCAACTCCCGCCTGATTTCTGACAGCCGAGTTGAGCCGTTATATGTCTCGGCTTTTACCACGTAGGCGTAGGTGCCTGGTTGGCTGAGCGTACCCGTTATAGAACCCGTATTCGGGTCAATCTGAATATTATTTCCACCTCCTCCGAAATTGGTAGCCGAGAAGCCAGGAGTAAGCTGTACTGGACGAAAAAAAGGAGATGTAGCTGAGCTAGTCAGGGGTGCTTCTAACGAATAACGCGTTTGGGTAATGTTTATCGGCTGGAGAGTAGCATTGGATACCCGAATTACCCCATTGGGATTCCGGGCATCGAAGTAATCAATTTGCAACGGTTGGCCTGTGCAGGTTTCAACTTTCGAAACCAGATTGAAGACCGTTCCAAACATACTCCCCTTGTTGTTGACATTATATTGCTGACGGCGATTCAACTCCATATACCCAACAACGGGCTCCCCAGCTCCCGAAATATTGTTGACTGGTTCGCGGCAACAGATACCCTCCGAAACTAAATAATACCCACCAGGGTCGTTGTATATAGCCGGATCGAAATTGAAGGGAGCCGGGTCGCCGTTTGGCGCTACCAAAAAATAAAGAACATCGTATAACTGCGTAGCTTCGATACCGCAGGCAGCATCAAGCGACAGCAGGTTCCGCTCCAGTTTAGAAACCCGTTGCAGGGTGAGCGTTGTAATAAGCCGATTATTACTTTTCTGGTAAACGTAGACCTGAACCGTCGACGGAAACTTGGTCAGGTCTGATTTGTAAGTCAAATACCCCAGGCGCAAAAAGGGATTTTGAAAACCAGGCACCGAGGCATCACCGTTAAAATCTTCCAGATAAACTCCCCGAACTCTCGCCCGCCCCGTTGGCTGGCAATCATTTACCTCAATTGAAACGGGCAGAGACGTCAGGGTACAATTGTTGGCTCCCTGAACGGTGATCGTGTAGTAACCCGATGCATTCGCAAGATATGTAGCCGATGTACCGTTGGGCAGGTTCTGTCCGTTTAGCTTCCACTGATAAGTAAGGCCCGGTTGGCTACCCACCACATTCAACTGTACCTGCTCGCCTTTGCAAAAGCTGTTGAAAGCCAACTGAGTAGGCTCGTTAACCTGCGAAATACGAATACTAATCGTAGCCGGACATTGAGCCAGAACCGATTGCACCGCTACACTCACCAACAAAACCAAGAGCATGTATAATTGCCTCATACAAAGATGCAAACGTTAATGTAAGCTCTACATGTATAGGCAAGATAGGCTATTTATTGATCGTGTGGACCGGTTTTTACTTGAAATAGAACCCGCTTGGTGCAATTTCAACCTTTACCGAGTCGACTACGCGCCGTGTATCAGGCTGGTAACGAAGCACATAACCTGCCTGTTTGTACGAAGGCGTTACGCCCGCGTAAATTGTCCCATTGGTTGGGTCGATGCCAAGGCCAGAGAAGAACCGGTTGATGTAAGGAGTTGCCAGCGAGATGGCCGCGTCGCGGGTGGAGAAGCTATAAATTTCGCCTTTCTGCTTGTAGCCATCAGCGGCATCATAGTAATAATGAGAGAATAAGATATTCTGCCGATCCTTTCCCATTGTAATTAAGCCAACGTAGCGGTCGGCAGGTGAGTTTATTTTCAGGCGACTACCGATTGCTTTCGTCTGCGCGTTCATCTGAATCATCTCTTTGGCCGTATACACCCATAACTGCCCGGCAGCATCCAGGCCAATGGGTTGGGGATTGGTGCCAAGGTCGAATTTCGACTTCACTTCGTCGGTGCTCAAATCAACTACAGCCAGGGCTTTTTCGCCCCCCTCATTACCAACAATTACCTCCGAACCATTTATAACCATGCGCTCGGCCCCTTTTGTAACGGTAATTTTTTTAACCAATTTTCTGCTGGCCAGATCAACAACAGCAATGTATCCGGGATTAGGATAAAAATTAGAGAAATCGCCCGTTGCGCCCCAGCAGCTGATATAGGCCTTGTTGGGACCCACCTGAATCACCTGACGTGGGTTTTCGATGTCGGGGGCGGACAACGTACCCAGCGATTTAAACGTACCGATTTCTACAATCTCAACCTTGTCTTGTCCGGCAGTACTGTTATCTACCAAAATCACGCCTTTACCGTCTATTTCAGTATATCCTTGCAACCCACCAATCAATGGGCGGGCATTAGCTGCTTGAAAGATATTGGTGTTTACTGTTGTCCCTCGGCCCTGTATGAAGGAAATGGTACCATTGTTATCTGTAAAATTACCGGAATTCAACACCACCACTCCCGATTCGTAGGGCGATGGCTCCGGGTCTGGAGTAGTACAGGAGAAGATAACAAGTGAAAGGGTGAGTGAACCAGCAAGCGATAAAATACTGGGGAAGCGCATCTGAGGCCGATTGGGTTGGTCAAACAATTGAGTCATAGTTGTATTCATTTTGAGTTTTTCATTACAAATTGTACACTGTTCATTCCTGCTATTTTTCCAGCACTACACTCAACGCATAATTCCGACCGGGCATAGCATTGTTCTTAACGTTGATCACCAGCGCATCAAATAGGTTGTTTATTTGGCCCTGTAGCTGCATACGCACTGATCCTAACCGAAAAGGAGCTTGGACAATTAGGTCGGTCAACGTAATTCCCGGCAGCGACTGGCTATTGTCGAACGTGTTGTATCGGCGCGATTGCAGCTGATTTCGTACGGTTAAACGAAGTTTTTGGCGTTCGACATAAGCTGTCAACGAGGTATTGTGTACGGGAACATACGGCAACTGTTTGCCAACAATATCGCGGGCATATACATCGTATGCCCGTTGTTGCGACGATTTAGTGAGTGCATAGCCAAGCCTCCCTCCTACCCTCCAGCGCCCTTGTACGTACGCGGCCATCGTAGCCGCTTCAAGACCCTGCGCCACTACCAGTTGCAGGTTTTCGACCCGGTAGTTGCGGTCAGGATTCCAGTAGGTCCAGTCGTCGATTCGGTTGCGGTAAGCGGTCAGGTCGGCCGTTAGAAGCAATTTTGAGTTGGGCTGGGTGCGGCTTGTCAAGCCAATTTCAGCGTTTAAGCCACTTTCGGGACGCAGATTGGGGTTACCGAGCGTTTGCCAGTAGCGTTCGTTCAGGGTTGGCACGCGGTAGCTTCGGCCAACAGACGCGCGAGCAGTTAGGTTGCTCCGTTCGCTTTGTAAAACCTTGTAATCGATGCCCAATGAAGGGGTGAGTGGTGGATTAAATCCGGTAACAAACCCTTGCCGGACATTTGCCGATACAGTAAGACGGGTGATTTGGTAGCGCAATAAAGCGTAAATGTCAGCGCGGTTCTCCGTGATTAGTTGCCCGCCATAACCATCCACCCGTGCACGGTAATGCACAACCTCTCCCCCCATTCTCACTTGCCAAGGTCCACGGCCAAACTCGCGTTCGAGCCGGGTCAGAAATCGGTCGGTGAGCGAATGGCTCGGCTTCGAAAAGTCGGACTTGGCATAATCCAGTACATCACGAATCCAGCCCAAGCGCGCAGTCCATTTATCCGCTTCGAACGACGACAAAATGCGATAGGCCTGAGTGCGGGTGCGTTCGCGGCCTAACACATCGTCGGGGGCCACGGTCACGGCATTATCCGTGAACCAGGCATTGAGCGCCCATTGACTATTCCGACGGTTTCGCCAGAAAAAATCCTGCATCAGCCCGCGCTGGTATGCGTTCGACGGCTCTACGTAGTAGTAACCGCGCTGGCGATACGGATAGTGGTTGTTGAACTGATTACCATAAACTACGGTCTTGCCAGCAAATTGCCCCTGCTCGGTTTGTTCGCCTGCGTAACGAAGGGCGGCCTGCGCCTGGTGGTTTTGGAAACTGCTGAACTGATACCCTACCGAAGCGTTCAGGCCGGGTTCATTATAATTGGGAAGCCCCCGGAGTAATAAACTCCCCCCAACTGCATCGGACCCAACGACGCTAGCTGCTGAACCATATTGCACCGACACTTGATCGAAACCTACGGCGGGTAAAGTCGAGAAATCAGTTTGCCCGGCCATTGGCTGGTTCACATTGATTCCGTTCCAAAGCACTGCCGTATGGTTGGGCGATGTTCCTCGAAACGAGACCGTTGAGAGTTGACCGGGGCCGTAGTTTTTAAAAATCAAAGGGCTATTCACTGACAGCACATCGCTTAGATTCTGGAATCGAAATTGCTGGAGTGCTGCCGAATCAATACGCTGGAGTTTTTGACCCGCCAGAAATCGTTCGGGTGCAGTAGCTCGCACCGTCACCGTAGACAGCGAAATCGGTTCCTGTTGCCCAACAACTGGACCCGACACCAATACCAGAACAGCAAGCCACGGCCCGCGTACGATGCTTTTTTGCACGAGATTGTTTTTCGACCCTATCGAACCGTCATCCTTCCTCCGAAAATGCGGTACTCTGTTTGTTCCTGGCAGGTCTCCTGGCTTGTTTCGCGGTGGTTTTGGGCCTTCCCATCAAGCCGTGGCGTGACAGTGGCGAAGCAGGTAAACCACCCTACTCATGAAACATACAGTTGCGGGGACAGCTCCGGCTTTTAACCGGTATTCCCTATTAAGCCTTGTAAGCCACCCTGAAATGGCATTAGGCACCCTGAACTCAGGCGCAAAGATAGGAAAGTTTCAGGTTTTGGAAATAGGTTTCATCTTTTTAGCCGTGCGGGCAGAGCCTTGCTGCGTGTGGGCAGGTCACAATGGCGCACAGCCCCGGCCTGCCCATAACGCGTCCCCTGATCCACACGTCAGCGAATAATCTGCGTTTCACAACTTACTTTTGAGACTTGAAACAGCTGAACTATGAAACCAGATACAGCCATGTGGAATCTTCAGAATCATAAAGCGCTCGTGACGGGTGGCACCAAAGGCATCGGCGAGGCCGTTGTCCGGCAATTGCTCGATTTGGGCGCGGCTGTTTTTATTATTGCCCGCGACGCTGACTTGTTATCTAAACACCTAGCTGATTATCGTCAGCAGGGGCACACCGTAGAGGGTTTAGCCATCGACGTAGGCCAGCCAGGAGCCGCCCAAACCATTATGCAGGCTGTTCGCGAGCGCTGGGGTAAACTGGACATTCTGGTGAACAACGCGGGCACCAACATTCGGAAACCCACCGCCGAGTATAGTCCCGAGGAATATGACCACGTGATGAATACCAACCTGCGCTCGGCGTATACGATGTGTCAGGCCGCGTATCCGCTGCTGAAAGAGTCTGGAAAATCGAGCATCATCAATATTTCGTCCGTTTCGGCCATGACGCACACCAGCAGTGGGTCGTTGTATGGCATGAGCAAGGGGGCCATGAACCAACTTACGCGCAACCTCGCCGTAGAATGGGCTGCCGACGGAATCCGGGTCAATGCCGTAGCCCCCTGGTATATACGAACTCCACTGGCCGGCCCTGTTTTGAACGATCCCGAAAAACTCGCGCGTATTCTTGGGCGCACTCCAATGGGCCGGGTTGGCGAACCCAATGAAGTAGCTTCAGTGGTATCGTTTTTAGCCATGCCCGCATCGAGTTACGTAACAGGTCAGACAATTGCCGTTGATGGCGGTCTAATGGCTTGGGGCTATTGATTAAACAGGCTTCACTTACCACTTCAGCCCGACATAATCCAACCTCCGTAAAAAGCCGCTTCCTGTTTAGTTTTCGTATACCGAATTACCCCGGCAGTATCTACGTAAACTTGATTTTTAGGGTTGGGTTTGGTCTGGGCAAATGTCTCGAAGGCATTCACCACGAACAAGAAAAGCAGCCATGACCGATGAGTAAGCACTATCATTATTCAAGTGGGTTGTATTTAGTAATTGAGGGGTGGGCATTATTGGAAATTGGTTCTGAATGTTTCCATGCTGCCCAACTCTCGCTGATTGGTGTAATTATCGTACATCATCAATTGAACCGTACAGGTAGCCGTCAGTAAGTAACT
>NZ_JAPQNS010000026.1 GCF_028867935.1 Flavobacterium sp. SUN052
GTAGTTACTTACTGACGGCTACCTGTACGGTTCAATTGATGATGTACGATAATTACACCAATCAGCGAGAGTTGGGCAGCATGGAAACATTCAGAACCAATTTCCAATAATGCCCACCCCTCACCTATTAATTAAAGCGGGAACTGCTCTGAGGGAGGCAAACGGCACCATACCAGTGAGCCAGGTTGCATCGGCAGCTCATGCAACGGTTCGTACATTGGAAAGGAAGTTCAAGCAAGCGGCTGGTTATACAGTCAAAGACGTATCAGGTCTGATGCGCTTCGAGCAGGTACGAAACCACTTATGGCTTAACCCAGATGACAATCTGGCTGGCCTGGCTCATGAACTAGGCTACACGGATCAGGCCCACCTGAGCAGGGATTTCAAGCGATACAGTGGTACAACACCAGCGGCATTCGCACGAAAAACAAAAAAGAGAAAGCAGGCTTTAGACAGCGATTTTGTCGCGTTTATACAAGCCTGAGGCAGATGCATTCCAGAATTTTGTGCATTAATCAGTCTGTGTAGATGCACAAAATCACGTTATGTACGATGTAATCATTTCTGGCGCAGGGCCTGTAGGTCTATTCCTTGCTTGCGAACTGGCTTTGGCCAACTGTTCAGTCTTAATTTTAGAAAAAGCGGAAAATCCGCACTCGCCCTTAAAACAAATTCCTTTCGGTATACGGGGCCTTTCAGCGCCTACCATTGAAGCGCTTTACAGGCGTGATTTGCTACCGGAACTTGAGGTACACAAACGCCTTAAAAGTCCTCACCAACATGCTGGTGAAGCATCACGTCGGCAGGTTGGGCACTTTGCCGGTATTCCATTCCATGATGGCGATATCGACATTGCGCAGTGGCCGTATCGACTGCCCAGCTCGACCCCAACCAGTTTGATTTCCGAAATGGAGGAGCTAGAAATGGTGCTGACTCGCCGGGCCGAAACCCTGGGCGTAGTAATCAGGCGCGGGTATGCCATCACGGATTTTCACCAGACCGAGGACGGAGTAACAGTTCAAGCGAGTGGCCAGGCCTTTCAGAGCAAATGGCTCGTAGGCTGCGATGGAAGCCGAAGCGTGGTTCGCAAGGCAGGTGGTTTTGATTTCGCCGGGACTGAGCCACAATTTACCGGCTACACGGCGAAGGTAGCTATTACTGACCCCGAGCAGCTCAGCCCAGGCCGAAACGTAACGTCAACCGGCATGTACCTCCAATCGCAGCCCGGCTACCTGGTTATACAGGATTTTGATGGCGGAGCATTTCATACTTCAGGAAAACCGCTCACGCTTAAACATGTGCAGGAGGTGCTACGCCGTGTCTCAAACACCGATGTTATGATCAGCGCCCTGCATATTGCTACCACCTGGACCGACCGGGCACGGCAGGCCACAACTTACCGAAATGGGCGAGTATTTTTAGCTGGCGATGCGGCACACATTCATTCGCCCTTGGGAGGCCAGGGACTTAATCTGGGTCTGGGCGATGCCATGAACCTGGGTTGGAAACTGGCCGCAACCATCCAAAACAAAGCGCCGGGAGGTATACTAGATAGTTATCAATCTGAACGACACTCAATTGGTGCACAAGTGCTGGATTGGTCACGCGCTCAGGTGGCCATTATGCGACCAGACCCGGATGCCCGCGCATTGAACGCAATTGTCCGCGACCTGATGAATACACGCGATGGTGCTACGTATTTTGCCGGACGGGTGTGGGGTGTTCTCACTCACTACGATTTAGGTGGGAGCTATCCGCTGGTAGGCTACAGCGTTCCCAACATAGCGTTTGCCGATGGAACAACAATTGGCGAATACATGCATGATGGCCGGGGAATACTGCTTGATTTTGATGGACAAGATTCACTCAAAACGTTGGTGAGCGCCTATAGTGGCTGTATCAAGTATATATCAGGCACAGCGAAAGAACAGGCAGGCTTGAGCGCCGTGCTTATACGTCCCGACGGATTTGTGGCCTGGGCTTCTGAGGGCAAACCTGATGAGCAATCTCTCAGGCAATCAGTTACTCGCTGGTTTGCTCAATAGCATGGGGTTTCAACAGCCTGTAATAAGCCTAAAAGTACGTTTCGTTCACCGTACGACCACTTAAGTCCATCTGTTAATTACTAAGCCCAGTCAAAATCAACTAACTGGCCGTTAAGCCTCCATCGTTTGGGTTGATGAGTAATCATCCAATCTAAAGGTTCACCAATGGGTTGAATTCGGGAAGCTTGCGCAAAGGCTTCTTTCACAGCCGATTTTTGTGCCGTGCCCATTGCTTCCGGCTGGGCTGAAATGAACAGAGGAGAACCGCTTTCGGCCAGCAGTTTAAGCCATTGTTTGTTCTTTTCCCAGGAAATGTCGGTTGTCAGTCCAACGCAGTCGCCGTCAACAGCATAAAACTTATTATGTTGAGGCAAGCGGAAGGCCAGCGTATTGACGCCCATCTTCAGTGTACGTGCCCACTCTTTACCACTGGTATCGTCACCAGTTCGACAGAGCTCAAACAAACCTGCGCTCAGGTGGCTCATTGTATTACAACCAATAATTGAGATTCCGTTGCCAGCAGCGTCCCTAATAGAACGGTACAGACCGAGTATGATCTCCGCGTTGGTTTGACTTCGGTCATTAAAATTCCAGTCGGGGGAGGTGATACTATCCTTCATTGAAAAGCCCCAACGTCCCATCATGTCGTAGGTTGTAAAATCGTGCTTCACCATCTCAAATCCCCACGCTTTATAGACATCAAAATAACGTTTTATCCGGTCTATGTTTTCGGGTATAGTTGGATCAAGTACCGGCATTTTTGGATTATTGCGTCCAGGTATTTTCGGGGCTAATAGGCTCGCTTTATCATCGTGACGGGCGCAAAGTGGCCGCATCCATAAGCCTGGCCGCATGCCCAGCTGCTTGATCGTGTCGCCCATCAACTGCATATCAGGAAACTTCCGGTTAGGCTTGCTGTAATCATCATTCCAGCCTCCGTCTCCTGGCAGTAAAGGCGAATAAGCAGCCCAGCCGGCATCAATTACTGAAAAAGGCCTGTTTTTATAGTTGGTTACTAGTTCGGCCATTGAACCCGTGGTCTTTTTTATTAACTCGAAATCATTTTTCCCATAGGCGAAGTACCAGTCATTAATTCCGTAGACAGGCTGTTTGGGCAGACGCGGTTTGTCGCACATCAGTCCGCAAAAACGGTGGTCGGCTTGAAATGGGTTCTCGTTTGGGCGGCTACTCATCGTTACCAGATCGGCAGCATGAAGTGTACGCTCACCAAGTAATACGCCGTTGCCACCGGAGCGAGTATCCATAGTGAGCATCAAACTACCCTCATTCAAACTCCACCAGCAAATACTATTCGCTCCTGTTTTTACACCAAAACACCTTGTCAGTTTATCGTCGTAGATAAGGACGTACCAGGGGTTTATTGTTGTATCGAGTTTAGTTTTCCAGGCTAAATCCCCATACGAGCGTTCAAATTGGTCACCCATAAAGCTGGCCGTAGGTTTGAGTGTATAAGACCACTTCAAACGGACGGCATCGAGAGGCTGGGAAGGTGACTGTACATAAACTCCTTCAACACTACCAGTTGGCTTAATAGTTACCACCAGATCTTTATCCCTGAACGTTGTTCCGTTGGTTGCTGTCAATCTGGCCCATTGCCCACCACGTTGAGCCCACACTTCATCGGGTGCCTGTAGAGCCTCTGTTTGGGGAGAGGTCGCATACGTTATTCTGCCCGCTAAAGTGGCCACCGAGACTGTTGAAGATAGTTTAATGAAATGGCGTCTATTCATGAAAGAAATCGTTTTCTACGTACCAGTTTTGGTACTTCCGTCAGTATACCAACGCATAACTGGTATGGGTCTTTGCCCTAATCAATCAGAACTTTTGAGAAAAATGTCTGGCTCGGCTTATTTATCAGCAATGGGTGCCTACAGGGGACTCCTCATGCCTTGCACTGGAGAAGGTATTTCATGCCAGCTGGATTCTCATCGATCGTCTCGAAGAGTTCCTGAATTGACTCCAATGGTGAAACTTGGGTTATAAGTTGCTCAAGTGGCAGGTCATTCGAAGCCGCTAAGCGAATAGCTGTGTCGAAATCTTCCGGCTCATAAACGCGGGTACCAATGAGTTGTAGCTCACGCCAGAAGAAACGGAAGAGATCAACGGGTTTGGGGTCGCTGTGTATGGCGACCATAACGATCCGCCCCCGCGCCCGTGCCAGTTGCGTCATAGCCTGAACCCCCGCCTGAACCCCTGACACTTCAAAAACAACGTCGGCCATCGCGCCTTTAGTAAACGCATCTACTTTCTCTACTAAGTTTGTTGTCACAGGATTAACGGCTGCTATTCCCAGCGATCGGCACAAGGCCAGCCGGGTTTCGTTGGGCTCACAGAGCACGACCTTGGCACCCGCATGACGAGCAACAAGCGCGATCAATACACCAATTGGTCCGCCCCCAATAACAACCACTTGTTCACCGGCCTGAAGCCGGCTAAGTCGGACGTCGTGACATGCTACGGCCAGTGGTTCAATCAGAGCACCCAACTGTAGAGGCATGTTATCCGGCAAACGGTGTAGTGTATACGCAGGTACGTTCCAGTAGGGTTGCATGCCACTGGGTGTATCAATACCGATGAATTTTAGGTTTTTGCCGATGTGTCGCTGACCGTTATCTGAGGGATCATCGAGACCCGGTTTTAGGGGTCTTACGACCACCCGATCGCCAACCTGCCAGCCCGAAACGCCTTCACCAAGTTCATCGATTTCTCCCGACACTTCATGGCCAATCACTTGAGGAATCTGAACGCGTTGGTCCATCTTGCCATGATAGATGTGAACGTCAGTACCGCAAATACCGCAGAAGGCCACCTTTAGTCGAACCATTCCGGCGGGGACTGGGTCTGGTTGTGCGTCCTTCAAATCAAATTGCTGATTGCCAGAATAATAGGCAGCTTTCATAACGTATGCGTTTAATTGGATTCTAAAACAACGGGACTACGTTCCAGAATCTGGAGCATATTACCCTCGAGATCGAAAAAATTACGGACACGTCCGCCACCAATGGCGTTCGTTAACTCGCCACCCCACTGAACAGCCTGCGAATCAAGCCAGGTAATGGCGTTCTCTATATTGGTTACCCGTATTGCCAGATGCGACCATCCGGGTGTCCAAGTCGTTCGGGTAGGTCGGAGCGTTTGATCTCTGGGCATGATTTCCAGCAGTGTCTGATCAGGAGCCCGCAATAGCCAAACGGGTTTGTCATGATGAAACCAGCGTTGGTAACCCAGGACCCGGCAATACCAGTCGGTTAGGGCGTCTACGTCATCAGCCGCCAGGGCGGGGTGATCGATACCCAGAAATAGCGAATCGGTCATGGTCAGAATGTATTCTTTACTCGCTGATTGTTATCAGAAATACCCTCCATTGCGAACAACCTCCGTCGGTGTCATGCCACTTTCGACCATTTCTTTGATACCTTCTTCCTTGTGGACGATCTTTTCGGCGGCTATCAACACATCGAATGCAATCGCTTGCGGGATAGCAATTACGCCGTCAATATCCCCAAAAATCCAGTCGCCGGGATGTACGACCACCTCGCCGATTTGTACCGGTTTCTGGTAGTAAAACATGCGGAAACGCCCGAGCATTCCGGTGCTGGTTTTGTACTTGTGAAATACCGGGAAGTTCAGCGATAAAATAGCCTTAGTGTCGCGGATACCATTAATAAGCGCACCCCGGCAGCCAGCCTTTAGCGCTGCCATGGTCATGACCTCTCCCCATTGCGAGGTGACGGTATCGCCCGTACAGTCCCAGATTACGACCGAATCTTGGTGAAGATCTTCAAGCATCTGCGCCCGCATCTCGAATTCACCATCAGTGGTTATATCGGGTCCGCCTTTAACAGTGAAGGCCATGCCCGCCATTTTCATCTCTTCCCGTAGCGGGGCAAAGGCTGGGGGCAGGCTTGACGCCTGCAGGTCATAATTAAACCGCAATACATCGTTGATAGCCCCGGTGTAGAGTACTAAATAACGCTCCCGCATTTCCGATACTGGAATAGGAAATGGCCATATGGGAAGCAGGCCGTCGGCGTGGTATTTCCCGTTCGTTTTCATTGTTGTGCCAGAAATTTCATGTTATCAAAATTGATTTCCCGTATGATGATGTATTCCGGCTGGCCGAGAACAAATACTATGACGCGAGCTACGTCCTCAACCTTCAGAAACTTCTCCCGGGCTACCTTCCGGTCTCCCCAGTAATTACTGTCTGTTGGGCCTGGATTCACATCCGTAACCCGTATACCCTCTTTCAACACCTGATCAGCCAGGCCACTGCTTAATCCGCGGGCTCCGAATTTAGAGGCACAGTAAACCGGTGCGGTAGGGTTGGTACGCTGGCCACCCATGGAAATGACTGTTACTATATGACCTGTCTGGCGGGGTTTCATGAGTCTGAGTGCTTCCCGGTTGCACAGAAAGACACCCCGTACGTTGGTGGCCATCATCTGCTCGAACGTATCCAGCTCTGCAACCGACAGGTCGGGAGTGATCAGGCCAATGCCTGCGTTGTTGATCAGTACGTCAACGGTTCCGAAGGCGTCTATACAAGCAGCAAAACCAGCCTGAACGTCAGACTCCAGACTAACATCCCCCCGAAATGAGCGCAGATTTTCGTGGTTGACTTCATCGGCTAGCTGGTGAGTCCGGCTGAAGTCGAACACCTTCGCCCCTTCGTGGAGCAGGGCAAGCGCCGTAGCTTTACCGATGCCGCCCGATGCGCCGGTTATGAAAATGATCTTGTTCTGTAAGTTGTTCATAACGAGTGGTTAGTTTTCTATCGTTTGCCTTGACTTGTTGTAATTAGCAGGCTTGGGTACTGACGCCAGTTTGCGGGTCCGGTATCCCATCAACACAGCCAGTACTAGGCAGAGAAGGCCTGCCCCTAAAGCCACCCGGCCGCTGATTTTATCAATGGAAGGCAGGCTCATGACCATGAAAAGTGCTCCGGTTACGACCAGTGCTACTGCATAGAGCCGATTCATAATTTGCATGAATACTGGATTTTCGGCGGGCTTTTCCGCTTCGGTCAATGGCGTGCGTAAGCGTTGAAAGAAAGCATCAACACGCTGACGGTAGGGGGCGGATGGAGACCATAGCGTACCGGAAAGCAGAAAGACCAATACGCAAGCAATGATCTCGATGAGCGTAGCCCATTCCCAGGATACCTGGGGCATGGCGTTCAGCACCAGGCCCAGTCCCATCCCGACGACCAGGGTCGCAAAGGCTCCCCAGGGTTGGGGTCGTTTCAGCACAATGCCTAGCACCAGCGGCAACGTCATGGGTATGGCAAACAACCCCGTAAAAAGTTTGTTGGCTTCGAATGCCCCGCCGAATCCACCGACGTACAATGCTCCCAGTGTAACCATTGCCCCCAGTACCAGGGTCATCAATCGGCCTACCCAAAGCATTTCGGTATCGGCAGCCCTTGGATTAAACAGTCGCTGGTAAATGTCGCGGGTCAGTACGCCAGCCGTTACGTTATATTCGCCACTCAATACCGACATGGTTGCCGCAAACATGGCCGCCACCATCAGGCCCATTATCCCCTCGGGCAGCAGTTTCAGGCAGACACTGACATAGGCCATCTCCGGATTTTCCAGATCAGGAATCAGCGCCCTGGCTGCAATGGAGGGGAATAGAAAGATGATGGGAAACAGAAAGAAGAAAACGGCCGTTAGTAAGCCTTGTTTCTGACTCGCACGCTCATCGCGGACGCTGTAAAAGCGCTGAATGAATGTCCAGTTTCCGCTGTATTTGACCAGAATCATCAGGTAATAGACCATCAGGTACAAGGGCATGCCTTTAGGGCCGTTGAACCAGGTAAAGTGGTCAGGAATAGTCGCCATCATGCTATGTAATCCGCCAGCCGCCTGAATCGTCAACGGAACCAGAATCAGCGTAGCCACGATCAGAATGATGAACTGCACCACATCGGTTACTACCACGGCCCACAAACCACCAACCACTGTGTAGAGCGCGACTATAATTCCGCAGCTCAAGATTGACATCTCCAGTGAAAGACCCGTGGCGGCTTTCACAAAAAGACCGAGGGCGTACAGCCGGACCATATTATCCAGGATTTTGAAAAGCACGCCCATCCAGGAGAATGTTTGACGGACTGATGCGTTGAAGCGGGTTTCCAAAAACTCCATCGGGGTCATGATACCCGCCCGGCGCCAGCGTTTGGCAAAGATGGCCACACCCAGCAGGGCGGGTAGGACTGTGCTCCAAATCAGAGTCAACGCCACAAACCCGTGCTGGTAGGCAATGCCCGCGTAGGCGACGAAGATAAACGTGCTGAACTTGGTCATGAAATTGCTGATGGCACCCGACACCCACGGAATGGCATTTCCGCCCTTGAAATAATCACCGATGTTCTTGACGAATTTGCCCAGAAATAACCCAATACCCGCCATCAGCAGCATGTAAATGGCAATGGCCCAGTAGTCTAAGGATTGAAGTGTTTGCACCGTTAGTTGAGTTTAGGTAGGTTAGGCGAGTTACGGACGTTTTTAAGCCGGACAGTTTCTGGGACGGTCGAACTAGCTTTGGCTTTCACGTTGATGATGTCCAGTCGGTCAATGTCGTCCGCCAGTATAGCTGGGCGGTTCTCCTCTTTGACGAAATCGAGCGATACGTTATCGAGGGAGATGTTTTTTCCGTGGCGGATAAAAAAGCCGTAGGCGGGCAATCGACCGAACATTTCACCGCGTGGATAGGCATCAATCTTTTCGGGAACGTCCTTGTTAGCGTCGTCCGGGCTATTGGCCACGAAAGACGGCTTGGGACCAACGCCATCGCCCATTAGCGGTTTACTACCTCCATCGAACCGGAGTCGAATTTCCCGGAGCGATATGTTTTCGACTGGGACACCCGGTATGCCAGTAATCGAACAGCCATATCCGTTGATGCGGCTTCCCTGCACGTTCTCAATCAGGATGTCTTTTATCATTCCAGTGCCTGCCTTAGCCCCTTTTCGATAAAGCCGGTTGCGGGCACCCAGTCGAATGAAAATGGCCGCGCCCTTGATATTTCGCACCGAAATATTGGCTATACTAACTCGTTCGATACGGGCACCGTCAACCGTCATGAGGCTGATGGCATCAACCCGGGTGTCGAAAACGGTGCAGTTCTGAACGGTAATATCCTCGAAGAAACCACTTGTCTCGGTACCGATTTTGATACCAGAGGCATTAGACGTAACACTGCAATTGACGATCGTAATATCCCGGCAACCTTCATTTGGGGAGAGGCTTTTCAAACAGATCGCGTCATCGCCACTATTAATGAAGCAGTTAGAAACGCGCACTAGCTGACAATCGATCAGATCCATGCCGTCAGTGTTGCGACCCGGCGCGTCGGCATGGCGTGGCTTTTCGATGTCTTTATTCTCGCGACTCTCGACCGTGATCCCATCAATGATTAGGTTCCGGCACGACTGGTAAGCCTGGACCCACGAGCCCGAGTTGCGCAGAGTAATGTTACGCACCTGTAGGTTTTCGCAGTTTTTGAAATGCAGTATCCGGGGGCGGCCACTAAAGGAAGGCGAAAGAAAAGGACCGTTGAAGTCGTCGCCCCGACCGTCGATCGTGCCCCGACCAATGATCGCAATGTTGGTGGCGGCTTCTGCGTAGATGAACATTTTCTCCGTTACCAGTTCTCCGCCGTAGGCCGGGTATTGTGACGGTTTATTTGGGTAATCGTTCACATTGGCACTTCCCAACAGTGTAGCCCCTGCTTCAATCTCCAGGGTGACGTTGCTTTTCAGGTAAATGGTCCCAGAGAGAAACCGGCCGTTATGTAAATACACACGCCCACCACCAGCCTCATGGCATCGGTCGATCGCTGTCTGGATGGCTTCGGTATCCATCGTCTTACCATCGCCCTTTGCTCCGGTGTCAAAGACATCCCAGACGCCGGCTGGTTTCTGGGCGAAACCGGCCGTTGTGATCAGAAGCAGCATGAGACACAGCGTTCTACTTGCGGTCATTGGTTTGATTGATTTGGGAGTAAATGATTATGAACAGACGAAGGGTACCTTTACATTACCCGGCTCTTTTCCATAATTAGTAACGGGTAATCTTGCAGGGGGAGATGCCGAAACACCTGCGCTTCGGCGTCGACCCGCCATTTGTCCTTGTCGTAAATTTTCTGATAATCCGTCAGTTCGAGAATGTCTCCCGATAGCGGATCTACCAGAACGGGCTCATTGAACCCGCGAGCTTCCCAGTCCCAGAAGAATAGGTGAATAGTGCGGGGGTCGGGTTCATCAGCCGCTTTCGCCCCTGACCAGTAGGCAAACACAGTGCCATTATCAGTGTTGAGCACAGCCGAGCAAACGCCGTCCAGACTCTTTTTAAGGCCATTTCCAAACAACCGATACTCTTTCTCGGAAGCGGATTCGCTCCCCGCCACTGCGTGCACAATCGAGCTGCGGGTACGTACCTCGCCGTGCACCAGACTGCCCAGATGTTGAAGCGCTTTGTAAGCGATCTTGGGCTTGACTTCCGGCTTCTGCCGCAGAATCCCTTTATAGTTCACGTTGCCTGAACCTTTGGGGTAATCGTGCAGGTCAACAATCAGGAACCACAACGTCATGGTTATGTCCAGTGAGCAGTCCGTTAACAACCGACGGAGCATGATTTTGGCCTGAATCCGTTCCGTCCAGGGGCCCTCACCACCATAGCCCGTACTCTTGGGATCGGAGGGAAACCCGTTTTCTCCCTGCCAGATCTGAATCTTCGGATTATGTTGATCGAGCAGTTTACGTAACGCTACCGTTCGTTCTGAATAGGCTTCAGGAATAGTGGTGTATGGGTGGAATGAAAAAATGTCGATCAGCTCTGCAAGCCCCACCTTCAGCATTTCCTGGATGTAATACGTAGGCATCTGCGACACAACCCCGCCCACAATGAGGGCACCCGGACAGTATTTTCGAATAATTGGCGCCGTTTCCCGCACCAGTTCTACGTATTTCTGGGGGTTGGGTTTATCGGGGCTCCAGAAGCCTGCCAGGTTCGGTTCATTCCAGATTTCGTAATGCTTGATTTTGTTTTTGTAGCGTTTGGTCAGCGCCGTGACATAGCGTTGCCAAGCCTGGTTCGCTTCGGCAGAATCTAGAGGATGGTACCCAACTTCGCCAGCCATGTAATTGGCATTGCCATAGCTCACATTGAAAAAAGGAGTAACGCCCCGGCTGATCAGGCCATCCACGCTTTCATCGAGCCAGGCCCAGTCGTATTTTCCTTTTTCGCGTTCAACCCGGCCCCAGCCCGTTTGCAGCCGTCCCCATTTGATGGGTAGATCCGTCACCCAGGGATAAACTTCTTTTGGTTTCCATAAGTCCCGATCAAGCGTTTCGCAGCCAATGCCGAAAGGCGAGCTTTTGATTTCGGTTGGCTTCCTGAGTCGAACCGAACCAATTTTTTTCAACGGGGCAATCACGGTTTCGACCAGGGGCTGGTCAGCCGGGTTTACCGACTCAGGTTTCAGGTTGGCCAGCGAAGTTGATAACGGGAGGACCGACAGGGTTTTCAGGAAGTTTCGGCGGTTGTTTTCCATAGTTAATCAGTGGCTGGCTAAAGGCTCATTGAACACGTTACAGACGTGGAGTGAATGACTGTTAAAGTGGTACGGCCCTTCATAGCCTGTGTCACCAAGCAGATGACTGACCAGCGCGATAGAAAGCGGGTAAAACCAGGAGCCGAGCATAATGTGGGTCCGGTTGGGGTCTTCGTCGCGCAGTTCGGCCCGGGCGGTTGTTTCCCCTTCTTTCCAGATCCAGTGGGGCCGCGGCACCCAATCGGCCGGTTGACTATCCTGCCGATGGAGTAGCCAGCCCACGCCATCAGGACTTTCGTGCCGAAGCGCATGGGCCAGGTACCGCCGGCAGGCGTTCATCACGTCCTCCCGTCGATAGTCAGTCAGTGCGGCCAGATTAACCAGTTGGTAGGCGCCGTCGAAATCAGGGCAGTCGGAGCCTCCAGGCCAGAAAGAGCCGTCGGGCAGCTGACAAGCCAGCGTCGAATCAATAGATCGCTCGAGGTGCCGCAGGGGCCAACCCAGGGCAAAATAGATGGGTATTACATGAATTGTTCCGAAAAGACCGTTTGGCAGATCGGCCCCGAACTGTGTTCCCCAATACCCTGTTTTCGCGTCCTGCAATTCTTCGAGGGCGGGAAAAACAGCTTTTTCCATCAGCGAATCCACTTCCGACGCCCCAAACCAATCCCGCAGTGCGAATAGTGCTGTGGCAGCTGCCAGTACCTGATTGCCCGCTGCCCAGGAGTTCTGCCAGTCGTAGTGCTTAACCCAGCGGTACAACCGATCGGCATCAAGGAGCGGATCCAAAAAGGACATGTCGCGCTCCGGTTTACGGTCAAGCATCCGTAATGCCCAGATATTGCCGCGGGTATAATGCCAGACGGGTTCCAGTTCTTCCAGCGTTCGGATACGCCCAAAGTGCGAAGGATTTCCCGAAAAGTACCCTTGCTGGGTTTGCCGACGTTGAAATTGGTCGGCCCAACTGTCCAAATCAGCCGCCGGACGATTTTGCAGATCGCCAAACAGATCCAGTACATGTGCGGCATGATAGGAGCCGTAAAAACTCTCCCCTTCGCCTTGTTCTTTGCGATAAACACCAGGTTTATCGCCAATTTTCATGGCCTCTACAAAATTCAGCGACGTCTGCTTTAGGCGCTGATAACCGGGTGTTTCCATCATCATTCTAGTGGTCCGTTGAGTATCGTTCGTGTTTAGGTTTAGCGTCATTCCAGGAAACCCCGGTTACGCAGCCAGCTCTCCAATTGGCTCATCCAGGAATCGCTTACCTCTGGTTTTATTCCAAAGCCATGTCCTCCTTTTTCGTAGAGGTGCAGCTCCGCAGGTACGTTCGCTTTTTTTGCCGCCTGATAAAAGCGGATGCTATTACTGACGTTCACCGTTGGGTCGTCGCCCGCATGCACCAGAAAGGTGGGTGGTGTGGCGGTCGTCACCTGTTCGTCGGGCGAGTAATCCGCCAGTTGCCCGGCTGTCGAATGATCGCCGAGCAGGGACTTTACCGAACCGGCATGCGCTACTTCTGGTCGAAAACTGATCACGGGCCAGGCAAGCACCAGAAAGTCGGGCCGCAGGCCAGCGGTATCCTTCCCAGCTTCATATACTTTCGTAACGTGCGTGGCAGCCATAGCAGCCAGATGGCCACCCGCCGATGATCCCCATAAGCCAATTCGATTCGCCTTTAAACCCCATTCGGTTGCCCGTTGCCGTACCAGGCGTAAAGCCTGTTGTACATCCTGTAATGATCCGGTCGTACGGTCATTCATCAGACCATCGGCTGGTAAGCGATACAGCAGTACGAAGGCCGTAATGCCCCATCGATTGAGCCGCTGGGCAATAAACCGGGTATTCTCGATATTTAGATTTACGTAGCCACCGCCTGGGCAAAGAATCAACCCAGTTCCGTTTGGCGCAGCCGCCCGGAAGACCAGCAGCCTTGGGTTTTGTATACCCGCGACCCCTTTTATCTTCCCCGACGTGTCGTACGTACGGCGTTCCGGCAGCGAACTGGCTGTGGAGTTGGGAATGCCATTAGTGTACAAGGGTACTTCCTGTTCCAATTGAGCCAGAGCTTGTTGGCTAGATGAAAGGCCCACCATTGTCAACCCAATGATAAACAGCTGTTTCGGGTTAAGGGGATATATTAATTCCAGGCGTGAATAGGCGAAAAGGCTCATTTTTGTTTTCGGATTGAGGACGTTTGATCCTGCAGAAAACCGGCTATGTAAGCGGCCTGTAGCTGCATGGCTAAATCGTCGTAGTGAACATGATCCACAAAGTGTTCGCTGCCTAAACTCCGCGTAAACGTGTAGAGATCGATGATTGAAACACTATGCTTTTTCATGACCTCATCGGCAATGGCGTTGTACGTATCCAGATCGCGGGCATATCGTTTAAAACCTGTTGAGAGGCTGTTATGCCGTTCATCCTCCACCGACGTGGTGCGCATCCAGATCAGTCGGATGTTCCGTTTTTTCAGGAGCTGGCAAATAGCGTCCAGATTCTTCCGGTAACTGATCGAATCGACCTGAATAGCATTCGTTTTCGGGTCTCGCTTGATGTCGTGGAGGCCACAGTTCAGCAGGAGAACATCCGGTTGAAAGGTCTTGTCGGGCACTTTGAGCTTCAGGTAAGCAAGTACCATCTTCGAATCGCCCCCATTTGCCCCAACGGGAACATCCAGATTTTTGGCCGCCTGCCCGTCATCACTTTTCCGATCGTATTGCCAGACGCCCTGCACGTATTTCTCCAGAAAGGGGCCATAGCGAATCGAAATGCTATCGCCTATTACGTACAACGTTGGCAGTTTAGGTGCTGCGCTGATGAGCAGCAGGCCGAGCAGAAGGAGCTGGAGACGGTTCATTGGACGTTAATAACCGGGATTTTGCGTCAGGTTTTTATTCAGGTCAATCTCTCGTTGTGGAATGATATACAACGTGTTGTAGTCGTTGACCTTGAGACCTTTCGCTCTCATAACCTCTACATACCGTCCCTTGCGGACCAGATCAAACCAGCGTTGATTCTCGAACGCAAACTCAACACGCCGTTCGTTCTCAATAGCCAGTCGAAGGCTTGCCTGATCAGTTGCTTTGGTCGCTGCTAACCCGGCTCGTTGCCGTATCTGGTTTAGCAGGGCAATCGATTCAGTATTGTAAGCGGTCTCATTGTTAGCTTCGGCAATCATGAGCAGCACATCGGCGTATCGCAGAACGGGGAAGTCGACATCCGAGTCATTGGCCTGTGTGCCAAACTGCTTGTATTTAACCACAAACGGTTCATTGACGACCGCCCCATTTGTTGCTGTATAGGAAGTCTGAATCGAGGCTGCCTTCCGCTTGTCGCCAGTCTCATAAGCACTAATAAATTCTGGTAAAGGGCGGTTAATACCAAGCCCATTGCCGCCGTTTGGTCCCAGTACAACGGTGCCAATACTCCAGGGAGTGAAATTGGCCCAGAAATTACTGCCCTGCCCAGTGTTACCCGATTTATACTGGACGTTGAACAAAATCTCGGCATTCGTAGGGGTGGCAAAGCTAAATACATCCGCATAGTTAGGTAGCAGCTGGTATCGACCGGCCGAAACAACCTCTTTCAGTTTCGCACTTGCATTTGCCCATTCTTTGCGGGTAAGGTATACTTTACCAAGCAATGCCTTGGCAGCTCCCTGGGTAGCACGTCCAATGTCAGCCGTGCTATATTGAACCGGTAACTTCTGTTCTGCACTTTGCAGATCGTGGATTATCTGTTGATACACCTCCTCGGCGGGTGTTCGGGTAAGGTTGCTGGCCCCATCCGGCGTGGTGATTTCATCAGTCAGCAGGGGAACATCTCCAAATAGGCGAACCAGATTAAAGTAGAATAGGCCACGAAGAAACTGGGCCTCACCCGTATACTGCGCTTTCAGATTATCGGCAATCGGTGCTCCGTCTATCCGCGTCAGAATCGCATTAACCCGGCGAAGTCCAACATAATGATCACGCCAGGCTGCATACACGATTGTATTGAGCGAGGTGTAATTGCGGTCGATAAATTGAAAGTTATCGACATTGTTGGCTTGCCGGGTTTGCCCATAATCGGTGTTGTCAGCAGCAATTTCACCCATCCAGATGAGCGACGACCCATATAGACCACTGGCTCTTAGCGTGTTGTAAGCCCCCACCAGGGCGTTATTATAGTCGGCAGCCGTCGTGTAAAACGCCAGCGCGTTTCGATCTGTTTGAGGTGCCAACGTCAGGAAATTGTTCTGGCAACTCAGGGTAGTCAAGCCCAGCAGTATAAAGAATGCAATATGCTTTTTCATGAGTTTATCCTGTTCAGAATGATATACTTAAACCGCCTGTAATAGTGCGGGCCGGCGGATAACCCGCATAGTCGATCCCCGCTGATAGCATATTGTCGCCCGTATTGCTGATCTCGGGATCGTAGCCCGGATACTTCGTAAAGGTGTACAGGTTTGTTCCGGTCAAGTACACGCGTGTGGCCTGTAAGCCAATTCGCTGGGTCAGAGCCTTGGGCAGGTTATAATTTAACGTTACGTTGCGCACCCGCAGATACGACCCCTTGAATACAAAAAAGGAACTGTACCGCAGGTTATTATTGAGTCCCCCCCGGATGGCGCGAGGTGATTTACCATCACCCGGCTGATCGACTGACCGCCAGCGATTTTCCTCAATAATGGCGAGACTATTCTGAACCCCATGAAAACCGTAAGCAAACACACCACCAGCCCAGAATACATCATTGCCCTGCGTACCATTCATTAGTATATTCAACGACCAGTTTTTATACGTGAATGTATTGTTAAAGCCATAATAGAATTTGGGTTGCGGATTTCCGATAAAATCCCGGTCGGCATCGTTGATTACGCCATTTCCATCAACATCTCTGTAAATAATGTCGCCCAGTTTAGCGCCATTTTGCGTAGCGTGGTTCGCCAGATCCTCCTGTTTCAAAAAGATACCATCGTAAACGTGCCCGTAGAAACTACCGATCGGCCGTCCTACAACGGTCAGGTTCGTATTACCCCGTCCACCATCGGCAAAAATCTGCTCGTCGTTCGAGCCGAGTTTCAACACTTTGTTTTTGTTGAATGTGATATTGAAATTGCTTGACCACTGAAAATTCCGGGCAGCAACCGGGCGGCCTGTCAAGGCCAGTTCGACACCTTTGTTTTCCAGTTCCCCAACATTCACCCAAGCCGACGTATAACCCGAGGTCGAAGGAATCGCTTTGCTTAGCAGCATATCTGTATTGCGCCGATTGTAGTAATCACCCGTAAACTGTAAGCGGTTGTTGAACAGGGATATATCGAGCCCCAAATCGAGTTGTTTGCTCGTTTCCCAACCCAGATTATTATTGGTAAACGTGCTTTGCGACAGACCAGGAACCTGGGTGTTTCCCAGTACATAATAGATATCGGTAAGCAGACCAATAGCCCGGTAATTACCAATGTCGTTGTTGCCCGACAAACCATAGCTGGCCCGCACCTTCATGTCATTTACAATCCGACTGCCCTTCAGGAAGTTTTCTTCAGATACTCGATAACCTACCGAGAACGAAGGGAATGTGCCCCAGCGGTTGTTGGCCCCAAAGCGCGATGAACCGTCGGAACGAATAGTTGCGGTCAACAGATACCGGTCATTATAGGCGTAGTTGATCCGACCTAGGTAAGACAGTAAACTCCACTGGCCAATCGTATAACTCCCCCCCGTAACCTGACCACCACTCACGTTTTCGATCAGATTGTCGGGGAAGTTTGTTGCCGTATTACCATTGGCAGTTGACGTGACTTTCTGGGCCGTAAAACCCGCCAGGGCATCGATTGAATGCCTCCCAAAAGTACGTCGGTAGTTCAAGGTATTTTCATTCAGCCAGTTAATGCCTTCGTTCATATTACTGGTTGCCCCAGCTGGTGCTGTTGGGGCACTGGCTGATAAGGTTGAAGGTTTGAAATAGCTCGATTTGGCATACGTCAACACAGTTCCAACGCTCACTTTGACTTTCAGACCATTCAGGATTTCGTACTCTCCAAAAGCATTCCCCTGAAATAGAAACTGGGAGTTGAACGACTTCAGCTCATTAGCTATCTTGAGGGGATTTTGCACCGCAGCAGCCCCTTCATTGACCAGATCGAATGTATTTGCGTAGGAGCCGTCAGGATTGTAAACCGGAATCATTGGCGGCATTGTCCAGGCTGAATTGATCACGTTCAGATCCCCAAAATGACCGGTTGAGGGCACATCCTGCGCATTGGAATACGAAGGGGCCAAACTCATGCCAATCGTTAGTCGTTTCACGGGATTCCCTTCCACATTCAGGTGGGCGGTAAAGCGCTTGAAGCCTGTATTGATCAGAATACCCTGCTGATCAAAATAGCCCCCAGAGAGAGCATATCGCATTTTCTCGGTGCCTCCTGTTGCCGTAAGCTGATAATTTTGAATGGGAGCGGCCCGAAAAATTTCTTTTTGCCAATCGGTATCATACGGCAGGTTATTAGGGTCCTGCCAGGAAGCTGGTATTCGATATGAATTCTGGCGTACGCTATTGGGATCGGTGATCTTGGCGTTAGGACCGCCGTTTTCGAGCCAGCCATTGTTGCGGGCATCGATAGCATACTGTGCAAACTGCTTCGCGTTCATGAGCTTGAGTAACTTGGTCGGTTGCTGAAACCCGGCGTAGGTATCAAACGTGAGGCTGCTTTGGCCAGCTTTCCCTTTTTTTGTCGTTACGATGATAACGCCATTTGAACCCCGCGAGCCGTAAATGGCTGTTGCCGAAGCATCTTTTAGAACCTCGATGGATTCTATATCGCCCGAATTTATGGCATTGAGGCTGCTAAGTCCCGGGAATCCATCCACCACAATTAGTGGCTCAACCCCACCCGAAACCGACCCAATCCCTCGAACCAGAATACTGGCATTCCCCCCAGGTGCCCCCGTAGTAGTCGAAATCTGTAGGCCGGCAACCTGACCCTGAAGCGCCTGATCCAGGCGAGACACCGGAAGGCGCTGGATATCTTTAGCGGCAACTGAAGCTACTGAGCCAGTCAGGTCTCTCTTCTGCTGAGTACCATATCCAACTACGACTACCTCATTCAGGGTTTTATTGTCCGGAGATAAACGAACATCAATTACCGATCGATTATCAACAGCTACCTCCTGACTGATGTAACCCACGTAGGAAATGACAAGAGTAGAACTTCCTGCGGGAACAGTCAGCCGATAAGCGCCGTCAGTATCCGTTGTAGTTCCATTGCTGGTTCCTTTGATTAGTACCGTCACACCGGGTAGCGGCTGATCTTTTTCGTCAACTACTTTACCTGTAACCAATATAGCCGATTGAGCTAGAGACACACTCAGAGTCAACAGCCACAGCAGTCCCAACAGCCAGGCACGGTGTCGATAAAGCGAAAGATTATCCATTGTGAGTTTGGTTATTATTTATTAATGATAAATTTGAATTTATCATTGCAATACTATTACGCACAACGAACATTGCCAAATCTTTTAACTAATTAATTTTTTTGTTGCACTTTTCCAGCTTATCAATTTAGTGGAAATTTTATAGCCAGATAGTTAGAGGATTAAAATAGAGGCTCATTTGTATTAAAAAAGTCCAAATATGGAAACTATCTCCATTTTCATGTTTTGTTATTTTAGCTGAATAAGGTAAACTTGCATTTACTATCACATTGATAAATTATGAGTATTCTACAGCAATTTGACTTGTCGGGCAAAACAGCGTTGGTGACTGGTTGCAAACGGGGTATTGGGCGAGCGATGGCAACAGCTTTAGCCGAAGCGGGAGCTGACATTATAGGCGTGTCAGCCTCACTTGAATTGTCTGGAAGTTCGGTAGGAGAAGAGGTTGAAGCACTGGGTCGTTCTTTTCGGGCCTACCAATGTGATTTGAGTAATCGTCGAAACGTATACGAACTGCTCGACCAACTCAAGGGTGACAGCGTAGTCCCAGATATTTTGGTCAACAATGCGGGTACTATCTTACGTCAACCAGCGGCCGAACATTCAGACGAGTATTGGGATACAGTGATCAACACAAATCTGAATGCTCCCTTTATTCTGACGCGCGAAATTGGTCGGGAGATGGTACAGCGTGGTTATGGTAAAATTATTTTTACAGCATCCCTTCTCACCTTCCAGGGTGGTATTCTAGTACCGGGATATGCGGCCAGCAAGGGCGCTATTGGTAGTTTAGTTAAAGCATTCGCCAACGAATGGGCCGCAAAAAATGTGAACGTCAATGCCATTGCTCCTGGCTATATCGCAACTGACAATACGGAGGCACTACGGGAAGATCAGGAACGGAGCAAAAGTATTCTGGCCCGAATTCCAGCGGGTCGGTGGGGAGAGCCTAATGATTTTAAGGGTATTACGGTGTTTCTGGCTTCGGATGCTGCCAGGTATGTTCACGGGACTGTAATTAACGTAGATGGTGGCTGGATGGGCCGGTAATTCCGTAATTTTGGATCAGGCAAAGGTGAGTTTTTATCACTCCATCCTGTATTCCTTTCTATCATTCATAAATGCTCCTTTACGTATAACATTTACCTAGCTATGGTATTAGTTCTTGTTAAAGCGCTGGATATTTTGGAGCTCCTGGCGCATGAACCCGGCCGGGCTCATTCGCTCACCGAAATAGCCGAGACGCTGCAGATGAATCAGGCCACTTGTGTTAATATTTTGAAAACGCTGGTTGATAAAAGCTATCTGGAGCATCTTGGCCGCAAAAAAGGATACAGGTTGGGGCCTATGGCTTATAACTTAACGAACAACCTGTCTTACAATCAGGACTTGATCCTGGCGGCAAAAGATATAATGGAGGATTTGTCGCGACGGCTCAATGAAACCTCTATTTTGGGCATCATCAGAAATCAGAAACGATTTATCATTCATCTGGTCAATAGTGATCAGGATCTCCAGGTTCGTAGTCGCACCGAGCGAAATATCTACGAAACAGCTACGGGACGTTTACTGCTAGCGTACATGTCGATCAAAGAACGGGAAAGTCTGATTAATTCGATTGGCTACCCCGCCCCCGATGTTTGGTCAGAAGCAACCACCCCTTCTCACTTAGAGGCCGAATTAACAAGGATAAAGGCCAACAACTTAGCGATGACCCGATCGAAGACACACATTATTGGTCTTGCCGTACCAATTAATCGACATGATCAGGTAATTGCCAGTCTGAGTATATTCTTGCCGGAGATTCGATTTAGCAGCAACCGAAGTGCAGAAATAGAAACTGAATTACGATCGGCCGCACGATTGATCAGCCAGCGCCTATCACTCTTGGCTCAAGCAAAATGAGTTAAATATATGAGTGGAAAAGTCTGGCAGTTTGCTGAGCAAAGCCCTACTTAAGGAAAAACGTCCCGAGTGCTAACTCAGGACGTTTTTCCTTAAATAATCTAGTAACTCCAGTACCCTTGAACCCAAACACGCCCACCGTTGGTTCGACGCCAATAACCGGGATTCCAGGTTTTATACCGGTCTGGTTTTGAATACGTGGCATACCGAACAGGAGCTGTCCGATAAAAGCCATCGACCCAGAGGTAATCCCGCCCTCGACGGACGTAGTGACCCGGTACCCATACCTGTTGACGTGCTACCGGGGCCCTGGGAATAACAATAACTCTTCTGGACCGAGGCACTTGGGCTGTGGCATTATCTGGAACAACTGTACATAACGCGGTGAGCAACAAGCTCGCTAATGCCAATACTTTCACGTTCGTTTTCATAGCGTTTACCGATTAAGTTCGGCAGAAAATCGAATTCGTCATCTACTTAGATGTCCGTTTTCTGCTCCAATTATCATTACTAGGCTATAGTTTATAAACTGAAAAGTTTCAAACCTGGCTATTTATCAACCTATCCAAAAGCAATATTGTTGCCTGATTTTGCCAAAATTCCTGTTTCGCCTACAACAACCATAGGTTTACCTACAGGTATTTTTCAGTTGCTACGGATCTTTTCAATAACTAGAACACAGAAAGATGAACACCAGCACAAAGGGTTTCCTGATGCATACCGGGAGACCACTGCCAGAAAAATTAGTTCGAAAAGGGCATTCCAGAAAGCCTGGCTACAGTTGATATAAGCCTGGGTAAGGATAAGAAAAACAGGTTAACAAGGTTGCCTCATCGGGGCGCTTCGGGGCGTACAATTTCGTTGAGCAGAATGGTTAAGTCGTTATTCATGAGTCGAATTTCGGTTTCCAACTGCCCCAGCATGGCCGCCCGAACAGTTAGCTCTTCGGCAGTATACGTGTCGCCATCACCGAAATATTCGACCTCCCGGCGCGCATGCGTACGTGCTTTTTTGGCGTCAGCATTCAGTGAAATCAGCACATCCCAACGGTTACGCAGGGCCTCCGCCACAGAAGGACTTCCAGCTGATTTTGGATGAGTGAGATAGTACCAGACCAAAGGTGGAAAAACGGTGGATGTTTTGGGTTGATACCAGATATCGCGCAGGGGGTTGTGCAAATGGGTATATTCTGCTTTAGGTGGTTTCTGTCGCAGGGCCAACACACCCAGTCCGCCTTCCCCTATTCCACCGGCGATATGAAACCAGTCGGCCGTGTGGGGTTGTTCATGCAAATTCAGCAGGCTGGCCCCAATAATGGCCACGGCACCAATAGTTATGGCGCTGATAGTCATCCGTTTTTCCCGGACGTTTTCCCGCCGGGTCAGCAGCGTAGCTGTTAAAGTAGCCCGCTTGGTGTCACAGTCGACTAAGGCAGCCGCCGTGGCAATATCAAAATTGGCGAGCTGGAGCTGATCCGTTAGCTTTTGTCGGAGGGTCAGATACTCGGTTGAAGCCTGTTGACCCGATTGTTGCCGCTGTTCCAGGCGGGTTATCTGCACTAGCAGGGAGGTGAGGCCCACAGCTTGCGCCATGCGGAGTCCGCGTTCGCCGTAACGATGCCGCAGTAGGGAATCTTCGGGCGAGCGGGGTATCAAATTAACCGGGTGAAACACGTACCCAGAGGTACCACTGGAGTCGATAACACAATTATCAGTGGCTACCCGGCTAAGTGTAGAACTCGCCTGCCGAGTTGATAGGCACCCGCTCACCGCAGCGCAAAGTAGGCCAATGGCGGTGGTTCGGATAAAGTAAACGTTGGTTGCATTCATGAATTCAATACTGTTTACAGTCAAGTTTATGGAAGCCATTTTCCCGGAAAACGACCAGACGAATCAGGAGTTAGTAGTGGACCATTTTGTAAAAAACCAAGTTAAACGCGCTGGCATCGACACTAAAACCACCCCGGAACAGATTGTTTAGAGCGGCCGTCAGAAACAACAGCGAACCCAGTGACAACAGGTGGTTTTATCAGACATACAGGGAATACAGCCAGATGGTGAGCAGGGTTAATACCAGGGGAATGGTCATCACTAAGCCACCCAGTTTGAGAAATGTCCAGGCACTTACTACCTGCCCTTCCCGACGTAGAGCAACCAACCAAAGTATCGTCGCCAGCGACCCCGTAACCGACAGGTTAGGACCCAGGTCGATACCAATTAGAATAGCGCTTTTGACGACTTCAGGCACCGGCCCAGCCTGTACCACCGTACCGGCAATCAAGCCAGCGGGCAGGTTATTGACCAGATTACAGGCTACGGCCAAACCGATGCCGCTTAGCCAGGTCGTTTCGGCGACTGAATGCGCTATACTCGTTCGCAATACTGCCGTGATGGTTTCAACTAGGCCCGTTTTTATCAACGCTTCAACCAGTACAAACAGTCCGGCTACCAGGGGCAACACTCCCCACGAGACGTCTTTGATGACGACCCACGGACTCTTTTTGGCCCGAATCAACACCAGCACCGACGTAAGAATCCCCGTAATGACCGTCGGCAGTCCCAGCGGCACGTCGAGCGCAGAAGAAACCAGCAGGATAAGCGCCGTGGAACCAATCCCCAGAATAGCCAGTCGGCCACCCGCTGACAGCGTTGGTACGGTGATGTCCGTTTCAATGGACTCGATCAGAGAGCTGCGTTGAGTAAACCGCAGTACCACATACGTAAACGCAATGGACACCAGCGAAGGCAAACTGTACTGGGCCAGCCACGTCTGTAGGGGCGGCATATGAGTGCCGTAAATAACCAGGTTGGCCGGGTTGGAAATGGGCAGTACGAACGACGCGGCATTGGCAATAAAGGCGCAGATAAACAGGTAAGGCAGGGGGTTTTTGACGCGGGCTGCTTTAACGGCAGCTGCTACAGCCGGAGTAAGCACCACAGCGGTCGCATCGTTAGAGAGAAAGACCGTTACCCCAATACCCACGATATAGATCAGCCCAAAAAGGCGGCTGGCCGACCCATTGGCAATTTTGGTGGCATGAGCGGCCAGCCAGTCGAATAGTTTTTCGGACCGTGCGGTTTCCGCCAGCAGCATCATGCCCGTCAAAAACAGGTACACATCACTCCCTTTGGCTACCCCCGCCAGGCTTTCTGCGGGGGTGAGCAGGCCCACCACGACCAGCAGAGCAGCACCCGCTACGGCCCAGACGTATTCCGGGACACTGAATGGACGAATAATAACGCCCCCGATGGCGACGAAGGCAATAAGCCAGATAAAACTATGGGTCATGAAAAGGTGAGTCTCCAGAGATGATATAATTAGTTGTGCACGGACGTAAATCAGGCGGGTGCTACAATTGGCATAGTCGTGTCACAGGCGGATTTCAAAACGCGTCCAAACCACAGCCATAGTAGAATAGATACGAAGGCAAAACTCCCCAAGATTAGAAAAGTCGAGGAATAACCGATCTGCTGGGCCATCCAGCCCCCAATGGCCGGACTCAACGAAGCGCCTATTCCTTGCACCGTCATAACGGCTCCCTGCCCAACGTTGACTCGCCCCGATCCATTGAGCAGATGAGCCACCAGGCCCGGCACCGCCACGCTTTGCAAACCGGCCCCAATCCCGTCCAGTATCTGCACGGGATATAAACCGATCTGACTGGACAAATGGGCCGCAATAAAGCCACGAACAGGAAGGGCGATAAACGATATCAGCATAACCAGCCAGAACCCGCTCTTTTCAGCCATACGTATGGCCAGCAACGACATAGCGATCATAGCCAGTTGGGCAATGATGATGGTCATCGCAACGAATTCGGTTGCGTTACCGGCGTGATTTGTGGCAGCGGCCATTCCATAGAGGGGTAACATAGCTCCATTGCCCAGATGAAAGCTGGCCAGGGCGGCTGCCAAAATTAGAAGTGGTCTGTTTTTGAGCAGCACCTCGAATCCGTTGGTGGTGGTCTGCCCGTCTTGCTGCTTTTTTTCGGGCAACCCCCGGGCTACATCATCGTCAATGGCGTCGCCCGGAATCAGTAAAACCGAGATAATGGCTAGCACTCCAAATAGAGCGGCCAGGATGAACACAGCCGGCATCCCGAAGCGCATGCCCAGGTAACCCGATAAGGCTGCCCCGGCAACGTTACCGGCATGGTTGTATGCCTGGTTGTACCCATTTTGCCGGTTGAATCCAGCCTGGCGTACCATACCCAGCGTAATGCCCACTACCCCCGGCCCAATGGCTGAACCAGCAATCGCGGTGGCCACCTGCGAGATACTAACCAGCCAGAAGTTCTGCGACAGCAAAATGAGGCCTGATGCCAAGGTAGTGAACAGGGCGGCAATGACCACATACATGCGTTTTCGCCGGGTAGCATCGATAAGGGCACCGGCAGGAGCCGTCATGAGCATCCCGGCTACTCCTCCAATGGTCATAACGGAACCAATCATGCCGCTTTGCCAGCCATGAGCCAGCAGGAATATGCCCAGAAAAGGGCCGATGCCTGCCTGCATATCAGCCATGAAAAAGTTCAGGGCTTGGAGAGGCCATATGCCCCGTAACTTAGTTGCCGTACTGGATAATGATTGACTCATAAAGTTTATGTTGATGGTCGAAAATGTTGGTTGCCAATGAATGACCGGCGTACGTTAATCATGTCTTACGGATGTCTATTAAAAATAATGCCACGCGCATACGATTCTCACCAGTAGACTGATTAGCAGGGCTCTACAAAAAAAAGATCTTGACTTTCCAGCAGCAGTTGCTGATTTTTTTGCTCAATTCCGGGGAAGACACATAATAGATTGGTGGGCACCTTTTATCACAAAGCCCATTTGTAGGCGGGGGTCATAGGCTTTTAGTTTTGATTACGCTGCAAACCTATGGGGGTAAAATGAAGCCAAACTGAAGAGGAAATTAATTTTTCTTAACGATACGCCTGGGCCAATGTAGCTCGGTTAATATTCCCCCGCTTGTTACAAAATGATCACCTGAAATGGATCTCATACGCCTTCATAAGCCTGTTTTGTTTCTTTTCACGAATCCTGGTTTTGCCTACAACAACCATTGATTTGCCTACAGGTGTTTTTGGGTTGCTACGGACCTTTGCAACAACAAAAACACAGAACAATGAACATCATCATAACAGGTTCGTTAGGCCACATCGGCAAACCACTGACCAAAGAATTAGTACAGAGAGGGCATGCCGTTACAGTAATCAGCAGTAAGCCCGAAAAACAATCAGCTATCGAAGAACTGGGAGCCAAAGCTGCCATTGGCTCTTTGGAAGATGTTGATTTTCTGACAGCAACTTTTGCGGGTGCCGATGCCTTGTTTACAATGGTACCGCCCAACTATTCCACACCCGATATGCGGGCTTATTATGGCAGGATCGGCAGCAACTATATACAGGCCATCGGGCAGTCGGGCATCAAGCGAATAGTGAATCTGAGCAGTTACGGCGCTGATTTAGCGAAAGGTACCGGAGTCATCCTCGGTGCACACGATGTAGAAAATAAATTAAACGAGTTACCCGACGTAGCCATTACGAACCTGCGCCCTACTTACTTCTACTACAATCTCTACGCCTTTGTCGACATGATCCGACAGCTGGGCTTTATGGGTACCAATTACGGTGGTGATGATCGCCTGCTTATGGTTGACCCCGTCGATATTGCCGCTGTGGCTGCCGAAGAGTTGCAAAAAACGACCAGCCAACCCGTTCTGTATATCACCAGCGACGAACGAACGGGCCATGAGGTCGCACGGGTTCTTAGCAGTGCCATTGGCAAGCCAGATTTAAGCTGGATCGTTTTTACGGATGAGCAGGCTCGAAGTGGGATGGAACAGAATGGAATGCCAGCTAATCTTGTCGCCAATATGGTTGATCTGGGAGCCAGCATTCATAGCGGTGCTATGCGGCAGGATTATGATCTGCATCCACCAAAAACCCTGGGTAACGTAAAGCTGGAAGATTTCGCGAAGGAATTTGCAGCTGCGTATAACGCCTAATCGTCTTCAACAAACACTTGATACAACTAACCATGATTCTTGTAACTGGCGCAACGGGCCAACTTGGCTCGGCCACCCTTAAATTCCTGCTGGAAAAGCTGCCCCCTACCCAACTTGCCGCCCTTGTTCGTGATGAGCAGAAAGCAAATGATCTAATCGAAAAAGGGGTAACAATCCGGGTCGGTAATTACGACGATACTGCCTCGCTCGACCAGGCTATGCAGGACATTGACAAAGTGTTGCTGGTTGCCGGAACGGATGAAGACAAGCGCGTCCAGCAGCACATAAATGTGATTGATGCGGCCAAAAAGGCGGGCGTTCAGTTGGTTGCATACACCAGTCGCGCCCTAAAAGATCGGACTACGCTGGTAAATCAGCTGATGCTAGGCCATTTCCAGACCGAAGATTATCTGATGGCTAGTGGGCTGAATTATATCCTGTTTCGCAATATCCTGTACATGGACGCCATACCGCAGTTCGTGGGGCCAAACGTGTTTGCAACGGGGATCAACTTACCGGCAGGACAGGGGAAAGTGGCCTTCGCGCTCAGAAACGACCTAGCCGAAGCAATGGCCACTGTTTTGGCAGGTGACGATGTCGATACCAATGTTTATACCCTCACCGCAAGTGAGACCTATTCGTTTGCCGATGTGGCAACTGCCCTGACTGAATTGTCGGGTAAGGTGGTAACCTATACACCGGTTGAGAAATCAGCTTTTGAAACGCAAATGAAAGCACGCGGGTTACCCGACATGATGATTCAGCGGGTTACCGGCTTCATCACCGACATTGCAAACGGACAGGAAGATGACGTACAGCCTGACCTGGAAACGCTACTTGGACGAAAACCTACGTCGCTCAAAGAAGGGCTAAAAACGCTGTATAGGTTGTAAGAAAATGCACGTAAATCCAGACCATTTATGAAAAATCTGCAACCGCTCCGGGTAACTACAATAACGGAATATCATCAGATTAGGGAGCTACCAAAGCCGGAGCATCCGCTAGTCAGCGTGATTCGCTTTGAGGACGTTAAGCGTGTGGAATGCGATAATTCAAGAAGCTTTATCCACAGTTTTTATTGTATTGCGTTGAAGCGGAATTTCAACGGCAAGATGAAATACGGACAGCAGGATTACGATTTTGACGAAGGTATATTGTTTTTCATTTCGCCTGGTCAGGTTCTGACAATCGAAGCGGCTGGTGAGCTGCAACATACGGGGTGGCTGCTGCTCGTTCATCCCGATTTTCTGTGGAATACACCCCTGGCCAAAACGATCAAGCAGTATGATTTTTTTAGTTACGCCGTTCACGAAGCGCTGCATCTTTCTGAGAAGGAAGAAACTGTTATTAAGGGTATTGTGCAAAATATTGAACAGGAATACCGCTCAACCATCGATGAATTCAGCCAACCCGTCATTATTGCGCAACTCGATTTATTGCTGACCTATGCCGAGCGGTTTTATCGCCGTCAGTTCATCACCCGAAAAATAGCAAACCACCAACTTCTTGACCGACTGGAAGCGGTTCTTACCAATTATTTTACCAGCGACGAAGTATCCGAAAAGGGATTACCCACAGTTCAGTTTGTTGCCGACGCCCTGAACGTATCGCCCAATTATCTGAGTGCCTTACTCAAAGTTCTGACGGGACAAACTACCCAGCAGCACATTCACGATAGAGTAATCTCAACCGCGAAAGAGAAGCTGTCCACTACCGATTTAACGGTCAGTGAAATTGCCTACTCATTAGGGTTTGAACATCCGCAATCGTTCAACAATTTATTCAAGAACAAAACCAATTTCTCTCCGCTTGCCTTTCGGAATTCGTTCAATTGAACAACTCAAGAATCGCTTATTTTCCGATGATTCGTTTCCGATGGTTAACACCCCAGGCATGTAGTTCCAGCATCACCTTTTTCAACGAACGGGAGTAATCCGTGGCCACGTACTCGATCAAAACGGGATACCCCTCATGAACTCTCCGCTCGATCAGCTGATGCTCTTCCATGTCTTTCAATTCTTTGGAAAGAACTTTAGGGTTGATTTTGGGAATGCTCGTCTCAATTTCCGTAAAGCGCCGGTTGCCCTGCATAATAGACGTCAAAATCAGCACTTTCCATTTGCCGCTTATCACCTCCAGCGCATCCCGAATCGGGAGCATTTGTTCAATACAATCAACGCGTTTCGTTTCACCCTCTATTAAGATCATATCGCTGTTACGTTTCCGCTTACGTGCAGGTAACTCCTATACTTCCTTTAGGCAAAAGTAGGGACCTTTGCCCTATCAGCCTACAACCTAAGTGCTATGACAAGTCAGCTACAACCCTCAAAAACGCTTCACATTGCCTTGTGGATTACCCAGGCATTACTTGCCCTCCTGTTCATTGGTACGGGCATTTTCAAATTAGCTACGCCTGTTGATACGATTGCCGGGATGTGGCCCTGGGCGGGAGAATATCCCAATCTGCTTCGGGTGACGGGCATATTCGATCTGTTAGGCGGCATTGGCGTTGTACTGCCAGCACTTACCCGAGTAAAACCAGCGTTGACGGTACTGGCTGCTTTGGGTTGTGCGGCACTTATGGTGAGCGCCATTGCTTTTCACCTATCTCGTGGCGAGGGGGCAAACACACCGTTCAATTTTGTTATGCTGGCGCTCGCCTTGTTTGTGTTCTGGGGACGACGTGAAAAAGTCCCGACTAGCCCATGAGGGTAAACTAGACTTAGACCAGCGAATCGCCTGAGCTAGGCAGCAGGCTGTAGCCGCCCACGAAGCCAGGTCGCTACGGCAATGACTGCCAAACCTGCCAGCAGCCACGGAGACCAACCAGCTACTTGCTCAACCAACGCCGTGACTCCATTAGGCTGTCCGCTTATCCGCTCAGCCACCCAGGCCAAAGCCGCTATCCCAGCCAGAATAGCTCCAATCACTCGTGCATACTGGTAAAATGCAGTTTGGCTCAGCAGGATTAGCCAGGGAATCACGAGCGCAATGATACCCACTTGCATTAGTTCGATGCCCAGGTTGAAACCCAGAATACTCAAGGCCATTGGCCCAGCATCCAACCGCAGATTGGCCAGCGTACTGGCAAACGCCAAGCCATGAATAAGGCCAAAGCCAGCCGCCACCCAGGCCTCACGACCCGGAAACAGCGGCCGAAACGCATGCACGGCTGATACCAGAATTGACACAGCAATGAGTAGTTCGACGGGTTGAGACGGCAAACGCACCCAACCCAGCGACCCAAGCAGCAAGGTAAGCGAGTGACCAATGGTAAACGCAGTGACGATCAATAATAGCCGTTTAAGGCTGTACCGCACGCCCCCAAAATGTCCCCACCGGTTCTTATTGAGCAACAGAGGGGCTGGGAGCAGCAACACCAGTAAAAACAGCAGGTGATCGGTTCCTTCTGAAATATGCCGCATGCCCAACTGAATCATGGCCTGAAATCCAGACCAGGTGCTACCCGCTTCCAGATTGATTGCCAGAGGTGCTATCCGGTTGTTAACAATGTCCAGTTCAATAACACCCACCTGCGTCGGATTCTCGTCAGCTACCTGACCCCGCTCCCAGTCCTGTTGCACCGACACCAGAATTTTATGCGTTACTACCTGATGCAAAACAGCATCGTATCGAAATGTAAATCGCCGGACATCCGCGTCCGCCGGAGGAATAAGCTGAACTTGCGCTGTCAGTTCGCGGTACGTACCATTGATTGGGTTTTGGGTTTCGTGCACGGCTAACTCCCCAACCTGCACTCTCCAATCCCGTCCATCGGAGCTTTGAGGCTTGATGTGTTGACTCAAATATGTCCGCAGTTGGGGCCCCAGTCGGTCCACTAACCCGGCCGACGAATCGTTGACGGCGTGGCCAAATGCGGCCTGTAACTCATTTAAAGGGATCTGCACTTCGGCATCAATCCGGTCTCCATGAATATTCAGCAGCACCACCGAATTGGGCATCGGGTGGGCAACGGTTACGTTTGGCGATAGGATTGCCAAGAGCCCCAGCAGAAAAAACATTAGCCATCCGATTGGACGGCTGATGGGAGAAAACAGTTTTTTCACTGTGACAAGATAATTACGTTAGTTACCGCCATAGTCACTGGTATGATCACGCCATACGGAATGCGGGTGAGGAGTTGTGCGAATGACAACGCCCCCCTGATACGAGAACTCAATCCAGACACTGGGGCCGTCGATACGGATGTAATCGTTTTGAGCCGTTACGCTCGTATTGCCTGAATAAGCAACGTAGGTGTTGTCCAACTCAGCGGTGTACTTTGCCAGAATAATAGCGGCTGTTTCGGCATCGAGATCGTTGACATACAGTTTAATCGCATCGAGTACCAATGCCTTCTTAGCTGCTGTCAGATCGCCTACTTTTATACCTACTTTGGTAGTTGGGAACTGAGCGTCTTTACCCGGCCCAAGCAACACATCACCAAACGAGGACGATAGTTTGGCGGCTGTTTGCTCGCTGCTGCTCAACGCGGTTAGCATTGCGGCAAAAGCCAGCCGCTCCTGCTCCATAGGTTGATAAGTGCGGCCATTGGCGGTAATGGCGGTTGCAGGTTCAACGGCCCGGAAAGAAGGAGTAACGCCTGTTATTTTGCCGCCGTTATAGGTATTGGCAAAAGTGTAGTGGTGACCGCCAAACTGCAACTCCCAAAGACCCGTTGTACTGGGCGTACCGAGGAAGGCCAGGTGGTAGTTGCCCCGGCTGTATGTTGAACCGCCCCCGTTGGCCCCAAGGTAGTCGTCGGCTACCAGATTTCCTTCGAGTTCATCGTCGCCTTCGTTGGTTACACCCTGCGCTGTTACCGCCGATAACAACGCGCGTGCAGCCGCCAATTGAGTTGTAGTGAGGTCACTGAGTTTGATGCCTATCCGCCCGTTGTACAATCCGTCGGGCAGGTTCGACCATTTCACGGCATCCGTTTTGGAGTAAGCCAGTTGAACTGTCGCCAATTGCGTAGTCGTTAACGTGGCCTTGAAGGCTTCGGCCAAACAAACAACACGGGCCAGACCGGTTGCCGATGAGCAATTGGTTGTTACCCCCGTTCCAGACCCGGTTCCGCTAACAACCAGGTTAAGACTGCAACTTTGCCCACCGAAGCTGAGCGCAAACGCAGCCGTACCCGATCCCGATGCTGTACCCGTGATAGCATACGTCAGGTTTCCTGCTCCACTGGCTAATGTACCAGCTTGTAGGGTAAGATTCAGGCCCGTAACACCCGTTGACGCAATAGAACTCCCGGCAGCATAAGCGGTGCCATTACCGCCCGTGTAAGGCACTAAAACCGTGGCTGTGTAAGCGGTACCACTAACCGCCGTTGTCGAAAATGTGGACGTTCCGCACGAAAGGGCGGACACAGTGGCCGATGTAGGCGTTATTACGGTGGAGTCGGTCTTCTGACACGAAATAATCGTCAGCAGGCCAATTACAAAAGCAATAACAGTCGATGAGATAGGGAGACGCATGTGTTGAATTATGATGGTAAACACTACCTATCCTTACGTGCAACCGGGTTTTGTTGTTGCCGCAAAACCGGACACATATCTAACATAATCGGATACTTTTGAAACATGTTTACTCACGTTTTGCACACAAAAAATCCCCTACCAACAGCATTAGTAGGGGATAAAAACCAACCTCAAATAAATATCGGAAGTATGCCGACCCAGCAATCAGGGTAGAAATACTATGGCGTTAAGTTCATACGCGACGATTACCATCCGAAATAAAAGAGGACCAATGACGGTTTTGCCCGGCTGAAGCAAGGATTTTAGCGGTTAAAGCCCAGGCAACATTTATGCGATGGGGGCTTATTTTCCCATCCATTCTTTAAAACTGACCACCCGGTCAACGCTGACAAATACGTCCTGACGGGGTTGCGGATTTAGTTCAACTTTGAGCTTGCTGCCAGAGTAGGCATACACTGATTTGATAGCGGATTGGCTCACCAGAAACGAGCGGTTAACGCGAAAAAACTGATCGGGATCGACTAGTTGCCCCAGCCGTTCGAGGCTATAATCGATTGAGACGGAAGCGCCCGAATGGGGTGTTAGATAGGTAGCTTTATCTTCGAAGAAGAAATAGGCGATCTCATCGGTTCGAACACTCCGAAGTTTAGGCCCAACGCTAACCAGAAACCGGTCCCGATAAGTAGGCGGGGCCAATATTTCCATCAACTGATGCAAGGCAGCGGTATCTACGCCGGGTTTAGCCGGTGTTTGGCGAAGCATTTTGAACTTGTCGATAGCGGCTGCCAGTTCATCGGCCTGAATGGGTTTCAATAAATAATCAACACTGTTGGCCTTAAAAGCCTGCAGAGCATACTGGTCATAAGCCGTAGTGAAGATGATTGGAATGGTCAGGTTTAGCTCGTTGATAATCCGGAACCCAACGTCGTCTTCCAGGTGAATATCCAGAAAAAGTAAGTCAGGCTGAAGAGGTTGCGGGTTTCTAAACCACTCAATCGACTTACTCACTGATGCCAGTTGAGCCAGTACCCGAATCTGGGGGTCATACTCATACAAGAGCAGTTCCAGGCCCTGCGCCGACAGGGGTTCGTCTTCAACAATAACTACATTCATTCGAGCAAGGGAATTTTTACGATAAACACATCCGCCCGATCCTCAATCTCTACCGGACGATCTGTCAACAGCTGATACCGTTTAATGATATTTTTCAAACCAAGTCCCGTTGATGCCTCTGTTTTAGGCCGAAGTCGAATCTGATTACTAATCAGCAAACACTCCTCCCCTATTTCAACCGTGACTTGTAGCGGCACTTCGCTCGACATCTGGTTGTGTTTTACCACATTCTCAATCAACAACTGCAACGTTAACGGAGCAATGCTGTAATGACTTGCTTTTTCGGGCGGAATATCCGTAACAACCCTAAACTTATCCCCAAACCGAATGTGCAGCAAAAATGTGTAGGCCGTCAAAAAATCCAACTCCTGCTGGAGTTTAACGCATTGGGCTTCATGCTGGTCTAACACATATCGGTACGATTTAGCCAGCTGCCCCACAAACTGAATGGAGAGTTTGGGGTTGACCGCAATAAGCGAGGAAAGGATACTGAAGCTGTTGAACAAAAAATGCGGATTAACCTGGTTCTTCAAGGCAACAAACTGAGCCTGAGCGGCTTCTTGTTTCAGATGTTCTGCATTTACGCGTATATCTTCCAACTGCTTGTAGCCTCGGCGGTTGGCGGCTAAATAAAAGGCGGCTAACATAGCCATGATCGTCAGTCCATTATCAAATTTTTGTTGCCTACCGCTGTCCGTAGTCCGGTTGGCACGGCGGACGGTAGCAGGTGACTGAACCGATGTTGAACTTCGTATGGCTTCCAGTTGGGTCATTCCCTGCCACAACCGGTAAAAACCCATGTTAAATAAAACGGCTAATCCGCCAGCCAAAAGTAAGGTGGCTAGTTGGGCGGGCAAATCGAATTCGAAAAGAAAGCCTTTATGGAATAGTTTAGAAATCCGTTTCTGCAACCAATCGATTACGGTGAGCCATAACCCAAAAAAAAGAATGGTAACCACAATTTCCATGATCCAGAAAGGCCATACCTTTTCAATAAGCGTCATTGAAAACTGGTTGACGGCTACATACAACCGAATAGGCCAATAAATAGCAAAAACGGTTGTTGCCAGTTGCCATCGTTGCCGATTCGTCAGGTTACCGCTGCCGCTTTCTGCCATTCTTGAGAATTTGATTATAGTTGGAAGGAGAGTGCTAAAGTCAGTAGCTCTTGAGAAAAAGAGTGTAAGACAAGTTTGAAAATTGCTGACGCTCAACGTACAAACTTATCCTACACTCTCTATCATTTGAACAACATAGGGGTATATTCGTTGAGGTATTGCCGCCAGTTGACCCAGGTGTGGCCACCGGAGCTTTCTTTGTACTGGTATTTGATCTGGTGTTTATCGAGCAAAGCCAGTGTTTTTTTGTTAGAATCCATCACGAAATCGTCCTTGCCGATACTTACCCAGAATAGTTTTTTACCCTTATTGAACGATGGGTCGTTCAGCACTTTGGCATATTTTGTATCAGCCTCATCAGCAGTAGCTCCGAAAAAGCCCGAGCTGAATACACCAACGTAGTTGAACAATTCCGGGCGGGTCAGGGTAAGGTCCAGCGTTTGGAAGCCCCCCATCGATAGTCCCGCAATGGCCCGGTTTTCGGGTGAAGTCAGGGTGCGGTAACTTTTTTCCACTATGGGCATAACATCTTTTGTCAGTTCGCTGGAAAACAGATCGCGCATCTGGTTCATGGCCTGTGTGTTAGGCATCCCTGTTTGAGGGGGTAAGGGCATGCTGCCGTTGGGCATTACCACAATCATGGGTTTGGCCTTCCCAGCAGCAATCAGGTTGTCCAGAATAAAGCCCGACCGACCAATGGTGTTCCAGCCCGAATCATCATCTCCGCCACCGTGCAACAGATAAAAGACCGGGTATTTGTTCGATCCCTTTTCGTAACCGGGTGGTGTATACACGTGCATCCGGCGCATCATTCCCAAGGTGTTCGACGAATACCACACTTCCCGCACTTCACCATGCGGCACCGCCCGATTATCCTGAAATTCGGTTTCGGGACCCGTTATCGCCATCATGTTTTCCAGGCTACTGATTCCCTGCTTAATGACCGGATTTTTAGGGTCCATTGTGCGGACGCCATCCACCATTAAGGTGTACGAGTAATAGTCGGGTTTTAGGGGGCCAACCAGTACCGACCAAACACCCGACTCACTCTTGGTTAGGTTAAGAGGTTTGGGGTCCGATAGGAAATCGCCACTCACAATTACCTCGCTCGCTTTGGGCGCGTAAATCTGAATCAATACCTTCTTGTCAGCCGTCACTTTAGGCGACCGAAGCGTGTCGTTGGGCGTTGGGGTCCGTTGCGGCATTTGGGCCATCGCTCCCACTGAGAAGAGCAACGCACACAGGCCCGGCAAAAAGCTGCGTGTTGTCATTGAGGTTTTCATCGGTTTCGGGGTAACTAGTTTAGAAGGATAATAATTTGCCACTCAGCATTTTACTTAAACTTACTGGCATCCAGCTTAAAAAAGCGTACGGCGTTGTTGAATAAAATGTCGCGTTTCTGATCAAACGATAAGTAATCCGCATTCTCAATAACACTGATTGAGGTTTCAAACAACTTGGGCCAAATCATAAAGTCGGTGCCGTACAGAATGCGCTTGCCAAAGCCAGCCTGCACCAGCCGTTTGAGGTACATGTGAATTTCGGCCTGGGGATAGCTCCAGATAAATCCAGCCAGATCGACGTACACATACGCATTGGCTCCCATCAGGGCAATCATTTCGTCGATCATGGGATAACCCGCATGCATTACCCAGATTTTCAACTTGGGATGCCGCGCCAGCATGTCTTCGAGCAGAAACGGCCTACCCAGCGAGGCTCTGTATTTAGACTGTGAAATGTTGGCCATACCGTTGCCGCCCGTACCCATGTGAATACCAACCGGAATACCTTTTTTCTCCGCAATAGCAAAGTACGCATCGAGCGACATGTCGCTTGGCGAAAGTCCCTGGTACTGCGGAGCCACCTCGCCCATTACTTCATAAAAGCCCGACGACAGGGAATCATTAAACGCTTCGACACTCATGTCTTTGGGAGAGCTAACCCCAATACCGGCAATTACCCGACCGGGAGCGGCCTTTTTCCACTGTCGCAAAATCTGGGGATCGCCGTACGCAACAATAGTCATGTTGAGTCGATTCATGGTTTCGAGCACGGCGGCCTGCATTTCAGCGTCTGATTTGGCTGGTTGCAGGGGATCAACACATTCGGTGTTCAGAAAAGCCCGCATCTGTTGATTGGGATCGCCCCCTGGCATATCTCGTAAAAACCAGGGACACATCTCAACGGCAAAGCTGGTGTTCACCTTCATCGCATGCACGTGTACGTCGATGATAGGAAGCGGCCGTTTGGGGGGCGTAGTTTGTGCCTTCGCCCAGGCGGCTACCAGCACTAAAATAAGGAGTAGTAATCTTGCTTTCATTGAATCAATGGAGACGAACGTCAGATAGTAGCTAAAGTTTGCAAGTAGCTGACAAGGCCGAAAAAAAAAGATGATCAATGACGGGTTTGCCCGGTTGAAGCAAGGTTTTTAAGGGTTAAATCTAACTTTTAATTTCTTTAATTAAATTTTAAGACAATTATCCGGTTGCGTTATCCCATTGGGTAATAACAGAGTCTGGTTTCGGACTGATTAGCCAGTCCGAAACCAGACTCTGTTGAACGGGTTAAACCGCCATGTTCCAACCTTTTTCATATTCCCGTTTCCACAATTGCATGGCCGCTTTGTTGTCTTTGATGTGGCCGTTGCTCGGGTCACAGTGCAGCGTGCTTCCCGTGCGCTGAGAGATGTTAGCCAGGTGACACAGCACCACACTTTTGTGGCCTTCTTCGATGGGTGCAGTTAGCTTGGTGGTCTCGCGAACACTATCCACGAAATTGGCGAAGTGGGTAATTTCCAGATCCCCAGAAGCACTAACGGTATTATTCGGGTCGAGCTTAGCATCTGGTTTGATCTCTTTAACCAGCTTATTCTTATCATCGTAAATCTGGTAGTCACCACCGCCTTTGTTCACCAGCGTGCCTTTATCGCCATAAATGATAAAACCACGGCCGCTTCCCTCAATGGGGAATGAACTGCAACTGCGGCCCTCCCAGGTAATGGCCTTCCCGTTGTCAAACTCAAACGAAGCCACCTGCGTATCGGGCGTTTGCCAGTCGTCTTTGTAAGCATACCGACCACCTGAAGAAGTCACTTTCGAGGGAAAGTCAACGCCCAGAAACCAGCGACAGCAATCGAGTTCGTGGTTGCCGTTGTTGCAGGCTTCACCCGTTCCCCAGTTCCAGAACCAGTGCCAGTTATAATGCACCAGATTGTCGCGATAGTCCTGCCGGGGAGCCGGGCCTTGCCAGAGGTTAAAATCCAGCGTTGAGGGTACGGCCACTTTGTTGCCAACTCCAATGGGTTTACGAGAATTAGTATACCAGGATTTGGCAAAATAGGGGTTGCCAATCACACCACCCCGTACCTCTTTAACCGCTTCAATCAGCGTGGGGAACGACCGACGCTGGCTTCCCACCTGAATCAGTTTACCATACTTGTCGCGGGCCTGAATCAGCATCTCGCTCTCGTAGGGATTGTGGCTACAGGGTTTTTCCACGTACACGTGCTTACCGTTAGATACGCCCATCAGGGCAGCCGGAGCGTGCCAGTGGTCGGGGGCGGCAATCAGCAGGGCATCAAAATCTTTTTTGGTCACCAGCTCCCGAATGTCTTTAATGATAGCCGGTTTACGGCTGACATCCTTCAGCGCATCTAGGCCATTTTTGATGGCTTTTTCTTCGACATCGCAGAGGTAAGCCACCTCGACGTTTGGCAGTTTAGAAAACGATTTGGCATGGTAGGCTCCCCGGCTGTTGACACCCATAATGGCTACGACCACCTTGTTGCTTGGGGCATTTTTGCCATAGATGGGGAAGTTCAGAATAGTGGTGCTGGCCGTGGCCACCGCTGTTTTTTTGATAAAGTCCCGACGATCCATAAGAATACGTGTTAACGCGTTTTGTTAGTTGATTACAGAAAGGTGAGCAGAGGTTCATCTTCCCGTTTTACTTCAAATCTTTCAGATAGGCAATCGTTTGCGGTACTTGCCTGGCGTAGCTTGGGCTTTCATCCTCAATATAATAATGCTCGATAGACGACTTTTTAGCCGCTTTCAAAATACCGGCCAGGTCCAGCTGACCCGTTCCCAGCGCCACGTCGTTCTCCACGGGTGTGCCACCCGACAAATTGCCCGCAACACCCTTTCTTAGGTCTTTCAGGTGCATCAGTTTGAAGCGTTTGGGGTATTTTTTGATCAAAGCGGCAGGATCAGCACCGGGGAAGAATGTCCAGAGAATGTCGATCTCAAAACTGACGTATTTTGGATCGGTGTTCTGGATGATGTAGTCCATCAGGGTCCCGTCTTCGTATTTTTCGAACTCGTAGCCGTGGTTGTGATAGCAGAACGTGAGGCCGAACTGATCTTTCAACTGTTTTCCAAAGCTATTGAAATCAGCTACGGTTTTCTTAGCCATGTCGAGCGTAAAGGCGCCTTGATGCGGCACCCAGGCAACCCGCACAAAACTGGCTCCCAGCGTCTTGGCATTGTTGCCCACCTCCGCTAGCTTATTCTGTAAGTCGGGGTAGCCCACGCCAAACGATGAGCATTTCATACCGCGTTCATCAAGAAGTTTGCGCAGGTCGGCTGCTGTTTTACCGAATAAGTTGGAGAACTCCATATCGGTAATACCCAACGCTTTAATGGTGTCGAGTGTAGCCGGTACGTTCTTCGAAAAGCTATTTCGGTAGGTGTACGACACCATGCCGGGGGTTTGGGGAAATATTTTTTTCTGAGCCTGCACCAGGCCCATACTTAACAGGAAAGCCAATAGGTATACGCTGATTTTCACGGGTAAGGAATTATAGAGTGATAGTACTAATAGTCAAAAGCATCTCGGCCCCTGCCTGTACTTCTCAAATGGACTTTATTGACAATATCTTTAGGAATTGGGAGTCCGATCAGGGTTCTAATGCATAGGCCACATACCGATCACCCGATTTTGATTTCAATTTTCCACCACCACAAGCGATCACGATAAACTGTTTTCCACCAACCGAATAGGTAGCAGGTGACGCATAACCCGCAGTGGGTAAAGCGGCCTGCCAGAGGGTTTTGCCCGTTTTTTTGTCAATGGCCCGGAACTGTCCGTCTTTGCTGGCGGCAATAAACAGCAGTCCGCTGCCCGTTACAAGTGGACCGCCGTAATTGTCGGTACCCGTTGCCGGAATTCCTTTGGCACTCAATTCGGGGTATTCACCCAGCGGCACCTGCCACCGATGTTCGCCCGTATTGAGGTCAATGGCGGTCAACGTACCCCAGGGTGGCGCACTCACCGGGTAGCCCTTGCTGTCGTACCAGCGGTTATAGCCGGTATGCTGGTAAGGCACATCGGTTTTCTTGGCCTGTACGGTCTTGGACGCGGTGTTTTTGTTGAGCAGAAAATCGACAATGGCGGCACGTTCGGCTTCGGGCAGGTGTGAAAAGGATGGCATCATACCCCGACCTTTTGCCATAACCTGCTGAATGGCCTCCATTGAAAGTCGTTTGTCGATATTCAGCAACGACGGATATGAACCATCGTGGTTACCCCTCCGGTCGGCTCCATGGCAGGATGCACAGTTGGTTTTGTAGGCCTGAGCACTCGTGACCATCGACTTGTCAAGGGGCTGCTCCCGCAGAACCAGGGTTGAAAAGCAAGGATTTTGCTTGGCCGGAATGTACATGACACCCTCGGGATCGGTGGCAGCTCCCCCCCACTGTGCGCCCCCGTCGGTGCCCGGAAAAAAGACGGTCGTCTCCGCCGTGAGCGGAATATAGGGGCTGCCCGTGCGAGCTTTGCGTAGCATCGCTACAATGGCAGGTCGGTCGGAGGCCCAGGGATTGATGTCTTTTTCGGTAAATGTCTGCTGCGTAAACGGAGCTGGTTTTAGCGGTATGGGCTGCGTTGGGCTGGTTTGCTCACCCGCAACACCATCGCCCGGAAACGCTTTCTCAACCACCGGGAACAAGGTCTTTCCCGTAACCCGGTCGAAAACAAACACATGGCCCTGCTTGGTAATCTGAGCCACGGCGTCAACGCGTCGGGGGCGGCCGTTGGGGCCGGGCTGCACCACGGTAAGCAGGTTGGGTGGGGCTGGTGGGTCACGATCCCAAATGTCGTGATGGACGAATTGAAAGTGCCATAGCCGTTTACCCGTTGCCGCATCGAGCGCCAACAGGCAGTTGGCAAACAGGTTGTCGCCCTTCCGATTGCCGCCATAAAAGTCATACGCAGCCGAACCCGTAGGGATGTATACGATGCCCCTCTCCCGATCAATAGCCATGCCCGCCCAGGCGTTAGCCCCGCCCATTCGTTGCCGGGGGTTGGCGGGTGCCCAGGTTGAGTAGCCGAATTCACCCGGTTGGGGAATAGTATGAAATGTCCAGGCCAGTCGCCCAGTCCGCACATCGAATGCCCGAATATCGCCCAGCAGAGCCGATTCGCTCTCCGACACTCGTGCCCCAACAATAAGCAGGTCTTTATAGATGGTTGTCGGCGTATTGACCCGAACAAAATTATCGGCACCGGGCCGGTCAATGCCGTCTTTCAGGTTGATTCGTCCTGCCTGCCCAAATGACTGAATCACAGCACCCGTGTTCGCATCGAGGGCGTATAATCCGCCACCGGCACCGAAGAAAATTCGTTTCTCGGTGCCATCGGTCCAATAGGTAACACCCCGACTTAGGGTACCTTCGGTATCGACCAGGTTGGTTTTCCAGCGCTCTTTACCCGTAGCCGCATCAATGGCGAAGGCCTGGATACTAGCCGATACGCCATACAATACGCCGTCGATAACAATCGGATTACACTGGATCTGAGTCCGATTGCCAACGGTATCGGCCCCACCCGATGCATATGTCCAGGCCACTTTTAGCTGCGGTAAATTATCAGCCGTAATCTGGTTAAGCGGGGAGTAATGACTCCGTTGGCCATCTCCATTATATTCGGTCCAGTTCGTGGTGGGTTCCAGACTGTCGACAACCAGACCTGCCAATGCCAGTATGACCAGAAAGCCTACGAGTAGCCGCTGAAAACGTGTAAAGTCGTGCATACCGGAAAGAGGCCAACAGGGCCTGTATCTACGGTATATTTCGAGGCAAAACCAGTTTTTTCCAGTACGACTACACTAAAGGCGGCTTCTGGCCCCGATCATTTCAGCTCGGCGTTACCAAATAGCACCGAAAACGCTTTGCACCAGATCAATACGTAGCGCTGTCGGGAGGGGTCGGCGGCTGCGGGCAGGTCCACGGAGAAGTTGCCACTGTTGTCCAGTTTTGATACCTCGATAAAATTACGAAGGCCTGTATTTTCGGCTAGATATATGCGTAGATCAGGCCCGCCATCCGTTCGAAAATTGGTGAATACCAGCGTTCGCTTCCCCGCTGTTTCCACTAATTTCACCGTACCGCTCGTGGTATGCACGTTGCTGACAAACATTCCTTCGAGGAGCGCCGGTTGCCCGCTGGTACTTGTGGTAGTACTGCTGCTTCCCGACATAGTGGTGGTTGTGCTACCGGGCATAGTGGCTGGTGGCATAGCAGGTTCAACGGCCACAGTTTCTTCGGTTGTAGAACAAGCAGCCAGAAGCCCCATTGTGAGTATCACGGAAATTGAAAAGAGTGATTTCATAGAATTTGACCGTTGAAACGGTTCGTTGATGAGAGTTACCATTTGATGAAAATTCCGGCATTATACGAGCGCGAAAAGGGGACGTTTTGCCCGGCCAATGCGCCAATCACACTGGCTGTTAACCCAAACCGGTCGGGTGCAATATCATAAGCGGCCTTCACTCCTGCCCCGAGATACATCTGGTTGTTCAGGTACGTACCCGTAAACTGATAGGCTTCCGTATTAAAGAAAGGGCCGTTTTTAGCAGGCAAGCGAAAGTCGAGCGTACCGGCCACCCACAGGCGTGGATGGAGTCGGTAGCCAAACTCGCCGTTTAGCTTCAGAAAATTGCTGTAGTTCTGCGTCATGAATCCGTAGCCCGCTTCGGCAAAGTAGTACGTCCGTTGCCCACCCGACCCCAACGATAGATACGGCAGCACTGTCCAGCCTTCATACCCCGTTCGAAGCCCCAACCGGTCGTTGTTGGTAAACGTGTTGGCCAGCGCATCAACGCCCGCACTAAGTTTGACTGAACCATCGAGCAGGGCGCGTTTGAGACCCAGGCCAATGTTGCCAATTCCCGTCAGCGTGCCGGCCGGAACGGGATTAACTGCCCGATCATTGCTAGTACCGGTTTTCGATAGTTTGTATGGCAACACAGCCCGGAGTTCCCACTTCGGGGCAATGCCGTACTCGCCATAGAGCTGGAGCGTAACATCGCTCGTATTGCGAAAAACAGGGCTTTCGGAGCCGGTTGGGCTAAAAACGGCATTGTAATACAAACCGGAGTAGCCTATCTGCAAAAAACCTTTGCGATGCCCGCGAATCCAGGGTCCACCCGCTATCGACGCCGTCGAGAGGGTCAGCAGCAATACAGAAACAATTAGTTGTCGGCGCATAGAGGTAACGTTAACAGGGTTGGCTATTTAGGTTCTTTATCTTTGATAGTTGTCCAGTTAGCGTCGGCCTTTTTGATGTAGCCAGCCTGGTCCTTATTCCACTCGGTGCGGACTTTTGTGTTGTAGTTCAGGTACAGTTTGCCATCCACAATAGTCCAGGCGTCGGCTTCTGTAGGTGCTTTATACCCTCTTGATGTTCCGAATGCGCAATAGCCACCGTATTGAGGGGCGTATTTTTCGGGATCGTCTTTGAAAGCATCCCGGTTGCTGGTGCTGGCAAAATACCAGTCGGCTCCTTCGTACGTGTACGTGATTGTAGGGTCGCCCGGTACGGGCTTGCCCTCGGTGAAGTAGGCTACAGGGTCGTACCCTTTTATGGCTTTACCATCGGGGGCAAATACGGCCGTTTTCTGAGCAAAAGCCGTCGTAATAGAAAACAGAAGAAGAATCGTCAGACGCAGAATGAGGGTATTCATACTATTGGTTTTACTGGGTTAATTATTAATTGAGGGGTGGGCATTATTGGAAATTGGTTCTGAATGTTTCCATGCTGCCCAACTCTCGCTGATTGGTGTAATTATCGTACATCATCAATTGAACCGTACAGGTAGCCGTCAGTAAGTAA
>NZ_JAPQNS010000027.1 GCF_028867935.1 Flavobacterium sp. SUN052
GTCAAAGTGCATTGGAGTTTTACGGTGGCAACCGCAGAAGCCAAGATGAAACGTTGGTATGAGCGGGTTAATACGGCTAATAAGTCGGAATAATATAAGCACTAAATTGGAGAAGCACTAGTCTATAATGCCCACTCCCAGTCGAATGGCCTGTTCAACGGGCGAATAAGCGCCGTCGGCACGTTCCAATTGCAGGGGTTGGGCGGGTAGCAAGGGGGGCTGAGCCAGAAAACGGGGTATAGTGCCATGATGGGGCTGGGCGGCATGAACCAGAAACGGATGGCATAAATAAACTGTACCAGCCAAACCGGTGGCCATCACTTCGGGGCGGTAAGCTGTTTCCTGAAATCCATTGGCGGCTAATTCTCGCAGGGTCAAACCCACTTCGCCAGCTGGTGCTAACTGGCGGGCAATATCCAGATGCGAACCCACCCGAATGCGCGTCGGTGCATCGTTCTCGGTGACATCAGAAAACAAGAACAGCATGAGCAACGCGCGGCCTTTGGAGTGGATATTGGCACGCCAGCTTAAAAAATCAGTTGGGTCGTCAATGTCCGTAATAAAGCTGATATCAATATGCCAGCCTGCATCACCCGGATCATTGGGGCTGGGAAAACGGACAGGAAACGTACCCAACGTATCTCTGGGTAACCATCGCCCGGTGCCAACCAACTGATCATAAGCAGTATGTAAACGGGGTGTATTAACAGCTAGCCGGAAAGGTTCCTGCCCATACTGACCGAGCCGAATAACTGGCTGCGTCCAGGTATCCGGCTCGTCGGGATCGCAGCCAGTGTCGGTCCACAGTATTTTGCGACCGGCATCAGCCAGTTCGGTTGGGAAAGCCTGATCGATTCTGAAAAAACCGTGTTGGATAAAGTCTTGAATCTGCTTGTCGTTGAGTGTATTGCGCATAGGGCTATCAAAAAAAGCCCGCCAGCGTTTACTTCGCTTCTACCAAATTCGCAGCGCCCCAACGTTGGGCAATTGCCAGCGTGTAGTCGGCGAAGGCGCGAGCCGTTCGGGCGTAGACTTCGTGACCATGAAAATGACCGTTTTCGTCCAGGTTCATGGCCGTTTCGTGTGATTCATACAGTTTGGGCGAAACAATAGAATAGCTGTTTGAGAAGCTAATCATTTTGTTAACCACTGTGGTACCATCTAATGCTGGTTGACGACCTCCTCGCCCTGACGAAACACCAGCGAAGGCAAACACTTTATCGTTGAACAGGTGTTTGAACGCCTGGCCACCAAGCTGGTGAATTGCATTGTCGAATTGAGGGGTTGTAGTCCAGTTGTACTCGGGAATGGCGAAAATAACGAGGTCAGCGGCTTCCCAGGCCGAGATCAACTCCTGCTGGAAGGCCGTAAGATGATCGGGATGTACCGAACCCGTACCAACAAAAGGAATATCGTAGTGAGCAAAATCAACTACTCGAACATCATCTTGCCCCGATTCCGTCAGGATACTTTTAAGGTACAAGGCAAATCGTAGGGAGTTGCTGTGCTTACGGGGGGAACTGGCAATTATTGTAATAGTCATAGACGTAATATCTGTCGAATTAGCGCGCTAGGCGCTACAGGGTTAAAACCGTGGAGTTTAGGTTTTGGTTTCTAGCGAAAAAAATGTCCTTTCGTTGTGGAATTGTTGCCGGAGATGCATCGAAAAGACATGAGATTCTTATACTGCTTCCTGTTACTGTCGGGCACTGCATTCGCCCAGGCGCCGACGCAGCCTTCGCTCCGGCAGCTCCCTTTCCCCGGACCCGGCTTCCGCCACGACTCGATGCCCGTTGGTAAACAAATGCCTACGCTGCGGCCCCGCAATGATTTTTACCGACGACCCGGAGACAACCCAAATGTGGTGCGGGCAACGCTCGATAATATGCCAGTCCTGATGAACGATACCTCAACGGTGCCAATGCCTACGCACGGACGCCAGCCACGGAAAAGGAAAGAAGATTAAGTACTAGTGCAGAGGTAACAAGGTAAATAAGGAATTAGGAACTAGCTGTCGGATAGCGTCTTGCGAGTAAAAACCTAATTGCCAATTACCCCATTACTAGTCACCATCTACTTATCACTTCTTTAATGCCTGATCAATATCGGCAATTAGATCTTCAATATGCTCCAGACCCACTGAAACACGCAACGAGTTGGGAGGTGTTGTCGTATGAATACCTTCAATGGTTGGCCGGTGTTCAATCAGGCTCTCGGCACCACCCAGGCTTGTGGCTCTGGTAAACAGCTTCAGATTCGTGCAAACCCGCAGTGCGGCCTCGGCATCCCCTTTTACATCGAACGATAACATCGCGCCTGGTCCGTTCATCTGCTGTTTCGCCAAAGCACGTTGCGGATGGCTCTCCAGACCCGGATAATAAACCCGTTCTACAGCAGGGTGGCCTTCCAGGAACTCCGCCAAACGCTGAGCTGTGTCTTGTTGTGCTCGCACCCGAACACCCAGCGTTTTTAGCCCCCGCAACAACAGCCAGCAGTCGAACGGTGACGGAACGGCACCGCCCAGTTGCTGTATTTGCCGCACGCGGAGTGCCAATTCGTTATTGGCATCCTTGAAAATCAGGGCACCGCCCAATACATCAGAATGGCCACCAATGTACTTTGTGGTGGAGTGCATCACAATGTCGCAATTGAGATCCAGAGGGCGTTGCAACACAGGAGTGGGCCAGGTATTGTCGCACACACAGAGGGCACCCGCTTCGTGAGCCATTTGTGAGATGAACAACAGGTCGGTGAGAACCAATAATGGATTGGAGGGCGTTTCGACCCAGATCAGGCGCGTATTTTCGTGGATAGCAGCCTGCACTTCGGCCAGGTCGCTCATGTCGACACGGGTATAAGTCAGACCCCAGGGATGAAAAATCTGTTCCAGCAACATGGGCGTGCTGAAGTATGCCTGACGCGGCATGACCACGTGATCGCCGGGGCGTAGTGACTGTAACAGGGCCATTGTAGCGGCCTGTCCTGAGCCAAACGCCATACCCACCGCCCCCCCTTCGAGAGTAGCGAGCGCCTGTTCGAGAGCATCACGGTTGGGGTTACTAAAACGGCTATACCCATATTCCCCTACAAGTTCGTAGTTTTCGTCGCGCTCGAACTTGGTCGACAAATGGATTGGCGGAATAACGGCACCGGTCGGGTCGTGGTGGTGCGTTGCATGAATGGCAAGGGTATCGAAGTGCATCGGCTGAGGCAGTATTAGTTGCTCAGTAAACCCGAACTTGAAGCCGGTAGGTTCCGAACGCAAATTTTTCAGCCAAACGTACAACCACAATCCCTTCTGATTAGCTTTACAAGCACATCTATACACGTAAATAACCCGTCTGCTATGACCTCAACTTATCAATCTCTCTCGCTGAGCCTGACCGACGGTGTCATGACCGTCACACTCCTCGGACCCGGAAAAGGCAACGCTATGGGCCCCGAATTCTGGGATGAACTGCCGGTGGCTATGGACGAAATTACGGCAATGCCCGATGTGCGGTGCATCGTGTTTCGGGGTAGTGGTGATCATTTCAGCTATGGTCTCGATGTCGCCCGAATGCTCCCCCGCATCAGTTCAATGGCCAGCGGTAATCCACTGGCTGCCGAACGGCGCAAACTCATGGGCCAGATTCGCTTTATGCAGTCGGGCTTTGTGAAAATGCACGAATCGCCCAAGCCAGTCATTGCGGCTATTCACGGCTGGTGCATTGGGGGAGGGGTAAACATGATTGCCGGGGCCGACATCCGCCTTTGCTCCGCTGATGCCAAATTCAGCCTCCGCGAAGCCAAACTCGCCATCACCCCCGACATCGGGGGACTTCAGTTTTTGCCGCACATCATTGGGCAGGGCTACACCCGCGAGCTGGCCCTCACAGCCAAAGATTTTGATGCGACGTTTGCTGAAAAAATTGGCCTGGCGAACCACGTTTACGACACGCCCGAAGCCTTATTTGAAGCTGCTGATCAGATGGCCCGCGAGATTGCCGATTTGCCCGCAGCCGCCGTGCAGGGAGCGAAAGAGGTACTGAACTACGGCATCGGGAAAGACCTCAACGACGGTATGCAATACGTAGCCGTCTGGAATTCCAGCCAGATGCAGTCCGTTGATTTCGGCGAAGCTATGCAAGCCACCGTGGAGAAACGTAAAGCCGCATTCAACAAGAAATCAGAACGGGGATATTAATTCTATTGAGTGATGGTCACTGCAATACACTCGGAAGCTGTTTAAACTTATCAAATTGAGTAGACCATGGCGTGGATTTGTCATTCCGACGCAGGAGGAATCTTTGGGTGAACCTGAAACTCTCTTTACCCGAAGATTCCTCCTGCGTCGGAATGACAAATTCGCACTCTAAACAAAAGTTTAAACAGCTTCTCTTTCGCTCTTCACCATTGCCGCTATGCAATCCACTACCGTCTTTCGTCGCTTTGTATCTGCGGGGCTGTCGCTAACACTGACCGTTTTGTTTTCGACTTGCTCGACCAAAGAGGCTGCTCCTGAACCAGCGGGACCGGTTAAAGACTTTTTTACACAACTGATTCAGATCGTTGAACAGAACTCGATCAACCGAAAGAAAATAGACTGGGTCGATTATAAAGCCAAGGTTTGGGCTAAAGTTGGGTCCGCCAAGAAGGTGCCTGAGACAGAGTTGGCTATGATCCTGGCTATGGCCTTACTGAAGGATAATCATAGCGGTATTATCTTTGATAATCAACGGGGTTTATATGGTGGCATTGGCTGCCAGCCGTTGCCTGCTCTTAGTCCATTCATGTTTGCCGAACCGAACATTGGTTACGTGAAAGTAGAGGGGTTTAATGGATCGGGGCAGGAAGCGATCAATTTTGCACAGAATATTCAGAACGATATTGCCCGACAGGACGATAAAAACCTGATAGGATGGATTGTTGATTTACGGCGCAATCTGGGCGGAAATATGTATCCGATGATTGCTGGATTAGGGCCTATTATTGGTGAAGGATTATGCGGCTATTTTTATGATGCTGATGACAAACCAACAGCAACATTCTCGTACAAAAACGGTGCTGCCTGGCTTGGTGAGCAGCCGCTTACTACTGCCGCGAAACCGTACAAGTTGATTAACAATAATCCCAGAGTAGCCGTCTTACTGGGCGGCAGCACAGCCAGTTCGGGCGAAGCGACAGCTATCGCCTTCATCGGCCGCCCTAATACACGCCTTTTTGGAGCCGTCAGTTGTGGACTTACTACTGGTAATACCCAATATAATTTACCTTTCTACGGCTACAGGCTCAATCTGTTTACCGTAAACATGGGCGACCGAACCGGTAAGATATACGGCAAGGAGATTATGCCCGACGAACTCGTTACCGACGATCAGGCGATTGCCAAAGCCGTTAAGTGGCTTAGTCAGTAATAGCTCGGTTCGATAGAAGTGGCTTTTTAATATACTGATTATCAGTTATATTTCTCGGAAGTAAGTAAGTCCTTCCTCTAAATAAATATGTCTGTCAGATGCATTGCGTTAACTGTATTCGCCTGGGTTTGTATTGGTTCGGTAGTTGCGCAAAGTATACAGAACAATAGCAAAATACTCACTACCGCTGATGGTCTGCCAAACTCAACTGTAACAGGCATTGTACAGGATCAGACGGGTTTTGTCTGGATTGGTACTGCCGATGGGCTTGCCCGGTTCGACGGACGACAGATCAAGGTGTTTCGCCACGACAAACTGGCCAACTCGCTGGCCGAAAACTCCATCAGTAGTGTACAACTGTTGCCCAACGGTACCCTGTTGCTGCAAACGCATACGGGGGATTTCCAGCAATTCGACCCACGTACTGAGCAGTTTACCCCCTTCCTGCCGCTGGCAAAACAAGGCAAACGAAAGATTGATGAAGGATGGGTATCGCCTGTCAACACCCCTGCGCTGAAACAAACGTTCTGGGCCATTTGGCGGGGTGAAAAAATCCAGGTTTTTGATCAAAAGCTGCGCGTGCGCCACACCTGGGATGAAAGCACGCTCGGCAACGCTACCAAAACGCTTCATTGTATTGCTCCTGCTGCCAATGGGCGGGTGTACGCTCATTTCGATGAGGGTCTGGTTGAGCTGGATGCTCAGACGGGCAACCACCGGCTATTGCTGTATAAGGGACCACTGGCACGCTGGCTCAACCGGGTCATGCCCGTTGCTGATTGGCGGGCAGTTGCTGAGCGACCCAACGGCGAAATTATGGTGATTGGTCGACAGTATCTATTGCTGCTAAACCCCAAAACGGGGCAGTATCGAGATCTGAAAATACCCGGCGACCTTGTCCGCAATGTGGCCTATGGAATGCGCGTATTGGCTGATGGCAAGGTGTACATCAGCATGGCTAACCGCTTGTATGAACTGTTGCCCAATGACCGGTTCTTGCCTGTGCATGAATGGGGAAAACCACAGGGTGAGCAACAAACCTATGGGCTACCTTACCTCACCGATCGCTCGGGTGTGTTGTGGCTTCATACGCAGATGGGCGATATTAAACGGCTTGATCGCCGGGTGCAGCCATTTCTGGCTTTGCCTTACCAAACCGATTGGAAATCAGATATTCTTAAGGTTACTCTGGGTATTAAGCCGCCCAGTTGGGAATTATCGACCGGTGATAGCTGGACACGGTTTACCAACACAAATGGTAGACTGTGGTTTATCGACGTGGCCACCCTGTATCAATGCAACCTGAAGCAGCCCCGGTCTATGTATACAGCGACAAGCAGTGACCTAAAGGATGATAATTGCAGTTGTAAAATTGCCATCAAGCCCGACGAGCGGGGCCATTTGTGGGTCTATGGAAATTTCGAAGGCGGCTTAACCGAAATGGATTCGGCTGGTCATATCAAGCGTTTCTGGCCTAATAGCTTTGTGCCGAAAACGTTCATTAATCCGGGGCTGGATGTAGCTGATCTTCAGCCAATGGGCCATATAGTCTGGATGGCTTCCTATCTGGGTAAAGGACTGTTTAAGTACGACCTCCGACAGAGAAAAATTGTAGCTCAGTTGCTGCACAACCCGGCCAACAAGCAATCCTTGCCAACAAATCAGCTACTTTGTCTGGCTGTTGACCCGTACGAACCTACTGTACTTTGGATCGGAACCGTGGGGGAAGGTCTTGCCCGTTACGACACAAAAACGGGGCGTTTTCGGGTGTTTACGGAGCAAACGGGCTTGCCCAACAACACCATTTACAGCCTGATTGCTGACTCGCAGAAGTTTCTCTGGATAGCCACCAGTAAAGGCCTGGTTCGGATGAATACCCGGTCGTTCCAAACCCGCCGATTCACACGGGCCGACGGCTTACAGGACGATGAATTTGGTCATACACTGGCCGTTCAACTGCCCAATAACCGGCTGGCTTTTGGTGGGCGCACCGGGATCACAATGTTCGACCCTACAGCCCTGAAGGAAAATACCGTTGAACCACCGGTGGTTTTATCGAGCCTTCGGATCAACAACGAACCGGCCGATGTCAGGCAGGAAAACAGCCCATTGTCCAGGGCGCTAAACGCGCTTGACCGCCTGACACTCAGTCATACGCAGAATTTCTTAACGTTTGAGTTTTCAGCTTTAGAATACAGCAAACCAGAGAAAATCCAATATCGCTACCGAATGGTGGGCGTTGATCCTGGCTGGGTGAATACCAACGGTCAAAACACGGCTAATTACACCCAGTTAGCGCCCGGTGATTACGTTTTCAAAGTGAACAGCACCAACGCAGAGGGCACCTGGAGCCGTCATGCGAAAGAGCTAGCCGTACATATACAGCCTCCCCTCTGGGCAACCTGGTGGGCATATACGGTCTATTTTCTGATCACGGCCGGCCTGGTGTGGGGCTTTATTCGCCTGCGCCTGCGCCGGTTGCACGAGCAGCAATCGATGCAGCTTCAACAGCGGGAAGCCGAACAGCTAAAAGCCGTCGATGAACTCAAAACCCGCTTTTTTTCGAATATCACTCACGAGTTTCGAACGCCACTTTCGCTGATTTTATCGCCTACTGAAAAGCTGTTGCAGGAAGCCAAACACGACGCACCAACGCGGCAGACCCTCTCGTCGGTACACCGTAATGCCGGGCAATTGTTACAATTAGTCAATCAATTGCTCGACCTCTCAAAACTCGAAGGTGGAGGCATGGCTGTTTCTCTATCGTGGGGGAATGTGGCCGAGTTTATCGAACAAGTCGTTGACACGTTTCGAACTGCTGCTGAACAGAAAGGAGTGAGCCTAACCGTTCGAACCGACGCGAAGGAGACAGATTATTTATTCGACTCGGACAAATGGCTAAAAATTAGTTCGAACATCTTGTCTAATGCGCTGAAATTTACGCTGCCAGGAGGGAGTGTCTCCGTTGAACTGACAGATAGCGGACAGGGCACTGTTTGCCTGACTATTGCGGACACCGGTATTGGCATTCGAGCGGAGAAGGTGCCCCATATTTTTGACCGTTTTTATCAGGTCGATGATACCCACACTCGCTCGTACGATGGCACTGGCATTGGGTTAGCGCTGGTAAAAGAGCTAATCGATATACTGGGCGGCACCGTTTCGGTGACCAGCGAACCCGGCCAAGGCACTACGTTTACGCTGCTGCTGCCGGTGCTTCCTGCCCTGGTCAGCGACAAAGTGGACCGAATAATTCTACCCGCACCCATACAACACGAATTGGCGTATGTGCCGGGACGCTTGGCACCTGTACTTGCGGCCCAGCCGCTTAATCGGCAACAGGTACTGGTGGTTGAAGACAATGATGAACTGCGTAGTTTCATCGCTGGTGAGTTAGCCGAATCGTACCGGGTGCTGACGGCCGCCAACGGTGCCGAGGGCTGGGAACTGGCACAGACCGAACTGCCTGATCTGGTTATTTCGGATGTGATGATGCCGCTCATGGACGGCTACGAACTAACCCAGCACCTGAAGGCCAGTTCGCTGACTAACCATATTGGGGTGATTCTGCTATCGGCAAAGGCTGCCCACGAGAGCCGCATGGCGGGCCTGACCCAGGGTGCCGACGATTACCTCACCAAACCGTTTCACGTTGACGAACTGCGGCAGCGACTCCAAAACCTGCTAGCGCGGCAGCAAACCCTCCGCGACTATTATTACAAGCAGTTTACGCAGCCCGACGCTGAGTTTCGCCCCGAAACAATAGCCGACGATTTTCTGAGGACGCTCCACGCAGGCATTGATGAAAAGCTGGATGACCCGACGTTTGGCGTCGATGAACTAGCCAAGAAAGTAGGTATGAGCCGCCGGACGCTCGACCGAAAACTAGCCGCTGTGGTTAACCAGTCGGCCAACAACGTAATCCGGCAGCACCGCTTAAAACGGGCGGCTCAGTTTCTGCTCGAAGGACGCAATGTTTCAGAAGCAGCTTATCTTGTTGGCTACGAAAGCCCCGCTCATTTTTCCCAGATATTTAAAGAACTCTTTCAGAAAACGCCCTCAGAATTTACTCAGAGCTAGGTTTGGCCGAAAATCGAATGATTTTGACCTAAAATCAACAGCCTGTTCGCAGCCGGTAGAGGACTTTTGTAAAACCAGTCAGCAATGACTGTCGACTACATCCCTACATGTACTGCGACCATGAAACAATTCTCCTTCCTCCTTTTTTTTTGTTGGCTGGTAACGGCCGCCGTTGCCCAAAATACTCTTACTGGTTCCGTTCGCGACGGGACCGGAAAGCCACTTCCCTTTGCCAGTATTGCCCTGCTCAATGCCAAAGACTCGACCCTGGCAAAAGGAGGAATTAGCAGTGAGACTGGTATCTACGAACTTACAGGAATCCGTGCTGGTCGCTACGTGGTAACAGCCAGCTCAGTCGGTTATAAGACTGCCCGGTCAGCCTCGTTCGCCGTGGTAACAGACGTGAGAACTGAAGCCCCCATACTGCAACTGAGTGAATCCGCCAAAACGCTCAGTGAGGTGACTGTAGCCGCTCAGAAACCCGTGTTCGAGCAGCAACTCGACAAGCTGGTTGTCAATGTTCAGAGCATTGTAACGGCTGCGGGAAGCTCGGCCCTCGATGTGCTGGAACGGTCGCCAGGTATTACCGTGAACCGACAGAACAATGCCCTAACGATGGCCGGTAAGTCGGGGGTGGTGGTCATGATCAACGGAAAAATAAGTCGTTTGCCCACAGAGGCCGTGATGCAGCTATTGTCAGGTACCAATGCTGCCAACGTCGAGAAGATCGAGTTGATTACCAACCCCTCGGCCCGCTACGATGCCGAAGGCGACGCAGGCATCATCAATATCATTCTGAAGAAAAACACGGCTTATGGCACAAACGGGACGTACACCCTCTCGGCTGGGTATGGCTTTTACGAAAAACTAAACGGTTCTGTCAATCTGAATCACCGCACCGGTAAACTGAACCTCTTTGGTGATCTGTCGGGGCAGCGGAATAGGGAGTGGCAAGATTTGCTTTCCGACTACACAGTGACCAATCAAGGGCTAACGACGAATAATCTGGGCGATTTGATCGGGCGTCGGATTACTCGTTTGGTAAATGCCCGGTTGGGTTTCGATTACTCCCTGAGCAAACGGACAACCGTAGGCGGTTTAGTGGCTGGTTTTCTGAATAACCCGACTCGAAGTCTTGAAGGTACGAACAACTTCATTCGGCGGAACGAACTATGGCAACAGGCCCTTGTCGACAATCAGGAACGCAACAGCTGGCAACACGGGATGGCCAATGTAAACCTGAGCCACGCCTTTTCGGATAGGCAACGGCTGACGGTAGATATGGATTACCTGCAATACGATAACACCCTGACGAATGCCTACACCAACTTTTTTGACTTCCGAACTGAAAAGCGGACCAGCACCGAATTGGTAAATAGCACCAAAACAACACCAATCAACATTTGGGTCGCGAAAGCCGACTATACCCAAACCCTGGGTAAAAAGACCAATGTTGAATTGGGCGCCAAGGCTACTCTGATGGGCCTTACCAACGATGTGTTAGTGGAACGATTACAAAAAAGTGGCTGGCAGACTGACCCTGAATACAGCCAGAACTATAACCTGATCGACAACATTGTGGCTGGTTATGTCAATATCCAACGTGCTCTTTCGTCCAAAACCAAACTACAAGCCGGACTGCGGTACGAACATACCCAAACAGATATTGGTCCTCCGGGAGAGCCGTTAGTGGTGCGCCGACGGTATGGGAGTCTGTTCCCCAGCGCATTTGTTTCGCATGATTTAAGCAAGGCGAGCAGTATACAGCTATCGTATAGCCGCCGGATTCAGCGACCTAGTTACGACTTGCTGGCACCGTGGATTTTATTTACCAGCCCTTATTACTTTCTAACAGGTAATCCCAGTCTGTTGCCCACGTTTACGGATGCTGTTCAAACTACGTACCGTTTTAAAAGCAGTTACCTGTTAACCGTCAAGTTTAGTCACGACCGGAACGCCCTTGACCGGAATCGAATTCGTATGGATTCGGTCAATAACCGCTCATTCGTAACCCCGCAAAATGTAGCCTCGCTGAATACCCTGTCGTTGACGTTTAGCTTCCCCGTAAAGGTGACCAGCTGGTGGCAGATGCAGACAAACCTGCTGGGGGTGTGGCAGGGACTCTCTACGACGGTAGAGGGCAAACCGATCCAGTTACAGCAATACAATGCAAACCTCTTTACCTCACACACAATCAAACTACCACATGGGTTCACCGGTGAGGTAACGGCATTCTACCAAACGCCCAGTTTGGCGGGTATTTCAAGGGTCCGGTCATTGGGTTCCGTAAACGCCGGTTTGCGTAAGAAATTACCCGGCAATGGCGGGTCGCTGCTGGTCAATATCGCCGATATTTTCTGGACAAGCCGCTTTCGGGTCATTACTGACAATCCAGCTGTAAATCAGATTGGTAACTGGACCTATAAATTGGAACCACGAGTCGTGCGGGTTACATACACCCGCCCGTTCGGTAGTCAGACCGTGAAGGCGATTAACCGCCGGGCCACCGGCTCCGACGAAGAGCGAAGCCGAGTGCAGACGAATTAAGCTCATTACTAATTCACTTACTTTTTTACTAAACCTTGTTACGCATGAAAACCATTTTCCGCTTACCGCTCGTGGCCGTAGCCGCCAGCCTTCTGTTCATCAGCGCTTCAGCTCAGGCCCAGAATACGCCCCGCTACAAAGATGTGGTGGTCGATAACCCCAACGCCGAAGCCGATATGAAAGTCGTCGGTGATTTTGTGAATGCGCTTGTATCGGGCGATCTCGACAAGGCCAAATCGCTGGCCGCCCCAACCTACATTGGGCGGGGACCTTCCCGATCCGATTCGGCCAACATAGAAAAGACACTAGCAAACTGGAAGGAGAACTACAAAACCCAGGCTAATCGCAAGGTCTCGTTTATAACCCAGACCTTCAAGGTTCTGTCGGGTAATCTTAAAGGCAACTGGGTGTCACTTTGGGGCGATTACACCTTTACGCAGGCGGGTAAAACCGTTACGTTTCCGTTTCAGTACACGGCCAGTGTAGCCGATGGGAAAGTTATGATCTCCCAGATTTACTATGATGTGCTGTCTATTTATACGCAACTCGGTTATAAGCTAACCCCGCCGGAAGTAGCGAAGAAGTAAGCGATTTTGTTAGGGCTGGCCGGTGGCAATACTGGCTAGTCTACTTCTTTTCCTCTCCAATCCTGCCAAACGCATGCTAACCGCTACTACTCCCCAAACTGCTTCGACCTTATCCGCCCAATCGGATCGCTTTCATGCCCTGGATGCTGTTCGGGCCTTTGCTCTGATTCTAGGTGTTTTCTTTCACGGTATCATGTCATTCGTTTCATACATCGGCTATTTCTGGGCCGTTCGTGATTCACAACCGAGTGTTTTTCTGGATGGCTTCTTTTATGTATCCCACTCTTTCAGAATGCAGGCCTTTTTTCTGATTGCAGGCTATTTTGCTCACTCGATCTACCATCGGCAAGGGCCAACAGGCTTTATAACTCACCGTGTCCGGCGCATTCTGGTTCCTTTTCTGCTCTTCATGCCCATTATACACATACTGGTGGTTACCTTATGGGTATGGGGGCAGCAACAGATGGGCATCTTCTTTCCAAATACACCCACAGCGACCATATCACCCTGGCTAATTATGGTAGACAATGTTGTCACTCTGAAATGGTGGGATGTGAAAACGGGTACTGTACATCTTTGGTTTCTGTATGTTCTGATAATTTTCTGCCTTACGGTTTTTCTTACACGACCTTTATTGATACTATTAGATCGGTCGAATCGAATCCGGACAGCCTTAGATGAAGGTCTGGCCATGCTAGCACAAACTCCTTGGGGTGGCTTGTTACTAGGTATAATTCTGATCTTGCCTATGCAGGGTGGAACCAACTGGGTTGGCGTAGATGCAATGAAGGGAGTCATTCCGCAGCTGAGTGGCTTGGCGGCATACGGGGTATTCTTCGCTGTTGGCTGGTTTTTTCACCGGCAACCAGCACTTATCATAGAATTGAAACGATACTGGAAATTCAATCTGGGGATTAGTATTATCTTATTGGGCGGGCTCACGTTTTTCATTTTATCGACTGCATATGCAAAGGCTGCTCCCCCCAATCTACCTGCCATTGACCCCAAAGTCGTTGAAGGATTTCTGCCGATTACAAATGCCATTTATGCGATTGGGTCAATGACAGCCGTTTTTGCCTTCATTGGGATCATTCTGCAGTATTTCGATCACCCCAGCAAACGCATTCGCTACCTGTCCGATTCGGCGTACTGGCTGTATTTGATGCACCTGCCTGTCGTTGTATTTTTCCAGATTCTAGTGGCTCCACTTCAGATTCACTGGCTGCTGAAAATGCCGCTCATTTTCGTACCCTCCTTCGCCATCCTGTTCCTGACCTATCACTACGGCGTTCGGAATACCTGGCTGGGCATGTTGCTCAACGGCAGGCGGTACCCACTGAAATAGTTCTTCTACTTTTACCATTCTCATTACCGGATGAAGTACCGGCATTGGCTTTGCCACTGCTGAACTATCATTACCCATCTAAACCAGCCAATTACATGACACCAATCAACGTAGTACACGCTTATACCGAAGCCTGGAATCGTCGGGATTCCCTGGCATTACTGGCCACATTTGCTGACGGGGGGACCTATAGTGATCCATCTGCCGGTCAGGGGTTAACAGGCGACGCCATTGTAGCCTACGTGCAAGGCCTGTGGGCCGCTTTCCCCAATCTCTCTTTTGATACCGTGAGTGTAGTCGAAACAGCCGATGGTCGAGTCGCTACAGAATGGATGATGCGAGGTACCAATTATGGTTCGATGAACGGGTTGCCGCCCACCAACCTCCCTGTCGAATTGCCCGGTGCTGATTTCTTTCAGGTAGAAAACGGGAAAATCCGCTCCGTGCAGGGATATTTCGATTCCGGGGCAGTACCCCGTCAGCTTGGGTTGCGGGTAATCGTTCAGCCTACGGCCATTGGCCCTTTTCAGTTTGGCACCAGCAACGGAGTTAGTATGGGGCGGCCGGTTGCACCCGGTGCATTTTCGATTACATGGCTGGAAGCCAAGTCTGAGGAACAGGCGCAGCAAGTGAGGGAGCTAGGTCGGGAAATTGTCACTGAAATGATGGAGATGGAGGGTTTTTTAGGATTCAAGGGCCTAGACCTGGGTAATCAACTGATCACCATTTCGGCCTGGGAAAGCCCCGACCATCCTCGTCGTATCATGCGGTCAAAAGCACATCAGCAGGGAGTAGCTCAGATAACGGGACACACCGGTCTGGTCAGCGTATGGACTCCCCTCCGGATGACGACAACGGTTCAGTGCCAGGCGTGCGGTAAGTTCATCACCAGTCAGAGCGACGCCGACCACACCTGCTCCTGCGGGGCTGAATTGCCGACACTAGCTTCATACTGGTAATTATATCACATTGATTATAAGCAATATAGCTTACTGTCTTTAATGGATCTCCAACTCTCACTGATCACCGCCCGCACTGTTGCGGTGGAATCTCTTACCCTGCCGCAATGGCTCACCCGCTCGGCACTGCACTACGGTGGCCAGCCTGCGCTGACGTTCATGGGATTTCCCATTACCTACGATGCGCTCACTGATCTGGTGAACCGCATGGCTCAGGCGCTCACCGATTTAGGTATTCAGCCCGGCGACCGGGTGGCTATCATGCTGCCCAACCTGCCGCAGACGGTGGTGGCCAATTACGCCATTCTCCGCATGGGAGCTGTGGCCGTGATGCTAAATCCGCTTTACACCGTTCCCGAACTGACATACCAACTTAACGACTCCGGTGCCGAAACGCTTATTTTGCTGGATGCGCTCATCGACAAAGCACAGGCTGTCTGGCCGCAAACACCCCTGAAACAACTTATCGTCTGCCATGTGAACGACCTGGTTCCGGTGCCGACAGAGACCTTACCGCCAGGCGCTTATCGGGCAGTGGAAACGAGCGAGGGTATCTATAGTTATCGCGATTTGCAGGAAGATTACGGCTTTGATCATCCTTTTGCCGACCAAAGTCGGTGGGATGACCTGGCGGTGTTAATGTATACTGGGGGCACCACCGGACAAAGCAAAGGCGTGATGCTCACCCACGCCAATATGTCGAGCAATATTCAGCAGGCACGGGCCGATTTTGGCGAAGGATGGCAGGATGGACATGAGCGCAATCTGGCTATTTATCCGTTCTTCCACGTGGGTGGCTACGTGGGTGTTCAGGCCTTGTGTCTCAGCTACGGCGCATCAATCGCGTTGGTGCCAAGACCCGACCCCGACAGCATTATCAATCTATTGCGAACGTTTAAGCCAACCGGTATCGGTGCGGTACCCACCATTTATGTTGGGCTACTGAATGATCCGCGCTGGCCAGAACTGGATTTGTCCAGCATAAAAACCCTGATTACCTCCTCGGCACCGATGGCGGCTTCAACGTATCCGAAGCTGATAGCAAAGTGTGAGCAGGGTACGATTAGCGAAGTCTGGGGCATGACCGAACTCGGTGGCTTTGCCACGGGCACTCCCCTTACCGCCGACCTGTTTAAGCCCGGATCAATAGGGGTACCGTACGCCAACGGGACTGTTAAAATTGTGGATATTGAGACGGGGCAAACGATTCTGCCCGCTGGTGAACACGGTGAAATCTGTTTCAAAGGGACGCAGGTAATGGCTGGCTACTGGAACAAACCCGAAGCCACCGCCGAGGCAATTCGCGATGGCTGGATGTATTCGGGCGACATTGGCTACGTAGACGAGGACGGCTGGCTCTACATTGTAGACCGCAAAAAAGACATGATCATTGCCGGGGGCTACAATATCTATCCCCGCGAGTTAGACGAAGTTCTCTACACGCACCCGGCCATACTGGAAGCCTGCTGTGTGGGGATTCCCGATGCCTACCGGGGTGAAACCGTAAAGGCATTTATTGTGCTGAAACCCGGCGAATTGCTCACTACCGACGAAGTGACGACTTTCTGCCGGGAGCGGCTGGCGGCTTACAAAGTGCCGAAGCAAATCGAGTTCATCACCGAACTACCCAAAAGTGCCGTGGGTAAAATCCTGCGCCGGGAGTTGCTCCGGCTCGAATTGCTGAAGTAATTGCTCTATTGTATTGTACACTTACCGAGCCCGGCTATGCCGACTACGGCGTGGTCGGGCACGACCGCCGATGTTGAGCAGACCACCCGAATCGGTGCGGGGCAGGCCGTAGCGGAAATAGATGCCGTAGTAGGTTTTTGAAGAGTCGTTCAGTTCGTTGCTGAAATCGAAATAACCGGAAACCAGGCCCACGCCCAGTCGCCGACCAACTTGAGCAAAAATGGTGTACGATAGTTCGAGCATCAGGCTTCCCTGGCTGTCGAAGAGTTTACCGGCACCCATAGTAATTTCGCTGGCGAAGATGCCCAAATTGCCCGCGTCGAGCGTGGCGCGACCCTCCACAAACAGCGTGGTGTCGGGTCGGAGTGAGTTTCGGCCGAAGGCTACGCCCAGATCCAGCACACCGAATGACTTACCGACTTCAACGTTTTGCGCCATCCGGTCGCCCATTTTTCCGGGGCCGGTATATACCGACAGGGGCATGGTGCGGGCATACCAGGGGGCGTGCCGGAAACTGAATCTTGGCAGGCTGGCCCAGATTGAGTCGGCCTGGGCGGCTTTTTGGGCACGGGTCATGGTTGCCGGGGTGGATTGGCTCAGCGCTGGCGTCGATAGCATCAGTACGCAGAAAGCGGATAGTAGGTAAACAGCAAGTAAACGGTAGAGCATGACTGGTTGGGTGAAATTTCACGGCTAAGATACCTTGTGAAATAAGCCGTTTGTATACCAATAATCGACTATCTTATGGCATCACTTTAACCGTTCGGTATCCATGAAGAACAGATTCAATTCTAGTACCCTTATTTGGGTTATTCTTATTGTCTGGGGAAATCTCAATGTTGCTACGGCTCAGGTTATTACGTCCCCACAAATTGATGCCCTGGTGCAGCGTACCTTAACTACGTTCGATGTGCCGGGTATTGCGGTTGCGGTGGTAAAAGACGGTAAAGTGGTTCATGCAAAAGGGTATGGCGTCCGCTCGCTGAAGACCGGCGCACCCGTCGACGAAAATACCTTGTTTGGCATTGCCTCTAATAGCAAAGCCTTTACATCGGCAGCTTTAGGTATGCTGATGGATGAAGGTAAACTGAACTGGGACGACAAGGTAATTGACTACATACCGGAGTTCCGAATGTACGACCCGTACGTGACCGAAGCGTTCACCATCCGGGATTTACTGACCCACCGGAGCGGCCTTGGCCTTGGTGCGGGCGATCTGATGTTCTGGCCCGATTCGAGCAACTTCACTATGAAAGATATTATCCATAATCTGCGTTACCTGAAACCGGTTTCGAGCTTCAGAACCAAGTACGATTATGATAACCTGCTGTATATGGTGGCGGGCGAAGTAATCGAACGAGTTAGTGGCAAAACCTGGGAAGCTTTTGTTCAGGACCGAATCATGAAACCTTTGCAAATGAACCGAAGTGCGGGCTCGTATACGGGGCTGGCCGATAAAGTGAACGTGATCGACGCTCATGCCCCGGTTAATGGAAAGGTGCAGGTCATTAGCCGGGATATGTTTCGGTACGGCTACTCGGCAGGGGGCATCAACTCGAGCGTGGCCGATATGAGCAAGTGGGTAATTGCTCAGCTCAACAAAGGCAAATACGGTGAAAATGGGAGCAGGCAACTATTCAGCGAGAAAGTCCATGCCGAGATGTGGAGTCCGCAAACCATTATACCAGCCGGTTCTACGGCAGTGCCTCCCTACAATACGCACTTTGCCGCTTACGGGCTTGGCTGGTTTTTGTCGGATGTGAAAGGCTACAAACAGATGAGCCACACGGGTGGTCTGGCGGGTATGGTAACGCAGGTAACACTACTGCCAGAGCTTCAACTAGGTATCATTGTCTTTACGAATCAGCAAGTGGGCGCGGCTTTCAGTGCTGTTACCAACACCATTAAGGATAGCTATCTGGGCCTGCCGCCAACCGATTGGGTTACCCGGTATAGCGACCGGGTGAAAAAGGGGCAGGAGGAAGCCGATAAAATCGCCAAAGACATATGGGAAGGCATCGCTAGAGAGCAAAAAAATAACACCACCAAAATTGATTTTGTGAACTACGCGGGCACCTACCACGACCAGTGGTTTGGCGATGTGGTGCTTAGTCAGGCAAACGGCCGATGGTGGTTCCGGTCGGTGCGCTCCCCAAAGCTCACGGGCGAACTGTTTTATTACAAGGGGAATACCATGGTAGTGAAATGGAACAACCGCAGTTTCGATGCCGATGCGTACGTGACTTTTTCGGTGGACGACCAGATGAAGCCGGTATCCATAAAAATGAAGCCCATTTCGCCCCTGACCGACTTTAGCTTTGATTTTCAGGATCTGGATCTGCAACGGGTGAAAGAGTAAAGGCGATGACAAACAGCAAAACCACCTGGTTGTGAATCACTGGAACCATGACGGCTGGGCTGGTGACATGGGGAACTTTGGATGTAGAGAGTAAAAAAGGAGAAGGGGCTGATTGTGTAGTTGATACTCCATAAAATAGCATTACATAGCTAAGTAGTTAGGTAAGTACTTTTGCTCAAGATTGGTGTGGTTTGTAACGTTGTGTTTGTATTATTGTGGTAAAGCGGATTTACTACTAAGTAAATGCGTTTAATCACCGCTCTAATGCCTGCTCAATCCCACCTAATAGCTTTTTGGACTACCCTCTTCTGTTTAGTTCTGACTGCTGTTTCTGCTCAGTCCCTTGTTCTGAACGACCCGAACCAGACCTATTACCTTTTCGATCACTTTGCTGCTCTGGAAACCCAGCCGGGACAAATCACCATCGATTCGCTGTTGCAACACCCCGAGCACTATGCGTTTGTGCCAGTAAAACAAAAGCCGCTTAAGCCCGAAATCGAGAAAGCCTTTGAAGGAAAGAAAGATGTCTGGTTGCGGGTCGAGTTGACCAACCGAACCCATGCCGACCTGATGTTACAATTTCTCTGGCTCGTTGATAACCACGTGGTGGTTTACGAAGTGGCCAATCGGCACCTGAGGCACCAACAGGTATTTGGCGGGATAGGGGCACCGATAAATCCCAACGAAACCTTTCAGCACAAACGCTTTATTTTCCCCCTACACATCCCCAACGGGCAAAGCCATACGCTGTATGTGCATGTGAAGCGATTTACTGTGCCCATTCTGCACAGTACGGTTCAATCCGTTTGGGCATTGCAACAGACACTCCATGGCGAGGACCTGATGGTAGGCCTTTTTATAGGCTTTATCCTGATGATTTTAATCTACAGTCTGCTGCTATTTATACGGCTGCGCGAGTGGGTTAATGTGATTTATGCGGTATGGATTCTGTTGGTTGCCTGGACCATGTTGGAAATCACAAATCAGGTGGCCAGCCTATTTCCAGCCTTACACAATATTCACGCTATCATTATCGATCATAATGTCTTCTGGGTTGAACTGGTGCATGTACTGTTCGTGCTGTCTTTTTTGCAGATACGTCAGCGATCTCAAGGCTTATACCGGGTAAGCTGGTTGGTGATCGCTTTCTATATAGTTTCGATTGGTCTAGTGTTAACCAGTCATTCTAGCCTACCTTTTTTAGCTATCGTGCTTGATGGATTGTACAGTATTGTGGCTGGCTTGGTCATTTATCGTCAGGGATTCAAACCCGCGCTTTACTTTTTAATCGGAACTATCTTCTTCTATATAGGCCAGTACGTTTCCATAACTACCTCGTTTGGACTCTATCCCATAACGTTCTGGACGTATAACAGCCTTTATCTTTCAGCCTTTGGCGAAATCCTGCTCTTCACGCTGGGGCTTACTTACAAAGTCAATCTTCTTAAACAGGATCGTGAACAGGCTATCGACGAACAACTTCGTTTATCCGAAGAAAACCGTCAACTTGTTGAAAACCAGAAACAAGCCCTTGAAGAGCAGGTTGAGCAGCGTACCGCCGAGCTACAAGAGTCGCTTACAACGCTCAAAACCACTCAGGCCCAACTGATCCAGAAAGAAAAACTCGCCAGTCTGGGTGAACTTACCGCAGGTATCGCTCATGAGATTCAGAACCCGCTCAACTTCGTCAATAACTTCTCGGAAGTGAGCACTGAGTTGGTCGATGAATTAAAGGAGGAGATTGACAAAGGGGACACAAATGAAGCCAAAGCCATTGCCGACGACTTGCGGCAGAATTTAGAAAAGATCACCCACCACGGCAAACGCGCTGGGTCGATTGTGCGGGGTATGCTCGAACACAGCCGCACCAGCACCGGAGAGAAACAGCCAACCGACCTCAACGCCCTGGCCGATGAGTACTTGCGGCTGGCTTATCAGGGCTTGAGAGCTAAAGACAAAGATTTCAATGCTGGCTTGAAAACTGACTTTTTCGCTGGCTTAGCCCAGGTAAATGTCGTTCCTCAAGATATTGGCCGGGTGCTGTTGAACCTCTACAACAACGCTTTCTACGCCGTTCAGCAAAAGCAGAAAACCGCCCCAGTTGACTATAAGCCGACGGTTTCTATTAGTACCCGACAGCTTGGTAACGCTGTTGAAATTCGGGTGAAGGACAATGGCTCGGGCATTCCCGACACTATACTAGGCAAAATCTTCCAGCCCTTCTTTACCACCAAGCCTACGGGCGAGGGCACAGGGCTGGGCTTGAGTCTGAGCTACGACATTATCACCAAAGGCCATAGTGGCACGATGACCGTCGAGAGCCGGGAAAGTGAGGGGACCGAGTTTGTCATTACGTTGCCTTGTTAGTGAGTGCGAATACAACCCTACCATTCTACATGAAACGATTACTTCTAATTTTACTGCTGTTCATCGGCTATCTGACCCACGCCCAGCCGTTGGTGTTGAACGATCCTAACCAGACGTATTACGACTTTGACAACCACCTAACGGCCCTGGAAGTTAGGCCAGGGCAGAAGATTACCATCGACTCGCTGCTGCAACACCCGGAGCGTTATCGCTTCGCACCCTACAACCGGGTACTCAATTTTCAACGAGCTTACTGGTTCCGCATTTCGTTGACTAACACAACACCCAATGATATATTCCTTCGGGTGCGTAATGTGTACTTTGGTGTACTGGTTTGTGAAGCGGTTGGGGGAACACTAATACGACAAACTCGATTAGGAAGTTCAGTCTCTTTAGGGACAGGAATCTCCCGTCTTAATCAGACCGTTGTTCCTTTACAGGTTCGATATGGCCAGGTCCATCAAATCTATCTCTATATTGATCATGGTGGGTTACTAAAGAGCGAACTGCACGGTGCTCTCTCGTTTGCCCGACAGATAGCTGTAGAAGATCTGTGCTATGGTATTTTTTACGGCTTAGTCCTGCTTACTGCCCTCTACAGTTTGCTGATGTTTGCCCAACTGGGTGATCGTAGTAACTTTATCTATTGTCTGTGGGTGCTGATATATGGCTTTTACATGGCCTTTTATGTAGGGCATATCCTCGATTGGCTGCCCGCCTGGAATAGTACACTTCTCAAGCATGCGGGTGCATTTGGTACTCTCCCTTTCTTGCTTACTGTTATTTTAGCGATGTCTTTTCTGTCGCTGAAGCAACATGCCCTTTGGCTCTATCGTGTTGGTCAGGGTTTGGCTGGCCTTCTCGGTCTTAGTATTATACTATCTATTTTGCTAAAAAGCTGGGGCTTGCCTTATCTTATAGAGAGTCAGTTCTTTGTCTTTTTTCTGCCTCCTTATGCTTATACGTTTATTGCGGCTATAGTAGCTCTGTATCGTGGCAATAAGGTTGCCTGGTATCTCCTTCTTGGACATCTGTCTCTGTTTATGAGTATTTTGTATTTCTTTATTTGGGCATCCGATCTTGTGACTTTTACCTCCTGGAGCTTCTTGAGTATGCATATCGGCTTAGCCATAGAAATAATTTGCTTTACAATAGGCTTGAGTTACAAAGTCAACCTGCTCAAACAACATCAGGACGAAGCCATTCAGGAGCAACTCCGTTTAACCAAAGAGAACCAGCAACTCGTTGAAACCCAGAACCGGGTACTGGAAGAACAAGTCGAGCAACGTACGGCTGAACTTAGAGCCTCCCAGGCTCAACTCATTCAAAAAGAAAAGCTGGCCAGCCTGGGCGAGCTAACGGCTGGCATCGCCCACGAGATTCAGAACCCCTTGAATTTCGTCAATAACTTCTCGGAAGTATCGGCCGAGTTAGTCACCGAACTCAAAGAAGAACTGGCCCGGGGTGATACCGACGAGGCCAACGCCATTGCCGATGATCTGAAGCAAAACCTCCAGAAAATTCATCACCACGGCGGTCGGGCCGCCAGCATCGTTAAAGGCATGCTGGAACACTCCCGCACCAGCTCAGGCGAGAAACAACCCACCAATCTCAACTCGCTGGCCAATGAATATTTGCGACTGGCTTATCAGGGCTTACGGGCTAAGCATAAAGATTTTAACTGTGATCTAAAAACGGACTTTGCGGCTGATTTGGGGCTTGTGGATGGGGTGCCTCAAGATATTGGTCGGGTGTTGCTGAACCTGTATAGCAACGCTTTCTACGCCGTCTGCGAAAAGCAGAAAACCGCCCCGACCGACTACCGGCCTACGGTTTCGATTAGTACCCGACAGCTTGACAACGCTGTTGAAATTCGGGTAAAGGACAACGGAACCGGCATTCCTGAAGCCATCCGCCAGAAAATCTTCCAGCCTTTCTTTACCACCAAGCCCACGGGCGAGGGCACAGGGCTAGGCTTGAGTCTGAGCTACGACATCATCACCAAAGGGCATGGGGGAACCATGGCCGTTGAGAGCCGGGAAGGGGAGGGGACCGAGTTTATTATAGAATTACCCTTCAGTGCGTAATCAACAGACACAGCCATTTTTATGAAAACACTATTACTTCCTCTGCTATTCTGTCTGCTTAGCCTGGCTAGCTATGCGCAGCCGGTTGTGCTGTGCGACCCTGACAAGGTCTATCATATATTCCAAAACTTTACTGCCCTGGAGACTGAATCGGATCGGCTTACCATCGACTCGCTTCTTCAGCATCCGGGCAACTATCCCTTCGTCTCGATTAAGCAGAAACCGGTTTCCCCAAACCCCAAAAAAGTCCATTGGTTTCGAGTAGAGCTAACGAGTCAAACCGATGCCGACATCCAGTTACAGTTCCTGTACTTTTATGACAAGCGGCTGGTGGTCTATGAAGTAGCCGATGGACAGATACTGACCAATCAGGCGTTTACATGGATTATACCCGAAAAAGAAACTGATTTCCATCAAGCAAGACGCATTTGTCACCTTAAAATTTCGAATGGCCAAACCCACACGCTGTATTTCTATGTGGAGAAATTAGGGGTCCCATTGCTCTTCATTACGGCACAGTCCGATTGGGCCCTACACGAAGTACTTTATGGTGAAGACTTGGCAGCAGGTCTCTTCATCGGTTTTGTTTTGATGATTATTGTTTACAGTCTGTTGCTGTATGTACGACTGGGCGACCGGGTGAATCTGATTTATATCGTATGGGTGGTATTGGTTAGTTGGTCTTGTTTATCCTCCAATAACCAGCTGACCTATCTTGTTCCTTCCCTACACAATCTATACGCGAATAACACGGGCCTACTTATAGTCAGCCTGAACCTGACCCACCTGATGTTCACCATGTCGTTTCTACAGGTCAGGCCACAATCAGCCAGGTTGTATCGTGTGAGCTTGCTGACAATGGGATTTTATCTGTTTCTCATTCTACTGTTTATACTCGATAAATTTCCCCCAGTCTTAAGCTTTTTAACAATTATAGTTGATGATGTGTACAGCATATTCATTAGCGTTGTCATCTATCGGAGGGGCTTCAAGCCTGCCTTCTATTTTTTAATCGGCAATATACTCTTTGCTGTTTCTGGCTCTATTAGCAATGCTACTGTTGTGGGGTTATTGCCACTAACGTTTCTTACCTACAACAGCACCTTTTTCGGAACGATTGGCGAAATTATACTTTTCAGCCTTGGTCTTGGCTACAAAGTCAACCTGCTCAAAAAACATCAGGACGAGGCCATTCAAGATCAATTGCGGCTGACAAAAGAAAACCAGCAACTGGTTGAGTCGCAGAACCGGGTACTGGAAGAAAAGGTCGAGCAGCGCACCGCCGAACTGAGCCACAAAAATCAGGAACTGGTCATCGAAGCCGCTCTGGAACGGGTCCGTTCCCGCTCCTTAGCCATGCACTCCAGCGAGGAATTGAAGGAGGTTATTACGCTGGTTTTTACTCAATTAAACCAGTTGGATATTGCCATTGCCGACGGAGGAGCAGTCATAGCCTTAGTCAGTGAGGGCACGAGAGATGTTATCCATTGGACTGCCAGCCCCGACCGTATATCGGAAGCCAATCGATTCCGAATGCCTTATTTTGGTCACCCTATACAAACCCGCTATTGGGATGCCCGAGAAAAAGGACTGGATTTCGTCGCTCACGCCTTTACGCTCGAAGAAAAAAACAGCTTTTGGGATCAAGCATTCATCGTCTCTGATTACAAGCATTTGCCCGAACAGACAAAGCAATGGATATATGCCAGTCCGGGCTATGCGTACTCAATCGCTGATGAAAAGCATTCGGCCATGATTATGGATTCGTTTGCGGGGAAAATGTATTCCGAACAGGAAAATGAGATTCTGAAACGTGAACTTGCTACATTTGACTGGAGACTTTTTTTAGGCAGCTTTGGGGTCAAACTTCAATTTGACCATGGTTAAACGACGTGTATTTGACGAGGCATTCAGGGAAATGGCCGTCGAACTGTCTTATGCAAAAGGATCAATTCAAGAGGCCGCCCGCGAATTGGACATCGATCCAGGACGAATTAGCAAATGGAGACAACGCCACAAAAAAAACGATCGAGCTATGCCTGTCAATACTACCCTTACTGACGAACAGCAACAGATCAGAAGACTACAACGAGAGCTCAGAGAAGCTCAGATGGAACGCGATATATTAAAATCAGTGTACAGCACACCCGCTGTTGAATAGCCCCCTACAACTTCCGTCTCGTTCCCAAGTCCTACCTTTGGCCGACTTTCTGAACCAAGCCCCCCGCTTTCACTGGTA
>NZ_JAPQNS010000028.1 GCF_028867935.1 Flavobacterium sp. SUN052
ACCTGTACTGACCAGGTGTTTTAAGGTAATCCAATCGGGCTCTGCCAAGACGAACGGGGTTGCGATACGGCTCATACCGCAAAGTTAACCATTTATCTACGTACTAAATTGGAGAAGCACTAGCTTGCTCAAATATCTCGCTAAACGTCTCACCGATGACTTTGGGAAAGGTTTTGATGAAAGTAACCTGCGCTATATTCGGTTGTTTTACAAGGCTTTCCCAATTCGTGACGCACTGCGTCACGAATTGACATGGACTCATTATCGGCTGCTGTCAAAAATCGATAATCAAGACGCCCGTATCTGGTATATGAACGAAGCTGCGGAGCAGCAATGGAGTAGCAGAGCGCTTGATCGTCAGATTGGTACGCTTTACTATGATCGCCTGTTGGCTACTCGCGAAGTGGATCATCCGGATATTCGGAGTGAGGCTGCCGATAAAGTGAAGCCTCTACAATTATCTCCTAAAGACGTATTAAAAGATCCATACATTCTGGAGTTTCTTAACCTGAAACCAAACTGGAAGGTCTACGAAAAGGATTTGGAACAGGCCTTACTGGATAATCTGCAAACGTTCATGCTTGAGCTGGGAAAAGGTTTTGCCTTTGTATCACGGCAGCAGCGTATGGTCGAAGATGATGAATCATTCAGGGTTGACTTGGTCTTTTATAATTATATGTTGCGTTGCTTTGTCTTGATTGATTTAAAAATGACTAAGTTGACACATCAGGATATTGGTCAGATGGATATGTACGTTCGGATGTACGAAGATTTACATAAGCAACCCGGCGATAATCCGACTATCGGTTTGATTCTTTGTACAGATAAAAACGAAACTGTGGTGAAATACTCCGTTTTGAACGGTAGTCAACAACTGTTTGCCTCAAAATATAAGCTGTTTTTGCCAACCGAAGAGGAGTTAAAAGCCGAAATTGAACGGGATAGATTTTTGATCGAGCAAAGCCTATCTACTAAATGACCCTACTCCGCGCCCTTTATTTTTCCGTTCGCGTCTGGCTAATTCTGCTCGGTTTTGCGCTGGCTTTCGTGCTAGCCTATGCGTTTCCGTTGTTGTTTCCTATTGTGCAGGTTGCTTTAGCCGTTTTTGGATTGTTGCTGCTGATTGATGGCTGGCTGTTGTTTCGCAGCGGACCAAACGTGTTTTTTGCCCGTCGTGAAGTCCCCGAACGACTTAGTAACGGCGACGAAAACCCTGTCACAATTTTCTTGGAAAGCCGGTATCGCTTTCAAACGCCTGTGGAGGTGATCGATGAAATTCCGGTGCAATTTCAACGGCGCGATGTGTTGTTTCAGGCCACGCTCACTCCGCATGAGTCGCAACTGATTCGCTATCAACTCCGCCCGACCCGCCGGGGGGAGTACCAGTTTGGAGCGTTGAACGTGCTGGCGATGACTCCCTTGCAATTGCTCAAACGTCGATTTCGCTTCGATGCCGATCGTATAGTTCCGGTGTATCCGTCATTTCTGCAAATGCGTCAATACGAACTGCTGGCAGCAACTAATCGACTGAACGAAATTGGAATCAAGCGTATCCGGCGCATTGGTCACAGTATGGAATTTGAGCAGGTGCGCCCCTACACACCCGGCGACGATGTTCGTACGATCAACTACAAAGCTACCGCCCGCCGGAGTTCGGGCAGTGATACGGCCCTGATGGTGAACGCGTATCAAGACGAACGTTCGCAACCGGTGTACTGCCTTATTGACAAAGGCCGGGTGATGCGTTCCCCGTTTGAGGGTCTGACTCTGCTCGACTATGCCATCAATGCGTCGCTGGTGCTGAGCAATATTGCGTTGTTAAAACAGGACCGGGCTGGTATTCTGACGTTTTCCAACGAGGTGAATCAACTACTGCCTGCCGAACGAAAACCGGGTCAACTCCAAAAGATTCTGGAACTCCTGTATCGGCAAAGGACCCAATTTTTAGAGACTGATTATGAGTCGCTGACAGCAACGGTTCGCACCACCATTCGCCAGCGGAGTTTGCTGTTGCTGTTCACTAATTTCGATACGGCCAACGCACTGAATCGCCAGCTGCCTTTTCTCCGGCGTATGGCCAAAGACCATTTGCTGTTGGTGGTTTTCTTTGAAAATACCGAGCTCCAAAGCCTGCTCGACAAGCCTGCACAAAATACCGAGGAAGTGTACATGAAAACGATTGGCGAAAAATTTAGCTTCGAGAAACGTCAGATCGTGAAGCAGTTACAGCAATATGGCATTCAGACGATCCTGACAGCCCCACAAAATCTGACGGCTAATACCGTGAACAAATACTTGGAGTTGAAGGCACGTGGTATGATTTGAGGTCGGCGGGTTACCTTTCTGCTGTTCACTGATAAAGGGGGAACCCCGCACTTCATGAACGTTCGACTCTTAATCATCTGCACTATTTTCGGCTTGTCGCTTGGCTGTCAGTCGAAACAAAGCCCGGAGCCAGCCGCCGAGTCGGCAGCTTCCCCAGTCCAGCAAGCCGCATCTCTCAAAGCTAATCCCGACGCTAAACTTGCTGTTGAGACCTTGCCTTTGGCAGACCGCAAAATTATTCGAAATGCCACACTCCGGTTTCGGGTTGAAAAGCTGTCGGAGTCGGAAACCCGCATCACCAAATTAGCCACACAATTTGGTGGAATGATTTCCAGTTCGCAGGAGAACCGGACGGGTGGGTTGTTTGAGATTGCACTGACCATTCGAGTACCATCAGCGCGGTTGGATGAGTTTCTGGGAGCGCTCCTCAAAGAATCGATCTACACCGATACCAAAACCATATCGGCCGAAGATGTTACGCGTCAGTATGCCGACACTGATGCCCGGATTCGCGTTAAAAAAGCAACTGAAGCGCGGTACTTACAATTGCTTCAGAAAGCCCGTAACGTGGAGGAAGTGATGGCCGTGGAAGCGCAACTTGGTCAGATGCGCGAGAATATTGAAGCTCAGGAAGCCGTGTTGCGCACGCTGAAAAATGACGTTGCCCTAAGTACCGTTATGCTGACCATGTATGAGCGTGGGGAGTCCGTTAATGAGCCCGATGCCCCATTTTACGTGCAGGCAGCGCAAAATTTTAGGGATGGCTTTTCTTTTTTAGGGCAATTTATCGTGGGGGCGTTTTACTTTGTACCGCTTCTACTGATTGCCGCTGCCCTTTGGTGGACAATCAGATGGTGGCGACGCCGATAATGCTTAATTGATTTAAAAATGCCCTACATTCGTCCGGCTACTTCCGCCGATTACGTAACCATAGAACGTATTGCTCACCAGACCTGGCCCGCTACCTTCGGCCACATCCTGTCGGTTGAACAACTCAATTACATGCTCAACTGGATGTATACTCCAGAAGCTATTGTCGAACAGGTAGAGCAAAAGGGGCATATTTTCCTGATCGCCATCGACGATACAGGCGAGACGGTTGGTTATGTGTCGTATGAGGTGGATTATAAGCCAGCGATCACCAAAATTCACAAACTATACTTGTTACCACAAACACAAGGACAGGGTATTGGACGGTTATTGATTGACGAAGTGGCCCAGAGAGCCTTAGCCGCTGGTAACACGGCCTTAACCCTAAATGTAAATCGGTATAACCGGGCGGTGCAGTTTTACGAACGAATGGGATTTGCGGTCGTTGACAACGAAGATATTGATATTGGCAATGGCTTCCTGATGCGGGATTTCGTTATGCAGAAACCACTTATACTATGAGAAAATTCTTCCGTTTACTCGCCATTGCTTTTGCGGTTTTAATTATCGTGCTGCTCGTCAATACATTTCGCACCACCTCGCGGCAATTGACCGACGTTGCACCAGCTCCCGCGCTTACTGGCTTTTCCGCAGATTCTGCTGTATCCCATCTGGCTGAAGCGATCCGGTGCCGAACTGTTTCGTACTACGATTATTCACTGACCGATACAACTCAGTTCGATAAATTCATCGCGCTTATCCACCAACGTTATCCACTTATCCACAGCCAGTTAAAGCGAGAAACCGTAAACCAATACGGATTGCTCTACACGTGGCCGGGTAAAAATCCGTCGCTATCTCCGGTTCTGCTATTGGGCCATTACGACGTAGTCCCCGTGATTCAGGGAACCGAACGGATGTGGAAACGGCCGCCTTTTGCAGGCCTGGTCGAAGGTGGATTTGTATATGGACGGGGAACGCTGGACGATAAAACCACCGTAATGGGCGTGCTCGAAGCGGTCGAGTACTTACTCAAAAGCAATTACAAACCCGAGCGGACGGTAATGCTGGCGTTCGGCCATGATGAAGAAACCACAGGCCAACGGGGTGCCAAATCGATTTCGGCATTGCTCGAAAAACGCAATATCCGCCCATCAATAGTCCTTGATGAAGGCGGAGTTGTGAAAATGGACGGTATCCCGAGTTTTGAAAAGCCTGTTGCGCTGATTGGTATTGGCGAGAAAGGCTATATGAGTCTGGAATTGACCGCTACGGGCGAGGGGGGGCATTCGTCGATGCCGCCCCGCCAAACCAGCATCGGTATTATAGCAGCCGCCGTCGATAAGCTAGAGCAGAACCCGTTTCCGGCTCGACTCGATGCAGGAATCGAGCAGCTTTTTAGTTACGTAGGGCCAGAAATGCCTTTCGGTTTACGACTTGTCTTTGCAAATCAATGGTTGTTCAGCCCCGTTGTAAAGAAGATACTAAGCGGTTCTAAATCAGGCGATGCTACACAACGTACTACTACAGCACCCACTATTATTCAGGCGGGACAGAAAGACAACGTGTTGCCTATTGATGCAACGGCTACAATTAATTTTCGTATTCTTCCCGGCGAAACACCCCAATCGGTAACAGAACGGGTGAAGGAAGTGATTAATGATGATCGCGTTACGGTGAAACTTTATGGTACCTCACCGCCAACCCCGCCCTCAGCCCTTTCGGACCCCGAGGCTGCTCCATTTATTCAAGTTCACCGAAGCATTAAAAGTGTGTTTCCCAACGCCATTGTCGCCCCGTATTTAGTACTTGGTGCCACTGATGCCCGCTACTACCGGAATATCTGCCCCAACGTGTATCGATTTATGCCGGTTCGTATGACCGACGAAACACTAAAGATGCCCCACGGTACTAATGAACGCATTGCTGTGAAAGACTACGCCGACATGGTAAAGTTTTACGTGACTCTAATTCGGAATAGCCAGTAATGGGTGGGGACAAAAAAACGGTCTGTGAGGACACAGACCGTGGATGCTGGACGCGAAGCTACATGTTAATTGTCGTTCCCTTTCATTGACTCATAACTGGACTTGAGTCGACCCATTTCTTTGGCCAGAAACGTTTGAAGTTCCTGATTGAACGTTACTTTTTCCTCTTCGGGAAGGGCAGCGTACAGGTCTTTCAATTCCTGATTGATGGCAGCTCGTTCGGCATCGGATGCCGCATTAATGGAACGGTAATGGTATTTCTTGAAATCGAATGGCATAATCAATATCCTTCGTCGCTATCATCAGTGGTTATCATGGCCAACTCTTTCTGGCGTGCCCGCTCAATTGAGCCAGATACCCAGATACTCACCTCGTACAGAATTACTAAAGGCATTGATACTAAAAGCTGACTGTAAATATCAGGTGATGGCGTAATCAGACCTGAAATGATCAGGATAACAATGAATGAATGCTTCCGATACGATCGCATGAACGAAGGTGTCAAGACCCCAACTTTCGAGAGAACAAACGCAACAATGGGCATCTGGAACATAATAGCACAACCCAGCGACAGCGTAATCAACGTACCAATATACGACGTGATGTCATACTGGTTTTGAATGGCTTCATCGAGCTGATAGTTCGCTAAGAAGTTGATAGCCAATGGGGATACAATGTAGTATCCGAAAAACAGACCCATCAGAAACAGCATAGACACGTAGAACGTAGCCCCACGAGCCGCCCGGCGTTCGGTTGATTTCAGGCCGGGTTTGATAAACCGCCACAACTCCCAAAACGCATACGGAAACGCAAAACAGATACCAATGATTACCGATGAGGTAATGCTCATAGTGAACTGATCAGCCATGCCCAGCGCCTGAAGTTTGAAATCTAGTTTCTTAACACACAGAGCAGCGTAACCCGTAAAATCGGCCAGATTACACATTTGCCGATACGTCCAGAAATCAGTGCGGCTGGGTGCCAGAATGACGTACTTGTAAATATCTTTAATGAAAATAAAGGCAACAAGCGCAAAAACCATGATTGCCGCTGCAGCCCGGATAATGTGCCAGCGGAGTTCCTCAAGGTGTTCCAGGAAAGACATTTCGGCACCTTCTTCCAGGGGTTCTTCTTCCTGATCCAAAGGGCGTTCATCAAAAGCTTGGTCGAGTGGCATTTCTAAAGAGTGAAAGAGTGAAAGAGTGAAAGAGTGATTTCGACAAGCGTTTTGTCGCTCTTCCGCTCTTTCACTCTCTCGCCATTAATAGTTATGCATACAACGGAAATGCCTTCATCCATTCGTTGATTTCCTCTTTAATGGACGAAATCCGGCTGTCGTTGTCATGGCTGGTTAGTACTTCGTCGATATATACGACAATCTGCTCCATGTCCGATTCTTTCATGCCGCGTGTTGTCATAGCGGCTGTGCCAACGCGAATCCCCGACGTAACCATCGGCGATTTATCATCAAACGGAACCATGTTTTTATTGATCGTGATGTCGGCTTTAATCAGCGTGTTTTCGGCCAACTTACCCGTCAGCGTAGTAGCAACGCCCCCTTTGCTGCGAAGGTCAATCAGCATCAGGTGATTGTCTGTACCACTCGAAATAATCGAGTAGCCCCGGTCGACGAAGGCTCGCGCCATTGCCTGCGCATTAGTCTGAACCTGATTGATGTAGTCGGTATAATCGTCGCTCAGAGCTTCACCAAACGCAACGGCTTTGGCGGCAATAATGTGCTCTAATGGACCACCCTGCGTCCCTGGGAATACACCCGAGTCGAGTAACGACGACATCAGGCGCAGCTCACCTTTTGGGGTTTTAAGGCCAAATGGGTTCTCAAAATCATGACGCATCATAATCAAACCACCCCTTGGACCACGGAGGGTTTTGTGCGTGGTGGTCGTAACGATATGGCAATGATCAAACGGATCGTTTAGCAATTTTTTGGCAATCAGACCCGCCGGGTGCGAAATATCAGCCAGCAGCAGAGCACCAACCTGATCGGCAATGGCCCGCAGACGAGCGTAATCCCAATCGCGGCTATAGGCTGAAGCGCCACAAATCATCATTTTGGGCCGCTCGCGCATGGCCGTTTCTTCTACTGTATCGTAGTTGATAACGCCGGTTTCGCGCTCTACGCCATAGAATGTAGGCCGGAAATATTTACCTGAGATATTTACGGACGAACCGTGGGTGAGGTGACCGCCATGCGACAGGTCGAACCCCAGAATGGTATCTCCTGGTTTCAGGCAAGCTACAAACACCGCGGTGTTGGCATTGGCACCCGAATGCGGCTGCACGTTAGCCCAGGTAGCGCCAAACAGTTCTTTGACGCGGTTAATGGCAATTTGCTCAACCTGATCGACCACTTCGCAACCACCGTAGTAGCGCTTGCCGGGCAGGCCTTCGGCGTATTTGTTGGTCAACACGCTCCCGGCGGCTTCCATCACGGCGGGCGATACAAAGTTCTCGGAAGCAATCAGCTCAATACCCGACTCTTGCCGGTGTTGTTCTTTCGCAATAAGATCAAACACCTGTGTGTCGCGGGTAGTAGCGGTGGTTGTCGTTTCAGTGATCATATTCGGTCATTGGCCATTACTGACCTAACTAATTTATCCACAAAAATAAGTCATTTCGAGCAGGTATGCGAACCGGATGTTAAAGAGATGTCATCTTGTTTCGAAAGATGAAACGCTACAGATTCATTTATCGACTGCGTGCTGCTTCCTGAAACTTAAGGGGTGTGGTCCCTGTGAGTACTTTGAACTGCCGGTGAAAGTGCGAAATGTTGTTGAAGCCGCACTCAAATCCAACTTGCCCCACGCTCATATCGGCCTGAATGAGCAGTTTGCGAGCGTGACTAATACGTAACTCGTTCAAATAGTCTACAAACGATTTGTTGGTACGCTTACGAAAGTAGCGGCAGAAAGCTGCTGGAGCCATGCCTGCCACTGAGGCAATTTGCTCAATACGAATTTCAGCCCTGAACTGGTTCAACATGTAGTCTAAAACTCGTTTCATGCGTTCCGTTTCCGCTTCGTTAACAGAGAGTTGATACCCATCGCTGGCTAAAAGTTTGGTATCAGGCTGTACAGCAAGGGTGTTAAGCAGCGCCAGAAAGGCTAGCAGTCGTTCCATGCCAGTGAGTACTACCAACTGCTCCATCCGTTGCTGAATGTGAGTTGCCGAAGTTGATGAAAAATGGACGCCGAATTGAGCTCGCTTCAATAGGGCGTAGATTGACGCAGCTTCAGGAAGTGGCTTGAGTACAATGTCTTCAAAAGCAGTGGAAAATTGTACGACAATAGCTTCCGCGGGTTGAGTTGTCGGCTGATCATCGTCGTTACGCCAGAAATGGGGTAAGTTGGGTCCGAGCAATACCAGATCACCGGCCTCAAACGACCCGATGTGATCACCAACAAACCGTTTGCCAACGCTCCGAAGAATATAGGTCAGTTCGTATTCTGGATGGTAATGCCAGGGTGCATCGAACTGAGGCACCCGAAACTGTTTTACCAGAAGCGAGTTTTGCTCACCAATCGTTATTTTTTCAAAGAGTGCTTTCATGTGGATACAATAGAACGTTTCATGTGCTATTTAAACGTTTATTGACTCTGATTCCAAGAATTAAATCAATATCGTACACAAAGGAGAAAATAATGCTGAATTTTCTCCTTTGTAAGCTCAGTAATTTTGTCGGGTCATTCAAACACATTTCGAGAATCCCTATCTTCTCTCATGACAACTCAAACCGACAAACAAACGCTGCTCAACGAGCTGAATGAACCATTCGCGGTATCCGCAGAAGCAATTGATTTCTACCGTGAAAAAGGATATGTAAAACTTAAAAACGTTTTAAGTCCGGCCGTGCTGGATTATTATGGGCAGCTAATCAGTGAGCTTGTAATCAAGCTGAATACGCTGACTAAACCAATGGAGGAGCGTACAACGTACGAACGCGCTTTTCTGCAAATTATGAACCTCTGGCGTGAAAATACTGAGGTTCAGGGATTTGTCTTTTCGCGTCGGCTGGCTCAGATTGCCGCTGATTTAATGGGGGTAAATGCCGTTCGGCTGTATCACGACCAAGCCCTCTATAAAGAGCCTTCGGGGGGCATTACGCCCTGGCACGCTGACCAGTTTTACTGGCCACTGGCTTCGCCAAAAACTATTACCGTCTGGATACCGTTGCAGGAAACGCCGATGGAAATGGGCCCGCTGGCCTTCGCCGAGGGTAGTCAACATGTGGAGATTGGCCGTGATATTGAAATCAGTGACGATAGTGAGAAGATTCTGTCGGAAGCACTGCAAAGCAAGAATTTCCCAATGAACGATACGCCCTTCGAGTTGGGAGAAGTGAGTTATCATGCTGGCTGGACGTTTCACCGGGCGGGACCAAACGTGTCAGACCGGCCCCGAAAGGTAATGACCATGATCTATATGGATAGTGATCAGGTCATAATGACGCCCCGCAACAGCTACCAAACGGCTGATTGGGCCACCTGGCTCGACAATGCACCCGTTGGCAGTAAACCCACTAGTTATTTGAATCCGGTGTTATTTGAGAAATAAAGTTTAGATACAGATTCACGGAGGTCCACGGAGTTACACAGAGATTTTATTTATTTTCTCTGCGAAACTCCGTGGGCCTCCGTGAATCTCTGTGTCTAAACATATCGTTCAGCTTTTTCCTCAACTTTGGAAATATTTTTGCAACGAACGTGTTAGAGATTGCATACAGACTTGTTACCTACCGATTATATTTCTCCATGAAGAAATCACTTGCCCTTTGGGCGTTTTTGTTGTTACCACTGCTCTCGCTAGGCCAGATTCGTCAAAATCCGGCTGTCTGGTCGTTTAGCGTCGATAAGAAAACGGCCAAGGTAGGTGATGTCGTCACCGTTCGGATGAAGGCCACTATTGGGGATGGCTGGTACGTTTATTCAAACGATTTTGACCCAAACTTGGGGCCCAATGTCGCCGTGGTGACAATAAACCCCAGTCCTAATTATGCGGCTGTTGGTAAAGCAATTCCCGTTGGTGCTAAGAAAGAGTTTTCTCAACTGTGGGGTGGCGAGATTAGTGAGTTTCACGGTCAGGCTCTGTTGACTCAGAAAATCAAGATTCTAAAGCCGGGTGCCAAAATTGCAGGAAATGTCAATTTTTCTACCTGTTCTACTAAAGATGGCGTTTGTCTACCGCCTGCCGATGCACCGTTTGAATTGGCTGTCAATGTTGGTGCTGCTACGGCACCTACCACGATAACAGCCTCAGCTACTAAAGGGGCCAGTCTGACCAAACCCGCTAGCACAACCACAACAGCCGCGTCAACAGAATTAGCTGCGTCAACTGCAACCGAGCCCACTTCGGAGAATGACGATGTAGCCCCAACCGAATCGCTTGCTCCCGTAAAAAGTGACAATGCCGATTCACTCACCGCCTTTAATGGAACTCAGGAGGAACAAGCCGACAGTTCGCTATGGGGCTTTATTCTGACGGCTTTTTTGTCGGGACTGGTGGCCTTGCTTACGCCTTGTGTGTTTCCGATTATTCCGATGACGGTCAGTTTTTTTACCAATCAAAAGGGGGGGGCCTGGAAGGCATTGCTGTATGGTTTGTCGATTATTGCGATTTACGTACTGATTGGTACCATTGTGTCGCGGTTCAACGGGCCAGCTTTTGCCAATTTTGTGAGTACGCACTGGTTGCCCAACGTGCTGTTCTTCACTGTTTTCTTTGTGTTTGGTCTCTCTTTTCTGGGTTTATTCGAGATTGTGCTGCCAAGCTCACTAGTTAATAAGGCCGATGCTCAGTCGGAGCGGGGTGGTGTTTTAGGCATCCTGTTCATGGCGTTCACGCTCGTACTGGTGTCGTTTTCATGTACAGGGCCAATTGTCGGGAGTTTGCTTGTGGCTTCGGCTGGGGGCGAAGTGATTAAGCCCATTGTCGGCATGGCGGCTTTTTCATCGGCCTTTGCTATTCCGTTCACCCTGTTTGCGCTGTTTCCCCAGTGGCTTAAAAGTCTACCTAAATCAGGCGGCTGGCTCAACGCCGTGAAAGTGGTGCTGGGTTTTCTGGAACTGGCTCTGGCCCTTAAATTCCTGAGTATTGCCGATCAGGTATATCATTGGAACCTCCTCGACCGTGATGTTTTCCTGTCATTCTGGATCGTCATTTTTGCACTGATTGGTTTCTATCTGTTAGGTAAAATTCGTCTACCGCACGATAGCGAAACAAAAATGGTTAGTGTTCCACGCTTGTTACTGGCCATTATCACGTTTGCTTTCGTAGTGTATATGGTGCCCGGTTTGTGGGGAGCACCCCTGAAAGCATTGGCGGGTTATTTGCCACCCGAAACCTCACAGGATTTCAACATGAGTGAACAAGCTGTAGCGGGTGGCAATTTGCAGTCAGCAAGTAGTGGCATGGCCAATCGCCGACACGCAAACCTGTTCAAGATGCCGCACAAGCTAGCAGGATTCTATGATTTGAAAGAAGCCCTAACCTATGCGAAGCAGGTAAACAAGCCAGTGTTTATTGACTTCACAGGACACGGCTGCGTGAATTGCCGCGAAATGGAGGCCCGCGTCTGGTCGGAACCCAATGTGCTGTCGCGCCTGCAAAACGATTACGTGGTGGTTGCCCTGTACGTCGACGATAAAACCGAGTTGCCGCAAGCTGAGTGGTACACCTCAACCTACGACCAGAAAGAGAAAAAAACCATTGGGGCGCAGAACGCTGACCTTCAGATCGTCAAGTTCAACAACAATGCACAACCACATTATTGCCTGGTTGACCACAATGGTAATTTGCTCGTTCGCCCGAAAAATTACGATCTCAACGCGGGTACCTTCGCAGAATTTCTGGATTCAGGGAAAGCAAAATTCGAAGGTAAAAAGGGTGAGGGGCTTGTCAGCGGAGCAACGGCGCAACGCGAGTACCCAACAGCTCAATAGCCTGCATCAGTTGCTCGTGCGACAGGTCGGCATTGTCCATCTGAAACGTAACCCTGGAGATTCCACCCAATGCCTCGCTGTGGCGAAGGATTTTCTGGGCGACTTCTTCGGGGTTTCCTACTAACAAAGCACCTCGTGGTTGCAAGAGTGCATCGAAATGAGGGCGCGTCACGGGCGGCCATCCACGCTCCCGACCAATTCGGGTGAAGGTTTGCGCGTATCCCGGATAATAGTCGTCGATGGCTTCCTGCGTGCTATTGGCCACATAGCCCAGTGAATGCAAACCAACCTGCAACTGCTCGGGTGCAAAACCAGCCATTTGGCCTGCTTGCCGGTACAGATCAATGAGAGGTCGAAACCGATGCGTTTCGCCCCCAATGATGGCAACCATTAGCGGAAGGCCCAAAGCACCCGCCCGAATAAATGATTGCGGTGTGCCACCCACACCTAACCAGACCGGAATTTGAGGTTGTACGGGTCGCGGGTAAATACCCTGACCCTTGAGCGGAGCACGAAATTTGCCGGACCAATTTACATTTTCCTGATCACGTATGGTAAGAAGCAAATCGAGCTTCTCCGCAAAAAGAGCGTCGTAATCGTTTAGATTTAATCCGAAGAGTGGAAAGGATTCGGTAAACGAACCGCGACCAACCACCATTTCAGCGCGTCCCCCGGAAATGAGATCGAGGGTGGCAAAATTTTGAAACACGCGAACTGGGTCAGCGGCACTCAACACCGTGACAGCACTGGTTAAACGAATTTGCTTGGTGCGGGCTGCGGCAGCAGCCAGAATGAGGGTGGGGGCGGAGTCGAGAAATTCCTGGCGATGATGCTCGCCAATACCGAACACATCCAGCCCGACCTGGTCGGCCCGTTCCATGCGGTCGAGCAACTGGCTCATCGCTTCTGCTCCGCTAATTAGCTTTTCGGCCGCTGAATTGGTGGGTACTGCGGCAAAACTATCTATACCGATTTGCATCTGTTTTTGTCAGATAAAGCAAAAAAGCGGGTTTAATAGTTCGATCAAAAAGAAAGCCGGGTCCAAGTGGCCCGGCTTCTTCGATTCAGTTCGTAGGTTCAACAAAAACGATCTTTATAAGTTTGAGAAACAAGTCACACGACAGAAACTAGTAAGGCAATGAAATGAATGGTGAGACTGTCTCTTGTCGTATGTCTTGTTTCTCAAACGCTATGTTACTGACCGATCGGGAAGGAGTAGCCCAGTGAGATGCTGACCCCCCGGTTCCGAACGGGCAACTGTACAACAGGTACTTCGATCTGACGAGTGAGACCGTGAACGTAGCGGCCTTCGAGCATAAACTGTCCGGCTCCAGCATTAAACGCCAGGCCAAGGCCGCCCACGCCACTCACATCCCAGCGGTTCATTATACCACCCAATGGCAGGTCGAGGTTCAGTGGCTGCGTGCGAAACAAACCATCTCCACGAGCGCTAACCCGGCTATCAACTGAGTAACTTACAGCAGGACCGACGATGAAGTAGGGTTGCACAGGGCTATCAGAACTCGCCAGGTTCAGTTTCAGTAAAAGCGGTACGTCAATATTTCTGGTCTGGAGGGCAATGCGTGCACCCAGCGGAATGTTTACGCCTAACACGTCGAAATTAAAACTTTGACGGATTGCCAACCCTTTTTGAGAATATCCCAGTTCAGGCCGAAACGATATGTACTCACCCAGTGGAATGTCTAAGAACAAAGCTCCCTGTGGACCAGGAGATAACTGAAAATTCGGGGTATAATTGTCGAGCATTGAGGGCTTTGAAACGGTACCCCAGTGGGCACCGCCCCGGAAACCAACTTGTACTTGGGCAAACGATGTAGTGGCGGAGAAAAGGCCCGTAGCAACGGCGAGGGCAAGGACGATTCGTTTCATTTTTCTTGTTTCTTTTGTTGTTTACCAGCCCAAGCAGGATTGGTGAAACGTCGCGTTTTTGGCCATTTTCGGACGTTTCTATTACTTGGATGCAAACCAGAAATAAAGGATTAACCGGGTAGAAAAATATTTTCTACCCTTCTGTCCATTGCATTGGCGTACAGAAACAATGCACCAGTCTTGTATCTTTACCAACTACGCGACAGCCAGTTTGAGATGAAATACGTTAAACCAACCAAATTCAGTTACCTGCCTAAGCCACTCTCCTATCTGGATTTGCTTGGCTTATTTGAGTGTGATCCATTTGGTAATTCTCTGTTAGTCAAGAGAATACTTATAGGGCTTATCGGTTGGTTCACCTACGCTCGCTATACCGTGGTGAACCGAATCGAGATCGAAGGAACCGAGCATATCGAGAACCTTCCCATCAATAATGTGCTGTTTCTATCGAACCATCAGACCTACTTCGCCGATGTAATTGCTTTTTTTCACATCTTTTGCGCAGTTAAATGGGGGTTTAAAAATACGCTGCTTCCTCCCATGTATTTGCTCGGACCCCGTGCCCGCAACTATTATGTGGCCGCATCCGAAACCATGAAGAAGGGAATTCTGGCCCGATTATTTTCTATGGGGGGAGCTATCACGGTTGAGCGCTCATGGCGAGCTGATGGGCGCGATGTAAAACGGTCAGTCGATACGTCGGCGACGGATAAAGTTGGCAAAGCCTTGGCGCACGGCTGGGTTGTTAGTTTCCCTCAGGGTACCACGAGCCCCTATGCTCCCGTACGTAAAGGAACAGCACACCTGATTCTGGACAGTCAGCCCATTGTGGTGCCGATTGTGATTAATGGTTTCCGGCGCGCCTTTGATAAAAAGGGACTTCGCTTCAAAAAAAGAAATACGCTTTTGACTGTTCGTATCAAAGCTCCGCTCATTTTTGGGCCCGACGATTCAGTGGAAGAAATCACCGCCAAAGTCCGGGCAGCTATTGAGCAGGACACGCCTGATTGGGTAGTTGGCAGTGAACAGCGATCAGCGAGCAGTAATTAGTTTGCAGTGGCAGCATGCAATACTAGTAGTCAGTGAAGCATCAGGACTGCCTACTGCCACTGCCCACTACTTACTATTGGTTGCCCAGCGGAACATCTCCATTTTTTGGTTCAGCAATAGCACATCATCTTCAGAGAGAGTCACCGTTCGGCGGGCGGCTTGCAGGGTACGAACCAAGTCTTGCGTTTCGGCTAAGTCGGTGCCGGTACGTTTGCTGAGCATTTCGGCAAAATCATTGTCCAGCACTGTTGTCGAAAGGCCATATCGTTCGCGAATGTTGGTCAGGAAATACTGGATCATTTTCTGACCGAGATTATTGTGGTCGGCCTGCTGGTAATATACCCGCCCTACTGTCTGAACAAATTCGAGCGAGGTGTTGCGGGGCGGTTCCACCACTGGAATGACTCGTTGGGTGCGTTTTCCGGCAAAAAGCGCATACAATAACAAGCCGATAACCAGCACATAGTACGCCCAGGTTAGAGCTGGCTGGCTCATTACGTACCGGAAAATGGATTGCTGTTCCTCGCTAAATCGGCCCTGTTTCTGATACTCGTCCCAATAGGTGGGCCGGGCGGGCAAGTACGAGAGCACTTTGAATGCATAGTCGGATGTTTTGCGATCCAAGACAAAGAAATTAGTGAGGGCAAGTGGCAGGTTGTGAATGAAAAAATAGCCTTTCCCATACCGTATCCGAATATAGACCGGCTCTTTACGGGCATTTCTCCCCAATACGACCGTGGTTTTTGGGTTTTTCGTGACTAGATAGTTGCGGCCATCATCATGAAAGAAATTGTAGCCACCGGGTTTTCTGAACTGAGGATTTGTGAAATTATTGATCAGTAAAGTGTCGCGTAGCCGGGGGCGTTTGACCAACGCCCGAAAGCCCAACAGTTTACCCAGCGTATCAGGAAAGTAATAAGCCGACAAGAACACATTGTTTCCCCGCCCCACGTAAGCCAGAAGCTGCTGCTGGTCGTTCGCATCGAAATTGATGGAACGCGCTACGAAGATAAAGTTGCTGTTGACAGGTAACTTGTTTTCAGTTAGGTAATTGTAGGCGGGCACCCGAACGTTGGTTACCGTTGGTTGTCGCATGACTGAAGGCAGCAGCTCATACAAAGCCTGCGTTCCGAACGGAATCTTGTCGGTGTTTTTGTAAGTCGGTTCCCAGTCAAGCGGTTTGGGGCGGTAATGCTCAAAAAGCCCGTAAGCAAACACAAACGTCAGGAGAATGAAAAAGTAGCGGTTCAGTTTCATGACTTGGTCGTGCTGAGGGTTGGCAACTGTTGAGCAAAGGCTCCAAAAGCAGCCTGTAGCGTCTCAAACTGGGTTTTGTCAACCGGGAAATCGCCGTACCAGACGTAATCAAAATCGCGGGTGAGCGCGTTGAACTCGGCCGCAAATGGTTGACCGGCCAGTTCGTAACCGTACTGCTGGTTGGTTTTATCGGGTTTCCAATCGATTAGGTGGCGGTCGGTAAGTTGTTTGAGGGTACGGAGGTAAAGCAAGCGAACACCCAGCCGGTAATTCCCCTGTTCGGAAGCGGCTTCTAACTCCTGTTCAAAATTGATAGCGTGGATGTCTTCCTTCAGGTTTTCGTAGTCTAGCGTCGTTTGACTCCCTCGGCTTGGGACCAGAAAACCCAGAAACTCGGCTTTAATACCCAGATAAATAACCAGCGCGGCAATAGCAATCATCAGTATGTACCGCCAGAATCCCTGGTAAGCCGGACTGATAAAGAAGTTGCGTAATTGCCTAAAGAACCAGTTGAAAAACTTCCCGATTAGGCTATCTGGCGGTGGAATGTCGTCGCTGTATTGATAGTCCCGATCCGTTCGATAGGCGTTGAGGTTGCTTTCATCAGGATAACGGGCGGTCTGTAGAGAACGGTCATCAGGAGCGGCTATCATAACTGTGTCCTTGGGGTCGTCGGCGAATTCATCTACTTCGTACTCCTCTACCTCATTTTGTATGGGCGAATCTTTCTCCCGACGCGTTGTATCGGCCACCACCGTTGAATCAGGGGCTGGTGTCTGGGCTATGGCAGGAGTTAGCAGCAGACAGGCCATTGACAGAACCAAAAATAGCCTATCCATACAGTTCATTATCATCGGCCAACTGTGTTTGCGGAACCGTCTCGCCAATCGAATCAATGCGGGAAATCAACCCAACGTGTTCGCGTTTCTCAACAAGGTTGTAATACTGAAATCCCACGGCCAGCACGACTACCACCAGAAACAACAGCAGAGCAAGTACGGTAAAAGCGCCTAAAAAGGACAGTGCCAGAGGGGGTAAGCCCGGAAGGTGAAATACGCTTTTGACAATGTCCCAAAGCATAATGGGCACTATAATCAGGCTGAGTAGCGACAAATACACGAAACTCATAATCACGAGCAAGCCAAACGTAGACCACCAATTGTCCTGAACTAGGGTGAAACTCCGCCCAAGAGCGTTACCCGCTCCCAAATCTTCCAGTACCACAATACACAGCATGGGTGACAGAGCAACCGCAAAATAAACGCCCGGTACAAAGAGAATAAGCGACCCAACCACATACAGCATTCCGTATAAAATAATCGTGATTACAGCCCGCCCAAAAGCCCGGCGAACTTCGCGCCAAACGGCTCCTACTGGTACGGGGCCACCCCCTGTTTGACCATACACTTTCAGGTGGCAATAGGTTACGAGCGGAACCAGCCAGAACGACAACATATAAGCCAGAAAGCTTATCACCGATGCTCGAGTGGCCAACCCAAATACATTGCCCCGCACCGACGACTCACCAATGCCGCTGGCGATACCCGCCACCAGCACTACCGGACCAGCAATGTAGAGTAGAGCCAGCCCTAAACTCTTGAATTGCTGGACGATGTACTGGAACGTGGCGTTGATTTTCTCGCCGAAATCGCGTTGCTGGTATAACGTAATCATGGAAATGATGGGAACGCGGATTTAACGGATTGAGCGGATTTTCACAGATCTCATTTTAATGAATTCAAACTAATCCGTGGAAATCTGTTTAATCCGTTCAATCCGTGTTCTTATTTAATTTGATTGGATACCAAATAAAATACCAACCAATAAAAGCGGCCGATAACCCAATAATGAGAGCACTGATTACGGGCGGTAAGGTCAAACGCGTGACATAACTTTCCAGAAACCCGGCTATAACAAAAATAGGAATCAACCCGATGGCAATTTTAAGGCCCTGTTTTGATCCCCGTTTGAACGATTCCAGCCGGGAGTAAGTCCCCGGAAACAACAGACTATTGCCCACCGTAAGACCAGCGCAGCCGGCAATAACGATGGCTGAGATTTCGAGAGTACCATGGATCCAGATTTTCAGAACTGACTCCAGTAACAGGCCACGTTCGTAAAAAAAATACTGAAACGTTCCCAACATAACGCCGTTGTAAAACAGGATCATGATGGTGCCAAACGAGGCTATCAAACCTGCGACGAAGGTTCGCAACGACACCCCGATGTTGTTGTAGGTAATTGCCAAAAACATATCAGCCCGGTCATCGCTATTATAAACTCCCAGTGGATCGCCTTTTTTGATGTTTTCCAAGGTCATGTTCACGTAGCTGTCGCCCAGAATCAAGCGCACAAAAGTATCGTCATTGGCCGCCGACAACCAGCCTACCAAACAAGCCAATCCGAAAAAGATGGCTGATACCAATAGCAGGCGGTGTGATTCACGAAACACCATCGGAAGTTCGTGCGTCCAGAACACAACGAATCGGTTTTGGTCGTCGCGCTTGTTCTGCATCAGCCCCCGGTGCATGCGGGCAGCGGCACTGTTGAGGTACTTAGTAACGTTCGATTCGGGATAAAATGTCCGTGCGTACGATAGATCGTCGGTTAATTCAATGTACTGATCCGTAAGTTCGTCGGGGTCAGCTCTGGCTGAGGGTTCGGCAAGAGTTTCTTCGTACTCACGCCATTTGGGCGTGTTTCGTTTGATGAACGCTGCTTCGCGCATGGTGCGGAGTTTAGAAACTCAAGTTACAAAAAAAGAGATGACATCTTATTTAGAAAGACATCATCTCTTCGAATTCCTTACTGAAATCGGTGGTTCAGTTATTCAACCACGCTTAGCTTCACCAGATTCGTTTTGTTCTGCTGCGAGAGTGGCATGCTGAGTGTATTGATGAAAATATCGCCCGACTCCAGCGCATTACGCTCAATCAAAACGTCTTTTATTTCATCTACGGTTTGTTCAATTGTCTTATCCGATTCTGGCGCATAAGGCAACACCTGAACGCCCCAGTACAGCCCCAGCGTGTTGCGAAGGCGGGCGTCGGGCGAGAAAATGTACAGATCGGCTTTAGGGCGGTGATGCGACAACCGGAAGGCGGTGTAACCAGAAGTGGTGATGCCAATTACGGCTTTTGCTTTGGTATCACGCGCTAATCGGCAGGCGCTCATTACCACGTTGTCGTTCAGCACGTTCTCGGTTGGCTCTTCGTTTACGTGCGCGTGGTACCGGAAATAGATCTTATCGGTTGAAGTCTCTACCTGACGAATAGTGTTTGCCATACTTTCTACCGCCAGAATCGGGTATTTGCCCGATGCCGTTTCGGCGCTGAGCATCACCGCATCGGCTCCATCCATTACGGAGTTGGCAATGTCATTGATTTCAGCACGGGTTGGGCGGGGCGCGTCGATCATGCTTTCGAGCATCTGGGTCGCCACAATCACAGGCTTGGCAGCCCGGTTGCACTTCTCCACCAGCATCTTCTGGATCATAGGTACCTCTTCAGCAGGAAGTTCAACTCCGAGGTCACCACGGGCTACCATCAGGCCATCGGTGGCAGCAATAATCTCGTCGATGTTTACAATAGCTTCAGGTTTTTCGATTTTGGCGATTACCCGTGTGTTTTTGCCTTTCGACTCAATGTATTTTTTGATTTCGAGAATTTCAGACGCTTCCCGAACAAAAGAAAGAGCGATCCATTCGACATCATTTTCCAAACCAAAATCGAGATCAGCCCAGTCTTTATCGGTTACGGCCGGCATCGATACTTTCGTGTTAGGAAGGTTTACACCTTTCTTCGACTTCATCGAACCACCATATACAACTTCCGTAATAACGTCAGTGCCGTCTTTGCCCAGTACCCGTACTTCCAGCTTACCGTCATCCATTAAGATGCGCTCACCTGGATGCACGTCTTTATACATGTCTTTGTACGGCGTACTAACTCGTTCGGCTGTTCCAATAATATCATCATTAGTGAAAACCAGCTTGTTACCCGCCAAAATCATCACTCCGTCTTTGCTTTCGACGTTGCCAATACGGATTTTGGGGCCCTGCAAATCCTGTAGAATGCAGAGGTTCAGGTTATGCTCTTCATTCAGTTCGCGAATGCGTTTAACGCGCTCTAAATGGTCTTCGTGGGTTCCGTGGGAAAAGTTCAGGCGGAAAACATTCACTCCGGCTTTTGCCAGTGCCAACAGCTGGTCTTTTGCTTCGGAAGCCGGTCCGACGGTGGCAACAATCTTGGTTTTCTTGGACATGAGGGCGCTACAATTGGATCAATTTCACCAACAACGGGGACAAAATTAACCCGATAGCGGGAAACGGCAAGGATAAAAGAGTGAGAAAAGGAGTTGTAATCCCGTGTAAAGGAGTGAGGAGCGAGGAGTAAAGAGTTGCTAACGCATGATTGGCTGGCGTCAGCAACTCTTTACTCCTCGCTCCTCACTCCTTTATTTCTATCTTTTTGCGACTACTGGCATGCCTTCCAATTGGGCATAGCTCAGTTTCCAGGTATCGTCAGCCCCTTTTTTCCAGAGCAGGATGAAGTTACCCTGACCGACCCCACGAGGCTCTTGTGGCGTCTCTGGAAGTACATCAACGGAGTAGGTACCCGCTTCGTACGCTGTTTTATCGTCGATGGTTGAGCTAACCGTGTACGTTTTTAAGTCGCTAAGAGTAGGAAGCGTTTCGCGAACCCATTTCTGCGATACTTCGGCTTTGCCGGTGAAATGCGTATTCCCTTGCAGGAAGTGAACATCGTCGGCCAGGAAACCAATAATTTTCTCGCTGTCTTTGCTATTCCAGGCATCAATAAACTGCTTGTTTAGCGCCTGTACGTTGTTTTCAACCGTTTCGCCCGATTTCGAGCAGGCCGACAGTACCGAGACCATCAGCATTATGGGCAAAATTGCCTTTAGATATCTTTGGATCGTTTTCATGATTTTTCAGTTGAGATTGACTTCTGTTTAACTACTTACCAGCTTTTCCGGCGCACCTCCGATTCGGGGTAAGCCGTTGACTGATCGCCGTAGGTTGGATTAAGCAAGTAACCCATGTTTGTTACATAAGCCGGTTGAGCGGCAGCTGGGCCAGCGGCCACATAAGCAGGGGCCGCAACCGCACCGGCAGCCACAGCAGCTGTACCAACACTAGCGGCAGTACCTAACGAAGGTGCTTTTTTGCTGGCAGACCGCATAGTCCGGTTAGCTTCTCCGTAAGCGACAACATCTTCACGACGGGCAGCGGCAATGCGTTCTTCTTCGGCCCGGCGGGCGGCAAGGGCAGCAGCGGCTTTGCGTTTGTTATCAATCCGCTTTCCAATGGCGTAACCAGCGGCACCGCCAACAACACCCCCTACAACCCCACCAACTACACGATTACGTTTGTTGATGATAGCACCGGCAGCGGCACCAGCACCTGTACCGATCACAGCACCTTTAGCTTGTGGGCTCCAGGGCCGACGGGCACGCGCCTGTAAATCCTGTAACGTTTGTGCTTCAGCAACTGATGAAAACAGTAAGGCAACCAGCAAGGCTAGTACCGATGTTTTCTGGGTGTATTTGCTTCGTATGGTTTTCATCTCTTTTTCTATTTTAGCGTGAGTAATGTGGCACTGTTTGTTCTTTGACAGACGGTTTACTCAATGGTTTATTTTGCCAAGCGACAAACTCGACTTAATAGAACCGGCCAGAATAGATGAATGTTTTGTCGCGCTCAGAAATCAGTAGCTATTATCTTCCAGTTTTACCTTACCCCGGAAGGTCCAGAAAACGAATACGGTATAGGTTCCTACCAGCGGCATTCCGATGGCGGCAAACAGCAGCATAGTCCGCAGCGACCCATCCGACGAAGCGGCTTCGTAAATGCTGATATGGCCGTTTGGATCGGTGTTCGACAGCACCAGATTAGGGTACAAACCCATAGCAAACAGAATCAGTAAAAGGGCTGTGGTGGTAGCCGACGAAACGAATCCGCGCCGATATTGCCGTTTTTCAACGCTTCTGCGAATATTTAGCACAATCAAGACGGCGGCAATGGGCAGCAGAAACAGAACCGGGTAATTTTTGAAAATAGCGGTCATGTGCGGCACATAAATAAGCGTTGTCAGCGAGGTGGCAATGAAACAGAGAATAAAGAATTTGCTGGTATTGTTGGCAATCACGGTTAGTTTGGCGTAAAGCCGGGCCTCAGTTTTCATCAGTAAATACATGGCCCCATGCAGCATAAAAAGCGACAACACCGTAACGGCAATGAGCCCGGCGTAAGGATTGAAAAAGTCGCTTAAATGGCCCACAAATTCGTGCTTTGCGTTTAGCGGAATGCCCTGAATAAGGTTGCCCAGGATCAGCCCAAGCAGCAGAGAAATCAGAATACTTGATGCGCTGTAGCAGACATCCCACAACTGATGCCACCAGCGCATGTCTTCCTTACTTCGAAATTCAATAGAAATGGCCCGGAAGATTATGGCGACCAGAAACAGAATAAACGGCAGGTAAAACACCGACAGAATAGTACCATAAACCAACGGGAATGCTGCAAATAAAGCTCCGGCACCGATAACAAGCCAAACCTCGTTGCCATCCCAAACCGGACCAATAGCATTGAGTGCAATCCGTCGACTTTCTTCTTTTCGAAAAAATAGGTGCAAAGCACCCGCTCCTAAATCGAAGCCATCCAGAATTCCATATCCGCTGATGAGCGCGCCTATCAGCAAAAACCACCATGTAGGCAGGTCAAGTCCAAGTATAGTATCCATGTTTTTAATTCACGCTTTCGCTTTTTAAGTTGAATCGCGAACCTGGCCCTGCCTGCTCAACGTCGACGTCGGGGCCGTGCTGAATTTTTTTATTGAGCAGGTATAGAAACAGTCCCAAAAGCATCACGTAAATGAACGTGAACAGAATAAGTGAAATAAGTACGTGTTCGGCTTTCACCGCCTGCGAAAGGGCATCTGAGGTGCGCAACAGCCCGTATACCACCCACGGCTGTCGACCTACTTCGGCGGTGTACCAACCAACCTGATTAGCAATTTGTGGTAATAATACCGCTCCCACGAATACTCCCATTAACCAATGGGTCTGGAACAGTTTCTTTCGATATAACAGGAATAAGGCAAACCAAGACAGGGCAATAATCGCCATTCCGATGGCAACCATGAGGTGGTAAGTCTGGAAAACGAAGTTCACCGCCGTAAGGCGATTTTCGGGTTTTATGCTGTTGAGGCCGGGAATAGACTTATGAAAATCCTGATGTACCAAAAAAGACAGGCCGCCGGGAATTTTCAGGCCGGTTGTCGTTTGTGTTTTTACATCGACCCAACCCAACAAATACATATCAGCGGGAGCCAGTTTCTCAAAATGCCCTTCCATTGCGGCTAACTTGGCGGGTTGATATTTCGTGACAACCTCCGCCGATTTATGGCCTGTGAACAACTGACCCAGCGACGAAATGGCGGCCACCCACAGCGCAATAGTAAACGCCGTTTGAGCATGAATCACGTGCTTTCGCTTCAGAATGTACCATGCACTCACGCTCAACACTAGGAATGACCCTGCCAGAAATGCTCCAATCAGCACGTGTGAATACCTTTCCAGCGACGATGGATTGAATACCATTGCCCAAAAATCTGTAACAATGGCCCGCGCCTGCATACCTTGTCCCTCGATGCGGTAACCCGATGGCGTTTGTTGCCATGAATTGGCCACCACAATCCAGAGGGCCGAAAAAATTGAGCCCAACGCTACCAGTACTGTTGATACAAAGTGAACACGCGGACTGACCCGGTTCCATCCAAAAATAAGAATGCCTAGAAAGGCCGATTCGAGTGCAAAAGCAAAGATGCCTTCTGCCGCCAGCGCAGAGCCGAAAATGTCGCCCACGTAGCGCGAATAAGTAGCCCAGTTAGTGCCAAACTCAAATTCCATGACAATGCCTGTGGCAACGCCAATACCAAAAATGAGCGCGAAAATGCGTACCCAAAACTTGGTAAGTTCCTCATAAACTTTGTTGCCGGTTTTGAGATACATGCCCTCCATAACAACCAGACAAACACCAAGGCCAATGCTTAGGGGTGGATAGATGTAATGGAAAGCGATGGTGAAGGCGAACTGAATGCGGGAGAGTAATTCAACATTGTCCATACCCTTTACGATAGCCTGAAAAGGAGCGCCGGGAGCGCGGAAACGACGTGCGTTCGGCGAGTGAAACTATCGCTTGAAAGGTACGGAAGCCACTGAATTTTGAAGAAATTTTACCTTATTTTTTTACGCTTATATAACAAATAGAATAATACTTTTTTATGAAGCTGTTTAGACTTTAGGGAAAATCCCCAAAACCGTGTGAATTTTGAAGTGCGAACTTTAAATAAACACAGTAATGGGGATCATGGACAAAGGTATGATTGAGACGTGGGTT
>NZ_JAPQNS010000029.1 GCF_028867935.1 Flavobacterium sp. SUN052
ACTTTGCTTAGTACCAGTAAAGGCGGGGGGCTTGGTTCAGAAAGTCTACCAAAAATAAGATTTCTGGCTGGAACGCAAGTTGTTGGGGCTATTCAACAGCGTAGGCGCTGTACAACGATTTTATAATTACTGACTCAAGCGACCTGGTTCACGGACGTTAGCACCACTGCGCTTCTGCAATTCATCGCCCAGATCAGCGCGGGCTTCTTCGGCTATTTTCTCTAGTCTGGCCGCAATTTCAGGCTGCTGCTCCAGCACATTATACCGCTCGCCCGGATCACGTCGGAGATCGTAGAGTGCTTTAGGGAACTCGTTGTTTTCGGGGCTCGGGCCTGGTTTACCGCCTTGCCCCGGTAACGATCCTTCGTAGGTACGGCCCGGATGCGCAAATACGAGTTTCCAGTCGCCTTCCCTAACGGCTTCGAGGTTGTTTTTGCGGTAGTAATAATAGAAACGGTCGCGGGGAGTCACGGAATCATTACCTTTCAGTAGGGTTATCCAGTCAACGCCATCAATCCGTTGCTTAGGCAGACGGGCACCGCAGAGTTTTACTACCGTCGGCAGAATGTCCATGGTGGTCAACAACTTGTTGCACACCCGACCGGCGGGCACTACACCCGGCCAGCGCACCAGGCAAGGCACGCGATGCCCGCCCTCAAACGAGGTCCCTTTTCCTTCGCGGAAGCCCCCCGACGAGCCCGCATGGTCGCCGTAGTTGAGCCACGGACCATTGTCGCTGATGAAGATAACCAGCGTGTTTTTGTCCAGATTCTGCTTTTTCAGTTCGCCTAAAATTTGGCCAACTGACCAGTCCAGCTCGGTAATTACGTCGCCGAAAAGCCCCCGCGCTGTCTTCCCGCGAAAGTTGGGCGAAGCCGCCAACGGTACGTGGGGTAGCGGGTGAGGCACATACAGAAAGAACGGTTTCGATTTGTGTTTACGAATGAATCCCAGTGCCCGTTCGGTTATTGTGGCGGTGATCTTACCGACATCGGTCAGGTCTTTGATCTCATCTTTCTTCTCGTTGCCTTCAATCCAGTGCAAGGGTGGGTAGTTAGACTGCGCCTGCCAGGGATGAAGCGGCCACATATCGTGCGAGTAAGGCACGCCGTAATATTCGTCGAAACCCTGCTGAAGCGGTAAAAACGGCTGTTTATCGCCAAGGTGCCACTTCCCAAAAATGCCGGTTGCGTAACCGCGTTCCTTGAGCAGATCGGCCAGTGTTTCCTCGTTCGGGTTAAGACCAATCGGTGAATTAGGGCCAAAAGCGCCCGAAACTCCCAGCCGATTTGGGTAACAGCCGGTCATCAGCGCAGCCCGTGAGGCACTGCACACGGCCTGCGCTACCAGAAAATTGCTAAACCGGGAGCCTTCAGCAGCCATCCGGTCCAGATTGGGAGTGGTGTAATCTAAGGCCCCCGTTACCGATAAATCGCCGTAGCCCATGTCGTCCATAAAAAATAAGACCACATTGGGTGGTGCAGGGGCAGCTTTCTTTGTCCAGGCACTAATGGCCATGCCCAGTCCGGCCAATGTAACGACAGCCAGGAACAAGCGAAGAACACGTTTAGAAATGCGAATCATTGTAAAAAGTAAGAATACCATTTAGGACGTTGACCAAAGATAATGAAAGACCCGTTCAACGTTTTAAGTAACCTGCCAGACCGTCGACCTCTCCCCTGCCAATAGAAATCGGCACGAATCAGCTTTACAGGGTAACTAAACCCGAATTGCACCAGCTGACTCTCTATGAAATCATTTACTCAACGCTTATTGATAGTACCAATTCTTGTCCTTTTTTCTTCGTTCTGCCTGGCTCAAAATGATATCCAACTCATTGAAGAGCGTATTCTAACTGACCTGATGGCGAGTAAAGTCCCTGACAGCAACGTGGAAGCTATCATGGCCAAGATGAACGACGATGGTAGTTTTCAGGGAATTAACTACGCCGACCTGAGCCGAACGGCCAGTTTTCCGCATGGAGGGCACACGCGCGATCTGGTGTTTATGGCCAAAGCCTATAAAAGTAAACCGTCTAAATTCTATCAAAGCAAGCCACTCAAAGCGCAGATTATTAAAGGGCTGGACTATTGGGTTAAGAATGACTTTGTGGGCGACAACTGGCACGATAATCAGATTACGACGCCAACCAATCTGGGTAACCTCATGCTGATCATTGGCGACGAGTTACCTAAAGACCTCGTTGCCAAAGCCCAACCCATGATTGGCCGGGCCAACATGAACGCGTCGGGCGCCCGCCCGAGCGGTGACCGGATTGTGATTGCGGGGATTCTGGCCAAGAATCTGCTCTTTATGAATGATTATCAGGAGTTTGACAACATCATTAAAATCATTGAGGGTGAGTTGAAATTTGCGACGGGTGAGCGGGGGCTTCAACACGATTACAGCTTTCACCACCGGGTCGACCGGGTCAATAACACTTCATCGTATGGATACGGCAAATACGCCAATGCGTTTGGCGAGTGGTCGTATTACGTGTCGGGCACAAAATATGCGTTCGCTAAAGACAAAATAAACCACCTGGTCGACTACTACCTCGATGGTATCTACAAACAAATGGTTTACGGCATCTACGACGACATCAGCGTCAAAAACCGAAGTATATCCGAACGGGCAACGTTTCGCCCGCAAAGCACCCTCGAAATCGAGCGCGTTCTGGTGAGCACCGACTATCGAAAGGATGAGTTACAGGAGATTGTCCGGTTGCGCAAAGGCGAAGCCAAGCCCTCAGCATCGTTTGCCAAGTTCTTTTGGCAATCCGAACATTTCGTGTTTCAGCGACCCCGATTTTATACCACGGTGCGCATGTTCTCGACCCGCAACCGGAACATGGAAGAACCCTATAACGGACCGGGTAAAACCACCCACCACCGGGCCGACGGCACCAATTACCTCATGTTAAAGGGTGACGAATATCACAACATTTGGCCGGTGTATAACTGGCAGAAAATCTCAGGGACAACCATTATGCAGAAGGCCCAATTGCCCGGTCCCGAGGCTATTCAAAAAGATGGACTGACCGATTTTGTAGGCGCTGTGACGGACGGGTTATACGGTGCAGTAGCTTTCGATTTTAAAAGCCCTCACGATGGTTTGGTGGCTAAAAAATCGTGGTTCTTTTTTGATGATGAATACGTTTGCCTCGGCACCGATATTACGTCAACGCCCAATTTACCGGTAACAACTACCCTTAATCAGGTATTGCTACGGAGCGATGTGCGTATGATGCAGAACGGTGCGCTGACCACCGTTCCCAAAGGCAGCCGGAGCCTCGACAAGGTAAAATGGGTTTACCACGACAAAATTGGCTATATCTTCCCTCAGCCCGCCACCATCGGCTTGTCAAATCAGACCGAAACCGGCAGTTGGGCAGCCATCACCGACCAGAAAAATGCCAGTAAAGAGCCAGTCAGCGAGGACGTGTTTTCGTTGTGGTTCGATCATGGCAGCAAGCCCAACAAGGCGTCTTATCAGTACATTGTGGTGCCCGATGTTACGGAACAGCAGCTAGCCGAAATCAGCAATACCAATTGTTCCATTGAGATTCTATCCAATACGGCTGAACTTCAGGCCGTAAAAAATGGCAAACTGGGCATCACTCAACTGGCTTTTTATAAGTCAGGAGCCATCGACATCGATAAAGGCGTAACCGTTCGGATGGACAGTCAGGGCATGGCGATGCTGAACATGAAAGGCGGTCGCCTGAGCGAGTTAACGCTGGCTGACCCGTCCAGGAAATTGAGCCGTATACTGCTGTCGGTAAGCAGCAGTTACAAAGCCAAAGGCGAAAACGTTACCGCTGTTGTTAATGAGAATCAGAAGACGACGCTGTTTATCGTAGACGTACCACAAGGCGTTTATTTGGGCAAAAGTGTTACTGTAAAGGTGGAATAGCCAGTTCGGATGTTATTTCCCTTTCAGTACCCGCGCGAGTTCTTTTCCTAAAAGCTCATAACCAGCCGCGTTGGGATGCAGCCCATCGGAGAAGAGCGTTTCATTAATCTTTCCGTCTTTGGAGAGCATATTCGCGCCAATATCCTGAAAGCCAATTCGCTCGGATTTTGCCATTGCCCCAATTCCTGTATTAAGTGTCGTAACCCGTGCTTCCAGGTCCCGGCGCGGGTAAATACCCAGCAGTGTAACTTTGGCCTGGGGCTGTTTTAGTCGAACCGCCTGCACCAGTAGTTTCAGCCCCTGAACAATTTCCTCATCGGTGTTCTGGGCGATGTTGTTCGTACCAATATTAATCACGATCTGTTCGGGGGCAAGCCCGTCTAGTTCGTCGTGGTAAACACGCCACAGCACATTCTCGACTCGATCCCAGCCAAAACCAAAATTACGCACCTGCAACGGGTCGAGGTATTTCTGCCAGGAGTCGGCCCCTTTAATGCGATTATTTAAGGGCTTGCCGCCCCAGTTGTGCGTAATCGAATTTCCAAAAAACAGAATCTTACCCGGCTCCGTCTGATTGAGTTTCAGCATATCATTATGCCGCTCTTCCCAATTGTAGCTGCCTGGCTCGCGGTTTTGGCGGGTGGGAATCTGCGTCTTTAACTGGCCAATCGGTTGTTGCAAGATTTCTCGCAGTTTTTTCTCGTAGGCATCAGCATAGCGCATCATACCCAGATCGTTGGGGTGCGTGCCGTCGACCATGCAGTCGAGATCCATGCCGATTTCGGCGATCGGGAGCAGATAAATTCCGGTAACCTTTTCGGCGGTTAGTCGCGCAAATGCTTTTCGTAAGTCCCGATTGGCGTTCTCGAACAGCGGTTGCCGCTGCGGCATCAGATACCCTTCTGTATAGCCATCGTGCTCGGTCAGCAGAATAGGCGTTTGAGGGTGTTTGGCGCGGATGGTCTTAACCGATTCGATGATTCGTTTCTGCAACTCAGTGCTGTCTACGATTGGCTGAATCAAGTTGGGCAGGCAGTCCAGCACAAACACCTTGGCATCAATTTCATTAACGAGATCGATCACTTCTTTTTCCAGTCGCCCATTACCCGAAAAGCCAAGATTTATAACTGTTCTGTCCAGTTTACGAGCCAAAATATTAGTCCAGGCCATACCAGGGCGCGAAGCACAGGCACCCTGCGCTATCGACGTACCATATACCACGATGGGTTTCTCAGCTCGTTGGGGCAGCACTGTAAATCGACTCCCCGCCGGTACACCAATTTCGAGGTCTCTGATGCTATTGTACAGCGGCAGATACAACCGGTATTCACGACCAAGTTTGTGATACTGATCGTTGGGCCGTAACTGGGCAAATGTGTACTGAACGGTGTCTTTAAAGCTGTATTTCCCCGCAGCCAGATGCCAGGTTCCATCGCTATCAATTCCGTATAGATCGACACCGCTTACCCCCGTTGCCGGCATGTGAGGCATGGCTGCTGAACCCGTCACTTTATAACGAACGGTAATCTGTGGCGCATCGCTCACAAACCGAATTGATAGCCCCGCACTTTGCCGCGACAAATTCCAGACGGCCTTTCTAACCAATGGTTCGGCCCTGGGAGGGAATCGCTGAATCGTATCGCGCATTTCCGCCGACCAGGCCTGGCCGTCAATTACAGGAAACTTACTATCCGAGGGTTTCCACCAGCTTGTAGGTTGTACTGTCTGGGCAACGGCAGAGGTTGTTATTATCCATAAAATGACCAGATACTGGCTTATCCTCAGGGCACTTATTGGGTTCATGTAGCGGTTAGTTAAGCAGGGGAAAAGTAGGCTTGAAAGCCAGTCTGCCCTATCCATCGAAGATTTTCAGTCTATCAATCTACCCGGATTGCCGCCTCGTAGTTGCCATTTACCCATTTGGAAAAGAGAGTGCTTCATTCGCAGAAGTGGATAGTTTTAAATGTGCCGAATAGCCCGTAATTTTACAAGTATCTCACAAAATAAGTACATAAAGTATAGAATAAGTTTCTACACAAAATGAGCAGAACCGTTGTCTGGGTCTTGTTTTTGGTCTTTCTGTTGCCGGGATCGGCAGCAGCCCAAGAGCTTATACCCAACGGCGGCTTCGAACTATACCAGAATTGCCCCAAACAAGATAACCTGCTTACAGAAGCTAATTTCTGGTACAACCCAAATAAAGCTACTCCCGACTTCTACAACTATTGTTTTCCAACCAACCAAATTGAGTTGCCTCCTCACTCAGGTCAAGGTTTAGCCCGCTTATTTATGGATCTGGGCTGGGCCGAATACCTGGCAACTCCGCTCAAAAAGCCCCTGGAAGCTGGCGAAGCCTACCAGTTTGATTTGTATGTAAGCTCCCCTACCCCCAACCGGTATCCATCTGGATCATTTGGCGCTTATTTTTCCAATCAACCGTTAACCACCACAACCGCTAAGGACTTACTGGTCACTGGTGGCAAACCGCAGGTTTTGGATAATAGTCCGCAGCGGCTCACAAAACGTTTTCAGTGGGAGAAAGTGGGTGGATGCATTGTTGCCAAAGGTGGAGAGAGCCAAGTAACCATCGGAAATTTCATTGAGCTCCCCCCTTCCCTGGGTTATTATTACCTGTTCATCGACGATGTATCTCTGCTGCCAATTAAATTAGATTTAGGCAGGGATACGACCTTGTGTGGTCGAAAAAGTACGCACTTGCTCAACGCCAACACACCCGGTGCCAGCGATTATAAATGGAACACGGGTAGTACATCGCCAACGCTGCTGGTAAAGGAGCCGGGCAAGTACTGGGTTGAAGTGAAAACGCCCTGCAAAGTTGTGCGTGACACCATTACGGTCAATTATAAACTCGATTTTAGCTTGGGGCCGGATACTACGCTTTGTGAGGATAAAACGTTGACTCTACGCGTTCCCCAAACTGGAACATATCGATGGCAGGACGGCACTGGGCAAAACAGCTACCAAGTACGCCGAAGTGGACTTTACACGGTGCAGGTTACCGACGCTAACTGTACGACCAGCGATAGCATTCGGATACGCTACGTGTTACCCCCCCGGCTTGAGTTAGGGCCCGACAAACACCTGTGTGGCACAGAAGTCTACACAATTGTACCTGTAATAGCAGAAGGAAAATTCCAGTGGCTGGACTCTACTCCTGAAATTGAACGAACAATCAACACGTCGGGATTATTTCGGGCATCGGTTAAGAACGATTGTGCCACCGTCATTGACTCAATAGTGGTCGACTACAGTGGTTGTGAATGTGTGGTTTACGCTCCCGACGCCTTTTCGCCCAATGCCGATGGGGTGAATGATGTGTTTCAACCCTTCGCCTGCAACGACATCACGTTTTCGTCGCTCTCGGTGTATGACCGCTGGGGAGAGCTTATTTTCAACACGAGCAGCCCGCCTTTTGCCTGGGATGGAAAGTACAAGGGTGAACGCTGCCCATCGGCCGTTTACACCTGCCAAATCGACTACTCGCTACAACAACCCGGCAAGCCAGCTGTAACTCAAAAAAAACTGAGCCTGGTTGTGTTGGTTCATTAAGAGTTAGATTCAGTTTTAATAGCGCTTCTATGAGTCATGGTGCCAAAAGCTTATTGATAAATATCCCGCCGATGGCCTACTGCCACTACTTCTACTATTAACACATTGTCTATAACGTCGTAAATAATACGATAGTCACCTTTACGAATTCGATACCCAGAGCGGCCTTTCAGCTTTTTACATCCGTCCGGTCTCGGATTTTCGGCCAATTCATCTAGCGCATCCAGAAGATTACTGGCTATTTGGTCAGGCAATTTATCTAGTTGCTTTTGTGCCGTTTTCGTTAAAACGACCGTGTAATTAACCATTTGTTCGCTGTCGCTTTTCTTTGTATTCCACTAGCGAAATCGTTGGTTCATTACGGGCTTTCACTTCATCATAAAGCCGAATATCGTCCAACTCTTCTAATTCCTCAAGAACTTTCTGCCACTGCTGAATTGGAAGTACTACCGAAACGCGGTTGCCGCGTTCGTCAGTTATGTACTGGGGATGAATGGTCTGGTTCATAATAGCGTCTCGTTTTCAACGGTGTATAAATATAGCCTTTCTGCCTCACTCAACTAACCGGGCCAATTCATTTAGTTTCAGCAAGGCTTCAATGGGTGTCAGGCGGTTGATGTCGATACTCTTTAGCTTGTCCTTGATCGCTTCTGAACGGGGGTCGCCCGCTTCGATGATGCGCAGCGCCAATTCGCGTTCGTTATCCTCGGAATGCCGAACCACCGCTTCGCGAATAGCGTCTTTGTTATCTTCGCGGCTGTGCGATGCTTCGAGTTGTTTTAGGATTTGCCCGGCTCGGCTGACTACTGAAGGCGGCATACCGGCCATTTGCGCTACGTGAATACCAAAGCTGTGCTCAGAACCGCCCTCTTTCAGTTTCCGCAGGAAAATAACCTTGTTACCTACCTCCTTCACGGATACATTGAAATTACGAATCCGGGGGTTATCCGCTGCCAGATCGTTGAGTTCGTGATAGTGCGTTGCAAAAAGCGTTTTAGGACGGCAATCAGAATGGTTGTGTAGAAATTCGGTGATGGCCCAGGCGATTGATACGCCATCGTACGTGCTGGTACCGCGCCCAATTTCATCCATCAGCACGAGACTCCGTTCGCTGAGGTTATTGAGAATACTCGCCGTTTCGGTCATTTCGACCATAAACGTACTCTCACCCCGTGACAGGTTGTCGGACGCTCCTACCCGTGTGAAAATCTTGTCGACAATACCCAACTCTGCTCCCGATGCCGGCACAAAACTACCGGCCTGAGCCATCAGCACAATCAGGGCAACCTGCCGCAACAGCGCCGATTTACCCGCCATGTTGGGCCCCGTGATAATTATGATTTGCTGGGTTTCGTCGTCTAGGTAAATATCGTTCGGCACATACGGTTCACCGGGGGGCAGTTGCTGCTCGATCACCGCATGGCGACCGTCTTTGATATTCAACGACTTGCTTTCGTTAATAAGGGGCCGCACATATTTGTTGCGCACAGCCACTTTCGCAAACGACGATAGCACATCAAGCACCGACACCACGCGGGCGTTCTGCTGAATAGCACCTACATACTCGCCAGCGGCCTGTACCAGTTCCATATACATTCTGGACTCAATGGCAAAAATCTGATCTTCGGCGTTCAGAATCTTGTCTTCGTATTCTTTCAGTTCGGGCGTTATGTACCGCTCCGCATTCACCAAGGTTTGCTTTCTGATCCAGTCCTCAGGTACGCGGTCTTTGTGGGCGTTGGTAACTTCGAGGTAATACCCAAATACCTTGTTGAAATTGATTTTCAACGAACTGATTCCGGTTCGTTTGATCTCACGATCCTGCAATTGCGCCAGATAATCCTTACCCGTAAAAGCCAGCGCGTGTAGCTCGTCCAGCTCCGGATCGACACCCGACTTAATCATTCCGCCCTGGTTCGATACCACTGGCGGATCATCGCGTAGTTCAGCTTCGATGCGGTCGAGCAAAAACGAAACGGGGTTGAGTTGGTCGGCGTATTTTTTGAGCGAAGCCAAACGGGCCGGAACGCCTGCCCGTTCATCCTGATTGATGGTCGGCAGGTTGAGCGCTGTAATCAGCAGTTCCTTAATTGGCAGAATGTGTTGTAGCGACCGCTTGAGTTGCAGCATCTCACGGGGCCCAATACGCCGGACAGCTACCTTGGAAATGAGCCGTTCCAGATCGCCAATCTGTTTGAGATGCCCCAGGAGTTCGTCCAATAGCTCGGTATCCTCGTGCAACAGCGCGACCATGTTCAGCCGCTCATCAATCAGCGATTTCTCTTTGAGGGGTAACATCAGCCATTTGCGCATCAGGCGGGCCCCCATTGGCGTTACACTTTGATCGAGAATCTGGATTAACGGCACACCGCCTTCCTGCTGAGCCGCCACCAGTTCGAGATTACGAATTGTGAAGCGGTCGAGCCAAACGTATTTGTCTTCCTCCAGACGAGTTATGCGCGTAATATGCTGAAGGTCTTTATGTTCGGTCTCGTTTAAGTAATGCAGAATAACTCCGGCAGCAATAATACCATCCGGCAAACCATCAATCCCGAAGCCTTTCAGAGAGGTTGTCTGGAAATGTTGCTTGAGATAGTTATAACCAAAATCGTAAGTAAAAGCCCAATCTTCAATGGTGTAGGTATGAAACCGATCTCCTGAGGGAGAACTGCCAAACAATGTTCCAAACTCCTGCCGGTTACGCTTACAGTACAGTACTTCCGAGGGGTTGAAACTCTGCAACAGTTTATCGATATAGGCTGCGTTACCCTGTGCTGCCAGAAACTCCCCGGTCGAAATATCCAGAAAAGCCACCCCAAATTCATCCTCCTTTTTCCCGAAATGAATGGCCGCGAGGTAATTATTTCGGCGGGTATCCAGCACGTTATCGTTGAACGACACACCGGGCGTTACCAGCTCCGTTACTCCCCGGCGTACGATACCTTTAGCCTGGGCAGGGTCTTCGAGTTGGTCGCAAATAGCAACGCGCTCACCCGCCCGAACGAGTTTAGGAAGGTGTGTATCGAGCGAGTGGTGGGGGAAACCAGCTAGTTCCTCATTGGCACCGCCATTGTTGCGTTTGGTAAGGGTTATACCAAGAATCTTGCTGGCCCGAATGGCATCTTCGCCAAAAGTCTCGTAGAAATCTCCGACCCGAAAGAGAAGCAACGCGCCGGGATATTTGGCTTTAACCTGATTGTATTGCCGGTTTAGGGGTGTTTCTTTGGCGTTTTTACTGGACTTGGTATCAGCGGCTGTCTTCACTAAATTGACGTAAGTAGTTTAAACAAATTTAGTGAAATTTGCCGAGAAATAGGCAGTTGGGCGTGGTGGCTTTCTACCCAACTACAGCCAATCGCTTTCCAAATCCGGCATCAAACAGCACATTGAGCATGGCCGTGGAGTACTCACTAATTCTTCCCTCATTCATTTCAACAGCAACACGTTACTGACTGGTCGTTCTGCGGTTCTAACCCAGTTTTTGCCGTCGGAGGGGTAATTTACAACCCCATTTTCGCCATGACCGGACAGCCACATAGTTGTAGAACCTCCCCCATCTAAATTGATCGCATCGCGGCAACCCAGCCACTGCATTACCTGACGCAGTTCGGGCAGGCTTAATCCTGCGGCATTAGCATGGCGACCGTCGGCAGTGAGCCAGATCACGCGCTTATCTGCCGTTACGCAGGCACAGGTACGAGGATGGCGGTTGTCGTTGAAGGCGTTTTTGAGTAACGGATGTGGCTTCCCATCCAGGAGCAGGAGTGGCCCCGTAACCATCACGTTTCGCTCACGGAGAGCCTGATCCCAACGCGGGGCAGTACCGCCAAACAGTATCTTCATTCGATTCCGACGAATCACGATTGCCGCTTGCCGGTGTTCGGACCGAGACCTGTTTTTATCTAAAACCGTTGTGTCCAGCGTTTGGCCGTCGATACGGATCAGGTCAACAGAACCACCATTTTTCACGTCGAAAAAAGTGCCGTTGATGACCGCCACAGCCCCGTGCTGCTGACCAAACCAGCTCGTTTTTTTCAGACTATCTCCTCCTGAACCGAAGGCTATCCGCAGTCGGCGGGGCTTATTTTTGAACACCAGCACATTGAGGTTTTGCCGGGCGTTAAACAGCGTGTCAATATGAGTTTCGCGCCAGACAAGACCGGGTTTCAAAGGGATTTCTTTCCAGCTTAGCCGGGCAAACCGGAGCGAATCAGGAGGTTGTACGAGGGAGAGGAGAAGCAGTAAGTGAAGCATCTCTTTACGTTTAGCGTTGAGGAGAGATGTCATCTTTCCAAACAAGATGACATCTCCTGATTTTACCGGCCAATGGCGACTTTACGCAAAATAGAACTGATAACCTGTTGAGTGCTGACTCCGTCGGCTTCAGCTTCGTAGTTGAGCATAATCCGGTGATTAAACACATCAGGCACCACTTCTTTAATATCCTCAGGCAGCACATAGTCGCGACGATCGAAGTAGGCTAGTGCTTTGGCGGCCCGGTTCAGATTAATGCTGGCCCGTGGCGACACGCCGTACTGAATATAGCGCGCTTCATCGCGCAGGTTATAGTCGAGTGGTCGGCGCGTGGCGAACACCAGTTCAATGATATAGCGCTCCAACGTTTCCGACATATTCACGGTGTTTATTTCATTGCGAATACCCACAATGTCATCACGGTCCAGCACCGGCTGCACCTCGTAATCGAAACTCATATCGGACATTCGGCGCATAACTTCCAGTTCGTCGTCCTTACTGAGGTAGTCGATAAAGACCTTCATCATAAAGCGATCCACCTGGGCTTCGGGTAGCGCGTAAGTTCCCTCCTGCTCTACCGGATTTTGGGTAGCTAGTACCAGAAAGGGCGGGTCGAGCAGAAACGTCTCTTCTCCAATAGTCACCTGCTTTTCCTGCATGGCTTCCAGCAGAGCCGACTGTACCTTGGCTGGTGAGCGGTTTATTTCGTCGGCCAGAATCAGGTTGGCAAAAATCGGCCCCTGTTTTACCTCAAACTCAGCCGTTTTCTGATTAAAAATCATTGTTCCAATCAGATCAGCAGGCAGCAAATCAGGCGTAAACTGGATTCGTTGAAAATCGAGCTGTAGCACCTTCGACAGTGTATTGATTGTCAGCGTCTTAGCCAATCCCGGAACACCTTCAAGCAGAATATGGCCACCCGTAAAAAGGCCAATCAGCAATCGGTTTAGCAAGCGATCCTGCCCAACTACTACCCGGCCTACCTCTTCACTGACCTGACGAATTTTGGTATGATACGAGAATTGTGTTGTCATAAATTGGCCCTCACACTCCGGTCTTTGCCGTGAATATCTTTGTAAACCTGCACATTGCTGAAGCCATTATCAGCAAACACCTGCCGGGTATCATCGCCAAAACGCTCGTTGATTTCTACGTAACAGGCACCACCCGGCGCAAGGTGATTGGCGGCAAAACTGGCCACTGCCTTATAAAAAATCAGTGGATCAGCATCATCCACAAATAGGGCCAAATCGGGTTCGTAATGAACAACATTAGGGTCCATCTGCGCAGCTTCAGAGCGAGTCACATAAGGCGGATTGCTCACGATACAGTCAAACTGGAGGGCATATGCTTCGGGAACATTCAGGATGTCCTGAATCTGAAAGACCACATCAGCAGCACCCAGATTGTCGGCATTGCGCCGGGCCGTTTCAAGGGCCTGTTCCGACACATCCCAGCCCGTGACCGAGGCTGATGGCAGAAACCGCGCCAGCGTTACGGCCAGGCAACCACTGCCCGTGCCAATGTCGAGCACTTCAACCGGGCGGCCTTCCCGCTCGGCAAAGTCATGCATAATGAGTCGGACCAGATCTTCCGTTTCGGGCCGGGGAATCAACACATCGGGTGACACTTCAAATTCTAAACCGCAGAAAATGGTCGTCCCAATCACATGCTGGATAGGCTCCTGTCGATTGAGTCGTTCCAGAATTTTGAACCAGTCGGGCTCAGTGCGGTTGGGTGGCAACGGTTTGTCACCAAGAACGTCGGTTTTGCGAAGACCGAAATAGTGGTCGAGTAACATGAAAGCCATTTCGCGGGCTTCTTCGGGTGGGTAAGCCGTAATATTACGCGACAGTTGTTGATATAGTGGGCGGGCCGTGGCCATGCGGAAGTACGTTTATACAAACTTATGTTTTGCACGCTAAGAATTGCAAAACTGGGAAAATAAGGTCAGAAAGAGAAGCAGGAATGCGAACAGGGCCACTGGCTAACTTTTTTGTCTATGCTCCCTACCTTGGCAGTATTCATGCTTAATTTACTTACTCACTCGGTCTCTGCACAAAGCTAGCTACTTACAGACTGGTTTATCCACTATATATGATTGGTGCTACTTTAACTGCCCAAACACTTCAGAAAATCATTGACAGTGCCCCCCTGGCACTGATGTTTTTTCGATCTATTCGGGATGCATCAACAAACGAAATAATTGACTTCGAATGGATTGCAGCGAACCAAAAAAGCGCTGAGATCATTGGTGTTCCTTTCGATAAACTGATTGGAGGGCGGATGTTAAGTATCAATCCACATAACAAACCGTTGGGGTTGTTTGACAGCTATACCCAAGTTGTTGAAACCGGTATACCTTATCAGACAGAAGTTGCGTATGAAGCCGAAGGCGTTAATGGCTGGTACGACATTACGGCCACCAAACAGGACGACGGCCTGATTTTAAGTGTGTTAGACACCACGACCCGAAAACGCGCCGAACTGGAGCTAAACCTCCGTACAGAACAGCTTCAAACCACACTCGACGCTTCGCTGAACAGTATCCTGTCGATGACCGCAATCCGCGATGGTAAGGTCAGTGAGGAAGCACCTAAGGGTAAAATTGTGGATTTCTGGATGGGAGCGGCCAACAAAGCCGTTATTCAAAGTCTTGGCCACACCCCCGAAGAGATGGCCGGGGTTCGCATGCTCGATATGTTTCCGGGTAACATTGAGTCAGGCTTGTTTGATGTGTATGCCCGCGTAACGAATACGGGCCAACCAGAACGAGCAGTTCAGTATTACACTGATGATAAGGGACTTGATGCCTGGTTTGAGGTACAGGCCGTGAAACAGGGGGAAGACGGCGTAGTGTTGACGTTTATGAACATTACGGAAGCTAAACGCCATGAAAAACAACTTCAGCGTTCCAACGAAAGCTTACAGGACTTTGCCTATGTAGCCTCCCATGACCTTCAGGAGCCACTACGCAAGGTGCAGTCGTTTGGCAATTTGCTAGCCATGGAATATGGTGACCGACTTGGTTCGAAAGGACTGGACCTGTTGGATCGAATGCAGTCGGCAACCAACCGGATGCAACACTTTATTCGCGATCTGCTCACTTTCTCGCGCCTGAACGCCCAGCCACACGCTTTCCAGCCGGTAGATTTGAACGGCCTCCTCGCAGGCGTCCTAAGCGATCTGGAAACAGCAATTGAATCGACACAGGCCGAATTTGATATTGCCCCCCTGCCGACAATTAAAGGTGATTCGCTCCAGCTCCGCCAGTTGTTCCAGAATTTGCTTACCAACTCGCTAAAGTTTGTGGAGCCAGGACGAAAACCGCACATTCAGATAGCTTTAGTACCTGTTGACAGTCGTATTTTACCCCGCGAGCTGACCGGCAATTTTTGCGCCATTCAACTAACCGATAATGGAATTGGCTTTGAAGAACAATATCGCGACAAGATTTTTGCAGCCTTCCAGCGGTTGCATAACCGCACTCAATACGAAGGAACCGGTATTGGGCTAGCCATTGTAAAACGGGTTGTCGAACTTCACAAAGGACACATAACGGCCACTAGCGAACTAGGCAAAGGCTCGGTATTTACGGTGTATTTGCCAAGTTGATTGCTTATCTTCGGCCTTATGATCCGTTCTGTACTCACCTCACTAAGCCTGCTGGCTCTCGCGTCAGCCTGTCACACTTCAGCGGTCCGTCGCACAACACCGCGCCAATCGTCAACCACCAGCGTCAGCCAAAGTCAGGGCGTCTATCAATACCGTGACGAAGACCCCACGGTGAAACCGTTCTTTTCGGACCGGGTAGGCGTCACAGGCCGCAATGGCATGGTCGCTTCGGCGCATCCAGAGGCTTCGCGGGTTGGCCTGGAAATTCTGAAAGCAGGTGGTAATGCAGTCGATGCCGCAGTGGCCGTGCAGTTTGCCTTGGCGGTGGTCTATCCCGGGGCCGGCAACATCGGCGGAGGTGGGTTTATGGTTTACCGGGATAAAACGGGCGCGGCTCATACACTCGATTTTCGGGAAAAAGCGCCAGGTAAAGCCACCCAGAATATGTACCTCGACTCGGCTGGTAATGTAAAGCCCGGCCTGAGCATCAGCGGGCACCTGGCTAGTGGTGTGCCGGGTTCTGTGGATGGTATGGTGCAGGCCCATAGCCGCTTTGGCAAACTACCCTGGCAGCAGGTATTGCAGCCCGCTATTGACCTGGCGAAACGAGGCTTTCCGCTCACCGAACGCGATGCCCGTGGCCTGAATGGCATCCGCACAGATCTGTTGAAAATCAATCCGGGAAAAACGTATTTTCTAAAAGGTACTCCAACTGATACCACCCGCTGGGCCAAAGGCCAGACGCTGGCTCAACCTGATCTGGCTCAAACGCTTCAACGAATTCAGGAGCAGGGTCGTGCTGGTTTTTACGCCGGAGAGACAGCCCGACTGCTGGCCGCTGAAATGCAGAAAAACGGTGGCATTATCACGGAGCAGGATTTAGCGGATTATAAATCTGTTTGGCGCGACCCCATCAAAGCTGCTTATAAAGACCTGAATGTCATCACGATGGCCCCTACCTCCAGTGGCGGTGTAGCTCTGGTTCAGCTCATGCGTTTTGTAGAACCGTTTCCGCTTCGGCGTTGGGGCTGGAACCGCGATAGCACGGTACAGGTCATGATTGAAGCCGAACGTCGTGTGTATGCCGACCGGGCCAAGTTTCTGGGCGACCCCGATTTTGTGAAAGTTCCGGTAGCCGAACTGACCAGTTATCCGTACCTGAAAACACGCTGGACCGACTTTGACTGGAACAAAGCCACCGACAGCCGCAACGTACGGGGCGGTTCTATTCCGGGCTACGAGAGTCTGGAAACAACCCACTTTTCGGTAGTCGATCGCGATGGAAACGCGGTGAGTATTACCACTACACTCAATGGGGGTTATGGCAGCCGGGTTGTGGTTGGTGGTGCTGGTTTCTTTATGAACAACGAAATGGATGATTTCAGCGTTAAGCCGGGCACGCCCAACATGTACGGTTTGGTTGGAAACGCAGCTAACGCCATTGCACCCGGCAAACGGATGCTGTCGAGCATGACGCCCAGCATCATCGAAAAAGACGGAAAACTATTTATGGTTGTTGGAACGCCGGGCGGTTCAACCATTATGACGTCGGTATTTCAAACGGTATTGAACGTTGTAGAACACGGCATGACCATGCAACAGGCTGTGAACGCATTGAAATTCCACCACCAGTGGCTCCCTGACAAAACAATTTTTGAAACCGGGGCCTTCTCCGAAAAAACCCAGCAGGCACTCCAAAGCCGGGGTTATATACTCGAACGCCTAACTAACACCCTCGGCCGAATGGACTGTATACTGGTACGGCCCGACGGTAGTTTTGAAGGTGCCTCTGACCCTCGCGCTGATAACACAGCAATAGGATATTAAGTATCAGATTTCGGATTGAGGATTTGGGCTTTCGGATTTATTGCTGTCGCGTGACTCTACTTTGGAAATAACTTTCGCGTCAGCAATAAATCCGAAATTCGACATCCCCAATCAATTCAGTACATTTCGAATAGATTTGGCCCGATCACGGAGGTCTTTGCCCTCTTTCTCAATTCGGTTGGCGTAGGTTCGCACCTCATCGTTGGGAGCATCGTCGGCCAGATCGTCAGCAACGTCAGCGGTTTTATCATTAACCTTGCCAACTTCTTCGAGGTATTTTATGTCGAAAGCGGTGCCGGGTTTCTCATCCCGGAGATCATCAACCCGGTCCCGTCCTTCTTTTGAGAGTTCAGTCGGTACCACCAGTTTCAGATCCTGCGTCATCCGACGCATCTCTTTCTCGTCCTTCACATATTTCTCCACATACTGCCGGGCAAATGTTCTCACCTCCGGATTGGTAGCCTGTTTGGATGCCAGTTGACTCAGTTCATAATTTGTCATGGCCAAACTGGCTAGTTCAACCATGCCTTCTGATGTTTTTTTAGCTTCTTTTTTGGCATCATCGCTGATACCCGTAGCTTGTTGGTCGATCCGTTTTTCGTTGGCTTCGTTTGCCTTATTGTCACTGTCGTTTCCCCCACAAGATGAGAGCAACAGGGTCGTTGCCAGAAGATAGAGTGTCGTTTTCATTGTTGAGTTATTTGGTAATACAACCCAATTGGTGAGCGGGTGTTTTATTTTCCCGGATGATAGACACGCTTAGCGTCTTTTAGGACCTGCTCTTTGTTGAGCGTCATTTTTTTGGTTTGCTGATTTACGAACATCGTCATCTGGTCCGTATAGTGCGGACTATCGGCGTGGTTCGAAGCACCATACGCGTTTACAGTCTCGATCTCGGGCAACGCATCTTTTCTAAAGCGTACCAGTTCGATGTACGATTCACCCTGATCGGCGCGAAGTTCACCGGTTTTAGTTTGCTTTGAATCCATCGCGGCCAGCACATCGGGAATACCCGCACAAGGCAAACTTATTGAGCCACGTGTATGTCGTTGAACACGTCCCAACGGCAAATCTGTCGTCCCGAAATACTTCAGCAAATACGCTTTGGTAAGTTGAAGCCCCTGCATACATTCCGCAGCCGTCAGTGGCCGATATGGCGACCCACCCGCTTTTTGCAGTATGTCTTTAAGGTGCATACAGGCCACCACAAAAACTGCTGCCCCACGGCTTGTTGTATCGGCTTTGCGGTCCCAGTTGTTCAACGTTTCAATTAGCGATGACACTTCGGGATAGTCGGCAGGTTTGAGCGCAAACAGGGGGTTTACATCGGTACGGTAGCTCAGTTTCTGAGGCAGTTGCAAATCGTATTTAATCTGCTTGAAGGCCTCGTAGCTCAGCGGTTTACCCGAAGCCATCAACTCACCCATCCGCATGCTCCGATTCAGTTCAAACCGCTCTATCCCCATTGTCGGGTCGAAGTCTTTAGGTTTGGGGCTTTCGGCAAGGTCAGTACAGTGAAATGGCGTGTTGTTTGAATTGAACACATAACCACTGCGGGGATTTACCACCTGCGGCATGGCCTCGATGGGATGAAAGTTGGTCCACAGGGTTTTACTGGTGTTACCAGGCAGGGTTTGTTGCCAATCGAAGGCGGGGTCGCGACGGGGAATTTTACCATTGGTGAGGTACATGATCGTGTCGTTCCGGTCGGCATACACAATATTGAACCCCATCGGAATGGCCGTCATTTGCAAAGCTTGGTAGAACTCGGTGTAGTTACGGGCCTTGTTCATCCGATACCATTGCTCGCCCGTCCGGGTCTCAAACAAACCGGCATATCGCATAGCGAAAGCCCCAGTTTTGGTAACCATTGCTGGCCCATATTCGCACCAATACGCTTTTTTGCGTATCGCAACCGGAATCCCCTTTATCCGAAGCTTCACCGAACGCACTTCTAGCGGCACCCATTTGCCATCGAACCAGTACTCATTTTTATTAGCTGGGTTCAGCGTCAATTCATACACATCCATTTTGTCGTGGTAGTTCACGGTATGTGCCCAGCCGAGGTTTTCGTTCACGCCGTGTAGAATGGTGGCTGCGCCCGGAAACAAACCGCCCAAAATATTCCAGCCTTCCTCACTGCATAAATGAGCTTCGTACCATGCGACCGGCCCTTCTAGTGGCTGGTGCGAATTGATAGCCAGATAGGTTTGCCCATCGGTGGTACGCTTGCTGTTGAGCGCGATGCCGTTGGAGCCACCGGTCAGTGGGTAATTGATTGTCCGGGGTTCCGGTAAATGGGTATTGGGTGATTGGTTATTCAATGTATGAGCAACGGCGGTTTTAGGCGCTCTGGGCATTGTGCCGTTGAGAACACTGGTTAGGGCACGGTCGATCCCCGAAAACGACGCATTCGATAAAATAAATCCACCAATCAGATCGATCTCACTAACCGGAAACGACCCACGAACCAGCACCTCTTTGGGGTGCGCCAGTGCATACGCATTGATTCCCTGACAGTACCCACTCATCACGGCGCGGTAGTCGGCCGAAAATTTAGCCGGATAATCGCGTTGTGCCTGCTCCCTGGCTCGAATCAAGCCGACCACATAATCAATGGTTGCGCCTTGTTTACCCAAATACCGCCCCAACATTCCTTTGGCCCCCAGCAACGTCAGTTGAGTGGTTTTGAAATCGTCTTCAGCATGGGCCCAGGCTAGTCCATAGGCCACTTCGGCATCAGTTTTGGCAAAAATATGCGGCACTCCCCACCGATCGCGGGCAATGTTGATACGCGTAGGGTCGATTTGGGCGGGAGCCGTTTGGATAATTAAACCTAACAGGCAAAGATGCAGAATTGCATTACGGCAGATTTTCATGGCGTACAAGGTACAAAATCCTACCTAATTTTGTTGAATGCCCCAACACATCGCTCACCTCGCCCTTGTCGTTGCCGATTACGACGAAGCCATTGCTTTTTATACCCAAAAACTAGGTTTCACCCTGATTGAAGACACCATTCTGAGCGAATCAAAACGCTGGGTATTGGTAGAGCCCAAAGGCCAAGCCTCGGCCGGAAACAAGTCGTGCCGACTGCTGCTCGCTAAAGCAGCCAACGAAGAACAACTGAGCCGGGTTGGTAATCAGACCGGTGGACGCGTCTTTCTATTCCTGAACACGGACGATTTCTGGCGCGATTATCACCAGATGCTGGCTAATGAAGTACGGTTTGTCCGGCCTCCTGTGGAGGAATCCTATGGTACAGTTGCCGTTTTCGAAGATTTATACGGCAACTTGTGGGACCTGATCGAGCCGAAGAAGTAATTTGGTAATTAAATGATTGAGGGGTGGGCGTAAATAGGAACCAGCGTGTGTTAAGGGATTGACGACCAAATCTTTCACCTTACACACGCGGCCCCATGGAAGCGAAATTAACCTCTTTGCTTGAGTTTCTAAATGCCGTC
>NZ_JAPQNS010000003.1 GCF_028867935.1 Flavobacterium sp. SUN052
GTTGGTGGTGATAAGGCGGGTGGACACCTTTTTCCATGTCGAACAGAGCCGTTAAGCCCCGTGCTGCCGATGGTACTGGAGTCAGATCCGGGAGAGTAGGAAGCTGCCACCTCTACTATTGAGAGTGAGAAGTCTTCTGGACAATTTGTTCAGAAGACTTTTTTGTTTTTATACCTTCAATTATCTTTGCAAAAGATTCGGGGTGTAGCGCAGCTTGGTAGCGCGCTACGTTCGGGACGTAGAGGTCGTGGGTTCGAATCCCGCCACCCCGACAAAAAGACATAAAAATGACAACTGTTCAGATTAAATCATGGTGGTGGTGCCTTTCTCGTAAGAGATGAGGTTGCTGCTTTGTGCTATCTGATTGATATTATAAAAGCCTACCGTCATCTCGGTGGGCTTTTTGCATTTTAGACATTTCAAGTCTCTAACACCTTTTGCTTTCAATATGATTACTGAAAAACACAAAGTTCAAGCCTATAGGATCAAAACGAATTATAGGCGCATGTTGGCTGATATTATAACTCCCGTCAGCATTTATCTGCGTATTAGAGATCGTTTTCCAACTAGCATCTTGTTGGAAAGTGCTGATTATCATGGTAATGATAATAGCTTTTCTTATGTCGCTTTCGATCCGGTTAGTCGGTTTGAATTTCATAACGACACCTTAAAAGTACAGTTACCTGGGCAAATCGAAGAAGTTAGATATGCTTCAGTAAGGGATTTAGTTCCTGCTTTACAGCAGTACAAATCTCATTTTCAAGCAGAAACTCTGAAACACCCATTTATTACAAATGGCTTGTTCGGTTATTTTGGTTTTTCGGCAGTTGAGGGCTTTGAAGATATAAAGTTAAATGCCCCTATTCCTGCAGAGAATGATATCCCGGCTGCTATATTTCAAGTATACCGCTATGTAATTGCAATCAACCATTTTAAGGATGAACTGCATCTTTTTGAACATTCATACATACTTGAAGGAGAGACTGAGCCAGAAAGTCGCCTAGACGAGATCGCATCTATCATTACCAGTCGAAATTTTGCTCTATATACATTTGAAACAACTGGAAATGAGACCTCCAATTTTTCAGATGATGAATTTAGAGGAGTTATTCAACATGGAATAGACCATTGCAAAAGGGGAGACGTATTTCAAATTGTATTATCCCGTCGTTTCCAGACTCCTTTCCGAGGAGATGAATTCAACGTTTATAGGGCTTTACGTTCACTGAATCCGTCTCCCTATCTTTTCTATTTTGATTATGGAAGTTTCAAACTGTTTGGTTCATCTCCAGAGTCGCAGATCGTAGTGAAAAATGGAGAAGCCACTATCTATCCAATTGCCGGAACGTTTCGACGAACAGGGGATGATGCAAAAGATGCCGAGCTAGCTCAAAAACTATATGACGATCCTAAAGAGTCGGCTGAACATGTAATGTTAGTTGATTTGGCAAGAAACGATTTGAGCCGGAACTGCGACAAAGTGGAGGTTGAGACCTTTAAAGAGGTTCAATACTATTCACATGTTATTCACCTAGTCTCGAAAGTTGTGGGACAGTTGAATAAAAAGGCAGATCCGCTACAGATCGTTGCGGAAACATTTCCGGCCGGCACGTTATCAGGGGCACCGAAGTACATGGCCATGCACTTGATTGATCAATATGAAAACCAGAGTAGGGGCTTTTATTCAGGCAGTATAGGCTATATGGGTTTCGATGGTGAATTTAATCATGCTATTATGATTCGGACGTTTATGAGCCATAATAATGCGCTTCATTATCAAGCAGGAGCCGGTATAGTAGCAAAATCGTCAGTAGAAAGTGAATTACAGGAAGTACATAATAAGCTAGCTGCTTTACGGTCGGCAATTGATCAGGCAAAGACGTTATAAACATTCGTTGAGATATAATGAAAATTCTTGTTTTAGATAACTACGATTCATTTACGTACAACCTCGTGTATATACTGCGCGAGTTGGGGCATGAGCCTGACGTAATAAGGAATGATAAGATAATCGTAGAAGCTGTTGTCCAATACGACAAAATTTTGTTGTCACCCGGTCCAGGAATACCTTCTGAAGCGGGTATCCTTCAAGATTTGGTTAGGGAGTATGCTCCTACAAAGTCGATTATGGGGGTATGCTTAGGCCATCAGGGAATTGGTGAGGTTTTCGGAGCAACATTAGAAAACCTTGGCGATGTATTACACGGTGTAGCTCATCAGGCGTACGTTTTGGATCGTGATGAATACCTCTTCGATGGGCTACCGGATGATCTGACAGTTGGCCGCTACCATTCGTGGTCAGTTGTACGGAATTCGATTCCGGCTGATTTAAAGATCACTGCCGAAGACGAAGGAGGCCGGATTATGGGTCTGCGACATATTCGTTACGATGTGCGTGGGGTGCAGTTTCATCCAGAGTCTGTATTGACAGTAGGTGGCGTAAAAATGATGGAAAACTGGGTAAATCAATGAAAGAGATACTGAACCACCTTTTTGAGCACAAAACACTGTCGAAAGAACAGGCACGTGATATACTGCTTGGAATCGGCCGGGGTGATTACAATACGGCTCAGATTGCCTCCTTTCTGACAGTGTACATGATGCGAAGCATTCGTGTAGAAGAGCTAGAAGGATTTCGGGATGCCATGCTGGAATTGTGTTTACCAATAGACTTGTCAGCGTATGATCCGATGGATTTGTGCGGGACTGGCGGTGATGGTAAAGACACATTCAATATCTCAACGCTGTCAGCATTTGTGGTGGCAGGAGCGGGCCAACGAGTGGCTAAACACGGCAATCATGGCGTCTCCTCTATGTGCGGTTCATCGACGGTAATGGACTATCTGGGGTACAAATTCACGAACGATTTGGATGAATTGGAACGTCGGATTGAAACAGCAGGAATCTGTTTTTTACATGCACCGTTGTTTCACCCTGCGATGAAGAACATTGCACCAATTCGGCGCGATTTGGGAGTAAAAACATTTTTCAATGTGCTGGGGCCAATGGTTAATCCAGCAAAGCCCCAAAAACAGCTCGTTGGCGTATTTAATCTTGAAATAGCGCGATTATATGCGTATCTTTATCAGCAAACTGATAAACAGTTTATGATTCTTCACACGCTTGATGGCTATGATGAAGTTTCATTGACGGGTTCATTCAAGGTGATTACAAACCGTAGTGAACAATTACTGAGCCCGGCTGAATTAGGGTTAGATACACAAACACCAGAGTCGTTGTCGGGTGGTAATACAGTTGCAGAATCAGCACAGATATTTATGGATGTGCTGAAAAACGAGTCTACAACGGCTCAAAAACAAGCTGTGTTGGCGAATGCCGCGATGGCATTACTTGCAACTGACCGGGCTGCAACTCGTGAGGAGGCAGTGGCTTTAGCCAGAGAATCAATAGATAGCGGACGCGCTTTAGAGTGTTTTACCAAGTTAGTTGCCTGAGTTCCACCAAACGGATGACTATTTTAGATCGAATTATTGCCGAAAAACGAGTTGAAGTGGCCCAGCGCCGGGCAACAGTTTCGGAGCGGGCATTGGAAGATTACCCCCAATTCAATCGTACCGTAAATTCGGCAGTTGCGTCCATTCGGGCCGCCAATTCAACAGGAATCATCGCTGAGTTTAAGCGAAAATCTCCCTCAAAAGGACTTATCAACGGAACAGCCGATGTATCAATAACAACGCAAGGCTATGTTCAGGCAGGAGCGGCTTGTTTGTCAGTATTGACGGATGAGCCGTTTTTTGGTGGCACCCCTACCGATCTGCAACTTGCCCGACAGGCTAATCCGTCAACACCCATTCTCCGTAAGGATTTTGTAATTGATACTTATCAACTGCTGGAAGCTAAAGCCTGGGGTGCTGATCTGATATTGCTGATTGCTGCTTGTTTATCGCCCGAAGAAGTGATGAATCTGAGTCAGTTCGCGCACCATTTGGGCCTGGAAGTTCTTCTGGAAGTACATGATGCGGATGAGCTGAATCGGAGCCTATGCGACACCGTTGATCTAGTGGGCGTGAACAACCGCAACTTGAAAACATTTGAGACGTCTGTGGAGACATCCATTCAATTGGTTGATCAGATACCGGACTCGTTTGTGCGGGTAACAGAAAGTGGTTTACAGGATGCAGCTACCATACTTCGCTTGCAGGAAGCTGGTTATGATGCATTTCTGATTGGTGAAACATTTATGAAAACGACGGCTCCCGAAGTGGCTTTAGCAGCATTGGTGGGTCAATTGAGAGCGAAACAAACATCTACCCTTTTTAACAAATAGCCGTATGAACGTCAAAGTGTGTGGTCTGCGCGATGCCGAAAATCTGAGCGAAGTGGCGGCTCTGAATCCCGATTTTGTAGGGTTCATTTTTTACGACGAAAGCCCACGCTTTGTGGGCGAGACGTTGGATGTTGATGTAGTACGGGCTTTACCAAGATCGATTCGTAAAGTGGGGGTGTTTGTGAATGCTAGTCCAGAGTCGATTATTCGGAACGTGAAGAAGTATAATCTACAGTACGTTCAGCTGCACGGTACCGAAACCCCCGATTTCTGTAAGAATTTACGGATGCGGGGTATCAATATCATTAAGGCTTTCCGGGTTGATGAATCGTTCAATTTCAGTATGCTCAACAACTACAAACATCAGTGCGATTTCTTCCTGTTCGATGCGAAGGGAGCTCAGCCAGGCGGCAACGGTGTTGCTTTCGACTGGGCTTTGCTCAATAAGTACGACAATGAGAAGCCTTTTTTCATCAGCGGGGGTATTGGCTTGGAGAATATCGCAGATATTGAACAAATCAGGCATCTGAAACTGTATGGGGTTGATGTAAACAGTCAGGTTGAAGTGTCGCCAGGCGTGAAGGACGTTGAGAAAGTTCGGGAGCTAATTGCCCGATTGAAGCCAGTTGAAGAGGAAGAAGAGGTGTAATAAACTCGTTATGACTGTTGTAGAAACACAAACCTCATTTGAGGTCACGAATAAAGGCTTTTATGGCCGCTTTGGGGGAGCCTTCATCCCTGAAATGCTGTACCCAAATGTTGAAGAGCTTCGGCAGAATTACCTGGCCATAATGAGCGATCCAGCCTTTCAGGCTGAGTTTCGCGCATTGTTGAAGGATTACGTTGGCAGACCAACGCCCTTGTTTTTAGCAGAGCGACTGTCGAACGAGATTGGTGCCACGGTTTACCTGAAGCGTGAAGACCTGTGCCATACGGGGGCGCATAAAGTGAACAATACGATTGGCCAAATTCTGATTGCAAAACGACTCAACAAGAAGCGGATTGTGGCTGAAACCGGTGCTGGTCAGCACGGAGTGGCTACGGCTACAGTTTGTGCGCTGATGGGTCTTGAGTGCGTAGTGTATATGGGTTCTATTGACATGAAACGTCAGCAGCCCAATGTGGACCGGATGCGGATGCTTGGGGCCACGGTTGTTCCGGCAACGAGCGGCAGTCAAACCCTGAAGGATGCAACAAATGAGGCAATGCGTCACTGGATTAATAATCCGGTAGATACGCACTATATTATTGGCTCGGTTGTGGGACCGCACCCATACCCTGATATGGTGGCTCGGTTTCAGTCAATTATTTCGGAGGAAATAAAACTACAATTGCATGAAAAAACAGGTCGCAAAAACCCCGACTATGTAGTTGCTTGCGTAGGCGGAGGTAGCAATGCAGCTGGAGCGTTTTTTCATTATTTGGATGAACCGTCGGTCCGATTAGTGGCAGCTGAGGCTGCTGGGTTAGGTGTTTCGTCGGGGCATTCGGCAGCAACAACAGCGTTAGGAAAGCCAGGTGTTTTGCATGGAAGTCGTACGATTCTGATGCAAACGGAAGATGGTCAAGTAACGGAACCTTACTCAATATCAGCTGGTCTTGATTATCCGGGTATTGGTCCCTTACACGCACACTTGTTTGATTCGGGGCGGGGTGATTTTTATGCGATTACCGATGATGAAGCCATTCAGGCCGGTTTTCAATTGAGCAAATTAGAAGGCATTATCCCAGCTATCGAAACAGCTCATGCACTGGCAACACTCCCTAAAATGAATATGCAGGCAAGTGACGTAGCCGTTGTGTGTTTGTCGGGCCGTGGTGATAAGGATTTGGCAACGTATGCAAAGTACCTGTAATCTAAACTGCCTCTGAAAATGGAATCACAATTGATAGATGTAGAAACTGGTCAGGCTAATCGGATTACAGCCCTTTTCAACAAAAAAAGCACAGGCTTGCTGAATGTTTATTTCACGGCTGGTTTCCCAAACCTTGGCGATACCACAACGGTACTGGCAGGATTGCAAGATGCCGGTGTTGATCTGGTTGAAATAGGAATGCCTTATTCGGACCCAGTTGCTGATGGCGAAACTATTCAGCAGAGTAATATGAAGGCACTGGAAAACGGCATGACGTTAAAAGTGCTGTTTGACCAGTTGGCCGACTGCCGGAACCAAGTGACCGTGCCGATTCTGCTGATGGGTTATATAAATCCCGTTTTGCAGTTTGGTGTGGAGGCTTTCTGCCAAAAATGCCAGGAAGTGGGCGTAGATGGCGTTATACTGCCCGATCTGCCGCTCGACCTGTATCTGGATGAGTACGAATCTATTTTTCGTCAGTACGGCATTTTAAACATCTTTCTGATTACTCCCCAAACTACTGAAGACCGGATCCGACTCATCGACGAACATTCCGAAGGATTTATTTATATGGTCTCTTCGGCAAGTATAACGGGTTCGGTTAGTGGAGTGAGCGATGAAATGCTTTCTTATTTTGATCGGATCAACGCCATGAATTTGCGCAATCCGCGCCTGATTGGTTTTGGTATTAAAGACAACGAAACATTTCAGATGGCCAACCAATATGCTAACGGTGCCATTATTGGCAGTGCATTTATCCGGCTTTTGCAGGAAGATGGAGCGGATACCAGCAAAATCAACGAGTTCGTAAAGACTATTAAGGGTTAATTGTCGTATGGTCGGAACGGCCCGCCGTCGCGGTTGTAATCCGCCTTGAAAATATATACTGCGGATTGTAAGTCCACGTGCAACCCCCTACTCGCTTCTGTCGAGTAGGGGGTTGTTTTTTTAGACCAACAGTAGTTGTATAGGGTATTATATGCTTTAGATGGTAGGCCTGCTACCTTATCTATTTTATGAAACAACTGTTACTCTGTACCCTTGTTGGCGTTGTCGCTCTGTCGGCGTACATCCGGCATCGTCAGCCTTTAGCTGAGCAACCACTTAATATTCTTTGGATTTCGTGTGAAGACATGTCGCCCCGGCTTGGCTGCTACGGCGATATGACTGTTTCGACGCCCAATATAGACCGGTTAGCGCGTGAAGGTATTCGGTTTACCAATGCGTTTTGTACGGCGGGAGTTTGTGCGCCTAGCCGAAATGCCATCATCACGGGAATGTACCAGACGAGTACAGGTGGACATAACATGCGGACGCTGGTCAACACGCTGGCTGAAAAAATGGGTGTCCCCAAAGCTTACTCCATTGTGCCACCGCCCAATGTTCGGGCTTTCCCTGAATATCTCCGGGGTGCGGGATATTACACCACTAATAACGAAAAGACCGATTATCAGTTTGAAGCGCCCCCTACCGTCTGGGATGAGGTAAGCAATAAAGCACATTGGCGCAATCAGCCAAAAGACCAGGTAAAACGCCCTTTTTTCTCGGTCTTCAACTCATTAATTACCCATGAATCGCAGGTTTGGATGCGGGCCAATCGGCCATTGCGGGTTGATCCAGCCAAGATAAAAGTGCCTCCTATTTATCCCGACACTAAAACTGTGCGGCAGGATATGGCCCGGTTCTACACCAATATATCCGAAATGGATGATTGGGTGGGAGATTTGCTGAAGCAACTGGAAGAAGACAAACTTTTAGACAAGACGATTATTTTCTTCTGGTCTGATCATGGCGATGGCCTGCCCTATGTGAAGCGTGAAATTACTGACCGGGGTTTGCGGGTGCCACTCATTGTGCGTTTTCCTGATGGAAAATTTAAAGGAACGACCCGGCAGGAGCTTATCTCGATGATTGACCTTGCACCGACGGTGCTTTCGCTGGCAAATATCCGGCCGCCAAAGTATATGCAGGGACAGGCTTTTTTAGGGCCATTTGCCAGCCGTACTCCCCGTAAGTATGTGTTTGCCGCTCGCGACCGGATGGACTCCGAATATGACCGGGTGCGGTCGGTACACGATGGTCGTTACCAGTACGTGCGCAACTTCCGCCCCGATTTACCACCGTATATGAATGTTGAATACCGATTGCAACAGTCGATGATGAAGGAAATGCTTACTATGCGTGATGCTGGCCAGCTAAATGCTGTTCAGATGCAGTGGTTTAAGCCCAGTAAATCTGCCGAGGAGTTGTATGACGTGCAAACCGATCCTTATCAACTCACCAACATTGCTGATCAATCCAAAATGGCGGGTCATCTGAAACGCCTTCGTGCGCAAATGGATAAGTGGTTAGTTGAGACGAAAGATTTAGGGGGAACACCAGAAAAAGATCTGATTCGACAATGGTGGAATGGTCAAAGTGGCCCGCCTTCAACGGCAAACCCTATCGTGCAGCAAGAGGGTAATAAAATGGTGATAAAATGTCTAACTGAAGGGGCGTCAATTGGCTATAAACTAGCGGGAAAAGATGCTGCCTGGCGGGTCTATCAAAAACCAGTTCAAGTAAACAAAGGAGAGAAAATCACGGCAGTGGCCATGCGAATTGGCTACCTGAAAAGTGCGGAAGTAGAACAAATAGCGAATTAAAGCTACTGGTTTGCAAAACCTGAAGGGCAACGAACCGCCAACAAAGCTATTAACTTTATAACCTGTTCGCTGTTTACCGTTCACTGATAACTGCAATGGCCACCATACTCCTCATTGACGACGAAGACCGACTCCGCCAACTTCTGGCCAGAATTCTGCAACTGGAAGGCTACACAATACTGGAAGCTGACACCGCCAAAGCAGGCTTAAAAGTACTCGAACGCGAAGAGGTCCAACTGGTTCTAAGCGACGTGAAATTGCCCGACAAAAACGGCATTGAGTTAACTGCTCAAATAAAACAGCTTTATCTTGCAACCGAAATCATTGTTCTGACGGCTTACGGCACCATACAGGATGGGGTCATGGCTATCAAGAATGGGGCATTCGATTACATCACCAAGGGCGATGATAACGACCGCATTATTCCGCTGGTGAGTCGGGCTGTAGAAAAGGCAGAGTTGCAGTTTCGGGTGCGGCAATTGGAAGAGCAGGTTGGTAAACGGTATAGTTTCGACCGGATTATTGGTCATTCTAAACCTTTACAACAGGCCATTTCACTAGCTCAGAAAGTAGCTGTAACCGATACCACTGTATTACTCACAGGAGAAACGGGAACAGGTAAGGAAGTATTTGCGCAGGCGATTCATTATGGAAGCCCGCGCCGACAGGGACCGTTTGTAGCTATCAACTGCGGGGCTTTGAGTAAAGAAATCCTGGAAAGCGAGCTGTTTGGCCATCGGGCGGGAGCATTCACGGGAGCCAGCCGTGATCAGAAAGGCCTGTTTGCCGAGGCCAACAAGGGCACCATTTTTCTGGACGAAATTGGTGAGATGCCGCTCGATTTGCAGGCAAAGCTGCTTAGAGTACTCGAAACGCACGAGTTTATGCGGGTGGGCGATACGAAACCTACAAAAGTTGATGTTCGGGTGGTGGCCGCTACGAACCGGGGCCTTGAGCAGGAAGCCAATGTCGGCCATTTTCGGCTTGATCTCTATTATCGATTGTCGGTGTTCAGTATCGAATTGCCAACACTTCGCGATCGTCCCGTCGACATTCCCGAGCTGGCTCTTCAATTCGCTCAACAAACGGCGGCTAAACTTGGTAAGCGCAACATTAGTCTAAGTCCTGATTTTATACAAAAACTTCAACGACATAGCTGGAAGGGAAACATTCGCGAGCTCAAGAACGTGATCGAACGCGCCGTTATTCTGTCGGAACCGGCAACTGGCGGTTTTACCGAATTAACGCCTAATACGCTACCTTTCGATCTCAAAAACGACACAAACAGCGATTTCACCACTGGCATCACAGCCCTGGCTACCGTCGAAAAACAGCATATTCGGCGGGTGCTGGGCCATACAAATGGTCAGAAACCCGAAGCCGCCCGGTTGCTCGGTATTGGGCTCACCACACTCTACCGCAAAATTCAGGAATACGGGTTGGACGATTAATCGGTAGACTGTTCGACCCGCCGGAGATTAACATATTCGGCGGGGGATACAATCAATGGCATCTTTTCAGTCTGAACGTTCTGGGTATCGACGCCATAGGCACGTTCGTCGGCCAAACTAATCTTTTTCAGGGCAAAGTAGCCGTTCATGACAAACGCGTCGATAACATCTATTTCGTTTTCGTACGACAAGAATCGGTTGATGATAATAAACCGGAAATCACCGATAGAATTAGCATTAGCTTTCAGAGACTTGTATTTAGGGTTCAACTGCACCTCACCACAACGCACCATTTCTTCTACAACCTTACGAAACAGCAAACTGATGCGGGGTTGAACCCGGAAGCCCAGCCGGAATGTAATCCGCACAACTTCTTCTGGGTCGAGTATATCGATAATGTAATCGGTAGTATACGGTTCGTCCATCAACTCAATATGGATGAGCCAATAAACTTCCGCTCGTTTGGATTGCCCCTCCAAGATAGAATCGATGATATTTTCTTCAATCATATCTGGCTCAGTGGAGGCTGTCAGATATACCAGGTTAGTAGCGTACTTAGGAACACTCTCGTCATTACTTAATTTCTTCAAAATAGGTAAATGGTCGCGTAAGCTGACGAAATTGGTGAGACGGCGTTTGATCAAACTGCCGTAATACCAAACCATCATTACCGTAATCATAACCACTCCCAACAGCAGCGATACCCAGCCGCCATGAGTAAACTTGCGGAGATTAGCTACCAAAAAGCTGCTTTCAATGAGCAGATAAATTAGTAACAACCCACCGATTATGAGAATATTAACCTTCTTGGAGTGCAAATACATAGACAGCAGTACAGTGGTCATGATCATAGTCAGGTTTACCGACAGGCCGAAAGCAGCTTCCATATTTTTCGACTCCTGAAAATAGAGTACCACACCAAGACAGCCCGCTAATAGCAACCAGTTAAAGGCAGGAATATAAACCTGTCCCCGCGCATCGGAGGGGAAAATAATGCGCATTTTAGGCAGTAATGTTAGCCGGAAGGCTTCTGAAACCAGCGTAAACGTGCCGCTGATGAGGGCCTGACTGGCAATAATGGTAGCCAGAGTGGCAATACCAATACTGGGTAGCAGAAACCAGCTTGGTACAATTCCAAAAAACGAATTCTCTACTCCAAGCGGTTTTCCAGTATGCTTGAGCAACCAGGCTGCCTGACCTAAGTAGCAAAGAATTAGGCAGGCTTTTACAAAAAACCAAGATACCTGCACGTTTTTACGACCCACATGACCCATATCCGAATAGAGCGCTTCGGCTCCGGTTGAGCATAAGAAAACACCCCCTAGAAGCCAGAAGCCCTCGGGGTAATTAACAATCATGTTGTAGGCATAATATGGATTCAACGCACGAATGACACCCGGATTTTGAATGACCTGCACTGCACCTAAAAGGCCAATCATCGTAAACCAAACGCTCATAATTGGCCCAAATGCTTTGCCCAGGATCTCGGTACCTGCCTGTTGAGCAACGAATAAGAGCAGCAGAATGGCCAGCACAATGGGTACGGTAGGCAGGTTGGGGTATAACGGTAATAACCCCTCGATGGCCGATGAAACCGAGATAGGTGGTGTAATAATACTATCGGCAATAAGAAACGCCCCACCAGCAATAGCTGGGAATAATAACCAGTTGGCATTCCGACGAATAAGCGCGTATAGCGAAAAAATGCCCCCCTCGCCGTTGTTATCGGCTCGCAATGTAATCAAAACATATTTGAGGGTAGTCTGAAACGTGAGGGTCCAGAAGATAGCCGAAGCTCCTCCTAAAGCTAGGGTTTCGGTTACCGTACGCTCTTCAATAATAGCCCGATACGTGTAGAGAGGTGAAGTACCAATATCGCCAAAAACAATACCGATGGCCACCAAAAGGCCAGCCGCCGACATTTTGTCGAGGTTCGAATGTTCGTGCTTATTCATTAATTCAATAGTAATGAGAGGGATTTATGGGACGCTGAAGGAGCAATTAGTTAACCTAATTTAGGCCGAAGTAGCAGCAAATTATTTCCAAAATGAAAATATTGCCTTGCCGAAATGAAAAAACAGTACTGAATATTATAGAAGCAGGCAAGATAAAATATGATGTAAAATATTGAAAGTCAGTATTCTAATAAATAGAAATAGCTCACCTTAATTAATTGGAGCACTTATTGGCATACAGTGATTGTCAACTAAAACAATTATTCAACACTGTATGGCAACTGCCCTGCTTCTGCTGCTCTCGGCGATTATCTGTTTCGTCATTTTTTATAAATCAATTGAATGGTTTGAAAAAGTTTAAACCGTCTCGATCATGCTCACACTCCTGTTTATTGTCGCTCTATTGGTCTTTGCGTACATGCTATATGTGCTTATAAAACCAGAGCGCTTTTAGTCTCTCATGTTAACAGTGCCGGTTTTGACTCTCTCCGCTGAACCGACCGAATTAAACGCCCCGTTGGGGCAGGGGAGTTATAATATGACGACCGAATTAATTGGTGTGCTGGCTACTTACCTGACCACTTTATTACTGGCCATTCCGCTCGGACGAATTGTTGGTAAGATCTTCAGAGGTGAGCCGAATGCACTCGACTTTATGGCCCCGCTAGAACGATTTATCTTCCGAATTGGTGGGGTCGACCCTAAGCAGGATATGACCTGGAAAGAGAATCTGGTGGCCTTATTAACTATCAACTTCGTCTGGTTCATCTACGCTTTTTTCATGCTCATGTTCCAGGATGGGCTGCCGCTGAACCCCGATGATAACCCGGCGATGACGCCCGATCTGGCTTTCAACACGGCCATCAGCTTTATGGTCAACTGCAATTTGCAGCACTATTCGGGTGAATCGGGACTCACCTATCTGACGCAGCTTGGCGTAATCACTTTCCTGATGTTTGTATCGGCTGCTACGGGTATTGCTGCACTGGTGTTAGTTGTGCGGGCGTTTTTGCCCGAGCGTACAAATCTGTTGGGCAATTTCTACGTGTATTTTACGAAAGCCATTACCCGGCTGCTGCTACCTGCTTCGCTCATTGTTGCTTTAATTTTAGCTTTCAATGGTACACCGGCCAGTTTCGACGGAAAAGATCAGTTTATTTCCATGCAGGGTGACACTGTACATGTGTCTCGCGGACCAGCAGCAGGCATGATTGCCATCAAGCACCTGGGCACTAATGGCGGGGGCTGGTTTGGGGCCAACTCGGCGCACCCTCTGGAAAATCCGAATTACCTGACCAACATGGTTGAGTTGATTGCCCAGGTGATGTTGCCCATTGTTATGCTATTTGCGCTGGGCTACATGATCAATCGGAAGCGCTTTGCTTGGACGGTTTTTGGCGTAATGACAACTGGCTTTTTGCTATTGGTGACACCAACGCTGATCACTGAATTTCATGGCAACCCAGCCATTGCGCAATTGGGGGTAATGCAGCCAACAGGGGCTATGGAAGGCAAAGAAGTTCGCTTCGGTCCACTATCATCGGCCTACTGGAGTATTGTTACAACCATTATTTCGACGGGTTCAGTCAACTCCATGCATGATTCGTCGATGGCGCTGTCGGGAACGATGGAACTGCTGGGGATGATGACCAATGCCTTTTACGGCGGCTGTGGCGTGGGCTTCCTGAACTACTATTACTACCTTATCATTGCCGTGTTTATTTCGGGTCTGATGGTTGGTCGTACGCCCGAACTGTTTGGTCGCAAAGTCGAAGCGCGCGAGATAAAAATTGCTTCGATAGTAGCTCTTCTGAGCACACTGCTGGTGAAAGGAGGTGTCGCTATTGCTGCCTGGATCACTGTTAATTTTCCAAATGCTGATTGGTCGGTAAAACCTTCGGCTTGGCTAAATAATCCCAGTTATCATGGGTTTACGGAGATGCTCTACGAGTTCTCATCGGCCAATGCCAACAACGGCTCGGGTTTTGAAGGGCTGGGCGACAATAATTTCTTCTGGAATTTCGGTACGGGGATCGTCCTGATTCTGGGGCGGTTTATTCCAATTATCGGCCCGGTGGCTATTGCTGGTCTGCTGGCCGATAAGAAGTTCGTTCCCGCCAGTTCTGGCACACTACCCACTGATACGCCAACGTTTGGCCTGATGACTTTCGCGGTAATCATCATCATCACGGCACTGTCGTTTTTTCCTGCACTGGCATTAGGGCCGCTGGCGGAGTATTTCAGTTTGAAGTGAAGCGTTCAGCGATCTCTCACTTGAATAAGGTCGGGCCGTTCTATCAGGTTTAGCGAGTCAGATGAAGCGATAAGGTGGTAAAATTCATGTAGGTCGTGTTTCATTTAACCAGCTTGGTTAGTCTTTTTTCGACTTCACGAAGTACAATTAATTCAGCCCGCCAATCCATAATATCATCCTCGCGCTCGAATAGCCCAAACTGGCTCAATTCGTGGAATCGTTCATCGAATTCGGCGTAAGTCATACCATACTTTTTTTCGAACGCTTCTACCCGCTCAAGACTAACCTTCAATTCATGCAGCAACTCTTCACGCGCTTTTTTAATAGCGTAGTCAGTGCTGGAAGTGTAGCCCATCGCGTGGAAGATGCTTTCGACCGAAGCTTGCTCAACAGTCATAAACCAAGTCTTTTTTATAAAGATAACAAAAATGGCAAAACAACAATCCCCCGCCGAACGCGGCACCGCTCTGTTCCAAGGTGAACTGGTGGGGACAGCAATAAAGGAGTCATTCATTAAATTAAACCCGGTCATTCTGATCAAGAATCCGGTGATGTTTACCGTCGAAATTGGAACGCTGATTATGCTATTCGTGACGGTTTACATTGCCCTGTCGGGCGACCAAACACAGGGTACGTTAGGCTATAACATCGTGATTACAGCCATTCTGTTGGTCACGGTGCTGTTTGCCAACTTCGCCGAGGCCATTGCCGAAGCGCGGGGTAAAGCACAGGCCGAGTCGCTACGGAAAACCCGGCAGGAAACACCCGCCAAAGTAATTCGGGAAGTGGGCAATATGACCCTCAACGAGGTGCAGATCATATCATCGGCTCAACTCCGGAAAGGCGATATTTTCCTTTGCGAAGCAGGCGACATTATCCCATCCGACGGTGAGATTATCGAAGGACTGGCCACTATCGACGAGTCGGCTATTACGGGTGAGTCGGCCCCGGTGATTCGGGAGGCAGGCGGTGATAAATCATCGGTGACGGGTGGTACGAAAGTATTATCAGACAAGATCAAAGTGCAGGTAACCACCCAACCCGGCGAATCGTTTCTCGACAAAATGATTGCTCTGGTAGAAGGAGCCTCACGGCAGAAAACACCGAACGAAATTGCTCTAACGATCTTACTGGCTGGTTTCACGCTCATTTTTATCATTGTCTGCGTGGCGCTGAAACCCTTTGCCGACTACGCCAACACGCCAATTACCATTGCCGCTTTGATTTCGCTGTTTGTTTGTCTTATTCCGACAACTATTGGCGGGCTACTATCAGCCATCGGTATTGCTGGTATGGACCGCGCCTTGCGGGCAAACGTTATTGCCAAGTCGGGTCGGGCGGTAGAAACAGCGGGTGATATTGATACGCTGTTGCTCGATAAAACAGGTACCATTACGATTGGTAACCGGAAAGCCACCCATTTCTACGCAGCTCCGGGTGTCGACCAGGCCGAAATGATTCGGGCCTCTGCCCTGAGTTCATTGGCCGATGAAACTCCTGAAGGTAAGTCGATTGTGGAACTAGCTGGAGCCGACGTAACGCGAAACCTGAGCACAGCGGGCGCCACCATGATCAAGTTCACTGCCGAAACTCGCTCGTCGGGTATAGACCTACCGGTAAATGGTCGGGCTAAGGGCATTGATATTGGTGATGTACTTCGTATTCGTAAAGGAGCTGTTGACTCCATACGGAATATTGTGACCAAGGCTGGAAACAGTTTTCCTGTCGAGATGGACACCAAAGCCAAAGAAATTGCCGGTAACGGTGGAACACCGCTGATAGTCACCGAAAACGAGCGGGTTATGGGCGTGGTTGAGTTGCAGGATATTATTAAACCCGGCATTTCGGAACGCTTCGATCGCTTGCGAAAAATGGGCGTGAAAACAGTAATGGTAACGGGCGACAACCCATTGACAGCCAAGTTTATCGCTGAAAAAGCGGGAGTAGATGATTACATCGCCGAAGCCAAGCCAGAAGATAAAATGCAGTACATCCGTGATGAACAAACCGGTGGTAAACTGGTGGCTATGATGGGCGACGGAACCAACGATGCCCCTGCTCTGGCGCAAGCTGATGTGGGTGTAGCCATGAACTCCGGTACCCAGGCGGCTAAAGAAGCGGGCAACATGGTCGACCTCGACAATGACCCAACGAAACTGATCGAAGTGGTTGAAATTGGGAAACAATTGTTGATTACGCGGGGTACGCTGACTACATTTTCGATTGCTAACGACGTAGCCAAGTATTTTGCCATTGTACCTGCACTGTTCGTGGGCAGTATTCCCGCCTTGCAGGCCATCAACATCATGAGGCTCCACAGCCCTGAGTCAGCCATTTTGTCGGCGGTGATTTTTAATGCGATCATTATCCCGATGCTGATTCCACTGGCCTTGCGTGGGGTTGAGTACAAACCAATCGGTGCCAGCGCTCTGCTGCGCCGTAACCTACTGATCTACGGCGTTGGTGGCCTTGTTGCCCCCTTTATCGGCATCAAACTCATTGATTTAGTAGTAGGATTAATGATATAACCTCACCCCAACCCCTCTCCTTAGCAAGGAGAGGGGCTAAAAAACTACCGAGCCTTCACCCCCTCTCTTTACGAAGGAGAGGGGGCCGGGGGGTGAGGTTATAAAAAAATGAAAAAGCACTTATCACCAGCTATCCGTTTAACGGTGGCTATGCTTATCCTGACCGCCGTTATTTATCCGCTTGTGTTAGCAGGCATTGCCAAATTAGCGCCGGGCGGTGGTGCGGGCGAAACCGTTTCAGTGAATGGCCGAGTGGTTGGATATGCCAACATCGGTCAGAAATTTACCGAGGACCGGTACTTCAATTCGCGGCCATCGGCTGTCGATTACAACGCGGCTGGTTCGGCTGGCTCCAACAAGGGTCCATCCAACCCCGATTATCTGAAAACGGTCCAGGCACGTATCGATACGTTTCTGGTTCACAATCCTGGTGTTCGAAAAGCTGAAATTCCGGCGGAGCTGGTAACGGCTTCCGGCTCTGGTCTGGACCCTGATTTGTCGCCTGCTGCGGCAAAGATTCAGGTGGCGCGAGTGGCCAAAGTGCGTGGTATTTCGGCCAAACGGCTGAACCAATTGATCGACGAGAAAACCAAAGGCCCAGTTCTTGGCATCTTTGGCCCTTCGACGGTCAACGTATTGGCTTTGAACATCGCCCTCGATGGCCTGAAGTAAACTTTGTTAGTCGTAGACACGACGAAAGCGTACAACAAAACCATCCGGCTTGCCGGACCATTAACAATGAAACTGATTCCTATAGCCGTGGCATTTGCCTTGGCTTCACACTCAACGTTTGCTCAAATTATTGATTCGACAACGTCAGTTGTTCCAACACAAGAGACTGAATCAAGCAATGGCTTAACGGTGTCGGGCTACGTTGAAGCTTATTATGCCCATGATTTCACGGCTCCAAAAACGAGCCAGGAACGCCCCGGCTTTTTATACAGCCACAAGCGAAACCGGGAAGTAAATGTAAATCTGGCCTTTTTGAAGGGTGCCTACTCAGGCGAGCGGGTGCGGGCCAATCTGGCGCTGCAAGTGGGTACGTATGCTCAATACAACTACGCGGCAGAACAGGCTTTGGTGAAGAATATTTTTGAGGCTAATGCAGGTGTGAAACTGAGCAAAAATCATGACCTCTGGCTCGACGCTGGTCTTTTTGCTTCGCACATCGGTTTTGAGAGTGCGATTTCAAAGGACTGTTGGACCCTGACCCGGAGTATACTGGCTGAAAACTCGCCCTACTATTTATCGGGGGCGAAACTGACGTATAACACCGGCAACGGCAAATGGACTGTGCTCGGTATGATAACCAACGGCTGGCAACGCGTGAAAAAACTGGATGGTTATACCGGGCCGTCGTTCACAACCCAGGTACAGTATCGGCCGTCGTCGAACCTGACCTTGAACTGGAGTAGCTTCGTGGGCTCCGACCGGCCCGATTCACTCCGGCAAGGACGGTTTTTCAACAATTTTTACGCGATAATCAACCCGGCGGACCGGTTTGGTGTGATTCTGGGCTTCGATATTGGTAGCGACCGTAAGCCAGTAATTCGCAACGGATCTGATCAGCGTGTAGATGGTGGTGGTACGTATGTCTGGTATTCGCCGGTATTGATTGCCCGATACAAAACCTCGGACAAAAGCTACATCAATGGCCGGGTTGAATATTACAGCGACAAAAACGCGGTTATAATCGGAATACCGGGCTTCAAAACCACGGGTTATTCGCTGGGCTATGATTACTCGATTTTGCCCAATGCCTTGTTCCGTATTGAAGGTAAACTATACGACAGCAAAGCCCCGATTTTCGAATCAAAAAATGGCCTGAGCCGGACAAACACGAGTTTAACAACGAGTTTAGCAGTGAGCTTTTAATGGGTAACTATAACACAGAGGTACACGGAGAAGCACGGAGTTACACAGAGGTTTTATTATTCCTGTACCTCACTTTCGTTTTACGAAAATATAGTGCTCTGAGTAACTTAGTGTGTTCTCTGTGCATCTCTGTGTTATAGCCTATTAAGTCGCTTTAGCGACAACTCTCAATACCATGACTCCGAACGACCAAAATGCTGAACGCTTTCTGACACTCATCCGCGAGTCGCGACGAGGGAAGTTCAAGGTTTATATTGGCATGAGCGCGGGCGTGGGTAAGTCGTACCGCATGTTGCAGGAGGCTCACAGCCTGTTGCGAAACGGAGTCGATGTGAAGATTGGGTTTATTGAAACCCATAAACGGGCTGAAACAGAAGCCTTGGTGGAGGGCTTGCCGATCGTACCGCGCCGGAAACTGTTTTATAAGGGTCGCGAACTGGAAGAGATGGACGTGCAAACCATCATCAATAATCACCCCGAACTGGTAATTGTTGATGAATTGGCCCACACGAATATTCCGGGTTCAAAAAATGAAAAGCGCTGGCAGGATGTGATCGAAATTCTCGATGCGGGAATCAACGTTATCTCGGCTGTAAACATCCAGCATATCGAAAGCCTGTACGACGAAGTTCACGATATAACCGGTATTGAAGTAACGGAGCGCGTACCAGACCGAATTCTGCAATTTGCCGATGAGGTGGTTAATATCGACCTTACTGCCGACGAACTGATCTCCCGGTTGAAGGAAGGTAAAATATACGCACCCGCCAAAGTGCAGACGGCGTTGGCCAACTTTTTTCAGGCCGATAAAATACTCCAACTCCGCGAACTGGCTCTCAAAGAAGTGGCCGGACAAGTGGAGCGGAAAGTTGATCTGACGATGCCTCTGTCGGGTAATTTCAGGCACGAACGGTTTATGGCCTCTATCAGCTCAAACCACGAAATAGCGCGTCGAGTAATCCGCAAAACAGCCCGACTAGCCAGTTACTACAATTCGCGCTGGTATGTGTTGTATGTACAGACACCCGCTGAAAGCCCGGATCGAATTAGGCTTGATGTGCAGCGGCACCTAATTAATAACCTCAAGCTCGCTACCGAATTGGGAGCGGAGGTTGTGCAGGCAAAAGGCCGCAACATTGTCGACTGTATCATGAAAGAGGTCGAAAACCATAAAGTCACTACGGTCTGCATTGGTAAACCGCATCTAAATCTGGTTCAGATTATTCTTCGTACTAATGCGTTCAACCGCTTACTCAACAAGCTTTCAGACTCGGACGTTGATCTGGTAATCCTGTCATGACTTTAAAATCTAAAATATCACTGGCGCTGACCTTTCTGTTTGGCATTATTTTACTGCTGGGGGGCTTGGGAGCTTATTATCTAAACCAGCTTTCCGACGATTCGAAGGCTATTTTGCAGGATAACTACATCTCGCTCGAATTTGCCGGCGGTATGCAGCGAACGCTGGCTGATGCAGCGCGAAAGCAGACTGTAGATACTGATGCCGTGGCCGAATTCGACGAAAACCTGAAAAAGCAGGAGGCCAATGTTACCGAGGTAGGTGAGCAGGAAGCAACGAATTTACTGCGCCGGGAATTTAACCGGTTTCGGCGTGGAGCAACCGACTCAACTACAGTCCGGCGAATGCAGGAGTTATTGTTTCGGCTCGATGATATTAACCGGCAAGCGATTGTTCGAAAAAACGAAGTTGCCAAGCAAACAGCCAAAGATGCGTTGGTTTGGCTGGCTGTTGTCGGAACGTTCTGTGTGCTGATCGTGCTGTCATTCATTGTCAACTTCCCCAATTATATCGCTAACCCCCTTCGCGAACTTACGCGGGGCATTAAAGAGGTAACCAGTCGCAACTTCGAAGAACGGCTCCATTTCCAGTCCAGTGATGAATTTGGCGAACTGGCCCAGTCATTCAACCGAATGGCTCAGAAACTGGACGAGTATGAACACTCGAATCTGGCTCGCATTCTGTTCGAGAAAAAACGGATCGACACGCTAATCCAGATCATGTCTGATGGCATTATCGGCCTCGATCAGAACCGATACATCCTGTTTGTGAATCAGGTAGCCAGTCGTTTATTGGGACTGAATGAAGCTGATTTGATTGGAAAATATGCTCCTGACATTGCTTTGGATAACGACCTGATGCGGACGCTGATGCAAGACCAACCTTCGGCCGAAAACGAGCCAAGTATTCTTAAAATCTATGATATTGATGCAAAAGGCCCTGGAAAGGAGAACTATTTCACCAAACAGATTCAGCCCGTCGATATCGTTCGTACGGGCGATGTGCAGTCTGTTCGGGCGGGCTATGTAATCGTACTGAAGAACATCACGCCGTTTAAAGAACTCGATTTAGCCAAAACGAACTTCATAGCTACGGTATCACACGAGCTGAAAACGCCCATTTCGAGCATCAAAATGAGCCTAAAGTTGCTCGATGATACCCGCATTGGCCAACTCAACGACGAGCAACGCGACCTGGTTACGCACGTCCGCGACGATGCCGACCGCTTACTCAACATTACGGGCGAGCTGCTGAACATGGCCCAGGTCGAGTCGGGGCATATTGAGCTCAATATGCAATCGGTAGCACCCGCCGATCTGGTTGGTTATGCGGTAAACGCGTTGTCGATACCCGCTCAGGAACGAAATATTAACGTGAAAACTAACCTGTCCCCCCAGTTGCCCTCTGTTAAAGCCGACCCTGATAAGACCTCGTGGGTGCTCGTCAATTTTCTGTCGAACGCCATTCGCCATAGTCCCGACGATGGTCTGATCGAGATTTCGGCTAACTCAGTTGGTACCGAAATCGAGTTTCGGGTGCGCGACCACGGGGCTGGTATTCGCGCTGAGCACCAGTCCCGCGTATTCGACCGGTATTTTAAAGCGACAGGGTCAAATGGCAAATCGGGCAGTACGGGCCTGGGCTTGGCCATTTCTAAAGAGTTCATCACATCCATGAACGGCCAGATTGGCCTGGACACAACCGTGACCGACGGTGCCGCATTCTGGTTTCGGTTGCCGGTAGCGTAGGGCGTTATTCAATACTGACATCGTAATCATACCAATCTCCAATTTGCTCAATACCGGATACGTCGCGATACTGAAGCCGCATTAAGTATTTGTCAGGGTTGACTGTCAGTGGGATTGTGAACCGGGGATATGGGTCGAGTGTCTCAGAGCTAACGACGTACCTAAAACTCGGAGGTATACTAATCGGTACAGTACAAATAACCGTTGGATTATTGATAGATTGGAAAAGAACAGAGAAGTCTTTTCCTCTGATAAGTTCCTCCTTGGGACCTGGCCAGATGTAATACTCAACACTTCGTTTTAGCAATAGATCATTGGTCTCACGCCTGTAAAAAGCATCCAGAGTTGAAACGTCAAACTGAGGCTGTATGGCCGTCTTGAGAATAGTGCCAACTTGTTTTTCAGACCGTGTACCGTCGGTATAAATGACCCGTGCCTGATATTTGCCAGTCGGAATAGATTCAGGAAGTTTTACCTCGATACTTGCTCCACTCTGGTTATATTTCAAAATCGGAAGAAGATAGGTTGTTCCCGTTCGATTCGATGAGATTTCTAATCCACTAAAGTTGCCTTTGTATAAACTGTTGCCGTCAACCTTCATCAGATAACCCCAGTTGAGTGCGTGATAAAATCCATAAACTGTTGCCTTTCCTGCCGACAGTTTCATCCACAAATTATTGGCAGATTGCCGCCCATTGCTTTTGCGGATGGTAATACTGTAATTTCCTAAAGGCATAGCTCTGAAACTCGAATTAGGAATCATCTTTCCCGATAATTGGCATCTGTTAGCATCGAACGTAAATTCTTCATTGGTAATTAAGTTCGTGTACACCAGTTTGCTGGATGTTGACGTGTCCCTGTAATTTTCAATGATCACGTTATCGAACGTTTCACCTGTTCCATCGGATTTTAGCTGATATACTTTGTTTGGGGCAACAAAACGCAAATCCCCTTCCTGTTTGAACTGTATGCGGTATTTTTTAGACTTCGATCCATCCGTGATAATCAATTCACGGCTATCATAGAGTATATCTTCGGAGGTAACAGCAGAAAAGCCAGCATCATAGAATCGGCTGAAACAAAAGTCGATGCCTACGCGGGTTAAACGAGCAAGTTTAGTACCCGGCGTCATTTGAATCCATATCGTATTCTCATAAGCTGCCGAGAAAGATTTTGGTACCGTCACGATCAACAACCGTTTCACCTGATCAATCTTGATGTTTTCTGCCGGAATACCCGTAATGGCCATGTTGGTAATTTTGGGCGCTAGAGTGTCAGCATTGGAAACAGGGTCAATTGGCTCCGTCTTTTTTCGACAACTGGATAGGTTAACAGCTAAACCAATAATGATCAGCCAGATAACGGTTAGAAGTAGAAAGGTAGGTGAGGATAGGTAACGAATAGGTTTCATAAAAACGGAGTGTTCTTCATAAAGACCTCTTAAAAACATAAAAGGTTGGAATTGGTCACAAATAAATAATGACCAATTCTAACCTTTTTGCCTTGAAACCCGAAAGCCGTTTTACCCCCAGCTTTCCAAACCCAGTAGTTTCTTGCCTAAATCTGATAGTTCTGCCGTTTTGTAGCGGGTTTTCTCCCAGTTGCGCGGATCGCCGGGAAACGCGTAGCCTTCGGGAGCTTGCCGGTCGCGCCACGACGTAATGCGCCATTGCCGCAGGGCTTCGTTATCTTCCTGAGCAGGCATCATCGAAATGTACTGAGCAATCCGAACCTTGTCTTTGGTGAGGTTTGGCCGGATACCGTGCGGAAGTGTGCTGTTGAAAATCAGCAGATCGCCCGCTTCCATCTTCACTTTCACAAACTCGAATCCGGTGGTGTCAGGCTTGAAGTGGTCGCGGTCGGCGGGTTGGGTAAGTTTCCAGGTATCGTAGGTTCGGTAGAGTTCGGGCAGGCACTGGAAGCCTCCCATGTTTTCGTCGGTCTGGTCGGCGAGGGCCAACACGCCCTGCACATTTTGGGGTCGGGTTTCAGGGTCATAATCCCAGTGGATAAACCCCTTGAACGGCTGATCGGGCTGCACGGGAAAGTTCAGGTTGGCCCGGTCGATAGTTACCCACAAGTTATCCACTCCCCATACGTCTACGAACGCATCATACACCCGTTTCGTCTGGCGGTTGTCCCACTGGTATTGATTATTATACATCTCGACCATACCAGAACCGATGAGTTCTTTCATCCGCATTTCTGCGCGAGGTGGAGTGTACCAGGTTGTTGGGTCTTTGGGGTCTTTTTCCTCAAATTCCCATAGTCGATTGGCCAATCGCTCGGCCTGCTCTTTTGGAACAGCTTGCTTGATAACGATGTACCCATTTTCTTTCCAGAACTGCCAGTCGGCTTCCGACAGTACGCGCAACGGTTTCCCCGACGAACGGTCGTTTAGACTGATCTTGCTGCTGGTGGCTGTAGAAGGGTTCCCTGGAATGTCTTTGTGTGCATTGTCGGGAATCATGGTGGTAGCAGCCATTGTAGCAGGGCCGCCTGCCGGTTGCATCGTTTCCATAGGAATAGGATGTTTAGTGGTTTTTATTGAAACAAAGGTAGTAGCTGAGCCATACTCGTTTCTTCGACCATAGCGACCACTTTTTGCACTATATTGCTTTTTGTTAGTTTATATGACTAGTCAGAGAACAGTTTTGAGCAAAAACAGCCGTCATGAAAATTGCGCGCGAGAAAATTCAACCCGATGTCGATAGTTCGTTTCATATTTTGCTGACCCCGCACCTGACCGATACCTTTTTCTGGCATTACCACCCGGAATATGAAATCGTGTATATCGAAGGGGCCAGCGGTACCCGCCATGTGGGGGACCATATTTCGCGTTATGAGGGTAGCGACCTGGTATTCATCGGCCCCAATATTCCGCATCTCAACTTCGATTACGGCGTGCGAACCGACTACCGGAAAGTGGTTGTCCAATTGAACGAATCGATTTTGGGTGACCAGTTCTGGCAAGCACCTGAATTTGGCCAGATTGCCCGTTTGTTCGAGCAAGCTCGCGCGGGTTTGTCGTTTTACGGGCAAACCAAGCAAACGGTCGGTGAGCAACTCCATCAATTAGCTGAACTGCCTGCCTTTGAGCGGATTCTGGCTTTGTTACGCATATTCCAGACGCTCGCCAACAGTCAGGAATGTTCGTCGTTGGGCGGCAAACCGGTAAATAGTGCTTATAACCTGAGAGAAGAGCAACGGCTCAAGCGAACGTACCTGTTCATAGAAGAAAACTACGGCCGCAAAATCGACATCGACGAAGTGGCTGCTTTAGCCAACCTGACACCAGGAGCCTTTTGCCGGTATTTCAAACGTATGACCCGCCTGACATTTACCCAATTTTTAAATCAATACCGAATCAATCAGGCCCAGAAACTCCTGCTAGCGGGCAGCAACGTTACCGAAGCGTGCTTTTCTAGTGGGTTTGAGGGCCTGTCGTATTTTAATCGGGTGTTCCAGCGCGTTGTGGGCGAAAACCCCTTGCAATTCAAAAAGCGGTATCGGTAGAGGTTGATAAATCCGGCATCAAGCGTCAGCAATATCCAGCTATCGATTCACCTCAACTCAGCTGAGCTGTGCATCAAAGGCGTTTTAGTTGCCGATAACCGCCACAGCCAACCCAGCGACAATACCGTTACTGCTCCAATTGATCCGGCCAGCCAAGCGCCCCCGGTGATCGGGAGCAAAAGCCAAATGCCAACCCCTGCGCAGATAATCAACCGGATTGCTTCGAGCTTATAGGCCCAGGTGCGACCCTCGAACAACCAACCAAAGTTGACCACTGTTAAGCCGATGAGCAAGGCAATGAGACCTTTTTCACCCCAGCTTAGCTGCGCCTGAAATTGCAGGAAAGGGAAGGTAGCCAGCGTTAACAGAATGTATTGAACCAGAACGTAGTAATTTACTCCCTGCACCGCCGACGTATCGAACTTCTGGTAGCTATCACGATTCACATCCGGTATGGGGTGAAAAACAGCCATTTTGGCATCCCAGCCGGGTTTGTAAAAAAGCACTTTCAATTTATCGGTCAATGAAGGCGCGTTGCGCAGCTGGTGTCCGATATGCTCGTAATGCGAAAAGTTAGCCCATACCGGATTCCAGCTATTAATGGGTGTTGTGATGCCATAAACAGGGCGTTCCTCCTCGACCTGAAACGTACCGAACATACGATCCCAAATAATGAACACACCCGCGTGGTTCTTGTCGATGTACTTTGGATTGCGGCCATGATGCACCCGGTGATGGGAGGGCGTATTCATAAACGACTCAAGGAAGCCCATCCGGTCGATCATTTCGGTATGAATCCAGAACTGATAAATCAGATTGATACCACCCACTATGAGTAACTGTGTGGTGTCGAAACCAAGCAGAGCCATCGGCAAGTAAGCGGGGGCCGTCCAGACGCCCTGAAACCAGCTTTGGCGCAAAGCCACCGACAGATTGTATTCTTCACTTTGGTGGTGCACCACATGGCCGCTCCAGAACAGGTTTACCTCGTGGCTCATGCGGTGCGCCCAATAGTAGCAGAGATCATACAACACAAAGGCAAGTATCCAACTCCACCAAACGTGGGGGACTTTAAATAAAGCAAAGTTTGCATAAACGACCTCGTACAAGCCCAGTGTAAGAACCTTCAGAAAAATGCCAACTACCTGTTGCGATGTACCCGCACTCAGGTTGGTAATGCTATCGTTGAGCCGGTAGAGCTTCGTATCTCGGTAACGGTCGAGCCATATTTCGATTCCCATCGCCAGAAAGAAGAATGGGATCGCCAGCATAATTGGGTTAAAATCCATCTTTTGAAGGAGCTCCTATGCCTATGAAGAGCATAGTCGCCTAACTATTTTGTTGATTGAAATAGTCTCAAATTTAGGAAATATTGCACAATTAACGATTGTCCCACTCGCAACCATCCAGCCATTCCTGGCCCGGATCAATTGGCGCGCCATCGGGAGCAGCGAGAGGACTAGTGAGCATGGGTGCTTGCGGGTTTGTTTCGTATTGCTGAATCATCCAGTGTAGGTAACCGGGGTATTGGGCTTCACTCTGGAGGTATTTTTTCTTGATAGACATCAGGCCATTATGAGCCACCTCGCGCACCCGGCCGTCGGCATCTTTGTTTGCGGCAAGCCCAATTAGTCCTTCCACCGTTTTTTGCATCAGCATCTGCCGAATCTGACTAGTATAGGTTTGCCCTTGAGCAGTAGTGGCTGATTTACTAACCTGAAAGTTTTGGTCGATTAGCGTCGACACAACCTCATTCATACCCGGTAAACCAGGGTCCATTGCTTGCTGGTTGATAAGTCGGGCACAACGTTCGGGGTTAAGCATAAGCCGCATGGTTAGGTTAGCGGCTGCTTCGGGTGGGCCTAGGGGGTCAAAAACAAGGCCTGTGTGGCGCTTGAAAACCTCACGCGGATTCGCATCTACCGCAAAAGAACGTGGCGGAATCAGTTTTAGTATATTTTGAGGAACAGCCAAAACGGCTGGCGACAATGTACTGGCCAACACAGATAATGCTTTACGTTGCACCGGTCCTGAGACGGTTTGGGTCACCACCTGTCCATCACCCCGTAGCGCGTAACTATAATCTACTCCACCCAGCACCTTCACCGCAGCCTCGGTCTGGTAACGGTGGAACATGTAGAGTGGCACTAAAACCTCTTCCAGATTTGCCATTGGGGTTCCGACCGGAATTTTTTTCTCACTAAACTGATCGAGCGCTATTTTCCGAATCGCTAACACCCGCGAAAGCTCGGTTACGGCGTCGTTGCCGCTATCCCAGAGGTGCGTTTGTGGATGGGCACTGCCTTCGGGTCGGGCATCCTGATCGCTCAGGAATTTCAGACCCCGCGCCAGGTAGCCTGTAATAATCTTATCCAGTTCAGCTTTCTCGTTGGCTCCTTTTGGGAAATCGGCATAACCGTAAGTGATAGCCACTTTGTCCCAATCGCCAATACCAACGGCATATGCGTTGGCTAACGACAGTTTTTTGCCCGATGCACCAGGGTTTTCCACAATATCCACTTGAGGATGTGGATAATCCATCACCGAAGCGCGGTTGTTAACACTCGCTGCATAGTTGTGCGGAAGTCCCAGGGTATGGCCAATTTCGTGAGCTGCTAATTGCCGGAGCCGCGATAAAGCCATTTTTACAGCCTCTGTTGTGTCAGCAGTGTTACCATCAAAACTGCCCACCAAACCCTGAGCAATCAAATAATCCTGTCGCACCCGGAGTGAACCCAGCGTAACTTTTCCTTTCAGAATTTGCCCTGTGCGCGGGTCCGTTATGCTCGCTCCATACGACCATCCCCGCGTGCTGCGGTGTACCCACTGCACCAGATTATACCGAATGTCCATTGGGTCGGCATCGGCTGGAAGTAGCTTTACCTGGAACGCATCGCGGTAACCGGCGGCCTCAAACGCCTGATTCCACCATTTGGCCCCATCCATCAGTGCCGACCGGATTGGTTCGGGGGCGCCGGGGTCCATGTAATAAACAATGGGTTCAACGGCCTCGCTGATAGCCGCCGACGGGTCTTTTTTTCGGAGCTTGTGCCGGGCAATATACCGTTTGGTAATAGGCTGGCTGAAGGGCGACGCATAATCGAAAAAGTCGATCCCGAAAAAACCCGAACGAGGGTCCAGCAATCGAGGTTGGTATGCATCAGGAGCCGTCAGATCAGGCAATTGCACAAATGAATGGTGCTGGCGCATGGTCACAATCGTGGGCGTTGGCACCACCTGCCGCAGATAAGGTCCTGGTTGGTCGCCAGTAAGCGTTATCGTCGTTTCAAACTCGGTATTTTGCGGAAAACCTTTCGTATGAGGCATATACAAAGCACAGCGGGCGGGATCGATTCGGAATGTTCCCTGCCGGGTTTGAGTAATGGCCTGAATAGCGCCGACAGCGTCCTGAAGCAGGAACGCTGTAATGTCCACTAATACTGCCCCGTTTTCTTCGGCGACAATCTCGAAGCCACCGTGAACCGACTGAGCAAAAGACTCGGCCACTGCCCGTCGTTCGAGCGAGTCACGGCTGATGGCTCGGTAGCCATAATTGCTTTCGATCAGCAACACCTTGTTACCGCTCCGCTGAAACTGCACTACGTGTTCTTGCCCTAACCGACCCCGGTCAAGACCAATGTCGTTGGAGCCAACACCTTGTGCCAGCGTTGGGTAGTATAAAAACTCGATATTGAACCGGCTCACTTCGAGCCAGATTTTACCCTTTTTGGCGTCCCAGTAAAACGGCATAAAGCCAGCTCTTTTTTCCATGCCGTTGGTAAAGGTGGCAATGGTCTGAGCAAAAAGGGCAGGGGCAAAGCCCATACAGAGAAGAAGCAGAAATAGTAGGCGGGTAAATGAACGATGCATAGAGACCAGTTTTTGAAGTAAGTTGCGCAAGGAGCGCCAGAAGTGCAAACTAAACTCTATGATATTGACCATAAACGCTCGTAAAAGCGTTCGCCAAAATGGCTGAATAGAAAACCTATTCAGCTGCTTTAAAAACAAAAAGGTAGGGTTTATCGGGAACAGCATTGGCTCCCGATAAACCCTACCTTTTTGAAATACAGAACTTACTGGACCGTTGTAAATAGAGTGTAGGTATACGTCAACCAGTCAGGAATTGTCTCGACGTGTGTTTTCCCTGGCACTGGAACCAAAGTCACGGCGGTTGAACCACGCGCGAGCATGGCGTTGTAAGCGGTTAATGAATTCAGAAAAAACACCTGCGGATCGGCCGTTCCATGAACAAGTAATAATGGCGCGAGTGGCTTCCAGTCGTAAACATTATTATCGGCTACGGCTGAGAGAAAAGCCGTATCGGTCCCATTCAGAATACCTGCTTTGAACGTATCTGTCAGCACTTGGTCAAAGCTGACATTCAACGTAGCCAACTGTTTATTGGCTTTGATATCCGTAAGATAAGGCTCCTTGAAATAATAGTCTAAAGGCCGATTCAGTGTAGGATAAATCTGGTTGTACGTAAGCAATACCCACAAAAAGGCCCTGTTCCATAACGGGTTTCCGGCCGATGGCTGGCTAATGAGGGCTGCCGTAAAGGCCGTTTTGTTATAAGCACCCGCTCCGGCCGATACCGCTTTGAGGTTAAATTCGGTGGGTACTTCGTCCTGAATTTTCTTATACAACGACATGGTTGCATAGCCCCCTTCGGAATATCCCGCCAGGTACAACCGGGAATCCCATTTTATGGCGGCATTGGCTTTAATATACTCGCGGGCTGCACGAAGCATGTCGAGGCTTGTTTGAGCCAGACTAGCCCGATGCTCGTAGGTGTGAATTAGAGTTTTGGATTCTCCAAAGCCAATGTAATCTGGACAGGCGATGATGAAGCCATTGGATGAAAAAACAGTAGCGTATTGGTAAGCCTCGCTGGTTGGTCCAAAATTAGAAGGCGCGTCGGCATCGTTGAAGATAGTTCCATGTTGCTGACTGATCATGGGTACTGCATTAGTCGTCGCCGGAATCAGCAGCAGACCCGACGCGTTTACTGTCGATCCATCCCAGTTCCTGGTTTTGTACACTAATCGGTAAACCGATATACCATATTTCAATAAAGGAACAGAACCAGGATTAACCTGAGTGACAACAGCCGTAAGTTGTTGAATTGGAATATCAACAACCTTGTCTGCTCTGACCAGGACCGTGTTTTGCGGGTTGGTGACCGGGTGATCTACGCAACTAACCAACAGTAGGGCGGTAAGAAACATCATAAACGCCTGATGTCCCAAACGAAATCGTTTCAGTAGTGCCATCATAAAGTAAGGCTTTTTAAGTAGGAAAGAGGTTGAAAAAGGAAGACGAGAATGAGTGGCAAAACAAGCAATTAATCAATTGACGCAAGAATCAATCAATTAAACGGTAGCAAAATGTTGCACTATGAAATTTAGGACCTATACCAGACCGTAAATCGGATAAAACCTGATTGGAGACAATGCGCTAACGGCATGAACCCGGTTCGTTTTTCGGTGCTGTCGGTAAAGGTGGCAATGGTCTGAGCAAAAGGGTAAAGCCCGTACAGAACAATAGGATTATAGGTATCGGCGCGATGATACGTACCGGGGAGCAATGCTTCTTACCTCACCTGGTGATGGGATAGGTGTTGCTATTAACCGGCAGCAAACGCACGCGCTAAACACGGGTGGGCATTTCGCCACTGAATACGAATGGCTATTCCACCCACGCTGGGGCATCGACGTGCGGTTGCGCGTGGCTAGCCTAAAGTACGCAGGCATCAGTTCGATGCTTGGGGGAGGTATCAGCCACCGTTTCTGAATGGTGTGTATTTCTGATAACCAGCGTATAGGTACTCACACTTACCGTTGCGTATAATCCGACAGGGGCATTCCGTCGCCCTCATCCTGAACGGCATCCAGAATGGCCTCCACTTCTTTGACACGGTCGGTATCGCCTTTTTTCTCAAACGCCAGCATCAGGTTGCGAAGCGACCGACGGATAATATCGATGTTAGAACAGGGCTGGTAAAAAATATCGTTCTGCTTCAGGTTCAACTGCCCGATGTAATGGTCAATGTCATTTTTGGAGAAAACCAGCCCCCGCGTAAACACATTGATGTAAAACTGAACACCGTTGGGCTGCTTATACGTCAACACAAACAGGTTGGGCAGGTTAACGCCGTAAATCGGCATCCCGATTTTACGGGCAATCAGCATATAAATCACGCACAGCGAAATAGGGTTGCCCCGACGCGATTCCAATACCTGATTAAGCATCGAATTGGCTGGCGAGTGGAAATGCTTGGAATTAGGGGCAAAACCGAGTGTGTTGAAAAAGGCGTTGTTCAGAGCTTTCACCTGATCAACGGGGTGCATGTCGGCTCCTACATCAAGCCATACCTTGTAATAGAGCTGCTCTAAATCTTCCCGGAGTTTTTCAAGCGAGAGGTCGGGATATTGGTACGTAGCAATAATCCACAGCCCTTCGAGCAAATCCATGCCGCCCCCATTTTTCCAGTTACGAATCCGTTCCAGCACCGATTGGTACTGTAGGTCGTGGATAAGTTCTTCAATTCTTTTTTGCAGGTCCGGGCTGAAGCTGCCTTCCCATTCTGTTTCCAGAAATGGAATTAGTTGACCGCCCATCTGTCGGATTCTTTCTTCTACATGGTCGACCACTTCGCGGTCTTCATCGTCTAAAAGGGATATAAGTGCTTTGATCTCGCTGTCGTTCATATACGTTAGTTGTCATAAAGGTATTATCTACTGACAGTCAATACAAAGCCGATCGCATGGGCGCCCCCGATCTCTGTAATGAGCCCTAAGATAAATACTGCTTTCAGAAAGAAACTGAATTTTATAGTTTTGTCCGATTTTTGGGTCGCTCCTGATGCTGCTACTCTAAATTACTAACAAAATTTTACAAAAAAACGATTTGACTTCCTCTAACAATACGAGCTCGAAAATAGTGGTTACTGGCGGGGCGGGATTCATCGGCTCACACACAGCAGTTTCACTGGTCGCTGCCGGTTTCGAACCAATTATCGTTGATAATTTCTCGAATTCCGAACATAAAATACTCGACGGACTTGAACAAATTTTGGGTCGGCGGTTAACCAGCTACGAAGCCGACTGCAACGATGCTCTTGCTATGGAGCAAATCTTCGCTGCTGAACAGCCAGCCGGAATCATCCATTTCGCAGCCTCCAAAGCGGTGGGCGAATCGGTTGCCAAGCCACTGCTCTACTATCGCAACAACCTCAATTCGTTGATGGTGTTGTTGGAGTTGATGCCTCAATACAACATTCGGAGTTTGGTGTTCTCATCGTCATGTACGGTGTACGGGCAACCTGAGCATCTACCCGTTACCGAAGCAACCCCCCGACTTCCGGCTTCGTCGCCTTACGGAAATACCAAGGCGATGGGTGAGGATATTATCCGCGATTGCGTAACCGCCGAAATGCCTATCAAAGCTATTTCGCTTCGCTATTTCAACCCAATTGGTGCTCATCCGTCAGCACTTATTGGCGAATTACCGCGGGGTGTTCCGGCTAACCTCGTGCCGTATCTGTTGCAGGTAGCCGCTGGTAAACGGGCAAGCCTAACCATTCACGGCAACGATTACAATACCCCCGACGGGACAGCCATCCGTGATTATATTCACGTAATGGATTTGGCTGAGGCTCACGTTAGTGCGTTGCAACTGCTGGGGCGTAAAAACGTCGATTCCTTCTACGACATATTTAACATTGGAACCGGAACGGGCGCATCTGTTCTGGAACTTATCAATACCTTTGAACAAGTTACGGGCATTAACCTGCCCTATACGCTTGGTCCACGCCGTCCGGGTGACATCGAGCAGATTTATGCCGACGTGACCAAAGCAACGGAGGGGCTTAACTGGAAAACACAACGCTCACTGGCCGATGCACTAGAGGATGCATGGCGGTGGCAGCAGACACTATGAAAACAATAGTAATTACCGGCGGAGCCGGGTTTATTGGCTCCCACGTTGTTCGGCTCTTCGTAACGAAGTACCCCGAGTACCGTATCATTAACCTCGATAAGCTGACTTACGCAGGTAATCTGGCGAACCTCAAAGACATTGAAGACGCACCGAATTACACTTTTGTAAAAGGCGATATTACGGATGCATCGTTTCTGGAAGGTATGTTTGCCGAGATTCAACCCGATGGTGTCATTCACCTCGCGGCCGAATCGCACGTCGATCGATCTATTACAGATCCGATGTCGTTCGTGATGACCAACGTGGTTGGCACAGTAAACTTGCTCAATGCCGCCAAGAATCATTGGAAAGAGGGGGAAGGTGGCTTCGAGGGCAAGCGGTTTTATCACGTCTCCACCGACGAGGTGTACGGTTCGCTGCACAACCCCGAAGATTTCTTTCTGGAAACAACAGCCTACGACCCACAATCACCCTATTCGGCTTCAAAAGCCGCGTCGGATCACTTTGTTCGGGCCTATGGTAATACCTACAAAATGCCGGTGGTGTTGAGCAACTGTTCAAACAACTATGGTCCCAATCACTTTCCCGAGAAACTGATTCCGCTGCTTATTCATAACATTAAGGTCAACAAGCCGCTGCCCGTATATGGTAAAGGTGAAAATATCCGCGACTGGTTGTATGTAGTGGATCATGCGCGCGCGATCGACACCATTTTCCATAATGGCCAGCTTGGTGAAACCTACAACATTGGTGGTTTTAATGAGTGGAAAAATATTGACCTTGTTCACCTTCTTTGCTCCATCATGGATCGTAAACTAGGTCGTGAAGAAGGTACATCAGCCAAACTCATTACGTACGTTACCGACCGGGCAGGGCACGATCTCCGCTACGCTATCGACGCAAGCAAGATCATGAACGAACTGGGCTGGCAGCCTTCTCTTCAGTTTGAAGAGGGACTCGAAAAAACGGTCGATTGGTTCCTGGCCAATCAGGAATGGCTCGATAACGTAACATCGGGTGCTTATCAGGGCTATTACGAAGGCATGTACGCAAACAGATAAAGAGCGAAAGAGCGACGGTCCGACGTATCGGAGAGCGAAAGAGCGTGTTACAAAGTTTGATAGCTGTTCTTCCGCTCTTTTTCTCTTTCACTCTTTCACTCTTTAAAACAAGATGAAAGGAATAATTCTCGCTGGCGGCTCAGGTACCCGGCTCCACCCACTCACTCTGGCCGTTTCGAAGCAGTTAATGCCTGTATTCGACAAGCCAATGATTTACTACCCGCTGTCGATTCTGATGCTGGCGGGCATTCGTGAGATTTTAATTATCTCAACACCCCACGACCTGCCTCACTTCGAGAAGCTGCTGGGCGACGGTTCGCGCATTGGGTGTGAATTCACCTATGCTGTACAGCCTAGCCCCGATGGCCTGGCTCAGGCGTTTATAATTGGCGAAGAGTTCATTGGCCAGGATAAAGTGGCGCTTGTGTTGGGTGACAACATTTTCTACGGTTCAGGCTTGTCGAAGCTGTTGCAGGCAAATAATGATCCCAACGGCGGGGTGGTTTATGCCTATCAGGTACATGACCCCGAACGGTATGGTGTGGTAGAGTTCGATGAGCAGTTTAATGTGCTGTCGATTGAAGAAAAACCAGATCAACCCAAGTCAAATTATGCGGTACCTGGTTTGTATTTCTACGACAATAGCGTGGTGGAGATTGCTAAAAACATTCCACCATCGCCCCGTGGCGAGCTCGAAATCACCGACGTAAACCGGGTTTATCTGGAACGTGGTCAGTTAAAAGTTGGTGTACTTGACCGGGGAACAGCCTGGCTCGACACCGGTACGTTTGCCTCGTTGATGCAGGCTGGGCAGTTCGTCCAGGTGATCGAAGAACGTCAGGGGCTCAAAATCGGGTGCATCGAAGAGATTGCTTATCGAATGAAATTTATTGATAAAGACCAGCTTTGTGAGATCGCCAAGCCATTGGTGAAGAGCGGTTACGGGCAATATCTGCTGAACATTGTAAAGTAAAGCTGGTTCAGCCAGCAAATACGGTGAAAAAGAAAAGCCGGGGCAATGCCCCGGCTTTTTCATACCTAACCTATGAGATGAGAAAAACGTAATGTCGTGCTGTTTGGCGTTGACACCACAAAATTGAGCAATGGTTGTCAGAGTCTGAAGCGCATACTTACGCGATTGCAAAATTGGGACTTTGATTGCCTTCTACATAGCGTAGAACTACGTATTCTAAGGCGGACAAGTACGTTTTTGGACGGGAGAGACTACCGAAAAATGGATTTGTAGTACGTGTTGGCCTATAAAATGCTAATTTGTCCGTTCAAACAAGATCACTGAAAAGTACATGAAATCACAATACCCGTTTAAGAAACCAGGCCGTGAAATGAGCCAAACCGAAGCACGGACCTGGGTTGACGACTACCGTAAGAGTTGCGAGAAACAAGCTAAACCCATTCATGCTGAGGGGTTCAGCAAAGAAGTACTATTGAAAATATTAGCTAACGACGACTGCCAGGGTATTCGGTTCTATTACGGACATGAAAAGGGCGAGCCCCGTTTGTTGCTGGTAGGCATGGATAAGAACGGCAACGATATGCACCAAAGTCGGCAAGGTCTTAAAGATGACATGCCTGCCGACGATAATGGTTCTGCTATTTACGGCGATGGGAGTAGGTGTCCTGATGAGTGTGGCAATCGCTGACCGTCGTGTTCCTTTATTTATCGGTAATTGACCATTTCATAAAGTATCCGCTTTCAGCTGCGGCAGACTTATCTATTATACTTCCGTTCAGCTTCAGCCTGGGATACTGGCAGCGGTCAGTAGCTATGCGCTACTTCACTGTTTTTATATGGTGGACGTTGTTCAAAGGAATTGTGAGTATCTGGACGGCCAGCGAGCGGATGAATAACCTACTGTTATTTAACGTCGATTTATTGGTTCGATTCACCCTGCTACTGGCCATGTTTTACCACACCTTTCAGTATCCTCACGAAAAACGGACGGTACTGATTTTACTAGTTGGTTTTTGGCTTTTGTTTGGTGTTGATTTTTTCCTCTCGAACCCTAATCTGGGCGATTGGCATAATCATCGAATCAATAGATACTCGTTTGCTGTTGAAAGTGTATTGATGCTGGCACTTGTGCTGCGGTTCTTCCTGTATCTGGTCCGCGAGCTTCCTGTTGCCAACCTAACCGAGTATCCCATGTTCTGGATTTGTTGTGGCCTGCTGATTGCTCATGCAGGAACGGTTTTTCTGACTCCTTTCATGCATTACTTCAATGTCTGGAATAACCCCTACAACTTCAGGACTATGGTCAAGATAGAACATTGGGTAGAAATTATTCGGAATGGCGCATTTGTCATTGCTATGGCTTATGCCCGTCGATCCACGTATTGATATGACCCTGCAAACGGCTAACGACGCAATTCTGATCGCAACAATCGCCATGTTACTCATGGCGATTTTCATCGTTGTGTTCGTTGCCTACTACCAGCGAAAGCAGGCGCAACATCAGATGACGGTTAAAGAGCTTCAGGAACGCCACCGTCAGGAACTGATGGCCGCTATGTTTCGGGGGCAGGAGGCTGAGCGAAGGCGGCTGGCTCAGGATTTGCATGATGATATTGGTACCATGCTGTCGGTGGCCAAGATGACACTCAATCAATTAGAGCGTCATTTGGATCGTTTTTCGCCGGAACGGGCCCAGGCTCATAAAACCCGGCAACTGCTTGATGATACGCTGAAAAACGTTCGTCGAATCAGCCGTGATCTGGTGCCCACTACACTGGAGCGATTTGGCCTGCTGGCTGCGCTCGAAGAATTGGTTGGCAACGCTAATAATGACCTGATCAGTGTACAGCTGGAATGGCCTGAAAAAATGAATGTGACAACGCCCGCTCTGGACGTGATGTTGTACCGGATAGTGCAGGAACTGACTAATAATGCCATTCGTCACGCGGGAGCAACTCACATTACCATTCGGTTTTTTATTCATGAAAATGAACTTCGACTAGCTGTGCTGGACGATGGTCGTGGCTTCGATATTGACGAGGTGGTGCAGAGCAAACAACGCGGACTTGGGCTACGAAACATCGAAAGCCGCCTGAGTGTGGTGAACGGACACGTTACATTTGATGTGGCTCCTGGCCGGGGATCGCGAATTATTGTGCAGATTCCGCTAGAAAATCCTAAACTTGTGGCTCTCCTAACCTAACCGTTTGCGATGATGCGTAAAATCAAACTGGCTCTCTGCGACGATCACAACTTGTTTCGGGTGGGCATGGCATCGATTCTAACTCAGGTGCCCGATTTTGACTTAGTTTTGGAGGCCGCCAATGGTCAGGAATTGATTGATAAAATTCCGCGTAAAACACCCGACGTTGTCCTGCTCGATCTCCAGATGCCCGTTCTGGACGGCACCGCCACTGCTGATTTCCTTCGCGAAAACCACCCGCTCATAAAGATTGTGATTCTGACCATGCACGATGAAGATCGGATGGTTTTGCACCTGCTCGAAAAAGGTGTCAGCGGCTATTTACTGAAAGATGCCGACCCCGGCGAAGTGGAAAAAGCCATTCGAAAAGTGATGGACGATGGCGTGTATCTGAACGATTTTGTGTCGCGGGCCATGCTCCGCAAAATGACGAATACCTCGACCGTGGTAAAGCAGCCCTCCACGTTTTATAACAGTAAAGTGCTGCTATCAGAACGTGAGAAAGAAGTACTAAAACTGATCTGCGAGGGATTGTCGACCGCCGAAATCAGCGAAAAAATTTTTCTTAGCCCCCGGACGGTTGAAGGACATCGGCTACGCATCCTCGAAAAAACCGGGACTAAGAATACGGCTGGTATGGTAGCCTACGCATTCAAGAATAACCTGGTTTAGACAATTGCCTGGCATAGCTCTACCAACACTCCGCTGGTACCTTTGGGGTGCAAAAAGCAGACAAGTTTATTGTCGGCCCCGCGCTTAGGCGTTTCATTCAGCACCGTGAAGCCCTCACCCTTCAGGCGCTCTATTTCAGCCAGAATATCGTCTACTTCAAAGGCGATATGATGGATACCCTCGCCTTTTTTTTCGATGAACTTAGCAATAGGGCTGCTGGGATCTGTGGCTTCCAATAACTCAATTTTGGTCTGATTGACCTGAAAAAAGGAAGTTGTAACATGTTCTGATTCAACAGACTCCGATTTGTAAGGAGGCACGTTCAGGAGCTTTGTAAATAAGTCGTTGGCGTCGGCAAGGTTCCGAACGGCAATACCGATATGTTCGACGTTGGTAAGCATGTAGAGTTTATGGACAATATATAATGAGCCTCGCGGGCAGCCCCGAACGGATAAGAGAGGGCCAGTAATGAAACTTTCCCGAACCCGCAAAAGTTAGTGAAGTAATGGTGGGTTTAAGCCAAAATTGGTCATTATCCACGTTACATTCTTCATTTTACATTACTCCGCGAGATGGTAACGATATCAGAAATCGCTAAAAATAAAATTGTTGAACTCCGCCAGAAGGACGGACTCTCAGAAAGCCACGCCATCCGGGTAGCCGTTGAAGGTGGCGGATGTTCTGGCCTGATGTATGACCTGCAGTTTGACGCGACCCAGCAACCAACGGATCATCTTGTTGAAGATAAGGGCATTAAGATTCTGGTCGACCGTAAGAGTTTACTTTATCTTGCTGGTACGGAACTGGACTTCTCGGATGGTTTGAATGGTAAAGGTTTCCAGTTTAAAAACCCCAACGCAACCCGCACCTGCGGTTGTGGCGAGAGTTTTGCCGTCTAGATAAGAATTTTCAAAATGAGAAAGGCCGCCTAAAGCGGTCTTTTTTTATGCAGTACAAAGCAGGATGCTACAGGCAATCCAGACAGATTGTGTAATTATGCACAGACAATAGCAATCCAAAACCGTATTAATCCCGTGAATTCTGGTTCAAACACAGCTTCAGTAGCCAAACCTGTCAGTCATTCCCGTACCACACTAACCGAGTTGATGATTCCGGCCTATGCCAACTTCGGGGGCAAAATTCACGGAGGCATTTTACTCTCGCTGATGGATAAAGTAGCCTATGCCTGTGCTGCCAAACACGCTGGTTCGTACTGTGTAACTGTCTCCGTGGATGGGGTTAATTTTCGGGAGCCCGTAGAGGTTGGCGAACTGGTGTCGCTCATGGGGTCGGTTAATTTTGTGGGCCGAACCTCGCTCGTTGTGGGTATTAAAGTAGTCGCTGAGAACATAAAAACGGGCCTCATAAAACACACCAACACTTCCTATTTTACAATGGTGGCCAAAGATGATGCTGGTCACCCGATTGAAGTTCCACCCTTACGGCTCGAAACGGAAGAAGATGCCCGGCGTTTTTTGGAAGCCATGAAACGCCGGGAACTCCGAATTGCCTACAGTGAGCACTTCGACAATGCCCGCACTCGAATGTTGCTCAAAGAAAGCCTTGGCAAACTGGCGAATGAACGGTGTGAAATAGATTTTGACAGCTAGATTTCTCCCCGTACAATTTTTGCTCCGGCTACCATATTAACTAATTTCTGTTTGGCAGCCCAGCGTGCCGTTTGGCTTAGGCCACAGTCGGGGGCCACCGCCAATTTCTCGGCAGGTACAAAGGGCAGGCATTTCCGAATTCGCTCGGCAACGTCTTCGGGTGTTTCAATGTAGTAGCTCTTCACATCGATCACGCCCACGGCAACGTCAAACTTCTCAGCGAACCGTTCGAGAAGATGGACTTCCGAAAAATTTAGGATGGTCATTTCGGAGTGAAGCTCGTCGACTGTCATGTCCAAAAAATCGGGTAGCATGGGGGCAATGGTTTTTTTGCCTACCGACCGGCCTTTGTAATTTCCGAAACAGAGGTGCATCGACAAGCGGGTTTTACCAACGCCAGGAGCTACTGTCCGATTAAAAATATCCACGAACCGTTTGGTATCTTCCCGGTACGCATAGCAGGACATTGAGGGTTCATCTACGCAGATTTCAGGAACACCCAGATCTACCAGGTCGGCGATTTCTTTCCGCACAAGGGGTAAAAGAGCCTCGGTTACATCCCAGCGGTCTTTATAATGATGACCTGGCAACAACCGCCCACTGAGCGTATAAGGGCCCGGAATAGATACTTTTAACCCTTGGCCTTTGGGGGCAAGCCGCTTGAGTCGCTGATACTCTTCTACCACACCAAGCCCACGGGGAGCAGTGAGCGGTTCCAGAATGGTATGTTTTCCGCGCTGGTCGTGGGCGGGGGGGCCAAACCGCCGTAACTCAGTATCGTTGTTTTCGATACCCCGAATGTAGCCGTAAAATGACAGGTTAAAATCGAAACGGGTTTGTTCTCCGTCGGTAATGACGTCCAGACCAGCAGCCACCTGATCGTGGATTGAAGTCACAACGGCATCTTCAATCATCTCATTGATGTCAGCAGGGCCAAATTGGTTTAGATGCTGGCTTGAAAACTCCAGCCAACCGGGAAATGGCATTGAGCCGACTACAGTTGTTTTAATTGGAATAGGTTGCAAGTGGATTGGTGCGGTTCCCCGCCGGGATTCAGGTTTATATTAAAGAATTAATCTCTTGAATGAAGTTACTCATGTGGTTTAAGTTTTTAGCGCATTAATGTGTAATGCGACTAAGATCAAGTTCCCACCAAATCAAGCCTTCTGTTTCTTCTACGAACAAAAACCCGTTTTTCTGCAAAACCCGTTGCGAAGCCAGATTGTCTACATCTGTGTCGGCCATGACGCGCCGAACATCTGGTTGGCGACTAACCCAGTTGACCAGCCCGCCTACTATCTCACTCATATAGCCCCGTTGCTGAAAGGCCGGATAAGTGCCATAACCGATTTCGACGGTGCCGGTTTCGTCGGGTTCTCCTTTGAATTTGGCATCGGCTACAATTTGGCGCGTTTGCCGGTCAATAGCAATCCAGACGGTATGGTAAAGTGGATCAAATTGAGGGTCTTTCAGGCGCGGCACCGTGAAATAGTTGATAATTGATAACAAAGGCTCTACAACTTCGCGGTGGCCGGGCTGTAGCCCAAGCGAGGTTTCCAATCGGTTACCGTTTTCGAGGTGAAGCCGGAGTTGTTCGAGCGAGAGAGGCAGTAAAGTCAGGCGGGGTGTTTCAATCATAAACCACTAACATAACTCGGAATTCCGACTTTCTCGTAAAGTTTAGCTAGCCGATGAGCGTGTTCGTCGTAAGCGCCCTCAAAAAGTTCAACCGCTCGTTCGGCTCCAACCAGTACGCCTGCACTCAACACTTTTGGCGGGTGTCCGGCTTCAGTGAGCAATCGGGCCACTTCGGCTTTGATCGAATTCACGATGACAGCCCCACCCACGGTGCTACCGGGGGCAACGGGGGTATCGAGGCCTAGTACGGTAATCATGGCGTCGCCAATGGGAGCTCCCGTGTCTAAAATTAGGTTGGCAAAGTCGCTGAGTTTCTTGCCGTCGGCGCGTTTGCTGGTGCTGGCTTCGGAGTGCTCTTTGGTAATCAATGCTACAACGTTTATGCCTTTTTCCTGAAATAGCTCAGCCATTTCGATAGGAACCACATTGCAGCCCGACGACGAAATGACCAGTGCCGAATCTTGTTCACTCAGATCAAAATTACGTAAAATGCGGTCGGCAAGGCCCGGCACGTTTTCCAGAAACATAGCCTGCCGTTGCCCATTGGCTCCAACAACAAGATTATGGAAGGTAAGCGATAACTCGACAATGGGGTTGAATCCGGCGAAAGAACCGTAGCGTGGCCACATTTCCTCAACCATGATTCGGCTGTGGCCCGACCCAAATACGTGAACCATGCGGCCAGCTAAAATGGAGTTTGTAAACCATTGAGCTGCCTGTTCGATCTGGGTTTGCTGGGCTTCGATAGTATCGAGAATTGCCCTGCATTTCTGAATGTATTCTGTCATTATGGATAGGAATGCGGATTTAAAAACTATTTTGGATCGCGAAGCTGGCGGCCCCAATAGCGCCAGCCATATCGCCAAAGTAAGCGAGTTTAATCGGGGTGGCCTGACTGCCGGGTCTCCACTCGTGGAGATCCATGAACGTGGCTAAGGGCAGTAGTAGATCATCTTCACCCTGCGTGATGCCACCACCCAGCACAACCAGATCGGGGGAGAAGGCATTGGTCAGGGCGCAGATACCGATAGCCAGATAGCGTACCGATGTCAACCAGACCCATTGGGCAAAATGATCGCCTTGCTTGTAGGCCTCCAAAAGCTGGTAAGTGGACGTGAATCGACCAAGGGATCGTTTTTCAATGGTAGCATTCCCTATTGCATTTTCCAGACTACCCGGCTGTCCGGTGATACTCAAATCACTTTCAGTATTGACCGTGATATGGCCGAGATGCCCTGCTTTCTGATAATTACCCTGATACAGTTTGCCATCGATCAGGATGCCCCCGCCAACGCCCGTACCGAGCGTAAGCATAAGCACGTTTTTGTGACCCTTTGCTATACCGAAGCGGCTTTCGGCCATAAGAGCCGCATGGGCATCGTTGATAACGTGAACCGGTTCATTCAGGAAATGACCCCAATAGAAGTTTTCCAGACCTGGCAGGCGACCCGGCATAAAGGCAATGCATTGATTAGTCGCATTAGGCAGACCCGGTGCCGAAAGCCCTACTGCTTTTACAACACTGCCACCCGGCATTGCCTCAGCGTGCTGGCGAAGGTCATCAACCGTTTCTTTAACCGCCTGTTGCCAGTGAACACCACTCTGCTCTTTGGTATCGTTGGTGGGATGGTAAAGCTGTTTAATAATTTCGCCAGTGTCAGTATTCATCAGAACACCCTTAATCCAGGTACCACCGAGGTCGATACCGATAGCTGTTTGAGTCACGGGAGTGGTTGCTATGCAAAAACAAAAGAGTGAAAGACCTAATTACAAGACACCATTTATGCAGCATAAAGAGTAAATGGGCGCAAACATCACTATGAAACCCGGGACAACCTTTGTTTCGTCGTAGTTTTGTCCTGAAATTTTTACCCGCTATTTAGGGTTATCAGTTGAATGGAAGACTACGAACTACATACGCTGCCCAACGGCATCCGTATTGTCCATAAACAGATTCTGCATACTCAGATTGCCCATTGTGGCATCATGCTCGACATAGGTAGCCGCGACGAAACTCCCGAACAACTGGGTTTAGCTCATTTTTGGGAACACATGGCGTTCAAAGGCACCGAGAAACGCCGATCGCACCATATCATAAACCGACTAGAGAATGTAGGTGGCGAATTGAACGCCTACACGACCAAAGAAAAAGTCTGTTTTCACGCATCGGTGCTGGGACTACATTTTGAGAAAGCTACCGAACTACTGGCCGATATCGCGTTTCACTCGGTGTTTCCTGAGAAACAGATTGAGCGGGAGCGGGGTGTCATTCTGGAAGAAATGGCGATGTATTACGACTCGCCAGAGGATGCTCTGCAAGATGATTTCGATCAGTTAGTGTTCCAGAATCATGCTCTCGGGAGTAACATTCTCGGCACACCCGAGACCGTAAACGCATTCACCCGCGAGTATCTGCAACAGTTTATTGCTGATAATTTAGACACCGGACGAATCGTGTTTGCCTCTGTGAGTAACGACCCGTTTGCTAAGGTTGTGAAAATGGTGAGCAAGTATTTGGCCGATATTCCGCAGCGCACTACTACCCGTCAGCGAAAAGCCCCTACGCATTACATACCGCAACGGCAGACTGTAGAGCGCCCCATTACACAAGCCCAATGCGCCCTTGGCCGGCCAGCCTTTTCGTTGACAGATCCGAAGCGGCTACCCTTTTTTATGCTCGTGAATCTGCTCGGGGGCCAGGGTATGAACTCGCGCCTGAACATGAATCTGCGGGAAAAATTCGGGCTGGTTTACAGCATCGACGCGAGTTTTACGCCGTACCTAGATACAGGCTTTCTAGGGATTTATTTCGGGACCGATCCTAAAAAGGTGAACCGCGCTCAGGCACTCATTCTTAAAGAGATGCAGCTTCTGCGCGATAAGTCGTTAACTACCTTGCAGTTGCATCAAACAAAAGAGCAATTGATGGGTCAATTGGCGATGGCCGAAGAGAGCAACCAGAGCTTTATGTTGATGATGGCCAAGAGTGTTCTGGACATTAACAGAGTTGAATCATTACCCGATATCTTCGGTGAAATCCGGGCAGTAACGGCCGAGCAGCTACAAACGCTGGCTCAGGAGATGTTTGACCCCGCCCAAATGAGTTACCTCACCTTCATGCCAGAGAATTGATAAGAGCACACAGGGAATAGGTTTGACGGATTTGCACAGTTTTTTGATGAATATGATAGGTTTATGCAATCGGTTTCAGAACCAAGTGTAAAAACCCGTAATTTGTCAAAAAATCTGTGCAATTTCGTTCCTACTGAATTAATCGTGTCCTATCCTTTCGCCAAATATGCGTAATATGGGCCGCGATTTCGCTTTCCAATTAAACTCCCCTGAACTCCTATTACAACATGAGCCAACTGATTACGCTCGACTACGTTATTTTCCTGTGTTATTTTATTGGTGTTTCTGCCTATGGATACTGGATTTACAAACGCAAGGAAAAAGTAAAGTCTGGACATACAGCAACTAAAGATTTCTTCCTGGCCGAAGGTTCGCTCACCTGGTGGGCCATTGGTGCTTCCCTCATCGCTTCTAATATTTCTGCTGAGCAATTTATTGGCATGTCGGGTGATGGTTTCCGTTTCGGTGTAGCTATTGCTGTTTACGAGTGGCTAGCGGCCATTAGTTTGATCATCGTGGCGGTTTGGTTCATTCCGATCTACCTGAAGAACAAGATTTACACCATGCCCCAGTTTCTGAGTACGCGCTACAACGAAACGGTGAGTTTGATCATGGCTGTTTTCTGGTTGTTTCTGTACGTGTTTGTAAACCTCACCTCCATTCTCTTCCTCGGTGCGCTGGCTATCAGCAACCTCGTTGGGGGCGACAGTTTTCACGTTATTATCATTGGCCTGAGTCTTTTTGCCATTTTCATTACGCTGGGCGGTATGAAAGTAATCGGCTTCACCGACGTGGTTCAGGTGTTAGTGCTGATCATTGGCGGTCTGGTTACAACGTATCTGGCGCTGACTAAAGTGAGCGAAACGTTTGGATTGGGTAGCAGTGCTATTGCTGGTTTTGGTGCCATGATGAAAGATGCCGATGATCACTTCCATATGATCTTTGAAAAGCCGGGTCCGGGAGCTTCTGTTGCCGATGTAAACCGGTATCTTACACTGCCTGGTCTAACCATGTATCTAGGCGGTCAGTGGGTCGTAAACCTGAACTATTGGGGCTGTAACCAGTACATTACCCAACGGGCACTCGGAGCCGATCTGCAAACAGCCCGGACGGGTATTCTTTTCGCGGCCATTCTGAAGATCTTCATGCCGGTTATTGTTATGCTACCCGGTATTGCGGCTTACGTAATTTATAAAAATGGTGGTCTGCAAACTGAAATGATGCGCGATGGGGTTTTGGTTGGCGACAATGCCTATTCGGCGGTGCTCACGTTTTTGCCAAGTGGACTAAAGGGCATGTCGGTGGCGGCATTGACGGCTGCTATTGTGGCCTCGTTGGCGGGTAAAGCCAACTCAATCTCGACCATTTTCACGCTCGATATTTATCATAAATACATAAATAAAGCGGCTTCGGAGGCTCGTATGCTCTGGATTGGTCGCATTACGATTCTGGTAGCAATGGCGGTATCTATTGCATTTGCCTGGAGCGATGCACTGGGCATTGGTGGTGAGGGCGGCTTCACATACATCCAGAAATACACAGGTTACATCAGCCCTGGTATCTTTGCCATTTTTATTCTCGGTTTTTTCTGGAAACGCACGACAGGTACGGCCGCTATAGTGGGCGTGTTAGCGGGATTCGGCTTTGCCGTACTTTTCAACAACTTCGCCCCAGCCTTGTTCGGTCCCGAAACCCTGCTGTACACGGCTTTCCCGAACGGAAAAGGCGGTTATGAGATTCCATTCCTGGTCGCAATGGGTCTGTCGTTTTTCCTCACAGTAGCCCTGATGGTGATCATTAGCCTTGCCGGGCCGAAGATTAATCCAAAAGGACTCGAAATCGATGCGGCCATGTTTAAGCTATCGCCAACCAGCATTGTGATGATTGTGGTTATCCTGATGCTGTTCTCAATGTTGTACATCCGGTTCTGGTAGTTTTCGGTGAGATGACATCTCTAAGTCTAAAGCCGCTGGCTCCAATCGGAACCAGCGGCTTTTTGTTTCCGGCAGCCGCTGTTTTCGACCGGAAGGTAAACCAGGAAATCGCCTGCACGTTGTAGGCCGTCCCGCCCGGTCGGTTTTCCGAACAATTGCCGTGTTCCGTTCATTTTTGGAACATGAATGCACGATTATCTCCTCCTAATATTGCTCCATCTCGTTCGCTCGATACCGAAACGATCAATACCATTTTGACCCACATTGCTAATCAGGCCGCTGATAGCGACTCAGAAGGCGATTTTCCGGTTGACTCCTTTGCTGATCTAGCCAAAGCGGGCTTGTTGGCTGTAACATTGCCTGGTCAGTCGCTCGATGGAAGTAAGGCCAACACGCCTGGTTTGCTGCAGTTACTGAAACGAATCGGCGGGGCGAATCTGGCTGTTGGGCGTGTGTATGAAGGCCACATCAATGCACTGCATCTAATTCACCTTTTTGCCAGCGATGCGCAAAAAAAAGCATGGTTTTCTGAAGCCAGTAACAACCAACTGTTTAGCGTCTGGAATACCCAGGCCAACGACGGGGTGCGTATTCATGCAATGGGTAATGACCGGTACGTGCTGGAAGGTTGTAAGACATTTTGTTCTGGTTCGGATTGGATAAACAGGCCATTGGTAACGGGTGAATTAATGGATGGCAATACGGCTCTGGGCTGGCAAATGTGCATTATTCCTACCGATCGCGTTCAACCCATTTCTCAAGATGACTCGTTCTGGAAACCGCTCGGCATGCGGGCTTCGGCTAGTTTTAAAATGGATTTTACGGGCGTCGAACTAACCGATAACGACTTGTTGGGCCAACCCGGTGATTATTACCGGCAACCGCACTTTAGCGGAGGTGCCATCCGGTTTGCTGCGGTGCAACTAGGTGGTGCCGAGAGCCTGTTTGATCACACCCGAACCTTTCTTCGCGATTTAAACCGGACAGGCGATCCGTTTCAGAAAGCTCGCCTGGCCGAAATGGCGTGGTTAATAGAGTCAGGGAACCAGTGGATCAACTCGGCGGCAATCAAAGCTGATCAATGGTTTCGTGATGGCTCAGACCCCATCAAAACCGTAGCCTACGCTAATATGACCCGCACCGCTATTGAAGGCATTTGTATGCGGGTGATACAATTAACCGAACAGGCAGTGGGAGCCCGCGGCCTCCTTCGTCCGTTGCCCTTCGAGCGCATTATTCGTGATCTGTCGCTTTATCTACGCCAACCTGCTCCTGATGCCACTATCCAGGATATTGGCGCCTACGTATCAACTCATCCCGAAACAGCGCATGACCTCTGGCATTGAACACTTGTCGAATTGGCAACTGGTGGCACAACCAATTTTGTTGAATGACTTTGGCCCAACGGTTGTGCTGTCGCCACACCCTGACGATGAATCGCTGGGGTGCGGGGGCACAATGGCGCTGTTGCAGCAGATGGGCGTTCCAGTACAGGTGCTAATGATGAGTGATGGTAGTAAATCGCACCCAAACTCAAAACTGTATCCAGCCGATAAGCTCCGAGCCCTCCGTGAAAGCGAAACGCAGTCAGCTTTAAGTGAATTGGGCATGAGTCCCGAGCAGGTTACGTTTATGCGTTTGCCCGACGGCGACGTTCCCAGCTCAACCGAATCGTCAGGCTATACCGAGGCTGTAGCGCAACTGACGACCGAACTTAATAAGCATCGTCCGCAAACCATTTTGGTGCCTTGGCGACGTGATCCCCATCGCGACCACCGGGCTACGTACCAGTTGTTGCAGGGAGCCATGAGCAGGTTAGATACTCAACCGACCATACTCGAATACCCGATCTGGCTCTGGGAACTCGGTACCCCCAACGATGCGCCCTATACCGACGAGATACGGGCTGTTCAGGTAGACATACCCACTGTACGCGATAAAAAGCATCAGGCTGTTGCGGCTCATGCCTCGCAGGTAACCCAACTTATTAATGATGACCCCGAAGCGTTCTGGCTCCGCCCTGATCTGCTTGTCTATTTCGAAGGGGATTCAGAACTGTTTTTCAAAAGACCATGAATACGCTCAACCGCGATTATTTCGACGATGTTTACCGGGCCAATGAAGACCCCTGGAATTTCACAACCAGCGACTACGAACGCGATAAATACAGGGATACTATTGACTCACTGGGTGGTACTCACTACAAAAACGCATTCGAAATTGGTACTTCAATTGGGGTCTTAACCACTCAACTGGCTCAACGCTGCGACCAATTACTGACGGTGGATGCCAGCGAATTGCCCCTAAAACAAGCTCGCGAACGGTTAAAATCATTTCCAAACGTGACCATTCGGCAAATGAGCGTGCCCAATGAGTTTCCCGAGGGAATTTTCGACCTGATTTTGGTTTCAGAGGTGGCTTATTACTGGTCTATGGACGATTTACGGAAGGCTCAACAACTAACGGTTGATCATCTGCAACCGGGTGGCCAATTGCTGCTGGTGCACTGGACGCCCAAAGTGCATGATTATCCGCTTACGGGCGACGAGGTTCACGAAGAGTTTCTGGCTATTGCCCGCGATGGGCAACCTCTACGGCATCTGCATGGCCATCGGGCCGAAAAGTACCGGCTCGATTTATTTGAAAAGGTATGAAGTCGCCGTTTAGTGTCATCAACCGAAGTTGACTGATAGCTTCGCTAATGGATACCGGCGGCCATTGTTCGACCCAACGGAGTTCATATTCCATGCGATGTTCAACAACTTGCCAGAACTCGCCAAAGTAGCCATACTGAAACAGTGCCTCGCGTAACCAATCGGGAGAAATACAGAGTTTGGCAGCAATTGCCGTTAAGTCATTGGTTGACTCCTTATTCCAGCGATCAGCCCAAATTGGGCGTAACCGCTGTCGGCAGGAGAATTTAATAGCCCAGGCATTAGCAGGTTCAGCAAGCTGACACTGGCCGTTTTTGCTCATTGTGGCCCAGCAGCGTAACTGCTCCGAGAATCCTACCGCTACACGGCCCTGCATTCGGGCCGAGGTTATGACCCGTACCAGTGGACTCTGACGGACGCGGGCATCTACCCGCAAAAGAGCTTTGTAAAATGCTTCATCTTCCAGGTAGGGCACTTCGGGCAGACGGCCGGCTTTCTGGTACATGGCACAGGTGACGGCCAGATTGGCACCAAAATGCTGGAAATGGCGTGGCCAGGGATCGTGCGGATTTGGGTCAAGCTGTGCCTCTAAACGCGCTACCAGTGTTCTGTACGTAACATCGCGGAGATGAAACAACCGCACGGGGTTTTTATCAGGGTGCGTCAGAATACGTCCGCCAACAGCATCGGCCCCGCGCTCAATTTCGGCTAGAATGTGCCAGAGCCATTGAGAGTCGACTACGGTATCACCATCGGTAGAAGCAATAATACCCTCAGATCTGCCGATACTGGTTAATCGACGGTGAGCCTCATCCATAAGTAGCCGCCTGACTGTTCCGATGTTTGCTTTGTCGGGTGTAAGCTCAACATTGGCAATTTGAAGCGAAAAATCGGGGTAGCGTTTTTGATAAGACTGGGCCACCGCAAGCGAGGCATCTGTACAGTTATTTACCAGAACCAGAACCTCGTACTTCGTTGGGTCAAGGGGCTGGCCAAGGTTATTCTGTTGTAAACGGAGCGCTTCTAATGTTTTGGCTAAATGATGGGCTTCGTTACGTACAGGTACTATAACCGACACCTCCAAGGAAGATGTGGGAGCCGTTTGATTAAATAAATAAGCTTTGGAAGGAAGTTTTATTCGGTCAGGTGTATAACTGGCGGTCATAGTAAATACCGAGTGGAGTCGTCACCAATCTCAGTATCTAATAAACCATATTAATAATATAGAGTGTTATCGAAATAGAGTAAACGAGCCGGAATTTATTAACTGAGCCCTTATGAGATGACATCTCTCTAAACGAGATATCATCTCTATAAATGCGCAACCTGATTAGAGATAATCGCACGGGCGGGCCCCGATCTCCCCAAACACGATAGTATCTCACCGCGCTACAACCAACCGACGGAAAATTGTCAGCGATACCACCAACAGTACGATGGGAAGGAGTGAGAAGTAAAAGGCTGTTTGCCCGCCGTATGCATCGAAAACACGCCCTGTAATAAGTGAGCCGGTTGTGCCGCCAAGTGCCGAAAAGACCACGATTAGACCCGCCATGGGGCCATGTTGTCGAAGGGGCAAACTACTCAGAATGGCTGAATTGATGGCTGGGTAGATAGGCGCAATAAACAGGCCGATCAGGGGGAAAATGAAAGCGGCCAGTGGCGCATTGCCCCAACCCGTCACGGCTTCACTGCTCACCGAACTTGCTAACGGAAGCGCTATCAATACTAAACCACCCGCTAACACCAGACACCCCATTAGCAACCAATACCACGATAGTTTGCGCAATAGGAAACCAGCCAGAAAGCGGCCTAAAGCCGTTGAAACGGCTAAAATGCTGGCCATTTGCAGGCTCAGCGAGGTCGGGAGTTTCAGGATTTTATTGTTGAACGTCGGTAGCCAGCTCATAATGCCCTGCTCCAGCAAGACATACACAAAAGCACTAATTACGAATACCAACACCACGGGCCGACCCACTAACCGAATCATATCACCGAGATCATCAGCGAACGATTTGGAGGCATCATGCGATACTTTCGATTCATCTAATTTCGTGCTCGATAACAGTACAAACGCCAGCGTTGCCAGGCCCGCCAGTACGTAGTAAACCGTTAGCCAGGCCGTTGATTGTGGGTTCTGATCGTCGACAAAGGCACTAAACAGTACGTTGCCTGATAAGACGCCGATCATGAAGAATGACTCTAGGAAATTCATGAAACTGGCATGCTCGTCGGTTGTGGGGCTAATAAGGCCAATTGTGGCAAACACAGACACCTTAGTTAGGGCAAAACCCGCTCCCACGGCGGCAAAAAGCAGTTTGGTTGTCCAGAAAGCTGGTACAACTGGCATCAGCAAACAGGCTCCAATCACAATGCCTAGAGCAATGAGCATGGCTCGTTTGTAGCCAATGCGGGTAGCGTAGGAAGCCACCAAAAATGAAACAATAGCAATAGTAAGGTCTTTGAACGCTTCGAGAACACTAGCCGATGTGGCCGAAATGCCGTAGTTGTTCTGAACTTGTAAAATCACGGCTCCAACGGTGTTGAGCAGAATGGCAAAAACGAAGTAGTTGAGGAGTAAGGAGATTTTGATTTTCATCGTCATTGGTGGTCACAAGTTGTCATTCCGTAGTCATTTGTCGTCTTTTGTAAGCTGGTCAAATGGCCTTTAGCGAACTGCAATCTACTGGCTATACCTGACAAATAATGACTACTTAATGACAATCTAATGGCTTCATTTTCTTCTCCCGACATACTTTTCGGTAAACTGTTTATTGATGTGCAATTGGGTCGTGTGTTTCCCGACTCCAAAACGTTTGTGGATTGCGTACCCAAAATGGCCCCAGCGGATATTTTGGCTCAATACGAGGCACAAAAAAACGAACCGGGGTTTGATCTCAGTGCCTTCGTTTACATCCATTTTGAGTTGCCAGGTCAGGTTGCTTCAGACTATGTCAGCGATACAACCATATCGACCGCTGACCACATCAACCATCTTTGGGATCGGCTTACCCGGCAGGCCGATGTGCCTGTGGAATATAGCTCGCGGGTGCCGCTGCCGCATCCTTATGTAGTGCCGGGAGGGCGTTTTCGCGAGATTTTTTACTGGGACAGCTATTTCACGATGCTCGGCCTGAAAGAAGCCGGCCGCGTTGACCTGATTAGGGGCATGATCGATAATTTCGCTTACTTGATTGATACCGTTGGATTTATTCCCAACGGAAATCGGAGCTATTTTCTGAGCCGCTCGCAGCCGCCGTTTTTTGCCCTGATGGTGCAATTACTGGCAGAAATCGATGGGAGGGAAGTGCTAGTTAAATATTTACCCCAGTTACAGCAGGAATATTCATTTTGGATGACGGGTGAAGATGATTTGTCAGACGCCCACCCTCGCATCCGGCGCGTGGCTCAATTACCTGACGGTCTGCCCCTGAACCGCTATTGGGATGATACGCCAACTCCCCGCCCCGAAGCGTATCGGCAGGAGGTTGAATTAAACGAAGAAACCGAACCCCTGGGCGTTGTGTCGGCAACATTATACAATCACATTCGGGCAGCTTGCGAGTCGGGATGGGATTTCAGCAGCCGCTGGTTCACCGATGGGCAGACAATGGCAACGATTCAGGCTGCCGACATGCTTTCTGTTGATCTTAATTGTTTACTGTACTCGCTGGAGGCTACCCTTTCTGAGGCTTATACGCTAACAAAAAATCACACCCGGGAGGTACTGTTTAAGCAACTGGCTACGGACAGAGGGCAGTTGATTGATCAAACATTCTGGAATGGACCCATTGGTTTTTTCACGGATTTCGAGCTCACCAGCGGGCGTCCTGCGTCTATTTTGACCCTCGCTGGTATCTTTCCCTTATTTTTCAATCTGGCCACGCCCGAACAAGCCACCCATATTCACGATCGCCTGAAAGCCGATTTTCTCCAGGAAGGTGGTTGGGTCACAACACTCAACCAAACCGGCCAACAGTGGGATTGGCCCAATGGTTGGGCTCCCTTGCAGTGGATTGTTTATAAGGGATTGATGAACTACGGCTTTGCCGAAACGGCCCGCGAAGGCCGCGACCGCTGGCTGGCTCTCAATGATAAAGTGTTTAAGGCAACCGGCAAAATGATGGAGAAATACAACGTTGTCGATGCCGCCTTAACTACCGGTGGGGGTGAATACCCGAATCAGGATGGCTTTGGCTGGACAAACGGCGTGTATCTGGCTTTGTCGGCTGATAGAAGAGTTGATAAGCTAGTCAAAACCTCTACAAGTTCTCTGTGATCCCTAAACACATTCATGATCGCTTCTTCAAGGAAGCTTTTTCACGACCTGAAGTAGCTGCTGACTTTATCCGGGCCTACTTGCCCGCTTCATTTAGCGAACAGCTAAAAACAGAAACGCTTACCCGGCAACAAGATTCGCATATTGATGACGAATTGAGTCAACATTACGTTGATTTACTGTTTTCTGCCCAGTTTGGTAATGATCCAATTGTGATAGCGCTTCTTTTTGAACACAAAAGCTACCCTGAAGAGTACCCGCATTTTCAATTAATGCGTTACCTACAGAATTACTGGAGCAATCAATTGAAAGAGAAGCAGAAGTTGTGTCTAGTTATCCCTATTGTCATTTATCATGGTCAGGCAAAGTGAAACTACCGGCCTCTGCGTGATTATTTTGAGCGAAGCTCAGCCTTACTAGCGGAGTTTCTGCCTGATTTTTGCTACTATCTTATCAACTTAACCAGCGACCCCGAAAACCGCTTTGGTTTACTTGAATCATCGTACGCCAAATTAACTGCTGGCTTGCTCAAAACTATCCGAAAGAAGCAGCAGTTAAAAAACATGCTGGAAGAACTAAGGCAGGTAATTGCTCAGTTAGCCGATGATGCTTTGGGGGAGCAATTTATCAAAACAGCCTTTCTGTATGTTAGTTGGGGTTCGTCCTTGACAACCGCCGAAGCAATAGTTATCTTTCGTAGTATTTCCCATAAAACGGATCAACTCGTTATGTCAGCCGCTGAAACTTGGATACAAGAAGGTGTAGATAAAGCTACCCTGAAACACATTAAGGGCTTACTCGGATTAGGAATGGATGCCCAAACCATTGCTACAGCCTTTGAGATGCCTCAGAAAACGGTTGAGCAGTATATTTCCTTAATACAGAAGGAAAAAAAACAACAGTAATTTCTACTTTCTCAACTCAATCCACCATTCGCTACCCAAACGCGGCTTTATCGACAATTCGCAGGGTTCCAGGCGTACGTGGGTAAATAAGGGCTCGAACAGGGCACGATATTCGTCGACAGAACCACCAAACGGAGGGCCAGCAAACGGAAATGTAATTCCAAACAAAACTCCCGCCAGCTTTCCATTGGGTTTGAGCAACTCGTGCATGTGTTGCGCGTAGGCGGGGCGAAGAGTTGGGTCGAGAGCGCAAAAGAACGTTTGTTCCAGAATGAGATCGTATTGGCCCTGGTGAGCAAAAAAATCACCTATGATGGTCGTTAAGGCTGGTGGATTACCTACACGCTCATTAAGGCGCTTAATTGCCAGCGGAGCCAGATCGATAACGGTTATGTTCTGAAAACCCAATTGGAGCAGGTAATCAACTTCGTAGCCTGAGCCTGCACCAGGGATCAGAATAGCCGCGGTTTTGTCAGTAACTCCGTCGATGATAGCTTTGAGAGGGGGTGATAGTTGCCCCAAATCCCAACCCATGCGGTTGGTTTGATAGCGGTCGTTCCAGTAATCAGCGGTCATAAAAACAAAATAGCGGTGTCATCTGTCCAAAGAAGATGACACCGCTATTCAATTGGGTAAGCAAGAGATGTCATCTTTCTAAACAAGATGACATCTCGGAAAGATTACTTATCCAGCACCACAGCTCCATCAACCACAAACGCTCCCCGCTCAGTCGTGAGCGTGTACACCGTTTTTATCGAGCGGCTGGCTTCATTCCGGCGTACTACCTGATAAGGCATTAGTTGACCTGCTTCGTACCGGTATAGCGTTTCGCCGGTTTGTACTTCGCCCAGTGGTTTGCGACCTGTTGCGGTCAAAACAGGATGATTAGCTGTCGCTTCCAGTAGGGTAGGAGCGGTCATTGCCCGGCTCGCTGTGATACCCTCTGAAGGAGTCATCCATACACCCACCAGCGCAATGCTCGTGGCAGGAGCGACGGGTGCATGGGCCTGAATGCCTGTAACGCGTGTCGGTACAAGCGTATGCGTAGTAGCATCGTATCCTAATACCACATCGCCCGCTTTTACTTCAGCAATTGGCTTGGTGGTTCCGGCGGGTAGCGTCACGGGTGCATCGGGGGCGAAACAGAAGTTGTATTCTTCTTTTTTCTTACCATCATCAGTTTTGGCACCGGCATCACCACCCAGCAATACGGACATTTCTCGCGAGATCACGAAGCCCAGCGCCGACATCAGACCCTGCTCTTTTTCTCCTACGTATTTAAGATCGTCGATGTACAGGTCCCAGGCCTTACGGTCAGCATTGGCACCTGGAATCACAAACGATTTCATTTCGTTAGTTTTGCCATTTTGGTAAATGGCCAGCAGGCCTAACTCTTTAGTGTCAGCCGCCGTGAAAACCCGGTACAGGTATATTCTGCGTTGGATACCGTCGCTGTAGTTAAACACGTAAGCAGGGCGCTCTTCGTACCGATCCAGAATAAATCCCCCCGCTTTAAAATAGGTGTCTTTGTCCAGATTGGCAATTTTAATGGCCTTAATGGCCTTAGCATCCTCTGCGGTCAGAACACCCGGAGCGGAGGCCTGCGCCCAAACTCGCTGAGCAAAAAAATTGGTCAGTAAGGCCGAGGCCAGAACAAACAAAAAAGGGAAAATGTGGCGTTTCATGGTTGTATTGAGAGATTGATACTTATTTTTTTGTGTACTGACCAACGCGAGCGTGGATTGCTTCGACAGATCGGCGGGCCGACGTAAAAGCCCCAGCCATCCAGGCGGTTAAATACGTTGTGTGTTCACCAGCGAAGTAGATATTGCCGTCGGGCTCGAGTAAGGCAGGGTAATATTTACGACGCGTGGTGTCGTCATACGTTGCCCAACCCCCTTCGCTGTAGGGGATGCGATGCCAGGCGAGTGAAAACGCATTGTCGAACTCGCTGGGATATTGCGGGTGAATCTTAGCGCCCTGTTCCAGTGCCATCTTCTGCCGCTCGGCTAGTGAAAGGTTTCCCACGTATTCGGCCCGGCCATAAAAGTTATAATAGCCGATCAGAACCCCCTTTTTGCCCATGAGCCCAAATGATGGATACCAGATTTGATTGATGTCCATGTTAGTCCGCGAGATGCCCCCGTAAATACCATCGTCTTCCTCCCAAAACCGCCGTTTGAATTGCAGACCGATCTTACCCGTTTTAATGTATGGCACAAAATCAGCGGCTCGCTTCACCGTGCCCGAAATGTCGGAGTCAATGTTTTTCAGAACAGGCAGCGGCAACGTGCAAACGCAAAACTCGGCCGTCAGCTCCTGTGGTTTCCCCTCGCGTTCGTACACGACGCGTACACCCGTTTCAGTTTTGCGGAGTTCTTTCACGGGCGAATTGAACAGAATTTTACCCGCCAATCGTTTTTCCAGCGCTTTGGGAATCGCATCCATCCCGCCAACAGGCTGTAATAAGGTGGCATTTTGCTCATACACGTAATCCCCTACGTTGTAGAACACTGGCTGCATAAAGCCCGACCGGAGTAAGTCGGTAATGCCGTAAGGGTCCGTCATGTCGCCGGGGTTGGCGCCAGCGCCGGGGCTGCCATCCGCATAAACCGGCCGACTTGGATCAATTTTGTACCCGCGCCGATTAGTGCCTTTGTACAGGTGAGCGGTGTTCAAATCGCCCTCATTTTTCAGGAAATCAACCAGCTTTTCAACATCCTCTTTGGTCAACTGCTGATCGAGTGATGATTGATCCAGCGCTTTAGCCAACAGTTCAGAGGTATAACCACGCATGTCATTGTGGTATTCTCTGATGCGCATCCGCCGACTGCTCAAAGGCCCATCAGCTTTGTCGTTGTAAAGAAAAGCCGATTCGTTGCTCCCGTTGAAAATTTCGAGAGGCACCCCCAGTTCCCGGCAATAGTGCAGGGTTAACTGGTGACTATGGGGAATACGGGCCGCTCCTCCGTTGAAATACAAACCGTTTTCAAATTTGCTGGTTTGGGCCGTACTGCCAATTTCGGTTTCTGACGTACCGCCCCGTACCGTCCAGACCCGGCCACCAGAACGTCCGCGAGCTTCCAGCACAGTGCAGTCGTATCCAAGCTTACCGAGTTCATAAGCAGTTGTCATGCCCGCTAATCCAGCTCCCAGAATGACAACTTTGCGTCCTTTGGTGTCCTCCGCATTGACATGATCAGGCAGGTCGAACGCCTTCGCAGGGGCGGGTTGTAGCAATCCCCAAGCCGTTAGGCCAGCATAAGCCGCACTCGTTTGGTTGATAAAGTCGCGTCGAGTCATATCGGAATGTTTAATGGACGGTGAGTGCTGCACAATTGCGGCCAGCCTACAGTACTCACCATCCACTTCGCATTGGGTGTTATCCCACTACTTTTTTAAAGCCATCAATAAATATTTCCATCTCGGCCTGCGTACCGATACTAACCCGGCACCAGGGTTGTCCGCCAAAGTCGCGGGTCTGAATGGCAATGCCACTAGCCCACATCTGACTTTCGAACGTTTTTGTCTTCATTTTGAGGGGGAAGATCATGAAGTTGGCATAGGACGGAACCACGTCGTAGCCCATGCTTTTCAAGGCCTTTGCGGTGTACTCGCGAGCTTTAGCGTTTTCTGTGCGGCAGTAGTTTTGCCATTCCTCATCCTGATAGCTCGCGATACCAGCCATCAGCGTTGTGATGCTAACCCCAAAATCATTGTTGGTGTATTGCTTAAGCGCTTTCAGTGTTTCGGGTTGTCCCAGGCCATAACCCAGACGGAGTCCGGCAAACGCGTGAATTTTTGAGAATGTGCGGGCAACAATCACATTCAGGCCTTCGGCTACCAGCTTACCCGTATTGGGCCGCTCGTTAGGAGCCAGAAAATCAATGTATGCTTCGTCTAAGAATACCGGAACCTTTGGGGCTACTTCCCGAATGAATGCTTCCAGTTTTTGCGGATTCACGATGGTTCCCGTTGGGTTATTCGGATTCACCAAGTAGACCATTTTCGTATCTGGGCCGATCTTGGCCTTCATCGCGTCGAGGTCGTACTCGTAGTTAGCGTTGAGGGGAACGGCTTCAATTTTAGCACCAAATTTCTCTGACCGCTCCAGTAGGTCATCGTAGGTTGGGCGGCAGGTAAGAATGGTTCCGCCCCCTTTGGCGTAATAAGCGGCAGCAGCCATCAGAATGTCTGAGGAGCCGGGGCTGAACATAATGTGTTTGCGCTGAACGCCTTCTTTATCCCCGATCAATTTAGCTAATTGACCAAACTCCATCCAGGCATATCGATTGCTAGCGTCGACCGCTTTGATCAGGGCCTCGCGGGTCTTGGGTGAGATACCGTACGGATTTTCGTTTGCCATCAGCCGCGCCCGTAGTTTAGGCATTGTTTCGGGGGGCGAAGTCAAATAAAACTCCCGTGTAAAGGCTTGGTTGGTGGCAGCCGACGATGAGTTCGTAGACCCTAGTGTTGGATTCCAACGGGTTAATCCCGCCAATCCGGTAGCCAGCAAACCACTGGCACGTAACCAATCGCGCCGATTTATAGAAGATAGTTTTGTCATGGGGGTAAACCGCGTTTTTAAGTTTGGTTGATTAAGGAATCTAAAGTATAAAATTTTTCAACACAACTGGTTATCAAGCCCGTGTATGGTTAAAACTTGTTGGATGAGTGCTATTTTTTGTTTCTACAACTCAATAGTTGTAGCACAACGAAAATGCCCAAGGGGGCAGGCGCGGTGACCGTGTAAACCGCAGGGGCGGCAGTCGAGCGCTTCGGGCGTTTCGACAATGCGGGCGTTGTCAGCGAGTGGACCAAAACCAAAGCCCGGAACAGTAGAGCAAAAGACAGCGGTTGTAGGCGCATTCATGGCTGAACACAAATGCAAAGGGGCCGAATCGTTTACGTAATTCATAGCGGCTCCCTGCATCAGCGCTGCCGATTGCAACAAAGACAGTTGACCCGCCAGGTTGATCACAGAATCAACCCCGGCCCGTTGCCGGATCTGTTCGCAGTCCGTTACGTCGGAAGGAGCACCGAGCAAATAGATCACAAACTCGGATGAAACTTTCTGAATAAACTCAACCCATTTTTCGGCCGGAAACTGTTTGGTAAACCATACGGACGTTGGGGCAATGCAATAATAAGGTCGGCTTTGATACTGCTTTACCGCTTCGTAATCGGTAACCGAGGGGTAAATCCTGGGGCGGGTCCGGGGGCTATTTTGTAGCTGTAAGGGAAGCAGAAACTGGGCATTACGATCTACTTCGTGAATGCCCGGTTCGATGCGGTGCGGTATCTGGTACAAAAAAAAACGGCTGAATGGGTTCTTCTCAAAGCCAACGGTTTTTCGCGCTCCCGATAGCGCGGTTAGCAAACCCGTAGCGCCAAACCGTTGCAGGTTCAGCACCGCGTCGTACCGGCTACGGCGAACTTGACCCAACAGAGACCAAAGACCCCGGTATTTAGCGTTTTTTTTATCCCAGATCAGAAGGCGGTTCAGAAACGGATGATTTGCCAGTAGACTCTCATTTCCTTTACGCACCAGCATGTCAATTTGAGCGTCGGGCTGTTGTTGGTGGAGTTGCTCCAACAAAGCCGTTGCCAAAATCACATCGCCAATAAAGGCTGTTTGAATCACTAACAGTTTCATCGCGTTTAGTACTGCCCTTCGCTCACATCCCAACCGCCGTCAACGCTCAAAATTTGACCTGTTGTGAACCGCGACTGATCGGACAGAAAATAAACGGCAGCTCCGTCGAGGTCGCTGGGATGGCTGATACGTCCCCCATCGAGCGGTTGCTTGGTTTTGATGAACGCCTGAATTTCTTCATCGTTAACAGCCCGCTGGGCCATCGGCGTTTCTACCAGAGCCGGAATAAGCGTATTCACCCGAATATCATCGGTTGCGTAGTAGGCCGCCAGAGAGCGCGTAAAGCCAATTACAGCGGATTTTGCGGCTGCATAGGCATGGGTAACGAAGTATTTTGGCGAAGGAGAATAGCTTAATATCGACCCCATGTTCAGGATGGTACCGCCCAGCCCCTGTTCCCGAAAAGCGCGTACGGCAGCCTGATTCGACAGCATCAGCGAGGTCAGGTTCAGGTTGAGTGTTGCGTTCCAACCATCAAGAGTAAGTTCGTGTAGGGGACCATCGCCAAATCGGCGACCGCTGCCTCCGGCTACATGATACAACCCGTCGAAGCCGCCAAAGATATTCTGGCACAGGTCAATGGCTTTTGTTGCCGTTTTGGGGTCCGAAGCGTCCCCAGACATTGCCAGACCGTGGCCCTCAAGCAGGGATTCTGCCGTGGCACAACTATCTGGATTGCGGCCGACGACCACCACACGGGCACCTTCACGCACAAAAGCCTGAGCCGCCGAAAGGCCCATACCTGTGGTGCCACCAATCACTACAATTCGTTTGTCAGTAAGCCAATTCACGTTAGCAGATTTTAAGTCTTCGTGCCAAATAACGCAATGATAGCCGGAAAGACAGTGGACTGGCTATAAAAATTTGGGGATGAGAGTCTACTGACCGGCACGATCAGTATTGTCGTGGTACTTTTCCCACCCGTTCCACAACACTTGCTTTACTGGCTTTCTCATCGGGCAGGTGCCGGACAACAGTGATCTGAAATTCCCAGTGATCGCCAAAATCGAAGACGTACAACAGCCGTTGACCTTCGTATAAATTTAATTCAGCCAGCGTGATCGTATCGGCTGGTGGACTTTCGCCCCATTCATTCCAGGGCGAACCGTATCGTTCTCCCTGATAAGGATTACGGATGTTCAGGTAAAACTCATACAAGTGATCGTTGTCGAACTTGAATGCCTCCTGAATCATCGCATGAAAATCGTCAAGCGTCGCTTCGGCAGGCATAGCAATCGTACGAGATACTTTATGATTGGGAAGTTCGGCGCGCAGCCAGAATACGCCTGTTAATGGATTAGGATTGATTGGGTAGAGGCTCAATAGATCTGGCTCACCGAGTAAGGTACGGAGCGGCTCGGCGAAGGTATTGATGTTGACAATGGCTTCATCTGGCTCAGTAGTTTCAGGGTCTTCAAAATAAATGTAGTAGCCAGCATTTTTATTCCAGTACTTGAATGGCCGTTCACGCAGCAAGACTGGCAGGCATTGACGGCCCCATTCGGTCAGCGTGACTTGGTCAATTTGCAGGCTATATTTATCGCGTTTTAGTTGAGCCGAATCTGGATGTTGCACCTCCTCAACATCATACCACCCGAACCAATACCCCGCCCGGATGTATGCGTTGGCCACTGAATCTGTTTGAATTGTGAGTGGATTATTACGGGTTTCCCAATTCTGTGACAGCGTAATTGGTGTTCCAAGAGGATACTGAAGTAGTTGACCAACGCCTTGGCGGAACCAGTTGGACCCGTGACCGCTACGGCCATCTCCATCGAGCGTACCCCAATCCACGTAACACCAGGCCGTTTCGAGCAGAAACACGTATTTCTCTTCCAAGGTCATACTTTGGTATGTATCAAGCCTGTCAGGTTCTGCTACCAACACATTACCCTTTTCAGATTTGATCACAAATAGGCGGCTAGCCGTTACGACCTGAAACAGAAACCCGAGCAATGGATAATCGGCCTGCCGACTGCGGGGCGTTACCGCGTAGGGGGCTTTGTAATTGACTCGTTCGTTCAGTGCCCATAAATCGGCGGCTTTCAGGTCACCACCCGCCGTCAGCGGCAAGTTGGGTTTGCTGGCGAGGTAGCGCAGGAACGTCTCAAAGTCGTCGATGAGGTCGGAATCAGCGGGGTTGAAGGGGGAGGACATGGGTCACTAATAAGGTTTGTTACTCAGCTCTCTGCGTAAGCTCGGTCGATTTTAATGCCCATTGTGGCAGCTAACCTTAAATAAGCCGATTTTTAAGGTTAGCTATGCATATGGACCTTCAAAATGAGGTTGTTAATGGGGATTGACCTTAAAAAAGGCGGATTTTAAGGTTAGATAGTTCTATGGAAGCATTTCATTTACTTCAAGATCACAGCGGATTTTTGTGCCAGTAAAGCGGGCTTAATATCATCCTCCTCATCCATCCCCCAGATGTAAGCGTGGGCTGGATTATCGAAGCCGTGTTCTTTAAGCGTACAGGGATCATGAAATGTTGATAGTTGAATAGCTCTTACATCACTATTGGCAAGAGAAGCGAGCGCAAATTTGCTAAGATCCCGAACCGAATGTTCTGGCGTAGTCAAGCTGGCCGCGTCGACCGATAATTTTCCTTCGTCTTTGGGCCTAAGTTTGAAATTTCTTGATGTTGGCCGACCGTCGGGATCGACGTACTTATGCCAAGGCGTACGATAGATACTGCGATAAAGTTGCTCGTCGTCTGCTACGGGGGTACTATTCATCTATGCCTACATTATCGGTTAAGCCATTGTAACGTTTCCCGAAACGACTCTGGTGTCAATGGACCTTGTTGAGGTACCTCGTCGGGACTAATGCGCACAAACTTGTTTCGTCCATTTGGATATGCCAGTAGTTCTGCCGACTTGCCTCCATTACGGAGGTTAATCATGACTTCGCCAACTGGGCCTGGCGATGTATGATAAATCAGTTGCCCCGTTACAGTAAGCAATAAGGCAATATCGAGAGCAGACAGCACTGTTTGGTGCGTAGGAGCAATAGCACCATCCTCATCCCAGTTATCAGCTAGGTGCTGATAGGCAACGATGGCGATTAGATGCTGCCGGTTTGAAGACGATAAACCCAAAGCTGCTGGGTTGATTTCCTGCGCCAAAATTTCCTGGGCAAAGTCAAGTGTATTAAACATAAGTGGGATTATTTTTACTTTTTCGCCATCATAAGTGGTCCAAAGTAAGTTCCTTGACTTAGAGGGCGTTTTCAAAATTCAATATTTACCTCAATCTTAGTACCGGCGAATATGTGGTACGCAAGTGACTGATTTTACTTTAGTGGATGGATACATGAAATGAAACCTAATATTGCCTATTTAGAATAAGTCTTTGGGTTTATAGTTATAGCATTAAAATTCGTTAGATATTATCCCTTATTTTGTGTAATTTAAAGATCGATGCAACAGATAGATTACATTAAGGAAATAGCGAAGTATGGCTTGGAGAACGACCAAGAGAAGCTTCTTTTTACCCTTAATGAGCTGATTGAGCACTCGAAGCAAACGAAGAAAGTCAACTTTGCCCTCCAGCTTCAGTCAATTTTGAAGGATGCTATTCGTCAACAACAGACGAATGGAATCGTTAAGCTGGGCTCTCCGAAACACATATTAAGGGAAGAAGATCGTGAGGTAAGTGATTTTATACTTGAAAAGCTCACATCCGATTATCGGTTTCCTAACCTAGTCTGTTCAGAAGCCGTCCACTCAGAATTAGCCTATTTTATTGAAGAACATCGTTCTATAGAACTACTCCGCCAATACGATTTACCTGTCTCAAACAAAGTATTATTCTACGGCCCATCGGGCTGTGGTAAGACTTTGGCAGCCTATGTCTTGGCCGGAGAATTAGAAAAAATGATGATTGTCATCAACTTAGGAGCTATTGTCTCTTCTAAGTTGGGAGAAACCAGCAAAAATTTAGCTAAAATATTTCGGCGAGCCGCAACCGAAGATTGTATCGTATTTATGGATGAGTTTGATACGCTAGGTAAGGTTCGAGATTATAGTCAGGACCACGGGGAGATGAAGCGCGTTGTTAATACAATCCTTCAACTCTTTGATTACTTACCCCAGAGCGGTATTGTTATTGCGGCAACTAATCAAAAAGATATGATTGATGACGCGCTATTACGTCGTTTTGATTTATCTGTGAAATTAGAATTACCTGACGAAGCTCATATTAACGAACTCATTAATAAAACACTTGCTAGTTCAACTTTTGCCTTTGACAATAAGACGAAAGCACAGAAAGTAATTAAAGAGTCTATAGGATTATCTTACTATACTATCCAGAAAACGCTATTGACTGCGATAAAGCGAAGCTTGTTTTCAAAATCTGATGGGCAGCACAAATCCCATAAAATACATACAGCCGTCTGGGCTGATCTTATAAAACAAGAACGTAGGACTTTATTAGAAGCCTCTTAAATTATTCAGCGGTAACCTCTGCTTCCAAGTCTGCATCCAGATCAATCAGTGTACTTAGATTATTGACTAATCGGAGTCCTTCATAAAGCGAATCAATATATTCTCCTTTAGCTGGTCGCTCTTGCACCCGAATGGCTATTGTAAATCCGTTTTCTTGTGCGTATTCTGCTTTCTGTGTTTGTGTCAATAATTTACTAAACTGGGATGATACAGCTAGAATGAATGTATTTTGCTCATCAATTAACTCCTTTCTACCGACGACGAATAAAGCTTTCTGTGTATTACAGAGCAGTTTGCCTCGATAGTATGGGTCTTGCGACCAACCAGCCCTTAAACGATGTCCTTTACTAACCCGTTCTTTACTTTCCATATCGAATTGATCATCAAGTTTCCCTGAAGCAATCTGACTCAGTTCGGTATTTCTAAAAACGCCAAATCCAATATGTATGGGGCAATATGTGCTCTGACTGTGCTGAATAGGCTTAAATTTGAAGCATAGAGTTAGTTGAAACTCGAGTAAGCCCGTTGCTTTTTTTGAATCTAATAAGTAGTCGGGTAATTTCAAGGAATAGGTTTGAATTTGGCCCGGCAGAATGCCATCTTCCAGAATAATTGTTGCTTCGTGATCAGTGGATTTTAGGCAAATCGATTCAGATGGAATACCTTTTCCTAAAATGTTATTCAAAACAGATTTTGAAATAGGAGCAAAGGCCTCATCTAGCTTTGGTATAGTTGCTGAATTAACGATGATAGCCTTAACCGTCTGCATGGACAGATGCGGGTACTCTCCCAAAATCCGTGCAGCCAAATTAGCTACGAAAGGGGCAGCGTAGCTAGTTCCGGTTTCCCGGACAAAGTACTGCCCAATTCTGGGCGTTAGAACACTAATGCCTGTTCTGCTTTTATCACCCGTAATCTCATGATCTCCCCCGTAATATAGTATATCGGGCTTGACTAACTGTTTGTTTGCTTGATTTTGGGTTAATGTAGCAGAATCAAGATTAATATGAAATTTAGAAGAGTAGATGGCAGGAGCCGTTTTGTCGTTATATATTCCTGCAACAAATAGGTTAGCCTCCAAATTATCTGCTATGGCACCTACTGTTAGATTGTTCATGCTCTCGGCTGGACTATGAATATTATTCTCGGCATCTGAGAAATGCTTCGGATAAGGCAGCACTTCTCCTAGTGCATTAACCATATCCCTGCGCATATTACCCGAAGCGATGCAAATTAAAATATCCAACTCATAGGCAAGCAAGTCTAATTCATACGCTAAGGCTGAAACGGATTCATTGTCATCCTTGATATTTTCTGATATCGTCAGTACAAAAACCCGTACACCTAGCTCTTTGTTTGCCCTATGAACAGCCTGACGAATGGCATTATCCGAAACACGGGGATTACGAGGGCTTAAAGCTTTTATTGATAATAAGCGAGCATCTGCTTGTACTTGCCCACTGACTCGTGAATGTAGTTTATGGCCAAAAACAGCTATGCCTGCAACACCGGTTCCGTGTCCCCACGTATTATCCCAATTATCGATTCGGGCGTTTGTTCGAGTCAAATCATACGGATCATTTTCTCTTGAGTTAACAATCAATTCAGCCAAAGGCGTTTGATCACTGATCCCTGTGTCTATGATGCCAATTATGGGAAGCTCGTTATCTGGCAAGACGGGTTGAAATCCAAAACTGCGCGATGCGATACCATAACGATCTGGTGAAATAACTCCAAACGCATTAGGGCGAACAGACGTAATAACATCAAAATTGTTTACTACTTCTGTTAGCTCAGCGGATGTTACATTCCACAACTGAATGGTTCCATTGTCATATATGAACTCATGGCGAATCTCGTTTGATTCCAGATAATTGGCTAAAATACCATTAATTGACTCTCGAATCGAAGTAATATCTAGGTGGTTATCAACCAGATTCAGAAGAACATCAGAGGGTGCGTCAATTGAGGGCAAAATGTCAGCAGACGTTAATAGCTCAAATCCCTTAATAAATAACAAGTCGCTATTGTATGGCCGTTGCTCCTTATCATGCAGATCTGCATTGATAAAATTCAAAATTTCATTCAGGAAATTTTGGAAGCTATTGTCGTTTGCAATGGCAAATAATATTCGCTGATTGAATTCATCACATAGAACTGGAACCAATCCAAAGTTTGATTGGTAGCGTGATTCGAATTTAGCATTATCGAAAACGCTAAAGAACCGAATTCGAATGTAGTCTATATGGGCAGGTACGGGTAATGTACGGCCTTCTACTCGGTGAGCACGATCAATTTTAAACTTAGCCAAAGACGTACTAAAGTCCTGTTGCATTGGGACATAGTTAGGTGGAATAGTGTCTTTAGGCTTTTCCCCAGGAGTACGGTTAGGCTGACTGAATTTACCGACTTGAGGTGGGTTTGTATAAATTAGATGTGGATACATGGGCGAATACTATGGCTTGAACTCGGAGCAATTAACAAAAAATATCCCTTTATTTACATTTGTCGATTCAATAAACACCTCTTGTAAAGTATCCCGCGAAGCTTTTGAGCAACCGATTACGGTTAAGCCCGAAGGAACAAGCTTTGCTTATCAATTTCCCTTTACTTGGCAAAATGGTAGTTTTAACTTAGTGAAGCCTGTTAGTTTTGATCTGAAGTTAGAGCAGTCAATCAACGCAAAGGCAACGCTTAACGTGGGCCAGTTTACCGTTCTTAGTGACTAAGCCGAACAAAACAATGCCCGTTTCGATGTGCTCGTCGCCCGCCCGAAAGATCGAAAATTGTATAAGCCTTACGACCAAGCCATTCATTTATTGGCCAATCAGCCCCGTGTTAACATCGTTGAGGAAGAGAAGCTAGACGATTACTCACAGAAAACGGCTGAGGCTCTCAGATAATGAGCCCCCATCACGGCTTCAATTGAAGACTGGCATACATCATGTCGAGTAAGCCATTGACAATCGCATTTTCGGCAAAACCAGGCTTTAGCCGCGACGAAACTACTTCGAACGTGTAGGTGCCAAAAGCGGCATCGTGGGGAATATACCCCGATCGTGCATAGCCGTTGGTTAAGGTAGTCATCAGGGTGTTGGCAAAGGGCGATTCTTTTTTCAGACGCGTAGAAATGGGGTTGAACACTTCGCCGTTGACAGCCGTAAGAGCAATGTCGCCCAGACGGATTAACCCCAGCCGGAGGGGAATCGAGTCGGCATCGGCATATGTACCGGCGTAGCCCGCCCGGCCCTCATCAAGTCGTTTGCGTCCGGGACAGGTAATAATGCGTTGATCGGCCTGAATAATAGGGTTGCTTACCTTCCGTTTCGTGCCCCGCACAACGTGTAACACTTCCTCGCCCAGCAGTTGCCCCATCGACAGCAACATCTGCTTTTGCTGCTCCATCAACTTAAGCACTTTCGGGTCTTTCCGATCCAGACCTTCGCCACCAGGCGGCATTTTGTTGCTGATGTCGATGCCTCGTTTGGCGTATTCTTTAACGCGGATTTCGCGCAAATCATAAGTCTGCTGATAGTAAATGGGGTTCTGATCGCCACAGGCCCCCGTCGACCAGAGAACCACGGCTTCATTGTCGAAGTTGTTTTCCAGATACCTTGATGTTGCTCCCGGCACATCCCCGCTCACCTGATCGAACATGCCCGAAATAACGCCGTGCATGGCATAGTTGTAGTAGATGGCAATAGGTTTACCAGCCAGTGATTCGAAGGTGATTACGGCCACGGTTTTGTCGGATGGCCCATCGTAGTTCGGGCCTTCCCACCACCGGCGGGTTTCGGGGTCGATGATATTGCGGTTCACATTGATGTACGATACCCCTTCGCCATAGCCAACACGGGCAGGTTGAAGCTTGTCTTTCGCCAGTTTAACGGCACTGGCAATTTTAGACTCAAAAGCGTCTCCACTAATCCCAAACGGCACACTATGCGTATGCGTGGCTGTTATCATTATATTTTGGGTAGGAATTCCTGATGTGGCCGTAATCTTGGCGAGGATTCGATCCGCCATTTCGTCTTTAATTCCCCCAATGTCCACCGAAACGAGCGCTACGGTCGTACTGCCATTGTTGATGACAACAGCCCTGGAATATATATTGTCGTTGATGCCGAAGTACGGTTTTTTTAGTTCGTTCAGGGCAGGGGTTATATCTACTTTAGCCGCACCTACCGAAAGAGAAGCCGGTGGAGTCGATTGGGCAATAACTACGTTTATAGCGCCAAATAAGAGCGTAGCCAATAGACCTATCCACACGTTTAGTCCTTTTTTCATGAGTTTAGTCGAGTCGTTTAAACAGATTTACCATCAAAGGCTAAACTAACTGTAAAGATACCCAGTGCCCATCCCGGCATACCATTCAATCTATTGGGTACAAGTTGTATAGCAGCATTTTTATTGTATATTCCGCATTCCAACCTTCACTGTATGCCCCTGTTCCAAGACTCTTTAGCCATTTTGGCTGTACTGATGGGAAACATCATTGTAGCTGACCTGCTTACCCGACTGCCTGTTTTCCGCCAACTTGGGACATCACTCACAGTAATTATATTGACGGCTGTCACGGCAAACCTTGGCCTAATCCCTACTTCTACCAACGCCCCGCCACTCTACGACGGCATTTTTACGTACCTGGCTCCGATCTCCATTTTTTTCCTGTTGTTGACGGTTAACCTCCGCAGCCTGCGACAGGCGGGCTCGCCTATGGTGCTCAACTTTTTCATTGGCGTTGCCGGTACAATGCTTGGCGTTTTGGCGGGTATGTGGGCCGTAGCGGGTCCAAAGGGTTTCGGAGAACTATACTATGCCCTTGGCGGTATGTTTGCCGGTACATATACGGGCGGAAGCAGTAACCTCAATGCCATTGCGCTTCATTACGGGGTCAACAAATCGGGGAATCTGTATGCTGCGGCCATCGCAACCGATAATATTGTAACGGCGCTCTGGATGGGCGTTACCCTGTTACTGCCCCAACTGCTTAACAAATATTTCCCCCGCCAACTCAACTATAACTGGACAGCAGCGGAGAAGGAGACGTTCGAGGCCGAAGCCAATGCTCAGATTAGCGACATCGAAACAATAAGTCCAACCGATCTGGCCATGTTGATCGGCCTTGGTGTATTGGGGCTCTTTGTGGCGCAGCAGATAGCCGTTTGGATACCGGCTATTCCCAAAATTCTGTCTCTGACTACCATAGCGCTGTTGCTGGCTCAGTGGTCACCCATTCAAAAATTAAAAGGGGTGCGGGTAGTTGGGATATTCTGCATCTATTTGTTTCTGGCCGTAATTGGCGCTTACTGCGACATTGCGGCTCTCCTGAAAGACGGCCATTTAGCGTTGATGATGCTCCTTTTTGTGAGTGTGTTGGTACTGGTTCACTCGCTAATCCAGTTTGGTATAGGTGCGTTGCTTAAACAGGACTGGGCTGTCATCAGCGTAGCTTCACAAGCAAATTTAGGGGGCTCAGCGTCCTGTTTAGCACTGACTAAAAGCCTGAATCGTCCCGATTTACATTTGCCGGGTATTCTGGCTGGTGCGCTGGGCAATGCCGTTGGTACTTACTGTGGTTTACTGGTAGCTGAATATCTTCGGGTAGCAAGCTGGCTGGTTGGTTGAAAGAGTAGACTATTCATTTGATTAGGAGAGTATTAGCGTTTGTAGTGCCCTGTTTTCCGCTAAATAAATAGGGAGTGCACTAGCTGGAAGTTTATGATACATTTACCTGTTTAGTAAGCTTTTATCCCTCAAATATGACTATGTCTACCTCCATTAACCTGCCCTGGGTTGAATCACCTTTTTTCGCGCAGGAACTTAACAAAGCCAATCTGTCGCCCGAGTTAGCTGAACAGGTACGTCGATACGCCGAAGATGGCTACCTTATATTCGATCCTGGAATTGACATGGCGGTGCTGGACGATGCTCTGAAGCAGGTAGAGCCATTGTACGGCGGTGACCTCCGGAAGCAGGATGCCTGGCAGACGGTACCCGCCGTTCGGCAGATTGCTACCGCCCCTAAGATTATGGAAATGCTTCGGGTGCTCTATCATCGGGAGCCAATTCCGTTTCAAACACTCAACTTTCCAGTTGGCACCCAGCAGCGCACCCATTCCGATTCGATTCACTTCAACTCGATTCCGCAACGGTTCATGTGCGGGGTTTGGGTAGCCCTTGAAGATGTTCGCGACGATAACGGCCCGCTACATTATTATCCCGGAAGCCATAAATTGCCTTTCTACGATCTGATCGATATGGGCTTGAAAGGGTCGGAAGCGAAAACCGTAGAGGACGTTTACGGAAAAACATACAAGGCTTACGAAGAGCGGCTGGCAGAGATTGTTGAGGCACACGGCCTGAAAAAAGCCACGCTGAACATGCCCAAGGGGAAGGCCATCATCTGGTCGTCGAACCTGTTGCACGGGGGCGAGAAAATTCTGACGCCTGGCTCAACCCGCCACAGTCAGGTAACCCATTACTTCTTCGAAAATTGTGTTTACTACACGCCCCTTCGCTCCGACGCTACTGTCGACAAGCTCTACGTTCGCAAGATTACTAACATTGCCACCGGGCAACCTGTCGAAAATAAGTATTTTGATGAGTCCTTGCAGTACGCCCAGGAGGGCTATGCCAAACGGTATGCGGTGCCTGCACAGGTAATGAAAATTGGTGCGAAAATGCCGCCCTTTTTGGTTCGGGCTGTCAAAAAGCTGTTGAAAAAGTAATTGCATTCAGGTAATTGTTCGAATAGGTAAATGGGCAGGACTTCACAAAGTCCTGCCCATTCGTTTTCTTTGCCTATGAACGTCACCTTTCTGCTCTACGGGGCCAATGGTTATACCGCAACGCTGATTATCGAACGCGCTGCCCACTTCGGCCTGACACCTATTTTGGCCGGGCGAAACGAAGCCAAAGTGAAAGCCCTGGCGATACAATATGGTCTGAAATATCGTGTTGCTGACCTGCATGATGCCCAGGCGCTAGACACCGCTTTGGCTAATGTTGATGTAGTGCTGCATTGTGCCGGTCCTTTCTCAAAAACGGCCTTGCCGATGCAGGTCGCCTGTTTACGAACCCGAACGCATTACCTGGACATTACTGGTGAAGTGCCGGTTTTTGAACAGGGTAAAGTGCTAAATCAGCAAGATACTGAGAAAAATATCATGCTGATGTCAGGAGTTGGGTTCGATGTGGTGCCGACTGATTGTATGGCGCTCCACCTTAAAAACAAGCTTCCCGACGCAACGCACCTGCAACTAGCCTTTGCCAACGATGGCGGAAGCGTTTCACGCGGAACAGCGTTGACTGCTGTCGAGAACCTGGGTGGGGGCGGCACCATCCGCGAGAATGGCCACCTTAAAAGCGTTCCCAATGCCTATAAAACGCAGGAGGTCGCTTTTGAACCCGATAAAACCCGGTCGTGCGCTACCATACCCTGGGGCGATTTGTCGACCGCTTTCCACACCACGGGTATTCCGAATATAGAAACGTACATGGCCATGCCGCCATCGACCATACGCATAGCCAAGTTAGGCAACTACCTTAGCTGGTTGGTTAAGAGCAAATGGGTGCAGTCGTTCCTGGTAAACCGAATAAACAAAACGATTACCGGGCCTGACGAAACCACTCGCCAACGGGCTCGCTCACTCGTGTGGGGCCGGGTGACCAATGCCGCTGGCAAATCCGTTGAGGCTCGGTTGACTTGCCCGGAAGGATACACGCTCACGGCCGAAATGGCCCTCATCATCACCAAAAAAGTGCTGGAGGGCCACTGGAAAGCTGGTTTTCAAACCCCAGCCGGTTTGTATGGCGAAGACTTGGTGCTGGAAGGCGGAGGCAAGTTTGTTTAGATCAAAGCTTATACCAGGCAATCAGTATCCCGCCAATTATGCCACCAACCAGCGGGCCTAGAACAGGCACCCAACCGTAGGACCAATCAGACGAACCTTTGGCGGGAATCGGTAAAATGGCATGGGCAATCCGGGGGGCAAGGTCGCGGGCGGGGTTAATGCTGTAGCCCGTGGGTCCACCTAACGACAGCCCGATGCTCCAAACCAGTATACCTACTAGATAAGGACCAACGCCCACTGCCATTTGCCCAAGACCTTTCGACGAAATACCCGCCAGGCCTAAAATCAGTACAATGGTGCCCAGCACCTCACTTAAAAAATTGGAACCTAGGCTCCGAATGGCTGGTCCAGTAGCAAATACGGCCAATTTGCTACCCGGATCGCTGGTGGCCGACCAATGGGGGAGGTGGTGCAACCAAACCAGTACGGCACCCAGAAAAGCACCGATCATTTGGGCCGTTATATAGGGAATGATTTTGCTGTAATCGCCAGTGGCTACGGCAAAGGCAACGGTTACGGCGGGGTTTAAGTGGGCATCGATACTGCCAAAAGCTTTGGCCACAAAAATGCCGATCATTACCGCAAAAGCCCAGCCCGCCGTAATCACGATCCAGCCTGCGTTTTCTCCTTTTGTCTGTCTCAACACGACGTTTGCTACAACGCCATCACCTAACAATAAAAGCACCATTGTGCCAATCAATTCACCAATAAACGGAGAGGTTTGCATACAGGGTTTAGGCTTGCGACTTGTAAGAGTTATAGTTTGTGCGAAATAAGCCATAATTTTGGCATTCGACCAATTTAGCCTCAATTTAAAAGAACAGCGGAGCAGCCTTAACAACTTGGCCCATTCCGCTGTTCTTTCAACATTTGCTCGTTCATCAATGAAAACAATCCTGTTTGAAACCACTGGCAAACCTGCCGATATTCTGCAAACCGTTGAGCGCCCCCTACCCGAACCGGGTCCCGGCGAAGTTCGCATCAAAGTCATCGCCAGCCCAATTAATCCTTCGGACGTGATGTTCGTGCAGAACCTGTACGGAATTCGGCCTCAGTTGCCTTCGGGTGCGGGTTTCGAAGGCGTTGGCACTATTGATGCCGTGGGCGAAGGGGTAGATATGAAAACGGGCACCCGGGTTAGCTTCACGGGTTTGGGAACCTGGTCTGAATATGTTATTGCCAGTCATCGGGGTCTGATTCCCGTTCCCGATGCCATGCCCGACGATGTGGCCGCTCAATTGTTTGTAAACCCGTTCACGGCTTTTGCGATGGTAGAAGAGTCGGGCGTGAAGGAAGGCGGCTGGCTGATGCTCACGGCCTGTGGCTCGGCGTTTGGCAAAATGGTGATTCAGCTATGCAAGCAAAAGGGAATCCAAACCATCGGTACCGTACGGCGCGACGATCTGAACGACGAACTGAAATCGCTTGGCCTGACAGAAGTAATCAATACCGAGACCGAAAACATGGTTGCTCGCGTGAAAGAGATTACCGGCGGCAAAGGCGCTGAATGCGTTCTCGACGCTGTAGGCGGCCACACCGCTAGCGAAGCCCTCAAATGTCTCGGCAAAGGTGGCACAATGCTGATCTTCGGTTTATTAAGTCTTCAGGACCCTTCCATCAATGTAGGCCTGATGATTTTCCGCGAATTGACCGTTCGGGGATTCTGGCTCACTGACTGGATGCGCCGAGTGGATAGCAAAACACGCCAGGAAGTGGCTCAAAATGTGATTTCCTCGCTGACATCAGGACAGATAAAACTGCCCGTTGAAGCATCGTATAACCTGGATCAGATTGTGGAAGCCGTTGAGCATTCGGAGCGGCACGGACGCTGGGGTAAGATTTTGGTGAAGCCTTAGCGATCCCCTCCGTAATTTTCTAGGCCCATTTTCTTTTGTCTTTGTTATATTTGACGACGCTGAAGTTAGCAATGAATCCGTCTCAAACGGTCATTATCTAACCCCCAGCATTCGAAACAACAATATCCGGCAAACGCTCCTCGTTAACTTCGAGGTGATGCGCAGCCGCACATTGCTCTCAACCTCCGACGATTACGTATGATTCTGCTTCAGGTTCCGGCTATAGACACAACCACTTCCGCTTCGTCCGTTGCGGGTGCCGCTTCCCAACCAAGTTTGCAACTGATCGATTTGGTCCTCAAAGGGGGCTGGGTTATGATCCCGATTGCGCTGCTATTCTTTGCCGCTCTCTACATAATTTTCGAGCGATTATTCGTCATTCGGTCGCAAACCCGGGTTGATGATGGCTTTGTCGACAATGTGAAAGACATGGTGTTGCAGGGCAACATCAAATCGGCGGAGTCGTTTTGCCGGAATCAGAAAACGTCGGTTGGGCGTGTATTTGAGAAGGCTGTTGGCCGGATCGGGTCGCCTATTCGGGAGATCGAAAGCACCATCGAAACCGTGGGTCAGATCGAAATTGGCCGTTTAGAGCGGAACATGGGCTACTTAGGGATCATTGCCGGTATTGCGCCAATGTTAGGGTTTATCGGGACAATCTCTGGTATCATCCGTATTTTTTACGACATCTCGCTGTCTGACAATATTAGCGTGGGTATTATCGCTGGTGGTCTGTACGAAAAAATGATTACCTCGGGCTCCGGTCTGATCGTGGGTGTAATTGCGTACACGGGCTATCACCTGCTCAACATGATGGTGGAGAAATTTACGCTCCGGCTCGAAATGAATGCCTTCGAGTTCTTGGAAGTCCTTCAGAAGCCAACCGAAGCGGTTCGGATGCGGTAATCAACACTATGAAACTACGCCGGAAAAATAAATTCGCTGCTGAAGTCGCGACGTCGTCACTGAACGACATCATGTTCTTTTTGCTGCTGTTCTTCCTGATTATCTCGACGGTGGCTAATCCCAACGTGATCAAGTTGCTGTTACCTAAAGCATCGTCGACGCAGCAACTCAGCAAGAAACAGGTGACCCTATCTGTCGATGAGAATAAGCAGTATTTCATCGACAAGCAGCCTATACAGGCTGACAACCTCGAAAACGAACTGAAATCGGTGATGGCTGGTATTGAAGAGCCAACTGTTGTGGTCCGCTTCGACAAGTCGCTGACGGTTCAGGATCTGGTTAGTGTTCTGGAAACGGGCGCCAAGCTGAATATAAAAATGGTGATGGCTACCTCTAAGTAGCTACGTACTCGTATGAGTGAAGAGGGGAACAAGAGCCATCACCGCTCTTTTGTTCCCCTCCTTTTGTTTTATACGGTATCCGCCGTGGTCAGTGTGAGTGTGTGCAGGCTGTCGGAGTAAGCGTAGGAAACCGTTAGCCTATAGGTATCGCATATTTGTTTGACAATAGCTAATCCTAAGCCAACGGACTCGTTTCCGGTTGCTTCTTTTCGAAAACGCTGGAACAGACTCGCTGGCTCGGCTATCAGCAAAGGGCCGGTGTTACTTAACTGTAGCTGGGTAGCTGAAGAGCGAACCTCAATAAAACCGTTTGGGTGATTATGCCGGATTGCGTTACTAACCAGATTGCTAAGCAAGCTTTCGGCCAGAAAAGCGGGTAATAAAACCGAGAAAGCCTCACCCGGTATGCTCGACACGCTGATTTGTTTGTGAAGCAGAACCTCCTCCATATCATCAAGTCGTTGAAGCAACTCCGCTGTTAAGTCGATCGGCTGCACATCTACGAACTGACGATTCTCGATTTTAGCCAACAGCAACAATCCCTGATTCAGCCGGGACATCCGTCGGGAGGCCTGGTAAATACTGTCGATCCAATGAGTCTGGTTAGCTGTTAGCTGTTCAGTTTGAATGAGTTGCTCTACCTTGGCATTAATGAGCGCCAGGGGTGTCTGCATCTCGTGGGAGGCATTTTCAGTAAATTCTTTCAGGTTATGGTAGTCTTGTTGCATCTTATCTGCCATTTTCTGGAGTACCTCATTCAACTCGCTGAACTCGGTAATTTTAGCGGACTCCAATTGTAAGGGCTTTGTGCTACTGAGATCGAACCGTTTGATGCGCGACAGCGTGTCATAAAACGGATGCCAGATTCGGCCCGACAGGCGACTTTGAAACAGGAACGTACCAACCAGTAGAACGCCGAGTAAAATGGCCATCGTAACCGTAATGACTTCAATAAGGCGATACGATTGAATGAGGGATTTACGGATCGAAACTCGGTGCATAACACCTTGAATAGGCTCGTAGAACGTCAGCTGGCGAAATGGAATAAGCTCGTTATCGTATCGATTTAGAATTAGTGTATCGCTGAATTGCTGTGAGATTGCCTGTTGTTGGCCGACTCGAGCAACATCAATCTTGTTTTCAACAAAATAAGGACTGCTCGACCAGGTATTATGGGCACGCACGTAAGCCTCAAAATCTCGTTTCTCGACTTTCAACCGGCTTTCAACCTCGTCATAAATCAAGAACCGAACGACCTGATAAAAGGCAAACGCGGTCAGTAGATAAATGACCAGCGAAAAGGCTAGATAAATCCGGTTTGTTTTGGTGAGCAGTTTCAAGGCTGACTGAATTTATACCCAATCCCATAAATAGACTGTACATAGTCGGCCGCGCCTTTTTCGATGAGTTTTCGACGCAGGTTTTTGATGTGTGAATACACCATGTCGAACGAATCGGCTGAGTCGATGTTGTCGCCCCACAGGTGTTCTGCAATGGAGGCTTTGGTCAGAGCTACATCTACATTCGACAGAAAATACAGTAGCAGGTCGTATTCCTTCCGCGATAGGGTTGTGAGCTGCCCATGTACAAAGACTTTACGTGTTTGCGGAACAACCGTGATTTCCTGAAAGCGAATTTCATTATGTCCCCCAAATTGCCGCCGACGCAGCAGCGATTTCACGCGAGCATTTAATTCCGAGAGATGAAATGGCTTGGTCAGATAGTCGTCAGAACCAATTTCAAGTCCTTTAAGCTTATCCTCCAGGCTATTGCGAGCCGAAATAATAATGATGCCAGTTGTCGAAACAAGCCGTTTCAACGTTTGTATCAGGTGTAATCCGTTGCCATCGGGCAGTGTCAGATCAACAATGATACAATCGTAATTGTACAGGTGAATTTTTTCGTCGGCTTCCTGAAACGTAGCCACTGTTTCGCAGATATATTCCTCCTTGGTCATGTAGTCGGTAATACTTTCTGCCAGCCCTTGCTCATCTTCTACAACCAGAACTTTCATAACGTTTCGAATAAATAGCTAAAATAGCGATCAATTCTGGAAAGATTTGGGAAGCGTTTGGGCTGGTAAAGCGGGCGAGGCCAGCTGCTTTTACCGGGAGCGATAGTCGTCTAGAATTCCCTGCGCCATCCAACTGGCTAACGCCTGCCGGTTGTCGGCTATCAAGAAACGCCGTTGGTCCAACTGGTTCTGAATATTGCCTAACTCAATAAATACGGTTGGTGGGTGGCTATTCTTAACCACATAAAGCGTATTGCGGGTGCTGACTTTACCAGAATATGGTCGGCTGGGTTGGTGGCGCTTGTAGTTTGTCTTGAACCGCTGGTGTATGTGTTTGGCCAGCCTTTTGCCCACGGGGCTGCGGTCGTGATGGTAAAAGAAAACATCAATAGTTTGTCCCTGACTACGGCTGTCGACATGAATGGTAATCAGGCGCTGGTAACCACTTTTATGACGGGCATAGAGCCGGTTTACCGCCGTTGTCGTCTGGTCGAGCCGGGCGGTCTGGTTGAGGGGAATACGTTGGTTGGGGTACGCTACTTCGTCGTAATCCAGCTTCAGCACCGCGTCATTCCGAATGCCGTCGTTGGGGTCCTGCACCATCATATAGACGGTTGCACCCTGTTGTTTCAGGAGTTGAGCAAGTCGAATCGTAACATCGTAGGCATACTCATCTTCAGGGAGTAATTGTTTGCCTAAATGTCCAATTGCTCCTGGGTCGGGGCCGCCGTGGCCCGATGCCAGGTAAAATACTGTGCCGTTTAGTGTTTTACGGGCCGTTGTGGTTGGTACGGGCAGACTCTTTTTCGGCGAGCGAGCTTTAGTTACGGCCTTTTTAACTGTTTTTTTCTTTCCCTTTGTTGACGTACGAACTGCTTTTTTGGGCTGTTTGGCAGTCGCTTTTTTGCCTGGGCGTTCGGTAGCTTTGGGGGGCTTTGTAACCATAGATACCGCCGATCCATGCCCATGCCTGCTTAAGCTGACAAAACGATCTAGATCAATTGCTGAGGAAAAGTGAGTGGTGTTCCAGCAGAAAAACAGAAAAAGAAGTGAACGAAAAAAAGTCTGCAACTCGTGGGTTAGCTTAGTAAAACAAGACAGGCTGCACTAGTAATCACCTTGTTAACCAAAGCGAGTAGTACCGAACAGCCTGATAATGAAAGGACAAAGGTACGAGTTGATCAACGGGGGATCAAACCGATGCCTAAACTCTTGGCTTGTTTGAAGCCGGCTGATCACTTAATAGTTGAAAGCAACTAAGGTTATTTCGTTAAAGCGCCAGTTTCCCAAATGTTTCCAATATTGAGTTTGTGATTTGCAGCAGATATCCGTAAGACAGACAAATCCGGATACGCGGCTTCTGATGAATCACTTACGACTGGGGCGCCTGATGCGCCGAAAGAAAACGTCTGGATTACTTCTCTTAAGTATTGGCTGTTTGTCGATTGCTGCCTCGGGCCAAAGCCTGACCTTGACTCAGGTGCTGGAGCAGAGCGTTCAACGATACCCCTTTCTGAAATCCAAGCAGGCCGAAATCAGTAGTGCAGAGCGACGTTTGCAGGGCAGTCAGGTAGAGTATTTGCCGAGTTTGATTGTCCAGCATCAAAACACCTACGCTACCACGAATAGCCTGAACGGCACATTCTTCCCCAACGAAGGAACGGCCATTTCAACCTCAGGCGGGGTGCGTCCAACGAATATATCGCAGGGTAGCTTTGGCAGTTTCACCAGTGCCGTTATTGAATGGCGGGCCATCACATTTGGCCGCATCAAAGCTAACGTAGACGTAACCAAAGCTGAGCTTCAACGGAGCCAGGTTGATTACGAAAATGAAGTGTTTCAACATCAAGTGCGAACCATCGACGCCTACCTAGTGCTGCTGATCAACCAAAAACTGGTGCAGATTCAACGAAGCAACCTTGAACGGGCGCAAACCTTTAAGCGTGTGGTCGATTCGGGAGTTCGGTCGGGAATGCGGGCTGGGGTCGATAGTTCACTGGCCACTGCCGAAGCCGTCCGTGCTCGTTTGTTACTGCTCGAAAGCCAGCAACAGGAGCAGGTTCAGCGACTTAGGCTATCGGAGTTTACTGGACAGCTTCAGGCAAATATGCCGGTCGACAGTATGCGCTTTTATTCGGCGCTGCCGAACAACGCGGTTTTGTCTGACTCGGTTTCGCCGAAAAACCCAACGCTACGCCTGTTTGAATCACAACTCAATCTATCATCCGCCCGCAGTCTGGCTACGCAACGGTCGAGCTTGCCCGTGATCTCGCTGGTAGGCGTTGGCAATGCGCGAGGCTCTGGCTTTTCGAATAAAGGCGATGTTTTTCAGGCTAATCAGATAAACGGCCTTGGTTATCAGGTTTCGAATTACTTGATTGGCGTAGTGGCTCGCTGGAATATGACCAATATTTTACGGGTAAAACACGATTATCAGGCGGACCTTTTTCTGGTAGAACGGTCGCGGCAATTACTCAACGATCAGCGACTACGAATCAACCGACAATATCAGGAAGCTGAAATTCAATATCAGGTAGCGCTGGAGCAGGCACGGCAGGCACCCGTTCAGTTGCAGGCTGCACGGCAAGCATACAATCAGGCACGAGCCCGGTATCAGAGTGGACTAACCGATCTGCCCACCCTTTTGCAAAGTGTTCTGACGCTCAATCGGGCGGAGGTTGATGGCTATGTAGCCACCAGCAACGTCTGGCGATTTCTGCTGCTGAAGGCCGCAGCCGAAGGCGATCTTTCCCTATTCACCAATCAGATTCGATAACATTTCTGTACAGTAGTCAAGCTGTATATCGTATTCCAAAAACATTTTCGGTATGTTTCAAATCATCCGTTCCGCCTTGCGGAAACCCATTTCAGTTGTTGTTGGGGTTATGGGTATCCTGTTTTTTTCAGTGATGTCGCTTTTCACTATCCCGGTAGATATTTTCCCCAACCTCGATTTACCCACAATCTATGTGGTGCAGCCTTACGGGGGTATGGCTCCCGACCAAATGGACGGCTTTATTGCCACGCGTTACCAAGACCACTTTCTGTATGTGTCAGGGATTCGTGATGTTGAGGTGAAAACCATTCAGGGCTTGTCGCTGATCAAGCTCCAGTTTTACCCCGGAACCGACATGGCCCAGGCGGCTGCCGAAGTGGCTAACAACGTATCGCGGGCGAAGGCATACATGCCCGAAGGAACAGTGCCTCCGCAGGTAGTCCGTTTCGATGCCAGTTCGGTGCCGGTTGGGCAACTGGTATTTGCAAGCCCGACGCGCTCGCTGAATGAGATTCAGGATTTTGCTTCCTCGCGGGTTCGCCCTATGTTTTCTCGTATTCCGGGCGTGTCAAGTCCTCCGCCATTTGGAGGCAATCAGCGCACGGTGGTGATTCGAGTGGACCCGCAGCTGATTCGCAGCTACCAGCTGACGCCTGAGGAAGTGATTAAATCAATTGTTACCAATAACCAGCCGTCGCCAGCTGGAAATATCAGGATTGGAGACAAAACCCTGATGACGCCGGTGAACTCCCTGGTAAAACGACCCGAAGATTTTTTGAACATCCCGATCCGGGTTGGTACAGGAACAACGGTGTTCGTGCGGGATATTGGTACCGTGGAGGATGGGGCCGACGTAACGGTGAGTTATGCCCTCGTCAATGGGCGCCGGGCGGTGTATATCCCGGTGGTAAAAAAGTCGGATGCGTCTACGCTCGATGTGGTCAACAACATCCGAAAGGCAATGCCGAAACTTCAAAATGCGGTGCCTGAAGATGTGAAAATCTCCTACGAGTTCGATCAGTCGGTATACGTAACTAACGCCCTAAAAAGTCTGGTTGTCGAAGGGGTTCTGGGCGCTGTATTGACCGGTTTGATGGTGCTATTGTTCCTCCGCGACTGGCGCAGCGTGATCATTGTAGTTTTAACCATTCCTATTTCTATTCTGTCGGCGGTGATTTTGCTCAATCTTTTTGGGCAAACCATCAATATCATGACATTGTCGGGCTTAGCGCTGGCCATTGGTATTCTGGTGGATCAGGCTACGGTGTCGATCGAAAATATCCACCAGCATCTGGAAGGGGTCGGGGGGGCGCCCGCCAAACCCAAAGCGGTTGCGATCTGGGATGCCTGTAAAGAAATCGTTTTCCCTGAATTTCTGATTCTGTTGGCTATTCTGGCAGTGTTTGCCCCTGCTTTTGTGATGAGTGGGGTACCTCGATCTATGTTCCTGCCGCTATCATTGTCAGTTGGGTTTGCCATGATCGCGTCGTTTCTGCTTTCCCAAACCTTTGTGCCGGTTTTGGCAAACTGGTTGCTGAAAAGTCATCCGGTACATGAAGCGCCAGGGTTGGCGCTTGACGCCCAGGAACGGCACGATATGATCGAAGAAGCGACCCATCCGTCGACCCATCCAACTGGTTTTGAGAAATTCAAACGTCGGTACTCGGCGCTACTTGAAAAAACGCTGAACCGACGGGGGCTGGTTGTGGGGGGCTACCTGATTGGCTCCATAGCGCTGATTGTGTTGTGCTTTACATTCATCGGAACGGATATTCTACCGCATGCCAACAGTCATCAGTTCCAGCTTCGGCTACGTACGGCCGACGGAACGCGGGTAGAGCGCACGGAACTGGCCACACTGAAAGTACTGGACATTATTAAGAAAGAGGTTGGCGCTGAAAACGTAGATATTTCATCCGCCTACGTTGGTACGGTACCATCCAGCTATGGTACCTCAAATATTTTTGTGTTCAATAGTGGGCCGCATGAAGCCGTGTTGCAGGTATCACTGCGGGAAGATCATCCGGTTAAAATGGATGCGCTCAAAGAGCAGCTGCGGGAACGGATTGCGCAGGCATTACCGAACGCCCGCATCTCATTTGAACCCATTGAACTGGTCGACAAAATCATGAGCCAGGGGGCTGCCACCCCCATCGAGGTAACGGTGGCTTCCAAAGACATAAAGGAGGCCGGTCGGTTTGCGGCTAAAATCAAGGAGCAGATGGCGCAGATTTCCTACTTGCGCGATGTGCAGATTGCCCAGCCACTCGCTTACCCAATTCTGAACGTAACGCTCAACCGTGAGCGGGCCGGACAGTTAGGCGTTACTTCAACCCAAATTGCTCGCTCAATGGTGGCCGCTACATCATCGAGCCGATTTACGGATAAGAACCTCTGGCTCGACGAGTCGAAAGGGCTGGCCTATCAGGTTCAGGTACAAATACCAGAATACCAGATGACGACGGCGAATGACATTGGCAATATTCCGCTGAGAAGTGGTGAAATGCACCCGTTGTTGTCAGACGTCGCCACCTTTTCGGAGGGGACAACGGCTGGTGAATATGACCGGGCTGGCCCCAACCGGTTGGTGACGATTACGGCCAACCTGCAACAAAAAGATCTTGGTACAGCCCAGAAAGCCGTGATGAAAGCGATCAAAGACGCTGGCGAAGCGCCCCGTGGTGTGCTCGTCGACATGCGCGGTCAAACCCAATTGTTGTCAGATACGCTCTCAAGTTTGCAAATGGGTCTTGTCGTCGCCATTATCATTATTTTTCTCCTATTGGCAGCTAACTATCAGTCGTTCAAATTGTCGCTGGTTATCCTGTCGGCCATTCCGGCGGTAATAGCGGGGTCTCTGTTAATGCTGCTGGCTTGTGGGGCCACGCTCAATCTGCAATCGTACATGGGCCTGATTATGTCGGTGGGGGTGTCGGTGGCCAACGCTATTCTGATGGTTACTAACGCCGAAAATATACGCCTGGAGCTTGGTGAAACCCGCAAGGCCGTTGTTATGGCGGCTAACAGCCGGATTCGACCGATTCTAATGACCAGTATTGCCATGATTGCGGGGATGGTGCCCATGGCATCGGGCTTCGGCGAAGGGGGCGATCAAATTGCTCCACTGGGTCAGGCGGTAATTGGCGGTCTAATTGCGTCTACGCTGGCTGCCCTACTGATTTTGCCCTGTGTATTTACGCAATTCCAGATGAAAGCAACAACCCAGTCGGTATCACTCGATCCGGAAGACCCGGAAAGCAAATTCTTTCAACCATCCTTGTCTCCAGCTTCCTTATGAAATCGTTTTTGAGACTATTTGGCCCTGCATCCATCGCCGTTGGACTAGCGGCCTGCTCGTCGGCAGTGAGCGAAAATAAACCAGCCAATAAAGAGCCCGAAGTGACCACGGTGAGCCTGGCTACTGTTCAATCGCTTCAACCCAGTAAACGGGTTACCTTACCGGGCGAGTTGAAACCCTGGAACCGCGTCAGTATCTACGCCAAGATGAGAGGCTACGTGCGGGACATTTCGGTAGATCGCGGGACGAGCGTTCGCAAAGGACAGGTTTTAGCCCGGCTGGAAGCGCCCGAAGTAATTGCCGAACTTAGTCAGGCGCAAGCGCAATTGCAGGCTCAGGAAGCCACCTTGGTGGAGCACACAACCCGGGCCCGCGCCAGTCGCTCAGCTTTCCAGCGGCTGATGCAAACGGCTAAAATGGAAGGAGCAGTTTCGGCTAATGAAATTGATCAGTCACAAGCCAGAATGCAGGCCGACAGTGCCATGGTTGTAGTGGCTAAAGGCACAGTGCAAGCTGCGCACTCAAACTATCAAGCCAAGGCACAGCTTCGGCAGTATCTTACCATCACTGCCCCATTCGATGGTATGGTGATTGAGCGGTCTATCAGCCCTGGGGCATTGGTTGGGGCCGGCGATAGTGGAAAACCGCTGTTTGTGTTGGAAGATAGCCGTACGCTTAGGCTTACGGTGGCTATTCCCGAAACATTTACCAATCAGCTGAAAACCAAAAGTTCTGTCTCGTTCACCGTAAATGCGATTCCGGAGCGGCATTTCAATGCCCGGCTGGCTCGCTCAGCCGAAAGTCTGGTTGAAGCAAACCGCGCTATGATGGCTGAATTTGATGTTAGTAATGCCAATCACGAGCTAAAATCGGGGATGTATGCAGAGGTTACGCTTCCTGTTGAGCGCTCGGGCAAAACGCTCTTTGTTCCTAAAACGGCCGTTGTCAGCTCCAGCGAAAAAATGTTTGTAATCCGCGTACGCGACAATCGGGCACAGTGGGTATCGGTACAAAAAGGCAATGTGGCCGACAGTCTGGTTGAGGTTTTTGGCGATCTACAACCGGGTACAGCCATTGTTCGAACGGCTTCGGAGGAAATTCGAGATGGACAGGCCTTAACAGTGAGCCAGAAATGATAGAGCTTCCAAGGCTAATCAGCAAAGAGGGCAGGCTTTAATTTGCCTGCCCTCTTTGCTGATTAGCTGTTAGACATTAGGTTATAGTAACCAGCGGAAGAAAATAAACAGTGTAGCCGAGAGAAAAATAGCTACAGGTAAGGTGAGCACCCAGGCGAGTAATATATTCTGGATAGTGCCAGCCTGGAGGTTTTTAATGCCTTTGCTGGCTACCATGGCCCCGGCAATTCCCGACGATAGTGAGTGCGTGGTGCTAACTGGCACTTTGAACGCGGAGGCTAAACCAATAGTAAACGCAGCTACCAATTCGGCAGAGGCTCCCTGTGCATAAGTCAGGTGACTTTTACCGATTTTCTCACCGACAGTAACCACAATTCGTTTCCAGCCAATCATTGTTCCAAAGCCAAGTGACAGAGAAATCATCAAAATAACCCAGAAAGGCGCATGATCAGTGAATTTACGCAGGCCTTTTTCCTCTTGAGTGGCGGCCTCGCTAAGTGCTTTGCGATCAGCATCGCTTAGCTTGACAGCGTCACTCTCTGTCAATTTTTTAACGTTCGTACTGATCGTAAGCAAGGCTTGCCGTACATCCAGGGCTTCTTCTTTGCGGATAACGTTGGCGGTCAAAACTCTCTCTAGATTTTGAGCGCTTTGATTAATTTTAGCAATCTGGCCCTTTTCAGAAATGTTAAGCTTAGTCGTGTCAATCATCGCAATTTTTTGCTCAACAGTGGTCAGATCAGGACGAAGCTTCTGTACATCAAGGTTGGTGTCTACGGCAAAATAAGTTGGTAGAATCCCAATCAGAATTAGCATAACAAGGCCAATTCCTTTCTGACCGTCATTGCGGCCGTGGAAAAAACTAACCAGCGTACAAGTAGTAATCAGTACCCCCCGGACCCAGGGAGGAGGAGTTTGGCCGGCGTGTGGTTCGTCGAAAAGCTGTTTCCGAACGTTTTTATTGAGCGTCCGTCTTAACACAAACATGAGCACGACTGCCAAGCTGAAGCCGATAAGAGGAGACAAAAGTAAAGCCGCAAATACTTCCTTTGCCTTATCCCAGTTCACGGCAGCGATGCCCATCTCATTGTCAGGCAGTACTGCGTAACCTAAACCCACCCCGATAATAGCGCCAATGAGTGTGTGCGAGCTCGATGCGGGTAAGCCAAAATACCAGGTGCCAAAGTTCCAGATAATGGCACTGAACAGGAGCGCCAGTACCATCGCTACACTGTGATAAACATTTTGGTCGATGAGCAACTCGACCGGTAGCAAGTTGACGATACTCATGCCGACACCCACGCCCCCGGTTACAACCCCAATAAAGTTCATTAAACCTGACCAGACAACGGCTTGGGTGGGTTGGAGAGAGTTGGTGTAAATGACTGTGGCTACGGCGTTGGCAGTATCGTGAAAGCCGTTTATGAATTCGAAGATGCAGGCTGCCAATATACAGAAAGCAAGCAGCAGAAAAATGCCGGTCTCTAAGCCGAACATAGTGGGTATGAGTTAAATAGAACGTATGGGTTTGACTAAACCCACACAAAGGTCATCAAAACCCGCTATGCTGCTGAGAAATCGAATGTTATGTAATTGTTAAGTCTGGGGAGAAGGACCTGTCAACTGGTCTGGGTCTGAGTGTAGTAGCCCGCCAATCTGGACCCGCGTTTGGGGTAAACTTTGGGGGTATTCTTCGCGCAGAAACACAATAAGTGCTTCTCGGAGGTGGCACCTAAGGTCAAAAGCAGAGGGTGCATCGGCCGCTGACACCAGAATGCGAAGTAGAAGAGACGTTGGCGTGGTATCCGTCACTTGTACGGCAAATACATCCCGGTTCCAAAGCGGATCTGCCTCAGCAAGCTCACGCGCTTTCTCCCGGACTTTGTTAACCGGAACGTTGTAATCCAGGTAGAATAGAATGGCCCCCGTGATCGATGCATCCGACCGGGTCCAGTTCTGAAACGGATTCTCTACAAAGTAAGTAATAGGCAAAATCAGCCGTCGGCGATCCCAGAGTCGCACCACTACCGTTGTCAGGTTGATTTCTTCAATGCGGCCCCACTCATTTTCGACAACTACCGCGTCATCCAGACGAATTTGCTGGGTAAAGGCAATCTGAATACCGGCTAAGAGGTTAGACAACGTTTTCTGAGCCGCAAAACCAATCAACACCGACACAACGCCCGCTGAGGTTAGCACGCTAAGGCCAACTTTGCGGCTCCCCTGAAACGATACCAGAAGCAGTGCTCCGCTTATGATAAAAATAACAAATACCACGAACCGCCGGACAAACCGCACCTGAGTCACAAACTTTCGCTGGGATAGGTTTATGTCCTGCGTGGTGTCGTATTGCCGCACCAGAATGAGTTCGGCTACTTTCAGGAGTTGAATAATCAGCCAAGTTGCCGCTACCAGAAAAAGAATCTCAGCGGTTTTGTCGGCAACTGGATGCCGGCGGATAAAGCGGGCAGACTGGAGGTTAGTGGCCAGCAGGAAAAACAGGGACGGAACGAAGACCCAAAAAGCGGTCCGAACATATTTTTTGAGGAAACCGACAACCTGCGATGGCCGTTTGCGATTCACAAACCGAACGGATTGCGTAACAACCACATCTACAATCAGACCTGTGATTACCGCAATAATGAGTAAGATCCAGCCTGACAAATCACGATTAGGCACAAAACCAAACCAGCGAATTAACTCCCGAATCCAGGTATCTATCTGTTGCTGCATACAGCAAAAGTAACTACGCCAGCAATGGCTTCACAACTTTACCATGTACATCGGTCAGACGATACCGGCGGCCCTGGTGTTTGAAAACCAGTTTTTCGTGATCTACACCCATCAAGTGCATAACAGTTGCCTGGAAATCGTGAACATGAACGGGGTCTTTTACAATGTTATAGCCAAAGTCATCTGTCTGTCCATACACAAAGCTTTTTTTGACTCCGGCCCCCGCCATCCAGATCGTGTAGCAACGCGGATGGTGGTCTCGGCCGTAGTTATCACGGGCAAGTTTTCCCTGCGAATATGGCCCTCTACCGAACTCTCCACCCCAGATCACAAGTGTGTCTTCGAGCAATCCGCGCTGTTTGAGGTCCATGACCAAAGCTGCCGACGCCTGATCGACGCTCTTGGTCTGAATCTGAATGTCGTTGGGCAGGTTGCCGTGCTGATCCCAGCCCTGGTGGTACAACTGGACGAACTTTACGTCTTTTTCGATCAATTTTCGAGCGAGCAGACAGTTGGCTGCAAACGTGCCGGGCTTACGGCTTTCTGGACCGTACATATCAAAAATATAGTCGGGCTCTTTCGAGAGGTCAAGCGTTTCGGGAACCGAAGCCTGCATCCGATACGCCATCTCGTATTGCTGCATCCGGTTATTTATCTCCGGGTCGAGCACGTGTTTAAACTGTTCCTGGTGCAGTTTGGTCAGGTAATCGAGCATCCGCCGACGGCTTGAGCGGTCAATACCAGATGGGTTGTTCAGGTAAAAAACCGGGTCTGGCCCCGACCGGAACACCACGCCCTGATGCACCGAGGGCAAAAATCCATTACTCCAGAGTTTGGCATAGAGCGGCTGATCACCATTGCGACCTTTCGAAAGCAGCACCACAAAAGCGGGCATATTCTGATTGTCGGACCCTAAGCCATAGCTCACCCACGATCCAAAACTTGGCCGACCCGCCTGTTGACTACCCGTTTGGATAAAGGTTACGGCTGGATCGTGGTTGATGGCCTCAGTGTTCATCGTTTTGATGTAACACAGTTCATCCGTGATTTTTGAGGTGTACGGCAGCAGTTCGCTCACCCAGGCCCGACTTTGGCCATGTTGGGCAAATTTAAACTTCGAGGCAGCCAACGGAAAGCGGCTCTGTCCGGCCGTCATTCCGGTCAGGCGTTGTCCCTTCCGGACAGATTCGGGCAAGTCCTGCCCCCACATGGCTTCCAGTTTGGGTTTGTAATCAAACAATTCTAACTGGCTAGGCGCTCCGCTTTGAAACAGGTAAATGACCCGTTTTACTTTGGGCGGAAAGTGTGGTTTGCCAAGGGCGGGCTCACCCATCGGAGCTGCCGATGCTCCCGGATTGAGCAGTGAGGCCAACGCCAATGTGCCAAGGCCTGCACCGGTTTGCCCCAAAAAGGTCCGGCGACTCATCATATCGTGAAGTTCGTCCTGAAGGTTCATCGCTTTACAATTGCTTCGTCAAAGTTCATAATTGTACTCGCTACCACCGTCCAGGCGGCCAATTCGGCGGGCGGAATCTGTTTGTTTGCCGGATATTCGCCCACAGTAAGCAACTCATTGGCACGAGCGGCATTTTTCTGAAAGTCAGCTAGTTCTTCCTGATACAACTGGTGCATTAGGGTTATTTCCTGAGGACGCGCTGGCCGACCTATTACCGCTTTGAAAAATGTATTGACTATGGTGTTGTTCTCTCCCTGTACACCCTGCCCGGTATTTAACGCTTTTTGCGCCATAACCCGAGCCGCTTCCACAAACTGAGGGTCATTGAGCGTTACGAGCGCCTGCAATGGTGTGGCTGTTTTCTGACGTTTCACCGTACACATGTGCCGCTCTGCCGCATCGAAATTGAGCATCATGGGTGGGGGCGATGAGCGTTTCCAGATGGTGTACATGCTTCGGCGGTATAAACTATCGCCGTGATTCTGGACGTAATTGACGGAATTGCGGGTGGCCAGCGCTTCCCAGATACCCGCAGGCTGGTAAGGCAAAACGCTGGGTCCACCCAGTTGATTGGTCAGCAACCCGCTGGCCGCTAATGCGTTGTCTCGAATCTGTTCGGCGCTTAAGCGGTAACTTGGGGCCCGACTCAGAAACGTGTTATCGTAATCGGCTTCCCTTGCCTGGGCCGATACGCTGGACGACTGCCGGTAAGTAGCTGAAGTCACAATCAGTTTATGCAGGGCTTTAACATCCCAGTTCTGACGGAAGCGCACGGCCAGATAGTCCAGGAGTTGAGGGTGGGAGGGGAGGTTGCCCTGGTTGCCAAAGTCATCGCTGGATTTCACCAGTCCCTGCCCGAAATATTGTTGCCAGATTCGGTTCACCGCGACTCGGGCGAAGAGGGGGTTATCATCCCTTAGTAGCCACTGCGCCAAGCCCAACCGGTTGGGGGCTTCGTCTTTTAAGGCAGGCAAAAAGTGCGGAGCTTCTGCTTTGACCGCTTCGCCGATGGCATCGTATGCGCCCCGTTTGTGCAGGTGGGTGGCCACTTTATACCGACGTTCGCTCATCGTCATCACGTCGATCTGATCGTTCAGAATAGCGGTTTCTACACCTAGCTGCCGCTGTCGCGCTGCCTGCCGTTGCTGGGTTGGTCCATCAAAATTAGTCAGGTAGTAAGCGAACAGGTCGGCTTCCTGCTGTTCGGTACGGTCAGGGTTTTTGATCGTTTCAAGCAGCACGTCGCGCTGAACAACCAGCGATTGTGCTTCAAGCCGGCTCAATTGCCGGTTATAAACACGAACTTCATCAACACTGTAGCCTTTGTAGTTTTGGTCGTGCGAATGCCCAATAGTGAAGTTTGGCGTACCCGCGCCCCAGTAACTATGCTTTTTACCCCAGATCGTGCTTTGCGACAGATTGTCGGTCATGATTCGGGTTGGCGTTGGGTTTCCATTGACATAGAATTGAACACCGCTGGCTTTGCTGCTTCCGTCGTATGCCAGCGTAATGTGCATCCACCGATTAAGCGGAAGCCGTTGCATAGTTTCAATATCAATAGCATCGTCGGGCCAAACATAACTCATGCGGAACGCGAGTCGTCCATCAGGAAGTCGCTGCAAGCGATAGCCCCGGAATCCGTTGAAAGGTCCTAAATCGCGGTTAAACAGTGAACCGTCGAGTTTCGGATCGTTCACGTTCACCCACAAACTCACCGTAAAGGGTTGGTTTCGTTCAAACCAGGCTGGGCGGGCATAGTCGTTTTCAGGTTTTTCCCATTTTCCCGCTCCTTTGAGTTGCAACAAACTTTCGCCCACCAACTTGACGCCCCTCCCCACGGCTCCCTGCACAAAGGGGATTGGACTATCGAGGTCACCCTGGGTTTCGAGTGGTAAGGTGTCATTAGCCATATTCGTGAAGCGCCGACGCATTTTGGGCGGTTCGGGCTTTTCTTCCGATTGAGAAACAGCCGGTTTAAGTGCCTCCGTTCGCAATGACGCCAGCCGGATTAATGACTTTGGCTTGGCGGCTTCTTTGGGCGCTACTGGCTCCGGCTTTTTATCCTCCTTTTTCTTGTTCTCAACGGGTTTGTCCTCGCTCTTGTCGAACGGAACATAGATGACTAAATCTTTTTTATCAGGTAATAAAGCGGTTTTCGGATTGGCTTCGACTTTGGCTAACCAGGCCGCAAACCGTTGTTTTTGTGCCACTTCATCGGCCTGCTGAATCCGGTCAAGCGTTTTGATTCGGTTACGAATAGCAGTCAGCTTGGCGTCGGCTTCAGGCGTGGGAAGGGTGATATGAGGGGATGGCTCACCATTGTACGGAATCTGTCCGTATTCATTGTTCTGCGCGAAAAAGGCGGCCAGCGAGTAATAATCCTTGTGGCTGATGGGGTCATACTTGTGGTCGTGGCAGCGGGCGCATTCCACGGTCAGGCCTAACATGGCTTTACCGAATGTAGCCGCCCGGTCGGCCAGATATTCCTGCCGGTATTCTTCCGGTACAATTCCTCCTTCCTGACTTTGCTGATGATTTCGGTTGAAGGCCGTGGCTACCAACCGGTCGCGGTCGTCAGCTGTTTTGCCCGTATTCGGGAGCATGTCGCCTGCCAATTGCCAAGTTACAAATTTGTCGTACCCCATGTTCTGGTTAAACGACTTGATAACCCAATCGCGGTAGGGCCACATGGTTCGCAAGCCATCATCCTGATAGCCATGCGTATCAGCATAGCGGGCCAGATCGAGCCATTCTACAGCCTGACGCTCGCCGTAATGGGGGCTTTTCAACAGCCGATCTACTACTTTTTCGTATGCATTAGACGACCGGTCTGCCAGAAACGCATCTACCTCGGCGGGGGTAGGAGGCAAGCCTGTCAAGTCGAGCGTTACGCGCCGAAGCAATGTAGCCTTGTCTGCTTCGGGCGCCGGTTTTAACTGTTGATTGGCATGCGTTTGGGCTACGAACCGATCAATGTCGTTCCGAGCCCAATTCTGACCTACTTTGGGAACCTCGGGCATCGTAGGTGGAATCAGCGACCAGTGTTCTTTATATTCAGCACCCTGTTCAATCCACCGAACCAGTATCGCCTTTTCCTGCACCGTCAGGCTCAGGTTCGACTCGGGAGTGGGCATCATGTAATCGGGATCGGTGCTAGTGATCCGGTGGAAAAGCTCGCTACCTCCCAAATCGCCGGGTTTGATTGCCGTTTTTCCACTTTCGGCCAGCGCTTCATAGGCTACTTCCGGCACATCGAGCCGAAGCCCCGCTTTTTGCTTGGCTTTGTCGGGACCGTGGCAGGCAAAACAGCGGTCGGAAAGAATAGGCTTGACGTGCAGGTTGTAATCGACTTTTTCGGGCAGAGTCGATTCAACAGCGACCAGCTCAGCAGGCTTTTCAACGCTACTGCTGCAGGAGGTAAGCCAGATCGCTGAACCCAGTATGCTTGCGGTTGCCGTGAGGGCAACAAATCGGAGCCGGGTTTTCGACAAAAGTTGCATAAATCCGGTTGAACTAGTTGGATAATACGTGTACGCAATTATACAAATCTACCAATAAATAGGCTCATCTCTTACCGTTTCACCATCATTTCGTCCATATTCATGATCGTGCTGGCTACCACCGTCCAGGCGGCCAGTTCAGTGGGCGGAATTTGTTTATCTATTGGGTACTCGCCAACACTTAACAGTTCTGCTGCCTGTTTAGGATGTTGGGTATAATAAACCAGTTCCTCGTGATAGAGTTGTTGCATCAACCTAATCTCAGTGGGCTGGGCAGGCCTACTCAATAACGCTTTGAAAATGTTGTCTATTAAGGCGCTATATTCCTGGTCTTTTGTTTTTATCTCTTGCTGGTTGCTACAAGTCCGTTGCGCCAATACGCGGGCCGCTTCTACATATTGCGGGTCGTTGAGCGTTACCAAGGCTTGAAGGGGCGTGGATGTTTTCTGGCGTTTTACGGTACAGACGTGCTTTTCGGAAGCATCAAAATTGATCAAAGCCGGATGCGGAGTGGTGCGTCGCCAGAACGTGTACAGCGTCCGACGGTAAAGGCTATCACCGTGATTCTGTGGGTATTTAGTGGTCGATACGGACTCCCATACCCCCAACGGCTGGTAGGGGTATACACTCTCTCCGCCAATTTTCCTGACCAGCAAAATACTGGCTGCGAGAGCATTGTCTCGAATCTGCTCAGCGCTCAGGCGGTAACTTGGTCCCCGGCTCAGAAACGTGTTGTCGTAATCCGCTTCCCTGGCTTGGGCCGATACACTCGACGATTGGCGATACGTAGCTGAGGTGACAATCAGTTTATGCAGGGCTTTCACATCCCAGGTCTGGCGGAAGCGCACGGCCAGATAGTCCAGGAGTTGAGGGTGGGAGGGGAGGTTACCCTGGTTGCCAAAGTCGTCGCTGGACTTGACCAGGCCCTGTCCAAAATATTGTTGCCAGATTCGGTTGACGGCTACGCGGGCGAAGAGGGGATTGTCATCCCGCAGTAGCCACTGCGCCAAGCCCAACCGGTTGCGAGGCTGGTTAGCTTCGAGTGGTGGTAAAAAATGAGGGGTTTCTGGCTGAACTTCATCGCCGGGGGCATCGTAAGCACCCCGCTGGAGCAGGTGCGTTGGTTTACTGTGCCGACGTTCGCGCATCACCATCACCTCTTCACAGGCATCATACGTTTGTGTCTCTTCCTGACGAAGGCAGGCAATCTCCTGCCGGTACCGCGCACTGATTGTATCCACTGCTGACTCATAATAGCTCAGTGAAGGCTGGATGCGATCTGTTTTTCGGCTCAGAACAGCGACTTCATCGGGAGTGATGGCTCGATTGAAAATGCCCAATTCGTCTACGCAGAAATCAGCCATAGAGTCGCGAAACTTGCCGCCGATCATGAAGTTAAACACCAGGCCGAAACCGTTTTTGCGGCCAAAGCCATACAGAATGCTTTTCTGCAATCGGTCGGCGTTTACCTGCACCGCCTGTTCGTTGCCATTGAGGTAGATATGGGTTCCCTTTGCCGAGCCTGAGCCATCATAGGTTATCGTAAGCGCTACCCATTGGCCAACCGGAACACGTTCAACGGTTTGTAATTCAATGGCATGGTCAGGATAGCTGTGAGCCAGATAAAACGACAGTGTGCCATCAGGGTTCATCACGCATTCATAGCCCCGGTTGCCGTTGTCCAAACCGTTGGAACGGCTGAAAATAGGGCCTCTCAAGCCAGTTTTCAACAGTTTTATCCACAAGCTCACTGAAAAAGCATCGTATCGTTCAAAATACCCCACTGATGGGCCGAGGTTGATATGACCCTCTCCATTTACCAGACGGCCGCGCCCGAATCGACCCGGCACAATTTTTGGCAGCAAGTCTTTATTATCCGAAATAGAAGCGGGATGGGCGGTATCGGCTGCGTTTGTAAAGCGAGTTCGACTGGTATCATCCAGCGAGTATCGACCAATCAGCCCTAACCAGTTGGGCCGAACGCTCGCTTCGGGCTGGCGGGTCAACCATTGCCGATATCCGGCCTGAATACGCACTTTGTCGGCCTGCCACTTTTGCTCCGTCTGTTTGATTTTCGTGTGAATGAATCGCAAGGTCTGCTCCGCCTTAGCATCGGTCAACGTGATGGTTGGGCTAGACTCGCCGTAGTAAGGAACCTGACCGGCCTCGTTGATTTTATCGAAAAAGGCGAAGAGGCCGTAATAATCTTTTTGGCTAATTGGATCGTACTTATGATCGTGGCAGCGGGCACACTCCACAGTTAGCCCCAGCATGGCCTTGCCAAACGTATTGGTACGATCAGCGGCATACTCAACCCGATATTCATCTTCGACAATACCCCCTTCCTGATTTTGAGGGTGCATTCGGTTGAAAGCTGTGGCAATGAGCCGGTCGCGGTTTTCGACTGGATTTTGGGTGTCGGGCATCAGGTCGCCCGCTAATTGCCAGGTCACAAACTGATCGTACGGCATGTTCTGATTGAATGCCCGGATTACCCAGTCTCGGTAGGGCCATGCCGTTCGTTTTACGTCCAGCTGGTAACCCTGTGTATCGGCATAGCGGGCCAGATCAAGCCAGAAAGTAGCCTGGTGTTCGCCATAGTGCGGACTTTTCAGAAGCCGATCGACTACTTTCTCGTATGCATCCGGTGATTTATCCGCCAAAAACGCATCTACTTCAGCAGGTGTTGGTGGCAGGCCAATCAGGTCGAGCGACACGCGCCGGAGTAACGTGAATTTGTCGGCTTCGGGGGCTTGCTTTAGTTTATGTTCCCTATAGGTTTGGGCCACAAACCGGTCAATGTCGTTCCGGGCCCATCCCGTTTGGGTAGAATGCACTGAACCAGGATCCCTCTCCGCCGATTGATGACAAGAGGCAAGCAGTAGCAAACACCCAATAATAGGCAATGAAAACTGTTTATTCATTTGGCAGAACGACTGGTAACTGTAGTCGAAGCTAAAAGAATAAACGGGGTAGTAAGATACCGTTATAGCAATCAGTTAATCCGTTTTCCCTGCATGGGCAAACAGGTCACACACGTTTGCTCAGCCGCAGCGAAAGGACGATCGGCTTCACTTGGTTGCCGAACAATCCGTTGGGGCGGATAAGCCTGAAAAACACCATACTGCAAAACCACTTCAACCGACACTTCCGTTTCGGGCTGGCCGCTAATACGGGCGCGTATACGGTAAGTACCAGCTTCTACGCCCCCTACGCCGGGAATAATGGGTGGATAAAAGCGACGGTAGTTATAAGTGTTTTCTTCGGAATAGGTGCCGCCAGTCTGCCAGTCTGTTGGACCAAAGGGACCATCGGTACGCTCAAGGCGGATTTCAACAGCCGCGTTTGCATTCACCAATACGTCGAATCCGTGAGTTGGCGCGTCATATTTATAGCCTAATTTATTGATAAACCACTTCCCTGTTTGAGCCGCTGTCACTGGGGGTGTTACTGTTGGCGTAGTAGGATTGGTCGTCGTTGTAGTAGGAGCCGTTGTAGTGGTGGTTGTGGGCGTAGATGTTGCCGTAAAAATCGAGAAGACTCCGTATTGCAAGACCACCTCCGAGGTGACCATTGTTTCGGGCTGGCCAACGAGTCGGGCCGAGAGCCGATACCGCCCGGCTTCTACTCCACCTACACCAGCTCGTAAGGGTGGATAAAACCGCTGTGCTGTGTAGCCTGCCTCATTTGTATAAGGCACCACGCTTCCCCAATCGGAAGGGCTAAAGTTACCATCTAGCCGTTCCAGACGCACTTCAACGGGGGCAGTTGCATTCACTAACAGTTGAAAACCGTGCGTGGGTACGTCGTACTTATAGCCGACTTTGCTAAGACCAGCCACAACTGGTGTTGTCGTAACGGGCGATGTTGTTGTTGAAGGTGGTGTGGTGGTGGTTGGAGTGGCCACTACCAGAACAAATTCTGTAAAGGTGATCAAGCCTTTGCTGTCGCTGGCACGAACAGTAATGGTGAACTGACCAGCCTGTTGGGGTGTGCCAACCAAACTATTCCGATCAATAGTGAGGCCTACGGGCTGACCGGCGATGGTGTACACAAGTGGATCGCCATCGGGGTCGATAAATGCATTATCGGGAATCTGAAAAGTAAACGGCTGATTTATAGTAGCCGTCTGTTGTTCAATAGGTTGATTAGCAACTGGAGGTTGATTGGCCGACACCGGATAAATGGTGCGGAAACCGTGTCCCACAATAATTGTAGCACTCTTCTCGGTGGTAGGTTGACCAATCCTTCGGGCACTAATCAGGTATTGACCGACTTCAACCCCCCCCACGCCAACCGAAGCTGGTGGGTAATAATGGGTGTAATTGTAACTGTCGGAAAAGGCCCCGCCATTAGCTGTTATCCAACCATTGGCCGTAAATGTGCCATTTATACGCTGGACCCGTACTTCGGTTGGGCCATCAGCATCGACAAATAAATTAAAGCCGTGCGTAGGGGCGTCGTAGTCGTAACCAATTCGCCGAACCAGCCCCGGACCGGCTGGAGTGGGTGTATTTACGACAGGTGTCTCCCCCGTTATGGTGAAAGCCTGGCTGCTGGCCCCTACCATAACAGGGTTTGTAGCATCAACACGTATCGTGTACTGACCCGTAGGAATTTCGCCCGGTATTTGAATGGGTTGTGGATTTTGAGTGCCCGAACCAAGATTCTGCACAAAAGCGCCGTTTTGATTAAATAGCTTGACAACAAACTGATTATCGCCTGCAAAACCACCCTGCCGAACCGATGGTACCGAGATGGATTGCCCGGCACGACTACCAATGGGTACAATGCTGCCCGTTGTGATGGCCGGAGGAACAGCGGAAAGCGTACCCGCAGCTGACTGCGTAAAGAAAGCGTCGGTTAGCCAGTTGTTCCATAAGTCTGTAAGCAAATTGAGGCCGTTGTTGGCGAAATGGAGACCATCGAAACGGTATTCAGGACTCGTATAGGCATCTGTTTCGGGGCCGGGCCATACCTGATCGACCGTTTGGATAAGTTGATTCTGACCAGCAATAATAGCCGGGTCAGTTGTGCCGCCGATATACGATACCCGCGATACCACCCAAGGTAATCGACTATAACCACTTTGTTGCCGGGTTTTTTCAATTACGGCTTTGACATTCTCAAAATAGGCCTGCTGCCCGCGCCAGCCATTGTCTGACTCCCCCTGGTGCCATAACACGGCCCGAACACCGGTGCGTCGGATGTAGTGATCCAAAGCAGCGCTAACCGCCCGGTAAGGCATTAGGAAAGGACCGGGAGTACCCCCGGGATTTTGCCCCTGAGCTGAGATGCGCCATACCTCGCTGTTAGTACCACCATAGGCCGCTCCTAGAAACAAAACCGGCACATTAAGTCGACTGGTTAGGCGATCACCCAGCATGCCCCACATGTGCAGTGGGTTAAAAGGGGCCATGCGCCGGTTTGTGCTGGCCTGGCTGAATACGAGTGGCAGGTTGGCTTCGGGCAGGTCATCTTCGTACCAATCGACTACCGAAACGCGGTCGTCTGAAGCACCGGGATTTGATATGTGTCCACCCTGGGCGTTTGATTGGCCAGCTACAATAAAAACTTCGCCCACACCAACCCGATCAACGGTGTACTCGGCAATGGTAGTGACGTTGGTTAGCGCACGTACAAACAGGCGATACCACCCACCGCGTAGGGTCACCGTACCTGAAAACCGCCCGTTCTGTGGCGAATTATCGGCCGTTAACCAGCCTGTCGACGTGCCCTGACCACTTTGAATGGCTTCGGCTCGGACCTCGATACGGGTAGCTGACGAAGGACAAATACCCGTAACCGGTACGAAAGCTGTATTTTGATTACTACGTTGAAAAACAATGCGATTTTGCGGGCTGATTACAGAAAATTGTCCTGCACAGACTTCGTAAAAAAGCAAAAAAAACAGTGAGAGGATAGTTTTTAACATGAGAAGAGGCTGTTCGCGTAGGATGGACAAAAACTATGCTAAAAAAGCGGAGGACTACCCGTAAGTAGCCCTCCGCTTTTAATTTGTACATTCTCGAAAAGTTTATCTCATTTGTTCATCTGGCCATTAGAACCCATTGATTAACAGATAGATGGCCAAGCAAAAATCGAGCCAAGTTTATTTTACTGTTTTGTCGCCTTAGGCGTTGCTTCTGCTGTTTGCGTGGTAGCAGTTGCAAACGATGCGATGGCTTTTTCATCGAGCCCGCCGATAATTTCTACCTGTGGCAGAGCTTTTTTGAGTTGCGCCAAACCAGCTGGTGTAACCTTAGTTTGCCACAAATAAAGCGTGTGTAAATTTTTCAGGCCCGCGAGTTCCACAAGGCCCGCATCAGAAATAGCTGTTCCGTATAAATTGAGGTAAGCCAGATGCTGAAGGCCTTTCAAATTTTTCAGACCTGCGTCAGTGATTTTCGTTTGCTCCAAATGAAGCTTGTGTAAGTTCTTGAGCTTGGCAACCTGAATTAATGCCGCGTCGGTTATAGCAGTATTGCTCAATTTGAGCCAGACTAATTGCTCACTCAGGGCTGGGAGTGTGGCTGCGTTGGCATCGCTGAATGTTTTGGCATTTACAGCACTCGCTTCCAGTTGGTTCTGCTCCTTAGACAATGGCATTACCAGCAGACCGGTACTGCGCGCTGCTGCAAGCGCTTTGGGGTCAGCAACGGGTACTTTCATGGTCAGCACCTCGGCTTCGGGGGCAGGTCCGGTTGATGTAGCGGCTGCGGTTGAACCTGCGTCGGAAGAGGCACCTCCCAATGCTGCGAGGGCGGGCTTAATGGAGTCAGTGACTTTCAGGTCAGCTACTTTTTTGTCGAATGAAGCCCCTTGGTCAATCCACCACGTAAGTATGGCTACCTGACTATCGGTGAGTTGCGTTTTGCCCTTGGGTGGCATATGGTCATCATCTTCGAGGGGCAACAGGCAACGCTTTACCATCTGACTTTCCAGACCCTTGCCTGCCACAAAAACGGGACCGTCTTCACCGCCTTTTCTCAGCATTTCGGCGGTATCAAACCGAAGATCACCTTTCGATTTTTCGGCGTTGTGACATTGTACGCAACGTGCCTGTAAAATGGGGTTTACCACCTGTTCATAGACAAGGGCCTGATTAACATCGGCAATCGGTTTTATGGCTATTTCGGTTTCTTTACGGGGAGGAATCCCGGCCAGCGTGCGAAAAGGCTCTGGTGTATACTGAGTTAAATAGTCAGAACCATGTGTGAGTGCACCGCCATGATGTCCGGCTATCATCAGCAACAGAACTGCCACCACTAAGGCAGGTGTATACAGCAGCGTGGCCAGCGGAATGCGGTTGCTAAAGCGATCTGATTTCGCCACCCAGGCTACCCAGGCAAACGCGGCAACACCAATACCCTGCCACTGGTGTTCCTCCAGAATCTCGGTATCATACCCTCCTCCAAGCGAGAGCAAATAGCCAAATACACAGGCAATAGTCGCGCTCACTGCCGACCAAAACAAAATGGTGCTGACGACTGAGTCACTCGCATTGATTTTTCCCAACCGACGACCGAGTTCCAGCAGGCCTGCAATGAGTAAAAAGCCAATGGGTAAATGAACTATTAATGGGTGAAAATGGCCAAAAAACAATGCCCAGTCAGAGGGGGCTTGTGCTAGTAACATCAGATTTCAGGTTGTTTGAATGGCTTTCAGCCATGAAACTCATTTTAATCAATTCGCTCCAGTTTAATCGGATACGTTTTTTGTGAAGCCCACTGAGCCACATACAAGTTCTCATCACTGTCGACCAACACATCATGTGGATGCATCAACCCCATAAAGGCCCGATCCTTCCGTTGTTCCCCTAATTTTCCATTTTCATAAACTGGAGCCGATCCGCCCGGCGTTGATACTACCTTGTTGTTCTTGTCCAAAATCTGAATATATCCCGAATTTGGGTACGCGTCTGAGGTGCTCCGAAACACTGCTCCGAACAAATAGTCGCCGTGTAAAACTGGCCGACAGATGTATGACCCTGGCAAATCGATTGTCGACAGGTATTTACCGTCGAGGGTGAAACGTTTTAGACAATTATGTCGGCGGTCGGTAATCAATAAAGTTGGGTTCGAGGGGGTGCGTGTATCGACAAGCACACCGTGGCAGCAATCGAACTTTTCTTTTTCAGCAGCCTCCGTGCTTTTTCCGCCAAAGTGACGGATATATTGGCCTTTGGCTGTATATTGGGTAATATAGTTTGCGCCATATCCGTCGGCTACGTAGATGTCGCCGTTGGCCGGGTTTACGGCAGTTTCGGTCGGGGTAAACTCGCCGGGATGGGCATAAACCCCCGTTTCCCTGGGATAATCGATCTTCATTAACTCACGCCCTTTGAGATCGGTTTTGATGACCTGCCGCCGGGTGTTGTCGCTAATGAGCAAAAACTGCTCACCACCTTCGTTTACAAGGGTTAGGCCGTGAGCACCGGGATAGGTAGTGCCCCAGCTGTCGAGTAGTTTTCCTGATTTGTCATAAATCAGAATGTTATTCTTCGTCTCATTCGTGAGCAGAAACAGTCTGCCTTTGGCATCCTCGACCATCTCGTGGCAGTCATTTACCGGGTTTTTGCCCGCGTCGAGAACGCCCCAGTTTGGGACTACTTTATAACGGTGTGAATTATGCCCCAACACCACATTGTCGGCAGAACGAACGTGGCTTGCTGGGGTAAGCGATGGCAATGTAAGGCCTGCCAGAGCTGCCAGGGCTGTTTTTTGGAGGAAATCGCGACGGGCAAGCTGATTCGTGTCCATTGGTTTAGGCGTTTTCTTATAAAAGTATAGGAAGGTGGTAGCTTACTTGCGCCAAAACGGGTTAGCTAGATCGTCGGCTGGTCAAATCCCTTTCAGGTTTGGACGATTGTTCTTTATACTTTTGTAATTCAGTAGCCGACCAACTAGTGCATTCATGACGCATCAACTGCAACTCCGTAAGCCCCTGGCTTTTTTTGACCTCGAAACCACCGGCATCAATATTGCCAAAGATCGTATTATAGATATATGCGTAGCTAAAGCAATGCCCTCCGGCGAAATCGTAGTCAAAAATGAGCGGGTTCACCCAGGAATGCCTATTCCTGTGGAATCAAGCCTGATTCACGGAATTTATGACGATGATGTAGTCGGAGCTCCTCCGTTTAAAAGTATTGCCCGAACCCTGGCCCAGTTCCTGGATGGCTGCGATTTGGCTGGGTTCAACATCAATCGGTTTGATGTGCCACTTCTGGTAGAGGAGTTTTTGCGGGCCAACGTAGATTTCGATATGAAAAACCGCCGGATGGTAGATGCCCAGCGGATTTTCCACCTTATGGAGCCACGAAATCTCTCGGCGGCCTACAAATTCTATTGCAACAAAAACCTCGAAAATGCTCACAGTGCCGAAGCGGATACACTGGCTACGTTCGAAGTGCTAAACGCACAGGTAGCCCGCTATAATGGACTGGCAACTAAAGATGAGGCTGGGCGCGATGTGGTGTTTCAGAACGACGTGGATTTCCTGCACGCGCTAACGATGAACAAAAACGTTGACCTCGCCGGGCGAATCATTTACAACGATAAAGGCGAGGAGGTTTTCAACTTTGGTAAACACAAAGGAGTGGCGGTGCTCGACGTTCTCAAAAAAGAACCCTCTTTCTACGATTGGATGCTCAAAGGTGAATTTCCATTAGATACCAAACGTCGGTTGACCGAGATTCGACTACGTCTGTTTGCTAATGGCAAGAAGTGACTTTTGCCGGTTGCCCTTCACCTTGCGTCTCCATTTATTATTACCTTTGCGCCACTTTACATTACCGGCTCACTATGCAACCCACTCAGCAGGTACTCATTCCGGAGGTCATTCAACAGATACCGCTTAATTATTACCTGATTTTCAGTACAGCGTTATTCGTGATTGGTATAATCGGGGTGCTGACCCGGCGGAATGCCATCATCATCTTCATGTCGGTTGAGCTTATGCTCAATGCCGTTAACATGCTCCTTGTCGCTTTTTCGTCGTACAAATCCGACTCTACGGGGCAGGTATTCGTATTTTTCATCATGGCTGTTGCTGCTGCCGAAGTTTCGGTGGGGCTGGCAATCATTGTGATGATTTACCGTAACACGCGCTCTATCGACATTGGCGCACTTAATAAACTCAAGTGGTAAAGTAACATTATGCAGCCCGATCTACTCTGTATTCTCATTCCCCTGTTGCCTCTTCTTGGTTTTATTATTAACGGTCTTGGATTCCGCAAGGTACCCGAATCGTTGGTAGGGCCATTGGCGGTAGCTGGGCCGGTTCTGTCATTTCTGGCGGTTTTTTCATTGTTTGGAAGTTTCCGGGCTGGCGGAAACCAGCCTTTCAAAGCCACACTGTTCGACTGGATCAGCGTCGCTGACTTACAAATCAACTTCTCGTTCCAGATTGACCAGTTGTCGCTCATTATGCTTTTTGTGGTCACGGGTGTAGGCTCGCTGATTCACCTCTACAGCATTGGCTACATGAAGCACGACGAAGGCTATGGCAAGTTTATGGCCTTCCTAAACCTGTTTTTGTTCTTTATGCTACTGCTGGTAATGGGGTCTAACTTCGTTATCATGTTCATTGGCTGGGAAGGGGTTGGTCTGTGCTCTTACCTGCTCATTGGTTTCTGGAATACCAATACGAGTTATAATAATGCTGCCCGCAAAGCCTTTGTAATGAACCGGATTGGTGACTTGGGTTTTCTGCTGGGCATTTTCCTCATTATCACTACGTTTGGCTCTGTCGAATACAGTGATGTATTTACATCGGCCGCTGGCCTGGCTGTTGGCAACAAAACAGTGCTGGCCATTGCCCTGCTATTATTTGTAGGAGCTATGGGTAAGTCGGCCCAAATTCCACTCTATACCTGGTTGCCCGATGCCATGGCTGGCCCGACGCCTGTGTCGGCGCTTATTCACGCAGCGACGATGGTAACGGCAGGCATTTACATGGTTGTTCGCTCCAATGTGTTGTATACACTGGCTCCAATGGCGCTGGAAATTATGGGTGGTATCGCTATTGCTACTGCTCTGTTGGCGGCAACCATTGGCCTGATGCAAAACGACATCAAGAAAGTACTGGCCTACTCCACAGTTAGTCAGTTGGGCTACATGTTCCTTGGCTTGAGCGTAGCAGCTTACACGGGTGGTATGTTTCACGTACTGACTCACGCCTTCTTTAAAGCATTGTTGTTCCTTGGTGCTGGTAGCGTGATTCACGCGATGAGCAACGAGCAGGACATTCGGAACATGGGTGGCCTTCGTAAATACCTGCCCATTACGTTCTGGACGTTTTTGATTGGTACCATCGCTATTTCGGGTATTCCACCATTCGCGGGCTTCTTCTCGAAAGACGAAATTCTGGCCCACGTTTGGGAACATAACAAAGTGCTGTGGGTGCTGGGTGTTTTAGGATCGGCTATGACATCATTCTACATGTTCCGGCTGCTATTCTTAACCTTCTTCGGTGAATTTCGTGGCACATCGGAGCAGAAACACCATCTGCATGAATCACCACTAACGATGACCATTCCCCTTATGGTGCTGGCCGTTTTGTCGGTTATCGGTGGATTTTTGAATGTTCCTCACGCGTTGGGTGGCCATTCGGCACTGGCTGAATTTATGGCCCCGCTCTACGAAGGTTCACAACAGGTGAACCCGTCGGCGTTTGAAGGACCAACCATGGGTAGTAGTGAAGAACTGATGTTGATGGCTATATCGGCGGGCGTTGCCCTGTTTTCGGCCGTTGTCGCCTATGTAATGTATGTGCGCAATGCAACAGTACCGGCCGCCGATTCGGTGCCACGGTCGGTTCCGGCGCAAGTCATTTACAACAAATTCTACATCGACGAATTATACGAGCGCATCGTCATCCGGCCAGTCCGCGCTCTGGGCGATGCATTTTACAGCTTCGGGGAGTTTGTAATCGACGGAGTTGTCGGCGCTGTGGTATGGCTTGTCAGAACTGTTAGTGGTCAGCTGCGTCTGGTGCAGAATGGCTCTATTGGCTCATATCTTTTCGCTATGGTGCTAAGCATTGCACTGATAATTGCTCTTCGGTTTTTTGTCAACTGGACGTCCATTTTGGCCTTCCTGAATAGCTAGAACGTAACGACTTACCTATGCTCACGCTTGCTCTTATTTTATTTCCGGCCATAGCAGCCACGGTCACGTTACTTCTTAATGGCGACACCGCCAAGCGGGTTGCTCTTGGTGCAGCGCTGCTCGAACTGATGCTGGCAGGTTACGTGTTCGGACGGTTTACGCCTGATTCACAATCCCAATTCGGTTTCGATTATCCCTGGATTAGCTCACTTGGCATCCGGTTTAGTGGTGGCATCGACGGTATCAGTATTTTGCTGGTGCTACTCACTGGATTGCTCGTACCGCTCATCTGTCTGTCGGCGTTTCGGCAGAATTACAACCGCCCAGCTACATTTTATGCCCTGATCCTGTTTATGCAGGCGGCTTTGATGGGCGTATTTACCGCTCGCGATGCATTTTTGTTCTATCTCTTTTTCGAAGCTGCGCTGATTCCCGTTTACTTTCTGGCAGCTATGTGGGGAGGAGCCAATCGCATCCCTGTTACATTCAAGTTCTTCATTTATACCATCTTCGGTAGCTTGTTTATGTTGGTTGCACTAGTGTATCTGTATTATCAGACGCCCGTGCCGCATTCATCGGCAATCGTTGATTTTTATAACCTCAATCTCACTCCATCAGCTCAAGGTTGGGTTTTCTGGGCGTTCTTTATTGCCTTCGCCATAAAAATGCCGGTGTTCCCCTTCCATACCTGGCAACCAGATACGTACGTAGAATCGCCAACACCGGCTACCATGTTGCTGGCAGGTATTATGCTGAAAATGGGGGTTTACGGGGTTATCCGGTTTATTCTGCCTATTGTTCCGGTTGGTGTTGATTCGTGGGGTCTGACGGCTACCATCTTGTCAGTGATTGGAATTGTCTACGGATCGATTATTGCTATTCGGCAACGTGATATGAAGCGACTGATTGCTTATTCGTCGTTTGCGCACGTTGGTTTGATGGCTGCTGGGGTATTTTCGCAAACGGCCTATGGGTTGCAGGGAGCCTTAATTCAGATGCTGGCACACGGTATCAACGTAGTGGGTTTGTTTTTTGTAGCCGAACTGATTTTCGACCGGGCCAAAACCCGCCAGCTCGATCAGCTGGGAGGCATCACCCGTTCTACGCCGAAACTCACCGTGTTATTCATGATTTTGATGCTGGGCAGTGTGGCTCTCCCGCTCACCAATGGTTTTGTCGGCGAGTTTCTGTTGCTGAAAGGCGTTTTCGATTATAATAACTACCTCGGTGCATTGGCTGGCTTGACCATCATTCTGGGGGCGGTTTATATGCTCCGTATGTTCCAGAAAACAATGTTTGGTACGCCAAGCTCTTCTACCCAGTCGTTCGCCGATCTTACCGGCTCCGAAGTATGGGTACTAGTGCCATTGGTTTTCTTTGTGTTCTGGATGGGCCTGTATCCGGCCTCGTTCCTCAAGATCACCGAACCTGCCGTTACGAACCTGTTGCAGTATATTAAATAGACAACATGCTACCTATTATTCTACTATCGGTTTTTGGAATTGCCCTTTTATTCCTGGGGTTTGCCAAATCGAAAGCCATTTTGCTACCGGCTACGTTGTTGTTCATCGCAATAGCATTAGGCTCGGCATTTGTCGACTGGGGTAAAACCTACCTTTACTTCAATGAAATGCTGTTGTCGAATAACTTGGCGATTGCCTTCACGGTTATTGTGCTGGTGTCAGCATTTATGGTTGTGACTTTATCGAGCAGCTTTATAGAAGATGATTCGGCACAACCAGCTGAATATTACGCCATCATGCTGTTTTCGCTTGTAGGAGCCATCATGATGATTGGCTTCGAAAACCTGATTATGCTGTTCATTGGCCTGGAGATTTTATCGGTAGCCATGTACGTATTGACAGGGAGCGACAAACGCAATCTTCGTTCCAACGAAGCAGCCTTAAAGTATTTCCTTATGGGAGCGTTTGCTACCGGTATTATGCTGTTCGGCATGGCGCTGCTTTATGGAGCTACAGGCTCATTTGTGATCTCTGATATAAGAGCGTATGCGGCTAATGGAGCCGCTCTCGGTTCGCCATTGTTGCTATTTATGGGCATGCTGATGGTGCTAATCGGGATGCTGTTTAAAGTATCAGCAGCTCCCTTTCATTTCTGGACACCAGATGTTTATGAAGGCGCTCCCACGCTTTTTACCGCGTTTATGTCAACAGTTGTAAAAACTGCTGGTTTCGCTGCTCTGTTCCGCCTGCTGTCTGTGTCATTTGTTGGTATATATGGTTTCTGGGGCATAATCCTGACTGGAATCACTGTATTAACCTTGCTGGTTAGCAATCTTACGGCGGTTTATCAGAGTAGCTTCAAGCGGATGATGGCCTATTCAAGCATTTCGCACGCGGGGTATCTGCTCATAGCACTTACGGCCATTGGTCAGCAAACGAAGCAGGCTTTGGTGTTTTATTCGCTGGCTTATTCAGTAGCAACGATTGCAGCTTTTGGAGTCTTGTTGCTTGTGAACCGTCACCAAACAGCGGAGGGTAAGGCCACCGACGAAAGCTACGATGCCTTTAATGGCTTAGCGCGGCAAAATCCAGTACTGGGCTTTACAATGGCAGTATCTATGCTGTCGCTGGCTGGAATTCCGCTTACTGCAGGCTTTTGGGGGAAATTCATGGTGTTCACTACCGCTGCTGACCGGGGAATTATTTGGTTGCTGGTTGTAGCAGTTTTGATGTCGGCCGTAGGTATTTACTATTATTTTAGGGTTATAATTGCCATGTATCTTCGCGACGGGCAAACTTCGGTTATTCGGGTGGCGCCTTTTTATAAGTACATGTTAATTGCCGCTACTATTCTGACTATTGTATTAGGCATAATGCCCGGCTTGGTACAGGGATTGGTTTAGTAACCGTTTAATCAGTAAACAAGAAGCTTAAAATTGGCCCTTCTGACTTATTCCTACTTTTGTGGGTCAGTAACAAATATCAATCATTAATTGGCTTGGAACGGTGAGCGTGGGGATACTACAGAAAGATAAAATTGGTCAATACAGGGACTTATTCTCGTTCTTCCTGACGGCTTTACTGGGCGCATCCGTTAATTTTTTTAGCCAGATTTTTTATCGGGAAACACTCGATTATAGTTTCGCAACCAGTGTGTTGTTGGGCTATCTGACGGCAACTGTAGTCAGCTTTGTTCCTACCAAATTATTTGCATTCTCTGCCAAAGGAACCGGCAATACCAGTCGGGAAGCTATCAAGTTTGTGGGGATTGCCCTAGTGGCCTGGGCCGTCCAGTATTTTGTATCGGTCGGTACACTCCGCTGGATAGCCAATCCGCTTTTTCCGAAAGTTGAAGAGTTTTGGCGGGAAAAGACATCGCACGTTGTTGGTATGGGATTCAGTTTTCTAGCTAATTATTTCGGTCATAAGCTACTTACCTTTCGCAGCACTGGCATGTATGACCGACTGCGTGGCCGGTGATCAAATTAGAGTATGTGAATAACTTCCGAGCTTGTCTATATAGAAACAGGATTTTTCCGATACTAAGGGCCTTGATTTAAAATATTCAAGGCCCTTTCTTGTATTTTTCAGGTTAATCTCAATATTTGCATTGGAAACCTAAAAAACCACTAATTAGACAATGAAAAAAGTCTTCGCTTTACTGTTCGTTGGAACGATGATTACTTTTGCCGCCTGCCAAAGCAAGCCTAAGACTGAAGAAGCTGCTGTTGATTCAACAGCAACGATGTCAGTTGATTCAGCTGCTATGTCAACAGATTCAGCTGCTACAATGGCTACAGACTCAGCTGCTACAATGGCAACTGACAGCGCAAAGTAATTTCGATCATCTATCGAATGCACTACAGGAAGCTTTATCTTTGATAGGGCTTCTTTTTTTATGGACGTTTTTGATCAGTATCTTCCAGCCACAGCCGCAACCTATGGGCGGCAACTATGGCAACAATACCAATTTCAGTTTCAAGTCAGTAAGCCACGGCGTACCCGTTTGGGAGATTTCAAAGCGCTACCTGATGGGTCTTTACAGATCACCGTCAATGCCGATCTGAATCCCTATGCTTTTTTGTTAACCTACGTACATGAGGTCGCCCATGCAGTGGTGCATCGGCAAACACAGGCAGCTAAACGACGTACAAAGCCAAAACCCCACGGACCACAGTGGCAGTTGGCTTTCCAGCAATTGATGCAACCTCTGCTTACTGAAACCGTTTATCCACTCGCTATTTTGGGACCTCTTCGCGACTACTTACGTCAACCAGCCGCGACTTCGTTTGCCAACCCTGCCTTGATGAGCGCATTACGGCAAGCCGACCAGAACTCAGTTGGACAGGTTCTATTGCAGGATGTGCCGGAGGGTCAGGCGTTTCTGTTTGCGAAAAAGACCTTTGTTCGGGGTACGTTTCGACGCACACGCATCGTTTGTAAAGAGGTTAGTTCGGGTAAGTCATACACGATTCTGGCCCATGCACTGGTAACGATAAGCGATGAATGATAAATGGTTTATAAAAGGAGAGAAAGAAACCAGTCGGCACTTCTGCTGGCTGAGAGGCTTTGTTCCCTTACTGTATATATTATTCATTGCTCATCAGTCATCATTTTCGCAATCCGTTCTCCGCTCTGGCAGCTGGGTTAAAATTGGTGTGACCCAAACGGGACCATATCGATTGGATTATGATGCCTTAGTGCGCCAGAATCCAATTTTTGCCAGTGCCGATCCGCGCCGATTTCGGCTTTATGGAAACGGGGGAGCTCCTTTACCTCAACCGAATGGAGTTTTACGCCCAACGGATTTAACAGAGAACGCCATTTTAGTGGACGGTGAGTCAGATGGTCGCTTCGATAGAACAGATGCCTTGTTATTTTGGGGTGAAAGTCCGCATGTGATTCGGCGAGATTCGGCAACAGGGTGGCTTGGCCACACAATTAATCCCTATTCTGACACTACTTTTTATTTTCTGACCATTGGCACCGAACCCGGTCGACGAATGGTCAGTCGGGCGGTGAACACAGGCGGTAGTAGCTTGTCGGCGGTGTCGTCGTTCACGCATTATGCCTATCACGAAACAGATCAGACAAGCCGTGTTCAGTCGGGGAGGAGTTGGCTAGGGGAGTTTTTCGGGGTGACGGCTGAGCAGACGTTTTCATTTGATACCCCTGGGTTAGTGGCTAATGTGCCTGTCGTTATTACATCATCGGTGGTTGCTGACGCATTGGCACCTACGAAGTTTCAGGTAAAGTTTAATGCGCAAGTAGTAGGTAATCAGTCTATTGATGCCTTATCAGGCTATCGTTATGACGTAAAGGGACTTGAAAATAGGAGCGTTTTCTCTGCAATTTCCAACGCATCCGAAACGAATATCCGCCTGACATTGACCTACGATAAAGCGGGTCAGACAGGTGCTGCCGGATACCTTAATTTTTTAGGAGTTCAAACCCAACGTGAACTTCGGTCCTATACCGAACCGACGGTCGCCTGGCTCACTCCTGGCCGCTATACACTTCGGCAGACAACAGCTGGTTTACGAGTGTGGGATGTGACGGCACCGACTCAGCCAATTAGTCAATCGGTAACGCTAGCTAGTAGTGAGGCTACCTGGAGCAATGCCAGTAAGGCAACCTACGCCCTTTTTACGGACACGCAATTCCGCCAGCCTGTGTCGTTTGAGGCTGTGGCCAATCAAAATGTCCGGGCCGAAGCAACCCCTAACTTACTTATTATTGTACCGCCTGCTTTCCGAGCTGAAGCCGAACGACTAGCGGCTTTTCGACGCAGCCATGATGGGCTGACGGTTTTGGTGGTCACAACACGGCAAGTGTATAACGAATTTGGGTCTGGTCAACCCGACCCCACTGCCATCCGCGATGCAGCCCGGTATTTCAGTCAGAAAACACCTAACACGCTCAAGTATTTGCTTCTGTTTGGCGATGCTACGTTTGATTACCGAAACATAATGGGCATGCTCAATGCCGCTCAGATGGCCAACACGGTACCCGTTTATGAAAGCCGTGAGTCGTTGCATCCGGTATTGAGCTATTCATCGGATGATTACTACGGGTTTCTGAAAGACTCAGAAGGCGAATGGACGGAAACCAACGAAGGAGATTTACGGCTTGAGATCGGCGTAGGCCGTTTGCCAGTAAAATCACTTGACGAAGCCCGAACGGTAGTTGACAAGCTAATTCGCTACTCGTCGGATAAGACATTGACTGGCGACTGGCAAACAAAAGTAGCTTTTGTAGCCGATGATGGCGATTCTAATATTCACCAGGCTGGTGCCGACCAATTGGCCCGTAACGTCGAAACACAAACTTCGTTTCGGCCCCAACGCATTTTTACCGACGATTTTGTTCAGGAATCAGCGCCGGGCGGGCAACGAGCCCCCGGTGTGAATCAGGCTATTAACAAAGCGCTGGATGAAGGACGGCTGATTATTAACTACGGTGGTCACGGCGGTGAGTCAGGGTGGGCAGAAGAGCAGATTCTAACCATTGCCGATATTTTTTCGTGGCGTAACCGGCGGTTACCGCTATTTGTCACAGCCACCTGTAGCTTTGGTCGTTACGACGATCCCAACCTAACATCGGGAGCTGAGCTGGCTTTGTTAAGCCGTCAGGGCGGAGCTATTGGCCTGCTCATTACAACGCGCCCTGTCTATGAAAATACTAATTACTTGCTCAACGACGCCTTCTATCGGTCGGTGTTTACGCCTATCGATGGCCAGATGCCGCGGTTGGGTGACGTTCTTCGCGAGACAAAAAATAACAGTCTGAGTGGGCCGCTAAACCGAAACTTTGCCCTACTTGGTGATCCGTCGATGCGGTTAGCTTATCCTGAGGCTGAGGTGGCTGTAACTAAAATTAATGGGCGGCTTGTTGAGAAAAGCCGTCCCGACACCCTCCGGGCTCTACAGACGGTTTCATTGACTGGAGAAATACGTAACTCAGTCACGCAACAGACGATGACTGATTTTTCAGGGCAGGTGAAGCTTACGGTTTTTGACAAGGCAACTACTCGTACGACACGCGGAACCGAAAGCTTGCCCATGAACTACCGAGCCTTTAGCAGTATTATTTTCACGGGACAGGCAACCGTAGCTCAGGGTCGGTTTCAGGTGCAATTCACGGTTCCGAAGGATATTGATTATTCGGTAGGTCCGGGGCGGCTCTACGCGTATGCCGTTCGCTCCGATAGCCTTCTCAAAGCATCGGGGCAGTATGCCAATCTGCTAGTTGGCGGGAGCGACTCTCAACTGGCACTGGATACACAACCACCCAGTATGACGCTTTCTATAGTAGGGGCAGCGGATGGTGCTGATAAAAAGCCACGTGTTGCCGGGCCCAATGTGACACTTCGGGTTGAGCTTGCCGATAATTTAGGTATAAATCTGGCCCGTACGGGCTTAGGTCATGAATTGACCGCTCAGTTAGCGAACAACCCGGTTGTTGTGCTCAATGATAGCTATGTGGCGACGGGTAATGAAGGGCGGCAGGGCACAGCTTTCTGGACGTTTAATAACTTAACGCCGGGCGAATACAGTGTCCGGGCCAAAGCGTGGGACGTAAACAATAATTCAACAGAGGGCGCGTTGACGTTTGTAGTATCGGAGCAGCCCGCTCTGGCGATTCAAACGGTGCGGGCATTTCCAAACCCGATGGTGGAGCAGACTACACTAGAACTGACTCACAATCGACCGGGTGATGCCTTGAATTGGACGATTCAAGTGTATGACAAAATGGGGCGCATGCTTCGCCAGCAAACCGGCCAGTGCGACGAATGCCCGGCAACGGTGCCACTGGGGCAGTGGGATGGAAAAGAAGATAGCGGTAATGTGATTATCAATGGCCTATATATATACCGAGTTTTGTTACGAGCTGCATCAGACGGGACAAATGCCCAGGCAAGCGACCGTATTTTACTCACACGATAACAATCCGGCATCAATTTTGAACAGTTTTTTTCATTCATAACGAATCGTCGTAATTTTGACCCCCCAACACTGGCTTTAGGTTCGTAGCCCTGTTGTTCACTTACCATACTTTATGAAGCGCAGCTTTTCCCGCCTTATTTTTGGAGTTATTTGCTTTCTCCCTCTTTTCGCTAACGCCCAGGGAACGTCGACAACAGCAACAACTCCAGCAACGCCTGTGGTTACGCCTAGTGGTCAGCGACTGAATACAGTTAACTCCGCCGTTCCCTTTCTGAATTTTACGCCTGATGCGCGTAGCGGAGCGATGGGTGACGCCGGTGTGGCCCTAAGCCCCGATGCTAACTCTATTTATTGGAATCCATCAAAACTGGTTTTCGCTCCTAAAGATGCTGGTGCATCGTTGTCATACACCCCCTGGCTGCGCGATCTTATTGGAGATATGTATTATACGTATCTAACGGGTTATAAGAAAATCGGCAAAAACCAGGCCTTGGGAGTATCGCTGGTTTATTTTGACTTAGGAACTATTCAGTTTACCACCAATACAGGTTTGGCAGCTGGCACATTCAACTCCCGCGAATATGCGTTCACGGGTTCATACTCTGCCCGGTTAACCAAGAATTTCTCAATGGGGGTTAACCTCAAATACCTGAACTCCAACCTTGCTGGTGCTACCACCGTGAACGGTAACCCTGTTCGCCCGGGTGCTACAGCAGCAGCCGACATCAGTGCGTTTTATCGGAACGAAGTTCGCGATGAAACAACTGGCCGAGGCTTAGGCTGGGCGTTTGGTGGTATGATTTCGAACATTGGCGGTCAGGTATCCTACGGTAGCCCACAGCGGTTTTATATTCCAACCAATCTTCGGCTTGGCACAGCAATCACATATTATGCTGACCAATTCAACAAATTTAATTTTGCGCTGGATCTGAATAAGTTAATGGTGCCTACTCCACCAATCAACCCAAACAAAGGGTATTTAGCATCTGTGTTTGGTTCTTTTGCTGATGCGCCCGGTGGGTTCAAGGAGGAGGTTCAGGAGATCAACATCTCATCGGGTATTGAGTATTGGTACAATGATCAGTTTGCGGCTCGCTTAGGTTATTTCAACGAATCAAACGCAAAAGGTGGTCGTAAGTTCTTTACGGGTGGTATTGGTATCCGGCTTCAAGACCGGTACGGAATCGACTTTTCTTACCTAATGCCCGTCAAGCAGGGTAATCCCCTCGCCAACACATTCCGCGTATCGCTGCTAATTGACTTGACCAAAGGTGTTCGGATTCTCGACGAGGAAGAAGAAACTGAAGATTCGAACAATTAACACATATAGATTTAGGCCGCCGGTCTTATAGACCGAAAGACGTTGGGTGTTGGACTTTCAGTCAGGAGTCCAGTGTCCAACGTCTTTTTATACCACTCAGTAACGCTCTTTATGCAGTTAGACCGTACACAATCACCCCCCTTTCAGGCGATTAATGAAGTACGTTTGCCAGCAGTGCAGTCTGCAACACTGGCCAACGGATTACCTATTTATTGGATTGCTGTACCGCAACAGCCGGTCATGCGGATCGAATGTATTTTCAATGCCGGCGTATGGTACGAGAACGGCCAGCCGGGCGCTGCCTTCTTCGCTATGAAGATGTTGGCCGAAGGGACAAGCCAGCGCTCGTCTGCCGAAATCAGCGAGTACATTGACCGGTATGGTGCTTTTCTAGAGCTTAACAGCGGGCCAGACCGGGCTAGTCTGGTGATTTATTGCCTGACACGCTACTTGCCGGATGTATTACCCCTGCTGGTAGAATTGCTAACTGATTCCACCTTTCCGCAGAAAGAGCTAGATGACCTTCGGAATATTACGCTGCAAAACCTTCGGGTCAATGCCGAAAAAAACGCCTACGTAGCCGGGGTTCTGTTCCGTCAGAACTTGTTTGGTAAAGAGCACCCCTATGGTCGGAGTCAGCAACCGGAGGTGGTTGAGCAGATAACGCGACAGGCTGTAGTGGATTATTTTGACAAGGCGATACACAACCGACCTTTTCGGATTCTGCTGGCGGGACAGGTAGGCGAACTGGAAGTTGAATTAATCAACAAATACCTCGGTACATTACCCGTGCTTGAGCCCGTTGTGAACGGTGGCATATCCGTTAGTGTGGCCATGCCCGAGCCAGTGATTCTGGCTGAGAAACCAGAAAGTCTTCAGTCGTCTATCCGCGTGGGGCGTCGATTGTTTACGAGGCACCATCCCGACTTCTTTCCGATGTTGGTAACTAATGAGGTGTTTGGGGGCTATTTTGGCTCTCGCTTAATGAAGAATATCCGTGAAGAAAAAGGCTTTACTTATGGTATTTCGTCGAATATGGTATCATTTCGCAACGACGGTTATTTCCTGATCGGCACCGATGTGAAAAAAGAATTTACTCAGCAGACACTTGACGAGATCCGCAAAGAAATTCGAATTCTGCAAACAGAGCCCGTTCTGGCCGACGAGCTTGAAACGGTTAAGAATTTCATGGCGGGCGAATTTGTGGGCTCGCTGAATACGCCGTTCGAAATTGCAGACCGTTATAAAACGATCTTATTGGATGACCTGCCGGCTGATTTCCTGACCAATTACGTGGCCAACCTACGGGCTGTTTCGGCAGAGGCAATTCAGCAAATGGCGAACACGTATCTGGCAGAAGAATTTTTGTCGGAAGTAGTGGTAGGTGGGAAAGAATAGTTAACGATAAGTATAGATTAAGGAGATTTAATCTGCTCATAACACTATAAATCCTTAACGTGGGGATAATATTGGCTGGTAATGTGTTATCATTGCGACCTGATTAAGTTTCATAACATTCAATTATTAATTGCTCACGTTTATGAATGTACTGGCTGTAGCCGTAGCGTTTATAATAGCTTATCTGTTAGGGTCAATTCCTACCTCTGTTTGGTACGGGCAGACTTTTTTTGGAGTCGATGTCCGCAACTTTGGCAGCGGAAATGCGGGAGCGACTAACACATTCCGCGTTTTAGGTAAACGCGCTGGAACTGTTGTTATGCTCGGCGATGTGTTAAAAGGATATACCGCAGCACTCTTGGCCGCCTGGTTATGGAAGCTGGGGTACATTCCCGAAGACAACGTATTGACTTTTAAATTACTCTTTGGTCTTACCGCCGTAATTGGACACTTGTTCCCTGTGTTTGCTCAGTTTCGGGGTGGCAAAGGCGTTGCTTCGTTACTCGGTATGGTATTGGCCACTCATCCTGAAGTAGCGCTTGTTTGCATTGGCATTTTCCTGCTGGTGGTAGTCGCTTCTCAATATGTTTCGTTGGGGTCGATGCTGGCAGCCCTTTCGTTCCCTATTTTGCTGCTTTTGCGGGTATTTGGGCAAAAGGAAAGCCCATTACTTATTGTGTTTGGCTTTGTGGTGTTTTTACTGGTTGTATTGACGCATAAGAAAAACATCGGCCGAATCCTGAATGGTCAGGAAAGTCGCACCGTACTGATTCGGTTACGCAAGAAGAAATAAAGGTAGAATTGCAGTTTATTGGACAACCCGTGTCTGTACATCACTAAGATGTCTGACACGGGTTGTTCTTTTTACTTCAAAACTCGGTCGCTTTTTGCCAACTTTGCAGCCTGTTCAACAAACACAAAACCCGCAACTGATGAACCCAGAAACGGCATCCTATATCGAGAGTAATAAACAACGCTATTTAGACGAACTGTTCGAGTTGTTACGTATTCCGTCGGTATCTGCCGACTCCAAATTCAAGGACGATGTTCGTCGGGCCGCTGAATTTGTTCGCGACAAGCTTACGGCGGCTGGCGTAGATCGTGCTCAGCTATACGAAACGCCCGGTCATCCGGTGGTTTACGGTGAAAAACTCATTGATCCGTCATTGCCAACGGTGTTGATTTATGGCCATTACGACGTACAGCCTGCCGACCCGTATGAACTATGGCACACCCCCCCATTTGAACCAACCATTCGCAACGAGCGCATTTATGCCCGCGGCTCCTGCGACGACAAGGGCCAGTTCTACATGCACGTGAAAGCAGTTGAGGCCATGATCGCCAACAACTCGCTACCCTGTAATGTGAAAATTATGATTGAGGGCGAAGAAGAAGTTGGCTCTGATCACCTGGGCATTTTTGTGGCTGAGAACCGTGAAATGCTTAAAGCCGATACGATTTTGATTTCCGATACGAGCATCATCGCTAACGATGTCCCCTCCATTGAGACGGGTTTGCGCGGACTTTCGTACATGGAAGTAGAAGTGACCGGGCCCAATCGCGATTTGCATTCCGGGGTTTATGGCGGTGGTGTTGCCAATCCAGTGAATGTGCTCTGTGAAATGATCGCTTCGCTCAAAGATGCCGATGGGAAAGTTACAATTCCTGGCTTTTATGATAAAGTGATTGAGCTAACTGCGGAAGAACGAGCCGAAATGGCCAAAGCTCCGTTTGATTTAGTTGAATACAAACGCGATTTAGGGATTCGCGAAGTGGCGGGCGAAGCGGGTTACTCAACCATCGAACGTACTTCAGTAAGGCCTACACTTGACGTGAATGGTATTTGGGGCGGTTATATCGGAGAAGGGGCCAAAACGGTGCTACCCGGCAAAGCATCAGCTAAAATCAGTATGCGGTTGGTGCCCGACCAAACCCCCGATGAGATTACCGAGCTATTTACGAAGCATTTCGAGTCTATTGCTCCAGCTTCGGTTCAGGTGAGTGTACGGCCTCACCACGGCGGATTCCCTTATGTGACCCCAACCGATTCGGTGGAATTTGAAGCAGCAAGCCTTGCCATGGAAGAATCGTGGGGGAAAAAACCAATCCCAACCAGGGGTGGTGGTAGTATTCCGATTGTGGCTTTATTCGAGAAAGAGCTGGGAATCAAGTCAATTCTGATGGGTTTTGGTCTTGATATTGATGCGCTACACTCGCCGAATGAGAGTTACGGATTGTTTAATTTCTATAAAGGCATCGAAACCATTCCATTGTTTTTCAAGCACTACGCGGCTTTGAAACGGAACTAAGCGTATTTTGCATCCAAAAGGAGGAGACAAGAGCACAACCTCTCGTCTCCTCCTTTTTTGTTATTCCTGAACCATGCGCACAACTACACTTCTGACTGCTCTTCTCCTGACTGCCGGAACCTTCACGGCTTACGCCCAAATGACAACTCCCCCCGCAGCAAAAACCCTGACTCCGGCTGAACAGAAACGGAAAGATAAACTGGAGAAGGAAATTCAGGAGCAACGGAAATTCAAGGCAGAAATGGCCGAGCGGCAACGTCTGTATTTTATCGAGCAGGCTGAAAAAGAGCGAAAAAAGAAAGAGAAAGAAGCGGAGCGTGAGGCAAAGAAACGAGGAGAAACAGCGCCCGCCGTAACAACGGAAGCGCCAAAGCCATCAGCGCCTGCTCCCGCACAACCAGAACGTCGGAACACGCCAGCACCAACAACCCCGGCTGCAACGAACCCAGCTCCTGCCGCAAGCCCATCAGCAACGGCGCCCTCTGACGTTGATCGGGAAAAAGAAGCTCGCCGAGCTGCCGATGCCGCCCGGAAAGAACAGGCTGACCGCGAAAAAGCGGCTCGTCAAGCACAGGATTTTCAGGAGAAAGCGGCCCGACAGGCCCAAACTACCCACGAACGTGAAATTGCCCGCCAGCAAACACAACAACAGAAAGAAGCTAACCGTCGGCAGGCTGAGTTAGACCGCGAACAGGCAAAACAGCAACGTGAAGCCGATCGGGAGCGCGAGCGGTTGGCAAAAAAAGCCCAGCGACAACAAACCGTTAGTTCGCCATCAATGGCTCAGCCGGATACCGTGGAAGCTTTTGGCCCACGGAAAGAATTTTTGCCTAAAGATCATTTGTTTGCTCCCATCTTGCTCGACCCACTGCAATCACAAACGTACGGGAGCGTATTGCCCGTATTTGTGTCGAACGGCGATCGGTATAAAGGATCTATTGTACCGTTCGCCTTTGGTGTGCAAAAACCGTTTTTCCGGCGGCAGACCGGCACTAACCGCGCCAGTGAGTGGGCGCTGGACGTTGCCTCGTTTACTCAATTTGAAGTGTATCAGGATGAAAAAATTAACAAGCAGCGTCGGCAACTCGTCAATACCGATTATCGGGTCGGCATTTCGTACCATCTCCGGCGTGGTCCAGGTACGTGGCGTTTTCGGGCGTATCACCTGTCGTCGCACCTCGGCGATGATTACATTATCCGAAATCAATTGAATTACCGCTTGCCCAACGCTGTTAATTATGAGTTAGTTGATGCTACCTATAGCCGTCAGGTACGCGATTTTCGAGTTTATGGCGGCTTGGGGATTGGCCTTCGTATCTCGGAAGAGCGCAAGCCACTCAGCGCTCAGGCGGGATTCTGGTACAAAAAACCAACCACTAAAACGGCTCAACTAGTGGGTGGTCTCGATTTGAAACTTTGGCAACAAACCAATTTCCATCCCGGCATTAAAGCAGGTATTGGTGTAACGGCGGGGCGCGGGCCGGGTAATCTGACGTTTCTGCTCGAAACATACTCCGGATTCCGTCCGTATAGCATCTACGAAACCGATAAAGTCTTCTGGCTAGGGTTTGGCGTGTATCTGCAGCCATTTTAAAGGGATATTAGATATTGGATACTGGACTATCCAGCATCCAATATCTAATATCCAACGTCCGAAAGCTATCTTTGCCGGATGGAATTATCTGCGCTGACGGCCATAACGCCCGTCGATGGCCGCTATCGTCGGCAAGTGACCAATCTGGCTCCTTACTTTTCTGAATATGGTCTGATTCGCTACCGGGTTCGTATCGAGATTGAGTATTTCATTGCGCTGTGCGAATGGCCGGTGCCACAATTAGCCGATGTCGATGCATCCTTATTTCCTACGCTTCGGGGTTTGTACGAAAACTTCACAGAAGCCGACGCCCTCCGTATCAAGGAAATTGAAGCGACTACCAATCACGACGTAAAAGCGGTAGAGTATTTCATTAAGGAAAAGCTCAATGACTTGCCCATTGCCGATAAACTGGAATTTATTCATTTCGGTCTAACGTCTCAGGATATCAACAATACGGCTATTCCCTTGTTGCTGGATGAGGTTTTAGAAGCTGAAATTGTGCCGCAATACCGGGAAATCTATGTGAAATTACAGCAGCTGGCCGAGCGCTGGAAAGATATACCAATGTTGGCCCGAACGCACGGTCAACCCGCTTCGCCTACGCGACTAGGTAAGGAACTGATGGTATTTGTGGAGCGTATCGAAAAGCAACTACACATGTTGGCTGATATTCCCTCAGCCGCAAAATTTGGTGGAGCTACTGGCAATTTTAACGCGCATGCCGTGGCGTATCCCCAAATTGATTGGAAAGTATTTGGCAATCAGTTTGTTGAAAGCCTTGGTTTGGTACGAAGCCAGTTTACAACTCAGATTGAACATTACGACATGATGGCGGCCATGCTCGATGCTTTCAAACGGCTCAATACAATTCTGATTGACCTTGATCGCGATATGTGGACGTATGTCTCGATGAATTACTTCAAACAAAAGCTAAAAGCTGGCGAGGTGGGTTCATCGGCAATGCCGCACAAGGTGAATCCAATTGATTTTGAAAACTCCGAGGGAAACCTGGGCATTGCCAACGCTTTATTCGAACATCTCTCGGCCAAGCTTCCCATCTCCCGTTTGCAGCGCGATCTGACAGATTCAACGGTGTTGCGTAACCTCGGTGTACCCTTTGCCCACGCTGTGATTGCGCTAAAATCGACTCTGAAAGGACTGGAGAAACTCGAATTAAATGAGGCCGCTCTTCGGGCAGATTTAGACGATAACTGGGCGGTGGTAGCCGAAGCGCTTCAAACCATTCTCCGGCGCGAAGGATATCCACAGCCCTATGAAGCGCTGAAAGCGTTGACCCGAACAAACGAAAAAATTACTGCCGATAGCATCCGTCAATTTATCGAGGGGCTGGCCGTGAGCGAAGCGGTTAAGCAGGAATTGCAGGCTGTTACACCCTATGGCTATACTGGAATTTAAGTAGCTGGAGAAATAGTTTGCGTATTTATCAGTAGATAATACTACTTATATGAGTTCTGTGCTAAAGAAACTTATCATACTTATATAGAAAATTAATTTATAATAAAAATAGATTCTGAGGGGCTAGCTTGCAGTATATTCGGGCTTACTTTGTGTTATCCAGCCAATTAAAGTAAGAGTCAACCCGCATTTTCCTGCACTTTCAATGAACGGCAGCTCACGTATTTACACAAGAGTATTTCTACTCCTAATTGGCTGGTTCGCCTTTCAGGTTGCAGGTGCTTCTTTGGCTAATGCGAGCTCTAACCAAAGTGAATGGAATCAATGGCATTCGCTCGTTAAGCCTCTCTCAACGGCTCACTCCTTTGCCGATGCACAGTTGCTACAAACTGGGGAAGAGGTTTCGGAAGACGAAGTGGTGCTTTCACATGGCACCCTATTAGCGGCCTTTGCTTTCTTCGTCTCTCTTTATGAAATAGCTGCTGACTTTCGGTTGGCGGTTCAATGCTCGGTAAGTGCTCATTTGCCGCTTTATCTCCTGCATCATTGCCTACGCATTCCTTCTCACGGGCAGGCCGTGTCTTGCTAAACGGTTAAGCCGTTAGCTCTCATTTCTATTAGTTTACTGGTTACCTGCCCTCTCTTGGGCCGTATCCATTTGGCGTTTTCGTAGCCTCTGTATTTTCCTGCATTCGACTTTCTGGCTTCGCTAGTTGAAGATCAGCGCGTTTTACGTGAAGGCAGAATCTCCAGTGTTTCATACTATTCAACACAATGATTCAGGAACATCACCCAATTGCCCAAAAAGAGGGCAATATTCTGTTCGATGAGCACAATGTACTTCACGAACTGAAGCACTATCTGCCTTCACAGGCACCGCTCAAAGACTTTATTCACCATAATACCCTGCATGCCTTTCAGCACATGACGTTCTATGAAGGGCTACAGAAGGCATCGAATATTTTCGGCTACACGGTCTATCTTCCGCTTAATGAATATCGAGATCGGTATGAAGCGGGTAAGATAAATTCCCAGATTTTAGAAAGAGTAATTCGCGACCGGAAAGGAGCGTCTAACCTTCAACTGTGGAAAACAAAACTGCTTGAAAAAGAATACGATACATCAATTAACGTTCGAATTGGTCGGTTAAGGGGCCTCTGGAAGGCCGAGTACGGCATTAGCCTTGACAAGGAGGTTCACTCATTACTGTTTCGGCTGGTGGGTAGTTACCTTGATCAGGGAATTTCGATTCGCAAATTTCCGGTTACGGGTAAGGGTTTTCTGGAGTCGATTCGGGATCTGGAACGTACCAGTTTTGTCAGCTTGTTCAAGACAAAAACGGTGCGGAGCCTGTTGCTCAATACGCCCTGCGAAATACCAGACCTGTTGAAACGATTGGTAGGTGACGAGCAGCTATATGAGCAATATCTGTTCGATCAGCAGTTTGCACATCCGGGATGGTCGGGAATGGTAGCGGTGGTAGAAGAGAATCCCGGAACGCTGCTCGACCGACGTATCATTTCACTACACGACCTAATTGTGCTCGAACTTCTGATGGAGATTGATGCACTCAACCGGAAGTTTGGCGATAACTGGCGCGCCCTTGGCGATCGGACCAACGCACCTCATGTAGATCTTTTCGAGCCGGTAGCTTATCAGGAAACGTTCGACGTATACACCCTATGGCAGGATGCCTTCGAGTGGACGTACTACGATCAGGTATTACGGGGTCTACAGTCTGCCAAACCAGCATCTACCCCTCTGGAAACTCCCAGTTTTCAGGCTACGTTCTGCATCGATGATCGGGAGTGCTCGTTCCGTCGGTATCTCGAACAGTTCGACCCAGCTTGCCAGACGTTTGGAACACCCGGCTTTTTTGGTACTGAATTCTATTTCCAGCCTGAACACGGCAAGTTCCATACAAAAGTTTGCCCAGCCCCGGTTACGCCTGGTTTCCTGATCAAAGAATCGGAAGCCAGCATTCGTCACAAGACCGACGCTCACTTTACTAAACATCCACAAGGGTTGTTTGGCGGTTGGGCCTTGTCGCAAACGATGGGCTTCTTATCTGCTTTTAAGCTGGTAACCAGCATTTTTAAGCCGACAGAAACGCCAGCCATGGTTTCGTCCTTCAAACACATGGATAAGAAGGGCAAACTCGCCATTGTTAACCAGCGGCCGAAAGCTAAAGCCGGAGACTTGCAAGAAGGCTTCACGGTGGAGGAAATGGCCAACCGTGTTCAGGGCTTGCTGAAAAGTATTGGTCTGGTTGAAAATTTTGCCCCCCTTGTCTATTTCGTTGGGCACGGAGCCAGCAGCGTTAATAATACCCATTATGCCGGTTACGACTGTGGAGCCTGTAGTGGCCGGGCGGGGTCGGTAAATGCCCGTGTTGCCGCTTTTATGGCTAATCATGTCGATGTTCGTAGGGAGCTCTCTACGCGTGGTTTGGAGATACCGGCTACGACTCAGTTTGTAGGATCGCTGCATGACACCACTCGCGACGAGATTGAGTTCTACGACGAAGACGAATTGCTGCCTGAGAACAAAATTCTCCATCAGAAAAATCTGGTGATTTTCAACAAGTCACTGGATTACAACGCTAAAGAACGGTCTCGTCGGTTTACGATGATGGATAGCCATGCGGCCGCTCCACAAATTCACGAAGCGGTAAAACTGCGGTCTTTGTCGCTGTTTGAACCCCGTCCTGAGTGGAACCACGCCACTAACGCACTCTGTATCATTGGCCGACGCGATTCGAACCGGCACTTGTTTCTGGATCGTCGTTCATTTCTGAACTCTTACGATTACCGTATCGATCCAGACGGAAAAATCCTGCAAGGGGTAATTCGGCCAGTGGGACCAGTTTGCGGGGGCATCAACCTCGAATATTACTTCTCGCGGGTTGATACGTATCGCCTTGGAGCGGGATCAAAATTACCCCACAACGTGATGGGGCTCATCGGCGTAGCCAATGGAATTGATGGTGATTTGCGCTCTGGTCTGCCTAAGCAGATGATCAATATTCACGATCCTATCCGGCTCATGGTCATTGTGGAGCACTTCCCCGATGTGGTGCTGGACACCATTAAGCGGGAAGCGGGAGTTTACGAATGGTTCATTAACGAATGGGTTCACTTATCGGTGGTTCACCCCGAAACAAAGGCCATCTATTATTTCAGCAAGGGCGAGTTCAAGCAGTTCCGTCCGCTGACTAATGAACTGAAAAAAGTGGCGAAGCTGGAAAAATCCATTGAATCGACGCCCGAAAACTTACCCGTTTTACTTTTAGACTAAGCCTAATGGAGTCAAATTATGTGATTGCCAGCTTTGTATTGATTCCCTTTCTGGGATTTCTGCTCACGCTGGTCATTAATCCGAAGAAAGAGAATCTGATTTCTCAGGTGGCGCTGCTAACTGTTGGTATTCAGTTGTTTACAGTTACAGTGTTCGTTGGCTATTGGTTATGGAACGGGATGCGGGTGTTCAATATTAAAGAAATTGAACTCTATCAAACAGCCGGTTATGAGTTTCTGATTGACTTTTATTTCGATAAAGTAACTGCCGTGTATCTGTTTGTGGGTGCGTTTGTCACGTTTCTGATAACGCGCTATAGCCGCTACTACATGCACATGGAAGATGGCTATAAGCGGTTTTTTGCCACGATACTGTTCTTCTACCTCGGATACAACTTCACCGTACTGGCGGGCAATTTCGAGTCGCTGTTTATTGGTTGGGAGGTGCTGGGTATCTCTTCGTTTTTGCTGATTGCGTTCTACCGGGAACGCTATTTACCCGTCCGCAACGCCGTAAAAGTGTTTTCGATTTATCGAATCGGTGATGTGGGAATTTTGCTGGCTATGTGGGCTAGTCACCACCTCTGGCACGAGAACATCACGTTTCTGCGCCTACATAACTACGAGCTGGTTCATGAACACCTGAGCGGCCACAGTGGAGTTGGCATCTTTATTTCGGTGTGCATTTTAGTAGCTGCTGCTGCCAAGTCAGCCCAATTGCCTTTTTCATCGTGGTTGCCACGGGCTATGGAGGGCCCAACCCCTTCGAGTGCAATTTTCTACGGCTCGTTATCAGTACATTTTGGCGTTTTTCTGTTGCTGCGCACTATCCCATTCTGGGAGCAACAGTGGTCGGCGCGGGTTCTGATTGGCTTGGTGGGTTTAGCCACTGCCTTGATTGCCTTTCCAATTGCTCAGGTTCAATCCACGGTTAAAACCCAGATTGCCTATGCATCGATCGCTCAGATTGGGTTGATGTTCATTGAAATCGCCCTGGGCTTTGAAACGCTGGTGCTGATTCACTTTATGGGGAACGCCTTTTTGCGGACGTACCAACTCCTGGTATCGCCATCAGTGGTTAGCTACCTCATTCGCGATCAGTTTTACCATTTTGAACCCCGTACCGAGTCGTTTGCTGATACCTGGCCCCGCAAGGTTGCTTTTTCGATCTATATGCTGTCGCTGAAGGAGTGGAACCTAGACCGGTTCATGAATCGGATAATATTTCGATCATTTAAGCAACTGGGCCATCGATTAGATTTCATTACGCCCCGCAATGCGTTTGTGCTGTTAGGCTTAACCTACGCACTTGGTGAGTTTCTGCTGTTTCACGAAGACCTTATTCCGGGAGCTATCCGTCCGTTTATGCCGGTGCTTTTCGCCTTCATCGGGCTTCTTCAGGTTTTTAAGGCTTTCTCGGAGCACAAATCCCCACAATTGGCCTGGGTGCTGGTCATCATCAATCACCTCTGGATTGCCCTGGCAGTATCGTTTAATGAAAGCTATGACCGCAATCAGACATTTATATACCTGAGCGGAGTGGTAGTTGCTGGAATAATAGGATATGTATGTCTGCAACGGCTCAAGCAGCGAGAGAGGGGCAATTTCGACCTCGACAGCTATTACGGCCACGTTTATGAGCACCGCGGACTAGCCTTAGTGTTTTTGTTGGCATCGCTGGGACTGATGGGCTTCCCAATCACTACGACGTTCATTGGTGAGGACTTGATTTTCAGCCACATTCACGAAAATCAGTTTGCGCTGGCCTTCTTCAACTCATTGAGTTTCATTCTGAGTGGAATTGCCCTCATCCGAATTTACTCGCGCCTGTTTTTAGGGCCACACATAAAAACGTATCACGAAAGACCCTATCGGTCGGCATAAAGTCCGGTTGCTGCAAACGGTTTTCAAATCAACCAGTAGCAGTTATCGCAAACATATAAACTCTAAACAGTAAAAATCAACCATGTCAACTGAACACAAACAATCAGTACCGCTAACTGGATTGGCTGGCTTGAAGCAAAACTGGTCTACAGACTTGCTTTCAGGATTTTTAGTTTCTTTGATTGCCCTTCCTTTGAGCTTGGGTATCGCTTCGGCGAGTAATTTTCCGCCTATTATGGGTGTATTAACTGCCATTGTCGGTGGTTTAATTGTAGCATTTTTTGCCGGTTCTGAACCCACAATCAAAGGCCCGGCTGCTGGCTTAATTGTAATTGTTGCCGGTGCCGTTGAAGAACTTGGCCGTGGCAACCTCGAATTGGGCTGGCACCTGGCTTTGGGTGTTATTGTCGTTGCGGGTTTAGTGCAGGTGCTGTTTGGTGTACTGAAAGTGGCCAAACTAGCCGACTTTTTCCCGCTGTCAGCCGTTCACGGTATGCTCGCGGCCATCGGCATCATTATCATGTCGAAGCAGATTCACCTGGCTGTTGGCGCGCACCCATCAGACCTGAAAGGGAAAGAGCCGCTCGAACTGATCGCCATGGTACCGGAGAGCTTGGCCAATATGGAGTGGCACGTAGCCGTAATTGGCTTGGTTAGCCTGGTTATTCTGTTTAGCTGGCCAAGTATCAAAAACAAAGCGATCAAGCAAATTCCGCCTGCTTTGGTGGTGCTTGTTGTTGCTGTAGCGCTGGGCCTTTATTTCCACTTGTCGGATACAAAAGTATATGGCGACATCAAGCCATTGGTGAATCCGGGCGAATTCAAACTGAATGTCAACGTTGATTTCGGTGCCTGGACGGGTGATCTGATGCCTATTGCCCTCAAATACCTGGCCATGTTTGCTCTGATCGGTTCACTCGAATCGTTGCTGACCGGTAAGGCAATTGACTTACTTGATCCCTACAAACGCAAATCGAATCTGAGCAAGGACCTTACTGCGGTTGGTATTGGTAATATGACGGCTGCTGCTTTGGGTGGTTTACCAATGATTTCGGAAGTAGCGCGTTCGTCGGCCAACTTGACTAACGGAGGTAAAACCCGTTGGGCTAACTTTTTCCATGGCGCTTTCCTGCTAATTTTTGTGGTGGCTTTGGTGCCGCTTATCAAACTGGTTCCGGTTGCTGCCCTGGCCGCCATTCTTATTGCCGTTGGTTTCCGTCTGGCAAATCCGAAAGAATTCCGCCATATGTACCACATCGGACCTGAGCAATTGATTGTTTTTGTGATAACAATTATCGCTACCCTGGCTACTGACCTGCTGATTGGTATTGCGGTTGGTATCGCTACCGAATTTATTATTCAATTGGTGCTAGGCTTACCCATTAAGTATTTGTTCAAGCCCGATCAGACATTGGTTTCTGAAGGCAACCACCACACGCTGACGATCAATGGTGCGGCTGTGTTTACCAACTACCTGAGTATCAAAAAACAGTTAGATACTATTCCGCAGCAGGCAGGGCAGCACGTAGTTGTCGATCTACACAACGCTCATTATGTAGATCATACGGTGATGGAAAACCTGCACAACTACGAACGGGATTTCCAAGTGGCTGGGGGCGAATTCCACATCATCAATCTGGACGAGCATAAGCCAATGTCGGCTCACCCGCTGGCAGCCCGTCGGAAACCCAAAGCAACTATGCAACCGCAACAGGTTTAATTATTCAAGCTCACTAACGCGTCTGATTGTCTCTACCCCTCTCCCTGCGCAGGGAGAGGGGAGGCTTACCGTCACGTTTCGTTTGTTGAAGGGGTTAACAAACGAAACAAGACAAAGACTGGCCGCAGGGGCCTCCTCTCTCCCTGCGAAGGGGACGGGTAGAGATTGTCGGACGGTAGATCGGTGAGGTTGATTTCTTCCACTTTAAATTCAGTCTGATTCTTCCGTTATGAAAATTCACTTCACCTTAGCCTTGCTGCTAAGTGCTGGCATCGCCATGGCTCAAACGCCCGGTGCCGCCCCCAAAACAACCGACTCAACAGTTGTTGCGGCCGAACAAACAACAAAAAAGCCGCAACCAGTTAGTGCCGAGAAAAACGAGTTAAAGTACAACCTTAACGAATCGGGCTCGCACTTTTTTAAGATAACAGTGCTGAATCAGACCTGGTTACGACTCAACCAGAGCAACCCTGGCACAACTGTTATTGGCGAACCCAAGAACCAGACATTCGACATTGGATTGCGCCGTACCCGGCTTCAGCTTTATGGGCAGATCAATGACCGCACGATGATCTATGTCCAGTTCGGCATGAACAATTTTAACTTTCTGAATGGCTTTCCGGCATACAACACCACAGGAACGCCCAGTAACCGGAAAGTTGCGGCCTTTTTTCACGATGCAGTTGGCGAGTATTCCGCTTTCAGAGGAAAGGATTATCTGAAAATTGGTGCGGGCTTAACCATTGTAAACGGTTTGTCTCGGTTTAGTCAGCCGAGTGTCAGCACCATTATGACGATGGATGTGCCTGTGTTTGCCCAAGCTACCGTTGACCAGACCGACGAGTTTTCGCGAAAATTAACACTATATGCCCGGGGTCAGGTTGGCCGTATCGATTACCGGATTGGCGTTAGCGACCCATTTCCGATAGCGACTAATGGGGCTGCCCCTCCAGCCATTTCGTCAAATGCCAGTTTTGCGCTGAAAGGTCATCATAAACAGGTTCAAGGGTTTTTTATGTACCAGTTTTTCGACAAGGAGTCGCACATTACACCTGGCTACATGACCGGTACATACCTTGGAAAGAAAAAAGTATTAACGCTTGAGGGCGGATTCATTGCCCAGAAAAACGCTCTTTGGCGGAAGTCAGGCGCTGATACACTCTATCAGAACATAAATCTGTGGTCGCTGGCATCGTTTCTGGATATGCCGCTTAACCGGGCTACGGGTTCGGCCGTTAACGCCTATTTGGGCTATTTCCATACGGATTATGGTACCAACTACCTGCGTTATAATGGTATCATGAATCCTGCCAGTGGCACCACGTTGCCCATAACAGGCGCATCAGGCACGCAGGGAAATGCGTTCCCGATGTTTGGAACGGGTAGCGTTGTGTACTCACAACTTGGTTATCTGTTTGCGCGCGACCTCTTAGGCAAAAATGGAACCTTGATGCCCTATGCATCAGCACAAATTGCCGATTACCAGCGCGTAAGCAAAACAATGGGCGTGTATGCTGTGGGAGTTAACTGGCTTATTAACGGACATAATTCCAAGATGACACTCGATTATCAGAACCGTCCTTATTATCAAGCTGCTACAACCGGCCAGCTTAACCCGCAAGGTCGCCGTGGCACGCTAACATTGCAGTATCAGGTATTTATTTAACCAGGTAGTTGGGTAATAGGTAGATTAGGTAATTGGGGATTGAGCTACCGATCATCAGCCCCAATTACCTAATCTACCGGTCACCTAGCAACCAAACTGCTTTCCTGCACTTCCGCCAAGCTGGGCGGAACCACCTTGATTACTTCGTTTAAGAGGCCTGTGCGGAGATTAAATACCCAGCCATGAAGGATGGGCATCTGATGACTTGCCCACATTTTTTGTACACTATCGGTAGCCGCCATGTTCTGGATTTGATCCTCAACATTCAATTCCACCAGCCTGTCAAAGCGAGCCTGGAAATCAGTAATCTGATCTAATTCTGCCTTTTTTTGTTGCTGAACGCGGTCAATATTGGCTAGCCATTGATCAATTAAGCCCAGTTTTTTGCCCGCCATAGCGGCTTTTACACCCCCGCACTCGTAATGGCCACAAACAATAACGTGCTTCACTTGCAATACCTCAACGGAATATTGGATTACACTGAGCACGTTCAGGTCATTAGGAACAACCAGGTTAGCAATATTGCGGTGTACAAACATTTCACCAGGATCGGTACCTGTTATCTGCTCTGCCGAAACACGACTGTCGGAGCAACCAATCCACAAAAAACCGGGCTTTTGGTCACTCGATAAAGTGCTGAAGTAGTTGTCTTCGAATTCAATTTTATCCTGAACCCAAGCTTTATTGTAGAGGAGTAATTTTTCAGATGCTTTCATAAGCCGACGAAACTCGTTTACGTTGTTCAATATCACGCAGTTCGTATGTGATGCCCCGGTTTCGGGCGGTCTCTGCGTAATCAGTCAGAAGTACAAAAATATCGTGGTCGATAAAGGAGGCATACCGTCCATCAATCAAAACAGAATCACCGGCTTTTAAAGAACTTAATGTCTCTTTGAGCCGGGGTTTGCTGAGAAAGTAAATGTCTCGCTGGAATTTAATTAATACGTTTTTACCATCTCGGATAACCCGTAGAGGTGACTGAGAGTTGGTATACAGGACGAAAAAATAACCAACTACCAAACCGATCAGAATTCCGAAAAGTAGATTTATAAATACGATCCCTAGTACGGTGACTAAAAACGGGATAAACTGGTTCATTCCCTCCTGGTAAACGTCCTTAAAAATAGCGGGCCTTGCCAGTCTGTAACCAATAACAATCAACAGGGCCGCGATACATGATAGCGGAATATGGTTAAGGAATGAACCGGCCAAAAACACAGAGAGAAATAGCAGCAGTCCCTGGAACATGGTAGAGAGCCGCGTTTGGGCTCCTCCAAACAAGTTTGTTGATGTACGTATGACAACTGAGGTAAGGGGCAAACCACCAACGAGTCCCGACAGAATATTTCCGACTCCCTGAGCCATTAATTCCTGGTTGGTTGACGACACGCGCCGAAGTGGATCAATTCGATCAGCGGCCTCCAGATTGATCAGGGTTTCGAGACTGGCTACCAGCGCGATTGTGCAGGCTATTTCATAAATCCGGAAGTCCCCCAGGAAGCTGAAATCCGGATAATCAATGACCGATCTAAGCCCATTTCCTGCTGATATGACTGGCATACGGACCATGTGTTCGCTAGAATCGCCCAGAAATAGAGTAGTAATGTAGTACCCGAAAAATTGGTTTAGGGCCACGCCCGCCAGCACAACTATAACTGCGGCTGGTAAAAGCTGGCTTAAACGAGCGCCACGGCCAGAAAACCGGTCCCAGAAAAACAGAATGAGAAAAGACACAAAACTTATAATGAGCGCACCGGGGCTAGCCGTTACAATTGCCTGATAAATTTCAGATAACGTATTTTCACTGTCGGCCAACTGGCTAAATTCATACTCGCCTTCGTAGTCACTGTCGCGGCCGAGAGCGTGCGGAATCTGCTTTAATACAATAACAAGCCCGATCCCTACTAACATGCCTTTAATAACGGAGTTGGGGAAATAGCTGCTGAGTCGCCCGGCTTTCAGCGCACCCATAATAATCTGGATAATACCAGCGAGCACCACGGCTACCAGAAATGCTTCGTATGAGCCTAGCTGAACAATTGAATCAGCTACGATAACAGCCAAACCGGCGGCAGGGCCACTAACACTAACTTCAGACCCGGAAAGCAACCCTACCACAATACCGCCAATGATACCGGCCACCAGGCCAGCAAACAGAGGAGCTCCTGAGGCCAGTGCAATACCTAAACAAAGGGGGAGTCCAGCCAGAAAAACGGAGAGCCCGGCCGTTAAATCGTTCGATAAGTATTCCGTGCGGTAATTTTGGAAAGTACGGATAGCGTTACTGAATGGCATTGGGTCAAGGGGTTTATAGTTTTTGCCGCGTTCAAAAAACAAATTTTTGACTTGTGATCCATTGCTAAATACATACTCAGTCAATAGATTACATGCCCAAAATAAGGCAAAAAGGATGTGGAGTTAACTATCATCACCTCCGAATGTTCGTAGGAGTAAGTAACTCAGATGTTTACTTTACAATGAATAATATTCCTCTGCTACCAGTTGTTCGGGGATAGTATCGTAATTGGTCATTGTTTTAAGGTTGATTTCTATAGTGCGCGCAATGGTTGTCATTGGCGTATCGGTTGGTTTATCCTCGAAGGGGTCCTGCAACTGAATGGCGCTCTTTTCGATTAGCAAAAAGGTAGAAGCAATCAACGTCACCAGGGGAACATCCAGAAAATAAACATCAGCTTCAAAACAGAACGGCAGAATAGCAGCAAACATGAAGATAAACACGCGCATATAAGACGAATAGGAACGCGGAAAAATCGTGTTTTTGATTCGCTCGCAGCGCCCCATAGAATCGGTCAGGCTATTCAGCGTGCTGCTGAGATGATTCATCTGGAAATCGGTCAGTTGACCTGATTCGTACAACTGTCTGATTGCATTGCCGTGGCTCAATAGCAGGGCGTTGGGTTTGTTGTCGAATGTCATGATGTAGCGAACATTAGCCGGGGGCAAAAACTCATACAGGTGTTTGCTCACATCAAGCCTCCGTAACGAATCGCCCAATGCATAACACCAGGCACACTGGCGTAGCACAAACGACCGAAGAATTGATTCCCGATCAGCACCTGACGGTAGAAACATCTGCAATTGCCGAATAAAACTGCGACTATCGTTGACAATAGCCCCCCAGGCAATGCGGGCTTCCCACCAGCGGTCATACGATTGATTAGTGCGGAAAGCCAACAGCAGTGATATACAGGTGCCGAGCAGAGCCGGAATCGCAATCGGAATGGTCAGAAACCACAAGCTAAAATACAATTTAATGATCACGACAAGGTTTGCAAACAGGAAGACGAGGATGGCGTCCCGCCGAATTTCTTTGACGTAGAAACCTATTGGAATCGGTTTTTCTAATAGCATATAGATAACGTTGATGAGTGGAGGAGGTTAATTCAAGCCACTCTTTTATAGGTTGTTAGTGTCAGTGAATAGCGCCGTTCCTGGCTTTAAAAAGTTCTTCGCACGCCTGCACTAAACGGTTGCCGAGCCATTTCCCCGAGGCCGTCAGTTGACCCAGAATAACAGCCGCATTACCCACCCAAAAGGTATAGTCAGCAACCGCTGTATTCGCAATAATTGCTGTCAGACCAATGAGTAGCACGAGCAGACTCAGATAGGTGAGTAATAGGGAGTCCGTTCGCCAGGAATAAATAGATTCGATCATTGGAATCAGGTATCGGTTTTCTGTCTGCATCCGTTCAGAGGCCTGCCAGAAAGCGCTGCCTAGCAAAAACACACTTAGTAAGGTCACGCCATTGATCAAATTAACCAGTTCAAGTTCAGTGGCTGTGTCAAACGCAATGATGAACCATCCCGATATTCCTCCATTTTGTTGTATTAAGTTGAGTAACTGTTCCATCGCAGATCAAGTTGAGTTGACCAACAAAAGTAAAGTGGCAGTATTAGGGGGGACTTACAGCTACCTTAGAAAAAAATTAGAGCCGTTTTAGGTTATCTAATGGTATCATCACGCTAAACATACTGCCTTCACCCAGTTGGCTACTGACGGTTAGTTGTCCTCCGTGCAGTTCGACTATGCGCTGGCAAATAGACAGTCCCAGCCCAAAGCCGTTGTGAGCAAAGGCATTTTCTGCCCGGTAAAACGGCTCGAAAATGTAGGGCAACTGATCCGGTGCGATACCAATTCCCTGATCGGTGACGCTTATTCGGCAAAGATCGCCTTGTTGAAGAAGGGAAATCTCGGCGCGGTGGTCGTGACTATACTTGCAGGCATTATCAATCAGATTGAGCAGCATCTGTTGAAGTAGCACTTCGTCGCCCCTAACCTGTGGATGCTCATCGGAAAGACCCGAAAAACGCACATCAACCTGATAATCAGGATGAGCATTCAGTAGTTGGTCGCGGGTGGAGAAAATCAGATCGTCGAGCAGCACAAAGGTTCGGGGCTGAGCAACCGGTGTGTCCAGCGTTCGGGCCAGCATCAACAAGCTGTTCGTCAGGCTAATAAGTCGATTGCTATCCGCTGTGAGATTTCGCAAAATATGTTGGTACTGCTGAGGAGACAAGGGCGTTTGTAAGCTCAGCTGTAGTTCAGATTTGAGGGCCGCCAAAGGCGTCCGTAATTCATGGGAGGCATGCGAAATAAACGATCGTTGCTGCTCAAAGGCATGCTGGAGCCGTCCCAGAACCTGGTTAAAGTTCATGGCCAGTTGGGCTACTTCGTCTTGTCGGTTACCCTCGTCGAGCCGCTGCTGTAAGTTGCGGGCATTGATGGTTGTCACCTGCTGGTTGATACGGCTGATGGGCCGTAAAGATTGCCCGGCAAACAGAATACCAAGCCCGATTGTCAGGCCGATCCCCGTGAATAATCCCCAACCAAGCGTTCGGCGCAAATCGCGTAACTCACCTTTACCCGGTAGATCATAAGCCGACGCTACTACGGTCAGGGGTATGCCCCCATCGGTTGCGTATAAGCCAAACACTTCCTGTTCACCAACTTCTGCCCGAACAATACCCTCGCGCCTGATTTGAGCCAGTAATGAAGAAGGGGCCACCAACGAATCAGCGTCTATGCTGGCATAAAGAAGACGGTCCTGAGCGTCGTACACCAGCACTCGCTGGTCATAGAGGGTTATCAGCGTTTTACGGTCAATGATCTGTAACAGCTCTCTGTCTACTTCTTTCACCTGGGTCATGAATCGGACAGTGGTCCGGGCACGCTGTTCGAGCCGGTCATAAAATACCGTGCGTCGATAGTTGCCGGAACGCGCATAGATGATGAGCGAAAAAGCAATCAGAATACCAGCAACGATGAGCGAAAATTGAAAAGCAATTCGGTTGCGTATTGTCATACAGGTTTAGCTTTCTCGGATTACGTAGCCTAATCCCGGACGTGTATGAATCAGTTTAGGTGTAAAGTCGCGGTCGATTTTCCGGCGCAGGTAGTTGATGTACACTTCTACGACATTAGTACCAGAGTCAAAATTTAGGCCCCAAACCTGTTCGCTTAAGTCTATTTTCGAAATCACCCGACCCCGATTACGTAGTAGGTATTCGAGTAGCATAAACTCGCGGGCGGTCAGGTCAATAGGTACATTGCGACGGCTAACTGTTTTGGCCGATACGTTCACCACCAGGTCGGCCACCTGTAACACTTCTTCGCGAGTGGCCTGCTGGCTCGACCGGCGCATCCAGACGCCAACCCGCGCACTCAACTCACGCAGATCGAAGGGTTTGACAAGGTAATCGTCGGCACCTAGCTCCAGCCCTTCGAGCTTATCTTCAATTTCACCGAGGGCGGTTAGCATAATGATTGGTAAGTCGGGCTTTTCAAACCGAACACTCCGGCATATTTCGTAGCCATTTAACCCAGGCAGATTAATATCCAGGATGAGCAGGTCAATAGATTGTTGAACGGCCAATCGGCGACCTGCATACCCTTCGTAAGCAACTTCGGTTGCGTAGCCTTCTGCCCGCAAACTTTGGCTAATGTTTTGCGCAATTCGCCGGTCATCTTCAACAATGAGTATGCTGCGCATAACCAAGTAAGTAATTGAGTTATGAACACCCACCGTTCGGATAACCATGAATGGAAACCGAGCCAGTTAGTGCAGTAAACGAATAAGTTGTGGCTAGCAAAGCAGAGGCTGAGCCAGATAACAGAAGTCGATAGATAGTTTCAGAAAGAAGCCCTGATACGTAAAATCAGGCTGAGTAATTGGGAGGAGGAGCTATTATTTCTGCCAACAATGAAGGAACAAAGGCAGGTTGAAAGGGCAAATGAAGCGACGCTAAACCCCAGCTCGGAGGGAGTAACGATACGGTAAAAAGGTGTTGCAAAAAGTAATCGGTATCAAGCGAGTTAACATCAGATTCTTCCTCGGAATCGGCCTGATTAGGCAACGATGTATTAGCACCTAGCAACTGCTGCATTAATAACTCGTCAAAACGTTGCGTTTTGCTGCTGGTCAAACTTTCATAATGGCCATTGTCGTATGTACACGACGGTACAACGCCTAGATTGACCATGTTCAGCGCTACAAACAGGCAGATAAGACGATAGATTAACCCAGGACGCTTTCGTTGGTGCATAAATGTCTGAAAGCAGTTTGCCATTTATAACTCGATTTAGCTTTCAGCTGTTTTAAGAGAATGCAGATGCGGTGAAATAGCTTATCACGCCAGGTTATTAAGATTGATTTTTTGTCAAATCAAGCGGGAGTCAACACGCCCTGTCTCTAAGTTCAACACGCCACGCGGGCAAACAGCTGAACAAATACCACACCCTACACACGACGACCGCACAATGTCTTGTTGTCGTTGGGCATACCAACGCACGTCGATTCCCATTTCACATTGTGCCGAGCAGTTACCGCACGAAATGCATTGCCCACCGTTGGTAGTAATGCGGAACCGCGATTTATAACGTTGCACCAGACCCAGATAGGCCGCCAGTGGACAGCCAAACCGGCACCAGACCCGGTTACCCATAATTGGATAAAAACCAGTACCGATCACTCCTGAAAAGAGAGTGCCAATATAAAAACCATAGGTTGACCGTACGCTGTATGAATCCAGAAAACCCAGCACCGTCGATTGGCCGGAGAAATATGTGTACAATACCAGCCCGGTCATGACCACGGCGAATACCAAAACCCCGTGAACAAGGTAACGCTCAATTTTCCAGGCTCCGAGTCGCTTGTCAGAAAGTTGACGATAGGGGTCGCCGAGGGTTTCGGCAAGACCACCGCAACCGCACACCCACGAGCAATACCAACGTTTACCGAAAAAATAGGTCAACACAGGCACCCCTACCACGGTCAGAATAATACCCCAAACAAGCATAAAAACTCCAAACGTGCCGGCCTGAATCTTAGCGTTGATCTCGTAATCGAAGAAAAAATCATAATCGAGTGGCCAGATACTTTTGAGATCCTGGTACGGTTGATTTAACCGGGCTAATATTTCAGGAATCAGGAATGCAAACGAAGTCTGAAAAAACATGACCGATGCCGTCCGCAACTGCTGGTAGCGGCTGTGCCGATGCCGAATCAACATTCTGACGCCCATCACCAGAATCACAAGGGTATACAGAAACCCATACAAAAACCACTGACTGGCGAACGCTCCGGTGCTCGGTTTTCCACTGATAACCTGGCTAATTGGACTAACAATTAATGTCCAATTCGTGATGTATTCGGGCACCATGTAAAGCAGAATGTAAAAACCGATCAGAAACGTACCTACCAGCCAGCCAATCCAGCCCCGGTTGGTGGCGGGGTGCTGATAGAGATAGTTATTTCGGATACCCGCCGGACCTCGGTATTTCGGGTTCGGTAAAATATAAAGAAGCCCTCCCAGTGTAGCGAGGCCAATGCTAAGCAAAAACCAGAGCCAGGGTTGGTTAGCTATCGTCCCGACTGAAGCCGCTTGTGTAACGGGAAATGTATAATTATCGTAAATGACTTTATCCCATTGCTGTTTTGCCTTTACCTCATTGTTGTAGCCATCAACAGCTTGCTTGAAATCACTGATGAATTCCCACTGATTGGTGTAGACTTTATCGAGCATTGGTTGTGTTCGCTCCAATACAATGACTCGGTGTTCGGGCTTGATTTTATCGGCCAGGATGTTCTCGGTAAGCCGAAACTGGCCTAAGGTTAGAATGAGCAGAAAAGCCGCGAAGCCCGCTAAAAACAGAACAAGCCCTCCCGAAGAGACAGATTTCATAGCGATTAATTGAGATACAGGCAGAAAGGTACGAGTTTAGGCGTATATACGCTTCGTGTTCATAAAGGGTTTCTGACTTCCGACTAAACGTTTGCGAGTTTAAGTAATCTAAGATTTGGTGAGTAGTAGTAAACACCAATTAAAATTCGCTAAACCCGATAGTGTAGCAATTGTTTATTCGGCCCAACGACTATTTTTGTCCGAAAGCCGCTTTGTCGGATCTCTTTTACCGTAGCACAATGCAGACCATCACCTATGAATCCCTGAAAGCCGAACAAGCCTGGATGGTTGTCTCGGAACAATTGAACCAACGGAATACGCTCCTCTCGCGAGGAATCAGCCACCTCGAACACAGCACTGTTGAGTTACCGTTGGCCAGCCGCCTGATGATTCTACGTTATCATCTCCGGCATAGTCTCCGTCGGCTCACGGCCGACGCACGCCAACTGCCCGCCCAAGCTAACATGGCAGGGCAACTTCATTCGCAATGGATGCACATTCACCAGCTGCATTTTTTACTTCGGCAAGTTGACAATGAACTTCGCAATGCATCAGAAGATAGCGCTCGGTTTCGGGAATGGCTCGAATCGCTCGAATCTCGAATTTACAAATCAGCTCTGGTTAGCTTGAATTAGCATAAAAAAAGCCGCCCCTCAAGTTGGGAGCGGCTTTTTGATTCAGCATATTCTCTCTTACTTTTTACCTTCTTGAAAAGGCTTTATCGACGTAAAGTCCTTTTTTTACCGTGCTGTGATAGATACTCTATAACTCATAAAAAAACCATACCCGAGTGGCGGTTAGCCCTGGGTATGGTTTTATACAAAATATGTGCCAGTTGTTCTGACCCTAAAAGGGCCCTATTTTCCTAGGAAAGCTTTGTTTTGTGCATCAAGAGTCATCGGGTCCACCGAACCTGATTTTATAACAACCCTGTACTGGAACGTTACCGATTTTCCGGCTCCAAGTATGTAATTCATGGGTGCTTCTTTACCGTTTGTGAAAACGGATGGGGCCAGCGGGTTAGCTGCATATAAACCATAGCCACGAGAGTGCCAGTAGGTTGGATAACCCACATTTTGTGGATGATCCAGCATTACAACAGACACGTCTTCGTTGTTGATTTTGCCTGTCAGGTTCATCCATTTGGCGCGTTTCCCCCAAACATCTTCGCCTTCAACGCCCTCGCTACTGTGGTATTTTCCTGTAACACCAACGGTTGCCATAGCGGGTACTTTAGTGGCGACTCCACTAGCATCGGTAAACACTTCGGGTTTGTTAGAAGGATGTTCCAACTCCCGCCCGAGCCGAATCGCAATCATACCTTCTTTATTGTCTTTGAAAACAACGTCTTTCTCCAAAGCAGTAAGCGTCGTGATTCGATCAATAGTCCGTTGGCTGGCATCGCCCCGAAAAACATAGGTAGTTCGTTCGCGAAGCATCGGCTGATTGTCTTTGTCGAGCCAGGCGGCTGTAACAACCAATTCAGCCTGATCTTTTCCGCTCTTCATCGACTTTACGCCTGTGTGGACCACAGTGCCAAATGGCCCCCCGTGGCTGGCGGCTATATCAGTCGAGTTGTTCCAGAAATCGTGGCCGTTTACATCGCCATAGTTAAACCACATCCCTACGTGGTGAGGGTGGTCAACACGTTCGCCGGGGCGCGGGTCCATTGGCCAGCCACGAGTGATGAAATTACCCCCCGCTGTTCGGATTGGGTATAAAACGGGCTTTTTCAATACGGCTGGACCGGGATAAATGTAAGCCGTAAAGGACTTGCCATCCACCGTTACCTCAACGCGCTTGGCCGCTTCGTCATGCTTGAGCTGAATACGGTTTTGCGCTAGCGAGGTTAGGCTTATTAAACTGAGAATAAGGATCTTTTTCATGTTAGTAGCAAATAAGAACGCGGATGATGTGGATGCTTCGCAACGCGGATTGACACGGATTATTAAAATCAGCGATAATCCGCGCTACGCAGTATCCGCGTCATCCGCGTTCCAATCAAGCTTAAATGTTAGCTTAATACCATGTCATTTTTAGTCGCATCCCATGTCACCCGCTTACCTGTGTGTTGAGCCATCGTTGCCATAATGTTGGCTACCGAATGGTTGAACCCTACGCGAGCTGGTGCATTAGGCTCTTTACGACTCCGCACACACTCCATCCAGTTGAGCATGTGAAACGAGGTCATCGGATCGGCACCGGTGTTGGCGCTGGTTTCCATTTTAGTAGCGTTAGCCAGCGTCATATCAGGCAGCAAATTGGCCTGCATTCCCATTTCTTTGGCCGGACCAGCCTGTAAACCCCCTTCCGAGGAAATTTTGTTGGTATCGAGGTTGATCATGCCCCCATTCGAGAAGTAATACTCTTTGGTACCACCAGCCTCGTTGTGCATCCGCGACGAATACAACACTTGGAACCCTTTGGTCTTATCGTTGTCTGGGCCGTAATCGAATACTGCCGTGAAGGTATCAGGGTTCACGCGACCGTCTTTCCACACGTAAACACCACCATTGGCTACTACCGAACGTGGGTGATCGTATCCACTAAACCAGTGAACGGTGTCGATCTGGTGCGACATCCACTGCCCCGGAATACCTGATGAGTATGGATAAAATAAGCGGAATTCGAGGTATTTGCGCGGATCCCAATCCGTTTTTGGACGGTTCAGTTGGAAGCGAGTCCAGTCGGTATCTTCTTTCCGTATTTCAGAAACTAATTTGGCCCGGCGCCAGCGACCTGGCTGGTTTACGTTCCAGGTCATTTCTACCATGCTGATGTCGCCAAACTTACCAGACTTGATAAAGTCATTAGCTGAGTGGTAGTTAGGGGCCGAACGCCGTTGCGAACCGATCTGTACGATTTTCTTCGACTTTTCAACCGCCTTAAGTGCTTTCCGGGCATCTTCCAGCGACTCGGCAAATGGTTTTTCGCAGTAAACGTCGCGACCTGATTCCACGGCATCAACGCAATGCAGTGCGTGCTGGAAGTCAGCAGTACTGATAATGACAGCGTCAACGTCTTTGCGCTCCAACAGTTCATCGTTGTTACGAGCTTTGAAAAAACTGCTGTCGTTCCAGCCTTTGCCTTTTAAATATTGATCAGCTTCATCGCGACGGCGGCTCCAAATATCCGAAACGCCAACAAAAGCGAAGTTTTGATCTTTGGCATGGTTCATAAAGGCAGGTGCCAGCGATTGCCGGAACCGGTCTGAGAACCCAATAATGCCAACCCGGACGCGTTCATTTGCGCCGATGATACGGGCGTAACTACTGGCGGAGAAGCTCATTCCCAAGCCAGCTAAAGCAGATTTTTTTATAAACTCACGACGGTTTTCCATGCGAAAGGGGATTTATCAACGTAGATACAATGCGTGTTGAAAAGAGCAATATGACAGCTTCCTACTGACTCCGTAACTCCTTGATTTTAATATCCCGAAAGGATACTTTATCACCATGATCCTGCAAAAGGATATGGCCCTTAGGAGCTTCTCCAAATCGACCATTGGCATTATAGGCAGGAGTAGCATACTTACTCATGGCCACCAGCTTACGGAACTCTTCACCACCCCGTTCGTATTCCAATACTTTTTTGCCATTCAACCAATGTTCTACATGAGAGCCATTGACCAGCACCCGTCCCTGATTCCATTCCCCGATGGGCTTAGCCTGCTTGTTCTGGGCAGGTTTTAGATCATACAATGAGCCAACAGTGCGGTTTCCATCGCGGCCCATTTTGGCATCGGGATGTTTATCATCGTCTAAAACCTGGTATTCTAATCCAAAGGCAGAGCCAGCAGGTTTAGGCTGATGTTCTACGACAAAATATTTCAGGCCGCTGTTGGCACCCTCAGTCAGGCGGAATTCAAATGTCAGATCAAAATTGCTGAACTCACCATCGGTAACAATATCACCCGCATTGCGCGACTCCCGCCCATCAGTTTTGGCTATGGTTAGGGTGCCATCTTCAACGGCCCAGCCACCTGCCGGAAATTTATCAAGGTAAGCCCCCCGCCATCCGTTGGTAGTTTTTCCATTAAAAAGGAGTTTCCACCCGTCTTTTTTTTCTTTTGCCGTTAATGAGTTATGGTCTTGTGGTGGTTTGGATGCAACCAGCGTTAGCACAACAAGGCCAGAGAGAATGAGGTATTTCATGTAATTCCTTTGTTACAATGGAAACTTCAGTGTTTTTGTGATGTAGTCTTTACTGATCGATGCGCATTGAGCGGCCGTTTTATCTTTTTCGGGAACCCCATCAAGCTCGACAATACCCCAGCCTTTAAAATTGATGGTATCCAGCGCTTTAAAGACCGCTGGCACATTCACATTACCGCGGCCCAGTTCCACAAATTTATACGCCTTAGGATCGTTGGGCTTATCGGCGAGTGGCGACATGGTGTCCTTGAGGTGGAGAGCCGACAATATATCACGGTATTGAAGCACGGCTTTTTCGGGTTGCCCTCCGCCCTGACGATAGTGGGCAATGTCGAGCAGGAGCCGCATATATTTAGGGTTCATCGTTTGTACAATCACCTCTACCTCTTCGGGCGTTTCTCCCAATTGGTTCATGTGGTTATGATACATCGCCTGAACACCCAAATCAGCCGTTTGCTGTCCGATTTTGTTCATCACCTCAGCCAATCTTTTCAGTTCTTCGGTAGAGGGTAAACGGTCTTTGGGGCGGGCACTGTTGGTGAGTTGGATCGATGATCCGCCGAGCGCTTTCACAAAACTAGCATGGGCCACATGCTGGTCGATAGTGCTCTGCTCCTTAGCAGGATCAATTTCGACGTTGCCGCTCGAAAACATGCAGAGTTGCAGCTTTGCTTCGTCGAGTAAGGCTTTCAACTCCGATGGCTTGGCACGGTAGGGGCCAAAAGCATTAGCTCGTAGTTGAATGCCTCGATAGCCAAGCGCCGAGATGTCTTTGATGGCTTGTGCATCGTTGCCGCCCCAGGTGATGGCCGAATAGCCAATCTGCAAACCAGATTTTTTGAGGGGGAGATGAGTCGTCAGCGGGTCGGCCCCGGCAGAGATTGCCAGAGCCGACAGGCCGAGCGACTGGAGGAACTGCCGTCTGTTCAGTACGGACTCCTTCATGATGGATTCGGGAATAGTCAGTGTCGTTTTTGTGCTCAGAGGCACCACAGCGACAACTGCTGGGTTAAATGTATAGACTTTGTCAGAAAAAATGACATTAAAAAAAGCAGTAATGCTACACTATCTACCGAACGGTATGGTTACTCTATCTTTTAACCGATTTATTCAGCTGACCTACAGACAATTTCAGCGGAAACACCAGTTTTCCCCGAACTTCAAGTGAATCACCGGGGTTCATGGTAACCCGACGCTCATCGTCGTTAAGCAGGAGCGTAAGGTTTCCGGCCTGCAATCCAATGCGGGTTCCTTCGGCTTGCTGACCTACCCAAAACTCAGTACCGGTGGCTTCAACGGTTACGTCGGAGGTATGCACTCGAAACGTGGTTGTTTTCGGGCGTCGAACAACCGAGAACCGGGCTTCGCCCTGAAGCCAGACAGCATGAGGGGTTTCGTCAACCCATTGCTGGGCAAATTCAAGCTGGCTATTCGGTTGCAAATGAGCCTGCGATCCATCTGGCAAACGTACTACCCGCCCTTCCGCACTGCCCGAGCGAATTGTTTTCAGATGTTCACTTTGGCTTATCCAAAACCCCCAGGCTACAAAAAGAAGCAAACCAAGGGCAGCCGCTACTGTTCGACCAAAATACCACCAGCCTACTACCGTTTTGACATTTGGTTGGAGGGGCCGAATTTCATCTAATTCCTGTAACGATACCCGAATACGTTGCCACACATTCGACATATCGTCGTGCGTTAACGCGCCGGGCATAGGTACCGAGCATTCGATCACTAAACGCCTGGCTTCGGCAATAACCGGTTGTTGGTAAGGATGTTGGCGGGTGAAATTTTGCCAGAACAAGTCAACTTCGTCATCTTCAGGATGTTGAATCCACCGCATAAACATATCGTCGAGGGCAAATTCCTCAGCGGCATATGTAGCGTATGGTTTCATGAAGTGGACGTTTGATGAATTGTTATTACGGGAGCAAAAGGTAAGGCTAACTCGGTTTCTACTTGCAGCGAAGTAATCTAAACGTTCAGTTAGCGACTACTGCTTTCGCTCGGGCATCAGTACAAACCGGATCAGGTTTTTACCTGACAAATAGTTGTTGGCTGCTGCTTTTGTACTTTCAACCGTTACTTTATTTAATTGTTCAGCTTCACGAAGCACTTCGGCAGGATCATCCTGATTAAAATATTGATTCGTCAGGTAGCCAAGCCAGAAGTTATTATCCTTCAATTGGATCTCGGTTTCCCGGCGACTTTCGGCCTTAAACTTGTCAATATCCTTTTGATCGGCTCCTTTTTGACGGATTTCGTTGATGATATCGAGTGTCTTGCCAACGAGTTTATCCACGTTTTCGGGAGCGCAGCCAAAGCCGATTCGGAACGTGTAGCGTTGGGCTGGAAACTTGCTGTATGAACCGCTTGCCCCTGGTGTATAAACGCCCCCTTCTTCTTCACGTAGTTTTTCGGTCAGCTTAATCTCCAGAACTTCGGCTAAGGCGTCGATTTGGGTAGTGTTTTCGGGTTTCCAATCCAGATCGCCACTGAACACCAGCTGCACAGTTGCCCGTGCTTCAAGACCTTTATAAACTGTCTTGCTGATCTGTCCCGCCGGGATCCGAATACCCAGATCACGAAAATTCTCTTTCGCGGTAGAAGGATTGCCCGGCAGACCACCAATGTATTTTTCAACTAGTGGTTTGAGCGTTTTGGGATCTATATTACCTACAAACAGAAACGTAAAATCACCCGCATTAGCAAAGCGCTCGCTATAAATTTGTCCGGCCCGGTCAAGATTAATCTGGTCAAGATCAGTAGGGCGGAGAGGTTGTCGGCGCGGGTTATTTTGGCCAAGAGTCACGGCAATAGTATCCTGAAATACTTTTTGGGGCGTGGGTGTAGTCAACTGATTTTGCAACAAACTCTGCTGATTCGACAGGAAACCCTGAACTACATCGGCATCCTTACGTGGCTGGGTAAAGTAGCTGTAAAGGAGCTGCATAGCCGTTTCCAAGTCTTTAGGGGCAGTACTACCGCCTATTCCCTCGTTAATTTCGCTGATATAGGGCCCCACACTCAATGACTTACCCGCCAAGAACTTACCCAGTTGAATCTGATTGAACTCACCCGTTCCACCCTGACTAATGAGTGTTGATGCGAACCGGGCCGTCATATAATCTTTCATGTCATAAAGCGACGTACCTCCGTAGCTGATAGCCGAAAAGAGTATCTGATCGTTTTTGAAATCAGTGGGTTTCAGCACAACGCGAGCGCCGTTGGCCAGTGTCCATTCGGTGATACCAACCTCTGCCACTTTAGATTCTTTTACAACGGACTTTGGGCTTGGTGTAGTGGCCAGCAGGGGCTTATTAATTGTTTGATCTACGTAGGCTGTCAGGTCTTTACCGGCATTGTCGATATAGCTGATTACCTGATCTACGCTGGGTAGCTTAGCCTTGTCCTTTTCGGGAGCCATGATAATCACCGCCCGATTTTCATTACGGATAAACTGACCCGCCAGTTGATTTACTTCTGACAGTTGAATACCATCAAGGTTTTTTGTGACAAAATCGTAATAAAACGGGATACCTGTGGCAGGGTCACCATCTAGAAAATACTGCACATATTGCCCTACCAGCGATGAGGATCGGGTTTTGTCCCGTTCGCGATACGCCTGCTCCACTCCCGTTTTCAATTCTTGTTTGGCGCGGGACAGTTCGGTAGCCGTAAAGCCAAAACGCTGGGCGCGAGCGTTTTCATCGAGCACGGCGCGAATGGCGCCTTCTACATTAGTCGCATCTTTCGGAACTGCCACTGAAGAAAAGGCGTCCAGATTTCCCAGAAAACTGCCGTAGTTACTGGTTCCGAACACGAAAGGCGGGTTCGCTTTTTGGGTCAATTCCTGAATCCGGTTGCCCAGCATAGCGTTGAATAAGCTACGCTGCAACCCTCCGCGCAAATCGCTTAAAGTACGCTCTTTAATTTCAGGGCGTTTATAGATCACCTGCACAACGGTATTGGGCTGTTCGGGGTCGGTAACGATAACGACTTTGGTATCCTTATGGGCATCGATACCGTATTCCTGACGAGGCTTGGGCGCAGAAACAGCAGGGATCCGCCCGAATTTTTCGCGGATCATCGCTTCAACCTGCTTCACATCGAAATCGCCTACGGCCACAACCGCCATCAGATCAGGGCGGTACCAGTCTTTATAAAACTGCCGGAGTAGGGCAGGCTTGAACGTCTGAATAATGCTGTCTTTCCCAATAGGCAGACGGCTGGCAAAACGAGAGTTGTTCAGAATGAGTGGAAAATACTTGTCGCGCATCCGCTGTTGAGCGCCACGGCCTAAACGAGCTTCTTCCAGAATAACTCCGCGCTCTTTTTCTATTTCGGCCGAATCAAGCAGGGCATTATGCGCCCAGTCTTCCAGGATTTGAAAAGACCGCTCGAACAGGCGTGCCGAATCTGTTGGAACAGGTAGTTGGTAAACGGTCTCGTCGAAGCTGGTATAGGCGTTCAAATCGGCGCCGAACCGCACTCCCGAGGTCTGTAGAAAGTTAACGAGTTCGTTTTTTGGAAAGTTTTTGGTGCCGTTAAAGGCCATATGCTCCATGAAGTGAGCCAGACCCTGTTGAGCATCTGTTTCCAGCACTGACCCCGCCCGGATCACCAGTCGTAACTCCGCCCGATTTTTGGGCTCCGCATTTTTACGAATGAAGTACGTCAGGCCATTGGGTAGCTTACCAATTTTTACCGTCGGGTCAACCGGAATCGGACTGTTCAGATCGCTTGATACACCTTTTAATGGCTGGGGTGGCGCTTTCTTGATATTGGCTTTGTGAACTGGCTGGGCCAACAATAGCGATGAGCCGAGCAAGAGCCCAGCTATATATACGTACCGAAGCATACGGTCGTGAAGGAAGTTTGTTAGAATAAAAGTAGCCGCATCAATAGCTCGATGCGGCTTGAACTAATTAACGTACGAGAACGAGGAATCGTTTAATGCTCAGAGGTATGTTGCCATTTCCTGTTGCAGAATACGCGCTTCTTCGGCAGCCCGATGGGCGAAGTCTATCCCATTCGATGCATACAGAATACTTCGGGAGGCATTGACTAACAGTCCACTGCCTGCATTCAGGCCAACGCGTGACACCTCTGCTAACGAGCCACCCTGCGCCCCCACGCCCGGAACGAGCAGAAAATGATGGGGAGCAATTTCGCGGATACGAGATAACTGATCAGCCTGTGTTGCACCAACAACAAACATTAGCTGGTCGGGCGTAGCCCAGGTTTGCGCCGTTTCCATTACAACCTCAAACAGTTCCTGTTCGCCAACTGGCTGGCGTTGAAAATCAGCACTTCCAGAATTAGACGTTAATGCCAGCAGAATAACCCATTTGCCCGGATAATCCAGAAAAGGCATTACTGAATCATGGCCCATGTAGGGAGCCACCGTCACGGCATCGAAGTTTAAACCAGCCGCCGACGGATCGAAAAATGTTCGGGCATATAGCCCTGATGTATTTCCAATGTCACCCCGTTTGGCATCAGCAATGGTAAAACAGTCATTGGGAATATAGTCGAGTGTTTTTTGCAGGCTTTCCCAACCACGAGGGCCCATAGCTTCGTAAAAGGCAATATTGGGTTTATACGCCACGGCGTACTCGGCAGTTGCATCGATAATTGCCCGGTTGAACGCAAAAACCGGATCGGGCTCTGTAAGTAGGTGAGCGGGAAGTTTACGAATGTCTGTGTCTAAACCTACGCACAGATAAGATCGTTTTCGGCGGATAAGCTCTGAAAGGTCGGCGGCAGTCATGCAACGAATTCACTAAAAGTCAGGTCGTCAAAGGTACGAACTACGGACGGGCTTTCGTAGCTTTGTAGCAATTACCGGATTTACATCTAATTAGATCATTATGCAGGTCCGCCAAACGTCGATTGAGGGGCTAATTGAGTTGATTCCGCGCGTATTTGAAGACGAACGCGGCCATTTTTTAGAAACCTATAATAAGCCGCTTTTCGAAAAGCTTGGTCTGCCGATGGATTTCGTGCAGGACAACCAGTCGTTTTCAGTGAAAGGGGTTTTGCGGGGACTACATTTTCAGAATGAGCCTTACGCTCAGGGCAAACTGGTGCGTGTAATCACTGGTCAGGTACTCGATATCGCCGTTGATATTCGCGAGGACTCGCCAACGTTCGGCCAATACGAAACGTTCTTGTTAGATGCCAAGCTTTGTAACATGGCCTGGATTCCCGCCGGGTTCGCACACGGGTTTGTAGCCCTTGAAGAAAGCATATTTAGCTACAAGTGTACTAATGTGTATAACAAACAGGCGGAAGGTGGTATTATTTGGAACGATCCAGACATAAATATCGACTGGGGAGTCAGTAATCCACTTGTGTCTGAAAAGGATTTAGTATTGCCTTCACTTCGGGCATTGTTTCCACATGTGATGGTTTGAGAGAAATAACGTATGTTCATAAAAAAAGCAGATCCCAAGGGTCTGCTTTTTTTGTTCTGGCATAGTTCGTGATTCTTGAGCGGGAAGACACACCTTAAAAAGGTGAGATCTGCTATTCAAATCCGCGGCTTTTATTTCACGAATGCCTATGTCGTTTTCTTTCCTAACGCGCTCCAGAAGGGCTGCTCAGCGGTCAAGTTCACCCTCTGTGAATATCACAGATATGCATTGCCATATTCTGCCTGGTTTGGGTGGAGGCCCTGACACCCTTGAACAAAGTATGAAATTAGCCCGCCAGCTGCATCGGCTTGGTTTTCGGCGAATAGTAGCGACTCCCCACATTATGAACGGGTTTTACACTGCATCGCCTGAACAGGTAAGGACAGCTGTAAATCTGTTGCAACGCGCTCTTTTAGATGAGGGGGTGTCCTTGTTTATAGACACAGCAGCTCAGTATTACATTGATGATGGTCTGCTTAACTTGCTGGATGCCCGTAGCGAAGTACTACCATTTGGCACTTACATCGACGCTCCTCGCTCATTGATTTTAATCGAAACATCGCTGATCAGCTTTCCCGATATTTGGTATGATGTTACAGACATGCTTAACTCACGTGGCTTAATGCCTGTGCTAGCGCATCCCGAACGGTATGTTTATCTACAGCATAACAGAGACTGGATTCGGCTGTTACGCAACCGGGGAACATTATTCAAGATTGATATGGCATCGCTGACAGGCCGATATGGCCAGGGAGCCCGCCAAATGGCCGAGTGGCTAATTGAGCAGGGGCATGTTTCGTTTATTGGCACTGAGATGAGTAACGAACAGCATTTGCGCGTGTTCCGGGAGGCTCTTGCGTCGCCGTATGGTCAGCGGTTAAGGAGGGGATAATTCTACTTTTCAAACATTTCCTCGACCACTTTTCGGCCTACTTTCCGGGCCGAAAGTGGGTTTTGACCCGTAACCATGCGTTCGTCTACCTCAATGTGGGGCATAAAAGGGATAAGCCCTTTGCTATAAACGGCGTGTTTCTTTTTCAACTCATCTTCCAGTAGAAAAGGTACTTCCTCCGTTAGCCGGATCAACTTTTCTTCCATATTCGAGAAGCCCGTGATTTGCTTGTCGTGGATGAGTTGGGTACCATCAGATAGCTGCACATTGAGAAGACCGCTCACGCCGTGGCACACAGCGGCTACCATTCCGTTGTTTTCGTAAACCCGCCGGGTAATCTCCTGCAATTTAGTGTTGCCGGGGAAATCCCACATGGTGCCGTGTCCGCCGGTCAGGTATAGCAACTGGTATTGCTCCGGAACTATGTCATCCAACTTGAGTGAGTGATCCAGCTTCTGTCGAATGGCCGGATTATGATACCACTTTTCGTTTGTATTGTCGCGCCGGTCGAGACTTCGTTCATCAATCGGTATAGGTCCGCCGTTGGGACTGGCAACATCTATTGTGAAGTTTCGATCCGAAATTTCGTCATAAAAATGAGTAAACTCACTGAGCCACAGCCCCGTTTTGTTTGGTTTGCTGGGGTAATCAGAATGATTGGTGCAAATTATAAGCGCCTTCATAAGTAGAGGAAAGACAGCTTTTGCTGCCACAAGGGGCAATCTACTAGATCAACTCTCAGAATCCAACCTATGGCTATCCATTCGATAGTTCCTGAGCACGGACTTGTGCCGCCCGGATACCAGCTACCAGCGTATCGGACAGGGACCCTGCCTCAAACTGTCGGAGGGCTGCTTCAGTGGTACCCCCTTTAGAGGCTACTGCTTTAATCAGGTCGTCCAATGATTTGTCAGCATTATTAATCAGGTGGAACGAGCCAAGCATGGTTTGTTTCACCAATAAAGTGGCTACGCCTTCGTCGAAACCCATCTGCCGACCTGCCTCTACCATTGCCTTCACAACGTAATAAAAGTAAGCGGGTCCGCTACCACTTAAAGCGGTCACGGCATCGAGCATTGCTTCGTCTTCCAGAAAGATAGACCGGCCTGTGGCGTTGATTAGGTTTTCAACCCGGCGTAAGTTATTCAAGTCTACCTCTTTGGCGGCTGTGAAACCCGTAATACCCATACCCAGCATGGCAGGTGTATTAGGCATTGCCCGAATGACAAGCGAGTGGTTAAGCCGTTGCTGTATCTGGCTCATCGGAATCCCCGCCATTATAGACAACACCACTTGATTGGGCTGAATAACAGCCGCCAGGGCCTCGCAGACACCCGCGAAATCCTGCGGTTTTACCGATAAAATAACGAGATCGTATTCCGATACCCGTGGGCCAATGGTGTCAACGACTACGCCCGCTTTTTCGGCGGTGAGCGCTGCCGACCGTTCGGTGCTCTTTTCGATCAGAAGCAGATCGTCTTTTTTTACCAAATCATATTGCAGAAACGACTTGGCAAAGGCCATGCCCATGTTTCCACAACCAACAATAGCAATTTTCATTTGAATGGAGGAGTGAGGAGTGGGGAGTTGCTAACGCGTGAATAGGCTGGCGCGTCAGCAACTCCCCACTCCTTATTTCAATATTTCTTCCAGCTTCTGTTCCAATGCTGGACCACGAAGATCTTTGGCAATAATTTTTCCTTCCTTGTCGAGCAGGAAGGTTTTAGGGATTCCGGTAACGCCGTACTGCTGGGCAGCCGCCGATTGCCAGTAGCGTAAATCCGAGACGTGGGTCCAGGTCAGGTTGTCGTTACGAATAGCTTTCACCCAGCTGTCCCGATTCTGGTCGAGCGACACGCTGTAGATAGTGAAACCCTTCTCTTTAAACTTGTTGTACATTCTGACCACATTCGGGTTTTCCATCCGACAGGGGCCACACCACGATGCCCAGAAGTCGATCAGAACGTATTTTCCGCGTAGCGAAGACAAAGGTACAGCCGCTCCGGTAGTATCGTTGAGCGCAATATCGGGCGCTACGCCCCCTAGCATCAAGCCCCGGATACGGGTAATATTACCAATAAACCCTTTGGCTTGAGGACTATTTGGATTCTCACGCTCAAACCGCTGAGCCAAGGCGTCCAGAGTAGCAAAGTCATTATCGACGTTCAGGAAGTTGGTTGCGAACAGGGCAACCAACGAAGTGCCCATATCAGGTAACATGGCTTTCACCTGATCTGTAAACGCTTTAGATGCCTGCTCCGACTGAGCCATAATGGCATCCATTTTCTTCTGGTCTTTTTTCTCGGTGGCTTCGTTGTACTGATTTTGCCAGGCTGTGTTTTTCACCCGGATATCTTCGTACAAAGCCATCAGTTTTCCGTAGTGTTCCATGTTTTTGGAACCTGTAACTACTGCCTGACCTTTTTTGCCCGTTTTCATGTCGGTTGTAAATCCGTCGGCAGTCATGTTCAGGGTTTCACCCCCTTCGAGCAGGACCACTACTTTTTGGCCACCAGCAACGTTTACTAAATAAACACCACCGCCCTCGGGCACACGAGTTTTAAGAGTAAACCGGTTTTCTTTATCTAACGTAGCCGAGTCGAGCTTAATGGGAGGCTGGCCATTGGTTTCCATAAAAACCCTGCCGCCGGGGCTGGCGCTTTTTACCTTACCCACAATAGTGACCTCCTTCAGTGCAGGCTGAGGGGCTGTTTGGGCCAGTGCAGAGATCGTTGTTATGCCCGATAGCAGGGCTACGCCAAGAAGCTTTTTTGTGTTCATGTTTATCTCAACAATTCGTCTAGGATCAACTGATTAACCAACTTAGGGTCTGCGGACCCTTTCGATTTTTTCATCACTTCGCCCACAAACAACCCCAAGAGGTTTTTCTTGCCTCTGCGGTATTGTTCAACTTTGTCGGGCCAGGCTGATAATACCTCACTTACCAACGTTTGCAGGGTATCGGTATTGCGGTTTTGTTCCAGCCCCTGTGCCTTTGCCAGTTGGGCAGCCGTTTGATTAGGGAATTCAATCAACAAAGGAAATATTGTTTGGGCTGCTGTCTGACTGATAGTCCCGCTGTCTATCAACGCAATAAGGCCACCAAGTCGTTCGGCATCGACCGGAAAACGGCGCTCGCGCAGGGTTTTATCGTTGAGCTGTGCCCGCACCGGCCCCATGAGCCAGTTCGATGCAGCTTTGTAGTTGGTTGTATGTTGGCAAACAGCCTCGAAAAACTCAACCATTTCGCGTGCATCCGAAAGTTGGGCCGCATCATAATCAGGTAAACCATACTGAGTTGTTAACTTCTGGTAGACCTCGGCAGGTAAAGCCGGCATGTTGGTTCGAACATCATCAATCCACTCGTCTGACACGACCAGTGGGGCCAGATCAGGGTCGGGAAAATACCGATAATCGTTCATGGTTTCCTTCTCGCGCATGGCGTAGGTAATACCCGTAGCTGCGTCGAAGGTCCGGGTTTGCTGCGTAATGAGTTCGCCGGTTTCGGTGGCTTCTACCTGCCGTTTAAATTCACCCTCAACGGCGCGTTGCACGTTCCGAATCGAATTCAGGTTTTTTACCTCAACTTTGGTGCCTAAGTGCGTTTCGCCTTTCAGCCTGATCGAAAGGTTTACATCGCATCGCAGCGAACCCTCTTCCATATTGCCATCACAAATGTCGAGATAGCGCACCAGCTTCCGAACTTCGGTAAGGTATTGCCCCGCTTCCTCCGCCGACCGAATGCAAGGTTCTGTCACCATCTCGATCAGGGGCGTTCCGGCACGGTTGTAATCCAAATTGGTAAAATCTCCCTCGTCGTGAATCGATTTACCGGCGTCCTCTTCCAGGTGAATGTGGTGAACTTTCACATCGTGTTCGATGGTGGGTTTTCCTTCACTGTCTTTCAGTTTGACACGGATGCTGCCACCCACGCAAATGGGCGTTTTGTCCTGCGAGAGCTGGTATCCTTTAGGCAGATCAGGATAAAAATAATTTTTACGGGCAAATACGTTGTAACGCGTAATGTCGCAACCGCAGGCTAGGCCCATACGGATGGTATATTCCACCGCTTTGCGATTCAGTTTGGGTAACGTTCCAGGATGAGCCAGCGATATGACACTCACATTTGTATTTGGATCGGCTCCAAATGAGTTGGCATCCGACGCGAATATTTTGGAGTTGGTTAATAACTGACAATGTACTTCCAAGCCTATTACGGCTTCGTACTTGGCAAAAACCTCCGGAGGAAAAGAAACCGCTGCTACCATGCGTACTGAAAAAGACTGTTTTTCAGCAAAGATAGCTCATTTGACTTGTTGCGCTCAAATCACGTTAAGCCGGTACTTCAAATACGTCTGAGCAAGTAGAGCAATTTTCTTGGCATCGGGCACCCGGACACGCTCCGTTTGAATTTGCGTTACAGGTAAAGCTTTGATTTTGTTGAAAAGAGTTTGATAGTACGTATAGGCCAGGTAAACACCCATTCGGGCGCCACGAGGCAGATTCATAATACCGATGTATGCCTCGTCGAAATCCTGTTGGATATCGTTTTCAATTAATTCTTTTGCCCCGCGGGAGAAATCATTAAAGTCAACGCCGGGGAAATAGGTGCGGCCACGCTCCTGATAATCACTTTTGATGTCGCGCAGAAAGTTTACTTTCTGAAAGGCCGCGCCCAGTTTCCGCGCTGGCTCACGCAGACGATCATAATCGGAGCAGTTGCCCTCGCAAAAAACACGTAGACACATCAGTCCAACCACCTCTGCTGAACCATAAATATATTCGCTGTATCCTTTTGAGTCATAATCCTGAAGATACAGGTCCATTTCCATGCTTTTAAGAAAAGCGTCGATCAATTCCCGTTCAATGCTGTATTGCCGAACAACCATTTGAAATGACTGCAAGACAGGGTTGAGACTGATTCCCTCTTCAATTGCCTGATAGGTATCATGGCGAAAGCGGTCGAGCAGTGTCTTTTTATCGAAGTCGTGGAAGGTATCCACAATCTCGTCGGCGAAACGAACAAAGCCGTAGATGGCATAGATTGGCAAATGGAATTTACGATCCAGCGTCTTAATGCCGAGGGTAAACGAGGTGCTGTAATTTTCAGTAATTAATTTACTGCATTCCAGTGCCGTCTGGTTGAACAAGGCCATCATAAGTTTCTATGGGTAGATTTGTGGGAATTAGGCACGGTCGAATGCTCTGCCTGAACAAACTCTTTGGCCACCTCATCTGCCACCACTAAACCGGATATCAAGGAGGGTGGGACGCCTGGCCCCGGCACGGTTAATTGACCCGTATAAAACAAGTTGGTGACTTTTTTGTTTTTCAGCGACGGCTTTAGAATGGCTGTCTGCATAAGTGTGTTAGCCAAGCCATAGGCATTGCCCCGAAAGGCGTTATAATCGGCTTTGAAATCGCGATGAGCGTAACTGCGCTTGTAAATCACATGATCACGAATGTTTTCCCCAACGTAGGCTTCCAGGCGGGTCATGATGAGATCATAGTACCGTTCCCGGGTTGGTTCGTCGTCGAGCAGATCGGGGGCGACTGGAATCAGCAAAAACAGATTCTCGCATCCTTCAGGGGCTACACTGGAGTCCGTTTTCGACGGGGCCGACGCGTAGAACAGTGGGCGTGTCGGCCAACAGGGGTTTGTGTAAATTTCTTCCGCGTGAAGCGCAAAATCCTCGTCAAAAAACAGATTATGGTGCTGTAAGCGAGGAATTCGCTTATTGACGCCGAGATAAAACAAAAGGGATGAGGGAGCCATCACCCGCTTTTGCCAATAAGCATCGTCGTAGTTGCGCTGATTAGGTTCTACTAAACTTGTTTCGACGTGGTTGTAATCAGCCCCGGCAACTACCACGTCTGCTTCGAACGTTCCCTTATCTGTTATGACCTGCTTGGCTACTGTACCACCCTTAGGCACGTCGATTTTTTGAACGGTCTGGTTAAGTAGGATCGTAACTCCTTTCTCTTCGGCTAAATGCACCATTGCTTTCACAATCTCGTGCATTCCCCCCATTGGGTACCAAGTTCCCAGAGCCATCTCAGCATAATTCATGAGACTGTACATGGCTGGCGTGTTTTGGGGCGTCGCTCCCAGAAACAGAATGGGAAATTCAACTAGCTGAAGCAGTTTCGGGTGGCTAAAAAACTTCCGGGCATGACTAGCGAATGATTGAAAAACATCGAGTCGTGTTACGTCGTAAAGCAGCTTGACGCTCATAAACTCTGTAATCGAACGACTGGGTTTCCAGACAAAGTTGCTGATACCGACTTCGTATTTGTATGCTGCCTGTCGGAGAAACTCATCCAGGCGTGGACCACTACCCGGCTCTATCGACTCAAAGAGTTGCTTGAGACCTTTTATATCAGCTGGCAGATCTACGGCGTCATCGGGACCAAAAATGACCGTGTAAGAAGGATCGAGCCGGACGAGGTTGTAATAATCAGCTGGTTTTTTACCGAAGCGAGCAAAATAGGTCTCGAAAACATCGGGCATCCAGTACCAACTTGGTCCCATATCGAACGTAAAACCTTCAGCGCGGAAAAGTCGGGCTCGTCCACCAGGCATTTCATTCTTTTCTAAAACCGTAACCTCGTATCCTTTATCGGCTAAGCTGGTAGCGGCCGAAAGACCGGCAAAACCGGCACCAATTACAACAACTCGTTTAGGCATAGTACAAGTATAATGAAAGATGTATAATATAGAACGAATGGTACCTGTTCCATCGATGAACTATACACATTATTCGTTGCACATTATACATTTTCCATTGCAACTGCCTGTTAATGCTGTTGGTTTTGTACAAAAGCAAAAAAGTTGGTCGCAGAGCAACCAACTTTTCGGAACCTTCCTCTTTTTTAACCAAAAACTACTCAATCAAGGTCATTATACGAACGAAATTATAAAAAGTCACACAATTACGCTGCGTAATACGCATAAACTTTCAATTTGTCCTTAAGTTCTTTGCGTGCAATGTGAATACGATTCTTCACTGTGCCGATGGGGATGTCTAGTTTAGACGCAATCTCGTGGTATTTGAAACCCCGGAAATGCATCATAAAAGGAGCCCTGTATGTTTCGTCGAGATTATTTACAGCCCGACTAATATCTTCCTGAGCAAATGTTGAGTAGGCACCGTTATCCGTGCTATTATCCATCGTGTTGATGTAATGCAGGTTGTCGGTTGTATCAATAAACGTGTTCTTCCGAACCATCCGCTGGTAGTTCGTGATGAACGTGTTTTTCATAATCGTGTAAAGCCACGCTTTCAGGTTAGTACCATCCGTGTATTTATCACGATTGGTGAAGGCCTTTAGCAAGGTATCCTGCAACAGGTCATTGGCATCTTCAACGTCTTTTGTCAAGCGAAGGGCAAATGGGCGAAGAGATTTCGAAACTTTGCCAATATGATGAGTGAATTCGAGCGCTGTCATGGCTGTTCAGTATGTTTTTGTTGAACCAAATCTAAATACCCTTTAAACAAAAAGGCAACCAAACTTAGGGAGAATTTTTTTTTCATCTTAAAAAGGTCTTAAAACGCTCAGAAGTAGGGATTTAAAAAAAACGTTCATTGTGCCAGAATTGCCATTCCACACATACTGTGGTGTGTAGTTGGGGAAATTTTACCCCACACTGTGGAATTGCTCAAACAAAAACTGTTTAACCTTTCTGGATATATGTTAAACAATGTCGAACGAGCGGGAAAGGTTCCGTAAACGAAAGAGCCCGCCACCATAATTTGGCAGCGGGCTCTTTTGCGATTCTATCTGTCGATACAATTAGGGCTGATTATTTAGATTGCTATGTCGGCGGCTGTATATAAAGTAAACGAGCAAACCTACAATACCCCACACTACAAAGGTGATCTTTGTGTCGGTGCGTAGATTCCACATCAGATACAAATTGGCCAGAATACCAAGCGTGGCAATCACGGGTAGGGCAGGAGTGCGATAAGGCCGCTCTAGATTCGGCTCACGTACACGCAACAGCCAAACGGCCCCACAGATCATGGCGAAAGCAAACAGCGTTCCTGAGCTACAAAGCTGCGATACTTTGTCGATTGGAGTAAATGCCGCTACAACAGATACAATCGCCCCAACGAAAATCGTGCTCTTCCAGGGCGTCTTGAAAGTCGGGTGGATGGAGGCAAACAAGTTCTTAGGTAGCAAACCATCTTTGGCCATACCGAGGAAAATACGTGTTTGTCCCAACATCATCACCAGCATTACCGATGTTAAACCCGCAATGGCCGCAATTGTAATTAGGTATACCGCCCATGTTAAGCCACGGTCTGAGAATGCCTGAGCAACTGGAGCCTTCATATCCAGCGTGTCGTATTTAACCATTCCCGTTAACACCAGCGATACCAGAATGTACAGAATGGTACAGATAATAAGCGAAGCAATAATGGCAAACGGCACGTCTTTTTTAGGATTAATTGCCTCACCCGCCTGGGTCGAAACAGCATCGAACCCGATATAAGCGAAGAATACAATACCCGCTGCCGTAACAATACCATCGAAACCAAAGTGGGTTTGGCCAGTTTCGTCAACCACAGGGCTAGGGATAAACGGCGTCCAGTTCGCAACATCAACGAAAAACGAGCCACAGATAATCACAAAGATTACGGTAGCAACCTTCACAATAACAATGATATTATTCGTGCTGGCTGCTTCTTTAATGCCTTTAACAAGAATGTAGGTCACCACCCACACAATAAGCAGGGCGGGGAGGTTGAGCGCAAACGAAAAGTCGGGTACGGCAGTGCCAGCTGCCCGTAATGCTTCGGCTTTTTCCTGAGCCGTAACCGGGTCATTCATCAACCAAAGGGGCGGATCAATGTGGAATAGGTGAAGGAATTTTTCGAAATACCCCGACCAGCTCACGGCTACCGTTGTGGCACCCATCATGTATTCTAGAATGAGGTTCCAGCCAATGAGCCAGGCAAACAGTTCACCCACCGTACCGTAGGAATACGCGTAGGCAGAGCCTTCAACAGGCAATATCGACGCAAACTCTGCATAGCAAAGGGCTGCAAACGTACAGGCAACACCTGCCATGACAAATGCCAGTGCCAGTGCCGGACCCGCCCAGTCGTGGGCGGCAATACCCGTTAACACGAAAATACCCCCACCAATTACGGCGCCGATGCCCAGCGAGGTTAGTCCCCAGCGAGTCAATACGCGCTTGAGTTCACTTTTTTTCATATCGGCTTCATAAGCCGCTAACGGTTTTTTACGCCAGACACTGGTGGTATCCACTGGTTTATACTTTGTCTCCATGCGAGGGAAAGATTATTGTGACAATTTTAGTTTTCAGGAAATTTTGTATCGTGACAATGTGTGAACAAGGTAGTGAAATAGTTGGATGGGACAAAAAAAGCCGAATGATTCAAAAATCATTCGGCTTTTCACGAATCCACAAATTACGCCTGCGAAGGACGAATCAATGGAGTTTTAGTTTTCTTTTCTTTCTTGGCAGCACCGAACTCATCAGGAACCTGCACATTGCCATCTGTGAAATCAGAAGGAATTACATCAATGCGGCTAGTTGGTGTTGCACCGGGTGTTGCTGGCTTATCCTGATCTTTTGTAAGCGTATCCACCACAATCGGCGTCGCTACGAACAGTGATGAGTACGTACCAACGATTACACCAATCAGCATGGCAAATGCAAAGCCCCGGATGGTTGCTCCACCGAAAATGAACAACACGATCAGCACCAGCATGGTCGACAAACCAGTTACGGCCGTGCGGCTTAGGGTACTGTTCAACGCGTTATTGATAATCGTAGCGATGTCTTCCTTTTTGTTTTTGCTCTCGGCCAGGTATTCCCGAACGCGGTCAAACACAACCACCGTATCGTTCATAGAGTAACCCATGATCGTGAGCAGGGCACCAATAAAGGCCTGATCAATATCAAGTGAGAATGGTAGCCAGCCGTTTCCGATGGAGAAGATGGCCAAAATGATTAGAACGTCGTGGAACAGGGCCACAACGGCACCATAACCAAAAGCCAGTTTCTTGAAACGAATCAGGATATAGATGAATACAACGGCAACTGCCAGCAGAATAGACCAGAATGCTGATACAATAAGGTCGTAAGCAATGGTTGGCCCAACTTTCTGCGAACTTTCGATGGTGGCTTTGTTGCCGCTCATTTTAGCCAGGCCCTTATTGATAGCAGCCTCTACCTGCTTATCCGATTCAGGCGAGTCGTTATCAATCAGGTAGCTGGTTGTGATTTTTACCTGCTCTGCATTTACACCAGTTCCACCATAGGTTTTCACTTCTGGTGCATCGCTTAGCGGGGCTTCCAAAGCTGCCCGAACATCGGTTGTAACAACAGGCTGCTCAAAACGAACAACGTAAGAACGCCCCCCCTTGAAATCAACACCCAGGCCGAATCCTTTAATTACCACCGAAATGATACCCAGCGCAATGATGGTGGACGAAATAATATAATAAATACGACGGTGCGATACAAAGTCGAAGTTCGAGTCTTTAAACAGGTTTTTCGACCAGGGAGCTGAGAATGAAAGCGTTCTGCCACCTTCAGTGTAAGCTTCCAGAATCATACGAGTGATCAGAATAGCTGCGAACAAAGAGGTGAAAATACCAATCACCAACGTCACGGCGAAACCCCGGATCAGACCCGTACCAAACAGCAACAGGATAAAGCCTGTCAACAGAGTTGTAATGTTCGAATCGAAGATCGACGAATAAGCATTTGTGAAACCATCGGAAATAGCCACTTTAAACGGCTTACCCAAAGCAAGTTCTTCTTTGATCCGCTCGAAAATAAGTACGTTAGCATCCACCGCCATACCGATTGTTAACACAATACCAGCAATACCAGGCATGGTGAGAACGGTACCAGGTACGGCCGCCATAACGCCCAACAGGAAGAACATGTTGACAAATAGAGCAAGGTCGACAATCAAACCAGCCTTACCGTAGTAGAATACAACGAAGGCCAATACAATCAGCAGACCAACAATCGACGAAATAATACCGGCGCTAATGGCCTCCGAACCCAGGGTTGATCCGACCACGCTTTCTTCTACAATTGAAGGTGGCGCAGGAAGTTTGCCCGCCTTCAGGATGTTGGCCATGTCTTTGGTATCATCCACCGTAAACTGACCCGTGATGCTTGAACGGCCACCCGTGATTTCGTTTTGTACGTTTGGAGCCGTGTAAACGAGGTTATCAAGCAAAATAGCCACTGGGCGTCCTACGTTTGCTGCCGTCAGAGCAGCCCACTTACGCGCACCTGTCGCGTTCATATTCATAGTTACTTCTGGCCGCCCCGTTTCGTCATAGTCATTGGCAGCATCGGTAATCACGTCGCCTTCTAATGGAGCCTGACCACCCGGTTTTTTGATGAAGTAGATAGGCAATACCTCGCGGTTATCGGTAGTTGTAAAGCCTTTACGCTCCCAGGCAAATACCATGTCAGCAGGAAACAATGAGCGTACTTCAGGATTGTTCAATACGGCGTTGGCACGAGCTGTATCTTTTAGGTATACACCCAGCTGGTTTTGCGAGATCGGAACAAACAATTGCGTGAGTGCTGCGCCAGCAGCAGCCGTATCAGCTTTGGCTGAGTCGCCTTTAGCACCGGCCAACTGAGAAGCTAAATCGCCTTTAGCAGCAGTACCTGATGCCGCTGGCGTTGTTTTAGCGGCTGCTTTGCGGGCAGCTTCCTCACGGAGCAGATAAGAACCCAAGCCTTCGATACCTGTTGAGATTTCACCCAGTTGATATACCTCCGTAAACTCTAGCTTGGCAGCACCGGTCAACAGTCGGCGAACCCGCTCTGGGTTGTCAACACCTGGTAGTTCGATCAGTACGCGGCCTGTGCCGGTCAAACGCTGAATATTGGCGTTCGATACCCCAAACTTGTCAACCCGAGCCTGAATGATCTGGAAAGCCCGGCCAATAGATCCTTCAACCTCCTCGTTCAGCACACGCTTCACTTCGGTGTCAGTCGACTGGTAGCTGATTTTTCCCCGGTTAGCACTGGTGGCAAACAAGCTAGATAGTTTACTGCCCGGTGCTACGTCTTTATAAGCGCTGGCAAACAGGTCCACAAAGTTAGCGCGGCTTGTTTTCTGCGCTTCTTTAGCTTTAGCAACCGCTTCATTGAATTTTGGATCGCGGGTGTTACCGGCCAAACCCCGAAGAATGTCAGCTGGAGCTACTTCGAGAACCACGTGCATACCGCCCTGTAAGTCGAGGCCTAGGCCAAGTTCACGCTCGGTTACCTCCTGGAGAGTATTGCCCAAGAATACCGGCTCTTTCCAGAGCGAATCGGTATAACGCTGTTTTTTCTTGAGATCGAGCTCCCCGTTTTTAGTGGCATAAGCAGTAGCGTCGTCTTTAATGCTACGCGAGACGAAGGTGAACGAGAGGTAATAGATGCTCAACAGAGCAATTACTCCCGTCAGGATTAGTATTCCGGTTTTGTTTTGCATGATTGAATGAGGGACGCTCGACTGTATCTGTTAAACGCTGATTGATAGAGCGTTAAATGAACAAAACGGCGCTGCCCGGTACTATAGATAAAATACGAAAGAAGAATGGACGAGATGTCCGGGGTACTATATTTTCGACAGGATTACAGGATCAAGAGGATTTTACGAATTGCAAAAAAACCTTTTAATCTACCCGGCGGTCCGGCCGTAATCCTTTCAGAAAAACTAAGGGGCGTTGGGCGCAATGAAATGGCCGAAGACATTTCGGAAGAAAGAGAAGTAAAAATAGGGTTCTGAGAAGATTAAGCGAACCGTAACGGCGGCCAGCAAAAGTAACACCGCCATAACGGGCGGGGGCAAGAGCCAAACCGTTTCACCAAAATCGAAAGACGTTGCCGGGGTAACAACAGCCTCAAAAGACGCTGTGCTAACTTGGGCTTCCGTAGGCGCGTCGGTACGATCTGCCGCTGCGGTTTTACCCGTTTTCTGAGCAGTAGCGGCTTTTTGCACAGGCGCTTTGGCCACCGTATTTGACCCCATCGGAGTATGCCCCCAACCGGCCAAAAACAGCAGTAAGCTTGCCAGAGCAAGACTAACCGAATGAACCAATACGACGCGTTGACGCTTCATGTTTTTTAACTACAGATTACAAATTTAGTGCCATTTAGTAAGATGTGCAAACAGAATAATCGTGGCAGTTAGCTGAGAGAACACTCAGCAGAAATTGATGCAGTCAATAGTAGAACTGGTAAGGGAATGGTTTCTTGGGAAGACCGTCAATGATATTTTCAATGAAAACGATTCTCGTTAGCCTTCTCTTGTGTGCCCAGGTTGCTTTTGGGCAAGAAACTCTTGGTGTGGTACGTCACAACCATTTGGCATTACACGTGAAAGATATTCAGGTGAGTACTCAATTTTACCGGGATGTGCTGGGGTTGAAGCCGCTCGCCGTTCCCGATAACCTCAAAGCTATCCGCTCGTGGTTCGATTTGAATGACGGTCAGCAAATTCACCTGATGGCTGGGCGAACTGATGAAATTCACCACGATAAAAATGGAAGCCACATTGCCTTGTTCGTAACTGATATTGCTAAATCAGAAGATTTCCTGAAACAGCGTAACATCACGTTTCATAAACAAACGCGTTTCGACGGTGTCGTTCAGATCTACTTTCCTGACCCAGACGGGTATCTGATTGAGCTGAATGAATCGAAGAAGATGAATAATATAAAATGAGCTAGTGAACCCGTACGGTTGGTAAGTTTTCAACAAACTGGTTAGTGAACAACTTGTTGATGTCCAACTGCATAACGATTTCACCGTCTCGGCTGACAATCATACGGTGGCGAATTAGGTAATTAACGAACTGAACCCACACTTCTCTTCGCATTTTACCCCAATGACCAGCGGTGTCTAAAAAGTACCCCGCCACTGTCTGCTGACTTAATTCTACAAATCCATGATCGGACAAAGTAGGATGGTTGGTCATTTCGATCAGGAGTCGGGCTGCTTCGTCTGGTTGCTCCACCGCAAAACGGAAACCGGCTCCGGTTGCCTCCATGAACCGTTGGATTATATTCGGCTTTTGGTCAATAAGGTCCTGGCGTGTGGCTAGCACGGGGCTGTAACCATAAGGAATTTCGTAGTCGTCAAGTAGAAAACGATTCAGTTTGACATCGTCTAAATCGGCTTCTACCCCTTCCCAGGGCAGAAAAATCCAGGTTGCATCAATTTCGTTGGTAAGCAGAGATTGCCATAAATTGAGCCGGGTGGGTTTGTGAGTCGCTATTACACCCCGACCTCCGTCGTTACGAATCATTTGCCGTACCAGATCATCTTCAAACCGGGCTCCATACGAACCATACACCTTACCGTCGAGTTGAGCGGGCCGCTCAATACCGCTTTGCTGAAGTGTTACAATGGCACTGGCATCGCGGGCCAACACAGCTGCAATAGCCACTAACGGAACAGAGGGCGTAGTAGTATGAAAACTGACAACGCTTTCCGAAGGCATTATGGCCAGATCGACTTCGCCATGGGCCAGCCTCCGAGCCGGGGTCGACTTATATTTGTCGGCCTCTGGAGTAGTAATGTCTACCGTTAACCCGGCATCTTTATAATACCCATTGGCAATGGCTACATAAAAGCCAGTGTGGTTGGTATTGGGTGTCCAGTCGAGGGCAAGGCGAATCGAATCCATAAAAATCGTGTTAACTCAAGAATTAACCCGTTTGCGTTTCATTAGTTTCAGGTTGCCCCTGTTTCAGCGTGCTTCGCTTGTTAGCCTATACCCTTTTTATGGCAGCGTAATTACTCTAACACGCTCAAACCCGCATCGATATAATAGAAATTTTCGGGCTGGTAGTGGTGAATAAATTTCTCGATGGGCGAGTTGCCAAGCCGCACAATTACCGCGTTCTTCTCTTTAATGATGTAGACGTATTGGCCAAACAAGCCGTTCATCGACGGGACTTTAAGGCCATTAGGGTGGTTCACAATCCAGTATTGATAACCGTAATAATCGACAGGTTGGTTATTCTCGGTTGGGTCTTTAAGGTAACTGGCTGGTTTAGTGGCAGCATCCAGATAGGTCTTTGAGACAATCTGTTTCCCGTTCCAGTTGCCATTGTTCAGTACCAACTGCCCAAACCGGCCATAGTCGCGGGCGATGCCATTAAAACAGCAAAACGCTTTTTCGTGCTTCTGCTCCCCATCGAGTAGCCATAAAGCATCGTGTTCAAAATGCATGGGTTTGGCAAACCGTTCTGACACTAGTGCAGAAATGCTTTTGCCGAACACTTTTTCTACAATCAGACCCAGCACCTGCGTGTCACCAGAGCGGTAATCCCAAAACTGGCCAGGTGCTTCTTTGGGCTCCATCCGACTCACGGTATACTCCAAATCATCGCCATAATAGCCGTAGGCATTCAGGCTGAAATAGCTTTTGTCAGACTCTTTCCAGCTTAAGCCGCTACTCATGGTCAACAGATCGCGAATACGAATCTTGCGTAGGTCGCCTTCTTTGAAATGATCAAGATAGTCGGCAACAGGTTGGTCGATACTTTTGATACGGCCCTCATCCAGAGCAATCCCGATAAGTAGGGAAATCATGCTTTTAGCCGCCGAAAATGACCCACTCAGCGAATCGCGGCCGTGGTTCCAATACCGTTCGTATTTCAGTTTACCATTTTGAAAGACCAAAAACGCAATGGTACGCTGCTTCTCGATGCTATCGATCAGGTTTTTGGGAATGTCACGCTTATTGTAAAGCGAATCTAGCGGCCACGCCTGAGGGGAATCTCCATTGTCGACAAGCCGGGTAGGGTGAGTTTTGAAATCGTAGATCGTGTGTGGTCCCCAGGTCACAAAATTGCGGATATGGGCCAGCCGGTTGGTGTAGGTAGCCGCATAAACGACGCCCAGAAGCAGGAACAAAGAAAAAAGAATTCGGAGGGGGCGTTTCACTGGTGGTTATCGTTTATGGTGGTATTATTTTAGGTAAGCCGGTTTAGAGACGCGGAGCTACAAAGATTGGAAATTTATTAGCTGTGAACGTACAATCTTTGTGGCTATGTCCGATTTATGTAGAACCACAATCCTGAAAATATAAACCCAAATGCCTCCTTCTTACAACCCTACAAATGGACCGTTAGCAGGTCTTCGTATTCTCGACCTTTCTCGATTGTTACCCGGTCCGCTGGGTACCATGCTCATGGCTGATATGGGAGCCGAGGTTATTAAGATCGAAAGCCCCGCAAGTCCCGATTATGTCCGAATGTTTCCGCCCCACCTAAATGGCGAGTCGGTACATTTCCTGATGTATAACCGGGCGAAACAGGTATTGACACTCAACTACCAGACCGACGAAGGCAAAGCCGAATTTCTGGAAATGATCAAAACGGCTGATGTGGTAGTAGAGCAGTTCCGGCCGGGCTACCTCGACCGATTGGGTATAGGGTACGAGGTGGCTCGTCAGATAAACCCACGTATCATTTATGTATCAGTGACAGGGTATGGGCAAACGGGTCCCTACGCTCAACTCGCAGGCCACGACCTGAATTACCTCGGTGTTGCAGGCATATTGAGCCTGACTGGTGACCCTACCGAAGCGCCCACGGTGCCGGGTGTGCAACTGGCTGACATAGCGGGTGGCTCTTACGGTTGCGTGATGGGCACACTCGCGGCTCTGTATGCCCGCGAACGCACTGGCGAAGGCCAGCATGTGGATGTGTCGATGACGGACGCAGTGATGCCATTGCTTACGGTCGCTTATGGGTTGTTTACAGGAGGGATGGAATCCACTCGCGGACAAATGCCATTGTCGGGTGGGCAACCTAACTATGGCGTGTATTTGGCTAAGAGAGAGGGAGATAGCCGGGACCGGTATGTCGTATTGGGTACGCTCGAGCCAAAATTTTGGCAAAAATTCTGCACCCTTGTCCAGAAGCCCGACTGGCTCAAGTTTATACTCCCCCAAACCTCCGATGAACTAGTCGATTATAAAAAACAGATTCAAACGCTGTTTCTTGAACGGACTCAGGCAGAATGGGTCGCTTTTGGTACCGAAAATGATTTATTGATTACCCCCGTAAACGACCTTGCCGACCTTCAAAACGACCCGCAAGTAAGGTTCCGGCAAATGGTTATTACCGAACAGCACCCGGTTGCCGGAACCTATTCAAGTATAGGGATTCCACTGAAGTTTCTACAATGAGTCAGTGAGGGATTATGTTCACTGTATAAACTGATTGTTGATAAAATATGATCTGTTTTAACTAAGATAGAGGTGACAGATGTCTTAATGATCAGTCAGAAGTAGGTACCGTTAACCAAGAAACATGGCATGATTTATGTTGATCGGCCCAGTTTTTAAGAAGTCTCTACAATAAAGCGTAAGCATCCTGAAAACGGGAGCAAAATAGGCCGTGTTCGGCTTTTGCTTCGCTTGGCATGATATTCGTCAGTTATATAGAACGATGGCCAACGCAAGTTGGTGTGGCTTGGCCCAGGTAAAAAAGTTAACGTTATATGGTTGTAGTTATACAGAAATTAAGTAGCAATTGGGTAACAAAAATCCTACTAATGGGTGCCGTTTTGGCCATCCGGGTAAGTTCCTATGCGCAATCTGCTGACCCCTGTACAACACCAAACCCACCCGTTATCAATGGCACTTCATCAATATGCAGGGGTGAATCAGCGCTGCTTTCAGCAACCGGATGCTCCGGCACTATAATCTGGAGTACGGGCGAAACAGGAGGTCAGATTCGTGTACAACCCCAGCAAACAACTCGCTATACGGCTCTTTGTCGCGCTCCACAGGGATGCCTCAGTTGCTTTGCCGAAGCCTGGAAAGTGGAGGTGAACACACCAGCACCGCCAGTTATTGTTGCCTCTGAAACGCCTATCTGTCGTGGTGATAGGGTTACGTTAACAGCAACCGGATGTGCGGGAACTCTAACCTGGCCAGATGGGAATACAGGAAACTCCCTGGTGGTTCAGGTTATGCAAACAACTATGTTTGCTGGGGTAATATGCACAGAAAAAACCTGCCCAAGTGCACCTTCTGTCGCGGTTGAGGTGGCCATTGGAGAGCCAACAAAACCTGTACTTTCTGTTGACCAAACAAGTATTTGCACTGGTCAGGCCATTAACATTATGGCAGGGAACTGTGCTGGTGTTGTCCGTTGGTCTGATGGAGGTATAGGCACAAGCAGAACTATTTCGCCCACTCAAAGCCGGGCGTATCGGGCTGTGTGCCAAGTAGGTAGTTGCCAGAGCGATAGTTCTGATGCATTACCCATTACTGTTAATGCCAGCAATCTCCGCATAAGTCTGACAAGTACGACCTTCACTAATGGATGCCCTTATCAGACGGCCGACCTCACACAGGCTATACCGGCCGACAAGTCACTTAATCCCGCAGGTGTCTGGTTATTTCGAACGGAACCAAATCCTAATTCTCCCGCTGTTCAGTCGCCAATGGCAGTAGAATCAGGGGGGTATTATTTATTTTTGCGAACCAATGATGGTTGCTTTAGTGAACCCGTAATGCTTTCGGCCAAAATCGCGCCTTGTCAAAATGGAATTGCTCCCTGTATAAGCAATCCTGCTCGTGTAGTAGTTTGGGCTGACTCACTCAACGGGCAGCGAGGATCGGTCGCTTTACATGCTCAGTTGCGCGGATCTGCGCTGAACCCTCAGTGGACTGGCACTGGAACGGGTTTGCTTACTTCTGCCAGTGCTCCTTCAACACGCTATTTATTTTCTGAAGCCGATCGCCAGCGAGGAGCTATTGTATTTGCGCTGACCACTCCCGACCCCGATGGTTTGGGTCCGTGTGTGGGTGCGCTGGCTAGTCTAACAGTGACGGTTCCGTTACCTGACAGTCAAACCGGAGCCGAGATAGTTGGCCTGGGAAAGAAAGTTTTTGAGCCAACCTGGTTACCTAACGGTGAGGTTGAATTGGTGTATCAATTGACTGTGGCAAACATGGGCAAAAACCCATTAGCAAACGTACAGGTAGTAGATGATCTTGACCGGGCTTTTGCTGCTTCAGGTGCCCGGATTCAGTCGGTAAGTGTTCGGGCCGACAGTGGCTGGGCGGCTAACCCAGCCTATAACGGGCGTGGTTCTGATACAACCATGTTGATGGCCGGTGCCAGTTTGCCAGCGGGCGCTCAGCGGATGGTACGGATGGTGGTTCGGCTGAATATTGGCCAGGCCAACACGCTGACGTTTGACAACCAGGCACACGTGCAGGCTCTTGATGTGAATGGAACCATCTGCCGTGATTTATCGACTATTGGAAATGATCCCGACCCCGACAAAAACGGGAATCCTGTCGATAACAATGAGCCAACAGCCATCACGCTGCATTCGGTAGCTACGGAGGGCGAGGTGTTTATTCCAGAAGGATTTTCGCCTAATGGCGATGGTATAAATGACCAGTTCATTGTGAGCCGGGTTCCATCGAATACAACCATGCAATTGCGGGTGTTTAACCGGTGGGGACAGACCGTTTATGAGAGTGAAAAGTACCAAAATGACTGGAACGGTACCGCAAATGTGGGCGTTGTGTCGGGTGTCAACCGGCAGGGGCTACCTGAAGGCACCTATTTTTATGTGCTGACACTGAGTGATGGCCGTGAATACAGTCGATTTATGACATTGAATAGGTAAGCCATTGAGGCTTATTGGTGAAAGTAATAGCGGAAAATAGGGGCATACTTTAAACCTTTTTTGCGCGTATAACCTAAGAGATTAATTAACATTGACGACTAAGCGACAAAATGATTCGCTATAAAACATTACTGAGCGTATTGCTGGCTCTTTTGTGGATGGCTGGAGTGATGGCTGAGGGGCCATCAGGCCGCCGTGCGGCTATTAAGTCGCCCCCCAAAGAGGCTACCAGTACCCGTTTGGTTATGTCGCTCTCCCCAACGGCACCAAAACCGAAAACACCCCAGGTCACGCCCGACTCACTGCTTCGTCAGGCTGATCGGATGGTGAGCTGGAAAGCGTTCGGACGGGCTATCGACATATACACGCAACTACTTTCGAATCCATACCGACCAATAAGCAACTCGCAGCGGGTTGCTGCAACGCTCGGGTTGGCCAATACATACCGGCTTGTTGGCGATAATGAAAAAGCCGAAAAGCATTACCGTGAATGGCTCGCTTTAGTACCAATTCTGGAGCGACGCCCACAGCCTGTGCTCCAATTTGCCCAGACACTCGCGGCTAACGGGAAATTTAAAGAAGCTGACGAACAATTTGAATTATACAACCAACTGCTGGCTGACCAAAAAGTCCGCCGGGCAGCGGAAGGTGAAACGGAAGCCGGACAACGATCAAAGAGTAATCAGCCTGTGCAGTACCGTTTGGAATACCTGGCTCTGAACACCAAGAACGAAGAGTTCAGTCCCATGTATTTTCGGGATGGATTAGTGTATGTGGCCGGTAGTAAAGGTGGCTCAACCATAGAGACCAAAGGCAGCGGGGGCGGATCGGGTTATTTGGATTTGTTTTACATTCCGAACCGCAACGACATTCAGATTAGTACGGTTATCAACCCCGACGGCACCGAAGGAAAGCCCGATAATACGCGTAACCGGCGAAAGAGCAATTTGGGTAACGACGACCAGACACGTCCTACCTCCAATGATTCGCGGACAGTACCAAACTTCGATGCCGGTATTCGGGCATCAGAAGGGCTGGGATACGGCGTGTCAGGGGGGAGTCTGGCGCAGCGGTTCAGCAAGTCACTCAACACTCGCTACCATGAAGGGCCAGCAACGTTCTCTGCCGATGGGACACGAATTATTTTTACCCGGAATAACTTTAATGACGGCCGTTCTAAGAAAAGCGCCGAAGGGGTCAATAAACTGAAGCTATATACCGCCATTCAGCAAGACGGAACCTGGATTAACGTAGAAGAATTGCCGTTTAACAACGATGAATATTCGGTGGGGCATCCAACTCTGAGTCGCGACGGGCGAACGCTCTATTTTGCGTCGGATATGCCGGGTGGATTGGGTGGCAGTGATATTTATGTGACACAACAGCAAAACGGCAAGTGGTCGAAACCCGTTAACTTGGGTCCCAGTGTAAATACAAAAGGAAGTGAAGTATTCCCGTTTGTTGATGAGACAGGCAATGTCTACTTTGCGTCTGATGGTCGCCGGGGCCTTGGCGGACTGGATATTTTTATGGCTACCATGGCCGGAACAAGTCCTCAATCGGTCGAGCATTTAGATGCGCCCATCAACTCACCCCAGGATGATTTTGCATTGATTACCGACGCTAACCGACAAGCTGGATACTTCAGCACCAACCGTCGCGATGGTAGTGATGATATTGTGCGATTCGTTCGCCAAAGTTCCCTTTTTGGATGCCGAGACCTCACGGTTCGGGTATATGACTCCGAAACAGATCAGGCATTGGACAGTGTTGTGGTCGATGTGAAAGGGCGGACAGAAGGCGTGCCTGAGCAGCAACTCGTTACAGATCGTAACGGCCTGATACGGCTTTGTTTGCAGGGCGACAGTGATTTTAAACTGATGGCTGCCCGCGACGGATATATCAACAGTACTGTTGGTTTCTCGACCCGCGCCCTCACCGACGACGAGCCCAGCCGCCTTGAAATGGGCATGACCAAACCGACCATTGTGATGGATACGGTTTACACGGCTGCCCCCGGCTCACCCGCTGAGTTGGCTACGCTCACGCGTTCTCGGATTCGGGGTATTATTCTTGGTGAAAGCGACCAGCGCCCTATCGAAGGCGTAACGGTGAGCCTGCGTAACGAGTGTAACAAAACGACTCAATCGGTGGTGACAACGGCTGACGGACGGTACACATTTGAACTGGATGAAGGTTGCGATTACACCTTGATGACTTTTAAGCCGACTTACGGTACCAGCACCAGAAAAATTAAGAAGAGACCTGTAAAGTCGAAACCCAAACTGTTGGCTGCCGATGTTCGGATGTTCAGCGTGGGCGATGTGATTAAGCTTGATAACATTTATTATGACCTCGATAAGTTCACGATCCGGGCCGATGCTGCCCGCGAGCTAGATAAACTCGTGGCGACCCTACGCCGTGAATCGTCGCTGATTATTGAGGTACGTTCGCATACTGATAGCCGGGGCGATGCTGCTTACAATCGTGAACTCTCGTCGCGTCGGGCTAAATCGGTGGCTAACTATTTAATCTCTAAGGGAATTAGTCGCAGTCGGATTAGCTCGCGGGGCATGGGCGAATCGATGCCACTTAACAGCTGTACCGATGGCGTCATTTGTACGGAAGAAGAACATCAGCGCAATCGCCGAACAGAATTTAAAGTCGTAGCGGTGAAGTAGTACCTTTGCAGAATGCTTGGCTTTCCGAACTGCAAAATCAACATAGGGCTTCAGATTACCGACCGCCGGCCCGACGGTTACCACAACCTGTTATCCTGTTTTTACCCCGTCGGCTGGTCCGACGTGCTGGAGATAATTCCCGACGATTCTCGGGCCGTTACCAACCCGTCGGATCGGGTTCAGTTTACGGCAACCGGCATCCCGATTCCGGGTCAGGGAAATCTCTGTATAAAAGCTTACGACGCGCTGCGGGCCGATTTTGATTTGCCCCCAGTACGAATGCATCTGCATAAGCTGGTGCCGATTGGTGCAGGCTTAGGGGGCGGCTCGGCCGACGCGGCTCTTACCCTAAAACAACTCAACGGTCTATTCGGATTGGGATTAAGTTTGGCTCAGTTAGAAGCTTATGCCCGCCCGCTGGGTGCCGACTGTGCTTTTTTTATTCAGAATCGCCCCATGTATTGCGTTCAAAAAGGCGATGTATTTGAAGAAATCAACGTTGACTTGAGTGGTTATCATATCGTGCTGGTATATCCCAACATAGCCATCTCGACTGCCGAAGCGTATTCGGGTATTCGCCCACATCAGCCAGAGGTGCCACTTCGGCAATTGCTGGAGGCTCCTATTGAGCAGTGGCGTGATACGGTCCATAATGATTTTGAGGATAGTTTGTTTCCGCGTTACCCAGTGCTGGCCGAGATAAAAGCCCAATTATATGGGCAGGGAGCGATTTATGCAGCCATGACAGGTTCTGGCTCCACAGTATTTGGCCTTTTTTCAGGAGAACCGAACAGCAACGGGTCTTTTACGCGTTATACGGTCTGGCAAGGAAAATTATAGCAACAGTGATGGTAAGCCAGATTTCTTTTCGACAGGATTACAGGATGAAAAGGATTTTTTGTTCTTGCTAAATCCTTTTCATCCTGTAATCCTGTCGAAAGAAAATTCTCTCATTGCTGACGCTTCAATCGAATGAGTAATCTGTTATCAAAACGGCGTGAGCCGTTCCGTTTTATGCTGTGGTTGGGTATCGGGAGCAGCGTTTTGCTGTTCACGATCTTGCTAGCGACCTACATTATTCGAAGTACAGGTCCCGATTGGGCTAAGGTCCGCTTGCCTAATGTTTTCCTGGTCAGTACCGTTGTCATTATGCTAAGCAGCCTTACGCTCCGCAATGCAACGCAGGCCTTCCGAACCGAGCGCTTCGCTATTTACCGAACAAATATGAGCATGACGCTCGTGCTTGGCCTTCTCTTTATTTTGTTACAAGCCTGGGGATGGCGACAAATGGTATTGGCAGGGGTAGGTTTAGAAGGGAACCCAGCTGGTGGCTTCGTCTATATTTTGTCGGGCTTGCACCTTCTCCATATCCTGATTGGCCTCATTTTTCTGGTTATCGCCCTGGCCGAAGCTATGCGCCGGCGGCACTACATCGACTCGTTTGTATATAGTGTGAACCCTCCCAACCAGCTTAAACTAAAACTCATTTCGCTTTACTGGCACTTCGTAGATGTACTGTGGGTTGGCCTGTTTCTGTTTTTGCTTATTCACCACGGAGTCAACTGGACGTTGGCGCTGTAAATACGGTGATTACAAACCAACAAGGCTAAAGTTGAGCAGACAATTAGTTCTTCTGGAATTTGGTTTACAGTTCCATTTTCTCCCTTGCCCCTCATTCCGTACTTTTGCACCGCATAGGCGGCCCTGCCAATTTTTGCTTCGTTCCCAATTAATTATAAACAATTCGCATGGAAAAAATAAAAGTGGCAAATCCGGTTGTCGAACTGGATGGCGACGAAATGACACGCATCATCTGGAAGTTTATCAAAGACAAACTGATTCTGCCCTACGTTGATGTTGATATCAAATATTATGACCTCGGCATCGAATACCGCGACGAAACCAACGATCAGGTAACCATCGATGCAGCCAACGCCATCAAAGAATACGGTGTTGGTATCAAATGTGCCACCATCACGCCTGACGAAGACCGGGTAAAAGAATTCAAGCTAAAACAGATGTGGAAGTCGCCTAACGGCACGATCCGCAATATTCTGGATGGTACAGTTTTCCGCGAGCCAATCGTGATGAACAATGTACCACGCTTAGTTACCAACTGGACAGCTCCTATCATTGTGGGTCGCCATGCATTCGGCGATCAGTACAAGGCTACTGATTTCCTCGTGCCAGGTAAGGGTAAGCTAACTATGAAGTTTGAAGGTGAAGATGGTACTGTGCAGGAATATGAAGTGTTTAACTTCAAGAGTGCAGGTGTAGCCATGGGTATGTACAACGTTGATGAGTCGATTCGGGGATTTGCCCGCTCGTGCTTCAACGTGGCTCAGCAAAAAGGCTGGCCGCTCTACCTGTCGACCAAAAATACAATCCTGAAAAAATACGACGGTCGGTTCAAAGATATTTTCCAGGAGATTTACGACGCTGAGTTTGCTGGTAAAGTGCATTACGAACACCGCCTGATCGACGACATGGTGGCTTCGGCGCTTAAGTGGAATGGAAACTTTGTGTGGGCCTGTAAAAACTACGACGGCGACGTACAATCAGATACCGTAGCGCAGGGTTTTGGTTCACTGGGTCTGATGACATCAGTACTGCTAACCCCAGATGGGAAGACAATGGAAGCCGAAGCTGCTCACGGTACCGTGACGCGTCACTATCGTGAATACCAGAAAGGTAACAAGACCTCGACCAACCCAATTGCATCGATCTACGCCTGGACACGTGGTCTGGCATTCCGGGGTCAACTCGACGGTAACCAACCGCTCGTTGACTTTGCTAACGCGCTCGAAGCCGTTTGTGTAGAAGTGGTTGAAAGTGGCAAAATGACTAAAGATCTTGCTTTGTCGGCCTACCCGGTTGGTACAAAACTGACGGCTGGTGAGCACTACCTGAATACCGAAGACTTCCTGGAAGAACTGGATTCGGCGTTGCAAGCGAAGCTGGCCTAAGTCAGTTACGTAGTTGGCAAATACGCAGCCCTGCAAGGTTTTAGAAGCCTTGCAGGGCTTTTTGTTGTTTTCGCTTAAATCGTCACAACCAGCTTCCCTTTCACGTGGCCAGTTTCACTGTGCTCGTGTGCCTGTGCGAGTTCATCTAATGAATATGTACGGTCAATGATGGATTGCAAACGACCTTCGGTGACTTGTTTCAGTAGCCAGTTCATGTCTGTTTGTGTAAACGTAAACAGGATGGACTCGGACTTCTGTTTCGTGAACGTTGTCACCACCTGCTCCAATACCTGTTTAGCCGATGCTTTTGTGGTGACGTAGGTGCCCGTTTCAGTCAGAATATTTTTACAATCGTCGAAAGAGCTTTTACCGACGGCATCAAAAACCAGATCATATTTTTCGGGCAACTGGGTAAAGTCAGTGACTTTGTAATCGACAACCTGATCGGCACCAAGTTGGCGCACAAGGGCAATGTTAGTGGTGCTGCAAACAGCCGTAACATCCGCTCCCAGAATTTTGGCGATCTGTACCGCAAACGTGCCTACACCCCCAGCAGCTCCATTAATGAGCACCCGATCATTGGGGCGCAGATGACCTTTATCGCGCATGCCTTGTAGGGCTGTACCTGCTGCAATAGGCATAGCTGCTGCCTGTATAAAGTCGATCTCGTCGGGCAGTTTTACCAAGTTTTTATCATTCGCGATGGCGTATTCAGCATAAGCGCCACCAGCCAATCCAAGTGAAGCCACAACGCGGTCGCCGGGCTGGAAGTCGGTAACCATCAACCCCACGGACTCTACTACGCCTGCGCATTCACCACCCAGTACTTTCGGGAAATCGCTCGACTGCATCAGTTTCATCATGCCCTCTCGTACTTTGGTTTCAAAGGGATTGATTCCGGCAGCATGAACCCGAATCAATACGTCATGCGTATCGACTTCGGGGCGGGGGACATCGCCAGTGTGCAACTCACGGGGACCGCCATACTGGTCAATAATGGCTGCTTTCATAAAGGTTATGTTAATCGTGTCCAGAAAACAACTTGTTCCACTCCTGTTTTGTTGATTAAGTGGGAAACTTAACCCGCCTTGCCCAATTTCGGTATGACAGTAGAGAGAATGTTTCGGTTACCGTATAGCCCAAAGTTTATCACTAGGTTGATTGAATTGCATAATAAGCGCAACGTGTAGTTATAGCAGGAATGTTGTGTTATAATTACACAGTGATTATTTTCACGTTATAAGATCAAACGAAGTGGACGAAAGAGCGATGTTGATTGACCTTAGGCAACATGTGCAGAAGGGGCTTATTCTTCTGGAACAACAGATTATTCTGAGCCGGGCCGACGACGATGACGAAGAGTTTGCATTCTTACTCAAAAAAGCCGTCAACTTTCGTGATACATTGGCTAAAATTGACCAACGATTAAAGGAGCTATAATCTTTATGGAAAAGGTGAAACCGTATTTTGACGCATTCCAGAACGCCCAGACCGAGCAAGAACGTGCAGGAGTGATTGATTCATTCAATGACTTTCTGGCGAGCCTTAATGATATAGACCGAAAGCAGGCACGCCAGTTTATGAAAGCCCAGTTGACCCCCTCAATAAATGAGAACTTGAAAGAACTTGATGCACTAGTTGAAAAGGCAGAGTTGATTTTGAGCAAAAAGGGGAAAGTTACTTATGAAGGGAAAGAGTATGTTTTTGGCGACTGGGTAACGATTGCCGATTACTGCAGGCTATATGATTTTAAGCCCTCCAGAGTTCAGAACTGGATTGATCGTGAGATTGTACCTCGTCAGAATGTGATAGTTATCCAGGAATTGAATAATTTAAAACTACTCAAAAATATACCCTACAGGCCATAGTTAACTGAACGAGGAATTCCAACAGCTGCATGTTATCCGTAAAAACAATACATAAGGCGCAGAATGCGCCCATTGGCGATCTCGTTACGTACCGGGCGTTGCCCACCGCTTCAGTCGATATGATCGACCCGTTTCTGTTCCTAAACCATCACGGACCACAAGTTTACAAACCCCATAATCACGGTCTTCCGTTTGGCCCGCACCCGCACCGGGGCATAGAAACAGTGACGTTTATCATCGACGGGGATATTTCGCACAAAGACAACAGCGGTCACGAAAGCGTGATGACGGCGGGTGGCGTGCAATGGATGACGGCGGGCAGTGGCTTGATCCATGCCGAAACATCGTCGGAAGCATTTAAAAAGGAGGGAGGGCCACTGGAAATTCTACAGCTTTGGCTGAACCTACCCGCCCGTTTGAAAATGACTAAACCGTTTTACAAAGGACTACAACGTGAGGGTATTCCAAGCCTGACGCTCGATAGCGGAAACGTGACTGTCGACCTGGTTTCGGGTGACTGGGATGGTCAAAAAGCCGCCTTCGATTCGGCAGTAGGCGTTCACCTAAATACAATTACGTTTAAGGCAGGCGGCACGCTGACTGTTACCATTCCCCAGGGCGAAAACATTTTCTTCTACGTGATCCGCGGCAAACTGACCGTCAACGGTACAGATGTAGAGGCCTTGAAACTGGCCGAGTTTAATCAGGACGGTGGCGAATTAATAATCTCATCGGACACCGAAAGTATCCTATTGCTGGGTCATGCCCAACCAATTAACGAGCCGGTAGTAGCCCAAGGTCCGTTCGTAATGAACACGCAACAGGAAATTATGGAAGCCTACGCCGACTTTCGGAAGGGTAGGTTTGGGATGTGGAGAGATTGATTTGGTAGGTTGGGGTTAAAACATCATAGGAGGAGGTTATTTGCCAAAGGAACATTATTTGGAACTAAGGTGTGATTTATGCTTCAGTGATACTTTCGGGAGTTTCTTTTGACTTGCTCACCAAGAATGGAACAATCAGAAAGCTAATACTACTTAAAACCAGATTAGCCCCGAAACCAACAGCATGCATGAAGGTGGCAACGGCAACTCCAGCGCTGGTTGTAAAGCCATACAGAGTTAACAATCGGCCAATTAGAAAATGGTAAGTACCGATACCTGCTTGCGTCGGGACAGCCAATCCGCCAATGCTCCCTACAGTGAGAATTGTTAAGGCCATTGAAGGAGTAGCTGGAATATCAGTATGAACTGATAAAAGTAGAAAATAGGTACTAGCCCAAGCCATTACTTGTACGCCCAATGTTGCGGCAATAAAAAGACTTGGACTAGGTAGCCTACCAATAACTACAAAACCCTGCCATACCCCCTGCCCAATTCCTATTACACGCTTATATAAAAGATGGTTTTTAATAACAGGCTGACGAACTATCCAAAGAAGTCCTAACCCTCCAATAATTAGAGCCAATAAAAAGCCGCTAATTCGCTTGCCGTTAAGTGAGGATAGGTTCAGCCAGGTGAGTTGTTGGAGGAAGTCAAGTAGCCGTTGGTATTCAAACATCATCGTCAATAAAATCAAAACGGCCAGCATCAAGAAATCTATGATTCGCTCGGCCACCACTGATCCTAAACCCTGAGAGATTGGTACACCATCAGTACGCTGTAGAGTAGCACATCGGGTTAATTCGCCTGCCCCTGGAAAAATCAGACTAGCAATCACCCCTGTCGTTAAAGCAACTGAAGCCCGAAAGACCGTTGGACTATAGCCAAGCCCAAGAAGAGGCTGCTGCCACCGAAGTCCACGAAACAAATAGAAAGCTGTAATGCAAAAAGTACACAAACCGATATAAGCATAATTTGAGCGTTTAAACTGAATGCTAATTTCTTCAAATGCCACCCCTTTCAGAGCATAGAATAACAATAGAACAGCTAACAGAACAGGAAGGCTTTTTAAGAAGTATCGACGCATCTATTTGGGCTTTACAAATCGAAAAATACGTTAAATTTTGAAATTCTGACCCAGTTACTTGGCATAAACTTTGTGAGTATCTACTTTTGAAACAGGTTAGTAGGCATTTATACGTTCTGCACGGCCTGATTGTTTATGTCAAAAGCATCAAAAAAGAAAACCTCGGCTCCTCCCATTCGCCCTCAATCAGCCTCAGCTCCGGCTCGTGTTACTCCTTCTGTAGGCTCAACAGCTTCGGTAACACAGCCAGAAATAGCTCCAATTTCTGATACAGGTTTGCCCTTAATTCGATTCGACAGGCGAGTCAAGATCACGTTAGGCGTGATGGTGGGTCTATTTTTCCTAATGGTTATGACCAAGCTTCATTTTGGTTCAGAAGCTATTTGGAATCGAATGCTGCCTGATGGGTCACCCGAAAATCGTGGATTGTTGACAGGTCAAGCCCGGCAGATACGGATGGACGAATATGCTGTTGGTGCTCCCTGGAATTTGTCCAATTACCACAATGGCCTGAAGGTAGAAAATGAAACAGTAGGAGGGTTAAAAACTCCTTTGCTCCTATTTGCCGTAAAACATCCCATTACATTTTTCCGGTTTGCAAATTGGGGAATGATGTTTCTGGATGTTGAGCGGGGTTATGCCTGGATGATGTGTAGTACGCCTTTGATTTTATTAATAGGTGCGTTTTTGTTTTTCCTGCTTATAACCCGCAACCAATTTTTCCTTTCGTTAACCGGAGCCATCACGCTTCTTTTTTCCTCCGGCACTGCTTCCTGGACTTTTTCGCCCGGCAACATTATTGGCTTTTGCTGTGCCGCCTTCGTATTGGCCGTCTATCTTCTACAGGCGCGTAAGTTATCATCCGTTCTCCTCATCAGTAGCCTGCTGATTTGGGTCGTCATCAGCTATCTGCTTATTCTATATCCACCATATCAGGTTCCTATGTCTTACCTATTTATCATGATCCTAATTGGATACGTAATAAATGAACGCAAGCATATCTTCCCACTCCAGCAAATTCCGCTTAAACTGTTGGGTATTGCTATACCGGCTCTGGTGGCAGGTGCTATTCTTTATCTGTTTAAGCAGGATGCGGAGGAAACGTTTAAGGCCGTAACCAGCACCGTATATCCTGGAAAGCGTACTGAATTAGGTGGAACGGGTTTCATTGCCAACTGGTACTCCGAGTTTTATAGCTGGTTTTTTACAGACACCAGCTTCCCCAAGTCATGGCTTAACTCCTGTGAACTGGCTCACTATTTGAACTTCACGCCTATAATAGTGCCCATGTGCATTGCGTTGTGGATCATCACCAAACGGGTTGACTGGATGCTGTTGCTAGCTTCGGTCTTCATGGTCATCATGTTGATTTGGATGGAGGTTGGATTCCCTAAAGCTTTGGCCGAGATGAGTCTGATGAGTATGTCTCCCACCCGCCGGGCGCAAATTCCGATGGGAGCCGGAGGCATGGTCTTATTATTTGCTTATCTGGGTGTACTCAACAAAGTGTCTATTAAAGTCCCTTCATGGTTTACGCCTGTTACAATCGCTGGTATCTTTGGTTATATGGTCTTCACGGCTTATGTGAACATTAACGATGCCGAAGGAATGCTGAAAGCCCATCAGACGTTTGTTCCGGTCATTTTTTTTAGCTTGATGGGCAGCCTATTAGTCTTTCCACTCAACATTCCTTACCGAGTTACGCTCTTTTGCGTGGGAATGTTACTCTATCTGATTCCTAATTATCGTCTGAATCCCATATCTATCGGGCTGAGTCCAATAATGGAGAATGCGCTTTATAAAACTATTAGACCCATTGTCCAGAGTGACCCCGAAGCTCGATGGATTGTTAATGGAAATCAGTTTGTCACCTACATGGTAACAGCTACGGGTGCCAAACAAGTAACAGGGGTAAAGTATATTCCAGACCGGAAGCACATTTTCAGCGTATTGGACCCCCAAGCCCGGCGAGATTCAGCTTATAACCGTTACGCCCACGCCATTAATCAGAGTTATATTGACGGGCGCGATTCCGTAATCTTGTTTAATCAATATGAAGATGGCTACGTGATTGCCATGGATCCCTGCTCGCCTAAGATGAAACGCCTGAATGTGAAATACCAAGTTTTTGACCACTCTACTCAACCCGCTGAAACGCGGTGTATGCAGGAAATAGCTAAAGTAGGTTCGATTACCATTTACAAAACGAACCTGTGAGCAGTCAACGGCTCCCGAAAACCCTGATCGTTATTCCCTGTTTTAACGAAGAAGCCTCTATTGCAGCAGTTATTGCGGAGATCAATCAACTTAAAAAGGCAGGACATCCGAACATTGACGCGCTGGTTGTCAATGACTGTTCAACAGACAATACAATAGACGTTATCCGCTCACTCAACTGTTTGTTTTTGGATTTACCCGTCAATCTGGGAATTGGTGGGGCTATGCAGGCTGGCTACAAGTATGCTTATCGTAACGGCTATGACATTGCTGTTCAACTCGATGGCGATGGGCAACACCCAGCTCATGAAATTCCGGCCTTGCTCGAACCACTAATAGCCGACACGGCCGATGTAGTTATTGGGTCACGGTTTATTACTCGGGAAGGGTTTCAATCGTCCACAGCCCGGCGCATTGGTATTACTTATTTTCGCTGGCTTAATCAGTTTTTGATTGGCCAGACTATTTACGACAGTACATCCGGTTTTCGGGCATTCAATCGGCGGACCCTAGCTGTTGTAAACGACTATTATCCCGACGAGTACCCTGAACCAGAAGCCATCGTTCAATTTGGTTTACACCGACTTCGCATGAAAGAAATTTCAGTACGGATGCGCGAACGGCAAGGAGGGGTGTCTTCGATTAACTCTACAAAGGCCATCTACTACATGATGAAAGTTACGCTCGGTATCATTTTCGTTTATACCCGCCTACGGGGAAAATATACAACCTCCTAAGTGAGCCTATGGAATCACTACCTGTTACCATTCAATATATAAGCCTGATTGGGGCAATCATCTTCTTATTGTTCATTTTTAAGCTTATTATCAAAGGTAAACTGCGAGAAGAGTATTCTATTGTCTGGATTGTTTGTACGATCATTCTGATCGTTTTCTCTATTTGGCGCAAAGGATTAGAGTCGATTGCAAAACTGCTGGGAATTTACTACCCGCCTTCGCTTATCTTCCTGGCAGCTATTTTTGCTATTTTTGCTTTTCTGGTCCATTTGTCTATTGTTAACTCCAAACTACAGAACCAACTTAAAAACCTGGTTCATGAAATTGCCTATCTTAAAAAGCAAATGACCGATCAGGCTAATCCTGCACGATCACCTGACCCGCTCAGTATAAATCCCGGCGATGTAGAAGTCCGCACTGAATAACCTATATGATAGCTAATCGTTTTATTCGACTTATCTTCTATACCAGCCTGGTTGTATTAGTTGCTCACCTTGTGCTAGATCTTCAATACATTATCGGTGATCGTTATAGCTTTCTGGATGAAATAGCGGTTTCGATAAAATACAAAGATTTAGCAGATCAAAAGCATTATAGTGTTTGGCGGCAAACACTGGATAATAAATCAATTGAACTAACAGATAAGACAGTTGATAGCCTGCGGAGAACCGTTTCTTACCGCAATATCCCACGGAGTACATTCATTCGGACAATCAGCATCGAATCAGACAGTATTCACCAGAATGTAGTTGACTCAATTCTAGTTACTATTGGTTCCAATACTATTGCCTTTAGTGGAGCAGCCTATTTACAGTACTGGTTGCCAGTTCCATCATCTACCAGTAATATCCGGCGCGTTTTGCCAACAGAGAGTCTACTCCCTACCTCTCACCTACCATCTATTGGTTCAATTATCAACTGGCGGGGCGACTGGACTTTGTTTAAATATATAATAGTCCACAATTTAAGTATTCTACTATTCATTGGCTTGTTTTTGTTTTTTGCTAGTCGCCCCAATACGTTAGCTATTGTTGTCCGGCGAAGCCAATCGAATGGTGTTTTTCTGGTTGGCATTTTTCTGATTGCTTTATTTAAAAATACATTTCAGTTTTGGGACTTAGAGGCCGACCTCGACCCGTCTTTTGTGGCTGGATTAGCTTGGGCTCGCCTGCTCCATTTTCGCTGGGGAACAGACCTGATTTTTACTTATGGGCCTTATTTCTGGCTGGTGTTTACGAGTATTGTTATGCCTACTGGTCAGCTTCTCTTGGCACTTGGCCTTAATCTGGCCCTGCTCGTACTTGCTTTAGGCAGCGTTTTCGCTTACGTCCGCAACTTGTATGTTAGCAAGCGCATCAATAGCCTGACTTTTCTGTTAGGCGCATTGATCCTTATTTTTTTCCATTTTGATTTTCTGGATTATCTGATAGCTGCCGTTTTATTATGGCTCTATCGAAGCATTCTTCAGCCCTCTATGGGCCAACAAAAGCAGCGAAGAGTGGTTTACCTGCATCTGGCTATCGCAATGCTTTCGCTATTATCCTTAATTAAGTTTAGTTACGTTGCTTTTTCGGTGAGCGTGTTGGTCATTACCAGCCTAATCTCACTGTTCCAAAAAGCCTACCTGCGAACCTTGTTGTTATGGGTGGGTTATCTGGCTTGGGTACTGGCATTTTGGCTTGTAGCGGGCCAACAGAGTGAGGATATTCTTCCGTATTTGCAAAACGGTTATGAAATTGCCAGTGGTTATACAGAGGCAATGGCAAGCCCGATTTGGGATGACTCGTCCATTTGGCTCATTAATCTGGGGAGTTTGTTCTTCCTGCTCATTGCCATGGGCGTTTTGCTAGGGTTAGCGGTTCATATCGGCCTGGCGTATCACAAACGCGCCATTGTGCTGTTTGCTTTATTGGCAGCCCCTATTGTCTTTCTGGCATTCAAGGAGGGATTTGTGCGATTCGACCCGCCCCACATGGCCCTTTTCTATTCCCAACTTTTGCCTTTAGCGCTTTTGTTTTTGTTGATTGCTCTGGAGAATGGCATCTCAATCCGGGCTTTCTCCAATAAACTGGTGTTAGGTGTTATTGGGGTTAGTTGCTGTCTGGCACCAGTTATTCAGTTCAATAAATTAAGCAATTACGAGCTAGTGTTTGATGGGACCGCACGGTTAATTCGTCTGCAACAACAAAAACGGCAACTTATCCAGGATTTTGGCCTTTTGCCGAGCCATCAGACAGTTTTGCAGAAAGCTCGCAGCGTTGATATAGTCCCTACGAATATTGCTCTGCTTTATGCTTTTGATCTAAACTGGAAACCGCGCCCTGTTTTTCAATCTTATTCGGTTTACACACCCACCCTAAGCCAACTCAATGGTCAGGCTTATGAAAGCGTAGAAGCCCCTGACTACGTTGTCTGGAGTTACTATACGATTGATAATCGCTATGCTATCTTCGATGAGCCGGGTCTGCTACAAGCGACCCTTAGAAATTACACCTTGTATGCCAACCACGCCAATGCTTATCTTGTTCTGAAGCGTCGTCAGAATTCTAAAAACACTCAATTGACCACGACAGCACCGAAAGAATACCAATTAGGCAACCGAGTCGCTGTTCCACACGTGCCGGTTGGGCATATATTTATGCAGGCTCAGGTTGAGTTAACCTTCATCGGGAAACTCATGGCTTTGTTTTATAAAGTACCTCCTCTGACGGTATTCATCCAAACGGAACGGGCTATTTATAGACATCGGGTTGTTCGTAGAACACTGACCGAGGGTGTATTGGCTTCCTCGTATCTGGCTGATATGAACGCTTTTGAAGCGTTAGTGAAGCGGAGGCATGGAGTCACGGTTAGGTCTATTGGAATTGAAGGAAATCAATTCTTCTATCAAAAAGCGTTCATTGCCTGTTTCCAAAGTGATTGAAGGAAAACTTTTGTGAAGTAATAGGTATAATAAGTAATTAACTCATAATTTTAGAATCTATTTTCTAGCACAAAACTTGCTGTTAGATAGATTAAACAGAACGCTTTACGAAGATGGCATTAAGTTATTACGCAGATAAAACGATAACCTACTACACGCAGCCTCGCCGAGACTTAGTTAGCCTGCTTGAAAAAAAACCTTCGCAAAAAGTTCTTGAAGTAGGAGCAGGCGGAGGAGATACGTTGCTTTACATTAAAGAGCAAAAGCTGGCAAATGAAGTTGTTGGGATCGATATTTTTGAACTACCTAATACCAATCAAAAACATCCAGAGATTAATAATTTTTTGGTGGTGGATGTGGAAAAAGACACGCTTGGTTATCCCGAAGCCTATTTTGATGCCATAATTTGTGGCGATGTTATTGAACACCTAGCTGATCCTTGGGCAGCAATTAAAAAATTATCTCATCACCTAAAGCCAGGAGGATTATTCATCATCAGTACGCCAAATTTTCGCCATATAGATAATTTTGTGTCAATTTATATAAGTGGTGATTTTAAGTACAACCCTAATGGTGGCTTGCTAGACAAGACTCACCTACGTTTTTTCTGTAAAAAGAATATAAGGCAGCTTGTGGACACTCCTGAGTTGCGGTTTAAATCTATATCACGTATTAATTCCTTCGAATTTAATCGCTCAAGGTGGTGGGTTCGTGTTTTTGATTTAATTACGGGTCATTTGTTTGAGGAATTTACGGTGTTACAATACGTTGTCGTTGGTATTCGTAACTAACTCTCACTTTTCCTAATTTTCCCTTAACTCCGTCAAAAAGTCCTTTCCAGATGAGACGAAGCCGTTCAACTGGTTTATCTTCCAAAAAGGCGGCTTTGCCCATTTCAATTAATACAATTTTTAATGCGTAGAGAAGATAGCTTGGCTGAGAATGGCGATATAAACCTGCTACATAGATGCTATTCCGAACAAGGTAGTAGTTTCGGAGGGGGCTGTGAGAAACAAACCTAAGCCCAAATCGGTATTTCTGGAAACCAAGCCGGTGAGTCAGGGAAAGCCACGGCAACTCAAGAACTTGATAGCCGTATTTTTTTAACCGCAAGTAATACTCATGATCAACCACATCAATAAATAGGTCGTCTAAAAAAGGGCCAACTTGTTGAAAAGTTGCCAAATTCAGGAGGTTTCCTGAAGTCATAGTTGTTAACACCTGTTTGGGTTGGTTGTTATCCGCTCCCGACAGGTTCGTTAGAGCGGTTGTCAACGCGTGCCGGGGAGTCAGAATGCCGAGTTGGGGCATATCCGTCTTTTTCAGAAAAGTGCGCATTTGCGCTACCAAATCAGGAGGAGCCTGACTGTCATCGTCCATCGTCAACAAGTAGGAGAACCCATCAGCTATTGCTTTTCGGGCTGCAATGTTCAAGGCTGTCGCAATTCCCAGGTTAGACGGGAAATGCTCATACTCTACGTGTTTGTTTGTAGGCAAAGTCTCTCTAATCCAATCAGCAGAAATAGGTGAATTATCAATCACATAAAGTTTGCCAACCTGATCCCAGTAGCTTTTAATGGATTCTAGGCAGGAAGAAGGGCTTTGATAAAGAACAACAACTCCTGCAATTCGGTGGCTACGTTGTAAATTTGAGGATTCCATTATTGGCAACAGGCAAGGCATTTAGGACGTAAGATACAAGCGTGACCACCGACTCACAACCCCTACTCAGTATTATAATTGTGGCTTATAAAAGTCTGACTGATCTTCAGCGTTGTTTACCTTCACTTTACGCGGCTAATCTTGAGCAGATTCCGCACGAGATTTTGATAGTGGACAACTATGGAAACGATGAACTGGCCGATTGGCTGGCCAACAATTATCCTCTCATACACTATCAACTCAATTCGGCAAACACGGGTTATTCAGGGGGTAATAACGTAGGGATTGAGCAGGTGACAGGACAATGGACATTGTTATTGAATCCCGATACCGAACTATACCCTAATTGCCTGTCGCAACTCCTCCAAACAGCTCAAACCTATCCAAACGCTTTTATTAATCCCAAACTGCTAAATCCCGATGGAACCGTTAATGCCTGTGGGAATCAGATGCACTACACAGGCATTACGACCTGCCGGGGTTTGAATGAGCCTTCTGAGCATTACCAGACGCTTGAAGAAATTCCTTTGCTGTCGGGGGCAGCTTTGTTAGCTCCTACCGATGCTTTGAGGAAACTAGGGGGGTTCGATGAGAAGTATTTTATGTACTTCGAGGATACTGACTTGTCGCTTCGGGCGCGGTTGCTTGGTTATAGCTTGCTATGTGATGCCAGGGCAATTATCGTTCATCACTACAAATTGGGCATGAATCCGGTCAAATTTGGTTACCTAGAACGCAATCGGCTCATTACTCTTCTTAAGGTACTCCATTTGCGGACTCTCCGCCAACTACTCCCCGCCCTGCTCCTGACTGAGTTGTTGACCTGGAGCTATGCCGTGCGGGGAATCTCCTACCTGAAACAGCGTGTTTGGGCCTATCGGTGGATATGGAATAATCGAAAACGCCTGCGCGAACAATACAGGTCTATTCAGCAAACCCGCCTATTAACCGATGCTCAGCTCTTGACTGACAGTTTGTCGGCCTTGCCTTTTGAGCAGTTGATGAGCAGTAGGTTAGGGAGTTTTATTAATCAATTCACATTCTGGTTATTCAATTTCCTAAAACCCGCTTCCCTGAGCAAACCGCTAGATATCAAACATAGTATTGACCGGAAAGAATAATTCGATCTGACCGTTGCTCAAGTGCGCTATCGAAATCGGCCTCAAAAGGAGTATTCATGGCACTCTCAAAAACGAAGCGGTAGTAAATAAAACCGGTGTGGCAATAAATACTAATAAGACCAGACTTATGGTGTGATAAAACCCCTTGTTTGAAAACAGAGGAACGGACTGAGGCTTTTCATTTACTGGCCCCTCCACGGTCTCTCTAGCCGAAATAACTTCGGCAGTTTTGGGTTTGCCCGCTTTTGTATCGGTAGAGCTTATGGTTAATTTAAGCTGGGGCTTACTTTTTCATGAGTTTTAGTCCGGCTAAAGTCGTTTTGAAGCAGGCAAATTACTTTTTATATCGATTCATCGTCTCTCCGAAAACCATCTCAAACATATATTTCCAGGTAGATGGTCGGGTTAGATAGTGGCTGGACCGTTGACGGATATCCTGGTAGAGATTACCCGCTTCAAAAACATTCATGGCACCGTAGCGGGAGGCATTGAAAAATAAGAAAGGGTGAGCATATCGCTCCAAATCATACCAGATAATGTTGAGTGGCTTTTTGTGCGTCTGAGCAATCAGCAGCTCAATGGCTTCCAAGTTGAGATTGTTGTGTTCGGCGATATAACGTGTGGCTTCGATAACCTGATCGTACTGCCCCCGAAGCCGGGTATTCGCTTCTTTCAGAGCCGTTCGGATAAACGGCATAAAATCAAACTGTTTCTGCTCGGCTTGATTTAATCCGGCATCAAACGATTGTAGAAAATTTTCGGCAATGATGTAGCTGTAAGCAGGTGAATAAATCATCTTCGGATGAACCGGAATTTTGGCCTCTTTCGTGAACAGATCGGCTGCTTGCTTATTTTTATCGTAGTTAAATTGAGAAGAACCCGTGCTGTGCGAAGACATCCCGTTAAGCCGCAGTTTCCGCCGGGAATAAACATATTTACCGATAACATTAGCTAGGGCAACCGCCGAATAGGAATCCATAATCTGCGATCGAAACATACTACCCGATACCTGCTTGACGGCATTGATAGCTGACATATGCACGAAGGAGGTATATAAGCAGGCGAGCGGAGTATGCTCCTGTTTACAGGCCATCAATTTGCCTAACTCAATGTGTCCGTCCCGAATCTCGTATCCGTTTGTAAAACTGACCTTCATCATGTTGGCCTGTTCTTTCTTATAATAGGAAGGCCAGAGATAAAAGTCGGTTAGGGGATTCATGTTAACAGCTTGCAAACCAGTTTCATTGAGTAGCCTGTTGACTTCATGCACAGCGTTAGGAAGGAAGCCGTCATCATCGCCTAAAATGGTCACGAAGCCATCTTTAACGTGCGAAAGGGCAAATTCCCAGTTATGGGCCATACTGAGCCGCTCGCCCGTATTCAAGTAGTGCACCCTTGAATCGCCTAACGATTTAACAACCTGTTCGGTCTTATCAAGGCTACAATTATCAGAAACTAGAATCGTCAGGTTGTCGTAAGCTTGATTCGTGCAAGTCTTGAGAGCATGAATCAGTGTATCGGCCCTTTCGCGAGTAGGAATCAGGATCGTAAATTTCTTTTGCTCCATAGCTTTTGAACAGGAAATTAACCGAGGAGGCTATTCAGTCGGGTATTATCCCCCCAGAAGGCCATGGGTTCATAGTCGGGGTAGGGATAATAACCCAAATTAAGTTTGAGGGATGCCTTTCGCTTTTCCAGATGCTCTTCTACTAGCCGCCTAACCGAGATAGGGTTGCCACTACAGCAGTTAATGGTGCCACCAAACTGGTGTTGGCTTGCAATTGCACAAAGATACTGCGCGATAGTTTCAATGGGTAAGTAATCGCGCAACTGTTCTCCCCCTGACATATTGAAAATGGCATCACCTCGCTCAATTACCCGGTCTAATAAAGGTAGCAATGAGTTAGCACTTTGACCCTCTCCATACATGTAGAACAGCCGTACCCATTTTAGTTGGAAGGCATATTCGCTTTGCAGGCTTTCCAGAAATTTACGAAGTGAATCTTTTGCCAGCGCATACGGATTATTAGGGAGCGTTGGCAGAGACTCACTCAGGCAACCACTTTGCATGCCATATTCAAAACAAGTTCCAGTTACAGTTAGGTTTTTTAAACCGTGGGTAAGAAGGTTTTTCAGGAACAGATATTGTGGAAATAGATTCTGGTCATAGTGGAAGGAGGCTTTATAGTTTGGTAACCCCTGCCAGGCTAAATGAATTAGGGCGTCTGGTTGACCAAAGTGTTTATATAGATTTTGTTCGTCGCCATGTTTAGATATACTGTATTGGATAAACGTAACGTGTTTAAACCACGGAAATTTCTGGACCAATTGTGAGTTAGTAGCGGTTGCAATTACTTGATACCCGTTCTCCAAAAGTTGATTTACTACATGTTGGCCTACAAAACCAGTTGCTCCCGTAACAAGAACTTTCATCGATCTGCTATTTTTCAACACTAATTACTATAAGTCAGATTATTATCCCAATAAACGTCTCGTCATCCAGATAAGAATGTAGACCATCTTTGGCAGATGTATCAGTTACGGGCAGCGGCCATTCAATATTAATCAAGGGATCATTATAGCGAATTCCGCTTTCATGCTCAGGTGCGTAATATTGGCTCACAGAGTAGGTGACTTCGCAATCAGGTGCTAAGGTTTGAAACCCGTGAGCAAATCCTTGCGGAACATACATCATTGCCTGATTATCTGCAGAAAGCTCAGCGCCAAACCACTCCCCAAGTGTGGGCGAGCCAGCCCGTAAATCAATGATAACATCAAAAACATGCCCGGCGATACATCTCACTAACTTGATTTCGGCATGGGGTGGGTACTGAAAGTGCATTCCCCGAACAGTTCCAGCATGTCGCGTCAGCGAATGATTCATCTGAACCCATTCGGCATTATGACCTACTTCGGCGAAGAGCTTGTGGTCATACACTCGTGCAAACCAGCCTCGCTCATCATTACGGGGAGACGGATGTATTAAATAGGAGCCAGATAATGGAGTGGGTGTAAAAATCATTTTGTCCAACAAAGATCTATTTTGATAGCAGCCTGAATATAAGAACTAAAGTCGTTCGAGGTAGGCCCTTCACCCGTTTCGTAGTACGTTTGATACCAGCGAATAGTCCGTTCAATAGCCTCGGCAGTGGTCCAGACCGGTTGCCACTCTAACCACTTATGCGCTTTGGTGCAATCTAGGCTCAGGAGGTGGGCTTCGTGTGGGTTATGGTCAAACGTTTGTTCGTCCGCATCAATAGCCGACCAGTGTGTGCGGGCAATACGAACTACTTCTCGCACCGGTAGTACATCGGTTGTTTGAGGGCCGAAGTTCCATCCCTCGGCTATTGATACATCGGCTTCGAGCAATCTTTGTCCAACGAGCAGATAACCCGACAGGGGTTCAAGCACATGTTGCCACGGACGAACCGCTAGCGGATTCCGAATCGCAACAGGTTGACCCAACACGCTTCCCCGTACTAAATCGGGAATGAGTCGGTCAGCGGCCCAATCTCCCCCGCCAATAACATTGCCCGCCCGTACACTGGCAATTAACGTTTGATGCGATTGGCCATAACAACTTACAGGAAAAAACGAGTTGCGATAACTGCTCACAACTAGCTCGGCTGCTCCCTTCGACATACTGTAGGGGTCGTATCCCCCCATTGGATCTGTCTCCTTGAGCGGATGCCCGTCTTCAGGATTCTCGTAACACTTATCACTTGTAATGACCACCACAGCTTTTACTGATGGAGTTTGCCGAACGCATTCAAGGACTTTAGCTGTTCCCAAAATATTGGTTTCGACCGTTTCCAGGGGGGCTCTGTAGGATTCCCTGACAAGTGGCTGAGCAGCCATGTGGAATATAATTTCGGGTTGATGTCTGGCAAAAACTGCCTGCATCTCTGCTACATTATTAATATTACCCGAATAGTCAAAAATTGGCAAATTTAATAGTTGCCAATGAGCAGGATTGGTGGGGGCGGGCAATGAGTAACCAACTACAGTAGCCCCAAGGTTGTGTAGCCAATAAGCCAGCCATGAGCCTTTGAAACCTGTGTGGCCAGTAATCAATACTACTTTACTTCGATATTTATCGGCAAAAAGAGTTGTCATAGGTAGCTTTACCAAATTTTCCACTCAGCCTGACCAGCATTCCAAGCACTTTCCAACTCTACTTTATCACGTAAGGTATCCATTGGTTTCCAGAAACCGTCATGCTTAAATGCACAAAGTTCCCCTTCGGATGCTAAAGTTTCTAAAGGATAACGCTCCCAAGTAGTAGAGTCATCAGCGATGTATTCAATTACCGACGGCTCACAAACAAAAAAGCCTCCATTAACCCATGCACCATCCCCTTTAGGTTTCTCCATAAACGATTGTACGTGGTTTGAATTGCTGATATTTAGTGCGCCAAATCGCGCTAAAGGTTGCACAGCCGTCAGGGTACATTTTTTTTGCTGCCCCTGATGAAACTCAACAAGTGCTTTAATATTTACATTGCCAACTCCATCACCGTATGTTAATAGAAACGTATCATCGCCAATATGTTGACGGACCCGGCGGATGCGTCCACCGGTCATCGTTTCTGTTCCTGTATCAACTAAAGTTATTTTCCAGGGTTCGGCATATGTATTGTGGACTTCGATCTGATTCGTTTTCAGATTAATAGTAACGTCGGACTGATGAAGGAAGTAGTTTGCAAAGTATTCTTTGACAATATAACCTTTGTATCCCAAGCAAATAATAAACTCGTTGAATCCATGGGCTGAGTAAATTTTCATGATATGCCACAGGATAGGCATACCACCAATTTCGACCATTGGCTTAGGCTTAATGACGGTTTCTTCGCTCAGGCGAGTTCCCAAACCGCCTGCTAAAATGACTACTTTCATAGAAAAGGATTGCTTGTCAAGTTACGATTGACCCGTAAAATTAGGTTTTCATCCTTGATTCTTGTTATACCTCTACAACTTTTGTGCCGATCGTTATGCTTTATCTTTCAATCTACCTCGTTACTCCGCTGATTATAACAGGTCGGATTTTTGACCTCCATCGCACATTTTACCGTAATTTTGGGTTTGGATTTATATCAATCGTGCGTTCATCTGCTAACTATGCCACTCAATATCCGGTACCAGGAGTCATTTGAAGACCGCCATAACGGCGAACAGGATCAGGAATTTAATGAAATGCTTGCTGCCGTGGGGGTTTCATCCATTGGCGAACTCATCGATCAGACGGTCCCCGCCAGCATTCGATTGGCAAATCCGCTTAATCTGCCCGCCCCCCAAACGGAAGCCCAGTTTCTGGCCAGCTTCAAAAAGATGGTCGGCCAGAACAAAATCTTTACCTCGTACATTGGTCAGGGCTATTACGACACGATCACGCCCAACGTGATTCTTCGGAATATTCTGGAAAACCCAGCCTGGTACACGGCCTACACGCCTTATCAGGCTGAGATTGCTCAGGGACGTCTTGAAGCGCTGCTGAATTTTCAGACGGTAGTAGCTGACCTGACGGGTATGGATTTGGCCAATGCATCATTACTTGACGAAGCTACTGCCGCTGCTGAAGCCATGAACCTGCTTCATGCCACCCGCCCTGCCAGCAAGAAAAACGCCGACACCTTTTTTGTGTCGGTTCACTGCCATCCGCAAACTATCGATCTGATTCGTACGCGGGCTACTCCCGTAGGTATTCAGGTATTGGTAGGCGATCACCGCACGGTTGATTTGACCAGCCAGGCCCTGTTTGGGATGCTGCTCCAGTACCCGGCAACTGATGGAGAGGTGTTCGATTATACAGATCTGATTGCTTCGGCGCACGAACTTGGCGTTACGGTGGCTGTTGCCAGCGACTTGATGGCGCTGACAATGCTTACGTCGCCCGGCGAAATGGGTGCTGACGTGGTAGTTGGTTCGGCGCAGCGGTTTGGGGTGCCAATGGGCTTTGGTGGGCCACATGCGGCTTTTTTTGCTACCCGCGATTCGCTGAAACGCCAGATTCCAGGGCGCATCATTGGCGTATCGGTAGATGCTCAGGGCAAACCGGCTCTTCGGATGGCGCTGCAAACTCGTGAGCAACATATTCGGCGCGAGAAAGCAACCTCTAATATTTGTACGGCTCAGGTTCTGTTGGCTGTAATGGCCAGTAGCTATGCTGTGTATCACGGCCCGGTGCGGTTGCGCCAGATTGCGGAACGTACGCATGGGTTGACGAAACTGGTTGCTACGGCGCTCGCATGGGGTGGTTATGAAGTCATCACTGAAAATTATTTCGATACGATCACGGTAAATGTAAGTGATGTTGATTCACTGAAGAAATCAGCACGAGCGGCACAGGTTAATCTTCGCTACCAGGCCGACGATCAGCAGGTAAGTATATCGTTTGATGAAGCCAAGACATACGAGGATGCCGTTGCGTTGCTGAACGTGTTTGGTGTAAATGTTGATCTGGAGGTTATTGCCAACGAGCTGGAAATTACATGGCCAGATCGGTTGGTACGAACCTCAGAGTACATGACTCACCCGGTTTTCAATACGCACCACACCGAACATGAGATGCTTCGGTATCTGAAATCACTCGAAGAAAAAGATCTTTCGCTGGTCCATTCGATGATTTCGCTGGGCAGCTGTACCATGAAACTCAATGCCACCGCCGAGATGATTCCGGTGACGTGGCCTGAGATTGGTAAGTTACATCCCTTTGCGCCAAAAGACCAAACCGTTGGCTATCAGCAACTGTTTGCTGACCTCAACGACTGGCTTTGTGAAATCACGGGTTTTGCGGCTATGTCGCTCCAGCCCAATTCGGGGGCTCAGGGTGAGTATGCAGGCCTGATGGTTATCCGCGATTATCACCTGAGTCGGGGCGACGATCACCGCAATGTGGCTTTGATTCCGCAGTCGGCGCACGGTACTAACCCGGCAAGCGCGGTAATGGCCGGCATGAAAGTGGTGATCGTGAAATGCGACGAGCGTGGAAATATCGACGTTACTGACCTTCGGGCAAAAGCCGAGCAGTATAGTCAGGATTTGTCGTCGCTGATGGTCACGTATCCATCAACGCACGGCGTTTTCGAAGAAAGTATTACTGAAATCTGTGCCATTATCCACGAGCACGGTGGACAGGTATATATGGACGGGGCTAACATGAATGCGCAGGTTGGCTTGACTTCTCCGGCGAACATTGGGGCCGACGTTTGCCACTTAAACCTACATAAAACATTCTGTATTCCTCACGGTGGGGGAGGCCCGGGCATGGGTCCAATCGGTGTAGCGGCTCACCTGGTGCCGTTTTTGCCGGGCCATGTTATCGATAGCAAAAAGGCAACGGGTGCTGGTGCGGTTTCGGCGGCCCCATTTGGCTCGGCAAGTATTCTGACCATCTCGTATGCCTACATTGCCATGATGGGTGGTGAAGGGCTGACCAGAGCTACGGAACGCGCCATTCTGAACGCTAACTACATTAAATCGCGGCTTGAGGGCCATTACGATGTGCTGTATACCGGCACAAATGGCCGGGCCGCTCACGAAATGATTATTGACTGCCGCCCGTTCAAATCAGCGGTGGGCGTGGAGGTAGAAGACATTGCCAAGCGGTTGATGGATTACTGTTTCCATGCGCCTACGGTGTCGTTCCCGGTAGCGGGAACGATGATGATTGAGCCAACCGAATCAGAGTCTAAATCAGAACTCGACCGTTTTTGTGATGCGATGATCGCTATCCGCAACGAGATTCGGGAAATTGAAAACGGACAGGCAGATCGCGCTAACAACGTGCTAAAACATGCTCCTCATACAGTTGGGGTAGTGATGACTGATGACTGGAACCGGCCTTATAGCCGCGAAAAAGCCGCTTTCCCATTGCCGTACGTGAAAGCTCGTAAGTTCTGGCCAAGTGTCAGCCGCATCGACAGCGCCTATGGTGACCGGAATTTGGTTTGTTCCTGCATACCAACGGATGCCTACGCGGAGGAGGTATCGGAAGTTTTGGCCACTAAAACGGTATCAACAGACGCAGTGCCAACGGCGTAGGGTACTAACTTACGTCTAGATAACAAGCTAGGGGTGGGAAATTGATTAACAAGTCTAACTTGATTGCTGTCGCATGAGGCCTTCGACTCCGCTCAGGCTGACAACCAGTTCGAGCGTTTCCCGTCAGCCTGAGCGGAGTCGAAGGCCTCATGCGACAGCAATTTTTAAGACAATTGGTCGTCTTTTTTGCGCCCGACAGTGCCGTCACAAACCCGCCCGGCTCGTATAGCGGTCAACGACCTCGTTGGGGTGAATTTGTAACACGTTGGCTAAAACCAGCAATACAAGGGTTCGGGATGCGATTTTGCGGGGAACATTAGCAATGCTCGCAAACAAATCGACCGTAATGGTCTGGTGTTGATTGAGGTGTTGTAACAGTACGCGTTCCTTATCGCCGTAGGTGAAGCGGACACTTCGGTCGGCACGTTCGCCTTTCAGGATTTCACGAACCTCTTTGCTGGCCTGCACCGATTTATCGGCTACACGTACATAGGCTTTTTTCTCGTCCGGCTTCTCCGGGTCGAGCACTACGTAATGAGGGCGGTTACGGCTGGGCGGAATGCGGAAAGCTAATACCTCACGCTCGTCATAGAGTGGAATCCGTTCAAGCGTGTATGAAATTGCCGGAAAGCAATATTTCTGGATAGCTCGTTCGAGGAGGTAAAGATCCTCATCGGCATACTTAAGGCCGGGTATGGTGAGGTCGTCGTTGACGCCGACGAAGAGGAAGCCGCCATCAGTGTTGGCGAATGCAACAACTTCGCGGATGATTTTGTCGGGGTGGTTTACTTTTAATTTAAACTCGATCTGCTGGCCTTCACCCCGACGAACCAGATCTTTGAGTGCCCGGTAGTCCATATTAGTGGCATACTGATTTTGTGGAGCACTTACTGGACTAAATATACAACTGTTTTCCGTAACTGCAAGGGTCGACATCTGTATAACGCGATTATCTTATGATGAAGTTGAGCCAAAGGCCTTTTTTGTCAACTTTTCGGACAAACAAACCGTTAACTTCACAGAGTGAATACACTCATTCAACGGTTTTACCCAACTTAATAACACAAATATGCTACTAAACGTTGCCTTGGTTATCGGTACGTTTCTTTTCATGGAAGGAGTTGCCTGGTTTACGCACAAGTACGTGATGCATGGGTTTTTGTGGAGCTGGCACAACGATCACCATAACCACCACAAGGGATTCTTTGAACGAAATGACCTGTTTGCAGTCGTATTTAGCACGGTCGCTATCTCGTTGATTGTTGCAGGTATTGAAGTAGAGTCGTTGAGCTTTTTGACCTGGATTGGCGCAGGTGTGACGCTCTATGGTGTTTTTTACTTCGTTTTTCACGATGTGATCGTTCATCAGCGGGTAAAACTGAAGCACCGGTTCAAAGGAAAATATATGCAGCGGATAATCCGGGCACATTACATTCATCATAAAGTACACACTAAAGAAGGCGCTGAGGCTTTTGGGTTTCTATACGCTCCTAAAAAGTTTGATCGCACGGTTCGCTCCAATGAACCGGCTGCCAAAGCCTAATTTTCGCTTATGAATCGCACGGCTAACCTTCGCCAACTGCAAACGGAATTATTCGATGTCTGTATTATTGGCGGGGGAGCCAGTGGAGCAGGCTGTGCGCTCGATGCTGCCAGTCGGGGCCTTAAAACGGCCCTGATCGAACGGGATGATTTTAGCTCAGCTACATCAAGCACCTCAACAAAACTGGTGCATGGGGGAGTACGGTATCTGGAGCAAGCCTTTAAAAACCTTGATCCCAAACAGTTGGCTATGGTTCGAAAGGGTCTGCATGAACGTCGAACGCTGTTGCACATCGCTCCACACCTGGCGCATCCACTAGCCCTGTTAACTCCTTGCAAAAACTGGTTTGCTGGCCTGTACTTCACTATTGGGCTTAAATTGTACGATCTGTTGGCCGGTAGCCGCCGGATGGCGCCAAGCCGTTGGTTGACTAAAAAAGAGGCTCTTCGTGAATTTCCAGCTTTCTCAACAAGCAGTTTTCAGAGTGCCGTCTTGTATTATGATGGTCAGTTCGATGATGCCCGGTTTAACCTTGGTCTGGTGCAGACAGCCGCTCAACAGGGCGCCAGTGTGGCCAACCATTGTTCGGCGGTTCGGTTTGAGACCGATTCAAGTGGCACCATTCAGGCGGCTTTGGTGCGCGACGAGCTCACCAGCGAAACGTTCTGGCTCCGGGCCAAAGTCTTTATAAACGCCACTGGTACGCGGGCCGACTCGCTTCGGCAAACGGCCAACCCCCAGCAAGCCGACCGGATGCGGGCCAGTAAAGGTGCTCACGTGGTGTTGCCGATGGAAGCTGTTGGCCCCACGAAAGCAGCATTGCTCGTTCCTGAAACCTCCGATGGGCGCGTTCTTTTTGCCATTCCCTGGCGAGGCCACTATCTTATTGGCACCACCGACACGGAAGCCGACCCAACCGAAACGCCTTATTTGCAGCTCGACGAGGCTGAGTATTTGATTGAACACGTAAATCAGTTCCTTGCCAAACCGCTCACCATCGATCAGGTGACAGGTGGGTTTGCTGGATTACGACCATTGCTTCAGGCTGATCCCAATGCCAGTTCTAAAAGCCTGGTGCGCGACCACGAAGTCGAAGTCGACAAGCAGTCGGGCCTGGTTAGTATCATGGGGGGCAAATGGACTACCTATCGGATTATGGCCCAGGATACTATTGATGTTTGTTGCCAGCGATTAGGAGTGCATAAACAAAGTAAAACGGATGAGCTGATGTTGCTGGGTGGAGACGGCTATGGCCCGACGTTCATTAATTCGCTTACGGCGCGTCATCCCAGCATACCACCTCAAACAATCAGGCATTTGTCAGAGACGTACGGCACACAAGCGGCTGCTGTGCTATCCCTGATGGAACAGAACCCAACTTTAGCCGAACCTCTCGTGAACCATCATCCGTTTATGAAAGCTGAAGTTATTTATGCGGCCCAAGCAGAAATGGCACTGACCCTTGATGATCTGCTCCTTCGTCGCATTCGACTTGGTTTGGTCGACTGGCATGCGGCTCTACAGGCAACCCCGGTGGCAGCAACCCTGTTAGGTACCGCGTTAGGGTGGTCGCCCGAGTACCAGCAGGAACAACAGAATGGTTATACCAGCCTGATTCAACAACACATTGACCGGGCCGGATTGTCGGCCAACAAGCGGGAGTCGGTTGTGCCTGCCTAGTTGTTTTGACGAAGTATAAGTAGTCTGTACACAGAGCGCGTAACTTCGCGTCCAACTTTGCTTCTGCCTTTATGCTTTATCTCATTGCCAGCATCCTGCTTTCGGTGATGCTGCTACTTAACTTCCGGCTTTTTCCCCGTTTCGGCGTCAATACGACCCAAGCCATCGTTTTCAACTATCCGATTTGTTTCCTAACGGGTTGGCTGCTGATGCCCACCGGGCAATCGTTCTCCATCGACTTTACCCAAACCTGGACCTGGATGGCCTTGGCGCTTGGAGTCGGCTTTATCGTAACGTTTCTGTTGTCGGGAGCCAGTACCCAACGGAGTGGTATCACGGCCACCTCGCTAGCCAACAATCTTTCGTTGGTGATTCCGGTGACCTTTAGTCTGCTGGTGTTAGGTGGAGGAAAAGTATTCGATGGGCTAAATTACCTCGGTTTGGTGCTGGCATTAGTAGCCGTCGGGCTAAGTACGTATAAAGCGCCAGAGCAGTCTGTATCCTCACAAGCTGGCAATGCGATCTGGCTTCCAATTGCCGTGTTTCTAATGTATGGCCTTACAAACACGACAATCAACTACATGAACGTCCATTACATTACAGCGGCCGACCAGACAGTACCTATCACACTTACCATGGTTCTGGGTGCTATTATTGCTGGTTCTGTATTGCTAGCGGTGCGGTTTGTGCAAGGTAAAGAACGCCTTGAAGGACGTAATTTTGTGGCCGCTGTGACACTGGGGATTCCTAATTTTCTAAGCTTTTACACGCTTATTCTGGCGCTATCGGCCTTTGGTGGTAATGGTGCGTTTGTGTATCCGGTTTACAACATTGGGGTTATTTTGGTGGCGGCTCTTACCGCAACTCTGTTTTTCGGAGAGAAACTATCAACGCTCAACAAACTTGGCCTAGCTATGGCTGTACTGGCAATTGGGCTTATCTCCTGGCAGGAACTAAGTGCCTTGTGGGCCTGAAATGCTTCCTCTGATTTTGCCTAAAAACAATAGCTCGTGTATCAGATTCTGCTCGTTATTCATTCCATTACGCGCTGGCTCATTCTGTTCAGCCTGCTTTATACCATCGCTGCTGCTGTGCAGGGGCAGCTAAGCGGCCGCCCTTACGGCCGTTCCGACACAATTGCCCGCTCTCTGACCACTTCGCTTACGCACACTCAATTATTAGTGGGTATGACACTCTACGTCATCAGCCCGCTAATTCAGGTTTTTCTGGCTAACCCCAGTCAGGGAGCGGCAATTCCGGCGGTTTCTTTCTTCGCTATTCGCCACGCACTCACCATGTTTATTGCTATTGTGGTTATGAGCGTGGGCTCGTCGTTGGCCAAACGGGCAACAACCGCTCATCACAAATTCCAACTCACCGCGATTTATTTTTCTCTTGCTTTAGTTCTGATTTTGTCGGCCATCCCGTGGCCCTTTCTTGATGACTTGAACCGCCCCTGGTTCAGATTTCAGTAGTTATGATCAATCTACTTAAAACCCAACTCGGTCGCCTTCGTATTCTGGCCTTCACTGAAGGCGTTTCATTCCTAGTGTTACTTGGCATTGGTATGCCCCTGAAATATGGGTTTGGTATGCCCACACCCAACCGGATCATTGGTATGGCGCATGGGTTGTTGTTCGTATTGTATGTTCTTTTGGTGATACAGTGTGCCATCGAATTCAGCTGGGGTTGGCGCAAAACAGGCTTGGCGCTGCTGGCCTCTGTGATTCCATTCGGTACATTTTGGGCTGATGTCCGGCTGTTTCGGGAGCCGAATCAAACGGTATAATGACTATGGAAGTCCTCGTATTCAAAACAGATCTTACACAGCAACGGCAATCGTTACTATCCGACACCCTGTCGTCGTTAGGTGGTCTTTTGCGCTGGTCGGTCGATTGGGAAGATTGCGATCGGGTGCTTCGCGTAGAGAGCGATAATCTACCTTCGCAAGCCGTAATTGAACGGCTGAAACTGGTAAAAATCAGGTGTGAAGAGTTAAGCTAACTATTTTGAAAAACTATCCTTCTATTTTTCTTTGCTGAAACTTTCCATAGACCAAGGTCGTTTTAATATCAACTGCCTCAGGAAGCCCGTTTGACTCGATCAATCGGGCTTTTTACGTTTCGGCAAATTCCTTTGGCGACGCACCGGTAAATTTTTTGAAAGCCCGGTTGAATGTAGCTTTTGAGTTAAAACCACAATCGAGCGCGAGACCCAAAAAACTTAGGTGCGCATTGGCAGGTTCACGTACCTGGCGCTTGAACTCCTCTACCCGATATTCATTCACAAAATCATTGAAGTTTTTGCCCGCTCCCGTATTGATAACCTGCGATAACAATACCGAGTTGGTGTGCAACCGCCGGGCCAGATCGGCCAGCGACAAATCTGGGTCGAGGTAAGGTTTTTCGGAGGCCATAAATGCCAGTAATTTAGTGTGGCTCTCTATTATTTCAGGCGATGTTGGTGCCGGTACGGATTCTTTAGCCGGTTTTGCCAATGGTTCTTCACTTACCTCGCTCGTGCCAATGTTTGTGTCAACCTCCCGGAATATAAGCCGCCGTCCGGGTTGGGCCTGGGCATAACCCTCAATGCTGACATAGTAAATTAGGACTACACCAACCAGGTTACCCCACCAATCCTGCCAGTAGTCCAAATCCAGCCAAAGGTCAAGCAGAGTCATTAGTAGACTAAAGACCAGGGTTATGGTAAGTGCGATCAGGAAATTGCGAAACCACCGGAAGCTAATCGTCTCTACGTCAGAGAATTGGGTTTTAGTCCAGGCCCGGTACGCCCAGTAAAGTTGTAGTGACCAGTAGAGATACAGGAATTGTTGCGCGGTTCCAAACACAAACAGGGGCATGCCGAGGTACGGGTTATGCACTGTTGTTTCCCAGTATTGCACCACGGCTGTACCCATCGCCCAAACCAGTACATGATAGACCGTATCAAGCACAAACGGCAGGGCGTGCCAGGCATCCCGGAGCTGAAACCGGAACGTGGTGTCGAACTGGCTTTTGAGATAAAAATACACCAACGGCGGCAACAGAAAACCCAGCGTTCGCGGAAAAAACTCTAGTTCTTTCCAGAAGATTTCGATACCGCCAAAGCCGAGCATATAAATCCAGATGTCGAAACAGAGCCCTACTAGTACCCAGCCCAGCAATTTATCAGATAGTCGTTCTTCTTTAAACCCTCTGACCCAGAGTAAAACAGCATACACCCAACCCTGAATAAAGCCAAACAGTAATGGCGTTGAATAGGCCGAAAAATAGAAAGTCATAATGAAACAGCAGGGATCGGAAAATAGGTGGGTTAAACGAATTACAACGGCAAGATACAGCGCGTAAGTTTACCTTTTTTGGGTGCTCAATACCTTCACGGCCTCTAATTCCGGATCAAGTTCCTGGACCACTACGGGCTTTATCAGCACATTGGGTGTCTCTACAAGTACGACTACTACTTCACAGGGAATGATTTGCCCGCATCTTCGGACTTCACTGTCAGAAATGGTTTACTACTATCAATGCGCTTACCGCTCATTACCGTATTGACTTGTTCGTCGTCGGCTAAGTAAAGTCTTGTGCCAGCGGGAAACCTGAACTTTTTACTGCCCACAACGGGAGCCAACACGAAAATATTGGTGCTGTTGCCCGGTTCTCCGGGTTCGTAGCTGATCAGGGCTATTTTACGGGGCAGCAAACTGGGGTTCTGTAGGCTAATAGCAACGGTTTTTTTAGGTTCAGGCGCACTGGGCGTAGTATTCGATACGGTTTCTATGGCTCCCGTGTCGGTAGTCAGCGTTTTGCCTTCGTCGGCGGCCGTTACAGTCAGAATTAATCCTTGAGTCTTTTCGCCGTCTTTACTGAAATACAATTTCGAGCCAACAGGCCAAGTGCACGGAACCATTTCGCGTCGGTTCATGGTAAAGCCGTACGCGATTCCCGGCCCTTCAACCCGAAACATACGATGGTAGCCCAGCGTGTTTTTGAGCATGAATGTAATTCGCTTCTCACCGCTGGCCGGAAGCGGGGTCTGGGCCGAAACAGAAGTGGTGAACAGGCTCACAAAGAGCAGAGTCAGGAGGATTGCGTTGGTTTTCATTTGGATTGTGATTTGCGCCAGAACGACATGTTTTTAATTGCGATTACTGAGGCAAACATCGCTCATTGAGAAGGGGTGTTTCGACTCAAAAAGATGTTGAGCCGACTCAAATTATATATTGAGCCTAGTGTCACAAATAGCAGTTTTCCAAACCCTTGATCATCAGGTATATGCAATTTTATGGTTCTTACTCATTTGGTAACGAAACTGACCATAGCGATACCGGGGGCGAGTTACGGACAACAAAAACGTACTGAAAATAATCGGTCGTAACGGTGTGTTCAGCGTCGTCGGGTGCAATTTTAGTACCGGTTATTCCGCCAACCTTTATCAGTGTCAGCTTGCCGCGATAGGGTGAATCAGGTGCGTTGAGTTTGATGAGCGTAGTTTGGTTTTCGGTGGTCACCCCTTCTAATTCACGAAACCCATCAACCCCGAAAACCCGCCCGTCGGCATCTAGGAAATTCATCCTGACAAAGGTTTCGCCCTTTTGCCGGAAAACAAACGGCACATGATCGCGGTGAACGAGCATTTGGCTGTCTTTGAAGAGAATAGGCATCGTCACTACCCGACGACCAGCTTTGGCCAGTAATCCAGAAAAGGTTGGACTTTTGTTGACTCCCGCCTGTAACACGTGGGTGTAGCCCCAGAGACCGTAGAGTTTTTGGTGTTGCAGGTGCATCTCGGCGGTCAGAAACTGCGTGAGCCGGGCGGCTACTTCGTCGCGGGTGATGCCCATGTTTGCATAGGTCAGCATCTCGAATAGTTGCCGAAAAGGCATCAGCTGATTCCCCAATAGAGCGATGTACTGCTCCTGATTCGCTTGGTAATCAGTGTTAATTCGCTTTGCAAATGGTAACAGTTTGCCCAGCGTTACTGTGGGTTGTTGCATAAGCAACCGTAAGCTATCCAGCACTGGATCAGTGGCTGTTTCGGCTGCTGACAATCGTTGCTGTATTGTTTGCCGGAGCCAGTCAACGGCAATGCTTCCCCCGCGCTGGAACCAATCTACGCCCAGAAATTGAATACGGAGAGAGTCGGGCCGGGTCTGGTTATAGGTGCGGATGGCTACAATTTTATCGTAAAACTGCTGATTACCCCACTGCGACGTACCAGCCATTGTCTGTGTAAGAAATCCCCGAAACAGCGAGTCAAGGGCTGTTTTTTTGCCAGTAATTAAATATTGATTGACCAACTCTGCCTGGGCAAAGTCCATTTCGGCCAAATAGTAACGCAGATTTACCCGCTGGTTGAGGTGTTTTAATAAGGCCAGATCAATGGATTGGGGCGCTGCATAGCCGTGATTTTCGCCGAGCATAAACACGTCATTTTGATAAAACGCCGAATCGAACAACGAGTAGCTGTCCGATTTGGCGGGGTCAAAAACGGTATGATGTGTTTGTAGATAGGTATTGGTAGTTTGGGCAATAACCGGGGTAAGACCAGCGAGGAGAAGGAACAGTGAAAGGAGGACGATTTTCATAAACCAGTTTGTGTTTTTGACTGGTTCAAAAGTAGAGTGATCAATCAGCTACTTACAAAATTGTGGGCTGTTCGGTAGCGTTTGGGATAATTGGCAACCGTTGGGGCGTTTGGCGGGACGTTTAGCACGCTCATTTCTCAACCAGCTTCACTGTTTTGCCGTCGTCTTCGGCTTTTACCGTTAAAATTGGTTTGCCAGGAGCCTCCTGACCGCGCATGTTAGCATTGATTTCCTGCTGATTGACCTGCGACAGCCAGGTGCCAACTTTTAGTTTAACCTCATGGGAACGGCCGGGCAGGATATAGGCCGTAAACACGTTCGGCGCGCTGGCATCAGGGTAACGTTCCAGAAATCGGAACTCGCGGGGCAGCAGGCCGTTGTTTTTCAGGTTGAGCGTCACCCGCTGCGTGGTTTGGGCAAAAGCAGATGTAACAGACAGACTCAATACGAGCAATCGAGTAATCGAACTCGTTTTCATGACACTAGCCATTTACTGTATTTGATTATAGATTTCCCTTGGTTTTGATCCTTCCTGCGTCGACCCCGGTTTCGCGCTCGCGGGCGGCTTTTATTTCGTTGCTGCCGAATCGGTAGCTGAACCGAATACTTACCCGGCGACTCTCCCATTTGCGGTCAATGGTAAATTGCTGGGGTTGGTCTGTTGCTGTAGTTCCGCTGAAGTTTGCCGATTGCCGCCAGCGCATGGTGTTTAAAACATCATCGATGCCAACGGTGATTTTGCCGCGCTCCTGAAGCACTGTTTTCTGCACGCTCAGATTTAAAGCACCCAGTCCGCCGATGCGATAGACGGTTTGGGTAGTGGGAGCGCTCCAAAAACCCGATGCTTGCGCCGACCATAGTTTTGAGAGCTTAAATGACTGTTGCATATAGCCATCGAAGGCAAATGCCCGCTGATTGAACGGCTCTGTGGGCGAGAAACTTCCCCGGAAGCTGTTCCAGGTACCACCAGCGTAGGCGTACATATTCCACCACTTTGTGAACTGGTAGGGCGTGCTGACCGATATATTCAGTGCATCGACCTTGCCCACGTTGGCTACCGTTTGATAGGCAGTGAGACCCTCCTGGCGTATTACGTCAGTCGAAAAATCGTTGGTGTGGCTATAGGATACCTTCACGGTTGTTGCCCATTTGTAAGTGTAGCTCAACTCAGCATTCTGGGTGTAGTTAGGTCGCAGATACGGATTGCCACGCTGGCTGGTATAGGGGTCAATCTGATAAACAAATGGGTTCAAATCCTGGTAGTTGGGACGCCCAATCCGCCGACCGTAGTTCAGGGATAACTGGCTATTGTCAGTTGGCTTATACTGTACGAAGGCCGTTGGAAACAAATTCAGGTAATTTCTGTCTGGACTAATAATGGTACGATTTAGCAAATCCGTTGAGCGACCGTAAACGTTGGAGTTCTCGGCCCGAAGGCCAGCCTGCATGGCCCACTTTCCTGCCGACCGATTTAGCGATGCGTAAACCGCGCTTACAATCTCGCGATAAGTGAACCGGTTGGTGCGGTTCACATCAGCTTGCTCGGGTAAGCCAATAAAGGCTAACAGGTTGTTGTCGGTGGCTACATCGGTGTGTTTAAAACCCGTTTCGAACTTAACCGACCCATTAGACGGATTTTTGGCTTTCCATTCTTTAACCAGATCACCTTTCAGCGTTACAATAGAAATGTCGGTGCTGGCATCGAAGCGATTGTGGCGGGTGAACAATGGTTGGCGATCAGCCCCGATGTAGTTGCTCGTAATGGTGTTGGGCGATGAATTGCTGAAGCGCGTCAGGTCGGCGTCGATATTTAGCTCCAGTCCCAGCGTATCGGCGTAACGGTAATTCAACGCTGCATTGATCCGACTGTTCTGGCTTGGATTATCCACCCGATTCACAATGCTGGAATCTACCCGGTTTTGGCTATTAACAATATTCGTAGTTGTGTATGTACCGAACCGATTTGCGCTATTGTTACCCGACACAATCAGGCCAATTGTCTGGCGCGAGTCTATGAAGTAGTCGGCTCCAGCTTTGTAAACAATGGCCCGTGTCCCATCGGAATCATGACCGCGCTGAAGAAATTGAGAGCCAGACCTCACCCCCTGCCCCTCTCCTAAAACAGGAGAGGGGAGAACGATTCGATTAAGCAACACATTGGTGATCTGATAATTATCGCTGCCGGATACATTATCGAAGAGATTCAGCCGTTTGGCCCGGTAATTTAAATCAAGGGCAGCGTTAGCGCGGTAGTGGTCGCTTTGGCCGTAACCACCCGATGCGTTCCCGTTCAGGCCCAAGCTTTTGTCGCGCCGAAACTTGATGTTGATAATACCTGCCCCGCCCTGTGCATCGTAGCGAGACGAAGGATTCGTAATCAATTCAACGGTAGCGATGTTGCTGGCGGGCGTGGCCCGGAGTAGGTTGGCTAGATCAGCGGCCGAAAGGTTGGTTGGCTTTCCGTCGATGAATACGTTGGCGCCTTGCTTGCCCGCCATGCGGACATTATCGTTAGGGTCAATAACTACGCCGGGCGCCTGCTGTAAGAGTTCATAAGCCGTTTTGCCCTGAGCAGTTGCATCGGCGGCTACGTTCAATACCGTTTTGTCGATCTGTTGCTCAATGTATTGCTTCTGAGCCCGAACCGTTACCGTGGCTAAGGTCTGGTTATCCTGACGAAGTAATAGCGGCTCAAGCGTTAGTGATTCACCCGCCCGGAGGGTTACTACTGGACTGCTAGCGTTGATCATGCCCACGAGTGACGCCTGAACCCGATAAGCTCCCGCGCTTACATTCTTGAACGTATAACGACCGTCTACGTCCGAAACGGTACCTGCTACAAACGACGAATCTGTAGAACGGAAAAGTTTTAACGCGGCAAAGGATGCCGGTTGGTTGTTGGCATCACGTACCGTGCCCGACAGGGTTTGAGCCAGCGTTGGCAGGGTGATGATTAACAGGAAAGCGAGGTAGACAAGGCGAGCCATAATCAGAGTGCCCGGTTAGGGCGTTTGCGATTGATGGCTCAAAGGTGGTGGCTAAGGCCCCCTCGTATCGACTCAGTATTAATTTGAGACGGCTCAGGTTATGATTTGAGCCGGAAACGCCCTATTTCCACAGCACAACCTTTTGAATTCTGGCCGGTTTGTCAGGAGTAATCAGGCGAACGAGGTAGGTACCATCGGTTAAGTTGCCGAGATCGAGAGTCGTCTCGTTATGCGCCCGAACCCAGATACCGTCCTGCACTACCTGCCCATTCAGGTTCACTACCTCTGCCTTACCGTCGTAAGGTGGCCGAATGGTTACGAAGCGGTCGGTAGGGTTTGGGTAGGCCCAGGGAGCAATAGATTCGTCGGGTTCGGTGGCTGTAATAATTACTTTTTCGGAGTCATTTTTCAGGAACCGCAACCCACCCGCAATGGTACCCACCACAAGATCGGGAAGTTGATCACCGTCGAGGTCGGCTACGGAGACAAGCACATTCGTGCCGGGGTTAACCACACTTTTGAGGGAGTCGAGTAGCACCGACGGCTGATCAGGCTTGTCGGGGAAGCGATAGAGCAGGAGCTTTCCGTCGGCCAGGCCAACAACCAGTTCGGGGCGTTGGTCGCCATTAAGGTCGGCTACGGCCAGCGAACGGGACCGAGTTATATTGTCGCCCTTAAATCCACCAAAGGTGGAGGTTTGCAGGGTAAATGTTGGGTTGCCGTTGGTGCCCGTATTCCGAAAATAATCAATCGAGCCAATCTGTTTCCCAACCAAAACATCGATTAGGCCGTCTTTATCCACATCAACAAAAGTGGGTAGCTCACCGGCACCAAAATCGCCGGGTAGTGTAATCGTCCGGCTATCAGCAGCGTTGAACTTGGCAGCTGATCCACGAGCGGCCTGGTTATAAAATACCCGAATCTGAACGGCGCGGCCTGTTTGGGCCGTCAGGACCAGATCGGGCGATTGGTTTCCGTCCATATCTACAAGTTGCGGCAGCGTGTAAGTCACCGTCAGCGATTGGGCAAGGCCCAGATAATCGGTAGTGATGAGGTCAAAAACCGGGTCGTCGGCGGTTCCTTTGTTTTCAAAGTACCACAACCCAGCACGGGTACCTTTGTCAGTTAGGGTGCCGGCATGACCCACAAGCATATCGGCATCACCGTCGCCATCCATATCGGCCAGAGTTGGGGCGGCATTCTCTCCGAGGTCGATCATGCCGTCCTGCAAAAAGTTTTTCTGCATCAACTGGTAGTCGGGTGCCGCGTTTGTACCGGCATTACGGTAAAACCAATTCGAAGCCCGAAAATCAGTCAGCCCCCCGTCGTTGGCCGAATTATTTGTCGACGCCACCAAATCGCGTTGTCCGTCGCCATCGAAGTCTTCGACAAACATGGATGGGAACGAAGGGAAATTGATCGGGTTGATCGCTGGGAAGTCGGCATCGAACGATACAAAATTAGCGTTGGCGTCATTGGTGCCCGCATTACGAACGCGGGTAGCGTTCAGACAGCCGACGTGACCCAATAAAATGTCTTTTTTGTTGTCGCCGTCGGTGTCGGTAATGGTCAACGTTATGCCCGAGTGGGCGGGCCGAGCCTGTCCGGTGGCGGCTGTTGGCGTCGCTATCCGACCTCCGCTCTGACAATTAATTCCGAACGTAAAGTCTTGGCAATCGTTGATAAAGAAATTGCCCCAGCAATCACCGTTACGCTTGAAATCGAGGCCGGGTGCGGTAGTGGCTCCTGGGTTTTTGTCGCGGCTTAGGTTTTGGTAATAAATAGGGTTTCGGCCAAATACTTCGGCTGCTACAATATCAATGTCGCCATCGTTGTCGAGATCGGTGATGGCAGGTAAATCAACCGGTCCGGCGTAGAGCGGCTGGCGACCACTGAAACCTTCGACTTGTAGCGGATCGGCAATGAGTTGAAAACTAACCTTTCCGGTTGTCGAGGTATTTCTGTACACCCGCATGCCGGCTGGCCCTGCCGTAAAAATATCCCGCTTGCCATCGGCGTCGTAATCAACCATTAACAGCCAGTTATACGTTGCCGGAAAAGCCGCTTCGTAGCTGGGATCGTAGCGGTAGCTGCCATTGGTTTGGGCTAGGAACGTGCTGATTTTCGACGATGTCCGGTCAAAAACGACTAAATCCTCGCGGTTGTCGTCGTTAAGACGTACCATCGAAAACTGACAGGCGTTGAGTCCACCAGCAAATGCGTTGGGTAGTGTTTTACCCGAAACCATAGCCGATGGTCGTTGCTCGTACCGAAACGAATATCTTTGCGCCAGCGAAAGCAGCGGCAGCAGACAAAGTAAAGTCGTAAGTCTAAGATTCAATGTCAAAAGTCGTAAGTCCACTATCTAACGTGCAACGACCCTGAATTAATCTACAACCATGATAGCAATACCCTACTTGTACGAAAAATTTCTGGAATGTTCCGGTGTCTCAACCGATACACGTCAGATCACACCTGATTGTTTGTTTGTAGCCCTCAAAGGTCCATCTTTCGATGCGAACCAATTTGCCCTTGAAGCGCTGGCAAAAGGTGCCCGTTATGTTATAGTCGATGACCCGGCAGTAGCTCATCAGGATGGACGTTGCCTATTAGTTGCCGATGGGCTGACAGCTTTGCAGGACCTCGCCCGGCATCACCGCCAGACCCTGAAAATTCCAGTTGTTGGTCTCACAGGGTCGAATGGAAAAACGACAACGAAGGAGTTGATCGCCTGTGTACTGAGTAAAAACTATGCGATCTACGCCACGCGCGGCAATCTTAATAACCATATTGGCGTACCGCTAACGGTATTGGCTCTCAACGAACAGCATGAGCTAGCCGTTGTTGAAATGGGGGCCAATCATCAGCAGGAAATTGCGCTTTTGTGCAGCATTTGTCAACCGACGCATGGTCTGATTACGAATGTTGGCAAGGCGCATCTGGAAGGTTTCGGCGGTATTGAAGGCGTACGAATCGGCAAAGGTGAATTATACGATTACCTAGCTATATCAGGCGGAACCGTGTTTGTAAACACCAGCGACCCCGTTTTAATGGACATGTACCGAGAGCGAACAGGTTTTGGGCAGGCCGTTTTTTATCTGGACAATAGCCTTCCCGAACTGATTCAGGAATCGCCTGTAGCTGTTTATCAGACTGCCGAAGGGCATCAAATTACAACGCACTTACCCGGCCGGTACAACTTTATGAATATGGCGGCTGCTTTGGCTATTGGTGAACATTTCGATGTTTCGACCGAAGAGGCCAATCATGCCATTGCTGATTACAATCCAACCAATAACCGCTCGCAGACGGTTGCCAAAGGCACCAACACGGTGTTGCTGGATGCCTATAACGCCAATCCCAGTTCAATGGCAGCAGCTCTGATGCAGTTTATGAAACAGCCTGCCAAACGCAAAATGGTGATTCTGGGCGATATGTATGAACTGGGCGACGAATCACCCTCAGAACATGCCGCTTTGGGTCAACTGATTGCTCAGGGTAAGTTCGATGTGGTGATTCTGGCCGGTAAAGACATGAAATTCGCCCTCGAAAGCTTGCCCCAAGCCTATTATTTCCCCGACAAGTTTTCCCTCCACAACTGGATTGCCGATAACCCAATGCAGGATACACACATCCTGATCAAAGGGTCGCGCGGAATGGGTCTTGAGTCGGTAGTGCCGTTTATTTGAATGAGATGACATCTTGTTTAGAAAGATGTCATCTCTAGTTAAAGTGCCAGTTAGAGATAACGTCTTTCTAAACAAGATGTCATCTCTGCTATTGCTTCATCACCTTACGGCTTACAACTCGCCCGTTCGCGTCAGCTTTCAGAACGTACAATCCTGAGGGCAGATTTTCGACCCGAAGAATAAGCTCGTGGTCTGTGCTGGAATGCAATAAGGCTTTGTCCGCCACAACGCGCCCCGACAGATCGAGCAATTGAAATTGAACCGTGGTAGGCTTGTTCGATCGGAAATGGGCGACCAGCTGACTTTGTACCGGGTTGGGCGAAATGGTGAATACAAACTCCGATTCTGGACCAGTTTCAAGGCCGGTTATCAGGGCAGGGGTTTCGGCAGCAGGTTCGTATGGTGGAATGGGTGGGGTAAATCCGCCTTTATCCTGCACTACGATAGCCATTTCGAGGTACGATTCACCAATCTGGACCCCGTTGCGCCACTCCCGGATCAGTATCGTTGCTGAATATTGCCCCAGGTTAGTTGGGGCATCCCAAACCAGTTCGCCAGAACGGGAGTTTAATTTATACGTTCCCAGTTTGGAAACATCGTTTGGGAAAACATATTGACTAACCGAAATTGGCGCAGCACACGTGTTTGATGATACGCTTGTGAGTGGTTTAACGAGTGCGTAAGAAAGACTATCTCCATCGGCATCAGTTGCTTGAAAGTTGATAGTGCTACGCTGATTGACCCCAATCCGAAGGAGCGGGGAGGAATTAAAGATGGGTGTGGTATTTCGGAGCGCTCCGATGGTCTGAATGGTCGTTGATAGCGAAAAGGTGCTTTCGTTTGCCCGGCTCAAATTGACCATTGGCGTTCGATTTGCCAATGACATTGTAATCTGAAACACACCCGGCCCGTTGTAGGTATGCGTAAATTGGTAAATATTGATTGACATAGTCGAATCGATTGCTCTCCGCGACGTGCGTGGAATTGTTAAGGTAGTACCATCTCCCAAGCAGACGGGAATACTGCTGGTTGCATCGGCGCCGGGTCCGCCACTCATAAATAGCATGACCGTAATTTCGTAGTTGTTACCGCTAATGTTTTTGGCCTGGATCTGACCACCGAGCAAATGCGAAGCCCACGCAGGTGCGGCCAGCAGGCACAGCAGCGCGAGGAGTAAAAAGGATTTCATAAGAAAAGGAGGGGGTAAATGTGTGTGTCTGATATACCAACATAGAAACCCATACTTTTAGTATAGTTACACTTCATTTGTAATTTACGCTCTGATAATCATGCTCTATACACTGGCACAGACAAGCTTATTCTCTCAAGTTAGCTTCCAGTATCTTCTTGTATCGCTGGTCGATCACGTATTAACCATTCGCTTAAATCGGCCCGAAAAGAAGAACGCGCTCAACACCACCTTGCTCAATGAGCTAGCGTTTGCCTTAGACTATGCGCATTACACACCCGACGTTTGGCTCGTGGTTCTGGCGGCAGAAGGAAACGTGTTTTGTGCTGGAATGGATCTGAAGAATCTTTCGCGGTCCGACGGTTCGGAGGGAAATAGCAAAGAGCAGAATCACCAGATCGTCGCTGTGCCCGAGCCGTCGGGACCGGTGCGATTAGGAGAGTTGATGGCTGAACTGCATAAACCGTGCATCGGGCAGGTCCAGGGACCCGTTTTGGCGGGTGGGTTTCTGCTAATAGCCGGTTGTACGCACGTCGTTGCGGTGGAGTCGGCTACGTTCAGTTTGCCAGAAGTAAAGCGGGGGCTGTTTCCGTTCCAGGTGATGGCGAGCTTACTGGAAATTATGCCCGCTCGCAACGTGATGGACTGGTGCCTGCGCGGCCGATCGGTTGATGCCTCTGAGGCTCAGGCTCTTGGCTTGGTAACTCAGGTTGTTTCATCCGACCAATTGGAAGCTACGGTAGCAAAACTGGTTGATGAGCTAAAGCAGTTTTCGCCCACCGCTATGCAGTTTGGCCTTCGGGCTTACCAGCAATTAAAAAGCCTGCCTCGTGCGGAGTGGCAGGCCTTCTTACACGAACAATTTCAACAGATTCAGCAAACTCCCGACGCTAAGGAAGGCATGGCTGCCTTTCTGGAAAAACGAGAACCGAAATGGGGAGGAACCAGTGAACAGTGAGCAGCCAACAGTAATCAGTCAACAAACATGGGCTGTTTTCCACTGGTCATTGTTCGTTGTTCACTGTTTACTCGCACTTTCGCCGTGTATCAATAACATTCTGAACTTTCCAGGCTCCATCAATGCGGACGAGCGTGAACGCGTTGGCCCCGCAATGGCTCTGTTTACCGTTATACCAGAACTGATAGGGAGTAAAAGCGGTTGCCAAATCACCGTCGATTTTAACGTCGTATGTGCCTAAGCGCTCGTCTAGCGAACCCGGCTTTGCTTTGCCGACAGAAGCAATAAACTTGCTGAAATCATCCTCCTTCACCGATACCTTTCCATCTTTATTGATTACTGTCTGGAGCTTGGCTCCGGTCATTAGTGAACCCTTTACCAGGGTCGAATCAGCTTTGTTCATCCCACTGAAAAATTGGGTGATAGCGGCCCGGACAGCTGGTTCGTCGGCAGATGTCTGCGCGAAAAGGGGGGCAGCTACCAGCATCAGTAGAGAGAGGAGAAGGAGCTTCATACAATCTGTTGTTTACGACCAATGATCAAATAAAGTAAAGGGCCGAAGAAAGGCATCAATAAGATTACAAGTACCCAAATTAGTTTGGTTGTTGAATCTTGAAACGTGCTTTTCAGAGCGCTTATCAACATGAGCAACGGGAAAATGAACACCACTCCTCCCAATAAAGTGAGCAGGAGCGTAAATTCTATTGTGTTGAACCCCCCGAGAAAATCCATGTTGACAAAAGAGGAAATGGGAACGTGGATGACACGTTCCCATCATTGTTAAATGTGCTGATTTACAATCATTTCATAGAGCTCCTGCTTGCCGCTCACCTGTGCTGGTTCACCGTTATCGATGGCGTACTGACGAAGGTCTTCAAGGGTCAATTCGCCCCGCTCGAAAGCAGCCCCGGCCCCGTTATCGTAGCTGGCATAACGGTCAGCACGCAGTTGCTTGTATTTTGATTTACCCAGAATGGCCTCGGCCGCTATCGCAGCCCGTGCGAAGGCATCCATACCGCCAATGTGGGCGATGAAAATATCTTCGAGATCGGTTGAATTCCGGCGCGTCTTCGCATCGAAGTTTACCCCGCCCGACTTTAGGCCGCCTGCTTCCAGAATCACCAGCATGGCCTCCGTCAATTCATACACATCCACCGGGAACTGGTCGGTATCCCAACCGTTTTGGTAATCACCCCGGTTGGCATCAATGCTGCCGAGCATGTTGTTATCGGCGGCAACCTGCAACTCGTGCGCAAACGTATGGCTGGCCAAGGTTGCGTGGTTCGTTTCGACGTTCAGTTCAAAATCGTCCTGCAAACCAAAGCGATTCAGGAATCCCACCACGGTTGCTGCATCGAAATCATACTGGTGCTTTGTTGGCTCCATCGGTTTCGGTTCAATGTAGAACGCACCCTTGAAACCCTGCTTACGGGCGTAATCGCGGCTGACTTGCAGAAACTTACCGAGATGTTCGGTTTCGCGCTTCATGTTGGTGTTCAACAACGACATATAGCCTTCACGACCTCCCCAGAAGGTGTAGCCCGAGCCGCCTAGTTCGATAGTTGCATCAATGGCGTTTTTTACCTGCCAGGCACCGTGAGCCAACACGTGAAAATCAGGATTGGTGCTGGCCCCGTTCATGTACCGCTCGTGCGAGAACAAATTGGCTGTTCCCCACAGCAGTTGTACACCACTGGCAGCCTGCTTTTGCTTCGCATAATCGACAATTTTGCGAAAGTTGCTTTCAAACTCACTGTTCGAGTTGCCTTCGGGGGCAACATCAGTGTCGTGGAAGCAATAGAACTCCATGCCCATTTTGGTGATGAATTCAAAAGCGGCATCCATTTTCTGGTGAGCAGCTCCCAACGCATCAGTTTGGGCATTTACATCCCAGGGGAAATGCTTCACCCCAGGGCCAAAAGGATCATTGCCCGTTCCGCAGAATGTGTGCCAGTAAGCTACTGCAAATCGGAACAAATCCTTCATTGGTTTACCGAGGATAGTTCGGCTGGGATCATAAAATTTAAAGGCAAGCGGGTTGTCAGATTCGCGGCCTTCGTATTGGATGGCCTTCTCAACGAATGGAAAGTAAGCTTTGTCGCCGAGGGTCAGATTTAGTTTAGACATCGAAAGGAAAATTTTGGCGTATTCAAGCAGCAAGTTTGCTGTTAACTCTGTAAAGCAGGAAAAGGCTGAAAGCTCATTAAAAGGGTCAAGCTTTCTTCAAAGCGCTTAACCATTGTTCATAGCCTTCGCGATAGGCCTGTTGAGCGCGGGCGTCTGGTTCAACAGTTTTGGTAACGTTTAACCCGGCAAAAGCTTCTGAATAATTTTTGTAATGTCCCAGCCCCAAACCAGCTCCACGAGCGGCTCCCTGAGCACCATCGGTATTGTAAAGCTCGATAGCGCAACCGCTGAGATTGGCCAGCGTGTCGCGGAATAGTGGACTAAGCATCATGTTGGCCTCGCCCGCCCGAATCGTGCGGAGCCCCACACCGACCTGCATCATTATTTCCATTCCGTAATAAAGCGCAAAAACGATGCCTTCCTGGGCTGCGCGCAGCATATGCGGCAACCCATGCCGATTCAGTTGCAGACCGTGAAACGACGCTCCCAAATCACGGTTTTCCAGTATTCGTTCGGCGCCGTTGCCGAATGGCAAGCAACTCAGGCCATCAGAGCCAACGGGAGATTGCTGCGCCAGTTCATTCATCTGGTTATAACTCAGGCTATTTTGTAACATGGTGTTACGGAGCCAGCTATTCAGAATGCCCGTACCATTAACGCACATCAATACGCCGTATCGGGGGGCTTCGGGCGTGTGGCTCACGTGCAGGAATGTATTCACCCGCGACTGTGCATCATATCTGGCCTGATCACTCACCCCATACACGACGCCCGATGTGCCAGCAGTAGCGGCAATTTGCCCCGGCTCCACTACGTTCAGTGACAGCGCATTGTTAGGCTGGTCTCCCGCCCGATAAGTAACAGGCGTACCAGTTGCCAGGCCCAACTCAGCAGCCGCCGGGCCGGACAGTTCGCCTTGGGGGGCAAACGTAGGCTTGATCTGGGGCAGCAGTGATTGGTCGAAACCAAAGTAATCCATCAAGAATTCGGCGGGTTGCTCATTCTGGAAATCCCAGAGTGTACCTTCCGAAAGACCTGAAGCCGTCGTAACGATATCACCAGTCATGCGGGCGGCTAAATAATCGCCGGGAAGCATGAACTTGTCGACTTGAGCAAAAACATCGGGTTCGTTGGCCTTCACCCAGGCTAGCTTGGCACCCGTAAAGTTGCCCGGTGAGTTAAGAAGGTGGTGCATGGTCCGCTCGGCACCGAGTGCATTGAACGCAGCATTACCGTAAGGAACAGCGCGACTGTCGCACCAGATAATGGATGGGCGCAAAACGTTAAACTGCTTATCAACCACAACCAAACCGTGCATCTGGTACGAAATGCCAATGGCTTTTACATCGCTGGGGTGAGCATTTGCCGACTGCATTACCTTGCGCGAGGCCAGGCAGGCATTATCCCACCAGCGGTTTGGGTCTTGCTCCGCAAAACCCGATTGTGGGGCCTCAATGGCCATTTCAGTTTCCGGATAAAAGGCGGATGCTACAGCTACACCAGTATCCGCGTCGATCAAACAGGCTTTGACGGATGAGCTACCGAGATCGAATCCGAGTAAGTACATAAGGCTTTTTAAGAGTTTAAGTCGCGAAATAACGGATTTTACTGCGAAGTGATGTTTTTAGAACAAACGATTATGTCAGAATGACACTTTTACCGAAGCTGTCATCTTTCTAAACGAGATTGTAGCTTACTTGGCACTACATCCGTATCGCCCGGATTACCTCGCTTTTATGCGGGGGACCGGGATGCTTCTCTACTGTAAAACCAGCCGCCCGGAGATTGCGCTGCACATAGCCTTTAACGCAGTAAGTGGTCAGGATTCCACCCGGACGGATTAGCTCGGCCAGATTTGCAAATATGTCGGCTGTCCAGAGTTCAGGCTGTCCTTTCGGTGAAAAGGCATCGTAATAAATCAGGTGAAACAGGTTTGTTGTTCGAAAGTCCTGAACGCGAGCCTCGTGTTTGGTCAGTGTAAACAAGGGAGTTATGGGGGTTGGAAGCCCCCAAGGAGCTTCGTGCAGTGTTAGCAGGGCAGACATTCCGAGTAAGTCATCATAGTTCAGTTGATGAGCTTCTTCCAGCGATAAAGGATGCGTTTCTACGGTTTCGTACTCAACAGAACGCTGTTGTTTTTCTGATTCCTGCAGGGTCAGCAAGGCGTTTAGACCGGTTCCAAACCCCATTTCAAATATTCGAAGTGGCTCATCCACAAATCGATCAAGAGCGGCCCGAAGCCCTAATTCGATATAAACACGATCCGATTCCTGCCGGGCACCATATACAGAATGATAGTGTTGCCCAATCTGGGCATCGTAAACGGAGTGGGAGCCATCGGCGGTCAAGACCAACCGGCTTGCAGTTTCCATAATCGTCGGTTTTGGGTAATTTTGCGGCTCATACATAACTATTATGCTTCAACGCGTTCAATCCATCTTTTTGTTTCTCATGGCTGTGGCTATGGGTGTGGCTTTAGTAAATCCAATCTGGGAAAAGTCGGGTGTTAATCCGTCTGATATGGCGCGGCTGACAGCGCTGGAATATTCTCAGAAAACGGGCGTTTCAACGGCAATTACTCCCGTATGGTACTTGGGTTTGTTAATTCTGGCCGTGGTCGTGATCGCTATTTACGCGATTATGCAGTATCGTAACCGGCTCCGTCAAACGCTATTCTGTGCCATTAACTCAATGCTACTGACTGCGGTTATGGGAATCACGCTTTACATGACCCTTTATAAAGGTAAAGATTTTGGTAGCCCATCTGACCAGGGTACGTTCCTGTTTGGATTCTATTCAATTATTGCTGCCCTGATTCTAAACACGTTAGCAAACCGGGCCATCCGTCGCGATGAGCGTAAGGTTCGGGAGTCGGAGCGGTTTCGGTAGGGAAGGATTTATAAAAGAAAAGCAGGAAAGCGCGTAGGTCAGCCTATTTTTCGCTCTCCTGCTTCTCTTTTTTCTTTTTATTGGTCTCCCCAATCCAGTAAACACCTATTGACGAAAGCACCCCAATCAGGCTGCCGGCAAACACATCGACCGTGAAGTGCTGGAATAGATAGACACGTGAGTACCCCACCAGAGCAGCAGGAATGAGTAAGGCCCATCCTCGGGCTTTTCGTTCATCGAGCAAAGCCAGCAATGTAAACACTGCGAAGGCGGAGATTGTGTGTCCTGACGGAAAACTGTTGATTGTTGCCATATCCAGGCCTTTAATGACGTGGTACGACCACTTCGATTCGGCAAAGACCATAGCCGGTCGCGGGCGACCATGAAAAACAACCTGCTTCAGAAAAATCGACGTGAGCGACGAAACGGCGAAGCTGGCAAAAGCCAGAATCCCAAATTGTTTGGAACGGAGAAACAGAATAACGATGAGCAGAACGAAAAAAACTCCGTCGCCGAGGTAGGTAGTGTTGCGGAAAAAATAATCGGCTTCTATCGTGTTGTGTTCATTCACCCAACGGATCAATTGTTCCTGGGAGTACACCAATTGCAATATGCCTACCGCTAAAAATAGTATCGTGTAGGGAATGAAAAAGAAGCGGTGTTTTCGAAGAAGGTCAATCATGCGACAAAAATACGGCCTTCCCATGAATGAGAAGGCCCTTTACATATCATCGAAAAATTACTTGCTCTGCTTATCAAGCCGCAGCTTATTCCAGTCAACATGCCTCGTTTCCTCAATAGCCTGCTTGAGTTTAGCCTGCCGGAATACTTCAACTGATGCATATCGGCCTGTAGACTTTTGTTTAGAAGTAATCAGGATTTTCTCTGTGGCTTTCATACAACCAAGCTAAGAATTATTTTTCTGTAATAAAAACGCGTCATACGGTTGGTTTGGTTCAAACGGTTCTGGTGTGCCATCTCGAAGCCCACTTATTATAAACAGTCGCTGGGCAACCGCCAGTTCTTTAGCGATAATGATTTGATAAAGTCGGGTACGTGCTTGTGTGCTGCCCGTGAAGTAGACAATACTGGCTGGATGTTTATCAAAAAATAACAACAATGACTGCACGACTGTAGCCATCACCTTGTCCATATCGTTGTTGTTGGTTCGAACAAGGTCGTCAACGGAACCATCAGGCAACTTATCGCCCAGAGCCAGATTGAAAACGTCTGGGTTGTTCGGGAAGCGGCCGTACACGACCACCTTCCGAACAACCCGACTTCCGCTGATGCTGTCAAATTCAAACGTCAATGCATCCTCAGTAGATAGAATCTTGTATGCCTCAATATGCATTCTAATTCCTTAGCGGCTTGCCGCCCTGCAACAGACTTTGAATACGCTCCAGGGTTTTTTTCTCGCCCGAGAGTGAAAGGAATGCCTCGCGTTCCAGGTCAAGCAGATATTGCTCTGATACGTTTTGCGGAGCGCTCAAATCACCCCCACAGATCACGTAAGCTAATTTATCGGCAATTTTTAGGTCGTGATCAGAGATGTAGCGACCCATGTGCATGGCCGTGATACCTGCTTTGAACAGGGCGATGCCCGTTTTACCCTGAACTTTGATGTCGGTGCGGGGCTTGGGTTGCACGTAGCCGTTTTCAGCTAATTCGATGGCGGCTTGTTTGGCTTCGGCAATCAAACGGCTCCGGTTCAGCACAATCTGATCCGTTGCCCGGATGTAGTTCATTTCTCTTGCTTCCTGCGCCGAAGTCGAGACTTTGGCCGTAGCGATGTTCATGAACACGTTTTGTAGGATGTTCAACTCAGGGTCGCCGGATTGGTAAAGGTCGCTGGCGCGAGCGGCCATTTCTTTGGTGCCGCCACCCGCCGGAATCAGACCAACGCCCACCTCTACCAGACCCATGTATGTTTCAGAGTGCGCTACTACGCGGTCGGCGTGCAGATTAATTTCGCAACCACCCCCTAAAGCCAGCGTGTGGGGAGCACCCACCACTGGAATCGATGAGTACCGCGCCCGCATCATCGTTTGCTGGAATTGCGCAATCATCATATTGATCTCGTCGAATTCCTGCTCAATGGCGAACATGAACAGCGTAGCCAGGTTGGCACCGGCTGAAAAAGCTTCTGCCGATTCGTTACCAATTACCAGGCCCCGGAAATCTTTTTCAGCCATGCTGATCGATTTCTGAAGCCCTTCAATCACTTCAGCGCCGAAGGTGTTCATTTTCGAACGGAATTCGAGGTTCAAGATTCCGTCACCGATGTCGTAAAGAGCAGCTCCGGCATTTTTCCAAACGATGTCGTTGCTCCGGTTTTCGAGAATAACAAACGTTTCTGTTCCGGGAATAGACTTATAGCTCTTCGTTGGGATGTCGTAGTATTTTTTGGAACCGCCTTCGGTCTTATAAAATGAATCAAAGCCTGCGTCGAGCATGTCATATACCCACTGAGCGGGTTTTTTACCCTGCGACTCGATCAATTCTAGTCCCTTCCGAACGCCAATGGCATCCCAAGTTTCGAATAAGCCCAACTGCCAGCCGAAGCCGGTAGTGATAGCTGCGTCGATCCGATACAGCTCGTCGGCAATTTCGGGGATACGGTTGGTAGCGTAGGCAAATCCGTCGGCAAATGTCCGTCGGTAAAACTCGCCCGCATTGTCTTTCCCTGCCAGTAATACCGAGAACCGCTTGCGGAGGTTGTCGATGGCTTTGGTCGCTTCAAGGGTAGCAAACTTAGTCTTCTGCGATGGCTTGTACTCGAACGTTTTCAGGTCAAGCGCCAGAATCTCGGTTTTGCCGTTGGCGTCTTTGGTTTTCTTATAATAACCCTGACCGGTTTTGTCGCCGAGCCATTTGTTCTCCATCAACTTTTGCATTGATGGCGTCAGTTGGAAGCTTTCGCGTGATTCATCGTGCTCCATTTTGACGAGGTTGTTGGCCACGTTCACTGTCGTGTCCAGACCAACCACATCCGACAGACGGAACGTACCTGATTTCGGCCGACCTACTACCGGGCCAGTCAATTTGTCCACTTCTTCAATTGTCAGACCGAGATCTTCGGCCACGCGGATTGTTTGAACAAGCGATTGGATTCCCAAACGGTTAGCAATGAAGCCCGGTGTGTCTTTACACAATACAGTTGTTTTTCCGAGGTACAAATCGCCGTACTTCATCAGGAAGTCGATGATCGTAGGGTCAGTATCGGGGCCGGGAATGATCTCCAGCAACCGCAGATAGCGCGGTGGATTAAAAAAGTGGGTACCGCAGAAATGCCGCCGAAAATCTTCTGACCGGCCTTCTGACAGCAAGTGCATCGGAATACCCGATGTATTTGACGTGATCAGTGTCCCCGGCTTCCGAACAGCTTCAACCCGCTCGTACAGCGAACGCTTGATATCCAGCCGCTCCACAACCGCTTCGATGATCCAGTCCTGATTGGACAGTTCTTTAAGGTTATCTTCGAAATTACCAAGCTTGATCCGGTCGGCAAACTTCGGGCTATACAAAGCTGCAGGCGACGCCTTGAGCATGTTCTGAAACGCATCGTTCACAATCCGGTTACGGACGGCGGGCATTTCAAGTGTCATCTTTTTAGCTTCTTCGGCCGGGTTTAGCGCATTCGGAACGATGTCTAAAAGCAGCACATCGAGGCCGATGTTGGCGAAGTGCGCGGCAATGCGCGAGCCCATAATGCCCGACCCCAGCACGGCGACGCGCCGGATCGTACGGTTTTTCGTTTGGGTAGCTGGTTTTTGCAGGGTTGCTTCCATGGTTTGTTATGATAGGAACGCGGATTTAACGGATTATGCGGATTCAACGGATCTGTTTTAATCTGCTTAATCCGTTAAATCCGCGTTCCCATTTTTTGTATTTTCTGTAATTCTTCTTTGAGCGTCAGCTATGGATGAGTCTTATTCCAGCGTCAGCTCTTCAGCTTCGTTGGTTTTGATTTTCTGGCTTTCTTCCTCCACTAAGCGGTTAATGTCTTTGATTACTTCAAAAAACAGCACCAGCTTATCCAGCGGAATACGTTCACGAATCATCTGGTTGAACTGGATAACGCCTTCCCGTGCCAATTCACGGCGACGGCGACCTTCTTCAGTCAGGATAATGCGCACAAATCGTTTGTCATTATCATCGATTTCACGGCGAACCCAGCCGCGCTCTTCCAGGCTTTTCAGCATCCGAACGAGGCTACGGGGTTCCATACCCAGGGCAGGACCAATTTTAGTGGCGGGGGTACCCGTTTCAGAATCGATGTTGAGCAGGACATAGCCAATGGCCATTGTCATATCGTACTTTGCCGCATAGGCATTGTACATGCGGGAGATGGCATGCCAGCTCCATTTGATGTGGAAATCAACCGTTTTCTCCTTTTTCATACTCGTGCTCATCGTGTCGCGGTCATTGTACAAAACTACGAACAATCTACGATAGTATGCAAGCATAATAATTTTACACGGCTGCAACTTCTGCCAAGGGAGCGTCTACGGGCTTCACCGTACGGGCGATAAAAATGCTGCCAAAAATGGCGGCCATGGCCAAGAAGCCAACAATAGAATAGTTTTCGAGCTGGCCAGAGGGCGTCTTTTGGATTATTAAACCAGCGCCGTAGGTAGCAACAGACTGCATCAGTAATTGCAGCGACTGATTGATGCTCATGAATCCGCCCCGCTGCTGGGGGGTAACCACTGAAGAAGTCATTGCCTGCGTTGGGATCAGGCGACCGTTGGAGAAGATAAAAAACAGACCTGCTACAAACAAGACATAGGGCAATGAAGCCGGCGACATGGTTGTAATTAGGTAAATGGGTAGGAGCGAGAGCACTGCAAAAACCGTGAAAATGGGTAGCTTACCCCGCCGGTCGGCGAGTTTGCCTACTACTGGAGCCGAGAAAATAGTCAAGGCTCCGCCTACTGCGTAAATTAGATACAAGTGGTTTTCGCCGAAGCCAACATTGGCCACTAGATACGGCGAGAGAAAGGGAATAATACTGAAATGACCCAGCATAATGGTGCTGGTTAGCCAGAGGGCTCGTAGCTGATTCGGGTTTTGCCAGATATTGGTTACTACAGCAAACGGGCTGGGACGCTGCTCTCCCCGTTGTAGATGCCCATCAAGCAAAGGCACATAGCGAATAACCAGCCCGATAACGCCTAAACCGAGACCACCCACTACCAGAAATGGTGCATGCCAGCTAATTTCCGTGGCTAAATACAAACCCACCGGCACTCCAATGACTGAGGCCACTGAAAAGGCTGTCATAACAATCGACATGGCTTGTGCCCGGCGGTCATAAGCAAACGTGTCGCTCACAATCGACAATACCTGCGCTCCAATTATTCCCCCAAACATCCCGGCAGTTGTGCGGGCAATCACGAGCATCGTATAGGTAGGGGCCAAACCGCAACCTATAGTGCCAATTACAAAGCCTGAATACGCTACCAGCAGGATGTATTTCCGTGGAAAACGGTCGGCCCAGAACGAAAAAAGGAAGCCTGAAATACCCGCACTCAGACTATACGCCGATACGATAAAACTGAACTGCTGTGGACTGAGGCTGAAAAATCGCATCAACTGGGGGCCCATCGGCATCATAATCATGAAATCCATGATGTGGGTAAAGTTGAGGCAAGCCAGTACAAACAGTAATAATTTTTCGGCGCGAGACATGATCAGCAGGTGAAGTACGTTGATACACAGACACGAAAAACAAGATGAAAAGTTTCCACCCCACCCCTGGTCCCTCCGCAACGGCGGACCGCCCTGAAAACAAGGGAGGGAAAAACCGCCCATCAAATCCCGGCGTGGTCATGTGGGGTACATGCGTTAACTTGCACGCCCAAATTGACCCCTTGCTATTGCATGTTCTGGCACAAACTTTCCGTTTTCATTCTTAAAAATAGAATCCTTTTGGCCCTGGCCGTGCTGCTTGGCACCGCATTTATGGGCTACCAGGCCAGCCGAATTCAGCTTTCTTACGAGCTAGCCAAGATTCTCCCGGTTAGCGATCCAGATTTTCAACTGTATGAGGGATTTAAAGCCCGCTATGGTGAGGATGGGAATGTGATGGTATTGGGCGTAGAAACGGACAAAATGTACCAACTAGGTTTTTTCAACAAATGGTACGATCTCAATCAGCGGATAAAAGCTATCAAAGGCATTAAAGATGTTGTTTCGAATGCCAACCTGTATAATATTGTCCGCGACGACAGTACGGAGAAGTTTCGGTTTGTTTCTTTAGTGCCGCGCAAGCCAACTAGCCAGCAAACCGTCGACAGCATACGGGCTACAATTGCATCGCTGCCGTTTTATCAGGGATTTGTGCAGGACAGTGCCGCTGGCGCTACCGGCACGGGTGCTCACCTGATGGCCATTACGTTCGATCAGTCCGATCTGAACTCCCAGAGCCGGATCGATATTGTACGGCAGATCCACGAAGAAGCACGGACGTTTGAGAAACAGAACAACCTTACTGTCCACTTATCGGGGATGCCCTACATCCGCACCGAGTTTACGGCTAAAGTCAGCAACGAGATGATCCTGTTCATGGGGCTGGCGTTTCTAGTAACTGCCTTGATTCTGTTATATTTCTTCCGTTCACTGACAGTGGTGATAGCAGCCAGTGTGGTTGTAAGTGTGGGGGTTGTCTGGGCTACGGGTTACATCGTATTACTCGGCTACAAAATCACGCTGTTAACCGGACTGATTCCCCCGCTCATTATTGTCATTGGCATTCCGAACGCTATTTTCCTGCTTAATCGGTACCACGAAGAACTTAACAAAGGCCGCCGACAACTGGAGGCCCTCTCGATTGCTGTGGAGAAAGTGGGCGAAACCACGTTTTTTGCCAACGTCACAACGAGCATTGGATTTTTCGTTTTCTACTTCACCAACAGCCCGCTTCTGTTGGAATTTGGTTTGGTGGCTTCATTGGGAATCATGAGTACGTATCTGGTTTCGCTGATACTGATTCCAATTATTTTCAGCTATCTTCCAGTACCCTCAGAAAAAAAACGCGGGCATATGGACCGCCGGCGAATCACCGGCTTTTTGTCGTGGGTGAACGACATTGTAGCCCATCGCCGGGCGGTTATCTATTGGTTTATTGCCGGAGCCGTAGTATTTGGTGTGGTAGGTATGCTGCGCGTGAAAGCTATTGGCTTTGTGGTAGATGACCTCCCCAAAAACGATCCGATTTACACCGATCTGAAATTTTTTGAGCACCATTTCCATGGAGTGTTACCCTTCGAGGTCAACATCGACACGAAGCAGGCCGGTCGCGTACTGACGCCCCAAACGCTGACCAAAATCCGTTTGTTGCAACGGGAAGTGGCTAAACGCCCGGAGTTTACCAAACCGATCTCCATTGTTGAAGCGCTCAAGTTTTTTTACCAGGGTTACCGGGGGGGCGATCCGAAGTATTACATTGTGCCACCCGCGCTCGAACTAAACAAACTGGCCAGCTACGCCCCTCAAATGAAGGGTTCCGAAAATCGCTTCAAAGGATTTCTGGACAGTACCCGGCGGTATACCCGCGTCAGTTTTCAGATGGCCGACATAGGTACAGTGCGCATTAAGCAGCTCATTGCTGATCTGCAACCGAAAGCTGATTCGATCTTCAATGTGGATGCCAGCACCGGGCAGCGCGTAGCCCCCGAAGATCAATACGATGTGCGGATTACGGGTAACAGCGTCGTGTTTACCCGAGGCAACGATTATCTGCTGACAAATCTGGCTGAGAGTACAGCTCTGGCGATTTTACTGGTATGCGGCATTATGATTATCCTGCTCCGCGATGTTCGCCTGAGCCTGATTGCCATTCTGCCCAGTATTGTACCGCTAATTGTTACGGCAGGCTTGATGGGCTATTTCGGTATCAACCTGAAACCGTCGACCATTCTGATTTTCAGTATTGCCTTTGGTCTGTCGTCCGACGGCACCATTTATTTCATTACCAAATACCGCGACGAACTTCGTAACCCAAGCACGAGCATTGCCGAAGCCGTGAGCCGCACGATCCGCTTTACGGGACTGAGTATGTTCTACACAGCCATTATCCTGTTTGCAGGCTTCGCGATTTTTACGGCCTCTACCTTCCAGGGAACTGTTGCGCTGGGGATTCTGGTCTCGATCACCCTGTTAATGGGTATGGCCTCGAACCTGATTCTTTTGCCCGCTTTTTTGTTGACAGTAGAGAAACGACGGGGTAAGAAGGGCGAAGAGAGGTAGGTGGTTTATTTGGGTACGTTGTACCCGTCGAGCATCCGGTCGAAAGCAGTGAAAATATCGAATCGGTGCGGATTGGAGGCTTTGATGATAATGGCGCAGTGATAAAGAACGCTGTCTTTTCGTCGAGTACGGCCCGGTCAGTGCGGTAGTAGTTATTGGCGTTTCAATTCGGCAATTTTTGCTCGAAAACTTGGTGCGTTTTGTACTCTTCCACCATTTCAGCCTCCTTCCGGCGTTTTTCGGCCATGTGGCGTTTCAGGAATGCGATTACGCGCTCGTGACGTTCCTCTGCAGTCAACTCTTTTTCAGTCGTTTCCATGGTTCGTTACGATTGTTTTAGAAATCAAATATAGACTTTATCAACAAACCAGCCGCCCGCTTCTGTTCAGGAAACGGGTGACTCTGGTTGACCTATAGAATGACTACGGCTTTGTCTCAAACTCAATTATTTCCCCTATCCGGTCGCCAAAAAATATACTGTTATAAGTTGCAAGCGTACCATCTAAATATACTGTTTGGATAGATAGCCGCCCAGCATTGAAAGGAGAAAGCCAGACCAGAATGCGTCTTGGACGGGTGTTCATCCTACCGCTCAGATCAGTGTAAGTAGCACTTTCATTTTCAACTTCACTTACCCACACGTTAGGTCCGTAGTCTGTCCAGTTGATCCACTTTTTAGTCGCGTTTAGACCCGTAGCAACCTTTTTTACCCGTTCTGCTTCGTCTTTATAATGAAGTTGCATAAACTTTACCCAAGTCTTATTGAAACTCCCTGTTCCTGATGTTATTGGAATATAAGAGCGAGCGACAGTTCCGGTCAACTTTTCAGCAATTTTTCCAGCCACCCTCCACACACTATCTTCAGGGAAATTTGCTTGATACTCAATCGGTTCAGATTTGGCTGGAGTCAGTGTTGTATCCTCTTTTTTCTCACACCCCGAAAAAACTAAACAAAATCCAAGACTAACCGCAGACAAAGCACTTTTTAAGGCTCCCATTTTTTTAGGATTTATTATTTTAGAAATCAATTGATACTGTAAATCAGAAATGCCTACAACTTGTCTGCACTATCTATTTGTGCTTTCCAAGACGATCGACTTCTCCTTGTAAATGAATCAGATACAGCGTCAATTCCTCCACTTTTTCGAGCAGTATAGCATCTATTCGCCCTGCGTCGATGCCATTTTTCAAGACATCAGCGGCCGACGGAATGCCCGGCAAATGACCATGCTGCCCGATGAAGCGTTTCACCTCGGATAAAGAGCGTAGTTGATAATTGGGTTCAAAAACCCGGTCGGCCCACTGGTTGGGGTTACTGATACTGACCCGGTAACGCGACAACACAACCTGCCCTTTGTCGTCCACTGTCAGAAACTGATCGGTCCCATCGGGGTGAAGGTTGGGGTTGAAGAGGTGGCTGAATTTGAGCGTCCCCCGGTTGCGGAGGTTGATAATTCCCCGAACATCAAGCGGAAATTCGGGAGCCGTTACGCCAATACCTACTTTAGTGTTGGCATCTACATCGCCTAACACAATGGCGTTGCTGGTTCCGACTTTTGCTTTGAGGCCAATGGCAGTGGCATTGCTTAGGTTAGGGGCTAACGCATCAGCTTCGGCCCCTACAAACGTGTTGCCCGAAGCGAGGTTCTGCAATCCCGCCGATTTACCAAGCGCCACCGTATTATCGGCAGCAGTGATGGAGAAACTAGCGTTGGTGCCAATGCCTACGTTACCTACGCCTGTGCTAATGCTCTGCCCGGCTCCCACGCCCACAAACACGTTTTGGATAGGCACCTGGAACCGTGCTGCGGCCAACGTGAAACTCGACGGCACCCCCGATGGGCAAACCGTGCGAACCTGCCATTCATAAATAACGCCTGGAGCCAAACCCGTTAGCACCAATCGTTTCGATTCTGTGGCTCCGAGTGTACTGCTCAGGCTGGCAGTTGTCCAGGCAATGGTTCCCACGCCCCGGTACTGGACCTCGTAGCCCGCACCCGACTCACCCCCGTTCCAGACTACCTCGACCGATGCCCCTAGCAAATTCTGCACGCCCTGCGGACTGGGTGGATTACAGACGGTGGTGAATACTGCACCCGGCAGGGCATAGGGTGAGAAAATGCCCGGCGTACACACCGTGCGGACGCGCCATTCATACACTGTCCCAGCACTCAGCCCGGTAATTGTCCGGCGTTTGAACTCGCCCGGTCCCTGCGTGGTGCTGACCGGTACTGTACTCCACGAAGTTGCCCCCGACACCCGCACATCAATTTCATAATTCGCTCCTGCCTCACCCCCGAACCAATTAAGCCGGGCGGCTGTGGACGTGATTTGGTCAACAGTAAGCGAGGAGGGTGGCCCACAAAGAGTCTGGAAACTATTGGGATCAGCAGCGAAATCTGACGCAATGCCCGGCGCACAGATTGACCGGACTTTCCATTCATAGATGGTACCGGGGAGAATATCATTGATGATGAGCGACTTGGTAGCGCTGATACCCAATGGCGTGACGAGCGTTGACGATGTCCAAACGGCATTCGTGTTGCGTATGCGGTATTGTACTTCATAATCAGCCCCAACCTCGCCATCGTTCCAGTTGACCCGTGCTGTATTGGTGCCGATGAGGTCAGCGCGGGGAGAGGATGGTAAGCGGCAAAGGGTCTGGAAGTTGCTGGTTGGTATGTAAAATGGAGAGGTGATGCCAGCCGCGCAAACGGTGCGGACTTTCCATTGATAAACGGTATTCGGAATTAGATTAGTCAGGGTGTACTCTTTACCTGCTGTCCCACCCGCTGTTACAACCATTACAGAGCTAAATGGAGCTGTGCTACTGATGGGTTTGTATTGAATTTCGTAGCTGGCATTTATTTCCCCACCAGAGAAAGTAACTTTTGCAGATGTAGAAGTAATATTAATTACTCCACCGAAATTACCCGGTTCATTGCAGGTTGTTTGGAAGTTATTAGTAGCATTAACGAAGGCAGAAGCAATGATTGGTGTGCAAATTGTACGGACTCTCCATTGATAAACTGTGCTGGGAATTAAGTCGGTGAGCGTATAATATTTGTATTCATTAGCACCAAGTGGTGTCACAAAGGTGAGTGATGTGAATGGAGCTGTACTACTAACAGGCTTATACTGAATCTCATAACTGGCTCCTGACTCCCCACCCGGAAAATAAAGACGGACGGAGTTGGAGGTAGCTTGATCTGAGCCTAGGTTACTTGGGACTGCGCAACTCGTCTGGAAGTTATTCGCCGGTATAACGAAAGCCGACACTTGCCCTGAACTGCATAGCGTTCTTACTTTCCAGGTGTAAATGGTATTGGGAGTAAGGTCAGAGAGCGTGTAAAACTTATTAACGAATGGTCCTAACGCTGTTACAAATGTAAGTGAGGTGAACGGAGCCGTACTGCTAACAGGTTTGTACTGAATCTCATAACTGGCTCCTAATTCACCACCATAAAAATAAAGGCGGGCAGAACTATATGTGACATCGTCTGCCCCCAGCCCAGTTGGTGCCGGGCAGGTTTGCCCCAACACACTAGTCACACATAGCAGGGAAAAGAGCCAGGTGAGCAATCCGCGTTTGATTCGGAAAAGGGTAAAGTTGTTCATATAATTGATTGGTTTTTAGGGTGATAAAAAACGGAAACGTGATTCAATAGCCGTCGCAATGTCAGCAGCCCGTTGGCGATGTGGTTAGCTTTTTGGCAAGTTGCCCATCGGTCAACTATTGATCCGCCGACGTTGCGGTAGCCATCTGCGAACGAAGACAATCCACTGTCGACTAATCGGAATGGGAGAAGCAGACCCACTATCGGTATTTTAGAGAGTGAAAGCCACGTACCAGATTAGTTAATCCTTAAGCTGGAGTACTTCCTTTACCTCGCTGTAATTGTTCCAGTTGATGGTTGCCAACCGGCCTCCCTTCACGTTGCCATACACAATGATATGCCGGTATTGGGGTAGGGTCTTGACTAAGTCTTTGTAGAAAGTCTCCGTCTTGTTTATGAACTCAGGGATAGTGATTCTTGTGCCTTGCGTATCGAAATTGGCGGTAAAGAGAGTTATTCGGGGAGCAAAATAATTTTCTCCGTAATCGTCATATTCTGCTAGAACGTAGGCAAAGTCGGTGTACGTGTTTGCAGTACGCCCCGGAATTTTATAGTTGCTGTACGCTTGCCTGTCGCTTGTAATTTGTTCGGTTAGCGTATAAATAGCTGGGTTGGTAGCAGTTGGCACCAGCTTGTTATACTTGATATAGGTGTAAATAACCGCTGTGTTAATAGCCTCTTTAGTCAGCAGTGAATTGGCGGTAGAAGCCGTCCTCAGGTAGACGGGGCCTCCCGTAATGCCAATACCAACGACCGGGGCATTCCAATTGGGCGTTTGCCAATCCGAATAAACAGCGTTGGCATTGCCATTGGCTCCGGGGGTGCCCTTTGAGCCGGTTGCGCCCGTTGTACCTGCGCTGCCAGTGGGACCCGTAGCGCCCTGCGGGCCGGGGTCTCCCTTTGGTCCTTTACAAGCATTCAGCATCAGCAATGTAAGGAGTGTGAAAGCGAGTAGCGTTCTCATGATAATGGTCTGGTTTAGTCTTTTAATTGAAGGATTTGTTTCACCTCGTCGTACCTGCTCCAGTCAATGGTAGCCAAACGCCCTCCTTTTGTTCCTTGATAAACAATTACATGGCGGAACTGAGGGTAGTCTTTCACCAGTTCACGTACAAACTCAGCCGACTTTTTTTGTAGTTCGGGTACAAGCCTCCCAAATGCATAGGAGTCCAGGTAACCATTCGGCGAGAAGAAATTCTCGCCAGATCGGTCAACTCGTATATAAGCGTAGCCGTAGTCGAGGTCGGTGGCATCCGTACGGCCAGGTACTTTAAAATAATGATAGATAACCCCACCATTACTGACATTACTGATGCGCTCAACGAGTTTGTACTTATATAGACCGCCCACAACGACCGAGTCCTGAATGGCTCTGTATTTGACGTAGGTGAAAATAGCCGCCGTGTTAATGGCTTCTTTGGTGAACAGAGCGTTGGCGGTAGTTGTCGGCAACAGGCCATATTTGCCAGTTTCCTCAAAATCGGTATCGCTTACCAACCAGTTGACAGTTTTCCATTCTGAGTAAACCACATTGGGAATTCCGAGGTCACCTGTTGGCCCGGCTGCTCCGGAAGCGCCGACACTACCGGTGAGTCCTGTCCCACCCTGCGGGCCGGGGTCCCCTGTCGGGCCTTTGCAGGCGTTGAGTAGCGTAGTCGCTACCAGCGTTAAGCAGAGTAAACGTAGTTGTATTCGCACAGGATAGATTAGTTTAAATGGTGATTAGTAATGAATGGGCAAACTAGTGAGGTTGCCCGGTAAGCCCGCCGAAAAGCTCCCACTCGCCTACGGGCAACGGGTATCCGTTCGCCGTTGGTGAGAATGACGAGCGAGTGAACAGACAAGAAAGTCTTGATGTGCTGAGTATTAAGCAGATGTTTGCGGTGAGTCCGCATAAACGCTCCCGTGGGCAAACGGTCGGCTAATACCCTTAACGAGAGTGCCACCAGCAGTTGTGAGCCATCAAGAAAATAGCAGGTGGTGTAATTAACCATACCCTCAAGCCGGACAATCTGCGAGAGACCCACCCATCGACGGCCTTGCGGAAAGGGCAAAAACAAACCCTCATTCGAGGGGGACGTTATAGCCCGCAACCCCATCAACATAGATATGGGTAGAGGATTTGGGCGATTTTCCATAAAAAAACGGGTGAATATAGTCGGGGTATTTCATGCCAAACCTGTTCATTTCCGACGTGGCACACAAGAACGAGTTTGTCAACTGTGTGACTTTCTTTACAAACTCACTTGTTTTTCTTGTGAAGCAAAATCGGCACCTAACAAAACTGTTTTTGGGTATATTTGACGCAGGGCATAGCCGTTGCTGCCTTTTACAATCCACACCTTAATGAATCGTTTCTCATCCTTTTTTGGTCTGTTGTTGCTTTGGCTCCTAGTGCCTGATGTAGCTTCAGCACAAGAAGCCCCCTCCCTTAGCGTCGATTCGGTTAAAATCCAGAATGCTCGAACTGCGGAGCAAGAAGCGATTCAGAAAAATGACTCGCTGTTGCTGGCCGAAGCCTGGTATCAGTATGGCAAAACGTATGTCTCGGTGGGCGACTACCGAACCTCTCAACTGTATTTCCTGAAAGCGTTGCGCATTCTGGTCTCGCGGGGTAACTCGCCCGAACTGAGCCGATTGTATTACCGGCTTAGTGAAGCCGAACGGAGAAACAGTAACTACGGCAAAGCCATGCGCTATGCCCAACTTTCGCTGCGCGTTGCCCAACGCACTCAATCCAGTCTAGCCTTGATACGAGCATATCAAGGATTGGGTATGATTTATGAACATAATTGGATTGAGCGGGGCGGAGGTAGCCAGGCCGACTTTAACCAGATCATTAACTGCTACCGGGAGGTGAAGCGGTTGTGTTATAAGACAAACGACACCTTGGGGATAGCCGAAGCCAGCAATAATATCGGCCGGTTTTTTGCCAGAACGGGCAATCCCCAGGCCATTCCGTACTTGAAAAAAGCCCTGCACCTGTTCACATTAAAAAAGGCGGTACTTACGCAGGCAAGTGTCACAATTGAATTAGCCAGGGCTTATCTGAAAATAGGCCAGCTTAATCGGGCAGAGCAGTCCCTGTTAGCCGCCAATGAACTGTTTATCATTCATCAACTCAATGAATTTGATGTTCGAGCGAGTTTAGAAAATACGTTTGTTGCTTACTATGAGCGCGTTGGCCAATGGAAAGCTGCCCTTGAGCATTACAAAAAAATTAACGCGCTCCAAACCAGTCAACTTATTGCCGATCGCAACGGGGCCGTCTCCCGCCTAAACATCGAATACGAAACCGAGAGGAAGGAAGCACAGCTTCGGACTCAAAACAGCGAACTGACTAACCTGCGGGTTCAGCAACGTTTTCTGGTCGTTATCGCCGTGCTGTTGTTGGTAACGATTGGGTTAAGTGCAGTATTTTTCCGACTCTACCGAAAGACGCAGCGCGTCAGCCGTCAAAACGAGGAATTGATTAAAGAGCAAAACCACCGGGTCAAAAACAATTTGCAGGTAGTGTCGAGCTTGCTTAGTCTGCAATCAAAACGACTGACGGATCAGGGAGCTAAAAAAGCCATCGAAGAAAGTCGGATGCGTGTTCAGTCGATGGCTATTCTGCACCAGAAATTGTACGATGGCAGTCAGTTGGCTGCTGTCGATCTTGATGAATTTATTCCGGAACTGGTCAATAGTATTTTGAACGCCTATGGGTATCCAGCGGTAGAACCCGAATGCGTTATTGACCCCATTGTGCTGTCGGCGGATAAGGCTGTTCCGCTTGGTCTAATTCTGAATGAGTTGACGACCAACGCCTGTAAATACGCTTTCCCTCCAACTGAAAATCCCTGTTACTTTATTGCCTGTAGCTGCTATAAACAAGTAGTTGAACTTATTGTAAGTGACAACGGACCCGGCATAGGTAAGCAACCCCCAACGAAGTCGTTTGGAATGCAACTTATTCAGGCTCAGGTTGAGCAGTTGCGCGGCACGTACTTGTTCGGTTCTGATGGTGGGGCAATCTATAAGGGGACAACGTTCACATTGACTTTTAACCAATAAACTACATCATGAAACCCTTGAAAATTCTGATTGTAGAAGATGAAACGATAACCGCAATGGACCTTCGCGAAACCCTGGAAGAAGCAGGTCATACCGTGACAGCGATTACCCGTGACTATCATGCGGCCGTAAAATCAGTAAAAAACCATCCGCCTGAGCTCGCCCTTATCGATATTCAGTTGGACGGTTCGCCAGTAAATGGAATTGAAACAGCCAAAGAACTACTTCGTAATCATCGAATGCCAATTATTTACCTGACTGCTAACTCGGAGCCTGAGACGATAGCACAGGCTAAAGAAACGGTTCCTGCTGCTTACATTCTTAAACCATTTCGGCACGATGAACTGAATGTGCAGATTGATATAGCCTATCATTATTTTCAGGCCATTATTACAGGCGGTAACGGGGCTGGGTACTTGTACTGGCCAATTGATCAAGGGTATGAACGGGTAGACCCTCGACAGGTATTGTATCTACAGGCAGATGGAGCTTACGCAAGGGCGTTTGTCGTTGGAATAGAACAGCCTTATCATATCGCTACAAACCTGAAGCATTTAGCTCAGTATTTTCCCCAACCCAATTTCTATCGACTGTCAAGGTCACTGATTATCAATCTGAACTATCTGAAGCGGCTGGAACAGAATCACCTATTTCTAGCAGACCATACTAGTCCCATTCAGATTCCCAATGCTAGTCGGAAAGAATTGCTCAGACGGCTGACCGTGATTCGGACGAAGTGATTTGGTTTGATAGACAGTGCCTTTCAAACCAAATCCCGCTCTACAATTTTTCCGCTTGCTTTTTCTTTCAAAATCACTTTGTGCCGACCGTCGTGGGTAACCTCCTCTTTGATTAGGTAATGGTCAGCATCGTATTCCGTAAGCGTTTGCTCCTGCAATAAACCTTCTTTGCCTCGCCAGACGGGTAACTGAACGGGCTCCCACTGCTTGGTTTCTGCCGATTTATAAGCGGCATCCAGAATCGCGTTCACCACATAGCCGTCATAAAAGGTTTCGGCAGCGTCGTGTCCCGACTCCACCGCTTTAAACATGTCGGTAAACATGTGGTTGTAGCCCAGATCGTTTACTTCGTCGCCAACGGGGAATAGCCAGCCCGCATTGGATTCGGCTTTTTCGGCTATATAGTCGGAGGCTTTACCGGTGGTGAACATTTCAAAGCCCGTACGCAGGAAGTTATTGATCCAGATGGTGCCTTCTGTGCCCATTACCTCGTCACGGAGGTCCATGCCACCCCGGAACGTCCAGCTCACTTCAAACTGCCCGATGGCTCCGTTTTCGTATTTCACCAGGGCGATAGCGTGATCTTCGGCGTCGATGGGTTTCACCTGGGTGGCTGCCCAGCACATCACCTCCACCGGGCGAACATCTTTCCCGATAAAATTTCGGGCAATCTCAACGCAATGACAGCCCAGATCAAGCATACAGCCGCCCCCGGCCTGCTCTTTGTCCCAAAACCAGTTGGAGTGTGGACCAGGGTGAGTTTCACGCGATTTTGCCCAGAGAATGCGTCCTAACGCGCCATTTTTAACGGTTTCGAGAGCTTTCAGGAATTTAGGTGAGTAGCAGAGATCTTCGAGATATCCACCGAAAATACCGGCTTCTTCCACCAGTTGCATCATGTGCAGGGCTTCGGCTGCCGTACGGCCCAGCGGTTTAGTACAGATTACGTTCTTCTTGTGTTTGGCGCACAATTCAACAGCAGGGGCATGAAGGTTATTGGGCAGGGCAATGCACACCATGTTCACATCGGGGTGTGCAATAACTTCTTCCATGTCTGTTGATGAGAACGAGCAACCATAGTCGCTGGCAAATTTCTGAGCAGTTTCTTCCCGGCGGGCGTAGATAGCCACCACCTGATCGCGGCTCCGCTGACCGTGGAGCGATTCGGCATAGAAGCGGCCAATGAAGCCGCCCCCTAGCATGGCAATTTTTTGCATAAGTCGTTTGTGTAATTTCGCATCACTAAAAGGCTTGCAACGGAGCCAATCCTACTACTCATGCCCAATTTTTTTGACATCAATAGTATTTTCTTTACCGTTTGGGGCTATGCCATGAGCTACCTCGAATTTTTTGGGGTCGTGAGTGGAGCAGTGGCGGTGTGGCTTTCAGCGAGGGCTAATGTCTGGAGTTGGCCCATTGGCGCGGCCAGCGTAGTACTGTTTTTTTTCCTGTTTTATCAGATCCAGCTTTACCCCGATATGTTTTTACAGGTGTTCTTTTTCGTGACCAACCTACAGGGCTGGTGGCGGTGGACTCACCCGAAATCCGGTGAGGAGAATAAACTGGATCAACTTAAAATTTCGCGGATGCCTACCCGGCAACTAATCACCTGGTCAGCGGCAGGCATAGCGGTAACAGCCCTGCTGGGTACATTTGCCAGTAACTTACATACGCTGTTTCCAATAGCGTTTAGTAAGCCGAGCGCTTTCCCGTATGTAGACTCGTTTACGACAACCATGAGTATTGTGGCTACCTACATGATGATCCAGAAACGGGTTGAATGTTGGTACGTCTGGTTATTGGTAGACGTAGTGTTAACGTATGTTTACTATGTGAAGGATGTGAAACTGGTCTCGGCTGAGTACTTCGTATTTTGCTTTATTGCGCTACAGGGAGCCTGGTACTGGACTCGTGAGTATCAGACATACAGCCACTTAAAGACGTCGGTAAAGTCATAGTCTAATTTAAGATACAAACATGATAGGATATATAAACAAAGAAAAAATATATTGTATTTAATAAAGAATCTTAGTGTATAACAAACTAACTATTAGGTATTTAGTTTAAATGCGATATAATTTTGCATTGAAAACCAAACAATCATTTCATATGGCATTAGCCAAACAATTTCTCAAGAGCAAGCCAGTAGCCAAAGTTACCTTTGAACTGCCTGCTGAGGCTGTGAACGGTGGTAAACTAGTATCATTGGTTGGTGAATTCAATGATTGGGACGTGGCGGCTCAACCGCTTAAGAAGCAAAAAGACGGATCATACAAGACAACGCTCGAACTACCCGTAGGCAGCGAATATCAATATCGTTTTGTGATCGACGGAGCAACCTGGACGAACGACTGGTCGGCTGACAAATATGTGGCCAGTGGCGTTTCTGCCGAAGAGAACTCGGTAGTAGTATTGTAATAAAATTAGAAAGACCGGGTCTTCGTCCCGGTCTTTCTAATTTTATACCGTAAAGTTGTCCGATTCAACATAGGCTCGGATCAGAGCTTCTTCGCCTTCTTTGCCGGGGCGAGAGTTGCCGTGTTCCATGCCCCAGATAAACTCTTTGTTCTCGGCTTTGGCTTTCTGGTAAACGTGTTTGAAGACGTTTTTGTAATTGATTTCGCCCGTTGTCGGCTCCTTCCGCCCCGGATTGTCTCCAATCTGAAAGTACCCAATCTCGTTCCAGCACCAGTTAATATGGGGAATAATGTGTCCCTCATTTTTCTGCATGTGATACACGTCGAACAGAATCTTACACGATGGGCTGTTAACTCCCCGGCATATTTCGTACGTCTGATCGGAGGTGCGCAAAAACAGATTGGGCGTATCACTGAGCGGCTCTAATACCATCACAATACCGGCCGGAGCCAGAATGTCGGCTCCCCGCCGTAACGCATCGATCACGTGTCCGGTTTGAATACCAATAGGCAGATTCCGCTCAAAATCGCCGGGCACGACGGTTGTTAACTTACCATTGCACCGCTTGGCAGTCTCAACGGCTTTCCGACAGCCATTCAGGAAAATATCCACAAATTCCTGCTTCCCAGCAGCTAGGGTGTTCTGCCCGTTTCCGCCTTTGTCAAGAACAAAAACCCCCATTTTCATACCCAGTCGGGCCATTTCGGCACCCATTTTCTCCTGTAAGGCTGGGTCACGGCCCATCATGCCGTTGTCTTCCATAGCCGTAAACCCCTGATCGGCCATGAACTTAATCTGGTCGATAGGATCTTTACCAGCCGAATTTTCAAACATACCAATGTGCGGGGCATAGTGTAGTTTGAACTTATTTTTACCCAGATTAGCGGGTTGCGAGTGCCAGTTGGTAGCCATAGCCCCACCCGACAAAGCGGTTCCGGCGGCTACGGAAGCGGATTTCAAAAAATTTCGGCGAACCATTTGATGCTGTAGTTGAAGTTCAGACTATACGTAAATGTAGTGTAGCAAGAAAAGCTACTGATTTAAGTCCCGCAATTACACGATCATAAGCTCAACACGGCGAACTCAACCCGCCGGTTAACCTTACGTTCCTCATCGGTGCCCTTTGTCAGAATGGGTCGCGTATCGCCGTAGCCGATAGTTTGAATGCGGTCGCGGTCAATTCCCTGCTGTACCAGATACCGTTGGCAAGCGAGCACCCGGTCCTGCGAAAGCTGAAGGTTTTTGGCGTGGTCGCCAATAATATCGGTATGCCCTTCAAGCCGGATAGACATGTTCGGGTTATTGACCATCATGGCCGTAACCTGGTTCAGTTCAGAAAACGAAGCGGCCAGTAAGTCGGCCTTCGACATCTCGAAGTAGATATTCTTCAGGGCAATTTTATCGCCAACCGCTAGAGGAATCAGCGCAATGTTCTGCGTAAAGTTCTGATTACCTGTCACCTTGGTAAGGTCGAGCGTCCCGCTTGCCGATTGGTAGCCCCGCGCCGAGGCAATGTACGTGTAAATCTGCCCCTTTACGAGCGACATACGGTACCCGCCTGTGGAAGCAAAACTCTGCACCGAATCAACGGATTTTTTACTGGCCGAAAATTGGTAATTGATGGTAGCCGTTACGGGCCGTTTAGATTTTGAATCGCTCACAATACCCGCCACAGTTACCATTGTGGGCGCTGGAGCAGGCTTAGTGGTTGGGGCAGGTGCTGGAATCGGCGTTTCGCCCCCCGTCTGACCCGATGGCTGCGGCAGGGGTTTGGTGGTTTTAGGCGGTTTAGTGGTCGATGTTGACGGAGCCGGCGCGGGGGGCAGCGGGGTGGGAGCGGGCGTTGGTGCAGGCGAATACACCACGGCATCAGCCGGATTTGACACATATAAATTGTAGATATTCCAGCAGACGATATAGTCGTAATCGTTGCATTCAAACAGATCGAACGTTTCAAGCCCTTTATCCAAACGCTCGAAGTAAAGCGTAAAGGTTACCCGATCACCGGGATAGGTACTTATTTTATTGGGTTTGATGGGAATATCCTCAGCTTTAATAAATCGAAAGGTACGCGCTCCGTTAGCGGCTACCAATTGAGCGTTAGGGTCAATTTCGATCGTATTACTACTAATTCGTCGTCCGTTCTGATCAACTCGGGGCTGTGATTTATCCGTAAAGGTTAATGTCAAAATCGTGTAGTCGCGGGTTAGCCGAATATTATTAACGGTCACACCAGGATCGGCCGGGCGCGGATTTCCAGAGGGTTGGGGAGGGTATTGACCACCCGATGGATATTGGCCGCCCGAAGGATACTGACCACCATTGCCGCCACCGCCACCACTGGGGTACCCGAGCGGGCCAAAGGCACAGGACGAGAGGAAGCCCGCCAATAAAAGAAATATAAGACAGCGTAAATACATAGAAAAGATAGCGTTTAAGTGGGTACTGAAATCGGCGAGACAGCTAAGCCGAAAGGTACATAGTTTAGCGGATTTTACTAGTTTATGGGTGTGCTCGGGACAAACGCCCCCGAACGATACGAATTAAACCCTGGCTCTGAAATCTGGTCAAATCTGTGCAATTTGACCCCTGGCTGCATCAAAGCCGTAAGTAGGGATGTCTCTTATTCAGAAAGATCATGGCCGCAAAAGCGGACATCTCTCGTAAAATTTGACCGTTATCATGAATCGTATTCCCACCGCGCTGGCGCTTTGTTTGCTGGCAGTTACGTTTATTCTCGCGCAACAATCATCACAACCTCAACCAAAGCCCTTGCCCAAAACATACGAAGCGGCCTGGAAGCAAATTGACTCGCTCACAAAAAAAGGCCTGTTGCAGTCAGCGCTGACCCAAACGAATGCTGTACATGACAAGGCGTTATCGGAGAAAAACTATCCCCAACTGGCTAAAGCAAGCATCAGTAGGGGTAGCCTCACCATGCAACTCGACCCGGCCCAATGGCCTGAGCATATTAAGGGGTTGGAAGCCGATGTCCGGCTTGTTCCTGAGCCGGCTCGTTCGGTGCTGCAATCGGTGTTGGGCGATGCCTATGTAGCGTTTTATCAGCGGAACCGCTACCGAATTTACGACCGTAGCAAGGTTGCCGATGTGGGTAAAACTACCGATAGTACCGACCTCACTATCTGGGATGGTCCACGTATTGCGGGGGCGGCCAGTCGTGCTTACGTAGCTTCGATCAAAAATGAGGCTATTTTGCAGCAAACACCTCTTGCCGTTTACGCGCCTGTGGTGCAACCCGGTGATAAAGAGGGAGAGCGCTTACGGCCAACGCTGTTCGATTTGTTAGCGCACCGGGCTATTGCCTTCTTCCAGAATACCGAGTTTGAGACCGAAAACAATGTGTTTCGCTTTGAACTCGACCGCCCCGATTATTTCGCTAATCCCGACGTTTTTGCCAAACTGCCGCTGACCGCCAAACCCAATACTGTCCAAACAGGTCGAATGTTGGCGTTGCAAACGTATCAGCGGTTGCTGACTTTCCATACAAAGCAGGGTGCAAAAGCTGTTGATGCGTTGGTTGATGCTGATCTGGGACGGCTTCGGTTTGTGCGCCAATATAGTATCGTGGCGAATAAAGACACGCTGTATCAACAGAATCTGGAGCAGCAAATGGCTCGCTGGAAAGGCCAGCCTGCCGAAGCAGAATATGCCATTGCCCTCGCCCAATTGTTTCAGGAACAGGGAAGCCAATACCAACCCCTGACGAAACCCAGCACCAAAGGAGCGAATAAACGAGCTGCTGACCTCTGCCGCTATATTATCCGGCACTTCGCTAAAACACGGGCTGCTCAAGAGGCACAGGTCATGCTCGATCAACTCACGGCTCCGTCGATAGGCGCAACAGTTGAAACCGTAAACGAACCTCAGAAGCCGTTTCGGGCGCGGATAGAATACCGGAATGTGCCGCAGGTTCATTACCGACTGTACAAAATCACGCCCGACGAGCGATTCACCTTTGGTCAATTAGGCTATCAAAGTGAGGAGCAGCGGAATAAACTATTTACGCAACTCCTGGCTAAACCAATTGCCACCGAAGGCAAAGCAACCCTTCCCGACGATGGAGACCTAAATCAACATTCGGTGGAGATGCCCATTAATGGCGTTCCACTGGGACAATATGTGTTGCTTATTTCGGGCGACGCCACATTCAGTACCAAAGCGAAAAACCTGGCAACAGCTTTACTGACTGTTTCAAACCTGGGCTTCGTTATGAATAACGCCTACGGCACAGGCAACGACCGCACAATTTACGTGACTGACCGCCAGACGGGTCAACCCTTGCCCAATGCCTCTGTCCAGTTGTTTAGTGTGGTCGACCGGTCGGGAAACGTGCCTCGTTTAAATCCCGGAGAAACCCGGCAGACAGATGCGAACGGGCGGGTGGTGTTCCCTAAAACGGACTTCAGCCAAAATCAGCAGGTTTACTTCCGCATTGGTCAAGGGAGCGATGTGCTGTTTACAGATAATCAATACATCTATAACAACCAGCAGCAGCCCGAAGAGCAAAATATTCGGAGAGCTATACTGTTTACCGACCGGGCCATTTACCGCCCCGGTCAGCCTATTTACGTAAAGGGTTTGCTATACGAAGGCCGCGACAATCAGTTCACGGTCATGGCTAAAGAAGCTGTTGAACTGATTCTGAATGATGTTAATGGCGAAAACGTAGCTACGCTAAAGTTGACTACCAATGAGTTTGGCTCCTTTACCGGCACGTTTACAGCTCCAGTCGGGCGGCTGACGGGTCCAATGATCATTGCCTGCGAATACGGTCAAACGACCATTCTTATTGAAGAATACAAACGGCCAACATTTGCCGTGAAAGCCGATACCATCCGGCAGGCTATCCGTTTGGGGCAAACGGTTCGAGTTTCGGCCAAAGCGCAGACGTTTTCGGGTACCAATGTCGACGGTGCTTCGGTGCGGTATCGCGTCACCCGAACTTATGTACAGCCACTGTGGGGTTGGGGCGGATGGGGTCGAAGTATTTGGCCTCCGCGCCAGTTAGCTCCCACCGAAATTGCTAACGGCGAAACCACCACCGATGCTACCGGGGCCATCAGCCTGAGCTTCGTAGCGGCCCCCGACCCAACAATTGTCCGTACCGGTAATCTGACTTTTACATTTGATGTTACACTTGACGTGACCGACCGGGCGGGCGAAACGCGAAGCACCACGCAATCGCTACAGATTGGCTATACAGCTTTGCAGGCGATCCTGAATGTTCCAGAACAGATACAACAGGGCGATACCAAAACCTATGCCGTAAAGGCCACTAATCAGGCCGGAATTCCCGTGGCTATCCGGCAGGGCGAAGTCGTCATCACGCGCTTGCAGGCCCCCGCACAGCCGCTTCGCAAACGCCTTTGGGAAAGACCCGACCGCCAACTTCTGACCGAAACAGAATTCAAAAAGCTGTTTCCGAACGATGTGTATGCCGACGAAGACAACCCGCTCAACTGGCCACAGACACGAGTATTGACAGCACAGCCCCAAGCGGTGTCGCTCAGCACGCTGCTCCCTGGAGAGTATTTTGCCGAAACAACCGTAACCGACTCGACTGGTGAGAAGGCCACTCAACGCCAGTTTTTTAGCGTAGTCGATGAGCGCACGGCTTCACAACGACCCGACGCCTGGGTACGGGCTACGAAAGCCGAGATTGAGCCCGGCCAGGAGGCTGTTTTCTTTGTGGGTAATACACGGCCTGGTTGGGTGCTGATGACGGTAGAAGAGAAAAATCAGGCACCCCGTTTCGAGTGGATCAAAACTGATGGCACCGGTACGCCGTCGCGGCCCAAGCGAGTAGCTATTCCGGTTACAGATCGGCAACGAGGTGGTTTTGTGGTGAGTTTTGCTATGGTGCAACAAGGTCGATTACTAAGCGAAACGCGACCCATTCAGGTACCCTTCACCAACAAGCAACTGACCATTGAAACACTCACCTTCCGCGATAAACTAAAGCCCGGTCAGGCCGACGAGTGGACCATTCGCATCAGCGGCCCCGACAAAGACAAGGTAGTAGCCGAGATGATGGCGGCTTTGTACGATGCTTCACTCGATGAGTTTGTGCCCCACCAGTGGCAGGCCAACATTTACGAGCCGTATCGAGGAGGTACTCAACAATGGGAATCAAACGCCTTTAGCCAAGTTCAGGCTAGCCAGTTATTTTATCGTTGGCAACAACGTAACGGGCCAATGGCAGTTCAATACCCGATGTTGTTGTCAGTTTCTGGCCCAATTCGAATCAGGGGCGGAGTGGCTCGTATGGCCAAAAGTGCCGATATGACGGCGATGGAAGCAGCACCGATGGCGATGGCAGCAAGAGCGCCGGGTGTGGCGCAGGATGCCATGCGAGTAGAAGAGTTGCCAGAAGCTGTTGCTGCGGAGAAGATAGTTCCAAAACGGACGATTGACCCTCCTGTTCTCCGCAAAAACTTTAACGAAACGGCGTTTTTCTTCCCGCAACTTCAAACCGATGCGGAGGGTCGGGTGCTGCTCAAGTTCACTATGCCTGACGCCCTTACGCGCTGGAAACTGCTGACGTTTGCGCATACCAAAGATCTTAAAACGGGTTTGCTGACTCGCGAGATCGTGACTCAGAAAGAGTTGATGGTTACGCTCAATCCGCCCCGGTTCCTCCGCGAGCAGGACACAATTCGACTTTCGGCGCGGATCAATAACCTGACGAGCAATGCTCTTAGCGGAACCGCCAAACTGGAAGCAGTTGATGCGATGACTGACCAGCCGATCAGTCAGTCAGTGGGGATTTCGGCAACACCCGTTTCGTTTTCGGCGGGTCCAAACGGTAGCGCATCGGCTACATGGACGGTAACCGTACCAACAGGACTTCCTCCGGTAGCTTTCCGGGTGTCGGCAACAGCAGGCTCGTTTACCGATGCTGAGGAACGCGTGGTACCGGTATTGCCCAACCGAATGCTAGTAACCGATGCCTTGCCGTTTTGGGTAAATGGCAAAGAAACACGCACGTTCAACCTGTCGGCTTTGACGGGTTTAACGGCCAACAGTTCGGTACAACACGAGCGGCTAACGGTAGAAGTTACCAGCAACCCAGCCTGGACAGCCCTGCAAAGTCTGCCGTATTTAATGGAGTATCCGTACGAATGCGCCGAGCAGATTGTGAGCCGTCTGTATGCCAACTATTTAGCTTCTAACCTAATAGATAGCAAACCGGAGTTTCGGCGTGTCATTGATGGTTGGGCAACAAACCCTCCCAAGAGCCCGCTCACGACCAATGCTGAGTTGAAAGCCGTGACCCTTGAAAATAGTCCATGGCTAGTCGAGGCCAAGTCAGAAACAGAGCGCACCGCCCGTTTGGGTCAGCTATTCGACAAGAATCGGTTGGCCAATGAGCAACGAACTGCCGTGGAGAAACTCCGGCAGTTGCAGGCCGACAACGGTGGCTTCCGGTGGTTCAGTGGCATGGAGCCAAATCTTACCATGACACTGCACGTGCTTACAGTTATGGGGCGTATGCAGGCACTGACCAGCGCAAATGGCTCCGTTCAGTCCGCCGTTGACATGACTGGGATACAGAATAAAGCAATCCAGTATGCTGATACCGAAATAAAGCGTTGGATTGCTGAACACCAGAAACAGAAGAACCCGAGCCCATCGGCCTATCTGGCTGTCCAGTATCTCTACGCCCGTACTGTCTCTGCTCAGCCCACCCCGGACAAAGCCGTGGTTAGTTACCTGCAAAAGCTGATTGTGAAAAACTGGCTCAGCGAGAGTTTACAGGGACAGGCACTGGCTGTGCTGACATTGGCTCGTACTGGTGATAAGAAAACGGCTCAGGGTATTCTGGCCTCTTTGAAGGAGCGAGCAAAAACATCAGACGAACTGGGTATGTATTGGCCCCAAAACCAACCGGGCACTTACTGGTATCAAACACCTGTTGAAACGCAGGCTTATCTGATTGAAGCCTTCGGAACGGTTGGGCAGGATCAGATGGCGGTGCAGGAAATGAAAAAATGGTTGCTTCGTCAGAAGCAAACGCAATCGTGGCCATCGACAAAAGCAACCACCGAGGCTATTAATGCTCTGTTGCAGGGACCAAGCGGTACAACCGGCCAATCGACCTGGTTGGCAACGGGCGTGAATACTGATGTGCTGGTGGGTGGTCAGCCGCTCACGGCACGTACGGGCAAGGAAGCAACCACACCGCTGGGCTACCAAAAAACGACGTACAGTCCCGCTGAAATCAAACCGGACTTGGGTAATGTACGAATCACGAAGAATGCAGATGGACCCGCATGGGGTGCGCTTTACTGGCAACGTTTCGAACCGCTGGACAAGGTTAAGAGTGGCAACACCGGTCTGTCGGTAGTGAAGACACTGTTTGTACAGCGCGACACGCCAAATGGCCCCGTTATTGAACCGCTCACCGCTAAAACAACGCTCAAACCGGGGGCATTACTAAAAGTGCGACTGGTGATCAAGACCGACCGTCTGATGGAATACGTCCATCTGAAAGATAGTCGGGCATCGGGTTTTGAACCAATAACCGTGTTGTCAGGCTATAAATACCGGAATGGTCTCGGCTACTACGAAGCCCCGCGCGATGCCAGCACCGACTTCTTCATTGGCTCGTTACCCATTGGTACGCATGTGTTTGAGTATGATCTTCGTGTTGTGCAGCCCGGCGATTTCTCAGCAGGAGTCGCCACTATTCAATGCTTTTACGCCCCAGAGTTCTCCGCTCATTCAACCGGCACGCGGGTTAATGTGCGTTAAAAGAGTTTTCGACAGGATAAAAAGGATTTTTTTGCACCACGAATCCTTTTTATCCTGTAATCCTGTCAAAAGACCTTGTTGTACTATGCAATCCTTTACCGCTCTGCTGGAGAAATTCGGGTCGAAAGGCGAGAAAACCGGTTGGACCTATTTCGTGCTACCTCCCGACGTAACCGATGCGCTTCGCCCTGGCCAGAAAACATCATTCCGGGTGAAAGGCACGTTGGATAACTTCCCCGTTAAAGCAGTTGCCTTGCTGCCAATGGGCGACGGTACATTCATTTTTGTCGTCAACGGCGATATGCGTCGGGGAATTCGAAAAGAAGCCGGAGCCAGAATCCAGGTACAATTGGAATTTGATGAGGACCCGCAACTCGAATCGGCTGATTTTCTAGCTTGTCTGGAAGATGATTCGGTGGCACTGGAATTCTTCAATACCTTACCTAAGGGGCATCAGAACTATTTTTCGCGCTGGATCGAGAATGCCAAAACCGTTGAGACAAAAGCAAACCGCATTGCCAAAGCCGTTCATGGCCTGTCGATGCGGTTAGGATACGGGGAGATGATTCGGTATTACAAAAACCGGGGCTAACGTAGAGACGCAAAATCTTGCAGGTCCGCCCTTTAGGTTTGGGGCCTGGTAATATTCCGAGATTTGGTCTTTTGCCAGTAGTCAACCAGAGTGGGGTACACTAACGGGCCGCCGAGGAGTCAGACCTATGCACCGATTCAGTCCCCACTCTGTTTTTCCCCACTCTGGCTCGGATAGAAAATTGGGTTCGCGGCCCACAAAAGGGTTTGAGCAAAAGCGAGGAGTTGACTATACCTTCAAAACTAAACAGCAACATGGACTTTTGCTATTTTATCGGTATCGACATCTCTAAAGACACCTTAGATTGGGCTGTCTACACCCAACAACAGGGCATTCAGCTAAGTATCCAAACCGACAATACGCTCAAGGGCATCCGGTCAGCCTTGGCTCAGTTGAAAGCATTGCCCGACTGGAAATCAGCGCAAGCTGTGTACTCTATGGAGCATACCGGTATTTACAATGCTCATTTACTAGAAGTACTCCACGAGTCAAAATGTTCGATCTGGTTAGAGTCGTCTTTGCAGATCAAACAGGCTGGTGGGATGCAACGGGGCAAAACCGACAAGGTTGATGCCCAGCGGATCGCCCAATACGCCTATCGCTTCCGTGATCAGATGCGGCTGTGGACACCACCTCGCGAGGTTATCCAAAAACTGGCTTTTCTGAGCGCGACACGCCAACGACTCAACCAAGCTTATAACTTGTTGGCAATTCCAGTAGCCGAGCAGGAAACCTTCATCAGCAAATCCCTCCAGAAGACCCTCAAAGGGAATGTCAAAAAGTCGTTAACTGCCCTTAAGGAGGAACAAAAAGCTGTTGAGCAACAGATTCACGAACTCATCCAGGCCGATGCTCGCTTGAAAGAGTTGTTCGACCTGATGATCTCCGTGCCAGGTGTTGGTCCGGTGATCGCAGCTGAACTGTTAGTAGCCACCAACGAAATGCAAGCCATCAACGACCCTAAAAAATTGGCCTGCCATGCTGGGGTTGCCCCTTTCGAGTATCGTTCCGGCAGCAGCATTCGCGGCAAAACTAAAGTGAGTCACCAGGCTCGTAAACGCCTGAAAGCGTTGATCCACTTGGGAACCATGTCGGCTATTCAAGTGAAAGGCGACCTTCAAGACTACTACGTGCGGAAACTCAAGGAGGGTAAGCCGAAGATGCTCATCATCAATGCCGCCCGCAACAAGCTCATTCACCGGGTTTGCGCAGTAGTACGCCGGGGCCAAAAATATGACAAAAATTATGCGCCAGCCCTTGCTTAACCCATAGAAATCGGTGCGGTCTCTACTTGAAGAATCCCTTCGGGTCGGGCTGTTTAGCCGATAGCTCGCTTAACAACGAGAGGTCAATGGCTGAAATATCCAGTCGGCGGGCCTGATGAATGTGTTCCCACGCTCGGCCATAATCGGCTTTGGTATACTGCAACAAAGCCATTTTCATGTGCGAGGTAGCATTATCAGGCAGCAGCGCAATAGCTTTTGTCAGATGGTTTTCGGCCTCGTTGAGGTGTTGAATATCTTTTTTTACCTGAAACTGCATTAGCTCAACCGTGGCTAAATCGGTCATCAACACCGCATTTGTATCGGCCAGAGCAAGCCCCTTACCCAACATTCTGATTGCCTGATCAAGCTTGTTTTGTTGATAACAGACTACACCCAGTCCCCAGTACGCATCCACATTTTTGTCGTTGAGCAACCAGGCCAGATTAAATCGATAAGCGGCTGTGTCGAGTTGACTTTCGCCCAGATAGTCCCAACCACGGGCAGCAAAAAACTGACTAGCTTCGCCACGATTGCTGAAGTTCTGATCGCAATCCATCAGAAATTTGATCTCAAATTCGATCTGTTCTCCTGACTTGGCCCGCTCCCCAAACAAAGGCATGGTTCGCGCAGTTTTAGTTGTCTCTACCACACTACCGTTTGGGTCGGCTGCTTTTGCGGTCTCCTCGCGACTAGTAGAACTGGCGCTCGCTGAACTCATATTCCGCGCTGAACTAATGAATTGACCGGGTTGAGCGGCCACCCACAGCGGCAGAAATGTAGCGATCAGCAGATAAGAGGTATGAGGAATCCGAATGGTCATTGTCGTACTCGAGAATGCACTTGCTTCGGTAAAAACGAAAAGGACAGGAAATATAGTGCTTTCCCGATAAACTATCTCCGCGCTCTGCCCTTATTTGTTGCAGATTTTCCGGCACCACCCACTTTTCCTGACCGCTTTGCACCGCCCGGACGCGACGATCCCGACTTACTTTTCGACCCACCAGCCCGTGGCCCTGTTGAGGCTGGACCACCCGATTTTACCCCTAATTTGGCTGCCCGAGCCGTTTGCGTGTTTTTCTTAGCCGCCCGAGCCTTCGCCGTTCCCAGTGATTTTTTCTCGTGGAAAGCCCCTTTAAACGTCGGGTCTTCTTTTTTTCGTTGCTCGTCAATTTCGCGCAACATCGCCTGATTTTCTTCCGTCGGTGTTTCCGCGATGTCGATCGTTGATGGTACGGCCTCACGCGGAATTGTCATCCGAATAATCTTCTCGATTTTCTTGATGTGGTATTCCTCGGGTGGTGTCATAAACGTGATGGCCTGCCCTGTGTGGTTCGCCCGCCCAGTCCGCCCAATCCGATGCACGTAGTCTTCGTAGATCAGGGGAACATCAAAATTAATCACGTGCGACACTTCGGCAACGTCGATGCCGCGTGAGGCAACGTCGGTGGCTACCAGTACTTTAATGTTACCCTCTTTAAAGGCTTCCATCGAATTAATGCGGGTATTCTGGCCTTTGTTGGCATGAATGACCCGCACCTGGTCTGTCTCCACTACTTTCCGCAGCAGAAACTTATACACATTCTCCGCTGTGGTTTTGGAACGTGTAAAAATGATGCCCCGCTGAAAATCATCGAGCTCTACAATGTGCTCCAGCATGTTAATTTTCGTACGGAAATTGGGCATTTCGTACAGTTTCTGAGTCACCATATCGGCGGTTGATGCCTGCGGACTCACCTCAACACGTACAGGAGCTTCCAGAAACTCCGCCGATAAGCTCTCTACTCGTTCGGGGAAGGTAGCCGAAAAAAGTAGGTTTTGCCGTTTGCGCGGAATCACTTCCAGGATTTTCCGGATCTGAGGCATGAATCCCATGTCCATCATTTTGTCGGCCTCATCCAGAATCATGGTTTTCAGCTCCTTCGTCACGATCTTCTCCTGAAGGTATAAATCCATGAATCGGCCCGGTGTCGTCACGATGATGTCAACCCCTCCATCGAGCAGTGCGATCTGGGTTTTAGGCCCCAAGCCGCCGTACAGGGCCACATGACGCAGATCGGTGTATTTGCCCAATTGTCCGATCGCTTCGTCGATTTGCATGACCAGTTCCCGCGTAGGGGCCAGAATCACCGCTCGTGGGTTTTGACCCTGAGCATATTTGATCCGCATCAGCAACGGCAGCACGTAGGCAGCCGTTTTACCAGTGCCAGTTTGGGCAATACCCAGCACATCGTGATTAGCCAGAATAAGCGGTATCGTCTTTTCCTGAATAGGCGTAGGGATAGTATAGCCCGCGTCAGCTACGGCATTGAGTAGCTGACGGTTCAGGTCAAACTGGTCGAATGAACGATCCTCGTTCGGTGTGATTTCCATAACACAAAGGTAGTCAAGTATAAAGTCTCAGACCTGCTTTCCTTGTTTTAACCGCTGGTAGTAAGCTAAATAGCCGCTGTAAAGGTATTTTGCCAACTAGATATAGTACAAAAAATAGGTATTTCGTAGCTTGCTGCCTAACACAAAACCTGTATATTTGCCCACTCAGAAAATGTTATGCACGCATACTATCTATCATATAGCCACAAAAAAAGCCTTCTCTTTCGAGAAGGCCATTACCAGGGTGGTGATGGACGGAATCGAACCGCCGACACAAGGATTTTCAGTCCTGTTTTGGCTGGTTTGATATGGTTCCATATGATTTTATCTGTCTAATTATCAGTAATTTATAAAACAGGCTATATCAGGTGAAACCAAGCAAAACCGCTATTTGTTGTACCTATGTTGTACCAACTTTGGAGGATAAATGGCTGATGTTAAGCTTGTTCTGCGCAAGAAACCGAACCGGGAAGGCAAGTTACCGCTCACTTTGCGGATTACCAAAGACCGCAAAGCCTCTTTTATTTATCTTGGCTACCACTTAGATGAGGCCGATTGGGACGAACAAAAGCAGCGCGTCAAGAAATCACATCCAAACGCGGTACGGCTTAATAATTTCATCCTCAAGAAGTTATCAGAGGCCAACGACCATACGTTGGAGCTGGAAACCAACAAGACTTACGTTTCCTCACAGTCCGTCAAGCAGAAAATCAAGCCATCGGCAGGCTCGACCTTCTTTCCACAGGCCGAGTTGTATTTGCAGCGTCTCAAAGAGGCTGGCAAATACAATCAGTACACGGCAGACAAACCCCGCGTCAAACACTTCAAAGAGTTCCTCAAACAAGACACCGCGTTTTCGGACATCTCTGTTGCCATGCTGGAACGGTTTCAGGCCCACGTCAAAAACACCCTGCAATTGTCACAACGCACGGCGGTCAACCATATCGTGGTGATCCGTTCCGTATTCAGCTTTGCGATCAAGGAAGGGGTGATTGACGAAAAGCACTATCCGTTTGGCAGAGGCAAGATGAAGATCAAGTTCCCCGAAACCAGCAAAATCGGCTTGACTCCGGAAGAAATCGACAGCCTTGAGAAGGTCGGTTTAGAGGGCAACGCGCATCATGCCCGGAACTTATGGCTGTTCTCCTACTATTTTGCCGGAATGCGTGTCTCGGACGTTCTCCGGCTCAGATGGAGCGACTTTCAGAACGACCGGCTGCATTACGCGATGGGCAAGAACGAAAAAGGTGGATCACTTAAAATCCCCGATAAGGCAGCCTCTATCATCGACCAGTACAAGGCGTTCAAGGAGAGCAAAGACGATCTGGTATTTCCAGAACTGAAAGGCGTGGATTTTACCAACAAGTTTGTCACACAGCGCACGATTGCCTTTAAGACCAGTGCGATTGACAAGACGCTTAAAACGACGGTTGCCACGGCTGCCAAAATCGACAAGAAACTGACGATGCACTTGGCCCGGCATTCATTCGCGCAGGTGGCAAGCGACAAGATCCCCGTGCAGGTGCTGCAAAAGCTCTACCGACACAGCAGCATCATTACGACGATGGGGTATCAGTCTAACTTTACGACCCAGCAAACCGACGATGCGCTCGATGCGGTGTTAAACATGAACGCAGAGAAGACCACACCAACTAAGCCAAAACAACCGACCAGAAAACCCAAGTAGATGGTGAGGAACACAAGCAAGTTTGGCAGAAATCTTTTAAATTGCCCTGCCAACAGCGTCACAGACGCTTATATCCATCCAGACCATTTAAACGTTTAGCCTCAAGGAACCCCATGAATGTTATCTGCCTGCAAGAAGACGCTTTTTATGCCTTGGTTGACAAGGTGGTCGAACGCATCCAGCAACAGCAAAACAAAATCAAGGACGATAAATGGGTTTCAGGGCCGGAAGCGATGCGACGCTTGCGTATACAAAGCAAGACGACCTTGCAGAAGCTCCGCGACGAGGGACATATCCGGTATTCGCAGCCGGAGAAAAAAATCATCCTTTACGATACAGATTCAATCAACGATTATTTAAGCCGCCACGCCAAAGATATATTCTGACATGAACGAAGACGACGAGCCATCAACTGAATATCTCAAAGGGTACAATCACGGCTATCAATTGGCCGAACACGAGCCGGAACTATTGAATAAGCTGTTACAGGCGCAAGATGGTAACGCTCCCAGCGATTACAGCCGCGCCATGAAACAGGCCAAAGATAAGTTTGATCGCGAAAGGTTTATGGCTGAAATGAAAGCTATCCGGGAAAAGCAGAAGTTGACCATAAAGCGAAAGCGATGATTTCTGATTTCGTCAATCTTATGTAACTTAAGAACATCACAACGCGGACAATGATCCACGACCTGACTTTTAGGGTCTGAACACAAACTTTTCGCTTTCAGTTACTTCGGGCGGATGACAGATTGTTTTTGCGATTTATTTGACAAAAAGGTATCGCCCTTGATCACTACACCTATTTTTCCATCCTTATCGAATGGATGCACCCGCGAGATTTCATCGCCAGTTGACCAGAACAGTGCTTTCACTGCAAGTGCGCCCCCCAATAGGATAACGCCCCCTGTCAGAAGAAATTCTGCGGCTTTATAAGAAGTCTTACCAGTGATTGTTTTCATTGCGATATACCCCCTGAGATTCATAACCCTTGAAACACAGTATCACACACATACCGTATTTCAAGGTAGGTTTGTGGCTTCTGTATTTGCGATCAAGCATTAAGCTTACGCAGCTCCGTATAAATCAGGATGCTCATTAGCAACAATGCGGTCAGGCAAATTAATAAAGCAATATTGATTAATTTGTCAATATTATTGACGAGAAAAGAAGTTCCATAGGACAAAAAGCTTATTACGAGTAATATGATTTTGCTTTGGAACTGACGTTTAACCCAATCTAATAGCTCTTCGGTGATTTTGGTGACAGTCGCATCAACGATCTTGTCCGTGAACTTTCCGCCTTTTTTTGATCCTGATGATCCCGACGAATTTGCGTTTGCCGGTTCATTTGAACCGGCCGGTGGTTCTTTTATCGCGCTGGCGATAAACAGACTGAGCAAAAGCTCAAAGTAAAAATTGTCCATTGGGGCTTTTGTTAAAGACCCAGCCTTCAATGGTTGAAGGGAGACATCACTAAATAATGCGAAGAGGTAACACCACCTCGATTAATCACTTTCAAAAGGGATTTCCCCCTTCCGCCATTGTAAGCGAGCCATATCATTTTTATAAATCACGTTTAAATATAGCGAGCAAAGTGGCAATCACAAAATAGACATTGATTTTATTTGTTCTAAATAATACGCATCCAATTATAATTTGCTTGATAGTGCTATTGACAGATTGGCTAGAAGGGAAAATTGAGCAATGGATATAGGAAAAATTATAACATTACTAAATTGTTAACACTAAAAATGCCTAGTCTTAACTACTGAATTCAGAAAGGACTATGCGGATTTATTTTGCTTGCCAAAAATCATACTATCAATCATGTTATCCTCTAAACATTTTTGTAAGATATAGCAGCAAAGCAATCCTCTAGATCTTCTAGGCTGACTATTGCTAGCCCAATTTGCTAACTGCTCAGCTGTTTCTTCGGACACGATCGTACCAATATGATCACCGGGAGCCTGTCGTGGATTAGTTAATCTCTGCTCAAATAGATGTTTGTTCTGAATAGCAAACTCGTAGATTAAACTCACTAAGGTTGTAGTATTCGTCACATAAGATTCTGCTATTTTTTCTAAATCTTCTCGGAGACCCTTGACTGAGGTTGTATCGCCGATATTGATTCTTTTGCCTTTTTCCGACATGAATATGAATATTACCTGAATGTTAACTGCTGGTAAAATTACGTAAAGTATTTAATCGTACAATTTTCGATATTTAAAAACTTCAGAAAATAATACGAGACATTCTTGTACAAAAAAATATATAGTTGAAATTTCTTGACTTATATAGGAAGAAGACGCAATTTCGTCCATCGCTTCGCACAAATCAGAAATTCTCCGAAGAACTGACTGCAAAGCCATATCATTTTAATCACAATTGGAATACACCGTTTTATTAAACGGTGTATTTTTTATTACCAGGATATTACATTGTCATGCTTCTCTTCAACTTGTTGAAACCTTAGCTTATTATTGGTATAAAGGCATACAACAAATGATGTTGAGACAGGCATTGCAGCGAGCAGATATCTATAAATTCGTTGTTGTCCATCTGCTGAATAATATAGGTGGAGAGGTCGCTCACGCGCTGATTGCCATAGAAGGCCGCGTATTCCCTTATGATTGCTGGCTTGGCGATTTCTGCCAAAACCGGCCAGTTGAGCCGTAGTGCGTCAATGTCAGCCGCATCGCGCCATTGCGGATTGAGATACAGAGTGTCCAAGATCGCTTTCTCCGGTTCGGCGATCAGGATGGGCTTATTATCCCACCGCTCTATCCGATACCCGAAAAACAGCCCTGGTTTGATATGCTGATAAACGAATGCGCCAAAGCCTTCTGGACTTCATGCAGTTCGATTACACCACTGTCGCGAAAGACTTTTTGGAATGTCACAAAGTTCATTGATTTCCTTTTTCTGCTATATTTAGCAGAAAAGAGAAATGTACTATTGTAGCTGGTTCATCAATCGTCTTTGGCGCGAGATCGGTGAGAGACTCTCATTCTATATGCTCGTTTTGCTATTTCCCACAAAAGTAACATATAAACTTAGCTCAAGTTTCCACAAATCAATTGTGCAACCGCCTGTTGCACAATCGCTACCGCTTGTGACCGCCCCGTTTGTATTGCCACGCCTGGCGACGTTTCTTGGTATCTTCCATCATCCGTTTAATGTCCCCGTCTTTTGGGTTGCTAGCGGACGGTGAGGAGGGGGCTGGTGTCGGCTTATCGGGCTTTGGGGCCTCCTGATTTTTCTTTTCCCGGTTGGCCTGTTGTTGCCGGTATTCCTGCATCATCACAACTGCCTTGTCTTGGCTCTCTGAAATATCCGGTTTCGGTGCGGGTGGCTCAGGTTCTCCCAGATGCTCTCTTTGTTCATGCTTGAAACGGGTCTGTAACGCATCACGCTTACGTTCGAAATCCGCTTGTAGCCGCTCCAGTTGCCCGTCATACCGCGTTTTGTCGTAATGCTCGCTTTGCAGTTGCCTGATCGTCGCCTGATCGGCATAAAAACTTTGATGAAGTTGTTCAAGCTCCTGTTCTTGGCTGGCTAAGAGGTCGCTGTAGGCCATCGGTGTAAGGATTTAAGCGTCTGGTCCTTCCAAAGTTAGCAGTAAATCCTGTGTATGAACTTTGCCAACCGCTAGAAAAATTGTGTGCTCACGCTTGTCGCCATCAGATGGAGCTTTGATCAGGCCTGTTCACCCTAATCCTGTTGTTTTCGCTATAACTTCGTTGTCTGCCGTTTACTGAATGAATAGCGGACTCATTTAACAAGCGATTGTTATGATAAAAATTACTACGTAGGTTTACCTGGAATCAAACACTTTTCCTATTTTTAGCAACGATTTGACGGTACTTGTCAGCTAATAATTGCGAAGGCCGATAGGCCATCGGTTCGTGCCTCAATGGATCAAACATCTAGCCCCTTGAACCTTGATTTAGCCGCCCAAAACGAGCGACTCCAATTAGCCTTGCAAGCCGCCGAGGTGGGAACCTGGGATTACAATCTGCTGACCGGGCAGGCCGAATGGTCGGTTATCTGTAAGCAGCTTTTCGGTTTGCCTCCCGATGCCGTCGTCAGCGCGGCTATCCTGTTAGAACAGGTTCATCCCGATGATCGGGAGCGGGTAGGGTCAACCAATGCGCGAACACTTCGGTCACTTGGCAACAGCGAGCATGATGTAACCTTTCGTACCCTTAATTCTCAAGGCGTTTTGCGCTGGGTCCAGGCGAAGGGCAAAACCTTTTGTGATGAACAGGGCAAAGTCATCCGATTCAGCGGCATTGTGCAGGATGTCACCCAATATGTGATGGCTCGGGAACACATTCAACGAAGTGAAGAACAATATCGGTCTTTGTCTAATGAGTTGGAAAAACATGTTCAACAACGGACGGTATTGCTGAACGAGGCCAATCGGGATTTAAAGCGATCCAACGATAATTTAGCGCAGTTCGCATACATTGCATCGCATGACTTACAAGAGCCGTTACGCAAGATCCAGTCATTCGGCAGCCTGTTGGCTGAACGGTATCGTGCTGTCTTGGGTGATGAGGGCAGTGATTTATTAAACCGGCTTACCGTCTCGGGCAATCGAATGTCCATCCTAATCCGCGATTTGCTGGCTTTTTCGCGGATTACAACGCAGCAGGTCGCTCTAATGTCGGTTTCGCTCAACCAGACACTGTTAAACGTTATGGATACGCTGTCGCATTCTCTTGAAGAAAGCCAGGCGGAGATAGTGGTCGAAGAATTGCCGGACGTTCAGGGCGACCGTCAGCAATTAGAGCAGCTTTTCCAGAATCTGTTAAGTAACGCGATCAAGTTTCGGTCTGCCGATACGCATCCACGAATTCAAATTAAGTCTCAGCAAGTCAAAGCGAGTGATTTGCCTGAAAACCTTTATCCAGCGCGTCAGACAGCCTCCTACTATTGTATCAGCGTCTCAGATGACGGTATAGGCTTTGATGAGAAATATCGGGATCGCATCTTTCAGGTGTTTCAGCGCCTGCATGGCAAACAAAAATTTGCGGGAACGGGTATTGGTTTAGCACTCTGTGAGAAAGTGGTGATCAATCATGGCGGTGCAATTACGGCCAATAGTCAACCCGGTCAAGGCGCAACGTTCGACGTCTACCTGCCCTGTTAAATCATTGATCTCGGAAAACTCTCTTTTCCCTGTGCACCCGAAAGCTGATTTATTAACAGAAAAGAAAATTCACAATGATGACTCGACTGCTGACATAGGGTTGTCACTTTGATCGACAATTTTTGCCTGTTCTTTACCAAGAAAATTGTTCCATGAGAAGGCTGCTGATCGTAGGTTTGTTTCTAGGCGCATTCAAGTCCTTTGGACAGCCTTCTGCTAAATCTCAATCGAAGATGAAACTCAACGCTGGCATTATCACGCCCAAACTGAAAGAAACCAAAGAATTTTATGCAAACGTATTAGGCTTTGGGGTAACATTCGAGAATGACTTTTATCTGTTAATGCATACACCCAATAAGCAAGCTGAAATCAGCTTTTTATTGCCTAATCACCCCAGCCAACAGCCTTTATTCCAACCTGCATTCTCTGGCAATGGAGTGTATTTTACCATTGAGGTAGATGACGTGGATACGCTTCATGAGCAGCTGAAACGAAAAGACATTCCAATTAAAATTGAACTCCGAAGCGAGCCTTGGGGAGATAGACACTTTGCGATTGAAGATCCAAATGGGGTTGGAATAGACTTGGTGCAGTACGCTCCGCCACAGAAGAAATAAATACAGGTCAATACTTAGTCGCTATGGGGTAGATGTTTCGCAATGATTTCTGATAAGTGAGACAATGAACTCGGCTTTGGATGCCATCGAACAAGGTCTATATGATGCACTTCAGCCAGATACTCCCGGTCTTCCGACCCGGTCAGGAGTATGGTTGGAATCACCGCCCAATCCGGTTGCTGTTGCAATTTTTTGAAGGTTTCTACACCATTCAAGAGTGGCATGTTTAAGTCTAGAAATATCACGTCTGGGCGAATATTAGCGGCTTCCATAGCCGCTAATAATGATTGGCCATTCTCAAATCGATGGAAATCGGCTTCGGGGGCGTGTTGACGAAGGACCAGTTCAAATAGCAAACCATCGTCAATGTCGTCATCGGCCAAAAAAACACAGATTGGCCGTTGAATTTTACGAGTTATTGAGGGACCAATATTCATCGTTCTGAGTAGTATTTATTACATAGGACGAAAACAATAAATAAACATGTTTGGCTTGATGTATACTCAAACAGCCCGGTTATGAACCGGGCTGTTTAGGCAAATTCTTGACGTTGAGTGAATGGTGGACCTATTTATGCTTGAACCACCTATAAGGTAGCGAATAACGTAAACTATAAAAGATCTACAACTCACCTTACCTAAAGTGTGCCACATTTGTTAAATAAGCCAAATGTCTGAAATTCAATCGACTACAACAAAAGCGGCGTATTTGTAACTAATGAGTGAGTTCTATGTTCCTCACTTCTGTAGACAGGTGTGGACACAAATTGGAGATCGTGGAAGACGCAATCCCGAAAGAAACAGATATTTTGGGGAGTGGAGTTAGATCTGGAGTGGTCTGAATACAGTGTAAAGATACTTATCCAGACGATTATATTTTTTTTGAAGGCTGAATTAGCCTGTTCAAGTCTACATTTTAAGAATTCGGCTTATATTTCTGAGCGGTTTTGGGACCGCTAAATAGTGTGGATATAGTAAAAAGCAGATTGATACTATTGATCTGCTTTTTTATGGGCATATCAATCATCAATAAATGCAATTGATCCTACATCCATCTCGCCAGACCATAGAAAAAGCCAGTCAATTTAACTGGCTCTTTACCGGGTTGTTTGTAATCTATAAGAGTCTGATTGCCTAGCATGGCGTATTTTGCTGCCACCTCTCTGACATATTGCACTAGCTTTGTGCGGGACGAAGGCTCCGTATAAAGTCGCTAGTGCCTAAACTCAAGGCCTTTTAATAGCCTATTTTGAGAGAAGAGATTTTAACAACACGATGATAGTGACTTCGTCACATCGGCGTTCATTCCTGAATTGCGATAATATCTCGAAAGCACTCAGGCGGGTCATGTTTAGATCCAGAAATACGCATCATTTTCAATAGGCCTATTTATAACGCATGCGGTGGTCCAAAGCTAAATCAAATTCTTCGACGTCAACTGTGAAAATAATAAGCGGTGTCGACTTGACCATTGGGCATTACAAGTCCTCCGGTTTGTTCCGTTTCCTGAATCAGATAGGGGGGACGTTGCTTCATTTGCTCAAACATTTTGCCGAGGTAAATGCCGATAATGCCCATCATGATAAACTGCCCCCCCCCTATTAAGATAATCAATAAGATAATTGACGTCCAGCCTGAAACAGTTGTATTGGTAACATACTTTTCGTAGAGCACCTCCAAGCCGAATAGCCCTGCCAGCAAGGATAGAACAAATCCCAGGACGACAGAAATATATAAAGGCTTCGTCGTAAAGGAAGTAATCCCAGCTCCTGCCAGTCGAAGCATTTTGCGAAAGGAATACTTGCTGACCCCGGCATACCGCTCGGCTGGTTGATAAACGAGTTTACATTGCCGAAAACCAATCCAGGAAATGATGCCTCGCAAAAACAGATCCGTTTCTTTGAACTGCTTGAGACTATCAACAACTTTTCGGTCGAGCAGGCGAAAATCTGCCGTTCCCTCCAATAGATCAAGGTTGGAAACAGCTCGTAGAATTCGATAAAACCAACGCGAAGATGTTCGTTTAAACCAAGACAAGTCAGGATCAACCTGTCGAACTGTATGAACAATATCAAATCCTTTTCGCCACATATTTAGCAACGTCGGGATGAATTCAGGAGGATGCTGTAAGTCAGCATCGAGACTGACGACACAATGCCCCTGCGCCTGTTCATAGCCAGCCCGTAGTGCCATTTGATGACCGTAATTACGGGAAAAAGAAAGATACCTCAAGGTAGGATCATCTTTACTTAACTGCTGAAGCACGAACAAGGTATTGTCTGTACTGCCGTCATCAATAATGAGAATTTCATATTTCTCCTGTTCTTGTTTCAGTATGCCGTGTAGTCGATTGATTAAAACCGGTAGATTTTCTTCTTCATTAAAAGCAGGGATAATGATACTGACCAACTCTGGTTTCATACAGGATTACTGACAGGAAATTTTTAAGTAAAAAAACGAGTTTTCTGTTCAGGATTTTCAAATGTCGCTATTGTAATTGAGTAGTAATGGTAAGTATTCTTATAAAAAGATTAAAATTAGCAAATCAACGCAACGGAGCATGGCTTCTTGACGTATTAGTCCGTCTGCATCAAATTTTCTCAAATAGTCGAAAAATACGTCAAAGGTGGCAATTCACACAGTTGTGCTGAAGCTACGGATGAAACTAAATCTGACTGACATCGACCGTTGTCTAGAAATTGCAAACTGGCCAACGACATACTCGTTTAGTCTGCATAAGGAAATTACACCTTCTCAGTGTAAAGATAAACTAGAATATATATAACCTATTTAAGTAATAATACTCAAAAATATACCTGTTCTTAAGCAACTGGTTTCAAGATAGAGCGGTTAAAAATAAACACGGATTAATCGCTTAGTAGTAAGTAGAGTGTATTCTACTCATAAGTCATTGAGTGAAGTGTTATTAATAATGCTATGATAAATTGTTGGAATTTAATGATGACTATTTACCTAAAAGTTGGTCCTAAAAAAGCTCACACATTGTGTGGGCCAACGCTATCTGGTGGATAGCGGGGTATATCGCGTTATGAGCGTAACTGCTCAATACGTCGGGTTAGTAGACGCTTATAGTGTAGATATGCCCTTGTGGCCATCGAGATAGCACCCTAACCCATAAATGGAAGCCCCGAAAGGGGCTTTTTTTGTGAGTCAACCTAATTTTAATAGAATAAGGACTAAGCAAAGAATTCCTAACTGATGAAAAAAAGATCACTTTGCATCCAATAGCTTTTGTAGCAATTCATTTTTTTCCCGTTCTGCCTGTAGCAGGCGTTCATACAACTTTTTGTTTTCTTCAATAGCTTCAAGCCATTTGTCAACCGGATTGAAATTATATTGTACGGATGCAGAATGATCGTGATAACTGTTAGAAAAGATATGGATAGCGGCATCCTCGGTGAAATTCCTGATTGCTTCTTCCGACACACCAAGTAACTTGGAGACCTTGTGCATAATAGCTGTATCCAGAATCTCTTTTTGCTCCAACTGCGATACGGCTTGCTGACTCAACCCTAACGAGGTCGCCAAAAAATCCTGCTTCACGCCGAGGATTTCCCGAATGCGTTTGACGTTGCGACCGTGATGTATCATAGGTGCCGTGTTGTCCATCCACAAATTTAGATGAAATCCGGCTTGTAAAAAACAAGGGTTTCTCTTGTGCGATACAAGCAGTAGAGCGGTCAGCGGCTTCATGCCATCCGGTAACTTTATAGCAGACAACGACTTCAAAATCTTCTGCTATGACCGCGTCCAGCCAAAACGATATTCTGTTCGATGACATTGCTCTGTTGCAACAGCAGTTCAATTATCAACCATTGATTGCGACATCTGTCAATGCCAACTGTGACTGTGCCAGTTCTCCGTCACTCAATGTCAATTGTGACAGTGACAGCCATCCTTCAATCTCACGTCATGACGACCGCCATACCCATCAAATCTCCGCACTTATTGGTCAAGCCGATTGACGGGGAGCATTTCTATGCCGTCAATTGTGCATTTCCACACTCGCTACGCGTATTGAACCGGGCACAGTTTGATATTCTTGACGCTATCGACAACCAAAAGACTGTTTCAACTCTTGCAGACGAGCTGTCTGTTCAAATGGATGCTTTGTCAGCATTTTTAGGGCTGTTGTCGCAAACCGAAATTATCCGGTTCGACTACGTGTTCAGCCAACCGCAACAGCCCAACACTCCACAATCTCTGAATTTCTGGATTCATACGACCAATCGATGTAATCTCACTTGCGGTTACTGCTATATCTCGACCCTCAATGCGACAGGTGGCATGACAGATACCACCAAGCAGCAATTATTGGCTAAAATGGTTGAGACTGTCAGCAAGCGAAAAATCAACCATATCAAAATAAGACTGGCCGGTGGTGAACCCCTTAGCCAATTCAAAGCGTGGCAACGCTTTATTCCCGAAGCGCGAAGAACATTAAAAGGAGCCGGGTGCGTCATCGACTTCTCGTTTATTACCAACCTGACCGTACTGACCGACGAGATTGTTCAGTTCGCGAAAGCGCATAACGTCAGTTTCGGGGTTTCGCTAGATGGTATTGAGGCACATCATGACGCGACCCGAACATTCAAATCCGGGGCAGGGAGCTTTAAGATCGTGGATGCCAACCTCCGCAAACTGCTGGCTCACAATATTCCGGCATCGACCAGTACAGTCGTCAGCAATGCAAATTTGGCGGGCCTGCCAGACCTAACACGATATCTGATTGATCTCGATGTCCCGTTTCGTTACTCGATTGTCAAAGGCGAAGCCATCGACGCGGAACTACTCAACCAATATCTATCTGAATCTTACACGATCATGGCGGATGCCGTTCAAACCGGCTGGCGGTTCTCGAGCCGGCATCAATTCTGCGATCTTAAACCCAATGAATTAGGCTTCCAGACTTGTGCATCAGGCTTTTCAGGTGGGGCGATCTACGTGGACGGGAGTGTTAATTATTGTCACGTTCATTTCGGCGATCAGACCCAGCTCTCCCATTCCATCTTCGACAGCGATATGGACCTGGTGGATATGATTGAGCAGGGTAGCCATTATGAGGGTATGAAGTCCCGTGACTGCCAGTCTTGCCGCTATAAATCGGTCTGCACAAGCGGTTGTCCGGTGTATCGCGTCAACGGCAAAGACCCGCAATGCAGCCTCTATCACAAATTTATCCCGTTGATCTATGACCTACAGGCAAAAGAGCGATTGAAATTGCTGCAAGATTACGCAATGGTGTAATCTCTCCTTCTTTTTCCGGCTGCGGAGGCCTCGTTTGTCAGTCACGATTTCAATCATTATTTCGCTGTTGGCATTGCTAGCCATGTTTTATCAGGCATACCTGCAACGGGTTCACAACCAAAAATCACTGAAGCCACTGGGACAGATTTACTTTTGGGACCGCGACGGTCGTGTATCCGTTCAAGTACTCAACAACGGTGTAGGGCCATTGATTATCGACCAGATTACGTTCAAGAAGGGAGATAATATATATTCCAGCATTGGAGATTGTCTTGCTCTTCCAGCCACGTCGTTCATGCATAGTTCAGCTCATCATCAAATAAAAAGAGTGGTTCTCCCCAATTCCTCGCTGACGGTTTTTGAAACCATATTTGAAGACTCTGAAAGTGAAGAATACAGGGACCGTGTCAGATTAGAATTAAGCCCTATCCTGCTGAAAGCACATTGTCGTGATATTTACGATAACAAATTCACCGTCGAACGGGATTTCAAATGGTTTGCCCGGTATATGCTTGAAGAGAGCATTGAGATCGAAAATAGATAAAATCGAACTCCAAGTAGGACTCTTAGTGAATAAATGGAGGACATCGACTGGTCAATAACTAGAAAGGTACTACACTACTTATTATTGGAAAGAGAAGGCGCAATCTGGTCAAATTATTTGCCCATACAGTGTATTGCAGTTATAAGCCCCCTTTTATGGCTTAGCTAATGCATGCTTTAGGCTCAATACTACCACTGCAATTGTCCATGCTTGATTGTGGCTGGAACAGACATAAATGCGTCATTTTCCTCTTTTGAGACCAAAGCCGTTGACAGTCAGCGGCTAAGCTTATAAAAACTAACTTTGAGCAACACATAATTGCGTTACCTACAAGACCGTCATTTTTTCTGTAATCACAAAAAGTACTTCAAGAATTTAGGCTACAGCTCCAAATGATTCCAAACTTAGATTATATTTGCAAAATTCAAAAAAAATTATATTGAATATAATTTTTTCTATAAAATTTGAAATGTATGAATACCATTAATCCGGCTCAGAGTACTATAAGAACAGCACTTGATACAGATAGAGAACGTTTGACGCCAGAAAGGATTGATGAGAGGATCAAGGTACAAATAGCGAGTTTGACAGAAGAGAACAGCTCTGTTTGGACTTCCCCGGACCACAATCGCAGGGAATATGTTCACGGCTTTTTCCAATACCCGGCTATGATGGTTCCAGTAGTTCAAAAACGAATTATAAATATTATTAAATCAGCTAAACCAGACATTAGAAATGTAATTGATCCATTCATGGGATCAGCAACAAGCTTAGTAGCTTGCATGGAACACGGCCTTGATTGTTACGGACAGGATACTAACCCTCTTGCAGTGTTAATTGGAAAAACAAAGACAGGACCATACTATGTGAATGAGATAAAGGAAAAGAAAGCTTTTTTTCTTATGTCAATAGAAAATGATGAGAATACTTTGATAGAAGCGGATTTTGCTGGATTAAACAAGTGGTTTAAGCCAAGTGTAGCACTGGAATTGTCAAGAATTGTCAGAGCAATACGCTTAGAACCCAATTTATTCATACGAAGATTCTACTGGGTTAATTTAGCTGAGATTGTAAGAATTACTTCCAACGATAGGACGTCAACATTTAAATTACATGCTCGTCCCATTGAGGAAATCGAAGTAAGAGAATGTTCTCCAATAAAAGAATTCCGATTGCACATTAATAAGAGCATTGAAGATTTAGAATTATATCGAGACTTATTGCAAAATGGCAATCATTTATTTAGAGATGCTTATAGGGGAACAAAGAAAATATTACTTCAAGATTCGAGTAAGAAAATCTTCACTCCAACTGGACAGAACAATTTTTTTGATTTGCTCATCACTTCACCTCCGTATGGAGATAATAAAACAACTGTGACTTATGGCCAATATTCTTATTTGCCACTTCAGTGGATTAATTTAGAAGATATTGACCCAATAGCTAATAAAGAACTTCTGGCAACAACAATGGAAATTGATACAAGATCCTTAGGAGGAAAGATAAAGAAGCTTTCTGAAAATCAATTAAATTCGCTTTATATTAAATCTCCGACTTTTAAGCTGGTGCATAGTAAGTTACTGTTTACTAGTAATGATAGAGTGAATAAGGTAATGGTTTTTATTCAGGACTTGTTCAATGTAGTGGAGCAAATCTTCTATGTAATGAAGCCAAACTCTTACCAAGTTTGGACAATTGGAAATAGATCAGTTGGTGGAGTAGAAATACCTAATAATCAAATCCTTAAAGAATTTATGGCACATATGGGATGTAAGCTAGTCACACAGATTGAGCGCGAGATTATTAATAAACGTATGGCAAAAAGAAACAGCGGTTCCGTTCTGATGAATGCAGAAGACATTTTAATATTTAGAAAAATTGGCTGAAAATATAAAACCCCATTTTGATGTGAGTGCCGCCGTTATCCGTCAACTCGGTGAAGAATTGGTAACGGATGAGGTAACCGCTATAATGGAATTAATAAAGAACTCATACGATGCTGACGCCGATTGGGTCAAAGTAGAAGTTAACTTATTCGATTCTTATCCTAATGAAAATAAATTTTATAAAGATTCCAGTCCAGGTTATATCTTAATTGAAGATAACGGATTTGGAATGTCAGAAAAAGATATATGGGACAGTTGGATGAAAATATCATTGTCCTTTAAAAAGAAGTTTAAAGAACAAGGTAAAGAGACTCCTAAAGGAAGAACACCTCTTGGAGAAAAAGGAGTAGGTCGCTTGAGTACTCAACGACTTGGAGCAAGACTAGAAATGTTTACCGGCCAATCGGATGCTTTAAAAAAGAGTCATGTGGCTTTTGATTGGGACCAGTTTGATGACGATACTTCTCTAACTTCGGTACCTGTTCACATTGATAATTTCTCTAAGAAACCTTCTGAAAAAGGAACAACACTTGTTGTTACCAATTTAAAAGAATCAAATAAATGGAAAGGGGAAGCTTGGGATAGGTTTAGAGGACAGATATCACAAATGATATTTCCATTTAAAGAAAAGCGTTTGTTTGAAGTATATCTAAAGCTGAATGGCCTAAGCGTAGATCTCGATGAGGTAAATCAAAAAGTAAGAGACAATTCAGTTGCGCGGTATTCATTCAGTCTTACTGATAATAAAATTGTGCTAGATGGGGAGATAAAACTCCAGAAACTGAGTGGAGGCAATAAGCGAGACGATTTGATCTTTTTTGAAAATAAAATACTGCCAGACAGCGGAAAAGATTTTTTTACATTCCTCACCGACCCGCACGAAAATAAAAAATTCTTCGTCCCAAATTTAAAGTACTCAGATGCGCCTGCTGGATTCATTAATTTTAAACGCGAAATAGCATTTTCCGAACTTTCTAAAATAGCTTATGTAGAAAAAGCTATTGAAGAGGAAAATTCGGATGAAACTGATGAAACCGTGAAGCGAAAGATCGAAATAGCTGATCCAGGAAATTTCGAAGGTGAAATTAACGACTTCAATTTTAAAGATTCTCAAGAAATAGAAAGCGCTTTTGACTCGCTTTCAGAGTTTAAACGGCTTGTTCAAAATCAAGTGGGGGTGCGAGTATTTCGTGATGGGTTTGGGATCAAACCATATGGGGTAGGAGGGCAGGATTGGCTTAAACTGTCAGATAATCAAACATCAGGCGGATCATTTTACGGTCTAAGGCCAGGTAACGTTGTGGGTTATGTAGTTATTTCTGCAAAGTATAATAAAAATCTTAAGGAGAAAACCGATCGCGAAGGATTTGTCGACAGCCCTTATTCTAGGAATTTTTTTAGGATAATGGAATATTTTGTTGATGAGATTAACACTATTCTTGAAAGTACGAGGAGGAGTTATAGCTTCTACAGAACAAACTTAGCCCAAACATCAGTAGGTATTCAAAATATTTCTGATTCATTTAGCAGACTGAGGCAAACATCCGAAAAGGCGAAAAAGAGCAGTTCGCGTGCCATCACAGTACGTTACAACTTGGCGAATGTTAGTAATCAAGTAAAAGAAATATCATCAAAGCGTACTGAAAATGGTGCTCAAAATCCGGTTATTACATCTCTTCTTGAGACTTTAACTAAGGTTCTTGAAGAGGCAGAACTTTTACTAACTGAGGTAGAAAGTATTTTAAATGAGGCAAAGATTTTAGATCAACATGTGGAATTTTTGCAACCACAGATACAGAACCTTGAACAGCAATTAACCGATTTCTCTGAGCTAGCAGGTTTAGGGTTAACTGCAGAAGCGTTGTCTCATGAACTGACGAATATTGTTGATCGGTTAATTGAGGAGACAGAGAAAATATCACTAAAGCTCAGACAAAAAGGCGATGTGGATCAAGGATTAGTTAAAATATACATTGAGAAGGTGAGAAGTGCTAGCCGCTCTTTCAGAAAACAGTTAAGTCATTTAGCTCCTTCTCTAAGATATGTAAGAGAGACAAAAGATAGTATAGTAATCACAACTTTCTTCAATGAAATAAAAGATTACTATGAAGAGCGTTTTAGAGGACTTATTGATATAAAAGTAGAAATACTTGCTAGTAGTGTAAATTTTAGAATGAATAAAGGCAAGTTGACACAAATAATAGATAATATAGTGCTAAACTCAGAGTATTGGTTGTTGGAAAAGAAGAAAGGTGATCCACAATTCTCACCACAAATTATTATTGAAGTACAAGAACCATTTATCAGAATCTCTGATAATGGTAATGGTGTGGAAACAAACATTCAAGACCAAATCTTCCAACCTTTCGTGACAGGAAAACCTAAGAGTATAGGCAGAGGTCTTGGCCTCTTTATTGTTCAACAATTATTGGAGTCTGTAGGCTGTGATCTGATTTTATTAAACAAAAAAAATACTTTTGGAAAAAGGTATGTTTTTCAGTTAAACATGGCAGCAGTTATCGAAAGATAGAACCACATCCAAATGGAAGAGAATTTAGAAATAACCGAAAATCGGGTTAAGTCTCCACTAGAAAGGCTTGCTGACCTGCTAAATTTATTGAATATCAAAGAGGTTTACTACGTTGATGACTACAATAATGTAGATTACCTATCCAGTGTTTTGTATTATAGCAAAACTTTGTTTGTTGAAGACAGAAAGGATGAAATAACAGCCATATATGGACAACAAGTCAATTTCAATGTACCTGACGATGAGATCTTTGCAAATCAACTTGTGGGACTTTGGGAATCCACCGTTGCTGATGTACAAAAAGAAATTATTGTTAAAATCTACACACTTTTTGGCATCGAATTTAATGAACTTGATTTTGAACGTACACAGGAGTTGCAAAAGAATTTCCCAGAAGGAAATCTGAAATGTATAAGCCCTGATGAATGGTCAGAACTATTGAACAAGTTAAGTACTAATCAAGACCAGAAAGTTCTTATTCTATTTGATCAAGATCTTCGAAATGCAAAAGGTGAGCGATTTAAGAATGGCACGACAAAAGGTCAACATCTAATAGTTGATGTAAAAGCCTCTAGCATTCGCGACAATGTATATTGTGCACTAATTACACATACAATCGCCACCACGGCAGAAGAATTGGCCGAACGGGATAAGATAATAGGAGAAGAGGATAGTAGATTATTAAAAAGCGATTTTTTGGCTCTAACAAAGGAAAGAATAAATACCCCTGAGCTACTATGTGATGGCATAAAAAAGACTTTGCTAAATGGATACTTCGAAGTGATTAAGGAGAAATCGATAAAAATTATTGAAGATGCTCGTGGTAATATAAGAGGATTGTTTGAGAAATTAGATACTTATGATTTTGATACCACGATTCTGAGAAGTTCATATTCTGAAGGAGTTTGGGAGGCAAATACAATTTTTAGAATAACAAATAATATCTTCGAGGATGAGGTAAAGAAATTGATGACAGAATCAAATTACGCAAAAACTATCAATCCTATTTTGAAAATTTCCAAACAAATTAGTGATATTGAATTTGTGGTAGATTCCGAAAATGATCCATATAAGGAAAAATATAAATTAAGACACCAAGATCTATATAGTTCTGGTGAACAAATTAACAGTTTGCATCTTCCGATTGAAAATGGAGATATATTCCAAATTATAGAAGGTACAGGGAAAGGGTATTATATACTCATAGGGCAAGAGTGTGATCTTATGGTTAGGACAAAACCGTTGGGTTCCCGAAGCTCTAATAACGTTGCGACTCTAGCTAGGATCAAAGTGGTTAAACATGAAGACCTGTTGGAGAAAATACAAAACGGCCCAGATCATTTTTATGCTAATAAATTCAAATTAGGGTATTTTATAGAAGGTACAACGGATGTTGGCCTGATTTCTTTTTTAGAGACTTTCAACGTGAGCCTCAACGTTTTAGATCTCTGTGTATTTCAAAAAGATGGGTTAGCAACAATCGACCTTACGAATAAGTTTGATATTGATCTTGTAAGTTCTGCCTGGGAGGGTCGTTATACGAAACTCCATGAATCCTGTACAAAAGAAGCAAATACGTTAGATGGACTTTTTGTGGAAATTGATAAGCTAGAAAGAAATAAACGTAATCAAATAAAAGGAAAAATATATCCAAAACTTTGCTTCACTGAAAATCTGGGAAAGGTTGCATGCTACGATTCAAGGAAGTTCAACTTTGGAATAAAACGAGTTATGCATTTAAAGGCAGCAGGAGCCAATTATTTGTTAGAAAGGTATTACAAACATTTGGCACGAACAGCAGAGCCGCATGATTTCGCTTCTGCTGTTTAAATTTCTTATCGCTTCCCGGTTGTTTAAATGCTTTTAAACTATTCCTCTCTTAAATATAGGCCTCTATTCTGTGGCAATTTCAACGTTTACTCATCATATTAGAAGCAATATTGATAGCTTCTAAAACGGGATCGTTTGATAGCCTAGCATAAATCGCCGTCGAAACCTGACTTTTATGGTTAAGGGCTTTGCCGATAATCGGCAGGCTTATCCCGCTAATGGCCATGTAACTGCCAAGCGTCCGGCGCAGATCGTGCATCCGAATATCATGGATATTCATGCGGTCTCGAACGCGATCAAAAGCCTTTTTGGGGTCCTTCAAATATCCATCCGCAGCCGTGCCGGGAAACACAAACAGGGAAGGTGTGTCTAAAGCGCGGTTGGCGGCATCTCTGATTTTGAGAATTTCCAAAGCCGGTTCCGACAACAAGACGATATTCACATCCCTGTTTTTGGTCTGTGTTTCGGCAATCCGCCAGCGTTTGAAGTTGAGGTTGATATCCGACCATTTCATCGACAGCACGTTTGATTTTCGCGCTCCCGTGTAGAGCAACATTTTGAAAAAATCTCTGAACAGTGGCTCTTCCTGTTCCAAAGCGGCAAAAAACAGTTCCAATTCGTCATAGTTGAGAAAGCGGTCACGGCTGATCGTCTTGTATTTGCGTAAACCCGCACAGGGGTTGGGGCAGTCAATATAGCTTTCCCGGATACCGAAATTATAAACCGCCCTGATCACCGCTATCAACCGGTTTGCGGTTGAACCCGCGCGTTTCTCGCCGATTTTGCTGTGAAAATTGCGGATTTGCGCTGTTGTGATCTCTTTAGCCTTGCATTTACCAAATGCAGGGAAAACGTGGCAATCCATCATCTTCTGGTTTTCACGAGGCCGTTTGGTGAATTTCAGCGCGTGATGCGTGTAGTATTTCTCATACAGCTCTTTGAAGGTTATAGCGCGTCTTTCAGCAACCCGGTCTTTGTGCGGGTTTTGACCAAGCGTGATCAATGAGGTCAGACGCTGGGCCTCGGTTCGGGCTTGTTCAATCGTTAGGTCAGGAAATCGGCCAATCTTGATGCGTTCGGGCGTGCCTTGCACTTTCCGGTACAGAATAAATGTTTTGATGCCCGATGGATATACCGCCAATTTCAAGTTACGCACCTTACTGTCAGAAACACAGTATCGTTTGGAAGCGATTTGCAGACTATTCAAAACGTCTTTTCTGAAATTGATTGACTGCTCTTGCATGACTGATTGCTCCTCTCCAGTGCTACCCTAGTGCTACCTAAAGGGTTAAAATCAGTATAGCTTAGACGCTCTCTGTTTACAATAACATTGTATAAATATCAACGACTAAATACAACCAGTAACGCCCAATAATTAACCATAAATCAGATTGGTAAGGGAGAGGTCGAGAGTTCAATCCTCCTCGGCAGCACCATTTTTCAAGCACTTAATTACAGTCCGAATAGTTAAAATTCGCCAGTACTACCGTAGTGCTACCCGAAAAATTAATCATCATTTTACTATCGTCAAATGGCTTATTGAGTGACGTTAAGTCATTCTCAGCGAGGGTATTGCTATTAATGCACCCGCCGCTTTGTTATTCCTTATTAATAGGATGAATTTCCTATACCATTTCGGCTTAATCTCCTATACACTGAATATATTCCTAGCATACCACCGTATGCCATGATTCACCTGTTACGATTTGGGAGGAGACGATAATGACAAACAATACAGAACCTCTGCTTGACCGAAAAACCGCTGCCAAATACCTCAACGTTTCCCCCGGCACACTGGCCGTATGGGATTGTACTAAGCGGTATGATCTCAAACCAATCAAGGTAGGCCGCGCCGTTCGCTATCGCCGATCCGATCTGGACAAGTTCATCGAACAGAGCTTGCAGCAGTCATAGCCGGATAAACCTACGCCGTATCTGAAGGCCTCACTTTTTCTTTTCCCTGCAACTTTGTTGAGGAGATCGCCCGTGAACATCGATCAGGCGAAAGCCATTCCCATTGCCGAAATCCTGAGCCGTTTGGACATCTATCCACGCAAGACCAATCACCACAAACTTCTATACCTCTCACCCGTCCGCGTCGAAAAAACACCCAGCTTCTGGGTCGATACCAAGACCAACCGCTGGCATGATTTCGACGACGGTGCAGGGGGCGATCCGATAGATTTGGCCTGTGCCTATTTGCGGTTTACGGAGGAGGCCCATACCGTTTCGGATGCATTGCGCTGGCTGAACGCAATGGGTGTAGGACCTTACCAGATAGCACCGATTGACCGACCCGTTACTGTTGAAATTCAGGATACCGGTCTCATCCTCAAAGCCAAAAGACCCATTCAGCATGTAGGGCTTATCCGCTATCTCGAACAACGCGGCATTTCGCTTGAGGTCGCCCGGCGTCATCTCAAAGAATTGCGCGTCCACAACAGCCAAACCAACAAATACTTTCTAGCGCTTGGCTTCGCCAATGAAGAGGCTGGCTATGAACTGCGCAATCCGTTTTTCAAAGGGTGTTTAAAGCCGAAAGCTGTCACGTTCATACGCGGACGTGACCCCAAACCGGACAGCATCCATCTGTTTGAAGGGTTTATGGATTACCTCTCTGCCGTGTGCCAGTTAAAAGGCCACGCATTCCAGGGTGATGCAATCATCCTGAACTCCTTGTCGTGCCTGAACCAGGCCATTCCATACATCCATAATTATGGTTACCGCGTCGCTTATAGCTGGCTGGATAACGACCCTGCCGGAGAAAAGGCGACAGCTGCCTTTACGGAATTTTGCAAGACACAAACTGATCTCACCCACAAGCGAATGAACCGTGTCTATGCCCCGCACAAGGATGTTAACGCGTGGCACATGCACACCTTGAACCTGTAGGAGACGGCTTATGGAGCAACACACCATCCAATCCCTGTTCGCCGTCAACGAGATCGAGATCATTTATCGCAACAAAACGCCGTATCAGGATCGCATCCAGATCCGGTCATCGGCGACGGCTTATGAAATTCTGCGCCATGCGTGGAATGAGAACCGCATGGAACTGGTCGAACAGTTCAAAATCCTGCTCCTTGATCAGAAGAACAATTGTCTGGGCGTCTCCGACATTGCAACGGGTGGCATGTCGGCCTGTCTGGCCGATCCGAAAATCATCTTTGCCACCGCGCTCAAAGCCCGAGCCACCAGCATCATTCTGGCCCACAATCACCCCAGCGGCAATCTTCAACCCAGTGACGCGGACAAAACCCTGACCCGCAAGATCAAGGAGGGTGGCAAGCTGCTCGACATTGCCGTTCTCGATCACCTGATCGTCACGCCCCACAACTACTGCTCGTTTGCCGATGACGGTCTGATGCCGGGGTAGCTCCCTCCTATCGTCTTTGTCATTCGGTCTGACCGGTGGATGTGTCAAGCGTTCTGCCATCGATCAGGCTTCAGGTCCGGCGATGTACCCGGCATCGCTCGCGCCACCAACAATAATTTTCCCCAAGCCGTCCGGCTTTTCCTCGCGAGACAAAATTCTTGCCGGTTTGCTCGCTTGGAAGCCGGGTTTGATCATCCCCGTAACCCTGACCCGATGGAGAACAGTACATGACCACCACCTATCCAAAAAACCGCAACAAATCCAGACAAACGACAAACACCCCACCCAGTGAACCTGTCAAAGACATTTACGCCCGTGTGACCGACAAGATCATTACTGATCTGGAACAGGGCAATCTGACCTGGCGCAAGCCGTGGAATTCAGAACACTTTGCCGGGCAGGTGATGCGCCCGCTTCGTTGGAATGATATCCCTTACACCGGTATCAATACGCTGATGCTCTGGGGAACAGCCGCCGAGCAGGGTTATAGCTCACCCTACTGGATGACCTTCAAACAGGCGATTGAGCTGAAAGCCAATGTCCGCAAAGGCGAGAAGGGGACCCAGATCGTCTATGCCGATAAAATGATCCGTGAGGAAGAAAACGATTCCGGTGAATTGCAGACCCGCCAGATCCCGTTCCTTAAACCCTACACAGTATTCAATGCCAATCAGATCGAAGGGCTATCTGATGCGTTCTATACCAAGCCTGAACCACCTTCTGTGACCGCACAGTCCCGCAATGCGGAACTGGAAGCGTTCTTTGCCCAGACCAAAGCCGATATTTATACCGGAGTACAAGCATCCTACTCTATCACCACCGACCGGGTGCAGATGCCGCCTTTTCAAGCCTTCGGCGATCCAGCTGATTATTACGCTGTACTCGCTCATGAGATCACGCATTGGACACGCCATCCAACCCGTCTGGATCGTGATCTGGGTCGCAAGCATTATGGAGATGCAGGCTATGCCAAGGAAGAGCTGGTAGCTGAATTGGGTGCGTGTTTTCTAGCCGCTGACCTTGGTTTAGAGCCGATGCCGGAGGCCAAACATGCCGCTTACATCCAGTCCTGGCTGCAAGCCTTGCAAGATGACAAGCGGCTGATCTTTACAGCCGCGTCCCACGCGCAGAAAGCCGTTGAGTACATCCACGCCCTGCAACCACCGAAGTTGTAATTTTTCGATTGCGTTCCTGATTCGAAGACTATTCTCACAACGTCTGTCAGAAATCGATAGCCCCTGTCTTTTTCTGGCTGAGGGGCGCGGTCACGTCCCGGTTTTGTCAGCCTGCATGACATGAAAATGAGACGAAACACAGGAATCAGAGAATGTTTTTGATGATTTTTTGGAATGTGTATTCCAATCTCCTAATTTATAACACAAAACGTCAAACCCTTCATATATAACCACTTAGCTCCTCGAATAGAATGTCTTCACATCAAAAAACCCTTGACCAGGTCGCCAATATCCTCAAAGTTTTAGCCCATTCGACGCGGATGGGTATTGTATTGTTTCTGGGCAAAGAAGGGCCCTCCAGCGTTTCGGTGATCCAGGAAAAACTCCAGCTCGAACAATCGCTCGTCTCCCATCATCTCATCATGATGAAAGACAGAGGAGTTTTGTACAGTGAGCGCCGAGGTAAAGAAATCTTGTACAATATCATCGATCCATCGTTGGCTGACACTATTAACATGCTTTTACACGCACAGTCACTTTAATTCCTTCGAATGGATGTCCTGTACAGCTGCGTCCCTGCGCAAGATTGAACAATGACTGGCAAGACCAGCGTTGCAGCCATAACGCGTAATTAGAGACAAAAAACGCCCGAACCATTAGCGACACTGCATTGATTCGGGCGAATGTTTTTTCTCTTCCTATGATCGAGCAGTGCGAATAACTATATATGGGTTAGGGCGTTAGGCTCGATAACTGAACACAAAGTTACTCTAATAGAAACCAGTTTTTGTATAGTCAGCAGTTATTTATAAATAAAATATATCATATGATATGTTTTATGATTGTGCGGGACGGTATGGATGGTTTGAATGCATTGAACCATCCGCCGTTACGGTCCAAATTGCAATCAAGAATAGCATCGCTGTCAGCGTAGATAGCCTGCTGCTAGACATTGATATATATAACTGACCAGCATATTTATCGCACAAACATTGCCTCTACCCTGAAGGAATTTGCAGCCGAATACCATGTATGCCGCTGACATGCAATTCAAGCGGGACGTGTTGCAACACCATAACCGCTTATGTGGGCATCACTTCGCGCTCAGATACTTACCGGAACGTATACGCCCTCAACTGGCCTGATATGAGAACGAATGCATCTGTTCGTGATGGCTGAGGTCTATCATTCAAATTCGCCTTTAGTTGTGTTCGTTGATAGATGCTGTCAGCTTAACCGCCAAGGCCCGAACGACGCTTATCCCTCTTTTTGAGCCATATCCCAAAAAGCTCTGGGACTCCGGCAAAAAATTAGACAGTGCCTATCGAATTTTTTGCCCTCGGGGAGCTGTCCCGTCCTTGCCGGAATCGTTGCTGCCATCATCAACAGCACAACCATAGGAGAATTGCTGATGACAAACCAAACCGAAACCACTTCCAAACAACCCACGCACACGGTGTATTATCTGAAAGCCAAGGACGGCACAGATAAATCCGACTGGATCAAAGTCGGTGCGGCCTGGGAACACGGCGACAAAGACGGCTTAAATCTGTCCCTGACCATTATGGGTCAGAACATACCGGTTGTCGTTCGTAAGAACAAACCAAAACTGGACTAATCGATCAGGCCGGGCAGTCAAAACGCTGCTCGGCTTTTCTATCCGTAACAACACAAACGCAGGTTACACAACGACAGTCGTATATGCCAAAGAAGAACTAGTTGCTGAACTGGGAGCCTGTTTTCTGGCGGCTGATTTAGGATTTGAACCGCTACCCGAGAAACAGCATGCCGCTTACATTCAATCGTGGTTACAAGTCTTGCAGGATGACAAGAAGCTGATCTTTACCGCTACGGCCCACGCCCAAAAAGCCGTTGAATATATTCAGGGGCTTACTCATCCCTAAGCTGTGGGCGTTCTGCTTACCCGGTTAGGTTGGCTTGTTGACGTTGTTTCGTTTCGATCAACGATACTTCTTTGTTTGTCGGTTAATGTACTATGTCAGCTTAGCTTGTATTATGTAGCACCAAAGCCCGTCACTAGCGGGCTTTGGTGCTGTTGAAATTATCATATGTTAGCTGACGCTTGGAATTCTGAATGTCCCAGCGAATCGAAGCATGTCCACAATCTTGTACTCAGCAGGATCTTTTCCGTTTAGGCCAAATTGTGGTTGCCAATCAACTGCTTCTGTTCCAAGAATAGAATCTTTACTATCAGCTAATATGCGTAAGAAAACCTCAGCAATTATACGACCGCCAACTGGTCCGAGTTGATCCCCACTCTGGATTATTTCTGCTTCTTTGAGAATGTAATACCACAATGGGGTCTGCTTCACCAAAAACTCGTTATTGGCTTGCATCAAATCAACAACTTGTTGATGGTTCATTTGTTGCTCAGGAGTGGGGCTTACAATCGGACTGCTGAGAAGCTGCTCCTTGGTTAATGGTCGAATCTTCATACGCTTAGCGATGGCCTGACCCGTTGGCACGCCAAGTGCCATGCCACGAACCAAGTTTCGGGCTGACAGGATCGCAAACATTGAACCAGGAGGAGTGCCTGGAGCAGTCGGTAGATTTCCCATGCTAAAGGCAACTCGTGTATCAATCTTACGAGCTTTGTTAGCAGCTTCACGTCCGGCTTCACTAAAGAATCCCGACCAATCAACAACCCAACTACCAGGAACATTTGACTTCGTAAATCCAAAGGCATTAAAGAAATCCGCGTTGGTGAAGTTCCGATTAAACCGGTAGAGATTTCGGATCTGACTGTGACCAAACCGATAGGCGGCTACCGAAAATTCAACCGGCATGAAGAATTTGCGGAATTTCTTTTGACTAAAGTACTTCAAGCCATTGTCGAGCACGTCATTAATCATATCTGTCCCCACAATAGTGCGTAGAAAGTCATGAACAACCACCCATTGGTAGTGTCTCCGCACTTCTGTTTGCGCACGCTGGAACAACTCAGCCGCAGAAAGTCCAGGCAACTGTCGGCGGAGTTCGTCAACGACAGCGTTGTGAAAGCGCAACATGCTCATGTGCAATTGCGCCACGAATAAATTCTCATCATTCCGTGGATCGCCGATGATCGCAGTTCCAGCCAGTGTACGGGGTAAGTCAAACTCGTTTCCCATGCTGCCTACGACAAGCTTTACGTGTTCCGCATCATACATAAATGGACTGACAGCTGGTCCGTCCCCATATACCGCATCCAGGTCGAGGTTAGGTGTTCGGTAATTGGTCAGTCGTTTTGCGTCTTGTAGGTTATCTAAAACCGAATCTACGTCGAGCGTAAGATCATGATCGACAAACTGGCCGAAGTATGTATATCCCGCATCAATCGCGCTGAACTCCACAGGATTTTCCGCACTCGTTACGTCGACCATACTGCGCCCAAGCTTTTCCAACAAATCGCGATGGACGCTTGTAAAGGGAGTTGATAACGCGTTGGCAAATAAATAGCCGTATTTATCATCACTGCTGTTCTTTTTAAAAGACGGAGAGAATCCGAATAAAGTACGTTTGAAGCCGTGAGCCAGTTGCCCCCCAGGGTTAGTTGAACCGGGGGGATTTTCACTTGGTGGTTGCATTCTAGAAAGTGCGTTAAGATGGAAGAAGCTGCCTTCCAATGGAAGGCAGCGAGCTGAACTTAGACGGATACAACAGTCAGATCGACTATTGGTGCCACTGGCGCATTTGCTTTAACGGATGCAATCCCAACCTCCCGGGCCGCTAATGTCGTATACATTTCACTTCGACCAAGTGGCTCACCATTAGAGGCTTCTAGCGTAAAATAGAGGTTGGCTGCTTGACCTAACCGGTTATAATAATGCTCTTGAGTCGCATGCTTCCGTACAGAGTTTATACCCCCTAAGCAGTCGGCTTTTCGTATGTAGCCCTCACTACTGAAGATAGGTTCGCTATTTTCAGCCCGTAGCCGAAAATAGAATTGGTTGTTGACGGTGCTTCTGAACACCTCAAATTTGCATTTTAAACTTGCGTTTGTAGACATTTTCTTAAAAAGATTAATCAAAGAAATAAAAACTGATCAGCCATTAGACGATCTATGGCTGGGCTGTAGTTACAGCCCGATGTGCGAGTTCTTTTAGCCTTTAATCAATGTTTAGTGAGCGATACAGATCTACAGCCGACCATATAGTCGACTCTAGTTGAAACCAATCCTATGGCTTGCAGTCTACTAAAGCAGGGCGTACCTTTGAGGTGTCAAGCTTGGAGTATGCAAAAGCAGGCTATGCTTTTGTTTCCTTCTTTAGTATCCGTAAGCCAGGTGGTCACCACCTGGTTTTTTTATATCAACTCGTTAACGAGTTCGATATCAAGCGTAATTCCCTGAAATGCTAATTCGTGGACTAACTGACCAACCAACCACTGTTTATTCTGGGCTGAAATCAGAGATATCTGGGCTACATCACGGAGCACTTCATCTTCACTGATCAATGTAGCATTGGTCATCTGTGCCAACAGCAATGCCGATACGATTCTAATTGTAAATTTTGGCTTGAACTGCTTAAAGAGAGCATACAGACGGGTCATTTGTGTGTCATCGAACGACTTCACTCGTAAAAACCCCTGTTTCTTCATGCGTTCAGCAAAACTTCTATCGTGCTGGTTATAAACAGTTTGAGGGTAATTGTAATCAAAACCGATATCCGATATCAGGAATTGAAACTCTTCAGGGGAGTAGTACTTCAACAAACCAGACCTGACCAGTCTGGCTGCTAAATGAACATCGGTTAGGACTACAGGCCTCATCTTAGAATTCTGATTGTTGTACGTAGTGTTCCCTCAATTCGGCTTCGTCCCAGCCTGCAAGCTGAGCGGCCTTGTCGAAGCCAATTTTCTTTTCGCTTAAACAGCGATATAGCATTTGAAGAAAGCGTTGCGGCTCTTCCGTGCCTTGGTATTGCCCATAATCTCGGTTCGACATAGAGGTTTGTTGCCAACCTTGATAAACCTCAGAGGAAATTAGACTAATAACCCGTGCCCGTACCATAATGGCTTGAACTGAGATGCCGTATAGTTCTTTAATCCGTCGAAGTTCAGGCATAACGATAAGAGTTCGATTCTTGCCAAGCTCCAACGCTAATGTATCAGCAGGGAGCAATACGGCCCCTGCAAAAGCATCACACAACCGCTCGACGACATCAAGAGTAAGGTTATCTTCAATCATCAGCAGTAAGTGCCCTAACTCATGCAGCATCGTGAAACGTACACGCGCTGTATCCTGCTGCCGTGCATTTAATACGATCACTGGAATGCGCTTCTGCTCGGCCCAACCAGAGAGACCTTCATGCCGGTAGGAAAAACCAAAATCAATTTTGATGATGCGAACGCCTTTGCGTTCCAGAAAAGTGGAAATGTTGTGAACCGGACCATCTCCCATCTTCCATTGTTTTCGAAGTTCTTTGGCCGCTTTCTCTGCATCTTGTGAGTTGTTGACTTTGATGTTTTCAATTGGATTGCTGAACTCGATGCAGGCTTTTGCAATCGTTTCTAATTCCAAATAGTCGCTGAGCTTAGCACTGGTCTGATCTTCAACCGATGTGCGTTGCGTTGTACTTAAGAGCATTCCTTCTCTATAGCTTACACTGTTTAGCTCAAACGCGACATTATAACTGTCGTAGAATGAGTCTATGCCTGTATCCAGAGCCTTAGCGATTGACAGTAACGTCTGGCTATCAGGATGGCGTTGTCCACTTTCATACAAGCTAATGGCCTGTTTCGTGCAGCCGACCATTCGAGCGAGTTCGTCCATGGTCAATCCACGAGCTTGGCGGATCCGGGTAAGATTAGTGCCGACAGGTGTAATCATGTTATTATCTGATTCATGTTGACAAATGTACAAAAATAATTTTTGTCAACAGCGTTTGCTAAAAATTTTGTTTCGTTCACAAGGGAGTTGTCCCCCGTGGCAAATACATCAATTCTGCCGTTCATTAACCTTTTACGCTAAGTAGAATGCATTGATTAGGCGGTCAAACCGTAAGTAGCGGCCCTTATTGTTCAGTCGGCTTTTGGCTCAATCCGAATGTTAACGACGACGGGTGTGTTCGACTCAGCAGTGAGCGTATAGCGTGGATCAGTAGCAGTAATGATTCGAGGCAGGTGGTTAAGCAACGCCATAAACATTGCTTCTAGCCTGTATCCATGCAGTATTACAATGTAAGATGAAAACCGAAGTTGAATTACGTTTTTTTCATCAATTGGCTCAAACTCGCTTGACACCAGATAAGCATAGTTGAAAAAAGCCCTGCGACCATCCGGCCATGCAAAACACACGTTGCGCACCGAACTGTCTTCTGCGTGTTCCTTTGCTTGTTCCTGTAACAGACCAGATACAGCGGCAGAACAAGGCGTTTCCGCGCTTTCTAGCTCGTCAAAATTGACGATAAACTCATGGACGGGGGACATGCGGCCCCCGCTTAGATTCAATGACAGGATCGACCAGCGGAGACGGCTTCCGCAATGGTTCGGCAACGGGTTTTCGCTGCCGGATCCGATGTTCGCTAGTACCACGGTTCGCCCGGTTGCGCTTCAACAGTTCCAGTGCCGACAGCCGGTCGCCAGCCTCCGAGGCTTTGGTCAGCAGACAGTCTGGATCATCTGTATAGATATGGACGTGCTCCCGCGCCCGTGATACCGAAACATAGAGCTGGTTGAGGTTCGTTGCGGCAAAGCTCGAAGCGGGTTGGGCAATGAACACTTCATCAACCGTTTTACCTTGCGCGGCATGGGACGTGATACAATGGGCATAGGCCAAATGCCCAAACTGATTGGGCAGTGTGTAGCGCACCTTGCTGATCGTGTTGTGCAGTATGATCGCCCCATTAGCCTGAACTTTGATGACTTCCAGCAATTGACCATTATTCAGTCGCTTTTTCTGGCTGTCGAAACCGTTGCGGGTAATACGGATTGCATCACCTTTGGCTAATTTGATGTCTTGCAACCGGTACACATCGAATTTAGCAGACATTGGTAATGGCAAGGCGGTGATATTGCCCTGATCGTCGCGGATGTTCACGGCGACATCGTCAGCGGACACCACCGTATACCGTCCACCACGTGCAATGCCTGGCACATTCTGGTTGAACTGAATGATTTGCCCGATCCGATAATGGCGAGCGTCGCTTTTTTCGGCCTGAGTTATATGGCGGTTGACCAGTTGAGCGGCTGTAAATTCGGTCTTGCCCAGTCTGCCGACCTCGCGCAGCCTGTCACGAATCGCTTGCGTTACCCGTTCGCCGTCCTGATGCGTCGGTGAGATTGCCAGTGTCGTTTTACCCCGTTTGAGCGCACTGACATAGTCATTGGCCAGACTTGCAAACGGGTTGGTGGGATCAATCATTTTGATTGCACCGATCTCATTGAGTGTCTCAAAGGCTTGCCGGGCGTTGCCGTCCGACAGAGCTTGGACGGCCTGACGGTACGCTAAATAGCGTTGCCGATAGATCCGGCTGACTTGGGCCGACTTTATACCAGCCACCGTACTGAGAATGCGCAAAGCATCCCCCCGAATTACACTTGCATGTTGCCGGGTGTCACCGCTGAGAATAAGCCGCGCATTCTGCCGGATCGCCAAAGTCAATAATTCTGTCATTTCATGCGTGTTGAGCAAACCAGCCTCATCGACCCAAAGAGCACCGTTCACCAACTTGTCTTGCAATTCCGGCGATGCGAGCAATTGTGCTACGGTCTCAGCCTCGCTGAACCCTTCGTCCCGCAACACACCCCGTGCCGCCTGTGCCGTGGGTGCCAGAACTGTCACCCGGTGTCCGGTCTCTTCGATCAGGCGTACAGCCTCTTTCATCAGGGTGGTTTTGCCGGTGCCAGCCTTCCCGCTGATAATCGACACGCGGTCCGGCGTGGTAAGAATATGGCGCACGGCTTCCTGCTGCTCGCCTTCGAGAGAACTGTCCGGCATGGCCTGATAAAGCGGTCGCAACACGCCCAACCCTTGCCGGGCAAGACCGACCATTCGTTGCTCTTCGGCTAGAATCTCGTGTGTGGTACAGAGCCTTTTGCTGTCCTCTTGCATGTGCAACAGACGCTGGTCGCGCTCAAATGTATCGGTGATCTGACCGACATTGACCGTCACATGACCCAGACTATGCCGATAGGCGGTTTCGAGAATGCGTCGGTCTTGCACGACAGAAGCCCGCTCGAAGCGCAACTGCAACGCATGGTCGACGCACTGTTTAGGGGTCAGGTCGGGCAGGGCTTGGGGAAGAGCAAAGCGGATTGGCTGCTCGCCTTCGCTGTCTCCTGCCATGCCTAGGCTGTGAATTTGTCTGCGCCATTCCGCTTTCAGTTCGCTCATCGACAAACCCTTTTGTTTCTTGGCGCGGGTTCTTGACCCCAAAGCGTCCAGTTTATCAGGATCATCAAGGCCGAGTTCTTTGGCGATGCGGACAATCTCATCGGTTCGTTTGGAGAACAAATCGATCACCCGTTCTGGGATGCCAATGATCTCAAACGAAGTGTTGGTTCGCCGGATTTGATAGCCAAGATGGATAAGCTTATCAGACAGAATTTTGTGAAACCGTGCCTGAAAATAGGGCATGTCGCGTTTGATGTCACGGAACTGCCCGGCCTTGAATTCTCTCTCGACCTCATCCCAGGTGGCATTGAATACAAAGCAATGGGCATGGAGATGAGGGTCCGGCATCAACCCGTCAACTGGCCGGGCGGTTTGGTGGATAAAATCCGCCCAGATCAGTTCACCGGTTGGCCGATCTATATCCTGCCCCTGTTTGCGTACCCGCGTTTGGGCATCCTTCTCGATGTCCCGCATGGTCTCAGCAACGCTTGCCTGAAACGCATCAAGGACGTGGCTGTCGTTAGAGAGGGCGTGGAGGATCGAAACGCTTTTCGGACAATGGAAATTGATGTCATAGCCGACCGTGCGGTTGGCCATGTTGCGTAGGGTCAGGCTCTGGCCGGTGAGGGGATTGATATTCTCACATAGGGCTTGAAACACTGCGGCATTCGTCGGCAGCTGGTCAACACCGAGCCGGACAGCCACGCGACCATGAAAGCACCCTTGCAATTCCTGATCGTCCAGATAGTAATCGGAACGGCGCAGGGAATCGTTGAAGTATGCTTTGGCCTGTTTAGCAGAGGAGCTTTGAATCATGCGGATCATGCATGATTTTATACCTCGAAAACGCGGATCTCAGGTGAAAAGCTGTGTTTCGTTAAGAACAAATGATGATTGATAATCTTGTCCGCACAGCCCATGGCCCGTTAATGTAAATACGACAGACATCTTCCCTTAGAACGCATTGGGGAATTGAAAAAGGTTGAGACTCGTGTCAACTTCGTTGTCGCCAAACATCAGAGCAACGACCAAACAGTGGCAGCCACTGACCGACCCTGAATGGGCCGCAATTTCGCCTTTTTTCAATCTCAATCGCAAACGAAAGGTTGACCTTCGAGAGGTGGTGAATGCTATCTTTTTGGTGTCCTTACCCCATTTGATGAGCCAGTTTTGGCTAGAATTTAAACTGCCTGCCGATACTCAACAGGCATCATAAACTTCAAAGCCTGATAAGGGCGTTCGGTTTTGTACTCCGCCAGCCACTCAGCCACCACGCGCCTTACCTGCCGGATGCTGTTCATGTGGCTGACCGATCTGGACTGACTTCTTCCGTCGGTTGGTCAAAGACTACGAATACACGCTGAGTTCATTGATAAACTGGCTTTACTTGGCCGATATTCAGCTTATGCCACAGAGAATACCCTCAGAATCAATCGCCTAATTCCCTAACACGCTCTTATAATTGACTTACCTAAAAAAGCTGGGTTTTACAGACTTTGTGTTATTCAGTTTTTATACACTTTAACGAAAATTATCTATAAATTGAGGGCTGAATTTAAACATTGATGGATGTTCAATGCTGAGACTATCTATTAATTCTTCCATTTTACCCTCACTGTTCTCACACCAAGTTAACAATTGAGCAAGACTGTCTGCAGCATTAGTGGTTACAAGTTGGGTAACAGGAAAATGAATATATGTAGCAATACGTCGAACACTGTCGACTGTATTAAATGTTCTAGATAGTGCTCTAAGTATTTCTTCAAATTTAATTCCTTTAAAGTATGTATTCCGGATATTTTCTTTTAAAATAGCTAAATGGTATTTTCCTCCTGGCTCTACCATATTAAGTCGGTCGGGAGATTCAAAAGATGCGTCAAAATATGGTTTTTTAGGATTAGACATTAATAAATATCGGCCACAACTATCATATTTTTTACGGTATGCGTTAAAAAAATCGCTTACCTCATCCCAGCTATCATAATAATTTGCCGTACAAAATATATAATCATAAAACAATACATCGTTATCAGTGTACTCTAAAATAGTAAATGGACTGAAAGAAGGTGGCTCTCCAGCTTCAATTATTTTGATTTGATTCTCATCATCTATTTTGAGTAAACCTCTGGGGATACCTCTAATAGATTCAAACCGTCTAGACCATTCTTCTGCCATTAGCTCCCACGTTGCGTCAGTTACAGAAATGATTTGGCCAGAGTGGAGCCCTAAATGATTCCATAGTTTATTGGAAATCACAAGTGGAATGCCGGTAGTTGCTTTAGAAGTGGAAGTAAGAGTAAATAGTCGTTGGTCGTAAATATTATCAGCGAGCATGAATGTTCCAATTCCTCCAAGTACAAATAATGATTTTTCATGAGGCAAATGAGTAGTTTTTTGAACATTGATTTCTGTTCTGATATTTAAAGCACGATCACTGTAAAATAATCCCGGTATTCTTGGTATCCAGTCACTGATAGTAAATTTTTTTAAGGAAATTAATGAGCCATGGCTTTCCTCTGACTCGTAAAGAACATATTTCCAAAAATCTAAATCACTAAAAAAAGTAAATCTTTTATGTTGAACGCTGTAATTTTTTATAGGGGTAATGTCAGTTCTAATGAAATTCTCTAAAGATTCAATTATACGTGACGCATTGGTAGCCTGCGAAAGCGAACTATAAATTTCCATAGATATTAATATTCGGCATATTTTAAATTAGGTTAAAACCATATAAAATTATTAAAAGCTTTCAATTTTACCTTTCCAGTGATAAATGATAATTATTAAAATATGGCTTAGTCAGTAAAACCTACATCGAACAGTGACCTATCATAATAGAAAAATCTGACGAGGCTAGCAAGTAAAAGAGGTATAACTTTTACTTGCCCTAAAAGGTAAGAATCAAATTAACAACTCAGGTAAATATCTCGATAAATGGTGGCAAATACAGCGATTTTGCCTTGGATATTCGGCTCAAACAAGTGAAGTTGACGGCGTTTTTTTACAAAAAATCCCTACCTCTCCTAATTGCTTGATTGCTTAAATATTGAGGATCAAACGATATTGCCGTAAACCAATTTGTCAAGTGCATTGGAAATAAACTTGCTGATATTATTCACTTGAATCCGTTGTGGAACAGCTAAAGATACAATTTTTAACATTTAAAAACCAACGCCATAGGCCGTGTCAGCGTATCATGGCTGGTGGGCATATATAAATGGTCAGCAAGCGACTATGAACTTGTCCACCTAGCATCATTGCCACACTACGTTGAGCAAGCGCAAACCAATTAGTTCGACAGGCAAAAGTGGGTAGTCAATCTGGGCAGGGCTGACCAAATGTCCGTTTTGGGCAAGCTGGATTCAGACAGCGAAACCGTCTCAACCGTATCCATAACCTGGCTGGTTTGTCGCTAATAGGTAAATCCGTAAGTTTACAATGATAAATCTGTGTAATCGGTTTGAGATGTCCTGCTTCCCTAGTGCGTAACCAAATGATGCTGGAATCGCTCCCCTTCCTTGTCCTGCTCCCCTAAGGCGTAACCAATTGATGCTGGAATCGCTCCCCTTGCCAATATCGACTATCCGGAGTGCAATATTTCAAGGATGAATGGGGTCTCTCAAAGTTATACTGATGCCACCACACATCCAACGCGTCCTGAACGTGGGCGATTATCTTGAAAACGGCCAAGTTCAAGCACTCCCTTCGGATCGTGCCGTTGAGTCGCTCCACCAAGCCGTTTTGCATGGGCTTACCTGGTTGAGAATAGCGGAGTTCAATGCCGTGTTTAAGGGCGAATTTGATCATGGTGACACTGAGGAGTTCAGGCCCGTTGTCGCAACGAATGTACTCGGGCTTACCCTGATCGGCCACCAGTTGCTCTAAATAAGCCACCAGCTTTTTGGCTTTAAACGTACTCTGAGCCACTACCAACAGACATTTGCGAGAGTACTCATTCAACACATTCAAAATACGAGTTTTCTTTTCGGCCATGACTTCGTCGCTCAAAAAATCCAGTGACCAGCCCTGGCCTACTTTACTAGCGGCCAGTGTGTTAAGGACAGGTCGCTTAATCTTTTTGCGCTTGATGGGTATGCGTAGATTCAGCTTGAGGGCTTTGTACACTCGATAAACGCGTTTGTGATTCCAAGTATACCCGGCCAGCCGCAGCCAACCAAACATTAGGGCAAATCCGCGACGGCGGCCCGGCCTAGTTCAGGTACTTCATAGACAAGTCTTGAAGCTGTTGCCCAACCAGCTCATCATCGTTTTTACGCTTGGCTTTGGCATACACAGTGGCCCGCCGTTGCCCCACTAGCCGGCAGACCCGCCGAAGCGAGGTCTGGCGCTGCTCCACGACCGTTTCGACAATCGTGACGGCTTGCTGCGTAGTGGGGCCTAAGCCGGTTCGGCGCACAGATTTTTAGCAGTTCGTAGGCATCGTTGAAAATGTCAAAATCGAGGCTTTTATCAGCCAATAGTTTTTTCAGGCGAGCGTTTTCGGCCTGTAGGGTCTTTAGTTTGCGGAGTTCTTCGGTATCCATTGCGCCATACTTCTGCCTCCAGTTGTAGAAGGTGGCCGGGGAGATGTTATGGGTACGGCAAATCTCATCGATGGATTGGCCTTGAGCGGGCAGGGCCAAAATCTCGACGATTTTGGCTTCTGAGAACTGACTTTTCTTCATTGTAAACCATTGATTAAGTGAAACTAACACTGTTTTTCTACTTTTCAATGGTTACGCATTTCGGGAGGAGGACAGTATGACTTTGTACAAAAAGCTTGACTTTTTGATTAATAGCATGTAGAGAAATATATATCGCATGATTAAAGATGAGGCTAAAAATGCCAGATTTAGTTGCTGAAGACAAATCACCTGTTTGGAAACTCTTTAATGATGGTCCCTTTTCTGCTTATTATAAAAACGGCAAGCTTGCTAGCAATGGCAATATTTACAATGGTAAGTTAAACGGTTCATTAACAACATACAACATCAATGGTGAAAAAATTACAGAATACGTTTATTTAAATGACAAAAAAGTTGCTCAAATTATTGGTTCACTAATAGTCGTTTTTAAATAAATTATGGCTAAACTAAAAAAGATTTGATGTTCAATGTCCATTCGTAGTAGTTTATTTTATAATTCAAGGAAGTATATTTAGACAGCATTTTTATTTCAATGGCTGTATTTCAATTTGCGCATTATAATTTTCTAAAATCAATTTGTAGTTTCTTAGCTCTTCTATATCTTTATTCTCTAAATCAATTAATTTACTAATAGATTTGTTAAGGTGATTTAAAGCCAAATTGGAATAATGGAGTTTTCTTTCATCCGTAGATACTATTAATGAAATTCTATGAAAATTTCTAGCGATGGTATCATCAAATCTAAAATGCCATTCAGTAGATGAGGATTTTAAAGAGTAAAATTTCGATCTAAAATCTTCAATGGATAAAAAATTTTCATCTGAACTTGAATCCGTAATAAAATATACAAGAAGGTTTAGAGCGTATATTTTGTGTGAAATACTGTTGAAAGCGAATTTGTCAAAATATTCAAACGCTTCTCTTGCATATCTTATTGCAATTTCATTATTATCTTTTTGAACAAACTTATAGTCTTTATAATTTTCCAAATACAGCCGTCCCCCGTCTAGAAGCCAATAATGAAACCACAGATAAGATAAGGCTAAATTTATCTCTCCATAATTACTGGTATTATCACGAAGGCAATCTAATCTTCTTTTTGATAGTACATCAATAATCTTCTTGTATACTTGGGGCAAGCCTCTTTTATTTCTTTCGTCGGTATTCCCCTCTATAAGTGCTCTGTAAACACATGCTCCTTTCAACATTAGTAGTGAATGGTGCAAATGATTTATATCTACTTTTATCTGAGAAATAAATTCATACATATCTAAAATCCAAAATGATGAAAATAAAATAAATAGCTTATTTTCATCATTATGATATTGTTTGTTTTTAGCTACCTCGAAGTGTAAATTCCATAAAGTAATGAAGGCACTGTCTTTAGTATCTTTTACTTTAGATATTAAACCATTCTCGCTGAATATTTTAGAAATTTCAATTTTGTGTCTTGATGGAATGTTGAACCGGAATAAGCTGAAATGATTAAAAACATCTAAATTAATGTTAGAAGCTTTAAGTTTATTAAACATGTCTGCAAATCTTGATACATTAATGTCAAGAATATTGTAAGTTTTAGAAGTCCAATAAATAAAGTTATTCAGTTCATCAGAAATAGTATCCAATACTTTAAGAACCTCATCTCTAACTTTATTCAATTGATTAGAATTAATAATTGAATTTTTTGATAAATTACTGGATATTAGTTCAGACAATTCAGTATCATTTGACCAGGTATCTAATAGAATTGTTCTGAAAAAATCATAATCTAAATATTTTTTAATTCTATTTTCAATTTGTCCTTTATTTGTAAGGAGAGAATTATTTGACGATTGTTGATTATTAGACCGATCTAACAATTTTATGGATTTTGTCATTACTTTTTGACTTTCTAAAAACTCTCTATATTTAGCGTCTTCATCGGGAAAACTAGGATTAATTCGCAAAAGGGCATATATTTTAAAATACATTGAAGGCATTAACACACAGTATTTTACAAGTCTGTTTTTACTTACATCAATACTAAAATATTCATTTAAAATTTCCAAAGGTATATGTTTGGCAAAATTCTGTGAATCAAAAAGAATGGGTATAATATCTGTTTGATTGTTATTATACATTTTTACTTTTCGCGATATATATAAAAGAGCTAAAGCGTCTCGGTAGTTATTTTCAGTCCTTGTCAAACGTGTTGATATTGTATTCAAACATCCTATAAGTATCTGAAATAAGCTCCATTCTGAATCTAAAATTTCTATATCTTCAATGGTATATTTAGTGTATTTGCAAGCACCATCATCAGATTTAATAAATTGATTTAAACGATGTACCAAAGGAAGTCTGTCGGAAAGATATATAGTTTTAAACAGACTTTCCCCTTTTCCATTTTCTACCCATATTTTTACAAAATCATTGCCAAGACCTAATTTGAGTTCTTGACTATTTCCAAGATCAGACTTCAGTAATGATAGATCTTCATACCAAAGTTTATGTAAGAAATCTTTCGATCTCTCAATGTTAACATTTTCTGTAGCTTTTATTTTACTTATTAATTCAGCTTGATGTGTTGGCAATAAACAAATTGGGTATTCACCTTTGAATAATCCTGCATACGCGAGGGCTTGGATAATTCTTTTATCTTGATCAAAATCAGCTTTCTTAAAAACCTTTTCCTGTCCATTAGAATAGAAAATATTGACTCCCTCAACAATATCAATGACATCAGCGCTATCAAAATAAAACTGATGTTTTAATTTTTGTTCCTCTAGATTGATATTTAAATATTTGATTAGTTGGCTTTCCATGATATCATTGTTTTAAAAGTTAATTTTAATTCCGAATTAAAGCTTTCTAGTTTATTGATTGATTCCCAGAATTGGCGTCAAATATTAGACACTGTGATGATTTCCATTGCATTAACAAAACCTAACTTTACAGTATTTACTGAGTAAGGGTAGGGTCTAAATATAGTACTAATTTTTTTTGATATTCAAGAAGGTCTTGTTTCTGTAGAGTCTGGTCGTTTATCTTAAAATAAGCAGATTGATTTATTTCTGCATCAGTCATTTGTAGACTTAATATGAATTTATCCGAAAAGCCTAATTCATTACTATATTGCCAGAACTCATGGCTCATATTTATTGATTCAATTAAACTATAAACTTCTTGTACACGATTTGGATATTCATTTAAGCTGAAAATAATCGTTTTCAATATTTCATGATTAGATATTTTACGCTTTATATCTTCACTTAGAATAATAATTGGATAATTTATTTTTAGAAAAAATAATATTACATTTATTAGATAATCATCAATTTTTTGAGCATTAGTAGCTATCACATCAACAAATTCATATAGAAAAATAAATTCTGATTCTTGCGCACTAAATTCTTTTTTTAAATCAATTCTTTCAGGTAGATAATCACCTACAAGAAATAACGTATTTTTTAAAACAGCAATTATATTTGTATCTATTTCTCTATTAGTCTTAATTAATTCAGGAACCCTTTCTGATATCAGTTTGTTGCTAAATGTCATAAATAAAATTAGAAGTTTCTTATTATTTCCGCAAAACTCACGGGTTATTTCAATTAAAATATATATTCTTTCCGACCAAAAATCTTCTTCAATATTATTCAGTGCTTCTTTGAAACGAAAAACACTGATAGTATTATCAATGGCCTTTTGCAATAGCCTTTCTTGTGTTGAAAAACTTCCTGAACGGATTAATAAGTCTTTCAAATATTCTGTACTATTGCCAAGATATGATATTTGCATATCACGTTTTTTGTCAAGAATAAGACATATTTCTTCTTCCCAGAACGATACTGTTGTTGCTGAGGCAAGTAACCTAATTGTGCCAAGGTAATCTCTATAGGTTGAATCCATTAGCTTTTAGGGTTTTGTCGTGCAATTTAAGTATTTCATTATAAAACGAATCGGACTCACCCTTTTTCACAAACTTTTCTTTAATCGCCACAGGGATTGAGATAGGAAGGATTTCGATAGCGTTTAAAGGAGCGTTTCTAACTACATAATCTCTATAACTTGAGATCGAGAAATTTATTAAGTCAATAGGCGTTCCAAATCTAGGATTGTTATCTTGATTTTGAGAAGCAAAAATGGGATCATTATATGCATCAATTACTGACGGTACATTTACTGAGGTGTTAATACTTATATTTGATAAATTTAATCGCATTAAAACTGTAGGTTTAACTAATCTATTATTAGCAATTCCAAGCTTAAGAGCTTGTATTACTATAGTTTCGGGCGAAATGTCTAAACTTAAATCTTGATCAGTCCACCAAGTAATATTTCTGGTCGGATTATATTCTACGAGCATCTCGTTAAGTGAAATCCATTTCGATTTTTCCTGCATTCGCTTAAAAAGATCTAAAACAGATGTATGATTAATGAGATTAGTGATAAAACCATCTAAACCGACACCATATTCTTTGCGTAAGGTGTCTTTGTTGCAAACGTTTCTGTTCCCAGTTGGCGATCTTACCATTAATGTAGGTATATTATCTATCCTATAGAGAAAATCATTTTCCGGTTTTACAGAGGCTTTAAACCATTCTCGTGTTCCTTCATGATAGAAAGTGTTCGATGTGAAGTTGCAACTTGGGTTGGTTTCATATGGATGACAATCATCGCGACCATGATAAATCCGCAAATCTGTATCAATATCATTGAATACATCAAAAAACCTAGGTTGATTGGCACAATCAATTCTGCGTCTGCGTTCATAAAGTTGTGTGTAATAAGTACTCATACAATAAGCTTAATAATGTTATTAAATAAAATGCATAAATTTTAATCAACTTACTTTCGACTTTTGTCTTTTTTATTGATTTAGTTTCTGACAGACTCTATATCTATGTGAGTTGAAGGGCGTCAATGATTTCTTTCAACCGCAATCCATTTATGCCTTCATTTCTGAAGACATACTGATTTGATTCAGGATCGAGCAGTTTACCGCCTGCATGATGTATTGCAACAACTTCCCATGATGAATTAAACACTGGTGAACCTGATGATCCAGGTAAAGTATCGGTCAGGTATTGAATGACTCGGTCTCCTACAGAGGTAACTACGTTGTGATAAAGTGCAATCTGCTTGAACCCGCCTGCTGGGTGCTGAATAATGTTTACAAAGTCCTCTTTATTAACTGGTTTATTACTAAATGATAGTGCGCCATACTTAATATTCGGATTATCTTTTATCTTCACAACTGTAAAATCTAAGTCTTCTGTTTTATGATGATCCGTACTTGTATAAAATCCAGCATCAGGATTGAAACTTATTTCTTCAACGGGGGCGTGTAAGTTTTCTACTGTTTCTTGATAATTAAATTCTACTTTAGATTTTAGAGCCTCCTCTCTATTTCTAATTACATGATTATTCGTCACGATGAAATTTTGGTCGATTAAAAAACCAGTGCCTATTCCTTTTGGAGTTAAGATTCGGACAACTGCTCTTGCACGGTGAATTCCACGTTCCAGAAAATTAATGGGAAGCAATGTTGATTTGTTACCCATAAGCTTCTCTAGTCTTTTTTCTTCTTCTAGTGGAGGAACACTTCCTATTGTTAGCTTAGGAGAAGTAACGGAAAATTGATTTCTTTTAAAGTTTTCTAGTATAGAGCAAAGTACCTCATCTTCTGCTCCTAACTCATTTGAACTTGTTATTATTTCCAATAAATCAATTACTAGTTTCCAATTAGGTCCCTTTCGGGCATAGTCCAAAATATTGAACCACATGTCTATGGGAGCCCCACTGGTGTTAAAGAGCATGCTATTAAACTGAGCCATGTTAGCAACCCTTAAAGCTGTATTTTCGCTCCGATATAGTCTAGGTAATCGGTAATTTAAAATTGTAAGATTGTCATTCCAGTCCATGAAAAATATTTTTAGTGTGTTGATAACCTTATGAAAAAAGCGATTGTATGCATAAAAACAAATAATCAAAGCCTACTAGTCAATAGATAAGGATTCACATCCTCTCTGCCCCGCAACTCCGGCATCTGGTAGTAGGGTCGCTTGACAAACAATGTTGGCGGCTTACCGCCGAAGAACGCGAAGATATTCTCCGCTGATCCGCGCCGTACCTCATCAGGCGTGACCAATGGCCGCTGATTAGCATTGGCATCCTGAACCCCGCCAAATATTCCCCGTGTTGTCACTACGTGTGACGTTTGCCCAATCGCTGCCGAAACATAGTTTGCCGTGAAGTTATCGTTGATCGTAAAGAATTGCCGGATCGCTGTATTCGCGGTAAACGTCTCCCAGTTTTCCCCGTACAATCCCTGCAACTGAATAAGCGATTGTAAAATCGGCCAGACTGTCACCTCAAACCCTGCGTATGTACTTAAAGCCGTCTCAATTTCAGGTAAATAACCGAGTGCAGCAAACTCATCCAGTAAAAATGTGACCCTCTTATTGGGGTTTCGCACTACCGCTCGTAAAGTGGTCGTTGTGATCAGCCGCAGCCATCTTGCGTGGCTTTGTAGCTTGTCAGCGGGAATGATAATAAAGAGGCACGTATCACCGTCAGACAGGCTTATCGGATCGTAACCGGAACGTAAAGAGTGTTGGAGAGCCGGGCTTTTGAGGAAGTCGGTTGCCTGTAGTACCGAGGATAAAATACTCCCAAATGTTTCTTCACCGGCTTCCATCAGCTTGACGATCTCGTTGCCAGCGTTGCGCACGATCTCGCCATTGACCAGATCATCATTGAGTCGCATTCGGGCCACCAGTTCATCCCAATCGTCACCAGCAAGCCTGGCCCACCGCCATAAGGTTGTCAGCGTCCGATCATCGCCTTCCTGGGTGATGGCAATCTGCATGATCAGACCCGTTATCACCGACCGCGCTGTATCCGTAAAGAACTTGTTCTTGTCGCCCTTTTCAATGGGGACAAGCATTTCAGCAATCATGTGCGCATCATCTACCAAATGAATGCTGTTGGTGTCAGCCAGAATATCGAGCGGGTTATAGCTTTGTGCGTCGCCCACATGCTCCGCCAGCAACCCCCACGGATTGAGGATCACCACATTCTTTCCACTCTCGCGTTGATACCGCGCCGTGATCGCAGCGTTCTCACCTTTGGGGTCAATGACGACCCATGAGCCTTGATAGCCGCCAAGACCGAGAAGATTAGGGATAATCAGATTGGTGCCTTTGCCGCCCCGCGTTCCGGCCACGGTCAGGATATGGCCTTTGTCTTTGAACATGTATTCGTGACCGACATACAGGCCTGGCCCCTCTCGATATGGATTTAGTTCTTGGGGCCGTGCAAAACGCGCTGAGCCGAAACGGTTGCCCTCAATCAGCGCGTTATTGATACCGATCTGCCAGCGTTTGAAGGCCACGAAAAGGAACAGGGTGATGAAGATGTTGACGGCCACAATCCCCATAAACACCCCGCTCTGAAACCCGAGAGTGGCGGCCAGCGCACCCATGCCAATCACGGCAATGATCAACACGCCCCAGATCAAGATGGCTCCCGCCACCATCGCGAACTTGACAATCGGGCGTAAGGGATAAAGAGCAGGGGGCTCCTGGTCGGCCTGCATAAAGCGGGTGTAAGCGCGGGTGTAACCCAGCAACGACCCCGCTAAAGTGATCGGGGTCAGGAATGCGCCAACCGCAAAGAGCAGCAGTTTAACGCGGCCCCCCGGGTTTGACTTGGCCTTAAAAAGATGATCGAACTCGGCGGCTGTAATACCAAACCATTGAAAGAGCGCAGAGTTTGGTGGTTGCTCCTCGTAAGAAAAAGGATCACTCGATTGCATGAAGATGATGGGATATAGATTTGCCTGAAAAGTAAAAAAAAGCGGGATGTTACGCAACGCGCTGTGACTTGAGGCACAAACTCATCCCGCAAAAAACACCACCACCCGCACACGATAATCACCGTGTTTCCCTATCTTCGAGGCAGAGAGCGGGATCAATGTTGGCGTGGGATTGCAAGACGTGGTTTGTAGCTACGATAACTATCGTTTTCTCCAAACAAACCTTGCTTGTCAGGGTGGGGTTTACACCCTCCCTGAACCCTCCCGTGCCGTTGCCCCGATTGCCCTGAATTTATTATTCGGTCGATATTTGTCGGACGTGTTCAAGAATTTTCACACCCATACCACTTCGTTTTATGGCCCGGCCATCTAAAGATGATACGACCAAGCGCGATCTCACGATCCGTGTGCGGGTGACGCTCGCTGAGAAACAGCGCATCTGGGAATTGGCCAAAGAGAGCGGTCACACGCCTAGCGACTACTTGCGCGTCAAGGCAATGGCCAGCCAAGCCTTGCGCCGGGTGCCAACACCCGAACGCGCTACGCTGTTAGAATTGCTTGCCGAGCTTGGGAAGATCGGCAGCAACATCAACCAGATTGCTCGTCACCTGAATAGCAATCAGCCCCATCTCATCCGGCCAGAGAGCCTAGACAATGCCATGACAGGCGTTGACGCATTGACCGCTCAACTCCTCCACCTCTTGCGCGATGGTCATTAGGGGCAATACACGGGGCAACGGAGCGCAACTGGCGCAGTATCTGCTGACCGAGGGCGGCAACGAACGCATCCACATTTTGGAAGTCGATGGCAGGGGGAATGCAAGCTCAGCCTATCTGCAACAGACCTTGCAAACCATGTCGCTGACTGCGGAACTTACGCGCAGTGATAAGGGTCTTTATCACGCGCAGATCAACCCGGCCTATAGCGAAGACCGGAGCATGACCAATGACGACTGGCAACGAGCCGCCGACATACTGGGGCATGAGTTGGGCTACAGCGAACAACGGCGGGTGATCGTTCTCCACACCAAGAAAGACCGCACCCATGCCCATGTGGTCTTTGAGCGCTACGACCACGAGACAGGGAAAGTTATTGACAACAAGTTCAGCCGGTTGGCGCAGGATCGCGCCCGTAAAGAAATGGAGCGGGTGTTTGAACACCAGCCAACCCCGCATCGCAACAAGCACCAGCCCGAACTGAAAGATAAACTCACCAAACTGTGGCAAGAGACCGACACTGCCAGCGATTTTATCACTGCCGTCGATGAGAGTGGTTATATGCTGGCTGAAGGTGTTCCCAAGCATCCCTTTATGGTGGTCGATGAAAATGGCCGCTCGTTCGATCTGGTGCGGCAGTTGAAAGGGGTGCGGATTAAGGAGGTGCGGCAACGTATGCGGGGAGCAGAGCTGATCCCCGAAAAAGAAGCCATCGAGATCATGCGTCGGAAAAGCGAGGAGGGCAGTAGCGACACGCACATATCTCAACAGGTAGCAACGGATCAAAATGAGAAAGCGGTCAAACGGGCGACGGAGTTTTTCGCGAATACGGGCGACATGGTAGAGGAAGATCCGGCAGCAGAGGAAAAGAAGAAGCAATTACGAATTGCTGAGATGTTTTTGCAATCCGCACCGGAGATGACTGATGCAATTCAGAATGATCGCCCTGAAAAGAAAAATAATACGACCCCGTCAGAGACGCACGACAGGCAGCTAGACGGTACGGAAGTAAGCTTGAGTGAAAATAATCGCACAGAGGCAACAGGAGGCCACGAAGAACACAGAGAAGAATCGGAGAGAGCAAGCGATCACGAGCACACCCGCGAGAAGCTGAAAGATTTTATGCTGTCGAGTGATGAGTTAGTCGCATCGCCCGAGAAAGAACGACAGGAAAAGATTGTCCAAAAGTTTTTTGACAATGACGATATGTTTTCAGCCCAGCAGAAAGAAGACCTGTCAAATGTTAAACCAGACGACCAGCACCCAGAGACAAGCGCAGTCCCTGAGTTGACCGCTACAAGGAGCGAGGATACCCACGATGTCGAGCACGACGCGCTGTTGCAAAAAATGGTGCAGGAGCAAAAAGCCTTGCGAGAGCGCAGACGGCAGGGCCACAAAAAGCGCATTCGCTGATTGTTTCACTAATTGTTATGCATGCATACCAATTCAACTCTTATATTCGCGGAGGATTCCACGAAAAAGTGAAAGAAATGCCAAATTATCAACATCCCCTTACAGAAGTATCTTTGATTGAGATTGGTTTTGAGCCTGTTAAATTCATGGCTTATCCTACATATCGCTACGTAGAAGATGATACGTACACCAATTTAGAATTACGGTATATTGATAGTCAATACGTCATAAGCGATCCAAGATTAGGGATGGAGCATGACGAATATTTTCGGGGTGAGATTAGTACCACCGATGGCTTGAAAGAATTAGTGAATCGTTTTACTGGGAACTGTCGCGGACGCACAGAACTTAGTCGTGAAATTCAGGATGCTGATTTTATTTTGACAGCTGTAAATGAAGATGAACGCGGTTCATTTATCGCTGGCAATTATTTACGCTGGTACAAAGTGTCAAAGTCAGATCAGTCCTATACTGTTGAATTTGATCATGATCATGCAGGATTTGAACAAGCAACAGATGTTCTTGGTGTATTTGATTCATTACGCGCTGCTGTAACGGCAATCAAAAGCCACCGATAGAACTACTTGGCTTTCAGTCTAGTCCGTATGGATTTTGCACAACAACTGTAATTGACGTTACTTGTCATTATCAAATGCATCAACCAAAAACAGCACGAACCAAATGTTGTACCATTGTTGTACCAACAAAAAAGGCAGCCACGATTTTTAGTCGTAACTGCCTCATTACCAGGGTGGTGATGGACGGAATCGAACCGCCGACACAAGGATTTTCAGTCCTTTGCTCTACCAACTGAGCTACATCACCCTGTGATGTGATGTTAAACGTGGGTGCAAAAGTAGGTGATGATAGGCCTCTGCGCAACTTTTCGAGTAAATATTTTTTATTAACAGACAAACTGGCTGGACAAGAAGTTGACGGTCAACAGGGTGTTAAATAAACCACAATCCATCTATATGGCTTATTTAGAGCAGGTTCTCTTCGTGGTGGCCATTGCCGTAACGGGCTGGTTCATCACCAAACGAGTTAAACTTATTAGCCGGGCAATCCGATTAGGACGGGCCGAAGACCGTTCGGCAAATGCCAGCGAACGCCTGAAAATTATGTTACAGGTGGCATTTGGACAGAAAAAGATGTTCGATAATCCACTGGTGGGGGTGATGCATTTCGTGATCTACGCAGGCTTTATCATCATTAATCTCGAAATTCTGGAAATCATTCTGGACGGCGTTTTAGGTACGCATCGGCTGTTTGCGCCTTACATAACTCCCATCTATCCCTTTCTGATTAATGTGTTTGAAGTGCTGGCCTTCGGCGTGTTGGCTGTGTGCGTGGTGTTTCTGACCCGTCGTTGGGTAACCAAGGTGCAGCGCCTACAGCCGTCGCGCCACCGCGAGTTGAAACAATGGCCGGTTAAAGATGCTACAAACATTCTGGTAGCCGAAATTCTGCTAATGATCGCATTCCTGACTTGGAACGCGGCCGACAGCGTTTTACGGGATCGGGGGATCGGGCATTACGGAGAGTTACAAGGCATTGTGCCTGATTTTGTGATCAGCCAGTTTCTGAAGCCGCTTTTTACCGGTTTCAGCGACGGTGCATTGGTAGGCTACGAGCGTACAGCCTGGTGGTTGCATATTTTGGGAATTATGGCCTTTGCAGTCTACGTTACCTACTCAAAGCACCTGCACATTGCGTTGGGCTTCCCCAATGTTTACTTCTCAGATTTGAAGCCTAAAGGCGAAATGGCGAACATGCCAGAGGTTACCAAAGAGGTGCAGCTGATGCTGGGCCTCACTCCCGAACAAACTGCCGAAGCCGATCCATCCGGAGGGAACGACAATGGCGAACAACCCGAGAGTATTGGGCGATTTGGGGCTAAAGACGTGGAAGATCTGCGATGGATTAACCTCATGAACGCTTACAGTTGCACCGAATGTGGACGCTGTACGTCAGCTTGTCCGGCTAACATTACCGGCAAAAAACTGTCGCCCCGCAAAATAATGATGGATACCCGCGACCGTTTGGAAGACATTCAAGCTGGGTGGGTAAAGAACGGTCCCGATTTCAAGGACGAGAAATCGTTGCTGGGCGACTACATCACAGTGGAGGAAATAAACGCCTGTACAACCTGTCAGGCTTGTGTAAATGCCTGTCCAATCAATATTAACCCTCTGGACATTATATTGCAACTGCGTCGGTATAAGGTCATGGAAGAGTCACAAGCACCCGGCTCATGGAATGCGATGTTCAGCAACATCGAAAACAACATGGCTCCCTGGAAATTCTCGCCAAGTGATCGGTTCAACTGGGCCGATCAGGTTAACGACGTAAAATAGTTCAACTTCATGACACAAGACGTTAAGCAATATTCCGTTCCGACAATGGCCGATATGATGGCTGCGGGCGATGAACCTGAAATTCTGTTCTGGGTGGGCTGCGCTGGTTCATTCGATGATCGGTACAAACGAGTGACTATCGCCTTTGTGCGAATTTTAAACCACGTAGGCATCAAATTCGCTGTGCTGGGCCCGGAGGAAACCTGCACGGGCGACCCGGCCAGGCGAGCCGGGAATGAGTTTTTATTTCAGATGCAGGCTGTTTCGAATATTCAGGTGTTGAACGGCTACAACGTGAAGAAAATAGTGACCGCCTGTCCGCACTGTTTCAACACAATTAAAAATGAGTATCCTGAGCTTGGTGGCAATTACGAAGTTGTTCATCATTCCACGTTTTTACAGGGCCTTATCAACGAGGGTCGCGTAAAAGTTGAAGGCGGCCAGTCATTCAAAGGGCGCCGGATCACGTTTCACGACTCGTGCTACTTAGGGCGGGCTAATAAGGTTTACGAGGCTCCCCGCGACGTGTTAGCCGCATTGGATGCTGATCTGGTTGAGATGAAACGGTCACGCGCCAATGGACTATGCTGCGGGGCTGGGGGTGCCCAATATTTTAAGGAGCCAGAGCCGGGCAACAAAGACGTTAACGTAGAACGCGTTCAGGAAGCGCTCGGTACTGGAGCCGAGACGATTGCAGTGGCTTGTCCATTCTGTATGACTATGATGTCGGATGGGGTTAAAAACCAGAACCGCGAAGACACCGTGAAGGTCTACGATATTTCGGAACTGATTGCCCAAGGGCAGGGGTTGTAACAATGAGCAGTTATCAGCGAACAGCCAACAGTAAAATATAGCCTATACACTGCTGGCTGGCTGTTCATTGATAACTGCTCACTGATAGCTGTTTACTGTTATGTACATTCCTTTCGACCAATTGCCCGATGACGCTCGTGTGTGGGTTTATCAGGCTAATCGCCCGCTGACCGATGCGGACGTACTCCATATTCAAGCTTCCTTGCAACCAGCTTTGAGCCAATGGGCGGCCCACGGGCAACCCTTGCTGGCTTCGGCGCAGGTAGTAGCCAATCGATTTGTGGTCATTGCTGTGGATGAAGGGCATAACCTTCCAAGCGGTTGCTCCATCGACGCGTCGACGCACTACCTAAAAAACATTGCCCAGCAATTATCGGGCAGCGAAGGAGGGGCGTTAGATTTCTTTGATCGCTCGGCAGCTTACGTTGGACCCAACGGTGGGGTGCTGACCTTGCCGTTACCGATTATTAAGCATGCCGTTATGGATGGTCGCCTAACGCCAGACACAACCATCTTCAACACCTTAGTTAGTACCAAAGCTGAGTTTGAGAGTAAGTGGCAACTGCCAGCTAGTCAAACGTGGTTGAATCGCTACTTTGCGCGGATAATTGGGTAAACAATGGCAGAATCACTTCTCATTCCACAGACAACCGACCGGGCTGCTATTTACGAGAGCCTTGTGCCGCAAATAGAGGCTCTGATCGACGGCGAAACGGATGGTACGGCTAACCTGGCCAATATTGCTGCTGCCCTGAAAGAAGCGTTTGGCTTTTTCTGGGTGGGTTTCTATCTCAAAAAAGAAAACCAGTTAGTGCTGGGGCCTTTTCAGGGGCCCATCGCCTGTACACGCATCAATTTTGATAAGGGCGTTTGTGGAGCCGCTTACACGCGCCAGGAAACTATTCTGGTGCCTGATGTTGAGCAGTTTCCCGGTCATATTGCTTGTAGCTCGGCCTCGAAATCCGAAGTTGTTGTTCCTATTTTCGACCGCAGTGGCAACGTCGCCATGGTATTGGATGTCGACAGCGATCTGCTCGACGATTTCAGCCAGGCCGACGTGGATGGGCTTGAAACTATAGGCGAATTGATCACTGCCACACTAGATTGATCTGACCATCAATCTAGTGTATTGCTTTTTCCATCACAATAAACGCCAGGGGTTGTTTGGGTAGGCCAAAATTCGGATCGTCGGCGGGAAAGGGGTGCGTTTCGCCGGTAGGCCGAAAGCCTCGCCGTTCGTAGAAGGCAACCAGTTCATGGCGCATGGGCAACACGGTCATCGTTATTTTCTGGCAATGATGATCATGGGCGTACTCTTCGGCGGCTTGCAATAATTGTTTGCCAATTCCTTTGACTTGGTTGTCTGGCGACACTGTTAACATACCCAGGTATAGCGAGTTGTCTTTCTTCTCTAGACAAACGCAACCCAGCAGTTCCCCATCCTGTACATATTTCAGAATCGTGATCTTCGGATTCCGAATCATCTCCAGCAACAACGGTTCACTGGTTCGGATTCCATCCAGCAAATCAGCTTCTGTTGTCCATCCCCGACGGGAAGAGTCACCCCGGTAAGCACTGTTAACCAATTGATTGAGCCTCGCAATATCGTCTTCTACAGCCGGCAAAATCTGCGCCGTAGACATCAAATTATCCACTTTGGTTTTTAGATAGGAAATCACCACATTGAGCCCTTTTCGGTAGTGAACATTATTAGGAATAACGATGTCAGCTTCAGCGCGATAAGGCTTAATGAATTGCTTGTAGGTCGGTTGAACGTGGTATTTCCAGCGGTACATTACATCGTCGAGGTCGTATCCGCGCTCCTCGGCATCGCGTTTCACACGACGTTCGAGTTTGATGCTATTTTTGGCATCAATAAAAATTTTCAGATCGAGCAGGTCAGCAATCTCCCGGAAATAAAACACAAAGATCCCCTCTACCACGATGATCGGTGCGGGCCGAAACGTCATGATCTTAGGCACCACGTTCGGGTTGTTAAAGGTGTATTCTAACTGCTTTACAATGCCGCCCTCTCGAAGCTCCTGAATGTGTTGGGCATAACGGAGGTGATCGATTGTTTCGGGCAGATCGAAGTTATGAACACCCTGACTGTCAACGGCTATTGAGGCCAGATCCCGGTAATAATTATCCTGAGAAATAAGGCAAATCTGTTCTTCCGGAAAAGCGCTCATCAACTCATTGAGGAACGATGTTTTGCCCGATGCACTGCCGCCAGTAATACCGACGATAAACGGTTTGGTGTTCATACGGCAAAGATAGAGACAAGGAGTAAAGGCCACAAAAAACCGGGCTAACGCATTGCTGCACTAGCCCGGTTCGTTTCAGATTTAGCTGTCAAATTAAGCAATCAAATAGACTATATGGTTGGCTTCTGATTTTTAGTGCAGGTCATTTCTTGTTTGAACGCTCCATCAGCTCCAAATGATAAGCCAACATTGGTTCCATCGGCTTTCTTAATCCATACCAGATAACCACCATCTACGCTGCTCTTCGCTGCTTTGTTTATCGTGCTACCAGCATATGTCTTTGTAATATAGCTAGTAACACTAGCAGGCAATTCAGCCGTAGTGATGTCAACAAAGCTACCATGACCTTTACCTGGGCGTACAACCTCTTGTTTAAATGACCCATCGGCGTTGAACTCCAGTAACACTTTGCCAGATGTTGTCTTTACAAAAACAACATACAGTTTCTCAGCATTCTGAGCCGCTCCGCTAATCGTTGAACTGGCATACTTGCTTGTTACGTAACTAGTAATCGTTGCGGGCAGTGAAGCGACGTCAATTGCTGTAAAGCTCTTTGGGCCACGCTCACCTGGGCCACCATGATCACCCGGTTTGCCTTTCGTACCTGGGCGGCCAGGACCCTGCATTAGGGCAACTTCCTGCTTGAATGCACCGTCTGCACCGAAAAGAAGTGCTTTGTGTTCTTTAGCCGCATTCTCGATAACGATTAACAGATTCCCGTCGGCGTCCTTACCCGCCCGATCAACTGTATAGCCTGCGTAGTTGCTGGAAATGTACGTTGTTACAGCCGCCGGAAGAGCGGAGGTAGAAACAGGCGTAATGGCACTGCCGCTTAATTGACCCGATGCCAGCGCACCAACGCGGGCAGCTCCCAGTAATTCATCCGTTGTTGTTGGGTCCACGGCATTGTTTGTGGAATTACAACTGTACAAACCTGCCAGTGACATGGCCATCAAGCAAAACAAAAGGATCTTTTTCATGTAATTTAAATTGGCTTTATTGTGATTTGACAAGACACTCAGAATGGGTATTTGTTGTTCCCATCAGCCATTACTTAGAAAGAATACATAGCGTTGCAGAAACATAAAAAAAGTTAAAGGGTGCCTCCGCCAGACATATCTGATAGTCTGACTGAGGCACCCTTTAACGCAATCGCTTTACAGATTTACCCTAGCTCCATTCGCGATCCCAGGAGTCGCGGGTATTCCACATATCGGTGGGAGCAAACCAGGTATTCCCTTTCTTGAGGAATGACTTGGCAACGTCTTCATTCAGATCGACGCCCAGACCGGGCTTGTCGGGTACTCTCACAAATCCCTTATCAGCAATTGGTTTCAAGCCTGTCACGATGTCTTCCCACTTGTCAACGTCGACGCCGTGGTGTTCGAGCGCCACAAAGTTTTCGGTGGCTGCTGCACAATGCACGTTGGCCATCATGCAAATGGGTGATCCGGCAAAGTGCATGGCCATTGGAATGCCATTTTCTTCGGCATAATCACCAATCTTTTTGGTTTCCAGAATACCTCCCGACGACGCCAGATCGGGGTGAATCATGTCCGTAGCCCGCTTGTCGATCAGTTTAACGAATTCCTCTTTGCCGAACATATCCTCGCCGGTGAGCGTGGGCGTTTCAATAGCATCCGAAATCTGTTTCCATTGATCGTAGTAAAACCAGGGCACCATATCTTCGAGCCAGGCCAGTCGGAAAGGCTCCATGGCTTTACCGATCTGAATAGCCGTGTTTACATCGAAATGGCCAAAGTGGTCGGCAGCCAGTGGTGTTTCGTAGCCAACAATATCGCGTACTTTGCCCACATGTTCGACTAGGCGATCAAGTCCTTTTTTGGTGACCTGAATACGGGTAAACGGGTGGCGTGTATTGGCGTAGTTCCCGATTTTGCCAGGTTGTTGATCGTTATAAGCCTGTTTTACACTCCAGTTTTTGGCGTTCACAAGCGTATCTTTTTCATCGGCCAGCATCCCGATACCGAAGTCCATTTTCATGAACGTGTAACCCGCGTCCCGACGTTTACTCATATTCACGGCAAACTCATCGTAACTTTTGCCTTCCGGCGTGTCGGCATAAAGCCGAACATAATCGCGGTATTTTCCACCAAGCATCTGGTAAACAGGCACACCGTATGCCTTGCCCGCCAAATCCCAGAGTGCCATTTCTACCCCACAAACGCCACCGGCTGCCCGGCCCTGTCCACCAAAGGGTTTAATGATTTTAAATAATTGCTCAACATTGCAGGGGTTTTTGCCAAGCAACCGCGATTTGAGCATCAGGGCGTAATTGGCAGAAGCACCGTCTCGTACTTCACCCCAGCCTACCAGACCCTGGTTAGTATCGATACGGATGATAGGGCTGGTGAAGGGGACACCCGATAAAATAGCTACCCGCAAGTCAGTAATGCGAAGGTCAGATGGCTTCGAGTCACGGGACACCCGTTGTGTAATAAATTCGAGTTCGCGCTCTGGCTGCTTGTCGAATGCTAGGCCCAATGACAAACCACCCAACATGGATTTTTGCATGAATGAGCGCCGGTCGGTGGTTGCAAGGCGGTTGGTGCGGTCCGGTGATCCGGCTGTTTTTGAAGCGGTTGAGTGCTGTGATTGACCCTGAACAGGTAAATTGGGGTCAACCATGCCAGGGGGAAGTTTGAAACGGTCTAGGATCGATTTCATGAGAATGAAAGTCAAGGTTCTGATTCATTCACAAAATCAGTACTTCGTGCTGATTTACTGCCTTTTGGTCGAAATACTAAACGGGTGGTTCAGCTAAGAAACGAGTTTTGGTTTTAGTCACGGATTTAGAGAAGCTGACAAAAAGAATAGCGTAACAACAGAATACCCGGCCAACATCGGTCGGGCATTCTGTTGTTACGCTGAATCAGAAAAATCGTAATCAGAACCAATTGTGTTTACTGTGGCATCAACACGGTGTCGATAACGTGAATTACGCCGTTTGATTGGTTCACGTCGGCGATTGTAACGGTTGACATACCACCTTTGGCATCTGTAAGTATCAGTTTTTTGCCCTTCACAGTAGCGGTTAGATCGCCACCTCCTACAGTTTTCAGTGTTGCTTTTCCGCCACCGTCTTTTACTGCTTTCATCAGGTCAGCTGCGCTCATTTTGCCAGCCACTACGTGGTAGGTCAAAATGCCTGTCAACGTAGCTTTGTTTTCTGGCTTAACCAGGGTGGTCACGGTGCCTTCTGGTAATTTGCCAAACGCCTTGTCTGTTGGGGCGAATACGGTAAATGGACCGGGACCTGAGAGTGTTTCTACTAAACCCGCTGCTTTAACTGCGGCAACAAGTGTTGTATGATCTTTGGAGTTTACAGCATTCTCAATGATGTTTTTTGATGGGTACATGGGGGCACCACCTACCGTCACTGTTTTTTCCTGAGCAACTGCAAACTGGCCAACTAAAAGCATGGCAATAAGTGTGTACGCGAATTTTAACGTCTTCATGTATTTTTAGTCTATTAGTGAAATGAATGATTGTTGTTAACCAATCTACATGAAGACTTACGGTTTAACTAAGATGTTTGGATTTCAGTAAGTTAAAAAATAAATTAAAATGGCCATTGCTGTCGAACCCGTGCCGAGATCAGGAAGGCTACTACGCCGAGGGCAATCACCACCAGCCCTGATAGCATAAACGAGAGGCCTGTAGACACGAAAATAAAGAGCCAAACACCTACCGCCAGTATGATGGGTAATGGGTAAAGCGGCATTCGAAAAGGGAATGAATCAGCGGCTTTTCGGCGGTGCAGTAGCCATAACCCAACGGCTTGCCCCACAAACTGAATCACAATACGCATGGCCAGAATGGCCGTGATGACATCTGCTAATCGGAACAGCAAGCTGAATATAAATGCCAGTCCGCCCAGAAACAGTAACGAGACATACGGAAACTGCCGGGTGGGGTGTAAGCGGGCGAAGATGGAAAAAAACTGCCCATCAACGGCCGCTGCATAGGGCACGCGGGAGTAGCCGAGCAAGACCGCAAACAGCGACGAAAAGGCTACCATAAGTACCATCCCCGTGGCGATTTTAGCGGCCTGAGGACCGTAGGCGGCTTCGATTACACTGCTCACAATGAACTGACTTTTTTGCGCTTCCTGCCACGGAATAACGCTTACTACACTGATATTCAGCAATAGATACAGGATGGCAATTCCTGTAATGGAAAGGAAAATGCTGACCGGAATATTGCGGCCCGGCTGTCGGATTTCGGAGCCAAGGTGGCACACATTATAGTAGCCCAGATAGCAATAAATAGTTTTAACAGAGGCTGCTCCCAAACCCGCAGCCCACCAGCCATTGCCCGCTGGAGTGGGCGCTGTGGCCCCCGAAATAACGTCGCCAATCGGTACGGTGGCGTGCGTTAATCCGCCAATAATGATCCAACCGAGGGTCAATAAAACAGCGGCCCAGAGTACCATGCCAATACGCCCGATCGAGTCGATTTTTCGGTATAACAGGCTAATAACGATCAGCACGGCCACGCCCGAAACAAGCTTGCGCTGCCAGTCGTCTAGTGGAACGAGATACGAGAAATATTGGGCAAAGCCGATCGAGCCTGAGGCCACCACCAGGGGGGCCTGAATAAGTGTTTGCCAGACGTATAGAAATGAAAGTAACTTTCCCCAGCGCTGCTCGCCATAAGCGATTTTCAGGAAGTTGTAACTTCCTCCCGCCAGCGGATAGGCTGCCCCCAACTCGGCCCAGATAAACGCGTCGATAAACGAGATAAGGGCACCCAGCACCCATGCCCAGATAAACTGCGGGCCACCAATAATCTGGATAACCAGCGGCAGCACCACAAAAGGCCCGATACCAACCATGTCGATCATGTTCAGGGCGGTGCCCTGCGCTAAACTGAGGCTTCGGGGAAGTGCTTCGGTTGAACTGGTATGCGCGGTGGGTTGATCAGAATTAGTAGAGTTTATCAAGTGAATTGGGGATGAGAGGGTGAAGTCTGCAAGAGTCTAGCTGTTAATCAAAGTAGCATAAAGCACCGATTAGTTCCTGGTAGACAGGTCCTTGTTGGGCCTTCCTGGATCGCGTAATAGGTTAATGCTCGATCTTTCTATTTAAGCCAACAATTCGTATAGACTATGGTTAATAATATACAATTATTTTAAGAATGTAACTCTCAACGATCATGAAAAAAATCATAATGCCAGCTGCAATGGCTCTGTTCCTCGGGTTTACCGTTGGAGCTAACGCTCAACAAGGCAACTCAAGCAACTCATTACCCGGCACCAGCACTGGAGGAGGCCAGGGAACCGAAAGTACGACACCTCAGCAGGGAACTCCCGATAACAGTCGGCAGAGTAACCGACAGGGCTCCACTAATATCTATAGCACCTCGAAGCAATCTGGAACCACCCAGAGTACAACCAGTAACGTGGAGAAAAAGACCATGGGACAGAAAAAACAGGCATCGAATAGTGGCATGATGAATAATGGTAGCCAGTCGAAGGCTGTGAAAAGAACAACCAGAACAAAATCGTCAACAACAACAAACTAAAGACAGTATGAAATTATCAGTCATTGTAACAGCCTTGCTTGTGAGTGCATCGTTGGGCGTTTTCGCTCAGAATCCAACGAACACAAACAAAACAACCAACGGAACGACTTCTAGTACTGACCAGAAAGCTACTGGTTCGGCAGAGGGTTTAAAGCGTAAAGGAAATGGGCAGGAAAGCCCCAAAATGAAATCGGGTGTGAGCCGTAGCGGTAACAGCAACCTCTCGCCAACCGGCCCGACAAATACGCAGGGCAGCACATCGGAAGGTTCGGGCAGTGTTAAATCGACGGGCGGAGCCACCGGCAGCGGTACCCGGCAGGCGACCAGTGGCGTGAAAGGGGCACAAAATGCCCGTAACAACACGGCCAATGACGGTGGCACTACGGGACCAGGTGCAACAAGGGGCGGAAATCGCTCTCCAGAACCCAAAAAGGCGTCAACCGATAAAGCTTCAACTGGTACAAAGTCAGGAAATTAGTTATAAAAAAAAGAGGTGGGTCTAGGTTTTGCGGAGGTGTTTAATTCTCGCCACAAAAGCTATACCCACCTCTTTTTTAAGCTGTTACTTCTTCCAAAGCAGGATAGTCCGTATAGCCTTTTTCGCCAGGCGTGTAGAACGTTGAGAAATCAGGCTGGTTCAACGCTGCACCTGATTGGAAGCGCTCCACTAAATCGGGGTTGGCAATAAACGGTCGACCAAAAGCAACCAAATCCGCTTTGCCGCTTTGTAGAGCTTCTTCGGCCGTTTCGGCGGTATAGCCACCACTCAGAATCAGAATACCCTTGTAGTGTTCACGAATGGCTTCCTTAATTTCAGGGGCTACAGCTGGTGCACCCATGCTGGCGTGGTCAACAAGGTGAACATAAATCACATGGTCGTTCAGTTTCTCGGCCAGGTAGTTATACATGGCATCATAAGCCACATCATAAGGCATGTCGTTAAATACGCCGTACGGTGAAAGGCGGATACCTGTTCTCTCTTTGCCAATAGCGGCAGAAACGGCTTCGGCCACTTCAAGAGCAAATCGGGCGTTGTTTTCATGGCTGCCACCGTATTCGTCGGTGCGCTGATTGGACGTACTCCGCAAAAATTGCTCAATCAGGTAGCCATTGGCGCCGTGCAATTCAATACCGTCGAAACCGGCATCAATCGCATTTTTTGCGGCTGTTACGAACTCCTGAATTACTGCTTTTACCTCATTGGTTGTATAAGCGCGGGGCGTTGGCTGATCCTGCATTCCCTGCGTATCCGTGTAGATCTGCCCGGCGGCAGCTACCGCTGATGGAGCCAGAACTTCGGTTCCTTCGTGCATATTGGCAGAGTGGCCAATGCGACCTGTGTGCATGAGTTGGGCGAAAATCCGTCCGCCTTTGGCATGAACGGCATCAGTTATTTTTTTCCAGCCCGCCACTTGCTCTGTTGTGTACAAGCCCGGTACCCTGGCGTAGCCGTTGCCGTTGGGCGAAGGGGCAATACCTTCGGTGATGAGGAGGCCTGCCGACGCGCGTTGCGCATAATAGGTGGCCATAATGTCGGTAACCTCGTGATTTGCAGTGGCCCGGTTACGGGTCATGGGTGCCATCACAATATGGTTTGATAAGGTTAGGTTGCCCAATTGGGCGGGCTCAAAAAGCTGAGTTGCCATAATGATTGGTTTGGTACGATTCTGATCTAAAACCCATCCAATCATTTAAAAGTTTAAATGTATTTTGAGAAATTTTAGCCGAGGGTTTTCAGGAAATCGCCCAAATCGCTCAAGGTTTGTTTGTTCAGGCGCAGAAACAAGTTGCGCCCTTCTTTTTGAGCATCGACCAATCCGCTGTCTGTCAGTAGCTTTACGTGATGTGATACACATGGCTGCGACAATCCGGTCAACTCTTGTACATCGGAGTTGGTCAAGGTGCCTTTTTCAGCCAACTGCATCAGAATGGATAAACGATATTTATCCGCAATGGCTCCGGTTGCTTTCTCAATATTCTTCGGCTCCATGTTAGTAGTAAATTCAAGGAAATTGATTCACCAAAAATACAGTCAAACAGGGGATAATCTGACTTTTGCCGTATTTTTATAGGTATGAATCCAAAACTACATTTCCTGAGTATCCTGTTGTGTTTGACCACATGGAGTTGTTTTGGTCAATCCTTTTCTACTTCTGACCTACCAATCATCGTTATCAATACGGGTGGGAAAGTTATACCCAACGAACCGAAAATTGTGGCTTCTTTTTCGCTGATTAACAATGGTCCGGGTAAACGAAATACAGTAACTGATGCGCCTGTCTATAGCGGGAAAATAGGTATTGAAAAACGAGGATCGACATCGCAACAACTTTTTCCTAAGAAACCCTATGGTATCGAACTGCGCGATACGGCAGGTGTGGAATCGGTAAAGGTGTCACTGTTGGGAATGCCAGCCGAAAGTGATTGGGTTCTGAACGCAACTTATAATGACAAAACGCTTGTGCGCGAGGCTTTGACGTATGACCTTAACCGGCAAATGAGTAAATACTATACGCCCCGGTTTCGTTACTGCGAGCTGGTGCTGGATGGCAGTTACGAGGGCATTTATATCCTGTTTGAAAAAATCAAACGCGACAAGAATCGTATTGACATGGCTAACCTGAAAGCGACCGATGTGTCGGGCGACGAGCTCACAGGTGGTTATCTGCTGAAGGTTGACAAAACAGAAGGCTCGCCATCGCGTTCGTGGGTTTCGCCCCAGAAAAATGTAAATGGTAAAACTGCCATAATCCAGATTGACCGACCTAAACCTGAGGATTTGGCCGAGGCCCAGTTTCAGTACATTAAAAAGTACGTTACTGATTTCGAAACAGCACTTGCGGGCGCAAACTTCCGCGACCCTGCCACTGGCTATCGGCGTTATATGGATGAGGAATCAATCATCGACTATGTGCTGATAACGGAAGTTTGCCGTAATGTGGATGGGTACCGGCTCAGCACGTTCTTTTATAAAGACAAAGACAGCAAAGGAGGGAAACTGATTATGGGCCCAATCTGGGACTACAACCTAGCGTATGGCAATGCCGATTATTGCGACGGCAACAAGTCGGAGGGGTGGGAATACAATTTTAATCGAGTTTGCCCTGGGGATGGCTTTAGTCAGCCGTTCTGGTGGGAACGGTTTTTTCAGGACCCTGACTTTACTGCCAAACTGGGGTTGCGCTACAAGGCGCTGCGTCAGACCGTGCTGTCCACCAACCGTATTCATGCCTACATTGACTCGTCGGCCAAAAGCCTGACTGAGTCTCGAATCCGTAACTTTACGCGCTGGCCAGTAATTGGCCAGTATGTGTGGCCAAACGGGTATGTAGGCAGAACGTATGAGGACGATGTGGCGTATCTGAAAGAATGGATTGGAAAGCGCCTGATCTGGATGGATGCAGCAATGCCACTAGTTGGTAACTCGATACTGGCTATCGAACCAGATCCAACCAATACACTCTCGTTAACGGTTGGCCCAGTCCCCATGGCCGAAACCGCTACAATCCGGTATCGGCTCGATAAACGGGCTGATGTAAATCTTTCACTAACTGATGTAACGGGCAGAGCTATATTTGTGCTCGAAAAACCTGGCCAACCGGCGGGTGAATACGAATACGTTCTGGACAATAATCAGATGCCGTCTACGTCAGGAATATATATGCTGAAACTCCAGACTGACGGATACTTGAAAGCCACTCGAAAGGTAGTTAAGCAGTAAAAAAATGACCCCCGAAACCATCTCCTGGGCTGACTTTGAAAAAGTAGATATGCGGGTAGGCACCATCACTGCCGCGCAACTATTTGCCAAAGCCCGCAAACCAGCCTACCAGCTTACTATTGACTTCGGACCGCTGGGAATTCGCCAATCTTCGGCACAGATTACTACGCTGTACCAACCCGATGAGCTGGTTGGAAAGCAGGTGATTGCGGTGGTGAATTTCCCTCCCAAACAGATTGCCAACTTTATGAGCGAATGTTTGGTGATGGGTTCAGTAGGAGAAGATGGGACCGTAACGCTTTTACAACCTGAACGCCCGGTCGAAAATGGCCTGCGGATTGGGTAAGTTGATGAATAATGCACAATGAATAATTACAACTTGGATATGAAAAAAATCCTGTCACTTGGAATCGCTCTTACGCTCTTCCATTCTTACGCTTTCTCGCAAAGCCGACCTATGACAGAGGATGATTATTACCGCATAGTAACCTTGCCCGTACCCGAAAATGTCAGTCTGGAAGTAGGTGGTTTAGCCCCTCTGCCCGACGGGCGTTTGGCGGCCTGTACTCGCCGGGGCGATGTGTGGTTAATTGGCAACCCCTACATGCAGGGAAGCCGGATGCCGACATACAAGAAATTCGCGACCGGCATGCACGAACCACTGGGCCTGATGTGGCACCCAAAAGGGTATTTGCTGTGTACGCAGCGGGGCGAAGTAACGAAACTGATCGACAACGATGGCGATGAGGTGGCCGACGAATACAAATCGTTTTATAAGTGGCCATTATCGGGGAATTACCACGAATACAGCTACGGCCCGGTGCTGTTGCCCGATGGCGATATGGTTATCACCCTCAACCTCGACTGGGTTGGCCGGGGTGCCAGTTTAGCCAAGTGGCGCGGCTGGATGCTCAAGCTGAACGAAAAAGGCGAAATGACGCCTTGGGCTACGGGTCTCCGGTCGCCAGCGGGTTTCACCGCACTGCGTGACGGAAGCATTTTTTACGGCGAAAATCAGGGCGACTGGGTTGGTTCTGGCCGGGTAACGCATTTGGAGAAAGGTGATTTTGCCGGAAACCCGGCTGGTTTGCGCTGGACAAGCGAAGCCGGTTCTCCCTTGTCGCTCAAGCCCCAGGATGTTCCAAGCACGGGTAAGCCGATGTATGAGGTGGCAAAAACAGTGAAGAACCTGAAAGTTCCGGCGGTCTGGTTCCCGCACACGCTGATGGGGATTTCGACCTCCGATATTAAAGAAGATACGACACGCGGAGCATTTGGGCCGTTTGATGGACAGTTGTTCGTGGGTGATCAGGGTCACAGCAAAGTAATGCGTATGACCCTCGAAAAGGTGAATGGCGAATGGCAGGGTGCCTGCTTCCCTTTCCGTGAGGGCTTGCAATCGGGTATTTTGCGCATGGTTTGGGGTCAGGATGGCTCCATGTTTGTAGGTATGACAAGCCGGGGCTGGGCCTCAACCGGTAAATCTCCATACGGTATTCAACGGTTGGTGTGGACAGGTAAGGTGCCGTTTGAAATGAAAACCATTTCGTCGCGCCCCGATGGGTTCGAAGTGACCTTTACACTACCCGTCGACCGCAAAACGGGTGAAGACCCGAACTCGTACAGCCTCAACAGCTTTACATATAAGTATCACCAAACCTACGGCAGCCCGATCGAGGACGCCCGCGCCGTTCCAATTCGGGGGGTAGTTTTGTCCGCCGATGGCATGTCAGCCCGTATCGTGGCCGACACGACGCTCAAGCTAGGCTACATTCACGAGGTAAAAGCCGAAGGCGTTCGGGCTCAATCGGGAAGTTTGCCTCTGTTGCACAACACTGGCTATTATACGCTTAACAACATTGCCCCCGGCGACCGCATCACGAACTTACCCGCCCGGCCCGCCAACAACGTTACGGCTTCGGCCAGCACGGGTATGGCTGGGCACAACCATGCCGACATGATGACAACGGCTGGAAAAGGAACGGATGCGAAAGCTAAACCGGGAGCGAAGAAACCAGCTGCCGCCAGCGTGAGTGCGAAACGCCTTACCGAACAGCCAGCAGATTGGACAAATGGACCCGATCAGACCGTTACGATCAGTACTAAACCGGGTCTCAAATTCGATACCGAACAGGTTCAGGTTAAAGCGGGCAGTCGGGTTAAGTGGGTATTCAACAACAACGACGATATGTTGCATAACTGCGTGATTGTAAAGCCCGGTGCTGCCGATAAAGTTGGCAACGCAGCAATGCGCTTAAATCTGAATGGGGCAAAAATGAACTATGTCCCTGTACTGCCCGAGGTAGTGTATCATACCAATATTCTGCAACCTGAATCGTCTGAGAGCATCTATTTCGTAGCTCCCACCGAGCCGGGCGACTATACGTTCGTGTGTACGTTTCCGGGGCATCACACCCTGATGCAGGGCACGCTGAAAGTGACGAAGTGATTTTAAGTCATACTTTGTAAACAAAAACCAGTTTAGCACATCACTAAACTGGTTTTTGTTTATGGTTAAATTTTTGAACTAAGTGTAAGTTTGAGTACGTTTGTAATTACAACGTAATAACATTTTTATGCATTTAGCCGTCGTATCTATTGGGAACTCGAAGGGTATTCGGATTCCTAAAACCATTTTGGATAAATACCAAATTGGTGATGTTGTTGATGTTGAAATGCGTGACGATGCATTGGTTTTACGACCTATTCGTAAACCACGTGATGGTTGGGAAGAAGCTTTTCAGGCAATGCACCAAAACGGCGATGATAAATTGCTGATTCCTGATTTGTTTGAAGACGAAACCTGGGAAACATGGTGATTGGTCAATTCGATGTTGTATTAGTCAACCTAGATCCAACAATGGGCAGCGAGGTGAAAAAAACGCGTCCTTGCGCTGTTCTTTCACCAAACGAAATGAACCGTCAGCTCAACACACTGATCATTGCCCCTATGACTTCAACATCTAAGCCCTACCCGTCTCGTGTTCAGGTCGAATCGGGTGGGCGTGTTGGTTGGGTAGTGATTGATCAAATCAGGACTATTGATCGCCAGCGGGTTATAAAGATTTTAGGGGTGTTATCGGGAAATGAGGCCAAGCTTATAAAGCAAGTGGTCAAAGAACTTTTAGTTGATTAAGTATTGAAATCGCTCATTCTCAGTTTGCTGGTAGTTTTTATTGTGTCATTGGGCTCCCGCGCCCAAATACCCTCCTTTCAATCAATTCCACCCCATCTAGAGCGGATTGAGCAGGCTCCCGGCTCAACTATTTTGGGTACTACTTTTTTTTACAAAGGACGCCGGTTAAACTCCCCATTTTCGATGGAGGTTCCCATGCTGGAATTGAATGACCCCGTAGCGAACCGGCATTTCAAACAATTCAGGACTTGGACAACGGTGGGTCGCCTTACTGGGCTGGCTTCGGTAGCCTATGTATTGTTTAACCGGACGCCAAACCAGCAAACAAGGCGTGCCGTATATTTTGGATCGTTGGTGGCATCAGTGGGATTCACAATGCTCAGCAATTACCAGGTCAATAAGGCAGTAAGGCGTTACAATGCTGTGGTAGGTACACCCAGAGTGGGCCTTATGATGATGCCAACGGAGTACAATGCTACTGTTGTGGGGGTAGGTATGGTCGTCCCTTTTCGGGGGGAATGATAGTACGGGTTATCTTAAAAGCTTATTAAACCTATTTATTAAGTATAGTTATTGTTGTCATGATAGTAAATTTAGCGGCCAAAATTTATACTATAAATGATTTCATCGCTTGAAACAACAGACAATCTACTGAATAACGTCTTTAATGCTTCGCTAAATGGGATAGTGGTATTTGAGGCCGTACGGAATATTGAGCAAGAAATCGTTGACTTTCGGTACATTTTTGTGAATGAAGCTGCTCGGAAGCAGGCCCCAATATTAAAAGCGACTACAATTGGCATGACCCGCCGGGAAGTGCTGCCAGAATCGGATTTTTTACGGGCCCACTCACTTTGCCAGATGGTCTTACTCACGGGTCAGTCGCATCAGGGAGAGCGATACTACCCGATTATGGATGAGTGGTTTAACACTCATTTTGCTCGTCTTGACGACAATCGGTTAGTGGTTACCTTTATTAACATTACTTCTTTTAAGAAGGCTGTTGTGACGCAGCAACAAGAAGCCGAACTGTTTCAAAGTATACTAGAGACAACAGTAAATCCGGTGGTAGTTGGCATACCTATTTTGCAGGGTGGAGAAATCATCGATTTCAGCGTCGTTCTCTTCAACCAGGCGGCCCAGAAAGCCTGGCTCTTTGGCTCAGGATTGGCTGTAGGATCAATCACTGCTGATTTGTTACCACTGCCCGAACGTGATCATTTGTTAGCCGTACTTCGGAAAGCTTACGTAACATCAGAAAGTCAACGGTTTCAATACCGTTATCCCAATACTGATAATTGGTTTAGCCTGACGGTACAGCGATTTAATCAGGGCGTAATTCTGAACGCCACCGACATTACCGAGGAGAGGCAACAGCAGAATATACTTCGCCAAATGAACCTCGATCTTCGGCAATCGAACGAGAATCTGCAACAGTTTGCCTATATCGCTTCACACGATTTGCAGGAGCCTCTCCGTAAAATTCATTCGTTCGGTAATTTGTTACAAACGCAGTTTGGCAGTCGGCTCGGTCCCGATGGTAGCGACATTATTCAGCGGATGCAAGCCGCTTCGGGCCGGATGACAACGCTGATTCGCGACTTGCTGACGTATTCGCGGCTAACTACGCATCGGGAGCCATTCAGTCCGGTTTCATTGGGACGGATACTCGATGAAATTATTGAGGATATCGATCCACTACTGCTGGATGGGAAGGCAACCGTCGATTGTAAGGAGTTGCCCACTGTACCGGGCGATGCCAGTCAACTCCGGCAACTATTTCAGAATCTGATTGTTAACGCCGTTACGTTTCGTCATGCCGACCGTCCGGCTTACATTAGTGTTCGATGCCGTACCCTGGAGAGTGATGAGGTGCCGACAGGTCTATCATCTCAACAACACTACGTTGAAATTAGCGTAACTGACAATGGCATTGGATTTGAAGAACGATATACAGACCGAATTTTCCAGATGTTTCAGCGCTTGCATGGCCGGAGTCAGTACAGCGGCACGGGTGTCGGGTTGGCTATTTGTAAACGAGTAGTTGAGAATCACCAAGGTAGTATTACAGCCACCAGCACTCCGGGCGAGGGAGCAACATTTAGGGTGATACTTCCGATTTGAGATGACATCTCGTTCAGAAAGATGCCATCTGGTAAAGTCGGTACACTAGAGATAACCGCAGGGGCGGCCCCGATTTTTCTGAACAAGATGTCATCTCGATAGTATCTTGCAGCATGGAAATTTTGCTTACGGCTGCCATCATTAGCTACATCGTTTACCTGCGCTATTATGCTGACTTTAGCACAAAAGCGGATAGGGAGCGAACACAGTTGCAACGCGGAATCGATTTGTACAATACCAATCAGTTAGAAGCCGCTCAACACTATTTCAGTCAGCAGATTCAGGAACACCCCAAGCAAAGCATTGCTTATTTATACCGGGCACGTTGTCGGCGCGAATTAGGCGATCTAAGTGGAGCCCTGGCCGACCTCCGAATGGGCGAGAGCTATGACGATACCGTTGCCGATATTCATGTAGAAATTGGCCGAATCCTATACGACCAACGCGACTTTGCGGCTGCTTTTACGGAGTTTGATAAGGCCGTTTTTCACTCGCAGGGGCAGGAAGCAATGCCGTATTACTGGCGAGGCCTTGCCCGGCAAAAGCTTGATCAGCCTGCTGAAGCCCAGGCGGATCTGGAAAAGGCCACCACGCTCGAACAAACCCCTCACGAAACGCCCTCCAGTACGCCAGTTCCTACCTCATTTTTCGATCGGCGGTTGCTGACGAATGCCGCCTTTGTGCTCTTTAACAGCCTGATGTTGTTATATGCGATTAAGTTGTCGCCAGTTATTCATGGCCCCTATTTAATGGCCGCCGTTTCAGCAGCGGCTATTGGTTTTGCCGAACCGCGCAAAGGCTGGTTTCTGGCCATTTTGCAGGTTGTCTCCATCTTAGTGGGCTATTATGTATTTACCGAAACACCAACTAATGGGGGTAAGCGCGAGCTGGAAGCATTCAACCTCTACGGTTCTATCGGGCTAACGTTTGTGGGAAGTTTCATCGGTAGCATTTTAAAGCGGGCAATGCGCGCACGTTGAAGGAATTTTATCTTTTAGTGCTCAGTATCAGTAAAGGTGGCATCTCTGCCTTATTTTCGTCAACCTAATCGTATAATTCATGAAACAACCTGTTCTTAACACAGTCCGATCTATCGGAACGCTTCTGTTTTCAATACTTCTTGCTCCGGCTTTTTCCCAGGAAATAGTCAACCGAGATCCGCAAATTGTGCAGATGCTGAGCGAAATGTCTACCGATAGTCTTCGTGCCCACATCGATGGATTAGTTCGGTTCGGCACTCGCAATACGCTGAGTTCACTGAACAGTACCGCCACACGGGGCATTACGCCCGCCCGGCAGTGGGTACTGCGCAAGTTCGAACAGTATGCCAAACAGTCGGGTGGTCGGCTTACGGCCAAGCTTGATACCTGGACGTTGCCCGCCGACGGTCGGCGCGTAAACCAACCCACCGAGATTGCTAACGTGATGGCTACACTGAAAGGTACCGATCCAACTGATACCCGTATTTTTATGGTGCAGGGCCACATCGACAGCCGCGCTACCAACGTAATGAGCACTTCGGTGGATGCACCAGGAGCTAACGACGATGGGTCTGGTACGGCCGCTGTGATTGAACTGTGCCGGGTAATGAGCAAGTATTCGTTCCCAGCCACCATTGTGTTTGTAGCCGTCAGTGGTGAAGAACAGGGTCTTTTAGGAGCCGAGCACCTCGCTGAGAAGGCTGTGCAGGAGAAATGGGACCTCGAAGCACTGCTCAACAACGATATTATGGGCAGCAACAATAGCTCAGAAACCCGCATTATCGACAATACACGGCTACGAGTATTCAGCGAGGGGCTACCAGCTGTCCTGCTTAAAGACACCACTGGACGGATAGGGCAGATCAGGCAGTTTGGAACCGAGAACGACGGAAAAACGCGTACTCTGGCTCGCTATTTTAAAGAAGTAGGCGAGCGCTACGTAGATAATCTGGAAGTGGTCATGATCTATCGCAACGACCGTTACCTGCGCGGGGGTGACCATACGCCTTTTGTCAATCGCGGGTTTGCGGCCGTTCGAATCACCGAAATGAACGAGAATTACGAGCATCAACACCAGAACGTACGGAATGAAGCAGGGGTAGAGTACGGTGATTTAGCCAAGTTTATGGACTTCGATTATCTCCGCAAAAATACGGGTGTGAACCTCGCGACACTGGCAAACCTCGCCAAGTCTCCCACTGTTCCGCAAAACGTAACCGTCGATGTACGTAACCTGACCAACTCAACAGTGCTGTACTGGCAAGCTCCCAAAGTCGGTAAAGTGCGTGGGTATTACGTGTTGATGCGTGAGACGCATATGCCGTTCTGGCAAAAGAAATTCTATACGACCAAACTCGGCATGACGATTCCCTACTCAAAAGACAACTATTACTTTGCTGTGCAGGCCGTTAGTGAAGAGGGCAATGAGAGTTTACCGGTGTTACCTGTTCCAAACTTGAGGTAGTGGCATTCAGGAGGTAAGCGCAACTCCCAGCGCTTACCTCTTTTAACGAATATCCGAGTACAAACGCTTCAGGCGTTCGGGTGAGACGCCGATACCCCATAAAAAGCCAATAGTCAGAAACGTGGCATTGGCGCGCCAAAATCCCCACTTGGCCACCCGCCGGTCCGACGATTCGACCAGCCTATTCACCTGCCGAATCCGACCAAAGCGAACTAGTTTCAGCAGTAGATCGGCTTCTTCCATAATCGGCATATCATCGCGATACCCACCACAAGCCAGAAACTGCTCGCGTCGGCAGAAAATAACCTGATCACCAAACAATAGACGAGCCCCTTTCGCAAAGAATAAGTAAGGCCGAAACAGCAAGGGTGCGTAGTAGCTTTTAATGTAATTGTGGAATGAGGTTAGCCAGCGCGTTTGTAGCGGCCCGCGCATAATGGAGATAAAACCACCGGCAGCAACCTTTCGATTCATCAGTGTTTGGGTGATCACGGCAAGTGCGTCATCGGGCAGGTTCGTGTCGGCGTGCAGAAAACACAACAGCGAGCCGGTAGCCTGTTCAACAGCCCGGTTCATCTGGCAGGCTCGACCAGCATCAGGGCATTCAATCAGATGCAGATTTGGAAGTAATAGCTGCCACTCCTGTACTATAGCTCGGGTGTTATCGGTACTGCCACCATCGGCCACAATTACCTCAACGGGCGCGGGGTACAAGCTTTGAATCATCCGCAAGGTGCGGGGTAAAGCGTGTTCTTCGTTGAGTGTGGGAATGATAATGGTTACGGGCATATACAGTGAGCAGTTATCAGTAAGCAACCAGTAGTAATTCGGTAAGTATGTGGTGGCCGTTTAATGCAAAAACCCTTTGCCTGATACATTGTTAGAGATTCAGATCGGGTAGACTGTCCCCGCTTATTTGTTCATGTTCCGTTTTATTCCGGGCGTTCTGCTCAAACAACTTTATACCCGCAATAGTCTTCGCAATACGCCCGACGGGGTCATGTTTTCGCTGAAAAACCGATTGGCCGATGCCCGGTTCACGGGGCTGCAACAAGCCAGCATTGACGGAAAAAGCTATGACACCGATACATTTATGCTCGAACTTGAAGGCGATGAACCCGTTGCCGTGCGCGATGTCTCGCCCGCAAAACCACTCGCTTTTCCCTTGCGTCGATCCGTTCGGGTATTGGCCAAAGGTATGCATCTGGAGCCAGGAACCCATCAACTGAGCATTACACTGCATACCCAACCGTTTGGACTGCTTACCATTAACGTAGACGATACCTTACAGATAGCTGAACCAGAGCCGGTCCCAGTGGACCAAATACCCCGTTCGTCGGTTGCCGATTATGCGCCAGAGGCTGTTGACAAACGCCGGGTATTCATGCAGGATTACACAGGTACGAGGCCCCATCACCTGACTCAGCAATCGTTTGATCCTGAGGTGATAAAAGGAAATTGCGAAAACTTCGTGGGAATTGCTCAGGTGCCAATCGGATTGGCGGGGCCACTGCGTATCAACGGCGAACATGCTCAGGGAGAGTTTTTAATTCCGCTTGCCACAACGGAGGGTACACTGGTTGCCAGTTACAATCGGGGGATGAAACTGATCAACTTAAGTGGGGGAGTGCTGTGTACAGTTCAGGACGATGGCATGCAACGAGCTCCCGTTTTTCAGTTTGCCGATGCCCGTAAAGCCCGTGATTTTGTGCGTTGGATAGAGCAAAATCATCCGCTGCTGGCCGCCGAAGCCGAAAGTACCTCCCAGTACGCCAAGCTCCTTTATGTGGACAGTTACCTCAATGGTAAGCTGGCGTTTCTTCGGTTTGGTTATTCCACGGGTGATGCTGCCGGGCAAAATATGGTTAGTAAAGCTACGCTGGCTGCCTGCAACTACATTCTGCAACAGTACGAAGGGATCGAGCACTTTTTTCTGGAGTCGAACATGGCGACGGATAAAAAGCCATCCCAGATCAACATGTTGCAATCTCGCGGGAAGCGGGTTACAGCCGAGGTCAGAATTCCGCGCGAATTATTGATTCGGGAGTTACAGGTAGAGCCTGAGCAACTGGATCGGCACGCTCGTATCGGAAATGTAGGAGCGAGGTTGGCTGGAACCAACAACAACGGGCTGCACTCGGTGAATGGCTTGGCTGCGCTGTTTATTGCCACCGGGCAGGATGTTGCTTGTCTGGCTGAGTCGTCGGCCTGTATTGCTTTTTCCGAAATAACTCCAGAAGGTGATTTGTATGGGTCGGTAACCCTGCCTTCACTCATTGTGGCTACGCACGGGGGCGGAACCGGTCTGCCTACGCAACGCGAGTGCCTTGAACTGATGGGCTGTTACGGGGCAGGACAAGTAAACAAACTCGCCGAAATTACAGCGGGGGTAGTGGCTGCTGGTGAACTGTCTTTAGCCGCTGCCATCTCCTCGCTCGACTGGGTGTCGAGTCATGAAAAAATGGGCAGAAAGTAAAAAGGCAGTGAGCGAGCCGCTCACTGCCTTGTCGTTTATTCGTTAAAACCAGCCCGCGCCAAGCCCTCGGAATGGCCAGGGAATCATTGCCAGAATAATGAGTAATCCTAAACCCATAAAAATTGCCACTGTTTTATGTTTGTTCATGGCTCCGCTCATGCGCTTCGAACGGGAGTAGCCTATCGTCACTAGAACAATGGCAATGAGCATACCAACGAGGTGCTCTACGGTGTAAAATCGATACACCTTGTCGCTCATGAGATCGAAGTTGACTTTGGGGCTCATAAAGTACAGCGCCAGGCCCAATACCAATTGCGTATGCACCGAAATGAGGGTAAATAAATACAGTTTACGGTTCGATTCGGTGAAACTGGAGCGTTTTTGCCAGCGGCTCACGGCGGTGCCAACAGCAGCTAATAGCAATAAGAGGGCAATCCAGCGTAGACCTGAGTGGGCATGAACTAATCCGGAATACATACGTTTTGGGGCTAATGATTTATAGTTTCGACTGAGTGCCAAATGTACAGCATCTACCATGATTCTTTTTAATATTACCTACAGCATTGACCCAAAAATTGAGCGCGACTGGCTCAAGTGGATGAAAGCCGAGTATTTGCCAATGGTTGAATCGACTATGCTCGCTACCAATGTTAAAGTTCTGAAATTGCTTACCGAGCTGGATAATGGGGCTGTGACGTATTCCCTTCAAATTTTCTTTATGGCGATGGAGAATTTTCTGACCTACCATCATACCTTCGCCGATGACCATCAACTAAAAGTGGATGAGTTATTTGCTAATCAATACGCCACCTTCCGAACACTGCTGGAAGAGGTATAGCTATTCGATGAATAAGTAAATCTCTTTTAGTAGACAAAAATCGCCTGTTTTGGTACCACTTGCTGGTTTTGTTGAGATTAGCATACGTACTAGTCTTCTACTACACCTCTTTGTTTGTTAATTAGTGTCGATTTAGTACTCACTATAAATTCACGTTATGGACAGTTATCGTCTCATCCCGGCGTGGGCGAGACGGGGCCTTGTGGCAGCGGTATGTAGCGGATTGATTGCCTCGTTTTTCACACCAGTACTAGCACAAATTGCCATAACGTTTCCGCTCCCCCGGACGGTTATTCAGCGCAACAATGCCAACCAGGCCCAGATGTGGGTAGTTGGCCAATGTCCCCCTAACACAACCCGAATCGAGGTTTCGCTATCGGCAACGGTGCCGGGTGGTGGAAGCACATCTGCGGGTTATTTAGTACTCGACAGCAACCCGGTCAATGGGCGCTTTCGGGGCCAGGTTCAGGTACTAGGCGGTTGGTATCACCTTGATATTCGGGCTATGCAAGGTGCAACCGTATTAGACACAAAACGGGTAACGCCCGTTGGCGTAGGGGAGGTGTTTGCCGTGGCTGGCCAGTCGAACGGGCAGGGAGTTTTGCCAAACCGGAATACCGTTCCGGCTACCGACGATCGAGTGGTTGGTGTGCCCCACTACAATGCCACCGATACTATTCGGCTTCCGCTGCCTCCTGTTTTTGAGAGCATTACCACCGAGGGTGTGATTGGTCCGCGCGGACTCACCAGTTGGTGCTGGGGAGTTTTAGGCGATTCGCTGGCAAAACGCCTGAATGTACCCATCGCTTTTTACAACACGGCCTGGTCGGGAACGGCAATCCGTAATTGGCGCGAAAGCATTACGCAGGACAGCACCGCCACGTCGTGGGGTGAGTTTTTCAGGCCAAAAATGCCGTATGCTAACCTCAAGCGAGTTTTGCAGGACTATGTAACCTTAACAGGGCTTCGGGCGGTTTTGTGGCATCAGGGCGAGGCCGAATATTATGACACCGACCCAATGGCCCCAAATTATTACAATGACTTACGATTTATAATTGCCAAAAGCCGAGCCGATGCCGGATACGCCGACCTACCCTGGATGGTAGCACGAGCATCTATCGACATGTTCACCCGTACGTTGTACCCCTCAATGCGGTATGAGCCTGTCTGGAATCAGCAAACACAGGTGATTCAGACAACCAGCCGGGTTTTTTATGGCCCCGATACGGACCCGCTTGGTATTCCCCGGACGGATGGGGTACACCTTAGTGGAAACGGGCTAATTGAAGTAGCCAATGCCTGGAGTGCCGCCATGACCACTGACTTTTTCAACGCGGCCGTACCGCTTCTCCCGCAGCCTATTTTGCCCACAGTTGATTTAGAATTATCCGGCTCAGGCAGCAAACGGGTAGTGGGCGTAGGCGAAGATATGGTCGTCACCTTTACGCTGTCAAATAAAGGCCAAAATACGGCGTCGGGTATTCGGGTGCGTTGTCAGCTTCCCAATAATCTACGATGCGTCAATCCGGGCGGGTTTGTTCTTCGCAACGGACAACTACTTTATACTATCACCGACAACTTTACACCGGGAGGTATCACAACCCTGCCTTTTGTAGTACGGCCCCTTGTCAATGGTACGTTCCGAGTGGCGGCTGAGATCATTCGTAGCGATCAGTTAGACGAAGATTCACGGCCCAATACCAGCTTTGCCGACGGTCAGGACGACAGGGCCTGGGTCGATTTCCGAACCACCGAATCAAGCGCAGCGGTGTTTGAGTCTCCCATTTCTGTAAATGCCGTTATACTGCCTCCCGTAGCCAGTAATCAGCCTATTCCTGATCCGAACGGGGCTGATCTTAGTTTGCAAATCGCAAGTGATCGTCTGGTAGCCGCAGTTGGGCAACCCATTCGGGTGTCGTTAGTAATCACCAATCGGGGTGGCTCAGCAGCGCCCAACGTTTTGGTGAACTGTGCCATAACTGCTAATATCAATGCGTTTACGAGTCCGAATATGGCGCTTAACGGTCAAACCGCCAGCGGAACCATTACCAGTATTCCTGCCGGGGAATCGGCTGTACTTTGGTTTCAGGTCAGCGCCAGTGGAGCCGGTACCCCTTTGTTTTTGGCTCAAATTAGTGGATCATCAACTCCTGATTCAGATTCCACTCCCAATAACGGCTTCACTAATGGCGAAGATGATACTGCTCAGGTGAGTATCCGGGTTCAGTAGTTAAGGTTCGTAGGTAACAAAAAAAGTCCAGCAAGATGATTGCTGGACTTTTTACTGAAATCGTTACTGATCTTAGTTCTTCTTCGGAGCTGGAGCCGTTGTTGTGGCTGGGGGAGTAGTACCAGCCGCTGTTTTCGGAGCAGGGGTAATACCCATTTTCTTCAATACCAGATCCGTGATGTTGTTGTCTTCAGGGGCATAAAGCAGAATTACTGCCGTACCTGCTCCTGCATCAAGATTGAAAACGTAGTTGTAGCCATTTTCTTTAGCAGTAGCATCTACGTTCTTCTGAATCTTCTGAATTACTGGGTTCACCAACTGCTGATACTTGTTCTGCAATTGGGCATCGGCGTTGCGCTGAAATTCCTGAAAACGACCTTGCAGACCCTGCAATTCTTTTTCACGATCAGCCCGGATTACTTCCGACATCTGAGCAGCCCCTTTTTCGTAGGCAGCTAATTTGTCCTGAAACTCCTTTTCTAAACGCTTGGCTTCGTTTTCTAACTGCGTTTTTTGAATTGTCAACTGGTTCTGAATTTCTTTCGCTTCAGGAACCTGCGACAACAAATAATCCATGCTTGTATACCCTAACTTCAGGGGACCTGGCGCGGCTGCGGCAGGGGCCGATGCGGCCGGGGCTGAAGCTTGGGCTTGTGCCTGAGCGTTGATACCACCGAACAACAGAGCGGCTACGAACGCCATGACAATGTTTTTCTTCATTTGACTAGTTGTTTGTAATTTATTTAGGTTTTGCGGTTGATTGCGTTGCTGGTGCAGCCTGGCCGGCTGCTGGAGTTGTGCTCTTCTGCTTGGCTTCAGTATCTAACCCCATCTCTTCCATCACGTAGTCGGTGTAGTCGTGTTTGGGGTTTGTATAGAGCATTACAAAATCGCTGGCTTTGTCGAAGATGAAATCAAGTTTTTTCTGAGCAATTACCTTTTCCAATGCTCGGTTTATCCGGTCCATCGGAATCTTGATGAGTTCTTTCTTCTTCAGAAACAACTGCCCCTCGTATCCGAAAATCTTATTGTTGTACTCGCGCACTTCGCGCTCTTTGTCACTAATGATACGCTGACGTTCCCGCTTCATGTCGTCAGTGAGCAAAATCTCTTCAGCCTGATAAGCCCGCTGAAGCTTTTCGATTTCGGCGTTTTTATCTAAAATCTCTTTTGACCATTTATCGGCAAACTTGTCAATTTCGCTTAGCGACTTCTGGTACTCAGGCGTTTTGCTAAGAATAAATTCTGTGTCAATGTAGCCAAACTTTTGTGCCGATGCCGTCGATGCGCCAAAAAGAGAACACAAAAGTAACAAAAAGAGTCCTTTTTTCATGCGCATTTTATGGAGGTTTAACGGTCTATCCATTTATATCAGTTGGATAATCGAGCGACTGGATGGTTTAATTTCAACCACAAAACCAGTCTCACCCAGCCGCCGATTATTTTCTTTAAAACGTTATAGGGTACTGGATATTGGACATTGGATGCTGGATGTTTGCCCAGGATACAGTATCCAGTGTCCAATAGATCTTATCGAATCTGCTGGCCAATGGTGAAGTGGAACTGACCCGTATTTGCTTTCTGTACGCCAGGGATGGCGTCGAAACCCCAGCCGTAATCGATACCGATCAGACCAAAGGCTGGCATGAAAATACGCGCTCCAACACCCGCCGACCGCTTAATGTCGAATGGGTTGAACTGTTTGTAGCTGCCCCAGTTGTTACCACCTTCCACAAAACCCAGCACGAAGATTGTTGCCGATGGGTTTAGCGAAACGGGGTAACGAAGCTCACTCACAAACTTGTTATAAACAACCCCACCCTGACTTGTTACGCCGGAGGTAACCGTCCGGTTATTGTCAGCGGTGTAAACCTGCCGGTCAGGATAACCGCGTAGACCTACGATGTCTTGTGCAAGGGCAAACACCCCCTGTCCTGCCAAACCTGAGCCACCCAGTACGAATCGCTCGAATGGGCCAATCTCGGTCCGTTTTGTGTAGTTGCCAAGGAAGCCCATGTGTGCACGAGCGCTCAACACTAGTTTCCCAACCACTGTCTGATACCAGGTAGCATCAAACATCCATTTGTGGTACTCAACAAACTTATACCGATCTACGGCGTCAGGTTTGAAATCCTTCGGACGGAAGATAGAGTAAGGCGGTGTGAATGAACCACTGACTGTGAACGCTGAACCCGAGCGAGGGAACTGCGGATTGTCGATGCTATTGCGCGAAAGCGTGGTATTGAACGTAAAGTTGTTCGAGATACCGTTGTTATAACCATTACCGAACAGGGCAATGTTGTTCAGGTTGTACCGCTGGTACGTGAGCGAGTGGCTAAGCGAGAAAAAGTCATCAGGACGCTTCAACTGTCGTCCCAGACCCACCGTTACAGCAAGGTTCTTGTAGTCACCCGTTGCTACGGCGTTCCGCGATCCACTGTAGTAAAAGTCAGCGCCGTACTGCCGGTAAACCGTGCTACTGATGCTCACCGAAAGAGCGTTCGGCTTGCGGCCACCCAACCACGGTTCCACAAAAGAAAGCGAATACGTCTGGAACTGCTTTCCGTTGGCCTGGAATCGGATGGACACACGCTGACCGTCGCCCGCTGGTAGGGGGCGCCAGGCGTTCCAGTTGGTAATATTACGGGCTGAGAAGTTGTTGAACGTTAGACCAAGGGTACCGACAAAGCCAATGAAGCCACCCCAACCACCCGATAGTTCGATCTGGTCAGACGGTTTTTCCTCAACGGTGTATTCAATATCTACCGTACCGTCGCCCTGTGGTTGTGGGTTGATGCCAATTTTCTCAGGATCGAAATAACCGAGGGTCGCCAATTCGCGCTGTGTACGAATCAGGTTTGTTTTCGAGAATTTCTGACCTGGCAACGTTCTGATCTGACGCATTACCACGTGATCGCTAGTTTTGGTATTACCGTTCAGAATCACGCGATTGATGGTAGCCTGCTTTCCTTCGAAAACCCGAATTTCCAAATCAATAGAGTCGCCTTCAATGGCTTTTTCAATGGCCTGAGCATTATAATACAGGTAGCCATCATCCATGTACACCGAACTTAAGTCTTGCCCAGGATCGCCATTCAGGCGTTTCTCCAAGTCTTCGGTATTATAAATATCACCTTTCTTGAGACCCAACACCTCACGAAGTTTATCGGCGGTGTACAAATAGTTACCTTCAAAATCGATATTACGGATATAATACCGGGTGCCTTCATTCAGGTTCATTACCAGATCAATAGTGTTGCCGCCGTTGTTGATAATAGAATCCGATTCGATGGTTGCATCGCGGTAGCCAAGCTTGTTATAATAGGCAATGAGCTTCTGCTTGTCTTCTTCGTATTTTTTCGGAACGAACTTCGAAGGGGTAAACACCCGGCCAAAGCGCATTTCTTTAGTGCTCTTCATTTTGAGTCGCACCTTGCTTTCGTCTACTTCGCTACGTCCGTTGAGGGCAATCTGGCGAATCTTTACTTTCTGACCTTTATCCACCAGTACGCGCATGGTTGCGTTATTGCGGGCGCTGTCAGGAATAACGGTCGTTTTTACTTTGGTATTCAGGTAGCCCTTGTCCATGAAGAACTTCCGAACGGCCAGTTGGGTATTTTTAGATACCGTTGGGGTAATCACGCGGCCTAAGTTCAGTTTGATTTTGTCCTTCAGCGATTCTTGTTCCCCTTTTTTGATACCCGTGAAGTTCACCTTCATCAGACGGGGCCGGTCTTTCACCTGGAACGACAGGAACACTTTATTTTCGGCTACGTTGGTGGCGAATAACTCAACGTCGTCCAGCAAACCTGACTCCATCAATTTTCGGATCGACGAGCCAATGGCGTCGCCTGGAATGCGCACTTTGTCGCCCACTTTGAGGCCCGTTAATGAAACCAGTGAATTTGGATCAAGGTAACGGGTCCCTGTTACAGTGAGTCCGCCGATTTCGTATTCTTTTGGATCGGCGTAGTTGGTTAAATCAACAGTAGAAGCAGGTGCCGGGGCCGTGGGAATTCCCGCGCCAATACGCACCTGAGCCGACACGGAAGCGGGCAGCACTACAGCCATACACACAATGGCTCCCAAGACGACGGTTAAAAGGTGTTTCAATGTATTTGTAGTTAGGGGCTATTCGCCTATTTCACAAGTTGTTCACTGGTTTTGCCAAACCGGCGTTCGCGGTTCTGGTAACTCAAAATAGCCTCGTATAAATGTGGCTTTCTGAAATCGGGCCATAACACGTCGGGCATATATAATTCAGAATAAGCTAGTTGCCACAGTAAAAAGTTGCTGATTCGCATCTCGCCACTTGTTCTGATGATCAACTCCGGATCGGGCATGTTGCGAGTTGTCAGATACTGACCGAAGGTCTGTTCGTTGATCGCATCTGACGACATGGTTCCTGCCTTTACCTCCTCCGCAATTTTCCGAACGGCTTCGATAATTTCCCAACGACCACTATAGCTTAGCGCCAGCACCAGCACCAGTCCCGTGTTTTGCTCCGTGGCCTGCATGGCCTCACGCAACTCACGTTGACAGTCGTTGGGCAGGCTTTCAGTATGGCCAATTGTTGCTAGCCGCACGTTGTTATCCATGAGCGTTTTCATTTCGCCCCGAATCGTGTGAACTAGCAGCTGCATGAGTGCATCGACTTCAAATTTTGGTCGATTCCAATTCTCAGTCGAGAAGGCGTACAACGTCAGGTATTTAATACCCAACTCAGCACATCCTTCTGTTGCTTCCCGCACGGCCTTTATGGCGTTGCGGTGTCCAAACACCCTGGCTGCTCCCTGCTGCTTTGCCCAGCGTCCGTTTCCGTCCATGATAACGGCTATGTGCTGAGGCAGATTGCCTGGGTCAATGTCCTCCTTCATGCAGAAACCCTACTTTTAAGATTAATTAACAAGCAGTTGCGTCATTCGCTTCTGCCTGAAATGAAAGGGCAAAAGTACATAAAATATACGGCCAATTGAAACACTCAGTTTCACTACCAGTTAAATAGAGTTTAGGCCTTAAACAAAGGGGTATTTTGTGAAGCAGATTAGTTACTTATGAAGACTTTTTAGGTATTAACAATTGGCTGTACGCTTGCCTCTTCCACATAAATCAACCTTTTTTTTGATGATTACACAATTTTCGACAGCATTAGCACCTTTTTTGTATAGAGGTTTACTATAACCGAAAACAATCCTGATTATGCGTCCCATCTCACATATTTTACGCACTGTACTAGTTTGCTGCTTACTGGCTGGGCTGTTTATTAGTTGCAACAAAGACAAAGAAGAAGCCACTCCCAAATCGGCAAGTGATCTGATTCAGGAAGACCCCTCGTTTACGTTGCTACGGGCGGCTGTGTTGCGGGCTAACTTTGCGGATGCGCTCAAAGCGGCCAACTTGACCATTTTTGCTCCCAATGACGATGCCTTCAAAGCCGCCGGTTACGCAGATGTAGCGTCTATCAATGCGCTACCGGCAGCGACCGTGGAGCAAATTCTGAAATACCATGTATTTAATGGCATTGTTAAATCGGATGCTCCACAATTGAGCACCAACACCCCAGTGCAGTCAATTGGTGGTGGCACTGCTTACATTACCAAAACAACCAGCGGTAGCGCTGCCGGGCTAACTATCAACGGCGCTCGTGTTACAAAGGCAGACCAGGAAGTATCGAACGGTATTGTTCATACTATTGATCGGGTGTTGCTGCCAACGGCAACAACAATCATGAGCGCACTTCAGTCGGACCCAGCGAATTTTTCACTGGTGGTTGCAGCAATCAATCGGATTCCGACGCTGGCTGTTCAGTTAAGTACTTCGGCGACAACGCAACCCGTCACGATTTTTGTGCCTGATAATGCGGCTTTTGCGGCTGCGGGTTCGCCACTAACCAACCTGGCGGCTATCAATGCGGCTACGCTCACAACCTTGTCAAGTATATTGGGGTATCATGCTACGCTTGGCACTCTTTTCTCTAATCAGCTAACCGCTGGTCAACTGACTTCGCTGAACCCCACTGCGGCTAAACTGACGGTGGTTATCACCAATAATGTGCCTACCATAAAAGGCAACCAGAACACAACGGCGGCCACCATAAAACGGGCTGATATTGTGGCAAACAATGGTATTATACACGTGGTTAGCCAAGTGCTAAAACCATGACGGTCAAAAAAATAATGCTGATTTTACTGGGAGTCGTTCTGACCATTGCGTTGGGTGGAGTATTGTTTGGTGTTTCTATTTCGGCACCGCGCTACAAAGGGCCAGTGACCGATCATTTTGATGGTACTGATTTTCATAACCTACCCGATGCGAATAGGCAACCGGTTAATTCGAAAGGGTTCCGGGAGGTAATAGGCTGGCTACTCCACCGCGAGCGTACCCAGCCCTGGGATGGTTACCACAACGATCCGCCCGGTCCTGCACCTGCGCCCCGCGTCATGGGCGACTCGGTGCGGGTCACGTTCGTGAATCATGCCACAGTTTTGCTACAGTTCGACGGTCTGAATGTAATAACCGATCCTGTTTATTACGATCGGGTAGGGCCAGTGCAGTTTGCAGGTATTAAACGAAATCGGCCACCTGGCATCCGGTTCGAGGACTTGCCCAAAATTGATATTCTGCTGCTAAGTCATAACCACTGGGATCATTTAGACATCGAAACGGTACAGAAGCTTTGTCAACGCGACGCGCCAAAAGTGTTTTGTACGTTGGGTGTGAAAGAATTTCTGGAATCGAAAGGATGCCGAAATGTGACGGAGATGGATTGGCGACAGTCAACTCCGTTCAATCGAAACACGACTATTCATTGCGTTCCAGCCCAGCATTTTTCAGGCCGCGGGCTGCTCGACCGATTTGGTACGTTGTGGGCGGGATTCATCATCGACAGTAAAGTGGCTGGTAAGCTCTATTTCGTGGGCGACACGGGCTACGGTCCATTTCTTAAGAAAATCGGTGATGAATTTGGCCCGCTTCGATTAGCGCTGATCCCAATTGGTGCTTACAAACCCGAATGGTTTATGTCGCCCATCCACTGCTCACCCGACCAGGCCGTACAGATTCACAAAGATGTGAAGGCCGAACAAAGCGTCGCTATTCACTTTGGCACATTCCCAATGGCCGACGACGGTGAGCGCGAACCGGTTGATGTTCTCCAAAAAGCCCTTCGAGAACAACAAATTGACCCCTTAAAATTCAAAGCTTTACGCAATGGCGAAAGCGTTGATGTGAACTAATTCGCAATTTTTTTTGGAGTATTCCAACGCCTTTGCATCAAAATGGGTCATTGAAACGTATTTAGTATGTTGGTGTTCGGTCAGATGGTACCTTATCAAGCAAGATGTCATCTGGCAGACTATCCAGCCAAACATTAACTCTATGTCAATGAACCGTTTTTTTGGGTTTTTTCTTACAGCAGCCGTTATGGCCGTTGGTTTGCAATCGTGTATGCAGGGTGATATTGTGGATTCTAATGTTGCTGCTGCCGAAAATGATGCTAGTATCAAACAATACATTTCGCAGAACCCCGGAACAACCACTGCTCCGCTTAATTATACAACCAATGGCACGGGGATGTATTACGCTATAACAAAGCCAAACCCAACCGGTAAACGACCGTCAACGGGTGAAGAGGTAACGTTTGCCTATACGCTTTACAATCTTCAGAATCAGGCATTAGATAGCTCGAAGGCGGGTAACTTGCCCTTTTTCACGTTTGGTTTAAATTCGCTTCTGGCTGGTTTGCAGGAAGGCATTGCATCGCTGCGGGAGGGAGAGAAAGCACGTTTGTTAATTCCTTCTTATCTGGCCTACGGTAGCCAGGCTCAAACAACATTCACCCTACCGGCCAATTCACCCATTCGAATTGATGTAGAGTTGGTAAGCTCCCGCACCGAGGAACAGCAAATTACAAATTACATTAACTCAACTGCACTGACCAGTTCGTTGTCGCTCACTGCGCCACCCACCAATATTCAACAATCAACGAGCGGACTTCGGCTTATCAAAACCGTCACGAACCCAACTGGGTCCACGATTTCCTCGGGTCAATCGGTAACGGTAAATTACGCGGGGCAAACCCTACGGGCCGTAACTCCATTTGACAAGAGCACCGATGGAACATTTTCGTTTACCCTTGGGCGTAACCAACTGATTCCTGGTTTTGAAGAGGGCGTGTTGCAAATGCGAGTGGGCGAAAAAGCAACGCTGGTGTTTCCGTCTTCTATTGGATACGGTACCAATGGAGCCCGAAACTCAAATGGGGTGTATGTCATTCTGCCTTATGCTCCACTTCGATTCGATATTGAAGTAATTAACGCTAAGTAGTTTTACGGTAACAAAAATGTTATTAAGTAATCATCTATAAATCAGGGATTTAAGTGAATTGAAAAGAGGACTTCGGTTCTCTTTTTTTATTTTTAGCGAGGATTTGGGCCATTGGCTCAGTAAGCGACTTTTTTAATAGAATCAAAAATCCGTTTACGACTGGAACCCGTTGATATGGTTGTCTGCCCGGAAGTTGGGCGGTGCTTACCAATATCTCTTTTCGTTTATTTCTTTTCGTTCATGGAAAACAAGACTAATCTACTTATCCGGCCCAAGACAGTGGATTCGGATAGCCGCCGTCGATTTCTGCGTTATGCAGGCTTCACGGCTGTCACGGCCACCACTATCCTAGCGGCTTGTGAAAATGCTACAATGGAGCCATCTACAATGGGTGGAGCTGGTGCTCGTGTAGCAGCCGACGGATCAATCGACCTCGGATCAGGCGATGTAGGCATCCTCAACTATGCATACGCTTTGGAGCAATTAGAGTACGCATTTTACGCGCAGGTGATTGCAACTCCCTATGCAGGGATGAGCGACATGGAGCGCAGTATCCTGACTGACATTCGCAACCACGAAAAAGCGCACCGCGATTTCTTCAAAGCAGCGTTAGGTGGTGCCGCGATTCCAGCCCTGAATGCCAATTTCGGCGCCATTAATTTCGGCGATCGCAATTCAGTGTTGACTACAGCCCGCACGTTTGAAGACCTCGGCGTATCGGCTTACAACGGCGCTGGTAAATTGTTGAGCGATGGTAACAACCTGTCAACAGCTGGTAAAATTGTTTCGGTAGAAGCTCGTCACGCGGCCATTATCCGCGAACTGCTGTCACCGTTCACCACGTCTTTCGCAGGTGATGATGTCGTAACAAGCGACACTGGCCTCGATGTAGTAAATATGCCTGGTACTGTTCTGGCGGCCGCTCAAGCGTTTGTAGTAGAACGCATTACGGCTAGCAATCTTCCAACAATGTAATTCTGAACAGCCATGAATCTGCAAAACTTATTTAATGCCCTAGAAAACGTAGACGCAGAAATCTACGAACGCGTGAAACACGTTTCGCGCCGTCAACTGTTCAGTTTTGGAAAAAAAGCTGCTTTGGTAGCTGCTCCTCTGGCCGTTGCTTCATCACTCAACAAAGCTTACGGACAGTCGATGCCCGACCGCACTGTTGAAGTACTCAAATTCGCGCTTCTGTTGGAGTATCTGGAAGACGAATTTTACCGTACAGGTCTGAACACGGCTGGTCTTATTCCAGCTCAGGACCGTCCGATCTTTTCACAAATCAGCAAGCACGAAGCGTCGCACGTAGCCCTGCTGAAAACAGCACTGGGTAATGCCGCTGATCCAAAGCCTACGTTTGACTTTACGGCTCGTGGTGCTTTTCCAACGGTATTCTCAAACTACGATACGTTCAAAACACTGGCTCAGGCGTTCGAAGACACTGGTGTACGGGCCTACAAAGGTCAGGCTCCTATGTTGATGGTGAATGATCCTGTTCTTGAAATTGCACTACGTATTCACTCAGTAGAAGCTCGTCACGCAGCACGGGTTCGGATGTTACGTGGCATGAAAGGCTGGATTTCGGGTATGGAAGGCTTCCCAGGTGCGGTTTACGCGGGTGAGCAGGCTACCAACGAGCGCGAAGTGAACGTACCAGGTATCTCAGGCATCTCAGCTATGAACGTATCGGAGAGCTTCGATGAGCCACTGACAAAAGATCAGGTATTGGCTATTGCTATTCAATTCGTCAAAGCATAGGTTAAGATTGTTTTCCGTTTTGCAAAGCCGCCTGATTTTCGGGCGGCTTTGCTATTTTACCCCCTAACCTATCCGCCAACTTCAAAAAACCGTACGTCGGCTTTGACCGATTCCAACAGTTGGCGGGTGCGTTCGGGGCGGGCATCGGTAATAAATAACTGGCCAAAAGTATCACGCTCCATTAGCTCGATCAGTTTGCCAATACGTCGGTCGTCGAGTTTGTCGAAGATGTCGTCTAACAACAAAATGGGCTTGATCTTTTTTTCGGCCTGCAACTGATCGAATTGGGCCATTTTGAGAGCAATCACGAATGTCTTTTGCTGGCCCTGTGAACCGAACTTCTTAAGTGGTATCGGACCTGCATCCCGGCTTGCAATTGTAAACAGATAATCGTCTTTGTGAACCCCCATTGTGGTTCGTTGCAATACTGCGTCGCGCCGACGAAAATGCCGGAACTCTTCCCTGAAGCCCGGCTTACCCACCTCCGATTCATAGGTAATATCAACCCCCTCTCGGGCTTCACTCATAAATGAATAATGCCGACAGAAAGCAGGTAAGAACTCCTGCACAAACCGCTGGCGTCGGTCGTGGATACGCTCGGCCAAATCGAGTAGCGGTTCATCATAGGTATCGAGGAGGTCATTATCAATCTGAATTCCGGAACGCCGGTCCGAATCAGCAAATAGTTTAAGCAGACTATTACGCTGTTTCAAAACTTGCTGATAGGCCAGATAATTGCGCAGATAGTCGGGGTCAAGTTGCGAGAGTACACCATCAAAAAAATGCCGCCGGTCTTCGGAGTGTTCGCGAACAAGGTCGGTGTCGTTGGGAGCCATTAGCACAACGGGGAACCGACCAATGTGCTCGCTGACGCGCTCATACGGTTTTTTGTCGGCTAAAACGGTTTTGCGCTGCCCCTTTTGCAGGCTAATTGTAATCTGAACGGATGGCGAGTGCCGGTGGGGTTCGGGTTCACTGTCAGGAGTAAGCTCCGTGATTACAAACGATCCATCAATGATAAAAAAATCAGCCTCGTGGTTGATGTTCAGCGTATCCTGACTGTGGAATGCACTTTTAGTTAGTGACAAAAAATAGACAGCGTCAAGCAGGTTGGTTTTGCCACTTCCATTGGGCCCTACAATCACATTCACCTGCCGCCCAAACTGAAATCGAGCGTCTTCGTAGCTTTTGAAATTCGTAAGGCTGAGTTTTTCTAAATGCATCAATAAGATTCGATAATCGTTTTATGCTTAATTTCGCGCCGTTATTCGGCCATCGTTCCCTGCTTATTAAGCAACAAAGTTACCCAAAGCCCTGTTCCGCTAATACTGATTCAGGAACAGTAACTTCAGAAGTATAAAGTCAACAAAAAGCGGCCTTAAACGCCGGTTAGCCAGCATACGAAACAACCACTATGGCAAGCAAAAAGCAGGCACCCGCCAAAACCCAGCATCCGAAAGAGCGGTACATGTACTGGTACGAGTCGATGCAGTTGCAACGGAAATTTGAAGAAAAAGCAGGTCAGCTCTATGGCCAGCAGAAAATCAAGGGTTTTTGTCACCTTTACATCGGGCAGGAAGCCTGTTCGTCGGGGTCTTATTCGGCCCTGACCAAAGACGATAAGTGGATCACGGCCTACCGCGACCATGGTATCCCTCTGGCCCTCGGCTCTGATCCCAAAGCGGTTATGGCTGAGTTGTTTGCCAAACAAACGGGTTCCTCAAAAGGGAAAGGGGGCTCCATGCACATCTTCGACAAATCGGTGAACTTTGTGGGTGGTCACGGTATCGTGGGCGCTCAGATTCCGATGGGGGCTGGGATCGCTTTTGCCGAAAAGTACAACAAGACCAAAAACCTTTGCATCTGTTTCTTCGGAGACGGAGCCACGCGGCAGGGGGCCCTTCACGAAGCCTTCAACATGGCAATGACCTGGAAGTTGCCAGTCATTTTTGTGGTTGAAAACAACGGCTACGCCATGGGAACATCAGTAGCGCGGACCTCGAACGTAACCGAGCTGTACACCCTCGGCGAATCGTACGATATGCCATCGGAACCTGTTGATGCAATGGACGTTGAAGCGGTTCACGAAGCAGTAAGCCGGGCTGCTGAACGCGCTCGCGCTGGCGACGGGCCAACGTATCTGGAATTCCGTACGTATCGCTACCGGGGACACTCTATGTCGGACCCGCAGAAGTACCGCACCAAAGAAGAAGTGGAGCAGTATAAGCAGCGCGACCCGGTAGAATCGGTGAAGGCAAAAATTCTGGAACTGGGCCTGGCTACCGAAGAGGAACTAGCTGCAATTGACCAGAAGATTAAAGCGACTGTAGACGAGTCGGTTAAGTTTGCTGAAGAGTCGCCTTATCCACCTGCTGAAGAAGCGTTCAAAGACGTTTATATGCAGAAGGATTATCCGTATCTGATGGAATAAGATTAGGTTAGATTTCTTTCGGAATCTCCAACTGCCTGGCGTAATGCGCCGGGCAGTTTGCGTATATACGACCTAGCAGCGTGTTTATATCGTCCAGGAATTCGATATGGTAATCGGAGTCGAGTTTCAGGAGTTTTTTTAGCACCTGATCGGTGCGTTTAGCGATGTATTGAGCGCATTTGTCGGTGCGGGAGTTGTAGGTCCGAAGCTGATCAGGGCGTTCCTCGAAAAAACTGTTGAGCATATACAGGCCAAGTTCAACTTCGCCGTACTTGTCCTTGGTCACTTTCAGGTGCCGGGTTATGTAGCCGCTGATTGTGCGCATATCCATCATAATCCAGCCGGCCGAATCCTGTTTCAGCCGAACCGTTCGGTCAATGAACTCCCGAATAATAAGCCGCCGTTCGTCTACGGTTTGGCCGTGTTCGATCAATTCAAACTCAAGCCGCTCCACCAACAGGGCATCTTTAGCGACTAATTTAAGCAGTAGTTTATCCTTTTCCTTTTCAGGAAGCCGCGTAATGGCGTGTTTCAGGTCGGGAGTAATTGCGGGCATGTTTACAACGAACAGGTGTCAGCTAACAGCCAACAATTTTTCAGAGGTAGTTGGTATTTCTGGCACGAACTATAGCTGTAAAAGTACATACTGAATCCATACGATGAACAGTAAGTAGTGATGTACTGTTTTCTAGGTAGTCACTAGCTGATTGCTGTTGGCTGATAACTGTTACTTGTAAAATGACCATACTTATTACAGGAGGGACTGGCTCAATTGGCCGCCGACTCGTTGAACTGTTACAGGCCAAAGGCTATTCTGTTTCTTTGTTGAGCCGTTCTAACAAACCCGTTCCAGGTGTTCAAGTGTATCAGTGGGACGTAAAAACAAATCAAATTGATACGCAGGCTATCGCTAACGCCGATGCCATTATTCATCTGGCTGGAGCAGGTATTGCCGACGAGCGGTGGTCGGATTCCCGCAAACGTGAAATTCTTGAGAGCCGTACTCAGTCAACGGCTTTGCTGGCTCAGGCGCTTCAACGAACACCTAACCAGGTCCGTACGTTTGTGTCGTCGTCGGCTATTGGCTACTACGGGGGGGATACCGGCGACCGACCGGTAACCGAATCAAGCCCGGCTGGGACAGATTTTTTAGCTCAGGTGACACGGGCCTGGGAGCGGTCGGTGGATGAAATTGCGGCCATCAAAACCAACAGCCTTCCTATTCGTACCGTTCGTATTCGCACGGGTGTGGTACTGACCATGGCAGGTGGTGCCTTGCCCAAACTGGCTCAACCGATTCGATTAGGAGCTGGTGCGCCTATAGGCACGGGACAACAATATATTTCCTGGATTCACGTGGACGATATTTGCCGGATGTATATTCAGGCCCTCGAAACAGAGTCGTGGCAGGGGGCTTACAATGGTGTTGCTCCCGGTCCTGTTACCAACGAGGAGTTGACTCGCCAAATTGCTGATGTGTTGAACCGTCCACTGATTTTGCCCAGGATTCCGGCATTCGCCATCAAATTGGCTTTCGGCGAACTTGCTGTCACGGTTTTAGGAAGTAGTCTGGTGCTAAACAAACGAATTGCCAATGAGACTACATTCCAATACCAGTTTCCGAAGTTGAAAGAGGCTCTAGAGGATTTGTTGCTGTGACGAAACCGTATTTTTTCTTGGAATCATACTAGTTGACCTCGTCAATACTGTAACTTCGGCATATATTTGGCATATAGTAGTATGCACGCATACCAACAAGCTAATCAATCATGACAGACGCTTTTATCTATGACGCCGTTCGGACCCCGCGTGGTCGCGGCAAGAGCGATGGATCGCTCCACGATGTGCAGCCTATTCAGCTCCTGACCAGCGTTTTGGTGAACCTGCGCGATCGTAATAACCTCGATACCAGTTTAATCGATGACGTGATTATGGGTTGCGTTACGCCCGTAGGCGAGCAAGGTGCCGACATTGCCCGGACGGCAGTGCTCGAAGCGGGTTATGCCGAATCAGTAGCCGGGGTACAACTGAACCGGTTTTGTTCGTCGGGTTTAGAGGCTATCAACATGGCTGCTGCTTACGTTATGTCGGGGCAGGTAGATGCTATAATAGCCGGTGGCGTGGAGTCGATGTCGCGAGTGCCGATGGGAACCGATGGCGGGGCTTTGTTTATGAATCCTCAGATTGTGGCCCGGCATAATGTAGTTCCACAGGGTATTTCGGCCGATCTTATTGCTACTAAATACGGCTACTCGCGTGCTGATGTAGATGCGTTTGCGGCTGAGTCGTACCGACGAGCGGTGGAGGCTCAGGCGAACAATCGATTTGAGAAGACGCTGGTACCGCTTAAAGACGAAATTGGCATTACCGTTTTGGACCGCGACGAGGGCGTTCGGCCTGGAACCACAGCAGAAAGCCTGGGTAAACTAAAACCTGCTTTTGAGATGATGGGACAAATGGGCCTCGACGCGCTGGCACTGCTGAAATATGCGGAATACAACAAGATAAACCACGTTCACCATGCTGGCAATTCGTCGCAAATTGTAGACGGCTCGGCGGGGGTGTTGATTGGCAGTAAAGAATTTGGCGAGAAAGCGGGGCTAAAACCACGCGCCCGTATCAAGGCCTTCGCTATTGTAGGTTCAGAACCGACCATCATGCTTACGGGGCCAATTCCAGCCGCTCGTAAAGTGCTGAAAAAAGCGGGCATGAACATCAGCGACATCGATTTGTTTGAGGTTAATGAGGCTTTTGCCGCCGTACCGATGCTGTTTATGGAGGAACTGGGCGTCGACCACAGCCAGGTAAACGTCAATGGTGGGGCCATTGCACTGGGGCATCCGCTGGGAGCCACAGGCGCAATTATCTCTGCTACACTTTTAGACGAAATGGAGCGCACGGGCAAGCAATTCGGCCTGTCGACGCTTTGTATTGGTGGGGGAATGGGCATCGCCACGATTTTCGAGCGGGTTAAATAGAGGATAGGAACGCGGATTATCCGCGTTCCTATTCAACTATCATAAGATCCGCCGATTATTATGCCGGAACATATCGGGCCAGGCGCCAAGCGGATCTAAAACGACAACTCGGGCGTTGGGCAGCTCTGGTAGCCACAGAGATTTGTTCTGAGCAGATGGCCAGACCAATTGGCGATAAATTTCGCGCCCACTGCCGTCTAAAACTACCAACGGCATCGCGTCGGCCGGAAGTTGTGGCGTGAGAGTGCCGAATCCATTATCGACCCATTTACTGCTGTTTAATTTTACAATAATGCCGTCGCCTGTACGGGCAATATTGTCAATTGAGGCATCAAATACGGGTCGTTCAGTAAGGTATGCGGTTAGAAAATGGAGCGAATCGGGTAGAGCGTTTGCCAAGTGTTGCACAAAAGCTGCCGAGGTGAGTGAAACCGGTTTTCCTGCATGAGCTATTTGCCCGGCTTCTGCCGAACGGAAAAATTGTCCGATACTCAGACTAAGCGGTTTATCGCCCCATACCTCACCGATGCTACTGAACATCAACGCTCCTCGGTCGCGTTCAACATAAGACAACCCGCTTGATTGAGCCAGAGTTGGTTCAAAGGCAGCTGCTAAACGGCGTTGCTGTTCGTAATGTTTGCTGCGTTGGGCCAGTCGCTCGCGGAACTTATCTGCTCCAAAGTGCTCCTTCACGGCTTGCAACGCCAGATATTCTACCAAACTATTTTCGACGAGACCAGACCCCGGTGCAAATTGAGGATTTGTCCATTGTTTCAAGACTTCACGGGTAGCTACGTAAAAGAGGTAATCCAACTGGTTCGGGTGGCGCATGTCGGCCATCCAGCCTTCGGTTTCAGTCAGGCGAATTTGACCCGGGATTGAGCGAGTGTTTTCTAGGGTAGATGGTACTTCGGTCAGGGTGAGTTGCTTGTAGGGGTATGGCCCAAAGAGAGTCGTACCTCGCCGGAGAGCATCCGAAACCGCATTCTGCCAAATCGCGACAGTTTCCTCATGGTGGTAACGAATGATAAGTGCAATCGTCCTTTGGCCAACTTTTACAGCCAATGTTTTTGTTTGCAGAACCTGCGGTTCGGTAGCTGCCCAGGCTTGTTTAGTTTGACTGAGCAATACCTCTTTATTATCAAAATGCTGTTGGCCGATAAACAATTGCCCTAGTGCAAGCAACATAGCAAAGCCACTTAATGCTACCGTATAGTGCCACGAAAAGTGCTGTTTCAGTTGGTGGACGCGTTCAGAAAAAGTTACAATAACACCCCGATTGTACCCCAACAACGCTATTGTTACGAATAGTCCGGCTGTAGCCATCCAGACTCCCGCAAAGGTCCATCAAGCTAAGCTAAAAGCTCCATAGCCAGTTAGTTCTGAATACGAATCTGTCCCCGGCAACCATCCGTAAAGCCACTGCCCCGCCGATGCATAACCGAAGCGAGGTGCGAGTAGCACTACCATTAGCAACACCACTGAGACGACATGGCTCGCTAGTCGGTGGTTTATCAGAACAGCTACTGAAAATGCCAGTGAGATCCATTGACTGTAGCTGAGAAGAGCATCTAAGCCAAAATCAAGAGCGTAGAGTTTCCAGTCAATTGAGTGCGATCCGATCAGCAGCTGGATTACAACACTTGTTGCAGTCAGTGATAAAGCTACTAAAACCGCTATACCAATCATCGCGACTAGTTTGGCTAGCATGATTACCGCAGTGGAGGTTGGTGTTGAATCGTAGATGGGCCAGATATCCACCGTTCGCTCTCGGAAGATTAATTCACCTGAAAAAACCATCAGAAACAGGCCCACATAAATTGCCAGTGGCTCGCGGAGGGCAGTCAGCTGGGCCGTTGTGAGCAGCATTGGAAAGTCAGCGTTGGTGTTGAGAACGGTAACAAATATTACCAGCAATAGAACTAAGAAAGCTACTACAACTTGAAAAGCGGTCTGCTTGACCAAACCCAAAAACTCATGCCGAGCGAGAAGCAACCAACAGGGAACAGTGAGTGGTGAGCAGCTGACAGTTGATGGGAGATAATTAGAAATACTGTTCACTGTTGTCTGCTCACTGTTGACTGAAACACTGTTAACTGCCTTACGTCCACTAAACCTCATAAACGAAAAATGCCGCTCGGCTTGGGCGATCAGCCCGAACGATAAGCCCAACCAAAGCCCCCTATTAATAAACAACATGGCTGGATATTCTAGATAACCCACGTTTTTGTTAGTAATAGACATCAGTGTCACTCCATCGCGCACCATACCGACCCCAAATGGATCGAGTAGTAGCACTAAATCAGCGGGTAAATCGTCGCCAACGGATAAGCTTGACAATAAGAAATACAGCACCATTGCGAACATGGCGATATAAGCGCCACTCATCTGGCGGGTAAAAACCGTAGCCGAAAAGGTAATGCTGACAATGATGAACAGGTTCTGAACGAGCAACGTAAAGAACCCGTCGAGTAGTTGCCCAATTGGAATAGGACCGGTAATGCCATCGACAAAAAGCGGTACGGCTAACGTGCCAAGTGGGTAGGCCAGTGCCAATACGAAAACTGATAGTAACGTTCCGAGCAGTTTGCCGAGAAAATACTCACGGTCGGCAACGGGGGTGGCATAGGCGTAATCAGCAACTTTGTATTCGAGGTCTTTGGTCAGCGCCTGACCGGCCAGCAAACAAGCAACTACGGTCAAAATGAGCCCCGGCGAGGCCAGCACAAGGTAAGCATTGGCCGCAGCATTGAGCCACACCAACCGACTGCCAAACTGATTCTGAGCACCCAGCCCGTACCAGATTCCCTGTCCAAAAATGAGCAATGCATACAGCCACGTAATGGGCCTGGCAAACTGATACCGAAACTCAAAGCGGATGAGATGTAGAAGTAACAAGAGCGTAGGTCGTTTAGGGATTGAGTGGCCGCTGTTGCTGCGAGACGCTGCAATATAAACGGTTGCCAATCAAGGTGCTACAACCAACTGCACTGTATAGCGGCTTTTTTGCTCTAACAACAATTTCTTGTCAATCAAGACCCGGTCAATGGTGGCCTGGTCGTAGTACCGGATTGTGATGAGTTCGAGCCCTTCATTATAGTTGACACGGAACGTTTGCCGAAGCGTGTTCAAGAGTGCTGGAACACGATCGGGGTTGGTATCAACGACAACAGAGAAGCTGATAGCTGTATTCTGCATCAGGTTGATTTTGACACCTGCTGCCGCAAACTGACCGAAAATCTGGCTTAGGTTATCTTCCGCGATGAATGAAAAATCGTTGGGGTGCAGCGAGATAAGCGTTTGGTTTACTTTGAAAATAAACGAAGGTATCGGCAACCGGTCCTTAAAATTCCCAATGACGGTTCCGGGCGCATCAGGTTTCAAGAATGAGCGGACATACAACGGAATCCCCTTATTCTGGAGCGGTTTGATGGTTTTGGGGTGAATAACCGTCGCGCCGTAATAGGCTAGCTCAATGGCATCCTGGTAAGTCAGGCGTTCGAGCAAAACGGTCTCATCAAAGTATTTTGGATCGGCGTTGAGCACGCCCGGCACATCTTTCCAGATCGTAACGCTTTCTGCATCTAGGCAATAGGCGAAAATGGCAGCGGTGTAATCAGATCCTTCGCGGCCCAGCGTAGTCGTAAGGCCCGTGCCAGCAGCCTGCCCAATAAAGCCCTGGGTGATAAAAATGCCGCCAATTTCACGTTCATTCACAAACGAGCGAATGGCTCGTTGCGTCTGTTCCCAATCGACCTTACCCTCGCGAAATGTTGCGTCGGTGATTACAAGCTGACGAGCATCAGCCCAGTTGGCCCCGCAATATGCCGCTACAATTTGGGTGGAGAGGATTTCTCCCACCGATACAATCTGGTCGTATAATTGGTCGAATGGGCCACTGGGGTTTTGCTTAAGAATAGTATCCATCCACATGAAGGTGCCATAAGCCCCCCTGAACGTCATAGGCCAGTCGGGACCAGCCAACTCACGCATAATAGTTTCGTGGTACTGTTGTACGGTTTGCCAATGGGCAACGGCCTCGTCAGGTTTATTATCGGAGTAAGAGCGGGCTACCAGTTCGAGCGCATTGGTTGTTTTACCCATTGCCGACACAACCACAACCAATCCATTTCCGACTTGCTCCTGACAAATTTCAGCCAGATTCCGTACACCAGCAGCATCTTTGACTGATGCCCCACCAAACTTGAAAACCTTCATAATTTTAAAAAATAGACAGGATTACAGGATAAGACAGATTTCAGTGAAGAAATCCTGCCTTATCCTGTAATCCTGTCGAAAAAACTTTGCTAAATAACCACTTTCCGGCCTGCAAAGAGTAGCTCCTTCACGGCATTGGCGATGCCTTCGGGGTCGAAACCGCATTCGCGGTGTAGTTCGATTTGCTCGCCATGCTCAATGATGGCATCGGGAATGCCCAGCCGTTTAATGCGGGAAGTGTAGCCGTGTTCGGCCATAAATTCGAGAATTGCTGACCCAAAACCACCCATCAGACAGCCATCTTCAACGGTTAACACGCGATCAAAACGGCTGAAAATCTGGTGTAGTAATGCTTCATCAAGCGGCTTTACGTAGCGCATATCGAAGTGGGCGGGGTTAATGCCTTCTTTGGCTAGTAGGCCAGATGCCTGCACGGCATAATTGCCAATATGACCAAGGGTCAGAATCGCCACATCTTCGCCATCCTGAACGAGTCTGCCTTTACCAATTTCCTGTTTTTCGAGCGGGGTACGCCAGTTAGGCATCACGCCTTCGCCCCGTGGGTACCGGATGGTGAAGGCCTGCTTTCCCTGCTGTACCTCGGCAGATGCGGCTGTAAACATCATATTGCGGAGCTCCTGCTCATTCATGGGCGAAGCCACAATCATGTTTGGAATGCACCGCATGTACGCAATATCGTAGGCGCCGTGGTGCGTTGGTCCGTCAGCTCCGGCAAAACCAGCCCGGTCAAGGCAGAAAATCACGGGTAACTCCTGAATGCACACATCATGAACGACCTGGTCATAGGCACGTTGCATAAACGTGGAGTAGATGTTACAAAACACTACCTCACCCCGCGTAGCCATGCCGGCTGAGAACGTTACGGCATGTTGCTCGGCAATACCCACGTCGAAAGCCCGGTCTGGCATGGCTTTCATCATAATATTCATCGACGAACCCGATGGCATAGCAGGCGTAACGCCCACAATTTTGGCGTTTTGCTCGGCTAACTCAACCAGTGTATTGCCAAACACATCCTGATACTTAGGAGGCTGGGGTTTGTCGTAAATTTTCTTTTTGATTTCGCCCGTCACTTTATCGAACAAACCCGGTGCGTGCCACTTTGTCTGATCTTTCTCGGCAGGACCATAGCCCTTGCCTTTCACGGTCAGCACGTGCAGCAGTTTGGGGCCAGGAATATGCTTAAGGTCTTCCAGAACACTCGTCAGATGGTCAATGTCATGACCGTCGATTGGGCCGAAATAGCGAAGGTTTAATGACTCAAACAAATTGCTCTGCTCCAGCAACGATGACTTCACACCCGACTGAACCTGAGAAACAAGTTCCTGAGCTGTTTTGCCCAGTTTGTTCATTTTGCCTAACAGATTCCACACCTCGTCTTTCACCTTGTTATAGGTCTGTGAGGTGGTAATGTCAGTCAGGTATTCGCGCAGGGCACCCACATTAGGGTCGATGCTCATGTTGTTGTCGTTTAGCACGATCAACAAATTTGCATCCGTAGAACCAGCGTGATTCATGCCTTCAAAGGCTTCTCCGGCGGTCATAGAACCGTCGCCAATCACCGCAATGTGCTGACGCTGGTTATTGCCTTCTAGTTTGGAAGCCACGGCCATGCCCAAAGCGGCCGAAATGGACGTGGATGAGTGGCCTACGCCGAAGGTATCGTAAGGGCTTTCTTTACGCTTCGGAAAGCCCGAAATGCCTTTATAAAAGCGGTTGGTATGGAAAACGTCGCGCCGACCAGTCAGGATTTTATGCCCATAAGCCTGGTGTCCTACGTCCCAAACCAACTGATCGTCGGGTGTATTATAGATGTAATGGAGGGCAACAGTTAACTCAACTACGCCAAGGCTCGCCCCAAAGTGACCACCATACACGGAAACGTTGTCGATAATAAACTGACGAAGCTGATCACAAACTTTGGGAAGGTCTGCTTTGTCGATCCGGCGTAAATCGTCGGGAGAATTGATAGTGGCAAGTAAGTTGCCGGGGGTAATCAGCATGATCTATCGTCGGAATCGTTGTGTTACAACAACTAACGCGAATGTATGAATGTTTCTCTCGGTTGTGATTCAAACCGTAAGTAACAACGAAGATACGGCAGAAATAGGATAAAACGAATAATTGAGACCGTTCAGGCGAGGTATTGAGTTAACGCGCAGGTCTGATTACTTGAAATAGCAGAATGAGTTGAAAATTGTTCATTTAAATAGGGGAATTAACCAAGCCCCACGTTAAGGAGTTAACAGAGTCAACAAACACGCATAAACCACAGCGTCAACAACTGTAACAACTAGCAACGATTATGGAAAATACCAACAATTCCGACCAACAACGGGTCGATCAGAACACCGGTGGGCCTCTGGAAGGAATGTCGCCCCAGTTCACTAATATGCCCGGCAACGACGTAAACGAAGATTCGGCGATTTATGCTGATCTGGGTATAGACGGTCAGCCCAACAATATGAACCCCGGTTCGGAAGAAGCGTCGGATACAATTCTATATACCGACAACATGACTGCGCGCAACGCTACCGATAACGTGTCGAACAGCTTTGACGATGAACTGCCGGAAGACGAATTGCTTTTAGACGAAGAAGTAGATCGGCTAAACGATACGGACGTCGATATGGACCCGGACGAACTCCGGGAGGAGCGCGAAAACGACGATAAAGACAGCTATCTGGCTTACTAACCCAAAACAACAATCAGTGCGGCTCCTGCCACCATCACACTTGCTCCGATAAGCTTGGGTAAAATATAGCGTTCGCCAAAAAACTGATAGCCAAACAGAACGCTCAATAGAGCCGACGTTTGAAACAGGGCCAGTGCGTAGCCAACCTGAGTGCCATCAAAAGCGATATTGGTAGAAACCTGCATAAGGCCAATGGCCAGAAACAAAAATAGACACGTTGCCCGTTGCGCCCACAAGATCCGTAGTTGATCGGTGCAGCGGGCTCGTTGCGTTATCAGCACCCAACTCAACGAAATGACAAAACCCAACAAACACCAATAGGAGAAAGCCGTTTCGGGTGAACTGGCAACAATCGCTTTTTTCAGAAACACACCGTCGATAGCTGAACACAGTAACGCCAAAACGCGAAGGCGGACATCGGGCCGTTTAAAAACCGATAGCGAGAACGTTGTTGGCTGGTCGGGCTGACGAAGTACAATATAACTGCCAACCACAATGAGCACGATGCCTGCAAGCCCGGCTTCTGTTGGAATCTCTCCCAACAATAAAAGCCCCACAAACATACTAACAACAGCTTTGTAAGCATTAATTGGTCCTAGAACCGAGAGGTCGCCAATTTTCATGGCGCTAACCAGAAATACATTCCCCAGTACAGAGAGGACAGCACAGATCAGCATGTTCGTCCAGAAGTCCTCGGTTAAATGGCTGAGCGATGATAGTGGGACAAAGGAGAGGCACATGAGCGACAAAAAACCGTATGTTGCTGTGGTTATAAAAATTGGCTCAGCGGATAACCCTGTTAGTTGTTTCTGGAAAACGTTGGCGAGTGGATTGGCCACAATGCGAACCAGAATAGCCAGAGAGGTGAGCGAAATAACGAATGATAGCATAAGCAGGGTGGGGCAAAACGAATCTATCAGCCTGTCTGTGCAAGATATTCAAAAAATGAATCGTTAATTTCACAACAAACAGTTACCAGCTCTCTCTGCATGACCAATCGACTTGTTCGTTGTACTTTATTGATTCTGTCCGCTTTGGCAGCTCAACAGGCAATAGCTCAGCCGCTCCAAACGGCCGATGTCAATTACGACACTCACATTCAAACAGTATTACTGTATCCAGCTATCGGTGGCGATATGACAACGCCCGGCCGTACGCTGAATCCACCGGTAGTTGAAGTCAACACAGATAGCCCGCTGGCGCTGGAATTTGATGATATGACCGGCGATTATCGCCCTTATCGCGCCAAACTTGTGCATTGCAACGCCGACTGGCAGAAATCGGTCCTGAACGACATCGAGTTCACTTATGAGTACAATGATTACCCCATCACTGATTATCAGGTGTCGCTCGGCACCAAAGTTCAGTATTATCATTACCGGTTTCAGGTGCCGAAGGTGAAACTGCCGGGCAATTATATTCTCGTAGTTGTTGATGAACGCAACCCCCGCCGACTCATTTTGTCGCGCCGGTTCAGCACCTTCCAGAACAAAGTAAATGTGGGAGCAACCGTGCAGTTTTCAAGCAGTCCAGAGCGGCAATTTCGGGACCAGCAGATTGATCTGGTACTGAATTATCGGGGTTATCAGGTGATTTCGCCCCAGGATGATTTCAAGATCGTTATTCGCCAGAATTACCGCGACGATAAGATCCTTACGAACCTGAAACCAACCAACGTGCGGGGGTTCGACCAGGTGCTAGAATACCGCTTGTTCGATTTGAGCAATACAATTGGGGGAGGTAACGAGTACCGTTTTTTTGATACCCGTACCGTGATCTCTCGGGCAAACTATGTGGACCGTATTGTGCCCCGTGAAGACAAAACAACGGCATACATACAAACTGATCAGCCCCGAAGTTCGGGCGGCTATTTTCAACTGGACGATTTCAACGGGCGATACGTAATCGACCACCGCGAAACCCAGAATGGTAGCGTCAGTGCCGATTATATCGAAACAATATTTACATTAAAAGTCCCCGAACTATCTGATGGTGAAGTATACGTAAACGGCGGTTTCAACAGCTGGCGCTTTGATGATCGTAACCGCATGACCTACGACCCTGGTTTGGGAGCCTATCGGGCAGCCATCATGCTCAAACAAGGTGTTTATAACTACGATTATGCCGTGGCCCGTAACAGCCCTCAAGCGTTTGTCGATGAATCGCTGTTAGAGGGCAATTTCTCCCAAACCGAGAACGACTACGAAGTATTCGTTTATCACCGTCCCCCCGCTGGCCGTGCCGACCAACTGGTTTCGTACCGGAAAGTGAGCTTTGGGAAGCGGAGATAAAATGAATTAAACTGAACGGGGCAGCAAGCGCGGCCCCGTTCAGTTTAATTATGCGCTGTGTAAAAACTCCATAATATCGCCGTCCTGCACAACGTACTCTTTACCTTCTACTGCTAGCTTTCCGGCTTCGCGCACTCCCGCTTCTGTTTTGAACTGAGCAAAATCAGGCAGTTTCATTACCTGAGCGCGAATAAACTTCCGCTCGAAATCAGAGTGAATAACGCCTGCTGCCTGGGGAGCTTTCCATCCCCGGTGAATGGTCCAGGCGCGAACCTCTTTTACCCCCGCCGTGAAATACGTAATCAGTCCTAGTAAGCGGTACGATTCTTTTATCAGCTTGCTCAAGCCAGATTCGGTCAGGCCGTATTCGCCAAGGAATAATTCACGCTCGTCAGGGTCTTCCATTTCTGCAATCTGCGATTCGATTCCGGCGCTGATAATCACTACTTCAGCACCTTCATCGGCAACGGCAGCTTTCAGCTTTTCAGAATATTGATTGCCATTGGGCAAAGACCCTTCGTCAACGTTAGCTACGTAGATAACCGGTTTCACGGTAAGCAGGTCAATGTCGCCAATAGCATCTTCACGGGCTTCGGGTGAAATCTGCACCGCTCTAGCGCTTTTGCCAGCTTCGAGCGCCGATTTATACAATTTCAACGTTTCGAGGTCAGCCTTGGCTCTAGCGTCGCCCGCCCGGGCTGCCCGCTCAATTTTCTGAATTTTTTTCTCGACCGAATCCAGATCTTTCAGTTGCAGCTCAGCGTCGATAATTTCTTTGTCAAAAACTGGGTCAACCCGGCCTTCCACGTGAACAATGTTCTCGTCTTCGAAACACCGGATGACGTGAACAATCGCATCGACTTCGCGAATATTAGCCAGAAACTTATTGCCCAGCCCGGCACCCGTGCTTGCTCCTTTTACCAGCCCGGCAATATCTACAAACTCAATAATGGTTGGCACCACCCGCTGCGGTTTTACTAATCCTTCAAGAGTATCTAGACGCTCGTCGGGAACAGTAACCACACCCACATTGGGTTCAATCGTGCAAAACGGATAGTTAGCAGCTTCGGCTTTACCGCTCGAAATAGCATTAAATAAGGTCGACTTACCTACGTTTGGCAAGCCCACGATTCCACATTGAAGACCCATAAGATACAGAGTGAAAGAGCAAAAGAGTGAATAAGTGGTTAGCGATGCAGTAGTTTATCTGCCGCTGGTCCACCCTTTTACTCTTTCACTCTTTAATTTTTTACAAAACTACAACCTCAACGTCGGACAACAAAAAAGCCTCTGGCGAAGTGCCGAGGCTTTGGAGTTCAGGAATGGTCAGATTGGAAAGCTGAGTTGGCGAAGCTAGTCCCATTTGAGTTCAGTGCCGACCTCGTTGGGCTCATCGCGTTGGGAAAACTGAGAAAAATCAACATCAGGCATTAAATCACTCTTCACATAATCGATGGTCTCCTGAAGGGCTTCTATGAACTTGTCAAAGTCTTCTTTATACAAGAACATCTTATGCTTTTCGTAGGTAAAACCCTCACCTTGCGGATGTCGGCGGCTTTCGGTAATGGTTAAGTAAAAGTCGTTACCGCGTGTTGACTTTACATCGAAAAAATAAGTGCGTTTGCCTGCTCGCACTCGCTTTGAGTAAATCTTTTCTTTCTCTCGTTCGTCCACAATCAGTGAGGTTTAAGCAGTCGTACCAAACGCCAAAGTAAACGTAATAGTATTAGGAAGAAAAGAAACTTATCAACTAAATTTTCAGACCGTTTTGGACCACACAATAAGGAAAAGCAGGAGGCCTGTTTCACTAACCAGTCTGCTTAATTGACTGGCATTTTTTTTGTTCGTATATTTGTGGGGTCGGAATTGCACAATTTAGGGAGGAGTGGTGTAGAGTAGATTCTACAGAACAACCACTTCTATTTTCTCACCAAACCATACACTGTATGAATGTGATAATGTCCCTGATGCTGCTTTTCAGCACTATCAAACCGACAGAGGCCTCTACAGGCTTCATACAGAAGGGTAAGGCATCTTTTTACGCTTCAAAATTTAATGGTCGTAAGACGTCTTGTGGCGAACGTGTTGATGCAGACGCGTTTGAAGGTGCCCACCGAACGCTACCATACAATACAATGGTTGAGATTACAAATCTCGCCAACAACCGGTCTGTTATTGTACGAATCAATGACCGGGGTCCATTTTCAAAAGGCCGCATCTTAGATGTAACCCACGCGGCCGCAAAAGCACTTGGCATGATCCAGCGGGGCGTGGCCAATGTTAAAATCCGGGTAGTAGGTCGCAACGGTGTTGTTGCTCTTGCCCCAGTGCTTGCGGAACCAACGGCTCAACTTCTACCTATTCTGGAGCCCGTTGCCCGTTTCTAAATTCAGTACGCAAACGGGAGTTTGCGGTGTGGTTTTCCGGGGGCTCGCTTTTGTTGATGCGCGATCCGGGTGGTGAATTAGATTCACGCTACACGTTTTTTTCGAGACCGTTCGGCTCTAAATCGCCCAGAAACCGTTTGTGCAATTCCGGTGGGCGCGAGCCGAACGGTTTTTTCGTTATATTGACATCATGAAGCAGCAACTCAATTTAGCCCAGATTCGGGAATATGGTAATGTAGAATTTCTGGCCCGGCAAATGGTCGAAGGATTCATTACTGGCTTACATAAATCACCTTTCCACGGGTTTTCGGTTGAGTTTGCCGAGCACAGGCTTTATAATACTGGGGAAACTACCCGACACATCGACTGGAAAGTATTTGGGAAAACCGAAAAACTCTTTGTAAAGCGGTACGAAGAAGAAACTAACCTCCGGTGTCATCTGCTGGTTGATACCTCGTCGTCAATGTATTATCCCGAAAAAAATTACGGGAAACTGACGTTCAGCGTGATGGCAGCTGGTTGCCTGGCCTATATGCTTCAACGCCAGAAAGATGCGGTGAGTCTAACCACTTTTGCGGATGCTATAGATATGCAGACGCCTGTGAAGTCTACGCCCTCGCACGTTCACAAGCTATTTGCAAACCTCAACGATCTGATGCAGCAGCCCAAAGTGCCACGTAAAACGTCGGCAGCAGAAGTAATTCATCAGATTGCGGAGAAGATCAATAAACGGTCGCTGGTGATCATTTTCAGCGATATGTTTGAAAATTCGGAGAAGTCAGAAGCGCTCTTTTCGGCCCTCCAGCACTTACGGCATAACCTGCATGAAGTACTGGTGTTCCACGTTACCGACAAGAAAACAGAAGAAGATTTCGCTTTTGATGAGCGACCCTACGAATTTATTGACCTCGAAACAGGGGAGAAAGTAAAGCTGCAGCCGGGCCAAATTCGCAGCTCGTATCAGGAAGCAGTCAAATCGTACTTTTCCGAGTTGAAACTCCGCTGCGGTCAGTATAAAATTGATTTCATAGAAGCTGACATCGCCCGGGGCTTCGATCAGATTCTTAGTTCGTATTTGGTGAAACGAACAAAAATGAAGTAGGAGCGACCGACAGGAATAGAGCTAAAAGGAGAACGGGATTGCTGGCGCTCATCTACAGAGTGCGCCAGCAATCCCGTTCTCCTTTTTATGCTTTTTATTTTCCTGCTTTTGGCTCTTTTTGAGCCGTTGTTGGTGTTTTGGCGGCTTGTTGGCGTTTGTAGAACTCAATGAAGTCACCCACCTGTTCTGCTGGGAGTGGTGGACGGGCAATGATCCGACGCTCCTTATCTAACACATACACCGTTGGCGTTGTGAACACGTCATACTGGTGGCGGAAATCCGTGCGGAAATTATAGTCGTAGCCGTTGGCCCAGCTTTGGATATTAAATTCACGGATGAATTTCTTCCAGTTATCTGGGCTAGTGTTGCCTACGGGCACAGCGAGTATCTGTACACTTTTGTTTTTTATCGTATCAGTGTACTTTTTCAATTCTGGAACGGCTTTCCGGCAATGTCCGCAATCAACATCATACAGAAAGACCACCAGGTAATCGGCTTTAATACCTGCATAGTTGATTGGCCGCTGCAAGGTATCGCTCACCGAAAGTGGGGGTAACACTTTACCAATCAATAAAGGCTTCATGGTTGTTACTTTCTCTTTCACCTTAGCTAGAGCCGTCGAGTCGGTCAATGGCATAATACCGGTCAGGTAATACTTCTCGGCCATGTGGATGAATACACCATCGGTTCCCAATACTTTGGGCCGCTCGTATTCACTGGTGATCCAGTAAATCGTATACAGATTCATCTCCTTGTTAGGCTTCGTTTTCTCAGCCAAAAAGTCGGCTGATTTAATCAATGAATCTGATTGTTGTACGGTAAGCTCCTTAATGTAACGCTCCAACTTACGCTGATAAATTGGCGTCAGCAGAAAACGCTCATCGGTCAAATCGAAGCCATCCCAGTAATGGGCTTTGTAATAATTGAATGTCCAGAGTGAGTCGGGGCGACCGTTAGCCGCTTTTGGTGCTTCAGGAACATCCGGCTCGGCAGCTGCTTCGAGCAATTTAGCCGCAAACATACCCTTGTTAGCCTTGATGAAATTAACCCGAAAGTCATTAGCTTTTTTGGACAGTTCAGCCTGCTGTTTACTGAATAAGGCAGAAGAAACAGCATCGTTACGCAATTTCTTTTGCACTTCGATGGCTTGGGCTTCGTCGTAGAGAGCGGCTAACGACTGCTGATATTCGTAAAATTTTTCGTTCTCTTTAGAGCCTGTTACCTTCATCGCTTTGATGAAGCTAGCCGTATCGGTAACGAATGAGAATGATTGATTATCATCTACAATAACCTCCATGTACCGCTGTTTGGGGGTCAGAACAAGATACAGACCCTGAGGCAACGCTTTTTTGCCCTCAAACACAAAGCGGCCTTCACCGTCCATTTTGGCCGTATCTTTCGGGATGTATTGCGAACCGGAGCGATACCAGTGGGCCAGTACAATAGACGAATCGCGGAGGCCTTTAACCTGACCACTGATTCGGTATGGTTTATCGGTGGATTGGGCGAGTAGGGCTGTTGCGGACAACATAACCAGAAACGCCATACAGAATACTTTTTTCATGCAGAGTAATACAGTTTTATCGGATAGCCGAAGCGGTTGGTAACCACAAATTTAGGATATAATCAGTATTGCTGGATGTAAGAGGAAAGACAATAAAAGAAAGACTTCTGGCTACCATGAAACGTGAAATTGTCATTCTTCGTGCATCCTGTGTTATTCGACCAAAAATCACGCCATGTTCTACTTCTTTTCAAAAACGCTTTTTTACTTGCTTACACCCGCCGGATGGGTGTTTTTTGCCCTGCTAGGCGCTGTATTTCTCCGTAGTGCGCGTTGGAAACGACGGTTTACAATAGCTTCTTTAATTTTGTTTTGGCTACTGGGAAATGGTCCGATCCAAAATGAAGCTATACGGCTCTGGGAAGTAGAGCCCGCTGTTTTACAACCTAAATCATCGTCAGAATCGTCCCGCGTGGCTGTTGTACTTACGGGGGGCATGATCAACGGCCTCTATAAACCAACACCAATCAGACCTGTTTTGTCCCACGAAGGCGACCGGGCCGCGCAGGCGCTATGGCTTTACAAAACCGGACAAGTACAAAAAATAATTGTTAGCGGTGGTCAGGGTAATTTGTCGTTTCAGACGCCCAGTGAAGTTGACGAAGGCCAGATGGTGAGGGTTTTTCTGGAAACGGGAGGAGTGCCGGCCACCGACATTGTGCTGGAAAACGCGTCGAAAAACACGTATGAAAATGCTCAGTTTTCGAGCCGGGTATTACGTCAGCAATTCCGAACGGATAGGTGTGTGCTTGTCACGTCTGCATTACACATGCGCCGGGCCGAAGCCTGCTTTCGGAAACAGGGCTTAACTGTTATTCCGTGGTCGGCTGCTCAGCTGAGCGAACGCCGGGCAGTTGCTCCTGGGGCTTACTTGCTCCCCAATGAAAAATCGTTCCACGACGCCCATACCCTGATTCGGGAAGTTGTGGGATATGTAACGTATTGGTTTACGGGGTATTTATAAAGCAAATCAAAAAGGAGGCTGACGCAAGCCTTGGTACGTGTTAGCCTCCTTTCTGACTCTACACAGAAAGTATCTTGACCATCCGCAGCAAATCTTCATTGATCGGTTTGGGAAGCCGAATGGTATCGCGGAATGGTGTGTAAACAAGCTCATTGTTGATCACGCCCGCCATCACATTTTTCTGGCCATCCATAAGGCCCTCCAATGCGCCAAGGCCCAGACGGCTGGCTAAAATACGATCGTAGGCCGTTGGAATACCACCCCGTTGGATGTGGCCCAGGGTGGTTACGCGCATATCAATTTCGGCGTCGTTGATTTGTTTGCGGATCTTTTCGGCTACTTCAACAGCATTGCCTTCTTCTTCGCCTTCAGCGACCACGATAATCGACGATGACTTTTGACGGCTCCAGCCCTGTTTCAGCACGTTAACCACTTCGCTGATGGGAGTTAGTACTTCGGGGACCATTACCATTTCGGCTCCGCCCGCAATACCCGACTGAATGGCGATGTAGCCCGAGTCGCGGCCCATTACTTCGATAAAAAAGATGCGGTCGTGCGAGTCGGCGGTATCGCGTATTTTATCGATGGCTTCGAGGGCCGTGTTTACCGCCGTATCGAAACCAATGGTATGGTCAGTACCGTAGAGATCATTATCAATTGTGCCGGGTGCTCCTACGGTTGGAATACCGTATTCATCGTAGAAAATAGTTGCCCCCGTAAATGTCCCGTTTCCCCCAATGGCAACCAGACCTTCAATGCCAAATTTTTGCAGTTGGTCGAAGGCTTTTTTGCGACCTTCGGGAGTCATAAATTCCTTACTCCGGGCCGACTTCAAAATAGTCCCTCCTCGCTGCACAATGTTGCTCACCGAGTGGGATGTCATCTGAAATATATCGCCGTTTATCATTCCATTGTACCCCCGGCGGATGCCAAATACTTCGATTCCGTGGTAGACGGCCCCCCGGACAACAGCCCGGATACAAGCATTCATTCCCGGAGCATCGCCACCAGAGGTAAATACAGCGATTCGTTTCATAGGTTAAGCCAATTTTTTATAGAAAAGGTCTAATTCAGCCAACAACTGTACCGTTGCAACCCCAAATTTATAGGCATTCTTCTGGAAAAAGCACGAAACGCCAACTTATCCCCCGTTTTGAATGAAAAATTAACTCTAACATAAACTGGCAATCTCCTCATATGCCTGTTTTACATAGTCTTGCAACCGACCAGAAAGTTGTTCGGCTTTTTGTTTGTACTGCAAAATCAGTGGCTTACTCAGGCTTTTATAAAAACTCACAACTTGCTCATCGATATTGCCTTCTGCGTCAATAAAAAAGGCAGCATCACGTAGTAGTACATAACTGTCGCTGTCAGAACCTCCGCAGAACAGGATTGGCGAACCCGAACCAATGGCGCTCATCGCTTTTGACGGCACTGCAATATGGGTCCATTCAGGCAACAGACTCACCAACTGAATATCGAGATAATGCAGCTGGCTACGCGGAATATTGGAAAGACAAATGATGCCTTCAAGACCTTTGGCCAGCGTCAGGATCTCATCAGCTTTGGTACCGTACAGGGCCAGTACCAACCTAAAACGAGTAGGGTCAAGATTCTGTACAATGCTTTTAAGAAACTCTGCCGAATGAGCCTGGCCAATATTGCCAGCATAGCCGAGGTAAATAAACTCGTCACGTTTGGATCGCCAGTGTGGCCTATTTAGATCGCGATCTTGGTGCATCAATACCCCGCACGGCAACACGGTTGTGGGTATCTCGTGGCCATATTTAGCCAAAATGTGTGCGGCTTGCCGGGGTCCAAGAGCAATGAGTCGTTCGGGAGCGTTGCGGTATGTTTGCCGGATTACCCACTGATAAATTGGGTTTGTAGAACTGACTTTTCCTTCAGCGGCAAAACCTTCGGGGAATAGATCCATTGACCAGAGCCAGTAAGGCGTTTTGCTTAACAATAACGAGGCCCAAAACGGTAACATTGGCGGGCTGGTCATAATCAACAGCGGTCCTTTGCGAACCTTCAGGGCTTTGCGAATCAGGAAAAAACCATCCAATAAACCCGCTAACAAGCGAATCAAGCCATTTTTTCCCTCATAGATTGTTTTGACCGCGTGCGTTTCACCTACAGGTTGCCGCACGGCCCCACCACCGTCGTAGGTCCGGTCAATGTGCACCACCACCACCTCGATACCATGCTGCTCGATCAGATAGCGAGCCAAATCCCAGGCCGATTCGCCTGTTATTCCCGGATTGGGCGGATAATGACGGTTGACGATGGTTATGTTTCGCTTTTTCACCCTTTCACTCTTTGATAGAGTTCAATATGTTTTTTGGCCACGTTCTCCTCCGAATAGTGCGTTTCGGCGAAACTACGGGCGTTTTGACGTAATTGGGTTGGGTCTGGGTGTTTCAGTATGAAGACCAGCCCGTTGGCCAATTTCTGAGCCGAACTAACATCAGCCAGATAACCCGTTTGGAAGTGCCTGATCATTTCGGGAATACCACCGGTTCGGAAACCAACAACTGGCGTGCCGCACGAGAGTGATTCGAGAATGGTGTTTGGCAGGTTGTCTTCCAGTGAAGGCACCACCAGTGCATCCGCAGCATTATAAGCGGCTACAATTTCGGCGTCATTAGTCAATACACCCAATTGACGAATAGGGTAGGGGAGAGCTGACATCGTGTCGATTTGCCCCTTGCCGAAGACCAGAATTTCGGGCTTAAGATCAGGGTATTGCTCATGCAATAAAGTCAGCGCGTCGGCAAAATACTGAAAGCCCTTACGCGGATCGGTCGTGTTGAAACTGCCAAACAAGAGCCGAGGCTGGTTTAAATCAGTCAGGCCAAACCGGCTGAGGGCAGCCTGTTTGTCAATTGGTCGAAACACCGACTGATCAAGGGTATTGGGAATGGTGCTGACCGGAAACCACTCCAATAACTGACTGCTTTCGGCCTCTTGTGCCATCCATCGACTTGGTGTCACGATGTGAAGGTTGGTATCCGGTTTTAAAATGGCCGCTTTTTGGGCAAATACCCGCGCAGACAGATCGTTGGGACCCGGCTTTCGCAGGTAAGGACACTGACCGCATTGAGTCAGGAAACGAGTGCAGCCGCGTGTATAATGACATCCTCCCGTAAAGGCCCATTGGTCGTGCAAAGTCCAGAAGATGGGTTTTCCCAGACGAACCAGTTTTCTCAGGCCATCCAGCGACAGAAAGCCGAAATTTGTCCAGTGGAGGTGTAGTATATCGGCCTCAAGTATGGCCGGATGATGACTCAGATTAGCCCCGATGGTGGCTGGGGAAAAATGAAACCGAACGGATTTGTCTTTCTCATACGGCACAAACGAAAGCCGGTCGAGCGCAAATCGGGCCGTCGCCCATTTCCGATCTAAAAGATTGTCAGCCAGTCCAAAAACTCCCGGCTCTGGCCTGGCTACCTGCTCTACCACCAACGAACTGTCTGCTCCAGCCTTTTGCAAGGCACGGTGTAACCGGGTGGCGGCAACGCCCGCTCCCCCGTTTAGGTGATAGGTACTAAGCAGGGCGACTTTCATTCGCGGTATGCAAATACATTCAGTTGCAAATCCATCACGTCGTTGCCTTTGTAGCGACGTACTATGAATGGGCGAACACGGTGCTGATTGGTATCGACGTAATACCGGAAGCCATTGGCCTCAAGCATCGATAAAATACCCGCCAGTGCTTGTGGATGCCCGAAGTACGAATGGTATTCAATAAACATGTTTCGAACGTTGCCAAGCGCATCGTGACAGTCGGCCAGTACATCGGCCTCGGCTCCTTCAATATCCATTTTGAGCATATCAATACGCAGTTCACGAAGCAGGTAATCGCGGAGCCGGACAGAAGGAACGTGTTGTCGGCCTTCGGCGCTATACATTGATCCAGCATCGGCTTCGCCCGCCCCGAAATCAACACCATCGGCATTTATCCACACCGCTTTGTTGATAAGTTCTACATTGTGGATAGAATTTGCTTGTAAATTGTTAGCCAGCACTTTACCCACACCGGGGTCTGCTTCGAAAGCTACAATGCGAGCGGTTGGGTAGTGCTGCCGAAAATAAGCGATACTCATGCCTATGTTGGCCCCGCAATCGTAAATGACAGGTGTCGCTTCACGAGTCTCAAACCGATAAAATTCGTCCGTGAAAATTTCCTTGTATTGCCAAGCGAACGACAGCCCATCAATTACCTGAAACCGAAACGGGCCCACCGAAGCCTGAAACGGCTTGTTACGTGGCCGGTCGGCGTAGCGCAGCAACAGCCACAGAAACTGCCGTCCGCCCGCTGTTTCGAGCGATCGGAAAAGGTCTTTAAAGAGAAAACGGAGTAGTCGCATTTGATTTTATTAACCGCAAAGACGCAAAGGTAGGCGCAAGGAGCGGTAAGAATTCTTCACAACCACTTGGCGAGCTTGGCGTCTTTGCGGTTAATCTTTAAGTTTTTTCCAGACCCCCGTTACCATCTGATTCAGGTCAGGCGAGAGTTTCAGACCAATGATTAAACCGCCAAACAAAATAGTGATGAAGGTCGAGCGAACCGCGACATCGGCTACCACCCGAACTGTACCCGTGCCGTAGGGAAACTGAACAGATAGCCACCAAACCACGGCGCCTACCAGCAATACCACCCCAAAGCGCCACGAAAAAGGCTGCATTCGGAAGGCAAACCAGACAAATACCGTTCGTACAAAGTTATACAGTGCTGTCACAAAAGCTGCCCCCACTGCCGCCCCATTGATGCCGTAACGCGGAATTAACCAGGCATTCACGCTGATGGTTACGACAAGCAGGCCAATAAAAAAAGCCGAATCGTAAGCGTAATAGCGGGAGGTGGCCAGAATAACGCCGTTTACACCCGTGGCCATGTCAATGAGTTTGCCCAGGCCAATCCAGAGCACCACGTAATAACCGGCTTCGTACCCGGCCGGAAGCCATTGGAATACATTGGGTAGGTTGGCTGCAATGCCCACAAACACTAAACAGCCAATAATGAGCTGGTTGAGGCAGCTTCGGGCATACACATCGGCAATGTGGGCGGTATCATTGCGTTTCCAGGCATCGGCAATAATTGTCCCGGCTACTTTATAGAGAGAAGCCGCTGGCAAGGCAATCACTGACCCGAAATAGGCCGTAATGGTGTAAATACCCGTATTTTTCAATCCCGACGAGTCATTAACCATAATGCTGCCAATGCTCAGAATGGCATTAGATGATAAAGCGGTTAGCAGGGAAAGAGTAGCGTACCGGATAATTTGCTTTCGTAGTTCGGGCTTTACCGACAGGAAGCTGGGATTTAGTGAGAACCCGTGCTTTTGTGACACCCGAATGCCCATCAGAACTGCTGGAGTGAGGAAAGCAGCCATCCAGCCCAACATAAACTGGTGAAAATTAAGCCATCCTAATCCATAGGCGATGATTGCCGCCAGAATGACCAGACGATTGATGAACTGTTGGTAGAGCGTTCCCGGAACGGTATCGTAGAGTAACTTGGCGTAGTTATCAAAAACATTGAACGCAACCGTAAATAATGTGAGCGGGATAAGCCAGTAATAATAATCGACAAATAGTGACGACTTTTTGATGTTTCGCTCAACAATCCACGGTTGAAAAGCCACCAGCAGAGCCGCGCAAAACAATACGCCGGTAAGTGTGGTGAGCATACTGAGCAGCAGATAACCATTGTGTTGCCGGTCGTGATCGCGGAAGTAGGGGAAATAGCGTCCGCCCGCCCCGTTTAGGCCAAGGTTGGAGAACTGCGCCAACACCACCGCCCACGACAGCAATAGCCCAGTTAGGCCAACCTGAGCGGGAGTCAGCAATTTTGGAAATAGTAATCCCTGGGTAATAAATCCTACCCCGGTGCCCGCATACGCAAAAACGGAACTTAAAATGGTCTGGCGCTTGATAATGCCCATTACCCTATGTGGGCCCAACTCAAGGCTGTGCCCGCTTGTATATCCTGACTGGCTACGTGCCCCAATACCTGCTCGTAATAACGTGTGTGAAGTCCGTTGGCCGGGCGTATGCTGCGAACATTGGCTGAAGTGAATGGTTCGCCCGCTTTAATGTTGTTGACCACGTAGAGCGATCGCTTAAATTGTAAGCTGTTTTGCTCTTTAGCAGTGAGGGTATAATTAACCCGCCCCATCGCCAGAAATGCCCGTTCTGTTTCGACAACAAGGTTTTTGAGTTCGTCGGGTTCTAGTGAGAAAGCAGAATCGACACCCCCATCGGCCCGGCGGAGGGTGACGTGTTTTTCCAGGACAACCGCACCCAGAGCCACGGCTGCCACGGCTGCACCAATGCCCATAGTATGGTCTGAAAGGCCAACTGGCACATTGAATAATTCGCGCATGTGCGGAATAGTGTGTAGGTTGGTGCTTTCGGGTGTAGCCGGATAGGTACTTGTGCATTTGAGCAGCACCAGATCGCGGCAACCGTTGGCCCGCAACACCTTCACCGATTCGTCAAGGTCGGCAACGGAGGCAACCCCGGTGCTCATAATAACAGGTTTACCCGTTTGGGCTACCCGTTTGAGCAAAATATGGTCGGTGTTTTCAAACGAGGCAATCTTGTACAAGGGAACATCGAGCGATTCCAGAAAATCGACGGCTGTGGTGTCGAATGGTGAGCTGAACGCGATCATTCCCCGCTTGCGGGCATGGTCGAAAATCGGTTTATGCCATTCCCAGGGTGTATAAGCCTCCTTGTAGAGCTTGTACAGATTTTTATCGGCCCAAAGCGACTGATTATCCCGAATATAAAACTCCTCCGATGAACCGTTGAACGTAATCGTGTCGGGCGTGTAGGTCTGGAGCTTAAGGGCCTGAGCACCGGTATCGGCCACGGCATCGACAATTTCCAAAGCGCGTTCGAGCGATTGATTATGGTTGCCCGACATCTCGGCGATCACGAAGGGCCTATGATGGGAGCTAATGGTATGATGAGCTATTTGAATAGACATAGACTGCAGACTGAACCCCAAATTTACCGCTTTTGTGCGAGAACGTGAACCCGGCCCGTTCAAACGATCGCACGGAAGCCAGGTTGTCTGGTCTGATGTAAGCGTGAATGGGTAAAGCATCATCGGAAAAGTGGGCTTGAGACGCTTCTACAGCGGTCAGAATCATAGTAACGGCCAGCCCCTGCCCCCGAAAGGAGCTATCCAGTGAAATACCAATGATTATTTCCTCGCCAAGCTGTTCCAGTCGAACCTGCCCAACGGGAACTTGTTGCTGATTCTCAAACACCAGCAAGAGGGTGTTTGGGTCAGTAATTTTGCGGGCAAACCAGGTTGTATGCTTCTCCCACGAAATAAGGTCGGTTTTGAATGACTGCTGCCGGGTGACAGGGTCATTTGCCCAATCGAAGTAGAGCTGAACGTCGGTTGGTTGGGCAGGGCGAGCGATTAAGCGCATAGTCGATTGAATAAAGCCCGGAAGCGTTCGGGCGATTGACCATCGAAGAAACGGCGCTGGTTGTCAACCATAAACTGTCGGGTTTCAGCATATTTCATAGATGTGCCAATCTGGAAACCCCTATGAATGTCGTTAATAGACAGGGCAGAAAGTAATACACTGGCCAGATTTCTTCCCATTAAGAAAAAAGCCAAATTTATCTGATTGTCAGCCGTTTGAACAGCAATCAGCGGACGACCAATACTGCACACTTCGTAGGCTACTGTGCTACAGGCTGTTATAGCTAGCTGACATTTGGTTAATTCAGCTACCATCTGTTCGGCCGTCAGGTTCGACAGAAGGTGAAGATGTTTAAACTGACTTTGCATGGCCTCAATGGCTGGTCGGTTGGCCTGAAGCGGACCAACTACAATATGAATGCGCCACTCTTGATTTGCCTGTTTAAAGCAGCCTCGTAAGCTATTCAGCACCTTAATAGACGTATTACTGGGATCGGCTCCACCAAGGCTTATAAATATGGTTCCTTCTGCCGGGGTTGGGGTTGATGATTGAAAAAAAGCAGGCCGCAACAGGGCATAATTGGACCCTAAATAGAATTGCGTATACGCTTCGGCCTGATAATCGTTTGGGGTAATTCCACCAGCATGATTTATAACTACGTCAGCTACTTGATGACCCATTACCAAGTCATCAATAAAAACCAGTGCCCTTGCCCGTAGCCGAACGGCACGCTGAAAATCTGTGTCGAAGGAGTAACCGTCTAACACCACTACATCGTCGGCTCCAATACTAGCTAAAAAATCGCCTGGCTCATTTGTCGCCAAAGCCACAACATCAACTCCTTTCTCCTCGATCAACTTAACAACTTCTGGCGCGGGCTGCACAATGGCAAACCGACGGTTATATTCTGCGCCAAGCATTTCGGCCAGCGCCAGACATCGCATCACGTGGCCCAGCCCGATTTGTGGGTTGCCATCAGCCCGGAAGAGTATGGATCGAGTTGTGTTCGTAGTTGCCATAGGTTTAGTGAGCGTTTCCGATTTTCCATTTGAACTCGGCTACTTTCCAGTCTTCCTCGGTATCGATGTCGTGCGCTTGCATTTCGGAGATCACAAGACCTCCTGAATTAGCACTAATTATTTTGCGGCTTTCGATGAGAGGTGCAGTTTTAAAAAGGTAAAACTGCCCTGCGTCGTGGTACGCTTTTTCCAAGTCCTGCGAGCGAGTGAACTGATATTCGGGTTGCAACCACCGCACTCCCCCCGAAGCATCTAAACCTACCGCCCGCTGAATGGGAAACCCAAACGCCTGCACTGGATAAACGGTATCAAACGATTCGGCTGTCAGTTTCTCAAACGCCTGCTGGAGTAGAGCTGCCGTTACGAAGGGCGAGGTTGGATACAGGCAACAGCCAAAATCAAAATGCTGGTTAAGCTGTTTATAATCAGCTAACACCTCAAGCAAAACATCGGTAGTTGTGGCAAAGTCATCGGCATTTTGTGCACTTCGTACGAAGGGGACAGAGGCCCCTAAGCTACGGGATACTTCTGCAATTTCGGCATCGTCAGTTGAGACCATCACTTCCTCGAACAGACCCGATTGGAGGGCCGCTTCGATAGCATAGGCGATAATTGGCTTGCCGAGGAATGGTCGGATGTTTTTGCGCGGAATGCGTTTGCTGCCTCCTCGGGCCGTGATAATGGCGACGTTGCTCATAGTTGACAAAGATAGAACGTTGTGGTGTTCCTTATACTTTCCCCAACTTTGCAGTATGTCTGTTTATCGCCTAATTGACTGGAAATACGAACGCCCGTACATCATCGGTTCTTTACTGATTTTGTTTGTACTCTATTCGCCTTACTGGCTGCTCGGCCAGAATGCGTACTTTTTGATCCACGATTTTCTGGACGATTCGTCGTATAACTTCGGCCCGCTGGTGTTGTCGGGACAAGCGTTCAATTTCGGCCCCGATGCTACTGTACCGAATATCATGAACGGTTTGCCACGCGCTGGCATGCATTCCGGCTTGTATGCGTCGGTGTGGTTTTTTGCCATTCTGCCGCCTTTCTGGGCTATCCTAATCAATTTTCTACTGGTTCACTCACTGGGGTTTGTGGGTATGTATGCCCTTATGTGCACGTATATTCTGAATGGTTCTGGCGTGGGTCCTTCCGGTGTAAACGCGCCCGATGAGCGTTTGCTGGCGGCTGGTGTGGCCATGATTTTTGCGCTCATTCCAACTTACACAAACTACGGCTTGTCGGTGATGGGGCAGCCAATGTTGCTGCTGGCTTTTCTGAATCTGCTTAATCGTAGGGCTGGCTGGGGGAGCTGGGTTATTATTTTGGCTTTTCCATTTTACTCGTTTTTAGTTCGGTCGGGTCTGTATGTATTGGTGGGGCTGGGTATTCTTGGTCTCGTTGACATGATCCGAAATCGGTATTTCGTTAAAGCATATTGGCTGGGCCTTTTTCTGTTCGCTGGCATTTATGTCTTGGTCGACTTTCCAATGATCGGCGCGTATCTGGGAAATCAATTTGTGTCGCATCGCAGTGAGTATGATCCCGCTTTATTGATTTCGTCGAGTTTTGTTGGGAACCTGAAAAACATCGTGCTGCTGTTTATACAGGGCCAATATCACGCTGGAATTTTTTGCCCTGCTCTAATTGTCGTGTTGTGGGTGTGGTGGTTTATCCAAGCCAAACAGAAAATGGCTCTGCCTTTCTGGATTATGGGTGCTATTGTGGTTATCTGCCTGCTGCACGGCCTATATCCATTACTGATTACCCGTTCGGGCATTCCCCAGCGCTTGCTTACCATTTTTCAACTCGATCGATTTTATTTTCTATTGCCATTATTATGGATGTTAATGCTGGGGAGGCTGCAAAACCCCACCCCAACCCCTCCCCGTAAGGGAGGGACTAATGCCAAGAGTTTTTTTAGCCCCTCCCTTACGGGGAGGGGTTGGGGTGGGGTTTTGTTCTTGCAACTCCTCCTCACTCTCGCGCTCAACAAAGAATGGATAGCCAATACCCGAACGCTAGTAGGGCTTGGTCGCCCGGACCGCCAACCATCGTACCGCGCCTTTTTCGCAGAAGCCTTGTTCGATCGAATCAAAACAACCTTGCCTAGTACTCCCGCTGATTACCGCGTTGTCAGTGTTGGGATGCATCCGATTATCGCTCAAACCAACGGTTTTTATACGCTGGATAGCTACCAGAATAATTATCCATTGCCTTACAAACATCAGTTTCGCCAGATAATGGCCGCCGAATGGGCCAAGCCTGAAGCTCACCTGATCCAGCCCTATTTCGATGCTTATGGGAATCGTTGTTACGTTTTTCCTTCTGAACTCCGCATGGACTGCCTCATTGGTAAAAGGGAAAATCGTGTTGTCAACGACTTACAGTTTGATAATTCAGCGTTTCGGGCGATGGGAGGACGGTATATTTTCTCGGCGGTGGCCATAAAAAATGCCGCCAGTTTGGGGTGGCGGCAAGTGGGTATTTTCAATGACTCGTTAAGCTATTGGCGAATCTGGGTGTATGAAGTTAACTAGGTGTTCATTAGCCAATTGCCCGCCCTAAATCTTCAATCAGATCGTCAACGTCTTCAATGCCAACGCTTAACCGGATGAGGGTATCTTTCAGGCCGTTGGCTTCCCGTTCGGCCTTTGGGATGCTGGCGTGGGTCATGCTGGCCGGGTGCGTACACAACGACTCAACGCCCCCCAGCGACTCGCCCAGGGAGAATACTTCGAAGCTTTCCATCACTTTGGTGGCTTCGGGCAACGAATCGCCAACCAGTTCAAAGGAAACCATGCCGCCAAAACCACGCATCTGCCGTTTGGCGAGCTCATGGCCAGGATGGTCGGGTAGGCCGGGATAATATACCTTGCTTACTTTGGGATGCTGTTGCAAATACGCAGCCACGCGTTGGGCATTCTGACAATGCCGCTCCATGCGAACGTGCAGAGTTTTAATGCCCCGCAAAGCCAGAAAACAGTCTTGCGGGCCCGGTACTGCCCCGCAGGCATTCTGAATGAATTTTAGTCGGCTGGCAGTGTCGTCGTCATTCGTGACAATGGCCCCCATCACCGTGTCGGAGTGGCCTCCTATGTATTTGGTCACTGAATGCACTACGATGTCGGCCCCCAAATCGAGCGGATTTTGCAGGTAAGGGGAAGCAAACGTATTATCGACTACCAACGTGATACCCTTAGCCTGGGTAATCTGGGCAATGGCGGCAATATCCACTATTCTGAGCAACGGATTGGTTGGGGTTTCGATCCAGACCATGCGTGTTTGCTCAGTCAGGGCGGTTTCCAGATTAGCCGGGTTGTCGAGCGAAACGAACTTGAATTTCAGACCAAAATCCTGAAACACACGAACCATAATGCGGTAGGTGCCGCCGTACAGGTCGCTGCTTGCAATAATCTCGTCGCCAGGTTTGAACAACTTCAAAATAGCGTCGGTCGCCCCCAACCCCGAAGCATAACAAATGCCATACTTTCCGTTTTCAAGCGCGGCCAGATTGTCTTGCAGCGCGTCGCGAGTGGGGTTTTGAGTACGGGCATATTCGTAGCCTTTATGCTTGCCCGGCGACTCCTGCACATAAGTCGACGTCTGGTAAATGGGCGTCATGATGGCACCCGTTGTTGGGTCGGGATGGACACCCGCGTGTATGGCTTTCGTTCCGAATTTCATGTTGTGTATCTAAATCTGCACCGCCTGTTGCCGCACCTGCTCGCCAATGGGGATGTATTGAACGTCTTTGGGGTAGCCAAACAGGTGATTTTCTTTGATCTGTTTCACCACACTTTCAGGAACAATAACTTCCCAGCCATCTTCACCATTCTGAATCATTTCCAGAACGTGGTCGGTTGAGATGTGCAGGTTTTCCTCGTTGTAGTCGGTGATGGGTTCGATCTTATCGTTCTGTGTCAGGTACGTGAACAGCGGGGCTAAATGGTCTGAGACATGGAAATCGTTGCAGGTGTAAATGCTGCCATCGCGCCGAAGCGTGGGATAAATAAACAGCTTTACCTTGCGGCTAAACAGTGTGGCAAATGACTCCAGAATACCCCCCGGCAGAAATTCGTAATGGGCCTCATCGAAAATGTATTCGAGGTTAGGGATACCCATGATCAAGCCAATTTTGAGCCGGGTTAGCCGAGCCAGATACGCCACAAGTCGGTAATACTCATGGTAATTTGAGATCATTACCGTTTGACCCAGCGAACACAAAATATCGACCCGATCCAGAAAATCCTTTTCGTCGATACCCGCGTCGCTGGCTTTCAGGTTCTGTAAGGTTAACTCCGACAAAGCAATTACCTTGCTGGGATCTACGTCAGCTTCCTCTTTAAACTGCTTCAGGCCGTTTTCGATCATGTCCATGTGGACGTTCGTAACGGGCCGGAGCCGTCCCCGCATCACCAGAATATTTTTCTTGTACAGCGCTTCTGAAGGCTGCAAAACTCGTCCATCAGGACCGAAAAGGGCGGCATCCGTGAATCCATTACGCACCAAACGAAGACTCATCAGGCGATTGTCGACATCGGCAAAATCGGGCCCGTCGAACCGGACCATATCAATTTGAATTCGCTCGGGCGAAAGATCGTCCATTAACGACAGCAACAGGGTTTCGGGCGACTTTTGGTAGTAAAAACAGCCGTAGATCAGGTTCGTGCCAATGATACCGAGAGCTTGCTGCTGCAACACGTTTTCATTGTCGAGCATTCTGACGTGGACAATAACGTCGTTATAGCCGGCCTGTGGATTCACCTGAAACCGGCATCCCAGCCAACCGTGAGCCTCGTTGGTCTTCTGATAATTAAGCGCTACTACGGTATTCGCGAAAGCAAAAAACGTGGTATCAGGGCCACGTTTGTCTGCTAAACGCACATTCAGCAGGTTGTATTCACGGTTGAGCATTTTCAGCAGCCTCGACTCACAAACGTAGCGACCACTGGCTTCTGGACCGTAGATGGCATCGCTAAACGTCATGTCGTAGGCAGAGATCGTTTTCGCAATGGTTCCCGACGATCCACCCGCTTTAAAAAACATGGCAGCTGTTTCCTGTCCCGCACCAATCTCGGCAAAAGAGCCGTAAATTTTGCGGTCGAGGTTGATGCGCAATGCCTTCTGTTTGGTTCCTATATTCTTCTCGTACATACCTCGTCAGGTTGTTGATGCACTAAATTTACGCACAAAACTATAAAACACATGGTAGCTGCCCACCAGCATCCCATCACTGATTTGTTATTCGTATACGGCACGCTTATGCAAGGCTTCACCAATCCATATGCCCGCCTACTTCATCAGCAAAGCCGTTTTGTTGGTTCTGGCCACCTGCCGGGTAAGCTTTACCGAATTTCCTGGTTTCCCGGTGCCGTGCCTGACCCAGCGGCAACATCGCGTATTCACGGCGAAGTGTACCAACTACAAACGCCAACTGAAACGCTTCCGATTTTGGATGAGTACGAAGACGTTGCTGCCGATGGGTCCGGTATTTACGTTCGCCGGGCGCTGCCGGTTTGGGTGGACGACCAACTATTAACGTGCTGGATATATACCTACAACGCATCAACGGCAAAACTGGTGCCGATTGAATCGGGGAGGTGGGAGAAAGAGTGAAGGAGATAAAAATCGAAAGAGCGGCTGACGCAAGTTTCAAACTCGTGCCAGCCGCTCTTTCATTATTTCACTCTTTATTTATCTCAACTTCGGCATCCCCGGTTCAAACATATTGCCACCCCCGGCCTTGCGGTCAAGTGTTGAGCTAATGCCAAAGATTGTTTTGTTTGGGGTAGCAATGCGCCCTGTTGTAGTTCCAGTGATACGGCCAATTGCGGTCCGAAGCAATGGCTCGTTGGCAATATCGCCGAGTGGTTGCAACACCAGGTTTTCAAACACAACCTGATCGGGCGCGAAGCCAGCCGTATAATCCGACTGATCAAGTTTGTTGAAGGACTTGGCAATGATCGGTTGCAGACCCCAGTTGATTCGGCGAGGAGTACGTTCATCTTCAATTGTGATAGAGCCTACATTTTTTCCGTACGTCGTATCGCCTACTACCTGAACGGTCATAAAGGGCTTCAAGCCGTTGATAATCAATTCGCTGGCCGAAGCTGTATGGTCGCTCGTCAACACAAATACACGGCTCAGGTTTGCACCAACGTTCTGTGATTTGTTGGTAAATTTCACCTGAAGATTAGCAAGTGCATTGGCTTTACGATACTCCGCCATAATTTGGCTGTTCAACTCCTGACGATAAAATATCTCGTTGCTGTTGACGCCTTTACCAATTAAACTGGCCAGGTTACGGGATGCCGATGTAGATCCACCGGGATTGTACCGGAAGTCAAGAATCAATTCGTTGATACCCTGTGCTTTGAACTTGGCGAATACCGCGTCTACCTTGTTATCATAGGTTGGATCGCTGAAGCCAGCCGGACCGTTAATAAATTGGTTGTAAACGAAATAACCGATCTTTTTAGCACCAATAGTATAAACCGAATCTTTGAAAACTGGATCTTCGGCCAGTTGCACAAGATCAAGTGTTTTGGTCACGGGATTCGATACTGTTTGAGCCGTTCCATTAACGGTTACAAATGTGTAAGCCCGGCTTGTTACGTCATTGTAAAGCAGCGTCGAGTAATTTGACGCGTTTAACGTTTGACCACCTGCTCCGTTGAAAATATCGCCCCGCTTCACACCCGCTTTGGCGGCTGGTGAGTTCGGTAATACGTACAAAACCCGACCAATAACATTATTTGTACCAGCAGGCCAGAGGTTCAATTGAAACTGCATGCCTGAGGTTTTCTCAATGCCCTGCAACGAATTTTTCAGCTCATCGACGCTCTGCTGAATCCACGAGAAACGGTCGCCATCGGGGCGGAGCGTCTTATCCCATTTGTAAAGTATCGACTTGAAAAAATCGTCAGGTGTCTGGCTCAAGTTCGGACTAGCTGGAATTTTGTCGTTCCAGTAATAGTACGTCCGCATGGAATCCAACGTCCATTGGTTTACTTCCTGATCGGTGACAGCACCCGTAGCCGTTGTTGTCGTTGGGTCAACCTGTGGGTCTTTACAGGCACTCAAAAGAGAGGCTCCAACGGCTATCGAAAGCACTGCGGGACGCCAGCGTATTTGTTGTAGAAACATGCGAAACTAGGGTGTTGATAAAGGTTGGAGAATATCGTTCAGATACACCTACTCTAAAACGCTTATTGACGTTGCATGGTGCGCCGAAACAGGATAATTTCTTATTAAAAATCTCTTTAATCAGTAGGTATAGATACGTATTTGTCTTCTTCTCCGATTCATTGGTTTTAACGCAGCGAATTATCGAGCTATTGGCCTCAAAATGGCTTTCGTTTTTGAGGAATGAAATCAGAGAAATGTCTGAAGAGTATTCGTCTTTACTGGCTATCCCGAAAGGCTTTGGGCGATACCCCAACATTCTTTTTGAACAAGCGCGTGAAATAGCTGGGATGTTCAAAGTTGAGCAAAAACGCAATTTCGGAAACCGAATACGAGGTGTGTTTCAGATAGCGCCGGGCCATACTAATCACATAGTCTTGTAACACCTGCGAAGCCGACTTCCCTGCTACCGTCTGGCAAATCCGGTTGAGATGAATGGGTGTAATATTGAGCTGACTCGCATATTGGCTCAGCGGCCATTTCGACAGATAAAACTTCTTGATCAATTGCTGAAATTCGGCATAATAGCCAATGCTTCGGCTTTCGGCCTTATAGGTCTCTGTGGGGCGGCCTGATAAGCGATGCAGGTCGATAAAGAGCAAACTTAAATGTGCCTGTAACGCCCGGTTGCGTTCGGGCAATTCTTCAAATAATTCGTTGTGGATACAACTCACCAAGGTGCTGATTTTGTGGAACGTGGCTGGCTCTTGCTGAGCCGATATGATTTGTAGTTCGCTGAGGATCTGCAATACCTCAGGCGATGATTTGAATAGTGCATCCACGAAAGAAACGGAAAGGGTTAGCACGCGCCCGGTAGCGTTGGTTGGATATGAAAAACCGTGCAGGGTGTTTTCTGGAATCAGCAACAGGCAGGGAATGGGCAACGCGATTGATTGTTCGTTCTGCTTCAGAATTACCTCGCCGGATTCGAGCACAAAAAGCTGACACAACTGGGTATGCAGGTGCGGCTGAATTTCCCAATTGTAGTTTCGGCTGCGGGTTTCAAGCAATTCACAATGCACGAAATCGGTTAATAGCGGTCCATCATCCTCGCCGTAAAGCCCATAATTCAGGATTTTTCTGGTTGATTTCATTCGCTATTCCCGCTACAAGGGCATGTATGATCTGTTTAACTATATTATCTACAAGATAATGCACAACTGCCTCATAACCCCTGTTTTCGTAGATTAAAAATAGGGGTTACTTCATTAATCTAAGAAATTGAATTATGTATGGTTTGATTTGTGCAAGTAATTATACAATTCCGTTAAGTAGTAATTCCTCAGGAGCGACCATTTTTGCATTTGGAAACGTCATCATCGGACACGCATGAATCACAAGACGCAGGTGGGCATTATTGGCGCTGGCCCGGCTGGTTTAACACTGGCCCTGCTGCTCAAACAACAGGGCATCGAATCAGTCATTCTTGAAAACCGCGACAGACATTACGTAGAGTCTCGGGTGCGGGCGGGCCTGCTGGAACAGAATACGGTTGATTTATTAACCAGCCTGGGCGTGGCCGACCGGCTGCATCAGGAGGGATTACAGCACCACGGCGTGTACCTGAGTTTCAACGGTGTTCGCCACCGGGTGCCGTTTCAGGAGCTAACTGGCGGCCGATGCATCACTATCTACGGGCAGCAGGAGGTGGTAAAAGATCTCATCAAAGCCAATCTCGAACAGAGTACCACTATACTTTTTGAGGCTACTGCGACCCAAATTACTGATCTGGAAACGGACGCTCCAATCATTCACTATGAGCAAAATGGTGAGCAGCACACGCTGACCTGTGATTTTGTCGCGGGCTGCGACGGTTATCACGGTATTGGCCGCAAACACTTGCCGAAAGGAACCTACAATGAGTTTCGTATCGAATATCCCTTTAGCTGGTTAGGTATTCTGGCCCATGCAAAGCCTAGCTCCGATGAATTGATTTACGCGTACCATGAGCGAGGTTTTGCCTTGCATAGTCTACGGTCCGAAACCGTCAGTCGACTGTATCTTCAGGTGGCTAATGACGACCACATCGACAACTGGACCGACGAGCAGATCTGGGACGAACTGGAAATCCGGTTGAGTGATGGGGATGATTTTCGACTGAACCGGGGTGAGATTTTCGAGAAAGGAATTACGCCCATGCGTAGTTTCATGATTGACACAATGCAGTTTGGTCGTTTGTTCCTGGCTGGTGATGCCGCTCATATTGTGCCACCCACAGGTGGAAAAGGATTGAATCTGGCCGTAGCCGATGTAAAATTATTAGCCGAAGCGTTGCTCGAACACTATGAAACCGGACAAGACAATCGTCTGACTTCGTATACATCCGATTGTTTGCGTCGAATCTGGCGAGTGCAGGACTTCTCGAATACAATGACGTATTTGTTTCACAAACAGGCCCCACACGGCTCATTCGAGAACCAGATGCAGCAGGCAAAATTTGATTATATCCGTCAGTCCACGGCTATGGCGACAACCATCGCCGAGAATTACGTGGGGCTCAAAGACATCTAACGACCTATGGAGTTTATTCGCATTAACGGCCGCTCGCTGCATTACGACTATCAGAATACCAGCTCGGCACGCACTTTCGTATTTGTAAATTCGCTGGGTACAGATTTTCGCATCTGGGATGGTGTCGTCAATATACTGAAGCCGTACGGCTCAATTCTGCGCTTCGATAAACCCGGACATGGGCTGTCGGAGGTTCCTCAGTCGCCCTGTTCGATCAGCGATTACGCGGCCGATGTAGTTGGTTTGCTCGACGCATTTCAGATTGATACCTGCGTGTTTGTGGGCTTGTCGATTGGAGGTATTATTGGGCAGCGTCTTGCCATATCGCATCCTGAGCGGATCGAGAAGCTGGTGTTGAGCAATACGGCCCCCAAAATTGGCACGGCTAATGGCTGGAACGACCGCATCGCAACGGTTCAGCAGCAGGGTATGACGGCAATTTCAGACGGAGTGTTGCAACGCTGGTTTCCAACCGTTTTCCGCGAAACCCACCCAATTGAACTGGCCGGTTATCGGCGCATCATCGAACAAACGGCACCCGTTGGCTACGTTCGTGCTTGTGATGCCATTCGCGACGAAGATTTGACGGCTCTGATTCCACAAATCACGCTGCCAACCTTGTGCATCGGTGGCTCCGACGATCTGGCAACTCCGCCTGAACTGGTGGAGGCAATGGCCAACGCCATACCCAATGCCCGCTACGAACTTATTGCCGGAGCTGGACATATTCCGTGTGTGCAGATGCCCGAAACTGTCGCTAGCCTGATTCTCGATTTTATTGGAGAACATGCTTCCGTAGCCCACTCTGATAGCACCTTATACGAGCAGGGAATGAAAACCCGCCGGGCAGTGCTGGGAAATGCACACGTTGATCGCGCTGAAGCTGCTAAAACTGAATTTGACGCCGATTTTCAGCAATACATCACTGAAACGGCTTGGGGGAGTATATGGTCGCGGCCCGGCCTGACCCACCGCGAACGAAGCTTGATTACCATTGCGCTGCTGGCCGCATTAGGCCACGAAGAGGAATTGGCTATGCATATCCGAGCTACCCGAAATACTGGCGCTTCGCCCGATGACGTAAAAGAAACCTTGCTCCATACCGCTATCTACGCGGGTGTGCCTGTCACCAACGGAGCGATGAAAATTGCCAAAGCCATTTACTCAGACAACACTAACTGATATGGAACCCATCAATTTCGACGTACACCCACAGCATTTGTCGCCCGGATACAAGTCGACAATTTTACGTAGCCCGACAAAGCCACTAATGATTGTGCGGGAACACCTTCAGGACCTTCGCATGCCCGTTTTTGGCGAGTCTGTGCTGGGTAAATTCGACAATGATCTGACCAAAAATGCCCGTGTCAACGGTGAGCCCATTGGTGAACGCATTAAGGTGGCGGGACGTGTGATGGATGATGCTGGAAAGCCGTTGTCCAACGTGCTGGTCGAAATCTGGCAGGCTAATTCGGCAGGGCGTTACGTTCACAAAGCCGAAATTCACGACGCTCCCCTCGATCCGAATTTTCTGGGTAGCGGCCGGGTGCTAACCGACAGCGATGGTCGTTATTCGTTTTATACGATTAAGCCAGGAGCCTATCCCTGGGGCAACCACTACAATGCCTGGCGGCCCAACCATATTCACTTTTCGGTGTTGGGGCATCAGTTCGATCAGCGCTTGGTTACACAGATGTACTTCCCCGGTGATCCGCTGTTTGCGTTTGACCCCATTTTTCAATCGACTCCGGCCCATGCCCGCGACTTGCTCATTGCTCAATTCAATATGGATTGGACGGAACCCGAATTTGCGCTGGCTTATGAGTTCAATATGGTGCTGAACGGCCGCTACAAAACCCCTTTCGAGTAATGGAACGTCTACGTCAGACCCCTTCGCAAACTGTTGGCCCCTTTTTCGCATACAGCCTCACTGCTGTTCAATATGGTTACCCCTATGACAGCATTGCCTCTAATATGCTCATTGGCCCCGACACGCCGGGTGAGCGGATTTTTATAACCGGTCGCATTCTGGATGGGCAGGGACAGCTTGTTCCTGATGCCGTGGTCGAGTTTTGGCAGGCCGACTCGGCGGGTAACTATCGAACTGAGCCTATAAACCCTGATCGTACCGATAACGAATTTATCGGTTTTGGGCGGGTAGGCACCGGTACGCAACCCGGAGCCGTATTTCGGTTTGAAACCATAAAGCCCGGACAAACTGAACCAAATTCAGCTCCGCACATCAATATTATTTTGCTCATGCGGGGCTCGCTTCGGGCGTTGTACACCCGGCTTTATTTTTCGGATGAGACAACGGCTAATGAACAAGACCCCTTATTAAACGCCTTGCCCCCTGATCGGCGTGGTACCCTGATTGCCCGTTCGGTGAAATCAGCGGTTGGGCCTGGGTATCACCTGGAGATTCATTTGCAGGGCGAGCAGGAAACCGCTTTTTTTGATGTGTAACTGTATTCTTAGCGCATGTTTTCAAAGTACCTCGCTGATCCTGAAATAAATCGGCTTTGTGGGCAGGAGTCATTCATCCGTCAAATGCTGACGTTTGAAATTGCCTTGGCAACCGCACAGGGCCAGTTGGGTATTATTCCATCCGCTGACGCAACGATCATTGCGAAAACGCTCTCTGATTTAACCATCACACCAGAATCGCTAGCTGAAGGGACTCGACAAAATGGCGTTCCAACCATTCCGTTATTAGCCCTGGTTCGGGCTGCCTTGCCGGAGTCGGCTCGTGATTACTTGCACGTTGGAGCCACTTCGCAGGATGTGGTGGATACCGCTCAGGTGTTGATAATCAGCGATGTGATTGGCGTTTTGAGCGCCCGTATCCATCAGTTACTGAGTCAGCTAGCTAATTTGAAAACTCGTTACGGTGATGTGGCTATGATGGGTCGGACGCGCACCCAACAGGCGCAACCCATCGTTTTTGGGCAAAAAATAACCGACTGGAGCAGTCCACTGGTTCGACATCAGGAACGCCTTGATCAACTTAAAACACGGCTACTGGTTGTTCAACTGGGTGGAGCAGTTGGTAACCTAGCGGCCTACGGAGATCAAGGAAAAGATGTGGCTATGGCACTGGCTACCGAGTTGAAGTTGAGTTATTCGGTCCCCTGGCACACGCAGCGCGATAGTTTTGCCGAGTTTACCAACTGGCTGGCTTTGCTCACGGGTACGTTAGGTAAGTTGGGTCAGGATGTGCTGATTATGGGCCAAACCGAAGTCGGCGAGGTAGTCGAAAATGTGAACGGGGGTGGTAAATCCAGCTCGATGCCGCACAAAAACAATCCCGTACTGAGCGAAGCCTTGGTGATGCTGGCCCGGCAAAACGCGCAGTTTGCGGCTATCCAGCTTCAAAGCTTAGTTCACGGCAACGAGCGCGATGCTACGGCCTGGATGCTGGAGTGGGAAAACCTGCCCCGCATGATGAGCAACGCCGGTACCGCCTTGCAACACGCCTTGAGCATTACCCAAACACTAGGGGTTAATGCTGAGGCCATGAATACAAACCTGAAGCGATAAAAATTTTATGAACGCATATATCATTGACGGCGTACGAACCCCCGTTGGCAACTTCGGGGGAACGCTTTCCACCGTTAGGGCCGACGATATGGCCGCGCTGGTTATTAAAGAATTAGTAGCTAAGAATCCGGCTATACCGCCCGATGCCTACGCCGACGTAATTCTTGGTTGCGCCAATCAGGCGGGCGACGACAACCGGAACGTAGCCCGAATGGCGCTGTTGCTGGCTGGTTTGCCTTATACGGTACCCGGTGAAACCGTCAACCGACTGTGTTCATCGGGAATGTCGGCCGTGATGCAGGCTGGTCGGGCTATTCAGGCGGGCGATGGAGATGTATTCATTGCGGGTGGTGTTGAGAACATGACCCGTGGTCCCTGGGTGATTTCCAAAACGTCGAAACCCTTCGGTACCGATGCCGAAATGTTCGACAGTAGCTTCGGCTGGCGGTTCATTAATCCCAAAATGCGCGACATGTACGGTGTTGATGCGATGGGCGTAACGGCAGAAAATCTGGCGGAACTCTACCACATCAGCCGTGATGATCAGGATCAGTTTGCGTACTGGTCGCAACAGAAAGCAACCGCTGCTCAACAATCGGGGCGCCTGGCGCAGGAAATCGTTGACGTATCAATTCCTCAGAAAAGGGGGGATGCGCTTCTCTTCAACAAAGACGAGTTTATCAAACCCGCCACGACCCCCGAAGGCTTAGCCAAACTGAAAACGGCGTTCAAAAAAGCCGAGCAGGGAGGGACGGTTACTGCGGGGAATGCGTCGGGGCTAAACGACGGTGCTGCTGCTGTGTTAGTAGCTTCTGAAACAGCCATTTCTCAATACAACCTTAAGCCGCTGGCGCGCATTGTGAGTTCGGCGGTAGTGGGTGTAGAGCCACGTATTATGGGTATTGGGCCCGTGGATGCAACAAAGCAGGCACTTGCTAAAGCTGGGCTAACCCTGGATCAGATTGACGTAATTGAGCTAAACGAAGCCTTTGCCGCCCAAAGTTTAGCTTGCACGCGCCTGCTTGGGCTGTCCGACAATGATTCCCGCATCAACCCCAACGGTGGAGCTATTGCCATTGGTCATCCGCTGGGAATGTCGGGTTCACGAATTCTGTATTCGGCAGCATTGGAGCTGACTCTTCAGCAGAAACGATACGCTTTGGCCACGATGTGCGTCGGCGTAGGACAGGGTTATGCCGTCATTTTGGAACGAGCGTAGGTACTTTGAGCCAATATTTAGAAATATCGGATATTATTTTTTAAAATTTAAAAAATATCCGATATTTTTTGAGCATGATCAGACGCAGAAAATATGAGTCTATACTGACTCACGCTGTAGCTAAGGAATTTACGATTCTCATTGGAGCGAGACAAACGGGAAAATCAACCTTGTTACGACAAATAGCTGACACGCTCGTTGAGCGGGGCGAGTCCGTTGCTCTGTTAAATCTTGAGCGGCAAGACATATTGTTTGAACTGAATCAAAGTCCTGAAAATATATTCAAGTACGCTCCGTTGCAGAGCGCCCGGAAGGTGTTCGTGCTCATCGACGAGGTTCAATACCTGACCAACCCAACGAATTTTCTAAAATTGCTTTACGACGAGTATGCCAGCCAGGTAAAAATTATTGCTACAGGCAGCACCCCATTTTACATTGATCGTCAGTTCACAGATTCACTCGCTGGCCGAAAGAAGATAATTGAGCTACAGACACTTGATTTTGAAGAGTATTTGCTGTTCAAACAAGAGGATCAGCTTTTACTGGAATTGATGGCGTTGCGCGAAAAAAAACAGCAAAAGTCTGTTTTCGAAGCACAGTTGTGGAATCATCTCGATGAGTATATAAACTACGGTGGTTATCCTGCTGTGGTTTTGGAAACAGACCCAAGTGCCAAAATTGAGCGGTTACAGGATATTCGGGATTCGTTTGTAAAGCGCGATATTCTGGAAGCAGGCATTACCGATGAAAGCCGTTTTTACCGATTGATGATTGTATTGGCTAGCCAGACAGGCAGCTTACTAAATGTCAACGAATTGGCCAACACGCTGAGACTAACTCACAATCTGGCCGAGCAATACCTGTTTGTGTCACAAAAGTGCTTTCATGTCGGACTGGTCAAGCCTTTTTTTCAGAACCTACGAAAAGAGTTGATCAAGATGCCCAAGCTGTACTTCAAGGATCTGGGGCTTCGAAACGTACTCATCAACTACTTCGCTCCGCTTGAGCAACGAGCCGATAAAGGGGCTTTACTCGAAAACTTTGTATATCGTCGGCAAATTGAAACACATCCGGCAGATCAAGTGAAATTCTGGCGTACTGCCGATGGAAATGAAGTTGATTTCATAATTGAAACCCAATTTCAACGTGGGCTTGCCATTGAAGTTAAGTTTAATGAACATGAAGTGAAACCTCGGAAATACAAAAAATTCACCGACGAATATCCGTCGTTTCCACTCCGGTTTTTAAGCTGGAAAAACCTGGATTTACTACAATGAAACACGTACCTCAGATTACCGTCGAAGAAGCAGCCAGGCTGGTTAAGGATGGCGACACCCTGTTACAAGGCGGTTTCGGCATGACGGGGAATCCCGTTCACCTGATGCACGCCCTGGCCGAACTGGACACCAAAAATCTCACGTTCATTGGCAACAACACCGGCGAACCCGGCCTGGGTGGTGGGCGACTGCTACGCAACGGGCAACTCAAAAAAATGATTGGCTCGTTCTTTACCAGTAATCCTGATGCCGTCAAAGCGGCTCAGTCGGGGGCGGTGGCGTATGAGTTGTTGCCGCAGGGCACCTTAGCCGAAGCAATACGGGCCGGCGGGGCAGGAATCGGTGGTTTTTATACGCCAACGGCGGCCGGTACGCTGATTGCCAACGGCCAGGAGACCAAAGTTATTGATGGGGTAGAGCAGGTATTTGTCAAGGCGATTCGGGGTAATGTTGCCTTTATTCGAGCATGGCGTGCCGATACGGCTGGAAACCTCACCTACCGAATGACCGAGCAGAATTTCAATAAAGCTATGGCAACGGCGGCCGATCTGGTTATCGCTGAGGTCGAAGAAATTGTGCCCGTTGGCCAGATCGCTCCTGAGCATATCCACACGCCCGGTTGCTACGTGGATTACCTGGTGCAGGCCACCTTAACCCCCGCTGATTTAGGCTTGTCGGTTTCCGTATCGGCAGGGCGAAAAGTAGATGAAGCCCGGCTCAACATGGCCAAACGAGCCTTGGCTGAACTGAGTCCGGGCGATGTCGTCAATTTGGGGATTGGCATTCCAACCCTGGTAGCCGATTTAATTACGCCTGAGCATGGCATTATCCTCCATACCGAAAACGGAATGCTGGGTATTGGCCCCTCGCCGACCGATGGCGGTGGTGCCATGAACTACCCGGTCAATGCCGGTAAAATTCCGGTCACAGCCCTGCCCGGCAGCAGCTACTTCGACAGTGCCGACTCGTTTGGAATGATTCGGGGTAAACACATCGACGTGGCCATTATGGGCGGATTAGAGGTAGACGAAGCTGCCAACCTGGCTAACTGGGCTGTTCCCGGCAAGCCGTTGCTGGGCGTCGGCGGGGCTATGGATCTGGCGTCGGGTGCAAAAAAGCTCATCATTACCCTTACCCATACCAACCCCGACGGGTCATCCAAAATTGTTCCGTCCTGTACCCTGCCTCTCACTGCATCGGGCGTTGTCGATATGGTCATCACCGACTTAGCCGTGTTCGATTATTCGGGTGGTCAGCTGACTTTGCTCGAACTGATGCCGGGCGCAACGCTGGATGAGGTGCGAAGTAAAACCAGCGCATCGTTTATAGAGCGTTTATGAGTGCTTGTCTGTGCGGTTTATAGCGCGTCGACCATGTTGGCTGAGCCAATGTAGAGCACTGACCGCTGATGCAACAGCCGGGGCGGAACGTCCAGTATATCCTGTTGACCGTCGGTAGCGCGCCCACCCGCCTGTTCGGCAATAAACGCCATCGGGTAACATTCATACAGGAGCCTTAGCTTGCCTGTCGGCGATTTTACCGTCGGAGGGTACAGGTATATGCCCCCTTTGATAAGGTTTCGGTGGAAATCGGCCACCAGCGAGCCAATGTATCGCCCAGTTAATCGCTGCCGTTTGCAGTTGAGCAAATACTGCTTGATCGATTCTGGATAGTCGTCGAAGTTTCCGTCGTTGCACGAAAAAATTGACCCTTTTTTAGGTTGCTGAAGGTTGGCATGAGAGAGAATATACTCGCCCAGTGAGTTGTCGTAGGTAAATCCGCTGACTCCGTGTCCGGTTGTAAAGACAAGCAGCGTCGATGAGCCGTAAAGAATGTACCCTGCGGCCACCTGCCGACGGCCACCTTGTAAGAAATCGGCTTTAGTGGCCATGCTGCCAATTGGCGACAGGCGTCGGTAAATGGAGAAAATAGTGCCAATCGACACGTTCACGTCAATATTCGACGAGCCATCGAGGGGGTCGATAGCGACCACGTATTTGGCATTAACGTTGCCGGTATGGATAATATCATCGTCCTCTTCAGAAATAATGGCACACACTTCGCCACCGTTTTTCAACGCCCTAATGAACCGGATGTTCGCCACTACATCGAGCTTCTGTTGGGTTTCGCCCTGCACATTGCCCGACCCCGCCGAACCGGTGATATCAATCAGCCCGGCCCGGTTGATTTCCCGATTAATGATTTTGCTGGCCAGGGCAATGTCGCGCAACAACTGCGATAATTCGCCGGTAGCGTACGGAAACGCATTTTGTTGCCGCATAATGTGGCGGTCCAGCGTGGTGCCAACCGGCAAAGCCAGATCTGGTCGTGCCTGAGCCGTAAGCTCATTCGCTAGCGTTATCATACAATTGTCGTCTGTTGAGTGAATGAGCGTCGTTTGTTGCCGAAAAGCTCGTTCAGATGTGCCGCCTTAGCATCGTATGCAGCCGGGTCAGCCCAGGTTTGGCGTGGATCGAGCAGGTGGGTAGGGACATCGGGGCAGGTGCTGGGCATGGCTAGCCCAAAAACGGGGTGTTCAACAAAAGGGACGTTGGAAAGAACGCCTGTCAGAGCCGCCCGGAGCATAGCCCGCGTGTGCGACAGCTTCATTCGCTGCCCGATCCCGTAACTACCACCCGTCCATCCGGTATTCACCAGCCACACGTTAACTCCGTGCTCGTGAATTTTTTCGCCCAGCATTTGAGCATACTCAGTTGGATGCAACGGCATGAATGCTGCCCCAAAACAAGCCGAAAACGTGGCCTGAGGCTCGGTAATGCCCATCTCGGTTCCAGCAACCTTGGCCGTATAGCCCAGCAGAAAGTAATCCATAGCCTGCTCGGTTGTTAATCGGGCAATGGGCGGTAATACGCCGAAGGCATCGCAGGTCAGGAAAAAAATATGCTGGGGGTGATTCCCCATCGATGGAATTACGGCATTGTCAATAAAGTCAATGGGATACGACGTGCGCGTATTTTCGGTCAACGAGGTGTCTTCGTAGTTGACCGTGTGTGTGTCCTTAAAAAACTGGGTGTTCTCAACAATAGCCCCGTATCGGACGGCGTCGAAAATCTGTTCTTCGCGTTCGCGGGTCAGGTCAACCACTTTGGCGTAACAACCGCCTTCGAAGTTAAAAATGCCCCGGTCGCTCCATCCGTGTTCGTCGTCGCCGATTAACCCTCGCTCGGGATCGGCAGAAAGCGTTGTTTTACCCGTCCCCGACAAGCCGAAGAAAATGGCTACGTCGCCTTTGGTGCCAACATTTGCCGAGCAGTGCATGGGCAGCACGCCCTTTGGGGGAAGCAGGAAATTAAGTGCTGAGAATACCCCTTTTTTTATTTCGCCGGCGTAGCCCGTTCCACCAATTAAAATAACCCGTTTTGATAGGTTGAGTATGGCGAAATTGCCCGCTTTAGTACCGTCTTCGGCTGGATTCGCCTGAAACTCCGGCACCGCCAGAATCGTGAAGTCGGGCTCGAAATCAGCAACTTCTGCATCCGTGAGCCGCAGAAACATATTGGCGCAGAACAGATTCTGCCAGGCCGATGTGGTCAGAATACACAGTTTAAGTTGAAAACGCGGATCGGCACCGGCTACTGCATACCGAACATATACGCGCTGATACTCTACAAACCGGCACATCCTGCGGTACAGTTGATCGAATTGGGCAGCATCAAACGGAATATTGACCGAGCCCCAGTCTACCCGTTGATCGGTCAGGTTGTCCCGAACAATGTAACGATCCTTGGGTGAACGGCCCGTGAACTTACCCGTTGTGCACATCAACGCTCCTGTGTCTGTCAGTTGCCCTTCTTGCTGTCGGAGCGAATGTTCTACTAGTTCAGTAGGTGACAGCTGAAAATTGATCTCTCTGGCATCATGAATAGTCAGGAATTTCAGCGCTTTCTCTTCGGGCGTTGCGCGAATTATTTGGGGTTTAGGACGAACCTTTTCAGCGACCATAGCTTGAATGATTTTGGTTATGAAGTGATTTTGGTGTGAAAGTAATTAGCGTTCTTGATAAAAATAGCGAACGTTCGCTATTTTTATCAAGAACGCTAAAAGTTCTTTATTTTCTTACGGCTTATCTCAGAATAGTTATTTTTGCGGCATGACATCGGATCGGGAAAAAGTACGACTCATTTTTGGCCTGAAGCTCAGACAGCTACGGAACGACCTTTCAATTTCTACGTACGAGCTGGCCAACCGAACAGGCCTATCACCGTCGTATCTGAACGAGATTGAAAAAGGGAAAAAGTACCCGAAGACGGAGAAGGTGTTTGCGATTGCCAAAGCCTTAAATACGGACTATGACTCTCTCGTCTCACTGAAAGTTAGTAAGCAGCTAGAGCCTGTTGTTGAACTGCTTAACTCGAACATCTTAAGTGAGTTACCATTCGAGCTATTTGGTATTGAGCCGGGTTATTTCCTGGAAGTGATGGCCAATGCGCCTACCAAGTTGAGTGCTTTTATCAGTACACTGATCGAAATTGGGCGCAATTATGACCTGCGTGTCGAGCAGTTTTACTTCTCCGTGCTAAGGACTTACCAGGCCATGCACGACAATTATTTTGACGATCTCGAACAGGAAGCCGATCAATTTCTGACAGAATACGCGCTGCCCGACAATCCAAACGACTGCCCCAACTGGTTACTGTCTATTCTGACTACCACCTATAATTGTGTCATAAATCCCTACGATGCGGATTCTCAACCGGCCCTATCGACATTGCGGTCGGTGTATTTGCCAGAAAAAAACACGCTGCTCATTAATAAACAGCTGTCGAACGAGCAGCAGGCGTTCACGCTGGCCAGAGAAGTTGGTTATCGTCGGCTTAAATTAACGGTTCGCCCGCTGGAATCATCGGTGCTGGAAGCCCGCTCGTTCGATGAGGTACTCAACAATTTCAGAGCTTCGTATTTTGCGCGGGCCGTGCTGATTCCACGGCAGCGACTGATCAATGAACTGACCAGCCTGGTAGCCCAACCTACCTGGGACAATGATCGTCTTCCGGCAATAATGAAGTCATTCGCCGTGACGCCCGAAATGTTCCTGCTACGGATGACAAACATATTAACGAGTCATTTTGGAGTGAAAGAACTCTTTTTCCTGCGCTTTAATCAGGCGGAAGATGGGCGCTTTCGCCTTAGTAAAGAGTTGCACCTTAGCAAACTCCACACGCCCCACGGCACCGCCCGCGACGAACATTATTGCCGTCGGCAAGTATCGGTCACCATTCTGAATGAGTTGAGAGAGTTGCAGCAACAGGGGCAGTGGAACAATCAACCTATTTGTCGGGCACAGCGGATTACATTTTCGACCAGTTCCAATACCTATTTTGTCTTTTCTATCGCAAAGTCGTCGCCCCCGACCACCACGAATAGTAGTATTAACATTGGCTTTCCCCTCACCGACCAGTTGCGTAGTGTCTTTCGGTTTTTGGATGACCCGGCCATTCCCGAAACGCTGGTAGGCGAAACCTGTGAACGTTGCCCCATCGCTGACTGCAATGTGCGGGCAGCGGCACCCGTTGAACTGATTCGCCAACAGCAGATGCAGCAAACGCAGTCGCATATTGAGCAGTTGCGCAACTGATACAAGTCATTCTCTTTCGTTATGAATCAATCTTACCCTCGCCAATTATGTTCCGTAAGCTTCTTCCACTTGGTTTGTTTCTACTGATAACGCTATCTGTTTCAGCCCAGAAAAAAGCGCACCGCCACGCCACCGACAAACGAACGTTAGCCGACAGTTTGCCTACGGCAATGCCTTATAACCGTCTGATTAGCGGGGCCGGAACCGCAGTGTTTTTCGGCGATCCCAAACTAGAGAATCACGCCCTTGACCTTTGTCTGCTGCCGGGCGGAACCCAGGTAGCCATTGAAGATCGCTATGGTATTGCTCTTCTCGACCGGGCCAGCCAAACCATTACCTACCGATGGAGTCTTCGCGATAATCCCGAAACAAGGTCGATGATGAGCGCTTTTTCCGGTATTGAAGCGTTTGTGGCGAATGGGCAAACGTATTTGGTTTGGGGCGCGTCGGGCACCGGCAAAAGCAAGTCAGCCGTAGTGATTGCTACTCTCACAAATGGAAAAGTTGGCTCGGTTGAGTTGATCGCATTTGATCCGATTGCCCCTGCCACAATGGCTTTGCCCAACGATGTGGCTGTGCGGCAGGAGAACGGTGAGTTCTTTCTGTACGTAGCCCTGAACGGCAATAACCAACTGATCAAAATTCGCTTTTCCGACCGCAGCATTGTCTGGAAAACGCCGGTGGGCGTAGCTCCATTTGGGGTGTCCCTGTCGGGTGACCGGGCTTTCGTAACCAACTGGGCTGGACCCGTTCCTGATTCAACTAGTAGGGCAGAAACGGCTGGTGTGCCCTGGGGGCAAGCGTATATTGATCCCCGCACGGGCGCGATGGCGCGAGGAACTGTATCCGTTGTGGACACCAAAACCGGCAAGGCCGAGAGCGAAATTGCTGTTGGTCTGCACCCCAACGCCATTCTGAGCAGCCGCGACGGCCGGTTTATGTACGTTGCTAATGGCAATAGCGATAATGTTTCGGTGATTGATGTGCAAACCCGGCAGGTGGTCGATTCAATAGCAGTGGGTTTGTTTGGTGGAGAGAAGGCATACATCGGTAGCACGCCCAACGCGCTGGCACTCGACCCGGCCGGAACCACGCTCTACGTGGCCAATGGTCTCGATAACGCACTGGCTGTTGTGTCGCTGGCAAACGGACTGCCCGTTGCCAGTTCGCGTGTTCGGGGCTATATCCCGACGCAGGCGTATCCGGGCGGGATATTGTGTATAGACAACACGCTCTACGTGGCCAATATCGAAGGCAACGGTTCGCGCATAGCCACGGCTGTTGAACCAGCCAGCCAAGGCCGCAACCTGCAAGCCGATCAAAAAGGATTTACATCGCACCGACAGTTGGCAACGGTTTCCATTATTTCCATTCCAACGGAAACGGAGTTGAGCCCTTACACGGAGAAAGTGCGAAAACAGAGCATGCAGTTTCGGTTGAAATTGGCTGAACAATTACCGCGTCCCAATGCCAAACCCCGACCTGTACCAGAGCGCATTGGCGAACCCTCGGTGTTTAAGCATGTGGTGTATATCATCAAAGAAAACCGAACCTACGATCAGGTGCTGGGTGACATGCCCGAAGGTCGGGGAATGCCCTCGTTGTGTGTTTTTGGGGATAGTATCACGCCAAACCAACACCAGCTGGCACGCGAATTTATGCTGTTAGATAACTACCACGTTTCGGGTAAATCGTCAGCCGAAGGCCATCCTTGGGCCGATGCCGCTATGGTGACCGACTATACCGAAAAGAGTGTTCGTGCCTGGTTCCGGTCGTACCCGCACGTGCTTTACGATGCAATGGTGTACAATAAAGAAGGCTTGATCTGGAACAACGCTCTCGACCACGGCAAAACGGTCCGCATCTATGGCGAAGCCTGCGATTGTAAGTATGACAAAAAACTGGACTGGCAAAAAATCTATCAGTTACGGCAGACAAGCCAACCCTTTTCATACACCAATACCACTACAATCTCGCGGGTGCGGCCAATTCTGGCGATGAACTTTCCGGGCTGTGCCGACCAAGCGATCAGCGATCAGATGCGGGCCGATGCGTTTATTAAAGACCTGAATGAAGCTGCATCGCGCCCCGGCGACGACTGGCCAAACCTGATGGTGATGGCCCTGCCCAACGACCATACAACTGGCCTGAGCCCGAAGTTTCCGACGCCCCGCGCCATGGTAGCCGACAATGATCTGGCCGTTGGGCGAATGGTTGAAGCCATTCAAAAAAGTCGGTTTGGGGCTAATACGGTCATTTTTATTACCGAAGACGATTCACAGGCTGGCTGGGATCATATTTCAGCCTATCGCACCACGGGCTTTGTGGTGAGTCCCTATTCAAGGCTTCGGAAAACGGTAAGAACAAATTACAATCAGACATCAATGGTGCGCACGATCGAGCAAATTTTGGGCTTGCCGCCCATGAACGTCATCGACGCAACCGCACTGCCCATGTTCGATTGTTTTACCGACAAACCCGACCCGGCAACGTTTACAGCCCTACCCAATCGAGTGGCGTTAGACGAAATGAATAAGCCATTGTCGAGTCTTCGCGGTCGGGCCCTGCATTACGCTCGTGAGTCGAGCGAGCAGGCTGAAGAAGGAATAGATACCGGCGAAGACGAGCTGATGAACAAGATTTTGTGGTTTGCGATGAAAGGAAAGAAGCCTTATCCGAGGCTGAACAATCTCTAACCAATTGTTAAAATTTTTTGTTTGTTTCGTAGGCCCGCTTGTGTGCTTAGCAAAGAAACCGATAAAGTCCAAATTTTGCGGCCTACTTTCAGGCCGATACTGTAACTTTGCGCGTCAAATACAGAAGTGCCGAACTTATGGATAAGTATTCGTATATAGCGAACTCAGATGCAGCTTATGTTGACCAATTGTACCAGGCGTACAAGCAAGACCCTAACTCGGTTGATGCAAGCTGGCAGACGTTCTTTGAAGGCTTCGATTTCTCGCTAACCTATGGCGAAAATGGAAGCAAAACCACTAATGGAAACGGCTCGTCCACTAACGGGACTGCTGCTCCTACCAATGGACAAGCTACAAAAGCGCCATTGGATGCCAAACACAGCGAAAAAGAAGTCTCTGTAGCGAGCTTGATCAAAGCGTATCGCTCACGGGGGCACCTGCTGGCGCAAACCAACCCAATTCGGTCACGCAAAGACCGGAATCCACGCCTAGAACTGGCCGATTATGCCCTTTCGGAAGCCGATTTAGACACCGTGTTTGAGTCGGGGATGTTGTTGGGAATCGGGCCCGCGACACTGCGTGAGATCATGGCTTCGCTCGAAAAAATCTACGCGGGCCGCATCGGTTTCGAGTACATGTATATTCGCGAGATCGAGGTAAAAAACTGGCTCCGCAACAAAATCGAGAAGGAAGCACTGGTATTTGACCCCACTATTGAGGAAAAAACTCGCATCCTTAAAAAGCTGAACGAAGCCACCGTTTTTGAGAACTTTCTGCACACCAAATTTCTGGGTCAGAAACGATTCTCGCTCGAAGGGGGCGAAACAACCATTCCGGCACTAGATGCAATCATCAACAAGGCGGCCGACATGGGCGTTGAGGAGGTAATGATTGGGATGGCACACCGTGGCCGACTCAATGTGTTGTCTAACATTCTGGGTAAATCCTACGAAAGCATTTTCGACGGTTTTGAGGGCAATATTCCTAGTCAGGTGCAGGGCGATGGCGACGTGAAATATCACCTTGGCTACGCCAGCCTGACCGAAACACCGTCGGGTAAGATGATCAACGTGAAGTTGGCTCCCAACCCCTCGCACCTCGAAGCCGTCAATCCGGTAGTAGAAGGGTTTGTTCGCGCTCAGGCCGACGAAGAATACAAGGGCGATTTTACCAAGATTATGCCAATCCTGATTCATGGCGATGCCGCCGTGGCTGGTCAGGGTATTGTATATGAAGTAACGCAAATGGCCAAACTGCCCGGCTACCAAACTGGCGGAACGGTTCATTTTGTAATCAATAACCAGGTTGGTTTTACCACCGATTTCGATGATGCCCGCTCGTCTATCTACTGTTCAGACGTAGCCAAAATCATCGATGCGCCCATTTTCCACGTTAACGGCGATGATCCGGAAGCGGTGTATTTCTGCGCCAAACTGGCTGTGGAATTCCGCGAAATGTTCAAGCGCGATGTGTTTATCGACATGGTGTGTTACCGTCGCTACGGTCACAACGAGTCCGACGAACCGAAGTTCACGCAGCCAACCATGTATGCGGTCATCGACAAACATGCAAACCCCCGCGACATCTACAACCAATCACTCATTGAGCGGAGCGAAGTAGATGCTCAGTTAGCGACAGGCATGGATGCTGAGTTCAAAAAACTCTTGCAGGAGCGACTCGACAAGGTTAAGCAGAAAGAAGAAATTAAGTATAAGCCACTCCGTCTGGATCAACAATGGGCTGAACTGCGCACGTCGCAACCGGAAGATTTTGATCAGTCGCCAGAGACCGGAGTAGCCCTAGAAGTTCTGGAAAGTGTTGGAAAGTCGCTTTACACAGTTCCAGAAGGCTTTAAGCCACTGAAGCAGATAGATAAGCTCCTGCGCGACCGGAAGCAAATGCTTACCGAAACAAAGTTAGTGAACTGGGGTACGGCGGAGTTGCTGGCCTACGGTTCGATTCTGGCGGAAGGGAAAGCCGTTCGGTTGAGTGGTCAGGATGTGCAGCGGGGAACGTTCTCGCACCGCCATGCGGTATTGCACGATCAGGAAACGAACGCGGTACACTCATCGCTGGATCATATTCAGGAAGACCAGGCGAAATTCCAGATATATAACTCCCTACTGTCAGAGTATGGCGTATTGGGTTTTGAATATGGCTACGCCATGGCAACACCCCATGCACTGGTGATCTGGGAAGCTCAGTTTGGTGATTTTGCCAACGGTGCCCAAACTATGATCGATCAGTTTATTGCGGCTGGTGAATCGAAGTGGGGGATTCAAAATGGCGTGACCATGTTGTTGCCACACGGCTACGAAGGTCAGGGACCAGAGCATTCAAACGCTCGTCCAGAACGTTACCTGCAACTCTGCGCGCAATACAACATGGTGGTGGCCAACGTAACAACGCCCGCCAACCTGTTCCATATTATGCGTCGGCAGTTGACGTGGGCGTTCCGTAAGCCGCTGGTGATTATGTCGCCAAAGTCGCTGCTTCGTCATCCGCAGGTAATTTCTCCATTGGAAGATCTCACTAAAGGTCGTTTTCAGGAGGTGCTTGGTGATGGTTACGCCGATCCTAAAAAAGTGAAGCGGGTACTGCTGTGTACGGGTAAGATTTATTACGAACTGCTCGAAAAACAGCAAGCCGATAGCCGCACCGATGTAGCCATTGTCCGATTGGAGCAACTGCATCCGCTGCCTAAAAAACAGCTTGATGAGGTATTAGCTGCTTATAAAAAGGCTGATCTGGTGTGGGTACAAGAGGAGCCGCTCAACATGGGTTGTTACACCTATCTGCTGCGTGAAATGCCCGATGTCCGTCTACGTCCAGTCTCACGCCCAGCAGCAGCCTCACCCGCTACGGGCTTCGCCAAAATGCATACTCAGGAACAAGCTGCGCTAGTAGCAAAAGCATTTGAATAAACAACGAACAGTGAACAATGATCAACTATCAGTTAGCTTTTGCTAACCACATTAATAATACTACTGTTCACTGAAAACTGTTAACTGTTAACTGTTAAAAAATGGCCGTTGAAATAAAAGTCCCCGCTGTAGGGGAGTCGATCACCGAAGTAACGGTTGGTGAATGGTTAAAAAAAGAAGGCGATACCGTGAAGGTAGACGACGTACTTTGTACGCTCGATTCCGACAAGGCATCGTTTGAACTCCCGGCGGAGGCCGACGGCGTGTTACACATTATGGCGCAGGCGGGCGATACACTGCCTATTGGCGCGGTGATTTGCACGATTGATTCCGTAGCTTCAAATGGGGCGGCTCCCGCTCCAGAAGCACCAAAAGTAGAAGCTCCAGCACCTGCTCCAGCCCCCGAAGCACAACCTGCTGCCCCACAGTCTAAACCAGCCGAAGCTGCGGTGGCAACAGCCCCTGCACCGGCTCCAGCAAGTGGCGGTCAGGTAATTGAAATGAAGGTTCCTGCCGTTGGTGAGTCGATCACAGAAGTTACCATTGCAGCCTGGTCGAAAAAAGACGGCGACGTGGTGGCGCTTGATGAGGTCCTTTGCGAACTAGAATCAGACAAAGCTACGTTTGAACTTCCTGCCGAAGCCGCCGGAACGCTACGTATTGTAGCCAAAGAAGGCGAAACACTGCCCATTGGTGGCGTTATTGCCCGCATCGAAGTAGGACAGTCAGCTCCTTCGGCAGCCACTCCGGCTCCTCAGCCAGCCGCTCCGGCTGCTGCCCCTGCTGCTCAGAATGGTAATAGTCAGGCGAGCTACGCGGCTAATCATGCGTCGCCCGCTGCCGCCAAAATTCTGGACGAAAAAGGCGTTGATACGAGTGCCGTAACGGGTACTGGTGTTGGTGGACGTATTACGAAGGAGGACGCGGTGAATGCCCAGGCTAAGCCAGCGGCCCCTGCCCCTGCCCCTGCTGCTCCAGCGACAACAGCTAGCCCGGCAAAACCGGCTGCTCCGTCACCAGCTCCAGCTCCTTCTGCCGCCCCTGCTGGCGACCGGAATCAGCGTCGCGAGAAAATGACTTCGCTTCGCAAGACGATTGCCCGTCGGTTAGTGGCGGTGAAGAACGAGACGGCTATGTTGACAACCTTCAATGAGGTTGATATGAAGCCGATCATGGACTTGCGGAATAAGTACAAAGACAAGTTCAAGGAAAAACATGCGGTAGGGCTTGGCTTTATGTCATTCTTCACGAAGGCGGTTTGTATTGCGCTGAAGGAATTTCCAGCGGTGAATGCTATGATTGATGGCGATCAAATGGTGTTCAACGATTACTGTGATATTTCTATCGCTGTGTCGTCTGCCAGGGGCTTGGTGGTTCCGGTTATTCGGAATGCCGAGCAGATGAGCTTCCAGGATATCGAGAAGGAGATCGTTCGTTTAGCTGGCCTTGCCCGCGACAACAAACTCACCATCGATCAGATGCAGGGTGGTACGTTTACAATCACCAATGGTGGTATTTTTGGGTCGATGTTGTCGACGCCAATTATCAACGCCCCACAGTCTGCTATTCTGGGTATGCACAATATTGTGGAGCGCGCAGTAGTGATCAACGGCGAAATTACCGTTCGCCCAATTATGTACGTAGCCCTAAGTTACGATCACCGGATCATCGACGGTAAAGAGTCTGTAAGCTTCCTGGTACGAGTGAAACAACTTCTGGAAGATCCAACTCGGATTTTATTAGACGTGTAAGTAAACGTCATAGATAGTCATTAAAAAAGGTCATTGTTGTTCAGACAATGACCTTTTTTAATGACTATCTATGACTTCTTTTTTAACTCTTCTGGCTCGCTTTAAACAGCTTTTGTTTTTCTTCGCGGGACAGGCTCTCGTAGCCAGAGCGAGAAATTTTATCCAAGATCGAGTCTATTTCAGCTTCATCGGGCATGGTTACCGAGCTTCCTGAAGCGGCCGTGCCAGCCGTCACATACGTACCCGTGCTAGCGTTGGCATTGCTCCGTTGGCGGTAGGACACTTTCACGGCTGGCTTCGGCCGGGTAAGCGATTGCCAGCCATCCATAAGCCAATATATAGGCCGACCAAGATCGGTGCCGTTTTGAAGCAGTTTAATGAAAAAGAAACCCATTGCCGCCCCGCCGAGGTGTGCCAGTTCGCCACCAGAGTTGCTGCCGCCCAGCTTGGCCAGTGACAATACAATCAGGAAGAAAACAATGTATTTGATGCGAACCGGCCCAAAGAAGAGCAGGTGAAAGGAATAGTTCGGTAGTAAAGTGGCGGCCCCAACAGCTACGGAAAAGAAAGCTCCAGATGATCCCAGCATACGCACACCGCCCGATTGCTGCATAAAAAAGGGTACCAGATTATACATGGCCAGATACAGCAACCCGCCCGCAATGCCACCCATTAAATAGAGGCCTAGCAACCGTCGTGCACCAAGGTACTCATCGACCAGACGGCCAAACCAGTACAGGCCCAGCATATTAAACAGAATATGAAAGGGGTCGGTTTGCGTAAATGAGTACGTAAATAAAGTCCAGGGATGCCGTATGAATTCGGATGCCCGAGCGGGAATAATTAACTGATCTAAAACAAACGCGTATAGATGCGATGTTTCTGACAACGTAAAAATCAGATTGAGCAGTAGTAACACTAAAAATACTACAACATTCACCAATATCAGTTGCGCCAACGTGTTGTTGGGCTTCGAAAACTCAGAGCGGAAATCATCAAGTAAACTGCTCATTACTAATAGAATGTTTTTCGTTGAGAACCCCAGTATTTTACTAATATAAACGCAAACAACATGCCACCAATGTGAGCAAAGTGGGCAACGTTATCTGACTGTGCCCGATATACGCCCGAATACACCTCGTAGGCCCCATAACCAAGAACGAGATATTTCGCCTTGATTGGTATAGGTGGAAACAACAAAAACAACTCAGTGTTTGGAAACAACAAGCCAAAGGCCATGATAACACCGAATATGGCTCCTGAAGCTCCTACCATCGGCCCATCAATCTGCCGAGTCCAAAATTGATTTACAAAACTAAGGCTCTGTTGCCTAAACTGTTGATTCCCTGGATTTTCTCGATACGCGTCAATGAAACCTTCTAACTGATCGTAAGCTGAACTGGCATGACTCTCAATAAATCCCCAAAATGCATCGGGTGTGGGGTTGGCTCGGTAATCCTGCACCATCTCAAAAACCCGACTCATTTCGTAATAGTTGATACCCAAATACAATAGACCGGCACCCAAGCCGCAAAACATGTAAAAGAACAAAAACCGTTGCGCACCCCATGTTCGTTCGAGCATCGGACCAAACACGAACAGACCAATCATGTTACTGAAAATATGACCAAAGCCCGCATGCAAAAACATGTGGGTCAGAAACTGAATGGGCTGAAAAAGATCTGATAGGAACGAGTGTAATCCGAACTGGTCAATAATTGGCTCCGAGGTAAATACAAAAGCCAATACATTTATCAAAATAAGCGTTCGGACAACGGGTGTCATCATCATGATTAAATACAATTTACGGCTTTAACCGAATTAAGTTTTAAAAAGGCCCTGAATTTTATCTAACGTCAATACTGTTGTAATCGGTTCGCCGGTTGGTGTATAGCTGGGGTTGGTCGACGCGAATAATTGATCTAATAACGCTCTACTTTCGACCTCGCCCAAGCGCGCCTGGTGCCGCAATGCTGATCGTCGCGCCATCGACCGCGCCAGCGACTCAGACCGCTCTAACTTAAGACGTCCGGTATCGGCCCGAAGTTGCGCCAGCAGGTTAGCAAATAGCTCTTCTTCATTCTCGCCTGGCGTTAAAGCCGGAATACCCTGAAGCACAAATGTATTGTCAGGCGCTTCGTCGAACTGAAAGCCAAGTCCAGTCAACTCCTCTCGCAGGTCGAGTGCAAGTTGATAGTCGACGGGCGAAACGTGCACCGTTTTTGGAAACAGTAACTGTTGCGAAGCCCCATTGCGCTTGGTCAGAGCGGCATGGAACTGGTCGTATAAAATCCGTTCGTGAGCGCGTCGCTGGTCAATGACCAACATGCCTGATTTTACGGAAGCCAGTAAATACCGGCCATGTATCTGCAAAATTGTTCCACCCTCAGTCAGGCTTTCTGAGGTTGTCGGTGTTTCAAGCGGAAGCTGATTAACACGGCTTCCCAATGTGAGTGCGTCGATAGCGGCATTAACGTCACCCGAGGGCGGAGTCGGACTTGGGTTGGGAGCGGGCGCAGGTAACCAGTCGGCGGGAGGTTCGCTGGGGGAATTTACATCCGGCCGTGAGAGTGTACCAGCTTTTGAACGCTCAAAAATTAGGCTTGAATTAGACGAAACCGGTCGGGGTGCGCTTGGTTTGGGCTCATCCACGCGTGCGGGCTCTGGCCGGTTAGCATGCGACTTGATAGTTGAAGCCACTGCACGTGGTCCTTGCTGGTCGAAGCTACTGGCTCCGGCTGGAAATCCAGTTGCCCAACCAGGCATTACCGGGCGGGGCACCGAACTGCTACTACGGTCTGGCTGTGGGGCACTGGCTGATGGGGCAGGCTCTGCTTTCTGGCGGTCTTTAGCGCTGTTCTGGTTATGGAGAAAGTTAACATTGCCTTCGAAATCGAGTGAAGGCGAAAGATTGTAAATCCCCACCGCTTTGCGTACCGCGGCCATCATAATGGCATACACCGACCGCTCATCGTCGAACTTGATTTCGGTTTTGGTTGGGTGGATGTTAATATCGATGTGTGAAGGATCAATGTCAATAAACAGCACGTAAAACGGCTGATGCCCATCGGGTAGCGTTCCTTCATACGCACCGAGCACCGCATGATGCAGGTAATTGTGCTTGATGAACCGATTATTGACGAAGAAATACTGCTCGTTGCGGGTTTTCTTGGCCGATTCGGGTTTACCGATGTAGCCGTGAACTGTTACGTAAGGGGTCTGCTCTTCGCAGGAGGCTAACTGTTCCCGGTAGTTCTTACCGAACATATCAATGATTCGGCGGCTCAACTTGCCTACGGGTAGATTATATACCTCGCGGTCGTCCTGAAACAGCGAAAAGGCCACTCCAGGGTTTGCCAGCGCCACTCGTTGAAACTCATCAAGAATATGACGCATCTCAACCGAGTTTGATTTCAGGAAATTACGCCGAGCGGGAACATTAAAAAACAGGTTCTTGATAAGCAGATTAGTACCAGGCAGACACGAAATCTGTTCCTGCGCTTTAATCTCCGAACCTTCAATCCGAACCAACGTTCCCAGTTCCTCACTAGCCCGTCGGGTACGCATTTCAACCTGGGCTACAGCCGCAATAGAAGCCAATGCCTCGCCCCGGAAGCCCATTGTCATGATCTTGAACAGATCGTCGGACGAGCGGATTTTCGACGTTGCGTGCCGCTCAAAGCTCATGCGGGCATCGGTTTCAGTCATACCAGCACCATCGTCGATCACCTGCACCAGTGTGCGACCGGCATCGCGCACAACCAACTGCACCGATTTTGCTCCGGCATCAACCGAGTTTTCGAGTAATTCTTTCACCACAGATGCCGGACGCTGCACTACTTCACCAGCAGCAATCTGGTTGGCAATGGAGTCGGGTAGCAGCTGAATGACGTTTTGCATGGGTCAGTAATGATGAATGATAAGTGATGAATGATAAATGATATACCCGGCATAACCTGCCTGTATTCATCATTCATCGTTTATCATTCATCATTAAAAACGAAGAGGCACCACTACTTTCAGGCTTGCATTGCGGCCCATATTGAACACGCCCTGCCGCCCCGTTGCGGGGTTGCTTCCGAAATATTTCAGGCGGTTCTGATGGCTCTGGTATGCCTTGTCGAGTATGTTGTTGACCGACAAGTACACCGAAAACAATGTTCGACCATTGTTACCCATTACATCGGCTCCGGCCCCTATATTCCATAACGTAAAAGCAGGGGTTAGCGTTTCGGTTCCGAACGCTAAAAGTGCCTGATTCTGGGTTTGATTGTGTTCCACTTCCGTTTGCGCATAGCCATTATGCAGCAGTCGACCCATTTCGCTACGGGTTATTTTTGCCTGGACAATAACGCGGGGAGGGGGTAAAAACGGCAGATACTTGGCTGAATCACCCTTGGCAGAACGATTTAGCGAACGCACCAGCGAATACGTAGCCGATAAATTCAGCCATTTGGCCCCGGTCGGGTTATACGTCACCTGACCCTCAGCACCGTATAACACCGCATTACCCTGCACGTAACGGTAGGTAAGAATGGGACGTGATGGATCTACAATGGAGTCTTTACCAGCGCGATTCAAAACTTTTTCGGAATACGTATAATTATTAATGGCGTTGCGGAACAGGCTGGCCGTGATCGAAATGTCCGGGGTTTCGTACACGATACCAAAATCGGTTTGCAGCGAGACCTCCGAGCGAAGATTTGGATTGCCGATTTCGTAACGGAAGGTGCCCGCATGTTCGCCATTGGCCGAGAGTTCGGGGGTGGTGGGCGCCCGGAAGCCCCTTGCTACGTTGGCTTTAATGGTCAGTTTAGGCGTAGCCAAAAAAGAGGCCCCGATGCTTGCGGTTGGATTGGCATACGTTTTATCCAAACCGGCAAACCGTATTTGCCGGTTGCGGCCTGCATCTTCAGTAAATGCACCGGCTTCGTCAACATACAACGGATTGATATGCATCTGCCGAACGTCGAGCCGAACCCCGCCATTGACTGTAAACCGGTCAGTTTTTTTCTGAACAAAAATTACAGCACCGTTATCTCGTGAGTGGTATCCCGGATACAGCACCTGCAAACCCCGATTATCGTTAAACTGCCAGAGACCGCTCGTACCCACTGTTACTTCCCAACCATTTCGGGCATCCATGAAGTATTTGAGATCATAATACACGTTCTGCAAGAAGAAATAGAGGGCTGGCTGGCCGGGTGTGAGGGTGCTGGCAAACTCTTGCCGTTTGTTTTTGCTGTAGCTCACTACCGCCGAAAAATTACCCCGGCCAATTTTTGCAAACGTGTTCCAGGAGAGTTTGGCGTGGTTGAGGTTCTGGTAGTTGGCCCGGTCGATGGCCCGACTTCTCAGATCAGCGTCAGTAACCGGTGCAACACCCTCTGTTGTAGCGTTCAGACGCACCAGTTTTACGTATCGACCCTTTGCGTCGCGCTCACCCGTTACAATGTTGATGTCTTCGTGCCAGTTGGAAAAATTCAGTTGCGAATACCCCCATTTCCGGCTCAAACCCACGGTTCCGTTTACGTCCATCTCGCGGTAGGCCGACCCGTAAACCCGGCCGTCATATTGGTTGCGGTAGTTTCCTGCACTTTTACCGCTAACCCGCAAACGCGTAAAGAAACCTTTCTGACCAGTTGTCTCCATCATGGCCGATACACCAACCATGCTGTTGTTGGTCTGGTAATTCGTCAGGATTTGGCCCTGAGTAATGCCCGGTTGCGGAGGTCGCGACGAAATGAGACTCATCACTCCGCCCAAGCCGTCGGAGCCATACAGAAGACTTCCCGCCCCTTTGATGATTTCGTAGCGTTCAATTGAGTATTCGTCCACTTGTAGAGCATGTTCTTCGCCCCATTGGTTATCCTCCTGCCGAACACCATCGTGAACGGTAATAACCCGGTTAAAGCCAAGGCCACGAATAACGGGTTTGGATAGCCCCACCCCCGTAGTGATTTGCGACATGCCGGGCATTTTTACCACCGCATCCACTAAATTGGTCGATGCCGTCTGTAGCCACTGTAGCTTGGAATAGGTCATAATCGGCACGGGGCTCTCCCGGACTGTAGAACCCGTTGTGAGGCCGGTAACCACCACCTCATTTAATTGAGCCACTTCGGTTTCCAGCGAAAACTCGATGTTGGTGCTGTCGCCGGATAGCGCTACCCGGCGCGTCAGAGTTTTGTAGCCCACCAAACGGACTTCAACAGTCAATGAACCGGCTTGTAGCCCCAGCAGTCTGAACCGGCCATTGGCTTCCGTAGCCGTCCCTTTTTTTAGGGATGGAATAAAAATAGTAGCCCCAACGAGCGGCTCGCGGGTTTTAAGGTCGGCAACAAGGCCATTGAGTGATGTCTGCGCAAGAGCAGATTGGGATATGGTCAGGCCATACCCAAGCAGGCTCGCCAACAGGCAAAGCCGGTAAAATGATTTCATGGAAAGTAGGTTGCATTTTGGTAATTGGTTCAGTGAAACTCAAAACCATGCAACTGGCGGTCCCCGGTGCCGGAAAACCACACGGGCAGCGGGCTGGAAAACCGCTGCCTGAAAAAGGGGGGGAATGGAGAGGATACTGACAACCAGCGGCAACAGCAACATAAAGGTTGTGGGTTGCCAGTCGTCGTAAAGAATTTGGCTCAGCGCATCGAGCCAGATGATTTCCTGTTGGGTGTGATTATTGGGCTGATACGGATCATCGCCAATAGGAATATAGGGGTGGGCGTGGCTAACAATGGTTCCGTCGGCCAGCCGGTGCGCGTGCCGGAACACCACACCGTTGACCAGCGTGAGCACGTATAGCACCAGCAGAAAGCGGGCTACGATCAGGCGGTATGGAGTGGCGGATAGCACGGCAAACAAAAAAAATGAGGTTTACTCGTAAATATAGGTAATAAACGAAGGTGTACGTTCGTTGGATTGGCCCACCAATAGTCTTTCAATGATATTCCTTAATTTCCATTCGAATTCTCCAATCCTTGGGCAGGTAATTATTCACCCGGTTTCCTACACCTTTCATCCAGCCCAGCGGTATACCTTGATACCGTGCTAATAACCAGCCCCGCACCGATGCGTCCATCACCAGGTTTTCTTTCTTGAAATACCGAAGGGCATCTTCCCTGCTTAGTTCGACACCAGGCAAACCAGGTGCAAGCGCAGTGCTCAGAGCAAGCGCATGAGCGGGTATGAAATCGGTGCCTTTGAACGTGCCCAGATCCAGCCCAAATCCTTTATTACGAAGGGCATCATTCACCAGATAAAGCGCTTTTTCCAACGCAACTGGCACGGCAACTACCTCCTGATTGGGTTTTGTCCAGTACGAAAACTGGTCGGGGTTAGCGAGCCAGCCACGCACTTCGGCTGTTTCACGAGGACGCAGGGGACGCCAGTCGCGGAAGGGTCGACTGTTGGTTTTGAGAGCGGGAGCAAAGCCCGTTTTCTGAAAAACACTAATAAAAAAACCTTCACCCCGAACACGGTGAGGATAGCATTGGTAGCCGACAGTGGTCCCGATTTCTTTGGCCACAACGTTCCATTCGGCGGGTAAGTTGAGCAGGCGGTTTTTAAAACCGTTATCCACCAGAAACTGCATGTTATCCACGTTTTCGGGATCATTGTACGTGCAGGTACTATAAATGAGCAGTCCTTTTTCGTCAAGTAATGGTGCTGCGGCTGACAGAATCCGTTTTTGCCGAGCAGAGCACGTTTGCACGTTCTCTTCCGACCATTCCTGCATGGCGTCGGCATCTTTCCGGAATAAACCCTCTCCCGAACAGGGAGCATCAACCAGAATCACGTCGAAAAAGCCAGCCAGCTTATCAAAGTCTTCCGGGTCATGGTTGGTGATAACCACATTGGGATAGCCCCACTTCTCAACGTTCTCGCGCAGGATGGGCACCCGTGTACGAATTACTTCATTACAGACCAGCATGCTATCGGGTAAAAGGAGCGAAGCCAGCAGGGTTGTCTTTCCGCCAGGAGCCGCGCATAAGTCTAATACCCGTAGTGGCCGAGTCAGGTTGGCGGTTTGGCGCATGGCTTCGGCCAACAACATAGAAGAAGCTTCCTGCACGTAATAAGCCCCGGCCTGAAACAGCGGATCAAGCGTAAAAACAGGGCGTTCGGGAAGGTAAAACCCTTCGGAACACCACGGAACCCTTTCCAACCCTGTTGTATCCAGAGCTGGTTTACTTGGGTTCAGCCGGATGCTCACGGGTGGCTCCTGGCCCAAAGCAGCTTCAAACGCCGGAAATTCATCGGCTAGCTGTTGTTGCATCTGGGCACGAAACGGTGCAGGGAGTTGAGTGGGATTCATAACGCGAAGGTAGTATCTTTACTCCATGACCCCACTACACGACCGCTTCGCCCGGATTCGCACATTTATTTTTGATGTCGATGGCGTATTAACTGACGGGAGCGTTAATGCGCTTGCTTCCGGCGAACAATTTCGGACGTTCAATATCCGCGATGGCTACGGCATTGAGCAGGCTATCAAAGCCGGCTTCACGGTTGCCATTGTATCGGCAGGGAATCAGGACGGCGTTCGGAAACGGCTTGAGTTTCTGAAAATCAAAAACAGTAACGTATTCATGGGCGGACCCACCGATCAAAAAGTGAACGCCTACCTCGGTTTTCTCACCCGCGACAGTCTCAACGAAAGCGAAGTGCTCTACATGGGCGATGACCTGCCTGATTATCAAATTCTGGCTCGCCCTGCACTACTCAGCACTTGCCCTGCCGATGCCGCCGATGAAATTCAGGCGCTGTGCGAGTATATTTCACCAAAAGCTGGCGGCCGTGGCGCAGTCCGGGATGTGATTGAGCAGGTGATGAAAGCGCAGGGCAAATGGGCCGAGTGGTTGAAGTGAACAGTTGATAGAAATGAAAGTTAATCGACTCGTTTACACATCCTAGTTTGTTGCTACTTGTTCGGCAACCGTCCCTGTAATGCTGATAGCGACACGGTAGGTAAATGAGGCAGGACCAAGCGGGCAAACCAGTTTGCTTCCTCGATTAAGGGGTAGCCGGAGAAAATGAACGCCCGAATACCCATGTCCATATAGCGGTTGATCTTTTCAATAATCTGGTCGGCACTGCCTACCAGCGCCCCGCCCGCACCCGACCGGGCTTTGCCGATGTCAGTCCAGAGCAACGGCTCCACAAACCCATTGGCATCGGCTTCTTCGCGCAACTCATTTTGCCGCCGTACGCCCAGTGACCATGAACTTTGAGATGCGTTTTTCATAGCGGCTCCGCGCACGGGGTCAAATTTCGACATGATATGCCGGGACCACGCTAGCGCTTCGGCTTCCGTTTCGCGCACGATAACATGAATACGTAACCCAAAATCTACCTGCCGCCCGTATTTAGCGGCCCGTTCAGACACGTCCTGCATGTTTTCATACAGCATCTCTTCGGTTTCGGGCCACATCAGAAACACGTCGCAGTAACGGGCACAAACGTCACGCGCACCATCAGAAGTGCCGCCAAAATATAACAGCGGTCCACCGTTTTGTTGATACGGTTTAACGGGGTCGGTGGCTAAACTGATTTTTCCGTATACGGGTCCGTCGTGTTCGATACGATCCGATGTCCAGGCCTGTTTCAGAATCTGGATGGTTTCGGCGCAGCGCTGGTAACGATAATCAGCGTCTTCCCGGTAGCCAGGCAGATCGGAATTGATAATGTTGATCGTCAGCCGTCCCTGAAGCATATGGTCGAGCGAGGCCAATGCGCGAGCCAACATGGGCGGGTGCATTTCACCGCAACGGATGGCCGTGAGTAAACTGATTTGGTGCAGATCGGGGGCAACGCCGGCCGCAAAGGGAACCACCTCCTGACCAATCATGTAGGATGTTGGCAGGAGCAAATTGTTGAACCCTAGTCGCTCGGCCGTCAGCGCAATGTCACGGCAGTGCGAAAATGTACTTCGGGCCGGGTCACGAATGCTTATAAATTCAGTGTCTTCTCCACAGAGGTCAGAAAACCAGGCTACTTCGCAAAGGCGTTCGGTGGTTCGGGCAGGGACAGCTTTGATAGGGTGATGAAGCATAAAGCAAAATTAGGTGCGGACAGACCGCATTCGCCAGTAAATGAGCAACCCTACTGCACCAGCAATCGCAACGTCGCGGGCTTCGCGGCCTGAACTGTTGCTCAATAACCAGATGCAAAGGGCAACTGCCAGACCAGAAACCAACAACCCACCATTTACTCGAAACTGCGCCAATGGGACGTCGGTACGTCTACGTAATAGGGGTAGGGCTGCACTGGTCAAGGCAAAATAGGCTAACCGGATTAGTGTGCTGAGTGTTAAGGCATACAAAAATGTGCCGGTTACTGCCAGCAGGAGTTGCAGTGTGGCGGTGACCAAAATAGCTACATAAGGCGTTCGGAAACGGGGGTGTGTGGCTGCTAACCAGGCGGGTAATTGTTTTTGCTCGGCCATGGCAAACAGCAGCCGGGGGCCGGTTAACATCAGGGCGTGGAGCGTCCCCAGGGCAGTTAGCAAAGCCACAATCGTGATAAACAAAGCACCTCCAGAACCCATAAATTGTCCGGCAGCATCCGCTAATGGTCGCTCTGAGTGCGCTAAGTCCGGTAGCGTCCCAATACAAACAATCTGTACCGCCATGAACAGCACCGCTACCGTGCCGATGGATACCAATAACGATAACGGAACCGTTCGCTGAGGCTCTTGTACTTCGCCCGATGGGATTGCAGCTACATCGAACCCGGAAAAGGTAAAAATCAGCAGCAATACTGCCTGTGAAAACGGCGCATAGTCGGGGAAAGCCGGGAACGTGAACGCAGCTTTATCCACAAAAAACAGCCCCCCGATGGCAAATAGGCCAATCGCCAACAGCTTACTGATTGTAAATACGGTATTCACCCGGGCCGACCGCTGTACCCCAACATAGTTCAGTAGGGCTAATCCTGCGGTTAGCGCTGTTATGAGCCCCGCACGTTCCCAGCCTGCGGCCAGTTGGGGCCGGAAAAGAGCTGAATAACTGACAAACAAATTACAGATTGACGCGAAGGCTGCTATCCGGGACAGCCAGAACAGCCAGCCAACCTCGAAACCAACCAAGGGACCGAAGGCCACTCGCGTGTATAGATACGGCCCGCCTGTGCCACTAAACCGACTGCTTACCTCGGCAAAACACAGAATGATCAGTGTCACAACGGCCGCACTGACGCCATAAGCCAGCAGACTCCAGGGGCCAATCAGCGTATAAATCTTCGCCGGAAGTCCCAGAATACCCGCACCGATGGTGATGTTGATGATGAGCGCGATGAAATCGAACCGGCTGATCCCACGCAGCAGGGTAGGGGATTTAGACAGGGGCGTCAAGGTTTAGCGGGCTGGTTCGTTGGGCCGGGGTGCGGGTTGATTGATCACTTTCCGGGTCTGCAAATCGAACTTCTGCCCTTTGCCCAGAAAGTAAAACGGCCCACCCGTGCTGTTCTGGCCAGAGGGGAATTTAGCACTGCTGTTAATCTGATTAATGTCGTATATGCCAACAAAGGAATTGCCAATCACCTCGAACGTATTTTTCTGCACCACCACGGCCGTACTTTCATCAATGCCAATGCCTAACAGCTCGGGACGAGCTTTAATTACCTCGATTAGGTCGAACTGCCGGTTTCGGCGAAGTACGTGCTGATCCACTGTCAGGTTCTTGGCAAATCCTAGTCCTTCGGTATGGTCGCCCACCATGATGCTGTTGCCCTTGGTGTCGCCCCGAACCATAAACGAGCCCAGAATAGTAGCGCCTGCTGATGTGCCTCCGATTACACCTCCCCGGCTTAGTAGTGCATTGAATTCTGTATGGGCAAGCGTGTTGAGGTACGAATCGGCCAGCCGCCAGTGACGCCCACCGTCGAACCAAACACCGGTGGCCTGCTCGAGAGGGGCCACAAAAGCTTCTTGATTTGCCTGCTTGGGATCGCGGGTGTGGAGCAGGGTTACGTTTGCTACACCCAATTCGTTTAAGCGTTTCTGGGTTCGTAATCCAGCGGCATTCAAAGTAGAATCATCGCCTGCTGTTGGAATGACCACAATACGGGCGTTGGCAGCTCCGCCAGCCAGTTCAATAAACCGGTTCCAGATATCGGGCGACATGGCTCCTCCTCCAACAATGACCAATGCCCCTTTGTCGGGCCCAGTTGTTTGCGAAGTGGCAGTTTGAGCACCCGATGTGGCCATGAGGGCAATGAATACTGTTGTTACAAGGAGCTGTTTTTTCATGGTTGTTAATGGAGCAAGTTTTGTAGCGTATATGCGGCTAGCCATTCATCTTCTTTAGCCCGCATAGTTATCTCTTCTTCAGGCGATTTATCGCCGTAGCCACAGAGGTGTAATAGACCGTGAGCCAGTACCCGGCGCATTTCGGTAACTGGGGTTACACCCAATTGCTGGGCATTGTCGGCTACGCGATCGACACTAATGAAAATGTCGCCTTCAATCAGGTTTTCTTCTTCGCTTTGATCGAAGGTAATAATGTCGGTATAATAATCATGCTGCAAATAATCCCGGTTGACTTGTAACACGTGTTCGTCGGAGCAGAAAATATAATTCAGGTCACCCACGCGAAAGCCCTCAGCCTCGGCTTGCTGCTTTAGCCACTGGCGGGTAACCTGCTTCTGCGGGAGTTTATAGGGAGAGTCTTCGTTAAAAAATCGAATCATTACCTAGTCGAATAGTTTTCGGGTATCAATGCCAGCATCTTTTAGTATACCTATGAAAGTGCCCTTTTTTAAGTCTTTAGCATGAATAGGAACAGGCACCGTCACCTTTGTTATTGGATTGAAATAAATATGATGGCTACCCTTACCCATACGCTTCAATATAAATCCGTTTCGCAGATAGATTCATATCAGGCGTATTCGGTTTCCAATCGTAAGGAGTACTCCAACGTATTGCTATCATCTGCCGGAATAGGTTCGCCTTCTTCCTGTAATACGGCCAAACAGCCTTCGATAGCATCTTTTGCCATAGCAATGGCTTCCTCTACTGTTTCTCCGTATGTTACACATCCGCGGATGGCAGGGACGTTTACCGTGTAGCCCCCCTCTGGCTCAGGTGTCAGAATCAGGCGATATTGTAAGGTTTTCATCTAAAAATTAAAGGGTTAAATGGCTCTCTGAAATCCTGTTTAATTTCCGAAATCTTGTGTAAATCCGCTCGATCCGTGCTATCTGCGTTCCTGTCTTTTAGTTTACAATCCGCAACTTCGCGAAACTCAGCAGCAATGTCTTTTCTCCTTCAGTATCAAACTGGATAATCGCCTTGCGTTCGGCGCCGTTGATGGACATGCTTTTAACTTCGCCGAAGCCAAACTTGGCGTGCTCAACTTTCATCCCGGCTGTGAGTGCCGAGGTGTCGCTGGCGGCAAAATCGGCAGAGGGGGTGTGCGTTACTGCCCGTTGTGGTGCTTGATTCCGGCCTGTTTTCTGGGCTAGTGACCGTACAAAGCTCATTGATCCTGCTGAGGGCATATCATTCCGGTCCCGATCTGGAATCGCTCGGCCTTCGCGGGCTTCCTGGCGAGTGCTGCTGTTGCCATTTGTTTCTGCGCGCGTTCGCGCCATTTTGAGATGGCGCTGATCGACTTCCATCAGAAACCGGCTTGGCTCGCACATTTTCAGGCGGCCGTAGTGATAGCGCGACTCGGCATACGACATCGTTAACCGACGTTCGGCGCGGGTAATGGCTACGTAGAATAACCGGCGTTCTTCTTCCAGATCGTTGCGGCTTTCGAGCATCATCTGGCTGGGGAACAGCTCTTCCTCTAGACCAACGATGTGGACATTTTTAAATTCCAGCCCCTTAGCCGCGTGGATGGTCATCAGCGTCACCTTATCGTTGTCGCCGTCGTCTTCCTTTTCATCGGCGGTGGTCAACAGGGACACCGTTTGGAGAAACGAGCTCAGGTTTTTCTCCTCATTGTCAGGATTATCGACAAACTCCTTGATGGCGTTCAGCAATTCCTGCACGTTTTCGTAGCGAGCCAGACCCTCCACGGTTTTGTCTTCGTATAGGTCTCGCAACAGTCCCGACGATTTGGCAATATGCGCCGAAACCTCGTAGGCATCTTTCTTGTCGAGCAGCAGGCCGAAGCTTTTAATCATGTCGGCAAAACCTTCAATAGCTACCGATGCCCGACCTGCAATGTACTGGTTTATGTTGCTGACGATCTCCCAAACCGGCACCTCACGTTCCGCGGCTAGCACGGCAATTTTGGCAATGGTAGTATCCCCAATGCCACGCTTAGGCAGGTTGATAATCCGCTTGAAAGCCTCTTCGTCCTGCTGGTTGACCGTGAACCGCAGATACGCCACTAAATCTTTAATCTCTTTCCGTTGGTAAAAAGACAGACCTCCAATGATCCGGTACTTAATGTCCAGTTTGCGAAGGGCTTCTTCAAAGGCCCGCGACTGGGCGTTGGTCCGGTACAGAATGGCGAAGTCATTATTCTTCAGGCCTTCCTGCATCTTAGCCTCAAAAATGGATTGCGACACCAGTCGACCCTCTTCGTTATCCGATGCCGCTTTTATAACATCGATTAAAGCGCCCTCAACATTATCCGTAAAGACACTCTTTTCCAGCTGATTGCGGTTGCGGGCAATAACTGAGTTGGCCGCTTCGACAATGTGTTTGGTGGAGCGGTAGTTCTGCTCCAGTTTCACAATCTTGACTGCGTCTTTGCCGTAGTCGCGCTGGAAATTCAGGATATTTTCGATGTTGGCACCCCGGAACGCGTAGATACTTTGTGCATCGTCGCCCACCACGCAAATGTTCTGATGAACAGCCGCCAGTTTGCGCGTAATGAGGTATTGAGATACGTTGGTATCCTGAAACTCGTCGACCATCACGTGCTGAAACTTGTGCTGGTATTTGTGCAGAATATCCAGATGATCGCGGAACAACACGTTGGTATTGAACAACAAATCGTCGAAATCCATCGCGTTGGCGGCAAAGCACCGGCGAGCATATTCCTTATAGATCCGGCCAACCTCCGGCATCCGGGCCGACTCATCGTCGGCTTTGATAACCGGGTTTGCTAAATAATCTTCCGGGCCAATGAGCCGGTTCTTAGCTGCCGAAATCCGGCTGAAAACGCTGTTCGCACGGTATATTTTATCGTCCAGGCCCATCTCTTTAATAATGGACCGCAGTAGCGACTTGGAGTCGTCGGTGTCGTAAATCGAGAAATTGCTGGTGTAGCCAATTGCTTTGGCTTCAATGCGTAAGATTTTGGCAAAAACCGAATGGAAGGTACCCATCCAGATATTTCGGGCCTCACTGCCTACTACTTTCTCAATCCGGTGCCGCATTTCGCCAGCGGCTTTGTTAGTAAACGTCAGCGACAAAATCCGAAATGGATCAACGCCTTTTTCGATGAGGTACGCGATGCGGTAAGTAAGTACGCGGGTTTTGCCAGATCCTGCTCCGGCTATAATCATTAGCGGGCCGCTGGTATGGGTAACGGCCTCACGCTGCGGGTCATTCAGGCTCGAAATATAGTCGATCATAGTGCAAGATGACGTTGAATCAGGGATGTTGGAGAGTATTTATTTGACTTAATCCAACGTCCGGCATCTCTGATTCAACGCCCTTATATAACAATCAAAAGTACGAAATAATTTGGTTAAGGGTTGGCAGAAACATAGCCGTGTGATGGGGTACTAAAGCGGCTAAACGGACTAAAAGTGAGGTTTTTCGGGTGAAGGCAACTAAAAAGAAAAACTATGAAACTATTTTTCAGATTGGAAACATTTCGCAAGCGAAGTAGGTTTTACTCTCAACTGCATCAAACAGAAGCCCGCCTGATTCGCTCAAGCGGGCTTTCTCATGTCTAATCAAATTCGTTTTGGTGAGCGGTCGCGCTGTTTACTCACTTGCACACTCACAATCTCGCCAGCCCCTTGCGCCAAGCTAATAGCTTCTCCCGCATATCATTCACCAACTTTGGCTGCTGACTGGCTACGTCTGTTTTTTCGGCGGGGTCGGCGGTGAGATCGTAGAGTTCGGCACCTGTACTATTGTCGTTAATCAGTAGTTTCCAATTGCCCTCTCGCATAGCCAGATTAGGACTTTTGTCGCGGCCAGCGGGGTAACGGAACGACTCATTATTACGGCCATATTCCCAGAAAAGGGGTTTCTTCCGAACCGTTGGTTTGCCTAATAGCACCGCTGCCATGTTCTCGCCGTCGGATTGAGGGTTGCCCGCTTTTTTGCCCGACAGACTCATAAACGTAGGTAGCAAGTCAATGGCGCTCACCACTGATTGATTATCGATCTTGCCTTTGGGCGTTTTGGCCGGATAGCGCACAATGAACGGCATTCGAATACCGCCTTCGTAAAGAGAGAGTTTACTGCCCCGGAACATACCGGACCGAATCCCCTGGAAAGTAGGTAGCGCTCCGTTGTCGCTGGTGAAGATAACGAGCGTATTGTCGTCAACGCCCAGTGCCTTCAGCCCAGCAAGCAGTCGCCCGATCTGCACATCAAGGTCGGCCAGAACGGCTTTGAATTCGCGGGGTTTTTCGGTGCCCTTCGGAAACTCGCTGAGGGTTATTTCGTCAGGCACCCAGGGCGTATGCACATCGTCGGGCCAGAGGTTGATATAGGAGGGTTTGCCGGGATTACGTTTCAGGAAGTCCAGCGTCTTATCCACAAAATAGGCCGTGCGATTCCAGCGTTTCACACTATCCGACTTCGCCCAAATCCAGTCGGTCGAGGTGAGCAACGGATCGGGGTCGGGGCTTTCCCAAGTACTGGCGTACTCATCAAAACCATACTGTCGAATGCCGGGGGCATTGTCTACATCGCGACCGCCCCCCATGTGCCATTTACCGAAATGGGCAGTAGCATAGCCCGCTGTTTTCAGTTGCCGAGCTACAGAGGGTGCCGACGTGTCCAGAAAATCGGCTTGTTCGCAGGTACGGTTGTGCTTCCGTTCGGCCAAGAACGATGTGATCTTCCACTTGCCGGGTACATTGCCCGTAAGCAGGCCAACCCGCGAGGGTGAGCAAATAGGAGCCGCGCTGTAGTAATTAGTGAATTTGATTCCTTCGGCCGCCAGCCTATCGATGTTGGGCGTGGGTGGTAACTGGCTACCGTCCCCAGTGCTCCGCGGTTCGGCGCCCCGATAGCAACCCACATCAGCCGAACCCATATCGTCGATTAAAATCAGGATGATGTTGGGCGGTCTATTTGGTTGAGTCGATATTGTATTCGGTGTGAGGGCCAGGAAGCTGCTGAGCAACAGAATAACACCTAAAACCGGGAGCGTTGATCGGATCGTCATCGATAGTTGAGTTTGCCTAATTCATAAAGCTTTTACGCGTTATCATCAGCCTGAAAAATAAAAAAGCCCGGGAATCTCCTCAAAAGTGGATAGTGCCAGGCTGATTTATTTCCGAAAGGTAACTACTGCGCTACACCGCGTCAGACAGACTCGAAAACGTAAACTCCCGAATTTTCATGGGTGGAAGCAGATAGTTATTATCTGATTCTGTGCTAACAACGCGCTCTGGTTTACCGAGCGTTTCGAGGTTATTGAGCATGATCACCGGACTCTCGTTGAAGCGGAAATTCTTGACAGCGTGTTTTATCTTACCGTTTTCGATGTAAAACGTTCCATCGCGGGTGAGGCCCGTATTGAGCAGTGTTTGTGGATCTACTTCCCGAATGTACCAGAGTTTGGTGACCAGAATACCCCGTTGCGTGCTCTTGATCATGTCTTCGAGCGAAGCCGTTCCACCCGCCATAATCACATTGCTCGGGAACGGAATCGGTTTTTTGCCCTGTTTCTGTGCCCAATAGCGCGAGTAAGCCAGGTTTTTTACCACACCCTTGTCAATCCAGGTCATTTTTTGCTGAGCCTGTCCATCGCCCGCCCAGGGCGAACCGGGTAGTTCGGCATTGGTTGGGTCGGAGTAAATGGTTACGCGCGTGTCCACAATTTTCTCACCCAGTTTGGTTTTGCCACCGGGCTTACTCAGAAAACTGCGACCCTCATCGGCTGAACGGGCATCCATCGAGAAAAATAACTGTTCCATCAAAACGGCTGCTGCAGTCGCTTCCAGAATAACGGTGTATTTACCCGGTTCCAGAGCAACGGCACTGGCCGAAGCTACGGCTTTCTGGCTGGCAATGCGTGTAGCTGCTGCTGTATCGAGCTTGTTAACGTCGCTGAAACCCCGAATGACGTAACCCGACCCTTTGCCATCGGCGGTGCGGACGGTCAGAGAAAAGTTTACGTTGGTGCTCGGATAGTACGCAAACAGGCCCTTGGAGTTCATCATGGCCTGATACCCATGAACGTCTTCCATAAACCCGGCGGCAGTAAGGTTTTGAGCACGGGTCAGTTCGAGGCTTTTTGCTACAGCATCGGCGCGGGCATCGGCGGTTAACTTGGCTGTACTCTCGAAATAGCCATTGCTTTTCATATACGTTTGTGGACCTAGAACACCAACGTATTCTGGGTTTTCGGGAGCAAGTTGCGCCAGCTCTTCGGCCCGGCGAACCACTTTCTCCAGTGACGCATCGTCGAAGGTATCGATGGTGGCAACGCCTACTTTTTTACCGAAAGCCGATTGAACCACCAGGTTCTGGTTAGACCGTAAGCCACTTGTTGAAACAGCATTACGGGCGTAACGGATATTGCCGCGCACATCGCCCGACAGATTTACCTCGCACTCGTCGGCTTTCGAGTACTTGAGAACTTTAGTAAGCAGCGCCTTAGCTTCTGCTTCAGAGAGTATGATTGCCATTTAGATTTTCCGTCCAGTATTGATCACGTTAACACCATTAAAGCGCGTAGTGGCTGAGCCGTGCGAAACGGCACTACTCTGGCTGGGTTGGCCTTTGCCATCGAAGAACGAGCCACCAAGCCGGTAATCGCTTTGGTCGCAAATCGCTGCGCAGGAGTTCCAGAATTCCTGCGTGTTCGACTGGTAAGCCACATCTTTGAGCATTCCAGCGATCTGACCGTCTTTTATTTCATAATACAATTGGCCCCCAAACTGGAAATTGTAGCGCTGCTGGTCAATTGAGAACGAGCCATCGCCCACAATGTAAATGCCTTTTTTAACATCCTTAATCATGTCCTGAACCGACAGCGGTGTTTTGCCCGCTTCTAGCGACACGTTGGGCATCCGCTGGAACTGTACCGTTCCCCACGAATCGGCATAGCAACAGCCATGCGATTCTTTTTCGCCGATAATAGCGGCCTGGTCACGAATGGCCTGATAATTTACTAGCACACCGTCGCGCACCAGATCCCATTTTTTAGTACCAACGCCTTCGTCGTCGTATCCAACTGCACCCAACGAGCCTACCTGCTGTTTATCAGCCACCAGGTTAACGAGCTTACTGCCGTATTGGAAGTTCTTTGACTGCCATTTATCGAGCGTAGCAAACGATGTACCAGCAAAATTGGCTTCGTAGCCCAGCACCCGGTCCAGCTCGGTAGGGTGACCAACCGATTCGTGGATGGTTAGCCAGAGGTGCGAAGGGTCAAGAACCAGATCGTATTTACCCGCTTCAACCGACTTGGCTGAGAGTTTCTGCTTGGCCTGCTGAGCAGCTGCGGTAACATCTTCCAGCATGTCGTACCCCTTATTATAGCGGGTTGTAACGCCCGTTACTTTGTCGGAGGGGTTCACTTGCAGGTACTCGTAGCCCATACCCATTGGGGCACTGAGCGCATTGCGCGTCTCAAACTTACCCGTTTTGGGATCGATGCAGGTTACGTTGAAAATTGGCCATATTCGGTGAATGTCCTGGTCAGCGTATGTGCCGTCAGTCGAGGCAAAATACTTCTGCTCGTTCACCATAAACAGTACCGAGTTCACGTAGTTAGCCCCGTTTTTCATGGCTGCGGCATTCACGCCTAACAGCAAATCAACTTTTTCTTTTATAGGGACTTCAAACGAGTTTTTCTTAATCGGTGCTTTCCATTCCACCTCACCGTAGCCTTTTTGTGGAGCGAGCTGAACGGGTTCTTTCAGCAGCTTAGCGTTGGCTTTGGCAATGGCTACGGCTTCTTCGGCCGCACGCGCCATATCGTCTTCGTTTTGTGCATCTACAACAGCGGCAAAGCCCCAGCAGCCATTAGCAATTACGCGAACGCCAACGCCGTAGCTTTCGGTATTCACAATGTTCTGCACCTTATCTTCGCGGGTGATCACGAACTGTCGCAGGTAGCGACCAATGCGCACATCGGTGTAGGAGGCTCCTTTCGCTTTGGCAGCGTTAAGGGCGGCATCGGCTAGTCGTTTTTTGACGGCTACATCAAGGCCAGATTCGAGCAGTACGGCCGGATCTACAGAGCGGCCTAAACTGGCTATATTGGGGAGTAACAACCCAGCGGTTGATAAGCCCAACAATTGATTAAAATGTCGGCGGTTCATTACTAGTGTCTGTTGGAAATGGGGGCTTGGTTAGTTTTTGATACATGGCTCTCACATCGTCAATAGATGATACCGAAGATGGAATTGTTGCATCAGGTTCAGGTAGCGGGTGACTAAAATGGTTCTATAGATTTGCTTCAACCCAGGCAGGCAATGGAGTTTTTTGAATTATTACGTCATTGTCGACTCGCTGGTAAATGATTTCTAACCGATCAGACGCGTCAATTAATGTTAAGGAATTAGGGGCATTAAAGAAATGGTTCAATAACGAAAGCCCTGCCACATATCGTCCACGAATAACATCTTTCCTAATGAAATGACCCCCTTGTAAATGTCGATTGATCACTCGTTGATAAAGAATAGGTAAATCATCAACACACAGGAACAGCAATCTAAAAGAGTAACCAGCTTGTTGAATAGCTAAAAAATATTGCCAGGTTTCTATCTCATGCAGATTTGTTTCAACAGCAAAGGCTTCTCTGTTGCGAAGATGTTGTTGAATACGTCGTTGCGATTCATCATTGGCATTTGTTGAATAACCTCCTGATGTACCTGCTCCAGTCGGATCTGCCGTGCTATATCGTCTGAGTTTATTAGTTCTACACCTTTTGGCAAGTACTGAAAAGATGCAGTGGATTTTCCAACACCATTTGGACCAGCAACGATATAGAAAAATGGCTGCATCAGGCTACTGTTTCAATATGCCCGTCTGCAAACTCTTTGACTATTTGCCCTTTAATCTTAACAATGACAGGCAATCCGCGACTGAATGCTTGCTCACGTACTTTATTGTAGACCTGTTCGGCTGCGGTATTAAGCTCATCAGTTGTCATGGTTTCAATGGGCTTATTGGCACCACCAAAAAGCGGGAGAATAGCTGGAGAATTACCAGTTGGCGAATCAAAGGGGAGATTGAAAATCGAATTCATGAGATAAAGATTTAGACGTTGAATACTGGACATGAAACAACACCCAATATTCAACGTCTAGTTCTGCCATTTAAATTTTCCGGGCCGTATTGATCACATTCACCCCGTTGAAACGAGCCGTCGCGCTACCATGAGATACCGCGCTCGACTGCGATGGTTGTCCTTTGCCATCGTTGAAGGCACCCCCTAACCGGTAATCGCTCTGATCGCAAACGGCTGCACAGGAGTTCCAGAACTCACGCGTGTTGGCCTGATAAGCTACGTCCTTGAGCATTCCTGCAATCTGACCGTCCTTGATTTCGTAGAACAACTGGCCGCCAAACTGGAAATTGTAGCGCTGCTGGTCAATTGAGAATGAGCCGTCGCCGATGATGTAGATGCCTTTCTTGACATCCTTAATCATGTCCTGCACCGACAGTGGCGTTTTGCCCGCCTGCAACGATACGTTGGGCATTCGCTGAAACTGAACCGAACTCCAGTTATCGGCGTAGCAGCAACCGTGCGATTCTTTCTCTCCCAGAATGTGTACCTGATCACGAATGGCCTGATAGTTTACCAGGATACCATCCTTCACGAGATCCCATTTTTTGGTACCGACGCCTTCGTCGTCGTAGCCAACCGCGCCCAGCGAACCAACCTGTGTTTTGTCGGCTACAAGGTTCACTTCTTTGCTGCCATAAGCGAAGTTCTTGGACTGAAGTTTTTCGAGCGTGGCAAACGAAGTACCGGCATAGTTCGCTTCGTAACCCAGCACCCGGTCAAGCTCAAGGGGGTGACCCACCGACTCGTGGATGGTTAGCCAGAGGTGCGAGGGGTCGAGAACGAGGTCATACTTACCTGCTTCCACCGACTTGGCGTTCAGTTTCTCTTTAGCTTGCTTAGCGGCCAACGTAATGTCTTCCAACATATCGTAGCCTTTGTTATAACGGGTAGTTACCCCGCCAACTTTGTCGCTCGGGTTTGTTTGCAGGTAATCATACCCCATGCCCATAGGGGAGCTCAGCGAGTTGCGGGTCGAGAATTTTCCGCTTTGCGTATCAACCGCAGTAACGTTGAAGCTCGGCCCAATACGGTGGATGTCCTGGTCAGCGTAGGTCCCGTCGCTGGTAGCGATATACTTTTGCTCGTTGACCATGAACATCACCGAGTTCACAAAGTTGGCTCCGTTGCTCATGGCTGCCGCATTGGCCGAAAGAAGCAGGTCTACCTTATCTTTGATTGGTACTTCAAAGGCGTTTGTTTTGATGGGCGCTTTCCAGCTTACTTCGCCATACCCTTTCTGAGCAGCCAGTTGCACGGGCTCAGTTTGTAACCGGGCATTGGCTTTGGCAATAGACACGGCCGTGGCGGCACATTTCGCCACTGTAGCCTCATCTTTCGGGTTCGCCATAGCGGCAAAACCCCAGCAGCCATTCACAATAACCCGAATACCTACACCATAAGAAACGGTGTTGACGATACCCTGCACTTTGTTTTCACGGGTGAGCACAAACTGGTTCAGATACCGGCCAATGCGTACATCGGAGTAAGTCGCTCCCATCGCCTTAGCTGCGTTAAGCCCGGCATCAGCCAGACGTTTCTTGGCGGCTACATCGATTTGGTTACCGATTAGTTCTTCAGGGGAAACGGCATAGGAAAAAGCAGGCAGCGAAGGCATCACTAGCCCAGCAGTACCCATGCCCAATAATTGATTAAAATGTCGACGGTTCATCTTGGAGAGGTTTGAGAGCTAAAGCTCTTTTTGAGATATCATATCTTGGCTAAAACACGGAGATCCACGGAGACACACAGAGTTTCACAGAGAAAAATTAGATAGAGAAATTTGCTAAACGAGTGATTCCTTCGCGAAGCAAGGGAACTCGGAAATTGATGAGTAAGCCAAGTTTGTAGCCACCTAATTTCAGGTATGTTAGCAGTTGAGCTTCATGAACATCAAGAACAATATCAACAGTCTTTAATTCAACTACTAGTTTTCGTTCAATAAGCAGATCAAGCCGATACCCATGTTCCAAGCGGACACCTTTATATTCTATTGGCATTGGTTTTTCTCGTTCAACAAACAGACCTGCTTCCTGTAACTCAAAGACAAGACACTCTTGATAAGCAGACTCAAGCAAACCCGGTCCCAAAGCTCGATGCACTTCAATGGCTCTACCAATCACAATAGTAGCTAGCTCATTCTGTGTCAATTCGTGCTTCAAGGTCTGCATCTCTCTTAATTTTTCTCTGTGAAACTCTGTGCTTCTCCGTGAATCTCTGTGTTTTAGTTATGAAGAGGCTTTAGCCTCATCAAACCGCGTCCGACAGGCTGGAGAAGGTGAAATCCCGGATTTTTAAGGGTGGAACCAGGTTACCACTGATGCGAACAGGTGCACCCATAGCTTCGAGGTTGTTTAACATGATCACCGGACTTTCGTTAAAGCGGAAGTTTTTGACGGGGTATTTAATCTGACCGTTTTCGATGTAGAACGTCCCGTCGCGGGTAAGGCCCGTGTATAATAGCGTCTGTGGATCAACCGCGCGGATGTACCACAGACGCGTAACCAGAATTCCTTTCTCCGTACTTTTAATCAAATCCAGCAACGACTGATTACCACCAGCCATAATGAAGGCCGAAGGTGGAGGAGTTGCTTTCACGCCTTTTTTGTCGGCCCAGAAACGGGAGTAGTACATGTTCTTTACTACTCCTTTGTCAACCCAGGTCACTTTCTCCTGTGGACGACCGTCGGCCCCACCGCCAAAACGACCACCACCGCCACCACCAAAGGCCGACGTTGGAATTTCAGGGTTGGTAGGGTCCGAGTAAATCGTAACCCGCTCGTCGAACAGTTTCTCGCCCAGGCGAGTGCCGCCCCCTTTTTTGCTCAGGAAGCTACGGCCTTCGTCGGCATTACGGCCATCCATACTGCCCATCATGTTCTGAAGCAGATCGACCGATGCGGCCGGCTCCAGAATAACGGTGTATTTACCTGGCTCCAACGCTTTGGCATTAACTGACGCCAACGCTTTTTGCATGGCGATCTCGGTGGCTTCTTTGGTGCTGAGCTTCGAAATATCGGTTACGTCGCGAATGGCGTAACCCGAACCCAGACCGTCGGCTGTCCGAACGGTAATCGTGAAATCGACCGATGTAGCGCGGTTATACGCAAATAATCCTTTACTGTTACCAATGGCGGAAAAACCGGTTGAGTCTTCCATATAACCAGCTGCCGTCAGGTTCTTCTTGCGGCAAGGATCGAGGCTATCGAAGGCTGCTTTAGCGCGGTATTCAGGGTCAATTTTGGCGGTGTTTTCAGAATACGGATTCGTATTCAAGTAGGTTTGTGGCCCGAGCATCGGCATATATTCCGGGTTTTCGGGGGCTAACTGAGCGATCTCTTCGGCCCGGCGAACCGTTTTCTCCAGCGAAGCATCATCAAATTCGTTGATGGTTGCGGTTCCAGAGCGTTTGCCATACACTGATGTTACGGCCAACGCCAGGTTGTTACTTTCGCCACTCGTCGACACCGAGTTACGGGCATAACGAATGTTACCCGTACGACCGCCCGAAACGCTAACCGCCGTTTCATCAGCCTTGGCGTATTTCAACACCTTGTCGATTATACTTTTTGCTTCTTCTTTACTTAAAATAGCCATGCGTTGTTGATTGTCAATAAGTGGTTATTTGAACGGTCATTGGTGGTCATTAGATAGTCAATAAGTGGTCATTGGTTGAAAACGAAGAATGACAAAAAATGACGAAAAATGACCAGAAACGACGCTTTAGATTTTCCGTCCGGTATTGATTACGTTGACGCCATTGAAACGGGTGGTCGGGCTTCCGTGTGATACCGCACTTACCTGCGAAGGCTGGCCTTTTCCGTCGAAGAACGAACCAAACATGCGGTAATCATCTTTGTCGCACAATTGAACACAGGAGTTCCAGAATTCCTGCGTATTGGCCTGATACGCCACATCGTCGAGCATACCGACTACCTCACCATTTTTAATTTCGTAGAACAACTGTCCGCCAAACTGGAAGTTATAGCGCTGCTGATCGATCGAATACGAGCCCCGACCAATAATATAGATTCCTTTTTCGACGCCCTTGATCATATCCAGAACCGAGCGTTTTTCGGCACTTGGCTTCAGCGAAACATTTGGCATCCGCTGGAATTGTACGGAGTCCCAGTTGTCGGCGTAGCAACAGCCGTTCGATTCTTTCTCGCCCAGAATAGATACCTGATCACGAATGGCCTGATAGTTTACCAGTACCCCGTTTTTGATCAAATCCCATTCTTTGGCCGGTACACCTTCGTCGTCGAAAGCAACCGCACCCAGGGAGCCAACCTGCCGCTTATCAGCCACAATATTGACCAGATCGCTGCCGTATTTGAATGACTTCGTTTTCCACTTGTCGAGCGTTGCGAACGACGTACCAGCATAATTGGCTTCGTACCCTAATACACGATCCAGTTCGGTAGGGTGACCAACCGATTCGTGAATGGTCAGGCCGAGGTGGTTGGGATCGAGTACGAGGTCGTACTTACCCGCCGGCACACTCTTGGCCGTCATTTTCTCCTTAGCCTGTTTGGCCGCCAGCGTGGCATCTTCAACAATGTCGTATGAGTTACGGTAGCCGACTAGCCCGTTTGGACCGGGGATTTTCTCCGACGCCAGCCCATCCATGTACTCGTAGCCCATACCCATGGGTGAGCTAAGTGCATCGCGGGTTTTAAACTTACCAGCTGCCCGGTCTACCGCCGTTACAGTAAACGTTGGCCAGATTCGGTGAACGTCCTGATCAATGTATGACCCATCCGTCGATGCGAAGTATTTCTGCTCATTGATCATAAACAGGTTCGAGGTCACAAAGCCAGCGCCATTGGTCAGTGCCGCATTGTTGGTCCGAAGCAACAGATCAATTTTCTCCTTAACTGGAATCTCGAAGGCATTTTTGGTCAAGGGAGTTTTCCACGACACTTCGCCAGCACCTTTCTGGGGAGCTAACACCACCGGTTCGGTCTGAATTTTTGAATTGGCTTTGGCAATGGCCACGGCTGTGGCGGCACATTTGGCAATACCATCGGGGGTTACGTCGCTGGTAGCCGAGAATCCCCAGGTTCCATTAGCAATCACTCGAATACCAACACCGAACGATTCCGCGTTGCTGATATTCTGGACTTGCTTTTCGCGGGTAAACACAAATTGTTGCAGATAGCGGCCAATTCGAACGTCAGTGTATGTAGCTCCCCGGCTTTTTGCCGCATTAAGAGCCACATCGGCGAGTTGTTTTTTAGTGGCGACACTGAGGCCGGGTTCAAGCAGGCGTTCGGTTGGTACGGCGTAACCCACAATTGGAATTGACGACGCTGCCAGCGCACCCATGCCCCAGCCTGCCTGTTGAATGAAGTCTCTTCGATTCATGCAGTCAGAAGTAGAAATAAGTTGATGATTATAGTACTAATCTGCAATATCGCGAAAAACAGAAAGCGAACGGCCAGATTGTGATAAATGGCAGAAGGTTATTTACCTATCTGGGATTAATTACAAATTTTGTTTGTTTACCAATGAGTATCGGCCTTGTTTACTCTTTCAAGAATACACACAACTATTTGTAATCTATAAAGGCTTATGATGAAATCGAAACTCTTGGCGATCGGCGGATTAGTGGCCGTAGTAGCTCTTTCGTCATTTTCCATTCTGGGAGTTTTTGACCAGAAGGTGGACTTTAATACTCAGGTCAAGCCGATACTGAATAAACAGTGTATTGCCTGCCACGGGGGCGTTAAGAAAACCTCTGGATTCAGTTTACTCTTCCGGCACGAAGCAATCGCTCCGGCAAAATCGGGCAAGCCTGCTATCATTCCCGGGAATGCCGACGCCAGCGAGATGATTCGCCGATTGACGCTCGATGACCCCGAGGAGCGAATGCCGCTGGATCATCCGGCACTTAAAGACGAAGAAATTGACTTACTGCGAAAATGGATTGATCAGGGAGCCGAGTGGGGCGATCACTGGGCCTATACGCCGGTTGAAAAGCCTGAGGTGCCCACGGTTGGCTCATTTTGGTCACGAATTGGTTTGGCGAAGAGCGACGAAACCGCCTGGGTCAAGAACGAAATAGACCAGTTTGTGCTGGCAAAAATTCGAGAGGTGAAAGCCACGGCTCCCGACCCAAAACAGGTCGACGCCTTAAAACCCGCCCCCGAAGCCGATCCGGCAACCTTGCTCCGGCGCGTGGCTCTTGACCTGACAGGATTACCGCCAACTCCAGAGGAAGTCACTGCGTTTTTGAATGATAAATCGCCCGATGCCTATGAAAAAGCCGTCGACCGACTGCTGGCGTCATCGGCCTATGGCGAAAAATGGGCAGGTATGTGGCTCGACCTAGCTCGTTATGCCGATACCAAAGGCTATGAGCGTGACCCCGGCCGTAAAATCTGGCGGTACCGCGACTGGCTCATCAAAGCCTTCAACAGCGATAAACCGTACGACCAATTTCTGACCGAACAACTCGCGGGTGACCTCCTGCCTAATCGAGATCCGAATACAGGGTTATTAAAAGAAGATCAGTTGATTGCCACTGGGTTCCACCGAAATACGATGAACAATGACGAGGGCGGCACGCAGGATGAAGAATTCCGGGTGGCGGCCGTAATCGACCGGGTTAGCACCACCTGGGATGTATTTCAGGGGACAACGTTTGCCTGTGTGCAGTGTCACAGCCATCCCTACGACCCGTTCACGCACGACGAATATTATAAGTACATGGCGTTTTTCAACAACGCCCGCGATGAAGATGTGACAACCGAAACGCCTACACTGCGTTTTTATAAAGATAAAGATTCGGTTCAGCTACAGGCTCTTGAGCAGTGGATGGGAAAGGTGGCTCCAGCCCGGCAAACGCTAGAACAGCGCCAGTTTCTGCGAACGATGGAGCCGAAATTCAACTCGCATGCACTCGACCAGTACAACAAAGCTTCACTCATAGATGCTAAGTTCTTCGGAATCTTACATCAGGGATCAGCCCGTTTACCCGGCGTTACGTTAACAGGCAAAAACCGCCTGCTACTGGCCTGGGGCAACGAAACGCCCGGCGCAACAATGACAATTCGACGTGATGGACCGACAGGCCAAGTGATGGCGACATTGCCCGTACCCGTGACTGGTGGTGCCTGGAAAGACACCATACAAATTGTCCCACTGCCTGCTATTGCGGGTAAGCATAATCTGTTCTTCTCACTCAACAACCCAAAAGGCGGTAACAAATGGGTAATGATAAAGTGGCTGGCTTTCCAGACGGCGATGCCGGGAGAAGCCGCCGACGTGATCGGGCCTATTGAAAAAGAGTATGCTTTACTGCTCAATAAAGACCCGGATGCGACACCGATTATGCTCGACGGTACAGGTGATCTGGCCCGACAAACGCAGGTGTTCGACCGGGGCAACTGGTTAGTGAAAGGCAGGGTTGTTCAACCCGATGTTCCGAAGTCGTTTCCACCAATGGCCAAAAACCTGCCTCGAAACCGGTTAGGGTTAGCTCGCTGGATGACTGACCGACAGCACCCACTCACCGCCCGCGTGGCCGTCAATCGGATTTGGGAGCAACTGTTCGGAATGGGCATCGTTGAAACAATCGAAGACTTCGGTACCCAGGGCATTGCTCCTTCGCACCGGGAACTGCTCGACTATCTGGCCGCTGAGTTTATGGAGACGGACAAATGGAGCGTCAAAAAATTGCTGAAACGAATGGTTATGTCGGCTACGTACCGGCAACGATCCGAAGCTACACCAGCCCTAATTGCCGCTGACCCAACCAACAAATATCTGGCGCGGGGGCCACGAGTACGGTTAGCAGCCGAGCAGGTTCGCGATCAGGCGTTGGCCGTGAGCGGCTTGCTGAACCATAAGATGTACGGCCCCAGCGTGATGCCAATTCAGCCCGATGGAATCTGGCAATCGCCCTACAACGGCGAAAGCTGGAAAGTGAGCGACGCCACTGACCGGTACCGTCGGGCTATGTACACCTACTGGAAACGAACTTCGCCCTATCCGTCGATGGTTACGTTCGATAGCCCGAGCCGGGAGTTTTGCCAGGTGCGACGGCTGCGTACCAACACGCCTTTGCAGGCACTGGTTACGCTCAACGACCCAGTCTATGTAGAAGCAGCCCGCAACCTGGCTGATTGTATGCGTGAGTCAGGTAGCACACCCGAACAGCAAATTCAGGCTGGTTTCCGGCGCGTGATGCTTCGCGATCTGGCCCCGCGTAAACTCGCGGTACTGGTAAAACTGTACCGAAATACTGAAAAGCACTATCGGGAACACCCCGACGAAGCGCGCACTTTGCTGGCGTTTGATCGGGCAAGCCCCGAACTGGCCGCCATGACAGTAACCGCGAATACTATGTTGAATTTAGACGAAGTCATAACGAAGGAATAATGAACAAGCTCCTCCAAGAACTTCAACAGGCCGCTCTCCAACGCGAAACCCGGCGGCATTTTCTCCAAACCTGCTCAACGGGCCTGGGTGGAATGGCGCTCAGTTCGGTGCTGAGTAGCTGCGGTTTTTTCGGCGGAAAAGATGAAAGAGCGTCCCCCGCGCTTACGCAATCCGGTGAACCGATGATGCCCAAACCTGCTCAGTTTGGCCCAAAAGCCAAGCGGGTGATTTACATTCACATGGCTGGTTCACCAAGCCAGTTAGAACTGTTTGATTATAAGCCCGAGCTAGTCAAATACAATGGCAAAGACTGCCCTCAGGAATTGCTGGAAGGTAAAAAATTTGCATTTATTCGGGGGACTCCAAAAATGTTGGGGCCACAGGGCAAGTTTGCTCAACACGGACAATCGGGTGCCTGGGTATCGGATTATATGCCCCATTTACAGGGCGTGGTGGACGATATTACGTTCCTGAAAGCTATGCACACCGACCAGTTCAACCATGCTCCGGCTCAGTTGCTCATGCACACAGGCAGTGCGCGGCTAGGTCGACCCAGTATTGGTTCGTGGGTAACTTACGGACTCGGCTCTGAAAACGACGATCTGCCCGGTTTTGTCGTGTTGGCCTCGGGCGGGAAACAACCCGATGCAGGGAAGTCAGTGTGGGGAAGTGGGTTTTTACCGACGGTTTACCAGGGTGTTCAATGCCGGACCGATGGCGACCCGGTTCTCTATGTCTCGGATCCGGCAGGTATGAACCGGGATGTACGTAAACAAACGATAGACGCCATCACCGAAATAAATAAGCAGGAATACGATGAGGTGAAAGATCCCGAAATTCTGACGCGAATTAGCCAATACGAGTTAGCATTCAGAATGCAGATGTCAGTACCCGATGCTATGGACATCAAAAGCGAACCACAGTATATTTTGGATATGTATGGAGCCGACCCGAACAAGGGGTCATTTGCGCGCAACTGTCTGCTATCGCGTCGTTTGGTGGAGCGGGGGGTTCGGTTCGTTCAGTTGTTCGATTGGGGATGGGATACCCACGGTACCAGCGCGGACGGGGCTATTGAAATTGGCTTGAAAAATAAGTGTAAAGAATCGGATCAGGCCGTTACCGCACTGCTGACGGATCTAAAACAGCGTGGTTTGCTGGAAGATACATTGGTCGTTTGGGGCGGTGAATTTGGTCGGACACCCATGCAGGAAAACCGGGATGGGTTGACACTACCATTTATGGGCCGCGACCACCATTTGGATGCCTTTACGGTCTGGATGGCGGGCGGTGGAGTCAAAAAAGGGTTCAGTTATGGCGAAACTGATGATATAGGTTACTACGGTGTTAAGGATAAAGTACACGTACATGATTTACAGGCAACCATTCTGCATCTGCTTGGTTTTGACCACGAAACCTTCACCCATCAGTTCCAGGGGCGTCCTTTTCGGCTAACCGATGTGGCCGGAAAAGTGGTGAAATCAATTCTGGCATGATAGTAGCGGAAAGAAAAAATACAATTTCACTTTTTGCATCAGTAAATAGTGAAACAAACGTATTTTTGTTGTCGTTTAACAAGTTTAACCTTTAGTTCTTGTTTGTTTTAACACTTATGAAACAAGCCATTTATGTGTTAGTAGCAATGGCGCTACTATCTTCCTGTGTCAGCAAAAAGAAACTGACCCAATTACAATCAAGCTACAATGAGTTGGAAAACGCCCGTAACAAGGCTGTTGCTGACCTAAGCGACTGTGACCGCAAATTGACGGGCCTTCAGTCAGATTTGCGTACCCGGGATACGGATCTTGCGACTAACAAAACTCGTGTTTCTGAACTGGAGGCCCAATTAGCTGACCTGCGCAAAAACAACAATAGCCTGATCGACCGTATGGCTGACTTGTCTGTGGTAAGCAAAGCTGGTGCTGAAAGTATCAAGAAGTCGCTCGAAACATTGAACGAGCAGACCAAACAAGTGAACAGCCTGAACCAGTCGATGCAGCGGAAAGACTCCCTGAATCTCGCGCTGGTTATGAGTCTGAAACGTTCATTGGCCGATGTAAACGACCAGGATATTCAGGTAGAAGTGAAAAAAGGTGTTGTGTACGTATCAATTGCTGACAAGCTGTTGTTCGCATCGGGTCGTTACGAAGTTAACAAAGAAGCTGAAGTGGTTCTCGGTAAGGTAGCGTCGGTTGTGAATGACCACAAAGATCTCGACGTACTGGTACAGGGTCACACAGATGTTGTCCCCATCTCGGGCAATTTCATGAAAGACAACTGGGATTTGAGCGTGATGCGCGCTACATCGGTTGTTCGTTTGTTGCAAGGCAAATTCAGCGTGGCTCCAGAGCGTTTGACGGCTGGTGGTCGTGGTGAGTTCGAGCCTAAGGATGACAATGCTACGGCAGATGGTCGTAAAATCAATCGTCGGACGGAGATCATCCTGACGCCAAAACTTGATCAGTTCTTCAACCTGCTGACTAACGGTAAGTAAGCTCAGCAAGTAACAATCAATAGCAGCCAACAGTAAGCAACGAACAAGTTGTATACTGTTGGCTGTTTTGTTTTTGACTAAAACGCAACAGCCAGCAGACCTGGTCCCATTTTGAGGCAACGAATTTGCAACGTCTCTTCGTGGTTTGGGAGCCGGACATGACCCGTCAAATATTCTGCCTCATCAGGGAATGGGTCAATGTGGAGATGTTCGCGAAAAGTGAGTTGCCGTTTACCATAGAGCTTGTAAAGGCATTCTTTAGCACACCAGTAAACAGCTAACCGGTCGGGGCGACCTGCTGCGTGAGCAATTTCAGAATCCGACAATACACGGGGTACCACTCGGGTAAATTGATCTCGAATAGGTTCAATATCAATGCCAACGGGTCGGTTTTTATGCCACACGGCCGCTGCCCAGCCACCTGTATGTGAAATGGATAGGTGCGCCCTAGTGTCGCCGATAAGGTGCGGTTTGCCGTACTCATCTTTCATCAGGCCTTTATAGACCAAGCCATTTTGACGAACCAAATCCCGTACCGCTACCCGGCAGGCGAGCCACTCCACGCGCTGGTCGGGGTGCGTAATGCCGCTTAAATCCAGTTGCTCTTCAGGGGTTAACTGCAAACCGGCCCAGAGCGTTGGCTCGTCTTCTTCAATACGCCAAAGCATTACCTGGCAGTCGTTGTTCAGGGCAAAAGAGGTATAAATTGGCATAAAGCAAAAGTCGGCACTCTGTGCGTGAAAAAGAAAGGTTTCCCGACCTTTGGAGTAAAATGTCATTGGTCACTAGTCATTCGGAAATGCATTACCTATGACTAATGACCAATGACCGCGCAGCAAAATGACAATACATAAGCTTGATACCTTCGGTGGCCACCGCGATTGCGTTTATGCGCTCGAAGCTGGAGCTGCACCTAACCAATTTTTTTCGGCCGGGGGCGACGGCATGGTCGTGCGCTGGCACCTCGACCGGCCCGACTTAGGTGATCTGGTGGCGCAAGTACCCGCATCGGTCTACGCCCTACATTACGAATCTGAACAGAACCGGCTTTGGGTTGGTCAGAATTATGAAGGACTTCACCTGATAGACCCAGACAAGAAGATAGAGGTAGGCTCGCTCAAACTGACCAATGCCGCTATTTTTGATATTAAGCTGTACCAGAAAACGGCTTATGTTGCGCTCGCTGATGGCGTTGTTGTGGTGATCGATACGGACCATCTGGCTATTCGCAAACACCTGAAAGCATCGGAGCAAAGTGCCCGATGTTTGGCTATTAACCCTGTTGAGCGGGAACTGGCCGTTGGTTACAGCGATTCGACCGTTCGCATTTTCGACTTAACCACACTGGACCTTAAACAGACGATACCAGCCCATACCAACTCGGTGTTTGCAGCTGCCTACACTCCCGATTTTCTGCATCTGATTACTGGTAGCCGCGATGCCCGGTTAAAATCCTGGGATGTAGACAAAGCCTATGCAATGGAGCAAGAGGTGGTGGCGCATATGTTTGCTATAAATCACTTAGTATTTAGTGCTGATGCTCAGTTAATGGCCACGGCAAGTATGGACAAGTCGATTAAAATCTGGGATGCGCAGACACTTCGACTACTCAAAGTGGTTGACCGCGCCCGCCACGCCGGACACGGAACATCGGTGAACCGGTTACTCTGGACCAAACACCAGAATTTGCTATTGTCGGCTAGCGACGACCGGACAATTTCGGTGTGGAAAGTAGAGGAAAAAAAGGTTTAGACCATTTTCCATTTATTTCCATTTCGTGTTCCTTTGGCACATTTTATGTTCAATACTTTTAAATTGCGCGTAAAGTACAGTACTTTCACGCTGACACAATTCCTTTCGACCCTACATAACTTAGGCGCATCGTATGAAAATCACGCCCATAGAGATTCGGCAACATACCTTTGAAAAAAGTATGCGCGGCTACCGTACCGACGAGGTGGATGCTTTCCTTTCGTCGCTTTCGCAGGAGTGGGAGCGGGTAGTCGGCGATCAGAGGATGCTGAAAATGCAGTTCGAACTGACTGAGAAAGAACTCAATAAATTGAAAGAGGTGGAATTGACGCTTTTTAAAACGCTCAAAACCGCTGAAGATACCAGCACGCAGATTACTGATCAGGCTAACAAAGCTGCTGAACAGCACTTGGCCGAAGCCCGCAGGAAAGCTGATGAAATGTTAGCCGACGCCCGCAAAAAATCAGCCATGATGATTCAGGATGCTCAGAATCAGGCCCGGTATTTGAAAGACAACATTCTGAACGACCTGAAGGCAATGGAGCATGACTTCAAAGCCATGGAACGCTACAAAGACACCTTGGTTACGCAGATTAAGACCTTGTCAGCCAATGCGATGGACAGCGTCGATCGGTTCGAGAAGAAGTTCGCCAAGCAGGCTTTCAAAGGGAAAATTGACGAGGTAGCCAGCCAAATCAAAGAAGAACAAGAAGAGGCTGCCAAGAAAGACAATGCGGCAAAAGCTGAACTGCCAGAACCCGTTGCCGAGATAGAGCAAAGCGCAGAACCCGTTGTCTCAGAACCGGTTGTAGAGCGTACAGCAGTTGCTGAAACAGCCGACATGCCCACGGACACGGCTCTGGTGGAACCACCAACCTCGCGGGGGCCGCACACTGAGCCTGATGCCGAGTTTGTGCAGAAAGTGGATGAGGCCGTTCAATTGACACATCAGGAAACAGCGTCAGCGGACTCGTCGCCATCCGAGCCTGAATCCAGCGAGGCCAAGCAGGGCGGCTCCTTTTTCGATCAAATCTAATTTATTGCCCTACTAAAATGGGGTGCTACTAACGCTTGTCGTTTAACGGCGTTGATAGCACCCCATTTTAGTACAGAAAACCCGGTCGGAAATAACCGTGTTGTCAGTGAACAACCAACGACCAACTCAACAATGGGAACAATCGCTTTAGAAGGACTTGAATTTTTTGCTTACCACGGTTTTTACGACGAGGAGCAGAAAATTGGCAATAAATATTCCGTTGATATTGTAGTGACAGCTGATTTTTCGGAAGCTGCCCAGCGCGATAAGCTGAGTGCTACTGTCAACTATGAGGAGCTGTACCGGATTACAACCAGTGTAATGCAACGGCCCGCCCGATTACTGGAACACATTGCCCACAGCATTATTGAGGAAATTCGTGGAGCCTATCCGAACGTAGGTGAGGTAGAAGTAAGCGTCTCCAAGTTCAACCCGCCGGTCGGTGGGGTTTGCCACCGGGCACGGATTACCATGAAGGGATAGGAGACAGTTAGCAGTAGCAGTAAGCAGTTTGCCATGCGCGAGTGAGCTTGCATCGGTTCTGCTTACTGCTACTGCCAACAGCTTTTTCTATACTGCCTGTTGCAATGCCTGGAAAGAAATCCCCATATGCGAGGCATCGTAAACGCACTCGCCATTATGAATAAGTAATACCTGGGGCGATTCGTGCTCTACGCCAAACTCGCTCGCAATGCGGTTTGAGATTGGCCGGAACCGTAGCAAATCTAAGTAATAGGGCTTGATACCAGCGGCATCGTTCCAGTTGCGTTCCATGCGGCTGTAAGCCATGGCACTGATTGAACAGGTGGTGCTGTGCTTAAAAATCAGTACCGGCTGCTGTGCTGATTCTTCTTTTATCGTCGCTAATTGAGATTCGTCGGTAAGTTTAGTCCAGTTCATGGATAAGCCATTTCGTTTGCTTCTAAAAAGCGGTTTAGAAGTCGAAAAGTTCGGTTCTTTGTCATACTCCACTGTTTGAATAGAATTTACCGTACCGCCAACTTACTCACCATCTCGCTCGACAGTGAGTCGGCATATGCTCCATAGGCGTTGATGAACGTGCCCCTTTTGCCATCCTGTTCTTCGATAGCATACACAATGGTTTCATCGCCCGGATCGGTATCCCCCTCAAAGCGATGCACCTGCACAATCTCAAACTCATGAGGGTCAAGTTCGACATCGTCATGTAAACATTTCAGGCGATTTTCCATAAGATTGTAATCGCGGGTGAACCCCTGCTGCCGGAGGGCGTCCAGCGTTTCGGTAACGGTTTCGTAGGTCTGCATGGTAACGGGGATAGCTTAATGTACTTTTGTCTTTTGTTTAACCAACCGACTGTCTGCTTGTTTTCACTGCTCTATACTACGTCGATCCGCGCGTATTCGGCCTTGCTTCGGCTGGTGGCCCCATTTAACCCCAAAGCTCGACAGTGGGTGGATGGGCGAGCGGACTGGCTGCCAAAACTTCGCGAAAAGATGGCGGGTAATACGGCTCCAGTTGCCTGGTTTCACGCGGCTTCATTAGGCGAATTCGAGCAGGGTAGGCCCGTAATGGAAGCGTTTCGGGATCAATACCCAACGTACAAAATCTTGCTGACATTTTTCTCCCCCTCGGGCTATGAGGTGCGCAAAAATTACGCGGGAGCCGATTTCATTGCCTACCTGCCCGCTGATACCCCCGAAAATGCCCGTGCTTTTGTCTCGCTAGTTAAGCCACAAATCGTATTTTTCATCAAGTACGAATTCTGGGCCAACTACCTCCACGAACTCAGGGCGGCCCGGATTCCCATCCTTTCGTTCTCGGCTATTTTTCGACCGAATCAGTTGTTTTTTAAGCCGTGGGGTGGTTTTTACCGCGAATTGCTCACCTGCTTCGGTCATATTCTGGTGCAAAATGAGGAATCTGAACAGCTATTACGGAGCATTGGTCTTACCCAGGTTACGCAGGCGGGCGACACCCGTTTCGACCGGGTTGCCCAGGTGGCAGCGGCTAAAAAAGATATTCCAATTGTAGCCGCTTTCAAAATGAACGGAGATAATGAGCCGCAACCGGTATTGGTTATCGGAAGCGCCTGGCAAGCTGATATGGACGTGTTGATTCCGTTTTTGAACAGTTTTGAGCAACCGCTGAAAGTAATTATTGCCCCCCACGAAATTCACGACGACGAAATCGAACGCTGGCGCAGCCAACTAACAAAGCCATCCCTGCGGTACTCGGAAGCGAAAGAGCGAGAGAGTGAAAGAGCGAAAGAGCGAACGCAACCAGAACATACTAGTGATGCGGACCTCTTTCGCTCTTTCACTCTTTCACCCTTTCACTCTTTATTTATCGACAACATCGGCATGCTTTCGTCGCTGTATCAATATGGCGAGTTTGCTTATATCGGCGGGGCCTTCGGGAAGGGTTTACACAACATTCTGGAAGCCGCCACATTTGGGGTACCGATCTTCTTCGGGCCAAACTATGGCAAGTTTCAGGAAGCTGTTGACTTGATTCAGGAGAGAGGGGCTTTTTCTATTCAGGACACCCGTTCGCTGACCGAGGTATTCAAGCAACAGTACACAGACCGCACCAAAGCGGCTCAAATTAGCCGCAACTATGTGCAGCGGAACATTGGCGCAACAGCGAAGGTTATGGAAGTGGTCAATAAAATAAAGAGTGAAAGAGAAAAAGAGTGAGAGAGCGATGTATCAGAGAGTTTCTGCTAGATACCAACTTTTTCAGCCTTTAGCTCTTTCACTCTTTCACTCTTTCACTCTTTGAACATTGCAAAACGGTTTAATTCTTCGCTCCACTGGCTCGTGGTATGATATCCGCAATGAGGATGGTCACTTATACAAAGGCCGACTCAAGGGAAAGTTCAAAATCATGGGTCTCAAGGTAACCAACCCAATAGCGGTGGGCGATCGGGTGCAGTTTGAGGTGGAAGACGTTGCCGAAAACACGGCGGTAATTACCGATATTGAACCGCGCACGAATTATATTATTCGGCAATCTGTCCATAAAACGGCTCACGGGCATATGCTGGCGGCTAATGTCGATCAGGCCGTTATGCTGGCTACACTGGCCATGCCCCGCACCTCGCTTGGTTTTATTGACCGTTTTCTGGTTACTACTGAAGCCTTCCGTATTTCGACGACTATTGTTTTCAACAAAACCGATATTCTACACGAAGAAGGCCGGGCTTTTCAGCGGGAAATCATGGATTTGTATGGGGCTATTGGTTATAATTGCCTGGAAACTTCGGCCACCGAAGGATACAACCTGGACGCTTTCCGGCAGTTGCTCGACCAGAAAACCACGTTGCTATCGGGGCATTCCGGCGTGGGAAAATCGTCGCTGGTCAATGCCATTGCCCCCGATTTGAACCTCCGCACTAATGAGGTCTCGACGTTTGCGAACAAGGGCGTTCACACAACCACCTTTGCTGAAATGTTCGAACTAGCCCCGAATACCTACATTATCGACACGCCGGGTATCAAAGAATTAGGCTTGGTGGATATGGCTAAAGAAGAAATCAGCCATTATTTTCCCGAAATGCGCGACCGGCTCAACCAGTGCCGCTTCAATAATTGCTTACACGTGAATGAGCCGGGGTGCGCTGTCAAGGCTGCCGTTGGCGAAGGCGAAATTGCCGAAAGTCGGTATATGAGCTATCTGAGTATGCTCGACGGGGGCGACAATCGCCGGTAATTAGAGAGGATTACTCCTCAGTCTTCAGCTTATTCACTTGCCCTATATGCCTGTCGATGTGGAAGCGCAGAAACTCAAAACGCTGGCCAAAACTCAATGGCCCCGAAATGGGATGTGGGTGCGCAATGAGCCGCAACTCGTCGTCGGTGATTACCTCGCCGAAAGCTTCCAACAAGGCTTGGAGCCCCTGTAAAGCTGCTGCCCAGTAAGCCAGAGGGCCTCCCATGCGCGGAGCAGCAACGGCGGGTACCAGCTCTTTTTCCTGCCAGGTTCGCCGAATGATCTCATCAATGGCAAGTCCCTCGTGGGGGCGGTCGGCTTCATAATTTAGTGTACCTGCCCGGATGCCAAGCAGCGTTTTCCACATGCCTAGAATGCCACCCTGTTCGGCCCAGAAAAGGTGCTCTGTAATCTCAACGGCGTTCCAGCAATCGGGCGAAGGTTTCCATTGCGCTTGTTCTTCAGTGAAATCGGCGATGGCAGTCAGGTACTTTTGGCGGGCAGCGGCCACATCGCTCAGGAGCTGTTCGGTAGTTGTAGTCATAAAAAAGAAGGCTGTATAGCGCACTGAATTACAGCACAATATACAGCCTTCCGGTAAATTACGCTATCCTGCTTACGCCATCTCCTTCGCTCCGGCCCGCTCGCGCAGTTTCTCCGTTGGCCGGAAACGCTCGCCGTATTGGTCAGCTAGGCGATCGCAGGTGTCAACAAAGGTTTCGATACCAACAAAATCGACAAACGACAAGGCTCCACCCGTGTAGGCCGGGAAGCCCCAGGCCAGAATTGAGCCGAGGTCACCGTCGAGTTTGGTGCGAACAACGCCTTCTTCAAAACACCGAACGGCTTCGATAGCCTGCCGGTATAGTAAGCGTGTTTTTACTTCCTCGCGATTGGGTTGTTCGGCTGATACAGGATACAACTCGGCCAGGCCTGGCCAGAGGGTTTTGGTTGCTCCCTCTGCAGCATCCACTGTGGGATAGTCATAAAATCCCGCTTTGGCTTTTTTACCAATCCGACCCAATTCATTGAATTTCTGAACCATCTGATACGTTGGCTCGTCGGCCGACATTACACCTGCTTTGATCGACTCGGTCATTACTTTTAGACTCAGATCTAGGGCTACTTCATCGTGAACGGCCAATGGGCCAACGGGCATCCCGGCATCTTTACCGGCGTTCTCAATCAAGATCGGCGAGAGCCCATCTTTCAGTAATTCCATGCCTTCTGCCGTGTAAGTGCCGAAGCAGCGCGAGGTATAAAAGCCGCGTGAATCGTTAACTACAATAGGTGTTTTGCGAATCTTTCGGGTAAAATCCATTGCCATGGCCAGCGCGTAATCGGAAGTTTGCTTGCCCATGATGATTTCCACAAGCATCATCTTGTCAACGGGCGAGAAGAAGTGAATGCCAATGAAGTTTTCCGGTTTGGCAGAGGCTTCGGCCAGACCCGTAATAGGCAAGGTTGAGGTATTAGACCCAAAGACTCCGTTTTCAGCCAGCATTGGTTCGGCTTCTCTAGTTACTACGGCTTTCAACTCCTGCTTTTCAAATACCGCTTCGATAATCAGATCGCACCCCTGCAAGTCAGCGTAATCGGCGGTGGGCTTAATTATGCTCAAGATGCCGTCGACTTTCAGTGGGTCAACTTTGCCGCGATCAACGCCTTTTTTGAGCAACCCCCGCGAATAGTCTTTGCCCTTCTCGGCGGCTTCCAGCGATACATCTTTCAAAACCACGCTGATACCCGCCTGAGCCGATACGTAGGCAATTCCTGCACCCATCATACCCGCACCCAAAATTCCCAGCTTCTTAACATCGGTTTTGGGTTGATCTTTCGGACGACTAGCTCCTTTGTTGGCTTCGTTCATACCTAAGAACATCGTTCCGATCAGGCTTTTAGCCACTTTTGAGGTCGCTACCTTCACAAAATGCCGGGCCTCAATAACAAGGGCCCGGTCGATGTTAACTTGTAGACCTTCGTATACACAAGCCATAATTTCGAGCGGAGCCGGATAGTTGCCTTTGGTTTTATCCATCAGCATGGCTGTTCCTGCCGTGAAAATCTGGGCACCCACCGGGCTTTGTACATTGCCGCCGGGAACTTTAAAATTATCTCGGGCTACGATTTTGCCTGTTTTCTTGTCAATCTGATCCCAGGGTTTTATTGGGTTAGGGTTGGCTGCAATGAACGCCCGCGCCATCTCCATCATGGCTTCCGGCGTAGCGGCAATGTCATCCACCAAACCTTGCGCTTTAGCCTCATGCACACCTAGTTTTTTGCCTTCTGTAATCAACATCAGAGCCGCCTGCATCCCAATCATACGGGGCAATCGCTGCGTGCCACCTGCACCAGGCAATAATCCAATTGTCACTTCGACCAGACCGATTTGGGTCTTAGGATTATCCAACGCGACCCGGTAGTGCGAAGCGAGGCAAATTTCATAACCACCACCTAGCGCGGTGCCGTTGATAGCCGCCACTACTGGTTTTCCATTCACCTCCATCGCCCGAAATACCCTGTTCAATTCTGCCGATACCTTTAGCATCTCGCGCGGGTCGCCGTTGTTGTGGCGGAGAATCATTTTCAGATCTGCTCCAGCAACAAATTCCGGCTTGCCTGATGTGATGACGATTCCCTTCACAGAATCATCGGCATAGGCCTGATTTAAAGCTTCTTCAAACTCCGGGATCGACACATCATTGAGCACATTCATAGGTGAGGTGCTCATATTCCAGGTAATAATGGCTATCCCACCGTCGGTGGTGTACTGTATTTCAGGCATTGGATTTTAGTTTTTTGAAGAATAAGTAAGACAAAAGTAGTGAACAGCTAACAGTAACCAGCGACCAGAGAATCGTGAGTGATCAATAATGATGAACCAATTGTTGACCGCTCGCTGCTCACTGTTCGCTGAATTCACTCTTTCCCTTTGTATTTCAGCGCTATACCTGCTATATTTGCACTCCCGTTTTAAGGCGGGGTGCGTGCTTTTTTGCACAATGCATTCGTAATCAACCAATTATCAATACAAACAGTGAATACGCTCAGTTATAAAACCATCTCTGCCAACAGTGATACGGTACAGAAGGACTGGGTTGTGATTGACGCAGAAGGGCAAATATTGGGTCGGCTGGCCAGTAAAATTGCCTTTATGATTCGCGGCAAGCACAAGACCAACTTCACGCCACACGTTGACTGTGGCGACAATGTAATCGTTATCAACGCTGAAAAAGTGCGTTTGACAGGCAAGAAATTGACCGATAAGGTCTATGTTCGCCACACAGGCTACCCTGGTGGACAACGTTTCGCAACGCCCCGGCTTCTGCTCGAAAAACATCCACAGCGGATTCTGGAAATGGCTATCAAAGGCATGTTGCCTAAGAACAGCCTGGGCCGGAAAATCTACGGGAACCTGCACGTTTATGCTGGCGATCAGCATCCTCACGCAGCTCAGCAACCAACAGAAATTAATCTCTAAACGGCCGTCTCAGGTCTCAGACCAAACGCTGTGAAGTGTCTGGTATTCAGGTCTGAAAGCTAACATCCAAACAATGGACCGTATCAATGCTATTGGTCGCCGGAAAACCGCCGTATCGCGCGTGTACCTGTCGGCCGGTAACGGAAACATTCAGGTGAACGGGAAAGAGTACAAGCAGTACTTCCCGTCTGAAATTCTGCAAATCATTCTGAACCAGCCGTTTGCAACAGTCAACGGCACTGGTGGTTACGACGTGAAAGTAAACGTTCGGGGCGGTGGTACCACCGGTCAGGCCGAAGCTACACGGATGGCAATCTCCCGTGCGTTGGTTGAACTGAACGCTGAGTTCCGCCCTGCTCTGAAAAAAGAGGGCTTCCTGACGCGTGACTCGCGGATGGTAGAACGTAAGAAATATGGTCGTCGGAAAGCACGTCGGCGGTTCCAGTTCTCGAAACGTTAAAACAAGTAGCAGTGAGCAGCCGCAGTGGGCAGTTAATTACTGCTTACTGTCACCGCAAACTGCCAACTAAAATCGTCCAGACCGCTCTTAGAAGATGCCGACGAGCGGTGCTGCGTACCATTTATTAAAACCATATTTTCAAAACGAAAATGGCACAAATCGAATATAAAGACCTCTTGGACGCGGGTGTGCACTTTGGCCACCTTACGCGCAAGTGGGACCCCCGGATGTCTCCGTATATCTTCATGGAGAAAAACGGCATCCACATTATCGACTTGAACAAAACGCTCGCTAGCCTCGACCAAGCCGCTGAAGCCATGAAAGGCATTGTGCGCTCAGGCCGTAAAGTGATGTTCGTCGCTACCAAAAAGCAGGCTCAGGAAATCGTGACCGAAGAGGCCCGTCGCCTGAAAATGCCTTATGTGACCGATCGTTGGCTGGGTGGTATGCTCACTAACTTCGCCACTGTACGGAAGTCGATGAAAAAGCTTCAGACGCTGGAGAAAATGCTGAAAGACGAAACAACGTCTAGCAACATTGCCAAGCGTGAGCGTTTGACCATGTCGCGTGATAAAGAAAAATTAGATCGCGTATTAGGTGGTATCGTAGACCTTACCCGTCTGCCTGCTGCCCTGTTTATCGTGGACGTAAAGCGCGAGCATATTGCGGTTGCCGAGGCCAAGCGGCTTGGTATCCCTGTATTCGCTATGTGCGATACGAACTCGAATCCTGAAGTGGTTGATTTCCCGATTCCCGCTAACGATGATGCTTACAAGTCGATTGCGCTGATTACGCTTGCCATTGGTAAGGCCATTGAAGAAGGCCTGATGGAGCGGAAGCAGGACAAAGACGATCAGCGTTTGCAGGAAGAAGAAGAAGCAAAACGCGCCAGCGATTCTCGCCAGGCTGCTGCTGAAGGTGCCGATGAGGCCCCTGTAGCGGCTGCTCCTGTGGCAGAAGAAGAGCCAGAAGCTACAGCTCCTGTTGCTGTGGCCGACGAAGCGCAGCCAGAATAAATACAGTGACAGTCCGGCAGTTAACAGCCAACTGTACCAAGCTGTACACGAACTGATTACTGCTCATTGTTCACTGAAAAAAGTAGCCCGTAGTCAGCCGCTATGGGCTACTTCTTTATAATTCGTGTCCGAAGCCCGGATACACATTCTTTTGACAACCGTTTAACTTACATACATTTCCTATGGCAATTACGGCAGCAGACGTAAACAAACTTCGGCAAGAAACTGGCGCCGGAATGATGGACTGCAAAAAAGCCTTGACCGAGGCTGATGGCGATTTCGACAAAGCCAAAGAAATTCTGCGCAAGCAAGGTCAAAAAATCGCCGACAAGCGGGCCGACAATACGACCGCTGAAGGTGTAGTACTGGCACACGTGAATCCCGAAGGTACCAATGGCAAAATCATTGCGTTAGCCTGCGAGACTGAGCCTGTATCTAAAGTAGCCGATTTCCAAAATCTGGCTATGAACGTTATCAGCACTGCCGTGTCTACCAACGCTGAGACAAAAGAAGCTCTGTTGGCAACGACCCAAGCTGATGGCCGTACGCTTCAAGATCACATTACCGATCTGATGGGTAAGATTGGTGAAAAAGTCGACGTGGTATCTTACGAGAACGTGTCTGCCGAGAAAGTGGTCTCTTACATCCACTCAAATGGTAAGCTGGGCGTTTTGGTAGCCATGGATAATACTAGTGGTACTGATGTAACCGAAGTTGGTCGCGATGTGGCTATGCAGGTTGCTGCTATGAAGCCAGTTGCACTTGACAAAGATGGCGTTGACGCAACTATTGTTGAGCGCGAAATCGAGATTGGTAAAGAACAAGCTCGTCAGGAAGGCAAACCTGAAGCAATGCTCGAAAAAATTGCGTTGGGTAAGCTGAACAAATTCTACAAAGACAACACACTGTTGAACCAAGAGTTTGTGAAAGATAACTCAATGACGATTGCTCAGTTGCTGAACAAAACGTCGAAAGGATTAACGATTTCAGCTTTTAAGCGCGTTGCTATCGGTTAATTCGTTGTTTATAAAATAATATATGAAGCCCGGTCAATATTGACCGGGCTTCTTTGTTTGTACTCGACCAGGATAGTATATTTGGCTCCTTCCTCCCAACTTTCTCCATATCACCGTTACTTTTTTAAGCCTTGTCGGTCTTACAGGGCATCTATTGCGTATGAAACAATACACTGACGAAGAACTGGTGCGTCTGTACGTAGAAACGCAACGGAATCAGTATTTCGAGGCTCTTTACACACGGTATTGTGATAAGGTGTATCGAAAATGTCTGTCGTTCACTAAAGATTCTGCTCGTGCTGAAGATTTTACCCACGATATTTTCTTAAAGCTAATTGTCAAGCTGGGCGGATTTAAGGAACAGGCAAAGTTTTCGACATGGCTTTTTTCGGTCACTTATAATTATTGTACTGATCATACCCGGGTACGCAGAGGCAACGAAATACTAGCAGAGGACATTGATCGTGTTCCCGACCTCGGCGAGGATAACGAAGCCGAAATTGCCGAAATGGAAGCGGCTGGACTTCGTAAAGCATTAGAACACCTTAGTGCTGATGAAAAAGGGCTGCTCCTGATGAAGTATCAGGACGATTTCAGTATTCGCGATATTGCCGACATATCGAAGCTAACTGAAAGCGCCGTGAAAATGCGCTTGAAACGAGCTAAGGACAAACTACGAAAGCATTATTTGGAAGGTGTAGTAATGTGGCTATTACTAGCCCTGAAATACATAATAACAAAATGGCCATTGCGCTTTTAACCATCGTCACTGTATGGAAAATTTTAAACAGATAGAACCAACGGAATTCTGCCCACCAAACATTCAGGTAGAACTGGTGTCAGAAATAGACACAATTCGAAACAGTCTTCAGGTTGTTGAATTGTACATTGGCGATTTTCTAAACGTGATCTCGTCTCTATATTCTTTAACTGTTACCCCACCGCCATCAAATGAATAATTTGCCCAACATTACCGAAATCCTGGTTAATACGTTTCAAACCCTCATTAATCAGTTTGTTGACTTCGTTCCCAAATTAGTAGGTGCCATTGTCGTTTTAGTCATTGGCGTACTCGTTGCTAAAACAGTAGCAGCTATCGTAAGCCGGGTGTTAAAACAGGTTGGCTTCGACAAAATAGGGGCAAGGTTAAACGATATTGACTTTATCAGGCAGTTACAGACTGAAATAAAGCTAAGTGAGATCGTCGCCAAAGTTCTGTATTACTTCATTCTGCTGGTTTTTATTACAGCAGCCACCGAAACGCTGGGTGTGGCAGCTATCACCGGGATGGTACTGTCGTTAGTGAACTTCATTCCAAAAGTAGTGGCCGCAGCCATTATGCTTCAGGTAGGCGTTTTGGTCGCTGATGCGCTTAAGAAAGCGGTTATTTCAATTTGCCAGACATTCAAGGTAGCGTCGGGTAAGCTGCTGGGAATGATCGTGTTTTACTTCTTTCTTATCATCATTATCATCAGTGCGCTCGGTCAGGCAGGTATTAATACAGAATTGTTGGAATCTAGCTTTAACCTGTTGATTGGCGGAATAATTTTTGCTTTTGCTGTAGGCTACGGCATCGCATCACGCGATGTAATGGCTAACATCTTATCTTCTTTTTACTCAAAAGATCGGTTCAAAGAAGGGCAAACTGTTCAGATCGATGATGTGAAAGGAACAATACTCAGTATCGATAACACGTCTCTGACTCTACGAACAGGCGATACAACCACCATATTTCCACTGCAAACCTTACAATCTCGAAAAGTAGAGGTTTTCTAAGAGTCAGACCCGCCCAAACAGCGGGTCTTTTTTGTGACACTAACTACCGTAAATGAATGAAAAGTTTTTTACTTATCGCTATCTTTTGGTTTACTTATCTGACTGCTCAAGCCCAGGAAACCCCAACGAAGAACTTTGAGGATACGCTCAAAATCAAACGCGATACTACATATTGGCAGAAGTCATTTAGTGGGGGAGTCAACTTTAATCAGGCATCGTTCAGCAACTGGGTTGGAGGTGGCGTAAATTCTACCGCGTTAGGATTAGTGGTTTCTTCACGGGCGCTCTATGAGAAAGGTAAAACATCATGGGATAACATTGGTGATTTCCAGTTAGGCTATATTAAACAGCGGGGAACCAGCCGTAAAGCAGCTGATCAATTGTTTATCAACTCTGTGTTCGGACATAAGGTGGCTCCTAAATGGGACATTTTTATGTCGGGTACATTCAATACGTTTTTTGCACCGGGTTATCAGTACGATAAACTTCCGGTGAACACGGGCCGTCAACGTATTTCGGGGTTTTTAGCTCCTGCTCAACTAACGTTAGCTTGGGGAGCGGCCTACCGACCTAACGACTGGTTTTCACTGCGCGTAAGCCCGTTTGCACCCCGTCTGACGTTTGTTACCGATGATGCTGTCCGGGTAAGCAAAGGTGCTGATGGGATTACCCGCCCCGATCTTACGGCTAAAGCATTTGGCGTGGAAGCAGGCAAAACTGTTCGAACAGAATGGCTGGCGTTGCAATTGCAGGCCGCCCTGAACAAGAACGTCACCGATAACATCAATATCAACGCTCGCTACCAGATGTTTGCCAATTACCAGACGCTGGATGCCATTGACCACCGTATTGACCTGATTGCAACCGCAAAAATCAATAAGTATCTCAGCACAACGCTAGGCATAATTGCACTCTTCGATAAAGACTTTTCAAAGGACTGGCAATTCCAGCAAACACTGGCTATTGGCCTATTGTACAATACAACCACCTTTCGAAAGAAGTAGCAAACCTGATGTCAATACGATTCGATTGACTATGAAAAGCTGATTAAAACCTTTGTTTGATTAAATACAATGTATAGTTTTCACCGAGTACTTATTTCTCTACCTAAACTAATTTCACTATGTTAAAAGAGTTTCGCACATTCATTTCTCAAGGTAATGTATTGGATCTGGCTGTAGGTATTGTCATTGGTGCTGCCTTTGGCAAAATCACTACGTCGCTTGTGGAAGACATCATTAATCCTGTTTTAGGGTTAGTGTTGGGAGGAATAGATTTTAGCCAGATGAAAGTAGTGCTAAAAGAGGCTGTTGGCACTACGCCGGAAGTAGCGATTCGCTACGGTAATTTCCTTAATGTTGTCATTCAGTTCTTAGTTATTGCCTGGGTGATTTTCTTGATTGTGAAAGCTGCCAATCGGATGCGGTTGACGACACCAAAGGAGTAAATTTCTCTAAATACCAATCAAAAGCCCCGTCTATCGCAGTCGGGGCTTTTTGTTTTGCTTATTTTTGTCCGTATGAATGGGCAGAAACTGGTAATTCTGGGTGGTGGAGAGAGCGGTGTAGGAGCAGCCCTTTTGGGTAAAGCCAAAGGTTTTGATGTGTTTTTGTCAGATCGTGGCGCTCTTAAAGACAAATACCGCGATGAGCTTCGTCAGAATTTGATTGACTTTGAGGAGGGTATGCACACCGAAGATCGGGTGTTACAAGCCGATTTGGTAGTGAAAAGTCCGGGTATTCCAGATACGGTGCCACTAGTGCAGAGACTCAGGATTCAAGCAACTCCTGTAATCTCAGAGATTGAGTTTGCTGCTCGTCATACTACGGCTAAACTGATAGGTATCACAGGCAGTAACGGGAAAACCACAACAACACTGCTAATCTATCACTTGATGAAAAATGCCGGACTGAACGTCGGTTTGGCTGGTAACATTGGCGATAGCTTCGCCAAGCAGGTGATTGACGATACATTTGATTGGTTTGTGCTGGAAATCAGTAGTTATCAGCTGGACACGATGTACAACACGCACATCAATGTGGCTGTGTTGCTCAACATAACCCCCGATCACCTCGACCGTTACGGTTATTCGTTCCAGAATTACGTAGATTCTAAATTTCGGATTTTGCAGAATATGCAGCAGGATGACGATTTCATCTACTTTCAGGAAAGCCCTGCGATAGTTGATGGGCTAGCTAATCGGTCTATTTCTCCTAAGTTATTGCCTATTTCGCTGGACCGACCCGTTCAAACGGGAGGGTTTTTCCTTAATGGCGAACTCACCGCTCAAAATGGCAACGCTAAATTTTCACTACCCGTTGCCGATTTGCCCCTGAAAGGCCCCCACAATGCCATCAACATGCTGGCTGCTGTGTTGGCGGCTCAATCGGTAGGTGTATCGGCAGAAAACATTGCCGATGGGTTACGCACGTTTAAAAATGCTGCTCACCGGCTCGAGCCAGCAGGAGTAATTAATGGGGTTACCTTTATCAACGACTCTAAAGCCACCAACGTCGATTCTGTTTTTTATGCGTTGGCTAGTATGACTGCGCCCACCATTTGGATCGCGGGGGGGCAGGACAAAGGCAATGATTATAGCCAGTTAGATGAACTTGTTCGGCAACGGGTTAAAGCGTTGATTTGCCTGGGCAAAGACAATGCGAAATTGGTAGCCCATTTTTCGGGCATGATTCCCGAGATATTTGAAACCCAAAGTGTCATCGAAGCGGTGCAAAAAGGCCAGGAATGGGCTGAACCCGGTGAGGTTGTGTTATTGTCTCCGGCCTGCGCCAGTTTCGATCTTTTTCGAAATTATGAAGACCGGGGAGAGCAATTTAAGCAGGCTGTAAAAAAACAAAAATGACTTTCTCACTTCGTGACTGGATACGGGACAACTTAAAAGGCGACCGCCAAATTTGGTGGGTGGTGCTTTTTTTGTCTATTATGAGCGTACTAGTGGTGTATAGTGCCACTGGAACGATGGCCTACCAGAAAATGGAAGGTAATACAGAGTCGTATCTGCTTAAACATGGTTCACTGGTATTGCTGGGGCTGGTGTTCATGTATTTTGCGCACCGTATCAACTATGTGTATTATGCTCGTTTATCAAAGTTTGGAATGTGGCTATCGGTACCCTTGTTGTTATGGGCATTTTTCAAAGGAACAAACCTTAATGATGCCTCGCGGTGGGTTACAATTCCACTAATCAATCAAACGTTTCAGCCGTCCGATCTTGCTAAACTGGCGCTAATTTCGAACCTAGCAGCTATGCTTGCCAAACGGCAGCGGGTAGTCTATGAACCCCGCGTTTTGGCGAATATGATTGTCTGGATTGGCATTATCTGCGCGCTTATTATTCTCTCAAACACGTCCACAGCTCTGTTACTAGGCATTACGTGCTTCCTGCTCATGTACATTGGCCGGGTGCCAACACGCTATCTGACAGGTATGGTGGTTGTATGCGTGGTGCTGGGAAGCATTGGTCTGGTGCTGGGACAACGACTCGGGACGGCTACGAATCGTATAAAAACCTTCGTAAGTCAGCTTCAAGGCACGGCTGACGATAGCCAGTTAAAGGACGTAGATGACCCCACCGTTTTTCAACAACACCAGGGCTATATCGCCATGGCCAATGGCGGAGTTTATGGTCAGGGGCCGGGTCAAAGTCATCAGCGCAATTTTCTGCCGCACCCTTATTCGGACTTCATATTTGCCATTATTGTTGAAGAATACGGTATGATTGGCGGCATTGCCGTAGTAGCGGCCTACCTTTGGTTACTGGCGCGGGGCTTACGAGCTATCCGAAAGAGTACCCGACCGTTTGGGGGGTTGTTATCAGCGGGGCTAACGTTTAGCATTGTGTTACAGGCTATTATCAACATGGCGGTTGCCGTAGGCATTGCCCCCGTAACGGGTTTGCCGCTTCCCTTGCTAAGTATGGGTGGAACGTCGCTGTTGTTTACCGGTACTGCTATCGGAATTGTATTGAGTGTCAGCCGCGACGAGGCTGACGAGAGTAAATTGTAGAGCTATGAGAATAATCATCAGCGGGGGCGGCACTGGCGGACATATTTATCCAGCCATTGCCATTGCCAACGAACTGAAACGTCTGGACGCAGCCACGGAGATACTGTTTGTAGGTGCCGAAGGGAAAATGGAAATGGAGAAGGTTCCTCGGGCAGGTTATCGCATTGAGGGCTTGCCTGTAGTAGGTATCAAGCGCGAACTCACGCTGGACAATCTTGCTTTCCCAGTTAAATTAGGGCGGAGTTTGTGGAGAGCCCGGCAACTGGTGCGTGATTTTCGGCCCGATGCTGCCGTGGGTGTGGGTGGCTACGCGAGTGGCCCAACCCTGTTGGCCGCAAGCCTGGCGGGTATTCCAACGCTTATTCAAGAGCAAAACTCCTACGCCGGTCTGACAAACAAAGTGCTGGCTCGCTGGGCTAAACGCATTTGTGTGGCCTATCCCGGCATGGATGCTTTTTTTCCTCCCGAAAAAATTATTGTCACTGGCAATCCTGTTCGAAGTGATATTCAACAGGCTGATAGTCAGATAGAATTTGGTCAAAAGCAGTTTGGTTTAGATGCTAACAAACCAACACTACTTATTATTGGTGGCAGCCAAGGAGCGCGGTCAATCAACGAGAGTATTGAACAGGGACTGAGTCAATTAGTGGCGGCCGATATACAGGTAATTTGGCAAACGGGACCGGCGTTTATCGAACGGGCGCGGGCAGCAGTCCAGGCAATAGGGTCGTCTCTCATAAAACCATTTGATTTCATCTACGAGATGGACCGTGCCTACGCCGTAGCCGATGCCGTAGTATCACGGGCGGGTGCTCTGTCGGTTTCGGAGTTGTGTCTGGTCGGTCGACCAGCCATTTTAGTGCCATTTCCGGCTGCTTCAGAAGATCATCAAACCAAAAATGCAATGAGTTTGGTAGATCGAAACGCAGCCTTGCTGGTGAAAGATGCGCAGGCGCGTACAACGCTTGTAACTGAAGCGCTGAGCCTGCTCAATAATGCCGATCAGCGGGCTATTTTAACGAAACAAATCAAACTTCTGGCCCGCCCCAATGCGGCAAGCGATATTGCGCAGGAGATTAGAAAACTGAAATGAATCAATTCAAGTACATCTATTTTCTCGGAATCGGAGGTATTGGCATGAGCGCATTGGCGCGGTGGTTTCGGGTAAACGGCTATGAAGTGGCTGGTTACGACAAAACCTCGACTGCGCTTACCGATGTGTTACAGAAGGAAGGAATGGCCGTACATTTTACAGAGGATGTTGAGCAAATTCCAGCTCATTTCCGCGCCGATCCTGACCATACGTTGATCGTATATACACCAGCCGTTCCCAAAACCCATGCCGAATATATTTATCTGAGTGAAAACGGGTTTACTATTCAGAAACGGTCGCAGGTGCTGGGATTGCTGGCGGGTCGGATGAAAACGGTGGCCGTAGCTGGCACGCATGGTAAAACCACCACTTCGTCGATGGTGGCGCATATTTTGCGTCACGCAGGTGTAAACTGTGCTGCTTTTCTGGGTGGAATCACGCAGAACTACGGCACCAACTTTCTACTCAACGAACCTGCTGAAGACCTCAGCCAGGTAGTGTGCGTAGTGGAGGCCGATGAGTTTGACCGTTCCTTTCTTACCCTGTTTCCGCATCTGGCCATCGTTACGTCGACTGATGCTGATCACTTGGATATTTATGGAGATAAGGACGCTGTGTTGGATTCATTCGGCGCGTTTGTAAGCCAGATTGATGCCAACGGTGTATTTTTCCAGAAAGATGGTCTGTCGCTTACCGACAAAACTAAAGCCGAAGTACGGGCATATTCACTACACGCGGGTCAGTACCGGAGCCAGAATTTGCGTATTGAAGAAGCGTGCTTCGTGTTCGATCTGGTATATCCGGGGGGAGTTGTTGCTGACATTCGGATGATCGTTCCCGGATTTCATAATGTTGAAAATGCGATTGCTGCGGGAGCGGTTGCACTGGAACTAGGCTTATCGGGCGAGCAAATCCGCGAAGGGCTAAACTCGTATCGGGGTGTGAAGCGCCGATTCGAATATATTCTAAAAACAAATGAAGCTGTTTTGATTGATGACTATGCGCACCACCCCGCTGAGGTCCAGGCATTTCTGTCGTCTGTGAAAGCTCTTTATCCCAACCGCGAGCTAACGGCAATTTTCCAGCCTCATCTTTTTAGTCGTACCCGCGACTTCGCCGACGAGTTTGCCGAAAGCCTCTCCATTGCCGATCATGTGCTAGTTCTTGACATCTATCCGGCCCGCGAATTGCCAATAGAGGGCATAACTTCAGCAATAATTGTGCAAAACATTCACTCAAAAACCGCTAATTTGTGCACCAAAGAGGAATTAGCCGACGTTGTGCGGGAAAGGAAGCCGCCATTGTTAGTGACTATTGGTGCCGGCGACATCGACCAGATGCTGCCTGTACTGAGAGATAGCCTTTTTGCCAGTAAATAAATATATCCATGCATTAGTCCACCTAAGAGCCAGATGTTTTCTACTTTTAACCTAAATAGGAAACTATTATGGGCATTGAGTGCTGGTTGTTCACTCATTGCACTGATTGCTTTTACTGAAGCTCGCCAGGGGCAGAAGCGTTGCCAGCAGGTAGTTGTGCAGCTTGATAAGGTTGACGGACATCAGTTTTTGTCCCGACGCGACGTGACTGGATACTTAACGAATGAAGGTAGCAACCCGGTAATTGGGGAAACATTTGACAAAATTGACTTCCGCGAGTTAGAGCAACGGCTTCTACGACATGGGTTGGTGAAAAATTGTCAGGTTTCGCGTGACTTAATGGGCAACTTAGTCGTCAGCATCGAACAACCGCGTCCCGTGGCGAGGTTAGTATCGTTTGGGCCTGATTTACGGTTCATCAGTGGGCAGTATGTAAGCGAAGAAGGGCGGTTTTTTCCCATTTCGATGAATCACACCGTTCGGGTGCCGTTACTTTCGGGAGGTTATTTTACCAAACATGGAACGCTAACGGATTCGAGTAGCCGGGGAATAGTAGACCTGTTGACAATGATTCGGAAAGATGCTTTTTGGCAGGCGCAGATTACCGAAATCGATGTTAGCGAGCGAGGTGCCGTCACAATGTGGCCTGCTTATGGGAAACATCGGATCGAATTGGGGGCACCCATAAATTTGGAATTGAAATTTAAGAAGTTGAAATTGTTCTATAAATCAGTTCTTTCCGTCAAAGGATGGAACAAGTATAGTCGGGTAAATGTGCAGTACCGAAATCAAATCGTGTGCGAATGACAGCGATGAAGAGTGATCAAATAGTGGTAGGACTTGATATTGGTAGCACCAAAGTGTGTGCCGTAGCAGGTCGGTTGATTCGCAACAAAGATTTTCCGACACTTGAAGTGTTGGGTGTTGGTCGTGTCGATTCGGGTGGCGTTACGCGCGGCTCGGTAGTGAATATCAACAAGACCGTTTCGGCTATCAATCAGGCTATTGAAGAGGCCGGTAATCAGGCGGATATCGATATTGGTATTGTCAATGTAGGCTTTAGTAGCAACACCATCAGCGCTCGTCGGCAGGTAGGTAGTATTACCAGAAGCTCGCCGGGTGATGAAGTTACCCCTTCTGATATTGAACACCTCCTGAGCGATATGTACCGGACAGTAATTCCACCCGGGAATGAAATCGTGCACGTGTTGCCTATGGATTTTACCGTGGATAATGAGCCTGGTGTTGAAGATCCCGTTGGTCGTAATGGAGTCAAACTGGGTGCTGATTTTCAAGTTATAATGGCTCCTGCCAATGCGGCTCTGAACACGAAAAAATGTATAGAGAGAGCCGCCAGCAACACGCTGAAACGTGATCAGCTCGTATTGTCGGTGCTGGCATCGGGCATGGCAGTACTAACCGAGGATGAAAAACAAGCTGGTGTCGCTTTGGTCGACATTGGCGGAGGTACCACTGATATTGCCATCTATCACCGGAATGTACTCCGGTATATTTCTATTTTGCCTTGGGCGGGCAACAGCCTCACCAACGATATTGAGCAGGGATGCAAGGTTTTGAGCAATCATGCCGAGCAGATCAAGGTGCGTTTTGGTAACGCTAACCCTGCTGATAGCCGGCTGAATGAGGTTGTGTCGGTGCCTGGCTTAGTAAACCGGACTCCTAAAGATGTGTTGCTACGCAATGTATCGCTTATCATGGAAGACCGGCTAAAAGAGATTGCCGCTTTGGTCCAGGCTGAAATTTTGCGTTCGGGTTTTGAGCACAAACTTCTGGCAGGCATTGTACTGACTGGTGGAACGGCTTCTACACCGAACATCGAATCGATCTTCAAGCGTGTTACCGGAATGGACGTTCGCGTGGGTTACCCCGAATGGCTTGAACATAACGGCAGGGCCGATTTGGTGAGTGATCCCGCTTATGCAACTGCTCTTGGACTAGTTTGGGCGGGCTTCAAACAGGTTGATGAGCGGGTTTCGTTTATCAGCGATCCTAACCGTACGCCCGAAGCTATTCCCGTTGTGAAACCAGTAGGTCCGAAACCACCCTATCGCCCAAATCCAGCTCCGCAACCACAAGACGAAGCCCCGAAAGAAGGCTGGTTCTCAAAAGTTCGGAAGTTCTTCTCCGGCGACGATTTTATTGAAAAGAAAGACACCTATTAATCTGAGCCATATCCCAATAGACTCTGACACCCTATGAACACGATGCTTGACCACGGATATTCGTATGAAATCCCGGAAGAAAACGGCCCGATCATCAAAGTGATCGGTGTAGGCGGTGCGGGCGGTAATGCCGTGAAGCACATGGTAAAGTTGGGCGTTAAAGATGTCAGTTTTGCCGTTTGTAATACCGATCGCCAAGCCCTGATGAATATGCCCGTTCCAACTAAACTTCAGTTGGGCGATGGTCTTGGGGCAGGTACAGAAGCCGAAGCGGGTGAAAAAGCTGCTCGTGATGGCATCGACGAAATTCGTAACTTACTCTCTCCACCCACCAAAATGGTTTTCATTACGGCGGGTATGGGCGGTGGCACCGGTACGGGCGCTGCGCCAGTTGTAGCTGAGGTTGCTCGTGAACTAAAACTGCTCACTGTAGCGGTTGTAACGGCTCCCTATTGGTATGAGGGTACCGAAAAGAAAGAACAGGCAATGGCTGGTATTGAGCGGCTCAAAAAGAGCTGTGATACCGTGCTGGTTGTTTTGAATGATAAATTAGCCGAACTCTATGGCGAATTAGACTGGACGGAAGCCTACGGACATGCCGACAACGTGTTGGCTAATGCTGTAAAAAGTATTGCAGAAATCATCACAACGCAGGGCGACATCAACGCTGACTTTGCCGACGTGAAAAAAGTGTTGAGCAATGCCGGTCAGTCGGTGATGGGGTCAGCAGAAGCCGATGGCGACAATCGCGCCCTCGATGCCATTGATGCCGCTCTTAATTCGCCTTTGCTTAACGATCGCGACATTCGGGGTGCCAAGCGGGTACTCTTAACGGTAGCATCGAGCAAAGAGAAGGCTATGAAAATGAACGAACTGACGATTATTTCGAAGTTCGTAGCCGAAAAAATTCAGGTTGAAGCCCGGATGGTGAAGGTGGGTGCTATTGTCGATAAGACATTGGGCACCAAATTACGGGTTACCATTATTGCGGCTGGTTTCGACATGGGAAACAATCTGGAGGAGTTTTTGACGCCTAACGGCATCACAACTCCTGCTGGAAAAGAAGGCGAAAAGCCCGAAACCAAGTCAGAAGATACACCCGAACTACCCGTTGACGAAACGACAAAAATCGATGCTCAGCCAACCAAAGGGCAGGTTTTGGTAGCGAAGGAAGAAACAAAAGAAGAAGAGGAGGAAGTGTTGGAGCCCGGCAGTTTCCCCGGCCAGATTCCAACCCGTTCGGTCACCGTTGGTCCAGATGTAATTGTAGTGCCAGGACGAAACGTTCGCCCGACCCAGGAACACAGAATTGTGGCTGACATGCCAGTTGAAGCGCCCACCGTTACGGATACTGAGCAGATTCAGCGTATGATCGACGATTTCTTTCATAACCGAATTCCAGAACGGGATTTAGAAGTTCCAGCCTACTTACGGCATAAAATTTCGCTGTTCGATATGCAGATGTTACCCGAAGGCGAAGTAGTGCGGTATCGACTGGGAGATTAAACGATATATAGAAAACTGTTTTATTTTCAAACCTGCAAGGTCTAACCACCCTTACAGGTTTTTTTTATTTGACGTAATGACTGCTAACGACGTAAAGAACAAACTTATAAGCCTGGCCCAACTTGAACGCGCCGTAATGGTGTCTCGCTATTTTCAGAACGGTCCAGGCCAATATGCCGAAGGAGACTTGTTCATGGGCATGTCGATGCCGAAGCAGCGAGAAGTTGCCCGTCAGTATGGCCAATTATCGATAGAAGAAACGGAAAAATTGGTACAGGATGAGTTTCACGAATGCCGCATGGTGGGGTTATTAATTTGGGTTGGGCAGAGCCGGAAAAGTGGCCCTGTTGGGCGACAGGTCATTCTGGACCGCTACCTAAAAAATGTAGCGTACGTGAACAACTGGGACCTGGTAGATTCCAGTTGTCCGGCCATTGTTGGCGAAGCATTGTTAGACGAAGATCGCTCTATTTTGTATGATTTGGCGGCTACTAACCATTTGTGGAGTCAGCGGATTGCAATGGTTTCAACACTGGCTTTTATTCGAAAAAAACAGTTTGCTGATACTTTTACTCTGGCTGAACGGCTGATGAGTCACAAGCATGATCTGATCCACAAAGCCATCGGCTGGATGCTTCGTGAAGTAGGGAAACGCAACCAAGAAGCCTTGGAAGAGTTTCTACATGACCACATTAAGCAGCTTCCACGAACCAGCCTGCGTTACGCTATCGAGCGCTTCGACGCGGCCCGGCGGCAGTACTATTTGAACCTGTAAATTGTAAATTTTGCTTTGCAATTTAAGGGCCAAACGATAGATCTTGAAGCGCTCTTTTGTTCTTTCACTCGTTCGCACTTGATAAACCCGTATCTTTGTGACCCCAAAACGACTCTAACTACCGGAAATCAATGTCTTGGTTTATACGCAAGGATAAGGGTATTCAGACCCCGACCGAAATGAAACGGGAAGCTCCCGATGGGTTGTGGTATCAGTGCCCAAATTGCAAAAAAGCGATGTACACGCGTGAACACGTTCAAAACGCTTACACCTGTGTTCATTGTAATTATCACGAAAAAATAGGCTCAGAAGCTTATTTCTCGATACTGTTTGATGATAACCAGTTTACTGAGTTAGATGCAAACATGACTTCTGCGGACCCGCTAAAATTTAAAGATACGAAGGCTTACCCCGACCGGGTGCGTTCAACAATCAGCAAAACAGGCCTGAATGATGCGGTTCGAACGGCTTACGGCCCGATGAATGAAGCAGATATTACGGTGGCCTGTATGGATTTCACGTTTATTGGTGGATCGATGGGTTCGGTTGTGGGTGAGAAAATTGCTCGTGCTATCGACCACTCGCTGAAAACGAAAACGCCGTTTTTAATGATTTCGCGGACGGGTGGAGCCCGAATGATGGAAGCTGGCTATTCGTTGATGCAGATGGCCAAAACCTCGGCTAAACTGGCTTTGCTAGCTGAAGCTAAGATTCCGTATATCTCGTTGTTGACAGACCCGACAACTGGGGGGGTAACAGCCTCATTTGCTATGCTGGGCGATTTTAACATTGCTGAGCCGGGGGCGTTGATTGGCTTTGCTGGCCCGCGCGTAATTCGTGAAACAATTGGTAAGGATCTTCCCAAAGACTTCCAAAGTGCCGAATTTGTGTTGGACCATGGCTTTCTCGATTTCATTGTCGACCGGAAAGATTTGAAGCAGAAAGTGTCCAGCTTGTTGCAGATGTTGAAATAATGCGCCTTGTTCGCCATCCCGTACTTTGCAATTACTACGTTACGTATCGTTGTAATGCAACGTGCGGGTTTTGCGATATATGGGAGCGCCCATCGCCGTACGTAACCCCTGAAAACGTCCGGGATAACCTTCGCGATTTGCGAAGGCTTGGTGTTAGAGTCGTTGATTTTACGGGCGGTGAGCCCTTGCTGCATCGCCAGCTAGCTCAGTTGCTGGCTGAGGCCAAACACCAGGGTTTCATTACGACAATCACCACTAATGCCTTACTGTATCCCAAGCAGGCCGAACGGCTCAGGGGATTAGTGGATATGCTGCACTTTTCGCTCGACTCACCCGTAGCCGAAGAGCATGATCAGTCGCGGGGCGTAAAGTGTTTTGATAAGGTGATCGAGTCAATCGCTACAGCCAAAGAGCTTGGCGAGCGCCCTGATATTCTGTTCACGGTGTTTGAACATAACGTTCATCAGATTAAGGCTGTGTACGAAGACATTTGCAAACCGAACGGCCTGGTACTGATTCTGAACCCTGTTTTCGATTATAAAAATGTTGAAACGGGTGAGCAGTTCTCAGAGGAAACACTTCAGAAAATGACGTGGTGGGGCCGTCAGAAGAACGTGTATCTGAACGATGGTTTTGTGCAGCTCCGGCGCGACGGTGGCAACCATGTTGATGATCCCGTTTGCCGGGCAGCTAGCACAACACTTGTTATTTCGCCCGAAAACAAGCTGGTGTTACCCTGTTATCATTTAGGCCTTAAAGAATTTCCTATTGATGGTCGGCTTTACGATTTATACCGTTCCGACGCCGTTCAGAAACTCGTGGCTTTGGAAGGCCGACTCCCTGAATGTGAAGGGTGTGCGATCAATTGCTATATGCAACCATCATTTGCGGTTGAACTCTCTAAGTACTGGTGGAAAGCTTTACCAAGCACGCTGAAATACAATCGAATTAAAGGAACTTGGAAACAACTGCTTTGACACATAAACGCTCTAGTTGTATGGCTTTGAAATCGTGCCTTGTCATTGGATATTTGTTACTTGCGTTGACCTGTATTGGTCAAACGAACCGCTTTGAATCAGAAATTAAAAAGTTTGAAGAAACTGACCAGAAAACACCACCACCCAAAGATGCTGTATTATTCACTGGAAGTTCATCAATACGACTTTGGGATAATATAGAGCACTATTTCCCTGGTAAAACGGTACTTCAGCGTGGATTTGGGGGCTCTGAACTGATAGATGTCCGATATTTTGCCGACCGGGTTATTGTGCGATATCAGCCGAAGCAGGTGGTTGTATATGCGGGCGAAAATGACGTTGCGGCTGGCCAAACCGCTAGCCAGACGTATGATCGCTTTGTTGATCTGTTTCAGTATGTTCGGAAGAAACTACCTGATGCGCGCTTTACGTTTATTTCACTTAAGCCTAGCCCCTCACGTCGCAAATTCAGACCAGTTGTTGACGAGACCAACCGGTTAATAAAACGGTACTTATCGCGTCGACGTAATACTGACTTTGTTGACATTGTACCAGGCATGCTACAGCCTAATGGAGAGCCGCGTGGAGAGCTATTTAAGAGCGATAGCCTGCATATGACCCCCAAAGGGTATGAACTTTGGGGTGAAATTGTCCGCCCATTTGTAAAGTAACACTACAGAATCTTTCAATGTGCTGTAGGGTTTCTAGGCGTACTTGGCTAATTTTGTACTTTCCTAAGAATATCCGCCAGTTTGGCACTGAATATCAATTAAAAAAGTAAACAAGAACGGAGAATGTCAACGCAAACATCCGCTTACGTTCCTTATAAAGTTAAGGACATCGCACTGGCCGAGTGGGGCCGTAAAGAAATCAAACTGGCCGAGGCCGAAATGCCGGGTCTAATGGCCTTACGCCGGGAATTTGGCCCATCGAAGCCACTGGCAGGTGCTCGCGTGGCGGGCTGTCTGCACATGACGATTCAAACAGCGGTTCTGATCGAGACGCTTGTTGAACTCGGTGCCGACGTTACCTGGTCATCATGCAACATTTTCTCCACGCAAGACCATGCTGCTGCTGCCATTGCTGCCGCTGGTATTCCGGTGTACGCGTGGAAAGGCATGAACGAAGAAGAATTCAACTGGTGTATTGAGCAGACATTATTCTTCGGTGAAGATCGTCAGCCGCTCAACATGATCCTTGACGATGGTGGCGACCTAACGAACATGGTGTTCGACGTATATCCTGAATTGATCTCGGGTATCAAAGGCCTGTCTGAAGAAACAACAACAGGTGTTCACCGCTTGTATGAGCGGATGAAAAACGGCACGCTTCACCTGCCTGCTATCAACGTCAACGACTCGGTAACAAAGTCGAAGTTCGATAACAAATACGGTTGTCGCGAATCACTGGTGGATGCTATCCGCCGGGCAACTGACTTGATGCTTGCCGGTAAAGTGGCTGTTGTAGCTGGTTATGGCGACGTAGGTAAAGGTTCGGCAGAATCGCTACGTGGTGCCGGTTGCCGTGTATTGGTAACAGAAATCGACCCGATCTGTGCGTTGCAAGCAGCTATGGACGGCTACGAGGTGTTGCCAATGGACGAAGCGGTGAGCCGTGCTCAGATTTTTGTGACGGCAACAGGTAACGTTCGGATCATCAAAGACCGGCACTTTAAGGCCATGAACGACAAAGCAATTGTTTGCAACATTGGCCACTTCGATAATGAGATCGACATGGCATGGTTGAATGAGAACTACGGTCATAGCAAGAGCCAGATTAAGCCTCAGGTTGACATGTATGAGGTTGATGGTAAAGAGATCATCGTATTGGCCGAAGGTCGCCTGGTGAACCTCGGTTGTGCTATGGGTCACCCATCTTTTGTAATGTCATGTTCGTTCTCGAACCAAACGCTGGCACAACTCGAATTGTGGGCCAACTCCGACAAGTACGAGAACAAGGTGTACGTGTTGCCAAAGAAACTAGACGAGAAAGTTGCCGCTATGCACTTGGCTCACGTTGGTGCCAAATTGGAGCCACTGGAGAAAGAGCAGGCCGATTACATTGGTGTTGAGGTTGAAGGGCCATTCAAAGCAGAAATGTACCGGTATTAATCTGAATAAGACTGAACCAAGACTTCAGGTTTCAGACAAAAGGCGCGGTTCCGGAAACGGGGCCGCGCTTTTTTTGGTAAATTTGTTCAGCTTACTCCCCTAGTTATATGTTTTTCATTGCCCCAAATTTGCCCTTTGCCCAGCTGAAACACTCCTTCGAAGGAGACTTGTATTTTGATCAATCTCCCGAGCATACGGCCCAGCGGAAACTGTATGCTACTGATGCGTCGGTGTACCAGGAAATGCCCATAGCAGTGGCATTACCGAAATCAGTAGAAGACCTGAAGCGATTAGTACGATTTGCAAAACAACATAGCAAGCCGGACGCGCCCGTCGGGCTAATTCCACGGGCGGCTGGCACCTCGCTGGCAGGGCAGGTAGTGGGCAGCGGGATTGTGGTTGATATTTCAAAATACTTTGGGAAGATTCTGGAATTGAATGTTGAAGAACGCTGGGTGCGGGTACAACCGGGCGTAATTCGTGACGATTTAAATAAATTCCTGAAGCCCCACGGGTTGATGTTCGGACCGGAAACTTCGACGGCCAGTCGGGCGATGATTGGCGGAATGATTGGAAACAATTCCTGCGGTCTTCACTCTATAGTGTGGGGCACTACCCGTGACCACTTACTTGAAGCACGCACTGTTTTAAGCGACGGCGCTGAAGTCACGTTCGGATCGCTAACCGAAGAGCAGTACGAGGCCAAATGTCGCGGAGAGAATGTTGTAAGCCCACTTGAGCAGCAGCTATATCAGCAGTTTAAAACGTGGCTTTCAGATCCTGTCATTATTCAAAACATCAAAGAAGAATATCCAAAACCGACCGTCAAACGCCGGAACACTGGCTATGCGGTTGATGCGTTGCTGAACCCCACCCCCGGCTCCTCCCCGCTAGGGAGGGGAGCAATGGAGAAAGACGTTTCGTCTTCTCCCCTCCCTAGCAGGGAGGGGCCGGGGGTGGGGTTGTTCAATTTCTCCCATCTCATTGCTGGTTCAGAAGGGACACTTTGTTTTGTTACAGAAGCCAAACTGAATCTGCTACCATTACCCTCAAACGATGTGGCTTTGGTTTGCGCGCACTTTCAGACATTGCGCGAGTCGTTGGAAGCTAATTTGGTGGCCTTGGAGCACCGTTGTTACGCATCTGAGCTGGTTGATGATTACATTCTGCAACTCACTAAAACGAACATCGAACAAGCCAAAAATCGAGCGTTCGTAGAGGGTGATCCCAAAGTGGTGTTGATGGTAGAGTTTTTTGCCGATCAGGAGCTTGCGAACGCGCAAAGCGCACTAGCGAAGGCCGAAGCGTTTGTTGCTGATTTGCAAGCGCGTGGAATGGGTTATGCACACCCGATTTTGCAGGGAGAAGAAACCTTGAGGCCGTGGGCACTACGAAAAGCGGGGTTGAGCATCATGTACAGTATTCCCGGCGACGATAAGCCTGCTAACGTGATTGAGGACTGCGCTATTGATCCGGCCGATCTGCCCGATTATATGGACGAACTGGAGCATATGGCTATGGAAAAGCATGGCCTGACGCTTGAGTACTCGGCTCATGCAGGGGCGGGAGAGATACACGTATTGCCATTGATAAACTTAAAATCGTCAGAGGGTCGGGCGAAGTTTCGGGCGCTTCTGGCTGACACGGCCGCTTTGGTCAAGAAATACGGAGGATCATTATCCGGTGAACACGGCGATGGGAGGTTGAGAGGTGAGTTCATTCCATTTATGCTCGGCGAAGCCAATTACCAGCTTTGTCGCGACATCAAAAACCTCTGGGACCCCGCCCGGATTTTCAACCCTGGAAAGGTGGTTGATACGCCACCTATGAACGAGTTTCTGCGATACGAAGCGGATAAACCCATTCCACAGCCAACCACTATTTTTGACTTTTCTCGCGATGGCGGCCTGCTCGAACTTGCTGAAAAATGTTCTGGATCAGGCGATTGTCGTAAAACAGAACTGTCGGGTGGAACCATGTGCCCCAGTTACATGGCAACCCGGCGGGAGAGCGATACAACGCGGGCGAGAGCCAATATGCTCCGTCATTTTTATACCGATCAACAGCAGCCTACAGTTCACAATTATGAGGAGGTAAAAGATGTTCTCGACCTCTGCCTTTCGTGTAAGGCTTGTAAAGCGGAGTGCCCCAGTAGTGTGGATATGGCTCGCATGAAAGCCGAATTTACTCAGCAGCATTACAACCAGAAAGGTGTTCCACTGCGCGCGCGGCTAGTAGGAAATTTTACCTGGTTAATGTCCCTCGCCAGTATAGTTCCCTGGGCTTATAACGCCATTTACGACCAGCCCGCCCTCCGCCGACTAGCCAACAAAGTAGTGGGTTTTCATCCCGAGCGAACTATGCCACGATTGGAAAAAACGACGGTTAAGCAGTGGGCGGAAGGGAGAAAAGGGCATAAGCAGGAAAGGAGTGAGGTGAGGTCTGCTTCGTCTGTTAAGCCGCTCCTTTTTATCGACGAATTCACCAACTACAATGATGTTTCTGTAGGGCAAAAAACCGTGATGCTGCTCGAACGTCTGGGCTATGGGGTACAGATACCAAAGGTGGTAGAAAGCGGACGGACATATTTATCCAAGGGCTTGGTAGAAGAAGCCCGCAAATTGGCTATTCGTAATGTGACATTGTTAAAAGATCTTGTCTCTGCGGAAACTCCCCTCGTGGGCTTAGAGCCTTCGGCAATTCTGACGTTCCGCGATGAATACCCCGACCTAGTGCCTGCCGAGCTCAAGGCCGATGCACAACGAATTGCACAGTACACTTTTCTTTTTGAGGAATGGCTGGCTATGGAAGTCGACGCTAAACGAGTTAGGCCAAATCAGTTTACGACTGAAACCCGACTAGTAAAAGTTCACGGTCATTGCCACCAAAAAGCTCTATCGAGTATGGTGCCAGTCAAAAAGATGTTGTCGTTGCCGCAAAATTACACCGCCCAACTTATTCCTTCAGGTTGTTGTGGCATGGCAGGCTCGTTTGGTTATGAAACTGAGCATTATAACCTGTCTATGCAAATTGGCGAACTAGTGTTATTCCCTGCTATTCGAGCCTCTTCCGATAGTGTATTAATTGCTGCGCCGGGTACCTCTTGTCGCCATCAGATTAAAGACGGTACCGGCCGTAAAGCTCAGCATCCGGCAGAGATTTTATTTGATGCCTTGGTGTAATTATCCCCATAGTACTCTTAAATCTAGGTTCGAATAGATTGTTGGATTGGGAAACCTGTGGGCATTCGTATGAACACTTGTAGTTGCGTATTTTGCGTGTTTGGTTACTCTTTTGAATTAGCTCAATACGTGTTCATGGAAATTTAACGTCTGTGTTATGGAATACACTTGACCAGTGCATCTATATACAAAAGCAACTATTTTGTTAACACAGACAACATTATGCTTAAAACCTGCTGAAAGAATCATGAACAAAAGCCCCCCAAAATTACAATTTTACTTCGGCTGCTAATAACCGACGAACTCCTAATAGACAAGCCGTTAAGGTCGAAATAAAGCCAAGTCAACTAGCCCATATTTCTTTATAAAGTTATACCGGCTATTTACGAACTACTACTTGGGTTGAATTTTTTTGGTTGTAGCACTTGCATCGAATTGCGATCAAAGCCCTACTTTTGTCTAAGGCTTGATGCATGTTCACCAAAATTTTATTGCAGTAAAAGCCGCCGTTGTAAAATTTTTGACTTTTTTTGACGAGCGAAAATCAAACTTTCAATTTAACCCTACAGTACAAGTTCAATGAAAACACAGAATCCTGCTCCAGCACCCGCTAAAGTTGCCGCACCGAAGAAAAAGTCCGGTGGCCTGAACCCCGTGTTCGTTATTCCAATCCTGGCTGTAGTTGCTTACCTGGTATTTTACCTGATCTTCGGTGATGGTAGTCACTTTCAGGACGGAGACAACGAAAAGCAACCATTGGCTGGCGATTTCTTTGGTATCATCTTTAAGGGTGGTTTCATCGTACCAATCTTGTTCACCTGTTTCCTTTGCGTACTGGTGTTCTCGATTGAGCGTTTTATCACTATCGGCCGTGCCAATGGCACAGGGTCTGTTGATGATTTCGTATTGAAAGTGAAAGGTCTGCTTGACAAAAACGAAGTTGAGGCTGCTATCCGTGAGTGCGACAAGCAGAAAGGCTCAATCGGTAACGTAGTAAAAACTGCACTGGTGAAGTATCAGCTTTTAGCTACTGACACTGAAATGACGAAAGAGCAAAAACTGGCTGCTTTGTCAAAAGAGATCGAAGAAGCTACGACGCTGGAATTGCCAATGTTGGAGAAAAACCTTGTTATCATCGCGACGCTGGCTTCTGTTTCTACACTGATCGCCCTTCTTGGAACGGTATTAGGTATGATCCGTGCCTTCTCGGCAATGGGTGCTACTGGCCAGCCTGATACAGCGGCTTTGTCAACTGGTATCTCTGAGGCCCTTGTAAACACGGCCGTTGGTATCGGTACAGCTGCTATTGCAACCATCATGTACGCGTATTTCACAAGCCGTATTGATGCCCTGACGTACAACATCGATGAAATCGGTCTGAGCATTCAGCAGAACTTTGCCGCTCACAACTAAGCGCAAAGCTCGTTTGATTCTCAGTTTACACTTTAATTAGTAACGACACATGCCACGAGTAAAACCCAAACGACATGGGGCGGGTATGGATATGACCGCAATGGTGGACGTAGCCTTTCTGCTGCTTACGTTCTTCATCCTAACTGCCCAGTTCCGGGCTCAGGATGCGGCAACTATCGAAACGCCCTCGTCGATCTCAGGCATCAAGGTGCCCGATAAGGACATCATGACCATTGGCCTAAGCAAAGATGGAAACGTTTATTTTGGTATCGACAATCAGCAAAAGCGTCGGGATATGCTCGACAATTTTGCAGCCGCCAATGGCATGTCGTTTACTGAAAAAGAAAAGAAAGCGTTTTCTATTCTGTCAAGCTTCGGGATGCCGAAAAATCAATTGAAAGCGTTTTTAAATCTTGAACCTGAGCAGCGCAATGCCTACAAGCAACCAGGAATCCCAGTCGATTCGACGGGAGCTGGTGCTGGCAACGAATTGAAGGACTGGGTTTTTAACGCTCGGAAAGCGAACAACGATCTACGGATTGCCCTTAAAGGCGATAATCTGGCGAAATTCCCAAACTTTAAAAATGTATTGGGAACCCTACAGGCGCAGAATATCAACAAGTTTAACCTGATTACGGGTACGGAAGCACCCCCAGCAGGTTGGAAAGCTGATTAATTTATTCGTTTACGGTTTCAAGTTTCAGGTTTCAGGTTCTTAAAGGGCCGATGCAACCTGAAGCTTAAAACCTGAAACCTGAAACAACCATGTCAGAAATAGACACCTCCGGTGGGGGTGGTGGTAAAGGTGATGGTAAGGTACGGGCCAAGAAAGCGTCAACCAAAATTGACATGACCCCCATGGTGGACCTTGGGTTCCTCCTGATTACCTTCTTCATTTTGGCTACTACCCTGAGCAAGCCATCGTCGATGACGCTCAACGTACCGGACAAAACGAAACAAGAAGAAACAGAGCCAATTAAGGCCTCGAACGTAATGACGATTTTCCTGGGTAAGGATAACAAAGCACACTACATTTTTGGGAAAGCTGCTTCAGAAGATCCAGAAATAAAAACAGTAGGCTTTGGATATGATCTCCGTAAAGCCATTCAGGAAGAAGGTCGTAAAGTGCCTGCCGACAAATTTGTAGTAGTAATCAAGCCAACCAAAGAGTCTACCTACCGCAACATGGTAGATATTATGGACGAAATGGCGATTACTAAAATGAAGCGGTACGCCCTTGTAGACGAATTAACTCCCGATGAGAAAACGCTTCTCAAGGATAAACTCAAGTTAGAAATTTAACAACACTATGGCAGAAACGATAGCGAAAGCGACACTGGACGATATAGTGTTTGCTAATCGTAACAAAGCGTATGGTGCTTACTCCCTGCGGAAAGATTACCCGCGTGTAGTAACTCGCGCCCTGTTGATTGGCGCTGCGGTGTTTACATTAGCCGTTCTTTCACCAACTATTATTAGTGCCATAACGCCGGATGATACCGACGAGCAGGCAATGGTGGAAGTGGATCTGATGAAATTACCTCCCCCGCCGATTGACCCCAATGAACCGCCACCACCACCACCACCACCGGTTGAATTACCGAAGGTGAATACGGTGAAGTTCCTTCCGCCTGAAGTTAAGCCAGATGAAGAGGTTCCTGAAGAAGTTCCACCACCAGCTGTGGAAGAACTGAAGGAAGCTGTTGCCGCTGAAAAAACGCAGGAAGGTGATCCAAATGCTGAAGAAGTAATTGTGGCTCCAGAAGAAACATCTGGTCCTACTAAAGTTGAAGCTGCTGTTGAAGCCCCTGCTCCTAAAGAAGACGAGGTATTCACAGTGGTAGAACAGCAGCCGGAATTTGCTGGCGGTATGAGCGCGTTGAACCAGTATCTCGGCAAGAATATTCGCTACCCAGCAGCGGCCCAGCGGGCCAACGTATCGGGCCGGGTATTTGTAAGCTTCGTAGTAAACACCGATGGTAGTATTCAGGACGTTACTGTACTCAAAGGTCTTGGGTTTGGAACTGACGAAGAAGCTGTACGGGTTGTGAAGTCAATGCCAAAGTGGAGACCTGGTAAGCAATCAGGCCGCCCGGTTCGTGTGAAGTATAACCTGCCCATCAACTTCCAGTTGGAGTAATGCCGCAGCGAAATAGAGTATCGGAGCAACTGACGCTGGTTTTGGCGGTACTTGCTTCGGTGGCATACTTGGGAGGAGGCATCGCACTGATAGCCTCCTCTCAGCGTTTTGTCATTTTCCCTCCCCCTGGTCTTTTGCGCTACGGTTTGGCCGCCTTGCTAATCTGGTACGGCGGAACACGCGCTTTTCGGGCGTATTATCTTTACAAAGACAGCCAGCACGAAGATTAAGCAAATCGCTTTAAACTAAGACGCTACAAGTTTGTCTAAAAATCATCAAAGCAACGGTTGTGGAATATGGCCTCGCTTTGCATCTATTAGCTGATGATGAGAAAATGGATTTGGTCATTCGTAGTTGGTATTGCCGCTATTGGGTGCAACTCAGAAAAACAGCAGGCTTTAGATACGCCTTCTCGTGGTGAGATTACAGTGGTCTCGGATGAGTCGTTCCGACCATTGGTTGAACAATTGACTGGAACGTATTCGGGAATTTACCCAGAGACGAAATTCAACGTATTGTTCCGGCCCGAGAAGGAAGCTATTGCCATGATGCTTCGCGATAGTGCCCGCTTAGTGTTCTGTACTCGGCCGCTTACTAAAGGAGAGCAGGCTGTACTGGATCAGCGCAAGATTGTTGGAAAAACAGAACGGATTGCTACGGATGGAGTAGCCCTGATAACGGGAAAGGCGAATACTGATAGTTTGATTACAATGGCTGAGTTGCGAAGCCTATTCAACGGGCAACTGAAAAACTGGGAACAGCTAAAAGGAGGTAATCAGACTGGCCCCGTGACGCTTGTTTTTGATAACGGCAATGGAAGTAACATTGATTTTGTACTGCGAACGTTTGCCATTAAATCAATTCAAGGTATCCGAATCTCAACGGCTAAGTCTAATCGTGAGGTAATTGATTATGTTCGCGAAAATCCACGAGCATTAGGATTTATTGGCGTAAACTGGATCAGCGATGGCGATGAAGCATTGACCGCTGAACTATCGCGGGATCTGCGAGTGCTTGGCGTTTCTGACAAAGTAAACCCTACTGGAATTAAAGACTATTTCCAACCTTTTCAACGTAGTTTGGGTTTACAAGATTATCCTCTTCGTCGACCGTTGTACATTATTAGTCGGGAAGCGCATTCTGGTTTAGGGGGCGGATTGATTAATTATCTGGCTCGGGATGCTGGAAGTCTGATCATTGAAAAATTGGGTCTTTGGCCTACTAGGCCATATAATAGAGAGGTTTATATTCAGAAGTAAGTAAATTTTTTGGTTTAACTGCAATTTTTTACTTTTGCGGCTTGTTTTATTGGGACAGTAAATAACTAACTTCTTACCAACCTGAAGTACATGATGAAGATTCAGAAAAAATCGCTAACGACAATTCTGGCACTGGGTGCTATGATGTCGACTCCAGTGTTTGCGCAGGACGTTCAGACGGGCTTGAAAGACCTGGAGTCGGAGCGGTTTGCTAAAGCTGAACAGACGTTCACGCAGTTGGCAACCAGCTCGCCAACAGCTGACAATCAATATTATCTTGGTTATTACTATCTCCGCACAAACCAGCTGGACAAGGCTCAGGCTGCTTTTGAAAAAGGCGCAGCGGCTGATCCTAAAGGTCAACTCAACAACGTTGGACTAGGTGCAGTAGCCTTAGCTAAAGGCGATCGTGCTGGCGCTAAAGCCAAGATTGATCAGGCTATTAGTGCCACGAAAAGCAAAAACGCAGACGTGCTGTTCCGGGCGGGTGAAGCTTACACGCTCAACGAGAAAAACAATGATCCAGCTGAGGCCCTTCGTTTGCTCGATATGGCAGCTAAGCTGGATAAGAAAGGAGGAGGTAGTGCCGACCTTAAAATGGCGATGGGCGATGCCTATTTCATTAAAAATGATGGCGGTACGGCCGTTTCTCGTTACGAAGATGCTTTGTTAGCTTCACCAAATCTGGCTGAAGCAAATTATAAGATCGGTCGTCTCTACCTGCGTGGTAAAAACTACAAACTGGCTCAGGAATTCTTCAATAAAGCGATTGAAGCTGACCCAGAGTTCGCGTTGACTTACCGTTCGTTGGCTGACGCTTTAGCTGGTTCACGCGCTTATAAAGGTGCTGCCAGCAACATGGAGAAGTACGTACAGAAAAGTGGTACAACTGATCCTGAGTATTTGACAACAGTGGCTAAGTATTACTTTTTGGCTAATGATTATCTGAAGGCAACCGCCTATCTGGACCAGCTACAGGGTAAAGTGAATGATCCCGTTTTAGACCGTATGTACGGTTGGGCATACACAGCACTGGGTAAAAACGACCAGGCTGTTCAGGCTTTGAACAAGTTTATCACGGCTGCCCCACAAAAAGTGATCTATGACGACTACAAATATTTGGGCCGTGCGTATGGTCAGCTGGGTACGCCAGAAGCTGATTCGTTGGCAATAATCAATTTAGAGAAGGCTGCTCCGGAAGATACAACTGAGAACCTGTATCGTGAAATTGCCAAGAAATACAATGACGGAAAGCGGTATGACAAGGCGTTTGATTATTACACAAAAGCAATTGGTACTGGTAAGCCGCTCAATAACGACTACCTGAACATGGGCTTAGCCGCTTATAACTACGGTTTCCGTATTGGTCGCGATGTAATGAAAGAAGATACTGCTGGTGCTAAACAAATGCGCAAGCAGTGGTTCCTTCGGGCTGACTCGGCATATGCTAAGCTAGCCGAAGTGACACCTAATTACTCGCCAGCTTATTACTATCGGGGAACGTCGAATTACTACGCTTACCCATCATCAGAATCGTTGAGTAATCGGGCGTTTGTTCCTTATCTGGAAAAATTCACTGAATTAGCTCCTCAGGACATCACTGCTGATGCCTCAAAAGCACCCCAGTTTAACCGCTTGCTTTTGCAATCGTACAGCTTGTTGGCCGCTGATGCAGTAACCCGTAAGGATGATGCTAAAGCAAAGGATTATGCGACAAAAATGTTAGCAATCGATCCGAACGATAAGCGGGCGAAAGAATTCCTGGAAGGCCCAAAACCGGCTCAGGCAGCTCCAGCCGCTACTCCGGCAACAAAGCCTGCGCCTAAAACGCCAGCTAAGAAAGGTTCTGCGAAGTAAGAGTAAACGATAAATCCAGAAGAGCGGCCCCCAACAGGGTCGCTTTTTTTGTGCTAAGACAACGTATAAAATCCTGAGGGAGCACAAATCTGTATCTGTTATTTTCGATAAGCCGTCGTAACTTTGCGCCCGCGATCAACCAAATCACAAAAGCCCACTACTAAACCTCATGCTTAATCTTGTACTGTTTGGCCCTCCGGGTGCGGGTAAAGGCACACAAAGTGAGAAACTTATTGCTAAATACCATTTAGTACACTTGTCGACAGGTGATTTGTTGCGATCGCAGATTGCGGCAGGAACAGAACTTGGTTTGCGGGCAAAAGCCTTGATGGATGAGGGTATTTTGGTTCCTGACGAGGTGGTGATCGGCATGATCGACAGTAAACTCAATGAAAACCAGGCTGCACCGGGCTTCATTTTTGATGGATTTCCACGAACGGTTCCACAGGCTCAGGCGTTAGACGACCTACTGGCTCACTACAACGAACAAATCACAACGATGATCGCGTTGGTGGTTGAGGAGGAAGAACTTACCCGGCGGTTATTGAGCCGGGGTCAAACATCGGGACGACCTGACGATCAGAATGAAGCCTTGATTCGTCGACGGGTGAAGGAGTATAATGAAAAAACAACGCCTGTTGCCGGGTACTACAGCAATCAGGACAAGTACGCGGCCATAGATGGTGTTGGCGATATTGACAGCATATTCGAGGCTATTTGTAATAAAATCACAGAAGACCAACCAGACTGATGTACTTTGGCCACCGGGTGTGGGCATTCTACGTTAAGCCGGTGGGAAACAACAGAGCATGGCATCATCAAACTTCATAGATTACGTTAAAATAAATTGCCGTTCAGGAACTGGCGGTGCTGGTTCAGTTCACTTCCGGCGTGAGAAACACGTTCCTAAGGGAGGACCAGACGGGGGAGATGGTGGCCGGGGAGGCCATATAATTCTTCGGGGTAACGCGCAACACTGGACATTGCTCCACCTTAAATACCGGAAGCACATAAAGGCCGACGCTGGTAAAGCCGGCGAAGGTGGCCGCAGAACAGGCCATGAGGGTGAAGATGTGTACCTTGATGTTCCGCTTGGGACTATTGCCCGTAATGCCGAGACTGGCGAGCACATGGCCGAAATCACCGCCGATGGGCAGGAGATTATTTTGTTGCCCGGTGGCCGGGGCGGTCTAGGTAACGACCATTTTAAATCGGCAACCCAACAAGCTCCGTATTACGCTCAGACAGGTGAGCCTGCTCAGGAAGAGTGGATCATTTTAGAACTCAAACTACTGGCAGACGTTGGTTTGGTTGGTTTCCCTAATGCGGGCAAATCAACACTACTGTCTGTGTTGTCGGCGGCCCGTCCCGAAATTGCTGATTATCCGTTCACAACGCTTGTTCCCAACTTAGGTGTAGTGGCATATCGTGATTACAAATCGTTTGTAATGGCCGATATTCCGGGAATTATCGAAGGTGCCTCTCAGGGAAAAGGACTGGGACTACGTTTTCTTCGGCACATTGAGCGCAACTCTGTGCTCTTATTTCTCGTACCGGTAACTACGGAAGATATTCGGGCGGAGTATAATACGCTGGTAAATGAACTGCATCAGTATAATCCTGAATTATCCGACAAAGAGCGATTGTTGGCCGTTACAAAAACAGATTTGGTTACCGAAGAAGAGTTAGATACAATAAAAAAAACGTTACCGGAGCGGGTTAAATGCGTCTTCATATCAGCAATCAACCAACAAGGTCTGACCGAACTGAAAGACGCAATCTGGCAGACATTATCGGATGCTCAGGTGATTGTTCCGGCCGAAGAATAAGTTTATCATTTCTCTTTGAGCATTAAGCGCTTATTTTACCTGTGATGAAAAATTTTATGTTCTGGGCAGCTCTAACTGGGCTGCTTATTTTTTCTTGTGCCGTCAGTGCCCAAATTCAGGTAACATTTCCTACTACAAGGGCGGTTTTTCAGCGTAATAATGCCAACCAGGGGACGGTGCGCATCGCGGGCTTATACACAACGACTGTAAACCGTATTGAGGCCAGGTTGACAGCGCTTAACGGCGGGGCAAGCTTCGATTATCGGACTATTCAAAACAACCCTACAGGTGGAAGCTTCACAGGTGAGCTAACGGGGGTTGCAGGAGGATGGTATCGGCTCGAAGTAAGGGGTGTACTCAACGACCAGACCGTTGGCTACGTAGCTTTAGAACCCATCGGAGTAGGTGAAGTGTTTGTAATTGCTGGTCAATCGAATGCGCAGGGAGTACGATCAGACGGTTTGCCTGCCAACGACGATCGGGTCAATGCAGCGGTTGTTAGTATCCAAAATGAATCACTGGCCGAACCGGCTTATCCCACTTTCCGTAAAGTAGATAATAACATCGTAATAGCTCCTCGTGGTAATGGCCCTTATTATTGGGGACGTTTAGGGGATTTGTTGGTACAGCGACTGGGCGTGCCAATCATGTTTTTTAATGCGGGCTGGGGTGCTACAACCGTTCAAAACTGGCGCCAAAGCGCTGAAACAGGTCAAACGGCTAACGTCTATTCACAAGTACCACTTCCGCCGGGAATGCCTTGGGCCAACCTTAAACAGGGCGCTCAATTTTACGCTAGCATGTATGGTATACGTGCTATCCTTTGGCATCAGGGTGAGGCTGATAATTTTACGAATACACCCACCGACCAATACGCCAATGACTTGTTGTGGCTGGTTAACCGAATTCGTCAGGAGACAGGAAAAAATATTCCCTGGGTAGTAGCAAGAGCCTCTTTCGACAGTGACTTAGCATTGTTTGGACGGATTACAAATCCTAAAATTATTGCTGGTCAGAATGCCGTTATCAATCCATCAGGGGGGATTTTCCCCGGTCCCACAACTGATGATTTTATGACAACAGCTGACCGTATGGATAATACGCACTTCAGTGATGCAGGTTTGGCTAAAGTTGCTACGCAGTGGAACAATGTGCTGAATGACGGTTTCTTTAGTAATGCGCAACCTATTCCTCCGGCTTCTCTGGTAACAATAGCCACCGGTTGTCCCGGTAGTAATCAGGTAACGTATACACCAAATGGCCAGTTTTCGAGTGTTGTCTGGGAAGCTATCAACGATCAGGGACAAGCGGTCAGTACAGAAGGGGGGCCAAGCATCACAAAAGGAAGTGGTTCAGCCCGCTATCGGGCTAAAGTGCGCGACGGATTCGGTAATGTGAGTTATTCGGGCGCTGTTCGAGTGGGTGATGCCCCCTCGATAGCCGCAGCTGGCCCTACTACCTTTTGTGAAGGAGGAACCGTGAACCTGACTGCTAATTTTGATAACAATATCTCGTTTGTAAACCAACAGACAAACGCTGTTGTGGGTAATAACAAGACATTGGTAGCCAATTCATCAGGGAATTTTGTTGCCCGTTACCGCGATGTGAGTGGATGCGATTTCAACTCTCAGGTCGTGAGTGTGCAGGTAAATAAAAATCCGGCAACACCAGTTATTGCCAACGATAAGCCAACCACATTCTGTGATGGCGATAATACCACCTTGCGGGCCAATGTAGATAATGTTCGGTATAACTGGAATAGCGGCCAAAATAGTAAAACGATTGACGTACGTCAAAGTGGAAATTTTCAACTTACAGTGACTGATCAAAATGGCTGTACATCACCGCAATCTAACGCAGTGAACGTGGTTGTCAACCCAAATCCAGCCACACCAACCATTAGCAGTAACGGACCAACTACCTTTTGCGCTGACCGGAATGTGACCTTGTCTGCGCCCGAAACGGCAGCGTATCAATGGAGCACGGGTGCCACAACGCGAACAATTACAACAAATCAGGCGGGTGGTTATACACTACGGGTGCGAAACCAGTTCAACTGTATTTCGTCAGAGTCGCCCCGTGTCGAAGTAAGGGTAAATCCTTTGCCCAATGCGCCAAATGTAACAGCCTTGGGACGAACGACATTTTGTGAAGGAGATCAGGTAACATTAACCGCTACCAGTGCATTCCGAACGTTTTGGTCTACTGGCGATTCAACACAAACGCTGGCTGCACGAACGTCGGGGAGCTATTCAGCTCGTACTCGTGACAACAACGGCTGTATTTCGCCCCAGAGTAACATTGTGACTGTAACAGCGCGCCCCTTGCCTGCTACGCCAACTATCAATCAGGTCGGTACGTTTACACTTCAGGCTCTGAGTGCCTCGAACGGCGGGGCGTCGTATAGATGGTACCGGGGAACGGATTCGCTTTCGGTACAAACATCACTCATCAAAGCCGGACAGTCAGGTAGTTATCGGGCACGTACCTTCATTGTTTACAGCCCTGACTTAACTTGTTATTCTGCATTCTCGCCAAACTTTGCGTACACAGTCGACCCAAGTTTCAATGGCTTAAGTATTTATCCTAATCCGGCACCTACTCAACAGGTTACCGTAGAGACATTGGAAAATATTCAGAATGCGGTTGTTACCATCTACACCCTACAGGGACAAGAAGCTCTCAATTTTAATGTCCCCTCCTTTAGTGAGCGTCAACTGCTTAACCTAACCGCAATTCCGGCGGGACACTACATTTTGCAGGTTAGAGCAACTGGTTTTAACGTTTCGAAGCGGATTCTGGTGGGTTTCTAATAAATTCATCAAAGTTCAAAGACTCAGTTTTATCTGGCTTAAAAGGTTGTGTAAATGAAAACCCTGGCTCATTGCTGGGGTTTTTCATTTACATACGGTGATTGATTAATTGTATTTTATTGAGATATACTAATTTTGCAATTAGTGAGTTATAACAGATTGACACAGATTGTTACGGATCACGCAGAAAAAAGACTAACTTTCTCTATGGTTTGGGCTGATTTTTGAGAGGTGGTGAATGAGGCTAGTAAGATACTTTTTATGAAACAGAGCATATTGGGTGCGTGTGTGGGAATGATACTGAGTTTGACACTGTTGTCGTCGCCCGTTACTGCACAAATTATTCGGATTACTTACCCTGAAAGTCGCGCTGTTTTTCAGCGTAACCTTGACCAAACGAGTATCATTTATGTATCAGGCAATTATTTCCAGCCTGTTGATAGTGTGCAAGCTCGCTTAGTATTTGAGAATCCGGGCCAGGGTCTGTCAACAAATTGGCAAACCGTTCAGCGGAATCCTCAGGGAGGAGTTTTTCAGGGACCCGTACGCGGCACAACAGGCTGGTACAGGCTTGAGGTACGCGCATTCACTGGACGTGATATTATTGGTGAAGATGTAGTCAGAAAGGTGGGTATTGGTGAGGTATTTATTATAACCGGCCAGTCGAACGCACAGGGTTTCCAGGATTTGGGTGCTGCTGGCGCTGCCGATGATCGCGTGAACTGCGTTGACTACGACAATTATGCAAACAGCTCATTAGCTGATCCGCCTGCTCCCAAATTTCAGCAACTTAGCGCCGGGGCGCTCATTGGGCCCCGTGGGCAAAGTGCCTGGTGCTGGGGAATTCTAGGAGATCTGATTGCTAAACAATACAACTGCCCCGTACTCTTTATTAATACGGCCTGGGCCGGCACTACCATCCGAAATTGGGTTGAAAGCTCGCGGGGACAGGTTACCAAAAACATTTTCGCGATAGGTACCCCTAACGAAAACTTCCCGACTGGTATGCCCTATGGCAACCTGATTATTGCGCTTCGCTACTACTGCTCTCTTTTTGGTTTAAGGGCCGTTTTGTGGCAACAGGGCGAAACAGACAATGTGCCCCTCAACCTGCAACGTAAAGAATATGCCGATGCCATGCAGTTTCTGGTTAACCAAACCCGCGCCGATACCGACCGTTATCCTGCCTGGATTCTGGCTCGTTCGTCATACAATCAGGGTAAAGTAAGTCCAAGCATCATTCAGGCTCAGTCAGACGTAATCGGTACCTATAATAATAACGTACTACCTGGCCCATTCACTGACCCGATCCAGATTCCTCGCCCAGGCGACGATGTTCATTTTGGGGGTGATGGTTTACGGCAGTTAGCACAGGCGTGGTATAATACCATGGATGCCATTTTCTTTACGAGTTCATTGCCTTTGTTGCCATTGCCTCAGCCCGCCATAACAACAACGTGTGCCGCAAATGGAAGCGCAGTAACGGTGCGCTTACCCGATGGCTATTCGAGTTATAACTGGCGCAGTGGCGAAAAAACACAGTCGTTAACCGTTTCAACGCCGGGTGTTTATCGGGCAACGTTAAAAGACCTGAAAGGAAATACGTTCCTGTCGCCCGCTGTTGAAATTACCAATCCAATCCAACCTGCAACGCCAACCATAACGCTCGCTCGTCAGCCAGGTACGCCTGCTACGGGAGATCAGCAGGTATGTTCAGATTCAGTCTTGACCTTAACTGGGAACTCACCCTCAAATACGCGTCTGATTTGGAATACAGGTGCCATAACGCGAACCCTATCCGTGGGTGCGGCAGGTACATATACGGTGCAGGCTTCAAATTTGTTTGGTTGCCGCTCACCCCAATCGGCACCGGTAAACTTAGTGGTTCGTCCTCGCTTAGTCATTCCAGTTATTTCTCAGGCTGGTACCTATTCGCTCAAGGCAACTGTACCGGCAGAATCCGGATTTGGCGACTTTTTTGATTGGCGTCGGGGATCTAATGCCTTACAAAATCAGAATACATCGATCGCTAAAGTAGGTAGCAGTGGCGTTTATACAGCCAGGGCCAAAACGGTTTATACACTCACGAACGGCAGTAGTATCACGTGTTACTCAAGTTTTTCAAATCCATTCGATTATGTGCTTAACGCTACTGATCAGGGCATGAGCGTTTACCCAAATCCGTCGAAGGATGGTGTGGTCTATGTGGAAACATTAGAAGACCTACCCAATGCTGAGATTACGGTGTATACCCTCACGGGCCAGTTGGTTTTTAGTAAAAAAGTAGATTCGTTGAATCAGCGCCAGTGGTTGCCCTTGTCCAATATGGGAAAGGGACAGTATGTTGTTCGCGTGCGGTCAGCAGGCTTCAATGTGGCACAACGATTTGTGATTGACTGATAGATTCCCCATCAATAAAAAAGCCCTTCCTACAGGAAGGGCTTTTTTATTGATAACTGTTTGGCTTAACAATGCGTTGGTCTGGTATTAATCTTCAATGGACTTCGTTGGCAATGTCAGTTTAGGAAATCGCCCGTGTTTATTTTATGATTAACTTGCACCGTTATTTGTAAAGCAGATTCTATGAATGCAGCTTACGTACCATCGGACTATCTACCGGTGTTCATTCAACTCCTTTTGGCTCTTGGGTTTATTGTCACTACCATGATTGTGACGCACTCAATCGGGCCTAAGCGGCATAGCCAGAAAAAAGACGACCCGTTTGAATGCGGTCTTCCCGTGGTTGGCGATGCCCGCGCTCCCATTTCCATTAAGTACTTCCTGATTGCCATCCTGTTTGTACTGTTCGACGTAGAGGTTATTTTCATGTACCCTTGGGCCGTAAACTTCAAACAGCTGGGCATGCTGGGATTTATTGAAATGGTGTTGTTTATGGGCCTGTTGCTGGCTGGGTTTTACTACATCATCCGTAAGGGTGTATTGAAGTGGGAATAGAGCCAGAAATGCAAACGATAACGATACTAAAATCGTTATAATATAACAAGCCATACCCGCTAGAACTGATGTCAACAAGTGTTAAAATGGTTGAGGCCCCACCTAGCTATGATGGTGCCGGTTTCTCAGCTACTTCCTTCGATAAAGTAATTGGCATGGCTCGCGCCAACTCGCTGTGGCCGCTGCCTTTTGCTACTTCCTGCTGTGGAATCGAGTTCATGGCCACCATGGGTGCCCATTATGACTTTGCCCGCTTTGGATCGGAACGCCCAAGCTTCTCGCCCCGTCAGGCCGATTTGCTGATGGTTATGGGAACGATTGCCAAGAAGATGGCTCCTATTGTTAAGCAGGTATATCTGCAAATGGCAGAACCCCGCTGGGTAATTGCTATGGGTGCCTGTGCATCGAGTGGTGGCATTTTCGATACCTACAGTGTTTTGCAGGGAATCGACCGTATTATTCCGGTTGATGTTTACATTCCGGGTTGCCCACCCCGCCCTGAGCAGGTAATTGATGGCCTGATGCAAATTCAGGAACTGGCTCGTAACGAATCATTACGTCGCCGGAATACAGAAGAATATGGGTTGTTACTAAACTCATACGGTATACAATAACCCACCAACGATGTTAACGAACGAATCTGTTGCTCAGGACATTATTCAGCAGTTTGGCAGTGCATTATCAGAATTCGACGATCCGTTCGATCTGCTCACGCTGACTGTCAGCCGGGAGAAGCTTATTCCCTTGTTGCAATACCTCAAAGATCACAAAACATTTCAGATCAGTTTTCTGACTGACATTACGGGGATTCACTACCCGGATAGTTCTGGTCGGGAATTTTGTGTGGTCTATCATGCCCACAGCCTGATCAACAATTTTCGGGTTCGGCTGAAAGTGTTTTTGGCTGAAAACGATATTCATGTGCCTACCGCTACGGTTCTGTACGAATCGGCAAACTGGATGGAACGCGAAACGTTCGATTTCTTTGGCATTCAGTTCGATGGGCACCCTAAACTGCAACGCATTTTGAACATGGAGGAAATGGACTATTTCCCCATGCGCAAACAATATCCGCTGGAAGACGGCACCCGCGAAGACAAAATCGACGCGCTTTTTGGACGATGACTAAAGAGCGAAAGAAGGAAAGAGTAAAAGAACGGACCGGTACGCTAATAGCCCCTGTAAGCTTTCACTCTTTCGCTCCGCATCGGCGGCCCGGTTTACTCATTTACTCTTTGGAAAATGGTTACTGAAGACCTAAGTATAGATGCCGTTGGGGCGCGCAACACCCCGGCAACCCCGGAAGGACCCATTCAGTATGTTAACGAATTAACAACACTGAACTTGGGGCCAACACACCCAGCAACCCACGGAATTTTCCAGAACATCCTGCAAATGGATGGTGAGAAGATTGTGTCGGGGGAGCAGACGATTGGTTATATCCACCGGGCTTTTGAAAAAATCTCGGAACGTCGGCCTTTTTACCAGATCAAGACGCTCACCGATCGGATGAACTACTGTTCGTCGCCGATCAACAACTTCGGATGGGATATGACTGTCGAGAAGTTGTTGGGCGTGGAAGTGCCAAAGCGGGCACAGTATATCCGGGTGATTATGATGGAACTGGCTCGCATTGCCGACCACCTGATTTGTAATGGTATTCTGGGGGTGGACACAGGCGCTTTTACGGGTTTCCTGTATCTATTCGAGCAACGCGAAGATATTTACGAAATCTACGAAGAGATGTGCGGTGCCCGTTTAACGACCAACATGGGTCGGGTTGGCGGCATGGAACGGGATCTCTCGCCCGAAGCCATTCGGAAGATTCGTAAGTTCATCAAGAACTTCCCACCAGTGATGCGTGAGTTTGAAAACCTCTTCAACCGCAACCGAATCTTTATGGATCGGGTGGTTGATGTGGGGCCTATCTCGGCAGAAAGGGCACTCAATTATGGGTTTACCGGACCAAACCTACGGGCCGCTGGAGTAGATTATGACGTGCGGGTAATGAATCCATATTCGTCGTACGAAGATTTTGATTTCGATATTCCGGTTGGAAAAAGCGGTGATACATACGATCGATTTATGGTTCGTAATGAGGAAATCTGGCAGAGTTTGAAGATCGTTGAGCAGGCTCTCGAAAACCTGCCTGAAGGCCCATACTATGCCGATGCCCCCGAGTATTATCTGCCTCCAAAGCAGGAAGTTTACAAAAACATGGAAGCCCTGATCTATCACTTCAAGATTGTGATGGGTGAGATCGACGCACCAGTTGGTGAAGTTTACCACGCTGTTGAAGGTGGCAATGGTGAGTTGGGTTTCTACCTGATTAGCGATGGAGGTCGCGCGCCGTATCGCTTACACTTCCGTCGGCCCTGTTTTATTTACTATCAGGCTTTCCCGGAGATGTGCAAAGGAACAACGCTTTCAGATGCTATCGTAATTATGAGTAGCCTGAACGTGATTGCGGGAGAGTTGGATGCTTAACGGGAATGGCAATTAAGTTTAGGGAAGTTGTTCGGATGATTGAAGACGATGGATGGTATCAAGTTCGGCAGAAAGGGAGTCATCGCCAATTTAAGCACAACTCTAAAGCTGGACTCGTTACAATTGCTTACCATAGTTTAAATGACGATGTCCCTCCTGGAACTCTTGGGAGTATTTATAAACAGGCACAAATTGAGCGATGAAGCGGTACCTAGTTGTTTTTGAGAAGTCGAAATCAGGTTATGGAGCTTATGTTCCTGATCTGCCCGGCTGTATTGCTACTGCACTAACAAAAAACGACGTGGAGCAACTGATTTATGAAGCAATTCGCTTTCATATTGAAGGTTTAGAGGAAGAAGGTTTGCCAATTCCTGTACCAACTTCAGAGGCTGAGATCATGGTTTTTGCTCACTGATAACAATGACGACAGAGACGAACAAAGCAATACAATTTACGCCGGAACGATTAGAGAAGGCAAAGGCAATTATTGCCCAATATCCTGAAGGAAGACAGAAATCGGCTTTGCTGCCTCTTCTGCATTTGTTGCAGGAGCAGGAGGGGTGGACGCCAACTGAAGGAATGGATTACGTAGCTGGCTTACTGGATATTGAGCCTATTGAGGTGTATGAAGTGGCTACGTTTTATACAATGTACCACGTTGATCCGGTTGGAAAGCACGTCATCGAGTATTGCCGTACAGGACCTTGTTGCCTAATGGGTGGCGAAGAAGTGTATGCGCACCTCCGGCAACGGCTGGGTATCGAAGCAGGTCAAACCACTGTTGACGGACAGTTTACTATAAAAGAAGTAGAGTGCCTAGCTGCTTGCGGCATGGGTCCAGTATTTCAGGTTCGCGAGAAGTATTACATGAACCTGACCAACGAGCGTGTTGACGAGATCATTGACGAACTGTCGAAATAACAACTTATGGAAACAATTAACGAGATTGAATCTGCTGTATCACGCTTATCAGAGCAGGAATTAGCGGAATTTCGAAATTGGTTCGTTGATTATGACGCAAAAAAATGGGATGCTCAGTTTGAGCAGGATGTTAAGTCGGGCAAGTTGGCATCACTGGCTCAAAAAGCGTTAGAAAATTTTCGCGCTGGTAAGGTCAGAGAATTGTGAAACAATTGTGAAACACTTTGCCACGCCTGAGTTTTGGGAGCTTTATGATGAATTGCCGCCCAAAATCCAGGAATTAGCAGACAAGAATTACGAGCTGCTTAAAGATGATTCAAGACATCCATCGCTACATTTTAAAAGGGTTAGTCAGTACTGGTCCGTTCGCGTTGGAAAGCAATATAGAGCTGTTGGTATTGAGAATGAAGTAGGAGTTATCTGGTTTTGGATTGGTACGCACACTGAATACGACAAACTGATTAGCTAACGATGGCTACTAAAATATTAACTGAGCATATTAACGTTCCTGGAATCGAAACGTTCGACGTTTATCGGAAGCAGGGCGGTTATACGGCTGTTGAAAAAGCGATAAAGACAATGACTCCCGAAGCATTGGTGGAGGAAGTCAAGAAGTCGGGTGTGCGGGGCAGAGGGGGAGCAGGTTTCCCAATGGGTATGAAATGGAGCTTTCTGGCTAAGCCGGAAGGTGTTCCCCGTTACCTCGTTTGCAACGCCGATGAGTCGGAGCCAGGCACTTTTAAGGATCACTACCTGATGAAGAACCTGCCTCACTTGCTGATTGAAGGCATGATTGTGTCGAGCTTTGCGCTTGGGGCAAACAAGTCATTCATTTACGTAAGGGGCGAGTTGATGTATGTGATTCACATCCTCGAAAAAGCAATCGCCGAAGCTAAAGCAGCTGGTTTCCTCGGAAAAAATATCCTTGGCAGCGGCTACGATCTCGAACTGGTTGTACAGCCAGGAGGTGGAGCTTACATCTGTGGTGAAGAAACAGCCTTGCTTGAATCCTTAGAAGGCAAGCGGGGTAACCCGCGTAACAAACCGCCATTCCCTGCGGTGAAAGGCTTATACCAATCTCCTACAGTAGTAAACAACGTAGAATCAATTGCCACGACGCCCTGGATCGTAAACCACGGAGGAGAGGCTTACGCTGCCATTGGTATTGGCCGTTCTACAGGAACCAAGCTGATTTCGGCATCGGGACATATTAGAAAACCCGGTGTTTACGAAATTGAATTGGGCTTGCCGGTTGAAGATTTCCTCTACGCCGACGAATGGTGTGGCGGTATTCGCACGGGTCATAAACTAAAAGCCGTTGTAGCTGGTGGATCATCAGTCCCCATTTTACCGGCTAACCTGATTCTGAGTCTGGCCAATGGTGATAAGCGCCTGATGTCTTACGAGTCATTGTCGGAGGGTGGTTTTCAGACGGGTACAATGCTTGGTTCTGGTGGCTTTATTGCCTTCGACGAAACGGCTTGTATTGTACGGAACACCTGGAATTTTGCCCGATTCTATCACCACGAATCATGTGGGCAATGTAGCCCCTGCCGTGAAGGAACGGGCTGGATGGAAAAAGTGCTGCATCGTATTGAGTATGGTCATGGCCATCAGCAGGACCTCGAACTGCTGGTAGATGTAGCTAAAAAAATTGAAGGAAATACCATTTGCCCGTTGGGCGATGCTGCTGCCTGGCCTGTTGCCAGCGCTATTCGGCATTTCCGCGACGAGTTCCAATGGCATATTACAAATCCGCACGAAGCGACTCAGCCCGGCGCGGTATATAAAGGAGAAATGGCGCTGGTGTAGTGGACAACTGAGATGGAAGATATAAAACCGCAAACATTCAAGGTTACCGTTGATGGAATTGAGGTCGAGGTAGAACCCGGCACAACCATTCTTCAGGCGGCTCGTAAAATCGGACCGGATGTGGCTCCGCCAGCCATGTGTTATTACCAGCCTCTTAAGGGCAGTGGTGGTAAATGCCGGGCCTGTTTGGTACGGGTAGCCGCTGGATCGGCTAAAGATCCTCGTCCGATGCCTAAGTTGGTGGCCTCGTGCATTACGCCCGTACAGGATGGTATGGTTGTCGAAAACACAACCAGTCCACAAGTGCTGGAAACGCGCAAGGGTATCGTAGAGTTTCTATTGATCAATCACCCACTCGATTGCCCGGTTTGTGATCAGGCAGGGGAGTGCGATCTTCAAAACTTTGCGTTTGAGCACGGTGCAGCTCAAACCCGTTACGAAGAGGACCGCCGGACCTTCGAAAAACACGATATTGGCCCCAATATTCAGTTGCATATGACACGGTGTATTCTGTGTTACCGGTGCGTTCACACGGCAGACCAGATTACAAACAAGCGTGTTCATGGTGTGCTGGGCCGGGGCGATGCCGCCGAAATCGGTACATACATCGAGAAAGCAATCGACAACGACTTTTCCGGTAACGTAATCGACGTTTGCCCGGTTGGTGCGTTGACAGACAAAACGTACCGATTTAAAAACCGGGTTTGGTTTACCAAGCCCGAAGACGCCCACCGTGACTGCCCAACCTGTTCGGGTAAGGTAACACTTTGGTACCGGGGTGAGGAAGTGATTCGGGTGACGGCTCGCCGTAATGAGTGGAACGAAGTGACCGAGTTTATCTGCAATACCTGCCGGTTCGAGAAAAAGAAAACGAGTGACTGGGTAATTGAAGGACCAACCAAGATTGCTCGTGGATCGGTAATTACGGCCAACAAATACCGCGCTGATTTGATAAAGCCATCTTTTGGTGATCGGTTGGCAGCAGCTGAGTATAAGCCAATTGACGACAAACGCGATACGAGTCAGCTTCAGATTCAACAACTACCCCCAGAGCGGTTTGCAAAAGCATTACCGTCTGCCGAAAGCTAGATTTTAGACATTGGACATTGGACGTTAGATTAAGGCCTTTTAGGGCAAGTCTAACGTCCAATGTCCAGCATCCAATGCTCAAATAATGGATTTAACCGTTCTCATTACAAAGGCAATCATTATCCTCGTGATCTTTGGAATCACGTTGTTGATTGCTACTTACTCGACCTACGCTGAGCGGAAGGTAGCTGCATTTTTGCAGGACCGTCTGGGGCCAAACCGGGCGGGTCCATTCGGGTTGCTACAGCCTATTGCCGATGCCGGTAAGATGTTCTTCAAGGAAGATTTTATTCCTGCTCAGGCTAACAAATGGCTCTTCATTTTAGGCCCATGTCTGGCTATGCTTACCGCACTGATGGCAAGTGCGGTTATTCCATTCGGCGATAGCATTCAGTTTGGTCAGTTCTCAATTCCGGTACAGGGCATCGAGATCAATATTGGGATGCTTTATATTTTTGGAGTTGTGTCGCTGGGTGTGTACGGTGTAATGGTGGGCGGATGGGCTTCTAACAACAAGTTTTCGCTGTTGGGAGCGATTCGGGCGGCCTCGCAAAACATCAGCTACGAAGTGGCACTCGGTATGTCAATTATTGCTATTCTGATGATGACAGGTTCCCTCTCTATTCGGGCTATTGTGGAGCAACAGGCAGAAGTTGGTTTCTTCGGATGGAATGTGTTTACTCAACCGTTGGGCTTTGTGATCTTCCTAACCTGTGCCTTTGCCGAGTGTAATCGTACCCCATTTGACTTGCCCGAGTGTGAAACGGAACTTGTTGGTGGCTACCACACCGAATACAGTTCCATGAAACTGGGCTTCTATCTGTTTGCTGAGTACATCAATATGTTTGTGTCGTCGGCAGTGATTTCGTCGCTGTATTTTGGCGGCTACCATTATCCGTTTGCTGCTCAGGCACACGATGCATTAACCCATGCACTAGGTGCTAACACGGGCCATAACATAGCTACGGCTATTGGTACGGTGGTGTTCTTTGGCAAAATCTTCTTTTTCATCTTCTTCTTTATGTGGGTACGCTGGACCATTCCACGTTTCCGCTATGATCAGTTGATGAACTTGGGCTGGAAATCGCTGATTCCATTGTCTATCTTGAACGTGATAATTACCGGCGCGGGCTTGCTGTTCAATTTCAACTATGCAACTTGGGCTATCGTAATTGTTATGGTATTGATGGTTGTCGTATCATCGGCACGAGCGCCAAAACCAGCCGTAGCAGTACAGAGGACGTAAACGAGTTCGACTATTTATATGCAACTAACGAACCGATCTAAACAAGTCAGCAACAAGGAAATGACGCTTGCCGAGAAGATGTATCTTCCGGAAATTGTCAAGGGGCTGGCTATTACGATGAGCCACTTTTTTAAGAAGAAACCGACCATTCAGTATCCTGAAGTAAAGCGATATCTGGGACCGGTTTTTCGGGGACACCACGTTCTGAAACGTGATGAACAAGGGCGTGAACGCTGTACAGCCTGTGGCCTGTGTGCCGTTGCCTGCCCAGCCGAAGCGATTTCGATGGTGGCAGCCGAGCGTACAAAAGGTGAAGAAAGCTTATACCGGGAAGAGAAATACGCGGCTGTGTATGAAATCAATATGCTCCGCTGCATTTTCTGTGGTCTGTGCGAAGAAGCTTGCCCTAAACAGGCAATATACCTGCGCCACGACCGTTTTTTGCCAGTCTTTACCGAGCGTGACGACATTGTTTATGGCAAAGATAAATTAGTGGAGAAAATGGATGATCGGTACGTTCGGAACAATCCAAGTGTGCAAGCCACTCCAACGGAACCCAGTCTATCGCGATCAGTAGGATAAATCAGCATGAACGAACTTCTAACGCATTTCAAGCAGCTAACTGCAACAGGCTACCTTTTCTGGGTACTGGCTATTATTACGGTCCTGAGTGCCATTATGGTTGTAACGGCCCGTAACCCAATCCACAGCGTATTGGCGTTGATTGGTACCTTCTTTTGCCTCTCAGGACATTATGTATTATTGAATGCCCAGTTTCTGGCAGCCGTAAATATCATCGTGTATGCCGGGGCCATCATGGTTCTATTCCTGTTTACAATCATGTTCCTGAACATGCGTTCGGAGGACGAAGAATCGAAAACAAACATGGCCAAAGTGGCCGCCGTAATTGTTGGTGGCACCTTGTTAGTATTAATGCTGGGAATCTTTAAAGCAGCTCAGGTTGGCTCTTACAACCCAATAACATTTGACAATAAAACTGGTCTGGTAGAACAATTGGGAATGCAGCTCTATGGCGAATACCTGCTTCCTTTTGAACTGGCATCGATCCTGTTCCTGGTTGCAATGGTAGGTGCGGTAATGCTGGGTAAACGTGAGGCTGGAGATCGGCATTTTTAACTCTGTAAAAAATAGTATTCTTTCTAAGCCAGAGCCGTTAATTCGGTTGCTGGCTTTATTTTTTCCGTGCTCATGCTCGCTCTGATGGCTACAATAAAACGTCCGGTTGTTTCGATCGTCTTGGTCAATTACAACTCCAGTGATTTCACTGGTCCCTGTATTCAATCGATACGGGAAAAAACGAAGACGGTAGATTATGAGATTGTTGTCGTCGACAATAACTCAAGCCCAACTGAACAGGAAAAGCTTCAGTTCATTGAAGCAGATAAACAGATTACCTTCGGTCAGAGTCAACTCAACACGGGTTTCTCGGGTGGAAATATGCTGGGTGTTCAGTTAGCCCGAGCCGATGCTGATTATTATTTTTTGCTGAATAACGATACTGTTTTGCTCAATGATGTTTGTGATCAGCTAAGCCAGTACATGGAAATGCACTCGGAGGTAGGTGTTTGCACTCCGCAAACGTTCAAGGCTGATGGTTCATTCGAGCCGTCGTTTACGTATTTTCCAACGCTCGGTGTAAAATTATTCGGTCATGGGCTAATGCGGAAACTGTACCCAGACGCTTATCCAAATTACAAAAAGCATTATGATGAGCCCATTAATGTACCGGTGGTTACGGGCTGCGCAATGTTTATACGAGCGTCCGTATTTCGCCAGTTGGGTGGCCTCGATACAAGTTACTTTTTGTATTGCGAGGAAGAAGATTTCTGTATGCGTATTCGGCAGGCAGGATATAAAGCTGCTTTAGTCCCATCGGCGAAGTTTGTTCATTACGCGGGAGGAAGTGGAGAGCAAAGTTTACTTCTGCGAAAAGAGTTTTACATTTCTCTGTTTCATTACTACCGCAAGTATCACAACTGGTTGGAGCAGGGCTTACTGCGGCTGTTCTATGCAATTAAAAACGGGCGTAAAGTCTTTCGAAATCGAGATTTCGGCCGCGTAGCGATATTCATTCTAAGGGGAGCGCCTATGGGTGAGAGCCTTCGGTACAAACAATACGGGGACAAAAATTAGGCCCAGCCATTGTAATAGCTGGGCCTAATTGGACTGTGTGTTAACCGATTGTATCAAAAAGCGAATTACTTAATGTCGCCCCGAATCTCACCACCAGGAAATGCAGCTGTGTGCAGGTTCGCGTAATAATAGCCATTGAGCAAGCTATCTACACGCGTTGAGGTCGTCAGTGTAGTTGTGCCAATAATTGGCGAAACAAGGGCCGGGAATGGAATTTCAACAGGGCCATTTCCGTTTGTCGCGTTTGGCGTGATACGGTGTAAGTGACCAGCAACAGGAGATAATCCCGAGTACGTGACCGTATAATTGAGTACACGCGTAACTGGGTCGAGTAGACCAGTGAAACTACCCGTAGCCGTTGAAGGCGTTGCGGGACGTTCTGCTCCACCAGTAAGTGTAGCATTTAATTTGATGATACCCTTAACACGCACGTTACCCCGAATCTCACCACCAGGATTAGCTGTTGTGTGAAGGTTAGCATAGTAGAAGCCATTAATCAAGCTATCCACTCGGCTTGCTGTTGTCAGCGTAGTTGTGCCAATGATGGGTGAACCCAGGGCGGGGAAAGGAATCTCAACGGGACCATTTCCTGATGCCGCGTTTGGCGTAATACGATGCAGGTGACCAGCTACTGGCGTTAACCCAGTATAGGTAACGGTATAGCTTAAAACGCGCGTTGCGCGATCAAGAACACCAGCAAACGTTCCGGTAGCAGCAGAGGCAACAGCAGGCCTCTCACCAGCACCGCTGAGGTTTGCTACCAGTTCTATCCGGGCATTAAGCGGAAATGTGGCGTGATCGTTGCAGCTACTGAGGGCGAAACTCGCAGCCAGTAACACTGCCAGCAAAAGGGAAGTAGATTTTGGGGTCATACAGTTTATTAGTTGGTTTTCAGGGAGTTTAATTCACTCTCACTATGCAACACTTAGCGGTACGGATTGTTTTTGCTAAAGGTTGCTTAGAGTTATTAAAAAAGGGGATTAGCAGTCTTTTTATCCGCTAATCCCCTCTATATTCAAACTAATTTAGTCACTCAAATTAGTATCCCGTATTTTGCGGAAAGACCGATTTTCCGTCAGTTCCTTTGGCGCTTCTGTCGATCTGCGTTTGCGGAATAGGACGAACAACGTGGAAATCTTTGATGTTGACAGCTGCCTGTGGGTTGTATTTCTTCACCCGGTCAACCAGAAGGCCCCAGCGCTTCAGGTCTACCCAGCGAGTTTGTTCACCTGCCAGTTCACGGGCGCGCTCTTCAATAATTAACTCAAAGTTCATGTCTTTGGCAGCAATTAGCATTGCATCTTTTTTACCAGGCCAACCAGCACGGAAACGAACGGCATTTATAGCTGTAACGGCATCGGCTACGTTGTTAGATTGCAGTGAAGCCTCAGCCAGCATCAGGTAAACCTCAGCTAGTCGGAACACAAAGTAATCTCGGCTACCGGGTTCGTAGGTTAGATCAGGCCGTTTTGTGTCGAAGAATTTAATTAAAGTTGGGAACAACGCTTCGCTATAAGCACTTGGTACCAGCACCTGATATTTCTTGGCGGCACGCTGAGCTTTTGTCCACTCCACACCAGGAATGAAAATGGCAGTATCGCCAGCAGCAAAGGACACTTTAGACTTCGAATCGTCAAACGAAGCCGCGTTCAGGTTAGTACCAGGGTTATTGCTAAGCCAGGTATCCCGGAACGTTTTCTTGTAGCGAGAGTCGTTGGTACGTTCGGCGAAAACTGTGTTCAGCAGATAAGAAGTTGGACGTAAACGCTTAAACGGACGACCGTAGAACACATCCCTCTTCATGCCCGGCTGAACGTCATACTGCATACCGAACAGCAAGTGCAGGTTATTGCCACCGTTTGCGGCTGCCGTATTATTTGTCAGGTTAGACAGAGGATCTGATGTGTACTGTACGGCAAAAACGATCTCACTGTTTACCTGATTGTTCTCGTCAAACACGCTAGCAAAATCGTCGAGCAGTTTAAAGCCATACGCTGTTGTTACGGTTTTACAAAGCGCAGCGGCCTTGGTAAAATCATCAGCGGCTTTAGATGACGAATACGCTTTCGCCAGATACACCTTAGCCAACAATGTTTCGGCGGCTGGTTTTGTGGCACGTCCATACTCAGCCGACTGTGCTTTAGCTTCCAGATCAACAATAGACTCGTTCAGGTCCTTAATAATTGCCGCATAAATTTCAGCTTCCGAAGCCCGCTTTGTATCCTTTGTTGGAACTAGCGTTTCGGTTAGCCGCAAATCGACGCTACCCCACTGCATCAACAGCAGGTAGTAATAGTGGGCGCGCAAAAACTTGGCCTCAGCTACACGAATTTTCTTTATTGCGTCTGTAATCCCAGTGGCTGCCGGGGCACGCTCAATGATAGCGTTACAGGTATTGACGCCCTTATACAATTCGTCCCAGGTATTGCCTAGATAGTCAACGGTCGGGTTTAACTGGCCATCGTAGAAGTGGAATCCTTTGTAGCCACCATCGGCCCCAGTTGCATAGATGTCCGTGCCGTACTCGGTCAAGGTAAGGCCCTGTTGAGTTCCGTAATAATAACGGAGCGTTGAATAGGCCGCCTTAACTGCATCCTGGAAGCCCTTTGGGGTGTTGATGTAATCATTACCTATCCCCGAAATGACCGTTTCATCTAGGACATCCTTACACGATTGGCTTAGCAACAACATGGCCGCTATGCCGGTAATTCGTATTGAGTTTTTTATACTATTGATTTTCATTGATTTAATGGCTTAAAACGTGTCTTGTCAACTTCGTTTTATGATTAGAATCGGACGTTCAGACCGAAAGTGGTAACCGACGTGGCTGGTACAACACCAGTTTCACTCAGGGCTAAGCCCGTTGTTTCAGGGTCGATACCGTTATACTTGCTCCGGTATTTCGACCAGATGAACGGCTGCTGAATGCTCGAATACAACCGCAACGACTCTATACCTAGTTTTCTGGCGACAGCTGGGCTGAAGCTATAACCAAAGTTGATGTTCCGAAGCTTCACAAAGGTTCCGTCGAAATAGGAGATAGTTGAGTTGTAAACTGGGAATTCCTGGTTGCTCTTAGGCCGTGGGAATTCGTTGGTTGGGTTGTTCGGCGTCCAGTAATCTACCTTGATTTGCTCATACCGTCCGGCCAGCGCGTTCCGATTTCGGTGGAAATCGCTGCGAATCAAGTTGCCAAAGCGACCAAAGAAGAAGAACGACAGGTCGAATCCTTTGTAAGATAAACGGTTGGTAATACCAGCGCTGAACTTAGGTACGTCAGAGCCAATAATGACTCGGTCGTCGGCATTGATTTTACCATCACCATTCGTATCCTGAATTTTGATCTGACCAGCTTCGCTGGCAAACGATTTTGCTACATCAGCTTCAGAAGTTTGCCAGATACCCACCTTCTTATAATCAAACACGGTACTCAGCGGGCGACCAATGAACCAGCCGTTGCCCACATCATCAATTTTACCATTGTAAAGCGACACAATAGCCTCGGTGTTCTTCATAAACTGAAAGTCGGTCGACCATTTGAAGCCAGAAGACGAGTTAACGTTATAGGTCGTGAAGCCAAGCTCTATACCCCGGTTACGAGTTTCACCAACGTTCCGCGTCACTGAGTTAAAGCCGGTAGAACCTGGAAGCTGATCGGCTAAGAGCAGGGCTGTGGTGTTGGTCTGATACAATTCGAGTGAGCCTTGCAAACGACCACGCCAGAAGCTAAAGTCAAGACCGAAGTTAGTGGTTGCTGATGTCTCCCAGCGCAAATCAGGGTTGCCTATGGTGTTAGGACGATAGCCAAAAGCTGCGGAGTTACCCCAAGCATAAGCGGTCCGGGTAAGAAGTCCTTGGGTTTGGTAAGGAGTCACGGCCTGATTACCTACCGAGCCATATCCAGCCCGAACTTTCAACAGGTCGATCCAGCCCACAGTCTTCAGGAAAGGCTCATTGTTGACGTTCCAGCCAAGGGCAATGCCTGGGAAGTTACCATACTTGGTGTTTTCACCGAACCGGCTCGACCCGTCGCGACGAAGGGTGGCTGTTAACAGATACTTGTCGTTGAAATCGTAGTTAACCCGCGCCATGTACGAATTGATCGTCCACTGCACTAATTCACTGGCGGTAGCTTGTACCGAACTGGCAGCACCCAGGTTGTAAAATTGCTGAGTTTCTGATGGAATGCCTTGGACGTCAGTACGATAACGTTCGAAATTGTCCCGCTGGATGGAGTGGAGCAGGGTCACGTTCAGGTTATGCTTACCATTGAACGATTTCGTGTAGTTCACGATGTTTTCCAGCGTCCAGTTAAAGCCGAAGCGGTTTTCGTTCCAGGCTTGTGGATCACCCCCTTTCCGGGCGTTGGTTTGTGCACCAATAAATACGCCCCGGCGCGCCAACGTAAAGTCTGGCCCGAAGTTAACCCGGTATTTGAGGCCTTCTATGATGTTTGCTTCAGCATAGACGCTATTGAACATACGGTATTTTTTGGTATTATCTACCATAGCACCCGGTGCAATTTCGGCCAGCGGATTGGTTAGCAACGCGTCATTGGTAGGTGAGAAAATCATATTCCCATTGTCATCGAACGGAGCTGCCAGCGGGTTTTGCTGAATCGTGAACTGGTACGGGTTGAGGCCTTCACCATTCCGAAGGCTATACATCATATAGGACGAGAGCCCTACTTTCAGAACCTTATTGATTTGGTGGTCGATATTCGCCCGTACGGAATACCGGGTAAAATCCAGTCCATCCGAAATGCCCTTATCCTTAAAGTATCCAGCTGAGATGTAAAATTGGGTCCGGTCATTTCCCCCCTGAACGCCAATGGAGTGATTTTGTATAAATCCATTCTTGAGAATCAGGTCCTGCCAATCAGTGTTGGTTCCGTTGGCAATTCCTTTTGCTACAGCTGGATCACCGCCTAAAACGGCAACTTTCGCATCGGCTGCGGCATCGGCCACGCCCGTTGGCACTGGGTTACCAGCTGCATCTTTGTACCCACCCGTTGCCCGGTAAGATTCCCGAACGAATTCGGCAAACTCTGAACCACTGAATAATTCCAGTTTGTCCAATGGCTTCGATACACCGGCATAGGAGTCATACGTTACGGTCGTTTTTCCTTTTTGACCACCTCGCTTGGTGGTAATCAGTACAACCCCGTTCGCACCCCTCGCTCCATAGATGGCTGTGGCTGTCGCATCTTTCAGCACTTCCATTGAAGCCACATCGTTTGGGTTCATGTCTTCGTAACCTGCTGAAAGGGGAATCCCGTCGACTACGTACAGCGGATCGTTGCTGGCGCTGAACGACCGACGACCCCGGATACGAATAGTAGGTACAGAACCGGGCTTCGAACCCGTTTGTGTTACGTCGACCCCAGCTACCCGCCCCTGAAGCGCTTGGCCAAGGTTTGTGATTGGCATTTCCTGTATTTCCTTGGCACCTACCGATGCAATAGCTCCTGTCAGTTGGCTTTTCTTTTGCGTACCGTAACCAACAACTACCACTTCATTCAGTGTGCGGTCATCAACTTTTAGCTGTACATTGATATCTGACCGGTTACCAAGAACCACTTCAGAACCAATAAAACCAACAGATGAAAAGACGAGTGTGACGTCGCCATCGGGAACAGATAGTTTCCAGCGGCCTTCGGCATCAGTTGTGGTACCACGAGTTGTGCCTTTTACGGCTACATTGACGCCGGGTAAGGGCGAGTTATCATCGGACGAGGTAACTCGACCCGATACATTGCGTTCCAGACGATCTGGCTTTTCGGCTGTAACTCCTGGTGAGGAGAAATGACTAGCAGCCCAGGTTGGACTACCAGCCAGCAACGACAACAAGCAAGCAGTCGTTAGCCAGTGAGTGTTAATAGGGGTAAACAGTTGTTTCATAGGGATTTGTAGAAAATCGAATTGTACTTTACAACTAAAAAAAATGCGTTTTCCTGTAAAGAGCGCTTTCCCAATGATCTACTGCCTTGGTATTTTATTTAAGAGATCCTTAATAATGCACTGTTTTTTACCGTTTAAAGTCCTTTTATACCATTGAGCCATTTTCCTTTTTTATACACTCTCCACTTTCATATCATTGAGTATTTACAGAACAACACCCTATGCAACTGACTATTCAAAACCTCTCTAAAACCTACGCTAATGGTGTAAAAGCCTTGGATAATGTCTCACTCACTATTCCAACAGGTATGTATGGCCTGTTGGGACAAAATGGTGCAGGGAAATCAACGCTGATGCGTACGCTGGCCACGTTACAGGATGCCGACAGTGGGTCTGCTCACCTTGGTGATCTGGATGTGCTAGCGAACAAAGAAGTGGTTCGGCGAATGCTTGGCTACTTGCCTCAGGAGTTCGGCGTCTATCCAAAAGTGTCGTCTACCGACCTGCTCGATCATTTTGCCATTCTGAAAGGCATTACTAATAGTCGTGAACGCAGTCAACTGGTAGAGGCCCTGCTCCACCGGGTGAATCTCTACGAACATCGCAAAAAGGCCGTTAGTAGCTATTCGGGTGGTATGAAACAACGTTTTGGCATTGCTCAGGCCTTAATTGGCGATCCCAAACTAATTATCGTAGATGAACCCACAGCGGGCCTTGATCCGGGCGAACGCAACCGCTTTTATAATTTACTATCGGAGATCGGCGAGAATGTGATTGTCATTCTGTCTACCCACATTGTACAGGACGTGATGGAGCTCTGCAACAACATGGCTATTATTCACCAGGGGCAGGTTTTGTATAGCGGCTCTCCGCAAACAGCCGTCAAATCGCTGGACGGAAAAATCTGGGCAAAATCGATCAGCAAGGCCGACTTGCCTACTTATCAACAAACGCACACCGTGATCTCGAACAAATTGGTGGCCGGTAAACCCCTAATTCATGTGTTGAGCGATGTTGAACCCGGTGATGGATTTGAGCGTGGTATCCCCGATCTGGAAGACGTGTTCTTTTCAACGATAAGCACCGATACGAGAGCACATGTTTAGGCACATATTCACCTTCGAACTCCGCTATTGGCTCCGCCAGCCGATGGTGTGGGTGTTCATGCTGGTCAACATTCTGATGTTTACCTGGGCCACTGCCTCCGACGATTTGACAATTGGCGGTTCGTTTGGAAACATCTTCAAAAACGCGCCTTACGTTATTCAAAATCAGTTTGGTGTCTGGAGCATTTTTGCCCTGCTGATGACCACGGCCTTTGTGCAGAGCGCAGCTACCCGTGACTTTAGCTACAAAACAAGTCAGATTGTCTTCTCGTCTCCTATTCGTAAGCTTGATTACCTGGGTGGGCGATTCTTCGGATCGTTTGTTGTCTCACTGATTCCTTTTCTAGGTATTTCGCTGGGCATTCTGTTGGGGCAACTTGTTGGAACCGTAACCGGCGCGACGGATGCCGAACGCTACGGCCCCATTGTGTGGTCGGCGCACGTGAACAGTTTTCTGACCTTTGCTGCGCCGAATACGCTGGTATCCGGTGCGTTTATTTTTATGTTGGCCGTGTTGACACGCTCGGCTATCACAGCATTCATTGGAGCCATCGTGCTGTTAGTGGCCCAATTGATTGCCGGTAATTTTTTGAGCGACGTAGAATACGAACACCTCGCTGTTTACTTCGATGCACTGGGATTTGGGCCGTTTCAGCTGATTACCAAGTACTGGACGGTGAGCGACAAAAACACCTTGTCGGTGGGGCTCAATAATCCGCAGATGCTGCTGAACCGGTTTATCTGGATTGGCGTCGGTGGGGTATTTCTGGCGATAGCCTACTTCCGGTTCTCTTTTGAGGAAAAAGGTCAGGTTGTCAAGAAGAAAAAGAAACGGGATACCCTTCCCGAGGATGCTGCCGGAAAAGCTGTTTTTGCCCCACTTCGGGCCTTGCCAACCGTAACGCAGCATAGTGGTTACGGCGTGCAGTGGGCACAAATGATCCGCATATTCAGAACCGATTTCATTGGCACCATTAAAGGTACAGCGTTTATCGTGATTCTGTTTGCGGGCCTTATGAACATGGGCTTCTCGTTGCAATATGCCGGAAAATGGTACGGACTCAGTTCGTATCCCGTTACCTACCAAGTTATTAGCCTAATCCACGGTACCATTGGTCTGTTTCTCTTTGCCATTATCATTTTCTATTCTGGAGCCCTGATCTGGAAAGAACGTGATGCCGATCTCGATCAGATTTATGACTCTATGCCCCACCGGAACTGGTCGGTTTTTGTGGGTAAAATGCTGGCAATGACGGGAATTGTAGCCATCGTATTACTGCTTTGTATGCTGGCGGGCCTCCTAACGCAGGTGCTGATGGGCTACACAAAATTTGATCTGCGACAGTATGTGATTGAGTTTTTCGTGATCGACTTGCTCCGGTTCCTGCCCATTATTGTGCTGTCGATGTTGGTGCATACACTGGTCAACAACAAGTACGTTGCGTTTTTTGGGGTAGTGGCCATCCTAATCACCAACGCGTATATATGGACTCCGCTCGACGTACAAAGTAATTTGGTTCAGTTCAATGCCTCGCCCGAACATACCTATTCCGACATGAACGGCTATGGCCCATACGTAACCACGTTTGCCTGGTTTCGGGGCTACTGGTTGCTTTGGACCGCCATGCTGGCGATGGTTGCCATTCTGTTCTGGGTTCGGGGAAAAGACACCGCCTGGAGTAATCGGTTCCAATCGGCACGGACGGGCCTAGTAGGCTCAAATCGATTAATTGTAGGTGGGTTAGCGGTGGCTCTACTGGCCGTTGGCGGGTGGATTTTTTATAACACGCAGGTACAGAATACGTACACTACTAGCAAAGCGTATGAGAAGATACAGGTGGCCTACGAACAGTTGTACAAGCGCTATAAAACCTCTCCGCAGCCCCGCATCACTGATGTTAGATATGATATAGCGGTGTACCCCGAAGAGCGCAACTTAACCGTCAATGGCAATCTGCAACTGGTAAATCGAAGTAGCTTCCCTATTGATTCGCTGTTTATTTCATTGCCTAACCGTCTTGATTATACGTTAACTATCGACCGCTCAAAGCAGGTATTAAATGACGATAAACACCGGTTTCTGATTTATAAACTCAGCCCTGCCCTGGCATCCGGCGATTCGATGCGGATGCGCTTTACGACGAAGCACATTAGTCAGGGTTTCGAGAATGAGGTACAGTTTACGAAAGAGATAAACGAAAACGGCTCATTTTTCAATAATTACGACATTGCTCCGCAAATTGGATATCAGGACCAAGGCGAATTGTCGGATAAAAACGACCGGAAAAAATACGGCTTACCCGAGCGTGCCCGAATGCCTGCTCTTACGCGTAACTGCACGGATAAGTGCATGAATACGTACATCAGCAACAACTCAGATTGGGTAATGGTAGAGACCACAATCAGCACCTCGCCTGATCAGTTAGCTGTGGCTCCCGGCTCTTTGTTGAAAGAATGGAGACAGACCGATGCCGAAGGAAGGCCCCGTAGGTATTTTCATTACAAACTCGACCATCCGTCACTGAATTTCTATTCGTTTATTTCGGCCAAATATGAGGTAAACCGGAGCAAATGGAATGGCATTGATGTAGAAGTTTATTACGACAAACAGCACCCATATAACGTGCAGAATATGTCGGAGTCGATTAAAAAGTCGCTGGCCTATTACACCGAGAATTTTGGTCCCTATGGCCATAAGCAGGCCCGGATTATCGAGTTTCCACGGTATGCCAGTTTTGCACAGGCTTTCCCCGGCACCATGCCTTACTCAGAATCGATCGGGTTTATTGCCAAAATCGATCCTAAGGAAGATATTGATATGGTGAAATACGTGGTGGCTCACGAAATGGGCCATCAATGGTGGGCACACCAGGTAGTGGGTGCCGAAATGCAGGGCGCTACCCTTCTTTCAGAGACTCTAGCGCAGTACTCAGCGCTGATGGTGATGGAACAAGCGTACGGTCGTGACCGGATGAAACGCTTTCTGGGTTACGAAATGGACCGCTATTTGGGCGCTCGTGGGTCTGAATTGCAAAAAGAGGTGCCGCTCGAAAAGGTCGAGAATCAGGGTTATGTGCATTACCAAAAGGGTAGTTTAGTGATGTATTACCTCAAAGAGATGATTGGCCAGAAGGCAGTTAACACGGCCCTTCGTGATCTGGTGCAGAATTACGCGTATCGTAAGCCACCGTATCCGAACTCATACGCACTCGTTGATCGTCTGAAGGCTAACACACCTGATTCGCTTCAGTATTTGATTACGGACCTGTTCGAGCAGATGACCATTTTTAACAATCGGGCTACTGCGGCCAACGCCAAAAAGCTGAAAAATGGTCAGTATGAAGTTACGGTAGCCGTTCAGGCCGAAAAATACCGCGCTGATGAACTAGGTCATGAGACGCCGACCAACCTCAACGACTGGATCGATGTGGGTGTGTATGGTAAGCCCGACGATGGTAAAAAGCAGGGCAAACTCTTGGCTATCCGGCGTGAGCGAATTCGTAAAAAAGATAGCACCTATACCTTCGTGGTCAAAGATGAACCGTATGAAGCAGGCATTGACCCCATCAGCTTTTTGGTTGATCGGGTGCCGGGCGATAATCTGAAACGGGTGGGGATGTAAGCCGTCTGAGTCGTATCTTCGCGGCTCGTTAAACAAATTAAAGGCAATACGCCAACCTCTACCGGCGTTATCGGTTTACTTGAGTATGGAAGCATTACGTCAGATTGCTAATATTAGTGGCTACGGTGGCCTATATCGGATCCTGAAGCCAAGCCGTGCAGGTGTTATCGTTGAATCGCTCGACGATAAAAAAGAAAAGACCATGATGGGGCCAACGGCACGCGTCTCGGTGTTGAACGATATTTCCATGTACGTCGATACGCCCGATCAGTCGGTGGCACTTGGCGAGGTGTTAAAGGCAGTTGCTGATAAATTTGGCGATGATCTGCCCGTAACCCCCAAAAGCAGTGACGCCGAACTTGGTAATTTTATGGGCGAGGTGCTTCCTGATTACGACCGGGAGCGCGTCAGAGTATCAGATATTAAGAAATTGGTCAGTTGGTATAGCATTCTACGCCAACATGTCCCCGAAGTGTTTGAGGCTCCAGCGGTTGCGGAAGAAGAGCAACTGGTTGCCGAAACAAACTCGACTGACGACGAAAAGGGAGCCGATGCTCCAGAAGCAAACGCTTCGGAAACCGAAACGACGGCTCAATAGCCCGTTCATCGTCAGTCAATTGGTCTCCATTTTTCAGTGAGAACGAAAAAGCCGCGAAATGCCTTTGGCTCGCGGCTTTTTTTTAGTTTTGTTCTATGCCTGTCTCAATACGCACCTCACAGAACGTTCTGCTCGAATATGAACCCGCCAGCCTTGGCGACCGGATCGTAGCCACCTTGCTCGACTATCTCATCTTTCTAGGCTGGGTAACAATAATGGCTTATCTGGCCTCGGCAGCGGGCCGAAATCCTGGTAATTACTACTGGTTTTTTGTGGTGTTGGCTCCCATTCTGCTGTACGATCTGTTGACGGAATGGCTACTCAACGGACAGAGCCTGGGGAAATTAGCTATGAGTACACGCGTTGTGAAGCTCGATGGATCAAGGCCGGGTCTGGGCGATTACCTCATTCGGTGGTTGTTTCGATTGGTGGATACGCGGGTTTTGAACGGTGTAGTGGCTATGGTGGCGGTAGCAGCCAATGGCCAAGGGCAACGACTGGGGGATGTAGCTGCTGGTACAACGGTGGTAAAAGTGAAAACGCCTATTACGCTGGACGACGTACTGCACACCATGCTGCCCGACGATTATCAGGTGCAGTTTCCTGACGCTATTTCGCTCACCGACCGCGACGTAAATATAATCCGTGATACACTTCGTACCCGAAGTAAATTCCTGACGTCCCGGACAGCCGAGCGGGTTAAAACCGTAACAGAGATTTCATCCCCAATGCCCGCCGAGCTATTTTTGCAAACCATTGTGGCCGACCATCAATTTATGACCACGAGGGGATCAGCATGATCGACTCCATAAAATCTCTCTCCCGGCAGTTTGCCGAGGAAACCGTCGCTACACGCCGACATCTGCACGCCAACCCCGAACTGTCGTTTCATGAGTTTAACACGGCCCGTTACGTAGCTGACCAACTCAAAGCGATTGGACTTACTCCGCAGGAAGGCGTGGCTAACACGGGTGTTGTTGCCCTGATTGAAGGGACAAAAACATCGTCGGGCCGGGTAATCGGGCTGCGGGCCGATATGGATGCACTACCCATCCACGAAGCCAATAATGTTCCCTATAAATCGACGGTTGAGGGCATTATGCACGCGTGTGGCCATGATGCGCACACTGCTAGCCTGCTCAGCACAGCCCGGATTTTGCAAACCCTGCGCGATGAATTTTCTGGGACTATTAAGCTTGTATTTCAGCCCGCTGAAGAAAAAGCACCGGGTGGCGCATCGCTCATGATTAAAGACGGGGTGCTCGAAAATCCGGCTCCCGGTGCCATGCTTGGGCAACACGTAGCACCCAATATTCCAGCGGGTAAAATCGGTTTTCGAGAGGGGATGTATATGGCCAGCACAGACGAGCTTTATCTGACTGTGAAGGGCAAAGGTGGCCACGGGGCCATGCCCGACCAACTCATTGACCCTGTCTTGATTGCCTCGCATATTATTGTGGCTATGCAGCAGGTTATTAGCCGCAATCGACCCCCGGCAAGTCCATCAGTGTTGTCGTTTGGCCGGTTCATTGCCGATGGCATTACGAACGTGATTCCGAATGAAGTGAAAATAGAGGGAACATTCCGGTGTATGAACGAGCAATGGCGGGAAGAAGGCCTTCGCCGAATTCAGAAATTGGCTGAGGGTATGGCCGAAGCGATGGGCGGCACCTGCGTATTCGAACGCGTGAAAGGGTATCCTTATCTGCAAAACCATCCCGAACTAACCCGCCGAACGCGAGCTTCGACGGTTGCCTACATGGGTGCCGAAAATGTGATCGATTTGGATCTCTGGATGGCAGGTGAAGACTTTGCTTTTTACTCGCAGGTGGTTGATTCCTGTTTTTACCGGCTCGGCACTCGCAACGAGTCGCGGGGCATTACGTCGGGGGTTCATACGCCCACATTTGATATCGACGAAACCGCCCTCGAAATCGGCCCTGGCCTGATGGCATGGCTAGCCGTAGAGGAGTTGGGCAAAGAGTAACGGTCCGGCTCTCCAGCGCACGAACAAGTGAAAGAGCGGATGAGTGGTGGCCGAACTTGAGTAATAATTGATACATTCGTTCTGGTATTCAATAACTCAATTCTTGCTATGCAATCGCTTCGCTGCACACTGCTCTTTCACTTTTTCGTCTTCTCACTCCTGCTCTCCGCCTGTTCCACCAGCAATATCTACATTTCTCGCCACGGGGAACGGGCTAACGAATCTGATACTACAAGTCTTTCTGCGGCTGGGTTGACCCGCGCCCGCGCGCTGTCTGATCGGTTGGCTAAGGAGCACATCGACAGCATTTTTGTTACGCCTTACCGCCGAACAGAGCAAACAGCCGCCCCACTGGCTGCGCGTTTGGGGCTACCGCTCACTAAATACTCTGCGTCTCCCATAACCGCTATAACTAATCGTTTGCGTACATTTCGGGGCAAGAACGCCCTCGTTGTAGGACACAGCAACACCATTCTGGAAATTGCCAAGGGACTCGGCACTACACCGTCCATTCAGAAAATTGAGCATTCTGATTACCAAAATTTACTGTTCATCCAGGTGCGCCGTACGCCTTTTGGCCAGCGGGTGCAACTTTACGAGCAGAAACTAAATCCCTAAACACCCTATGATTCGATTTTACTTTTTACTGTTGCTCTGTGTAGGCAACTGCTTTACCAGTGCCGCGCAAAAAAAGACCACTAAGCAGGCTAAAGCCAAAACCACGACTTCTACGGCATCTACATCACCCAAAACGTATACGGGGCGCGTCATTGCTGTAACGAGCGGAGGAGGGTTTACTGGCCGCTCAACTTCGTATTATTTGCAGGATGATGGTCGGTTATACGGCAAACGGAGTACCGATGCCACCTACGCTTTGCTTGCCAAACAAACTGCCGACAATACAAAACGAGTTTTCTGGTCATTAGAAGATCGATGCCTGATTAAAACCACCAAGTTCGACAACCCCGGTAATACCTACAAAGCGGTAACCTGGCGAAAAGGCAAAGAACAGTATAGCGTCACGTGGGGGAGCCCTAAAGACAGCGTGCCTGCTAATTACGAGAAGTTTTACAGTTCGTTTATGGCGACGATTCCCGCCAGTTTGCGATTGAAATGAGAACTCTAACCAACAAATACTATGAAATTTCTCTACACCTTACTTTTCGTCACCGCGTCAGCCTCGTTGTTTGCCCAACAGCCGGACAAAGGCTTTAGCCGAAAGCACAAAACAAACGCACCTATCGACAACCTGTCGCGCCGAATTGGCGCGGAGGAACTACCTCTGCCGACAGTTCGCAAGGGAAATCAATCGCTGATTGACGGGCGGGCAGCTCAAACTGGTTTGCAGCCTTTGCGGGTGCGAGTCGTTCGCGATGGCGACACCGGTTTACCTATTTACATCGAAAACCGTACGGCTTTAAGCCGGTTAGGGAAGGTACAACCTGCACCAACGGGACAGGCGCGGGCAAATGCCGTGGCCAGTACGTACCAATTTCTGGATCAGGTGCGGGAGGTAATGAAACTTGATAAGCCTGAAGCCTCTTTTTCTGTTCAGCAAACTGAAACCGATGCATTGGGACAAACGCACGTGCGACTGGCGCAAACGCATGCGGGTATACCGGTGTATGGTGCCGAAATGGTTGCTCACCTGGTAAACAACGAGGTGACGCTAGTCAACGGACATTACCAAACGGTAAAGGAGGGCCTAAACGTTAATCCCAAACTATCCACAAAACAGGCAGCTGATCTTGCTCTTGCCGACGTGGGTAAAACAAAGGTTGTACGGACGTTTGGTAGCAATCTGTTCAACCTGGAGCAGGCAAAGGGCGAATTGTGCCTGTACCCCGTTGGCGATTCGCACCGCTTGGCCTACGAAATGACAATTCGCCCGAGCATGCTTCAGCGTTGGGCCTATTGGATTGATGCCGAAACAGGTGCTGTTCTCGACAAAATCAATACAACCTGTACATTTCTGGGGCCAGTAAAAGCCACCGCAAAAGACCTCAATGGGGTGTCGCGCTCTTTCTCAACGTATCAGCAATCTGCTGGGCAATACTTCATGATCGACGCGTCAAAGGCCATGTTCAATGCTGCCTCAACGATTCCTGATAAAACGCTGGGTGGATTGGTTACGCTGGATTCACGAAACACATACGGCGATAAACAGAAATTCTGGTATGTAGCTTCTGGCAATAATACTGATTGGACACCTGCTGCCGTCTCGGCGCACATCAATGCGGGGTTGGCGTACGATTATTATCGCAACACCCATGCCCGGAACTCGCTCAACGGCAAGGGTGGTACCATTAACTCAGTGGTGAACGTGGTTGACGAAGACGACGGTTCGGGGCTGGATAACGCCTACTGGTCGGGGGAGTACATGGCTTATGGTAACGGCGGATCGTTGCTGAAGCCCCTGGCAGGTGCTTTGGACGTGGCAGGGCACGAAATGACGCATGGTGTAATTGAAAACACCGCTAATCTGGTGTACAAAAGCCAGTCGGGAGCTATAAATGAGTCGATGGCTGATGTATTTGGCACCATGATCGACCGCGATGACTGGACCATTGGTGAAGAGATTGTCAAGTCTACCCGATTCACGCAGGGAGCCGTGCGGAGCATGTCAAACCCGAATCAGGGCGGTAAAAACGACTACGGCTATCAACCCAAAACGATGGCGGAGTATGAGAAACTCCCCGAAGATGCCGATAACGACAATGGGGGTGTGCATGCCAATAGCGGTATCTGTAACTATGCATTCTATCTGTTTGCTACGGCCGTCACGAAGGAAAAAGCAGAGAAAATTTATTACCGGGCTCTCACAACGTACCTCACCCGTACCTCGAAATTCCTTGATCTTCGATTGGCGGTAATCAAAGCTGCCACCGATATTCATGGGGCTAGCAGCGCTGAAGTGGCCGCGGCTAAAACTGCGTTCGATAGGGTAGGTATTCTGGAGAGTACGCAAACGACGCCTGATCCTAAACCAGAAGTACCTGTGGCCCAAGGTCAGGACTTAATGTTGATTTACGGGTCAGACAGTAAGCTATATTCGACCGTTGTTGGCTCCAGTAAATTTGATCTCAAAAGCAGCCTTGGCCTAACGCACCGCCCTAGCGTAACCGACGATGGTAAGTTTGCCTATTACGTTACTCCCGACAAGCGAATCCGGGCGGTGAGCCTGACTGGTACACCCACCGAAACGGTTATCTCTAACGAAACCCGCTGGGACAATGTCGCTATCTCTAAGGATGGGACTAAGCTGGCTGCCCTATCGTCGGCCGCGGAGCCGAAAATGTATGTGTATAGCTTCGATAAAAAAGTCTGGAAGACGTTCACTTTGTATAACCCAACTACCGCCGACGGTGTGAAATCGGGCGGGGTGAAGTACGCCGACTCGTTCGAATGGGACCTGGCAGGCGAAACGCTGGTTTATGATGCCTATAATGAACTGACCAACGCTGAGGGTGCTGCCATCGACTATTGGGATGTGGGATTCATTAAGGTTTGGGACAACACCAAGAAGGATTTTGCAGCGGGCGATATTGAGAAACTGTTTTCCAATCTGGACGAAGGCGAAAGCGTTGGCAACCCTTCGTATGCCAAGAACTCAACTAACATTATTGCGTTCGACTATTTTTATGAGCCTGATGATCAATATTACGTCGTAGCTGCCGACATCGATACGGGTGAACTGAAAGGAGTTTACGAAAACAACACGCTGGGTTTTCCGAGTTACTCTCGTCTAGATAACCGGCTTGTTTTCACCATTGAAACCAGCAGCGGGGCCGAAAACGTGGCTGGTATTGGTGTCAATGCTGACAAAATTTCGCCCTCGGGTTCTCTTCAGACATTGGTGCAAAATGCTAAATGGCCTGTTTGGTACACCCAATCGACCCGTACACTGCCAACCAAAACGGCTCAGACCATCACGTTCAATACAATTGCTGATCGGTACTTAAACGAAGGCGATATGACGCTGACGGCAACTTGTTCGGCGAGCTTAGTCGTGCAGTTTCAGGTCCGTTCGGGTCCGGCAGAGCTCACCGGCAACAAATTGAAGTTTACGGGTCCCGGTGCCGTTACCATTCGGGCCTATCAGGATGGCAACACCCAATATGCTGCCGCCACCCCCGTCGACCGAACATTTACGGTGATGGCCGTTCTGGGACTCGAACCCGATTGGGCTGATGCACTTAAACTGTATCCCATTCCCGCCCAAAACCAACTCACGGTCGAGGTCCCTGCGTCAATTGCCATTGAGCAGGTTAGCCTAAACAACCTCAGCGGTTCAGCGGTGTTGCAACAACCTGTACGAAACCGAAGCCACACGGCTACCCTGTCGGTTGGCGATTTACCCAAAGGCGTTTACGTACTGACCGTGCAAACGGGCAAGGGCGTAGTAAGCCGGAAGGTAGTAAAGGAGTAAACCTGAAACACTGATTGCTGCTTACTAAAAAGCCCCATACCGGATTGGTATGGGGCTTTTTAGTAAGCAGCTTCTTATTTGGAACCTGACTTGTTATCTACTAACTGGAAGTTAATTGGCAAATTATATTTCACATTCACAGGAGTGCCATCTTGGCTGCCCGGTTTCCAGTTGGGCATCCGGCTCACTACACGAATGGCTTCTTCGTCGCAGCCAAAACCTAATCCTTTCAAAGTTTCAACATCGGCAATGTCGCCCGTTTTTGTTACAACGAAAGTGACGAAAACCCGTCCAGAAACATTGGCTCTCTGGGCCGCAGCCGGATAGCGGATATTCTCGCCCAGGTACTTCATCAAACCCTGCACACCCCCGTCAAACTCAGGCTGGTTTTGAACAACACCATAAATTTCACCGTCGACTTGAGCTAACTTCAGCGATTGATCATTGGCTTCACGCCCTTTCACTACGCGATCCAGTTCTTTCTCGGTTTGCGTACACATGAGTAACAAAACGGAAAGCGGTAGTACGAGCACGTAACCCCAGAGTGCACGCCGGGGAGAGGTTGGTTTGGTTAGCATCTGGATGCGTTGTTTAAGTTGAGAAATACGGAAAAAACTGTTGGTTAGTTCGTAGCCAGGCACCCTAGTGTTTGACCGGTTCTGCTGGTTTGAATTCATTTGTTTTGCCGGTTTTTGTGGTGATGATAATTACTCCATTGCCAGCTTTTTCGCCGTAAATGGCTTTTGCTGATGCATCTTTAAGAACAGATATTGAGTCAATATTTTTTGGGTCAAGCGTATTAATATCATACCCTTTCTCTTTGGGTATCCCATCGACAATAATGAGTGGTTGCTCTCCAAGACTGAAAGCTCTGCTTCTTATTGTAAAATTGGTTCCTGAGGTTATTCCATTGCCAATACCCGGTTTCGGTTCCAGCGTGTGATTTACCGCCGGGACAACCATATTAGGATCATCCGTGGGGTTGCGAAAAGGAGCATTATCATAAATTTCTTTATTGAAGCCGGTTTTCTTCTCATTGCTCTCAAGTGCAAATTCAATGGGTATTACGTAGCTTACCGCCACAGCCTGACCGTTTTGTTTGCCCGGCTCCCAACGTGGCATTTGAGCCACAACCCGCACAGCTTCCTCATCGCACCCATTACCAATACCTCTCTGAATTTGAATGTTGTTAATTGTCCCCGTAGGAGAAACTAAAAATTCTACAAACACCCGCCCTTGCGTTCTGGCTTTTTGTGCGGCTGCCGGATAGCGAATGTTACGCGCTAAATATTGACTAAGTGCGGGCATGCCACCCGGAAACTCAGGTTGCTGTTCAACAACTGTGAATACTTCTTTGGGTGCCTTGTCACTACTTGGATTTGGTGTTGGCGATGAAGAAGCCATCGGTTCATAGCCGACGACAACAACCTCGTTCAATGATTGACGCTTAATAGCGAGTTTCACCTGTATTTCGTCGTCAGCTTTGGCAGTGACCTGTTTAGTCTCAAAGCCCACGAAACTCACCACCAAATCGGTTCCCGGTTCTACATTAACCATGAATCGCCCGTTGATATCAGTGGTAGTACCTTGATTACCATTCCGAACCACAATATTAGCGCCGGGTATTGGTTTATTGTCTTCGCTCATAACCCGCCCTTTCACGGGAACTGGTTTAGCCGGTAGCAACGACTCCACTAATCGCTCTACTTCTGGTCGGGTTGCGTTCGTTCGGGCAGCTGTTAACGCCAGTGCGGCTAAAACCATTGGTAAAACCAGTGCGTATTTGCCTAATGCCCAATGGCTTGTGCTTTTTTGGTGTAACATACGGAGACGGGATGTAAGGAGTGAAGGCTTAAAAAACGAATTAGCTAGTGTGTCTGACTGATCACCAAGCGCATACGATACGAGGTAACTGGCATAGGCGGCCCGGTGTTGAGCGGATGCTGCCTGATCGGCCAGGAATTCGTGAACCTGCCTGATCGCCATTCGGTAAGCCAACATAACCGGGTTGAACCAGAGCAAGGCCTGAATAATCTCAATAAGTAAAATATCGGCACTGTGCCATTGCCTAATATGGACTAGTTCATGCTCTCGAACAGGTTCTGCACCAACATCGGCAGGGCTTAAAACCATATAGCGGAAAAAGGAAAAGGTAGGCGTTTGCGGGTCTGCTGGTTGCACCAACGTATACTGGGGGAGGGGTAATTGCGGATTTTGGCGGATGAAGTTTAATAGTCGTACCGTACGCAAGGTAAGCCGGACCAGCAGTCCAAAAGCCACCAATCCATACGTCCACCAGCCAATTGATACCCAGTCGGAGCCGGTTTGAGCAAGGTCTGCCGGACGGATGATTACGCTGGTGAGCAATTTGGGATTAACATTGGGCAGGGCCGCCACCGTATTGTCAGAAAGGCTTACAAAAGGTAAAGTCAAAGACAAACCAATCGAAGCCATCAGATAAAGTCGATTGAGGGCGAAAAAAGTGTGCCTTCGGAGCAACAGATAGTAGCATCCGAAAAACAGAAACAGATAAAGGTTTGTGCGGAGCAAATAATCGAAGGCGTTCATGACTCGTTTTTGTTTTTGTTCAACAGCCGGATTATTTCATCGGCTTCACTTAAGCTCACATTCTTCTCGTTCACGAAAAACGACACCAACTTCTTTAGCGAATTGTCGAAATAGTTAGTCATCAGTTGCTCCGTCTGAAACCGTCGGTACTGCTCTTCGGTAATCAGCGGATAGTATTCATGGGTTTTACCGTAGGCTTTATATCCGACCAACCCTTTCTTTTCCAGAATTCTAATAATTGTCGAAACGGTATTGTAGGCAGGTTTTGGCTCTGGAAGTTCGACCAGAATATCTTTTACAAAAGCCTGATTCAGTTGCCACAAAACCCGCATGATTTCTTCTTCGGCACGAGTAAGTTCGCGTATTTCCATTTCTTAAACGTAGTTGTTAGTTGTAAAACTAATGTATTAGTTATATGTTTCAAAATTTTTTAACGAAATTTTATAGACCTCTCCACTAGAGTATATTGGTAATAAATAGGTCGTCGTTTATATTCACAGAATATTTATGCTAACCCGATTGACAAAGGGTAGTAAACCGTAACATTTTTCATGAAATCATTTGTTGTCGCTTGCCTCGCCACAATACTTTTAGGATTTCTGGAGCCGGTTATGGCTCAAACACTCACTGTTACCGAAGCTCGGGAAGACATTGAGTTTTTAAAAAGACGACTTGACCAGCTTCACCCTGCTGTCGGGTTCTATACCCCTAAAAACCAGTATGAACGACTGTACGACTCGCTGTTCAATCAGCTGAGTGGCCCAGTCAATTACCTGCCGTTTTTCAGGCATATAAGTCCTTTGGTAAACAGCCTGAAAGATGGGCATACGAATCTGAATCACTGTCGGACGTTTATTGATAAGCATACTCAATATTTCCCCTTTTATATTCGGGATGTTGGCCGCGATTACTTCATTACTCATAATGTCTCCAGCGATTCGACGCTTCAGCGAGGAACGCAACTGCTCACCATTGACGGTCGCTCCGTAGCTGATATTCACCGCGAGCTAATGGAAACCGACCGCTCTGGCTCCGACGGCGATAACCTTACGGGACGCCGTCAGTGGAGCTTACATCAGTTCGCTGATTATTACGCAGCCTGGTTTGGTTCGTCTGATTCACTCACACTCACCTACCGTTTCCCGAGTGATCCACTGGCTTTGATTCGCCAAAAGCGGGTTGCCTGCGTCAACTTACAACAGTTTCGATCGGCTTTCCAGAAACGGTACCGTCATGAGGCCGACAATCGGCAAAATCTGTCACTACAAACAGTCGACTCGCTTTCTGGTACTGCTATTCTGCGCGTATCGACCTTTATGGGGCCGAAGAAACACGACCCTTTTCAGTTGGTATTTAAGCGTCGCTTGAAGCAGGCTTTCAAGCAAATCCAAGATCAGCATATCGATAATCTGATTGTTGACATGCAGCAAAATGGGGGAGGTATGGTGCTGAACTCAGCCCGCTTGCTACAGTACTGGATGCCAAAGCGGTTCACAATTATGCAGCGGGAACAAATGAAGGGCGCAGCACGCGATGAGTTGGTAGCGCGTTGGAATCCGTTTTCAGCTCTTCAGTTTTCGATGCAGTACAAGTCCGATGGCCGGGGAGGCTTTTCGAACCGTTCCCATAAGCGCAAGTTTCGGCCGGTACGCAGGCTGGCCTATAAAGGCAATTTGTATTTCCTAATGAATGGTGCCTCTTTTTCGGCCGCAACATCGGTGTTGGCGAAGTCGCTGGATGCCGGCGTTGGCACGTTTGTAGGCGAAGCGTGCGGAGGAGCCTATTGGGGTGATTTTGCCGGACATTTTAAAACAGTTACGCTACCTCATTCGCGCATTCAGGTCCGAATTCCTCTGAAAAAATTAACGCATGCTGTCGATCTTAACCGCGCCAATGGATTCACTGTCGAACCCGACTTCAAAGTAGCGCGTACGTATGAAGACATACTTAAAGGACGAGATTACGCCCTTGCGCAAACAATTGCGCTGATTCGGCAGGGAGAAGTTGCCCGTAAGCAAACCGCACTGCGTCCGTTGCAGGCATCACGTTGATTGTGTTGACACCTTGGTTAGTAAGATCTCAGCTCTTTGCCGTAACTTTAGGGCGTGTACTGTATCGTTGACGTTGAAACGACCGGGGGAGTCAAAGGCCCTACCCGGATCACCGAAATTGCTATGTTTCGCCACGACGGCCAAACCGTGGTCGATTCATTCCATACATTGTTGAACCCTGATTGCCCAATTCCGCCTTTCATTAGGCATCTCACGGGTATTTCAAATCAGATGGTGGCCGATGCTCCGCGCTTTGAAGAAGTAGCAACTGAGATACTCCGTGTATCGGAGGGAGCCATCTTTATTGCGCACAATGTGGCCTTCGACTTCAATTTCCTGAAAAAAGAACTGGATTGGGCTGGACATCCTTTTCTGCGACGTACGCTCTGTACGGTTCGTACGAGCCGTAAAATTTTCCCCGGCTTGCCCTCCTACAGCCTCGGTAAGTTGTGTCATTCACTCGATATTCCAGTCAATCATCGCCACCGTGCCCACGGTGATGCGGCTGCTACCGTACAGCTATTTGAAAAACTGATGGCCAATGATAAGCATCAGTTAATTCCCAAAGTGGTGAACGTATAAACGGGTAATTCGATAGTTCTCTATTTACTCATTGAGGGGTGGGCATTATTGGAAATTGGTTCTGAATGTTTCCATGCTGCCCAACTCTCGCTGATTGGTGTAATTATCGTACATCATCAATTGAACCGTACAGGTAGCCGTCAGTAAGTAACTAC
>NZ_JAPQNS010000030.1 GCF_028867935.1 Flavobacterium sp. SUN052
CTTCAAAGCGTTGTTAGTGCGGTTTGAATTTTCAGTAAAAAATTGGATGAGCCTACATTTTATCGCATTCTCAGTCATTTTCTTACGAAAAGTCAACCGCAAACTGAATGTTTAAACAGCTTCATAAATAGCACCATGAACATTAACGGACCCGGTAAAGCACAGAATACGTATGATGCCATTGTAATCGGCTCTGGCATAAGCGGTGGCTGGGCGGCTAAAGAACTTTGTGAACAGGGATTACGGACGCTGGTGCTCGAACGGGGCCGCGATGTTCGGCATATCACCGACTACCCGACCGCAACCAACAATCCCTGGGATTTTCCGCATCGAAACAGGATGCCAATGGCGTTCGATGAGGCAAATCCAATTGCTACTAAGTGCTACGCCTTAGACGAAGGAACGGAACATTTTTTCGTGAAAGATGCCGAGCATCCGTATGTGCAGGAAAAACCCTTCGATTGGATTCGGGGCTATCAGGTTGGGGGTAAATCATTGATCTGGGCGAGGCAGGTGCAGCGATGGAGCCGGTTCGATTTTGAAGCTAATGCCCGCGACGGAGCCGCCATCGACTGGCCCATTCGCTATCAGGATCTGGCGCCCTGGTACAGCCACGTAGAGAAATTCGTGGGTATTAGCGGCAATAAAGATGGCCTCGAAACCCTGCCCGATGGCGAGTTTCTGAAACCCTGGGAGCTGAATTGTGTAGAGAAACACATTCAGAAATCGGTGGCTGCTGCTTACAAAGATCGGCACGTGATTATTGGCCGGTGTGCGCATCTCACCGAACCCCAGCCAATTCATTATGAGCAGGGTAGGGCGCAGTGTCAGGCCCGGCACTTGTGTTACCGGGGATGTCCATACGGTGGATATTTCAGCAGCAATTCGAGTACATTGCCCTGGGCGGCCAAAACCGGCAAACTGACGCTCCGGCCCTTCTCAGTGGTGCATTCCATTATTTACGATGAGCAACGCGGCAAGGCGACAGGCGTTCGGGTAATCGACACCAATACAAAAGAGACGACGGATTATTTTGCCCGGATCATTTTTGTAAATGCCGCCTGCCTGAATTCGAACTTGTTGTTACTGAACTCAACTTCGCGCCGATTTCCAAATGGACTGGGTAACGACAACGGACTGCTGGGACACTACGTTGCGTTCCACAATTATCGGGGTAGTCTGAACGCCAGCTACGAAGGATTCGAGGATGGCTATTATTACGGTCGTCGACCCACAACGGCCTTCATGCCCAATTTCCGTAATGTCGATAAACAGGAGATGACCGGTCCGGCGTCCCGGTTTCAGCGGGGTTATATGGTCGCTTTTAGTGCAGCCCGAAGCATGGGACAACCCACTACAGAAAGTTTTGGGGCTGGTTTCAAAGAGAGCCTGACAAAGCCAGGGCCGTGGCACGTTTACATGATGATGCAGGGCGAAACTGTGCCCCGTTACGAAAACCACGTGCGACTAAGCACCAATAAGAGAGATGAATGGGGAATTCCGCAACTCGTAACCTCAATTGGTTATACTGACAACGACGAAAAGCTGATAAAGGACTTTCTGCAACAAGGCAGCGAGATTCTCGAAAAGTCGGGTTGTCAGAACATTCGCCCTTCTGATGATCACCGCAACCCGGGCCTTGATATTCACGAAATGGGCGGTGTGCGTATGGGGCGTGACCCAAAAACGTCGCTATTAAACGGACACAATCAACTCCATAGCTGCAATAATGTATTTGTGACCGATGGAGCCTGCATGACGTCGACTGGTTCCCAAAACCCGTCGATTACGTTCATGGCGCTAACAGCCCGAGCTGCCAGGTTTGCGGTGGACGAGATGAAACGAAAAAAGCTATAAATGGCTAACAACGCAGCCCCAAACACCAGTAACCATAAACTCAGGGCTATAGTAGTGCGGGCGATGGTTGGAGTAGGGTAGAAAATTTCCTCCTGAGCTTCAGACGTTTGTTCGTAGAGCTTAACGTATTTCAAAACAGGATAAACCGCCGAGAAAAAGGCCCAAACAAAACCCGGCAACCCATCTAAAATGCTGCGTTTGAACACATACACCTTCACGAATCGAAAAAGAAACCGTACGGAAACATCGAGCGGTCCTTGTTTTTGGTGAAAGCGACCCACCTGTTTGGCGTTGAGTGATGTGTAATGGTTCATTTTGGCAACGTACTCGTGCAGAGAGCCGTAGCTGTCGTGCCAGAGTGTGCCAGTTAGCATAGTTACGGGCCCGTCGCTGACAACACTTTCGTGAACTAATGCATTAGTCACGTGCGCGTGCTTCCGATTAAAAAGGCGCACAACGGGCTTGTTTTGTTCCCCCCCATGTCGGAGCGGTTTGCCCATAAAAACCAGGCTTCGGGGTAAACTGAAACTTCTGGTTATATCGGGGTTTTCGGTAAGAGTCTGTTGTATAGCGTTCTGGAGGGTATTGTCTGGGGTTTCGTCGGCGTCTAAGAGTAAAATCCAGTCGTTGTCAGCCTGGTCTATGGCAAATTGCTTTTGAGTGCCAAACCCGTCGAAACGATGGTGTAAAATGCGACAGCCGTAAATCCGGGCAATTTTAAGTGTATTGTCTGTGCTCCCCGAATCAACCAGTACAATCTCATTGGCCCATTCGTTTACCGACTTTAGCGTTTTAGCTAAGGTTCGTTCGGCGTTGAGCGTAATGATAACGACCGAAAGGGGAAGTCTCTGAGAAGTATTCGTGGTTGAGATCATGGTGAAGAGGATAAACGGATTCGCACTTACCATTAAGTACTTCAAGAATACGTCAATCGTTGCTTCGTTGAGTTATTAAACCGAGGGAATGGGAGTACATGCCGATGAATTGGCATTTCTAATCGACGTATCAATACAAATCCTTTGTTTGTAACATTGGCCACTAACCGACAGAAACAGGGCCTTCACCGCTTTTTTCGCCTTATTCTGGTCTCTCGCTGTACCTTAGTCGGCATGAACGTACGTGTACCGCCCGTTGTGTGGCATGTGGTGTGCTGTCTGGCCTTCTTGGTATTACCCTATGTGTTTGCGCCGGGGAGTTTTTCTCGCCTGAGCGACCTCAATGCCAATCAGCACGAACGCACTAATCTGATTATCTACGGCTTAATGCTGCTGTTTTTTTATGCGAACTACTACAGACTTATCCCCAGACTCTATTTCGCCCGTCGCTACGTTCTGTATGGTCTGAGTGTACTGGGCTGTTTTGGGTTAATTATGGGGGTGTTGCTCACTATTGACCGTCAGGATATAATCACTCAATTCAGGCAACTCCCTGCTAGTGTCGATGCTCCGCCACCACCATTTACGGTGGGTCCACAACAAGGACATTTCCCCCCGCCGGGCAATAAACCCCCCTTTGGTTTTGAGCTGAATCTGGCACTTTATCTTTTCCTGGTAGGTCTGTTTGTATCGCTGGCATTGCGTATTAGCAGCCGGTTGCGCGAGTCGGAGAAAGCAAGGCTCAGTACAGAACTGTCGTACCTGAAAGCGCAGATCAATCCGCATTTTCTGTTCAATACGCTCAATAGCATTTATGCGCTTACGCTCGAAAAATCGGATGATGCCCCCGATGCCGTCGCCCGTCTTTCGGCTCTGATGCGCTATGTTCTGGGCGAGGCTACCGGCGATCGCGTGCCTTTGAGTCGCGATCTGGAGTATGTTCGTAATTACGTGGCACTGCAACAAACCCGCCTTGCCGATACTGTAGTCATTGATTTTCAGGTTACCGGTTCAACTGCGGGATTAACTATTGCACCCTTGATTTTGATCTCGTTCATTGAAAATGCATTTAAATATGGCGTTAATCCCGAATCTACTTCCGAAATTCGGATTGGGATTTCGGTACAACAGAACCAGCTTCACATGAATGTTTGGAATGCTAAAGTTCGGCGGGTAATGGCCGAAGATTCGTCGTTTGGTATTGGTATCAGCAACACAGCAACTCGATTAACCTTACTCTATCCTGACCGGCATCAACTGTCGATTCGCGACGAGCCCAATTCGTTTGGGGTTGAATTAACCATAGATTTAGGATGAACACTGTTGGTCAATCAATTACGTCTCTACAGGCCATTGCTATCGACGACGAACCGCCTGCACTGCGCGTACTAACGCACTTCTGCAACCAGGCGCCCGAGGTGACGCTGCTCAAAACGTTTACCCGCACCGACAAAGCTCACGATTTTCTGTTTCAAAACACGGCGGCCGGCGTTCCGGTTGATCTGTTGTTTCTGGATATTAATATGCCCGCCCAGTCGGGAATTGCGTTTTTTCAGTCATTGCCCCAGCCACCCCTGGTTATTTTCACTACTGCTTACACGGAATATGCCGTAGAGGGTTTTAACCTGAGTGCAGTCGACTATTTGCTCAAACCCTTCACCATGGAGCGTTTTCGGCAAGCCATAAACAAAGCACTCGACCAGCAACGACTACGGCAGAGCCTAACTGCCGAACCCATTCAGCCCGCAACCGAACAAACGCACCTGCTCATTCGGGCCGATTATGCGCTTCAGCGTATTCCGCTGGCGGATATTACCTGGATCGAAGGTTTAGACGACTACCTCAAAATTCATCTGGTTACCGGTCGGCCTATTGTTGCCCGACTCACTATGAAAGCGGTACTCGAAAAATTGCCCGGAACAGAATTTATCCGGGTACACCGATCCTTTATTATCCCATTGAGCCGCGTAGAAGGCATCCGGGGAAAGGTGATTCGGATAACACATGGCAACGCGATACGAGAAATTCCGTTGGGAGCCAGTTATGAAGATGATTTTCTTGAGCGATTAGGGCGCCAGTAATTTCAACGTAAATAGCACAATCTCACTGACGTTTGAAGCCCAACTTTTTTGCCCGTTCCAAATCGGTGTCGTCAATCGTTACGTCAATTCGGCGTCCCGATGAACACGTACAGGCCTGACAAATCGAAATTCCGGTAGCCGGTTCCTGGTTGCTACCTCCGTTATAGATAGGCGTAATTTCGGTGAAGCGTACGTCGCGGGCACTACTCACCTTATGGTCAATCAAATAGTTGACAATAGCCTGAGCCCGCAGTTTATCGTTGGGCCAGCCCGATGCCGACGTGCTTCCGGGTTTCAGCCAAGGGTCAGAGCATTGGGTTTCGGCATATGAAACGGTAAGACCGCCAACGTCGAGAACTTTGTCCGAACAGCCGAACAAACCAACAAACAGTACAAGAAGAAAGAAGTATTTCATGGATTCTGGCAATAACACTACTGCCTAGACCCCTGAAACACGAAAACGGTTGGAATGACCAGAAAAAATCCTGCTATCCCAACCGTTTCCAAACCTGAAGCGACGAGCTTGTTAGCTCTAGTCCCTTCTCTTACACAAACTTGATCTTGTTCAGCGCAAAGGCCGTCATTTTGAGTAATAGCCAACCGTGTTTAAAGCGCGAAATGTTGGTTTCTCCGTAGGTCCGGGCGCGGTACCGAATCGGTATTTCCACAAACTTGAGATTCAGTTTAGAGGCTCCGAAAATCAGATCGAAATCACCGAAGGGGTCGAAATTGCCAAAATAAGACCGGTTGGCAATCAGTCGATTGTAGTTTTCGCGTGACAGAACTTTGGTGCCGCAGAGGGTATCTTTAATACGCTGGTTGAGGAGCCACGAGAAGGCAATGGAGAAGAATTTATTCCCCAATAGGTTCAACGTTCGCATGGCTTCTTTTTCCATTGGGTACACCAGCCGTGTTCCGTTGATGTATTCGCCCTTACCGGAACCGATCGCTTCGAAAAATTTGGGAAGGTCCTCGGGGGGGACGGTCATATCGGCATCCAGAATCATCAGTACGTCGCCGGTAGCCATACCAAACCCCTTCCGAACAGCGTCGCCTTTCCCTTTGCCTTCCTGTTGGGTACAACTCAATGCGTGCGGTCCCTGATAGGTGGCACATACCCGCTGAATTTCGGCCCAGGTATCATCGGTGGAGTTACCTTCTACAAAAATCAGCTCGGTTTGTTTACCCATGCTGGGCGTTCTCCGAACAATATCCTCAATGTTCCCTTTTTCATTACGCGCCGGAACCACCACACTCACAACCTGTTCGTTGATAGGTTTGTACCCTTTTGGACTCCGGGCTACAATGAAATTGACCAGAGCAAGACTATTGAAGAGGGGTAGGTTCGCTACGTATTTGTTCAGGAAATTCGATAGTAACGGAATATAGCGAGGCATCAGCAACTTGCGGCCGGTGCGAACAACGTCGAGATTAGCCACGTCGAGCAAGCCAACAATATCAGCCCGATCAAGCCAGTTCAGGCGTTTTTCAGGCATTTTTAGCCCAATTTTCTCCGCCAGATTCAGCGTTGGCAGCCACAGGAAATTCTGATACGTAATGATAATGCGCGTGTCGGCATGGCAAAACTTGTGAAGTTGCCCAAACACTTGCTGCACATCATCGAAATAGCCAATAGTATCGCTGATGACGATAAAGTCAAACGTTTCTTCGTAAAGATCCAGATACTTGGCATCGGCATTCACAAATGTCAGATGCGGGTACTGCTGACGGGCGTATGTTATCAAGTTCGGATTACTGTCAACACCGATACCTCGTTTTGGCTGAAGCTGGTGAAGAATATGCCCTGTTCCGCAGCCAATTTCCAGTACCGACTTACCGGTTGGAATGTTGTACTGAAGAAAATCGATCAGGCATTTATAATAGTACTGATTACGCTCAATCCATTGGGCACGCTCAGGGCCGGTCAACTGACTCATCTGGGAAGGTTCAGTTGTAGATTCTGCTAAAATCGTTGAAATATTGTCGGAAGCAATCATGTAGTTCAGGTAGTCTTCGTGCGATAGAACTGTGAAAAAAATAAATTCAGAGCAGTCAATCCAGAATATCTTTTTGAACGGTACTCAAACATGAAGGAAAGTTATTGACGAGTCCTTATGTTTGCCTTTACTCGACTGTTTATGCTATGCGATACTCTTACGCCCTGATTATGGGCGCATTACTATTTTTTCTGATTTACAAAATACTTCGCTTTGATGCGCTCGGTTACTCATTCAACGACATGTATGCGTTTGTGCAGATGTCGTGTAGTTGGATGGATGGACGGCCATTCATGTATGACAACATCTGGAGTTACCATCACCGCATTCATAATTATTATACGGTCTTGCTCTGGGGGCCTCTCTGCTATGTGCTTGGGGCAAAGGGACTTTTCATAGCGCAAACAGCTTTGCTGCTACTGGCGTATTGGATCACAAATCGCTTTCTGATCCGTCAGTCCGTTCCGGTATTAACTCAAGCGGCCTTACTGATTGTTTTAATGCTTGGCCCCATTTCATTCTGGCTCAATGATCACCCAAATATTGGCTGGCATACAGAGCTGACGTATCTGCCTGCGGCTCTGCTTTTCGGCGTGGCGCTCGGGCCCAAAGAGGTTGGTATAAGGGCAAAGAAAACCTTTTGGGCAGTTCTGGCAGGAGCATTTCTGATTTTGGTAAAAGAGGACGGAGCCGTTTTAGCGCTGTTAATTCATGGCTCGGCGGTGGTTATGCAGTCTATCAAACAGGCTGATCGCGAGCGTTCGAAAACCCCTCTGTTGGTAGAACTATTAAAAAAAGGTCAGTTCTGGTGGGTGATTGTGGGCTGGTCAATAGTTTTTATAACAGGCATGGTTTGGATTGCTGCCAAGAACAATTTTGCCGAGCCACGACTGCGTAACGCCCTGCAATTGATGGGGACACACGCCCATGAGTGGTCATTTTGGCGTCAAATGATTGGTTTGTTGGCTAAATCACTACTGTTGCTGGTGCCTATCGCGGGGCTTATTGCCCTGCTGACACGTCCCTTGTCGTCGCGTTTGAAACTGGCCGTATGGGTTTGTTGGCTAGTTGGTGTGGTGGCGCTAACTGCGCTCAACATCGTTCAAAGTGCCCATTATATCGATCAATTCCTGTTTTATCTGGTGGCGCTCACCTGGCCGCCCCGTTTTGTGCTGCTTTGGGGCTTCTCAGCTGCCTTTCTGGTTTTGCTGGTCACAACATTTAGTACTGAGCTGCGTCCAGGTTTGGTGCCAATAAGCTGGCCATTGATTGGGTTTTTGTGGCTGGTTCAGGTGCCCATCCTGATGGTTGCCCGCCCTGACCTACCCGGCTGGGCCGAATGGAAAGCGGCTTTCTGGGGACCGCCCGGTGCCGGTATGAATCCACAGTTTCTCGATCCCCGCGACTTGACTGCTATCCGACAGTTATCTGATCGATTGCCGCCCCGCTCCAATGTGTTTGCCTTCGATTATGTGGTGCCCTATTTCCATAAACATTACGGAATCTGGCCGACCGGAAATAATTGGAAACCCGCCGACGTAGCGGTATTGTCGCGCCCCGATTTTCAGCAACTACGGCCGTTTCTCCGAACGCTCATGCCCGGTGCTATCGATTCTCTGCAACTGAACAATTACACCGTTTATTATCGTCCGGCGTTTGCCTCGTTCGTTAAACCACCACCCGAAAAGTAGAATATTGCCCGGCGAACTTTCCTACCATATACCCCAAACCGAACTATGTTACGCCGATTCGCCTTTTTGCTCCTTTACATTTTTTCCCCTACTCTCCTTTTTTCACAAACCCTGCCACTGTCGCAACGTATGGCCGATTCGTTCATGCGGCAACACCCCGACTCCATTGTTATTGGCAACAACAAAGCGGCCCGTTGGGATTACGAACAAGGTCTGATGATGAAAGCACTGGAACGGGTTTGGAATCGTACGGGCGATGGTCGTTACTACACCTACATTCTGAACGACATAAATCAGTTTGTGAGGGAAGATGGCAGTATTCGGACGTATAAAGCTGACGATTACAATATCGATAATATGCCCACTGGGCGTACGCTGCTCATGCTGGGGCAACAAACGCAACCAGGCCGTGAGAAATTTATAAAAGGTGCCCAGACGCTCCGGCAGCAACTTGCCACTCAGCCCCGCAATGCCGAACAGGGATTCTGGCACAAAAAACGCTACCCCAATCAGATGTGGCTCGATGGTTTATACATGGGGGCTCCGTTCTACGCTGAGTATGGGCAGGTGATGAATCAGCCTGAAAATTTCGACGATGTTGCCCTTCAGTTCGACCTAATCGAGAAACACGCTCTGGACCCCAAGACCGGTCTTTTATATCATGCCTGGGACCAAAGTCGTCAGCAACGATGGGCCAATCCACAAACCGGTCAGTCACCAAATTTTTGGGGCCGTGCAGTTGGCTGGTACGCCATGGCGCTGGTTGATGTGCTGGATTATTTTCCGACCAATCACCCCGCTCGCCCAAGGCTTATTGGCTATCTAAAACGGCTCGCTCCCGTGCTCGCCAAGTGTCAGGACAAGTCATCGGGTTTGTGGTACCAGATGATGGATCAGGGTAACCGCAAGGGCAATTATTTTGAGGCTTCGGCGTCGTGCATGTTTGTGTATGCACTGGCTAAAGGCGTGCGAATGGGCTATCTGAACGAAACATTTCTGCCAGTAGCCAAACGAGGATATGAAGGCATCAAAACGAAATTTGTGGAAACCGATGCCGCTGGAAACATACACCTCAACGGAACGGTAAGTGTAGGTGGCCTCGGTGGTGAACCTTACCGCGACGGATCTTATGAATACTACCTTAGCGAACCTCTTCGGCGCGACGATCTGAAAGGAGTAGGGCCATTTATTATGGCTAGCGTTGAGATAGAAATGAGTGATGAACGGCGTTTGGCGCAGGGCAAAAAAGTCGGTCTGGATTATTTTTTCAATAACGAATACCGAGCTGATATCAACAAAAAACAGGAGCGCTTTCACTACACCTGGGAAGACAGAATGCACTCGGGTTTCTGGCTTTGGGGGAACACCTTCCGCGAATTGGGTGCGACAACGGTTGCTGTGCCAACAGCCCCAACGGCAGAGTCACTGAAAGGGTTAAGCGTTTATATTATAGTTGACCCGGATACCCCGAAGGAAACAGCTAACCCCCATTTTATTGAAGCGCCACATATTAAAGCGATTACCGATTGGGTGCGGGCTGGGGGGACGCTGATGCTTATGGCAAACGACTCTGTTAATTGTGAGTTGTCGCATTTCAACCAATTGGCCAAACAGTTTGGTGTGCAGTTTACCAGTAAAATGGGCAACCCGGTAGAAGGGACAAAGTGGGAGCAGGGAAGCATAAAAATCCCAGCGGGTAATCCCATTTTCAGTAAGACGAAGGAGATTTATGTAAAAGAATACGCGCCTTTACAGGTGCAGGCCCCGGCAGAAACGCTCATTAGTCACGCGGGTGGAACCGTTATGGCAACGGCTAAACTTGGAAAAGGAAAGGTATTTATTATCGGTGATCCCTGGCTTTACAATGAATATACCGATGGCCGACGCATTCCGGTAAAGTATGAAAACTTTGGTGCTGGCAAGGAGTTGGCACAATGGTTATTAAAATGAGATTTAGCAGTTCAATTGGCGTCTTCATTTAACGACAACGCCGTTTCAAATTTCAGAAGGGTTGACCCAAATGAAACTTGAAACGGCGTTGTTATGAAATCTAGAATGGTTTAAAACTCTATTTCGAGTTATCCATTTTCTTTTCGGCTTTTTTCAGGCCACGCTCTGTTTTATTAAGAGCTTTACTTGTGCCCTCCTTTACGTCTTCTTTCGTGTTTTTGGCAGCCCGGTCAACTTTATCACCAGCTTTGTTTGCCGCCCGTTTTACGTCACGACTTGCTTGCTTCGTTTCCCGGCTTACTTTGCGACCAGCAGCTTTGGCAGTTTGGCCAGCCTGGTTAGCAGTTTCTTTAGCTTCCTGTTTTACATCCTGTCCAATGGCGAACGTAAGGGTCAACGCGGCCATGGCCAGCGTCATCATTAACTTTTTCATTATCGTTGAGTTGTTAAGTGAACAGATACTATAACCTATTTCAAGCAACTTTGTTTTAGATTATTCTACCAAAAAAGTAGTCATAATTCCCGCAACTGCCGCACCAGCACTTCATTGATTCGTACGTAGCTCTCGTGAGTCCAGCCAGCAATATGAGGGGTCAGAATAACGGAGTTGGAGCGTCGCAGATAATCAAAAGCAGCTTGTTGCTCAGGGGTGAGCTTGGTAAGTTTTTCATTCTCCAGCACGTCAAGGCAAGCGCCCCGTACCTTACCCGATTCGAGCCCCCGTACTAAAGCCGCCAGCAACACAATTTCGCCACGGGCCACATTCATCAGGTAAAAAGGCTTGCTGACACTGGTGATCCAGGCATCATTAACCCATTGTTTCGTGTCATCGGTTAGCGGAATATGAAGACTGATTACATCGGCTTCGGCCATTAGTTGTTCTACTGAAACGGCCTGAGCATAGCTATCGCCATAGTTGGTGCGGTATTTATCATAACAAAGCACACGACACCCAAAGCCACTCAGCCGGCGGGCCGTGGCCGTGCCGTTGTTGCCGTAGCCAATGATTCCTACCGTCATAGATCCCAACTCAAAACCCCGGTTTCCTTCACGATTCCAGATTCCCTGACGCACTTCGGCATCGGCTCGGACTATATTGGCTAAGAGGGCTAACAGCATACCTACAGCATGCTCACCTACGGCATCGCGGTTGCCTTCGCCAGCGTGAAAAACCCGAATACCGCGCTTAGTAACGGCCTCTAAATCAATTAAATCTAATCCGGCACCGGCGCGACCAATAAATTGGAGGTTCGGTGCACATTGAAGCAGCGGTTCATCGACCTTGGTTTTACTGCGAATAATCAGCCCTGCGAAGGGAGAAAGGCGCTCCAGAAGCTCAGCACGGGTAATGGCAGGCTGGTACTCAAACTGGAAACCGGCTTCAGTGAGCATAGAGAATAACGACGGGTGGACCTCGTCGGCGATCAGAATAGTGGAGTGTATCTCAGACATCCGTAGAATATCGTAACTTGCAGAAAAATTATGTACTACTGCTTGATGAACAGTCAAAAACAGACAACGTTCGTGTTTCTGTCCGTTCAAAATGGCAAATGAGCGCGTAAAGAAGCACTTTTTGGGACATTGGCCCCAAGTATTGGCCAGCAGACTTTCCCAATAACAGCATCGCTTCGTAACGGATTCCCACTATGGAAGAGCGTCAGCCCGAAAAGCGTAACGATAGAAATAACCGCAATAACCGCAACCGCAACCGAAACAGAGGCAACCGCGACGGCGGACAGCGCCCTGGCGGACCTCGCGACGGCGGACAACGGGATGACCGGAACCCATCGACAAAGCCCGACGAAATTATGGCTTATGTGGATGAGGTAGGTGAGAATGCCGGACCGCAGGAAAATCAGTCTCCTGTTGCCAAACCCGATAATGGGGAGGCAACACGCCCAGAATCAGGCCGCCCTGACGCGGGCCGCCCCGAAGGGGGTGGCCGTGGCGATAATCCTCGTCAGGAACGGGGAGGACGCCCTGAGTTTAATCGGCAGAACAACGACCGCCAGCGCGACAACAACCAACGTCAGGACCGCGACCGCCAAGGCAACAACCGACAGAAAGGCGACCCACGTCAGGGCGACCCGCGACAGGGTGAACCTCGTCAGGGCGGAAGCCCGGAAGTTGAGTCACGTTCTGAAACAGAAAGTTCGGAGGTTGTCCGCCCGGATACAGGACGTCCCGAAGGTGGAGGCCGTCAACAGCAACCCAACCAGCGCGATAGAAATCGGGGTGATCGTGATCGCGGTGACAGAGATCGGGGGCGCGATCGGGAAGACCGTAGCCGGGATCGTGACCGAGACTCTGACCGAGACCGACCAGCCCGCAACGAGCCCGTTCTGGAGCAAGAGTGGAGCCGCGAAGATGAGCTACGACCTGGCGACCTACGACCCGGTGAGTCGCGCATGGGCGAAATGAAAATTACGGACCTGGCTGGGCGTGGTTCCGACGTAGCTCCTGAAGAACGCCTGATTGTGGGAATTACCCTGGGTGACTACAATGGGATTGGGCCGGAGGTTATTCTTAAGGCCTTGCAATACAATCAATTGCAACGTGTTTGTACGCCCGTTATTTACGGATCGATGCGGGTCTTGAACCGGTATCGTAATCTGCTGAACCTGAAAGACTGGAACCTCAACGGAATCCAGAACGTGGGGCAGGCCAGCCACAAGATGACCAATGTGATCACGTGCTGGAACGAAAATTCACGCCCCGGCTCTGCAACGGAACCCGCGTCTGCTTCTCAAGCTGAGCCGGTAGAAGCCGTCGAAGAGAAAAAAGAAGAGGCTGAAAATGGTAATCTGGAGAACGGAACTCCACCTGTACCTGCTGAACCTACAAAGCCAGTTGGTCAGGCTGAACCTGCACCCCAGCCAACGCCAATTACCCACGAGATTCAACCCGGCAAAATCACTCCCGAAGCTGGATTAGCTGCATTAGCTTGTTTGGAACGGGCTGTCGACGACCTGAAGGCAGGAAAGATACACGCGCTGATCACTGGCCCGATCAATAAGCACAACATCCAGTCAGAAACGTTTAAATTTCCCGGTCATACCGAATATTTAGCGCAGGCTTTCGGCGTTCCCGACGATCTGATGTTTATGGTAGGCGATACCCTTCGAGTAGGTGTGGTGACCGGCCATGTGCCTCTGGCGAGGGTAAAGCAGAACGTGACGCGCAATGCGATTCACCAGAAATTGACCATGATGATGCAGTCGTTGCGGGTAGATTTTGGTATTCAGAAACCACGCATCGCAGTATTGGGATTGAATCCTCACGCGGGCGAAAACGGTCTTCTGGGCAACGAGGAGCAGGAAACAATTAGCCCTGTCATTGAAGACTGGCGCAAAAAAGGTGAACTCGTTTTTGGCCCGTTTCCGGCCGATGGCTTTTTCGGCACGCGCGGCTACCGCAAGTACGACGCTGTATTGGCAATGTACCATGATCAGGGATTGATTCCGTTCAAAGCCATTGCGTTTGAAGAAGGCGTGAATTTCACAGCGGGCCTGCCCATTGTGCGTACCTCTCCTGATCACGGCACCGCTTATGATATTGCCGGAAAAAATCTCGCTGACGAAACATCTATGACTCAGGCTATCTACCTGGCTTGTGATGTGGCTCGCCGACGGAAAGAATATAAAGAAACTGAAGCAAACGCTCTAAAAAAGTAGCAGTATGTAGTAGTAGTCAGCAGAATGCTTAGCTTACTATTAACCAAATTTGCTTACTGCTACTGCCTACTGCTACCCCAAAAATATGCTCAAATCAATGACTGGCTTCGGCAATGCCACTGTAGAGGGAACAAACCTGACAGTGACTGTTGAAGTAAAAACACTGAATTCTAAATTCTTAGATATATTCTGTCGCTTGCCCCGGCAATTTTCCGATAAAGAAATTGAGGTTCGGAGCCAGCTGACACAGCAGTTGGAGCGAGGCAAAGTGGAGTTTTCGCTCAACTATACCCGCACGGGCGAAGTGCGGGTTGGTTTGGTTGTTAACCGGGCGCTGGTAGGAGCTTATGTCCAGGACCTGAAAGAGACTGCCAATGGAATGCTGATGAGTGTGCCCGATGCTGAGGTGTTGAAACTGGCTCTCTCGCAACCCAATGCGTACACCAGCGAAACGCCCGATCCTGAAGCAGGCGCTAACGACTGGTCAATTGTGCAACAGGCCATCAGCCAGGCTATTCAAAAATGTGATGCCTTCCGGCGGCAGGAGGGAGCTTCGCTCGAAGGCAAGTTCAGCGAATACATTCAAACCATTACCGATCGCCTTGCCACTATCGAAGAGCAGGATGTGCGCCGTATTCCGGCCGTGCGCGAACGGATGCGGGCGTCGGTAGTTGAACTGCTTGGGAATGAAGATTTCGACAAAAATCGCTTCGAGCAGGAGCTGGTTTATTACGTAGAGAAGTTTGACATTTCGGAAGAAAAAGTCCGACTTAAAAACCACCTCGTCTATTTTATCGAGGTCATGAATACGGAAGAAGCGAACGGTAAAAAACTAAACTTCATTGCCCAGGAAATTGGTCGGGAGATCAATACAATTGGTTCTAAAGCCAACGATGCGACTATCCAGCGTCTCGTTGTTCAGATGAAGGATGAACTGGAAAAGATCAAAGAACAAACGATGAACGTTATTTAGCATCAGTGAACTCAATCCGCGTATTTGCCCCCGCCACCGTAGCCAATGTAGCCTGCGGATTTGATATTTTTGGATTCGCCGTAGATAGTCCCGGCGACGTTGTTGAATTAACCCGGCGCGACGATCCCGGCGTTACCATTACCGACATTATTGGCGATGAAGGCCGACTGCCCCGCGAAGCCGCCCGTAATACCGCTGGAATCTCGATTCAGCGCTACCTGCAAAAAATTGACCGCACCGATGTCGGTGTTGACCTGCTGCTGACCAAGCAAATGCCCTTGGGTAGCGGCCTAGGCTCCAGCGCAGCCTCAGCCGTAGCGGGTGTTTTCGCGATCAACGAACTGCTGGGGCGGCCGCTAAAAACCATCGACTTATTGCCGTTTGCGATGGAGGGTGAGCGAATTGCCTGCGGTTCGGCTCATGCCGATAACGTTGGTCCGTCGTTACTCGGTGGTTTTGTTGTTGTTCGAAGCTATAGCCCGTTGGACGTTATCAAGCTCGATACGCCCGATGGCATGTATGCTACCCTTGTTCACCCCGACATCGAGGTGAATACAAAAGATGCCCGGTTCATTCTGAAGAATGAGGTTTCGCTCAAAAACGCCATTATCCAGATGGGTAATGTGGCGGGTTTGGTTGCGGGCCTGATGAAACCCGATTACGACCTGATCAGCCGCTCTATGGTCGATGTAATCATCGAACCAGTCCGGTCTATTCTGATTCCGCAGTTTGGCGAAGTAAAGCAGGCCGCTCTAGAAAATGGCGCCCTGGGATGCAGCATTTCTGGCTCAGGTCCGTCGATGTTTGCGCTGTGCCGCAATGCCGAAATCGCTCAACGAGTAGCCGAAGCAATGCAACAGGCGTTTCTGGCTGTTGGCATTACGAGTGAGGCTTATGTGTCGGAGATCAACCGACAGGGGCCAAGGGTGATTTAGCGCTTTTAACGGCATATTTTGGTCGGCAGATTAGCACGTCAGAGGCATACTTTTGGGCAATACCCTCCGTTTTTATACCGTATATAAAAAAGTGAGCCAGATTAAAAGACGAATTCTACATATTTGGCCAGTCAATTTTTTACCGTTTAAACTCACCCCATAATGCGTCAACTGCGTATCTCCCGACTTTTTACTGCTGTTTTCCTGCTATCACTGCCTCTTTTGTTTACCAGTTGTGGAGGAGATTCTGATACCACACCTGCTGCCAATTCGGTTGAAGGTAACTGGAAGATATTGTCCATTAAATTGAGCCCTGGGCTCGATGTGCCGCCACTCGGTAAAGTGACCGACCTGCTGACTGCCTATGGTTTACTACGCCAAACAACCTGCCTGACCGACGTATCATTCACCTTTAAAAGCGATGGGACGCTAACATCCAGCAATCCGGCATCTTGCACAGCCAACGTAGCCGAAATAAAAGTGCAAACCGGAATTGACCTGGCTGGTACCAACAAATGGTCGCTCACGGGTGATCAACTGACTATTACAGCGGCCGATAATTCTAAGATAACGGTTACGTCGACGGTTACGAACGGGTCTATGGTTTGGGCATATAAACGCGCACTTGTTGACTTGAACGGCGTTCCGAGCAATCAGGACGTTACGTTTGAATTTCGCAGATCATAGCATAGTATTGCATAGCCTGAAGTCGTGCGTGGGAGGTCATTAACAAAATGGCTTCCCACTGCTTTTTAATGAGCCTGATTGACGGCTTGCTCTGTCAATGTATAGAATAAGTCGGCGGGAAACACCAGCCGAAACGTGGTGCCTTTGCCCAATTCGCTTTCTACTTCCACGCGTGCCCCCACTTTTTCGGTCAGTGCTTTAACAATGGATAGCCCCAGACCCGACGAGTGTTCGTTGTTGGTAGGCTGGGCTGATAATCGCTGGAATCGTTTAAACATCTTGGCCTGATCTTCGCGCGAGATTCCTGGGCCTTCGTCCCGTACTGCTACAATTAGTTGATCTTTTTCAACGTATGCTAACACCATGATTGCTTTGCCAAACTCTGAAAACTTGAGGGCATTGCTAATCAGATTGTCTAATACCCGTACCAGCGACTCTGGATCGGTTCGGAGTATTGATTGAACGTGGGCCTGGAACGAAAGGGTAATGTTTTTTTGCTGGGCTGGTCCCCGGAAACCATCGACAACAATCTCCAGCAAGTCATTCAGTTCAACCTCCATTAGCTGAACCGCTTCTTCGCGACTAATGAGCCGGTTATAATACACGATGCTTTCAATGAGGTTCATGCCTTTGCTAACGGTTTTCTGACCGTATTGTACATTCTCCTGCTGTTGCTCGTTCAGTTCACCCCCGGTACTTATAAAGTTCAGCACAAAACTGAGTGTTGCCAGTGGCGATTTAAGGTCATGGGCAATCACACTGATCAGGCTCTCAATTTCCCGGTTGGCTAACAGCAACTGGTCGTTTTTAGTCAGCAGAAGACTACTCTGATCGGCTAGTTGCTGGTTAGAGCGGTAAAGCTCCGATACATCGCTAAAAAGCCAGATACGGCCGTTGAGATAGGGCGACCGAATGGGGCGCGACAATACACTGAAGGCCCGGTCTGGGAAAGCCCAGAGCCAGTTGTTGATTTCAGCATTGGGGTTTTGAGCCAGTTCGATTACCCGTTGGTTAATATCATCCTGATTGATAGCTGCATCGCATAGGCGTTTCATGCCCATTGAAACCTCAGCCGCAGTAGGATAAATATTATCGGGATCTAACTGAAGCAGTTCGGTGGCTGCCTGATTAGCCCAACTGCTGTTATCGTCTTCATTAACACGGACAATAGCCTGGGGCACCGTTGCAAACAGAAACCGGTATTGCTGTTCGAGAGCAATCCGCTGCAACGACAGAAAGTTGACCATAACTTTATCGGCCATGAGCTGGAACGATTGTTCCAGCCGTAGATGACCAAGGTCAGTCGGTTCATTCCAGCCTACTACCAGCCACCCTTTCAGGCTGTAGTTAGACAGACGAAGCCCGGCAATCTGCACGTAGCTACCCAATAAAGGGCGAAGGGGACGCTGGGCTAAGAAAGTCTTAGAAAGGAAAAAGTTTGTTTCTTCGCTTAACTCGGCCAACTGGCTGGCATCAAAAGGAGTGGCTGGCAGCGAGATTGGATAATTAAGGAGCGGGATAGCGGTGAATTCATCCCGTTCCTGAATGATACAGCATCCATCGGCCGACAAATACGTGATCATTACCTCAGCCAGAGCTGGCAAAACCCGAGGGCCAATTTCGCGGGTGACTACCTCCTGAAAGCGATCAAACAGACTCCAGTCCATACGCAGGTATCCGGTCAACAAATGTGCGAATAGCTTGAGTCACCTCCTCTGGATGACTCATATGGGGCATGTGACCCTCAATGGGTAGCACCATTAACTGGGCATTCGGAATCGCATCGGTCATGTAACGCCCTACCTGACTTGGCACCGCTGCATCGCGCTGAGGTTGGAGAATGAGCGTTGGTTGCGGTATTTTTTTTATATCGTCGCGGTGGTCAGATTGAAAAATAGTACGGGCTGTAGCCAAACCAACGTCGGGCCGCATGTTAAGGAGTGTTTCGGCAAACCGGCGGGCAATCTGTGGGCAGTTGGCGTTCAGTGTTATGTAAGGAGCAAAACCGCTTGCCCAGGTGTAATAATTACCCGTCATCTGGGTAAACAAAAGGTCTAAATCGTTCTGATTGAAACCGCCTTCATATCCTTCATCATTGAGGTAACGGGGCGAAGCGCTGATTAAGACCAAGCCATTAAAGCGATGTGGTTCCTGAATAGCAGCCAGAACACTGGTCATGCCGCCCATTGAATGGCCAGCCAGAATAACATCGGTTAAATCGAGCGTTTCGACAATATCGAGCAGATCATCGGCAAAAGCGGAGAGGTGACTATAGCGCTCGGCACCAAAATAATCGACTGTAGCCTCGTTGGCCCCAACCATGTCAAAAAGAACGATTCGATAATCGCCCGAAAAGGCAGGCCATATATCGTTCCAGGCAGATTGATCCGTCCCAAAACCGTGTGCAAATAACAATGTATGTCTGGCGTCAGACTTCCCTTTTATTTGGACATTATTTCGGGTTAGAACATCAATTTTAGGTCTCATCAGTTTAGGCAAAGGCAAATAGTACAGTCAAGAGGTGTCGGATAGTCGAAGAAAATGCGTTTTTGACAGTATTCAGGTTACCAAATATATCGAAATTAAATTCAGATTATAAAAAATTATTGGTTTAAGAGACAGTTTTGTTATTGAAGCTGTTTAAACTTTCTCTTTTCGTTTGATTTTCCGCAGGAAAATGACCGAGAACGCGATAAAATGTAAACTCATCCAATTTTTGACCGAAAATTCAAACCGTACTAACAGGGCTTTGA
>NZ_JAPQNS010000031.1 GCF_028867935.1 Flavobacterium sp. SUN052
GTGGTATAATCCACGTCTCAATCATACCTTTGTCCATGATCCCCATTGTAGTGTTTATTTGAAGTTCGCACCTCAAAATTCTCACTCCTTTGGGGATTTTTCGTAAAGTTTAAACAGCTTCAATAAGTTCTTTACGATTTAACCGATTCCATCGTGAACGGCTGGTTGTAAAAACGTTTGCCGGTGGCTTTGTAGAGCGCACTGGCCAAGGCCCCAAAAACCGGTGGATAAGCTGGTTCGCCCATGCCAGTTGGGTCGAAGGTGTTCTGCACAAAATGAATATCGATTTTCTTAGGCGCTTCGTTCATCCGAATCATGCGGTATCGATCAAAATTGCTGGCATCCGGTACACCCTTCGTAAAGGTCATATTGCCATAAAGGGCCGTTCCTAACCCGTCGACAATGGCACCCTGGGTCATGTTTTTAGCCGCATCGGGGTTTATCACAATCCCACAATCAATAGCGGTCGTTACTTTTTTGACTACCGGCTGACCGTCGGTTACCTCCAGATCAAGTACGTGAGCCGCATAGGTGTCGTGGCAGAAATAGGCCGAAACACCCAGATGCCTTGATTTTTTCTGTTGCTCCCAGTTCGATTTCTCCCGCACCAGTTCCAGCACACCCGCAAAACGAGCCGGGTCATATTCATTGTTGGTACCCACTGGTTTTTCCTGCGCCCGTTTTAACAACTCAAGCCGAAAGTCAATGGGGTCCTTACCGGCTGTTTCGGCCACTTCATCCAGAAACGACTGCTCGGCAGCGGCCATGAAGTTGGAGCGGGGCGCTCTGAAAGAGCCAACCGTAATGTTGGTGTCTACGGTCCAGTCTTCGGCCAGGTAATTATCGACAGCACCCGCCGGAAAACGGTTGGCATACAGGGGCGACTCAGGAACACCCCCGGCTTTGACATGAAAGGCAATCAGGTTATTGTTCGCATCGAAACCTGCCCGGTAGGTCGCCGAATAGGCTGACCGATAAATTCCCGATGTCATATCATCTTCCCGACTATAGATGAGTTTCACGGGGGCTTTCATTTTCTGCGAAATCAGGGCGGCTTCAATCAGCCAGTGGGCATACGACCGCCGTCCAAACCCACCACCCAACCGGGTCATCTGAATATCGATTTTTTCCAGCGGCATCCCCAGTCGGGCCGACAACGTCTGCTCGGTGTTTTCCGGTTTCTGCAATGGTCCACAAAGTTCAGCTTTGTCGTCGGTTACGTGGGCGAAGAAATTCATCGGCTCCATGCAGTTGTGCGCCAGATGCGGACCGGTGTAGGTGCGCTCGATGACTTTGGCGGCATTTTTAAAAGCCGTCTCCGGGTCACCGTCTTTCCGCCGGACCGTCGCCTGTTTACTGGCCATAGCCACCATTTTCGCCTGATGATCGGCGGTGCTTTCCAGACCCGCCGGAACCTTGGCTGTCATCTTCCGGCCCATCATGTTTTTCTTTTCGGTATAGTCGGCAAACGTCTCCCAGTCTATTTTGAGGGCCTTCTTTGCCTGCATTACCTCCCAGGTCGAATTACCCACAATGGCCACGACTTCTGGAAACGTACAAGTATCGAAAAACTGCCGTTCGTAATCATCCATCATGGGTTTGACTACGAAAACGTCTTTGATACCCGGCATTTTTCGGACGGCAGCGTCGTCTACCGATTTAAGTTTCATGCCAAAGGCAGGCGGATGCGCGATCATGGCAATCAGCATCCCCTCGCGACGCTGATCAATGCCGTAAAGTGGTTTGCCGGTTATGATCTTTAGACCGTCCACATTCTTTCGCGACGTACCTACGATCTTGAAATCCTTTACGGCCTTCAATTTCACGTTCTCAGGCACGGGAAGCCCGGCCGCTGCCGTGGCCATATCGCCGTACTTTGCCGACTTTCCGCTTGCTTTGAGATACAGCACACCAGCTTCCGTAGTTACCTCATCCACAGGGACCTGCCATTGTTTAGCGGCCGCTTCGCGAAGCATTTGCCTGGCCGTAGCCCCCGCCGTGCGGAGGGGTTTCCAGCCCTGATGAATCGCCTGACTCCCACCGATAAACTGCCGGGTGAAGTGTTTAGTATCTAAACCCACCTGCTCAATCACCACAGTTTTCCAGTCCATATCGAGTTCTTCAGCCACAATCATCGGCATGGACGTTTTCACGCCTTGCCCACCTTCTGGATTGGGGGCCATGATCTTGATGACATTATCAGGCGTGATTTTTACAAAACCATTCAGAAAGATTTCGGATTGGGGATTGACGATTTGGGATTGGCTGGCGCGTTTCAAATCCGAACCGCGATGGCGGACCGCTCCCAATCCCCAATCCGAAATCCCCAGCATCATGCCGCCACCAGATAGGGCTGACACTTTCAGGAATGAACGCCTGTTATAGGTTGTTTTACTGGTAGCTTTTGGGTTATGATTTGCCATTGCAGTGGTCGGTTTCAGGATGGTAGCCAAATTTACAATACGCACTACGTGTTAGCTACTGACGCTTCAACTAATCGGTGATTTTGGTACAACAAACCGTAATTGATATACAGTCCAACAGAAAAAAACACGGGACCTTTGTAAAAAGATTACTGATTAGCGCGTACGTCATAAAGAGACGATTTCCTGCGGACATTTCGAAAAGGCAAACCGTTTGATTTTCGTAAGTTCTTGTCGCTTCGGCAATCCGATTGGTTTTCGTTGTTTCTGGGATCGCTAAACCGTCAATTTTGTATCCTCTAAAAAGCACATCGTTATGAGTACAGCAATGCAAAAACGAACATTAGGAACCAACGGCCTTGAGGTATCGGCCATCGGGCTGGGTTGTATGGGTATGAGCTTCGGCTATGGCCCGGCAAAAGACACAACAGAGATGGTTAAGGTCATTCAGGCTGCGGTTGAACAGGGCGTAACCTTCTTCGATACGGCTGAAGTGTATGGCCCTTACACCAACGAAGAACTGGTTGGCGAAGCGCTCGAACCGTTCAAAGGCGAGGTAGTTATTGCGACCAAGTTTGGCTTTAACATTCAGGATGGAAAAATGGCCGGTTTGAACAGTCGCCCCGAAAACATCCGGGCCGTCGCTGAAGCGTCGATGAAACGCCTTCGGATTGATGTAATCGACCTGTTCTACCAGCACCGTGTTGACCCGAACGTGCCGATTGAGGACGTGGCCGGAACAGTACGCGACCTGATTCAGGAAGGGAAAGTGAAACACTTCGGGCTGTCGGAAGCCGGGGCTCAGACTATTCGCCGGGCACACGCCGTTCAGCCGGTAACGGCGCTGCAAAGCGAGTATTCGATGTGGACCCGTCAGCACGAAAATGAGATCATTCCAACCATCGAAGAGTTAGGCATCGGTCTGGTGGCCTATAGCCCACTGGGTAAAGGCTTCCTGACGGGCAAGATTGACGAAACCACTCAATTTGCTGAAGGTGATATTCGGAATACGCTACCTCGTTATACCGAAGAGGCCCGTATTGCCAACAAATCCCTGCTTGATTTACTAAATCAGTTTGCCGAACGCCATCAGGCTACGACTGCCCAGATTGCACTGGCATGGGTACTGGCTCAAAAACCGTGGATCGTTCCCATTCCGGGTACCACCAAAATTCACCGCCTGACGGAGAACAACGGAGCCGCTGCCATTCAGCTAACGGCCGATGAACTCCAGGAAATCGAAACGGCCTCTGCGCAGATTCAAGTGGTTGGCACGCGCTACACCGAACAAATGGAGAAGTCGACGGGGCTATAGGGTTTGGAATTTCGGATAGTGTCTGGCGCGAGCATTTGCTCGTGCTTTGTCATATAGCCAGCATTTGCTGGCGTGAGCACATGCTCACTAAATGATAGGCACGAGCAAATGCTCGCGCCAGACACTATCCGAAATCAGCGCTTTACCCAGAACGGCGCTCCTTTTAACATAGCCGACTCAGTAGCAATGCCGTCGCTCGACACAATAAATACGTTTCCTTCCTCCGGGGCTGGCCATTGGTTAGCAAATGATACAACAGCGTCGGCCACATCTTCTTTCGTCTGCGCCTGCGTCATTCCGGCAACAAAGTCGGCTTCCGAGACGCCCATAAATGTAGCGTATTTCGGTACTACACTATTACCCGTTCCCGTGTCTTTCATGAGCCGCCAGGGGGCCAGCGTCAGAAAGCGGAGACCAAGCCCAAGGCGGTTCGAGGCCAGCTGGGCGTAATTGGCCAGAAACATCTGCATTCGCTTCGACCCGGCATAACCGCCCGAGATGGGTGATCCGCCGATGGCAGCCCCACTGGATATAAACAGAATCAGGGTACCCGGTTTAACCGGCGTCGTGAGGGCATGACGTGTCAACAAATACGACGCTTTTACATCCGTATTCCAGTTGGTGCAGAAGGTGTCCCAGTCAATTTCCATTACAGATTGGGTTGGTGGCGCGGCTCCACCAGCGAGAATTACAACATCGGGCGCGTCGTGCAATACGGCTTCGATGGTTGCGGTATCCGTCATATCGGCCAGTAGCGTTCGAACGCCGGGTAAATCGCGGGTAAGGTCGGCAAGCGATTGCGGACCTCTGGCTACCACCAGCACATCGGCGGCTTCGTTTTGAAAGGCTTTTGCGATGGCGAGACCGGTGCCCCGGCTCCCGCCAATGACGACAATTTTTTTATTGGTTAGCATATGTAAAGAATGAAAGAGCGAGTTTTCTATACGCGTCAGGCTGGGGTTAAGCTTTGCATTCCGGGGTGCCTTTGCCTTCGGTGAAGTGTTTGAACAGGCTGCCAGCTTCCGGGGGTTGGTCTACCAGTAGTGTAGTTGTAAAATCTGCGGTTGCCATAATTTACTTTTATTTGTCAGACAAAAGTAGTGTCCTGAAAAGGCCTTTACAGGGTGTAAAATAGACATTCTAACGGGTTGATTTGGACAATCTTAGCTCGTAGTTTTGACCCAAAAAATGGGTCATGAAACACGTAACAATCGTTGTCCCGAAAGGCAACGCCAACCTGAGCAGCATAACGGGTTCGCACGAAATTCTGACCAGCGCGAATGCATACTGGCGGAGGCAGGGCAACAGGTCGATGTTGGAGGTTACGCTAGCCAGTACGGTGTCGGAATTAAAACTGGATGCCGGGTTTGTTACGGTTCATCCCGTCCATATCCGGGATATAAAAAAAACGGATTTACTGATTATTCCTTCGGCCCCTTACTCGGCTAAGCTGATCAACGAAAACGACGAACTGATCGACTGGATCAGGGAGCAGTACATTGGTGGAGCCGAGATTGCGAGCATGTGTACGGGTGCTTTCCTGCTGGCTGCTACCGGCTTACTCGATGGCAAAGCCTGCTCGACGCATTGGAGTGCAGAATCTGAGTTTAAACAGATGTTTCCTAAAATTAAACTCCAGCCCGATAAACTCATCACGGCCGAAAAAGGAATTTACACCAATGGAGGAGCCTACTCCTTTTTAAATCTGGTAATCTTCCTGGTCGAAAAATTATTCGACCGGCAAACGGCCATTTACTGTTCGAAGATTTTCCAGATTGATATGGAGCGAACATCCCAATCGCCGTTCTTCATTTTTCAAACGCAGAAAAAACACGGCGATACGCTGATCGAACAGGCGCAAACCTATATTGAAGAAAACCTGGGCGGCAAAATATCCTTTGAAGAACTGGCCTCCAGACTAGCCATTAGCCGCCGAAATTTTGACCGGCGTTTTATCAAAGCAACGGGCAACACACCGGTCGAATATTTGCAACGCGTGAAAATTGAGGTAGCCAAAAAATCGCTGGAAAAAGGCCGAAAATCCGTCTTCGAGGTGATGGACGAAGTGGGTTACTCCGACGACAAAGCGTTCAGGGAGGTGTTCAAAAAGATCACCAGCCTATCACCCCTGGAGTATCGGGCAAAATACAACCGGTAACTACGTTAGCTGGCTATTATTCGGTTCGTAAGCTTTTGACCGGATTCAGCAGGGCGGCTTTTATGGCCTGATAGCTGATTGTCAGGACAGCGACAGTTATAGCCAGTCCGCCAGCCAGTGCAAAAACCCACCACTCCAGGTCTATCTTGTAAGCAAAGTCGCGGAGCCACTGGCGCATGGCATATCCAGCAATCGGTGAAGCAATTAGGAGAGCCAGCAAGATTAACTTAAAGTAGTTGGTCAATAACAGGGCGACAATACTGGTGATGGAAGCCCCCAGCACTTTTCGAACGCCAATTTCTCGGGTCCGCTGATGGGTGGTAAGGGATGCTATACCGAACAAACCCAGACAAGCGATCAGCACCGCCAAACCGGCGAAAACACCAACTAACTGGCCAATCCGCTGGTCAGCCCGGTATATAGTGTTGAATCGTTCGTTCAGAAATGAATACACGAACGGGTTGTCTGTCTGAGCCTTCCACCGCTGTTCAATGGCACTGATAAGGCCCGGTATATCATCCGTCTGAATGCGTAAGGCCAGTTGAGCATTATCTCCGCCATGAAACATCAGCAGTGGTGCAATCCGCTGGTGCATAGACTCAAAATGGAAGTCTTTTACCACCCCGACAATCGTGTAGGTACGTTTGCTTCCTTCGGTACCATCGCCTACCGTGGAAATCTGTTGGCCAAGAGGGTTCTTGAAACCATAGGCCCGAACGGCCGCTTCGTTGAGTAATACAGTCGAACTTTCAGAAGAAAACTCCTTCGAAAAATTGCGTCCCTGTACCAGCTGAATGCCTAAAGTTGGCAGGTAATCTTCGTCGATGAAATAGCTTTTTGTTCGGTGCGTGCCGGTTTGCGCCCCATTTCGAATCTGAATACCATCCACACTCTGGCTGGTTGATCCGGCCGGTAAAAAGCCAGCCAGCGATACCTTCACAACGGATGACAACCGGCCCAGTTCAGTTTTAAATGCATTGAGCTGAGGGCCCAGCACATTTGTATCGTGTATGACCAGTACTTGTTCTTTATCATAACCCACCTGTTTGTTCTGCATGAAACGTACCTGCTGGTTGGCAACAATCGTGGCGATTATCATACCGATTGACACAACAAACTGAGTCGTTACCAACGCATTGCGCAGCCATCTGCCCGCAAAACCGATTTGCACCCTCCCTTTAAGACTCGTGATGGGTTTAAATGAAGACAGCACAAAGGCCGGGTAGCTGCCAGCCAATAAGCCAATCACCAGACAGGCCAGCACCGCGCCCGCCAGCACTGGTCCGTTTAGCAGGGTGCTAGGCGTAAACTGCTTGCCAGCCAGCTCATTAAAGTTTGGCAATAGCACCAACACGAGCCCCAGCGCTAATACTAATGCCAACAAAGTCAACAGAACAGATTCGGTCAGAAACTGGCTCATCAACTGCGTGCGAACGGAGCCCAGCACTTTGCGAATACCCACTTCTTTGGAACGACCAACCGATCCGGCGGTTGACAGGTTCATGAAATTGATGCAGGCCAGCAGGAGAATAAACAGCGCAATCACCGAGAAGATATAGACGTATTTACTGTCGCTGTTAGCCTCTAATTCGTCATCTAAATCGGAGTGCAGATGAATGTCGGTGATGGGTTGGAAGCCGAAACCAAATCGATTCCCCTGTTGCTGAAACTCAGCAAAGTCAACCCCAAAGAACTCCTTGATCTCCGAAGCAATGTATTTGCTGATAAACCCCCGACTTATGGCCTCAACCTGCTGGATAGAATAGCCCTTACGCAGCCGCAAATAGGTATAGGCACCGCTGGCTAACCATTTACTACCTGTCTTTACCGATGATAATGAGCCAAACATATCGTACCGAAAATGCGTGTTGGAAGGCACGTCTGCACAGACACCAGTTACCCGGAAAAGCCCCAGCTTACCCATTGTCAGCGTTTTTCCAATGGGGTCAGTTTCGCCAAAATACTTCCGGGCAATTGTTTGTGAGATGACCAGCGTATTGGGTTCAAGAAGCGCGTTTGTCCGGTGGCCTTTGAGTAACGGAATTGCGAAAACCGAGAAGAAGTTTGAATCAACGAAAGCTACGTTTTCTTCTTTAACGATGTCATTACCGTGCTTAACCAGAAAAGCGCCCTCTTTTCGCAATCGTGTAACAGCCTCCACACCTGGGCAATCGCGCATGAGGGCTTGCCCGGCCGGACCGCTTGTGTATGCCAGATTGATGTCTTTTTTATCCATTCGTCCATGCAGGGTCATCCGATACAGGCGGTCAGCGTGGGTGTGGTAGCGGTCGTAGCTCAGTTCATGCACAACAAAGAGGACAATCAGCAAGCAGGTGGCCAACCCAACGGCTAAGCCAATAATGTTGATGGCTGTGAACGCTTTATGTCGCCACAGATTCCGAAAAGCGATGGTCAGATAGTTGGAGAGCATGTCCGTAAACAGGGGTTTAGAATACTCATTGTAATGGCTGTAGTTAGAATGGATCGATTGTACTACGACGGCCTTTTGTCGTTTGGCAAAGAAGGGCGTCAGGCAGCTCAGCGCTGCCCAGACATAGTAGCGACGGGCCCGAGCCAGACCAACCTGGGCAACCTGCTTATGAAAAGTTTCATGCAAATCACCCTGCACATACTCCAGCAGGTGCGGGGCAACAAACCACTCCAGGAGCCTGTCAGCCCAGCGGGGCGGCCCGACGGTTCGCGGTCCGACGTTTCGGGGCTCCTGACCATCAGATTGGGAAGAGGAATGCTTTCGAGTCATGGGGTCAGGAAAAGCTTAAAGTCCCAACAGTTGGAGTTTGCCCTCGGGAATGGACTCCCATAACCGGGTCCGCATCTGCTGAATGTCTAACAGGACTCGGCCCCCTTCAGCCGTCAGGGCAAACAACCGTTTACTCCGCCCTCCCCGCTCAGCAGTTGCGCCACCAACAGAGGATGACAGAAACCCTTTTTCTTCAAGTCGGTACAGCGTAGTATGCACGGCGCTGATAGTGAAACTGCGTCCGGTCTGGAGTTGGAGTTGCTCCATAACGGGCACGCCATATACATCTTCGGCGCTGGCGGCTACCACCAGCAGTACTAATTCCTCTAACTCGCCCAGTACGGTCTTTTTCATGCAGATAGGCACTCGATTGATTAGATACAATATCTTAAATCAAATCCAGTGCCAAAGCTTAAAAAGTGCCATTGGTGTCCGTAAAGGCCTGTAGGGCAGTGGTAGACTGTCCAGAAACGGACGTACCCTTGTCCAACCGTGGACAATCACACATACAGGTCTCGTCAGTTGAACGACTGTCTGAACTCCAAAGGTGAACAGCTGGCTTTCGCCTTGAATAGCTTGCTGAACGATTGAATGTGTTCAAAGCCTAATGCATATGCAATTTCGCTAACGGATAAATCGGTTGTCGATAACAACTCTTTTGCCTTGTCAATCAATTTAGTGTGGATGTGTTGCTGGGTCGTTTGCCCCGTCAAATTTTTGAGCAAGCCGCTCAAGTAGCTGGGCGATACGTTGAGCGTTTCGGCAACGTAATGAACCGTAGGCAGCCCTTTTTGCAGCAGCTCATCGCTGTTAAAATAGTCTGTCAATATCGTTTCCAGCCTGTCCAGAATTTTATGATTGCTGATTTGCCGGGTAATAAACTGCCGCTGATAAAATCGATCGGTGTAAGTCAACACCAATTCGAGCTGGGCGATAATAACGGGCTTGCTGAATTTGTCAATATTAGTGTGATATTCCTGCTCCATCGATTGGGCAATACCGGTGATCATGGCTTCTTCCCTATCCGACAAATACAGGGCTTCGTATACAGAATACCCAAAATACTCGTAGTGCTTAATGGTTTTTGCCAGTGACGTATTCCACAAAAAATCGGGATGAACCAGTATCATCCATCCCGACGGTCGGTGGGGCGCATTCGAATTGAGCTCAACGGTTAACACCTGACCCGGCGCCATGCAAAACAACACACCTTCATCAAAATCGTGAGCCTGTTGCCCGTATTTCATCCGGAGATGAAAATTCTTCTTCAGGGCGATCAGATAGAAATCAAAGATCAAACTAACTGGTGCATCGGTAGTTGGGCGCTGAAAAGACTCCAGATTGATCACACTGATTAAAGGATGCTCCGTATTGGGAATCCCTAACATCCGATGGTAGTCGGTGATGGTTTTCATGCGGATAGGTTGCCCACTAGTCATAGCTCAAGATACTGATTTTAATTGAAATAGTTACCTTGCTCCATGTCGTCCAAAAGCGTAATCTGCGCAGGATGCCAGTTCAGTTTCTCCTGGGTTAGCTGGCTCGATGCCGGGCAGTCCAACCCAGCGAAACCCGCAAACCATCCGAAATGTCCAGCTGCTTCTTCGGGCAATACAGACATTACCGGCACGTTTAGCTGTTTGCCGATCACCTCAGCAATAGACCTGAACGTAATTTCTTCTTCGGCAACGGCATGAAACCGAGCGCCATGAGTGGCATTTTCCAGTACTAATCGGTACAGCTTTGCCGCATCCAGCCGATGCACGGCGTTCCAGCGGTTCAGCCCCTCACCAATGTAGGCAGAAACGCCTTTTTCGCGGGCGATGCTAATGAGCATGGGCACAAAGCCATAGTCGCCGTCGCCATGCACCGATGGCGCGAGACGTATCGACGAAACGCGTACATCCTTCCCCGCTACAACATCCGCTGCCGCTTCCGAACGTCTGGGATGCGCGTTGACACCGGTAACAGGTAGCATGTCCTCGGTTGCAAGCTGGCCAGGGCGAACGAGGGCCGTACCAGAGGTAATGATAAACGGCCGATCTGACCCGACGAGTGCTTCGCCGATGGCCTCAATAGCCTGCCGGTCTACTTCACAAACCTCCTTAAACCGGGCAAAATCGTGGATAAAACCGGTGTGAATAACACCATCTGCTGCTGCGGCTCCAGCCCGCAAGCTGTCCAAATCCTCCAAATCACCCCGGTGAACATCAGCACCTGCTACTAAAAGTGCCTGGGCGGCCGAATCCGAACGGGCAAGGCCCAACACCTGGTGACTAGCACCAATTAACTCCTGCACGACGGCCGAACCAACGAAGCCAGTGGCTCCTGTAACAAAGACTTTCATAAGCTGACTTATCTGATTGTTTTGATGCTACAAAGGTCCGTAGCAACCCAGACACAGATTTAGCCAAATCGACTATTGTGTTAGTCAAAACAGGAACATCGGGCAGTTGGGGCTTCGCTGACAACCTTTCCAGAAGTGATTAAATGATTTTCAGCCGTTCTTCTTCCAGATCAATTTGGTACAATTGCTGACGAATTATCTCTTCATCAATCTTGGGGTCTTTGTTGAGTTCGGTGAGGTATTGGCGCTGACTTTCGAGCACTTCCACAAAAATTGCCTTCGTCTTATCAGTCATCCAGCTATCGTCGGTGGCTTTGGCCCGCCCTTCCCACTGCTTCAGGAATTGCTCCATCCCGGTATGGCCATTCAGCTCGTTTTCATATTTATTTTTCAGGAACTGATAAACATGCTGTTTCAGGCCTTGCTTCATGTTTTGTCTGATCAACGCTTCTGATTCTTCTTCAATCAAGCCGCCAAATAATCCCGACCGTGTTATCAGATAAGGCAGCGTGAGGCCCTGCACCAGCAGTGTAAGCAGGATTACCACAAACGTGATAAACAAAATGAGATTCCTCTGTGGGAAAGCTTCGCCATTATCCAGCGTGATGGGTATCGCTAAAGCCGCAGCCAGCGACACAACACCCCGCATACCCGTCCAGCCCAGCAGCAGGGGTATCATCCAGCGCCTTCTGTTGGAACGGGCAGGGGGCATTGCGCTAGGGCGAAAGATAAGCGTAGCCAGTAATGCCGCATAGGAGCTAATAATTCTGGCGGCAATTAGCACCCCTGTCACCAACACACCAGAGCCAATGGCGGACCCTAACGGAATGCCCTTTTCGTGCATTCCTTCGACAATTTCGGGCAGTTCCAGACCAATGATCAGAAACACGATTCCGTTCAGGATAAACACAAAACTCTCCCAAACGCTAAAGCTCTGAATACGACTGGCGCTGTTCAGGAAAACAAGCCGCTGTGCCGACATAAACAAGCCCCCGCTTACGACCGCCAGCACGCCCGAACAATGCGCCTGCTCAGCAATCCAATACATGAAATAGGGCTCAATTAGCGTCAGTGCGATAGTCGATTGTGCGTCGAGAGGAAGGCGTTTGTGAGCACGAATAAACACCCAGGCCAGCAGCAAGCCAATACCCACACCGCCAACAACCATCCATAAGAAACTGAGAGCCGCCTGCTGCCACACAAACTGGCCTGTACCAACAGCTACCAGCGCAAACCGGAAAATAATCAGCGATGAAGCGTCATTGAGCAGACTCTCCCCTTCCAGAATAGCCGAAGTTGATTTGGGGATTTTAACAAATTTGGTAATGGCTCCGGTACTCACCGCATCGGGTGGCGATACGATTCCGCCCAATAAAAATCCTAAAGCAAGGGTAAAGCCGGGAATGAAATGGTTAGCCACTACCGCTACCGACAGCGCCGTGAAAAACACGACGAGAAAGGCAAAACTACCAATGATACGCCACCACTTTTTCATCTCTTTGAAGGAGATCGTCCAGGAAGCCTCAAATAAAAGTGGCGGCAGAAAAATAAAAAAAATAAGGTCGGGGTTGATGCGTACCCTTGGCAAACCCGGCAAAAAACTAACTAAGAGCCCGGCAACGACCAGCAGAATCGGATACGCAATTTGTAATTTGTTGGCCCATACATTCAGCAGCACAATGGCTGCAATCATGGCGAGCAAAAAAGGTAACAGTTCGTGCATAAGGCAAAGGTTGTAGATTTCTTATTGTTTTTAAAAATGGTGTGTTTATTTCTTGAACCCTAAAGCGGTATCGCTACTTTACCAAAACAACTCAACTATGGTATCTTTCACTATACAGCATCAAGAATTTGACCCTCCTGAAACGCTACAGGATACTATAAAGTGCTTTTGGTACAACCGAAGAGATGTCGGAGATCTACAATCGAGTTTCGAGGTTGTACCAGACGGCTACGCTGAGCTAATTTTTTATTTTGGAAGCCACTGTAGCTTGTCGCATAATGGCGTTATGCAGCCATTGCCATCGCCGTTCATGGTGGGGTTGCTTAACCAGCCTGCTCTTTTTTACACGAAAAACAGCTTAGAAATCATTGGCGTCAGATGTTACCCCTGGACCGTATTCGATCTGCTCGGGTTGCCATCTGGTAAAGATAGGGTGCGCATCGTTGAACATCCGATTGCCCAGCTTCAACCCGCGCTGGCTAACTGGGTTGGGGCAGGTAAAATAAAAGAAGCGGTGAACCAGATAAAACAGTATTTCTTAACGGCGCAGCCTGCAACCGACAACCTATTAATTGAGGGGTGGGCGTAAATAGGAACCAGCGTGTGTTAAGGGATTGACGACCAAATCTTTCACCTTACACACGCGGCCCCATGGAAGCGAAATTAACCTCTTTGCTTGAGTTTCTAAATGCCG
>NZ_JAPQNS010000032.1:1365-4513 GCF_028867935.1 Flavobacterium sp. SUN052
TGAGTTCTTTGACCTACGGGGAATGCACAGGACTGATGATGGAGATCGTCGGTCCGGTAGAACAAGAAGAGATAACACACAAGCAAGAGCGTCTGGGGGATGCCTATGGCTTCTGGTGGCGATGAAGGACGTGGCAAGCGACGAAACGCTTAGGGGACCCGCTGGCAGGGGCTGATCCTAAGGTGTCCGAATGGGGCAACCCGGCGTGCTGAAGGCACGTCACCCGCATGCGGGGGCAAACCTCCTGAACTGAAACATCTAAGTAGGGAGAGGAAAAGAAAACAAGTAGTGATTCCGTGGGTAGTGGCGAGCGACAGCGGAACAGCCCAAACCACTCCCGTTACGGCGGGGGCGGGGTTATAGGACCTGAATAAAGCATACGCAACTGAACGATAATGGCTTGGGAAAGCCAACCGTAGCGGGTGAGAGTCCCTTTTCGGCAGGGGGTGTATGTGGTTGGGTATCCTGAGTAGGGGGAAGCCAGTGGAACTTCCTCTGAATTCGGCAGTACCATCTGCCAAGGCTAAATACGACCAGAAGACCGATAGTGGACAGTACCGTGAGGGAACGGTGAAAAGGACGGGGAGTACCCGGGTGAAATAGACCCTGAAACCAGACGCTTACAAGCGGTCGGAGCAAGAGTGAATCTTGTGACGGCGTGCCTTTTGCATAATGAGCCTACGAGTAACGGTGACCGGCGAGGTTAAGCACGTAGACGTGCGTAGCCGAAGCGAAAGCGAGTCTGAACAGGGCGCTTAGTCGGTTGCTGTTGACGCGAAACTTGGTGATCTACCCATGGCCAGGCTGAAGGTGTGGTAACACACACTGGAGGGCCGCACCGATAAACGTTGAAAAGTTTCCGGATGAGTTGTGGGTAGGGGTGAAAGGCCAATCAAACTGAGAAATAGCTCGTACTCTCCGAAATGTTTTTAGGAACAGCGTTCAGTGTTACCCATGTGGAGGTAGAGCGACCAACAGGATGCGGGGGAGTCACATCCTACCAACTTCTGATGAACTCCGAATGCCACATGGGGTGCTGGGCAGTGAGGGGTGGGGTGCTAAGGTCCCATTCCGAGAGGGGAACAACCCAGACCATCCGCTAAGGTCCCCAAGTGTGTGCTAAGTTGAACAAAGGTGGTCCGGCTGCCGAGACAGCCAGGAGGTTAGCTTGGAAGCAGCTATTCCTTTAAAGAGTGCGTAACAGCTCACTGGTCGAGCGGGGCGGGCATCGATAATAAGCGGGCATCAAGCACATCACCGAAGCGGTGGATCATACAGTATTACTGTATTGATGGTAGGAGAGCATTCTGGCGGGGGTGAAGTTGTGGCGTGAGCCATGGTGGACCTTCCAGAAAAGCAAATGTAGGCATAAGTAACGAGAATGAGGGCGAGAACCCCTCACACCGAAAGACCCAGGTTTCCTCCGCGATGGCAGTCATCGGAGGGTTAGTCGGGACCTAAGGGGTTAGCGAAGGCGAGGCCCTGATGGACAGCAGGTTAATAGTCCTGCACTACTTTACAATGTGAATCAATGACGGAGTGGAGGGCTTCATACGACCGGACGGAAGTGGTCGTTGAGGGGAGGCTTCGGCTGAACCGAATGGGGGAGTCTGCTTCCAAGAAAAGTTGGTGAAACATCAGTTGTGGAGTACCCGTACCGCAAACCGACACAGGTGGTCGGGGCGAACAGCCCGAGGTGCGCGAGAGAATCATGGTTAAGGAACTCGGCAAGATGACCCTGTAACTTCGGGATAAGGGGGGCCTACTTCGGTAACGGAGAGGTTGCAGAGCAAAGGCCCAGGCGACTGTTTACCAAAAACACAGGACTCTGCCAAATCGAAAGATGACGCATAGGGTCTGACACCTGCCCGGTGCTGGAAGGTTAAGAGGGGATGTCAGCGCAAGCGAAGCATTGAATTGAAGCCCCAGTAAACGGCGGCCGTAACTATAACGGTCCTAAGGTAGCGAAATTCCTTGTCGGGTAAGTTCCGACCTGCACGAATGGTGTAACGATCTGGGCACTGTCTCAACCATGAGCTCGGTGAAATTGTAGTAACGGTGAAGATGCCGTTTACCCGCCACGGGACGGAAAGACCCCGTGCACCTTTACTATAGCTTAGTATGGAGTGCTGGTCAGGCATGTGTAGGATAGGCGGGAGGAGTTGAAGTGGTGTCGCCAGGCATCGTGGATCCAATGTTGAAATACCGCCCTTGGCTGACTGGTGTTCTAACCCTTTTCAGGGGACAGTACTTGGTGGGTAGTTTGACTGGGGTGGTCGCCTCCGAAAGGGTAACGGAGGCTTCCCAAGGTTCGCTCAGGCTGGTTGGTAACCAGTCGTGGAGTGCAATAGCAGAAGCGAGCTTGACAGTGAGGCAAACAGGCCGATCTGGTGCGAAAGCAGGGTATAGTGATCCGGTGGTACTGCATGGGTGGGCCATCGCTCAAAGGATAAAAGGTACGCCGGGGATAACAGGCTGATCTCCCCCAAGAGCTCACATCGACGGGGAGGTTTGGCACCTCGATGTCGGCTCGTCACATCCTGGGGCTGGAGAAGGTTCCAAGGGTTCGGCTGTTCGCCGATTAAAGTGGCACGCGAGCTGGGTTCAGAACGTCGTGAGACAGTTCGGTCCCTATCTGTGGTGGGCGTTGGAAGTTTGCCGGGGGCTGTCCTTAGTACGAGAGGACCGGGATGGACCAACCGCTGGTGGATCAGTTGTTTGGCCGCAGGCACGGCTGAGTAGCTACGTTGGGTTAAGATAAGCGCTGAAAGCATCTAAGTGCGAAACTGGCCCGAAGATTAGACTTCCAAGTAAAGGCTGTCGGAGACGACGACGTTGATAGGCGGCAGGTGGCAGGGTAGAGATATCTGGAGCTGAGCCGTACTAATGAGCCTGGAGTGTGTTGTGGTGTTTTTGTTCTGTCGGACTGGGGATCTTGGTTATAGGTGTTGTGCATTCTCTGTGGGGAAAAAGAAGTTCGGAAGAGCTTCTTTGAAAGCAAAGGAGTCAATAAAGATCTGTTGAGGTTGGTGGTGATAAGGCGGGTGGACACCTTTTTCCATGTCGAACAGAGCCGTTAAGCCCCGTGCTGCCGATGGTACTGGAGTCAGATCCGGGAGAGTAGGAAGCTGCCACCTCTACTATTGAG
>NZ_JAPQNS010000033.1 GCF_028867935.1 Flavobacterium sp. SUN052
GACGACCTTGACACTAGTTCCAGTGCCACCGACGAGTGCGACCAACGATGCGCCGATTGCCAACCTGGATGCGACCAAGACCACCGCTGGTGTTCCAGTCGTGGTAGCGGTGCTGGCCAACGACGTCGACCCCGAAGGTCAACCCCTGAGCAATCCCGTAATCGTGACGCAACCGACTCACGGTACGGCCGTGGTGAATCCGAACGGCACCGTGAGCTATACCCCAACAGCGGGTTACACGGGTACGGATCAACTGACCTACTCGGTCTGTGACGGCGGTACGCCACCAGCCTGTGCGACGGCTCTGGTAACGTTCAGTATTGATCCGACCCCACCAGTCGGGGTAACCAACACGGCTCCGGTAGCTTTGGATGATGCGCTCTTAACTCAGAAGGGTGTGAGTGCGACCGGTACGGTAGCGGCCAATGATAGTGACCCGCAAGGTCAGCCCCTGACGTTTGCCAAGCTGACCAACCCGGCTAACGGTACGGTGGTGTTCTCGCCAACGGGCAGCTACACCTGGACGCCATCACCGACGTTCGTAGGCTCTGATCAGTTCACCTACCAGGTGTGTGATAATGCATCACCAGCGCTGTGCTCGACAGCCACAGCTTACCTGACGGTTCCCGCTGCGACTAACAGTGCCCCGAGCGTGACACCTGATTTTAATGATGTGATCGTGGGTGTTCCAGCCACGGGCAACGTACTGACTAACGACAAAGACCCCGAAGGTACACCGCTGACGGCGAGCGTGATCGGTACACCGCCAACGGGCTTGACAATGAGTCCGAACGGCTCGTACACGTATACCGCACCGGTTGGAACAACGGCACCAGTGACTGTACCAATCCAGGTGTGTGATAGTGGTACGCCACCCGCTTGTGCTACCACCACCTTGACGCTAGTTCCAGTGCCACCAACGAGTGCGACCAACGACGCGCCGATTGCCAACCTGGATGCGACCAAGACCACCGCTGGTGTTCCTGCAGTTGTAGAGGTGCTGGCCAACGACGTCGACCCCGAAGGTCAACCCCTGAGCAATCCCGTAATCGTGACGCAACCGACTCACGGTACGGCCGTGGTGAATCCGAACGGCACCGTGAGCTATACCCCAACGGCAGGCTACACGGGCACCGACCAGCTGACCTACTCGGTCTGTGACGGTGGCACGCCACCAGCCTGTGCGACGGCTTTGGTGACCTTCAGTATTGATCCGACTCCGCCAGTAGGTGTGACCAACACCGCTCCGGTAGCAGTAGACGACGCTTTGCTGACTCAGAAGGGCACCTCAGCGACCGGTACGGTAGCGGCTAACGACTCTGATCCACAAGGTCAGCCCCTGACTTTTGCCAAGCTCAGCGGTCCCGTCAATGGCACAGTGGTGTTCTCATCAACGGGCAGCTATACGTTTGTGCCAGCTTCTGGGTTCATTGGAACCGACCAGTTCACGTATCAGGTGTGTGATAACGCCAGTCCGACCTTGTGCTCGACAGCGACAGCGTACCTGACGGTGCAGCCAGCTGTGATCGAGGCACCTCTTGCTACGCCTGATATTGCCAATACAAATCCGAACACGCCCGTTTCGGGTAATGTACTCACCAACGACACCGATCCCCAGGGCCTTCCCCTGACGGCGAGTTTGTTGAGTCCACCAACGGCAGGTACGGTGACGATAGCACCTGATGGTTCGTATACCTTCACGCCACCGACCAGCTTTACCGGTACGGTTAGCTTCTGTTATTCAGTGAGCAACAGTGCCGCTCAGAGCAGCAGTGCCTGTGTGACGGTGAACGTGAACCCGGCTCCCTCGCCTGCTCTGAACGATGCGCCAATTGCTAACAACGATAATACGCAGACTACGGCAGGTACGCCAGTAACTATTGCAGTGCTGGCCAACGATACCGACCCGGACAATGCGACCAGCCTGAACGGTCAACTGGATAATCCAACCATTCCGACCCAGCCATCAGTTGGTACGGCGGTGGTGAATGCCAACGGAACGGTGACGTTCACGCCACCGGCCAATTTCACGGGCGTAGTTACGTTC
>NZ_JAPQNS010000034.1 GCF_028867935.1 Flavobacterium sp. SUN052
CTGAACGGTCAACTGGATAATCCAACCATTCCGACCCAGCCATCAGTTGGTACGGCGGTGGTGAATGCCAACGGAACGGTGACGTTCACGCCACCGGCCAATTTCACGGGCGTAGTTACGTTCCCGTATCAGGTATGCGACAAGGCCACGCCTTCTTCGTGTGCGACGGCGGTGGTGACGGTGGCTGTTCAACCAACGCCACCGGTGGGCACGACGCTGGCCCCGGTAGCGATTGACGATGCCCTGTTGGCTCTGGCGAACACGCCTAAGTCGGGCACTGTCTCCACGAATGACAGCGACCCGGCTGGTTTGCCCCTGATGTACACGAGTGGTCAACCAAGCTCGGGTACGGTGGTGATGTCGCCAACGGGTACTTACACCTACACCCCGGCTCCAGGCTTTGTTGGTCCTGACAGCTTCACCTATTCGGTCTGCAACACAGCTGGTAAGTGCGATGTGGCTACGGTGAGCGTATTGGTGCAACAACCTGCAACGGCAAACCAGCCGCCAGTGGTGACGCCTGATGTGAATACATACATTCCAGGAATCCCGACGGCTGGAAATGTCCTAGCAAACGATAAAGATCCTGAAGGCACTTCGCTGACGGCCAGCGTGGTTGGTACGCCACCAACGGGCTTCACTATGAGTCCCGATGGATCGTACACGTATACGTCGCCAAGTAGCCAAACGGCTCCGATAACGGTGCCCGTACAGGTGTGTGACAGTGGTACACCCCCGGCTTGTATGACAACGCTTCTGACGTTGACCCCAACGCCAAATCCGACAGTAGCTAATGACGCGCCTGTTGCGCTGAACGACGCGACTCGTACAACTGCAGGTGTGTCGACGACAGTGAACGTGCTGGGTAATGATAAAGATCCTGAAAACCTGCCATTGAGTAACCCCACTATTTTGAGTGGACCAACCAATGGAACGGCTACTGTGAACCCTGACGGAACCGTTACCTACACCCCAACGGGCAGCTTCACGGGGGTCGATAAATTGACTTATCAGGTATGCGACACTGGCACTCCAGTGGTTTGTACAACAGCCGTGGTAACATTTACGGTTGATCCAACTCCGCCAGTGGGAGCGACCAACGTAGCGCCAATTGCCATTGACGATCAGATTTTGACGACAAGAGGCATCAGTGCAACCGGTACCGTGGCAACGAACGATAGTGACCCGAATGCCGGTCAGTCCCTGACGTTTGCCAAGCTTTCAAATCCGGTGAATGGCACGGTAGTCTTCTCGCCAACGGGTAGTTACAGTTTTGTGCCAGCTGCTGGTTTTGTCGGTACGGATAACTTCACGTATCAAGTTTGCGATGGCGGCTCACCCGTATTGTGTACGACGGCTACTGTCTACATAACTGTAAATGGACCGGCTAATCAAGCTCCCGCTGTGACGCCTGACTTCAACGATGTGGTGGTCGGTATACCAGCGACGGGCAATGTGTTGACTAACGACAAAGACCCCGAAGGCACTCCGCTGACGGCTTCGGTCATTGGCACCCCACCAACGGGTCTGACAATGAGCCCGAATGGCTCATACACGTACACCGCTCCAGTTGGAACGACAGCACCAGTGACGGTGCCGGTTCAGGTTTGTGACAGCGGCACGCCCCCGGCTTGCAGCACGACGACCTTGACACTAGTTCCAGTGCCACCGACGAGTGCGACCAACGATGCGCCGATTGCCAACCTGGATGCGACCAAGACCACCGCTGGTGTTCCAGTCGTGGTAGCGGTGCTGGCCAACGA
>NZ_JAPQNS010000035.1 GCF_028867935.1 Flavobacterium sp. SUN052
TAAAATCGTTGTACAGCGCCTACGCTGTTGAATAGCCCCAACAACTTGCGTTCCAGCCAGAAATCTTATTTTTGGTAGACTTTCTGAACCAAGCCCCCCGCCTTTACTGGTACTAAGCAAAGTCCTTTCTAAAATCTGGGTTGGAGCGTACGATGTCTTTCCACTAGGAAAGCATTTGGTGAATTGATTGGTGATCGCTTCGGCGAATCCCGTACAGAAAACTCTTACACTCACGGTGCGCTCCCGGAAGTCATTAACTACTAATGCCTTATGGAAACGAACCAAGTAGCCTTCAAGATTCTTCATCCCCATGCCGCAGGCATTGATGTGGGTTCACGCAGCCATCTGGTAGCCATTGATCAGAACAAAGACAATGTGCGGGAATTCGGGGTCTATACCAACGATCATCAGCAGTTGATCAGTCACCTGCACCAGCATGGTGTGACCACGATCGCCATGGAGAGTACGGGTAGCTACTGGCAGACCCTGTTCAATGCCCTTCAGCAGGCTGGCTTCGAGGTGCTGCTGGTAGCCGGTAGTCAGACCAAAAATGTGAAAGGCCGCAAAACCGATGTGATCGACTGCATCTGGATTCAGAAGCTGCATTCGTTGGGTCTGCTATCGGGCAGTTTATTGCTCAGCGATACCTTCCAGCAGTTACGCATCTACTATTATCACCACCTGCATTTAGTGCAACAGTCAGCCCGCTACAGCAACAAAATGCAGAAGGCACTACGGTTGATGAATATCCGACTTGATGTCGTGCTCAATGACATTACCGGCCAGTCCGGCATGGCTGTTATTGAAGCCATCCTGGCTGGACAGCGTGACCCCGAACACCTGGTATCGCTGGTGAGCCAACGGGTCAAAAAATCCCGGCAGGAGATTGCCGATGCCTTGCAAGGCTGGTGGCGAGACGAACTGTTGTTTGAATTACAGGCTTCCCTGGATTTTTACCGTTTGTATGAAGGGAAGATCAAAGAATGTGACCAGGTCATTGAAAGGTTTCTGGTCAAGTATGCGCCTGCGGTTGAGGTATCGGTGGAGGAAAAGAAGCAATTGAAAACCAACCGGAAGCGGGCCGGTAAACATGCGCCTGGTTTTAATCTATCCCAGCTGGCCTACCAGTATTTCCGAACCGACCTATTTGCCATATCGGGCATTAGTCACAATGCTGTTTTATGTTTGCTGACCAGCCTAGGTCACGACATACACAAATTCCCGACGGCTAAAAGTTTTGCCTGCTGGTTAGGTCTAGTGCCCAATAACAAGATCAGTGGAGGCAAGGTCATTGGTAATCGCACCCCTTCAGGCAAAAATCATATCGCCAAAGCGCTGCGCCATGCAGCCAACTCGATTGGCAATCAGAAAGAACATGAACTGACGCCTTTTTTCAAGCGAATCGCCTTCAAAAAAGGTCGGCTGGCGGCCATCATCGCGACGGCCAGAAAGTTAGCGGTTATCATTTGGCATATGATTATCAAGGCCGAACCCTATCAAAAGAATCGGGTGACACTAGATGACCAAAAGCAGAAGGCGCTAAGGTTGCGCCATTTGGACAAGAACTTACATGCTCTTCAACTAAGCAAAGAGGAACTGGAGAAGCTGTTTTCAAAGCACTCATTATCAGTTACGTAATAATGAGTTGTACAGAAAA
>NZ_JAPQNS010000036.1 GCF_028867935.1 Flavobacterium sp. SUN052
TTCTGTACAACTGAATTCTACCCCACTGAGAGCGAGTGCTTTAATAGTAACCTTTCTAACTCCTCTTTGCTTAACTGAAGCGCATGCAGCTTCTTATCCAAATACTTCAGCTTTACCGCCCGCTGTTTTTCCCCATTCAGCTCCACTCGCTCCTTGTGGTAGGCTTCCCCTTTCGTGAGCATATGCCAGATGATCACCGCCAACTTGCGGGCCGTAGCAATAATGGCCGCTATCCGCCCCTTCTTAAAAGCAATCCGCTTGAAGAAGGGCGTGAGCTCATGATCTTTTTGGTTGCCAATCGAATTAGCCGCATGCCGCAACGATTTGGCGATCGTACTCCGACCCGAAGGCCGGCGATTACTGATGAGTTTACCCCCACTGACCTTATTATTGGGCACCAGACCCAGCCAGCTGGCAAAACTCTTGGCGTTAGGAAATTTATGGATGTCGTGACCCAGGCTGGTCAGTAAGCACAAAACCGTATTATAGCTGATGCCTGATACGGCAAACAGGTCGGTACGGAAATACTGGTAAGCCAGCTGTGACAGGTTAAAACCAGGGGCATGTTTGCCCGCTCGTTTGCGATGCGTCTTCAATTGCTTCTTTTCCTCGACCGATACCTCCACGGGTGGGGCATACTTGAGCAGAAACGTTTCGATGACTTTGTCGCATTCTTTGATCTTGCTTTCGTAGAGCCGATAAAAATCCAAGGAGGCTTGTAGCTCAAAGAGCAACTCCTCCCGCCACCAACCTTGCAAGGCATCGCTAATCTCCTGGCGGGACTTTTTAACCCGATCACTCACCAGCGAGACCAGATGGTCGGCTTCCCGCTGGCCAGCCAGAACGGCTTCAATGACGGCCATGCCTGATTGTCCTGTAATGTCATTGAGCACCACATCCAAGCGGATGTTCATTAATCGAAGCGACTTTTGCATCTTGTTGGCGTAACGAGCCGATTGCTGGACCAGATGTTGGCGATGGTAATAATAGGTCCGCAGTTGCTGAAAGGTATCGCTCAATAGTAAACTGCCGGATAACAAGCCCAATGAGTGCAGTTTCTGAATCCAGATGCAGTCGATCACGTCGGTTTTGCGGCCCTTGACATTCTTGGTCTGGCTCCCACTCACCAGCAGCACTTCGAAGCCAGCCTGCTGAAGAGCTGTGAACAAGGTCTGCCAGTAGCTGCCGGTACTCTCCATGGCGATGGTGGTCACCCCATGCTGGCGCAGATGGCTGATCATCTCCTGATGGTCTTTGGTGTAGACCCCAAACTCACGCACATGGTCTTTGTTCTGATCAACTGCGACCAGATGGCTGCGTGAACCCACGTCGATGCCAGCGGCATGGGCATGGATAATGGTAAAGGCGGTTTGGCTGTTTCCCATAGTGCATTGATGATTAGTGACTTCTGGGAGCGCACGGAGAAAGTAAGAGTTTTCTGTACGGGATTCGCCGAAGCGATCACCAGTCTATTCACTAAATGCCTTTGGATTAGAAAGGCATCGTGTGCTCCAGCCCAGATTTTAGCAAGGACTCGTTAGGTACCAGTGAAAGCGGGGGGCTTGGTTCAGAAAGTCGGCCAAAGGTAGGACTTGGGAACGAGACGGAAGTTGTAGGGGGCTATTC
>NZ_JAPQNS010000037.1 GCF_028867935.1 Flavobacterium sp. SUN052
TTCATCAAATCGCATGGCCATTTGCCAGGTGTTCCCAGTGCCGAGCAGGTGGTAGCTGAGGGTGTGGACATGGCCAAGATGGATGCCACACTACTCCAAAAAATAGAAGAACTGACCCTATATATAGTAAAGCAACAAAAACAAATTGAGCAGCTACAAAATCAAAATGAACTAATTCTGAAGCAACTTGAAAGAGATAAGAAATAAGGAAGTATAATTTTCATTAAAAAGGGACTCCGAGGAGTCCCTTTTTAATTTAATCTACTCATGTTCTCAGATAGATTGGCTATGTTTGTGCCTAGTCAACTTTTGGTGATTAGATTTAGGTAAATGGTTAATCGCTTATAGGTTATATACCCAGACTGGCAAGCTAACTTTTTAACTGTGCTGTAAACCTATAGTTATTTCCTCTCATTGTATTTATTATCTTTTTTGCCAACTTTGACACGTCAATAGCTAACTAAACAAAGCCTTTACATTCAACCATTTTACACTATGCAACGACTTTACTCTTTTGGATTAACAGTTGGAGTAATGTTTTTAGCGGGGAGTGCCTTTGCTCAAAACAACCTTATTGTTACCTCACCAGCATCCCCATCACCAGGGTCAAGTAATGTGTATGTTGGCATTGGAGCTATAAACTCCTCTACCGCCAACACTGGCTCAAACAACACTAACCTAGGTACTTCAGCAGGAGCTAACAACACATCAGGCTCAAGTAATGCAATGATTGGAGCAGATGCAGGATTTTCCAATCAAACAGGAACTAGTAACACCTTTGTTGGCCGGGGAGCCGGCTACGGGAACACAACAGGCTTCAATAATGCTTATTTCGGTGCTCAGGCTGGCTCTACAAGTACTTCAGGAAACAGCAATATTGCCGTTGGTGCTTTCTCTGGTCTCAGCAATTTTACTGGCCGTAATAACATTTCCATTGGGGTTAACTCCGCTTTGCTAAACTTTTCAGGTAACAACAATACGTACTTAGGAAATGAGGCTGGATATTCTAATCAGCTAGGCAGCTTTAATGTAATTGTTGGCGACTCTGCCGGCCGTAGTAATACAGCTAGCGGAAACGTATTTTTAGGAAGTCGATCAGGATTCTCAAACACAAATGGGGCGCAAAACACCTTTGTAGGGTTCAAAACTGGTTATGGAAACACAGGTGGATTCAATTCGTTTTTTGGTTACGAAGCAGGCTTGGCCAACACCGGCCCCAATAACACATTCTTAGGCTACCAAGCTGGCCGTAACAACCAGAGTGGTGGATTCAATGTATTCCTAGGTAGCACCGCC
>NZ_JAPQNS010000038.1 GCF_028867935.1 Flavobacterium sp. SUN052
CTAGTGCTTCTCCAATTTAGTACGTAGATAAATGGTTAACTTTGCGGTATGAGCCGTATCGCAACCCCGTTCGTCTTGGCAGAGCCCGATTGGATTACCTTAAAACACCTGGTCAGTACAGGTAAAGAATCCGCGCGCAAACTGACCAGAGCCCGAGCCTTGCAGTTTTTGCATCAGGGACAGCCCCCCCAGCAAATCAGCGACTTGCTGGGCATCAGTGTGGCGACGCTATTCAACCTCAAGAAACGCTACCGCCAGGAAGGACTTCAACGAGCCATCAGTGAAAAAGCCCGGTCGGGTCAACCCCGCAAGGTCACTCAAGAGGTGGAAGCTCAGATTACTCAACTGGCCTGTAGTCAGGCTCCTGATGGGCGTACCCGATGGACAGCCAGTCTGATCAACCAGCGACTAGTTCAACTCGATATCCATATTGACGACGAATCGGTGCGTCTGGCCCTAAAAAAAGTAAGCTCAAGCCCTGGCTCAAAAAGCAGTGGTGCATCGGTCAGATAGACGGGGAGTATCTGGCCAAAATGGAGGACGTCTTGACCGTTTATAACCGAGAAAGGATGCCAGGCCGGGCACGAATTTGCGTTGATGAACGGCCCTGTCAGTTGCTGGATGATGTGGTGGCGGCTCTGCCGCTTCAACCGAGCAAAGCCACCAAAGAAGACAACGAGTACATCCGAAAAGGAACTTGTGTGGTTTTGCTGGCCTACGATCTTGACAGCGGCCAGCGATATACCCAAACGCGCCCCCAACGCACCAAGGCCGACTATGCTGCGTTCATGAACGAACTTATAGCAACTCACTACGCCCATTGTGACCAGATTGATGTAGTGCAGGACAATCTAAACACTCATAAGTACGGTTCGTTCTACGAATATCTGCCGCTGGAAACAGCCCGGCAGTTAAGCCGTAAACTAGTGTTCCATTTTACTCCCAAACACGGTTCTTGGCTGAACATGGCAGAAATCGAGTTTTCGGCCGGGCCACGTTCGGCTTTAGCCCGCCAATGTCTCAACCGGCGCATTGGCAGCCTAGAGGAGTTAAGCCGACAAGTGGGGCTTTGGGTTACCGAGCGCAACCAACAAGCCGTCAAAGTGCATTGGAGTTTTACGGTGGCAACCGCAGAAGCCAAGATGAAACGTTGGTATGAGCGGGTTAATACGGCTAATAAGTCGGAATAATATAAGCACTAAATTGGAGAAGCACTAGT
>NZ_JAPQNS010000004.1 GCF_028867935.1 Flavobacterium sp. SUN052
TTCAAAGCCCTGTTAGTACGGTTTGAATTTTCGGTCAAAAATTGGATGAGTTTACATTTTATCGCGTTCTCGGTCATTTTCCTGCGGAAAATCAAACGAAAAGAGAAAGTTTAAACAGCTTCACTATTAAAGTCTGATTCCGATCAGGAAAGAAGCAAACGTTTCTCATGGATGTAGGTGTAAGCAAGCCGGTATCTTTGTTATCGGACCGCTAAAACCATACGCCATGATTTACACCCTCACTCTTAACCCCGCCGTTGATGTCAGCATGACTGTCGATCGGCTGGTTCCCGAACACAAACTGCACTGTTCGCAACCTCAATACGACGCGGGCGGGGGCGGCATAAACGTGTCGAAAGCCATCCACCGGTTAGGAGGCAAGTCAATAGCTCTGTTCACGTCGGGAGGGTCAACGGGGCTCCGTTTGCAGGAACTGGTGGAGCAGGAAGGAATCAATTACCAGATCATTGGTATTGAAGCACTTACTCGCGAATGCTTTGTGGTAACAGAAACGACCACCAATCAGCAGTTTCGGTTTGGCACCCCCGGCCCCCAGCTCAGCGCTGGTGAGGTAGCCTCATGCCTGTCGCACCTGGAAACTATTTCTGATCCGGTAGATTATCTGGTTGTGAGTGGGAGTCTGCCCCCTGGCTTGCCCACCGATTTCTATGCACAGATTGCCCGGTTTGCGAAAAGCCGGGGCATTCGGCTTGTGCTCGACGCAGCCGGAGAACCTCTGCAAAAAGCGCTGGACGAGGGAGTCTTTTTGATCAAGCCAAACCTCGGCGAGCTGGCCCGACTTGTGGGGGTTGAGCAACTCGAAACGGATCAGATCAGCAAGGCTGCCCATGAATTAATCGGGGCCGGTAAATGCGAAGTAGTAGTGGTGTCGCTGGGACCGCGGGGTGCCTTGCTAACGACTGCCGACGGCCATGAGCTTATACAGGCCCCACCCGTTAAAAAACTCAGCACGGTTGGGGCAGGCGACAGTGTGGTTGGCGGTATGGTTTACGCGCTCTCGCAGGGAAAATCCTACGCAGACATGATCCGGCAAGGGGTGGCTTGTGGCACTGCCGCCACCATGAATCCCGGCACTGAACTGTTTCAGTTGACCGATGCAGAGAATTTACTAAACTGGATCAATCAGCAACATCCTCAGTTACTCTTGAGTTGATACGTATACCAATGAATTCTTGGTCATGAAGACCAGTACCCCCAATAGTAGTTTTAGAAGATCTCGTTGTCGGCCTTATCTGAGCCGCTAATGCCACTTGCTAACTACGGATAACGACCGGTTTGACTCAGTAATCTTCGAAGAATGATCAAGTCAGGTTGATTAAATCGAAAAATCTTAATACTCGCTTGCCCAGTCCGCGTCTTGGCGATTATTTCTCCGTCAACTGTAGCAAAGTGAGTATCCCAAGGGTCTGTTCTTGGATTGTAAAGTAATACTACGTCGGTGAAATCATTTAGAAGGGTTGCAAAATCGGAGCCTTTATGCTGATTGCAATGCGGGCAGGTGTATGCTAAGTTGCCAGAATCATTTGTGCCGCCATGTTTGAGGGGGATAATATGGTCTATGTGAAACGATAGAAACAAATCATCGGTGTGGATACGGTAATACTCACAACGAAAATCAGCCCTCCTGGCAACAAAAAGTCTATCTTTATCAGGGATGGAGTGTCTCATGAAGCCATCAGCATACGGGCGCGGGCTTTCGTCATACCGATGAACAAGTCAAGAGCTAATAAACGCTCTAGTTCGATAGTTTCCTCGATAGTGATTTGGTCGTCTTTTTTGCGTTGAACCAAGTCTTCTACACGCTCCGAGAGTTGGGGAGAGGCTTTGAGCGCAATTACTTTTTCGGGGTCCATTTGTGCAATAAGACCAGCCACTTCGCCAAATGCTTCTGAAACGTTCATCGAATTGCCTTTAGGTATCCTGACAAAGATAATTGAAAGGAGCCGTATTGAAAAAGGGTTTAACGCGATACGATAAACTCTATATCGTCAATAATAAAACGTAGTAAGTTAACTTTGATCCGATCTTTTGATAGCAAACGTCCACCCTGTTGGGCTGGAATATAGCCTGATTTTACGCCGGAAATCGCTGGATCTCTATCTTTGACTCCTATTTAAGAAAATACTCGTAGACCCATGCTGAAACACTGGTGGAAAGCCCTTACCGTTCTTATTTTAACGTATGTTTTTGTAGCGGGTCTCATGAGCCCTGTCCCTCGGTTGCCCATCTTACACGAGGCCATACGCAATGCCTTCTTCCATCCACCCCTCTGGATTGCGATGATGGCCATGTTGCTTGCGTCGGCTGTTTATGCTATTCGTTATTTGAGAAAAGGTAAACCCAATGATGATCTGATGTCGGTGGAGCTTGCTAATACCGCCATTTTATTCGGGATATTGGGGTGTATTACGGGTTCTGTGTGGGCTTACTTCGCCTGGGGAGATCTGTGGCCAAACGATCCTAAAACCAATGGTGTGGCCGTAGCCATGCTTATGTATCTGGCGTATTTTGTATTACGCGGCTCGTTCGATGACGAGATGCGAAAAGCCCGCATTTCGGCGATCTACAACATCTTCGCTTTTGCCGTTTTTATTCCCCTCATTTTCATTATTCCCCGCTTAACCGATTCGCTGCACCCCGGCAATGGTGGTAATCCCGGGTTCAATCAATACGATGCTGATAGTTCGATAAAAAATATAATCAGGCCTGCCTTTATCGGATTTACCTTGTTGGGGTTTTGGATTACCCAGCTCCGGGTCAGATTGCGCCGGTTAGAAATCAATTTGGATGAACTGGAGGAATCGACTAAATCGGTTGCTGATCGTTCTGCCGAAGTTCAAGACACAACCAGTTTATAACAAGCTACCAATGGATCAGCTAACGGACTTATTACGGGAAGATGGTAAAATCTGGGTTGTTGTCGCCGTGATCGGCGTGGTTCTGCTGGGATGGCTGGTTTACCTTCTCAAAATTGGTAGACGGGTTCGTAAAGTAAAAGAAAGAGCAAAACTGCTATAAAGAATCGTTAGTGATTTTAGCCTCAACGATCATGAAAAATCGTTTATTTCCACTGGTTGCTATTGGGCTTCTCTTTTACTAATGTACAAGAGATAGTGAAGCTGAGCCCCAAGGTTGGCTTCCATTGGAGTAAAGCGGGATTATAGGAGACGTACATTCCCCCAAAATCCAAAAACAACAGCGTAACAAGGGGGGTAACATTATGTCACCACCCCTTTTTTGAATAGCTATTACCATTCCACAATAAAGTGATTGACTGCTCTATAGGCTAGTCGGCCTTCAGCACCCGCATTACTTTCGTCTGACCGGGCATGCTTACCTGAAGAAGATAGATTCCTGCCGAACGACTTAGCTTTACACTAAGTCGCTCCAGGGCAGCCGCCTGCCCAATTCGTTTCTCGCTTACCACAAGACCCTGTTGGTTTGTTAAGGCCACCCACAAGGACTGACTTTCAGCCCCACTCACCTCGATATGTACCATTTCGCCCACAACCGGGTTGCCCAATACCTCCACCCTTAGTCTACGCTCTGGCTCAACCTGGCCAACCCGCGCCCGACCACAGGCCGCTTTCAGATCCCACGGGTAAGTCACTGTAACCCCATTCTGAGTGGCCTGGAGCAGCAATGGCTGTATATCACTGGCCGTGCGCAGCCCCGTATCGACGAACTGATCGGGATTGGTTGTCGAGCCCGTGATACCGATGGCTGAGAAAGTGATGGGGCTTCCATCTCCCCCACTGGTATTAAACCGAAAGGCACCCGTTGTGCAGTTGTAGGTGGGGGCCAGCAGCGTTAGAGCCCCTCCTGGGGGAGGGGTTGTGACGGGGCATTGCGCGCGGATGTTCCAGACGTAGGTTACCGTCACCCCGCTTTGAGTAGCCTGGAGCAGTAAGGGCTGAGCATCGGCCGCTGTGCGCAGACCCGTATCGACGAACTGATCGGGATTGGTTGTCGGACCAGTGACGCCAATGGCAAAGTAGGTAATGGGGCTACCATCGCCCCCGCTGGTGTTGAACTGAAACGCACCCGTTGCACAGTTGTAGGTAGGAGCCAGCAGCGTCAGACTGATGGGAATGGGTGGATTCACGGTGAGGCTAATGGGTACCCAGGCCGATTTCTCCTGACTATTCACATTGCTGTGCGCGTTGACGGTCAGGTTCATTACGCCACTTGCGTTGGGCGTGCCGGTAATGGAAGGGGGGTAAGTATCATAAGAAAGGTTCAATCCATTGCTAGGTAGTTGCGGTGAAGTGTAGCTCGCACTATTATCGGGCAGGAGTATCGGTAACTTGTATTTAAATAGCACCCCAGCTGTAGCCGTCAGACTGATGGGAGTGGGTGCAATAACTGTGAGGGTAATGGGTACCCAGGCCGATTCCACCTGATTATTTACATGACTGGTTGCGTTGATGGTCAGATTCATCACACCCGTGGCGTTGGGCGTGCCGACGATAGAAGGTGGATAAGTTTCGTACGACAATCTCAATCCATTGCCAGGAAGCTCCGGCGAAGTGTAGATCGCATTATTATCGATCAGTAGGGCCGGTAACTCGTATTTAAATGGCACCCCAGCTGTAGCCGTCAGACTGATGGGAGAATTGGGGCCAGGAGGGATGGGGGAGGTTAATCCGTTGACGGACTTCGTGGATTGAACTGGATGGCGGGGAGGGTTGCTCTCCGCTTGTAAGTTCCAGGAGAAGAGCAGGATCAACCCGATTAAACGACCAAGCGACCGAATCGTATTAGTAGTATTCATAACGGGAATGTTTAGAGTATTACGATGATTTCAGGATTACGTAATTCTAATGAAATCAGGGTATTAACGTCCCTTACTTGTGTACAACCGGTCAATAATTTATTGAACTGCCTATATACTTGCTGGATTGATAATTTATTGAACTGTTTTCATTACATAGCTTTAGTTGTGCAGCAAATCGATGTACTTGTCAATTGGTCTGAAACGCTCTTCAGTACCAAACCTCAACCGTTATGAAAATCCATTTATTATCGCTCTCTGCTATTGCCCTGCTCTTTTACTAGTGTTCAGAAGACAATGAAGCAGAACCCCAAAAGGTAGATCCGAAAATAGATTGGGACCAGGAAAGTACTAAACCCATGCAAGACCTGGCTCCCCATCTTGTTGGTAAATGGACATTAAAGTATGGTGGTGCCGTTTCTGCTTCTCAAAGAAGCTTTCCTCCAAACTCTAGGTTTAGTAGGCGATGTTTTTACACTAGAAACGGCTACTAGTCAGCCGACAATGATTTGGCGCGGTTTGAATCGAGAAATGCAGAAGAATATTTTTTCATAAGGATAGGGCGGTTATATAACAACAATTTCTTTTTCTTCCTGATACTGCACATAACCATCAGACCAGCGGAGAAACGCCTTCCAGATCCCTTTCGTCAACGAGGCCGTGGAAACCACATAACGGGGCCGGTCGCTGGGCATAATGGGTACCCTGACATCTTCGCCCGTTCGAGGTGCTATGAAGGTGACATCCCCTTTTTTAAACGACATGGGTAGTACGAAGGCGAGTAGGTGAGCAGTAGGTTCGAAGGTCATAGCCGTGAGCAGTTGAGGTGAAATGATAGGTCAAAGGTGCTTTACCAGAACCAACTGGAGCATGACGGCGGTCAAAGGTCAGGTTGATTGAATTCAGGCTAAAAACTGAAAGAGATCAGACATAGGGGAAGTGTTGAGCGACACCTTTGCAGGAGCCAAAAGTCTTAATCGGGATCAATGAAGCGTACTTAGACGCGCTCCAGCAGCCACCACAGCGGCTTGCGTCGGTGGCTGACTTTGTAGTGTTTCTGCACGTAGGTCTGGATGTGCTCCTGAGCCTCTGCAACGTCGTCGGTGAGGCAAACGAGTTGCAGGTCTTTTTCGCTGATAGTGCCCGCCCGGATCATATCCTGCATGTAGTTCATAAGGGGCTGATAATAGTCGCAACCCATCAGCACTACCGGAAACTGGTGAATTACACCCGTTTGCACCAGCGTCAGTGTCTCGAATAGTTCGTCCATGGTACCCCAGCCGCCGGGCATCACTACAAAGGCGTAGGAGTATTTGAGCATTAACACTTTCCGGACAAAAAAGAAATTGATGGTCACGCTGGTGTGCATATAAGGGTTGGGCTGTTGCTCAAATGGCAATCGAATGTTGCACCCTACTGACTGACCACCGCTCTCAAAAGCGCCCCGGTTGGCGGCTTCCATTAGGCCGGGTCCACCGCCGGTCATCACCGTAAAACCCAGTTCACGGATGGCGCTGCCCATCTGCCGGGCGAGACTGTAATAGCGATGCCCCTCGCGGAAGCGGGCTGAACCAAACACCGTGACGCAGGGGCCAACAAAGTGCAGCGTTCGTAGTCCCTTCAGAAACTGCCAGCCAATCTGAAAAATGAACCGCAACTCCGAACGGCGGTCTTTGGGCCCTTCGAGTTCTTCGGTTAAAGTGTTGTTGAGCAAGGGCCGAATGGGTGGCCGGTTATTGATTACTGCTGGTGGCTGGCTGGTTATCATAGGTATAACGCATGTTGAACTGGTACAAGAAAACCCGCAACAATCCGTCACGGGTTTTCTATCTTCTCCCTACTTGGTATCACCGTTACGTATTCCACTGTGATAGCTTTGCTAGTCTACCTGGAACTGTTTTCCTGACTAGAGATACACCGATTATAGTCAGGAACGAAGTTTCCGGTGAGTGCTAACTCCATCACAAACATACACTCCTCAACATGGTCGACGAATGTCCGCAGTCAACTCGCGGGTTGAACATAATCAGTTGAAACGGTGATTAAGCGCAGTATAGAGGAGCGTGACAGGAAGCACCTTTGGAGAAACGAATAGCCATCATGAAAACGATTCTGATTCCCATCGACTTTAGTTCGCACTCGCAGATCACGGCGCATTTCGGTCTTGAATTGGCCAAACGGATCAATGCCCGCGTGGTGTTGCTTCATGTAGTGTCGCCCTCAAACCCTGTTCCTGCATTTGGTATCCCTGTGGTTGAATTATCGACCTGGAATGACAGTCTGAGCAAAGAGATGACCGGAGCGATGCAGTATTTTCAGGATCAGCTGAGCGATTTTTGCCGTCAGCAGAATCTTGACAGCGTACCGATAGTTACTCGATTGGTAGCGGGCACTCCGGCCGATGGGATTCTGGAGGTGGCCGAAACCGAGAAAGCCAGCTTTATCATTATGGGCACCGTGGGGGCTGCTAACGTCTGGGACCAGGTGCTTGGGTCTGTCAGCGCCACTATTGCCAAACGCTCTAATCGCCCGGTCTGGATCGTTCCACAAGAGGTTAAGCTCGATTCTCTCCGCCAGATTGCTTATTTCGCCGATATGGATGGCAATGAAATGAGCTGCATCAACCAGGTGGTAAACCTTGGTGAGCGTCTCCAGTCGGCTCTGGAGGTTGTTCACGTGGCACCGTCAACCGATGAGGGTGAAGAGGATGCCTTTATCGAAACTATTGTCGACTCGTTCGAGGATGATTATGATGCCAACCGGATAAGGTTTCGCCACCTAACCGCCGAGTCAATCTCCGAAGGTGTTGAATCGTATGTGCGTACCCATTCCCCCGATGCCATTGTGCTGGCTCACCGTGACCGCACATTTATCAAAAACCTGTTCCACACCAGCCTGATCCGCCACCTGTCGCTAACCACTAAAAGGCCCATGCTGGTAATTCCCAAACAGAGCTAGATAAACATGTTTTGTGATTGGGTAAATTGAAAAGAACATCAAACACTGCTACTCATGAAAACGATTCTTGTTCCTACCGACCTCAGCCCCATGACCGATAATGCACTATCGGTAGCTGTCAGCCTGGCCCGGCTTTACCACGCTGAAGTTGTTTTATTACACTCAGTCATGTACCCTATACCGGCTCCGATATTCCCTGAATCACCCGTGCTGACTGCTGAGTATGCCGCCGAGAACTACGATACCAGCGAAAAGGAAGCTTACCAGACGCTACAGACAATAGTTCAAAATCCCGCTTATGCGGGCGTAACAATTACCCCAACACTACTCGCCAACGGGCGTGGGCTGGTGCATAATGTAACAAGTCAGCCTGCCGACCTGATTGTGATGGCTTCTACGGGTGCGTCGGGGCTGGAGGAATTGCTGGTGGGCTCCAACGCGGAGACTATTGTGCGCTATGCAACCTGTCCGGTATTAGTGGTTAAAAAACCGGTAGCCCATTTCCACCCTGAGAATATCGTTTGTGCCGTCGATGTAGACGACCAGCTGAATCATATCCACCATTTCCCTTTTCAGATGGGCGAGCGCGGCTTGCACCAGTTTCTGTACGTGCGAACTCCCTCCGACAACCGTGACCCCGAAGGCGTACGGGAGTGGATCAATAGTTTTGCCTCTGCCAAGGGTATCACCGAGTTCGATTTCATTATTCGCCCGGCCAAAACCGTTCCTGAAGGCATCCTTCGCTACGCCAGCGACGTTCGGGCCGACCTGATTGTGGTGTTCACTCACGGGCATACCGGCTTACGACACCTGATTTCAGGCAGTGTTGCCGAAGATGTGTTAAACCATGCCGAGATGCCGGTGCTGATTATGCGGGCGTAGACGGCGGCTGTCCCGCTAGTAGCGTTTGGGAAAACATCTGTGGCTAGAACCGGTTAATTGTAAGTAACTAAACCGGTTTGCAATTAACATAAACATGTCAATTGGGCCAAGCAGATACCAAACAGCAAAACTATGGACAGCATCAATCGTCAACAACCCGAAGAAAACCATAAAGATTTAGCGCACGTTGCCGCCGGAAAGAAAATCAAAGAACTGGCCAGTAAAACCAATACCTGTTTTTTTATTACTGGTATACAAACGGGCAAACCGCTGGAAGTGCGGCCAATGGCAGTTCAGAAGCTGGATGAATCGGGCAATTTCTGGTTTTTGAGCGCCAACGACAGTCACAAGAATGCCGAAATTCAGAAAGACAATCAAGTTCAACTGCTATTTCAGGGGTCGGCGCACTCCGATTTTTTGAGCATCTACGGAACGGCTACCATTTCTACGGATAAAGCCCTGATCAAGGAGCTTTGGGAGCCAATCCTCAAAACATGGTTCACCGAAGGGGTCGATGATCCCCGGATTACAGCCATAAAAGTAGAAACCAACGAAGGCTACTATTGGGACAACAAGCACGGTGATGCCATTGCTCTGCTAAAAATGGCAGCTGGTGCCGTTATGGGCAAAACCCTCGACGATTCAATAGAAGGTGAACTGACGGTGTAATGTTGAGAAAGTAGCATAGCTTTCAGCAACTGGTATGCCTTGATAAAAGCACCTGCCTACTGACATTGAAAAGCCGCTCAGGACAGTCTTGAGCGGCTTTTCGTATCAATACCCATTTACATCAATACCTTTCTGATTTTGCTGTCAAGTGTTCAGCAAATGGACGCCTTGGTTACCAGCGCCAGTTGTCCGTTCTCGTAGAAACTGAACTGATTCAGCAGATTGCGCGAGATTTGTTGCATTGCCTCTTTTGTCAGGAATCCCTGATGCGCCGTAAGCAAAACCTTAGGATGCGCTCGTAGCCGATTGAGCAGTTCGTCAGTAATAATTTCGCCGGAGAAGTCATAGTGGAACCAACTCCGTTCGTTTTCATAAACGTCGGCTGCGTAACCAGCCAGTCGATCACGATCAAGCGCATCGAGTAAAGCGCTTGTTTTCACCAGGCGTCCCCGTCCTGTGTTCACCAGAATAGCGCTGGACTTCATAATAGAGAGCGTTTGCTCGTCGATCAGGAACTCTGTCAAAGGGGTTAATGGGCAATGTAACGCAACCACATCGGAGGCATGGAGCAACTCGCGCAGGGATACGTACTGAACCCCGCTTTCGAGCAATCGACGGTCGGGGCTGATGTCGTAGGCAAGTAGTTTGCAGCCAAAACCCTGCATGATTCGGGTAAATGCCTTGCCAATGTGGCCCGTCCCAATAACACCAACGGTTTTACCATGAAGATCAGAACCCATCAGCCCGTCGATGGAAAAATTACCCGTTAATACCCGCTGGTGAGCTTCCGCAATATGTCTGAGCAAGCTCATTAGCAGCGCAATTGCCTGTTCGGCAATGGAATAGGGCGAATAGCCGGGAACGTGCAACAATGTCATGTTCAGATCGAACAGGGCTACCTGATCCACATTGTCCAGACCTACGCACCGCATACCAACCACACTAACCTGCATCGATTTGAGCAGTTTCAGTACCGGACGACTCAGGTCATCGTTAACGAAGGCGCAGACGGCCTGGTGACCTCTGGCCAGATACGCCGTTTCAAGTGTGAGCGGTTGCGAAATGTATGTAATTTGTTGATGACCAGCATATTGATCGAACCAGTATTGCTCGAATGGCAAGGTGCTGAAGAAGGCAATTTTCATGGGGCAGTTTTTCTGAAAATTAGTGTCCCAAAATTGCCAGAATCGCAGCCCTCGACCCCTGACATGGGTCAGTAAGCTGACTGACTTTGCGCAGGAATTACTTAGGTACGCATTGTAAGGCTGCTGTTGGACATGGCTGGCTCCGGTGAGTGCCAGATGTTGCGGCTCTGGCGTGAGTGAGGTATAGAGGGCAACGTAAACGTGAAGGTGCTCCCCTTGCCTACCTCGCTTTCAACGGCAATCTGCCCCCCATTCGCTTCTATCAGCTCTTTGACCAACACCAGCCCCAAACCAGTGCCTGCCTCCTGAGCCGTACCAGCACGCGCCGTTTGTTTGTCCAGCCGAAACAACTGCGCTACCCGCTCCGGCTCCATGCCAATGCCGCTATCCCGAATAGTGAGTTGGCCCAGGCCTGCCTGCCGGGTGTAGCCGATGCTGACTGCTCCGCCGGGTTGGGTGAATTTGAGCGCGTTCTGAAGCAGGTTGCGGGCAATAATGGCCAGGTGGGTCTGATCGGCGAAGAGGTAGGCATCGGGGTCAATGGCGGTATGGACTGTAATAGATTTGGCCGTAGCCATCGGTTGTAACCCTTCAACCAGCTCCTGCACCACCTTGGCCAGGGCTACGCGGGTTGGGTGGGGAGTGATGCCCTTCATTTGGGTGAGTGCCCAGTACAGCAGGTTGTCCAGGGTGGTGCTCACGTAGCGGACGTCGGTGGCTAATTGCTGGGCGGCCTGTACGAATTGTTGCTGACTTAGCCCGCCCCAGTTGGTGAGGGCTACTTTACTCTGGAGGTTGGCCACGGGTGAGCGCAGGTCGTGGGAGAGAATGGCGAAGAGTTTGTCTTTGGTGGCGTTGAGATGTTGGAATTCGGCTTTTCGAGCTTGTTCACGGCGATAAATATAAAAAATGGCCATACTCAGTAAAATAACTAGCCCTGCGATGGCAATCGCCAGATAGGTATATAGCTGCTGCCGATCTACTTCATTCTGTTTAATCGCAATATCCCGTTCGGCTTCCGCTTTAATGATTTTTTTGCCTGCATCATCAGTCAGCCGCTTCTCAATCTGTTCCGATTCAATCAATTGATACTGCCTCGAATGGTAAAGAGCAAGGCGATATTTTTTCTGTTCTTCGTATAACTCAGACAAGAGGTTATGCGCCATACCTTTGCTGGCCAGATACCCTTCCTTGTCCGTCAAATTAGCAACTTGCTGCGCATAGTTGATTGCTAAATCAACCCGATTATATTTATGTTATATGGACGCAATAATCAATAAGAGATCGGGATCAATAGTGGACGCATTAGATAATCTATCCAACTGTGCCAGTACTTTGCTTCGGTAGTAAGCCAACTCCCGTTTCTCGTCAGGAAAGTGTTTCAACGCATCGGCTAAACTATTATAAGCTGTCAGCATTTCACTCACGGGTACTTTGGTTCGCTCCATGAGGGCCACCATTCGTTTATTGATCTGCAGTTGCTCTTTCCACTTTCTATCTTCTTCCAAGCTATGAGAAAGTGAAATAAATGGACCGTTGACGGGGTCAGATGCTTTCTCCATATAACCAACAGCCTGGTAAAAGGCCTTATACATTTCTGCCCGGTTGCCCTGATGGTGATGGATGATTCCCATGGCATAGTATACCCACCCGACAAATAAATTATTGTGGGCGGCTTGGGCTTCAACAAGAGATTTTTGCAACCAGCGATAGGCCGCATCTTCATCTAATTTACCATACAGATAGATCATCGCCGTGTAATGTACCGTTTTGTAACGAGCGTTTTGGTCATTTAGTCGCCTGGCTATGCTATACCCTTGTTGATAAAGTGCCAACATTTCGTCGGAATTGCTGGTGTATTTGAGCGGTTTTTCCGTAAGCAGAATCCGCAGTTTTGCCGTATCTGAGGGGGCTTTCTCAAAGGCCAGTTTCATACTAACAAAACTCGATACGTCCTGGGCGGTTAGCGGAAGTTGAAAAATAAGTTTAAACAACAGAAGTAAGTAAAGTCCCTTCATGTATCGGCTAGTTAGTAACAATAAGTCAAGAAACCCATGATCTGTTCGGCTAATCCGGCATCCAGCTCCCGTTCCCAGGCCATTGAGAGCCGGAACACCCCTAGAAGTGGGGGAGTTGAAATCAGCGTCAGGCAACTCATTTGCGGATTAAGTTTCCGTCGACATGTAGGCGGCTGATCTTGGCGCGATACTGGTCGCCAATCGGAATCACCTCACCATTGGTCAGGTAAATCTCGTTTTTGGTAATGACGCTGATAGCCCCCCGATGCACCAGATATGACCGGTGTACCCGCAAAAACACATCACCCTTGAGTTGCTCCTCCATCTTGCTCAGGGGCAGCATGGGCAAATAGGTCTTCTGGGGAGTCACCACCTGCAAAAAATGATCCTGCGCCCGGATGTAGAGCACATCCTGGTAGGGAATCTGCACATAATCGTGGTTTTCTCGAATGAAAAAATAGGGCGCTATCGGGATAGCCTCGGGATCGGTGAGCAGCCGTTGCCGCGCCCGCTCAATGCTGCGCATAAACCGCTCGGGGTCAATGGGTTTAAGCAAAAAATCGACCGGGGCTACCTCGTAGGAGGGCAGGGCGTAGTGCGGATGGCTGGTTACAAACACGATCAGTGGCCCACCCGCTAAACTCCGCGCCAGGCCCAGGCCCGTCAGCAGGGGCATTTCAATATCACAGATCAGCAGGTCAATTTCCTCCTCGGCCAGGCGGGCGTAAGCGTCCATGGCCGAAGAGCAGGTGCCCACTAGGTTCAGGATGGGCATCAGGGCCACGTATTCACTGAGAGTCTGGCGCCAGCTGGGGTCATCGTCGACGATGAGGGTATTGATTTTCATAACGAAACGCAATGAATGCATAAAAGTGACGAACGAAACCGGGGCGTTTACGAACGAAATCGGGGCGTTCACGAATTAGTCATTTTCGGCCTTTGCCACCGCCATCTCGTCTGATAGTTTTGAAGGTTTTCGTAGGCTAAAACGACTGCGTAAAAATAACTAATGGCTAGGTAAAAATGCGGTGGAGTGGGCAATTTCTCGCTTCTAATGTGCTGTACTTGGTATAAACTACTGGCAAAAGTATGACCAACTATTCGACTGTTCTGACAACGGTGTAGCACCGTTTCATGCCCTACTCCCTACTAAAACTTTACATTCTATGAATACACAGTGCTCTTTTTTACGCACTGGCCCGCTTTCAAAGCCTGGCCGGTTTCGATTGTTAACGCGGCTCCTGCTGTGGGCCGGGGTCGGCTTACTCGTCCCTTCCGCGCTGCTGGCCCAGAACGGCCCGGTCTGCGATACTTACATCAATAAAACCACCGCCAACGGATTAGGCGGTAACGATGTGACTGGTGTGTACGCGGTAAGTAATACGGTCTATGTGGCCAGCTATGAGGGTACGGTGAGCATTTCGACTGATGGCGGCAATAGCTTCACCAACACAGCCATCGATAATATTGCCTATGGCGTGTACACGGTGGGCAATACCGTCTATGCCGCTACGGGTAGTGGGTTGGGCATCTCGACCAATGGCGGCACTAGTTTCACCATCAGTACCACTGACGGATTAGACGGGGCACAGGTGAATACCGTGTATGCGGTAGGGACTACGGTCTATGCCGGCACCAATGGCTACGGGCTGGGCATCTCGACTGATGGAGGAAAGACCTTCACCCTTAAAACCACTGCCAATGGTCTAGGAACTGACTACCTGAGCGGTGTGTATGCAGTAGGCAATACAATCTATGCTGCTATTAATACCACCCGCGGCCGGGGAGGTGTGGTGATGGGTGGCGGATTAAGCATCTCGACCGATGGCGGCAATACCTTCACGAACAAAACCACTGCCGACGGTTTAGGCAATAACCAGGTGTATGGTGTGTACGCGGTGGGCAATACCGTCTATGCCGCCACGCAGGGCGGGTTGAGCATCTCGACCGATGGCGGTAGCACATTTACCACCAAAACCACCGCCAACGGTTTGGGCAGTAACACGGTGTATGGCGTGTATGCGGTGGGTACTACCGTCTATGCCGCTACATCCGGTGGGTTGAGCATCTCGACCGATGGCGGCAATACCTTCACCAACAAAACCACCACCAATGGACTGGGCGATAGCTCTATAAGTGTTGTCTATGCGGTGGGCAATACGATCTACGCGGGTAGCCGTAATGGGTTGTCGTTTTGCTCGGCCATTTACGGCCCCGTCTGCGATACTTACACCACCAAAACCACCGCCAACGGATTGGGCGGTAACGATGTGGCTGGTGTGTACGCGGTGGCCGGATCACCGGGCAGCACAACCGTCTATGTGGCCAGTTATGATGGTACGGTGAGCATTTCGACTGATGGCGGCAATAGCTTCACCAATACAGCCACCAGATTAAACGATAATGTCTATGGCGTGTACGCGGTGGGCACAACGGTCTATGCGGCTACGCAGCATGGGTTGGGTATCTCGACCGATGGCGGCAATAGTTTCACCATCAGTGCCACTGACGGATTAGATCTGGCACAGGTGAATACCGTGTATGCGGTGGCGGGGTCACCCGGTAGCACTACGGTCTATGTCGGCACCGATGGCTCTGGGCTGGGCATCTCGACTGATGGAGGAAAGACCTTTACCCTTAAAACCAAAGCAGCCAATGGTCTAGGCGATAACTATGTGTATGGGCTGTATGTGGTGGGCAATATCGTCTATGCCGCTACCTATTATGGAGGATTGAGCATCTCGACCGATGGTGGCAATACCTTTACCACCAAAACCACCACCAACGGATTAGGCAATAACCAGGTGACTGGTGTGTACGCGGTGGGTACTACCGTTTATGCGGCCACACGTGGAGGACTAAGCATCTCGACGGATGGCGGCAGCACCTTTACCAACAAAACCACCACCAACGGACTGGGCAATAATCGTGTGTATAGCGTGTACACGGTGGGTACTACCGTCTATGCCGCTACCGATGGTGGGTTGAGCATCTCGACTGATGGCGGCAGCACCTTTACCAACAAAACCACCACCAATGGACTGGGCAGTAATAGTATAAAGGTTGCTATGCGGTGGGCAATACGATCTACGCGGGTAGCCGTAGTGGGTTGTCGTTTTGTTCGGCGGCAGCGCCTTGCTCGTTGTCGGTGAGCATCGCGGCCACGCCATCGTCGCAAACCATCACCTCCGGCGGCTCGGTCACACTCACCGCATCAGGAGCCACCAGCTACACCTGGAGCAACGGCAGCACCCAGAATCCGCTTCTTGTCAGCAACGTAACCTCGGCTACGGCTTTCTCTGTGACGGGCGCAACGGGCGTGTGTTCGGCTACGGCCAGCGCGGCTGTGAGCGTGACGACTGCCGCCCCCGTCGCCAGCAGTGTGACCGTCGGTACGCTCAGCCCGACCAACTGCTTAGTCAGCACCACCCTGCTCGTATCGGGTAATCGATTCACCGTCAGCGGGCCGGGTAACTACGCGGTTAACCGATCCTTCCGTACGGTGGTCACCAACTACGCGTTGATTGTCAATAGTATGACGACCCCCGGCACGTACACCGTAACGGCCTACAATGCCCTGGGGCAAACCACCCTGAGCTACTTTCAGGTCGGTGGCATGGGGTGTAGCAGCCCCATTCTACAGGCCAAAATTAGCCCCGATGAGCGCACTGCCCGCAAAGCTTCAACGGGCCTCTCGCTCACCATGGTGCCCAGCAGCCTGACCTACGGTACGGGCCAGTTGGTGACTGTGCGGGTCACGGGCGGGCAGTCGGGTACGGCCTACGCGGTGGATCTCTACGACTCGCCCAGCAGCTACACGGGCAACCTGACCAACTTTCTCTCCTACAGTACCTCGCAGGGCACGGGCAACACGATTCAGTGGGGAGCCAATGCTGTAGAGGAGTTCTACGTGATTTTCCGGCCTGGCTCAGAAGGTATCGACCGGATTGTGGAGGTGTCGGACCCCACCTTTACCGACTTTATCGACAGCAGCCCGTTTGCCATTCAGGACTGTACACCCGTCTCGGTGAGCATCACGGCCACGCCCTCGCTGACGGTCACCGCTGGCAGCAGCGTGACGCTGACGGCATCGGGGGCTACTTCGTACACCTGGAGTAACGGGGTGCAGAGTACGAGTGTGGTCTTGACTAACCTGACCAGTTCCACGGCGCTGTCGGTGACGGGGGTGACGGGTGTTTGTTCGTCCACGGCGCGTGCGGCCGTGGTGGTGATTCCCTGCAACCTGACGGCGGTGATCACGCCCAATCCGGGCCTGACGATCTGCACCAATGCGGGGGGAGTGTTGACCGCCACGGGTGCGGGCGATGGGGGCCGCTACGTGTGGAGCACCAATGCGACTACGGCGGCTATCACCGTCAGCAGCAGCGGGCCCTACAGCGTGACGGCCATCAACAGCGTGGGCTGTTCGAGCACAGCCACGGTGACGGTGACGGCGGTGAACCCGGCCCCGCTGGCCCAGCCGGTTCTTTCGGCCAGCAACAGCGCGGTGTGCGAGGGGGGCAGTGTGTCAGTCACGGCGACGGTGACGGGCAGTGTGGACACCTACCAGTGGTACAAAGACGGCCTCTCGCTGGGCTCGGCCCAGAGCCGTTCGGTGCTGACGTTGAACGGGGTGAGTTCGGCCCAGGTGGGGAGTTACGTGTTGGTGATTGGCTCGAGCGGTTGCGGCTCGGCGACGAGCGTGGCCTTCACGGTGACGGTGAACCCCTTGCCGGTGGTGACGATCACGTTCCCGCCGAGTGCGTTGGTGAACCCGGCTGGTCCGGTGGTGACGGTGCCGGTGGGAGCGGGTCAGAGCTATCAGGTGTTTGGGGGAGGCAGCAACGGCCGCTACGAACGGAAGATCATTTTGGACCGGCTGAACGGGTTTGAGATACGGACTACGACGGAGAACGGGGATGGTATTTTCCCGCTGGACAAGGCGGGCCCATACACGATCAGGGTGACGGACGGCAACGGTTGCAGCCGCACCGTCACGGGCGAGATTCGCGGACAGTAATCGCCCATCACGATCAACAAAAAATAGAGTAAGTGCAAACGCCCGGCCCAATTGAGCCAACGTGGCCCGGCCGGGCGTTTGCTGTCTCTCGTCCAAATTCCACGTACGAAATTGACTGGTTCACGAATTAGAAATAACAGTTCACGAATAGGGTTAAATCGGTCTTTGCCCCATCCCGCTGACCCAATAGCTTTGATAGTTTTTGTTGGTCCAACTACGGCGTAAAACTGCTTAAGTACGGCGTAAAAATAGGCTCGTGTTGGGCCATCTGTCTCTCTTATTTACTCCCTAACTAGTACAAACCCATGATGCAAACGCGACCCACTGTTCGCCGACTCCGGCGAAACTCCCTGCACAGAATAAGACATATCAATACTCTCTACTCTATGAACACACAATACCCATTTTCAAAAACAGGCCCGCTCCAACTACCCGGCCTGTTTCGATTGCTAACGTTACTCCTGCTGTCGGCCGGAGTTCTTGCAGTACTTATGCCTCGGGCAGGTTATGCCCAAACCAGCCCGGCTACGTTTAACTACACTGGGGCTGTGCAAACGTTTACCGTGCCTACGGGCGTAACTACCCTGACAGTGGTAGCCAATGGAGCGCGGGGGGGGGGGAGCAATGGTGGTAATGGAGGCCGGGTTACGGCGACGCTGACCGTTACGCCTGGCCAGTCATTAAGCCTGTATGTCGGAGGTGTACCCTTCAATGGTGGTGGTAGTAGTGGTAGTCGTTCTGGTGGTGGTGCTACTGATATTCGGGTTGGTGGCACGGATTTGAGCAGCCGGATCATAGTGGCTGGTGGTGGTGGTGGTGGCGGTGCGAGCGGTGGTGGTGGCGCTGGTGGCGGTCTTAACGGTCAGAATGGCAGTGTGGGTGGTAACGGTGGTTCACAAACGCAAGGGGGTAATGGTGGTGATGGTAATAGTTCTGGTAGTGCTGGTAATGGTGGTAATGCGAGCTCTCCTTCTGGTGGTGGTGGTGGTGGCTATTTTGGTGGTGGTGGCGAAAGTCCCAGCTATTTTGGTGGTGGTGGCGGTGGTAGTAGCTACCCCAACCCGGCCAACCTGCCGTTGTCGAACGGTGGGGTCACTGTCACCAGTGTAGTGCACGAACAGGGCGTAAGAACGGGCAACGGGGGCATTGTTATTAGCTGGACGGTGGCTGCCCAGCCCTGCGTGTTTGTGCCCAAGAATATTACTGTTACGGGCATTAGCGAAGCGTTCGACGGGGTGTACACACCAAGTCAAATTGATGGTGAACTTCAATGGAAAAAAGATAATTCGCACTTACTTTACTGGTTTGCTGATCTAAATCGATGGGAAATAGGTGATGCGACTTTGGAGGGTCTTGTAGCCTATGTCACGACCAATGCGTCGGCAACCAACTTGCCCTGTTCAGGCTGGGTAGATAACAATGGCAACCCGGCACCTGCGCTCTCGCTCTCCGGGGGCTGTGGCTCACTGACGGGCGAACCTTCTGGCAGCATCACGGCCACGCCTTCACTCACGGTTACCTCAGGCGGGAGCGTCACCCTGACGGCATCTGGCGCAACAACCTACACCTGGAGTAACGGAGTTGTAAGTTCAAGCGTGGTCTTGACCAATGTGACCAGTGCCACCACGCTCTCGGTAACGGGAACTACAGGGGCTTGCTCTGGCACGGCAACGGCCAGCGTGAGTGTGACGCAGGCGGGTAATCCCTGCGTCTATGTACCGGGCAACATTACTATGTCGGGTTTCACGGGGACTTATTCGTTCCTCGACGGAAAAGAGTTGACGCCCGGACAGTATCCGTTCAAAAATGCGCCCCAGTGGAACTACTTTTCTGGGGCCAATCTTAACTGGGATGGTTCGCAGTGGGTCATCCAGAGTCCGGGGGTCGGTAACATCGCCACCAATAGCACGGGTTCGATCGCCAATTTACCGGCTACGGGCTGGGTAAGTAGTTATGGCACTATTACGTTAGCTGGCCCCGTCGGTTCACTGACAGGTAGCCCCTTGGTGAGCATCAGCCCCTCCTCGCAAACGATCACCTCGGGCGGCAGCGTGACGCTCACCGCTTCGGGGGCTACGAGCTACACCTGGAGCAACGGTAGCACCCAGAACCCGCTTATTGTCAGCAACGTAACCTCGACCACGGCTTTCTCGGTGACGGGCCTAACGGGCGTGTGTTCGGCTACGGCCAGTGCGGCCGTGAGTGTGACGGCGGGAAGTAGTCCCGCGAATATGTGTTTTAGCAGTTGTGATTTCCCTACAGGGGTAAATCTCACCCTTCAATCGCCTATTAACAACCGACCTGCTTATTCGTCAGATCAGGTAGCCATCAGGTATCAGATCCAGGGGGACGCTGATTATTCCGCTCAGGTTGGGGAAGGTTGGTATGTATTAGACAAAACTCAAAATCAGGTGTCCTTTGTTAACTCGTCGAACTCGCCAACCGTTCCGGCTGCGGGGTGGCAGCAGTTTTCAACGGAGTGTTCAACCCTAACCCTGGTGGCGGGAGCCTGTCCCTGTTCGCTGACAGTAAGCGTTAGCCCATCCTCGCAAACGATCACTTCAGGCGGCTCAGTAACCCTGACGGCTTCAGGCGCAACGAGCTACACCTGGAGCAACGGCAGCACTCAGAATCCGCTGGTGCTGACGAATGTGACGAGTGCTACCACGCTCTCAGTAACGGGCGTAACGGGCGTGTGTTCGGCTACGGCCAGTGCGGCCGTGAGTGTGACGGCGGGCACCCAAACCTGCGATGCCTCTATCTGGACGGCCCGAACTGCTCCTGATGGTGAATGGTACTCAGTCACGTATGGTAATGGGTTATTTGTAGCGGTGGCTAATGAAGGTGCGAACCGGGTGATGACATCGCCCGATGGTATCAACTGGACGGCCCAAACCGTCCCCCAACAGAACCGGTGGAGTTCTGTCACCTACGGTAACGGCCTATTTGTGGCCGTGTCCCAGAATGGCACCAACCGGGTGATGACTTCGTCCGATGGCGTTAACTGGACGATTGGTGATGCCGCCGAACAGAACGAATGGCTGGCTGTGACGTACGGTAAGGGGTTGTTTGTGGCGGTGGCTCAATTGGGTACGAATGGGAATGCGGGTACTAGCCCGGTAATGACCTCACCCGATGGTGTCAACTGGACCGCCCGGACAGGGCCCGCAAATTTGTGGCAAAATGTTACTTACGCGGCTGCGGGCAACGGGTTATTTGTAGCCACAGCTGGTGGCGGAGACAAGCGAGTGATGACTTCGCCCGATGGCATCAACTGGACAGCCCAACAAACAGATCAAGTAACCTATTGGGGGGCTGTCGCCTACGGTTCAGTGGGTGGTAACGGGTTATTCGTGATGGCGTCCGACAACAGTGTGAAAACCTCGCCTGATGGGAGCACATGGACTACCCAAACAACACCTAATCAGTCTGATATAAGATGGTCATCAGTAACCTATGCCAACGGGCTATTTGTACTTGTTTCGGGGTTAGGAATCAGCACAGTGGCGACTTCGCCTGATGGCATCAACTGGACTCTCCTAACAGCCCCGCAAGCGGCTTGGAGTAGTGTCATCTACGGCAACGGAAAGTTTGTAGCCGTGTCCAGAGAAGGCAGCAGCCGGGTGATGACCAGTACCTGTGGGGCTACTTGTGTTCTCCCCTCCGTGAGTATCACGGCAGCCCCTTCGCAAACAATCAACACGGGAGGCTCAGTCGTCCTGACTGCATCGGGAGCCAACAGTTACACATGGAGCAACGGCAGCACCCTGAATTCGCTGGAACTGACGAATGTAACCAGTGCCACTACGCTCTCTGTAACGGGTTTAATCGGCGTGGTAGGCGGTAGTTGTTCTGCAACGGCAACGATAACCATTAGTGTAACGGGTTGTTCGATAGTGCTAAAATCTATTAACGTGACAAGCTTTGGCCTTTCAGGTGATAATCGATTTGGTGGAACCTATTCGCCCGATGGTACTGAAAATGGTGCCCCAAGATGGCTTTCGGATAATGTCACCAGACTATTTCTGTACTGGTCACCGGCGAATAACCGTTGGGAGTTTTTTAATAGAAGTACCGGTTTTTTACTTGCCTACAATACAACAGGTAATATTAATAATCTACCGTGCACTGGTTGGGTAGGTGCCAGTGGCATATCGGCACCTACCTTAAGTGGAGGCTGTGGCATTGTTGGCTGTTTGCCAGTGGGTTGTTCTCCTCCTTCAGTGAGCATTAGCCCCTCCTCGCAAACGATCACCTCGGGCGGCAGCGTCACGCTGACGGCATCGGGTGCCACGAGCTACACCTGGAGCAACGGCAGCACCCAGAACCCGCTTATTGTGAGCAATGTAACCTCGGCCACGGCTTTCTCGGTGACTGGAACAACGGGCGAGTGTTCGGCTACGGCCAGTGCCGCGGTGAGCGTGACGACGGCGGCACTACCGAGTTCGCCAGTTATTGCTGCCGTAGGCGCGGCTACCGTCTGTGCAGGGACTTCGCTCACTGTTGGGGCAACCTCGGGCTGTGCGAGCGGAACCCTTGCCTATACCTATGCCTCCGACGATTTTCCCAACCCAACGACGGTATCGCCCGCTACTGGTCTCCTAGTGCTTACTTTGCCGGGGGCCTATACCCTCACGGCTACCTGTTCGACCACGGCCGGTACGAGCTTGCCCTCAAACCCGATTCAGGTGCAAATCAATACGAACCCAACCGTGACAATAACGGGGGGTAATGTGGCCATTTGCGTGGGGCAGTCGCTCACGCTGGGTACGCAGGTTAATTTTCAGGCACAACCCAGCCTGGATGCGAGTCTGAGCCCCTACCAATATCTATGGAGTCCGACGCCGGTGAGTCAGAATAACCAGAATGGTACAGCGGTGGTACAACCTGCCAGCACCCAGACGTACACGGTAAAAGTGACTGATGCCAACAATTGTACGGTGGTATCGGCTCCGGTTGCTGTCACCGTCAATCTGGCTGTAACGGCGACCATTACCCCTAATCCGGGCTTAGTCCTCTGCCCTGGCAGCTCGGCCGTACTGATGGCCTCGGGCGCGGGTGTCGGGGGAAGCTACCGTTGGAACACCAGTGCCGCCACCCCCGCTATCAGCGTCAGCACCAGCGGCCCCTACACGGTCACGGCTACCTCGGCTGCGGGCTGTTCGGGCACGGCCACCGTGACGGTGAGCGTGACCAACCCGGCCCCCTTGTCAGCACCGGAGCTGTCGGCCAGCAGTTCCGTTGTTTGCGAGGGCGGTGCGGTCTCTGTATCGTCTACAGTCAACGGTACGGTGACCTATCAGTGGTACAAAGCTGGCCAGTCGTTGGGCTCGGCCCAGCAGAGGCCGGTGTTGTCGTTGGCGGGCTTGATACCATCTCAGGCGGGGAGTTATGTGCTGGTGATTCAGGCCGATGGTTGTGCTTCGGCGACCTCAACAGCGGTAACCATCACGGTAAACCCCTCACCGACAGTAACGATCACCTTCCCCACGAGTGCGGTGGTGAACCCGGCAGGTCCGGTGATTACGGTGCCAGTGGGTCAGGGTCTGAGCTATCAGGTGTTTGGCGGAGGCAGCAACGGCCTCTACGAGCGGAAGATTGTGCTCGACCGGCTGAACGGCTTTGAGATTCGGACAACGATGGAAAACCGGGATGGTATTTTCCCCATCGATAAGGCGGGTCCGTACACGATCACGGTAACCGATGCCAACGGCTGTAGCCGCACCGTCACGGGCGAGATTCGCGGACAGTAAGCAATGGGTAACGAATAATGCTTTACCTCCCCGGTCTGTCAAGCGTGGCAGACCGGGGAGTATATTTGATGCAATTTCCAGAGTTTAGTTGACTAATTGTCTAGATTGATAGCCGTGATGGTTTTCCTGAACGTTCACGTCTTACGTTTCTTGGTATTTCTGTTACCTTGAGCTTTAGTTTCCTTATTCAAACAAAAGAGCCGCAGGAATAGTCAATCGAGTTGTTATGGAGGATCAATCAACATTCGAAACATTTTTGCAACAGCGAATTGAGTCGCTATTGGATCGTTTGAAGGAAGCTAAGCACGAATTTTCGAATGAGCACATTCGTCGGCTGCGGGTAGGAATAAAACGGTGGCGCACGTTGTACCAATTGATACCAGTGCTGCATCCCCGTTTGGCGAAAAACGGTAAATTAGAGAAGTCAATAAAGCGGTTATTCAAGCGGGCGGGTCGCGTCCGCGATAACCAGCTGAACCGTCAGCTTTTGGTTGGGCTAGGGCTTAGCCCAGAGCTGGAAAAACACGTTGAACGGTACTTTAAAAAGCAGGAGAAGAAAGCTCGCAGGCGACTGAAGAAAGCCATCAAATTGTTTTCCACCAAGCGATTACGCAAAACTGGAAAATTGCTTCAGCAACCCGGCATGGCCCTCAATACTTTGGTAATAGCCGAGCATTTAAGTCGGCTGATGGATCAGGAAGCTCAGGTCGTTACCGCTCCATTGCCCGACGAAGCGTCGCACGAGCAGCTACACACAGTTCGTAAACATCTGAAAGCATTCATAGAGCTCGGCGAAGTAATGGACACTATCAACCCTGACAACGGATTGACCCCTGTGTTGCAACGCGCCAAAGCTGTACAGCGTCGGCTGGGGAACTGGCACGATTACACGAGCCTGATCGAACACCTCAACGATTATATCGCTAAACACCCCTCTGTGTTACCGCCCAAATCAATTCGCTTGTTGCAACAGCGATTCGACCGAATTATCCAGCAGCGTACCAAACGAGTCCGTCACCGGGTCGACGAACTAGGCCAGTGGCTGTCTGCGACTCATTAGTGGTGAGCTGATTAACGCCGTTCTTCTGGCGCGACGCATCGACTTCAACGGTGGTTAGGCCCCGCAAGCGACTTAAGCAGGCATACGGAGTGGGTATAAATGGAACCATAAAGGTGTAGACCTTATACCATATTGCCGGTGATTCAGATTAGTGCATAGCCTGATTACAATCAAGTTGTTCCATGTGGGTTATCATGAAAAGGGCTCCAGATAAGTACTTACTTAGCGCCATAGAACGAGCGTTTCAGATTAGCCAACTCGGCTTATGCATGGCTCCGTTTTCAATATAAATCGTTATGGATAAGTACTTAGAAGGAAAAACGGCTCTGGTAACCGGAGCCTCGTCGGGCATTGGTAAAGCAACCGCATGGCTGTACGGACAGCTTGGTGCCAATGTTATGCTCTCCGATGTAAATGAAACCCTGGGCCAGCAGGTAGTAGACCAGATGGTAGCGTCAGGTGCCACCGCTCGGTTTTTCAAGGCCGATGTGGGTGACCCAGCGCAGTGCCAGCAGCTCGTTCAGGCAACCGTCGATGCATTTGGTCGACTGAATATGGCCTGCAATAATGCAGGCATTGGTGGCGAGATGAACCAGACAGCCGATTATTCGCTGGAGGGCTGGCAAAAAATCATCAACACCAACCTCAACAGTGTATTCTTTTGCCTCAAATACGAGCTGGAGGCCATGCTGAGACAAAACAGCCCCGGTTCCATTGTCAACATGGCGTCTATATTGGGGCAGGTAGGCACGGCAACCGCACCGGGTTATGTGGCCGCCAAACATGCTGTGGTTGGTCTAACCCAGACAGCAGCTATTGAGTATTCATCGCGTGGTATTCGGATCAATGCCGTTGGCCCCGCCTATATTGATACACCCTTGTTAGCCCAACTCCCCGACGAAGCGAAAGCGATGTTGATTGGCCTGCACCCGATTGGGAGACTGGGCCGGGCAGAGGAAGTGGCTGAGCTGGTTATCTGGCTTTCGTCGGACAAAGCGTCGTTTGTAACGGGTTCGTATTACCCCATTGACGGCGGTTATCTGGCTCAGTAACTACAGGCGTTGGCTACTATCCTCATCTTTTATAGTTCTGTCCGTTCTATTTTCGATCCGTTTCAACGTTTCCCCAATTACTCAGGGCATACAGGTCCAATGCAGTTTTTGCAAATTCTTGCTCTGATGAGCAGGAATTTTTTACATTTAGGGGGTAAAACGTAGCCAAACGATCATGAACGAAATCAAAAAAGAAGACATCAAACAAGAGGTGTTTGACCTGTATGATGACTATGCCCACAATCGGCTCGACCGACGGGATTTTATGCAAAAATTATCGACTTATGCTGTCGGAGGAGTTACAGTAGCGTCCCTGATGGGTTTTCTTATGCCCGATTACAAAGGAGCTATACAGGTTAGAGCCGACGATCCTCGTCTAAAGTCTGACTACGTCAATTATCCGTCTCCGAAAGGGGGTGGAACCATCAAAGCGTTGGTGTCGATGCCAACCGATGCGAAAAAGAAACTCGGTGGTATTGTTGTAGTTCACGAAAACCGGGGCTTGAACCCGCACATTGCCGATGTGGCCCGAAGAGCTGCTCTGGCTGGGTTTGTATCTATTGCACCCGATGCGTTAAGTCCGCTCGGGGGCTATCCGGGCACCGACGATGAGGGCCGTGCGATGCAAAGCAAGCGGGACAGAAACGAAATGCTGGAAGACTTCATTGCCGCTTACGACTATCTGAAAGGGCAGAAGGAATGTAATGGCAAAGTGGGGGTTGTCGGGTTTTGCTTTGGCGGATGGATTTCTAATATGATGGCGGTGCAAATTCCTGATCTGGCAGCGGCTGTTCCGTTTTATGGTGGTCAGCCAGCCGCCGAAGATGTGCCAAAAATAAAGGCTCCCTTGCTGTTACACTTCGGTGAATTGGACAAAGGCGTCAATGCGGGTTGGCCAGCGTATGAAGCGGCACTAAAAGAAAATAAAAAAGAGTACACCGCTTTCGTGTATCCTAATACCAATCACGGCTTTCACAACGATACAACCCCTCGTTACGACAAAGCTGCTGCCGAGCTAGCCTGGAAACGGACTGTTGACTTTTTCAAGGAGAAGCTCGCGTAGGGTGTACTCTATCTATTAGGCCAGTTGTAAGGAGGAGGCAACGGCAGCACCAACAGGCTGGATAGTTGTATTTGTCTTTTCCAGCAGTTCAGTAAGGGGCGTATCAGCTACGGGCGACCAGTTGTCTATCACTAGATAGTCGTAGTTCCGAATCATCAGGTGAATCGTGAGAGCGACTTCCGGGTTTGAAAAAAGTGTTTCGGTCGTCAGGTGTGTGATTTCAGGTCTTCCCAACATATCGGTCCAGTTGGCGAGTCGGGCGATAGCAGCGGCTTTGGCAGGCTGGCAAACCGACTTGTGGAGCGATTCGCCCGCCGGAATATCGTAGGGATGCACAACCGTCAGACGGAGAGGGTGGTGGCTGTGTGCTGAAAGCCAGTTACGGAGCGACAGGGCAGAATCAACGGAGCAATCGGTAATGAAAAGGGCAGTAAACATGAGCCAGCGGGGTTCTTTTCCGGGCATAAAAGTAGCCTGCTCACTGGCTGGGACAGTTGAGCAGGCTCAAGGTTAAAGCTGATTATTGTCAGCCAGATTGGGTTACCAGTTGGCCCGGCGAAGTTTGTCGGGGTTTACCAGTCGAATACCACCCGTTGTGGTTTGTTCAATTAATCCGTCCTGTTTAAACTCACTGAGCGTACGAATGAGCGACTCGGTAGCCGTACCGATTATTGCCGCCAGATCATCGCGCGACAGTTGAATGATGGAGCTGGGTTGTTGGTCGTGCAGGCGTAGTAGGGTATCGGCTACCCGCCGACGGAGCGAACTGTAGGCCATACTCAACAGCTGGGTTTCGCGCTCCGCAATTCGGCCTGCCAACAATTTAACGAACTGATTACTAACCTCAGGATTGGCCAGTAATAACTGTCGGAAATCGGATTCAGGAATGTAAATCAGTTCTGAATCGTCCAGGGTCACGGCCGAGTCGGTGTAGTCGTTTCCTTCGAGCAGGGCGTAATAACCGAAAAAATCACCTGCGTTGTACAAGCCCGTGATCAACTCCTTGCCGTCGGCGTTGCTGCGCACGGTTTTTACCTTGCCTGCTTTCAGAAAATAAAGCCGCGTGGGTTCATCTCCTTCTGAATAAACAAACTGCTTTTTGCGAACGGCGTGGGCTTTACGATCGGCCGACAGACTTTGCAGATTCGCTACCTGCCGGGCATCATCGAGAAACTGATTGAGACCATTTTGTTGGACATCGTAGTCGGCCTTCAGATGTTGAAACCGGTTGAGACGACCTTCGATGGCACTAAGCAGTTCCGATTCATCGAAAGGCTTAGTCAGGTAATCGTCGGCACCTAGTTCCATACCTTTTCGGAAGTCAGTGCGCTCGGTTTTAGCGGTCAGAAAAATGAAGGGAACGCCCGCCAGCATTGGGTTTTTGTTGAAAATGTGGAGAACGCCATATCCATCCAGCACCGGCATCATAATATCGCAAATAACCAGATCGGGCTTATCCTGAAGCGCTTTTTCTACGCCAACTTTACCGTTCTCGGCTGTATGAACGGTGTAGCCAGTCAACTCAAGAATCTCGGCGGTATTCTCGCGGATAGCATCGTTATCTTCAATCAGCAGAATCGTTTTCATTGGTTAATTGAGTAGTAGTAGTGAAGATTCAACGACATACGGTTAATTGGGCAGCAAATTACCTGCTGGCTGTATTACTTGTTCCTGAAGGCAATGTCAACGTGATGGTGGTTCCCTGCCCTAACTCACTTTGCAGCGATACCGTACCCTGCATCAGCTCCACATAGCGGCCCACAATATGCAGGCCGAGGCCGGTACCTGGCACGTTGATGGCATTGTTGGCACGGAAAAACCGCTCGAACAGATGGTCCTGATCCGCCTTGGAAATGCCCATGCCCTGGTCGATAATGGCCAGCGATAACTGATCATCGGCACACGTGCCTTTCACCAGCACCACTGAGCCCGGACCGGAATACTTTATGGCGTTGGAGAGCAGGTTGACCAGAATCTTGCGTAATAAAGACGGGTCGAGCCAAACCGGTTTGGGACACAACAGGTCTGTTTGTATTGTTTGGTTGGGTTTCAACATACCCTGCATATCGGTCACCGTTTCGGCCACCAAACCAGCCACATCCACTTCGGCGGGATGAGCCTCAATTTTTCCTTCTTCCAGTTTTCCTACGGATAAAAACTCTTCGAGAATGTCGTTGAGGTGATTTACCGTGACCCGAATGCGGTTGAGGTGTTTCTGCCGTTTATCCTGTTGATCGCTATTTGGGTATTTCTCAATCAGTGTAGCCGACGTCAGTACGGCGGTCAGGGGAGTACGAAACTCGTGCGAAGCCATCGACACGAAGCGGGATTTCAGTTCGCCCAACTCACGCTCGGCGGCCAGTGCACGGGCCAGTTCGTCTTTCGACTGCTCCAACTGGTCGAGGGTGTTCATCAACGCATGGGTGCGGTCGGCCACTTTCTGCTCCAGATCAGCGTTGAGCCGTTCGATATGGTCGCGGTGAGCCAGCAATTGCTGTTCGGCTTCTTTTTTGAACGTAATATCGATGATGTAGGCTACCACGAACAACTCATTTTCCAGCTTGAAATAGCTCAGACTAATTTCGACCGGAAATACGGAGCCGTCTTTGCGCTGGGCATGAAGATCGCGGTTGTGGCCCATAGACCGCACCTGCGGATTGGCGTTGAACGATTCCCGGAGTTTCTGATGATAACGACCTACACCGGTAGGTACCATCTGCTCAATCGTAAGCGTTGTTAGCTCGCCCGGTTTGTAGCCGAGTAGTTCATCGGCCTTCTGGTTAGCTGATACAATCTGCCCCTGCTCGTCGCAAACGATGATGCCAATAGTGGCATTAGAGAAAATGGCTTCATAGCGCCGGACACTGTATTCCAGCTCCCGTTCGGCCTGGTGTAGCCGCCCCTGATCGATAAGCCGGATGAGGGCGAACTGCTTTTCCTGGGTGGAAAACGTGTTGATAATCAACTGGCCCCAGAAAGTTTGCCCGTCCTGCCGCCTGATCTGCGTTGTTTCTTCGTGGTGGCCAGCCGATAAAATTCGCTCGATCAGACTGGCTCGGTGTTCGCCTTCCAGGGGTTCATGCCGGAGTGAGCGAGAGCGGATGGGGTCAGCAAGCAAAGCCGCTTCCGATGAAAACCCCAGCAGCCGGACCCCCGCCCGATTGACTCGTACAAATTGCTCGTTGACCAGGTCGTAGATGCCAATAAAGTCGTCGCTGTTTTCGAATAGCAGGTCGGTTAAGTCATTCGAATACAAGTTGGGCAACATATGGTACGAAAGTTACTATCGGCTCTTACCGACGGGTTTAGTAGGTCAAATTAAACGAAAATTCGGCCCTTCGGATAATAATCAGGGGCCTTTCTGACAAACGTCAGTTTGGTTGCTTCGGCAAACGGCCATTTTTACCACCATAATTTTAGGTGTCATTCCTGACCATTCATTATGAGACTCGTCGAATCAAACCCGATACTGATCCCGGCCCGAACGGCGGTTCTGCTCATTTTTATGCCTCCCGCTTCCGCCATCAATCAACAGCGGGACCACTTAAGAGACCTTGCCGACTCCTTGCAAACTCAACTCGGCAATCAGATTCGGGTGCTTCGTATCGATCAGGCCATTCATCCCGAAGTGGTGCAAAGCTTCGCTATTACCCAAACACCCGCCTTCGTTCTGGTTCGGCAGGGTGTTGAAATCTGGCGTCAGGAAGGCCTGACTGATGACGTCACGCTGGCTGATGTAAAGCAACGCTTGCTGATGGAGTGATGCGTAATTGATCTATTTTGGGACAACTCTTGCCTCTAGTTGCCCATGACAAACCGGAATGGAATCTTGCCCTGTTCGACTCATTGGCAGCCATCCGCTTACCCCCCTACTAATCAACAGTAAGCCCACCAGCACTGTAACAAACGGTAAGCTCCGGCTCAGGCGTTGCCGTGCGAAAGGGCTCAACCAGCTTAAAACCAGATTGATGCTAAGCATGGCCGGGAGCGTTCCCAACCCGAAGGCTAGCAGATAAGCTGCTCCGCCCAGGGGTGAAGGCATAACTAATGCACCTACCAGGGCTATATAAACGGAGCCGCAGGGCAGCAGACCATTCAAAAAGCCCAACCCGGCCAGATGGTGTAAGGTAGGTTGACGGAGCAACCGGGTTAAGGGAGCTGTCAGTCGGCGGGCAATGGGCGACGTTTGCATCCACGATGGAAACACCCGTGCCGAAACTGTCCAGACCAACAGCAGAATACCCGCGCCTATCGACACGGGTCGTTGCAAACCGGTAAGCAATATGCCCTGACCGACGGTCCCCACAACCGCCCCCAGCAAACTATAAGCACTCAGCCGGCCAGCGTGGTACAAACCCCGCGCCAGACCGCGTTGGCCTACCGGAAACCGGCCGATTGGCAGCGCCATCGCCAGCGGACCGCACATGCCAATGCAGTGCAGGCTGCCAGCCAGGCCAGTCAGGAGGGCTGTTGTCCACCAAAAGTTCATGGCAATAATAGTTCTCGCTCGGTGTAGAAATCGCGCTGCCCGTCGGACCAGCTAAGTTGCGCTCGCCATACGCCCTTCGGCCTGTTCTGCATTGATATGTTGCTCACAGCTGGCGTAGCCTTGGTTAATGCTTGCCGCACATCCTGTCGCCGGTCGGCGGGGCAGTAGAGCACCAGCGTACCGGTAGTCAGGTTGTTGGGCAAGGTCAGTTGAATCTGTTTCTGAGCTGTTTTAGCCTGGATAAACGTATCGGCATCGAATTGGCGGGCGTTGGACACCTTCTCAATGTGCTGCTGATAAGCGATTTCGTCCTGGTAATAATCGTCGCGGACGAGGTCGATTTTTTCCCGACTCATCTGCACAACCATGGTGCCGATGAATCCGGCAAAGACGATAAACGTAAGTACAATGGCTTTTCCCCAGTTCATGAGTGAGAGAGTGAAAGTTTTATTCTGGTCCAAGAAAACTGGTGTCGATCTGATCCATAACTTCGTCGCCCGACAAAATATCAAGCGTCAGGGGCGTGTTGGTCTGATGGATTGCCTTCTCGGGAAGAATGATAAAAAACATTGTTTTGAAGAGCTCGCCGGGGCGCGTTTGCGTCAGGGGCTGCACAAACCGAAGCTGGGCGTCGGGGTTGTTAAGTCGAAACCGGATGGGTAACACCCGGTACGTTTTGTTGATGACCTCCACCGAGTAGAGGTTTGCAATATGGCCATTTGCTTCACGCTGGAACAGCTGCCCTGGAGCCCGCAAAACGGTTACGTCGAGTGCTGGTCGGCTAACGAGCAGGAAACCCAGCACCGATAGCAACGCCAACAGTACGCCCGTGTAGGCCACGATTCGAGTGGTGAACCGAAACGGCTGCCGGGTGTCAATACCCCGTTGCGAATCCATCCGGATCAGACCCAGCGGCCGGTCAACTTTGGTCATTACTTCATCACACACATCCATACAGGCGGTGCAATTGATGCACTCCATTTGGGTACCGTTCCGAATGTCGATACCGGTTGGGCAAACGTGAATGCACAGTTTACAATCAATGCAATCGCCTTTGGGTGTGGCGTCAGGTCCCCCGACCCGGTTTGAAATAAGTACAGGACGACTAGCGTGATTAGCTAAGTCTATTAGGTCAGGGGACCCGTTTACTGTCAGGTCAGGGGACCTGACAGCAGTTTCTCGTTGCTTTTTCCCGCGTGGCTCACCCCGGATGTAATCGTAGGCGACAATGAGCGAGTTTTTGTCGAGCATTACACTTTGTAAGCGCCCGTAGGGGCAAATGGTGGTGCAGACAATTTCGCGGAGGTAAGCAAAAACAGCGTAAAAAACACCCGTGAACGCCAGAATTGCGATTAAACCGGCCAGATGATTGGCGGGATTGTCGACCATGATTGCCAGCAGTTGATCGCGACCAATCAGGTAAGCCAGAAAGGTATTACTGATCATAAACGAGATCAGCAGAAAAACGCCGTGTTTAGCTGTCTTTTTCAGGATTTTCTCCGTGGTCCAGGGACCCGCATCCAGGCGTTGTTTGGCCTTATAATCCCCTTCAATCAAGCTCTCGATTTTGCGGAAAACCATTTCCATAAAAATCGTTTGCGGACAGGCCCACCCACAGAATACCCGGCCGAAAACCACTGTAAACAGCGCAATGAACACCACGAAGGTTACTAAGCCGATGGCAACCAGGTAAAAATCCTGGGGCCAGAACGTAACCCCGAAGAAGATAAACCGTCGTTCGAGAATGTTAAATAAAAACAGCGGGTGTCCGTCGATCCACAAAAAAGGACCGACGAACAGAGCTGACAGCAACATCCAGGCTACAACATTCCGCCAGCGTGTGTACCAGCCGGAGGTGGCACGTGGGTACAGCCACTTCCGCCCACCCGTATCGTCCTGATTGGGTAAGTGCGACCGGAAATAGTCATCGACGGGTGTGGTCAGTTCGGTGTTCATAACGAGTGAGAGGACTACCGCACGGCCACTTTATCGGCGGGCGGTGTTGCATTCGGAACTTCTTTATCGCCCTGCGGTTCTTTGGCGCCAGTGGGTTTGGTGCCTTGCAGCGACAGAATGAAGCTGGCAATCTGCTGCACCTGAAGTGGGTTAAGCTGTTTCTTCCACGACATCATACCTTTTTCGGGGACTCCCTCGGTAATGGTGTGGAAGACCGACTTGACCGAGCCCCCATGCAGCCAGTATTCATCGGTCAGGTTGGGGCCAACACCGCCCTGTCCCTGCTGCCCATGACAGGCCACGCAGCTTTGCAGATACAGCGTTTTGCCCGCTTCGAGAGATTTGGCATCGGTAGCCAATGCCACCGTGTTTTCGTTGATCGAGCCGGCTACTTTCTTGATGTAGGATTCCCGTTGTACTTCGGCAATGGCTACTTCCTGCTTGTACTCATCCAGTTGTAGTTCGCCAGCATCGAAAACGTGGAATATCAGCAGATACACGACACCGAAGGCAATAGTGCCGTAGAACAGGCCCATAAACCAGGGTGGAGTGGGGTTGTCGAGTTCGTATATATCGTCGTAGGCGTGATCCATCATTAGCTCCTTTTCCTGGCTGAGCAAATGCAGGCCCGCCATCCGTTGCCAGAGCGTGCGCGAATCGGCTGGTTTGGCTGCGGCTTCTGGTCCCACTGCTTTACGCAGGATCATCAGCATGTTGAGGGCTAAAACCCCAATCAGAACCATGCCGATCATCAGAATGATCGCTATGATGACCAGAAACAGTTCTTCCCCCGTTTGAAGCTGCCACAGAGATTTGGCAGGGTCGTTTGCTAAGTTTACTAGTAGTACATTCATAACCATCAGAATAATTGATCGGTAGAAGAATCGTCGAGGGGTAATTGGCTCATTTGAGCCATGTGTTTTTTGTCGACCAGCCACAAGTACAGGCCAACCAGCACGAAAAAGGCGAAGAATGTCAGGAACGAACCAACCATGTACAGGTCAGCGCCGGGAATGCGGGATATGAATTGCTTGAACATAATTTTTGGGTCATTTGCTACGCGTCATTAAGCTGCGCAGTCATTAGATTGTCATTAGCTTCGCTGGTCGGCTGGTGCGGTCATTGATAGCAAAAACAAGTAATGACAATCAATGACCGCGAAGCCTAATGACAACTTTATGACTATTTTTTGATGTCTGTTCCCAGTCGTTGGAGGTAGGCAATGAGCGCTACAATTTCGCGGTCGGCCGAGACCTTGATGCCTTCTTTAGCCAGCTTATCGCTGATTCCGGTGGCCTGTTTTTGTAGGTCTTCGGTGGCATACTTAATCTGCACATCGTCGTACGGAACGCCAACTTTACGGAGGGCATTCAGCTTATCGCTGGTGTGCGATACATCGAGTTTTTGTTCGAGCAACCAGGGGTACGGTGGCATAATAGAGCCGGGCGACATGGTTCCCGGATCGCGCATGTGGTGATAGTGCCATGAGTCGGGGTATTTGCTGCCTTCGCGGTGCAGATCGGGTCCGGTGCGTTTGCTACCCCACAAAAATGGGTGGTCATACACAAACTCGCCCGCTTTGGAATACTCCCCGTAGCGTTCGGTTTCAGATCGGAACGGGCGTATCATCTGGCTGTGGCACCCCACGCAACCCTCACGGATGTACAGATCGCGGCCTTCTACTTCAAGTGCTGTGTAGGGCTGCACAGCAGCAATGGTCGGTACGTTGCTCTGCACCATAAATGTTGGTATCAATTCGATGGCCGTGCCAACCAGAATCACTACCAGCGAAGCTACCAGAAACTGAATAGGCCGGCGTTCCAGCACCCGGTGCCAGTACGTATCGTCGCCAGCGGGTTTGTACGCTTTCAGCAAGGCGGGTGCTTCGGCGGGTTCGTTGGCCGTGAGTGTACCAGCGGCCATTGTTTTAAAGAGGTTATACGCCATCAGAATGGCCCCCGCCAGATACAATGTTCCGCCAATGGCCCGCATCCGGTGCATAGGCAACAGTTGCAGCGTAGTCTCCAGAAAATTTCCGTAACGAAGGGTGCTTTCGGGAGTAAACTCTTTCCACATCATACCCTGGGTGAAGCCCGATATGTACATTGGCACGGCATAGAACAGGATGCCCAGCGTACCCAGCCAGAAGTGAATGCTAAGCAGTTGCTTTGAATGGAGGGGGGTGTGATACATGCGTGGAATGAGCCAGTACAGCATGGCAAAGGTCAAAAAGCCGTTCCAGCCAAGAGCCCCAACGTGTACGTGAGCAACAATCCAGTCGGTAAAGTGAGCAATGGCGTTCACGTTTTTGAGCGACAATAGCGGCCCTTCCAGTGTTGCCATACCGTAGGCGGTGAGGCCTACCACCATAAACTTCAGAATGGTGTCTTCGCGCACTTTATCCCAGGCACCACGCAGGGTGAGCAGACCGTTGATCATACCACCCCACGATGGAGCAATAAGCATGATCGAGAAGACAACACCCAGCGATTGCGCCCAGTCGGGCAGCGATGAATAAAGCAAATGGTGAGGGCCAGCCCAGATGTACAGGAATATCAGAGCCCAGAAGTGAAGAATTGAGAGTTTATACGAGTACACCGGCCGGTTAGCCATTTTGGGCAGGTAGTAATACATCATGCCCAGATACGGTGTTGTCAGGAAGAATGCCACCGCATTGTGGCCGTACCACCACTGCACCAGCGCGTCCTGCACACCCGCATAAACGGAGTAGCTTTTGAGGAAGCTGACGGGCATTTCCATCGAGTTGACAATGTGTAGCACTGCTACCGTTACGAACGTAGCAATGTAAAACCAGATGGCTACGTAGATATGCCGCTCCCGCCGTTTGATGATCGTACCGAACATGTTGATGCCAAATACCACCCAAACAAGAGTGATGGCAATATCGATTGGCCATTCTAATTCGGCGTATTCTTTGGAGGTTGTAATGCCAAGTGGTAGCGTTGCCACGGCCGACAGAATAATCAATTGCCAGCCCCAGAAGTGAATTTTACTGAGCAGATCAGAAAACATCCGGGCCTTGCAGAGTCGTTGCAGGGAGTAATAAACACCCATGAAAATGGCATTACCCACAAATGCAAAAATGACTGCATTTGTGTGCAGTGGACGGATACGCCCGAACGTGGTGTATTGATTTCCCAAGTTGGCGGCTGGCGCAAAGAGTTGAGTAGCCACAATTACGCCCACAAGCATGCCAATGATACCCCAGATTATGGTGGCAATAGCAAAATCACGGACGATCAGATTGTCGTAACTAAAGCGTTCGGCAACAAGTGGCTGGCCTGGGGGGGGCTGGCCAATAGCTTCCCGGTCCGGCGAAATAATGATGGTTTGCTGGTTGGTAATGGCAGGGTTCATAGCACAGAAATAGAGGTTTGAGTACGGGGGTGTTTCGGCGTTACGGCTGGAGTAATCTCCGCAGTCCGACGTTCCGGGTCATCATCCTCGGTCAGGATGCGTAGCGAAGGCGTATAGAGATCGTCTTGCTGCCCCGTGCGCATGGCCCAGATAAAGGCGCCCAGGAAGCTGAGCGCCATTAGCAGACTTATTCCGATCATAAAGAAGATGACTGACATACCTGTTGTGTTTAACAGGCACAAAGGTGTTGGCTACAGCCCCGGTGTGGGATGAGCGTTGTCAACCAGGAAGATGATAAAGATCAGTAAGGGAATGGAGTATCCTCGGTCAGTAAAGACACAGACCACTCGCGTGCATAAAATAAAAATAGCACCGCTTGTTGGGCGGTGCTGTGGAAAATCACAAGATAACGGGATAGGTAATAAAATGATTTTAAGCGCTAAGGGCCACTAACCGATCGAGCCGGTTGATTGATTGAATAACTGACCGAACCGTGTGGTAATTGATTTTCCAGGAATGGCCCATGTGCGTCCAGATCGGTTGTCCGTCGCGGGTCATCAGCGGCCACCATTCGCCGGTTTCAGGGTTCACCATTTTGTCGAGCACAAAGCGGTGAACGTTATCGTAGGCTTGCCAGTACAGGTCATCGCCGGTAAGTCGGTAGGCATCCAGAAACGCAATCAGAATTTCGGCCTGCTGCCAGAACTCTTTTTCCTGATCATAAACGGCTCCACTATGCGCTCCTTCCACAAAAACACCACCCATCTCCCAATCAACACCATACGTAACGGCATGATGCAGGGCTTTGTCAAAGACAGGGCGGTAAGCATCATACGGTAATTTCAATACGTCGAGCGCGTGAAGCAGCAACCAGCCAAACTCACCGTTGTGGCCGTAGCTGGTGTTGTCTGTGGCGGCCTGTTTGATGCCCCCATCGGCAAAGCGGTCCCAACCCCAGATTACGTCGAACTTGATTTGCGGAGCCACCTGCCAATCGGCCCAGAACTGAGGCACCCCCGTACCATACACCGGGTGCATAATACGCGTAATGAGCAGGTCGATGACTTCGAGCAGCTTCCGGCGATGCAACGGCAACTGACTGGCCTCGTACAAGGTAGTAAAGGCTTCCATCAAGTGCATATGTACGTCGAGAGTTTTGCGGTCGCCCCCGGCAGAACCGGGTCCACACAGGGTCCAGTCGCGATGGAACACCTCGAAGTAGCCGCCGTAGCAGGTATCCACGGCATTCTTTTGCAGCAGGTCAAACAGTTGTGTCGCATAGGTTAGGCCGCGCGGATCGCCAGTAGCCAGCGTGTATTCGCTCAGACAGTAAATGGCAAAACTCTGCCCGTAAACGATCTTTTGGTCGTTGAGGACGTTGCCCCGCCGGTCGGTCATCCAATAAAAGCCGCCGTGCTCGTTGTCCCACATCCGGTCGATCAGGTAATCGACACCGTGCCGGGCCAGAGCTGCCAAATCAACTTCTCCAGAATAACCCGCCCGGTGCGCTGATGAATACGTATAAATAGACCGTGTCTGCGAAATCAGTGATTTTTCATCAGTGCCCACATCGTTGCCGTGCTGGTCGAAATGGGTAATGAATCCGCCATTTTCATGGTCGGCAGTGCGACTCGTCCAGAAAGGTAGTAGTTGCTGAGTCAGATGGGTGTGAAGTTCCTGACGGTGCTGTTGAATGACTTGCGGGTTCATAAAGGGATAGAATAGGTGGTGAGCAATTGCTGAATTTCGTGGGGCGTAGCGGTTCCCGTTTGACCGAGTTTCTGGACCGTGACGGCCGCAGCCAGGTTAGCTACCGCCAGGCTGCGGCCTGGATCGATACCGGCACTCAGCGTAGCGGCTAGCGTGGCCACCACCGTATCGCCCGCGCCTACGGTGTCGAGTGGCCCCGGCAACGCCAGCCCATCTACCGACCACACTGCATCTGACCCCACGTAAAGCATACCGGCCTCGCCCCGTGTCACCACAACCGGTCCATTTATCTGTCGGGCGAGCGTTGTGCCGTGTTCGATGCACCAGTCCAGGCTGGGCGTTTCAGGTGGGGTGATACCTAGAAAGCGGGCCAGTTCGGCAGTATTTACCTTCAGGGTGACGCCCCGCATCAACGAACCGCTGTCGCGTAAGTCGGCAATGTATCCTACGGATGGGTGGTTTCGGATAAGCTCGTTTAGTGGATCAATGCGGTTGGGCGTGAGCAACGGCCGACGAAATTGCTGGTTAATAATCAATATATCGAGTTGAGGAAGCAGCTGATTCAACCCGTCGAACAGCCGAGCAAACAGGGAATCGGATAAGGTATTTCGGTTGCCAAAGTCAATGCGGTTTGCTTCGGTTTGGCCCTGCATCGGTTTGGTATACACGCAGGTGTCCCAGCCGTCGGTAGCTGTCAGCAGGTAATCTGTATGAACGCCCTGCTGCCCGAAGAGGTGATGCATTTCACGGCCAAACAGATCGGGACCAACGCAACCAATCGCCCAAATCTGCCCCACGCCTAGTGCCAGCAGATTTTGCACTACATTGCCGGCGGCCCCCAGTGATGCTTTTGGCTGATGGCCCCAATGCACGTCGAGACCCGTTTCGAGCGAGTGTTCATCAGTCTGCGTAGCGTGGTCAAAATAGAAATCGATGGCAAAATCGCCAATCACGCCCACCTTTAGCTGGGCCATGCGGCCGAACAGCGGCATCAGGTCGTTAAGATGTATTGTGCTGGCAGTCAGGGGCGACGGATTCATGAAAAAAGGATGTCGGTAAGGACGGCTGTTTTTTGCCTTTGCCTGGTGGTGGCATCGACGTAAGAAACTGGTCTGATGCCCAAAATCTACTCATACATGCTCAACCGTCTGCCCCTGAATCGCTCGCTTGCCAACACCCTTGTTGCCCTGTTGTTACCGGTGTTGCTGGTTGCTCAGCCCATCACCCAGAAAGCCTGGATGCTGGGTCCTTTTCAGAAACTGAATGCACAGAATCCGATCATAACAGAACAGGCCAGTACAACATTTGCCTGCCCCTTACGGGGTGAAACCGTACGTTGGGAAGAGAAAGATGTATTCAACCCTGCGGCCGTGGTGCGCAATGGCAAGGTCTATATGCTTTACCGGGCCGAGGATGTGGTGGGCAAATACGCCGGTACTTCGCGGCTCGGTTTGGCCGTCAGCTCCGACGGGGTCCATTTTCGACGCATGCCCAAGCCGGTTTTCTATCCCGACAACGACGCCCTGAAAGCCTACGAATGGGAGGGGGGATGCGAAGATCCCCGCGTGGTCGAAAGCGTAAATGGCGTGTATGTGATGACCTATACCGCCTACAACGGCGACAAAGCCCGCTTGTGCGTGGCAACCTCGCGTGACCTGATCACCTGGCAGAAACACGGTCTGGCGTTCGACGGTTTTGCCGACGGTAAATATCGTAACGCCTGGTCGAAGTCGGGGGCTATCGTTTGTCGGCGGGTGGGCAACCGGATCGTAGCGCAAAAAATCAACGGTAAATACTGGATGTACTGGGGCGATCAACCGCAGCTGCGCATTGCGACATCAAAGGATTTACTCCATTGGACTCCCCTTGAAACAGACGGAAAAATTGTGCCCGTAGCGGAATCGCGCCGGGGTACGCACGACGTTCGGCTCATTGAACCTGGGCCCTACGCTATGCTGACTCCCGCTGGTATTCTGCTCATATACAACGGTATGAACAGAGCTAAAGACGGTGATCCAAACCTGCCCGAAGGCGCGTATACGGGAGGTCAATTGCTGTTCGATGCTACTGACCCGGCCAAGCTGATTGACCGTTCTGAATCGTATTTTATTCGTCCCGATCAGCCTTATGAGATGCATGGGCAAGTGAATCAGGTGGTTTTTCTGGAGGGAATGGTGCCGTTTCGGGGGCGGTGGTTCCTCTACTACGGCACGGCTGATTCGAAAATCGGCGTAGCCGAAGCCAGGCAGTAGTGCGGCTGGGGGGATAAGACAAGTTTATACGTTGAGCGTAAGTTTAGTCAAATTGCTGTCGCGAGGGGCTTCGACTCCGCTCAGCCTGACCCAACAGTTGACTCAAAATAGGTACTTACGCTCCAGCGACCTGTCAGGCTGAGCGGAGTCGAAGCCCCTCGCGACAGCAATTTTCAAACTTGTCTTACACCTAGCTAGGAGGATTCCTGACCATTGTCAGTTAGTTGCCTGATCGTAGTCAGTTCCTGAAATGGGTGGTACGTGCAATTTTACGGCACAAAAAACACCCGGTTACTCATGAATACCACTCGTATCCCCGTTCTACAAACCTGCCGTACCCAACACAAAAACTGGGCATCAGAATTGACCCAGAGCGAAGCGGACATCGATCAGTTAATGGCTTTGCTGGCCGAGTTACCCACTGACACATACCGGAGTTTTAATCACCAGACAAGCGATTACGCCCAGATACTGAGTCAGTTGAAGACACGTATTCACGATGTTCTGACCGACGTTGTGTGCCAGGGCCAACAGTGCGCACCGGGCGAAGATACGGTGGTTGCGGCTTCGTGCCCCGACCCCCATTTTCAGCAGCCTGCAACTCGTAATTCGTTGATCTCCAATTTGTCAATGGAATACAACCAGATTAAAGACCGTTGCCATGCGTTTTTAGGCGAACTGATGCGGCTTAACCTGATCTAATCAACCCAACCTTTCGAACTTCCTTTATTTTTAGGCCCAATAGCTGGTGCCGCTCACTTTCTATTACATGATTATTATTGCTTTTTTTCTGTTGCACTGGTATCTGTCAGTGACCATGCAGACTTTTTTTCTCCACCGTTATGCCGCCCACCAGATGTTTACCATGAGTCCGGGCTGGGAAAAGTTTTTCTATACATTGACCTTTATCAGTCAGGGATCGTCGTTTCTTAGTCCGCGGGCTTACGGAATTATGCACCGCCTGCACCACGCTCATGCCGATACCGAGGATGATCCGCACTCACCCGGGTATTCTAAAAATCTGTTCGATATGATGTGGAAGACCCGTTTGATCTACAATGACATTCTGAACAACCGGGATAATGTTCCGGCAAAATTCAAGAAAGGCGTACCCAACTGGGAGTTCATGGAGTGGCTGGGGGACCGTTGGCCGGTGCGGCTGGCCTGGGGAACGGCGTATACCCTGTTTTATATTCAGTTTGCCCCATCACCCTGGTTTTTTCTGCTGTTGCCGATCCATTTCCTGATGGGACCCGTTCATGGGGCCATTATCAACTGGTACGCACATCGTTACGGCTATACAAACTTCAAACTGGATGATACGGCCAAAAATCTGTTGCCGTTTGATTTTCTGATGATGGGTGAATCGTACCACAACAATCACCATAAATTCGGCGGACGCCCTAACTTTGGCGGTTTCCGCTGGCACGAGTTCGACCCGGCTTACCCGGTTATTTTGTTGCTCAACAAGCTGGGTGTTGTTCAACTGCGCCTAGGCCGCGACGAAGCGTATATGTAAGTATATTTTAGAAAGGAATGACAACGCTCAACGATATTCAAACTGAAGCCGACGTAGCCTTTTTTCTGGAGCGTTTCTACGAGCGCGTCCGGAAAGACCCCGACTTGGGCCACATCTTTGATGAGGTAGCCCAGGTCGATTGGCCTACCCATATGCCCCGTATTATTGCGTTTTGGTCGACTCTTTTGCTTGGAACCAACACGTATGGCGGCAACCCCATGCGGCCGCATTTTGCGCTGGCCATGGAAACGCCTTTCACACCCGCCCACTTCGATCAATGGCTGGCATATTTCCAGCAAACCTTAACCGAGAATTTCGTAGGGCCTCGCGCCGATGAAGCCCTCATGCGGGCTCAAAGTATTGCCGCCGTGATGCAAAGCCGATTATATCAAATGGGCTTGCTGGTGACTGAGGAGTAGAAGTCTTCAGCAGAGGAACGTTGCGTTATTTTGCGTAATTTTGGTTAAACGAATCTCAAGAGAAATGCCTCTGTGAAATCATCAGAGCGTAATTCCTGAAAACGTTGTGGTTAAGAATCGGGTGATTATTATTTAATACGCAACAGCATGACAACGCTATCGAACGATACTCTGGAAACCACTGTACGCGAGCTGGGTTACGATGACGTCCGGCAGTTTGCGAAGCTCCAAGCAATGAACCTACTTAATCGTCGGGTTCGCGAACAGGAAACGATAGTGCGGTCGTATGAGCAAAAGTACCAGACTAACTGGGACGATTTTGCTACCCGGACAGAATTGGCTACTGAGGGCATTATCGAGCGTGAAGATGACGAAATGGCTTGGGAGGCCGCGCTAACGTATCTAGCTCACCTCCGGCAACGGCTGCAAGGTCTTCAGGAAAGCGTATGAAACAGGCTTTAACCGTCTTTGCAGACATCATTAATGAATATGATGTCCTGATTGATGTAAACGAAGGCGGGTTCTATCATTTCTACGTCCGGATTCTCTTTACAGACGGCACAATTTTGTACGCTAGGGAATACATCAACATGAAACAAGTGCGAAAATATGCCTTCCAATGGCAGCAGGCGGACACTGCCTTGTTAATGCGTTGGGATAACTCGCCCCACCACGAACACATAGCCACCTATCCCTATCACCAGCATAGTGGCACCGAAGAAAATGTTCAGCCGTCAGCAGCCATGACACTTGAAGCGGTTCTAAGTTTTATTCAGGCCCAATTGGCTGATGAAACTACAAACTATTAATGTTTTGCCAAGCTATGTGGCTGGCTATTTATAAAACAACACCGCGTGCTCGTCAACTATCTCAGGTATTAAAAAGCGATTGTGTGGCGATCGTGTTCATTGAGTACAGCTAACCAACTAGACCATGGCCAACGATCCTAAGAACAGCAAAAAAGCCGCCACTAAACCGGCTAAAGTAGCGGGTACCCACAAGGTGCCCAAGTACGAACAGAAAGAAGGGGCTCAAAACGCACTGTTGGCTAAAGTCGAACCAAAGGGCAAGAAATAACAACAACATAGTTATACAAAAAGCCGATCCTATCGCGAGACAGGATCGGCTTTTTGTATAACTACCCTAGAACTCAAGATTGAGTTACGCCCCGCCACCGCATACCGATGGTTGCTATGGCTACCATGGTGGCCGAACTCAGCGGCATAAGCACGGCAGCTACGATGGGAGAGAGATGACCCGTAGCGGCAAAGGACAACCCCACAAAATTGTACAGCAGCGATACTCCGAAACTGATGCGGATAAGCCGCATGGCAAACCGGCTGTAGTTCAGGAATTGGGGTAATACTTTCAAGGAGCTACTTTCCAGAATAGCGTCGCTGGCGGGCGTGAATCGGAGGGTGTCGTCCGTAACGGCGATACCTACATTGGCTTGTTTTAGGGCACCTGCGTCATTGAGGCCGTCGCCAATCATAAGCACGCGGTGGCCTTTTGTTTGTAACTCCTGAATAAACTGAAGCTTGTCTTCCGGGCTGCACCCAAACCGCATATTCGTATCGGCAAACCACTGGCTTAACTCACTCCGGGCCGCATCAGTATCGCCCGACAGCAGATAAAGGTTCTTTTTCTGTTTTGTTAATTCAGTCAGCATCTCAATTAGCCCGCTGCGAACTTGTCCTGCAAACTGGAAGTAGCCACGATACGTACCGTCGATATTGACGTGAACACACTGACTCGTTTGTTGGTCCAGGCCTCCCACGAAAGTTGAACGGCCTGCTTTTACGATGTAATCATCCACCAACCCAACGATACCCTGACCGGTTAACTCCGTAAAGTTATCAACGAGCATTGGGGCGCTATCGGCCAGGTATTGGCTCAGGCGGTGGCTTAAGGGGTGCGCCGACTGACTCACCAATGCCCGAACCATAGCCCGCTCGACTGGGGTGAGCGGTTTCGTGAACGATTCGGTTACGGCTTCTGAAGTGAGGGTTGTCAAGGTGCCGGTCTTATCGAAAACGATGGTGTCGCAGTAGGTGATGTGCTCGATTACGTCCGCGTTTTTGAGGAAGAGGCCCCGTTTGCCCAACAGCCGCAGACCATGTCCCAAAGCCACCGGGTACGATAACGACAACACACAAGGGCAGGCTACAATCAGTATCGCTGTGAAGGCATTGACCGCCGTGGCAGGTTGCTCAGCCCACACATACCAGTAGGTACCAATTAAAGTAGCCAGTGTTAGTACGGTCAGAGTAAAATACGTACCGACGGCGTCGGCGAAGGTTTTGGCCTGACCGGGCCACGCCTGACCTGGCTGGTCTTTGCGAAAGGCGTCGTTATTCCAGAGTTGAGTCAGGTAGCTTTGCGAGACTTCCCGCACAATTTCGAGGTCGATAGTTCCGCCCATTTGTCGCCCGCCTGCGTAGAGCAATGCGCCGGGTTCACGATGCAGTGGTTCCGATTCACCCGTCACAAACGAGTAGTCAATAAGTCCTTCGCCCCGGTATAACAGGCCATCGGCCGGAATCAGGTCCCCGTGGCGCACACGAATGCGGTCGGCTTTGTGCAGGTTGGCTACGGGGATGAGAACTTCCTGATCGTTGACCAGTTGTTGAACAGCAAGGGGGAAATACGATTTATAGTCGCGCTCGAACGATAAAAAATCGTAAGTGCGTTGCTGGAACCATTTGCCACATAGCAAGAAGAAAATCAGACCCGTAACCGAGTCGAAATAGCCCGCTCCACCCAGTGACAGTACTTCGTACGAACCCCGGAAATAGGCCACCAGAATACCCAGCAAAATGGGGAAGTCGATATTAATAAGTCCGCGACGCAGGCTTTTCCAGACAGAGGTGAAATAGCCTGAACCCGAATAAAACACGACGGGCGTTGCCAGAATCAGGTTCAGTATGCCGAACAGATGCTTGAACGATGGATCGTCGAGGCCAAGGTATTCGGGGAAGCTAAACAACATGATATTGCCCGCAGCAAAACCCGCGAGCGCCAGCCGATAAAGCAGGGGTCGGTAGGCGGGTTTGTCATGTTGCTTCACCACATCGTTGAGACTAATGAGTGGCTCGTACCCCAGCGAAGTCAGCAGTTCGGCCACTTGTCGGAGCGACAACCGGCTTGGATCGAACACCAGATGCACCTGCTTTTTGAGGAAGTCGACGCGGGTCTGCTGCACCCCCGGTTCAATTCGGTACAGGTGTTCGAGCAGCCACAGGCAAGAAGAACAATGAATGGCGGGTATATAAAACGTTACGTGGGCTACCGTGTCGTTCCGAAAATCAATAAGCTGAGCCGAAATATCGGGTACATCCAGAAACGCCAGCCGGTCGAGGGAGGGGGTTGCCTTAGCCGATTGGCCGGGAGCTGAATTAAGATCGTAATACTGGCAAAGCTGATGTTCACTGAGCACCTGATACACTGTCTGACAGCCTGTACAGCAAAACGGCTTATCGTCGTAAAACAAAGGTTCCGTGTTTGTTGGACAGTCGCTGCCACAATGGTAGCAGGTTGTTTTGGTAGGTGGAGCTATGGGTGTCATCGCCAGAAATTTGCCCAAAATTGCCCCAATACGGCTGCCTGGTGGATGATATTAATCAGCTAAGTGGTTGATTTTGGTACGGACAGCAATAAGTAGGTTATTCGACTTTTGTATTAGTAGTCAGACTATAAACTGGACTAATCTGAATTGATGACTAACTTGCTGATTGCCAAATATAACGTAGCTGGGCCGCGGTATACCAGCTACCCCACTGTACCTTTCTGGAACACCGAAGGCTTTACGGAAGCGGAATGGCTATACCGCCTGGATTCGGCCTTTGACGCCACCAACCAACGCACGGGTATCAGCATATATATTCACCTGCCCTATTGCGAGAGCTTGTGTACATTTTGCGGTTGTAACAAACGAATTACCAAAAACCACGGGGTAGAATCGCCCTATATCGACGCATTGCTCACCGAGTGGGAGTTATATTGCGACTGGTTCCTGGAGCCGCCCCGGATCGCCGAACTTCACCTTGGTGGGGGAACCCCCAGCTTCTTTTCTCCCACCGAGTTGCGCCGGTTACTGACGGGCATTTTTCGTTACGCTGAGCCAGCCGATGATCCTGATTTTGGGTGGGAAGGGCATCCCAACAATACCACTAGAGAGCACCTGCAAACGCTGTATGATTTTGGGTTCAGGCGCGTCAGTTTTGGTGTTCAGGACTACGACCCAGTAGTGCAGCGGGCTATACACCGACATCAGCCTGTGACTAATGTAGAGCAAGTAACTAGCTGGGCGCGTGAAATTGGCTATACATCCATTAGCCACGATCTGGTGTTTGGCCTGCCTTTTCAGCAAACCAGCTCCATTCGGGAAACCATTGCCCAAACCATGCGGCTGAAGCCCGACCGGATCGCGTTTTATTCCTACGCGCATGTTCCCTGGATCAAGGGCAACGGTCAGCGTGGTTTTGCCGACAAAGACCTGCCAACAGCCGACCAAAAACGGGAGCTGTACGAAACAGGTCGCGCTTTGCTCGAAGCGGGCGGGTATACCGAAATTGGTATGGATCACTTTGCGCTGCCCCACGACGCCCTCCATAAAGCAATGCAATCAGGTACGTTGCATCGCAACTTCATGGGCTATACCACACAGCGTACTGATGTACTGCTTGGATTAGGGGCATCAGCCATCAGCGACGTGGGTACTGCTTTCATGCAGAATGTAAAGGGAATCGACGAGTACCTTGAGATGGTGAAGATGAATCAGTTCCCGGTTCTGAGGGGCCATTTGCTGACTGAGCGTGATAGTTTTATTCGCCAGCAGATTCTCAATATCATGTGCCGTTTCCGAACAAGCTGGGCCATCGCCGATTGGGGCGACAGCGAATGGCTTGCCCTTAACGACAAACTTGCCGACTTTGCCGCCGATGGTTTACTCGACTACGACGAAACCGCTTTATGGATGAGGCCCGAAGGATTGCCATTTTTGCGCAACGTTTGCATGGCATTCGATCATTATCTGGCTCAACATGAGCCTACTAAGCAGCTATTTTCTCAAACGGTATAAACGCTAAACTGTGCAAGCTATAGTGTCGTCATAGTTTCGATGGTGCAGGGTGATGGCTGGGCGTTCAGTATTGCGTTACTTTGCCAGTCAGAAACAGCTGTTCACCAATGACATTCTTTTATATCAAAGCCCTGCACATCATTTTTGTGGTGGCCTGGTTTGCGGGTTTGTTCTACATGCCCCGTCTGCTTATCTATTTCACCGAAGCCGCCGACCAACCTGAGCCGGCCCGGCAAATCCTGCAAACACAACTGGCCATCATGCAGCGCCGGCTCTGGTACGGTATAACCTGGCCGGGAGCCGTGCTCACACTTATTTTGGGATTGAGTACGTGGTATCAATATGGCTCCACTCCTGACTGGCTGATTTACAAACTGATATTGGTAGCTGGTTTGTACGGATACCATATTGTTTGCCACCTTATGTTCCGACAGCAGCAACGGGGCGAGTTACGCTACACCTCGACCCAACTCCGCATCTGGAACGAGGTGGCCACCCTGTTTTTAGTCAGCATCGTGTTTCTGGTCGTAGTGAAAGATGCTCTAAGCATGTTGTGGGGATTAGTGGGGCTAGTAGCTTTTGCCGCCCTGCTAATGGTTGGAATCAGAATATACAAGCGAGTACGGGAGAAATAAAAAAACCTGCAAGGTCTTTGAGACCTTGCAGGTTCAGCAATGAATTTTTCACCTGGTCAGACAACAGCCAGCAGCGGAACATCCGTCAGACGGGCAACGCGCTGGGTTTCGCCTTCAACGAACAAGCGTTTGAACCAGTTATTGGCCTGAGGCATCATCATAATCAGGTCGGCTTTGTTACTATGGGCAAATTGGAGCAATGTATCATAAACGGCATGACCGGGTTGAATGGTCAGGGTATGGGGTACATCACCCATCAAATGCCGAATATGTTCTGATTTATGTTTAATAGTTTCGTCTATTGGGCCATCCTGAATACATAACACATTGACCACGCATTTTAGCTGCCGGGCAAACCGCAAAGCAGTGTCTAGTACAACAACATCGGGTGGAGTATTCAGATCAATACCCAACACCACATTGTTCACTTTGGCGTAGGTGGCCGACGGAGGTAGTAGCAAAAGCGGCACATTTGTTTCCGCAATCATCTCCGTAGCCACACTACCCATTAGCTGCGCGCTTTGCGGAGCCGATCCCGCCACTGACATCACCAGTAAATCAGCCTTTTCCTGCTTAACCACCTCGCGAATCGACGGAATGGCATAGCCTTCTTTGGTGATACAGTTGATGGCAACATCGCTTCCGTACTGTGTATGTAATTCAATGGCCAACGCCTTCAATTGGTGCTGACTGTCGTCGTGTATGACCTGCGCACTGAGCGGGAAATCGCCCCCGATTTCAGCCGGATTGGTTGGCCAGAAATGAAAGGCATTAACCAAAATCAGGGCAGCTTTTTGCGCCTTGGCCAGTTGCATGGCAAAGTGAGCCGCCTGATTAGCGTTCGCTGAAAAGTCGGTAGCAGCAACAATGGTTTTCATATACGTGAGCGTTTTTACTAAATGGATCAACCAGCCGATATGAAATAACCTACAGCAGATTTACCAGGATCAGAACCACGTGAACAAACGCGCTAAAAGCGAAGGCCGGGAAAATGTATTTTACAGGTTGTGCCGCCAGAACCGGAATCAGCACCAGCAAAAAGCACAGGTTTCCAACCAGAAACTGCCAGTCGCTACCTCCGTAATAAAACATAGAGAGCAGAAGCAGCGGTGTGAGCACACAGCCTTGCGTCATAAGGGTGGTTGCAGACCAGCCGAAACGATTGAATTCGGCTTTTTCTAAAAAGGCATTATAGCTGCTGAGCCAGGAATGAGATGACTCTAACGAATGGGTCTGATGTAGGGTATGATTAAGCGTTGCCATGAGCGTTTTTCGTTTGAATTACACTACAAAACAAGGCATGCTTTACTACTCTCAACCTGACGATTATCAGGTCAAAAATTGATTTTTGTCGATGATATAAGATGGTTTTATACTCAACAGGGCTGAAGCGTGATTCGCTCCAGCCCTGTTGGATACTAGCTTCTGTTACCGATTATATGTTTCCCTTTTTCATTTCCTTTACGGCAAAATCGGCCGCACGGGCGGTAAGCGCCATGTAGGTGAGGGAGGGATTGACGCAAGAGGTAGAAGTCATGGCCGCACCGTCGGTCACGAATACATTTTTCACGGCGTGCATCTGGTTCCACTTATTGAATATCGACGTTTTGGGATCGCGGCCCATACGAGCGGTGCCCATTTCGTGAATAGCCATGCCCGGTGCGCTGTGATTGTTATAGGCCTGAATGTTTTTCACACCTGCGGCTTCGAGCATTTCGGCAGCATCGTTCATCATGTCGATCTGCATTTTCGTCTCGTTTTCCTTGAAACTGGCATTGAAAACCATAGTTGGCAAGCCCCACTTATCGGTTCTCTGACGATTGAGCGTCACCTGATTGTCCTCGTAGGGCAGGCACTCGCCAAACCCACCGAGGCTCATTGTCCAACCACCGGGTTTGGTCATTAGCTCTTTCATGTCGGCTCCAAACCCTTCAGCATTTTCGTTGCGCCCGCGACTGGCCCGACCCTGATAACCGAAACCCCGCAGGTAATCGCGTTTGTCGTTGCCGATGTTACGATACCGTGGAATGTAAATACCGTTGGCGCGTCGACCGTAGTAATAGCTATCCTGGAAACCATCGTACGTACCGTTGGCTCCCACCCGGAAATGGTGATCCATCAGGTACTTGCCCAATACGCCACTGTCGTTGCCGAGGCCGTTGGGGAAACGGTTCGACACTGAGTTCATTAGCACAAACGTTGAGCCCAGTGTGGAGCCATTTACAAAAATGATTTTGGCGTTGTATTCAAGGCTTTCGCCGGTTAGCGAGTCGATCACCCGAACGCCTTTGGCTTTGCTTTTCTGTTCATCGTAAAGCACCTCGGCCACAATAGAGTGGGGGCGGAGGGTCAGTTTACCCGTTTTCATGGCGGCAGGCAAGGTAGCCGCCTGTGAGCTGAAATAGCCACCAAACGGACAGCCCCGGCTACAGAGGTTCCGAAACTGGCAACTCGCCCGGCCCAGATCAGTGTGCATTTTTGTAGGAGCGGTGAGGTTAGCTACCCGCCCAATAGTCATCACCCGGTCGCCTTTGTACGTTGACTTGATCGACGAAGCCACGTGTTTCTCCAGACAGTTCATATCCATCGGCGGCATAAAGTCCGAATCCGGGAGTTGGGGCAGGTTAAGTTTCTCACCTGAGATTCCCACAAATTTTTCTACGTAACTGTACCAGGGGGCCACATCGGCGTAGCGAATCGGCCAGTCGACGGCGATGCCCTCTTTTGCATTGGCTTCAAAGTCCAGATCGCTGAGCCGGTACGTTTGTCGTCCCCACATAATCGATTTACCCCCTACAATGTCAGGCCGGAACCAGTCGAAGCGTTTTTGCTCGGCATACGGCGCATCGGTGTCGTTCATCCAGTAATGAGCGTTACCGGCGTTAAAAATCTGGTCGCGGCTCAGGTACGGATGGGTTTCGATCTGCTCGGTGGTTAGCTTACCGGCATGGGACATTTCCCAGGGGGCTTTCATAGCTGTTTCGTAGCCCGTAACGTGTTCGAGCGGTTTGCCCCGATCAAGCATGAGTACGCGCAGGCCTTTTTCGGTAAGTTCTTTAGCAGCCCAGCCACCGCTCACGCCGGAGCCGATTACGATAGCGTCGAAGGATTGGGGAGGAGTTAGTATGTGCACAGGAAAATGAGAATTGGACTACAAACACATAAAGTTACTTTATTTCAATAACCCCGTGCTAGTGTAACTTGGTTTTCTATAGGTTCGCCCTGTTCAAAGCGGGCGAAGTTGCTTAAAAACTGAGCTACTTTGCCCTCGTCCTCGGCTCGTTGGCCACCGGCTGTGTGCTGAGTCAAAATTACAGTAGGCATTTTCCAGAGGGGGCTATCGACAGGTAGCGGTTCCTGAGCCGTAACATCCAGCACCGCACCAGACAAGTGCCCCCGTTCTAACACATCGATCAGGGCGGGTTCGTCGGCGGTGTTGCCCCGGCCAACGTTGGCGAAAACACTGCCCGGCTTCATGGCTGCCAACACGTCGCTATCGACAAATTTATCGACGGTGCCGGGTAGGCAGTTGATAAGCAAATCGGTGGTGGCGAGTGCGGTAAGCAGTTCTTCCCGGGTATGAATTTGAGCGTTCGGATTGGTGCGGGCCATGAGTTTTATATCGCATTCAAAACCGGTCAGAATGCTGCGCACAGCCTGCCCAATAGTGCCCGCCCCCAGAATGATTACGCGCTGCTTGTGTAGAGTACTCATGGTGTATCGAAGCGGGGCACCAATCCATTTTTGTTGGCGTTGCAGCACGGCTAACTCATCGATCCGGCGATACAAGGCCAGAATACCCGCCATGATTGTCTCAGCACATGGCCAGGCAAAGAAATCACCCATGTTGGCCACCGGAATGTTCAGGTTCAGATCGCTGTAGTTGTTGAACCCAGCCGAATCCAGTTGCCAGAATTTAAGATTTGGCACGCTCTGAAGCCAGTCGGCGGGTGGATTGCCCATGACTACATCGGCTTGCTGAAGGGCCGCCTGCTGTTCGTCGGGGGACAGTTCGTTGCGAAAAACAATAGTGTGGGAATCGCCAAGCTGTTGGCGGAGGGTCAGCCGATTGGCTTCGTTGAGCCCGGTTTGAATGAAAAGAATCATGTGGTAAAATTCTGATTATATTGCCAGCCATCCAACTGACTAAGCTACTTTGTCCGTTCCGTTGACCACGATTCCCAAATCAAAAACCACAGGCCTGCGTTGATAATACACAATTGAGAGCTAAATAAATATTATATACATTTTGGCCGACAATGGGAACAATCCCGCCGTCGTTAGTTCTATATACATCCCCCTTCACAAAACCTTTCATGCGCACACTTGGCCTGATTAGTGACCCTAGCTTCACACAACCCGTTTACTCCCGCTTCGATCAATTCTGGCTCCAGTTTTTAAAAGACGAGCGCGATCTGCCGTTTATAAAATTAGCACTTCGTATTAGCCTGACAATCATTCCATTAGCGGTATTGTTATATACGCCTTTTTTGACGGGCTGGCTGTGGGGTGTTGTCGCGTTTACGTACCTGTATTTGAACAATCTTGTTTTTAAAGGACCCTTTGGGTTGATGCTTCATTGTACCAGCCATCGCCCTTTGTTTAAGCCCGAGTATAAAAATGCCTACTATTATTGGACGTGGGTAATTGCTCCGTTCTTCGGTCAAACGCCCGAAACGTACTTCAGCCACCACATTGGCATGCACCATCCCGAAAACAATGTGGCCCCCGACGAAAGTACAACCATGCCCTATCAACGCGACAGTATCCGCAGTTTCCTGACGTATTACGGGTCTTTTATGGTATTTGGAGTGATTGAACTAGTGGCCTATCTGCGCAAAAAGAACCGAACGAAACTAGCGTATCGGGCTATTCTGGGTGAGCTTAGTTTTTACGCGTTATGCGTTGGACTGTCGTTTGTAAGTTTCCCGGCTACTTTAGTTGTATTCATTCTGCCCTTCCTGATTTTTCGGCTTATCACCATGCTGGGTAACTGGACCCAACACGCTTTTATTTGTGCTAACGAACCGCTGAACCCTTACAAAAACAGCATTACCTGCATCAACGTAAAGTATAACCACAAGTGTTTCAACGACGGCTACCACATTAGCCACCACGATCGGCCAGCCATGCACTGGACGGAACACCCCGCGTTTTTTCAGAAAACGATTGATAAATACGCGAAGAACCAGGCCATCGTTTTCGACCAGCTTGATTTTTTAGGTGTATTTGTCAACCTCATGCGCAAGCGTTACGATGTGCTGGCCAGTCACGTTGTTAACGTAAACGGAGCCTTCCGCGACGAGGCCGAAATTGAAGCCGTGTTGCGGCAACGCACCAAGCGTATAGGGTAACAGTAAGCAGTGGCAGTAGGCAGCGGCTCGACATTTCGGGCTTCTCCGTGAATACCCCCAACTACTGTATACTGCCTCTGCCCACTGCATACCTTTCCCGAACATTCGCCTAAACAGGCTGTTAAATGTCATAATACACTACACAAACGGTAGAATTATGGCGCTTAATTTGTTATCCTATCTCAACGATCAATTTTCGTCTTCAGTGATCGATCAGCTTGCCAATCAACTGAACGAGACCCCTGAAAACACGCGCAAAGCTGTTAATGGGGCCCTGCCAACCGTATTGGGTGGACTGGCCAACCGGATGCAAAACGGAGGTGCTGACAGCATTATCAGTCTTCTCGAAAAGGGCAATTACAGTAAAGAAACTACTCCACTAGATATAGCGCAGGTAACCGATACGCACGAGGAAACCCAAAAGGCGGTTGAAACAGGCCGTAAATTTGTGGGTACTATTCTCGGTGCTAACACCGACCGAATTACAGAGCAACTAGCCAATTACAGCAGCCTTCAACCCGCTTCGGCCCGCTCGGTGATCGGGCTAACCGGGTCGGTGCTGATGGGGATGCTGGGGCGACAGCACAATGAACTGGGCCTTACCGATTTCAACCTGAAATCACTTTTACTGGGTCAGACCGACAGCATCAAGGCCACTTTGCCCGCTGGCCTTTCGGAAGTGGGTGGCCTACTGGGTTTCGATAGTTTTAAAACGCCAACCGGACCACCAACCGAAGTGCAGGGGGCCGATCATTTCAGTGGTACGTCGCTGAATCCAAACATTCCAAAAAGCACCGATGGCGATCGCCAGAAAGAAAATGTGCGCTGGCTTCGCTGGGCTATGGTGGCAATGGGTATTTTGGTCATTGCGCTGGTTATCCAGAAATGCCGCGAACCGCAAAATGGTATCGATGGTGTATATACCGACACAACCAGCCGGGTAGAAAGCAATGCCGTCGAAGACAAATCCGCAGCTACGCAACAGAATATAAAAGAATCGAACGGTCAAACATCCGACTCTACCGTACCTGGGGCGTTGGGAATCCGTCGGGTACCGGTTGAACTGCCAGGTGGTCGAACGCTGAACGTAGCCGAAAACTCGTTCAACGCCAATCTGGCTCGTTTTCTGGGTGAAAAATCCCACGTAGTCCCCCGCACATTCGTCTTCGACAATCTGACCTTTGATACTGGCTCAGCCCGGATCACGGCTGACTCGCGCCCCAACATAAACGACTTAATTCAGATTATGCAGGCTTACCCGACGCTGTCAGTTCGGGTAGAGGGCCACACCGACAATACCGGCGATCCGCAAGCCAACCAGAAACTCTCTCTCGACCGGGCAAATGCTGTTAAAGCAGCCCTCAGTGAAGCTGGTGTTGAAGCTACCCGTGTGGTAACTCAGGGTTTTGGATCTGCTAAGCCTGTCACTACGAACGAAAGCGAAGAAGCTCGACGCCAGAACCGCCGAATCAACGTAGTGGTGACCAAGATTTAACCAAAGCAATGTGATTATGAACCAGAGAAGTTGGAAAACACTCGGCTTGGCATTACTCGCCGTGGTGGTAATGGAGAGTTGCGGAGAGCGCAAAAAAGAAAGTGCAACCAGCACGGCCAACCCCGATTCGATGGCGGCCGTGGAGAAAGGAAACACGCCGGTGATAATGGAAGGGGATACCGCCAACAGTAGCATGACTGGCCCTACGCAGGCTCCGCCCGACAGTGGTGACCAAGGTGCTGTGGTTCCGGCGAACGTGACTGTGACAAAGAAGAAAGAATAAGCTGATTTGAGTTTTGACTGGACGGTAAATTGGTAATTGGATAAATTGGTAAGTAGACTTTCATTTTTAAGGCGGCTCCCAGTAGACAGTTACCAATTTACCCCGTTACTGATTTACCTATTTACGAGCACTAGGCATCTCCAGTATTGACGTAAATTTGTCAGGCTCAACGACTACTGCATATGCCAGACTTTTTCCGTCATGTCTATTGGAGATTGCTGCTAGTGGCTATTTTGGTTGGCCTTTCGTGGGTTGCTGTGGCTCAAAAGAAACCCTCCCCATCGCGCGATTCCCTGATTTGTGCCACCCCAGAGTTAACCGCCAGCGAACTACGGGCACTGGAAGCGCAGATAAAGCTGGCACTGGCGATAAAACAAGCCTCGGGCGAAAACAAAGCCGGAACCATCACGTACGTTCCCATCCGACCTCATATTTTTCGGCGAACCAACGGCACGGGTGGCATGACCCTCAATAGTCTAAACAACGTGCTGGCGATCACCAATAGCTTTTATCACGACAACGGCTCGGGCATTCAATTTTATTTTTGTGGTATATCGCCTGATTACATCGACGATGATGGGCTGTTCATGTCGTTTCCGTTTGCCAATGAATCGGCAGTTGCGGGCCGCGATGCGACCAATGCCATGAACGTGTATTTCGTGAACCTCTTCGACGATCCCCGGTATGTAGGTAAGGCTAATTTCCCATCGAATGCCATCGAATCAACACGATCGTTTATCCGAACCGACCGATTATCGGATCAGTATCTGGGTAGCTATGTGTTGAACCATGAGCTAGGCCATAATTTCAGCCTGTACCATACGTTTCAGGGCAGCAATGAAACCAGCACACCCGAGCTCGTAACGCGTGGCGCGGGGGCCAACTGCACAACGGCGGGGGATTTCCTCTGCGACACCCCCGCTGACCCATATGGCCGAAACGGCGTTTCTACAACCATAGTCAATGGCTGCAAGGTATACACGGGTACTATCACCGACCCAAACGGCGAACGGTATAATCCCCAACTGGGCAACATTATGTCGTATTATGACGGATGTAATCCCCTGTTCACAGCGGGACAGTACGGCCGAATTCAGGGAGGGTTGGCTACCCGGCAAACGGCCACTGGCTACACCGTCGACTGCGCTCCCACAACGGTTGCTGCTGTCTCAAACTTAACGGCCAGAGCAGGTGCTAGTGGTGGAATCGTTCTGACCTGGCAGGATAACGCGACAAACGAACTGGGTTATTTCATCGAACGATCCACTTCGCCAACGGGAATTTTTGTGCCAATAGGCGGTGTAGGGCCAAATAGTACCTCATTTGCTGACCTGACCACCAATTCGTTTACGGCGTATTCGTACCGCGTTCGTCCGTCGAACAGCACCACGGCTGGGTTGTCGGGGGTAGCAACAGCCTCGTCGGGAGCAACCCTTTGCCGACCAACGTTTACGGAGGGTTGCTATGATCAGGATGGGCTGGATAGTTTTACCCTCAACGGAACGGTCATGAGTCAGAATACGGGCTGTTCGTCAGGCGCTTACAGTCAATATGCGTCGCCAATAGCCAGCCTGACGGCCGGGCAGACCGTAAGCGTTGGTGGCCAATTTTTGGGGAGTCGTTTCTATGAAAGTGTTACCATCTGGGGTGATCTGAACCGCGACGGAATTTTTGAATCGGGGTCCTCGCCCGAGCAGCTCTATCAAACACCCGATTCGCTTTTGACCGGATTCGCTGGCAGTTTGACCATTCCAACTGGTACAACGGCAGGTACATTGGCTATCCGGGTTATAGTTCGGTTTAAAGATGCACCTACAGATCCCTGCGGTACCTACAGTTTTGGCGAAGCCGAAGACTACATGGTACAGGTGAGTGCGCCCTGCACCACCATGTTCACGACTCGGGCGGGTAACTGGACTGATTCCAGCGTTTGGTCGTGTAATCGCCTTCCCGCGTCCACTGACCCCGTCGAGATTCGGCATGCCATTGCCGTGCCTGCCAGCACCACGGTTCAGGCACTTCGGGTCACCTATACACAGGCGGGTAAGATAACGCTCGACACGGGTGGGCGGTTGCGGTTGGGGCTTTGATTCCGTATTTTTGCCCCTTACTCTTCTTATTAACCACCATGTTCGTTGACGCTATTGAGCGCATTGATACCTTCACCCGCCCTATGCATTCCATCGTCCGGCTCTATGGCCACGGCGAAGTCATTCCCGGCAGTGCGACCCTGTTTTTTGTGAATGAAGATGGCTGCGCCGTTACTTGTAAGCACGTAGCCGAGTTGATTGTGAATGCCGACGCTATTTACCAGAATTACCTCCAGTTTCAATCGGCCCGAGGCTCGCTGGCCCGGGATAAAAGCCTGCCCAACCAGCTCAAGAAGCTAGAGGAACGATTCAACCTGCGGGCCGAGAGTATGATTCGAATTCGGAACTCGTTTCACAACTGCTTCGATCAGTTTTCGGAAATTTCTATCGACATGCACCCAACATACGATTTGGCGGTGCTACGGTTCAAAAACTATACCCGGAAGCTGTATCCCACGTATGCTACCTTCGCCCGCGACAGCAGTTTTATAAAACCCGGCCGGAGTTTGTGCCGCCTGGGTTATCCGTTTCCTGATTTTACCAACTTCCGTTACAATTCGCAAACCGACGATATTGAGTGGACCGACACAGGACGCGTAAGTTCGGCCCGGTTTCCCATCGACGGCATTGTAACACGCCTGATTGCTGACCCTAACGGGACTATTTCGGGCATTGAGATGAGCACACCGGGCTTGCGGGGCCAAAGCGGTGGACCCCTGTTCGATACGCGCGGTTTGATTTATGGTATGCAGTCGGCAACGCGCCATTTGCATCTTGGTTTTGATATTGAAAATCAAGAAGTTATGGTAAATAACCGCAAAAAAAGCGTGTCCAATTACCCCTTCCTAAACGTTGGTATGTGTGTTCACGTAGATGTGATCAAGCAGTTTTTGCGGGATCGTGGGGTGAAGTATTATGAAGCCTGACGTATCTTTGAGGAACCGTACCGTCGACTCTTTTTTATGATTATCGAAACACCTTCCCGACAACGTGTACTGACCGAAGCGGCTATCTCGCTGCTTAAACGGCTGATTGCTACGCCTTCATTTAGCCGGGAAGAAGATAAAACGGCTCTTATTCTGGAGCAGTTTCTGACCGATCAGGGTATTCCTTTTACCCGTAAAAAAAACAATATTTGGGCTTACAATGCCCATTTCGACCCTGCCAAACCGACCCTGCTGCTCAATTCGCACCACGACACGGTAAAGCCCAACGCATCGTGGACGTTGAACCCATTTGAGCCACTGGTTGAGGACGGAAAACTATTTGGCTTGGGCTCTAATGACGCGGGTGGCTGCCTTGTGTCGCTGATTGCTACGTTTTGCTGGTTCTATGACCGACCCGATCTTCGCTATAATGTGATGCTGGCAATCAGTGCCGAAGAAGAAATTTCGGGACGCGATGGGTTGGAATTGATCGTCGATGATTTGCCGCCGATTAGCTTTGCCATTGTTGGCGAGCCCACCGATATGCAGCTGGCAGTGGCTGAAAAGGGCTTGCTCGTGATCGACTGCGTGGCTCACGGCCGGTCGGGGCACGCGGCCCGGAATGAGGGCGAGAATGCCATTTACAAAGCTATTCAGGACATTAACTGGCTCACTACCTATCAGTTTCCAAAAGTGTCTCCTACGCTGGGACCGATTAAAATGTCGGTGACGATTATCAGCGCGGGAACGCAGCACAACGTGGTGCCAGACGCATGTACATTCACTGTTGATATCCGGGTAACGGAGCAGTATACACTCGAAGAAATTATTGAGACGGTAAAGGCCAACATTGGCGCTGAAGTGAAGCCACGTTCTATCCGCCTGAGACCGTCGAGTATTCCTATTGAACACCCAATTGTGCAGGCAGGCATAGCGCTGGGTCGCACCACTTACGGTTCTCCAACCACATCGGACCAGGCACTGTTAGATTGCCCCTCGCTCAAATGTGGCCCCGGCCATTCGGGTCGGTCGCACACAGCCAATGAGTTTATATACCTGAACGAAATTGAAGAAGGTATTCAGGGGTATATCGCTATGATTGAACAGGTTGTGGGATAGGGTTTAATCCGCGTTCTTATCTTTCTTTTCTAACCTCCACCAAAACGGTATCAATCCGGGTACCGTCCATCGATTCGACAACGAAGGTGAAAGGGGACATTTCAATGCGCTGGCCTACGTTGGGGAGGTCTTCGTTGAGGGCCAGAATCAGGCCACCGAGGGTGTCGTAACGTGCTGATGGTTGGTCACCTTCGGGGATGTCCCAGCCGAATTTCTCGTTCAGATAAGCAATTTCGTGTCGGGCGCTGAGCCGGTACGTATTTTCGTCGATCTGGCGTTCGGTCCAGTCTTCGTTGGTATCGAACTCATCCTGAATTTCGCCAAAAATCTGCTCTACAATATCCTCCACACTGATAATACCAGCCGTCCCGCCAAACTCGTCAACCACTAGAGCCAGGCTTTTGTGCTCGCTCGTGAACCGAAGTAGTAAATCCTGAGCGGGCATTGTTTCGGGAACCGTCACAATAGGGGTGAGAATGCTCTCGATGGTTTGGGGTTTTTCAAAGAGAGCCAGCGCATGACAATAGCCAATAATGTCGTCGATACTCTCGCGGTAGACCAGAATTTTAGAGTGGCCACTATCCTGAAACGCCCGCCTGAGATCGTCTACGTTGTCATTTACTTCAACGGCTGTAACCTCCCGGCGTGGAATCAGGCAGTCGCGCACCCGTACATCGCGAAACTCAATGGCATTGTTGAAAATGCGGGTGTCGACATCCACTTCATCCTCAGTTTCGGCCTTTGTCTGGTTAGCCTGCTGTAGGTAATGATTCAGATCGGTGAGGCCGAAAACGGGTCGAATTTCGTCGTGTTTCTGACGCAATACATACTTGTTGAAGAGCCGGGCTGTACCAACCAGCACGCGAACCACGGGAGCAATTGCCTGATAGATAATCCATAATGGAACCGCCAGGCGCTCCAGAAAAGCGTCGGGATGAATCAATGCCAGACTCTTAGGGAGGTAGTCGGCCACGGGCATAAAAATCACCGTCAGAATCAGGGTTTCCAGCGCTATGACGACAAATGGGCTATCGTAATTGTCGGGTAGAAGGTCCATCAGGAGTGGATGTAAACCTGTTACGCCCAAGACCGCGTAGATTACCAGGAAAAGTGTGTTGCCAACCAGTGTAGTGCCTACAAACAGGATTGGTTTTTTGAGAAACTGCGATACCAGTTTTTCGCCAACAGGGCCCTGTTTGCTGTGCAGTTCAAAATAAACCCGGTTTACGGAGAGGTATGCCGTTTCGACTGCCGAGAAAAACCCGGCCAAAATAAGTGCAAGAGAAGCGCCAAGCAGAAGGAGCATAGTTTAGTAGTAGGCAGTTTTCAGTTGGCAGGGGCAGTGATAGGCATACCTGTTCCTGCCAATTCTACTTCTTTTTTTTCTTTTTAGGGTCCGTTGCCATTTGCTTAATCGTGGGCGAAATAGTTTTCTCGCGTTGAAGCCGTTTATTGCGGACGTACTGAAACGTAAACAACAACCCCAGGCAAAGCATCAGGTAGGTATAGCTGTCTAAAAATGACGTACGCTGGTATTCCAGAATCCAGATAATGAGCGCCCCAGCGGCACCAGCTAATAGGAGTGTTTCGTTTAGTTTCATTTTCGGCTAATCCGTCGAAAGAAGAATAAGAGCGCCTTGTAAGGCTTACATGACCTGCTAAGTTAGCTCAGAAAAGACGTAGGCCCAAAAGAGTGCTGGAGCTGTCCTACTCGATTGGTTGTACTCTATTAAAATACTATTCTACGAGTTTTGTTCGTTGTTTTTCCATTACTGAACTAATGGATGTTGGCATGAGCGCCCAAATTAAGCAGGTATTTTCTTTCTCTCTTTCGTATTCAATTATTTTTGTTTTATTGTTTTTGTCTGGTTGTCAACGAACTACAACTGGCTCATCGGCATCTCGTAAGCCGATCAAAAGCAAACTGACCGAAACCACCGACTGGGCCGACAAGCGTAGACAGGGGGTCGATTTTATAGCTGTTGGCACTAGCCCCGTGGCGACAACAGCTGGCTGGCGGTTAGACATCGACTTCTCCAAGCAGATGCTTTTTCAAACGCTCGACGGCCCTGAGTTATTGATGCCAATGCCCAAACCACAACCCACGGGCAAGGGTTTGGGTGTATTACTCGATGCTCGGTCAACGCCAACCTATGCCTCCACGAGTCGGCGGAGTGGCACTAGCCGGAACAGTGCCGAAAAGGTTAACCGGCTGAAAGTGAGCATCGAACCGGTGTCGTGCCGTGATCCACTGACCAAGCGCGACTATGCGTATACGGTGCGAATCGATGCAAACGGTAAACGATACGTGGGGTGTGGGGCTTTCATAAAGGGTAGTGACCGGCTCAACGGTGAGTGGCTGCTCGAAACCTTCCAGGGGCAACGCCTACGACCCGATCAGTTTGCTGACAAAGCACTGCCTTTTTTAGAAATTGACCTCGACAATAACAAATTGTCCGGCTCAACGGGTTGGAACAAGATCAAAGGCGACATTCACGCCGACGGCGATCACCTGACTATTGATCCCAAAACAACGAGCCACAAAACCAGCCCTGGCACCTTTGAAGCTGATTTCCTGGAAGCTCTCCGTCAATCGACGCTCTTTCGCATTGGTAAAGACCGCCTGACACTATTAGTCGACGGTCAATACGCCATGACGCTAAAGAAGAAAACGGAATAGGGTTTGGTTGGCTAGCGGTACTATAGCCGTGACTGTGTCGTATCCACGGTCTGTGTCCTCACAGACCGCTCGTGCGTCAGCAAAGATTACCTGCCGGATGTGCGGTCTGTGAGGACACAGACCGTGGTTGCGATTGCAAAATGTAAAACGATCCAGTAAAAATTTTACCTTGCGACTTACCCAGTCGCTCATGTCTCAAGCCCCTTTTGATCCCTTAACCGACCGTCGTAACTCCCGCATGGAGTTTGGCCAAGTATATTTTTGGACTGATACAATTCATGAGTGGAAGCATTTGCTCAAACCTGACAAATATAAGGCCATTATCATTGGCTGCTGGCAGAGGTTAGTTGAGCGGAAACAGATCGCTGTATATGCTTTTGTAATAATGCCCAATCACTTGCATGTGATCTGGGAGATGTTGGAACCAAATGGCAAGGAAATGCCCCATGCTAGTTTCAATAAATTCACTAGCCATGAGTTCAAGGCTGATTTACAAGCAAACTACCCAGCGGTTTTGCCTTATTTCAAGGTTGATGACGGCGAACGAGCCTACCGTTTCTGGCAGCGCGATCCACTCGCCATTCTAATGGATAATAGCCCCAAAGTGGAGCAGAAAATCACCTACATTCATAACAATCCCCTGCAAGAGCATTGGAATTTAGCCACCCGGCCCGAAGAATACAATTGGTCATCAGCGCGGTTTTACGAAACAGGTGAAGACCCCTTCGACTTTTTAACCCATTACCGCGAACGGTTTGGCTGATAGAAAAGGTTTATAGCTGTGTCCAATCTGGATATACTGGTTCAGCCTCCTGTGGCTGTGTCCTCACAGACCACCTATGCGGCAGCAATGATTTACCTGTTGGATGAGTGATTTATGCGGGAATTGGTGGATGAAATCGGTTCCCGTGAGTTTCGTAATACCTTTGATAGCATTGGATTTAGTCAACAAAGGCTAGATGCCATTTTTTGAATAATGGAAATCATTATTGAAACACACAATCGGTCAGATTTGACGATTCAGAATAAAGAGCAGTTTTATTTACAGTTTTCTCGTGAAATGACGAAACGAGTTGGATGGGTCAAAGAACTGACAAATGGCGTTACCAAAGACAATTTGTCTTACACTGCCAATGCGATGTGGAGGCTTTTAGGGCTTGCGAATTTTTATGGCACTCCCAACTATACTTACAACTATATCTACTACGCTAATCAGTTGAATTATGCCTGGCTTCAATACACGGTGCATAGTGGCCAACCTGTCAAGTTCATGATTGCGGACAAAGAGGTTGAGACAGTTGGGCAGTTTTCGACTGACAGTATAGGTACGTTTCATGTGATGAAGGCAATTCAAGCGGCACTTATTCTCCGGGATAAACACGCACTTGATTTCTACGCTCAGATACCACTCTCCTTTACAGAGCAGGCTGTTCAGGAGGATATGCTTTTTGAGACAATGTTCCTGTTTTATCAAGTACTGTTGAGCGGGAAAGGCACAATCTCAGAAGCACAGGCTACTTATAGCCATCTCTCTCTTATGCTTACCTGGGAGGAGTACAAACAGTATGTAATGGTGGAAGGATTAAATGATGAGTCTGTTTGGAAACTTATCTTCGAGATGCGGAAAAAAACGACTGAGTCTATTTTTCTTCCTGTGTTGCTAATCTACCATCATGTATTCCAGAACGATCAGGCAGGCTTTGAAAAAGCGGTTGAAGAAGCACTCTATAGTTGGAAAACTTATTACTCCCTCCAATTCACTGATGTGAACGGAGAGGAATACGACTATACACTTGATCCAACAGGTTATTTACCCCTGCCAATCCTGGCTGCTTGTGCTTACGCTTTTGACCGAGGTATGCGACTCATCAACCTAGAATCAAAATACATCCCTCAATGGCTGATTGCTGGAAACTTTGAAGAAATGGAGTTACTCGTCAACGATTGATTCCAAATTCACAATCAATCAAATCACTTCTAGAGGTTGGTTGTGAGCTTGTACATTCGTGAACACTGCATGCCGGATTATGCGGTCTGTGAGGACACAGACCGAGGGTACGATTGCTGACGCACACGTGAACTTTGAGGGTACAGAACAAATTATCAATCCATCAAATCATATATACTGATTGTTATTGCGCTCAGCCCACGGTCTGTGAGGACACAGGCTGCTTGTGAGTTAGATAGATTTGCCTGCCGAATGTGCGGTCTGTGAGGACACAGACCGTGGGAAAACAATCAATTTTAGCTTAACATGACGGTTATGGTGTCCTCACAGACTGAGGGGGCATGGTGAAACCTGAAACAGCGCAGTATGAAACGGCGAAGCCAATTAAACTATAAAACTACCTTCCATACACCCGTACCGGCTGCTGATTCATACCGATTAGCAGCTTGTTCCCTACCGGAATTACTGACCGCACATCGCCCCGAAGATCGAAGCCGGCCTGAGCCTGGGGCACCGCGCTGAAACCGCCTTTTCCATCTCCTTTGAGCAACAATCCCCGGTTGGCATCCGAACGGCCAAATCGAAGCCGGGTCTGGTAAGTGTTACCGCAGAGCAACAAATCTTTATGTCCGTCTTTGTCAAAATCGAGGGGGGTAAGGGTAAAAATCGGGGATGTTTGAGCGGCTAGAGGCAGCGGTTTTGCCACGTATTTTCCACCGGCTGAACTCATGAAACTCATGGTTCGGAACTCGTTGGCGGTTAGCTTTTGAGCCCCTTTCAATTCCTCGGAGGTGAAAACATCAGTCAGGGTGGCATTAGAGTAGCTGTCGTAGGTAGTGAACCGCTTACGAAGCATCGCAATCTGGTCGAGCAATTCGTCGCGGGTGGCGTGGGGATACGATTTCCCTTGTACGAAAAGGCACAGAATTGGGTCCAGCTTGCCGTTATCGTCAAAATCTTTGTACACTAGTTCGGCGGGTTCGTTGTCGCTGGCGCGGCACTGGGTGTTGAGGCCCTGATTACCAACAACCAGATCGGGCCGCCCGTCGCCGTTCAGGTCATCAACCAACAGCTCATTCCACCAGCCCCGGTATTCTTTGCCCAGAAACGTAGTAGTTTGATCCACAAATTGCGATCCCGACCAACCCATTACCGTTACGGGCATCCATTCACCAACAACAACGAGTTCGTTTTTTTTGTCGTTGTTGAGATCGATCCATGCTGCATCGGTAACCATGCCGATGCGTTCCAGAGCGGGGGCGAGTTGCTTGGTCTGATCGGAAAAGACTCCCTTGCCATTGTTTATCAACAAAAAGGAGCGGGGGGCTTCGGGATAGCGGCCGGGGATTACGCGTCCGCCGACGAACAAATCGGGTTTGTTATCGCCATTTACATCGGCCACGCGAACGCAACTGGTGCTGGTTTTGAGAGCAGGCAGGGCATTAGCCTGTTTAGTAAAATTGCCTTTACCATCGTTCAGGTACAGACGGTCCTGTAAACGAGCGTCGGTGTCGGGTTGGATGTCGCCGTAGCCACCGCTGCATACGTATAGGTCAGGGAAATTGTCGCCATTGGCATCGAAAAATACCGCGTCGGCATCTTCGCAGGCTTTGTCGGCGTCAAAAGCGGGTTGAGCTTTTTTGGTGAAGCTGCCGTTAGCTTGCTGAATAAACAAGGCTCCAGCCTGCCCGTTGCTACCTCCAGCGTAAACGTCCTCCCGTCCGTCGCCGTTCACATCACCTTTTGTCAGGCTTGGCCCGTTGAACGATTGGGCGTTTACCAGTAATGGTTGACGTTTGAAATCGTTGATGGGCTTCGTTGGGTACGTGTGCGCCAGGGTTCCGCCCATTTCCCGAAACAAAGGCGCACCATAACCTGTAGGTCGATACGTAGACGTTGCCTCTGTTTCGCGGACAGTCAGCAATTGATCTGCCTTTACCGATTTGATGAGCTGTTGCTTACCCGTTGGCCAAACTACCCGTACTGAGTCGATAGCGACTTTTGCGCCAAGACCAATGTGCAACTTTGGCGACACGCTTGACTGGTACCCTTGTGTAGGCATCTGCTCGACAAACTGTTGTTTACCAGCTTGATACACTGTCACTTTTGTGCCAACACCCTGTGTGTTTTTCCCCATTCCCTGAAGGGTCAGCGCGAGATAATGGTGTTTGAGATTCTTATTTGCTTCGTTCTGAAAGATGAAAGCGGGCTGGTTGGTATTATTCACAACCAGATCCAGATCGCCGTCATTATCCAGATCCGCGTACGCAGCGCCCGTACTGTTTGAGGCCTGAGTTAGACCCCATGCTGCGCCAACGTTGGCAAATGTGACCTCGTCAGTTGCATCACCTTTGTTCTGAAATAAGTAATTTGATACGTTCGACGCGGGCATCTGGTGAACCAGCGACAGCACATCTTCCCGGCTTGGTTTGGTGGGTCGGTTCTGCATGAAGTCGTTCATATACTTCAGAAAATCCAGATTGGTATAGTCGCGGACGTAGCCATTAGTGATGTACAAATCTTTCCAGCCATCGTTGTCGTAATCGGCCATCAAGGGCGACCAGCTCCAGTCAGTATTCGAGATACCTGCCAATTGCCCAATTTCGCGGTAGGTCGGTATGCCCGGTCCGTCGCCACGGTCGCGGCCGTCGCCGTTACTGACTTGCAGCATGTTCCGCATGATCTGGTGGTAAAAGCCCGATTGCACGGCCAGATCGTATTTCTCATAGTTGTCGGGAGCCATGAGCAGTTTCTGCCGCCGGTTGTCTTCGGGTAGCATATCGAGAGTCAAAATATCGGGTCGGGCGTCATTGTTAACATCGGCCACGGCGTTGCCCATCGAAAAATTGGAAGTATGCCCTACGCTCTTGGCCAGTGCATTAGTAAATCCGCCCTTTTTATTATTCAGGTATAGGTAGTCGGGTACGCCATAATCGTTGGAGAGGTACAGGTCGGGCCAGCCATCATTGTTCAGGTCCGACACCCCAACGCCCAGTCCATAGGTCAGTACGGAGCTGCTTAAACCTGATCGCTCCGTCACATCTGTAAACCGGTTATTCGTGTTCTTGAATAGGCGGACGCCAATCTGAGGATCGATCTGTTTCATCAGGGCTGCCGTAGCCGATGGGTCCAGGATCGGTAACAGGCGGGGGTTGTGGTTCAGTTGAAACAGGTCCAGATCGCCGTCGCGGTCATAGTCGAAAAAGGCCGCCTGGGTAGTTTGTGCCGGGTTAGCCAGACCATACTCAGCCGTGCGGTCTGTGAAATGGGGCACGCCTTGGGCATTGGGGCCATCGTTGATAAATAGTTCGGGGATTCGGCCTTCAGGGCGCAAAGCACCCGAATGGGCTACATACAGGTCAAGTCGTCCGTCGCCGTTTACGTCGGCCATAGTTACGCCGGTTTTCCAGGGCCCTTCGCGACCAGCTACACCGGCCGCTGTCGTTACATCGGAAAATTTCATGCCCCCCTTATTGAGATACAGCTGATTAGGAACCATGTTTCCGCTGAAATACACATCGTCGAGGCCGTCGCCGTTCAAATCGCCGATGGCAACTCCTCCGCCGTTGTAAAAATATTCATACATCAGCACGTTGGTATTGAGCCCCTCAACCAGATTATTGGAGAAGGTTATGCCGGTGTGGTCGGGCGAGAGCAGCGTAAACAGGGCCGGACCAGAGGGCTTGGCTGGTGCATCGGCCTGCGTTGTTTCAGCGGTTTTATTGCAGGCCAGAAGCGAGAGGGCAATGAGGCAGGAGGTAAGTAAAGGGCGTACTGTGGGCACGGTTTCGAAAAATAAAAGGCAACAGAAACTACTTTATTGATAATTGCCGACACAAGGGTCGTAACGTAGGGATAAACTCTGTCAAATTAATAAAAAATCCCCATCAGTACAATATCGACCGACGGGGATTCATATTCTACCAACCTATAAAAGACTCTAGTTCAGGATCGAGTGAATGGGTAATTAAGTAAATGACAACGTATAAATTACCACAATTACCGAATCACCCAGTTAGTCAATTCCCTAGTACCCAGGATTCTGGATCAGCTTTTTGTTACGGTTCATCTCGTCACGGTTGATCGGTGGGAAATACGCTTTATCAGCCCATTTCCGGTTTTCTTTACCCGTTCCGAGATCCTGCACTTTGTAGGTGTAGTCGTAGTTTTCCTTGCTGTACTTGTAAGTAGTTACCGACTTGCCTGGTTTCAGTTTACCAGTGACAATGATAATCTGAGCTTGTTGACCAAGTACCGTTGGAGCTGTCATCCACCGACGAACATCATAGAAACGCTGATCTTCAAATAGCATCTCGATGTTGCGCTCGTTCTGATAGCGAGCTACCAACGCGGCTCCCGATTCTGTAACAGCAGGCATACCTACCCGGAAACGTACTTTGTTGATCCAGCTGCGGGCTTCAGCATCCTGACCCAGCGCCATACATGCTTCGGCGTAGTTGAGCACCACTTCGGTGAAACGAATCTGAATAGACGGAACTTCCTGCCGGATGTTCATGTCGACCAGACCTGGATCTGGGTCCATAAATTTCCGAATCGCATACCCTGTCCAGGTACCGTTCCAGTTTTCGATAGTACTGTTGCGGGTATCCAGACCTGAGTACTTAACCGGGCTGCTTGAGCTACCAACTTCGTACTCGCCCATCTGAATCTGGCCAGCTGGGTCAATACCAGCTCCATCGGGTGTGCGGGGCTTCCACTGGGCACCGTCATACAGGATAGACGCGTAGAAACGAGGATCGCGGTTTTCGTATGGGGCAGCCGCGTGTGCTGGTTTTGACCAGTCGAACTTAGTACCATCCATCATCTCATAACCATCGACCAATTGCTGAGTGGGCTCGCTCGATGTCCAGCCATGATAGCCATTCGGCATGTTGTTGCGGGGATACCATGAACCCCAGTCATCATTGGATGCCCGAACGTAGTATTTGAGGAAAATTCCATCCGCTTCACCTCCATTCCGCGACAAATACATGTTAATGTAGTTCTGCTGCCCTTCTGCTGCCGACACCGGGGCGCTCAGGTTCAGCTTATAGCCGTATTGGTTCAGGTCGATTACCGCCTTAGCCGCGTCTTTAGCTTTCTGCCAACGGGCTGTCCGGTCACCACTTACGTAGCCCAGCAATTCAGGGTTAGTAGCGCTGGCAATTACCGATGACTTGGCCTTAGCCGTTGGTATATCGTGTAGATCGCTGGCAGCATACAGCAACACTCGGGCTTTGAGCGCCATGGCTGCACCCATAGTGGCACGTCCAGCGGCCATACTCCGGCCTTTCAGCAATAACGCTGATGAATCAAGGTCACTGACGATGGCATTGACGCACTCTTCATATGTGTTGCGGGGAATGGAAAAATCAGGAGCATCAAGCGTGTAAGGCGATTTGATGATCGGAACACCGCCATAATAGCGCAGCAGCTGATTGTAGAAATACCCCCGCATGAAGTACATTTCACCTTTCAGGCGGGTAGCCAGTCCGGTTGAGTTGTCAAACTTAGGTGCTCCAAGGCTTGCGATGGCGATATTGACGGCCCGGATACGAGCATACACCGTTCCCCATTCCATTGTGCTTTTAACCGTACCCGTGTTTGAAGGGCTGATGTTGCTCTCCGCAATGTCCTGCTTTCCGAAGCTATACAGGGCGTTATCGGTCTGGCAGTCGAAGCTCATCTGGTCGAGAACACCGTCCCGGATACCGTTGTAAATGTCGGTACAAAAAGATTCGGCCAGGGCGGCATCTGCCCAAACAGCTTCTCCCGACACTTTATCGAGTGGTTTGGTGTCAAGGAAATCACTGTTGCAGCCTACTGTCACTGCGCCCACAACCAGACCAAGTGACAAAAACTTAATTATATTTTTCATGCTGTAGAGAATGATCGTTGTTTAGAAACTTACCGAAAGACCCGTGTTGAGAATCCGAGACTGCGGATAATACTGCGCACTGCTGCTGGTTGATTCAGGATCAAACAGGCCCTTCATAGCTGGTGCATACGTAGCCAGGTTCAAGCCACTTACGTAGACACGCAGATTGCTCAGTCCGATTCGGCTGGTTAACATCGCTGGCAGTGTGTAGCCCAGTTCGAGGTTTTTCAGACGGATGTAATCGGTGCTTTTGAGCCAGTAGCTGGTTCCATTCGAGAAGTACTGGTTGCTACGGTCCACAATGCGAGGATCGACTGTACTTGGATTATCAACCGTCCAGCGGTGTTGATAGCTCCAATCCAGGAAGTTACCGATTGTGCCTGACTCAGTCTGGAGGAATATTTGGCCACCAGTTGACGCTTGCAGCAGCATAGTCAAATCGAAATTGCGGTAGCGAAGGCCCAGGTTAAAACCACCCTGGAAACGGGGTACGTTGTTTTTGTCCTGACGAACCTTGTCATCAGCCGTGATTTTGCCGTCGCCGTTGATGTCTTTCAGGCGCATATCACCAGGGCGCAGCAAGCTGGCACCAACACCACTGTAGTCGATTTTGTTGGCGTCGATGTCGGCCTGAGTCGAGAAGATACCATCATAGATATACAACAGTGTGCCGTTTGCCTGGTTAGGATCGTTCACGTTGCTTGGCATCGCTTTTCCTGTCGAACGCTGCCAGTCAGGTGCACCTGGCGTTTCGTCCCAGAACGTGATCTGGTTTTTGGCATAACCACCGTTCACGCTGACGTTGTATTTCAGCTCACCAGCTTGTCCGTTGTAGCCTACATTGAATTCCCAGCCTTTGTTCGACACCTTGCCAATGTTTGTTGCTGGCAACGTCATACCGGTTGTCTGGGGAATTGAAGCACTTTTCCGCCACAGGATGTTCGACCGCTTGTTGCTAAATACATCGAACTCGAAGAAGATTTTGCCGTTTAGCAATGAGCCTTCCAGACCCAGGTTAGCATTGTTGGCAACTTCCCAGGTCAGCGTTGTGTTAGGTACCCCGTTTTCGTATAACGTCGGCGTTACCTGGCCGTTGATTACGTAGCCCCAGTTAGAATTGACGGGGTCACCATACGCATACGTTGGTAGATAGTCATATTCGCGGAGTGCTCCATTGAAGAATACCTGGTCGTTACCCAACTGACCCCATGATCCGCGCAGCTTGAGGGAGCTGATAGCGGGTACATTGTCTTTGATAAACTTCTCTTCCGACAAGCGCCAGCCCACCGATACACCGGGGAAGAAACCCCACCGGCTTGCTTTAGGGAACATATACGAACCATCGTACCGCCACAGGAATTCGGCCAGATACTTCTCTTTGTAGTTGTAACCCGCCCGACCGAAGTAGCTCATACGAGCCCGTTGCCAGGCCGCAGTAGTATTGGCGTTTTTCTCGGCGTTACCACCCGCAAACAGCTGGTCGATGGCCGTTGAGGCAAAGTATTTCCGGAAAGCAGAGAAGCCGTTTGAGTTCGACGATTCTTTGGTGATACCAGCCAACAGGGTGATGGCATGGTCAGCCGCAAACGTGCGCTCATACGACATGATACCCGACAAAAGCGAGTTGAACTGATCGTTAGTGTACTGGTTCAGGGTGGCCTGAGCCGGTCCTTTCGCAACTTTCGTCAGGAGCGGGTTTTTGTTGGCATCGAACGATGTGTAGTCCCAGCTATATACGTACCAGGGGGTTTGCCAGGTTTTGCCTTGCTGAATGTATTTATCCAACGCCACGCTGCCCTGGAATTTCAAACCTTCGATCCAGGGGTTAGTAATGTTGATGCTGGCATTGCTCTGCATGTAGTAACGCGTATCGCGGTCGTAACCCGTTGCATTGGTCGTAACCAACACGGGCTGCTGACCGTTTTCAATGTCTGGTGCAGGCAAACCGTTTGGCCAGAAAGCAGGCTTGTTCGGATAGCCCCGCATCAACATACGGAAGATGGCACCCGCCCCAACCGTTGGAAAGAAACGATTTTCCTGACGACCTACGATCCCAACCACGGCGTTGATGTGCTTGCTGATCTTCGCATCGATATTGGTGCGGAAGTCATATTGCTTATAACCCGTTGCTGAGTTTTTGTAGAACGCATCCTGATTCTGGTAATTAGCTGATACCAGGTATTTGATGTTCTCACCACCACCTGTCAACTGAAGCGTATGGCGCACCTGAGGTGACCACGTTTTCAGGGCTGCACCAAACCAGTCGGTGTTGGGGTGGCCCCATGGATCTGAGCCATCGGCGTACTTCTTCATATCGTCGGGCGTAAAAGCTGCCTTCGTGATCGCGCCGTTATCAGGACGAGTGTAGCTACCTGTAGCGTTGAAAGCCGTCAATGCTGGCTTCCAGAATTGCGCTGGCAGGTTATACGCGTTGATCTCGTTATTGAGTTCGGCATACTGACTTGCCGAAGCCATCTTAGGCGTAACGGTTGGTTGTGACCAGCCCTGGTTGAAACTGTACGAGATTTCGGGTTTGCCCAGTTTACCGCGCTTGGTGGTTACAAGAATAACCCCGTTAGCAGCCCGTGAACCGTAGATGGCCGCCGAAGCGTCTTTCAGTACCGAGATGCTCTCGATGTCGGCTGGGTTGATCCGGTCAAGACCACCCGCACGAGCGGGTACTCCGTCGATAACGATCAACGCGTCGTTGTTTCCGAGTGTGTTTGAACCCCGGATACGAATCGAAGAACCATCATAGCCTGGCTCGCCACTGCGGTTGGTGGCAATTACACCCGGCATCCGGCCTGCAATGGAGTTCGACAGGTTAACGGAGGGAGATTTAATAAGCTCTGTTCCCTTCACCGAAACAACGGAGCCCGTTACCGTTTCTTTCTTTTGCTGACCGTAACCAACTACCACAACTTCGTTCAACATCTTGTTGTCTGAAGCCAGGGTAATACTTATTTCCTGACGGTTACTGATCGGCGCTTCCTGAGTAAGATAGCCGATATAAGAATAAACTAATATTCCATTCCGGTTTGGCGCATTTACCGAGTAATTCCCCTCAGCGTCCGTTACTGAACCTGTTGTTGTGCCTTTTAAAACGACACTCACGCCAGGTAATCCTTTTCCTTCTTCATCCAGTACTTTTCCGCTAATCTTTGATTGGGCCATCACTCCAATCGAACAACAAAGCATTAGCAGCAAACTGCCCAGGAAAGCCCTGTTTAGTAGGCGGATGCGTAAGGGTGTGTCTTCCCGTGCACGATTCTTTGCACCAGTAGTAAATAGTGTTTGCATAAGTAAAATAGGGTTTGATTAAGTTACCAGCCAAAGGAAATGGCCACCCCTATTTACTAAAATATATCCTGTTTTTTAATAAATAATTCTTATTCGGTTAAAATAAGCTCATACCTAGCAAAAACGAGCTATGAATTGAGTGTTTTTACGGATAAAAAAATCAAAGCTTTGACCAGTGAGAGGTCGTACTTTTACTAAAAATATATGGCGAAACTGAAGCAGTTTTTAGAGAGAATCAGATTGAGTATAGGGTATAATGACTAAAACAGTTCATTTTGTCTAAAAATAGGATTTAACTAATATTTGGACTTGATTACTTTTGTCGGCTCCAACGCAAATCACTGCCTGTGTTTTAAACAAAGAACCCCGCTGGTCATAAAACCAACGGGGTTCGAAAACGACGAAACTATTCACTACTACTTAGCACCAATGGATCGTTGCTTAATAGCCGGGATTCTGTACCAGTTTAGAGTTCCTGTTTATCTCATCGCGGCTTACGGGCAGGAAGTACATTTTATCTAACCAAGCTCGGTTCTCCTTGCCCGGATCAATGTCCACCACCTTGTAACTGTAATCATAGCTCGTGGGGTCATATTTATAGAGCGACACACTCTTGCCAGCTTTCAACGTACCAGTAATACTGATGATGTTGGCTTTGCGACCAAGTGTGGTTGGGGCAATCATCCAGCGACGAGCGTCGTGGTAACGCTGCTCCTCAAAAACCATCTCGATTCGGCGTTCGTTGCGATACCGCTCTTTTAAGGCAGCCCCTGTTTCGGTCAGAGCAGGCATTCCTGCCCGGAAACGAATCTTGTTGAGCCATGTTTTGGCTTCAGCATCCTGACCTAATTCGATACAAGCCTCAGCGTAATTAAACACAGCCTCTGTGTAGCGGAAAAATGGAAAAGGAACCTGCTGAAAGGTGTTTTGGTCAACAATAGCTGGATTTGGGTCAGTGAATTTCCGCATATAGTAGCCCGTGTAGCTACCATTCCAGTCTTCCACGGTGCTCTTACGCGTATCCAGACCGGCTACTGTTACTTTGCTGCTACCACTTGTCACCTCATACTGACCAGTTTGAATCTGGTTGACGGGATCTTTGGCGGCTACGTCGGCAGTGCGAGGCTTCCAGGGGGCACCATCATACAAAATCGAACCGTAGAAACGGGGATCGCGGTTGGCGTAGGGCGTGGTCGCTTTTGCGGGATCGGTCCAGCTGAACTTAGAGCCGTCTAACATCTCGTAGTCATCTACCAGCAACGATACAGGCGTGTTACCCGCCCAGTTGTGATAGCCATTGGGCCCGTTGTATAGACCTTGTTGCCCCCCCGCTTCCTGCTTGCCATTAATGAAGGAGCGAGTAAAGATCAGGTCTTTTTCTCCACCATTACGTGCCAGTGCGATGTTCATGTAATTTTCGGTACCAGCAGCTGGCGTGGCAGGAGCCGTAAGGTTCAACTGCGATCCATACGTAGTAAGGTCCAGCACCGCCTTAGCCGCGTCTTTAGCTTTCTGCCAACGGGCTGTCCGGTCACCACTCACGTAACCCAGCAGTTCGGGCTTGGCAAAAGCAGCGTGAACGGTCGACTTAGCTTTGGCCGTAGCCGCATCATAAAGATCACTGGCGGCATAAGTCAGTATACGGGCCTTAAGGGCCAGAGCAGCCGCTTCGTTAGCCCGGCCTTTAGCCAGTGATTGCCCCTTAAGTAGAGCAGCCGCATCATCGCAGTCTTTCACAATGAAGTTGATACACTCTTCCATTGTGTTGCGGGGAAGTGAATAATCAGCCTCGCCGAGGTTGTAAGGCTTATCGACAAGGGGAACACCTCCGTAGTAGCGGACTAGCTGATGGTAATAGTAAGCCCGCAAAAACTTAGCTTCGCCCGTAAGCCGCTCTACAATCTTATTGGTATTGGCGAAGGCCGGTTTGGCTAAGTTTGCCAACGCCAGGTTAGTGGCCCGGATTCGCAGGTACAAATTGTTCCAGTTGCGCGTTTCGTTCACCAGGCCGGGGTCTGCGGGGTTCGAGCGAGCCTCGGTAATGGTAGTGATTCCCCGACCGGGGTGGGTAAAAATGGTTTCGTCGGTGAATGAGGCTAATTGCTCCTCGTAGAATCCGCCTTGCCCCAGGCCCTGATAAATACCCGTCACGAATGCTTCTGACAAGGCTGCGTCTGTCCAAACAGCTGAACCGGCAACCTGGTCGAGCGGCTGGGTATTCACAAAATTGTCATTACACCCCGTTACGGCCATTGATGCCAATAAGACGGCGAGAGGTATGGTTTTTATAGTAAGTTTCATCTGTAATGAGTGATTAGAAGCCCAGCGATAAGCCTGTGTTCAGAATGCGCGACTGTGGGTAATACTGCCCCGTTGCGTTATCTGCCTCAGGATCGAATGAGCCGAGTTTGTTGACGATAGTAGCCAGGTTCAGCGCGTTGACGTAAACCCGCAGGTTATTGATACCCACTTTTTTGCCGAGTGTAGCCGGAATAGTATACCCAAATTCCAGGTTTTTCAGGCGGATATAATCTGCTGAACGCAACCAGTAGGTGTTGCCACCCGAGTAGTACTGATCACTACGGTTAGCAATGCGAGGATGTACACTGCTGGGGTTGTCTACCGTCCAACGATCCGTATAAATCTCTTGCAGGTAGTTACCAATGTTACCCGACTCGCCCAGGCTGATGTATTGCTGCGCTCCGGCTGACCCCTGGAAGAGAATTGTGAGGTCGAAGTTTTTGTACGTAGCCCGTGCATTTAAGCCACCTTGGAATAGAGGTAGCTGCGTACGGTTATTACGCACCTGATCGTCGGGGGTGATTTTTCCATCGCCGTTGTAGTCTTTGTACTTCATGTCGCCGGGACGGATATTTTTCACGATAGCTGAATAGTCGAGCTTGTTAGCGTCGATGTCAGCCTGATCACGGAACACACCATCATACTGATAAGCCACATACGAGTTGATTGGGCGACCGGTAGACCGCTGCCACTCAGGAGCGCCGGGAGCTTCGTCCCAGAAAATGATCTTGTTCTGAGCATAGCCACCGTTAACTCCGACGGTGAATTTCACACCACCTGCCTGGCCGTTGTAGCTAACCTGACCATCAAAACCGCGGTTACGCACTTTACCGATATTTTCTGGAGGCAGAATTAGACCTGTAGTACGGGGAACAGATGCATTCCGTGGGTATAAAATCGACGTCCGCAGGTTGTTGAACACGTCGAATTCGAAGCTGAGTTTACCATTGAACAATTGACCTTCAAGACCGATGTCGGCATTGTTGGCCACCTCCCACGTAATGCTGGTGTTCGGAATCCGGCTCTCTAGCAGCGTTTTCTGCTGTGCATCGTTAATAATGTAGGTGTCGAAACCGTAAGTACCCAGATATTGATAGGTAGCCAGCGTGGTGGTGCCTGGGAAGTAGATCTGGTCGTTACCCAACTGACCCCATGATCCGCGTAGCTTCAGGTAGTTGACCGTCTGAACGGAGTTTTTCCAGAAACTTTCTTCCGAAATCACCCAGCCTGCCAGAAATCCAGGGAAGAAACCGTAGCGGGTTTCCTTGGGGAAAATGTCTGAACCATCGTAGCGACCCACAAACTCAAACAAATATTTGTCTTTGTAGTTATAGGCTGCCCGACCGAAGTAGTTCAGACGCGCCCGATTGAAAGCACTACCACCGTTGTCTTTGCTCAGGTCACCACCCGCAAAAAGCTGATCAATAGAAGACGAGATGAAATAACGACGGAACGCGCCGAAGTTATCGCCGGTGATTGTTTCGCGGTTTACCCCAGCCAGAAACGTCAGACCGTGATCGCCCACTTTACGTTCGTACGTAGCAATACCACCTAACAAAATGTTGAGTTGGGTATTGTTGCCAAGGGTCAGGCGAGGTTCTGCAGGCCCGCGCACACTGGCGATCAGGTTTGGATTACCGTTGGCATCTACGCCCGTACCACGCTCGTACAACGTCCAGGGCGTTTCCCACCGGCGGTTGTTCTGGTTCAGTTTATCGATTGCAGCCGTACCAGAGAATTTCAGTCCTTCAACACCTGGAATTTTGAAGTCTAGCTGACCATTGGTCTGGATATAGTCACGACGATCTTTGTCGTATCCTGTCGCATTGGTCGTGATCACAACGGGATTCTCACCGTTTTCAATATCAGGACCGGGCCGGCCATCGGGCCAGAACGCAGGCTGATTGGGCTTGCCCCGCATTTGCATCCGGAAAATGGCCCCTGCGCCCCGTGTTGGATAGAACCGGAACTCTTCACGCCCCAGAATACCTACTGCTAAGTGCAGATACTTATTGATGTTGGCATCCAGATTGATCCGCAAATCATACTGCTTGTAGCCCGTTGCCGACTGTTTGTAGTACGCATCCTGGTTCTGATAACCCAACGACGCGATGTACTTCAGGTCTTCTGTACCGCCCTGCAACTGAATGTTATGGCGCACTTGTGGCGACCAGTTCTTTAGCGTGGCACCATACCAGTCGGTGTTGGGGTGACCCCAGGGATCGGAGCCATCGTTGTACTTTGTAATATCATCGGGTGTGTAGGGGGCTTTCCGAACCGTGCCATCGGGGCGCGTGTACGAACCCGTCGTCTGGTAAGCTTTCGTAGCGGCAGGCCACTCCGAAACAGGTAGCTCGTATACGCTCAAATCGTTGAGCATGGTGGCATACTCAGCTGCATTAGCCAGTTTTGGGATGATTGTTGGCTGGGCAAAACCCTGGTTGAAGGTGTACGATAACTGTGGTTTACCCGATTTTCCGCGTTTGGTAGTAATCAGGATAACCCCGTTGGCTGCCCGTGACCCATAAATAGCGGCTGAGGCATCTTTCAGTACCGAAATCGTTTCGATGTCAGCTGGGTTGATCCGGTCAAGGCCACCCGCCCGGTCAGGAATACCATCGACTACAATCAGGGCGTTGTTATTTCCCAGTGTGTTCGTGCCCCGAATCCGAATGGCTGATCCATCATAGCCAGGTTCGCCACTACGATTCACCGCGATTACACCCGGTAGGCGACCTGCAATAGAGTTAGAGAGGTTGGTGGTTGGCGATTTAACCAGATCTGTACCTTTCACGGCAACAACGGAGCCTGTAATGGTTTCCTTACGTTGTGTACCATACCCTACCACCACCACTTCGTTGAGCGATTTGGTGTCGGTTGTCAGTGTAACATTAACTGTCGATTTCCCCTGAAGTGGAATTTCCTGAGTGTTATACCCAATGTACGAAAATACCAGCGTGCCATTGGGGTCGGTTGAATTGACGGAAAAAGCTCCCTGCACGTCGGTCACAGTTCCCGTTGAGGTGCCTTTCAAGACCACACTTACACCGGGTAATCCTTGACCTTCGTCGTCGAGAACCTTACCTGTGATTCTATTTTGGGCTATTGCCCCGACGGAGCAGCACAAAATGAATAGGAATGTGGCAAAGACGAATCGCTTGCAGAACCAGTTGACAGGCGGGCTTCCTTCACGAGTGCGAGAGCCGATGTCATTTGTAAATCGGTTTTTCATGTGTGTATAGACTTTAACATTAACAATCTGTTAAAGGCACACCTAAAAACCATCTACTACCCTTTATCTATAATTCTTAAAGAATTTTATTATTTCAAGAAATACCCTATTTATTGATTTTAAATGCAGGATTTTACTTAGATCAATGTACTTAGTTCAGTACAGAAATCCGTTTGATTACTAACCTATTAGAGGGTAATTAATAGACACAAAAAAAGGCGTTATTACACTTTGTTTTTGTAGAATAACGCCTAGAAAAATAAGGGATTTCGTTACGCCAGCCCCTTATCTCGCATCTTGCTAAAATCCCGGTATCGCCGGACGGTAGAAATACCGAAGCCGAGAGCTACAACCAAAGTGCCAATCCAGAGAACATTAATCAGCGGCTTTTCGTAGGCCTTCATTACTATGTAGTCGCGTTGGGTAGTATTTACGGCGAAGGTAAAATTACCCGTGCGGGGGTCAATTTCGTTTAGTTGAATCCGAACACCCAGTTCATCACTTACATAGGGCGGACGAGCCACCAGCCTGTCTTTTATAATGAATGAAGGAGTCAAAACATACTCGCCGTTTTTGTCGAGTACTCGTACCTGAGCCTGTACGGCGGCATCGCCAGCACCAAGCGTAACCCCGTCGACCTTGTCTACCTTTACTACGTTATCGAGAATGGCCACGTAATCATTCACGAAGAACGTATCCCGCATGGCCACCGTAAAGTTCTCGGTTTTGCTCCACTCATTATCCGCGTTGGGGTCCGGCACCGACGACACAAAGGTGTACAGGTCGCGGCTGGTGTTACGGGCAATATCGGGCGATACCAGCAGACCCATTTTGGGGTTAGCCTGGGCGCGAGGATAAAGTGTGAAAATCTTGCCGTTTGGATCGCGGTACTCTACTTCGTAAAACACGTTTTCTGGGTAAAGAGCCAGCGTATCGCCTTTTTTGTGATACACCTTTCCTTTCTGCTCAATATCGCGTTGAGCAATCCCGTGAAAATCCCCTTCAATGACCGACACCCACGAGCGGGGTACATAGCCCGGCACATCGCGAATCTCAACACGTTGTCCCCGATAGGTCATCTGGTACTTATCCATACGCTCTGGCTGATTGATCCAGAGCAGGACGTTTTCTTTGTTCTCCTGATTATTATTCTTAGTGAACTCCTCGCGCTTCGAAATTGGGATACCGCTGTTGTTCACCGATACTACTTTGGAATAACCGGCAGAAAACAAAATACCGACCAGCATGAGAGCCATGCCAATGTGCGCCACAGCACCACCCGACAGGCGGTAGTTGCCCCGCATAACTCCCCAAAGCACCGTACCGTTGGTAACAAGGGCGAATACCGAGGCAACAATTAGCACAATGTACACTGGATTAGACACCTTACCTACAGCGATGATACCCGCGCTTAAAAGTAGGGTTGCCATAGCTGGGGTTGTCAGTGCTGTCCAGTTTTTTCCGTCAATCTTGCGCCACCAGAGGTATTGACCAACACCAGTAAGCAATGCAATTACAATGAAGAACCAGACCTGAAACTTGTTATAAAACGAAATCGCGTCGGCAGGAGGAGCGAGGTTGCTTACCACTCCGAAGACTTCAAGAAACTTGTTGAATGCTGGAATCGAAGTGGCCACAATGATTTGGAAGCCAGCCAGAACCAATACGATAGCACCGATGAACAGCCAGAATTCTTTGGTGTACACAGACGCTTCTTTCTCGTCGCTCGGAATGATCTTCCATTTAGAAACCATCATAAAGACGGCTCCAATCACAAACACCATTAAGTAAACCAGCAACTGTCCCGACAAGCCCAAATCGGTAAAGGAGTGAACCGATGCGTTGCCCAGGATACCACTCCGGGTCAGAAAGGTTGAATATAGAATGAGCAGGAAAGTCGAAATGGTCAGGATAACAGACGTTTTAAGGCCCGTCGAACTCTTTTTGGCAATCAGCATAGTGTGCAAACTGCCAACCAAAACCAGCCAGGGAACAAATACCGAGTTTTCGACGGGATCCCAATTCCAATAGCCACCAAAGTTGAGTGTCTCGTAGGCCCAGTAACCGCCCATCATGATACCTACGCCCAGAATCATACCGCCAACGAGTGTCCACGGTAAAGCCGGCCGAATCCATTCTAGCGGCTGGTTACGCCAGAGACCGGCAATACAATAGGCAAACGGAATAAGCGTGAGCGCATAACCTAGAAACAGGGTAGGGGGGTGAATCACCATCCAGTAATTCTGAAGCAAGGGATTCAAGCCGTTACCGTCTTTCGGAATGAAGTTAGGATCAGTAAGAAAGATGGGTGTGTCGGGCATGGCTTCGCGCATCAACATAAATGGCGAACTGCCAATTTTGAATGTACCACCGAACACTACTCCTAAGATCATGGACGCCAGAAACGCTTGCACCAGCGCAAAAACAGTCATAGTAGGAGCCTCCCACTTTGACCCGCTCTTATTTAATAGGATAGCACCCAAAATAGCATTCCAAAATAGCCAGAGCAGAAAGCTACCCTCCTGACCTTCCCAGAAGCAAGAAACTACATACTGTAATGGCAACGCCAGCGATGAGTGGCTCCAGGCGTACTGGTACTCGAAATAATGATTGTAGATGATGGAGTAAAGGCATACCACAATGCCTATTACAGCCGCTCCATGCACATAAAACGACCACCGCGCCAGCGTCCGCCAGTCGTCTTTAAGGATTTCGGACTTTGGATTTTGGATTTTGGATTTCGGACGGCTCGACGATTTTTCGTTATATGTGGCTTCGCCTGCAAAGGCAAGTTCGGGCTCCGAAACAGCTTCTGCTTGCCGAAACTGTCCTTTGCCAAGAGCCGACATCAGGTAAGCAACGGTAGCCACCAGCGCCGTCACAAACGACAGAATTACAAAAAAGTGGCCCAGTTGGCCAATTGTATTATGGATCATCTGCTTACAATGGCCTGGTTAAACCATCTTAAAATCTTCTGTAGCTTGGCAATAATCTAAAAGACCTGCGCTCATAGCTTTGCCGTTTTTGCTTCGTGCTCTGTTGTTTCCAGCTTTCCGTCCTGATATTTAGATGGACACTTGAGCAGAATTTTGTTGCACTGGAAATGATCGCCCTGAACAGCGCCAATGACCACAATTTGCTCAGAGCGGTCGAAATCCTGAGGCTTTGGACTGTTGTACACCACCCGCTTGGCCTTGTTCTCATTGTCCATCAGCGTAAACTCGAAGTGGTTCGGGTCGATCTGCGGGTTATAAAGCATATCCGTGATTTTGCCGCTGCTGTTTTTGGGCAACTTACCCACCACGTGAATCATGTCTGCATCGCCGTTCTTAGCCATTTCTTCGGCTTTGGTAAACGTCGTGTAAACACTGGCATCGCCAGCTGTTGAAACAATAATGCCAATGGCAATAGCGATAACAATAATGCCAAGGATATGTGTGATTTTCATGGTCTTAACGTCCAGCCGCACCAGCGGAGGGGTTTAATGTCTTTTTATCAGAAAGCTTACTATTCACTTCTTTCTCAACTTTGCTCAATTGCCGATCGAGCCGGATGAGATAAGCCACGATGCCCGCGAACACTACGGCGATTACCAGTACTACTACCCAGATTTTACCGTCGGCCCGGAGTTGGTCAGCCATCTCAACAGAATCAGGTTGTTGAGCCAAAAAGTTTAACGCCAAAGAGAGCGAAAGAAGTGCATTCATTGAGTTTTGTATTAATTGCTCGACATAGAGCAGGGCAAAGAATAAACTATACAAAATTAATAGAAAACGACTCAGTTAGTAAACACTACCTTAAACTGAATCATTCCGTTTCAGTCTTCCAAAAGTGCCTGAATCCGGCGCATCCGAATTCGTAGTTCACAAATCCATACACCCAGCAACGTAAAACCAATAATGGCAGGATAAAATATCCGGCGCATCTGATTGTCCATATCGTATTGTCCAAAGGCTGGATTGCCTCCTTGTCCGGGGTGTAGGGTATCGGTCAAACGGGGTACCACAAAAATTAGCGGTATAAAAACGGCAAAAGCAAAGATGTTGTAGACTGCCGAAATCCGGGCCCGGCGTTGCTCATCATCAAACGAACCGCGCAAAATTGAATACGCAAAGTACAGCAGCATTCCCACCGCCACGCTGTTCAGTTTAGGGTCGTTTGGCCAGGGTTCGCCCCAGGTAAAGTTGGCCCAGACCGAGCCAGTAAGGCATCCTAGCAACCCAAACACAAGAGCCGTGTTGGTGAACTCCACCGCAATCCGGTCATGATCGGGATTGCCCGACCGCAGGTATTTCCCGGAATAAATAGCGGAGGTAAGCAGCAAAATAATCATGCTGAACCAGAGCGGAACGTGAAAATACACATTCCGAATACTTTCGTTCAGAATCGGAAGCCGGGGGGTTGGGCCCATCAGGCCACCGACAATAACAGAGAAAAGAATCAGCACCGAAAGGGCTTTCCACCAGTTTTTCATAATTTTAGTCATTAGGCTTCGCTGTCATTGGTCATTTGCTTCGCTGTCATTTGTCGCTGGTTTAATTAATGACTACCAATGACTAATGACGGCAAATCCTAATAACTAACGTTCAACTCCGCCATAAAAACGGAAACAACAAACCCGACAGTACCAGCACAATAGCGTCGATGGCAACAATGGTAACAATTTCATCGGCACTAACGCTCCGGTCAAGACCATCAAGTGCATTTTTTGATACCCGAAGCAGCATAAGCAGCAGAGGAAGTATCACCGGAAAACTCAGCACAGCCATCAAGGTAGCGGAGTTCTCAGCCTTAGATGCGATGCCCGCAATCAGGGTGAGCGAACCCGCAAACCCTACCGCTCCCAGCAGCAGACTAACGAGATAGAGCCCAATATCCTGCACCGGGTTGCCCAATACGAACGCATAAGTTGTGAATCCCAGGCCCGATAAAACCAGCATCAAAACCGTGTTGTACAGGATTTTTGAGACGATGATCTGCAACGGACTGGCTACCGTATAATAATACAAAAGCCGCCCGGCGCGTTCCTGCACAAAGCTTTTAGCTACCGCGTTGATAGCGGTAAACAGCAGAATTATCCAGAAAAGGGTGTTCCAGACAATAGGAGTGAGCTGGCCCCGGCGGGCATTGAAACTCAGGTAGCACACAAACACGGCACCTACAATATAGAGCAGCATTCCATTGAGGGCGTAACGTTGTCGCCACTCCAACACAAACTCTTTTCGCATCAACGCGCCTACCTGCTGCAACGATTGGGTCATACCTCTTTTTTCGGACTGCAAAGGTACGGGAGAAGAAAGCAGGGAAAAAGGAAAATGTCCGAGGAGATACGTGGCCGTTTAGGGGAGCCGCTCGAAATAATAGATGGCCCCATCGGTGTATCCGCTGTTGAAGACGAGCCTACCTTCGCAAAACTCGATGATACCGTATGTGTACTGGTTCTGGTAGGCCGGTACGGTTTCCAGAGTGAAATAGCCAGGGTTGTACGAGTTTTTCAGCCTGAACCCTGTCGAACCGACTAATTTGCCATCTCGGAATGTTTCAATACGCTGATCACTATAAATAGCAAGTGTTACCTGCTCGGTGGCTTTGTTTGGGCCAGGCTGTGAACAATCGCCACAACCGGTAGCCTCTAACTGCCACCGGCCGGTTAAGGACCTCAACGTTTCTGATTCGGAGTAAATCTCCCGGCAATCTTTCCCATTAACAGGATTGCCCGATTTGCCAATGTTAATTTGACAGGCTACGAGCAAACTGGCGACCGTTAGTGTTAAAATCCAATTAAGCATAGCCGGTTTGTTTATCATTATTGACCCACAAAGATGGACAAGGGTTGGAATTGAACCGAAATATTTATGTTCCCTTGCACAGACAAACTTTCCTCCGTAATCTTGCGTTAATTAAACTGAATCTAAATAGTAGCAGCCGTCTCGACGCGGCACCACGGCCATGAGCAAACGCAGTGTAGCTGACCTCAAAATCGGAGAACGAGCCACCATCATGTCGTTCAACGATCAACTGATGTCGCTCAAACTTCTCGAAATGGGTTGTTTGCCAGGTGCCGAAATATGTTTGCATTGCAAAGCCCCACTCGGCGATCCTATTTGCCTAAATGTATCGGGGTATTGCCTGTCGATGCGCCGGTCCGAAGCCGCTACCATTTTGGTTGAATAGGACTTGAAAAACCAGCTTTGCTACCCCCCGTAATAGCCCTTGTGGGCAATCCTAATGCCGGTAAATCGTCGTTGTTTAATCAACTGACCGGCCTCCGCCAGAAAACTGGCAATTTCCCCGGCGTTACGGTCGACAAAAAATCTGGGACATGGCCGCTTAATGCCCAAACCTCCGCGACCATTGTTGACTTCCCCGGTGTTTATTCCATTTACCCCAAATCGTTAGACGAACAACTCGTCACTGATATTCTGGCCAACCCGGCCCACCCCGACTATCCCGATGTCGCCGTTGTGGTCGTCGATGCGTCGAACCTGCACCGTAATCTGTTGTTGTTCACTCAGATCGCTGATCTTGGCGTGCCAACAATACTGGCGTTGAATATGCTCGATGTGGCCCGGGATCAGGGAAAAGAAGTAAATAGTGTACGACTGGCTATGCGGTTGGGTGTTCCCGTTATTCGCATTAACGCCCGCACTGGTGAGGGACTTGATCAGGTCAGGAAGGCGGTGGAGGGGCAATTAGCAACGCCAACCTTGCCCGCGAAACTCTTTTTTGATCCGGCCGAGGAAGCGCCCGAACTCATTACTGAGACCCGAGTAACGTATAAACTCGATAACAACTACCTCGCGCTGCAATACATTATTCAGCACGACGGTTTCTCGTTTTTAAGCCGGGAACAGCAAGTTGGTTTGGATGCGCTCATTGAGAAGCATCAGTTCAGCGAAACCAGTTTTCAGGCCAACGAAACAATCACGCGTTACAAGCGTATTGCAGCCCTTATGGGAGAGGCTATTACCCAAAAATCTGCTTCGGACCAGCCTACCTGGAGTCAGAAACTCGACCGGATTTTACTGCATCCAGTTTGGGGGTACGCCATTTTTGGATTTATTCTGCTGCTTATTTTTCAGGCCATATTTGCCTGGGCTACCCCGCTTCAGGATGCTATCGACGAAGGTGTTGCCTGGCTCAATGACAACCTAAAACAAAATCTCCCCGCTGGACCGCTCACTGATTTGCTTACGGATGGAATTCTGGCCGGCATTGGTGGAATTCTGGTGTTTGTACCCCAAATCGCGTTTCTTTTTCTGCTGGTAGCGTTGCTCGAAGAGTCGGGCTATATGTCGCGGGTGATGGTGATTATGGACCGAATCATGCGCAAGTTCGGGTTGAACGGACGGAGTGTGGTGCCGCTGATCTCGGGTGTGGCCTGTGCCGTTCCGGCGATTATGGCTACTCGAAGTATCGGTACCCGGCGCGACAGACTCATTACTATTCTGGTAACGCCGTTGATGAGTTGCTCGGCCCGTTTGCCCATTTATACCATCCTGATTGCCCTGGTAGTGCCCAGTACGAGGGTGTTGGGGCTGTTTAATTTACAAGGTCTGGCCCTGATGGGTTTGTATCTGCTCGGTTTGGTTAGTGCGTTGCTAGCCGCGTATGTGCTGAAAATTATTCTGAAAACGAAGGAACGGAGCTTCTTCATTATGGAGCTGCCTACCTTCAAAATGCCTCGCTGGAACCACGTTGGCTTGAGCGTTTGGGAAAGTGTTCGAGCGTTTGTCTGGGAAGCTGGCCGGGTTATTCTGGCCATTTCGATTGTATTATGGGTACTGGCTAATTACGGTCCCGGTGATTCCTTAGACCAGGCTGAAGCCCGAGTGCGCCAACAGTGGTCCGTCACATCGACTTCAACTACTTCGCGAGATCAACTCGAAGACCGCGTAGCCTCCGAACGGCTCGAAGCTTCTTACGCCGGACGGTTTGGCCACTTCATTGAACCTGTCATTCGCCCGTTGGGCTATGATTGGAAAATCGGTATTGCCTTGCTGAGTTCGTTTGCTGCCCGCGAGGTATTTGTGGGTACAATGGCTACCATCTACAGTATTGGCAGCCGCGCCGACGAAGAAGGCGTTACCATTCGCGAGCGTCTGAAAGCAGAACGCAACCCCGAAACCGGCGGCCCCATGTATACGCCCGCGATGGCCTGGTCGCTGCTGATTTTCTACGTCTTTGCCATGATGTGCATGAGTACGCTGGCGGCTACCCAACGCGAAACCAAAAGTTGGAAATGGCCTACTGTGCAACTGGTATACATGATGCTGCTCGCGTATGGCGCGGCTTTCATTACGTATCAGGTGTTGGTGTAAAGGCTGGGACACGGAGTTTCACAGAGAGGCACGGAGGTACACGGAGAATTTCTAAGCGTATTCCAACGATTGATGGATTAAATGGGTCTTGTGTATATTCGTACATCGTTGAACAAGATTCCGTTATGAAATATTGTTGCCTTCTCTTTGTTTGTATTGGGTTCCTACGTTCGCTACTATCTCAGGCGCAAACAACGGCAAGTATCACAACGCTCCCACTGGAAGTCTCGGCGGTATGTCCAGGTTCAGTGGTTAAGGTACCGTTTACCTATACCGGGAAAGTAGGTAAAGTGGCTGTACAGATTTCGACGGGCAGTAGTTTTACATCTATCTATACCGAGCCATACTCATACAGTTACTCAACTGATAATAAAAACAGTATCTATGCCAGAACGCCTGATTCGGTCAGTTCTAGTCAGACCTATCAAGTTCGGGTGGTTGGTATTGATTCTTCAATAGTAGGCAGTGTAAGCCCGACGTTACTCACAATAAAACTAGGTAATAAACCACCCAAACCTATTGTCGACTCGCTTTATTGGATGTGTAAACGGGTTAGAGCAAATGGGTATCTTACGCAACTTCGATTTACGGTACTTCCTAATGCTAAAGTCAAGGTATATAGGGATACCAACGGTTTGGATTTTCCCATAGACTCAAATGATGAGTACCGATCTAACGGGCATACCTTGTCCTACAGGTCTGCTACCAGCGGTTATTTAGAGTTCTGGAATGGATATTATCTCCCTTCGTGCGAATTTTATGAAACCAATTATTACTTCACACAAACGATAGATGGTTGCGAAAGCGATAAAGCCAGAACGATTTATCAGGAATTGTGCCGGGAAGAAGCCTTCAGTTTTGATGAGTTTGTTTATGGTGATGGTTCCTTAACTTATGGACGAACAAGATACTGCCAAGGGGATATTGCTTTGCCGCTAAACAAGAAAGGCTACACGCCTACCAATAGTCCCAATGTATACCTTTTGTTCGGTTCACCAGAAACGTCTGGTGTAACAAGTACGACCACCATCCCTACACCACGTACTGACAAGCTTGGTTCGGTTGAATATACTTTGTTATCAGTCCCCAATGATCGATCTAAGGTCTGCACTTTTTATACAATTCCATCAAAGCTCAGTGTCATCGTCGATCCACGCCCTACATCGCCCATTGGCCCCTTATTACCCGTTACTTACTACCAGAACCAAGCCGCCATTGCCCTAACTGCCGCTACCAGTAGCACGGCAACTACCCTGCGCTGGTATCGGCCCGATGCAACGGGGGTTTCATCGCTTACCTCAACTACCGCTCCCGTACCACTCACTGACAAACCCGGTTCATTTACCTATCTGGTGAGTCAGGTACAAGGCAACTGCGAAAGCCCGCCGTACCCGATCACCGTTAACGTGTTAGCCCCGCTGGCGGTCGAAGACTCAGCGTTGGCCGAGCAGATGACGGTATATCCTGTACCGACAGCGGCCTCGGTGACAGTCGATCTATCCGTCGTTTTGCTCAGAGCCAAACCTGCGCTTTTAGATCTGATCGACGCCAGTGGACGGGTGGTGTGGCAACAGGAAACAAAGGAGAGTAGAACGACCGTTCCGTTGCAACAGCTTCCAACTGGCACTTATGGGTTGCGGGTGAAGGTGGGCGATAAACAGGCCGTGAAATGAGTAGTAAAACTGTAATAACACAAAAAAGCCCTCAATGTTGAGGGCTTTTTTTATAGCGAGAGGTTGCTTTTACCAAAGCAGACCTTTTGAAATCATGGGGTAAATGAAATGATAAATGATGTAGGTGAAAAGGGCAAATGTCAAACCACCCAGTGCCATTGTCTGGTCGATACCCGTTTGGATTTTCCGGGATGAGCGATTATTACGAACTGTTTTGGAGGTGTAGTTAGCCATATTTACGAAGTGTTTTTGGGTCGGTTTTCCTGCTTATATGCGACAAATTTCATGCCACTGCCCCAAACCTTTTAGCGCGAAACTACGGAATGTCAATTCTACGTACTAGTACGTGGTTTGCTGGGGAAATTCCGGTTTTTACACTTCTTTTTGATTCTAAATCTGAGGAATTATTTCTACATAAGTGTATAATAACTGCACAAAATATAACTTTAAGAATTAATATGAATGCATGCTGGTTAGAGTGACCAACGTAGGTTTTCGATCACGTCTGAAGCTGTAAGTCCAATTTGTCCGTGTTCCGCAGCGGCTCGGTCACCGGCTAGCCCATGGCTATACACACCCAATACGGAAGCCTCAACAGGGTCATACCCTTGTGCCAGCAAAGCTGTAATAACCCCCGTAAGAACGTCGCCCGTACCACCCGTGCTTAGGCCAGGGTTACCGGTTGAGTTGAAATGGACTTCGCCCTCAGGTGTAGCAATGGCGGTGTTGGCCCCTTTAAGAATCACCACTACATCATAGCGCCGGGCAAAATCCTGGAGAATCTCAAGTTTATCGTAGTCGTTTTCCCAGCGTTGGGTGAGCCGCTCAAATTCTTTAGGGTGCGGAGTCAGAATACTCCGTTCGGGAAGCAAACCCAGCAGGTCGCGGTTTTGGGCCAGAATGTTGAGCGCATCGGCATCGAATACAACTGGTTTACGTACTGCCTGTAGCAGGTTTCGCAACATTGACACCGATTCGGGCGATTGTCCAATGCCTGGTCCGACACCAATGGCCGAGTACTCGTTGAAAGCCTGTCCGGGCAGGTCGCTTTGCCCGGTCAGGTGATATTCATGTTGATCGGGGAGGCACATCGCTTCGGGAACGGCCGTTTGCATAACAGTGTAACCACAGCGGGGCACCTGCACCGTGAGCAACCCAACACCCGACCGCAGGCACGCCCGACTGGCCAGCACACCCGCCCCGATTTTACCGTAGCTCCCTACGAGCAGCAGTGCGTGACCAAACGTGCCTTTGTGGGAGTACTTATCCCGTTGCCGGAGCAGCAACCTTGCCTCTTCTGGGTTAGTATAGTAGTAAGGAGTGCGCGCCTGGTCAATAAATCGGCGGCTCAGTCGAATGTCTAAAAGATGCCATTGACCAACGTATTTCCCGTTTTTGGGCAATACCAGCGCCAGCTTAGGCAATTGAAAAGTAACGGTATGATCGGGTTCAACAATTACATCGTCGGGCTGGTTGGGTTGGTCGGCATAAAGGCCACTGGCAATATCAACTGAAATAACAGTGGCCGGGGCGCGGTTGATGGCTTCGATCACTGTTTTGACAATGCCCTCCGTTGGTCGTGATAAACCAGAACCAAGAATAGCGTCGATCACCATTTCGTTGTGCCGAATCGCCGGAATATCCTGCGGTTTCTCAACGTAGGTGGGGTTTATCAATAATTTAAGCCGACGATGGTTATGAGCACAATCGTCCGATTCGCGGGGGGCATAGCGGACAACATACACTTCGACCTGATAATCAAGATTGATCAGCATTCGGGCCACGGCCATACCGTCGCCCCCGTTATTGCCAAGGCCACAGAAAATTTTGACGGTACGCGTTGCCGGAAAACGAGCTACAAACCAGTCAGCGAAGGCTTCGGAAGCCCGCTCCATGAGATTAATGGGCGCGATGGGTTCATACTGAATGGTGTATTGATCAAGTTCGCGAATCTGGCTAACGTTCAATATTTTCATCTGATGTCTGATAGGAACGCGGATCTAACAGATTAAACGGATTTACGCGGATTTATTTCACGAGAGTAATCGTGGCGATCCGTTCAATCTGTGTTCCTATTGCGAAATAGGCGAAAACTCGGTAATCGTCCAATCAATATGACCAAACGGCATCGTATCCATCAGTTGATCAACAATTTAGTAGATGAAGTTTTTACCACGCCATTTTTTCCTTATCTTTGCGGCTCGATTTACAACATCAAGGCGCTGCAGGCGTGTTGCTTGCAACCTTGTGTTCGCAATAACTTAGCTGACGATATACTACAGTCATGAACGACCTGATTAAATTAGTGGAGGCCGACAACGCACAACGTCGGTCCGAAATGCCTACTTTCCGGGCTGGTGACACGGTCAATGTGCACGTAAAAATCCGCGAGGGTAACAAAGAGCGTATTCAGGTATTTCAGGGCACGGTCATTCAGCGCCGGAATCCAAATACCAACGGCGAAACCTTTACGGTTCGCAAAATTTCAAACGGTATCGGTGTAGAGCGTATCTTCCCCGTGCTGTCACCAAACATCGATAAAGTCGAAGTACTCCGCCTAGGTAAAGTACGTCGTGCTCGTTTGTTCTACCTCCGCGGTCGTCAAGGCAAAGCAGCTCGTGTGAAAGAACGGAAAGTAGTAAAGACTAAAGCAGCATAGACAATAGTCTAAGTTTCAGACTTCAGGTCTCAGCCGGTTCGCCGGAACAGTCTCAGATTGCTCACGCACGACATACGGCGTTAGGAATCTGAGACTTTCATTTTTATCAGGAATACGGCGTTCAGCCTCAGCCATTCTTTTACTGAAATGAACTTCTCAAAATACCAGGGTACGGGTAATGATTTCGTGATGATCGATGATCGGGATGAAACATTCCCTCGGTACGATCAGGCTTTGATTGCCCGCTTATGCGATCGCCGATTTGGTATCGGGGCCGATGGCCTGATTCTATTGCAGAACCACCCCGATTTCGATTTTCGGATGGTTTATTTCAACGCCGACGGAGCCGAGGGAAGTATGTGCGGCAACGGCGGTCGGTGCATCGTGCGGTTTGCGCACGACCTGGGCCTTTTCACCTCGCACACGCGGTTTATGGCGGTCGATGGGGAGCACGAAGCCACGGTAGCCGATGACCAGATTGCCCTCCGCATGAGCAATGTATTACAAATTGATACTAGCCCGGACTATAGCTTTACCAACACCGGATCACCCCATGTCGTGATGTTTGTAGACGATCTGGCCAACTGCGACGTGGTGGGCATTGGCCAGCAAATTCGGTACAGCGACGCGTTTGCTCCAACGGGCACTAACGTCAATTTTGTGCAGCCCGACGCCGATGGCACGCTGTTCGTACGGACCTACGAACGGGGTGTTGAAGATGAAACATACTCGTGTGGAACAGGTGTAACAGCAGCCGCTTTGGTAGCAAATCGGCAATCGGGAACGCCATCGCCCATTCCGATCCGAACGTTGGGAGGCAATCTCAGTGTGTCGTTCAATGCGAGCCAAACGGTTGGCTATGAGCAGATTGATTTGATAGGCCCCGCAGAGCGGGTATTTGAGGGACATTGGTAGATAGAGCTTTGGTACTCGTGGTAAATAGGTAATTATAACAGCCGTTAGCGGTTGCCAGTTACCTATTTACCACAAGTACCAAAGCTCTATTTGTTTCTCAATGATTGTTTACAAAACCCACAACTGGTTTCATGCCATCTGGCATTTTCATACCGGTGCTACCGCCATTTCCCTCTTCAAACGCCTTGCTGTTGTTCTGATTTACGTGATCGTTGTTACGGTTGGCGAGCTTAATTTTCTTGATATTCGGCTAAAGAACACGCCTACAGAATTCCTGTCAACCATGGGCATTCTGCTTAGTTTGCTTATTCTGTTTCGCACCAATACTGCTTACGACCGTTTCTACGAAGGTCGCCGTACCTGGGGCACGTTGATCAACACCTGCCGAAATCTGGCGGTTTATTACAATGCTATTCTAGGCGATAGCCGCCCGGTCGATCAGCTATTTTTTACGAAGGTCATTTCCAATTTTCCCTTCGCGCTCAAAAATCACCTCCGCGACGACCGCAATTTTGACGAGTTCGACGAAACTACTCCCGGTACGCTCGACATGCTACAACGTTTCGACCATGTTCCGAATGGTGTGGTGTCGCAACTCCGCAATCGCACCGAACAGTTATACCGTGAAGGAATCATTTCGGATGCTCAACTCATCAATCTGAACAGCATGATTACGATTCTGCTCGATGTAACGGGTATTTGTGAGCGGATCAAGAGCACCCCAATTCCGTTTTCGTACAACCTGTTTATCAAGATCTTTATCGCTTTTTATATCATGATTATGCCGTTCTCCATCATTGTTGAGTACGGTTACCTGACCATACCGGCGGTTATGCTGGTGTCTTATATTATGGTAGGCTTAGAATTAATCGGTGAGGAAATCGAAGAACCGTTTGGCCTTGAGCGGAATAACCTGCCTTTGAACCAACTTTCTCAGGTGATTCGGGTTAGTGTCCATGAGATCTTTGGCTACAATCTGCCCAAAGTAGAGAAAGACGCTGCCAAACTCGGGTTTGTGATTGTTACCTGATGGCCATTTCTGATCATTGATCACGAAACATCTTCAACGAGTCCGCCGTGCAGGTGGTAAATGGTTTTGCTCTGGAGTTCGGGCTGGCGGAGAAAATCTTTGGCAGCAATACGGCTCCTGACGCCGTTGGTGCAAATAACAATCAATGGATCGAAGGGGGTAAACTCAGCCTTTCGAGCCCGAATGTCGTTGAGCGGTACGTTGATACCACCTAGGTTAAACTCCTCAAATTCCCACTCGTCGCGCACGTCGATCAGTAGCGCGTTCGGCTGCTGGCGGAGCGTTTCCATTTCATTCAAATCAATATCGGTGTAAGTAGCAGGTTGCAAAAAAGCGGTTGGAAATCCCAATGTGCTGAACTCCTAAATTCATAACAATGCAATGGGCTTTACAGGTTCGGTAAGTGATCACGGATGGCCCTTTTTGCTCAAAACAGGCCTTTGTCATATATCGAGTTTGTTATCCAGAGGAGTTTTTCGGAACGCAAAAATTGGTTACTTTCGTACTTCGGTACTTCAGCAACAAGTGGTTTTATGAATAAAGTAATACTCACACCTGTCACTTTCCTTTTTATCATTTCTCTAACTCAGCTGTATGGACAAACCAGTAAAATTACGGGGACTGTACTGGGCGCTGATCAAAAAAAATTGGAAGGGGCCGTTGTTTCACTTTTGAGGTCAGCAGATTCTGCGGTTGTGAAAACCGCCCTGACTGAAACCGATGGGGCGTTTGCGTTTTTAGGGTTAAAAGCGGGTACGTTTCTGGTGATTGTGAGCCACGTGAGTTACCAAAAATACAGGAGTTTACCGCTGATCCTTGACGACCAACAGCCATCCATCGACTTATTGAAAATTAGCTTGGTGCCCGCAGATAAAAAACTGGCTGAAATACAGGTAACAGGCCAGAAGAATTTTGTGGAACAGCGCTTTGATCGGATGGTGGTGAACCCCGAAGCGCTCATCAGCAACGCTGGGGCCACTATGTTAGATGTTCTGGAAAAATCGCCCGGAATTCAGATCGATGCTAATGGTGCCATTAGCCTGAAAGGCAGGGCAGGGGTGGTTGTTTTTGTGGATGATAAACCAACGTACCTGTCGGCAACAGACCTGACCAATTACCTGCGATCACTTCCATCGGGATCGGTTGAAACCATTGAGATTATGACCAACCCACCCGCCAAATACGATGCGGCCGGTAGTGGAGGGGTAATCAATATCCGGCTCAAAAAGACAAGAACAAGGGGTTTCAACGGCGGTGTCAATATGAGCTATGGGCAGGGGCGTTATGCGCGAAGCAACAACAGCCTGAACCTGAACTACCGGATCAACAAACTCAATTTTTTCAGCAACGCCAGCCTCAATACCAATAATTCATACCAGGATCTAACCATCTCGCGACGGTATTTCACGCCGACGGGTGCTTACCGATCGGGTTTCACCCAAAATTCATACATTAAACGTGAACTGAATAGCGCCAGTTTGAAAGCGGGAGTAGACTGGTACGTATCGAAAAAAACGACGGTTGGCCTGGTGCTGAACGGGTTCCGAAACCCATCAAATAGCCTCGTTACTAACAACGCTCAGGTGTTCGACGCTACGAATACGGTTTCGTCGATAGTGAAAGCCAGCAGTCCCAGCGAGAAAGTGCTGAAGAATGGGAGTGTCAACCTGAATTACAGCTATAAAATCGACAGCACTGGCAAAGAACTATCGGCTAATCTGGATTATATAACCTATCGGTCTGACCTGAACCAGTCGTTGACCAACATGATTTTTGCGAATACCCGCGCCTTTCTGAACCAGACTGTACTGGTATCATCGCTACCGTCGACCATTGATATTCGAACGGCCAAAGTCGATTATGTACATCCGCTTGGCAATGACAGTAAGTTTGAATCGGGACTAAAACGGAGCGACATCAGCACCGAAAATGTGGCTGATTTTTGGGATGTGGTTAATGGAGAGCGGACGCCGAATTACTCGTTCTCGAATAATTTCCGGTACCGCGAAGCCATCAACGCAGGTTATCTGAATTACAGTCGAGAGGGGGCTAAATTGTCTGTACAGGCGGGCCTCCGGTTCGAGAATACCGCGATTTTAGGCCATCAGCTGGGTAATAAAGTAGTAAAAGACTCCTCGTTTACGCGGACCTATAACAGTCTTTTTCCCACGTTTTACTTGTCCTATACGCTCGATTCGGCTGGCAAGCATCAGCTAAGTTTTTCGTATGGTCGGCGGATAAACCGGCCCAACTACCAGGATCTGAATCCGTTTACATACCCGCTGGATCGGTTCACGTTTTATGGCGGTAACCCTTTTCTGCGCCCGGCTTTCTCCGATAACCTCGAACTGTCACATACGTTCGACAACGTCATTACCACAACACTGCAATACACCCACTCCCGAGATGTGATTTATGAAACCGTTGAGCAGAGCAGCAGTACATTTTACAGCCGCCCTGGTAACCTGGGACGCTATATGAGTTACGGAGCTTCGGTAAATATCTCGCACGAGATCACAAAATGGTGGACGTTACAGCTGTATACTGAATTGACATATAACAAGTTTACAGCTACGCTTTACAACCAGACCCTAAATAATGAAGGCACTTATTGGTATTTTGCCCCTACCAACCAGTTTATTATCAATGCATCGTGGAGTGCCGAACTGAGCGGGTTGTACCAATCGACCATTCACGCGGGCCAGTTTGTTACCATTCCGGTTGGCAATGTGCGGGTAGCAGCAGCCAAAAAACTTTGGAAAGACAAAGGCACCCTGAAACTGAGCGTTACCGACCTTTTCTACACCAATCAGCCAGGTGGCGACATTCAGAGTCTGGCTAACTCGTCGGCCAGTTGGCACAGTTATCTCGACAGCCGGGTAGCTACCGTTTCATTGTCGTACCGATTCAGCAAAGGGAAAAATTTGCGGCTACGGCAAACGGGCGGTTCCGAAAATGAGCAGAAACGGGTGAAGAATTAACTGTCTAGTCGCTTATACAACTTTTTAATCGCCAGCCAGCGCCGACGCGATACCGGTAACACAACGCCCGATCGAAGATGCAGCAGTCCTCCTTTGTCGGGATAAATTGGCAACATTCGCTCAATGTATTGGAGGTTGACAATGCAGTTACGATGTGGCCGGATGAACCACGTATCAGGCAGTTGGGGCTCGTAATATTTTAAGGTCCGGGCAACCAGTATGCGTTGCCCATCTTTCCAGTACATCCAGCAGTAGTTACCAGCTGCTTGCAAGAACATCAGATCAGTTATCGGCAAGGTGATTTTCCCCACTTTGTCGACATGCACCTTAAGCGCGTTTGCCGGCAAATGACGGACTGGACTGGTTGAATTGTGTACTTGATTTTGTGAGTAGGGTAGCTGTGTCATAAGAGTATGAGTAAAGGCTGATTCTATATCGTAAAGTAGGCCCATCCTGCCCTTTCGCTGTTAGCGCATTTCAGACATTCTTTATCTCATTTTGGACATTTTGCGTTTTAGAGCGTGAAAAAGGGATCAAAGTGAAGTTTTAAGGTTCCTGTTTTGGGTTATAGGATACAAATGGATTTTTTCCTCCTGTTGGCTATAAGCTGTGAATAGTCTGCCCAATTGCGCCTGAAATACCATGTTGACAGCCCTTCGGAAGAGTGTCTGAACAAAGGTTTCGGCTCGTTTTTAGTAAAAAGGTTCGCTTTACCACTGTGGTAAAGCGAACCTTCTTCAGTTAGTCATTTACACCCCGTACCCGAAGGAGTGCAGATCGGAATCTGTCTTGTTAATCGTCCGAATCACATTCGGCCCATAATACCCGCATAGTTGATTAGTTTCCTGTTGCCATAACCTAGCGGGAGGCTACTGGTGGTTGAGACAGAGGGCGTTATTGTAGTCTCAGTTATAGGTTTGCATGGGTAGTAAAAAGAGTAAAGGTTAAAGAGAGGATGGCATAAATTAATAATTTGTCATTTAATGTAAATAAATTGATGACCTAAACGATAAAAATATTTAACTCTTCGCCGTGTAACCTGTATCACAACAGGTTACGGGCGGAGAGCATTGAGCAATTTTTGATAAAAGAGAATTGGTTGTTTTGGTTAGTACAAAGTAAAGGTGCTCAGGTGACCTTTATGGTAGCATAACTACCCGTTTTTTGAAAACAGGTAGTTTGATGGGGCATCGCGGGCATTTCTGCGGTATTCTGAAAACGGGTAGTTCTACGGGTACATGATCTTACTGAAATGCGTTGTTTTGCGTTGACCAACCCCCTCAATGATTACTGAATCAGATAACCTTAATGCCAAGCCGTATTCCATTCCGCTGGAAACGGCTAAAAAATGGATTGCTAACTGGATTGAAGCTGACCCCGGCGACAAGCCAATTGATCCCACTGACATGCGGGCCTTTCTGGTCCATCGTGCTGACTTTATTGAACTGCTTGCTCAGGATGATACCGAATACATTCGCCTATATATGGCCCGAAAAGAAGACTCCAAAACGGGCGAGTTACACCCCTGTCTGGTCTTGGCGTCTGCAGCCCGCAACGGTGATGTACACCCCGAAGCACCCAACCCGGATCGAATCGTTGATCTGGTGGGCGAAGTGGTGATTGGCACCGGAGAACAAAAGATTGTGGAGGATTACGATGTGTTTGACTTTTCGAGCGGTTGTCCACCGTATTGTGATCCTGATAGCCCCTTGTTTATTGGCGAAGCCGACGAGCGGTGTCTATAACTGATGGCTATATCCACACCATTATTACCTAACCCATAGAATGGAGGCTGTTTATCGGAGACGACAGCTGATAGCAGTCTCCAAAAGTAATTAAGCAACCATCTTATTCATGCAGGATTTCTTTATCTGGATCGGTAAAAATGGGGCCTGTTTCCTCTTGTTTTCGGCCACAATCGCCCTGATTCGCAGGCCGTATCTGCATGATTCATTGCGGTTTGTAGGGCTGTTCGTTGGTCTGGCGGTGCTGGGCGAAATTATTTCGTACGTTACCGGTCGGCTGTTGCACATGCGTAACCTGCACATCCTGCACGTATATACAATTCTGGAATTTAATATCATTGCCCTGTTCTATCGGGCGTTTTTCGGCTCTTTTTATACCCGGTTGCTTGTGCCGGGGATCATGGTTGGTTTCACGGTTTTGGCTATTCTGAACAGCCTGTTCCTGCAACCGCTGAGCGTGTACAACACCTACGCCCGTGGGCTGGAAGCCGTACTGATTATTGGCCTGTCGGTGCTGTGTTATTATAAAATACTCACCGAATTATCGCCCAAACGACTCGATAAAAACCCTGTTTTCTGGATCAACACCGGTTTCTTGCTGTACTTCGCTGGAAGCCTGTTTTTTCTGATTTTGAGTAACGCGCTATTAGTCAAATCGGATCGAACGCTTATCTTGACAGTCTTTGGCCTTCACGCGCTGTTGATGGTCCTGATGCATCTGTTCATTGGCGTTGGTTTATGGTTCAGCCCGAAGCTTCGATAGATTTATACGTGTTGATTTTGAGTGGTACGCTAACTCTGCTGCTGTTGGTGGCCGGGGTGGTGGGCTTCGTGATTGTGTACAAAAAACGCCTGTCCGATGGGGAACTGCGCGTCAAAGAGATGGAACTGAATTATCAGCAGGATGTAATTTATCGCACCCTCGATGCTGTGGAAGATGAGCGAAAGCGCGTTGCCCGCGATCTGCACGATGAGGTGGGGGCCGCTCTCTCGGCCATGCGTCTACTGGTGGGGCAACTTGCCCAAACAAACCCGCCCACTCAGGACCCGAACGGCCTCACGGCGCGCTTCAAAGTGGTGATCGACAATACTATTGATAGTGTTCGGCGCATTTCTAACGATCTGCTCCCCCAGGGGCTAGAGGAATTGGGCCTGACCTATGCCCTCGAAGGCCTGTGCGAAAATGCCATGAATCTGGCCGATGCGGAGGTTGATCTTACCGTTGACCCTGACCTGAATCTGCCTACCCGAACCAGCCTGATTGTATACCGGCTGGTACAGGAACTGCTCAACAACGCCGTTAAACACGCCAAGGCTACCCATATCCAACTGATATTGCGGCAGCAAACCGACGATTTTGAACTAGAATACATTGACAATGGCCAAGGATTCGACTTTGACGAAGCCTATCAAAAACGCAGCCTCGGCCTGAAAAATATTGAAACCCGGGCCCACATGCTCAACGGAACCGCCACGTTTACTACCAAACGGGGGCAGGGCCTAAAAGTGACCGTCTGCATACCAATATAACTCTCCCACCATGATTCATGTAGCGATTGCCGACGACCAACTGCTGTTCCGAAAAGGAATGATGGCCATTGTGAATGGATTCGAGAATATTCAGATCACGCTCGAAGCCGACAATGGTCGCTCGCTGCTCGACGCCCTCCAAACGGCTGATCCGATGCCTAACGTGGTCCTGCTCGACCTCTCCATGCCCGAACTGAACGGCGTTGAAACCACTAAACAGATTCACAAGCTGTATCCCAATCTGAAAGTCATTATTCTGTCGGTGTATGGCGAAGACCGGTTCGTGACCCACCTGATGGATCTGGGCGTGAATGCTTACTTGTTCAAGAATGTGGAGCCGGTGGAAGTGGAGCGGGCTATCCGCGACGTGGTCGAGAAAGAATTTTACTTCAACGAAGCGTTTCTGACGGCTATGAAGAACCGGATGTCGGTCAGAAAACCCCGTCGTTTGCTTACGGAGGCACTTCCTACCATTCTCACCGCCCGCGAAACGGAAGTACTGGACTTAATTTGCAAGCAGCGCACCGCCCCCGAAATTGCTGATCAACTTTGCCTGAGCATCCGTACGGTAGACGGCCACCGGGCCAATCTGCTCGAAAAAACGGGGGCGCGCAATACGGCGGGTCTGGTCATTTTCGCCATTAAAAACGGCCTGCTCGACCCAGCCAATCTGTTGTAATCGGAAAAGATAGTGAGCTAAGGACATCTTCCCCTGTTAGCACGAAAGCCTGTTTCTAAGTTGGTGTTTCGGGTTGATGACTAAAAGCTGAAGGTAACAGGCCGTATCTCTCCTGAAATACTTTGGTGAAATACGGCAGACTTTCAAAACCCACCTCATAGGCTACATCAGCAATACTGGAAGTTCCCTTTTTGAGTCGCTCGGCAGCCAGCTCCAGACGCAGGTTACGGATAAACTCAACGGCGGTCTGATCGGTGAGGGCTTTGAGTTTGCGCACCACTTGCCGTTGACTCATACTCAGAGCCTGGCTGAACTGCTCCACATCGAACCCGCTGTTGGTGAGATTAGTCAGAACAATACTCCTGGCTTTTTGCAGAAACGCATCCTCTTTCGACAGAACAGACTCATCAATGGGCGGAGTCAGCCCCAGTCGTTCGCGAAAATACTGGCTCAGTCGTTCACGCTGTTGAACGAGATTAAGAACTCTAGCCCGTATTTCAGTCCTGTTGAAGGGCTTTGTCAGGTAATCGTCGGCACCCAGTTCGAAGCCTTCAATGCGATCTTCAACCGTCGCTTTGGCCGTGAGCATCACCACGGGTATATGACTGGTAGCTTCCTGCGTTTTCAAAGCCCGGCAAAAACCAAAGCCATCGAGCTGAGGCATCATCAGGTCACAAATAACCAGGTTAGGCATCATTTCGGTGGCTTTATCGAGCCCTTCCTGGCCATTGGTCGCTTCAATGATCTGGAAATCAGCTGAAAAAACGCTCCGTACGTACGTTCGGATGTCGGCATTATCGTCGATAATCAACAGCAGCTTTTCGGGTAATGCGGGCTGCTGTTTCTCCGTTTGGGCATCTGCAAGAGCTAGTCGCGCCGTTTGAGTGAGGGGCGAATCAACCAGCAACTCCAGCCCCTGTGAGGCTACCTGTTGGGCAACTAGGTCGATGATGGGGGTCGATGACGGCACCACCTGGGGAGAGGTGAGCACCAGTGGCAGTGAGACCATAAAGGTTGAGCCAACGCCTTCAGTACTGTGGGCATCAATGGTACCGCCCAGCACCGCAACCAGTTCTTTTACCAGGGCCAAGCCGATGCCCGTACCTTCATACGCCCGGTTCACCTGTCCGTCTACTAATTCGGCGGGCTGCTGGTAAAAGCGCTCAAAAATTCTCGACAAACTAGCCGCCGGAATGCCAATACCAGCATCAAGAACAGTAATGAGTAGGGTATTTTGGGGTTGATGCAGCTGATAATGCACCCGCATCATTACGGCCTTACCAGCAGGTGTGAACTTAAACGCATTGGAGAGCAGGTTGGTCACAATCTTCTCGATCTTATCCCGGTCGAAATTAGCCCAGATTCCCGACTCGTTCTGGTTGAAACTGAAGTCGATAGCGCGGCTTTCGGCCAGTGAACTGAACGAGCTGGCCAGGGTTCGGAAAAAGGCCGACATATCGCCCGGTTCAGGCTCTGGTTTCAGTTGCCCCACTTCCAGTTTGCTCAGATCGAGGAGTTGGTTGATCAGGCGTAGCAGCCGCTGCCCGTTGCGTTCCATCAACTCCACCGTTTTTTCGCCCGGAAAACGTTGCTTCATATCCGCCAGTGGCCCTAAAATCAGCGTAAGCGGTGTGCGGAACTCGTGGGAGATATTCGTAAAAAACTGCGTTTTCAAGGTATTCAGCTCGGCCAGCCGACTTGCTTCTTTTTGCTCAAAATCAACCTGTTGTTGTAGTAGCAACCGCTGCGTCTGGAAGCGGTAGAGCTGCCAGACAACCACCATAACAAGCAGCGTATAGACCAAATAAGCCCACCACGTTTGGTAGAAAGGCGGATGGATTCGGATGGTCAGTACAATTGGCTTACTCCAGACCTCGCCATCAACCGAGCCAATCATTTCGAACTGGTAACGGCCTGGGGGGAGGTGGGTATAGTGCGCAAATCGATTAGTGCCCGCTTCAACCCAATTGTCATCGACACCTTCCAGCCGGTGTCGATACTGATTTTTAGTCGGGTTGGTGTAGTCCATAACCCCGAACTCAAACGTCAGCAGATCCTGTTCGTGCGACAGGTCTAATTGTTGAGTGTACTCAATTCCCTGCTGCAAAATTCCATCGGGTTCGCCTACGCCGACCGGCTTGTTGTTTACTTTCAACCCGATAATATTCGCCTGCGGAACCGGACGGCCCTGAGCCGAAAGCTCCGACGCCCGGAAGGCTGTCAGGCCATTGACGCCCCCAAACAGGAGCTCACCTTGGGCCGATTTAAAGAAAGAGCTGGTATTGAATTCGTCGTCCTGAAGACCATCACCTTTGGTATAATTTCTAAATGTATAAGTCTTCGGGTTAAATTGCGACAGACCTCGGTTTGTGCTGAGCCAGAGGGTTTTAAATTCGTCGACCAAAATGCCATACACTACTTTGTTAGGTAACCCCTGGGCTTCGGTGAAGTGGTCGAATTGACCGGTCTGTTTGTCGAGCCGGTTCAGCCCTCCGCCCTTGGTTCCAACCCACAAATAACGATCAGGTTGATACGGGTCGTTGACCAGACTCGATACAAAGTTGTTACTCAAACTCTGGCGATTGGTGGTCGAGTTTTTGTAGATGGAGAATGTTGGCTTGGTCAGGAGGTTTTGCCCTTTGACCAGGCCCTTTTGGGTGCCAATCCATAACGTTCCATCGGCTTCCTGCATGAGGGCATACGTTTCGATCTCGGCTCCGCTTTGCGGTAAAAGCGACTGATAACTCAGAATCTGAAAGATTTCCCGCTGGGGATCAAACCGCAGTAATTTGCCATTCACACCGCCAATCCAGAGCGAACCATCCTTGTCTTCGATAGTCTGGTTGCCAACAAAGCCAAATGAAGTACCCGTCGGTAGGGGGTATTTTTTAAGCAACTGCCAATCTTTCGAGAACTTGAACACGTGCTGCACGTGGGTCTTAAAATGCACATTAGATACCCAAAAAGTACCCTGTCGATCCTGCATCAGAAAGCGTTGCCTACGGTCGGCTTCGGGCAGTTTACTACTCAAAAACGGAACCATCTGGTTGGTGGCTCTGTCGAGCAAGGCATACGAAAATTCGTGCCGTAAGTAAGTTCTGTTCTGCTGGTCAATGTAGAGATACGTGATCGTTGTGTTGGGCAGGTACGCCCGAAACTGTTTGATCCTGGGGTTGAACTTTCGCAGGCCGTAACCACTGGTGCCCACCCAGATATTACCGGTTCGGTCTTTGAGCAGACTGGCAACGGCGTATATATTTGGTGGCAGCGCTACATAGGCATCGCGGACAGTAAGGCTGTCTTTTTTGAATAACTCGTTGGGGGTGAGCAGCCATATGTAGCCGGCAGTTGTAATGGCCAGGGTTGTTTTATCGATAGCCCTGATTTGCAAACCCGAATAATTATTGGGGGGGACAATAATCGTTTTCTTTACACCCCGGTGTAGGCAGTTGATTCTATCAGTAGCGCTAACAAATAGAAAATCTTGCTGAGAGTCTTCGTAAACGTCTAAAAAATCTTGTTGATTTCCCTGGAACAGGTCCAGTTTGGTGATGGTTGTAGGGTTTCGCCAGTTGAAAGAATAGACGCCATCATCGGTTCCGGTAAGGGCCTGCCCATTTGCTTTGAAACTAAAGCAGAAATTAGGCAGGTCTGTTTTACTACTGTAGAGGGGTAGGGAAGTGAGCTGGACCTGATCGGTAAAATCGGCCTTGTCGGGAAAGTCCTGTTTGAGTGCAGCCGGTAGTTTGACTTTGAATGGTTTGCCAACACTGGTACCGACCCAGATATTACCATCGGGATCTTCTTCGAGTATCCTGATTTCGTAATTGTTGGCATTGGCAACAGCGCGATCGCTAATGGTAATATGGTAAAATCGCTGCGTTTTGTCGTCGTACAGATTAAGCCCCTGACTAAGCGTCCCCACCCAAAGCCGCCCTTTTCGGTCAATCAACAAAGCTGAACAATCGTCACTCGAAAGACTGTACTCATTGTAGGGGTCATGCGTAAAAACGGTGAAGTTGTGGCCATCGTATCGATTTAACCCATCTTTAGTAGCCGCCCAGATAAAGCCCTTCCGGTCTTGCTTCAGGTCGTAGATCATCCCCTGCGACAGTCCATCCGAGATGGTCAGCTCCTGCCATCCTTTTTCAGTCAGACGGGTCTGCTGAGCAAGAAGAAGACATGGCCAAAAGAGAAAAATCAAAACGAACTGTGTAACAACCTTTCTTTTCGCGGCAGTGTACATTAGTTTGTCTACTCTTGTTGATGAGTGATAACTGTATCAAATTCAGGGACCTAAAGATATGTACAATAAACTAATATGAGTGAATTGTCACCTAAATTATACTGCATTTTGGGTGGTATTTATTGCTGGAATAAGTATATTTTTAAAGCAAAGTGATGAGCGTAAATGGCAACGAGTTCATGGTTGCCTTCTACCGGGAAGCGCATCCATGAACTCGTTGCTTTTACAAAAAAACAGACTATCTAAGTCCGGCCAATCGGGCAATTGATCTCAACAAAGGCCTGTCAGGGCAAGTTAGTAATAGTATTCTCCACAGTGGTTTTACAGCCGTTGGCCCCCGTCACCACCAGTCGGTAGGCACCCACCCGCGTGATGTTGAAAAAGCCCGTGGTACTGCTGTCCACCTGCCGGATCTCGTAGCCATTGATGCGGTCGATCACAATTACCCGCTCATACAACACCCCGCCCGTGGCCTGCAACACTCCTCCGTTGTTGAGTATGGACAGCGTGACCACAGGAACGGGGTTAACAGTCAGGTTGAATGGTGCCGAAGTCGAGCTGCACGTGCCTGTCACCACCAGTACATACTGACCCATCTGCCCCGCCTGAACTCCACCCAGAGTAAGCATAGCTGAGGTTTGACCGGCTACAGGTTGCCCATCTTTGTACCATTGTAAGCCCGTTGTGGCTCCTCCTACGGTTGCCACTACCTGCACAGTGCCGCCCGCGCACACTACCGACGAACTGGCCGAGAGGGTAGGGGCCGCTGGCGCCCCGCCCAGATCGCTGCTGACGGTAGCAGTGGCTGAGTTACTACAACCGGTGGTGGGGTTGGTTAGGGTGATCGAGTAGACTCCGCCCACATTAACCGTGGCCGAAGCACCTGCCGAGGCTACGATACCGGGTCCACCAAAAGTGTACGTTCCCCCCGGAATACCGGCTGCCCCCGAGGCCGTGAGGGTAGCCGTGGGGTTGGTGCAGGTAACCGTGCCGCTGCTGACGAGCCCAGCCGAAGGCGTGGTGGTGTTACTGTAGACGGTCGTATTGGCCGAGGTGGTGCAGCCGTTGGCTCCCGTAATGGTTACCGAATACACGCCTGATGCACTCACCGGGCGGGTGTTGCCACTGCCAGCCACCAGACCCGATGGCCCAGCGAACACATACGTCAGGCCTGAACCCGTGGCGCTGGCGGTCAGGGTTAGGGTGGGGTTGGCACAGGTAAGTGTGCCGTTCAAATTGGACGTGAGGGTGGCACTCGTGGGAGCGGTGGTGCTACCCGTCACCGTTACCTGAGCCACCGCCGAGCAGCCCCCCGCATCACTCACCGTTACTGAGTAGGTGCCTGCGCTGGATACCGTAGCCCGGTTAGTAGTGCCGATCTGGGTAGCCCCATTACCAAAAGAATAGGTCAGGTTGGCGGGTGAAGCAGTTATGGTCACGCTCGTGGAGATACAGCTAATGGCACCACTGGCAACCAGGCTGGCTGAGATCACCGCTGAGCTGCTCGCTACTGTGGCCGAAGCCACATTCGTACAACCGTTGGCACCCGTGGCCACCACCGAGTACGTCCCCGCCGTGGTAACCGTCACGAGGTTGCTGGCCCCGTTCTGGCCCGTGCTGAAGGAGTAGTTGGTCAAGCCCGAGGTCGCCGTCAGCGTCACCGTTGGGCTGGCGCAGGTAATGGTTTGGTTAGTCGTCAGGGTCACCGTCGGAGCGGTGGTGTTGCTGAAAACCGTGGTGGTGGCGGAGGTCGTGCAACTGTTGCTACCCGTAACGACCACTGTAAAGGTGCCGGCTTGGTTGACCGTGGCCGAACTGCCGCTTTGGGCTACGATACCCGTGCCACTGAAGGCATACGTCAAACCCGATCCCGTCGCCGAGGCCGTGAGCGTCAGGGCGGGGTTAGTGCAGGTCAAGGTGCCACTCAGATTCGCTGTTAAGGTCGCACCCATCGGAGCGGTCGTATTCTGGCTGATAGTTAGGCTATTGCTCACTGCCGTGCAGCCACTGGCATTGGTCACCGCTACTGAATACGTTGCGGCTGTATTGACGGTGATGCTGGTGGTAGTAGAGCCGTTGCTCCACAGCAGGGCTGTTTCAGAGGTGGTAGCGTTCAGTGTAACACTCGTCAGGGCACAGGTTAGCGTACCGCTGCTGGCACTGATGCTAACAGTAGGTACAGCAGTGCTACTCACCACCGTGGCGGAGGTCGCCATCACTGCCGTACAACTATTGGCTGTCCGGCTGGCCACCACCGTATACGTACCCGATTGGGGTTGCGTTCCAAACGAAATTGCCGATCCGGTTCCGGCCACCGACGAACCCAGGTTTGAGCCATCGCGCTGAAGTTGATAACTGACACCAGTTTCGGAACCACTGAGGGTAATGGTCGGCGAACTTGTGCAGGTGGCCGTACTGCTTCCCAACACCGAGAAGCTGATGGGTAAGCCCTCACCCTGAAACTCATAAGCCCCCATGTCTACCGTCCCGTTGTTGTAAAAGCGGGGGTTTCCAGTCAGGTCAACAGTCAGGCTGGTGGCTGCGGTGAAGGCGGCATTATCACCTGCGTCGATGGCGGGCGAGCAGGGAGCCAACTGGGTGCTGGTGGTGCTGGCAAAGGGCGAGACACTGGTGGTTAGGTTGCCAGGGCCGCTGTAGGTAGTCTCGCTGCTCTCGAAAAGACAGTAGTTGGCCGTCACGCTGCCTGTACCATTGGTCACGATGGCGTTTTGGCCCGAATTGCCAAATAGCACTGAATTAGTAAGCCTGACCGGACTTTCCGTATAGATGGCTGCCCCGCTCTGAGTAGCCCCATTGTTCTGAAAGGAGCTGTTTGTTAGGCCTATCTGGCCGCCGGAAATAATACTGATGCCACCTCCATTATAGGCTGAATTATTCACAAAAGCGCAGTTGATTAAAGTGGCGTTGCCGTTGATGTTGCCCATTGCCCCGCCATTTACGGTGGTCACATTGTCCACGAAAAGACAGTTAGTCAGGCGGAGGCTATTATTGGAGTTGTGCGTTCCTCCACCATTGCTCACAGCCGTATTACTCAAAAAGGTGCAGTTGGTTAAAGTGGCGTTGCCGTTGATGTTGCTCATTGCCCCGCCAGGTCCGGTGGTCACATTGTTCACAAAAAGACAGTTTGTCAGGCTGAAGTTGCTATTGTAGTTATACATCGCCCCACCTTCACCTGCGGCCGTATTACTCACAAAGGTGCAGTTGCTTAGGGTAGGTGAGGTTAGCACGTTGATCATCCCGGCACCGGCCCCATCATTTCCACTACCGTCGGCCCTGCCCCCCGTGATGCGAAAGCCGTCCAGGATTGCCGTGCTATTAATGCCCGTTTGATCGTTGTTGACCACGTGATAGCTATTGTCCGTCGCGCTGGCCGGGTCGCCAATCTCCCCACTCAGGATAGTAGGGTTGGCCGAGGGGTTTCGGCCGTTGAGGGTCGTTTCCCCACCGGTAAAACCACCATAAATGGCTACGTTGTTCCTCATGGCGAAGCTGACCGTTCTGGCCGTACTGCTGGTAGGTTTATAAATCCCGGCTGCTACCCAGACCTGCCCGCTGCACGACGTGGCCGAATTGATGGCCGTTTGCAGCATAGTTCCCGGATAAGCGTTGACCCAACTGTTGCCGTTTTGCAGGCCTGCGCCGTTCTGCGTGACATATACAACCGAATAACAAACCGGCGCGACTACCGTTACGGCTACACTCGTGATGCTGGAGCAAGTTCCGTTCACACCCGTGACCGAGTACGTGGAGGTGCCCAGAGCGGTGGGCGAGGCCGTGAACGTAGCCGACTGGACGTTGCCTGTCCACGTGTAGGAGGTAGCGCCTGATGCCGTCAGGGTCACCGTATTACCACTCGTGATGGTGAAGCTCGGGGCAGCTGTGACCGTCAAGGCAAGTGAGCCATTGCCCAGCGTCCCTGACAGGGGCAGCGTTTGGGCCACACAACTACCACTCAGTGCGAAGCTGTAGGCTCCAGAACCTAGGCTCGTCAGCACAAACCGTCCGTTGGCATCACTGACAGGGTCAGGGCTGACCGTTGTGGGTGTGCCGTTCAGGGTATAGCTCAGTGAATAGGTGGTGTTGGCTTGCAGCCCCGTCAGCGTAAATGAGCCATTGGCCGGGCTACAAACCGTGGGTGAGATGCCCGTTAGACTCAGCGGACCATTGGGGCCGGTACCGGTGTTGAAGTTGCCCCCATTCTGGTTGAGCACCAGCCCGGCATTGCTGGAAATGTTGCTGTTCCCGCCCGCATTTTCGATGATGGTGCCGGTGTTGGTGAAGGTACCACTGGCTGAGTTTGTAATCACCGCATTGGACAGTACGCTGAGCAGGGCCGCGCAACCCGAATTGTTAAACAGGGCCGTTTCGTTGGAAACACCCGTGGTCCCCACCGACGAAACGTTCCCGACCAGAATGGTCGACGAATTGGTGAAGATACCATTGACATTCAGCAGGCCAGTATCAGTGGACCCATCCAAATAGATGGTTCCGCCCGCCAGATTGTTAAATGAAGCCAGATTGTTCCGTAGTGCATACTGCCCCACACCAGCCAGATTTCCCGCCCTGATCGCCCCTGCGTTATTGATCGTACTCAGGTAGTTATCCAGTGCAACCGTCGTAGAACGGTTCAGGGTGATTATCCCCCCGGCATTGTTGGTAAAAACTGCGTTTGCCTGTGAAACCCCAAGAGCAATCGAGCCTACCGAGGCATTAGCGCCAATGGTAATGGTACCCGAGTTAATAAAAGGAAAAGATGTAGATGGAGTCAAATGATTTAACCCTACTGAAGAGCTATTGTCAATGTTGATCTGCCCACCCGCACTGTTGGTGAAGGTGCCTAAATTCTGTAGCCCATACTGCCCCACACTGGCCGAAGCGCCAATAGTAATCACGGCCGAATTGCTAAATATATAGGTATTGTATAGACCGGCTCCGGTGCTCCGGTCGATGCGGATCTGCCCACCCGGCTCGTTATTGAAGATTCTCTCATTCCGAATACCATACGAGCCCACACTCACTGAAGCCCCAATAGTCAGCGTTCCTGAATTGCTGACCTGATTGATCCCGCTAGAGGTATTGAAAAAGCCAGCCAGCGAGGCATTATCGATCTGCACCAGGCCGCCTGTGGTGTTGCTGAATAAGCCATTACTTAAGATACCATATTGCCCCACACTCGCCATATTGCCGATGGTAATTGTGCCTGAATTGGTGATCGTTCCCGACCCGGTGCTACTGTACAAACCGGCAGTGGAGGCTCGATTAATGCTAATCTGGCCGGCCGCCGTATTGATAAAGTCCCCGGCAGAATTTTGAAGGCCATATTGTCCAGCACTCCCCGATGCCCCAATGGTAATGACGGCTGAATTACTGAAGATACTAGTACTGGTATTGTATAGGCCCGCCGATAACGAGTTGGTAATACTAATTTGGCCTCCCGTGGCATTGTTGAAGCGTCCACCAGCTGAATTATATAACCCGTATGAACCTATTGAAGCTAATGCGCCAATGGTAATAGAGGAAGAGTTATTAAACGTAGCAGGCGAGAAGTTAACTAACCCTGTGTAGCCTACCCGGTCAATGGTAATGCTGCTACCTGCGATGTTATTAAACGTACTGAGATTATTCAGACCATATTGCCCAATTGATGCCGAGGCTCCAATCGTAATGGTCCCCGCGTTCGTAAACGTCCCTAAGTTATTATTGATTAGCCCTTCGTTTGCCCGGTCAATGCGAATCAGGCCCCCCGCGCTGTTGGTAAAGTTGTTTAGGTTAACCACCCCGAATGAGCCTACTGAGGCCGATGAACCCACCGTGATGGTACCCGAGTTGGCCACGGTGCCTCCGGGGGCTCCCAGCACATTGAGTAGGCCGTAGGTGGTAGTTCCATCAATGCGAAGCTGACCGCTATTCTGGAATGTACCGGTCACTCGTAAGCCCGTATTCACTGTTCCCGAACCGTTAATAGTCAGCGTGCCGCTACTACCGATGGTCAGCGTGGTGTTGGCGGGCACGTCAACCGAGTTAGCCACACCTGCCCCATTCAAATTGGGTTGGTTAGGAGCCGTGGCTAGCAGTACCACATCCTCGCTGGCAATGGGAACGCTGCCTTTGCTCCAGTTGCCCGCCGTTTGCCAGTCGGAGCTGATACAGCCTCCCCAATAATTGATTGCAGTGTTGCTGATGACTGACCCAACCGTCAGGCTGGTAACTGCCGTGGTGAATGAACCGTTGGCCGAGACGGTAAGCGTAAACGATTGTACACCAAAACCACTTGCCGTCCAGTTCTGCGTAAAGGCGGTATTACTGGTGGTGCCGGTGGTGGTACTTACCCCATTGGTCAGCGTGTAATCATAATTACCCGTCACGTTGCCGACTGTGGCTGTGAAAGAGGTTGTCTGCCCGGTACAAACCGTAGCTGGGTTGGCCGCGAAGGCGGTGATGGAGGGAAGTAGGATATTAACCGTGACGGTGGTGATGGCCGTGAGACTGCAGGTCCCGCTTACACAGGTGGCCGTAACGACACTGGTGGCGGTGGGGCTGAACGAGATGCTGGTCGTGCTGTTGTCTCCCGTACTCCAGTTCACCGATCCCGCACAGCCCCCAGCCGTGAGAGAGACCAATGTTCCCGATCCAACGGTTTGGCTGGCTGGTAAGGTGAGCGTCAGGTTGGGTGGGGCTGTGATCGTGGCTACGGTCGGGAGCAAGCAGCCATTGCTATCCCTTGCCGTAAGCGTGTAGCTCCCTGGTACAACACCCGTATAGCTGCGGCTTGTGCTAGTGCTGGTAGCCACGGGCAGGGTTGGGTTGGTGGTAAAGATGTAGCCGGATGTCGGTGTACCGCCAGCAATTGTCAGGCTGATAACTCCCGTTTTTTGGCCCGTAACCGAGTTAGTGGGGCAAGCAGGTTGCGTCAGAACTGGGGTGAGCGTTAGGGCCGATGGTTCAGAGAATGAAACCGAAACTGCTCGTGAGCAACCTTCCGCATCCACCGCACTTAGCGAATACGTATCCGCACTGAATAGGTTGACCAGCCCGAGCTGACTGAGTGATGTTGTTATAGACGTGCTGACAGGAATACCATTTTTACTGACTGTATAACTGATAGGGGTGGTTGTCGCGTTGTCCCAGTTAACAAACAAATCCGCATCACTCCCGCCATTGCAGGCGACGTTGTTTTTGGCTAGACTAAAGATAATATTCTTCGTCTTCGTAGTAACGGCTCCTGAGGCTGTATTGGAGCAAGTGCCGAGGGTGCATGTAGCGGTATAGGTACCAGACTGAGTAGCCACAAAAGTGGTACCGGTACTGTTGTCGGGCCAGCGAACAGTACCTCCTCCTGAGCAGCCAGTAGCCGTTAGTGTGGCGGGATACGTGCAGACGGCCATACTAGTTACGCTGAAAGCGGATAGGTTGGTGATCGTCAGCGTGGTGCTTGCCGTGGTTGAAGCCCCATTGTCGGCAACCGTCAGGGTAAAGGTTTGGATGCCGGAGCCACTGGCGGTAAATGTTCGGCTAAAGGCGGATGTATTGGCGGTGCCACTTACCGGATTACTGCCGTCGGTCAGCGTGAAGTCGAAAGGATTCGTTACCCCCCCAAGGGTAGCCGTAAACGTCGTTACACTACCCGCACAGACCGTACCTGAACCGGTTGGGGCAAATCCCGTGATAGAAGGATTAACAGTCTGAGTAAATGAAGTTGTGCTGGATGAAAAATTAGTAGCCCCACTGTAATTAGCCGTGATCGTATTATCGCCCCAGCCTAATGCTGATGTGGTGATAGACGCCTGTCCGCTACTATTTAAATTCACATTGGCCTGTAAGGTCTGTGACCCTTTAAAAAAAGAAACAGCCCCTAAAATTACCGGATTTCCATTGCTGGTGACGGTTGCCGTTATGGTTATACTACTCCCTGCCGCTGCCGGGTTTTGGCTCGGCGTGAGCGTGATAACCGTAGGGTCATTAGCCGCTTTAGGAGTCAGATTGGCTCTTGCCGGATTGCCGATCAGGAACGCCAGAAATAGAAGCTGTAACGAGAAGAATGCGTAGTGGTTTTTCATAGAAAGAGTGCCTCAACGAAGGGTTTACGTTGAGGCAAAAATGAAAAAATGTGGCCGAGCCCTGTTAGCACAAATCCAGCATTCTTTTGCTCGTTTCCAGCATGGGCAAAAAAAAGCCCCAAAATGGGACTTCTATAGTCTTTTTGAGGATTCAGTCGTAGCTACGACCCATACTCGGAGGGCAGCAAGCCGTACTGCTCCTGAAACGTACGGGTGAAATACGATAGGCTCTCGAAGCCCACCTGATAAGCTATTTCGGAGACCGTTCCGACCCGGCCAGCCAGCAAAATAGCTGCCCGCTCCAGGCGGTATTGCCGCAAAAACTCAACCGCCGTCATTCCGGTCAGTGCCTTCAATTTTCGGAGCAATTGCGAGGGACTCAGGTTCATGGCCTGACTGAGTTGATCGGGCCCGAAGGCGCTGTCGGCATAGTGGGCTTCGACAACCTGCCGGGCTTTTTGTAAGAAAACGGCCTCGCGCGAAAGTACCGGTGTTTCGTTTGCAGCCACCGACACAAGGGGTGCCGAAACGGGTTGTTTGCCGAAGTACTGACGCAGACGTTCCTGTTTGTCAAGCAGATTGCGCACCCGCACCCGGATTTCGTCGGCGTTGAAGGGCTTGGTCAGGTACTCGTCGGCACCGAGTTCAAAGCCTTCGATACGATCCTGAGTGGTCGCTTTAGCCGTTAGCATCACCACCGGAATATGGCTGGTGGCTTCCTGCGTTTTCAGCCGCTGACAGAAGCCAAAGCCGTCGAGCCGGGGCATCATCAGGTCGCAAATGACTAGGTTAGGCGTTCGTTCAGTGGCTAGTTCAAGGCCCTGTTGCCCATCCTGGGCTTCAATAATCTGGTATTCGGTCTCGAATACAGAACGTAGGTAAGCCCGAATATCGGCGTTGTCGTCGATGATTAACAGCATAGGCAAATCCGACGGTGATTGGTCTACATTCCCAGCTCGTAATCCCGGTTCCGACATATATGTCAGCTTATCGAGCTGGGGCTCGGTGGCTGGCTCAGGCTGGCTTTCCGCTGGTAACATCTCCGATAAGGCTACGGGTAAGGTCACCACAAACCGAGTTCCCACGCCTTCGGTACTTTGAACCTCGATCGTGCCGCCCAGCACATGTACCAGTTCATGGACCAGAGCTAAGCCAATACCCGTGCCTTCATAAGCCCGGTTCATCCGACTGTCGGTTTGGTAAAACCGATCAAAAATGCGGGGGAGTTTGTCGGCAGCAATGCCAATGCCTTTATCGTCCACACTAATCAGCACCTGCCTGCTGGTCGACTCACCCTCGTAGCGCACCTGCATCCGAACAGCACGGCCCCTGGGTGTAAACTTGAACGCATTGGAAAGCAGGTTAGTCACAATTTTTTCCAACTTATCGCGGTCGAAGCGGGCCCAGATGCTTGTTTCGGTTTGCTCAAAGGCAAATAGAACTCCCCGGCTCTCGGCCAGTGAGGTGAACGAGCTGGCTAGGGTGCGGAAAAATACCGTCAGATCGCCCTCCTCCGTTTCGGGCCTGAGCTGCCCCGCTTCGAGCTTGCTTAAGTCCAGTAATTGGTTGATGAGGGCCAAAAGCCGGTTGCTGTTGCGCTCCATCATGGTTAGCAGCATTTCGCCGGGAAAGCGTTTTTGTAAATCGGCCAGTGGACCCAGTATCAGCGTGAGCGGAGTGCGGAACTCGTGTGAAATATTGGCAAAAAACCGGGTTTTAATAGCGTCTAATTCAGCCAATCTGCTGGCCTCCTGTTGCTTAAAGGCAAACTGCTGCTGTAGCAGTAATCGCTGCGCCTGAAGCCGGATAAATAGCCAGATCAGCAATGCCAGTACCCCAAAATAGAACAGATAAGCCCACCAGGTTCGGTAAAAAGGAGAGCGCACCCGTATAGAAAGCTCGATGGGTTTGCTCCAATGCTCGCCATCCACCGAACCCATCATTTCCAGTCGGTAGCTACCGGGCGGTAGCTGGGCGTAATTGGCAAAGCGGTTGGTACCGGCATCGACCCAATCCTGGTCGATACCATGAAGCCAATAGCGATAGCGATTGCTGTTGGGATTGGTGTAGTCCATAACCCCAAACTCCAAGGTAAGCAGGTTTTGGTCGTGCCGCAACGTCAGGGCCTCGGTATATTCAATACCAGCATCCAGAACCTCGTCGCCCTCCTCCACTTCGACCGTTTTGTTATTTATTTTCAGGTCTACAATGGTCACTTTTGGCGGTTTCTGGTTTCCCATCACAATTGCCGAAGGCTGAAAAATAGTCAGTCCGTTGATGCCTCCAAAAAGCAATTCTCCGGTTGGCGATTTGGCATACGACTGGTTGTTGAACTCATCGTCCTGCAAACCATCGCTCTTCGTATAGGTTTTGAATTTTTGGGTTCGGGGGTTGAACTGGGCAATGCCCCGGTTGGTACTCATCCAGAGATTTCGGGCATCATCGGCCAGAATTCCATACACCACTTTATTGGGTAGGCCCTGTTTCTCGGTAAAATGATTGAATTGACCGGTTTGTTTGTCAAGGCGGTCGAGACCTCCGCCTTTCGTTCCTACCCAGAGGTACCGCTGAGGCTGGTTTGGGTCTCGACAAAGGCTCAGGACAAAATCTTCACTCAAACTTTGCCGGTCGTTGAGCTGATTTCGAAACAGGGTGAATGTCGGTTTTGTGTATACTGACCGAATACGGACCAATCCTTGTTCAGTACCGATCCAGAGCGTATGGTCGGGATCGAGCAGTAAGGAATACACTTCGATTTTTGATCCTATTTTGGAGAACACCGAGCTGTAGTCAATTACCTGAAACTGTTCCGTTTTAGGTGAGAAACGTAGCAATTTTCCGTTCGTTGCACCAATCCAGAGAGTTCCGGCAGCGTCTTCCAGAGCCTGATTGCCAATTACTCCTAACCGACAACCGGGAGGCAGCGTGTATCGGTTGAGCAGTTTCCAACCGGACGAGAATTTTAGTAAATCATGGGGCCCATTCGCCGTGTTTGCTCCCCGACGCGTATTGAACGTCCAGAAAAAACCCAGATGATCGGGCAAAAGAAACCATTCGGGCATTTCTTCCCACGACGGCGTAGGCTGAATAAGCGGTTGAGTCTGATGCCGAGTTTGATCAAATTTTCCGAATCCCTCATAGAACCTAAAATAGGTACGCCCTTTTATATCGATACTGATGTGCGACAACGACTGATTGGGTAAATACGAATGGAATTGACGGATTCTGGGGTTGAATTTCCGCAACCCGTAACCCATTGTACCAATCCAGATATTACCGGTTTGATCCTCAAACAGACTGGATACACCGAAGGTATTGGGGGGTAAGTCAACATACGCGTTTTTACTGGTCAGACTATCTTGCCGAAACAGTTCCTCGGGCGACATAATCCAAAGGTGATCGGTTGTCAGAATGGCAATTCGCTGTTGATCAAGTGCTTTTATGTGAACCCGAATCGAGCCATCTGTTTTCAAAAAGGTAGTGTGAATAGTTCCCTCATGCAAGCTAACGAGCTTATGTCGAACAATGGTAAACCAATAGTTTTGCAACGAATCGGTATAAGCTCCCATAAGATTATGAATCTCTTTAGAGTCAAATAAGGGCAGTTTTCTGACGGTGGCAGGCTTTTGCCAGCTAAGCGTGTGTAGCCCGTCCCAGGTCATTGCCAGTAGCTGTTGATGTGCAGCAAATCGTATGGTCCAGGGATACGTTTTTTCCGTGTTATCCCGAACAACAACGGGTATCAGCTTGATCTGATTTGTAAAATCAGCCTGATCAGGAAATGCCTCGCGGAGTGAGGCCGGTAAGCTTATTTTGACCAGCCTGTCGTTCTCCGTGCTGACCCAGATATTACCTTCCGGGTCTTCGGCCAGTTGGGTAATAGCATAACTGCTTGAGTTGGCCACTGCCTCGGCATTGATCCTGATGTGATAAAACCGTCCGGTCTTTGGATTAAGCAGATTGAGCCCCTTACTTTTCGTACCTACCCAAACACGCTGGTGCCGATCAATGATAAGGGCAGTGCATACGTTTTCTGAAAGCGTGAACGCATTATATGGGTCGTGGGTGAAAACCTTAAAATTATGACCGTCGTATCGGTTAAGTCCGTCTTTGGTGGCAATCCAGAGAAACCCTTTTTTGTCCTGTTGAATATCGAAGATCATTCCTTGCGATAATCCATCCGAAATAGTCAGCTCCTGCCAGCCTTTTGCGGTCAGACCGGCCTGTTGGCCCAGCAGCGTAAATGGAACTAAAAATAGGAGAAGAAATAAGCGCATAGCCACAAAACTTGTGGACCAAGATACGGTAATTTTACGCAGGTTAATTTGTTTGTATTGCGTTTGAGGTATTGTCGGTTTACGCGTTGTTGTTGAGTGAAAATTAAACCCAGTCTTGCCTTAATTGGCTAGACTAGATTTGATATAGGTAGAACGATATAAAAGTGATGTGCTTACCTCAGCAAACTGGCAATATTACTCTCCACCACTGTCTTACAACCGTTGGCCCCCCGTTATAATCAGTCGGCAAAGCCCCGCCTGGGTGATGGTAAAAAAAGCCATTGGTGCTGCTATCGCCCTACCGAACACTCGGTTCCCGTCACCACAATCGTGGCTGTGGCCGTACAGCCGTTCTCGCCCGTCACTACCACCTGATACGTACCCGGCTTGTTCACGATGGCCGTGCCTATAATCGGGATCGGCGTGCGGAAGATGATATAATCCCCAATGATGATCCGTTCCCGACCATCCGTCTGGCTCATCACACCACTTGGGCCACTCAACGGACCTGAGAAGCTATATCGACTGCCGCCTGTGGCCGTCAGCGTCAGGGTGGGCGTGATACAACTCAGGTCACCTGTGCCCAGAAGTAGGGCGTAGGGCGCAGTGCCCGCTACGCTCGCCAACGTCACGCTGGCGACAGACGAGCAAACGCCCGAACTGGCTGTTACCGAGTACACCCCCGCCTGACTGACCGTGGCGGTATTGGTACTGCCGCTCTGACTGAGCCCCGGCCCGAAGAACTGATAACTTACCGCACCAGGGGTGGCCGTGAGCAGGGCCGAGGGATTGCTGCATGACAGGCCGGTGGTGCTGGCCAGTAGGTCGACCAACACTGACGTGCTTTGGCTGATAATGAGCATGGTACTGCCTGAACAACCCGCTCCATCCGTTGTACTTACGGTGTAGGTAGCGGCTGTATTGACCGTAAAACTACCGGTCCCATTCGTCTGAACCGGGGCTGTATTGATTGAAAACGTGTAGCCACTGCCCAACCCGCCCGTTGCCGAAGCTGACAGCGATACAACCGGCTGTTGGCAGGTAAGGGTCTGGCTGGAGGGAGTCACACTGACCGATACGGGCGGCCGAACACTCACGACTGCTGTCCCCGAAAGGAGATTTGGAGGGGCTGCTGCGCCATTGGCATCTGTTACGGCTACGAGGGTATAGGTGGTACTTGCCGCTGGGCTAACCACTATTCCCTGACCACTCGTATAGCTGGAAATGACCGTAGTAGCGCTGCCGTTACTGAGGGTTAAGGCGTAGGGGCTTATGCCGCCTGATACCGATGTCGTCAGGGTGGCCGATTGACCAGGGCAGATACTGGTACTACCGCTCAGGGTGGTACTGATGCTCGTTACCACAAAAACATTGGCCTCGCCCGATCCATTGGCGGCTGCATTGCTCTGATCCCCCGTGTTAGTATTGTTTGTGTCTGTTCCGATGGCTATGAGGTCAGCGGCATCATTCACGAATCCGTTGGGTACCGGATTCGGCAATTGGTCCGGAATGCCGTCGGAGTTGGTATCAGTGCCGGCCAGTGCGCTCATGCTGCCCGTTGCTCCTTCGAAAAGGCTTGGGTTTTGATCGCCTGACTCATCCATCACCGGGGCGTTCGTTTCCAGCGTTTTACCGAATACCTGCGCCAGATTAGCAATCGTCACTGGCGAAAGTTGGCCTGATTTTACTTTCACTTGCACAGTGAAACCAGTAATCGTTTGGCCCGGCGGTACGGAAGTAATTACAGTAGGGTCGGAAATAAAGCCAGCACGGGTAACTGAATTTAAAGAACCTGGAGCTGTCGTAGTCCAGGTTGCGGCATTGGCTGGAGTACTAACCGGAGTTGTGGTGTAAACCACCTTCCATCCAGGAGGGGGAGTGGGTACTGTGGCCAATTCCGTTCCAAGTGGAATGGCATCGGCAATCAGGATCCTTGTCCCCGGAAGCCCCGGAACGACAATCCCTACTAGTACCGACGGGGTTATGGACAAACCCGTCGGGTCCGTGTTTGCAACCCGTAACGATAAGCCATATGTAAACACGTCGTCTGTAATATCCGTAGGCGTGTTGTTGTTACTATAGCCGGTTCTTGTTTTCAGAATGGTTGCCAGACTGTAATAATTCGGACTGACCGTGACGGTGGCCGACGTACTGCCCTCGACAACTCCGTTGGCAGGGATGCCGGTTACTTCACCCGCCCCGCTTCCATCGGCATTGTCAACGGTGTACACATCCCGGGCGTTGTTGATGGACCCGGCCCTTGCCGAATTTTCGTTTGTTTCGACTGGTGACGTTTCCCCAAACACAACCTTAACCTCTTGCCCAGGGGTTGCCCCGGTACTGATGGTTACCGGCACACGAACCACAATAGAGCCGCTAATGGGTATTGAAGACGTTGTAACGCCACCCGATGGAATGTCTACCCAGTTGGCCCCATTGTCTGTACTGTACTGGAGCGTACCTATGGTTCCGGGACCGGTAATTCCTGCCTGAGTCGGTAACTGAAAACGGGTAGGGTCGTTCCCAACGTTTCTGACCTCGAACGGGAAATAAATCAGGTCGCCTATTTGAATGGTGCTGCCATTATTGTCAACGGGAGAGTCGGCCGTCACCCGAATACCAGCCACTTCGGCAATGGTAACGGTTACTCTGTTCGAGCTACCATTGATTGGTGTATTTGGGTTGTTGGGGTCTTCATACGTAGCCCTGCCTGCGTTATCAAGTGGTGTACCGGCGTCTGTAGCGTTTACGCGACGCCGGTACACCAGCGAGCCGGTGTTTCCGGGTTGCACATTACCCGAAAGCGCAACCACGTACTTGGTCACATCGGTAGCCGAAGTGGTGCCGCTACTGGCGTCGGTGGTAGTATTGTTGGCCGGGTCGCCACTGAAGTAGGCGATGTTGCCGTTCACCGCCGTTACCGAACCAACTTCGTGGCTGGTGTCGAGACCGCCCTTCGCATCGTTATTGTTAGCCCAGTTGTTCGGAGCGGTGGTTCCATCTTCAGTAACCACAATCTGGCTGGCCTGTAGAAGAATATTGCCGCTGCCAGTTACAGGTTGGGGTTCAGAAATGTTCTTGTACTGGAGTTCATACTCAATTAGGTTGCCAGGCGAAGGGGTCTTTGGTGTGGTGCTTAGTGTCCCGTCTGAACCCTGCACCACTGGTCCGGTTCCCTGCAAAATTCGCGATTGCTTCACCAGCTGCAAAAAGCCGGTGTAAACCCGGTCGATCGTGCTGTTGGTCTGAGCATCATCAGCTAATCCGTTGCCGTTCACATCCACAAAAGCCGTGATCGTGACGGGAAAACCGCGTTGTATTTTGATGTCTGTTGACAGGTTTGTTCCCGCCGGCAAGTCAATTTCGACCCCATAGTTGGCCGTGGCGTTGGCCGCTATACCGTCAATTCTGATGGGGTTACTCGGACCAATTGGGTTTCCACCGACAAAGCCTGACGAACTAGTAAACCCAAATGTAGTGCCATCGTAGGTGTATGTGGCGGAATTAGAACTATAGGCCAGTGTGACGATCGTCCCCGCAGGTAAATCGGCGGCATTGGCTGGTGGCCTCGGAACAAAGGAAAAGTTGGACGCCAATCCGCACCCGTTCAAAAGCGTATTCGTGAAACCAACCGTTGCTGGATTGATTGTCGAACCAGGCGTTGAGCCAGTGGGCACCAGGGCAGACTTGTTGGTAAAGTCATCGGTGTTACCTGTGGGTCCTACTGCCCCTGGTGAATTAGAGGGCCCATTGAAAACCTTCTGGCCAAACGTCACATTGAGGGTATTCGTGCCACTATAGGTGCCATCTGACGCCGTAACCGTAAACACCTGAACTCCGCTAATGGCCGTACTGGTGCTGGCCGTAACAGCGCTGCTGGAGGCATTGCCCGTGAGGGTGATACCCGTGGGGGCTGTCCAGGTGTAGCTGTAAGGAGCAGTTCCGCCGGTAGCCGTTGCCGATACCGTAACGGTACTCCCTGCACAGATGGTGCCTGAGCTGTTGGCTGCAACCGAAACGGGTAAAGACATCCGTGCCAGAAATCCCCGGATTTCACCACCAGCAAATGCGGCTGTATGAATGTTAAAGTACGCCTTTCCCTCAGCCACGGCATTACGTAATGCCGTTTGGGCATTGGCTATGCTTCCCTGGGCTGTAACAAAAGCGGCATTATAAGTGCTGGCCAGGGTTAAAGCGTAAGTTTGATCCATTGATCCACTGGTCACACCTAACGGGAAGCCAACAAACGATGGGGTGGTTGTTATAACTCCGGCTGTTCCGGTACATGATGTGGCTGTGGGGCCATGAATATGGGCGGCTGTCGTGTTACCCGACAGACTACTAAAGGTACTGATCACGCGCATGGTATTCAACGTATTATCGATAGTCACCGTAACGCTACCTGTACCTGGCGAGTTATTGACGGGCGATTCGGTGGCACCACTTAGTTGAGCCGTGTAGATGATGGTTTGTGCCTGCGCGTCGAAGGCGAAGAACAACATAAGGGCTAAGCCCCCTAAACGAAAAAGTGACAGCATAAAACGGATGACACTGGCTGAGCCAGTTCGGGGAAGGGTAGACGTGGGATTCATGAAGTAAGCATTATTTGAAGCAAAATAAAGCAGTGCTTAAAATGGTTAACATGCATTTATTGTTCTTTTTGCATTTGTAAAAAGGTGTGTTTTAGATGGTTATATAGTAGTAGAGATATATTGGAAAAAGATTAATAGCTTCCCCTTTGGTAGCGGAAGAGAAACCCGTATGCAACTTGTCGATTGGGTACGGGTTCTCATCTGGAGAGCTGTCTCGAACACCGACCGCAGGTAAACCCGGATATCCGCATTGTCGTCGATGATGAGCAAACTGTTTTCTGACGTTGGGTGGAGGGTTTTGTCCGGCACCGAACCGAACAAGAGGCTATCCGCAGAGGGGGGAGCCTGAGCAACCAGCCACTCGACGGGTTCAACGATGGCGTCGCGGAGCACCGACCGCCCCGCCACAGAGATCGTTTGGGCAACCGGGGTTGCGGACTGGATGGTCAGAGGTTGAGTATCGGGATTAGTAATGATAAGCAGGGGGAGCGTAACGGTAAAGCTGGTACCGACGCCCTCGGTACTGCTGGTAGCAGTATTGCTTTGCAAAAGCGAGTTGGTCATGTAAATCTCCCCAGCAACTGTACCCCGCTGTTGGGACCAAACAAAGCTCGCAGCCAGTAATGACTGCCTTTGTAGCAGTGAGCCGCGTCAGACACAATGACCACTATAGATTGTCTGACAGAACCTCGTCATATGCTTAGAAGAGGGGGGTATTGCCCTCCACGCAACGATCAGCCCCCTCACCGCACAATGACTCCCTCTACCGTCCGCCGACAACCGTTAGCATCCGTTACCCGGATCATGTACGGACCCAACTCATTCACCTCGAAGATGCCCGTTTGGCTGAACTCGCTCCGACGAATCTCGTAAGAGCCCACCCGATCGATCCGTATCCGCTCGTACAACACCCCCCCAAACACCCGGAAGTTTGTCGGGCCCGCAGGCGGCAGGGTGATGATCGGTAGTCCACCGTTGGCGTTCACCGTGGCTCCGTTAAAGAGAATACTTACCGTGGGTAGGGGATTGACCGTAAGGGTGAAACCCGTCGAAGTGGTGCTCCCCCCCGGCCCGGTAATGGACACCGAATAAACACCGGCATTGGCGAGTTGGACGTTACCCAGCGTGAGTGTTGCCGAGGTTTGACCCCTAATGGCTTGCGGAGCCTGCCCCACCACGGCGGGGGCTTTGAGCCAGCGATAGCCCAAAATAGATCCGGTAGCACTCACCGAAACCACCACCGAAGCTCCCGCGCAAACGGTCGAAGCCGGGGAGGGATGGCTCACAATAACGGGTGCGGCTGCGGTCACGGTCAGCATAACACTAGCCGTTGCCGAGCAGCCGTTCGTGGTCCCGGTAACGGAGTAGGCTCCACTCTCGGTGGCCTGGATGGCAGAGGTAGATTGTCCTGACGACCAACTGTAGCTGCTGGCCCCCGAAGCCGTGAACGTGGCCGTCTGGATGGAGGAGATGGTTAGGCCGGTCGGTGGGTTGGGGGCAATGCTAACGGTGGGGTATAGACTGACCGTCAGGCTAAATGCCGTACTGGTAACGGAGTTGCAAGCCCCTGCCACCACCACCGAGTAAGTGCCCGAGTTAACTGTCTGAGCATTGGGCAGGGAGAGCGTAGCGGCCGTTTGGCTGGTGATGGGCGAGCCATCTTTGTACCATTGGTAGCTGATTATGCTGCCGCTCACGCTGACAGGCACGCTCACTGCGCTGCCCACGCAGATGGCCGAGCTACTGGCGGGCGCAAGCGTGAAGGCCACCTGGTAGTTTGGCGTATCCTGAAACTCCATAGCCCCCATATCAATGCTGGTGCCGACGATGCGGGGCTGTCCAGCCAGGTCCGCGGTGAACGAGGTAGCGGCTGCGTATCTGGCCGAGTTGCCGGTATTGATGGCGAGCGTGCAGGCGTTGAGAGCCACCGACGTAGCCGACACAAAGGGCGAGGTCGTTACGCTGGTGAGGTTGCCAGAGCCGCTGGCGTCTACACCATTGGTGTTGTCAAAGAGCGAGTAAGTAGCCGTTAGCGATGAGCTGTTAACGTTAGCGAAGGTGTTGTTCCCGCCATTGTTCCAGAATACCGAGTTGGTTAGCGTTACGCTGCCGCTGCTGTTATTGTAAATGGCCCCGCCCTGGGAGGCAACCTGATTGTTTTGGAAGCTACAGTTGGTCAGCGTGAGGCTACTGCTCTCGTTGTAAACGGCCCCACCAGACCCTAATTGACCCGTTGCCTGATTGTTGAGGAAGCTACAGTTCGTCAGCCGGGAACGGCTGCTACCTAAGTTGATGACGGCCCCACCGATCCCAAATTGACCCGTTGCCTGATTATTGAGGAAACTACAGTTCGTCAGCGTAGGGCTGCTGGCCTGGTTATAGATCGCTCCACCTCGGCTAATAACCGAGTTGTTGAAAAAGCCCAGATTGTTTTGAAAACTACAGTTGGCTAGCACGGGGCTGCTATTGTTGATGTTGTAGATGGCACTGCCCGAGTTTGCCCTGTTATTCTGGAAGATACAGTTAAGTAGCGTAGGACTGCTGTTATTGTTGTACATGGCTCCGCCGATGGCATTTATTGTTGCTCCGTCGGCATTGCCTCCGGTGATGATAAAGCCATCCAGCACCGCCGTGGTGGTTAGCCCCTGCGGGTTAAAAATAACGTGGATACTGTTGCCGGTCAGTGTTCCATCGTTGTTAATATCGCCCGACAGCGTGCTGTTGCTCGGATTTCCCAGGACACCGCCCGCACTGACGGGTTGAATGACAGGGCGCTGGCCCAGGTCGGTTTCATTCCCCACAAAGCCCCCCCGAATGGCGAGGTTGTTCCGCATGGCAAAGCTGGCCGAGCGATTGCTCGTCGTGGATGTAGGCTTATATACCCCGGCGGCCACCCAAATCTCGGTTATGCTCTGGCCACAGGAGTAATTCAACGCGCTTTGCAGGTCTTTGAAGGCAGTTTGCCAGCTCAACCCATCGCCCCCGTTTATGGCTGTCTGACTGGCCGACACATAGAGCCGCGAAACTTGGCTTAAACTCTGGCTAATGACCAGAGTGCTGGGAGCAGTACAGCTATTGCTCCCCGTCACCACCACCGAATACGTACCGGGCTGGTTAATCACCGCCGTGCCCGATTGGGCGTTCTGGCTCACAATACCGCCCAACGGCCCGCTTAAGGCATAGGATATACCCCCACCCGCCAGGATTGTCAGGCTGGTTTGCTCACACGTTAATGTAGTGGAGGGAGTTCCTGATAGCGTAGCCGCCGGTTGGGCGGTGTCGCTGACCACCGTAGCCGTCGTACTGGCAACGCAGCCGCTGACCGTGGCGACCACGACGGTGTATGTGTCCACCGTGCTGACGGTGAACACGCCTGTGTTGTTGGCCTGGCTGACTGGCCCACCCAGCAGGGTGTAGGAAGCCCCGCCCGTGGCCGTCAGTCTCGATGTTGTTGCCGTACAGGTCAGTGGGCCACTGGCCCTGAGCGTAGGCTGGGGCAACGGGGCAATCGTCACCGTACCACTGGCGGTGGTGGCGCAGATACCCACGGTGCAGGTAGCGGTGTACACGTCGGCCAGGCTGCTCGAAAACACATTACCAACAACCCCGCCCGGCCAGGCTACATTACCAGAGCAACCCGTAGCGGTCAAACTGGCCGTGCCGCCCGGACAGATTGTGCTGCTGCTGACGTTGAACGCGGGCAAGGTCAGGCTTTGCCCGATAGTCACCCCTGCCGTGGCGGTGCAGCCGTTGGAGGACGTAGCGGTAACTGTGTACTGCCCCGGCACACTCACCACCAGCGGATTGTCAGTGCTGCTCCCTCCCGCCAGAGTGGGGCTGGCTGTCCAGAGATACGTAGCCGAACTACCCGATGCGGTGAGGGTGACCGACGAGACGGTGCAGGTCAGCAACGTACTGCTGGCGTTGATGCTCACCGAAGGCAACGCATTGACGGTCAAACTAACCAGGCTGGTACTAACCACCGGTATGGGATTGAGGCCGTCGGCCACCGTAATGGTCAGCGTCTGCACACCCGACACGCCCACTCCTACAGAAGCCGACACTGCCGAAGTGGACTGCGCCGACAGCGTAATGCCCGCCGGAGCCGCCCAGGTATAACTGTAGGGTGAAGCTCCCCCCGTAGCCGTCACCGAGAGTGTTACGGTGTTCCCTGAACAAATGGTGGTGGGCACGACACGGGTGAACAGCGTCAGGCTGAACGGCCCCTGATACTCCACCGCGCCCATATCGACCCGGCCCCGGACGATGCGGGGGCCGCCCACCAAATCAGTAGCTGGCAAAGCAAGTCCCGAATAGGGCGCACTAGCCACGGTGACGCTGGCCGGGTTGCCCGCGTTGATAGCCACCGAACCCGCCACCAATGACACGCTCGTGGGAGCGACAAACGGCGAGGTTGTCACGTTGGTCAGGTTGGTGGGAGAGGTGCCGTAGTCCGTTACCGAGGGCTGGAATAAACTGTAGGTGGCCGTGAGGATGGCATTGTTGTTCACAAAGGTGTTGCCGTCGCCATTATTCCAGAACACGGAGTTTGTCACCACCGGATTGCTCGCGCCAGTAGCCCCATTGTTGTAAAAGGCTCCTCCGCTTGGGGAGGTGTTGGCCTGAAACGAGCAGTTGGTCAAGGTTGGGCTACTCGTTCCGCCACTTCCCTCGTTGAACATCGCCCCGCCAGAGTCGCCACTGGTGTTGCTCTGAAAGGCGCAGTTAGTCAGCACCGGGCTACTCGTTCCCGGGGGACCCTGCAGGGTCTCCGCTGTATTGAAGATGGCCCCGCCCAGTAGGTCGGCCCGATTATTCAGAAACAGGCAGTTGGTCAGCACTGGGTTGCTGAATCCCTCATCGCTGCCATCGTTGGTTAGGGCACCCCCATTGCGGTATGCATAATTGCTCACGAAAGCGCAGTTAATCAGCACCGGACTGCTTGTGCCTGACTGCCCATAGTTGAGCATGGCCCCACCTGCCTGAGCGCTATTGCCCTGAAACAGGCAGTTGCGAAACGTGGGGCTACATAGCGTACCGTCGAGGTTGATTCCAGCGTTGTTAAACACACCTCCGCCCCCTCCGTCGCGGATATCCAGCAAATCGGCGTTGCCACCAGTGATCACGAAGCCATCCAACACAGCGGAGTTGGTTAGACCCGTTTCGTTGAAGATGACGTGATAGCTGTTGTCGGCGGTGCTGTTGGGGTTGCCAATCTCCCCGCTGAGCGTAGTGCTGCTCGGCGTTCCGAGGCTCGGTAGACCTGAGACGGGGTTGACCGTAGGCCGGCTATCAAGGCTTCCTTCATTACCCACGAAGCCGCCGTAGATGGCCACACCTTCTTTCATCGAGAAGCTGATGGTCCGGCTGTCGGGGCCGGTCGTGGTAGTGGGTTTGTAGAGCCCCCGCGCTACCCAGACTACATCGCCCGGGCTGCTGGCATCAATAGCTCCTTGTAGATTGGTGGTGCTGGTAGCCCAACTGTTTGCACTGGCGGGGTTGGTATTGGTGCCAGTTGTGCTCACGTAGCGGGTGTTGACCGGAACGCTCTGACCCTTAGTTACCTGAGCTGCAACCAGCACCAACTGGACAATAAGCGCAATTAAAAATGAGGAATGTAAAAATCGGTTACGCATGAAAGTATTGGACAAGCATGAAGCAAGCATAAAATTACTTCATACGCACCAATAGATTAGTGAGCCTGACGTGGGTTTGAGTGAACGGCGATTCCGTAAACGTTGGCCTCCTGCCCCTCACTGCCCAATGACTCCCTCTACCGTCCGCCGACAACCGCTGACGTCGGTCACCCGGATAATATAGGGCCCCAACTCATTCACCTCAAAGATGCCCGTTTGGCTGAACTCGCTCCGTATCCGCTCGCACAATGTCCCTCTAAACACCCGGAAGCTTGTCAGGCCCGCAGGCGGCAGGGTGGTGCTGGAGCAGCCCGTGCTGGTGTTGGGAACCGTGAGTGCAGAAAGCCCCGCATGTTCACGGGCTGGGTAGTGCCCTTTCCAGTCAAGAGACATTATCGATTACCCCCAAATTAGTTCAAGGGTAATCGATAATCAGTGGAACTACCGCCCCACCGCTGGCAAGTTGGCCAGAATTCCCTGCACCGTCTGCCGACAGCCGTTGCCGTCGGTAGCGGTGATGGTGAACAAACCCGGTCGGGTCATCGCAAAGCGGCCCGTGCTGCTGTCCACCGATCGGACCTCGTAGCCGTTAATGCGGTCAATGATCATCACCCGCTCGTAGGATACGCCCCCGCTCACCCCAAAACTCAGGTCGAAACCCGCCGGAAGCGGATCAGGTAGGGTGATGAGGGGTGGTTTGCCCGCGCCAACCGTGGTGCCGGTAGGGAAACTCAGCGTGACCACCGGCAGGGGATTCACCGTCAGGCTGAAGGGAGCCGAGGTGACGCTACACGCCCCCGACACCACCAGCACATAACGCCCCGCCTGACCGGCTTGAACACCACCCAGCGTCAGCGTAGCCGAGGTTTGTCCCGACACCGCCTGCCCATCTTTGTACCATTGCAAGCCCGAGGAAACGCCCACTGTCGCCACCACCTGCACGTTGGTCCCCGCACAAACAACGGATGAGCTAGCCGAGAGGGTAGGGGCTGCGGGAGCACCACCCAGGTCGCTGCTGACTGTCACCGTGGTGCTACTGAAACAGCCCGTGGCCGGGTTGAGTACCGTCACTGAGTAGGTGCCTCCCAGGTTAACCGTGGCCGAACTCCCCGCCGTGCTCATTAGCCCAGGGCCTTCAAAGCGATAGGTGCCCGCACCCGATGCAGTCAGAATAGCCGTTGGGTTGGCGCAGGTAATGGTGCCGCTGGCCACCAGACTGGCCGATGGGGTGGCGGTGTTGCTAAAGACCGTTGAGGAAGCCGAAGTCGTACAACCGTTGGCGCCGGTAGCTACTACCGAGTACGTTCCTGCTGAAGAAACTGTCAGTAGGTTACTCGCCCCACTCTGGCCCGTACTAAACGAGTAGTTGGTCAAACCCGAAGTCGCCGTCAGCGTTACGGTTGGACTGGCACAGGTGATTGTTTGATTGGTGGCAAGAGTGATGGTAGCAGCTGTGGTATTGCTATAGACCGTTGTGTTGGCCGAGGTGGTGCAACCATTACTGCCCGTGACCACTACCGAGTAGGTACCGGCTGCGTTCACCGTGGCCGAACTGCCGTTTTGGGCCACCACACCAGGGCCAAACACATAGCTCAGGCTGGTTCCCGTTGCCGAGGCCGTCAAGGTCAGACTGGTTTGGGCGCAAGTGAGCGTACCGCTGTGGCTGGCTGTCAGGCTGGCATTGGCGGGAGGGGTAGTATTCTGAGTAACAGTCAGGCTATTGCTCAACGCCGTACAACCACTGGCGTTGGTTACCGTTACGGAATACATGGCGGCTGCGTTGACGGTGATGCTACTGGTGGTCGCGCCGTTACTCCACCGCAGGGCCGTTTCAGACGTAGTGGCCGTCAGCGTTACACTGGTGAGGGCGCAGGTAAGCGTACCGCTGGTGGCACTGATGCTGACGGTTGGCACAGCCGTACTACTGATAATGGTGGCCGACGTAGCCATCAGGGCTGTACAGCTATTGCTCATCCGGGTGGCCAGTACGGTGTACGTGCCCGACAACGTTTGAAGGCCAAACGACAGGACTGAACCCGTGCCGACAACGGCATTTCCTATAGTGGCTCCACTGCGCCGGAGCTGGTAGCTCACGCCCGTTTCGGAGCCGCTGAGGGTCAGCGTAGGTGAACTGGTGCAGGTAGCCGTACCGCTGCCCAGCAGACTATAACTTACGGGTAAACCTAGCGAGGTTTGGTTTTCGTAAACACCGATGTCGGGAATACTCTGAGCCGGACGCGCATTGCCGTCCAAATCGGTGGTGGGGCCGCCCGTGGGGTTTGCCCGGTTAATGGCTGGTGAACAGTCCTGCAAATGCAGATCGGTAGCGGATACAAACAGGGGGTTGGTGCTGACCAAATCGGTAGGCTGGCGGCTGGCAACGGGCAACGAGTTGTCGTCGACGAGGTTGTTACCGAGTGAGATGAGGGTGGATGGCGAAGGAATATTAAACTCTGAAGGGGCTAATGAAGCGAAGACACTGTTTCGCACGATCACCAGTGGCCCGGCGGCATTGCGAGTGCTGATTGAGAAACCATTATCATTACCGCCCACACTGCAATGGTCCATGGTCAGGGTGCCACTGCTTACAAAGGCCATGTGACCGGCAGTACCGCCCAATAGCCGATTGTCTATGGCGAGGCAATTGGTCAGGATTACGGCGCTTCCTGTTTCTATATACAGGCCACCACCTTGACTCCCCGTTGCCGTGTTACTGCTTATTAACGTTTGGATACCTGCGACTATCCGATTCTCAATATACATACCCCCCCCGTAATAGGCTCGGTTTTGGGCAATCGTCGTGCTTTCAATCCGGCTTGGATAGGGTTCTGACATGAATATTCCTCCACCATACCCATCCTGTGCACCGGCACTATTGAGGGCTGTGTTGTTGCTCACTGATGAGTTGGTTAGGGTCAGCGAGCGCGACGAAGCAATACCCCCGCCACCTTTACCGGAATAGTTGTCGCGAATCACGCAGTTGTCGATGATCGTATTGGTCCCTCTGGCTCTAATGCCCGCTCCCCGGTCGGAAGTAGCTGTTCCGGTCAGGCCGTTGCGGATGGTTAACCCGCGCACCAGCACAAAGGCGTTATTCAGGTCGAGTACCCGGAAATTAGGTGTTCCGCCCGCCGAGCTCCGCTCGATGGTTAGCTGGCTAGCTCCCGGTCCCAGAATACTCAGGTTGGGGTGAATAAGGGTAGGGAGGGCCGAGGTCAGGCTGATGGCCCCCGTTACACCGAAGGTGATGGTCAGGGGCGTACACGAGCTGGCGTTGCTCTCCTGCACAGCCGCCCGGAAGGTACAGTTGCCCGCTGCATCGGCACAGATACCATCACCGATGTTGGCATCTACAAAATCGCTCAGCGTGTTAACGGTGTAGCTGGAGGGTTTAACCACAGCCGCCTGGCTTGCCGTAGTTGTGCATTGGCCGATGGTGCAGGTAGCGGTGTACGTACCGGCGATTGTGGCCGAGAAGATGTTGCCCGTGATGCCACCTGGCCAAGCCACCGTGCCGCCCGCACAGCCACTGGCGGTGAGCGTGACCGAGCTGCCTGGCGTTCCGTCGCCCGCGCAGACCGAAGCCGATGCCGTGACAGTAAAGCCCGTGATCGCAGTGCTGCTCACCACGGTGGCCGAAGTAGCCATTACTGCTGTGCAACCACTAATTCCAGTGGCCAGCACCGTATAGATACCCGACAATGATTGCGGCCCAAACGAAAGAGCCGAACCCGTTCCGGCTACAGTACTACCCGCGTTGGTGCCATTGCGTTGAAGCTGATAACTCACCCCCGTTTCGGAGCCGGTGAGGGTGAGAGTAGGCGAAGCCGCACAGGTAGCCGTGCCGCTGCCCAAGACGCTAAAGCTGGTGGGAACACAAACGCCCTGAAATTCGTAAGCTCCCATATCAATGCGTCCCCCGTTGAAGAAACGGGCGTTGCCTGCCAGATCAAGCGAACCAACCGTAGCGGTGGTGGTAGCTGGATCGCCCGCGTCGATGGCGGGTGAGCCCGTGCCAAGGGCAGAGTTGGTTAAGCTGGCAAAGGGAGAGACTGTGGCCGTTAGGTTGCTGGTGCCACTGATGGTGACCTCAGTGTACGACGAAGGAGTAAACAGACTGTACGAAGCGGTTACAGGGTCGGTAAAGGCTTTACCCGTCTGGTTCCCAAATTCTACACAGTTAATAAACGTTGCTGCGCTTTGGATAACGGCTCCATAGTCTGTACCACCATTGTTCCCCACGTTGGCCGAATTACTCTGGAACGAACAGTTGGTCAGGGTTGTGCTGGCACCCGAGTTAATGGCACCGCCGTTGTCCTGACTACTATTTCTCTCGAAAGAAGTATTGGTAATTCGCAGGATAATGCTACCGGCATAGATACCTCCGCCTATCTGCGCTGAGTTGGCCCGAAACAGGCAGTTCGTCAGCGTTAGAGGGGTATCTTCGTGTTCTATGCCTCCACCATATGGTGCCGTGTTACCCTCGAACGTACAGGCGGTGATGCTGACCGTGCTCTTGATGTTACTCATAGCGCCCCCTCCGTTGGAAGCCGAGTTGCTCAGAAAGACGCAGTTGGTGACAGTAGCATTACAATTGTCCTGGTTATAAAGCCCTCCGCCCGACCCCAAAACAGCCTGATTATACCGAAACGCACAGTTGGTCAGCGTGGGGCTGCTATCGCTATAGTTCCAGACTCCGCCCCCGTATTCGGCCTGATTTCGCTCAAACAGGCAGTTGGTTAAGCTGGGATTACTACCATCCTTATTATAAATGCCTCCTCCTCCCGAAGAGGTTGTATTGCTCTGAAATGAACAGTCGGTCAGTATGGGGCTGCTACCAACATTGTACATACCCCCGCCCATATTCTCGATGAATAAGCAATTTCGCACGGTTGGACTGTTACCGGGTTCGTTCCATATACCTCCACCAGGGCTGCCATTACCTTTCGTCAGCACAAAGCCATCGAGTACGGCACTGCTATTGAGGCTTAACCCCTCTGGGTGATACACGATACCCTGGCTGTTGTCGGTCATGCTGGCCGGGTCGCCAATCTCTCCGCTCAGCGTACTGCTACTCGGTTGGCCGCTGCCAGGTTGTCCCGTCACCGGGTTCACGGCGGAGCGTCCGCTCAAGGCCGTTTCACTACCCACAAAGCCCCCATAGATAGCCACGTTATTGCGCATGGTGAAGCTAATGGTGGGGTCTGTACCCGTGGTTGGCTTATAGACCCCGGCTGCTACCCATACCTGACCACTACAAGTGGCTGCGGCATCGATGGCCTTCTGCAGTTGTCTACCCGGTACCGAGTTGGCCCACGAACTGCCATCCTGCAAACCCGACCCAGACTCCGTCACGTGGATGACGGGGTTACAGGGCAGGTTCACCGTCAGGCTAAACGCCGTGCTGGTGAGGCCGGTCGGCGCTCCGAGGGCGCAGGCTCCCGTTACCACCACCGAATAACTCCCGGCCTGGCTCAGTTGCACGTTGGTCAAACTCAGTGTGGCCGAGGTTTGACCACTCAGGGCCGTACCGTTCTGGTACCACTGATACCCGGCCACAGCCCCTGATACGCTCACCTGCGCTGTGACGGTACTCCCGGTCTGCACCACCGACGAGGTCACCGGATTGCTTGTGATACCGATACACTCGCCGAATTTGGCCAGGAACACATCATACAAAGCCGTGGTGCTGAGGGGTACGGTGTTGGCTGAGGGGTCCACATCAATCGTGCCGTTAAACGAACTGAGTAGATAAGCATTATTGGCTCCATCCAGGGATAAAGAGCGGGCATTTATAAGACCACTTTGGTCAGAAGCTGGCAGCGCACTGACCCACAAATTATTACCCGAAGCGTCGTATTTAGCCAGAAACTGATTGTCATTACCCGTAGCGGTGAGGTTGGCCGGATTACCAGCAGGGTTAAAATCAACTGTGTTGTTGAACGTGCCCAGTAAATAGCGGTTGCCAGCTGCATCCCGCCGGATGCTATAGGCAAAGTCATCGCCGGTGCCGCCAAAAACCTGAACCCCAGTAAACCCGCCCGTTGTATTGTATTGTGCCAGGAACACATCGTTAAAACCCGCCGAGGTTCGATTTTCAGTGCCATTGGCCGAGGGGTTAAAATCAAGCGTACCACTGAACGAACCCGTCAGATAGCTATTGCCCGATGCGTCAACAGCCAGATCATTCGCTTGCTCGCCTGTGCTGCCGCCAATGCCGTTGACCCACTGCAACGCGCCGGTTGCCCCGTCGTATTTGGCCAGAAACATATCGCTGTCACCCGAAATGCTCACCACAGTGGTGTTGGTGGGTGGGTTGAAGGAAGCCGTTACGCCTTCAATTCTTCCCGTTACATAACAGTTTCCGGCTGCATCGGTACCAATACCCTTCGGTTCGTCCTCACTGATGCTGCCCGCGCTGTTGCCCCAGACATAGGTACCCGCCGAGGTGTATTTAGCTACGAAAACATCGGCCTGCCCCGTTGAAGTCAGACTGGCCGTAGGCGACAAGGCCGGGTCGGGGTTCATCACCCCGTCGAAATGACCCGTCAGCAGCAAATCTCCTGCTGCATCGGTTGTAATAGACTGGGGGTGGATCCCCGCTGTACCCTGAATGAGTTTCGCCCAGCCTAAACTGCCTGCTGTAGTGTATTGGCACAGGAAAGCTCCAGGCGCACCAGCGTTTAGGTTGATCACACTTCCCGAGGGGTCGAAGTCAACCGTTCCGAAAACTCCGCCAGCTACATAAAGGAAACTCCCCTTAACCGTTATCGCGAAAGGTAGAGCTACGCTATTGCCCGAGTTGTCACCAGGCATCTGCCGCACCCAGACTAAGTTGCCTAATGCATCGTATTTAGCAAGGAAAAAATCAGCTTGCGTGCCAGAAAGGCTACCCTGTGCGGTGAGCGAGGTTACGCCCGTGGGTGAGAGGTCAAAATCATACGTTCCCTGGAACAGCCCGGTCACATAGACGTTGCCCTGGGCATCGGTGGTCATGGTAGTTTGGAAGGCCGGGCCAGATATAGTCGTAGTACCAAACTGTTTGGCCCAGGCAAAATTTTGGGCGTGTATTTCGGCAACGGAGCCGAGGAGGAAAAGGATGATAAGGAGAGAAACGTGTTTCATGAGGAAGCGTTTTTTGACAACAAATCAGGATGGTATCGTTTGGTAGAGCATTGTTTTGTCCCTTCAGCAATGAGGTCGTTCTGTCATGTACTTACCGGTACAAAAGAATCAGTTAGGCGCTGCAAATAAGCCTATTTACATACGTTAGCTGTTAGCGCATTTTGGACATTCTTTTCCTCATTTTGGACATTCGGGGCGTTTGGACAAAAAAATAGGCCCTGTTTGGGTCTTAAGAATACATTAAATGAAAAAGTGTAGCATTGATCAAATTACTTTGAAACACGCACAGTGACCCGGCGGACCGGATTGGGTTGCACTAAATAACCACCTGATTTGCCAGCCCCAGAGCGGGTAGTCTGGCAAATCAAGTGGTTATTTTAACAGGAGTTATGGACGAGGCCAGTCGTAATGTATAGTTGGATAGATCGTTGCTGAGGGGGAGAAAACAGGAAGACGATCAGGCCTCCCCCTCCCACACCTGCCTTACCGGCCCACAGCAGGCAGGTTGGTAATCACCCCCTGCACCGTCTGCTGGCAACCGTTCCCATCCGTCGCCGTAATGGTGAACGGACCCGGCCGCGTGATCGGGAAACGACCCGTGCTGTTGCTGTCCACCTGCCGAATCTCAAAGCCGTTGATCCGGTCAATGATCACTACCCGACTGAAGGTCACCCCACCAAACACCCCAAAGCTCAGATCGAAACCCGCAGGCAGCGGATCAGGTAGCGTGATGGTGGCCACACCCGTCCCTGGCCCAATTACCGTGCTACCCACCGGGAAGCTCAGCGTCACTGTCGGTAGAGGGTTCACCGTCAGGCTGAAGGGACTCGATGTGACACTACACACTCCTGATACAACCAGCACATAACGCCCCGCCTGACTGGCCTGAACACCGCCCAACGTCAGCGTAGCCGAGGTTTGCCCCGACACCGCCTGCCCATCTTTGTGCCATTGCAAGCCACTCGAAACCCCCACAGTCGCCACCACCTGCACAGTGCCACCCGCACAAACCCCCGAAGAACTGGCCGAGAGGGTGGGGGCTGCGATTGCTCCCCCCAGGTTGCTGCTCACACTCACGCTGGTGCTGGACGTGCAGCCATTAGAAGCCGTCGCTGTCACTGAATAAGTCCCACTCGTGCTCACTACAATGCTGGTTGTAACTTCGGTCGTGTTCCAGCGAAGCGATGCACCCGAAATAGTCGCCGTCAGCGTCAGGCTGGGTTGCGAGCAGGTCAGCGTACCTGAGCTGGGGACTATGCTCACACTGGGGGCAGTCGTATTGCTGCTGACGGTCGTGCTGGCCGTGCTAGTGCAGCCTAATGCACTGGACACTCGCACTGAGAATGCTCCCGACTGACTCACCACTGCTGTGGCTAGTGCTCCCGATTGGCTTAGGCCCGGCCCTGTGAAGGTGTAGCTCGCCCCCCCCGTGGCCGTCAGCGTCAATGAGGTCTGAGAACAGGTCAGCGTGCCGCTCCCATTGACGGAGAGCGTTGCGGTGACCCCGGCCCCGATGGTGGCTGTTCCACTGGCCGTCGTCGAGCAAACTCCCACCGTGCAGGTGGCTGTATATATGCCCCCAAGGCTGGTAGAGAAGGTGTTGCCCACAATCCCTCCCGGCCAGTTCACTGTCCCGCCTGGGCAGCCGCTGGCCGTCAGCGTCACCGAACTGCCTGCACATACCGAGGCTGAACTAGTCACGCCAAAGCCGACCAGCGCCGTGTTGCTTGAAACGACGACGGTGTTACTCACCACCGTGCAGCCGTTAGCAGCAGTGGCCGTGACGGCGTAGGCCCCCGCGCTGGTCACCAGCAGGGTGGCCGAGGTGGCTCCCGTGTTCCACCGCAGGGATGTCTCCGAGGAGGTGGCCGTCAGCGTCAGGCTGGGCTGGGCGCAGGTGAGGGTAGCCGAAGTGGGCGCAATGCTCACCGTGGGAACAGCCGTGTCGCTAACCACCGAGGTGCTTTGGCTGGCGGTGCAGCCGTTGGCAGCGGTGACCAGCACCGAATAGCTGCCTGCCTGATTCACACTCACTGTCGAGTTGCTCGACGGGGTACCGAATAACGAGCCGCCGGTGAAGGTGTAGGTGAGCGAGCCAAAGCCAGTAGCGGTGGCCGTGAGCGTAGCGGTGGCAAGTGTGCAATTCATGCTGTTGCTGCTGGCCAGGCTCACCGTCGGTGCGGCTGTGTTGCTGAAGACACTCACCGAGGTTCCGCTGGTGCAGCCATCAGCATTAGACACCGTCACTGAAAAAGTCCCCGACTGGCTCACCACCGCCGTTGCTCCGCTACCCGACTGGCTTAGGCCCGGCCCTGTGAAGGTGTAGCTCGCCCCCCCCGTAGCCGTCAGCGTCAATGAGGTCTGAGAACAGGTCAGCGTGCCGCTCCCATTGACGGAGAGCGTCGCGGTGACCCCCGCCCCGATGGTGGCTGTTCCAATCGCCGTGGTTGAGCAAACTCCCACTGTGCAGGTGGCCGTGTAGATACCCCCAACGCTAGTCGAGAACACGTTGCCCACAATCCCTCCCGGCCAGTTCACCGTACCGCCTGGGCAGCCACTGGCCGTCAGCGTCACCGAACCACCCGCACATACCGAGGCTGAACTAGTCACGCCAAAGCCGACCAGCGCCGTGTTGCTTGAAACGACGACGGTGTTACTCACCACCGTGCAGCCGTTAGCAGCAGTGGCCGTGACGGCGTAGGCCCCCGCGCTGGTCACCAGCAGGGTGGCCGAGGTGGCTCCCGTGTTCCACCGCAGGGATGTCTCCGAGGAGGTGGCCGTCAGCGTCAGGCTGGGCTGGGCGCAAGTGAGCGTGGCCGAAGTAAGCGCAAGGCTTACTGTGGGCAGGGCCGTGTCACTCACGATAGAGGTGGACTGGGTAGCCGTGCAGCCGTTGGCCGCCGTGACCAGCACCGAGTAGCTCCCTCCCTGATTCACACTCACTGTCGAGTTGGTGGAGGGGCTACCTGCCAGCAAGCCACTACTGTTGCGGAAGGCGTAGGTCAGCGAGCCAAAGCCAGACGCGGTGGCCGACAGCGTGGCCGTGGCGAGGGTGCAATTCAAACTGTTGCTGGCTGCCAGACTCAGCGTCGGGGCAGCCGTGTTGCTGCTAATCGTAGTGCTAGTGGTGCTGGTGCAGCCGCTGGTATTGGCTACCGTCACCGAGAAGGTCCCCGATTGGCTGATTACTGCCGTGGCTACGGCCCCCGACTGGCTCAGGCCCGGCCCCGTGAAGGTGTAGCTCGCCCCCCCCGTAGCCGTCAGCGTCAAGGAAGTTTGTGAGCAAGTTAGTGTGCCGCTCCCATTGATGGAGAGCGTCGCGGTGACTCCCGCCCCGATGGTGGCTGTGCCGCTGGCCGCCGTCGAGCAGGCGCCCACCGTGCAGGTGGCCGTGTAGATGCCCCCAAGGCTGGTGGAGAACGTACTGCCCACAATCCCGCCCGGCCAGTTCACTGTCCCGCCCGTGCAGCCACTGGCGGTGAGCGTCACTGAGCCACCTGCACATACTGAGGCTGAGGCCGTGACGCCAAAGCCTGTCAGGGTAGTATTGCTCTCCACTACCACCGTGTTACTCACAATCGTGCAGCCATTGGCAGCGGTGGCTGTGACGGCATATTCCCCCGCGCTGGTCACCAGCAGGGTGGCCGAGGTAGCCCCGGTCGTCCACCGTAGGGCCGTCTCCGAGGAGGTGGCCGTCAGCGTCAGGCTGGGTTGGGCGCAAGTGAGGGTAGCCGAAGTGGGCGCGAGGCTCACCGTGGGAACAGCCGTGTTGCTGATGACCGTAGCCGACGTAGGCATCACCGCCGTGCAGGTATTGCTGGCGCGGGTGGCCACCACCGTGTAGGTCCCCGACTGAGGCTGGCTACCAAAGGAGAGCGCCGAGCCCGTACCGGCCAGAGCTGTACCGGAATCAACCCCATTCCGTTGGAGCTGGTAGCTAACGCCTGTTTCCGAACCCGACAGCGTTAGCGTGGGCGAACTGGCACAAGTGACCGTGCCATTGCCGAGCAGGGAGAAACTCAGGGGTTGACCTTCACCCTGGAACTCATAAGCACCCATATCAACGGTGCCGCCGTTGAAAAAGCGGTCGTTGCCGGCTAAGTCGGTGGTAATGCCGATCAGGGCCGTGGCCGCATTGGTACCTCGGTCTATCGCCGGTGAGCAAGCATTCAGTTGAGTGCCCGTGGTGCTGGCGAATGGCGAGACACCGGTAACGACGTTGGATGGATGGGCAGTGAAACCGGCCGTATTTTGCTCAAAGAGTGAATAAGTAGCCCGCAGCGTTCCAGAACCACCAATCGCATTGCTGGCTGAACCGTTGCCAAACATAACCCCGTTGATCAGTTGGGGGTTGCCGCTGTTGGTTAGAGATAATACGGTGCCCGTTGCGGCCTGATTCCCCCGGAAGGATACGTTGGTTAGTACAAGGCTTGAAGAACTGGTATAAATTGCTCCTCCCCGACTGTTGGCCTGATTAGTTTCAAACGATACATTGACGATCTGGGCGCCAGTAGTTGTGTTGAAGAGGCCGCCCCCATTGGTTGTAGCTGTGTTACTTTGCAGCCTGCTGTTACTTAGGGTGAGGCTGTTGGCATTGTAAATGGCCCCACCCGTAGCCGCTCCATTGCCGATAAGGGAACAATCCGTCAGGATATTTACCCCGCTACCGTTGTAAACACCTCCGCCCTGAGAAGTGGCCATATTGTTTTGCAACACACAATTCGTGAGAGTAGCTGTTTGGCTGATTGAGCTGTAAACAGCCCCGCCTGCACTAGCCCGATTATCGATCAGGAAACAACTTGTCATCGTGCAAACGGCAGATTCACCATATAAACCACCCCCGACACCAGTAGCCGTGTTGCTTTGCAGCACACAGTTACTGAGCGTAGCCGTATCGTTGAAGAAGCTGTAGAGAGCCCCGCCACTAACAGCCTGATTAGCGCTAAGCGAACAGCTTGTCAGCGTGCTGTTTCCACCCACACTGTAAATCCCGCCCCCTTGGGTTGTGGCCGTATTGCTTTGCAGTACACAGTTGGTGAGGGTGGCTATGTGGTTATTTTCGCTATAAATTCCTCCACCTGTGTTGGCTTGATTCTGGCTTATCGAACAACTGGTCAGGTTGCTGCTACCCCCATAGTTGCTGCCCCCCCCGCCAAATGTAGCCGAGTTGCCTTGAAGTGTACAGCCATTCAGGGTGGCTGTATGGGCATTATTGTAGATGGCCCCGCCATTGAAGGCCTGATTACTGGTGAGTGTACAACTCGTCAGAGTGCTTCGTCCTGTAAAGTTAAAGATTCCCCCTCCGTATGCTGTGGCCGAGTTGTTTTGAATCACAGAGTTGGTGATAGTAGATGTGTGACTATTGGTGTTGTAGATTCCCCCGCCATCGGTAGCCTGATTGTAGGTGATGGAACAACTCGTCAGAGTGGTGCTGCTACCACTGTCGTATAGGCCCCCCCCAGCGCTGGTAGCAGAGTTGTTATGAAGCACACAGTTGCTTAAGGTAGCCGTGGTAATATTGCATATTGCCCCTCCATTGTTTGCCTGATTTGTGGTGAGGGAACAACTCGTTATAGTAGTGCTGCCCCCTGTGCAAAAAATCCCCCCTCCGTTGCTGGTTGCTGTGTTACTTTGTATTAAGCAGTTGTTCAGGGTAGCCGTATGGGTACTGTTGTAAATAGCTCCGCCACTGCGAGCCTGATTCTGGGCGAATGAACAATTCGTCAGGGTGCTGCTCCCCCCTGTACTGAAGATTCCCCCACCGCCATTGCTGGCCTGGGTTGAGCTGGATACATTGCTCAAAATCAGGCACTCCGTAAGAGTGGCTGTGTGATTTGAGTTATATATGGCTCCGCCAATGCCGGCCTGATTCTGAGTAAGCGAACAACTCGTGAGGGTGCTGATCCCCCCATTATTGGAGACGCCCCCCCCGGTGTTGGTGGCTGAATTATTCACGAATAGTGTACTGGTAAGCGTGAGTTGATTGGTATTGTAAATACCACCCCCTGAATCTGTTGACCGGTTATTGAGGATGACGCAGTTCGAAATCGTCAGCCTGCCCGCATTATTGATGCCGCCACCCCTGCTCTCTTGCCCATCAGCAATCGTGAAGCCATCAAACCTAACCACCGTGTTGCTCCCAACAATGTTGAAAATACGGTAGTTGCCCCCCAAACTCCGGCGTACCGTGAGGTCGTTGGCTCCTGGTCCAAAAAAGGCGGTACTTTTGGTAATATTGGGCAAGGCACTTTCTAGGCCGATGGTGCCGCTCACACCGACAGTGATGCTAAATGAGCCGGTGCAAGTAGTGGCATTGATTTCTTGAATAGCTGCGCGCAGTGTACAAACGCCACCTGATGTGGTACAGATGCCATCGCCGGGGTTAGCATCAGCTTCATCTCCGAGGTCATTGACGGTAAGGCTGGTGGGACAAGCGCCAACCGTTCTGGTAACCACACTCGAACAGCCGTTCGTGTTGCCGGTAACAGAGTACGTGCCGCCTGCTGTGCCAGAGATAGCTGAAGTGCTTTGGCCCGATGACCAACTATAAGAGCTGGCACCCGAGGCTGTTAGCGTAACGGCAGAGCCGCGGGGGAGGATCGATGACGGGCTTACTGTAACAGTCAGGCTAGGCTGTTGGCAAGTATTTGTCAACGCAAATTGTATGGATTCAGGGCTGACACCATTCGCACTTGCCGTCACGTTATATGGCCCGCCAACAGTAGCGTTGGCGGTTGCGCTTACGCTTGCTGTGCCACTGGAAACAGTTGCCGTGGTGCTGCTCAGTGTAGACCGCGCACCACTCGCGGGAGCCGAATAACTCACTACGCCCCCATCCACAGGTTCATTGTTATTGCTACTGACCGATACTAGCAACGGGCTGGCGAAAGTCGTACTAACCGGTGCCGACTGGTTGTTCCCGCCCGAGATAGCCAGGGTGAAGCCCTGCGACTCAAATGCCCCAAGATCGGTAACCCCAACGCGGCTGTTACCCCGTTGGTCGGTATTGGGGGCGTTGGTTGTGGTTCCGGTATTGATGGCCGAACTGCCGGGAAGAAGGGCATAGGTTTGGGTCGGGCCGCCGTAATTGCCCAGAGCCGATAGGCGGGCATCCGCAACACCAACCTGATTGTTGTTGTTGCCGTTGACTAAACCACCCGCCGGACCCGTACCGATGAGGTTGTAGGACGATTCTGCTCTGATTGATATGGGGCCGATGTTACTTTCGGTATTACCCGCCAGATTGGTATTGTCGATTAGCAGCGAGTTGCGGAGTAGCGCGAACGTCCCTGAATTCTCAATTTCCACGCCCCCACCTTCGGCGGAGCGGTTCTGGGTGATGGTTGCGTTGGTAATAGTTAATGAGCCCGCTGCGTTGTTAATAGCACCGCCATGGACAAGGGCCGTATTGCTGCTGAAGGTACAGTTACTAATACTAACCTCATATTCAAACACGCTTATTCCGCCACCCCACGCTCCCGCAAAATTTGACTGGAAAAGAGAGTTGGTAATAACCGTCGCCCCGCTTTGCACTTGTATGCCGCCCCCTTCTGAGGTGGCTGTGTTGCTGGTGAAAGTGGTGTTATTGACGGTCAATAACTGAAGGCTGTTCTGAAGAATGCCCCCTCCCAGCGAGGTGGCACTATTGCCCGTAAACTGAACCTCATTTACCGTCAGAACACCTAAGTTGAAAAGGCCTCCACCCGATGGCGATACATTACCACTGAAGATACAGTTCGTAACCGTTAGAACACCGATGTTTCGGATACCCCCTCCCTGATCGGGTGTCTGGCCAGTACTGTTCCCATTTGAAAAACTGAACCCATCGAAACTGACAGTGGCACTAGCGTTGGAAATGTGAAAAAGGCGGTAGTTGCCTCCGGTGTTTCGACGCACGGTGAGGTTATTGGCCCCCGGCCCGATGAAGGCGGTGCTTTTGGTAATATCAGGCAAGATACTTTCCAGGTTAATGGTGCCGCTCACACCCACTGTGATGGTAAATGGGCCGGGCAAACCTGAATCGGTTACGTCTTGCATAGCTTGCCGTAGACTGCCCGCGCCGACATCGGCGATGGTAGTGACAGAGTATACCTGGGCATGAGTGGCTGCCGTCAGCCCCAGCGTCAGGCCAATCAGAAGCCATAAGATACGGTAGTTGTTATTCATAAAGGTAAGTAGTTCGTATGTCCCAAAGTTGGGGCGTTTGACTCGACCGCTGTTAGCGCATTTTGGACATTCTTTAACTCATTTTCGACATTTTGGGGGAGTGAAGCACCATTTCTCAAGGTTGTGGTTGAATAACCCCCCTGACGACTCGTTGGCAACCGCCCTCACCCGTGACGGTCAGCCGGTACTCTTTCAGCATGTTGATTTCGAACAGGCCGGTGGTATTGGTAGAACCGCAACGGATTTCGTACCCGTTGATCCGGTCGAGAATCCACATCCACTCGTACAATACCCCGCCAGATGCCTGCACCGTGAAAGGGTTGAGGGGAGACGCTACCGTGACGGTTGCAAAAACGGAGTTTGGCCCCACGACAGTCGCGCTGTTGGGGAACGCAATAACCACCGAAGGCAAGGGGTTAACCGTCAGGGTGAAGGCGGTTGTCGTAAAACTGCCGCAACTGCCGCCATTGCTAACCAGCACATAGCTGCCTGCCTGAGCCACCTGTACGCCCACGAGGGCAAGCGTGGCCGACGTTTGGCCGCTCACGACGATGCCGTTCAGGTACCATTGGTAGCTGCTTGCTGTGCCACTGGCAAAAACCGTTACGTTGCCGCCTTCACAAATGGTTGCACTGCTGGCCGAGAGCGTTGGCACAGTGCCGCCACCGCCCCCCCCTGCGCTCTGGTCAATGACGAGGGTTGTGGTGCTTCGGCATCCGGCGGCATTACCCACGGTAACGGTGTACGTCCCCGGTGCGTTGGCAAAAGCTGTCCCCGCTGTTGGGCTGGCTCCGCTTAGGCCCGGCCCGGCGAATGTGTACGAACTCCCGCCCGATGCCGTCAGCGTGAGGCTGGAGATGGCGCAGGTGAGCGTTGTCGAGGCCACTCCACCCGCACTGCTGCTGAGCGAAGCAATCGGCGCGGTGGTATTGCTAGTGATGGTTGTTGTTACAGCCGTTGTACAGCCGTTGCCGCCCGTAATGGTAACCGTGTACGTACCGGCTTCGGTAATACTCCGGCTGGCCCCGCTACCCGCCACCACACCCGCTGGTCCGGCGAAGACATAACTCAGCGAGCTTCCCGTCGAACTGGCGGTCAGTATCAGACTTGTTTGCGAACAGGTGAGGGTAGTAGAAGCCACGCCCGCACCTGTAGTGGCCACTAAACTGGCGTTGCCCGGCGGGTTTATGTTTTGACTGATGTTTACACTGGTGGTGCTGCTACAGCCGGTAGTGGTGTTAGTCACCGTCACCGAATACAAACCGCTGGCATTAATCACGGCTGTTCCCGCCGATGTATTAACCCCCGTCAAGCCCGGCCCCGCAAAGGCATACAAATTCCCGCCCGTAGCTGTGAGCGTCAGGCTGACGTTAGCGCAGGTGAGCGTGGTGGAGGCTGCGCCCGCGCTGGTGCTGGCCGCGAGCGTAGGCGCAGGTGGAACAGAGGTGCCAGTTAGCGTGATGGTCGTTGTACTCCGGCAACCGGTGGCATTACCTACTGTGACGCTATACGTTCCCGCTGTACTGGCCACGGCCGTTCCTGCCGTAGCATTAGCCCCCGTCACCGATGGCCCCGCAAAGGTGTAGGAAGTGCCCCCCGACGCGGCTAGGGTCAGGCTAGGCGTAGAGCAACTCAGGGTAGTGGAAGCTACCCCGCCCGCACTACTGCTGAGGGAGGCTACGGGCACGGTGGTGTCGCTGGTAATGGTGGTTGTTGCCGTTGCCGTGCAACCGTTGCTGCCGGTTATGATAACGGTATAGCTTCCAGCCGCATTGATAGTGCGGCTGGCTCCACTACCGGCCACCACACCCGCTGGCCCGGCCACCACGTAACTAAAACTCGTGCCAGTGGCCGATGCCGTCAGCGTCAGGCTTGTTTGCGAACAGGTGAGGGTAGAAGAGGCCACCCCCGCGCCTGTGGTAGCCACTAAACTGGCATTAGCGGGGGCAGTAGTATTTTGGCTGATGGTAAGGGAGGTCACGCTCGAACAACCCGTGGTGGTGTTCGTTACGGCCACCGTATAGGTTCCCGCTGCGTTGATCGTCGCTGAATTGCCACTTTGAGCCACCACCCCCGGCCCGCTGAAACTATACGAAGTCCCGCCCGAAGCAGTCAGTGTCAGACTGGTACTGGTGCAGGTAAGCGTGGTAGAGACCACTCCGGCTCCGTTGGTGCTGGTCAGGCTGGCAACGGGCAAACTCGCGCTTTGGCTAATGCTGACACTCGTGGTACTACTGCAGCCGGTGGAGGTGTTGGTTACGGTAACCGAGTATGTCCCCGATGCATTCACGACAGCTGTTCCCGCCGAGGTATTGACTCCCGTCAAGCCCGGTCCCGCAAAGGCATACAAGTCCCCCCCCGTAGCGGTGAGGGTCAGGCTGGTGTTGGCGCAGGTGAGCGTGGTGGAGACTGCACCCGCGCTGGTGCTGGCTATGAGCGTAGGCGTTGGAATACTGATACTGCTGGTGAGCGTAATTGTGGTGCTGCTCTGGCAACCGGCGGCATTGCCTACTGTGACGGTGTACGTTCCCGCTGCTCCAGCAATGGCTGTTCCCGCTGTGGTGTTGGCCCCCGTCACCCCTGGTCCGGCAAAGGTATACGAACTTCCGCCCGAAGCCGTCAGCGTGAGGCTGGGGTTGGTGCAGGTGAGCGTTGTAGACGCCACGCCTGCTCCGGTGCTGGCCAACAGGGTGGCCGTAGGCAGAGGACTGACCGTAACGGTGGTGGTTGCCGAAGCGGTGCGGCCTGTGTTGGCAATGGTTAGCGTAAAGGGTTGTGGGCCGGTGCCGCTGGCCGTGAGCGTTTGGCTAAAGGCGGTAGTGCTGGCCGTTCCAGTGGTAGTATTGCTGCCGTTGGTGAGGGTAAAATCATACGGAAAACTCACGTTGCCAATGGTTGCCGTAAACCGCATAGGACTACCCACGCAGACGGTACTGCTAGTGGTCGTAAAGCTGCTGATCGTAATATTCGGGCTAACCGTCAGGCTGTAGGCAGTCCCTAGACCCGTACACAGACTGGCATCGGTAGCCAGAACAACGACCGAAAAAGTACCCGTTTGCGTGGGCGTACCCGCCAAAATGCCCCCCGTCGAGAGGGTCAGGCCGGTAGGCAAAGTGCCGCTGTTGACGGTGAAACTATACGGGCTGTTGCCGCCCGATGCCGTAAACGTCTGGCTGAATGCCGCCCCGCTAAGAGCCGTCTGCACGGCTGGGTTACTGACAATGATAGTGGGTGAGGCTGTCTGAAACTCCCATGCACCCATATCGAGCGCGCCAAAGAATCGGTTGAAGCCACCTAAATCCGTTGTCCCGACCGTGGCTGAGGTGGTGGCCGGGTCTGCAGTATTAATGGCTGGTGAGCATGCCCTCAAGGGGGTGTTGGTGGTGGAGGCAAAAGGTGTAACAGTGGTGGTGAGGTTGCCTGTAACCGAATTATAATTCGTCACCGACTGGTCGAACAAACTGTACCGGGCATTTGGTGTGAATCCGGTAAGGGTATTACTCGCACCATTGCCAAATAATACACAGTTATTCAGCGTAATGGCACTATTGCTGCTGTTAATTGCCCCACCCCCGGCGGTAGGGGCTGTATTGCTCTGGAACGAGCAGTTGGTGAGGGTATAACTGCTGCTCGTATTGTCGATAGCCCCGCCCGAGGTGGTGGCTGAGTTGCTTTGAAATGAGCTGTTTACAAACCGAAGCGAACTGAAAAAATTATAGACACCTCCTCCTGTGGCTCCCGAATTACTCCGAAAATCGCAGTTGGTTATCGTTGCCGTCACGTTGTTGAAATTGGTGATGGCTCCGCCCGTTGTGGTGGCCCGGTTCTGTTGAAACAGGCAGTTGGTAATGGTAGGTGAACTGCCGTTGTTGTTGTACATGGCTCCGCCCGTGGGAGCCGCGTTGCTTACAAACGTACAACTGACCAGCACGGGCGAACTAACGGACTGGCTACTTGCGGAAGTTTCGATAGCACCCCCACCAGTCGTTGCCGAATTACTCTGAAACAGAGAGCCGGAGATGGTCGGATCTGAATTGAGACCAACATAGATCGCTCCGCCGTCGGCGGCTGTGTTGTTCAGAAACAGGCAGTTGGAGATGGGTGGGTTCGACACCGACATGAGTATGGCTCCCCCCTGACTGTTTGCATTTCCACTGGCCGAGTTGCTCACAAACGTACAACTTGTGAAGGGCGAATTGCTGGTGCTGTTGCCCACCGCTCCGCCCGAAACGGCCGAATTACTCTGAAACAGACAAAGCGAAAAACTAGGTGTACCATTGATGTTGAAAACCCCTGCGTTTGCATCGGCCCGGTTGCCCTGAAAGGTGCAGCTTGTGACCGTCGGGTTGCTTTGAGCGTTGTACAGGCCCGCTCCACCACTACTTTGATTGGCCGTGGCGATGTTGTTCAGAAAGACACAATTGGTGATCGTCGCGTTGCTGTTGTTCTCATTCATAACCCCGCCCCCGCGTGTGGCATTACTACTGAAAGAGGGGCGGACAATGGTGTTGCTCTCGAAGGTACAGTTCGTGATGGTCGGGCTGCTGTTATCATTACACACACCACCCCCCAAATAGGCAACGTTAGCCCGGAAAGTACAATTAACCATCGTATAGTTACTGGCGTTAGTGCTGTACATGCCTCCTCCCCGGTTGTTGGTGCCGAAGTTGCCCTCAAACAGGCAGTCTGTCAGCCGGGGTGTACTGTTGTTATTATACACTCCCCCGCCCGAGTTGTCCGTATTGTTGGGTGGGGACAGAAACGTATTGGTCGAATTGCCCCGAAACGTGCAGTTAGTGAGTGTTGGGTTGCTGTTGTTGTTCGACATGCCGCCCCCCCGCGAAGTGGCATAGTTCCCATCAAACAGACAATTCGCTATCGTGGGACTGCTGCTACTGTTATACATCCCTCCACCCTCAAATGAACCTAGCGTGGCATAGCCTCCCGTAATCACAACCCCGTCAAGCAGGGCTGCATTGGTCAGACCGGCTGGGTTGTTGACCACGTGGTAGCTGTTATCGGTCGTACTGGAAGGTGAACCAATCTCTCCACTCAGTGTAGTACTGGATGGGTTCGTCAGGGTTCGGCCAGTGGGTCCGGTCAAGGTTGTTTCCGTACCGGCAAACCCACCATAGATTTTTACACCTTCCTTCATGGCGAAACTGATACTGCGATTGGTGGTCGTGGTGGGTTTATAGAGCCCACCGGCTACCCAGACTTCGTCGCCCGGACCAGCGGCATTTATAGCTCCCTGCAAATCGGTAGTACTATTGGCCCAACTGGTAGCCGCGCTGGCGGATTGGGTGCCGGTGGTCGAAACATAGCGAGTCTGCGCCTGGGTAGAGACGCTTAAGAGAAGCATTAGGGGCAACGCAAGCCACCAGAAAGAGTAGAGTTTAGTCATGAGAGAGATAAGTAATCGCGTGTGCGTTCGGAATCGTCAAAAGTGGTGCTATTTTCTCCTTCGCTGTTAGCGCATTTCGGACATTCTCTTCCTCATTTTGGACATTTTGCACTTTTGTGCAAGAAAAAAGGCCCTAATCAGGCCTTTTTTCTAATTTGTATTGACATAAATAAATCCCTCTGTTGGCTACCTGGGTAGGCTGGCAATACTACTCTCGACCGTCGTTTTACAGCCGTTTGCCCCTGTCACCGTCAACCGGTATGGCCCCACCCGCGTAATGTTGAAAAAGCCATTGGTACTACTGTCGACCTGACGAATTTCGTAATTGTTGATCCGGTCGATCACGATCACCCGTTCGTATAACACGCCACCCGTTGCCTGCAACACCTCCCCACTATTGAGCAATGAGAGTGTCACCACCGGCGCTGGTTTTACCGTCAGGCTGAATGCCGTTGTCGTAGCCGAGCCACACCCGCCCGTTACCACCAGCACATAGCTGCCCCCCTGGGCGGCATCAACGTTGAATAGCGATAGGGTAGGACCACCTGTGCTCACCAGTACGCCATTGCGAAACCACTGATAAGCCGAGGCCGTGCCGCTGACGCTAGCAGTGAGGATCAGGTTGGCACCTGGACAAACGGCTGAACCGCTACTGGTCAGAGTAGGAATAGGCGCAGCACCGGCCAGGTTTCCGTAAACGGTAGCGTTGGTTGTGCTGCTACAACCCGTAGCCGTGTTGGTCACCGTAACCGAGTACAACCCACTTGTATTAACCACAGCAGTGTTGCCACTTTGAGATACTACGCCTGGTCCACTGAAAGCGTACGCCATTCCTCCCGAGGCCATCAGGGTTACCGTTGGTGCGCCACAGGTAATGGTGCCGCTGCTGATAAGCCCCGCCGTAGGTGGAGTGGTACTCTGGCTGATAACCGCACTGGCCGTGGCCGTGCAGCCGTTGGTTCCTGTCGCCGTAACGGAATAGGTAGCGGCCGTATTCAGGGTGATGCTGGGCGTAGTGGCGCTGGTCGACCAACGTAGAGCGGTAGCCGAGCTGGTGGCCGTCAGGGTCAGGCTGGGGTTAGCGCAGGTCAGTGTGCCATTGCTCAGGTTGAGGCTCAACGATGGGGTCGTTGTGTTGCTAGAGACCGTCACGGTAGTTACACTCGAACAGCCTGTAGCCGTGTTGGTGACGGTCACTGAATACACGCCACCTATATTAACCGTGGCCGAACTTCCCAAACTGGTCACTACGCTCGGTCCGCTGAAAGCGTAGCTATTGCCACCCGCAGCGGTGAGCGTTATTGCTGTAACTGCACAAGTCAGAGTGCCACTGGCCACCAGCCCCGCTGTGGGCGCCCCCGCACTTTGACTGACTACCACGCTGGTGGTGCTGGTGCAACCGTTGGCGGCTGTGGCCGTTACAGAGTACGTGTTGGCTGCATTGACCACCAACGTGTTGCTGGTGGTTCCCCCGGTCCAGAGGTAGCTTGTACCGCCCGAGGCCGTCAGCGTAACGCTGGTTTGGGCGCAGGTCAGTGTGGCCGACGAGGGGGTCAGGCTTAGGGCCGGGCTGGCGGTATCACTATAGACTGTGGCGTTGGCTGAAGTTGTACAAGCGTTGCTACCCGTGATGGTCACCGAATACGTTCCGGCTGCATTGATCGTGGCCGAACTACCACTTTGAGCCACCACTGCCGGTCCAAACACATAGCTCAGGCCTGTACCAGTGGCTAATGCGCTAAGGGTCAGGCTTCTCTGTGCACAGGTTAGTGTGCCGCCCAGATTGGCTGTCAGCGTAGCGTTGGTTGGGATTGTAATGTCTTGACTGATAAGCACGTTGCTGCTTACTGCCGTACAGCCATTGGTTCCTGTAGCCGTCACCGAATACGTGTTGGCCGCGTTGACAGTAATACTAGTGGTGGCGGCACTGGTCGACCATCGCAGCGCCGTAGCCGAGCTGGCAGCAGTCAGCGTGAGACTGGTTTGCGAACAGCTTAGCGTAGCACTGACCGGCGGATTGATACTGACACTGGGTGCTATCGTGTTGCTAGCTATTTCTGTAGTCTGGGTGGCCGTACAGCCGTTAGCTGCCGTGACTGTCACTGAGTACAGGCCAGGCCTGTTTATCACCGCTGACCCGCTACTCTGGCTTGTGACGCCTGGACCGCTGAAGCTATATGAATTGCCCCCGGTAGTCGTGAGCGTCAGCGACGTTTGGGCACAGGTGAGCGTACCGCCCCCGTTGGCCGTGAGCGTTGGGGTTGGATTGGCGCCAATCGTAGCTGTGCTGCTGGCCGTTGCCGAACAAGTCCCGATGGTGCAGGTGGCCGTATATGTTCCAGCAACGCTGGTCGAGAAGGCGTTGCCGGTAATCCCCCCCGGCCAGACTACCGTGCCGCTTGTGCAGCCGCTGGCCGTCAGAGTAATTGTCCCGCCTGCGCAAACCGTGGCCGAACTGGCCACAGTAAAGGTGAACGAAACGGCCCCCGTACCATTCTCATAAGCGCCCGCGTCAGGTGCTCCCAAATAGGCAACGCCCCGCGCATCAGCGGTGAGGGTGGTGGCAACGCCCGCGTCGATAGCGGGGTTGCTGCAAGCGCCTATTAGTTCACACGTTTGCACCAAACCGCCTTTGGCCGCAGCCGCCGAGAGCGACACCGGCTGACCAACCCGGTCGGTGGCCTGGTTGAGGGTGGTCGCTTCGGGTTTGTCGCTCACGTTGCCGCCGAGGGAGGTGTATAACCCACTGAAATGGGGTATCGTATTTTGAGCAAACAGGTTGTTCTGAAGGGTTATAGTATTGTCGGTGGCAAGTACTGCACCAGCCCCGCTGACCGCTTGGTTACGGAAGGTTGAGTGTCTCAGCGTGAGCGGGTTGTAGCTGTACAGCGCTTTGCCCGAACTGCTGGCACTATTACTGTCGAAGGTTGAGGTAACCACTGTGCTTGGTCCCGACAGGTTAACGGCTCCGCCCACACCAAACGTGCCATTAATGGCCGAGTTACTCACAAACGTACACCGTTCGATCAGGGCGGGTGATGAGTTGATGGTTGCGTAACTACCCGTAATCACGGCTCCGCCAGAACCTATTGCCGCGTTGTTTCTGAACTCACAATCGGACAGGATCAGTCGCCCACTAAATGCCTGAACCCCACCGCCATCGGAACCAGAAACGGTTGTGCAGTTTCGGACGAGGCACCGTTGCATGGTTAACGCAACGGTACTACGGGTCATTACGGCCCCACCGCCACTATATGCAAAACCGGCTAGTGGCGTGCCTACCCCGTTTTGTAGAATCAGGTTTTGTAACGTCAGAGTTTTGCCCGTTGTTTTGGCCAGAAACAGCCGGAAGTCAGCGCTTCCCGTTGCCCGTTCGATGGTGCTGCCACCCGTTGCGGTAGCAGGTGTGAGGGCGTTGGCCGAGGTGATAGTCACACTTTTGAGCAATTCGGGCAGGGCCGCCGTGAGCGAAACCGGTCCGGGCGCGTCAATCGTGATCAAAAAGGGTTCGCAGGCAATCATCGCGTTCATGTCCAGAATAGCCTGCCGCAGGGTATTGGGGCCGCTGTCGGCAGTGCTGGTCACGGTAAAACTGGCCGTTGGGCTTACGGTTAGCGAACTGCCTTCGCTAATGCAGTTTTGATAAAGACAGGAAACCGAATAGACAGCCGCCGTGGTCGGAACAACAATAGTACCGGTTGTTTCCCCAGTACTCCAGAGCAGAGTTCCAGCTGAACAAGAGGCTGAGAGGGTAGAATTTCCCGGACAACCCGCCGTGCCCGACACAGTAGGCGCTGCTACGGTTCCGGCTATCATTACCCCGATGGGTGTAATGATATTGTTGCCGCTATCATCCTGAACGAATACATAAAAAAGGTTGCTCGTTGCCACCGTAACGGTATATGGATTCGTAGGCAGGGCCGAGAAGCTCTCCGCGTTGGTCAGTCGGTACTGATACCCGCTACCCGTACCGCCCGAAACCGATAGCGAAAAGCCACCTGTTCCCCCGCACACCGCCGACTCATTGCTTACCGTGGCGATGAGGGGCGGTACTTGACTTTCGAAGGCCCCAATATCCTTCCGACTGCCAAACACAGCTAATCCGCGTTGATCGGCAAGGTTGCTGGCAGGTGGCCCGGCGTTATAGGCCGGACCGGCAGACTGAATGGCGTGGGTGGGCGTACTACCGCCATTGTTGGCTAATGTCGGCAGGAGTACTACCGATGCCATGCCCCTTACGTTGCCTGTTGTGAGGGCATCAAGCGTTGGTCCGATGTCTATACCAATGAGGTTGTAGCCGATATTGGAATTGAATCCAGCTACCAGGTCAGGGCTACTACCGAGCGACGTGTTCCCCGCAATCAGGCAGTTGTTGATGGTGACGCGGTTACTGCCGTTGCCGCCGTAGATAGCCCCGCCATCAGCTCCTGTAGGGTTGCCTATAGCTTGGTTTTGGGTAAAGGTGCTGTTGTTGATGGTCAGGCTCCCCGCAGCGGCTTCGATGGCTCCTCCAGACCGGCCCACATTGCCGCTAAATGTGCAATTGTCGATGAGGCCAGGGGCTGCAACAAATTTTTCTATGGCCCCACCGTTGCTGATCGCCGTATTGCTGGCAAAAGTACTGTTCGTAATGGTGAACGACCCGCCACCTTGATACATAGCCCCGCCAAAAGACGTTGCCGAGTTGCCGTAGAGGTAACAATTGTCCAGCCGTAAAGCACCTCCGCTGAGGTTGATGGCTCCCCCGTTGGCGGTATGGCCGTTGGTAAAGGCCAGATACCGAGCTGCCAATGTGGCCGAACCGGGAATAGTCAGAATCCTGAAATTACTGGATGGCCCCCCGCCATTGAGCGTGATAGCCGTAGTGGTGCTGGATGGCCCTAGAATCAAGACATCTTTGACTGGGGCGGTTAGCCCAGTAGCCAGATTAATTGTTCCCGACAGGACAAACGTAACCGTAAACGGCCCCGGACACGAACTCGCACCAATGTCGGCCAAGGCTTGGCGTAGTGTACCGGCCCCGGCATCAGCCAGACTCGTAACCGTGTAAACCTGGCTCGCTAGTATAGCCGTGCCGCTGGCGGTGGTTGTACAGACACCAACAGTACAGGTAGCCGTGTATACTCCGGCAATGCTGGTGGAGAAGGTATCGCCCGTAATCCCATCCGGCCAGAATATCGTACCACCCGTGCAGCCGCTGGCCGTGAGGGTGACTGACCCGATCGGCGTTCCGGCGACCCCACAAACGGAGGCTGAACTGGCTACAGTGAAACCCGTCAGGGCCGTGTTGCTGACGATCACAACGGTGTTGCTGGCCACCGTACAGCCGTTGGGAGCCGTGGCGGTGGCAGAGTATGTACCGGCACTGTTCACGGCCAACGTGGTGGCGGTGGAACCCGTACTCCATCGTAAGCCGGTCTCGGAACTGGTAGACGTGAGGGTCAGGCTGGGCTGGGCGCAAGTAAGGGTGGCCGAAATAGGCGCAATGCTCACCGTTGGCAGGGCTGTGTCGCTGACGACCGAGGTAGTTTGCGAGGCCGTACATCCGTTGGCGGCTGTAACTAGCACCGAGTAGCTACCTCCGGTATTGACCACAACGGTGGAACTACTGGAAGGGCTACCGGGCAACAGTCCGTTACTGTTTTGGAAAGCATACATAAGCAAACCGAAACCGGTGGCCGTTGCCGATAAGGTGGCCGACGTGAGCGAGCAGTTCAGGCTGTTGCTGGCTCCGAGGCTCACCGTTGGCGTAGTAGTATTCTGGCTCACCGTCACGCTCGTAGTGCTGGTACACCCCGACGCATTGGCTACCGTGACCGAGTACGTTCCCGACTGGTTGGCCAACGCGGTGGCACTGTTCCCGCTTTGACTCAGACCAGGCCCGGTAAAGGTATAGGACACCCCACCCATAGCCGTGAGCGTCAGCGACGTTTGGGCGCAGGTGAGCGTGCCAGCGTTACTAGCCGATAGCGTAGCCGTGGGGCTTGCACCAATCGTAGCTGTGCCGCTCGCCGTTGTGTAGCAGGTTCCAATGGTGCAGGTGGCTGTGTAGATGCCGTTAACGCTGGTGGAATAGGTGTTGCCCGTGATCCCACCTTGCCAGTTGACAGTGCCACCCGTACAACCGCTGGCAGTGAGGGTAACTGACCCGGCCGACGTTCCGGTGCCCGCACAAACGGAGGCTGAAGCCGTGACCCCAAAGCCTGTCAGCGCGGTGTTCTGGCCGACGGTAGTGGTGGTAGAGCTAATGCAGCCATTAGCATTGGCGACCGTCACTGAATACGTACCTGCGCTGCTTACCGTCTGGGTTGTGCTGGCTCCCGGGGTGCCAATAATGCCACCCGCGTTGGCAAACGTGTAGGAGACCCCGCCCGAAGCTGTCAGCGTAATATTGGTTTGCGCACAAGTCAGTGGCCCATTATTGGCTAATCCGGCGGTTGGCAGCGGATTCACCGTCAGGCTAAAGGCCGTGCTGGTGACGCTATTACATGCACCCGTGACCACCACCGAATAGCTACCTGCGCTGGCGGAGGTCACGTTACTAAGGGTGAGGCTGGCGGTAGTGGCCGAGGCTATACCCGTTAGGGCCGCGCCATTGCGGTACCATTGGTAACTGAACGGCCCCGTGCCGGATACGCTGACACTTGCCGTAACCATTGCTCCCGGACATACGCCTGAACCCGCAGCGGGCTGCGTGGTGAAGCCCGTTTGCCCGATAAGGGTTCCGGTAAATTCGTACGCGCCCATATCGACCGTGGTCGCTACAATGCGGCTGGCCCCGACAATATCAGTTGTGATGCCACTCAGACCGGGGGCCGCATTGTTGCCCGCGTTAATGGCCGGGGCACAGGAGCTTAGTTCGGTGCTAGTGGTGCTGGCGAACGGCGAAATGCTGGTGGTCAGGCTATTGGTAGCCGTGTAGGTGGCGGGGTCAATGGCTGCATCGAACAGACTGTACGTGGCCGATACACTCGCATTAGTGGTATTGTCGAATGCAAACGCAGTGCCGGTATTGCCAAATACCACACAGTTGGTCAGTGTAGGGCGGCTGCTACCATTTGTGCCACCCGAGTTATAGAGTACAATGCCCGTGTTACGATAAAAGCTAACGTTGGTCAGCACGGGGCTGCTGGTGCCATTGTTGGTGGCGTTGTTATAGATAGAACTCCCCCCGTTTCCAATAAAACTGACGTTGACCAGCGTCGGGCTGCTGATGCCGCTCGTGGAGCCGTTATTGTAGATGGCTCCACCGTCAGCGGCCTGGTTTCCGCTAAAAAGCACATTCGTCAGCGTAGGGCTGGTGTTGTTGCCACTGCCAATTCCGAAGTTTTCAATAGCCCCGCCCGACGCGTAAGCCTCATTGTTCAGAAATACGCAGTTCGTAAACGCAGGATTGCTCGTGCCAACGTTGTCAACCGCTCCGCCATAAATAGCCCAGTTATCGACAAAAACGCAGTTGCGAATGGTCGGATTACAGACAACGCCATTGCCTCTGTTGAACATCCCGCCCCCTCTGCTATTGATGGCATTGACTGGCTCGTCGGCCTGCCCCTGGGTAATGACAAACCCGTCGAGAATGGCCAGGTTAGTTACCCCTACCGAACTGCTATTGTTGATTACGTGGTAGCTATTGTCCGTCTGGTCGCCCACCGTGCCAATATCGCCCGACAGCGTACTGCTGCTCGGTTGCCCCGTGAGTGGGTTCACACCCGGGCGGTTGCTCAGGGCCGTTTCGCTGCTAACGCCGGTAAAGCCGCCGTAAATGGCTACGTTATTCGCCATCAGAAAACTGACGTAGCGGTCGGTCGTGGTAGTCGGTTTGTACGTCCCCCGTGCTACCCAAACCTGTCCGCCCGCACAGCCGCTGGCCACCGCAATGGCTTCCTGAAGGGACGTTCCCGAATAAGCATTAGTCCAGCTCGTGCCGTTTTGCAGACCGTCTCCGGCCTGCGTAACATATACAATGCCCCGGCAGGCAGTAGTTAGTGAAAACAATGCACTCGACGTGCCGCCACGGGTTGCCGCCGTAACTGAATAAGGACCCGTGCCGAAATCGGCCGTAGCCGTAACCTGCGCCGTGAAGCCGCTGGTTATGGTGACGTTGGCTCCCGACAGGGATGCGCGGGGAGGGGTAGACGGTGCTGAAAAACTCACCACGCCCCCAATTACCGGTTCGCCGGAAGAATTGGCTACTACGATCACCCGCAATGGATTGGCGAAGGACATGCCGAATAGGGCTGACTGATTATTGCCACTGTTGACATTAACCGCAAAACCCCGCGACTCAAATGCGCCGATGTCGGGCGTACCGACCCGGCTGATGCCCCGTTGGTCCTGCGCGGGTGTACCCGAAGCCGAACCCGCGTCGATGGCAACACTCCCCGGCAACAACGCGTGGGTGGGCGCGGCTCCGCCGTAATTACCTAATGCCGTTAGCAGATAAGCACTTGCCGGAATATTAGTGAGGTTGCCCGTGGTAGTGCCGCCGAGGGTAGCCCCGCCTGCGGTGTTGCCAATCAGGTTGTAGCCGAGGTCGGAGCTAAAGCCACTCACGAGGTCAGGACCGGCATTCAGGGAAGTATTCCCTGCTATGAAGCAGTTATTTATCGTGACAACATTGGCCCCGTTGCCGCCATAAATGGCTCCGCCTTCGGCTGCACCCGAAGCGCCCACGGCCCGGTTCAGGGTGAAGGTGCTGCTGTTGATAGTCAGGCTACCTGCTGAGGCTTCGATGGCTCCGCCCGCGCGGGCCACGTTGCCGCTGAAGGTGCAGTTTTCGATCAGGCTGGAGCCACTGCCGCCTTTGTGCAGGGCACCGCTGTTGCTCGTGGCCGTGTTGGAAGAAAAGGTGCTGTTGGTGATGGTGAACGAACCGCTGCTCTGCGCAACAGCCCCCCCGAAGCCGTCCGATGTATTGTTGTAGAGATAGCAGTAGGCCAGCTGCAACTCGCCCCCGGCGAGCTTAATAGCCCCGCCGTTGCCGGTAGAACGGGCGTTGGTGAAACTCATATACCGGGCGTCAAACTGAGCAGACGGCAGTATGCTCAGGAGGCTAAAGTCGCTGGCCGGACCGCCCCCCCGCAGCACCACGGATGTTGCGCTCGTGGTGGGTCCCAGCACCAGCACGTCTTTGGCGGGTGCCGGGATTGTGCTGGTCAGGTTGACGGTGCCCGATGTGGCAAACGTAACCGTAACCTGGTTAGGGCATCCTGTGATGGCCCCGATGTCGGCCAATACCTGCCGCAGCGACCCCGCCCCGCTGTTGTTGAGATTAGCCGTGTACGAATAGACGCACGGAACGACATTGTTCAGCGCAAAACTAACCGAAGCCGGTGTGGTACCTGCGGCCGAGGCCGCTACATTGTAGGGGCCGCCGGCCGTAGCGTTGGCCGTTGCGTTCACGGCGGCCGTACCGCTGCTGCTCAGCGTGGCGGTGGCACTGCTCAGGGCGGCACTCGCTCCGCTTGCCGGGGCTACGAAGCTCACCACACCCCCCGCAACGGGTTCGCCGTTGGCACTACTCACGGATACACTCAGCGGGTTGGTAAACGCCGTGCCGGGGCTGGTCGTCTGGTTGTTGCCGCTCAGCATGGCTAGGGCAAACCCCCGCGACTCAAACGCCCCGATGTCGGGCGTACCGACCCGGCTGATACCCCGCTGGTCCTGCGCGGGTGCGCCCGAAGCCGACCCCGCGTTAATTGCAATACTGCCCGGCAACAGTGCATGGGTGGGCGCGGCACCGCCGTAATTGGCCAAACCGGCCAGCAAATACCGGCTTGCCGACCCGTCGATGATGTTCCCTGTGGTGATGCTGCCAAGCCCTGCCCCGGATGTATTCCCGATAATATTATAGCCCACCTGCGACGAAAAACCACTCGCCAGGTCAGGGCTGGTTCCTATTGATGTATTACCGGCAATAAGGCAGTTATTGATAACGACAGGGTTGGTGCCGCTGCCATAAATGGCTCCGCCTTCGGCTGCACCCGCAGTGCCCACGGCCCGGTTCAGGGTGAAGGTACTGTTGTTAATGGTTAAACTCCCGACAGCGGCTTCAATGGCCCCGCCCGCCCGGGCCACGTTGCCACTGAACGTGCAGTTTTCGATCAGGCCGGGGGAGGTACTGTTTTTATGAATGGCCCCGCTATTGCTGGTAGCCGTATTACTCGCAAAGGTTGTTCTGGTAATGGTAAACGAACCTCCGCCATGATACATACCTCCTCCGATGTTCGTGGCCATATTGCCGGAGATATAGCAATCGGCGAGGCACAGATCCCCGCCGTCGTGCGTAATGGCCCCGCCGTTTCCAATTACCCGTGCATTCGTGAAACTCAGGTAACGAACGGTTAACGTACCTGAACCCGGCACCGTCAGAAGGCGGTAATTGCTGGACGAGCCTCCGCCCCGAAGCACCACATCCGTACTGCTTGCTGAGTAGCCAAGCAGGAGAACATTTTTAGCAGGTGCCGTAAGTGCACTGGCCAGATTGACCGTTCCCGACACGCCAAATGTAATGGTAAACTGACCGGTACATGAGCTGGCAGCAATGTCGGTGAAGGCTTGCCGTAGTGTACCCGCCCCGGCGTCGGCCAGACTGGTAACGGTATAACTCGTTGGGCTATTCATAATGGTGCCGCTGGCCGTGGTTGTACAGGCGCCAATGGTGCAGGTAGCAGTGTAGGTGCCGGCAATGCTGGTAGAATAGGTAGTGCCGTTAATGCCTCCCGGCCAGGCCACGGTGCCACCCGTGCAACCGCTGGCGGTGAGCGTGCCCATCACGCCTACGCAAACAGCAGCGGGACTGGCTACGGTGAAGGTGACCGAAGCCGCGTTTGAACTCTCATAAGCCCCGGCATCGCGTGCGGCTCCAATTTGAGCCGTCCCGAGGGCATCCGTAGTGAGTGTGCTACTCACGGCTGCATCGATAGCCTGACTAAAACAACCCAGCGGAATAACGGGAATACACTCGCCCGATACGGCTGATAGTGAGCCTAATGCCAGGCCGGTGTTGCCAATATTATCGCGGTCGGAGGCAAGCAGGGTTAAGCTGCTGGTAATATCACTGGCGAACACATTACCACCGAGCGAGGTTAGAGTACGGTTAGCAGAAACAGTGGGTAAAATATCTCCCTCTGTAGGATTTATAGCCAGATTGTTTTGTAGCGTGACAGAGATATTGTCCCGTATTTCCAAACTATATCTAGAGCGCAAGCCCAGTGTATTATGTGAAAAAGTTACGGATGAAGGTCTCCCTGTGTTGCCATAAGCAGCAATAAGAGACCCTCCGAAACCGCCCACATTGCCTGCACCACCAAACGTACAATTGCTAAGTTGTCCCTTGCTAACGCCAAACAAAAAAACCAAAGTTTCTCCACCTATACTTGATGTAGCTTGCTGCCGAAAGCTACAGCGATCAATCAGTGTAGTACCTGTGTTATTAGAGTAAATGGCTTTGACTGTTGTTGAAACGACATTATTATCAAAATAACTATCCGTAATTGTCAGGTTCCGGGTATTAAATGTGGAATAAACAGGGAAAGTTGTGGTGTTGGCCTGGAATAGACATTGTTGTACGATCAGGTCGTTGGCATTACCACTTGATTCAAGTGCTCCCGCCCCGCCCACAAAGGCGATACCGATAATGGTACGTGTCCGGTTGGTGCTCCCAAATCGCAAAAGTGGTGTCGATACACCTGTTTGCGTTAGGGTACTCCCCCCCACACCCGTAGCCGGACAGAGCGTACTACCCCCTGCGATGGTGCCACTGAACGTAATGTCGGGCAGGGCTGCCGTGAGCGTAATGGTCTGACTGGCAGGGAGGGTGATGAGATACTCCAGGGCCGTGTTGCCGTTGGCCGTGGTGATGGCCTCCCGCAGGGTACCGGGGCCACTGTCGGCCGTGCTAGTGACGGCAATGGTAGTCTGGGCCTGAGCGGTCAGCCCGAGTAGAATTAGTGAAAAAAAGAGGTAAAGCGCCGAAAAGCGAGTTGTAGAGAATGGGGTCATGGGCAAGTAGGAATCGTTCAGAAGTTTGTGATGGGTAAATGCACGTAAATCAGGAACTGGCCAGAAAGCGTAGCAGCACGGATACAATCCAGAGCCAACTGACAACCGCTATCAGGTAGATAATTCGCTCGGGGAGATCCGAGCCAGACTTGAACGGAGATTTCATGATGAGGGCCGTCTTGAGGTACGCATGGGGTAGGTAATCAGGAATGGTTTTTTCCTGTGCAAACTTCCTTCGCCCGCGACGGGCAGGCTGTCATTTTTCAGACAAATCCGGGTACTTTACGGACAATGTGGCTCCATAGCCTTGCGATATCGCCTACTGGGGACGGAAAACGATAGGAAAATCAATTGTTCGGAGAACAGATGTCTCAGGAGGAATGGAAAAAGGCTTTCGTTGTAGTACCTCATCAACGGCCTGTAGAACGGCTGCGTCGAGTAACGGCCCCGCCGAGCGGACAATACGCACGGGCCTGATCTGGCCATTGCTTACTAATTGAACCCGAATCATAACAGTTCCTTCGTGGCCCAGTTGGATGGCCTGATCGGGGTATTTAACCTGTCTGATCAAGGCTATACGGAACGATTCGAGCGGATCGTAGTGGCCCATCTCGGCCGAACGCGCTCCGGGCGGTATTGGTGGGTTAACGATAGCGACCAATAGCCCCGATTCGGGCTGGACTGGCGATTGAGCCCATATGGTTTGGTAGAAACAAACCAGCAGGAAGAACATAACGGAGTAGCGAATAATCATTAGCGTAAACAGTTGATTAGTTGGGTCAAAACTAATCGGCTGGGTACGGCCGGACGGCTAGAATTCGGACAGATTCTGTCAGTTTTCGGTCAACTCACCATATGCTACGGATATACTATTCTTTGGGTGCGGCAATAGTCGGTTGCCGGGCATATTCAGAAGGGCTCTGACCGTATTGTTCCCGGAAAATACGGCTGAAATACGGTGGGTTATCGAAGCCCACCCGATAGGCTGTCTCAGTTGGAGTCAATCCCGACGAAAGCAGTTCGGCGGCCCGCCGGAGCCGGTATGTACGGATTACTTCAACCGTACTCATATTGAGCAGCGCATTCAGTTTGCGGGCCAGGGTGCGGGGGCTCATGGCCATTGCATTGGCCAGTTGCTCCACATCGAAATCGACATTATCTAACTGCTGGTCGATCTGCGCGTACAGGGTGTTCAGAAACGCCTGTTGCTGTACGGTCAGTACACTAGCTGGTTGTGGTTCGGGCGCTTTAGCTGCAACGGGTTGAGTCAACTGTGCTTGCAGGTAAGCTCGGATCGTTTGCTGACGGGTGAGCAGATTCTGGACTCGCACCAGCAATTCGAGCGCCACAAAAGGCTTGGTCAGGTAATCGTCAGCTCCGGTTTCGAGGCCCTGAATGCGGTCGTCGAGGGCGGCTCTGGCGGTGAGCATCACCACGGGAATATGGCTGGTGGCATTGTTCTGGCGAAGTTCCCGACAAAGGGCCATACCGTCGAGTCGGGGCATCATCAGGTCCGTTACAATCAGATCGGGCATCAGTTGGGAAGCCATGTCAAGGCCGAGTTGTCCGTCGGAGGCTTCTACCACCTGATAGGCCGGGCTCAGAATTGAGCGGATGTAGGTGCGCAGATCGTCGTTGTCTTCGACCACCAACACCACAGGAAGCCCACTCGAGTCTGGCGCTGTGTTCGGCGAACGAAATGCCACCGGATCGATCACCGCCTGGCTAATTGGCGGGGGAGGAGTTGGCGCAACGATAGGGAGGCTTGCACCCGCAAGAGGGAACAACGGCAATGTTATCGTCAGGGTGGTACCCACGCCGGGTGTACTGACGGCAGCAATGTCGCCGTCCAGCAAGCGTACCAGCTCGCGCACCAGCGCCAGTCCCACTCCCGTGCCTTCGTAGCCCCGTCGCTGGCTGGCATCGACCTGATAAAAGCGGTCGAAAATATAGGGTAGGTGCTCAGGCGCAATGCCATCGCCCGTGTCGGCCACAGTCAGCGTTAATTTATTCGATCCGTACTCGACCCCCACCCGCACCTGTCCTCCTGCATGAGTAAACTTAAGGGCGTTGGCAACGAGGTTGTTGGTGATTTTTTCGAGCTTGTCGCCATCATACCGGGCTGGAAATTCGGCCCGACTCTGGTTAAGCGACAACTCGACCTGCCGGGTAACGGCGAAAGATTCGAACGAACCGACCCAGATTCGGAAATCAGTGGCCAGATTACCTGGTTGCAGTTCGGGGCGCAGTTGCCCATTGTCGAGCTTGGCTAAGTCGAGTAACTGGTTGATGAGCGACTGCAATCGACTGGCGTTGCGGTGCATAATCTGGTACAACTCCTCAGTCGGGAACCGTTGGCGCAGGTCGTTCAGCGGGCCGAGAATAAGGGTGAGGGGTGTACGAAATTCGTGGGAGATATTGGTGAAGAACCGGGTTTTCAGCGCGTCGAGTTCAACCAGTTTTTCGGCTTCTACTTTCTCGGTAAATAGCGCTTTCTCGGTGCTTAGCCGCTGTACTTCGGCGTGTTGAATAATCTTTCCTAGCACCAGGGCAAGGGCTACAATCTCTAAAAAGTTTGTGGCGTAAATGAGTGGATAAATCCAGTCATACTGAATAACCCCTAACGCACGCAGGTTCAGAAAAATGAATGGCACTAAGGTTATAAAGCACGGGATCAGCAGGTAAGCATTCATCTTGACCCGCCGAACCAGAGCGTGGATACAAATGCCAATGAGGAAAGCCTCTGTGAACAGAAATAGGTAGTTATTGGCCGTCAGTAAGTACATCCGTAGTACAAATGGATGCAGCACTAGCTGTAAAACGCTGCAGCCCACAATGGCATAAAATACCCAGCGGAGTTTCGGGTAATTGACCCGCACAGATAGGAGCGAGAAAATGAAGAGCGTGTACGTGGCGGGCATTAACTCATAAAAGGCGACATTAAAGAAACTGGCCAGATACGGGTATTGCCCAAGCAGCGTACCCGTAACCCCGAAGGAGCCCAAAACCGATGCGGTCACAATAACGGTATGGAAAACATACCATCGGAACGAGCTGTCCTGAATATACCGGGCCAGGATAATATTGTAGAACACCCGTAGTAGTTGAATCCCGATCACCAGCCAGACCATAGCCATGGTAGCCGGCATACTGTCGATATAGGCCTGGTGGGTTGCCAACGTGAGTTGACCGTTAATGGCTTCGCTACCCTCCAAGCGGAGGTAAAAGGTTTGCGGAGTTTTGGGTTGGAAGGCGCCTAATGTATAGAGAGGGAACAAACCCTTGTATGCTTTCCGCTCTGTTGGAGTGCGCATACCCCCTTCCAGAATTTTCCAGGTTCCATTGGCCTGCGGCACATATACATCGACATGATCGCGAAGGCCGTCGCTCCAAAGCAAATACCATTGGTTCTGATTGAGTTGCTGACCCGGATCAATCGTAAACCGAAACCAGAATACACTGGAAGAAAACCCAAATTGAAATGCTTGCTCACGGTGGGGGGAAAACGACTGTTTCCGTACCTGATCGAAGGGTAGCGTACCAGTCGAATCGGCGTACACGCTTACCAAGGGGCATAAATTGAAGGTTTCGGTTTGTGGAGTCAGTTGAACCGACTGCGCCGTAACGATACTACCTATCAAAAGCAGGAATAAAACGTAGAAATAACGCTGCATAAGCAAACGGAAGTTGGTCAATAGACTACGTTTAAGGGCTCTGAAGTAAAGAAAAACAAACTTTGAGCGTTGTAAAGGCCTATTTTGAATAGCAATAATACAAATCAAATTGAAACTACTTACAAATTTGTATATTTTATTATGATTCAATGTATTCTATCCGCTCTTGAAAAGTTCTCTGGATACGGAAAGATTAGGACATCTGACCAGACAGGAATCTCTCCCTAGCTCTTTTTTACCCATAAATCTTCGATGTGTCGTAAGTTTCACGATATATCCAATTTGCAAGTTGTTAGTTGATACGGTCTCAAGCGACTGAAAAGACGTTCAGAATGCAGTGATGAAGGTTTTAGTGACTATGAACAAAACGGCACGATGTTTGGCCGTTGAATGAATAAAAAACAAACAACAGACAATGAACGTCTTAAGTATATCAATCGGCCTTTTGAGCTTGTGGAATCTGTCGCTGACTAGTCCTAAACGGATTCCCGTCGCCATGCCTGCTGTGGCTAATACCCCCGTGGCCGTTGTTGAGTTATTTACGTCTGAGGGTTGCTCCAGTTGCCCATCTGCGGATAGATTGCTGACTGAAACTGTTCAGAAAGCCAATGGACAGGCTATCTACGCGCTTTCTTTTCACGTCGATTACTGGAATCGGTTGGGTTGGCGTGACCCGTTCAGTGATGCTAAATTCAGTAACCGGCAGCGAGAGTATGCCCAGCGGTTCAAAACGAGTTCAATTTATACACCACAGGTCGTGCTAAACGGGCAGTATGAATTTGTTGGCTCAAACAAAGCTCGCTTAACTACGCTACTTGACCAGGTTCTTAAGCAGCCATCTTCGGTGGGGGTGGACCTGTCGACTACCGGAACGGGCAACAACCTGACCATAAACTACGCGCTCACAGGCAAGCTGGCTGAGGCCGTGGTCAACATTGCCGTAGTGAGCCAGCACGAAAGTCGGGAGGTGAGCCGGGGCGAAAACGCGGGTCGTAAATTAATGCATAACAACGTTGTGCGGGTGTTTGAAACGCACCCCGCCAACGCCAAAGGAACCGTAAAACTGACCCTGCCCGACGGATTCAATCGGGCCGACGGTGCCGTGATCGCTTACGTACAGAACAGCCAAAACCGAACCGTGTTGGGAGCCAGTCGCGTGGTGCTGCGCTAAGAGACTCTACTGGGTTCGCCCATCGGTTTGCGCTTCATCGTCTTCGCCGTTGGTAAATCCGTTGCCCGGATGTTAAGTGGCTATGCTGTCTGAGATGAAGGGACGGTCGTCTACGAATAAAACAACTTTTAAATAGAGCGATGAAAGTCAGTGAGTTGTTAAGTCGAACCCAGAAGGTTGCTGTGGGTCGCTGGTGTCGTTTGATTTGTTGGGTTCTTGGTGTTGAACCGTGTTCATATCAGCTTCGATAGGGAGCCAAACCATAAACGTCGACCCTTCGCCCACCAGGCTGGCAACGCCAATACTACCTTCCAACAAATCGACCAATTCACGCACCAGCGCCAAACTCACCCCCGATTCTTCGTACAAGGTATTGACAGGGTTGCTTTTCTTCTCTGGTTCGCCTTGGTAAAGCCGATCAAAAACGGCTGGTAAGTTCTCAAGAGGAATACCAACGCCCGTGTCACTAATGCGGAGCGTCAGACTCGTTGGGTCATACATAACTTCAACGCTTACCTGCCCCCCGCGATTCGTAAACTTCAAGGCGTTGGCGATCAGAATTGTAGTGATTTTTTCGAGCTTGTCAGCATCGTAAACTGCTTGCCAGACGGCCTCGTTTTGGTCAAGGGTTACCTCGATGCCCCGGCTTCGAGCCATTGACTCGAAGGGGGTTACCCATTCCCGAAAAGCAGCCGCTACGTCGCCGGATTGCTGATTCAGTTTGAGCTGGCCAGCGTCGAGTTTAGCCAGATCGAGCAGTTGGTTGATTAGCGTGTGCAGCCGTTGGGCGTTTCGGTGCATCGACGTATAGAGGGCGTCGTTCGGGAAACGTTGGCGTAGGTCTTCAAGTGGTCCTAACAACAGGGTTAAGGGCGTTCTGAATTCGTGCGAAATGTTGGTAAAGAAACGATTTTTCAGTTGGTCGAGAGCCACGTTTTGTTCATGGCTGTCCTTAGCTTGTGGGGCTGTTTGACTGGTCAGAATCTGGTCCCGATAGGCTTGTCGGAGCATAAGGGCCATCAAAAACGGCGTAACCAGCAAGTCGAGCAAAAAAGCCCATTGGATGCTGTTCTCCGGTAAAATAGCAGTACCCGAGGCTGAAAACTGTGCGGGTTGAAACGTGTTACTGGCGTGGAACCAGGCGTAGATTGGCAAATGAATCATCAAAGGTATCAAATACCAGACTGGCGGGCGAACACCCCGAAAGTAGGCCGCAATCAGAAACGCCATTAACCCGATCAGCGATACGGCCACGAAGCCGATAAACGCCTGGGTTAAGTACGTGTGGTTGACGAACAAGCTAGCTATCAGATTAAGCAGGCAAACCCCGCCAACGAGCCAGCCTACAGGAGTTAATTGCCTGAACTGTTGAGGAACGTTGTATAGCGTTCCAATAAAATAGAAAAGGGTGACGAGTACCAGCGAAAGGCTCCCTAAACTCAGGACGTTTGCCCAGTAAGGCGAATTCAGGAAAATGGTATTGCTGTTTCCCGTTGAAAAAACGTACGATAAGCAGATGGCTATACCAAAAAAGTTGTATCCCCGAAATCGTTGATCGTTAACTAAGACTATCATGAAGGCAATGTGAAACAGGAGTCGCATTACCGTGAAGCCCAATATAAAAGTAGTTGGAGGGAGGCTGATTCCTGTTTTCGCCCATGCTACAGCATAGGGCAATAAAAGGAGAAGTAATTGTTTATTCATTGTATGGGAAAGAGGATAGGCGAAGATAAGTGACTGTTTTATAGTTGTCTGCAAAATGGAATTGATTATATGATAAGTTTACTGAATGGAGCAGAAGTTATCTATGGTATTTGTTTATTACTAATTTGGGTTATGTGTCGAACCGCTCTCTCAGACCCTTTCGCCAAGTGTAGGTTGTCAAAAGGGAGAGCATCACATGCGACAAGTCCCCAAACACCCGCCTGCAGAGGCAACTGATGTTTGGGGACTTGTCGCGTAGATTATTCAAAAAGAGTGCTAGCGCATTGCAATGCCCTTACACGAAAAACGGTACATCTTTAGGTGCGTACTTCCTCATGCCTTCTTCATTAATTTCGACGCCAATGCCTGGTTTTTCGGAGAGCGGGATAAAACCGTCTTTGACCATCGGGCCGTCGAACGTTACGATCTCTTTAAACATCGGATCTTCGTGGAAATAGATCTGCCACTCCAGAATCATAAAGTTGGGTACCGATGCGCAGACGTGGCTGGATGCCATAGCGCCCAGATATGACGCGACCATGTGGGGAGCAAACGGCACGTAGTACAAGTTTGCAAGGTTTGCAATTCGCTGCCCTTCTCCCAGGCCACCTGCTTTTTGCAAGTCAGGCATGATAATGTCGACGGCACCGATTTCGAGTAGCGGCCGGAAACCGTAAGCCAGATAGTGGTTCTCCCCGGCGCAGATGGGCGTGTTCGACGACTCCCGGATCTGCTTATAGGCTTCGGCGTTTTCGGCCGGAATAGGCTCTTCGAGGAACATAAGGTTCAGCGGCTCCATCATTTTGGCCACCCGTCGGCCGGTGGTCATGTCGTAGCGGCCGTGCATATCGACGCAGATGTCTATCTTGGGGCCAACGGCCTTCCGGACAGCCGCAATCTGGTTGTACATCCGCTCCAGCTCGCCGGGACTGGCCGTCCAGTTGTAGCGGTCATACTTATTGGGGTCGCCAGCCTCGTCGATGTCATATTTGACGGCGTTGAAGCCCATTTTTACGGCTTCTTTGGCACTCTGGGCGAAGTTATCGGTGCTTTTGTCGGTGTCTCGGTACGTACCTGTATCGCAGTAAACCCGGATTCGGTCGCGGAATTTACCACCCAGCAACTGATAAACTGGCAAGCCCAGCGCTTTGCCAACCAGATCCCACAGCGCCGTTTCGACGGCCGACAGAACGGAGATGTACATACCCGCCTGAGCGCCCTCGAAGAAACCCGATTTGCGCAGATCTTCAAACAAACGATGGACATTCAGTGGGCTTTTGTTCTTGATCCGCTCACCCATCATTTTTACCAAATGGTAGGTGCCCGGCGTAGCATCGACGCCTTCGCCACAACCCCAGATACCCTGGTTGGTGTGAATTTTTACGAACAGACTATGACCATTGCGGATGAAGCCGCACTTGATGTCGGTAATCTTCAAATCCGCCGGAGCCGACGATAGAGGAGTGCGGTCGATGGCCGTTTCCAGCCCTTCTCCAAACGTGGATATAGAAGTGGCCGCCAGAGCGCTGGCAATGGCTCCTTTGGTTAGGAAGGAGCGACGCGATGATTTCATGGTCAAGGAAAAATAAGGGTTAATTACCAAGTACGGGTTTTTAGGAATTCCTGGATCTGTTCTTTAGGAACGGGCAGCTCGTTGACGTGGGCATTGAGCCACTGCGAGAAATCTTTCTCGATATCATCTGACCAGCGCGTGTCGATTTGGCCCGATGTGTATTTCCCCTCGCGCAGACGCAGGTGGCTAAACATATCACGCAGACGAATAATCTCGGAGGTTTTGACCACCTTTTCCGCTAAATGGGGCGGAATAAAAATGACTCCTCCATCGCGGCCTAGCACTATATCGCCGGGCATAACCGTCACCCGGCCAATTCGGGTTGGGTGATTGATGGCCACCAGCGTGGTGTTCAGAGCACCAGCCGGATCGTTGAGGTGGTGCGAGGGATGATACGAACGAAAAAACGATGTAAACCCGCCCAGTTCCTTCAGTCCATCGATGTCGCGGATGGCACCCTCGTACACAATGCCATTTCCGGTTCTGGTGTAAATGTCGTTGCCAAGGTTATCGCCGATGGTTGGGCCATCTTCATGCATCCCAAACTGATCGACCACGTACACATCGCCTTTGGTGAGCAGGGCAATTGGCCAGGTGTTTTGCGCTTTTACCCGTCCGTCTTTCTCATGTCCTTTTTTGTCGAGCACCCGGTGAATGTCGGGCCGACCGGGCATAAAGGTGGCTGTAACGGCCCGACCTACCAGCACACTGTCGGGGTTAATGAGCTGCCAGCCATCGGCGTATTGGTACTTAAAGTTCTCGTTGCGGAGCACGGCCCAGGCTTCCTCATGGGTCACGAGTTTCATTCGTTTCAGGAGCGCGTCGGGGACCTTCGGGCGACCATCGGGGTAGCGATCGCCTTTCCACTCGGGGGTCATGAAAACGAGTTCATCGCGGGAGATTTGCTGCCCAAACGTAGGCCTCACAAAGCCCGACAGACACAACAATAGTACTGGGATAAAGGCCAGTTTCATAAGCTACTTAGGATAGTTGAAAGGGTTTATTACACGAATCCCGAATTGTGTCAAATCTACCCTATTATAAGCTCCGAATCAGAAGAATAGGACTACTTGTAATAAGAATAGCATAAAACCACAACCGCGTACCATCAGAACCAGAATCAATCTGAAACCAATAGTAAGCGGTTGTGGTGTCTGCAATAAGTATTTTTTGGACGTCGTCAGGATTTGAACTGACGGAGATTATACGTGAAGGTCAGCATGAAATAGCGATTCAGAACCAGCGACCGGCTGTCTTCGAGGTAGGTCTCCGAGAACGTCCGGCTGATGCTGTTGTTCTGGTTAAGTAGATCAAAAACTGACAGTTTCAACTCGCCATCTTGGTTCTTGAATAGCCGCTGGGCTATACTGGCGTTCCACAACGTAAACTGCTGATTGAAGCCCCCCGACAGACCCGCGTATCGCTGATAATTGATGTCGGAGCGTATCACCAGCCCTTTCCACGGGTTCCAGACAACGTTGGCTCCGGCAGCCTGCGTACTGAAACTGTTGTTCAACTGTGATTGCAACGTTGGTCCATCGTAACGGTTGACGACCCGGTTGTAGCCATATGCGTAGGAGAGGTTGAAATCGATTTTTTCGCTGATGTTGCTGCTCAGCACCACGCCCTGGCTAACGGCATATGAATTGGCCCGGTTAACCTGGTTATTAATCAGGCTGGGTGTGCGGTTGTAGCTCAGCGTGGTGTTCAGATTCAGGTTGCTTTTCATAAACGTGAGCGGGGTGCCAAACGAAACGAACGCCCGCGAATTCAGGGCCTCTTCAAGGTTGATGGGCCGGGTAAGTTGGGTTCCTTTTTGTAGAAAAACACCCTGGCCTGTTGAGGACGTTACGTCGGGAACAAACGCAGCCGTATCGGCAATAAACAGCGATGAACCAATGGGGTTCATGGTGTAATTGAGGTTCAGCAACGCCACCAGGCTGTTGGCTTTTTCGGCCGATGTTTTGGTGAAGCGGGTAGTCAAAACGTGGCTGTAACTTTGCTTCAGATTGGGATTCCCAATGGTCTGGAGCAGAGGATTGGTGTTGTTGAGCACGTTTTGCAACTGATTGATGCTGGGTGCCTGGGTGTTAGTGCGGTAGGTGAACCGGAACCGCTGATCTTCCGTAAATCGGTAATCGGCCGTGATGGTGGGCAGCAGGTTCGTGAACGTGCGGCTAACCTGATCAGTACGGGGGAAAAGCTGTTCGCTCAAGAGGTCGGCGTGCTGCAGATCCAGCGAAGCCGACAACCGCAAGGTCTTGTTATTTAGGTTGTAGCCCACCCCTGCCCGTTGGGTTAGGTAGTCGTTGTCGAAACGGTTACTGAGCAGGGAGTCGAGCCGATCATACTGATCCGACAGCGGGTTGAGCCGGTAGGTTAATCGGTCAGAATTGCTGCGGTTGAGGCCCGCATTGTACGAAAACTGCAAAATGCCCTTGCCCACCGGCTCCGTATAATTCAGATTCGCCGAGAGCTGGTAACTGTTCGATGCGGTGTTGGTTTGTTGATTGAGTATCTGGCGGGTAGTATCGCGCTCCAGAAATTCGTTGAACGACGACAACGAATTCATCCCGTTGCGGTCGTTGATAGTAGTGCCGAGATTGATCGAAAACGTACGTCCACGTTTTTCGAAGCGGTGACGAAACAACAAGGAGTTGCCAAATGAAAAGCCCTGATTGTTGGCCGAATAAACGTTGTCGGATTGGTTGAGCAAATTGTTGCCCAGCCGGGTTTCACTGTTAGTGAGCGAGTTAGACTGGTTCGTCTGGAAGCTCAACCGGGGCGTCATCAATATCGAATTGTTCCGGTTGATGGTATAGTCGAGCCGGAAGTTGAGCCGGTGGTTGAGGTTGGTGCTGGTGTTGCTCGATTGCTCGCGGTAGGTCTGAGTCGAGTCGCCGACGTTCTGGTAATATTCTCGCAGTACCGATTGCTGGTTACGGTTAGTGGTCTGGTTCAGGAAATAACTCCCCCGAACGGTTAATTTTTTGCCCCAGTTGTCGCTGTAGTTGATACCTAGTGAGTTGGTTGTGTTAATGCCGCTTTGCTGGCCAACCAGGAAGTTATCGGTGCTACCACCACCACCAGCTCCGGCTCCTCCACCTCCCCGGCCCCCGCGACCACCTCCCTGGCGGCCCCCGCCCCCGCGCTGACCACCACCTCCGCCCCCGCCCTGAACCCCGAGCAAATCCTGACTCGAAAAGTTCTGCTGGTTGACGTTATTACTCTGACCGATAATTGAGATACGCCGGTCGCCTTTAAACAAGTTAACACTGCCCCCGGCTGCATAGGTTGCGTCGGTACCAGCCACGGGCGTTCCGATACCGCCATATACCTTACCAAACTGGCCGTTGCGTTTATCGGCTCGGGTGACGATGTTGATCGTTTTGAGCGTGTTCCCATCGTTGACACCCGTAAACTGCGACTGGTCGCTGAGTCGGTCGAACACTTCGATTTTGTCGATCACTTCGGCGGGCAGGTTCTTCAGCGCGATAGTTGGATCGTCGCCAAAAAACGGTTTGCCATCCACCAAAATCTCCCGTACATCTTCACCCTGCACTTTTATGCCCCCACCACTCATATCGACGCCCGGCATTTTCTTGATCAGGTCTTCGGCCTGCGCATCGCGGTTCACTTTGAAAGCACTCGCGTTGAACTGTAGGGTATCGCCTTTTTGCTCAGCTGTGAGCGTTTTGCCTTTTACCAACACCTCGTTCAACTGACGAGCTACCTCGCTCAACTGAATGACAGGCAACTGAACCCGCCCCGAATCGACGCTCACCGTTTGCTCTGAAGGGGTAAAGCCCACAAACGAAGCCGACAGTTGATACGAACCAAGGGGCAGGTTTTCGAGCAGAAAACGCCCATCTATATCGGTAATGACACCCCGGCGAACGGTGCTGTCGGTTGTGCTATTGAACCGGATAGTGACGCCGATAAGAGCTTCGCCTTTGGGGTCTGTAACGGAGCCACTAACCGAGCCGAGTTGCTGGCCGTAGCTGAGAGAAGTTATCAGCACCAGCGACAGCAAGCCGATAGCGCGAAGAGTGAATGAGGTTTTCATAGCGTTGAGTGTTGAGAATAGGGGTGATGAATGATGACCTTGTGGGTCATCATTCATCGTTCATTCAGCTTACTTGTTGGGCTGCCGACGGCCACCGCCCTGACCGTTACGGGCAGGCATTTCACGGTTTTGCAGAATCTCGCCTTTGCTGTCTGCTACCAAGACCCGACGTGGTTTATCGGTTTCGGTGAGCACGACCATGAATTTACCATCCTTCGTCTTGCCCATCCGGCGCAGCGTTGCGTTCGGGTAGGTTTGCTTAATATGCGATGTCAGAGCGGTAGGCAGATCTTTTTCGGCTACCTGCTCCATATCCCTGAACTGCCCCCTTGGGCCACGGGCGCTATCCTGTTGCATTCCGGCGCGTCGGCCACCTCCTCCGCCCTTGCGGTCCTGCGCCATGGTGCTTGTTAGAAAAAAGAGAGATAGAAAGGCGGTGGCAATGAGTGTCTTTTGCATGATTGATACGCGGTTTATTTGTTGTTTATGTGATTCAAATGACCTTCTTCGTGAAGGCCATCAATGGGGTAGGTCCTCAAACCGATAGAAACTTGCGGTGGCAGGAGAAAAAAACCTCACCCCCTGCCCCTCTCCTTGCTAAGGAGAGGGGTGTCTTACTTACCAATATTCTTTAGGCGACCAAAACAGATAAATGCTGACCGTTGAAGTCTCCCCTCTCCTTTTGAAGGAGAGGGGTTGGGGGTGAGGTTTACGGGGTCGTTCCGCGCCCTGGTCTAAAAGCCCGGTTTCGCCCACCTGCTCCCGGCGTTCGGAATGCCCGACCCGGTAACTCACTCAGCAATTTGTTGAGTAACCGACGCTGCTCCGGTGTGCAAATACCCGCAACCCGGTCGAAATGAGCCAGTGTCAACAAATCAGTCTCAACGGCTTGACGGTGAAAAGCCACGGCCAGTTCGCGTCGCTGCGATTCCGTAAAGGAAGAGTCGAGCAGGCGGAAATAAGCGCGTCGGCTCTGGCGAATCGATTGCTGCCGGGCTTTCATCTGGTCGAAATATAGTTTCTGAAAGCTCCGCAACTGTTGCCGTTGTTCGGGGCTGAACTGGAGCGTATCGGCCAGAAAAGCACCTGTTCCTATTCGACTACGTCGGCGTTCTGAATGGTCGGGTCGAAGCCAGAGCCAGCTTAACAGACCGATATTAAGGACTACAAGGGCAAAAATTAGGCCCGTTAGTAAACGGACGCGACGGTTATCATTCATAAGCCAGTACAATTGGGTCTAACTCGTATTCATCTAAAGGAGAAGCGGCTACCGTAGTCTGATCGGTGGGAGATAGCCAAACTGACCCGGCCACCACACCCACGTTGAGCAGTACCAGCAAGCTCAGAGCCGAATAGGCATAAGCTGGCCGGCGGAGCCACCAGGGTAGCCAGCTGGCTGACTCCACTGATTGGTTGAGCCGTGCCTGTAATCGCGTGTAAAAAAACGGCCGGAGTTCGGGTTGTGGGCGTTTGCCCCAACGCTGAAAGTCGGATTCCCACCGCTCTGGTTCATCGGGTTCTTGTGTTGATGCATTCATGGCGTAACGTATGGGGTTAGTTCTTTGCGTAATGTTTGACGGGCGCGGAACAGGAGTGATTCAACCGCCGAGACCGAGGTTTGCATAACGGCAGCTATTTCCTGATACGACAATTCTTCCTGATAATGCAGCGTGAAAGCTACCTTTTGCGACTCAGCCAGCGATTGCACCGCCCGGCTAATGTGGTGGATTCGTTCGTCGGTTTCCAAAATCGTTTCAGGAGTTTGAAAATCGGGTGGATCATATCGCTCTGGTTCGTCGTCGCCAAAGAGGCTGGTCAGAAACGCAAACCGCTTTTTACGTTTTCGGTCGCGTTCCTTTTTCAAGGCCCTTGACGTTGTTATTCGGTAAAGCCAGGTGGCCAGACTAGCCTCCCCACGAAAATTACTGACGGTCCGATACACCTCTTCAAAAACTTCCTGCGCCACATCTTCAGCTTCTTCGGGCAGTTGAACAATAGCCAACGCCGTGCGAAATACCCGCGCCTGGTAGGTCTCTACCAGCCACCGAAAGGTAGCTTCGTCGCCTTGTTGAAGGCGGTCGAGTCGGGATAGTTCGTCGGTTTGTTCGTTCACTACATCGTGGGTCTTTTGACTATTAGGCCCCAACTATAACCCAAACTTGCGGTCATCAGCAAGGTATTTTTTACTTTTTTGGTCGCCAATTCTTGTCGTTACTCTGTCAATCTGTCAGCCCCGGCCGGTCTGGAACAACTTTTGGAGAGAAGGTGAGCAGCAAGTTTTCACTTAATATTTAAATCGCTCATTCGCCAATCCATTATGGAAGCCGTACAGAACGAAAAAGGGCAGATCTCGATCCATACCGAGAATATCTTCCCGATTATCAAGAAATTCCTTTATTCCGACCACGAGATTTTCCTCCGCGAATTGGTCTCCAATGCGGTCGATGCCACCCAGAAATTGTCAAAATTAGCGTCGTATGGCGAGTTCAACGGCGAAATCGGCGACGATCTGAAAGTGACCGTGGCCTTTGACAAGGATGCCAAAACCATTACCATCAGCGACCGGGGTATCGGTATGACCGCCGATGAAATTAAGAAATATATTAACCAGATTGCCTTTTCGGGAGCTACCGAGTTTCTCGAAAAGTATAAAGATAAGAGCAGTGGCCAACCTGACGAAAAGACCATTATCGGCCATTTCGGGTTAGGTTTCTATTCGGCGTTCATGGTTGCTCGTGAAGTCGAAATTATTTCCAAGTCCTACCAGGATGAACCGGCCACCCGCTGGATTTGCGACGGCTCAACGGAGTTCGAAATTGGTCCCGCCGAACGGGCTGAGCGCGGAACGGACGTGATTTTGCACATTGCCGAAGATTCGGAGGAGTTTCTGGATAAATCCCGCTTGCAGGGTATTCTGGAGAAATACGGCAAATTCCTGCCCGTTCCGATTGAGTTTGATGGCGAGGTGATCAACAACACCACCCCAATCTGGACAAAAGCACCCGCCGACCTCACCGACGAAGATTACAAGAATTTCTACCGCGAGTTGTACCCGATGAGCGAAGAACCGCTTTTCTGGATTCACCTTAATGTCGATTATCCGTTTAACCTGACGGGTGTTCTGTACTTCCCGAAACTGAAAGACGGATTCCAGTTCAAGCGTGAGAAAATCCAACTCTATAGCCGTCAGGTGTTCATCACCGACGAGGTGAAAGATGTTGTCCCCGACTTCCTGATGCTGTTACACGGCGTAATTGACTCGCCAGACATTCCGCTGAACGTGTCTCGCTCGTTTTTGCAGGCCGACTCGAATGTTAAGAAAATTAACAGCTACATCACCCGCAAGGTAGCCGACAAACTGAACGATCTCTTCAAATCTGATCGCAAAGGATACGAAGAGAAGTTTGACGACATCGGGCTGTTTGTGAAATACGGTATCCTAAGCGACGATAAGTTCTGGGAGAAAGCCAAAGAGTTTGTTTTGCTGAAAAACACCGAAGGGAATTTCTACACGCTCAACGAATACCGCGAGCATGTGCAGGCTAACCAGACAGATAAAGGTGAAACGCTGGTGATGCTGTACACGACCAATCCTCAGCAGCAACATGCCTACGTGGAGTCGGCAACCCGCCGTGGATACGATGTGTTGCTGATGGACAGCCAGATTGATGCGCACTTCATCAACTCGCTGGAATACAAGCTGGAGAAAACATCCCTGAAGCGCGTCGATGCCGATACGCTCGACAAGTTGATCGACAAAGGTCTGAACAACGAAAGCGTATTGTCGGCTGATGATCAGACAAAGCTGAAGGAGGTGTTCGAGAAGACGCTGGATAACAAGTCGTTGACAATCAACGTAGAGTCGATGCCTTCTGATGAGTTGCCCGTGACCATCACCGTACCTGAGTTTATGCGCCGGATGAAGGATATGTCAGCCCTGTCGGGTGAGCAGTCGATGTTTGGTACAATGCCCGTGATGTATACGCTCTCCATCAACGCCAACCATCCGCTGACGGCCAAAGTCCTCGCCACTATCGACGAAGCTCAGCAGCAAACGCTGGTAAAACAGTTGTATGACCTCGCTCTGCTCGCGCAAAACATGCTGACCGGCGCCGGTTTGACAGCCTTTGTACGGCGGTCGGTGGAGCAGTTGTAGAAGAAAACGTATGATTTTAATTTAGAGAATAATGAAAAACAGCCGAAGTGAGCTCACTTCGGCTGTTTTTCATTATAATTCTTTCTGGAAATGCGCTAAAGCTGGCTCTTTCCTTGTTACATTTCAGAAACGAATAGCCTATGGAAACGCTAACAATTGAGCTGAAGAACCCGAAGGCCCGAAAGCTAATCGACGATTTGGTTGATCTGGGTATTATATCAGTGAAAGAATCGCAGCCTGCCTGGCTTGACTTGTGGAATAAGCTGGATCGCCAACTTCCCCAAACAGAACCCGATCTGACCGAGGTCGACATCATGGCCGAGATCCAGGCCTATCGACGTGAGAAAAAGGCCAGTCGTTCTTTATGAGAATTGTTATTGATACAAACGATTTCATTAGTGCATTGATCGGCAAAAGGCACCGGGAGAAACTAACAACCATTCTGAGTATCTTGTCGATCGAAATAGTTGCTGACCAAAACTTGCTGACAGAAATAGCCGATGTTGCCCGCCGGGAAAAGTTTCGAAAGTATGTTTCCCTAGAGGAGGTGAATCTTTTTTTGGACGTTCTCAACAATCGGTTTGTTATAATTACTCCCTCCACTGTCGTAACTGACAGCCCTGATCCTGACGACAACTACCTGTTATCGTTAGCCGTAGATGCTCAGGCTGACTATTTGGTAACTGGTGACAAAGATCATCTACTGGCTTTGAACCCTTATCGAGGTATCCAGATCATCCGCTTACAAACTCTGTTGGATATTTTAGCTGGAGTATAATCTTGCCTACCCATATCAAATCTCCGTCAACCAGTAATCTCTGGATATTCGGTGCTAGTTGTCAAAGACGGTTAATTGAGTGAAGTGAAAACTGCTGGGAGTAAAGCGTTCATAAACCAAAAAACTGGCTAAATATGGAATCAGATTCCATATTTAGCCAGTTTTTTGAGCTTTTACTACGTTACGCTACTGAAATCGTTTGTGCCGGAACGTTTGTGGCCGGGTTCTTAGGCAGGGTCACTTTCAGAATGCCATCGGCGTAAGCAGCCGAAATACTGTCGACTAGTACCTTATTGTTCAACTGGAACTGCCGCTCGAAACCACCCTGGTTGAAACTGTATTCCTGATAAGTAAAGCTGCTTTGCGTTGGCTCACTTGATCCCTCTTGGTTTGTGCCTGGGTAAGCTACCCGCAACACATCGTCTTTAACGGTCAGGGTCACTTTCGACTTGTCGAGGCCAGCCGCATAAAGCGAGATGACGTACGCACTGTCGGTTTCTTCAATGTTGACGGGTGGCTGGCTAAAACGGTTCATCCGTTGTTTCCACATTTCGGCCCATTTGCCTTTACCGCCGTGTCCTCTATGCTGGCCCCATGAGCCGCAACCGCCTTTGTACCCTCCTTGAAATCCTTGGTTGTAATGCATGACTGTGTTTGTTTTTTGTGTTTACTGTTTGTGTTGTTGATGTTTCATTGTCTATTAGCCAACCGAGATAACCCGATCGTACTGGTGCTGGTAAACTGGTGTCCGATACGAAGGGTTGTCGATGGAAATGATGTTGGGTGATGCCCAGCGCCCCTGACCTAAGCCCTGCGGGTTGTAGTCGTGAAAACGACGGGCGATTTGCTTGCCAATGACCCGGAGAGCGATTAGTACAATCCCAGCGACGATCATCAATTTCGCCAGCATCGTGATAAGAAACAGGGCTAGACCAGCCATTAGGACCACCCCGCCAATTCTGAAAATGTTCATGGTATTTGCGTGTTTATTTGGTTTCAGGGAGCGGCTTCAAACCGCTTCTACTGAGGTAGTCGCAGAAGGCTAGTGGAATATTTTAAACCCGCAGAAATTTTTTTACGAAAAGTGGTTTGGAAAAATAGGCTCAAATCAAAAAAGGCCTCTGGGGCGTTTCAGAGGCCTTTTTTGATTATTCAGATGGATGCTATAATTCGATTAATATCAGAATAGCGTCGTTTGACAAAGCTTCGAACTCGACTTCGGCAATGTCGCGCAGAGCGAGTCCGTCTTTGGCGTGGAGCAGCCGGTTGGCAACTTCAAAGACACCCTGAAGAATGAATACAAATACCCCGCTGGCCGGGTTGCCCACCGTGTATATTTCTTCGGCTCGCCCATCGTAGCGGCCAATATGCCCTTGATTCCCCGACGCATTAAAAAGGGGCAGGAGCGAGTTTTTAGTAGAAAAGTCGAAGGCCGTTTGGTGGAAACTTGGAGTGAAATCGGGAGCGGGGTTGGTTAGCCAGAGTTGTAGAAGCGTGATGGTTTCCGTTTCGTATGGATTAACAACTGAATAGCTCATGCCTGTCTCCAGCGACAACCGCCCGACCTGTCCCGCTTCCAGAAAATCGCTTTTGACCTCGCTCTGATATTCCAGACCACCTACCACCGGAATCAGGATAACCTCTGTATTGGTCTCAACTTGCATACTCAGGCTGGCTCCAGCTCGTAATGTATCGTCGTTGAGCAAATAGAGCGACCCAAACGGCTCGCGACCTTCGGCTACGTACGGGCCAAAATTGAACGTGTGGTAACTCTGGGAAAAGTCGGTTTGAGAAAAGCCCCGGCTGTCGGCCAGAAATAGCTGGGCTTGTGATTGAGTATCCATCATTGATTTACGGAGCCAGCGGGCTGAAAAGACCAGATACTCAAATTGGGTTGTAGAGCAATCAAATCGGTGCTGACTTCATTGCCTGCTTGCAAGGGTTCTCGCTGGTCGCCGTTGGTAATAAGAAGCTGATTGCCAATAGTATCAATCCAAGTGAGTAGGTCGCTGTAGAAAGTGATCGCTATTCGGTGCGCTTCCTTTTGCTGCATATGCGACGCCAGAATTTCGAACTTGAACTGGGTAAAGGGTAGAGACTGCATCCCGGATGCGTTGACCACGTCCGGGATGAGCTGATTTAACTGTTTCAGATAGCCCATGGCTACCCGGCTGGTTTGGTAATGCAGGCGGTCAGCATTGGGAACATTATCCAGCAGTTCCTGAAACGTCTGGTAAATATGCCCCTGGTTATAAAACTGAGCCTGCATGAAGAACTCCTGATGGGTTTCATCAAACACGGCCCGGTCCCACGGTTTGGTCGCCGACGCGTCGATGACTTTATGATAACTCAGCCGGATTAGCCCTTTCATCGTCTCTATTACCCATTAACAACTATAGTGTGCGTGAGCGTGTAGCCGTCGGCGTTGCTGCCCGTAACGGTCGCCAGCTCCGTCGTAAATCCGTCACTGAACACATTGTCGCGCTCGTTCAGGGTATCCTGTGCTCCCTTGGTATAGCCGTACGACTGAGCCGTGGTGTAAAGTGCGTTGGTCACATTATAGGGGAAAGCGATCTGAGTTACCAGCAGCGATTTACCCGCTGAGTTGTAAATGTGAACGTGAACGTGGGGAGCGCGGCCACTATACCAACCCGGAAAAATTGTGGTAAAACCAACCAGACCGTTAGCGTCAGTTGTTTGACGACCCCGCAAAAAATCGACACTCTGGAAGTTCACGCTCTGCATACCACTTCCGCCATATTCCGAATAGTAGCCGTCTTTATCGCAATGCCACACGTCGACAAGGGCACCCGCCAGCGCGGCACAACTGCTATTGGCGTTTTTAATGGTGATGTTCATCGTCATGGGAATGCCCGTACGGCCATCGCGAATGTCTTTGCGAACGAAGTTAGCTGGAACCTTAGTTGGGAAAGGTCCTTCTGTTTCTGATGGCGAAACCACGCAGTTGGTTGCTGAACTGCCGTTGGTTGAACCCGTGCCAGTGGTAGTGCCGGTGGTTCCCGTTGTTGTGGTTGGATCAACGGCGGTTTTATCGCAGGCACTTATCATGGGGACAACAGCGGCCATACCTAACAAACTGCCAAAACCGCGCTTCAAAAATTCTTTACGTTCCATGTTATTGTAGTAGGGGTGATATTTCGAGAGAGAGTTGCTGTGTATCTTTTCACAATAGCGCAGGGGAGGGGTGTTTCGTTGCAGACAGGTGCTACTTGTAGGTAAACAGGGCAAATGTGTCGGTGAATTTGCCGGTTGGATAGCTCTGTACATGAGGGACTAGTCGATAGAATAGGCTAGTTCGACTTTGTATTTCAGGGCCCGATTTTTGGCATTCCGCAAGCCAAAACGGGCATCGCGCTGGGTTAATTTGGTAGCGGGAAAGGCTTCGATTAGTTTTGTTTATCTATGAAATCAACGATCTCTTATCAACTGACGTTTCGGCAAATTGCGCGGTTGGCATTCAGCCTGGTCGTGATTTTTTACCCTATTACGCTCTATGTCAATAGCCCGGAGCTTAGCTGGGCATTTTTGGAGCGCATGTACCCGGTGCTGCTGGCGCAGATGTTTTTGAGCCTGCTCGTCTTTTTTATCTGGATTAGCTTCACCGAATGGTTGTTGCAACAACTGGCTGACCGATTTGGCGAAGAGATATTGATCGAGTTCAAACTGCCCGCTCAGTTGCTTGCCCTGGTGATGGCTATTGGAGCGGCTTTGCTCATGAACATGGCTTCGCGGACGGTTTGGCACGCCATGAGCCCTCATCGGTCTCACCCGCCGACATCCCAACGGGCTCAAGCCCGGCAACAATCCGAAGCTCGCCAGCGATCTGAGTTCTGGCAGTACTTTGAGCGGTCGAACAACGGGATGACCATCCTGATTATGCTCTCGATATTCTACGTAGCTGCTAACCGCCGGGCCAATCGTCGGCTTAAAGATGTTCAGATTCAGACTGAACAGTTGCAGAAGGAAAATGCACTGGCTCAGTTTGCTGCCCTTAAAAACCAGGTAAGCCCGCACTTTCTGTTCAATAGCCTGAGCATTTTGTCGTCGCTGGTTCACGTTGACCCAAACCTGTCAGAACAGTTCATCGACCAGTTGTCGAAAGCGTACCGGTATATTCTGGAACAAAAAGATAATGACCGGATTGCTCTCAAAACCGAACTGGATTTTATTCAGGCTTACACGTTTTTGCTCCGAATCCGGTTCGACGATAAGTTCAGGGTGCAGATCGATGTACCGGAAACCGACAGTCAGCGGTTTTCTATTGCACCCCTCACGCTGCAATTACTTGTAGAGAATGCCGTGAAACACAATCGCATGACCGCCCGCGAACCGCTCACCGTAACTATCGGGATTGAGGATAACGATTTAGTTGTGCGTAACCCCATGCAGCCCCGCGAAGAACTTGAAAATTCAACCGGTATTGGCCTGCAAAATATTGTGAACCGCTACGCCCTCCTTACTAACCGCCCTGTGTGGGTTGGCGAGCAAAACGGCGAGTTTGTTGTTAAGGTACCATTATTAAATGAGTGAAAGAGGTAAAGAGTGAAAGAGCGTTGCTGCCGAAATAGTCGCTCTTTCACTCTTTACCTCTTTCACTCTTTCGCCCATTATGAACGTCCTTATTATTGAAGATGAACGCCTGACCGCTAACCGCCTGGAAAGCTTGATTCGTCGGTACGACCCAGCGATTTCGGTGCTGGCTATACTGCCATCGGTAGAAGGAGCGGTGGCCTGGTTTCGCCAAAATACGCAGACCCGACCCGATCTGGTGTTTATGGATATTCACCTGGAAGACGGACTGGGATTTCGGATTATCGAGCAGGTGCAGCTGACTACGCCCATCATTTTCACGACTGCTTATGATGAGTACATGATTCAGGCGTTCAAGGTCAATAGTATCGACTACCTGCTGAAGCCCGTAAACTACGACGAGCTTGTGGCGGCCATCGACAAATTTAAAGCCCTCAAGCAGCAGTTCGCGGGGGTATCAGTAGCTGCTACCCAACCTGACATGGAAATTCTGATGTCGTTTCTGGGCAAGGCACGCGAGGATACCTACAAGGATCGGTTTATGATTACGATAGGCACCAAAATCCGCAGTATCAGCACCACCGAAATTGCGTACTTTTTCCTGGAAGAGAAAATGACATTTCTCGTCACCCGCGACAATCTGACCCTTCCCGTCGATTACCCACTCGATAAGCTGACTACCCTGCTCGACCCAAAACTGTTCTTCCGGGTAAGTCGGCAATTTCTGATTTCATTATCGTCTATTCAGACGGTTCACGCTTTTTCGGCGGGGAAACTAAAGGTAGATCTACTTCCGAAAGCCCGCCATGAGGTGTTTGTGAGTGGCGACCGCGTAGCCGACTTTAAAGAATGGCTGGGCAAGTGATCGACTCAGCATCAGTTCGACCATTCGTTTTTCTTCATCCAGACAAACAGCGGCTGCATCCATTCTTCCGTAGGGAGTTTTAATATAAAGCCGTGGTCACCTTTGGGGTACAGATGCAATTCGGCCATCACGTTGTGATGGCGGAGCGCTTCATAAAACGCAATGCTATTGTCTACATCGACTACTTTATCGTCGCCCGTATGCGTGATGTAGGTTGGCGGTACCTGCTTAGTTACGTGCAACTCGTTTGAGAACCGCTCAATTTGATCAGGGGTGGGGTTGTTGCCCAATAAATTTGCTCGTGACCCTTTGTGCGCCAGGGTTTCATTCATCGAAATGACCGGGTAAATCAGAATCATAAAATCAGGCCGTAAACTGGTCTTGGTGGTGTTATCGATCAGCGGCTCGTTGAATTTTGTACCGGCTGTCGAGGCCAGATGTCCGCCCGCCGAGAAACCCATAATACCGATTTTGTCAGGCTTGATCCCCCATTCTTCGGCCCGCTCCCGAACTAGTTTTATGGCCTGTTGAGCATCCTGAAGGGGGCCAATACTTTTATCAACCATGATGGAGTCGCTGGGGAGCCGGTACTTGACTACGAAAGCAGCCACCCCATGTTTTACAAACGTTTCGGCAATCACCAGGCCCTCGCCTTCATAGCTTTCCCCCGAATACCCTCCTCCCGGAAAAATGACAACCCCCGCCCCGCTGGCTTTGTCTTTAGCTGGCAAAAAAACAGTTACTGTCGGCTTTGACACTTTTCGGTACCAAACAACCCGACCGTCTTTTTGAGAGGCTATCTCCTGCATAGTATAGGACGTAGCATTAGGAATGCTGCTCGAATACAGCGGGATAACCTGCTGAGCAGTAGCGATATTAGCGCTTGCCAGCCCTAAAAGGCATAGGCCCACCAATATATTGTTCCAGAAAAGGGGAGGGGTTTTCATAATGAAATCGGGTCGGTATCTGGGCACTAATGGGTTTCGCTAGAATCGGCTGAATACGTGAGCGCTTTAAACTGTCCGGTCAAGTCAGTCAGTGACTTTTCTACGCCCATGCGCTCCAGCGACGATGCCCCCACAAAACCGTGCGCAGAGGTTCGGTCCAGAATAATTCGCACGTCCTCCGGTGTATTGATGGGTCCCCCATGCGCCAGAAAAAAAGCATCCGGGTTTACTTCTTTAGCCGCATCAATGATCTGTTGCGTTCGTTCGACAGCTTCATCCATGGAGCAGGTTGCCGCCACAACGCCAATAGAGCCGCCAACAGTGGTGCCCACGTGCGCAATAATCGCATCGGCACCAGCCTCAGCCATTTGGCGGGCTTCGTCGGGTGTGGCTACGTAAACGATTGAGAACAGATCCATTTTGGTAGCAAGCCGGATCATCTCCACTTCTTTCTCGAAGCCCATGCCGGTTTCTTCCAGCACCTGCCGAAAGTGACCATCAACAATGGAGTGCGTAGGGAAGTTGTTAACGCCCGAAAAGCCCATCTCTTTTACTTTTAACAGATGGTGCCACATCCGTCGGCGTGGGTCTGAACCATGAACACCGCAAATGACGGGAATCTCTTCGACCACGGGTAGTACTTCAAACTCGCCAATTTCCATCGCAACAGCATTGGCATCGCCGTAAGCCATCAGCCCAGCGGTCGATCCATGCCCGGCCATTCTGAAGCGCCCCGAGTTGTAAATGATAATCAGATCGGCCCCGCCTTTTTCAATGAACTTGGCGCTGATTCCGGTGCCCGCACCGGCGGCAATAATAGCTTTGTTTTGGTTGAGCGTATTTTGTAAACGGTCTCTTACTTCTTGTTTCGTGTAGGGATTACCTTTCCCTGTCCATTGGTTTGGCATAGTGTAGTTAGTTATTTATGATTCCAATTGGCTCCGTTGTGGTGGATTCATCCTGCTGAAGCATTGCCAACAGGCATTGAACCAACAAAGCTGAAAAGGATTTGTCGTTTATGTGCGCATCTGACTCACTAACTGTGACGGAGTCGGCTACCGAGTTTTTTATAGACTTAAACAGTACGCTGTTAGTCTGGGGCTGGTAAAAAACGTTGCCCTCACTGTCGACTTGCGAAATGCCCTTGAGGGGTAATACAACCGTCACCGGACCGCGTGACTGATTCAACTTTTGCGCCAGTTGTTTGCCAAGCTGTTCGTTTTCGGCTTCATTGGTCCGCATCAACGTAACATCAGGGGCCCAGCTATACAGCATCCGGTTGCTAAAATGGGCGGGTACCGTGTCGGGATGCGCAAAGTTGACCATGTCCAGACAGCCCGGAACCACAACCTGCGGAATACCCATTTTGCCAGCCGCCAGCAGTCGGTCGGGGCCCGCGCTGCAAACACCTCCGCAAAGGTCATCGGCCAGTTCGGTGGTGGTAATATCGAGCACGGCATCAAAACAGCTGTCGAGCACCAGTGCTTCCATCGTTTTGCCGCCCACACCGTTCGCATGGAAAGCAAACACTTCGTACCCCCGTTGCCTGAGTAGTTCCGTACATTGATCCACGCAGGCGGTTGTATTGCCAAACATACTAATGGCAATGCGGCCTGCTGAGGTTCGCTCTTGGGCTGGAATCACGTTGGCCATAGCGCAGATAGCGGCAGCAGCCTGATCCAGCAACAACGAAAGTATGCTGTTGAGACCGGCAACATCCACCACCGACGCCATCAGGGTAATATCTTTGCTGCCCATATGCCGCGAAAGGTCTTTGGCGGCAAAGGTGGTGAGGCAAAGTTTGGGAATGCCAAAAGGCACAGCCTGCATGGCCGACAGGGTAATGAACGTGCCACCTCCACCACCCATCCCGATGATGGCTTTTATCTTGCCCGCATCAGCTAGTTTCTTTACAATAGCGGCAGCACCTTTGCCCATTACATCAATGGCGCGCCCACGATCGGCCTCCCGTCTCAACTCATCAATCGACTCATCGGCGTGCCGGGCTACTTCGTCGGATTCAAAATCGACAGGGAAAGCGGTGGTGGTTCCCATAACCCCCGTATTTATCGTCAGAATACGCTCGCCTTGGGCCAAAATACGGGATCGCAGGTACGAAAAAGCTTCTCCTTTCGTATCGAAACAGCCAATAAGTATAATACAGGCATTCATAGTCGGCAACAGACGGTTACTCGGCAAAACTGCGTTTGCTGGTGGCGTTTGCCGTCGGGAAGTCCGCCGGGATTGGAATATCGACTTTACCGGTCGCAGCCCACTGAGCACCCCGTTGCAGACAGGTGATAAAGCCAACGCACTCCACCGAATAATCGACGTGGCCCAGTGGCGTGTGAAAAATCCGACCTTTTCCGTACTTGATGGTCATCAGCATGGGTTCGTGGCGGTCGGTGCCTCTGTTTTCTTTTGAGGAAAAAGCCGTTGCTAAAACCGTCATGTTCTCGGCAGGGCCCCGCAGCCGGTCATACATCTCGTCTTTGGTATGCATCCAGGTGGTGGGCATGCCTTTGGTAATCGGGTGGTCGAGGTTACGAACGGTAATCTGAAACTCGTTTTGTGCCCCGTGCGACCCGGCTTTCCCTGCCTGCGTGTCGCGGATGAGCTTTCCTTCTTTATCGTAATACACATAAGGCCCGTCTTTTTCGGTACGGTCACCCCAGCCACCCAGACCGATCATTTTGTTGTAGGCGGGCCACATCGGAAAGGAATTGTCTGCCGCATGCACGACTACCAAACCGCCCCCTTTATTCATAAATTTCTCGAAATCAGCCTGCGTCTCGTCGGACCAGGGAGCAGCATTCCAGCCGAAATTGCAAATGACCAGGTCGTAGTTGGAGAAGTTGGGATGAAAGCTCGAATCCGTCCGCGATTTAGGCAACGCTTTCGTGTTTTCGGTACCAGCAATTTTATACTTCTCAACCAGATCACCACCATTCCAGGTGTAGTACGAACGCTTCACATCGACGGAAAACTTACCGGTTTCTTCCAGGTAATGCTTCATCATAAACGTGATTTTGGGCCATTGCTCGTGATTGTTTTGTCCATCGACAATCAGGGTTCGGATGACCTTGGCGTTGCCAGTTTTTTTCGATTGTGACCAGACGTTGTCGGGTGTAGTGGCTACTAACAAGAGGGCCAGAAGGTATATCGGTTTCATTAAACGAATAATTGGCCTATTGGCCAGGGTTTACAAGGTGGTTTAGGCAATAGAATGTGTCTCTTGCTAACTATAAAGGGCCACATGCAACGTATTTTACTACGTGAAGGCCCTCAATAAAACTACAGCAGAACCGCAACTACTCAATTTCTAGCCAAGATTCAGCGAGCAAAAAGCTGGATTCGATAGGTAAAAATAGGCATTCGGTTCATTCTATTTTTCGGCTCAACTATCCTAAAACATCTTTATATCGTATAAAAATTTTGGAATAGGAGTAACTTGGCAGAGCATAGCAACTATCCTTAAATCGCCAAACAGTATGTCAGCATCGGTTCAAGCAAACAGAAGGGATTTTATCAGGATCATAGCCGGTATGGGTGGAGGTCTCTGCCTTGGCTTTGGTGGGCTCGATGCTTTGGCGTCGGCGATAAATGGCAAACTAGACGCCAACATACCAGGTGCTGCTGGCGAAGTGTCCTTCAATAGTTACCTCTCTATTTCGCCTGATAACATAATCGCCATTTCCTCGCCGAATCCCGAAGTAGGGCAGAACATCAAAACGTCGTTTCCGATGATCGTGGCTGAAGAACTGGATGCCGATTGGAAAACGGTCAAGGTAGTACAGGCCAATCTGGAAGCCAAAAAATTCGATCGGCAGGCCACTGCTGGCAGCGGGGCGATGCAGCACTCCTGGGATCGTTTACGCAAGGCAGGTGCCACCGCCCGACTGATGTTGCTGGAAGCGGCCGCCAAACGCTGGAACGTTTCAACCGATACTTTGACAACCGACAGCGGGTTTGTGTGGCATAAAGAAAGCGGTCGTAAACTGACCTACGGCGAACTGGCCACCGAAGCGTCGGCAATGCCCGTTCCAACAGCCGTAACACTAAAGCAGAAAAAGGACTACAAGCTAATTGGGAAAGCTATTCACAACGTGGATAACGCGGAGATGATCACTGGCAAACCCTTGTATGGCCTCGATTTCTACCGCGAAGGCATGTTGTTGGGGATGATTCAACGTCCTCCCTTCGGCACCAAACTGAAATCAGTTGATAGTGCGGCTGCCAAAGCAATGCCCGGCATTCTGGATGTGGTCACATTCAAAAGTATGGTGGCGGTTGTAGGCAAATCGACCTGGCAGGTGATGAAAGCCCGCAAGCTGCTTAAACTGGAATACGAACCTGATGGAACCGTTGAAAGCACGGCCGACCATAACAGTCTGCTCAAACAGATGCTGGAGAAAGAGGGGGTGAAGCCCTCTCGTCAGGATGGTGACGTAGATGCGGTGCTCAAGACGGCAGCCAAAGTGATTGCACGCGATTATCAGGCTCCATTTTTGTCGCACGCCTGCATGGAGCCGATGAATTTCTTTGCGCATGTCCGCTCCGGCCCAACCGGTATTGACAGCGTAGAACTGGTAGGCCCCACGCAACTGCCCGAAGTATCGAGAACAAACGTAGCCAAACTGCTGGGTATAGCCCCCGAGAAAATCACCCTGCAAATGACCCGCATGGGGGGCGGCTTTGGCCGTCGGCAACGCGCCGACTATTCGATGGAAGCGGCCGAACTGTCGAGCTTGATTAAGGCACCGGTGAAAGTGATGTGGACTCGGGAAGACGATCTGATGGGTGGCCAATATCGCCCGGCTATGCGCTACCGGTTTCAGGCCGCCCTTGATGCCGATGGGACGCTGATTGGCTATTCCCTTCGCGGAGTGGGCATCAATGCCGGTAACAGCATCCGCCCCGACAATTTTCCGGTGGGTGCCGTACCCAACACACGTATTGATTTCGTGGATCATAAATCGCCAGTGACAACGTGCCCGTGGCGGGCGCCATCGGAGAACTTTCTGGGTTTTGCCGAGCAGGCTTTTTTAGATGAAATAGCCACTGCAGCCAACCAGGACCCGATTCAACACCGACTGGCTTATCTCGAAAAAGCCAAAAAGTCACCCGTGGGCGCGGTGAAGTATGATATTGACCGCATGAAGGGTGTGATTGATCTGGTAGCTGAAAAGTCGGCCTGGGGAAAGAACAAGAATCTATTCCAGGGCTTCAGCGCCTATTTTTTGCATGGTTCATACATTGCGCAGGTGGCCGACGTGCAAATGAAAAATGGAAAACCAGTACTGCAAAAGATCTACGCAGCGGTGGATTGCGGTGTCGTTGTCAATCTGAGTGGCGCGTACCAGCAGGTGAAAGGAGGCATTATTGATGGATTGGGTCACGCGTTGTACGGCGAGATCACCATTAAAGACGGAGCCGCCGAACAAACGAACTTTGATACCTATCGGCTCATACGGATGAAAGAGGTGCCAGACGTAGACGTTTATTTCGTCGATAGCGCCATTAACCCGACCGGCTTGGGCGAACCGGCGCTTCCTCCGGCAGCAGCAGCCGTAGCCAATGCCTTTTTTAAGGCTACCGGAAAGCGGTTATACAATCAGCCTTTCTCGAAACAGGAAGAAATGAAAGGGGTCAATCTGGTTTAAAAATCTGCTACCTGTCATGAATCGTCAATGTCTACTTATCGGATTTCTGGCTTTGTTACAGGCTGCCAGTTATGGGCAGTGCACTGTTTCGATGGACGCTCAGAAAAGGGTGATCACAGTTTGCCAGACGTACATTTCGTCCAACGGTCTGCTCATAAACCGAACGGATAACAAAGCGACAATTTCCCAGTCGGTATTTCTAGGCAGCGAATACCTGACGTATCCCATCTGGCAGAATGGAAGTCTGGAGATTGGCAATGCCCAAAAATCAATCCCTTGCCGAATTGCTTTTAACCTGATTACAAATCAGGTAGTATGCCAGTTTCCTGGTGATTCCGTTATTCATCTGGTTTCGCCTGATGCGTTCACCATCAACGATATGCATTTTGTGAGTCGGCTTAACCACCGGGCCGAGCGTACGTATTACCGGGTTTTATATGCCGGAAAAACCCGCTTGCTGGCCCAGTATAAATGCACGCTGCGGCAAACCGAAAAAGAACCCTACATGCTGGATCAATCGTTTGATGGTGCTTACCAACGACAAAAGAGTTTCTATATTCAGCGGGGTAACGATGCCGTAGCGCGGGTTCAGCTATCTCGGAAATCGCTCCTGAAAGTCCTGAATGACTCATCGGGCAAACTGCCTGCTTACCTGACAAATAAAACCCTTACTATTCGTGAACTTGTTGCCGCCGTTGCCTATTACGACGGCTTCATATAAGCGGCCCTAAAACTTGTACTATTTCGAAAATGAGAACAATTACCCTACCGTTTCTTTTACTGCTTTTCGTCGTCAGCACTGCATTTTCCGCTGTCTCTATCGACAATCTGAGTGTCGATTATCAGAAAACGCCCCTTGGCATTGACCAGACAAACCCGCATTTTTCGTGGCAGATGAAAGCGCTGGACGCTAAACGGGGATACACCCAGAAAGCCTGGCAAATTGTGGTGACCGATGCCAAAAACCAGATTGTCTGGGATTCGAAACGGGTGAATTCAGACCTTTCGCATGGAATCGAATACGCCGGTTCGGCGTTGAAGCCCACCACTCGGTACACCTGGACAGTAACGGTTTGGGATAACCTCGAACAAATGGCGACCAACACGTCCTGGTTTGAAACGGGCCTGATGAATCCCGACATATCGGCCTGGTCGGGAGCAAAATGGATTGGCGGGGGCGACAATGATTTAGTGCTTTATTCGCATTACCTGTCGGTGTTCAAAGTTCAGTTTGGTGTTCAGCTCGACAAAGCCAGCAACTCGACCAGAGCGGCTTTTGTGTTTGGTGCCAACGACCGTCGGCTCATGGACAAGGATCTGAATATCATGGGTGTGGAAAACGGCCTCAATCAGAGCTATATCGCGTTCGAACTTGATATTTCAGGGGTAAGTGATGCGCCAACGGGCCTGGCCAAACTCAATATGTACCGGGTTGGGTATTCCAAAATGGATAAAGCCGATGTGCCCTTCAAAAGTCTCGATATCCCACAAACGCTCATTAATAACACCAACAAGTACGAGAAACACACGGTATTTTCTGACTGTAATTTCGGCTTGTTTGAGTTCTTTGTGGATGGACGGGAGGAGACCAACCGGCTCAAAGAAAAAACGGATGGTCCACCATCGCGTTTTGCACCCAGGGGCATTAACTTAAATCCGGTTGGTAGTGGCAACAACTTCATCAGTTTTCCGATGGTGGCCGACATTGGGTTCAAAATCCCCGAAAACCAACTGGCTCATTTTTCGCAGGTCGAAGTCCGCAATTATCGGTATCCTTCCAATCCGTTGTTTTCAGAAAAGCTTGGCAGTCAGCCATACAACGGCATTTTTAAATCAGACAAGTTAACCGTTGCTAACGGTCAGTACACGGTCAAGGGGGGAGGATTGGTTACCGCCGACCCGAGCCGGAATGCGGCCCCTATGCTTCGCAACACGTTTACTACGCAGGCAAAACCCATTGCCAAAGCCCGGTTATATGTAACGGCGCGGGGTATTTATGAGGTGTATCTGAACGGCAACCGGATAAGTAACGATTATTTCAACCCCGGCCTGACGCAATACAACAAACACCACATGTACCAAACCTACGACATTACGGGGGCGGTGAAATCAGGTCAAAAAAATGCACTAGGAGCCTGGTTGAGTGAAGGCTGGTGGAGCGGAAACATCACCTTTAGTGGAGAAAGCTGGAATTTCTTCGGCGACCGGCAGTCGCTGTTAAGCAAGCTGGTCGTTACCTACGCTGACGGATCCGAGCAGATTGTCACATCCAATCCGGCTGACTGGAAGTTATTCACGGATGGCCCCGTTCGGTACGGCTCGTTTTTTCAGGGTGAAGTCTACGATGCCACCAAGGAAGCGTTGGTCAAAAACTGGTCGACGCCCGCGTATAACGATGCTAGCTGGAAACCAGCCGTTGAAGTGCCCCTGGACGGCAATGCTTTTAAGGGCACCTTCACCGATGCTATGGGGCGAAAATCATCGATGGAGTATACCGACTTCAAGCTGGTTGGGCAGATGGGCGATAATGCCAGCCTGGTAAAGACCATGCCTGCCCTGAACGTGGAGGAGGTTCGGCCAACGGTATTCGTCTACGATATGGGCCAAAATATGGTCGGCTTTCCGCAGATTCTGATCAAAAACGGTAAAAAAGGGCAGGTGCTCACTATGCGCTACGCCGAAGTGAAGTACCCGAACCTGCCCGAATACAAAGAGAATACGGGTATGGTGATGATGGAAAACATCCGGGCCGCCCTCACCCAGGACACGTATATTCTGAAAGGAGGGGACGAGACTATTCAGCCCCGGTTTACCTTTCACGGGTACCGCTATTTAGAGATCACGGGCATCGACAAAGCCATTCCCATTGCCAATGTAAAAGGGCTGGTGATTAGCTCCATTTCGGCCTTGTCGTCGCAGTACGAAACGTCAAATGCGTTGGTCAATAAACTGTGGCAAAACATCACCTGGTCGCTACGCAGTAACTTTTTGTCCATCCCCACCGATACCCCCGCCCGTAACGAACGCATGGGCTGGAGCGGTGATATTTCGGTGTTTTCGAAGAGCGCGACGTACCTGACCAACGCCGACCTTTTTCTGCGCCGACACCTGTTGGGCATGCGCGACGTGCAGGCCGAAACCGGCCGCTTTACCGATGTAGCCCCGATGGGCGGTGGCTTTGGTGGTACGCTCTGGGGCAGTGCCGGTATTGTGGTAGCCTGGGAAACATACCGTCAATATGGCGATGTGGCCCTGCTAAACGAACATTACGAGGCCATGAAGCGCTACATCCAGTTTCTGGAAACGAAAGTTGATAAGGAGACAGGTATTCTGAACGAAGGTCCCCTAGGTGATTGGCTGAGTCCCGAAGGCAATAAAAACGACAACACCTTATTCTGGATGGCCTACTATGCTTACGATCTGGAGATCATGGGGAAAGTTGCCACGTTGCTGGGTAAGTCTGATGACGCGGCTCAATTCGTGAAACGGAAGAACGAGATCAAAGCGGCCTTCAATGACATTTACGTGGATAAAGCCACCCACAAAACCATAAAGTCGGGTGTTAAAACGGCTTTTATGGGGCCACCTAATCAGCAACAACAAGCCCAGAAATCAGACAAAGGTCAACTGATCGACACACAGGCTTCGTATGCCATTCCTCTGGCATTAGGCCTGTTCAATAATGAAAACAGACTTTTTGCTGCACTGTATTTGAATCAGGCTATTGAGCGCAAAAACAGAGACGATGAGGGCATCGAACGGCCACCCTATTCGTTAATGACCGGCTTTATCGGCACTGCTTCTATAACCGATGCCCTGTCAGAAAATGGTAATCCAGCCACTGCATACCGCTTGCTCCAACAGCAGGATTATCCGTCGTGGCTGTATTCAGTAGTCAACGGAGCAACATCAATCTGGGAGCGCCTGAATTCATACACGGTCGAGAACGGCTTTGGGGGTAATAACAGCATGAACTCCTTCAACCACTATTCCTTTGGGGCCGTAGCATCCTGGATGTACAACCATTCCCTGGGTATTCAGCGGCATCCCGACAAAGCTGGTTTTAAGGAATTTGTGTTGAAACCAACGCCCGACCCGACCAAAAAAATGACGTTCGCCAAGGGGTATTACGATTCTGTTTACGGCCGGATCAGCAGCGAATGGAAATGGGAGGGAAACAACTGGACCTATAAAACAACCGTTCCGGCCAATACTACGGCTACCCTTTATCTGCCCGCCAAAGGTCTGAGCCAGATCACTGAAAATGGTAAACCCATTGCGTCGATGAAAGGTGTCAGCCAGACTAACGATCTGATCATAATCCCATTAGGCTCGGGGAGTTACTCGTTTACTGTTATCAATTGATTAGGTGGTACTTACAAAGAGGTATTTCATAACTTGTTAGACTGTTTGTTGGCCAATTTTATGGTATCTGGTTAAGAAAATATAGCCCCTAAAACAGAATACGTTGATGCCCACTGGATACCAGATTGTAAATTGGTATATTCGGGCTGGCACCCTAAAAATCCAACTGCATGAACAATAAGTTACTACTAACGGGACTATTATTTAGTAGTTCGTTACTCACCTATGGACAGAACGAAAAACTGGACATGGCAACTATGCAAAAAATCCGTCAGGAAGGTTTCCATCAATCCAAGGTTATGGAAACGGCTTTTTACCTGACCGATGTGAACGGCCCCCGCTTGCAGGGCCCCGGCTTTATGAAGGCGGCCAACTGGAGCAAAAACAAACTGGCCGAGTGGGGTTTGCAAAACGCGCGCCTGGAGCCGTGGGGTGAGTGGGGCAAAGGATGGGGTGTTGAGCGTTGCTACTTGGCTATGACCGCTCCGTATTATAAAAACATAATTGCGGTGCCTCGTGCCTGGAGCGGCAGCACCAACAAACTGCAACAGGCGGAGATTCTTTTCATTACCGAAACGGATACAACAGCCCTGGAAAGTATGCGAAGCAAACTGAAGAACAAGGTCATTTTGCTGGATCAGACGTTTGCTGTAAGCCCGTCGTTCAAAGCTGACGCGAACCGTTTCACGGAGGAAGATCTACAAAAAATGGGCAACGAAACCGTTAGCCAGCGCGCACCGGGCGACTCTTCGTACCGTCGGATGATTCAGTCGATGCGTACCCGCAACTCCTTTAATCAGAAGATGCGTAAACTAGCTAAACAGGAAGGCGCGTTGGGTATTCTAAATACCACCCAAACCAGCAAAGACGGCACCCTGTTCGTCAGTGGCGACTATGCCAACGCGGCCATTGGCGCTATCCCCGACGACCTGGCCGACCTGTCGATTTCAGTTGAAGACTACCTGACGCTATGCCGGTTAATGAAAGGCGGTATACCCGTGAAACTCGAACTGGATGTGAAAACGAAGTTTTATGCCGAAGATACCAAAGGATACAATGTGCTGGCCGAAATTCCGGGTACAGACCCTAAGCTGAAGGAAGAAGTAGTGATGTTGGGTGCTCACCTCGACTCGTGGCACGCTGCCACCGGTGCCACCGATAATGCGGCCGGTAGTGCTGTGATGATGGAGGCCGTGCGTATTCTGAAATCTATTGGTGCTGCTCCCCGCCGGACTATTCGGATTGCCCTCTGGAGTGGTGAGGAACAAGGTCTGCACGGTTCCAAGAATTATGTGCAAAACCATTTTGTGGATCCCACAACCAAAAAGCTCAATAAAGAAGGGGGAAATGTAGCCGCCTATTTCAATGTTGATAACGGAACGGGTAAAATTCGGGGCATTTACTTGCAGGAGAACCAGGAAGCAGGGCCCATTTTTACGCAATGGCTAAAGCCGTTCCACGATCTGGGCGCCCAAACGGTGACCGTCAAAAATACGGGCGGAACCGACCATCAATCGTTTGACCGGGTGGGTATACCGGGTTTTCAGTTTATTCAGGATCAGATTGAGTACAGCACCCGTACGCACCACACGAACATGGATACGTACGATCACCTGCAACCAGAAGACCTGAAACAAGCCGCGATAGTTGTTGCTTCGTTTGTGTATAATGCCGCCATGCGCGATCAGAAAATTCCTCAGAAAGCACCTGCACTACAATCAGCTCGTTAACCATAAGACCGTTAGGCTTGTTATCCGAACAGATAACAAGCCTAATTTTTGTATCATGTTTCTTCTCCCCCTTATTTTTCTGGCAGCCATTTTGGGTAATCCGTCAACCGAAAAGACTGCCTCCAGCGCTACCGGCTGGCAGTACGAAAAAACAGGAACCACTGCGTTTAAAGCCACACTTTCCTCTGACAACCTGCCCCAGTTTCCGTACCCGTTTGCTGGAGGATCAGTGGTGACGCTGGGAATCAGAAAGAAAGACGAGGATACCTACGTTTACCTGGAAGTGGACAAAGGGTTGTTTACCCGTAGTTTCCAGAGCGGCAGAGCCAAGGTTCAGTTTGATACAAAAAGCCCCATTGCCTACACGTTGACGGCAGCCGCCAATGGGCGGGCCAACATCGTGTTTTTTAACTCCGAACAGAAACTCATTAACCAGATCAAAGGGTCAAAAACCATGATTGTTCGGACTGAGTTTGCCGGACAACCCCCGATCGAAGCGCGCTATAAAACAGCCGGTTTGCGCTGGAATCAGTAAAAAACCGACTATAGATACCATTTTTTGACTCAACGAGGAAAGAACTAGATACCTGGTTCTTTCCTCGTTTTTTATTGGATGATACAGGAAGACAACCTCGTGGAGAACTAGTAGTTTTTACATGACAGTATAAGTCAGTAGAAGCGTTGAGGGGATTCAGCCAGCAAAATGCCGTATTCGGTAGGTAAAAACCGGCACTCAGTCAGATACATTTTCAGGCACAAAAGCGCTGAATCACCTTTGTATCGAGTATTTGAGTTAACCGCGTTTCGCAATGAAAACTTCTCCTTTCTATCTACCCATACTACCAGCGCGTTTGTTGCTGGTTGCTTTATTTCTGCTTGTTCAAGTGACGGTGTCGCTGGCTCAATTTGGCCCTCCGGGGGGTGGTCCTGGCGGACCTGGTGGCCCAGGTGGTGGCTTTGGTCGTGACGAAAAGAAAAAAACCGACATCATGGCTCTGAGCCAGGAGGCTCCCAAAGGGAATGGTAAAATTACCGGCCTGCTGGTCGATTCAACCTCAGGCAAGCCAGTCGAGTTTGCTACTGTTGCCTTGATCGATGTTAAAACAAACAAGCCTATCGATGGCACCACGTCCGACGCTAAAGGTAAATTCCTTCTTTCAAAACTGGCTCCCGGCAACTACCGCCTTCAATACTCGTTTATCGGCTACAGAAATTTGGATAGTGCGCCCTTCGCCATTGTGAAAGGCTCTGACCTCAACATGGGGTCAGTGAAGATGCCCGCCGACGTGCGGTTGCTAGGCGAAGTTACCGTAACGGGTCAGGCCGCCCTGATCGAAGAAAAAGTGGACCGGCTGGTTTTTAACGCCGACAAAGACGTAACTGCCAAAGGGGGGGATGCTTCTGACGTGCTCAAGCGCGTGCCGATGCTCTCTGTCGATCTGGACGGGAACGTATCGTTGCGGGGCAGCAGCAACATCCGGGTACTGATTAATAATAAGCCTTCGACTATTGTGGCTGCCAACGTGGCCGATGCACTCAAGCAACTTCCTGCCGATATGATCAAGTCGGTGGAGGTGATTACCAGCCCATCGGCCAAATATGACGCCGAAGGTGCCGCGGGTATTATCAACATTATTACAAAAAAGAATACGCTACACGGCCTGACACTGAATCTGGACACTGGGGTTGGTATTCGCGGTTCGAATCTGGGCTTGAATGGCTCGTATCGGCAGGGTAAATTAGGTATCAGTCTGGGCGGTTTTGGCCGGGCCATGTACAACCGCCAATCCTCCACACTGGACCAAACTACGCTCTTGGGAACACAAGCCACGCGGACAAGTCAGCAGGCTACGGCCTTTGATCATCCTCTTTTTGGCCAATACACCCTGGGATTCGATTATGATCTGGCGAAAAACCAGACGCTTACAGCGGGCGTTCGGGTTGGAACCCGCCGTTTTGTTCAGGATCAGAACCAGCTAACCAGCACGTTTGCCAATGAAGTACTATTGAACAGCACTAACCGCGACGTTAATCGGAAAGACCTGTCTAACTCCATCGATATGAACCTCGACTATAGCCGCACGTTCAAGCGGGAAGATAGTCAGCTAGCGTCGGAGTGGACTATCTCAACGCAGTATAGCCGTACGGGTCTGGTCAATAATTTCTACGCTGATTTGCTTTCAGGAACGGGTGCTCTCACGGGACGCCAGCGAAACCTTAATGACAACACCAACAGTGAACTGACGCTGCAAACCGATTACCAAACGGCGCTGACAAAGAACCAGATGCTTGAGTTTGGGGTGAAAGCCATCATGCGTCAGGTAGATAGCCGGTATCAGTACCAGGTGGGTGGAGCAACGGGCGATTTGGTGTTCGACCCCCGTAACCCGGCTGGCTCGCTTCTGTACGATCAAAATATTGGGGCGGGATATATTTCCTATACCTACGTAACACCTAGCAAATACACGTTCAAGATTGGTACTCGCTATGAGCATACCGGTATCGACGCTCAGTCGGGTATTGCTGAAGCAACGCCAACTAAGCTGGCCATTCCTGGTTACGGCAACCTGGTCCCAAGCCTTAATATTTCGAAAAGCGTTACCAGTGCAACGACGCTCAAAGCCGCTTACAACCGTCGTATTCAGCGGCCCGGTTTGCAACAGCTCAATCCGAACGTAAACGCGGCTAATCCCCAGATGATTATGGTGGGTAACCCAACGCTCCGTCCCGAACTAACCGATAACGTGGAATTGAGTTTGAGTACAAGCATCAAAAAGACCTACATAAACGCATCGGTATTTGGTCGACTGACTGAAAATGCCATCTCGCAGGTTCGCATACCGTCGGATACCCTCGTTGGCGCCATTATTACTACCTTCCAGAATATTGGGGTTCAACGGACGATGGGCGCTAACGTGTTCTTCAATACGAATATCACCTCGAAGTGGAGCGTGAATGGCGGCCTCGATGGCTATTACATGTACTTACAGGGTACTACACCCGGTACTGACGGTAAGTCGGTATCAATTAGCAATACGGGCGTTAGCATTGGTGGCCGACTCATGAGCCAATGGCAGTTGAACAAAGGCTGGAGCGCCCAGGTGTTCAGTTTCTTCCGGGGGCCAATGCCGCAGTTGCAGGGCACGCAGGGTGGTTTTTATATGTACTCGCTGGGTTTCCGGAAAGACTTTGCCAACAAGCGGGGTAGCCTTGGGCTGGCTGGTGAGAACTTCCTGGGCAAACAAGGCGTGAAAGTACGCACATCGCTGACATCGCCTACACTGGCGCAAACGAGTGTGATGAACCTCTACAACCAGAATGTAAAGGTGACGTTCTCGTACCGCATTGGTAAGATGACGTTTGAAGCACCGCGGAAAAGAGCTCGTTCAGTAAGCAACGACGACGTGAAAGACGGCGGTGGTGGCGACGGTGGTGTAGCACAGCCCCAACAAGCCGCACCAGCCCCAACCGGCGGACGCCCGAGACAATAAATCCCAAATCCCAAAACTCCAATGACCTCAAGAAGACATTTTCTCCGGGATGCCGGTGCCCTGACTCTGAGTGGATTGTTGCTGCCCCGTATTGGCCAGGCGCACGATTTATTCGCTGCTGACACGACTTACCCGATTGGTATTCAGTTGTTCACCCTGTTCAAGTCGATGAACGAAGATCCCAAGGGGACACTGGAAAAAGTAGCTGCGGTAGGCTACAAAGAAGTGGAGTCTGCTTTTAGTACGCGGGGAGGGTATTACGGCTATTCGGCTAAGGAATTTAAGTCAATAGTATCGGGTATGGGTATGGTTTGGCGAGCTCACCACGCGGGTGGTGCCCCGTTTCGGTCGCGGCCTATGCCTGCGGCTGGTGGTCCTCCTCCGGGCGGTGCCGCACCGGGTGGACCCCCACCAGCGGGTGGTGGCCAACGGACTCCGCCAATGGATTTCTCGAAAATGCCGCCCATGTTGAACCTGCGCGACAATTACCAGGAATTAGTGGATCAGGCTGCTGAAGCTGGACTGGCCTACCTGGTTTGCGCCAGTACGCCCGTTGGAACACTCGACGAGATCAAGAAGTCGATTGAGGTATTTCAGAAAACGGGCGAAGCCGCCAAAAAAGCGGGTATTGGCTTTGCGTACCACAACCATTCTACTGAATTCGATTCGGTAGAAGGTGCCGGAACGCCCTACGAACTGATTTTGTCGCAGACGGATAAAGAGCTGGTGAAAATGGAGCTTGACCTTGCCTGGGCTACCAAAGCGGGTAAAGATCCAGTAGCCTTGTTCAAAGAGCAGCCAGGTCGTTTTCCGCTCTGGCATATTAAGGATATTAAGGCTGACCTGAAGTCGATTACGGAGGTAGGCAATGGTGTTGTCGATTTCAAAAAAGCATTTGCTGCGGCTAAAACGGCGGGTCTGAAGCACATTTTTGTGGAGCAGGATATGGCTCCTGATCCAGTAGCCAACATCACCACGAGCTATACGAACCTGAAGAAGATTCTGGGTTGAGTACTCTGCGGAGCCGAAGCTGACAATAAGAGGAACGAGCAAAGAACGCAACTCATTTGCCCATCCTCCCGTATATTTGACATTGAAACTAATCGAAGGCGTCTACGATATGTATGTCGTCATCAGAAACAATAAGGCCAAACCATAATTTTACCTGCTTGCGATTACCAACTTTAGTATACTTAACCAATTGTTCATTAATTACCATCAAAACACGCATGAAAACACTATTGCTCTCTGTTGCCACTCTGCTGACCGTATCAGCTTCGTACGCACAAACAACCTGGAATATCGACAAAGCTCACTCAAAGGTTGGCTTTACCGTAACTCACTTACTGATTTCTGAAGTAGACGGTAACTTCAAAACATTTGATGGGAAAATTACCGCATCTAAGGCTGACTTGTCAGATGCAACATTTGAACTGACCGCCGATGTGAACAGCGTAGACACAGACAACGAACGTCGCGATGGCCACCTGAAAAGCCCTGATTTCTTCGATGCGGCTAAGTTCCCTTCATTGACATTCAAGAGCACTTCGTTCAAGAAAGTTGAGGGGAAAAAATACAAACTGGTGGGTGATTTAACCATGCACGGTGTGACCAAGCCAGTTACACTGGATGTGGTAATGAACGGACCTGTAGAAATGCCCGGCCGGAATGGCAAGCAAACTAAAGCTGGTTTCAAATCAACTGGTATGATCAAGCGTACTGACTTTGGTGTTGGTTCAGCTGGTGGTGGCACTGTTAGCGAAGAGGTAGAACTGAAAGTGAACGGTGAGTTCACTATGGTTGATCCTGCTGCTACAGCCGAGAAAAAATAAGGTTAAATAAAGTCACGGCCTTGAGAAGCCCGGAGCTGCACAGCGTTTTTCTCTGTGTGACTCCGGGCTTCTTTGTGTAATTCGGGGTCAAAGCTTTTTTCAGAGCGACAGGGTAAATTGGGTGATTTCGGTAAGGTAGGCGTGGGGGCCGTGAAGTAGATAGAACGTTAAGATTTGGAACAACTGGACTATGTATGAGTTGTTTCAATAGCTGAACAAGTTACTCGCTCCGGTAGTGAGCTCAGTGACTCGCTTTTGTTCTGTTACTAGTTCATACAATTATGAGCAATATCCTAGCGCGGTTTTATAACAGCCTCTTTGCCGACTCAATCCCCATGCCGACTCAACCAGATAACGTGAAGAAAAGCTTTTTTGCCAATGCCTGGATTGTTCTGCGTGATTCCTTCAACGGTTTCATGGACGACCGTTGTCTGAAGCTAAGTGCAGCACTGGCTTACTATACCATTTTTTCGCTGGCTCCGCTACTGGTGTTGGTTATGTCGCTGGCCAGCATTTTCCTGGGTGAAGAAGCCATTCGTGGCCAGATTTTTGGCCAGATCAACGGTTTGGTTGGCAACGAGGCCGCCGAGCAAATTCAGGGAATGATCAAGAATGTGGAACTGTCGGGTAAAACCAATACAGCACTTGCCATTGGCATTGTTACGTTGGTGATTGGGGCAACCAGTATTTTTGTTGAAATCCAGGATTCAGTCAATCTGATTTGGCGGGTTAAAGCCAAGCCCCAAAAAGGCTGGTTGAAATTGCTCAAAGACAGACTATTATCGTCTTCCTTGGTAGTCAGTCTAGGCTTTCTGCTGTTGGTATCGCTGGTTATAAACGGGCTCGTGCTAGCCCTGAGCGATCAGTTAACTCGTTTTCTTCCTGGTTTGGGCGTGTATGTAATCAGTGCAATCAATTTTGCCATAAGTACAGCGGTGGTTACCATTTTGTTCGGGGTGATTTTTAAAGTGCTGCCCGATGCCAAAATAGCCTGGAAAGATGTCCGTCTTGGGGCCATTTTCACGGCTTTACTCTTCATGCTGGGGCGCTACCTGATTGGTGTTTACATCGACACAACCGGCACCGAATCGACCTACGGAGCAGCTGGCTCAATGATCGTTATTCTGACCTGGATCTATTATACATCCGCTATTTTGTATTTCGGCGCTGAGTTCACGCAGGCGTACGCCAACCATTTCGGTATAAAGATTGAACCGGCAGACCATGCAGTATACATCGAACAAACAGAACGCGAGCGGGATGTTAAAACCATTCCTATTGAGCATAAAGTGGAGCAGGCCAATCAATAAGGAGTACGAATCAACTAACTAAACAGACCTTTTATCATGTTTGAAACAATCATGAATCTGGTGCAGCAACACGCTGGTCAGGCAGTAACTAACAATCCGGCTGTTCCTAATGAGCAGAACGATACCGTTATACAAACGGTTTCCAACAGCATCATGAAAGGTTTAGGTCAACAGGCTCAAGGTGGTGGCTTGGGTAGCCTGCTAGGCATGGTAACGGGCCAGGGCGGTGGTGTGAACGATCATCCGGTTACGCAGGGTGTTCAACAAAACGTACAGCAGGACCTGATGAGCAAGCTGGGCATATCACCACAGGTAGCGATGTCGATTGCTGGTGCCCTGGTGCCCATCGTATTAAACAAGCTGATGCACAAAGCGAATGACCCAAACGATTCGAGCGTTGATGCTGGAAGTCTGATGAACGCCCTTGGCGGTCAGGGCGGTGGACTTGGTAGTATGCTAGGCGGCCTGTTTGGCGGTAAGTAATGGAGACAAAAATATTTCACCGTTTTGCCGCCCCATGCTTGGCCAACAAATTCAGGGTATGTTCCAGCGATTTGGTGTCGCCCCATTCTTCATGACCCGGAACCACAAGTTTAGCCGTTCCGAATTGCTTGATTACGTTCCGAACCGAATTTGCCCATTCCTTCAGATTAGCATCGGCAACGTTACCCATACCAAAGGCAGCCACGCTTTTTACAAAACAGCCGCCATGCAAAATCTGCTGATTGGGTAACCACACAACAATATTGTCGCTGGTGTGCCCTTCGCCAGGGAAGTAACAACGAATTGGCTCTTGCCCAACCATAAGCGTTGTGTCAGACGGTAAGATTCCTTCGGGCGCTTCGTACCCTAAGGTAATCGATTTTTTGGCGGTCAAGGGCGTACTTATAATCCGTATACCCGCTTTACGAAATTCACTGATGCCGCCCACACGGTCTTCGTGGGCGTGCGTGACAATACAGAACCGGATGGGCTGACGGAGGCTATCGGCAACCCACTGGATTAATTGCCGACTGTTATCGGTATCGTTTACTGTATCCCAACCCGTATCGACCAGCACAACACCATCGTTCGTTTTAATAATGAGACCGTTAGAAGGGACGCTGCTCTTTTGGTAGATTCCGTAAGTGGTATGCACGTACACCCGGTCATTAAGCCGGGTTACAAGGAGTTTAGGTTTTTCAGACGATTGCGCCCAGGCAAATCCTTGTAAAAAAACAAACAGAAAGAGGGTTGTTAGAATACGCATGAAAGAAGTAATGTGGTAGTGAAACAGCTACATTTTGACTAGCCATAAACTCAGGATTTCGTTACGATCAGAAGACCAGCTCCAACGGCAATAGTTGTTGCTATAACATCAGCGTCTGCTTCAATAGTAGCCAAAAAATCGCTCACCTCTGCTCTGTGCGAGATAACGTTATCAACCACCAGCGAAGACCCTGCCTGTTGGCAAATCAACTGTTTCAAGGCTGGCCAGTAAGCAAGATAAGCGCTCCGTTCCGCATCCAGAAAAATCAGATCGTATGGCGGATGATTTTGGGCCAAAAAATGCGCTGCATCAATTGTAAGGCAATTAACGCGTTCGTCTAACCCGAATTGGCGCAGATAATTTTGGGCAATGGCCGTTCGGCTGGGGTCAATTTCTAAACTCGTTAGAAATCCCTGAGTGGCCGTCACGGCATCGGCGAGCCAGAGCGTTGAAAAGCCATTAGACGTGCCGATTTCCAACACCTGTTTGGCTTGTTTGCTTCTCACCAGAATAGCCAAAAACAACGCAGATTCGGATTCCACATTGCGCCAACGCTTTAATCGGTCGGGCTGCGTTGCATCGTAATCGTGGAATTCCTGATACAAGTCAAGTAGCCGGTTTCGTAACTGAACATTCATGGCCCTAGCTCTGCCTTTAAAAATCCTCCTACTTCGTCGCGACGTAAAAGAAATCCAGGCTACCAGCGGGTTCCTGACTGACGAGGTAATCGGTGTGCAGAATTTGGGCGGCCAAACCGTCCTGTTGTAGGAGACGATTGCGGTTCATGCGGTTGGCAATGTCGTAGGGCACTTGCAGGAGCCGCCGGGGTAAGCGGTACTGGAGCTTGAAAATATCCCAGCGCGTAAAACGCTCTACCGACTTTTTATTCTGTTCGTAGTAGGTCATCACCTTGTCGTTTCCGTGGATACCCCGCGTCTCAATCACCGGAAAATACCGACCCATCAACGCCCGTAATTCGTCAGCTAAGTACTCGCGTACGTGCCAGGGGTTTCGGGTGAGCGAAAACGTTTTGTTTACCGTAGTCAGCAGGAGTTTGCCGCCCGGCTTGAGCACTCGATGGGCTTCTTTTACAAACAGATCGTCGTTTTCAATATGCTCAATCACTTGAAACGTTACAATAAAATCGAAGGTGTTATCTGCAAAACTGGACAATGGTGGAATATTGGCCGCAATGAACGTCGATTTAGGGTATTCGCGCTGGAGCGAAGCAATAAGGTCTTCGTTTTTATCGATGCCGGTGTAGTGGTCGGCAGCTTGGGTAAGCAGTTCGAGGCCCCGGCCCCAGCCACACCCAATCTCCAACACGTTGCCGCTGACCATGCCGGCCGCTTCGACATAGGGGAACAGCAAACGCTGGTGAACAGGGTTGTCAGACGTAATTTCGGCGGAGGTAATCTCAGTGGTTTTATACATACTAACAAAATTACTCGATTGTGCTGGCAAAGAAAAATAGCAACCAACAACTCGCAAGGGGCTTTTTTCGTTACTTTACCAGATCATTCTTAGAACGTTACTCACTCGTTGTGTATGCGCCTGCTTTCCACTATTTTAGTTGCTCTACTTGTATCGGCCTGCGCGTCGTCTAAAAAGGCGGCACCTACCGCCCGGCAGCAGCCAACTGCCTTCGATAATACGCGTCAGTCATCGACTCGCCCTGCCGATACCAGCACGCCCGACCGGGATCGAAATACTACGTTGACGGCGCGTCCGTTGAGCGCCGACCCCAATGCAGCTCAACGTCAGTCAGGAACATTTCGGCCTGTTAATGCAAACACGGGTTCCTCAACGGCACCTGCGGGTAGCAGTGCGCCAGCCAGCGAATATGTGGTTACGGCTATCAAGGGCAAATTTTTAGCGATCGACAGCTCGGCAGCCCGGGTGTACCTGAATATTTATACCCGCACTCCCGACGGTAAAGGGATTAGCACTGCGGATGACTTCGGAACACGGTTTCTGGTCAATTATGTGCTGTACCCCGATTACAACAACCGCGAACGGCTTGGTTATGGCAACATTCAGATTACGCCCGAAAATTTGTCGGTGCAGGATGATCACCTTGTGCTAACCTTCGAAGTGAAGCGACCTAAAGATGCTATTGGCGCTGTCATGCTGACCGAAATTACCGAAGTGAGCTCAGGTAAAAAATCGCTCAATGACCTGCAATTGCGGTTTAGAGCGCCCCGCATCACCGATCGGTACACCTTGTTCGATGGAAGCGGCAAAACACCCAAGCTTCGTAATTTCATCAGTCGCAACGATACAATTCTGATTCGGGATGTAGCCGGAAGTAGCAAACCACTATACGGTTTTCGGTATAAGCACGAGTTCGACGCGGCCTCGTCGCCGATGAACACCGGCACCCGTCCAGCGGCCAAAACGTTGGCGGTCGATTCCACACTCATGGTGATGACCAATCAGCCATTTCAATTACCTAAAGAGGGGCTGTATTTTTTCTTGGAGGACACTACTGACACGTATGGCCTTGGCCTGATGGTAACTGACAACCGGTTCCCTAAGATGACCCGCCCCGAAAAGTTGGTAAAACCTGTCTTGTATGTTAGCACGAGCACCGAAATGAATGAACTAAACAGTACGTCTGACCCTAAAAAGTCATTTGATAAATACTGGCTGGGGCTAATGTCGGGAAATGAGGAAGTAGCCCGTCGGGCTATTCGGGCGTATTACAACCGGGTTGAGGAAGCCAATAACCTGTTTACGACCTATAAAGAGGGTTGGAAAACCGACAAAGGCATGATTTACATCGTACTTGGCCCCCCCGACCGTGTGCAACGCAGCCGCGATCGTGAGGTATGGGTGTATAATCGGCGAGCCAATGTATCGGAGATCAACTTTACCTTCAACCGGAAACCCAATCAGTTTGTCGACGATCACTACGAGCTGGTACGCTACGCTGAATACCAGCCTGTCTGGTACCCAATTGTCGAAGCCTGGCGAACAGGGGCTATTCGGGAGTAAATTTCTTTTTAACCGCAAAGGCGCCAAGGATAGCGCAAAGAACGCAAAGTGAAATAGCTAACTTTGTGACCTTTGCGCTATCCTTGGCGCCTTTGCGTTAATTGATACTAAGAATGCCTTATCAAAACAAACCAACCCGCCCTGAACTTGGCCCTGATGAAATGGTATTCGGGGTGCAGTCGGTGCTGGAAACCCTCCGCTCAGACCAGCAGATCGACAAACTGTACATGGAGAAAGGGATGAGTAATCCCGACATTCAGCAGTTAGCGTTTCAACGGCGCGTCACTATTCAGCGCGTACCTGTAGAGAAATTAGACCGGTTTACGCGCAAAAACCATCAGGGCGTAGTTTGCCTGGTGGCGGCTGTGCAATATGTGAAACTCTCGAATGTACTGGCCGATGTTCACGAACGGGGCGAAGTGCCGTTTATACTGCTGCTGGATCGGATTACTGACGTGCGCAACTTCGGCGCTATTGCCCGGACGGCCGAATGCACGGGGGTGCAGTGCATTGTGATTCCGGGTCGAGGGGCAGCGGCTATTGGTTCCGATGCCATGAAAACCTCATCGGGCGCCTTGAATCACATCTCGGTGAGCCGGGAGTTTGACCTAGTCGATACGGTAAAATACTTGCAGAATTCGGGCGTTCAGGTCGTGGCCTGTACCGAAAAATCGCCCCGTGACCTATATGAAACAACAACCGATTTAACCGGTCCGTTGGCTGTAGTGATGGGGTCAGAAGAGGATGGCATATCGCCGGAAATCCTCAAAATGGTGGATACTCACATTAAAATTCCCCTACTGGGAGCCGTTGCCTCACTCAATGTTTCGGTGGCCACGGGCGTGATGCTCTACGAAGTAGTGCGGCAACGAGCAAAACAGTGAACAACGATCAACGAGCAGTGGACAAGCGTTAGTAAACTGTTCGCTAAGCACTGTTCGTTGATCACTGCTAACTGTTCACTGTTTTACGCTTTTTTCTTCGTGGTTTTGCCCGCAGGAGCCATTGAGTTGATCCACTTAGCCAATTTCAGCGCATCTTCTTTTGGTACCTGCTTCATTGGTGCCATTGGTGGATAGCCAGGCCAGTTTGTAGGCTTTGGTTCATAAATCAGCGCTACAATCTGATCGTTCGTGTATTTTTTCTTAGCAACGTCCATATAAGCCGGACCCACCAAACGCTGATCGACGCGGTGACAGGCGATACAGGTGTGCTTGGTCATCAGGGCTTTCATGTCCTCAGGGATATTATCCTGAGCCTGCGCGTTGAGCGAACCTACAGCCATCAAAGCCGTAGCGAATAAGAAGCCAAACGTTTTCTTCATGGGGCAATTGTTAGTAAAAGAAACTAGTTAATGTTGGGAGGATGAACGCTGAAAATTTAACGTTCTTAAATGCAGGTTGTGGTTGGCAAAAATAAGGTGTTTCTTATGTTAGGCCAATAAAAACCTACAGATAATCCCATAAACTGATTCTTTGACCAAATTTACCCCAAAAGGTTTAATTCGGTGATCAGATAACAGTGAACAATGAACAGTTTACGGATGCTTGTCTACTGCTCACTACTCGTTTTCTCTGTTCACTGCTAACTGCTCCCTGTAATGCTTGATCGCTTCTCTGGCCACGCTGACAACTACGCCCGTTACCGCATCGACTATCCCGATGCGCTGTATGATTACGTTTTGTCGTTTGTAAGCGACCGGAAAGCTGCCTGGGATTGTGCCACGGGCAATGGTCAGGCAGCTGCTGCGCTGGCTCGCTACTTCGATCAGGTAGTTGCAACCGATATTAGTCAGCCCCAACTGGATCAGGCTCCGGCTTTGCCCAATGTACAGTATCAGGTCAGTCCGGCCGAAAAAACGCCCTTCGCCGATCAGCAATTTGATTTGGTAACTGTGGGTCAGGCCCTGCACTGGTTCGATGTAGATGCCTTTCATCGGGAGGTTCGGCGGGTATTGAAGCCGGGTGGGGTGGTGGCCGAGTGGGGTTATGGTCTTAATACAGTCAATTTGGAAATAGATTCCCTCGTTGGAGAATTTTACACGAACGTCATTGGCTCTTACTGGGATTCCATGCGCCAACATATTGAGGATCGCTACGCACAGCTTCCCTTTAATTTTGCCGATCCGCAACTGGCCGATTTTACCGTGGAGCGATACTGGACTGCCGAGTGGTTTCTGAATTACATCCGTACCTGGTCGGCGGTACGTAAGTTTATTGCCGCCAACGGTTACGATCCCGTTGATACGTTAGCGGAGCAGGTAAGCGCATGCTGGGGACCCGGACAACGGTTGGTGCAGTTTCCTGTATTTTTACGAGTAGGACGAAACAGGTGATTCGTAGTATTTAAGATACACTTTGCCGGAAGATAAAAACTTACAAATAATCCATTGTTACCCAATAGATAAGATTAGCTTTGATGTATTAAGAACGTTTTAATCTCAATAAATGAAGACTACGTCTACGGTTTTCCGTTGCTTTTTCGCGTCTCTGTTATGGCTGACACTTTCAACAACTTTTGCTCAAAAAACAGTTAACAAAGGCCTTAAATCTCAAGAATGCGGTACGCCCACGCCCAGTAAAGAAACTGTTGAAGCGGCTGAAAAAGCCATTTTGCAATTGAAGCAGAATCTGGGGGATAAAGGGTTGCCCTCTGTAGTAAACATTCCAATCAAAGCGCATATTCTTCGTCAAAGCAATGGTACAGGTGGGCTAAACGAGGCTACGTTGAATGCAGCCATTGCTAAAATGAATATGATTTATCAGCCTATCAATCTTCAGTTTTATCTCTGTTCCGGAGTTCACTATATCGACGATGATAACCTGTACAATTGCGATGCTAATGTTGATAATAGCCAACTGATCCTCAATAATGTGAATGATGCTGTCAATATCTACTTTGCTGGTGTTCTGACGGCAAATGGTGAGTTACTGAATGGGGTTTCATCGTTTCCTAGTGCCAACCCTGCCGAGAACCGAATATTAATGAACAATGTAGCCGTTGGGAATGGCGAGACGCTTTCTCATGAGATGGGTCATTATTGGAATCTCTTCCACACTCATGAAACTACTTATGCCAGAGAGTTAGTAACGCGTGGTGCTGGAGCCAACTGCACTACAGCAGGTGATTTGCTATGTGATACTCCTGCCGATCCTAGCAGCACTTTTTATAATCCATCCAATTGCACATATACTGGTACAGCTACCGATGCAAGCGGGGCTACTTATTCTCCGCAAGTCAACAACCTGATGTCGTATTACAGCGGTTGTCGATCGCTGTTCACCACCGGGCAGCAAAATAGAATCAGCGACGGATATAATTATCGGTTATCGCTGATGCAAACGTCGGGGGCGTATGTTTTTAACTGTCCAGCGGTAGCTATTGCTGCCCCTTCCAATGTAGTAGTAAGTTATGGGTACTGTGCTGTAAATATTACCTGGACAGATAATAGCTCTAGTGAGAACGGATATATCATAGAGCGTTCTACCAATGGATCAACAGGCTTTATTGCGGTAGGGACAGTGGCGGCTAATGTTGTATCGTTCGCTGATGTATCGCCTTTATCCGGCGTAACTGCTTACTATCGGGTGGTGGCTGCTAATAGCCTGGCTATCCCTAGTGCAGCGACTTCCCTGTTTATTCCCACTAGCTTGTGTTATTGTATTCCAGGGTTTACAGATTGTAGTGCGGGTGATGCAATTATCAATTTTGCGCTGAGCGCGGGAGCGAGTACGCTCATCAGCAGGTCTTCAGACTGTGGAGCAGGCGGTTACAGTGATAATACTGAAACCGCATCGGTCACGCTAATTCCAGGTCAAACCTACACCGTTACGCTCACAAACCAGAATCAGTATCCCGAAGGATTTACGGTCTGGATCGATCTAAACCAGGATAGAACATTTGATCTAAACGAAATTGTGTTTAGGTCTACCACACACATAAGACAGGCAGTTCAAAGTGGCACCTTTACTTTGCCGGCGGCAGCCTTATCGGGTCAAACTCGCTTGCGGGTCCGGCAAAGCGACGATAGGGCTGAAGTCCCTTCCTCGCCTTGTAACTCCTATCCTTACGGCGAAACAGAAGATTATACGATCGTAATTCCAGGCCCGCCAAGTGTTGTAGTGAGTAAAACGTCAGGAAATTGGAATAACCCATCTACTTGGACGGGAAATCAGGTACCCGCCCTAAGTTCAGAGGTAACGATCAGCCCTACCCACACGGTTACCGTTAACGGCATTACCGCCTTAGCTCGGAAAGTGAAGCTTAATGGGAAAATCTCGTATCTCAACAACGGAAAATTACAAGTAGGGCAGTAGTAAGATCACTACTCCCAAATTACACGTACGACCTTGGCCCGAACACCAATTGTCTGAAAAAACTGGAGCCAGTGTAATTGTTGTGGCCCCAGATGGTCAGTAGGCGACTTCACTTCGACAAATCCATAATTACCGGCTTCATTCCAGATCAGCAAGTCGGGGAAACCGCGTGTGTGTTCGCGGACATTGCGAGCCATCTCAAGCAGAATTAACCGGAGTTGCGATACGTCGAGCACGGCAATGATCTGATTGACAAGGTTTAACAGTTCGTCGTTCCAGTCGACCAGCACGTTGGTGATTCCGTATTTGGCGTTGTAGGTGCGGCCCACATGCCGGCGCCAGTCGTCGTGCGTTTCGAGTTCAGTAAGACGGTTGCGCATGAGGGCCTCGCGACGCAGATAGAAGTCGGGTAGGTAAAAATCAGAAGGAGCCCGCTGCAAAGGGTGATGAATCGCCGATACGTTGGCGTCGTAAATTATATCCCAGAACACCAGACCAAACAGTCCACGCCAGGGATAATTTTCGGTGAAAGCAGCGTCGAAGTCGGCTTCCAGATAATAATTCATAACCCCCGCTTCTACATGATGCCGATAAGCGGCCGGGATGTTTACGCTTTCGGCATCGGACAGAAAACGGGTGGTGGCTTTTCGGCTGCGTTTCTTTTCGCTCAAACCCAGAATTTTGTCTCGAAAGTCGGTGGCGAAATAGCGTTCCTCAGCGTTTTGGGGCGTTACGGCAATCTCATCGCACAAGGCTAACGCTTCGTCTACCGAGCCATTTTTAAATAACAAACGTACCCGGCGTTCGCGGGCGGGCACCCGATCTGAAAGCTCGTAAACGGCCAACGCCTGATCGGGTAATTTCTGCCGTTCCAGAAAGCCGCCTACCTTGCACACCAGGCGCTGATACCCCGGTATCGCAATTTCGGAAAGGTCAGGGCGGGTTTCATTCCAGTTCAGAAACCAGTTGTAGATATCCTCGGCAGGCGTTTCGGCGGTTTTCAGGTCATAAAACTCCTCGTTCGTCAGCGAAATCAGCAATTTATCTTCCACTTCTTTCCGAGAGCGAAAGCGGGCGGTCATCTTGCTGTCGTCGTGTCGCTCGAAATTGATCATGCCGAGGTCACGTATTACGAACTCCGTCATGTCGGAACCCCGGTTGCCAAAGAAAAGGTACTTAACCATTATCACCTCCGCTTCGAACCGAAGTTTCACTACCGTCTCGAAGGTGGTCAGGCTCGTTACAATCTCACCAAAATCAAGTTCGTGAAGCGCGTAGGCCACAACGTCTTCTTTTTTTTGACTCTTCAGCGGCTTAAGCTCTTCGGGTTCCAGTGGCAAAAGGGTAAGCAGTTCAGGCTTGGTAAAAATACCCAGAGCCTCGCTGCCCATTACTTCGTGGTGGGCTGATAAGCGTTCTGCAAATCCATTTGCCAGTAATTCACCTAAAGCGGCCGGTAAGTCAGTTATCTCGTCGTAGTGTAGTTTGTTTACCCGAAAAAACAGTCCTTTGCGATTACTGAATCGCACAAAAAGACACTGTGCATCGAGGCTGAGGTCAGTAAATCGACGCATGAAATCTCCTTCGGCCTCGTTGAGAATGGGGCTGTAGAGCCGTTTCACGAGGTCAAGAACATACCGGAAATTATCTAAATAATACCGGGGAGTAAGGAGGATTTTTGGGCGACCGAGCATACTAGAATAACACAAAAAAGGGCTAATATGTCCCCAAAAGAGATTCTGAATCAACTGCATCAGCAGGGACTTTTACCCAATGAGCAACACCTCCTGCTCACCGATGTTGAAGCAAGAAGGCCTTTTTCGCTGCATTGGGAATTGCGCTCTATCTTATATGTCGGCGTTTTGCTGCTAAGTTCCGGCCTGGGGTTGCTGATCTACGAAAATTACGATCAGCTAGGGCATCTTACCATCCTGACAGGTATTGGATTGCTGTGCCTGGCGGCTTTTGGTTATGCCTGGTATGTGCGCCCCCCCTGGACACTCGGCCTGACCCAGTCGTCGTCGCCGTTTGGCGATTATGCGCTGGTTTTGGGATGTCTGCTGTTCTTATCGCTGGAGGGGTACGCCCAATATGAATATGCCATTTTCGGGACCCGGTATGGACTGGTGACCATGCTGCCTGCCGTTTTGTTTCTGGGCCTGGCCTATCGGTTCGATCACCGGGGCGTGCTGGGCATGGGCCTTACAGCCTTAATGGCGTGGGTTGGGGTTACAGTTCGCCCGCTGGACTTATACCTCAAAACCAATTTCTTCGATGAACGTGTTATTTATTCAGCCCTTGCGTTAAGTGGAGTGGTGATTGGAACTGCCTGGCTTTTCCAAAAACGAGGAGTCAAGCCGCACTTCACGTTCACGTATTTGTTGGTTATTGGTAACCTGTTGCTGGTGGCTCTGTTAGCAGGGATATTCAACGTCGAAAATCTTCGGTGGTTGTTTGCTATCGGCCTGACCGCTGCCTGCGTAGCGTTCGACCAGTATGCCCGTCGGGAGCAGTCGTTTCTGTTTGGGCTGATGGCTGTTGTGTACGGCTACATCGGCCTGAGTTATTTGCTCTATAAATACCTGCACCCCAATGAATATGTAGCCACCTTTTATCTGCTCATTTCGGGTGGAGCGCTCGTCGTTTATTTGATCACGTATCAGAAAAAATTGAGTGATTGAGCGATTGGTGATTGAGTGATTTGTCTGTTCACTCGATCACCAATCGCTCAATCACTCAATAAAATTATGAAAGCTTATAATCCCGAACATATTCGAAACCGCGCTGTACGCCAGCAAGCTGATCGCTGGCAACGCGAAGGGCTGCTTCATGCTGATCAGCTTACGGGCATTCGACAGGCGTATCCGGTACCCTTCCGCGACAGCAATGTGTTTGCTGAGATTGGTTCTTTTCTGTTTACGTGCATTGCGGTAGGTGGGGCTTATGCGCTTGTGGTGCTGCTTATGACGGATATAGTAAATAACAGTATCAGTTTTGGCGCCTTTAATGCCCTGGTTAGCCTAGGGCTTATGGCGCTGGTGTATAACCTGATCCGCCGGTATAACTTTTACCGAAATGGTCCTGACAATGCGCTCACTGTATTGGCAGCATCGTTTCTGCTGACGGCTATTAATGTTGTGCTTGCCAATGATACCGCCCTCTGGTTTCGGTGCCTGCTGGCTGTGCCGGTGCTGCTGATTTTTGCCGCTTACTACGGTGATGTCATTGTAACGTTTATGGCGTTGCTGGCCTTTTACGTGGGCATATTCACCGGTTTGCTTGAGTTTTCCTGGGGTAAGGCTGCCTTGCCGTTTGTGTTGATGGCTGTGTCGTGGGGGCTTTGGTTCTTGTTGAAGCAAGTCAGGACTCGGGTGCCCGATCCAATTTATTATACCGATGTGTTTAGCATGGCCGAGTGGTTCGCGCTGATTGTGTTGGCCGCAGGAGGAAATTATTTCGTGGTAAGGGAATTGAACGGTGTGCTGGCTGAAATTCCACTGGGTCAGCCTCGCCCCGAAACAGCTCCACAGATTAATCTGCCCTGGCTATTCTGGATATTGACGTTTCTTATTCCGGGAGTATACACTTACTTAGGCTTCGTTCGTAAAGACCGAATGTTTGTCATTCTGGGGATTTTAGGGTTGGCAGCTGCGTCCACTACAGTACGCTATTATTATGCTGTACTGCCGCTTTCGGTGCATCTGACATTGGTAGGAACCGCACTTGTTGGTTGTGCCGTGCTGGCTATTCGCTCGCTACGACAACCCCGTTACGGATTCACTGATGTACCAGATGAAGAATCGCCCCGTCAGTTTTTTTTGAATGCAGAGATGTTAAGCGTGATTTCGGCAACGGGTGCTACCATGAATCGGCAACCCGATATGAAATTTGGCGGGGGAGATTTCGGCGGGGGAGGAGCTGGTAAAGGCTATTAAAAAAGATAAGGCCACCTGATCGTGCAGATGGCCTTATGCTGACTATTCCTAAACCCTTAACCTTTTCTACATGAAAAACTAACTTTTACCCTTTTCTGTTCCAGAAACCTGACAAAATTAGTAGATAATTCAATCTACTCAGTGTCAGTGACTTTGCTGGCTTCGGTCTCAACATTCCAGAGCAGATTGATCATCCGCGCTGTTTGGTCGGCCTGGTTAGCCCAGCGGCTGGCATCGGCATTATTGGTACCTTTTGCGAGCTCCTTAGTCAATTGGGCGTTAGCATCGTTGAACTTCATCCGGCTGTCAGCGTCGAGTGACAAAATGGCCACCGGATTTTGATTATACAACGAGACTACGCTCATAAAGTTTTGCCAGTCAGCTTTTTTCGTGAATTTGTTCGCCTTATGCTCGACAAAATGAGCAAACTGCTTTTCTGAACCTTTCACAAGCATCGTGCCTGCCGGCTTGTTGGCAGCCGGGCTATCATCAGTATTAATGGTGGTAGCCGCGTTTGCCTTGATTGTCGATAACCCTAATCCAAGAATCACCAACGCAAAGATAACACGCGATTTCATAGTTTTGTTTTATTTTGTATTCAAATTAAGAACGCACAAATCTCGCCTTAAGTTTGAGTTCTACAAAACATATATGGGTCCTTTGCCAAATTTTATACCGTATAAAATGCGGTATAAAAACAAATATGCCCATTTTGGTATTAATAAATCATTAATTACGGAATATTATATGGGTCTTTTTGGACTTGTTGTCTGTAAAATATTGATTCCTGTTATTTGAAAGTTCTTTAAAAAATACTATTACTGGTTGAAATTATTCATGGCATGTTGTATCCCCATAGTACAAAAACTCAGCACTACTTCACCAGCCCGGTCTAAAACAGCCGGAAGTTGGTCCATTTCTTCGTCTGGAAACTCCCCTAAAACAAAATCCACCTGCCGTCCACGCGAGAAATTACTACCAATTCCGAACCGGAGTCGGGCGTATTCCTGAGTACCCAATACTTCATCAATATTTCTAAGGCCATTGTGTCCACCCGCTGATCCTTTGGGCTTTAGCCGTAGCTTGTTGAAAGGTAAATCCTTATCATCTGTCACCACCAGCAAGTTCTCGACCGGAATATTTTCCTGCTTCATATAATACGATACGGCTTTCCCGCTAAGGTTCATGTATGTGGTGGGTTTCACAAAAAACAACTGCTTGCCTTTGTGCGACCATTTGGCAGTGTAAGCCAGCCGAGTCATTGAAAAACCGAAACCATACTGGGCAGCCATTCGGTCCAGAACCATAAAACCAGCGTTGTGCCGGGTCAGCGCGTATTCAGGCCCGATGTTGCCAAGGCCCACGATTAAGAATTTTGACATGAGGCAAAGATAATACAACTTATTTCCACGTCATTTTCACCAGCGATACACCCTGGCGGGGAAGTGCAAAATTCAGGGTGGCTTTGCCGCCTTTTACCTTGATCTGCTCGGGAGATTTAAGTTGTTGTAACTGGCCCGCTTTCTCCAATTCGGCAATTTGCGCTGTTGTTGGAGCTTTAGGTGACCCCATCTTTTTCCAGACTTCGTACGAATTACTATGTTCATTGTCGATTCGGTAGTGCTGTACCTCCATCTGTTTGTTGGGCAAGCCATCAACTTGTAACGAAATAGCTGCATCGGGAGCGGGCAGATTATCGTCGTGGTAATTCCATACCATGACGGCGGCCGACTTAGCATCTTTGCTAGCTAGCGCGTTGATGTCAGCTTCGGCCCGTACGCTCTGATCCCGAATCCGGGCGTAGTCGTAGGCTAATCCGCTTTTCACGGTAACCCGCTGACCTGGCATCATCCCAAACATGCGGAATACGTTTAACACGGGTTTATCGACGCCATTGGTGGCCAGATCGCGAAAACCCCGGAACCAGGGCTGATCTTCAAATTCGAAGGCCCAGGTAACGGCTCCCAGCAGGTTGACCCCATGAGCAGCGGCTAAGTCGTATTTTCGGGCAAACGAAGCCGCTGTGTAGCTCGAATACATGGTACCATTGCGGTAGGCGTTCTGCGGATGGAAATCCTCCGAGCAGGCTGCACAGCCTTCCGGGTCCGATTCGCCAATAACAATCGGCAGATTTTTCAGGCTTGGATACGAGGCCACAATTTCCATTCCCTTGTTAATATCGCGGAGTTGGGTGCCCATGTTCATCTGCACGGCTCCGTTCACCAGTTTGGGGGAGCCTTTAGCATGGAACGTAATGAAGTCGAGCGGAGCACCGGTTTGGCCCGTTACGGCGTTTTTGCCATTTACGATGTGATCCATAAAAGCTGTGAAAAACTTGCGGGACCCATCGCTGTTTGGGCCAGTCACTTCGGGGCCACCCATGCGAGCGGTGGGTAAGGCGCGCTTCACAGCATCGGCGGTATAGTCGTAGAGTTTGATATACTCGTCGACGGTGCCTTTCCAGTAGCCAATGTTTGGCTCGTTCCACAACTCCCAATACCAGCTTTCTACCTCTTTCTGGCCATACCGATCAACAGAATGGCGAACCCACTGATAAACTAGTTCGGCCCACTTTTGGTAGTCTTTGGGTGGGTACGCCCAGCCGGTGTAAATGTCACCGTATTTGTTTTCGGGCCCCCAATTGTGTTTGTAGGGCTGGGGGTGGGTCGACATAGCCTCGGGCATAAAGCCAATTTGAGCCATCGGTTTCATGCCCCGTTCGATGTAGGTATCAAAAATTCGATCGACAATGGTCCAGTCATACACCGGTTTTCCGTTGGCATCTTCAGTATACGCGTTGGTCGATCCCCACTTCAGGGCTGCCACGCCGTCGCCTGTTACCAGCATGCTGTGCGCTCGCACGTAGACTGGTACTTTGCTCAGTTTGGAAATTTCAGTGAGGAGCTTTTTGCCATCCTTCATATAGGTGTAGTTCGGTTCGTCGTAGCCAAACCACGCCCAGATGGGTTTCAGCGGCCCTTTTTCAGCCGCCAGATCTACCTGAATAGCGACGGGACTGGCTGGATTCTGAGCGCTACCGGGAATTGCTGTAGCCAGAAAAAGAACACAAAAACAGAGTAAGGAGGTTTTCAAGTGGGAACTGGTTTAAGGTTAACGTGCTAGCGATACGACATAGTAGCTATGCACAAAGCCTGTTTTTTGTTCATCTTTACCCATTCGGCTGATAGAAGTCTGGCCAAACACCGAATCTTTGGCTTTTGACTATTCGCTTCCGACCTTCGTTCGCTTATTCACTCTTTGCCCCATGAAACGCCTTATCCTAAGTACCCCACTGCTCGAAATCGTTATTAGTCGCCTGTGTCAGGAGCTGATCGAACGCCACCAGGATTTCACCGATACTGTATTGTTGGGCATGCAGCCACGGGGTATCTATTTTGCCGAGCGTGTAGCCCGCGAACTCAACCGTACCCTGGGGCGCACCGCCCCCAACGCTGGTATTCCATTAGGCTATCTGGATGCCACGTTCTACCGAGATGATTTCCGTCGGCGCGACTCGCCCTTACGGCCCAATACCACCCATGTGCCGTTTCTGATCGAAAACAAAAAGGTTATTTTGATTGACGATGTGCTGGCTACCGGGCGTATGGTTCGGGCTGCGCTCGATGCTATGTCGGCTTTTGGGCGGCCCCGCCGGGTAGAATTACTTGTGCTAATCGACCGTCGGTACAATCATGATTTGCCAATCCGTCCCGATTATACGGGCAAGCGCGTAAACACTCTTGAATCGCAGCGCGTTTTGGTAGAATGGACCGAACAAGGAGCCGAAACGGACCGGATTTGGTTAATAGATTAATGCCAACTGTTGCTCCCATATCTGTTCACCGCATCAGCGGCTATAACCATACCGAGAAGCCCGATCTGCTGGCGGTTGAAGAGCCGCTGGAAATTCGGCTGGGCTACGGATCAGTACATGAACGCGAGCAACGGACATTAGCCGTAACGATGCGTACGCCCGGCCACGATCACGAACTGGCGTTGGGCTATTTGCTGGCCGAGGGCATTATTCACGACCGGTCCGACGTGTTGTCGTGTCGCCATTGTGTACAAGATGCTCAAAAAGACGGCAACGTGATCCGGGTAGAACTAGCGCCAACCGTTAACCTGAACTGGGCTTTGCTCGATCGGTTTAGCTATGCTTCGGCCAGTTGTGGGCTGTGTGGTAAAACCTCCATCGATGCCGTTCGACAACAGGGTGCTATGCCGATTGAGAAAGGCATTACTGTAACGTCTGAACTCATTCAGGGGCTTTCGGACCAGGTTCGGCACTATCAACCTGCTTTTAAACACACGGGTGGCATCCATGCATCGGCCTTATTTACGGCAAATGGTGCAATTCAGCGCGTTCGCGAAGACATTGGACGCCATAATGCGTTAGATAAAGTAGTAGGGGCGACGTTTTTAGAAGAAGGTATTCCATTGAATCAGTACGGACTTTTTTTAAGCGGACGAATTGGTTTTGAGTTAGTACAAAAAGCCTGGATGGCGGGTGTTTCACTGATTGTGGCTGTTGGTGCGCCGTCGAGTCTGGCAGTAGAGCTTGCCCGGGAAGCCAATATCACTCTTGTTGGCTTTGTGCGGGGTGAGCAGTTTAATATTTACACGAATCCTCAACGAATATCCTTCATCTGACCCATTCTGCAATGTCTGCGATTCCCGAAGAACTGACCGGTCAACTCGAAGTCCGCGAGCCGAAAACTGAAGCTGCCGGAATTACGGCGGTTGTGAAATCCGTTGAACACGTATTGGACGGCACCGACCCCGGACGGGGCTGGACGGCGCTTGCTAAAGTGAACCAAACCGACGGGTACGATTGCCCGTCGTGCGCCTGGCCCGACCCTGATCATGGGCGGTCTATCATTGCGGAATATTGCGAGAGCGGTGCAAAAGCCGTTGCCGATGAGGTGATGACCAAACACACCGCTTCGCCGGTATTGTTTCAGCGTTATTCGGTGGGTGAATTGCTCCAGAAAACCGATTTCTGGCTGGGGCAGCAGGGCCGACTAACCCAACCGTTGGTGGTGCGTCGGGCTGGTAAATCCGACGATGAATTACACTACGAGCCTATTAGCTGGGATGCCGCCTTCGACCTGATCGCGGACGAACTGAAGGCCCTTGCTTCGCCCGATGAAGCCATATTTTATACCTCTGGTCGCACGGCCAATGAAACGGCTTTTCTGTATCAGCTATTCGTTCGTATGTATGGCACCAACAACATGCCCGACTGCTCGAATATGTGCCACGAATCGACCAGTGTGGCCCTGGCAGAGGTGATTGGAGTGGGCAAAGCGTCGATTGTTTACGACGACTTTAAGAAGGCCGATGTCATTATCATCATGGGTCAAAACCCTGGTACCAATGCGCCCCGGATGCTAACGGTTTTAGAAGAGGCCAAACGCGAAGGGGCCATGATTGTTGCTGTGAACCCATTAGTTGAAGCGGGTTTACTGGCGTTCAAACACCCTCAAAAAGTTCGGGATGTGTTGTTTGGAGGCCAAAAACTGGCTGATCTGTACCTGCAAGTCCGAATCAATGCCGATTTAGCCCTGTTGAAAGCCGTTTGTAAACTGCTACTGGCTGAGGAAGAACAGAACCCCGGCAACGTGCTGGATCAGGACTTTATCAGGCAATATACCGCAGATTATGACGCTTTTGTCCAGTCACTAAGTCAGTTCGATCTGAGCGATTTGGTCGGCCAAACTGGGGTGTCACTGGAGCAGGTTCAGGCACTGGTGGATGCTATTAAATTTAAAAAGAAGATCATCATTTGCTGGGCGATGGGCTTGACGCAACACAAAAATGCGGTCGAGACTATCCGGGAAATCATCAACTTGTTGTTGCTGAAAGGCAGCATCGGTATCGAAGGTGGGGGAGCGGCTCCTATTCGTGGGCATAGTAATGTTCAGGGTGACCGTACAATGGGCATCTGGGAAAAACCCAAGCCGGAGTTTTTAGATACTCTCAAGCGCGTGTTTCATTTCGAACCGCCCCGCGAATCGGGATACGATGTGGTGGCAGCGGTTAAAGCCATGCATGACGGCAAAGCCAAGGTTTTCTTCGGGATGGGCGGCAACTTCGCCCTGGCTACCTCCGACACAAACTATTGCGCCGAAGCGCTTCGGAAATGCAAATTAACGGTTCACGTATCGACCAAGCTGAATCGGAGCCATCTGATTCACGGCGAAACGGCCCTGATTCTGCCTTGCCTTGGCCATTCCGACATCGACCGGCAGGCATCGGGCGAACAGTTTGTGACAATGGAAAACACAACCGGTGTCGTGCAGATGTCGAAAGGGGTAGTAGAGCCAATATCAAAACTGATGCTTAGCGAGCCAGCCATTGTAGCGGGCATTGCGAAACGTGTAGTGCCTAACTTCGATTGGGAAGCTCACATTTCCAACTACGACCGAATCCGCGACCTGATTGCCCAGACAGTTCCCGGATTCACCGATTTTAACACCAAAGTTCGTAAAGAAGCCGGTTTTTACCTGCCCAATGGCCCCCGTGAACGGAAGTTTACGACCAGCGATAAGAAGGCACATTTCACGGTAAATACGCCCGTTCACCACGAGCTGGCACCAGACGAATTATTGCTGATGACGATTCGGAGCCACGACCAGTTTAACACAACTGTTTATGGGAACGATGACCGTTACCGGGGCATCTATAACGAACGGCGGGTTATTTTCCTCCACCCAGATGATATTGCCAGCCGGGGCCTCAAAGAGCGGCAGGTGGTAGATATTCATAGCCACTATGATGGACAAACTCGCACGGCACACCAGTTTATTGTAATACCGTACCAGATTCCACGCGGCAATGCAGCCGCCTATTTCCCCGAAACCAACGTGCTGGTTCCCATCGACAATATCGCCGATAGGAGCAATACACCGACCTCAAAGTCAATTGTAGTTAAGCTGACACCACACTAACTGTACCACTATTCGCCTGCCGACGCCTTAAATACACCCACTTCTGCAACCTGTACCGGGCCTTTTGCTTCGGTTATAGTCAGGCGGATTTTGGAGGATTTTACTGCCGGGAATCGGAGCAGCCGTTTATGGCCAACTGTGGTGAAGGTACTCAATTCCTTCCAGTCGGTTCCGGTCCAGTAGTCTACTTTCCCGTTCGCGATTTGCTGCCCGTTGGCAATGTTTTCCTGAATGGAGATCCTGTCAAACGTAGCGTCGGTGAGGTTAATGGTAAGTGGCTCGTTGACCGAAACGGGGGTGAAAGTGGCTAGCTTTTGGTCAGTTAGTTTGGGCGTTGGCGCAACGAGGTTTCTTTTAAAGGTCTCGTCCAGAATACGCCGGAATTCTTTCAGGTTGGTGACGTCAGCGTCCGAAAGCAGACCTTCACGATTAGGGGGCACATTGAGTAACAACAGACTGTTGCGGCCAACGGCCTGGTAATAGAGGTTCACCAGGTTTTTCGGAGAGCGAACTTTGCTGTCTTCCGAAGGGTGATAAAACCAACCCGGCCGGATGCTCACATCAGTTTCGGCGGGAAGCCAGCGTTTACCATTAGCATCGCCCCGGTTCAAGTATTTGGCATCCGCTACGCCAGGAGCCATGCCCTCGGTATTGATTGTCGACCAGCAGGTTTCACCCGCGTTGCCCGACTCATTGCCTACCCAGCGCACATCAGGGCCAGCATCCGAAAACATCACGGCATTGGGTTGTAACTTCCTGACCAGAGCCCAATATCCGTCAAAATCGTAGGTCATATTTTTGGCGTTTTCCCCTTTCGCCCCGTCGAACCAAACCTCGGCAACAGGGCCGTAGTTGGTCAGTAATTCTTTCAGCTGAGTCTTGTAGAAATCGTTGTAGGCATCAGTTCCGTACAAGGTCTCGTGGCGATCCCAGGGCGAGAGATAGACGCCGAATTTCAACCCGAATTCGCGGCAGGCATTGGCTACTTCACGCACCACATCGCCTTTACCATTTTTCCAGGGGCTATTTTTTACGGAATGCTCGGTGGTTTTGGTGGGCCATAAACAAAAGCCATCGTGGTGTTTGGCCGTAATGATGGCCATTTTGAAACCAGCTTCTTTCAAAGACCGAATCCACTGCCGGGCATCGAGTTTGGTCGGATTGAAAATTGCCGGGCTCTCGGTGCCATCGCCCCATTCTTTATCGGTGAACGTGTTGACGGTAAAGTGCAGAAAAGCGGTGGTTTCCAGAGGTTGCCAGGCGAGTTGGCGAGGGGTTGGCCGGGGCGTGGCCGGATTTTGGCCGTATGTAAGCGTGCTCAGTGCGAGCAGAAATAGAGCGGAATAAGGGAGTTTCTTGAACATAATTCAGTAAGCATTGCTGCCAACAAATTTACCGCACTCCCATTAGGCGAACAAACAACCAACAGCCAACGTTAGCAAAGTGGGTTACTCACTGTATTTTTGTCCCAATGAAATCGTTCAACATACCCGATTATTACCGAAGCACCGTTATCACGCCTTTGAAAGAGTTTCGCCGGAAACGCGACAAACTCAAGCGTGACTTTACGCCTAGTTTGCTCGATTTTGGCCCGGTGAGGTTCTACATTGCCCGTCACTTCGGGTTTTGTTACGGGGTCGAAAATGCAGTTGAGATTGCGTACAAAGCCATCGCCGAAAACCCCGACAAACGCATTTTTCTGTTGAGCGAAATGATCCATAACCCCGACGTCAACGCTGATTTGTTGAGCCGGGGTGTGCATTTTTTGATGGATACCAGCGGGCGGCAATTGATTCCGTTCAGCGAGCTGACCGTCAACGATGTAGTCATTATTCCGGCCTTCGGTACCACGCTCGAAACTCATAAGCAACTGTCGGACATCGGGTTAGATATTGCCAAATACGATACAACCTGCCCGTTTGTGGAGAAAGTCTGGAATAAAGCGGCTCAGATCGGGCAGAAAAATTATACCGTGGTCGTACACGGTAAACCAAGCCACGAAGAAACCCGCGCAACTTTTTCGCATAGTAAAGAGGCTGCTCCTACGGTTGTCGTTAAAAACAGGAATCAAGCCGAACGGTTGGCGCGCTACATTACGGGCGAGGGTTCAGCCGAAGAGTTCTACGGTGAATTTGCTGGGCAGTACTCCGAAGGTTTCGACCCCGCGCGGGATCTTCAGCGTATTGGCGTAGTGAACCAGACTACTATGCTGGCGTCGGACACGCAGGGTATTGCCGACTATCTGAAGCAAGTCATGATTGAGCATTATGGGTTGACCGATGCGAATACAATTGATGAACATTTTGCCAGCACCCGCGATACGCTTTGCTACGCCACCAACGACAATCAGGATGCGACCTACGCGCTGCTCCGTTACCCCGCTGATCTAGCTATTGTGGCTGGTGGATACAACTCCTCCAATACCTCGCACATTGTCGATTTGTGCGCTGAAAAACTACCGACTTACTTTATTGAGTCGGAGCAGAAACTCCTATCGCGTGACCTGATTCGCCACTTCGATTTAGAAAGCAAGGAAGAAATTGTTACCCAGAATTACCTACCCGCTAAAGAGTCCGTTACCATTTTGCTAACCTGCGGAGCCTCCTGTCCCGATGCAGTAGTCGAGGGGATTCTGACGCGTGTTGTTGGGTTCTTTCCTGGCGCGAAGAAGATTGAGGAAGTAATGGAAGGGTTTCAGTAAACTACTTCCCGGCGCGCACGGATTCCTGTACCACTGGATTTACCAGCACTGCTACTTCGCGGCTTTCGTTGTGGAGTCGGTCAAAGGACGTGACCACGTACGTGTAGCGTTTAGTTGGGTCAGCAGTTTTGTCCAGATAGCGGGTGTTGTTTTCTCCCTGGCAAATTGACAAAATGTACTGTGGATTGTCGGTTCGGTACTGCCGTTGCCGACCATCAAATCGGTAAATGACGTAGTAACGAGCATGGTCGCCATCGGAAGCTGGGGTGGGTTCCTGCCAGTATAATTCAACGCCCGATGTTGTTGCAGCTGCTTTCAAATCGCGCGGAGATTGGGGAGCCAAACTGTCTTTCCAAGCCATTGGAGGAACCAGAGCCGGGTACTTATAAAGCGAATTTTGCAAGGAGTCTCGAACGCCCAACGGGTTATTTTGTAGAGACTTGGCACTGAAAAAAACGCTACCCAGCGTTGGTTTTATCGACCGGGAATATCGAATCTGGTTGGGCATTTGGGTCGGGTTATTCCACGACGGCTCTTTAGTGCCACCTTTTCCAACCCGGTAAGCCCCGTTACCAATATACAAATGGCGGTCACCACAGTTGCGGGTCCACCAGTCTACAAGCGTGCGGTAGGGAGCACGGGGGTGGTCGTGCGTGAAATAGATCTGCGGCACCATGTAATCAACCCAGCCTTCGAGAGCCCACTTACGCGTGTCGGCGTAAAGATCGAAGTAAGCCTGCCCGCCCGTTGTGGCTGATCCCTCTGGATCGGTATTTTGATTTTTCCAAATCCCAAATGGACTGATTCCGAATTTTACGTAGGGTTTCACACTGCGTACCGAGTCGCGGAGTTCTAGAATAACCTTATCGATGTTGGAGCGTCGCCAATCGTTTTTATTCATGCCGTTGTAATTGGCGCGGTATGCTTCGTCGTCGCGGATTGTTTGCCCAGCAACGGCGTAAGGATAAAAATAGTCGTCGAAGTGAATGCCATCTACGTCATAGTTTCGCACAATGTTGGCCACCAGCGAAGCCACATACGTCCGCACCTCAGGCAATCCCAGATTGAATAATTTACGATCGCCATAGCTCAAAAACCACTCGGGTTTGCGGCTCGTGATATGGCCCGGTGCAATACTCGATTTTTTGCCGAACGTACCCCGGTCAAGGTTCAGCCAGGCGTGAAACTCCATGCCCCTCCCGTGCGATTCCTGAATCATAAATTCCAGCGGATCGTAGAATGGCGAAGGCGCAAGCCCCTGTTGTCCCGTCAGAAACTCCGACCAGGGTTCCATGCTTTTAGCATAGAACGCATCGGCAGCCGCCCTAACCTGCACGACTACCGCGTTGAAGCCTGCCTGCCGTTGCTGATCGAGCATGACGCGGTATTCCGCCTGTTGCTGCTCAGCGGGGAGCCCTCTCTTGGTTGGCCAGTCGATGTTATCTACGGTGGCAATCCAGACTGCCCGGAACTCGCGCTTAGGCGAGGGTGCTATGCTCTGGTCGAGCGGTTCAAACGCTACCGTATCAACAGGTTTCGGCTTCACTGCTACAGGGGCAGAAGCTGGTTTCTTTGGTGCCGGTTTTGCAACCTGTGTGGGTGGGGTACGAGTGGTCGCAACCGGGCGCTCGGGCCGACAGGCGGCCCAGAGACAGACAAAGAGAAACAAAGAAAAGCGAAGAAAGGGCTGGGGCATTGGGGTGGTCATTTGGCGCCAAATTTAACAAATTTGTCAAAGACCATGCTCATGGGCAAAATCGAGTAGCTCCGATAAATGCGTAAAGCTACACGTCGGTCTGTTCCGGAGCGTTTAATGTCTCATTTTTGTTTTGATGAAAATACTGCCGTTTATCTGAGTATGATGTTGCTTTAAATACAAACAATTTCTACCTTTGCACCCTCATTTTCAAGTCATACACAAACATGTACGCAATCGTAGAGATCGCAGGACAGCAGTTTAAGATCCAGAAAGGTCGCTCAATCTATACACACAGATTGGCGGGTGATGTGGACGCTGTGCTTGCATACGACCAGGTGAAAGTTCTGCTCGTTGATAACGAAGGAACCATCTCGGTTGGCGCGCCTATCGTTGAAGGCGCAACCGTTTCAGCCAAAATCCTCGAACACCTGAAGGGCGAGAAAGTTATCGTCTTCAAGAAAAAACGTCGGAAAGGCTACAAAAAGAAAAACGGTCACCGTCAGTATTTGACCAAATTGCAAATCGAAGACATTACGCTGTAAATAAATCATGGCACACAAGAAAGGTGTAGGTAGTTCAAGGAACGGCCGCGACTCGATCAGCAAACGGTTGGGTGTAAAACTCTTCGGCGGCCAAAAGGCCATTGCCGGCAATATTATTGTTCGTCAGCGCGGTACGGTGCATCACCCAGGCGCTAACGTAGGTCTGGGTAAAGACCACACGTTGTTCGCTCTGGTCGATGGTGTTGTAAAATTCCGTCCAGGCCGTAACAAACGGTCGTACGTTGATATTCTGCCTGCTGAAGCTGCTCCAGTAGCGGCTTAATCGACCAGCAACCAAGAAATCGAAACCCGCCTTGCCGCAAAGCAGGGCGGGTTTTCTGCATTGAGGGCAACTAAAAATTAATAGTGGCTGTTAAAGAAACGTCATTCGTAGTCAGTAGGCTACGCCGTCATCACTTGCCATTTGTTGTTCGAGCAACAGGCTATGGATGACTATGAAATGACCATGTATGACCATTTAATGACTCCAAAATAATGAACACCCTACTACGTCGTCCGATTTCGATTTTTGCCCAGCAGAACCCCAATCCGAACTCGATGAAGTTTGTGTTGAATGTTGAGCTTGCTCCCGATGGCCTTTCATTTGATTATGCCGAACCCGGCGAAGCCTTGCTCGAAGGCAAATCGTCGCCCCTGGCGGTGGCGCTGTTCGGATTCGATTTTGTGACACGGGTATTTATTGCCAGCAATTTCGTAACCATCACCAAAAACGATGCGGCCGATTGGGATGAGGTAATGTTTGAGTTAAAGCAGTTTTTGAAGGAATATTTTGAAGATCAGAAACCGGTTTTTGCTCAGCGTACCATGGATGCGAACAGCACTATTGTTGATGCCGATTCGGAAACCGTACAGAAAATAAAAGCCATATTGGACCAGTACGTTCGGCCAGCGGTTGAATCGGATGGTGGAGCCATTAGTTTTCACTCGTTTAACGAAGAAAGCGGTGTTGTAAAAGTGCTGTTGCAGGGGTCTTGCAGTGGATGTCCTTCGTCTACGCTAACCCTGAAAGCGGGCATCGAAAATCTGATGACACGCCTAGTGCCCGAAGTGAAATTGGTTGAAGCGGAAGGGGTATAACCACACCTTTTCCTCATAATTCAAAGACAATCGGTGCCGGAGCGCGTTATTTGAACAATCAACGCTCTCTCGCATGATCTACAAAAAATGGTTAGGGCCGGTTTTACTGTCGTTTTGCACGATAGTGAGTCCGGCTCAAAACTTTCTGGGCATTTCAACCAGCCCCAACGGTGGTACCCATCGCACCTACCTTAATCCCTCGCTAGCGGCCGAAACGCCCCATCGTCTTTTCATAAATGTGGGCGCGGCCAACTTGCATGTCAATAATAATTTTGTCCGATATCAGGCACCGTTTTCACTGCTGACCCTATTTACGGGCAACGTCCCTGATCGTTACCGACGTGCTAATGGTAACGTGCTGTTTGAGCCTGATTACACCAGGGAAATACTGGACGGAAACCCTAAGAATGCTACGCTGTGGGGCGATTTACGCGGACCAGCCCTGCAAATGAGAATGGGCGAAGCAGGAGGTGTACTCACCTTTTCGACCCGATTACGGGGCATTGGACAGGTTACTGGTGCATCAGAACAGTTACTGTCAGCCTTACGGTCAAGTTTGAATTCGTCGGCCTTGTTTAGCGTGCCAAGTCGCGATAATCAGTTTGGTGTCAATACCAATGCCTATGCCGAACTGGCCGTCTCGTATGCCAATACGCTCATCGATGGTGACGGCGTCCGTTTGTCGGGCGGTCTGACTGTGAAGCGGCTGCGAGGTTATTCGGCAGGAACGTTCGTGAATCAGGGGTTGAATTATACGCTGGAAGCCGGAACGGGTGTTAACGATGAGCCAGCGCTGGTGGTTTCTCAGGTGAATGCTGACCTGGCCTACACTACTTTCCTACAAAACCGTCGGTTAACGCCCAGAACTCTACTGTCGCGTAATGCACCTGGCAACGGTTGGGGAACGGATGTTGGCCTTTCGCTGATGATCCAACCCGAAGATAGCGAAACAAGCCTGCAACTCGGTATTGCGTTCACGGATCTCGGTAGTATACGCTACACCGGCGAAGTGTATGATGTGAACCAGCAAAATGTTCGGTTTGAAGGTAGCGATTTCAACACGACTAACGCCGGTAGTTTTGAGCAGGTAGCTACTGTGATTCGGAATCGTTTAGGTATTCTGCAAGATGCCGCTCCATCCCCGTTTCGGGTTGGTTTGCCTACATCTCTCAACATCACCGCCGACTACCAAATGACGGCTCATACGGGCATCAGTGCCGCGTATCTGCAAAATATGCGGGCCGTAGACGACCCATCAGTGCGTCAACCAACGCTCATAAGCATAGTGCCGCGTTTTGAAACTGGCTTGATTGGTCTGGCCGTTCCAGTAACGTATATCAACCGGGGCGTAGCCATTGGGTTGACTCTCAAAGCGGGGCCGGTGCGCATTGGGTCCGACAATGTGCTTGGCTTGCTTGGTAGTGGTCAGAATGGCCTCCGTCCACGTGGTACCGATATATATGCGGGAGTGATGCTCGGCATTAAAACTAAAGATGAGTAACGAACGGTGAATTTTCCATTGTTCAGCATACTTTTACCGAATGACCATTCTTCTTGTACTGTTGTTTGTAGTTGGCTATCTGCTGATTACGCTTGAGCATACCATAAATATTAATAAAACGGCTACTGCCCTCATTACGGGAGTAGTGTGCTGGGCTGTTTATGCCCTCATGGCCCCGGTTAGCGAGTCAGTAGGGGAACATCTTGCCGACAACCTGGGCCATACGGCCGAAATTCTGTTTTTTCTGCTTGGAGCCATGACGGTCGTGGAATTGATCGACGCACACGATGGCTTTACCCTTATTACGGACCGAGTCGCGAGTCGTAATACTCGTACACTGCTCTGGATTATTAGTGGCTTATCGTTCTTTTTGTCGGCCTTGCTAGACAATCTCACTACCGCTATTGTGATGGTGTCTGTAGCCCGGAAACTAGTGCGAAATGATGAACAACGGCGTGTGATGGCAGGCATGATTATTATTGCCGCCAACGCAGGTGGTGCCTGGTCGCCCATTGGCGATGTGACTACTACCATGCTCTGGATTGGTGGACAGGTTACGACAATCAACATCATCAAGACCGTTTTCTTGCCTAGTCTGGTATCAATTCTGGTTCCATTGGCTATTCTGACCTTCCAGACGCCAGCCGGAGCTACTGCTTTCGAGGCCTCTCCTGACGAAGCCGGTGCCAGCAGACCCTATGTAAGCCAAACGGCCCGGCGCGATCGGCGGCTGATGCTGGCCATCGGTCTGGGGGGCATGCTCTATGTTCCGATATTCAAAGCTTTAACAGGCCTGCCGCCCTACATGGGAATGATGCTGGTGCTGGGAGTTATCTGGGTCGCATCGGAGGTTATTCACAAAGATAAAGATGACGCCGAAAAAGAGCCGTTGACCCCCGCCTACGCTCTGAGCCAGATTGACGCACCAAGTATTTTGTTTTTCCTTGGTATACTATTAGCCGTTGGTTCACTCGAAGCTACAGGCGTGTTGCGTAGCTTAGCCGAATCGCTGAGTACTACCGTCGGAAATATGGATCTGATTGTAGTGCTCATTGGGCTTGTGTCAGCTGTGGTCGATAACGTCCCAATTGTGGCCGCAGCCATGGGTATGTACGACCTCGCGACTTTCCCCGTCGATGCTAAGTTGTGGGAGTTTCTAGCCTATTGCGCTGGAACAGGTGGCAGTGTCCTCATCATCGGGTCGGCAGCTGGTGTTGCCGTAATGGGTATGGAACGACTTGATTTTCTGTGGTATCTTCGAAAAATTAGCTGGTTAGCCCTAGTTGGTTACCTAGCCGGAGCATTGACGTATCTGGGCATTTACGCCGTGTTGCATTGAAAGTGGAGGTTTTCACCACTCTCCCAATACCTTCACTTTTTCCATTTTCTTCTGGGCAGCTTTCTCCGGGATCAACCGAACAGTGAGGGTGGCTTTGGTTTGGGCCGGAACGGTCACTTCGAAACCAAGAAGCGTGGTACCAGGGTTGGCGGCATCATAATCGTGAACAGGGTCAGTAGGCCATGTTTTTAAGGTGATACTGGCTGGCTCGTCAACTTGCACGACTAGCTTTTTGCCGTCTTTGGTCAGCTCTGCTTTGTTGGCGCTAATCAGGTTGACAGTGGCCGACGTTGCCATTGTCCAGCGAACAGTGGCGGGGCTCTCCGCAGCTTCGACCTCATCCCGCACCAGCACCGATTCCTTGTTTACGATTGCGATACCCCGATTAGCCGAAGTCAGCGCACCTTTGTATAGCTCGCTCATATCGACTCTGGCGTTCATGAAATTAGGGGCATCAGAGGTATACTTGATCGTCGCTTTCCCTTCAACCCGTTGAAACCCTCCATTCACGGCCAGTGTGTTGTGGGACAGGTTGTTGTACCGGAAAATTTCCCAGCGCTGCGAGTTCTGGCGCATATTCCACAAATCCACTTTTTTCGATTCCAGCGTTTCGTAGTTCTGCATTCCAAAATCTAGAGCCCAGCGTACACCATCAGCGTCCATCACAAACGAACCCTCATCCATGTGCGCGTGATTCACCGAGGGACTCCCGCCTTTGATACCCACAAAAATTGCGTTTGGATCAGTCCAGGACGTACGCATCAAGGCCACGGGCATTTTGCCATTACCGGCCCAGGTAGTGGCTTCCGGAGGAGCTACATCAGTCACATTCTGGTTGCCTTGCCAGAGCATAACGGCAGGTAGAAGCCGGTTTTTGAGGTCATCTTTAAGGTCGCCGTTCATGAGTCGGTTTCGTTCCACCCAGAGCAGCGACGGGTTATTTTGTCGCTGGGCAAACCAGAACATAGCCGGTTGGAGCTCGGTACCGTTTCCGGCATCGGAGTAGTTGAAGGGTTGGCCGGTGGGGCCGGTCATGTTTTCGAGATAGCTGGCTGTTTTCAGGAAACCGGGTTTCTCAGTTAGGCCGAATGTAGTGCCGAACAATGTTTCGAGGGCGCTTACTAACATCACGTTGAAGCTGGTGCCGTAGCCCCAGTAGCTGTATCCTTCGGGATAAGCTCCGTCGGGAGCGTAATCGCCCATGGGTAGTACTACTGTGTCAATTGCCCGGTTAATAATGCTTTTGGCAAGCGTAGGGTCATCTTCGTACACCGCCATTGCGCCAAAAACCATACCCGCATTGCACACCTGATTCCAGTTGTGGCTGGCTTTGAGCCAGCTATTTTGCGACGGTACTAACGACGCATCGATGCCTTTTTGCCGGATGGCTGCTTTGATCTGTGTACGTGACGTTTCGGGAAGGCCGTCATACAACCAATCGTACCCAATGGCCATTGCCATTGTCATTTCGCCCACATCCAGAAAGTGCGACGGGTTCCAGTCGCTGAATGCCGCAATAGCCAGCATTTCCTGTTCGGCCCGTTTGAGGTACTTATCCTGGCCACTGATGCGGTACGCATACGATAGAAAAAACAGTCGGCGCAAGGCTTCGCGTGATACGCTCAACAGGCGTCGGCCAATCTGGATTCGCTCCTGAGGGGCTACCGTCAGCAGCTTGTCGCACTCGGCCAGCATAGCCTGATGTAGTTTCTGGGCTAGTCTATCGCTGGCGATTTTCTGCTGAATAGCTTTCTCCTGACCTGGGGCTAGCAAAACACGAGGGTGAGCACGCACAGAGGAAACTGCGCTAAGGTGATCTACCTGAGCCTTTGCAACAGAACAAATAAGAACAAAAACAAGAGCAATCGACAAGCGAAGGAAGCGAATCATAACGGATGAAAAGGTTGTGAGGAAACTTGGAAGTAAAGACAACCTGATCTAAGATATACCAGCTTACAGCACTTGTTGAGAGTGTTTCAAGGCCTCACCACTGTGGGCGAAGTAACAACATGGTACTCCGGCGGCTTCAATTTCACTGATTAGAGTTCGAGTTCGCTCGCGGTGGGGATTATGAACCTGCCGGAGATACACGGCTCGAATCTGACCAGGATAGTGCTTCACGACATCCCGGTAGATGGTTGGGTCGGCCTGCGTATCGTCGCCCAAGAGCACGAACTGATGATTGGGAAAGGCTTTTAAAATTCGGGCAATCCGGTCGAGTTTGGTGTGGTGCTTGCCCTGCCCTGTTTTCAGTAGTTGAGACAAGCGCTTGAGCTGGCTGAGCATATACACACCGTCTGGTAGTTTCTGGCGCTCAGCAAATGTGATTATGTAATCGTACAGATTCCACTCACTGCTCGATACGTAGAAAAAAGGATTTTGCTGGCCCGCTATCGCACAGGCATTGGCCAGAAATTGATAATGATTCACCACACCTTCAAACGGGTCGCGACTGTAGGCATTTTCGGTAAGAAGAACCTGGAGCCGCTTGAAAATAGTGGCCGAATGGGAGATAAGAAACGTATCGTCGATGTCGGAAATAAAGCCGTATTGAGTTGGAAAAGGTACCAACACGCGCCCTTCGCCCGTGGCCAATACCGTTGCGGCTGGGCTGTCATTCTCTAGTAATTCTACGGAAACGGAGTTCCATCCTGGCATGGCGGGCACTGCAGGACAGTACTCAAACCGAAAAAATCCGTCCACATCGGTTTGCATAATATGGTTGGTCCCTTTGAGCCGAACCGTTACACATGGTAAAGGTCGAACCATAAATAACCGTAGTAAAGCGAAGGTATTGGTCCAGATATTCTGACGGTATTTCCGACGGGGCAGCGGACTTAATTTAAAGGCATGTCCCTGCACCACCCAGCCATCAGCATGGCCAAAACCCCGGTAAACACGAACAGTTGGGGCGTTGGTTAAGCGAAGCCACGATAAAAAAGTCGCTTTCAAGCCGCCAACCGGGCCTGAATCCTGTTTATCCGTTGAGCGTGTTTGTGGGTGGTGTTCCATAATCAAATGCTTAAGAGATAACATCTTGTTTAAAAAAGTTGACATCTCTCTTTATGCCATTCAACTACCAAGCCGATGAAACTGTTAGTAGCTGTTAATCCTGTGTCGGGTGGAATCGACAAAACTGAGTCTATTGCTCAAATAAGGGCCTTTTGCGAACAAAAAACTATTGACCTCGACTTGGTGATGCTTACGGGCAAATCGGATCATGCCCTGATCCGTGAACACGTCCGCACTGGTAAACCCGACCGGCTGGTGGCTATGGGTGGCGATGGAACGATTAAAGATCTTGCCGAAGTAGCTATTGATGAGAACCTGCCGCTTGGGATTTTGCCCGGTGGTTCAGCTAACGGTATGGCTCGTGAATTGAGTTTGCCCGCCGATTTAGCTGAGGCTCTGGAAGTAGTAGCCACTGGCAGGGAACAACCCATCGATGTGCTCAATGTGAACGGTGAGGTATGTTTGCACCTGAGCGATATTGGCCTGAATGCACAGCTTATCAAGTATTACAAGCAGAATAACTGGCGGGGCATGTTTGGCTACGCACGTGGGGTAGCGCGGGTACTAATGCGCCGACGTGTGCTGGATGTGACGATCTGTACACCCCATCAGGAGTTCCATCGGCAGGGCATTATGGTAGCCCTGGCCAATGCCCGCATGTACGGTACTGGCGCTGTAATTAACCCTGATGGCGACATGAGCGATGGTCGCTTTGAGGTGGTTTTACTACGACAGTTTTCCTGGACCGAGTTTCTGAAAATGTTCTGGCAGTTTCAACCGTATGACCCCCATAAAACCGAAATAATTGCCGCCAAATCCATCCACATCGAAACCAAACGGAAAGCTTATTTTCAGGTTGATGGCGAGTACCGGGGCCGTATTACTAAAATCGACGCGGAAGTTATGCCAGGAGCATTACGGGTGCTGTTGCCTATTACCAATACTAATTGACCGTTCACACTTGATTTAACATCCACAACCCCCATTACCCCGTTATATAAGTTCATCCTTAAACAACTTACCACATGGTTACTGTAGGATTACTAGTGCGATTAGAGGCAAAGCCTGGTAAAGAGCAAGCTGTTGCCGATTTTTTGAGAAGCGGGCTCCCTCTGGCGCAAAACGAGCCAGATACTATTAACTGGTATGGTATTCAGTTAGGACCTTCTACGTTTGGTATTTTCGATACCTTTCCTAGCGATTCAGGCCGTCAGGCCCATCTTAATGGCCCTATTGCAGCTGCTCTTATGGCCAATGCCGCCGACCTGTTGGCTTCGGATCCAGTGATTGAACCGGTCGAAATTTTAGCAAGCAAGTGAAGGTAGGTTGTCCTGCCGACATGTAAATCCAATTCACTTTTCGGCAGGATAAACCTTTTTAGAATTTTACCTGCATTGTCAGGTAAACACTACGACCATCAGAAGGCAGAATTCCCGGTCCCGGATAGCCCGTTGCCCGACGTGTATAGTACGCTCGATTAGCCAGGTTATTCAGGCTACTTTCCACCCTGAATCGCTTTAACTCATACGACACGCTGGCATCCATAATAGCGTAGGCCGGAATCAGGCCAATTACTGCCGAAACCCCTCCGTCGCGGGCGTTGGTGGCTTCAGAAAACTGATCGGATAGATAAGTGTATTGGAACGAGGCTTTCAAGTTCTTGTAGCCGACGCGTACTCCGCTTTTCAGATTTACGGCTGGGACAAACTCAACTTGCTTACCCACAACACCCGCAATTTCGCTGGCTCTATACTCCGACTTAATCAAGGCGATATTGGCAAACAGGACTCCACTGATGGGGGATACCGGATTTAATAACCGGACCAAATCTCCCTCAGCATACGATTCAAGACCCATAATGACCGCCCGACCAATGTTACCCCGTCGGCGGAGAACCCGGTCGTTGGCGTCATAAAACTGCACTTCGCCAATCCGATTATTGTAATTCAGCAGAAACGCGCTGACATCAAAATTGTATAGCGTAGTTTGAACGCTTCGTACCCCCAAATCAAGTGAATACCCTTTTTCATCTTTCAGATTCGGGTCAATCAACGATGACGGGTTCGCAATGCGCATATCGCTGAAGGTGATAGAGCGGTAATTCTGGGATAGGTTTCCGTAGATGTCCAGCGTTGCAGTCGGCTTATAACTGAGGCCCAATCCGCCCATTACGAACATCCGTCCGTTAGTTCGCTGTTCATCGGTAAATGATGAGGCTATAACGTTTCCGGCTAAATCGCGGGTGAGCGTGCCGTAAAAGCCAGTGGCTGTGGTGTAAATATACTCGTAGCGAACGCCGGGTGTGATTGATAATTTATCACCGATATACAGGATGTTTTCGGCAAACAGCGACACGTTTCGGTTTGGAAAGCGGTAATCGCTTGTGATGGCCTGCTCACTGTCGATAAACGAGAAATTGGCGTCTTTTCCGGTACTACCAAATCCCTGAACGCTGTGATTGTAGCCGTGATAGTATCGACTTCCCACCAGCAGCACCGACTGACGACCGCTTACTTCATACCGTTTTAGAAACCGTGCTTCCGCTCCCCAGTTGGTAAAATCTCCTTTGATCAGATCGCGCTCACTATTGTCGTCTACACTGGCTACACGATTCGGTCGGAAGCCAATGGAGTACCTATAAGCCATTAGGCCAAATAGACGGACGTTTACTTCATTCCGCGTATTGAATTTATGATCGAAATGCAGGGCGGGCATGGTCCAGTTGACCTTAAACCAATTGCGTTCGCGGTTGCTCTGACGCGGGTCTTCACGAAACATGGCGTCGCTCAGGCCACCGGGTTGCTGAGCCAGGTAACTCATTTGAGTTAGGTCGACGCCCAGGGTTGTTTTTTCAGTAGGGTGGTAGTCAACGTCGGCGTAGGCGGTGTAGTTGGTGAAGTGTGAATTGGGGCGCCAGCCGTTACCTTGCTTGTACTGGAAAAACGAGTAGTACGAAACCTTACCTACTGTTCCGCTTGCACTTGTAAACCCATTATAAAACCCAAACGAGCCCACGGTTTGCCGGGCCACGATCTGGAGTTTTCGGTCCGTAACGGGTTTGCGCATCACAAAATTGAGCAAGCCGCCAAACTGCGTGCCATATTGTAAAGAGGCTGCACCTCGCACCACCTGAATCCGGCCAACGGCCTCAATGGGCGGTGTGTAATAACTTTCCGGGTATCCGAGGGCGTCAGCACTGATGTCGTAGCCATTTTGCCGAACGTTGAAGTTTGATGTACGGTTGGGATCAAGACCACGCCCGCCAATGCTCAATTGTAGGCCCGCGCCTTCGTTTTCCCAGATGTTTAGGCCCGCTACACGAGAATAAATCTGGCGGGCGTTGTTGGTCGAAAGATTGGCCACCAACTGATCGGGGATAATTACTTCGGACTTTTTGCCTTCGTAAATGCCCAACCCTTCAACGCCCCGCATTCGGGTAAAGCCAAAGTCAGACTGCTGATCTTTAATGATCACCTCACTTAGGGTTTCGGTTCGGCTCACTAGGGTAATTGTCACCTGCGTATCCTGACCATTAATAATGGCCGTTTGTTTAGACGCCTTGAAATCAGGATGTGCTGTGTTCAGATCGTATCGCCCTGATGACAGGTTATCGAACCGAAACTGGCCGAGGCTGTCCGTTGCAACCGAACGGTTGCCGTTCCCGAGATAGATTGTACAACCAGCAACGCCTGCACTATCTTGACGGGTTACCACCCGCCCCGTTAACTGGTACTGAGCCAGCGCATTAATCGAAAAAAGCAGACTCAACAGAATATTAAAAACCGAAAATTTCATCATCAAAAGGGGTAATCCATGATTTGGGGGCCAGAGAGTCGTGTTCTTTGGCCAAATCTGTAGTTGGGTCGACAAGCGGTTTGCCCATCCTGCCGTTTAATGCCACGTAAGAGTCAACATACACTTGTGGCGTATGAAAACCCTTGCTAGCGAAATGGTCCCGCAGTTTATGGGCGAACTGGAGCAGCATATCGGGCTGGGTACTCATCATTTTTTCCTGCAAAGGCGTCAGGAACTGCGTGTTGTTGACCACCACGCGCTTGCCGGTTTCATCTTTTACAGTGAACTGAGCGTAGCCCGCTTTCTCCATCAGCATCACCCGCCACGAAAACCGGTATCCTTGTTCAGTCCAGAATAATTCTCCGGGATAAAGCCAATATCGGAACGGGAACAGCAACTGAATTATAAAAAACAGACCCAATGTCGCCAGCAACGTTTTATGAATTGCTGGCTGGTATTTGTACGCTTTGTTCGGGCGTAGAAAGTGCGTCGATGCTGATAGCCAGCTGCCTAGCCGTTGGATAATTGACTGGTGAAAAGCAGGAGAGAAAAACAACAGGGCCGTAACAATCATAATGTACGGAAACATGCCAATTGGAAACAGCAGCGCTGTAAGGCCGTGAAAAATAACTACGGCGGCATAGGCCCAGGGTCGGGTACGACGATTCCAGAGTAAAAACGGAATACTCAAGTCATACAAACACCCGAACCAGCTAAACACATAGGCTACCCACGGGTAATTGAACAGAAACCCGATAATTGGGGTGTCGTTGCGGGCAGGGAGCCAGATTCGGAGGGGTAGAGCCTGAAGCAGCCAGTCGCTGTTAATTTTGGCGATACCGGCGTACACATAGAGAATGCCAATCAGCAATTTTAACGCGTTAGGGCACCAGGCAGGGATCCGGTCGGCCAACAAGGTCGGACGACGGTAAGCATCCAGTGAAAAATAGGCGTGAGCAGGCAAAAAAATCAGCAGCAGACACACCATACTAGTGAAGTAATAATGGTTGAGATACGTGCTTTTGTCAATGAGTTCAATGTACGTAAAGCTCAAAAATAACCCTATGACGGCCACCCGGTAAAACAACCCAAGGGCTACCAACAACGCAGAAAGGCCACAAACGGCAAAAAGTCCGTAGGTCCACTGTCCCAGTGGCCGTACGAACTCAAAACCGTAGAATGGAAAGAAAAATGTTGGGTCAATATACAGCTCCTCAATCCAGCCTTTGCTCCAGAACCGGACGATGCTCCCGAAAAGCATCAGTCCAAACGCTATACGGAACATGGCTAACGGAGCGGCATGTACCGGTTTAGTCCCCGTCATTATCGGTGTAAGTGATCGTAATGCTCATGGCCGTAGTCATATCCACTTTTAGCATTCGAACGGCTTTTTGCATCTCGGTATATACCAGTACTACAGCAGCATTGTTGGCCTTCACATCATCGTGCAACGGGCCTTTCAAGGCATTCAGTTGGGTCGCACTGCTCGTGAACTGCGCGTTGATAATATCGGTCAGCGCTGTTCCGGTGCGGCTGTCTTTAGCTCCCAAACCGTTCAAATATGTTTTCAGACCAGGGCCTTCAACGCCGGTTTTCACGCTTTTGCCGTTGAAAAAATCAACTACGGCCTGATGCGCTGTTTTGGCCAGCGTCAACGATAGTTCTTTTTTATAGAATGACTCTATTTTTTCGGGAGCGACAACCCCATTGGTCATTGCACCCGATGGAATCCCAATCTTACCCGACCGGATATATCGTTCGTAATGAAGCACAAAGCCATTTACCAACTTCGAGGTGGAACAACCTGCATCCAGTCCCGTGCAGTTCACAAACGTATCCCGGTAGCTACCCGTCCACTCCGAATAAACAGTTGAAAACTGGGCATTCATCTGGCTCGTTATGCGTTTGAGATAGGCGATCCGTTTGGCGGCATCAGCGGCCGTTGTGTACTTAGCCAGAATTGCCTCATCCGATGCGGCAAGGCCGTTGATTAGATAATCTAGGGCCGGAAACCCTTGTTTCGGGTAAGACGATGGTACATCCAGCGAAGCCGATGAACCCGTCACGATGTTCTCTTCAATGCCCGTCGTATTGGCTGGGTAAATGTTGAAAAAGTACCGAAGTGTGTGGTTCTCAGCCGGACCAACGTCAAATAATTCCACTTTTTGCCATTCGGTATAAGCAACCACCCAAGCTTGCCGAAATTCGGTTAATGATGCCTGACTCGGTTTAGCCGAAAACGCATCGGCCTTCGTCAGCATAGCGTCGAAGGTCGTTTTGAAATTGGCGTAGCTGGGCAAAATGATATTGTCAGCTATGTTGGTCAGCATCACCTTGCGGTCGGTAGCCGCATCAGTACCGGGTTGCGGAGTTGGCACCGAATTATCTGTAGTACCCGTTGAACAGGCCCACATCAGGGCGATGCAAAGAGCGACAAGTGGGAATTTAGTAAGCATAATAATTTGGGGACACAGAGATACGCGGAGAAGCACAAAGTTTAGAGAATCAAATCTCTCTGTGGCACTCTGTGCTTCTTTGTGTAACTCTGTGTCAAAACTCATTAGTTTGTGATGTTAAACTTCGTTTTGATAGCTGCTGAAGCCGCATCAATTTTTGCATTGGTCAGACCCCAGAAACCGTTAGGAGCCGAGTAAACCAGCGGATTCAGAATGCCATCGGAGAAGGCCGCATCGCCACCGTTCAGTTTTGCAAAACGAAGCGAATAAATAAAGCCTAATCCTTCGCCAATAGCGTGAGCGCGGGCGGCATCGTTGGTACCGTTTGTTTTCCATTTTCCCAGATACCCAAGGGCAGCAGCTGCCACCGCCTTTTCCATTTCCTGACGGATAAGGGTTGCCTGAGCTTTCAAGGTAGTCGCATCGTTGTTCACAATAGCGGCACGGCCTTTCAGCAGGGCAGGGTGGATTTTGGCAAAGCCGTCTTTGTTGTATTCCCAGATGTACGAGCCAAGGAAACTCTCGCCCGATGACGTTGCAGTGGCCTTGCTACCGTATACCGAGTTGACGGTAAGGATGCCAAAAATTTCGTCCCAGTTTTGCTCTAATTGCGTATAGTTTTTACCCGCCACCAGCACAGTGTTATCGGCCGACAGATTTTTGTCGCTCAGCAGCACATTACCAATATAATCAAGCTGGAAGCCTCCAATGAGGCTTTTCTGAATAATTTGAGCCCACTCGATGCCTTTTTCGTCAACCAGGTAAGTGCCCAGTTTACCCGCTTTCCCCTCAGCAGCCGTGGCCGAAACAGATTTGCTGGCCGTGGCCATCGACGTGAATGCAGCTTCAATAGTTTGCCGCTCTTTCTCCGCATCTGCCAGCGATGAAGCAGTCACCGACCGCAACTGAACACCTGATGAATTAAGTGCTGCATACGTTCCCGAAAATGGTGCGCTGCTGTTAGCAAACATATTTTTCAGTACGTTGGCATCAACCGGAGTCAGCGTACTAACTGCCGTTGAGTTGTAGGTATTGATAGCCCGAAATATCAGCAGGCGGTTGCTGCCTGTGGTCAGATCAACCGTTTTAGCTCCCTTGTCATCTACAAAAGCATTGGCATACGTGGCAGTGTCTTTCAGGCTCGAATAGTCAATTGATTTACGAAGCTGAACAGGGGCAACGTTAGAACTATCATCATTACAGGCCGTTAAGCCAAAGGTTAAAAAAGAGGCAGTTAAAAGAGAAATGGAGAGGAGATGCTGGCGCATGGTAGTCAGGTCGTTCTGATGTATGATGCCTCAAAGGTAAAGTGTTATTTAGACTAATTATAATATAAGGTCAAAAAAAATTAGCCACTACTCTCGTAATGGCTAATTTTCAACTAGTTAAGTTTACGAATTAGTACCCTGGATTTTGGGTCAATGTTTCTTTACCGTCTTTTTTACTGTTAAAAATCTCCTGAATTGGAATCGGGAAATACTCGTGCTTGCCCTTCGTAAATTGAACGCCGGTTAAGTACGACCGCTTTTTTGCTTCGAGTGAATAGTAGCTATTCAGCGTTTGATCGGCAATGCCCCAGCGCACAAGATCGAACCGGCGGTGCCCTTCCATACCAAACTCCAGTCGCTCTTCAAACTGTACCGCTTTGCGGGCAATGGCCTGATCAGCCCAGGCTGTTGTGTACTCTTTGATAACGTAATTAGCCGCCGGTGTACCATCGGCATTTTTTACGAACCCATCAGGGTTGGCGGCCCGACGGCGAATCTGGTTCACATACGCACGGGCTTTGTTCAAATCGCCAATTTCTACCTCAATTTCCGCCAGCCAAAGCAATACATGGTCGTAACGAATCAGGCGGTAGTTATTGGCATTCAGACGAGGGTTACCCGCAAATGTATTGGTACCCACATCCGACTTGTACATTACGTGCTTCTTGGGTGAGTAAGGACCACCGTATGCCTGGTCGCGTACATAGGCCTTGCCAGGGTGTACACCCCAGTCCAGGTACGGAATACCCCGGCGTCCTACTGTCCAGTCAAGTCGCGGATCAAGTGCGCCTGCGTAGGGCGTAAATGGAGCGGTGGATTCAATACCTATATCGCTGGTCACATCCGACGCATTGAACGTGTCGACAAGGGGCAAACCATTGGCATCGGTCTTGAATGCATTCACCAAGTTTTGCGAAGGCTGGAAGAAACCGCAGCAGGTTGTTACACCACCACCGCCGTATGGATAGTTTAGGGTTGACCCGGCGTTGCCATTCTCACCGCCCGATGCCCCGTCGTTAACCGAATACTGAACCTCAAAAATTGATTCGGTATTGTTGTTGGTTACCGCCCTGAAATTGTCGTGATACCGGTCCATCAGCTTATACTGACCGCTGGCTACAATGGCTTCGAGCAAGGGTTTGGCTTCAGCATATTTTTTCTGAAACAGGTACGTTTTCGCTAATTCAGCGGCAGCGGCCCACTTGGTTGGACGGCCCACCTGCGTTTGTTTGGCAGGGAGTACATCGTAAGCGGCTTTAAGATCGGCTACAATGTTCGGCCAGATATCGGCGCTGTTAGCGACTTTGGTGCTTTCCAGATCGTTCGGGTTATAAATTTTCTCGTCGATGTAGGGCACCATATTGAACATCTTTTTAAGTTCAAAATGGAAGTGACCGCGTAGAAAACGTGATTCAGCCGTGACCTGCTGTTTCTCTGCTTCGGTCATATCAGTGGCTACGGCCAACGCCTGGAGCACATCGTTAGAACGGGCAATACCATCGTACATGCCACGCCACTTGCCCCGGAAGTAAATGTTATCGGCCTGGATATTGCCCTGCTCAATGAGCGAAATGGGCGGTTGGTCACCGGCAATAGTGCCTTTATACGCATCATCGCTGGCCACACTACCATACACCCAGTTATCGGCACCAACATTGTAGGAGCGGTAAGCTCCTTCGGGCGTGGCCCAGCCGTCGAGGAGCGCGTAGGCACCAATCAACAAGGCATTCACCCCTGTTTTATTTTGCAGGGTTGTGACGGCAAGTGCGGCTTTAGGCTGCACGTCTAGAAACTTGTCTGAGCAGGATGTTGCAACTGCCAGGCAGAATAGGGAACTAAGAAGAAGTATCTTTTTCATGAAGTTGCAGTTGTTAGAAAGACAGGTTTAAACCAACCAATACCGTTTTGGCTACGGGATATGATCCACCATCTACGCCAATCTGGCGGTCGTTTCCTGCTGAATAAGCACGGAGATTGACTTCTGGATCCATACCTGAATACTTGGTAACGGTGAACAGGTTCTGGCCCTGGATGTATACCGAGGTAGCTCCCATTTTAAGTTTTGATAACAGCACTTGTGGCAGTTGATACGTTAGCTGGATGTTTTTCATGCGGAAGTAAGAGCCGCTTTCCAGATAATAGGTCGATGGTTGAATACTAACCTGGTCGCTCGACCGGAGTTGTGGCAGTATAGCGTCTGTTTTTCCTGGCCGCCACGACTGATACAACATGCGCGTACTGCGGTTGCCGCCAAACGTTGGAAAATCGGTCCAGTACTTCGTGTAATTGAAAATCTGGTTGCCTTCAACACCTTGTCCAAACAGGGTCAGACCAAAGTTTTTATAGTTCAGATTTACGTTCAGACCGTAGCTGAACTTTGGGTGCGGGCTACCAATAATGCTCAGATCTTTCGAGTTAATAACGCCATCTCCATTGGTATCGTGAAACTTAAAGCGTCCGGCGATATTCTCCGTCGCAGCGCTTCCGAACTGTACCGGAGCTGCTTTAGCTTCTTCGTTGGTCTGAAAAATTCCATCAATCGTATAGCCAAAGAAAGAGGCAATTGGGTAGCCCTGTTGCGTTACTACAAAGTTCTGAATTCGTTCGTCATTGATCCCAAAATACTGGGTGCTGGGATCACCGTTGGTTTTAGTAACTAGGTTACGATATGTACTGAAGTTAGCGCCAACGTTATAGGTAAGGCCGCTGCTCCCAATTTTATCACCGTAGTTGATCATCAGATCAACACCCCGGTTGCGCATCGAACCAATATTCTGGAAGGGTACCGTGGCAACCCCCTGTGTGAGCGGGGCCTGCACCGGAAAAAGCATATCCGAAGTGGTACGGGTGTACCAGTCGAACCCAACGCTCAATCTGTTTTTGAGCAGTACGGCATCAAAGCCGATGTTCAGGCTGGTTGTGGTCTCCCACTTAGCTTTGGCATTTCCAAACTGGGTCAGTTCATAACCTGGTACAGCTGAGGTACGCGTACCATTTATGTCGTAGAAAGACGTGATAGGGTTGGTGCTAAACTGCGTGTATGAGTTGTAATTACCAATTTCCTGATTCCCCGTTTGACCCAGACCCGCCCGGAATTTCATATCATTAATAAAGGTAAGCGGCTTAAAGAAATTCTCTTTCGACACCCTCCAGCCAACGCTGGCTGCTGGGAATACGGCCGACCGGAACTCCTTAGCAAACCGCGATGAACGGTCCCGACGTACTGTCAAATCAACCAGATACTTGTCGTCCAACGCGTAGTTGAGTTTAGCAAACTCCGATGCCAGCCGCCAGTTCGAAGCGCCACCGTTGTTGGTTTGCACCCCCGTACCAGCACTCAAATACCGGTTCTCGATGTCGTCTACCGCAAAATTTGTCCGGCTGGCGTCGAAGAACTCAAAGTAGTTTTTAATGGCTTCGGTACCCGCAATAACATTAAACCGATGGCGATCACCAAGATTTATGTTGTAGGTCAGCGTATTATACCAGGTCCAAGTCCAATCGTAGTTATTGCTTGTTTGCAGGCTGTTCGATCCCCGTGCCTCAGACGCTTCTATGTTACGGATAGAATAGTTACGATAGTTAAACAGGTTGTAGTCGATACCGAAACTGGTGCGTGCGGTCAGGTTTGGGATGATGTCTACTTCGGCATAGGCGTTACCGAATATACGCATCTCCTTCTGAACGTTATCTTTATTACGTGTTAGGTCGGCCATCGGGTTAAAGGCGTTGTCGAGGTCACCCCCGCGCGTACCTGCAAAATTCCCGGCCACGTCATATACGGGGATGATTGGCTGAATCCGATACGCAAACGAAATTGGGTTGCTCTCGGTATTGTTGCCACTGGGTTGGCCAATGCGTTCGCCATAAGCTACCTGGAAATTCTGCCCCACCCGAACTTTCTTGGTCACATTAAATTCGGTATTGGCCCGCAATGAATAACGTTTGTAACCAGTGAACTTCATGATACCTTCCTGGTTGAAGTAGTTCATTGACATGGCGTAACGACCATTTTCGTTACCGCCCGACACCCCTAACTGGTGGTTTTGAATCGGCGCTGTCCGGAAAATTTCTTCCATCCAGTTGGTCCCCACTTTGTCGGCTTTCGTAATGAGCAGGAATTTGGGGGAATTAATGTCGTTGTTGTAATTTATATACGTACCATCAGGGTTCTGTGCTACGCGTGGATCGCTCGCTGAAGCTCCGCTGGGCAGAATGTAATCAGGAATAACCGGTGTTGGTCCATTGCCAAATTGCGAGTGAACCGGATTGCCATTCGCGCCAACAACACCCGAGTTTTTCCGCGATTCCCAAATCAGTTGCGCATACTCCTGCGTGTTGAGCATATCCAGAAGTTTACCGTGTCGCTGCGAGCCATAATAGGTATCGTACGTAAATTTAGGTTTGCCGGCTTTGCCTTTCTTCGTGGTAATAATAACGACACCATTACCTGCCCGAGAACCGTAAATCGATGCTGCTGAAGCATCTTTTAGAATTTGCATGCTCTCAACATCGTTGAGATTCAGTGTGTTGAGGTTGCCTTTGGTGGGAACTCCATCAATTACATAAAGGGGTGAGTTGTCGTTAATGGTACCAAACCCCCGGATGCGAACCATTACGCCCCCGCCCGGTGCGTTTTCATTACCAACCTGCACACCGGCTACACGACCCTGCAAAGCCTGCCCAACGTTGGTTGCTGGCACCGAGAGCAGTTGTTTGGTGTCTACAGTGGCAACGGCCCCAGTGATGTCGCGTTTGGCTTGAGCACCATAACCGGTTACAACCACCTCGCTCAGCGTTTTTATATCTGGCCGGAGCTGAATGGTTAAGTTGGTTCGGTTGCCAATTACTACTTCCTGAGCTTCATATCCAATAGCAGAAATGGTGAGCCGATCACGGTTTTGCGGTATGTTAAGCGTAAAGGCTCCATCAGCATCAGTAACTACCCCTGTTTGAGTGCCGGTGATAACAATGTTGACACCGGGTATTGAATTGTTTTCAGTAGCATCCACTATTCGACCCGTAATTTTTCGGTCTTGGGCTACGGCTCCGTCTATTGTCGTTACAAATAGGAGCAATGTTTGAATCATAAGCATAGGAAGCCATTGTCCCCAGCGTCGGTAGGCGTGTTTCATGTGGTTGGTTAGAAAGGTGATACATTAACTATATATAAGACAACTTTCAAAAATCGTCTTTACATGGCTATGAACCAATTGAATTAAGTAGATTTAATGGAGAATTTAGGCAGCGTAAAAAATTAGTGATATTGACAGGTGATAAGTTTAATTATATCGGGATTTATACGGATAGAGATTTTTGGCTTTGAATTAAAAAGTGAGATTCCAGTACTATATGGAAGCAGAATTGTCTGCTAAGAAAAATTGACAAAACAGCTTTTAAGACCGGATAATAATAAGAGTTGCATTTGTTGTTTGATTATATGAATTTAGCAAGAACGTTATCTTGCTGTTGACTTTTGTCGTTAAAATGCCCGATAGCTGCAAAGTATAGTGATCTAATAGTATAGCATATTTGGGCATTTTTGCAAAAAAAATCGTATTTAAGTATGCTTTTTAAGTATTAATTTGCTCTTGAGAGTAGAAAACACATAAAAATTGTTCGGAAATTTTTTTGAAGAGTCAGTTCTATAACACTATTCAATAATTGAATTGTCCGTAATTCGTTATATTTGCAGTATCAAACGATAAACGACTTAGTTTCCTTTCATAAGGACTTAAAATATAGCACTCTACAAAGGGTGCAAAGGCAAACAGCCTTTTCATGGGCTGTTTTTAAATGGTGTGGATATAGTCGGAAAGCTATTTGGGATATCCCGAGTAGCTTTTTTTTGTGCAATTGTGACAAACTGGGTTTAGTGAATTTTAACGTTTGGTTAACGCCTGTTTAATTCAGTTAATACACCTTTGCCTCAACGAAACAGGACGAATAGTGAAACGTCGGTTTTTATAACTAAGTAATTACTGCATTCGTGCATAAAGATCCTTTACAAAGGGAAGGTTGAACATCAAGGTCGGTTGCTCACCAGCAATAGCCTTGAAATGGTGTGGATAGAAGCGGAAAGCCGTTGGAGAGTCTTCAACGGCTTTTTTGTGTCAAATTGCCACTATTTGCTCCTCTTAGGCACTCAAAAGGGTACATTAAATAAGTAGTTGACACGTTTTCTTGTAAAAGGCAGAATAGACTTGTAAGTTACGCTTATAACTATTCTCGCTAAAGCGCGGGGATTTTCTCGCGGGACAATTATGAAAGTACTTGTAGTGGAAGATGAGCCAAAATTGGCCTCCTTTGTGAAAAAAGGGCTGGAAGAACAGCAATGCGAAGTGGAGATGGCTTTCGATGGTCAAATTGGCCGTACAATGGCGCTAAGCAATGCCTATGACGTGATTGTGATGGACGTTAATTTGCCCAAAATGAATGGCTTCGACGTCGTGCAGTCGCTTCGACAGGAAGATGTTAAAACACCCGTACTGATGCTCACGGCAATGGGTTCGGTAGAGGATAAACTAACCGGTTTTGAATCAGGGGCCGACGATTACTTGGTGAAGCCATTTGAGTTTAGGGAGTTGATGGCCCGGCTAAAGGCACTTCATAAGCGGGGTCAGGACTCCGGTCCGCAAACCAACGTACTCAAAGTTGGTGATCTTGAACTTGATCTAAACGAAAAAGTAGCCCGTCGGGGCGGTAAACGCATTGAGCTGACCGCCAAAGAGTTTGGTTTGTTAGAATACCTGATGCGCAACCGGGGGCGCGTTGTATCCAGGGTGGATATTGCCGAAAAAGTATGGGATATTCACTTCGATACAGGAACTAATGTCATTGATGTGTACGTAAATTTTCTAAGGAAGAAGGTAGATAAAGAATTCTCTTCCAAACTGATCCATACCGTCATTGGAATGGGATACATGCTTAAAGAGGAATGAACATCCGGACTCGCCTGACCTTGTTGTTTACGTTGCTGGTGGCTTCCATCATGCTTCTGTTTTCGCTATCTATATATTACCTGTATAACCAATACCGCGAAAACGAGTTTCAACAGCGTCTGGAGAGTAAGGCCATGTTGGCCGTGCAATTGCGTGACAAGGTCGGCCAGCTTTCTCGTAATGAACTACCAACCATTGTTGCCGAACAGGTTTCGATGTATGATCAGCAGGAACGGGAGGTGTATCGCAGCAAACCGACGAATCCTGTTTTCCCCCTGTCGCCTGCCATCAGAAAACAGGTTCGGCAGGGACGAATGGTTCGGATGCGTCAGGATACACTCGAAGCTGTTGCCATGCGTTTTTGCATTAATGATCAAACACATCTGGTAGTAGCATCAGGGTATGATCAGTTCGGATTTAATAAACTCGACCGGTTACAGAAAATCCTGTTTTTTGGGTGGTTACTGAGCCTGGTGGTAGTGGGTGTGGCCGGTTGGTTGTTTTCCAGCGATGCTCTGCGGCCCGTAGCAGAACTGATTGAGCAAGCCAAAACTATTTCGGCCACTAATATTCATCAACGATTGCGGGTGGGTCGACAACGCGACGAACTATCATTGCTGGCTGCTACGTTTAATGATATGCTTCAGCGGCTCGACGAAGCATTTGTTAGCCAGAAACATTTTGTCTCTCATGCCTCCCACGAACTTCGTACTCCGCTGGCCATCATGATGAGTCAGATCGATGTGGCGCTCATGCAAAAGCGGACTACTGCTGAGTACGAAGGAGCGCTCGATGAATTGTTAGATACCGTAAAGAGTATGATTGGGTTGGTGAATGGCCTGATCGAGTTAGTAAGAGCCAATTCCGACGCTGCGACGCTTACGTACCAACCCCAGCGGATTGATGAATTGTTGTGGCAGGCCAGGGCAAATGTTCTTTCGAAATACCCTGCCTATCAGGTGGATATTGATTTTGAAAGCATGCCAGAACAGGAGGAAGAGCTGATTTTGCTTGGTGAAGGTCCGTTGCTCACTACTGCTTTTCAGAACCTAATAGAAAACGGCTGTAAATATTCGTCGGATAACAGCGTGGCTGTAGCGCTGGCTTTTACACCCAATCAGATGCGGGTAAGTTTTGCCGACAAGGGTGTTGGCATTTCGAAGGCCGATTTGCCGCACATTTTTGAACCCTTTTACCGGTCCGAAAACGTAATGGCCATTAAGGGAAATGGTATCGGGCTGGCGTTGACACAGCGTATAATTGACTTGCATCAGGGACGCATTCAGGTGGAGTCTGTGGAGCGTAAAGGGACTACCGTCACAGTGTTGTTTCCACTTCGGGAACAGGCACCGCCTACACCACCACCGATTGTGCTGAACGATACCACTTCTCGGCCATCCCCCTCTTTTCCGTAACTTTGCCTCCTTATTTCCTCCGTACTGCCCAATGACCAATACTATTACGCCCCTACTTCAGCATACGAAACAGGCTGCTTCGGCAGTACGGCAACTGCCCGACGAGCAAAAAGCGGCTTTGCTAACCTATCTGGCTGATTTGTTGCTACTTAATACAGACCAGATTTTGTCTGAAAATAAGCGTGATCTCGACCGCGTTTCTGACTCTGATCCCAAAAAAGATCGGCTTCGCCTGACGGAAGCGCGGGTAGCAGATTTGGCAAAAAGTCTAAATGACGTAGCTAATTTGCCTGATCCATCGGGCGCGGTACTGGTGGAGCGGACCATTGAAAAAGGGTTGAAATTACGTAAGCTGGCTGTACCGCTTGGCGTAGTCGGTGCCATTTATGAGTCGCGGCCAAACGTTACTATTGACGTAGCCGCTTTGTGCTTGCGCTCGGGAAATGCCTGCGTACTGAAGGGAGGTAAAGAGGCCGACTTTTCGAATCGCATTCTGGTTAGTTTTATCAAGCAGGCATTAGCTGCGTTTGATATTCCTACCGCTGCCGTAACGCTCTTACCGCTCGATAACGACGGACAACGCGGAGCCGTAGTAAACGAACTGCTGACCGCCACGCGCTACGTCGATATTATTATTCCCAGGGGGTCCGAATCCCTGATTCAGTTTGTGCGCAAACATTCACTGGTGCCAACCATCGAAACGGGGGCGGGAGTGTGCCATACCTATGTTGAGAAGACGGCTAATCTGGCCAAGGCTGCTGCTATTGTGGTCAATGCCAAAGTAACGCGGCCGTCCGTTTGTAACGCTCTCGATTGTATTGTGGTTGACGCTGTGGTGGCTGAAAACTTTTTGCCGCTCCTCATGCCGGGCTTTAAGGAATACAATGTGGAGGTTTTCGCCGACGAAACAGCGTTTCCAATTCTGCAACGAGCCGGTTACACCAATCTACAGCCTGCCCAGCCAGCCGATTTTGGTCGCGAGTTCTTGGACTTCAAATGTTCCGTTCGGGTAGTGGCCGATATGGATGAAGCCTTAGCCCATATTCAATTGTACTCGTCGCGGCACTCAGAAGCTATCGTTTCGTCGGACCAGACCAACATCAACCGCTTTCTGAACGAGGTCGACGCAGCGGCTGTTTATGCCAATGCTTCAACCCGCTTCACCGATGGGGGCGTGTTTGGGTTGGGTGCCGAAATCGGTATATCTACGCAGAAGCTTCATGCAAGAGGGCCATTTGCGCTCGAAAAATTAGTAACCGAAAAATGGATTGTGGTCGGTGACGGACAGATTCGCTAATTGAATGGTGTTGTATATTGCGTTGTTAATATACCGTAACTAAAACTATGACACCTGTTCCTGAATCGTTCATTATTCTGTGGTCGACACCGCTGTATGCATTGGTTATTGGTATCGAAATGATACTAAGCCATTGGCAGCATCGGCATTTGTATTCGTTTTGGGGGGTGGTGCAAAACCTATACCTGACTATTCTCAATGCAAGTCTCGATCTGCTGGTGCGTGGGTTGTACGTAGGAGTGCTGCTCTTCGTCTATACCTACCGCGTGGGTGAAATCTCCGACCCGTGGTTTTACTGGGCAGCCCTGGTAGTACTCGAAGATTTTATGTTTTACTGGCTCCACCGATTCGACCATGTTTGTCGGTTGTTCTGGGCCGTTCACGTTACCCATCACTCCTCCGAAGAGTTTAACCTGACTACCGGCTTCCGCTCGTCGGTGTTTCAGCCCTTGTATCGGTTCATCTATTTTGTTCCGCTAGCTTGGTTTGGTTTTCGGGCCGAAGACATTTTACTGACTTATTCGGCAACCCAGATTTGGGGTATTTTGGTCCACACACAGTACATAGGCAAACTAGGGGTTTTAGAATGGTTTATGGTCACACCCTCGCACCATCGGGTACACCATGCTTCCAATATTCAGTACCTTGATCGGAATATGGGTATGTTTCTGATTATCTGGGATCGGCTGTTTGGCACTTTTGCCGAAGAAGATCCCAACGAGCCGGTACGGTACGGTTTAACCACCAATCTGACCAGTCAATCGCCGGGAAATCTGATTTTTCATGAGTGGAAAAAATTGGGAGAAGACCTTCGGAAACCTGGCCCACTAAGTCAAAAAGTCAATTATTTGCTTCAGCCGCCCGGTTGGAGTCACGACGGGAGTAGTCAAACTGCCGAGCAGATGCGCCAGGGGGGAAACACCTCAAACCAAGCCTCTTTGACGAATCACCAAAATGTAGTATTTTCCCCAGAGTTGACTGAGTAATTGCAACGCTGGTGAGCCGATCGGCGTAGTCAATTATAACCATTGCGACACCCCGATTTGCCATGAACCAGAATCGTTTACTTACCCTTGCAGTCACGCTGCTATGGATTGGCGTATCCTGTCAGCCCAAAATCGTTGATCCGGCAACCGTATCTGTGACAGCTAATCCTGACTGGACCGAAGCTTCGCACAGTAATAAGGCCACTCCCGATTACACGGTAGTATTTCCGCAAGACAAAGTCAATACGTTGGAAATTACCATGACCGCAGCGGAGTGGCAGTCTGTAATGACCGACATGACGGCTAAGTTTGGTGGTAGCTTCGGGGCGGGTGGCACTACACCTGGGGGAGCTGTTCCGGGTGGAGCGGGGAATTTTGGAACGGCCGAGCCCAATTATATTGCTTTGCCAGTGACGTTTAACGGGAAAGCTTGGAAAAAGGTAGGCTTCCGGCTCAAGGGAAACTCCAGCTTGTCGTCGGCCTGGCGTGGTGGTACGTATAAACTTCCCTTTCGGCTGAATTTCGATGAGTTCGAAGATACATTTCCTGAAATTAAAGATCAGCGGTTTTATGGCTTCAAAGAGCTGTCCATGTCGCCTGCTTTTGGGGATGCTTCGCTGATTCGCGAAAAGGTGGCGGCCGACATTTTTCGGCAGGCGGGGGTTCCGGCCGCTCAAACAGCCTTTTATAAAGTGTACATCAACTTTGGCGCTGGCCGGAAATACTGCGGTATTTATACAATGGTTGAAGTGATCGACGACACCATGGTGGAAAGTCAGTTTGCTGATAAAAAAGGAAATATCTACAAGCCTGAGTCTAGTTTCCTGACATTTACCCAGACGCAGTTCGAAAAGAAAAACAACAAAACGGAGGCCGATTACTCCGATGTGCAAGCGTTTATTACAGCCCTTAACAGCAGCGACCGGACAACAAACCGGGCTCTCTGGCGGACCAATCTGGAGAAGACGTTCAATATTGATCACTATCTGAAGTTCCTGGCCGTAAACAACACCATTGTCAACTGGGATACCTACGGGTCAATGGCCCACAACTATTACTTCTATACTGCCCCCGATAAACGGATCGTGTGGATTCCGTGGGACCATAACGAAGCCCTAAAAACCACAGCTGGAGCGGGTGGAGGTATTGCCAGGGCAGTGTCGCTGCCCATGACCGAAGTGACGGCTGCCTGGCCTTTGCTTAAGTACGTAGCCGAAGATCCTGTGTACATGGCGAAATACAAGCAAAGTGTGAAAACATTTGCCGAAACGGTGTTTACTGCTACGGCCATGAACGCACTGGTTGAGCGGAATCATGCCCTCATTGCGCCCTTTGTAACCGGTACCGAAACGGAGCAAAAACCCTATTCGTATCTGGCTTCGCCTGCTGAGTTCACCAACGCTTTAGCCACTCTGAAAACACATATTGCCTCTCGGAATCAGGCAGCCGCCGACTTCACGAAATAACGCATCGACACCTCCCCTCATGATTTTACTCCAACAGGCGGCTAACCCCGCTATACTCGACGGTTTTGCATCTATGGCTCTTTTCTCGTTCGACTTGCTGCTTCGCTTTGGCGTTGATGCAGCGACAGTTGCCGTGCTGATTCGGCTGATTTATTACCGGATTTACCGAAAGTCAGCGCTGTTTGTGACATTTTTCGCCTTCAACCTGACTATATTTCTCGTTACCTATATGCTGCATCAAGTGCAGATGTCTATGGGGGCTGCATTTGGTTTATTCGCCGTGTTCTCGATGCTTCGGTTCCGTACCGAGGGTATTTCGATAAAGGATATGACCTATCTGTTTGTCGTCATTTCCATTGGTTTGATCTCAGCAATTTGCGAAGTAGGAACGGAGTACGGAGGCTGGGTAGGGGCGGCTCTGCTCAATAGCCTGATTGTGGGTGTTGTGTACGTGTTGGAAAGCGACTGGTTTGTGCGTCGGGAATCAAGCAAAACTATTTACTACGACCGTACTGATCTGCTTCGCCCCGAACATGCCCTCAATTTACTGGACGATTTGCGAGCTCGTACGGGGCTTTGGATATACCGGGTTGAGGTACGGGACATTGATTTTCGGAAAGACTGTGCCCAACTGACTGTCTATTATCATGAAAACACTAGGCAACCCGTTCAGGCGGCTAAAGAAGTGATCAGCTACCGATAAGAACCATCAAAACCATGATTCAACGATTTGTATTTATCCTTTCTGTAAGCCTGGTTCCGTTGGCTGTTTGCGCTCAAAGCCCAACTATGGGTGTTTGGGCTGGGGCAAGTGTCGAAAAAAAACTGGGAAAAGCATTCTCCGTTGAACTAAATGGCCAGATGCGGGTCAGCGATAATTTTACTATTACAAGAGCGTATTTAGGAGAATTGGGAGTTGGCTATCGCTTGACCAAACATTGGAAAGTTGGGGCATTTTACCGGTACACGGGTCGGCGTAAATACAACAAAGAAACCCTCGACTATTATTATCGTCCCTATCATCGGTTCTACGGAGAATTAACTTTTGACCATAAAATCTGGCGTGGACTAAAAGGGAATTATCGCCTTCGCTACCAAGATCAGTTCAAGGATGATACAGAGGGTTTAGTGGCCGATAAAAGCTATATCCGCAACAAGTTTGAGCTGTCGTACGACATGAAAACCCGCTTTACCCCGTTTGCTTCCGCCGATATATTTTATCGCATAGGCACGGGTATCGATCAGGTTCGGAGTAAAATAGGCGTCGATATTGACCTCACCAAACGCCAGAGTTTGTCGGTCTCGGTCTTCACTGACGTACCCGTCAATGCGGGGCCAATTACAGAGGTATATGGAAATATAGGCTATAAGCTCAAGTTAAAATAAGCGGGAGTAATTGAGGTAATAAAAGATTGGGGTAATTGAGTAACTCCGCGTGTGAGTTACCCAATTACCCCAATTACCATTTTAACTTAGTTGACCAATTATTTACTGCCGTACTACCTTCACAGTTTTCGATTGAGTAGGAGAGCTAATGTTTAGCAAGTACATGCCACTTGAGCCTAAACGAAGCGTTTGACGATCAACTTCAGAAGTAACTTCTGTTTGTTTTTCAGTAATTAACCGGCCTGTCAGATCGCGAAGCTGATAGGTAATCGGTTTACCTTCGGCACCGCGTACTTCAACAGAAACAGACTCCGCAATAGTTGGGTTACCCAACACGGTTACGTTGAGATCGCCAGTCGCTTCAGCAGAGGCTACCCGAGCGCGAACGCAGAACGCCACCAGATCAAAGGTGATACTTACGGTTTTGCCACTCTGTGTTGCGTAGAGAATCAGCGGTTTTGGATCGCTTCGGAGTCCCGCTTCAACGATACCCGTGGTACTTTGTGGTGAACTACGCGTTACGCCGGGTGTAAAGAAAGTTATCGGCGACCCATCACCCCCACTGGTTTGCAGGGTGATAGCTCCCGTCTGGCAATTGTAGGCAGGGGCAAGTATCCTGAACTCCGATGAAGTAGGAGGGGGAGTGACCGTTTTCGAGTCACAGTTGGCGACAACAGGGATAAGTGTCACCGCTGAACACGAGTTTGCAGCACTAGTCGTGACTAAAGTATATGTACCTGCTTGTGTCACGACGACTGTGCCAATTAGTGAAGTAGTATTATAACCACCCGGTCCAGTATAAAGATAACTTGGACCAAATATGCCCCCTGTTGATAACGTAACGCTGCCTCCTCCGCAACCTATTGTTCCAGACGTTGTAACTGTTGATGGGGTAGCAAATGTATTGCTTACAACTGTAGTAACGGCAGTTGCCGAGCAACCCGGAAGTCCAGTTACTGTTAGGAAATAGGTTCCGGGCTGGTTAACGGTAATGCTTGTAGCGGCACCAAACTGAGCTACGCCAGGCCCGTTGAAGGAATAAACACTTCCTGTACCTTGCGCTACTAAGGTTACACTATTTTGAGAACAAGTTATTTGATTAAGGGCGTTCAATGAAGCGGTTGATGTATTCGGCGTAAATGCAACGGTTGTACTGGCCATACTGGTACAACCGTTGTCGCCAACCAATAACACCGAATAGACGCCTGGTTCAGCAACTGTCATTGAATTAGTACTGGTTACCCGAAACAGTTTGGGGCCAGAGAAGTAGTAATCCCGATTGCCGGACGGCCCCGTGAGTGTAACAGCGGGAATTGTGCATGATAAGTTACTGCTGGCAAACAAAAACGCTTGTGGTGAAGCGGTACTACTAACTACTGTAGTTGCCAGTGTTGTACGACATCCGTTGGTTCCAGTGAAAATAACCGAATACGACCCCTCTGCGGTTACCGTGACCGATCCCGTCTGATTAGATGCGAGTATGCCATTTCCCCCAAAAACATAACTGGTTCCGGGTGCTGCGCCAGTAGCCGACAAGCTAACCACACTGCTATTACAGGTTATCTGCCCCAGGGGAACAAATGTACCGACTGCCGAGGCTGGAGAAATTATAGTGGAAACCGTTGATATACAACCGTTTGGTCCAGAAATAGCTACTTGGTACGTTCCCGGCTGATTCACTACAACCTGATTACTTGTTCCAGACTGAGTTACGCCCGGCCCACTAAAGGCATAACTGGTGCCGCCAGTGGTAGCAACTAAAGAAACCGAAGAACCAGCACACAAAATTGAACTGCTGGCAACCAAACTCGCATTTGGAACAGCCGTACCCGTTGATGCACTGAACGACAGCGATCGTGAGCAGCTACCATTATAGGCAATGAGCGTATACGAAATTGGTTGGAAAAGCGTGAATAGGCCACTTGCTTGCTGAGGGCTAAACGGCAGCAATGCATAACTGGTACCCCCCGTTGCGGTAATATTTGTTGGATTGGAACCACAAAGCACCGGGCTACCCAGTATCGTAACATCGGGCAGTGGGACAACGGTAACAACTGCTACTCCCCCAACGGGTAGCGACACGCCGTTGGCTCCGACGAGTGAAATCAAGGTATAGGTGGTGTTAGCAGTGGGGCTGACAACAATGCCGTTCCCACTTGTGTAGCTCACTACCGTAGTACTGACAAGGCCGGTGCTGCTATTGCTGGCACTCGTATAGACCAGTGTAAAGGGGCCAATCCCGTTGGTGACGCCTACGCTCAGGGTTGCCGACTGCCCTGCGCAGATGGTAGACGTACCCACCAAACTACCTCCCGGAACGGTAACGCTGGTGGTAGCCGTAATGGATTGGCTGGCAATGGCTGCAACGGTTCCGCTGGCGGGTACCCCCGCATCACGAACTGTCAGGGTAAATGTATGAACGCCCGGAATTAACCCGGTTACAGTTGCGGTTGAACTGCCATTGGCAGAAATGGCACCTGGTCCGTTAAAGGTATAGCTGTAAGGAGATGTGCCGCCCCGTGCTGTGGCAGAAAGGCTAGTGCCAGTCGTAGCTGTTAATAAATTGGGGGTAGCAATGAGCGTGGCCGACAAAGCAGTGGGTGTGGTGATCTGAGCTTCTACAGTTGAAGCCGCCATTAGTAAACTAAGAAGCCCCAAAAATTGAGTAAGGGCTGATTTCAACAATGGAGTAAATGTAGATTTAAGCATAATGGGCGAATTGATAATCAAGGCAATATAAGGAAGCAAAAGAAAACTTAGGTCATTAATTTATTAAATCAAACGAATCTTGATTTAGCGGTTTTACTCATGTGATTGTAATGAGAACATTTTGGATTGTAAGCGACTTAATACTTAGTCTGTAATTTTAGTAGTTTATTTGGAGGTACATTTTGATAAGATAATCTGTTGGCTGGAGGGTAATAAACTACTCGTATGTCGATTACCACACACATTTTTGCGTTATTTTGTGAGGTAATTTCCTATGAAGCACCTACTCACGTTCCTGTTTTCCATGTGGTCGGTTTGGGCAATGGCTCAAGCAACAGATTACGACCCTTATCGCCAGTTCACGCCTGATGAACTGCGGCAGGATTTCGATGTGCTGCAACGGGCACTCACTGAATTGCACCCCGGTTTATTTCGATATAATACGCCCGACAGTCTGGCAGTAGCCTACGGGCAAACCATGGCTAAAATGAACCAGCCAATGAGCGATGTAGCGTTTGGGCTGGCAATTCGCCCCTACATTGGGCAGGTTCGATGTGCGCATACCAGTCTGACTAATTCCAAAGAACGCCAACGGTATTTAAAGCAACTTCACTTACCACCCTGGCCTATTTCGGTGCTAGTTAAAGACGATCGAATGTTTGTGGCCACGCGCCCGCTGCAAACAACCGGAGTAGCGGCCTTCGAAGAAATTTCGAGCCTCGATGGTCACTCTACTCACGAACTATTAGCCCATTTCAGGCCGATGGTGTGGGGCGATGGCTATACCAAAACTGCGCACGATGGAATGCTTTCTGTTGTGCTCCCCGCACTGTATAGGGCCACCTACGGGTTCAGCGATACGCTGCGAGTGGGCCTGACCGATTCGAGTGGGCACGTACGAACTGTGGCGATTCCGGCCAGGGCTATGTCTGCCCGAAGACTGGCCCGTAATGCAAAAGCCGATACTATTCGGCGGCAGAAACAGGCCTTGCCAACCCGGACGGTGCTTAGCCGACGTGGTTTGCAGCTGGCTGTTGTCCGAGAAGATTCGGCTGTGGCGGTGCTGAAAATTGAGCGGTTTGGCGATGGACCCATGCGCCGGTCTTTTGGAACTGTTTTTGATGAAATAAAGCGTCGGCATATCCGCCAGCTGGTGATTGATGTGCGGGGTAATCTGGGTGGTAGTGCCCAAACCTGCCGCGATTTGCTCCGGTACGTTGTCGACCGGCCATTCGTGTTCTGGGATTCAACCGTTGCCAATCAACGCAATGCTCACGTAGACGGAGCCAAGACGTGGATCAGTGGCCCATTTGCTTATATCGATCTGCATTTTCGGTTACGGCGCGACAATAACGGAAACCTCCAATTGCCTACGTACCGGAAAATGACCCGCCCTCGTAAATCGAGCCATTTTGATGGGCCTATTCTGATACTGACGGATGGCTTGTCGTTTTCAGCAGCTGCGATTTTTCCATCACTCGCCCGAGAATTCAACGCTGATGTGAAAATTGTGGGTCGAGAGACGGGTGGAGGAGCATACGGTTGCAATGCCGGACAGAGTTTTTTTGTGGAGCTACCTAATACCCGGATGATTGTAAAGATTCCGGCTTACCGAATTCGATTGCCTTTGCCGGGCCGCGACACAGGGCGTGGTGTACTACCCGATTATCCCGTCAGCTACTCTATTGACGATTTACGCCAGGGGCGCGACAAAGATTTAGAGCAAGTAAAGGCTTTATTAGTAACCGATGATAAACGAGAGGGTATTGTCCCGTAGCCTAAGATTACGGGAAATGCGTGTTAAGGCTTTTATGGGGATTTGTTACCTTTAAAAATGGGCCTGATTTTTCGGGCCTGTCATGCCTCCCTAAAGTCATATACTCTTCGTTTAATGAGTCTAAAAACTTCTGATAGCTCAAACCCCGCGCTGCCTATTTTATCCAAAGCACCAACAGGAATTGCCGGATTGGATGAAATAACGGGTGGAGGTTTACCAAAAGGTCGGCCAACACTTATTTGTGGGAGTGCAGGTTGTGGAAAAACCCTGTTCTCTCTTGAGTTCATTGTACGTGGCGCTATGCAGTTCAATGAACCAGGCGTTTTTATGGCGTTTGAGGAAAAAACCGACGAGCTGGTAATTAATGTGGCTTCGCTGGGTTTCGATCTGAAACAGTTACAGGCTGATAAACTCGTCCGCTTAGACCACGTTCACATCGAACGCCACGAAATTGAAGAGACCGGTGAATATGACCTGGAAGGTCTGTTTATTCGGTTGGGACACGCCATCGATAGCATCGGTGCTAAGCGGGTTGTGCTGGATACCATCGAAAACCTGTTTTCCGGCTTATTAAATCAAGGCGTACTGCGAGCTGAAATCCGTCGGCTTTTTGAGTGGCTCAAAAGTAAAGGCGTCACTACCATCATTACGGGTGAAAAAGGCGATGGGACCTTGACTCGCTATGGTCTTGAAGAGTACGTATCGGATTGCGTTATTTTGCTTGACCACCGGGTAAGCAACCAGATTTCAACTCGGTTGTTGCGTGTCGTGAAGTACCGTGGGTCCATGCACGGTACAAATGAGTATCCCTTTCTGATTGATGCTCAGGGTATTTCGGTCTTGCCGGTTACATCGCTGACGTTAGATAGCCCGGTTTCGTCGGATCGTGTTTCGTCTGGAATAGCGTCTCTGGATAAGATGCTGGATAATAAAGGCTTTTACCGGGGTAGCAGTATTCTTGTTTCTGGAACGGCTGGAACGGGTAAAACCAGTATCGCTGCCAGCTTCGCGAATGAAATCTGCCGACGCGGTGAACGGTGTGTGTTTTTCGCTTTTGAAGAATCACCCCAGCAGATTTGCCGCAATATGCAATCAATTGGAATGAACCTTCAAGACCACGTTAATGCAGGTTTATTACAGTTTCATGCCTCTAGGCCTACCCTTAACGGGTTAGAAATGCATTTGGTCGCTATTCATAAGATTGTCAAAAACTTCAGGCCACATGCCGTAGTATTGGACCCTATTACCAATCTGGTTACGGTGGGTTCGATGAGCGAAGTAAAGTCGATGTTGATTCGCCTGATTGATTTCTTACAGACTGAACAAATAACGGTGATGTTTACGGCTCTGTCGTTGAATACTGTCATTCACGAACAAACCGATGAAGGTGTATCGTCGCTGGTCGATGCGTGGTTGTCGGTAAAGGATATTGAGTTTAATGGGGAGCGTAACCGGGGATTGTACGTCATGAAATCGCGGGGAATGAAACATTCGAATCAGGTTCGGGAGTTTGTTATTACCAACCACGGTCTCGATTTGGTCGACGTTTATCTAGGACCGGAAGGTGTTCTGACGGGTTCGGCCCGCGAGGCTCAACAATTACAGTATGAAACGGGCGTGGCGCTGCGCGATCATGCTGTAGGTCGGAAAGATCGTGAGATTGAGCGGAAGCGTACCGTATTAGAAGCTCGAATTGCCAGTTTGCGCGAAGAATTTGAATCTGTTCAGGAAGATCTGAATCGGAGTTATGTGGAGGAGGAGCTGCGCAATGAAGTGATGGAAAAAAACCGCGCCCTGATGACTCGGAGTCGGCATAACGAAGAATAAACGAGAGCGGTCTGTAAGCCGCTCGTAGACAGATGGGCGGCTTTACAAACCGCTCTATATATATGGTAGAAGAACAGGAAATGTGGGAGCTGCGGCTCTATGTGGCGGGCAACACCCCCCGGTCTTTGACGGCACTGGCAAACTTGAAAAAGTACTGTGAAGCGCACTTAAAAGGGCAGTATAAAATTGAAGTGATTGACCTGTTGGTGCATCCGCAATTAGCTGAGGGTGATCAAATTCTGGCCATTCCTACATTGGTCAAAAAAGTACCGGAACCCATTCGTAAAATTATTGGCGATTTATCGAATGAAGAAAAAGTTTTGGTTGGATTGAACATCCGCCCTGCTACCAATTGAAATGAGCGAACAGGCTGAAACACTCGATGAAAGTAAACCGTATGTGTTGCGCTTGTTTATAACAGGAGCCTCGCTGAATTCTGTGCGAGCGGTCACTAATCTGAAGCAAATTTGCGAAGAACATTTGGAAGGGAATTATTCGCTTGAAATAATTGATGTGCATCAACAGCGCGAAATTGCCCAGATTGAACAGTTAATTGCTTTGCCGCTGTTGGTAAAGCTGTTTCCGCTTCCTGAACGACGCTTGATCGGCGATCTGTCGGAAACGAAGCGGGTATTATCAGGATTAGGTATTACCCCGTAACAATGTCTGTTAACCCGTCCAAGACATACGATCAGCTTTTGGCTGAGAACGAACGCCTGAGCCGGCAATTAGAAGAAGCCACGGAGACGATTTATGCGATCCGGACAGGGCAAGTTGACGCGCTGATAGTACAGGGTAAAGACGGCCATGAACTCTATACCCTTAAAACCGCTGACCACACCTACCGGGTATTCATTGAAACCATGAATGAAGGGGCAGTCACGCTCAATAGCGATGGCCTGATTGTTTATTCTAACTCCATGTTTGCGTCGATGGTGGGTAAACCTCTATCATCCGTTATTGGTATGTCGTTCAGAACATTTGTACCACCAGAGTCCGAAACAGCCTTTGGTGATTTGTTTCGTATGGGTTGGACAGAAGACAATAAAATTGAATTGTTTATTGCAGGGGCTCATGGCTTAATACCCTGTCAGCTTTCGGTTAATGCGCTTGAGCTCAACGACGGTGTTTCGCTGAGTATGATTCTGACTGATCTGACGGTACAGAAGGAGAACCAGCGGCTGTTAGAAATCAATAATGAACAACTAGCCCAGACTAACGCAGCGCTGGAGGTTAGTAATCACGATTTATTGCAGTTTGCATCGGTGGCTTCACATGATTTACAGGAGCCGCTTCGGAAGATTCTGATCTTTGCCAAGATGCTAAAAGATAGGCATACTAGTGAGCTGCCAGCCGATAGTGTGAGGTATCTGGAGAAAATTATCGATTCGTCAAACCGGATGAAGACGATGATCGTAGATATTTTGACGTACTCGCGCTTATCCACAAATGATGACCGATTCGTGCCAACCAATCTGCACGATATTGTAACTGATGTCATCAGCGATTTCGATTTGGTTATCAGCGATAAAAAGGCAGTGGTACGTATTGAAAATCTACCAACGGTCGATGTCAATCCAGGGCAAATGCGTCAGGTTTTTCAAAACCTCATCAGTAACGCGATGAAGTTTAGTAGGCCCGACATTGTTCCTGAATTAGTCATTAGTGGTGGCATCGAGCGGAGAAACGAGTCAGGTCAGGAGCCACATTACTATATTAAGATCGCTGACAATGGAATTGGCTTTGATGATCAATATGCGGAAAAAGTGTTTTCGTTATTTCACCGGTTGAACACCAAAGACGCGTACGAGGGATCAGGAATTGGATTGGCTATCACAAAGCGGATTATCGACCGGCATCACGGTACGGTTAGCGCACAAAGTGAAGAGGGAAAAGGGTCCGTATTTATAATTAAGTTACCTTTACGTAAACACTAATTAGGGAAAAGAATGAGTAGTCAGCTCAAACGAAAAATATTATTGGCGGAAGATGACAGTGACGATGCCTTTTTCTTCTTCGATTTTCTTCACAACCGTGCTGATGTTGATCTCCTTCCAAGCGTATCAAACGGTGTTGAAGTGATTGATTATTTGAATAATGTTTCTTCGGACGATGAGTTGCCCGACGTTATTGTGCTTGATCAGAACATGCCTAAACTATCGGGTCGGGAAACACTCGATTACATCAAGTCGAACGAAAAGTACGGCAACATTGCTGTTGCCATCTATTCAACGTATGTAGGGCCACAACTGGCCGAAGAATGTCTGAAATTGGGAGCCGCTTTAGTCGAAACCAAACCAATTTCAAAAGAAGGCTATAACAAAATGCTGGATACTATATTAGAAGTTGTAGGCTAAGTACCTATTTATATTCTAAAGTGATACAATTGAATATTAGAAAAGTTGCTAAAATAGAAAAGATTTTACTTAAGCTGCTTATTATATAAAATGTGACCAAAGTCTTCTGTTGAAGTAATATTAAACAGTTCTAGCTGTAATATTAGTCGTAGATTGCGGTACATGCTTTATATACTATAGTTGGCAAATGGAAACCAGCAAGCTTCAGCTCCTTCTTGCCGACGATGATGAGGATGACTGCCTCTTTTTTAAGCAGGCCTTATCAGAATTATCTGTAGCGACTTCCCTGACTACAGTGCACGATGGTGAGCAGCTCATGCAGCTACTCACAAAAAAAACGGGTATGCTTCCTAGTGTTCTATTCCTCGACCTTAATATGCCGCGCAAAAACGGCTTTGAATGTTTGGCGGAAATAAATCAAGACGATACCCTGCGGCAGCTACCTGTGGTAATACTCTCTACCTCATTTGATGAGGCTATGACGAACCGATTGTACAAGAATGGGGTACATTACTGCATCAAAAAACCGAATGAATTTGTCAAACTCAAACGGGTACTTCAGCAGATAATTACCCTGATTGTTGATACTGATTTTGCACGGCCAGTAGCCGAAAGTTTTGTGCTTGAAGCAGATTCATAAACGAGCTAACCATGAGCGAAGGCCAAAAAACGTTGTCCCCTAACTTGTTTCCCGTAGTTGGCGTTGGAGCTTCGGCAGGTGGTTTAGACGCCTTTAAAAAACTGCTTGAAGCTATTCCCGAAAATTCGGGAATGGCTTATGTGTTGGTGCAGCACTTATCGCCCATCCACGAAAGTATTCTACCCGAACTGCTTCAAAAAGTTACGTCTATTCCAGTATTGGAAATAGCGGATGAGATCAAAGTAGAGCCTGATCACATCTATATTCTACCCAGCAACAAAATGTTGGTGGCCAACGACGGGATCTTACAGCTGAGCCCCCGCACCACAAAAAAAAATGAGCCAAATCTGCCCATAGACCTTTTTTTTACGTCATTGGCCGAGGTCCATCAAAGTGGTGCTATTGGTGTGGTACTGTCGGGAACGGGTAGTGATGGCACCAAAGGGCTAAAAGCGATCAAAGAGTATGGGGGTATTACGATTGCGCAGGATGAAATGTCGGCTGGGTATGATGGTATGCCTAAAAGCGCCATACAAGCCGGCGTAGTGGATTTTATTCTTCCACCTGAGCAGATTCCCCAAAAACTATTAGAAATAGCGGGCATTTTCAATCAGCATATCAACACAGAATCGTCCCTCCAGGCCCAGGCTAATGATGCTTTCCGGCAAATGCTTGCATTGTTGCGCATCCGCAAGGGAACTGACTTCACGTATTACAAACAAACCACAATCCGTCGGCGAATACTGCGCCGAATGGCCATCAATAAAAGCGATCAGCCTGTCGATTATCTTACCTATTTGCGGGACAATAAGATAGAACAGGATGCGCTATATCAGGACCTGTTGATTCCGGTAACCTCGTTTTTTCGGGATCCAAAAACCTTTTCTACGCTATGCGATACGATTTTTCCGCTCATCATAAGAAACAAATCAGCTAGTGAGCCAATACGTGTATGGGTAACCGGTTGTAGCACCGGCGAAGAAGCTTACTCGATGGCAATATGCTTTAAGGAGTTTTTGGGGGAGGACCGGGAACGAGTTCAACTGTTTGCCAGTGATCTAAGCGAACCCGCTATTGCCAAAGCACGTACTGCCATTTATACAAAATCTGAAGTTGAAGGGGTATCACCACAGCGGTTACAGGAATTCTTTATAAAAACCAATGGGAGTTATCAGGTGAATAAGCAAGTGCGGGATATGTGCGTATTTGCCCGCCATAATTTTCTAAAAGACCCACCCTTTGGAAAAATAGATTTTATAAGCTGTCGTAACGTACTAATTTACATGGAGCCCTATCTGCAAAAGAAAGCTCTCACGACTTTTCATTATGCATTGAACCCCAATGGCTTTTTATTATTAGGTAAATCTGAAACAATAAGTGGCGTCCCTGAACTTTTCGCTTCAGCCGTAAAAACCGAGAAACTATTTACTCGTAAAGATGTACCCGGCCGGTTTATGCTTTTGGCAAGTGAACGAAGTGAATTACCTGTAGTCTCGGTAAAAACCGATCCTAAAACCGAAACTATGCGTGCTGATTTTCAGAAGACAGCTGATGATATAATTCTAAGTAAGTACACACCTGTTGGGGTGGTCGTAAATGAGGGCTTGGATATTGTTCATTTTCGCGGTAGTACCAGCAATTTTTTAGAACAATTGTCGGGGAAACCCACACATAATTTATTGCTGATGGCAAAATATGGGTTGGCTTTTGAGCTACGTAATATTTTACATAAAGCAAAAAAACAGAAAGCAGCCGTAATAAAAGAAAATATTCCTGTACTCATAAATGATGTTCAACGTATTATTTCGCTCGAAGCTATTCCGTTGCTCAATACCATTGAACCACACTATTTAGTTCTTTTCCACGAAAAGAATCAAGTGGGTAATATGGCGATAACTGGTAGTTCTAAAAAAGCAACAGTTTCAAAGTCAAACAAGGATAACAAAGACCTTCGCATACACCAGCTTGAGCAGGAACTAGATCAAACTAGGGAAGATATGCGGAGTATTACCGAAGATCAGGAAGCAGTAAACGAAGAACTACAAAGCGCCAACGAAGAACTCCTAAGCGGGAGCGAAGAGTTGCAAAGCCTGAACGAAGAACTTGAAACAAGTAAGGAAGAGCAACAAAGTACCAACGAAGAATTGATGGCTGTGAATCAGGAAATCACGAACCTGAATGAGCAAGTAATAGCCTCACGCGATTATGCTGAAGCAATTATTGGCAACATTCGCCAGCCCTTGCTAGTGTTGGATAAAAACTTGCGGATAAAAACGGCTAACAGCACATTTTACCAAGCATTTCAGGTAAAAGAGCCTGAAACAGAAGGCTTTCTTATTTATGACCTGGGTAACAAACAGTGGAATATCCCTGAGCTGCGAACATTACTTGAAAAAATTCTTCCAGAAAAATCCGCATTCAACGATTTTGCCATAACCTACACGTTTCCAGTAATTGGTGAGCGGGTAATGTTGTTAAATGCCCGCGAACTGGTAAACAAGAACAGTTCAGAGAAATTAATTTTGCTGTCAATTGAAGATATTACAGATAAAGCGAAAGCGCAGGAGAAAGAAAAAAAAGCTGAGAAGCGCTTTCAATTTATTGCTGATGCTATGCCACAAAAAGTATGGACAGCCGATGCAATAGGAAATGTTAATTATTTAAGTCAGCATTGGTTCAGTTATACGGGATTATCTTTTGATGAATTAAAAGACTGGGGCTGGGAAAAAATAGTTCATCCACTCGACCTGACTGAATATAAACAACGCTGGCAAAAATCTATTGATACCGGTACTGATTTCGAAATGGAGAATAGGCTTTTAGATTGGCAGGGAAACTATATGTGGTATCTCAGCCGATGGTCAGCTCAGAAAGATAAGCGTGGTGTTGTTGAAATGTGGGTAGGTACCAATACGGAAATTCATAAACAGAGAAAGCAAAAAGAAGCGCTGGAAAAAGCAGTAGGAGAGCGGACAGTTGAGCTAGAGGAAGCTAACGAAACACTTGAAAATAAAAACTCAGCCCTTCTGAAAATGAATAATGAACTTGAATCATTTACCTATATATCGAGCCATGATTTACAGGAGCCCCTGCGTAAAATACAAACACTGGCTGGTCGAATACTCGAAAAGGAAAGCCAGAATTTAACTGAAAACGGTAAAGATTATTTTTTGCGATTGCAGGGGGCTGCCGAACGGATGCAGCAACTTATTCAGGATTTACTGGCCTTCTCCCGTGTAAATACAACAGAACGGAAATTTGAAGACACGGATCTTAATACAATTACGAATGAGGTGCTTAGTGAGCTGGACGAAGCTATTCAGGAAAAACACGCTACTATAGAGGTTATATGCCTCGGATCTGCCAAGATCATTGTATTTCAGTTTCGTCAACTGATGCAAAACCTTGTCGGAAACGCGCTTAAATTCACCGATGTTGCTAAACCTCCGCATATTATAATAAGGAGCGGGGTTGAGTTAGGAAGAGAGTCGACTAACAAAAATTTATTACCCGACAAGAACTATTGCCACATCTCTGTCAGCGATAATGGTATTGGGTTTGAACCCAAATATAGCGAACGGATTTTTGGGGTATTTCAACGGCTAAACGGTAGAAATCAATATAGAGGTACTGGAATTGGTCTGGCAATTGTGAAAAAGATAGTCGAGAACCATAAAGGGTTTATTACCGCTACCAGCAAGCTTCATAAAGGAGCTACGTTCGATATATATATTCCTGCTGATGAATAAGTGATTGGGTAACTGAGGTAATTTCCCCAATTACCCAATCCTAATTTCTTATTGCAATGCCGCTACGCCTGGTAGCACTTTACCTTCCATGTATTCGAGCAAGGCACCGCCACCCGTCGAAACGTAGCTAACGCGGTCGCCGTAACCAGCCTGGTTGATTGCCGAAGCTGAATCGCCCCCGCCGATGAGTGAGAAGGCACCATTTTCTTCGGTTGCTTTCACTACCGCTTTGGCAATGGCGTTGGTACCCGTAGCAAAGTTTTCGAACTCAAATACGCCCATTGGGCCGTTCCAGAGAATGGTTTTTGAATTGGCAACTACTTCCATAAACAGCTTGACTGATTCGGGACCAATATCCAGCCCTTCCCACCCATCAGGAATCTCGCCCGTAGCGAAAGTCTGGCGGTTGGCATCGTTTGAAAAGCTATCGGCGCATACATTGTCGAGCGGCATAATGATTTTCACGCCCTTCTCTTCGGCCTTTTTCAGGATTTCCAGCGCTAGGTCCTGCTTGTCCGCTTCGAGCAGCGACTTACCAATTTTTCCACCCAATGCTTTAGTGAATGTGTACGTCATTCCCCCACCGATAATCAGGTTATCGACCGTATCGAGCAGGCGTTCAATAATCAGGATTTTGTCTGAAATCTTGGCTCCACCCATAATTGCCGTAAAAGGCCGCTCAGCATGATTTAGGATTTTGTCGGCGTTTTCAATTTCGGCCAGCATCACATAGCCACACACCCGATCTTCGAAAAACTGACCGACAACTGCCGTGCTGGCGTGAGCGCGGTGGGCGGTTCCGAACGCGTCGTTCACCCAAACATCGCCCAGTTTCGAGAGTTTTTCGGCAAAACCCACATCGCCTTTTTCTTCTTCTTTGTAAAAGCGAAGGTTCTCAAGCAAAAGAATTTCGCCTGGCTGCAACGCGGCTGCCTGATCAATAGCCGACTGGCCAATGCAGTCGTCGGCAAATTTTACCTCGCGACCGAAAGTTTCTGACAAGGTAGGAACCAGGTGCCGGAGCGAATATTTATCCGTTGGACCATCTTTTGGGCGACCGAGGTGTGACATCAGGATAGCCGAACCACCATCATTCAAGATTTTGGTAATTGTTGGGATAGTCGCTTTGATGCGGGTATCGTCGGTGATGGTAAACTGTGCGTCGAGTGGCACGTTGAAATCCACGCGGACGAGGGCTTTCTTACCAGCGAAATTGTACGAGTCAACTGTTTTCATGAGAAAATCAAAGAGTGAAATCGACCGCAAAATTGGTGGAAAAAATTAAGTGGCAAGCTGTGAATTTGAAAAGCTTACTATTGTCCTGAATAACAAAATTATCTTTATGCTTTCAACTGCTTACTTCCTCGCTACTTAAATGATTTTTTCGTCCAAAATTTCAGCGGTACTTGTGCTCCTTTTGCTCATCGGTATTTCCGTCTGGACAATTAGGGCCATGCAGCCTCCCTCACCACTACCCACCACTGCACCCGCAACGGAGTTCTCGGCTCAACGTGCTTTTGCTCATGTTCGCGAAATAGCCCGTGAGCCCCATGCTATGGGTACGCCAGCCCACGTTACTGCTCGCGCTTATCTGCTTAATCAGTTGCGCGCGCTTAACCTGGAAACCGAGGTTCAGGAAACGGCTGTTAGCCATCGACGCGGTGGCAGTGTGGGCTACGTTTTTAATCTGGTTGGTCGGCTGAAAGGACAGAAACCCGGTAAAGCGGTGTTGATGCTCGCTCACTACGACTCGCAACCCAACTCGCGCGGAGCTGCCGATGATGGTTCTGGCGTAGCGGCAATTCTCGAAACGGCCCGTGCCCTGAAAAATGGTCCACCTTTGCAAAATGACGTTATTTTTCTGCTCACCGATGGCGAGGAATATGGGTTGTACGGCGCTCAGGCGTTTGTGCGTCATCCCTGGGCTAAAGATGTTGGTTTTGTAATGAATCTCGAATCGCGGGGTGTACGCGGACCCAGCATGACGTTTGAGATCAGTCCGGAAAACGGGTGGGCTGTTGATGCCCTCGCCAAAGCAGCTCCGTATCCGCTGGCTTCGTCGCTGATGTATGAGATCTACCGCATTCTGCCCAACAGTACCGATTTTACTGTATTTAGATTGGCGGGTTACAGCGGTCTCAATTCGGCCTTTATTGATGGGTTTGTGCATTACCACAAACTGACCGATTCACCCGATAATCTCGACCTCGGTACCCTGCAGCACCACGGGAGTAATTTACTGGGCCTAACCCGCTACCTCGGCAACCAACCCCTCGATCACACCAAAGCACCCGACAAAGTTTTCTTCAATACGGTTGGGTTTCAGATGGTGCAGTACCCCATGTCGCTCAACTGGTTGTTTGTGGGGCTACTCACACTGACGCTAATTGTTGCTCTTGTGGTGGGCAGTCGCAAAAAAGTGTTGACGTTGGGGCAAAGCCTTGCCGGAGCGGTTTTATTTCTGTTAATGGTTATCTTGATACTGGCCCTGTTATGGCCGCTTACAGTATTTGTGCGGCAACTGATGCCCGATGCGTATCATATCAGAGTGGCCGAAGGCAGCCCACTGTCATTTTTGTATTTCATTAATGGTATTTACGCTTCCGACAAATTCCTGATTGCCTATGCTTTACTGACCACTGGCGTATTTGGATTACTGGTGCGGGTGGTAATGCGCTGGATACGGCCCTTTTCACTCATCATGGGGGTTTACCTGCTTTTGTACATACTGGTTATGGTACAGGCGTTTTTATTGCCCGCTACAACTTTCCAACTCATGTTTCCATTGCTGTTTAGCCTGGTGGGCACGGGAGCTGTGTTGCAATGGAATCTGTATCAGCGCAAAAGTAGGTTGTCTTATGAATTAGTAACACTGGGAGCTGCTTTACCTGCATTGTTTCTGATTCCGTTGGTTCGATTGCTGTTCGTGACGTTCGATCTGCAACTGCCAATTGTTGGCTCTATGGTATTATTTATTATCACTCTGGGACTGTTATTGCCGATTGGCGTTGGGATTGAGCAATCGCTTCGCTGGCGTAACGGACCGACTGTAGCAATCGCGGTTTTGGTGCTTGGCTTGTTAACGACCGCCTGGGCTATTCGAGCTGAGGCTCCCAGCACCGTGCAACCGCTACACAGCCAGGTTAGTTATTACCTGAATGCCGACACAGGAAAAGCGTACTGGATGTCGCCATCGACAACAACCGACCCCTGGAAGCAACAGTTTTTTACCCAAAGTACTATTGGCTCTTTCCCCGAGTTTTATCCGGCCAGCAAACGGCAACTGTTAAAGAATTCAGCCCAACCATTGGCTCTACAAGCGCCAACTGCCGAACTGCTGAGCGACAGTAACACCACCACAAGCCGAACAGTGCGGATAAAACTACGGTCGGTGCGTGGGGCAGCGGGTTTTGAAATTGGGTTGATTGCCAAAGACACCGCCGATATTCAGTCAATCTTCGTAAATAACGAACCGACTAAACCTGGAAGCGCGCCAGTTAGTGGTGGCCATTTATTCTCCGTTGTAGCTAACGGCTTGCCGCTAAACAAAGAAATGACGCTCACCGTCAGAACCCGACCGGGAGCGTCATTGCGTTTGTTATTATACGATCAATCGATGAGCTTGCCTAAATCGCTGGTGAAAATCCCTTTACCAGCCAATGTGGTGTATGAGCAGGGAGCTGGAAGTAATCAGACAGTTGTGCGGAAAGAGTTTACGTTCTAAATCCGCATTCCTATACTGGAGTCACTGGAGTCTCCGGTGTTTCAGCAGCGGGAAGTTCAGGCTTTTTGCCCAGTACGTCGTTGATGGCTTGCTCGGCATCGGGGAAGTTGTTGCGCAGCAAATCGGCCAGTTTTGATTTCAGGTTATCGAAATACTCCGGTGCATTTTCAACAGCTGCTTCAGCCTCCGACTTGAACTGATTGCCCTGTTCTTTCAGGTTCTCCATCATTTTTTCGCCCTCTTCGGTATGGGCATACTTAGTGAGAGCAACCCCGGCAACAGCTCCGAGGATAAATGTAGCAAGATGTTTTGCGTTGACAGCCATAATGTTAGATTGGTTAACGTGATAATGAGGTGAAGATACAGGGTTTTTAAACCGAAGAGTCCTGTTAGTTAGGAATTGGCTTAAAAAAAGGATGGTCGGTTTGTCCGTAACGCGAGCTGTATTGAGTAGCAATGTCAGCGTTACGAACAAACCGACCAATCGGTAAAACTGTTATTATACCAGCGATGCGTTCAGCGTTAGCTTAATGTCTGGTGATAAGGCCCGTGAGATAATACAATGGGATTTGGCCCCTTCAGCAATCTCTTTGAATTTGGCTTCGTCGATACCCGGAACGCTACCTTTGATGGTGAGGTCAACAGCCGTAACAGTCAGCGTATCGGTGTCCATTGTCAGTACGGCATTGGTTTCGAGTGAATCCACCGTAAATCCGGCCCGACCAAGTTCAGCGCCCGTGGCCATGGTGAAACAGCCCGCATGAGCAGCCGCTAATAGTTCTTCAGGGTTTGTACCCGCTTTACCGTCTTCGCTCTGGAAACGGGTTTTAAACGAAAAAGGCGTGTTGTCTAACACACCACCAAATGCCGACAAACTGCCGGTACCTTCTTGTAGACTGCCTTTCCAGGTAGCCGATGCTCTGCGTTTAAGCATGGTTTAGTTCTGTATAGTGTTGAATTTGGAACTGACAGTTTAACGGAGGGCGATGGCAAATGGTTTTGCGGACTTCATCAATCCGAAAGTTCTTGCTTGCAAAGCCACGTCATTCTGCCCAAATTAGCCGAATAAACCTAAACCAGTTGATCATCATGAATCAACCGCTTAACCGTCGGGAGTTTCTGCAGCAGAGTAGTGCTGCTGCGCTGAGTCTCGCTTTATTTCCCAGTATGAAACGGCGCGTGGCACCATCCGACAAACTTCGTGTGGCGCATATTGGCGTAAATGGCATGGGAACGAATCATCTAAACTGGTTTGCCAAACTCCCCGAAGTAGACATTGTGGGCTTGTGCGATGTGGACGAAACTCACTTGGCTAAAGCGCTGGATACCCTAAAAAAGCACGAACCATATGCCAACCGCCCAGCCGACGCGGTTAAAACCTACGCTGATTTTCGCTACCTCCTCGACCGGAAAGACATCGACGCTATCACCTGCGCCACCCCCGACCATTGGCATGCCCAGATTGCAATCATGGCCTTTCAGGCGGGTAAAGATGTGTACGGCGAAAAACCGCTGTCGTACAGTGTGCGCGAAGGGCAGCAGATGCTGAAAGCGCAAAAACGTTACGACCGGATTTTTCAGCTAGGAACCCAGATCCATGCGGGCGATAACTACCACCGGGTGGTTGAGATTATAAATTCTGGAGCGATTGGTAAAGTGCACACGGTGCGGCTCTGGAAAACCGGTGCTCCCCCGGTGCTTGGCCCCGCCAATTATCAGGCTCCGCCCAGCACTCTCAACTGGGACATGTGGCAGGGCCCGGCCCCAGTATCGCTGTATACGCCCGAGCGCTGCCATTTTACATATCGCTATTTTCTGGATTATTCCGGTGGGGTATTTCAGGATTTCTGGTGCCACATTGCCGATGTAGTTTGGTGGGCCATTAACCCAACGGGTTTGAGTCGTATAACCGCGAAAGGCGAGCTACCCGAAGGCATCGGAGATGCTCCCAAATGGATTGATATTGATTATGAGTTCGACGGTTTGAAACTTCACTGGACCAGTACACCACTCAACGTGCCGGGTGCCGAGAAACGTGGTATTGGTGCCTATTTCGAGGGCGATAAAGGAACACTACTCTGCGATTATGGTTCGCGCGAAATCACGATCAACGGCGTTACCATGACCGACATAGCAGAAGTGCCGATCACAATCGAACGCTCGCCCGGCCACCAGCAGAACTTTGTGAATGCAGTAAAATCAAGAACACAGCCGGAATCGAATCTGGCCTACGCCCGGCAAATGACCATGCCTATGCACCTCGGTCTAATTGCCTGGCGACTTGGTCAGCCGCTGGAGTGGAACGCCCGCAAAGAAAAATTTCGCCATAATTCAGAAGCTAACGCACTGCTTTCGAGAGAATACCGGAAAGGATGGGATTTGGTGTAAAACATAATTGGACTCAGGTTCGGCCTGTCGGCTCTTTGAAACGTGTAACTTGGGACTTGAAATTTGAGATCACTTTATGACAATAGACCTTCGAAGCGATACCGTAACACACCCCACGCCCGCCATGCGCGAGGCCATGTTTGCTGCCCCGCTGGGTGATGATGTATTCGGTGACGACCCAACGGTGAATGCCCTGGAAACTAAAGCGGCCCAGCTTTTCGGAATGGAAGCGGCCCTGTTTTGTCCCAGCGGTACAATGACCAATCAATTGGCGATCAGAACCCACACCCGCCCCGGCGATGAGGTGATTTGCGACCAGCTTTCGCATATTTACCTGTATGAAGGAGGTGGGATTATGGCTAATTCGGGGGTATCGGTGTCGTTGCTGCCGGGTGAGCGGGGTAAACTTACGCCCGCCCTTGTTCGTGATGCCATCAACAACCCCGCCGACCCGCACCGGCCTTTGACGCGGCTGGTTAGCCTGGAAAATACAATGAATAAAGGGGGTGGTTGTTATTACACTCTACCCGAAATAGCCGCCATCCGGCAAGTATGCGACGACAACAAGTTACCTCTGCACCTCGATGGAGCGCGACTGTTTAACGCGCTGGTTGAAACGGGCGAAAGCACCGAAGCGCACGGTCAACTGTTCGACTCAATCAGTATTTGTCTCTCGAAAGGGTTGGGTTGTCCGGTTGGGTCGCTGCTGTTGGGGAAACGCGATTTTATTACTCAAGCCCGGCGCTTTCGCAAAATGATGGGGGGAGGCTGGCGACAGGCGGGGTTCCTGGCGGCCGCGGGTATTTACGCTCTCGATCACCACGTGAACCGGCTGAAACTCGACCATTCTCGCGCCCGTAAAATTGGGGCAATGCTTGAAGCCCTGCCCGAAGTGCAGGAGATTTACCCCATCGATACCAACATCGTTATTTTCCGTTTGCCCGAAAGTATTCTGGCGACCGATTATGTGCAACAACTAGCCGAAAAAGGAATTCGGGGTGTCACGTTCGGAAAACATTTGGTACGATTTGTAACGCATCACGACTTCACCGACGAGCATCTGGCAGAACTGGAAACGCGACTAAAATCTTCGATAGGATTACACAATTAGAAGGATTTCTTTTCGTCTTACGAATCTTTTAATCCTGTAATCCTGTCGAAAAAATACTATGACCAACATCGTTGCCTCCACGCCGGGGCGTATTTGCCTGTTTGGCGAACATCAGGATTATCTCGGCCTGCCCGTGATTGCAGCCGCCATTTCGCGACGGATGAACATTGATGCCGGCCGACTTAATCCAGACGGAGCTCCCCCCGAAGTGCGTCTGTCGCTGCCGGATGTCCATAGCGAAAAACGCTTCCTGATCGATACATTTCCGCTTGCTTATACCAACAAACGCGATTACTTCCGGTCGGCCATGAATGTGCTGCACCGCGACGGTCTCCGGTTTTCGGCGGATATTGAAGGACGGGTGTGGGGTAATATTCCGATCAACGCCGGAACATCTAGTTCATCGGCTCTGATCGTTACCTGGCTGAATCTGTTGAGCCAACTAGCCGACGAGCCCCGACAGTACACGCCCGCGCAATTGGCGGAGATGGGCTACGTGGCCGAGGTGCTCGAATTTGGCGAACCGGGTGGCATGATGGACCATTACTCAACGGCCATTGGTGGTGTTATTTATCTGGAATCAAAGCCAGTGATTCGGGTAGAATCGTTTCCGTTTTCGGGCGCTGACTCGGGCCTGGGAGCTTTTGTACTTGGCGATTCGGGCGAACCGAAAGATACCATCGGCGTGTTGCGGCACGTGAAATACGGAATGCTCGATGCGATGGCGAAGATGCAGGCGTATGACCCGGCATTTGCGTTTGACGCCATGCTCACTGAAGCCGTAGCTGACTATGCGCACCTGCTCACTCCTGACGAGTTAGCGCTCGTAAAGGGAAATCTCTCCGACCGCGATGTGCTTCGGCAAGCCCTGACCATGTTCCGAAGCGGCACCATCGACCACGTTATACTGGGACAATTGCTGACTACCCACCAAACGAGCCTCCGAGAAGCCAAACGGGTGTCGACCCCCAAAATCGACCGGATGATCGATGCCGCGTTGCAGGCTGGTGCCCTGGGTGGTAAAATCAATGGATCGGGTGGGGGAGGATGTATGTTTGCCTATGCACCAACTAACACCGAAGCGGTAGCTGAGGCTATTCAGCAAGCGGGCGGAAAAGCTTATATTATTCCAGTAGCCGAAGGAACAAGGGTAACGCACAAAACGGGAACCGGTAGTTAGTAGATAGTGGTTAGATAATTATGCGCATAGATACCCGAAATTTAAGGAAAGAAGACTACGCCGACCTGAAAGAGGCCATGATTGAGTCGTACAGTGGCATTGGTGGCGATTATTGGGAGAAGAACCTGATCGACAAACTGTTACGGCTATTTCCAGAAGGGCAGTTTTGCGTAGAAGTCGATGATAAAGTGGTTGCCTGCGCCCTTGCCATTCGGGTTAAATACTCCGACTTTGGCGATAGCCATACCTACGAAGAAATTACTGGTAACTACACGTTCGATACGCACAACCCCAAAGGTGATTGGTTCTACGGCATCGAGATGTTTGTCCATCCCGATTACCGTGATCTTCGTCTAGGTCGGCGGCTCTACGATGCCCGTAAAGAGCTGTGTGAACAACTAAATATAAAGGGGATTCTGGCTGGAGGGCGCATTCCTAATTACGCGGCTCATGCCGAGCAGATGCCGCCCCGCGAGTACATTGCGCGGGTAAAACAAAAAGAGATTTACGACCCTACCCTGAGTTTTCAGCTCTCCAACGACTTCCACGTTAAAAAGGTCTTGCGGGGTTATTTGCCCGGCGATACGGAGTCGAAGGAGTATGCAACCTTGCTGGAGTGGAACAACATTTATTACGTAGACGAAAAGAAAAAACGCTCTCACTCCGACTCCATTATTCGCCTGGGCGTGGTGCAATGGCAGATGCGGCACTTCCCGACCGTTGAGTCGTTTTTCGATCAGGTCGAGTTTTTTGTGGATGTGGTTGCCGATTATAAGGCCGATTTTCTGGTGTTGCCCGAGTTTTTTAACACGCCCCTGATGGCCGAGTTTCGTGACATGCCCGAACCCCAGGCTATCCGAAAACTTGCCGAATATACCGACGAGGTGCGCGAGCGGCTTATCAAATTCGCCATTTCGTACAACGTCAATATCATTGGTGGGTCGATGCCGCTGGTGGACGATAGCAAGCTCTACAATGTAGCCTATCTGTGCCGTCGCGATGGTACGTTCGAAGAGTACCGCAAAGTGCACATTACCCCCAACGAAGTGCGGTATTACGGTATGGTGGGGGGAAATGAGGTTAAGGCGTTCGATACGGATTGCGGCAAAATTGGCATGATGATCTGCTACGATGTAGAGTTCCCCGAATTGGGTAGGTTGCTTGCAGCGCAGGGAGCCCAAATTCTGTTTGTCCCTTTCCTGACCGATACTCAAAATGGGTATTACCGCGTTCGCAACTGCGCACAGGCACGGGCTATCGAGAACGAATGCTACGTGGCAATCTCAGGTTGTGTAGGCAACCTGCCTAACGTGCCTAATACGGATATTCACTACGCCCAATCGGCGGTGTTTACGCCCTCGGATTTCCAGTTTCCGAACAACGCGATCAAAGCCGAAGCAACTACCAACACCGAAATGGTCCTTTTCGCCGACGTTGACTTATCGTTGCTTAAAGAACTTCACGAATATGGTTCGGTGCAGAACCTGAAAGACCGCCGGACCGATTTGTACGAGGTAACCGTAAAGCGGCCATCAAAACGGACTTCCAAAAAAGCTTCTCACGACAACGACCCCGAACACGTTGCGCCAGTATTGGTGGTGACGCCGTGAGATCGGGGCCGCCCGGCGGTCATCTCGTCACCGCTCGATATACCTCCAGCGGCCTGTCGGTGCTCATAATATCGGCTCCGTTTTTGGCAAATTCGCGGTAGACCTGATCGCCTTTGGCTTCAGCTTGTTTATCTAAGTTTCCGAGCGTGCCAAGAATGGTAGCAATGCCTTTCTCGTGGAGGAAATCATACAGGGATTTTTCAGATTCGCGAGTGCCGACGAAAGCAACCATGCGATTGTCAGGGAAACCGAGCTCATGCAGACGGTCGTACTCAGCGCGGTTACGGATCGTGACGGAAATCATCAGTTCAGGAGCCATCTTATTTAGCCGGATTGCGTCCTGTGCGTTGTAAGTGATAATAGCCGCTCTGTCGCCCGTGCCGGTTTTGCGGACCATCTCTACTATCTTTTCAAATTTGACGTTGCGTTTTACATCCAGGGTGAAATGAGCCCCTGCCCGAAGGCCCCAGCGCAAAACGTCTTCCAGTGTAGGAATTCGGTAGGGCGTAGGGTTACCCATGTTGTCTTCCAGTTTGTATTGCTTAACCTGCTCGTACGTGTAGTCGATGAGTTTGCCCGTGCCGGTAGTGGTGCGGTCAAGAGTTGCATCATGCATCATCACCATGACGCTGTCTTTGGTCAGGTCGATATCGCACTCGATGATGACCGGGCTGGCCTTAGTGCCAATCTGTTTGGCCAGATACTCAAATGATTCAATACAGTTTTCGGGGTAGCCTTTCAGGTCGCCCCCGCCCCGGTGAGCCGAGATACGAGCGGTTTGGTTGGGTGTATATTTGAAGTTGTCGTAAGCCCGGTTTGCCGTGTTGCGGGTTGTGGCTCTGGGCGTACAGGTAGCTAGTGAAAGCGCTAGCAGGGAAATCAAAAAGCTGTTTTTCATGCCGCAAAGGTACGAGCCTGGTAAGGTTTTTGAAATTTTCAGAACTCCGATGGTACTTCATTTTACCGCTTTATCGCGTTGGCGAATACTGTATTCATCCTTTGGAAACAGATCGGTATTGATTTCCTGAACAAGGGGTTGATTGCCGGGTATAGGATGCGTGTGCGGCTGATATTTGGTCAGGAGATTCCACAAGTTGATGCCTGCCGAGCCATAATGAGCCTGGCTGAACGTACTGATCGCTCGCTGCTGAATAGCCTTCCAATCCACAACAATAGGCTGATTACTACCAATCAATACCAAGTCATCGACATAAACGATGTATGGAAAAACACTCTGAAACGTATTCCGAATACGAACCGTGGGCGCCCACGTAACCGCGTAGCCACCAGGTTTAAGCCGCGACCGAAGCAACTCAAAATACTCCTGCGAATACACATTTCCCGAAAACGCCGACGTTGGACGGAGGGCGTCGGCTTCGATAACATCGTATTTGGTCGGGTTGTGTTGCAGGGCATAGCGGCCATCCCGGAAAATGAGCCGGAGCCGCTTGTCCGACAAGACGCTATTGACCGTGCTATCATTAGCCTCTGCCCCATATTCAGCCACAATCTGGGCCTGATTGCTGACAATCTCAAAACAGTCAATCTGGCGAGTTTCAGGTCGGCCCCCAACGCCGTGTACTGTTCCCGCCGAGCCCAACCCGATCACGGCTACGCGTTCTGGCTGGGGGTGCATCATTACGGGTAAGGCTCCCAGTAAAGTATGTACCTCATCGATGGAGTAGGGGAGACCACTTTGCCCCAGGCCATTTACGAAAACAATACCTGCCTGATGATTTGGCATTAATTTGATCACCGATAAGCCCGATTCGTTTTCGTTCACCAACAAATCGCTGACTTTATCAACCCCGTTCATCCGTTGCCAGAAATGAATATTGTCGGGAATGAGCAGCAAAGCCAGCACCTGCACTATCGTTAACACCGACACGGCCAGCGCATTAAGGTGCTTTCGGGCAAATAGGGTGAAACCATACACAATACTTAGAGCAGCAATCCATTTGAGGAGCGTGGCTGTTCCGAGCACGGGAAACCCGATCCAGGTAACCCACCAGGCTCCGAATGCCGAACCTACAATGTTCACGAACTGCAACCAGCCTACTTTGCGTCCAACTTCCTCGAATCGATCCTGAATCAGCGATTGCGATACGGCAAAACTCAGGCCCATCAGAAACGTAGGAATGAACAACAGAAAAAGCGGAATGAGGCCATACGTGAAAACGGCGAAGCCCGGCGACAGAACCGGCTCACCACTTTTGAAATATTGCCAAAGAAAATCAAGCGAGGGCGCGCGGCCAATCGCATTCACGAATACTCCAATCGAGACCGCCGTATACAGGTACAAACCCGTTTGAGCCCACAAAAAGACTCGTTCCCGTTGGTTTGATGAGCTAAAGCGCCGTCGGTGACCCAGGCCAACACCGACTAGCGTACCCAGCGCCATAGAGCCCAGATAGACCGCCAGCAGAATTGAAAACGTCAATGAAACGGATTTGATGAGGGTTTCGAGAATCCGAAACCAGACCAGTTCGAGCGAGAGAGCCGCCAGACCTGAAAGCGCGTATTGCACAGACCAGATTGTGAACTCGGGCGTAAAACGAAGCGGAGCAAGTTCAGATGGATCCTCGGGTACATGGTTGTCTTGTAAACTGGTTTTGGGAAGCTTTTGCCCCAGCCAAAGCGCTCCAACAACACACAAGCCATTAAATAAAACCCCAACCCAGATTGACGTTTCGTAGCCCATTAGCCGAACCAATACAAATCCTGTTACGAATGCCCCGATGGCGGCACCCAGCGTATTTACGAAATAGAGCAAACTGATATACCGGGCTTGGGCGGGTCCATCGCCAAATCGAAACGCCCGCGAGAGGGCGGGCAACGAAAAACCCATCAGAAACGTAGGTACTAACAATACGGCAAACACAACCACGTACATGACAATCGGGCTGTCGTTTTCGATTGGGCTATTTATATACAGAAAATCATAAAGAATCCACTTGCTGAGCGCAGCAAAGGCCATAATACCTCCTTCAGCCAGTAAAAAATAGCGGAGGTTACGGGCCGCCGAAGCTCGGTCGGCCAGGCGGCCCCCGATGAGATAGCCCAGACCCAGACCGGTCATGAACGCGGATACAATTAGGCTGATACTAACCGTGTCGGAACCCGTATAAAATACCAGTAATCGCTGCCAGATAACCTGATATAACAGGGCGGCAAAGCCAGAGAGGAAAAAGAGGCAATAGAGTAGATTCAGGAACGAAGTAGCGGGGCGGGTAGTGTTGGTCATGCCCGAAAGATAAACAAGGCCGGGTAAGTTGGCAAAACAGCGAACCTGATTTACGGTTCTTATGGTATGAAACTGACCCGTTAGAAGGTGTCAGACAGTATCTCGCTAAACTACAAGCAACTAGCATGGCAGACCAGAAATTAAAAGGACAAACGGCTCTCGTTACCGGAGCAAATTCAGGGATTGGCGCGGGTGTAGCCAAATCGCTCGGGCAGGCTGGCGCCAATGTTGTAATCAACTACGTCAGTCGACCCGAAGATGCGGAGGCTATCGTCAATGAAATAAAAGGCTACGGTGTAGATGCGTTGGCGATACAGGCCGATGTATCCAAAGAAGAGCAGGTACAGGCCATGTTCAAACAGGCAGTAGACCACTTTGGTACTATTGATATTTTGGTGAATAACGCTGGTTTACAGCGCGATGCCAAGTTTGATGAAATGACGCTCGATCAGTGGAACCTGGTGATCAATGTGAACCTGACGGGCCAGTTTTTGTGTGCCCGCGAGGCTATTCGTGAGTTTTTGCGCCGGGGGCCGCGCCCCGATGTGTCGAAAGCAACGGGTAAAATTATCTGCATGAGTTCCGTTCACGAGATCATTCCGTGGGCGGGTCACGTCAACTATGCTTCATCCAAAGGAGCCATCAAAATGTTGATGCAATCGCTGGCACAGGAATATGGCGACCGGCAGATTCGGGTCAATAGTATCTGTCCCGGTGCTATTCAAACGCCCATCAACACCAGCGCCTGGAATACTCCACAGGCGTTGAACAGCCTGATGACGCTGATTCCGTATAACCGTATTGGTCAACCCGAAGACATTGGTAATCTGGCTGTTTTTCTGGCGTCCGACGACTCGGATTACATCACAGGAGCCAGCATTTTCATTGATGGTGGCATGACTGTTTTTGAGGGTTTCGCAACGGGAGGCTGATCTGAGTACTATACATTAGTTAAGACACCCTCCTTTTACCCAATTTACTGCCAGTAATGCACAGGACCCATGCCAAAGAAACACACTTCCTCAACCCCAATTCCGGACGCTGAACGTCAGCGACTTCTGGAAAATGCCAAAAAGACTGTTCCACTCGAAAAGTGGGGCCCTTACCTCTCTGACCGTCAGTGGGGGACTGTGCGGGAGGATTATTCTGCCAACGGCGATGCCTGGAATTTCTTTCCGCACGACCATGCCCGTTCGCGGGTTTACCGCTGGGGAGAAGATGGCTTGCTGGGTATCTCCGATCGGCGGCAACATGTTTGCTTCGGGTTGGCTCTTTGGAACCACAACGATGGTATTCTGAAAGAAAGGCTTTTTGGCCTGACTAACAACGAGGGCAACCATGGCGAGGATGTAAAAGAGCTGTATTACTACCTCGACAATACACCCACGCACTCCTACATGAAAGGGCTCTACAAGTACCCACAGGCACATTTCCCCTATGGCCAGTTGCTGTTGGAGAGTAGTTTTCGCTCCCGTAGCGACCCGGAATTCGAGATTTTAAATACGACTGTTTTTGAAAGCGGTCGCTACTTTGATGTGCTGGTTGAATATGCGAAAAATAACAGCGATGATGTTAGTATTCGCATCACTATCACCAATCATGGCCCCGACGATGCTGAGTTGACGGTGTTGCCGACGCTCTGGTGCCGTAATCGCTGGATCTTTGAACCAGCTTATGAAAAGCCAACCATCACTCGCCGACCGGATACTCCTACGGCGGGTGTAGCGTATTTGAAACACCCCCGCGTTGGTGACTATTACTTTTATTATGAGCCAACGGATGTGGCTCTCATGACCGAGAACGAGACCAATACAAAACGGCTCTATGGCGTGCCCAACGCTACTCCGTTTGTAAAAGACGCCTTTCACGAGGCTATTGCCGGACAGAACGACTACCTCTGTGAACTGCTACAGGAGAACCTAACTGGCACCAAATTCGCACCAGTTTATCACTTGTTTGTCGCGGCTCAGTCATCGCGGTCGGTGTGTTTGCGGCTCACTAAAGACGTGAAGCTGAAACCGTTTGGAAAAGATTTTCAGCAGGTTTTTGTTGATCGGGCTCGCGAGGCCGACGAGTTTCATCAGAAGTTGACGCCAGTTAATGCCACGCCTGATCAGAAAGCCATTCAGCGGCAGGCGCTGGCCGGTTTGCTTTGGTCGAAACAGTATTACCACTACGATATTCCGCGCTGGCTGCACGGTGACCCTGGTCAGTTTCCGCCCCCTCCTGAACGCGCGCTGGGTAGAAATAGTAAGTGGGAACATCTCAATAATGAAGATGTTCTCTCAATGCCCGACAAATGGGAGTATCCCTGGTATGCAGCCTGGGATCTGGCATTTCACTGCATTCCAATGGCGATGGTTGACCCAGTGTTTGCCAAGAACCAGTTGATTTTGCTCATGCGCGAGTGGTACATGAGTCCGCAGGGCCAGATGCCTGCTTACGAATGGAATTTTTCGGATGTGAACCCGCCTGTTCATGCGTGGGCGGCCCTGTCGGTGTACCGCATTGAACGTGCTATTTATGGAAACGAAGACATTCAGTTTCTGAAGCGGGCTTTCCAGAAGTTGCTAATCAATTTCACCTGGTGGGCCAACCGGCAGGATGAGGAAGAGAACAACGTATTCAGCGGTGGCTTTTTGGGTTTAGACAATATCGGAGTCATCAATCGGAGTCACCTGCCGCCCGGCACTCTGCTCGAACAAGCCGATGCCACCGCCTGGATGGGGATGTACGCCCTGAATATGATGGACATCGCCCTAGAGATTACGCACCACGATCCTTCCTTTGAAGATGTAGCGACAAAATTCTATGAGCAATTTGTACTGATTGCCGAGTCGCTCAATCAGGAGCTCTGGGACGAAGATGATCAGTTTTATTATGATCTGCTGCACCCGGCGCATGGGCCTTCAAAAAAGTTGAAAGTTAAATCGGTAGTGGGTCTGACGGTGTTATTTGCGGTATCGGTTATCAAGCGCGAAAAGAGCCAACCGCTGTCGGATTTTCTGAAACGAATGCAGTTCTTTCAGAAGTACCACAGCGAGTTGGGCCGACCCATGCCTGAACAACTCGTGAACGAAAAGGGCGATATTCTGCTGTCGTTGATCTCGCGGGAACGGTTAATAAAACTACTGGAGGTGATGCTCGACGAAGCCGAATTTTTATCGCCGGGGGGCATCCGGGCATTGTCGAAATACCACGAGGCACATCCGTACGGTGTTCAGGTTGATGGTGAGTTTTACGGTATCCGGTACGTTCCCGGCGACTCCGATACGGGGATGTTTGGCGGTAATTCAAACTGGCGCGGGCCGGTCTGGATGCCTATCAACTACCTGCTCATCAAGTCTCTCAAAAAGTACCATCAGTTTTTTGGCGATTCGCTCACTGTTGAATACCCAACTGGCTCTGGAAATCACCTGACGCTCGAACAGGTTTCTGATGCTTTAGCCAAACGCATTGTGAGCATTTTCGAACGCGACGAAACCGGTAATCGCCCCGTCAATGGACCGTTTAGCCCATTCTACCAACGCCCGGAAAACGCGGACTTACTCCTGTTTTTCGAGTACTTCCACGGCGACACCGCCCAGGGAATCGGAGCCAGCCACCAAACCGGCTGGACAGCCGTAGTAGCCGAACTAGTCAACGATGATGCTTGGGAGTGGGAGTAGAGCTAATAAAAAATGAGGGATGAAGTATGGACTTACAATGCCATACTTCATCCCTCATTTTTTGTTACAAAAGCTAAATCACCACGTTTACAATGCGTTTGGGCACGACAACCACTTTTTTGGGCGTCTTACCTTCGAGCCATTTCTGCACGATTTCGTCGGCCAAAACCTCTTTCTCGATCTCGGTGGCAGCCCGATCAATGGCGAAACTGATCGTGGTGCGTACTTTGCCGTTAATCTGAATCGGGTACTCGAACGCATCTTCAACCAGAAACGCTGGGTTGAACACCGGGTAACTGGCCCGCGATACGCTGCCGGGTTCGTTGCCCAATGCTGACCATAACTCCTCGCAAATGTGCGGAGCGTAGGGCGACAAAATCAGGACTAAATCCTGCAAAATGGCCCGCTTGTGGCAATTCAGCGTAGTCAACTCGTTCACACATACCATGAACGCAGATACGGATGTGTTGAACGAATAATTAGCAATGTCTTCCTGCGCTTTTTTGATGGTTTTGTGCAGTACTTTCAACTCAGCGGGCGTGGCTGGCTCATCGGTGACAATCCACTGGCTCTCGCCCGATGCGTTGTCTTTATAGAACAGTCGCCAGAACTTGCGAATGAAGCGGAATGTACCGTCGATACCGTTTGTATTCCAAGGCTTAGCCTGCTCCAATGGACCAAGGAACATTTCGTACAGGCGGAGAACATCAGCACCGTATTTGTCCACGATTAAGTCTGGGTTCACCACATTGAACTTAGACTTAGACATTTTCTCGACTATAGGAGTCAGTTCAACTTTGTCTTCGCTGAATATTGTAACATCAGCATCGGGGCCGAATAATCCAATATAAGCAAGTGCTGCTTGCTTGCTTGAAGGTAGTCTCCCATCAAAATCTGCTATTATATATTCTTTGAATTTAGGATAGTATATTTTCATCTCGTCTAAGTTCTCCTTAGTCAAGTAATACTTACCGTTCTCAAAAGAAACGAAACTCACAGGAATATGATACTGAAAGCCATCACCCTGTGCAGTTTTGTAACTAGGATTAATTTTTACCGTTGGTGGGACAATGCAATAGAGCAGCCTGTCATCGTCTGGATTTCCACTATCCTGTATGTAAACCCTTGCCATCATGCTCATTCCCTGAATCATGCCTTGATTGATCAGCTTCTTGAACGGCTCGTCTTGTGGGATGTAGCCCCGATCGTACATGAATTTGTTCCAGAAACGGCTGTAGAGCAAGTGGCCAGTGGCGTGTTCAGAGCCACCCATGTACAGGTCAACGTCCTGCCAGTAGTCGATGGCTTCGCGGCTGGCAAACTCGCCCGTGTTGTTCGGGTCCATGTATCGGTACCAATACCACGATGACCCCGCCCAACCGGGCATGGTCGATAGTTCGTACTCGTACTTTTCTTTATATTTCCAGTCCTCAGCCCGTCCCAGCGGTGGCTCGCCGGTTTCAGTGGGCAGGTATTTATCGACAGCGGGCAGTTCGAGTGGTAAATCCTGCTCGTTGATCAGGTAAGGCAAGCCGTCGCGGAAGTACACGGGCACGGGTTCCCCCCAGTAGCGTTGGCGGCTAAACACGGCGTCGCGCATGCGGAAGTTGATTTTCCCCTTGCCAACTCCACGTTCCTCCAACCAAGCAGTCAGTGTAGTTGTGGCCTCTTTATAGGTCATTCCATTGATAATACCCGAGTTGATGTATCTGCCTTCTTTGGTATTATCAGCCTGATGCTCGATATCTTTTTGGCCATCAAGAATTTGAATGATAGGCAGGTCAAAATGCTTGGCAAACAGATAATCGCGTTGGTCGCCGGAGGGAACAGCCATGACTGCACCGGTGCCGTAACCCGCCAACACATAATCGGCCAGGAAGATAGGCACCTTCTCGTTGTTCAGCGGATTCAGGCAATAGCTACCCGTAAACACCCCCGAAACAACTTTGACATCGGCCATGCGATCGCGCTCCGAGCGGAGTTTGGCCGCTTGAATATAGGCGTCTACAGCTTCGCGCTGCTCATCGGTTGTCAGGCTTGGCACCAGTTCATGTTCGGGGGCCAACACCATAAACGTCACGCCATAAATTGTATCTACGCGGGTCGTGAACACCTCAATTGTGTTTGGGCTGTCGGCTACTGCAAACTTCACACTCGCGCCCACGCTCCGGCCAATCCAGTTTCGTTGTTGTTCTTTAAGCGACTCCGGCCAGTCGATAGTATCCAGACCCGTCAACAAGCGATCGGCGTAGGCCGTGATCCGCATCATCCACTGGCGCATCAGTTTTTGCTCCACCGGGTAGCCGCCCCGCTCCGAAACGCCATCTTTTACCTCGTCGTTGGCTAGCACCGTTCCCAGAGCCGGACACCAGTTTACCATGGCGTTGGCAACGTAAGTCAGGCGGTATTTCAGCGTGATCTCGTATTGTTCCCGCTCCGATTTAGCGTTCCATTCCTCAGCGGTGAACTGCTGCGAGGGATCACTGGCTATATCTTCATCGCAAACCGCATTTACACCCGCTGTGCCGTTTTCGGCAAACTTGGCCAGCAGGGTTTCAATTGGTTCGGCTTTATCGGTGTCTTTGTTGTACCATGACCGGAACAACTCCATAAAAATCCACTGCGTCCATTTGTAATAGCCCGGATCGGATGTGCGCACCTCGCGGCTCCAGTCGAAGCTGAACCCGATTTGTTTCAGTTGGTCGATGTACGTGGCAATGTTAGCCTCCGTAGTAATGGCCGGGTGTTGACCTGTTTGAATGGCATATTGTTCGGCGGGTAAACCAAATGAGTCGAATCCCATTGGATGCAACACATTGAAGCCCTGTAACCGACGATACCGCGACACGATATCCGACGCGATGTAGCCCAGCGGATGCCCTACGTGCAGACCCGCCCCCGATGGATACGGGAACATGTCGAGGACGTAGTATTTGGGTTTATTGCTGTTGGTTTCGGGGCGGTACGTCTGGTTTTCGTCCCAGAACTTCCTCCATTTTTGCTCAGTCTCGCGGTGATTGTAATCGGCCATATTGTTGTGACGAACGTTGGTTCGTTCTTGAAATGCTATCTAAAACAAGCTGAAAAAACTGCTGGCCTGTCGGCCTAACGGAGCGGTGCTCCGTTTTACAGGTTGCAAAAATAGCCGTTTCGTGGGACATTTGCCCGTGCCCATGAAACTCCGTTCAGACTATAACACGCTACTACTGTCGTTTTTGCTTACCTGTGTAGTGGGCGGCTTGGCCGTTTGGCTCGTTGAAGACTTCAGCAGCCCACTTTCCGACGGTGGCGACACCGATTTCTACGAGTATGTTGGGTATTATTTTGCGCACAACCTCACGCTCTGGCCTTTTCCTCAACTCAGCTTACTTCACGATCAGACCTTCTATCCGTATGGAGCCAATCATACATTGCTTGATTGGGGTTGGGAGCGCGATTATTGGTATGCCTTCTGTTATTGGTTTTTCGGTCAGGGAGAACCGGGTCCCTATCTCCAGTATTACTACGTCTATAGCCTGCTGGTTTCGGCGCTCGGCACTTTTTGGCTGATCCGAAAGCCTTTTGGAAACGCCAAAGCATTCGTAGCTGGATTGATCGTTTCGGTGTTCAACTTCTATTGCCTTTACAAATTTCCGATTCACTTCAACATCAGCGTTGTTCATTGGACTACGCTCTGTATCATTGCTACCTACCGGTTTCTTTATGAGTTAGTTACTGATAGAAAACAGCTGCCCTCGCCAACGTTGGTGTTACTCTGGATCTGGCTACACATACAGGTATTGAGCCAGGAACTAGGTTATGTGGCTGGTTTTGCGCTGACATTTACGACCATTTGTATTCCTTTTATTGGGTGGTATGGGTGGAAGAAGATTCGAAGAGGGCAGTTTAAGAATACGGACTGGGCGTTTCGGAATCTCAGTCGAGTACCAGTGAATCTGGCACTGGTTGGCATCATTCTTCTGAGCCTGTGGCTTTATTTACCGTTGACACTCCAGATTTTTGTAGGCGCTCAAGCCTATGCCGACGCCCCACTGGAAATGAAGCCAGTTTGGTCGCATCCACTTCGGCTGTTGATTCCATATGTACCGGGGCTCGATGTTACGGCATTTGATTATAAACGGTATCTCCACGACTCGTTCGAAAGCTACGGGCAGGGAAGTCCGGGGCTATATCTGGTCGTTCTGGGGGTGTTGGGCTGTTGGACAATCCGGCGAAAACCGGCGCTTTGGGTGCCGGTGGCTCTGATGCTGGTGCTGTGCCTGCTCTATCACCCCGTCTGGTTGCCCACGCTTCGGGTATTCCCCTGGTTCAGTTTTAATCGGCACGGCGGAAGAGCTTCATTGGCCTACCCTGTCCTGTTTTTGTTATTGGCATTATCGGTGCAATGGCCAGCAAAACGATTCGGTCAACTTGCTTTTTTTGCGTTAATGACCCTGATGATAACAGAGTGGGTATGGGGATTCCGGTATCCGCTGCTGTACAATCCCCAACCAGTATCGTCCTCGCTATATCGCTATCTCGAAAAGGTTCGAAACACCCCCGGCGAAGCGGTTCTCGACTTTCCGTTTTGCACCATTGGGGCCGATGGAGTAGGAGCCAAAGAAGGGCTTTGTCCTTATTATCTGCAACAAAACGCCGTATTCACATTTAGGCGATTCCACCAGAAAAAAGTGGTTGGCCAATACTGGGGCCGATTGCATCCCAAAGATATTCAACCGTTTCTATCTGATAACTGGCCCCAACTGCTCGAACCGGGCCACGTTTTTACCCCTACGGACTGGCAGTTTCTGGACCAATTTCTCCGGCAGAACAAGTTTGCGGGCATCAATCTTTTTCCCGATTTGTTGACCCCGGCGCAGCGGCAGGCTTTTTACAATCATTTTGGGAAACCTGCTGCTCAATCGCAGTTTCCGATGGCCGGTACGGTGGAGTTTTTGCGATTGCAGTAAAGCTACAATCAGTCTTTTGAGCAAATTGCTCCTGATTTTTGTTATGATTTGATAAGGTGTTAAACCGATACGTTCAAATTCTGTCTAATTTCTGTTTACCAACCATAAACGAGTATCCTTATGAAACGTACTAGCTTAATTATTACTGGCCTATTCTCTATTTTATTCTCTGTCAGTGCATTGGCTCAAACATCAACTACGGTAGCAAGCCCGTTGGTAGCACCTGTTCAGCAGAGCGTAACCAAACTAAAAGCACTTCAGGCAACTGGCGACCCCGACTTTGATTATGTTTTTCGGATGCGCCTGTTAGAGCAGGGCGCCGTGGATATGGCCAAACTAGAAGCCGCGCAGGGAACTGACGAAGCGACAAAGGCGAAAGCTCAGGCTTTTGTGGATGCTAAGACAAAAGAATTGGCTGAATTAGAAGCCATGCAACGTCAACTCCGTCCAACACGCCCTAATCAGGCTTACACGCAGAAACAAAGCCAACAGATCCAGGCTATTATATTGAAAATGCAGCCCGATGGCGTTCCGGCCAAAATGACGGGGAAATTAGATGACGATTTTAATGCCCTCATGACGGAATTCACCCGCGATGCCAGCGACTTATCGAAAGCGTATATGACGTACGGAAACAACGCATCGGTGAAGGCAATTGCCCAGAAGATGGTAGCGCAGTAAACAGTGATGGAGGGTGACTGGCGCGAGCATTTGCTCGTGCCAGTTATCTTTCGGGTATTCACCCGAGCCAGCGAATGCTGGCAGCAATAGCTGGAACGAGCAAATGCTCGCGCCAGTCACCTTACCCTTAAAGCTCCTGGGCAATGTTGAAGTAGAACCCTCGCTGCCCCTGCCCGTTGATGGTGGCACTGAACCGGCCGACGAGGTTGTAAAAGGTTACCACATCCAGGCTTATACCCGTTCCAAGCAGGAGTTTGTTCGCAAGTCGGCTATCGAATTGTTGGGCAATAGAACTTCGCACGTAGCCCGCATCGGCAAACCCGGTCAGATAAGCGGCAAGAGGAAACGTATTGAATTGCTTTACTTTCAGCCAGCTGATTTGCTTAACACTACTGAAAAGCTGGTAACGCAGACTGTTTTTCCAAAGGCCAAAGTGCTGCCCGTCGATGATAAACAGCTCATACCCCCGCACTACTTCCTGAAGATAGCCAAGGCCCCGCAAATCGTTGTAAGGTTGCCGACGGGGCAGAATCATCTGCCCGCGCACCCCCGAGCTGGCATACCAATGTCCTTTGGGTTTACTGCTCAACGGCCAGAATCGGGCAGCTGAAGCCACCACTTCAAACTGATGTAAATCATTGTTAGGAAATAACCCGTACAAAGTGGCATCACCCGTGATGAGCGTTCCCCGCAATGGATAGGCCACGTTGTCGCGCCGGTCGAAGCGGTAACCGTAGGCAAGCTGTGTGTATTGCTGGCGGGTGCGTCCATCGAGGTAATACGTCGGATTGAGCCGGGCAATGGTGTCGGCAATCTGGTTGCGAACATACCGAAGCCCCAGCGTGTGAAAATGATAAAATCCATCTCGGCGCGTTAATGAGGCTCCCACATAAGCCCGCGTTCGGAGCAACTCTTCCGACCGGAAATAAACCAGTTTATCAAATCGGGACCGGTACGCAATTTCTCGGTTGGTTTGGTACGAAACGTCGAACCGGAGACCGGTTCGTTGTGCCCGGTCAATGTAAGGCCGCTGGTAAATCATCAGAAAACGCTGTAGAAAGCCAAATTCTGCCACGCCCACAAGTCGGTCGTTGTTACCCGATACGTTGCGGTAATCTAATCGCGCCCCGTAGATCACCCGCCGAAAGCTTCGTCCCCGGTCATACCACCACTCATTGAAATTACGGTCGGCGAGGTCAAAAACGGGATACGCCAGTACATACCAGCGCTCTTTCATAACCACGTCGATCTCAACAGGCGTCGGATTACCGTTGGCAGTTAAGGAATCGGCCGTTTTTCGGGACGAAACAGTAACCGTAATGAAAAGATTGGTGTTATTAAGTTTACGTTGATCCCAGGCCAACTTACCGGGCAGATCTGTCAGGCGGATGGTATCGCCCGCGTGGATTTCCAACTCGCGAAGCACAATGCGGTCGCGGGTGCGGACATTACCCGCCAGATTTACCCGTTTGACTAGTACGGTTGATGTTGAATCGGCGCGCTGGGCATAGAGCAAACCCGACGTTGGAAAAAGAAAGACAAGTGAAAAGAAAATGAACCAGCCGCGCATGTTGAGGAGTGAAGTCGCCCAAAGATACGGTCTTGTTGAAAAATCTGCCTGTAAACGTAGTATTCCTATCGTTGGCTTTCGTATCATTGTCTAATTTTCCTGTGATATAATCCAATGCAACAAAAACCTACCTTGAGCTTTTGGCAAATCTGGAACATGAGTTTCGGATTTTTTGGCCTTCAATATAATTTTGGCCTTCAGCAGTTCATCATGAGTCCGGTTTTCCGGTATTTAGGAGCTGATGAAAGCAAAATCCCCGTTCTCTGGCTTGCTGGTCCTGTTACAGGCTTGTTGATTCAGCCACTCATTGGTGCCATCAGCGATAGAACCTGGTCACCCAGATGGGGTCGTCGGAAACCGTTTTTTCTGATCGGTGCTTTGCTGTCGAGCATTGCCCTGATTTTGATGCCTAATTCCAAAACACTCTGGATGGCAGCGGGCCTGATGTGGATGATGGATGCTGGTCTGAATGTCACGATGGAACCTTTCCGGGCGTTCATTGGCGACAAGCTCAATGCAACGCAGCGCACCCTTGGCTTTGCTGTACAGAGCTTTTTTGTGGGTTTTGGGCAAATTTTGGCCAGTATGATGGCCTATATTTTGCCTCTTTTTGGTATTGCCATGACAGCCACCGTGGCATCGGGCAGTTCCATTCCCGAATACGTACATTACCTGTTCTATATCGGCTCGTTCGTCATTATAGCGGCTGTACTCTGGACCGTATATACCACTAAAGAATACCCTCCCGCCGACATGGCGGAATTTGAGCGCATGAAGCGTGAAAGCGGAGGCTTTGCCCATGCATTCGCCGAAATAAAAGACGCGCTCGTTGAAATGCCTACGACGATGCGGCAACTCTGGTGGGTGAAATTTTTTACGTGGTATGGCTTGCCGTTAATGTGGCAATACCTGTCGCTGGCAATTTCTCGCCATGCCTTTAACGCACCAACACCCCAATCGCCGGGCTTTGATGAGGGCAGCAAATGGGGTGGTCTGTGTTTCGCGGCTTTCAATGTGGGATGTATTGTAGTAGCCTTTCTAATTCCGACTCTAAGCAGACGCCTGAGCAAGCAGGCTGTTCACGCTACGTTTCTGACCGTTGCCGGGCTTGGCTTTTTATCGATGTTGCTATCAAACGACAAGTATATTTTCACCTTTGGTATGCTGCTGGTGGGCTTCGGATGGGGTTCAATTCTATCGATGCCTTACGTAATGCTGGCCGACTCCGTTCCCCCTCAGCGTATGGGGGTTTATATGGGTATTTTCAACGGGTTTATCGTGGTTCCGCAAATTATCAGCATGATCACCGTTCCCTTTTTATACGACACCATTTTGGGGGGCGATCCACGTAACGCGTTGGTATTGTGTGGTGTATGTCTGTTTCTGGCTGCTGTGTCGTGTTTTCTGGTTAAAACTCCTAAAACAACAGAAACACCCGTATTTCCGGTTGGCGCAGGCGGGCATTAATTTTGTTTCAAGTTTCATTGCTACCATTGGAACAGAGCAGCCAATCAAACCTGAAGCCATTCACTATGTATGATATTCTCGCCGTTGGCGAACTTCTTGCTGACCTTATTGGGCAGGAAATAACAACCAATTTATCCGATACCGCCACGTTTGAACGATTTCAGGGTGGTTCTCCCGCCAACATGGCTGCTAACATGGCCCGACTCGGTAACCGGGCCGCCATTGTTTCCTGTGTTGGCTCCGACAATGTTGGTTCTTATCTTATTGAGCAGGTGGCGAAGGCGGGTGTCGATACCGATTACATTGTCCGGTCAACGCACGAGCCAACCAGTATTGTGCTGGTATCGCGCACTAAAGGAACGCCCGACTTTATCGCTTACCGTCAGGCCGACCGGCAGCTAATGCCCTATCACTTGCCCGATACGCTACTGAGTCAGGCTCGAATTTTCCATACGACCTGCTTTGCGCTGAGTCAGGAGCCTGCCCAAAGCACCCTGGTCGACGCGGCCCAACGGGCCAGCCGGTCGGGCTGTCAGGTGAGTATCGACTGTAATTATGCACCCAGCATCTGGCCCGATCGTGATCAGGCATGGCAGGTGATCAAAGCGTATTGTTCGGCGGGGGCGTTGGTGAAATTGAGCGAAGATGATGCCGCCCGGCTGTATGGAGAAGTCCAGTCCGCAGATCAAATTATCAGTGATTTTCATGCGATGGGAGCCACGTTGGTATGCCTTACTCTGGGGGCTGATGGGAGTATTGTCTCTTCAGGCGGTGGCACTGACCGGGTTCAGTTGCCGGGCCGGAAAATTGAAGTGATCGACGTTACCGGTGCGGGCGATGCATATTGGGCGGGCTTCCTAACGGCTTGGCTTGAGAAACGGACACCTGCACAATGCGCTGATGCCGGTGCTGATATTGCCACCTTGAAACTGACTACAAAAGGCCCACTGCCAACCGGCATTCGGATTTAACAAACGCCGGTTGGCAGTGCCTTTTTATTACCAAAAGAACGTTAAACTCAACCTCCCGAAAAAGGGGGTGCCAGGTGTGAAGTGTATTTCTTCGACCGGGGTGGCTTCGCCCCGAAGGCGGCTCTCAGTGGCAAACTGGGTTTCTTTCCAGCGCGTGTCAAACAAGTTCTGCACTGACAGACCAAGCACGTAATTCTTTCGAGTATAATTAGCCTGCAAATCAGTTACGAAATAACCCTTTGCCACAATCGAATTGTCTTCATTGGCGGGTCGGTCGGCCATATAACGGTACCGTAGGGAGCCGCTGAAACCCGATTTCGTTTGCAAAGACAGACCACCTACCGATGTAAATCGTGGAGCTAGCGGTAGATAGTTTTGACCCGCTTCATCGCCAATCGAGCGTGGATTGGCCGTGTTTAGGTCGAGATCAAAATACAATGTTTTAGTAAGTTGGTAACGCACCGACAGGTCAACACCTTCCCGACGAGACTTGCCGCTGGGTTCAACTACACCTTCGTCGCCTACGTACACAAACTCCTGAGCAAGCCATAAATACCAGGCAGCCGCGTTGACAATCAGGCGCGGAAATGGCTTGAAAATCACACCTAGGTCAGAACCATAAGCGCCCGGCAATATTTCACGACCCCCCTGCGGCACCACTACCCGCGTATCGTTGGAGTGGAAGCCTTTTCCTGTATTCAGATAAAGCTGCACTCTGGGGTTAAGTGTGTAATACAGGTTCAGTTTAGGGGAGACAATAGCCTGGCGAGCCCGTCCGGTTTGAGCCGGTTGCAACAGCAAATCTGTGTATTGACTTCGAAAATAGTCGACCCGGACGCCCGCATTGACTGTAAATCGGTTTGAAACTTCAACGATTTCATCGGCATACAGAGCTGCGTTGATCTCGTTTATGTTACCATATTTGGCCCGTTCTAATGTCTCCGTGCGGTTTTTGGTGTATGAGAGTTCGGTAGGTGTTGCTCCGTTTTTTCCACCTGTAATGTCGTGCCGGTATTGTGCACCCAATGTGGTGGTAAAATGTGTTTTGCCGATGGTAGATTCAGTGGTGTAGCTGCCATTATAGCCAAACAGATTCCGGCGTTCCTTCTGTCGAATCTGATCGCCATTGATCGAGTCGCGCAGGAAAAACGTGAAGTTGGAATACAGCTCGAATCCGTAGTTGCCGTAGAATATCTGATTTTTGATGAGGTTATTGCGGGGTGTAACGGTTACGAACTGGGCATTGAAGTTTGTGCGGCTGGTTTCACCCCCTTCAGTTGGGTCAACGGACCCGAAAAAGCCGGTTAAGCCAGACTCAATGGCCCGGTCGGGAATCTGACCAGAGTGATTCCATTTGCTCCAAAACGTTGAGCCGGTCAGAGTCAGGTTAGTATTGGCACCGATGTGACCATGATATTTGCCCATCACGTTAAGCCGGTTGAAATGCTGCGGATTATCGAAATACGAGTTCGTAAACGAGTACTCCGACGCCAAATACGCTGACTGATTTTTGGCCTTGCCCTTTTCGCCAAGTAAATCCAGACCGGCCACAGCCCGGAACGTATCGAACTGACCCCCTTCGAGTTTCACAAACGAGCGGTCGAGGGCGGTGCGGGTGCGAAAATTGACCCAGCCCGCCGTTGCCAGATTACCTTTTTCAGCATTGTAAGGCCCTTTTTTAAAGTCTACTCCTTCAATTAATTCAGGAATGACAAAATGCAAATCTGCATAGCCCTGCCCGTGGGCGTGCGACACCATGTTAACGGGCATTCCGTCCACGGTAAGCTGAATGTCGGTGCCGTGGTCGAGGTCGAAGCCGCGTAGAAACAATTGTTCAGCTTTACCACCGCCCGCGTGTTGGCCAATGAACAGGCCCGGAACCAGTCGCAATACTTCCTGAGAATTGGTAATGGGCCGGAGCTTAATATCTAAACTGCTGATGAGCTGCTGGTCGTGCGCCCGGCCTGATGAAATCGTCACCTCACCAAGTTCTACGGGTGCGGTTGTCAGTCCTGTTCGGACGGTTTCCGTTTTGTCGTCCTGAATAGTTACGTTAATGAGTTGGGTGGCAAAACCCACGTGCGACAACTCAATTTTGTAAGGAGCAGCGACTAGGCCAACAAAGCGATAATGACCCAGTTCGTTCGTGGTAGTGGCGCGGCTAAGTCCAGTGATTTGAACGGTTACGCCACGGATGGGTTGGTTGGTAGTTTGGTCGTAGACAGTGCCCGACAGATTACCAAGATGCGCGAAAGCACCTGTGCTGAGTAAACAGCACATAAAAAGGAATAGAAAGTTTTTCATAAATGGCAAGATTGTGCCAGCAGGGAGCTAGCACGATGGATAGAGAAACAGAGTTCGTCTTATCCTTGCCAGGGGGGAGAGAAAATAGCCGCGCAAACACCCTCCGAACGCTTTATCCGATACGCACTCACCACGATTCTCTCCCAAAAAGCGGGTGTGGGTAGCGGCTGAATCTGTTCAGTAGGCAAGCAATGCACGTCCATCATTTTCAGTAATGATACTTGATGTTCCGACGCCTTGCGGGTATCCTCAGCAAAGTCAGCAGCCAGTTGGGCGTTGATCTCTTCCAGAAAGGGGGTAATGTCAACGTGGTGGCAATGCGAACAATGCAATCGATGTTCTTCAGTGTTATTAATAACGTAACGCGGTTCGCCAGGGGCATTCATATAGCCTCCACCAACCACCATCAGGTAGTTGAGAAAGAGCATGAAAGCAACCCAGGAGCGAGGAAACATGGTATTCAGTAAGTTACTAAAGTATGTTCGGATTCGTTTTCTTTGCAGCGGCAGTGAGTTTGTTACCTTGTGCTGTATTGCCCAATGCTAACTCAATAGCTCCTGCTTCCTTCAATAATTCGGGGTCTTTGCTTCCCGTACGCAAGGCCACCTGCATGTGTTGCTGAGCTTTCTTAGGGTCGTTCTTCATGAAATAAACCCAGGCAAGGGCATGGTTCACATCAATATTGTTAGGCCGTTTAGCGTATTCTTTCATACCGGCAGCCAACGCCAGATCCGCATTGCCCGACTTAGTATATAGCTTGCAAACCTCCAGATCAACTAGGTGTCCCGATTTGGCATCTTCGTCGAGCATGGTTACAACTTCAGCATACTTTTTAGCCGCTTTAGCTTTGTCGCCCTGTAGTGCATAGATCTCGGCCATTTCCTCATGAAACGAGAATTCGGGCATGATAGCAGCTGCTTTATTTAAGTTTGCCAAGGCTTTGTCGTATTCTTTGCGGGCTTTTTGCACCTTTGCCAAACCACCTAATGCAAAGGCATAACTTGGCCGCATAGCCAGAATTTCGTTGTATTGCTGCTCGGCTTTGTCTAACTGACCGGTTGTTTCGTAGAGATGCCCGAGGGTGTTTTTGCTCCAGCATTGTGGTTCTGAGCCGGGTAATCCAGCCTGAACGGCTAACACCATTGCTTCAATTGAACCGGGGTAATCGCCGTAAATTTCACGTAAATACGAAGCCCGCGAATACGATTCCAGCGATGGTTTCAGGGCCTGCATCTTGTCAGACATTTTTACGGCCTCTTCATAGTTGCCCAATTCAACATTGGCATCCACCAGAATACCATATACATACGCATTGTTTGGGTTGATCTGACGAGCTTTTTCGGCAATCGTTTTGGCTTCAGCAAACTGGTGCTGCGACATTTTTACGGATGCCTGAAATACGTTGGCTTCGAAATTCTTCGGGTTGATAGCCAGCACACCATCCAGAATTTTCAGGATAGCCGGGTAATAGTAAGGGTGCTCACCCGTAATCCGAGCCTCCGACAAATAGATGGTTACTAACTGAAGCCGGGGTTTCACATTGTTTGGCTCTTTGGCAATCTGCATTTTCAGCTCTTCAACTTTTTGCTGCGTTTTAGGCCACTCAATCGCGTTGGCCAGCTCACCCTGCCGCATAAACAGCGAAGGCAGTTCGGAGTTCGACGAAGCTGAGGCTGTCTGCTCAGTCGTTTTGGTGCAACTGGCCAAAAATGCCAGTACTGAAATGATTAACAGGCTGAATACTAATGGCCTGAAGTTTATGGGAGATGTCTTCATAAAATGGTTTAGTTTAAAACCTCACACCCAACCCCTCTCCTTGTGAAGTAGAGGGGAGGTATCAACGTCCAGCTAATAAATGCTTGGCAATTTTGGGTTGCCGGAACAAATAGAGATTGGCTGGTAAGACACCCCTCTCCTTCACAAGGAGAGGGGCCGGGGGTGAGGTAGATTATTATTGCCGTATTACCCGAATTGTCTGGCTGCTTGTTGGCGTTGTGGCCTGGAGCAGATAAACACCCGGTGTACTGCCTATGCGTACAGTGCGATGTTCTTTTTCACCAGCCTGGCCAATAGACTGCTGACTGATTGATACACCACCGGCCGTTACAACTTGCAACTTGAGGGGTTCACCAGCAGCGCCCAGCACTTCAACCATTACTTCGTCGGTTGTGACAGGGTTGCCCATTAAGCGCATCGACAGCGATTCAGAACCTTCATTGGCCAAGCGGCCACTGGCACAACGGGCGCGGAAGTCAAACGTTGTACTGGCTTCTGACATCGGATCGCCTACGTACCGAACCATGATCGTGATGTTTTTCGTGTTTGGATCTGCACGTACACCCGTTTCAATAGTGCGGGTTGTGCTAGCTCCGTATGCGCCGTTTACAACACCCACTGCGCGGTATTCAACGGCCCGGTTAGCATCGCCACCAGTGCGGCCGAAGGTAACTTCACCCGTAGCACAGTTGTAAGCAACAACAGTTGCTGCCAGTGGTTGCGTTGGGGCTGGTACAAACGACTGTGGTCCAACATATTGGTTGCCAAGGAAACCTCTCCATGGATCCTGAACGAATGGGAAAGCTGCTTTCAACGTGGTGTCGTTTTTGGTAACACCCGCGTTGAAACCTAACACATTACCCAATTGAGCCGTTACCGGGCTAGGCGATGTTCCTGGGGTATAATCATCATACCACAAACCAATAGCGGCCAGAACTACACCACCCACTGCCTGCAACTCAATCGTGGTCACGTCATCTTCCAACCGGCGTCCGTTCGGGAAACCATCCATGTTAGGAATAAACTGCAAGTTCGGATTGGCATAGGTCGGGTTGGTCAAGCCTAACACGGCTGCCTGTACTAAGCCCAGCGAACTGAAGTTAGGATCGTTCCGGGGAGTGGCAGGCACAGCCATGTTCAAGCGCAACATATCGCCCAGAGTAGGCAGGAAGTTGTGGATGAAAGGCTTACCAGCGGCAAGCGGGTTACCGTTTTTGCCCGTTGCCAGTTGATAAGGCTTCAGGTTAGGCACCCCTGTGTAGAAGATCGGCAGTAAGTCAACTGCACGTGGACTAGTTGCATCGGGAAGCAAAACGGCACCAAACGCGGCATCAGCCAAAGCTGTACCTGTCACAGCCGTTGTGTTACGCAGACCTGATAAACCAGGCTTGCCATTACGGAAGTCAAAAGCGCCTAACGATTTCGACTGAATACGCAGCGGGGCCAGGCCTGGGACAGCCGCTCCAAACTGTGAGTCGTCCATGTACAGGGCCAACTCTGGGTTGGTAAAGTACTTGGCAAATTGCAGGTCGTTTCCGCCGTATGGCGTCATGGCATTCCACTTGTCTTTCATTCCGATTGGGATGACAGCTTCGTTCGTCAGGGGCATACCCAGACGCGACACCTGAATCCACTCGCCATCTGACCCACGGTCACCACCTTTAAACAGTGTTGAAATCTGCCGACGGCTTGATGATGCCCACACACCTACCACGAAGTCGGGGTCAAGAATGTTAGCGGCCATTGCTACCGTTTTGCGGTCTTTTTGCAGCGTTGCTACCGGAACTTCAATAGCAATAGTGTGGCAGTTAAACTTGGCCACAGCATCACGACCTGGCTTACGGAAACCACCTACATCGAATGCACCACCCAAATCTACAAAGAATGGATCGTCAACTGGTCCGCAGAAAACGCGCTCGCCCGTTGAGGCTGTCATAATCGACTTTGTCGCCAGTGCATTGTAGCTCGCAGCGCCTAAACCTACTGTTCCATTCTCAATTGAGCGTGGTCCAATATTGGCAGGTGGAACAGAGCCGTTCATTACGATTGTCTGAAATGTCCGGCCACCATCGATGCTACGCTCACACGTATACGTTGTTTTCTGATTCTGCTTGCCTAAACGGATGTTGAAAAACGTGGTTGGGTCTTCATTCGTGATTTTGAATGTAAACCGGTACGTAATATCATCGCCCGGAGTCGAAGCGTTGTTCTTTACGTGAATCTCATACCGGATGTTCTCGCCAAATGTGTACCAGTTTGGACCACCATTGGGGTCTTCAAACGGGATATAGTTAGCAATCAGAACGATTTTCTCGGCATCAGTTGGACTCTTGAACGCATAAACGTCGGTATTATCAGCCAGCGGATCGGTCGAGATCAGCGGGGCTTCCCGGTGACTGGAGGCCACCGTCTGGCTAAACGGCACGTACGTCAGCACGGCCATCAGCAAAAAGGATAGTATTTTTTTCATTGTTGTGTCTGAAGAATGATGATGGCTTATTGACGGGCCTTGAGGCTATAGTCGTACCCTCTCCATGGTGTTTGTACATAGGGGAAGGCAGCGCGCAGGGTCGTATCGTTTTTGGTAGGACCTGCGGAGAAACCCAGTACGTTCGTCAAATTCGTGGTGACCGGGCTTGGACTTGTTCCCGGCGTATAATCATCATACCACAAACCAATAGCGGCCAGAACTACACCACCCACTGCCTGCAACTCAATCGTGGTCACGTCATCTTCCAACCGGCGTCCGTTCGGGAAACCATCCATGTTAGGAATAAACTGCAAGTTCGGATTGGCATAGGTCGGGTTGGTCAAGCCTAACACGGCTGCTTGCACTAAGCCCAGCGAGCTGAAGTTCGGATCGTTCCGTGGGGTAGCCGGTACAGCCATGTTCAAGCGCAACATATCGCCCAGAGTAGGCAGGAAGTTGTGGATGAAAGGCTTACCAGCGGCCAGTGGGTTACCGTTTTTGCCTGTTGCCAGTTGATAAGGCTTCAGGTTAGGCACCCCTGTGTAGAAGATTGGCAACAAGTCAACCGCACGTGGGCTAGCCGCGTCAGGTAGTAGAACACCGCCAAAAGCAGCTTCGGCCAGCGCCGTACCATCAAGAGCAGAGTTGCCTTTCAGACCAAACAGACCAGGCTTGCCATTACGGAAGTCAAACGATCCGAGTGACTTTGACTGAATCCGCAGACCACGCAATGATGGTACAGCACCACCAAACTGTGAGTCGTCCATGTACAGGGCCAACTCTGGGTTGGTGAAGTACTTGGCGAATTGCAAATCTTCACCACCGTATGGCGAAACCGCGTTCCACTTGTCTTTCATTCCGATTGGGATAACAGCTTCGTTAGTCAGGGGCATGCCCAAACGCGATACCTGAATCCAGTCGCCATCAAGGCCAACGTCACCACCCCAGTTGATCGTTTTGATCATTTTGCGGCTCGACGATGCCCACACACCAATCACAAAATCAGGATCAAGGATGGTAGTAGCCTGCGACACTGTTTTGCCATCTTTCTGCAACAGATTGACCGGAATTTTCAGGGCAATGGTATGGCAGTTGTAGCGGGCAACAGCATCTTTCGGTTTATTCACCGAGTTACCCTCAGGGCGGAAGTTACCCACGTCGAACGCACCGGCAAGGTCCACAAAGAATGGATCGTCGGCAGGGCCGCAGAATACCTGCTCACCCGACGACGCGGTAGCAATAGCTTCCGTCCGTAGGGTTTCATACGACTTGCCTAAACCAACTGTGCCATTCTCAATAGACCGTGGACCAATGTTGTTAGCCGGAACGATGCCATTGGCAATGATTGTCGTAAACGTTGCTCCACCATTTGTGCTTTTCTCACACTTATAGGTGGTTTTGAGGTTTTGCTTACCCAGGCGAATGTTGAAGAACGTGGTTGGGTCTTCGTTGGTGTTCGTAAACGTGAAGCGGTACGTAATATCGTCACCAGGTGTGTTAGTGCGGTTTTTTACGTGAATTTCGTAGCGGATGTTCGAGCCGAAGTTGTAATAGTTAGGACCCCCTTCTGGTGATTCGAAGGGAATGTAGTTAGCAATAATCGTAATAGTATTCGGGTCGTCGGGACTTTTGAAGGCATAGACATCGGTATTGTCGGCCAACGGATCGGTTGAAATCAGCGGGGCTTCGCGGTGGCTGGATGCATAGCCGCCAAGGCCCATTAGTAGTAGGGAACAACTAAGGATCAATTTCCTCAGATGAACCAAACGCAAGGGAGAGATGCGCATACTGGTTGAGTGTTAAATTGTTGAACTTAAGTAAAAGTCCTTATGCAGGACGTGTACTATATACTCCCGCCAGCAGCGTTCGGATTTTTTGTTATTAAAATTAGCTGAAAAATTGAGGGAATGGCCCAAGAACACTAAGTCCCATATCGCTATGGATACTTTCATGTATCTTTGGGATGTTATAAGTATATAAAATGCAAAACCCTTCTAAGATTCTTTTCAGATAGTACAATAATGAAAATTGATGCCGTTCGATGAAATCTACTATTTTTATAGTTTATAAGGATGCGGAAGTGTATTGATGATATTGCTGTCATGTACTAGTCCCGTTCTGTTTTGGTAGAAAAGTGCTCATAAAAAAGTAAGGGCAATACATTTATATTTGAGTAATAATAATCAGGAAAAATACTCCCGTAAAATACAAAATAGCGTCTTTAATAACGGTAGGATTATACCACCCATTACAAAGACGCTCAAATGCAATTATCTGAAATTTAGTAGTTTATAAGTTGAGATGAGGGCTCTCAGTTAGCCCAATAATATTTCCTGCTGGATCTTTCACTGTAGCTGTCAGTCTGTTGTCACCTACATCGGTAATGGGTGCATCTGCCGTGTTTCCCAAACTCAACATACGCTCGTAAACGGTTTTAATAGAGGCTACGCCCCAATAAGTAATTGTGCTTCCTGCCTGGATCGCTGCATTGGGGTCAAGTCCTAACCCATACCCGCCGACATTGAAGCCAACATAGAAAGGCTACTGACCCAAATCTCATAGATAACTCGACATGATGTGTGTTTATGCCGTTGGCCGTTTCAAAAGTTGCCGAATCGAAACCAAATGCCCAAACACAACGAGCGGAACAATAAACGTAGGCAACCAGCTGAAGGGGAAATGTAAAATGGCAATGTTTGGCTGATCAAACGCAAATTGCTGGACAGGCGTAGGCGTCGATAAAAGCGCGTACGTAACAACATTTGCCAAAAGCGCCAGACAAACAAAATTCCAGACCAGAATCAGCCGACGGCTTAGCTTGCCTTTTGTCAAACCAAAATAGGCTACAAATGGGGCCGTGAGACCAGAAAGTACATCAAAATTCCGACCTTCGAACGTTATCAATTCAGGGACCGCTTTATTCAGAAAGAGCCACCACAGTACTAGTTCGACTATTATTCTGACGGTGTTCAAGTAGGTTATATTGGTCAACGGTAAACTGTCCATGAACCGCCGTCCTGCTGGTGTGGCCGATAGGGAGACAATGGTTATGATGGTGGGCAAAATGCCAAACAGCACGATCTTAGGCGGCATTGCGGCCGTTGCCTGATACGCCCCATTCAATGTCAAAACGGCCTGAATAATCAGCCAGACAGTCAGGCCGACTAAAATACCGGTTCCCTTTTTTCGAGTTGCTTCAGAACGGGACCGCCTGACGGCCCAATAGAAATACATAAGCGTGGCGAGGGTAGTCAGCCCGAAGGCGACTGATACATAACCTGGTAAGTTGGGGATCATGATTTCCAGTGCATTTAAAGTTGATGATGCAAAGGAGGCAATAACTAACGGATCACCACTTGTCAAATGACAGTAACGCACTTGCCCGATGGCAAGAAATAGATTTTGTTAGTCCTTTTTCGACAGTTCTCGTCGGATTCGGCTCAACGAGGTATCAGTTATTCCCAAATACGACGCGATCTGTTTGAGTTGGGCGTACAGAAAGACGTCTTTATTCGTAGCGATTAAATCCAAGTAACGTTCTTCGGCACTCTTATGAATAAGTGCCAGTGTGCGCTGCTTGAAAGCCGCAAACTCCTTGACCAGCATAGCCCTTCCAAATTCTCGGAATTCGGGTACCGTATGGAACAGTGTATTCAATTTATCAAATGTTATAGAATAACCTGTGCAATCGGTTAGCGCCTGTATATTTTCTGCGGAAGCGGTGCGCATAAACAGAGAGGATACCTCGAATACAACCTTGCTTTTAGAATGGAAGTACGTAGTTACCTCGTTTCCCTCGGCATCGAATGTAAAAGCTCGCATGAAGCCTTCAGCCAAGAAGAAATACTCGTTGCTGATTTTACCCGCTTTGAGGAGGTAGGCGTTTTTAGATAATTCACGTTCCTCAAAATGGTTCGCGATAGTCGTAGCAACCGGCCGAGTGGTAGTTACATGACTCTGAATAAAATCGATTAATAGCTCTTTATCCATTTATAAGGGGTCCGGGGAGTTTGTCATTAAATTATACAGTTCTCAGCAAACTTTCTCAAGATGTATTTGGTTGATATAGCAACAGGTTTTACATTTGCATCATGATTCAAGAAGATACTCTTCGGGCCAAGTTTGCAGAGCGTATGGGTTCACAGTCCATCTTTATGATTAGCCACGTGGGCCATTTGATGGCTAAAAAGGCAAATCGTGAATTGGCGCGCTTAGGCTTTACGCTACAGATCGAGCAATTCCCCGTTTTGTTTGTTACCTACTTTGCAGGCGAGGATTTGTTGTCTCAACAGGACATTGCTAATATGCTACAGAAGGATAAATCGGGCATACAGCGCTCTATTCGCACATTAGAGCGCGACGGCTACCTAAGGGTAGCACCAGATAGTATTGATCGACGTAAAAATATGATTCGATTAACACCAGCTGGAAAAATGATTATTGAGCAGGCCATTCAAACCACCGAAACAATGGATCAGCAGGTAATGAGTCAACTATCGCAAGAGGAGCGGGAGGCCTTTGTGAAAACAACCCGTAAGATTATCACACTGCTCGACAAGTAATATTTTTTGTTCTATTAGTTGATAGGTCTACAGTAGATAGGTCAACAGTTGTATTTATGAAACGTTTAATTGCACTTAGTTTAGGTTTAGCACTCGCGCTCCCGCTTTGGGGATGGGCGCAGGCACAACCGCAAGCCCCGGCAACGGGTGCTTTTCGGTTGAAAGACTGTATCGATTACGGTCTTAAAAATTTCGGAAGTATTCGCCTTGCTCAGTATAAAGTTGAGACAGCCGACCAACAGGCGCGCCAGGCGTTGGGTCAATATTTGCCGCAAGTGAGCGCCACGGGCACATCGACGGATAACCTTAAGCTTCAGCAGAGTGTGATTCCGGCTGGGGTGTTTGGGCCGGAACCACGGGTATTCATCATTGGTCAGAAATACCAGACCAACTTAACTGCCCAGGTTTCGCAGACCATTTTCGATAAGTCGCTGTTAATTGGCATTAAGGCTAACAAGCCCAACCAACAGCTGGCCACTCTTAATACGCGTCAAACACAGGAGGATGTTATTTATAACATTGCCAGCAACTACTACCAGGTTTTTGTGACTCAGCAGCAGATTGCCTTGCTACGCGACAACCTCCAGCGGACGCAGCAGGTGCTAAACATTCTGAAGCTTCAGCGCGATAATGGTGTAATTCAGCCGGTTGATTATACGCGAACGGAGGTGAGTTACAACAGCACCCAGTCACAGTTGACGCTGGCGGAGAACGATATGAATCTGGCCATTAACCGGTTGAAGTATCAGATGGGAATGCCGCAGGAGCAAAATCTGGTGTTGTCGGACTCAACACTCATAACCGAGCTACCCAAAATTGAACAGGGACAGTTCGATCCTAAAAGTCTGGTTTCGTTTCAGCAGGCCGAAACAAATCTGACCTTACAACAGCTACAATTGCAACGGATTCGGGCGGGTTATTTGCCAACGCTGAGCCTGACTGGTAACTATGGTACGGTGAACCTCGGTGCTCAAACCTTCAATAAGATACTGAGCAACTTTGTAGGCTTTGGTAGCGTCGGTATACGCCTGAACATCCCCATTTTCGACGGTTTTCAGCGCGATTCGCAGTTGAAACAACAACAGCTGACCCTATTGACGCAGCAGGAGCAGCAGAAGCTGAACGTGTCGGCTTATCAGCTTCAGTTTAACAGTGCCCAATCGCAAATTCAACGGGCGCAAACGAGCGTGCAAAATGACGACCGTAACGTGAAACTGGCGCAGGAAGTTTATAACATCACCACCTTACAATACAAGCAGGGAACCAAGCTGCTAAGTGACCTGATCAACGCGGACAACTCCTACCGCGAAGCCCGGACTAACTACATCAACTCGTTGATCAATCTGTACCAGGCCCGCCTTGATCTCGAACAATCGCAGGGTAAACTTCTTTCCTTTTACAACCAACTCTGATCAATCCAACCGATTCATAGATCATGAAAAAGACAACACTAATCGTTATCGTAGCCACCCTAGCTATTATTTCCCTGATTGGTTTTCGACTGGCTTCCAACAAAAAGAAAATTGACGAACAAAAGCAGCCAGTTGTCAAAGCAAATGTATCCATTCCCGTAACCGTAGCTCCCGTTGTGGAAGGTGCGGTTAGCCAGCAACTTGTTAAAACCGGTAACCTGATTCCGTTTAAAGAAGCTGATTTGGTTGCGACCACAGCCGGAAAAGTAACCAAAGTCAATTTTAACCTGGGCTCCAGCGTTCGGGAAGGGGCTGTATTGATTCAACTCGACAATCGCCTGAAAGAACTGTCGCTGGAAGCAACTCAGCTGTCTATTGACCGGCTGAAAAAAGACGTAACGCGCTACAACACCCTGTTGGCTGGCAACGCTACCACCGAGCTGCAGGTAAACGACACAAAGTACAACTATGAAAACGCGCTGAATCAGGCTGAGCAAATCAAAAAACAGATTGCTGATGCTAACGTGAAATCACCAATTGGTGGCCGTATTGTACAAAAAGATATTGAACCCGGCGAATACATCACCGTTGGTAAGGTGCTGGGTAAAGTACTCGACGTGGCTCGTCTGAAAGTGGAGGTGCCCGTAAATGAAAGTGACGTGTATCGGCTACGCGAAGGTCAGTCGGTTCGGGTAACAACCGACGTGTTTGCTGGTCGGACATTCAACGGACGCATTTCTTACATTGCTCCCCAAGGTTCCGACGAACACAATTACCCGGTTGAGATTACGATTGACAATGCAAATGGATTGAGAGCCGGTACGTTTGTTAATGTTGATTTCTCGCAGAAATCGAACCAGAAAGCGCTCCAGATTCCGCGTGCCGCTTTAGTTGAAAGCATCAAAAATCCGTACGTCTACGTCATCAACGGGAATACGGTCAGTCGTCGTACGATCACAGTTGGTCGCGACTTTGGCGACACCATTGAAGTACTGAATGGCTTAAGCGCTGGTGATCAGGTTGTAACCACTGGTCAACTGAACCTGAGCGACGGCAAACCAGTACAAATCACAAAATAAAGTCACCCAATCATGTCTATATCCGAAATAGCTGTTAAACGGCCGCTCTTGGTGACGACCATTTTCACCGTCCTGATTTTGTTCGGTGTACTGAGTTATCAACAGTTGTCTTACAACCTGCTGCCCAAGTTCGAAGCCAACGTGATCAGCGTTGCTACGGTGTATCGTGGGGCCTCGGCCGACGAAGTAGAGACCAACGTTACAAAGCGTATTGAAGACGCCCTGTCAGCCTTGGAAGGCCTCGACCGCATGACATCGACCTCGCAGGAAGGCGTATCGAGTGTGATTATCCAGTTGAAAAATGGCGTGAACACCACGCTTGCTCAACAGGATGCCCAGCGCAAAATTGAGCAGATCATCAACCTCCTGCCCGATGCCGCCGACCGCCCTATTCTCAATAAATTCTCTACCGACGAAATCCCGGTATTGCGGATGGGGGTTACGGCCAATATGTCGCCCACGGCGCTGTATGACCTGATCAATAACAACATCAAGCCACAGTTGTCAAACGTGTCGGGTGTTGGTCAGGTAAACATTATTGGTGGTAATGAGCGCCAAATTCAGGTGAATGTGAATACTGAAAAACTGCGCGGTTATGGCATATCTATCGGTCAGGTAGCACAAGCTATTAACGCGGCCAACGCGAGCTACCCCGCTGGTCAGTTGGAAACTCGGGAATCACAATACTCAATTCGGTTTGATGCTTCGGTGCAAACGGTGAAGCGGTTACGCGATTTGATCGTTGCCAATCGGACCAACGGCAGCCAGGTGTTGTTGAAAGACGTTGCCGAAGTAGTCGATGCCAGTACCAAGCCAACCGCTATCAACCACATTAATGCACAACCATCTATTGGTTTGCAGATTCAGAAACAATCGGATGCCAACGCCGTATCGGTGAGCCAACAGGCGCAGGTGAAGATTAAACAACTGGAAAAACAGTACAGCAACATTGGCCTGAAATTCAACGTGGCCTCCGACCAGTCTATTTACACGCTGGCTTCGGCCAACGCAGTGGTGTTCGATATGGGTCTGGCCATTCTGATTGTATCGGTGGTGATGTTGCTCTTCCTGCACAGCTTCCGGTCAGCTCTGTTCGTATTGGTTGCCTTGCCTTCGTCTATGATTCCGACGTTTGCGCTGATGTATATCATGGGTTTTTCGCTGAACCTGATGACGCTCATGGCGCTCTCGCTGGTAGTAGGTATTCTTGTCGATGACTCGATTGTGGTGTTGGAAAACATTAACCGACACCTCGAAATGGGTAAAAACAAGCGACAGGCTTCACTGGATGGCCGGAGTGAAATTGGCTTCACCGCTCTGGCAATTACCCTGGTCGACGTGGTGGTGTTTGTTCCCCTAGCCATGACGGGTGGTCTGATCGGTAATATCCTGCGGGAGTTCGCCCTTGTGGTTGTTTTCTCAACGCTGATGAGCTTGTTGGTGTCGTTTACGCTGACTCCGCTGCTGGCCTCACGTTTCGGTAAAATCGAAATACTGAATCCAAAATCGCTGTGGGGACGTCTGAATCTGGGTTTTGAGCGGATCATTGACAGATTGACCAACGCTTACGGCAACATTCTGGTATGGGTGTTGGGCCACAAACGGTATATCTTCCTATCGGTGATTGCCATGCTGGTTGGATCGATTTATCTGATTCCGGCAGGCTTCATTGGAGCTGCTTTCATGCCGCAGAGTGATATGGGTGAGATGAGTGTACAGATTGAACTGGCGCCAACGGCCTCTATCTACCAAACCAACGCGGTAGCGCAACGGGCAGAGCAAATCATTATGAAGCACCCAGAAGTGACCAATGTATTTTCTAATATTGGCTATAGCAGTACCGGTCTGGGGACTTCTGCCAACAGTAACCTGGCCGACCTGAACGTGAAGCTGATCGATAAGAAACAGCGCAAGCTCTCGACGGAAGCCTTTGGGCAGATGCTGAAAAATGAAGTGAGCCAGATTCCCGGTGTGCGCGTGACGGTTGCTCCGGTGGGTATTGTTGGAGCATCACAAGCGCCGATTATGATTGCTGTAAAAGGCACTAATCTGGCTGATATTCGCAAGGCGGCTGCTTTGGTGAAGCAAGTAACGGCATCGGTTCCGGGTACGCAGGATGTGAAATACTCGGTGAAAGATCCGAAACCGGAAGTAACGGTTAATCTGGACCGTGACAAGATGGCACAGCTTGGTATCAGTGCTTCTGAAGTAGGTATTGCTCTGCAAAATGCCTTCCGGGGTAACGACTTGTCGAAGTTCAAGCAGAACGGAAACGAGTACGATATTCTGGTTAGCCTCGACCAGTTCGATCGCACGCAGGCTTCTGACGTGTCTCGCCTAACGTTTGTTAATAATCAGGGTAAAACGTTCGAACTGTCGCAGTTTGCCAAAGTGCAGGAGCAAGTGGGTGAAAGTGTACTGGAGCGCATCGACCGACTCTCATCGATTACAATCAACGCTCATGTTGTTGGTCGCCCCGTGGGCACTGTTGGGGCCGATATTCAGGCAAAGATGGGTAAAGAGAAATTGCCGGAAGGGGTTTCGATTCAGTACCTGGGCCAGTTGCAGCAACAGTCCGACGCCTTTGGAAGCCTGGGCTTGGCTCTGGGGATTGCCATTCTGCTGGTGTACTTCATCATGGTGGCTCTTTACGAGAGTGTAGTGTACCCGTTCGTGGTATTGTTCTCCATTCCTGTTGCCCTAATTGGTGCTTTACTGGCGCTGGCGCTGACTATGGAAAGTCTAACCGTATTCGCCATTGTGGGTATGATTATGCTGTTGGGTCTGGTGGCCAAGAACGCCATTCTGATTGTTGACTTTACCAACCAGCTAAAAGCCGAAGGCAAAGAGGTCGTCGAAGCGCTGATTGAAGCTGGTAAAGAACGTCTACGCCCCATTCTGATGACAACCCTGGCCATGATTTTGGGTATGTTGCCCATTGCCTTAGCCAGTGGAGCCAGCGCTGAAACCAAAAACGGTATGGCCTGGGTTATTATCGGCGGCTTGAGTTCATCGTTATTACTGACACTTCTGGTGGTACCATCCATGTACTTAGTGGTTGATCGGGTCATTGCCCGATTCACCAAGAAAAAGGTGATACCGCAAAAACCACAGGAGTTAGAAGTCGCCAAGGCGATGAATTAAGTAGATGGTAATTGGGTAATTGATGTAACAAAGTAATTGGGGTAACTGGGTAACTATCAAATAGGTAGTTACCCAGTTACCCCAACTACCTTTTCCCCAATTCTTATTTCATATCGGCTAGCTTGTCGAGATCAATGTCGTCGAGGGCTGCCTTGATCTTGTCCATTGATACACCGTTGCCCTTCGCCGTAACCACGAAGCGGTTCTTGATTAAGACCGCAATCTCGCCGTCTTTGTTGCTGTTGTTATATTTTTCGTACGACTTGAAATCACCCATCTTGCCGGTTTTCTCGTAGCCGTCTTCGGTTTCCTTATCCACATCAATCATCGACCAGGCGGCCATGCCCATCATAGCACCAGTGCCCCCCGCATCGACAATAGACAGCTCAATGCGCTCTGAATTGTCCGAATTGGCATATTCGCCGTTGGCCGTAGAAATTTTGAACCCCATAGCTCCTGTTTTCTCTCCGTTTGCCGTTTTACGAGGTAATCCATCGGCATCGGCTGGTAAGAGTTCTTTCAAGGTGCGAAAATCAACTGTCTCGACGGGGCCATTCTTCTGCGATTCTTCGGCTTGCTCAGCCACTTTTTTCATGGCACTCATCGCATCCGAAACAGAGACATTGGCATCATCGGCAATTTTCTCAGCGGCTTCTTCAGCTTTTTCCTCGTCACTCTTACCCCCGCAACCCATCAGCAATGTTGCTGACACAAAAGCTACGGCTATGTAGTGTAGTTTCATCGGTAAATTGGTTTAGAATCAGGCGGTAAGGTAATGAATATATTAACTGTTGAGCGTGAATTTTGAGTATGTGTAAAAAGACGAAGGGGGCTGATACACCTACTTGTGCATCAGCCCCCTTCTTATAATACTTCGTTTTGTTTAGTACGCCCGTACCAATTTGCCTTCCATAAAGTTGACAAAGGCTTTGTTGACCACCTTATTACCACCGGGTGTTGGATAATCACCAGTGAAGTACCAGTCGCCTGTGTGGTTAGGACAGGCAACGTGCAGGTTTTCAACCGTTTGGTAAACCACAGCAACTTTGGCGTTGAGTTCTGGCGGGGTAACAATTTCGGCTACTTTGCGCGATAGTTCTTCGTGTGTAAACGGAGTGAATAGCGCCTTCACATAGTTCTGCTCCGAAGCAGTTCCCAGTTCAATAGCAGTAGCGCATTGAGCGTAAACCTCATCGAGCAGGTCTTCCATACCGCGTTCCTTCAACAACTCCAGTGCGGCCCGGAAAGCAACAAACTCCTTCGGTTTCGACATGTCGATACCGTAGCAATCGGGGAAACGTATCTGCGGAGCCGATGAAACAATCACAATTTTCTTGGGTCCTAACCGGTCGAGCATTCGTAGAATACTCTTCTCCAGAGTCGTCCCCCGAACAATTGAATCATCAACCACAACAACATTGTCTTTACCCTTCTTAATAACCTCAAACGTGGTGTCGTACACGTGCGACACCATGTCGTCGCGTTGGGAATCGTCGGCAATAAACGTGCGCAGCTTTACATCTTTTGAAACCAGTTTTTCGATGCGTGGCCGGAAGGTCAATACCCGTTCGAGGTCTTTCTCAAACAAAATTCCTTCCATGATCGCCTTCTTGCGCTGCTTGGCAAGATAATCTTCCAGGCCCTCAACCATACCAAAAAAGGCGGTCTCGGCTGTGTTTGGAATGTACGAAAAAACTGTGTTTTCGAGGTCGTAATCAACCTCTTTCAGAATTTGCGGAATGAGCAATTTGCCAAGTGTTTTCCGCTCATTATAAATATCGGGATCGGTAGCACGGGAGAAATAGATGCGCTCGAAGCTACACGACTTTTTCTCTTCAGGCTCCCGGAACTGGTACTCGTCGTATTCACCATATTTGTCGATGATCAGCGCGTGACCTGGCTTAACTTCCTGAATTTGGCTGTACTCAACATTGAACGCTGTTTTAATGGCAGGTTTCTCAGAGGCTACCACTACCACTTCATCGTCGGCATAGTAATACGCTGGTCGAATACCCGCTGGATCACGAGCCACAAACGATGCGCCGTAACCCGTCATGCCCACCATGGCATACCCGCCGTCGAAATCACGGCAGGAGCGGTGTAAAACGCGTTGTAAATCGAGGTTGTCTTCAATAATGTCGGAGAGGTCAGGGTTTTCGTAGATACCCTTGAAACGATCAAATACCCGCTGGTTTTCTTCATCCAGAAAGTGTCCGATCTTTTCCATTACCGTCACCGTATCCACGTGATCTTTGGGGTGCTGCCCCAACGAAACAAGCTTACTAAACAGCTCGTCGACGTTGGTCATGTTAAAATTGCCCGCCATAACCAGGTTGCGGCTCCGCCAGTTACTTTGCCGAAGCATGGGGTGGCAATTCTCTATTTCATTGGCTCCGTGCGTGCCGTAGCGGAGGTGACCCATCCACACTTCACCCGTAAAAGCAACGTTTTCCTGCAACCATTGAGCATCGTTGGCAAACTCTTTATGGCCCTTCAATGACTTGCGAACCTTTTTATTGAGCTTCTCAAAAATATCGGCAACGGGTTGCTGCTCTACTGAACGGTACCGGCTGATATACCGGTGACCCGCTGGCACATCAATTTTTATATTGGCGACTCCGGCTCCATCCTGCCCTCTATTCACCTGCTTGTTCATGAGCAGATAAAGCTTGTTGGCTGCGTAAAGAGGGGTTTTGTATTTGTCGATGTAGTACTGATAGGGCTTACGAAGGCGAATGAGGGCAATTCCACATTCGTGTTTAATAGCGTCGCTCATAGCAGATTAGCCGAGGCCAATGAAAAACTTAGTTTGGTGACTTATTTATAAAACGACTCTTCAGGTATAATCGTTCGACGGTAGGCTGAACAAAGTTAGCAAAACTAGAATGCCTACAAAGGATAACGGCGACATCTTATCGATAAAGATGCCGCCGTTCACGCTTAATAAAACCGGTAGGTCAGGCCCGCCGAAAGTAGCAGGCTAGGGCTACTATTGACTTCATTATAGTTGAAGAAAACGTGTTGGTACTGCGCTTTAATATCACCCCCCAATCCTTTGTCGCGCCCGCCAAACACTTTAAGACCAATGGCAGGAGCCACAGCACCACTAAATTTGGCTTTACGATCAATCAGCGTTCCGTAAAAGTTTGAGTAATCGACATAAGCGCCCCCCGCTCCGACTTGCACGTAGGGTCGGATAGCGGCACCTGCATCGGTAAAGTGATAGGCCAGGGTGGCCAGAGCGGGAATCGTAGTCAGGGTTCGGGTCTGAACAGCCGACACGGTTTCATCGCCCACCTGCACAACCGAACGGGGTAACCGCTGCTGATTGTATTGATATCCAGATTGAACCCCTACCGACAAGCCGTTGGGGAAATTCCACTGACCTTCCAGCGCTATGTTAGTGGGCGATGTTTTGTTAATGTAGGCAGCCTGCCCACCGAGTGGGATTGCCACTCCATATTTGGCCGACACCCCATATGTAACACCAACACCAAAAGGAGACGAGGATCGCAGATAACTATCGTCGTATGATTGTGCCTGTGCAAAGCCGCTAAAAGCCAGCAAGGCAATTGCTATTTTGAGAATCTTCATGAGTTGAGTTTGTTATTGTTGGCTGACCTGCAAATAGGTCGACTGGGCAAAAACGGCCTGAATAGCGCTATCCACGGCCTGAGTACTCGTCAGATTATCACCCCGAATGTCGGCCTGAAAAATGACGGGTAATCTGTTTTGTCCATTGTTGCCAGTAGGCTGTGCCCGGAGGTTTACAATCTGTACCTGCCAAAACTGATCCTGAACAGTATAGAACTGGTAATAGCTGGGATAATACGGGAAATATGGGTCGTACCCAATACCGCCAAATCCGCCACCATACCAGTAGTTCGTGTAATAACCGGCATACGGGTTGGTTGTAACCCCAGTGTACCGGTTATTTACCCGGATAACGGCCACACCCAGATCGGCAGGTTGTCCAATGCTTACCCGCTGATAGCCCCGGCCCGCAAGGGTAGATGCCAACTGATCAACAAAGTGATTTTCCACCGAGCTGAGCGATGTTTGCACTCGGTCGTTGGACTCGATGACTACTGAATCGGGCAAACTGAACGTGCGAAACTGACTGAAATTGACCGAACGGTCGTAGTTGGTAATATAAACTCGGCTGTCTTCTGAAGAGAGATCACGAAGAGCCTGATCGCGGCATGAAACCAGACTGGTACTAACGGCCGCAAGTAGCGTAAGGGCTAGCCCTACGCCTAAGCGTGTTGATGCATTCGTTTTCATAGGTGTTGTTTTACTGTTACCTATAAAACGAATAGACTAATGACTCTGTTCTTTTTGTACCCTTTTTTTATCAATACTCCGGGCTAAATTTTGTGTGGGCGGCCTACTACCTTTGCACCCGAATACACAATCTCATGAAAAAAATATTTCTTTCTGGTGCTTTGGCTGGCTTATTGTTTATGCAAGCTTGTACGAGCAAGCAGTCGTCTGAACAGACAAGCACCACCCAAACTTCACCTGTCGAAAGTGCTACGTCTGAAAAGGCTGATGCTGCGCTAACGGAACGTTTAGCAGCCCTTGGCCTAACTACCGATAGTCATTGGCGGGGAGTAAAACTTGGCGACTCGATTGCTGATGTCCGCGCTGCTGAAAAAGCGACCCTATTTGAAAGTGATGCCAACCACCTTGGCTATACGCTTGAATTTCCCAACCTCGAATCGGTTGACATGCTCTACCGCACGGGCAATGGAAAGACAGTGAACGGGATTGATGTCGATCTATATCTGAACGATGCTAATTCGGCAACAGCTTACCAGAATGAGTTGAAAAAATACTTTGATGCCCGCTATAAATCGGCTGGAGCGGCAGACACCTGGGTAGGGGAGAGCCAGGAGACGATAACCCTTAAGAATGTTTCGAAGGGCAAAGATTATGGACTGAAAATAAAGTTTTCACCGGCCCCGGCGATGTAAACAAAAAAGGGGGCTGACGCTCGTAATGCTGCGTCAGCCCCCTTTGTCGTTCCTGTTTACTCAACTATACTTTATACACCCAGCCAAACACATCGTCGGTTTTACCCGTGCGAATGTCGGTCATGTAGTTCTTAATGCGAACGGCAATTGATGTACCCGTTGGGTTTTCGGCCAGCATATAGTCTTTCCCCTGATAGCCGATCACGGAGAAAGGCGATACTACCACCGCTGTACCAGCCCCGAACGCTTCGGTCAACCGGCCCGACTCAATACCATTAATTACTTCCTCGACGGATACCCGACGCTCTTCTACCTCAATATTCATGCTCCGGGCAATTTGCAGAATGCTGTCCCTGGTAATGCCTTTCAAGGTGGTGTCTGACAGGGCGGGCGTTACCAGTTTTCCATCAATCACAAACATTACGTTCATCGTACCCGACTCTTCGAAATATTTGTGCTCTTTGGCATCCGTCCACAAAAGTTGATCGTACCCTGCCTGCTGTGCCAGCATCGTTGGATACATTGAGCCGGCATAGTTACCAGCGCATTTGGCATAGCCTACTCCGCCTTCGGCCGCCCGGATATATTCGGTCTCTACTTTCACTTTAGGCGGTTTGCTGTAATAAGTGCCAACCGGGCAGGTGAAAATGCAGAAACGGTACGATTTCGATGGAGCTACACCCAGGAAAACATCTGTAGCAAACATATACGGACGAATATATAGCGAGCTGCCGGGTGCTGTTGGAACCCAGTCGGCATCAATGCGAAGGAGCGCTTCCAAACCACCCATAAACACCTCCTCAGGAAGGGTTGCCATGCACATCCGCCGGGCCGACTCGTTCATCCGGTTGAAGTTATCCAGGGGTCTGAACATCAACACCTCACCTGCTTCGTTCTTGTACGCTTTCATACCCTCAAAAATCGACTGGCCGTAATGAAGGGACGAAAGGGCTGGGCTTAGAGTAAAATTGTCGAACGGCACGACCTGCTGATTTAGCCATTGTCCGTCCACAAAATCGGCCACGAACATGTGGTCGGAAAAGTGCTTGCCGAAAGGCAAGTTATTGAAGTCAACTTCCTGAATCCGGGAGTGCTCTGTCTGCCGAAATTCAATCTGCATTACATCCGTTGTCATGTCATACTCAGGTTTGTACCCCGTATTTAAATTCCCAAAAAGAGTGTAGTAGGCAAATATAGTAATTTACACTGAAAGCATGGTCGAAAACCATGACTTACTAATTGTAAAGGACTTGTCGAACACAAACTATGCCAGTAGTTCCGTAACAAGTGGCCCATCAGCATAGTTTGTAGTCTGATACCACCATTAGTAAGAACAATGTCTAACCAACCACCCAACGATTCGTCAGGTCCGCTCAGCCACCTTACCATGCGTTATCTCCGTCGGGCGTTAGATGCGCCACACCCGACCGACGAGCCGTATGTATTGAACGAAGTGGAAGCTTGGGTTATTCGCCGAGTTCGCTTGCGCACGCTTTTATTGGCGGCCGGCTTGGGGTTTATGGTTGTATTGTTCTACTATCTACCACACTATTTTTGGCCCGCCTTTTTTCAGGATTTTGCCCTTACCATTAAGGGAATTAGCTATGCCGTGCCGGCCATCTCAATTCTGTACGGAGTGCTGTTGATTTATGTAGAGGTTCACGCCCTGATGTACGTTAACCTGAATGCAATTCGTACCATCATGGCTATTTGCCAGTTTCCCCGAGCTCATGATGCCCAGTATGAGCAACATCTTCGCGCTATTTCACGAGCGGCACTAAACGCTCAATATGGAAATATTTTTTCCTTCGAATCCGATAGGCACTTTGGCCGTCCGGGTTGGGGCCTGTCGTCATTTTTCTGGATTAATATGGTCAAAGCCCTGCTGAGTTTTAGCGTATTCAAATCGCTGGTAGGCCGCTTTGTTGGTAGTGTTTTGTTTCGGCAAACGGCTATCATGCTTGGAATGCCTATTTTAGGTTTATGGAATGCGTTTGCTTCGTTTCGTATTCTTCGCGAAGCTCAGGTTCGGGTAATGGCTCCGCTCACTATCCATAGTTTTGTTGATGAACTATACGAAGAATGGGGCAAGCATGAACAGTTCCGGGAGTTAGCTCCGGCTGTTTTGTCCTGCATCGGCATTCAGAAAAGACATTATAATTACGCACATCATCTGCTGGCCGAAGCCTTTGAACACCGTTTTGGGCTGACGATAGAAAACCCAACTGTGGGCGTATTGAATCAGCCGCCTGCGGTTGCGGCCGAAGTGCGTAATGGCCTTGAACGACTCATTATTTTTTCTGCCCTTGTTGATGGCCGGTTATCGTCTTCCGAAAAAAAATGCCTTCGATACTTGCGTACCGAAGGCTGGGTAACCTATGCTCTTGCCGATATTCAACAAATCGGTAAGCAGTATAACGACGGTAAAGGGCTTTGGGTGTAGAAGGATGTCGGATTGGGGATGTTGGATTTCGGATTTATTACCAAGCGACGGCTACTTGTGCGTCTGAAAAAATCCAAAATCCTACATTCCCAATCCGACATCCTTTTACATTGATTGTCCCGCTTTGAAAATATCTTCGTGATCCTTTAGCACGGGATGAGCGAAAACATCCGCACCATTATAGGTGTGACGTACGGGCGTGTCGTGAGGAGCCTGCCGGTGGTGTTGGTACGCATTGATGGACGAGTAATGGCTCACAAACGATTTACGGGTCAGAGCCTGATTACGAATGGCGTCGCCCCCGTGCGCCAAAGCCGCGTGCCATATCAAAACATCTCCTTTTTTAATCAAAAGTGTCTCTCGTTTCTGACCGAGCCGCTCGCAGTTTGCTTCAATATATTTAGCAAAATCATTTGGGTCATGCTCCGATTCGTGGTTGTAAAACATACCATTGCCGAAATCGAATTTTTTATTTGTGTGCGACCCTGGATAATAAAACAACGGACCTGAATCTACATGAATATCTTCGAGGGCAATCCACGAAGCGGCCAAATGGCTTGGGTTCTCCGATACTACGTAGGCAAAGTCTTGGTGGGTAGGTTGCTGACTACCCCATTTGAACAACAGGCTTTGCATGGCTACTACCTTCTCGCCAAACACAGCTTCCAGAAAACTGATGATGTTGTTGTGAAGCATGATCTTCTTGGCAATCACTGAACTGTTGTGAAAGTCCATGATCTTGATATGCTTCCCATTTAGTACCTCTTTAGGCAAGTTACAGGCTTCTTGAACTGCTCGGCCTGTGTATTCTGGCAGGTCGACCTGGATCTTGATTTTATACTTTTCGTTGTGCTCAAACAGTTCTTCAACTTCGCTCCAGAGTTGATCGAGCCATTGAGTTGCGATAGCTTGTTCAAGAATTACGTAACCGTTTTTACGCCAAAATTCCAGTTTCTCGGTAAGATCATACGAGAGATTCTTCGTACGTGTGTATCGATTGACAAACCCCTTGATGTCGGCATCTTTCTTGTCAATCCAGGGCAGGGTTTTGTAATCGAACTCCGTTAATGGTTTAGGTTCAGGCCGGAGAACACGCTTTACGGCGGTTTTAAGGCGATCGGTTAAGCTACTCATGAATGAAAAGGCTTAGTTATATGAGCAAAAGTATATTGTTCAAAGGGCAAAATAAATAAAAAGCTAAAAAGTGTCGATCACCTATTTTATTGCAGGTGAGACATTTATCAAACGGGATTGGGAAGGTCGGTAATGCGGACCTCATTAATCCGCTTATTATCAGCTGAAACCACGTGAAAAAGAAACTGACCATAGCGAACTTCTTCTCCTGATTCGGGGAGATGGCTGAACAGTTCAAGCAGTAAACCGCCTAATGACTCGCTGTCCCCCCGAACATCATCAAAGGTGGTTGCGTCAACATCAAGAACCCTACATACGTCGGTCAGTGGTAATTTGCCTTCAACTAGTACTGTGTGATCGTCAATCCGCTTGAAGCCAGTAGGTGTTTCATCATCGAACTCGTCGTTGATATCGCCGAAGATCTCTTCAATAATATCTTCCAGCGTTACCAGCCCGCGCGTGCCGCCGTACTCATCGACCACAATAGCCATGTGTACTCGCCGACGCTGGAAATCCTGCATCAGATCGTCTACTTTTTTGGTTTCTGGAATGAAGAAAGCGGGTCGAAGTAAAGCCTGCCAGGCAAACGAATCATCGTCGTGAAGGTGGGGCAGCAGGTCTTTTATGTATAGAATGCCCTCGATCTGATCAATAGTCTCTTTATAAACCGGCACCCGCGAAAATCCTGATGCGTTGATGCGGCTCATCAACTCCGTGAAGGTAAGGTCATCTTCAAACGCTGTAATATCCACCCGCGATTTCATAACCTGCCGGGCGGTGAGGTTACTGAAGTTTACAATCCCCTTCAATATTTCGCGTTCTTCAACGGTTGTTTCGGCTCCGGTCAATTCTACGGCCTGATTCAATTCTTCAACTGATAGCTTATAGCCACGTTTAGGAATTCGTTTGTCTAACTGATTGCTGAGCGTAACTAATAGGGACGAAAGGGGACGAAAGATAAGCAGGGCAAACTGAGCTAAGGGTGTGGTTTTTCGGGCAACGGAAAGGCTATTCTGGCTGGCAAAAACCTTTGGGATTACCTCTCCACACAAAACGATCACCAGTGTCAAAGCAAGCGTTGTTCCCGACAGCACAATTGCGGATGAATGTGCCAGTTGAGACAACTCCCAGGATAGGTACGTGACCATGACGACGATGGCAATATTGAGCAGGTTGTTGAAAATAACCAGCGAAGCCAGCAACCGGCGTGGACGGTCGAGCAGGGAAATAATGCGTTGATCGGCAGAGGTGTTACTCTCGCGGCAGGTAGTGCGGTCGTCAGGCGAGAGCGTAAAAAAGGCGACTTCGGTGGCCGATACCAGCGAAGCCAATGTAACTAGCAAAAGCACCAGGGCCGCTACAGGGCCGTATGAATTAAAATAGGTGCCCCAAACGTCATCCGTCGGGAGCACCTGTCGAGGAAGAGGATCACTAAGGTCCATTCAGGTCAAATTTGGTCCAACAAAAGGGTGGGTTAGAACGGTAAGTCATCGTCACCACCATTGGCCTCAAAGGGTGTTGGCTCAGGTTCACGGCGAGCCTGTTGCTTGACGGGCGCAGCCTGCGGGGCCGGAGCCTGACGCTGTTGCGGCTGAGCCTGTGGAGCAGGAGCCGGTGCGGCCTGTTGGCGTTGTTGCGGCTGAGACTCATATGCACCCTCGCTACCATCACGGTCGCCGGGTGAACCCAACAATTGCATTGTGTTAGCGCGCACACGAAGCGAAAAACGCTCCTTACCTTCTTTGTCCGTCCATGTCTCAGTACGCAAACGACCTTCGATGTAAACGGGGTTACCCTTCTTTAAATATTTTTCGGCGATTTTGGCTTGATCATTCCATAACTCAACCCGGAACCACTCTGTTTGCTCAACTTTCTCGCCATTACGGTTGGTGAATTTCTCCGTCGTTGCTACGTTAAACTGAGCCACAACGTTTCCACCGTCTAAGTAACGGACGTCAGGGTCTGCCCCTAAATTGCCAATCAAAGTGACTTTATTCAGACTTGCCATTTTTAATTTCGGTTTTATATAATTTTTCGAATCTGTAAACAGTCCGCTCTTGCGATCTTCAAGACCCTACAGGTTTACGAGGTTTAGCGTACTAAAGATACTGATTATGGCTTACTTATCCAAACGTCCGGCCAAATAATTTACGATCAGAACTGGCTTCGGCAATGCACGAACTTCGTCTGGCAAATACCACGCCAGCCCATCTGGCATTGCTCTTGCCACCCCGTCGGGAACGTCGAATTCGTAGAATAAAGCTCTGATTCGCTGGTGCGAAAGTAGCTGAGTAGCGGGTATGGGTGCCGCTGTTTGAAGCCCTCGCAATACCCAGTTTTCCAACGCTCCCGTAAGACCCAAGTCCCGCAGCATCATTTTGGGTTCATCAGTTTCCAGTAAAGCGAAGTCATATAGGTTTTGCCATACATCGCGATCTGTGCGTTCGCGAAGAGCTAATTTCCCCTGATTGCGAAAAACAAAATAATGAAAGAAACGCTCCCGAACGGCCGCCTTTTTGGCTTTTACGGGTAACGATTGCTGCCGTCCGGTTTGGTAAGCCACACACTGTTGCTGCAACGGGCAAAGCATACAATCGGGAGAAACCGGAGTACACTGAATGGCTCCAAATTCCATAATTGCCTGATTGTAGGTTGCCGGATCAGCAGCTTTTTGAATGAGTTGTGAGGCTAAAGTCGCAAATGTTTTTTTGGCTGATGTTGTCGTAATATCTTCATCTATTCCAAAGACCCGGGCCAGCACTCGATACACATTCCCGTCAACCACCGGTACACGTTCGCCAAAGGCAAATGAAGCAATTGCAGCGGCTGTATATACACCAATACCCTTCAACTTCAATAAGTTGTGGTATGAATCGGGAAAAATGCCCTTCAGGTCAGTAGCCACCACTTTGGCAGTCTGGTGCAGATTGCGAGCCCGCGAATAATATCCTAGCCCCTGCCACAACCGGAGTAAGTCACGTTCATCAGCAAGAGCCATATCCGTCACCGTTGGATAAGTAGCTACAAAGCGTTCGTAGTAGGGAAGGCCCTGGGCAACACGGGTCTGTTGCAGGATTACTTCAGACAGCCAAATACGGTATGGGTCACTGGTGTGCCGCCAGGGCAGATTCCGTTTGTGGTGGTTGTACCAGTAAATAAGAGTCTGCGCGAAATTGGACTCTTCCGTTGGGTTAAAGTCTGATTGTGAGGACAAAATAATAAGAGCAATAAGGCGTTAGGTGGAAAAACAGTAAAGCATACTTTTTGATTTTGGAAGGAAAAGCCTACCTTTGTACTCCCATTTTTGACACCTGAATTTTCAACAACATAGTAAACGTTAAAGTTTTAAGCAGTCGTGACGAAAGCAGACGTAATTTCAGAAATCTCCGATAAGACCGGAATCGACAAGGCCGAAGTAACTTACACTTTGGAGACCTTTTTCTCCGTGGTAAAAGATTCGCTGGCAAAAGAGGAACCGATTTATGTGAGAGGGTTTGGCAGCTTCATTAACAAGAAGAGAGCTCAAAAGGTCGCCCGGAACATTTCCAAAAACACGGCCATGGTAATCGAAGAACACTTTATCCCAAGCTTCAAGCCGGCTAAAGTGTTTGTCGAGCAAGTTAAATCAAGCGTGAAAAACGCCACAGTTGAGTAAGACCAACTGCACCATTTCATCCGGCGGACGAATTAATCCGCCGGATGAAATGTTTTTGATGGAAACGACCTCTTTCCTACCATGAACAAATCCATTCTGCTTGTTATCGGTCTTGCGGCAACGCTAACAGTTGGCTTATACAGCCTGCCAAAAGGTGTTGTACAAAACGCTGACAAACAGTTGGGCAATCAAACGTCTGGCGGTAGAACAACTACCCAATCCAACGAAAAACAGCCCGAACAAACATCGTCTGTGGAGCACAATGCCCCCCTGACGGTTGGACAACAGAAAAAGCGTTCGGCTTTGCTGACCGCTTTTGTTAATTCGGGTGAGGCTGAGAAAGCTAAAACTGCCGGTCCACTTATCGACTTTTTTCGGTCGGTGAGTCGGTTCGATAGTGCTGCTTACTACGCCGGGCAACTTGCTACAAATCAACCGAGTGAACCAAACCTATTGCGGGCTGGTGATCTGTATTTTGAAGCGTACGGGTTTGCTGTCGATGACAAAAAATCAACTGATTTAGGCCAGAAAACGAGAGATTTCTACCAGAAAGCGCTCGACAAAAACCCAAATCTGTTGCTGGCCAAGGCCAACATGGCTATGACCTATGTAAGTACGCAAACGCCAATGCAGGGTATTATGCTTCTGCGCGAAGTGTTGCAGCAAGACCCAACAAACGAAGTGGCTCTGTTTAACCTGGGGCTACTTTCGATGCGTTCGAATCAGTATGACCGGGCCATTGAACGATTCCGGCAGATTCTGGCCGTCAATCCTAACAGCCGCAAAGCTCGCTTTTATCTGGGAGTGAGTTTGGTGGAAAAAGGAGAGAAAGCCGAAGCCAAAGAAGTACTTGCCGAGGTGAAAGCCACGGAAAAAGACCCGCAAATTCTGGCTGCTGTGAAGGAGCTGGAAGAGCGAATGAAATAAAACAGGGTTGTCCGGGTGGACAGCCGACAAATTTCTTAATCATCAAAACACGTTTACTATGCCTTGCGGTAAGAAAAGAAAACGCCATAAGATCGCTACTCACAAACGGAAGAAGCGTCTCCGGAAGAATCGGCATAAGAAGAAGTAGGTTGACAGTAGACAGTGAACAGCTAACAGCAAGCAGTGAAAAACGCTGTAGTCAACTGTTAGCTGATCATTGCTTACTGTCTACTGTAAAGGAGCCCGTCGAAAAACGTGGCTTCTTTTTTATCTACATACGCCATCTCTAACCGTATCTTCATCTGGTGAGTAATGAATTAGTTATCAGTTCGACTCAGAAAGGTGATCGGATTGCCCTCTTGCAGGACAAGAGGTTGCTCGAATATCACATCGAAGAGTCCGACAGCAGCTTTACGGTTGGCGATCTGTACTTAGGAACAGTAAAGAAATTGTCATCGGGCCTCAATGCCGCTTTTGTGGATGTGGGGCACGAAAAAGACGGATTTCTGCATTATCAGGATTTGGGACCGAATATTAACTCGTTCCTGAAATTTACTAAGGATGTTATCGCCAAGCGCGTTGATACCGGCCGGTTAAACAGCTTTAAGCTGGAGCCGGAAATCGAAAAAATCGGTAAAATCGATAAGGTATTAACAAAGGGTGCGCCGATCTTGGTGCAAATTGTCAAAGAACCTATTTCCACAAAAGGACCTCGGCTGTCGTGCGATATTTCCATCGCGGGACGCTATTTAGTACTGGTTCCTTTTGCCAACGGGGTCAACATTTCTAAAAAAATCACCGATCGAGCCGAACGTAATCGTTTGCTCCGATTGATGTCGTCGCTGAAGCCCCAGAACTTTGGCGTGATTGTTCGGACGGTTGCTGCCGGACGTGAGGTAGAAGAATTAGACCGCGATCTGCAAACGTCTCTTGAAAAATGGGACGTGGCCATGAAGGCGCTTCGCGACGCCAAACCCCGGGATCGGGTGTTGGGTGAAATGAACCGGGCTTCATCTATTTTGCGCGACATGCTGAATGAGTCTTTCGACAGCATTACAGTAGACACGCGTGAAGCCTTTGACGATATTAAGCACTTTATTCACACGATTGCTCCCGAAAAGGAGAAGATTGTTAAGCTTCACATTGGGAAGAACAAGGTTTTTGAAGCCCTGGGGCTTGAAAAACAACTCAAGTCGCTCTTTGGGCGCTCAGTAAGTTTGCCAGGTGGGGGATACCTCATTATCGAACACACCGAAGCCTTGCACGTCATCGACGTGAACAGTGGCAACAAGTCTAACTCGGAAGAGGACCAGGAAGCAACGGCAGTGAGCGTGAACCGCGAGGCTGCTAAAGAAATTGCCCGGCAACTCCGGTTGCGCGATATGGGCGGAATCATTGTGGTGGACTTCATTGATATGAAGCGCGCCGAAAACAAGAAATTGCTATACGATCAGATGCGCAATGAAATGCACACTGATCGTTCGAAGTACACCATTTTGCCGCTGACTAAGTTTGGTCTGATGCAGATTACCCGGCAACGGGTCCGGCCAGAAATGAACGTGGCCACTCGCGAAACCTGCCCTACCTGCAACGGTACGGGTACAATTCAGGCCAGCGTGTTGGTAACGGATGTGATCGAGAACAACCTCGACTATATTCTGACCAAACAGAACGAACGGGGAATCAGTATTATGCTGCACCCATTCCTGCACGCCTATTTCAGCAAGGGAATGTTCTCGCGTCAGTGGCAATGGTACATGAAATACAAGACCTGGGTTAAACTGGTCAAAGATAGTTCGCTGGGTATCATGGAATTTAAATTCCTGACTAAAACCGGCGAGGAGATCGAAGTGGGATTAGGAGGATAAAACCTGTTAACCGTTAGTGAAAAAGAGAAGCCTTTACCGGCTTCTCTTTTTTGCTTTTACCCACTAATAACAGTCCCCAGCAACTTGGCAATTTCAACGTCGATGCGCTTGAAGTGCATGTATTCGGCCATTAGGCGGTCGCTTTCGGCTGGGTCAGAGGTTTCAATAATACCACGCCGAATTTCGAGCATCTTTTCTTCAGCCAAGGTTTTTTTGATTCGGAGAACGTTACCAAAAGCCGCATCAGCCAGAATCTCAAGATCCTCTTCCGATGGAACAATGATCTCGTGTTTCAACCAGCCATCGCTGATTTCGTGGCGGGGTGTAGTCAGGGTAATTGCCTCTTGCTGGGCTTCCGGCTGATCGGATTTATTCAGAAAATCGTCGGCGGTCAGAATGTCACCGTGGAGAAATGCCTCTCGGTAGAGGGTAAGCATCAAGTCATAAGGCGAGGTCTGAAAGTTAATATCATCCAACTCCGACAGTACATACTGGCAAAGGGTTATGCCCGGCTCCAACTCGCGAGTACCATAATTAATCAATAGTCGAATACACTCTTCCTCCTGATACGATAGGGTTGTGCGTTCTGCACGCCGGGAGCGGGACGTTGATGTGGCTGCGGGCTGGGATACTCCCGGCTCATCAGCAAAAAAATCGTCGGGTGGGCCACCTAAATCACTCGATGAGTTGATTCCAGCTTCGGCCAACAGTGCATTGATGTCATCCAGGGAACCGGAACTTCCACCGCCTGTTCCACTTGCTCGATTTGCTGTTCCGTTCTGCTGGCCGTTGCTGGCTCTATCGCGCTGGCGTTGACTGTCCTTTGTTTGTTGCTCCTGCTGTTTACGAATCATGCGGTTGCCTTCGCTGATGAGTGTTTGCTCATCCACACGCAACTGCTGGGCAGTGGTTCGGAAAAAGACCTGCCGTTGCAAAGCGTCCGGTATTCGGACAATGCTGCTCACCACTTCGCCGATTACTTCAGCCCGTTTAAACGGATTGTCGCCTGCATCGCGGAGCAGCGTTTCGGTTTTGAAGCGGATGAAGTCACTGGCCTGGGTTTTAATGTATGTTTTGAAGGCTTCAGCTCCTACTCGTCGGACATAACTATCAGGATCTTCGCCGTCAGGAAATGTCACGATACTCACATTTAAACCTTCTTCCAATACCATGTCGAGACCACGTAGCGCGGCTTTGATACCGGCGGCATCGCCATCATACAGAATGGTAACGTTTGGGGTAAACCGGGCAATGAGCCGTATTTGCTCTAACGTGAGCGATGTTCCCGACGAGGCTACTACGTTTTTAATACCTGCCTGATGTAGCGAGATCACATCGGTATAGCCTTCTGTCAGGTAGCAAACGTCTTCCTGACGAATGGTTTGTTTGGCCTGATAGATGCCATATAGTACCTGACTTTTGTGATACGCTTCGGTCTCGGGCGAGTTGAGGTATTTAGGCTGATTTTTATCATTAACCAATATTCGGGCTCCAAACGCAATGACCCGCCCCGATACGTTGTGGATAGGGAACATCACCCGCCCGCGAAACCGGTCGAACACTTTCCGTTTGGCTCCAGAATCATCTTCCTTGTTTAGAATCAGACCTGCTTTTTCAAGAATATCACGATTATAACCGCGTTTTTCGGCTTCCTGTAGTAATCCATCCCACACGTTCAGGCTGTAACCCAGCTCAAACGCGTTAATAGTAGGCGTAGTAAAACCCCGCTCTCGAAAATAACTGAGCCCAATACTTTGCCCTTCTTCGTGTTTGGTTAGCAGCTCTTGGAAATACGTTTTAGCGAAGTTGAGTACGATAAATAAACTCTCTCGCTCATTCTGTTTAAGAAGGTCTTCGGGAGTGGGGGCTTGTTCCTCAATTTCGATGCCATATTTTTTGGCTAGAAATCGCAACGCTTCACCATAACCAATGTTTTCAACATCCATTACAAACCTTACCGAGTCACCCGCTTTGCCGCAGCCAAAGCACTTATAAATCTGCCGGGCAGGGTTGACGTTGAAGGATGGTGACTTTTCGTTGTGAAATGGACAACAGGCGATATAATTACTACCCCGTTTTTTGAGCGACACAAAATCGCCGACCACTTCAACAATGTCGGCGGCTTGTTTTATTCGTTCAATGGTGTCTTCGGGGATGCGCATAGAAAAGAATATGGTTTGTGCCAGTCGGCTGAGTTGATTACCAAAGATAGTATAAACTTGACTTTTGGGGTATTATATGTCGAAAGCGACGTATACTGGAATAGTAGAGTATTGGCTTGGCATCACTTTTGCTATCGGTTGAATACTACTAAATTTGTTGTTACCTCAACAGCAGTCAAGTTCTGAAAAATGAAGCAAACTTTATCTCCAACTCGACCAGCCCAAGCAACTCGCCATTCAGGTCGATTTTCACTGCCTGTTCTGCTTCTGCTGACGGCAATACTCTTCCTGGAATCTTGTCGCCAACAACCACAAGAGGACGTAATTACACCTGGAACTGAAACCAATACCACAGCTGCATTCGACAATACGGTTGCACTGACATGGTCTGATATGACACTCCGGTTGGTTCGCAACAGTCCCGGTTTTACGCCCCCTGTAGCTGCTCGTGCCATTGGTTATGCCGGTTTGACTATGTATGAATCGGTGGTGGCAGGTATTCCGACCAAACGATCATTGGTTGGTCAATTACAAGGGTTAACATCATTACCACTCACCGACACAAAGCAGACGTACAATTGGGCTCTAACGGCGAATGCAGCACAGGCTGTTTTGTTAAAAGGCTTGTTTGCCAATACTACTGATGCGTATAAAGCAAAAATTGATTCTGTTGAAACGGTTTTGCTGGACAAGTACAAAGTAGCTGATGCAGCTGTAAATGACCGTTCAATTGCCTACGGTAAAAGTATTGGGCAGGCCATTTTCGACTGGTCGAAAACCGATGGTGGGCATGAAGGATACAACCGCAATTTTCCGGCAGATTATCAGGTCCCAGTAGGGCCTGGTCTGTGGGAACCCACCGAAAATGGTCGTAAAATTCCGATGCAGCCGTATTGGGGCAAAAATCGCACGATGCTGGCTAGTAATGCAGCCATGGTGGTGCCGGCAATTATTCCTTACTCGACTCAGGTAACGTCTTCGTTTTTCGCTCAGAACTTGGAGGTTTATACGAAGAACAAATCATTGACCCAAGAGGAAAAAGAGATCTCGATTTGGTGGGCTGATGATCCGAGCGAAACATTCACACCTCCTGGACACTCTTACAACTTGGCTCGAATTGCTATTACCACGGCCAAAGCTGATTTAGCCAAATCGGCTGAAGCGCTGGCTAGAGTAGGTATTGCGGTGAATGATGCGTTTATCTGTTGCTGGAAGTGCAAGTATGTGTATAACAATATTCGCCCCTACAACTATGTTCGTCTGGCTATCGATCCAAATTGGATTCCGTTCTGGCCTGCTCCACCATTTCCCGGTTTTATGTCGGGTCACGCTACTCAATCGGGGGCTACGGCTGTCGTTCTAGCTGATGTGTTTGGGGCCAACTTTGCCTTCACTGACAATTCGCACCTAAGCCGAATAAGAGATACGAAGCGCAACGTTGATTTTAAAGCTCGTTCGTTTAAATCGTTCTGGGAAACCGCCGAAGAGTCCGCCTACTCACGTTTTCTTGGAGGTATTCATACCCGACAGGACAATGATACGGGCCTTCGGGAAGGCCGAAAAATAGGGCAAAATATTAACGGATTGAATTGGGGGAAATAAACCTGAGTCATCCCGAATTCTAAATTAAGGCAAAAGCGACCATGAGCGCGCTTATGAAAAGACCTCCTTTCTGGCTTTGGCGTCGTAGTGATGCTCAAAACTAAGAAAGGAGGTTCTTTTGTGTCAAGGCCCTAAAATTTGGGATGACTCGCGTCTAATGAGAAGGTATTAATCGTCAAAGTCTTCAACAACTTCTTCCGTTTTCATCCGCTCCTTAGCCTCTGTAATGGCCGGGCTAGAGAAGTCATTTCGCTTTTCTTTACAGCGAACTAATTTATCTTTGAGCACCTCCATCACACGGTCGGTGGCGCTTTCAAATGTTTTGTCGTGTTCTTTCACGAAGATCTCTTTGCCTGGAATCATCAGGCGAACCTCCATGATTTTTTCTTTTACCTTGTTGGTATCCGACCCGTCAAGTTTAAGAAACACCTCGCCACTAATGATGTGGTCGTGGAAGGTGTCGAGTTTGTTGAGCTTGGCCTGAATAAAATCAAGCAGGCTGCGGTCGGCTGCAAAATGGACAGCATTGATTTGAATTCTCATAGTGTCACACGGTTTAATTAAAAAATGAAACATAACGCAATGGACTATCTAAGTTTGTCGATTTCGCTATACGTGTCAAGTTAAAACGATAAATAAGGAGAAATGTCCAACTGTGTTCCACGGCTGACGATTCAAAAACTATTTTAAGCGTATGGCTTATAGGTTTTGGGCGCTTTTGTGGAACATACCAAAACGAAAGATTCCTTGTAAAGTATAATTTCTTCTTTTCAGCTGTCTCCATGACTGACTTTACCCCCCTATTTTTATTGTGTTTGGCTGCCCTGATGGCCGGATTTATCGACTCCGTAGTAGGTGGAGGTGGACTGATTCAGATTCCCGTTTTGTTTATTCTGTTCCCGGGCTTTCCAGTACCGCGCGTTATTGGTACCAATCGGTTTGCGTCGTTTATGGGTACGGGGGTGGCCGCCTGGCAATACATAAAGCGGGTTGCCGTACCGTGGCAGATTGTACTATGGGCGGGCGTAGCAGCCAGTGTTATGTCGTACCTCGGAGCGCGTGTATCAAGTTTGATGCCTGCCGCCGTACTGAAGCCTATTATGCTGGTGCTGATGACCTGTATTGCCATTTATACCTACCGTAACAAAACCCTGGGTCATGAAGAAAACCTGCGTTTGTCACCAACACAGCTGCCCTGGCTGGCGGGTTTGCTCGGCGGAGCTATCGGTTTCTACAACGGCTTTGTTGGGCCCGGAACAGGCAGTCTGCTGGTGTTTGGCTTTGTGAGCCTGCTTGGATTTGATTTTCTACGAGCCTCAGCTCAGGCCAAAATAATCAACGTAGTGGCCGACGTATCGTCATTAATCTTTTTTGTGCTCAATGGCTACGTCGTTTACGAGCTGGCAGTTCCGATGATGGTTTGCAACATGGCCGGGTCGTTTATCGGGAGCCGTATGGCAATCGGGCGCGGATCAACGTTTATACGGACGTTGTTTTTGGTTGTTGTATTTGGCCTCATGATTCGATTCGGTTACGAGATTGTGATACAATGGACCAAGCCCTGAGCGCGTAGTCGCTAACAGCCTTTTTTGTATCTTGCCTAAACTAAACGACTATGGACTGAAAGTCCATAGGTTTGAAAAGCGAATGAAATTCGCCGTTTCGGTTGAAACCGACTCAAAGCGTACCACTTAAAGTAGTTTACTCCAGAATAAAATTCTCATCCCCATTGGGGTCTTGTTTATGATGATCCAAATACGCTTGCAACAACTCATCGGTAATCGAGCCCACGCTCCAAGCCCCATAACCGATGCCCCACAAATGACCTCCCCAGTACCGACGTTTCAATTCAGGATACTCGGCCAACAAGAGCTTCGCGCTCCGCCCTTTGAGCCGTTTAGCAATCTCACTCACGCTTAACGAAGGCGTATAAGACAGATGTAGGTGAATGTGATCTTTACTGACCACACCCTTCAAAATCTGAATGTCCAGTGCATTACAGGTCTGGCGGATTAGCTCACGACAACGCAGTTGGACATCCCCCTGTAATACGTGATAACGATATTTGGTGACCCATACCAGATGGACTTGTAACTGATGAACGGAATGGCTACTCGAACGTTGCTGCTTCATGAAGCAAAACTATCAGATTTGAGTAGCAAATAAATTCTTGCCCTAAAGGGCATAGTTTCAACTAGCGTACGTGAAAAATGAACTCAGCTATGGAGACGATAGAAAAACCCAACCGCAGAAAAGCCGCTCAAGCCCGTCCTAAACAACCCGCTGTTTCGCTGGAGTCGCTGGTGTATGAGGTGCTGGATGGGGAGCCGTTATATTACCGGGGCTATAAAGACGTATTAGCAGGCAAGAAAACAGCCGAAGAAATTATGGGGTCAAGTACATTGCTATGGGTATTAGCTTCCTACTTTATGCACATTATGTTTAGCGGTTTAGATAGAAAAAAATACTGGTTTGCGTCTAACGAAGCTTGTGTTCACATAAACCACCGGAACAACTTGGCGCACGACGTAGCTATTTATGAGAAGACCGTTTTAACACCGGATAAAATCAATACGAAATACACTGATGTTCCAGCTAAAGTAGCTGTTGGAATCGACGTAAAAGCTGATCTATCAAACCCAATTTACTACAACTACGTAAATCGGAAAACCCGTAAACTGCTCGATTTTGGCAGTGAAAAGGTAATTTGGGTATTCACCAGTACCCAACAAGTGATGGTGGCCGAGCGTAATGCAGATGCCTGGCTTACGATGGACTGGAACCGCGATCTGGAACTGACCGACGGACAGTTTTTTAATATTGGTCAGTATTTGGCCGACGAGGGCATCACCGTGGAGCCAAGCTGATACCATGTTTCGCCTTTCCTTTATCTCTACATTCGCTCTGTTCGCATTAGCCGTTCATGCTCAACAAACGGCTTCCCGACCGGGCGCGGCTTCATCAAAACAGACGTACTGCAACCCGATGGATATTAGCTATCGGTATAATTTTGAGCAGCTGAATGAACGCATTTCGTACCGCTCCGGGGCCGATCCGGTGATTGTCAATCACAAGAATGAATATTACCTTTTTGTGACGATCCAGGGCGGGTGGTGGCACTCCAAAGATATGTCGAACTGGAATTACGTTGTTCCTGATAAATGGCCTATGGAAGATATGTGCGCCCCGGCGGCTATGTCGGTGCGCGATACCCTGTACCTCTTTCAAAGTACGTTTGAGCAGCGGCCCATTTTCATTTCGACCGAGCCTGAGAAAGGTAAGCTGTTATTTTATAATCGCTGGCTTCCCCGACTACCCAAAGATATTGGCCCCTGGGACCCGGCTTTGTTTCACGACGACGATACCGACAAATGGTATATGTACTGGGGGTCGTCGAATGTGTATCCGATTTTCGGGGCAGAACTCGACAAGAGCCGCAATCTGACTTACGCGGGTAATAACCCCGCCGAAGCGTACAAGGCCATGTTCTGGCTCGATCCGTATAACCACGGCTGGGAACGCTTCGGCCCCAACCATTCTGATCCATTTAAACCCTTTACCGAAGGGGCTTGGATGACGAAATATAACGGCAAATATTATCTGCAATATGGCGCGCCTGGCACAGAATACAATGTGTATGGTAACGGTACTTATGTGGGTAAAACCCCGCTGGGACCGTGGGAATACGCACCCTATAACCCCATCGCCTACAAACCGGGCGGTTATGCTACCGGATGCGGTCACGGAAATACGTTTCAGGACATTTACGGCAACTACTGGAACACCGGCACTAGCTGGATTGGCGTGAACTGGGGGATGGAACGTCGGATTGTGATGAACCCGGCTGGTTTCGACAAAGACGACCAGATGTATGTCATCACTCGTTTCGGGGATTTTCCGCATCATCTGCCGACCCAAAAAGGAACGGGTTACAATGAGTTGTTTACGGGTTGGATGTTGCTGAATTACAAAAAGCCAATTGTTGCTTCGTCAACCCTGGCGGTGGCTCCCACCGATACTGTGACGGCGGATCGGGTGGCCGACGAAAATCCCCGCACCTTCTGGGTAGCAGGTCAGAACCGACCCGGTGAAACGCTCACGACTGACCTCGGTGCCGAATATGATATTCGGGCGGTGCAGGTCAATTACTTTGATTACAAACTGGATATTTTCAACTCGGATTCAACGGTTTATACCCAATTCAAAATTCTGACTTCAATGGATGGGAAGAAATTTGAAGTAGTGGCTGACCTCACTAAAGAACCCAAAAAAGATCATGCCTGCGCGTATGTCGAAATACCTGTGCGCGATAATGGAAAGCCTGTTCGAGCACGGTATGTGCGGTATGAACACGTTTATACGGCAGGGAAGCATTTGAGCATCAATGGATTTCGGGTATTTGGAAACGGATTGGGGAAAGTGACCGCACCCACAACTATGACGGCTAAGCGCCAGAAAGACCAGCGTAATGCCGATCTGACCTGGAAAAAGGTGCCTGGTGCAACAGGTTACAACATTCGTTGGGGCATTGCCCCCGACAAACTGTACCAAACGTACCAGTTCTGGAGCGACCACACGGATAAGTTCGAGCTCCGCGCCCTAAACGTTGGCGTACCGTATTATTTTGCCATCGAAACCTTCAACGAAAACGGCGTATCGAGCCTGAGCAACGTGGTAAAAGCTCAATAATTCACTACCCAATGACCAACTATACATTCCGCAACGACCAACCCGGACGCGGGACCGCCGACGATTTTCTGAGTGTTCTCCACGAACTAGGCCAATGGCTGGTGGATGGCGGACACGAAATGTGGGAATTGAAAACGCTGACGCTCGATAATCTGGTCGATGAATACACCAGAGGTAACTGCTATGTGATGTATGTTGAGGGGCAGGACGGCGCAGAAATACCAGCAGCAACTTTCATTTTACAATGGAAAGACCCGTTGTATTATGGCGATGTGCCGGACAATACAGCGGGTTTTATTCACAAGGTAGCTATCAGAAGGGCGTTTGCCGGTCAGAATCTATTTCAGCCAATGCTCGACTTCTGCAAGGCTGAGTGTCTCAAACGGGGCATTCACGAAATTCAACTAGAAACCGATGCGACCCGGCACGCGCTCATGCGTTTCTACGAGCGAAACGGGTTTCAGCCAACTTATCAGAAAACCATTCATGAGTTTGGCCAAACGTTTTTGTGCCAATACTACGTGATGAATTTCTAATTGGCAGGGCCGCTTATTTCCCCCAAAAGTCATTCTCTTGTTTGATGTCGGCTGAGTAGATGGTAGCCTCGGTAATCTGCCCGTTTTTTACGGTGTACACGTCGATGTTATCGACATCAAGCCGACCGCCGGCTTCCTGAACGGCCTGCCAGTGAACCACGCAAGCTGCGCGTTCGCCATTAACCGAGAGTCGATCGAAATTACTTAGCCGAAGACTTTTGGCTGACACCATCGTCATGCCGCCAATCATCTGTACGACTTCATCCCGCGTTTTTTTCTGTCCCGAAAATCGATTGTCGCCGGGTTGGTTCCAGACCACGTTTGGATGTACAAGGCCAATGGCTGTAGGATGGTCACCGGTTTGTACGGCGGTTAAAAAATTGCGGACGGTTTGTTCGGTTTGCTGTTCCATTTTGTTTTTTGTTGGTTGAACATGAATTGTTGACTGGTTATTGATAAGGCTGGGTTCAGACGTTGGTCCTATTCCCAAGAAGCTCACAAAGAGTGCGATGGTGATTGTTTTCATGACCTTTTTTTTGACAAAGGTAGAGCTACTCTATAGCCTGGGGTTTACCCGAACGCGCCAAGCACTTACCACTTTGCGACAACCCATGTGTTGCCATGAGACACCATAGTACCTTTACACCATGCAGGATTATCAGAAACTATTGGTGGGTAGCATATTGGGGTATGCGGCCCAAAAAGACATCAATGTTGAGCAGTTATGTCGGCTGAGCGAAATCAACCTGGTGCAGTTTCAGCAGCAGGCAACGATTCCGTTGACACTCAAACAACTGGACGATCTGTGGCTCAATGCAACGCATCTGAGTCGAGATCCCTTGTTTGGATTGCACTTTGGCGAGTCGATGCAACTGACTGCATTGGGTGTTGTTGGCGGTTTACTACAACACAGTCGAACCATTGGTGAAGCACTCACACATGCAGCTGCATTTACTGGCCTCATTACCGATATGATTGAGATGGACATGACCCGAAGCCACGAGGTATTCACGATCCAGTTTCTGCCTAATGAGACGCGCCAACAAAATGCGCCAGCAGTTTTTAAACAGCAGATAGATATGTTTATGGCCTTTGCCCTGCACGAAGTTGATGGCCTGACACTCCGACGGGTACTCCCCCGGTCGGTGGTCTATCCTGTAGATCAAATGTCACATGAGGAACTGGTTCGGGTTTTTCGGTGCGACACGTTTCGGGACGCTGATGGCTACGCGCTGGAGTTCGACAACACGTTTTGGGAGGAGCCAATTCTGACAGCCAATTACGAGCTTCAAAGTCTATTGCTCAGGCAGGTAAGTAGAGAGAATCAGGATTTGATCAATTCCAGAACTGTTAGCGAACGCATCTGCACTCTTTTGCAGGCCAACGCCTATTTGGGTATTCCGTCGCTCGAAGACATTGCTGCCAATCTCAACATGAGCCCGCGCCATCTACAGCGAAAGTTGCAGAAAGAAGGCGTAACGTACCAGCAGTTAGCCGACTCGATCCGAAAATCGCTGGCGTTGCATTACCTCGAATCCGGGCGGCATCCAGTAAAAGAAATATCGTATATACTGGGGTACAATGAGTTGAGTGCCTTTAGCCGGGCATTCAAACGCTGGACTGGGACGGCTCCAATGGATTACCAACGCCAGGAGAAACGATTATAACAAATCTCCCACAGCCTTCTGAATATTGGTGGCCATGCGTTCAGTGGGCAAGTCATTAGCATCGGTGCCGAATGGGTCTTCAATTTCCTCGGCAATCAGTTCCAGACTGGCCAGCACATAAAAGACGATCATTACCACCGGAATAACCCAGTAGTGAAGCGAAAGTACGTATCCCAGCGGCAGCGTCAGGCAGTAGATGGTAACGAATTTCTTCAGAAATGATGAGTACGAGAACGGAATCGGGGTTGTGTGAATCCGTTCACAGATACCGCAGATATCAGTGAAGGTGCTAAACTCGTCGTTGAGAACCAGTAAGTGCTCGGGTCGGAGGGTGCCCCGCTGGTACAGTTCGTCCATTTTGCCAAACAGCCGCATCGCCATCTGGTTAGGCTGGTGTTTGGTGAGGTCAAGGCTTTGAGGATCGAAACCGGGGCAGGGAGTTAATTCATCGAGTTTAGCTACACCCCGCAGGTGATTTTTCAGCGCAAAGGCATAATTGGGAATCATAGCCCGAAAAAATTGACGCGATTCGTCGTCGTCAGGTTCCAGAATATGTGCCAGTTTGAGGGCAAGGTTGCGCGAATTATTGGTCAGGCTTCCCCATGCTTTGCGACCTTCCCACCAGCGATCGTAAGCGGTATTAGTTCTGAAAACCAGCAGGAGCGAAATCACAAACCCTAACAGGGAATGCATGATCGCAATGTTTCTTAGGTCTGAGTCTGGCCCTGGGTAGAAGTATTCGATAACGACGTAAGCCACCAGAAAACAGTACCCACCCATACCGCACAGAACGGGAGCCAGTTTGCGAACAGTGTCGGACTTGTGAATAGAAAAGATAAACCGAAGCCAGTCTTTTGGGTCGTATTCGATCATAGTGATGCTGAGTTTGGCACAAAAATAAGGTATTTATGCCTTATGGCGCGAGCCGGTTCGCCGGAGCAGCCCCAGCCCCACTTTCATCCAATTCTTACAAACTCCCCTGCGCCTTTCGGACCTGCAACTGGCCCAGTAACACGTCGTACACGGCGCGGAGGTAGTTGTTCTCGGCCTGTTGCAGGCTATATTCGCTATTGCGGAAGTCGGCCAGGAGCAACGTGCCGGCGTCGAAACGGACTCGGTCAATAGCCAGAATGTTCTGGGCCTGCGTGATATTTTTCTGCGTTTCGGCGAGGTTTTCGCGAGCTTGGTCGAGGGTGTTGCGAGCTGCCCGGCTTTCGTAAGCGAAGTCGTTTTTGAGCTGTTGGATCGTATTTTGATTAATCTGCGCTCGTCGCACGTAATCTTGCCGGTTGAGCCGGGTTTGCCGACCGTCAAAGAGCGGAACGTTGACTTTTACACCTACATAGTTATAGGGAAACCACGTGCCAGAGGCAAACGGATTAAATGTATCGGCAAGCTGCTGGGCAAAATAAGCGCCGTAGGCCGAGACCGTAGGCGATAATCGAGCTTGCTCTCGTTGTTGGTTTAATTCGTTTACCTGCCTGCTTAGGTCTTCCTGCCGCAACTCGATCCGCTCGCCATTTGCTGTTTCCTGCATCTGAAACTGCTGAAATAAGGTACTCAATGAATCGGCGGGTTCAACGGCTTGAGTTGTGTTAATGCGGTAGCGGAGATTATCGAGACTCAACGCATAATCACGCTGATCGTTGCGGTAGGTGAGTTCGGCATTGCTCAGGTCGAGCGCAAACCGATCGAAATCCGATTGCAACAAAGTGCCAGCGTCGAAACGCGTTTTGGCCTGATCGAGATAACCCTGTGCGCGAGTGCGAGCTCGATCCGAGAGTCGTATTTTCTCCCGATTGAACACTGCCTGATAGTAAGCTTCCGTAACCTGTTGCCGCACATCAACGCTCAGTTTCTCAACGCTTGCCTGCTGACTGGCTACGTTGATGCGATTAATATCGCGGTCCACCCGCGACTGGGCGTCGTAAATTTTCTGCTCGGCTTGTACGTTCAGCACATTGTTGATAGGCGTACCAAAGCGCAAGACAACATCCTGATTATTGGCAAACGGTGCGTTTTTAATTACACTCCGCTGAATCTGCGTGTTCCAGCGGAAATCGGCTCCGGCATTGACTTTTGGTTGCCAGTTCGCCCGCCGACGCGCTTCGTCGCTTCCCGCAATCTGCACCTGTAACTGTCCGTTTTTCAGTTCCAGTCGGTTTTCCTGCGCCTGCTGGAGCGCCTGAGCAAGGGAAATCGGTGTTTGTGCAAAGAGCGAAAGCGAGCTAAAAAGCGAAAGGATTAAAGAATGAAAGAACGCCCGCAGGATTCTGTCCCAAGTAAGAGGGCCACGTGTCGGTAAGGGCTTCACATTAACTGGTAAGTCCATTTCATGTATATTTTTGTTGTTTGAAGCGAACAGAGCAGGTTGAGCAGATCACGGTTACCGCTCTTTCTCTCATTCACTCTTTCGCTCTTTGAGTTATCCTCTAAATACCGTTGCAGGCTCCAGCGAGTTGATGCGCCGGATCGCAAATACACAGCCGCCGAGAGAAATCAGCAATGTGACCACGAATAGGGTGTATTCAAACCAAATGGGGAAGTAAAACAGTGTTCCCGACTGCGCTATACCCAGTCGGAACCCCTCGACTAACAACCGCCCAACGGCGTAGCCCACAATAGCGAACAGCAAGGCCTGCGTCAAAATCAACCGACTTACATACCCGTTTGTGGCCCCTATGGCTTTCAGCGTACCGTAGTCTTTAATGCGATCAATGGCCGCCGAGTATAAGGTTAACCCAATGATTACCAGTCCCGAAATAATGGCGAACCCGATAAGGCTCCCAAACGAAGCCGCAATGCCATTGGTCGCCAGCACGGTTTTGACGGTGGTTTGCGACAGGTCGTCGGCGTTCCAGGCCCGGACACCGTTGATACTCTGGTTGATCTGCTGAATCACGGCAGATTCGGGTACTCCCGCTTTGGGCTTTACCAGATAAAAACTGACTTTATCAGTCGGAACGTTAGCCAGGTAACGAGCGCGTTCAATGGTTGTGAACGCCAACAAGCCTCCGCCAAACGACCGAGCGCCCCGCGTCAGGCCAGCGTTGTACACTTTTTTGCCGTTTATCTCAAAATAGTCGCCCGGTTTCAGGCCGCCAAGTGCTTTGGCATCGTAGAAATCAGTGACCAACGCGCCTTCGGGCAGCATATCAACGGGTTTGGCTGTGTAGAGTCGCCACGGACCACCCACAAAATCGGGTGCCTGAGAGCCAATGAGCGAAAAGCCACTGGTTTTGCCGTTGGCAAACTTGGCGCCTGCGCTGGCAATGACTACCGGGTGAACCCGGTCTACACCCGGCAGCGATGCGATCTCGTTACCGGTGCGAATGTCGAGTAAACTGAGTTGATTCGCGTTGGTAGTGGTTTCGTCGGTGACCCAGATATAGCCCTTGTTGTTGTCGACAACGCTCCGCATAGCATCAGTCAGAAAGATAAAAACCCCCGCCTGCTGCCCCACCAGAAACACCGAAATGATGATGCCCGCCAACGCTCCCAGCGACTTGGCCACATCGTAACGAATGAATTTGAACGCGGTTCGAAGCATTATTTTACAGTTATTAAACACTCTACCCGAGCGCCGATAATCACTTTCGAAGGGTCGTCGAGCTGAACGCGTATTTCGCGGACGCGCCGGTCTTCAAGGTTAGCTGCGTTGTCGGAAAACAGCGATTTTTTGCGGAGATAGGGCGACGATAGTACGACTGTACCATTGGTTAACCGTTCGCTACTACCCTGCGGACGAACATAAGCTCGTTGCCCAACTTTCACGTTGAGGGCAAATAATTCGTCCACCTCTGTAACCGCTACGAGTGGCCCCGCCGGAGCAAAATCACCGATGGACTGGTTGCTGCTGAGAAACTGCCCTACTTTAGCGTCGAGGCTCAAAAGGGTGCCGTCGGTGGGGGCTTTTACCGTTTTCAGACCAGCCACGGTGCTGGCGTATCGGATATCAGCGCGCAGTTCGGCTACACGTCCCTGGGCCTGCTTTACCTGCGCTTCCGACGCTCTAATCTGTTGTTGCAGGTTCTGCACATCGTAACGGGAATCGTCGAGCTCTTTGCGCGTTAGGGCTTTACCGGCAAAGAGTGTTTCGTTACGTTTCAAGTCAGCTTCGGCTTTCTGGAGTTGAACCTGAAGGGTTTGCACGTTCTGGCGGGCTGTTTCGATAGCGTCCTGCTGGGTACCAATCTTAACATTGGCCTGCCGTAGCTGTGCAGATTCGACGGCATTGTCCATCGTCAGAATCACCTGCCCTTTGCGCACTTGCTGCCCGATCTGTACAGTAATACTTTTTACAAGCCCACCCGTTTCGGCCGAAAGCTGACTAATGCGGGCAGCGGGTTCGATAACGGCGACTCCTAGCACTTCGTTGACCTGTTTGGGCGTTTGCACGGTGTGAACCGAGTCTTTCTGATCGACGGTTTTGTCTTTCTTGTCTCCACAGGCTGTGAGGGTCAGGCTGACCGCAAAGACGCAAAGTAGTCGCCAGGAGCGCAAAGGATCTTTGGTGGTCTTTGTTGTTAAAAATGATACAGTTGTCATTTTATTAATCGTTAAATCCATTGATCTCCTTTACCGCTCCGTTGTCTACCTCTACAATTCGGTGAGCGTATTGCTTTAATCGAGGGTCATGCGTAACCACTGCCACCGACTTGCCACCATCGGCCAGATTGCGCAATTCGTTCATGACAATACCCAGTGAATCTTTGTCTAAAGAGGCCGTTGGTTCATCGCACAGCACCAGTTTAGGGTTCGTAACCAGGGCGCGGGCAATGGCGATGCGCTGTTGTTGACCGCCCGAAAGCTGTTTCGGTAGGTTGCGTCGTCGGTCGGTCATGCCCACAGTTTTGAGCGCCTGTTCGGTTCGGTCACGCGCTTCGGACGACCGAACACCCTGAAGTTGCAGGGGCATCATCACGTTCTCCTCTGCCGTAAGCGGAGCCAGCAGGTTGAAATTCTGAAACACGAAACCGATGGTGTTGAGCCGAAGTTTGGCCAGTGCTTTCTGATTCAGTTCATTAATATGCTGGCCACCAACCCACAAATCGCCGTAGCTGGGGTAGATCACACAGCCCAACAACGACAGCAACGTGGTTTTTCCTGAACCCGATGGACCGATAATGAGGAGCAGCTCACCTTCGTTCAGTTGTAATGTGGTTGGTTGGAGCGCCACAATGGTCTGGTCTCCTGTTTTGTATTCCTTGCCAACCCCTTTCAATTCAGCTATCATACATGTTGGGAAGCTATGTGTTCAATTGCATCGACATCGAGAATCTCGCCAAGGTATTTTGTACAGGCGAGCAGGGCGACTTTGGCTACCGATTCAACGGGAAGTGGGCGGTTTGGGCGAATATGGACTCCAATGTGTGGGTCGTTGAGCAGGTGTTGAATCTGTTCGTTTTCCAGAATAGTTTCTGGTTTGTCGGGACCATAAATAAGCCCCGGCCGCAGAATGCTGAGATGGAAGCCCAACGTGCGCAGGAAATTCTCCGAAGCCACCTTGTTTTCCATATAAGTCACTGGCGTTTCGGGGGCACCTGCACCTGCCGATAAGTACACAAATCGGCTAACTCCCGCCTGCTTTGCGGCCAATCCCACCGTACGAGCCGATTCAAAAATGATCCGCTCGAAGGTCTGGTTCAGTTCGGGCTTTTCCTCAATGATACCGATACAGTGAATTACAGCGTGGCAATCTATTAAGTGTTGTTTCCACGAATCCAGATCAAACACATCAGCATTAACCCACTCAACATAAGGTAGCGAATCGTTAATCAAATCTTTCGGCTGACCCGTGCGTGACAGACTTATGGTGTGAATCTCTTGCCGATTGGCCAGTTGGCATATTTGTCGTCCTACAAATCCATTGCCACCAGTTACAAGTATTTTCAGCGGTTGCATGCGTATCGTAAAGTGTGTTCTCGTAGTTACTTTTGGTTTGATGTGTAATATTACTACGAAACCATACTAAATGTTTGTTGTAGAGGAAAATTATTTTATTTTCGTAATGAAAAGCTATTCATCTTGCGTTAATCAGTACGAAAGCATAGCATTATGGATCAAGGGGAACAAAACGTAATCGATTTAGTAAACTATTGGGCTACCTACAGTGCCAATCACCCCGATGCTGATCTGACCGGGTTTTGTCTACACTACTTAACTGAACACGCCCAACCTGCTGGCGTCAACAAATACCGACCTGTTGCCTCACCAGATGGCCTCTACGATGAAAAATGGGTGGAGAGTTTGAGCGGAAAAGCCAATCGATCACTAGTGGAGATTCGGCCCGAAGCACGACTGGGGGCGTTGGTTGGCCGCCTGTCGAAATACGCTTATTTCTATTCGAAGAAGGCGATGCAGCCGCTCGACTTTAAGAGTATCGACGATCCTGTGTACCTGATTGTTTTAGTACAAATGGGTACGCCTAAAAAGAGTGAGCTTATTTATGAAATGATGGCTGAGTTCGCGTCGGGAATTGATGTAATTAACCGGCTGATTAAAATGGATTTGATCGAAGAGTTTCCTGATGAGCAGGACCGCCGATCGAAACGGTTGCGCATTACTCCCCAGGGTTTGTCGGTGATGCAGCAGTGCTTTCCCGTAATGAATAAAGTGGCCGATGTAGCCTACAGTTCGCTGACCGACGGTGAAAAAACGTTGTTGGTTACTATTCTGGATAAACTTGACCGATACCATGCTGATCATTACCGGCAGAGTAGGAATAGTGATTTCGACGAGGTGTATGATCGGATGGTGGGGTAACTTTGCGTCATACTGAATCAACATCCTGTGCGCAATCGCCGACTGTATCACATTTATGCCATCATTTTTATCGACGTTGTTGTCGGTTCAGCTATTGGACCGATCCTGCCCGAATTCGTAAAAGGCTATACCAATCCGCAATTATGGCTGGCATTAGGTACGGGCTTGTTTCTGGGTATGCAATTATTCTCGGCTCCGTTGCTTGGCAAACTGTCTGATGGATACGGGCGTCGTCCGATTTTCATCGTCTCATCCATCGGTACCTTCCTGGCCGACTGCCTGTTGTTGCCCGTTCGGTTGGGCACCCAACTGGCCAACCGCTTTAGTGATGGCTTAACCAACGGCATGTATGCCACGGTTCGTTCGGCCATCACCGATATTTCACCCAAAGAAGACCTGTTCAAAAACCTGGGTATTGAAGGTGCTATTCTATCACTTGGGTTTGTGATTGGCCCGGCTGTTTCGGGCTTGCTACTAACTATTGTCGATGCCGCCAACAACGGCGTGGCGTCAAATGCCGAACAGGCGAGGGTAGTGGTGATTATGGCCGTTATATTATCGTCGGTGAACATCCTTTTAAGCTGGACTCTTCCGAAACGCACCCAAATCCACCCGGCATATCGACGCAGGAGTTAAAAGCAGAACTGGTCAACTCGATTAACGTACATACGCTTTGGTCGCGCTTGTCTGAAAAAGACCGTCAATACCGGACCGAAGGGAAAGTTAGCCTGAAAAAACTGGTAATGATGCAGTTGTTTCTGACACTCAGTACGGGCTATTATTTCTACTTCGTCACGTTCGCCAGCTTTGGAGAACTGCACATGGATGCCAAGTCGATCTCGTACTTCTTTATGTACTTTGGGGCGCTCAGTGTTGTGATCAATTTTGTGTTTTACACCTACCTGGCCGACCGCATCAACCAACGTCGGGGCATTCTGTGGTTAGCTGCCTTAGGCGCACCGGTGCTAGCCGGTTACGGGCTGGTGGGTACATCGGTAGTGAGTCTGTACATACTGGTCACCATCGACTGCCTGACACTCTCTCTTATTCAGGGATTGATCGAGGGCTTGATGGCGCAGCAAACCTCCGACGATGACCGGGGCGAAATATTCGGAATCAATCAGGCGTTGCAGGGAGTTGCCAGCTTTGGCACAACGCTGGTATTTGGGGCACTCTCGTTATTGGATTTACGATTGCCTTTCGGCTGGTTTGGCGTTTGCCTGGCCGTAGTGGCGGTTTTGGCAGGCAGGAGGTAATGCTACGGGTGGGGCTTTCGTTGAGAAAGTAAACCGGTTACAGCGAGAAAATCTTGTACGAGATTGTACGAATCTGGTCCATGCTGGACGATTACAGACAAAAGGTAATGTCGGGTGGGAGACATAATTTCAGCATCATATTTTAGAAAGCTACCATCATTGTAGCGGGAGAACCATCGGTTGAATTTTCGAAAGCGAGCTTTTTCTCGGTTATCAGTAGTTTCGCAACTGTATACAATCGCTATATTATTTGGGGCGATTACCTGCTGTACAAGCAGAGATAAGGATTCTCCAATTGATCCATCTTCGGCCGGTAAGCCATTCCAGGGCACGCTGAGCGGGTGTATGTCTAGCAGATAGAAACGTTTAGGATCGCGTAAATCCGGGAATGTTGTTTCGTCAAGCTCAATGAATTCAACCTCATACGTAATAAGGGATGCCGTAGTAAAGTAGTATACATTTGGAGTTGATCCTTCGTGTATACTATACATTCGCCCGGTTCAACTTGAATGTAGCAGGCTTCATCTCGCTAGTATTAGCTGGGCTATCTGCTTGCCGAGCTTGTGACGCCTTACGCCGATCGGATTTGAGTTGAACAAGACGCTCCGCAAATTCGATGGCTTCTGGGTTACTAACGGAACTGACTTTAAGTTTCATGGCTAGGCTTCTTTAGACATTCGAAGTTAAAACGACTTTGGTTAAAGAAAAACTATTTGATGTTCTCTCTAAGGTAAAATGACTGTTGTGTCTCCTGTTGAGTAAGACGTAACTCAGTCGTACTTTTCTCGTTATGCGCCCAACTGTTACGTTGTTATTGCTACTCGCTATACTGAGTTGCAAGTCAAGCCCGCAAATTGAACCAGAACCGAAACAATACAACGTTCCTACTGACGTAGAACCTTTTGTGCAGTCGTTTCGGGAAATTGCCCAGCAGCGAGGGCAGACCATTCCGTCTGATAACCTGATTATTACGTTTGGCGAACCCCAAAGTCAAGGTACGTGCGGGCAATGCAATCGCGATGCCGGAAAAGTCCCTCGCATTACGCTCAAGGTAGATGACTTTTGCTGGAAAAACGCCAGCCAGCAGGAGCGCGAAGCCCTGGTTTTTCATGAACTGGGCCATTGCTGGCTCAATCGCGATCACCGCAATGACCGGTTTCCAAATGGCATCTATGTCAGCCTGATGAACATCGATAACGTGGGTGTGTATGCTACCTGCCGGTATCCGATTGGCGACGATGTTTGCGACAAACGCCCCCGTCGTCAGTATTACCACGACGAACTGTTCGATCCGAAGACGCCGGCTCCAAGTTGGGGGAAATAGCAGCTGCCAGCAATCAGATCAGTTCATTCAATGATGCCTCTAGTAGGCGCCTAATCCATTTTCACGCGATATGATCACGTCCCTCAACTCGATGTATGGCTTACTGAACAACTCGGTATCGCGCAGGGCCTCCATAAACGAATAGTAGGCATTAAGATCGTCGCACGAAATGGCCATAACAGCCGTGACCTGAGCGTGAAAAGCTTCGGCGTCGAATAGGCGCACCTTGACCTCTTTTTCGAAGCGGGCAAAAATTGGCGATGCTTTACGGGCGAAAAAAGCTTCGCGCTGAGGTCTGGATAGGGTTAACCAGGCTGGGAGGGCCTGATACAGCACAAAAACAGTGTATTTCATTCGGTCAGTGGTTTCACACTGCAAATAAACCCTGTTGCTGAACCAGTTCTATTGAGAAAGGTAAGATAATCAGTACAAGCGCCCGGTTTTGCCCCGGTCTGTGCGTAGCCCTGCCCCAATTCGTAGCCCCACATACCAGCCCGACGAGGTGAAGCCAACCTGCTGAATGGGATTGGTCTCGGTAAGAAACTCGGCCCTTGACCCAATTCGGTAGCCCCCATCAAAAGCCAGCACCAATGATCGTTCGCTATTTGTACAGTCGTCGTAGAGTCGCTGCACACTAAAGCGATAATTAGCGGTCAAGCCAAGGTCGATGGCTCCGGCGGTGGTGTTTAACTGCGTGGTTTGCGAGATGCCGGGGTTGTCTAAAGCCGACGATAGGGAGGGAGTCGTTTGCACACTATTAGCAATACGGAGTTTTATAGGCATCGACATCACACCCAGATGGGGTATCACCTGAAATCCCCCCTTCTGATACACGCGGTAGCCCATTCCTAACCGAAACGTAGACATCGACATGTTGACGTTGTTGGTGCCGTTGGTCGAAGCACGGGTGCCCAGGCCCATATTAATTTCGGTATGTAGAAAAATTGGTTTCCGCGAAATCTTCATCTGTGTTCCAATGCCAATCGTTCGGAACCGACCCGAAAGGGGCGAAAAACCATTGCGGGCTAACTCGTTGTTAAGCAGGTCAACGGGCAGGTTTTGCCAGCCAAGTCGGTAGTACGTGGTAATATCGCGGGTCCAGGCTCTACGCACGGGAGGACGGGTCTCGGTGTCGTTGGCTACCGGGCCTAGAGGAACGGGAATGGGCTGTGCCAGCGTCGGAAAACCAGTTACTAATAACAGCCCAATGAATAGTTTCGTAGTTGTTTTGGTCATGGCTTGTTCGAAGATGTCATGTCGTTGACCGTGACACCTTCGAAAACAAGATGTCATGTCTGGTCAACGAAGCAGCATCGCTAACTGGTGTGTTGTCAGCGGTTTTTCTGCGGTGATATTTACGAGCGAAAAGCCATTCTCGCCCCGCACCATTCGCCAGCGGAAATCAAGCTGTCCAATAGTCTGGTAAGTGCCATTCGTGAACCACCAGGCGGTATAAAGCGATGGTCGATTTGTGTGCTGTAATTCGGCCGTATAAACGGGTTTGCCAGCTATTCGTTGCTCCCGAACGCGCCGTAGTTCATAGCCCCCGCCACGCCAGCAAACCGCCGGACTATGCTCTGCGCTCCACCAGTCGGGGAGGGGTTTGAGATAAAGTAATAAGCCTGGTTTAGTGAGTTGGTAAAAGCCGTCTTTGGTAATTTTTCGAACGATAAATCCCTGTTGAGCGAAGGCCGAAACGGTTTTCTGCTGAGTGATTGAATTGGCTGAGTTAGGTTGGGCGGTAAAGGCCATCAACCCAGCTCCCAGGGCCAGGCCTGTCATGCCCAGCGAAACGCTGACCCATCTGCCAGTGCCTAACACGGCTTGTTTCTCTTCTTGTACGTTTCCAAAACGGGCTACCGTGAAACGTGCCAGCCACCACGCGGGTAACCAAGCATATACCACCACGCAAACCAGCCCGACAAGCTCGTGCAAAGGTGAGTCGGGCCCCACCCCAAAGGCCACCAGCAACATAATCCGAACCAGATTACACAGAATGGTCAAGCCAAAAGCCACCGCTGCATAAACTAGGACCCAGCCAAATGGCACCTCAGAATTGGCCTGTCGCTCGTGCCACATGAGCCAGAAAACAGCTACCACCACCGACAAACCTGTCATGTGCAGCCCCATGCAGGCAGGGTCAACGGCTATATCGACAGGGCCAATGCCGGGTACTTGCCGCACCAGCACATTGCCTTCGGTTTGTACGTTGAACCCACCTGACCGCAACAGGATACCCGCCCATTCGCTCAGGCATAGTCGGATGGCAAACCCGAAAATAGCCAGACCATACCGTAACACTGGCGACAGTAGTAACAACACTAATAGCCTGCCCGTCCAGTGGCTTCGCATGCCCGCAAACAGGAGCAGGGCAAGGGTCAAGAGAAGGGTTGAATCCATATTTTTAAGTCATTTAATGATGCGAGGCCAATGACCATTTATGACGGCGAAGCCAGATGACTACTAATCCCATTAGCCCAATCATTACCCATTCGTGAGGTTCGGGTACGGCTCCTTCTTCTTTAAGTGTAGCATTTTCGAGGCCATTGTTGTCCTTTTTGATACCAAAACGGTCGTAATCTGCCTCACTTTCCAACACGATAAGGCTCGACAGGGGGGAAAGAACGTGGGCATATTGAGCCTCGGCCAGGAGGGCGTCGTTTTTGCGATAGGACTGATCGAAATACTGCCGACCAATACTGGCTACGAAATGGTTATAGCCATACAGCCGCGCCAAATGATCCGGCGCTTTTGTCGCACTGCCGCTGGCTGGGCTGGCGTTCCAGTGGGGCGAAGCGGAACAGACAACGCCAGCCGTTGGAATGGCTATTGTGTTCGGTTGAGTTTCCAATATTGGAAACGTTTTCAAACCCAGGCCAGCTTCTATGGCTTCCGCAGAGGCCGAGGTAAGGTTGAGAGCACGGAGTTCGGTGAGGGTTTTGAGGTAACCCGCTGTTTCAGTACTGATGTTGACCGTGCGGAGTGGCGCATTTTTAGTAGCACTTTGGGTCAGGCTTTCGGCAAAACGGCTTCCTGTTAGATCGTTTAGAAACACCGAACGGTTGGTAGATTGGGTGATAAACAGTGCCTGATTCGAGTTTTCGATGCGGTAGAGGGGGAACAGCGAAAACTGTTGTGCATTTAGTCGTTTAAAATAACCTGCCCGGTTTGCATCGGTGAGTTGCATCATACCGTCGTCATACACAAATACCGGCTTGTGTTTTACGGCTCGCCAAACGGTTTCGAACTCCGCCAGCGACCAGGCTGCGTTAAGATCCAGATACACTGTCTCGGGGGTGAATGGGGCCATTTTAGGCTGGTAAGGCGCTAACTGATACCCTACACTGTCCAGCACAAACGGTTCTGTTAACAAGGCTGGAGTCCGCATCCGTAGTACCCAGTCCGGTTTATAATCTCCCCGGTGGGTGAGTTGACTACCCGGCCCTTTCTCAAATGAAAACGGAGCCGACAAACCGACTGGCTGCTGATCGAAATCAATTTGTACTGTTTCGGTAGCTCCGCTTGCCGTTGGGCCGTCGAACCACGGGTTTTCATACACCAGCTCGGTACCTTCCAGTCGAAGGGGCGAGGTAATGCCGAGTTTTACCTGTCGTTCCTGACCGGCTGGGCAGGGAAACACCCTCACCGTTACGCGCCCGCCTTCCTGCCAGTACACTACCGCCGGGTCGCGCTCACGAAATCTAGATTCCACATTCACCACCTGCCGATAGGCGGAGTCTGCTTTTGCTACTGTAGTAAGCCGGGCTTTCTCTTCTTTGCCATTGATCCACAGCGACATACTCGTCGCTACGGAGCCAGTGGGGAGGTAGAACGTATAAAGCGCTTCGCCTGTTCGCTGTTCGGCAGCGTTACGAACACGAATTGTTTTTTCAGTGTAAGCTAGCCGAAACTGCGGCCAGATTCGAGCCTGGGTCACCACACTTTGGGTGGTCAGGTGCCGCCCCGACCAGAATTTTTCTTCGGTCTGGTGGCGAGCATTGTTGATTGCTTTCAGCAGGCTAATTTTTTCGGCTTGAGACAGCGTTGCGGGTGGCAATAAGCGATTGGCCATTACCACCAGAGGGTCGTGTTCTTTCACGTCGTCCATAGCCGTGAGACCATCTAAGCCACCACCCCAGTTATCGCTGAAGGGACCTTCATCGTAATGCATTCCTACACCCAGCATCCGGTTCATGATCCAGTGCGTTACGGGGTTGTTGGCATCAATACGTTGCGCCATCAACACCCATTCGGGCAGGTCTTCAGTTCGGCGGAGTACCGCTTCATTTCGCACCGTTTCAATGCGGGTAAGGTTCTGGCTCCAGGCTACAAAAAACAGGAACGTGACTAGTACAGGAAGCGATAACCCCACCCAGATTGGGGTACGCAATTCCTTGTTGGCTCGGAAATCGGCTGTTAATCGCCGACTCAGCGCAATGGTAATCAGCAAGGGGATAAACGTGTGAACCGTCATCCCGAGTGACAGCAAGCCAACGATACTAATAGGATATAGCTCGGCCACGAAGACCGTCGCATAGGTGAATAACCATACTGATCCGGCCAGTAGAAAGTAAATTACCTGCCGTATCCGAATGCCAAGAAAGGGTGTCCAGGCATAGGCTGTCATGGCCGCACCCGCTGCTACCAGGGCCACACAAAGCCAGTCAGTCGATTGCTGAAACACGGCTACGTCGCGGTTCAGGGCAAAGGCACTAATCAGAAACAACACCAAGTTCACCCAGCGCGACGCTCGTTTCGATACGGATGATGCTCTCTTGAATTTCCATAATCCGTTGTTCATTAATAAAATAGCGTAGCAGATGGCAATTCCATAGTGTAGGAAAAACAACATCATGTCGGGAGCCGTCGGCTGCGTGCGTAAGACGAATGCATACACACCGAATAGGCCAGCTGAGATGGCTAGCAGCATCAGACCCGTTGTCAGAATGGAATCCCGAAAGGGCATAAGCCAGGGCGGGCTCGGTAGGGCGTGGGGCGTTTCGTGCCACTCAGCAGAGGGCAGAGTGGAGTTGTGGGGTTCTCCCAGGGTTGGAGCCTCTTCGGGTCGATCAACGAATTTAGAATCCTTGTTCATGAAAGTACTTTGTTTTTCAAAGTAAAAAGATAAAAAAAGAGAGCGAAACGGTTTTCCTGTAGGGATGGAGTGAAATAAGCTTGTAATTGATTAGCAATTCTACCTTGATTGCTGTCGCATAGGCCTTCGACTCCGCTCAGGCTGACAACCATGTTGAGAGTTTCCTGTCAGCCTGAGCGGAGTCGAAGGCCTATGCGACAGCAAACCGAACAGCATTTTTTAAGCTTGTCCTATACCGGCTAGCTAATTGTCTACAACGTTTTAATGAACTCTTCCAGAGCGTTCAGGTGGTCGGTAAAGGCGGTTTTGCCCGCATCAGTGGCCTGGTAAGTGGTATTGGGTTTACGGCCGACGAACTGTTTCATTACCAACACATAACCAGCTTCTTCGAGGGCACGAAGGTGCGTAGCGAGGTTACCGTCGGTGAGGGCCAGCAGTTCTTTGAGTCCGTTGAAATTCATTGACTCGTTGACCACCAGCACCGACATGATACTCAGCCGCGCTTTACTCTCAAATGCCTTGTTGAAGTGGGCCAGCAGGTCTTTCATGAGGTGGGTTTAACGCCCATTTTTTGAGCGGAGTTTCGATCGTATTTCCAGTACATGGCTGTTCCGTAGATAATGTGCAGCACTCCGAAACCAATGGTCCAGAACAGCAGGTTGTAGCCCGACAGGAACAGCGCAAGCAAACCGAGCGCAATTTCGGAATAGCCGAGGTATTCTACATCCCGTACGGTGTATTTACTTCCATTGAGCAGCGCCAGACCGTAAAAAACGAGCGTAGCGGGAGCCGTTAGAAACAAAAGCCGGTAGTGAATCAGGGCCAGACAAAAGATTCCTCCCGTAACGAGCGGCACTGCCATTGCCCACAGCAACCGACGCGATGCCTGATTCCAGACCCGTTGTCCCTGCAAACGGGCTTTCCGAACCGTAAAAAACGTACCAAGAATCAGCGCTGCCACCAGCACGGCAATAGCCGTTTTGATCAAAAACTGATTGGCTTCCAGAAAGCGTGACGCACCATATGGCGCCAGGCGGTTATAACTCAGCACCGTGAGCCAATCGGTGCGGAGCCGCATATAGACGACTGCCGATCCGATCATGGCGACAATACCCGCCGAAACGCCTGATAAGCCGCTCAGGGAGAGGAACTTGGAGGACCGCTCCATCAGGCTTCGGATTTCGGTCAGGGTTTGCAGGTGTTCGTTCATAAAGGTTTGCTACGCTGTCAGTTGTGGTCATTAGTTGTCATTCGCTGCGCTGTCGTTTGGTAGTCATTTGCTACGCGTCATTAATGTCATTTGCTATGCGTCATTAATTGTCATTCGCTACGCTGTCATTTGGTGGGCATTTACTGGCAATGACTATCAATGACGACTAATGACTATCAATGACCATAAATGACTACCAATGACCAAAACTCCAATCACTACCGCTACGATGCTGACGATTAGAACAGCACCGGCGGCCATGTCTTTTATGTTGCCAATAGTTGGGTTATGGCCAGGCGATACCACGTCGCACAGTTTTTCGATGGCCGTGTTTACAGCTTCGGCGGCCCACACCAGTCCAATTTGGGTCAGAATAATGGCCCATTCCGTTACCGAAAATTGAAGCCAAAATCCTACGCTAATCACCACAATAGCAACCAGCAGATGCACTTTAGCGTTGTTTTCGTACCGAAACAGGTCGATAATTCCCTGGCCAGCAAACCGAAAACTGCGCAATACTTTAGGAATGTTGATCATTAGTTCGTTTCTCGTCGCGAACAAATAACCAAAAAGCGACGTATAATCCAAACAACACCAACCCATACACTAACGTCAGCTTAATAGCTAGATGGTCGTGCGCCGATTGCCAGACCGCCTGACCCAGCATCCAGGGCTTGCTCACCAGGTGCCAACTGTTCCACCGGCCCCACCGACCAAGGTAGATCCCGAAACCCGCTAGCATCTGGCACGCGGCCATCAGTCCCCAGGCATTCCAGCGCCTTACTAACTGATCGAACAGGTCATGCGCCAAATAGCTGGAATACATGCCCGACAGGAGGCCCGTCATCGCAAACAGGAAGATCGTCATGGTATCAAACCAAAGCAACGGCGCCTGAAGGCTCTGGATATGAAACAGATCGGTGATAATGTAGGGGGCATTAGGCATAAACAGCAGCCATAAAGCCAAGCCAGCCCACACACCCACACGACCCACTACCCGGCTCTGAATCAGGTCGCGGATCACCAATTGAACACCCAGCGGAAACCACGCCAGAAAGACGTTCCAGGAGAGCATGACGAAAAACCACCAATTGGCCGTGAGCAGGCCTCGGCCCGTAGCCATCAGAATACCAACGGCCGTGAGACAGGCTAGAGCCCGACTTCCCCGGCCCGACGTATTTTCGACATGAAGGGCAGGAAGGGGGGAGACAGAAAGAAAAGGATGTTGCATGGATAAAAGTACTTTGTTTTGCAAAGTAAAGGGCACGAATAGATACAATGCAACTTTTGAGTTGATTATTTTTTTAGGCTACTATGAATATTCTAGCCATTTCCGGGAGCCTGCGCGTTGGCTCAACCAATACATTAATTATCAAAGCTGTGGCCGACCGATTGCCCAGCAACGTAAGCTTGACGCTTTTTGATGGCTTGGATGATTTACCGCACTTCAGCCCGGAACGCGATACTGACCCTAGCTTGCCCGCTGTTGTCCATCTTCGTCAGGCGATTCAGAAGGCCGATGCCGTGTTGATTTGTACACCGGAATATGCTTTTGGTATTCCCGGTGTGTTGAAAAATGCGCTCGACTGGACTGTTTCGACGGTGCTGTTCAACCATAAACCCGTGGGTGTGATGAGTGCCTCGCCGGGGTACGCGGGTGGCGAGCGGGCAATGGCGTCGTTGCTACCTACGCTACAGGCACTGGACACGCGAATCCCCGAAGGTGGTGCACTGGTGGTTTCGGCTGTGAAGGGCAAGATGGCCCCCGACGGTACGATCACGGATGCCGTTACCGATGCTGCTTTGAAAAGATTGATTGCGGGCCTTGTAGAGTTGATGGGAGCGCAGGAACGCGGTTCTGTTTAGCGGGATGCTCTATATTTGCTCCACATAAATTGTACACACATGACTGCACACGAAACCGTCTCAACGTATTACGACGCCTTTAACCGCAAAGACTGGCCCGCCATGCTGGCTCTACTTCACGATGACGTTCGGCACGATCCCAACCAGGGGAGTCCTCGCCACGGTAAAGCGCTGTTTACGGAATTTTTACAGCACATGGACACTTGCTACGACGAGCAGCTTACCGATATGGTCATTCTGACTGAGCCAATGAATACCCGGGTTGCCTGTGAGTTTGTTGTGAATGGAACATACCAGCAAACCGATGGTGATTTGCCGGTTGCTACTGGTCAAAAATACGTGCTTCCAGCGGGTTCGTTTCTGGATGTGCAGGATGGACTGATTACTCGAATCACAACCTATTACAACCTGCCTCTTTGGGAGTCGCTGGTACTGGGCTAAGCGATGGAAATACAGCTTAAGCACGTTACTTGCTCCCAGTTTACCACTGTTTTCGACGATTTGGCCGCTTTACGAATCACTGTATTTCGTGAGTTTCCGTATCTGTACGAAGGGTCTGTCGAATACGAAAAAGCTTATCTAGAAACTTACGCCCGTTCGGAACGGTCACTGGGAGTGTTGGTATACGACGAAGGCCGGTTGGTGGGCGCCACAACCTGTTTGCCCCTGACCGACGAAACCGATGAGGTGCAGGCTCCGTTTCGGGCAGCCAGATTTGACCTTGCTACAGTATTCTATTTCGGCGAGAGTTTGCTGTTGCCTGCTTACCGGGGGCAGGGGTGGGGAAACCGGTTTTTCGTCGAACGTGAAGCGCATGCCCGCTCGTTTGGCACTTATACGCTAGCCTGTTTTTGTGCGGTCAAACGACCTGTCGAACATCCGCTACGCCCGGCCAACTATCGCCCTCTCGACTTGTTCTGGAGTGGACACAGGTATCAGAAAGCTCCCGAACTAATCACCTCTTTCAGTTGGCCCGACCTCGGCGCAAGCGAATCGACGCCCAAGCCCATGGTGTTCTGGACAAAAACTCTTTCGGCAGGATTACAGGATAAAACAGGATTTGTAAAATGACTACTATTCCATTTTATATTGTCGATGTGTTTGCTACGCAGCGTTATCAGGGCAATCAGCTGGCGGTTTTTGATGCGCGGGGAATACCCGCCGACAGCCTGACAGCGGAGCAGATGCAGGCAATGGCCCGTGAAATCAATTTTCAGGAAACCACTTTTGTGCTGGGAGGCTCACTCGAAACAGGCTTCGACGTGCGCATTTTCACGCCCGAATACGAGATTCCATTTGCCGGGCACCCCACTCTGGGTACGGCCTGGGTACTGGCCCACCATATCGACAATACGGGAGCAGCTCCGCTAACGCTGAACCTTGGCGTGGGTCCGATTTTCATACGCTGGGAAGGAAGTACTCCTTGGCTCACAGCCGCTCAGCCCAAATTTGGCCCCATGTTTGATGCTACCGATCTGGCGCAACTGCTCCACCTCTCGCCCGACGACATTGATACGACTGTGCCAATTGAGCGGGTCAGTACTGGATTGTTGTACGTGATCGTACCAGTGAAATCGCTGGATGCCATGCGCCGAATCCGTCTTGATGTTGGCGAATTGGAAGCCTGGCTGTTGTGGCATCAGCAACATAAAACCAACAGTCCCGACCAGTTGCACACCTCGCTTTACGTATTTTGCCGGGAGACATACCAGACCGATAATCAATTGAACGCCCGAATGTTTTGCTTTGAACAAGGCAAAGTGGCTGAAGATCCTGCCACCGGAAGCGCGGGCTCGTGTTTGCTGGCCTACCTGCTTAAAAACCGGGTATTCGGTGCAGATGCAGTACAACTTCGGGTAGAGCAGGGGTACGAAGTAGGTCGTCCGTCATTGCTGGAACTGGATGGAACTGTGAGCGAAGAGGGTATCTATTCGTTGAACATTGGCGGCCAGGTACAGTATATTGCAAACGGTACGTGGAACTGACTTACTTTTTATCATGCAAGTACCCAACGCCTGTGCGTATATCCTGAGCCGATTAGAAACGGAACTCGACCCTCGGCTAACCTACCATAATTTGGCCCACACAACCGACGTTAGGACCGAAACACTGCGTATTGCCCATGCCGAGGGAATTGTCAATCCCGTTGAGTTAGCTTTGCTGGAAACGGCAGCCTGCTACCACGATGCTGGCTTCTTGCATGTATACGACGAACACGAAGAGGAGGGATGCGTGATTGCCAGCGAAATACTACCCTCCTTCGATTACACCCCCGATCAAATAGATACTGTTTGCCGACTGATTCGGGCAACCCGCCTGCCACAAACACCCACCGATCTGCTGAGTCAAATTATATGTGATGCTGACCTCGACTATCTGGGTCGCGACGATTACGCCCCAATCAGCCATACTCTGTTTACGGAATGGGTAGCCTTCGGACGCTTGCCTGATGTGGCGCGTTGGCCAGTTATTCAGCAGGGGTTTTTAGAGCAGCACCGCTATTTTACAGCCACTAACCGACAATTGCGAGAGGCCAGGAAACAGAAGACACTGGCAGAACTGATAGTAAATAAGCGTTGACAAGTTCTTGGGAATACAATAGTTTTAAATACATTCACAGTTCATAACAAATCAGCTAAACCCCTTACTATCATGGGAAAATTTGTGGTTTCAGTTCGCAAGAATGGCGAGTACCAGTTCAATTTGAAAGCCACCAACGGGCAGATCATTTTAAGCAGCGAAGGCTATTCGTCGGAAAGCGGCTGTATGAATGGTATCGAGTCGGTTAAAAAGAACGCACTGGACGATGGTCGTTTTGATCGCATTACCACAGCAGCCGGTAAGTTCCGGTTCAACCTCAAAGCCGGTAACGGACAAATAATTGGCTCAAGTGAAACCTACGAAAGCGAAAGTGGGCGCGATAATGGAATTGAATCGGTCAAGAAGAATGCCCCAGATGCCGAGGTCGTGACAGAGGAGTAGCCGCCCGACCATACATATCGACCAATTATAACAAGCCAGCATACCGTAAAAAGCCTATTTTTGCGGTATGCTGGCTTGTCTTCAACGTTTTCTTAATCGTCCCCTTGCCGAAGATTTCAGCTTTCGAAATCAGCTTTTTTCGTCGTTGCGGGGCGGGGTATACGTTTTTCTGTTTATATCCTTCTTTATAACAGCCCGGTTCGTCCCGACTCTGTCCCGTACCCAGATGCTGGTTCTGCTGGCGGTTGGGGTGGTCATAGCTACCCTGTTTGCCAACGTTGCGATTCCTCGTTTATTCCCCCAGTTGTACGACGAAGACCGCTGGACGGTCTGGAAACACAGCCTGCATACGGTATTGGTGCTTTTTTGCGTCAGCCTCAGTAATCATCTGCTTCTTGTCCTGACCGATAACCAAACGCCTTCGTTCGGGGGCATGTTTCTGAGCGTTACCATAATCGGATTCTTTCCGATAACATTGTCAGTTTTGCTGGCGCAGCAACGTCAACTCAAACGTAACCTTAAACAGGCGCAGGTGCTAAACGAGGGTTTACTCTCCCGACATATGGCACCGGTTTTGGCACCCGTTTCCGAGTCAGCTGAGGTTCCGGTACCCACACCACAGGCGCTCATATCGCTGGTTTCCTCTGTGGGAAAAGATCGGCTAACGCTGCAACCAGCGCAGCTACTGGTCATTGAATCGGTTGGGAACTACGCCGACGTGTATTGGCTCCACGAAGACACGTTGCAGAAAACTACGTTGCGCCTGACCCTGAAAGAAGCCGAAACCACTCTGGCCAGCCACCCTCAGTTTTTTCGATGCCATCGGGCCTTTATCGTCAACGTGCAGGCCATTCACCATACTGCCGGCAATACCCGTGGCTACCAGCTTACGGTGAGCAAGCTCCCCCAGGAAATTCCCGTAGCAAGGGGCTATGTGGAGGCATTCGACCAGAAAATCCGGTAGGAATTTGCAGCCCATTCATCCCAGAGATGGCCTGAATATCCCAGAAACGCCCATTTGTCCCATAAGTGGGTGTCTCATCCCCGCTCCTTGCAAGCCCCGCATCGATGCCCCAGTTTTGCCTCAGTCAAACACGACAACGAACCCGCAAAATCAACACATCGCCATGAAAACTGCGCTGCTCATTACCCGAATCATTTTGTTTAGTTTAACCCCCATCGTGCAGGTCTTTGCACTCAGGGGGGCTTTACTGCAGACCTGTAGCCGCCCTATAACCTGGCGGTTGAGTCGTGTTGCTTTACTGCTTGCGTTTTTAGCTGGAAACGGGCTGTATGGGGCTCTGGCACAGAGTAAGCCCAATTCAGCGAGCGCGGCTATTCCGCATCAGGAGATTGTGATGGGGAAACCCAACGCCTTCGCGCTGTTCGACGAAGCCTTCTATCAACATCAGTTGTTTTTGCTGGGTGAGTCGCACGGGGTGCAGAAACCGCAGGAACTGGATTATGAACTGCTGAAACACCTCAACGAGCGGGTTGGCGTTCGATATTATATTGCCGAAGTTGACCAGTCGAAAGCATATTTCCTGAACCAGTACCTGCAAACGGGTCAGGACAGCACCCTGATGAAGGTGTTTAGGAACTGGGTAGTCACCAAAGAACAGTGGGGCAATCGGGATTTTTATGCCAAAATCGGCCGGATTCGCGCCCTGAACCAAACCCTGCCCAAAGAGCGGCAGATTCAGTTTGTGGGTATCGATAAGATTCAGGAACGGAAACTGGTGGGAGAACACCTAACCGAACTGCTTACTGGTCGCAAATTGACATCTACGGCCCGCGTACTGGCCGACACCTTGCTGGCTCGTTTGCTGAAACAAACCCCCGACAGTCTGCGGGCTGAGGCTGCCCAACGCTGGCTGACCGATATAACTGCCCATGAGAAGAACTATTCAAAACAACTTGGCACTGCGCTTACTGACCTGAAACACATAATAACCAATGTAGTGTACCTGAAAACGATGAAGCGGGAGGCCGCTATTTTTGCCAACTTCCGTGCCATGGTCGAAATGCTGAATCTGCACCAGCAAAAACTGTACGGGTTTTGGGGCTTCTACCATGTATTGCAGGCTCCCGTTTCGACGGGGGCTAAACCCTTCGCGGCTCTTGTCCGTGAGTCGGCTCTGCCCATGCACGACAAAATCGTGAGCATCACCTGCTCATACGTCGACAGTTATATGATGCTGCCGTCGGCTTACTTACCACCGATGTGGCAAACACCCGGCAAGAACTTTTCGCGGGTCGACAAGTTCAACAACAATGGGGAAATGATGTATTCGGAAGGGATTGACAACCTGATTGCCCAGTCGAAACCCAATTCGCTCACCTTGTTTAAACTGACTGGGTCAGCGGCAGCAGAGCAGTTGGGGCGGGTGCGTTACTCGCCGTTTATGCCCAAGGAACAGCGCTTATCGCTGGACGACACGCGACCAGTAACAGACTATTTTCAATACATTGTGTTGGTTCGCAACTCCGATATGACGCAGCCGCTGGTCGATTAATCATTGTCCGCTCGTCACCGTCGCCTGCTTATTGCCAATCAACCCACCCATCATCACTATTGCCGACAGTACAACGGTCAACATCAACACACCTTCGCGAAACCCCGTAAGTCGGAGCGATTCGGGAATGTTGAGGTAAAGTAAAATAGTGATAAGTCCACGGGGAGCTACCCAAATCAGCGGAATGATTGGGCCGCGAAACGCCAACTTTAGTGAAATATACCGTACCCCCAGAATAACGCCGATAAACAGCGTACTGACAATAATGGCGTCCACATCAATAAGGGTGCTAAGGTTTGCCGCATATCCGAAGAGTAAAAAGAAAAATGTACGTATTACAAAGCCACCTTCGGCCGTCAGGTTTTTGAGTTGGTCAAGCTCCTTTTCAAACAGATCATTCTTGAAAATCTGGTCGAGTCGCCCTCGAATAATTAGCTCGGTATTATTCAAAAACAGACCAAAAACGAGGATAATTAAGAGCGACGACATCTGGTAAATCTGAGCAATGGCATAGACCAGAAATAGTACCGAAATGATGGGCAGAAACTTAACCGTGTGGTTAATGCGGCTAATCAGGTACAATAGGCCAAAACAGCAAATAATGGCCAATAAGGAAACGACAACGGTGTCTCGCGCAAACAAAAGGGTTGCTCCCAACACCGTTGACGATTGAGCCAGCAGCACAAAATTAAATAGCATAACACCCATGATGTCCGAAAAAGTGGACTCATAAAGGGCAAATTCCCGTTGATCGTCTGTTAAACTTTGGGCCGCCGGTACAGCAACTGTTCGGCTAATCACGCCGAAAGGGAGGGCGTTGATGAGGCAGCGATAAAACGTTTCTTCAAGTAATAGAAAAAGCACCCCAGCGATTAGAAGCGTGGTTAAAAGCAGAGAGCCTAAAGCGGTGAGCGCCGTTCGGCGAAGGAGCCCATATTTTGACGATTCAATTTCGAGATCAAGGCCGCCTTCCAGCACGATTAGAATTAACCCCAGGGTGCCAAGTGTGGCTAGGGTAGGGGCAACATAAGGAATAGTGATGCCAAAATAAGCCGTAACCTGCTGGGCAATCATTCCCAAGGCCAGCAGCAAAATCACCGAGGGTGTTTTGAATCGACTGCTGAACAGGTCGAACGCGTATGAAACCAGCACCGATACACTCAGCGCGATAATTAAGTAAGAGGAATTCATGTATTCAACGAACAGGTAACAGCGAGCAACTAACAGTTAAAAGACCTGGTGTGGTACAATCACAAAAGTAGTTATAAACTGTTGGCTGCTCATCGTTAACTGTTCACTGCTGGTTGTTCGCTGCTAACTGTACTGCAATCTTGGCCGATAATAAACACAACGGAATACCTCCGCCCGGATGCACACTGCCCCCCACAAAATACAGATTTTTGATTTTGGAGGAGAAATTGGGATGCCGCATAAAGGCCGCAAACCGATTGTTGGAAGCTGTTCCATACAAAGCCCCTTGCGCCGATGATGTACGGGCTTCGATGGTACGCGGGTCCAGAATCGCTTCGCACTCAATCAGCGGAGCCACATCGACGCCGAGGTTGTGGCTTAGTTTGCGAATCACATCCTGCCGCGTTTGCGCGATAATTGCGTCCCAATCCTGCCCTTCGTTGGCGGGGGCGTTAAGCAAAATAAACCAGTTTTCGCAACCGGGGGGCGCATCGTCGGGCTTGGTTTTCGACGTGATATTTATGTAACTCGTCGGGTCTTCATAAATCCGGTCTCGCCGTTGAAACAGATGCTCAAACTCTGTTCGGTAGTCGTTGGAGAAGAAAATATTGTGCATGTCTAGCTCCGGAAACTGCCGCCGAATACCCCAGTAAAAAATAAGGCCCGACGAAGATCGGGGTTGGCTCAACGTCTGTTCCGGTGCGCGCTGAGTGGGCATCAACCGCCGATATGTAGGGGTGACATCCATGTTAGAAACTACAATTGAATAGCAGCTCAACTGGCCGGTCGCTACTTGAACTCCCACTGCTTTCCCATTCTCCACCACAATCTCCTGCACGGGCGTATTGTAATGAAACACAACACCCAGCCGTTGCGCCAGCGCTACCAGTGAGTTGGTAATGCTAACCATGCCTTTTTTGGGAAAGAACGCTCCGATGTTATACTCCAAATGCGGAATGATGTTGAGCAGGGCGGGCGTCTGGTAAGGGTCGGAACCGTTGTAGGTGGCGTAGCGATTGAAAAGTTGTACCGCTTTGGGATTGCTGAACGTTCGGGAATTGGCGGCATTCATGGTGCCAAACACCCCCAGTTTAGGCAAGTTCAGGTAGCCACGCATGGCTTTCTTGCTGAGCCACGTACTGACCTTATGCAGGGAATTGTGCAGGAATAGCTGATCGGTAATCTCGTATTTGAAGGCGCTGTCGGCCAGAAAGCTGCGAATACGGTCGGCGGGTTCACCGAGTTGGGTTTCTACTTCACGGGCAAAGGCGTCCGTATCAGCCCAGGCGGTCAGTCGGGTTTGGTCATCCCAGAAATACCGACAAATTTCAGGAAGCCTGACGTACTCAAAATGGTTGGAAGTATTCTCTCCGGCCAGCTGGAAAAGTTCTTCTACAAGCTGCGGTAAGGTAAACAGCGATGGCCCCGCATCGAAGCGATACGTACCTGATTCTCCCTGCACATCAAACGTCGACAGTTTACCGCCCGGATAGGCATTTGCCTCGAACACATCAACCTGGTACCCTTTCACTGCCAGCCGGATAGCCGACGCAATACCACCAATTCCAGCCCCGATAATAGCCGCTTTTTTTGTCATCTCAATAGCATAAACACGAAGGTACGGTATGTTGTTGACCTGCTTTATGCAATTGAAAGTTGATGGCACTGATTTTATGAAATGCCTTACGTCAGAAGTTTGAAATAACGGTTAACTGATTGTAGCGTTTTCACTAAACAAATGCAGCCTGATAAGTATATTTTTAGTTTATAAACGGCATTGAAAATATATTTTCAATGCCAAATTTTATTAAATAATGGCCCTGCACTTGAATTATTTATTCCATGTAATAGTCTAATTTATAATATATCACCGTTGTTCTGTAAGTTTGCGGCATGTTCTACATATTAACCCCGTTGAAATGAAATCTGTTGACATTCGTTTTTTCTCAGTCGAAGAAAATAGCCAACCAAAAGAGAAGAAAGAAAAAGCACCCAAGGCAAAGAAAGTAATTCTAAAAGGATACATTTCTAATGCTGGTAAAGTGGTATTTCCTGCCAAAACTGTTGCTGATTTAGGCGTTGACGTTGAGAATACCGCTTTCAAAATTGGTATGCAGGATGGCAAACGGAAGGCCAAATCTCTGTATATGGTTCCTGCCGGTGATGATCAAACAGATGCATTCCAATTAGAGAAAGCTGCCAAAAGTTATACATTGTCTTTGCCCTTTATCCTGAAAAAAAGTGGCATTGATTTTAAAGAAAATAAATACGATTTTATCGTTAATCTGTTTGATTATGAGGGGTCTACGGCCCTTGAGCTCCAATTGAGCCAGGCTGAAACTGCTCCCAAAGCACCGTATACGGGTAAGCCACGTGGTCGTAAGCCTAAAGCGAAAGAAGGCGTGGAATAGTGTTTTGCCAATTCGAAAAGAGCCTCGCTTTTATAAAAGCGAGGCTCTTTTTATTTTAAGACGTCCGTTGTTCAACGTTGACAAAGTATTACACGTTCATCTAATCCGGTTTGTGCGTCAGGCACTGAAAATTTGTAATCACCGTAAGATCTTGCAGACCAAACAGCGAAATGTAATTGGTATTATCTGGAAGATTATGAGGGTGCTTCTCGGCTCAATAAAACCGTGTTATATACGGAAAAAGAAATTAGCCGTGAACAAGGCTTGTAGTCAAATTTATCTTGTTACGGTATTAGAATGCACACTTATTTCCGGGCGTAATAGTATAAAGAAACTGCCGGGCTGTTGAATCGCTCGCTGAGTGTGTAGAATCCTTTTGCCTCTTTGGCGAAGCAAACCGCTTCGCCTTGTGGTTCGAGCCGATAGGGAAGCGTGCGACCCTCCTGAAGCTGGAGCGCATCGGGCAACGACTGGCCATCTTTCCGTTTGTAATAATAAACGTTGGTGTACGTCCGAAGCAGAATTTCTGTGCCATCCGGTGAGATTCCTGCCCCCGTCACAACCGATAGTGGGATTTCGCCCAAGGCTTCGGCAACAGTTACTTCATTAATGTTCTGAGGGTATTTCAATCGATACAGCCGAACCCGGGTTTCGCGTTTGGACACAATATAAATGTCACGGGTCAGCGGGTCGACCAGCAAGGCTTCGGCATCGCGGGGGCCGTCGGGATAGCGGTAATTGATGCGCTCTACCTGCTGAATGGGTGTCGTGAGGCTGGCGGGCTCCGGGAACCGATAAACGGTCCGGCTGGCGTATTCAGCGTTGTTATCGCCAATGTCGCCCAGATAGATGTAGTTAACGTTGGCTTGTGGGCCAGGGCCGCTACTCATATCTTCCATGTCAATATTCTGGGCATTGGGAATACCCAGTTTACCTTTTACTTTTCCGTCGTAACCCAGCAAGGCTAGTTCGGCGGGGCTGCCACCATCCTGTTGCACCCACAAATTCCCCGACATACTCCGACTATCGACCATTCCCGAAGCCTCATCAATTTGCCCCGGAACAATTCCCACCGATGTGGGATCCGAAGAAAATTGAGCTGTGCTAACGGGCGTAACACCGGGGCGTTTACAACCTGTTAACATCAATAAAAAGGCAACACTGAAGAGTCGGATCGACATAGTAATTAAGTGAATGATTCGAGAACGTAACGACGAAAGGACCGATTGCGTTTAAAGGAAAATTATCAACGGGTGTATTTTGAGCCATTATTGGTGAAAAACGTGAAATACTGACTATTACCGATTATTTTTAAGCTTAAATACACCCTAATTATGCGATATACACATCTTCCTACCTTTTGTTTGCTGGTCACCTTGCTAGTGCAAGTGCCCGACTCGCTGCGCGCTCAGTCGTATCAGACTCCGCCCAAACCCCTCGCCGATCTGGTAACGGTGGCACCCACACCCACGGTGAGCGTATCGGGTAAGGGCGATTACCTGCTGATTCTGGAACGGGCAGCCAACCCAACCATCGCCGAACTGGCTCAACCAGAATTTAAGTTGGCAGGTCTCCGCTTGAACCCAGCTACCAACGGGCCCAGCCGCACGATTCACCTGACAGGCTTGCGGCTCAAGAAATTGCCAACTGGGGCTGAGGTTGCCATCAGCGGATTGCCTTCGCCAGCTCAGTTGAGCAACGTGCAGTGGTCGCCCGATGAAACCAAAATTGCGTTTACCAATACAACCAGTAACCGGATTGAGTTGTACGTGGCCGACCTTGCTTCTGCCACTGCCAAGCGCGTGGGTGACATGGCTTTAAACGGGGTGTTGGGTGTACCATTTCAGTGGTTGTCCGATAGCCAAAGCCTGATCGTAAAAGCCATTCCAGCAAACCGGGGAGCGGCTCCGGCAGATAATCGTGTGCCCGAAGGACCAACCACGCAAGAGAACGTTGGTGGACGGCGGGGACAGGCCCCTACCTACCAGGACTTGCTCAAGAACCCCTCTGACGAACAACAGTTTGCCTATTATGCAACCGCTCAGGTGATGCGTGTTGGACTAGACGGACAGGCGCGCCCCCTTGGAGAGCCGGGTTTAGTGATGACCGCTATTCCCTCACCCGACGGTCGGTATGTGATGACCGAAACGGCCCACAAACCATTCTCGTACCTGGTGCCTGTCCGTCGGTTTCCAACCAAAACCGACGTGTTTAGCATCGACGGAACGCTGGTAAAAACGCTTGCCGACACACCATTGCAGGAAAGTGTGCCCTATAGCCCTGATGGTGCGCCAACGGGTCCTCGAAATTACACCTGGCGCGATGATGTGCCTGCTTCGGTTTATTACACGGAAGCTCAGGACAAAGGTGATCCAAAAGTGAAAGCCGAGATTCGCGACAAAGTGTTCCTGATTGATGCACCATTTACGGCGCAACCCAAAGAAATTTATGCCGCTGCGTACCGATTCCGCGGTTTCGAATGGGGTAACGAGAATACCGCGCTGGCTCAGGAGTTCTGGTGGCAGTCGCGCAAATCGGTTACCAAAGTGGTGAACCCAACCAACTGGCAGGCAACTGTTTTATTTGATCGCTCTAACGAAGACCGCTACGGTGACCCCGGTGATCCCGATACCAAGCATAATCAGTATGGTCGCACCGTGCTGAACTTGTTGCCCAACAATGAGGTGATGATGATTAACAACCAGGGGGCCTCGCCCAAAGGCGATCAGCCGTTTGTGAGCTTGCTGAACCTCACCACCAAACAAAGCCGCATTCTGTGGCGGTCGGGCGGTGCGGGCCCTGATGCTACTGTTTTCGAGCGGCCAATCAACGTGCTCGATGCTACTAAAGGGTTGATTCTGACTACCCGCGAAACGCCCGACGAGAATCCGAACTATTACATTCGCAACCTGTATCCAAAGGGTAAAAAGGCGGTGGCCCTTACCCAGGTAACTACGTTTCCACACCCCTATCCTCAGTTGAAAGGCGTTCAGAAACAACAGCTTCGCTACAAACGTGCCGATGGGGTAGAACTTTCGGCAACGCTTTACTTGCCAGCAGGGTATAAGAAGGAGCAGGGGCCGCTACCCACGTTTTTATGGGCTTATCCGGCAGAATTTAAGGACAAGGAAGCAGCAGGACAGCTGTCAGGGTCACCGTATCAGTTCAACCGGATCAACTACTGGGGTGCCGCTGCTTTTGTGACGATGGGATACGCAATTCTCGACAATGCCAGCATCCCTATCGTGGGTGAGGGCGACAAAGAACCCAACGATACATACGTAGAACAACTGGTATCGAGCGCTAAAGCCGCCATTGACGAAGGTGTTCGGCTGGGCGTAGTTGATGCTACTCGTGTTGGTGTGGGTGGCCACTCATACGGCGCGTTTATGACGGCTAACCTATTGTCCCACAGTAACCTGTTCCGGGGTGGTATTGCCCGCAGCGGTGCGTATAACCGGACGCTTACACCCTTTGGTTTCCAGAACGAACAACGCTCATACTGGCAGGCACCCGAAGTGTATAACGCGATGTCGCCCTTTATGAACGCTGACAAAATGAAGACGCCCCTGTTGCTCGTTCACGGTGAGGCCGACAATAACACCGGTACTTTCCCGATTCAGTCGGAGCGGTACTACAATGCCCTGAAAGGTTTCGGTGCTACAACTCGCTTAGTGTTGTTGCCTTACGAAAGCCACGGCTATACGGCAAAAGAGTCGCTGTTGCACATGCTTTGGGAAATGAACGGCTGGTTAGATGCTTACGTGAAAAACCCCAAGCCAACAACGGCTGGTCAAACTCCATCGAAGGTCGGGGGCGGAAAGTAACAGTAAAACCATTCTTGCCCATTGTAGCGTAAGTCCCTACCTTTGCGGCCAGAAATAAAGAGTGACGGTCCGACGTTTCGGAGGGCGGAAGAGTGAGAGAGCGTTATTGCTTCTCGGACTTTCTTTCGCTCTCCGAAACGTCGGACCGTCACTCATTCGCTCTTTAGAAAATGCTCCGATCTCATACTTGTGGCGAACTTCGCCTGACTGATGCTTCTAAAACCGTAACACTCTCCGGCTGGGTCCAAACTGTCCGCGACAAAGGCGGAGTGCTTTGGATTGACCTACGCGACCGCTACGGAATTACTCAACTTATTCTGGAAGAGGGTGTTTCATCGCCCGAACTGTTCACAATGGCCCGTACCCTGGGCCGCGAGTTTGTAGTACAGGCAACGGGTGAGGTTGTGGAGCGGAACTCAAAAAATCCGAATATTCCGACCGGCGAAATTGAAATTCGGCCTACAAGTCTGAGCGTTCTGAATCCGGCTAAAGTGCCGCCATTCAAGATTGAAGATGAAACCGACGGGGGCGACGACCTCCGCATGAAGTACCGGTATCTGGACCTTCGCCGGAATCCCGTGCGCCGGAACCTTGAGCTCCGCCACCGGGTAGCGCAGGAAACGCGCCGGTATATGGATGGGCAAGATTTTATTGAGGTTGAAACGCCGGTGTTGATTAAGTCAACGCCCGAAGGTGCCCGCGACTTTGTGGTGCCAAGCCGCATGAACCCCGGCGAATTTTATGCCCTGCCTCAATCGCCCCAAACGTTTAAGCAGTTGCTGATGGTGTCGGGTTTTGACCGGTATTTTCAGATTGTGAAGTGTTTCCGCGATGAAGATTTGCGCGCCGACCGCCAACCCGAATTTACCCAGATCGACTGCGAAATGTCGTTTGTGGAGCAGGAGGATATCCTGGTGATGTTCGAAGGTCTGGTTCGCCATCTGTTCAAAACGGTGAAGGGTATTGACCTCTCAGAGGTACCCCGTATGACCTACGCTGAGGCCATGCGGCTCTACGGTTCCGACAAACCTGACATCCGTTTCGGGATGGAGTTTGTAGAACTAACTGATATTGCCAAAGGCAAAGGTTTCCCCGTTTTCGACGCGGCCGAACTGGTTGTTGGTATCAACGTAACAGGTGCTGCCGAATACACCCGCAAGCAACTCGACGAACTGACCGAATGGCTCAAACGTCCGCAGATTGGTGCGAAAGGCATGATTTACGCCCGCGTCAACGCCGACGGAAGCGTGAAATCATCCGTTGATAAGTTCTACAGCCCCGACAATCTGGCAGGTTGGGCCGCTAAACTGGGCTCAAAACCTGGTGACCTGATCCTGGTACTGTCGGGTGAGGCTGATAAAGCCCGTAAGCAACTTAACGAGCTTCGGCTCGAAATGGGTACTCGTATGGGACTCCGCAAGCCCGACGATTACAAAGTACTGTGGGTGCTCGACTTCCCGCTGTTGGAATACGGCGAAGAAGAACAACGCTGGTTTGCTATGCACCACCCCTTTACGTCGCCCAAACCCGAAGATATTCCGCTGCTGGACACCAATCCCGGCGCGGTGCGGGCCAATGCCTACGACATGGTGATCAACGGCACCGAAGTGGGCGGTGGATCAATTCGTATTTTTAACAAGGAGCTTCAGGCCCGGATGTTCAGCCTGCTCGGCTTCACCGACGAAGAAGCTAAAGCGCAATTCGGGTTCCTGATGGATGCGTTTGAGTTTGGGGCACCTCCGCATGGTGGTATCGCTTTCGGGTTCGACCGCCTGTGTTCACTCTTCGGTGGCGCCGACTCCATCCGCGACTTTATCGCGTTCCCCAAAAACAACTCTGGGCGCGACATCATGATCGATTCACCCTCAATCATTTCGGATAAGCAATTGGATGAGTTGAAAATCAAGACGGTAGTCGAAGCGAAATAATAAAGTATAGTAAGCCAATTGGTTAAGCCTGAGAAACGCCTTATTTTGGCCCGTTTTCTCAGGCTTAACTATTTTTATATGCTTCTTTTTTTATATGCTTCTTTCTACACACAAACTTTTAATTGTTTTATTTCTTGCGTTTTGGTTTGGATTGTCAGCCGCTTTTGGGCAGACGGTGGTGTATGTGACACCGTCCGGGGCAGGTGATCAAACCGGCTCGTCGTGGGGGAACGCGTTATCCGGAACCCAACTCCAACCTCGATTAGCTGTGGCTACGACAGGAACTCAATTTTGGGTGGCCGGGGGACTATACAAAACCACTGCTGGTTTGTCGAACGATCGTTCGTTGAGCTTCCTTATTCCGTCGGCGGTTCAGGTGTACGGTGGATTTGGAGGCTTCGAGGGAAGCGTATCTGAGCGAGAGCTTACTCAGCCGTCAAGTACTACGTTCTCTGGCGAATTGGGCAATTCCAGTGATCAGGAGGATAACGCGTTTCACGTAGTTACATTCAAAAACGTATCATCCGTTACCCGGATCGACGGAATAGTTGTCACCCGTGGAAGGGGAGGTGACGGAGCCGGAATTTTTAATGATGGGGCTGGGACTGGAAATCGAAGTGATCCGACTATCACGAACTGCTATATTACTGAAAATGTGGCAAGTTACGGAGGTGGAATATATAACGGAGGTTATCAAGGGAGTGCTAATCCAATTATTATCAATTGCGTTATTAGCCGCAACACGGCTTACACAAACGGGGGCGGAGTTTACAATAATGGCTATCAGGGGCAGTGCAATCCAACGTTTACCAATTGCCTATCCGTCGGCAATCAGGGGAGGGATGGAGGAGCTTATTACAACGAAGCCTATTCGGGTGTCTGCAATCCTGTTTTCAGGAATTGCACGATTATTGAAAATCAGTCAACCCACTACTACCCCAGCGATGGTAGCGGTACAATGTATAACGACGTGCCGGGTAATCAAGGCAACTGTTCGCCTACCTTAGTTAATTGCATTGTCTGGGGTAACTCCTCTATGTACGCGCCCAGCTCAAACGCCAGCGTTTTCAATAATGGCACTGTTAATCTGACAATAACCTATTCCAGTGTTCAGGGCGGATACGCTGGTACAGGAAACGACGGCACAAATCCAAACCTACAAGCCGATTTTCGGCTCCCGACTAATTCGTCGGCTATTAATTCTGGCGATCCCAACAGCACGACGGCAACGATCTCGGAACTTGATTTAGCCCTAAAACCCCGCATTCGCGATGGCCGAATCGACCGGGGAGCCTACGAGTATTGGCTTCGATACGGACCTGGCTTTCGGGTTCACGTTACACCAAATGGAGCGGGCGACCGTTCGGGTGAGGGGTGGAGCAATGCCCTGTCAGCGACGCAGTTAGCTGGAGTTTTAGTAGATGCTCTTGCAGGGACGGAGTTTTGGGTAGCTGCCGGTTTATACAGACCCACGCAGTCAAGAAATCGTGCGATGAGCTTTCAGATTAATTCGGGGGTAAAAATCTATGGAGGTTTTGCTGGAAACGAAACCGATCTAAACCAACGAAATATCAACACTAACCAAACAGTCCTAACTGGAAATATTGGCTCTCAATCGGATTATGGCGACAATGTGTTTCAGGTTGTGAAACTCAAAAATACCTCGCCAAGTACGCGATTGGATGGCCTTATAATCCGGGATGGTTATGAAAGTCGGGATTATGCAACATCAAGGTATCCTAAAGGGGGAGCCGGTATTTATGCCGATGGAAGAGGATTTGGGAATCGGTGCGAAGCCGTAATTGTCAATTGTACGATCACCAGCAATAGAAGTTCCAATGTCGGTGGTGGCATATATATCGATGCCGACGACGGTGGCTACTGCTGGCTCACCATCGAAAGCACCGGTGTTACATCGAATATAGCTTCCAATTATGGGGGTGGCATCTACTGTTTAGGTAATCTAGGCGTGGGTGGTGCCACGCTCTCAAAATGTTCTTTTGTAAGTAATACCGTATTTGGCTTTGGAGGAGCCATCAATTGCTTTGCTCCTAATTCAACTAATTCGCGAAGTACCGTAAATGCAGACCAGTGTGTATTTTTTAATAATTTGTCTTCTTATATAGGGGGTGTGATGCACTTACAGGTAAATACAGGAGGAAAATCGTTGCCCACTTTTAAAAACTGTTTATTCAATGACAACTTCGCGTCGCAGTCTGGAAGTGTTGTAGCTGTTCAGGCAAGTTTTTACGCGGAAGTCAGTCCTACATTCATCAATTCGACATTTGTCAACAATAGAGTAACCCGTGTCGGGACAGGAACCACGCTGAACAGTATGATTGAGAGTACCTGTACCAGCACGTATCGTTTCCAGAATAGCATCATCCGGGATTTCGGGTATGTTTATCACGCTTCTCAAAACTACATTGCCCCCAATTATAACATCACCTACTCCAACATTCAAGGTGGCTTTGCCGGCACGGGAAATATCGACGCAGATCCGCTGTTTGTCGACCCGGCCAATGGTAATTACAGGTTGCAATCAGGTAGCCCATCCATCAATACGGGCGATCCCGCCAGCACAACAACCAGCGTTTCGGCAACTGACTTAGCGGGCAATCCACGTATCGACAACTCGCGCGTTGATATGGGGGCTTACGAGCGCCAGACCGTTACCGGTCCCATTTTAACCCTGAAAGAAGGCAGCTGGAATGATCCGCTAACCTGGCTCTATCAGCAACTCCCCGGATCGGATGACACCATTCTGATTCGTCATCGCGTAGGCTTGCCTGCTAGCTACGTAGGCAAAGCACGCACGGTGCAGTACGAAGCCAACGGGCAACTCGTGTTCTCGCCAGAGGCACGGCTCAACCTGAACTAAAAACTGAGCTGGCGTTTCTGTGAAAGCGTAGCGGTCCGGCGCTTCGGAGAGTGAAAGAACGAGAGAAAGTTTGAGAAGCTACGGCCGCTCTTTCACTCTTTCGTTCTTTCGCTCTTTATTTTTCACGCCTTTACCTTAATTTTGACCGCAGATACGTATACTCCCATTACCCCAACCAATTTAAGGGTAATCCAATCCGATATAAAACCTGACTATGGCTGAATTAATCCGAATGCCCAAAATGAGCGACACCATGACCGAAGGAGTCATCGCGGAGTGGCATAAAAAGGTGGGCGATAAAGTGAAATCGGGCGATGTGCTGGCCGAAGTCGAGACCGACAAGGCGACCATGGATCTCGAATCATACGAAGAAGGTACGCTGTTGTACATCGGCGTTGAAAAAGGGGCATCGGTGCCTGTCGATGGTGTTCTGGCCATAATTGGTGCCGAAGGCGAAGACTATAAAGCCCTGCTCGACGGTGGTGCAGATGCTGCGCCAGCTCCTGAAGCTGCCGCGACAAAGGCTGAAGTTGCTCCGGCTGGGGATATTAAGAAAGATCAGGTAAACACGAACATGCCTGATCAGAATACCGTTTCGTCGGCACCAGCCGAAAACGTAAATGCTTCCGTAATTCGGATGCCTAAAATGTCGGATACAATGACCGAAGGGGTTATTGTGGCTTGGCACAAGAAAGAAGGAGATACCGTAAAATCGGGTGATGTGTTGGCCGAAGTCGAAACTGACAAGGCTACCATGGATCTCGAAGCCTACGAAGAAGGTACGCTGCTGTACATCGGCGTTAAAGAAGGTGATTCAGTTGCGGTAGATGCCGTGATCGCTGTTGTGGGTGAAAAAGGAGCCAACTTCAAAGTACTAATTGAAGGCGGTGGCACAGCCGCTCCTGCTCCGGCACAACCCGCTGCTGAGGCTGCTCCTGCTGCTCAGCCAGCCGCGCCAGCAACCAATGGACAAGCTGCTCCAGCCGATAATGGTCGTGTGAAAGCGTCGCCTTTGGCCAAAGCCATTGCCGAGGAACGTGGTATCGACATCCGGCAGGTGCATGGTACTGGGCCCGAAGGTCGTGTGGTTAAAGCTGATGTAGAGTCGTTTGCTCCTGGAACAGCGCCTGCGTCGAAACCAGCAGCGCCACAGCCTGCTGCTGCACCAGCGCCCGCTCCGGCAAAAGAAGCAACTCCTGCGCCTGCCGCTCAGCCAGCCGCACCAGCACCAGCAGGCGAGTTCGAAGACTTGCCAATTAGCCAGATGCGCAAAACGATTGCCCGTCGGTTGAGCGAAAGTCTGTTTACGGCTCCGCACTTCTACCTGACCATGGAAATAAACATGGACAAGGCAATGGCGTTGCGTGGACAGGTCAATGGCCTGAGCCCGGTGAAAATTTCATTCAACGATTTTGTAATCAAAGCGGCTGCGTTGTCGCTGAAACAACACCCCGATGTGAACTCATCGTGGCTCGGCGACAAAATCAGAAAGTACAAATACGTCAACATTGGCGTGGCTGTAGCCATTCCTGATGGCCTGCTGGTACCGGTAGTTCGCAATGCCGATCAGAAAACACTTTCGACTATTGCCTCTGAGGTGAAAGATCTGGCTGGTAAAGCCAAAGACAAAAAGCTCCAACCCAAAGATTGGGAAGGTAGCACGTTCTCGATCTCGAACCTCGGTATGTTCGGCATCGATGAGTTTACCGCCATTATTAACCCACCCGATTCGTGTATCATGGCCGTGGGAGCTATTAAGGAGTCGGTGAAGTTTGTTGATGGTGTAGCCCAGCCAACCAACGTGATGAAGGTAACGCTCTCGTGCGATCACCGGTCAGTCGATGGAGCCGTAGGGTCAGCATTCCTGCAAACGTTTAAGCAATTGCTCGAAGATCCAATGCGGATGTTAGTATAAGCCGGCCGGGGGACCTGCCAGCACATCAACGGCAAAGTCGCATAGACTTTGCCGTTTTTTGTTGCCTTTTTTCTACCTTGTTAGTCTATGAAACGTCCAGCCCTTATACTAATCCTTCTGTTAGCTACAAGCCACTTTTCAATTCTATTGGCTCAAACAGACTCACTCTCGGCAGGCGATACAATTTCATTAACACGGCAACGATTTCTGCTTAGTTCCAGACGAACGTATCGATACAATCTGGCAAGTGGATTATTGGCGAGGCAGTTGTTACCGCTCTTAAAACAGTCAACAGACGAAGAAGTTCATACCTATATTCAGAAGTATAGACGCCAACGGACCCTTTCAGGAGTTACGTCACTTTTGCCCTTCCCATTGCTGATCAGCGGTCTTCTCATCAGTCCGCGAAGCTCGGAAGTAGGGGGCGCATTGACCCTCACTAGCGTAGTAATGTCGTTTATCCCTCCGTTTTTTCGCGTGGAGCATAACATGGAGCGGGCTGTTCAGAGTCACAATCTTTCCATTCGTACGCAATCCGGCGACTACTACCGCCCAATGTTTGACCTACGCCCAAAATCAGAGCGCCTTACGCTAGCCGATACCATACGTATAAGAGGCAATTTTCTCCAACCAAAATTCTTGTACCGTGGCCTTCGTGTTGACCCAGCTACTAATCTCAACACGGCGTTCGAGTACCTCAATAGCGGACGCATAAGTGGTAATATTCGTTACGTTAGAACCGTTCGGACGGTGGCGGGCTACGTATCTGGTTTTGCATTTGGCGTCCTGAGCGCCACCTTGTTATCCTACGCAGTGCGCAATGCAACAGGATCTTATCCACTCAATAAGGGTATTATTTATCCGGCTTTGGGTACTATCGGTGTAACCGTTTTAGCCAGCTGGCATGCGAACCAGGTACAGTTGGGAACCATGAAGGAGTATAACCTGAAAATAAAGGAGCGGGCAGATAGGAGAGAGGAGCCATAGGAACCAACCAGCGCTCAAATCTGTAATTTGTACACGATGCAAGAGAAAATTCACGCTACAACCGTTATCGGAATTCGCCACAACGGTCAGGTTTCATTAGGTGCCGACGGACAGGCTACCATGGGCAATACTATTGCTAAAAGTAACGTTCGAAAAGTACGGACGCTGATGGGCGGCAAAGTGCTGGCCGGATTTGCGGGCTCCACTGCCGATGCGTTTACGTTAATTGAACGCTTTGAAGAAAAACTGAATGCCTTTGGCGGAAATCTCAAACGAGCGGCTATCGAACTAGCCAAAGACTGGCGCACCGACCGCTACCTGCGTAAACTGGAAGCGATGCTGATTGTGGCTACCAAAGACGATTTATTGCTCATTTCGGGAACAGGCGATGTTATTGAGCCAGACAGCGATGTGGCTGCAATCGGGTCAGGTAGTATGTATGCACAGGCCGCTGCCCTGGCCCTGAAAAAGCACGCTGGTACGCTCACCGCCGAAGCAATGGTGCGCGACAGTCTGCACATTGCCGCCGACATCTGCATCTATACAAATCACAACCTGACAGTTGAGACGATTGGCTAAGTCCAGTACCTAAGTTTTTTCAGGGTGACGATAGGCTGGCTGGTTAATTATTTACCTTTAACTCCCCCTGGCCTCGTCCTTTATGAAATCAATCTTTAATCTGTTGATGGCAACAAATCCCGCTCGTCGGATAGCTCTGGCATTTTTGCTGGCGCTGCTCCTGATCGCAACGGGTTTTGTATTGTCGTTTTACAGTTATAGTAGATACGGGTCTGACAGCGAGCAGGTTATTCGTGCTCACCAGGTAATAAGCGAATTAAATGACCTGTTCTCGTCGTTGAAAGACGTTGAAACAGGTTCGCGGGGTTATCTGATTTCGGGTGATTCGCTTTATTTCGAACCGTCTATTACAGCGTCGAAAGATCTTCCCCGCAGGCTGGCCAACCTTCGCAAACTAATCACTGACCAACCACAACAGGTTCTGCTGGATACGTTAGCCAAACAGGCACAGGCTAAGATGGATATTGCCTTTGAGCAAGTCCAAAACCGGGCCGACAAACGAGCGTTGACGAGCCGTTTGCTATTGGATAAATTGCGAATGGATGAGGTTCGGCGGACAATGGGCGCGATGATTGCGCGGGAGGAAACGCTGATGAAAACCCGAAACGACCAGGCGCAGACATCGTATCAGCAGACCATCATGGTTGTGTTTCTGCTCTCGATACTCACGTTTATGGCCCTGATTGCTACGTACAATCTGCTTGACTCCGAACTGACTCGACGAGAAAAAACAGAAGAGCAATTAAGGGCTTACGAAGAAGAACTCCAGGCCCATATCCGGCAACTGATTACGTCTAATGAAGAGCTGGAACGGTTTGCTTTTATTGCGTCGCACGATTTGCAGGAGCCACTGCGTAAAATTCAGTCATTTGCCGGTCTGATTACCGAACGAAATAAATCGACCCTTGAGGGAGAGAGTGGTTTGTTTATGACTAAAATTGTCAATTCGGCCGATCGAATGTCGCGGATGATCAAAGATCTGCTGGCTTTTTCGCGGGTATCCAGCCAGAACGAAGGATTCCAGACTGTTCGTTTGAACGAGGTGATCAACCGGGTACTCGACGATATGGAGCTGAAGATAAAAGGCCTTGATGCTGATGTGAAAGTGGGTCGTCTTCCGCAACTAATGGGTAATGCCTGTCAGTTGGAGCAGGTTTTCGCCAATCTCATTGGCAATGCGCTGAAGTATCAGAAACCCGGCCAAAAGCCCCAGGTACGAATTACATCGGAACTTGTTGATGGCGCGAACTTCCCCGGACTGATGCCCCACAAAAACTACCTGCAAATCAGCGTGACCGACAATGGCATTGGTTTCGATGATAAGTTTGTCGATAACATTTTTCAACTGTTTCAACGTTTACATGCCAAAACCGCTTATGATGGTACCGGCATCGGATTAGCTGTTTGCAAACGCATTGTGTTGGCCCATCAGGGTTATATTACAGCGTACAGCACACCCGGTGAAGGGGCAACATTTGTGGTAGTTTTACCCGAAAAACAATCTCTACCTGACCATGAACGACCCACAAACAGACAAGCCCGTGCATATATTGCTGGCTGATGACGATGAAGATGATCGTTTTTTGGTGCTGGAAGCCTTTCGACAACAATTTCCCGACAGTCGTCTGACGATGGTTGAGGATGGCGAAGAGTTGCTGGAGTTTCTCGAACGGCGGGAAGCTTATCTACACACGCCCCCCGATATGCCCGATTTGATTCTGCTCGATTTGAACATGCCCCGGATTGATGGCCGTGATGTGTTGCGGCAACTCAAGCAGAATCCGTCGTGGCGGCATATTCCGGTGGTTGTGCTGACCACCTCCGACGCGCAGCCGGATGTGCAACGGTCGTACACCGACGGAGCAAACAGTTTTATTACTAAGCCAAACAACTTTCAGGGCTTGCTCAATACGGCCCATGTGTTGGGGCAATACTGGTTTAAAGTTGTTACCATCTGTCAGCCGGGAGGCACTGATTTACTTTCCCGTTAGGCCCACCATAGCCACCATCAACCGTTCGAATTGACTCGCAAGCACCCGGCTTTGGCCGGGTGTGAACCGGTTCACCATCATCGAAAAGGCCATTAGTTCGCCATCCGCTGATGTAAAATAGCCCGCGTAGGCACGTACTCCCTCGATAGAGCCACTTTTAGCGCGTACATTTCCGGCCGCGGCCGAGTTGCGGGCTAAATTCCGAACCGTTCCTGACTTTCCAACCACCGGAATAGTTTCATAGAATGCCGGAAAAGCCTGCTCCTGGCTCATCCGGGCTAAAATCCCGGTCATGTTGTCGGCCGTCAGCCCCCCAACAGTCGACAGCCCGCTGCCGTCATGCATCTCGAAACCGTCGAGATTTACGCCTTTGTTACGCCAGAAATTTTCGATGGCCTCCACGGCTTCGTCAGTAGTACGCAGACTCGGCACCAGGCGAACGCCCGTTGTGCGCAGCAGGCCCTCCGCATAAAGATTTATGCTTTGAAAATTAGTTTGTTGTGCCAGCTCGGTCAGGGGGGGGGAGTATTGTTTATGTATAATAACTCGCTTTGCTGAGGCTTTCGGTGCGGGTTGCCCAGGCCCATACGTGGCAGGCTGGTTGGCTACCGAAATTCCCGTTTGCTGAAGTTGGCCGGACAGAGCATAAGCTGCAAAAAAGGCGGGATCAGGTAATGATCCTTTTACGCTGAATTCCTTGCTATCTAAAGGAACTTTGCCGGTGAGCCACTGCTGGTTGGCAAAAGGAGCGCCGTAAATATTTACTTGGTCACCGGTTCCAGCAGCGTCAGTCGAAACGGTATTGGTCAATGTAACATAGGGTAGGGCAGGGTCGGTGCGCAGAAACGTGGCGGGAGCTGTGACGGCGTTGCCGGGCTTGAAAAATACCCGATACAGGTTTTCATTGATGTTCAGCCCGCTCAGCCCAGCCCCGTAGTAATTGCCCAAATCGCTGTAGGGCCAGGTGTCGGGGACGGGGGAGTTAGTATAAAGTGACGCATCGCCAATCACGCTTCCCTGCACACGCCGGATACCCGCTTTGCGAATGGCATCAACCCAGATCGTGAGTAAGGTCGGCGTGTCGGGGCTCCGATGCGTCGGACCGTCCGTGAAGCGCCAGGTTCCCAGCGAGGGATCACCTGATCCCCGGATATAGATGTTACCCGTGAGGGTGCTGTCGCGAATGGTGCCGTCGTATTCTAGAACAGTGGTGTACGAAAATGTTGGCCCCAGAACCGCCATTGCCGTAGCTGTCGTAACCAGTTTAAGCGTGGAGGCCGTAGACATGGTCTGCCGAGACTTGTACTCAATTACGGGTTGCCCATCGCGCACTCGCCTGACTGATAGGGATACCGTACCGAAGCGAGCTACAGGGTTGTTCTGAAACTGATCGAGTTGCAGCAGCAGGCGTTGTGTAGCAGTTGAATCCTGTAAAGCCGATGGCCTGGAATAGCCTATAGTTGGTAGGATGAACAGGAACGAAGTGCAAAAAATAAGTAGTGTAATGAACCGAAAGAGTATCCAATACGTGAATGAAGTGGGCATTAGTATAGTATTAAAAGCTAGTTAGGCGATTCGGTTCTATCTTAGTAACTTTGCAACCCTGAGGTTGACATCCTGAGGTTGGAAAGGTTGCAAACGTGAGGCTACCAACCTTGTGGTTGCAAAAATAGCGGAATTCGATACCCGACTGGGGTTTTTATAAAAGCGACGTTTAAGCGATACACATGAAGTTATCTTTTCTGGGGGCTGCCCGGCAAGTTACGGGCAGTATGTACCTGCTGGAAGTTCAGGACGATTACCGTATTCTGATCGATTGCGGTTCGGACCTGGAACGTACACCAAGCGGGCAACCACCCCCAACCTCACCAAGCACTAGTTTCTTCCCGTTTGAAGCTTCTAGTATTAATCTTGTTCTTCTCACCCACGCTCACGTTGACCATTCTGGTAACCTGCCTAACCTTTACCGCGAAGGGTACGAAGGACAAATTCTTTGTACAGAACCAACGTTTTCGCTGACTGAAATTCTACTGAAAGACGCAGCCACGATCAATCAGAAAAAGATCAACGATCTGAACGCGAGCAAAAAGAAACGCGTGAAAGACCGGCAGGTCAAAATGCAGAGCGATCTGTTTCTGGATCGGCAGGTACGCGATGCCATGGAAAACGTGGTACCGATTGCTTTCAACCGGCGTTTTCGGATTCACGACGGCCTCGATGTTACATTTATTCCGGCTGGTCACCTGCTTGGGGCAGCCCATATTGTCATCAATGTTTTTGAAAACGGAGAACGCAAAAGCATTTGTTTTTCGGGCGATATCGGCCGTAAAAATTATCCGCTCCTGATCGACCCGGCTCCGGTGCCTCCCGTTGATTACCTGGTTTGCGAAAGCACTTATGGTAACCGGCTACACGAGGATACCATGTCGCCTGAAGTTGCGCTTGCCGATGTGATTAAACGCACCTGTATCGATATTCCCGGGCGGCTTATTATTCCTTCGTTCAGCGTGGGTCGCACGCAGGCCCTGTTGTATACGCTCAATCGGCTTTACACAGAACATAACTTTCCGTCGATCAAGGTTTTCTCTGATAGCCCAATGGCGCTGGAGAGTTCGCGGGTATACATGAAAAATATCCGCATGTTGAGCAAGGAAGCCCGTGAGTTTTACGACGAAAATGCGGCCCTGTTCGACTTTGAGAACTTTACCTTCTTGGAATCGTCAAAAGCGAGCAAAGCCGTTTCTGATTACAATGAGCCCTGCATTATTGTGTCTTCGTCAGGCATGGTGCAGGGGGGGCGCGTTGAATATCACGTAGCCGCCAACATTGGTAATCCGTATTGCACCATTCTGATTATTGGCTACTGTGCCGAAGGTACCCTCGGCTGGCGCTTGCTCAACGGACAGCCAACGCTCACAATTAAGGGCAAAGAACAGGCCGTAAACGCCAACATCGAACGAGTTGATGTGTTTAGTGGACACGGAGACCGTGATGATCTAGTGAATTTCGTGAAAATGCAACCTGCCGATTCGCTCAAAAAGGTATTTTTGGTTCATGGTGAACTGGCCAGCATGGAAGCGTTTAAAAGTACGCTTGCCGAAGTTGGTTACGAGCAGGTTGAAATCCCTTCAAAGGGGCAAACTTTTGAATTATAGTCAATGCGAACCTATCTCGATTTTGAAAAGCCCATTGCGGAGTTGGAAGCACGTCTGGAGGAAACCAGAAAGCTTGCCGACCGTACGGGGGTAGATGTAAGTGAAGCAGTTAATGTTCTCGAACAAAGTATTGATAGACTGCAGTACGAGATATTTCAGAACCTCACCCGCTGGCAGCGCGTTCAACTGTCGCGTCACCCCGACCGGCCTTACACCCTCGACTACATTGAGCGGATGTGCGACCAGTTCATCGAACTCCACGGTGACCGCACCGTTCGCGACGATCCGGCGATGATTGGTGGATTTGGCGAAATCAGCCGTGGCGACGGACCAGGGCAGACAGTGATGATAATTGGTCAGCAGAAAGGCCGGAACACCAAGCAGCGGCAGCATCGCAACTTCGGGATGGCTAATCCTGAAGGATACCGCAAGGCATTGCGGCTGATGCAGTTAGCCGAGAAGTTTAACAAACCAATTGTTACCCTGATTGACACGCCGGGTGCGTTTCCGGGACTCGAAGCTGAAGAACGTGGACAAGGTGAAGCTATTGCCCGTAACCTCCGCGAAATGATGATGCTGAAAGTACCCGTGATCTGCATCGTCATTGGCGAGGGCGCATCGGGTGGTGCCCTTGGTATCGCCATTGGCGACCGGGTACTGATGCTCGAAAATACCTGGTATTCGGTGATTTCGCCGGAGTCGTGTTCGTCAATTTTGTGGCGTAGCTGGAATTACAAAGAGCAGGCTGCCGAAGCCCTCAAGCCCACCGCCCGCGACATGAAACAGGCTGGCCTGATCGACGGTATTATCGAAGAGCCCCTTGGTGGTGCGCATACACACCATGAGGACATGGCCGATATTCTGAAAAACGTGATCTTGAGTAACTTAGACGAATTAAACGCCCTCAGTCCGCAAGAGCGTATCAGTCAACGGATTGATAAATTTTGCTCAATGGGCGTGGTAATGGAATAAGCATTTTCGGGTGCATCACAAACTAAAAGTGGAACACTGATAGTTATAGAAATAGGGTTTGTCAGCGATTAATAGTCACTGACAAATCCTATTTCTGTTTTACCTGATTGGCTTTTACGAATTGAGTTACCTCAATGAATGGCGCTACCCAAATGTCTGCTGTATGTTGCTTAAGGTACCGTAATAGCTTGTTGTGTTCAGCCAGAGCAACGTTCAACGAGTGCCCTCCGCCAACACCGTGGAATAAAAAAACAAGTACCGAATTGGATGCCTGTGCCTGCTTCACCAACTCAATCATTTGCTCACCCGATTCGCCATTGATGGCATAGGAACCGATTTCAGAGAAATTGAGATCGGTAATTTTCTTCATCTCGCTTTTCGTCCCCCGAGCAGCGACAAAATCACCTTCTACCGTTTTGTAATAATCAACCCCGCCAATTTTGGTGTCACCGCAGGGGTAAGCAAACGTACGGGCCGACTGGCCGTCGAGAGTTTTAAGCAGTACGTTGGTCATGCGCATCTCATCCGTCATCCGCTGAACGGTGTATTTGCTCATATCCATCTCGGGCTTCACCCATTCGCGCCCTGGCGCATTGCCAATACACGGGTGAAACAAGGTATGGTTGGCTAGTTCATGGCCAGCAGTAGCCGCTGATTTCCAACGAGGAATGTTGTTGACAAAACCGGGGAAATAGCCGGAAAGGTAAAAAGTGGCTTTCAGACTTAGTGAATCCAGGACTGGAATGGCGTTGTCCAAATGCACCGTCAGTGCATCATCATACGTAAGCACCACGGCACATTTTTTTCCATTCCAGACCGCTGAATTTTGCGCAAGCGTCAGGTTGCAGGTAATGATAAACAGGCAGAGCAAGCTAATTTTTTTCATGTGGCTTAGAAAGTAGTAATTCGTTTAGAGGGTTTAGGGGGCAGGCAACGATTGAGTCGTAAGCCCTGCGAGTTAATGGCCGTTGCCAGTATCATTTCCTTGCTTTTACCAGTCATCAATACCGATGATCGGGCATCGCCCCGTATCAGTAAGCCGCTTTCGGCTGGGCTGAGTGGTTTGAAATGGCCTCGCCCGTCGCCCAATAGCACAACGCCCACCGAGGCATCTTCGCGGCCCATGTTCACTTCGTTGGGATAGAAGTTACCCGTCAGCACGGCATCCAAATGGCCATCCTGGTTGAAATCGTGGACGACAATACCAAACACGGGTGCCGTTTGAGCAACTCGGGGCAAGGCGTGAACCACAAACGTTCCGTTGCCTTTATTTTCAATGTATGCGCTTTGCAGATAGGTCGCTTGGGCCCGATATGCGTCCTTTCGCTCATCGTCCGACAACAAGTCATCGAATTTCACGTCGGCATAATCGGCAAATCGCTGGTATTTTCTCCTGAACTGGATAACCTGTTGATTCAGGGCATCGCGCGGTACGGCCGGATAGCTGGTACCGTTGATGTAATACCCCATGAGCGGGTCCATTGTCCCGTCGTTATTGAAATCTTTGGCCACGATCTGAACAGGTTCACTAGCTGAGGCATGATACAGGGTGTTCAGCCCTTCGTTGCCGGCGATATAATCCATGTCGCCATCCTGGTCGAAATCGCCCTGAGCCAGACTATTCCACCAACCGGCTGTGTTGGGGATTTGAACGAGGGATGAAGCGGCCGTGAACGAGCCTTTTGTGTTTTTGAATAGAGTAAGGGGCATCCATTCACCTGCCAGCATCAGGTCGGCCCAGCCATCTTTATCATAATCTGTCCAAAGCGCCGAGCAAACCATACCCGCCTTCATGAGCGAGGGGCAAAGCTGTTGGGTCACATCGGTGAATTGTTGCCCTTGCGGTGAGGAGTCATTTCGTAATAAATAACTTCGCGCGGGGAGGGGATATTGACCGGGAACCTGTCGCCCTCCAACAAACAAATCCAGGTCGTTGTCGTGATCAAAATCGCAGGCTATTACGCAGGAGCCACTGCCCGACAAATCGGGTAAGATACCTGCTGGTGCTGGGCTGAAATCTCCTTTGCCGTTATTGAGGTAGAGCTGATCCTGATAAAAGGCTTTATCGGTGGAGGGTCGTTCGTTGCTGCCGTAGACCACATATAAATCCAGGTCGCGATCGCCATCGGCATCGAAAAATAAAGCATTTGTTGCTTCCTGACCCGCCTGCGCTGGAAAAGGCCGTTTAACAAAATCACCGCTGGCTGTTTGCCAGAATAGGCAAGCTGCGCTACCTCGGTAGGAACTACCCACAAAACAGTCGTCGAGCCCATCGCCATTGACATCGCCCACAGCCAGCGCGAAACCGGAACGGGATAGCATTTTGTGCATCGCAGCCGTTTGCTTAAAATCGACAAAGTCCGACTCCCGATGAGCGAAGTCGATTGGATGTGCATTGGTAATGTCAGAAAAAAGCATTGGTTGAGAAGCGACCGGTATAGATTTGGTCGTCGCGCTTGCCTGCTCATAGTCAAGCATAAGTTGCTGATCAACGGGTACCTGTCGTCGGGTTTCGGTGCGCCCGCCCGGCCATTCGATTCGCAATGAATCAATTATATTATTGGTGCCTACTCCAAAATGCAACACGGGTTCAACCGATGAAAGATACCCACGTACCACACTTAGTTCCTGATACTGCCGTTGACCCGCTTTCCAAAGGGTTACGTTGGCCCCAATGCCCTGTCGGTTTGCGGAGTCGCCCTGAACGGCAATAGTTAGATAATGTTGGTTGGGGTATTGCTCCCGGCTGCGATTTCGGTAAACAAGCGCTTCGGCGTCAATATTATTGATGACCAGATCTAAATCGCCATCGTTGTCGAAATCAGCGTAAGCGGCTCCGTTAGCAAACGACTCGGCATTAAGTCCCCACGGTTGCGAAACATCCGCAAACGAGCCATCACCCGTATTGCGAAAGGCGTAGTGCGCGAGCGAAATCTCCGGTACTTTGTCTAATAAATCAAGCCGTTTTTTTGTGTTGTATTCGGTGGTTCCAAAGCCAGAAAAGTCTTCTGTGAAGTTGATAAAATCGCGGTCAGTAACGTTTTTGCGGTAGCCGTTGGTGATGTACATATCTTTCCAGCCATCGTTGTCGAAGTCAGCCAGTAGCGTGGCCCAGCTCCAGTCGGTTTGCGCGACGCCCGCCATCAGGCCAATTTCACTAAAGAGGGGCGTATTTTGTCCGGCCAGATTGCCCAGATTGAGCTGGAGCGAGTTGCGCATGTATTGCATCTGATTGCCGTAGTTTGGCGAAACGCTCATCTCTTTCCGGTCATAATCCTGACCGTTCAGCATCATTTTAAGACGATTGTTTTCCTTCGGCAGCATGTCCAGCTGCATCAGATCGGGACGCCCGTCATTGTTAAGGTCGGCTGCATCGACGCCCATGCCATACATACTTGTGTGCGCCGTTGTCTGCTTTATAACGTTGGTAAAATGGCCTTTGCCATCATTCTGATACAGAATGTCGCTGCTGGTGAAATCATTGGAGCAATAAATGTCTGGATAACCGTCCTGGTTAAAGTCGCTGATTACCAGACCCAGACCGAGAGCGTCGTAGGTGATACCGGCCTGTTGCGAAACGTCCTGGAAAATTGGATGCCCGGCGGCTCCAATGCCTTCGTTTCTATATAGTTTGCCCGTGCTGGGATGGGTGCCGTTGGAAACTACTGGGCGAAGGTGGGCGGGGTTTTGTAAATCGGGGGCCGTATTAAGGAGGAATGCGTCTAGATCGCCATCGAGGTCATAATCGAAAAAGGCCGATTGCGTAGTGAAGGAAGGATCGGCCAAGCCGTAGGCTTTCGCCATTTCTTGAAAAACAGGCTTCCCGTTTTTTAAACCCTGATTCACAAATAGCAGGTTTTCGGGGTGTTTTAGCGCGGGGTGACTCGCCACCGAGACATAAATATCCGGCCAGCCATCCTGGTTTATGTCTGTGACCACAACGCCCGAGCACCAGCGGTCCGTGGTCAGGCCAGCCATTTCGGTAATGTCGTCGAAGGCAAAGCCATCCTTGGCTTGTTTCCCCTGATTCAGATACAAACGACAACTGACCTGATTGCCCGTAAAGAACACATCGGGAAAACCGTCTTTATTAAAATCACCAATGCCAACGCCCCCGCCATTGTAAAAATTGGTGAATGTAAATCCGTTAAGCTGTTCTGAAGGAGTCAGCGAATTCGAAAACGTTATCTGAGTTTGCGAACTGGGTATTTGCTCAAATAGGGTAGGGGTGGACTGTCGACAGGCTGTCCATACACTACTCAATAACCCTATCCAGACGATCCGTAGCCACATCATTGATCTAAAACTAACTTATTTTGCTCTATTATAACAATGACACCGGAAGGCTCCGGTGTCATTGTCAATCAAGGTACTAATGTTGGTGTGAATTAATAGCCGGGGTTCTGTCCTTTCAGGCCAATGTTGGGGTTATTATCAATTTCCTGCTGAGGAATTGGTAATAACTCGGTCTTACCTTTCTGGAAGTAGGCAAAAGGTTCTGTTTTCAGTTTACCTAGCTTCCGCCACCGTAAAATATCCCGGTTCCGAATTTGTTCACCGCTCAATTCTACCCGACGTTCGTGCACGATGGCTGCAAATACCTGATCCTTGTTTGATACCGGGTATGTGGCTGTTGGGTACACAGGCATGGATACACTTGCCCGCTTCCGGGTCATGTTCAGGTACGTGACTGCACTGGAAAGATTCCCCAGTTCATTCTCGCACTCGGCCATTGCTAACAGGGTTTCTGCGTACCGCATAATGCGTTGATTGATGCCACCGGTCAGGAACGAGTTGTTGGTTTTGTACAACAACGTGAATTTCCGCCAGCTCACCTTTTGCTCTTTGCCATCTACCAGCGAGGTATTGCCGTTCTGAGCTGCATCGGTCAATACATCCTTCCCGTTGTTGAATACATCGCCGGTAAAATAAAACGACTTAGCAAGCCGTGGATCGGTCTTGGCGTCGCCCTTCGTTGTTTTTTCAAATTCTGCCAGCAAGCTGTTCGACGGGATTATGTTCCGCCAGCCAACGGCTGAATATTCCTGAGTACGAACTGTTTCTTCGCCTGCTGTGGCTCCGTCGGCATCACCGTTCCAGTTGAAACTTCCGCCTGATGGCAGGAAGTTAATTTCCCATATCGACTCTTTATTGAATTCTGTTTCTTCAACAAAGTTGTCATTGAATTCGTCAACCAGCTGATACATACCAGAGCTGATCACTTTCTGGAGTTCTGTTTTGGCATTGGTATAATCGCCCTGCTGCATGTAAACACGCGCTAGTAACATTTGAGCGGCTCCTTTTGTGGCACGTCCCAGGTTGGCCGCATCATACGTTGCCGGAAGGGCATCCTGAGCAGCTTTCAAATCGGCCACAATAAATGCGTATACATCGGCTTCCGGCGAACGGGCTGCTGCACCAGCCAGCGACGTAACGTAGTTTTTGTAGAGAGGAACGGCTCCCCACATACTTACCAACTCGAAATAAGACCAGGCCCGCAAAAACTTAGCTTCGCCTACGGCTTGTGTCGCTACACTAGCCGTTAGGGTTGCTGCCGAAGCCGCCGATTTATCGATAACTACGTTAGCCCGGTGAATAACACGGTACGCACCTGTCCATACCGAACTGACAAGGGCATTTCCGGTATCGTAAGCGCCGGTTAACAGCTGGTTACGTGGAGTTTCGAGCTGACCACCGCCAGCCGCAACGTCGTCTGAACGCAGGTCGTGCGTGAAAAACCACTCCCGCGCCACCAGGTTGGTCGACTGGAGAGCAGCGTAAATACCGTTAACCGAACTTCTTATCTGAGCATCAGTTTTGAAGTAGCTGTCCGTGGTTACAGCGTTAGGATTCAGCTGGTTCAGGTTCTTGTCGTTACACCCAATGGTTAGGGTCAGCAACAATCCACCGGTTAATAAATAGTGTCGTTTCATAAACAAATCAATCTGTTAGAATGGTTGAAATCGATTAGAAAGTAAGTTGAAGTCCAGCCGTGATGGTCCGAGCCTGTGGATAGTTCGCGTAGTCGATACCGCTCCGGAGCAGTGTTCCATTGCGTGACCCAATTTCTGGATCATAGCCGGTGTATTTGGTCAGCGTGAGCAGATTTTGGCTCGACACATACACGCGAACGCGGTTTACAAATCCGTTGGTAAGGCCTCCCAGCGTCTTGACGGGTAGGGCATAACCGATGGTCAAATTCTTGATCCGCATATACGATCCATCCTCAATGAAACGGTCTGATGTACGGCTGTTATTGTTAGGATCACCGCTGATAGCCCGTGGCACATCTGTGTTTGTGTTGGTTGGCGTCCAGGCATCCAACACGGCTGTACCAGCATTGAACAAACGGAGCATACCTTGGGTTACGACTTTCGTGCCGTTGTAAATTTTGTTACCCTGAACGCCCTGTAGGTAGAGCGTAAAGTCGAAGTTTTTATACGTTCCCGTAAAGTTGACACCGTAGTTAAACTTCGGCAGGTAGCTGCCCAGATACGTCCGGTCGTTGGCATCAATCTTACCATCGCCGTTGATGTCTTTGAACCGAATATCACCGGGAGCGGCCTTGTCCTGATAAAGCGTTTTATCGTTACCATCAATGGCGTTAGCGGCATTGATTTCGGCCTGACTCTGGAAGATTCCGTCTACTTTCCAGCCGTAAAACGATTGGATAGGTTGTCCTACCTCTGTTTTGGTAATATCAAATCCACCATAGTCAGCATTCTGACCGGCATAAATAGAAGCGGTAGGCGTAGCCAGACTTTGTACCTGGTTGCGGGTGATGCCTACGTTGGCCGATACATTGCCACGGAATGCTCCTTTGGCGTAGTTGTAACCAGCCTGAAATTCATAACCCCAGTTCTTCATGCTACCAATGTTGGCCACTGGAGCCGCTGAGTAACCGATTGAGTTAGGAATGGGTACGGCTAGAATAAGTCCATCGGTAAACCGATTGTAGACCTCAGCGGTGAAAGTGAATTTGTTATTGAACAGGCCTAAATCTACGCCCACATTCACCATGTCAGTAGTTTCCCACTTCAAATCGGTGTTACCCAGTGAGTTGAAGTAAGATCCCAGGCCATTGGTGCTACCAAATGGATAAGCCGTAGCGTCGGCTTGTACCAGCGACTGCCAGGCATAGTTGTTAATGCCATTGAAGCCTGTCCGACCATAGCTGGCCCGCAGTTTCAATTCAGACAGTTGTGGCAAACCTTTCATGAAATCTTCCTGATTGATGCGCCAGCCTACCGATGCCGATGGGAAGTTACCCCACTTGTTACCGGGTGCAAACAATGATGAGCCGTCCCGCCGAATGGATGCGCTAAGCAAGTATTTGCCAGCGTAGTCGTAATTAACACGACCAACGTACGAGATCAGGCTTGTCTGACTCCGGGAGCTGTTCACCGATGGGTTGCTTACCCCCTGAATCACGGTCAGATCGTTGTTTGGCCGGGTTCCCGAACCGTTTAAGTTCGAAAAGGTCACGTTCTGAGTTTCGGCAACAGCCAGTGCGCCAATTGTGTGCTTACCAAAAGTTTGATCAAAAGTAAGCTGGTTGGTGAGTACCTGCGAAATGTTTGTGCTACGAGCGTCGCTAACGGTGGCCGAAGTACGTCCACCGTATCCATCGTTATAAATAGGGAGGAACGTGGTACCAGTTCCATAACCTAAATCTGCACCGTAGTTGAAGCGGTATTTCAGAGCGTTGGAGAACCGAACTTCAGCATACACTGTAGCAAACGCTTTCAGGAATTTGTTGCGGGCAATGTCAATGGCTGGAGCACGAAGCGGGTTTTCCGGGTCAGAACCATCGAGAGCTGTTGGCGCACTGAATCCACCGTTCTTGGTAGGGTCTGTAGCTGGCCAGTACGGCATCATCCGGATTGCGTGCATTAACTGCGACCGGTCACCGTTGGTTTCATTTCGTTGGTTGCTGAATGCCGACGTCAGGGTTTGACCAATGGTTAAAAACTTAGTAATCTGATGGTCAGAGTTTAAGCGCAGAGAGCCCCGCTCAAAATCGGTGCCCCGCATGATACCCTGCTGCTTAAAATAACTGCCGGATGCAAAGAAGCGGGAAACGCTGTTACCACCCGACAACGAAAGCTGCTGCTGCGTGATGGGTGCATTACGGAAAAGCTCATTCTGCCAGTTGGTCTCTGTCTGGGCGAAGGTCTGCGTTGCTCCGGCATAAATAGGCTGGCTCAAGTTGTTCAGGCGAGCTGGCAGAGGAATTCCTGCGTTAGAGGTCAACGCCTTGGCATACTGTACATATTGATCGCGCGTGAGCACATCAATTTTGTTTGTAGCACTCTGCATACCCACATAAGAGTCCAGCGATACACGCACCTTGTTATCCCGGTTACCCTTTTTGGTGGTGATCAGAATAACCCCGTTCGACGCTCTTGATCCATAAATAGCAGCTGAACTGGCATCTTTCAGTACTTCGAGCGATTCAATATCATTGGTATTGAAACTGTTGAGGTCGCCGGTTGGGACACCGTCAATCACGTATAATGGTCCCGATGCATAGTTGATTGAGCCTACTCCACGGATCTGAACAATAGGTGAGCTGCCTGGGCCGCCATTGTTAACAACCGATACGCCCGGAACTCGTCCCTGTAAGGCCGAAGAAACGTTAGGTACCGGAAGTGCCGTTAATTCTTTGGTGCCCACCGTTGATACAGCACCCGTCAGCGATGATCGCTTTTGCGTACCGTAGCCCACTACCACGATCTCCTCCAGCGAACCGGCATCAGTTTCCATCGACACATTGATAGTCGATTGGTTGTTGACGGTAAACTCTTGTTTTTTGTAGCCTATGTAGCTGAACACCAGTACAGAACTTCCATTGGGTACGTCAATGCGATACTTCCCCTGAGCATCACTGGCCGTGCCTCGGGTGGTACCTTTGATCTGAATGTTCACTCCCACTAAGGGGCTTCCTTTTTCATCTAATACAGTACCTGTAACAGGTTGGTCGACCGTAGCAGTGCGTGCCAATGTAAGCGTTGCAAATGTGGCTATCAGTACTAATTGATAAAACCCATGTCGCAAAAACGTACGCAATAGGCTACTTACTTGTAATTGGTTTGACATAAAATTGGAGGTTTGACGGTTTGAAAGGGCACAAGAAATCCGCATCCAAATTGGATGGTTTTTAAAAATGAAAACGGAGAGAATTTGTAAGTCAGTGAGTTGACATCGTCAATGCTTTTCCTGGGCAGATATGGATTTAGTCATAGGCTGAGGGATAAAGTAAAAGAGGAAACAGGGTATTTCGGGTGTTGGTAAGTTTATGATACTTGCTAATGCAGCACTTTAACAAACGCGTTTTGTTGCCTATTTCATTGGAGCGAACCTGAATACCAGGGTCGACTAAAGTAAAATGATAGTACAATTATTGATAGAAATCCTGGAAAGAACCAGTCAATTGTTTGTCTATCATTGATACTATTAATACTTATCTAAATGCAAATATCTGCTATTTCTTATCAAGTTGCAATCGGTTGCAATAATTTTTATTGTACGTACTAAAGTTTATTTATCCAAATACTAATAGTAACTGGAAACTGGTTCGGTGACCTACAAGATGATTGGCTCAAAATACGCCAAGATCAGGTGAGTTTTGCTCTGTTTAGGTATGAGATAGGCACCCAGCAATGGATATTGTGATGTTGGCCATCTTGACTTTTGAGTAACTCTATAGTTGTATGAATCCTGGGTTAAGGAAATTTTCTGACTAGTAAATCAGATACAAACGAAAAAGCAGGTAACTCCGGCTACCCTGCGTCTTACTACTTTTGCAGGTGTCGACTAACCATGATATAGATAACAACTAATTGATAATTAAGTAATTGTCGGTATGTTATTCTATACCTAAAGCGTTTTATTGAGCCTTTGGCCTGGACGACAATCAGGTACTATTATTTTTTTTGCGTTGTTTGTGTAACTGATTGCACAGATGGAAATTAAAAAGGAAGTAACTATATACGACATCGCTCAAAAGCTGGAGCTTTCATCATCAACGGTTAGCCGTGGCTTACAGGATAACCCTACTATAAATTCAAAGACCCGGGAGCGTATTCAGGAAACAGCTCGTGAGCTTGGCTACCGGCATAATACCTTTGCAAGCAGCCTTCGTAAGCAGAAGACGAACACCATTGGGGTCATTGTCCACGAACTAAATAGTAACTTTATTACCTCTGTTCTGGCGGGTATCGAGAAGGTAACCTCAGAAACAGGGTATGACATCCTTATTGCTCACTCATCAGAAAGCTTCGAGAAAGAAGCCGCCAATGCGCTCAACCTGTTTCACAAACGGGTTGATGGACTCATTGCTTCCCTGTCGTTTGACACAAAGAGCCTGGACCATTTTAAGCAGTTTGAAGAGAAAGGCATCCCCGTCATATTTTTTGATCGCGTGGAGGAAAAATCAGAAAGCGCGAAAGTAATTATTGATAATTATAAGAGTGGTTATCAGGCCACGCAGCACCTGATTGACCAGGGTTGCAAGCGAATTGTATTGGTAACAGCCAGTTTGAACAGAAACGTGTATACCCAGCGCTACAAAGGGTATCGGGATGCACTCCTGGACAATGGAAGAGTTTTTAATGACAAGTATGTTCTGATTAAAGACTTGAGCGAGCAAGGCGGTGTAGAGGCCGCTTTAGAGATATTGAAAATGAAGCCAATGCCCGATGGAGCCTTTATAACGAATGATTTCTCGGCTGCCGTTTGCATACAAACCCTAAAAGAAAATGGTGTTCGGGTGCCCGATGATGTTGCCATTGTAGGGTTCAACAATGACACCATCGGGAAAATTATTGAGCCTCAGCTCACCACGATAGATTACCCTGGTAGTAAGATAGGAGAAACCGCAGCCCGAAACTTGACCAACCACTTGTTGGGCATTTCAAATATTAAACATATTAATACGATAGTTATCCAATCTAATCTGATCATTCGGAAATCATCGCTAAAAAAATCGGTCTTATCGGAAAAATAATTCGATGGCTTATCGACTTGCGGTTGCCAATGGCAGTGAGCTATACAAATTGACGTTAGTACAACATGCTTAGAAACTTGATTTTTGATCTCGGCGACGTGATCATACCCATCGACATGGGCGCGCCGATTCGCAATTTTGCCACCCTCGCGGGCCTTCCCGAAGCCGACGTTACAGCGCTCTGGAAACAGCATAATCTCTGGTATCAATACGAAACGGGAATGGTCGATGATGAAGCCTTTCGCCAAAATGTGCGCCAGTTGCTTCAAAAAAATGATTCTTCAGGAAATGGAACTGAAGCGTTGGACCGCTGGGCCGACGAAGTAATTGATACCGCCTGGAACACTATTTTGCTTGAACTACCCGTAGAGCGGGTCGATCGTATTCTGGAATTGAAAGCAAGTGGCCAATACCGACTCTTTCTGCTTAGTAACACCAACGCTATTCATATTCGTCAGGTTAATGCAATGTTGGCTGCGTTAGGGAAGCCATCATTGGAGAACCTGTTCGAACGAGTATTTTTATCGCATGAGGTGCGCATGGCCAAACCCTCACCCGCTATTTACCAACATGTCCTGTCCGAAGCAGGTCTGGTAGCTGAAGAAACGGCATTTTACGACGATAATGCCGCTAATATCGAGGCTGCTTCGGCGCTTGGTATTCAGGCGGTTCATGTGGTTCCACCTAAAACGATTATTGACTATTTGCAGGGGAAATGATGGGATTTCGGTCACTAGAGCCTTTTGTCTACACAACACTGAATTTTTGAAACCGATATGCCTCGACTTACCACGATCTTACTAGCTTTCGCCCTCACGTTCACACTTTCACTCGTTCGTTCGTCTGCCCAGGCACCAGCTACCACCGAACATAAGTCATACACGCAGCTTATTACTGGGAGTTCTCAGACGTACCCAATGATGGCGATTCCTGGCGGGGAGTACATGATGGGTAGTCCTGCCGCCGAAAAAGGACGCAGCGCCGATGAGGGGCCTCAGCATAAGGTTGTGATTGAGCCGTTCTGGATGGGAAAGTTTGAAATCACCTGGGATATTTACGACCTCTTCACAACCAAAAACATCGAGAAAGAAATGGCCGTCCGTTACCCGGAAGGCGCTGATCTGAGCAAAACGGATGCCAGCACCCGCCCTAGCCCGTCGTACGTGGACATGTCGTTTGGCATGGGTCGTGAAGGATATCCGGCCATTAATATGACCCAGTATGCGGCTATTAAGTTCTGTTCGTGGCTCTACGATAAAACCGGCTTGTTTTATCGCCTGCCAACCGAAGCCGAGTGGGAATATGCCTGTCGGGCTAATACCAAAACTCCTTATTCCTTTGGGGCTGACCCGAAGCTGTTAGGTCAGTACGCTGTTTACAAAGCCAATAGCGAAGGGGCCTACAAAAAGATAGGTACCAAGAAACCCAATCCCTGGGGGTTGAACGATATGCACGGTAACGTAATGGAATGGACCAAAGATCAATACATTCCAACCTATTACGCCCAAAAAGCGAGCGGTAAGGTAAACGAACCCTATGCTCCAACCACCAAATTATACCCCAACTCAGTACGGGGCGGCTCCTGGGACGACGATGCAGCTGCTCTTCGGTCGGCGTCACGTGTTGGCTCTAGTCCGGCCTGGAAAGTGATCGACCCGCAAAGCCCCAAATCTGATTGGTGGATGACGTCAGCCTCATTCTGCGGTTTTCGCATTGTGCGCCCCTTGAAGACTCCCACTCCTGAGGAAATCAGGGCTTATTATGATATAAAACCGATTAAGGATTTCGGGTTTTAAGGAAATAATGGAACGCGGATGACACGGATTAAGCGGATCAGCGCGGATTTTTTATGCTGGTCAAACAGATTTAAAATCCGTGTAAATCCGCTTAATCCGTACAATCCGCGTTCCTATTCGTTTCCGTATCCTAATTTTTCAAACCCATAAAATTGAGTTTTTCCGTTGTACCCTCAGTAATAACTGAGCTATTCTATGTACAACAGCCTTACAAATGGCCAATTAGCGGCCTTAGTTCTTCGTATTGGTTTAGGGGTAAACATGCTTTTGCATGGCGCGGTGAGAGTTCCCAATCTGTCGACTATCGTGGAAAAGATGGCCGCTGGATTCAATGATACCATCCTGCCCCCACTCGTCACGAAAAGTTTTCTGTACGGGCTCACTTTCATCGAAATACTGGTGGGCCTACTGATTCTGGTGGGTGGGCCCTTTGGACGATGGGGTTATTTTGCTGGTGGAATGGTAATGACGGCACTTATGTTTGGATCATCACTTAAGATGGATTGGGATACAGTAGCCACACAGGTCGTTTACCTGATCGCTTTTTATCTGGCATTGAATCATACGCCAAATCAACGGTCATAGTCAGCCTTTATGAATTGGCCGGAGGAAAAGGTAAATCATCGGGGGGCGCTGATGGTGGGGCAAGTGTAATGGGAATCTCCGTTGGGGTGATTTCATTGCGCTGACGCCGGAACGTTATCTTTCTCTTCAGCCTGAATAAGGGTGTTCCGGCTTGTTCAGGCGTTTGATCTCCAATAAGAATACCCCAAGGTTCCATGCCATCGACGCGGTCGAAGATCACTTTCATGATCGCAATCAATGGTATCGAAAGGAACATACCCGACACACCCGCCAGCGCTCCACCGAGCAATACCCCAACAATTGATACCAAGGCATTAACCTGCACTTTGGAACCGATAATGAGAGGAACCAGTAAGTTGTTGTCAATAAACTGGACTACTGTGAACACAATGGCAACTCCGGCCAGCGTACCTAGTTCAGGTTGATTAATAAAAGTAATTAGGATGGTGAGCCCTATGGCAACTATGCCACCGATATAGGGAATGAGATTGAGCACGGCCCCTACCACACCGAGCAGGATGGCGTATTTCACATTTAATAACAACAACCCAACTGAGTTTAAGGCGGCAACGCTGGCGGTTTCCAGTAAAAGGCCAACCACATAACTCTGAATAACTGACCGAATTTCACCCAACGTTTCACGTACCTTACTTGAATGCTGCTCCGCAAACAGGCAGACCACAAAATGAAGCAGCATAGTTCGGTAATACATGAGCAGAAATATATAGATTGGCAATAATAGTAAAGTGCCAAGGGGGCCGGTAATAATACCCAACGTGCTGGCTCCCGCTCCCTGTAAGCTGTCCAGCGTTTGAGCCTGGGCTTTTGCCATGTACTTTGCCTGTTCCTGGTAACTCACATTGTATTCGCTTCGAACCCAGCGCCGTGCCTGGTTATACACATCATTAAGGTTTTCCCGGAGCTTGGGTATATCATCAGAAAAGTGAGCCAGTTGCATAGAAAGCCCTACGGCCAGCCCGGTAATAACAATAACCGCCAGCAGTAGCGCCAGACTGATGGCCACTACTTTGTGCATACCCAGCCGTCGGGTCAGCCACGACTCAACCGGACGGAGCAACACGGCCAGCAAACCCGCCAAAGCCAGTGGAACCAGAATATCCTGACCCATGTAGACGGCTACTAAGATGAGACCAATCGCCAGTAGCGAGTGTGACAAGCGATGATAAAAGGGTTTGCTGGTAGTGGTATCCATTAGCAGATTGACTTGATGTGATGGTGAATAAATGACTAACCGTTTTTAGATCAGTTCGTTTTTCAGGGTTAGCTAATGGTTAGCGTTAATACATTAAGGTGTTATATTATTTAGTATGTACGATTATTATTACTATACTTTTTGTTTGTTTATTAACTTATTATAAAATAAGCTACCGTTTAATAATTTAATTCCTTGTAGCTTATAATAAGTTTTAAGTCTAATTGGGGTTACTATACATTTGCTTCACGCAATAGGCCACATCTATCCAAATAATTTTCTATGAAACGATCTATCCCCCTCTTCGAACCTTTGTTTATTATGTTTTTTGCAAATTCTCTGTTTGTTCCGCCTGCTCCCTAAATAGGCTATTTATCTTTCACTGTCCTAGCTCTTCGCCATCTATCTACTCAGTACGTATTCTGACTGAGTTAATTGTTATGCCTGATAACCTGATCTATCAGGTGTAGGTATCATCGTTCGCCTTACCCAATTCAGTTTTCCTGTTCCCTAATTCGTTCCAGCTGTTCGGTCACAATTGCCGTTCCAGTTCATTTCTTCTCTTCTCTTCTTTACTTATAATACTTTATGCAATCTTTTCTACAACTCCTTTTCCAAAGGATGCAGCATTGGGTCAATTCAGAAACAACCTTGTTGCCTATCTCTTCATCCTCGTCTGTTTTATTGTTTAATTGGTACCGGCTGCTCGCTCGTCCGTTGCTGCTGCGACAGCAGACTTACCTAACTTTTGCCGTGCTGGCTTTTTGGCTAGGAAGCAGTGGAGTTGTATTGGGTCAGCTTGTAACGAACACAACAACAAGCGAGTCGTTCGCGACTATTCAGGCCGCTATTGATGATGCTGATACGCAGAACGGACATACGCTTTCGGTGGCTACCGGGACCTATAATGAACAGGTAACTATTGGAAAAAGCCTAACTATCATTGGGCAGGGAGCTAGTTCGACCGTTGATCTTACAGGTATTGTTGTTACAGGTAAACCAACTTTGTTTGATGTCTCGGCAGATGGCGTGTCTATTCAAAGCCTACATTTCAACGTGGATCTTAGCAAGCTTCGAAGTGCAATCATTTTCAGTGGAGCCGCAATTGACAATGTAACGTTAAGGAACAATATCGTAGATGCCTACGGAACACCTGCGGGGAGCTTCGGAGATCGAAATGCGATCAGCATTAACTACGGAGGCAATCCAACCAATTACAGGACTGCAACAGGCGGAGTCAATAGCGTCTTAGCTGTAGGAAACATCATTAACGGCACTCTCCCAGGTAGTTATTTTAGAGCAGGTATTGCTGTTGATGAGGCAGGGGGAGTCTTTGATAATAATACAATTCAAACTATCAGCCAGGATATTCATATTCGGTTTGGTAGTAACGGAGCCATTACGGTGACCAATAACACGTTTACGGGAGGTGGACTGGAACTAGCCGACCAGAATGCAGGAGCCGGGACGCTAACTATTGCCAATAATACATTTGATGGTGCGGCTGGAGGTGTCTCCTCATTACGATTGAAGAATAACTATACGGCCCGACCAACTATAGTTTCGGGAAATACCTTCACAGGGCATAACTGGGGAGTTAGTTTGGAAAACTATCAAGCAATAACGCTGGATAATAATACGTTTACGCCAGCTGCGAGCTCCACAACCTACCGGCACATTACCGTAAATACAAAGGAGTTTAGTTCTGCAAGCGGTTTTTATGCGCCCGTATTGTCATTAACCATGACCCGTAATACGTTTAATGGCTCTACTGCTATCAGCAGCGGAACTGCAGTTGCTTTCTATAATCAGGATAACGACAGCCCTACGTTTGGGGCGTTTGTACTGGGAACGGCGGGTAACGAAAATGCTTTTAATAGTAACTTAGGTAATTTCATTACGCTGGACAACGGTTCGGGTAACGTTAATCCGAATGCTACAACAGCTGCTCCCTGGGGCACTGACCTGAATGCGATCAATAACAAATTTGACGTTGGAACTGGTTTGAAGCTACCCCAAACAATGACAGCCGCCGAGCGAACATCTCTGGAGGTGAAACTATTGCATAAGCCTGACGTAGCGGCTCTTGGCTTAATAACCTTCTTTTACCCCGTCAGGAACGTAACGCAAAACACGTTTTACAATACGATTCAGGTGGGTATCAACGCAGCCAATGCCAATGATGTTCTGGAACTACTCGATTACACGTTCAATGAGCGGGTAACTATAACCAAACCATTGACTGTTAGTGGGGTTAGTAAAATGCAAACTATTATTGATGGGACGGGACTTACTCCTCAAACAGCTGATCCCGGCAACAACAGCGGTTTTCTAATTGCAACCGGGGTTACGAATGTCACGATCCGAAACCTAACCGTACAGAATTTTGCCGGTTCTACCCCTAATACAAGTGCCGGGATTTTTGCCATTGGTGGTAACAACAATCTAATCGTTACGGACATTCAGTCGCTGAGTAATGTGGGCGGAGCTGGTTTTTACGCCAATGGGCCTGTGCAAAGCGTAACGGTCAATAGTTCCACATTCTCAGGGCACACGAATGTAAATGGAGCCGCACGGGGTATTGTGATCTGGAATGGTTTTAAGCAGAATATTTATATCACCAACAACACCGTTACCAACAACAACTGCTGCGGTATTGAGCTACAGGACGGGACGGCCTCTGGCGTGACTATTGCCAACAATACGGTTGTCAACAACGGCGATAATGGCATTGGATTGACGGGCTTGATGAGCGGAGCCGGTCCCAATGTCATTTCAAACAACACGATAACGAACTGTGGCCGATTCGGCATTGAAGTCAAACTGCCGAATGGTACGGGAGCAACTTCGGGCGATGGTAGCATTGTGGTTGAGAATAACCAGATAACATTCGCTGCGTCGACCACCATGAACACTCGTGACCACGCAGGCATTGCCGTTTTCCGTCGGGCCTATTTGGTGAGCGAGAACAACGTGGATGTTCCAACAGGTGTGATAGTCCGCAACAACACAGTGGATGGCTATAAACAATTGAGCACAGCGAAGATTGAAAGCGAAGGTTTCGGTATTGTCATTGAAGGAACTAACCACACCGTTACAGGCAATACGGTCACCAACAATGACATTGGTATTCAGCAGCAGGGCGGTGCACATCCTAATCCCAACTATGTAGTGAATAATGCGGGGGATGGCAATCAGAACGATGGATCATCGGCAGGGTATTTTGGCCGTGGAAACTCACCTGTTGCCTGCGGTAACACCGTATCGGGCAACACGTTTAGTGGTAATGCTACTACTGATACTCGCAATGTGGGGCCGGGTGTGGGCCGTTCCGAAACGGTTCGGAACACAAGTACAGGGGTGATTTTCTGCACCATCCAATCGGCGGTTGATGCGGCTACTGCTGGTCAGTTGCTCTCGGCCAGCGTAGGTACCTTCGATGAATTGGTGACAATTCCCAAAGCCCTAACTATTATAGGGCAGGGAGCCACATCTAATGTAACGTTTACGGGAACAGTGCCGGGTGGTGCGCTGGCTTCTCTGTTTACGGTGTCAGCCGCCGATGTGGCGATCCAAAACTTCGGCTTTACGGTCGATTTGAGCAAGACGCACTCGGCCATTCATACAACCGGCAATGATCGAACGAATTTGCAGGTGACTGGCAACCGGATCACACCGACCGGAACGCCGATCAGCGGGCAATACACACGCCGAAACGCTATTGCTATTAATCCGAGCATTACGGTTCCTAATTACACGCCCGATGGGGATGGATTTGGGGGCGTTGTTGTACAAAGTAACACCGTAACAATCGGGAGCAGTGGGTTAGCGAATTCGTTCAGGGCGGCTGTTCACTTTGATTTTGGCGGAGGGACTGTCAGCGGTAATTCATTCACAGCTATCAACCATGATGTGATCAGTGTATTTGCCAATCAGGGAGACTTAACTATTCAAAATAACATTGCCGGAGGAGGGGGCATTCAGGTATCGGACCCTAATCCCAATGCGGGAGTCATCACGATTTCAGGTAATACGCTGGACGGGAACTTCGTGCAACCAACATCAGGTACGCTCGCGACGGGAGCACTCATGCGGATTCGTAACAACGGCATTTCGGGAACCAAAACACTGTTAATACAGAACAACACATTTAATAATCAACGCTGGGGAATATCTGCAGAGAACAACAGCAGTATTACAATTAGTGGTAATACGTTCAACCCTAATATGGCTGCTACTGATTTTCGGCATATTTCGATAAACACGAAGTTGATTGCAACCAACAGTGCCTCGTTGACCGATCCGCAAATGCAGACACTCAGTGCGCGCATTACGGGTAACACGTTCAACGCGACTTCGACACCCAACAGTGGTACAGCACTGACCTTTTTTAACCACCGTATCCAAGGGGCGCAGCTCGGTTCTTTCACAGTGGGGGCATCGAGTAGTGTGAATACGTTTGCGGCCAACCTCAACACGTTCGTTGCGCTGGACAACAGCACCGGGGCAAGTTCGGGCTATGTTGGTACCTTTAACGACTATGCCGGTATCCCATCTACAACGATGGGGCCGTGGACAACTGACATTGACATTCGCAATAATCAGTTCGATATAGGTTCGGGGTTGCAACTACCCAGCACTTTTAATGCAATCCAGCGGCTTACATTAGAAACAAAGCTGTTTCATAAACCCGATGATATAACCGTCGGACGGCTTCTGTATTTCTTTCCTGTTCAGAATGTAACTCAGAATCTGTTCTACGAAACAATCCAATCGGCTGTTAATGCAGCTGATGCCAACGATGTCATTCTGGCCCCCGCTGGTACATACCCAGAAAGTGTGACTATCAATAAAGCATTGACGATTCTGGGCGCGCAGACAGGGGTTGACCCGAGATCTGTACGTTCTGGAGGGGAGTCAATTGTTATTGCGAATGGAAATCAAGCCAATTTATTTACGATTACGGCCAGTGGAGTAATTATCGATGGCTTTACAATTGACGGCGATGATCAGGCTGTAGTTGGTCCAGTAACCTTGGGAAGTGGAGGTAATAGTAATGCTTTGTACGGAATTCGTGCTATAGGAACTGTGAATAGTCTTTCTGTAGTAAATAATATTATTAAAAATGTATCGATAGGCATTCGTGGTGATGGTAGTTCTAGCGGAAACGTTGTTGCCCAAAATTCATTTGATGCAATTGGTGCATTTGATTTTGGGTATGCCATTACACTTAGGAATAACTTTTATACTAATGTCATAAATAACAAGATGACTAGAGTATGGACTGGTTTACATACGAATAATTTTAGTGGTGCAACAGGTCCTGCTTTCTGGTCATTTTCTGGTAATCAGGTTCAAAGTTATGCAGCAGGATTATGCTATTGGCTTCAATACAACGGAGCAACTGGCTTGACGGTAAACAATAACCAGTTCAGTGCGGAATCGGGTGCTGTAACTAATAACTTCGGTATTTTGGCCGTGACTATACAGGATGCTGTTAGCCCTTCCTTCACCAATAATACGATTACAGGAACGGAGTATGGAATTGGTATTACGGGGTCTTCTACATCAAACACGATTACGTTTGGAGCCACGAATAGTATTACGGGAACAACAAAGGCAGGGGTTTTATTAACAAATTTCTTGAACTTCAACCCAGTTGGAACATCGAATCTTGTTTATGGTCCTTCTTTTGCGACTCCTTCCAACATTCAGATCAATGGCCTTGCTATTATACCAGTAAATGGAGTCGGTATTCAAGTGACTGGAGCGTCAAATAGCAGTGTAAATACGACTCATACTGCAAACGCTATTGTTACCGGTAATACGCAAATAACAGGCACAGGAAACTTCACCGCTGTATCTATTAGCGGTCCGCAAGCTACGGCCAACATAACTGCCAATGCACAGTCATTCTCCGGCACTGGTGGAGGTGTAGGAGTTGACATCAACGGTGGACAGGCAAGCGTCACACAAAACAACATTCAGAGGTTTAGTCAGGGTATTAGGGTGAGCAACGGCGGGAGACTAACAGCGGCTACCAACAACTCGATCAACGCTGGTATGGTCGGGATTGCCTATAGTGCTGATGCCAATACTACTCAAGGCGCAGTTAATGAAAACGATTTGTCGGGTAACTCTGGTACTGCCGTTGACAATTTGCTTCCATCAACAACCATCAATGCCGAGTGTAACTGGTATGGCACCGTTATTAATATAGCCAGCAAGGTTAGCAATAAGGTTGATTTTTCGCCTTTCCTAACTACCGGCACCGATGACCAACCGGGTACCCCCGGCTTCCAGTCTGTACCTAACAGTTGCTCCTGCCCTCCACCTACGGCAATACTGAGCGGCACGAATGCCTGTGCTGGGGGAGTAGTGAACTTGTCGGCTACGCCCGGCTTTGGCACTAGCTACACATTTGTAAATAGCTCCAATGCGGTCATTGGAACCGGAGCAAACACCACAACGGTGTCGGTGCTGACAGCAGGAACGTACAATTTCTCTGTGATTGTCGGTGATTCTAATAGCTGTACTACGTCGGTCGGGACGAGCGTTACGGTTGAACCACAGCCAACACTCGGAACGGTAACGGTTGCGCTGGTTTGTGAAGGAAGTCCGGCTTCGGTTACGCTAACAGGACTGATTGTCAGTACGCAGCAATCGCTGTCGTATGTCATTGGGGGTGGGGCTTCGCGCACGGCCACGGTAATGTCGGATGCGAGTGGTCAGGCCGTGTTCATGACCGACGTGCCCATAACGGCGGCTAACGCCAGCCAACCGTTGACGGTTACGGCCATTAACCTGACGAGTACGGGTTGCGGGCAGGTGTTCAACACAGGGGCCACGCTCCAGGTTAGTCCAATACCTGTTGTGAGTGTGGGTGCAGTTGGTTCAAACACAATTACCTGCAATAACGTGGTAACGCTAACGGCCACGAGTGGTTTGACGAGCTACACGTTTACCGGGCCGGGAATGATTACGGCATCGGGTAATTCAGCTACGGTCAATCAGGGAGGCAGCTTCTCGGTAGTGGGCACTACGTCTGCCGGATGCCCAACTACGGTAGCTACCACTACCGTACAAGCGAATACGGCTGCACCTTCGGTTGCTCTGAGCGGGACCAACGTGTGTTCGGGCCTGCCCATTGCTCTATCAGCTACGGCGGGGTTGAGCAGCTACACGTTTGTTGCTCCTTCGCCGGGTGTAGTATCTCTCAGCGGTAACCTGGCTACGGTGACGGGCCTAACTACGAGCGGCACGTACACCTTCACGGTGCTGGTGACGGCAGCCAATGGTTGCACCACCTCGGCTACGAGGAGTATAACCGTAAATGGTAATCCGACCGTTACTGCATCTAATAACAGCCCGCTTTGCGCGCCAACCGATTTAGGCAATCCGAATTTGACGCTCTCATCATCTGCTACAGGTACAGCTTTAACCTATCTCTGGTCTGGTCCTATTTCAATTCCGAACAACACGGGTTTATTAGCAAACCTTCCCAATGGAATCAATACCTCAAGCCGGGCGGTTCTGGCCGTAGGTCCTTCTGCTACAGGTATCTACACGGTGGTTGTAACGAGCGGACAGGGTTGTACGGCTTCAGCAACCACTTCAGCTACGGTACACCGTTCGCCAACCCCCTCGCTGGTGGCATCCAGCCTTTGTTTACAGGCCCAGCCAGTGTTGACCGCCGGAGCCACCAACACTAATCCGGGCGACAATCTGCTCTATCAACTTGCCCTGAATGGCACGGTGATCTCGACTTCGACCACCACAGCTACCAGTCTGACGTTTGCGGCTGCATCCAGTGGAACCTATAGCCTGTCTATTACCAACCTTACAGTGGGTAACTGTATGCGAAGCCCACTTCCGGTAATTATTCTGCCAGGCCCGGGTGCTCCAACTATTAGCAACACGACGGCTCAATTGACGGTTTGTGCCGGTCTAGGCGTGTCGGTCACGGCGGTTTGCCCGGGAGCTTCAATTATTAATCAATTGGTGCCGATAGTAAGCGGGGCGACTTCTGGAACCGGCTCTAACGGAACCACGGGGATTTATGTGTTCACCAGCCCCACAACGGCAGGTGTTTATGGATACTCGGTTATTTGCCGAAATACGCTGACAGGTTGTTTGAGCACAACGTACACGTCTGTCTCGGCAACGGTGAACGCCCGGCCTACGATCAGCAGCCTTACTAGTACCAGCATCAGTTGCGTGGGTAATACCACGGGCAGCTTCACTGTGGTGGCCACGGGAGGAACGGCTCCTTACACCTTCTCGGCAAATGGCACAACGAACACGACCGGTATCTTCACGGGTCTTGTGGCAGGTACGTATCCCATCTCGGTGACCAATGCCGAAGGTTGCTCGCCCACGTCGGCAACGAGTGTAACTATCAATCAGCCGGCTTCGGCACCGAGCATCAATTCGTCGGCCATTACCCAGGTGTTGTGTAACGGCGGAACGGGTAGCCTGACGGTGGTTGCTACCGGTGGCAGCGGTTTGCTCAATTATACATTGAGTCCGGGTGGCACCATCAACCCAACCGGTATCTTCACCGGGCTTTCGGCGGGGAATTACACGGTGACAGTGGGCGATGCCAACGGCTGTCAGGTAGCCACGGGCACCTTGTCTGTCTCGCAACCGGCAGCGGCTTTAGTCATCTCGAACGTGGTGGCTGCTTCGGTGGCTTGTTCAGGAGCCGCAACGGGCACTGTCTCGGCCACGGCTGCGGGCGGCACTGCCCCCTACAGGTTTGTGCTTGGGGGCGTTGGCAGTAGCACCCTGATAGGTTCTCCGGTAAACTTTACGGCACTTGTAGGGGGAACTTATGCGCTGACCCTGACCGATGCTAACGGTTGCTCGGCTACGCAGGCCAGTATTTCAGTTGACCAACCCTCAGCCCTGAGTCTGTCGGCGCCCACCGTAACTACCGTTTCCTGTTCGGGTGGCAATAACGGGGCCATTGCGGTTGCTGCCTCGGGCGGCACAGCGGGTTATAGCTATTCACTCAACACAGGCATGAGCAACAGCACGGGTAGTTTTACGGGTCTTTCGGCTGGGAGCTACACGGTCACAGTAGCCGATGCGAACGGATGCACAATTGCTTCGGGAGCTATTTCGGTAGCCGGAGCCGGTTCGTTGCTGAGCCTGGGGGTTGCCCCATCGGCAACCGCAGTTTGTGCAGGAACCACAGTGAGCCTCACGGCGATTGCGACGGGCGGCACAGGTGCGAAAACGTTTGTTTGGACGGGCGGCACCAGCCCGACAAATACCTCGGTAGTATCGGCAGCTAACACACCGGGTATTGGATCTTATACGGTGGTCGTGAGCGATGCTAATGGCTGTACGGCCACGCAAACAGCGAGTGTCACGGTTAACACTATCCCAACCGCCACTCTGTCGGGCCTGCCCAGCACGACTTTGAGTTGCGCTCAACCATCGGTAACGTTAGTAGCTGGTGGCGGTATGAGTTATGTGTTCACCAACAGCAGTGGCACACCCATCTCTTCAGCGGGCAACCAGGCATTGGTATCAGCCTCTGGAACATATTCGGTGATCGCCACCAGCAACGGCTGTAGTAGCACAACGAGTATTGTGATCAGCCAGAACAATGTCATCTCGTCGGTGTCGATGGGTAACCCGGCGGCATCGTCGGCGGTGTGTGTGGGTGGGTCGGTTTCGGTGCCAGTAAGCGTGACCAACGCAACGGGTTTGCAGTGGTACAAAGACGGTGTAGTGGTGCCGGGTCAAACTTCGGCAACCCTAACGTTGGGTGGCATCCAGTCAAGTCAGGCCGGTAATTACCGGCTCGTAGCGACGGGTTTGTGCAACAGCCTGACGACCATTCCCGGTTTTACGCTGACGGTCAACCCCGAACCTACAGTAACACTTGTTTTCAACAACAGCGCAACCGTAATGGGAACAGGCATCCCAACGATCACTATACCGGCGGGCTCGGAGCAAAGCTTTCAGGTGTTGGGTGGTATAAACTTTGTTCGTACCATTATTGTGGATCGGATTGGCGGGTATGAGATTCGCCAGGTAGATCAGAGCACAACAGGTATCTTCTCAGTCACCCGGCCAGGTCTATTTACCATAATTGTAACAAATAGCAACGGCTGTAGCCGGACTGTGCAGGGAGTGATTGTGGTTACGCCCTAATAAATCCTGAACAAGGTTGCAGATAAGTAAATTAAACTGCCCATTTCACTGATTCTTGTGGAAGATGGGCAGTTCAATTTTAAGCCCCGTTATAATAAGTACAAACTATAAACACGAAGTTAAGTCGCTCTTTCAGCAATGAGAGAGCGACTTTTTTGCTTATATCTGAAAAGAATGTAAACTTGCGTAAGTTCTTACATAACTACTTCTACATGACAACAATTTACGACGAAATGGGTAAAATGGCGATGGGGAGCCGACTCAGGCGGTTGGCTGAATCGTTTACTGAGGAGAACCGAGCGGTGTATACTGAAAACGGTATTCCTTTGGAACCCCGCTGGTTCCCGGTTTTATATGCACTTTGGAAAAAGACTGATGCTGCAAAACCTGGTATGACCACCACCGAGATTGCAGAGTGGATTGGGCATAGTCACGCATCAGTCAGTCAGATTGTGAAAGAGATGACAAAAAACGAGCTGATGGAAACCGTAAAAAGCGAAGCCGATGCTCGTTGCAGTCATTTGAGTTTATCGGCAAAGGCGCGCCAAATGCTACCCGCTCTGGAAAACCAACTGGCCGATGTAGAAGCGGCTGTGGAACAACTACAGCGCGAATCACAATTCGATTTGTTCAGGGCCATCACCGAAATGGAGTACCTGCTGGAGCAGAAAAGCCTGTTCGACCGGGTGCGGGAGCAACGCAAACTGCGCGAAAGCCGCGACGTAGTACTAATTGATTATACGCCTGAATACCACAATGATTTCCGGCAACTCAACCATGAGTGGATTACAAAGCACTTCCGGCTCGAAGAAAGCGATCATCTAGCTCTCGATCACCCCGATGAGAAGATTCTGAAACCCGGCGGATACATTTGTTTAGCGACGTATAGAGGAGAGGTTGTCGGGACCTGTGCCCTTATTAAACTGGGCGATGACCGCTACGAATTAGCGAAGATGGCCGTTACCGAGCGCGCCCAGGGCAAAAATATTGGCTATTTATTAGGTTTGCACTGCTTGCAAAAAGCTCGTGAAATGGGAGGCCGCGCCGTATTTTTGGAGAGCAACACAAAGCTGAAACCCGCTATCACCCTGTACCACAAATTAGGTTTTCAGAAAATTGTGGGACCACCATCGCCCTACGAACGAGCTAACATTCAAATGGAAGTAAGCCTGTAAACCCAGTGCCCAATGACACCTTCACTGACTGAAAAACGTACATTGCCTGATGTCTCAATCCGCCATGACATTCGCCCCGGCGATTTGGGAGCGGTTATTCGGTATCATGGCCTGTGGTATGCCCCTGAATTTCGATACAACTACCAGTTTGAGGGGTATGTAGCGCAGACAATCGGTGAGTTTGCTGCTGCTTACTCTCCCGACCGGGACCGCCTGTGGATTGCCGAAACTGAGGTTGAGTTTGTGGGCTCTATTGCTATTGTTGAACGGCCCAATAACCGCGCTCAACTTCGGTGGTTCTTGTTACACGAACAACATAGAGGACAAGGTCTGGGGAAACGTATGGTCGATCTGGCGCTCGATTTTTGCCGCCAAAAAGGTTTCGACTCTGTGTATTTGCTAACCACCAGCGATCAAAAAACGGCCCATCACCTTTACTTGCGGGTTGGTTTCGGGCTGATTGAAGAAAAAGAACCAACGATAGTTTGGGGGCAGACTATTCGAGAGCAACGCTATGAACTTACTTTTTAAGCAGACGACCTGTTTTTGAAAGTTCTTGATAAAAGTCAATTTTTACCAAAAATCAGATAGCTCCTCGTATTTATGGTTCGGCTAACTTGCAACCATCTTTTATAGCCTGCTGTTCAGCAACTAAAATCCCCTTCCGTTTCAATAGGCATTGTTTTATAGGCCTTTGCTTTCTCTCTATTCCGTTTTTTTAAGGTTCAGACAGTAGTCCTGTCAACCGACTAACTTGTAATGGGTATGTGGATTGTTCGTTTAGCGTTAGAGAAAAAGTACACGATTGCCGTAATGGCTCTTCTGATCCTGATCATGGGGACCGTGTCGGTTTTGCAGATGCCTACGGATATTTTTCCGCGCATCAACATTCCCGTTGTGTCGGTGTTGTGGGGCTACAATGGCCTATCGGCGAAGGAGATGGAGACCATGATCACCAACTTCTCCGAAACATCCATTATCAACAACGTTGGCGATATTCAGCGGGTCGAATCGCAGACATATAATGGAACGGCGGTAATCAAAATCTATTTTCAGCCGACGGTAAAGATTGAAGAAGCCCTGGCTCAAGTGTCGGCCATTTCGCAGACAATCCTAGTCCGAATGCCGCCCGGCACCCAGCCACCCCTCATTGTCCGCTACAACGCCACCGACGTACCGGTTTTACAACTTGGCCTTTCGTCGGACAGCCTGAGCGAATCACAAATCACCGACTACGCTGCTACCCGTATCCGGCCTCAAATTTCGACCGTACCCGGCAGCCGACTTTCGCAGCCATTTGGTGGAAAAGCCCGTCAGATTCTGGTCGATCTAGAACCAGAGCAATTACTGGCTCACGGCGTTACGCCCGAAGATGTTGTCAATGCCGTTTCGGCCCAAAACCTGACGCTTCCCAGCGGTAACCTCCGGCTCGAAGATCGTGAGTACGCCGTGCGGCTCAACTCAAAACCCGAAGTCATTACAACACTCAATGATATTCCGGTTAAAACCATTGGTAATACCACGGTTCACATGCGCGACGTGGCCAACGTACACGACGGGGCCGCTGTGCAAACCAACGTGGTGAAACAGGATGGAAGCCGGGGTATCCTGATGAGTATCGTGAAAACGGGTAATGCCTCCACTACGCGTATTGTTGATGAACTACGTAACCGCGTTTTTCCAACTGTTCGGGCGGCCGCTCCGGCGGGTTTGCAGGTTGTCGAGCTGTTTGATCAGTCGGTGTTTGTGCGGGCCTCCATTAAGGGCGTAGTTGTGGAAGGCTTAATTGCCGCCCTGCTCACAGCGGCAATGATTCTGTTGTTTCTGGGAAGCTGGCGAAGCACGCTGATAGTCGCAGTTTCTATTCCACTGTCGATTCTGGCTTCCCTAACAACACTGTATTTACTGGGCGAAACGCTCAATATTATGACCCTTGGCGGGCTGGCCCTGGCCATCGGTATCCTGGTAGATGACGCGACCGTTACAATCGAAAATATCCACCGTAACGAAGAATTAGGGTTGCCGCTTCGTCAGGCTATTTTGGACGGAGCCCAGCAAATTGCCACCCCCACACTGGTGGCAACCATGACGATCTGTATCGTATTCGTGTCAGTCTTATTTCTGGAAGGACCCGCCCGGTTCCTGTTTGGGCCCCTGGCTATGGCGGTAGTATTTGCCATGATCGCGTCTTATATTCTCTCGCGGACACTGGTGCCCATGATGGCGGATTTGATGTTGCGCGGGGAGTCGCATGGTGCATCGAGTGATGGGTATGCCCAGCACGGAGAACCTCGCCAAGTGACCAACTCATCTTCTCCGTCGTTTCTCGCTGCCTTTAACCGGGGTTTCGACCGCTTTCAGAATCGTTACATTCGGGCGCTAGACTGGTCATTGAATCACCGGAGAACGGTTTTTGCGGTATTTGTGCTGATATTGGGCGTTACCGTAGCTATGGTTCCGTTTGTTGGGCGCGACTTTTTCCCACGTGTAGATGCGGGTCAGATCAAACTTCACCTTCGTGCCCCAGCGGGTTCCCGCTTAGAGGAAACCGAGCGAATTGCTGCCGAAACCGAAGCGATCATCCGGCGCGTTATTCCAGAAGCTGAAGTGGGATCGGTTATCAGTAACATCGGCCTGACGGGGGAACGCTATAACTTCATTTTTACGGATAACGCATCCACCGGTTCTGCCGACGCTGAATTGTTGATTTCGCTGACCGAAGAACGATCACGTCCTACCGACGATTACGTTCGGCAGCTTCGGGAAACTCTGCGCGAAGAAATGCCCGAAGCGACGTATTTCTTTCTGGCGGCTGATATTGTGAGCCAGATTTTGAACTTCGGCCTTACATCACCCATCGATGTGCAGGTAAGTGGTTTCGACCGGGTCAATAACCTGCGCATTGCCCGCGAGATGGTGCAGCGTGTCAGTCAGATTCCCGGTGCGGTTGATGTTCACCTGCATCAGTTACTCGACGCCCCTGAACTGTATCTGGAAGTTGACCGCGAACGTGCCAGCCAGTTTGGCTTAACAGAGCAACGCGTAGCTACCAACCTGAATATTTCGCTCAGTGGTACCGCTCAGGTACGGCCCAACTTCTGGCCTGACCCGGTTACAGGTTTTCCCTATCTGATTGCCGTACAGACACCGCCATACCAGCTCGATACCTACGAGAAACTCATGCGCTTGCCCCTGGCAGCAGGATCGCCTACCGTCGCCGGGGCCACGCCGGTTGGTAACCAGGCCGACAACGCGCTGGTGCCTCAACTGCTGAGTAATGTGGCCACGATGAAACGGTCGCTGGCCCCAGCCATTGTTAACCGCGTGAATACCCAACCCACATACGATGTATACGCGGCTGTGGAGCGCACAGACCTTGGGTCGGTGGCTGTTGAACTGAATAAACTGGCCAAGGAATACGAAGCACAGCTAAAACCTGGAAACCGGATTTTGGTACGCGGACAGGTTGAAAGTATGGAAAGTGCCTTCAGCCGCCTGGGTATCGGTATTGCGTTTGCCGCCGTTTTGGTCTACCTGCTCATGGTGGTTAATTTCCAGTCGTTTCGGTATCCCTTCATCATTATTACAGCCCTGCCCGGTGCCTTGTGCGGCATGGTCTGGATGCTCTTCCTGACTCATACAACCTTTAGCATTCCGTCGCTGATGGGAGCTATTATGTCGGTTGGGGTGGCAACCGCGAATAGTATTTTGATGGTAAGCTTTGCCAAAGACTATCTGCCCGAAGTAAACGGCAATGCCTACGAATCGGCGCTGGAAGCTGGCCGAACGCGTTTACGCCCCATTTTGATGACCGCCATCGCCATGATTATCGGTATGTTGCCGATGTCGCTTGGTTTGGGCGAAGGCGGAGAACAAAACGCCCCGCTGGGGCGCGCTGTGATTGGCGGTCTGTTGCTGGCAACGTTTACCACGCTACTGTTTGTACCAACCGTATTTAGTTACCTGGCAAAAAAGAACAAAGCATGATCTATCACATTACAAACCGCGCTGACTGGCAACGACAGGCTACCGCAGCAACGTACATAGCGGAAAGTCTTCATACCGAAGACTTCATTCATTTGTCAGAAGAGCATCAGGTAGAGGGTGTGCTGGATCGGTACTACCAAAACGCACCTGATTTGTTACTGCTTCATGTCGATCCCCGGAAACTAACGGCTGAACTTAAATACGAACTAGCTACCAATAATGAATTATTTCCCCATCTCTACGGTCCTATCGATAAAGCGGCCATTGTGGAGGTGGAGGAATTAAAGAAAGACTGAATAAGTGAAAGCTAGTAGGCATTCACTCATTCAGTCTTTCGCCCTTTCACTCTTTAAAATTATGAAACGTTTCCTTCTCTGGCTTGTACCTCTTGGCTTAGTGGCCTTGTTCGTGTTTGTGGGCGTGTTGCCCCGAATCCGTAATCAGCAGGAACTCAAAGCCGCTGCTGATGCCGAACGTACCCGCGAACTGGTTGTGAACGCCATTCCGTTGCGGCAAGGGTCCGATTCGTCGGGTGTGACACTGCCCGGTCAAATTCGCCCCTTTCTGGAGTCGCCCCTTCGTGCCCGTACGCAGGGCTTTGTCAGAAAACGGCTGGTTGACATCGGCGCTACGGTTCGGCAGGGACAGTTGCTGGCCGTGCTCGATGTGCCCGAACTGGAACAGGATATTGCCCGTGCCCGCGCCGATTTACAACTGGCACAGGCTAATCTGTCCCGGATAACCAGTGTGACCCTCCCCGGTGCAGTGGCCCGGCAGGATCTTGATAGTCGCCAGGCAGCCGTATCGGTAAGTGAAGCTGGGTTGAAACGACTTCAGGAGCTACGCAGCTTGCAGGAGATTCGGGCTCCGTTTTCGGGAGTTATCACGAGTCGCGCTGTAGAGGTCGGCGACCTGATTTCGCCGACCAGTCCTCAGCCAATGTATATGCTCTCGCAGTTGGATCGGCTCCGGGTTTTTGTTGACGTACCGCAAAATTTTTACCAGCAAATCCACGTCGGATCAGCCGCCACGGTTATCATCCCCGAACTGAAAAAGCGCGTACTCACGGGTACCGTAATTCGCAATGCCGGGTCGTTGAACAACAGTACCCGTACGTTATTAACGGAGGTAGTTATTCCCAATCCCGGGCGTTCCATTCCGTCTGGCTTGTATGCTCAGGTAACGTTTGCTCCTGCAAAAGGCCAGGCTGGCTCGATTCTATTGCCTGCCAACGCGCTGAAAATTACGTCGAAGGGTCCCATTACGGTTATTCTTGACCCTGATATGAAAGTTCGTTTCCAACCCTTGACCCTCGGTCGCGATTATGGCACAACCATCGAAGTGACCAGCGGCCTCACCGGCAACGAGCGTGTAATTACAAACCCAAACGACCGGCTTAAGGAAGGCATGAAAGTTCGGCTTCGGCCAAGTGGCATTCCCCAAACCCCGACGAAGGCCTGATGAAGCTAAAACTCATTCTTTTCTGGCTGCTTCCCGGTTTTTGTCTGGCGCAGACCAACCCAACGGGTGGAGCCGTTACACTAACACCGGCATCTAACGGTACCGTACAACCCAGCACCCCGACAACAACAAATGCTGCGGTGGGTGTCTCGGCGGGTAATGCATCTATACCAACCCCCGATTATACAGTCACTGGTTTTGCCAAATTTAATGACCCCATTCTGGAAGGACTCATTCAGAGTGGATTAACGAATAGCCCTAATCTCCGGGCTGCGCTTAGTCGTTTAGAGGAAGCCCGCATCCGGGTGCGTATTGCTGAATCGTTTCTATTACCATCCATTCGGAGTAGCGCCCTGATTACCACCCAAAGTTTGTCGGAGCATCGTCCGGTGGCTATTCCCGTGGCTACAGATCGGTTACCCCGTTTTCAATTAAACACGTTTCAGTTATTACCCATTGATGCGAGTTACGAACTGGATCTGTTTAAACGGATTCGGTCTGGGGTAGTGGTGGCCGACTTACAGGCCCAGGCCAGCGATGCTGACTATCGGGCGTTCCGGCTGACGCTAGCTGCCGAAATTGCCCGTACTTATTTCCTGATTCGGGGAAATGACGCTGAGCAGGCAGTATTTCGACGTAACATCGTAGCCCGCGATTCGACCGTGGGTATTGCCCGAGAGCGGTATCGGGTTGGCTTGGTCGATATTCTGGATACCCAACGGGCCGAAACCGACGTAGCTCAGTTACGCGTGCAGCTTGTGAGCTTGCAACGCGCCCGAACCGAACTGGTCAATGGATTGGCGCAGTTGGTAGCTCAGGAACCAGCTCTGTTTACGCTCGACGGCGGAAGTTTACCCGCTAGTGTTCCGTTATTCCCATTTGCCAGCGTCACGCCCGACCTGCTCCGGCGCCGTCCCGATTTGCAGCAGTTCGACCGGCAGATTCAGCTTTCCGAGGCACAAATCGTCCTGCAACGGGCTACAACCCGGCCCCGCGTTACGGTTGTAGGATCGGGTGGGTTGTTGTCAGGACAGTTTAAATACTGGCCTGTACCAACCAGTTCTACGTATTTATTGGGTGTCAATGCGTCTGTGCCGATTTATGAAGGTAGGCGGAACCGTGAGTTGGTGAACTTGTCGCGGCAGCAAACCCAAACGGGCCAGCAAAGCTATCAGCAAGCCCTGCAAGTGGCGCAACGCGAGGCCGAAACGGCCATTGATAACCTTGGCCTGCTTCGCCAACAACTTACAGCCCAGGAGCAGGTTTTGACCCTGGCGCGCAATACCGAACGCTACAACCGTGAACGTTATGTACGGGGTCTGACAACGTATCTGGAGGTGCTTGATACCCAGCGGACAATTCTTACTGCGGAGCAGTTACTCGTTCAGCTTCGCGCTCAGGAAGTTCAGTATGTTGTGGCTCTGTTGCGGGCCGTTGGTGGCGATTTTTGAGATACAACCGGGTATTTTATTAGTTTCTTGTTCTTTACGATACAGATCAGAGGAACTGATTACTAACTCTATCCGTCTAAGCTCATGGCTACTAATCTAACTAATACAGCTGCTAACCGGCGCGACTTTCTGAAAGCGTCAGGCCTTTTTACAGGAGGGGCCCTTTTAAGTCAACTTCCTTTCGGCGCGCGCGCTGTGGGTTACCACACATCTGTCGATGACACGATCAAAGTTGCGTTGATCGGTTGCGGTGGCCGTGGAAGGGGGGCGGCACAACAAGCGCTCAATACCAAGCAAAACGTTAAGATTGTTGCCATTGCCGATGCGTTTCAGGATCGGGTCGATATGGCGTACAATACTCTGATGCAGCGCCCCGACGCAGCCAAAAAAGTCGACCTGCCTAAAGAGCGGCAGTTTGTTGGTTTAGATGCCTATAAGCAGGCTATGGCCCTGGCTGACGTAGTTATTCTGGCTACACCTCCGGGTTTCCGTCCTGGCCATTTTGAAGAGGCTGTACGGCAAAGCAAGCAAATTTTTATGGAGAAGCCTGTGGCTACCGACGCTCCCGGCATCCGGCGCGTATTGGCTGCTGCCGAAGAGGCTAAAAAGAAAAAACTCAATGTTGTGGTTGGTTTGCAGCGGCACTACCAGCCTAACTACCGGGAAGCCATCAAACGTATCCACGACGGAGCCATTGGCGATATTGTTGGTGGTAGCGTGTACTGGATCAGCGGGGGCGTATGGATGAACCCTCGCAAGCCTGACCAAACGGAACTCGAATACCAGATGCGTAACTGGTATTATTTTAACTGGCTCTGTGGTGATCACATTACCGAACAACACGTGCACAACATCGACGTAGCCAACTGGGTGAAGAAAGGGTATCCCGTATCGGCTCAGGGAACAGGCGGTCGTCAGGTGCGGAATAGTAAGGATCACGGTGAGATTTTCGATCACCACATCGTTGACTTTACGTATGCCGATGGTACCGTAATCAACAGCCAATGCCGCCACTACGAAGGTACATACAGCAAAGTTGACGAACAGTTTCTAGGGACAAAAGGCCGAATCGACTCGTTTGGCAAAAACACGAGTCTGAAGCCATATAAAGGCGCTGCCATGTATACGCATCCAAACGATCCGAAAAAACCGGATGGCGACCCGTACCAGCTCGAACACGATGAGCTGTTTGCGGCCATTGCGAAGGGGGAATATAAGTTTGCTGATGCCGAAAATGGCGCAAAAAGCACCATGACATCCATCATGGGTCGTATGGCTACTTACTCAGGTAAGCTGATCAAGTGGGACGATGCGATGAATTCACAAATCGACTTGTTCCCCGAAACATTGGCCTGGGATGCCAAGCCCAAATTGCTCCCTGGTCCGGATGGCTATTATCCAATAGCTGTTCCCGGAAAAACAGTGACGGTATAAAGGAAGTAGTGATTAAAATAGATGGGGGTAAATGGGTAACCGGAGTAAAATCCATTACCTATTTACCCCCATCTATTTTAATCACTATTCCATTTTCGTAATCGACCATTTTTGTTTTCAAGAATCCAGACTCGCATTCCCGGAAATTGCTTAACTAATTGTTCGCTTTTTCGCCATCTGAATGGCCAGCTCCGGGCTACACTGAATACCTTGGTAAACGCATCGGCTTGATAGCCCTCGGGTGCCAGCACCGTTGTCCGCACAAAATACCGAAGGCCTAAACCTGAACGCGGATTCATAATGTGAGAATATCGCCGAGAGCCAATATCTAAATGGCGATACGTGTCTCCTGATGTTGTAATGGCCGCATTCTTTAACAAAACTACTAGTGTATCAGCGGGGTCAGAACGGCTATTAGTTCCTGAACCAACGTCGATGCGCCAGCCTTCGGGGCGGTCGGGTGGGGGAGAGCTCGCCAGTACATCACCCCCTATATCCAGCAAAAACGAGTGAATACCTAGTTTGTGAAGAACTATAGCCGCTTCGTCAACGGCATACCCCTGCCCGATTCCGCCAACGTCTAAGCGCATGTTAGGGTGCAGCAACCGAATAGATCGCGTTGTTGAATCAAACTCCATAAAACGATACCCAACAGCCCGTCTTGCCCGTCGACGCTCCCTTGCCGATGGAAACGTTCGCTGCCGGACAGCGCGTCGCCAAAGCTGAGACAATGGCCCAATTGTTGGATCGAACCGCCCCCCCGACAGGTGGGCAATAGCATAGGCTTTACGGAGAACATCAAAGAGCGGAACAGAAACAGGTACCCACTTGCCCGTACCACTAGATTGCGAGAGCCGATTGATTTCAGAGCCATCCAAATAGTCGCTCATAATTTGGTTGAGCGTGTCCATTCGGGCCGATACCTGCCCATACGCGCGTTGGGCTGACAGACTGTCGGATGTATAGAGCGTAACGGTAAATTGAGTGCCCATCAGGCCCCGTTTAAATTGAAACCGTTGGGGCGATTGAGCATTACAGAAAGATGTTGTTAAGAGACTGTAAACCAATAATAATGTGTACAAGAACCGAATTTGAACGTGCATGAGAAAGCGGTAAGAACTATCAAAGGCGTGGGCCAGAGATAGCTTATCAATAAATAAGTTAAAAATTTACATCCGTTCCTTAAACGTTTACGTATATAGTAACGTCTAATTTGAGTTGCTCTGGAAAGTGCAAATTTTTCTAAAAATCAGGCATTTAACATTTTCTTGTCATAATTTTCGTTAACTTCAACAAACAGAATTTTATACAAGTAAATGTTTGGTTTGAAAAATATTTTTAGCCAACTCTTGCGTGGTACGTTATTTGTTGGTTACTTTGATACAGTATTTTAACATTCTCTACAAAAAATCTAAACCGGCACACACTATCGAGAGAACGCTCTACGTTACCTAATTGTCTTACTGAAAATGGAAAAAGCCCAGGTAACAGACAGTGAGCTGATTTCTCTGTACATCCGTGGTAGTGAAAGTGCCTTTGCCAAATTAGTACACCGACATAAGTCGAAAATCTACACAACTATTTACTTGATTGTTAAAGATCAGTATGTAGCAGAAGACCTGATGCAGGACACGTTTATTAAAGCCGTGGACACCATCAAGTCGGGTAGGTACAATGAAGAAGGCAAATTTCTCCCCTGGATTATCCGAATTGCTCACAACTTGGCCATTGACTATTTCCGAAAGGATAAACGCTACCCCAATGTGGTGTTTGAAGACGGAAGCAATGTGTTCAACACGTTAGAATTTGCAGAAGACTCTGTAGAGTCACTCCAGATTCGGCAGGAAACACACGAGCATTTGCGCGAACTGATCCAGCGGCTGCCAGATCAGCAGCGGCAGGTACTTATCATGCGGCACTACGAGGAAATGAGTTTCCAAGAGATTGCCGATGCTACCGGTGTCAGCATAAACACAGCTTTGGGACGTATGCGTTACGCGCTGATTAATCTGCGCAAACAACTGAGCAAACGTTCGCCGAGCTATGATAAAAACTTTTACCTACGATGATGTAATACGGTATGTCTATGAGGAGACCTCTATGGAGGAAAACCTCTTCATTGAAGACGCCATGATGTCGGACCCTGAGTTGATGACTCAATTCCTTGATACGCTCGAACTTCGATCGTTGATGGACAAAATTGAGCGGCAACCCCGACAATCAACCCTCGATAACATTCTTAATTATTCTCGTTCGTACCCGCCGAACCCGACGTCGCGCTTGCTGGCTTAGGCCACTTGCTTCGCACGTCGGGTTTTGCTGTATCTTTGGTTCTAGCAACCGATTTTCGATAGAGATGACATCTTTCTAAACAAGATGTCATCTCTATCGAAAATCGGTTGCTAGAACCTTTATTGTTTATGCTGAAAAAAGAGCGATTCCGCCGTTTCTTAGACTACTTCACCACGCATTATCCTGAAGTACAAACCGAACTGAACTTTTCCAATCCATTCGAATTATTAGTAGCCGTAATTCTGTCAGCTCAATGTACTGACAAACGGATTAATCAGATTTCGCCTGCCTTGTTCGCTCGTTTTCCAGAGCCAGAGTCGATGGCCGCAGCGTCGGTTGAAGAAGTTTTTACTTATATCCGATCCGTATCGTATCCGAATAATAAGGCGAAACACTTGGTTGGAATGGCGCGAATGCTGATGACTGATTTTGGGGGGGAGATTCCGGCTACGCTGGCTGATTTGCAAAAATTACCGGGAGTTGGGCGGAAAACGGCCCATGTGATTCTGTCGGTGGTGTATAACGAACCGACAATGGCGGTAGATACGCACGTGTTTCGGGTATCGCACCGGTTGGGGTTAGCACCCCTTACTACTACTACGCCTTTAGCCGTTGAGAAAGCGCTCATGGCTCATATTCCAAAGGCGTTGGTGCCACAGGCGCACCATTGGCTGATTCTGCACGGACGCTATATATGCGTGGCTCGTTCGCCTAAATGTGCCATCTGCCCATTAACAGACTTCTGCAAGTACTACGAGAAGGTAGTTCTGTAAAAGATTACTCGGCATTATTTTGCTTAAACCAACTCCAAACTGCTGCTGTGGTTACCACAGTAGTTTTAACGTAGGTTGTTGCTGTACACCAGGGTGAATTGCCCCGCGTCTGACTCATGGCAGTATGTTTGGCTTTTATATGTTTACGAGCCGCAAACATATTGTGTGGATGGCCCATAGCTGCCGCCTGAAGACTCATGCCTACCACTAAAAGTAATGTTACCAGTTTCGCTTTCATGACCTCTGTTTCTATCTGTTGTTCTTGTTGACACAAAGATATAGGTTTACTTTGGTATCTTGCAATACAAAGTACTAAATTTTTTTTCAAAACCTGCCAGATTTTTCTCGTCTGGCAGGTTTTGTCAGTATAAGTCTATACTATATTACTCCACGACTACTCGTTTAACCGCTCCGTCTTCATTCTGGGTGACGGTAACGAAATAAACGCCGGGTGTAACTTTTTTGCCGAGGTCAATTTGCCCAACGTACTCGCCCGAAAAATCTTTGATTTCCCGGCGGGACACTTCTTTACCTTTCGCAGTTGTAACGATGATGTCGATATCGCCTTTCGCGGGCGCTGTGAACCGGATATTGAGCTGGTCTTTGTCGGGGTTGTTGGGAAACACATCCAAACTGCGAATTGTGGATGATTTTACCTTGCCATTGTACGTACTCGACCAGCCATCGAATACGCGATTAAGACCTGGCTCAAAGTTATACTTGAAGAATCGATCCACTTTTCCGGCAACGGAATCAACATTGGTGCGGAAATCATATTCCCACTGTGGAACTGAATATGGCCGACGGGCATACACGTCGCCCTGGCCAAATTGCTGACGGATACGGTTTCCTTCGCCCTCGTCGATGATAATGGTCACCTGCCGTTTGCTCTCGTTTGGATGAGCCGCCTTAAGGGAGTCAACCAGTTTCATGGCAATCTTGTCGCGATCATCATTGCTGTCCAAGCGATAGGTTCGGTTGGTTTCGCGGACTTCGCTCCCGTTGCGTTCGATGATCTTGATAGTAACCTCGCCTTTGTTTTTTGGAGTTTGCTGAGCCAGAACAGGCGATACTGCCAGGCTGAAGAATAGGGCTGAAAGCCAAAACCCTTGCGCAGAAAGTCGTGTTGTTTTCATTGTTTTTGTCGTTGTGTAAAGGAATGAATTTGGGATCTAACAAGCTGTTTGAAAGCTGTTAAAGTTTGTTAATGCGAACCAGCCAGGGGCTACGTTTCGTTAGTTTTACGGATAAGACCAGGCTGAAAAACAGTCTAATGATGCTCACTATAGGCAGAAGGTTGCATTGAACGAGAGAAAATGTCGAAACAACGCATACGCTGGATTGTCGCGCTGATGACGGTGGGGCTGTTGGGCCTGGTTGGCCTACAGGGATACTACATCACAAGTGCATGGCGATTACAACGCGAACAGTTTGATTATAAAGTGACTGACGCATTGCAGGATGTGGTCCGCACCCTGGAACGGCGGGAGATTATGGATCTTAGCCGTCAGCGAATCCGTGCTCAACAACAGCAACAGCGGCTGATGGCCATTTCACGCAAATCGGATTCCAATCCAGTATTCACGCGAAAAAATCAGGCTGCCACACCACCTGTTAACGATCGCATTGCTCAGCGTATCCGTAAAAGACAGGCGGGGGCTACCGGTCTTGAAATGCCATCGACCGTTGTGATTCAGTCGGACGTGCTGCATTCGCAAACTCAACCTATTACTCCCGAGCAGGCAGTTGTTGTCGCTACTTTTTTTGAACAGCAGGAAATGCTGGCAGCAGCGGGTGAATGGCAGGCGCAGGCCGAACAGCAGCGGCAGTTTGAAGAATGGGCCAATCGGGAACTGGTAGGCCAGATGAACCAGTTCAACGATGAGCTGAGCCGGGCTTATTTAAAAGCCGATTCGCTCCAGCGACGTCAACTAACTGCACGACGCAATCAACGCCAGCGCCTTAAAGCTGCTCAGAAGTTTGCTCAGGCGAAACGTGCTACTGCCTCTGATAGTCAATCAATTGGAAAGCGTGCCGAAGAGCAGACCCAGATGGTGAAAGGTGTGTTGAAAGAGCTTTTGCTTTCGGAACGGCCCATTGCCGAACGATTGGATCGGATGACGCTGGATACCCTGCTCCGCGAATCGCTGTCTGAACGAAGCATTTCGCTGCCATTTGCCTATGGAGTTCGGAGTGACCGCACCAGCAGCGGTAAACCTCAATTTTTGTTTGCGACGTACAACACCGATGCAACGCGGATGCTTCAGATGGGATATCGGGCAGTATTGTTCCCCAATAACCTGATCGATACAGGCAACCATTTGTACGTGTATTTTCCGACCCGGAAAGAGTTTATCTGGAGCCAGATGGGCTTTACACTGGCAGCCTCAGCCCTGCTGATTCTGACGATTCTGGCTTGTTTTTACATTGCTATTACCACCATTATTCGGCAGAAGAAAATGGCTGATATCAAGAACGACTTTATCAACAACATGACTCACGAGTTCAAGACACCCATTTCGACTATCTCGTTAGCTGTAGAAATGGCAGAAGGGATGGGTTCAGGAGCCGGGCAACGAGCATGGATTTCTGGACAAGAGGAGCCCGAATCGGCCGGGCGAATGGCGCGGTATCTGGGTATCATTCGCGACGAAACCCGCCGGCTGGGGTCGCACGTAGAGAAAGTACTCCAGATGGCCCTGCTCGACCGGGGAACCGTGAAATTGACACTCGTTCCGGTTAACATACACGATGTTGTAGAGAAGGTGCTGAACAGCATTGGCCTGCAGATTGAACAACGCGGGGGCGAACTGGTACTTGATTTCGAAGCGGATAACGAAATAGTGGAAGCCGACGAAGTTCACCTGACAAACATCGTGTATAACCTGGTTGACAATGCCATCAAGTATTCGCCCGATAAACCCCACATTACCATCCGTACGCAAAGCCTGCCCGAGGGGGTAAGTCTGACCGTAGCTGACCGGGGGCTAGGTCTGTCGAAAGAGCAGCAAGGGCGTATTTTCGAAACTTTTTATCGCGTTCCTACTGGCAACCTGCACGATGTTAAAGGCTTTGGCTTAGGCCTTAGCTATGTGCGCAAAATGGTGGATGTTCATCATGGACGTATCACTGTGGAGAGTGAACTTGGGAAGGGCAGCGCGTTTGAGGTGTTAATTCCGTATAAGCAAGACATCTGACATTGGATTTTAGACCTTGGGTAAGTTGCTTTACCAATGTCCAATATCCAGAATCTAAAATCCAAAACCTTAATGGCAACAATCCTATTGGCAGAAGACGACCCTAATCTGGGACAATTGGTACAGGAATACCTGACTTTAAAGGGGTTCACGACAGATCGGGCGACCGATGGGAACAAAGCGCTTGACCTGTTTACACAAGGTCAGTATGACCTTTGCATTTTCGATGTCATGATGCCAAAAAAAGATGGATTCACGCTGGCCCGCGATGTGCGCATGACGGGTCGCGATGTGCCCATTATTTTTCTGACGGCCAAGTCGATGAAGGAAGACACCATCCAGGGGTTTAAGGTTGGGGCTGATGATTACATGACTAAGCCCTTCAGTATGGAGGAGTTGCTGTTACGCATTCAGGCCATCTTGCGCCGATACCAGCGGGGGGCTACCGATCTCGAACCAAGCGTTTATACGATTGGCTCGTTTGCGTTTGATTATCCTCACCAGTTGCTGAGCCGCCCGGTTAGCGGGGGGGAGCCATTCAGCCAGAAACTCACCAGTAAAGAATCTGAACTCCTAAAGTTGTTTGCTCAGAACCTCAATCAGCCGTTAAGCCGTAGCTTTGCATTGAAAATGGTCTGGGGCGACGATTCATATTTCAACGCCCGGAGCATGGACGTGTACATTACCAAACTGCGGAAATACCTTCGTGAAGACGAACGCGTTCAACTGGTAAATGTGCACGGAGAAGGATTTAAGTTAATTGTTTGATAAACGTCATTGATGGTCATTAGTAGTCATTGATTGCTGCTTAATACGATCAATGACTGCTAACGACCATCAATAACGCGAAGCAAATGACTATTATAAAACGTCCCCGGCGCAACCGCTCTTCTGCCGTGATCCGGGATTTAGTGCAGGAAACCCGCCTGACAGTTCACGATTTTATTCTGCCCGTTTTTGTCATGGAAGGCCAAAAACTTCGCACAGAAGTAGCGTCCATGCCCGGCGTTTACCGCTTTTCGCCTGATTTACTGATGGATGAAATTGCGGAGTGCGTTGACCTCGGCATTCGGGCATTCGATGTGTTTCCGAACCTGCCCGAATCCAAAAAGGATAAATATGCTACGGAAAGCACCAACGCCGACGGGTTATATTTACAGACGATTCGAGCTATTAAAGATCGTTTTCCGGACGTATGCGTGATGACCGATGTGGCTATGGACCCGTATAGCTCCGACGGACACGATGGTCTGGTTGAAAATGGTCAGATTTTGAACGACCCTACCCTTGAAATTTTGGGTCGGATGGCCGTGGCGCAGGCGCAGGCCGGGGCCGATATTCTGGGACCATCGGATATGATGGATGGGCGTGTAGGACATATTCGCACCGCGCTCGATTCGGCTGGCTTCACCAACGTAGCCATTATGTCGTATGCGGCTAAATACGCCAGCGCCTTCTACGGTCCCTTCCGCGACGCACTGGATTCGGCTCCCAAATTTGGCGATAAGAAAACCTATCAGATGAATCCCGCTAACAGCCGCGAAGCGCTGATTGAAGCCGAGCTTGATATTGCCGAAGGCGCTGACATGCTCATGGTGAAGCCCGCTTTGGCGTATCTGGACATCATCAAATTGCTGCGCGATAATGTGAATTTGCCGATCACGGCATACAACGTCAGTGGTGAGTATGCAATGATTAAAGCAGCCGCCCGCAACGGCTGGCTCGATGGCGAACGAGCCATGATGGAGTCGTTACTGTCGATCAAACGCGCCGGTGCCGACGTAATTTTGACGTACTTTGCCAAAGAAGCGGCTAAACTACTTTCATGAAACTCCTGATTCTAAACGCCAATCTTGTCAACGAAGGACAGATTACCCCAACCGATGTACTCGTTGAAAATGGTTTTATCGCCCTGATTGGCCCGAACTTATCAGGGCGGGAAGCTGATAAAGTAATTGATGCGAATGGGCAGTACCTGCTGCCAGGCGTGATCGACGATCAGGTTCATTTCCGGGAGCCGGGATTGACCCACAAAGCCACTATCTGGTCGGAGTCGCGGGCAGGTGTGGCTGGTGGCACAACTACCTTCATGGAGATGCCCAACACGGTTCCCAATGCGTTAACGCAGGCTCTGTTGCAGGATAAATACGATATTGCCGCCCGCACCGCGATGGCAAACTACTCGTTTTTTATGGGTGTCTCGAACGACAACATCGCGGAGGCATTGCAGACCGATCCCCAGACTGTTTGTGGCCTGAAGGTGTTTATGGGTTCATCAACGGGGAGTATGCTCGTTGATGACGAACACGTATTGAATGAGCTTTTTCGCGAAAGCCCACTGCTGATTGCGACTCACTGCGAAGATGAAGCGACAGTTCGGGCCAATAATGAACGCTACAAAGCGGAGTATGGCAAAACGGCCACAGCCGCCCTGCATCCTTTGATTCGGAACGAAGAGGCTTGCCTGAAATCTTCGTCACTAGCGGTGGAACTGGCAAAGCGGCACAATACCCGCTTACACATTCTGCATATCTCGACTGCTGACGAGTTGGGCCTATTCAGCAACGCACTTCCGCTTGCCGAAAAGCGAATTACGGCTGAAGTATGCGTGCATCACCTTTGGTTTGATGCGAACGATTACGAGCGTTTAGGCAATCAGATTAAGTGCAACCCGGCTATAAAAGGGCCACGCCACCGCCCCGAATTATTGGCTGCTTTGCTCAATGATCGGCTGGATATTATCGCGACCGACCATGCTCCCCACACTTGGGCTGAGAAGCAGCAAAACTATTGGCAGGCTCCGTCGGGCTTGCCGCTGATTCAGCATTCGTTGCTAATGATGCTCGACTTTGTGCAGCAGGGTAAAATGAACATCGAAACAGTCGTTCGGAAAATGTGTCACGCCCCGACCGACTGTTTTCAAATCGACCGGCGGGGGTACGTTCGCGAGGGGTACTGGGCCGATTTAGTGCTGGTTGACCCAAATGCTACAACTCATGTGAGCAACGAAAATGTACTTTACCAGTGTGGCTGGACCCCACTGGCGGGGCAGCAGTTCACTAATGCTGTAACGCACACTATTGTATCGGGTGAGTTGGTGTACGAACGAGGTCAGTTTCTAACCGATCGAGCTGGTAAACGGGTGCTGTTCAACCGATAATGTAAAAAGCCCCCGGTTAGGAGGGCTTAGTCACGTTGTGTCAATAAGTAGTTGGTTTAAGAGAACCGAACGCGTGAGAAACAGCGGTTTAAAACGGAGCGATACATCTTACCAAACTGGTCGTAACACCACGATTTTAACTGCTTCACTTCTTCAGGTAAGAGGGACTGAATGGCTTTCAGGAGTTCTTTTTCAAACAGAGTTTTGTCAAAGCTAACCTTTTGCAAGATTGTTTTGAGGTACTCCAACATTGAGGCCATACGCATACTCGTTAAGAGGTTAAAAAAAAGACTATGGATCGATAGGTGGCACTAAATACTCGTTAAAAAACAACGGCAGTTAGCTGATATTTGTTGTAACAAAGTAAAAATGAAAATTATAATATTTCAAAATTTTCTTGCATTATTTTTTTGTATGTCATTGATAGCTAAAGGACAACAAAATGATAATGATGTTACTATCGAATTGAGTGCTACAACGTTTTCTATCGAACGGCCCTTCACTATTTCGGTACTGGTTCCAACGAGTGATAACCGCCCCGTTATTGCCTTTCCCGACATTGTTGGATTAACCAAACGAGGTACCTCGACAAGTATTGCCAACACCGGCTCAGAGGGCGAATCGATCACTACCCAGATTATAACCCAGACCTACGTCGCTAACCAGCCGGGCACGTTTCGGCTTCTCCCCTTTAGCATTACGGTTAACGGAATGACTGCCCGTTCAGAGGGGGCTGTACTAATGGTCCGGCCTGCCAGTGTAACCACATTCAGCGAAGCGGGTGGTGAAGTAATAAGTGCCCCTACCGAAAGTGGAGCGGCTTTTTTGACACTTAGAACCAGCAAGGTAAGCGTTTTTGTTGGAGAAGGTTTTGCCCTACGGTTGTCCTTGTTTGTATCAGATACATACCCGTTTGAGCTTCGGTTCGATGGGGTAGATGCACAACTGCAAACCGTATTGAAACAGTTGCGGCCAACTAACACCTGGGAGGAAGATGCGGGGATCAAGGAGTTAAAAGGGGTTCCCGTTGTCCTGAACAACCGGAAATTTACGGAGTATGTAATTTTTCAGGGCGTCTACTTCCCGCTCTCCGACAAGCCTATCTCCATTCCATCGATAGCCTTGAATTTGATTCGTGTAAAACAGGATGGGCGGTCAACAGATCCAAGTACAACCGTGTCGGGCACGGCATCGGCAACCGTTGCCAGCACCGCCGGATTGACAGCCACAAAACGCCCGACAACAACCAAAGCACCAGCCCAAACTAACGTCGCCGAAGCTACTGAGCGGGTGAACTTTCAGGCCCGCCCATTGGCAATAACCGTACGACCCTTACCACCACATCCGCTTCGGGGTCAGGTAGCGGTTGGTGTTTACCAGTTGGTCGAAAGTATCGATCGGGTGCGGGTGCCAGCGGGCAAAAGCACCCGGTACAGCGTCCGGGTTGAAGGCGAGGGCAATGTGGCGTCGATACAGGCACCGTTGTGGAGTAACCTGAACAGTACAACAAACGTAGCGGTGGCGACACCCGCTACAGAGACGGGTGTAGAGACATTGCCCACTGGAACAAACCAGCAGATTGACCGGACGGGCGAACGGATACTTGGCTCCAAAACATTCAACTATTTTCTGGTTCCCCGACGAGGTGGCGAGATAGATTTATCGACAGTGTTCGGCTTTGTGTATTTCAACCTACAGACGGCTCGATATGATACCCTAAAGTCACGAATCCGGTTGCGGGTTGGCGAAACAGAGCCCATCGGGGCAGCTGCAGTAGCTGGTACTCCCCAAACCAATGGCGTAGATGAGCTATATGTGGGGCTGAACCAGATGGACAGTACCAAGAAACCGCTCAATCTAACTGCCCTGACCCGAGCTGTAGCCAACGTGCTTTTGGTGTTGATGATTCTCGGAATGATCTTTGTGTTTTTAAGAAAACAATAACCAGTGAGCAGTGATCACTGCTCACTGCTCGCTGATACATGAGTAGTACCTACGGAACCCTTTTCAAAATTGCCACTTTCGGCGAATCGCATGGCCCAGCTCTTGGTGTTACCATCGACGGTTGCCCCGCTGGCCTTCCTTTCGACACTGAATTTATTCAACACGAACTTGACCGGCGCAAACCCGGTCAGTCGCGCATAACCACCCAACGGCGCGAGGCCGACGAATTTGAGGTGCTTTCGGGCGTTTTTGAAGGCGTAACCCAGGGAACGCCCATTGCACTGGTCATTCGCAACACCGATCAGCGGAGCAAAGACTATGGCCACATTTCTGAGCAGTTCCGCCCCTCACACGCCGACTATACATACATGGCCAAATACGGCACCCGCGACTACCGGGGTGGTGGCCGTTCGTCGGCCCGGGAAACGGCAGCACGCGTGGCGGCAGGAGCCGTAGCTAAAATGTTGCTCAAGCGATTGGGTGTGTCTGTACAGGCTTATGTGTCAGCAGTGGGCAAAATGCGGCTCGAAACACCCTATCAGGAACTCGACCTGGCCCTGGCCGAAGAGAATGCCGTTCGCTGCCCCGACCCTGCTCTGGCTGAGCAAATGTTTACGTATATTGACGAAACCCGGAAGAAAGGTGATTCAATTGGGGGGATCGTGAGTTGCGTAGTCACGGGCGTTCCGGCAGGCTGGGGTGAACCAGTATTCGATAAACTCCATGCCGAACTAGGCAAAGCTATGTTAGGGATCAACGCTGTGAAAGGCTTTGAATACGGCAGTGGTTTTGCGGGAGTTGAGGAATATGGTTCGGAGCATAACGATGCCATCTATACGGACGACGAAGGCCGCGTTCGAACGCGTACCAACAAGTCGGGGGGTATTCAGGGGGGAATTAGCAACGGCGAGGATATTTACTTCCGGGTGGCGTTCAAACCGGTTGCGACCATCATGCAGGATCAGGAAAGTGTAGATGTACATGGCCAACCCGTAACAGTGTCGGGTAAGGGTCGGCACGATCCGTGTGTCGTACCGCGTGCCGTACCAATTGTAGAAGCTATGGCTGCGCTTGTTCTGGTTGATATGTGGTTACGGAGTCGAAACTCACTTTTATGAAAGTATCACGATGTTTTAACTTCCGGTAATCCGGTATGATCGTTATATTTGGGCCTAACCCATTGATGATGCTTTACTTAGGCCCTTATGAACGTACGTTGGTTAATCGGATTGATGATTGGCTGGATAGCCATCGTCCCCACCGGCATGGCCCAGCGCGCCATATTACCCGATTTCAATTACGACCGTCGCAACGAGAGAGCCTATGTAGATAGCCTGTTGGTGGTGGGTCACGCTACCCTGAATCAGGCCCGAAAAAACCGGCGTTCTCCTGCCAATGATACATTACATTTAGAAGCGATTCGCTTTTTGACCCGTGTGTTCAAACAGGCGCGCACGGCCAACCGGGATAGTAGCTACTATTACGCCCGCCAACTGTCGGAGCAGGCCCGGCACTATAGCAACAATCTCTATCAGGTATTTGGCCTGATTCAGGAAGAATATTACCTCCGAATGGTTCGGAATGACTTCCTGACCGCTTTATCGCTCAATCAGAAAGCGTCGGCTCTTTCTGTAAAGCAGCGCCCTGATATTTACCCGTTCTGGCAAATCCACATGAACATGGGCGATATTTATCTGCTCATGAAAGAGTATACCAGTGCGCTAACCAATTACCAGTTGGCGCTAACTCTGTTGCCCGCTTACCGATTGCCCGCCTACCGGAACAAGCGCCTGCTGGTCGCCCAACTAACCACGCAAATTGGCGAAGTGTATAATGCACAAGGCCGCTACAATGAGGCCCGAAAGCAGTTTGAAGCATCCCGCCGAATTGCGGTTGAAACTAAAAGCCAAGCCAATATAGCGTATGCCAATGAGCGGCTGGGCGATTTTTTGTTAAATCAAAAACAGTATCCTCAAGCCGTTACGGTGTATGAGGAAGCTCTAAATGTCTGGAATACGTTAGGCGACGAAGGCGGAAAAGCATCGGTATGGGCGCGCTTGTCCGAAGGGTATTTCCTGACGAACCACCTTCCCGAAGCCATCGAGCTTGGTGAGCAGGCCTTGGTCATCGGCCAGAAGCGGGGCAATGCCCGAATTGTACAAATTGCTTCATCGGCGCTTTATCGGGCTTACAAGGCTAAGGGGCAAACGGGCCGTGCGCTAACCATGCATGAGGTTTTTGTGGCCGTTCGCGATTCACTCTCCGACCGTAAGCAGGTGGAGGAGATGACCGTGCTCCAGCAGCAGTTTGAAACAAAAGCCTTGCGGACTGAAGCCGAACGGAGCCGGATAGAACAACGAACTCGTATCGCGGCCCTAAACCGTGATATGGACCGGCAGAATTTGTTGCGAGCGGAGTTGATTGGTGGCCTACTTATTTTGCTTGTATTCGTTGGAATTCTGTACCGCCGAAACGGCCTGATCAGGCAGCAACGTGGGCAGATTGAACAACTCAACCTGGGTTTAGAAGATAAAGTACGCCAGCGAACAACCGAACTTGAAGGGGCTAACGAACAGCTTCGGGCTAAAAACCAGGAGATAGAGGAGGCTCTATTAAAAGGGCAAACTCAGGAGCGTAAGCGGGTGGCTGCCGACCTGCACGATAATCTTGGGGGACTTATTTCAGCGATTCGGATGAGTTTGTCGGCGCTAAATCCGGGCAGTTTGAATAAGCGCGAACAACAGGTGTATCAGAATCTGTTGCACATGACCAAAGAGGCTTATGCCGAAGTGCGGCACCTTTCGCATAATTTGCAACCCGACGAACTAGAGAAACAGGGACTAGGTTACGCCCTGAACCGCTTGTGCGAGAACCTTAATCAGGGTAAGTCCATTGCGTTTCAACTCGAACTGGATGAGCTTCCCCGATTGGACAAAGGTGTCGAGTTTCACCTGTATTCGATTTGCCTAGAGCTCTGCAACAACATTCTGAAACACTCAGGAGGCACCAAAGCAACTATTCAGTTTCGGCGGTTTGAGCGGGAGCTGAACATGATTGTGAAGGACAACGGACGCGGTATGGAAACCATACAGGCTGCCGATGCGCTACCAGGACCAAAAACGACGCTGGGCATGGGTTTACGCAATATTCAGGCTCGCACCGAAGCCATGCAGGGCCGCCTGGAGGTGTACTCGGAGCCGGGTGAAGGAACAACGTTCTTCTTTATCTTGCCGCTGACAGCTACCTTCGCAGTAACATCGCAAGAAACAACTCAATGAAATTTCAGAAACACGTTTTTATCTGCGCAAATCAGAAAGATGCTCCCAAGAAAAGCTGTGGTACCGAACATGGCCTGGCACTGATAGAAGCATTCAAACAGGAACTCACGGCTCGCGGCCTGCAAAAAGGCATCCGGGCCCAGCGGGCGGGCTGTCTCGATGCCTGTGCATTTGGTCCAACCGTAGTTGTTTACCCCGAAGGCACCTACTACGGCAATGTTCAGGTTGCTGATGTGGCCGAGATCGTTGAAAAACATTTGGTAGGAAATGAAGAAGTGGAACGGTTGAAGCTGGATGTATAAACACCTTTTTTTTGACCTTGACCACACCCTTTGGGATTTCGACCGGAACTCAGCGGAGTCGATAGCCGAGTTGTATGAACAGCATCGGCTGGCGGATTTGGGTGTGCCTTCTGCAGAAGACTTTAGCGAGAAATTCATTGAGGTAAACCGGCGGCTCTGGCGTGCATTCGACCTGAACGAGCTTACGCACGCATACATCCGGGAAAATCGCTTTCCGATGGTTTTAGACGCCTTAGGGATTACCGACAGTATCGGCTTCCCCGACCTTAACGAAGGTTACTTAAGCCTACTTCCCCGCAAAGCGCACCTTACTGAAGCCGCCCGTGACCTGCTCGACTATTTGCATGGGCGTTACGACATGCACATTATCACGAACGGGTTCGATGATATTCAGGCGCTGAAGTTAGTCAGTTCAGACATTGCGCATTACTTCACCCATGTGGTCACGAATGAGAAGTCAGGGGGCTACAAAAAGCCCGATCCCCGTATTTTTGAATTTGCGCTAAACATTGCCGGGGCTAATGTGAAGGAAAGCCTGATGATCGGCGATAATTACGAAGCCGATATTCGGGGGGCGCAGTCGGTGGGCTTAGATACCGTTTTCTACAATCCCAAAGGCGAAGTCGTAGAGATACCGGCTACGCACGATATTCGGCACTGGCAGGAGCTAATAGAGCTGCTATAAACCGCGTTGAATGAAAACTATCCTCTTCCTTTTCCTCTCTCTCCCTGTTTTCGCTCAATCCTACGACATCTGCGTGTATGGCGGCACGTCGGCAGGGGTAATGGCAGCTGTTACGGCCAAACGAGCTGGTAAAACAGTAATTCTCATTGAACCGTCGAAACATCTTGGCGGACTCTCGGCAGGAGGGCTCGGCGCAACGGATATTGGAAACAAGTTCGCGATCACGGGACTAGCGCGGGACTTTTACCGACGTATTGGGAAGCATTACGGGAGACTGGAACAATGGACGTTTGAGCCACACGTAGCCGAAAACTTATTCAATAAATACCTCAACGAAGCCGGGATTGAGCCTCTATTGATGCATCAGCTTGTTTCTGTTCAAAAACAGAGGGGGCAGATTGAGTCAATAACGGTTGAGTCATCTGAACGTACTGGACAAAGTAAGCGGAAGACTATTACTGCCAGCCAGTTTCTTGATTGTTCCTACGAAGGCGATCTAATGGCTCAGGCGGATGTGTCGTTCACCGTTGGCCGGGAAGCAAACAGCCAATACAGTGAGACCCGGAATGGAGTTCAATTGATGGATAAACACCAGTTTGCCGATGGCGTTGATCCCTATAAGGTTCCCGGCAAGCCTGAAAGTGGCCTGATTTGGGGTGTAAGCACTGCCAAACTACTATCCAATGGTTCGGGCGACAAGTCTGTTCAGGCCTACAACTACCGGATGTGCCTGACCGATGACCCGGCCAATCGCATCCCCATTACCCGCCCTGATGGGTACGACTCCACCAAATATGAGTTGTTACTACGTCAGATTGCCGCGAGCAAAAAAGTGCCTGATGTACTGACGTGGAACCTGATGCACTTTGTGCCGATGCCCAACCGCAAAACCGACATTAACAATTGCGGGGGCTTTTCTACGGACATGATCGGGGCCAATTTCGACTACCCCAACGCCAGCCCGGCCCGACGGGCGGAGATCATCCGCGAACACGAAACCTATACCAAAGGGCTGTTTTATTTCATCGGTCACGACCCTCGAATGCCCAAACATCTCCGCGACGAAATGCTACAGTGGGGCTACCCCAAAGATGAGTATACTGATAACGGACACTTTTCGCACCAGCTTTACATTCGAGAAGCCCGCCGAATGGTGGGTGAATATGTAATGACGCAAGCCAATTGCGAAGGTAAAACAGTGGTGACCGACGGCGTTGGAATGGCTGCGTATACCATGGATTCGCATAATTGCCAGCGCCTGGTTATTGAAAAAGATGGCCGGATGATGGTCAAAAACGAGGGCGATGTACAGGTGGGAGGTTTCCCGCCGTACCCAGTCAGTTACCGCTCTTTAGTACCCAAACGGAACGAGTGTACTAATCTGATTGTACCAGTTTGTTTGTCAGCCAGTCACATTGCTTATGGGTCAATTCGGATGGAGCCGGTATTTATGGTGCTGGCTCAATCGGCGGCTCTGGCAGCTTGCCACGCCATCGACGAGCAAAAATCCGTACAAGACATCGACATCAAAAAACTACAGGCCCGTTTGGCCAATGACCCCTTGCTGGATGGTCGCGCCCCCGAAGTATTAATCGATAACGACGATACCACACGCGTTACCACTACCGGTGTTTGGGAACGCCTGACAACCGGTGGTAAATATGGAACTTCGCTTCTGCTGGCTCCAGCCGGTCAGAAAGCCAGTATCACCTTCAAGCCGGGGGCCATACGGCCGGGCAAATACACCATCTACGTGTATAATCCGACGTGGCAGGGCGGGGGAGGCAACCCCGACCAAATTGGTGTTCAAACGTACAAATCGCCCAGGGTGATGGCATGGCTAAAGGATGATCGGAAAAACCGAGCGCTGAAGGTGAATCAGCAGCAGCAAAACAACGATTGGATCAGCCTCGGCGAACACACGCTGGGTGGGTCGACCTCACTGACGCTGACTGACGACAGTCCAGCACCAATGGTGGCGGATGCGGTGTTATTTGTACCCGTGAAATAGGCATTCGGTGGAATAAACGGCCGATTTGTCAGGCTATTTCGGGCATTAAACGTTATTCTTTTTCAGGGCTAATGATCGGTTAACATCTTTGTTGCCTGTAGAATAGTAAACTGTACTTTCATGAGCGTATTGCATTCATCACTTATCCCACTGGCGCTGGTAATGCCCGCTTTGCCAACCGAGGCAGCATCCACTGCGGCAGCGTCCACTGGGTCAGCAGCCGATGCCAACGGCTTGTTTATTTCCCACCTTGAAAATGTGCTGGGAACTTCCTTTGATTTAAAACTGGTAGCTCGTTCCTATGCGGTTGCTCGACAATCTGAAACAGTAGCCTTAGCCGAAATTAAGCGATTAAGCACTGTTCTGAGCAGTTACCAGCCCGATAGTGAGTTTAATCGCTGGTTGGCTTCGTCGGGTCCAACTCCAGTTTCTGATGATTTGACGGCTGTTTTGAGCGGATTTGATCATTGGAAACAACAGACCGGTGGCGTAATTGAAGCGGCTGCTGAGTCGATCAATCAACTCTGGCAGCGGGCTGCTCAGTCACAAACACTGCCCTCGGCGTCCGAACGGGCTGAAGTTGTTTCGGAGGTGCAACAACAGCACTGGCTGCTCGACGCAGAAGAACAAACAGCAACCCGCCTGACTCAGACCCCCCTGCGTTTGCATACGTTTGCCAAAAGCTACATACTCGACCAGGCTGCCGAAAAAGCATTGGCAGTAGAGGGTGTTCAGGGGGTGGTGATGAATATTGGTGGTGACCTGGTAGTTCGGGGAAACAGAACGGAATCGGTTCATGTGGCAAACCCCCGGGCCGATGCCGAAAATGACGAGCCAATAGCCCAGTTGAACGTGCAGGGGCGAGCCGTAGCTACTAGTGGCGATTACCGAAGAGGTGTAGAAGTTGATGGAATATGGCAATCGCACATTGTTGACCCCCGCACAGGCGAGCCTGCCCGCGATGTTATCAGCGCAACGGTGGTACATCCCGATGCATCAACGGCTGGTGCGCTGGCCACAGCATTCAATGTATTGTCGCCCGCTGCTAGTGCTGCGTTGGCGGCCAGCCACCCCGGCACCGACTACCTGATTGTAACTCGCGACGGCCAGCAGATAACCAGCCCAACCTGGAACCAGTTGCTGAAGTCCAAATCATCGTCAGCATCCGGCAGTTCTGTAGCGACAACGGCTACGAATACAACCGCTCAACTGTTATCGGTTTCGGCACTGAAAGATAAACTATGGAACCCTGAGCAGGAACTGCTGATTTCACTGGAACTGAGCCAGATTCAGGGTCGATCGCACCGGCCGTTTGTGTCGGTCTGGATCGAAGATCAGAACCACGTTCCGGTTAGGCAGTTAGCTCTTTGGTACAATAAACCCCGTTGGCTACCCGAACTGCGGGCATGGTATGGCCAGCAGAACAACACCGACTTCGACGCTAAAACCATTGCCAGCGCTACCCGTTCACCCGGCGAATACTCCCTGAAATGGGACGGTAAAAACAATAAGGGTGAATATGTGAAGCAAGGGAAATACACCGTTTTTATCGAAGCCGCCCGTGAGCATGGCACCTACCAACTCATCAAGCAGGAGATGGATTTTAATGGTAAACTGAAGCAACAAACACTTTCTGGTAATGTCGAAATCGCGAATGCAGCCCTGGACTACCGCAAAGCGGGAAGCGGAAACTGAGGATACCCCATCTCAATCTTCTGCATCTCGTTCCACCGGTGCCGTTCGAAACTGGCGACGGCAGACGTCTGCTCTGGCTCGCTGGCTGCACATTTACCTGTCGATGATCAGTTTCGTAATTGTGCTGTTTTTTGCCGTTACGGGCTTGACACTCAATCACGTGGATTGGTTCGAAGACCAGTCGATAACGGCTGATTATCAGGGGAAAGTTACGCTGGGTTGGGTAAATGTAACCGATACAACCGCCATTAATAAACTGGCTATTGTGGAGCAACTCCGCACTAACCACAGCGTGAAAGGGGCCGTGAGCGATTTTCGGATTGATGATCGGGAGTGCGCTATATCGTTTCGGGGACCCGGTTATTCGGCTGATGCCTTTGTCGACCGATCGACTGGAGCCTACAAGCTCACCGAAACACGCATGGGGTTGGTTGCTATTCTAAACGACCTACACAAGGGGCGTGATACGGGTGGCAGTTGGTCGCTGGTGATCGATGGATCGGCCATTTTCATGACGATCATATCGGCCACGGGTCTCATTTTATTACTGTTCCTGAAAAAACGCCGTGCAATGGGTTTATTGCTGGCCGGGGTGGGGCTACTTGTAGTGTATATGGTGTATGTCTTGATGGGCCGTTAACCGGATCTGGCTTATTTAACGATCGGCCAGCCATCTTTGTCCCATGCCAGCTCGCGGGTAAGCAATTTTGATTTGCCACCATCGGCCGCATCATAACCGTGGTAGATCAGGTAATCGTTGCCATCGAAGGTGTAGGTCGAATTGTGGCCTACACCATACCAGTCTTTGTCACCCTGGAGCACCAGGGTGCCCCCTCCCTGGGTCATGGGTTTACCCGACTGATCGAGGTAAGGGCCGGTGATTTTGGTCGACCGGCCCACCCTGATGTTGTACGTGCTTTTGGGGCCCCGACAGCAGAAATCAAACGAGACGAAGAGATAGTAATAACCATTTTTGCGAAAGAGAAACGGAGCTTCAATAGCTCCGTTTCCTGACTCGCTCGTGTTATCGGTGCGGGGGCGGCTGGCCAACGTGTACCATTCTTCGGGTTGTGCGGGGGCGGTCAGTTGGTCGTTCAGGCGAACGAGCTTGAGGCCACCCCAAAACGAACCAAAGGAAAGCCAGCCCCGACCGGTTGAATCCAGAATCAGGTTTGGGTCGATGGCGTTCCAGTTGTCGCGACCCGGCACCGACTGAATCACCAACCCCTGATCGACCCAACGATAATCTGGGTCTGATGCCCGCAATGTTGTGTTCGTAGCCAGCCCAATGGCCGACGAGTTCTTGCCAAATACCGACGATGAGTAATACAGGTAATACGTGCCGTTGTGGTACGAGATGTCCGGTGCCCAGAAGTCGTTGGGGCGTGTGGCCGGGTTAGCAGCCGTGGTCCACGCTGGGGCAGTCTCAAAAACTGGTTTCTCCGCTTTCCAGTGCACCCGGTCTGTCGATGACCAGGTGCGAATTCCCTTTCCTGTGGCAAAAACGTAATACGTGCTGTCCTGCCGAATCATGACAGGGTCATGCACCGGAATGGGCGCTACGTTTTGCGCATAAGCTGACCAGCTACCTATCACCAGCAGCAAACACCAAACCTTGAAAAGCTTCATCGTTGAGCAAGCACATTATTTCTTCACTGAAAACTGGTAAACAGTTGTGGTTTTGTAGGTCTGACCGGGGCGAAGCGTTGTGGTTGGAAAATTGGGTTGGTTCGGTGAATCGGGATAATGCTCCGTTTCAAGACACAGCGCAAACCGTTTTTTGTAAGGGAATCCTTCCCGGCCCGTTACCGACCCATCGAGGAAATTACCCGTATAAAACTGGACGGCTGGTTCCGTTGTCTTCACCGTCATCACACGCCCGGATGTTGGTTCAAGCACCGTGGCAATGTCCTTGAGGGTGTTGCTGCTATCGGTCAATACCCAGCAATGATCGTAGCCGATGCCATACTTGATCTGCACATCGGTCGAGTCGTCGATACGGTCGCCAATGCGGGTTGCTTTCGTGAAATCGAATGGTGTTCCACTTACCGACTTCAGTTCGCCTGTCGGAATCAGGGTCGCATTTACGGGTACAAACCGGTCGGCGTTAATGGTCAGCACGTGGTCGAGAATATCGCGTTTGGCCCCACCTGTCAGGTTGAAATACGTGTGATTGGTCAGGTTAACCACCGTTGGCTTATCGGTTGTGGCCTGGTAATCGATCTTGAGCGCGTTGTCTTTTTGAAGCGTGTAGGTCACTTCTACCGACAGATTGCCGGGGTATCCTTCTTCGCCGTCTTTGGCTGTATAAGTCAGTTTAAGCGCTGGTTCGTCGCCTTCAACAGGCGTTGCGGTCCAGAGTACTTTATCAAAGCCAACAGTACCACCATGCAGGTGGTTGCCCATGTTGTTGGTCACGAGCGTATACGGCTTGCCATCAAGTGTGAATTTACCTTTGGCAATCCGGTTACCGTAGCGACCAATCAATGCGCCAAAAAACGGGTTGTTCTTTGTGTACGAAGCCAGTGAGTCGAAACCCAGCGTAACGTCTTCAAACTTGCCGTCTTTGTCAGGAGCCGTTAAACCGACCAGAATGCCGCCATAGGTTGTGATCTGGGCTGTCATGCCCGCTTCGTTGCGCAGTGTGTAGAGGTCAGCAGACCGACCGTCGGGGAGTTGGCCATAAGCCGATTTTTCAATACCCATTTTTTGATTTTCAGCAGATTTATTGGATGTACAGGCGGTCATTAGGCCACCTGCCAGTAAGGCCAGGCTAAGGAGTTTAGCAGCTTTTTTCATGAATTAGTCAGGTTTAGTTTTTATAAAAGACGATCGTTGCGCAGATATATGCACTCTATTAACATCCCTGCCCATAATAGGCATCTTTGCCGTGTTTGCGTTCGTAATGTTTCATCCGAAGCGTATCCTTAATTCGGGGCGTGTTGGGGTTGATTTGCAGGGTCATATAGGCCATTCGGGCAATCTCTTCCAGAACAGCCGCGTTGTACACTGATTTTTCGGCGGTTTTTCCCCAGGTGAATGGTCCGTGATTTTGCAACAACACCATCTCGACTTCGGTATGCGACAGGCCTTTCTCCCGAAACACGTCGAAGATCTGGTTACCTGTCTCGTGTTCGTAATCACCCTGAATCATTTCGTCGGTCAGCACCGGAGCGCAGGGAATATCCTGATGCGTGTGATCGGCGTGGGTAGTTCCAAAAATCGGAATGTCCATACCCGATTGCGCCCAGGCTACGGCGTAGGTGCTGTGCGTGTGGGTGATGCCGCCGATGTCGTTCCAGGTTTTGTAAAGCAGCGCGTGGGTCTTGGTATCCGATGAAGGACGCATGGCTCCGGCTACCACTTTGGCATCATAATCACAAATCACAATGTCGGCGGGTTTGAGTACGTCATACGACACCCCGCTCGGCTTTATAGCAAACACGCCCCGCTCCCGGTCTACCGCGCTGACATTGCCAAAAGTGAACAGTACCAACCCCAGCTTCGGGAGCTGCATGTTAGCCTCGTAACATTCTTCCTGTAAGGTTTTGTACATGGTGAAAGAGGACTCTTTATTTATAGGCCGCTTCGCTCCAGCGGAGTTCGTTTTTCAGTTGTCGCAGATTCGTGTTTTTGTCAATTACCACCAGTTCTACACCGAAAATGTCGGCGAAGTCATCGACGTTTTCGGTGGTTAGGTTCTGACTGAAAACCGTATGGTGGGCTCCACCCGCCAAAATCCAGGCTGCACAGCCAGTAGCCATGTCGGGCATGGGTTTCCAGAGGGCGCGGGCCACAGGAAGTTTCGGCAACGCTTCGGTTACGTCAACGGCTTCAACTTCGTTCACAAGCAGCCGGAAGCGATTACCCATGTCTATCAGCGAAACATTGATAGCCGGTCCCGCCCCCGCGTTGAACACCAGCCGGACGGGGTCTGCCTTACCACCAATGCCGAGCGGATGCACTTCGCACGATGGTTTGCTGGCGGCAATACTGGGGCAGATTTCGAGCATGTGCGAGCCCAGAACAAGCGGGTTGGTAGGGTCGAAATGGTAGGTGTAGTCTTCCATGAACGAGTTGCCACCCGGCAAACCGGCTGCCATCACCTTCATTACGCGCACCATAGCGGCTGTTTTCCAGTCACCCTCGCCCGCAAACCCGTAGCCCTCGGCCATAAGCCGCTGCGAAGCAACGCCGGGCAACTGTGCCATGCCGTGCAAATCTTCGAACGTATCGCTGAATGCGCCGAAACCGCCATCCTGCAAGAACGCCCGCATCCCAATCTCGATCCGGGCCGCGTCGCGCAGCGACGAATGCTGTGCGCCACCCCGTAGCAACGACTCCATAAGCGTATAACTGTCGGCGTATTCGGTCACCAACTGATCTACATCGGCATCGGTTACCTGATTGATAACGGCCACCAGATCGCCAATACCGTGTGTATTCACCGACATGCCAAAGGTCATTTCGGCGGCAACTTTATCACCGTCGGTTACGGCTACCTGCCGCATGTTGTCGCCAAAGCGAACCACCTTCAGCGTTTTCATCTCGTGAGCCGCCAAAGCAACCCGCGCCCAGCCTGCAATCTGCTTTATGACAGCTTCGTCTTGCCAGAAACCCACCACAATTTTTCGGTTCAGGCGCATCCGCGACATCATAAACCCAAACTCGCGGTCGCCGTGGGCCGACTGATTCAGGTTCATGAAATCCATGTCGATATTACCCCACGGAATATCCCGGTTGAACTGGGTATGCAGGTGCAACAGAGGCTTCTTCAGGATGTTTAAGCCCCGAATCCACATCTTGGCGGGCGAAAACGTGTGCATCCAGGTCACAATACCGACGCAGGCCGGGGCTACGTTGGCAGCCTGGCAAATGGCATAAATCTCGTCGGGGGTTTTCACAACGGGTTTGAACACAACCCGCACTGGCATGGATGCGGCATTGTTCAGGAAATCGGCGATCACCTGCGAATGGGCGTCGACTTGTTGTAAGGTTTCTTCGCCGTATAAATGCTGACTTCCGGTGACGAACCAGATTTCACTTTGTTTCAGATTAAGCATTGGGTAATGAGAAATGTGTGATAAGAAAAATAACCCCACCCCCAACCCCTCCCCGTTAGGGAGGGGAGTAACACCCCGCTTACAATTTGTTGTAGAGCGGCTCCCCTCCCTAACGGGGAGGGGCCGGGGGTGGGGTTTTATAGAACTTCTGTAACTGATGAGTTTCGGGCCGAAATGCCTTCTACGAACCCGCCTAGCTTCAGGTATTTCTGGTACAGCGTTTCATACACGGCTACCTGCTCGGGCCGAGGATGATATTCCGCATCGAAGCCTGATCCCATAGCCTTCTGCGCCGATTCCAGCGACGGGTGAACACCAGCCGCCACGGCTGCGCACATGGCAGCACCCAGGGCACAAGCCTGATCAGCCTGCGCTACCTGAATTGGTTTGTTCAGCACATCGGCGAGGGTTTGCATCACAAACGGCGACTTTTTGGCGACGCCCCCAATGGCAATCACTTTACGGATAGGGACACCTTCGTCAACAAAGCGATCAACGATGCTCCGCGACCCAAAAGCCGTAGCTTCTACCAGTGCCTTGAATATGCGTGCCGAATCGGTGCCGAGGTTCAACCCGGTAATGGCTCCTTTGAGTGTATGGTTGGCGTCGGGTGTCCGGCGCCCGTTGACCCAGTCCAGGGCAATCAGATCGTTATCGGTGACGGGCAAGCGGGCCGCCTGCTCCGACAGGTGCGGAATAAGTTGGCTGGACAGTGCGTCGGCAGCGTCGTTGCCTAGTAGCTCACGCACGGGGGCGGTAATGATCCGGGCAAACCAAGCGTACACGTCGCCAAATGCCGACTGACCGGCTTCCATGCCCAACATGCCCGGCGCAACCGAACCATCAACCTGCCCACAAATACCCCGGATGAGTCGGTGGCCAATTTCCTCGTTGGGAGCCATCAGAATATCACAGGTCGAGGTACCCATGATTCGTACAAAAGCGTACGGTTCAATTTCAGCGCCCACGGCACCCATGTGTGCATCGAACGCGCCGACGCCCACAACCACGTTTTCTGAAAGACCTAACTTTTGGGCCCATTCTGTCGACAAGGTACCCATTGGCTGATCGGCCGTGTAGGTATCAGTGAAAAGCCGGTCGCGCAGGCCGCTGAGAAGCGGGTCTAGCCGGGTCAGGAACTCGTCGGAGGGTAAGCCATCGAACTCGCTGTGCCAGAGTGCTTTGTGGCCAGCCGCGCACCGCGAACGACGGAGCGTCAATGGGTCTGTATTGCCCGTCAGCACGGCCGATATCCAATCGCAGTGCTCAATCCACGAAAAAGCGTGCTCACGGACAGCTTCATCTACCCGAAGGGTGCGCAACATTTTAGCCCAGTACCACTCCGATGAATAAATACCACCAACATACTTGGTATAGTCAACATCCCAGTGGTGCGCCAGGTTGTTGATTTCTTCGGCTTCGCCGTTGGCCGTGTGGTCTTTCCAGAGAATGAACATGCCATTAGGATTCTCGGCAAAGTCGGGACGAAGGGCCAGCGGAAGGCCGGTCTGATCTACGGCAACCGGGGTTGAGCCCGTGGTATCAATCGAGATGCCGGCTACCTGCTGCCGAACATCGGCCGGGGCCTGAGCCAGCGCACCGTTGATAGTTGCTTCCAGCCCTTCGAGGTAATCGAGCGGGTGTTGCCGAAACTGTGATTGTGCTGGATCGCAGAATAATCCCTGTTTCCAGCGGGCGTATTCGTGTACGTGCGTACCAACGGTTGCTCCCGTTTGGGCATTCACCAGCAGAGCCCGCACGGAGTCGGTGCCGAAGTCGACACCAATGACATATTGATTGTTCATGAGGTTGTTAATTCCGCTAATTCGGGTAGGAATGTATAATAGCCATCTAAATATTTCTGGTACCGCTCGCTGTTGAGGGCGTAGAGCTGCCCCTTTTTGGTCGCCGAGTTCATGTCTTTTTCTCCTGTCGCAATCAGTAGGTCGGTAGCCATGATCTTACGGCTGAAGTTGCGCCGGTCAAGCTGAGTGCCGTAAATTGCTTCGTAGAGTTTTTGCAACTGAGGCAGGGTGAATTTCTGGGGTAATAGCTCAAAGCCAATGGGGTGCAAGGCCGCCTTATAACGCAGACGCTGAAGCGCTACACCGACCATCTGATTGTGGTCGAAAATAAGGGCGGGTTTATTGTCAAGGCTGATCCATGAGGCATTGTGTGCCTGAATTGCGCTTACGTCCTGATCGGCAATATTGACCAGCGAATAATACACAACCGAGATTGTCCGCTCAACAGGATCACGGTCAACAACGCCGAAGGTTTGTAGCTGCTCCAGGTAGTTGTTTTCCAGCCCGGTTAACTCATAGAGAATCCGTTTTGCCGCTTCCTCCAAGTCTTCGCCCTCGTTCAGAAAGCCACCCATCAGTGACCATTTTCCAAATTCAGGTTCAAAATTTCGCTTGATCAGCAGTAACTTCAACGACTCGCCATCGAACCCGAAAATAATACAATCCAGCGCGACCAGAATGCGGGTGCTGTGTTGGTAAACGGACATAAAAGGAAGGAGGAATAGTCAGGATACTATAAATCAGTAAACGTGTAAAATTGACACAATTTTAGAAAAGCAAAACCATTTCTCCAAATAGTTCTACCAATTTTGTGGAATGGCTTGAAAGTGAGGTTATTTTGTTAGTTGTTTTGCTTTATTTTTGGATACTCTGAATAGATCCCTTTCTCATGCTTGATCTTGTCATCACTGCCCGGTCCGCGTCCATTGGCAATGGATTCGATGTGAAACGGATTTTGCCGTATCGGCTGCGCCGGATGCTGGGACCGTTTATTTTTATGGATCATGCAGGCCCGGTAAGCAAAACGCCTGCTGAACTGGTGAAAATGGACGTGTTGCCGCATCCCCATATCGGCCTGTCGACGGTGAGCTACCTGTTTGATGGGCAAGTAACCCACCGCGATAGTTTAGGGGTGCAACAAATTATTCGGCCGGGCGAAGTCAATTGGATGACGGCCGGGCGGGGCATTGCCCATTCCGAACGATTTGAAGACCCGGCCCTGCTGGCAGCCAATGCGTTCGAAATGGTCCAGACCTGGGTAGCACTACCGGAAACAGCCGAAGAAAATGCGCCCACGTTTACGAATTACCAACCCGACGAACTGCCAATTTTTACCGATACGGGTGTCTGGATGCGGCTGATTGCCGGTGACGCCTACGGCTTAACCAACAGCGTAGCGACTCACTCGCCCCTTTTTTATGCGCACGTTGTTTTGCAGATCGGAGCCCGGTTTGGCCCGCCGACGGGTTTTCCTGAACGGGGGGCTTATATCGCAAAAGGTAGTGTCGAGGTCAACGGACACACGTATGGCGTGGGGCAGTTGCTGGTGTTCAGCAAGGGAGTCGATCCGGTGTTGATTGCCAAAGAACCCAGTACGCTGATGTTGCTGGGCGGTGAACCGCTGGGCGAACGCTTTATCTGGTGGAACTTCGTTTCGTCGAGCCGCGAGCGTATTGAGCAGGCCAAAGCCGACTGGCAGGCGGGCCGTATTCCCCTGCCACCCAACGATAATGCCGAGTTTATACCATTGCCACCTGACGATAAAACCCGCCCGGCAAGTTCAAATCCGCCACCCCAAGCCTTGTCATAAGCTTATTGTCGAGTTAACGTTTGCTACTTTTTTCGGGCCAAATTGTGGTGGAGCGTGTTAATCACTTTAGATACCCCTGACCGCGCTGGTCAGGCAGTTAATTCTACGGTTAATCCTTTCCGCAACGGCTTATGACTAACAACCAAACTGACCTCGATCAATTGAGTATCAACACCATTCGGCTATTGTCAGTCGACATGGTGCAGAAAGCAAATTCTGGGCACCCCGGATTACCACTGGGTGCTGCGCCAATGGCGTATGTGCTGTTTTCGCGCTTTCTGCGCTTCAACCCACAAGATCCCCATTGGCCCAACCGCGACCGCTTTGTGCTATCGGCAGGGCATGGCTCGGCTTTGTTGTATAGCCTGCTGCACCTATACGGGTACGATTTGTCGCTTGATGATCTGAAAAATTTCCGGCAAATTCATTCAAAAACGCCCGGTCACCCCGAATCTAATCTGACAGCGGGGGTTGAGGTAACCACTGGCCCGCTGGGACAAGGCTTTGCCAATGGCCTGGGTATGGCAATGGCCGAAGCATTCCTGGCCGCTCATTACAATCGCGACGGACATAGCGTGCAGGATCATTTCACGTATTCGATTGTTAGCGATGGCGATTTAATGGAGGGTATTGCGTCCGAAGCGGCTTCGCTGGCGGGGCACCTGAAACTCGGCAAGATGATTTACCTCTACGATGATAACCATATTTCGCTTGATGGGCCAACCAGCCTGGCGTTCACTGAAGATCGTTTGGCTCGTTTTGAAGCCTATGGCTGGCATACGCAGCAGGTAGAGGATGGTAATGATCTGGAGGCAATTGACTCGGCTATCCGGGCTGCTCAGGTTGACCCGCGCCCCTCTATTATTGCGGTGAAAACCGTAATTGGCTATGGTAGTCCGCAGCAGGGAACCAGCAAAACGCATGGCTCTCCATTAGGCGACGAAAATCTGCGTAAAGCGAAAGAATTCTTTGGTTTCGACCCTGACAAGTCATTCGTGATTCCTGATGGCGTGCGCGAACACCTGGCCAAAGCCGGGCAGCGCGGAGCCGAACTTCAGGCCGAATGGGAGAAAGAGTTTGGTGACTATAAGGCAGCCTTTCCCACCGAAGCTGACCAGTTTACCCGCTCGTTTGACGGTGAGTTGCCCGCTGGCTGGGATGCCAAATTGCCCTCGTTTACACCCGCTGATGGGGCAATGGCAACGCGGCAAGCATCAGGCAAAGTGCTGACAGCTTTGAAAGAAAGCGTACCCTTTTTGTTTGGTGGCTCAGCTGACCTTGCTTCGTCCAATGATATGCCGACTAAAGGCGAGGTTAGTTTTCAGCCTGGACACTACGAGGAATCTAACATCTGGTTTGGGGTGCGCGAACACGCAATGGGGGCGGCCCTCAACGGTATGGCCCAACATGGTGGTGTACGGCCCTACGGTGGTACATTTCTCAACTTCTCGGATTACATGCGTGGAGCCATTCGCCTGACAGCTCTGGCTGAGTCGGGGGCTACATTTGTTTTTACTCATGACAGCATTGGTCTGGGCGAAGATGGCCCTACGCACCAGCCGGTTGAACAGGTGGTATCGCTCCGTACCATACCCAATATTGTGGTTCTCCGGCCCGCCGATGCCAACGAAACAGCTTGGGCCTGGCGGGTTGCCATGACTAAAACAAAGTCGCCTGTGGTGCTGATCTTGTCTCGGCAGAAGCTACCCACTCTCGACCAGGACAAATACGGGTCTGCCCAGGGAGTGGAACGGGGTGCGTATATCCTGAGTGAGGCTAAAGGGGGCAAGCCCGAACTGATCCTCATTGCTACCGGATCGGAGGTGTCGCTGGTGATGAAAGCGCAGGATGAACTTGAAAAACAGGGCATCAAGGCGCGGGTCGTCAGTATGCCTTCGTGGGAATTGTTCGAGCAGCAGGATCAGGCGTATCATCACGAAGTCTTACCGCCATCTATCAGAAAACGACTGGCTGTGGAAGCTGGATCACCTATTGGCTGGCATAAATACGTGACCGACGAGGGGACAACCATCAGCATGAATCGGTTCGGTCTGTCAGGTGAGGGCGAGGCTATTATGGCTTACTTCGGTTTCACCGTTGATAATGTGGTTGAACAGGCGAAAGCTGTGCTGGCTGGTCAGCCAGAAGGCATCGAGAAAAAGGAAGTCCTTTCCTGAACGCTCTAACTAGCTTTCCAACCGACAACACCCAGCAATGGGTCATTCCATGCCTGCGTTGTGCCCGTAATGGGTTCAATGCGGGCATATTTTTTTGACTGTTCAAAATAACCATGTACCAGTTCCTGGTGCCCGGCATCATCGAGCGACTGCCAGATGGCCACGGCTTTTGTGGGAAACATCCGGTTCGAAAACGTTACAGCAAACGGTGCTTCCGGCTTCAGAACGCGGCCCACTTCAGCGAACACCGCCACTGGATTGGTCAGATACTGGACAGAAACCGTGCAGACACACCCATCGAACGTGGCATCGGGGTAGGGGAGAGCCGGGTTTTTATTCAAATTCTGTACGGCAAAATCAGTGAGTTGTGGATTCTGACGCATCTCTTCTGCATTCATACCCAAACCCGCAACCCGCGCAAACGGTACATCAGTGGGGAGGTGACTCCGCCAGGCGCTCATTAGATCCAGAATGACACCATTTTGGGGTAATAACTGCTTGTATAGGTTGGTAGTGGCTGCAATAGCTCCATCGTCGATGTGGGTAACTAACCGGGGCTGGACATAGAAATTCTCATCGTCCGATTCATCAAATCGTTTAAAATACGGATTCATTTTGTTGAGGTTGTTTAACTGCCTGTATAACCCTCCTGTTTACGAACAAAAGCCGTAATTTTGCCCTTATGATCGCTTCATCGCCCACCCCCGTTTATCTAGACAATGCCGCCACTACCCGGCTCGATCCCGAAGTGCTGGACGCCATGCTGCCACTACTAACCGAGCAGTTTGGGAATCCTTCATCCATCCATAGTCACGGTCGTAAGGTGCGGTCGGCGATTGAGCGGGCGCGCAAAACGGTGGCCCAATTGCTCAACACCTCACCTGCCGAGATTTTCTTTACGTCGGGTGGTACCGAGGCTGACAATACAGCCCTCATGGGGAGCATCGAAACGTACGGCATTACCCATGCCATCAGTTCGCCAGTGGAACACCATGCGGTGTTGCACACGCTTCAACATGCCGCCAAACGCGGGTTGATTCAGTTGGATCTGGTAAACATCGGGCCAGACGGAACGCTCGATTTAGGGCATTTGGAAAGCCTGCTGGCCCAAAATAAGAGTGCGCATCCCAATGGCTCGTTGGTTTCACTCATGCACGGTAACAACGAGATTGGGAACCTGCTGCCGTTGGAGCAGGTAGGAACAATGTGTCGCGAATACAAGGCGGTTTTTCACTCCGATACAGTGCAGACAATGGGCCATTACCGGCATAACCTGCAACAACTACCCATTGATTTCATTGTGGGGGCCGCTCACAAATTCCACGGCCCCAAAGGTGTTGGATTTCTCTACGCCAATGGCGATACAAAAGTTGGTCGCGGCCCTATTCACCCGTTTATTCATGGGGGAGCTCAGGAACGCAACCAGCGCGGAGGTACCGAAAATGTGTATGGTATTGTGGGCCTGGCGAAAGCACTGGAGATTGCCTACCGCGAAATGGATGCGCACCGCCAGCACATCGAAGGATTAAAACGCCGAATGATAGACCAGCTCCGCGAGCGGTTCGACGCCAATGACATTGGACCGGTACAGTTTAATGGAGCCTCGGGTGATGTGGACAACAGCCTGTATACTGTGCTTAACGTGAGCCTTCCCGAATCCGACATCAGCGATATGTTGTTGTTTAACCTGGACATTGCCAAAATTTCGGCATCGGGTGGTTCAGCCTGTTCGAGTGGATCCGAGATTGGCTCGCACGTGCTGGCGGCTTTGCCCGGTCTGAATCCCAACCGGGGGTACGTCCGGTTCTCCTTTGGTAAATACAATACCGCCGACGAAATCGACTACGCCGTTGAAACGCTGGCGGGCTTGTACCAAAAAGAAGGTGCGCTGAAATAAAAGGATACTGGCGTGGGCAGTGTTCCCACTGCCCACGCCAACGAATTACTGATACTGAGCTATAATGTCTTTTTCGTAGCCAAGATCAGCAATAGCGCAGCCATCAGCCTTGATCAACAAAATGCCGAACTTGTCGGACGAACAGGAACCTAATTGTTCTCCTGTCTTAGTGTACCGAACAGCTTTCAGGTTGGTAATTTCTTTCTTGTCGTTTCGGCTGAGGACAATGATAGCCACTTTAGTGCCGTACTGCTTGAAAACCTGCTTCTCAATTTCTTTGATCTGGCGATCAGAAGTTGTGCGTAGTACTTTGATGGGCGCTTGGGCAAAACTGGATAAACAAATAGCGACAAAGAGCGCCAGTAGCAGTGTAAATTGTTTCATGATGTGAACTGTTTAGGGCCAGGTAAGTGCCTGACCTTTGCAAACTAACGCAAAAAAGAGTTTGTCCGTATTTCACAAAAGAAAACAATTGGTGACCCGTCAACATCGCGCTCATGTCTAAGTGCTTTGCTAGCTATGAAGCCATTCCTGGAAGGCCCCGACAGAAATGACCGCTATCGACAATACGCCAAAAGCCATTAGTACAATACCAATAACTCCGCGTACTTGCCAGCTCAAACGCGACCCCGGAAGCGTTTCGTCCAGATCATCAGGTACGTATGTCAGTTGCGTGGTTTTGCCTTCGCTAACCTGATACCAATGTTTGGATCGTAGGCTAACCTCTACTTCCTGAAGCAGACCTGTCGGGTCCTGAAAGACACAGCGGATATAGTAGTTTTCTAGCTGCCCCAGTAAATCCTGGTCCACTTTTCTGAATTTTTCCTTCACAATAGCCGTAACCGTGCGCCCGTTGTTGCGCAGCTCGCGGCCTTCGTACCAAAGATACCAGCCGATAAGGATGAAGATAGCGCCCAGGAATAGACCACCGAAGGCGATGAGTAATGGTAGAAAGGTAGAGGATGTACTGGTCATAATGTTGGGTCGTTCTGTAAACGAATATACTGTCTATGAAGCCAGTGGGATACCCAGAGTTGATAACTGGTGGAATAGGGGAAATAATAGGTTGAAAGAGAACGATAACTGGCCGATCCAATACCGGCCCCAGTTAATTCCCTATAAACAATAGGACGTTGCGTTCACTCAGTCGACAATAAGCCGAGGGCCAACAACTTTCATGTCGTGAGCGGCAAAGATTTTGGCTACTTCTTCCTGGGTTGGTTCTTTTTCTAAAGCCGCCATGGTGACAAAAAACTCTTCCAATTTACCTGCTGGCTGAAGAATCACCGTTGTGCGGGCTTTCTCGCTGACTTGCGTCCAGGCATGGGGCACATTACGAGGCAGAAAAATGCTATCTCCTGCTTTTAATTTATGAATATCGTCGCCCACCTTGAAATGGTACTCGCCTTCCAGAATCTGAAATATTTCATCCTGATTGGGATGCACGTGTAGGGGCGTTCCCCGCTTCGGTGACAAACCTGTCTGCTCAAAAATGGCTAAATCGCCGTTCGTGTCCTTGCCCGACACTTTTACATCCAGTTGATTCGAATTAACGCCTTTCAGGCGGATATGGCCATGATAACGTCCTTCGCCAGCACTGGCTTTGAAGCCTTTACCGGGTTGAAGCATCTTTTTTAACGTCGTAAACGAAAAGGAAGTTGTTGCTACCAGGCCTGCGATGGCTGTCAAAAATCGGTTTCTGTTCATGGCTATACGAGCTTGTGAATATGTAATGAGCTAGTTAAGTTTTTATTAACTAGCTCATTACGAACATGAAACGACTAATAACGCACACGTTTAAGCAGTAACTTCTTATTCTTTAGGCAACGGTAAACTCTTTCTTTTAATGCTTATACATCGTCCGTATGATAACCTATCACTCAATCACCCGAAATAACCGGCTCCAGCGGATTTTGTGCCACACGTCAGCAGGAACAGGGTCAAGTGACATCCAGACAAACACCGCTTTACCAACAATGTGGTCTTCGGGTACAAAGCCCCAATAGCGTGAATCTTCGGAGTTGTGGCGGTTGTCGCCCATCATAAAGTAGTAGTCTTGCTTGAAGGTATAACTCGTGATCGGCTTCCCGTCGATTTGAACACTGGTGGGGGTTAACACTACGTTTTTGTTGTCTTCATACCGCTCGATAACCGGCCCATACACGGCAATCGTCTGCGGATTCAGACTAACCGTAACGCCTTTTTTGGGAATTGTCAGTGGGCCATAATTGTCCTGATTCCAGGTGTGTGCTGATCCACCGTAAATGCCGGGTCCAGCTTGAGCGGGCGGTTCGGCAATGGGTTCAATGCCCTTAACCCAATCGAACGCCTTGAATTTTTGCAGGGTTTCCTGCATCATATTCACCCGGTAACCGGATAGGGTAGAGGTTTTGGTAACCTCATCATACGTCTCCACCGACTGCCAGTTAATGAATGGACCTTCGGCCGATTTGAAATCGTTGACAATATCGTATCGCCGGAAAAACCGGTCGTCGAGCACCTCAGTGGTTTTTACATAATAAAACGTTTCGGAGCGGGGCGGCACGGGGAACGCCTTGCCGTTTACGAAGACTTTTTCCTGCCGGATTTCCAGCACATCGCCGGGAATGCCAATGCACCGCTTAATGAAATTGGTTTTCAGATCGGTGGGGTAAGCTGGTTCGCCCTCTTTTTTGGGCGGATAATTAAACACAACGACATCGCCGTTTTTCACCTTCGTGAAACCAGGAAGCCGGTAAATAGGCAGTTGTATCACCGAGCTGAAAGAGGGGATTTCGGTGCCCCAGATTTTCTGGTGCGTCAGCGGTACTTGCAGGGGCGTTTTTGGGGTACGAATGCCGTAGTGAAGTTTGCTCACGAATAGAAAATCACCCACCATCAGGCTGTTTTCCATCGAAGGCGTCGGAATGGCGTAGGCTTCAAACGTGAAAAACCGAATCAGTGTGGCGGCTATCACCGCGAACAAAACCGAATCGAACCACTCCCGTATGGGTGACTTTTTAGGCTGGGCTGGCTTTCCAGAAGCCGTTTCTTTCTTATTGATCATGACTGAGTTGCCTTTCTAATGACTAAACGAAGGGGTAATAACTCGGCTAGTTGATAAAAAGGCAACTCATTCTACAGGAGTGGTATTATAGGTTGTTGAGAAACCTACATCAGTTCGATCCTCAATGACTATCAGGGAGCCGATTGTTTTCTTACGTAAGGGTTGAAAACGTATTTTGATTTTACAGAAATCACCTCAGCAACTTTGGCGAATACAAGTTGAGGGACTTCAATTTTATGATCAGTTAGCTTTACGTCGAAGTTGTTTGATAACGTAATTTTCTGATTATCAACAGTAAGGTTTCCTTTTAATTCTCGTGACTGTGATACACCATGAATTGTCAGTTGGCCCTTTGCTGTAACAGCGTACGTTCCATTCTTTGTGTAGTCAATCGGTTCAAGAATTTTTCCTTTGAAGACACTGGTGGGGTACTTTTCCGATTCAACATAATTTTCATTGAAGTGCTCCTGCATCAGTTTATTTGAGAAATCAAAGGCCATCATTTTTATACCCACCGCTATTTCATTCGTGGCCGTATTCAGCACGGCTCCTACTGATTTATTAATAGCTGAAATGTTTTCAACGGGCGTTTCTGAAAAGAAACTGGTTTCTCCCGTTTGGGTAGAGAAAAGTTGCCCGTAAGAAGGTATTGATAGTATGCTGTACACCATCAATAAGAAGCTGAATTTTTTCATGATAAAACTGTTTTAGTAAAGCAATGATCTTTCTACTGTTGTGGTTTTTTGGACTTTTTATCCAGGCTAAAACTTCTGGACATATTGAAGCCATAGAAAATGCCCCCATCGCTCCAGAGCTTTGTTGTTTGAGCAATAAACTGCCGTTCTATCATTCCCCTGGAATTTGTAAAGTGAAGTTGAAAAACATGGCCGCCTGTTTCAATGTCAAAGCCTAGTGCTAAAGAATTATGATAGGGACTGGCGCCAGACCGATTGAAATTGCTGTAATAGTATTCACCTGTGATACTAAGCCGTTTTGTTATTTTTACCCGGCCTCCAACTCCTAAAGAGACAAAATCGTTAGATACATCAGGTGTTTCAGATTTGTTGAAATGAAGCACCGTAGGCATGAGTTGGAGAGAAATATTTTCACTGAATTTTCTGGCCAGTAAGAATTGCCCTGTGTAAGTCATGCGGTCATAATTATTATCATAATGCATAACCGTTCCTGATTCCATAGCTGTCCCCGTTATTACAGTACTTATAGCATTGCTGCCATAAACTGTAAGCGTTACAGGCATTCTATTCGATTGACGTAAAAGTTTATATTTTGCGTAAAAATCGTACACTTTTTCCTGAGAACTTCGACCAATACCAACCGTTAATTTATCAGTAATTCCATACTCTAAACCAAGACGAATACGAGCTTCATCGAGGCCGAAAAAATTATTGATGAATCCAGAGTTTAGCGCGCCAAACCGATGAGAAATCCAAAAATTCAACTGGTTTTTACCAACTGTTTCGATGGTTTGACCGTTGATTAACCGCGTACTTTTGAACGTAGCTGATTTGTAATCGATTTTACTCTTACTTTCCTCATTAAGGATATTCATTAGGTCATCCTGAGCAATTGCTGGCACTGACAGGGCGACTAATAAAAAAACTAAAAAATGCCTCATAATATAGGTCAGATGGTTTATCGGGTAATGGTCAGAACATTACCACTTTGTGTGACTTTATAGGTTGTTAATGGCCTTGATGCTACAGAAAGGGCTTTTCCTGCGTTATCAAACGTAGCTCCGTGAGCTGAACACATAAACTTGTTGGTAGCATATGAAATCTGCTTTTGCCCTTCGTGCGTGCATACAAGCGTTACGGCTACATAGCCATTGTCACTTGTATTTGCAATGACAATTCCATTGGTAGCATCGACAAAAAAGCCTCCTTTATTCATCAATTTGGCTAAATCTGGTTTACTCATGTCGTAGGTCAAAGGACCCGTAGTTGCCGGAGTAAGGTCGCCTTCGTTTGTACAAGAAGACATAGTAATACCGCAGTAAACCGCTATTAAACTTGCTCCAGAGAAGCCAATTCTTTTTAGGAAATTAAGCCGATTTATTTTTGCTGTCTGATCTTCTGTATTCATAGCCTGTTTTAGTTTGTTTTGTTTTTGAACTTTAGTACTAAATCGGTATGAATGGCGTGCTGATTATTTGACTGATTCCAAACAGCGAACCCAAATTGTTGATCACTGAAATTCGAAAAGTCAATGTCCTGTTTTAGTACATCTTTTGTTTTTAGCGCTCGTTTAAATTCAACCACCCAACCTGAGCCCGTATGTACAGCTTTGCAGGTAATATCAGCTCTACCATCAATCAAGGGTGAAGCTATATAACTTGGGATTGCTTTATTGCCTAAATTTCCCGTAACCGATTCGCCAACTCGCTGATAATCGGCATTATTTGTTGGATCGATACTGCCACCATTGTAGGATAAAATTCCCGTTGAACTTACTTTGGTAATTTTCACAGCTTTATTGGCCAATGTATCGGAGGCAAGAATAAAATAGCTACCAGTTGCATTGGGTATAACCCACATTGGAACGGTTACAGATGTACCGGTACCATCTAATTTTAATGTTTGCCGATTGTTAATTGTACCCTGGGGTTTTGCAGTAGAATAGATAGGTCTGTTAGGCCAAACTGTTGATGTACCAGTGACGGCGATGTCATCCACATGCCGTCCGTTGGCATTACCTCCAGTGAGGTTTGTGATTGCAGGCCCTCCCGCCCAATCCTGGTAATTATCATCCATTTGGTCGAAAATTATGTCTCGACCTAAATGCCCCCACCACATATCTATTTTTTCATTTACACCATTGGTATAATGATTACCACTGTTTGCATTAGATCGCTGCACAGCAGGCGTAACCGAATAGTCTAGATAGGGCGTAAAAACATGGCAGCTTGCATAGCAGGTTTGCGACAAAAACTTGGGTGTCGAATTATCAATATTCCACAACATTGCTATTTTGTCTTCGCCAAAACCAGGCCTTACCATGACCCCATTTTCATCAAATGTTTTACTGGTTGATTCCTGAGCCCACAATTTCGTAGTTGGATTAAAATACCAGGGTGCTACGTTTACACTTTTGCTATCATCCGCATATTCGGCTAAAAAATAAATGGATTCACCGTCATGCATTGACCGTAGGGTGACCGGTATTTTATCATTTATGTATCCCGAAAAAAGATTGTTACCTGGATCAGGTACTGAGGGGTTAATTTTTAAGGCAGGAACGCTATTCCAGGAAGCGTCAATAATTCCGTCGATTGTTGGGGCCGATCCTGTTTTGATGGAGATAAGCTCTGTTGTGGACGCTTGGTCCTGTTCGCTCGCTGGAGCAACACTCTGAGTTTTATATTCACACCCTACGTCGTAAATGAGGATGAGTGCGAATGATAAAATAATACATAGAAAGCGTAAGTTGATTAGCTTCATAATTGATGGCATTTACCTGTTTTGGTTACTTTTTCTGATTGTGTAAAGGCTGTTAAGCCTGTTGGCGACTAAATGCGACTGCCATACTATACAGTGCATGAGCTTCTATAGATCGATTTGATCTATAGAACTAATTATATAAAATCGCCGAATGGGGCAGCTATTTCATGCAGATTAGGTTTTATACGGTGGAAACTGAACTGATAAATCGATTTCAATAGCACTACGGATTAATAGTCTATCAGGTTGCGTGAATAAGTAAAATTGTTGAGTAAACAGATGCGCGATAATCTGTAGTATACGCGCTGTATACATAATAGTACAACTTTTAAATGGCAAAATATGCCTTTAGAGAGCTTTGTAATATATTGATTATCAGTAATAAATATAAAGGTAAGTTTATTTTGTACGAGTATGTTTTCTATAAAAGTTAGTGTTTAATACTTAAGTATTTTGTTTTGGTCTAGTGCTTCTCCAATTTAGTACGTAGATAAATGGTTAACTTTGCGGTATGAGCCGTATCGCAACCCCGTTCGTCTTGGCAGAGCCCGATTGGATTACCTTAAAACACCTGGTCAGTACAGGT
>NZ_JAPQNS010000005.1 GCF_028867935.1 Flavobacterium sp. SUN052
TTCAAAGCCCTGTTAGTACGGTTTGAATTTTCGGTCAAAAATTGGATGAGTTTACATTTTATCGCGTTCTCGGTCATTTTCCTGCGGAAAATCAAACGAAAAGAGAAAGTTTAAACAGCTTCATTAATAAAAATGCCGATCAGGCCTAATTGGGCGTGTTCTCCTGCACTAGTTTCTCTCTGATTTTGTATTCCTCAAGGTCAGTTAGGGCGAGGTATTTTCGGATCAGGTCTTCATCGAATTCCATCTTGTGGTTCATCTCCATCAGGGTGGTGCGCTGCCGTTGGAGCAGGTCGAGGTAGGTGCGTTGAAAAGTCATTAAGGCAGCAGTTCTGGTATGGTCAGTTTCGTTCAGTTCCTGATTGAGCAAACGAAGGTCAAGGTTGAGTCGCTCATGCAGGTTTGTGATGTGCTCATTAGAAAGCTCCGTTTGTTTCAAAAACTGAAGGGAGGCCTGGGTAATCGTCTGTTGAATAATAAGCTCCTGTTGCTGTTCGGGAATAGTGTTCGGTAAGCTTTTGTAGTCCACTTTTCGGATCAGCCAGGGCAGCGTTAATCCCTGAAACACCAGGGTTACCAGAATAACAACAAACGTGATGAACAGAATCAGGTTGCGATGAGGGAAAGCCTGCCCTGACTCGATTACGATCGGAACTGACAGTGCCGCGGCCAGCGACACCACCCCGCGCATACCGGCCCACCCCAAAAGTAAGGGCGCCCGCCAATCGGGGTTTGGATCGGCCACGGTGATATAGTGGCTTGCAAAGCGGGTAAAAGCGGCCGCACCAAACGTACAGACCAAGCGAGTTACCATAAGAACCAGCGAAATTACCAGCCCGTAGCCAATAGCACTGCTAAGACTGACCGAGCCAAGCTGTTTAACGACAGTAGGTAATTGAAGGCCAATCAGCAAAAAAACCAGTCCGTTCATTACAAAGACGATGTTCGTCCACACGTTCACCCCCTGAATCCGGCTCTGATACGTCAGCATACTTTGCCGCTTGTTGGATAGTAGCAACCCACCACTAACAACCGCCAGAACCCCCGAATAGTGAAAATGCTCGGCCCCGTAATACATGCAGTAGGGCGTTACCAGCGTCAACACAACTTCGATGCTGGAGGTGGTGGGTAGCCAGCGGATAATGGCGTAAAAAATGATACCGATCAACAGGCCGATACCGATGCCCATGAAAACGACCAGCGCAAAATTGGTGGCGGCTTCCTGAAAGTGGAACTGCCGCGTGATAACGGCCGCCAGCGCAAATCGAAACACAATCAGAGACGAGGCATCGTTGAGCAAACTTTCGCCCTCGGCAATGCTCACCAGCGACTTCGGTACGCTTACCTGCCGCATGATGGTGGTGGCCGAAATGGCATCGGGCGGGGAGATAATACCGCCCAGCAGAAAGCCCAGCGCCAGGGTGAAACCCGGAATAAAGGCATTCGAGACCAGAGCAATTACACAGGAAGTAAGGATAACAATGGGAAAGGCAAAGCTGGTGATTACCCGTCGCCATTTCCAAAACTCTTTCCAGGATGTTTGCCAGGCAGCCTCATAAAGCAGGGGAGGGAGAAAGAGAAAGAAAACCAGTTCCGGGTCGATGGTGATTGATGAAAACTCGTCGGTAAAGCTGAGCGCTAACCCACCGAGTACCAGCACAATCGGGTAAGCTAGGCGGAGTTTGTTGGCCAGCATGACCAGAGCCAGAATGATCAGAATAAGAAATATGTATTCGATAAAAAGTCCTTGCATAGCGTAGTTGTTTGCATAAAAATAGCAAAAGACATATAGTAAGCGCCAGAGTTTTATATCGCTTTCAACATAGATAGCAGGAATACAACTTCAGCATATTATTTTTATAGATATTTTTAAGTGTCTATTTGACATTTTAAAAAAAGGTGTCAACTTTACACTAGTTATTAAGTGTCATCATAACAATAATTGTAAGTGGTGACTTTCTATCAAACGTACCATACTGTATGAAATTCTTTATTGATACGGCCAACCTTGCCGACATCAAAGAGGCTAATGACCTGGGCGTCCTCGACGGCGTTACCACCAATCCATCTTTAATGGCCAAAGAAGGCATTTCGGGCCAGGAAAACGTCCTGAATCACTACAAAGCCATTTGCGAAATTGTCGATGGGCCCATCTCTGCCGAAGTAATTGCCACGGATTATGATGGCATCATTGCCGAAGGAGAAGCGCTGGCTGCCCTACACCCCAACATTGTGGTTAAAGTGCCAATGATTAAAGAGGGTATCAAGGCCATCAAGTATTTTACGCAGAAAGGTATCAAGACCAACTGTACGCTGATTTTCTCGGCTGGACAGGCGTTGCTGGCCGCTAAAGCGGGGGCAACGTATGTGTCGCCATTTGTTGGTCGTCTGGATGATATTTCAACCGATGGGATGGAATTGATCGCCCAGATTCGGGTCATTTTCGATAACTACGGATTCGAGACCCAGATTCTGGCAGCTTCGGTACGTCACCCAATGCACATTATCAAGTGCGCCGAAATTGGTTCTGATGTGATGACTGGTCCGCTGAGCGCCATCACCGCCCTATTGAACCACCCATTGACCGATAGTGGCCTGGCCAAATTCTTAGCTGATCACAAAAAAGTTGCTGCCTGATGACCACCGAAACAATTCAAACAACCGACCTTACAGCGGTGGCCTCGCAGGTACGACGTGACATTCTGCGGATGGTTCATGCTGTTGCCTCCGGGCATCCGGGTGGCTCTCTGGGATGCGCTGACCTGCTGGTTAGCCTCTACTTCGAGCACATGAACCTGAAAACCGATGCTGACGGTGAGGTTGTGTTCGATATGACCGGCACGGGCGAAGACATGTTCTTTCTCTCGAACGGCCACATTTCTCCGCTGTTCTATTCGGTGTTGGCCCGCCGGGGATATTTCCCGGTAGATGAACTGGCCACGTTTCGTAAGCTGAACTCCCGCCTTCAGGGGCACCCGGCCACGGCCGAACACCTCGAAGGTATCCGCATAGCGTCTGGTTCGTTAGGTCAGGGGCTGTCGGTAGCTTCGGGTGCGGCATACGCCAAGAAACTGCGCAAAGACCCCAATCTGGTGTATGTGCTGATGGGCGATGGCGAGCAGCAGGAAGGCCAGGTATGGGAAGCCGCTCAGTTTGCACCCCATCACAAGCTGGATAACCTCATTGCTTTCCTGGATTTTAACGGTCAGCAGATTGATGGCCCCACGGAAAAAGTGATGAATAACCGGGACCTGGCTGCCAAATACGAAGCGTTCGGCTGGCAGGTGCTGCATATGGATGGCAATAACTTCGACGATATTAAGCGCGGTCTGAGCGAAGCGCGGGCGGCTTGTGGACAGGGCAAGCCAGTGTGCATCATCATGAAAACAGAGATGGGTCAGGGCGTCGACTTCATGATGCATACCCACAAGTGGCACGGCACAGCACCTAACAACGATCAATTGGCTGCGGCACTGTCGCAATTACCGGAGACGCTAGGCGATTATGCCGCTGCGGTTTGATCTCAGTATTGGTAAAACCTCCAACGACTTACATGCAAAAAATTACATACACCGAAAAAAAAGACACTCGTTCCGGTTTTGGGGCAGGGATGGCCGAATTAGGCCGTACCAATCCTAATGTGGTGGCCCTGTGTGCCGATCTGGTAGCCTCTCTCAAACTGGATGCATTCATTAAAGAAAATCCAGAGCGCTTTATCCAGTGTGGCATTGCCGAGGCCAACATGATTGGTGTGTCGGCAGGTCTGACACTGAGCGGCCTGATTCCGTTTGCCACTACGTTCGCCAACTTTGGCTCGGGCCGGGTCTACGACCAGATTCGTCAGTCAGTTGCCTATTCCAATAAGAACGTCAAAATATGCGTTTCGCACGCCGGGTTGACCCTGGGCGAAGACGGCGCAACCCACCAGATTCTGGAAGATCTGGGGATGATGAAAGCCCTGCCCAATATGACCGTAATCAACCCCTGCGACTATAACCAGACTAAAGCGGCCACCATTGCCATTGCCGACCACGAAGGGCCGGTATACCTGCGGTTTGGCCGTCCGGTTATTCCGGTGTTTACCGATGCCGATCAGACGTTCGAAATTGGGAAAGCATGGCAGATTAGCGAAGGAACGGATGTTTCCATTTTTGCAACGGGCCATCTGGTGTGGGAAGCCATTCAGGCCGCCGAAGTGTTGGAAGCAGAGGGCATCTCGGCGGAAGTGATTAATATTCATACCATTAAGCCGTTAGATAGTGAAGCTGTGCGGAAATCCGTAGCCAAGACTGGGTGCGTTGTAACGGCCGAAGAGCATATGGAAAATGGTGGCCTGGGGGATTCTATCGCGCAACTACTGTCGAAGAAGTTACCTACGCCAATTGAGTATGTAGCGGTGACGGATACGTTCGGCGAATCGGGAACGCCTGCCGAATTGATGGAGAAATATGGTCTCAGTTCATCGAACATTGTAGAAGCGGCCAAGCGGGCAATCCAGCGAAAACAATAAAATAGGCTCTTCTTTGTTTAGGCATTGAAGCCCCTTGACTTGGGGTAGACCGGTTCCAGATTATTGCCATAAACAATAAGCTAGAACCGGTCGTTTCGGTCTGGAAATCATGACGTACAGGGTTATGAATAGTGTAACTTCGTAGTTTGAAAACAACAAAACCGTTCAGTCAACCCTCTGATTTAGTATACTAACTTTATGACTGCTCAATTTGAGGATCAGATATTATGGCGATCCTATCGTCAGGATGATAAGCGGGCGTTGGGCCAACTGGCCGAACGCTATTATCGGGTACTGATGCACTATGGACTAAAATTCATGGTGCATGAACAGGTCGTTGAAGATTGTATACAGGAGCTTTTTTTGCAACTGTGGCAAAACAGGGTACACATTAACGATACCGAATCCGTTAAGCATTATCTCCTGAAAGCACTCAGGAACCATATTCTTCAGCACATGCGGTCTGAGAAAGTGATGTCTCGCGAGGAGCTGGATTGGGATATGTCAGTAGCTGAAGACTTTGATGCCGAGTCAGTGATGATCCATCAAGAGTCATTATCTATCTTAACAACTACCATACAGGAGCAATTGAGCAGCTTGCCAGCCCGGGAGCGGGAAGCACTTTATCTGCGCTACTACGACAATTTATCAATACCTGAAATCGCCGAGGTGATGCATGTAAACCGACAATCGGTTTCCAACTTTTTGCAGAAGGCCCTTAGCAAGCTTCGTAGTAAGTGGCTGGTGCCCCTTTTTGCTATGTTTAGCTTTTTCTGAAACACCAGTCCCCACTTTCTACATCGTAGCTACTATTACTTGTTCGTTCGTTCGTACTTCAGCATTTTGTTTGCCCAGGGGATAACGTACTGAAAATTAGGGGCATCGGTATGGCCGCCATTGTGCTGTCGCCACGCCAGCTGGCCATCCATCAAGCCGATAAGTACGGCCGGCATCTGTTCGGTATTGTAATCATTACTTACGCCTAAATCCCGCACACCCAGCAGCTTAAATACCGGACCGGCGGCAATGGTCGCCTTATAACTTCCCGTTTGGTCGAGCCATTTGGCATCGCCTTTTTCGGGAATGCCATAACTGACAAAGGTGGGCCGGGGTGCGCAAAGCGCAATCAGTTCATGCGAATCTACGGGAAGATCGCAACCCGTTTTTCGGCCAAAAGACGATTCTTCGGCCCCATACTTCAGGTAGTTTCCAGCCATCCAGTGGTATTCTCCACTGCCAGTGAGGCTTTCAACAGCCTCGCCAAAAACCCGACGTTGAAGCGTTGTGCCGCCTTTACCCGACGAACCGATCAATACCAGTCCAAAACGCTGATCGAAGGCCATGGTAACCAGGGCGGCTTTTCCATATCGGGAAACGCCTTCAATACCAACCTGTTTAGCGTTTACCTGTGGTTCTGTTTCTAAATAGTCTAACGCTCGCGAGGCTCCCCATGCCCAGGCTCGCAGTGCGCCCCAATCGTCGGGTTTGCGGGGCTGCCCTTTGTTGACAAGGCCAATAATTCCGCGTGTCAAACCGGCCCCGTTATCGGCCTGAATGCTGCCTGGCTCGATGGTGCAGTAGCCCCAACCAGCCGCTAGCAATTGTTCAGTAGGGGGAGAGTCGCCATTAGGTGGTGGTGCAAAAAAATTGGGCCCAGGCAGTCTCGTTAGGGGTGCATACGCCGGATAGCGGTCAAAAATGGCCTTCATGTCCGGGTTACTCTTGATCATCATCTCCTTGAAAGCAACATTGAGTTTTTCCAGATCGGCTGGAGAAGGCTGAGCGGGAGCGGGCAGGGCCGGGAAACCAAGCATCATCATAACCGGCACCGGGCCTTTCACATTTTGGGGCAGCACCAGCACTATGTTGATATTCACGTTGATCAACGGGTAGGCGCTGTTATCGACCCGGCCAATCAATTGCTTGGCAATCACCGGTATGCGGCCAACCACTTCGTTATCGGTAACTTTTGTTATCCAGGTAACTTTGGGGACATTTTTAGGCTGTCGACCATACATTTCTTTTTCAAAATCCTCAATAAGTTCAGGCCGACGCTGATTCCACCATTGATCGGGTGTAGTAACTTTCTTACCATTTCGAGTGGTGAGCACATCAGGCAGTTGTGGACAGGGGTTAGCCTGTGCTTCGTCGTAATTGGCATGATTAGGGTCGGCCTCATTGCCGCTTGGACCGGGCCTTAACTTTTTAATGCCCAGTTGCTGCATCATTTCGGCCTGATCCTGAGCGGCCGTAAAGGTTTTAAGCCGAGGGTATTTACTACTGTCGATGGCAGCTTGCTGCGCAACGCCCCAGTAAGAAAGACTCATCAGCATACCCAGAGTCAGGTATTTCTGCATGAAAGTTGAGAGTTTAGAAATAGGTTTACTTGTCTGTTCTGAAGGGTGAGGCTGGTAGGCCTTCTTTATTATAAAGATTCGGATTCACCGGGTTGTCGGCCCAGGCATAGCGAACATATTGGGGTGCCGGAACCTCATCGCTGCTCACAACCACCGTATTGCCTTCTATTTTGGCTTTTGCCCACACGAACTTTTTATCGCTACCCGCAATGGCAAAATCCCCCGGGTCTTCCCCGTCGTTGGTAATCAACCCGCCCCCAGTATTGGTAAAGCTGATCACAATCTTATTCCCCTCAACGGTTGCCGACTTATACAATGGGCCCGAGTAAACGATGTTTTCATTATAAGCCATTTTCAAGGCGGCCAGGGCCAGTCGCTCGCCCGCATCTTTTTTGTTGTCGGGGTGAATGTCGTTCCATTCGCCCAGATCAATGGCGACCACCATCGCCGTGTTAGGTACTGATAGAGCGTTGAGTTGAGCTTCCCGTAACACCGCCCAACCACTTTCGGAGGGTTGGTAGTTGTAGTCCATAAAGCCGGGGAGCTGAATGTACAGGAAGGGTAGGGGACCCTGTTTCCACTTGTTGCGCCAGTCGCTGATCAGAGCAGGCAGCAACTTATTGTATTCCTGGGGTTTTCCGGCATTAGTTTCGCCCTGATACCAGCAAAACCCTTTGATGGCATAGTCGATTTCGGGGGCTACCATTGCGTTGTAGAGCGCCGTTGGCTGATTCTGGGCATTGATTCCACCGCCAAAACCGCCACCTGCGAATGGTCGGTAAGCCGTTCCCACTTTATACTGCCAGGTTCCTTTGAGATCGACCGTATCGGCCCCCGCAAAAACACAGTACGGCTTGTCGGGGACAAAGCCGCCTTTTCCACCGTTGTTGGTCACTCGCACTACAAATACGTTTTTGCCCGCTTTCAGCACGTCGGCAGGCACCGGATACCGGCGTTGCGGGTACATATAGGTGGTTCGCCCAATCTGCTTACCGTTGATGTACAGTTCGTCGGCATCGACAATTCGGCCCAGAAAAACTTTGGCAGGCTTGCCCGTCATCGAAGCTGGTATCTCAATTTCCCGCCGATACCATACTACACCATTCAGATCCTTGATTCCCTGGTCTTCCCAATACCCCGGAACGTTGATGTTCCGCCAGCCTTTGGGAGTATACCCGACATCGAACCATTTGGCCGCACCAGCCATCCCCAAATCGACGGGTGGCGCGGGCCTGGGACCGGCGGGTGGTGGTCTCCGGTTCTGCCTGTTGACATACGTCGTGTCTTTGTTCTTTTCAATGATAGCTTTCTCCGCCGGAAATTCGGCAAAGACTTCCTCACTTGTCCAGGCTTCGATGGGTGTTCCCCCCACACTGGCGTTGATGATGCCAACCGGTACGTTATATTTCTGATGGATTTTCTTGGCAAAAAAGTAAGCCACTGCCGAAAACGGCCGAACATCTTCGCCAACCGCCGATTTCCATTGCCCATTCGGAATGTCGCTTTGCGGGCCTTGCAGGTTCGTCAGGGTAGGCACCCAAAATTGCCGTATCTGCGGAAAGTTGGCCTGCTCAATTTCTTTGGCGTACGTTACATCATGGATATTGAGCTGGTGAACCATGTTGCTCTGACCGCTGCAAAACCAGACATCGCCAATCAAAATATCCTTCAGCATAATCTTGGAACTCCCAGCAATATTCATGGTGAAAGGGCCACCCGCAGGCATGGGCGACAACTCAACCTGCCACTTACCGCTGGCGTCGGTTACCGCTTTATAGTTCTTGCTTTTAAAGTTGACGGTAACTTTTTCACCCGGTTTGGCCCATCCCCAAACCTTTAGTTTGGTGTCGCGTTGGAGCACCATGCCGTCGCTGATCAATTTAGGTAAACGGATTTGGGCCTGTACAACGATAGACGTTACCAATAACAGGCAAAATAATGATAAGCGTTTCATTTATAGGTTGTTAATGCTTCATTGGTAGCGCGAAAAGAATTATTTGGCTACCGTTGGTTCACGTGTTTCCTCAGGGCCGAGGTAGCGCGGGGCCAGATCGCCGAAATCCAGCACCAGCTTTTGCAGCACCACACCGGGATTTACCATCCAAAATTTCACGGTATGCTTGCCTGATGCGGCAATTTTATGTTTGCTTGATTTGATGATAATGTTCTCTCCGGCCCACTTATTCCAAATGCCCCTGTCGCTTGTTTTATCCTCTTTGTTCAGGCTAATTAGTTGCGGAGCTTCGTCATCCACCGAAATAGCATACTGAAGACCATTTTCGGACGCGAAGAAATTCAGCGTAGGGGAGAAGTAAGCGTTGATTGAAAACTCGCCCTCGCTATACGTTTGGATATCGTACTGTAGCTGAGGAGAATTACCGCCCGGTTTTTGCTCTGCGGCCGTAACGGGAAATGGTGTTACGGCCGATCCTGTCCGACCGTGATCGGGGAGAATCTTCCAACTGATGCCGTTTGCGTTAACGGCCTTTGCATAATGATCGGCTTCGATAGAAATTCCTTTTTTGGGAGTCTGGTAAAACATAGTGCCCCCACTTTTTCTGGCCAACTTACCGTTTTTTTCTTCCGAAGCGTCAACCTCTTTTTTCGCTACGACTGAATCAGCCGAAACATAATTGACGGCTGGCATTTTCTGTTTGTTGGGCTGTTGCCAGTAGGTATAGCCAATGTGAGTCTGGCTCATCATGTGATTCCACTTGCCGTTATTCAGTTGGTGGTATTGCTGGGTGATCAACGAGTCCTGAGCGTACAGTTCTTTGACTTTATCAGCATACAAATTCGCTTCTTTCCACTTGTTGCGATAGGCATTCTTGTTCAGTGCAACCTGGTAATACATATTGTTCAGGTTCGCACAGGCTTTTATTGGGTGCAAAACCAACTGGAAAAAAGCATCCTTGTAAGTCGTGGGCAACTCATTGTTTATCAGTTCCGCCTTTTTCAAGAGTTCAGTATAGTCGCTAACTACTGTTTTCCACTCATCCAGACTGGCATAGGTGTTGGCATCGAGTAATTCGGGTTTTCTCCGGCCGTTGTACTTCGCGTATCGAGCCAGCAAGTAGGCAATGTCTTTGGCATGTTGTTTCCCAAACTGGGCCGAAGCCCATGTTTCGGTGTAGGCGGTCAGATCGGCGGCATCAATCTTCTCGGGGTTCCAGGCGAAATCCAGGAAGAAAGAAATGGGGAATTCCATGGGTTTGATGTCGCCGACATTCACAATCCAGATATCGCGCACATTATGCTGCCAGGCCAGGTTCATTTGCTCCCAAATACGGGGCAGTGGATTGGTGTTAAGCCATTTGTAATTGCGAGGGCCACCTACATAATCGAAATGATAATAGATGCCATAGCCGCCTTTGCGCGGTTTTTCACCGGGCCGGGGAAGTTTACGAAGGTTGCCCCAGTTGTCGTCGCAGAGCAACAGGGTAACATCATCGGGCACCCGCATGCCTTTGTCGTAGTAATCCTGAACCTCTTTGTATATTGCCCATAGTTGCGGGGTTTCAGCAGCTGGTTTCCCCGTTACGTCGCTGATGATTTTTCGCTGATCGGTTACGATGCACTCCAGCAAAGCCGTTGCGGTCTCTCTCGACATAGGGGCATCGCCATCTCCCCGCATACCAACACTCACAATTTTTTCATTGGTAGCTCTTTTCATGCCGTCCCGCCAGAACTGCTGAAGTTTTTCGGGATTGGTTTCATAATTCCAGGGGCCACCACCCGCGCGTCGCCACTCATCGTGCGCTCGCATCAATGGCTCGTGATGCGAGGTGCCAATCACAATGCCATACTTATCGGCAATTTTTATGTTCAGTGAATCGTCCGCGTAAAAGGCGTTACCCCACATGGCGGGCCAGATGTAGTTGCCTTTTAATCGGATGATTAACTCGAAAACCTTCTCGTAAAACGCGTGATTGAAACCCCCAAATTTTTCTTTACTCCAGCTGGAAAGCGCCGGGGCTTCATCATTAATAAAGATACCTCGGTATTTTACTTTGGGGGCATCGGTCAGGGTAACGTCACTTTTGAGGTAAATTTCGCTTCGCTTTTCTACCGGTATATCGGCCCACCAATACCAGGGCGAAACGCCAAACTGTTTTGATAGCTCGAAGACTCCGTAAGCGGTGCCCCTCCGGTCGTTACCTGCCACAACAAGGGCCTGGGCAACGCCAGGAGCTGGATTACTGATTGTTCGAATCAGGGAGGCTTCCCACTTGCCGTTGATCGATTCAAGGTTTATTTTTTTCTGAGAGACCAGCTGTTGCAAAAAGGCCGATTGCTGCGCGGTGCCAATAGCAATAACGTTTTTATGCACCTTGTTGATGGTTGTAACAATGGGAACTTGCTTACCCGTTACAAGCTCAATATCCTTTTGTAACAGCGCTGCGGCTGTTTTTACGAGTTCTGGCTCGCTGTCATCCACATAAATGACAGCCGAAGTAACCGCAAACGTTGATTTGTCGGCGAGCAGACTTTGCCCCCAGCTTGAGGCTGAAAACGAAAGCAACAAGGCCAGAATTAAGTTGAATTTCATGTTTATAGTAGACTCCGTCGAGTTTTTGTAAGCGTAAATTACATCACATTACACGGCGGCTTACAACTGTTTCGGAGTAGAAAACAGTTATTGAAACAATTCGTGCAATCGGTTGCATCAAAAACGCAAAAAAATAAAAACTATACCCATGGTGGTCAAAATAAAACCACGAGTATAGTTTCTACTAGGTTGAATTACACCAATTTTGAGTTGGTGTGATTCAAAATCCTTATCTAAGAAAATCACTTTTTCAGCGCAATCACCTTCTCAAAAGCGGGTTTTGGCTGGTTCTGCCGGTCGAAAAGCAACGGGTAGTTGGTTCGACCACGAATGGGCCAGCCATTCAGCCAGCTATCGCCATCGTTGACGCCCCAGAACGTGACGCGGGTAACCTTGTCTTTGTGCTTCAGAAAGAGCTTGAACAGCGCTTCGTAATCAGCAGCTAATTGTTGCTGCACGCTGTCGGGCAATCCGGCCGTGTATGGGTTAGATTGTTCGTTGGCAGTCATGCGCTGACCCACGTCGGCGCCCTGGAAGTTCCGGGGCAACACTTCAATATCCAGTTCCGTAAACATCACTTTTACACCCAGAGCCGCGTATTGCAGAATGCTATCTTCAATGTCCTGAAAGGGTACTTTCCCAACGTGCCAGTGACCCTGAATGCCCACTCCGTCGATACGGACACCAGCATCTTTTATCTTTTTGATCAGCGTAATACAGCCTGCCCGCTTTTTGGGTTGTTCGTTGTTGTAGTCGTTGTAATACAACTCGGTTTTGGGTGCGGCCTGCTGCGCCAGCCGGAAGGCCTCCGTTACAAAATCCTCCCCTAGATGCTGTAAAAACACCGATTTTCGCATGGTGCCGTCTTCGTTCAATGCCTCGTTCACCACATCCCAGGAGAGTATTTTCCCGTCATAGCGTCCGGCTACGGTTTTAATATGGTTGGTAAAGAACGTCCGAATTGAGTCTGCGCTCTTGATTCCCCGGATAAATGAGGGCAACTGAGAGTGCCAGACCAGCGTGTGACCGTTGATCTTGATATTGTGTTTCTTACCAAAAGCAACCAGCTTGTCGGCCATCTCAAAGTTGTAGGTGTCCCAACCCGGATGGATCAACGCCGATTTCATAATGTTTTCGGGCGTAGCCATGTTGAACTGGCTTGCTATGAACTCAGTAGTTTTGGGGTCACGCTCATCAATCTGGGCGTTGTTCAAACAGGTGCCGATACCAAAGTCCTTTTTGAAGGTATCTCTTAAAGAAGGGATTTTTTGAGCCAGTGTCGTATTCAGGAAAGGCGCGCTTAACAGCAGTGCCGTACCAATGGCGATTACATGGTTTTTCAGACGCATAAGTGGTTTCTGTTTTTGAGTTGAGTTTTGTCCTCTGCGTGCTTACCCCACCCCAACCCCTCCCCTGAAACCAGGTGAGGGGCTAATGCTGGTCATTTTTGGTTTAAGAATTTGCAGAACTGGTTTAGCTCACATTTATCGGACGAGGATGTTGTAGCTATAAATACTTTTAGCCCCTCCCCTTATTTCAAGGGGAGGGGTAGCCAACTTACTTAAACAACACCTGTGCATACTGGAACAGGTCGTGCCGCCAGACTGGCCAGGTGTGGCCACCGGCGTATTCGCTGTACTGATACTTAACCCCCATCTCGTCGAACTTTTTCATCATCACCTGGCAGTTCTGGTAGGCGATGTCTTCCTTGCCGCCCATCGAAATCCAGATCGGTTTCAGGTTGCCGTTGATGCTGGCTACGTTGTCTTTCATGTAGGCATACTGCGGGTCGGTCAGTTGGGGGTTGTTAGCAAACCAGCCCGAACTGAACACGCCCAGCGACGAGAACATGTTATTGTTTTTGATACCTGCGTAGAGCGTTTGCAACCCACCCATCGACAGGCCCGCCAACGCCCGGTTTTTCGCGTCGGTCTCGACCCGGAAGTTGCTTTCCACGAACGGAATAGCGCCCAGCTTCAACTCGTTTTCAAACGCTTTCAGTACGTTCTCGTTGAAACCAGCCAGGCCACCCGCACTCACGTTGCCGTCGAGCATGACAATGATCATCGGTTTGGCTTTTTTGTCGGCAATCAGGTTGTCGAGAATCATGTCCGTTTTACCCTGCGTCGACCAGCCACGCTGATCTTCGCCCCCGCCGTGCAGCAGGTACAGCACCGGGTATTTGTCCGTCGATTTGTCGTAGCCCGGTGGCGTGTACACATACATCTGGCGCCAGGTATTGGTAGCTTTAGAGAGGTAACGTTTGATGCGAACGTCGCCGTGGGGTACGTCGCGTATGGCGTAAAAAGCCCCGTCTTTGTCGGGTATTTCGATGCCGCTGGCCATGCGGCTCATGCCGTAAAACGATTCGCTGGCCGGATCGGCAATGGCTACTCCGTCGATCAGCAGGGAGTAATAGTGAAAGCCCCGGCTGATGGAATCAGTGGTAGCGGTCCAGAAGCCGCTGCTGTCTCTCACCATGTCGTACTTCTTACCCAGATCGACCTGCACTTTCTTGGCGTCGGGCGCTTTCACACGGAAAACGACGCGGTTGTCAGGCAGAATCTGCGGGTATTTGCCGTTCCGAATGTTAGTCGACGCGGGTGTTCCCAGCACGGTGTACTTGGTCAGCGAGGCATTGTCGACGGGCTTGAACAGGAATTGCGAGAACATGTACAGCCCATTTTTCCAAACCTTGAAATCGTGCCCGCCCGGCTCCACGTAGTAGATATGCGGCACCTCGTTCTGATAGAGGTAGTCGTGGGTACGTTTGCTGAACGTGATAAGCCCGTCGGCATCACCACATGAAATCCAGAGCAGCTTCAGCTTCTGTTTGGCATCGGCAGGGTTGGGTACCAGTTCTTCGGGCCGTTTGGTATTAGGTGCCGAAGAAAAGCCACCTACCCAGGCAAACTTGTCCAGATTCCCAAGCCCGAAATTCAGCGACTGCCCGCCCCCCATCGACAACCCGGCTATAGCGCGATGCTCGCGGTCGGTCAGGGTCGGGTACTTCTTTTCGATGAACGGAATCAGGTCGTTCAGCAGGTCTTTTTCGAAGGTAGCAAACGCTTCGACTTTGTCTTTTTCGAAGACGTTACCCACGGCCCGGTCGTCTTTCATAGCGCGGCCGTTGGGCATCACCACGATCATCGGCTGAAGCTTGTTTTCAGCGTACAGATTGTCCAGAATTACCTGCGGATTTCCTCCTTTGAGCCATTCCTTTTCATCGCCCCCGATGCCGTGCAGCAAATACAGGACGGGATATTTCGTCTTTTTAGTATAGCCCGGCGGGGTGTATACCAGCGCCTTGCGGGACGTACCCACGGTTTTCGACGGATAACTGATAGAGTCCAGCTTACCCGTGGCAATACCCGAACGTACCTGGTCAAAGCCTTTTGGGGCTTCTTTCTCTATTTTCTGGGCGTAACTCCCAAAGCTTAACAAGCTCAGGGCAGTCATTATGTGTAAGAATCGTTTCATGGTTATTCTATTTTGACCAAAAGCAGGCAATGCACTGGGTTATTTCTTAAAGATCAGACTGGCGTACTGTCGCAGCGACCGACGCCAGGTTTGCCACTCGTGCGACGTACCCGGCGACTCATAATACACGTGCTTGATACCCGCTTTGTCGAGCGCTTCGTGGAAACCTTTCACGCCGGCATACATCCGTTCCGGCTCCTTCGTACCGATGCTCACGTACACCATTTTTACCTTCTTGTTGAACGCATCGGCGTCAGACCAGACACCGTCGTAGAGTTGCTTGATGTCGGCGCCCGGCTGCAAACGGCCGGCCCCGCTGAATCCGCCGATGTAGGCAAACTTATCGAGGTTGGTCATCGTAGTCTGAAACGTCTGGAAACCACCCATCGACAGACCTGCCATCGCCCGATTATCGCGATCGCTCAGCGTTCTGAACTGTTTGTCGATCATCGGGATCACTTCTTTCACCAGCACCTCAGGAAACACATTGGCCGCCATGCCACCGGGTCCGGGTCCAGTTGTGCTGACGGGCCGGGTTGGGTCGGTCGCGTAGCCGCGTTCCATCACCACAATCATGGGCGTGGCTTTGCCCTCGGCGATCAGGTTGTCGAGAATGAGGTCCATCTTGCCCTGCGTTGGCCAGCCGGTTTCATCTTCGCCCGAGCCGTGTTGCAAGTACATGACGGGGTACCGTTTCTTCGGATTTTCGTCGTACCCCGCTGGCGTATACACATTGGCCCGGCGCCAGGCTTTGGTCATATCGGAGTAATAATTAACCGAACGTACCTGACCATGCGGCACATTTTTGGGCTGGTAATAGTCCATGTCCTTGTCCGGAATGTCGATGCCGCTGGCCATGCGGCCCATGCCGTAGAACGTCTGGCTCGACGGGTCGCACAGAGCAACGCCGTCGATGAACAGTGAGTAGTAGTGGAACCCCTCGGGAATTGGGTCGGTGGTGACGGTCCAGAAGCCGCTGGTATCTTTCACCATATCGTATTTGCGGCCCAAATCCATTTGTACTTTCTGGGCATCTGGTGCTTTCACCCGGAACATAACCCGGTTGTCGGGCAGCAGTTGCGGGTACTTCTGCCCCGGAATATTGGTCGGGGCCGGTACGCCAGCGGTTTGGGCGTGGACTTGCGCAGTCAAGGCCGCAACACCGATGAGTAAGGCGAGTAATGCTTTCATTGTAAAGAGTTTAGAAAGATTGACATTGTCATTGCGCTTCGCTGTCATTGCCTTTGCGGGCATTTGTAGTCATTGATGGTCATTAATCGTTTTGCCAGAATGACAATTAATGACCATCAATGACAGCGAAGCGCAATGACGCGTAGCATAATGACTATTTCTCTACTTAAATAGCAACGGAGCCATCTCGTGCAGGCTCCGACGCCAGGTCAGGAATTCGTGGGCTGTCTTATCCGACACATACGAAACGGCATTGTACCCGGCGGCTTTCAGGTCGGTAGCGGCTTTCGTTACACCATCGGGCCGCTCTTTGCTGCCGCAGCTGATGAACACAAGCTTTGGTTTTGCCTTGTCTTTAAGGTCGTCGGGGGCATAGACGCCACCGCTCAGCAGGCCGTAATACCCGAATACATCCGGCTTGTTGAGGGTGATCATTTTGGTTTCCATACCGCCCATCGAGAGGCCCGCCATCGCCCGGTTATCCCGGTTGGTTAGTGTGCGGAAATTGGCATCCACGTAGGGGATCAACTCGTCAACGAGTACTGTTTGGAAGGGGTCGATTTTGAACTCCCGGATCTTGCCGAATTTCACTTCGTTGGTCATGCCATAGGTCATCACAATCAGGAACGGCTTGATTTTACCCTCGGCGATCAGGTTATCCATGATCAGGTTGGCGTGTCCCTGGTTGCTCCAGGCCGTTTCATCTTCGCCCCAGCCGTGTTGCAGATACAGCACCGGATATTTTTTCGATTTCTCTTTCTCATAGCCCGGTGGCGTGTACACAAACGCCCGACGTGGGGTACCTGTGCTTTTAGAAGGGAACAGAATCTGCTGCACGTTGCCGTGTGGTACGTCCTTCAGGGCGTAGAAATCCTGATCGTGGGCCGGAATCTCGATGCCACTTTCCCAACGAACGGAGCCGTAGTAATTCTTGGCACCGGGGTCGTTGAACTTGCCGCCGTCGATGGTCACGTTATAGTAGTGAAACCCTTCATCCATGGGTCCTTCCGTGGTAGCGGTCCAGTAGCCGTCGTTTCCTTTTTTGAGCTTGGTGCCTCCCCGACCGCCCAAGCCCAGGCTTACCTTGACGCTGTCGGCTTTGGGGGCAAAGATGCGGAATCGGGCGTAACCCTGCGAGTTCACCTGCGGGTACTCCTGCCCCGGCTGGTTCAGTGAAGAGGGCTTAAAATCCTCCTGAATTGTCTGCGAGAAACTGCTGGCGCTGATCATTGTGGCTACCACGAATGTAGCTATTGTTTTGAGAGTCATTGGTTTATTGGGTTTGGTTTGGGAGTTGAGAGTTTGTGTGTAGAGACGCAACATCTTGCGTCTCCGCGCCCGGAAGGTATTGCTGACGCATGAGGAGACGCAACATCTTGCGTCTCTACTGAAATAACTGCGGCAGTGTATTCGCCAGATACAGTTTGCAGTTCATCCAGGTATGGCCGCCGGGTACGATGAAGGGCTCAAGTTTGATCTTCTTTTCGTTGAACATCGCGATGTTCTGCTTCACCGGCTCATACAGAAAATCGTCGGTGCCGACGCTGATGGTGAACAGTTTTAACTGGCTGTTGAGCTTGTTCGCATCGGGTGACCAGTTGGAAAAATTCGCTTTGAACTCGTCGGTAGCGGTGTAGGGCGCGTATGAGCAGACGTAAGCGAACTTATCGGGGTTGGTCAGGCCGATGTTGAGCGTCTGCCCACCACCGACCGAGAACCCGGCTACGGCCCGGCCTTTACTCTCCTTAATGACCGGGTACTTGGCCTCTACGAACGGCACGATGTCGTTCACCATGTCTTTGGTGAAGTCAGGCATGGGTGCCGGGCGCACGTTTCCGTAGGGCATTACAATCAGCATGGGTTTGGCTTTACCCTGCGCAATCAGGTTGTCGGCGATCAGATTGGCGCGGCCTACTTTCGTCCAGGTCTCTTCGGTGTCGGAGCCGCCGTGAATCAGGTACAGCACCGGGTATTTGGTCTTGCCGTTCGGGTTGAAGCCCGGTGGCGTGTAGACCAGCAACTGACGGGTGGTGCCCAACGTACCTGACTTGTAATAGCGATAGCTGATTTTACCATGGGGTACGTTCTGGAGCGAATGCACCAGCGGCTGATCGCCGGGCACGTCGACGATACTGCGTTTGAAACGCTCGTTAGCGAAAATATAGGTGTTGCTGGGGTCGGCGATCTGGATACTGTCGACCGTGAAACTGTACGGATAAATGTCGGGCTTCACCGGCGGCACCGTCACGCTCCAGATACCTGATGTGTCTTTCGTCATGGCGACCGGGGCTTGCAGGAACTCGCCCGACACCATCACCTTTTTCGCGTTTCGGGAGAAAAACCGGAACGTAATGCTGTGGTCTTTATGCACATCGGGCGAACTGATAGCCGGTGGGCGTTGCTGCGCCAGCACCGTAATACCCGAGAAAATAACGGCTTGCAGAATATATAAAATACGTTTCATGGGCGTAGCGGTTTAGGGTTGGAACAGCAGGGGCGTGGTAGTGGCAACGTATGTTTTCACGTTCATCCAGGTATGCCCACCGTCGGTGATCAGGCTCTTGTAGTTCACCTTTTTCGCCTTTAGGTAGTCCATAAACTCCACCGTTCCCTTGTACAGAAAATCATCGCTACCCACGCTCACCCACAGCAGTTTGAGTTGCTTGTTCGTCTGGTCGGGTTTGGCCACGATCTGGCTGAAATTGGCGTCCATTTCCTGGGGCGACAGGTACGAACTGTAAGCGCACACGTACGCAAACTTGTCCATGTTGTTGAAAGCCGCCCGAAGCGTTTGCCCGCCCCCACGCGAAAACCCACCAATCGCCCGACTTTCGCGGTTGGGAATAGCCCGGTAGCTTTTCTCGACGTACGGAATGACATTGCTGACCAGATCCGTCGTGAAATCGTTGGCCCGTTTCACCGCATCGGCCCCATCGCGAACGGTTGGGTCGGCGGGTTTGGAACCGCTTTTTTGCTCGGCAATGCGGGCGGCAATATTGCCGTAAGGCATCACGACGATCATCGGCTTCACCTTGCCTTCGGCCAGCAGGTTATCCAGAATCAGATTCGTTTTACCGACTTTAAAAAACGTTTCTTCGGTATCGGTGGTGCCGCTGATGAGGTAGTAGACCGGGTATTTCTTCGACGTGTTCTGGTCGTAACCGGGTGGCGTGTAGATGACCAGCGAGCCGGTTGTCCCTTCCATCGATGGGTAGTACTCGTAGTTGATGGAACCGTGTGGCACGTCGCGCATGGCGTGAATCAGGGGCTGGTCACCGGGTACGTCGACCAGACTGGCTTTGAAGCGCTCGTTGGGGAAGAACGCCACGTTGGCCGGGTCCATCACCGATACGCCATCCACCCGAAAGTTGTACGGATAAATATCGGGTTTGACAGGCCCGACGGTTGCGCTCCAGATACCCTGGGCGTCTTTGGTCATGGCGACGGGAGCCTTTTCAAACTGCGCGCTCAGTTCCACTGCTTTGGCTTGCGGAGCCTGATAGCGGAACGTAACGGTCTTGTCGGCGTTCACCTGGGGCGACACCACCAGCGGACCACGGGGTGGTTGGGCATGGATAATGCCAACCGCGCAAAGCAGGGCAACAAGCAGCGTTAGCCGGACCCTTTTTTGGTTGTACTGTTTCATTGGTTCAGAGGCTTAGAAGAGTTACTGAAATAGTTTCTGGGCAATCGTGCTCAGGTAAAGCTTGCAGTTCATCCAGGTATGGCCGCCCTCTGAGATCAGCGTTTCGTGCTTGATCTTTTTCTCGTCGAGCACCTTCAGGTAATCGTTGATAACGGGGTAAAGACCATCCTCTTTTCCGACACCGATCCAGAAGAGCTTCAGCCGCTGATTGGTCTGCGTGGGATTGGCAAACGCGGTGGCGTTATTGCGGTCGAACTCGTCTTTCAGCATACCCGGCGCAAAGCCGCATACCCAGCTAAACAGGTCAGGATTGTTCAGGCCCAGGTAGAGCGTTTCGCCCCCGCCACCCGAAAACCCGGCAATGGCCCGGCTGTCTTTGTCCTTCTTCACCCGGTAGTTCTTCTCGATAAACGGGAACAGGTTGCCCATAAAATCCTTCTTGAACTCCTGCAAATTGTCCCAGTTGCGGAGGCTCCCCGACGATTTGCTGATGACCGGGTACGCCCTTCCATAAGGCATGACGATGACCATCGGTTTGGCTTTACCCTGAGCAATCAGGTTATCCAGAATGATATTGGCGCGGCCCACTTTGGTCCAGGTCTCTTCTACGTCCGTTGTACCGTGCAGCAGGTACAGCACCGGGTACGTTGTTTTCGTGTCGGTTTCGTAGCCCGGCGGGGTGTACACGACCACGGGCCGTTGCCCCAGTTCAGGCGAAGTGTAATAGCGGTACGATACCGTGCCGTGGGGTACGTTCTGGAGGGTATGGACCAAGGGCGTAACGCCGGTTATTTCAACCACACTATTCTGAAATCCTTCGTTCGGGAAGATGGCGGAGTTCTTAGGATCGGCTACCGAAATACCATCGACCACAAACGAATACGGATACATGTCTGGCTTCACAGGGCCAGTCGTCACGCTCCAGACGCCCTGCGCATCTTTGGTCATAGGGACAGGAGCCTTTTCAAACTGAGCATTCAGCTTTACATCGTTCGCTTTGGGAGCCAGCAGCCGGAACGTAACGGTATTATCGGCGTTCACCTGGGGCGACACCACCACCGGTCCTCCGGGCGGCTGAGCCAGCGCCCCTGTGTACAGGCAGAGCATGGCCCAGAAGAGCCAGAATCGACGGGTTAATTGTTGGTTCATGGTTTAGTTAAGGTTTAGGTTTTATTGGGTAATCACATCTACTTCGGCATAGCCCGAGGCCGAACCCTCCTGCGTATTTTTCAAGGCGCGGAATTTGATGTATCGGGCTTTGGTCGGCGCAAACGATTTGGTTTGCCAGACCGGACTGTTTTTGATGTTGGAAAACTCGCCTTCGCTGACTCGCTTCCAGGTCGCGTTGTCCGTCGACACCTCAAACTGGTATTGGGTAATGATGCTGGCCTCTTCCCACCAGTTCTGGGCAGGCAGGTAGCGGAACCCGGCCAGATTTTCTTCCTTGCCTAGATCGATAATCAGATCGGCAGGCATTTCCAGGTTTTTGGGTTGCTTCCAAGAGGTGCCGGGGTTTCCATCGATAGCCTGATATGCTGACTTCGCATCGGTGTTCAAAACTTTCCAGGCCGAACGGGCCACGTCGAATTTCTCTTCGCTGGGTACGCTGCTCTGTTTCGTGAACCGGTTGTAGGCGATCGCTTTGACGTCTACTTTGCCAGCACCGGTTTTCACGGGTGCTGTGTATTTGTTGGCAGTTGCGGTTGGCGTACTACCGTCGAGGGTGTAGTACACGTCCGACTCCGTATCTCCCGGCTTTATGGCCACGTCGCCAGCCTGATTACGGGTGATGACGGGGGGCGACAGAATGAGGGGCGCATTGTAAACGGCGAGGTTTGAGATCAACGGGCTGCCTTTGGCATCCAGAATGGTCAGGCGCAGTTGCGTAGCCTCGACGGTTGGGAACCGCAGAATACGTTTATAACCAATGGTCGTCTCTTTGGCAATCTCTTTCCAGTTACCACCGACCAACGCTTCGACGGTAAATGCTTTGACCCGTTGGCCCAATCGAATCGGCTCCTGTACCAGAAACCGGTTGAACGCTGTGGACTTGGCAAATTGTAACGTTAATGAGGCTTTCCGGGCGGCATCATCCGTTGCCCAGTAGCTTTCCGGGTCGGCGTCGATGGCTTTGCTGGCGTCGTAGGTGGCACTCTTCCCGCGTACGTCGGAGGCCGTGGCACGTGCCTGCTTAACCAGATTCACGGCAAAGGCTTCTTTCGTGGCTTTGGCAAACGCCTGTACCGCTTTTTCATCTAGTTCGTTAATCAACCCGTTGGGCATGATCGGGAAATTGAGCAGTAGCGTCCCGTTTCGGCCGATGGAGTTGTAGTACGTATCCATCAGTTGGGGCAAGGTTTTTACCTTTTTGTCTTCGCGCTCATGGTAAAACCATTCGGGGCGGATAGACGTGTTCACCTCGCCCGGTACCCAGGCGTTTCCGTTCTCGACTCCGTGGCGTAATTGCTCCTCAGGTACATCGCCGGTCGAATTCAACAGGCTCCAGTTGGTTTCGCCAACGTACCCAGCTTCGGTACCCACCCAACGCAGATCAGCCCGGTCGCCCCCGTCGTTCCAGATCACGATCTTGGGCTGAAGTTTACGAACCAGTTTGTAGGTGTTGGGCCAGTCGTAATACGTCTTGGCGTCGATTTTACGCGTTTCGTTGGCCCCACCGTAATAGCCCGAACCGCCATTGGCCCCGTCGTACCATACTTCAAAAATATCTCCGTAGTTGGTCAGCAACTCGGTCAACTGGTTACGGAAGTAGGTGATGTATTCGGGCTTTCCGTAGTCGGCATGGTTGCGGTCCCAAGGCGATAGATACACGCCAAATTTCAGGCCGTATTCTTTGCAAGCATCGGCCAGTTCGCGTACAATATTGGCTTTCCCGTTACGCCAGGGCACATTTTTGACGGAGTACTCGGTGTATTTCGAGGGCCAGAGGCAGAAACCGCTATGGTGTTTGGCCGTAAAAATGATGCCTTTCATGCCAGCTTCCTTGCAAATACGAGCCCATTGCCGACAATCCAGTTTGGTCGGGTTAAACAGCTTCGGGTCTTCGTTGCCGAGGCCCCACGCCATGTCGGTATAGGTGTTGATCGAAAAATGGATGAAGGCATAGTACTCCATTTTTTGCCAACGCAACTGATTCTCGCTGGGCAGGGGGCCAACGGGTTTTGGCGGGGTTGGTTGGGCAAAGCCGACAAGACCCGTCAACAAACAAAGCACTAGCGGAATGAATAAAGACTTAAGCATGATGGTTAATTTTTGAGCCAGCTATTTACTTTCATCCAGGCGAATAAAGGCTCCATCCAGCCGGGATGCCGGAAAATGAACCCGTGGTCGCCTTTGGGGTAGATGTGCATCTCGACGGGCACTTTCTGGCGTCGGAGGGTTTCGAAATAGACGATGCTGTTGTCCACGTCGACCAGTTTATCGTCGGCCGCGTGGGTTAGGTACGTTGGGGGCGTGTTGGAACGTACCTGAAGCTCGTTGGAGAAAAACTCGACATCCTGCCGCGACGCAGTTTTACCCAACAGACTATCGTGCGAGCCGCCATGCGTCAGGCTGTCGCGCATGCTGATGACTGGATAAATCAGGATCTGAAAATCGGGGCGCAGGTTGGTGTTACTGGCATTGTCGACGTACGCTTTCTCGAAATGCGTGGCGGCCGTTGAGGCCAGATGCCCACCTGCCGAAAAGCCCATGATACCCACTTTACTGGCGTCGATGCCCCACTTGGCAGCATTTTTACGCACCAGTTTGATGGCCTGTTGGGCATCCTGCAACGGCCCGATTTTCTTGTCTGTCATGATTGCATCACTGGGCAAGCGGTATTTCAACACAAAAGCAGCAATGCCTTTTTCAGCCAGGGCCTTCGCTGTGTTGACGCCCTCACCGTTATACACAACCACACCGTAGCCACCACCGGGAATGATGATCACGGCCGTCCCGGATGCCTTATCGGGAGCCGGTTTGAAATACGCCAGCGTGGGTTTAGTGACGCCCTTAATCACACCTGTTTCGGCACCAGACTCCTGCACATCTGAGGCTTTTGAGTTAGGAACTGCCCCCGAATACAAGGGGATGATTTCCTGGGCGTTGGCTGAAAAAGAGGTAAGCCCTAACAAGCTCAACAACAGTGTACAGGCTATTACTTTTCGGGTCATTGCCCCCCAGTCCTCTAAAGGGGGAGTATGCTGGAACTTGATTGCTCCCCCTTTAGGGGACTGGGGGGTAGAAGCTCGGATGCAAAAACAACTTTCCATAAGTAGTGTATCTATCAATTGGTCGCGGTCGGTTTAACCCCCAGCAACGACAGCATTTGCGTGGCATATCGTTTGCCTAACTCCCGATAACCAGCCGCGTTGAAGTGCAGGTCGTCGGCGGAGTCGGTACAGCCCGCTGACGAAATCACATGGGCATTTTTGATCGTTTGCGGAAGTGTGGCAATAATCTTGTTCATGCTCGCACATTTGCCATTCTGATCGGCGTTGACGGTTTCTCCCGCCAGCAGCGGCACTTTTTTGGGCTTCAGATCCAGGTCTTTCATCAGGTTATCGTACACGACCTTCACCTTTTTGGTCCAGAGCGTATCACCCGTGTTCGACTCGCCCTGATGGAGCAGAATGCCTTTGATCACCCCGTCTTTCTGCGCCAGCTTCGCCATTTCAACCAGTCGGCCATAGGGGTTTCCGTCGTACTCCTTGATCATGTTCTTCATCCAGCCGGGTACGTTGGTGGTGTACGACTCGTAATGGTCCTTGTCGAACAACTCGATTTTGCAGCCGCCAATGGCCACGTTGATGACACCTATCCGGACTTTTTCGGGCAGATTCGCGACCAGTTCACGTCCGAAATAATCGGCGGGGGTAAGGCCCGTCCGGCAGCGACACAAAGGCGGTTTAGCCGTGTACCAATTTCCTTTTGTTCGGTTGATTGCCGGACAATCGACGGCTTCCATCACCTGAAACCGGGGGGGTACATTGACGGTATCCTGCGGTTCGATCCTGGCGTTCCCCTCCATGTTCGACTGGCCGAAGCAGAGGAAAATGTAGAAGTTTTTATCCTGAGCTACCGCACTCAGATTCAACAGGAATAGGCCAACTAACAGAAAGCCGTTTATTCTCTTTTTCATGGGGTCATTCAGTTTAGGAGACACGATAGTATGTGGGCGTTACGGACAATTATGTATTACTTCTTATCAGCTAGTTTGTCGCTGATTCGGAAGTAATCGAAATCGGCAAAACCGCCCGTTTGTGAGGTGGCGTAGTTAAAAAGACCAAAACGGTAGCCCATAAAGTGCGGAATGGTATACGGCATTTTCAGCGGTTCGCCAATGGCCGTCCAGGTGTTGCCGTTGAGGCTATAGAAGAAATGAGCGGTGTCTTTGCGGTCGCGGAAATCGCAGTCGGCTTTCAGGTAGACCATTTTCTGGCTCAACGCAACGCGCTGCACCTCCACTGGCTTACCCGAACTGGCGCTGACCATCACAATCGACCGCGCCCCATTCTCAACCTTTACACCCACCAGCCCGTAATTTTTCTGCAACAGGCTCAGCCCGGCAAAATCGCCCTCTTTCAGGTTCGACGCGTCGAGCAACGTGGCACCCGACGATTCAGGGCCTATGGTGCGCTGGGTCAGGGTGTTGCGGGCCATCACGAACGACGTGTCGGTACGACCGGTTTTCAGGCGCAGAAATCCTTTCCGCTCGGTCACCGACCAGAGCCTATTGTCGGGATTGTGATTCCACTGCCACACGAGCGGCAGGGCTGGCTCGCCTTTTTTGCGAGTAAATTCGTCGGAGTGTACAATTCCGGGAATCAGGCCCTTGCTGGCGGGCAGGTTGAGCGTTTGGGGGACTTTGCCGTTTTCGCCCAGCACCGGCCAGCCGTCTTCCCATTTTACGGGCACCAGATATGGAATGCGGCCAACTCCGCCGAAGTCGCGGAACAGGTACGCGAACCAGCGTCCATCGGGCGTGTCGATTAGCCCGCCCTGCGCTACGCCCATATCCTGCAACGCCACCCGGCCTTCCCAGGGACCCGTAATCTTGTCGGCGCGGTGAATGATCACCGTCCGCATACCACCCCGCGGCCAGCTGATATTGAACAGGTAATATTTACCCTTCACCTTGAAAAGCTGCGATCCTTCGGCGGGCAGGCCACCACCCGTTCCCGATGGCGTACTGGCGTTCTCAATAATGACCTGCTCAGTCGTGCCGGGTTTCACACTCGACGCGTCGGCGTTCAGTTCGACTAGCCGGAGTTTGCCCGCGCCGTATATCAAGTACGTTCGTCCGTCATCGTCGAAAAACAGACTGTGGTCGTGGTACGATGGCTTAAACGAAACTTCTTTCCATGGCCCTTTTTCAATGTTTTTCGTTGTGTAAACGTGCGTTCTGCCGCTGGTCTGGGCGAAGGTTGTCGCGTAGTACGTACCGTTGTGGTAGCGTAGGCTGCTCGCCCATGACCCGCGCCCATAGGTACTTTTGCCGTTGTTCAGACTCATAGCGTCAACGCTCGTCAGCGTATCATACGCATAACCCACCAGTTGCCAGTTGACCAGGTCGTTCGATTTCATGATGGGCAACCCCGGACTCAGGTGCATAGTAGTACTGCTCATGTAGTACGTATTGCCCACCCGAATCATAGCCATATCGGGTACGTCGGCAAAAATCACCGGGTTCTGGGCGCTCTGCGATACTGCGGCAACGTACCTGAACAGCAGGCTCACCAGTAAACCGTATTGGAATAACTTATTTTTCATAGCGGTAAGGTGCAGGTTTCGATGCCAATCACTTTGCTGACAAAATGGGCTATGCATAAGTCTTCAAAGTGCTTGGTAAGACAAATAGTGTTATTTTGACACATTTATGTACAGATATGATGATCTTGTTTGTATTGAAAAACAATTATCAACGCGTTACAAGTCTAATTTGATGAAAGCGAGGTGTGTTTGTTCCATTTTGAGCTACGATTTTCAACGTAATCACTTCATTGTCATCTGCTTTTAGTCGGATCGTTTTTCCCTCGGTGGAAAGAATCTCGGCTGGTTTTTCGTTTATTAAAAAGCGCACACTTTCTGGCTTTATATCGTCCAAAGCTCTAATGTCAATGTACTTACCCGCTTGATTTTTATTCTGTAACTGGTAAGCGATAGACGACTGGGTACGTCGCCAGAAGCGCTCATCATCATACCCCGAATCGCTTTTTTCGCCTTTGTATTGATGGTCCACTTCGGGTTGCTGTTCACCACAATTTACTTTGTCAACAGTAATCGCTTCGAGGGCCAATGCCTCGGCTTCCTGCTGTTTCAACCGGGTTTTCTGCTCGTCGTAGGCCGACTTCGAAAAAGTCTGAAAATACATCTGATAACGGGCGTCGTGAACCTCGTAAAACGGTTGCAGGGTCAGCGAGTCCAGATTAAAACGGAGCCGGTCAGCGGGTTTAAGCCCCTTCAGGTACGTTGACGGGTCACCCACCAGCGCATAGGCATTGGTGATCGGGTACAATTTGCCTTTCGTTTCATGACCCATGCGGCTATCATCGGCAAAAAGACCTTTTAAATCGGTAGTCGACGTTTTGGCGGCCAGCACAATGGGACCATTCACAAAGGCAGCCCAGTTGGAGCCATCCGGCAAATACTCCAGCCGCGTCGACGTATTGAAGCGGACCGATACTTTATCGCCCGACTTCCACTTTCGATGAATGGCAACATAACTGGCTGGCTTTGCGACAACGGACTGCGCTTTACCATTTACCAACACAGTCAAGTTTTCGGCCCACTTTGGATAGCGAATATGCACAGAAAATTCCTGTGGTTTTGTTGTCTCTACAATCAGTTCAGATTGGTTTTGGTACGGGAATTCAGTGCGTTGGGTTAACCGAACGTTTTTGTCCGCCCAATTCACCGTCGACGGAATAAACAGGTTCACGAATAGGTCGTTAGCGGTATGGCTGTAGATGAGTTCGCCATATTTGGTGTGGTTTTCGATCCCTGACCCCACGCAGCACCACATGCTGGTTTCGGGCTGCGAGTAGACCCGGTAATGGTTGGGTCGAATGGGTGTGAAATACACAAACCCGCCTTTCTCGGGGTGCTGGCTCGACAGGATGTGGTTGTAGAGTGTCCGTTCGTAGAAGTCCACGTAGCTCACGTCGTCCTTATCCAGAAACAGCGCTTTGCTCAGCCGCAGCATATTGAACGAGTTGCAGGTTTCGGGCCCCTGATTCGATTTGATTACCTGACTAAAATCCGTTGTCGGGTTGAAATGCTCGCGAACGCTGTTGCCTCCAAATGCCACACTACGGGTCTGCGACACGTTTTGCCAGAAATATTGCGCGGCTTCCGACCAATCCGACTTACCCGTCAGCGTGGCAATTTTCTCGAACCCGATCACCTTTGGAATTTGTGTGTTGGCGTGGAGTCCCGTTAGTTTATCCTCTTTTGCCAATAGTGGATTCAACAACGCTCGGTGTGAAATCCGCTGCGCCGTTTCGAGGTATTTATTGTCTTTCGTCAGGATGTACAGATCGGCGAAGGTTTCGTTGATGCCCCCGTGTTCGGTGCGCAACACCTGCTGAATCTGATCGTCGGACAGGGGTTTGATCAGCTCTACGAACCAATCGCCCAGGCCAATCAACACCAGTTTGGCTTGCTGGTTTCCGGCGTACTCGTACGCATCACGCAGGCCTGCAAACAGCTTGTGAATGTTGTAGAGCGGCACCCAGGTATTATTCAGTCCGAAGCTGCTGCCATCGATGTCGCCTTTGTGAATCCGCTCCCAAAACACCTTCCCCTGCGGGATGCCACCCACATACCCATTGCCGTTTTTAGCCTGACATTGCGCCAGTTGGTCAATCATATAGTCGAGCCGTTTTTTCAGTTCGGCATCGCTGGTCGAGGCATACATCATCGCCAGCGCCGACAGGTAATGCCCACCGATATGCCCATCCAGTCCCGAGCTTTCCCAGTTGCCATAACGCGGGGCTTTTTCCGGCAATCCGGCATCAATCAAGTACGGAGCGAGAAGCTTATCCGGGTTGAGTGCCAGAATATAGCGTAGGTCAACATCCTGCGCATTTTTGAATGGCCCACCGGTCAGCTTCACCTCCTGTAAAGCGAAGGGCTGCATCTGCGCCAGCGCTGAAATGCTGAGCAAAAGGAGGAGGGCGATATGAAAGGGATTGGTCTTCAAGGGTAACGTTGCGTTTTCTTACTCCAATTACTTCTTATACATCGGATCGTCGCCTTTGTATTTCAGGTACTTAAACGAAGCAGAATTCTCTGATTTTTCGCCTGATGAAGTAGCATAAAGGCCATACACGCAGCCAATAAAGCTATTGGCTGCTTTAGTGCTCAAAAACTTGCCGTCGACCTGGTCTTTTAACAAGTTCCAGTTTTTTCCATCGGTCGAGTAGTAGAAGCTGTACAAAGCACCTTCTGACTGTATTTTGAAACTCACCTTAGCAGCAGATGAATTCAAAGGTACTTCAGTCACCAGTTCCAGGGTTTTGTCCTTACTCTTGAACAACTGGATCACGTCTTTACCTTCGGTTTTTGATTTGGCCGCGAAGTAAAAATGGCGTTCGTCCTGAAAAATCACCAACCCCGCTTTTTCATTGTCCGTTTTTGGCGAAAAGATCACTTCAGTTTCGGCGGTGCTCGTTAAATGCTGTTGACGCTTACCTACAAACGAAGGATTGCCTGCTTCAGAAATTGTTTCCGGTTTGAGCTTAAGTGTCAGCCCGTTGGCCTTCGACGTTTTAAACGAACTGCTATCCACCGTTCTCAAAAAAAGCATCGACAGATCAAGCCCTTTATCGAACGTCATCGTATACTCGAAGTTCCCGCTTTGCGGCAAAGCCCCTTTCTGTTTTACCTCTTTGATGTTTGTTTTGTATTGATACTCAATGGCTTTTTCGCCGTGTTCGATCATTGGCCAATCGTTTACCCACGTCAGCGGAGCGATGAACATTTCACGGCCCGTATTATAATAATCGCCTTCGTAGGGACGTACTGCCAAGAAAATCGAATACCAATTACCATCAGGACCTTCGATGAATTGAGCGTGCCCGGCCGACGTGATCGGATTGGGCCGGTCGGCTGGTAGGTTTCTTTGCGTCAGCACCGGGTTGCCTTCAAACGGAACATAAGGCCCCCAAACATCCCGGCTGCGCAGGGCCACCTGCGAGTGATTGACGGAGGTTCCGCCTTCAGCCGCATATAGGATGTACCAACCGTTACGCTTTAAGATATGCGGACCTTCAATCCAAACCGGCTTTTTCGAGAGGTCTACACCACCATTCACCAGTTGTTTTTCTTCACCCAGCACGGTCAAATTCTTATAATCGAACTCATACATCCGGATGGTGCGGTGGCCCGGATAGAGCGGTTTGCGGTCGGGCGCATCGCTGTTGTAAATGATGTAGGCTTTGTCGGTTTCTTCATCAAAATAAATGGATGGGTCAATTCCTTTTACCTGAGGGATTTTCACCGGATTGCTGTAAGGACCAGCCGGATTTTTGGAGGTTACGACAAAATTTCCATCATGGTCAATATCCGTACAAGTTACGTAGTACGTCCCTTTGTAATAAGTGATGGCCGGGGCAAACAGCCCGCGCGTCATCCGCTCGCCCATGAACTCCATTTGCGAAGGACGATTGATCACATTGCCGATTTGCTTCCAGTTTTTAAGGTCGCGGCTGTGCATGATCGGCAAACCCGGAAAATACGAAAAAGTAGAATGTACGGAATAATAATCAGGCCCCACCCGAACGATGCTCGGATCGGGGTAAAAGCCAGTCAGGATGGGATTGACCAACGTGGTTGTCTGCGCCAACAGGGTGTGGCTGGAAATAAAACAAAGTGCTGTAAAAACAGCTAAAATCGAGTTCTTAATCATGCGCGTAATAAGCTGATTAGTAGCTTTTCAAACAGGGATTGAATTACTGAGCCACCAGCGTGTATACTTTACCAGGCTGAGTGGCCATGTCGTAAAGTACTGTTTCTTTCAACGCTGGTGGCGTCATGTTGACTTTTGTGGATATAATCGGAGCCGGCGTATTTTCGGTTATGTAAAACGGATTGGGGTTTGGACCAGCCGCCTGCTTTAAGGCTACACCCTTGCCCGCTTTCAAGGCGTTGGGCGATCGTACCCGCAGGTTTCCGCCCAGGTTCGACTTTATATCGAGCTTCATCAGTTTTCCGCCGTTCCATTCCATGTTTACCACCTCGAAGCCACCGATAGCTCGTATTCCTTTGATGCTACCGGTTGGCCATGCATCGGGTAGGGCGGGTAGCAGATGAATGGAGCCATCGGCACTTTGCACTAGCATTTCGGTGATGCCCGACGTACAGCCAAAGTTTCCATCGATCTGAAACGGCGGGTGCGCATCGAACAGGTTGTTGTACGTACCTCCGCCCCCGGCCTCTTTGTTGGCACCGAGTGGCGTCAGTTGATTTTGAATCAGCGTATACGCATGATTACCGTCCTGTAAACGCGCCCACCAGTTCACTTTCCAGCCCATGCTCCAACCCGTCGATACATCGCCCCGGTGAATGAGGGACGTTTTAGCGGCACTGTACAGCTCAGGTGTGCGATAGGGCGATAACTGGTTTGATGGGAACAGGCCGTATAAGTGCGAGATATGGCGGTGTTTGTCGTTCGGATCGTCAATGTCTTCCAGCCATTCCTGCAACTGACCGTGCTGACCAATGTGCATGGGGGGGAGTTTACTGCGCATCAGCTTCAAGGTGTCAACAAAAGCGGCATCCTGTTTAAGGAGTTCGGCCGCCCGGATGGTCGTTGTAAATACGTCGAACGCAATCTGGTTGTCCATTGTCGTGCCCGCATCCAGCGACGAACCGCCATGAGCGCTGGGTGCGTTTTCGGGAGACGTACCCGGCGTTACTACCAGCCAGTGGTATTTGGGATGTTCAACCAGATAATCGACATAAAAGGTGGCGGCTCCTTTCAGAATGGGATAGGCCGACGCGAGGAATTTCTTATCACCACTGTACAGGTAATGCTCCCAAAGATGCTGGCTGGTCCAGCCGCCCCCGGCCACCCACATACCCCAGAGGGCCCCGTCAATAGCCCCCGTTGCCCGCCAGATGTCGGTATTGTGGTGAGCCATCCAGCCACGGGCCCCATACATAACCCGCGCCGTCTCCTGACCTGTCTCCGACATATCGCTCACCATCCGCAAAAACGGTTCGTGCAGTTCGGCCAGGTTGGTTTTCTCGGCGGGCCAGTAATTCATCTGGGCGTTGATGTTGATTGTATACTTACTGTCCCAGGGTGGCCGCATTTTGTTGTTCCAGATGCCTTGCAGGTTGGCAGGCTGACCGCCGGGCTGCGACGATGAAATCAGTAGATAACGACCGTATTGGTAGTAAAGCGTAACCAACTGCGGGTCGTTGGCTGTCCGGAAATTTTTTAGTCGTTCATTCGTGGGCAGGTTTGCAGCCTCGGTTGAGCCAAGGTCCAGACCTACTCGGTTGAAATATTTTTGATAAGCGGCAACGTGTGGTGTCAGAATAGCCGCGTAGTTTTTGGGGTAAGCTTTGCTCAGATACGTTTCCGCCCGGGCGTTTTCGTCTCCGCTAATGTCCTTGTATGAATTGAAATTAGTGGCAATCGAGATGTACACAGTTGCGGCATTAGCTCCCTTTACTATGAGTGTAGTGTCGTTGGCCACTATGGTGCCGCCATCGGTTTTGATTCGGGTAATGCCCTTGAATCTCACCATACCTTTCACCCCGTCCTGATCGGAGGTGGTACCGGCAATAGTCAGTTCATTGGCTATGGTTGTTTTGATCGCTGGTTTAGTGTGCTGGGTGGAATACGAAGCGGAAAACGCCAGACTTCCCCGCTTGCTGCTGGTTAAGTGCATCACAATGACTTGATCGGGAAACGAAGCCAGCACTTCACGGGTGTAGGTCACGCCGTTAACCGTGTACGATGTTTTGGCAACGGCCCGCTCAATGTCCAGTTCCCGGTAATAATCAGTAAAGTTTTCGTGTCCGTCGAAGGTAAGGTTGAGGTTCCCAACTGGCTGGAACATCTGCCCATGCGACTTTTTGGTGATCATTGCTTTGTTGGCCAGCTGCTCCGCTTCTTTCTGTTTGCCTTCAAAGATTAGTCGCCGTACTTCTGGCAGAGCCGCCAGAGCGTCTGGGTTATCGTTACGATTAGGGCTTCCGCTCCAGACGGTATGCTCATTAAGCTGAATTGTTTCTCTGGGTACGTTACCGTACACCATCGCGCCCAGCCGACCATTGCCAACCGGTAGTGCATTCTCCCAGGTCTGGCCCGACGGGGTAGTATACCAAAGTTTCAGACCAGGCTGGTTCTGTGCAAAGCCAGCCGCGGTTATAGTTAGGAAAAGTAAGGGAAGGAATAGTCTCATAGAGAATTTACTGAGCATGTTGTTCTAATAGGTTACTTTTTATGCACAAATCTGCCCTTTTTAGGCCCATTCCTCAAACTATCTAATCCCAATATGACTGCCAAATTCCTTGTGTGTTCAAGGCTGCCGACTGGTCTTTGAACTTCGCATACTGCGCGCCATTCATGACGTTGTATTTGCCCATGATGCTTGTTACACCATGATAACCGTCATACGTCAACACGGGCTTACCAACTTTACCTCTTTTGGTTGTAATCAGAATGACACCACCAGCACCCCGCGAACCGTAAATGGCCGTTGCTGAAGCGTCTTTCAAAATTTCAAGGTTAGCAATATCGTCTGGGTTTATATCATTCAAACCACCGAACGGAATACCATCCACTACAACAAGAGGACCATCGAGACCATCACCGTTACCGGTTGTCAATGACCGGTTACCACGGATACGAATGGATGCCTGGCTACCGGGAGTAGAACCGTTGCTTACGATGGACACCCCGGCTGCCCGGCCTTTGAGTTGGTTAAGCAAGTTTGGTGCTGGTACTTCTTTCAGCGTTGCCTCGTTAACGGTTGTAACAGCGCCTGTTACGTCCCGCTTGCGCTGCGTACCGTAACCAACTACCACAACTTCATCGAGCGTTTTGTTATCTGCCAGCAACGTAATGTTAATGGTGCTTTGTGTGCCAACTGTAACTTCTTTCGCCGTAAACCCAACCAGCGAGAATACCAGAACGGCGTTTGCATCTGGTGCAGTAAGCCGATAATTGCCCCGCTCATCGGTGGTTGTTCCGCGCGTTGTAGACTTGATCTGAATGTTCACGCCTGGCAACCCTTCGCCCTTATCGTCAGTAACCCGGCCACTGACCTGAACATCTTTGGCGTTTTGCATCGTTGGCTCACTTACAGACGAATTTGACTGTGACTGCGGAGCCGGAGCAATATCTCTTTTGATTACAATTCGCTGATCAACAACTTCATAGCTCAAATTGAGCGGAGTCAGAATATGATCTAAAACTTGAGAGAGTTGCTCGTTGCTGGCCTGATAATCAATCTTACGTTTTGATTGAATGATTTCGCGGCTAAATAGGAATTGGACTTTCGCGAGCTTTTCGAGCCGCCGGATAATAACTTCAACATGTTCATTTTTTGCAGAAAGGCTAACTCGGCGATTCAGGAGTTCCTGCGCTTTGCTGTCTAATGCAAAGGTTACGTTGGTCAGTATAAGCACCAGCAAAATTGGCAGGCTAGATGCTTTTATAACCCTGACCCAAACATCGTATTTGGATAGAATGTAATGCATGTGTTTGTGTACTTTGGTTGTGTTGATTGAGATTAAAAACCCGAAACGTGTCCTCTTTAAGGAGGTAAATGTGTATTAGTGACACATTTAAGGTGGTGATAAGTGGCGGTGTCGGCACAACTATCGCTTATGGAACTAGGAAAGTGATAGATTTTATACCATAGTAATAGGGGGTGTTAAGGATTGAAGAACAGTTAATTACAACCACGACTGTGGATGATTACCTGATTGTCGACGATCACATACGTGGATTCAATGGTGAGGCAGATCAGCCGGATTTTTTCAAGGAAAGGCACATCATTAAGTTTACCCGTAAATGAGCAGTTTTTGAGAAGCTCATTGTCGTGCCGGATAGGCATATGGTACTGCCCTTCGAGTGTGGTAAATATCTCATTAACAGGGGTGTACTCGAAGTTAAATTGCTGGTCTATAATAGCCGAGGTAGTCTCTTTTGGTGTCAGCGTTTCGCGCTTTATAGGTTGCTTGTTGCTGGCTCCAAGGCTCAGCTTTTCGTTGGGTGCCAGAGAAACAGTTTTGTCGGGTGAGGCAACTGGTGTAACACTAACTCTACCTGTTTTGACTCGTACAAAAGCAGTACCTTCCTTGTCGTAGGATCGAACCTGAAAGCTGGTCCCCAGTACTTTAGTGGTTAAATTAGTTGTATACACGATAAATGGTTTGGCCGGGTTTTTACTCACTTCAAAAAAAGCCTCACCTTGCAAAAACACTTCGCGAAGGGAATAATCGGTCTGCTTACGAAATCGCAACTGGCTATCCGTAGACAGCAATACAGACGAATTGTCGGGTAACAAAACGACCAGGGGCTGTCCCGTTATGTTCTTCACAATCTTCCACTCATTGTTTCGGATAAGCTGCTTCTCCGGGCTGTTTATAGCACTCAGTTTTTTAAAAGTAGATCCACCAAACGGCCACCAAAAAAGTAGCGCACTTACTACCGCGGCTGCGGCCCCCCATCGTATCCATTGCCTAATAAATGCTGGTTTGGTTACTACAAATCTGTCGGGCAGTCGATCCAGAATTTCCTCAGTTTTCTCCTTTACCTGCTGATCTGAAAGGTCAACGCCCTTACCCTGAATTACTAAAAACGTGGCTACAGCCTGTTCGTAAATTTCCGCTCTGTCGGGATAATCAGCCAGCCATTGTTGCCAATATGCCTTGTCCTCCGGCCGTCTTTCCAGCATCCAGGTCCTGAATGCGTCATCTTGCAAGAAATCTTCAACGGTTAACAGGTTTTTAGGAGAAAGGCTCATTAGTACTATTCGGGTATTTTTATTGATAGTATGGTGATACTCCTGTTCAATACCCTCCTGAAAGCGAATTTTTTTACGAAAAAGTACAAAATTTTAGAATTGAATTGGCAACCCACTGATTACGAAGCTTTTTGCGAATGCGTTTTTTGCATCAACTAGCGAGGTAACGTGAAGTATCATGCCCCTTCAGTAAAAAACCTGCGTTCAGAATTCACAGTAAATCGGTGCGAATTCACAGTTGCGTCGATAATGAAAAAAGATGAGTTGACCTTTGCCAAAGAGATACTACGGCATGAAAAAGGCAATCTTGTTTTTATTCTTCCTGCTCCTGATGGTCCGGGCTGTTTATGCGCAGGTCGATTGGGGGAATTACTCCCATAGCTTCCCCAACGGCGCGACGGATAATCCCGCAACCGTCGCTGTCATTTCGGCGATTGCCAAACCTAACGACTCGTACTGGAATGCGACAACTAACACGAATCTGTACAAACTGGCTACTGATCCGCTGTTTCGGGAGTTAGCACCGGAACATATTGTTGCCCGCACCACATTTGATACGGCTAGGGTGCATTTTTTCCTGCATGGGGTGAGTCCAAAAAACGCCGGGCAATACCAGTTTAGGGTTAGGGAGTATCCTAGCCGTACCGTATTGATACCTTGGCAAAGCACCCGTCAGTTTACGGAACCCGCGTTGATTCAGCAATCCGGCTTACCCCAGATGGCTTACCTGGGTGGTTACAAAGCTCCGTTGGGTCATACGGTAATCGTTGAGGTTCGCCGAACAGGCAGCCAGCAACTCGTGGGGGCTTCAGTAGTTGCCTGGGTTCCTATCAGACCCGCCGTAACTGGCCTGTACACGTCGGATAATTTGGATGCCTTTTTAAAAAAGCTGCAATACCCCTGGGCTAAGGAAACAAAATCGGTCAGGGTGTCGGGTAGGGTAGACCAACCCTCAAATCCGCTGACACTCCCCTTTACGAATACGAACCTGATCTTATTTTTAAACGCTGAGATTTATAACAAAGAGCAGGTTCAGTATGAGTTGATTCGAAATGAGCAGGTTGTTATTCCCTGGAAGACCAACGATTATGACAACAGTTTTGTCTGGCTAAAAGATTACATGCCCGGTAGTTACCGGCTCAATATTCGCTATACCGTACAACCGCAGCACATAGCCACCTATTATTTTGAGGTGGAACCAGCCTGGTATCAGTCGACGGGTTTCAGAATTATGGTCGGTATTTTCATTGCAGTTTGTTTGGGAACCGCTCTTTTTCTGGTGCTTTTTATTCAGCAAAAACAAAAAAGTCGCCGGGAACTAGCCAATAAAACGAAGCTTCAGTTAGAACTAAAGGCTATTTATGCCCAGCTTAATCCCCATTTTGTGTTTAATGCTCTGAGTTCAATCCAGGGGTTGATCAACAAACAGGATATTGAGGGAGCGAATAATTATCTGGCTGATTTCGCCCGCTTGATGCGCGAATCACTCACCAACAGCCATAAGGATGAAGTGTCCCTGAATGAAGAAATTCGGGTGCTTGACACCTACCTGAAGCTGGAACAACTCCGATTTGGGTTTCAATACGAGATTATTCTGGATGAATGCGTGCATCGGTTCGAAACCAGCATACCAGCACTGTTGTTGCAACCGCTGGTTGAAAATGCCGTTAAGCATGGCGTCTCAACCTTACAGGAAGCGGGTCTCATTACGATCCATTTCAATAAAATTGGCGAGGCCATGGTCGTTCAAATCGTCGATAATGGACGAGGTTTTCTAGCCAGCAACCCGACCAACGGTTTTGGGTTAAAACTGACCCAAGATCGAATCAAGCTGTTGAATGAATTGAATAAAGAGCAACCGATTCATTTCGAAGTTAATCCTCATGTTCCCGCTGGCACCGATATAAAGGTGCTTTTTACCAACTGGTTTGTATGAAGGCTATTCTGATCGACGACGAAAAGCATACCCTGGATAATTTACAGGCATTACTGCGGAAGTACTGCCCCCAGGTTGATTTGTGCGTCACGGCTCAAACAGCGGAAGCGGGTAAAGCTCTGTTGTATACGCATCATCCGGACCTGGTTTTTCTGGACATCCAGATGCCCGGCCAGAGTGGATTTGATTTGCTGCGTAGTTTACCATCCTATGATTTTGAGGTGATCATTGTCACCGCCTACGACCAGTATGCCATTCAGGCGATGCGGTTTGCTGCCGTAGACTACTTGTTGAAGCCGGTTGACATTGGCGAGTTGCAGGCAGCGGTGGACAAAGCCATAAAGCAACGTCGGTTAAAGGTGTACAATCAGCAGCTAGCGAACCTGCTGGACCTGTTAACGGCTCAGCAAACGAAAGAAGAGCAGCGTATTGCCCTGCCCACCACAAAGGAAACTCGATTGGTAAAAACCGGGGATATTGTTCGGTGCGAATCGTCGAACAATTACACAACCTTTTTTCTGAGCGATCAGGAAGCGTTACTGGTGTGCAAGCCCATTTATGAATACGAAGAATTGCTCCGGGCACATGATTTTCTGCGCTGCCATCAATCTCATTTGGTGAATAAGAAATGGATCAAAAGTTGGAAAAAAGAGTACGGTGATTTCCTCGTATTAACGGACGGTTCTGAAGTGCCGGTCTCGCGGGGCAAGAAAGAAATGATCAAAAGAGCCCTCAACTTAGTCTAACCTTTTTACTTCATGAAACCCTTTATGCTGACGCAAAAATCAGTAGTCGCTATTTTTATGCTCTTTTGGGCTGGTCAATTTGTGCAAGCAGGAGCGACCTTCACTGGCAATAGCCCTGTTCGGTTATCAGAAGCCTACGAGTTAGCCAATGTTATTCTGGCGCTTACACACTACGGAAAAGCCGATCCCTGGGAGGTGTCCCAACAGTCGGCTTACTACCGGGAAGTACGAACGCACTTCGATAAATATGCTGATCATCCGCTGCTGGCCAAAGTAAATTATTCGCGCGAAAAATGGGAAAGCTACTTGAGCTTCCGGACGGATGCCTACGCGTTTGAATTTGACACGGACAATCGCCTGGTCAGAAGGATAAACTTTCAGGCGAATAAGGGGTTCAATCCATTCGAGGAAAACCTGGATTTGATTAATAATTTTGTCAGAACAACCGGGTTCCGCCAGTTCTATCGAGATCACCTTGCCTATTACCGGGGTTTAGCTGTTGCGTATTTAGAATCGCAGCGGTATCCTGAAATGCTGCATTTCCTGGAGAAAGAGTTTGGTAAACGCCGGGAGTTAACTACCTACGCCATTGTCATATCGCCCCTTGTGGGACGCATGAACTGTCACCGCACGGTGGCGGCCGTTGGTACAGATTTTATAACGTTACCAGGCTTTTTGCTTGATGGTAAAGCTGTCCAAGCAGTCAGTGAGGAAGAAATTGCCTCCGGCACCCATATGCTGCTTACGGAGCTTGACCACGCTTTTGTTAACCCGCTCACCGACCAGTACCGTGGCTTGCTAACCCCCAACTTCACCATCAGTCGGTGGGATACCGGCAGCGGTTACGAGACGGATAGTGGCGCGACTTTTAATGAGTACATGACTTGGGCCGTGTATAATCTGTACGTACAAACGTATTTCCCCTCTGTAGCGGCCAAAGTAAGTGCTGACTGGGCTTTGCAAAACGCCACGCGGGGCTTCTTTGCCAGTTCATTGTTCAACCGGGAACTGGCCTTGGTATATAACGCCCGCAGACGGGGGCAAACGATCAGAGACATTTATCCAGTCTTTATCCAACGACTCGGTTCCCTGCAAGCGTCGCTGAGCAAACCGTCGATTACAAGCTGTAATCTGGATGGTCAGACCGTTACCGACACCGTGCAAACCTTCGTAATTCACTTCTCAGAACCGATGGAAGAATGCCAGTCGCTGGATATTGTTCAAACTGTTGACCAGCAGGGAAGGGTGAAACAGGAACGGATTAAACTGACGCCTGAAAGCAACAGCCTTGCCTGGACAGATCATGGAAAAACAGTACAGTTTACGCTAGTGCTACTGAAAGGAGGGCAGAATTACATTGTCTTCAACCATCCCTGGCGAACACTGGTCACCCTGCGAAGTCTCAAGGGTGTTGACCTGAAACCGTACAGTCATATCAAAACCAGTGTCGCCGACAAGTAAGGTTACTAAAGGCTATTTGTTCTTTTTGTCATAAACAATGTCGATAGCGGCCCCGGCGTCGCCCTGCTGCTTCATCCACTGCTCCAGTTTTTGTTTGTATTGACTGATACGGTCCTGATGAGCAGGAGTAGTGGCCAGATTAGTCAATTCCCAGGGATCGGCCTGGGTATCGTAAAACTCAATCGCAGGCCGTTTTTCAGCTCGCTCAGTGATCTGTTTGGCTTTTGGATTGCTGGATGCCTGATCAACCCAGGAAAACCAGACGGACTGCCGATCTTTTTGCGCTGGATTCATCATGAACCGGTTGTAATAAGTCTGATCGGGCGTCAGGTTCAAAATCAATTTGTAACGGGTATCGCGAATGCTCCGTATCGGATAAGGACGGCCTTCCGGAATATTATTATGAATGCCATATGCATACTGCCGGGCAGTTTTGCTTTTTCGTTCAAGAACCGGTAGAAAGCTTTTACCATCAAGTCCGGCAACGGGTGAGCCACCTGCCAGATCAACAAGGGTTGGGGTAATATCTTCATACTGAACCAGGGCATCGGTCTCAGTGCCGCCTTTAATCGTTCCAGGCCACTTAACCAGCATCGAGCTTTTTTGACCAGCATCCCACAGATTCCATTTTGCACCTGGAAACTGCGCCCCCTGTTCGCCCAGAAACATAACGATGGTATTTTTATCCTGACTGGTTTCTTTCAGCAATCGGGTAATATCGCCCACCTGATTATCTAATCGCCGAACTTCGGCCAGGTACTTTACAAATTGTTGCCGGGTCACTTTTGTATCAACCCAGTTTTTAGGGAGAATCAGTTTGTCGGCATTAAATTCGGTGGTGTCGCCTACTGTCCAGGGCATGTGCGGATTGATACTCATAACAAACAGGCAATACGGTTGGTCCGTGCGGGTAATGTACTCCCTGACATCGTTTAACTCATAGTCATCCGTTGCCGCCACACAATTTGGTTCAAAGCCCTTGATTATATCAAACGGGAAAACCGTTTTGGGTTTGGTGCTGTGATCTTTACCCGTTAGTCCAACGCGGTAACCCTGTGCCGCCAGGTAGTGACCTACGCTTTTCAGATTGTCGTAAACCGGTTTATGGTTCTGGAAAGAGCCATGCCGTACGGGATACAGTCCCGTAAACAACGATGCCCGCGTGGGTACGCACATCGCTTCGGAGGCATAGATCTGGTTGAATTTAAGGCCTTCTTTGGCCAATGCATCAATATGAGTGGTTTGGATGTTTTTCCCGCCATAACAACTCAACTGCTGGCTATCGAGGTCATCGGCCATAATGATGAGTATGTTAGGCTTGCGCTCCTGGCTCTGTTGGGGCACCACATTCATGGCACTGCTGAGCGTTAGCAAGAGTAGAGCCACGATACACTTTTTCCAGTTTTCCATTTTGACGGTTCTATTTAGTAGCTCCTGCTAATTGGTGTCAGATAGAGGTCACCCAAAATTAGTGAAGTATTATGCATCCAGAAGCGCACCGGATATGTAAAGAGCAGTCTACCAGCTAAACGGTAGACTGCTCCTGTAATGGTTAACAATGTAGCTTAAGCCAGCGCTTTGCGAGCCTCGCGGTCGGGATCGTTGGCCAGTGCGGGACTGTCGTCCAGAATCATGGTTTCCCCGTTTTGGCTGGTATAAGGTTTCCAGTTGGGTAAACCGCCCCCGTTGGGATTGCCTGTTTTTACAAAGTTAAGGAACGAGCCAGCCATTTTTTCCGACAACGCCCGGGGCCGTTTGCCCCCGCCAGTGTGGGTTAGCATCAGGTCGGTGTTGTAGAACCAGAAACAGATATCGTCGCAGTGGAAAGCACGCATCCGTCCGTCGAAGAGGGGAGGCTGCCAGCCAAACCAGGCAACATAAACCGGTGCTTTTTGCTGAGAAGCCTTCGCATCTGCAGCGGCAATGGCATTTTTGCGGTTCGAAACGATCAGTGCCCAAATCTCGACAGGCTTGGCCTTCGGGAAATTCTTCGCGTATGCGTCCACAATGTCGCTGGTCTTATCACCAAAGCGCGGTTTGATTTTTTCCTTCACGTCGGCCAGCGAAACTTTTTCCAGAGAGGCATCGGTCCGGCTGGGGTTCTGCTCGTGGAAGGTGGAGCAGATCATCAGTGGAATATCGGCCGAGAAATGATTTGGGTCGCTGAAAAAGGCACCGCCGTTCATCGAGACGCCATCAGCAACGGGCGAGTAGCCACCCCGCTGAATGTTGAGTCGCTTGGCTTCGTCGGCCATTTTATCAACAGCCCGGTTGGCAATGTCAATGTATTGCCGCCAGGGAATTTGTTGGAGCTTGTCGATCTCGCCGGGTTTCAGCCCCGCTTCTTCCATTACTTTCAGGCCAAGTTTTTCGGCGTATTCTTTATTAGTGCCAGCCAGCGAGCTACCACTCAGAGCAACGGCTTTATGGAACAGCCCCTTGGCGGCTGGCATATTCATCAGGGTAGTCACTTTGGCACCACCGCCCGACTGCCCAATGATGGTTACGTTGTTGGGGTCGCCACCGAAGTTGGCAATGTTTTTTTTGACCCATTCGAGCGCTGCCACCATGTCCAGATTACCCACGTTGCCCGATTCGGGATGGCCACCCGCTGCTTTCAAGTGGGTATAGCCGAGTGAACCAAGCCGGTGGTTGATTGAGCAAAACACGACATTGCCCAGGCGAGACAGGTTTTCGCCGTGGTATCCATCCTGCTCAATGGCATTTCCATTCACAAATCCGCCCCCGTGCAGCCAGACCACAACCGGGCGTTTCTGCGAATCCAGAGCCGGAGTCCATACATTCAGCTTCAGACAATCTTCCGATACATCGTCGTAATTCCAGTGGTCAACAAATGAAGCATATACATTGGCATACCGTTTTTCCATGATTTGAGGGGCCGAATTTCCCCACCACAGCGTTGGCCGAACCTCTGTCCATGAGGCCGGTTTTTGCGGAGGCATGAACCGGTTTTTTCCCGACGTATCGGCTCCGTAGGGAACGCCCAGAAACTGATGGATGCCCCGCAGGATAAATCCCCGGACTTTGCCATACTCCGTGTCGGCAATAGCGATATTGTCGCCCACGAACAAAAGCTGCTCGTCTCCGGCTGGCTTAACTTTTTTGGGTGGAATCGAAGCCGTAGCCACAGTTTCGTGTGCTACGCCCAAACTGGCCACCCCTACGCCCAGTGACTGTAAGAAATTTCGTCTTGACGGTTTCATCTTCGACTATTAGTTAGAGGGTAAAGAAAATCTCAATGGATTGCTTACCGTAAAAGGGACGTATTGCCGTGTTTTACTGCTAATTAGATTTCGTTACCTTCGGGACATCGTTTCTATTGGAATACGCGCAATAACGCTGACCAGCCCTGCCTTTAACAAAGCATGCATTATGTCTAGAAGTCTATTCTTGTCTGTCTTTTTGCTCGTTACGAGTCAAATCAGCGTATTGGCCCAAGCCTCATTACCCAAGGGATTAAAAGCCTCTCAATTTCACCTATATGTATTGGCCGGGCAATCGAATATGGCTGGTCGGGGTAAAGTCGACACGATTGACAAAACGCCACATCCACGGGTTTGGATGCTGAACAAAGCCAATGAGTGGGTGCCGGCCACCGAGCCAATGCACTTCGACAAACCCGCTGTGGTTGGCGTGGGGCCGGGTTTAGCGTTTGGCAAACAACTGGCAGAGCAGGAGGCTGATACGTCGGGCGATCCGGTCTTTATCGGCCTCATTCCAACGGCCGTGGGTGGCTCAGCTATCGATGCCTGGCAACCTGGCGGCTACCACGAGCAAACAAAAAATTACCCATACGACGAGGCTATCAAACGGGTGCAACTGGCTCAGCAGTCGGGTACGTTGCATGGCATTCTCTGGCATCAGGGCGAAAGCGATAGCAAACCCGAACTGGCCAGTGTTTACGAACAGAAATTGATTCAACTGATTGGGCGGTTCCGGCAGGTGTTCAACAGTCCGGCTGTTCCGGTCGTGGTGGGTACTTTGGGCGATTTTTATGCGGCCGACGCTTCGGGCGTGAAAAACCCGGCGGCTGTTCAGATCAACACCATTCTGCGTAATCTGCCGACGCACCTGTCGCGGGTTGCCTGCGCCGATGCATCGGGTCTGACCGATAATGGCGATGCAACTCACTTCAATGCAGCATCAGCCCGCGAACTTGGACGTCGGTATGCGAAAGCAATGCAGGCTTTGGAACGGAAACCGTAAGTGCAGAAATAAAATACTAAAAATTGCTGCCGCGAGGGCCTTCGACTCCGCTCAGGCTGACGACAATCTAGAGCGTTGCCAGCCTGAGCGGAGTCGAAGGCCCTCGCGGCAGCAATCAAGTTAAACAACTATAAAAGCTTTCTATACAGTACCAGTCCTACTGCCCGAACAGAATCTTATTTGTTACGTCCTGCTCGATGGTGATGTAGCCCGGATAATTGATGGCTTTGTTACCAAGGTCGAGCGTAGGTTTAATTTTGATCGTAACGCGGGATGGCTTCGAGTCGTCGGAACCGGCCAGGTTACTCACAAATTGCGTGAACGCTTCGCGAGTTTTGTCATCCGTGAGCAACTGGTAGGCGTTCGTATTCAACCGAATCGGTACAATAGTTTGCCCACCGCCCGGTGCTACTTCAATGCGCTGATTCAAAAAACCTTGGAACAACTCTTGACCTGCCAGCAAAACGCGATACTCCAACTGATTTATTGCCGCGTTCTTATTAGTCGGGTTCGTAATGCCGAGGTTGATGCGGGCGTCTAATGGGATATTCCGTGTGAGCAAGCCAGCCGCTATACGGGGGAATTTAACGGGGTTGAAATCGTTGATGCTCCGCATGTTGCGAAACTGCTGAATATCGTACCCGGATACACGAACACTGTCGGCTGATTTGATCGCGTAGCGGCAATCGCCGAGGGCTTTGGCTTCTGTAACCTGACGGCTTACACCGCAACGGCTTAATAGGAATGGTAATAGTGCTAAAGAAAGCAACAGGTATCGTTTCATAGTCTTTTTCAGTTTTAGTAGCTAGTGTTGGTTTGGTGGTGGTGCTCCGTTGGGGCGTTGCAAGTTAGCAACGTGTTCCTCAATCAGCCACTTATCCCCCACAACTCGCTACATTCTTAACTATAGACAAGCCCCGATTGTGTTGGTTTAAAAGCAAAAAGCCCGAATTCGGGCTTTTTGCAACTACGTTATCTACTCATAGGTTATCTCACTTTCATCACTTTCAATACATCCAGTGGTTTCTCGCCGTCCATAATTCGGAGCAGATAAAGACCTGTTGGGGCATTGCCGAGGTTCACCCGGAACCGACCTGGCTCTATAGCCTGTACTGATACCGCCTGAGCCTGGCCATTCATTGTTGTCAGTGTCATTCGGATTGCGTCGGCTGGTTGGCTCGATGAACCGGTTACCGTTACTTCGCTCTCGGCGGGATTTGGATAGATCTGCCAGGTAACCGTTTCGGGAGAAGGGATCGAAGCAACGCGGGCATTTGGGGTAGCTACCTTATTGATACCGTTCTGTAGCGTTACATCGACTGATTGGCCATTGCCCGAATCCCCCACTTTACGTACCCAAAGACGATACCGCCCTGCTTCAACGCCACCTACACCCATAGCAGCAGGTCCATAATACCGGTAGTAATTATAACCGGGGTATTCACGGCTGTCGCCTGTGGCATCGCCCCAGCTGGTATCGCCAAAATATCCGTCTAAGCGTTCGAGCCGCATCTGAACAGCTACCGTTGCCTGAGCCAGCAACTGGAAACCATGCGTTGGCATATCATATTTATACCCGATTGCTTGAATCAATCCCTGAGCCGATGGAGCAGGGGTACTCGGTGCAGGCGTTGCGGGTGCCTGTGTTGCCGGTGTTGTTGCCGAACTACCCGCACTACCTGTCCAGGCTTCAACAAAGCCATTGCCCAACGTTACCTCTACTGACTGGCCAGCTCCTGAATCGCCCACAAGGCGTGCCGACAGGCGATACCGACCTGCTTCAACACCACCTACACCCATTGCTGGGGGCGAATAGCGCCGAAACCCGTTGTAGTTAGCATACTCTCCGCTCACAACCACACTACCCCAGTTCGATTCCGCAAAACCACCGTCGAGCCGTTCGAGCCGAACTTCCACGGAGCCTGTAGCCTCGGTGAGTAGTTCAAAACCGTGTGTAGGCATGTCGTATTTGTAGCCGATTTTACGGATCTGCCCGCCTGTTACGCTCGGGCCGTTAGCTGGTGTTGTTGGCGTAGTAGGCGTTGTCGGATTGGTAGGTGTTGGTGAATAACTTCCTCCACCGGCCTGAAACTGGCCATTTTGTAACGTTACCTCTACAGATTGACCGTTGCTGTTATCGCCCGTTTTCCGAACAGATAAACGGTAACGGCCCGGCTCTACCCCGCCAATACCAAGGCCCTGTGGGGCGTAATAGCGGAAGTAGTTATAGCCTGAATAGCCATTGTTGGCCGTACCATTGCCCCAATTGGTTTCGTTGAAAGCACCGTCTAGACGCTCCAGTTTCATCTCCACGGGGCCTTGGGCCTGGCCTAAAAGCTGGAAACCGTGCGTTGGCAGGTCATATTTATACCCAATTTGTCCAATGTAATCGGCCGTGGGAGGAGTGAAGCCCGGTGTAATTGGCTGCTCCACTGTAGGCGTTGTAACTGGTGGGGTCACGTTGCTCGACGGTTGGGTGCCATCTGTTGATGAATAAACCGTGGTACGGCCATTCAACAGATTCACTTCAACCCAGACACCAGCCCCCTGATCACCTGCTTTCCGGACAGACAGCCGATACCGACCCGCTTCAACACCGCCTACACCAACGGCAACCGGGCCATAGTAGCGGGATTTGTTAAAGCCAGGATTATCGCCGTTGTCGCCCGCCGAGGCCCAATTGGTTTCGCCGAAGTAGCCGCCATCGATGCGCTCAAGCCGAACTTCAACTGCGCCTGTGGCACTCACCAGCAACTGGAAGCCATGACTTGGTGAATCATATAAATACCCAAGCCGGTTGATGCTGGCATCGGGTGTACCACCCGTTGCCGCAGGTTGCGCAGGCGCATTGTTAGAGCCACTGGATGCACCGGGGAAAACTTGAAAAGCTTCACCAGCTGATCCCGTAAGGTTAGGCTGTGTAGACACAACGCGGGTACGGTAGGAGCCCGATGGCAAACCACCCGGTAGTGTCAGCGGCAGTGGATTTTGTGTGCTGATTCCCGATTCGGCAATTACACCACCGCCTGAATTAAGCAGCTGAGCTTTAAATTGATTGCCTCCTTCAAATGGGCCACGCTGTACGTAAGGAACCCAAATCTGGCTACCTGGAGCGGCTGAGTTAGGCAGCACATAACCCGTGGTAATACTGGGAGCGTCGGATGATGGGCTGAATGGCTGTGAGCGATTGAAGAAATCATCGGACAGGCTTTGATTCCACATATCGGTTAGGCGCGACAAACCTGCCCCACTGAAGTGGACATTATCAGCACGATTGTCGGGCCCAACTAACCCGTCGGTGCTGGGGCCGGGGTACACATTTGGAACGTTGCTGATTAGCTGATTCTGTGCGTTGATAACTCCACCATCTGATTGACCAAGCGAATAACTTGCCCGTGAAACTACCCATGCCAGCGCACCGAAGTTGGCCTGCTGACGGCTCTTATTAATAACGAACTGGATGTTGTCGAAATATTGCTGCTGACCACGGCCAACATCACCTTCGCCTTGATGCCAAAGCACCGCACGAGCACCTGTCCGGGCTGTGTAATGAAACAACACAGCACCTAGCCGCCGGTAGGGAAGAAGTAACGACGATGAACCCATATCGCCTTCAGCCGTTTTGCGCCATTGTTCACTGGTAGTACCCGGTTGAGCCGCACCCATAAACAGAACGGGTACCTGTAAACGACGAACCAGTTGGTCGCCCAACTGTCCCCAGATGTAGAGCGGATTTGAGGGGCCAACATTGCCTCCACCATCGGCATGACTAAATCGAACAGGCATTAGTTGCTCGTTTACGTCATTATCCCGAAAATCGGCTACCGAAACGCGGTCATCAGACGCACCACCAGCCTCCTGAACGCCAAATGCGTTCGATTGACCAGCCACAATAAATACTTCGCCAATACCAACCCGGTCAATGCTCCCGTCGGCAGATACATTGCCATCGGCCCAGGCCCGTACTTCGAGCCGGTACCATCCGCCAGAACCAGCCAGCGAACCACGAAATGCTTTGTTGTTGCTAATTAAACTCAGAGGAGACCAACCCGTTGTGGCACCGGCATAACCGGGCAAAGCGACTAAGCGGGCTTCTACGCGGGTGGTGTTGAGAGGAGCGAGGCCGGAAACGACAATATTGGCCTGATTGGACTGGTTACGCTGGTAAACGATGCGCGATTGGGGAGAAGTGATATTGAGTTGGGCCAATAAGAGGCCAGGCCACAGTAATAGCAACCATAGTAGAGAGTACTTGTTCATCAAGAAATGATCTCATAGGAAAAAACAGTTCGAAGCGCACCCGGTGAGCGTGCGTTCAGCAATTCAGTAAATCGGGGGTATGGCTTGGCAAGTAGACAGCCTTTACCAATCAGTTATTGACCAATAAGTGTAAATAGGTCCTTTTTTTGATTACCGGAGAGCGGCCAGCTTCACAGCGGCACGGGGATCAAGGGGGATTTGAGGAGTCACAGGCAACGTAGGGTGAGTCGAAAATCCAGGCAATTACTTAGTAGAATTGCTTATAAGGCCGATGTGAGGCTTGAAATGCATTACGGAAAAGTTCAATACGGTTTGTACTCGTGATTCGTTATGCAAACCTACGTAAAACCATCCAATGAGAAATAATATTTGGCTTAAAATTGACATTAAAAAATTTTTAGGCATAAAAATGGATTTTGGGAAATAATATTTTGAAAACTGTAAACCCATAGATTATTAGCGTTTTAAGGCATTTACGCCGTATTGGTCAATTTATGGATCGAATAAATAAGTATAAACTACTTTGCCTGTAGGGTATAATATTTAATTTATATTAAGATGTTTTTAAGGCCGCTTGCTCAAACATTCTAGTTAATCCAGCGGTATTAACAATTTATAAAATACATGGGGAGTTAAACAAACGAGACATGGTGTCTCGGCTTTCATCCCAAAACAACTAAAATCAGCAGACGTATGAAAAAGCAACTGATTTTAGCCTTCGGGCTTACTCTAGTAACAGTAAGTGCTACTTTGGCACAACGACAACAACCAGCCACAAATACGGGTCGGGAACAGACAGAAACAACGACAGCGGCTAAATCGGCTGGAGTTTCGACAAATGCGGATTTGGCAGCCAGCGCGGCTTTGTCATCGGATCACTCCACGCTGTTGCAGGCGCTTCAGGCGGCCAGCCTGACCGATATGGCCCAGAAGGGTGGTCCTTACACAGTATTTGCACCAACTAATGCAGCCTTTGCCAAGATTGATGCCAGCACCCTGGAGGCCTTAATGCAACCGGCCAATCGCCAGCAACTGACCCAGCTGCTGGGATACCACGTAGTACGGGGGCGTTACCTGTCGAAAGACCTTAAAAATAACCAGACCCTGACCACTGCTCAGGGAGGCAAGTTAATTGTGAAGAAAGAGGGCGATGCAGTAACCATCACTGACGTTACAGGCAATACTGCTACTGTTAATATGGCTGATATTAACGCTACAAATGGTATTGTGCACTCGGTTGATACGGTACTGATGCCCGGTGCTATGACCACCGGGGCGAAATAATTTCCCTGTCCATTGCCGAACAGTCAGCGTCCGTAAATGGACAAGCGCTGTTTACAAAAAGCCGCTCCTGATGCCGGGAGCGGCTTTTTTTTGGCTGGCACGGCATTAGTGGGTAAATTGGGTAATTACCCAATTTACCAATGATTCAATTAACAAACGTCGCAAAATACTACCCTGCCGGGTTCGGGAAAACGTATGTTCTCCGTAATATTTCACTCTCAATCAAGGAGGGTGAATTTGTATCGATAATGGGACCTAGTGGCTCTGGAAAATCTACCCTGTTGCATATTCTGGGTTTACTGGAGGAGCCTTCTGAAGGCGAATACCTGTTTTTAGATGAACCAGTACAGAAACTAAGCGAGAGAAAACGTACCGAACTCCACCGGACTCAAATTGGCTTCGTATTTCAGGCGTACCACCTGATCGACGAACTTACTGTTTACGAAAACATCGAAACACCTTTACTGTATAAAGGCTTGTCGGGATCGGAGCGGAAAAGCCGCGTTGCCGAATTGCTCGACCGGTTCAACATGGTTGCGAAAAAAGACCTGTTCCCAGCTCAACTATCAGGCGGGCAGCAGCAACTAGTAGGTATTGCGCGGGCTGTTGCTGCTCAGCCGCGTGTGATTTTTGCCGATGAGCCCACGGGTAACCTTCACTCTGATCAGGCCCGTTCAATTATGGAGCTGTTTAAAAAACTCAATGAGGAAGATGGCGTCACCATTGTGCAGGTAACTCACTCTGATGCCAACGCAGCCTACGGAAACCGAATTCTGAACCTCAAAGATGGGTGGCTGGAAGTCGACAAGTAGCAGTTGGCAGGGGCAGTAACACTAATTGCTCAAACCAACTGCCAACTGCTACTGCCAACTGCTTACCAAATTCAGCCGCTTATCCTAAATCAATAGGTGCGGCACTTTATACGTGTGTAACATTGAACCGAAAATAAGTCATGACTATGCGAGTGGAGTGGAAAAAAGGCATGTTAGCCTGTGCGGTATTGATGAGTGGTACTGTCGGTTTGGCAGTAGCTCAGGGAAACCCGTCGGCAGTAACGCCCGGCGTAGCGGCACCCGCTACGACCAATCAGGCTCCGGTATTGGGCCTACAGCAGTGTATTGACTTGGCTTTGCAGAACAACATCCAGGTGCGGCAGGGACAGATTCAGGTGCAGGGTAGCGAGTTGCAACTCCGGCAATCTAAATTTAACCAGTTGCCTACCGTGAACGGGTTCATTTCGCAGGGTCTTAGCTCAGGGCGGAACATTAACCCTGGTACCAACGCCTTCGTTGATCAGGCGGTGCGTTCCAACAACTTTCAACTGTCGAGTTCCGTGCCCCTTTTTCAGGGCTTTCAACTGAAAAACCAGATTGTCCAGAATCAGACTATTGTAAATGCAACATCTAAAGAGTTAGCCGCAACGCAAAACAACGTAGCACTGAGCGTGATTCAGCAATACCTGAATGTACTAACTGGTGCTGAACAACTCGAAATTGCTCGTCGGCAAGTTGAGGCAACGCAAACCCAACTCGACCGGACGCAGCGACTGGTTAATGCGGGGTCGCTGCCTGAAGCAAACCTGTATGACCTGCGGGCACAGCTAGCCAACGACCAACTGGCTATTGTGAACGCCCAAAATACCGTTGACCTGGCTAAGCTGGCCCTGTTGCAAGCCATGAATCTTCCGGCTGGCCAGACCTTCGAAGTTGAATATTTGAAATTGCCTGATCCACAGACGGAGAACTACACGGCCACCGCTCAACAGGTATATGAAGTAGCCGTGGGTACACAGCCACAAGTACAGGGCGCTGACCTCCGTACCGAATCGGCCCGGCGTCAAATTGAGATTGCGAAGGCTGGTTTATATCCAAGGCTGACGCTTAACGGCTCTATTTCGTCGCTGTTTTCAAATGTTGGATTGCAGCGCCGGATTCCCAATGGTACCGTTAAAATACCACAAACGGTTATCCTTCCCGATGGCTCATCGCAGCAGATTTTCTTCTCGCAGGACAGCTACAATTTCGAGGATTACAGTTTTACCGATCAGTTGGGTAATAACCTGAACCGCTCGTTGCAGCTATCGTTGAACATCCCGATTTTTAATCAGCGGTTTAGCCGGACCCAAATCCTGAACGCAAAGCTGCAACAGGATAATGCTCAGCTTAATGCCGACAATACACGGCTGCAATTGCGCCAGCAGATCGAAACAGCATACACGAATCTGAATACCTCGCTCAATCGGTACCGGGCAACCCAGGTTCAGGTAACTGCTCTCGAACAGGCGTTGCGCGTCGCTGAAAGTCGTTTTAATGCGGGTGCGTTGAATGGTACCGACTATAGCCTTGCTAAAACGAATCTTGACCGTGCCCGTGCCAGCCTTGTGCAGGCTAAATACGATTACGTGTTCCGGACGAAAATTTTAGATTTTTACCAAAATAAACCACTTACATTTTAAGGAGTAAAAGAGCCAGAGAGCGAAACCGGGATGCCGGATCGGAGTGAATCCGGTCGGTACTCTTTCTCTCTTTCACTCTTTTGCTCTTTCACTCTGAATCATGAAAAAGAAGTCGAACCGCATTTGGTGGATTTTAGGAGGATTGGTAGTCGTGCTGATTGGTGGCCTGGTAGCTGCTAAGCAGGCTGGTATTATCGGAAAACCTAAAACAACCGACGTTGATTTTGCCACTGTCAAAACCACCGACATTATTGAGCGCGTGAGTGCGTCGGGGAGAGTACAGCCCGAAATAGAGATCAAAATCAGTCCCGATGTGTCGGGTGAAATTATTGGACTGTATGTAAAAGAAGGCGATCCTGTAAAAGTAGGTCAGTTATTGTGCCGAATTCGGCCCGATAACTACGAGTCGTTTCTGGCTCGTGCGCGGGCCACTGTTGACCAGAGCCGGGCGCAGTTGGAACAGGCCAAAGCAAGTGTGTCTCAAGCCGAAGCCCGCCAGATTCGCGCTAAAGCAGATTTCGAGCGCAACCGGAAATTACTGGCTGACAAAGTGATTTCTACGGCTGATTTTGAGACTTCTGAGGCCAACTATAATGTAGCTCGACAAGAAGTTGAAGCGGCACGCGCCAATGTTCGGGCAGCTGGTTTCAGCATCAAAAGCGCCGAAGCTAGTTTGCGTGATGCAGGCGAAAACCTGCGCAAAACCACTATTTATTCCCCCGTTAATGGTACCGTTTCAAAGCTGAATATAGAAGCCGGCGAGCGGGTAGTTGGTACATCGCAAATGGCCGGTACGGAGATTATGCGTCTGGCCAACCTGAATAACATGGAGGTTCGGGTAAATGTGAATGAGAATGATATTGTGCGGGTTATGATGGGTGACACGGCCGATATTGAGGTGGATTCATACACTACGTCGGGCCGCAAGTTCAAAGGCATCGTAACCGAAATTTCCAATACAGCCAACGGTTTGGCAGGTAACACCAACTCAGCCGCGTCAATGTCGAGTGATGCCGTAACTGAGTTTGAGGTAAAAGTGAAAATCCTGAACTCATCATACGAAGACTTGCTGGCTAACCGGGGGAAAGGATTTCCATTCAAGCCCGGTATGACCGCGTCAGTAGAGGTAATTACGGATCGCAAATCCAATGTGGTTGCCGTTCCGATTGCTGCTGTAACAACTCGCCTTCCCGAAAAAGAGACAGAACCTTCCGACGATAAGAACAACCAGAATACATCGACTCAGACCCAGGATAATAAGCCCGTCAAAAAAGAGGCTGTCAAAGAGATTGTCTTTATTAACCAGGGTGGTAAAGCAGTTCAGCGCGTGGTGAAAACCGGCATCAGCGACTTCGAGAATATCCAGATAGTGTCGGGCCTGAAACCGGGCGAACAGGTTATTGCCGGGCCATTCCTGGCGGTATCGAAAACTCTGAAAGAAGGCGATCTGATTGTCAAGCGTGACCCAAACAAGGAGAAGAAGAAAGAAAAGGCTGAATAATAAGCTATACTAGATTTTGACTAAACAGAAAACCTCGCCTGAGCGAGGTTTTCTGTTTTTAGCCTAGCCACTTATGGACCAAATAGACCTTTTGTAAAATTTGAGCAAAGCGGTCAGTTTTCATGCGTCTTTGAAGAGCTTGTTAAGGCGAACTCCATTTCTAACCAACTCTTTCTCCTAACTTTCTCTTACAGCCATGAAAATGCTTCTCGCGTCTGGGTTTCTTATGTTAATGCTCTTCGTTTCCACCTTTGCTGCACCCATTCCACAGCCCAGTAAAAGACCTACTAAATTAGCTCAATACCAGATGAGTACGCACCTGTCAGCCGATGGCAGGCTGAACGTTTACGTCGATAAACAACTGGGTGGAACGGTTTCCATTCAGCTTATGGACCAGAAAGGCAACCTGTACTTTGACCGAACGTTATATGCTGTAGATACGATGGCCCGGTATCGATTTGATCTGAGTGATTTGACCGAGGGCACCTATACATTGAAAGTGTCGAATGGACTCGAAATGATTACCCGCGAAGTAAAGATCAGCCTTCCCAGCCCAGCCCCAGTCACTCGGTCGATTACGATAATACAGTAGTTAGTGAGGGGGCATTTCCCGAACCATCTTATACGACAGTAAACCCAGTACGGCTAGGCCCAGCCCCAGCGCAAGCCAAATCAGCCAGTGGCTGCTCCAAATCGAATTTTTGTATGTCCCGGTTGATCCAACGGGGCCTATTTTTTTGATACTGATTTCGGGCACGTTAGTGGGAATACTGGCTCTAAACGAGGCCAAGTCATAGTGAGGAGCATCTATATCTAGACTCGAAAAAAGTAAATGATAGGCTGTACCGGCTGTCAGATTAGCGGTGAGGTAGGTCTTTAACTGATACGCCTGAACGCGACCGAGCACTAGTGGTGGGTTATCCTCATTATAAATAGTTAGCCGCAGCTCATGCGTTTGGATACTTGGCAGTACAAGAACCACACTATCCTCCGAACTTAGCGTAAACGTTCGGACATTAACGAACGACCGCTTGCCGTGCCGTTTCCCAACGGTGCGCTCATGGTAAATACTCAATTCAGCTTGTCGTCGGTATTGTGCGGGTTGTGCAACCTGAATGGCAAGTTTGTCAACGTGAGCCGACTCCGAAAATAATAGGCGGACATCGGTTTGTGCAGTGATTTTACTGTTGGTTTGCTGCATAGTTAACCCATCGATGGGCGTGTAACCAGCCAGCGAGTTAGACGTTTTGTAGCGGCCAACTTGTAGAATATTCAACGGAGCCGTAAGTGAATCGGAGATGTCAATGCGGTAATAAACGTAATCGCTCAGCGGAAAATAAAGCCGCCTTACAGCCGAAGTCGAAGTCGTTTGGTCTGATGGTAAAATAGCTAAATCATCGGCAATACCGAACCACTCGCGTTGATCGTTGCTGCCGCTGAGCCTAACAGATTTGTTACTGCTGGTATTCTTGACCAACAACGTCAACACCTGTATAGGTATGCGACCGGGCGGCTGAATCACCAGGGTTGTACTTTTGCCGGGAACACTGGTCCGGCTCACTATCGGGTATGGCTCAAACTGCCTTGTTGAGGTACCTTCGGTTCGATTGAGCACATAAGGAATTTCATTGCCTTGATCGTCGTATAAGCGAATATCGCCCAGCTCGTTATTCAGGCGACCTACCACAGCGGGTGGTAACACAAGGCGATGGTAACCCGACTTTGTGACATGCTCAAGATCCGCACGATACTGAAAAGACTGCGCATGGGTGAGCGTTTGAGCAAGCGTTAACAGTACAATCAGGCTCACCAGAGTAGGCAATGCATAGCTCATAAAGTGGTCATGTCGGGTTGGTCGGCAGCAAGCAGTTTTTTAATTCGCTGATACATAAACGAAATTACAAGTAGCAAAACTCCTAAAATGATGAAAGCTGCTACCCGGCCACCCTCCGAAATGCCCCGAATGTCGTACAGGAATAACTTCAGCAGGGTTAAACCGAAAAGTACCAACGACAAAATCCGATAGTTGCGATTCCGCTGAGACAGGCCAAGATACATAAAAGCAAACGCACAAACACCCCACAAAATTGGTAACCCAACCTTGTTGACTTGTTGGAGCACAGCTTCGAATCTGTTGCTGAGAACAATTTGTTGGTTGTTGGTAGGCGCAAGAGCAGCGTCGGAGAAATTGATGAACGCAACATGGTTGAACAACTCCCAACTAGCCGTGTAAACAATCATAAAGCCCAGTACCCAAGGCCAGTATCGCGTTACTAAAGCGGGTAAAGGGTCGAGTCGAGGAAGGCTTTTCTGTAGTAAAATCAGCAGGCCAATAACTGCCCCCAAACTGACGTAATGCCAGCCAAACCCAGCCCGCGACATTTCGACACCGTACGCATAATTTTCGAGCAAACTCAGTGGAGCCGAAGCAAATAACAAAACGTAGAGTACCAGCGCCAGCGCACTGAGGCTTGCCGTCTGAAGCAGCCAGTTTCGCGCCCCAATCCGGTACGCAACAGCCAGTAAGGCCAGCGCTACCGTCATATTATAAGCTCCCATTAGAGCGGTTCGATTCGGCCCAAATCCGTAGAAGGTGATGGCCTGATAGTTTACTTCGAGTGCTCCGGCCAAATAAATAACCGCGAGGGTAGCATATCCCAACAGCCGACGATAACGGGCAACTGATACTTCGGTGATCCAGAAAGAGAAGGCTATGTCCTGACGGGCCAGCAACCAGCGTGTGGCCATCAACCCTAATACGGCTATTGTACTGGTAATAAACGCTTTGTTGAGCAGAACGGGTAGGGGAGGAGTTGACGCAAAACCATATAAATCATTCCAGTCAATAAACAGACTAAAGAGCATTAACCCCGTTACAATAATGGAACTGGTGGCCATGAGCCGAAGCCCCGATTTTTGCGATAACCACAATAGCAGAACCGCTTCCAGCGCCCAGAACATCGTGATAAAATTACCCTCTAGCTGTACTGGAATTGCCAAACTGCCAAACGTAACTACTAAACCAATGAGCAAGTAAATCAGGGTGCGGTCGGTGCCGGGCCGACGATAGAGGAGTTGGGCCACCCCGAAATTGACGGCCGCCAGCGCAACGGTAAACAGACCTTGCCAACGTCCCCCGTCGATATGGGCCAGAACAGTCATGCCTGCTGCATAGAACAGAGCCGTGTTGCTGATGAATAACCCAATATCGGCTGTGGTGAAACGCTCCTTATTTTTCAGGTTATAAAGCAGGTTCATCACAAAAAACACCACGTAAAATAAACTGGCAAACAGCAACGCTCCTGAGTAAGGCGGATTCGGCGATTCCATCAGGCTATTGGTTAGCCAGCTTCCAAAGAGTATTACCGTAAACAAATAAGCTAATACGTGTACCAGCGTCCACTTTTTGAAGTACGATAGCACCAGCATTCCTACATCTAAAATCAGGATATAGGTGAATAGTACGGCATAGTTCCCCGCGCCTGTGCTGACCATAAATGGCGTGGCAAAACCACCAATCAACGTCATTACGGCCAATTCGACGCGGTTATAAGCCAGGGTAAGCAAAACCCCGAAGCCGGTAATAATCACCATGATGGCGAAGGCTACGGTCTGGCTAAACAGCCCATAATAATGAAACGCAATAGCAATGGTGAAGTACAGAATGGTAAGGCCGCCCCCCACCAGAACCGAGCTAAAGCTGGTAAATGTTTGCCGAAGCCGGTGTGCTAACCCCAGCAAAATAGCCCCCGCCGTAATGCCAATGGCTACCCGACCCACCTCGTTGATCCACTGCTGGTCGATGGCGTACTTGACAAAATATCCGATACCCAGCACCAGAATGGCAATGCCGATTTTGTTGATGAGATTCTCGCCCACAAACTTTTCCAGATCGGGATTGTCGCGCATAAACCGCTGAAAGAACGACGGCTGTGGCTCAGTATAAATGGGTGGAGTCCAGGGAGGCACCACTGGTTTTGGAGTAGGCACCACAGGCTGAGCTAGCGGCACCGGCTCCGTTATTACCTGAATGGGTTGTGGAGGCTCAATTACCACGGGTGTAGGAGGAATGACTAGTTCAGGCGCTGCAACAGGTGCTTGAGCAACGGGTGTTTCCTGAACGGGCTTCGGGGGTTCGGGCAAAACTGCCGAAATCTTGAGTTGTTGCCGCATGGCTCCCAATTCGGTACGAAGTAGAGTCAGATCGGCGGATTGCTGTTCAACCAGACGTTTCACACCAGCCATTCGGCTTAGCGAAACGAGTAGTAACACTAACACAATCAGCAGGATAAAGGCTTCCATGAAGAACAAAGTATCGTTTAGGAATCAAAGCAGCAAATAGATGAAAATATAGCAGAATTGATTCGTTTGGTTTATCAACCGTCAGCTTTACCTAAGATTTGCAGGCCATTTTTTTGGCTCTGCTGCTTTTATTCGTACTTCACCGTATGAAAAGCAATTTACCAACCCGCATCACGATGGTTGGCGGGGGAAGCTGGGCTACGGCGCTCATAAAAATCCTGTCTGAAAACAACGTTACAATCAAATGGTGGCTTCGTAACAAAACCGATGCCGACCATATTAAGCAGTTTCATCACAACAAAAGCTATCTGAGCGATGTCCAGATCAATTCTCGCAAAGTCAAGGTCTGCACCCGCATTCGTGATGCTTTCCGCGACAGTGAGTACGTAATTTTAGCCGTACCAGCCGCCTTTGTAAGCGACGCACTGGCCGATCTCGATACCCGCGACTTTACGGGTAAATGCGTCATTTCGGCAATCAAAGGCATGATTCCAGAGAAAAATCAGTTGGTGACCGACTGGGTAAGCGAGCAATATGGTGTTCCAACCAGCCGAATGGCTGTGATTGCCGGACCCTGCCATGCCGAAGAAGTGGCGCTTGAAAAACAGTCGTACCTGACTATCGGCTCCACTGACTTGGAATGTGCTGATGAAGTGGCCAAGTTGCTTACCTGTCGCTTTGTACAGGCATCGCCATTAGCTGACATTTACGGAATTGAGTATAGTGCCGTGATGAAGAACATCATTGCACTAGCATCGGGCATTACGCGGGGTATTGGTTACGGCGACAATTTTCAGGCTGTTCTGGTGTCCAATGCCATGCAGGAGATCAAGCGATTTGTAGATGCCGTTTATCCGCAACACCGCGACCTTAGTGCCTCTGCCTACCTCGGCGATTTGCTCGTAACGGCCTATTCTCCCTTTAGTCGCAACCGTACATTTGGCACACTCATTGGTCGGGGGTACACGATTCAATCGGCTCAGGCAGAAATGAATATGATTGCTGAAGGATATTATGCCGTTAAGAGTATTCACGCAATCAATCAGCAGCATAAAGTAGATCTGCCCATCACCGAAGCAGTGTATGAAATTCTGTATACTGGAGCGTCTCCCGTAACGGAAATGAAGATTTTGCAGGGAAAATTGAAATAGCGGATACCGAATAACGGATGATGAGAAGTGCTTAGGTGGTTTGCTGTAAAAGGTAGTTGAGCCGGATTGTCCGCTTTTCCCTATGCATTAAACATTGTCCGTTATTTTGAAAAAGCTCTTACTCCTAATCCTACTGCCAGTTAGTGTACTGGCCCAACCCGTCGAACGGCTTGTGAAAGTCGTTGTTGCCCCCGATCATAGCGACTGGATCTATAAAACGGGTGAGCCTGTACGTTTCACCGTTAGCGTGTTGCAGCACGGTAATCCTGTTCCAAATGCGAACGTTCGCTATGAGATTGGCCCCGAAAAAATGCCCGCTACTAAAACCGAAACCGTTTCTATTAGCAAAGGGCAGGTCGTTGTTGATGGCGGTACTATGCAAACACCCGGTTTCCTCCGGTGTATAGCTACCGTTCAGGTCAATGGTAAAGAATATCGGGGTCTTGGGACGGCAGCTTATAGTCCGGCAGATATAAAGCCAACCGTAGAGAATCCCGCTGACTTCCAGACTTTTTGGGATGCGGGTAAGGCGGAGCTTGCTAAAATTCCGCTTGATGCCCGCCTGACGCTGATGCCCGAACGCTGCACCGAAAAAGTGAATGTATACCATGTTAACCTGCAAAACTGGGCCTATAACTCGACCTCGCGGCTCTACGGTATTTTGTGCGTTCCAAAAGGCGAAGGTAAATTTCCAGCGTTGTTACAGGTACCTGGTGCCGGTATTCGTCCGTACGGTGGCGATATTGCCAACGCTGAACAAGGTGTGGTAACCTTTCAGATCGGCATCCACGGCATTCCTGTTAACATGGACCCGTCGGTTTATACGAGCCTGAGTGCAGGGTCTCTGTCTGGTTACCAGCTATTTAATCTCGACGATCGCGATCGGTATTATTATCGTCGGGTCTATTTAGGCTGCGTACGGGCAGTGGATTTTTTGGCTAGTTTACCCCAGGTCGATGCAGGCAGGATGGCTGTAACGGGCGGCTCGCAGGGGGGCGCACTGAGTATTGTAACGGCAGCCCTCGATTCACGGATCAAGTATTTAGGAGCGTATTACCCAGCGCTCTCCGACGTAACAGGCTACCTGAATGGCCGGGCTGGAGGCTGGCCGCACATGTTTACCGGGTCTACCAACACCTGGATGAACAAGGCCGAAAAAATCAAAACAACGGGCTACTACGACGTTGTGAATTTTGCCCGCCGGGTGCAGATACCGGGTCGCTATGCCTGGGGCTTCAACGACGAAACCTGCCCGCCAACTTCTATGTATGCCTCGTATAACCTGATCCCAGGCCCCAAAACGCTGGAGCTATTCGAGGATACGGGCCACTGGACCTACCCTGAAGAAACCGAGCACATGAACAACTGGCTGCTGGAGAAACTAAAGAAATGATTTGATCCGCGCTGCCATTTCAGCCAACTCGTCCTGGGTTGGCTTTATTTTGTGGTTGAAGTTCATGTCCTGCATCGAGTTAAGCGGAATCAGGTGAACATGCGCGTGGGGTACTTCCAACCCGATTACGGCTACCCCAATACGTTTGCACGGAACGGCTTTCTCAATTGCCGGGGCCACCTTTTTTGCAAAGGCCATGAGACCCGAGTAAAGCTCATCGTCTAAGTCGAACAGGTAATCAATTTCTTTTTTGGGAATTACCAGCGTGTGACCCATCGTGGTGGGCATTACATCTAAAAACGCCAGGAAATCGTCGGTTTCGGCGATCTTGTGGGCTGGGATTTCGCCGGCAACAATACGGGAGAAGATAGTCATATCAGTTAACAGGGAGCAGTGAACAGGGAGCAGTGACCAACCAACAGTATTAAAAAATGGAGTAAAACTGATAATTGTTCACTGCTCGTTGCTCACTGTTAGCTGTATTATCGTCCAATTTCAATGATTTCAAATTCCAGTTTACCAGCAGGAACCGTGATTTCGGCGCTTTCACCAACCTTTTTGCCTAGTAGCCCTTTTCCAATAGGTGATCCTACGGAAATTTTGCCCTGCTTCAGATCAGCCTCTTCTTCCGAAACAAGTGTATAGCTCATTTGAGCGCCGGTTTTCTTATTTTTTATTTTAACCGTCGATAGTACCGAAACTTGTGAGGTATCAACTGTCGATTCGTCCAATATGCGCGCATTGGCGACAACATCTTCCAACTTGGAAATCTTTAATTCCAGCAAACCCTGAGCGTCTTTGGCGGCATCGTACTCAGCATTTTCACTGAGGTCTCCTTTATCACGTGCTTCGGCAATTTGACGAGCCATATCCGCACGGCCCTTAGTTTTAAGGTCACTAAGCTCATTTTTTAGCCGGGTCAGGCCTTCTTCTGTGTAATAACTAATCTTTGCCATGTACGTAAAAATCGTATGTCTGAATCAAGATTATGAATCCTGGTTCAGACATCATCTGGTTCTATAAAAAACAAAAAAACGGTACACTGACCGTTCCGCAAGCAAAATTGGTTTGTTTTGCAGCCACGTCAGATACCACCGGGTAGTAGCGTATGTTTTCGCGTTTTTCGCATTGACAGTTCGCTTGTCCGAACGAAATAGATCGGGAAGACAAAAGTAATGATTCTACGAAGCGATTTCAAGCCCTCAGGCCTGGTAAACCTAAAAACATAGGAAACGGAACATGACTCAACCAGCACGAATTATATTTATGGGCACGCCTGACTTCGCCGTTGCGAGTCTACAGGCATTACTCGAAGCAGGTCGTACGGTCGTCGCTGTAGTTACAGCGCCAGATCGACCATCGGGACGGGGATTACAGTTGACGCCTTCGCCGGTGAAACAAGCCGCTGTGGCCGCTGGGATTCCGGTTTTACAACCGGAGAAACTACGTGATCCGGTATTTCTGGAGCAGTTAGCCAGCTTTCAGGCCGATTTACAGGTGGTAGTGGCGTTTCGCATGCTGCCCGAAGTAGTATGGGCCATGCCGACCATTGGTACGTTCAACCTGCACGGGTCGTTGTTGCCTCAATACCGGGGTGCAGCGCCAATCAACTGGGCCATTATTAACGGTGAAACAGAAACGGGAGTGACCACTTTTTTCATTGAAAAAGAAATCGACACCGGGCAGATGATTTTTCAGGATACGGAGCCAATTTATCCTGATGACACCGCTGGAACCCTGCACGACCGCCTGATGGAGCGCGGGGCTGCTTTGGTGGTGAAAACGGTATTGGCAATCGAAGCGGGCGAGTTTCCGCGTATTCCGCAACCCAACCCTGCTGACCCAAAACCGGCGCCCAAACTGCACCGCGAAACCACGCAAATCGACTGGAACCAGCCCGCCCGTATCGTGCGCAACTTTGTGCGGGGCCTCTCGCCATACCCTACAGCATGGACGCTGATAAATGGGAAATTCTTCAAGATTTACGCCGTTTCTGTCGCCAATGAAGCGCCCGACTTTGTGGGTGAGCCAGGCGTAGCCTTCACTGATGGCAAGAAAAAAATTATGATTCGCGCGGCTGACGAATGGCTCTGCGTTGATGTATTGCAGGCCGAGGGCAAACGACGCATGACCGCCGAGGAGTTTTTGCGCGGGAATTCGTTGCGAATCGAGTAGGCGTTTTCTTGATTACTTTCCTAAACACCTCACTTCATGAAACCAGTTTTACTTTTATTAACCCTGCTCACTGTGACTGTCGCTACCGCTCAGGACATAACGTATGCCGAAAAACTTGGCTTCCCGAAAGGTAAAAAAGTGATCGTGTTGCATGTTGATGATGCAGGCATGAGCTACGAAGCCAATCGGGGCACTATCCGGGCTACGGAAGAAGGCATTGCCACTTCGACCAGTGTGATGATGCCCTGTGGCTGGGTGCCCCAATTTATGACGTACCTGAAACAGCACCCCACGCTGGATGCAGGGGTACACTTGACGCTAACTTCGGAGTGGGATAATTACCGCTGGAGCCCGTTGGCGGGCAAGCCAACCGTTCCGGGTTTGCACGATGAACAGGGCGCGTTCTGGCATAGTGTTGCCCAAGTTGTTGAACACGCTACGCCCGACGAAGTAGAAGCTGAAATGCGGGTGCAGATTGCCCGTTTTCGGGCGTTTGGTATTGAACCCACGCACCTCGATTCGCACATGGGTACCCTGTTTGAACCCAAATTTATTGAGCGGTATGTGAAAGTGGGCATTTCAGAACGCATCCCCATTTTGTTTCCGGGTGGACACGCCACCTTAATAAAGCAGGTTGCAAAGGTTGAGGCCGCACAGCAACAGATGCTGGTCATGATTGGGCAACAACTCTGGAAAGCAGGTTTGCCTGTATTCGACGACCTCGACGGAACCAGCTATGGCTGGGCACCTCAAAATGCCAACGTGAGCGATGCCGAGCTGCAAAAAATTAAAACGGATGGATTTATTGACCTGTTCAACCGGATCAAACCCGGCCTGACGTACATTATTATGCACTGTGCCGATACGACCCCTACCTTTGGGCAAATTACATCGTCGGGGCCCACGCGCCGGGGCGATATGTTGGCTATGTTGGACCCACGACTGAAACAATACATCCAGCAACAGGGTATTATCGTGACGACCTGGCGCGAGTTGGCAGATCGACGCAAAGCCGTTAAATGATGAAGATAAGCCTGATAGCCGCCGTGGCTCAAAACGGAATAATTGGCCGGAATGATGCCGATGGGAAGCCTGATCTACCCTGGCACTTGCCCGACGACTTCAAGTTTTTTAAAGATACTACCAGTGGCCACCCGATCATTATGGGCCGTAAATCGCTGGATGCATTGGGTAAGCCTCTGCCCAAACGTACCAATATTGTGATTACTCGTAACCGCGATTTCCAGATGCCGGGTGTGCTTGTAGTTCACACATTAGCCGATGCATTAACGGAGGCCCGGAAGGCAGAAGACACCGAGATTTTTGTGATTGGTGGGGCCGAAATTTACACGATGGCCCTGCCTCTGGCCAACGTACTTTACCTGACTGAAATTGAGAAAGCGTACGAGGGTGATGCTCGCTTCCCAAATTTCGATAGGGCAGCATGGCAGGAAGTGAGTCGACGGCACCACCCGGCAGACGAACGCCACGAAACTGCATTTGATTTTGTCGTGTATGAACGAACAACCACTAATTTTGACTTATGATCCGTTCTGTACGAGGCATTCATCCTCAATTTGGCGAAGACTGCTGGTTTGCCGATAATGCAACTATCGTTGGCGACGTGGTGATGGGCCGCGACTGTACCGTTTGGTTCAATGCCGTGATCCGGGGCGATGTAAACAGTATTCGAATTGGCGATCGAGTCAACATTCAGGATGGAGCCGTGATTCACTGCACTTATCAGAAATCAGTCACCACCATTGGAAACTACGTATCGATAGCCCACAATGCTGTTGTGCATGGCTGCACCGTGGAAGACAAAGTGCTGATTGGCATGGGTGCCATTGTGATGGATGGAGCCGTGATCGGGACCGGAAGTATTATTGCCGCCGGAGCCATTGTTACGCAGAATACGGTGGTGCCGCCGGGAAGCATCTATGCGGGTAATCCTGCCCGACTTCTCAAGCCTGTAAGCCCCGAAGCCGCCGAAGTGTTTATGCGCACTGCCGATAATTACGTGATGTATGCCAAGTGGTTCAGTAGTGAGCAGTGAGCAACGAACAGTTTTTAAAGGTCACCGGTCGTTGTCCACTACTCACTACTCACTACTCACTGTTTCTTTCATCTCCTTGCGGGCGTTCAGATACCCACGAATGACCGTGAACGTGGTAATGCCCAGGAAAAACAAGATGATGTAGTGAACGTAGTCGACAATCCAGGGAAATTTCTCGCCAAAATAAAAACCGCCACCAACAAGGGTGAACACCCAAATGCCCCCGCCAATGATGTTATAAAGCATAAAATAGCGGAGATTCATGTGGATAATGCCCGCTAAAATGGGTGCAAACGTTCTGACAATGGGCAGAAAGCGAGCGATAACCAGCGTCCGGCTACCGTATTTATCAAAGTAGTTCCGGGTCGTTTCAATATGCTTCTTCTTAAAGAACAGACTGTCGGGTCGGTTCTGAATCCGCGACCCGAAAAAGTGCCCCGTACCATACCCAATCAGCGACCCCACTACGGCTGCTCCAAAAATACACCCCATCAGAAGGGTCAGCGGTACATCGAGCAGTTTGGTGCCAGCAAACACCCCTGATAGAAACAACAGGTAATCGCCAGGCAGGAAAAATCCGAACACAACACCGTTTTCAATCAGAATGATGAGGGTAATAAGCACCAGCCCTCCCGTTCGGATAATTTCCTCGGAGTTGAGCAGGTAGCGGAAGAATTCGAATAGTTGATCCATGATTGAAAAGAGCGAAAGAGTGAAAGAGCGGTTTTAACCATTCTTTCGCCCTTTCACCATTCACTCTTTAAATATACTCCGCCAGTTCAAGCCAGCGGTCTGATTTAGTAGAAATTAACGCGTCGATTTCGCCAATTTCCTTAGCCCATCCTATTAGCTGTTCATGATGGCCCCCGGCGCTCAGCGATTCGGTTAAGTCGGCTTTACGTTGTTCAAGGGCGGCAATCTCGGATTCGAGCGTTTCGTATTCGCGCTGCTCCTTAAACGACAGCTTCTTTTTGGTCTCGGCTGTTTTCGATTGCGTAACGCCAGCCGCGCCGTTTTGGTTTGTCACCCCCGACGTATTTGCGGACGACTGTTTCGCTTTTTCGGGTATGTTCAAACTTGCCTGTTTCTTAGGCTGCTTATTACGCCACTCGCGATAGTCGGTGTAGTTGCCAGGATAATCGCGCACCTTGCCCTCACCTTCCAGCACAAATACGTGATCGACTAACCGATCCATGAAATAGCGATCGTGGGTTACAATCAGCACACAGCCGGGGAAGCTTAACAGAAACTCCTCCAATACGTTCAGCGTCGTAATATCGAGGTCGTTGGTGGGTTCGTCGAGGATCAGGAAATTGGGATTTGTTACCAGCACCAAAAGCAATTGTAATCGTCGTTTTTCGCCCCCGCTCAACTTATGGACAAAGTCATACTGTTTTTGCCGGTCGAACAGAAAGTGCTGGAGTAACTGACTGGCTGTAACGGTTTCGCCGGAGGCCAGTTTCATTACTTCGGCTACTTCCTGCACTACGTCGATTACCCGCTGATTTTCGGGCAGATTTAACTCCGATTGGGTGTAATAGCCAAACCGAACGGTGCCTCCAGTACTGATTTTGCCTGAGTCGGGGCGGGTGAGGCCGGTAATCATTTCGAGCAGGGTAGTTTTACCCATACCGTTTTTACCAATCAACCCAACCCGGTCAAACCGTTTGAAGGTATACGTAAAATGATCGAGCAAGACTTTTTCGTCGTAGCGCTTGCTGAGGTTTTCGACTTCCAGAATTTTACTGCCAAGCCGGGCCGTGCGCAGGTTCAGTTCTAAGCTCTCGCCTTTGCCTTTGCCACTGATTTTCTCCTGTAATTCGCCAAAGGCATCTTCACGATATTTGGCTTTGGTGCCCCGTGCTTTAGGTTGCCGACGCATCCAGTCCAGCTCGCGCCGAAACAGGTTGCGGTCTTTCTCCAGTTCAGACGCCTGCATCTCTAGTCGCTCCGCTTTTTTCTCCAGAAAATACGCGTAGTTCCCCTTGTAACCGTATAACTGTCCGCCGTCCATTTCTACAATCTGATTGCAAACAGCATCCAGGAAGTAACGGTCGTGCGACACCATCAAGAGCGTTCCATTGCTGGTATTGAGGTAATTTTCGAGGTATTCAATAGCCTCTAAATCAAGGTGGTTGGTTGGCTCGTCAAGAATGATAAGATCGGGGTTTTGAATCAGTACCCGCGCCAGTGCCACTCGTTTACGCTGTCCCCCCGACAACGTACTCACCGATTGTTCTACGTCTTGAATACCCAGTTCGCCGAGCATCTGTCGAAGCTGCGATTCATAATCCCAGGCCTCTAACTTTTCCATTTGTGACATGGCCTCTTCGAGCGCAGCGTGGTCTTCAGAAATCAACGCTTTTTCGTATGCTCGCACCGCTTCCAACTGCGCACTGGCACCCGATAGCACTTCTTCCATTACCGTGAGGGCTTCGTTGAGGTCGGGTTGCTGATCGAGGTAGCCAATGCTGATGTCTTTTCGAACACTCACAAGGCCCGCGTCAGGGGGGACGGCTCCTGCTAAAATAGAAAGAAGAGAGGTTTTACCGGAACCATTGGCCCCAACAATGGCCACTTTGTCACCCCGGTTGATACCAAAATTAATGTTTCGAAACAGCGTTCGGTCGCCGTATGCTTTTGTTAGATTCTCCGCTGAGAGGTAATTCATGGTCAAATTTACGCCAATTCTCGCTGAGTTCCGGATGAAAATGGAATGCAGGTAGTTCAGACACAGCAAAAAGGAGGAGAGGGAGGATGCTGATCCTTTTTCCCTCTCCTCCTTTTTCGTACGATTCTTTTATATCAAGGAATTGGTAACCGCTTGCTGTCCTTAAAGGTGCTGAGAATCACCATCGATTTGGTATTAGCTACCTCTTCAATTTCGTTGATCACCTCAAGCAACAACTTCTGGTAAGAGGTAATATCTTTTGCGATTACTTTAAGCAGAAAATCACCGTCACCAGTAATGTGGTGGCATTCGATGATCTCGGGAATATCATTCACTTTCTTCACAAACGAGTCGGTAACCTGCTTTTTGTGACCAACGAGGGTTACCATTACAATAGTGGTAACACCCAGTCCAACGCGTTCTCGGTCGAGTTTGGCGTGGTAGCTTTGAATAATACCTGATGTCTCTAACTTCTTTACCCGTTCGAGGGTAGGAGCGGGAGAAAGGCCAATCTCTTTGGAAAGTTGAGCGTTGGTAATCTTGGCGTTATCTTGAAGAATATCTAAGACTTTGCGGTCGATTTGATCTAATTTGGAACTCGACATGTTCATGCTTGTGCAGAGGTAAGTACTGGATGCTCAGGGTGAGGCAAAGCTACGGTGTTTCCATAAATTATTCTAAAAATATACCGAAAACTTATATCGTAGTAGAAGAAACTACAGCCAAATTCCATTTTTGCCGCACAAAATTACAGCTAAATCGCGATTTACCAAACAATGGCCTTTACCGCTTACTGACTTTGTTGTGGGAGATTTGTCGCTGCCGGTTGGCTTTAAACGTGTGAATGTCAGCAGCCGACCGAGCAACATGTTTAGTGGCACGACCCTGCACTCGTGCCCGCCACATCCGCCATGATGACGGCTTCATCTCCCGACGCATCAACTCGATAACCTCTTTTTCAGACAGGCCAAACTGGGCTTCGATAGCATCGAATGGAGTTCGGTCTTCCCAAGCCATTTCGATTACGCGGTCAATATCTTCGGGAGAAAGCATATCTGTTGAATGAGTAATTGAGCGATTATGCAACACATTGAAATGAGTATTGCCAAAACAATTTTCTGTCATTCTACAAACTCAAAGATGAGTAGATGGTTCAAACAATCAGACCTCATCAACTCGCTCGTTCGCTCATTAACTTTCCGGAACGCCGGACCATTACTCATTCGCCCTTATGAAGATGCGTAAAAAGTCGGATTTGCCGACAAAAGTGTGCCCAGTGTGCCAGCGACCTTTTGCATGGCGGAAAAAATGGGAGCGTGATTGGGATAATGTTGTGTATTGTAGCGACCGTTGCCGCGCAACGGGTAAATCGTAGCCAGGCAATTAAAAGTTAAGTTTCAAACCCGTCTGAACCAGGTTTGTACTGCATTTGGCAATCAGTTTGCCCTCAGCGCTGGTTAGTCGTCCTTCCAGATGAATAATGTTGCGCCCGGCTCGAATTAGTTTCGCTTCGGCACTGAGCGTTTCACCCTGACGAGCCGGATTCAGAAAATCCATGGCGAGGTTTACTGATGTGTAACCATATTCACGACCCAGCGAAAATACAAGCATGCCGCACAAATCGTCCAGGATGGCTGAGGCTGCTCCGCCATGTAAAACGCCTACAGGATTCACCATATCGTCGCGAATAAAATAATCGGCCACCATCCGCTCTGGTTCGACCACACGCAGGGTGCCATTGAGCCAGCGACCAACGCCAGAAATACTTTGAGCCATGCTCTGGCCAATTTGCGAACGGAAATACTCGAATCGAGGGTTCATGCGAAGCTGTTGATGACTTAGGTCGGTCGTTTATGGGGGTGTGGCGGTTTCAAAGTAAGGTTGAGACCTCATACTAATAGTCAAAAATAGCACTATCCTAAGCTAAATGGCTATTACTGACTCATTTTTCTGTACTTTCCTGTGTCGTTTCGCCCGGTTCTATTAGTTTTGGGGCATTATTCAGGTAGCTTATCTACTTACAACGAATGAATTATACGCTTACGCAAATCCCAGAACGTACTGAAAAACCCCGCCAGAGTGGTCTTACAATGGTGATGGACAAAGGCCTGAGCATTCGGCAGGTCGAAGATTTTTTATCAACATCCGCCGGATACACTGATATTGTTAAACTTGGCTGGGCCACCTCTTTCGTTACTCCCAATCTCACCGAAAAATTAGCTGTTTATGCCTCCGCGGGCGTTCCTGTATATTTTGGTGGTACGCTTTTTGAAGCCTTTGTGATCCGGAATCAGTTTGAGGACTACCGCAAACTGCTCGACAAATACAACCTTCAGTATGCTGAAGTATCAGACGGTTCTATCGAAATGCCCCAGGATGAGAAATGCGAATACATCCGCAAACTGGCTGAGCAGGTAACCGTATTGTCGGAGGTTGGCTCGAAAGATGAAGCCAAAATTATTCCGCCTTATAAGTGGATTAAGCTCATGCAGGCTGAGTTGGATGCTGGTGCCTGGAAAGTAATTGGTGAAGCTCGCGAAGGTGGCAATGTCGGCTTGTTTCGCGCCAGTGGCGAAGTTCGGCAGGGTTTGGTCGAAGAAATTCTGACTCAGGTGCCCTCTGAACGAATCATCTGGGAGGCTCCTCAAAAAGCGCAACAAGTGTGGTTTGTGAAATTGCTCGGGGCCAACGTAAACCTCGGTAACATTGCCCCCCACGAGTGTATTCCTTTAGAAACCATCCGTCTCGGCTTACGGGGCGATACGTTTACACATTTTTTAAATCAACTGTAGAGACACAAGATTTTGCGTCTCTACACGCACGACAAAATCTTGCGTCTCTACGCATAGAACATGGACCTCATAAAATCTCTGATTGATTTCCTGCTTCACCTCGATACGTATCTCGATTCGTGGGCAAACTCGTACGGTGTTTTGCTGTATGCCATCCTATTTCTGATCGTGTTCACCGAAACGGGCTTGATTGTGATGCCATTGCTACCCGGTGATTCCTTGCTATTTGCGGCTGGCGCGCTGGCAGCCCGTGATACGAACGACCTGAGTGTGGGCGTAATTATTCCGCTTTTGATTGTAGCAGCTCTGCTGGGTGACAACGTCAACTATTTTGTGGGTAAGTTTCTGGGAACAAGGATTAAATCTCGAGAACGGATTCTGTTCTTCAAACGGGAGTATATTACCGAAACGGAGCAGTTTTATGCTAAGTACGGCGGCCAAACGGTTATTATGGCGCGTTTCATCCCCATAGTGCGCACTATTGCCCCCTTTGTAGCAGGAGCTGGCAGCATGGATTATAGCCGGTATATTCGGTTTTGCATTGTTGGGGCTGTGTTGTGGGTCACGGGCATCACACTGGTAGGATACTTCTTTGGAAACTTCCCGTTTGTGCAGAAGAATTTTGAACTGGTTGTTTTCGGAATCATTGGCTTGTCGGTTATGCCGATTCTTGTAGGCTTCCTCAAAAAGAAACTGCAACGCGCTCAACCGTAATGAGGAAATTTGGCCTTATCGGCTACCCACTGACGCACTCGTTCTCCCGTAAATACTTCACCGACAAGTTTGAGCGTGAAGGTATTGCCGACTGTCAGTACGACCTCTACGAGATGGCCGATGTGGCTGAGAGCTTGCCTGCTCTGCTTCAAATGCCAGATCTCTGTGGGTTGAACGTCACCATTCCGCACAAACAGGCTGTGCTACCGTTTCTGGCACGGCTTGACGCTTCTGCCGAAAAAGTGGGCGCCGTGAATGTGATTCGTGTGGAAAGCGACAATAGCCTGACTGGTTTCAATTCCGATTATTACGGCTTTCGGCAATCCTTAGAGGAGTGGACAACCCAATCATTTTCAGCTCTCGTTCTGGGTACGGGTGGGGCTTCAAAAGCAGTGGTAGCCGCGCTGAATGATCTGGGTATTGCCTACAAAATGGTGTCGCGGACTAAAACTGCTGACAACCTAACTTACGACGAATTACCGGGAAAGGTAGCGCAGTACAAGCTGATTATCAATTGCTCCCCTGTAGGAACATATCCGCGGGTTGATGAAGCTCCCGCTTTGCCTTACGACGAACTTACGGCTGACCATTGGCTGTATGATTTAGTGTATAATCCTGCCGAAACGCTGTTTATGCGCCGGGGCCTGGAACACGGTGCCCATGTGCTGAATGGCCATCGGATGCTCGTTCTTCAGGCCGAAAAAGCGTGGGAGATCTGGAACAGCAGATAGGGTCAATAATGATTTAGTTTATCACTTTCCTAAAACACGATGCCTTTACTCGTTTTCGCAACCATCACCGCCAATGACGGTCAGGAAGAAGCCCTAAAAGCAGCTTTTCTTGAGTTGATTCCTTCTGTACTCGCCGAACCAGCTTGTCAGTTATATGAGCTTTATCATAGTACCGAACACCCTGAGCGGTTCATAATGCACGAACGATGGGATGATGAAGCGGGCCTTCAGGCTCACAGCCAGATGCCCCACATGAAAGAATTTGGTGAAAAAGCAAAGGCGAATGGTTGGTTAGCGAAACCAGCCGATTTGATCCGGGTTCAGGAATAACGATTGATTCATGGCTAATGCTTTTCCGTCACGCAACTGTTTTCACAGGTTCAGAACTCATTCCTGATGCTTCGGTTCGCGTCGAGAATGGCCGTATTCAGGAAGTGACGGTCTCCGAATTTTCTGATGAACACTCCATTGACTGTGCGGGCGATTATCTGGTTCCTGGTTTCGTTGATCTCCAGGTATACGGAGGGGCAAACCAGTTTCTGAACGCAACTCCATCTACTGCTACCGTTCTTGATATTGTTACAGCCCACCAGCTTCAGGGTACTACATCGGTAGTGCCTACACTTTTTTCAGCTCCCCACCCTGTTGTGTTGCAGGCCGCACAAGCCGTCCGCGAAATCATGGCTGAAAAGCCTTTCGGTATTCTAGGTTTGCATGTCGAGGGCCCCTACATCAACCCCGAAAAAAGGGGAGTCCACAGTTTGCATCATATCCGACAACCAGATTCAACGGAACTGGCCGAACTGTTTACGCAATATGCCGATGTACTGCTTTTGATGACCATTGCACCGGAGCAGTTTACCGATGACCAATGGGACTTCTTGCTAGAGAATAAGCCAAACAAGCTTCATTTATCGCTGGGGCACAGCAATGCCACCTATGCCCAGGCTACTCAGGCGTTTGATAAGGGGATATCACTCGTAACTCACTTATACAATGCTATGCGTGGTTTTGAGAGCCGAGAACCGGGTGTTGTCGGTGCCGTTTTCGACCATCTATCTGTTCGAAGTAGCATTGTCGCCGATGGCTTTCATTGTGACCCCGTAGCCATTCGTTTGGCTCACCGGTTGCTCGGAGATCGTTTATTTCTAATCTCAGATGCTTTGCTTATCAGCCACCGCCAGACAGCTTTCGAACTGGATTCTGGTACCACTGTCCATTATAACAACGGCCGGTATCTGAATCAGGAAAACAGATTGGCAGGCTCGGCAATCACCATGTTGGGCGCTGTTCAAACCTGTGTGAAACAGGCAAAGTTACCACTTACCGATGTGCTGAGAATGGCTTCGGAAATTCCAGCCGAAATTGCTGGTTTTGGTAATGAGCTAGGGGGTATTGCGCCGGGTTACGTTGCCAATCTTGTTCGGCTGGATAGCCAATTACAGGTAAAAGGAGTGTGGCTTGCGGGCGAGCCATTGCGTTAAGCGGGGCTATTGGGCTCTATACACGCTTAGTTCGTCGTTCCCGACTTGTTCCCGGCTAACCAATCGACCTTGTACTGGTGGGGCCTTTACGCCCTCTTGTAGTACCATAGGGCTTCTGAACACGCGCGTTTCATCCCACAGGCCTGTATCAAGCAGCGAAGTTAGCAACGTAGCTCCTCCTTCAACGAAAGCGGATTGAATTCCGCGTTTGTGCAAATCGGCCATCAGTTGGGGTAATAGTGCCTCCTGTTCAGACAATTGAATAAACGTGGTTTTATCCTCGGTACGGGCAGGTTGGTAGGTGTAGCAGAGCGTTGGCTGTGAACCATCGAACACATGCAGTGAAGGTGATAATTGACCCGCCTTGTCTATTACGATTCGGGTGGGATCGGGGCCATTCCAAAGTCGGACATTTAAGCGGGGATTATCCATTCGGGCTGTGTTTGTGCCGACCATAATCGCTGGCTCTTCAGTTCGCCACCGGTGAACCAGCCGCTGGGCCAATGGTCCCGAAATAGCGACAGGGCGGCCACCTGGACCGCTAATAAACCCATCAGCAGATTCGGCCCATTTCAAAATGATATAGGGCCGTTGTTGCTCCATCTGGATGAAGAAACGCCGGTTCAGTTCGCGACCTTTTTCCAACAAAATACCCGTTTCGACAGTGATGCCAGCTTCGCGAAGCTTAGCCAGGCCACGCCCTGCCACTAACGGATTCGGATCATCATTGCAAACTACTACCCGTCGCACGTGCTTGTCGATGAGCAAATCGGCGCAGGGGGGCGTTTTTCCAAAGTGAGAACAGGGCTCCAACGTCACATAAACCGTTGATTCGGGCAATAGGTGCGCATCCTCGGCCTGTACCGACCGCACAGCGTTTACTTCGGCGTGGGCCTCTCCGTAGCGTTGGTGCCAGCCCTCGCCGATAATGCGTGGGCCCATACGGTCATCGTGTACAATGACACACCCAACCAACGGATTAGGACTAACAAAACCGCGCCCCAGAGTCGCAAGCTCCAGGGCGCGGGTCATATATAGTTCGTCGTTCATTTAAAACCGATCATCGTCGTCCTCCTCTTCTTCACCGAAGTGCTTTGTAGGATCGAACATAGAGCCAACCAAATCCTGAAACGATTGGCCCGTATCCATTGCCTTCTTGCCAATTAGCGAATATTCAGCAATTCCGTGGAGGGCAAATTCCATCATGAATAACTTTTCTGATTTGCTCAGGCGGGGGTGAAGCTCGTCAATCAAATCATCCAGTCCGTCGATGGTCCGAAGGCGGCTTTCATAATCACGGTTAGGCAGATCATTAAGAATGTCCATCGAGTTACTATCCCCGAACCAGTCCGTGATTTTCCGATAAATATTGCCGCGTTTTTCTTTCTTGACCTTCTCCGGGTTTGGGAAGTAATTCAGGAATTGCGTGCGAATAGCCTTGCCAATCAGGTTTTGAGCAACAATAACGGGCCCCTCTACTTCGCCTTCATAGACCAGCTCAACCTTACCGCAAATTGCTGGCACTACACCATACAAATCGGCGATGCGCACGTACGTTTCTTTTTCGCTATTGATCAGGGCCCTACGTTCGGCTGTCGATAACAGATTTTCGTAAGCCGAAATAGTCATCCGGGCCGATACACCTGATTTCGCATCGACGTATTCGCTCTCGCGAGCTTCCATAGCCACTTGCTCGATCAGATCCGTAATTAGATCGTTGGTTTTTACCAGACCTTTTTGCTCCGTCTTCACTATGGCTTCCTGCATCGTAATTTTTTTACCCGTTGCCAGCGATTTCGGATAGTGGGTCACAATCTGACTATCGATCCGGTCTTTGAGGGGTGTCACAATACTGCCCCGGTTTGTATAATCCTCCGGGTTAGCCGTAAACACAAACTGAATATCGAGTGGTAACCGTAGTTTGAAACCCCGAATCTGAATATCACCTTCCTGCAAAATATTGAAAAGCGATACCTGAATACGGGCTTGTAAATCGGGTAATTCGTTAATCACGAAAATGCACCGATGCGAACGCGGAATCAAGCCAAAGTGAATGGTCCGTTCATCGGAATAGGGGAGCTTCAACGTTGCCGCTTTGATTGGGTCAACATCACCAATAAGGTCAGCCACCGATACGTCGGGCGTAGCCAGTTTCTCGGTATACCGATCACTCCGATGCATCCACGAAACAGGCGTCGCGTCTCCGTGTTCAGCAATCCGGTCGATAGCAAAACGAGACAATGGATTCAGGGGATCATCATTCAGCTCAGAGCCGTCGACAACGGGTATGTATTCATCCAACAGGTTTACCATTAGTCGGGCAATGCGGGTTTTAGCCTGCCCCCGCAAACCCAGTAGGTTAATGTGGTGCATCGACAAAATGGCCCGTTCAACGTCAGGGATAACAGTTTCTTCGTAACCCCAGATACCCGGAAAAACGGTTTCTTTCGCCCGTATTTTTTGGATTAGATTATCGCGTAATTCCTGCTTGATGGAGCGAGACTGATAGCCAGCCGCTTTAAGGTCACCAAGCGTTTTTATAGTAAGCAGTTCTTTAGCCTTCAGGTTGCGGTAACTCATTCGTTAGGGCGTGTTGTTAATTGGTAATGTAAGGCCAAGAATACAGCCAGTACAGTAAATGGCTAACAGGGTTTATAAGAAAATGGTTTGGGAAACAAAGCACGATCAGATACCCAGAAGCAGTGACTAATTCAGTCTGATGCGGTCAATAGTAGTAGTACCAGGGGAATAATAACCCGTCACATTCAGGTTCCACGTACCGACACTATGAGCAATTTTTTAGCAGATTCTTTAAAGTCAGTTCTTTCGCGTTTAGGAATATTTATGGCCCGGCAGTTTGATGGCTGCGTAACAGGATATGACCTAAAACGTGATTTGGCTCTAATCATTAATAAAGCCAACCCGGTTTGTTTCGACGTAGGCGCCAACCGAGGCCAAACTATTCAACTGCTTCAAGACTGTTTTGTATCTCCAGCGATCCATGCATTCGAGCCAGCATCAGCTTCTTACGCTGCTTTAACGAAACAATCGTTTGGAAGCCAAGTACAGATTCATGAACTGGCATTTGGTGAAGAGGTTGGCGTTGCTGAGTTTAACAATTTTAAACACTCCGAGCTAAATTCATTTCTGACCATGAACGCCAATAAAGGCGAAAATCTGTTCGCCGAAGAGGAACTGATTTCCGTTGAATCAGTTCGGGTAGATACGTTAGATAACTTTTGCACTTCACATAACATTGACCGAATTGACTTACTCAAAATTGATACCCAGGGTTTTGAACTTCCCGTGCTGCGCGGAGCGATTGGCTTGCTTGAGCAACAGAAAATCGGCGCTATTTTATTGGAACTGAATTTTGCGACACTTTACGAAGGGCAATCCGATCCGTTAGAAATTCTTCAGCTCATGAGATCTCATAAACTGCGGTTGGTCGATTATTATGAAAAAGCGCGGATTGATGAAACCGAACTATCCTGGACAACGGCTCTTTTTAATTTACACCCCTAATTTTGTTTTTAGAGACGTACGGTTGACATCACTGTTCACAAAAAATCCCCTCTTCGGTTGCCTGAAGAGGGGATTTTTATATCGCTTAACGAACTGTCGACTAGGTCGATGAGAGCGTCCGTTTTACTTCTTTCGTTTCGAAGCCTTCGATTACGTCGCCAACCTGAATATCGTTGAAATTCTTGATACTCAAACCGCACTCGTACCCTTGACGAACTTCGGATACATCGTCTTTGTAGCGTTTCAGTGCGTCGATATCACCCGTGTGGACCACGATAAAGTCGCGGATCACGCGGATTTTGTTATTCCGCTTGATGATACCATCTGTAACCATACAACCGGCTACTGTACCAATCTTCGTGATCTTGAATACCTCGCGTACTTCGATGTTACCCGTGATGACCTCTTCCTGCGTTGGGGCCAACATGCCTTCCATTGCGTCTTTGAGTTCATTGATGGCGTCATAGATGATCGAGTACAGGCGGATTTCTATCTGCTCCTGTTCCGCTAACCGGCGGGCATTCACAGAGGGACGAACCTGGAAACCAATCACAATAGCATCTGAGGCTGATGCCAGCAGTACGTCGGATTCGGAAATCTGACCCACCGCTTTGTGAATGATATTCACCTGAACTTCTCCCGTTGACAATTGCAACAGCGAATCCGAGAGGGCTTCAACAGAACCATCTACGTCACCTTTTACAATCACATTCAACTCTTTAAAGCTACCAATCGCCTTCCGGCGGCCAATTTCTTCGAGGGTAATGTGCTTGCGAGTACGAAGTGTCTGCTCACGGAGCAACTGTTCGCGCTTGTTGGCAATTTCGCGGGCTTCACGTTCTGTTTCCATCACGTTGAACTTATCGCCAGCCTGTGGAGCGCCAGGTAGACCCAGAATCTGAACCGGTGTAGATGGCCCCGCTTCTTTAATACGCTCGCCCCGGTCGTTAGTCATAGCTCGGATGCGACCGTAGTGCGCACCAACCAGCATCACATCACCTTGCTTGAGCGTACCCGTTTCAACAAGCACCGTCGATACGTAGCCACGGCCTTTGTCGAGCTGGGCTTCGATCACGGTACCAATGGCACGGCGATTTGGGTTCGCTTTCAGTTCGAGAACTTCAGCTTCGAGCAATACTTTTTCCAACAGATCATCAACGCCCATACCTGACTTCGACGAGATCTCCTGTGATTGGTATTTACCACCCCATTCTTCAACGAGAATGTTCATTTGCGACAGGGCGTTGCGGATTTTCTCAGCATCGGCACCTGGCTTATCAACTTTCGAGAAAGCAAACACAATGGGAACACCCGCTACCTGTGCGTGGTTGATCGCTTCGCGTGTTTGTGGCATGATGCTGTCGTCAGCAGCAATCACGATGATAACTACGTCGGTTACTTTGGCACCACGGGCACGCATGGCCGTAAAGGCTTCGTGACCAGGCGTGTCAAGGAAGGTTACCATACGGCCATCTTCCGTTTTCACGCTGTAGGCACCAATGTGCTGCGTAATACCACCTGCTTCACCAGCAGCAACTTTCGTCCGGCGGATGTAGTCAAGCAACGATGTTTTACCGTGGTCAACGTGACCCATGATCGTAACGATAGGCGCACGATGCAGCAGGTCTTCTTCAGAATCCTGAACAGATTCAAGCCCTGCTTCTACCTCCTGCTCGGCCGTTACAAACTCAACATCGTAGCCAAACTCGTCGGCAATCACTGTAATTGCTTCGGCATCGAGACGTTGGTTGATCGAAACGAACATACCAAGGCTCATACAGGTTGCAATTACTTCGTTCACCGACACGTCCATCATTGAAGACAGATCGTTTGCCGAGACGAACTCGGTTACTCTCAGGATTTTTGAGTCCTCGTTTTCGAGTTCCATCCGCTCGCGTTCGCGTTCGCCCCGCTCCCGACGGCGATCCCGACGACGGTCGGCACCCCGGTTGGGTTGGTTACCCTGCAAACGGGCGTTGGTTGCCCGGATATTTGCACGTACGTCGGCATCTGAAGGTGTCTCGCGACGAACCCCTCCACCGGCAGTACCTGTGTTTCGGTTGTTATTACCACCACGGTTACCTCCACCGCCACGGTTGTTATTATTACCACCGCCACGGTTTTGGCCGCCACCGCCTTGATTCCGGTTGCCACCACCTCCGGGAGCCGACTGGCCCTGCTGAGGAGCACCTGTCGTACTTCGGTTGCCACCACCCGACTGTTGGCCGGATGCCGTGTTGTTGCCATCACGTGGTCCCCGATCATTACGGTTTTGTCCCTGGCCTGGTTGTCCTACGCCAGCCTGACCGGCTTCGCGTGGAGCCCCTTCTCTTGGTCCCCGATCATTACGGAAACCGCCAGCCTGTTGGCCCTGACCTGGTTGTCCAGTGCGATTGTCGCCAGGACGGGCAGTGTTATTGCCATCCCGAGGACCTCTATCTTGGCGTGGGCCAGTATTTTGATTGTTTCCGTCACGTGGTCCCCGATCATTACGTGGACCATTGTTCTGGTTATTCCCATCGCGCGGAGCGTTGGGTTGTCCTGAAGTACCGGGTTGACTCGAACTAGCAACGCTACCCTCTTTACCACGGATGCGTTTACGTTTTCCCTTGTCGCGATCGCGGCCACTTGGTGGGCGATTAAACTGGCTAAGGTCAATGGTGCCTTTCACCGTCAGGCCCTGCAACTGTACTTTACCTTCAGCGCGGATCGTTTCCGGCTCTTTGGGAACATGATCTACAGCTGCTGGTGCATCACCTTCTGAAGTTGGTGGCGTTGGCGTTGCAGGCGGTGTTGTCGGACGAGCCGAACGGTTGTCTGCATTGGCTGGCCGTGGCGAACGGTTATCCGGGTTGGCAGGCCGGACATCTTGGCGATCTTGTTGTGTCGCTGCTGGTTTGGCAACGGCAGGAGCCGATTGTGGTTGTCGTTGTTGTTCTATAATGGTCACCTCTGGCTTATTCTCAGCTACCGGTGTTGGTTGCGGCTTAACGGGTGCGGGTTGCTCTTGTGCTACAACCACTGGTGCTGGAGTCGGCGTAGGGGCTGGCTTTGCTGCTTCGGGCCGTGGTGCATCCGCTGAACCAGTAGGCTGGTCGGGAGTTGCCACTGGCTTCGGCGTTTGCACTGCCACTGGTTCGGGCCGTGGTGTTTCAGCTTGCTTCTGCGGTGCAGGAGCTGACTGAACGGGGGCTTGAACAGGCGGAGCCGGACGAGGTGTCTCAACAGGCTTTGCCGGACTGCTTTCCGGAGCCTTCGCTACGGGAGCTGGTTGGACTGGTGTTGGTTGAGCCGGTGCAGCGGGTTGCGCTGTTACCGGATTGGTAACTCCTGATTGAGTGGATGCTGCCGGAGAAGTAGATACTCCTGGTTTTGCATTCAGATCAATTTGGCCCAATATCTTCAGTCCTGGCAATGTAGTTCCAGTTACTTCGGGTTTGCGTTCGGCCGGAGTCACTGGCTTCGTATCGGCAACGGGAGTAGTAGCCGGACGGGGAGTATCCCCGGCATTCGGACGGGCTGCGTTCGGCTCAATGCGTCGCCCTGCGTCATCACGACGGTAGAGAATAACATCGTCGTCCTGCTTGCGGGGAGCCTCAGCCGGAGCCGCGGGGGCAGGCTTTGGGGCACCGTTCAGCAGGTCGCTGGATTTGAACTCTTTCGCCAACACCTCTAGCTGATCCGTCGGGATCTTAGTGTTGGGGTTACTATCGACCTTATACCCTTTGGCAGACAGCTTGCTCACCACCGTGGATAATCCCACGTGGAGAACTTTTGCCACTTGGCTTAGTCGCATTGATTTATCTTCTGCCATACGTTCGGTATATGATCGGCAAATTTAGTGGTTGTTCCTAAGGAGAGAACAACAAGTAGGTCAATTAAAATCCCGCTTACTCAAACTCTCTACGCAAAATGTCGAGTATTTCCTCAACTGTAGCTTCTTCCAGGTCGGTCATGCGGATCAATTCGTCCTTCGTACGGGCTAATACGCTTTTGGCAGTATCAAGTCCCACACGCTTGAATTCATCAATGATCCATGCATCAATTTCGTCCTGGAATTCCATCAGAGCAACGTCTTCGTCGTCCTCCTGTCCTTCATTGTCCCGGAACACGTCGATTTCCATATCGACTAACCGGCCTGCTAACTTAATATTCTGACCTCCCCGGCCAATGGCCAGAGACACTTGATCGGGTTTCATAAATACAGATACCCGGCGTGTGTCTTTGTCTATTGTCATCGTACTGACTTTGGCCGGGCTGAGCGCGCGGCTAATAAGCAGTTCGAGGTTTTCGGTGTAGTTGATAACGTCAATATTCTCGTTATTCAACTCCCGCACAATGGCGTGAATTCGTGAGCCTTTCATTCCCACACAAGCCCCTACCGGGTCAATTCGGTCGTCGTAAGATTCAACGGCTACTTTGGCCCGCTCGCCCGGTTCACGCACAATTTTGCGAATCGAGATCAAACCGTCGTAAATCTCAGGAATTTCCTGCTCGAACAAGCGCTCCAAAAACACCGGCGATGTACGCGACAGGATAATTTTTGGGGTGCCATTGTTCATGTCTACCCGGTGAATGATTGCTTTCAGACTTTCGCCTTTGCGAGGCCGGTCTTTCGGAATCTGCTCAGTACGGGGCAAGCTCAACTCGTTGTTCTCGTTATCAACAAGAATCGTTTCGTTCTTTACTAACTGATACACTTCAGCCGAAACGAGATCGCCAACCTGGTCTTTATATTTTTGGTACAGAATCTCTTTTTCGAGGTCTTTTACCTTCTGAATAAGCGTTTGACGGGCTGTTTGCACCACGCGCCGACCGAAATCTTCGAGTTTTACTTCCTCAGCAACCTGCTCGCCAACTTCAAAATCATCCTGGATTTTGCGGGCTTCCGCAAGGGGTATTTTATCGTAATCCCAAATATCCTCCGAGTTATCGTCTACGATTTCGCGGGTACGCCACATTTCGAGGTCACCACTTTCGGCATTGATAATCACGTCGAAGTTTTCGTCGGTGCCGTATTTTTTACGAATCATAGTCCGAAATACTTCCTCCAGGATCGCAATCATGGTGGGCCGGTCAATATTTTTTGACCGTGCGAAGTCGGAAAACGACTCGATTAGTAAGCTGCTGGTCATTTTAATTTAGGAGTCTAAAGTCTACAGTCACCAGTTGAAAGCCCATAAAAAAGGCTGTCGGTAAGCGACTTAATTAAAAGATATTTCTACAATTGCCTGCTTAATGGTGTCGAAGCGAAACGGTGTAGGGCCTTCTGTTTCGGGGGCTAAGCCGGCTGCTAACGCAGCTTTCTGTTTTGTTTTCGATAGCTTAACTGTTTCAACGTCAAGCACAATTTGTTCATCCGTAACGCTGTCGAGTTTCCCCTTCAACGTTTTACCGTTCGTCAGCGTCAAGGCCAGCGTACGGCCAACGTTGCGCCGGAACTGACGAGGAGTCGTCAGGGGAAAATCAACGCCGGGCGACGATACTTCGAGCGTGAACGGTGCTTCACCAAAGAACTCCATTTCCTCCAACTGGTTACCCAGTTGACGGCTAATACTGGCGCATTCCTCAATCGTAATACCTTCGTCACTATCTAGCAGGAGGGTTACTTTCAGTTTCCCACCCCGTGCTCCCGCAACCTTCACAACGACTATATAGAAATAGTCGTTGTTGAGGTAAGGTTGAAGCAGTTCGGTTATTTTTGCAACGTCATTCATGCCCTATGGCTAACAAAAAAGGGAGTCGATCTCCCTTTGCAGCACTCTCATAACTTGATAAACGCTGCAAAGATAAGGCATTGACGATGAAATATCAAGCAATCCCACTCACATGCCCTCTAGCTTCTCGGTGCGCCGACTTATTGGTTTGTTTTTCCGGTCGTTGTTCTGGTCGCTCAATGTAGCGCTGGTACTTTACACGTTGTTATTATACTGGTTGCTTTATGATTTGCCAATACAACACTGGTCGGCCAGTATGTTAATGATTACTTTGCCAGTGGCCTGGGTGTTGAACATGATCTGCTTAATAATTTGGCTTTTTGCCAACCCCTGGCGGAGCGTTCTTTCCCTGTTGGCGTTGCTGGCAGGGTTTTGGTTATGGCCCCGTACGCTTGTTTGGAACAGTCCGCAGCCTAATCTGCAAGGGAAGTCAACGTTGAGTTTACTGAGTTATAACGTCACCAATTTCAATTCGGACCAGCTCTACTCGAAACCTTCCAAACAGAGTCGTACACGGCTTATTACCGATTGGGTTATTCGGCATGAGGCTCCGGTGAAATGTTTCCAGGAGTTCTACAATTCACAACGGCACCCTGTTCTTCGAATGGCTGACCGGTTGCGGGCTTCGGGGTACACCTACGAAGCCGTGCTTTACCCTGGGTATGATCAGGTACCAGATTCTTTTCTGGGGGTGGCTATCTTTTCGAAATATCCAATTATAAACCAGGGACGTGAACCGTTCGGGATACATGCTCACAACGGCATTGTATGGGCCGACATCAAAGTTGGTTCGGATACCGTTCGAATCATCAATGTTCACTTTGAGTCGATGGGGATTCGGGTCCGGCGGGTGCTCAACCAGCAGGAAATGGCGGGCGTTCGGAGCGAGACACGGGGCATTCTGGGTTCACTTCGCGAAGGGTTCATTGCCCGGAGGGAGCAGATTCTTCGCGCCGAGAAGTACATAGCCGACAGCCCATTCCCGGTTATTGTAACGGGCGATTTTAACGAAACGCCCTATAGCGTAGCGTATGGACGGATACGGAACAAACTCAACAGTACCTTTGAAGATGCGGGGCGAGGCTTCGGCTTTACGCTGAACCGGGCTCCCAAGTTACTCCGCATCGATAATCAATTTTACGATGCCAACCGGTTAACCCCGCTCAGTTTTAAAACCTTCAATGACGTCCCTTATTCCGACCACTTCCCCATTTACGGGGAGTACGTTGTTAATAAGTAGTGGGAAATGAATAATGACGAATTATTCGCTGAGAGTCATCATTATTCATTTCGCTTAGGGCGTTGCATTTACCCAGATTTCCCCATCCACAAACACTTCCTTTTTCCAGATGGGAACCGTCTGTTTAATAGTGTCGATGATATACCGAGTAGCATCAAAAGCATCAGCCCGGTGGGGTGTCGAAACGCCAATAAGCACGGCCATTTCGCCGATGCGCAGCAGACCTGTACGGTGCACAATCACAAACTTTAGGATCTTCCACCGGCGGCAGGCTTCATCCGCAATTTTCTGCATTTCAGAAAGTGCCATACGGTCGTAGGCTTCGTATTCGAGCCGATCGACGGGGCGAGATTGTGTATTGTCGCGGACAACGCCCAGAAACAGATCTATGGCACCAGCATTATCGTCTTGAAGGTACTTGTACGCCGAAGCAATGTCGATGGGATTGGAGGTAAGGGATATCATAGTGGTTATCCTCCGCTTACGGGAGGAATAAGGGCTACTTCGTCAGTGGATTTGAGTTGAGTATCGGGCTCGGCATATTCACCGTTCACAGCTACGAGTAAGGCGCGTATGTCGGCCAAACGGGGATATTGCTCATGAAGTTGGGTAAGCAAATCAGATACGCGGGCGTTGGGTGCCAGCGGATGCCGAATCTCCGTTTGCCCCGTTATGTCGCGGGTGATACCAAACAAGAGGACGTTTATGGGTGCATTCATGGTTCAAAGTTCGAGAGGATTTTGTTGGCAGACAACGGATAGGTACAGGAAAAATAGTATTTTCAGGCATTACTACCTGATACAATGAAAAAACGCTATTTACTACTATCAGTTACCCTGCTTTTAGTTTGTTCAATTGCCTGCCTCGCGCAGACAGCAACGTCGTCGGCCGGCGATGTGTTGCAACAGCTTCAACAAATTGCCATTATTGAGCCCAAAGTTATGATGCCGATGCGCGACGGTGTCCGGCTGGCTACCGACATCTATCGGCCTAAGACCGACAAACCCGTTCCTATTATTTTCTCTAAAACGCCGTACAATTTTAACAATTGGGGCGATGGCGAACAGCGGAGTAACAACTATCAGGCGGCTCTGGATGCTGTAAAGCATGGCTATGCCTACGTGGTGCAAAATGAGCGGGGCAAATTCTTCTCCGAGGGTCAGTGGGATATTTTGGGGCCACCCACAACCGATGGTTACGATGCCTTTGAATGGATGAAAAAACAAGCCTGGTGCAATGGTAAAATTGGCACGCTGGGCTGCTCGTCAACGGCCGAGTGGCAGATGGCCGTAGCGGCCCTCGATCACCCAGCTCATGCAGCTATGTTACCCATGGGTTTTGGAGCAGGCGTAGGTCGGGTGGCACCGTTTATGGAACAGGGCAACTGGTACCGGGGTGGTGCTCAACAGATGTTGTTCACCACCTGGTTATATGGCACACAAACCGATGCGTTGGCCCGGCCTCTATTTCCTAAAACAGCCACAAGCGAAGATCTGGAACGAGTTGCCCGTTTTTATGACCTCGCTCCCGAAATGCCCAAAGTAGATTGGGCGCAGGGGCTTCGGCATCTGCCTGTTCAGGACATCATCAAAAATGCCAATGGTGCAAAGGGCGTTTACGAGAAAATGATTGTCCGCAAACCCAACGATCCCGATTGGTACAAGGGTGGGCTCTATCACGACAATATGCCCTTTGGCGTGCCTAGCTTCTGGTTTGCTTCGTGGTACGATGTCTCGACCGGTCCGAATCTGGCCTTATTTAATCACGTTCGTAAAAATGCCATAGACGAACAAACCCGCAACGCGCAGTTTTTGGTTATTGCGCCTACGCTGCACTGCGCTTACAAACGGGCTACCGCCAACACCATTGTGGGCGAACGGAGCGTGGGCGATGCCCGCTTAAACTACGACGAACTTACCTACGGCTGGTTTGACTACTGGCTAAAAGGGGAGCAAAACGACGTGCTGACCAAAATGCCCCGCGTTCGGTATTTTACGATGGGGTCGAACAAATGGCAAACCGCCGATGCCTGGCCTCCTGCCAACACCGCTATGACTACCTATTATCTGTCGAGCAGCGGCCGGGCCAACAGCTTGTATGGCGATGGCAAACTGACGACTTCGGCACCGGGCAAAACCGAGAAATCCGATGCTTTTGCGTACGATCCGGCTTATCCGGTTCCATCGTATGGCGGTAATGTCTGCTGTACCGGGACTGCTATACAGGGCGGAGCTTTTGACCAGCATCAGATGGAAACCCGGCAGGATATTCTGGTGTACACTACTGAACCCTTTGCCGAAGGTGTTGAACTCACAGGCTCGATTGAATCGACGCTGTACGTTTCGTCGGACGCTAAAGACACTGATTTTACGGTGAAACTAATCGACGTGTACCCTGATGGACGGGCGTACAACCTGGACGAAACGATTCTGCGGGCCCGTTACCGCGAAGGTTTCGATAAGGAAGTGATGATGGAGAATGGTAAGGTGTACAAGCTAACGTTGAGTCCAATGGCAACGAGTAATTTCTTTGCACCGGGCCACCGGGTTCGCATTGAGGTGTCGAGCAGTAATTTCCCGCGTTTTGATCGAAATTTGAATACGGGCGGTAACAATTACGACGAGTCAAAGGGGGTTGTAGCTCACAATCAGGTGTTTCATACGGCACAATACCCCTCGCAGGTGCGTTTGCCGATTGTGCGGAAGTAAGCAGCGAACAAATACGCGAACGGTGCTGTTTTGTCCGTGTCCACTCTACTAATTAACCGAATACAAAGACGCGTAACGTTGCGTCTCTAACCGCTTTACGGATGAAAGGCTTTCAATTTTCCCAGTATGTGCCCCCTGAGCAGAAGGAGGGCAATAAGTTTGATCATTTGTTGAATATTTTTCAGCAACTGCTGCTGATCACGTCGGGCGATGTAGAGCAGGCCATGTCGTGGATGAACCAGCTCGACCGGCAGTATGGCCTGACCGACGATAAGTACGGAATGGGTGATTTCTTTCAGGAACTAAAAGATAAGGGTTACCTAACCGAAGAAAACGCCGAGGGCCAGATGAAGATGACCGCCAAAAGCGAGCAGACGATTCGGAAATCGGCTCTGGACGAGATTTTTGGGAAACTGAAACGCTCCAATGCCGGTGGCAACCATAATACGCCCTACACTGGCACCGGCGACGAACTGAGCAGCGATATCCGAACTTACCAGTTTGGCGATTCGCTGGAACAGATTTCAATGACGGAGTCGATTCGAAACGCCCAGATTAATAGCGGTGTCGAAGATTTTACGTTGATGGAGCGTGACCTCGAAGTCACCCAGAAAGAGCAGAAAACCCAGACCTCAACGGTGCTGATGATCGACATTAGCCACTCGATGATTCTGTACGGTGAAGATCGGATTACACCGGCCAAAAAGGTGGCCCTTGCCCTGGTTGAGCTGGTAAAGCAGAAATACCCCAAAGACACGCTAGACATTGTGGTGTTTGGTAACGATGCCTGGCAGATTCAGGCCAAAGATTTGCCGTATCTGGAAGTGGGTCCCTACCACACAAACACAGTGGCGGGGTTGGAACTGGCCATGGACTTGCTGCGTCGGCGGAAGAACAAGAACAAGCAGATTTTTATGATCACCGACGGAAAACCGACCTGCTTAAAAGAAGGGATCAAGTATTACAAAAACTCGTTTGGACTCGACCGAAAAGTAGTGAGTAAAACCCTTACCCTGGCCGCTCAGGCCCGACGGTTAGAGATACCCATTACGACGTTCATGATTGCGACCGACCAATACCTGAAGCAGTTTGTGCAGGAGTTCACAAAGGTGAACAACGGCCGGGCTTATTACAGCGGCTTGCAAGGGCTTGGCAACATGATGTTTGAAGATTTCCAGCGCAACCGGCGGAAGAATATCAAGTAAAGGAGCGTTCCGCTGTTGCGGAGAAGAAGAAAGACTAGGGGCTGACGCAGGCACATTGGCGCGTCAGCCCCTTTCCTTTTGTTTACTTTCCGTACCGCCGTTTCCGGTTCCACTGCCATACAACGCCAATCAGGCCAACCAACGCAACAGGCCCAATTAGATTGAGCAGTTGCCAGCCGGTGCGCTCGTTTTGTAAGCGAATCTTGTCAAGTGGGCGTAGCGTAATTTGCCGGGTTCTGGCCTCAATTACGCCTTCGGGATCAGCGAGGTAATCGATGGCGTTCAGCGCGAAATCTTTGTTGGCATACGTTTGCCGGGTATAGCGGTCGTAGCCGAGTGGGTAGGGTGTTTGACGCTGGTAATCGACATCGTTCACCACCAGGTCACCGTCAGAGCAAATAATAACTCGCGACCCTCCCGTCCCTTCGGGCATAAAACCCTGCGCACGCGGATCGCCCGGAAGGATCTGGTTGGCATAGAGTGAGCGAAAGCGACCTTCGAGTAGGCACCCAACCAGTTTAACACCGCCATTATAGGTTCGTGGGTCGGGTTGTTGGCGGGCCTCGGTGTAGGCCACCACAACGGGAGCTTGCCTAATTTGGGTGTAGGGCGAGGTGAGCAGCAATGGCGTTTTGCGGATGGGTGCATTGCCCGCACCAGTTGCCCGAACAGTGTCCATAGTACTGGCAAATCGTAGCCAAACGGCATCGAGGTTGCGCGTAATGGGGTTGTTGCTCCGACTCGCCTGACCACGCCCGAAGTTATTGATGATTGGGTAAAAGCGCCACGGCACCAACTGCACGTTGGGTTTATCGCCCAGATTGCCAACATTGAGCGGAATGGCGTTACTACTAAGGTCTTTAATTACATCGCGATTAACGCGGACGCCCCACTGGAAAAACAGTTCGTCGGTGTTGAGATTGAGCGGCTGGGCGAACGTGCCATCGGCGCCAACGGAGTCTACACGGGCGCCATCCACAAAAAACAGGGCTCGTCCGCCTTTCACCACAAACTGATCAATTTTGAACAGGTCATCGTCTGAAAATGGCTGATCGGGCTTAGGAACCAGAAGAACATCGAAATTGGCCAGTGGGCCGGGTTTGGTGAGGTCGACAAAAAACAGGTCGTAGTTTTCCTGCACCGATGCCAGCAGATCCGAAAAACGGGAGGGCGGTACCTTGGTACGGGCCAGTAAACCCACTCGTCGGCGACTCCCTACGGGTTGTGTCAGTCGCCGGATAGCCGACGCCAGCGCGTATTCCACACCCTCATACGACTGGTTCAGTTGCTCGTCGGGCGAGGCCGCTTTGTTGCCCTTGAGTAGCAGCACTGGGACCTCCTGACCTTTGTACGAAACGATGGCACCCGGAAAAATGAGTTTCTCCGTGCGTTTGCCGCCTTCGTTAGCGAACACATTCGTCGGCAGCAGTCCCTTCTGTTGCAGTAACTCAATTTGTTTGGTTTTAGCTTCCGTTTCGGTTATTCCATCTACGTCAATGAACCGATACGTAATAGTTTGGTCGGCGCGGGCTGCGAACTCATCCAGAGTTTCTCGCACGGCATTTTCGAGCCGTTTGAAACCGGGTGGTAAATCGCCGGTTAGGTAGACGTTGACGTGAATATCATCGTCCAGATTAGCCAGCATTTTCTGCGTAGCAGCTGACAGGGTGTACCGTTTCTCAGCGGTCAAATCGGCCCGGAAGAACAGGAATGCCGACAGGACGTTGACGGCGACAAGCGCAATAATAACAATCAGGATTTGCTTCATTCGATGTTGCTGGTGGCATCAGTCCAGCAAATAACGTAATGGACGTCGGATTTGGGATACCGGATCTCGGATTTTGCTTGCGCCAGCCAGTTTTCGCGTCAACAACAAATCCGAGATCCGGTATCCCAAATCCGACGTCCATTACATTAACTGCTCAATATCTACCACTTTGGGCTTTCGGGTCAGCCAGTGAATGATGCCGTAAGCGATCAGGTAGGTGCATCCGCAAACGGTAAACAGCACGTTGTAGCCACCCGCCAGGTTTCCGGCTGCTTTGTAGCTATCCAGCAAACTGCCCACTAACATGGGAAAAAAGATGCCGCCCACTGCCCCGGCCATACCCGCAATGCCCGCAGCGGAACTAACCGCCTGTTTGGGGAATAAGTCGGACGCGAGCGTAAACACGTTGGTTGCCCAGGCCTGATGCACCGCAACAGCTAGACTAATCAACCCAACGGCAGCCCAGACATCGGTGGCGAACTGAGCAAAAATGATGGACAATTCCAGGAATGCGAAGGCCAATAAAACAGTTTTACGGGCTTTCAGCGTAGGCCAACCCCGTTTGATAAGCCACGACGACAGGTAGCCTCCGCCAATGCTTCCGACGGTGGTAGCCGTGTAGATCAGCATCAGCTCCACGCTGGGTTTCTTGAGGTCCAACTGAAACCGGGACGAAAAATAGGAGGGGAGCCAGAAGAGAAAAAACCAATAAATAGGGTCGATTAGGCCTTTACCGGTGATGAGCGCCCAGGTTTGCGGCAGTGTAAATAATTTCACCCACATCACCGTCACTTTTCCGTCGGTGGTGGCTTCCTGCCCGCTAACGATATAGTTGTATTCACTAGACGACAGGCGTTTCTGGCGAGCGGGGACTTCGTAGAACAGTAACCACAGCACCAGCCAGACGAACCCCAACGAACCCGTAATCCAGAATACTTCCTGCCAGCCGTAATTTCTTAAAATCCAAGGTACAATCATCAGAGCCGCTACCACCCCAACGCTGGTGCCCGCATTGAACAGACCCGTTGCCAGTGCTCGCTCTCGCTGCGGAAACCATTCGGCTACTGTTTTTACTGCTGCCGGATAATTGCCTGCTTCGCCAACCCCTAAACCAACCCTGGCCACGCCAAACCCAAACGCCGACCGGGCCAGCGCGTGCAACATGCCGGCGACACTCCACCAGATTACCGAAACAGCATACCCAACTTTGGTGCCTACCTTATCGACAAACCAACCCATCACCAGTAAACCAACAGCGTAGGCGGCCGTAAAAGCGATAACAATACGGGCGAAATCGGTTTCGGTCCACTTGAATTCGATTTCTAAAAGTGGTTTTAGCAAGCCAATAATCTGACGGTCGAGGTAGTTGATGGTGGTTGCCGTAAACAGCAAAACAACAATGAGCCAGCGGTACACTCCGGTGGTCGATGCAGTTACGGTTTCGGGTTGCTGTGGCGTAATCATGAAGGTTCGGGTTTAGGAGCGGTATTTAGTTTGTCAGTGCGTTGTTGGATAACTGCTTGACGAAAGCCTGGAAGTGGGCTTTCAGACCCTCCCAGTCTTGTTTGGCAATCAGGTGCGGGTCGAATAGGTGACTGCCAATGCCCAAGCCATCAGCGCCCGCTTTCATGAAGTCGCTCATATTGTTAACCGTAATGCCGCCCGTTGGCAACAGTTTGATTTGGTTGAGTGGAGCTTTAACATCGCGGATGTAGGCCGGACCGAGGGCGGTTGTTGGGAACACTTTTACCATGCTGGCCCCCAGGCTCCAAGCCTTATAAATTTCGGAGGGAGTGAACGCACCGGGGAAAATTGGGACGCCTTTTTTCACGCAAGCCTTGATCACTTTTTTGTTGATGACGGGCGTTACAATAAACTGCGCTCCAGCTTCCAAGGCCCGTTCTAGATCCGCTTCGGAACACACCGTACCGGCACCAATGTTCAAACTGATGGGGTATTTGGCCAGTGCTTCCCGAATGATCGTTTCGGCACCCGGTGTATTCATGGTTACTTCAACGGTTGTTAAACCGGCTTCCTGAAAAATCGGCAAAATCTGACGCACCTCGTCAATGGCAATGTGCCGAACAATACCGACGATAGGCGTTTGTTGAAATAACTCCCAGGAAAAAGCGTCCTCACTCATGTGGTAATTGGTTGACGAATTGATTCTTGAAAAGACGAATTTGGCCAACGCTGGCGGTCCGGTCAATCACTTCGGTTGGGATGGTTAGAGTTCGGTTGGTCAGGTTCAGTTCGTCAATGGCTAGCTCATAAAAGGCGGATAAATTACTGCCACCACACAGCACCAGAGAGCTACTTTCGTCCTCGACAAGATGATTCAGTTCGGTACCAATCAGCAAGCCACTCAGGTAAAAAGCGTTTTCCTCCTTGGTCAATTTGTCAAAAAGCTGGTTGGTCCTGACCTTGAACAGGCTATTCATGATGACGGATGATTTGGCCTGTTTAATTCCCTGCCGGAAAGCCTGCACGTTAGTCCTCGAAAAATTGGAAAGGTTTGTCGGGTCAACGGAGTCTTTCAGGATGCTGCGTTTCGCCATCAGGTCAAATAATTCGCCGGTCATGTAGGTATCGAACTTCACCAGCTGACGATTCTGTACGCACAGATGTTTGGAGTGAGTACCGGGGAAGATGCAGATTGCGTCAGCTATGTTGTGGCCCGACAAGTCGAGCAGGGTGATTAAACCAATGAGCTGCGTTTCTTCACCCCGCATCACGTCATCCTCGCTTCTGACACCAGAAATCAGCAACATATCATGGGGGAAATCGGGCTGGGCATCAAAATGGCGGATACCTGCCTGGCTACCATCAAGTGCAAAAGGCAGTGTTGCATACGGAATTTGCTCGATGCCGATGGACGATGAGGCCATTCCCGAAATAACAATAGGGACGTTGGTCAGGCTGATTGATGACCTAGTTGCCAACAACTCGATTTGACTGCTTAATTGCTGGCGGAAAAACTGCTCACGAGCCATTGTTTCACCCGTTTCGCGCCAATTGTCGAAGGTGTCGGCAATTCCGATCGGTGACTGAATTTCGTCAAGGCAGCGATAATCAGCTGCATCCATCAATTGTAATCGAAAGAAAGAAGTCCCCCAATCGCAGCATAACAGGTGATTTGTCATTGGACTGTCGGTTAATAATATCCTGTTACTCATCTATCTATTCCTTGTCTCGGGTAGGGCAAACGCCACATACGAACCGCCTGGTTTTAAGCCGTAGCGGGTGCCTCCAGCGGCAATAACCACGTACTGCCTGCCATTGACCATGTAGGTAATTGGTGTGGCAAAGCCACCGGCGGGCAGCTTGTATTCCCACACTGTTTTTCCGGTTTTGGTATCGAACGCCCGGAGTTTCTGGTCGTACGTAGCTGCTATGAATAGCAGCCCGCCCGCCGTAACCACTGGTCCGCCGTGATTCTCGGTGCCGGTCTGCGTCACTCCCTTTGCTACCAATTCCGGATATTCACCCAGGGGTACCTGCCATTTGAATTCACCTGTGTTGAGGTCAATCGCATTGAGCGTGCCCCAGGGTGACTTGAGGGCCGGATAACCATCCTGATCCCGAAATTGAGTGTTGCCGTTGTTCAGGTAGGGCGATACATACGGGAATTCAGCTTTGTCCGGCGTCTTCGTTATGGGGTCTACTTTGTGAATATCATCGGCCGAAGCCTTAGCTACCACCGGCTGTTTTTCGGAGTTCAATAAAAAATCAACTATAGCGTCGCGGTCTTCCCTAGTAATGTGACTAAACGAGGGCATCCGTCCCCGACCACTTGCCAGCAGGGCATTGATCTGCGCACGATCTAATCGTTTCCCCACATTGGTCAGGTCAGGGTAGGTTTGTTGACCTTTGGTAGAAACAGACTCTTTACCGCCAATGGCATGGCAAGCCGAACAATTGGTATTGAACAGCGATGCCCCCCGCGTAAGAGCTATGCCATCGGGCTTGGCCTGTGAAGGGCGCATTTTGAGCCACCAAAGCATATTGTTACTGTTGACGTAGAAAATACCGTTTGGGTCGGCAGCGGTGCCTCCCCACTCGGCTCCTCCGCCCATGCCAAAAACAAGCGAACCCGTTTCATTGGGCAAGATGAAGTTGTTCCCTTTCTGACTGTTTCGGAACCGTTCCAGCACGTAGGCCCGCGCTTCGGGCGTGCGGTCGGTAATGGTTGCTTCCGACAGTTGCTGTAGGCAGAACGGGGCTGGTTTGGTGGGTACGGGCTGCGTAGGCCAGGGTTTTTCGCCGGGTAAAGCAGGCGACGTAGATACGCGCACTTCGTTTACCGGAAACAACGGCTTGCCCGTGTCCCGGTCGAACACAAAAACGTACCCATCTTTGGTTGCCTGCGCAACGGCCTCAACCCGGTGACCGTTATGCGTGACCGTAATCAGGTTAGGCGGGCAAGGCAGGTCGCGGTCCCACAAATCATGGTGCACGGTCTGGAAGTGCCAGATGTGCTTGCCCGTTTGCGCGTTCAGCGCTAGAACGCAGTTGGCAAACAGGTTTTTGCCGGGGCGGTCACCGCCGTAAAAATCGACCGAGGGCGAACCCGTTCCGGCATACACAATCCCCCGTTTCTCATCTACCACCATACCGGCCCAGCAATTGGCACCCCCCAATTTCCGGTACGAATCTTTCCCCCAGGTTTCATAACCGTATTCGCCGGGCAGTGGAATGGTATGAAACACCCACGCCAGTTTTCCCGTGCGGACGTTAAACGCCCGGAGGTTTCCTGGTGGCGCATCGCCCCCTTCTGACATGCTCGACCCCACAATCAGCAGATCGCGGTAAATAACGCCGGGTGTTGTATTGCGGATCGACAGATTGGCGGTTTCATGACCAATCGTTTTGGAGTCGCCCAGGCCCTGGTGCAAATCCACCTCGCCGTTGGTGCCAAAACTCCGAATTAACTCGCCCGTTACTGCATTCACAGCATACAGCGAAGACCCCGACGAATACAGAATACGTTTATCCGCCCCGTCGGCCCAGTATGTTACACCCCGCAACGGATGAAAACGCGGCTGTTTATTGGAATCGGCCAAGGGGTCGAACCGCCATAATTGCTTCCCTGTGGCCGCATCGACCGCAAAAAGCTTATGACGGGGTGTGGTACCATACAGTACACCATCAACAACAATGGGCTGGCACTGTATGTCCATGCCCTTTTCAGGATCTTTGTTTTCGCCCGTGTCAAACGTCCAGGCCGGTTGCAAACGGGCAATGTTCTGGGCGTTTATCTGGGTCAGGGGAGAGAACCGGTTTCCTGCTGGATTGCCCCCATAATTGGGCCAATCAGCACCGTTAGGGAGCGGGTCAGTGGGGTTTACGCCCCGAAAAATCCCGGTTCCGTAGGGTAGCCAAACACACAGAAACAAGAATACGATAATCCCTCTCATGGGTTCACATTTTGGTAAAAATCGTACCTGATTGTCCAGGTAACTTTCTGTCCTGGAGCCGCTTTCAGCCGGATATACGGTTCGGGGCAGGAGGTTGTTGCACAGGCCCAGAAAACGAGTTTTTCTAACGGTTGGTCACCGCTTGCGTGCACGCCCGCACCCGACTTCAGGTTCTCGATTCGGAAATCATAATCGCTGGCCGTCGGCCCAAATCCTTTCAGACCGGCGCTGTAAACCTGCTCTTTTTTATCCAGGTTACGGCTATAGGTCAAGTTGTTGCCCTGCGCCAGAATGGTACTGCCGAAGCCTTTTCCCTCGCCCGAAACCGCAAACGGAAATTGAACGGTTATGGGCGGACCGGTTGGCTGCTTGTCGATCACCCAGAAATTGTGGTTGTACGTACTCGTTTCAATCGGTTTTTGGCCCGTGTTTTTCAGGCTGTGTTCCAGCACGAGTTCGGGTTTGCCCTTTGTCAATCGTACAGTTTTGGTGTACTCATAACTGTAACCCGTTTCATCGGTCAGGTCATGCCGAAACACGACCTTGTCTTTGTACGATTTTACCGTCCATTTGCCGTAGTCCAGCACCGCATAATCCGTGGAAAAGGAATAGGGTTTGTCGTTTGGTTTGCGCAATACACCCACCCCAATTTTTACAAACGAATCGCCGGGTTTGACATTGGGGAAATCCAGCGCCACGAACTCTTCGACCGGGCCGTTGATGGCATCGTGCGTTTTGGGATTGTAGTTCTCGAACCAGGGCTCCACGTAACTATGCCCCTTGTGGTCGAGGTTTTTAAACGCTCCCGACCAATCAAAACGAGTGCCCTGGTAGTAACCCTGTGCCGTGTCGGGTAAATACAGCGATGCCTGCACCAGACCATTGGTGATGGCCACCTGGGGCGGTTCGGCTGGTGGGCGGTTGCCAAGGCATACGACCAGCATTAGGCCGACAAAAAGTGGTGCTGTTTTCAAGGTCTATTACGGTTTTACATTCGCCAATTACTCACCAGTCCACAACTGAACCATCCAGCGAATTATAAACTTCTGGGTTTTTCCAGTCGTGGCCGATTTTGTCTTTCATTTTGTCTTCATCCAGTTCGACGCCCAGCCCCGGTCCTTGCGGAATCATAACGGTACCGTCTTTTTGCAGTTTGAACGGAGTCTTCAAATAGCCTTCGCCCAGCGAGACCTGCTCCTGTACCAGGAAGTTGGGAACGCTGGCGGCCAGATTCAGCCCCACCGCCAGAGAGATTGGCCCCATCGGGTTATGCGGAGCAATGGGTACATAATAAGCTTCGGCCATACCCGCAATAAGGCGCCCTTCGGTGATTCCCCCGGCATGGCACAAGTCGGGCTGGATGATGCTGGCGGCACCTTTTTCCAGGATTTCGCGAAAGCCCCACTTGGTAAAGATCCGCTCGCCCGTGGCAATGGGTAAGTGCGTGCCCCTGGCAATGTCGACCATGGTATCCACATTCTGAGCCTGACACGGTTCCTCAACAAACATGGGTTTGTAGGGCTCCAACTCTTTGATCAGCACCTTGGCTAACTGGGGCGAAACAGAACCGTGAAAGTCGATGGCAATGTCCATATCGTCGCCCCCAGCCTGCCGTAACGACGCAAAATTGTCGGCAGCATACTTGATGAATTTAGGGTTCTCGACAATGTTAGCCGGGTTTTGTTTAGCAATCCCGGTTTTGATTACGGTATAACCTTCTGCCTTTCGTTGCTTGATCTCGTCGGCATTGCTGGCCCGACCGTAGATTCTGACCCGGTCGCGGGTAGGGCCGCCCAGAAGTTCGTAGACGGGCACGTTCAGCAACTTACCTTTAATGTCCCAAAGGGCATGGTCGATACCGCTCAACGCACTCGTCAGGATGGGGCCACCTCGGTAAAACGCATGGCGGTAGATGGCCTGCCAGTGATGAACCACCTGCCGGGGGTCTTTGCCGATCAAATATGGCTCTACTTCCTTAATAGCCGTTTGAATAGTTAGGGCCCGACCTTCGAGCAGTGGTTCGCCCAGACCCACTACACCCGCATCGGTGTGGATCTTGAGGAAAATCCAGCGTGGCTTCACCAGAAAGGTTTCCAGCCGGGTGATTTTTACTTTTCCGTATCCCTGAAACGGTTTGGGTTGCTGGGCATACGACGTTTTGGGCAACAACATGCCGAGACCCGCCATTCCCAAGACGGACTGAATCGCATTTCGGCGGGATTGATTGGGGGATTTCATTAATCGAAAGAGTGAAAGAGTGAATAAAAGAGTGAAAGAGAGCAGGTGCAACCACTCGCTCTTTCGCCTTTATGGTCTAATAAGGGTGCCGTCCATTTTCCTGACCTGCCAGTTCGATTTGGTGGTAATGGGGTATTTGGCCGCTTCTTTTTCGTTGATATCCACCCCTAAACCCGGCACCTCATTCACTGACATATAGCCCTTGTCCATAGTGGGGCAACCGCTGAAAACCTCTTTCATTTTGTCGGAAAAACTGACTGCTTCCTGAATGCCGAAATTCCAGACCGTCAGGTCGATGTGAGCGTGAGCCGCGTGCCCCACGGGCGACACGTCGCCGGGGCCGTGCCACGCAGTGCGAATGTTGAACCACTCGCCCAGACGGGCCACCTTCATGGCCGGTGTAATACCTCCAATCTGCGACACGTGAATCCGGATAAAGTCGAACCACTGGTTCACCATTGGTAGTTTGAACTCATTGATATTGTTGAACAACTCACCCATAGCAATCGGTACCGTGGTCGATTGACGCAGTTGCCGGAACCACTCCATGTTTTCGGGTGAGAAGGGGTCTTCGATGAAAAAGGGCCGGTATTCTTCCACCTTCTTAATCATATTGATGGCCTCCATGGGCTGTACCCGCTCGTGAATATCGTGGAGCAGTTCGATCTCATCGCCACACGCTTTACGCACTACTTCGAACAGCTTCGGCACCGATTTCAGATAGAGCGGTACGTTCATGTAATTGTCGGTTTCACCCCCAAAATTGGCCGCTTTGAAATCGGGTTTATCAGCGGTGGCACCAACGGCACCATAGCCCCCCTGCTGAATGCGGATGTGCCGGAAGCCACGTTCCATAATTCGTTTCACGTCCTCGGCCACGGCTTCGGGCGTGTTGCCGTTAGCGTGTGTGTAGCAGGGAATAGCGAAGCGGGATTTACCCCCTAGAAGCTGATAAACGGGCATGTTGGCGCGCTTGCCTTTAATGTCCCAAAGGGCCTGATCCAGGCCACTAAGGGCGTTGTTGAGCACAGGACCGTTGCGCCAGTAGGAGCTGACATATACTCCGTTCCATATATCTTCGATATTGTCGACATCTTTACCCACGCAGAACTCATTGAGATAGGTGTTGATGGCTACCAGCACCACCGCAGCTCGCTGGGTAAAGGTGGCACAGCCAAGCCCATACAGACCCGGTTCGGTGGTTTCTACTTTGACCACAATAAGATTGGAACCCTGGGGGGCAGTGGCAATGGCCCGCACACTTTTGATCTTGACCGGAGCCAGGCCTTTTGCGTAGTTGGGAGTGCCTTGTTGCTCGCGAGCTTCGGCCGTGGACATGCCACCAAACAGGCCCAGCGCGCCCGCTGATGAGCCCAGACCAAGTAATTTCAGGGCGTCGCGCCTGTTAACGTCGGGGGTATTCATAGAAAAGGAGGTTTAAGTTTTACCCCACCCCTTCCCCTGAAAACAGGAGAGGGGCTAAAAATAATTTGAGGTCTAGCCCCTCCCCTTATTTGAGGGGAGGGGTTGGGGTGGGGTTGTTCGAGGGTAACAAGTTATTTTTTGTCCCACCATACTCTCGTATCCAGGGTGTTCGGGCCCTGCCGGGTGATTGCTTCGTTGAGGCTTGCCGAATTGACCACAATCTCGCTATCAGGATAGGGCAAACGCCGGATGAAATCGCCCTTAACCTCGGAGCCGGGATACGGATTTTTGGTTAACGCGGGGAAGCCGCTGCGCCGAAAATTGGCAAACGACTCATTGCCATCCAGAAAGGTAGCCACCCAATACTGCGTGTTGATTTGCTCCAGTGCTTTGCTAGCGTTCAGTGGTTGAGCGTCCAGATAAGCTTTGATGGATGCCTCAGGGATGGTGGCTCCGTATGACGCCATTTGTTCCAGATTTGCCCGTACACCCTTAGCAAAATAGTCGGCCGCCGTACCCGACACCCACCCACGAACAGCGGCTTCGGCCAGCAGGAGCTGCACCTGCGCATAGGTAATGTGGAACTCAGGAGCATCTAGTTTCAGGACTGTGTTCAGGTTCACCTGGGTGTAGTCCCATAAGCTGGCTACTCCATTTTGGGCCAATGTCGTCGTGATGGATACGTCATTGTAGCCCATAGGCATTCCGATCTGTAGTTTCGGGTCTGAACTGGCGCGGGCTGCCACCTGCTCCTGTCCGCCTTTGGCCCCTACATAGCGCACCGCAAAGATGGGCAAGCGGGGGTCGTTGTTATCTTTCAGGTAGTTGACAAAAGGAGCCGCGAGGTAAAAGTTTGTTTTTTCGCGGGCCGCCAGGTGGTTCGCAATGTAGTTGTTGTAGATGGCCGTGTGCCGGATGATCGAGTTGTCGGCATTCGATTGGAACACCCCACCGGCCACCGCTTTGGCTACATATGCCTGCGCTGTTGCCGGATCGACTTTGGTCAGGCGCATGGCGGCCCGCAACATAAACGAATAGCCCAGTTTTTTCCACTTCGCTACGTCACCCCCGTACAGAATATCGGTCGTAACGGCTGCTTGGGCAGTTGTCAGGGCCGCCGAAGCTTCTTCCAGCTCTTTCAGAATATCCTTGTAGATGGCTTGTTGGGCATCGTATTTGGGCGTGATGATCTCGGTGGTGTAGCCCTGGCCCGCTTCGAAATACGGAATGTCGCCGTAGGTATCGGTCAGGATCATAAACATATAGGCTTTCCAGATCCGGGCGGCATTATACGTATTGACCTGCAAGGGATCGCTCTTGGTCTGGTCGAGCACAGCCACCAGTTGCTTCAGTACGTTGCGGTAAAAATTCACCCATACCAAGGGTGTATTGCTCCCGTTAACCTGATCGTAGTTGGCTCCCGACAGCGAGCTACCGTAGGGTGTAATGATCTGCTGCACAATGCCGAAGTTGTAGGTCAGCATGCCCAGCGTACCAAACCCGTCGAGGTAGGTTGTGCTGATGATAGCCTTGTTGAGCACCAGCGAAGGAGCCAGCGACGTAGGGTTGACGCGGTTGGTATTGAGTTCAGTAAACCCATCGTCACAGCCCGAAAGCAGGCTTAGCAGCAGCAAAAGAACAAGTGTGTATGTTTTGTGCGTTTTCATGTGATGTCTACAGTTGATGGTTAGAAGCGTGCGTTCAGGTTGAAACCGATGCTACGGGTTGGGGGTAAACCCGGCCAGAAGTCGAGGCCAACGCCATTGTCCGACGACACCAGCACTTCTTCGGGGTCCATGTTTTCTGTCCATTTTTTAATGATCAGGACGTTGTTGGCTACGGCGTTCAGTCGCAGGCCTTTCACGAAGAACCGCTGGGGCAGGAGCTTGCCAAAATCATAGCCTAACGAAATCTGGCGCAGTTTCCAGAAGCCGGCATTAAACACAAAGTCTTCGTTGATACCCAGTGGGTTTATGGATTCGTAGAAGGGTTGCACAGCCGCTTTGGTCTTGTTCACTTCCCCATTTGGGTTCACGCCGTTACCAATCACAAAGCCCTCGGCCCGGCCCGGTAATGTCCGCTTCGACAAGCCGTGGCGCATGTAGTTGATATTCCGGCCGGCAATCAGTTTGTGGCCCAACTTGAAGTCGATGAGTGCCGATAAGACGACACCCTTGTAGGTAAACGTGTTGGTGATACCGCCGAAATAGCTTGGCAGCGCATTACCAACGTTCTTCAACACATTGTTGCGTAGTGGCATACCGCTGTTGGCATCGAACACTTGGCGACCCTGGGCATCGCGCAGATACGTGAAGGTGTACAACTGCCCGATGGGCTTACCCACTACTTGATTCAGGGTCCGGCCACCCCCGCTGCTCACGGTAATCACGGTGTCGTTCGGCGACAGACCGAGCTTCAGAACTTTCGACGTATTGTAGGAGACGTTGGCGCTGACATCCCAGCGAAACGCATTCGTTCTGACGGGCGAAAAGGTGAGCAGCATCTCCAAACCCTGATTCATACTGCGACCCACGTTGATTAGCTTGCTGGTGTACGACGAAGCATCGGAAACCTGAGCCGCCAGAATCTGGTCGTCGGTGGTTTTGTGGTAATACGTAAAATCGAATCCTACCCGGTTTTGGAATAACTTCAACTCCACGCCTACTTCAGCCTCCTGAATGCGGAGCGGCCGCAGGTTTTTGTTCGGTACTACGGTAGCATTGATGCCGCCTACGGGTACGAGAGCGCCCGATGGGTTGGGGAAGGAATTGTTATCAACGGCGAAATACAGGGCGTTCGAGTAGGGGTCGACGTTGTCGGAGCCAACCTGCGCGTAGGCTGCACGCAACTTCCCGAACGACAGCCAGGCGGGCATGTTGTCGAACGCCTGCGAGAACACAAAACTACCCGTTACTGAAGGATATAGAATGCTCCGGTTAGAGGGTGCCAGGGTGGAGAACCAGTCATTACGGGCTGTGGCATTCAGAAAGAGGTAATCTTTGTATGAAACAGTTGCCGCGCCAAATACCGAGTTGATCTTTTTCTCCGACAGCGCATAGAGCGGGTCTTTGATACGACCGTTCATGACGGTGTAAAGTCCTGGTTGCACAAAGTCCTGCACCGTTACACTGTTGTAGTCGTTGCGGGCGTATCGTTGGTTGCCACCAAGTGTCACGTCTACCCCGATAGAACCAAACGTCTTGTTCATCCCGATGATCAAATCGAGGTTGCGTTCGAGGTTCTGGCGCACATCCTGGGTGTAGGAGCCATTCACGAAGCCAACCGGGGCGCGCGCAATAGGGGCGTAGCCGTTCGGGATGTTGTAATCCTGATTCCGTACATACGAATCCTGCGCCAACCGAGCCTGGGCATACAGCCAGTCGGTAAACTGGTACTTGAGAGCCACGTTTCCAAAAAGCCGATTACGCTTCACGTTCTCGAATTTGTGGCTCATCGAATAATAGGGGTTGTTCCGAACCAGAAAGCGGGAAAACACAAACTCATCGCCGTTGGGCAGCGTCTGGTTGTCGCGTAAGGCCTCAAACGGCATCGAGTTGGCCAGCGTAAAAATCACCGTCGACACCGACAAATCCTGGGTGTTCAGCTGAGGGGGATTGATGTTGTTCTCAATAGAGTAATTAATGTTTCCAGAGGCAGTTAGTTTGCTGGTAATGTTCTGGGTGAATCCCAGGTTGATCACCTTCCGATTGAAGGTGTTATTTTCCATGATTCCCTTGTTGTCGGTATTACCGAACGACAGACTGAAACCACCGTTTTGCCCACTGTTAGATACCGTTACGGTATTGGTGAAATTGGTGCCAACGCGGTAAAATTTCTTAACCCGGTCGTAAACGGGTTCGTAGGGATACGTTTTGTTGTCAAACAGCGTCTGGGTCATGCCCGGCTGGAACTTCTCGCCGAAGCTCCATACACCTGAGGTAGGGTTAGCCGTGGTGGGTCGTTTTCCACCTTCACCCTGCCCGTATTCGTACTGAAAATCAGTGAAGTCGAGGGGGGTGTCGGTTGTCAGGTTCGTATTATACGTAACACCAAAGCCCTTGCCTGTTCCTTTGTTTTTGGTGGTAATCATCACCACGCCATCTTTGGCTCGAGAGCCGTAAAGAGCGGCCGCTGTGGCACCTTTCAGTACTGTCATCTCTTCTATGTCGTCGGGGTTGATACTGCTCAGGCCATCGCCACCATCCGAACTGTTGGATGCCCGGTTTCCGAAATCGCCACCGAGCGAGAAGTTCGAGTTATCGATGGGTACCCCGTTTACCACAATCAGCGGGTTGTTCTGGCCACTAAATGACGACTGACCCCGTATACGGATTTTGGCCGTTCCAGCAGGGCCAGTTCCCATCGAGGTGATGTTTACGCCAGCCATTTTTCCCTGTAGGCCGCTCATGAAATTGGGCGTTCGGTTCACGTTGATCTGTTCCGCATTGACGGTCGCCGTGGCGTAGCCCAGCGTTTTCGCTTCGCGCTTGATACCTAGAGCTGTTACAATAACTTCGTCGATGGCCTTGGCATCCTCGACTAATTGTACGTTGACTACGGAGCGGTTGTTAACCGCAATTGTCTGGCTGATGTAGCTGATATACGAATAGATCAGCGATGCGTTGGCAGGAACATTTAGTCCGTAATTACCCAAGGCATCGGTAGTGGTACCGGTTGTGGTGCCCTGTATGAGTACGTTTACACCCGGTAAGCCCTGATTGTCGGCACCAGTCACCTTGCCGGTTACCCGGTTGGCCTGCGCCATGCCGTAACTCCAGCTGAAGAGCAGAAGTAGCGCAATAATTATTACAGATTTTTTCATGGTAGAAGATTAAGTTAGTGCGCATTGATTGGTACTGAATTGATTATTAAGGTATTGTCTGCCAGCACTTTACCAGTTATGGATAGCGCCATCCGGGCTTTTCAGGTAGGGGTGGGGGAATTTGGTGTTGCTGGTAACTTCCATTACAAACGTGGCTTTCTGCGGATTGAACTTCACCCCCAGACCTGGTTCGGGGTTGAGGTACAACTTGCCGTTTTTGAAGTTCACCAAGTCTTCGTTAAAATAGTCGGGCCGCTCGGGCTCGCCACCGGCTAGTTCCATCAGGCAGCGGGTTGGGCTGCTCGATCCCAGCGTATGCACCAGCGCAGCCACCGCCAACGGGCCGGTGAAGTGTGGAATCATGCCTACGTAATGGGTCTCGCACATCGACGCCAGTTTCTTGAACTCGGAGAGGCCACCCGTGTTGGGCAGCGTGAAACGGGTGTAATCGATTAGCCGCTGCTCAATGAGGTTGTTGCTGTCCCAGCGGTCGCCGAATTGCTCACCAACGGCAATGGGCACAGTGGTCATTTGCCGCACCGTTTTGTAGACCTCCGGGTTTTCAGAGCGAATAATGTCTTCGACAAAGTAGGGTTCCGTGCTCTCGAGGGCCTTGCAGATTTTGATACCCTCGGTAGTATCGAACCGGGTGTGCAGGTCGACGGCCCATTTGCCACCCCCACCTACGGCTGCATCGATCCGTTTACAGAAATCGATTGTCTTTTTGGCGTTGTCATAAAAATCGAATGGATCGGTGCCGTTGCCCCCCGTTGGTCCAATGCGATAAGCCCGCAAGCCGGCTTCGATACAATCACGCGCCCGCTCTTCTTCGGTTTTGGCTTTGGAAGCCCGAAAACCGGTTGCGTAGCACTCTACGTAGTCGCGGGTTGCCCCGCCCAACAGCTCGTAGACCGGCACGCCGAGTGCTTTTCCTTTAATATCCCAGAGCGCCATGTCAATGGCTCCCTGAGCATGCAGTTTCTCGCGTCCGGGTGGGTAAAACATGCCCCGGTAGAGGTATTGCCACAGGTGCTCAATACGGAACGGATTCTCGCCAATCAGCATCTGAGCTAGTTGCTCTACCATGTCTTTAGAGCCGCCTTCGCCAATGCCAACCAAGCCGCCGTCGGTCTGGATCTCGACAATGCCCCGAGCCTGATTGAACAGCGGTTTGGTATAACCGGGAGCCGCGTAGTACCGGATTTTGGTAATCTTCAGTTTGGGAGCTGCACTGGCATCGAATGGAGGTAAGCCTGCCAATGCGGCCGCCGAACCAATCATTGCCGATTTTAAAAACTGTCTTCGTTGCATATAAAATAGGTAGAAAAAGGCTTGCTTAATCGATTAAGCAACGGGATAAACAAAGAATTACACGCTCATTTTTGGTTTTGACGACTCTCGGGCCACTAATTCTGCTTTCATCAATATTTGAGTGGGTTCAGTCTGAACGGTTGTCAACTTATCGACCAATAGACTGACGGCTGTTTGTCCCAACAGGCTAATTGGCTGTTTTAAATACGTAATAGGGCAATAGTATAAGTCGAAGGCTTCGGCCTGTCCGAAACTGACAATGGCTATATCGTCCGGCACCTTCAAGCGTAATTCATTGATATATTTAAGGCCGTTGATGGCCAGCCCGTACGTCGCAAAAATCAGGGCGTCAATGGGGTTTTCCGCCGAGAGTAATTCATCAATAGCTATTTTAACTTCGGGCTCGATGTTCGTGAACTGCACCTTTTTCAACCACGTTTCCTGAAACGGAATCTGACTGTCCTTCAGCGCGTCCTGATAGCCCCGAATTCGTTCGTGCATGTGGTACATCTCCGATTCATAAGCAATCATCCCTATGCGTCGGTAGCCGTTAGCGATCAGGTGTTTTCCTCCCTCCAGAGCAGCTTCGTAATGGTTAGTCGATACAAAATCCGTTGCTATAGCTGGGAAGTACCGATCCAGCAGCACAAACGGAATCCGTTTATTGACCAACTCCTGAACCTGCTCAGCCGAATCTTCGCAGGAGACGATGATAAACCCGTCGACCTGCCTTTTGATGAGTACATCCAATAAGTCGTGCGACTTATCAGCGTTCTCATCCGAACTGCCAATAATGACGGTATACCCATTTCGTTTGGCTTCATCCTCCACAATTCGCGCCACGTTGGCGAAAAATGGATTCGATATGTCGGCCAGAATTAGCCCGATTGTTTGGGTTTTACCACTCCGCAAGCTTTTGGCTAAGTAATTGGGCTGATAATTCAGCTCCTGGGCAATCTGCCGAATTTTAGCAGCTATTTCTTCCCCAACGCGGCTTTCTTTTTCTTTACCGTTTAGCACGTAAGACACCAAGGCCGTTGATACCTGTGCTTTTCGGGCAATGTCCTTCAGGGAAATTTTCTGCATACGCGACTAGATCGCCAGTTTCTACTTACCAATGGGTCAAATATAAGCTTAATCGATTAAGTAATTATATAATACAATTATTTTTTTATGTTTTTTTTATAGAGAGAGATTTGGTTCGAATTTGAAAGACAAAATTGCCGACGGAAATAAGGCTGCGTAAAGGCAAAAAAGCGCGTTTCTGCTAGCCGTATAGGCGACTAACAGAAACGCGCTGGTACTAACCACTGAATACGACTGACAAGTTTTTGGTTGTCAGTTAACCCGTCGCCCAAGGGAGTTGATTAGAAGCTTGGGTGTTAGCGTTCCGGTCTGAATTTGTTGTATATCCTCGTTGGTAAGACCCACATACCGCATGAGCTGCGTATGCTGATGGGCCAACCGATCGTAGCGAGCTTCCAGATCGGCCATCTGCTGTTCCTGCCGGGCCAGCCGGTTTTCGAGCCGCGTATTACGCACCTCTTGCTGGGCCAGTCGTTCCTCCTGAAGGCGGAGTTCGACCCGAATGCGGGTCAGTTCGCGTTGAACGTTCTCGTTGAATTCGTGCTCACTCATGAGAGGATACTTTTGGTTTTCGTAAAGGAAAGGTACGAATTTTTCTAAAATTAAACTTGTCATACACCCAGCGGGTAGGGCCAGTTTTCGTAATCTTTTGTTCGTAGCCTGTGTTAGTCAGGTAAGCTTCTGGCATGGCCGGCTAAGCTAACTATGTTTTTAATCAACGCCATGAATACAATTCCTTTTTCAATACTTGATCTGGTTCCCGTAACAGCGGGCAGCACCATTAACCAGGCATTGCGTAACTCCCTTGATCTGGCTCGACACGCCGAAAAGTGGGGCTATAATCGGTATTGGCTGGCCGAACACCACAACATGACGGGCGTGGCCAGTGCCGCTACGTCTGTCGTCATTGGCTACATAGCGGGTGGTACTCAGACCATTCGGGTGGGTTCAGGTGGTATTATGCTACCGAACCATTCGCCCCTGGTCATAGCCGAGCAGTTTGGTACATTGGCTACCCTTTATCCCGGCCGGATCGATCTGGGTCTTGGCCGTGCACCGGGTTCCGACCAACTGGCTGCTCAGGCACTTCGCCGAAACCTGAATGGGCCCGACACATTCCCGCAAGACGTGGTCGAACTGCGGAAGTATTTTCAACCTGCTGAACCTGGCCAAGCGGTGCAAGCTGTTCCGGGAGCGGGGCTTGAGGTTCCGATGTGGATACTCGGTTCCAGCCTTTTTGGGGCTCAGTTAGCCGCCATGTTGGGGCTGCCGTTTGCTTTTGCCTCGCATTTTGCACCCAATGCGCTTATGCAGGCCATACAGGTGTATCGGACACAGTTTAAACCGTCTGCAAGCCTCGACAAACCGTACCTGATGGTGTTGGCCAATGTGGTAGCGGCTGATACCGATGCCGAAGCCGAGCGGCTTTTTACATCGGTGCAGCAACAGTTTATCAATCTCCGCCAGGGTACGCCGGGGCAGTTGCCACCACCCGTCGACCCTGACTCGCTTGAGGATTTAATTGAACTGTCGGGCGTAAGTCAGGCCCTGCGCTATGCGGTGGTCGGCTCCCCTGAAACCGTAAAGCAGGGTCTGACGAGTTTCATTGAGCAGACCCAACCCGATGAGATCATGACGACCGCTCACATTTTTGATTATTCTGCGCGCTTGCACTCCTTTGATCTGGCGGCTCAGGTCTTGAAAACGATAGAGAAAAAAGAAAAGCGGGAGGCTCAGTTTAGTTTTTGATCTATGAATTCCACCACACCAGGAAACGCTCTATCGACTTATAATCGCAGATTCAGCAAACTCAAACAGGGTGGAACCAAATATGGTAAGGCTCCCCACAAACCAGTTTTTCTGATTACGCTTATTGAGTTGATAGGGCGGGGTATTATTACCAGTAACCGTATTGAGATAACGCCAGAATTGGTAGCGACATTCAAAGAAAACTTCGCTCTGCTGGTCACAACTGCCCATCAGGACGATTTTACGCAGCCGTTTTTCTACCTGCAATCGGAGGGTTTCTGGTTCTTACGCCCAAAAACTGGATGCACTATTGACACGCACATCCGAAGTGTCCAAACGCTCAGTGACAGGCTCGACTACGCATATTTTAGCGACGATTTATATGCGTTGCTGAGCACCGATTACCCTCGGCTGTTCCTTAAGAATGCGCTTTTAGATCAGTACTTCCCCAACCGAAAGACTGAATTTGCCCGAATGAAAAATGCCGGACGGAGCTATTTGCAGGATCTTGAGCAGTACTTACTCAACGAGCGCGAAGTGCCTTACCAAACAGCTTTACAAGCCACTGCTGACGACGAGGAAACGCGTTTCGTACGCGGTGGTTTGTTTAAAAAGCTGGTCCCCAAGGTGTATGATTTTACATGCGCCATTTCGGGGATGAAGGTAATTTCGATGGATGGTTTGTCGCTCGTGGAGGCTTGCCATATTGTCCCAATCAGCATTTCGGGCGACGATAAAGTAACGAATGGAATTGCCCTGTGCCCAACTCTGCACACGGCCTTCGATCGTGGTATGATAGCTGTTGACGATCGATTTCGTGTTGTCGTTTCTCCAGCCTTAGCCGAAAATTTGGGTAGTTCGTATAATCTACGGCAATTTCATGGTCAGCCTATCCGGTTGCCATTTGGCGAAATGCACTATCCCAAACGAGAGAGTTTCAACTGGCATTTGAAGGAGCGATTTATTAGATGATCTAATTGTTTGTAGTTGAGATCACTGCGTCAATAAACCGCTGGACCTACATACCCTTGATGCAGTTGGGAAATGAGGAAAACGTCAATCAAAACTAAACGATGACCATTGGACTCAAAACCATCCGGTGAATGAGACGCAAGATCTTGCGTCTCTACACGAACAACCGGGCTGGGGCGCGGTTATAAAAACGGTTCACCTTTTTGTCTTCGATTTGACTTCCAATACAACTGTTTCTTCCCCGGCCCCTCCCAACAAATGGCTTGTGCTGGCTACGCTGGCTTTTGGGACTTTTATGGCCACCCTCGACAGTAGCATCGTCAACATTGCCTTGCCTACAATCCGGCGTGAGCTGGATGCCGGTGACAGTGTCGAGTGGGTAGTGCTCAGTTACCTGCTCACTACTACCAGTACGTTACTAATCATGGGCAAACTGTCCGACTGGCTTGGTCGTCGGAGGATGTACATTACCGGCTTCATTATTTTTGTAATCGGGTCGCTGTTATGCGGTTTGGCGTGGAATAGCGCGTCGCTGATTGGTTTTCGGGTGGTGCAGGGGCTGGGCGCGTCGATGATTTTTGCTATTGGGCCAGCCATTATCTCTGACACATTTACTCCCGCCGAACGAGGGCAGGCATTGGGACTGATGGGGGCTATTGTGGCCGCCGGTTCCAGCACGGGGCCGGTAGTAGGTGGCCTCTTACTGGGCAAATTTGGCTGGTCCAGTATCTTTTTTGTGAACGTACCCATTGGAATAATTGCCATTTGGAGGGCCTCGGTGGTATTACCCGTTAGTCCTAAGTTGCCACGACAACCGTTTGATCTGGTCGGGGCGGGTTTATTTCTAGTGGGTGTTACCACGCTGCTGACAGGCTTGGATTTTGGCCCGGAGCCTGAATATGGGTGGGGTAATCCGCTCGTGTTGGGCTTGCTGAGTATGGGAGCTGTACTGTTGGCAGGCTTTTTTGTTTGGGAGAACCGGACCCCTATGCCCATGCTGCAACTGAGTCTGTTTCGGGTACGCCCGTATACATCGGCGATTTTGGCGGCCTGGCTGGGGTTTGTAGCTGCGGGCGGCAACCTGTTCATTATTCCGTTCTTTCTGCAGCAACTGCTCGGTTTTACGCCCCAAATGGCCGGTTTGGTCTTATTGGCTGGACCACTCACGCTGAGTATTGTGGCACCCATTGGGGGGTACCTGTCCAGCCGGGTTAGCACCCGCTGGCTGGCCAGTACGGGCCTGGTGATTACAGCTTTGGGGTATTTTTCGTTTTCGTTTCTGCGGGCCGACTGGGTCTGGACCGATGTAGTCTGGCGCAGTTCACTGGTGAGCCTCGGTTTCGCGCTGTTTCAGTCGCCCAACAGCAGTAGCGCCCTCAACGCGGCTCCTTTAGCGCAACGGGGAGTTGCCAGCAGCATGATTGCTTTTATGCGGAATATGGGACTGGTGATGGGCATTGCCGTGTCAGCCGCTATCTGGTACAATACCCGTAACCAGTATGCTCTAACGCACAGTATCGACCCTACTAGCCCGGCTGCCCAATTGATTGGGATGCGGTACGTGTATTGGGCCATGACCTGCCTGGTTCTGCTAGCAGCCGTTATCTCGTTCTCACGGGGCAAACTGATTCCCGATGCACCCCAACCCAAAGACGTTGGCGAAGGCCTGACGACTATGGCGGGGTGACATGACCTCACCCCCAGCCCCTCTCCTTCGCAAGGAGAGGGGAGACGACAACATCTACGTGGCTTCTGTTTAGGCATAATAAACAATCATAGTTGGTCTGGTAAGCCCCCTCTCCTTCACAAGGAGAGGGGTAGGGGTGAGGTAACAACAAACAAAAGCCGCGTCAGCATATACTGAACGCGGCTTTTGACTCTACAAACTCCAAACTAACGCTTCTCGACTCTAGCCACGACGACCGTAAGGACCGTTGGGACGACGGCCATATTGTTGCTGTTGCTGCTGAGCGGCAAACAGACGATCACGCTGGGCTGAGGTCAGCACGGCCAGCATATCCTGACGTTTGCGCAACTGAAGTTGACGGAAGGCAGCAGGCGTCATACGTGAGGTAGCTTGCATACGATCGTAGTTATCTTCGATTTTGTGCAGCTGCTTTTCCTGCCGACGCGATAAGCCAACGATGGCGTCGATCCTGTCAATTTTAATTTCCTCCTGAATCTCGTCCCGCTGATCATACGAAGGGCCACCGTATTGAGGAGCGCGGTTATTGTTTGGATACTGATAACCCCGTTGAGCGAAAGTGGCACCAGTAGTCAGGGCGATTAATGTCAGGGCTGCTGCGATTGTCTTTTTCATGTTCAGTTGTTATTTGTTGTTTTAACGTATTCTGAAGGTTAGAGACAAAACCACCGCCGAGGTTTAACAGACTACCAGGCCTATCTAGCTAAATGACCATTTTTTGGGATTAAGTGGCACAAAGTCAGCTCTGAATGACTTCAGAATTTTTTTCCTGTTGCATTCGCTGGGCTATAATGCTGGCGATAATGAGCTGTAAGGCGTGAAACACCATGATGGGCAGCAACACGACCCCAGCAATCGTCCCTGGAAATAGAACGTTGGCCATAACGCTGCCCTGCACAAGCGATTTCTTGGAACCGCAAAACAGAGCCGTAATGCGATCTTCCCGATTGAAGTGTAGCAGTCGGCTCAGCAAATGAACAATGCCGAAGATGATGAAAAACAAAGCCAGCATCATGGCAGCCAGTTCGACCAGATCACCAGGCGAATAATCGGCAAAAAGATTAAGCGAAAAAGATTCGCAAAATGACGTGTAAACGATAAGCAAAATCGTAAGCTGATCGAAATAACGCAGATACGCTTTGTACTGGTCGGCAAACCAGCCCAGCTTACGATTGAGCAGAATACCCGCAATCACGGGTACAATAACCTGGATGGTGAGTTTGCCAATCACGCTCCCTAAATCATATTGGCCGCTGGTGCTGGCGAGCAAAAAACTCATCCAGAGGGGCGTAATGAAAACACCAATCAGGCTGGAAATGCTGGCGTTGAAAATAGCCGCCGGAATATTACCGCCAGCTATAGAAACCATTACCACCGACGACGATACTGTGGAAGGTAGAGCTGCTACGTAAAAAATGCCTAGCCAGAGCAACTGGGTTTCGGTGGTCAGCAACAACGACCGGGTTGCCAAGACAATGGCCGGAAAAACAATAAATGTGGTCAGGTGAATAACCAGGTGAAGCCGGTAATTCTGCAAACCAGCTTTTAATGAAGCAAAATTGAGCCGGAGGCCGTAGAAAAAGAAGATGAGCGACACGCCATAACTCGCCAGCGACGATATAGATAGCGGCCCCTCCTGAATTCCCGGTTCAGGCCAGAGTTTGGCCAGCCCAATCATGGCTAGCAGAGCCAAAATAAACCAATCGAGCCCAACCCGGGCCAGTAGCGAACCTAACGATGTTTTTGCCATTGAGAAGGTAACTGCCTATCAACGCTTTTCGTTTAACTCATGTCAGTGTAGCCTTGTACTGACTAAACCAAAATTAACCATCAACGCTTAGCTCATGAAAACGATCACATTCTCCATTGATCTCAAGTCATTTTTTCTGGGTGTGTTTACCGTAGGAGGCATTCTGCTAATGACTAATTCCAAACCCGCCGACAAGCCCGCTGACGAACCAACCGACGAAGTGCGTCGGTATCAGGCCATTGGTTCGGAGCGGGAAGCCATTATTCTGGATACCAAAACGGGTCAGTTTCTGATTAACCCTAGCTATCTGGGTCAACCCCGCTGGATTCGGGGTGACTTTGAAACGATTCATAATGCTACAAAGAAGTGAAAATAGCCAGCGCTACCGTTGGCTAAAACGTTCTGACTTGATGCAGGAGCACGCAACTTGGGATGGGCATCGTTCGTATTGACATTGTACTAATCCGTATTATGCTCATGAAAACGATTTTGAATCTTGGCCTTTGGTTGTCAGTTATCGGCCTGTTATCCTGCCAGAAAGCAGACGATGCCGCTACTCCCGCCAGCACTGTTCCTGATGTAACTACTATTTTACCGGCGGGTAGCTGGTCTGTTAACCTGTATCGTCAGCGAACCGAGGATAAGTCGTCCGATTTTAAAGGAATTACTTTCGCTTTTGCCGCCAACGGTATTGTGGTTGCTACTGATAAGGGGAAAACTACGCAGGGAACCTGGTCGTCGACTCCGGGGGGAGTTACTTATTATGGAGCCGCTCCCTCAGTGGCTACCTTAACCATTAATCTTGGGACTGAAAAGCCCTACGACCGCATCAATAAAACCTGGAATGTTAACGCAACGACTTTATCGTCAGATCTGAAGCTGGATAATAAGGAGCCGCTCGATGATGAACATCTCGAATTTATTCGATAGTGAATCCCCAAAATACGTAACGCCGAAGCCTGTGTAAGCTTCGGCGTTAAGTATAAATGGATACGGACTGACCCGTCTACGTGTCTTGAGTGTAATTCTTCTTATTCCTTGTCGCTGCCACCGGGGCCGCGCATAATACCACGCTCAGAGGTACGAATAAAGTTCAGGATTTCGTCGCGTGAGTCAGAAGCCGGTAGTTCCAGCTCGATGCGGGTAAGGGCTTCTGCATTGTTGAGACCACGCAGATACAAATACCGGTAAATTTCCTGAATGCCGTTGATCTGTTCGTTAGTGTAACCCCGCCGACGCAGACCAATTGAGTTGATACCCGTGTAAGACAGCGGCTCACGAGCTGCTTTCGTAAACGGTGGAACATCTTTCCGTACTAGAGAACCACCGGAGATCATGGCGTGCGTACCGATGCGGGTAAACTGCAACACCGAACTTGATCCGCCGATAATAGCCCAGTCGCCCATATACACGTGACCAGCCATCTGGACGTTGTTGGTCAGAATGCAATGATTACCAATCCGACAGTCGTGCGCCACGTGGGCGTAGGCCATAATCAGACAGTCGCTTCCGATCTCAGTTTTGTAATGTTCTTCAGTACCCCGGCTAATGGTGGCATACTCCCGGATAGTGGTATTATCACCGATATAGGTAAGTGTGTATTCGCCTTTGAATTTCAAATCCTGGGGTGTCGACGAGATTACGGCACCGGGGTAAATCTTGCAGTTTTTACCAATTCGGGCACCCTCGTTAATTACTGCGTGGGACCCAATCCAGGTGCCTTCGCTGATTTCTACGTCCTTGTGAATGATGGCAAATGGCTCGATCACCACATTCTGGGCGATTTTTGCTTCCGGATGGACGTAGGCTAATGGTTGAATCATATCTTTAAGTAACAGTGTGCAGTGGCAGCAGGCAGTATCTTGCAGCCAAAACTGCCTACTGCATTATGCTCCTGCTTACTTTTTCTTTACTAAACTCGCAATCATATCAGCTTCGCACACCAGGTGACCGGCCACATAACCCCGGCCCTGCATTTTAACGATACCGCGCTTCATGGGGGACGTAAATTCACAACGCAAAATCAGCGTGTCTCCAGGTAATACATTTCTGCGGAAACGACAGTTCTCTATACCAATCAGGTAGGGCCAGTAGTTTTCAGGGTCAGGAACGGTGCTTAGCACCAGAATACCCCCCGTTTGTGCCATCGATTCCAACTGCATCACGCCCGGCATAACGGGGTTTCCTGGAAAATGGCCCGGAAAAAACGGTTCGTTCATCGTAACGTTCTTTATGCCTACTACACTGTTTTCGTCCAGCGCAATAATCCGGTCGATCATCTGAAATGGATACCGGTGGGGAAGCAGCTGCGCAATCCGATTCATGTCCATCACGGGCGGTTGCTTCGGATCGAATTGAGGTACTTGATTGAGGGCGTTCTTTTGAATCAACTTCTTGATTTTTTTGGCAAAAGCCACATTGGCAGCATGACCGGGCCGTGCCGCCAGAATCTGAGCCTTAATGGGTCGACCAATCAGCGCCAAATCGCCAATCATGTCCAGCAGTTTGTGCCGGGCCATCTCATTGGGATAATGTAGCTCCAGATTATTCAATATACCCTCGTCTTTGTTGACACTTACCTTCGGCTTATTCAGTAGTTCGGCCAGGTAATCCAGCTCACCTTCTTCTACCTTACGATCAACAATGACAATAGCGTTGCTAAGGTCACCGCCTTTAATGAGATTTTGTTTGTGCAAGGCCTCCAGTTCATGCAGAAACACAAACGTACGGCACATGGCAATCTGATCTGGAAACAGCGTAATATCATTCAGATATGCATGCTGGCTGCTCAGAAACCGCGAGTTGTAATCGACCATCACCGTCAGGCGATAATCGTTTAGAGGTAAAGCTGCCAGTTCAATATCTTTTTCCTCGTTGCGGTAATGAACGTACTCGTTGACCTCGAAATAATTTCGGGCTGCATTCTGTTCTTCGAGACCGGCATCGCGCAGGGCGTCCACAAACTTGATCGACGAACCATCCATAATGGGCGGTTCGGGACCGTCCAGCTGAATCAGCGCATTGTCGATTTGCAGACCCACCAAAGCGGCCAGCGTGTGTTCTACAGTGTGAATACGAGCGCCGTGTTGCTCAATAGTTGTACCCCGCGATAGATCAACTACATTGTCGACATCAGCATCAACAATGGGTTGGCCGGGCAGGTCAATTCGCTGGAATTTATAGCCGTGGTTGCTCGGAGCGGGCAGAAAAGTCATCGTAGCCTGAACGCCCGTATGTAAGCCTACCCCTGATACTGAAACGGCCTTTAAAATGGTCTGCTGCTTGATATTCATAGTTTCCTGGTAAATCGTCAATTGGGTAATGGGGCAATTTTGGTGTTCAAACCGTTACTTATTTACCTCAATTACTATTCACTTTTTTTCTGTTCCAAGGCCGAAACCCGTTTTTCAATTTGGGGCAGTTTTCGAATCAATACCTGCGACCGCAAACTCTCCTTAAGGCTTTGCGGGGGCGTTCCATTGAGTGACTGGCCGGGTTCTTTAATGCTCTTGCCCAGACCCGACTGCGCCCCTACGCTGGTTCGATCAGCAATCTCAATATGGCCGCCAATGCCAACCTGTCCACCAATCACGCAGTGATCGCCAATTTTTGCCGAGCCAGAAATACCGGTTTGGGCGGCAATAACCGTGTGGCGGCCAATTTCAACGTTATGGCCAATCTGAATCAGGTTGTCCAGCTTGGCACCTTTGCGGATTACCGTTGAACCCATGGTAGCACAATCGATGGTTGTATTGGCACCCACGTTCACCCAATCTTCTAAAATTACGTTACCTAGCTGCGGAATGGTTTTGTAAGAGCTATCAGCCTGGGGAGCAAACCCAAAGCCGTCGCTGCCGATTACGGCATTGGGATGAATAGTACAGTGGTTGCCGATAACACAGTTGTCGAGCACCCGAACACCGGAATGCAGAACGGTATTATCCCCAATCTGAACGTTGTCGCCCACGTAAACGTGCGGATAAATCTTAACGTTAGTACCAATGCGGCAATTCTGACCGATGTACGAAAAAGCCCCCCGATACACGTGATCACCCACTTTGCTACTCTCTGCCATGTAGCTGGGTTGCTCGACTCCCATACGACCAGATGCCATCTGTCGATGGTACTCTTCGAGAAGCCGGGCAAAGGCTGAATAGGAATTTTCTACAAAAATGAGCGTTGAGGCTACGGGCTGTTTAGGCTCAAAGGACTCCTCAACGATCACGGCAGAGGCCTGGGTAGTGTATAAAAAAGGCTCATATTTGAGGTTCGACAAAAACGATATACTACCTGGTTGGCCTTCTTCTATTTTGGCTAACTGGTTGATTTTCAGGGACTCATTGCCCTGTATTTTGCCGTTGATCAGAGCTGCGATTTGCCTGACAGTAAACTCCATACGAGATTGGTAGCGATAGAGAGTTGCCCAGTTGTGGGCTTATTTTCGGGCGCTAAGGTAGGCAACAAATAGGACTATTCGGTTATTAGCCGGATTATTTCAATTTATTGGTCAGAACGCCCAATTGTAAATAGAAAAGGCATAGCCATCAGGCAGTAGTTTCGGCCCCAGCCCAGGCGATGTTTTTTGCCCAGCAAATGTAATGACGCCGAACAATGTGCGTCAGCGCTTTTATGTTGGGCAAGTCGGAGGCATCGGCAATATCAATTACCTGTCCCGTTTTCAGCTTGATATTAATTTTGTCGCCTGACGGCAAATAGGCCGCATTAGTGGCCTGGCCTTCAACCAGAAAATAGGACATTTCATCGTCGGTAATGCCTTGCTGATGAAGTTGCTGCTCAATTTCGCCGACCAGTTCAGGGGCGAATGGTTCGATGGAATGAACAATCTTGTAGAGATGCCGGTCCAGAAGCATAAGGCAGATAGCCGACAACACCCGATCGGGATGATTGCTCCACGACTTAATACAGGCCCATACGTCGAAATCATCCAGCTTCGTGAATGCATGCAGATATTGCGGGTCCGTTCTAAACTGGGTAAGGCTTACGTCGTTTTCCAGAAACAGTCGGAAAGCAGGCGAAGCAAACATATCGTCGGAACCGGGTTGCCTCAGTAAAAAACGCGCCCGACGTAGCACCTGAATCAGCATTGACTCCACACAAATAGATGTTTTGTGCAGATAGACCTGCCAGTACATGATCCGACGGGAGTTCAGAAAGTTTTCGATGCTCAGAATGCCTTTCGCTTCCACCGCCAACTGGTCGTCGACCAGGTCGAGCATTTTAATGATCCGGTCCGCTCCAATGGTTCCCTCCGCCACACCCGTGTAAAAGCTGTCGCGGTTGAGGTAATCCATCCGGTCCATGTCTAACTGACTCGACACCAACTGGTGGAAAAAGGGTCGCTCGTAGGTGCCTTCAAACATCTGGATGGCGAGTGAAAGCTGCCCGCCAAACTGCTGGTTCAGGTCTTTCATCAACAAAAGAGATACCTCTTCGTGGGGAACGTCTTCCAGAAAACAGCACTCCAGCACGTGCGAAAAGGGCCCGTGTCCCACATCATGCAGCAAAATCGCAATCTGAGCGGCTTCGCATTCATCGTCGCTGATCGAATGGCCTTTACCACGCAGCGTCTGAATGGCCTGACCCATCAGGTGCATAGCGCCCAAAGCGTGGTGAAAACGAGTATGGAGAGCACCCGGATACACGTACTCCGACATACCCAACTGTTTGATGCGTCGGAGCCGTTGAAAATACGGATGTTCGACGAGGTCAAAAAGCAGTGCAGAAGGAATCGTTATGAAGCCGTAAACCGGGTCGTTCAAAATCTTCTTTTTATTGACGGAAGGCAAGTGGAAACGTGTCTGGTTTGAGTCAAAGATACGGCGGTGAAGTCAGAAAGTTTTGTCTCGAATAGGCAGGAACCTTTCTACCGGCTCTTGCAAACTGATGTTCACTGTCGTATATTTGCCCTACAGAAAGGCTTTTTCTGCTCTGTATGGGCTTGTAACTCAGCTGGTTAGAGTAACTGACTCATAATCAGTAAGTCCTTGGTTCGAGCCCAAGCTGGCCCACATAAACCCCTTTTTCGGCGACGAAGAAGGGGTTTTGTTTTTACGCGTATCCGTTGTAAATCGCCTGATATCAAACTCAGTACGTTCCTGATACTCTTCAATTATGACTATACAAACCATAGATACCGGCTTTTTTAAACTCGACGGAGGGGCCATGTTCGGCGTGGTACCGAAATCACTTTGGAACAAACTCAACCCGGCCGACGAGCGAAACCTGTGCACCTGGGCAATGCGTTGCCTGTTGATTGAAGCCGATAACCGGCTCATACTGGTTGATACCGGGCTTGGCGACAAGCAGGATGCCCGCTTTTTTGGGCATTACGATCTCCACGGCGATGCTAGCCTGCTAGGCTCCATTCGGAAGGCCGGTTACTCCGAAACGGATATTACGGACGTGTTACTGACTCACCTTCATTTTGACCACGTGGGTGGGGCTATCAAGCGTGAACCTGAAGGAGAACTTGTGCCAACGTTTCCCAATGCGATGTACTGGACGCACAGCGATCATTGGCAATGGGCTACTCATCCAAACCCCCGTGAAAAAGCCTCCTTTCTAAGCGAAAATATTCTGCCTTTACAGGAGAGCGGACAGTTAACTTTTCTGGATCAGAAACCGGTTGGTGTTTCCGGCCTCGACTTTATTTACGTGGATGGTCATACCGAGAAAATGGCCTTGCCTAAAATCACCGTAAATAATCAGACGATGCTGTTCTGCGCCGACCTGTTGCCTTCGTCGGCTCATATTCCTTTACCGTATGTGATGAGTTACGACGTTCGGCCGTTGCTAACGATGGACGAAAAAGTAAGCGTTCTGACGCAGGCTGCCGCTGAAAACTGGATTCTGGTGTTCGAGCACGATCCGGTAACTGAAGCCGCCACGGTAGAACGAACCGAAAAAGGTGTGCGGATTAAAGACAAAGGAGCCTTGCGGGAGTTTATATAACATGACTATTGGCATTGTTTTATCGGGTGGGGGAGCGAGGGGTATTGCGCATCTTGGTGTTCTAAAAGCGTTAATCGAACAGGGAGTTAAGATCGACCGTGTTGCTGGCACAAGCGCCGGTGCCATAGCCGGGGTGATGTTCGCGAACGGGTATTCCCCCGACGAAGCTCTCAAAATTGTGGAGTCGTCTTCGTTTATGAAGCACCTCCGACCCGCCTGGAACCGGATGGGCCTGCTCCGTATCGACACCGCTATTGACCTGTATCGTCAATATATCCCTCATGATAGTTTCGAAGGTCTACAGATTCCGTTGCACGTGGCGGCCGTTGATCTGAATGAAGGCGATTTGGACGTATTCGAATCGGGCGAACTGATCAGGCCCGTTCTGGCTTCCGCTTGTCTGCCCGGTATTTTCGAACCCATGTTGTTGAACAAACGACAATACGTAGACGGGGGTGTTCTGAATAATTTGCCGGTCGAGCTAATTCAGAACAAAGTTGACGTAGTGATTGGCTCCCACTGTAATCCGTTTGGTCTGACAAAGCCAATCACGTCGATGAAGGGTGTCATTGAACGAAGTCTTATTCTGGCTGTACAGAGTAAAACCAAAGAACGTTTCGCAAAATGCAATGTGCTCATTGAGCCTCCCGAGTTAGCCAACTATGCGCTCTCGGATGTGAAGCGAGCCCGTGAACTTTTCCGAATTGGTTATCAGCACACCAAATTGATGGCCAAACAGATCGATAAAGTGTTATCGGTTGCTTGATCGAAGGTTTCAAGATGGACAACTATCCAAAATACTTATTTTTGTGGATACTTTAGTGTCCAGATTTATGCCCAAGTTTAGTTTGAAGGTTGGCCTTAGCCTGTATGGATTTGGACTAGTTGTGTTGACACTTCTGGACGTTTTTTTTCCTTCATCGTTAGTAAACCCAGATGGCTTTGGCTACCGCCTGACTGATTCCTTCAACCATACATCGCTTAACAACCGGGTGTTGTTTGCGTCTTCATTTCGGCTGGTGCGGGGGGAGTCACTGACCCATTTGGAGGGGCGTATCCGGCAGACATTTGTGCCCAACAAGAACGTACACGCCATTGCGCATGGGCATTCATCAGTCGTGCCCGAAGGCTGGGTCTACTTCAGGCTCGCCAACGCATCCGAAACGCAGAAATATGTCGTATTGTCGATGCCGCAACATCGCTGCTCGCGGGCAACACTGTTTCTTGAACGGGCTAGGCCACCCTTGGCCGGGCCGCGTTCGGCGGAGCCACCAGCGATTAACCGGCCTTTGGTGACCTCGCTTGATTCGATAGCCACCCTCCTGAACGATACTCCTCTGGCGGATCGTTTTTTCCTTAGTTACCGGCATGCCTTTCCCATCACGATTGCACCGGGCCAACAGGTGGGCGTTCTGCTACGAACGAACGCTTATGTGGGTTTCCATGAGTTTGATTTGAAACTAAGTAGTCGGCGCGCCTTTTTAGAAGATGTACTCAGCGATATTATTCGGGAGTGGCTGGTGATCTTTACCTGCCTGATCATCGGTATGGTCTCGCTGATCATTGGCTTTACGACGCCTAGCCAACTCATGAGTACGTTCGGCTTTATGATGATCATGATAACGCTTCAGGTTGCCTTTTTCTATGGTTACCTGAGTCCATTACCTTATCCCAAATGGACTTCGTTTAGCAGCATTACAATCGGCACCAACATCAAGCTATTGCTGGATAGCTCCGTTCAACTGTTTATCTATCAGGCGATCAAACCCGCAATTCGGGAAATCCGCTGGTATAAACCAGTTATGAAGTTTCTGACTGGAATCTGGCTGGCCTGCATTCTGCTGCATTTTCTGCCTCCACAATTCCACCCCCTTTTTAATGTTCCCGTCAACCGAATAATGACCAGTGCGGCTCTGATTAATTTGGTCTGGATTGGATATTTCAGCCTGGTTGCCTACCGGCGGGCGGGAATTGTGTATATCGGCTTGTTTTTTCTCATGCTCATTGGTGATGTGGTGGTGAAGCAATTGAGTGAGCTGATTATGGGAAATGACATATCGCTGCTCAAGTATCCGGCCCAGCACCCGCTTTTGCTAATTGCTATGCTCACCTACCTGATCGCGTCGCAGTTCAGGCGGGAACTGGTGACCAAGCAACGCCTGCAAAAACAGGTTTCTACCACCCGGCAGCATATGGATACGCTGCGCCGGGAGGAGGTCGAACGCATTGGCCGTGATCTGCACGATCAGGTAGGCAACACGCTGGCTTCGGCGTTGGGGTACATCACCAGCTCGCAGGCCGAGTCCGATAAACCCCGCGAACTCATCCGTGACGCTATCACGGAACTGCGATTTCTGAGCCATAATCTGGTGAAAGACGATGACCGACCCCTGACCGAAAAGGTAGAAACCCTGGCGAGCCGGTTCAACGACTTCTCGCGCGTCCGGTTCGTTTTTCAGGATTACACCGAAAAAAAGGTTGATTCACTGCCCCGGATTCAGCAGCAGAGTATTTATGGTATTCTACAGGAACTGCTTACCAATGCGGTCCGGCATTCGGGGGCAAGCGAGGCTCACGTTCAGTTTTTCTGTGATGAGCAAAGCATTGACGTGGCCGTAGAGGACGATGGTGTTGGCTTCGACCTGACCACCGCCCAAAGCACTGGCATTGGCCTGCAAAATATGTTTAAACGGGCCGAACTAGCCCGAATTACCCTTCGCTTCGACCCGGTCCCCACGGGTACGAGCGTTTTCCTGAGTATTCCCCGCGATGAACAACTTATACCGAACAGTCCTGATTGACGATCACCAGCTTTTTAATGACGGTCTACGCCTGATCCTGAGCCACTCGCCCCAGTTTGAGGTAGTTGGACAAGTGTTCGACAGCCGCCGGGCCTACGACACCTGCGCCGGGCTTTCGCCTGATCTGGTACTGGTTGATTATAATATGCCGCACCTCAACGGAGAGGCTGTTGTGGCCCAGCTTCGACGACTGCCCAAAACCTGCCGGATCGTGATCATCAGCATGTACGCCGAGAAAAAAGAGATTGCTCGGTTCAAAGCCCTCAGCGTAGATGGTTTTGTGGCAAAAACGGTGCCTGCCGAGCGACTGATAGCCTTATTGGATCGGGTGATGCAGGGAGAACAGATTTTTGAATCGGACACTCCTAAGGAGGAATCATTGACAGTGCCTGATCATTTTCGGCTCAAGCAGCAGCTTACCAAACGCGAAATCCAGATTCTAAAAGGGGTGAAGCAGGGTCTAACCACTGAGCAGATTGCCAGCGAGTATAATCTCAGCTACTTTACCGTGCAAACTCATCGTAAAAATATCAGTCGTAAACTGCCTTTCGTGACCCAAAAAGAATGGGTCGATTTTTTAGAGACTTTAGAGGAGTAAGGGGTGGGGGACATAAAAGCCCCCCCGATCCGCCAACGAACAGGCGAGGCAAGAATCAATCAGAGACCCATCCAATATTGCTAGAAATAGGGGAAGACGTGTGACCAAAAGCAAAAAAAATACCTCGGTAAAGGTATTTTTTTTGCGTAAAAATGCTAAGTTCTTTGGGGTTTGATTTATCACACTGATTTATGCAGACCCCTCTACTTCATTCCCGGCTTCGGGCCCCGCGTTTTCTTTCTTTGTTTGGCTTTCCTTTTGGGCGCAGCCTGTCCTTTGCCCTAATCGGCCAATTACTACTGGTACTGTTTTCGCAACGTGTCCACGCCCAAAGCCAAACATTCAATTGCACCGGCAGCCAACAGACCTACACTGTGCCTACCAGCGTAACGTCGCTCGATGTGACGGTGAAAGGGGCAAAGGGTGGTACCAACGGCGGGAATGGTGGAACGGTCCGCTCTGTTTTAAGAGTCGTACCTGGCTCCACGCTTTACCTGTTCGTGGGGTGTCAGAACGGCTATAACGGCGGTGGCGGTGCATCAGGAAACTTTAATCAAAATGGGGGTGGGGCTTCCGATATTCGCATCGGTGGCGTCGCTTTTAACGACCGGGTTGTAGTGGCTGGTGGTGGAGGGGGGGCTGGGAATGCAGAGAACTCAGGGGGCGGAGGGGGAGGTCTGACCGGGGGCGACGGAACGGGGAGAAGTACAGGAATGAACGTATTTACCGGAGGGGGTAAGGGATGCTCTCAGATTGCCGGCGGTGCTGGTGGTACTTGGGGATTAGTAAGTCCATATACGTCCAGTGATGGGAGTACTAACGGAAACGCTGGCTCTTCGGGAAGGGGGGGAGATGGTGTTCAGTATTACTATTCAAAAACCTCAGGATACGTTAATAGTGGCGGGGGTGGAGGAGGTTATTACGGCGGAGGAAGTGGAGCCGCAGGTGAATCAACTAATGGTGCTTATAGTTTTGCTTCTTCTGCTGGCGGTGGTGGTGGATCAAGTTGGACCAATAGTACCCTTAACTCGGACGTTGCCTCAACGCAGGGTGATAACTCAGGCGATGGGTCTATTCAACTTGTAGCTTGTGTTCCACCAACCCAATTTGCCGTTACGGGCGGGGGGAGCTATTGCTCTGGTGCAAGTGGCGTATCGGTGGGATTGTCGGGGTCGGAGGCTAACGTGACCTACCGGCTGCTACTCAACAATGCCGCAACGGGTGCTGCAGCCATCCAGGGCAATGGCTCGGCAATCAGCTTCGGCAACAAAACTGCTGTTGGAACTTACACGATAGAAGCCAGTAAGACAAACGGCCTATGTTCGAACACCGTCACTATGTTGGGTAATGCGGTCGTAGCCTTATTGCCCCTGACTACCGTTAGTATAACCCCTGCCAGCCAGGTAATTTGTGAGACAGGGACCGTGTCGGTAACGGCTACGGCCTCCACTGCATCTACCCAGTCTGTTACCTATCAGTGGTACAAAGACGGTAGCTCGCTGGGTAGCTCGCAGCAGAATCGCATTCTGACATTAGCCGCAGTGGTGCCCACCCAAAGTGGAAACTATTCGGTAGTAGCCACGGGTACGTGCAACTCGGCCACATCCTCGGCCTTCAGCCTGACGGTGAATCCCCTAACTACCGTCAGTATAACTCCTACCAGCCAGGTAATCTGTGAGGCAGAGACCGTATCGGTAACGGGTACTGCCTCCACCGCATCTACCCAGTCTGTTACCTACCAGTGGTACAAAGACGGTAGCTCGCTGGGTAGCTCGCAACAGAATCGCATTCTGACCTTAGGTGCAGTGCTGCCTACCCAAAGTGGAAACTATTCGTTAGTGGCCACTGGCCTATGTAATTCAGCTACATCCTCAGCTTTTAGCCTGACGGTAAATCCATTGCCAACCGTCACATTGCTCTTTGGGGGAGCTACCCAAAGCCTTGCGGGGCCTAATCTGCCCCTGATTACCTTAATCCAACCCCTCGACCCACAGAATTTGCCCGTGTTCCAGGTACTGGGCGGGGTTTCGTACGAGCGGTTACAAGTAATAGACCGGATCAATGGTTATGAGATTCGCCGAAATGATTTCAACGTCACGGGTATTTTTACAATTGATCGATTAACGCCTTATACGATAACTGTAACAGCCGCTACGGGATGTAAGCGGACGGTGCGGGGCTTAATACAGAGCGTAGGCAACTGAGCCTGATGGGGCTCGGTTGTTGATTTCGCTAGAAAGATAGCAGCAAGGGCGTATTTGCCATAAACGGCTGGGCTTATTCGCCATAACTGTTGCGACGGCTGTAGCCGCACGGTACAGGACATACTGGCCAATCCCTAAGGGTTGAACAGGCAGATTGCCGCAGAGAGAGAGTTACTCCACCATTCCATTATCCTTTATATTGTTCGTTCCTGTTAAATTTTTCTATTCATGCGTGTATCATTTTACCATCAATGGGGTGTCTTTTTGCTGGGTCTGATCCTGGCAAGTCCCCTGGCCAACGCTCAGTCTGGCTTTTTTGAACCCCTCTCGTCGGCGCAGGCGCGCACCGCTACACCCGATGCCGGTAAGTTGGAGCGGTCCGCCGTCTATCGGCTGAAAACAGCTGAACTTCGGACGTATCTGGCCAAAGCTCCGCTTGAGTTTCGCAACAGTACGGCCCCACTCCGGTTGGCGATTCCATTACCTAACGGAACGGTCGAAACGTTCGGCATCCTCGAATCGCCCATTCTGTCGCCTGCCCTTTCGGTGGTTCACCGGGACATTAAAACCTACACGGGCCGGGGCCTGGCCAACCCAACCTATACCATCCGGTTGAGTCTGACCTCCAGCGGGTTCGATGCCATCATTCTGGGCGTTGAAAACGATGCCGTATATTATTCCAAAATATCGGACAGCCCCGGCAGCGAGGTGTATATGACTTATTTTGCCCGCGAAGCCAAGCGGGCCTCTGCCGAAGCCCAACCGTTTGGGTTGCGGGCCAAATGCGGAACCGAATCCACTCCGCTCGACGTGAAAACGTTCCCGCAAGGGCAGGCCCGGCTGGCCAACAATACCGGAACCATGCTGCGTACGTTCCGGCTGGCCGTGGCTACAACGGGCGAGTTCACCCAGCGCAAAGGGGGCGGCAATGTCAATAACGCCTTCAATGCGGTGGTGAGTTACGTCAACCGGATGAACGCCGTTTATCGCGTTGAACTGAGTGTAGCATTTCAGTTGGTGAGCGGCACCAACATCGTGTATGCCAACCCCGCCACCGACCCCTATGATAACAGCAAGCAAAGCCAGATGCTGACTGAGAACCAGAACAACCTGAACGCGGTAATCAAGCCAGAGAATTATGATGTAGGCCACGTGTTTGGAACATCTGGTGGGTCGGGCGGTGGTATTGCCAGAGCACGCAGCGTTTGCAATGATAACGTGAAGGGGCAGGGCGTATCGGGCGTGGGCGACGGAAGCTTTGCGGCTGTCTTCGACGATCAACTCATTTCGCACGAGGTGGGTCACCAGTTCGGTATGGACCATACCTACAACAGTTCGAAGATTGGTGCGTGTACCACCCGCGAGGCCAACTTCTCCGTTGAACCAGGCTCCGGCACAACGATCATGAGTTACGGGTTTACCTGTTTTGATAATTCGGGCAACAACGATGACTACGAATCAACCTACCTGCCCTTCCTGAATTTTCACACGGTCAGTTATCAGCAGGCTGTCGAGTTCATGGCGACCGTTTCGTGCGGCCCGTCAATCGCTACCAACAATGCCGTACCATCCATTGGGCAGTTCCCTGCCAACACAACCATTCCTCGCTCAACGCCGTTTGAATTGACTGGAACGGCTACCGATGCCAACGCGGGCGATGTGCTGAGTTATTCGTGGGAAGGTACCAACATTGGCAACGCCGATGATACCACTATTTCGACATTGAGAAATACGGCGATGCCGCCTTTTTTCCGGAGTTATCCCCCCGTACCCACTGGTACACGGGTTTTCCCGCGTCTGGAGGCCATTCTGAACGGTTCCAACTACGCTACCGGCGATAAACTGCCTTCGGTGGGCATTGCCACTACCCACCGCCTGACCGTGCGCGACGGGGTGGGTGGGGTGACCTACCAAACCGTTACCGTTACCGTGGACGGAAACGCCGGTCCGTTTCTGGTTACCTCGAACCTCAATGGATCTTATACCGGCGGTACGCAACAGACCATTAACTGGGACGTAGCCAACACCACGGCGGCCCCCGTGAACTGCGCCAGCGTAAACATCCAACTCTCGACGGATGGCGGCCGCACCTTCCCCATCACGTTGCTGGCCAACACGCCCAATGATGGTACCGAAACCATTACGTTCCCCAACATAACGAACAATCAGTGCCGGATCAGGGTCATGGCCGCCAACAACATATTCTTCGACATATCGAACAGCAATTTCACCGTTCTCGACCCCAACAACCAGCCGCCGGTTGCCGTTGCCATTCCGAACCAGACTGGAACACTCGATGTCGCGTTCAGCTATACTGTACCAGCGTTTACTGACCCTGAAAATCAGGCATTGTCATACCGGGCTATTGGCTTGCCTACCTCGCTGTCGATGAACCCAGACACGCGGGTGATTAGTGGAATGCCTAGGGCACTTGGGCCTTTTTCGGTCTCCGTAATTGCCACCGACCCCGGCAATGCCACCGCCCTTGGCACGTTTACACTGACCATTAATCCGGGGCCTTTCGTGCAGTTGGTGGGCAGTTTATCGGCGGGTGCTACTACCGTACTAACCACAGGGGCTATTACTCTGTCGGCCTCAGCTTCGGGGGGGCGACCTCCTTACAAGTTCGCGTTTGATTATCCTGATGGAAGCATTACGTTTTCCCCTACGTCGGCTACCATTACCGGAATGTCGGCGGGGGTAAAAACGCTGACGGTGGTTGTTACGGATAACACGCTGCCCAGCAATCAGACCGTTGTAGCTACAGCGAACGTGACGGTGAATACCCCCGGCGGTGCTCCGGTGGTAGGTGTGGAAGCTACCGACGCAACAGCGAGCGAACGCCGAACGACTAACCCAGCAACTGCTTCCAAACAGGCCCGCGTGGCCGCCGATGCGAGTGACGTGGATTCGGGAGTTATCCAGTTCCAGCGGAACTCGTCGGTGGGGCAGTTAGTTGTCGATTATCGAATCGATGGCTCGGCTATTCCGGGTGTCGATTATGTGCAGCTGCCTGGTTCAATGACATTCCTGGATGGCCAGAGTACGGTTGACGTAGAGATCATTCCTATTGTTGATGACAACAGTTCGGAGCAGGACGAGACCATTATTATCTCGCTTATTGATGAAGATGGGTACGACCTTGACCCCGCCGAAGCCTCGGCCACAGTAACTATTGTGGGCGATGTGCCCACGCCGTCTTCGAGCCTTACAATCACAAGTTTTACCTGCAATGGTTCCACCACACAGACGCTTAACCGGGTAGATTTTGTGGTGAGTCGAGCCGATGGTTCGTTTGCGCCCGCCGTTGCCCCGCTGCTGATTGTAGGCGTAACAGGTAATGGATCGCTTGGAACCCGTTACTCGTTGCCGTTTGACCAGAACGTGAATACACTAACGGTTCAGGATGCAGCTACGCGCTCGGCATACTTTACCTGGGATTTCCGGCAAGCCTGTTTGAGTAGTCCGCCTACTTCTACTACCGTGGTGCTCCCTACACCGTCTTCGAGCCTGACCATTACCAGCTTCACCTGCAACGGTTCTACCGCACAAACGCTCAGTCGGGTAGATTTCGTGATAAGCCGGGCCGATGGTAGTTTCGCCCCTGCGGTTGCTCCGCTGCTGATTGTGGGAGTAACGGGCAACGGATCGCTGGGTATGCGGTACTCGCTTCCCTTTGACCAGAATGTAAGTACACTGGCGGTGCAGGATGCGGCTACCCGCTCCACTTACTTCGTCTGGGATTTCCGGCAGGCATGTCTGGGCACCCCACCAAGCTCAACTACCACCTCGCCGAGTACTCTGACTATTACCAGCTTCACCTGCACCGGCTCCACCAATGCCACGCTTAGCCGGGTAGACTTTGTGGTGGGTCGGACCGATGGTTCATTTGCGCCTGCCGTTGCCCCGCTGCTGATTGTGGGCGCAACAGGTAATGGATCGCTTGGAACCCGTTACTCGTTGCCGTTTGACCAGAACGTGAATACACTAACGGTTCAGGATGCGGCCACGCGCTCGGCGTACTTTACCTGGAACTTCCGGCAAGCCTGTTTGAGCGACAAAGCCCGTCAGAGTGCCGAATTAACCGCCCCTTGGCAGGTGTCGGTGTTAGGCAACCCAACTACGGCTCAGGTGGAGATATTGGTAACGGGTGCTCAGGGTCAGTCGATCGAGTTAAGTTTGCTCGATGTATCAGGCCGCAAGTTGGTAAGCCGTTACGTAAAGCCTCAGCTGAATGCGCATCGGGAAACGGTTGATGTATCGGCTCTATCCAGTAATTTGCTCATTTTGCGGGCTACAGACGGGCAACGTAGCCAAACAGTGAAGATTGTCAAGCAATGACGAAGATCAGCTAAAGCGAAATGCCTGTTTTTCTCTGTTCCCTAAAGCGCCACCGAATTATCGGTGGCGCTTTAGGGAACAGAGAAAATTTTAGACTTTAAACCGGAATGCCCTGCGACTCGTGCTGGACTGTAGGATGTCCCACCTCGCCGTGGTAGCCATGGCAGAGGTATTGCGCCAGTTGGTCAAGATGCCCTGTGGGGTAATTTATTTCCTTCCTACTACAGACTGGTGAGACAAGAGTCATCCTAACACGACTCCCTAAAGCTATAAGCGCATACTGTTTTACGAAAAATATATAAAAATGTCAACGTTGTATTAGGAAATACCTCGGTCAAGGTATTTTATATCGAATTAATTGCTAAGTTCTTTGGGGTTTGATTTATCACACTGATATATGCAAACCTCTCTACTTCATTCCCGGCTTCGGGCCGCTTGTTCTTTTAGTTTACTCAGTGGCTCAGCTCGTTTATGGCTATCGCTGCTGGCGGCCTTGTTGTTTATTCAACCCCTCAGGGCACAAACCATCGCTACGGTAGCCGGAACGGGTGCACAAGGGTATAATGGTGATAACATTCAGGCTACTGCTGCCCAGTTAAGTTCACCAAATGCGGTTGTTCTTGATGCGTCGGGCAATATGTTTATTGCGGAAGCCGGCAATAATCGGATTCGTAGGGTTGACAAAGCAACGGGCGTTATCACCACCATAGCGGGTAATGGGGTGGCAGGCAGTTCGGGTGATAACGGACCGGCTACCAGTGCCCAACTGAACGCACCCGTCGCACTGGCCTTCAATAGCAACTATTCTGTTTTGTACATTGCTGACTTCAACAATCACAAGGTTCGCCGGATAGACATAAACTCAGGCACTATTGTAACAGTAGTTGGTACGGGTACGCCAGGCAGTACGATTGGTTCTGGTAACCCCAATGGTACATCCAGTCAGCTAAACGGTCCCGCCGGTCTGACGGTGGACGGTTCTGACCTACTATATATATCCGATCAGCAAAATCATCGAATTCTACGCTATGACAGTCCCTCCTCCTTCCTTTCTTCCTTCGCGGGGACGGGTACGGCGGGTTATAACGGGAATAATTCCCCCGCTACTTCGTTTCAGCTAAATACTCCCGGTGGTCTGGCGTTCAATGGGACGAGCGTGTATGTTGCTGATCGGTTAAATCATCGCGTCCGTAAGATCGACATACCGACTAACTCAATCTCTAACGTAGCGGGTAGTGGTACGGCGGGATATAGTGGCGACGGTGGACAGGCGGGTAGTGCTCAGTTGAACAGACCAGATGGAATTGCCTTTGATGCTACGGGCAGACTGTATATCGCGGATCGGGATAACCACCGCGTCCGCCGGATGGACCTCTCGAATGGAGCGGGCCTGATCTTCACAGTAGCAGGAACAGGGACAGCCGGTTTTAGCGGGGATGGCAGTCCGGCCACCAGTGCCCAGCTTAATGAACCCGCTGCGGTAGCTTTTGACCCTTCGGGAAGCCTGTTTATCGCCGACATTTCCAACCAACGCATTCGCAGACTGAGTAATGCACTAACCGCTGTGGCTCAAGCCCGCCCTAACCCCGTTTGCGCAGGTAGCTCAGCGGCTCTGTCCGTCACGGCTACGGGCGGCACGACCCCCTACAGCTACACCTGGGCCGCTCCGGCGGGCGTGGTGCTGTCGGGCACAAGTACCTCGGCCATCACGGCTACGCCTAAAGCGGGGGTTTCGGGGGTGCAAACGCTCACGATTACCGTGGCCGATGCGGCCTCTACACCCGTTCGCAGTACGAGCTTAGTGAGCCTGACGGTGAACGCGCCGATTACGGTTGGCATTGCGGCCACACCCTCGCTCACCATCGGCACGGGCCAAAGCACCACGCTCACGGCTTCGGTACCGGGGGCTACGGGGGCCGTTACGTATGAATGGTCGGCCAACACGGGCGGGGTGGTGTCGAACTCGGTGGTGGTCAACACCGCCGGAACCTACTCGGTAACGGCCACGTCGGGCGGGTGTTCGGCCACGGCCTCGGCGGTAGTGAGCGTCACGGTTCTGACGTTCTGCAACACGGTGGCCTACGCAACCCCGGCGGGGGCGGGCCTGAAAAACGGCACCTCGTGGGCCAACGCCATGACGGGTATCGACCTGCCCCCGGCCTTAGCCTCGTCCTGCGCGGGCACTACGTTTTTGGTGGGAGCAGGGCTTTACAAACCTACGACCGTCACCACCGACCGGGGAGCCTCGTTTGCCATTGCACCGGGCGTGGAAGTCTACGGCGGCTACACGGTGTCGGGTGGGTCGGCCACGCGCGGCCCGGTTAACCCCGTGACAGGTGCGCCCAGCAGCACCACCTTTTCGGGCGATATCGACAACAATAATGTACTCAACTCATCGAACACCAGCAGCGTGGTCTCGTTCAGCAATGCCACCGGCAGCACCCGGCTCGACGGGGTGGTGATTACCGAGGGCTACGCCAGTGTGATCGACGCGAGCGGGGGCGGCATCCGGGTTGTCGGGACGGGTAGCCCCACGTTGACCAACTGCCTCATCACAGCCAACTACGCCGGTAATCAGGGCGGGGGGTATTTTCACGACGCGCCCACCAGTCCTATTCTGACCGATTGCGCGTTTACGAGCAACACCGCCACCCTGGGCGGGGCCGTGTTTGTGAACACGTCGATTGCGCTGATGGTCAACGGGTTACGGATTCGACAGAACACCGCCCAGGCTAACGGGGGGGGCATTCTGACCAACGGTCCGGTGGTGGTGCAGAGCAGCGACATCAGCCAGAATACGGCGGGTAGCCTCGGCGGGGCCATCTACCTGAACACGGGCAATACGTCGTTGAGTATTACCAGCAGTACGCTGGTGCAGAACCAGAGTAACGCGCCGGGCGGGGCTATCTCAAATTTAAACAGCATGACCACCACGCTCACCGACGTGTTGATGGACGACAACGTGAGCAGCAGCAACGGCGGTTCGCTCTATGTGGGCAGCAGCAACTCGCCCCTGACCATGACCAACGTACGGATGCGCCGAAACCGGGCCAACGCACCGGGTGGGGCCGTGTATGCCAACGGGCCGGTAACGATCACGGGGTCCGACATCAGCCAGAATACCTGCACGAATGGCCCGGGCGGGGCGTTGCACCTCAATACGAGCAGTAGCCTGAGCATCACCAGCAGTACACTGAGTCAGAACCAGAGCAACGGGCCGGGCGGGGCCGTTAACAGTGCTGCCAGCATGACCGCCACCCTTACCGACGTAGTCATGGACGACAACGTGAGCAACGCCAACGGTGGTGCGATGTACATAAGTAGCAGTAACTCACCCCTGACGATGACTAACGTACAAATGCGCCGAAATCGGGCCAACTCACCGGGCGGGGCCATCCAGACCAACGGCGATGTGCGCCTGACAAACTGCGACATCAGCCAGAATAGCGCGAGCAGTATCGGTGGTGCGCTGTGTAACTCGTCGGGGGGCGCACTAACGGCGATCAACACCCGCCTGAACGGGAACCGCAGCAATGGGCCGGGCGGAGCCGTATTTGTGAGCGGTTCCGTATTTCTCTCCGGTGTTCAGATGAGTCAGAACTCGGCCACGGGCAGTTCGTCTGACGGCGGGGCACTCTACACGAATTCAGCGAGTAGTTTTAGCGTGGTCAGTAGCACCCTGAGCCAGAATCAGGCTACGGGGCAGGCCGGGGCCGTGTATGTGTCGGGCAGTGGTAATAACCCAACGATCTTAACCGACGTTGTAATGAGCCAGAATACGGCTGTAAATGGCCAGGCGGGTGCGTTTTATCAGGGAAATAACAGCAGTACGCTCTTGATGACCAACGTGCAGATGAACGAAAATCAGAGCGGAACTTCGGGTGGGGCCTTGTCCCCCAACGGCCCTGTTTCGATGACCAACTGCACCCTGAACCTGAACCGAGCGTTGGGTGGTAACGGGGGTGGGGCGGTTTCTGCATCTACGTCCGTGAGCGCGCTCAACAGCCAGTTCAATAGTAACAGAGCCAGCCAGAATGGGGGAGCTATTACTGCCAGCGACGTATTCCTGACAAACTGCGCCATCAGTCAGAACTCAGCCACAGGGGGCAGCAGCAACTATGGGGGCGGGTTGTTTATGAGTAGCGGCAATTCTAATCTGTTATCGTGCAGCTTAGCCCAGAACACGAGTGGGCAGCAAGGGGGCGCGATCTTTACGTATGCTCCAATGCAGGTGGTCAACAGTATGTTTAGCCGCAACACAGCCCTGGAAATAGGCGGGGCCATTCAGACCTTCTCCTCCCTGACGTTGATCAACAACAGCCTGAGCGGTAACACGGCCCCGGCAGGCGCGGCTGTGGCTAATAGTAGTTCTGGGGTAGTACTCGCCCAGAACAGCATTCTGTGGAACAACGGTACCCCGGCCACCTCGCTCACCAACACCTTCACAGGCAGTATCTCACTGACCTACAGCCTGATCAACCCCGGCGCGACGTTCACAGATGGCGGCAACAACAAAACCTCCGACCCCCTGTTTACCAGTGCCGCCACCGATGATCTGACGCTGAGCGGCTGCTCACCCGCCATCGACGCGGGCAACAACGCCTTCAACAGCACCCCCACCGATGGGGCGGGCAACAGCCGCATTGTCAACAGCACCGGAACGCCGGCCGCCACCATCGACATGGGGGCCTACGAGTTCAGCGGCACGCCCCGTCAGGCTAACGCCATCACGATGCAGCCACCAGGCGGCTCGGCAGTGTGTAGCGGGGCCACCGTCAGCATTCCCGTCAGTGTGAGCGGGTCGGGGCCAATCTCGGCCCAGCTTTACCGCAACGGCGCACCCGTGGGCAGTCCCCAAACGAACACCACCACCTTTACCCTCGCCAACGTGCAACCCGCCGATGCAGGTAGCTACTCGGTGGTCATCAGTGGCGGTTGCAACAGCTTGACCACCAGCGCCTTTACGCTGACGGTCGGTATAACGCCCGCCAACCCCACGCTTGTAGCCAGCGGCCCCATTACCTGTACGCAAACCGCCGTTCGGCTCACAGCCACCACCAGCAGCGCGGGTAATTTCTCTTACGCCTTCGCCGGTCCCAACGTGACCAACGCCAGCCCTACAGCAGGCACGGCACTGGCTAACGCAGGCGGACCGTACTCCGTCACGATCACCGACTTAGCGTCCAACTGTTTCAGCACGGCCACCACCTCGGTGCAGGCCGACACGGCCCCACCTGCGGTGAGCATCAGCCCCAGTGCGCCCGCGCTGGGTTGTGGCATTAGCAGCGTCACGCTTACGGCCAACGTTTCGGCGGGGGCCACCTACCGCTGGGACAACGGGAGCGTGAACCAGCCCACGCGGGTGATCTCGGCATCGGGGGTGTATGGGTTGAGCGCGACAGCCACCAACGGCTGTTCGGCCACGGCCACGAGTGTGACCATCACCCAGGGCAACACCGTGTTGCCTACCGTGACGCTGGTATTCAACAACTCGGCCACCGTGATGGGGTCGGGTACGCCAACGATCATGATTCCCAACACGCCGGGGCAGCAGTTCCGGGCGTTGGGCGGGGTGAGCTACGAGTACGTCTCGGTAATCGACCGGATCAACGGCTACGAGATTCGTACGAGCGAGCGCAACAGCACGGGCGTGTTCGAGATCAGTCGCTTAGGGCCGTTCAGCGTAACGGTAAACGATGGCACGGGCTGTAGCCGCACCGTGCAGGGCATTCTGGTCAATCCCTGACGGGGTGTATAGGGCAAGGCGAACTACGGGGCTTTTATCCCGTAGTTCGCCTTGCCCTACGTTTCTGAACGTTACCCCTTTGGCTTACTCCGACTATCTACCCCCATGATACCCCCATGAAGCCCCCCTATCGCACGGTTCTCATCGACGACCACCGCATATTTAGTGATGGCCTTACCCAGATGTTAGGCAACTCCACCCAATTTACCGTAGTGGAGCAGGTCTTCGACAGCCGCCGGGCCTATGACGCTTGTTCCAGGCTCCAGCCTGACCTGGTGCTGGTAGATTACAACATGCCTTATTTGGATGGCGAGTCAGTAGTGGTGCAATTGGGACTTCTGACCCATGCGTGCCGGATTGTGGTCATCAGCCTGTATACCGACCAGGCGGAGAGAGCCCGGTTGCATGCGCTAAACGTGGATGGCTACCTGGCCAAGACCCTGCCTGCTGACCGGCTGCTGACCTTGCTGAATCGGGTAATGCATGGGGAGCGCGTAATCGACAGTGATCTGCCTTCCGAGCCATTTGCCGCCCTTGCCGACCCATTCTGGCACCCACTGACCAAACGCGAACTGGACATTTTAAAAGGGATAAAGCAAGGTCTAAGCACTGAGCAGATTGCCATTGAGTATAGCCTCAGCTACAGTACGGTGCAAACCTACCGTAAACACCTTAACCGCAAACTGCCTTTCCTGATCCAAAGAGAGCTCTAGGGTTTTCCGAATCTTTAGAAGACCAAGTGTTGATCTATGGATAATGATATCCTTCTATCTATCAACAGATAGGCGAGGCAGGAATCACATAAACTGGATTCTTCACATCAGTAAGTCCTAAGAATACCGGTATACCTTAGAAAAATGTGACCTATCTGGTGAAAAATACCTCGGACAAGGTATTTTTTCTGGGAATAAATGCTAAGTTCTTTGGGGGCTCAAATCAACCGATTGATCTCTGTTTATGAATCAACCTTTTCTTGCTCAGCCCCAACGGGCTGGTTGGTTAAGCGGCTGGCGGTTTAGTCCGAAGTCCTTGCTGCTAGTTCTCTGTTTGTTAAGCCCAGCTCTGGTTTGGGGGCAAACCACTCTGTACGTGTCGACCACCGGAACGGCGGCTCCCGCAATGGCCATCTCCTGGGCACAAAGTACATCCGATTTGCAGGGAGCAATCGATGAAGTAAGCACTACCAGCGGAACCGTGTGCGTGGCGCAGGGTATCTATCAGCCTGGTGGCCCAGGTAACACCACTCAGGCAGCAAGTTTCACGTTGCCTAGTGGTGTGACGGTGATGGGTGGCTACATAGGTGCTGCCGGTACTACGGGTCCGGGACCCCGTACTTCGTTCCCATCGACAACGACCCTGACGGGAAACATGATCAGCTACCACGTGGTGTTGATGACTAACGTAAGCGAGGATACCCGGCTGGATGGCTTTGTTATCACTGGTGGCAACGCCAACGGCAGTGAATTTCCGGATAATAGTGGCGGTGGTATTTTCAATATGGCCAACGGCTCCGGAATCACTAGCAATCCATTACTAACAAACTTGATCCTGACTTCCAATCAGGCTTCATTTGGGGGGGGAATGCACAATCAGGCTGAAGACTTCGGCACAGCCAATCCCTCGCTGACGGGTGTGCTGCTCAGTCACAACACCGCTATCTTCGACGGGGGAGCCATGCTCAACTGGGGCTTTGGGGGCACCAGCAGCCCCGCTCTCACTAGCGTTACGCTGACGGCCAACCAGGCTTCCAGTGGGGGCGGCCTCTATAACTACGCATTCTTTGGCACGGCCAACGCGACGATGACGAATGTGTCTTTGCAGCAGAATATCTCTACCAATGAAGGGGGAGGGATGCATAACCTGGGCATCAGTGGTAGCAGTAGCCCTCTCCTCAGCAGCGTCACGCTGACAGCGAACAGCGCATCCAGCGGTGGCGGAAATTACAATGAAGCCTTATTACTTGGGGAAGCCAGTGCGGCACTGCTGGACGTACTCTTCAACCAGAACACGGCTTCTGGCACTGGTTCTGCTACCGTTGGTGGAGGAGCCATGTACAACTTGGGCAACGGGGGCACCAGTAGCCCCGTTCTTACCAACGTCACGCTTACGGCCAACAAGGCTGAAAATGGGGGCGGGATGTTTAACCTAGCTCAACTAGATGGCACGACGAGCGGGACGGCCAGTGCGACGCTGACGGGTGTACTCTTTAGCCAGAACACAGCTACGGGAGTCGGGGGGGCTCTGTTCAACAAGGGCGTTGATGGCGTCAGTAGTCCCGTTATAACAAATACGACCTTCTTCGCCAACCAGGGTGGACAGGGTGGTGCGGTCTTCAATACGGAAGCGGGTGCAACTGTCTCGATTAGCAATGCCACTTTTGGTTATAATGGTGCTGCCAACGGAGGGTCAGTCATTGCCAATACCAATACGGCGTCCGCAACCCTGATCAACTGCGTATTTTTTGGCAATAGCCCCGGCGACGCGTTTAGCGGTTTACCCATGGTGGGCAACTCCCTGCTGGAAAATACTATTTTGGCCAACTCATACAAGGGAGCCAACTGGAGTGGGGGTGATAACCTGGTCACCAACCAATCGCCTTTTGTCGATGGCCCCGGTGGCGACCTGCGGCTCAAGTCGTGTGCGCTGTCCATCGGTGCCTATGTGTTTCAGGGTATGCCTACCTCGTCCGTTGATATCACCCAGCAACCACCCGCTTCGTCGGTGGTTTGTGGAGAAAGCACCGTTGCGATTCCCTTCAGCGTGAGCGGAACGGGACCCTTTTTAGCTCAGCTTTTCCGCAATGATCAACTGGTAGCTACCCAGCCGGGAAGCTCCACCTTCACGCTGACCAATGTACAGCCTGCCGATGCCGGCACCTACTCCGTAGTCGTGACGGGCGCCTGCAACACCGTCACTTCAACAGCCTTCAGCCTACTGGTAAACTCCCCCATGGTCACGCTGGTGTTCAATAACAGCGCCACCGTCATGGGCACGGGAGTGCCAACTATAACCGTGCCCGACACGCCGGGTCAACAGTTTCAGGTGCTGGGTGGGACTAGTTTCGGGAGGGTGATCGTGCTTGATCGCATCAATGGCTATGAGGTTCGCCAGAATGACCAGAACACAACCGGTATATTCCCGATCAACCGGCTAGGGCCATTCAGCCTAACGGTGCGTGCCGATAACGGCTGTAGCCGCACCGTGCAGGGTATATTGGCGAAGCCGTAACAACAAATTTATTAAGCAACTAGACGTTCATGAAAGAATATAGAATATCCCTACTATCGGCAGCCATAGCTGCCACGATTACCGTTTCTCATCAAGCTGGCGCTGTCGATTCAATGGCCAGGGCTGCTGTTATTAACCCAAGCCTTACTGAACAAACCGCGATCGACAAGGGGATTGACGACCCGTTGCTACCTCATGGGGATACGAACAGCGACACCCGTGCGCTACTTCCCGCCAAACCAAGTTCTGCTCAGATTAAAGCCGCTTATGATGCATTTGATTCTGATAAAAGTGGGCAGATAAGTAATACTGAGCTTGAAGATGTACTGATTAAGTGCGGGGTGAAAGTTACAAATGATCAGGTTAAACAGTTGATCAAAATGTTTGATGCCAATAATAGTGGGATGATGGATTTTAATGAGTTTGAAAAAATCATTGACGAAGCGCTCAAACATGCCAAATAAAGCCACACAGTCCACCATGCAGAAAAGTCCGAAAAAAGAGCAGGAGATTTGTGTGCAGTGCGGTTTTTGCTGCGATGGCACACTGTTTGCCTATGCACTTTTGCAGCCAGGCGAGCGAAATATGCTACCACCCAAGCTGGAGCAGCAGTACGCTCGGTTCGATGACCGCGACTATTTCAGACAGCCGTGTCCCTACTTTTCCGGGTGTTGCACGATCTATAATCAGCCAAAAATGACTATCTGTTCCAGTTTCCGCTGCCAGCTATTGCATAACGTAGAATCTCAGAACATCTCTCAGGCGCGGGCCATTCAGGTTGTGCGCGACATGGTGCGCCTACGAGCCGACATTTATGGACTTTATCGGCAGACCCTTGGTTATGATGCGCCCGCCGATTTTATTAGCCTGCAGGCTTCCGTAACCGAGGTCGCTCAAACTACATCTACTGACGACCCTGCCCGCGATGGCATTGACCGCCTGGTCTTTAAATGTACCATGTTGACCCTTTGGCTGGCTAAAACCTTCAAACCGTCCCAACCGGTCACTCCTACTGACATAGTGTCTTAATTAAAAGTCATAAAAATTCTGGAGTCAATCGGGTCTAATAGCCATGGCCATACCTGATTGACCCCAAAATTTTTTGCCCTTTTGATAGCTTCTTGTTGTTTCGGCCGGTTGCTAAATCGACCCGATTCAAGTTCAGGAAATTCTATTTCGATCTAATTCCCATCATGTGAGCAGGGATTCGCTATAAATTACTGGTTCCCCTGCTCAAATCCAAAACGCCTAGCTAATGCTTTGGTTGATAATCGCTGGTAGCAGCTATAGTTCACAAGTTCTCCTTATACTTTTTAAAGTCACGTGTTCTGCGGTTGACTTTGACAATACACCTGCTTGTTACGTTTTATAACCTACCTTTTTCCTGGCGTCAATACGTCTTCTAGTGGGACGTTTGACGCTTGAAACAGTCTTATACAGCAGGTCTAATCACTATACTTATGGTCGGCTTAATAAGGCCTGGATAGTCTTCGCTCGAATCCAACTCTTCATCGTTCTCAAGCTTAATCGCCTGTTCGACGGATTCGACGAACTCCTCAAATGGTATGGATGTAGTGATTATCCAAGTCTACGTCCGAATCGGGGCTGGCTGTGGGGTATCTAAATTCATAAAGCTAATGGATAGCCCTAACCCGTATCCCCGGGTTAGCATCACAACAACACCATCGTTAACCATTTCAGGGGGACAAAGTGCAACGCTGACCGCGTCAGGGGCAGACCAGTACCAATGGTCAACGGGAGAAAAATCCAGAACGATTACCCGGGCAGAATTGGGAATATATTCCCTGACAGGAACCACAAAAGGGTGTTCGACAACAACCCTCACCACGCTTATTGTCATCGAAAGACCCAGAATCGAAGTTGATGCCAGATTTGCGTATATCTATTCTGGTAATAACTGTACAGCCGAAGTAAGCCTGGTGTTTTCGGGATCGAAGCTTACTATTACTGGACCCCAAAACTATAAATCGTCTAACTCATGGCGCCTACCCCAGATCAATAATAAAGGGTATTTCCAACTTAAAACGCCGGGTACGTACACGGTAGTTGTAGCGAATGCTGCCGGACAGACCACCACGACCACCTTCAAGGTGGAGAATTTAGGTGACTGTCCTGTGTCAAACAGCCAACCTGTCAATCAGTTAAACGCTCGTTCGGCCCGATTAGCCAATGGAAATCTTGCCATGTCCCTCAGTCCTGACAGGGAGACATACGCCACCGGCGAATTGGTGACGGTGCAACTCACGGGCGGAGTCCCCGGCACCGACTATAACCTGAACCTGTATGATGGCGACCCGACCTACGGTGCTTCCAGCCTGATACTATCGGTTAGCAGCGCCCAGGGAACAGGCAACGTAATCACCTGGGGGAGTAACCCTACCGAAGAGTTTTATGTCCTATTCAGGCCGGGCACGGGAGGTTCCGGCCGGGTTCTGGAAGTGACCAACGACGATTTCTCCGACTTTGTGGACAGCGACCCTTTTGACATTCAAGACTGTTCGATCACCGCAAAACTGATTGCTTCCTCAGCAACGTTGACCTGCGCACAGCCAAGCGTAACCCTGACGGCTTCTACCACGGGCGAGGAATTGATGTACGTCTTCGAAGGTCCGGGGCTGTTGCCGGGTAGTCTATTTGACCCCAGCCGAACCGTCGATGCGCCGGGAATTTACTCAGTAACCGTCTCAGCGGGAAACGCCTGCACAACAACCGCTACGGCTTCAGTTACCATTAACGATGAACGGGATATGCCTGCCAACGCAACCCTCACGGGTGTACCCTCGGCTACGCTCACCTGCTCACACGCCACCGTGACCTTACAGGCACAGGCCAGCGGGCAGGGACTACAATATATCTTTGAAGGGCCATCGGGCAGTTTAGGCGGCAGTTCTGCCAGCCCCAGCCGGGAGGTCAGCGAGGCCGGATTTTATTCGGTGACGATTGTAGAAGCAAATGGCTGTTTCGTAACGGCTAACGTGACCGTTGAACAGGACCAGCCAGAGGGCGGAGCTGATATTAGTCTGCTGGCGAGCGGCTCGACAGTCTGTGAAGGGACTCCAGTAGTGGTTCCTGCCACGGTTTCGAGTGCAGGAGCTGGCTTCCAGTGGTATCGCAATGGGCAGGCTATAACGGGTCAAATCTCGGCCACGCTGATGCTGGGTAGCGCAGGGGCCGACGATTCAGGCAGTTACTGGCTGGTGGTAACGGGGCCGTGTAGCGCGACCAGCACCGCGTTTGAGCTGATGGTGAGCCCGCAGCCCACCGTGGTGCTGGTCTACCCCAATGACTCACGCATTACTCCTAACGGGCAAATGCCGACCATCACCTTATTGGCCTCTTCAGGTCCGTATCAGGTATTGGGTGGTGTACGGTTCCGCTGGGTGACCGTGGTAGATCGTATCAACGGCTACGAAATTAGTCAGGTAGAAGAAAATACAACGGGGCTAATGCCGGTAGGCGCCCCGGGACCGTTCCGGCTGACAGTGACCAGCGCGCAGGGTTGTAGCCGCACGGTACAGGGCATTCTTGTGAATCCATAGGTAAGCGTATTATCTGTTTCTGATAATCTACAGGAGACAACGATTAAAGGCAGCAGGAATAAATTGTTATCATATTAAGCGTAAAAAGCCCCTTGCACAATCAGATATGCAGGGGGCTCTTTTTTTATAAATGATGGTTCTCTGGATTGAGTAAAGAGTTACTATTAGAATCGATATATAGAATACTTGTAATTAAAATAGTGCAATTATTTGTGCTTATATACCTGAATAGAGGTAAGTGATCGAAGAAATAAAATCAATTAACTGAGTATTTTTACCATAAAGTACATTATAAAAACTATATAAATCGTGCAATATGCCAAATATAATTTTGACAAATGGTTAGTGATTAAAATTATATTAACCACTATTTTTAAAAGGTAGTCCTATTGTATTGTATGGACTCGCTCTTAATTTTGTGGTAATTCTACTTGTTATTATCAACCTAAAAATCACAGAAGTACATGAGGAAAACTCTACTGGTGAGCTTACTGATGGTGTGTTCACTTTGGACCTTCGCGCAGGAGCGGAAGGTGACGGGCAAGGTTACGTCTGCTGAAGACAATGGTGGGATGCCCGGTGTGTCGGTTGTGCTAAAGGGTACAGCCAAGGGAACCAATACGGATGCCGACGGAAACTACACAATGATGATTCCTGTAGGTGGCGGCAAATTGGTATTTAGTTTTGTGGGTTCAGAAACGCAGGAAATTGAAGTGGGCAACCGCTCAGCGCTGAACATTAGCTTGAAAAATGACAGCAAGCAGTTGGGCGAAGTTGTGGTAACTGCCGTTGGAATTCAGCGCGATAAAAAGGCACTTGCTTACGCGGTGAGCAACGTGAAAGGCCAGGACCTGCAACAACGCTCGGAGCCTGATCCCCTGCGGGCCTTGTCGGGAAAAGTGCCAGGCGTAAACATTACCGCTGGTAATGGAGCGCCGGGCGCTGGTACCAGGATTACAATCCGTGGTAACAACTCGTTTACGGGCAACAACCAGCCCCTGTTTGTTGTAGACGGTATTCCGTTTGATAACTCAGTAAACCAGACCGGTGGCTACAACACGAACACGGTAACAACCAACCGGGCTTACGACATCGACCCTAACAACATCGAAGCAATGACGGTGTTGAAAGGCGCTGCTGCTTCGGCTTTGTACGGTTCACGGGCTGCCAATGGTGTTATTGTAATCACCACCAAATCGGGTAGCAAATCAGCTCGCAAAGGCCTGGAGGTTAACTTCAACTCTTCGTATTCGGTTGAAAAAATATCTACTATTCCTGAGTACCAGGATACGTATACGCAAGGCTCTAACCAGACTTATAACGGTGGCTTTATTGGCAACTGGGGAACGGTTTTCCCCGCCGAAGTTGACCGCGTGAATGCAGCCCTGGGTTTCGAGCGTTATTCTAAAGTAATTGACCCCGATTTTCCTGCCGGCACGGTTCCTCACCCATTAGTTGACCAAACAGTATCTTACGGAGCGGCTCGCTTCCAAACGGCTTTCCCTGAGTTGTTACAAGCCAATGGTCGCGGTATTCCTGTGCCTTTGGTTCCTCATGATATTATCGGTGGCTTTTTCCGCCAGGGTAAAGTAATGGAGAACGGTATCCAGATCAATTCTACCGGTGATAAAACGTCGTTGAATGCGTCGGTGTCGCGGACGAAGAATGAGGGTATCATTCCTAATTCGTTTACTGAACGTACTACCCTGAGCTTTGGTGGTAATGCTACCCTGACAAACAAGATCAATGTGGGTGGTAGTGTAGCCTATACCAATACTAATCAGCAAAGCCCACAGTCGGGTGCTGGTTATTATGCTGACTATGGTGGATTAGCGTCTGCCGGTTCTATTTATAGCCGCTTGTTTTACCTACCCCGTAATTATGATCTTAGTGGCTATCCGTTTGAAAATCCGGTTGATGGGTCGAACGTGTTTTACCGCGCTTTGGACAACCCACTCTGGACAGCTAAATACAACCTCTACAACTCGAGCGTTAACCGGATTTATGGCAACATGACTCTGAGCTATGATGTAACGTCATGGTTGAATGTGACCGCCCGTGGTGGACTGAATACCTACTCAGAAACGCGTAAAAACGTCCTCCGTCCAGGTGGTTCGTTTTCTAATTTGGGTGCAGTATCGCGGCAGGATCTTACCAAGACCGAAGCCGATTTTACCTTCCTGGCTACCGCCCAGCATGAGTTTTCGGAGAAGTTTAATGCCAAACTGTTAGTTGGCTTCAACCCTAACCAACGGACCTATTCTGAGTCGGGTATCAGTGGATCACCCGTTATTGATCCTAACGTACTAACCATTGGCGGTACGTTAAACCAGAACGCGTATGACTACAAATCGACGCGCCGGTTATACGGTCTATTTAGCGAATTGACGATGGGATATAACAACTTCGCGTTCTTAACGGCATCGGTTCGGAATGACCACTCATCAACGCTGCCTGCTGCTAACAACAGCTATTATTACCCCGCTCTATCAGGCTCGTTAGTATTCACGGAGTTCCTAAATTTGCCCAAAAACATCCTGAACTTTGGTAAGTTGCGGGCTGCTTATGCCAAAGTGGGTAAAGATGCTGATCCCTATCAGGTTAATACAGCCTATAACCTTGGACGTACCTTTTATAATGCTGGAGCCATTTCGACTGCTAGCTTGCCAAGTCAGTTGAATAACGTTGGCTTAAAACCCGAATTCACGACAGAACTGGAGCTGGGTGTTGATTTGCAATTCTTCAATAACCGGATTGGAGTTGACCTGGCTCATTTTGACCGGGTTTCAACCGACCTGATTGTAACGCGTGAGTTACCCCGGACAACAGGTTTTGCTACGGAAATTACCAACGCAGGTAAAATATCTAATAAAGGTTGGGAGTTAGGATTGACACTCGTTCCGATTCGGACATCCGGTGGCCTGACCTGGACTTCATTCGTTGCCTATACACGTATCCGCTCGAAAGTAGAAGATGCCGGTCCGGGCGGTGAGATTTTCATTGGTGGAACGGGTCTTACATCACTGGGAACTATTTTCCGAAATGGGTTGCCCTACGGACAGATCATTGGATCTAAGAACGCCCGTGACGATGCTGGGAATCTATTGATTAACCCAAACACTGGTTTGCCAATCCGGGCTGCAAAATCGGATATCATTGGTGATCCAAATACGAAATATACCATCGGCTGGACGAACACAGTAGCCTACAAAAACTTCAACCTGAGTGTGTTGGTTGATTACAAAGCGGGTGGAAGCCTGTTTTCGACAACGGCAGCTTCGTTGTTGTTGCGTGGTCAGTTGAAGAGCTCGGAAGACCGCGAAGGAATGCGGGTAATCCCTGGTGTATTGGGTGATCCTGCTACGTATCAGCCCCTACTAGCCGATGGTAAGCCTATCAAAAACACCATTGCTATGTCGGCCTTCCAGTATCACTTCACCGATGGATACGGTGCTTATGGTGCTGATGAAGTGAATATTTACGATGCTACGGTTGTACGTCTGCGCGAAGTATCCTTGGGGTACAGCGTGCCAAAAGCCTTCCTGAAAAAATACACGAAAGTATTTGGCAGCCTGCGCTTGTCGGCATCGGGCCGTAACCTTTGGTTCTATGCACCCAACATGCTGCCAGGCTTGAATTTCGACCCTGAGGTTCTCTCGAACTTTGCTGACTCAAACATTCAGGGATTCGATTTGGGTGCTTCACCCTCAACACGTCGTTTCGGTATCAACCTCAACGCTTCATTCTAACCACGATAAGGGATGTTTGACAGCTAGACATTCCTTTGTAAAAAACTATTAATCAGGCACTTACAATGGTTAAAAATATAAAGTTTGCCAGACTACTGACTCTGGCTGGATTAATCAGTATAGCCAGCTCCTGTAATTACACTGAACTGGACATCAATAAAGACCCCAACAAGCCAGCAACGGGTTCACTGGGATTGTTGTTACCCGTCGCGGAGAATGCAGCACGCGGTGCCTTTGAGGCTGTTAACAGCAGTGCGATGGGATTTGCTGGTCTCTGGAATGCGAGCGATTCTTACAACTTAAGCAATACCAGCTTTCAGGGAACCTGGAATGGCGCTTTCCAAAGCTTGCAGAGTATTGAAGAAATGCTGAGAGCCACTGAAGATGGCAAAAACCCCCGCTATCGGGGTATTGCCCTAGTGCTGAAGGCTTATTCCGTTGGCAATTACGTGGATATGTTCGGCGATATGCCCTATTCGGAAGCCTGGAAAGGTAATGCAGCTGAACCGAACAAATCGCCTAAGTTCGACAAAGACGCCGACATCTACGAAGATCTGCTCAAGCTGTGTGATCAGGCGGTTGTTGAACTGGCTAAACCACAACCTGTAGCCGTTATTAACGATTACATGGGGTCCGGTAACGCGACCACCTGGACTCGGATCGCCAAATCGGTTAAGCTCCGGTTGCTGCTAACCGCACGTAAAGGCCGGGCCAATGGCAACGCCGAACTGAAAGCTGCTTTCGATGCGGGTGGCTTTATTACAACGCCTGCACAAAACTGGAGCTACCTGTATTCTACGCAGGTGTCACCAGCCGACAACCGGCACCCTTGGTATTTTACCTACGCTGGGGGGGGCGACCCCACTTACATTAACCACCAGTTGATGGGCGAAATGATTCTGAATAAAGACCCACGTTTGCCTTTTTATTTCTACCGGCAAACATCGCGGGTTCTGGATCAGAACAACCCAACCGATCGTGGTACGATTCCCTTTGGCGGGTCTTATCTTCCGTTGCGGACATCATTTTTAGATGAGTATAAGAAAGCCTTTAATATTACGGGCACTATTCCTACGGCTGATCTGGCTTATCTTGCTGGCTACTTTGGTCGTGATCGGGCCGACGTATCGGGTGCACCTTCTGACGGGGCCTTACGGGCAACTCCTGGTACTTATCCGGCGGGTGGTGTATATTCTGATAAGGGAACGGCTGCTGTAGCACTAACTGGGCAAGCGGCACTTAACTACGGCGGAAATGGTCAGTGGCCGTTAATCCACAGCTGGAATACAAAGTACTATCAGGTGGAGGCTATACTCGACGGAACCGGTGTAACAGGCGATCCTAAAGCACTGTTCGAAGCAGCTATGCGTGAGCAAATTGCCGTGGTAGTTGCTCAGGGTCTTAAATCAGATCCTAGCAAAGCGAAAACACCCGCTACAACTGAAGTTGACGCCTACGTAAAATCTTGGTTGGACTTGTACGACGCTGCTGCTTCAAACCAGGCCAAATTGAACGTGGTAGCCAAGCAAATCTGGTTCTGCTCATGGGGACAAGGTATGGATATCTGGAACCTGCAACGTCGGACGGGTTATCCGATTCAGAGCCAGTTCAAGCAGTTCTCATTGGGTATTCAGGCTCCTATTTCGAAGCCACCCCGTCAGTATGCCCTTCGCTTACCTTATCCACAATCTGAAGGCGCACTCAACCCGAATGCATCGAAATATATCACCGATGTGATTTTTGATCGGGACCCAATTTTCTGGGACAAGACAAAGGTGAAGTGGGAATTCTAAAAATACTTTAGATCTGCCGAACCCCAAACTGAAGACAGAACAGGGTTCGGCAGGTTGCAAAACCAACAACAGCAATGAGAAAATTCGGACTATACTCAGTATCTGTGGCAATTATGCTTCTGGTAGGTTGCCGGGATGAGTCACTTAACCCAAATAAGCCCTGGGAGCCGGGTGTGCACGCACTGGCGGTTTTTGATGGCATAACTGAAGTAGGTAAAGCCAATTTTGCGGCTAACGCAAAAACGTTCCCGCTGACAGGTCAGGATGCCGCCAAAATCGATTTTAAAATTCGATGGGTATCACTCGATAACAAATTAACGGTTAATAAGATGGTCGTTAAAATTGACATGATCGAGTCGTATACTGATCCCGATGGCAACCCCAAAACGGTGTCGTTAGGTGGTGGCGGTAAAGTGGTGAAAACCATTGATTCCCCAACGGCTAACCGCCAATGGAATGCATTCAGCATTTCACCTACAGAAGTCTACAACTTGTATAAAGACGCAACCGTGAAATATGACAAAGTAAATGCTGTGAAGGTATTTGAAAACCCAGCTCGTCCTCGCCCTGCTGGTGCTCGTTTGCAGGGACCACAAGTAGTAGGTGGTAAGACAGTGGCCAATGCTGATGCCTTTGTTGTGACCTGGGAATTGACCACTACGGATGGACTGGTATTCAAAGTATGGAACGAAGACAGCATTTGTCTTGATCCTACACCAGTGTCGCAGGCGAACTCAAACTGCCGCCTGAATTTTATTGTAAAATAACCGACTCGTCGGTTTGGTATAGAGCAGCAGTGAGGAAACTCGCTGCTGCTTTTTTTGTATCTTTGAAAGGATGAACGCTCGAACTGGTTGGCTCTTTTTTCTGTGTTTTCTGCTCTTTAGCGCCACTCTTATGGCGCAGACTACCACGTTCAATGGCCAAATTCAACCTATTATCACGCAAAACTGCGCTACGCCCTGCCATCATCCGGGTGGTGTTGGACCGTTCTCGCTACTGACCTATGAAGACGTGGCCAAACGGGCGAAGTTCATTGCCAAGGTGACGCAAATACGGTATATGCCACCGTTTCCCGCCGATCGAACTTTCCAACACTACGCTAACGAACGCGGATTATCCGACAAAGAAATTGGCTTGATTCAGGCTTGGGTGAAGGGCGGGGTGCCAGTTGGCAGTAGCGGTAAGCAGTTGAACCGGGCTGGCGTTCCAGTTGGTAGTACAACTGCTAACCGCTCACTGCTACTGCCAACTGATACCCCCGACCTTACGCTTCGCATGGCCACACCTTACGCAATAAAGGGCGATGGACGGGAAGATTTTCGGTATTTTCATATCCCGACAAACTTAAAAGAAGATGTCTGGATACAGGCAATTGAGTTTGTGCCGGGCAATCGAAAATTGCTACACCATAGCCGACTGATGGTCGATACAACAGGGACTATGGCAGGCATTAACGGGATGGCGGAAGATGATCCTAACGTTAGTTCGTTTCAGAAAACACCACTAGCCGATGAATTTTTGTACGGGTGGGTGCCTGGTAACGACCGCGTTACTTTTCCAGCGGGTACCGCCAAACGACTCCGAGCTGGCTCTGATCTAATTGTGAACGTGCATTATGCACCTTCTGGGAAACCCGACATTGATCAATCTGAAATTAGGTTATACTTTGCCAAAACACCAGTTAAGCAGGAAGTTAAAACGCTTACCATCACCGAAAACAACATTACGAATCAGCCGTTTCTGATCCCGGCTAACGAGAAGAAATCGTTTTTCGTGCAGTTCGGCCCTTTCCCGGAAGCTATTCAATTACTTTCCGTAATGCCCCATATGCACTGGTTGGGCAAGACAGTGAAAGCGTTCGCCGTTACCCCCGACGGCGATGCTGTGAACCTGATCAAAATTGACGATTGGGACTATAAATGGCAAATGACGTACACCTTTCAACAGCCGCTCACCTTGCTCAAAGGTTCGGTGCTCATCGCCGAAGCATCCTACGACAACACAGTCGGCAACCCTCTCAATCAAAACCGCCCTCCCAAGCCCATCACGTACGGCTGGAACTCAACCGACGAAATGATGAACCTGGTGTTTTACTATGTTATGAGTGAAAGAGTGAAAGAGTGAAAGAGTGAAAGAGCGGCTGGCGCATAATAAGCAACTGGAGGCACTCTTTCGCTCTTTCACCCTCTCACTCTTTCACTCTATATAGCATCCCACAGCCTCTGTGTGGGCGGGTAGTATCGGTTGGTTGTTTAATAATGCCGAGAGCGCATTGCGCAGGTAATGCTGCGAAGGCTCGGGGCGATGCTTTCCGAGGCCCACGAACCAATCGTCGATAGCTCCCTGGTAGACAACTGTGCCGCTTATATCCTGCACCACTACTTCGGGCGTAATACTGGCGTGAAACCGGCGAGCGATTCGTTGGTTCGGATCGGGTTGAGTAGGGAATGGTAGAGAATAGTCGCGCCGAAATCGACCAATTGCTTTGTAATCGTCGGTGCTTAATGGGAAGAGGGCGGTGAAAGAGATATTTTTCGCTGAAAACTCCTGGTACAATTCCCTTAGTCGCGGGATATATTGCTGACTAATGGGGCATTCGGTTGAGAGGAAAACCGTTACCTGCACCCTCGCGGCCTTTGTTTGTTTCGGTTGCTGGGCAAATGAGAGCGAAACTGGACCAAGCCCGGTGAGGACGATAAAGAATAGTATAGTTCGCATGGCCCACAGATTAAACCTTGTACTACCGGTAGTGTTCTAATCGTTAAAAGTAACGCCAGTAAACACGATTATGATGAAAACTCGACTTCTTTTGAACCTGATACTTCTGTTGGGTGCGGGAACAGGAGCTTGGGCACAGGTACAATATTCAACAGAACGCCCCCGCGTTGACGAAGCCAATGATCGTGATGTAACGATCCAACGCGTAGACCTGACCGATCAGTACACAGTCCTTTATATGCGGTTTCGGTCGCCCCAGCAACGGTCGCAAAACCCACTGCCGAAAGTGCGCCTTCCTTTCCCATTCCCCAACCAAAAGAGTGAACAAAATGGTGAACAGGCATGGAACACGATCAATTTTGAGCCAGATGCCCGGTTGTACGTGAATCAGGGCGAAAAATCATTCAAATTTATTCGTGCCGAAAACATTCCGACTACAAAACGGCAGGATGTTTACGCCGGAGAGCAGGTTAATTTTGCCGTTTACTTTGAACGGATAACACCTGGTTACGAAATTTTCGACCTTTTCGAGTGTAGCGACCGGAACCGACCCGGCAGTATCTGCTTCAACTTTTGGGGAGTTCACATTACCAACCCGGCTCCTAACAAACGACAACCTGATACACAGGCCCGCCGTACGCCAATTCCTCAAACGAAGCCACGCACGACACCCCGCACCGAGCCAGCACCCGCCCCGGTCGAAACGACGCCAACACCTGCTGAGCCAGTTCCGACAGCAACGGCTATTTCGATGAAGGGAATAGTTCGCGATGCCAAAACTCAAAAACCAGTGGTGGCTACGATCACGTATCGCTTGCTTTCGGGAGCCGAAACGTCGGGTGATACTCCGGCGGATTCGGTGATGAGCGGACGGCTGGCGGGTAATTATCAGATTGCTGCCGAGCCTCTGTCGATTTATGCCTTAACAGTAAAAGCTAAAGGCTATTTCAGCCAGAGCGACACGCTAACGGTGACGCGTGCCGACAAACTTCGCAACTTCGACCTTGTACCTATTGAAGCTGGTACGAAAGTGACGCTGAAGAACATCTATTTCAGTGCCTCAAAATTTGATCTGAAAGCAGAGTCTTTTCCCGAATTAGATCGGTTGGCGCAGTTAATGAAAGAAAATCCGGCTATGAGTATTCGCCTAGAAGGGCATACGGACACGGTAGGGGAGTTTGATGCCAATGTAGAGCTATCTCGTAACCGGGTAAATGAAGTACGGCGGTATCTGGCTAGCAAAGGCATCGACGCAGGGCGTATCGAGACGATCGGCTATGGCCCCTCACGCCCGATAAACACCAACAAGAGCTTAAAAGAGCGCCCTGAAAATCGCCGGGTTGAGATGGTCATAACCAAGTCGTAATTAATTTAACCGTCGTAACGGTTCAGGGCAAAGGCGCAAAGTTGGTGGGAAGGGCAAGCGGATAATTTTCCTTGCGTCTTTTGCGCCAACTTTGCGCCTTTGCGGTTAAACAGAGCATGAAGCCCAATTTCGACCTCGACCTTGTTCTAAATGCCATTGCTCCAGCCATTGCCCCGTTTCCGAAAGCTGCCATGTTTGAACTGGCTGAGCGGGGCTACAAAAGCTTATTTGAGCAACTGATCTCGTGCATTATCTCCATCCGAACGCTCGATGAAACAACCATTCCGGTGTCATTGCGGCTATTTGATGTAGCACGCACCCCAGAACAGGTAGCTGCTCTAAGCCCCGAAGAACTAATTCCGCTCTTGTTTGGTACAACCTATCCCGACCAGAAAGCGTATACAATGATTGGTATTGCCCGCCGGATCATCGACGATTTCAAAGGCGAGTTACCTGCGGATTATGATGTGCTCACATCGTTGAAGGGTGTTGGTCCAAAGTGCGCTAATCTGGCTTTGGGCGTGGCAACGGGATTGGCTGCCATCAGTGTAGACGTGCACGTTCACCGGGTTGTAAATCGGTGGGGTTACGTGAGCACTAAACAACCCGAGCAAACCTTGAAAGTATTAGAAACGGTTGTGCCTCAAGAGCGTTGGATTGACATTAACCGGTTGCTGATGCCATTTGGTAAGCACATCTGTACGGGCAACTTGCCTAAGTGCTCAACCTGCCCCGTGCTCGAATGGTGCGAACGAGTAGGCGTTGAGAGAAGTAGGTAAGAAACGCCCGGGGGCGCGCCCGCCTATTCAAGTGAAATAGTGGCTCCGCCGGGAATCGAAGTGGGACGCCACCCCGGCCGTATCGAGCGTTTAGAAATGCCTATTCAAGTGAGGTAGTGGCTCCGCCGGGAATCGAACCCGGATCTAGCGTTTAGGAAACGCCTATTCTATCCGTTGAACTACAGTGCCAAAAAGAAACCTGTAAGGCCTGTGGGGCCTTACAGGTTGGAGTGCAAAATTGCGCAAAAACTGCCAACGGAGCAAACTGGTTTACTTATACCGAAACTGGGTTCTCCGACGGCATATCTAAACCGTATCCATCCCCTTCTTCCACGTAGTCCGTTAGCGGGATGTCGAGCCAGTTGGGGTAAATCTGGAAATGGCGTTCCCGAACCAGCTTATACACCAGCTCGCGGAGTTCGGTAAAGTTCTCGCGGGTCTGGGCCGAAATAAAGACAACGTTATCCGCTTTTTTGGTCAGATAGGTCTTCTTCAAATACTCCAGCGCAGTCCGGCGACGGGTGTCAACGGCAATCGGTTCATCACCTTCTTCGGCGTATTCGGGTGCCCACTCTTCTTTCGGCACAAACTGATCCATCTTGTTAAAGACGAGAACAGTTGGCTTATCGGCCGCTTTGATGTCGGCAAGGGTCGCGTTCACCACGTCGATTTGCTCCTCGAAAGAAGGGTGCGAGACATCCACAACGTGCAGCAGAATATCGGCCTCTCGAACCTCGTCAAGTGTCGATTTAAACGACTCGATCAGCATGGTGGGTAGTTTGCGGATAAACCCGACGGTATCGGTTAGCAAAAACGGAATGTTGCCCAACACCACCTTCCGCACCGTTGAATCGACCGTAGCGAAGAGTTTATTTTCGGCGAATACCTCTGTTTTGGCCATCGTGCGCATCAGCGTCGACTTGCCCACGTTGGTGTAACCCACCAGGGCTACCCGCACCAGCCGGTCGCGCTCTTTGCGCCGGGTATGGCTTTGCTTATCGATTTTTTCGAGTTTTTCTTTTAAAAACGAGATGCGGTCCTGCACAATCCGGCGGTCCGTTTCCAGTTCTTTCTCACCTGGTCCGCGCATACCTACGCCCCCTTTCTGACGGCTAAGGTGAGTCCACATACGGGTCAGGCGGGGATACATATACTGATACTGCGCCAACTCGACCTGCACACGCGATTGCGCTGTTTGCGCCCGCATCGAGAAGATGTTGAGGATCAGCAAACTACGGTCCAGTACTTTAATATCCTTAAAAGTCTCTTCGAGGTTACGAACCTGCGAGGGAGTCAGGTCATCATCAAAAATGATAATGTCAACTGGATTGTCGATGACATAGGTCTGAATTTCCTCTAATTTCCCCTTGCCCACAAACGTCCTGGTGTCAGCCCGTTCGAGTTTTTGGGTAAATGTTTTCTTCGTAATAATTCCCGACGTTTCGGCCAGAAACGCCAGTTCGTTCAGGTATTCTTTGGTCTGATCAGCCGTTTGTTTTTGGGTAATCAGCGCCACCAGAACAGCGGTTTCGGGTTGTTCGTGGGTTTCGTTCATAAAATAAATAACGGGTCTGTTTTAGTAAAAGTTTCTAATTAATAGGAACGCGAATTTCACTTGGTTAGAACACGGATTGAGCGGATCAGAACGGATCTTTTATCCTTCCCGATACTGATTTTAAAATCCGTGTGAATCAGTATAATCCGTGAAATCCGCGTTCTAATCAGACTGTGACGGTTTTCCAGCGGCCACGACGGAATATGACAATAGCCAGGACTGCCAGTAATGACTCGCTGAATGCAACCGACCAGAATACACCCTCTGGTCCCCAATGCAGGCTTTGAGCCAGAAAGTAAGCGAGCGGTATCTCGATCATCCAGAAACAGATGATGTTGATAATTGTTGGGGTTCGGGTGTCACCGGCACCGTTGAGCGCCTGTGTAAGCACCATTCCGTACGCAAAAGCCACGTAACCCAGGCAGAAAATACGAAGGCACTGCACGGCTACGGCAACCACCGGAGCCTTATTGTCGAAAAATCCGACGATCTCGGCGGCAAATGCATAGAATCCAATTCCTACCAGTATCAGAAACACCATGTTACCCACAGCGGCTCGCCAGGCTGACGTTTCGGCCCGTTCGGGTTCTCCGGCCCCAAGGTTTTGCCCAACCAGTGTGGCGGCTGCATTGGCTAAACCCCACGAGGGCAAAATGGTGAAAATCAGGATACGGATGGCGATAGTATACCCAGCGACTGCATCACTACCAAACGTGGAGACTAAGCGCGTCAGGAATACCCAACTGGCTGAGCCAATCAGGAACTGGGCTGTACCACCAGCGGCTAAGCTTAGTAGGTTGCGAATTAGGCCAGTGTCTGGCGTCATGTCGGTAGCCTTTACCTGCACAATGCCTCCCCGACGCGTAATGGCGTACAACTGGTACATAACACCCAGCGACCGTCCGGCAGTAGTGGCCACGGCCGATCCCATTACACCCAGTTCGGGGAAGGGCCCCCAGCCGAATATCAACACTGGACAAAGAATGATGTTGACACCGTTGGCCAACCACAACGAGCGCATAGCGATAGAGGCCATACCCGCCCCTCGCAAACAGCCACTGAGTGTATACAACAGCATAATGGCTGGCGAACTGGCGAAAATCATGCGGGTGAAGCCTGAACCGTTGGCAATCAGTTGTTCGCTACCGCCCATGAGCCGGAGCACATCTTCGGCAAAGAGATAGCCGGGCACCCCTAGTAGAACAGAGGCCACCAGCGAGACCAGAATAACCTGTCCGACCGCCATACCAGCTCCGCGAGCGTTGTTCTCGCCAATACGTCGGGCAACCAGGGCTGTTGCGGCCGTACTCATGCCAATGGCAAGCGAATAGACAACCGTAAGTACTGACTCGGTCAGGCCGACGGTGGCCACCGCTTCGGTACCAATTCGAGCTACGAAAAATACATCCACCACTGCGAAAAGCGACTCCATGACCATTTCTAAAATCATGGGTACGGATAGCATAAAGATCGCCCGATTGATGCTACCGGATGTGAAATTGGATTCTGTACCGCGCAATGCGGCCAGAAACAAGGTAAAAAATTTAGTCATTTGAAATGGCAATATGAGTCACAGCCAATGGCTATGAAGAACCCCTGAATAAGCTAAATAGAAAGAGACCGCTCGCAATGGCGGTAGAAGAAAGAGAAGAAAAACCCTACCAGGGTTTTTGAGCGAGGAACTTCATTGGGCGTTTGTGGCCGGCGAGAGCGGGCGCGTTTACGGCTACAAACCTACTGAAATTCTGATAATAATACCAAATCAAGTCCGGTAAATGGGTGTCCAAATAGGTTTCTATACTTCTCGCAGTTATTGACTTATCTTGAATTAAAGAAAGTATTATTTGTGTTATTTTTATATTTTTCTACTGCTTAATGGTTTCAATATACAATCTGTTATTAAAAAACTAATATTTGAAGCGGACTTATAACCGCACTATTTCATGAAATTAAACTACTACCTCTGCCAGTTGCTTCTTATTGTATTTGTTTTTTGTAATTCGACGAACTCATTTTCTCAAAGTGAGGACAGTAACTTTATAAGGATAGTAGATTTGAGCAAATCTACTCAAGCAGTAAAAATCCTTGCCAAAATAGATAAATTTAAGAAAGATAAGCATATTGAGAATGCTTACCCAGTAGAAATTGCTGATATAAGCAAACTTCAAAAAAAAGGGCGAATATCTTTCTTCCTTCCTAATTCTCCAGATAAAATAGAGGCTGTCACCTACCGAGTTGAAAAAATTGATGAACTGCATTATACTTGGTTTGCTACCACTGAAAATGGGGCAGACAACATCGTTTTAACTAAATCTGGCAATAAATACACAGGGAGATTATCAATAGCTGGTAAGAATTATGCAGTTGTGCCTGGAGAGGAAGATGTGCATATTCTTCAGGAAGCAAAAAAAGTGGTTCTGACAGAGGATTTTTGTGGCAGTACATCGCAGAAGCCCAATATTTCAACTATTCGAACTGAAAGTGTTCATTATGGGGCTGCTCGCCAATCAACCTGTTACAGCAGTATAAGAGTTCTAATTTTGTGGACAGCAGCAGCTGCGGCAAGGGCCAGCCAGTTAGGTTGGAATATGAGCAACGTTGTAAATGACTGTGTTTATGATTTTAATAGCTGCATTTATCGGAGTGATATTACATTAGGAGCAGCTATAGTTTCAGCAGGCAGTTTTAATCAACAAGTATCTTTTCAAGAGTCGGGAAATATAGGAAATGATGTAAACTCTCTCCATAGCTCCTATAGTCAGTTACGAGATGATGCCGATGCTGATTTGGTTGTGTTATTAACTGATGGCTCGTATGGAGGTACATATGGAAAAGTGGCGGGAAATCAGCCAAGTACTGATTATGATAAAGCCTATGCTATTGTTCAGGTTGATCAAGCACCATACTCTATTTTTGCTCACGAAGTAGGCCATTTGTTCGATTGCCATCATTTTAATGCCTCTTCTGGTCAATCCTATGCTCACGGATACTGCATTCAACGGCCGCTCGCTGTAAATTATCTCACTATAGTTACAGGAGGTGGCTACAATGGTCAGATCATTAAGAATTTTTCGAATCCAAATGTTTATGTAAGCGGACATGCAAGCGGAACATCATCGACAAATGATAATGCAAGGCGTGTTATAGAGACCTATGCTACTGTACGTAACCATCAGCCCACTCCAAATATTCTTACAAGCTATGTAGACGGTCCTACTTACGGTTATGTGTATAACTGGTACACTTGGGAAGTGGATTACAGTTGTGGAAATGGCCCATTCTCATTTGAATGGCGAACGAGTACTGATGGATTTAATTATGGTTCTGTTAGAAGTACAGGAGAAACATTTTCTGAAAATTTACCTTGGACCGGAAGTAATTATTATTACGTCCGATGTAAAGTTACCTCCAACGACGGGCAGGTAAGTACTTCTTATCAAACGATATACATTGATTACTCTAATTATGGCCCATACAGTTTAGCCTCAGCAAGTGCAAGAATCGCTTCAAATAATGAGCCTATTCCACTCGCAGCTCCAATAGCGTGGAAACAAGGAAATCATAGTACAGAAAGAGAAATCTCAACCGCATTACCATCTATAAACGGCATACCTAATCCTGTTGGAGAAAAGGGTATGGTAGAGATATATTTGCCTAAAGCGCAACAGATACAAGTAGACCTTCAAGATATTAATGGTCGGGAAGTCAAAATGTTACTCAAAGGGGCATTTAGTGAAGGCAAGCATTACAAAGAATGGAATGCCAAAGGTCTTCCCAATGGAACCTATATGTATCGCCTTTCAACAGAATTGGGCGTATATTCTCAACGTGTTCTAATTTTGAACTGACGTGAAAAAGTGCTCAATCTTCTTTTTCACAGTTCTCTGCTTGGTTTGTTGTCAGCGAGAAGCGATAGACCCAAACTATTTGGGTAATTCAAGTGCACTCCTAAACAATAGCAGATGGGAAGCTCAAACCATAGGAGATTATCAACGTTTGTGTACAATCCCCACGATTTCTCTTCGAATTGATCGAAACGACATTGCAAAGGATATTTGGGAATCACTAGGTTTTGGCCGAATTCCTAATCGACTAGGAACGTACAGGATAATTCCATACACACGCACTGCTACTGACGTTTGTTTAGAAACGGATACCGTTAAACAGGTTGGAGCTAGTTACTTTGTCAGTGTAGAAGAGAACCATGTTATAAGGGATGTTTACACGGTTGTGAATTGCAAGGAGTGTAACAATGTTCTTACCGTAACTAAATTGGATTTAGATAAGAACTACATAGAAGGAACGTTCTCAGTAACGTTTCTTCTTCAACGCAGAGTAAATGGGACAAAATATTACGGGGGGGCAATCGATACGCTACGTTTTAGCGAGGGTAGTTTCAGAACGGGAATCAAGTTTTGAAAGCTTGCCTTTCTTCCATTAAGCCTTCAACAAGTGGAAGAACTTTTTTTATGAACTGTCGACTTCCATTTGGGATGACTTTGGATGATTCTACTTCAACCGGGCCAATTCCCCCTGCAACATCGCCTTATGGCTTACATTGTCTTGATAAAGCGCAATGGCTTTGCTCAGTTGTTGTTTTGCTTCTACTTTGCGACCCAAGCGGTTCAATAACCGGGCGTGAGTGATTACATTCTGGGGCGCACTGTCAATTTGTACCGCCCGCGCTGACCAGCGAAGCGCCAGAGCCAAATCTTTTTTGTCGGCCGAGCTTTCTGTGAGACCCTTTGCCAAATCGCACAATTGGCGGGCTGTAATACCCGAAACAGGTTTCTTAGGAGCCATAGATACTGAGGCAGAGTCGACAGTAGCTGCCTGGTTGGATGAGTCAGGGACAAAGGCAGAAACCGTACCCGGTGCCAGTGTTGATCGAGCGAAGGTTAAGGAATCGGCAATGGCTAATTCGGCATCCGTTTTAGCCATCAGACGAGTTTCGGCAATCTTTTTAACGAGCGAAACATAGTGAGCCTGCAATCGGGAGGCTTTGTAGAACCGCAACCGGGTGTCGTCGGCATCGCGGTCAAACATGGCTTTTTGTTCGGGTGAAACGGGCCCTTTACCAATACCCATTTGGATTCGTTTTCTGGCGGCTATGTTGGTGATGAGATTTTCAACCAGAATTTCGTCCTGAGTGGCTACTGCATCATTAAGGTCGTTCTTTTCTGCCCTGGCAAACGCTTTGTAGAGCCCTTCGGTCAGTGATTGGTGTGCCGGATTTGTCGCAATCTGAGCTGCTGTTACTGCCAGTAACGGATAGGCTTTGGTGTAGGTTGTCGACAGCATTTCGCTCAGAAACTTGATTTCTTCGCTAGCCATCGTATCTGTTTTGGGCAGAATCTTTACGTAGTCGTCAAGTACATCACCCGTAGGTCGGTCGTACTCAGCTTGTTTCCGCAACATACCCCGCATGAATGCCGGAGAACGGTCGCCCGCGTCGTATTTTTTGTTCCAAAGCGCCATAGAGTGGCTCTCGTTAGCATCAGAAAGGGCGCGTTGCGCTTCGGCTAGAAACCAGTCGACGCCGTTATAGCCTAGGGTTCGGCGGATGAGTTTGCCTTCGATCGAAATAAACAGTGACGTTGGGTAAGCCTGAACACCATAGCGTTGCGCCACGGTTTGACCTTCGCCTTTTTCGGCGTCGATCTTGTAATTGATGAAGTTGTCATTCATCCGCGAACCCACCCGCGCATTCGGAAACGCCTGAGCACTCATGAGCTTGCAGGGGCCGCACCAGGTGGTGTACACGTCCACAAAAATGGGTTTGTTCTGGCGTCTTGCTTCGGCCAAAACCTGCGACCAGGAGCCGTGAAAGAAGCGAACGCCATCGGCAAAGATGGGACTAACAGAGGTCAGCAAAAAGAGGATAAAAGCGGAACGAAAAAGTGCCATAGGTTGAGATGGGCTGATTTTTCTTTGTCATCCCGACGCAGGAGGGAGCTTAAGATTAGCAACGTGAAAGATCCCTCCTGCGTCGGGATGACAAAATACTGAACCAAACAGCGGTGGTTTTTGTGATAAAAATACGGCAAAGACACTGAACGACCGTTGTTTTTTATGGCAAAAAGTACACTTGGCCCACCACCTACTAGCTTACCCACCGAGAAACCGCTGAACTGGCGGGATCGATTTAGCGCACTCAAAAACCTGCCCGATTTTTTCAAACTGGTCTGGCAAACGTCACCCGGTTTGTTTCTGGGGAATGCGTTCGGACGACTGTTACGAGCGGCTATTCCGGCGGCTTCATTGTATGTCGGCAAACTCATTATCGACGAGGTTGTGCGGCTCATTGGCGAACGGGGCAACGGTGATCCCAGCCACCTCTGGAAGCTCGTTGCCGCCGAATTTAGTCTGGCTGTACTCAGTACGGCCTTGGGACGATTGGTATCGCTGCTGGATAGCCTGTTGGGTGATTTGTTCGCTAACCGAACGTCGATCCGGCTTATGGAACATGCTGCCTCGCTCGATCTGGAGCAGTTTGAAGATGCCACGTTCTACGACAAACTCGAACGCGCCCGTCGTCAAACTACCGGCCGAACCGTGTTGCTCTCGCAGGTATTCGGACAGGTGCAGGAGATTATTTCGGTGGCGTTCCTGGCAGCAGGTTTAGTGGTGTACAACCCCTGGCTTATCGGCCTGTTGGTGTTGGCGGTATTGCCCGCGTTTATTGCCGACAACTATTTCAACCAGCGCAGTTATTCACTCTCCCGGAGCTGGACCCCCGAACGGCGCGAACTTGATTATCTTCGTTACGTGGGTGCTGCCGATGATACCGCCAAAGAAGTCAAAATTTTTGGACTGTCCGATTTTCTCATCGAGCGGTTTAAGTCGATGTCGTGGTCGTATTACGTGAAGAACCGGGCGTTGGCCATCAGTCGAACGGGTTGGGGAACCTTACTCACTGCACTTGGTACGGCGGGTTATTACGGGGCCTACGTCTGGATTATCGGGCGGGCGGTAGCGGGACAAATCTCGCTGGGCGATCTTACGTTTCTGGCTGGATCATTCCGGCAGGTACGTGGATCACTGGAAAGTATTCTGTTGCAATTCAGTGGTTTAACGCAGGAAGCACTGTATTTGCAAGACTTATTTGACTATTTTGCTATCAAGCCCACTATCGACTCTCCCAAAAATCCGCTACTTTTTCCAAAACCAGTTCGCAAAGGCTTTGTGTTTGAGAATGTAGGTTTTCAGTACGCCAATGCTTCCGCGAGCGGCTCTGAACGGTGGGCTATTCGCAACTTATCGTTCACGCTTGTACCCGGCGAAAAACTGGCGCTGGTAGGGGAGAATGGAGCAGGAAAAACTACGCTAGTCAAGCTGCTGGCCCGACTTTATGAACCCACCGAAGGCCGAATTCTCTTGGATGGCCATGACCTCCGCGAGTACGATTTGGCTGATCTTCGGCGTAATGTAGGCGTGATTTTCCAGGATTACGTCCGGTTCAAAATGTCGGCTGGAGTGAATATAGCCGTGGGCGACATTGACGAACGCACCAACCAGCCGCGTATCGAAAACTCAGCGCAACGAAGCCTGGCCGATTCGGTAATTGCCAAACTGCCCGGTGGCTACGAACAGCAACTGGGCAAGTCATTCAATAAGGGCGTTGAACTGTCGGGAGGGGAATGGCAGAAGGTGGCCCTCGCCAGAGCTTACATGCGGGATGCCCAGTTGATTATTCTGGATGAGCCTACTGCCGCGCTGGATGCCCGCGCCGAATACGAAGTGTTTCAGCGGTTTGCGGCCCTCACCGAAGGCAAGAGCTCGGTCATTATTTCGCACCGGTTCAGCACCGTTCGCATGGCCGACCGGATTTTGGTTCTCGAAGGTGGTCGCCTGATCGAATTGGGTTCCCATACTGAGTTACTGGCGAAAAACGGTCGGTACGCCGAGCTGTTTCAGTTGCAGGCTCGGGGGTATCAGTAGACAAGTAGCAGTGAGCAACTATCCTACCAATGCATCGACCTGACTTTGTAGTCGCTGAATCAGCAGATTGGCGATGCGCCGTGTCAGTTCGGCTTCCTCGCTGACAAATGTCGCAAACTCTTCGGTGCTGAATTGGCCTACAACCATTCCGATCAAAATCAACCGCAGGCGCGTGTCTTCCCGGACAGACCGTTCGATGTGAGCCAGTTTGTCTTCACGCGTTAGGCGGGCAAAAGGTACTTTGCGCTTGGGCAGGTGATGTTGATAATAAGCCAGAACTAACTCATTTAGAGCTTTTAGAATCGGTCGGAGCGTCTGGTTTTGGAACTGTTCGGCAACGGTAACTGCCGTTGGTTCGGTTGAGATTTCGGGGCGTGGTAATGGACCGGGTCGGTCAGTTGAAGATTCAGTGTTGATGGCCATTGGAAAGTATCAGAACCACCAGTTTTACATTTACGAGCTTGTGGTCAGTAAACAGACAACCGCAAACCCCTTTAATCGTTCGATGAAAAAGAACTGTTTATTATTTCTGTTAGGACTAACCTGCCTGACAGCCCTAGCGCAGAAAGCCCCAACGGGCCATCCCAATACCAGCAAATCAGGCTGGAAACCACTTTTCGCGGCCGATTTGTCGGATGCCAGTTACCCAAAAGGTGTTTGGAGCGTGACGGATGGCGTACTGACCGCAACCGAAGATAAAACGATCTGGACCAGTGTGCCGTACGAAAGTTTTGAGCTTGATCTGGAATTCAAAACAGCTCCCGGCACCAACAGTGGGGTAGTGGTTTATTGCAGCGATACGGCTAACTGGATTCCGAATTCTGTTGAAGTGCAAATTGCTGACGATTACGCCAAACAGTGGGCTGACTCACCCGTGGAGTGGCGGTGTGGGGCTTTCTTCGGTCATAAAGGCGCTACCAAGTCGCTGGTGAAAAAGCCCGGCGAATGGAACCACTACACCGTCACCGCCCAGGGACGCCACATTTATATTGTGCTGAATGGCTCTCTGGTCAACGAAATGAACATGGATGAGTATACCTCGACCAAACGCAACCCGGATGGTTCAGGAGTACCCGCGTGGCTGAACAAGCCCGTTGCCAGTTTACCCTCGCGGGGGTTTATCGGTCTGCAAGGCAAACACGCGGGTGCCCCGATTTACTTCCGAAATATCAAAGTGAGAAAATTGTAGCGCTATTCTTCCTCTTTCTTGCTTTTTCCTAGAAAGTCGTCGTTGTGCATACCCGTCGAGTCATCGTCGACTTCGGAGGATTTCACCGTGACATCGTCTTCATCAACGCTAGTTAGGGTTGGCTGCCCCTCTACGTCGTGATTGCTGTGGTAGCGTTCGGTGGTAGGTGTTGAGCGGTCCGGCGATTTGGTTGTGTCGTTTTCCATAACGTTGTCTAAGTTTGTTTCCAGGATAACCCATCAACGGCTCAAAGGTTAACCTTGAACCCGTTGATCTTTATGTATGACCCCAACCTGGCAAATCTGGATTGATACCGGCGGCACCTTCACCGACGGCATGGCCCGCACCCCCAACGGCGCTCTTGTTCGCACCAAAGTACTCAGTAGCAGCCGTCTTCGCGGGCAACTAAATGCCGAGGGACGGCTTTTAGCACCTTGGCTTTTAGCACCAATTTTTGCTGGATACACGCTTCGGATTGTTGAAACAGGGCAGGAAATGCGGGTGAAGTCGCTGGAAGCGGATGGGACGTTGGTGACAGGGACTAGAGAGATGACATCTCTGGGACTAGATTCCTCGAAACAGAAACCATCCGCAGAGATGTCATCTCTAGCAGCACCTTTACAAACCGTCGAACTCTTCACGGGTGAAGAAGCCCCGGTGCTGGCGGCTCGATTATTAACTCAAACACCCCTAGGCCAGCCTTTTCCGCCTTTGGAGATGCGGCTGGGCACCACTCGGGGTACCAACGCATTGCTCGAACGAAAGGGAGGTCTTGTGGTGCTGGTAGTCACAAAAGGTTTTAAAGATCTATTAGTGATTGGTACCCAGCAACGGCCAAGCCTGTTCCAGTTAGCTATTCCACCTGCCGAAACGCTGTACGATACCGTGCTGGAAGCCGACGAACGAATAACGGCTACAGGCGACGTTCTAAAGCCATTGTCGGACGAGGTGATTAGTGATCTGGTGGATACCATTCAGCAAACGAATCCCGACTCGGTGGCCATTTCGTTATTGAATGCCTATCGAAATCCTGTTCATGAACACCAGCTTCGTGATGCACTTCGGCAAGCTGGAATTACGCATATAACGTGCTCTACTGATGTTTCGACGGCTCCCGGTTATGTAGCCCGTACTCAAACATCCGTGGTAGATGCCTATCTGACCCCAGTACTGCGATCGTATCTCGATAACGTGCAGACGCAACTCGGAGAAGGGGCAACACTACGCATTATGAGCAGTTCGGGTGGGCTGGTTCGTGCTGATTTATTCCGACCTAAAGACAGCCTGTTGAGCGGTCCGGCGGGCGGGGTAATTGGCGCTTCGGCGGTTAACTCAGCCGATACCCAATCTGGCATATTGACCCTTGATATGGGGGGAACCAGCACCGACGTTGCCCGGATACAAATCAATCCCGATTATCGGTTTTCGACCAAAATAGGTCCCTTTGAACTTCAACTGCCTTCGTTGGCCATTGAAACGGTTGCTGCTGGGGGCGGTTCAGTGTGTTGGTTCGATGCCTCATCGGGTCGGTTGCGGGTGGGGCCACACAGCGCGGGAGCAACGCCTGGTCCGGCTTGTTACGGCGTTGGTGGGCATGGTCAGCCATTGTTACTCACAATCACGGATGTAAACCTGCTGCTCGGTCGATTGCATCCAGCTCAGTTTGGCATTCCAATTTTCCCCGAACGGGCCCAGGCCGCTTTAGACGTTGTGGCCCAACAGGTGGGTGGTTCAGCCGACGCGCTTCTTGCTGGATTTGCTCGTATTGCCGACGAAGCGATGGCGGGCGCTATTCGGACAATTTCTATTGCACGCGGTTTTGATCCGGCAGAATACAGCCTGCTGGTATTTGGCGGAGCCGGTGGCCTGCACGGTTGCTCGGTGGCGCAGTTGCTGGGCATGAAACGTGTGGTGTTGCCCTTCGATGGAGGTTTGCTGAGTGCTTACGGTATTGGTCAGGCTCGCATTGAACGAATGGCGTCACGTGCGGTGTTGCAGCCGCTGGCAACTATAGAAGGCCATTTGCCAAACCTAATTGTTGAATTAGAAACTGAAGCAACACGCTTACTCCGGCAGGACGTTGGTGTTGAGATCCCCATTGGCTCATCGGTGGTGCGTGTGTTTTTGCGCTTGCAGGGGCAGGAATCTAGTGTTGAGGTGCCGTACAATAATACATTAGCCGAAGATTTTCGATTGGCTTACAGTCAACGGTATGGTCATTTCCCCGAAGGCCGGGTAATAGAGGTTGAAAGTGTCCGGGTGCTGGTTGGAACAGCCTCAGTAATCGAAGAAGTCACTGCCGACTGTGTGGTTCAACATCCTGTTCTTGCCACGTTTCAAACTGACCGTTATCCTGCTTACGACTGGACGAAACTCCAGGCGGGTGACACGTTCGCTGGGCCAGCGTTGCTACTCAACACTACCTCGTCGGCTTTTATTGAAGCCGGCTGGACATTGACTGTTCAGGCCAGTGGAAATGCAGTAGTAACCTCCCGGCAGCGGCCGACCGTCCCCGACCCCCTCTCCTTCGCAAGGGGCGGGGCGGGGCGGTCCGACGATTCGGGTGAGGTTGACCCTATCCAGCTCGAATTGTTCACCCGGCGATTCATGAGCATAGCCGAAGAAATGGGGACTCAATTGCAGCGAACGGCTTTTTCAACCAATGTGAAAGAGCGACTCGATTTCTCCTGCGCCTTGCTCGATGCCCGCGCTGAGCTGGTAGCCAATGCACCCCATATTCCGGTCCATCTGGGCAGTCTGGGCGTTTGTGCGCGGCTGTGTCTGGAGAAACTGCCGCTGGGTCCGGGTGATGTCATCATTACCAATCATCCCCGGTACGGTGGCTCGCACCTGCCCGATGTAACGTTGCTACAAGGCGTTTTTACGGACGAAAAGGAGTTGGTGGGCTACGTAATTAACCGGGCGCATCACGCCGAAATTGGCGGTAAAGTGCCCGGTTCAATGCCACCCGATGCGACTACACTTATTGAGGAAGGCGTTGTGCTGGAGCCGCAGTACGTAGTGAAAAATGGTCAGTTTTTGTGGGAAACCACTGACGGCCTAGAGAGTCGATTTACACACGCTCCGTATCCAACTCGTGCCCTAGCCGAAAATCGGGCTGATATTGAGGCCGCTCTTGCCTCGCTGCGAGCGGGCGAAACGGCACTGCTCGATCTAGTACGCACGCATGGCCTGTCAACGGTGCATCAGTATATGGACCGGCTGAAGCAGTCGGCTACCCGGAACATTGAGGCTATTCTGAAACAACATGATGGTAAGACGTTTACCGCCGAAGAGTCGTTAGACGATGGTTATAGGATCTGCGTACGGATTCAGGTGCAGGATGAGCAGATCGAGTTCGACTTTTCTGGAACGTCGGGCGTTCATCCGAACAACCTCAACGCCAATGTGTCGATTCTGCATAGTGCTGTATTGTATGTGCTTCGACTGTGGTGTGCAGAGGATATCCCGCTGAATGAAGGCTTGATGACGCCTGTTCGGTTTGTTTTGCCAAAATCGTCATTTCTGAATCCTATCTTCCCCGATAATCGCCCCGAGGCATGCCCGGCTGTGGTAGGTGGTAATACTGAAGTTAGCCAACGGCTGGTCGATACGCTCTTGAAGGCGTTAGAATTGGCAGCCTGTAGCTACGGTACGATGAATAATTTTTTGTTTGGCTCGGCTGATTTTGGGTATTACGAAACAATTGGTGGCGGCACCGGCGCGACAGTTGGCGCAAATGGCCGTTCGGCAGTGCATCAGCACATGACCAACACCAAACTTACTGATCCCGAGGAACTAGAACGGCGTTACCCTGTTCGGCTGCGCGAATTCAGCATTCGGACTGGATCGGGTGGGGAAGGAGGCTGGAAAGGTGGCGATGGTATTATCCGGGAAATCGAATTTCTGGAACCCGTGCAGGCTACGTTGCTTAGTCAGCATCGGGTGGTAGCTCCGTATGGTCTGCATGGTGGTGAACCGGGGCAGGTTGGACGGCAAACGCTGATTAGGACGGATGGTCAGCAGGAATCGCTACCCGGAATTTTCACGCGGGCCATGTCGGCAGGCGAACGAATTAGGATTGAAACACCGGGCGGGGGCGGAGCTGGTAAATAATATCCGCTAACAATTTCAACTCCACAGGGTTATTTGGGCAGGACTTACATACTCAAGTTATGACTACTGATCTAAATAAACCGGAAACTAAAGAGCAAGGGGTGAAAAACATTCAACCCAATATTGGCCTCGACAAGGATGTCCTCAAGAAGGACAACGAAATGCTGAATGCCTATCTGGCCGATTTGCACGTATTATATATTAAAACCCGTAAATACCATTGGAATGTGGCGGGTCCAAGCTTCAAGGAATACCACGAGTTTTTTGAGGAGCAATACAAAGCACTCGAAGAAGTGATTGACGAAGTGGCCGAACGAATTCGGACACTGGGAGGCAAGCCACTCTCTACATTGGAAGATTTCATTGGCAACACAAGCCTGAAAGAAGACCACAGTGGCGAGGTGAAAACACTCAACATGTTTGAGCGTCTGTTAGCCGACCACGAACAAATTGTGCGTGAATTGCGCGAAAATGTAACCACAGCCGATGAAGAACTGGAAGATGCCGGTACGGCTGACTTCCTGACTGGCCTGATGGAAACCCACGAAAAAATGGCCTGGATGTTGCGGAAGTACTTGTCGTAGTATCCTGTTTACTGTCCATTTTGCGAAACACCCGGTAAGAAGCCGGGTGTTTTCCGTTTATAGGGGTAAGCAAACAAATGTACCCCATGATCCCCAATCGCCGACAGTTTCTGGCCGCTCTTTCAGGCATTACTGGTGCTTCGCTTTTGACTGATACCACTTCATTACTGGCTGGGGCGGTTGCTCCACCACTGCATATCGCCTGTAATTCATACACGTGGAATACGTTTTATGGACGCGAAAAAAAGGAGTGGATGGCCGACCCCGATGCGTCGCTTTCGGACTTTGTGGCAGCGGGACTGACGGGCTATGAGCCAAGCATGACCAGCGTTGCAGATGCAACCAAACTAGCCCCTTACCTGAAAAAATATAAGCTGGAAATGCGGTCGATCTACGTGAATAGCTCACTGCACGACCCCAAAGATGCTCCTGAGTCTATTGCCACGGCGTTGGCTATTGCCGAAGCCGCCAAACCACTTGGTACGCGCCTTGTGGTCACCAATCCAAACCCGCTGAAATGGGGGAGCCCTGATAATAAAACTGACGCCCAACTAATTGAGCAAGCCAAAAATCTTGATCAATTAGGAGCAGAACTTCGCAAACGGGGGCTTACACTAGCTTACCACACGCACGACCCGGAATTTCGAGCGGGAGCTCGGGAGTTTTACCATATAATGCTCAACACGAATCCCCAAAACGTAGCTTTTTGCCTCGATTCGCACTGGGTTTACCGGGGAGCTGGTAACTCGCAGGTAGCGCTGTTCGACGTGATCAAGCTGTTCGGAAAACGCATTGTGGAACTGCATGTGCGCCAATCGAAAGACGGAATCTGGCAAGAAACCCTTTCTGATGGCGACATTGACTACCGGCGTCTGGTTCGCGAACTGAAAGCGCAGAATGTTCGGCCGCACATTGTGCTGGAGCAGTGCATCGAAGCCAAATCGCCGAATACTATGGGTGGCGTGGCCGCCCACAAACAAGACCTTGTGTATGCGAGGGAGGTATTTGCGGGCCTGGCATAAAATAAGATGAACGCAAAGACACGGAGGCCACGGAGAAAAAGAAAAAATCTGTGGACTCCGCGTCTCTGTATTCAATCCTTTATCTTGTGCCTTTGTCTTTAACTTTCACGATGCCTAAATCTCTTTCACTTCGCTCCGGCTTGGGCAGCATTCTGTTTTGGTCAGTCATTTCAGCCGCTTTTATTGGTCCCGGTTCTGTAACTACCTGTGCTATTGCTGGCTCCCAATATGGTTTGGACCTTCTGTGGGTGCTGACGTTTGCGACGCTCGGCACCGTGTGGTTACAGGAAGCAGCAGCCCGTATTACTATTGCCACTGGCCAGGACTTGGGTCAGATAATTACCCAAACCTATGCCGGTCAACGGGGCAGGGCAATTGCCTGGATTTTGTTCATCGCGGTATTTTTGGGCTGCGCGGCCTATCAGGCGGGCAACATTCTTGGGGCCGTAACGGGTCTGGCTCTGCTCACTGGCTTGCCCGTTCCGACGTTAACTGTGGGCCTTGGCTTTGTTTGTATAGTGCTTCTCTGGATTGGCTCCACGCAGGGATTGGCTAATTTCCTCGGTCTGGCCGTCTTTGTAATGGGGGGCGCATTTGTTTACGTCGCCTTTGGGGCACCGGTCAATGCCGTCGACCTGACCAAAGCACTTGTAGTTCCGGCTTTCCCAAGCGGGTCTATTTTACTGATCAATGGCCTGATTGGTACCACCATTGTTCCGTACAATCTGTTTTTTGGCTCAAGCATAGTACCCGCCAGTGACAATGGTCCGACAACTGGGGAGTCGGCTACTCAGTCGTTAGGAGAAATGCGATTAGGAATCTGGATTGCCGTTGTGCTAGGCGGCATTATTTCGGTGGCTCTGCTGCTGGCAGGTTTGCTCATTACGGGCGACTTCTCATACCCGCATATGGCCGAGGTCTTGAGCAATCGATTGGGTCCCTGGGCCAGTTCGTTGTTTGGTCTGGGATTGTTTGCAGCTGGGTTTGCTTCCTCGTTGACAGCCCCGCTGGCAGCTGCCATCACGGCAAAAAGCCTGCTGGGTATTAAAGCAAACTCCGTAAGTTATCGAACTGTCTGGATGCTGGTAATGGCTACCGGTCTTACATTCGGACTGCTCAATGCTACACCTATTCCTATCATTGTGGCTGTGCAAGCCATCAATGGCATTTTGCTTCCTTTCGTAACGGTTTTCCTGTTATTGGCCGTTAACAACCGAAAACTGCTACCAGACGGCTACCGAAACACAGGTTTACAGAACGTAGCCATGGGGCTTGTGGTGCTGGTAACAGCTTTCTTTGGACTGCGCAATCTGTGGCTGGTGTTTCAATAAAAAAGCCGATGTCTTCGCCCACAGGGCACCGACACCGGCATCTTATCTCATAGGTACTGACTGTATAACGTATAAAACCGTTGATGTCATTTCGATTGATCATACATACGAACAAGTAGATTATTTTGGATTTTATAATCCTAAAAAAATCTTTCAACACGTAACCACTGTTACTACTCTGGCAAGCAAATCAGCGCTACTTCATGAAAATCCTTTACGCTTTTTTTATTCTATTGGCCGTTGGACAATGGGCTACGGCTCAGAGCCAATTGGATTCCCTTTACAGATCATCAACATTAACCCAGGATACCATTCGCCTGAACGAAGTGGTAGTTCGTGCCTACGAAAGTAATCGCCCTTTGTTGCAAACAGCGGCCTCGGTCGGGCTGCTCTCGCACCGCGACCTCACCGAACGGTTTGGCACGCCTACTCTCGTACCGGCTTTGAATACTATTCCCGGTGTTCGGGCCGATGAACGATCACCGGGAAGTTACCGGCTCTCCATTCGGGGAAGCCTGATCCGGTCGCCGTTTGGTGTACGTAATGTAAAGGTGTACTGGAATGATCTGCCCCTGACCGATGCAGGGGGAAACACGCCCCTAAATGCACTTGATGTTCGGGCTTTGGGTCGGGCAGAAGTGATTAAGGGGCCAGCGGGAAGCCTTTATGGAGCCAATACGGGTGGTGCCGTTCTATTTTCTGGATTGTCAGTCCCCGCTGGTAAATCGGGTGTAGAGGTGTCGGGGCTGGCGGGTTCATACGGATTAAGAGGAGGGGGAGTCAATCTTCAGTCGGGTGGCGAAAATGCATCAGTTACTCTTAGCTATCACGGTTTGGGCTCGGATGGGTACCGCGTTCAATCCCAGCTTCGGCGCGACAATATTCAATTGACAGGCCAATTTAAAGTAAGCGAACGGCGAACGGTGTCGGTGCTGGGCCTTTATTCTGATCTGCATTACCAAACACCGGGAGGCCTTACCGAAGCTCAATACCGGGCCGATCCCCGGCAGGCGCGCCCTGCTACCCGGACCGTACCCGGCAGTGTAGAACAACAGGCGGCTATTTACCAGAAACTGGGTTATCTGGGTTTCTCGCACGCGTACCGGTTCAACGAACGCTGGCAGAACACGACGGTGATGTACGCATCGGTTACCGATTTTCGGAATCCATTCATCACCAACTACGAGCGTCGGGCCGATCAGAGCCTAGGTGGGCGGACCGTAACGCGCTGGCAGGCAATCCAGCATGGCGTTCCCACGGTTGTGACTTTTGGGGGAGAGTTTCAGAATGTGTTCACCGTGGACAGAAACTACGGCAATCGTAAAGGCCAGCTTGACACGCTCCAAACCGACGACGAATTGAGAGCGATGCAATGGCTGGGATTCGTTCAACTCGAAAGTACATTGCCTAAAGGGTTTGTGTTAACGGCGGGCCTCAGCCGCAACGATGTACGCTATGGGTTTACCCGTTTTTCAAAGCGCCCCGTTAACGAACAAAGACGCAACTTTGATCCGGTCTGGTTGCCTCGTGTAGCGCTGCTAAAACAACTTACCGATGCAATTTCGGTATTTGGAAGTATCAGCACGGGGTATTCGGCTCCAACGCAGCAGGAAATTCGCCCTTCAGATCTGATTTTCAATACGGGCTTAAATCCCGAGCGTGGCACAAGCTACGAAATCGGACTACGCGGTTCAGCGCTTAGTGGCCGGCTTCAATTCGATCTGGCGGGGTATCAGTTTGCGCTCCGACAAACGATTGTCCGGCGCACGGCCGACAGCGGTGCCGAGACGTTTACGAATGCAGGCCGCACCAATCAGCGAGGCCTTGAAGGTTTGCTGAGTTACCAGATTTTGCAACAGGGCTTTCAGTTTAACCCCATCTCACTCCGTATCTGGAATGCGATTACATTGACCGACTACCGCTATCAGGATTATTTGCAGGGGACCGTTGATGTATCGGGGAATCGGGTTCCGGGCGTAGCTCCCGTTACCAACGTATCGGGTTTAGATTTGAACTCTCGATTTGGGTTATACGGCTTCCTGACGTACCAGTTCTTGAACCCGTTTGCACTCAACGATGCCAACACGGCCAAAGCCGACCCTACGCGTATTGCTACGGCTACAATCGGTTTTCGGCGTACGTTTGGCCTGTTCACCCTCGATCTCTACGCCACCGGCGACAACCTTCTCGATCAGCAATACAGTTTGGGGTATGATCTGAATGCGTTTGGCAACCGGTATTACAATGCCTCTCCCCGGCGCAATTTTGTTGGCGGCTTTCGGTTTGGCGTGAAGTGGTGAGGAACCCTTCCCCGTTGTGCTCCGTTGCCTCTCCATGACCCGTCGTCGCAACCGTTTTATGCTCATTACTATTGTGATAGTGGCCCTTTTAGCGGCCGCTTTTTTTCTGTTTATGCGCCGTGCCGTTTTTGGGGCTGATCCGGCTAGTGTCCGGCTCGAACGGATTCTGAAATCGCCTAATTACAAAAATGGCTCATTCCAAAATCGCGAACCTACCGAGGTGATGGCCAAAGAGGCCTCGAACATGGGTATGCTGCGCGACTACTGGAACCGATCTCCCGATACCGAACCCAAGCAACCACTACCCTCCGTTAGAACAGACCTCAAGGCACTGTCGGATACGCTTCCAACAGTGGTCTGGTTTGGTCATTCGTCGTACCTGATTAAGCACAAAGGCTTCACTCTATTGATGGACCCGGTTTTTAGTGGCTATGCATCGCCGGTGTCATTTTTCGGTAAAGCGTTTCCCGGTGCCAATGTATACGGTGCTACTGATATGCCCGACATCGACCTGCTTGTACTATCCCATGACCATTACGACCACCTCGATTACTCGACTATTGTTGAGCTCATTCCGAAAGTAAAGCATTTTGTAGTCTCTTTAGGGGTAGGGGCTCACCTCGAACGCTGGGGTATTCCCACTGACCGCATTATCGAACTCGACTGGTGGGAAGATACTACGTTGCCATCAGGTGTAAAGATCAGAGCGACACCCGCCCGGCACTTTTCGGGGCGGAGTTTTGTGCGGGGACGTACCCTCTGGTCATCGTTTGTACTCGACTTGCCGGGGTATCGTATTTTTCTCGGGGGCGACTCGGGCTACGACAAAACGTTTAAAGAGCTGGGCGAGAAATATGGCCCGTTTGATCTGGCCATGCTCGAATGCGGACAGTACAACTCAAGCTGGCCCAACATCCACATGTTCCCCGAAGAGGTGGTGACAGCAGGGCAGGATTTACGTGCGAAAACTATTCTGCCTGTACATTGGGGTAAATTTTCTTTGGCTTACCACTCGTGGACAGATCCTATCGAGCGATTCACAAAACGCGCTAATGCTGCCGGGTTTCCGTATGCCAACCCCAAAATTGGCGAGCCCGTTGTGGTGGGCGGAACATTGCCAACTATAGAATGGTGGCGGAAGCCATAGCCCATATAACCACTCATGTAAAAGCATTTCATTCTACCCACAAGACCTGTCATCTTTCCGAACAAGATGACAGGTTTTTGCTTTTATACATGCTGTTGACAATTACGAATCTCCGCAAGGCATATTTTGATACGCCCGTAATCACGGTTCCATCGCTTCACCTGGAGCCGGGCACCCACTGGTTTCGGGGAATTAACGGATCAGGAAAAAGTACACTGATGCGTACCATTGCGGGTATGTTGCCGTTCGAGGGAGAAATCTGGCTCAACGATCAGTACGAAATTACCCAGCAGCCCATACACTACCGATTGGGGGTTAACTACGCTGAAGCCGAACCGCTTTACCCTGATTTTCTGACTGCCCGCGACATTATTCAGTTTGTGGGTAAAGCAAAACGTGCCTCGAAAGAACAAATCGTAATGCTCGCCGAGCAGTTTGGGGTGAATCAGTATTGGAAGCAACCAACGGGCACCTATTCCAGCGGAATGCTTAAAAAAGTTGCTCTATTGATGGCTTTTCTCGGCCAACCTGACTTTATCCTACTCGACGAGCCACTCACGACCATTGATGATCGGGCTGCTCAAATTCTGTTTGGAATCATCAAAGAGCAGCAAGCTAAAGGTGTTTCGTTTGGGTTGGCCTCCCACCAGGATGTCGGCTTGAGCGAGCTGACGATTGATCGGGTATTCCTGGTTGAAAATGGGGAGGTGAAGGCATGAAGCTTCTTCTTCGTACGCTCGTTCAACCCTACTATGCCCGCAATGCCGGGTTTCTTGGCGTAATCGTTTATCTGGCATTCGGGTTTATGCGTCCCATGGACCATCATGCCCTAATCGCAGCCATTATGACCTCGCCCTTTATGTTGGCAATTACGACTGGTCTGTGGGCATTGTATACGCTCCGGGCAACCATCTTCGTACGCCAATTACTCAACGAACCACCCCAGCGGTTCCTATTCTCGGCTCGTTTGTTATCGGTTCAGGCACGTTGGACAGGCTGGTTACTGGTGGCGATCATGCTCCTGATACCGGTAGAAGCGTATGCTGGTTGGATGGTTCAGCGTGGTGTTTTTCACCAAACCTGGGCAGCAAACTGGGTAGTTATCGGAGTAGTTATCACGTTGATAGTGAGTAGTGCCGGTAGTATCGATCACCGCATTCGGCATCCGTATCCGATGCAAACTATTCGCTTGCCGCGACCCAACTGGGTCATTCCTTATCAGCTTTTTTACCCCGGTTTTTTACTGCGCCATCGACCAGTGGCTCTGGTACTAACCAAAGCAGCCTCTCTGGGCATATTAGTTGGTGTGTGTCGCCTATACCCAACCGACGAGTACGATGAACGGCTTTTGCTCATTGGACTCATGTTGAGCCTTGTGGCTCATGCACCCATCTGTCGCACGTTTTTCGAGTTTGAAACAACCTGGCTGCGCGTGCTACCTAACCTGCCATTGTCGCGGTCTAGTCGGTTTTCCCGGTATGCATTAACGTATGGCTTGCTGTGGCTACCCGAACTACCTGTGATGCTACAAAACAAACCTCAGACTGTCGATGTAGTCTATTTATTACTGCTGTGGCTAACAGGATGGGGTTGGCTCATGCTATTCCATACGCGCTTATACCGGCTCAACTGGAATGCCGACCGCTGGCAGCAACAACTGCTGTTTGGCTTTATCACGGGTCTCTTGCTGATCATGTTTGGTTTTCCGGCAGGTGCCTGGCTGTTGCTGGGCTGGTTGGGAGCTGGCTGGTTTTGGGTACGTAATAGCCATTAACAAAACTGGCTCAGACCACACGATACGTATGATTTGAGCCAGTACTACTTGGAAACTTGTTGTATCACAAATCAAAGTCTGGTGATACAAGTTGGTTTATTTAAAAAGAGTAGCGCAGGGTTACGCCGTACGTTCTAGGATCACCCAGCACAGCTGCATACTGCCCCGCATTCCCAGCCGCCGGTAACAGCTGCTCGAAATAATCTTTGTTTGTCAAATTACGGGACCACACCAAGATCGACACACCATTGGAGGCCCGAAATCCAGCCCTGGCGTTAAGCAGCGTGTAACCGTCGATATTCAGATAAGCGGATGGTGACGCGCTCGACGAGAACGAAGAGCGATAGTATGTGTCGAGCGCAAAGAAGTACCGTCCGCTTTGGCTGAATAACCGGCCGGAACCAGATACTTCGCCCCCCAGCGAGCCAGCCCACTTGGAAATGCCTGGCAAATTGCCCCCTGAAATATCTTTAAACGCTGATTCTCCACCTGTTTCTTCAAGTGGAACGGGTGCATTCTTAAAGGAAACATACTTACCATCCGTGTAGGAGAGCGCGCCGTTGAACGTGAAATTGTTGCTAATTCTGAGGTTTCCGTCGAGCTCAACACCAGTTACCCGTACTTTCTCCGCATTGGCCAGATACCCCCTGTTCACGCCCACTTCAGCCGTCTGAACCTGCGTTTGATAATCTCTGATGTCTGTATTATACACCGTGATGTTAAACGTAGAGATCGGCGTTGGCTTTGTTTTTACGCCAACCTCGTAGTGGGTAACGTATTCTGGTTTCACCCGCGCTAAGTCAATCAAAACGGCACCATTAGCAGTTGGAAGCCCTCCCAGGTTAACACCAACCGGCTTGTAGCTGTTCGCGTACGTTCCATAGGCATTGAATTGCTTACTGGCTCGGTAAGCAAGGGTTAACTGACCCGATAAATTGTTTTCTTCGACACCAAATGCGAATGCTTGATTGGTATAAACGCCATTTTTCAGCGCGAGCAGGGCCGGATCGGTCGTTTGCAGGCCCCCGTAGGTTTCACGCTTATAATCTACATCCTTCTTGTCGTAGTTGAATCGGAGTCCAGGCAGCAAATGCCATTTTTCGGTAATGGCCCAGTCTATTTGACCGAACACTGCCCCACCCAGGGTTTTTAACCGCGATGTTGTCTTTGTTCCGAACCCATCAAACAGACCCGGTGTTTTCCACAACGCACTAGTCGAACTTTGCGAAAACCGCCATTGTGCCGATCCTGATTCCTCGGTCTGAACGGGATCTGATTTTAGATCCTGGTCGATCAGGAATACCCCTACAACACCACTCAACCGTGACGAGAACTGGCCGGCGTAGCGAATCTCCTGCGTCCATTGCTGGTGCCGCGAATTCCCCTGCGATTTGGTCAATACGGGCAGACCTGTGAAATCCCGGTCGTTAGAGGGGTCCCAAATCCAGTAACGCCAGGCCGTGGTCGATGTCAGCTTGCCACCACCTATCGTGGCATCAACATTGACCGAAACACCGCCAAAATCATTGTTTGATCGCCATGGCGTATCAGCGTCAGTTACTCGGTCAAATGGATTCGTGCTTGGAAGTTTATAGCCCAGATCGGCAATGATGTTGTTGAACTGACGGTAAGCAGCCCGCTTTGTCGTAACTACTCCGGCTACCACTGTCGCATACCCATCGGGTCGTTGACGGGCGTTGTCACCCGCTACAGTAATCGAGACTTTCTCCGATGGTGTATAAAGCAATTGAGCTCTATACCCTACGTTGTTCAACGTATTGGTTGGTTTCAGGGTCTTAAGGTTGTAAATAGTGCCGTCTCGCTGTGTACCCGAGAACGAGACCCGAGCGGCCAATTTTTTGCTCAAAGGACCAGTTACAGACGCCTTTGCCTGTATGTAATTCAGATTTCCGAAGCTTGTTTCGAAACTGGCACCCGGCTGAAAGCTTGGAGCACGTGTGGTGATGTTAAAAGCCCCGGCCGTTGTGTTTTTTCCAAAAAGTGTTCCCTGTGGCCCCCGAAGAACTTCCACTTGCTCAATATCGACAAAATCAAGCGCTGTGGCTGCCGGGCGGGCGTAGTAAACGCCGTCGACGTAAAACCCAACTCCCGGGTCTATACCGTCGTTGGTTAACCCAAAGCTTGAACCCAGCCCACGAATGTTGAGCGTGGTGTTACGGGCATTAGATGCATAGAGCTGCACACTGGGAACCAGTTCTTTCAGGCGGTTTACGTTAAAAGCACCGGCATCTTCAGCGCGAACGCCACTCACCACTGCAATCGGAATGGGAACATCCTGTGCCGACTCCTGACGGCGTCGGGAGGTGATCACTACGTCTTCCAACTGATTCTCCCCATCTTCCAGCTTAATTTCAACGTTATCTTCATTGATTAAAACTTCCGTTTTCTTGTAGCCAACGAAAGAGACAATAACCGTAAAGGGGAGTTTTTGTCCCGTTAATAAGGTGAACTGTCCATTCTCGTTCGTGGCAGCTCCGTTTGTGGTTCCTTTAATGGAAACAGTTGCACCAACCAAATTCTTACTGGTACGTGAATCGATTACTTTTCCTGATACTGTCGCATTGATGACCGGTGTATTCTGTGCTGATGTGAACAAAGGGATAAGAATTACTCCCATCCAAAACATTGATTTTAAACCTGGCTTCATTACTGAGTATGATTGATTTGCAGTGAATTTTGAATTCTCCCTATTCTCCCGGTTATAGATAGACTATTAGTACTTATAATCTATTGATTTGGTAGAATTTACAAAGGAAGTTCTATCCTGTTCACAGTTGCAAGCTTACTCACAAGGTTTTATAAAGTTTTTGCAAAATTCTTGAAGAACTGTCAGTCGTTCGTGGAATTATCATATTCAGTGGTAATTGGCGCGTCATGAAGCAGATTGTACTTTTTTTCGCCTAATCCCTTTCTCTAGGCGTTGCGCCTGCACAAGTATCAAAAGTAGCTGCATGTTTACGTATCGCACGCTGGATTTGAGGAAGTAGTGTTGCTCTAATTATCCAAAAATGCCCGTACAATTCGTACGGTCTCTCTTGGCAATTCCTCCATCGGAACATGGCCGACATTTGGAATTACGACGAGTGTATCGTTTGGTAAATCGCGGTGGAACCGATTGGCATTGTCGACCGGGATCAAATAATCAGTAGCGCCCCAGAGGATAAGGGTGCGTTGGCGGATGGTCGGGATTTTAAGATAGGTAGAATCGGTCGTTGACGTGACCATCCGACTAACGAATGCTTTTCGGTTACCCTCGCGCAGGGCCATATCCATGTACTGGTCAACGAGAGCATCGGTCACGCGACTATCGTCAGCATACACATTGCGAATGCTTTGTTCTATCAAAGACCGGGGAGTTATGTTAGTCAATAAGTCCTTCAGAACTGGTACCCTGGCCAGACGAAAGGCAATCGGAACGCTTTTGGACTGTAACGGATACCCCGCAGCGTCAATCAAAATCAGGTTTCGCACTTTATCGGGATAGTCGAGTGCGTATCGCCATGCTACGCCACCACCCAGTGAATTGCCGCCCAGATCACAATGAGATACACCAAGTTTGGTCAAAAACTCATTTAGGAACCGGGTATAGTAATCTCCAGAGTAGTTGTTGTCTCGGTTTGGACCCGTAAGGCCATACGCCGGTAGGTCGAGACGGATAATGCGGTGACCAGGGTGGTTACTGGCGCTGTCTTTGGTAAGGTTGTTGACCCAGGCATCCCAGGTGAGGAGGGATGCTCCCGTTCCGTGCAACAGCACCAGTGGAATGGAATCAGTTTGAGGCCCCTCGTCGCGGTAATGCACCGACATCCCATCGACGTTTATAAAGCGCGATGCCGCATTAGCGTATTTGTTTTTGAGGGTCTCTACCGGAATATCAGCTCGATAGTTTGCACCAATAAGAGCAGTTATAACGCCCAGAATAACAAGAATAGCCCAGCGTAAAATTCGTTTCATCCGGCTATGTTAGCGAAAAAGCGGACAAGTGAAAACATAGGATGACATACAAGAGCGCAGAGTCATAAAAGTTTGGCAAGCAAGCCATTAAAACTAGTTTAACTCTGCGCCTTGTGTCACCTTACACTAGTTTCCCAGTGACCATTCTTCGCTTATTTCCCAAGTCTTGCCGTTGTGCTTAAATAGCGCCAGATTGCTGGCTGCGAACGTACGTTCGTAGGTTTGCTCCGAAAAATAAGCCCAGGCCTCGGGGAAAGTTGGGCGCTTCAAATCTTTGAACGCCACCGTTATGTGTGGATGAAAGGGTTGATACTCCGGCACAACCCCTAAATAATAATGAGCATACAGCTCAAGGTCTTTCTGTACGATGTTGAGTTCTGGATTTGGAACTACATCAACAAAAATAACTTTCTGGTCAAATTTGTTGAACCCCTTCAGGTTGACCTCAATGGGTTTGTGCTCACTGGCAAAATCTGCCATAGCCGAAAAATTGGTTCTGGCACTTCGGAAAGGCGGTATTAGCGTAATGTGCGGGGCCGATGTAAGCGCATGGCCCGTCTTGAACTGATCTAATGCCTGTTGTTTAAAAGCCGTTATTTCCTGTTGAATGGTATCTGGCGGAAGCAGCCCTATAAAGTAAAGTTGCTCGGCTTTTGCCTGTTTCCGTGGTTGTTTCTTCATATCTCACAAATCTATCTCCTCAAAAAGCGTAACTGGATAACTAGGGTTTGGTTTACTGGGCATTTACTTATAGTGAGGAAACGATCCCGAGTATCCAACCCTAGCACTTGTTATTAAACGCGCTCCGCAACCATCCATTTGATTGTTACGTCCTGAATTAAATCAGGGTGCAGGCTAATCGCTACGGGGCATGTATGGGCAATTTTTTCTAAACGAATGCGGGTCGGTTCATCGGGCATTACGGGGTTGCCGTCTTGTTCGGCACGTAATGTCAGATCGACTATAATTCGGGCAATCTTGCGGGGGGGCTCGCTGCTCATTACTTTGGTGATGTCCATTTCGCTCCCGTTTAGTTCGAGGCCATCGCGTCGGGCAAAAATGGCCATTGTAGTCAAAATGCAGGTTCCAAGTGCATTAGCCACCAAGTCGGTTGGTGAGAAAGCCTCGCCACGGCCCTGGTTGTCGGTAGGAGCATCGGTATTTATGTGCGTGCCAGATTGGAGGTGGGTGCAGTCGGATCGTAGTCCGCCCAGGTAGTCAACGTGAATTGTAGCCATAGTCTATTTGGTAAATGCCCAAACATAAATCATGCAATACCGTTAACCTAAAAACGGGCTGATATTTTATTGTAAATTGCCCTTTTATGCCTATTTTTAGTTTTTGAAATACACGGTCATGCGAAGTATATACAAAATTTTGGGCGTTGGTATGATTACATCGGTACTAGCTGTTGGTACAAGTCATGCCCAGCTGAAGTCGACTGCTGATACCGAAGATGACGACTACCAGTCGGTCACAACGTTTGGCGTGACTACCAATACCAATTCCGGCCTTTTGGGTGGGTTTGTATTTCGACAAAGCAAGCGGTTGCCTGGTACTTTTCTGGGGCGGCCTCAGTATCGTTATTTTGCTGTTGAAGCTGTTAATGTTAAGCATCCAAAGGAGGTGCAACAGTCGGTTAATTTCAGCGGGTCACGCTTTACTTACGGTAAAGAAAACTACCTGTTTGTTGTCAGACCGCAATATGGACGTGAAATATCCCTGTTTCAGCGCAACGCCGATGAAGGTATATCAATCAACGCCGTGTTGGCCGCTGGTCCATCGCTGGGGATCGTAAAGCCTTATTATGTCGAAGTAAATGAAGGCAATAACCGCACCCGTATCGTGCCGGCATCTAGTCTGAATGGTACGGCTGGTCAGCCAGGAACGGGCGCTCAACCAACGGGTTCGGGAGGATTTTTCCGGGGATTCGGCGAATCGAAATTTACGGTTGGCGCCAATGTAAAAGCAGCTCTTAATTTTGAGTTGAGTGCTTTCCGCAACAATACAACGGGGCTTGAAATCGGTTTTCTGGCTGAATTGTTCCCCCAGCAAATTACAATTATGACGGGAGCCGACAAACGGGCATTTTATTCGTCAGGATATATCACCCTGTTTTTTGGGTCGAAAAAATAAGATTACGGTAAACTTAGCGAACGGGAGCGGGGCCTTAGGACTCCGCTTTTTTGTTAAAGAACGGTGCTTGCCTACTTGAAGATATATGGATGCAGTAATCCATCTAGAAAGAACTTTAGCCCGTAGATTTGCATTTTGTAAGAAACAGAAGAACGAGGTAGCGCCATGATCGAATTACCGGTTATCCCATCCACCGAACAACGTAACCGCTTGAACGGGCAAAAACGGCCTGACTGGCTGCGAGTAAAGCTGCCCATTGGTCCCGAATACGCTAAAGTTCGTAAGTTAGTCGATACCTATAAACTGCATACCATTTGCGAATCAGGCAATTGCCCCAACATGGGCGAGTGCTGGGGAGCTGGTACGGCTACGTTTATGATTTTGGGCAATGTTTGTACCCGGAGCTGTTCGTTCTGCGCCGTAGCAACAGGTCGCCCAAACGGATATGATACCGATGAGCCCCGGCGCGTGGCCGAAGCCATCGTGCTGATGAAGGTGAAACACGCTGTAATAACCTCCGTAAATCGCGACGAACTGAAAGATCGCGGAGCCGAAATATGGTACCAGACGGTGCGGGCAGTGAAAGAAGCTTCACCGACAACGACTATAGAAACGCTGATTCCCGATGTGAAAAATAATTGGGATGCCTTGATCCACATGATTGAAGCGGGGCAGGAGGTGGTGTCGCACAATATGGAAACCGTTGAGCGCCTATACCGGCGCGTACGGCCACAAGCTCGGTACGAACGGAGCTTGGAACAAATCCGGCGTACTAAAGAGTACGGCCAGCGGACAAAATCGGGTATTATGCTTGGTTTGGGCGAAACGACGGATGAGGTTCACAAGGCCATGGATGATCTGGCCGAAAACGGTCTGGATATTCTCACGTTGGGCCAATACCTGCAACCCACCAAAATGCACCACGAAGTAATCGACTGGATTACACCCGATCAGTTTGCACAGTACCGCGAGGAAGGCCTTCGGCGGGGCCTGAAATACGTGGAGTCAGGGCCGCTGGTGCGCTCTAGCTACCACGCTGAGCGGCATGTGCTGGTGTAATGAAAAAATACGACTTCATCATTGCGGGTGGGGGAATGGCTGGGTTGAGTGTTGCTTATTACTTAACCCAGTCAACCCTGCGCGATCGCTCCATTCTGATTCTTGATCGGGAACAAAAGAACCGTAACGACCGCACCTGGTGCTTTTGGGAGCGGGGCGAAGGCCCGTATGAGTCGGTTTTATTTCGTACCTGGAACCGCGTTGAGTTCTACGGTACTACCTTGTCGGGGTTGCTCAATATTGGCGACTACCGCTACAAGATGCTCAGAGGCATTGATTTTTACGCCTTTATGCACAAACACCTGGCTCAATTTCCAAACGTCGAAATTCGTCAGGCCACCGTCAACCGCATTAAAGACACCGTTCAGGGTGGGTTTGTTATTGCCGACGATGAACCGCTAATCGCCGACTACGTATTCGACAGTACGTTTGCGCTAACCCTCGACGAGCCAGAAAATCATAACCTGTTGCAACATTTTAAGGGCTGGGTTATTACAACAGAAAAGCCCTGTTTTGATATTACCCGTCCGCGCATGATGGATTTTCGGGTGGCGCAACACAACGACTGTCGGTTCCTGTATGTGTTGCCGTTCGATACCAAAACGGCGTTGATTGAATTTACGTTATTTAACAAAGAAATCTTGTCTGATGCTGAGTACGAAGAAGATCTTCGGCAGTACATCGACCAGCATTTGGATACAGGAACCTATCAGATTGGCGAAACTGAATTTGGGGTAATTCCCATGTCCGACGTCCCTACGCAAGAGAATCCTTCAGACCATATCATTCGCATTGGAACGTCAGGCGGATACACCAAAGCATCTACCGGCTACACATTCCAACGTACACAGAGCTACCTGCGCGATCTGGTAGCTAATCTGGCGAAAACCGGGCGACCGCACCGTCGGAAATCGTGGTTCAAAGGGCGGTTTAAATTGTACGACAGCATTTTTTTGAATGTACTGGAAAACAACCGTTACCCTGCTGACGATATGTTTACGCTTCTCTACGAGCACAACACACCCGCCGAGGTTTTCAAGTTCTTGGATGAGGATACTACGTTTTTTGAGGAGCTACGGGTGATGTGGTCGATGCCCAAAGGCCCTTTTACGATTGCTTTGTTTGATGTAATGCGTCGGAAGATATTCGGCGGATGGTCTATTTCCAAAGAGCAATAATAGGGTTACGGTCAACCCAATAATAAACTTGTCGGGCACTGCTTCGAAGACTTTGCTGGTTTCAACTCATAAAACCTTATTTTTGTAGATTGAAACCAAGTTTAAACCGATACTATGCCTTATCTGTTTACCTCCGAATCCGTTTCGGAAGGACATCCTGATAAAGTGGCCGACCAAATCTCGGACGCTCTCATCGACAATTTTTTAGCTTACGATCCGTCGAGCAAGGTAGCCTGCGAGACACTCGTGACAACGGGCCAGGTAGTATTGGCTGGTGAAATCAAGACCGAAACCTACCTCGATGTCCAAAAAATAACGCGTGAAGTCATTCGACGCATCGGCTATACCAAGAGCGAGTATATGTTCGAGGCTAATTCCTGTGGCATTTTCTCGGCTTTACACGACCAGTCGGCTGATATTAACCAGGGTGTTGACCGGCAGGTAGCAAACGACGATTTCGAAACGAAAGCCAATGCACAAGGCGCTGGTGATCAGGGAATGATGTTCGGCTACGCGACCAACGAAACCGAAAATTTCATGCCGTTGCCACTTGATCTGTCGCACAAGATTTTGCAGGAAATGTCGGATATTCGGAACAACCACGCCGACCTGATTCCGTACCTCCGTCCCGACGCAAAATCGCAGGTAACGATTGAATATTCTGATGATGACCGGCCTGTCCGAATCGACACGATTGTGGTTTCGACCCAGCACGACGATTTTGACAACGATGAGGCTATGCTGGCTAAAATCCGTGAAGACGTTATCAACATCGTCATTCCCCGTGTGAAAGCTAAACTGAAACCTGAGCTTCAGGCGCTGTTCACGGATAATATTACGTACTACATCAACCCAACGGGTAAGTTTGTAATTGGTGGGCCACACGGCGACACCGGTCTGACGGGTCGTAAAATTATTGTGGATACGTATGGTGGTAAAGGTGCTCACGGTGGTGGTGCTTTCTCGGGCAAAGATCCTTCCAAAGTAGACCGTTCGGCAGCTTACGCAACGCGTCATATCGCTAAGAACCTTGTAGCGGCTGGTTTGTGCGACCAGGTGCTGGTGCAGGTATCGTATGCCATTGGTGTTGCCAAACCCTGCGGTCTGTATGTGAACACCTACGGCTCGGCTAAAGTGGATATGAACGACGGTGAAATTGCCCGCAAAATCGAGACAATCTTTGACATGCGCCCCTACGCCATTGAGCAGCGTCTGAAACTCCGTAATCCTATTTACTCAGAGACGGCCGCTTACGGACACATGGGTCGCAAGAACGAAATTGTTACCAAAACCTTCGGATCAAACGGTACGGCCAAGTCAATGGAAGTTGAACTGTTCACCTGGGAGAAACTGGATTTTGTTGATACCGTGAAGGAAACGTTTGGTTTATAAAATCACTGCTGGTACGCCAGGCTGGCCGCAGGACAGTGCTACAAAAACATATGTCATCCCGATTTTGAGTTAAGGCAAAAAAGCAACTATAAGCGCGTTGGTAATGGCCAAGCGCAGTCGATAAATCGGCACTGAAGCAGTTCGGTGCCGATTTCCAGTTATAAAAGGTAGTGTCAGTTGGTTTTTGGCCAGAAATTTACTTTTTTGTTAAAGCGCTAAGATTCACCGTGACTCATGTTTTATAGCAACCCTTCATCGGCAAAACTCAGATAAGTTCGGTCGGTGAAGATAAGATGATCGAGTACCGGAACGTCCAGTAGCTTACCACAATCGCGGAGTTTGCGGGTCAGATCTTTGTCTGCCTGTGAAGGCGTAACGTTTCCTGAAGGGTGATTGTGTACCAAAATCATCGAACTGGCCAGGTGTTCGATAGCGTGCTTGAAAATTAGTTTTGGATCAGCCACCGTTCCTGATATTCCTCCGGCGCTCACCTGAACGGGCCTTAATACTTCGTTGGCTCGGTTGAGTAGCAAAATCCAGAATTCTTCGTGCGGTTTGTCCATCAGGTGGGGCCTGATTTCTTCATAAGCATCCCGAGAACAGGTAATTTTGGCCCGTTGTGGCCGGTCCTGATCTCGTCGGCGACGGCCTATTTCGAGTGCGGCCACAATGCTGATTGCTTTAGCTTCGCCAATACCCTTAAATTTTGACAAATCTTTGACACTCAGCTTCGCCAGATCGTTGAGGTTGTTGGTCACGCTTTGCAGAATGATCTTCGATACGTCTACGGCCGTCATATCTGTCGTTCCCGAGCCGATCAGAATGGCAATCAGTTCGGCATCAGACAAAGCAGCCCGACCTTTTAACATGAGCTTTTCGCGCGGGCGGTCTTCTTCGGCCCAACTCAGAATTTTGCGGGGATTGTCGTAGGACATTGGAGTATAGGCATAAAAAAACCTCATACCGTTTCGGGCACAAGGTTTTCATAAATCGTTGGTAGGGGTGAGCGAAATAAGCGGGCGAACCCGGTGCTACTAAGCAGCAGCTGGAGTCAGTTTGTTCACAAAACGAGCCAGCTTCGATTTATTATTCGAGGCTTTGTTCTTGTGAATAACATTGCGCTTTGCAAGCCGGTCAAGCGATGACGCTACCTTCTTGTACAACTCAACTGCCATAGCGTGATCGTGCGTCTCGCGGAGCGTCTTGATCAAATTCCGTGTTGTTTTGTGCTGGTAACGGTTTAACAGACGCTTCTTGGCACTCGACCGGATGGCTTTTTTCGCTGATTTATGATTTGCCATTTGTATATAAACGAATTTCGTGTTCTGCAAAAGAGTTGCAAAAGTACGGCTTCTTATTCAGAACATCAACTGTTTAGGAGAAAATAGTCAAAGTCTTTGGTTAAAAATAAAAAGTCGGGCGACGCATATTCGTAAATTGCGTCAGCCGACTTTTCACCTAAAACTTTCGATTTAAGTTTACTGCTGAATATCGGCGTTGATCACCAACACATTTTCCCAGGCAGCTTCATTCTCGAGTTTGAATGTTTTAAACTCTTCACTTTTTCCAAAAGCCTTCATATCATCTTCACTTTGAAATGTCAAATAATGCACAACATCGTAGGCTCCAGCCTTACCAGCGGGCTCAATTGTGCGCCCAGCACTATAGCCAACAATAGCTTTAGTTTCACGCTTTAATGACGCAAAAGCATGCATATGACGTTCAACAGCTTCTTTTTCAATGCTGTTTTTGAATTTTATACAAAAAATTTGCTGTTTTTGGGCTTTTCTTGCAGGAGAGTATGCGCCATATATGAATAGGGCGAATGAACAGAAAACAGCGATGATAATGAGGTAACCCTTTGATTTACGATTCATTGTTATGAGTTTTTGTCTTGTGACAAAATTTTGTTCTGTTAAAACTGGCCCTTGCTTCAATAGTTAAACTATTTCTTTACAAAGTACTATGTTCGTTCAAAGGTATTTGTTTTTTGGATTTTTGTGCATCATTGGTCCAAATTTTTTTGAAAATTATTTTCCCTCGCAATCACCGTTTTTAGCGAACGAACAGCCCAAGTGGGGTTTTTATGCCCATCAGCAAATCAACCGTTTGGCTGTGTTTACGTTGCCTGCCGAAATGATGCCATTTTTCAAACGGCACATTGATTACCTGACTGATAATGCGGTAAATCCTGACCGCCGGCGAATGGCGGTGGTAGGGGAGGCCCCCCGGCACTTTATCGACCTTGATGATTACTCCGACACGTCAGCAGTAACATTGCCACGTTTTTATAAGGATGCTGTCACCCGGTATGGTGAAGACACGCTCGCGGCCCGTGGTATTGTCCCCTGGCATATTCAACTCACCAAGTTCCAGTTAACAGAAGCCTTTCGTACGCGTGATGTGCGCCGAATCCTACGCATTGCCGCTGATCTGGGCCATTACATTGCTGATGCAAACGTGCCTTTGCATACTACCCGAAACTATAACGGTCAGTTGTCGAACCAGCAGGGTATACACGGCTTCTGGGAGTCACGTTTGCCTGAATTATACAGCGCTCAGTATGACTTTCTAGTTGGCCCGGCCGATTATGTTCAATCACCTCAAAAATCGGCTTGGCGTGCTGTATTCAATGCCCATGCTGCCCTGGATTCGGTGTTTCGGTTTGAGCGGGAGTTAACGGCCGAGATAGGAGACACCCGTAAGTTTGGCTTTGAAGAACGCAATGGAATTACAGCTAAAACGTACGCGGAAGATTTTGCCCGGCAGTATAATGAGCGGTTGAAAGGTCAGGTAGAAAGGCAGATGCGGGCTGCAGTCAAAATGGTTGGCGACTTCTGGTATACCTGCTGGGTTGATGCTGGTCAACCAGACATGCGGTTGCTGGCCCGGCAAGAATTAACTGAAGCGGACAAAAACGAAGAAGCCGCTGAGCAGAAGAACTGGCTCAAGCGGCTTTTCAAGGTTAGGGCAGAAGAATAAATACTAGTTCACCCGTAGTTTTTGCCCTGGCCGGATGCGTGTCCGGGAAGACATGTGGTTTTTACGAGCTAATGTTGACGTTGATAGGCCATAGCGACCAGCAATTGATGACAAGGTTTCGCCATGCCGTACTTTGTGCAGTACTGTCCGCTTGAACTTGGGTTTGAAACTTAAGTCTTCGGCAGAACCTGAAGAGCGGCCACCCCGTAGATAATCCCATACCTTGCCCGTTAGCAAAAAGTGCTCGGAGGTAACCACGTTTTCTGGGAACGAATAGATATTGAGTGGGCTAAAGGGGTTGCCTTCGTAGCGGGTTTCGTAGTGCAGGTGAGCGCCGTAGCTTCGGCCAGTGTTACCGCCCAGACCGATCTGATCACCCGCTTTCACCAACTGCCCCGATTCAACCAACTGTTTCGACATGTGACCATAGAGCGTTTCAAGGCCATTATAGTGCCGTAACAGCACAAAACGTCCGTAACCGCTGCCATCCCAGCCTACCACGCGAACAATGCCGTCGAAAGCAGCGTAAACAGGATCGCCCGTCTCACAATCGAGGTCGGCTCCAGTGTGCCAGCGACCCCAGCGATAACCGAAATTGGAGGTAAGCTTGCCTTGCTGAAGCGGTGCCGACCAGAAATGATTAGCCGGTGGATCATACAACTTAATGTCGATGACCTCGTCGAATTCCAGCGGGTTGATGTTGTATGGATCAATATGGCGGGAGTCCCAAACCTGATAATAGTCGGCCACTTTAACCCATTCATCGCCTACCTGAACGGAGTCAATTACTTCAACCACGCTGGTTTCGCCTTGGTCGATCATCATCGTATCCTCGGCCACAACGGGATTGACTTCTTTTTTTGGCTCAAACTGGCTGTTGAACCGCAGACTTGTTGTTTCCTGTTCGAAAACATCAGCAGCCTTTTTTTCTTCTACGACCGGAAAATTCGGGTTGTAGGTATTCTTGGGTTTGATGCGGGTATTTTTAAATAAACCGCGTTCTTGAGCCTGAGCAGTGAAGGTGGTGGCGACGAAGCAGCCAATGGCTGTCAGCCATAAAAGTCGATTTTTTCCCATCTGTTCATCAAGTTGGCAAACGGACAATAGTGATCTTCCGAAACAAAACTAATGAACAACAGCAGGCAGTTAGCGTGGATGAAGGGGCTAGCTGCTCACTGGTAGATTGTTCATGAAGTAATATTCGGCGAGATGACAATGTTGTCTGTTCGCCCGTTTTAAGGTAAGTACTCAAAAAAAATTGAGGGATAGGGGTGATGTCCATAGAAATCACCCCTATCCCTCCGCTCACTTAAACCATCATTTGCTCTTGCATTTCGAGCGTAACCAAATAACGTTCGGCATCCAAAGCTGCCATACAACCCGTTCCGGCGGCTGTGATAGCCTGCCGATACACATTGTCTTGCGCATCGCCACAGACGAAAACGCCTGGAACGTTGGTCCGTGTGCTTCCTTTCTCGGTAAGAATGTATCCATTCTCGTCCATGTCGAGGAAACCTTTAAAAATATCGGTGTTGGGTTTATGACCAATAGCCACAAAGAAACCCGTTACATCAAGCGTTCGTTGCTCTCCCGTTACTGCATCACGAACAAGAACACCAGTTACCTCTTCATCGCCAACAACTTCGAGAGTTTCGGTATTCCACAGTATTTCGATGTTTTCTTTCGTTTGCACCCGCTGCTGCATAATACGGGAAGCCCGCATCTGATCGCGACGAACGAGCATGTACACCTTGCGGCAAATATTTGAAAGATAGCTTGCTTCTTCGGCGGCTGTATCACCCGCGCCAACGATAGCCACATCCTGATTCCGGAAGAAGAACCCGTCGCAAACGGCGCAGGCTGACACGCCACGGCCATTCAAGCGCATTTCAGAAGGGAGACCAAGCCATTTGGCTGATGCTCCGGTAGAAACGATAATGCTATCGGCTGTGATTTCGTGTTTGTCGTCTACAATGGCACGGTGTGGCCGGTCAACGCTGGGATTGGTCGAAAATTCAACGGATGTGACAACTCCATAGCGAATGTCAGATCCAAAACGACGCGCTTGCGCTTCCAGATCCTGCATCATCTGAGGACCATCAACACCCTGGGGGTAGCCCGGAAAATTGTCAACTTCGGTTGTGATGGTCAACTGGCCACCCGGCTGGGCACCCTGGTACAAAACGGGCTGCATATTGGCCCGTGCGGCATAAATTGCTGCGGTATATCCGGCAGGGCCGGAGCCTATAATAAGGCACTTTACGTGTTCGGGAGTCATCGTCACTCAGAATGAATGTTGTCAGAATCAGTTAGAACAGCCAGTTTTCGTACAAGTCAACGCTTGTCATAAGCTACTGTTTACAAGGACAACAACGGCAAAGTTCAAAAAAATTCCGCCCGAAACCAAGTGAATTGATAGGGAAAACGGTTGATCTTAACCCAGTTTTCATATAATCAGAGATGCCAGCCAGTTCGAGCAGATGTCGACTCGCCTACAATACTCGCCATTCGATTCGCCGGTTTAACCGACGGTTTTCTTCACTCGTGTTGGGCAGTAAGGGTTTGGTCTTGCCAAACCCGGTTGCTCGTATCCGGGCGGCCTCAATACCGGCCTCGGTGAGGTAATCAACCACGGTTTGAGCCCGTTTTTTCGATAGCACCAAGTTGGCATTAGCGTCGCCCTGATCATCGGTATGCCCGGAGATTTCAACGCTTACGGTTGGATTTGTTTTTAAAAACTGGGCGAGTCGGGTTATTTCTGTTCGCGATTTGCCCACCAGATCATACCGCCCAGACTCAAAAAAGATGTTGTTCAGCGTTTCTTTTCCCGTGTTGCTGATGGGTTCCAACGCCACTGGTAAGGCAATACCCCGGTTGGTTTCTTTGCTCTTTTGGGCAAAATCGAAGGAAAGACTTTTGAAGAGGTAACCCGGACTGTTGATGTAAAGAGCATATTCGCCTTCAGTGGGTAAGACAATAGCGTACTGGCCCGTTTGAGCATCCGACGCTACCCGCGAAATGGTTTGATTGGTAGCCAGGTCAATGAGTTCGACGGTGGCAGACACCGGTTTCTGACTCTTGCCATTCGTGACTATGCCTTTGAGATAATTCACGGGTTTTACCCGTTCCCGAAGCGATTCCGGCATGTCGAATACATAAATCCGCGAACGCTGCGAAATGCCATCCTTTTGCTCTTCAAACGAATAATAAGCGCGCTGACCATTGGCCGAGACAAACAGTGATGCCTGATCTTCAGCCGAATTAATCGGGTAACCGAGGTTGGTTGGAGTCGACCAGCGTTTGGGGCCAGTGGTGAGTGTACTGTCGCTTACGAATAAGTCATACCCTCCCATGCCGGGGTGCCCCTCCGATGCAAAAAACAAGGTTTGACCATTCGCATGGATAAACGGTGAAGCTTCGTTGAAGGATGTATTGATGGGGGTTCCGAGGTTAATGGGCTCCTGCCAGTTACCCTCGGCATCGGCATCAGTGCGCCAAAGATCACGTTTCCCCTGCCCGCCCGGCCGATCCGATACGAAATACAACCGCCTGCCATCAGCTGATAGAGCAGGTTGCGATTCATAGTAACGAGTGTTGACGATAGGTCCCAGGTTTTGAGATTCAGACCAGTCATTACCTGTTCGGTGGGTGATGTACAAGTCGCAACTACCAAAGCCTTTACGCCCCTGACAGGCGGTGAACACAAGCGTTCGCCCATCCGCTGATAAACTGGGTGTCCCTTCGTTATCGGGGGTGTTAATGTTTGGTGAAAGCGACACCGGCGGCTGCCAGGTTTCACCGTTGAAAGAGGTGATGTAAAGGTCTTCGTCGCCTTCAGGTTTCAGAACAGTGAATACCATTGTCTGTTCGTCGGCAGTGAGAACCGGAAAATACTGCGATGGGGTTGTTTGTAGGCTCTCCGACAGTGGTTTGGGGGTTACTGCCTGCGGATGCTGCATGGCATCCTGCCCAAACTTGGCATTGGTCATCAACTGCTCAATACGCTTTCCCTGCGCCGATTGTGGCGCAAAAAACGTGGCATATTTTTCTAGAAACGGAATAGCTTCGCCATAACGACCCAGCCGAAGCAGCAAATTACTAAGTGATTGATAAGCAGCCGACGAAGCAGGTGCATCGGGCTGAAGACGAACACCCTCGCGGTAGGCCAAAAGAGCAGGCTCAACCCGTTTAGTGAACTCGTAGAGCTGGCCTAATTTGAGATGTGCATCCGCAAAATTAGGATCACGCTTAATGGCTTCCTGCATAAAGGCGATGGCCTCAGTAGCCTTGCGCTCACCAAATAACTTGATCGACTGGTCGTAAAGTTGTTTGGCCTTTGCATCCTGCGCGGAAGAGGGAACAGTGAGCAGCCAGCAGCCAATAGTAAGCAACCAGCAGCCAACCGTAATCAGCCTCATGGAATATCCATGTACTTGTGTGTTTGCAACGAAACCTGCCATTGCGGATTATTTTTTACATACTCAACGATAAGCGGAAGCATTTCTTTTGTTCGGCTCCATTCGGTTTGCAGAAACAAACGACAATCGGGGCGGAGGTGCGGCACAAATGACTCTGCGAAAGCAAAATCTGACTGGTTGTAAATAATAACTTTCAGTTCGTTGGCTTGCTGATAAATGGCTGGGTTTGGCTTTTTAAACTTCTTGGGTGAAAAGCAAATCCAGTCCCAACTGCCGGTTACTGCTTCGCACACGCCTGATGTTTCGATATTGGTTTGAAAACCGGCCGTTTGTAAGGCGGCTGTCAACGTTGTCAAATCGTGCATGAGTGGTTCGCCCCCCGTAATCACAGCCATCCGGCCCAGATATGCTGCCGCTTCACGGACGATGGTATCAATAGTTAAACGCGGGTGAGCGTTCACATCCCAGGATTCTTTCACATCGCACCAATGGCATCCAACGTCGCAACCGCCAAGCCGGATAAAATAGGCCGCCTTTCCGCTATGAGCCCCTTCGCCCTGAAGCGTGTAGAACGCTTCCATAACGGGTAATGAGCTTGTTGTTACAGTTTGTTGAGTCAGTGTCGTATTCATAGGGCAAAGATACGGATTACGAAAGAGATGACATCTTTCCGAATAAGATCGGGGCGGCACGTGCGGTCATCGCTCAATCTATTGACTTTTCTATTACTCCGCTGTAGCTTTGTTTAACGTAAACAACACCTTATTGAAAGCGACTTTCGCCTTTCCAACGCCATGAAAATAAATGTTTTACTGCTGATTTTTGCCTTGTGTCTTGGCGGGTGTGCCTCTAACCAATCTTACCTGCAACTCACTCCTGTAACAGGCGATGTTGCCCGCATTGAAGGGCGAATGATAACCCGGGCCGAAATGGACAGTGTAGTTGTGGTGGCGTCGTTTGAGCGGGAAGATATGGAATACCTAGCGATGGATATTGAAATTAAGAATCGCTCGTCCCATATCATAGACTTTGACCCGTCGAACTTCCGGTATGTGGCGCTGGATGCCAACGAAGACACGCTCCATGACCCTCGCAATCAAACATTGGTTCTGTTCCGAACTGCGGCCAATCCGGCCCTCGAATCAGAATTGGTTAAGGATAAAGTAGCTAAAGAAACCCGACGGCTAAAAACGGCCAAAGTCATCAATACTGTGTTACTCGTAGCAGCTGTAGCCAGCGATGTTTCAGCATCGTCGCATCGGCAGAGCCGGGAAAGTTGGGTTCGCAACCGTGTTACTCACGATGGCATGTATAACTTGATTCAGGCCAAGCGCGTAATCGACCACGGCGTGTTTGCCGATCGGATGCAACGCTATGATTTTGAGTCGTATCGCTGGCGCGAACTAGCGCTGCGACGGACATACATTCAACCCGGTGAATCGGTACGCGGCTTTGTTTATCTGCCCAAAACCATGCAGGCTTCGTTTATCAAAATGCTGTATCCAATTCCCGAAGCTTCTGGCGTAACGCTAACGTTTATGCAAAGCACGACGAAGCAGAAGCCAAAGTAGGAGTCTGTACGGTGGATTTATAATCCGCCGTGACACTATGACGGCGGATTATAAATCCACAATACCTTAAAATACCCGTTCTCCGCCGACCCAGGTTTGCAGCACTTTCGTTTGCCGTAGAGTAGGAGCCGGGGCCTTCATTAAGTCCTGATCCAGTACAACAAAATCGGCCTGTTTGCCGGGCGCAATGCTGCCTCGGAGGCTGTCTTCGAAGTTGGCATAGGCGGCCCAACGAGTCATGGCCAATAAGGCCGATTTACGGTCAACAGCGTTTTCGGGCTGGTAGCCCCCGGCCGGAAAATTTTTGGCATCCTGTCTGGCGGTTGCCGAGTGAAACCCGAACAAGGGATTCACAGCCTCTACCGGGAAGTCACTACCAAACGCAATAAAGCCATTTTGCTTCATCAAGTCGTTAAATGCGTAGGCTCCTTTTACGCGAACTGGCCCCAAACGATCACCTGCCCAATACATGTCGGAGGTGGCGTGGGTAGGTTGCACAGAGGGAATAACAGAGTAGCGATTGAATTTCCAGACATCTTCCGGCGAAACAACCTGTGCATGTTCAATGCGCCAGCGCCGATCATTTTTGCCCTTGAGCATTTTACCGTACAAATCCAGAATCAGGTGGTTTGCCGAGTCGCCAATGCAGTGGGTATTGGCTTGAAAACCGCTGCCTGCCAATTGAGTCAGCACTCGTTCCAGCTCAGCTGGGCTGAGCAACAGAAAACCAGCTGTTTCTGGGCGGTCGGCGTAGGGCTTACGGAGGCAGGCTCCGCGTGAGCCAAGAGCCCCGTCGGCATAGAGTTTAAAGGCACGGACAGTTAGCCGATCGGTTTGAAAAGGCCCCCGTTTCAGATAATAGTCGATATTGGGTAAACCGAGCGAAATCATGACATAGTCGCGTATTTTTAGCTTCCCGTTTTTTTGGAGCCGTTCGACCAACTCGATATCTTTTTGATTCAAGCCAGCATCCGAAATAGAAGTTAGTCCATACGAAAAACAAACTTTCTGAGCAGCTAACAGCATCCGCTCCTTTTCTTTGTCATCGGGCTGAGGAATCACCCGTTTGACCAACTGCATGGCGTTATCGACCAATACGCCCGAAGGTTGGCCCTGATTATCGAGCACTACTTCACCACCGGCCAGCTTGCTGCCTGATGTGATCTGTGCTAACCGGAGCGCTTTGGTGTTTACCAATAAGGCGTGGCCGTCTACCCGAGTAAGCGCGACAGGAATGTTAGGGAAAGCGGCATCGAGCATGGCTTTGGTTGGGAAACCCCGCACCGGGGAGTCGGTTTTTGGCCAATCGTTCTGATCCCAACCACGCCCAACGAGCCAAATAGCCTCCGGGTTTTTCTGCTGAAAATCCTTAAGTCGCTGAATGATTTCCGAATAGGACGTTGCCCCAACCAGATCAGCCTGATAGAGAACCTGACCTAGATTTAAAAAATGGGAGTGCGGATCGAAAAAGCCCGGAAATACGGGCTTGCCGCCTAAGTCGGCTGTGCTATCGGGAGCGTATTGTTTGGCAAGTTCGTCGGCCTGGCCAACGGCCAGAAACTTGCCATCTTTCACTACGAACGCGCTGGCGGTTGAGAAAGAGGAATCAGCGGTGTAGATAGTCGCATTAGTAACGAGCAGGTCGGCCGACTGGCGGGTTTGGCAACCAGCGAGGAGAATCGCGAATACTGTGTACTGAAGAATAGATAGCGATCCGCTCATTATACCGCCTGTATACCTCATTTTACGTTCAGTTTGCATGGTAGTTAATCAAGTAAATAGCAATTATACGGCACTTTTCGACAAAGAAGCGATTAAGTCAGGCGGCTGGCTTAATTTTGGCCTCCATACGTGCATTCATCTTTCTTTATGAAATACAGTTCGTTTTCCGGTTTCTTTTTTCTGACGTTTTTGGTTTGCTCTCAGGCCCTTGCCCAACAGCCTACACGACCATCATCAAGTACACAGACTACGCCAATGCAACGGGCATTGCAACGCACGTATACACTAGCGAATCTGCCCCAGTCGGGCGATTTACTGACTCTAACTGATGTTGTGACATCGGCCGTAGCCAACAACTATCAGATTCGCGTTAACCGATCACAGGAATTAATAGCTCGTAATAACAATGTGAGAGGCAATGCCGGATTTTTGCCAAACGTGTCGTTTGGTTTTCAGAATAACTTTCTAGTCCAGAATCTCCGGCAAGACCTTTTCAATAATTTGCCTTCTCAGCGAGTTTACGGGATTTTTAACCGAAATGCTGCTATCGGTCCCACGGGATCTTACACTGTTTTTAATGGATTTGGGCGTGAAGCCACCCTCGACCGACTTGGGCAACTAGTACGAATCAGCGAAGTAAACACTCGCGCCAACATCGAACTCACTGTTGCTGACGCTACTACTGGTTACTATGATGTAGTGAGGCAGTTGCAACGGCTGATTGCTTTTCAGCAGGCACTCGACATCTCACGCGAGCGTCTTGATCTAGCCAAGGCTACCTACGAAGTTGGTACTCGCTCGAAAGTAGATTATTTGAGCGCTCAGGTCGATTATAACGCCGATAGTGCGGCCTTGCTGGCACAACAGCTAAGCCTGCGCAATGCTAAAATCGTTTTGAACACATTGTTAGTACGCGATCTCAACACAGAGTTTGCAATACGCGATACTATTCTGGCCCGCACTGATTTATCCCTGCCTGACCTGCGGGAATCACTCAAACAGCAGAATCCGTTTCTGGCGGTGGCGGTGTTGAATCAGCGGCTCGCTGACATTGATGTTCGGCTTGCCAAGGCATTACAGTATCCGCAGATTGATTTACTGGGATCTTACGGCTTTAATCCAACTGATAACCAGGCTGGTTTTGGTGTACGTCGTGGCCGGAACGAAACATATACGCTGGGTGTCAGACTGGCTTTGCCGCTTTACAATGGAGGGAATCTGAAACGTCAAATCGCCAATGCCCAAATCAACCAACGTATCACCGCCGATCAAACGGCAAACCAGCAACTCCAATTATTATCGTCACTGGAGCAGTCGTATCAACAATACCGCAATAGCTTGTCGCTATTGAATCTGGAGGTGCAGAATTATCAGATTGCACTTCAAAACGTAGATATTGCCTATGACCGTTACCGAATCGGTAACTCGACATTCGTGGAATTTCGCGATGTTCAGCGCAATTCCGTTACGGCCCAAACTCGCCTGATTGACGCTTCATTTAATGCCAAGGCTGCCGAAATTGAACTCCTTAGGTTGAGTAGCACGATAACCAAATAAGCATGCAAAAGCCGATACAGCCTTTCGACTGGGAACGCATGCTGATTCATGATTTCCCGTGGCTGTACCTCGGTGAAGTTGCTTTGCGTACGGTTATCATGTTTGTGATCCTGTTGGCAGCCCTGACAGTATCGGGCAAACGCGAAGTAAAGCAACTGTCGGTCTACGAACTGGTACTGCTTATTGGGCTTGGTTCTGCTGCCGGTGACCCTATGTTTTACGATGATGTGCCAATTAGCGCGGCTATCGTGGTTTTCGTGGTTATGATGGGTTGCTACAAACTCATCACTCGCCTAAGTGATAAGAACAAAACGCTTCGAGAGACTTTGGAAGGCAAACCCGTCTATGTAATTCAGGATGGATGTATTGAAAATCAAAACTTCGATCAGGAAGATCTGGGGCAAGATGAGCTTTTCTCTGAGCTCCGGCAAGCAGGCGTAGAGCATCTAGGCCAAGTGCGCGTAGCTATTTTGGAGCCTAGTGGCCAACTGAGCATATTTCAGTATAGGGAGGCCGACATAAAACCGGGTTTACCTGTAATGCCGCATTTGCTTCGGCTACAGACCGAGGTACCCGTGGTGGCTGGGACTTATGCATGTACCAACTGTGGATTTGTGCAGACTTTTGACGGAACTGAAACAAAACCGAGTTGTAAGCGCTGCGGTAAACATAGCTGGGTAAAAACGTTGCCGTAAAAAAGGCGAATCCGCGCCCTGCCTAGTTTTTGATTGAAACTTGATCCGACAAAAACTTAAGCAGTAGCTTTTCAACACCATCTAAACCGTAGGGACTGGTTTGTCGGAACCGGTTGCGCTGAGCAATGTATGGGTTTAGATCCTGACACTCATAGGCTTCCAAAATTTGTGGATGAACGTAATGTTTCCGGCAAACAGTGCGTGTATTGCCCAATCGCTGTGACACTTCGTCGAGCACCGTATTTACATTTTTCTTAGCCTCTTTATCTGTCTGGCAAGGTTCCAGCTCAACCAGCAGCCGGAGTGCATTAACAGTCCCTGCCCAGGTTCGAAAATCCTTAGCGGAGAAATTATCGCCCATGATGTTCTGTAAATACTCATTGACCATGCCGGAGTCGATACTTCGGCGTTCGCCCATCTCATCAAAATACTGAAAGAGTTCTTTGCCTGGTATGTCCCGGCAGGCTTTCACCAATCGCGCCAGCCGCCGGTCGTGGAGTGTAATATCGTGGTAAATTCCTTTTTTGCCTTTAAAGCTAAACCGAACGTCGCTTCCTTCGGTCTTAACGTGCCGGTCTTTCAGGGTTGTCAGTCCATACGACCCGTATTCTTTCTCGTAAGCTGCGTTTCCTACCCGGATCAACGTTTGCTCCATTACACTTAGGGCAATGGCTATTACTTTGTCACGGTTAAGACTGTTCAGCTTTAAATCTTTCTCTAGCCGCTCTCTTAACAAAGGCAATTTTTCACCAAATGACACCATACGGAAGAACTTGGTTTCGCTTCTGATGGTGTTCCAGTTGGCATGGTAGCGGTATTGCTTTCTGTTTTTAGTGTCAATTCCAGTTGCCTGTAAGTGTCCATTGGGTTTTGCGCAAATCCATACGTTCTCCCAGGCAGGTGGTAACGCCATTTTCTGGATGCGCGTCAGCGTAGCTTCATCCTTAATGGTTTCGCCTTTTGCGTCGACAAAAATAAAGTGATCGCCTTTTTTTTGCCGCGAAATTCCCGGCATCGTATCGCTAACGTACACCAGTTTGGCTGCCTTGGCTACCTTAGCCGAATCTTCTGCCAGTTCCAATAAGTCCATTCGTCTTTGTTGTTGAGTGTGAGTACCCAACTGCGAAGGCCGGTTACATGTTTTAGGCGGATGAAACGTTTACTTCTGAACGGCCTTGCCAAACGCCAGTAGCGACAATGCCAGCATATAGTGGTAGAAGTCGGTAGGGTCAAAAAGCTCGGCGAAAGAGCTGGCTTTGGTTCCTATGGCTGCCAACATTACTGCAATGACAATCCAGAGCGCGTTGGGTGCCTGACGCATCAGTCCGAATACGCCCAATAACATGACCAGCAGAATACCTAACGAAGATACAACCGGGCGAAACACACGTACATCGGGCAAAAGCATCACCACAAACAGGAAAACACCCACCACAACGGTAAAACTGAATGACATTAGGCTCATGGTTCGGCCAAGTACGAACGCCCATGCTGCCACTACCACACAGGCAATCCCTAATGTACTGGCTAGCGTCTGTAAAGATTCATGTAATGGGTCGAGATCTGGAACACCTGCAAAACGAGCTGTTCCTGCCAGCGCAGCTAGCGAAATGGTCAACAGAAAAAAGCCCCATAATAAGCGGTTGTAAAAAGGCAGATGGCCGAAAAAATGCCAGAAAACACCAACGCCTGTAATAGCTAAAGCCGCGTCGGAAATAACGTGCGAAAGAATCATGGCGAAATGTACAGAAAATAGTCATTGGTCTTTGCGGCTTTCGCTCTACTTTTGCGGGGCTTTTTGCTGGATGCCGGACGTTAAATTTTGGATTTTGGACGTTGGCTCCACGAGGATTTGTTTTCTGGGGTAATATCCAGGTTCTAACATCCGACATCCAGAATCCAACGTCCAGCATTCAAAATCAACTATTTACGAGAAATATGAGCGTATTAGTCAACAAGAACTCAAAGGTCATCGTCCAGGGCTTTACAGGCTCTGAGGGTAGTTTTCATGCCCAGCAAATGATGGAATACGGCACCAACGTGGTTGGCGGAGTTACACCCGGTAAGGGAGGTCAGCAACATCTCGACCGTCCGGTGTTTAACACAGTTGCAGAAGCCGTTGAAAAAACCGGTGCCGATGTGTCAATTATCTTTGTGCCACCTGCCTTTGCTGCTGATGCCATTATGGAAGCTGCCGATGCGGGTATCCAGGTGATCGTTTGCATCACGGAAGGCATCCCGACCGAAGATATGGTGATGGCCAAAAATTATCTTGCTGACAAAACCTGCCGCCTGATCGGCCCCAACTGTCCGGGAGTAATGACGGCTGACGAGTGTAAAGTAGGTATCATGCCCGGCTTTATTTTCAAAAAAGGTACGGTGGGCATCGTATCCAAATCTGGAACACTGACCTACGAAGCAGTTGACCAACTCACAAAAGCAGGCCTGGGTCAAACAACAGCTATCGGTATCGGTGGTGACCCAATCATTGGTACAACAACCAAGCAGGCTGTTGAACTTCTGATGAACGATCCTGAAACAGAAGCTATTGTAATGATCGGCGAAATTGGAGGTGGTATGGAAGCCGAAGCTGCCCGCTGGATTAAGGCCGATGGAAACCGCAAACCTGTTGTGGGCTTCATTGCCGGTCAGACTGCACCAAAAGGCCGTCGGATGGGCCATGCTGGCGCTATTGTTGGCGGTGCCGACGATACTGCTGCTGCTAAAATGGCTATCATGCGTGAGTGCGGTATTCACGTTGTAGAATCCCCCGCCCTGATTGGCGAAACAATGCTGAAAGCATTAGGAAAATAATGTGCGAAAGAGCGAAAGAGCGAAAGAGTGCTGCAATGGACGTTGAAAGAGTAGTCGGTCAACGCTACGTATTTAAACTCGCGTTAAACGCTTCACTCTTCCGCTCTTTCACTCTTTCATTCTTTCTTTTTCTCTCTCTCTCCCTATTTGCTCAACCCGCCCGTCCCAACCGAGACGGCATTGGGCCAGATCAGCGATTCTATGCCGTACACGATTTTCGCGATGACTGGCAGGTGTATGATGAGGGTACAAAAGAGTATGTTCCTTATTTATTTGAAGTTCAGGGCAGCGTTCCGGCCCTAAGCGTACCGATTGATCTCGAAAGTAATCGTCATTACAAATTACTACTCCGTACCCGCGAAGACGCCCACCTCTTTATCAATGCGGCTCTCCGGAAGAAACTCACGGCCGATCAGTGGTACACCTTCTCCGTTGACAGCCTGTACGGAATTTATCGAGAGCCAAAGTTATTTCTAACTATCTATGGCTCTCCCGGCCCCGATGCCAAGACATTGGTGATGGCCTATCCCAAGTCAATTTTGCAGAAACCAATTATTGCCAGTGGTGATAATCTGAGCGTACGACCCCGGCAATTTTCGGTTTATCCCGATTTTTTTGCGTTTGGTTTACTATTTCTGCTGGCTACCCACGCCTTGTTGTTCAGCATGAACCGGCGGGCTTTTCTAACATTTTATGATGTTCGAGACCTGCTAACCCTCCGCACACGCGATGAGTCATTTTTGATAAACCGGCCAATGAGCCTGGCAAACAACCTGTTTGTGCTCAATTTGAGTTTTGTTGCAGCCTATCTTTTTCTGTTTGTACAAAGCCGAAATATAGATGTGTTTGCTTCGAGTGCATTGCTGCTTGATCAGCAAAATTTCGGAGCCATGTTGCTGTATTATCTGTTAATCAGCGGTTTAATTTTTCTTTCGTTTATTGGAAAATACCTGATGTTACAGGTAGTCGGTAGTTTATATCGATTTGACAACATTGTTAATTTACATTTTTTCAAAGTTGTGCAGTCGTCACTTTTGTTTTTCTCTGTTGTTGGTATTATCGCAACCATTTTGATTTTCAATGCACCGGCTATTTCCGGACTTACCAACATTCTGCTCATTCCCTTTACTATCTTCTATATTGCTCGTTTGGTGCTGCTTTACCTGGTTATCATGGCTACGGCTCCTATTAAAAGTCTGTATTTAATTTCGTATCTTTGTATCGTTGAATTAGTGCCGCTGCTGATTGGCGTTCGCTTTGCGCTATAGTCAAACCAGTAGCTAAATATAGGCCGTAACGTATGATGATGCCTTCGTGGTGTCAATATTCGCATCGCATAACCGAGGTTTATTCAATGAACGAAACAAGCACCCAACAATCAGAAAATCGGTTAACCAAGGTTTCGAGTATCTTAGTAACCCAGTCTCGGCCTGACGAAAAATCGCCTTATTTCGACCTTGCCGCCAAGTACAACATCACCATTGATTTCAGGCCGTTCATTCAAATCCAGGGCATATCGTTTAAAGATTTCCGTAAACAAAAAATCAATATTCTTGGTCATACGGCCATCATCTTCACCAGCCGTAACGCCATAGATCACTTCTTTCGTATCTGTCTGGAAGGCCGCATCGAGGTTCCTGCCGACATGAAGTATTTCTGTATATCCGAGCAAACGGCTAATTACCTACAGAAATACATCGTCATCAGGAAGCGTAAGATTTTTACAGGGACCAAAACGGCAGCTGAACTGATGGAAATTATCAAGAAGCATAAAACTGAAAAGTTTTTGTTTCCTTGCTCCAACATCCGGCGCAATGATATTCCTGAGTTTATGGACACGAGCGTGCTTCACTTTACTGAAGCAGTCATGTACGAAACGGTACCTACTGATTTGACGGACATTGACATCAAGTCGTTTGATATTATTGCATTTTTCAGCCCCTCAGGCGTGTCGTCGCTGATGAGTAACTTCCCTGACTTTCAGCAGAATGGTACCCGGATGGCTGCGTTCGGACCAACCACTGCAAAAGCAATTGCTGAGGCTGGCTTGATTCTGGATATTGAAGCGCCACTACCGAATGCTCCTTCCATGAATGGCGCGTTGGAACTGTACATAAAGAAAGCCAACAATAGTTGAGCTGAACCAGTTAGGTGAAGAGGTCAGGTGCTTGCGCCTGACCTCTTTTTTGGTTCCAATATTTTTTGACTATACTGCGTTTAAGAGTAGAGTCATTCGAAATCATTTTTAGTCGTGCATTATTATCGGTCGGTCATTTATGGTTCGGTCGCTGCAACAGATGACTGCCAATGACGAGTAATGACCATAAATGACTTATCACCTTATGGGGCGCATCGTTTACCGTTTTGCCACACTGATTTTGTTGGGTATATGCCAGATGGCCAATGGCCAGAATGACCCGCAATTCAGCCAGTATATGTTTAACCCGCTGTACTATAACCCTGCAGCTGCGGGATCAGAGGGCGTATCCAGGTTTCAGCTAATGCACCGGACACAGTGGGCTGGCTATCAGCCAACCGTTGCCGATGATGGAGGTGGGCCAAGCACTCAGTTGTTCTCCTATACCATGCCACTCGATAAATTCAAGAGTGGGGTCGGATTTTTTGCGATGAATGACCGTCTCGGTCCGGCTATCAACCAGGCTGTGCAGGTATCATATGCCTACCGAATGGCATTGAAAGACGGATCTTTGGCTATCGGGGTGCAAGGCGGTTTATATAATCGGGGATTTGATTTTGGACAGTTTCGGCCTAATGAACCTGATCCGTTACTACAGGGCGGCCGTATTACCCAGGCTAAACCAGATGTGGGTGTGGGTGTATATTACAATACCGTTGATTATTGGATCGGTGTGAGTGCACTACATTTGAATCAGCCTTCGTTTAAGTTGGGTGGTATTCAGTCAGTAGTGCCGCAAACCAGGACCATGTACCTTACAGCAGGTTATAGACTTGGTATTGGCTATGATATTGATGTTCAACCATCCATATTGGTATCCAACTTTGCTGGTAGCCGGGTTGCCATTTCCAGCAATTTGCTCTTTACTTATCAAAGTCGATTCTGGGGGGGCGTAGGTTACCGATTTGGTGATGCGTTGACTGCCAATTTGGGAGTTAGTTTGATGCGAAATAATGCGCTTCGGTTTGGTTATGCATTTGACTTTTCCACGGCTAGTCGAGCCATTACCAGCCTCACATCTCACGAGATCATGCTTAGTTATGCGCTACCAGCGTTGGATGCGCGTAAGAAACCCATCGTTCGTACGCCTAGATTCCGATATTAGGAAGATTGTGTAAAAACTATTCATCGCTTAATAAAAAGGTGATAAACCCATAGATTGGCAACATTATTGTTAGGCTGTTTGCGGTTGTGAGTGTAATTTTGAGGGATTGACCATTGAATCAGAAGCCGTTTGGGTCAGTTTTTACGCGCTAAATGAGTTTTACGATTGAAATTTTTCGCCAGTAAGGCACTACATACAATAACCGGACTGATTTTCGTTTTTAGTTCGGTCTCGCACAAGAAGAAAAATAAAGTACGCTACTGACATGAAGTACAACCGATTTACAATGAACGCAACCCGAGGGGCAATGGTAGTGGCAGTAGTTCTGCTGATGCAGAGTTGCGGTTTCGTTAAATCCAAATTTGGGGGCAAAGGGGGCAAAGACGGTGGCGAAGTTGGTGTGACCAACGGCGAAGTAACCGCTGACAAAGGCCGCAAAGGCTGGAAACAGACAACCCCATACGGTATGGTTCTTATACCATCCGGTTCGTTTATCATGGGTCAGGCCGACGAAGACGTTGCCGCAACCCAAATTAACATGAACCGTCGGGTAACCATTAGCTCGTTCTACATGGACGATACAGAGGTTACCAACCACGAGTATCGTCAGTATGTCAATGCTTTATTGACTGATTCGGTATCGGTGATTGGTGAGGAAGAAATTATGGCCAAATTCTATCCGGATACGGCTGTATGGAAAAATGACTTTACCTACCACAATGGTGATCCGATGCTCGAGTACTATTACTCGCACCCTGCATTTGATACCTATCCGGTAGTAGGCGTTAGCTGGCAGGCAGCGCAGCATTTTTGTACTTGGCGTACAAACATGTACAATGACTATCGTACAAAAGAAGGTCAGTTTGTGTCGCCCCGTTATCGGCTTCCATCAGAGGCTGAGTGGGAGTGGGCTGCTCGTGGTGGCAAGCAAGGTGCCAAGTATCCATGGGGTAACCCATATGTAGCCAACGGTAAAGGTTGCTATCTGGCTAACTTCAAGCCACAGCGTGGTAATTTCGACGCCGATGGTTATCCATACACGGCTCCTGGCAATGCCTACAATGCAAACGAATATGGCCTGTACAACATGGCTGGTAACGTAGCTGAGTGGTGCCGTGACGCATATGCCGACAACTCAAATGCCATTGTTTGGGATATGAACCCTGACAACCAGAATGCCGATGAGCCACGCAAAGTAGTTCGGGGCGGTTCGTGGAAAGATATTGCGTATTACCTCGAAACTGGTACTCGTTATTACGAGTATGAGAATGCTAAGCGTTCTTACATCGGTTTCCGTTGCGTAATGGATAACCTCGAAGGTCGCACTGCATCGGCACGGGGAGGAAGAAGTGCAAAAGCCTCAAAAGCCAGCAGCAAGAAAAGCAGCAGCCGGGGAAGCAGTAAAAAAGCATAGTTCGTAATCACAAAAACAGTTCACCATACGCTTAATTAGCCCATCTTATGGCAGCAGGAAAGAGAGTAAATTTTTTCTGGGATCGTCTTGTTCCAACCATTTACAGTGCCGGTGCCGCCGTCGTCGTACTCGGAGCAATGGCCAAAATCCAACATATTACATCATTAAGCTGGCTGTTAACAGTCGGCCTGATTATTGAGGCTGTAATCTTTGGCCTTTATGCCATGCAAAGCTTCTTTTTCCCTGCTGCTGGCGTTGATTATGAGTGGGAGAAAGTATATCCAGAGCTGGACCCTGATTATAAGGGAGAGGCCCGCAAAGTCGCAGCTGCTACTCCACAAGCTAACGGCTTAACGGCTAATATGGATCAGATGCTGGCTCAGGCTAAAGTGACCCCTGATATTTTTGAGAAGTTAGGTACCGGTTTCCGCACCCTGACTGATTCCGTGACGAAAATGCGCGACCTGACTGATGCTACTGTTGCTACGAACGATTACGCTCGTAACGTGAAAACAGCGTCACAGTCGATTGGTGAAATGAACAAGTCATATGGCACAGCTATTTCGGCTATGAATTCGATGGCTGACGCGACAACGGATGCCAAAGATTACCGCGATCAGTTCCAGAAAGTGACCAAGAACATGGGCGCATTGAATGCCGTTTATGAGTTGGAGTTGCAGGACACAAACAAGCATCTCAAGGCTATGAATGCCTTCTATGGCAGCTTGACCTCGGCAATGGAAAACATGACCGATGCAAGCCGCGATACGCAGCAATTCAAAAATGAGCTTGCCAAATTGACTGGAAACCTGTCGTCACTGAATAATGTGTATGGCAGCATGTTAACAGCAATGCGCGGTAGCACCACAAAATAGGTCTCAAACTAATCCCCCCAATTAGCACCCCAATTTTATGGCAGGTGGAAAAGAAACACCCCGTCAGAAGATGATCGGGATGATGTATCTGGTATTGACCGCATTACTTGCTTTGCAAGTGACATCGGCCATTCTGGAGAAGTTTATCCTGATCAATAATAGTCTGGAACAATCGACGGGAGCAGCCAATGTAGTTAATGATAATACGTTACGGGGTATTCGCCTGACTGTAGAAAAGTCGGGAAACCGCCCTAATGACGTGGCAGTTATCAAGCAAGCCGACGAAGTACGGAAAGTTTCATCAGATATCATTGCTGAAATGGATGCGCTGAAACAGCGAATCATTGAAGAAGCCGGTGGTGGACTCGACGAAACGGGTAATATTAAAAATGCCAGTGAAGAAGAGAAAGTAGCTCAAATTATGGTTGGCGCTGCTCGTAACGGAGAGGCTTACAAGCTGAAAACAAAGCTGAACACTTTTGTAGAAGGCATGGGCAAATACACTAACGCCAAGTTTGAGCCGTTGGCTGTCGATGGTGACAAAGATGCTATTGCTGCCCGCTCTGCAGAACAACGTCGGAAAGATTTTGCTGAGTTGAACTTTGCCCAAACGCCTGTTCCAGCGGCATTGGCCGTGTTGAGCCAGAAACAATCAGAAGTTCGTCGTATAGAAGGTGAAACGTTACGGGCTTTAGCCGCAAAAGTAGGTGCTGAAGACGTGAAATTCGACCAGATTTCGGCCATGCTGAGCATGGAATCGAAAGTGGTAGTCGCCGGTACAAAGTTTAAAGGCGAAATGTTCTTGGCCGCTTATTCGTCAGGTGTGCAGCCTCGTATGAGCTTGAGCGGTGGTCCGATTCGGATGCAGAATGGTAAAGGTATGATCGAGTTCACCGCTCAGGGCGGTGCTTACGACAAAAATGGCCTTGCCCGTCGTGTGTTAACTGGCTCTATTAGCTATAACACACCTGCTGGACCCAAGACGGTACCTTTGCAAGCAGAATACTTTGTGGCTAAGCCATCTTACCAAGTTGAAACAGGTACGATGCCTCCATTGTATTTAGGTTGTGCGAACAAACTGAGTGTTCAAAGCCCGCAACTAGGCGCTCTCTGGAATCCGAACTTCTCGGCTGATGGAGCACAGGTTATTCAAGGTGGTGAGCGTGGCCGGATTACGGTTGTGCCAAGTTCGGCTAACGTAGCACTGAACGTTTCTAATGGAGGTAGTTTGTTAGGAACTGAAAAATTCCGGGTAAACCGGGTGCCCAAGCCAACTCTGGAATATTACGTTGGTGGTACTAAAGTTGGTGACCCGCGTGGTGTGCCGGTAAGTTCGGCCCGTAGTGTACGGGTGCAGGCTGTTGCTGATGAGAGCTTTAAAAACTATTCACCAGACGATGCCAACTTCCGTCCAACAGGCGTTACGGTAACGCTGGCTCGTGGTACAAAACGCGTTGGAGCAACAACACTAGGGCCTGGAGGTGGTTCACTAGGATCTTTAGCTGCCGAAATGCAGCCAGGTGACCGCTTGATTATTCAGGTTGAAGGTGTTCAGCGTCGAAATTTCAAGGGCGATATTTCTGATGTGCCGATGGGCAATACAATGCAACAAACTGGCCTGTATTAATAGACGATTTTAGCAATAAAACCGTTTTATAAGTACGATCAAATAAAAGACAGTAAACCATGAATCAACCGAAAAACATGCGGTTCGCCTTGGGCGCGGTAGCTACTTTGTTGCTTGCCGGTGGTAGTGCGGTAGCGCAGGAGAAAGCCAGTACGGGCGCGAATCCGATGTCGGTTCGACCCATCAACGACAACGACATTATGATGAAGAAGACCCTTTGGCGTCGAATTGACCTAAAGGAGAAGCAGAATCAGTCGATGTTTTCGAAGAACAACGAGATTTCAAAGTACCTGATGGAAGCCGTTAAATCGGGCCTTCTGGTTGCGTATGAAAACGATTCGGTGAAGACACCAATTACGCCGGAGAAATTTCACCAGAAGCTGTTGATTCCAAATACGGGCGGTGGTCTGTCGAAAGAAGAGATCGAAGCTGGTTTCGGAAAAGAAGAAGCTGGTAAGGCTACTGATGGATGGGATACGCCTAAAAAGGATGCTGCCAAAAAACCAGCTGATGATGGTTGGGGACCTGCACCGAAGAAAACAGCGGCTACTGCTAAAACAGAACCAGCTGACGACGGATGGGGGCCATCGCCGAAAAAGAAAACTACGGCAAAGACGAAGAAAGGCGCTAAGCCAACTAAGCCTGAGGCAGTAACAGAGGCCGCACCTACAGCCGTAGCATCCACCACAACAGCAGCTGCGTTCGATGGGGATGAATACTTCGCCAAAGAGTTGAATATCATGGAGATTAAAGAGGACTGGATTTTTGATCGTAAGCGTTCACGCTTGTATTACGACATTCAAACAGTAACACTTTATTTACCTGCTGATAAAAATCCACAAGGTCTGGAGCTACCAATAGCGACGTTTAAATACGCTGATTTGGATAAGTTGTTCCGCTCAGATCCGAAGAAGTTTATTTGGTACAACCCGCAGAATCAGGCACAGCATAAAAACCTGTCTGATGCCTTTGATCTTCGTTTATTCTACGGTCGTATTACGAAAGTGTCAAATCCAGAAGATAAAGAACTGGTTGGCATTTATGGCGACAAAGAAGGTTTGTTGAAGTCATACCAGACTGAAAACGAGCTGATGGAGATGGAACACGGTCTCTGGGAATACTAATAATTCATTGCAAACAAAAAAGCCTGGCCGAATCGGCTAGGCTTTTTTGTTGTAGGTTGGCTTGAAAAAACAGCCAAATTATTCGCCTTCCATCGTCTCGAAATAGGCTTTTACTTTTTTTGCTCTGTCATCGCCAACTACTTCAGCAATTTGCTCAATTGGAGCTTCACGAATCTTTTTGACTCCTTTAAAATAGGTTAACAAGCGAGCTGCTGTCTTCTTGCCAATACCATCAATATTTTCCAATTCGCTTATTAGGCTATTACGGCTCCGTTTGTCGCGGTGATAGGTGATAGCGAACCGGTGAGCTTCATCACGAATGCGCTGGATAAGCTTGAGGGATTCTGATTTTTTATCAATGTAAAGGGGCAGACTGTCTTCGGGAAAGTAGATTTCCTCTAATCGTTTGGCAATCCCGATGATGGGCACTTTACCATATAGATCGAGGGCTTTTAAAGCGTCGCAGGCTGCACTTAACTGGCCCTTGCCACCGTCAATCACAATCAGGTCGGGAAGGCCAGTGGCTTCGTCGAGTACGCGGGTATAACGGCGAGTCACAACTTCATACATGCTGGCAAAGTCGTTGGGCCCAACCACGGTTTTTATCGAAAAGTGGCGGTATTCTTTGTTCGCTGGTTTTCCATCGATAAAGCAAACCATAGCTGAGACAGGGTTGGTACCCTGAATGTTCGAGTTATCAAAACACTCAATCCGCTTAGGCAAGGTTTTTAATTGCAAGTCCTGTTTCAGCCGGATCAGAACCCGGTCTTTTTTGCTAGAACTGGCTGTGGCTTCTGCGGCTGCCCGGTCCTGTCGCTCCCGCCGGAAATACAGCACGTTTTTAAGCGACATTTCCAGCAATTTCTTTTTATCGCCAATTTGAGGAACGGTGATTTCGGCTTTCAGGTCTGTTTCCAGTGGAATATTGGTAATAATCTCCTTGGCTTGAGACCCGTACTGTTCCCTAAATTCCACTACCATCATCGTCAAGAGTTCCTCATCAGTCTCTTCCAATTTCTTCTTTACCTCGACGGTGTGCGCCTGTATAATTGTACCGTTTATGACCTTCATAAAGTTGACGTAAGCGCTTACTTCATCGGAGGCAATGGTAAATACATCGGCATCGGCAATTTTAGGGTTCACCACCGTCGATTTGCTTTGGAACCGTTGCAGTACGTCCATTTTGTCTTTGTACTGCTGTGCCTGCTCAAATGCCAGTGAGCTAGCGGCTTCAACCATGCGGGTACGGAAATAGTCCTGGGCGGGTTTCAGTTGGCCTTTTAGAATCGAATGAACCTGTTCAATATCCCGATTGTAATCTTCTTCCGACTGTTTGTTTTCGCAGGGACCTTTGCAATTTCCAATGTGGAATTCCAGGCAAACTTTAAACTTGCCAGCATCAATGCTCTCCTGACTCAGATTGAAATTACACGTACGCAAAGTGAACAGCTGACTGAACATCTCCAGCACTGTGTACATGGGTTTCAGGTTCGCAAAAGGACCATAGAATGTGCCCATCTTACGATCAATTCGTCGAGTAGTAATTACTCGGGGAAAGCGCTCGTTTGTAACACAGATAAACGGATATGTTTTGTCATCGCGAAGAAGAATATTGTATTTGGGCAAGTACCGCTTGATTAACTGGTTTTCCAGCAGCAACGCATCAAATTCTGTGTGGACGATAGTAAACTCAATCTTCCGTATCTGACTAACTAAGCGGAGCGTTTTGCGGTCATGCTGCTTAGAATTGGTAAAATAGCTACTAACCCGGTTACGAAGGTCTTTCGCTTTGCCAACGTAGATTACCTCGCCTGTAACGTCGAAATACCGGTAGACACCCGGCTCATGAGGAACCCGCGCCAGTTCGGCTTTATAATCAAATGCAGGATTAGCCATAGTTTAGAAAAGAATAGCACGCAGATGACACGGATTTGGCGAGTTCGCGCGGATCTTTTTAATAAATCCATCAGCGAAAATCTGCTCTATCCGCGTCATCCGCGTGCTAACAATTAACGATTGATACCAGAAAAAAGTTACTGTAAAATACCTTCCTCGTCCTGGGTTGTCACCTTAGGCGGGATGTACCGCTGGCTGGAATCTATGTAGTAACCACCACAATCGATTTTGTATTTGTCGGGCTTTCGGAAACGTTCAGGTTTATAGCGCGGCAAAGCCGGATCTTTATACACTCGTTGCATGTATACGGCCCAAGCAGGCATAGCGACACGAGCACCCTGACCATATTCGATGTTGCGAAAGTGAATGCTTCGGTCGTCGCCACCAACCCATAAACCTGACACCAGATTTTGAGTCATGCCCATAAACCATCCATCCGAATAGTTAGAGGTTGTACCGGTTTTGGCCGCAATCTCGTTTCCACCCTCCAGTAATTTATATTGACCTTTGAGCCGCGCTGCCGTGCCATTAGGATCTTCGACAGCTCCCCGCATCAGGTACAGCATATCGTAAGCGCGTGAGGCATTGATTTCCTGATTGGCTAGTGGACCAAAACTAGCCAGCACGTTTCCGTCCTTATCACGAATGTCTAAAATCAACAATGGTTTTACGCGGTAACCGCCGTTAGCAAAAGCGCAATAGGCTCCCACCATCTCAAAAACAGTTACGTCGCTTGTGCCAAGGCAAAGGGTTGGGTTAGCCGTGAGCGGACTCTGAACACCCAAACGCTTGGCATAATCGACCACAGTTTCTGACTTCGCTTTCTTAATCAACTGGGCACTCACCGTATTGATTGATTGCCCTAAGGCTTCGCGCAGTGATAAACTCCGATAACTGTAGCGACCCGTTGAGTTCTTGGGTGTCCAGGCTGGGCCCCCATTATTATCCTCGCCGTGGGCAAAAGTTGTTGGCTCATCGGTGAAGTGGTCGCATGGGGTCATGAATGCTTTATCGAGCGCTGACAAATACACGAACGGTTTGAATGTTGAACCGGGTTGCCTCCGTCCTTGCCGAACGTGATCAAATTTCATGTGCTTGTAGTTGATACCCCCTACCCAAGCCTTTACCTGCCCGGTGTTAGGGTCCATTGACATGAAGCCAACGTTCAACAGCCGCTTGTAATACCGAATGGAATCGAGTGGACTCAGGGTAGTGTCTTTCTCGTTTCGCTTACCGGCATACGTGAAAACCTTCATCTTGACGGGTTTGCGCATTTCGCGCCAAATAGCTTCCGTGTCGTCTCCGTATTCTTTCTTAAGGCTTTTGTAACGGGCAGTACGCTTGGCTACCTGTTCGATAAACCCTTTTATTTCGGTGAATTTACCGGTGCGGGGGTCTTTCTCTACCCAGGGATTGCGGCCCCGCCAGTGTTCATAAAACTTCCGTTGCTGATCGCGCATGTGTTCCAGAACACTGGCCTCGGCATAGGCTTGCATTCGGGAATCGATGGTTGTCCGGATTTTTAACCCACTGCTATATAAATCAAGTTCTTCGTCATTGTTTTCATTGTATTCTTTAATCCAGCGTTGCAAGTCCGCTTTTACTACTTCTCTGAAGTAGGCCGCCATACCTGTATTCTGGTTTTCAACGCTGAAGTCAAGCTTTATAGGCTTCTTTCGATAGGTAGCAAACTGAAGATCATCCAGAAATTTGTATTTTTTCATCTGGCTCAAAACGATATTCCGTCGTTGCAGGGCGCGTTCTTCGTGAGTTCGGGGATTGTACAACGATGGGTTTTGAAGCATGCCAACCAGCAATGCACTCTCCTCCACGTTTAACTGCCACGGTTCTTTAGCGAAGTAAGTTTTAGCAGCTGTTTTAATACCATAAGTGTTGTTCCCGAACGAAACTGTGTTCAGGTACATCATCAGGATTTCCTGCTTGGTGTAGTTACTTTCGAGACGGACCGCTAAAATCCACTCCTTGGTTTTAGAGATTACTGTATTCACAAGCGGGATATACCCCAAAAATCCACGGTATTTTTCAGTACGGGTTTCAAAGAGGTTTTTGGCTGTTTGTTGGGTCAGCGTACTACCTCCTCCCTTTCCTCCAAATGGTAATGCTCCCGTTATAGCCCTGAATAAAGAGCGGGGATCGATACCCGAATGTCGTGTGAAGCGGGCATCCTCTGTAGCAATCAGCGCCGAAATAATATTAGGCGATACCTGGGTGATCTCGATAGGAGTTCGGTTCTCTGTATAGTATTTACCCAACAAAACGCCATCTTCCGAATACATTTCAGAAGCTACCTCACTTTGAGGGTTTTCGAGGGTTTTTAAGCTCGGCATACCGCCAAACAGCCACAGAAAATTGTAGCTAACGGCAAAAATGTAGAAAATCAGCATCCCTAAACCGATCAAAGCAACGCGCCAAAGGCGTTTTATAATTGTACGGTAAGGACCAGGGGCGAGTTCAAGCATGGGTTGGTGGTTATTCTATTTCCTCTTTGCCGTTGGTTGTTCGGCTGCGGCTTGCAATTCTTTAACGTGTGGCACCAGCGAACTGGCGGGATAGTCTCGGATGAATTCCGCCAATGCTTGCCGATAGGGCTCTGTGCCTTGTACTTTACCAATTAGCATAACACGAAGCAGCGCAAATTTGTCTTCAATCTGAGTCCCCGAAAACTGGGCCAACGCATTTTCGACTTTGGCCAACCCTTCTGTGAGGTTACCTGATTGGTACAGATAATAAACGTCTGCGTAACTCTTTAACGCCTGCGATTCTGTTCCTGAGCCAACCGTCTGACCACCTGAGGTCTTTCCAGCTAAACGCGCGTAGGACGTATTTGGATACTCTGCCAGTAACTTGTCTTTCCAGGTTGAGGAGCGTCCTAATTGATCATTCGATACAAACAATAGGTAATACACTTCTGGTTTCTGAAGGGTATTAGGGTAGCGTGTCAGCAGTTGCTCAAATGTTCCGATGGCTTCGGTTGGCTGGTTAAACTGGAACTTATACAGCTTACCTAACCGATATAATGCATTCTCAATTCTCTGATTTGATTGAGTCAGGGCAAGGGGCGTTAAGGGTAACTGCGCCTTCATCGCATTCATTCTTGTAACGACCGGATCTTTTGGGGCAGCTCCCGGCACGGGTACACCGGCCACACCATTGATGGCGTCGGGCTGCGTTGGCAGTGGACTATTGGGATTCACTGCGTTGGCCGGCGTTCCACCATTTACCGGATTATTGTCGGCTGCTAAGGCGCGTGAGGCATCCTTGTTGCTGCGTCGCCAGTCGTCTTCAAGCGGGCGATTACCCCAAACGGTTGTAAAATCCTGTAAGCCTTGAGTTAACCGGACGGGGTTGTACAAATACCAGCGATCATTGGGGGATAGATCGGAGTTAGTGGCACCCGGTTGAGATACACCCGCTACTGTTGGGCGACCGGTTGCTTTCTCAATCACCTGTCGAGCCAGTTCTGCTTGAGCTGCATCACGCTTATCCTGCTCCTTCATGGCTTTTGTCAGGGCGGCATTGAGGGCATCAGGACTGAGTTTGGCCAGTTGTTGCAGACTATCCTCGGTATGAATCGTATTGCGGTAATCAACAAATTCGTCCAACGCCTTTTTGCGACTTGCTATACTGGTGTACTCTGCTGATTGCTGGGGGAGCAAGGCTAGCGCACTATCATAATACATTTGGGCGTGGACCAAATCATTTTTCTTCTCAAAGTACAACTTACCCATTTCAAGGTAAGTATACGGAATCTGCTCTGTGTTAGTAGTAGTGGCTGCTACTGACTGGCGATAAAATTCAATGGCCCGATCATATTTATTTCGACTGGCTTCAATGCGGCCCATCGTAAAATAAATTTTGTCTTTCAGATCGGAGTTCTTGCGGTCGGTGAGCATCTCCTCAAATGACTGTCCTGAACCCCGTTTACCACCACTGCTTTGAATCAGGTAAATATTGGCGTAAAACTCCTGGTCGTAAAGAGGACGATTACGGAGCACTTCTGCGTAATGGTCGCCTGCCTTTGCCGACTGACCAAGTAGGTCATATAACTGCCCTGCAATCAAATGCAGTCGTGCTGTTCTTTCACCTTTTTTGAGAGCTGGGAACGTTGCGTCCAGAATAGCGGCAGCCAGAGCGGGTTCCCCTTTTCGCTGATGGAGGTAGGCTTTAGTGAGATAATAGTCGCGGGTGTTGTCTCTGTTGAGCGGCTGAACTCGAAGAAACTCAGCTACGTTGAGGCCGTTGGCAAAATCGCCAGTTTCAACGTAAGCGCGCATGAGCCCCACTAGAGCGGTGTGTTTATCGTCTTCATTAGTGCCTTTTGTGTTCACATATTTGAACACTTCAATGGCATTCGGCAAGTCCTGCTTCAGGGTCCGGGCTTTACCAATAACGATATAAGCATCGTCGAGCCATTTGCTGTTCTGATGTCGCTCAGCTACCAACGAGGCCTTTTTAATAGCTTCGTCCAGTAACGGCTTTACGGGCGCATTCACCACCGAATCTACAGGCAACAGAATGGGCAGAATCTGGTTATAATTCTCTTTCCGGTTCTTGTACAAAGCCGCTTCAGCATTTTTTAGCTGATCCTGGGCAATGAAATAAGCGTTGTAATGAGCCGTCAGATTATGGTATGCTTTACTCATGGGCCTGTTACTGTGTTGTGAACAGGCATTGAGTCCTATGGCCAGCCCGAAGCAGGCGACCCAACGGAGCAGAGCGTTGGCAGAATCGGTGTGAGAAAATTGAGACATTGGAGCGAAGACCAGACACTCGAAAAGCAGTACCTTCGTGTGCTGGTTAACTGTCAATCTAACGCTGATGTAGCGGTTAGCATTATTTATCTACCTGCAATTTACGAAAAAGACTCCAAACAGCCATTTAGTGAACCTTCATCATGGAAAATAAGCCCGATAACACGGACCCCGACGGCCTCAAAAAACCGCTTGACGAGGCTCGTCAAAAAACCTCATCCTACGCTCAATATAGCAGCATTGCCTTTCAGATGCTCGGTACAATAGGCCTTGGCGTATGGGGCGGCATGAAACTCGATGAATGGCAGGGAAATAAAACGCCCGGCTGGACTATTGCTTTAGCCTTACTATCAATTGGTGCATCACTATATTTATTTATTCGGGGTTTACCTAAACAGTGAGCAGTGAACAACGAGCAGTGGTCAGGTCCCACCCAAATTAACTGCATACTGCACATTGCCAATTGCTCTCTGATCATTGTTCACTGTTCATTGCATTTATGCTTCGTTCTTTTCTCTTTACGGCTCTTATCGCTTTTGTATTTTTCGTAGCTCAGTATTTTGGTTATGTCCAATTTGTGCATCCACTTTGGGCCATTATGCTCCTTTTTTATTTGAGTCTGTCGTTTTTGATGCATAGGCTGGTTAAGCTTGGAAATCAGGGCGGGGGCGAGAAATTCATCCCTTTTTACATGGTCTTCACGGTAGCAAGGCTTATACTGAGCGTGGCCTTTGTTGGCTTTTTCATCTACAGAGGAGTGGCCGACAAGCGAATCTTCATTTTGGACTTTCTTGTACTATATATATTTTACACTGCTTTTGAAATCTACGGATTGAGTAGTAACTTGCGACGCGATTTGAAAAACCGCCTTTAAGCTTGTTATGATACGTTCAGTAGTCAATAGAGTCCTTATCGTTACCGCGCTGTTTCTCAGTTCATTGAGTCTCGCCACGGCACAAGAACATACCCTTGACGGTCAAGAGACCCATCAGGAGCAAAAAGAAAAATTCAATGTGGGCGACATGATTATGCACCACATTCGTGATGATCGGGGTTGGGAATTTGCACATGGTATAACCCTCCCTTTACCTGTCATTTTGTACTCGGCTGATCGTGGTGTAGAAGTATTCTCATCCTCACGGCTTGATCACGGTGCGATTTATAACAATTACAAGTCGGAGCATGGCCACCTACACCGGGTAGACGAAGCTGGTAAGCCGGTTGAAGGCATTCATGTATATGATTTTTCGATTACGAAAAACGTTGCTTCGTTGATGTTGAGTGCTATTATTCTGGTTTCTATTTTTCTGACGGTGGCCAATGGCTACAAGAATAATAAGGGCAAAGCACCAAAAGGAATTCAGTCATTTCTGGAACCGATTGTCATGTTCGTGCGCGACGAGATTGCCAAACCAAACCTCGGCCCTGCTTACGAAAAATATCTGCCTTATCTGCTCACGCTGTTTTTCTTTATTCTGGTAAATAACCTGCTAGGTTTGTTACCGGGTGGAGCCAACCTAACGGGAAATATCGCCGTAACGCTGGTATTAGCCATGGTCACATTCTTTGTGGTGAACCTGAACGGTAACAAACACTATTGGGCTCACTTGGTAAAGCCAACTGGTGTGCCTCTGGCCTTGTTGCCTATTATGATCCCTGTGGAAATTGTGGGTGTCTTTATGAAGCCTTTCTCTCTGATGGTCCGGTTGTTTGCCAACATCACAGCGGGGCACATTATCATTTTGAGTTTGATTGCCTTAATTTTTATTGCCAATAACCTCGGAGGTACGGCTACAGGTTTTGGAGTGAGTCTGATTGTGGCTCCGTTCACCATCTTCATGAACCTTATCGAGTTGCTGGTTGCCTTTCTACAAGCCTTTATCTTCACGCTGCTAACGTCTATGTACATTGGCAGTGCCATTGAAGATCACCATGAAGCCGACCACGGCATTGGTTTCGAAGGTCCTGGTGAGGAGATTGGTTAGTGGTCATTTCAATTGCATTCTTTTGTTTCTTTTTTCATAATTAATTCAAATTCTGATGTTAGCGTTCTTGCTCTCAATCTTGTTGGAAGCTACGGGTAGCGTAGCCATTATGGGTGCAGCTATAGGTGCTGGTTTAGCAGCTATAGGTGCTGGTCTGGGTATCGGTCGTATTGGTGGTAGCGCGATGGAAGGTATCGCTCGTCAGCCAGAGGCTGCTGGTCGGATCCAAACGGCTATGTTGATCATCGCGGCTCTTATTGAGGCCGTGGCCCTGTTTGCTGCCGTTATTTGTCTGCTGGTTGCTCTGGGATAATTGTCCCGAGCAACAGTTCTGTTTTTCGCCCGCGTATTAGGCAAGGGCACACGAAAAACGCACCAATTTTGTAAAATCCCTGCTGGTTTGAGGTTGTCGGCCAGCAGGGAGTTACTTCACAAAAGAATGCTACGGGCGAAGGCTCATTTTCCAATATAATCCGATTTAATTTTTAGCTGATATGGACTTACTTACCCCCGATATAGGCCTGTTGTTTTGGCAGCTTGTCGTCTTCGGTGCCTTGTTTTTTATCCTCTCGAAATTTGCCTGGAAGCCAATTACGGCAAGTCTGAAAGAGCGGGAAACCAATATTCAAAGTGCCCTCGATCTGGCCGAAAAAACGCGTCAGGAAATGATCGCTTTGAAAGCCGACAACGAGAAATTGTTGGCTCAAGCCCGCACTGAGCGCGACACTATTTTACGCGGTGCTAAAGAAGCGGCAGACAAATTGCTGTCTGATACACAAAAGAAAGCGCAGGCCGAAGGGCAGCGTATTTTGGAGCAGGCTCGCGAGTCGATGCAGAATGAGCGTGTAGCTATGGTTGCCGCAATGAAAAAAGAAGTGGTAACGCTTTCTATTGAAGTGGCCGAGAAAGTACTCCGTCGCGAATTAGCCGACAAAAAGGCTCAGGAGGACTTAGTGAAGGACCTGGTATCAACCTCACGTTTAAATTAAACTTAAGTGATTAGTGGCTGTTTGCTTGTGGTCATGTTCCACTGCTTACTGTTCACTGCTCACTGCTCACTGAAATATGGCAGTAGCATCAGTTGCATTCCGATACGCTAAATCGTTGCTCGATTTGGCTGAAGAGAAAGGAATCACGGAGGAAGTTCACCGGGATATGCTTTTCTTCAAGAATACTGTGGATCAAAGCCGTCCGTTGGCCTTGATGCTACAGAACCCTATTGTACGTAGCAGCAAGAAAGACGCGGTCTTGAAGGCCATTTTCGGAGGAAAGATAAATCCGATGTCGAGCGCATTTATCGACATTATTGCCCGCAAAAATCGTGAGTCTATCATCGAAGATATTGCAGCTGAGTACATCCGGCTGTATGATGAGATGAAAGGCATTGAGCGCGCTACCGTGATTACGACTACTCCACTTACTGAAGAGTTGCGAGCCAAGTTTAAAGAAATGGTTGCCAAAACAACCGGCAGTAAATTGGTGGAGTTGACCGAAAAGGTCAATCCAAAAATAATTGGTGGCTATATTCTCCAACTTGGAGATCGTCAGGTTGACGCGTCGGTTCGCAGCCAATTGAATGAATTAAAACTGACATTTCTTAATTAGTAGAAACGGGGGTTTAATAATATTAGCAGAATGCCCGACCCCGGAAGAAATTCCGGGGTTTTTGTTGCTCTGTACGAAATGAGGGATTCGGAAGACTGAAATCCGAGATAATTTTACTCCATGAGGCTCCAACTCCGTAAGCCAGCTCAGGCATTGAATAAAGCATACGCCAAGCAGTCTGTGGCTCAGGAACGAATTGATATTTTCAGGCAGGCTCTTTCTCGTTTGTTTGGTCAATTAGATGAGACTGAGTCTGAAGAGTATCAGAAGACGATTGTTGCTAACTTTCTCAATGACACTTTTTACGGTCCGAAGGGGCCATCAGGTTATTTTGAAGTAAGTGCCAGTAAACGAGTTGACCTGGTTATTCATACCGGACCAACTAGTCAGGCATTGCCGGGTGTGCTGATCGAAGCCAAAAAGGTGTTTGCGGGGGAGATGATGACAACGCTCAAGAACAACGTTAAACCGTTGCACGAGTTGATTCTGTATTATTTCGAGGAGCACGAACAGCACAATACAACGGCACTGAGCCACCTGATTATCACCGATGTTTACAACTGGTTTATTTTTGACGAAAACGACTTTCGACAGTTCTTCTATAATAATGCCAAGCTTCGGAAAGTATACCAGATAAAGAAACAACAGAACAAGGATAAGGCCTTTTTCTACACTGAAACAGCCCGGATTTTACGCGAAATGGACGAAGAGGTACCCATTACTTGTTTGAACCTGCGCGAAATTGCCACGCTTGCCCGCTCCGAAAACCTGGAGGATTTACAGCAGTTGATTCCCGTCTATAAATTACTCTCACCCGAGCACCTGCTGAAGTTACCCTTCACTAACAATGCGGATACGCTCAACCGAGGCTTCTACAGCGAACTGCTTCACCTTTTAGGCTTGCATGAGACGGCTGTTGACGGCGTCCTGATGGTTCAGCGGTTGCCAGAGGGGAAACGGCTGGAAGGATCTCTGCTCGAAAAAGCAATCAGCGCTTTACACACTGAAAATGCCTTTGCTGAGTCAATTGCTCTGGAGCTGTGTATGACATGGATTAACCGGATCTTCTTTTTGAAACTGCTCGAGAGTCAGTTACAACGCTATAATGATAAAACACACCAGAATCTGCGAGAGATTGAGTTCCTGACTCCCCGACATATTCGTGAATTTGCCGAGTTAAATGAGTTATTTTTTGAGGTGGTGGCTGTACCTGAAGCCAATCGCCCGGCGGCTATTATAAACCGCTTTGGAGCCGTCCCATATCTCAATTGCTCACTATTTGAGTTGACCGATTTAGAACGCCAAACAGTCACTATAAAAGCATTAGACGATGAACTTGGCTTACCTCTGTTTGAACAAACCGCTCTGAAAAATGCCCAGGGGGAATCACAAACGGGTGAACTGCCGACCTTGCAATACTTGCTGGCGTTTCTGGATGCGTACGATTTTTCCTCGGAAGGACCCGCTGAGATTCAAACTGACAATAAGCCGCTGATTAGCGCGGCTATGCTGGGACTTATTGTTGAAAAGCTAAGTGGCTACGCCAGTGGGGCTTATTTTACCCCTGGTTTTGTAGCCATGTACATGGCGCGTAACTTGATTCGGCGCGCAGCCCTGACACGATTTAATGCGCACTTTGGCTGGCAATGCGCTGATATTACAACACTTAGAGACCAACTCGACCGAGTTGAGTATGCCGAGGCAAACGCCGTGATGAATGGCTTACGCATACTAGACCCGGCCGCAGGAAGCGGCCACTTTCTGGTATCGACACTAAACGAAATCATTGCGCTTAAAGCTGAACTGGGTATCCTGACTGATCGAAAAGGGCATCTACTTCGCCATTACGACATTCGTGTTGTAAATGATGAACTAGTGATTGCCAATGAAGATGGTGAGGTATTCCAATATGGGGTAGGGGGGAAGAGCGGAAAGGGGCGGTCGGGTTTTTCCGCGACCTCATCCTTTTCTTCTTTTACTTCCTCTGAATCGCAACGAGTGCAGGAAGCTATTTTTCACGAAAAGCAGACGATCATTGAAAAATGCCTCTTTGGTGTCGATTCAAAACCGATTAGTATCCGTATTTGCCGATGGCGGCTGTGGGTTGAGTTGCTCAAGAATGTATATTATGGTAAAGAAGAAGAGCGCGCAAAAGGTGATCGGTCGGCCGTTTCGGAACCAGTCTATAAGCATTCATCTTTGCAGGCATTCCCGAACCTCGACACCAACATCAAGGTAGGAAACTCACTGGTAAGCCGGTTGGGGTTAGAGTTTCGAATCGACTCCTTGCGTAACCAGACCAAACGAGAGAGATTTCTGCGGATGTTTGGCCAATACCGCCTTGATACGATAAGCTACAAAGAGTGTCGGGATAAAGCTAAGCAGGAAAAGATTCAGGAACGGATTAGTCAGTTTTGGGCGCTTGTGCATCAGCTGGCCATGAGCGATCAGAAAGAGTATGCTGATATCAAGCAGTTGGAAATCAAATTGGCAGAGTCGGCATCAACGTTTGACTTCGTCAATCAGGATGGCCGTTTTCAGTTGCTCAAGGATGAATTAACGATCAAAAAAAGTCTCTTTGCCGAGAAACAGCGTGTATATGAGCAGGCAACAGAATGGCGATTTGCTTTTCCTGATGTATTGGACGATACCGGAAGCTATGTTGGATTCGATGTAGTAATATGCAACCCGAGCTCTTTTCGTCAGGACGAGTTAAGCGAATATAAAGCCCTGTTCAGCCGGACGTTCCCGAATACCTATGCTGGTAACGCTGAAAAATATATGCTGTTTATTGAGCAGGGGATGAACCTGCTCCGACCGGGTGGGCAGTTGGGCTACATCATACCGACCCAATGGATGCGGGCGAATAGCGGTACGAACCTCCGCAAGTGGCTCAAAACAGTAGCTGTTGAACAAATTATCGATTTCGGTGATTTGCCCGTGTTCTCAGATGCGGAACCTGGTTTCTGCATCCTAACCCTATGCCGATCTGACGCGACCGATTCGATACAGGGTACCCATGTAGATACGCTCGACTTTGATGAATCTGGATTGCTCGGTTACGTGCAAGACCATACATTCACTGTGCCGGTCGACGCCTTGCAGGATAGCGCCTGGGTACTGTCGGATACGACGATTCAAAACCTGCTGACTAAACTGAAACAGACTGGTCAGACCCTTGGAACGCATGTAAACAACAAGATTTACAACGGTATCAGAACCGGTTTGAATGAAGCGTTTATCATCGACAAGAAAACGCGCGATAAGCTCGTCGCCGAGGACCCGCGTTCAGCAGATGTGATCAAACCATTGCTGACAAGCCGGGATATAAAACGCTACCAAGCTACGGAAGCCGCAAAATTTTTACTGCTATTTGAGCGGGGGAGTACTACCAGACAACGGGGTGAATTGGAACCGGAAGAATGGTTGGCCCAAACCTATCCGGCTGTATATGCCTGGCTAAAACCGTTTGAAACAAAAGCCATAGCCCGTGCTGACAAAGGCATTTTATGGTGGGAGCTACGGGATTGTGACTACTATACTGTGTTTGACGAGCCGTACATAATTACGCCCTCTACAAGTAAGGAGCCATCGTATGGGTGGGCGAAGGCAGGTGTGTATGCTGCGGATAAAACCACCGTTATCGCCACTAGCGACCCCTATGTGCTGGCTATTTTAAATGCGAGAGTGACTCGTTTTTGTATGAGTTTCCAGCTGCCTGCAAAGAAGAACGGCGATGTTGATTACAAACCGGTCTCTATCGCTCAAATTCCAGTGCCCACGGCCACGCAAGAACAAAAAGCCCCAATCGTGACGTTAGTCGAGCAAGTTCTAGCGACAAAGACCAATGACCCGCTTAGTGATACGAGCGGGTTAGAAACTGAAATTGATCAGTTGGTATATGGCCTTTATGGCTTGAATGATGAAGAGATTAAAGTGCTTGAAGGGTATAAGATATAGGTAGCTACGTTGATTCTATGAACCGCCTTGACCGTCTGACTGCTATTCTGATTCACCTGCAAACCAAGCGTGTGGTGCGGGCACAAGAACTGGCCGACCGCTTCGAAATCAGCTTGCGGACGGTGTACCGCGATATTCGCTCTCTTGAAGAGGCCGGTGTGCCCATTGGAGCCGAGGCCGGTGTTGGTTACTTCCTAACCGACTATCACTTGCCACCCGTTATGTTTACCAACGCTGAGGCCAGTGCCCTCATGTTTGGCGCTAAACTGATAGAACGATGGGGAGACGAGTCGGTGCAAACCGCCTTCGAATCGGCATTATATAAGATCAAATCGGTATTGAAACGTACGGATCAGGAGCATCTCGACGAGTTGACTTCGCATGTTGACATATTCAAGCCCAAAACCCGGGACCCTTACTCCAGTGATCTGCTCAATACGATCCAGCACGCCATCGGGCGGCAGCACGTGCTTGATATGTGTTATCAAACCGGATACCCTGAAACCGAAACCCAGCGCGAAGTCGAACCTGTGGGCTTATATCACTATAGTATGGCCTGGCATCTGATTGCCTTTTGTCGGAATCGGCAGGATTACCGTGATTTTCGGGTCGACCGAATTCGGCAACTGACCGATACAGGGCAGCGGTTTGACCGACAAAACCGGCTAAGCCTCCGGGAGTATCTTGACCAGCAGGCCAACTGCGATATGCCCGTTATGAACGTGACGGTGGTATTCAATAAGGCGGAGGCTCGTTTTGTGCAGGACCATCGGTATAGCTGGGGTTTCCTGCGCGAAGAAGACCTAGGAGATCACGTTCGAATGCATTTCTATACCCCCTACGTTGAGGGAATCGCTCGCTGGCTATTATCCTACGGGAATACCGTAACGGTGGAAGGGCCCACACTTTTACAAGACGCCATACAACGACTGGCCGAAGAAATCCGGGATCATTACCTAATGGCACCTAGTACGGTGGATTTGTAATCCGCCGTGAAAAATACAGGAGCCTCTACTGCGGGTTACAAATCCACCATACTAGGGCTACTTAAAAGCTGGAATGCCAGTGATCTCAGCGCCTAGAATAAGCAGGTGAATGTCGTGTGTTCCCTCGTAGGTCACAACCGATTCGAGGTTCATCAGATGGCGCATAATCGGGAAATCGCCTACAATACCAATACCACCCAATATTTGTCGGGCTTCCCGGGCTATTCGGAGCGCCATGTCTACATTGTCGCGCTTGGCCATTGATATTTGAGCGGTAGTGGCCCGGTTATCATTTTTAAGCACACCCAGCCTCCAGCACACCAACTGAGCTTTGGTAATATCGGTGAGCATTTCGGCCAGTTTCTTCTGCACTAACTGAAATGAAGCAATTGGTTTGCTGAATTGAATGCGTTCGAGAGCGTATCGCCGGGCGGTTTCATAACAGTCCATCGCTACACCAAGGGCTCCCCAGGCAATTCCATATCGGGCCTGGTCGAGGCACTGAAGAGGACTTTTCAGACCACTGGCGTCAGGAAGAATATTCTCTTTAGGAACGCGGACATCTTGAAAAACTAGTTCCCCGGTGATGCTGGTCCGTAGCGACCACTTATTGTGAATTTCGGGCGTAGTGAAGCCCTCCATGCCCCTTTCTACAATAAGTCCCCGAATTTTACCCTGCTCATTCTTAGCCCAAACAACGGCTATATCGGCAATGGGAGCATTAGTAATCCACATTTTGGAGCCATTCAGAATGTAGCTCGAACTAGTCTCAAGAAAGGCCGTTTCCATACCACCAGGGTTAGAACCGTGGTTGGCTTCTGTAAGCCCAAAACTTCCCACCAGTTCGCCTTTAGCCAGCCGGGGGAGGTATTTCTGCTTCTGCTCTTCGGTGCCAAAGGCCAAAATCGGATACATAACCAGTGAACTCTGTACCGACACCGTTGAGCGCATACCGGAGTCACCCCGTTCAATTTCCTGCATCATCAAACCATACGAGATATAGTCTAATCCACCTCCCCCGTATTCCGTCGGAATGGTTGGACCGAACGCACCAATCTGCCCAAATTTCTCAATGATACTCGCTGGGAACTCAGCTTTCTGGGCCTGCTCGTTTATAATGGGGGTAATTTCGCGGCACACAAAGTCGCGGATGGATGCTCGGACCAGTTTGTGTTCAGGTTGTAGGAGATCATCGAGCTCGTAAAAATCGGTCGATTCAATTTGAACGGCTGTACGGGTTATGCCGTTGGTGCGGGTGATTGTCGGCTGTTGGGTTTGCATGGGAATTCAACACATAAAAAGGCCCGGTTGTTGGTTTTCACCGCAAAGAGACAAAGAATTAGTAAAGAGCACGAAGAAAAAGAAAGAAAACCGTTACGCTCTTTGCGAATTCTTTGCGTCTTTGCGGTATTAATCTCCCAATTATGAACACCCTTACCGAAACTCCCTCTACAGCCGATAATAGATCGGCCTTGTATACCCTGGTGTCTGTCTGGTTCTTTTGGAGCTTTGTGGCAGCCTCTAATGGTATTTTGATTCCCCTCTTTAAAGCCAAATTCGGGTTGTCGCAAACTCAGGCCCAGTACATCGACTTCGCTTTCTATGCCGCTTATTTTGTTGGATCAGTACTATATCTGCTGGTATCAGCGTCGCTCAAAACAGATATTCTAAACCGGATTGGTTACAAAAACGGCATTATCTATGGCTTATTAATATCGGCCGTAGGAACCCTCATGTTTTACCCGGCTGCTGAACTGAAGTCGTACGCGTTGTTGCTATCGGGTTTGTTTATAGTAGGATTGGGGTTCTCCCTGCAACAAACGGCCACACAACCATTTATGATTGCCCTAGGCGATCCGGCAACGGGTGCTCAACGCATCAACCTGGGTGGAGCCGTCAACAACCTTGGTGGAACCATCGGGCCTACCATTGTATCGTTGGCTATCTTTGGATCTATTGCTGCTGATGCTGCCACCAATGCTACTGTGGAGTCGGTGAAAGTGCCTTACCTGATTGTTGGCGCTTTATTTCTAGGTTTAGCATTGTTCTTCCGACTTTCGAAGCTGCCCCGCATTACCAACGACGAAGAAGTGGAAGTTGGCACGGGGGTATTAAAATATCCTCAGCTGGTACTGGGTATGATTGCTATTTTCGTGTACGTAGGGGTTGAAGTGACCATTGGCAGTAACCTCGGCGAATATCTGGCTAAAACCCGCCAGCTAACGTCATCGCAGATATCGCCGTTTGTATCGCTCTTCTGGGGCAGCATGATGATTGGTCGCTGGACAGCCTCCATCCCTAACTTCGATTTTAGTCTCAACACACGCCGGATACTAACGGTGATTGTGCCATTTGTTGCGTTCGGTATCGTACTAGGCGTTGCCGCTGTAGGTGGCTCTGATGTGAGTGTGATGTACCCATACGCCATCTGCGTTGTTGCGGTGATTGCCGCATTCTTCGCCAGTGCAGGCAAACCCGTTCGGACACTGCTTGTTTTCACTGGTTTCGGGGGTGTAGCTATGCTGATCGGTTTGCTCACTACGGGCGATATAGCTCTCTATGCATTCATAAGCGGTGGACTTTTTTGCTCGGTATTATGGCCAAGTATCTTCTCGCTTGGGACAGCCGGATTAGGCAAATACACCAATCAGGGGTCAGCCTACCTGATTATGATGATTCTGGGAGGAGCCATCATTCCCGTTGTGCAGGGTAAGTTAGCCGATACAGTTGGTATCCATATGTCGTATGTGGTGGCGCTGGTTTGCTTTGCTTATCTGTTCTTCTTTGGTATTCGGGTAGAGCAGGTACTACGGAAACAGGGTCTTGACTTCGACAAAGATGTAGTCACTAAGGCGGGACATTGATCTAAGAGTCAATGGGTCGAAAGCAGCTATAACCAGTGAATTACGGGGCTGGTTGATGTGTGAGCAATTCATACATTAACCAGCCCCGTAATTTTTTTCAAATCATCTACGCAACCTCTTTTCTCTACTCTCCGTATAGCCTAATGAATCGGTTCATCAGTTCTATTTTTTCTATATAAATAACTCTGATGTTTTATGGACTTATTACTGACTCATGGCCGACGTGCCCTGATGGTTTTGGGTATATTGTTTACGCTGTCGTCCTGCGACAACGACACAACTGAATCCGTTTTAGCTGACGATTCAAGCATTAACTTGGCCACTACTTCACTGGGGTCTACCCTGACGGGTGCTGATGGAAAAACCTTGTATTTTTTCTCACTGGACGCCAATGGGAATTCGGGTTGCAATACGCCGGGTTGTTTAGCCAACTGGGTTACGTATTACGCTGATAAAGCCACTATGAAGCTTGGAACAGGACTAAATGCCGCTGATTTTGGAACGATCACTCGTGCAGATGGCCGGATGCAAACTACGTATAAAGGCTGGCCGCTTTATTACTTTAAGAATGATGCAAAAGCGGGCGACGTGTTAGGCGATAAAGTAGGCAACGTCTGGTTTGTGGCCAAGCCAAATTATTCCATTATGTTAGCAAGTTCGCAACTCAAAGGGGATGATGGCAAAAATTACGTCACAACAACGAATGCCACAGCCTATGCTGAAGGTAATGGATCTACAGTGTATATGACCGATGCTAATGGTCGGACGCTGTACGGATTTGCATTTGACAAAAAGAACAAGAACAATTATACCAAGGCCGATTTCAGTAACGATGCTGTATGGCCACTTTATCAGGTAACAACCATTGGCGACTTACCTTCGTCACTGAATAAAGCTGACTTTGGGGTCATTAAAGTATTTGGTAAAGATCAATTGACGTACAAAGGCTGGCCATTGTATTACTTTGGGGCTGACGCAACTGCACGTGGTGCTAACAAGGGAATTAGCTTTCCAAGAGTTGGCGTTTGGCCAATTGTCAATACAACCACACCTGAAGCGCCTGCACCCTGACCCGTAGTGAGTAAGTAGAACCTATGTCGACTATGCCTAACTCATCTGCCTTACCCGAACTACTTGCCGGTTGCCTGCGCAATCAGCGACGTAGTCAGGAACTGCTTTACCGGCAATTCTACGGGTATGCTATGAGTGTTTGTATGCGATATACGAACTCCCGTGAAGAAGCTTTGGACGTGTTGAATGACGGCTTTTTGAAAGTATTTACCCGATTAGAACAATACGACACAGCGCAACCGTTCAAGGGCTGGCTCCGTCGGATCATGATTAATACGGCTTTGGATCAGTATCGGGCATCGGTGCGGCATCAGCACGAAGATCTCAGCGCAGCTACGCATGCGTCAACGGAGATTGCCGATGCCTACAGCCAAATGGCCCACGAAGAATTAATTGAGTTAATACAGCAACTATCGCCCGCCTACCGGCTGGTGTTCAACCTGTATGTAATTGACGGATATAGCCACGAAGAGATAGCTACACGACTATTGATCTCAGTGGGGTCATCAAAGTCTAATTTAGCCAGGGCCCGGGAAAACTTACGGGCAATGATTCAAAAAAAAACCAACGATGAGTATGCAAGAGCGACCCGATGACGAAGCGGCCAACGAGGGCCTCGATCGGCTCTTCAGAAAATCGGCTGAAGAGTTTGAACCACCGTATGAACCTGTAGCCTGGCAGCTTATGAGCGCCAAGCTTGACGAACGCGACCGGATAACAGTCTGGGGACGTGTGCTACGTGGTACCCTGGCAGTGATGGCACTTATTGTGTTCTTTAGTGGAAGCTGGTACGTCTACAAGCAGAACAAGGTCAAAACGCCAGTAACCGGCCTGGAAGCTACCCAACCTGAAATTCGTCGGGCAGCGTCAGGCGAAATACGTATACCGAATGAGCAGAATGCGGATCGTCAGCTATCCGCTGAACCCACCACTTCGGTAGTATCTGCCAACGAAAAGCCGACTGCTTCATCAGCATCGGAAACAAGCACGTCACCACGTATTCAGTCGGAGGAGTCTGTTGTTGCTAAACGTGATGTAGAGGGTAAACTCCCTAACCCAAAGATTAATTTACCCAAGTCGGTTGCTTCGCAATCACAACAAGAAATTGCCGGACGACACATTGATAACCAACCTATGGAGATTGAGACCAGCCAACGTCGGCGGTTGAGCTGGCCCGTCGTCCGGCAACCTTCCTCTTCTGACCAAACAAAAAAAATCAGTACTAACTCAGCATCGAGACTAAAAGCGACGACTACGGTAGAAAGGCCCGCTTCATTAGAAAAGGGGGCTGAGTCAACCTTGATACCTCTTGCAGACGTGCAGGGTAAAAAACTGGAGCATGTTGCTGCCACGAGTCGCTCTGTAGCTGACCGGACAGGGAAAACGACTGAAATGTCGGGTAACACGCCACCAAACAAAACTACTACCGATGTGCTCGTAGGCGATTCTGCGGTGTACAACAGTAAGCTATCCCGGATTGGGCCGTTGGATGCGTTGAGCAACCGGGATGTCATGCGCTGGCCTCAATGGTCAACCCTGACTATCCCGGCACTCGCGTTACCCCAGGCTGAACCAACAGCAGAGAAAGCCGCGAAACCAATTCGCGAACGTGGTTTGAGTATTCGGCTGGTTTTGTCGCCCGACCTGAGCGCTGTTGGCGTCAAAAACTTTACACGGCCTGGTAAGAACTACGGCTTGCTATTAGAATACCGGCTTAGCAATCGGTTCAGTGTGCAGGCTGGTGTTATCCAAAGTAAAAAGATTTACACGGCTACACCAGAACAGTATGCGTGGCCAGCTAACTGGCAATGGTACGTAAAACCTATTGGGGTTGATGGCCGCTGCACTATGCTCGATATTCCCATTAACCTGCGCTACGATTTTCTGCGCCTACCAACTGGGTCTAATCGATTGATCAGTCGCTGGTTTTTGAGCAGTGGCGTTACAACGTATATTATGCAGCAGGAAACATACGATTACGTGTATACCGATCCTACAAACCAATGGATCAAGTATCGGTCGCTTTCCGCTAAAACAGGCCGCTATAACTTCAGCAATCTGAACCTGTCGGCGGGTTATGAACGACCCCTTGGCCGACGGTTTGCCTTGCAGATCGAACCATTTCTGAAAGTGCCTCTGAAGGAGGTTGGCTATTTCAAAATTAATCTGTTGAGTACGGGAGCCTTCCTGTCGTTGCGTTACAAGCTGTAAGTTCCCCATCTCAGGCTCATCAGACACAATAAACTTCTGGTCTATCGTTTTAATTCGTGTACATACAACTAAATTAGCTTTACCATGCAACCTGAAACAACCCCAACCCCTGAAACAATTACCCGAAAAGATTTTTTGCGTGATCTTGGTCTGAGTACCGGCGCTTTGATGGCCTTTTATTGCATGGGAACGCTTACGTCGTGTTCAAAAGCTGATGATTCGGCTACGGTGACGCCAACTCCCGGTACTTCCACTGGGCTAACTGGCAACGCTGACACCTCAAAAGGAGCTATTGATTTTACGCTCGATTTGACCAATGCAAGTTATTCCAAACTGAAAACAGTAGGCGAATACGTTAAAATTGGCAGTGTGCTGGTGGCAAACACAAAAGGTGGAAAATATGTCACGATCCAGCGGTTGTGTACACATCAGGCGCAGGATTTAGTAGCTTATCGGCTGTCAACAGACGATTTTATGTGTAGCGCGCACGGTTCTATTTTTGCAACAGACGGTAGCATCAAGGTACAGCCCGAATCGGGCCAGAAACCCATGACACTCTACAAATCGACCTTGAGTGCGGATGGTAATTCGCTTCGGGTGACAGCTTAACGGATTTGTATGAGTAGTCAGTCTGGAAATACGCTTACCATCTCCTAATAAATGCGGGGTTGGGCTCAACCCCAACCCCAACTTTTTGTCGTATGAAACATCTTTTTTGCGGGATTGTGTGCAGCCTGTTATTGTCTGCTGCCGCCTATGCTCAAGATTCTAAAGCTACCCAGCGCGATTCGATCCCGGCCAACGCGACTTCATCGGCAGATGATCTGCTGGCTGGTCTGGCCGATTCAACCGAAGCGGCTCCTCTGCTGCCCAAGCATATGATTTTTACACAACGGGCATTTTGGGGACCTAAAGGGCTGCTGCGCGTAATGAATGTAGCTCCATTAACGTCTGAAGGCCGGATTAAGGAGTTGAAAGTTCGGCGGACCATGCTCCGGGCGCACCAGGTAATGGGATTTGTTACGCTGGCGGGCTTTGTGGCTCAAGGTATCGTTGGCTCAAAGCTTTACAAAGCACAAGGTGAAGATTACAGGCGCATAAAAGACACGCATGAAATGTTGGCAACTGCCATCAATATTACCTACACGACTACCGCACTGCTTTCACTGACGGCTCCCCCTAAAATTGTTGGTGAACGGAAGGGACTAAGTTCGATCAAGGTTCACAAGTATTTGGGGATTCTGCACATAGCAGGCATGATAACCACTAATATTTTGGCCCATCAAATAGAGAATGACTTCTCGTTAAAGCCTTATCACCGGGCGGCTGCTTACACAACGTTTGGTGCATTTGCTGCGTCGATCATTGCTATAAAATTCTAGGAGAATTGAAGTCTCGTTGGGATATTAAAGACTTTTACGAAGCCGCGTTTTTACTGGATTCCCTACCACTACGTTAGTGTGATTCCAACCGATTAAACCCTACCCATCTTTATACCCACGATGACCAAAAGTATCTTACTGCTCTTTTGCAGCCTGTATTTGTGTACAACAGACTTACGCGCTCAGGACTCTACAGTCGTTCAACGCGATACAATGCCGGCGACAGTCTCTGCTGATGTGCTGCTTTCCGGCCTAACCGCTTCCACGGAAGGTACCCTTCTGCTACCCCGGCACATGCTGTGGACGCAACGGGCTTTCTGGGGGCCAAGAGGGCTGTTGCTCCGGGCTTTTGAAATTGCCCCGCTGACACCCGAAGGCCGGACAAAAGAGTTGAAAATTCGGCGGACAATGCTCAAAACGCATCAGGTTATGGGCTTTGTTACGCTGGCAGGATTTGTGGCTCAGGGGCTAGTTGGGGCGCGTTTATACAAGGCCGAGGGGGAAGATTATAGGCGCATCAAAAAAATGCACCAGCAAATGGCGACCGGTATCAATATCAGTTATGCTACAACAGCTCTGTTTGCTCTGACATCACCACCCAAAATTGTTGGAGACCGTGGGGGCTTGAGCTCAATCAAGGTCCATAAATACTTGGCGATTGTACACATGGCGGGCATGATCGCCACCAACATCCTTGCCCATAAAGTACAGGAAGATTACTCGCTTAAACCGTGGCACAGAGCTGCAGCGTACACAACGTTTGGTGCGTATGCGGCATCGGTTATCGCACTCAAGTTTTAAAAGGTTTAAATCAGTCAACAAAATGAACCGCATTCTCAACTTATTCCTCGGTCTGGTCGTACTTTGCCTATTGGCCAGCTTTGTAGGGGCAACCGATCCGGTAAACCGGCCAACTGGTGCCAAACGAAAACTGATGGCCGACAAAAAAGCCTCGACAGTTTCGTACGCCATGCGCCATCCTATGCACAGCTGGGAGGCTATCAGTCACGATGTAACAGCGGCTATTATGTATGACGACGAAACAAAGATGGTTGAAACAGTGGCCGTTGTCGTCAGAGCAGCCTCGTTCGACAGCCAGAACGCCAACCGGGATTCGCACGCCATTGAGTCGATAGAGGGCATAAAATACCCCCACGTTACGTTTTCGAGCCAGCAGGTGCAGGACGACGGCGCGGGCAAACTGACCGTCACGGGAAACTTATCCTTTCACGGGGTAACAAAATCTCTTACTATCCCGGTCAGCCGGAAAGTAGCAAACGGAATGGCGATTTACGAAGGAAACTTCGACCTTAAACTGACTGATTTTAAAATCGAAAGGCCCACCTTAATGATGGTTCCGGTGGAAGATGAACTAAAAATGAAGTTCTCGCTGGCCTTCAAAATATAACGGTAGTCCGTTTATTTCACCCCTACTAATTTGGAACGATGAAATCCACGCCAGGCTAACGCAGCACTAATCACAGTTAGCACGGCACTTAGCACATAAGGTGCACCGGGGAAGTAAACAGGGGCATTAGCAGCCGTGAAATACGAAAACAGGTTGGTCATGATAAGCGGTCCAAAGATCGACGTTGTACTGGCCAGGCTAGTGAGTGCCCCCTGTACCTCGCCTTGTTCGTTAGCCGGAACCTGCGTCGATATAATTCCCTGAATGGATGGGCCTGCAATACCCCCTAGGGCGTATACGCCCATAAAGGCAAACATCATCCAGCTTTGCGTAGCGGCAGCAAACAGCGCAAAGCCAAGAGCCGAAAACATCAACCCAACGTATACCGAACGCTGCTGGCCGAGTTTGGGGATAATAATGCGGGTAAGGCCTCCCTGTACAATCGCAAAGCACAACCCAATCATTGCCAGCGACCAGCCAACGGTTTCTTCGTTCCACTTGAATTTCTCCATCGTATAGAATGTCCACGTTCCCTGTACGGAGAAACCGGCGATGTAGATCAGAACCAGTGATGCTACTAAACCTAAAATAACTGGGTAACGGCCTAACCGCATCAATGAACCCACTGGGTTGGCCCGTTTCCAATCGAACGGTCGGCGATGCTCGGGAGCCAATGATTCAGGCAGAATGAAAAAGCCGTAGAGGAAATTGACAAACGTCAGTCCGGCTGCCACAAAAAACGGCGTTCGTGCGCCATAGGTGGCCAGTGTTCCGCCCAGGGCAGGACCAAGGATAAACCCTACGCCAAAAGCGGCCCCCACCAGACCGAAGTTCTGAGCCCGTTTTTCGGGGGGGCTAACATCCGCAATGTAAGCGCTGGCCGTTGTGAAACTTGCTCCGGTAACCCCCGCTAGCAAACGGCCCAAAAACAACCATTCGATGGTAGGGGCGAACCCCGTAAGAATGTAGTCTAATCCGAAACCAAAGAGCGAGAATAGCAACACCGGCCGACGCCCGTAGCGGTCGCTTAGGCCACCCAATACCGGCGAGAACACAAATTGCATCGCTGCGTAGGCAAAAGTGAGCAGGCCACCGTAACTGGCTGCCTGACTGAGATTACCGCCGATCAGTTGTTCAAGTAATTTTGGGACAACCGGGATGATGATTCCCAGCCCGGTTACATCAATCAGGAGGGTAATGAAAATAAAGACAAGTGCAGGACCACGTTTGGTGGACGGGGCAGATGGGATCATAAGTAGGAGAAGAAAGGAACGGTCCGCTGTTGCGGAAAAGGTGAGGGGAGCGGTCCGCCGTTGCGGAAAGAAACGGGCGCTTATGCTTCCCTTTTCCTTTCCGCAACGGCGGACCGCTCCCCTCACCTTTTTTCTCTGTTAAGCGTATGTATTCAGCATCACTGGCATTACCAGCATCAATATTTCTTCGTTTTCTTCTTTGTCAGCAGGGATAATGAGGCCTGCCCGGTTGGGTGCTGACATTTCGAGCGAAATCATTTTGGCACTCAGGTTATTGAGCATTTCGACCATTAGCTTGGCATTGAAACCAATCTCCATATCGTCGCCTTCGTAGTCACAAAGCAGGTTTTCGTTGGCCTCGTTTGAGTAGTCTAAGTCTTCAGCCGAAATGGTTAAGCGGTTAGGTTTCAGCGACAAACGAATCTGGTGCGTGGTGCGGTTGGCATAAATGACAATCCGTTTCAGTGAGTTCAACAGGTCGGAGCGGCCAATGGTCATCACATTGGTGTTGTTGGTCGGAATGGCGTTTTCGTAATCAGGGAAACGCTCGTCGATCAAACGGCAAATTAGTTGCGTTGCCCCAAAGGTAAACGACGCATTCGATTGGCTAAACTCAGCCTTTACCTGTAATCCTTCAGGAAGTGAGGCTTTTAGCAATTGCAGCGCCTTACGCGGAATAATAAGCGCCGTAGTAGCCGTGCCAGTAATATCGGTCCGGCGGTAGCGAATCAGGCGATGGCCATCTGTGGCAACAAACGTTGCATTTTCGTTCGTAAAGCTCAGGTAAACACCCGTCATAGCTGGGCGCAAATCGTCGGTGCTGGTGGCAAAAACGGTATTGTTGATAGCGCCCAGCAAAGCATCCGATGAAAGCTCAACCGACATGTTCTTGTTTACCGTCGGGATTTTCGGGAAGTCAATCGGGTTTTCACCAGAGAGTTTGTAGCGACCGTTGTCGGTTAAAATCTGAGTACCGAATGTTTCTGTGTCGATCTGGAACGTAATCGGCTGCTCAGGTAAGCTGCGCAGGGTATCCAACAACAACTTGGCAGGAATAGCAATGGCTCCGCTTTCCGACGCATCCACCGGAATCTGGGTGGTCATGGTCGTTTGCAGGTCCGAAGCAGTTACGGTTAGCGTTCCTCCGCCCGCGTCTTCTCCCGCATCGATTTTAAACAGGAAATTCTCTAGAATCGGAACTATGGGATTGGTAGCTACTACCCCGTTTATGTGAGAAAGGTTCTTTAGCAGAACCGACGAAGAGACGATAAATTTCATACGACGCGCGATTAGTTCGTTATTTTATAATAGAGCAAAAATACAAAAAGGCGGGAACTTTGGACCCATTTTTCTATCTTCGCTAACTATTCAGCCGCAAATTCAACATGCCCATTATAACTTGCCTTCTCGTCGATGACGATCCCGACGATCAGGAGATTTTCACGCTTGCTCTAACCCGTCTTGCTTACCCCGTTCGCTGTGTCACTGCCGACGATGGACTTGATGCTATTGAGCAGTTAAATGCTGATTCCTCGTTTGTTCCCGACTATATTTTTCTAGACCTGAACATGCCCCGCATGGATGGTTTTCAATGTCTGGCTGCCATCAAAAAAATGGATCGTCTGGCTCATGTTCCGGTTATTATTTATACGACTTCGGCCGAACAGCATGATAAAGATAAAAGCTACGAACTAGGCTGCTATCAATTTATTACGAAGCCAATAAGTATTACCGAGTTGCAGGAAATCCTTGATGATGTGTTTACCGCAAACGGCCAGCTTATTTCACCGTAAAGCCAATTGTTGTACAGGTGGTGCCGCCGTCGTTGGTGATGCAAATTGGACCGTTGGCGGCATCTGCTGGCACCGTTACCAATAAGCCCGCAGGTGTAGTGGTGGTTAGCCTGAACTTGGACGCCGATGATTTTCCATTTCCAAACCGAACTTCTTTGGTTGTTGCCAGATTCGCCCCCGTAATTGTGATCTCGGCGCCAATAGCGGCCGTTGTTGCGGACAATGCTAAATTTGCCGGTGGCAACAAGGGCGTAAAATCAGCGGCCGAGCAGCCAATTCCCCCTTCGTTGGTCAGACAGATAGCCCCAGCCTGAACGTCGGCAGGAACCGTAACAATCAGCGTTTGACCCGATACCCGGAACGTAGCGGCTGTTGACCGCCCGTTATTGAATTTCACCTCGCGGGTGTTGGCAATGTTGTTACCCGTTATGGTGATGGTGCCCCCAATGCTGTTGCTGGTTGGGGTGAAAACGATATTACTTGCTGGAGCCAGCACATTGAATGAACCCGACGAACAAACCGTTCCGGCTTCGTTAGTTAAACAGATAGGGCCATCCAGCGCGTCTGCTGGTACCGTAACGATCAGGGTTTGCCCTGACACCCGGAAGCGAGCCGGGCTTGATTTGCCGTTGCCGAACCGCACTACGGTTACGTCGGTGAGGTTTTGACCGGTGATGGTAATGTCTGCACCTACTTTGGCTAAATCAGGGCCAAAGGCAATGCCTGTGGGGGCTCGTAGTGCTGTAAAAGAAACGGTTGTAGTGGTTTCTCCGGCCAGATTCACGATGCGAACGGGGCCAGTCTGTGCGTCATTCGGAACACGCACCCACAATTCGGCGTCGGTGTTGCGCCCGTCGTTGGGAGCCGCGTTCTGGCTCCCTGTAAAGTAGACATTTGCATCGAGCAAAAACAAGCCTGATATAACAACCCGATTACCAACAATAGCTTTCCGAGTCAGGTCGGTTACGGTTGGAGGTAATACAACGGTCAAGTTGCGGCCTGTGGTACTGCTTCCGGCCCGGTTCGTCAGTACAATTGGCCCAGTGGTGGCATCGGCAGGTACCGTAAACTTAATTTCCGAACTTTCAATCCGACTGGTAATGGGAGCTGGTCGCCCGTTCACGGTCACGCCCGTAATGCGGTATAGGCTTTGACCATTCACCACTATTTCGCGTCCGCGTAACGTTCGGGCTGGGCTGAATGTGAGACCCGATGGAGCATTGTAATACAACAGGGGTTGGGTGCTGGTGATGCTACCCCCAAGGTTGGTAAGGGTTATAAAGACCTCGCCCGTTTGGGCACGATCGGGCAGGGTAACTTCCAGTTGTGTATCGCTGAGGGCGCGGAAGGTGGCGGGCGTATTGCCAACAGTCACAGCAGTAACATCACGAAGATTACGCCCGTTGATCACCAATCGGTCTCCCAGAATTCCCTCTGTAATGCTGAATCCGTTCGGATCAAGCGTTGGTGCCAACGCCAGTAACACACTATCGGCAGTAGTGGCCGTAAGCTGATCGTATAGCGTGACCGATAGTTTGCCAGATGTGGCATTGGCCGGAAGCGCAATGCGGAGTTCGGCATCGGTGTTTTTGGTTGAGGGTATTACCAGGCCGTTTATCCGTATCACCCCATCGTACAGGTTTTTACCTTGAATAATGACTTCTTCAGATAGTCGTGGGCGTTTGGGTGAGAAGCCCGTGATTTCGGGCGTGCCAGCGACCAGGAAAGGCCGGGAAACAATGCCGCCGGTTGTTTCAATGCCAAGTGTCTGCGGTCCTCTTGGTACGTCAGGCACCGTTACCGTAGCTGATTGGGGCGTAACAATGGCTAATTGAGTCTTAACGGCTTCTAGTATATTTACCGAACCTGGGCCAAATCGGACCCACTGTAATTGATCCAGAAAATCACCGGCAATTACTATCGTTTGCCCCGGCAATGCATTGGTTGGCGATATGCTGTTGACAACAGGGAGCGGCTGAAGTACTGAGAAGGAGACTGGGTCACTTACGCCCTCACTGTTGGCAACGCGTACCTGGGTGTTGCCTGTGGGCATGCGGGGAACCGTTACTTTGATTATTTCATCGTTGGCACTAATTACAGAGCCCGAGACAAACGTACCGTTGCTGCCAAAACTAACCGTTGGTTCATCGGTAAACTGAAATCCCGAAAGTGTGATTTCCTGGCCGATTGGCGCTTTATTAGGGAGTGCCTGGGTGAGTTCGGGGGGGTATTTCTGGACCCGACATCCTGACAGGCCAAGATTTAAAAGCAAAAATAGTCCGCACAAAAACCGTGTATTCATCCCCGTCATAATCAACCCGCCAATACAGTGTTGAGTGCAAAGGTATGCAAAAACGCTCTATTGGCTCCTTTACTTACCTAAAGCTACCTGTATATGGGCCAGATGATGGTCGGCATGCCAGGCAACAATGTCTAACGCCTGAGCCAGGGTCAAATCCCGTTTGCGAAGCGGATGATAGTATGTAATGCTCAACTGCTCGGGAGTAAGCGTTTGGGCTAGGTAGGCAATCCGCTGGTGGGTGCCCTCCAACATGGTAAGTGAATAGGCTATAGGGGCTGTGCGGGCTTCTTCAATGGCAGCCCAGCCGTTCATGTCAACCAACCAACCCGGCTGACCGGGTGCTAGCATGGCGTTTTTCAGGCGGGCCAGATGGAGAATATGCATGTCGGCCACGTGATGCACCAACTGCCGAACGGTAAAACTGCCTTCACGGTATTGCTTTTCTAAATCAGCGTCGGAGAGGTTGGTTGTTACAGCTATGTACTCAGTGGGAGCGCTACTGATTTTGCCAATGATCTCGTTAAGAATATCAGGCGTGTAAATGGGCTTTTCGTTCCAGGGGCCAATAGGAAAACGGAGTTGGTCGAGGGTGGGAGTCATAAAAGAGTCGTTAATTGGTTGTAGGTCGTTTTCAGTTAAACGCAGAAATCGTTAAAGATTTGGGAGAGTCACAGAGAAAAAGCCTGCAAACTCTGCAAATTTTCAACGATTTCTGCTTTGATCAATTACTCCTAATTCTTCTTACTGCCTGATCCTACCGATGAAGCAGGTTGCTGTTCAGCAAGTTTCTTGGCGGCTTTGGCAAAATCCCCTGCCTGAATAATGGTCAGTTTGGCGGGGTCGATGTGCTTTTTCATGGCTGCATTGACCGATTCGGGTGTGAGGGCCTGAATTTTCTTTTCGAAGTCAGCATCCCAGGCCATTGTCCGGTTCAGATACAGATAACTGTTGAGCGTACCCGCCAGGCCGGGGTCCTGAGCCCGCGACACTTGCCGCGATTGCAAATAACCCGACCGGGCTGCGTTCAGTTCTTCGGCCGTGAAGCCTTCTTTCTGTACCTTCTCTAACTCCTCACGAAGGGCTTTTACCAGTCGCTCCGAGTTTTCGGGGTTATAAATTGCGTAGGTCATAAACGAACCTGCCTTGTCGAATGGTCCGGCGGTGACGCTTGAGCCAACTCCGTAGCTGATACCCTCTTTCTGCCGAATGCGGGTTGCCAAACGCGAGTTCAGGAAGCCACCGCCCAGCATATAGTTACCCAATACAAGGGCCGGATAATCGGGATCATCGTCGCGCATAGCCAGGTTGAGACCCGCCAACATCAGGGCGTTCGCTTTGTCAGGTGTTTCAAGGTTCTGACCACCGGCCGGAATTTCTTTGTATTCGCTAACGATACGGCTAAAGGGCATTTTAGCCTTCCAGAGACCAAATTCATCATTGATAACTTTACGTATTTTCAGTTCATCAAAATCACCAACAACAGACACCGTAGCATTCTGAGCGCCGTAGAAATCTTTGTGGAATTTCTTCAGATCGTCTAGTTTCAACGCTTTAATATCGGCAACTTCTTCATCGAAGTTCTTCACATACCGCACATCCTCTTTAGGATAAGGATTCATAGTTCGTTGGAAAAGAATCGAAGCCAGCGCCTGTGGCTCTGAGCGTTGTGACTCAATCTGAGCCATTTGTTCCAGCTTCAGTTTATCGAACTCATTAGCGTCGAACACCGGATTTTTAATGATGTCGCCCACAATCCGCATCACTTCGGGCAGATTGTCTTTGGTTGTTTTGATGGTTACTGAAGCCGAGTTGCCACCGCCCCCAACGCTCACCTGAGCCTTCAACTTATCCAGTTCGTCTTTGATTTGCTGCCGGGTACGGTTTGCCGTGCCTTTGTCGAGCATCTGAGCGGTGTAGGAACTAATGGCGCTTTTGCCCGAAAGCGTTTTTATATCGCCGTACCGGAAGGTCATCCGAACGTTCACTTCATTTCCTCGCGTTGACTTGGGAAGCAAAGCCATTTCGATCACGTTGGGCATTTCTATGCGTTTCGTCCGACCATCAATGTTTGCTGGCGAGGCATCAAAAGCTTCACCCTGAGCCAGCGCTGCGCGACCTTTATAGCCGTTCACCATTGAGGCTACGTCCGGCACTTCGGGTACTTCAACACGATCGGGAGCGGCATCGGGTACGAATAGACCAATGGTTCGATTCGACGGCTTGAAGTAAAACTTGGCAATCCGCTGAACATCTTCTGGCGTTACTTTTTCGAGCCGGTCGCGGTAGAGAAAACCCAGCCGCCAATCGCCAGTGGCAATAAACTCACTCATTGCCAAACCAATCTGATCGGAGCTTTTAAAGTACAGCTCAACGTCTTTCAACAGCTTAGCTTTCGCCCGATCCACTTCATCCTTACTTGGGGTTTTTATGGCTACTGAGTCGAGCGTGCCGAGCAGCGTGTTTTTGGCATCGTCGAGCGATTTTTCTTTCAATAACTCTACAGCGAAATAAGCGTAACCTGGCTCTTTCAGGCTAAAGGCGTAACCATATTGTTGCGATGCCTTTTTGGTCTCAACCAGTTTCTTGTACAGACGACCCGATGGTTCGCTGGTTAATAATTCGATCAGCACATCGAGGGCGGCATAATCGGGGTGGGAGCCGGGCATAATGTGGTAACCGGCCGCTACCACCTGCGTATCGCCCACGCGACGGAGCATTACGGAGCGTTCGCCGTCTTGTACAGGTTCAACTGTCGGAACGTCGGCCAGTGAGCGAGTTGGGCGGGGAATGCTACCAAAATACTCGTTAATCAATGCCAGTACTTTGGGTTCGTCAATTTTACCGGCTACTACCAGCACCGCATTGTCAGGCTGGTAATAGCGCTGATAGAACGCTTTCAGGTTATCGATAGGAACACGCTCAATGTCAGAGCGGTTACCGATGGTCGATTTGCCGTAGTTATGCCACAGGTAAGCAGTCGACATTACGCGTTCGTTCAACACACGCTGGGGTGAGTTTTCGCCCCGCTCAAATTCGTTGCGCACTACGGAGAATTCAGTCGCTAAATCTTCCTTTTTGATGAACGAGTTGATCATCCGGTCGGCTTCGAGGTCAAGAGCCCACTTCAGGTTCTCGTCGGTAGCGGCAAACGTTTCGAAATAGTTGGTGCGGTCGAGCCAGGTCGTTCCGTTAGGGCGGGCTCCGTGCGAGGTTAGCTCCTGTGGAATATTGGTGTGCTTGGTGGACCCTTTAAATACCATGTGTTCCAGCAAGTGGGCCATACCTGCCTCTCCTTTGCCTTCGTGCCGCGAGCCAACCAGATACGTGATGTTAACGGTAATGGTAGCCTTAGAAATATCGGGAAAGAGTAACACCTTCAGACCATTTTTCAGGTTGTATTCGGTGATTCCCTCTACCGACGCTCCTTTCATGATGCCTTCAGGCAGGGCCGCTGGGGCCGCTTGGGCATGTAGCTGCCCGGCAGAGAACAACGGCTGTACGAGTAGGCTACCAGTAGCCAACGCACTCACAGTCAGCCATTGACGGATTGTACGGATAGAAACATTCATTGGTAAAAGTTGATGGTTTACGTTTACGGTTTTATAACTACTGGCATAGTTACATAAATGAACCAACTTTTACAATCGTTTTGGGATGAATGGCTACATAACCCCACTCCAACAACGCGTCGGATGCGTTAGCTTTCGAGCCATTGCCGAAAAGTGGCGGCTTTCTCCTTGCTGATGAGCAGTTCAACGGACTCGAAAGGAGGCTGAAGGCGAACGGCGAGCTTACCACTAAAATGCGGTTGATAACCGGCCACCACACCTACACTGATCAGAAACTGTCGGTTAGCCCGGAAAAAACGCACTGGATCGACTAATTCGTCCAGCTCATCCAGAGTTCGGTAATCCGTGACCAACTTCCGACCGTCGGTTGTGTAGAGATAAATCAGTTCATCGCGGTGGAAATAAGCAATTTGCTCTTCCAATATGGGCACAATTTGCCGAAGGTAATGGGCAGTAAACCGACGTTTGTAGTTTGGTATAGGAGCCTGGCCGCCCAGTTGGCTCAAAAAGGTACGAAATTGCTCGGCGAAGTCGGTGCCGGTTGGTTGCCAGCGGTGGTATTTAGCCAGTGCCGCCCGGAGTTCCTCTGGATCGATGGGTTTGAGTAAGTAATCAATACTGTTGAGTTTGAACGCCTGAATGGCATACTCGTCGTAGGCGGTGGTGAAAATGACTGGTGCAGTCAGGCTCACTTGCCGAAAAGCATCGAAACTAATGCCATCGGCGAGCTGAATATCGGCGATGATTAAATCGGGTCGATGCCTGTTCAAATAGTCTACGATACTATGGACGCTGCCCAGCGGACCTTCGATCAGGGCATCTGGTTCTAGCTGACCAACCAATTTGAGTAATTGCTTGGCAATCAGCGGTTCGTCTTCAATGAGCAGAATAGTCATAGGTAGGCTTAATCAAAGGAACACGAACACAATAATTGACCTGATCATCGTGTATCTCAACAGGAATCGGGCTCAAAAAACTATACAGAAGTTGCAAGTTCGCCAAACCCTGCCCATTGGACGTAGCAATCTGCTTTTTGCGCTGGATCGGATTAGACACCTCCAGATAATCGCCCTCTACTTTCAGGTGAACTGTAAGCGGATATGCTTCGCTGATAACATTGTGTTTGATGGCATTCTCGATCAGAATCTGGAGCGTCACGGGTACCACCTGCTTTTCCAGAGCCTCGTCGTTTAAGCTGAACTGAATCTGAAAAATGCCCTCGAAACGGGTTTGGAGTAGAGAAATGTAGTTTTTGATGAAGGCAAGTTCGGTCTCCAGTGGTACTAATCCCTTATTTTTATGTTGCAGCACGTAGCGAAAGACCTTTGACAATTGTTGCAGAAACTGACGGGCCAATACTGGATTATCATCGATCAAACTATCCAGCGACGACAAACTATTGAACAGAAAGTGGGGGTTGACCTGATTTTTTAAACTGTCGAGCTGTACTTGTATTTTTTCTTTCTCCAGCTGAGCCGTTCGCAATGAATTCTCCTGCCAGCGCTTCAGTAAATGGCTGGCTATAAATCCCAAACAAATGATGGTGTTCACCATGAATATCATCATCCCAATGAGAATAAAGGTGAACTTGTTCAGATAGGTTAAAACGGGTGGAAGGAACTGATGAGCGACGAAATAACCGGTAACTATAGCCACCGTTTTTACAATAGTCCATCCGCCCAGAAGTTGTACGGCAATTCGCCACCGAACATTTTTCTCAAAGGGCAACCGCTCATTCAACCAGTCGTTGAAAACATAGTGGAAGACCCAAACCAGATTCAGCATCACAAAAGACATCACAAAAAGTAAAGCCTGTAACTGCCAGGTGATGTCGGGAATCATCCATTGACGGGCAAAAAGCCCGCCCAAAGCGATCCACAGGAGCAGGAATTCAACGTATTTATTGAACCTTATTTTCATGGCTGGCAATAATCTGTCCGTCACTCATTTCGATGGTGCGGTCGGTTCCGGCGGCAAAATCGGGGTCGTGCGTTACGGTGATGATGGTTTGACCTTTAGCAGCCAGTTCGCGGAAAATGGCAAAGACATTCTCGGAGTTAGCCCGGTCTAAATTCCCCGTTGGTTCGTCGCCCATAATGATAGTTGGGTCGTTGATGAGGGCGCGGGCAATGGCCACCCGTTGCTGTTGACCCCCCGAAAGCTTACTAGCCGGTTTACGAGCAAAATCGGCCATTCCGATAAGCCGAAGTTTTTCCATAGCCCGCTCTTCGACTTCTTTGGATGGATACTTGCCCAGTTTGAGGCCCGGTAGCATTACGTTTTGTAACGTTGAAAACTCTGGTAGCAGAAAGTGAAACTGGAATACAAAGCCGAGGTGCTCATTGCGGAAGTGCGACAGAAAATCCTGACTACGCCCCGTCAGTTTGGTGCCTGCCATGGTGATCTGCCCCTCATAGTCGGTATCCATAGTAGAGAGCAGGTACAACAACGTACTTTTCCCGCAGCCCGACTTCCCGACAATTGACAGAAACTCTCCCGCTTGCACATCAAACGTCACATCCCGAAGTACGTGAAACCTGTCGGGGTCGTAGAAATACTTATTGAGACTTTGCGCTGATAAAACGGAGTTCATTTTAGGTAATTGGTTAGTGGGGAGACTCGTACCCCCCTCTCCTTCGCAACGAGAGGGGCCGGGGCGGTCGGCCGCTGCCGGGAGGTTAACCCCTCAAGATAGAAACCGGGTCGACCTGGGCGGCTTTACGGGATGGAAAATACCCCGCGAGAATGGTGGTGACAACGCCGAACAAAAGCCCAAGCCCGTAGTATTTTGGCGCAAAAATGACGGGAAATGTTTTCAGGCTCAGAAAATCGCCCGCATCAAAGGGAGTGATCGACAGCAGATAACTCAAGCCAAAACCGATACCTAGTCCCAACAGGCCACCCGAAAAACCAATGAAAATTGCCTGGATCAGGAAGATCGCTACGATGTCGCGTTGGTCGAAGCCGGTCGCTTTCAGGATGGCTATGTCTTTGATCTTGTTAATAACAGTCATGTTCATGATGTTGTAGATGCCAAAACCGGCCACGACGAGCAAAGTTATGGAGACAACATAGGTGAGCATGTTACGGATTTTCTCGCCCGCCAGAATAGCCGTATTGGCCGTTGCCCAGTCTTCGGTGTAATACCGATAAGCCGACCGAAGCCGCTTCCCAAACGGAATGGCCTGTAGGGGATCGAGCATCTTGATGTGAATGTCGGTAACGTAGCTGGGGTCGCGCTGTAGCATCTCTTGCACCGTTGGCAGGTTTGCATAGCTCTTGGTATTGTCAACGGTGCCAACACCAAACCCAAATGTTCCCACCACCCGCAGCACGCGTGTACTGCCAATTGGCGTGGTAACAGTGACCTTATCGCCTGTCCGAACATTCAGTTTGCGCGCCAGAACATTACCCATAATTAGCCCATCAGGATTAGTTTTAAGCGCATTCAAACTGCCTGATTTCAAGCGGTTAGTCAGTTTGTAGAGCCGGTTTTCGCGATCTACATTCACCCCCGAAATAGTGCCCGATAGCTGAATGGGGCCATTGTTATAAAATGCCTGTGTCGCTACCTGGGGCGACACACCCAAAACGCCCGGCGCTTTCTCGATACGGTCGGCAATGACGAAGCCGTTCTTAAGCCTTGCCTGCTCATTTTTTGGCTTCTGATGATACACCACATTGAACCCATTGGGTTGAAGTTCGTCGATCAGGCTGGGTCGCTGGGTGTTCACTTCGTTATACATCCGAATATGCGGGCTGGCATCCAGCGCTGAATCTTCCAGAAACTGGTTAACGCCCTGCATAAACGAAATCATGGTGATGAACATGGCAATGCCGAACGTTACGCCGAGCATAGCAATAAGGGTCTGGCGTTTTTTGGCCAGCAGGTGCGTCTGCGCGATCTGGGTAGCGATGGAAATATTCATGATTATTCGTTCAAAACCAGTTTAGATTTCTCCGTCAGGCCCGCTTTGACTTCAACAAAGTCGAAATTTTCGGCTCCTTTCTGAAAGCGTATTTTCTGTTTTTTGCCGTCCTGCTCAATCTGAACACTGTCGACGCCAATCACGTAGGATTTTGGAATAGTTAATACCCGCTTATGTTGGCTAATGATAATGTTGGCTTCCACCGTTAGGCCATAGTAGGAGGCTGGTTGCTCGCCCGTGAACTCGGCATCGACCCGAAACGATTGGTCGGAGCGGTTGAGCTTGGGGTAAATTTTGGTGACACGGGCATTAAATACCTTGCCGGGATAAACATCCGCTTTTAGCAACACTGTCTGACCGGGGCGGATACGCCCGAAGTCGCTCTCGTCCACCGACATTTGGGCAAACAATCGATTTCCACTGCCAACCAGCGCCAACTGATCGCCCAGCCGAACCACTTCACCGGGATCTTTATACACTTCATAAACCTTTCCATTCACGAAACTACGAACACGGGTATTGCGGCCAGCCACTTCAGAAGCCACCAACTGGCTCCGGTTGTTAGCCACGTCGACCTGGATCTGGTTACGACTTCGTTGGAGGGTGTTGAGCTGGGCGCGAAGGTTGTTGCGCGACAGCGTGTAGTTCAGTTCGGCCCGTTCGAGTTCAGCGCGGGAGGTTGCATTTTGGGCATACAGATCGCGGAAGCGGGCAAAATTGATCGAGTCGTTGCTCTGCCGGGTGCGGGCATTTCGGACCTGGGCTTCCAGTTCGGCCAGTACGGGCGAATTGGTGCTCAAATTGGCCTGAGCCTGACGGTATGCACTGGCTGCTGCCTGTTGCCGGGCATCTTCGGCGGTGCTTTCGAGCACAAACAACAACTGATCGCGCCGAATAGAATCGCCTTCGTTAACAAGCCGCTGTTGCAAAATGCCGGTGGCATCGGCCGTAACCGTGTATTCGCTGCGGGGATACACGTTACCAGAGGCATAAACGGCTTCGGTCAGGTCGCGGTAGGTGGGAGAAATACCCTCGCTGCCCCGGTTGCAGGAAGTGAAAAGCCCTAAAAAAATTAAACTGTATAAAGTCGCTTTCATGGATAAGTGAATGTTTCTGAGCTACCTGTTACTGCCAACTGCCATTGCATACTTGGGTTCACTGACCACTTCTGATCTGCAAAATCGTTTGATTGATAAACACATTCGAGAGGTTCGACAGAAACCGGTTTTGAGCCGTGAGAGCCTCATTGAACACGTTGAGGTACTGGTCGTAGGCAAACAGACCCGATCGGTATTTGACCAGGGCAATCTGTACGTTCTGGTTGCTGAGGTCGAAGTTTTGCCGGTTCAGGTCGAGTGACCGTACTGCCTGGTTGTAGGTGTTGCGAACGTCTTCGGTATCGGTCAGCTGTCGGTTACGCTCATAGGCTAGTTCGGCCTCAGCGAGTTTGAGTTGCAGCCGGGTACGGGCCAGGTTACTGTTGCGCAAGCCTCCCGAATAAATGGGCAGATTAAACTGCAAACCCGCGACGCCAATGGTGAACCAGCGTTCATTCAGGTTCAGAAAGTTAAGTTGGTTGCGCTGCGCCTGTTGGCTGTATCGTCCGTAAGCCGAAAGGGTAGGCCAACGTTGCAGCCGTTCCCGTTCAATTTGCAGCCGGGCTAGCTCTACCCGCGACTCCCGGAGTGTTACCTGCGGGCGTTGGGGTAGGGTAGTAGCGCCGGCAGTGGGCCATTCAGCCGATGGTCGCATGGTCAATTCTTCCGTCAACGCCAGACTATCGGTAAGGGCAAGCCCCAGCAACAGTTTAAGCTGGTTGATGTTGCGAACATACAGCAGTTCGTTCTGGTAGAGTACATCAGCAGTGGTCAACTGTACCGACCGAATGCGGTTGTATTCGAGAGGTTCGATTAACCCTTTGTCGAGCCGCTGCCGCGAAATCTGGACGAGTGTGTCAGCCGCCGATAGGTTACGCCGGGTAATGGCAATAGCCGAGCGGGTGAGCAGGGCGGCATGATACACACGAGCCGTCTGGGTAGAAATTTCGTCCTGCAAAACCAGGTTCTGATCGTCGATTATCCGTAAATTCTGCTCTGTGATTCCCAGGTCGGCGCGGGCAGGTCGGTTTAGAATTGGAGCGTTGACTTCGGCACCTGCCGTCAGAAAAAACGGTAATCCGAATCGGAATTCCTTGTAGTCACCTTTGTTGCCACCCAGAAACTCGGCCGGAACCAGCTGTACGGGGAGGGCGTAGTTGTAATCGAAATTGGTGAACACGCGGGCCGTTGGTAGTAGACCAGCCCGAACAGCTACCCGCTGCTGATCCTGCACAATGCGACTTTGCCGGGCGTTTGCCAGATCAGGATTGTTTCGGCGAGCAAGCGAAAGAGCTTCCCGGACGCTCGGCACCACTGTTTGAGCACGAGCTGAAAACAAAGTCAGGAAGCAGCCAATGTATAAAAACCGATGCATAAACTTGGCGAATGGAACAGCCAAAGGAATGCCGTTTTTAGCAATCGCCACACTGGTATTTTTACGAAGCGGCAAAAAAAATAGGGGAAGCGGCTTAGCCAGCAACAAAAAAGCCGGAGCACTGGCCCCGGCTTTCATATTGTTAGTTAGCTATCAACTATAAATCGGCAACAGCTTTGTTGATTTCGTCCTTTGTTTTGCCGGTTTTTTGCTGGATTTTACCCCACATTTCGTCTTCCTGACCTTCTGCGTAAGTTAAATCGTCATCGGTAAGATCGCCATAAGCTTGTTTGATTTTACCTTTTAATTCGTTCCAGCCGCCTTTGATGGTTGTCTCGTTCATTATCGTAAATGGTTAACGTTGAATACGTGCGACTCTCCGTGAGTCACATACTTATAATTATATTGTTTAGAAAATGTTTTATAAAAAGAGGAAATGGTTCTTATAAACTTTCACTTGTATAATTGGCTGTAAAGCGAGTACAGCTAACTCAACGGTCTACAAACACGGGACGAAAGGAATTTCTTGATATAGATGCTACTCATTTAAATACGGCTCAATAGCAATTTCAAGCATTTCCATAAGCTCGGGGTCCATGAAGCCGTAATCGTCCGGAATATCCAGCACATCGCAATCTTTGCTGGCCATTTCTTGGGGGAATTGTTGGTTTAATCGTTGGGCATGCCTCTTCTCCATTACCAAAATCAGATCAGCCCAATCTATGAGTTTTGCCGTTACTCTAACCCGTGCCGATGGTTTCGTTCCCGCAGATCGAACCTGATGAAACGGGTGATTTTTGTAGATTGCTTCTGCGGTTGGGCTTCGCCACTGATTACGACTGCAAACAAAAAGGAGGTTCATTTCTCGCTGTTATATAAGACTTACTCCCCCATTTGCTTGTAAATAGCTCTAAGCTGTTCGTCCTTTTCCGTCGCACGAATGTCGGCGCGAAGTTTAGCAACACCGGGTAAATCGAGGAGGAGACCAAGCGCCTGGTAGGCCCCAAAACGAGCGTAGGGGCTGGTATCCTGACGAGCAATTGTTTCCAGCGTGGGGAGCGCCTGCTTTTGGAGTGAGTCTTTCGAGAGCAACAAATACTTGCCGAAAGCCAGTAAGAAGTTATAGCGTTCGCCCGACTTGATCTGCTGAAGCGTCGAGATAAACCAGTCGTACTGCTTTGGGTCGGCGGCTTCGGAATAATAGTCGGCGAGGGCGGCCAGTACGGAGCCATTGGTGTATGTTTTGGCAAAACGGTCCACTGTGGAAGCCGCATCGGCGGGTTTACCTTTCAGGTAATTTTCTAAGGCTACAGCCACCACCGTATACGACGAATCGGCCAGGGCGGCTTTAAATACCGAGCTGTTTGCTGGGTTTCGGAAACTGGCCAGCGTCCCTAATGCTTCAGCCCGCACTGCCGATTTGGGATCACGGGTTGCCCGCGTACGAATAAGCGGTTCAATCACACCAAGGGAAGCTCCTTTATAATTGGCCAACCGACCTGCGGCCAACTGCCGAATGCGCCAGAACGGATCGTCCAGGGCTTTTGTCAGGGCTTGCACAAAAGCCGGATCTTTCAGCGCGTCGGTATCCTCGGGTGAGCCAGCGAACGCTTCGGAGCGAGCCATGTACGAATCAGCGTTTTTGGCTTGAAAAAGTAGTTCAGCCTGGGATTTGGCGTGATTCACCATACCCACCACACGTTGATCAGCGTCGAACAAAACCAGATCGGGTTGGGCACTGGCGGGGAACGTAAACGTTTGCTGGGATTGATCGAGTACGATTTCGTGCCGGGTTTTCTGTCCCTTTACCCACATGTCGACCAACAGCGGGATGCGGTAAGCCGGTACAAAACCCGCGCCCAGACTATCCTGCTTTTGGATGACCGAAAGAGTCAGTTTGCCCGGCGTATAAGCGTGCTTTACGGAAAGGACAGCATGCCCCGGCGCCAGAAACCACTGATTGAAAAACCAGTTCAAATCCTGCCCGGTCACGGCCTCAAAAGCCTCGCGAAGGTCCGCAATTTCGGCAGTAGAAAAAGCATTTCTGGTCAAGTAGCGTTTGAGGGATGCAAAGAAAGCATCATCGCCTACGGTGCGCCGGAGCAAGTGTAATACGAGTCCGCCCTTCTGATACGAGTGTGAGTCGAACATATCCTCACGGTCGGCGTAGCGGTACCGAACCAGCGGCTCCTGCTTGGTCTCCGCTTCTGACAAGTACTGAAACAGGTCGGCTTGTCGGTGCAACTCAGCCTCGTCACGGCCCTGAGCGTGTTCAAACCACAGATATTCGCAGTAAGTCGCGAAAGCTTCGTTGAGGGGTAAATTGGCCCACGACTCCGAGGTGACTAGATCACCAAACCAATGGTGAGCCAGTTCGTGGGAAATTACCGCGTCCGAGTTTTCATCAACCAGTTGCCGGGCGTCCATCTGTACGGCCTCGTTATGCACCGTTGCCGTGGTGTTTTCCATAGCCCCGCTCACAAAATCCCGTACGACCATCTGACTGTATTTGTTCCAGACAAACGGCACGCCAAACGCCTGTTCAAAAAAGCGGATCATGGCGGGCGTTCGTCCAAAGATGGCACGGGCAACGGACCCATAAGCTGGTTCGACGTAATAACTCACCTCCAGTCCTTTTCGGTCAGCTGTGGCTGGCAACGAATCGCGCACGTAGGCAAAATCGCCCACGCCCACCATCGAGAGGTAGGGGGCATGTGGCAACGTCTGTACCCAACGGTCGGTGCGGGTTCCATCGGCGTTACGGGTCGACGATACCAACCGTCCGTTCGATAAGGTCCGGTAGCGGTTGTCAACGGTCAGCCGGAAGTCCTGCGTCATTTTCTCATTGGGTGTGTCGACGGTCGGAAACCAGGCTGAGTTAGCCTCTGTTTCGCCCTGCGACCAGATCTGGCGTGGTTTAGCCGGGTCTTTACCGTCGGCATTGATGAAATATAGCCCCTTTTCATCTGATATAGCCCCGCCTGCGCGCACACTTTTAGGTAACTCGTCGGGCCGGGCTACGTACCGAATCTGAACGGTAAAAGTGTCGCGCCGGGTGTAGGTTCGGGGTAAACGGATGCGGAGCTTTTGCCCGTCGGTGTAGGAATAGGCTAATGATGTGGTTGTTGGCTTGCCTGTTTTCGAACGACCGGAATCCAGCAGGGCCACGCTCTCGATCAGGAATCCTTTGGCATCCAGAATCAGCGAATCCTGCGGGTAAAAATGGGGAGTCAGTTGGAGCGCTGCTGTGCCCAGTGCCTGCCGTTTACCCCAATCGAAACGAAGATCAAGCTGGGTGTGAAGCAAGTTATTGGTTAAGGTCCGGCTGGGATTATAAGGCCCCGTTCGCGTACTGTAAAAGGATGAACGGCTGGTGTCAGGCTGGGCTGATGCCAGCAAGGGGGCAACCAGAAGTAGAAGAAGGAGCGAGCGTAAACGATTCATAGTTAATGGTAAAGATACACAAGCGCAAAATGTTCAACCAAATGCGATTCACATCTTTATGCGATCTGCCTCCGGTTGGCAATAGATGTGGGCTGTTGTATTTTTGGGTATGAAAAGGAGGGGTAATGAGAAGGTGCTTTCTGCTGGCCTGTTACGAGTGATTGCACTCTTGATAACGGGCTTTTATCCCGCCTTATCTCAAACGCTCAACCCATCGTTTGAGCATTACACTGCCGATCAGGGACTGTCGAGCGATTATGTAACAGCTATTCTGAAAGATCGGCGGGGTTTCATGTGGTTTGGGACTACCAACGGGCTGAATCGCTTCGACGGTCTGTCATTCCGGGTATTCAGGCGGGTCGATAGGTCAGACAGCAGCCGTCATCAGCGGAGCGGAATTGCCGGTAACTATGTTGTTACCAACGGCATTACTGAAGATAAAGATGGCATTTTATGGGTGTCAACCAACCGTGGTCTTAACCGATTAGACCCGCTAACCGAGCAGTTTCAACTCATCCCGATTCCTCCCCTCAACGACCAGTTGGCTGATAATGATTACGTGTCGCCCCTGCGGTTCGCGCCTGATGGGTTTGGGTGGTTTTCGTCGAAATACCGGCTGTACAGGCTAAATCCGAAGACCCTGCAACTCACGGCTTATCGACTGCCAATCATCATCGACAATGGGTATGCCGAGCCATTTTTCGACAAAAAGGGTCGATTTTGGTTGAATCACTCCGGGGCGCTTTACCGTTTCGATCCCGCTACTGGCCAGTGTCGCTATTACGATGGATTCAATCGAGATCATCCCGACGTAAAACGAAATTATCTGATGTTCCGTCAGTTGCCCGATGGTACGTTGCTGGTTACGAGCGATCAGGGATTAGTGGAATACGATTCGTTAGCGGATCGGTTTAAACTATACGCTGATATCGACACGTTTGTAAGCGATATATTGCCCGATCAATTGCCCGACGGTAGGTCGTTTTTCTGGATGGGCGGGGGGCAACGGGCCTGTCTGCGTATTTGCCTGCCAGTAAGCAACTAATCTCGTTTGCCCGTACGCCCGACGACCGCCTGAGTTTCAACGGCGAACACGTACTGACCCTATATCGGGACGAACAAACGGGGATTCTCTGGATTGGAACGGTGCGAGGCCTAGAGAAAATTGATCCGGGAGCCATCAAGTTTAGTCGGAAACTGTTACCTCCATCACCAGGTAACGGCAGGGCACGATTTGTAACGGCCGTATGTCAGGACGTGAGTAATGTAAATAAGTATTGGCTGGCAGTGCGCGATATTGGACTGTTTGAGTGGAATCGGCTGACGGGTGATATAAAGCAAGTTCCGTTTGGCAAAATGCCTGCTCAGCATGACGTTATAGCTATCACTCAAGACAGGCAGGGGCGCATATGGCTGGGTGCTCACGGGGGCGTGTTTCGCTACGTGTCAACCTCCGGTAAATGGGAATTTATCAGCGACTTTTTGCCTGCAGAAAGCCGCAAAAACAACTTTATCACCACTGCGCTGACTGACAGGAAAGGGCGTACCTGGCTGGGTTCAGGGTACGGTGGACTGTTCTGTCACAATCCGAGTACCGATCAAATTCACGATGTGCCTTTACCTTTTGATGGCAAAACCCCGGGCGTTAGTCGCATTCAGGAAGACAGCAAGGGTAATATTTGGGTACTCACCAATGAAGGAATATACCGTGTCCGGTCGGATGGTAAGGCGGCTAAACGGATAACCCTGCATGGTTCTACCATACCAATCCGCCCCTCAGACCGGTTGCAGAGTACATTTCATATGGATAGTCAGGATCAATTATGGGCGTCGGGTATTGGATTTGTGGTCTGTGCCGATTCCAATGGGCGCATCAGGAAGACCTATACGCTGGCAAATGGGCTACAGGCCGATCATATTTTTAGCATTCAGGACGATAAGCAGGGCCAACTCTGGATGTCGACCGACAACCTGCTTCACAAGCTTGATCCTAAAACGGGGGAGTTTCGGTATTACGACAAAGGCAGTGGGCTCCTCGATCAGATGGTATTTATTTCCTGTCAAATCAATTTGAATCGCGCTGGAGAGGTGTTTATCGGGTACCATGGCGGATTCAATTATGTGCAACCTGAACATCTGAAGCCCAATACCGTACCGCCCCCGGTTGTGGTCACGAGTCTTCGTATCAACAACAACCCGCGTTTGCTGACGGAGCGGGTGACGCTGCAACCCGATGAAACCTCGCTGGCTATTGAGTTTGCCGCTTTGGGATATAGTCAACCCGGAAAGAACCGCTATGCGTATAAGCTGAATGGTTTTGACACGGACTGGGTTTTATCCAATGACCACGCGGCCACCTACACCAACCTGGCACCTGGCACGTATACATTTCGTGTAAAAGCAGCGAATAACGATGGGGTTTGGAACGAAACCGGTACTTCTGTACGTGTCAACGTGATAGCTCCCTATTGGAAAACGGCCTGGTTTCGATTGGTGATTTTCCTGCTGATAGTTAGTGTGTTATACGCGATTTATCGTAACCGTGAACGACAACGACAACGCCTTGAACGTATCCGTAACCGCATTGCTACCGACCTCCACGACGACATGGGATCGACACTCAGCAGTATCCGACTGTTTAGTGATGTAGTGCAGCAGCAAATTGCCCCGGTTCGCCCGGAAGCGGTTCCTATTCTGCAACGGATCAGCAGCAGTGCCACCGCCCTGTCGGAATCGATGCAGGACATTATCTGGACGATTCAGACCAACCACGACAGCCTTGCTGATGTGGTGGCGCGGATGCGAGAATTTGGCCTGCGACTAGCCGAGGCAAAAGAAATTGATTTCGATATGCAGGTTGCAGAGTCGATAAACCACCTGAAACTGACGCTGGAACAACGTCGGAACCTGCACCTGATTTTTAAAGAGAGCCTGAACAATGCCGTAAAATACGCCAACTGTTCGCAGATCACTGTACGTCTGACTGTCGAGAATAAATACCTTCACCTGCTCATTCACGACAATGGACAGGGCTTCGATGCTGCCGCTGTTCAAACGGGTAACGGCTTGACCAACCTGCAAAGCCGCGCCCGCGAAATTGGAGGTACGTTGCGACTAGAAAGCGTAATTGGCGAAGGAACGAGTATTAAATTGACAATGAAGATTTAACCTGTCTATGAAAATTATTCATTATGAAGATAACCGTGACCTCCGTGAAGGCATCGCGTTTCTGCTTCAGGCCACGCCGGGGCTCGAACTGGTGGGAACGTTTGCCGACTGTCGAAATCTCGCGGCCGATCTTCAGATGCTCCGCCCCGATGTGGTACTCATGGATATCGACCTACCGGGCATCAGCGGTATCGAAGCGGTGCCTGTTGTGAAAGCTACCCTGCCCGAAGCACAGGTGCTGATGCTGACCGTATTTGACAATGACGATAAGATTTTTCAGGCTATCCGTAACGGAGCAAGCGGCTATCTGCTCAAGCACACGCCCCCAGCCGAGATTGTTGCGGCCATTTTCGACATTTACCGGGGTGGCTCACCCATGACTGCCAGCATTGCCCGTCGGGTGCTGCAGCACTTTCAACAGCCAACCCGCCCCGCCATCTCCGACGACTATAAACTCTCGACTCGCGAGCTGGATATTGTGAAGGGCCTTGTGTCGGGGTACAGCTACAAACTAATCGCCGACGACCTTCACATCAGCATCGACACTGTCCGCTCGCACATCCGCCACATCTACGACAAACTCCAGGTCAACTCAAAAACAGAAGCTATTCTGAAGGCCATGCGAGAGGGGTTGGTGTGAGACGTTGAAATATACCATAATTAATCCCGCAAATCTAGTTTTTAAAACTAGATTTGCGGGATTAATTATGGTATATGATTACAAGAGCTATTGAACACCGGTTTGCTGAATCGCTGGCGTTTTTTCCTTCTGTCGCTTTACTGGGACCGCGTCAGGTTGGTAAGACAACGATGGTTCGTGGGCTAATGAACCAGATGGAGAAGCCTGCTCGGTACTTCGATCTAGAAAATCCAGCAGATTATGCCCGGTTTCAGAACGATAGGGGGTTGTTACTCGAAAGTCTACAGCATGAAACGCTCATACTGGATGAGATTCATCGCTTGCCCGATTTGTTCCCACAAGTACGTGGCCTGATTGATCAATACAGAGAGCCTGGCCGTTTTGTATTCTTAGGATCAGCCTCGTACGACCTGCTCAAAAACACCTCTGAATCACTCGCGGGCCGCATCGAATATCTCGAAATGACCCCGTTCCTGTTTCGAGAATTAACGGATGCATCTATTGAGCGGCACTGGTTTCGTGGTGGATTTCCACAGTCGTACTTAGCTCCGTCGGACAGCCTTCAGCAGCGGTGGTTTAGCTCATTTATGACGACGTACTTGGAAAAAGACCTTCCACAACTAGGGATGACCGCGAGGCCAGCGTTGATGAGCCGACTTCTGACGATGTTGGGGCATTGGCAAGGACAATTAATGAACTACAGTACATTGGGCAACTCACTGGATATTGCTACAAGTACTGTCATGAACTACGTTGACTTTCTGGAACGAGCTTTGTTGGTCAGACGATTACAACCCTTTTATGTCAACCTAGGTAAACGGCTGACAAAAAGCCCGAAGCTATATATTCGTGACAGTGGGATGCTACATCACCTCTTAAGAATATCCGACTATCTCGCCTTACTGGGTCATCCAGTGGCTGGTGGATCGTGGGAGGGGTACGTAATTGAGCAAGTGTTGTCGCTTCTGCCCTGGCAGCAACTGCCCTATTTTTATCGAACTGCCGACGGAGCCGAACTGGATTTGGTGATAGTGTCGGGCCTGAACGTTCTAGTTGCCATTGAGATCAAACTGTCGAACTCGCCAACGCTAAGCCGTGGTACAACCGTGGCTTTGCAAGACTTAGGAAATCCGCCCCTATTGGTAGTGACACCTGGCAGCAACGATTATTCTATCCGTCCTAATGCTTGGGTGTGCAGTGTCGCAACGTTACCTAGCAATTTGAAGCGATTGGGAGTAGGAGAGTAGATACGTTTTCTAACTAAAAACTGCCCCAAGATAGCGTCGCAAATACCCCCTTACTTTGCCGCTTTTGACCGGAATTACCCCGGTTATTGATTGTATTTTTGCCATACCAAGTAGGTAAAAACAGTAGAACAACACCCCACTTAAAAGGACGGGGAAGCAAAAACCAAACAGGAAACAGTATGGCAACGATGCAGAAAATCACCCCAAATTTGTGGTTTAACAACCAGGCTGAGGAAGCAACCAATTTTTACACCTCTATTTTCAAGAACTCCGCGATCAGGCGCGTAACGCGCTATGGGAAAGAGGGTGTGGAGGTTCATAAAATGCCAGAAGGACTGGTAATGACGGTGGATTTTCAACTGGAAGGTCAGTCGTTTGTAGCTCTAAACGGTGGTCCCCAGTTTCCGTTCACTCCAGCTATTTCGTTTATTGTCAGTTGCGATTCACAGGAGGAGGTCGATCATTACTGGAATAAACTTTCTGAAGGGGGCGATGAGAAAGCCCAGATGTGTGGTTGGTTGAGTGATAAATTTGGCGTTTCCTGGCAAATTATCCCGGTTGCCCTAACGAAGCTGATGAGCGACCCTGACCCCGAGAAGGCGCGACGAGCTATGCACGCTATGCTACAAATGAAAAAGATTGACATTGCTGCTCTGGAGCGGGCCGCTGCCGGGCATGATGCCGAATAGCATGAAATGGTGTTAGGGGTTCTGAAACGATCCTGGTAATTTATCTTTTCAGAACTCCTGATCCTAATTCTAAACTGTTGCTAAACCTTATACATATGGAAAAAACTACAGAATTAGCATCGAAACCTGCCACTACAGATGAGTACCTGGCAACGGTGCCAGTCCAAGCAAAGGAGAAGCTGGAAAGAATAAGACAGATCGTGAAAGAAGTGGCTCCTGAGGCCAAAGAAGCCTTTAGCTATATGATGCCTGCATTTACGTTTCACGGCATATTTGTTTGGTATGCAGCCTTCAAAAACCATTATTCTCTCTTTGTACCCAGAGTTTTAGCGTCGTTCAAAGATGAATTGACGCAGTACGAAACGACAAAGTCGGCGATTCGGATTCCGATGAATGAACCCGTTCCTGTGGAGTTGTTGTCGAAAATTGTGGCCTATGCCGCCAAGGTAAATCTGGAACAGGCGCAGCTAAAACCCAAAAAGAAGAAGTAGGGAAGCGGCCCGTTTTTCACCACTTCATGCGATTGATGAGCGTTTGTAAAGCGGCCAATTTTGCATCGTCAGTAAACAACAAAAACGACGATGAAAATTTCCGCTACAACCTTTAATCGTATGGCACACATTCGCATCGGTAATCTGACCGATCTCCAACTTTTGCTGAGTCTGGGTGTATTTGTGCTGGTCATTCTCCTTTCGTTTGCCGTGCAGGCCCAGACCCTGGCGCGGGCAACGGTAACCGGTCAGGTACGCGATGCCGCAAGCAAACCCCTCGAATTTACAACGGTGCTGCTGGTCCGGGCAGCCGATTCGTCGATGGTGACGGGGGGCGTAACAGATGCTCAGGGGCGTTACCAGATCGAGACGACCAAAGACGGTTTATTTCGGGTGATGGCTACGCAGGTGGGCTACCTTAAAACTTACTCGCAGCCGTTCGCCATAAAACCCGATCAATTGGCTGACGATCTGCCCGCGCTAACTCTGGCTCCAGACACCAAAACACTTGGTGAGGTGACGGTGGTGGTTACCAAACCATTCATTGAGCAGTTACCCGATAAGACCGTCATTAATGTCGAAAACAGCATTGTCGCTACTGGTGGTACGGCTCTGGAAGTGCTGGAACGCTCGCCGGGCGTTACGGTTGATACCCAAAACGAGCGCATTAGTCTGAAAGGACGCGATGGCGTATTGGTGATGATCGACGGAAAACCAACGTACCTGTCGATGTCCGAAGTGGTGAATCTGCTTCGAAACACACCCAGCAACAGTGTACAGACCATTGAATTGATTACCAACCCCTCGGCAAAATACGATGCCGCCGGTACGTCGGGTATCATTAATATTCGCCTAAAACGCGGCACGTCAGGCACGCACGGAACCAGTGGTAGCGCAACGTTTGGCGCGAGATACGGCCGATTTCCAAAGGCTTCGGCTGGGGTGACGCTCAATCACCGCAACCAGAAGCTAAGCCTGTTCGGAAGTTACAATTATGACAATCGCCAGGGTTTCGGCCAGGTGGAGGTCCGGCGGCAGTTTGGATCTGGCGACTCACTCACCACCGTACGCAACTTAGGGTACCGACCCAACACCAACAAAGTCCACACTGTTAAAGCTGGTGCTGATTATTCGTTGGGCAAGAACAGCACAGTAGGCTTAATGATCAATGGTATGCTAAGCGATGATCAGGCCGAAATTGATAATAAAAATCTCATATATAACGCTCAGAGCCAGTTGCGCCAAACCGTTACCATGACCAACGCATCGACGCGGGAATTGCAGCGGCTGGCCGCAAATGTCAACTTCAGACACGTTTTTGCGGGCGTTGGCCGCGACTCACTAGACCGCGAACTAACTGTGGATGCTGATTACTCGCAGGTGGCCATTGAACCGCTTGACCAGATGCGAACGCGGTATTTTAACGCAAGCAATGTCGAGACAAAGCCAGCTCTTGTGCAACGCAACACAACGCCATCAACCATTACTATCCGGGCGGCCAAAGCCGATTATGTGCATCCCCTGAGCAAACAAACCAAACTTGAAGCGGGCGGAAAGCTAAGCTATGTCACGTCGGACAACGACATTGTTTTCGAGACGCTGACCGAAAATCGCTATGTACCCGATCCGCAGCGAACCAATCATTTTCTGTACGACGAAACCATTGCGGCAACGTACCTGAATGGCAGCCATAACTGGCAGAAATGGTCGCTTCAGGCGGGTGTTCGTATGGAGCATACGCGTTCGGTGGGTAACTCAGTCACGCTCAACAAAATTGTGGATCGCAACTACACGAACCTGTTTCCCAGCGTGTTTATGACCTACAGCGCCAGTAAAGATCATCAATGGCGAGCGTCCTACAGCCGACGGATCGACCGGCCTAACTACGGCGAGTTGAACCCGTTTATCTACGTGATGGACCCGTACACATATCGGGAAGGAAATCCATTTTTACGCCCGCAATTCACCAATGCGTTTCAGGTGGGATACACCTACAAGCAACAAACCAACGTAAGTGTAAGCTACAACCGCACCACTGACGTAATAACAGGCGTGAACGATCAACTGGGCCAGGTGATGCGTGTAACGTCAGTAAATCTTGCTGTGCTCAACAACATAAACCTGAGTATCGACTGCCCGATTACCGTTGCCAAATGGTGGACTATCCGGCCATCGGCCAACGTGTTTCTGAATGCCTATGATGCCACCTATGCCGGGGTTCCACTCGACTACCGGCAGGTGTCGGCAAACGTGAATATGAACCAGAATTTTGTGTTGCCGAAAGGCTTCACAGCGGAGTTGTCGGGTTTCTATAATTCTCCGCTTGTATACGGAATGTTACGGACAACGGGATTCGGGCAGTTGAGTGCGGGTGTGCAAAAACACCTCTGGAACAAAACCGCCACGCTCCGACTGAACGTCAGCGATTTGTTTTTGACCATGCGGCCGGGCGGCACAATTCGCCATGCCACCACCAATCTGGAGTTTCGCAATCGCTTCGAAAGCCGCGTTGCCCGGCTGACGTTTACCTGGAATTTTGGCAATCAAAAACTGAAAACTACCCGTCAACGCCAGGGCGGGGTAGAGGAGGAGCAAGGCAGAATCGGGGGGTAGAACAATAGGCTGCCTTTCTTCTGAAGGTATGCGTTATCTACTCTATTTCTTGCTGCAACTTGGCGCAGTGCTGGCCCATAGTCAGACTTCTGAAACTGGCCAGAAAGTGTCCATGGGTCATCTGCCGATGGTACTGACCGATGCCGGTGGAACGGTGCATCTGGTGTATGGACAGGACTCAACCATTTATTACGCCACATCATCAACCGGGCAATCGGGCAGTTTCACGCAACCCGTTGCCGTGGCGACGCTGTCGAAGCTGGTAACTACGGCCAAACGTGGCCCGCAGGTAGCAGCTACCAACGAGTATGTGGTGATTACTGCCGTAAACCGGATGGGCGACATTTTCAGCTATTCTCTCGATCGACGCACGGGTAAATGGTCGTCAGCTACCCACGTCAACGATGTTCCGGCTGTGGCACTAGAAGGTTTTCAGGCCGTTGCTGGAACCGTAAAAGGCACGTTTCATAGTGTTTGGCTGGATCTGCGCGACGACAAGAAAAACAAATTAGTGGGTGCTACCTCCGCCGATGGCGGTCGTACATGGTCGACTAACCGGGTTATTTATCGCTCGCCCAGCGGCACAATTTGCGAGTGCTGCCGGGTTTCGATAGTGGCTCGCAACAACGATGTGTATGTGCAGTTTCGCAACTTTATCGATGGTTCCCGCGACCTTCACCTGGCCCATTCCACGGACGGCGGCAAAACATTCCCCTCGGTACAGAAGCTGGGGTCTGGCACCTGGAAACTGCAAGCCTGCCCAATGGATGGCGGAGCGGTTGCATTGTCACCAACGGGGCAGCCACTAACTACCTGGCGACGCGAAAATATGCTCTACACCTGCCAGCCCGGCCAACCCGAACAAGCCGTTGCGCCCGGCCGGAATGTGACCATGGTTAGTGGCAACGGTGGTTTTGTACTGGCCTGGGACGATCAGGGCACGGTCTGGGTGAAACGTAACGATGGAGAACCTGTCTCTGTTGGAAAAGGGCAAATGCCAAGTGTTGCTCTGGCCGGAAAGTCAGTCTTATGTGTTTGGGAAGCCAATGGGCAGGTTATGCTGGCAACAATGAGTTTGTAAGCATAACCTGCTGCTGGTTAGTGCGGGAAACCCGATACTGTCTCACTTTGTCAACTCCAGTACGAGGGCTGTTTTAGGGGGAAGCTTGATGAGTTTAAGATCACTTATAGTAGCGTCGGTCAAGATGTTCCTGGCTGATGCAAACCCCTTCATGCGTTCAGCGAAGCGAGCTGTATCAAGCGAAATTTCCTTTTCGCCTGTATTCGTAGCGACCATCACTGCTTTAGTGGCATCGTAGCGAAAATAAACGTAGGTGCCATCCTGGGGTAGAAACTGCATGAGCTTTCCGGTATGCATCACCGGGTTATCCCGTCGGTACATGGCTAATTTTCGTACGAATTGAAACGCTTCATTCTCCCGGTTGTTCCGTCCGGAAGCCTCAAATTTGTTTTCCCTGTCGCCGGGAAAACCGCCGGGGAAATCACGACGAACTTCGGCATCCGATGGATCTTTAAAATTCTTCATCAGAATTTCGGTACCGTAATACATCGACGGAATGCCGCGTGTTGTTAATAGCCAGGTTAATCCAATTTTATATTTCTCAAAGTCTTCACCAATAACCGAGAAATAACGGTCCAGGTCGTGGTTGTCGAGAAACGTAACGAGCTTGGTGGGATCGACGTAAACAGCATCCTGCGCCAGGGTCTCGTAGATCGGAAACGCATCACTGTTCTTTTGTTTCAACGCGTTATTGGTGATCGCGTTGTAAAGGACAAAGTCAAGGCCACCGGGTTGGTTCGATTTAAAGGGAAAATCAATCTTGTTGCGCACGTAATACGATTGATCCACAACGTTGCTTACCGACGATTCGCCAAAAATGAGGATGTTCGGATATTGATCCATCAGCGCCTGATTACAACGATTCATAAAAGGCATATCGTTGTACAAATATGTGTCAACACGCCAGGCATCAATGCCAAAGTTCTCTACCGTCCAGATCGCGTGTTGAATCAGAAAATTGGCCACGTATGGATTGCTTTGATTCAGGTCTGGCAGGAAGGGTACAAACCAGCCATCGACAGTAATTTTGCGATCACTTACCGAAGCATGAGGATCGGTAATGGGCTGTTGTTTGTAAGACGTATTGGTATAGGTTGGCCACTGATGAACCCAGTCTTTGCTGGGCATGTCTTTAATAAACCAATGATTGATGCCAACGTGGTTATAGACCGCATCCTGCACAACTTTCAGACCAGCCGTATGAGCCGCTTTAATGAAAGCCTGGTAACCTTCATTCCCACCGAGTCGTCGGTCGATGGCGTAATGATCGGTGAAGCCGTATCCATGATAAGCCGAACGCATTGATCCACCCTCGTTGGTAAGCGGCTGGTTATTCTCAAGTACAGGCGTAAACCAGATAGCCGTAACGCCTAGATCTTTCAAGTAGTTGACCCGTTGCGCAGCCCCTGCCAGATCGCCCCCGTGTCGATAGAATGGATTAGAGCGGTCTGCATTGGGGTCAGCCATATCAGCAAATTTGTCGTTGCCCGGATCACCATTGGCAAATCGGTCAGGCATAGCCAGATAAATAAAATCAGCCGCCGTAACGCCCCCGCCTTTGCGTCCCGTGTCGCGGGCTTTTAGCGAGAATGGCTGCGTAAGGGTCTGTTCTCCACGCTTGCCAACGATGTTAATTGTACCCGGTTTTGCCGTGGGCGAAATAGTAAGATCCAGAAAAACATAATTTGGATTCTCGACCGTATGCGCTTTCACCAGTTTCACACCTGGGTAGCTGATTGTATAGGCCAGCGTTCCGGCATTGGGTCCGTACACAAGCAGTTGAACAGTAGGGTTTTTCATGCCTACCCACCAGTTTGTGGGGTTGATGCGCTGAATCTGCGCCTGCTGTGCGAATCCAATTCTACCAACTACCAGCAATACGGGCAGTAAAAAAAAGGAGATTTTTTTCATGAATAAGTCAACAATACATTGATTGAATTTAGGTCCAGTGATGGATATATCTCCCTGCAATAACTTGACAGATTTAGCCCTCATTTGGGGTGACAAATATACTTTTCTGGCAATGTATTTTTTCCATACTTCAGGGGTTTCGTTTTCGCTGCGGGTTCACTAATTTGCTTTCCATTTGGTGAGACTATCACCCAGTCCTGTCCAGTTTAACTCTAACCCTATACCAGTATGTATGCACGTGTGATCCAGGTTGCTATGAAGCCTGAAGGAATAGAAGAGGCTATTGCTTATTTCCGAGATTCGGTTGGGCCAGCTCTAAAGGAATTGGATGGTTTCAAAAACAGCCGTTTTTTAACGAACCCCGATACCAACAAAGGGCTGATGGTAACCCTTTGGGAATCAGAAGCCCATCGGCAGGGAGCCGAGACGAACGGTTTCCTGAGTGATGTACTCAAAGGCATGGCAGGCTATTTTGCGGGTCCACCCACCATCGATTATTACGAAGTTAACGTTCAGGTAGCGTAAAGAGCGATCAGATTCGGTACATTCACTTCGGTAATTACTAAACCTTTCCCGCTATGCAACGCCTGTTGTTTATTTTATTCATCACGCTGTCTTCATCCACTTTTGCACAGGAATTAATCAGCAATCGCCAGCGTGATATTGTGTTCCGGGGCGTCAGCGTGGTGCCGATGGACCGGGATCGTGTGATTGATAACCAGACGGTTATTGTTCGTAACGGTCGGATAACGGCGATGGGTAATGCGGGTAGCGTAACCATTCCTGCCAATGCACTGGTCATCGATGGAACCGGTAAATTCCTGACGCCCGGCTGGGCTGAAATACACGCTCACGTACCGCCCATCGACGACATTGAGCCGATGAAAGAGGTGCTTACGCTGTATCTGGCCAACGGTATCACCACCATTCGCGGAATGCTTGGACACCCCAAACACCTCGAACTCCGTAGCAAAATCAACAGTGGTGAAATTCTGGGTCCTCATTTTTATGCTACTGGCCCTTCGTTCAACGGGCAAACCGTGAAAACTGCAGCACGCGGGGCCGAGATGGTTCGTGAACAAAAAGCCGCCGGATATGACTTTCTAAAACTGCATCCCGGTCTTACCAAAGAAACCTTCCCGGCCATTGCCAAAACCGCTCAGGAGGTAGGTATTCCCTTTGTTGGTCACGTTTCGTTCAACGTAGGCGTTTGGCGAGCTATCGATGCCCATTATTCGTCCATTGACCATTTAGACGGGTTCATTGATGTCATAACTCCCGGCGCCGACACGCTGGCCGAACCCGAAACAGGCCTTTTTGGGGCATGGATTGGGTATCGGGCCGACCCTGCGCGTATTCCAAAATTAGTGAAAGCCCTCCACGATAATCAGATCAGTGTGGTGCCGACGCAGGCCCTTGCCGAACGGTGGATGTCTCCGCTTCCAGCGGAAAGTTTTACGGGCGACCCGGAAATGAAATACATGCAGCCAAAGGTGATTGAGAGTTGGTTAGCCGCTAAAAATACGTATATGACCAACCCCAATTTCTCGAAAGACCACGCTCAGAAGCTGATTGAGATTCGTCGGAAATTGATTCTGGCGTGTCAGAAAAACGGTGTTCAATTATTGTTAGGCTCCGATGCTCCGCAGATATTCAACGTGCCGGGTTTCTCCATTCATAATGAATTAAAGTATCTGGTTGATGCCGGGCTGACTCCATACGAAGCCCTGCGAACAGGAACGGTCAATGTAGCCACGTATCTTAAAAAGCCCGATTCAGGCGTTGTGAAAACTGGAAACGTGTCCGATTTGGTGTTGCTGAATGGTAATCCACTAAAGGACATCAGCCAAACTAGAAGCATCGAAGGCGTAATGATTGGCACCAATTGGCTACCCAAAGCCTACATTCAGCAGGAGTTGAAAAAACTGGAGAAGAATTAAGAAGCAGTTTGAGTTAATCGCTTTGGCCTATCAGTGCGTCTTTTGCTGGCTGGTTGTGTTACTTTTTTCGCCCGTAGCTATGGCTACGACCTCAAAAAGTGCCTTGCCAGCCAGCAAAATCCACTCCTTCCAGACTCAAATCGCTAACTCAAACTGCTTCTAAGTGAACAATTAAGCTGTGCTCTGTTGTTCTTGCAGCTATGAATGCCAACGCTATATACGAGCTGCTGATCGACTCCGTAATGGAGAATCTTAAAAGTCAGTGGACAATTGCCCGCTTAAATGTGCAATTCCTGTCGGAAGGGCAGGATATTGAATTTATCGGAACCTACCTGGACCCAGCCGGGGAGGTACACCCGCTCTCTACTGACTTTCCCGACGATCTGACAGAGGCTATGCAGGTACTGTATCAAGCTCGCAAACGCGAAAGTCTCCCCCGTGCCAATAAGCTTCAGATGGACCTGACCCCAGCCGGAAAATACACCGTTGAGTACAAATGGGATCAGGAAATTCAGGACGAAGACGAACACTTTACAAATGGCGGAACTGCTCGCGAGTGGCAGGCTATTCGTGAAGCTAAATACGGACCATTGCCGGATTGAACAGTGTCTCCATCATTCGTTCAAACTCGTTCTGCCAAGGCGCTTCAATTTTGATTTCTTCGCCGGAAACCGGGTGCTGAAACTGGATCCTCTGGGCGTGTAACAGCATGGTATTCATGGCGAAGTGATCCAAAAACAGCTTGTTTTGTTTGTTGCAGCCGTGTGGCCTGTCGCCGATGATCGGGTGCAGGATATGGGCCATGTGCTTCCGCAACTGGTGCATCCGGCCGGTGGTGGGCGTCAACTCTACAAGCGAATAGCGCGAGGTTTGATGTTTGCCGTGTGGCAACGGAATTTCGGTGTGCTGGAGCGTTTTCAGATGCGTCACGGCGTCCTGCATTGTTCCCGCATTTCGACCTTCATCGCGTCGGAGTGGGTAATCAATTGTTTGTTCGTCGGGAGTATAGCCACGCACAATTGAAAGGTAGGTTTTGTGAACCTTTCCTTCCATAAACTGCTGTTGCATAGCCGCGTTCATGGCTTCGTTGAGCGCAAAAAGAAGCACACCACTCGTTTTCCGGTCGAGCCGATGCACAGGATACACCCGCTGTCCTAACTGATCACGTAGCAGTTGCACGGCGAATTCACTCGCATCAGACGCAATGGGCGACCGATGTACCAGCAGCCCATGGGGCTTATTGATGGCCACCAAATCAGTTGATTGATATAGAATTGGTAATGGCTGTGGCATTGGTTAGTATTTCAGTTGGGGTTGTTTACGCTCAGTCAGCTTGAGACCTCACCCCCGACCCCTCTCCTTGCGAAGGAGAGGGGAGACAAATAAGGAACCAATTAACTTTATAGGCAAGCCTAATGTGCTGCTTTATTCAGGTAAGACTCCCCTCTCCTTGGCAAGGAGAGGGGCCGGGGGTGAGGTCGACTACTCCGGGAATCCTGCATCTGCTTTGACTTCTTCAATTTGTTTGCGGTGGCGTTCTCCGTGGGAGGCCAGTAGCAAAATAGCCTGATAGCAGTCGAGCCAGCCCAATGCGATATGCCTGAAATAGTGAGTTCGGAGATCGTCGACTACATTATAAGTGAAGCCGATGGCGGCCGTCCGCTGTTGATCAAATGCTTCCAGAGACGCGCCAACCGAGTTGAAGCGACCGGTTGGTACAAACGGGTCGGGGGATGGTAGCGTGACCGCCCGGCTCCGAACGGCTTTGATTACATCGACGTCAGAAAACTTGATGTCAGCGCGTTTCTCAGGGTTAGCCGGGTAACTCATCCCTTTCTGAATGGCTCCAAAAATACCCGCTTCAACCAAAACAATATGTTCGAGAATTTCAGCAATTGACCACCGATCAACACCGGATTTGTAGGTTAATTGATTGTCGGTTAAGCCGTCGACGGCCTGATGCAGTGCTACCTGCGTGCTCTGGAGGACGTCGATGGCATAGGCCCGCTCCTGATCGGTAACGGGGCCAGTTACAGGGCTTGATTCTAAATTTTGCATTGGTTTAGGGGTTTATAAGTGATGGCATCACTAGCGGGCTATTTCGATTTTATATTTCTTTCCTTTCATTTTTTCGTCCCGGATTCGGGCCAGCAAGTTCTGAACTTTATCACGCTTTACGGCGGCAAAGGAAATGAAATCCTGAACGTCGATGCGTCCCAGATCGCCCTTGTCAAGTTGGCCTTTTTGCCCAAAAAAGCCGACAATATCGATCTTGTTGAGTTTGTTTTTGCGCCCCCCGCTAACGTACAGCGTCACGAAATCTGGCGGATCAGGTAGGGTCTGGAAATCAGATAGTATTCCATATTCTGGCAGGGAGTCCGGTAAGTAGTCAGGGCGAGGTTCGTCGCGGCTCAATATAACATAGGCCGTTCCAGACGCATGCATCCGGGCTGTGCGGCCGTTCCGATGCACAAACTCGTGACCTTTCAGCGGTAAGTGGTAATGAATAACGTATTTCATCTCAGGAATATCCAGCCCGCGAGCTGCTAAATCGGTCGTAATCAGATAGCGGATGCTACCATTGCGAAACTGAATCAACGCCCGCTCGCGGTCGGGTTGCTCCATACCGCCGTGGTACACCTGCGCTTGAATACCACGTTGGGAGAGTTCATCGCGGGTGCGCTCGGCAGCTTCGCGGTGATTCAGAAAAATCAGAGCCGGTTCGGAGTCCAGCGTACAAAGCAGATTGAACAGCGTTTCGATTTTATCTTTTTCGGGGGAGTAAACCACCTTCATGGTCAGCGCTGCCAGCGACTCTTCATTGGCTTCATGAATCACCGTTTGTGGGTTTCGAAGCCGGATAAACTCTGGAATTTCAATTCCGTGCGTGGCTGATACCAATACCTGCTTGCGAAGATTAGGCAGTTGGCGCACAATGAAACTCATCTCGTCGTGGAAGCCCAACTCCAGCGACTTATCAAATTCGTCAAGCACCAGCGTGTGAATTCCCTCCGTATCGAACGAGCGCCGGTCGAGGTGGTCGGCAATGCGGCCCGGCGTGCCCACAAGCAGGGCAGGAGGGTTGCTCAGGTTTTTGATCTCTGTCTCAACCGGGTGGCCGCCATAGCATGAATTTACTTTGAAACCCGTCGCCATTTTTTTCCAGACTTGCTCAATTTGCAGCGCCAACTCTCGCGATGGAGCCAGTACGAGGCACTGAACGGTGGGCTGGTTAGGTTTTAGTAAACCTAAAATCGGCAACAAAAAGGCAATCGTTTTGCCCGAGCCGGTAGGGGCTACCAGCACCGTGTCGTGATCTTGCGCAATGGCACGGCTAGCAGCTTCCTGCATGGTATTCAGGGCAGTAATGCCGAGGTTGGCCAGGATCGGAGCGGTTTGTTGTGAAGGTATCATGAGTCAAAGGTACGGGGAAAGGATGGGAACGCGGACGGTTCCTCGTACCTTTGCACTTTGAACAGCATTGCTATGACATTTGACGAACTGAATCTGACCAAGCCTTTACTGAATGCCCTTGCCGATTTAGGCTACACGCAGCCCACTACTATCCAGCAAAAAGTATTGCCGGTGGCTATGTCGGGGCGCGACGTGTGCGGCATTGCCCAAACCGGTACGGGTAAAACAGTGGCTTACTTGTTGCCGTCATTGCGGCAGCTTCAGTTTTCGACTACCAAAATTCCCCAGATCATTATTCTGGTACCAACCCGCGAACTGGTGGTGCAAGTGGTGGAGACGGTGACAGCCCTTGCTAAATACATGAATGTGCTGACGGTAGGCGTTTACGGGGGTGTGAACCTCAAACCTCAGGCCGCTCAGGTGCAACAGGGTGCTGATGTGATCGTAGCAACCCCCGGCCGGCTGGTGGATTTGCTGGCGAGTGGCGTGTTGAAAACAAAAGCCCTCAAACGGCTTATTATCGACGAGTTCGATGAGATGCTTAACCTTGGATTCCGGGCGCAACTAACGGCCATTCTGGATCTGTTGCCCAAAAAGCGGCAGAATCTGCTGTTCTCAGCTACCCTAACCGACGAAGTGGTGACGGTGATGGCCACGTTTTTTACGGAACCGGTTCGGGTAGAAGCCGCCCCGGCTGGAACACCCCTCGAAACGATTGAGCAACAGGCCTACCACGTTCCAAATTTCTATACCAAGGTGAATCTGCTGAGCCTGTTGCTCAGGAGCCACTCTGCAATGAACCGGGTGCTGGTGTTTGTATCCACCAAAGAAATGGCTGATCAACTCAACGAAGAGTTTTATCCCTCGTTTCCCGAACAGGTTGGTGTCATTCACGGCAACAAGGCTCAGAATTACCGCTTCGAGTCTGTGGAGCGGTTCAAAAGCGGCCAGTATCGGGTGCTGATCGCGACGGACATTGTAGCACGTGGTTTAGACGTAGCTGGCGTGTCACACGTGGTCAATTTCGATTTGCCCGACGAAGTCGAGAATTACATTCACCGGATTGGGCGTACGGGTCGTGCCGATCAAACTGGTACCGCCATCTCATTCATCCGCCCCGCCGAAGAAGCCCAGCAGGCTGCTATCGAAGCGTTTATGAAGCAACCAATTCCGTTGTTGCCCCTGCCTGAAAAACTGGTGATTGTTGATCAACTGACTGACGCTGAGCAGCCAGTGATCAGAATGAAGACGCTGGAGCCGAAAATGGCTAAAAAGGTACCTTCTGCCTCGGCGTTTCAGGAGAAAATCGAGAAGAACAAAAAAGTAAACGTCCGGCGCGACCATGCCGCCGAAAAAATGAAAAAATACGGCAAGCCCATCACGCGGGGCGGCAAGAAATAAGGCGGTTTTTACACCAACACAAGCATCATGTCATTTTCCTCTTTAGGCTTATCCAAACCGCTGCTCAAGCGCATTGCCGATGAGCAATATGCTAAACCATACCCCATTCAGGAGCAGGCCATACCCGCCATTCTGAACGGACGCGATATTCTGGGAATTGCCAAAACAGGGTCGGGTAAAACGGCGGGTTTTGTATTGCCTATTCTCCACCGTTTACAAAGCGATCCGCCCGCTCAGGGCCGTTACGTGAACACGCTCGTGCTGGTGCCTACCCGCGAGTTGGCCGTGCAGGTGGCCGACGTTTTTAAAACCTTCGGGCGCGATTTACCACGACGCGTTAAAACGGTGCCTGTGTTTGGCGGGGTATCCATCAATCCGCAAATGATGGCTCTCGGTGGGGCCGATGTGGTGGTGGCAACTCCCGGTCGATTGCTCGATCTGATCTCTGCCAACGCACTCAGTCTGAAAGCTGTGGCGACGCTGGTACTCGACGAAGCCGACAAAATGCTCGACCTCGGCTTTGCCGACGAGATGAATGAATTGTTTGCTATGTTGCCCAACCGGCGGCAAACGCTTTTATTTTCGGCCACGCTGGGTGATGCTGTTGAGACTATCCATACCAGATTGTTGCACAATCCGCTGCGGGTTGGGGTGGAAGAAAAAGAGCAGGATATCAGCCAGATTAAGCAGGTTGCTTATCGGGTCACTGCCGAACGGAAAGGGCCGTTGTTGCGCTATCTCATCAAAAAAGGGGAAATGAAACAGGTGCTGGTGTTTGTATCCTCGGTGCGAACGGCCGATAACCTGGTTATAAAACTGAATAAGAACGGTATTTCGGCGGCAGCTATGCACAGCCAGAAAAGCCAGGGAGGGCGCACGAGTGCGTTATATCAGTTTAAAAACGGAAAAATCCCCGTGTTGGTTGCCACCGATCTGCTGTCGCGCGGGATCGATATTGAGATGTTGCCCTACGTGGTGAATTTTGAATTGCCCCGCTCACCCAAAGATTACGTTCACCGCATTGGCAGAACAGGCCGGGCCGAGGCAAATGGCGAAGCTATCGCTTTGGTCACCCCCGAAGATGAGCATCATTTCCGGGTCATTCAGAAAAAAATGGGTCGCTGGGTTGACTTTATCGAATCCGAGAACTTCGATTTAAGCGGATACTAATTGATAGTGAACAGTTTACTGGTTAGTTTGCAACCCCGCATTCACTAAACTTGTACTGTTCATCATGTCAAATCGCCTTGTGTCGCTCATTCGCGACCACTTTGGCTTTTCCCAGCGCGAAGCGCGTGGCTTTACTGTCGTGCTCTTTATCGGCGTCATGGCTCTGGTCGTTCCTTTTGTATATCGCTGGCTCGTTCCCGAAAAACACATTGATACCACTGTTACTGACCAGCATAAGCTGGATAGCCTGCTGAGGATCATGCGTACGGAAGAGGTGAAAGAAGATAACGAGCGTCGATCTCAATACGGCAATAAATACGGTAGCAACCGCGACGATCAGCGCACGGCCGAACGCTTTCACGAACCCAAACTGTTCAATTTCGATCCAAATACGGTGAGCGTGTCGGGTTGGCAGCAGTTGGGGCTGCCCAAATACATGGCTGAGCGTATTGACAAGTACCGCAGCAAAGGCGGTCAATTTCGCCGGAAAGAAGACCTGCTTAAAATCTATGATTTTCCGCCTGATCTCTACGACCAGCTCGAACCGTATGTGCAGCTTCCGGAGCGTGCGGGGCAAGACTATGCCAACAATAAACCCGGCTTTGACCAATCGGAGCGGAATCCAGCTAATGCGTCAGGTACTGCCGCCGAGCCAGAACGGCCGCGTTATGAAAAACCCGCTTTTGTGGCTCCCCAACCGTTCGATATTAACACGGCTGATACGAATGACCTCAAGAAACTGAAGGGAATTGGCTCCGGCAGGGCCCGGCAAATTGTAAAATTTCGGGACGCGTTGGGCGGTTTTGTTTCGACGAGTCAGTTTGCGGAAATTTTCAATATCGACTCCCTTTCGGTGGCCGAGCTGAACCAGTATGCCCGTATCCAGTCAGCAGCCCGACGATTCAAAATCAACACAATTTCGGCAGAAGAACTGGATCGGTCGCCGTATTTGTCGCGTCGGCAGGCCGAAATTATCATTGCCTACCGGCAGCAACACGGGGCTTTTGCGTCGGTAGAATCGTTGCGGCCCATTCGGATTCTGGACGCCAAGCTGATCGAGAAACTGGGGCCGTACCTGGAATTTTAGAGGGTGCCTAAATGGAACACGGATATACACGGATTTCTATTTATTGAAGAATTCGTGTATATCCGTGCAATTCCGCTCCGATGTATCGGTACAATCCGTGTTCTAAACCTCTTAAAAGTTAGGCTTGAGCAAATACTTGGAATAAAACTCATCAATCGCCGTAACGGCTTCAGTCGGCGTGTCGACCACACGGATGAGTTTCATATCTTCTGGATTGATATTGTGTTCTTCGCCCAGCATCACATTTTCGATCCAGTCGATCAGGCCCTGCCAGTAGGAGCGCCCCACGAGAACAATTGGGAAACGGGCAATTTTTTTGGTCTGAATCAGTGTAATGGCTTCAAACAATTCGTCGAGGGTTCCCATACCACCGGGCATCACTACGAAGCCTTGGGCGTACTTGACAAACATCACCTTGCGCACAAAGAAAAAGTCGAAGTTGATGCTTTTGTCGGGATCAATGTAGATGTTGCTATGCTGTTCAAACGGGAGTTCGATATTTAAGCCGACCGATTTACCGCCCTGCTCAAAAGCGCCTTTGTTACCGGCTTCCATAATACCCGGCCCACCACCCGTGATTACGCCATACCCATGACGCACCAGTTTGGCGGCAATCTCTTCAGCCATCTTGTAATACGGATTATCAGCTTTGGTACGGGCTGAGCCAAAAATCGACACGCAGGGGCCAATCTTGGCCAGTTTGTCGAATCCTTCAACAAACTCAGCCATCACTTTAAAAATAACCCACGAGTCGGCAGTTTTTACTTCGTTCCAGTTACGGTCCGAGAAGGCTTCTTTGATTCGTTGTTCGTCAGGGGTGAGAAGAAGTTCGTCGCGTTTAGGGAGGTCTTTCTCAATCTGGGTTTTGCTCTGTGTTTCTGAACGGTGTACCGTCTCTTTAGATTCTGTAGTCATATTCTTCGTTGATGCAGCGGGTAAACGAAGTTTCGTTCACCATACTCTTAACTGGTTTTTTCGTTTTGTGTTCTTTTGCGATTAATAGACCCCATCTTGTTAAGAAAGATAGCATCTCTTTGTTAAGAAAGATAGCATCTCTCGCACGGGCCGGAACGTAATAACGTATTTTTGCCCGAAATTTGTTCAATCACTTAGTAAACATCGCATGAACACGCGCATTGCCCTTGGGGCCGACCATGCTGGCTTCGATTATAAAGAAACCATTCGCCAACACCTGACCGAAAAAGGCTATTCTGTGGAAGATTTTGGCACCTATTCTGCCGAGTCCGCTGACTACGCCGATTTTGCCCACCCCGTAGCCTCCGCCGTTGAGGAAGGCCGCGCCGACTGGGGTATTCTGGTGTGCGGAAGTGGGCAAGGCGTAGCCATGACAGCCAATAAGCACCAGGGGATTCGGGCCGCGCTGGTTTGGCAACCGGATATTGCGGCATTAACTCGTCAGCACAACAACGCCAACGTGCTGTGCTTGCCCGAGCGATTCATTACCATAACGGACGCGCTGGAATGCGTTCGCCTGTTTTTGGAGACCGAATTTGAAGGAGGCCGCCACGAACGGCGGGTCCAGAAAATGGCGTGTAGTTAAGTGCAACAGGTGTTTCAGTTGAAGTGTTTTCGTAAAAAATCGAGCCCGTTCTGAACGCTCAGTCGTTCAATAACATCGTTGGGTACCTGAATTGTTGTACCCAGATGGGCATTGAGATGATTGGCCATTGTAGTCATGCACGATTTCAGATCGTCGCGGAAGAGGTTTGACAATTGTCCGGCAGAAGGACAAGTTTTCAACGCTGTAATAAGTCCATCATAATCGGAACCCAGGCAAATATGCTTCCAGGGATCGATGGTTGAGGGTACTTGCAATTCTGGTGAACTATCGGGATTTTCCCCAAGCTCTGTAATCAGCACAATATGCAAAACCTGCTGGCAAAAAGCCCAAAGGTCACTAACTGGTTTTTCAACATTGCCATCGAAACCGTGAGGAAGCTCTTCAGTTGGGTAAAGAGAAACAGGGGCGGGTGGATTATTCAGCCAGGCAGGTGGAAAATCAGCCCGGCTGAACCGCTCATCTTCTACCAAAACGGGTTCCAGTATTGATTTTGGATTCAGCGTAGCTCCAATAATCCGCCGATCAAGAGACACGCCAATAAGGCCGCCCGACCGCATGATCTGTGCAATGTCTTCATTGTACAAGTTGATTGACCAGGGATTGAACGGAATGTGCGTCTTCATGGATAGACGATCGGGGCTAGAAGGCGGCACCCGGCGAATAAAACCCGCTACGGGATTATAACTTACCACCAGATTTTTGGGCCGATTCTGCATGGCTCGAACGGTTTTAATGGGTGGGTTGTCCCACGATGTTCCCGTTACGCCCATGTGCGTAGCTAGAATCGGTACGCCCGGGAAATCACGATTCATAATGGCGTATACCTGTTGCCGGGCTTTCAGGCTCAGGTGTTTTACATCAACCAAAATCCGTTTTTCCGTGGCTGTTTCCCGAAGCGCCGTTCTTACAAATGCTTCGCCTTGTGGACTCAGGCCGTTGCCCGTTGGATCGAACGATCCCACGTTGACCAGATCATGCGCGAATCGCGCCGGAATGGCCCAGGCATGATTGGTTAACGCATTCTGGCCGTGATGCGCCAGGGTAATATAGAGCAGACGGGGAAACTTATCGGGATGTTGAAACGAATCGGTTTTCCAGTCGGCAAGTCTCTTCACAATATTTTGCGGTTGAGTCTCTTGCACCGCAAGATCTTTTTCGGTGTAAAAATTATGAACACCTTCGATAGAGGCCACTACATAAACGGTGTTGGGATCGGGCGGATTGGGATAATCGCTCATTCGCTGTAACAGTTTATAACTCCTCGGTGCAGTAGCTGTCTCCGGCACTTCTTCAAAACGCAGAAAATGCTGTAACTCCCGCTTAATCAACCTGTCGAAGTAGCTTTCCTTCTGGTTTTTCATATCGGGTAGAATGTGCGGTCCCAAATTTTTGATCTTTTCTAGATCGCTGACGAACGCATAAACCCGCTCAAACGCGATAAAACTCACGGCGAGCACACTGCCTCCGGCAACCTGCCCGAAACTGCATTGAGAATCCAGCGAGTTGCCTACCAGTTTTTCAACGCAGGCTGCAAATGGTACATTGAGTTCAATGTCAACAAAACCAATTGGATTGCTGCACTGAGTAACGTCGTCTTTCATTAGCGACGACTTGAACGAGGGGTGCGTGTGTAAATCGAAGAATGCCATGAGACTAATTGGTTAAGGATATAGGTAACAGTCAAGCTATTAGTCGAATTTACCGGGTTGTTGGCAAACATCCTACTGAAACAATTGCTATCTTTCTGACATTCAATTCTATCCCAGTTGGTTATGCTTCTCTTTAGTTTCACTACCCAAACCCTCGTCTGGATTATTGTGGGCTACGTTGCGTTGTGTTTGCTGGCCTACTGGATTCAGGAGCGGTTCATTTTCAAGCCTGAAAAGCTTTCGGCTGATTTTGAATACAAATACAACACGCCGTTCAAGGAGCTTCATTTTTCGATGACCGACGGGGCTCATATCAACGGACTGCTGTTTTATACGGCGGCCAAGCCCAAACGGGGGTTATTAATGTATTTTCATGGCAACACCCGTAGCGTGAAAGGCTGGTCGAAATACGCCCGTGATTTTTCGCGATATGGCTACGACGTGCTCATGATCGACTATCGGGGTTACGGAAAAAGCTTTGGCAAACGCACCGAAACCAACCTCAAAAAAGACGCCGAACACATTTACCACCGGATGCGCTTCGATCATCGGTATGCCGAAAACCAGATTGTGGTATACGGACGGTCGCTGGGGTCGGGTTTTGCCACCAAACTAGCCTCGGTAACGCGCTGCAAAATGCTGATTTTAGACGCTCCCTATTACAGCTTTTCGCAACTCACCAACCGTTTCCTACCCTTTCTGCCGGTTTCAATTATCCTGCGTTTCAAAATCCGAACCGATCAATGGATCAAGTACGTCCGTTGCCCGGTCTACATTATTCATGGCACCAAAGACCGGCTCATACCGCTTAGTTCAAGCATCCGGCTCGCCAAAATTGCTCCGTTAAACACACATCTGGTGTCCATTCAAGGCGGGGGCCACAACGATCTGCCTTCGTTTGAAGAATACCACCGCATCCTCGGCGACATTCTGACTGACCGCTTCGGTAGCCTTGAGCAACAGATCATGGGCGATATTGGATTCAATGCATGAAGAAGACAGTGTACATTTTAGTGGGGCTATTCCTCCTTTATCTCATCGGGTACCCGATCATTTACTTTGGGCATCCGGTCGTGTTGTTTCGAAACGTTCCATTGCCCGATTCTACCCGATTTTCGTTTCCGTATCCGTTTCGTGAAGTCAATTTTGAGCCGGAACCAGGGGTAAAACTCAATGCGCTATTTTTCCCAACTAAGGCTGTTCAAAAGCGGGGAGTCGTGTTGTATTTTCACGGTAATGCTGATAACCTCACCCGCTGGGGGCAATATGCCGACCGCTTTCTGAACCGGGGTTATGATGTCTGGATGTACGATTATCGGGAGTTCGGAAAAAGTCGAGCCGTAGGCCAGACTGCCAAACAGGACGCCTTTGATGAGGACACGTTCTACCATGATGCCGAGTTTATATATCAGCAAGTGATTAAACAGTACCCCGAAAGCCAGGTCGTCTTATATGGTTACTCGCTCGGAACGGGCATTGCCACTAAAGTTGCCGCTGAGCACAAACCACGTTTGCTGTTGCTCGAAGCGCCTTATTATTCTATTCCTGATGTGTGGTGGCAACGAGCTCCGATCTATCCGTACGGTCTGCTTATTCGTAATCAGTTCGGTACCAATGAGCGTATTTCCAGTGTTCATTGTCCCATTCATTTGTTTCATGGTACCAACGACGAAGTGGTTCCGTACAAGTCGAGTTTGGAACTTGCCCGACTGCTAAACCGCGAACCCGCAGAGCTGATAACGACCATTTCGGGCGGAAAACACAAGGATCTGGCCGGTTTTCAGGAATATCAAGTTGGGTTAGGCGTATGGTTAAGCCGAATTTCATCGCCCTAATCGAACTTTTAAAGTCTGTAAATCCTTACATTTGCATTAACAGACTTCATCGCAAACGCCGGATTTTCAACCGGCATTTGTTTTTAATAGATAGTATATTTACTCTATAGGCTATTACTATTATGTCTATTGCCTTTTCAAGCAACATTAGTTCAGCAGCCCAGCGCGACATTATTGATCTTCAAAAAAAGATCAGCGGCTTAGCCAGTGGCCAAATGACTGATGAGCAATTTCGTAAGTTCCGTTTGGCTCGGGGGGTCTACGGTCAGCGGCAGGCGGGTGTTCAGATGATCCGCATTAAACTGCCTTATGGCCGTATTACTGCCGATCAGTTGACCCGTATAGCCGATGTTTCGGATAAATACGCCACTGGAAACCTTCATGCCACAACCCGGCAGGATATCCAGCTTCACTTTGTGAAACTCGCCGATTCGCCCCAACTCTGGGCTGATCTGGAAGACGCGGGTATTACGTTGAAAGAAGCCTGTGGTAACACCGTTCGGAATGTAACCGGATCGGCCCGCGCCGGTATCGATCCTCTGGAACCGTTCGATATTTCGCCATACGCCCACGCTATTTTCGAATACTTTTTGCGTAACCCGATCTGTCAGGATATGGGTCGCAAGTTCAAGATCGCGCTCTCTTCGTCGGAGAAAGATTCAGCGTACGGTTATATGCATGACATCGGCCTGATTCCACGCATTCAGGACGGCCAGCGGGGCTTCAAAGTATTGCTGGGCGGTGGACTGGGGGCACAACCTTTTGCCGCACAAACTGCATCGGAATTCATTGAAGAAAACCGGGTTATCCCGTTCATTGAGGCTGTTATCCGCGTGTTTGATCGCTATGGCGAGCGTACAAAGCGGCACAAAGCCCGTATGAAATACCTGCTCAACGACATCGGCCTCGAAGAATTCCAGAACCGGGTTGCTGAAGAGTGGACAGCGTTGAAGAATAAGGAGTGGGCTGTAAACAGTGCAGAGTCGGCTGTAAATGGCCTATACGCACCGCGCCCTGAGGCTAGCCAGTACGACCCTAAAACGGAAGATTCTAAGTTTGAAACCTGGTTTAAAACCAACGTTTTCGAGCAGAAGCAAACCGGTTGGTACGCCGTTCAGTTGCGTGTGTTGCTGGGTGATATGCATTCGGATACAGCGCGGGCTTTGGCCAGTTTAGTGAAGCAATACGCAGGTGACGATATTCGGGTTACTGTAAATCAGGGTTATCTACTCCGGTTTGTACGTCCTGAAAACCTCTCTGCTCTATACGAAGGTCTGGATACGCTTGGGTTGGCGACACCTGGTTTCGACACCACGGCCGATATTACCACCTGCCCCGGCACCGATACCTGTAACCTCGCTATTTCGAGCAGTTACGGCATCACCCGGGCGCTGGAGACTATGATGCACGAAGAGTTTCCGGACATCGTTTTCAACAACGATATCAAAATTAAAATAAGCGGGTGCATGAACGGTTGCGGCCAGCACTCAGTAGGTAATATTGGCTTTCACGGCTCGTCGATTAAAAACGGAGCGGCCGTAATGCCTGCCTTGCAAGTGCTGCTTGGTGGTGGTTTCAATGGTGCTGGCGAAGGTCAGCTGGGCGATAAAGTAGTGAAGATTCCTACGAAACGTGGCCCCGAAGCACTCCGCCTGCTGTTGCGTGACTACGACACGAATGCATTTGAAGGGGAGTACTTCAACGACTATTACGGACGGCAGGGCAAGAATTATTTCTACGCCATGCTGAAACCCCTGGCCGATCTGAAACTCGTCACCGCCGACGACTTCATCGACTGGGATCATACCGACCAATATTCCACTGAAGTAGGCGTGGGTGAATGTGCCGGGGTGATGATCGACCTCGTGGCAACTACGCTCGACGAAGCCACTGAAAAACTTACCTGGGCGCGGGAAGCACAGGGCGAAAGTCGCTGGGCCGACGCGCTTTATCATGCCTACAACGTGTTCATTACCAGTGCTAAAGCTGCTTTGATGAGCCGCGACGTAAACACCAACACGCAACATGGAATCGTGTCGGACTTCGACCGGGTGTTTGTTGGTGAAGAGGGCTTTCACGGTGAAGAAGGCCAGTTCAAAACGCTGGTTTTCAGTATCAACAAGCAGGAGCCATCAGAAGCCTTTGCCAACGAATTCATTGCCCAATCGGAGCAGTTCCTGACCGCCGTATTGGCCTACCGCGAACGGCAAATCCAGTTTGAAGGCATGCCCGCCCTGCACGAATTAGTTCAAGCGCAGGATAGTTAATAACCTCACCCCCGACCCCTCTCCGCAACGGCGGACCGCTTGCAAGGAGAGGGGAGATGCTAACGTATCACTACTATTGTTCAGGCAACTATTTATTTACGATTGAGAATTGTCTAAACAAAAACAAAATTGTCTGCTAAGACACCCCTCTCCTTGCGAAGGAGAGGGGCTGGGGGTGAGGTTGAACAATCACTCTTTATGAAACTTACCCTCGTTGGTGCCGGGCCCGGTGATCCTGAGCTTATTACTGTTAAAGCCATTCGGGTGCTGAAAGAGGCCGATGTTATTCTGTACGATGCACTCGTAGCCCCGGAACTCCTTGATTACTGTCGTCCCGATGCGCTCAAAGTGTACGTAGGTAAGCGTAAGGGCGCGCACTCATTTACTCAGGACGAAATCAATCCGCTGATTCTGCATTATGCCCAACGCTACAACCATATAGTGCGGCTCAAAGGGGGCGACCCGTTTGTGTTTGGGCGGGGCTACGAAGAGGCCGAGTTTGCCCGGCATCATGGCATTGAGGTGGCTTTGGTACCCGGTATTTCGAGCACCTATGCTGTTCCGGCCACGGCCGGTGTGCCTCTCACCAGTCGGGGGGTTGCCGATAGCTTTTGGGTGGTTACGGGCACTACAAAAGACGGTCAACTCTCCAGCGATTTGCAGTTGGCAGCCCAGTCGTCGGCAACGGTGGTTGTGCTGATGGGCATTCACCAACTGCACAAAATTGTGGACCTTTTCACAGCCATTGGCAAATCCAGTTTACCGATCGCCATTATCCAGAATGGTACTACGCCCAACGAACGGATGGTTGTCGGCCGGGTATCGGATATTCTTGATCGAGTTGAAAAAGAGGGTATCAGTAACCCAGCTGTTATTGTGTTGGGAGAAGTGGCGGGACTGGCAACGAAGACTTTAGCCTTTCACTAATTCTACTACGGCCTCTCCGCTCAGTTTCTGCTGCTCGCCGGTAATCATGTTTTTTACAGTCAGTTGCCCCGTTTGAACTTCTTCGGAACCAATCAGGACTACGTACGGAATCCGTTTGGCGTTGGCATAGTCGAGCATTTTTTTGACTTTGGCTAGGTCGGGATACATTTCGGCGGCAACGCCTGCCTGACGGAGTTGATTGAGTAGGGGCAAGGCTACCGCCCGGCCATCGCTGTCGAAAGGAACTAGCAAAACGGTAGTGCCCTGACCAGCATCGGCGGGGAAGAGGTTCAGTTCATCCATCACGTCGTAAATGCGGTCTACGCCGAACGAGATGCCTACGCCCGACAGCCGTTCTGAGGTACCAAAGGCACTGGTCAGGTTGTCGTAACGTCCGCCCCCGCTGATGCTGCCGATGCTGACCCCCAGCGCTTTCACTTCGAAAATGGCTCCAGTATAGTAGGAGAGACCCCGTGCCAGCGTTACGTCGAGTTCCAATTGGGGGTGTTCCAGACCGTACTGGCTTACTAATTGTAGTGTTTCCTCTAACTCAGCGATCCCTTTTTGCGCCGTTTCAGAAGAGGTAAGCCAGCTTTTAAGCTTGGCAAGTACCTCGTCGGTTGTGCCCTGCATGGTAAACATAGGCGCCAGAGCTGCAACAGCTTCATCGGTAAAGCCGCGTTCGGCTAGTTCGGCCAGCACTTTTTCCTGACCAATTTTGTCCAGTTTGTCAATCGCAACGGCTAAAGCGCCTTCCATACCGGGAGCACCAATAAATTCGGCAATGCCCGTCAAGATTTTACGGTTGTTGATTTTTAGCGCGAAGTTCTGGATGCCGAGGTTACGCATCACTTCGTGAATCATCAGCACAATTTCGGCTTCGCACAGCAGCGAATCGGTTCCGACCACATCGGCATCGCACTGGTAAAACTCCCGATAGCGGCCTTTCTGGGGCCGGTCGGCGCGCCAAACGGGCTGCATCTGGTAGCGTTTGAACGGTATCGCCAACGCGTGCCGGTTCATAACCACATAGCGGGCAAAAGGTACCGTCAGGTCGTAGCGAAGACCTTTTTCGGCAATTTTCGGCAACATGACTTTAGACCCAGCTGCTGTTGTTTCGGGAGTTAGCGAGGCTGCAAAATCGCCCGAGTTCAGGATTTTAAAGAGAAGTTGATCGCCCTCATCGCCATATTTGCCAGTGAGGGTAGTCAGGTTTTCCATCGAAGGCGTTTCGAGCGGCAAAAAGCCAAATCGCTTAAATGTAGCCCGGATGGTATCGAATATAAACAGCCGTTTGCTCATCTGCTCCGGCCCAAAATCGCGCGTTCCTTTAACGAGTGATGGTTTCATGCCGCAAAGGTACGACAGATTTTTACCCTACCCTCAGCCGTTGGTTGGGCTGCAGCGCATATGCATGAATCTGATTTCTGTGCATGCCCCTCGCATGAACCGATTATTTGTTTAGTATTACGTAAAAACCACCTGAACCATGCACCTAATTGCCAGTATTTTAATCGGTTTCGTTGCTCTTGAGCACCTGTACATTCTTTGGTTCGAAATGTTTGCCTGGGAAACCAAAGGCAAAGAGATATTTAAACAGGCGATGCCCGCTGAGCTGTTCAAACCAACCAAAGGTTTAGCCGCCAATCAGGGCCTGTACAACGGTTTTCTGGCGGCTGGCCTGATCTGGACATTTTTTATTGATGACCATCACTGGAAAATCTACATCGCCATTTTCTTTCTGAGCTGCGTGATCATTGCCGGTATTTACGGTGCGTTGACGGCTACCAAACGAATATTCTACGTACAGGCGCTACCCGCAATTCTAGCATTGATAGCCGTACACTTGTAAGAAGTCGATTAATAGAGTCTAATCCCGTCTAACTATACTAGCGGTAACGTAACGCGGAATTCCTGCCCGTCGTCTTCAATGATTGGTGTGGGCTGACCCAGCATCTGGTATTTGCTCAGAATGTTGCTCAGCCCTATTCCGTTAGACAGAGCTTTGCTGGGTTTGCGTTGCAGGTTGTTGCTAACTACCAGACGTTGTTGCTCATCGGTGCTGAGCAAAATGGTCAACGGCTGGTCGGGCAGGATGATGTTGTGTTTCACGGCATTTTCGATCAGCAGTTGTAGGGTAAGGGGTGGCAGCTGACGGCATTCTGCTTCTGGATGGATGCGCGTTACCAGCGTGAGCGAGTCACCGTGGCGGGTTTTGAGCAGGTGATAATACGAATCAAGAAAGTCTAGCTCACTGGTAAGCGGTACCAACGACGACTCATTACTTTTGAGCAGATAGCGATAAACAGAACTCAGTTCTTCAGCGAACGATTCGGCCTGGCGGGGGTCTTCGCCAATCAGTGCAATTAGCGAATTCAAACTATTGAACAAAAAATGCGGATTGACCTGTTGGCGAAGTGCATCGAGTTGTGCCTGTAGTTGGGCTTTGCTTAAGGTATCCACTTCCCGACGTGATTGCTGCCAATAGTTGAAACTATCCATGCTCTCATACGTAATCACCACAATGGCGACAATGGCAATGGTAAACAACAAGGCAAATCCTAACTGAACGACATCGGCATTGAAACCGGGCAGGCTGATCAAGCGGTACACGAAAAACAGGGTAACAACGTGTAGGCTCGACGTAAGGGAAGTAGCCAGAAAGCGTTTAACTGCCCGCACTACATATTGCCGGGGATCGGGGTGCAACTCGTTTAGTTTAAGCGCGATGACGTTGTTAATATACCAGTTTGCAAAAACATCAGCCAGGGTAATACCCGCTGATAATCCAAACGTCAACCAGTTTTGCCAGAACGCTTTTCCAATTAATATCCAGTTGAGCAACCCAATGTACAACGGCACTATAATGAGTTGAAGAAGCCAGTCGTAACGTGAATAAGCTGGTAATTTCATGAAAAGTCCAGGACAGGGTTGTATTCAAAAATACAGAATTCTACTTATATGCCAACGCCAGTGGAGATTCTCTACCGGCTAGATTTTCAAGCGACGGACTCCCTAAACGAACCTGATACAAAAAAGCGGCCGTTACTCAGTTGAGTAACGGCCGCTTTGGTGCTAAAACAGAGTTGCTTATCGCGCTCTCAGGAACGTCCACTCTTCATCCCAACTCGTACGGATGTTTGGAGCAGCCGCTACTACGCTAGGTTGCTTCATCCAGTATTTGAGTTTGATCTTTTTAGTAGATGCCGTGAATGTGTTCACTCCACTTGGGTCAATTTGGGCCGAACGAGTGTTACTCGCAGGCTGACCGTAGTAGTTGGTTACTGAAATGATTTTGTCCGTTGCCGGGTCAAACTCAAGGACGGGAGCAAAGCTACCATAACCACTAACACCAGTACCGGTCCAGAATGGAGCAATAGCTGAATTAAAGTAGAGATGATCAACCAGGACGCACTTGGTAGCTGAAATGGTTTCCAACGTGTATTCTACCTTTTGACTTGCCGAGGCCAGGCTGATGAATGCTGCGTTCGATACATCGACCATTGTTCCGGTTGGCTTGTATACGCCATCATACTTATTCTTGGCGTTCAAACTCAACAGAATAGTACCGAAGTTGCCACTAATCTCCCCTGTTGAAACAGTTTTGATTTGTACAGGTAACACGTAGCTTTTCGTGAAATCGAAAAGGCTGCTTTTAACTTTCAGCGCTACTGTAGCCGTACGTTGGCCTTTCGGAATCACAACCTGAGCGGGCAGGGTGTACAACGTGCTCGGAATCAGATCGTAAGTAGCTTTCTGCTCCGTATTGTATTGTGTTAGGGCAGCCGCATCAGTGCCGAGTGTCACTGTAATGTCTTCAGGAGCAACGTTTGCTCCCGAGTAACTCACCGTAATCGGAAAGTCGTTTTCCGGAGCCAGGTCAAACGCTTTAGTGTACAGCGCGTATTTACTACCATAAGGCGATACGAAACTGCTCGGGTTCTTAAACTCGACTACGTTGGTTGAATTCGCTGGGTCTAAGGAAAGCGTATCTTTTAAACAAGAAGTCAATGCGGAGCCAACAAAAAGGAGGCTAGCTATTTTTATGAAATTTTTCATCTTCATCTAATCAATTTGGGTCCCAAAAAATTAAGTCGGCAAACTGATTTACAGTTTTGAAATTAGCTGAGTTATACGACTGCTCCGATGATGGATACAGGATCCGGGTTGGTAATTTATCCGCACGCGTTGAGTTCGATTTGTTCGACGCGATGTTGGTGTACCCATTACCCGCAGGATTGGTTTTTGGGTAAGTCGTCCGGCGGAACTCGTTCCAGCCTTCTTCCGAATTAATCATGTTTACCGCAATGTATTTCTGGGTAATGATGGCTTCCAGACGTTGCTCAGGCGTTGTAGCCAGGCCAATGTTTACCAAATAGCTAGCTGCATTATCTGCCTTGTAAGTGGCCACATCAGCGGCTACTGTTTTACCCGCTCCAACAACGTTGGTAACGTCTTTGTACAGATACGTAAACGACTGAGTAATGCCCTGATCAAAACTGGCGGCAAAATCACCGGCTAGATACCCCTTCAGGCGAGCCTCGGCCTGTAAAAAGTGCGACTCAGCAGCCAGCATCAGTGGTTGACCCATTGATGGTCCTTTCAGAACGCCCAGTGCATTTGAAATACTCGATGCGCTGCTGAATGTACCCGTGTACCAGGTCGAATAGTTGGTGATGATCGTTGGTGCATTACTTTCATTTCCTAGCTGATTCACAGGTGTTGGTGTAGCAGTAGACGTGAAGTTCTTGTAGATCACGCTACCCCGGCCATTGTCGGTCAATTTCTGTCCTTTGTAGAATCCAAATGCAAACTGCGTTGGAATACGCGATGAATTGGCTAGTGCGCCGGCTACTGTATAACCCCATGTATTCCAGGTTGGATTCTGCTTGCCATCCTGTTTGGTATAGCCCGGATTCACAATAGCATCCGTCGACAGGAAGCCCAGCGTCTTGTCCATTGCGGCAAATTTTGTTGTAACAAAAGACGACAGTGCCGAAACACCCGACATCCGAATCAGTAACCGCAGTTTCAGTGTGTTGGCATATTGCTTCCAGCTCGTCATGTTACCAGCAAAAAGTGGGTCCGACGATGAGTTCAACGCTAAGGGGAACTTCGCTGCGTCGATGGCGGCAATAGCAGCGTCGAGTTTGGCAACCAGATCCTGATAAATCGTAGCAGCATCATCATACTTAGGCGTACGGCCTTCGTTACCCTTCAGTGCTTCTGTGTAAGGAACGTTACCAAACGCATCAACCAGACGAGCATAGTTCATCGCGGTCATGATTTTGGCAGTTGCGTTAAAATAACCCAACCCCTCAACACCCTCAGTCTGATCGATTACGTATTTGAAATCTTCAAGGTTATCGTATGTGCTAACCCACAAACCATTATAATCGCCAGTTACCAGGTTGTAATTTAGTAGGTTACCAAAGCCGGAAAAACCGCCAGCGTTGGCCATGTAGCCACCAAAGTGAGCGCCATAGTTGTTGTAAGCTGACGATAAGCCTGCAGAACTAACAATAGCTTGTGGTAAAACAAGTTGTGCTGACGCACCGGTTGCTGAGTTGGGGTTGGTATTGATGTCCAGGTAATTATCGCAGGACGACATTGCCAGAACGACCAGGGTAAACAACCAATATATGGAATTCTTTTTCATCGTTTGTCAATTAAAATGTTAACGAAAGAGTGCCACCGAAATAGCGGGCTGGCGGAGTCTGAGCCAGCGTTGTGAAACCTACCGCGTTGCTGTCGGTACCATTGGCACTATATTCTGGGTCAGTGTACAGGTTCGATTTTGGTACCCAGATAAACAAGTTACGGCCTTGTGCACTCAAGGTTGCTGCTTTGATAAACTTGGTTTTCGATAGTAGCGACCGTGGGAAATCATAAGAAATTGCCGCTTCACGAAGTTTCCAGAAGCCAGCTGAGTTCACGTAGTTTTCGCCAATGCCCGTGTTGCGGGTTCCATCCGTCCAGAAATCAGCACCACCGCTGCGAACAGCAATGTTTGTGTTTGCCACGTAGTTGCCATCAGCAGCTAGATACGATGAGTTTGGAATCACAAAACGATCGCGGTTGTACCAGGCCGTACGGATACCGGCACCCGAGAAATCATAACCCGTTGAGATACCGTTGAAGATGTAATGACCGTTGCGGTATTCAAACACCGTTGTGAAACGTAACCCCTTATAGCGGAGCGTAGTATTTGCCCCTAAAATATGAGGAGGGTTGGTGATACCCACGCTGCTGAAGCTACCGTTGCTGGCTGGATAACCAGTGATTGGGTCAACAATGATGCGGCCCTGCGGATCGCGGTTGTAGGTTGTTGCTTGCAGCAATGGGAAAGGCTCACCTGTTTTGGCCAAAATTCGGGCCGACGTACCGATGCTTGACAGAATTAACTGGTCTGATTGCTCCGACAACGCAAGAACTTTGTTTCGGTTCAGCGTGTAGTTACCACCAATGGTAAACTCAAGACCATTCGCCAGTTTGATTGGCGTAATGTTCAGGTATGTTTCCAAACCTTTGTTTTCTACTTCACCAACGTTGGTTAGCAAGTTCTGAAAACCAGATGCCGACGATACGAATACCGAGATTGTTTGATCTACAGTGTTCGTTTGGTAGACAGTAAGTCCACCATTGATGTTGTACTTTTTCAGCTCGAAATCGAAACCGGCTTCACCTCCTGTTGTAATTTCAGGCTTGAGGCTCGATGATACAAGACCGTTGTTGATAGTAAAACCAGCACCACTTGAGTAAGGATAACCGGCTGCCTGACCAAATGTAGTGTTCAGTGCGTAAGCGCCAAATGTAGTTGAGTTACCCAGGTTGATTTGACCAACTTTTGAGTAACCACCCCGTAGTTTCAAGCTCTGTAACCAGTTGCTTGCCTGAAGTGCTGGAATAGCATCCGATACGATGAATGATACGTCGGCTGATGGGTAGAAGAACGAACGGTTCTCTTTTGCCAGAATCGACCGCCAGTCATTACGGCCTGTTACGTGCAAGTAAAGGAATTCTTTGAAGCCCAAACGAAGCTCACCGTACACGCCGGCCTGAGTAGCTCTGAAGTTTGATTCGCCAGCACTTGGGTTGTTCAACGAGTTGCCGATATTGTACAGGCCATTGATAACCAATCCATTGGCGCTTACATCAACGTTTTTCGACGTGTTGTCGCGGAAGCTGGCACCACCTACTAAATCAAGCGAGAATTTACTGCCCAGGTTGGTGTGGTACTGCGCCAGGAAGTCGTTGACCAACTGAGTGTTGAAACTGCTACCATCAGACACTGAACCGGCAATATCGGTTTTCGAGCTACCTGAGATACTCTTGGTATAATCCGAGTACGTAAACTTACCCGTTGTTGTTTTGCTCGATACGTTACGCGTAGTGATACCAACGCGATAGGTCAATGTAAGGGCTTCGATCGGCTTAAAGCGTAGCTCCAGATTACCCTGGAAATAATCGTTACGGATTTTTTGCCGGTTGTTAGCCAGTGTGAAATAGGGGTTCTGGAAGTACTCATTATAATAGCCATTTGGGTTAGCAAACGGATCGTTCTGCCAGTCAGAGTACTTGGTTACGTCAACCTGACCAGGCGACATCAGCAGGTTCTGGTAGGCAGTTCCTGTTGCACTACTCTGGTCGTACCGGTTGGCAATAAAGTTGGTATTGAAAATGGCAGTCAGATTCTTGTAGATCTGACGTGTGCTGTTTGCCCGGATGCTATACCGCTTGTAACCATCGTTGGGAACCGTCGATTTCTGATCGAAGTACTGACCTGACAGGTAGTAAGTCGATTTGTCGTCGCCCGAGGTGAGGCTAAAATCGGTCTGATTGGCGGCACCTGTTTGCCAGAATTTCTCGCGTGAACCCTGATACGAGTAAGGCGTTGTTTGGATAGAGCCATCCTGCAATGGCTTACCGATCTCACGAATCGACCCGTCGAAAGCTGGGCCATACTGTTGGTTCTCGTAAGGCGTGTATGCCGGCACATCATCAGGTGTAGTACCTGATCCGAAACCCTGCTGAAGTTGTGGCAGGTAGCTAACGCGCTCAAACGTGGTTGTTTGTGAAACTTTTATCTGCGTTTGACCGGCTTTGCCTTTTTTGGTCGTTACGATCAAGGCGCCGTTTGAGGCATCAGAACCATATAGGGCAGCGGCACCGGCACCATTCAACACCTGAATATCTTCGATGTCTTCTGGGTTAAGGTTACCCAAAATGCTGTTTGGCGAGATAATGTTGTCGATGATAATCAGGGCCTGATTGTTACCAGTCAGTGATCGGTTACCCCGCAATACCAGACGATACGATGGGTTTACCCCGCTACTTACGGCCGAAATCAACAGACCAGGTACTTTACCCGATAAGCCAGCGGCAATGTTCGTAGACTTACCCTGTGTGATCTGTTGCGCTTTAATTGTAGTAGACTGGCTACCCAAAGCACGACGCTGAGCGGTAATACCACCAGCTGTAATTACCACCTCGTTCAGATTGGTCGCATCAGGAGTCAGCGTTATGTTCAGCGAAGACTGGTTGCTAGCCGCTACTTCCTGGGTAACAAAACCAATGAATGAATAAACCAGGGTGGTGGCTCCTGTTGGAACGCTCAGCTTGTACTGACCATCCACATCGGATGTTGTACCCCGTGTTGTTCCTTTGATGGAGATGTTCACCCCCGGCAGACCTACTCCGTCCTCAGCAGACGTAACCCGACCCGAGATCACCCGGTCCTGGGCTAGTAGAGGAATACTTAATAAGCACAGTGCTGTATGCACTAGCAGTAAAAGTTTTCTCATTGTTAGAAATTAGAAAGTTGATTAGATTACAAAAAGTGTTAACTAAATATTAACAATCCGTCAAATCTACCAGCTTGTTATCAGGCAGACAAACTGTTGTTATAATTTATTTTTTAATACAATTAATTCTGAAAAAGTTAAAAAAGGTTAAACAAAATTCTGAATTGCATTTTGTTTATACTAATTAGTGTACTAAATAACTGCCATTCAATAGAAAAAACAATTTTAACTGGTTTGTTAATAAGACTTTAATACACAGATTAAAAGCCGGCCGGTATGCCTGGTGTTTCATGCAGTTTAACATCTCGGTAACCTCATTCTCGCCCCACCGGCATCCGACAAGTCCCCTATGATCCGTTTCAAGGCGGGCTTGTTCCGTTTCATTGGGTTTGCTCCTGTTCAGGCAGAAAGGTCCAGATACCTTTGAACCAGTTAAACAACAAACCCCGTAGCAACGGGCCTCTTTTATGAAACCAACAACTTCCCTCTCCCCGAACCTCAGCGTTCAATCCGCAATTTTTTCTACGGCAGTACTTACCAAATGGTTGCTTCTGTTTATGATGGCCAGCCTGTTCTTGATGACGGGTTGTAAAAAAGAAACCGACATCGACCCCGCCGGAGCAGTAACCGCCGTTGCTGGCCCAGACCAGTCTGTACAGGTTGGGCAGGTAGTGAATCTCGATGGCTCGGCCTCAAGAGATGATCAGGGTAAACCGCTGTCGTATCAGTGGGCTATTATTCGCAAACCAGCAAAAAGTACGGTCACTCTCTCGGACCCAAGCTCGTTCAAGCCAACTTTCAAACCCGACGAAGTGGGAGAATACGAATTCGAACTGACGGTAACCAGCCCCAACGGCAAAACCACTGATCGGATTGTTGTGATTGCCTCGGTGGCTGAGCCAATTGCGATCAACGCTAACATCACCGTAAAAACCACCCTCGTTGACCGCATCGCCAACCCCGACCTGCCCGATTATATCGTGACCAAGTCCATTGCCGTAAATCACGAGCTGACCATTAACCCCGGTGTAGTGATTGCTTTTGAGCGCGATGTCCGCATGGATGTGAACGATAATGGTGGACTGTTAATCGCAAAGGGTACCGCCGAGCAGAAAATCAAATTCGTGGGTGTGCAAAAAACCAAAGGGTACTGGGTAGGTGTTGCGCTTTACTCGGGCAGCAACGCCAACAGCATGGAATACGTGGAGGTGATGCACACTGGAAGTCGCACCATGTACAGTACCACCAAAGCAGCCCTGTTTTTGTCGGGCGGTAGCCGGGCGCAGATTGGGTTGAAAAACTGCCTGTTCTCGCAAAACGATGGGTATGGTATCTATGTATATGACGGCGGTATTTTGCGCGAGTTCGAAAAGAACGCGTTCACCAACCATACCGAAGCGGGTATTCTGCTCGATGCGGTGAACGTTGTCAAACTCGACCCAGCTTCAACGTTCACCGGTGGCAATGGGCGCAACGTGGTAGAGATAACTTCCTCGGCCATCAAGGGAACCAGCGATGTAGTTTGGGCTGGCTTCACCGATAAAACCCCATACCGAATCTCAGGCGTATTCTCGATAGATGCTGGCTTCGTGTTGAAGCCGGGCGTTACCCTGGAAATGAACCGTGATGCCATTATTCAGGTGAACACCAGCGGGTATCTGTCGGCCAAAGGAACCGATACCGAGAAAGTGATTTTTACAGGAGTTGACCGCACGGCGGGGTACTGGCGTGGTCTGATCTGCTACTCGCTGGATAGCAAAAATGTGCTTGAAAATGCCGAAGTCAACAACGCAGGGAGTGTTCAGATTGTATCAGGCAAGAAGGCCAACATCGCCATCTACGGCAACAAGGCAACCATGACCATCAAGAAAACGCGTATCAGCGGTAGCGGTGGCTACGGAGTTTATGTAGCCTACGGTGCTTCGGCCAACACTGATCTGTCTACGGCCAACACCTTTGCCGGCAACGCTGACACCAACGTGTTGATTGAAAAATAAGACAGACTCTTCGATTATAGTAGAACCGCAGCGGCGGACCGACGGATTAGACGGATTTTCACAGATATGCTAAAAATCCGTGTGATCCGTCTAATCCGTTCAATCCGACGGTCCGCCGATGCGGTTCCATTAAGCCATCATAACCATGGTTTTTCAAATATCTTCGGCGGTGTTTATCGGGATGGTCCTGTCGATCATGTTGCTGAACGTGGTACAATGGACCATTTACCGAGACCGGAGCTATGGCCTTTATACGCTTTACATGTTGGCCTGGCTGGTTTATTTCGGCTTGCGGATCAACACGTTTCGCGGCTGGTTTTCGATTGAAGCAACTCATTTCGTACGGGCAACGGTGGCAATGGGGGCTTTCTATGTCTATTTCGATTTTGCCGATGCGATCCTGGACCTTAGCCACCGATTACCCAATTTCTACCGGCAGCTTCAACGTATGAAAGTAGGGGTAGTTATCTACGTACTGCTTCAGACTATCGTTTGTTTCTGGATCAGCTGGAATCCAGTTCTTTACGAAACACTGTATACGGTGATGCGGCTGTTTATGGCAGCCCTGGCGGTTTATAGTATTCGTCAGATTCTAACGCTGAAAGACGTAGTGTCGCGTGCCTATGCCATGGGAACCGTTTTTTTATGGGTGGGCAGCCTGGCCGCCATGTTTATATCCATGCTGTCGCCAAACGAAGATTGGGCAGGGCCGTTCTGGCAGGTCTCCCTGACGTACATGCAGATCGGAATTATTGCTGAACTGATTTGTTTTTCGCTCGGGCTGAGCTATCGGCAAAGGCAGGCGGCTGTTCGAAGCGCGATGATGGAACAAGAGCTTCAGCACGAACGCGAAAAACACCACCGCGACCAGTTGGTGTCAGAACTGGCGGTTCAACGGCTGGAGCAGGAGAAAACCGAAGTACATATCCGGGCGTTGCAGGCGCAGGTGAACCCCCACTTTTTGTTCAACAGCCTAAACTCACTCAGTGCATTGATTGAAGATAACACCCAACAGGCGGGTGTTTTTCTGGACGAACTGAGTTCGGTATATCGCTACCTGCTCCGGGCCAACGATCAGATGCTAACGCCCCTGTCGGCCGAAATGCGGTTTATTCAATCGTATTTCCACTTGCTGCAAACCCGTCATGGCAATGCGCTTCGTGTTGTTTGGCAGGTAGCCCCGCCACTGCTGAGTCGGCAATTACCCCCGCTAACCTTGCAATTGCTCGTCGAAAACGCAGTAAAACACAATGTTGCCTTACCAGACCAGCCGCTCATTATTGCCATAACTACGGATGCCGACAACCGCCTGCTGGTCCGCAATAACGTGCAGCGAAAGACCATGCGGGTAATCTCCAATGGGGTAGGGCTGGCCAATATCCTTTCGAAATACCAGATGCTGAACCAGCCCGTGCCAACCATCCGCGAAGACAACGGGCAGTTTGAGGTTACGCTGCCGCTGATTGAAGGGCAGTGAAAGACAAATCAGCTTTTCTTCGGGTCAATTACCACGTGGCGGATGCGCTGGCGTTTCCAGGTGTAGGTTATATGAATAAGCCCGTCGCTGGTCTGGATAACGGCAGGGTATGAATATTCGCCCGGTTCGTTTTCGAGTCTGGCCAGGGATGTCCAGGTTTTGCCATCCTTAGAAATTGCCACATCGAGCGGGGTGCGCGGGCCGCTCGACCTGTCTGGTTTAGGCGAAGTAGGGTTGTACACCAGCACCTGCCGACCGTCTTTCAGCGTTACGGCATCGGTGCCGGAGTTTGGGTTAGGCAGCGACGTTTTCTGCAAGGCCGACCAGGTTTTACCCCCATCTTTTGACCATGTTTCCAGAATAAAACCGCTTTTGTGGGCTCGACACAGTGCCTGCAATTGTCCGTTAGGATGGAATAAAACGCTGGGCTGAATAGCTCCGTCTTCAACACCATCATTAATAGCGGCTGTCTTTTGCCATGTTTTTCCCCAGTCGCTGGTTTGTTCGAAATGAACGCGCCAGTTATGATCTTCCGAACTGCTTGGGCATAGCAAGACGCCCGAAGGCAGCAATACCGGCTTGTTTTTGATCGGACCCGCAATACCATCTGGCAACCGCTCCGCTGCCGACCAGCTTTTGCCCCCATCACTCGATCGTTTCAGCATTCCCCACCACGTCGACGGGCTGGGCCCAACTTTATAAAACAGTAAGAGATCACCCTTGGGTATCTGAAACAGCACCGGGTTCCAGCACGGAAGGCGGTTGCCGTCGGGTTGCACACCCGTAGCCACTTCAACGGGTGTAGTCCATTGCTTGCCCGCTAGGCTGCTTACCCAGATACCTACGTCGGGATGCCGCTCGTGGGTGCCACCAAACCAGGCTGCCACTAATCCTTTTGGTGTTTCGGCCAGGGTTGAGGCATGGCATTCAGGGAACGGGGCCTGTTCATAAATCCATTCGCGTTGAAGCGTTGGTGTGATCGACTGGGCAAGAACGGGCTGCGTAAGTCCGAATAAAGCAATTGCAATGAGAAAGAATGGGGTTTTCATGCCCTAAAAACACGGCAGCCAAGGCAACTTACTCTATACTGTTGGCTAACGCAATGGATTTACGTCAATCGAATTGTAAGCCGCTTCACCAGTGGCTTTTTCCGTTTCGACCAAACGGTTGTGGGAACTGGCTGTACTGACGGGCAATTTTGACCCAGCAAACAACAACCGGTACACCGGACCAAACTAATGAAAACGATTTTCTACCTGGGTTTAACCGCCCTCGCCCTCAACCTGTCGGCCTGCAAGAAAGACACTGATCTCCTCGCCCCAACTGATCCGGGAACCTCCACCGGCAGCGGCCCCGACGAACCGGGACTGGTGACCCCAGTGGGCAAACCGGTTGGCGCGCCCGTCACCCAAACCATCGGCACCAGTGGGGGGAGCCTAACCACCCCCGACGGTTCCCTCACGCTGGAGATTCCAGCAGGGGCGCTGGGACAGTCAACGGCCCTGACGCTGCAACTGCTGGAAAAGACCCTGCCCAGCGGAGCCGGCCCCGCTTTCACGCTCTCGCCCAAATCGACCAAACTTAACAAGCCCGTTTCGGTGGTGTGGCATTACACGGCCCAGAGCATAGCCGGTTCGGCCCCCGAACTGGTGGGCTTTGCTTATCATGATGAGAAAGGCGTTTGGCAGGGCACCACCAACACGCAGGTCGACAAACCGAAACAACTCATCAGGGCCCGCGTGCGCAATTTCGCCCACCCCATGAGCTGGTACGAACAGTATTTCATGACGCCGGTATCAGGGTACATCCTGCCCAACGAGCGGGTAGCCTTCCGGGTGTTTTTTCAGCCGGGGCGGGTGGACACCCCATCAGGACCCGACGATGACATTTTTGTGCCTCTGCCCAGTACGGTGGAAGGAGACGATGCGCTACACCAACTGGCCGAAAAAGAACTCAGAAACTGGAAACTCAATGGGCAGATAGACCTGCCCAACAGCGATGACCGCCGGTATGTGGTAGGCAGTTTAACCCGCGAGGGATCGGGTGGAACCGCCACGTATCAGGCACCACGGGCCGTACCACCCAAAGCTGATAGTGTACTGGCCGTAAGTGTTGAGTTGAATCTTAAACAGAGGGGGGTGATTATGATGGTCTCGAGCCTGCGAATGATTGACCCGGAAAGCGATCTGAAGGTGGCGGGAAAAACGTACTCAAATCCCCAAATGCAAGTGATTGCCCAGAATGGTGAAGGGTGTTCCATCAATTTGACAGAAAACAAGCAGCGACTGGCCAACTATAAGGTAAATCTAAGTGTAGGTATTTCCCCTGATATCTTTTCCGGAACCGGCACGTATGAACTCGATGCAGCTGGTAAAAACCTGAACGTAATGGCATTCGATGGTGACGATAACTACGGAATTCAGTGGGTGCCTCAGCCGGGTGTTCTGAAATACGGCCCCGCCACCGTCACGATCACCGAACATCGGGGGCCTGGCTATCCCGTTGCCGGGCGCATTTCGGCAACGCTTCACCGATACGTTGAGTCCACCAAAAGCTGGGAACACATCAACGTCAGCGGCAAATTCCGAGTCACCAATAATTATTTCACGGGTTCGGGTGGTTGATTGATAAGCCACCGATTTGAGGACACGTAGAGAAAGCCGCTTCACCAGCGGCTTTTTCCGTTTCATTGAACGCGCTATTGAGAAACATGGCCCCATCGGCCAATTTTGATGAAGTAAACAACACAACCCCAACCAACGAATACAATGAACTTCACATACCCGCATACGATTGAAAACTGCATTGGCGAAAAGTTGATCTTTCACGAAGTAGTTCAGGAGCCCGATGGCGACAAGGTGCTCGTTGAAAACTTTGTGACGCCGGGCTCTGGCCCGGTAACGCACACCCACTGGCAGCAGGACGAATCCCTGACGGTGGTTAAAGGGAAACTTGGCTACCAAATTCCGAGGCAGGCTATCTGCTATGCGGGCGAGGGCGAAACGGTTCTGTTTAAACGCGGTACTCCCCATCGGTTCTGGAACGAAGGCTCGGAAACGCTTCACTGCAAAGGCTGGATTAAGCCTGCTAACTCAGTGGTATTTTTTCTGTCGGCGCTTTATGCTGCCCAAAACAAATCGGGCAATTCTGAACCTGAAACATTCGACGGGGCCTACCTCATGACCCGCTATTCGGGCGAATACGACATTCCCGATATTCCCACTTTTGTTAAAAAAACTGTCATACCAATGACGTATCAAATTGGCCGTTTGCTGGGGAAGTACAGGCACTTTGAACACGCTCCCGAACCCCTTGCGAAACCCGGCAAGTCATAGGGGGGGGGCCATTGGCAGATATGGCTACAGCCCATTACGCAGACAAAAACCGCTTCACCAGCGGTTTTTTCCGTTTCAGAGAGTTGGGCCCTACGGAGCCGACAAGGCCACAATACCTTTGAATCGTCGTAAACAACACACCGCCAGACTCCGGCGGATTCTCCTCTTTTTAACCGAAAACGGCTTACGCCTTGAACAACAAATGGAAACTATTGACATTGCTGCCCCCCGCGTTATTTCTCCCGCACACATCATGCAGGTTGGCATGGGATTCTGGGCCTCGAAAACCCTGCTTGCTGCTGTTAAACTAAATCTGTTCAACGAATTGGGCGACTCATCGCTGACGGCAACACAACTGCAAAACCGTTTGGGTTTACACACCCGTGGCAGCGTTGATTTCTTCGATGCGCTGGTGTCACTGAACGTGCTGCATCGCCAGGGTAATGGCCCAGCAGCCCGGTATTGCAACACTTTGGAAACAAGCCTGTTTTTGGTGAAATCGTCGCCAGCTTACGTGGGTGGCCTGCTCGAAATGGCTAACGATCGGTTGTATCCCTTTTGGGGCAGCCTAGAAGAAGGGCTTCGCACGGGTCAACCGCAGAACGAAATAAAGCAAACCGGCAAGCACGCTTTTGATGCCATATACGCTAACCCAGCCGTGTTGGAGCAATTTCTGAATGGTATGGCGGGAGCCCAGGTAGGCAACTTCATGGCTCTGGCCGAAGTCTTCGATTTTAAACTGTACGGCTCCCTCTGCGATGTGGGTGGAGCTAATGGTACCTTGTCGATCTGCGTCGCCCGACAACACCCACACCTCGGCTGCTTATCGGTCGATTTGCCAATGGTAACTCCAATTGCGGCAAAAATGGTGGAGCAGGCAGGGCTCTCGCATCAAATTGAGGTAAGCACCCTCGATTTCATGAGCCAATCGTTTCCAAAAGCCGATGTGATTACGATGGGTAACATTCTGCACGACTGGGATCTGAAAACGAAGAAAATGCTGATTCGGAAAGCGTATGAGGCTTTACCCGAGAATGGGGCGCTGGTGGTGATCGAAAACATCATCGATGATGAGCGTCGGCAAAATTCGTTTGGCCTGATGATGTCGCTGAACATGCTAATCGAAACCGAGGATGGCTTCGACTATACTCACGCTGATTTCCGGGAATGGGCGCTGGAAGCGGGTTTCCAGTCGACTGTTAAGCTGCCTCTGACGGGCCCAAGTAGTGCGGTTGTAGCCTACAAATAAGCAATCAGCCGTAATGGCAAACATCTCCATGAAAATAGCAACAGCCTCGTCCTTGTTTCTGACTGTATTTACAGTCGCTCTGGCCTGCACCACGCCCCAGACCGAGGACATTACACCCGGTAGTACAACACCCGGCAGCACCTCGTCGGGTGGCAACAGCAAACCCGTCGCGACAATCACTACTGTCGCCGGTACCGATACCCAAAAGGGATTTGTTGATGGTAAAGGCACAGCCGCAAAATTTAACTATCCTGCTCAGATGACCGTCGATAAGAACGATAACATCTACGTGATCGATCAGCGGATTAGCTACTATGGCGGGAGTGTGATCCGCAAAGTAGACCCGGCGGGTAACGTTACCACCTTTGCCAAAGGACTGGGTTCGATTACTGACATCTGCGTAGACCCTCGCGATGGGGTTACGCTCTACGCTATTGAATGTGGCGATGCAAACGGGTTTTATAACGGCATTTTCCGCATCAGCAGCAGCGGGGTAGTTACTCGTCTGAGTGGAGGGCCTGACCCCAACGGCGGCTACTCGTTTGGCTACCGCGACGGGCCACTGGCCCAAGCCAAGTTTAGCAATCCCTGGAGTATTATTATGGATAAATCAGGGATACTTTACATCGGCGATGCGCTGAATCACTGTATTCGCAAAGTGGATTTGAGCACCAGCATGGTCTCGACTTTTGTGGGTAAGCCGTTAGAAAACACCTCGGTCTGTAAATACGCGGATGGTAAAGGTGGGGCGGCTCAGTTTTGCACTGTAGAAGACCTCACACTCGACGATGCCGGAAACCTGTACCTGCCCGATTGGGGCAATCACAGCGTTCGGAAAGTGACCCCCGACGGGACTATGTCAACGTACCTCGGCCTGAGTACGGGCTACACACCATATGCCCCACGTAGCAAAAGTGGTGTGTACCAACCCTATCGCATTCAGTATGACAGCGTTAATAAGCGATTGTTTGTGGTTGTCGACACGGGGGGCGGTATTAAAGTGGTAACTCCCGACGACTATGTGTTTGAATTGGGGCAGTACATTACCTCCACTGATTATGCTGATAACAGTGCGGCTGCAAAACACGGCACTTATAGTATGGTGGTGACGAAAAAGGGAGACCTGTATACCCTGGATATGTACAACCACTGTATCCGAAAAGTGACCATCACTTGGAAATGAATCGAGACTACTTCAACAGGGCCATCACCGCATCGTCGCCCTGCACCGCCTGTTTAGGGCGGGGGTGTTCGGTGGTGAATACTCGCAAGGCTTCACGGTCGAGCAGGGTGTTACGGCTTTCGTCGATGGTGCCGCTTCCGAGCTGGTCCTTTTTAAGAACCCGGTTGAGGTCAAGTCCTAAGTGAGTTGCTAGAAACCGGTAGGCAGCGTCTCGTTTGCTGGGCCCATAGTCGTGGCCTTCGTTGGGTAAATGCACGTTGGCGACTTTATCTTCGGCGCCGTACAACCGGTATACTTTCTGCATATACGGAAACTCAACGGCGGGTGTGTTTTTGGTCCAGTCTTTACCGTCGGAGACTAGCAGCAACGGCCGGGGGGCACTCAACGCAGCCAGTTCAGCATTGGTTGTCTCATGCGTTGGCCGTTTGTGAATGGGCATGCCACTCTCGCAGGTGCAGCCTCCGAAAAAATGGGCTGACACCATTACTACGGGCACCACAACCGTCACACGCGGGTCTAGAGCCGCCAGCAGAAATGTCTGGGTTCCCCCGCCCGATTCCCCCGTTACGCCTACCCGGCTGGCATCCACGTTGGGCAAGCTCAACAGAAAATCGAGCGAGCGAATGGCGTTCAGGGCTTGTAATTTCAGTGCTTTGGGTAGTTTATGTTCGCATTGTTTAGAGTCGCCGTAGCCAAGCATATCAAAGGCAAATACCACCGCCCCCATCCGGGCTAAAGTAGCGCTGCGTTGTTGTACGGCTTCGAGGGTCCGTCCTTCGAGCAAATCCGAATGACCGTGTGGACAAAGAACGACGGGTCGCTTACCCGTTATGCCCACTGGTCGATACAGGTTGCCCGTCACAAAAAAGCCCGGCAGGCTCTCAAACGCGACATTCTCGACGGTATACCCATCGAGTTGGCGCAGACTGTGCCGAATGGGTTTCAGCGGTGCAAAATTTGGCCGTTCGGGTAGCTCCATACCATCGCGGAGGCCCTTTCGGAGCAGAGTAGCCCGCTTTTCCCAGGCTGCTCGCGTTTGGTACGTTTGAGCAGTGTCGGCAAGGCGTTGCGCTGCCACGGCTTCGGGGTAGTAGGCACCCTGTCGCAAATTGGGGCGGTCGGGGTTTGGTTGGGCAACTGACGCCAGCGAGAGGCACAGGCCACTGGCCAGAAGGGATATAGTGAAACGGAGCATACCGCGTAAAGCAAGGTACAAGCAAGGTTCTACCGAAGTTAGTCAGGATAATCAGCCCACTCGCTACGGGGTACTATTGTGTGAGATTTGGTTTATAATCTGTAGGTTTGTACATCCTCAAACAACCTAATCATTGTACCGTTTGGAGCGTCCGAACGACATATGGCTTCGTGCTGTTTTTGTGCCGCTGGTTATTCTGGTGGTTAATTTGCTGTTCCTGTCTGACAGCCAATTTAATCTGACCGCTTATCTGATATGGTCTGCTGTGGGCATTGCCTATGGCTTGCTCATGTGGGAGATTTCGATGCGGTGGCTGCTCTACGTTCGGGGACGATTTACGAGCATCTCGCAAACCCGCCGACGAGTACTCATCACTTTTGCGGGATATTTTGTCATCACCTCTTCGTTGCAGGCATTGCTGATATGGCTGTCAGACATAAGTGGTACAAACTCGATACCCATAACGGGGCTCGTCTATGCAAAACTGATTTCGGTTGGATTCCTCAGCGTGCTCATTATGGGAGCCGTTTTTGAGGTTGTTTATTACTTTCAGAAATACCGGGAAGCCGTTCAGGAGTCGGAAGCCGTAAAGCAGGTTGGCTTACAGAACCAGTATAACACCCTTAAAAATCAGGTTAATCCGCACTTTCTGTTCAATAGCCTTAATTCGCTGTCGGCGCTGATTGGCGAAGACCGCCACAAAGCCGGTCTTTTTCTGGATGAACTTTCCAGCGTTTATCGGTATCTGCTTCAGGCGGGTCAGCGCCCGTTGGTGACGCTCGCCGAAGAAATGGCTTTTCTGCATGCGTATCGCTACCTGCTCGACACCCGGTTTGGTAATGCCCTTCACTGGACTATTTCCGTTGATGCAGTCTGTTCCGACTGCTGGCTGCCACCCCTGACGTTTCAGACCCTGATCGAAAACACGCTGCGCCATAACAGGCTGCTACCCGAGCAACCTCTTACCCTGCGCATTTCAACAGATGGCAACCGAACGTTGCTGGTTAGCAACACCATCCAACGTAAAAAAGCCGCTACCTTATCGCATCAGGGTGGCTTGGCTACCTTATCGGACCGTTTCGAAGCATTAGGCTTGCCCATGCCTCGTATTGAAGATGATGGTGCCTTATTCACGGTGCGTATATCCCTCGCCCAGAAAGAGCAGGTGTTGAGTGGCGCATGGCAAACAAATTCATCGGCCCCATGAAGAGTACACGTTATTCTGAACAGGACGAAGTGATGCAGTTGGGTGTGATCCCGGTATATATCGGCACGCTGAATTGGATTGTATTGGGCAGCGCGTACTGGTCTGATTGGCGGGTGTTTCTGCTCGCTACAGCAATTACAGCTGTGCTGGCTTACCTGACCTGGCTGGTTAATAATGCTGCCGGTTTGTATTTAGACCGCCGATTTCCAGCCATGTCGCAAACACCCGTCCGGTTACTGTGGCTATTTGGCTGGTGCTGTTTGGGCGGGTTTCTGGTGTGTTCGATCCTGTTCAGTGCCTACACTATAGCGGGGGCTTACCTGCCCATGCAGCCTATCCGGTTTGGATGGTTACTACTGTTCGAAGTAATTGTGGTGACCATTGTCATTGCGATGTATGAAGGAATCAGGACGTTTGAACGCTGGGAACGCACCCTTCGCGAAACCGAACAACTCAAAAAAGCGAACCTGCAAAGTCAGTTTGAAAGTCTGAAGAGTCAGATCAATCCGCACTTCCTGTTCAATAGTCTCAACACCCTGTCTTCGCTGATCGAAGAAGACCCAGAACAGGCCGAGCAATTTGTGGAAGAAATGGCCAGCGTGTACCGGTATCTGCTTCGTAGCAACGAAACCCAGATGGCTACCCTGGCCGCAGAACTGGATTTTGCGCAATCGTATTTCCATCTGCTGAGTACCCGTTATGGCGCACACATTCATCTGGAACAACTCGTTGACTCGCGTTATCACGATCACCTGCTACCTCCGCTCACGCTACAACTGCTGCTCGAAAATGCGGTAAAACACAATGTGATTCTGCCCGAACAACCGCTCCATATTTCCATTGAAACGGGGGTGAACAACCAGTTGGTGGTTCGCAATAACCTACAGCGGAAAAACACTCGTGTGCTGTCAAATCAGGTGGGGCTGGCCAACATTGCTACCCAGTATCAACTGTTGGGTGGTGGCGAAATGCGCGTTGACGAAAGCGACCAGTTCTTCACAGTTAGCTTGCCGCTGATTGGTCACCATTAGTCAGATTGCGAATGGTTTACTGACACAGACCAACTATTTACCCTGCTCCTTTATTAGTACGAAATCGAGATAGGCCAGATTAGAGCCCTTGTTGTAATATAATGTAAGCAGGTTAAGGCCGGTTGTCGTAAAAGTGACTTCGCCAACCGTAGCCTGTGTCCAGCGATGATAGTCGCCGGTATTTTCAGGTAGTATCAGATCAACTATTTTTTGGTTATTCAGCCACAAGGTTGACTTGTTATCCTGAAAACCGTATACCGTAATGATTTTATAGCGGCCGGGTGCTTTTATGTCCACCGTGTAATTGGTCCATTCGCCGTCTTCCTGCCAGCCAATGTACAACTGGTTTACTTTCGGGTCGACTTTGTTGGAGTGGTTGAAGTCGGCAAAATCTTTAGTAAACGAAATGTCCACGCCTTCCTTTTCTCTAAAATGCAGCAGGTATTCGGGTATGCCGGGCCGCTCGTGATTGGGTTCCCGGTTGAGTTTTCCGCTGCCATTGTTAATCACATCGGTATCGTGATAGGCCACTCCTTCGCCACCCAGATCATAATACGCCAGCTCGACACGACCCGGAATGGCTTGTGGCCCTTTTGTGTATTCGGCGTCTTTGAAAGGTTTTCCTTTATACGATTTGGGAATCTGTGCCAGCAGTGACGAAGCAACCAGAGTAAACAGTAAAGTCAGTTTGAATGAATGGTTTTTCATGCGGAGAAAAGGTAAGTATTGTCGGATTTTTGGAAAGTAAAGGTCATTCCATCACTTATCTACCAGCAGTGGCCGATTGGTTTCGTTGCCAATATTTTAAGGAATTAAGCCAGTCGCTATCTTTACTCAAAAAGCCCTAAAATCCCTCCAACGTTGACCCCTGTAAACGACAAATGGCTACGTATTGTCGGCATCAGCATACTGATGTTGTTGTATAGCCTTAGTACCGGCTTGGTTTTTCAACCATTCACTGGCTTTCTGTGCCTTCGGATTGTGCTCAGTCTGGTCATCTTCATTGTGTTCTGGCACAGTTTGCGCGCCGTTATTTTCTATTTTCGTCGAAAGTATCCCAACAAGCGGCAAACGGTAAAGCGATTGCTGATAACGTTTTTGGTGGGAATTGTTGTTTCGTCCACACTGAGTTGGCTATCAGGGTTGCTGCGTTTTTTTGTTCGACACGGCACCCTGGTCAACTACCGCAATGCCGACCAGCTATCCAGTTTCTCCCTCAACAAGTTTAGCTTATCGCTGCATGCGTTTGGGATCGATGTGTTTCAGGCTATCCTAATCGTAAGCTTTTATCAGATTACTTACGAAACGCTGTTCTTTATTCAGAACTCGGTACTATATCAGAAACGACTCAAGCAGGCCGAGCAGGAACAGGAAAAACTCCGAACGGCAAATCTCCAAAGCCAACTCGATGCCCTGAAACAGCAGGTAAATCCGCACTTTCTGTTCAATAGCCTCAACGTGCTGGATTCGCTCATCGACGAAGACCCTAAACAGGCACGCGTGTTTCTGGACGAACTCAGTTCGGTATACCGCTACATGCTTCGCACCAACCGCGACAGCAACCTCACTGACCTGAGCACCGAACTGGACTTTATCAATTCGTATTTTCACCTGCTCAAAACCCGTCACGGCTACGGACTGAGCCTGAACGTGGCCGTTGAGGATCGGTATCAAGCGCATCAAATCCCACCGTTGACGCTTCAGCTGTTGGTTGAAAATGCAGTGAAACATAACATATTACTGCCTGAGCAACCCCTCCACATTGACATTCTGACCGACGATCACGGGCAGTTACAGGTCCGCAATAATGTGCAACGAAAAACGGTCCGGGTGGCTTCCAATGGCGTTGGCTTGACCAACATTCTGGCGAAATACCAGATGCTGAATCAGCAACCCCCCGTAATTCGGGAGACCGCTGGGGAGTTTGTGGTCATACTGCCGCTCATTGCGTCGTGAGGGCATAAAACCAAACCAGTATTTTGTCTATTTTCGTGTTCAGACGCTCGACAGCTAACCGTGAAATCCCTTAACGACAAGCAACTCCGCATTTTTGGCCCATTCCTGTTGTTCCTTGTCGGGACGATGTTTTTCCGGCTGAACTGGTATTTTGAGCTGTCGGCTGGTATACTGCTGCGTTCTGACCTGATTGCGTTGAGTGCTGGCTATATCTGCTGGCATGTGGCTCGCTGGGTTGCCCTTCGACTCCAGAAACGATACCCCGGTTTGGGAAATACCCGCCAACGCCTGATATGGATGATCTTGTTGATGCCGGTGCTGGTCAATTTTGCGTGGCTTATTCGGCAAATAGCCCATATCCTATTCAATAACAGCAGCCAAATTTCAGAGACGCTGTCTGAATACACGTATGCCATCGGTATTCAGATTTTTTACCACTGCGTTTATTTTGTCATTTACGAGGGCGGCTACGTGTTACGGGCATGGCGGCAGACATACGAACAAAACGAACAGCTGAAGAAAGCCAAACTACAACACCAGCTCGATACGCTCAAAACTCAGATTAACCCGCACTTTCTGTTTAACAGCCTTAACTCGCTGTCGATGCTGATTTACGACAACCCCCGGCGGGCCGAAGCGTTCGTGGATGAAATTAGCAGCGTGTATCGCTATTTACTCCGGGCTAACGATCAGGAACTGACGACACTGGACCGGGAGTTGGAGTTCATTCAGTCTTATTTTCAACTGCTCAAAACACGTTATGGGGCCGGAATCGACCTGCACATCACGGTTGACGAATGGCAGCTAGACCGTAAAATTCCCCCGCTTACCTTGCAACTGCTGGTCGAAAATGCAGTGAAACACAACGTAATTCTGCCCGACAGCCCCCTGCTGGTCGAAATCAGGACGCGAGGGTCGTGGTTGGTGGTGCAGAACAACCTGCAACGTAAAAACACGGCGGTGCCTTCCAACCGCGTCGGACTCGCCAACATCGCTACCAAATACCGCCTGTTGGGACAGCGTGAAATCGTCATTCGCGAAGAAGCCGGGCACTTTGTAGTGACGCTGCCCTTGCTGGCCAATCAACCAAAAACCAACGCGATTTTATGAGAACGCTGAATGATTCGCGGCTTCGGTGGTTTGGCCCAGTTGGACTGTATCTGTTTGTGGCCCTGTTTTTTCGGCTCGACTGGTATTTTAGCTTACCCCTGAAAGCACTCCTAATAAACGACCCCATTGCCCTTGGATTCGGGATCGTTTGCTGGCAAATTGCGCGTTGGGTGGTGTTGCGGATTCAGGACCGTTACCCCGGTTTGGCCAATACCCGACGGCGGCTGCTTTGGCTGCTGGTAGTCCTGCCGGTATTGGTCAATTTTGCCTGGATCATCCGCCTTGGTGCCCGGTTTCTCATCGACGGAAAGTTCCTGTATTTCGGCAGCGCCATTGAACTCAGCCGGAACATCGGCATCCAGATTTTCTATCATTTCATTTATTTCGCAGTGTATGAGGGTTGGTATATTCTGCGCCAGTGGCGACGCGAAACGGTGGAAACCAACACCCTTGAAAAAGTATCTCTTGAAAGTCAGCTTGCATCGCTACAGCATCAAGTAAACCCGCATTTTCTGTTCAATAGTCTCAATTCGCTGTCGTCGCTGATTGGCGAAAGCCCCGTCCGGGCCGATGCGTTTTTGGAAGAGTTGACGGCCGTTTTTCGCTACCTTCTGCAAGCTAATGATCATCAGCTGGTGCCGCTCCGCGACGAGATGACCTTTATCCACTCGTACTGCCACCTCCTCCAGACCCGTTACCAAACCGGCCTTGTTCTCGATCTGACCATTGACCCCGACCACGAATCTCTACAGATTCCACCTTTGACGCTTCAGGTTCTGGTCGAAAATGCGGTTCGATACAATATTATTCTGCCCGAACAGCCCCTGCATATCCGAATGCGAACCACACCAGACGGTCGGCTAAACGTGTCGAACACCCTACAGCGCAAAACCGTCCGCGTAGAAACCGCCGGGGCAGGCCTCACCAACCTCGCTACCCGCTTTGAACTGCTCAACGAAGGAAAACTGGTGATTTCCGAAGAGTCCGGCTGGTTTACCGTGAGTTTGCCACTAGTAAAAGAAGGGAAACTGGCAGAGGTAACGTAAAGGGTGTGAGTATTAACTAACATTCTTCATCCAAGTATATTTAAAGTGCAGCTATAAATTTACCTGGATCAAACATGGAGGATAAGTTGATAATTGATTATCAATTTTGACTTGATTGCTGCCGCATAGGCCTTCGACTCCGCTCAGGCTGACTGAAAAGGCTCAAACTAGTAGTCAGCCTGAGCGGAGTCGAAGGCCTATGCGGCAGCAATTTTAGAACTGTTTTATACCTATTCTGACGGGTGTGAAACACAAGCGATATGCTCTATAAAGCTTGATTCATAAAAAAAGCCCGTCACCAACTTCTGGCAACGGGCTTCTGATGTTATCGATTCAAGTTATCTCGGTCCGCGTGATCCGCCACGGCCTCCACCGCCGTTGCCGCGCTCAGGCGATTGAGTCTGCGCTGGCGGCTGTCCCATATTGCGCTCGGCCTCCTGAGCACGTAGCTCAAAAGCGGGTGCCCGTTGTTCGCGTTGTTCCCGTGCTTGACCATTGTTCGGTTGGCTGGGCGCTGGCTGAGGGCTTTCTCGCTGGTAGCTACCACCACCACGACGTCCGCCCCAGTCGGGTTGTGGAACAGATTCCAGCCGAGAAGGCTGCTGCGGTTGCGGAACAGGCTGGCTTTGAACCGGCGGTTGCGGAGCCTGACTGTTTTGCTGCACAGGGGCATCGTAACGGTTACGACGGCCGTACCCATTACCATTCTCGTTCACACTGCCCGGATACGCGGGGTCGCGTTGGGGAGCTTGCTGGATGGTGCCGCCTGGATTATTGCGTGGACCACCTTCGTAAGTTCCCGGATTATTCCGATTATAATCGGGCCGTGAGTACGTACCCCGGCCGTCGGGAACATTGTTGCGGTTAGGGCCAGCTTCTGGAGCCCGGTTGCTGCCGTAGCTATTGTTATTATAGCCATTGCCACGGGGACCATTCGTTGCGTTGCCGTAGCTATTGCCACCACGTCCTCCACCGCCGTTGCGGTTCATATCGGGACGGTAAATTCCCACCGAGTTGTTACGAATTTCATCACGGCCCGGCCGTCCTGAGTTTTCAACGCGATAGACAGGCACTGACCGGCGGGTTACCCGTTCGATCTCATCCCGACGGGGCCCGTAGGCATACGACCGGTTGTTAACCCGATACACATTGTTGATAATCGTTGTGTTCTGGTAGATGTTCACTACCCGTTGCCGAGGCACGCAATAACTGTACAGGCGCGGGCTGGTGATATAAATCTGCGGCACAAACGTCCACCACGTTGGCGGTATGTTGAAGTTCACGTTGATATTGATGGCTGGCCCCAGTGGTGCCCATCCATAATACCCACCACCCGTACGCCACGATACCCAGGCAGGTCCCCAGTCGCGGCCCGGAATCCAGGCCCAGCCCCGGTACCGATCCTGATACCAGCGTCCGTAGTGAAACGGTGCCCAGCCCCAGGCATAATCAGAAACCCAGGTGTTGCCATATTCTGTTATAACCCAGTGGCCATTGGTGCCATAAGGCTGAAAATCGGGTCCTACATTCGGGATCCATACCCGTCCGTATTCGGGGGTTTGTACCCACTGTCCGTGAGGAGCCAGATCGTCGTAAAAATCGCCATCATACGGTTGATCGTATCCTGGTTGGCCATAATCTGGTTGACCATAACCCTGCTGGCCGTATCCTTGCTGACCATAACCTTGCTGGTCATAGCCGGGCTGGCCATATCCTTGTTGGGCCAGATTTGCCGTTGAGCAAGACAGGCTGAAGGTAGCGACAGCCAGTAATATCAAGAAGTTTCCTGTTGTTTTCATCACCGTATTGTTGGGACGTATATGGGTTAGATGTGTTCCGCAGGCAAACGTTTAATCGGTTGAGTAAGATTTCTCTATCTCACTCAACCGATGCAATTTTATTTTTTAGCCAGCTGCAATTCAGCGGTCTTTTTGGCAATATCGTTCTGAATTTTCGGTACAGTTTTCAGGTACTCGTAAATGGCTCCCACTTCCCGGTCCGACAGCACCATTTTGGGCTCCATCGGGTATTTCAGAATAGTGCCATCTGGCCGAACTCCTTGTTTCACCGCCCGAATAAACTGCTCTTTAGAATACTTCTGGGCAATTCCGGTCTGCTCGTCAAACGTCAGGTTTGGGGTGATTACTTTCTGGCCGCCTTCACCTACCATTTCAATGCCACCGCCATAATAGCCCTTGGTCTTTTCGGGATGAATTTTGTCCTGATCGATCATGTCGCCAGAGTGGCAGGCAAAACAGTCGCCAATAGCATCGGCCGTGTAGCGGCCCAGGGCCACCTGATTATTACTATCGGGCTTGGCAATAAACTGTTGCGGATAGGGAAGGGGCTTCATAAGCGTATGCATCAGCAACTTCGATACAAAACTTAACTCTGATGCTTGAGGCTCCTGTTGGCTTGCCTGTACCGGAAAACGATCTGAACGCAGCCACGCCACTACCGACTGCAGATCTTCGTCGGCCATATTAGGGTATTGAGGCATGATGGGCGCGTAGCTGCCATCGCGACGGATACCGGTCCGCAAAAAATAGATCAACTCACCATCAGTCCAGTTGCCAATGCCTTTCTGCTTGTCCTGAGTGATGTTTTTGGAATACAGTTTTCCAAACAGATCGGGTACTTCGGCCAGGTGTTTACCCGTCACCCGGTTGTCTTTGTCGGCGTGGCACGACATGCACTGAATCTGGGCAATTACTTCACCCCGAGCAACCCGGGCGAGTGTAACGGCAACAGTCGTTTTGGGTAAGGCAGGTATATCGTAGGCTGGTAAGTCTACAGCTGCAACGTAGGCGCAGAACCCGGCCAGAAGCAGTACCACAGTCCCCAGTACCATACCGAGGATTTTCATTACTTTTTTCATTGTTGTAATTGGTTTAAAAAGAGGAGATAAACAGAACTGATGTAGTCGATTTGATCGACACAAAGTTGCTTTAGCCTACAGATGACCCCAATATGGATTCCGCCGAAACGGAAAAAGCCCACCATGAAACGTCATAGCGGGCTTTAGTTTGAAAAAAGAAATCAGCGTTACTCCCCAAACAAATTACTGGGCAGTGACTTTGATCTGACTGTAATAAAAAGCCTGATCTCCTTCGAAGCCAGAGTCGGTACCGATGAATACCCAGAGTTCGCCTTTGTCGTTGGTGCGGGCGGTCAGGAGTTGGTCTTTATTCGACCGTTGAATAAGGGTGTATTCTTCAACTTCTTTTCCGTTGGCTACATTGCCAAGTACTACGGCATCTTCACCGGCATCAGACTGCGCACCCTTGTCGACGCTCAGCGTGTAGAAATTATCTTTTTTAACTTTTTCGGGCTTCGTGGCCGAGGCACCAGCTTTCAGGAATACACTCGACCCCGGTGAGCCACCAATACCGATGCTGTTTGCCGGAGACATAGACGCCAATTCAATATCGAACTGAAGTTTGTAATCGGTGTTGGGTGTCAGCCCGGTCAGTTGTTTCCGAACAAACATAAATAGATCATCGCTCCGGTTGCGACCAAACACTTTAAACGCTTTCTGAGCGGTGTTGAGTGGACTAGGCAAACCCGTGTAGGCAGACGAGAACTCAATAATTGCTTCCTGATCAGGACTGTAGTCGGTGAACTCAGCTTCCCAGCCACTTTGACCATCGGCAAAAGCCGTATTTAAAATGACGCCGGTAGTTGGCGTTGGCGACACGGTTGATTTATCCTGACAGGAGAAACTTCCAACGGCAAGAAGCACGAAAACCGACTTAATAAATGCATTCATAAACAACAAAAATTTGAATTTGAAATGGATAGAAACGCCCTGCAGAGCACTAATAAGACTCAGTTGAGGCTGTAAGGGTTGGAATGGAGACTATTATTTGTGACTATTTTTAGGTGGTGAAGTGTCGCAGATAGCCCGTTTTGCCTGGGTATAACACACCAAACAATAGAGTTGAAATGCGGTTAAGCGTTCAGTATCAGGCCATCACTAACACCTTTTCAACTATGGGAAATTGTACAAGAAGCATTTCGGTAATGCGGCTTATTTTGTCTGTCCTGCTCAGTTTTTTCATTGGAAATGCCGTGGCACAAGCGCTCCGGCCCGGCTTTGACCCCGCCGAATACATTGAGTTAATGAAAGTTTCGGCCCGCTTTGGCGACTCAGCCTACGTGAGCACTTTCCCCGCTCCGCAGCGGTTCAAAGCAGTGTATCGCTCGCCCGTGGTTGGTTTGGATAACCGTTGGGATTTGTGGACCGACAACGGATCAACGGCCGTCATCAGCGTTCGGGGAACAACCGCCAATAGCGTGAGCTGGCTGGCCAATTTTTACGCGGCAATGGTGCCGGCCAAAGGAGAACTTCAACTAAACGACACGGAGAAGTTTGCCTACGATCTGGCAGCCAATCCGAAGGCTGCCGTTCATATAGGCTGGTTGGTAAGTACAGCTTTTTTAACGAAAGATATGCTGCCAAAAATTGACTCCAGTTATCAAAAAGGAGTCAGGAATATGTTTATAATGGGGCATAGTCAGGGTGGTGCCATTGCTTTTTTGCTCACAGCCCACCTCTACAGCTTGCAGCGGCAGGGGCGCTTGCCCGCCGATATTCGGTTCAAAACGTATTGCAGTGCGGGACCAAAGCCGGGTAACCTTTACTTTGCCTACGACTATGAAGCCAAAACGCAGGCGGGTTGGGCTTACAACGTGGTGAACTCTGCCGATTGGGTTCCTGAAGTGCCGTTCTCGATCCAAACAGTTAACGATTTCAACATGACAAATCCCTTTAGTGGCGCTAAAGGGGTAATCAAAAAACAAAAGTTTTTTAAGCGACTGGTTGTCAAATCAGTCTACAACAGCTTGAGCAAACCCGCCCTCAAAGCCCAGAAAAATTATCAGAAATACCTTGGCAAACTGGCATCCAACACGGTCAGGAAGAACCTGAATGGCTACGTAGCTCCCGAATACTATAATAGCAATCACTACGTCCGCACCGGCGCGACCATTGTTTTGCTGGCCGATTCGGCTTACTACAAACTGTATCCTGACAGTAAAGAGAAAATTTTTGTTCATCATTTTCATCCGCCATACCTGTATTTGGCCGAGAAACAACTCATGGGCAATACATCGGCCGTGTCGAACCAGCCAACACAAGCAACCCTTACTGGGACCTGGGAGCTAAATTATATTTCTGGTCCCAGAATTGCCTTCACCGGTTTGTATCCTGAGAAAAAACCAACTGTTACGTTCGATGTGGCAGCCAATCGGGTTAGTGGTTCCACCAGTTGCAATTCCTTCAACGGACCCGTTACAATCAACGGAACTTCCATTCAGTTTTCCGATGGCATGGTCATGACAAAAATGATGTGCCCCGGCGAAGGCGAACGTGTTTTCTTGAACACCCTGAAGCAGGTCAATCGGTACGCCATAAACGATGGCAACACCCTGACACTCATGATGGGCGACATGGCTGTGATGCGCTTTGCCCGGAAATAGCCCCCTGTTTTACTCAATGAAACGTATGAAAAATCAACTTTTTGCCTCTGTCTGTTGCGCTGCTACGCTATTGGTTGCCAGTTGTCAGAGTAGGCAGTCAACCACGGAGTCTACTGAATCAGCCACTGTGACCACCACCCAATGTTATGGCTTTACCTCCGCCCAGGACACCATTCGTTTGGCGATGACCCGAACGGGCGACGCTGTTACGGGGAACCTAACATATCAGCTTTCTGGTAAGGACCGCAACATGGGTACGTTGAATGGAAAAATGCACGGTGACACGTTGCGAGCTGATTACACCTTTCAATCTGAAGGCGTTGAGTCGGTTCGGGAAGTGGCTTTTCTGAAAAAGGAGGGCGGTTTGGTAGAGGGGTTTGGCCCCGTAGAAGAGCACAATAGTAAAATGGTATTTGCCAAAACTGGCAAGCTCACGTTCAGTTCCGGCTTTTTGCTGGCGTCAACGAACTGCACCGACTAATGAGCGATTTTTCTTGGTCAAATTGGTTGTTAATGGCCCGAGGTGCGTTATGACCGTATACGCTACTTATTTTTAGATGCATTCCGAATCTACTTTTGCCGATCGCGCCATTACTTTTTATGAAAACCTCCAGGAGCCAACGGGTTTGCCAGCCGGGGTATCAGCCCTGAACCCGTATCGGGAGCCCGAAGTCCAGCGAATCGGACGGGAGTTTTATGGTAAGTTCTTTACCGACAATCGGCCGCGCGTGTTTATAACGGGTATCAATCCCGGCCGATTTGGGGCGGGCGTAACGGGTATATCGTTTACCACTCCGCAAAATCTCAGTCGGTATTGCGGCATAGCAAATACGCTGTCGCCAATCGCATCGGCGAACCGTCCCGAATTATCCAGTCGGTTTATTTATCAGATTGTGGAAGCCTTCGGCGGAGCCGAGTCATTTTATAGCCAATTTTTCCTGACATCGCTCTACCCGTTGGCCCTCGTCAAGGACGGAAAGAATTACAATTTTTACGACGACAAGGCTACGACCAAAGCCCTTTGGCCCGTCATTGCTGACTCTGTTCGGCAGCAACTTCAGTTCGGGGCAAAGCGAGATATTGTAATTTGTCTGGGTCGTAAGAATGAGCAGTTTGTAAAGCGGTTAAACGACGAAAATGGCTTCTTTGATCAGGTTATTTCACTCGATCATCCGCGTTACATTTTGCAGTATAAATCTAAAGCAATTAACATGTATATCGAACAGTATATCAGCGTGTTAGGCGGTGTAATTAGTTTGTAAAAAGCGAACTTTAACGACCCGAAAAACGTTGAAAAAATATGGAAGAACCCAAGTACCCTTTAGACATTATAAGCAGCCCGATTCAGCCCGACGAAATCGAGTGGCGTGTGCAGCAACAAACCAAAACTGGCAAGCTCATTGTGGTGCCTTACATCACCAATCGATGTGTCATGGAACGCTTTGATAAGCAGTTTGGCTGGCACGGCTGGCAAAACGACATCACCGAAATTCAGGATGGTTTTTTGTGCCGTATCACGGTAACCTTACCCGACGGAACTCGCCTGACCAAAACCGATGGCGCCAATCGAACAGACATTGAGCCTGTAAAAGGAGGGATATCTGATGCCATGAAACGGTGCGCCGTTCAGTTCGGAGTAGGGCGTAATCTGTACACCTATCCCCGCGTATTTGTAGAAACTCCCGACAAATACATTCCTGAGTGGGCTGTTGGTCAACTTGATGCACTGGTCAAGAAAATCAACGACGGTACCTACAAAGGGGGCGAATTTGTAACCCTGAAAGAATCATACCGTAAATAACCGGCAAGACTACCAGTTGCCGGTCGCCTGACCGCAGGCTATCCATGAAGATACTGACAACCTGGATTTTATAGCATGGCAAACAGCCTTGAGTTCTTTTACACGGCCGACCGTCAGGAGTGGCGGCAATGGCTGGCCGACAACCATGCACGATCGCCGGGTATTGTCTTTGTCTTCTACAAAAAGAAAACGGGTCAGCCTACACTCCCTTATGGCGAAGCTGTAGAAGAGGCTCTTTGCTACGGGTGGATCGACAGCCTGCCCTGCAAAATAGACGACGAACGGCATGGCCTGAAGTTCTCACCCCGCAAATCCCGGAGCGTATGGTCGAAACCCAACAAAGACCGTATTGAGCGTCTCATAGCTACTGGACAAATGACTCCTGTCGGGTTGGCCAAAATTGAAGCGGCTAAACTCGATGGGTCATGGGATGCCCTCAACGACAGCGACAATCTGGTGATCCCGCCCGACCTCGAAACGGCCCTACAGGCAAACCCGGTAGCTTACCAGAACTTTCATGGTTTTTCACCCAGTTCTCGCAAGCAGATTCTGTACTGGATCAGTACCGCTAAACGCCCAGAGACCCGCCAATCTCGGATTGAGGCAACTGCACATCAGGCTGCTTTAGGCAAACGGGCAAACAATCCGTCTGATGCTGTCTAAAATATAAATTGGCAAGTAGGTTTGTGTACGCTTAGTCAGTTGTAAATAAGAATGGCTTGAGCGTTGTACGTTTGGAAGTTAGCTCAAAAAATACCACCTTTGCCACACACTTCTCCATCAAACAAGCGCCACTTTATTGTGGCGCTTTTCATTAATGAAATAATCCATTAAGTCGATATAGTTAGACTATTATGCAAACAGGACAAGCAGATTCAAGCGATACGGCAACAGACAGCCCCTCCTTGGCTGATTTAACAACCACTTCGCTGCCAATTGACCTTAACGGCTTGACCATAACGCTACAGGGAAACAACGCCGATAAGCAGGCAAACACATTGCGTAACCTGTTTCCCACCGCAAAAATCGCTACAACCAGTAGCGGTCCGCTACTCCGCCGACGAACCTGGAAAGAAATTGCCCTTTACGTATCAGCCGCTTTGGCGTTGATGGTAGTAGGGCATATGTTGTTCAGCTACTTCACGTGGGAAAAGGTAACGTTGCTGGCTAGCTCAGTGGAAATTGGCCCCGAGATTTTTTATTTTCTACTGGCAGGCTTCGTGGCCCAAATGATCGATGGCGCTTTAGGAATGGCTTACGGTGTAACAGCCACAACGTTCCTGATGAGTGTGGGAATTAGTCCCCTACACGCCACGGCAAGCGTTCACAGCTCGGAGATTTTCACCTCGGGTGTGTCGGGATATATGCACTTGAAGTTCGGGAACATCAACAGCAAGTTATTCAAGGCGGTATTAATTCCCGGTGTTATTGGGGCGGCATTAGGAGCCTGGCTAATATCTGAGTTGAGTGCCTTCGAACAGTATGCCAAAGCATTGCAACCGATTATTTCGGTTTATACCGCTTTTCTGGGTATTCTGATCATTAAAAAAGCGTTGACGAAACACACCAAAAAGAAGCCTATTCGCAAAATTGGCTTGCTCGCCTGGACGGGCGGCTTCCTGGACTCCATTGGCGGGGGCGGCTGGGGGCCAATCGTAAACTCAACGCTGATTGCCAGCGGGCGTCATCCGCGTTACACAATCGGTTCAGTAAACCTGGCCGAATTCTTCGTTTCCTTTGCGTCGTCGGTCGTTTTTGCGCTCTACGTAGGGCTGGAAAACTACGGGCTGGTTATCATTGGATTAATACTCGGCGGTACCATTGCTGCCCCAATTGCCGCACATTTGGCCCAGCGATTACCTGTGAAAACCATGATGGTATTGGTCGGGATCGTGGTCATTATCGTAAGTTTGCGAAAGATTTTATTATTTTTTTAGATGTTGGACGCTGGATAGTAGATCGTAGCCTTTCTGCTGAATCCAACACCTATCGAAGATTATGAAAAAACAAACACGTGCTATTCGCACCCAGACGAAGAAAACCCAATACAGGGAGCATTCGACGCCCCTGTTTCTGACGTCGAGTTTTACATTTGAAGATGCCGAACAGGGAAAGGCATTGTTTGAAGAAACTGAAGAAGGCAATATCTACAGCCGATTTTCGAACCCCAACGTAACGGAATTCGTCGATAAGGTTTGTATGCTCGAAGGTGCCGAAGATGGCATCGCTACCGGAACCGGCATGGCGGCCGTGTTTGCAAGTATGGCTGCGCTGCTGAAATCGGGCGATCATATAGTGGCTTGTCGGGCGTTGTTTGGGTCAGCACACCAGATTATTACGCAGATCCTGAGCAAGTGGGGCATTACGCATACCTACCTTGATGCTACCGCAACTGAAGCCGAGTGGGAAGCGGCTATTCAACCAAACTCTGGAAGACCGGCCGCCCGCATGGTGTATCTGGAAACGCCTTCTAACCCCGGTCTCGAACTGGTCGATCTGGCGATGTTGGGGCGCTTGAAAGAAAAATACGGTTTTATCCTGAACGTCGACAACTGTTTCGCTACGCCAATCCTGCAAACGCCCATTGACTTTGGAGCCGATTTGTCGGTACACTCAGCAACCAAGTTCATGGATGGCCAGGGCCGCGTGTTGGGCGGTATCGTTGTGGGTCGGGCCGATCTGATTCAGCCAATTCGGTTCTTCGCCCGGCATACCGGACCATCGCTTTCGCCTTTTAACGCCTGGATACTGTCGAAGAGTCTGGAGACGCTGGATCTGCGCATGGAACGCCATTGCCGTAACGCTTTGGCCCTGGCTCAAGCCCTTGAAAAGCATCCTGATGTGGCGGTAGTAAAATACCCGTTTCTTGAATCACATCCGCAATACGAACTGGCAAAAGCACAGATGTCGGCGGGTGGTGCCATTGTAACGATTGAGCTAGAAGGTGGTTTCGAGCGGGTTCAGGCCTTTTTCGATGCGCTACAGATTCCATCGCTATCGTCAAACCTTGGTGACTCGCGTACGATAGTGACCAACCCAAATACAACAACGCACGCCAAACTCAAACCCGACGAGAAAGCCGCCCTCGGTATTACGCCCGGCCTGATTCGGATTTCGGTTGGCCTAGAAGCTATTGAGGATTTGATTGAGGACTTTGAGCAGGCTGTTTCGGTAAGCGCAGAAGCTTTAAAAGAAAACGTATAGCGCATGTACTCGTTAGCGTCTAGTGACCGAAGTCTCTGGGCACCAGCGACAAAATGAACTGATTCAGGCTGAGAAGTTTTATTACAATAAAATTCTGAAGGTTTAAAATCATGGTTGGCCTGCTTATGTTTTTTGCCTTCGCTATACTACCGGTCTTTTGGATTTTTAGCATTGTTATGATCCGTGACTGGAAGCATTTCTGGAAGTGCTTTCTGGTGCATTGTGTATTACTGATTAGCTACTCGACAATCATTCTGAACAGCAAAGCAACAGGAGGATATGGTTTGAATATATTCGTCAATCAAGCTGTAGCATTTTCAGTACACTTATTGGTGGGTTTCGGCTTCTCAATTTACGTTCGGCTTAACATTTTGAAAAGGACTTTATCATGAACACACTGACAGTTGAACTACCCAAGTCAATAGACCCGACGTATGCTCGCTGGGAAATGGCGCGGGCGTTGTACGAGAAGAAAGAGATAACGTTGGAGGAAGCGGCTAAAATGGTTGATCTAGCTCCTATCTATTTTAAAATCAGACTTGAAAAGCCCTTTGATAGGGCCGCATTTCAGGCTAGACAGAACATAATGGCTTCGGCTAAACCATTTGACCGTCAAAAATTTGATGAATTAGTTGAGCAATTAGACATTAAGGAATCCTATGAAGAATTAGTGTCTCAAATTGGCAAATGACATACCTGTTAGACACTAATATTATTCTGGCTTATCTGAAGAAATCAGCTTTAGCTATATTTATAGATGAGCAGTATGGGTTTCTAAAGAATGATGCAAAGCCATTCATCTCTGCGGTGACAGTTGGTGAACTCTGGTCAATTTGCTTGCGAAATAACTGGGGAGAAAAACGGCGTGATATACTGGTTAATGCGCTCCGTCAATTGACCATCGTTGACATAAATATTGAGCCTATCGTTCAGGAATATGCTGCTATTGATGCCTTTAGCCAAAACAAGTTAGTTGGTCGTCCTTTGGGGACATCGGCTCGTAATATGGGGAAGAATGATCTTTGGATAGTAGCAACAGCATCAGTGCTAGATGCAACGCTCATAACAACAGATAAAGACTTCGACCATTTACATGAACAATTTGTAGAGGTAATCTGGCTTGACCCTGACAAACATAAATAAACCACCTAATGCGCCATCTCGCTTTACTCTTCATTGTTTTGCTAACTGTTGCGCAATCAGCAACGGCGCAATCGGCCCGTAAACCCGTTCGGGTGGGCGTGGTGGGACTGGTGCATACGCACGTACATGGCATTTTCAGGAAGGCGTACAAAGAAGCAGGGCAGACCGACATTGAGATTGTGGGTATTGCAGAACCCGACCGGCAACTGGCTGAGCGGTATGCCAAGCAATATGGCTTTCCGATGAGTTTGGTGTATCCAACCATCGAAGCAATGCTTGATGCTTCTAAACCGGAAACAGTAACAGACTTCGGCAAGATCATCAATCACCTGAAAACAGTGCAGATAGCTGCTCCCCGTGGAATCCATGTGATGGTCGAAAAGCCACTGGCTGTTAGCCTCGACCATGCCCGGCAGATGGCGAAACTGGTGGAGAAACACAAGATTCAGCTGTTAACGAATTACGAAACAACTTGGTACGGCAGCAATCATCGGACCTACGCGATGGTTTTTGGCGACAAAGCCATCGGCGATGTGCGCAAGATGGTGATTCACGATGGTCATCAGGGACCCAAAGAAATTGGCGTAACACCCGAATTTTTGAGTTGGCTCACCGATCCGGTTGAGAATGGGGCAGGGGCCCTGTTTGATTTTGGCTGTTACGGTGCCAACCTGGCCACCTGGTTTATGAATGGTGAACGTCCAATGAGCGTGATGGCCGTAACCCAACAGATCAAACCCAACATTTATCCAAAAGTGGATGATGAAGGTACGATCATCGTGACGTACCCCAAAGCTCAAGCTGTGATTCAGGCGTCGTGGAACTGGCCCTATTCCCGCAAAGACATGGAGGTATACGGCCAAACAGGGTCAATTATGGCTCTCAACTCGGCAAAAATGCGAGTTCGGTTGAGCGAAAAAGAGCCGGAAAAAATGATTGAAGCTACACAAGCCGATGCCCCAGCTTCGGACTCGTTTGCGTATCTGGCAAAGGTTATTCGGGGCGAGGTGAAACAGATTGACAATCTGTCGTCGTTGCCCAACAATATGATTGTAATGGAGATATTAGACGCGGCCCGGCAGTCAGCAAAAACGGGACGGGTCATTACTTTGAAATAATATGCTTGCAGAATCATCACCCACCCTCGAATCACTGTCAGCCCAACTTGCGGGTTTGTCAGAGGTCGACGCCCTCCGAACACTGGCCGAGTTATTTCCCGGTCAAGTTGTTTTCTCGACCAGTCTCGGCTACGAAGATCAGGTCATTACCGACATGATTGCCACCAATAACGTTCCCATTCGGGTGTTTACGCTCGATACGGGCCGGATGTTTGGCGAGACGTATTCGGTCTGGAATAAGACTTTAAGCCGCTACGGTATCGAAATTGATACGATGTTTCCGAAACAGGAATCTGTTGAGAAATTGCTGACGGCTAAAGGACCATTCAGCATGTACGAGTCAGTGGAGAACCGCAAGGAGTGTTGCTTTATTCGTAAAGTGGAGCCGCTAAACCGGGCGCTGGCTGGTCAGAAAATTTGGATAACCGGCATCCGGGCTGAGCAGTCAGCCAATCGCACCGACATGACCCAGTTGGAATGGGACGAAGCACACCAATTGTATAAGTTTCACCCGCTGATGAACTGGACCTTTGAGCAGGTGAAAGACTACGTGAAAGCCAACAACGTTCCTTATAATCCGCTGCACGACCGGGGTTTTGTAAGTATTGGCTGCCAACCCTGCACCCGGGCAATTCAACCCGGCGAAGATTTCCGGGCCGGTCGCTGGTGGTGGGAAGATAATTCGAAGAAAGAGTGCGGGCTGCATAGCCACGAAGAGGTATTTAAGGCCTGATACGACCAAGAAACCATGAAATTAGATTATTTAGATCAGCTCGAATCGGAAGCCATCCACATCATGCGGGAGGTAGCCGGTCAATTTGAACGGCCTGCTTTGCTATTTTCGGGTGGCAAAGATTCCATTACGCTCGTACACCTGGCCCGCAAAGCGTTCCGGCCCGGTAAATTTCCGTTCCCGCTCGTGCATATCGACACGGGACATAATTTTCAGGAAGCACTCGACTTCCGCGACTGGCTGGCCAACAGCCTTGGCGAACGGCTTATCGTACGCTACGTAGAAGATACCATTCGCGAAAAGAAGCTGAAAGAGCCAACAGGTCGCAATGCGACTCGTAACGGTCTGCAAACATTCACCTTGCTGGATGCCATCGAAGAGTTTGAGTTCGATGCCTGCATTGGTGGCGCTCGTCGTGATGAAGAAAAAGCCCGTGCTAAAGAGCGTGTCTTCTCGGTACGTGATGAATTCGGCTCATGGGACCCCAAACGGCAGCGTCCCGAGCTCTGGAGTCTTTACAACGGCCGCATTCACAAAGGCGAAAACGTGCGGGTGTTCCCAATCTCCAACTGGACTGAACTTGATGTCTGGAACTACATCCGGCGCGAGAATATTGCGCTTCCGAGCCTATACTTTGCCCACGACCGCGAATTGATTCTGCGCGACGGAAAGCTGATGGCAACTGCCGGGGGAGTTATACAACCCGACGCCGATGATCAGATTGTGACCCGTCGGGTCCGGTTCCGCACCGTCGGTGATATTTCGTGTACGGCGGCTTCGGAGTCAGATGCCGAAACGCTCGACACGGTCATCGACGAAATCCAGGCCACCCGCATATCCGAACGGGGCGAAACCCGTATGGATGATCAGCTCTCCGAAGCGGCTATGGAAGACCGGAAAAAGGGAGGATATTTTTAATTGAGTGAATCAGGATTTTACAAGAGTGAAAGTGCGAAGGAGTGAAAGAGTGGCTAGTACGGCGCTACTTTACCTTCGTTAGCTAGCACTCTTTTGCTCATCACTACATGGATCTTTTACGATTTATAACTGCCGGATCGGTTGACGACGGCAAAAGTACCCTCATCGGGCGGCTTCTCTACGATTCCAAATCGATTCTGGCTGACCAACTGGAGGCAATCGAACGCGCAACAAAAGGCCGCGACGATGGTACTGTTGATTTAGCTTTGCTTACTGACGGTCTCCGTTCAGAGCGGGAACAGGGTATCACCATCGATGTGGCTTACCGGTATTTCCAGACTACGGCGCGAAAATTCATCATCGTCGATGCGCCGGGCCACATTCAGTATACCCGCAACATGGTTACGGGTGCATCGAACTGCCAATTGGCCGTTGTACTGGTTGATGCCCGCCACGGCGTAGTCGAGCAGACTCGGCGCCATTCGTTGATTGCCAGCATGTTGGGCATTCCGCATCTGGTGGTAGCAGTGAACAAAATGGATTTGGTCGGTTACTCGCAGGACGTGTTCTCGGACATTTGCATTCAGTATGCCGAACTGGCCAAGAAGCTAAATGCCAAAGACATCACGTTTATTCCGATGAGTGCGCTCAACGGCGATAACGTGGTGGATAAATCGGCCAATATGCCCTGGTATGAAGGCCCTGCTCTGCTCAGCCACCTCGAAACAGTGGAGTTGAGTAACGACATTAACCTAACACTAGGTCGTTTGCCAGTCCAGTACGTGATCCGTCCGCAGACAACAGAATTGCACGATTACAGGGGTTACGCGGGCAAAATCAATAGCGGTACTTTCCGCGTGGGTGATGCGGTAACAGTGCTCCCATCAGGGCAGACGTCGACTATTTCGCGCATCGAACAAAACGAACAGGATATTGACGAAGCCGTTGCTACCCAATCCGTTATTCTACACTTGGCCGATGACATCGACATCAGCCGGGGCGATTTAATCGTAACTGCTGATAACCAGCCGACCGTATCCCAAAATGTGGAGGGAATGCTGTGTTGGATGGACTCGAAAGAACTGAAAGTAGGCAGCAAATATGTGTTGCAGGTAGGCACAGCCCGCACGCGCTGTTCAGTACGCGAGATCCCCTACCAACTCAACATCGAAACTTACGAACATATCGAAGGTGTCGAAAGCCTGTCGCTTAATGCACTGGCCAGAGTGGTGTTGCGTACGGCGCAACCTATTGCCTTTGATCCGTATATTCAGAACCGCTTCAACGGTGGAGCCATCCTAATCGATGAAACCAGCAATGTAACGGTTGGGGCGGTGATGTTGGAGGGAGAAGCGTAAGCTCAAGGGGTTTACCAGCGAATTAGAATTTTCGCTGGTAAACCCCTGTTGTGCTAGTTGGCTGGTACATGGCTCCTAAAGCCGGTGCCCGCTGGAATAACTTCTCAACTACATTTTCGCGGTCGATAATGTAGGTTGGAGGGTCTTTACGGAAATGGTCGTACACATTCACTACGGCCTCGTAGTTATCTAAGTTTCGGAGGTCATATTTGGCCAGATCCCAGTTGAGGTAGGGCGTGGCGGGGCGGTTTTGCCGGTAAGCGCTCAAATCCTCGCCAATAACCAGTAACTTCTGATTTTGAATATTGGCGGGTAGGGGAGAAGGTTGCACCTGTAGATTACTCAGCCGCCCTAAGTCGGTACCGGGCAATAACCCTAAGGCCCCCTGATAAAAAATCCCCAGCATCAGGGCTAACACGCCTAGGAATGCCAGTTCGGCTAGCCACGTTTTGCGGACATTCTGAAAGTAGATCACTGCGAAAAAAGCCATCGGAGGCACAAAAATCAGGAAGCCCATTGGTGCCAGAAACGGCATCAGAATAATGGTGAGAAGGGCTGCTACAGCCCAGAAAAGCATAATTTGCTGGCACCGTTGCTGAAAATTGACGTACCGATTGGTGGTGTTGAAAAGGCTGAAAAAGCCCAGAACTGCCATGCCTAAGGGCACCAATAACGATACCACAAGGGCGCGATAATCGGTCAGCGCGTATTGCCGTACCCGAAATACCGAAGCCAGCAAATTCCGGTTGAAATCGTCCAGACTGTCGTTGAGATAGTAATAGAGCACCGCTACGGCAATAGGGAAGGCAAAGCCAAACAAGGTCAGTGAATGTTGCCGAAAGGTGGCACCCGTAAACATCAGCAACGAAGTGGAAGCCCAGATAATGAATACGGCTGAGGGAAGGTAAAACAAAGCCGCCAATCCAAGGTAAATCCCTATTTCGAACACATCGTCAGTAACGCCCTGCCGGTCGAGTTGCTTGATGAGCGTACCAAAAGCTAGCAACAAGAAGGATGTAGAAAGCAGAACGGGCGACAAGGTGAGGCAATCGAACGACAGATGCAGAAACAGCCCGTACAGTAGACCCGGCCAGAAATTTCGGTCGGGAAACACGTTCCGGTTGTTCATCACGTAATTGAAATAAACAATCTGAAACACCGATACAAGCGTAGCTGCCGCATGCAGTGCCCCCTGCGACCGTCCGAAAAGGGTATGAAGCAGCCAGTAAACCAAGGCCGAAAGTGGGCTGACGCTATCCCAGATGTCGCGATAGAGCAGGTGCCCCTGGCTCATTTGCTCGCCAACCAGCATCCAGTTCAGTTCGGGAATGAGTAGGGGCAAAGGCGACACCAGAAAGGGCAGTCGAATAATCAGCAACACGACCATGAGGCTGATATATTGATACGGTGCGTAGGTACGAAAGAAACTCAGCATAAAAGTGAACAGTGAGCAGCAAACAGTTGAAACGGCGCCAACTTAAACACTGTTGGCTGCTCACTGTTCTTTGTTCACTGACCCAAAGTTACGGCGCATTTCGGCGATCTGGAAAAAGGTACGGATATTTGCATAACATGGAATCGAAACGACAACAAAAAGTGGCCCGGCAGTTGCAAAAAGACCTCAGCGAAATTTTTCAGCGCGAGGTGCCACACCTTTTCAACGGGGCTTTTATTACGGTGACGAGCGTTCGCGTCTCGCCCGACCTCAGCGTAGCTAGGGTATATCTGAGTTTTCTTGCAACAAAAAATAAAGAAATGCTGCTTGCCAGCATTCGGGAACATAGCCGTACTATTCGCCAGCACCTCGGTGATCGGGTGCGTCATCAACTTCGCATTGTTCCCGATATAACCTATTTCATCGACGACACCGCCGAGTACGCCGAAAAAATGGACAAGCTTTTTGCTGGTCTGGATATTCCTCCTGCACCGGAAGAGGATGACGAAGACTAAAACTAAAGAGCGACTGTTTTTTACATGAATCTACCCCTCTTTATTGCCCGTCGGTATTTCTTTTCGCGTAAGAAACGGAGCTTCATCAACTGGCTGTCAATTCTGTCGATGCTGGGCGTGGGCGTGGGTACGATGGCCCTGGTGGTGGTGCTGTCGGTGTTTAATGGCATGGTTGAGCTGAACCGGACGCTCTTCCGGTCGGTGGAGGCTGACCTGACGATAAAGCCCCGACAGGGCAAGCGGTTTGTGGCTACGCCAACTCTGCTTACGCAGCTTCAGCAAACAGCCGGGGTAGATTTAGTAACGCCCGTTATTCAGGACAATGCACTCGCTCGGTACAACGGCGCCCAAACGGTGGTAACCGTAAAAGGGGTAGCCAACAACTATCTCAAACGGTCGCAACTCGATTCTGCCCTTGTCGATGGACGTTTTCGGCTCCAGACCAACGGCATCGACTATGCGATTGTAGCCGAGGGAATCCGCAATGATCTGAGCATTGTCACACAAGATATTCTGACCCCGCTAGAATTGCTCTATCCTCAAAACCAGGTGGGGAGTAAAACGCTCAATCTGCTCAGTGAAAATGCGTTCAAGGCTCGCTCATTAACTGTTTCGGGTGTGTTTTTTGTAGATGCCCAACAATACGGCGATTTTGTGATTGCTCCGTTGTCGGTTATTCGCGACCTGGTTGGCTATGGCCCCAACGACATCACCAGCATCGAAATGCAACTCAAGCCCGGCACCGACATTACCCAGGCGAAGGCTGCGGTGCAGGCGTTGGTTGGAAGCGCGCTCACGGCCCAGGATCGCGACGACCTAAATATCGACCTCTACCGAACAATCAATGTTGAAAAGTTCGCGGTGGGTTTAACCCTCTCGTTTATCATTCTGATTGCTTCGGTCAACATTTTCTTTTCGCTGTCGATGCTGGTGATCGAGAAGAAAAACGATATCCGCACGCTGTTTGCGCTGGGAGCTACCACTGGCCTGGTGCGCCGGATTTTTCTGCTCGAAGGGGCAATTGTTGCCCTCACCGGTGCCACCACTGGCCTTCTGTTGGGAATAGGGCTGTCGCTGCTTCAACAGCGGTATGGCCTGATCGGGGTTGGTACCAGTTCATCGATTATCGACGCGTATCCTGTTCGGGTTGAGGCTGCCGACATATGGGTTTCCGCTTTAATTGTGGTACTCATTACCGTTTTAAGTTCGTGGTTCCCGGCGCAACGGGCCGCCAAAGGGATTCAGGGATAAGCTCAAAACACTTCATCCCTAACTTTTACCGGTTCACGTAGCTTGTAATTGATATGGTGTCAAAAGCGGACGAGGTTTGTGTCAGTAAACAACAAAGCACAACTTCACCCTTTTGCCCCATGAAACTCCTTAACATCGATCTGTACACCACCGACCTCGAAGCCACCCGGCTTTTCTACGTTCGTCGGTTGGGCCTGCCTGTGCTGTCGCGTAATGCCACCCATCTGACTGTTCTAATTGGCTGGACTCACCTGACATTTCACCTGGTCGAGCAGCCAGTGGCTCCGTATCATCTCGCTATCAACGTGCCACGCGGTTCGCTGGAAGTGGTTATGTACTATTTCGACCTGGACTTTCTGGATACCCAAGCCCCTGACAAAACCATCGCCGATTTCCCGGACTGGCGGGCGCAGGCCTGTTATTTCTACGATTCGTTGGGAAATCTGCTGGAGTTTATTGCCCGGACCGATTTGCCATTAGATAGCCCTAATCTAACCTTTACTGATCTGTTTCAGGGTGTTAGCGAAATTGGCCTGGCTACCGAAGATGTAGCGCATACCACAACCCAACTTCAGCGTCGATTCGGCTTGCCGCAGTTTGCGAAAGCCACACCTCAGGCCGATTTTAACGCGCTGGGCGATGATAGTGGCCTGTTTATCATTTCACGAGTTGGGCGTAACTGGCTATTTTCAGATACACCTGCCGGGTTGAATTACTGCCGGGTTCGGTTCTGCAACGATGAAACGGAGCGAGCGCATGACCTGTATTCCTACGAACTAAATACTAGGCCTATTGGCAAACCAGATGATACTGGTATGTATACAATTCTGGGTACGTTGAGAAATTAGGTACTGTTCTACTTCTTCGCCATATTAGCAGTACAAAAATTTCCGTTGGCAATCCATGCAACGTGTACTGTCTAACATTGAGCGAATTGTACGGCCTTTACCCGACGAAATGGCCGCGCTTCAGGCTATTCTACAGCCCAAAACTTTGCCTGCCAATACGCTCTATGCCAAAGAAGGCGACGTTTGTCAGACAATAGCCTTCGTGGAAAAAGGCTGTGGCCGGTTGTATTACGACCTTGACGGTTGGGAGGTTTCCAAAGAATTTGTATTCGAAAATGGCCTCCTGGGATCGTTTGTGAGTTTTTTTACGCAACGGCCTTCCTTTGTTCACGTGATGACACTGACCGAAACCCACCTGCTCGAAACAAAGTATGCGGACGTGATGGCCTTGTGCGGACAGTATCCCGTGTGGCAGCGGTTTGCCCAGTTGCTCTTGCAGGATCAGTTGAGTCGGTTAGAACGGCGGGAAGCCTCATTGCTGAAGGAAACACCCGAAAATCGATATATCCGTTTGCTTAACGAACATCCGAAAGTGCTTCGGCGTGTGCCCTCCCAATATGTAGCCAGTTACCTCGGTGTTACGGCCGAAACCCTTAACCGTTACCAGCACGCCAAACCGACCCTAACCCCTTAACGTGCAGTCTGTACATACCAATGACACCACTATATAGTGCCAAAAACGCAACTGACGAGGTATATGCCGAACTCTATTACCAGGCAGAAAAAAATTACCTATTCATGCGCTGGAGCGGCTATTGCACTGATGACGAACTTAAAAAGGCTACCCTTCGAATGCTAGACTGGCAACAGGCCGAAGGACAGCAGCTTGGGTGTCGGTTTCATGTTCATGATACCAAGGAGTTCGAAACCGCCTGGAGTGGCACTGTGGACTGGATTGTGACCGAATTTTTCAATAAAGCCTACGCATTTGGGTTGCGTTGCAACATCAGCGTATTATCACCGGACCTGTTCTCCATGATTTCATCGGAGGCTCTGCAACAACATCCCGGCTCCCTTGTTCCTACCAAGTTATTTGACTCACTGGTTGCCGCTGAGCAGTTCATTGCCAGCCAATCGCAGTAGATCCGCATGATTACGGCCCGGCATAGCGAACTGATTATGATGCCTCTGACAGATGTCTATGGCGTGATGGCCTGCTATGCCTATGACGAATTCTGGCGGAAAGCCGTACTTCGGAGCGAGCAGGATACAACAGGCTTAGCGCGCTCGGGACAGCGGTTTCGACAGGTGATGCAGCTGTTGGGACAGGAAATAGCTATAGATGTGGAAGTGACGGCGGCTGCTCCCAACCGTCGGGTTGCCTACGAAACCCTGAGCGGCCCCCTCGAACTGTGGGACCAGCGTATATTTGAACGGATTGACAAAGTCACTCGCGTGACGTTTGAACTGAGCGTTGAGCTGACCGGTTGGCAGCGACTAATGGCCCCGTTGCTGGTTCATCAGCTGGAACAGCAGGTGCGCGCTGATTTACTGACAGTTAAGAACCTGATTGAAACTACTCCCGACGTGTTGTTTTATCTTTCGCAGCGGCTGCTTGCTTGATTGGTAAGTGTTGGTCAATCAAGCAAGCACAATCCGACCCGATAATTACCCTGGTGTCTGCAACAAGTGTTTCCTGAGTAAAGCATTTACCAATAGCGGCCTCGTTTGAGAAGGGCTTGGCCTTATCCGCCAGCTTCCCAGCCCTTCAGATCAGCTTTGATCAACTTGTTTAAGGCGATCGCTTGTGTCAAGATGTTCTAGCATTTGAATGATCTATTTACCAATACTTAGTCGGTCGTTTTAAAGAAATTCCACTCTCTGGCGAAGTTCGCTTTCATGGTGCCTTTCGGAAAAACGTAATGGGTGTTGGCCCATTGGTTCCATTGCTGATCGAGCTTTTTAACCAGGTCTGGATGTTCACTGGCTACATTTCGTGTTTCGGAGCGGTCAGTTTCCAGGTTATACAGCTCCCAAGCCGCTCCAATAACCCCAATTGCTTTCCAGTTGCCAAACCGGATCGCCCGCATATTCTCGTGTTCCCAATACATGTACTCGTGCGGGCTGCGTGTTCCCTTGCTTACAATTGGTAGTAGGCTTTTGCCCTCAATCGGATGGATTTTTTGCCCTTTTGCCTCCCTTGGATAAGTGGCTCCGCTAGCCTCCAGGAACGTAGGCATTATGTCGATCAGGTAGCCCGGCGCGGTTGAAATTTTGCCTTTCTGTGCATTCGTAATGGCTGGGTAATGAATGATCAACGGTGTGGCAATTCCCCCCTCGTAGGAAACATGCTTAAATCCTTTGAAGGGAGTATTAGATGCATTTGCCCAAGCCCCTCCGTAGGAAATAGCCCCAGATTTGGTTGCATCGTTGATGTCGCTCACCTTACCACCGCCCAAAATGCCCCCTTCCTGACAGGCCCCGTTGTCGGACAGAAAAACCAGCAATGTATTGTCTAATTGTCCTGACTTTTCCAGATAGTTGATCAGCTTACCAATGTTCTGATCCATACGCGAGATTTGAGCCGCATAAACGGCCATGCGGTAGTCCATTTCCCGTTGTTTAGCCGTATCCTGTTCGGCCCAGGCCGGGTAGATATCAGGTCGTGCCGAAAGGCCCCATTTTGTTGAAGCAACCCCCTCTTTCACTTGTTTCCGGTATCGTTGTTCCCGCAGTGCATCCCAGCCTTGCTGGTACTTTCCCCGGAACTGATCGATGTCTTTTTCCAGCGCGTGCAACGGCCAGTGTGGCGACGTGTAGGCTACGTACAGAAAAAAGGGCTGTTGATCTTTTTGTTCACGCAAAAAGTTCAACGCCTGATCCGTAAAGGCGTCGGTGGTATAAAAAGGCTGATCTACGTGAGCAACAGGCTCATCATCAACCCAAATACCACGAGGCTGGATTGGGTCAAGATAACTACTGGCCCCCGCTACCAGGCCGTAAAACCGGTCGAAGCCACGTTGGCGCGGTCGTAAATCGGGTGTGCTGGACCCCAGGTGCCATTTCCCAGTCATGTAAGTGTGATAACCCGCCGATTTCAGCACTTCGGCCAGGGTAACCGAGTTACGGTTTATCTCCCCCCGGTAGCCATAAACGCCGTAATCGTAATCAACCGAATTATTCGGCTCTTTGGTCATGTGCCCAATGCCGGCCTGGTGCTGATACAAACCCGTCAGCAACGACGCTCTGGTTGGGCAGCACCGGGCTGCATTGTAAAACTGGGTCATTCGGACACCCTTGCCAGCCAGTTTATCCAGATTGGGAGTTGGAATTTCGGAGCCATAACAGCCAATATCCGAATAGCCCATATCATCGGCCATAATCAGGACGATGTTGGGCCGTTTGGCTGCCTGGGTTGTTGCCGTAGCTTTTACTGGACGTTTACCTTCCAGCAACACGTGCCAATTGACTTGCCACCCAATAAGCAGACTGCAACCAATTAGAATGATTTTCTGCATAAAATGATACGTTTCCGTTTTAACAAGAACCCATTAACTGACAAGCAAGAATGTTCCTCCATTATTAATAGCCCGTATTCTGAACCAGATTTGCGTTGGCATCCAGCTCAGACTGAGGTAATGGGAAACGAATTTGATAAGCTTTCGCTGGTAATCCTCTACTGAGCGCATTCTGAATGAATAAATCATGCCGTAGCAAATCTTCCCGGCGTTTGCCTTCGCTGTAAAACTCCCAGCCCCGCTCCCGTAAGAGGACACTAATAAAAGTAGATTTATCGGGTACATCGGTCATTGTTAACACTGGTAAACCAGCACGGGTCCGAATCTGATTCAATAGGTCCAGGGCTTCCGAGGGCACGCTGCCGGTCGACATGACCAGTGCTTCTGCGCGGCAGAGCAAAATATCGGCATAGCGTAAAAGCGGAATATCATCGGCGTGGTGTCGGTCGGCAGCAGCTGGGTCAATTGGGTATTTGAGACTACGTGGATTCTGATATTCAGTTCCTTTGGTTAAATCAGTTACCACGCCAGCCGATGTGGTGTATGAGGCTAAAATTAAACTTCGGCGCTTGTCGGTAGCCGAAAATGTATTGTAAAAAGAAACTGGCATGCATACCTGCGTTGCGGTATTGAATACACTGGTTGGGAATTGAGGAGGCAAGGCATTAGCTGTCCAAACGTTGCCAAACCCAGATTTGGCAATGCAGGGGTACACAAAGATCATTTCCGAATTGCCTTTGTTGCTAATAGCAAACAAGGTCGTGTAATCAGGCCAGAGTTTGTACTGGTTGCTGTCGATGATCTGTTTTGCCGTAGTAGCCGCTTTCGCCCAGTTTTTAGTGGTCATGTAAAACTTTGTCAAAACGCCCAAAGCGGCCCCTTTGGTGGCTTTGCCCGTTTGGGCTACGGATTGAGGAAGGCCTGCTACGGAGGCCGTCAATTCACTTTCAATAAAGGTAAGCAGGGTAGCTTCTTCTGTCCGGGGCACTTTAAAATCATCCGCCGAACTGGTGAAGGGCTTAGTAATCAAGGCGACGGGGCCGAACCAACCGTATAAATAATAGTAGGCCAATGCCCGTAGGTATCTGGCCTCAGCTGTCATGGTAACTTTTTCGGCATCACTCAGTTCGGGATTTGTCTCAATAGAGGCAAGTAAAATATTGGCATCCCGAATGGTGATGTAGTTTTTGGAATAAAACTGCGACAAAAAGTTGGCCGTAGGTAACCACGCAAACGATTGAAAGGGGAGTACATCAATGTTGAGCGCCCCCCGATAATTGACGAGTACATCGGTGGTTGACTCCTCTATATAAATGCGGTTTACACCGGGGTCTCCGGTAAATTGTCCATCGCTGTAAACAGCATTAAGAATGGCAATAGCGCCTTTTCTGGTTTGAACAAATGAGTCTGAAAGCTCCGATACGGGTTGAATATCCAACGAGTTCGCACAGGCCGTCAACAGCAGAGTAACAATGGGTAAGAGTAAATATTTCATGGCTGATTGCAGGGCGTTACGAGTTAGAATTTTATGGTTAAGCCAACCGAATATGTCCGGGCGGTGGGGTAAGAGCTTCGGTCGACCCGGATTATGGTTGAACTGGTTGAGTTTACGTCGGGATCATAGCCCAGGTATTTGGTAAAGGTTTTCAGGTTCTGTCCGCTGAGCGTAAGCGTAGCCGATTGCAGAAATTTGACGTTTGAGATGGGAAGCCGGTAGGCTAATTGCACGTTTTTGATGCGCAGGAAAGACGCATCTGTAACGGTGTAATTATTGACCATTCCCCCGCCATATTTGGTAAAATCGATACTCGATGGCCATTCGTTGGTTGGATTTTGAGAGGTCCACCGGTTGAGAAAGGGAACAGCCAGACGGTTCCGATAGGGGTCATTGGGGTATAAAGCGTCGACCAGTTGATAGTTGAACAGCGAAAACCCCTGAGCGCCATCGACAAATACGCTTAGGTCAAAATTTTTGTAAGAAACACTATTGTTCAAGCCGTAGGTAAAGTCTGGAAACGATTTGCCAAGTATAATACGGTCATTAGCGTCGATTTTATTATCACCATTCGCATCTTTCCAGCGGGGAGCGCCTGGTACGGCTATGCCTTTCTGAGCGGAGTTGGCTACCTCATCCGCAGTTTGGAAAATACCTTCTGCCTGATAGCCATAGTAGGCAAACAGGGGGTCGCCCCGCCTGGCGATGGCATTTGTTGAATAGAGCGTATTGATGATAGCCGGAACTGGCCCTGTATTGATAACGGTATTTTTCAGCGTTCCAATGTTGAAGGAGGTGTTCCATTTAACGGCACCAACGCTATTGACCGAACTAAGTGCTAACTCAAACCCGCTGTTTCTGACCTGGCCAATATTGGTTGTTATGACCGAAAAACCAGTGGCTACCGGTATGGGTAGATTAAGCAGCAGGTCTTTGGTGTTCTTGAGAAAATAGTCGACTGAGCCGGTGAGCCGACCACCCAAAAAACCAAAATCGATACCAGCGTTAAATTGCTCGGTGGTTTCCCATTTCAAATCTGGGTTTGGAATACGCGTAGGAGCCAATGCCGTGTATTGGATAGAACCAAATGTAGCTGGTGTTGTACCGCTATAAGTTGCAAATGAATTGCCGATACCGATGTCATCATTACCGATCTGACCATAACCCAGTCGTACTTTAAGATCAGAGAATATCTGTGTATCTTTTACGAAATCTTCCTCCACTATACGCCAGGCAGCCGCAAAAGAGGGGAAGTAGCCAAAGCGGTGATTTGCCCCGAAATTCGATGAGCCATCCGCCCGAAAGGAAGCGGTCAGTAAGTATTTTCCATTGTAATTATAATTGACCCGACCCAGAAAAGACGACAGCCTGCGGGTTGTGGTTAAACTGTTTAAGTCATCCTGATTTGTGTCTCCCAATTGCAAAGAGTTCGTACCCGTTAAATCGGAAGGGAATCCCAAAATCGTACTGTTAAATCGGCGCAGATCAAACTGTTGGAATGTATAGCCAGTCAGCGCTGTAATCGTGTGTTTATCAACTTGTTTCTGGTAATTGAACAACCCTTCGAACAGTGAATTACTTAACTCCCCGGTCAGAATACTGGCTCCGCCCCCCAGGCTATTACCCCGCTGGGTGATCGTGCTTTGATACACATCCTTGCGAGAGTTGGTCCGGTCGGAGCCAAGCGTAAGACGCGCCGACAAGCCGGGGATAATTGTGTACTCTCCATAAAGATTCGCCAGCGTGCGGTTTGTTTTCGTCCGGGCAGATATGCCGTTGGCTAAAGCCAGTGGATTATCGACCGTTACTGATACCGCAACACCACTTTCCGGCCGCACGTAGGTGCCATTGGAGTTGTACACGGAGAAGACAGGGGGAATAACGATGGTGGAATTAATAACATCGGCATCCTGATTAATAGAACTGCTGTTGGTTGGTACTTCGGTGGTGTTAATCTGCGAGGTATTAAACGTTAATCCCATTTTGAATTTATCACTGGCCCTGTGTTCCAGATTAAGTCGGCCCTGATAACGGTTAAAATCGGTATTCACTAAAATCCCCTGCTGACCATTGTAGTTAAACGAGCTAAAAAACGTAGTTTTCCCCGATCCGCCCGCCAACGATAAGTTATGATCCTGGGTATAGGCAGTACGAAAAATGACATCCTGCCAGTCGGTACCCGAGCCAATTGCCTGAATCTGAGAGGTCGAAAACGGCTGCGCAACTCCTCTGGCAGTAGCCAGACTATTCATAGTGGTTATGTAATCGCTGGTCGATAGGAGATTCAGTTTTTTCATGACATTAGCCATCGAACCCGTCACGCTATAGTTGACCGATAGCCTACCGTCCTTTCCTTTCTTGGTGGTAATCAGGACCACCCCGTTGGCACCCCGCGACCCGTAAATAGCGGCTGCTGAGGCATCTTTCAATATTTCGATGGATTCAATATCGCTTGGATTAATTGCATTAAGTGGGTTGGTTGGGGGTGGGTTACCGCCAAAGCCGACTCCATTGGCCACCACAGGAGCTGTATTATCAATGGGAAATCCGTCGACTACATAAAGCGGCTCATTACCGGCATTCACCGAGCCAGAGCCCCGAATTCGAATGGATACTCCTCCACCGGGCGCACCACTTGATTGCGTTACCTGAACGCCCGGCGCCCGTCCCTGAATCAGCTGAGCAACCGATGTATTAGTACCACCTTTATTGAAATCACTGCTTTTTAGGGAGACAACCGATCCCGTTAAATCACTCTTTTTGGCCGTTCCATACCCAATCACAACGACTTCATTCAGGGATTGATTTGTTTCCCGAAGCTGAACATTGATGACTGTTTGGTTATTAACGGGGATTTCCTGAGCTACATACCCTACATACGAATATACCAGAACCAATGGAGTTGCCCCAACCGATGGTTCCGGTATAGAAAGTTGGTAGCGACCGGTTGCATCGGTGGTAGTTCCCCGGTTTGTGCCTTTTACCACTACACTGACACCGGGCAGGCTTTCATCCGTTTCACTCTTCACCATACCGCTTAACACCCGATCGGCGACAAGTTGACTTCTGGATTTGCTAACTAGCGGATCAATATCTAGTGGCTCTTTACCGACTACACTTTGTCGAGCATTTATGACTGGTTCAGCCGCGGAAGGCTCTGTTAGCGAGACTTTTCGGGTCTTTTTTTCAAGCAAGACCAGATAGGAGCTGCTGTTTACTTTTTTATACTGGAAGCCAAGCGGGCGAAGTACGTTGGTGAGGTTTCTTTCCAGCGAAGCCTTGGGGTTTAGTCGCTCCGTGGCAACAGAAATCCCTTCTACAGCCCGTAATTCAAACAGAATATCGACGCCATACTGATTTTTCAATTCATTGAGTACGTCTTTGAGTAGACGACTGGTTGCTCTGACTTGCTCAGCTTGTTTGGGTTGCATGTTATGAGCCAGCACAACCGTCTGCGACCAGCCGGGGTGCAACCCTAAAAGCAATAGAATACCAATAAGCGTCGCTGTGGAAGCTTTTTGTAAAGAAATTTCCATAAAAAGGGGAGTTAAGTTTGTCTGCTTATTTGTCTGTAAGCTGTACATACATGCCCTGTCGGACTACGTTTATGTCGAGCAGTTCGGAGATTGATTGTAACAATTGATCGACGTTTTGGGCTTGAAAAGAGCCCATGAGTACGCGTTTAGCCAGCACACTGTCTTTTATTACTACCCGTAGGCCGTAGTTTTCTTCCAGCATATAGGCTACTTCCTGTAAAGAGGTCTCGTCAAACACAAAGCGTTTTTCGCGCCAGGCAGCCTGATCTTCGGGTTGACTAATTGTTTTTAAAGCCATACGGTTCTGCGAATCGAGCGTAATCAGGTCGCCCGGTTTTAGCGTAACCAGCTTACTGGCCTTGTTTTCCTGGTAATGCACCTCAACCTTGCCTTTAGTCAACGCTACCCGTGCGCCCCTGTTTCGGGCAAAAACGGTAAATTCAGTGCCCAGCACAACCACGTCGAAATCATTAGTCGTTTTTACCACAAACTGCTGATTATCTCTTGTATGGGTTACGGAGAACCTGGCTTCACCGGTCATCATAAGCTCGCGGGTACGGCTACCGAAGCCCCAACGCGGTACGCGTATGGTTGAATTAGCATTAAGGACAACCATACTACCATCCTCCAGTTCAACCGAGCGGGTTTCGCCGAAGGAGGTTTCATACGTCGTGTATTGAATTTGGTTGCGAAAAAGAAATGCGCTCAAGCCCAGTACGAAAAGTAGAGAGGCTGCCACTAACCAGATTGACTTGTTCCACCGGTTGGGCAAAGTCAGGACAGGCTTTTCGGCGGTTGTGCTCCCTTCGTCATGCGGATTTTCATCTAAGAAAAGGCTGAATTGATGAATCGCTGGTTCAGATTGGGCCAAATACTGCGGATTTGTATTTTCCCACTCTTCCAGCCAGATGTAGTATTGCTCCTCATTGGCTTGATGTTGAAGCCATTGCGTAATTAATTCCCGTTGGAGTGGAGATGATTTACGGGCAAAGTGGCTAAATATTAACTCTTTGTTGATGACCGATTCCATGGTTTACATCAGATTGCTTATGAATAAGACAACTTCTTGGCGAACTTCCCTTAGTAGTTTTCAAAAGGAAGCAGGCGCCATAGCCCCACCATAATCAACATCCAATGATCTTTGAGCCCTTTTCGCAACACACTCAACGCTTTACCAATATGGACCTCCACCGTTTTTACGGAAATGTTGAGTTCCGATGCAATCTCCTTGTATTTTTTGCCATCGAACCGATTGAGTAGAAACACTTTGCGGCATTGGGGTGGCAGCGATTCAACCAAATCTTCGACCCGGTGAAACACTTCCTCGAATTGAAGAATCTGGTCTGGCCGCTGACCTATTGATTCTTCTCGGGTATCGGCTTTTTCGATTTCCTCCAAGGGCTGAAATTCTAGCCGGAGATAATTATAAGCCTCGTTGCGAACGCTGCGGAATAGGTAAAACCGATAGGATGACGTAATACTTTCGTAAGCTTTGTTCCTCCAGAACTTACAAAACACGTCACTCACTAAATCCTCGGCAGTTTCTTTGGAATACACAAACCGCACGGCATGACTACATAACGCCTTATGGTAACGTCGGAAAAGTAGCTCACAACCTTTCTTGGGACTTTCAACAAATGCTCGCTGGATAAATAGCTCGGTATCGTTGCTTATTGGCCTTTCGTCCATTAGCTCAACAAGCTGTTCGGACGAACGCTGAGGAACATTATTGGCCAGAATGGATTGATCAGCAGAACCGATCAGCGGTCGAATGGGCATAGCCTGTGACTAAAGTATGCGAGTTAGTAGAAACTTACGCGTATAACTTACAAGACTACGTTTTTTCAGAATCCCCTTAGTTGATTATAAAAATTTGTGTGAAAAAGCTAAAAATTGGCTTCGACAGTATGTTTATCGGCTTACTTCCCCATCCACTTCTTGAAATCTGTTGCTCGTTCGCGGCTTACCAGAACCTCATCGTTGGGGTCGGGTTTGAGCGTCAGTTTTAGTTTATTGTTGAAATAGGGGTGAATCTGCTGCACCGAATTGATGTCGACAATGAACTGCCGGTTAGCCCTGAAAAACTGGCCTGGATCAAGCATGGCTTCCAATTCGTCGAGCGTGTAATCTACCGAGAACTTCTGATTGTTGCGGGTACGGAACAGACTTACGCCTTCTTCCGAACAGAAATAAGCAATGTCACTCACTTCGACGGGTACCCACTGCGACAGGTGCCGTACCAGAAAACGGCGACGATGTTCGGCGGGGGCTACCTGCTGGCGGAGTTGCTGAACGAGCGCATCAATAGAGACTTGTGGCGCGTTTTCGGGGACCGTTCCGGCACTTAACCGCCGGTGCTTTTCGAGGCTGGCTTCGAGTTCATGCCGTTTAATGGGCTTTAGCAAATAGTCGATGCTGTTGACTTTAAACGCTCGTAGCGCATACTCGTCGTAAGAGGTTGTGAAAATCACCGGAGCCGTTACCGTGGTCTGCTCAAAAATCTCAAAGCTTTGCCCATCGGCCAGTTCGATGTCCATCAAAATCAGATCGGGGGCCGATGGCTTACCCGGTGCATTGGCTTCCAGCCAGTTGACTGAGGCCCGCACGCTGGCGGCTGTGCCAACTATCTGGAGTGTTGGATCAACGTCCTGTAAAAGTTTGGTCAGTTTACGGACGGCTAATTCTTCGTCTTCTATGATCAGTACGTTCATGGCGAAACAGGCAAATGCTTAAGAGCTATTAGGAAGTAAATCTATACGTAGCGCATGTATAAGACAATTCATCTGGTAGTAAAACCCGCAAACTATGGGTTGAACCAACACAAATTGGGCTTGAACCGTAAAGCCGTAAAAGCTACAAATCTCTTCCCATTTTCAATGCTTGACAATACCGTACGCTAACGGCAACACTATAATGATGAGCGTACGGGTATAAAGTTCTTACGGGCTTTACGCAGGGGCGTAATGGTGATTCAACAGCCATTTTTTCCGGTCTACGGTCAATCTGTGTGTCTTGGCTGTTTTAGCCGATTGCCGGGAAGAACTCGTCCGCCAATTTTGATCCGTCAAACAACACAATCCTCTTTTTTAAACAACAAATCAAATGACACGCAACACTATTCTTTCAATTAGTACCGCATTGGTCGGACTATTCATGACAACTGCTTCTTGCAAAAAAGATGGCGAATCGCTCACGCCCAGCTCAGGCATTGCCGCATCACCCGCTTTTGTTGGTCCTCGCTGGCAGATGAGCGAGTTTTTGCTCAGCCCGGCTGTTGATTTCGACGGCGATGGTAAACTTGATCAGGATCTGCTTCCGTTTATGCCGTCGTGCGACCGCGACAACTCAATGACGTTTGAGCCTACTGGTAAAATTTCACTGTCAGAGGGAGCCGTTTTATGCGGCAACGATGAACCTACCAGCACCGGAAAGCCAGAGTCCTGGAGTTACAACAAGGCTACAAAAACCATTACAATTACCAATCACGACCAAGCTGGCAGTGTGTCGACCTGGGAAGTACTCGAAGCTTCATCGAAAGTGTTGACAATAAAGACAGCCATAACTGAAGATGGTAAAACCCTAAACGCAACGCTGCACTGGAAAGCGATCTAGTTTAGCTATTACGTACGGTTCATTGCCCCCCCGTGACGGTTCATGGGGGGCTTTTGTTGTTTCAACCAGGTAAGTATTGGTTTGAGTGCGTAGAATTGCCGATTTTTAGGCCGTTTTGCCTAACCAAGAGATGCTTGCCTTCATGACGTTTGCCACCTGGAATTTGCTGTTTACGGGCATGATCAGCTCTATTTTGTTGCTGAACGTGGTGCAGTGGGGCATTTACCGGGAACGGATCTATGGACTCTATACCCTGTATATGCTGGCGTGGCTGATCTATTTCAGTTTGCGCATCGACGAAATCAATACCTATGTGTCGGGTGGGGTGTGGTATTGGGTGAAAGCCGCCGTGCCAATGCTTGCTTACCTTGTTTATTTCGACTTTGCCAACTGGCTTATCCGCCTGCGTGAGCGTCTTCCCCTGTTATTCCGGCTTTTCCAACTGGCCAAAGTAGTGATTGGCTTCTACATAGGAGGCATCAGCGTACTGTGTTTTGAGATAATACCCTGGAACGAAGCCATGTATAATACACTCCACACCCTGATGCGGTTGCTCATGGTGGGACTAGCGCTGTACGGCGTCTGGAAAATTGGGCGACTCAATGGAATGGTGCCCCGTTATGTAGCGCTTGGATCAAGTTTTCTGCTGATTGGGGGTGTTGTATCAATGGCGACAACAGGTTTGAATTTTACTCCTCAAAACCCGCATTCGTTTTTAGCGGCTCCACTTACCTACTTTATGTTCGGAATTATGGCCGAACTCATCTGTTTTACGCTTGTGCTGGGCTACCGACAGCGCAGAGGGGCTATAAAGAGCGCGATTGTAGAGCAGAAACTCGCTCGCGAACGCGAACAGCGCCAACGAGAACAGGTTGAAGCTGAACTGATTACCGAAAAATTGCAACAGCAAATGTCGGCAGTGCAGATGATGGCTCTGCAAACACAATTGAACCCTCATTTTTTGTTTAATAGCCTGAATTCGTTGTCGTCGCTCATTGCCGACGAGCCAACAAAAGCCGAACGATTTGTCGACGAAATGTCGAGTGTGTACCGGTATCTGCTCCGCAACAACGACTACGAACTCACAACCCTTCAGTCGGAGTTAGCCTTCATTGATTCGTATTATCACCTGCTCAAAACGCGCTATGGGCAGGGAATCGACTTGACAAAGACTATCGATACCCAATTTCTGTTGTATAAACTGCCCCCGCTTACCCTCCAGCTACTGGTCGAAAATGCGGTGAAACACAATGTTGTATCCGCCGAACAACCCTTACGGATTCAGTTGTCGACCAATGAAAATGGCTGGCTTACGGTGAGCAACACGCTCCAACGCAGGCCAGCCAATCGCGTAAATTCGACACAAAAAGGGCTGTTAAATATTCTCTCTAAATACCAATTGTTGGGTCAGGCCGCACCCACTGTTGGCGAAACCGCCGATGCCTTCATAGTGTCGTTACCACTAATCCATTAACAAACGGCTACGTTGTAGAGCCGCTTGGCCCGGTCACGCGAACGTTTCAGGCGCATTTTCACGGCACTGTCGTTCAGATTGAGCTTGGTAGCAATCTGCCGAATGTTGAGCCCTTCCTGATACTTCAACCGAAGCAGCGAAGCTTCCTGAGTAGGCATTTCAACCATTACCTCAGCGAGCTGTTGCAGGCTAAACTCTACCAGTTCATTTTCGTCGGTGATGGCAAATTGATACTCCGAGTAATCATCCAGAGGAGCCATTGGCAACCGCTTATTCGCTCTCAGTTGATCCATGCAGTAGTTATACGTGATGGAATAAAGCCAAGTGGCGAAGGTTGATCGCTCCTGAAAGCGGTCAATGCGGGCAAATAGGCGGATGAAAATGTCGTGTGTGTAATCCTGAGCCTTTTCGGTGTCTTTCGTGATCGAAAAACAGCGGGCGTACACTTTGTGGGCGTACCGTTTGTAGAGCGTTTCGAAACAGGGACCCACGCGGGTCTGGAGGAACTGTCGGATCAGTTCCTCGTCACTTAATTGATTTTTCATATTCATATGGGTAAGTTGTTCGAAAACAGCAGTAAGAAGAGTTAATCTACATTACCGCTATAATTCGTTGGCGCAAAAATGGTATTTGTTAATCTATTGCCCCATCATATTTCGATGAACTGTATTTTTTGCGGGTTTTTTGACAGAAAAGGTAATAAATACGATATGATGTTTTATTATTAAAGCTACTATCTGTATTTTTCCGTATATGAAATAGTATCAACGTCTACAGTATGAAAGGACTGGTTTTCACGGAGTTTCTGGAGATGGTTGAAGAGTCATTTGGCTACCCACTTGTTGATCGGCTGCTGGTAGAAAATGAAGAATACTTACCATCAGGTGGAATTTATACATCGGTCGGTACCTACGATCATCGGGAAATGCTGACACTTTTACAGGGCTTAAGTGAACATACCCTACTGCCAATACCGGTTCTGCTTCGTACGTATGGCCGCTACATGTTCAATACGTTTACCCGAAGCTACCAGCCTTACATGGTTCATGCCGATTCGGCTTTCAGCCTGCTTACTTCTATTCAGCACCATATTCACGTGGAGGTTCACAAACTGTACCCCGATGCTGAGTTTCCCCACTTCACCATCGAAAAGCACACTGATCAGCACTTACAGATGCGCTACGAATCGGAGCGAAAGCTGGCCAGTTTTGCACACGGAATGATTGAAGGGTGCCTGGAGTATTACGGTGAAAAAGCAAGCATAGCCCAGACGAACAGAGTTGCTGATGGGAGCGTAGTGGTATTCGACATCATAAAAGAGTGAGGCTATGAGCGAAATCGATCTACTTAATCGGCGGGTTAATCGCGAGCGGGCTGCCCGCCGTCAGGCTGAGGCTATTTTAGAAGACAAGGCACTGGAGCTCTTTCAGGCGAATGAGCGGCTTCAGCACCTCAACGATCACTTAGAGCATCAGATCCGCGACAAACTAGCGGAGCTTCAGGAAAGTGAACAACGCTACCGGCAGCTTATCGAGTCTATTGAGGATATTATTTACAAAATCTCACCCGATGGTTTTTTCACGTTTGTAAGCCCTGTTGCCACAAAACTGCTGGGCTACTCTGAAGCAGAGATCGTGGGCAAACATGCCACCAGCTTTGTTGTCCCTGCTTATCGAAAGGCACTTATTGAGTTTTATCTGGCGATGGTACAACATCGGCAGGAAAGCACTTATACCGAATTTCCAGTAGTTGCCAAAGACGGCCAAACCATTTGGATTGGACAAACAGTTCGGCTGATTGAATCTGATAAACAATTAGTTGAGTTAGTGGCTGTAGCCCGAGACGTGACCGAGAAACACATCGCTCGGGAGAACATTCGCCGGAGCGAAGAGAAGTATCGGGGAATCATGAACAACATGGAACTGGGCCTGCTCGAAGTTGATAATGATCAGATTATTCTGCGGGCTTACGAGCGTTTCTGCAAGATGCTGGGTTATACAGAAGACGAACTGGTTGGTCAACATGCCGCCGAATTTCTGGCACCGGCTGAATTTAGAGAGCTGGTAGATCAACAACAGGTGTTACGGCAACAAAATTTGGCGGGCTCGTATGAACTTCAGTTGATTCGCAAAGATGGCACCCGGATTTGGTTGCTGGTGAGTGGTGTGCCCATTCACGACGAGCACGGCAAACTGGTAGGCTCAATGGGCATTCACTACGACCTTACCAGTCGCAAACTGCTAGAGCAGGAACTGGCCAGGGCCAAAACTATTGCCGACGAATCCAGGCAGGCTGAAAAACAGTTTCTGGCCAACATGAGCCACGAAATTCGAACGCCCCTTAATGCCATCATTGGCATGTCGCACCTGTTGTTCGACACCCGGCCTACTCCCCAGCAGCAAGAGTATATCGAAATTCTGAAAACGTCGGCTGACTTCTTACACAGCCTTATTTCGGATCTCTTGGATATGACCAAAATCGAAGCGGGCCGGATTGAAGTTCACGCGCGTCCATTTGATATAGCCGGATTGTTACGCGCTACGCAAAAGGTGTTTGAGATGAAACTTCAAGATCGCCCTATCGACATTGAGGTTATGCTCGATGCCCGAATTATAGGTGATTTTGTTGGTGACGAGGTTATGTTGACTCAAATTCTGACGAACCTTGTTGGTAATGCAGAGAAGTTCACGGATACGGGCCTCATTCAGATCATAGCTAAAATCAGAGAAGAAACGGATACCACCAGTTGGATTGAGTTCTCGGTGATCGATACGGGCATTGGTATTCCCGAAGAAAAACTGGAGCTGGTTTTTCAGAAGTTCAGGCAAATAAATGCAGAGGGCCATAAATACAAAGGGACTGGTTTGGGTCTGGCCATCTGTAAAGAACTGGTTGAAATTCAGGGCGGGACAATTTCGGTGGAGAGTCAACTGGGAAAGGGTAGTGTGTTCACGTTTACATTGCCTTTTAGCAAAACAAATAGCCATACGAACCGACTAGGGACAGGTGAGCCAATCGAATTGGTGGTTGAGAAGCTAAGCGTGGGGAGGATACTGGTTGCTGAAGACAATCTGATGAATCAGAAATATATTGGAAGTCTGCTCACTAAATGGGGCGTTTCGTATGTTATGGTGAACAACGGAAAAGAGGCCGTGAAAGAGGCTAAGAAGCAATCGTTCGACTTGATTTTGATGGATGTTCAGATGCCGATTATGGATGGTTATGAAGCGACAGTAGCCATTCGAAGTTCGCATAACTCGAACCAGCACGTACCCATTATTGCGCTGACGGCTTCGGCAATGCTCACCCACAAAAACGTGGCCTTACGAGCGGGAATGAATGATTTTCTGACAAAGCCATTTGATCCGGGTCAACTCCTCGCGATTCTGCATCAATACACCTCCAGAGAAGCTCGTGAACCCGTACCGGAGACACCTTTTGAACTAGACCGACAACAACTATCCGACCTGTATGGATCAGACAAAACAGCTGCTTCTGAGATCTTTAGAATGTTCCTGACCGAGGTGGTTTCAGAGTTTGATACTCTGTCAGAATTATGTCAGCAGCACAATTGGGTTGAGTTGGAGCGCCTGGTGCATAAGTTAAAACCAACTTTAGGTATGGTTGGCTTGTCGAAATTAGAGGAGAAAATGGACCACTTAGAAAGAAACATTTTTAAAGAAAAGAGATATGATCTAATAGATATATATTGTAAGGAAATTATAAAATACGTTAACGAAGCACGGCCCTTATTAGAGAAGGAGATACAGGTGCTTTTGTAAGTCCATTCCTCACTATGCGATTAACCTGTGTTATTGTTGAAGACGAATTACTGTCCAGGAAGTCGATGCTACGGCTTTGCGAGCAACACAACTCACTGGATGTTTTAGCCGTATTCGATAACGCAGTCAGTGCCGTTGAATATTTATCAAAACAGGAGATTGATCTGATCTGGCTCGATATAGAGATGCCGGGGCTTACGGGTTTCGGTCTCCTTGATCAGGTTCCCGCGATTCCGTATGTTATTCTGACAAGTAGCAAAACCGAATACGCGTACGATGCTTTTCAGTATCAGGTGACTGACTATCTGAAAAAACCCATCACATTACTTCGTTTCAATGCCGCCGTTGAAAAAGTGCTAGACCTTCAAGAACGCGCAAAGGCTAAAACGGGCAATGCACGGCAGGAAATCTACATTAAGGTAGATGGGCGGTATATTCGGGTTCCGTTCAGTACAATTGCATACCTTGAAAACGTGGGTGATTACGTCAAGATCGTTACCGATTCCCAGACACATATCGTATATGCTACAATGAAGTATCTGGAAGAAAAATTGGGCGATGCGTTCATGCGGGTACACCGGTCCTTTATCATCAGTCTCGAGAAAATTGTTGATATTGAAGAGAATACGCTTGTAATTGGCGATAAAGTAATTCCTATCAGCCGGGCCAACCGACCCGAACTGATGAAGAGATTGAATTTGATCTGAATGCAAGATCAGAAGCTTACCCAAGCAGATGAAAGGTACCCATCCAATGACCCTTAGCCACTGAACTTACCTAGTAATTCCTGTCGCTCGTTGGTCGCTAGGTTGATAACGTCGAACCGCTTGACCGAGTTGAACGAACCCATATCGCTGTCGCCGTTGATCAGAATGGCTCCCATCAAAATCACATACTGGCAGTTGTATTTTGTTTGGGCCACTAACTCCTGAATGCGCTCGTCAATAGCTTCGTAGATAACTTCTGTGGCTTCATGGAGCGGGATGGCCGCTGCAAGAACCCGCTCTTTGTGCTTCAGCAAAATCTGCTCAATGGTACTCATCTGATAGTCCATCTCGCGCATATCACCCTCAATAATGGCTTGATTCATCAACTTGGCCAGGGCTCCTTTTGCCGCCCCGCAGCAGGCAGAACTAGTACGTTGCCCAATCCGGTGAATTTGCCCAACGGTACCATCCTTCGCAATACCGATGTGCGGCCCGTAATACACAAAAACGGCTCCTTCGTCGGGAACGTGACTGGCAAACGCTCCCATACCTGTAAGACCAGTAAAAGGGAAACCATCCAGACCGCCCATTTTAAACGGGCCAAGAAATTCGTGGGCTCGTGCCGGATATTGAATGCTGTTTACGTCGTCGCTGCAAATGCTATCGGCCAGCATCACTTGTGCGGGCTCTAGGTCCAGTACTTCTTCCACAAAGTCAATGAGTCGATTAACGCCATCGATGGTGGTTACGGCATTAGGGTAGTGCTGATGAATGATGGCCAGTTTTTCTTTCTTTTTCATGAAAAGTGGGGTCTATAAAGAGTACTTCATAAATGAATGGATTTAAGCCGAAAACAGCCTATTGCGTAGCCATCAAGAGCGAACAGGGACGGGTTGTCGAGTTTAATTAGTCAACAACAGCATAGGTTTTTTTGTCTAAACCAGTAGTACTGACTGACGCAGATTCCTGATATTCGTAATCGGTGTTAATGTCCCAAAGATTATAATTGGTTCCTTCCGTAATATTGCGAGCTGCCAGTATGCCCATCAGTATGCTATGATCCTGGTTGTTGTATTTGAAGGCACCGTACCGACCAATGACGCTCAGGTTTTCAACGCCACTCAGATAAGCTTCCACTGGTTTCAAATTCTCCTTGTAGCCGCGATTGTAAACGGGGTAGCAGTTATTAACCCGATATACGTACCCGTCCGCGACAGTGGCATTGCCGATCAAGCCTGTTTTTCTGATTTCATCACTGGCCAACGCAATCAAGTCTGCGTCGGGGCGGGTCCAGATTTCATCTTCATTATAACACCAGTACTCCAGGACTAGAATACTGCTTTTTTCATCACGGTACAAGTGGGGCGACCAGTTACGGAAGTTGGTAATACGTCCAGTCTGCAAATTGTTGGCGTGGATGTAAAGCCAATTGTCCGGAAATAAATCAACGGCATCAACTTTCAGGTACACCAGAATGGTATTGCGAAACTTGAGCGATTTGGCTGCATTCAAGATCTCATGAGGTGTACCCGGCAGTTGAGAAACCAGAGTTGTAAGGGGCATAGTCGAAATCACGTGGTCGTAGGCCCGAAACTCACCGTTCGATAATTCCAGACCAGTAACTTTTCCGTTCTCCGCAACAACCCGCCGAATAGGCGTATTGCAATACACATGCCCGCCTGACTGGCGCACACTATCGGCCATACGCTCGAAAACAATTCCTGAACCGGCGTGGGGGTAAGCAAACGTATCAACGAGTGTTTTGTGCTTATTACCCTGATTTCCTTTAAAGGCACTTATCATGGCTTCCCATAGCGACAATTTTTTGATTCGCTGCATAGCGAAGTCCGCGTCGAGTTCATTGCACGGGATGCCCCATAATTTTTCGCTGTAGGTTTTAAAGAATATCTCGAAGAGTCTACGACCAAACTTCTGAACTACCCACGATTCAAATGATGCGTCGACAGAAGCCCTGTTTTTACTGCCAAGGCGTAAATTTTCTTTAGCAAAACTGGCGATGCAATCCAGTGCTTCCAGCAAACCCAGCTGACTTAATGCATTTAACGGTTTTAGCGGATAGTAAAAGAACTTCTCTTTGTAAAGAATTCGGGTGAGCCGGTGGACCATGTCGTAATCTGAGCCGACTACATCGAGCCATACCTTGTTAACGCGGGGATCGCTGCTGAAAAACCGATGTGGCCCTAAGTCTACTTTTTGGTTCCACAACGTTATCGTTTTTGCCATGCCGCCAACCGTATCTGCGGCTTCGTACACATCGACCGACACATTTTCTTTCGCTAATTGATACGCAGCCGTCATTCCAGCTGGTCCGGCTCCAATTATTCCAACTTTCAAAATCTTGTCTTTATAAAACTTTGAACAATGGATAAAACAAATACAAAACTCTATACTTAGTAATAGTGCCAGTTAATATTTTATTTACTGGTTTATTGTTGCTCCTATTCTTCGTACCCGTTCTTTGTTACCAATTAAAAAAGTTAATTTAAATCTTGCTATTATTTTATATCGCTCGTTTACAGCGCCTTTCCTTGTTAAAGAGAGGCAGCAATGGGCTGCTTAGCAAGCTTATAGCGATCGGACCGAACGTATAATCGGGTTTGATTATATTCGCCGGCATACTGATAATTGGCGCTAATAAAGGCTTTCAATTCCGGGAAGGTTTCGTAACCATACGCTTTCCTGTCGTTTAGCCAGAGCGATTCCGGCCCTACGGCATCCAGAAATATCGGGGGTTTCGTTGTCCTGATATTTTGGATATACCGCTTCCGATGAACCGCCCGCTCCGCCGGCGTTCCGAAGATACACCGGATCGAGTAGTTATCGCAAACTCCCTGTGGCATTTGCGTTTGTACATTGAACTGGCAGGCCCAACCCCAAACCACCATGTACTCATCTGGTCGAGCAAGTTTCTTAATCTCCTGGGCGACGGGTGTCATATAGAAGCCTAGATGATGAAACGGCTGCAGACGGTATGTGTTGTCCCACGGTTCTTTAGACAGGTCACTCGACAGAATGGTCTCCTTCGAAACTATCATTCCACATACCACCAAAACCCAAGCTAATTTATGAACCTTAGCTTCCAGATTGCTAATTAACAGCGCGTTTAGCAAACAAACCGGGAAAACCAGATAGAGGAGATAATGAGTAAATTCATTGCCGGGTTTTATGACTGCATAGCCACTTGCTGCAAGCGTGACCAAGGTAAAGATCCATATATCGTTTTTCGGATTTAAACGTCGGGAAAAAGCCAGCCAGACAAGAACTAGATAGAATGTCGGCACAAGAAATACGAGGAAATCAGTTGTTTTATAAATGAAAGTTGGAAAGTGAGTTAAATATGTCCAGAAGCTTCTGCCCGTCCCCGTCCCGTACGAAAGGTTGTACAGAAGAAAAAAGTGGAGAAAGTCGTCGAATACGCCCAGTACTTTAGTCAATAACAATACAAATAAAGGAAATACCAGGCCACCTGTTAACAAGCTGACCAAGGCCCATCGGAATTGCCCTGACTCCATCTGCTGGCGTTGTTGCAACACTTGAGCAAAGGCAGCTCCAACAATGACCACCGAGGTAGGTACCGCCTGTAACTTAGCAAACACAACCAGACTGCTGATAAAACTGAGCAGAAATAACTTTCCCGGCGAATTAAAAGCCCGAGTACGCCATAAGTACGCATATAGCCAAAAGACCAAACTGAGTAAGGCCAGGGAGAGCTGTTCGTTTGTTGCGTGCAGGAAATCGGGGTGGTGAGCAAATGCCAAAAAAGCTACACCGGGCAAAAGAGCAAACTGGGCGGTGCGGGCACCGAAAAAGTTTTCCAGAGCAAAGTAGCCGCCGACTAAACTAACCAGCGTACACAGAAAAGCCATCGTCCTCAGAACAATATAATCAAGCCGTACCCCCAAATGGGCAGGTAATGAAATGAAGTAAGAACTCAGTGGCCCCATCGTTGCTCCATCGGCCGATTGCCAGTAAACCGGATGGTAATACAAGGTGATAGCCTGTGTCAATACCTGACTTTCATCGGGATTAAGTTCATGATTAAACGTGAGGACTAGCACCCTTTTAAACACTAGCAACCCAACTAAAATTAATATCAGACCAAGCTGCTGCCATCGGGACAACTGACGTCGTAAACCGCTGACAATAAATAATCCTCCCACAATCAGTAAAGCAAGCAAGCCTGTCAGTTGCCAGAAAACAGGTGACCGTAGAAAATTCATTACATACATCATCAATCAATTTGGGGCAATGTAGAGTCAATTTTTCAGTTTTTACCTATCAACCAACCCGATGTGCATCGAAGCGATTCTCAAACCAATATTGGCTAAACTTTCCTTCATGGGCAAATATCAGCGCACTTTTTGATAGACCGTTTGGCAGAATTGAATTTATTCAAAACGAAAAAGCCAGCCCCTTTGTGGAGGCTGGCTTTGCACTAAATAGCTTTATCTGTTCTTATTTCTTGGTCACGCGAATCGAAATCCGGCGGTTTTGCGCCCGTCCCTCTTCGGTATCGTTGCTGGCAACGGGGTGTTCCTGGCCGTATCCTTCAGCTTCCAAACGGCTGTCGGCGATACCCAAACCAGCCAGTTCTTTTTTAACTGATGAAGCCCGGTCGCCAGAGAGTTTCAGGTTGGCGTTGGCATTGCCCGTGTTATCAGTATAGCCACCCAGCTTAATGTTTACGTTGGGGTATGCTTTTAGAATCTCGGCAATGTTCTTCAACTGCTCCTGCGATTCGGGTTTCAGGGTAGCGCTGCCCGTTTCGAATGTCAGGCGGTCAAAATCGAACCAGGTCTCTTTGTCAACAGCCTTGTCCGACTTGATAAAGTCAAGCAAGTTAGCTTCGATCCCTTTTACATTAACTCCTTTTAAAGACACACCACCATCAAGCGTCAGGTCAGTTAATTCGACTCCTTCGTTGGGAGTTGACACATCTGCGTTATCGGCAGCAGTTGATTTTTCCAGATCAACACCTTGTACGCCACCGGCAGCCGTGATGTTCTCACGGGCGTGAGCGCCCTGATCCGTTGATTTGATAGCGATGTATGGAGCAATAACCAACGATACGATCGACATCAGTTTGATCAAAATGTTCATCGACGGACCCGACGTATCTTTGAATGGGTCACCAACGGTGTCACCCGTTACCGAAGCCTTGTGTGGTTCCGATTTTTTGTAGAACATCTGGCCGTTGATCATAACCCCCTTTTCAAACGACTTCTTGGCGTTATCCCACGCACCACCAGCGTTGTTCATGAAAATACCCATCAACACACCTGATACTGTTACACCGGCCAGCAGACCGCCTAATACCTCGGGACCAAAAATAAAGCCTACAATTACTGGAACCGTTAGGGCAATAGCACCTGGCAACACCATCTCGCGGATAGACGCCTGGGTTGAAATAGCCACGCACTTTTCGTATTCGGGTTTGCCCGTGCCTTCCATGATACCCGGAATTTCGCGGAACTGACGACGAACTTCTTCCACCATCGCCATAGCGGCCCGACCTACAGCCGCAATCGCCAATGACGAGAAAATGTACGGAATCATACCTCCTACAAACAAACCCGACAACACGTCGGCTTTGTAGATGTCGATGGCTGAAATGCCAGAAATACCCACGAAGGCTGCAAACAAAGCCAAGGCCGTCAGAGCAGCCGAAGCAATCGCAAAACCTTTACCGGTTGCAGCGGTCGTATTACCAACAGCATCCAGAATATCGGTCCGTCCCCGAACTTCCTCGGGTAAGTAGCTCATTTCGGCAATACCACCAGCGTTATCAGCAATCGGACCGAATGCGTCGATAGCCAACTGCATGGCGGTAGTGGCCATCATGCCAGCGGCCGAAATAGCCACGCCGTACAGACCGGCAAAGTGATACGACGTATAAATACCAGCGGCCAGCACTAGAATTGGTAATACTGTAGATTCCATACCTACCGACAAACCACCGATGATGTTAGTGGCAGCACCTGTAGCCGATTGCCGAATGATCGATAATACCGGCCGACGACCCATAGCGGTATAATACTCCGTGATGATCGACATCAACGCACCCACAACCAGACCCGTTACGATAGCGTAGAACACGTCCATCCGGCCAAATTCAACACCCCGAATTTGCATAGTGACATCGGGTAGCATGGTTGTTACCAGAAAATACGAAGCAACAACAGTCAGAATAATGGATCCCCAGTTACCCAGGTTCAGGGCAGCTTGTACGTTGCCGTTGTCATCCTTAACACGAACTAGGTAGCAAGCCAGAATGGAGAATATCAGACCAAGACCAGCAATCACAATCGGAAGAACGATTGGTGCGTGGCCAAGAATTGGATCATTAGGGATAATGATTTCGCGACCCAGTACCATTGTAGCCAGAATTGTGGCCACGTACGAACCAAATAAGTCGGCACCCATACCCGCTACGTCACCCACGTTATCACCCACGTTATCGGCGATAGTAGCCGGGTTACGTGGATCATCTTCTGGAATACCGGCTTCTACTTTACCCACAAGGTCAGCGCCAACGTCGGCTGCTTTGGTGTAGATACCACCGGCTACACGGGCAAACAGGGCAATCGATTCGGCACCGAGCGAGAAACCTGCCAGTACTTCAAGAGCCCGCTCCATGGGAATGCCGTTAACGGGTAGTACGCCGTCGACCGTAGCCGCACCGGCTACAAAATAATTATACAAAACTATGAACAGTACGCTCAGACCCAGAACCGCCAGACCAGCTACACCGATTCCCATTACAGATCCGCCCGTGAACGACACGTCGAGGGCGCGGGTGAGGCTTGTGCGGGCTGCGTGCGCCGTGCGAACGTTGGCTTTAGTGGCGATTTTCATGCCGATATAGCCCGCTAATGCCGAGGTAAATGCGCCAAAAGCGAAGGCAATGCCAATACTCCAGTGTGAGTTTTCGACCAGCGAACCCGACCACGACAGGAGGGCGGCAACAACCAGACCGAAAACGATCAAAACGCGCCATTCCGCTTTAAGGAAGGCGATGGCACCGTCGGCAATGTAGCCAGCGATTTCCTGCATCCGGGCATCTCCAGCATCCTGCCGCGAGACCCACATAAACTTGGCAGCCATAACCACCAGGCCAATTACGCCCAGAATAGGGACAAGGTAAAGACTCGAATTCATGCGAAATTTGTTAAACGATTGTTTTTAGGCTACGATTTTTAAGCGGGCAAATATAAACCTTTACCCGGCGAATAGAAAAGAAGCAAGGTAGGGTATTGGGCAAAAACAAGGGAATATTTGGTTTTTTGATGACAATATATGAACGCCGATTAAGGGTATGAAGCAGAGGTAGACTGGTTTTTCGAAGAATTAGAGCCAGTTTGTCCAATCTGTGTTACAAATCGAACCGTATCTTTGGCTACAATCCCCTCCAATTCCTATGCGCTCCATTGTTATTATAGGTAACGGCATTGCCGGTATTACGGCCGCCCGCGAAATCCGCAAACGTTCCGATGATCGGATTACGGTTATTTCTTCCGAAACGGATCATTTCTTTTCGCGCACAGCCCTGATGTATGTGTTCATGGGGCATATGGAGTATCACCACATCAAACCCTACGAAGATTGGTTCTGGCAGAAAAACCGCATTGATCTCGTACGGGCGCAGGTCGAGCGAGTAGACTTCGAAACGAAAACACTGCACCTTACCCCCGGCCCCTCTCCTTCGCAAGGAGAGGGGAGACGAAAAGGTAAAATTGGTTCTGGAAAAGGAGGTTTGCCTATCTCTTCAATGCCTTACGACGTGCTGGTATTGGCCGTTGGGTCGAAACCTAACTTTTTTGGATGGCCGGGGCAAAACCTGCGTGGGGTGCAGGGTCTCTACGGCATGCCCGATCTGGAACGGATGCAGGCCGACACCAAAGACGTTCGGCAGGCGGTGGTTGTTGGCGGGGGGCTGATTGGCATTGAACTGTGCGAAATGCTGCTGTCGAAGGGCATTCAAACGACCATGCTGGTTCGCGAAGAAAGCTACTGGAACAGTGTGTTGCCTCATGAAGAATCCGTTATGATCGGCAAGCACATTGGCGAACACCACGTTGCCCTGCGGGTTAACACCGAGCTTGCCGAGATCATAGATGATGGCAACGGCCGGGTAGGAGGGGTGCGGACCAAAGCGGGCGAGACAATCCCGACTCAATTTGTGGGGGTGGCCGTGGGTGTCAGCCCCAATATCGATTTCCTGAAAGATACTCCGCTGGAAACCGACCGGGGGGTTTTAGTAAACGAATATCTGGAAACCAACCTCCCCAACGTGTACGCCATTGGCGACTGTGTGCAACACCGAAACCCGCCCAAAGACCGCAAACCTTTGGAGCAAATATGGTACACAGGCCGGATCATGGGCGAAACGCTGGCCCAGACAATCACCGGTACCCAAACGGCCTACAATCCCGGCGTGTTTTTCAACTCGGCTAAGTTCTTCGACATCGAGTATCAGACCTACGGGGTAGCGCCCGCTCATTTACAAGATCATCCAAACCTCCGCGCGTTCTATTGGCAAAGTGAAGCCAAAAAGCTGCTGATGCGGTTTTATTTCTACGCCGAAACCGGTGCAGTTGTGGGCATGAATACATTCGGTATTCGACAGCGGCAAAACGTCTGGTCACGCTGGATCAGCGAAGAGCGACCCATTGCCGAAGTCATGGCCAACCTCACCGAGGCCAACTTCGACCCCGAATTTTTCCGGCGCTACGAACCGGAGATTGTCGCTAGATTTCAGGAGCAACACCCTGAGTGGAAAATAGGGAAAGTGAGACCGGCAAAGAGTTGGCTGGCGGGGTTATGGGGGTGATGGATGTTGATTACACAACCTCCACAACCTCGTACCCCACTTTATTAAACGTAACCGTCTCCCCAACGCGTTTTCCCATGAGTAGGGCACCGATGGGGGAGGCTACCGATACGGCAAAATAATCGGCTCCGTCGAGGGTGAGTTTTCCTGCACTGATAGATAGGTAAAACGTGCCGCGTGATGTGCGGACAAGGCTCCCCGGAACGACTATCGATGTGGTGGTGCCGGGGTCAATTTTTTCCAGATCGGCCAGCATCCGTTTGGCATCGGCCAGGAGTTGAGCATGGCGGTCACGTTCGAGTTGAGCCATTGCCCTGCCTGTTTCGTATTTGTCGCCCGCCGAACTTTTCGATTCCGAATTGGCTGACTCCTGCGCCGACTGCATGGCTTCGGTAGCCGTTTGAATGCGTTCCTGCACGTATTGTTGGCAGAGGCTATATAAGGCGGACTTGATGGACTGACTCACAACTGACTTGGTTTTGGATAAACTCGGGCTAATTTGCGTTGCGCTCCCTAACTTTCATACACAACCGCGACGGAACACGGTTTAATTCACATCGGCATTAAAACGGCGCTTTTTGCTTTAACAAACTTGCCTATCAACTACACACAAGATGACTATTCCTGAATGGCTTCAGGCAGGCCTTTGGGGGCTTCTGTCGGGTGGGGCCTTATTAATCGGTGCGCTTATTGGCTTCTTTCTGGCTGTTCCGCAGCGTCTCATTGCCAGCATTATGGCCTTCGGAAGTGGCGTTTTGTTTTCGGCCCTTTCCTTTGAGTTGATGGACGAAGCGTTCCACAAAGGCGGGTTCGAAGCTACGGCTCTTGGCTTTGTGGGTGGTGCATTGGTATATACGGTGGCCAATTACATGCTGTCGCACAAAGGGGCCAAACACCGGAAGCGATCCGGAGAAAAACAACCAAAAGAGTCAGATAATGAGGGAAGCGGATTGGCCATTGCCGTTGGTGCTCTGCTCGATGGTATTCCCGAATCCATTGTGATTGGGTTGAGTTTACTGGGTGGAAAAGGCGTAAGTACAGTGGCCGTTATCGCCGTGTTTCTGTCAAATATTCCCGAAGGCTTATCCAGTGCGTCGGGTATGAAAAAGGCGGGTCGTTCTGTGATCTATGTGATGGGAATCTGGACCGGGATCGCACTGATTTCTGGAGCCGCAGCCCTGATTGGATATACCTTGTTTCAAGATTATTCGCCCTACACAGTGGCTTGCACAACGGCCGTCGCGGCTGGGGCAATTCTGGCTATGCTGGTCGATACCATGATTCCCGAAGCCTTTGAAGAGACCCACGAATTTGCCGGACTGATTACTGTAGCAGGCTTTGTGCTAGCGTTTGTTTTGTCAAAATTAGAGGGTTAGGAAGTGGTACTTTTGTACTTTGTTGTATTGAGGCAACTAACTAACAATCAACGCAAATGGCGGAGAATAAGACAAAACCTACAGAAAGCAGCGTGACTGATTTTATCTATTCGGTTGCTGATGAAACAAAACGGGACGATAGTTTTCAACTGATCAAATTAATCTCTGATTCGACTGGCCTACAGCCAAAAATGTGGGGACCAAGCATTGTCGGGTTTGGCACCTACCATTATACCTATGAAAGCGGTCGAAAGGGGGATGCGCCCCTCGTCGGATTTTCGCCGAGAGCCAACGCATTAACACTCTATTTGGCCGCTTATTACGATTGGAAAGAAGACATGTTGGAAAAGTTGGGTAAGCACAAAAAGGGTAAAGGGTGCTTATACGTCAAGAAGCTCAGTGATGTAAACCTCGACATCCTGAACGAAATGATAGCGGCCTCCATCGCACACATAAAAAGCAAATATCCAACTAGCGATTAAAAACTACTGATTCAATAGATTTATACAAACATCCAACTTGCTTTTGGATTTATTATGTCAATAGATGCGCTGATGCGCCAACCAAAAGCAACGTTCATGGAAAACAAAATTCCGCCCCAACATCAAGATTCTCAACCGGGAATCGAAGGGCAAATGACTCCCGAACCGAAGTACATCCGGTTCAATTACAAGGGGTCGAATAAACTCAAAAATAAGGTAGCTCTGATCACTGGGGGCGATTCAGGTATTGGTCGGGCGGTGGCTATTCACTTCGCCCGCGAAGGGGCCGAGGTGGCCATTGTGTACACCCCCGCCGAGGAGCAGGATGCGCAACATACCAAAGATTTGGTCGAAGCCGAAGGGCAGGAGTGTCTGTTGCTGTCAGGCGATTTAAGAGACCCCGAATTTTGTAAGCAGATAGTCGAAGATACCGTGCTACAGTTCGGGCAGTTGAACATTCTGGTCAACAATGCCGGCGTTCAGTATCCCCACGAGCAATTTGAGCAGATTAGCGACGAAGACCTGCTCAAGACCTACGAAACCAACATCTATTCGATGTTTCGAGTGGCAAAAGCCGCTGTTCCGCACCTGAAAGAAGGCGATTCGATCATTAACACCACTTCTATTACCGCTTATCAGGGCCGAGCCGATCTGATCGATTATTCATCGACGAAAGGGGCGATTATGACGTTTACACGGGCATTGTCGACCAACCTGGCAACTAAAAAGATTCGGGTAAACGGGGTCGCCCCCGGCCCCATCTGGACGCCACTGATTCCATCTTCTTTCGATAAAGAGAAAGTGTCCATGTTTGGTAAAGACGTGCCGATGAAACGCCCCGGACAGCCCTGCGAAGTCGCCCCGGCCTATGTGTTTCTGGCTTCTGAGGATGCATCGTATATCACTGGCGAAATACTCCACCCCAACGGTGGAACAATTATTAACGGATAAAACTGCTAGCGCGAGCATTTGCTCGTGTCAGTAATGTAGCGGGTATTCACCCGCGTCAGTGAACACTGACAAGATAGTAGGCACGAGCGAACGCTCGCGCCAGCAAGTAGAAACGCGCAGCATTGAAACCTGAAACTCAACATTATGAACCAGATGGAAATAGAAGCCAAACCACAGCATCAGAATGCTCAACCGGGTTTGGAATATGAAATGGACCCTAAGCCAGTCTATATTCGGGATGGCTACGAAGGGGCAGGAAAGCTTGAAAACAAAATCGCTCTGATTACCGGGGGCGATTCAGGGATTGGCCGTGCTGTGTCGGTGCATTTTGCTCGCGAAGGGGCCGATCTGGCCATTGTGTACCACCCCCGCGAGGAACAGGATGCGCAGGAAACCAAGCGACTGGTTGAAGCTGAGGGCCGCCGGTGCCTGTTGCTACCCGGCGATTTGAGGAATACAGCGTTTATTAGCGAGCTGGTGGGTAAAGTGATCAGCACATACAATCGGATCAATATTTTGGTGAACAACGCGGCTAACCATGTGGAGCAAAAGGAATTCGTCAACATCTCCGATCAGCAGATGAAAGATACCTTTGAGCTTAACATTCTGGCCATGTTTCGGCTTACCAAAAACGTGCTGCCGCATATGGGCGCTTACGACAGTATTATCAATACCTCCTCGGTCGTATCGTATCGGGGTAGCGAATCCCTGATCGATTACAGCTCGACAAAGGGGGCCGTTACCTCCTTCACGCGCTCGCTGTCACAAAACCTCGCCGACCGGAATATTCGGGTCAATCAGGTAGCTCCCGGTCCTATTTGGACCCCATTGATTGTAGCGACAAAGTCGGCCGAAGAAGTAGCTAAATTCGGGAAAGATACGCCCATGGAACGTCCCGGCCAACCTGCTGAACTGGCTCCAGCCTATGTGTTTTTAGCCTCCGAAGATGCTTCATACATCACAGGACAGTCTATCCATGTGAACGGGGGCGAGGTGGTGAATTCGTAAGTTTTTGACTACGGAGTTATATAGAGGGGCTCGTAGTGTCACGGATAAGTACTAAATCTCCGTGATACTACGAGCCCCTTTGTGTAATCCTGTAGCCAAACCCCTTTCAAAACATTTTTTCTACACCCCCGGTTTTATACTCGTGACCTAGTTTTTACACAACGTTTATGAACGATTTAAAAGTAACGGCGGAAGCCGCGTCATCGACTGCGGCTACTTCGCCCAATGAGTATACAACAAAGCCAGGCAAACCATATCCACTTGGGGCCACCTGCGACAGCGAAGGAACCAACTTCGCCCTCTTCAGTGAAAACGCTACGGCTGTTTATCTCTGTTTATACGATCCCAAAAACCCCGAACAGGAAATTGTGAGCATTCCGCTAACGGAGCGCACAGAATTGGTTTGGCATATTCACGTGGCCGATGTTAAGCCGGGACAACTCTATGGCTATCGTGTCGATGGCCCCTATGATCCCGAAGAAGGTCAGTATTTCAATCCGTACAAACTCCTGCTGGACCCGTACGCTAAAGCGATTCATGCCCCACTCAACCACGACGATTCGTTTTTGGGTTACGATCTGAAAGAAGAGGGTGAAGAGCGGGTACTGTCGATGGATACCGAAGATAGTGGCCCCAAAATGCCCAAAAGCGTGGTGATCGACTCCGAATTTGATTGGGAAGATGATAAGGCACCGCAAATCCCAATGTCGCGCTCGGTGATTTATGAAGTTCACGTAAAAGGGTTTACCAAGCAACACCCAACAATTCCGGCTGAAATTCGGGGTACGTATGCGGGCATGGCTGCTCCCGAAAGTATTGATTACCTCAAGAAGCTGGGTATAACTGCGGTTGAGCTACTGCCGATTCACCAGTTTACCAACGAAAGCTACTGGGGCTATAATACCATTGGGTTCTTTGCGCCCCAGAATACGTATTCATCATCGGGGATGATGGGACAGCAGGTGACAGAGTTCCGCGAAATGGTGAAAGCCTTCCATAAAGCCGGTATTGAGGTGATTCTCGATGTAGTGTACAACCACACGGCTGAAGGGAACCAGATGGGGCCAACGCTCTCAATGAAGGGCATTGACAACCGGGCTTACTACCGGCAGGTAGAAGAGAACCCAATATACTTCAATGACTTTACCGGTACGGGTAACACACTCGACCTGACGCATTACCGCACGCTTCAACTCGTGATGGATAGCCTCCGCTATTGGGTGTCTGATATGCACGTGGATGGCTTCCGGTTTGACCTGGCCTCGGCCTTGATTCGTGACGAGGTGGAAGCAGGACGCGTATCGTCGTTCCTCGACACGGTGGCGCAAGACCCAATTCTGGCTCAGGTAAAACTGATTGCCGAACCTTGGGATATTGGTTCTTATCACGTTGGGGAATTCCCAGTACGCTGGGCCGAATGGAATGGTAAATACCGCGATTGCGTGCGGAAATTCTGGAAAGGTGACGAACATCAGGCACTCGAGCTAGGCTATCGGGTGCTTGGTAGCCCTGATCTGTATGGCAACGATGGCCGCTCGCCGAGCAACAGTGTCAACCTCATTACGGCTCATGACGGCTTTACGCTCAACGATCTAGTGAGCTATAATGAGAAGCATAATGATGCCAACGGGGAGGATAATAACGATGGAGCCAATGATAATGAAAGCTGGAACCACGGTGTAGAAGGGCCAACCGATGATCCGGAAATAAACGCTCTCCGTGAGCGGCAGAAACGCAACTTTATGGCAACGTTGCTCCTGAGCCAGGGCACGCCAATGATTGTGATGGGTGACGAGTGCGGGTTGACTCAGAACGGTAATAACAACGTCTATAATCAGGATAATGAACTGAGCTGGATGAACTGGAACTGGGATGAAAAGCAACAGCAGTTTTTCGACTTCACCAGTCAGCTTACGGCTTTACGCCAACAGTTGCCATTACTTCGCCGGCGCAAATTCTACACCACGGATGAGGTAAGCTGGATTAGGCCAGATGGCAAGCAAATGAACGACGACGACTGGAACAATGGCACAACACGTTGCGTTGGCCTGCACATTAATGGCGAACAGGTTAATGAGCAGGAAGAAGACGGCACAATGATCGCCCCCGATCACCTGTTCTGGATCATGAACGCGTATTGGGACGAACTGTCATTCACGCTGCCCGGACCGGGTCGTGGGCACCATTGGGCCGTTGTGGTGAACACATCAGATGGGTATTTTAACAGCAAAGGAGACAAAATAACGGTGAAGGGGCCATTCACAATCCCAGCCCGTTCATCGGTGCTGCTGAAAGTGGTATAACGTAAAATATTGAGTTGCTGACGCTTCAGGGCTTCGACTCCGCTCAGCCTGACCACAAACTTGAGAGTTCCCCGTCAAGCTGAGCGGAGTCGAAGCCCTGAAGCGTCAGCAACATATATAAAACAAGGAAGGGGGCAAAAATTAACTCCTGCTCCCTTTTTACTGCTTAAACGTCCAACTCAATTCCTCCACCTCGGCATCGTTCAGTGCGTTGTAAAGCTCGGTATCATCATTAAACGCAAGCTGTGTGAGCAGGAAGCTCTCCACATGAACGGATAATTCTTTCTCGTCGAACGGCCAAGGTTCGAGGCCCAGGCTTCCATTTGGTCGCTGAAAAATGTAATAGGACGTGCCATCTGGACCTTTACTTACCTCAAGCCGACGTTCTTCTTTCTGAACCAAATTTTGGCACAATACCAGCGATAGTGCATCGCACCATTGCAGAAAATAATAGGCGTAGCGAGCTTCGGCTACGGTAGCCTTGCAGACTTTGCACCACTTCGTCTGATTTGATTTTTGCTGATTCAAGAACTCGTCTAAAGCAGGATCTTCACCGCGTTTTTCCTCATACAAAAACGTGGTGTGCATAGAGAGGAGCAAGGCGTTCCAGCGGCTCTTCTCCAGGCCAATCTGAATCATGTTTTTAGCTTGCTCAACCGAGTATTCCAACTCCTTAAAATCGAGGGGAGCGCCCGCTTCTGTTAAATGGTTCCGGCCTTCCCAGGCGTCCTGCCCATCGTCGTGTTCCGAAAGCGCTACCAACGTTTCGACCCATCGAATGGGCCGTTTTTTCTCAGACCAATGCAGCGCCAATTGGGTTGCTAACAAACCGTGCGCCTGCTGATGAATTACCCGCCAGCCGGTTTGCGTAGGGGTTACGATCATAAAGAGCGAAAGAATGAAAAGCGAAAGAGCGAAAGTTGGTACCGTTTGCAGGCAATCACTCTTTCATTCTCTCGCTTTTCTCTCTTTTTTAATTGTATACTTTCCGGTTTTCGCCTTCTTTGTAGGTATCGTCGGTGATGGCAGCACGAGCCATTTCGAAGAAACGAATCATGCGGCTTGAGGTTGAATCCCAGTACTCGGCCATTTCGGTATGAACTTTCAACAGGGTCAATTCAGGATCGTCTTTGCCTTCGGGGAACCAGGGTTTGGCCGCTGCCGACCACAGTTCGTCAATTTTGGCGCGGTCGTAAAGTTCTTCAGCCGTACCACTAATCGATACATACGAAGCATCGTCTGCATCGGCAAAACTGACGTTGATCCGCTGCTCGTTGTGTTCGATCTGATCTACTTTGGGTGAGCTTTTCTTGGTGAAAAACCAGAGTGTTCCGTCGCTGTCCATTTGCATGACGGCCATTGGTCGGCTTACCAGATGGTCGCTTTCATCAACGGTTGTCATCATGGCAATTCGAATGTCTTCAACTAATTCTTTAACCTTGGCAAGGTCATTATTCTTTTGTTGCTGCGTTTCCATAACGTGTTAGTTTGTGAGATTTAAACAAAAAATGGCGGGCAGATGGTTAAAAAAAACCAGCCACCCGCCACGAGGAAGGTATCATCGTTTAATTATACAGTGTCTCGCGAAGGTCAATGCCGTAGAACAACGACGACGGAGTGTTTGTCGGGTTGAGAGAATCTACAGCTCTATTTTGATCCATTCCTAAAATACCGATGCAACTTCTGATTGTCTGCTGGCACATGGCAAACACACGGTTAGCATCATCAGTAGCAAGTGTGGCGGCTTCCTCGGCGCACTTTTCACACACTTCAATACAGGTCTGAGCCAACAGTCGAGTGTTCTCTGACCCGCGCACATACAGCATAGCTACCTGGCGGCATAGATCAGCACAATCGAGATTCAAAAAAATAAAGCGATAGTAGTTTTCAATGTCAGGCTGGCGTGAAGAATTTGTAGCTGCTTCGTCACACAGAGCCGCACATCCGGTAAGTGAATCGTAAATGGTTTTCTTCCAGTTCATAACATGAGTTGATTTAGGGATGGTAACAGGGTAGTTTATTAACGCGTTGATGCGTAGGTAAGGCTGCCTTCGTTCATCGCAAACGATTGACGAGCTATCCGGCGAGCCTCGGCGATACTTACTGTTACTGCCTGCTGCTTAGTTAGTTCACCCTGAGCCATCAGCCGGTTAGCTATTTCGATAGCCTTGTGCCGAGTGCTGGGGTTAAGTGATCGCATTGCTGCCGGGAAGTGAGTATCGTTCCAGATCATGGTATTCATTGTTTTCTTTATGGGTAGAGAAATAATAATGCCAAGTCAGACGAGATGGTAGCGAGAAAGTAACAGTTTTGCCAGAATGGCTTTATAATCAGTTTAAAGGCATATTTGTATAAACAGGTAGAGACTTATTTTAATCAAACGGGTAACTATTTCCTGATTGAGTGTTGAGATGTTGTGGAAATAATTGTTGAGTAGTGGGAAAAAAAATACACAGTTAAAACTACAAAAGCCCAGTACGTAACTGGGCTTTTGTAGTTCACAATACTGCTGATGCTAGGTGGTTACCTTTCAGCAATAGGAAAGCAAATGCGAAACGTGGTTCCTTCACCCAGTTTAGACATAACTTCGATATTGCCCCTGTGGCTGTTGATGATGTTTTGGGTAGTGGTCAAGCCCAGTCCCATACCGGTACTTTTGGCGGTAAAAAAGGGATCGAACAATCGCTGACGGTTTTCTTCAGATATACCACTGCCATTATCCTGTACTTCCACACAAACCTGATCGTCGTCGGTGCAGAACGTTGTTATTCGCAAGATGCCCCGGCCCGGTTCCATAGCTTCTACCGCGTTGATCAGAATATTGAGCAACGCAGTTTTAATCTGTTCATGATCAAGCAACGCAATGCACTCCCCTTTACAGAAATCGGTTATTAACTGCATCGATTTCAATTTCAGGCGGTCAGAAACCAAGTGGAGTGTATCCCGAACAATCATAGTCAGGTTCTGGGGTTTCCGATCCAGGTCGCGCGGTTTAGACGAGTTGAGCATTTCGGTGATCAACTGCCCAATTCGCTCCACATTCCGATGAATAATGTCAGTGAAAACAACCGTGTATTCGTCGTTTTCGGGAAGTTCTTCCTTCAGCTGTTCAAGAGCAAGGCTCAGGTTGGTCAGCGGATTCCGCACTTCGTGAGCGATGCTACGGGCAATTTTACCGGTCATAGTTAGCTTTTCAGCCACAATCAGATCCTGCTGGGCACGCTTCTGCTCGGTTACATCCCGAATAATACCCTGATACCAATTCGGGTGGCCGCTGGTATCGTCAACTGACCAGATCGAAATCATGCAGGTACGTTTGCGACCATTGTGGCTCACCAGGGTTGTTTCATAATCTTTTAGCTGATTATGCTTGCGCACGATAAACCGAATCTCGCGAAGGGCATCAACGTTGCCGAATAGGCGGGCTACGTTGAGTTTTTTGAGATCGTCGCGGTTGTAGCCCAGCAATTGCTCAACTGATGGGTTCGCATCCTGAAAGACCATCTGATTATCCATCACGAAAATGGCATCTACTGAACGTTCAAAAAGAGCACGGTATTTATTTTCGTTTTTAACGAGCTCGGCCAGGGTTTCTGCCTGTCTGAGGGCATACCGAATACTACGTCCCAGCAGTTGCGGGTCAATTCTACCTTTAACCAGGTAATCGGCCGCGCCCAATTCAAGAGCCGAATAGTCGACGGCCAGGTCATCCTGTCCCGTCAACAAAATCATAGGCGCACTGCTACCTAACCGAAAAGCTTCCTGGATAAGGTCGATCCCGGTATACTCACCAAGCCGGTAGTCAACTAAGTAAACGTCAAATTCTTTGCGCTGAATGGCTTCAAGGGCATCGGCATAGTTGTCGATCCAGTCGAGTCTGATGGTGGCATTCTCCGGCGCCGATACCAGGGTTCGGGTCAGAACATAATCATCTTCGTCGTCTTCGACCAGCAACACCCGGATTTTTTCCTGTTTGGATGTAATAACTGGTAACGCTTTTTCCTGCGTAATCATAACAATGGGATAGATAGCGGGGAAAACAATTGTTTATTCAGGTAGCTGGACTGTTTCAAGCCAATAGGTTTTCAAAGCACCAATAATTTCCACCAAGCGAGTGTAATTGAATGGTTTAATGACAAATGAATTAACTCCCAGATTGTAGGACCGTACAATGTCTTCATCGGCTGTTGACGTAGACATGACCACCACGGGCAAACGCCTGAGTTCTGGATTGTCCTTTATTTCCTTCAACGCCTGAAAGCCATTCATACGCGGCATGTTCAAATCCAGAATCAGCAGGGTAGGGCGGGGTGCTGTGTCTTTAGTGTAAGCCCTGCGCTGATGGAGATAATCCAAAAGCTCTTCGCCATCTTCAACTGAACGTACATCGTGCATGAACCCTATTTGTCGAAGCGCCTGTTCCAGAAACATACGGTCGTCGGCATCATCATCGGCGATAAGAATCAGCGCTGTCCCAAACTTAGAGGTACTCATAAGTCGCTAGATCGAAAGAGGAAGTTTTATTTGTATTGTAAAAATACCTGATTAGTAGCGAATACAATACAAAAAGTAGTTTCGAACTAAAACAATCAGACTATAGACAAGGGTTTTTTACTTACCAATATGCTAGTTTTAAAACTGGTGTATTAATTGTAAGCTACGTTTTAATATCAGCAGCGGTTGCGCCATTACCCCAAAGTGTAGAGCAAGATACGCACTTTCGGCCTCTTCTATTTAAACGTCAATCTACTTAAAATCCTGAAAATTGAGTGTAAAAACCGGCAAATCAGGCTGAAAACAGAGTTTATGGCCCTGCTCAGTGCAAATTGGCACGATTTTGACCTGAGCAGCTAAGCATACAGCTATAACAAAGCTGTCCACTCAACTATCAACGTTATGAAAAACTTACGCAATTCCTACCTGGCACTTGGCCTTTTAACAGCTGGTGCATGTTTCGTACAAACAACCGACGCAATAGCGCAAAGCCGCGTTCGGGCTGGGTTGAAAGGTGGTCTTAACGCCAGTTCTATTTATTTCGAGAATGCTAACGCCAATGATCGCAAAGAACGCATCGGATTCCACGGTGGTGTCTATGCACAAATCCCAGCTGGCGACTTTTTTGCCATTCAGCCTGAGCTTTTATACTCGGCTAAAGGTGCCTCGGCTAACTACAATATATCTGGTTTTCAAGGACGTAATACCTTCCGACTCAACTATGCTGAATTGCCCGTACTGGCAACATTCAAGCTGGGTAACACTGTAGAGCTTCAGGCGGGGCCTTATGCCGCTTATTTGCTCAACTCAAACGTAAGCTCAAATGGTGACCTGCTAAATGGAACCGCGAATCTTAACCGCGATGCTTTCAATAAATTCGACTATGGTGTAGCGGGTGGTTTAAACCTGTTCGTGGGCAAAGCACTGGTTGGCTTGCGCTATGGTCAGGGCTTACAGAAAATAGCTAATACCACGGCATCTCAGGCTCTCTTAGGAAATGCCCGTAATGGTGTGGGTATGGTATCAGTGGGCTTTAGTTTCAACTAGAGAGAAAAAGAGTGAGAGAGCGAATAAAATGCCTGTTACGGCAAGCGCTCTTTCACTCTTTTTCTCTTTTACTACAAGTGAATATCGTACGCTTTTAATTTGTTGTACAGCGTTTTGCGATCAATATTGAGTACTTCGGCGGCTTTTGTTTTATTGTAGCCGGTTTTTTCGAGAACTTTCAATATTGCTGCCCGCTCGGCATTTTCAGACACCGATTTGAGGTTGTTGGCGGGTTGCGAAATCACCGTAGTGCCCGGACGAAGCATATCTGGATAGACCTGCACCTGCGTCATACTTACTGCCGAGTCTTCAGGTGAGAAATACGTTGGATGTACAATCTCGTGAGGTAGCGACTCAACTAAAATATAATCGCCCTGAGTGAGCAGCACTGCCCGTTTGATTACGTTCTGTAATTCGCGGAGGTTGCCATGCCAGTAATAGTCGCGGAGTTTTTCCTTAACGTCTTCGTCGAAACCGATAATTTCCTTTTCCAGTTGGGTGTTGGCCAACTCCAGAAAATGCTCGGCAAAAATCATAATGTCGGCACGACGCTCGCGAAGGGCAGGGAGTTCAATCCTGAATTCGTCGATTCGGTGGAAAAGGTCCTCCCGGAAACGACCTTGCCGAACAGCATCGCGGAGCTCTTCATTGGTGGCGCAAATAATACGCACATCGACCGGAATATCCTGATTGCTACCCACGCGCCGAATTTTCCGTTCCTGGAGTACGCGCAGTAGCTTGATCTGATTGTCGTAAGACAGGTTACCAACTTCATCAAGAAACAAGGTTCCTCCGTTGGCAAACTCAAAACTACCAGCCTTATCGGCAAGAGCCCCCGTAAAAGCACCTTTAACGTGACCAAATAATTCGCTGCCCGCCAAATCCTTCGACAATGCTCCGCAGTCAATAGCGACAAAAGACTTGTCGGCTCGTTTGCTGCGCAGGTGAATTGCATTGGCTACAAACTCCTTTCCGGTACCCGTTTCGCCTGTGATAATCACCGACATATTGGTCGGTGCAATCAATTCAACGTGTTTCTGGAGTTGTTCGGCTGCCCGGCTTTTACCAAAAATAAACCGTTTGCCATTAGGGGCGAGCGTGCCCGCTTTTGCCGATTTAGCGATGGTCTGGCGTTCTGCAGCGGGGGCAGTCGCTGTGGTGGTTTCACCCGTAGCTACACCGCCGGGCTGGTTGAGGGCCTGCAACCGGCGCTCCAGAGCACTTTTAATTGTGTATAAGATTTCGTCGGGGTAAAGCGGCTTAGTGACGTAATCGTAGGCCCCGTGCTTCACTGCCTGAACAGCAATGCGAACGTCCGAATAACCCGTTATGATAATAACAGCAGTTTTCGGACTGATAACTTTAATACGGCGCAACATTTCGAGGCCATCGATATCGGGGAGTTTGAAGTCGCAGATGACCAACTCAACCGAGTCTTTTCTGACCAACGCCAGTCCATCTTCTCCCCGTAATGCCGACGCTGTTTTGTAGCCCTGCTTTGTCAGAAAGCGTTCGAGCAACAGACAGATGTCATTGTTGTCGTCAACGATCAGTATTCGTTCCATACCTGGTAGCGTCGATAGTAATGAAGAGTAGCTGGTTAATTAGTTACGGCAGTATGTTGCCGCTCTAAAAATCACCAATGGGAATCAATATACCAATTTCCATGCTTCTTTTTTGCATGAATAGCAGTTTATTGATTTTCTTCATATGTAGTTGAATGGTTGAACAAACTCAAATATACGTTAAACCTGTATAGTTTGTAGAGCTTGTTCTACAGATTTGCGGGTGAAAGGCTTACCGATGAAATAGTCGGCCCCTTGTTCTGAAGCCCGTTTCCGCTCAGCTACGCCGTCAAACGCGCTGATCATGACTACTTTGGTCGTGCTTGTGGCTAGCTTAATATTTGGGAGAAGATCAAAGCCAAGTCCATCGGGCAGATTGAGATCAAGGAATACGGCATCAAATTCCTGAGAGCGGAGGCAGCGACGGCCTTCTTCCAGAAAATGGGCACAGGTAGGATGGTAGCCTAAACGCCGAAGCAGTCCTGATAGCAACAGGCAAATATCTGCTTCATCGTCAACGATTAGCACTCGTTTAGTAGTCGTCATATCATAGTTTACGGAGGGTCGGGTTTGATGGCCCGTAATTACTCCCATTGCTCGTACCACACGCAGATCAGTCAAAGTGAATATGCTTTGTACTAACCTAATTTGATGCCTAAGTGTAAATTCAGTGCAATTATTCGAAAAATTTCTAGCAAAAGGCACAGTATGAGCTAATTAAGCCACACTTGTTAAGCCTCAACAAAGTGTAATCAATTACAGGCTTGAAATTCAGTGCGCCAAATATCTACAGTTTTATTCTACAACTGGGGAACATTGTCTACAACTACATTAGTGGCTATTGTGTTGAATAAAAACGTTTGTAGTAGGTTTTTTGGCGCTTACTCCTCATTTTCAAGGCCTAACAGCATTTATAAACAAGTTGCTTGCGCTAATTCATACGTTTGGCACAAATTTTTCTACTTAACATCATCACAGCGGGACACTGCAAGGCATTCAGCCACGCATTATTCTGATTTACTCAACTCGAATAGATCGATGCTATTCTTCTGAGAAAATGATTCGCAGAAGGGTACTAGAAAAATACAGTGTAAAGGTTCAACTCAACGATTCTATAAAAAATCCTCCTTACAGAGGTACAGCATTTGGTTTAGGTGGTTTTATCGCTTCGGCGAAAAAGTTTAGGTTAAGTACAAGTTACGGTGGGTACAGAATTCCTGTGTCGATATGAACACAGGAATTTTTTTTGCTTTTTTAGCTAGACGCTACCTCATCCAATTTCTCCTTCATTTCCTCAATATCTGCTTCTTCAGCCTGCGGAATATCTTCGATCCGGTTGGGGTCGGGTGCATATGTCAATGACACCAGAATTGGAAAATGGTCAGAACCACAATTAGGCAACCGACGAATGCCATTCAGCACGAAATGGTGCGATACAAACACGTGATCGAGTGGCCAGCGCAGAAAAAAGTACTTCGCATGAAACGTACTAAAAAGACCTCGCCCAATTCGCGGGTCGAGCAATCCACTGATTCTACCAAAAAGCCGCGTTGTGTGCGACCAGGCAACGTCGTTCAAATCACCCGCTACGATCACAGGGCCTGTCTTTTTCCTAGCCTCCTTACCTACCAGCAATAACTCGGCGTCGCGCTCGGTGGAGCGGTAATTCTCAGTAGGGCTGGGTGGCATGGGATGAACTCCATAAAAATTAATCCACTGCCCCGACGGTAGCTCTAACTGCGTGGAAACAGACGGAATGCCATCCTGAATGCGGTAATGAACCTGCATCTGTCGCGTTTTGAACCGCGAATAAAAGAGCATTCCGTAGGTATTCTCCAACGGGATTAACTGCTGGTATGGATAGTCATCATCAATTTCCTCTAACGCTTTCCGCCATCGTTCATTACCTTCTAATACCAGCAACACATCGGGCTTATGTTTTCTGACGAGTGATCGGAGTTCAGGGCAATGGGTGTTGTCCATAAATACGTTGGCGATAAGCAGGCGAATTGTGTTGTCGTCGCTTGCCTGGGCTCTACTTTTTCGACGGGGGACCTGCACCCGATGCAAATAGGTATAAGGGTAGATAAGCCACGCCTGATACAGCAAAGCTGCCGTTAGCAAGCTGGGAGTTGCGAGTTGAGGCCAGCCCCAGGTAGGAGCAACTAGTAGCCAGGCAACCAATCCCACAGAAGCCAAAACCATGAGCTGGAAGTGCGGGAAGTCCCACATTCGTATCCACCAATAGTCGATGCGCAGCAAATTAAGAAAGGATACTGTAGTGATAAATACAGCATAGATCAGGAACGCCAGGTCAATGGAGGTCATTAGGAGAACTAAATGAAGAGTGTGCTACTATCAATTATGTATATAGACAACAGGAAACCAAAATGGTTTTGAGGGATTACTCCCAAGATACATGACATAACTGGTGTATTGGCCAGGTTGAGGAATTATCGGGTTGAACTGTGGAAATTCATTCCCATAGCAGGATAACGGTCTTAAAAAAAATGGGCAAAATGTGACTGATAGTGAGCTACTTAAAAACAATAGACAAAGCTGGTACGTTTTTTTCTTACTTATTTTTGTCTGAGTAACACACGCAACCACAGACAGAAGCAATGAAATCATTACCAGGTATTTTGATAGGGTTAGCTGCCGGCGTTGTGCTGGGTATGCTGGTAGCACCGGAGAAGGGCAAATCGACCCGGAAACGTATTTCCAATGATGCCGATTCTTTTTTCAAGGATTTGCAGGATCAGTTGCAGTCGGGCATTGACAACATCAAAAGCCAGTACAACGATTTTGTAGAAACTTCGGCATCTCGTACAAAGGATGCCATCGGCCAGGTTGAGCGCCGGGCCAAGCGTTAACCAATCAATAATCTTAAACAACCAACACTATGCGTAGCACACGTGATTTTCTGACAGGAGTATTAACGGGAGTAGCCATCGGATTGCTAACAGCCCCACGGAGCGGTAAAGAAACCCGTGATAAATTGAAAGAAGAAGCCGATAAGCGCACTGGCGATTTGAAAGAACAGTGGAGCAAAGGCGTTGATCAGGTAAAGCAAGGCTACGAGCAAGCCAAGGATCAGGTAAATCAGTACGCTGAAAAGGCAAAAGAGCAAGTGAGCCAATACACTGACAAAGCAAAACAGCAATATAACGATCTGCGGTCGACTGCTGAAAACGAACTGAATTCGGACAAGCAACAGGCGAAATCGCAGTATAACGATAAGGTTGATCAGTTAGCCGACAAAACGGAATCGGGTGTGAACTCGGCTCGTGAGTCATTGAAAGTTAACTAATACAATAAGTCAGATTTCTGATTTACTCAACACTATGAAACGTAAAACCCGGCCAACCAGCCGGGTTTTTTTTGTGACATTCAGGTAATTATTTCGTCTAGAGTCGGATTTAATAAGCTTTTAACAAGCGTTTAAGAGTCGTTTAATTGAATTGCAACAACTTTGCTATACCAAACGCCTACAGAATATGTCTTCTTTACGAACTAACAACGTTGAACCAGATGCAATACTCCGAATTCTTGCCTTGGTGATGATGTTGATTATTGCCTATTTTGCTCAGAATTGATTACTGCCTTAACCGGCCTATCCTTCTACCAACCCCTCGATAATACCATCAACCTATTTACCTTCTGAGATGACTAAAATGTACCCAACTCCGCCCTGTTTCTTACGGCCTAAAATTCGCGACGTTTTTGGTTTTACCACCATTCCTACACCAGGAAACTCGTTTGCATTTGTTATGCCCCGCCGTACTAAACGGGCTACTGCTTAAACGTAGTAATTGGGTTAATCAGTGATGAAGGTAGTTGAGTGAATGGTTCTGCGAGCCACCTCAACCACTTTCATTTCAGAATTACCAATGGGTGTATAAACAAGAAAACCTGCCTCCAAAGGAAGCAGGCTTTCCAATCCCACCATTCACTACACTACCAAGGCCAAGCGAGCCATCGAAGCATGAGCTGATTCGACGCTCTGTTTTTGCCGCAACAGCAACTCACGGGTGCTTGCGACCAAGTCTGTTTGTTGCAACACGTTGTTGTAATCATCAAGGGCTTCCTGATCGCCCCGCTGACATTCCTGAACGGTTGCTTTATCATCATCACTAGAGAAACTCGATTTTATATTGATCCAAGCGCGATGCAGATCGGATAATAGACTTGTGCCACTGTCTGGTTCGCCACCTATCGTCCTGATCTCGCGGTCAAGTTCTGCTGCGAACTCAGCTCGTTGACGCGACTGGGCGAGAAACAAGCTTTTGAGTTCTGCATCTTTTGCGTTTTCCGCAGCTTCCTGATAGCCTTCTTCGGCATCATGGCTACGAGTCAGAAGTTTGTTTAATGCCTCGAGGATTTCGCCCCTTGTTTGCTTAACGTTCATAATGTTGAGTTATTGGTTGTTTAAACCGTTAGTATTAATTCAATTAATGGCTCCATCAATTGTGCTAATATTTACTTATAAGCTGAAAAACTCACTTTTTGTTTGGGTCGTGCCCCCAGTTTTTTAGCGAATATTCCCAATTACTTCCTTTTGTTTCTTTCGGCTGTTGAGCAGAGTGGCGCTTGATATAGCTGACTACTTTACGCATGTGCGCATAGTCATCTGCCGACAAATCAGCATCTTTCTTACCGAGGATTCGGATAATATGTTTACCCGATTTATGCCCAATCGACTCACTTCCGTCCTCTTCTTTTTGGCCCACTGATTTCGACTCGTCTGTGTCAAGCCATTTTTCAATCTGTGTTGCCGACATATTAACAAGGCTTTTGAAGTCTTCTTTTACTTCTTTGTCGCCCTTATCGTCGTTGTTGTTCGCTGGCATCTTATCGAACGGTTCATTTTTTAGTCACTTCGCTCGCCGATTTTACAATCTTCTTCTTTCCCTGCTTCAGCACCAAAGCAGGTTCGTCGGCCGAACCTTTGCGCTTAACAGTAGTACCCTGAACGGTTTTCTTTACGTCTTCTTTATGAACTTCCGACACCGTTCCTTCTGCCTTATGACCAGCGTAATTCCATTCGACCTGATCACCTTTTTTTACCGTTGCCATCTGTTATTATGAAAAGTTAGTTGGGTAATTGGAGGTTTGTCGGTTTAGAGAACTACCTCAGTTGCCCTTCTACATTATGCTGCATTATTCCAGATTACCGTTTTTGGCATCACGCTTCATCTTGTCGTTCGCAAAGACCGCAATCTCCACCCGGCGATTTTTTTGCCGACCGCTTTCCGTATCATTGCTTGCAATGGGTTGTGATTCACCGTAGCCCTTCTCGTCTACCCGGCCACTGCGAACACCCTGTTTTTGCAGGAATTTAGCAACTTCGTCGGCCCGCTGCCGTGACAGTCTCAGATTAAGGTCATCCGAACCTGTTGCATCAGCATGGCCTTCAATCACGATGTCAGTATCTTCGTATTTCTTCAGCGTCTGCGCAAAATCAGTCAAATCGCGCTGGGTTTGCGGCTTCAGATCGTACTTGTTCACGTCGAACAGAATGTCGGAGCCAAACGTGATTTTAATGCCTTCGCCAACGCGTTCTACAGTTGCATTAGGTAATTCGCGTTGCATCTCTTCGGCGGCTTTATCCATTCGACGACCAATGACAGCACCGGCGGCACCACCTACTGTTGCACCCAGAATAGCACCTAAGACTGTATTGCCCGATCTACTGCCAATAACTCCGCCGATCGCTGCACCTCCGGCAGCACCAATGCCGGCCCCGCGCTGGGTCTTGTTTGTGTTTCGTTTAATCGACTTACAACTCATCAGAACATCGCCTGATAGTAAGGTCACGGCAAGAGCCAGGGCGGCCGTTCGATTGCCAAAAGTTTGCTTGTTCCAGTTCATAATCATGTGGGATGTTTTGCCATTCAATGGCCAAAAGTTGTACCAGTTGACACGCTGACTAATGGCTCGCTGAATTTTAAAATGTTAATGGTTTAACTATTAATTAGTTACACTTTGTCTATTTGATTGAAAGACTATTGAGTGGTTTAATCAAAGAAACCTTTTTGTTAGTAGTTAGTGAACGGGCATTCCTCATAATTGTAGAATATAATCTACGTAAACAATAGGAAATACAATGCCCGTAAAACAGAAACGTTTTGCTACAAGTGGACGTTATTCTTCTATGGGGTAATCTATCTCCCTGCGCTCCCGGCTTTCTTCCAACACATGATACTGACGAAGACTTTTTTGACATTTCTCCTGATGACTTTGCTCTCAGGATTGGTTTTACTTGGTCCCACAGGTTGCAAAACAAATCCCGAGCCTGTTGTTGATCCTCAGCCGCAAACGCTGGTTAGTGCCACGCAGATTGGCCAGTATACGACGGCTCAACTTAGCACGCGCTACACATCGCTGTTCGGAAGTGTTGCCTCGCTGATTACTGGGCAGTACCTGAAGAACACGATCACGGTGTATAAAGTGGTGTACAAAACCAAAAACACCGATGGTACGGACGTGCAGGCATCTGGTGCATTAATTGTTCCTACGGTAACTGGTGCGCTTCCTATGCTCAGCCTGCAACATGGTACCATTCGTACCGACGATGATGCCCCCTCGAACAACGGTACGGGTAGCGATACCTATTCATTCGGGTCTTTGTTCGGCTCTTACGGCTATATTGTAGCCTTACCCGACTATATTGGCTACGGCACCTCGAAAAGTTTGCCCCACACCTACGAACATCGAAATGGTTTGGCAACAGCTTCGCTGGATATGCTCCGGGCAAGCCGGGAATTTCTGGCTCAGAACAAAGTAAACTGGGATAAGCGATTGTTCATCTCTGGCTATTCGGAGGGGGGGTACGCAACTATGTCGCTTCACAAAAAAATGGAGGAAGAGGCAGCAGGTGAGTTCAACCTGCGAGCGTCGAGCATTGGTGCTGGAGCTTATGACAAAACATCGTTTATGAAGTTTGTGGTCAATACGGCAGCAACGACCCGCCCCGACTACAATTCGCTGTATATCTGGACGCTGTTAACCTACGACCGGATCTACGGCCTCAACCGTCCGATGTCGTATTATTTTAAGGAGCCCTACGCTACTCAGATTCAGGCCCAGCGTGAGAATGCCAGTATAAGTGTAAGCCTGAACCAGATATTTACGGATGGATTTAAACAAGCTGTTAATTCCGGGTCTGATGCACTCTTCGTGAAAGCGGTTGCTGATAACGATGTGTTCGATTGGAAACCGGCTGTCCCCGTTCAATTGTATCACGGAAAAGCTGATCAGTTAGTGCCTGTCTTCAACACCCAAAATGCTGAAGCGGCTATGAAAAAGCGGGGTGCTACCGTAACGGCTACGTATGTAGAGGGCGCTAACCATACCGATATTACCGTAATCAGCCAATACGCATTGGGTACGGTTGGTTTTTTTCAGTCGGTACAGTAACAGTTCTCTTTACTCAATAACTCACAAAGCCAAAGTGCTTGCTATCGGGCGACCAGCTTGGCACATTAATAGTGCCTTGGCCACCCCGAAAGCGCATCAGTTCGCGGACGTTGCCCGACTTGAGGTCCATCAATCGGAGCATTACATCCTTGTCGGCGGGGTGAGCGCCACCCTGATCCTGTAGATAACTGATGAAGACAATATACTTGCCATCGGGTGAGGGGTGCGGAAACCAACTGGCATACGCATCGTTCACGAGGTGAGTAGGCTGGCTACCATCGGCATTCATGCGCCAGATTTGCATGAGACCGGTGCGGAATGAGTTGAAATAAATGTATTTGCCGTCGGGCGAATACTCGGGGCCATCGTCGAGACCTGTTGACGTGGTCAGGCGGGTTTCTTCAGTTCCGCCGTTAATGGGCATTGTATAAATATCAAAGTCTTTCTTGCCATCTGGTCCGGCACGTTCGCCGACATAAGCCAGTGTTTTACCATCGGGAGATACGCCGTGCCAGTAGGAGGGTGATTTCTCCGTAATCAGTTTGGGTGTGCCACCGCCAAGCGGCACCGTAAAAACGCGCGAGTTGCCGTTGGCAGTAGCGCGTTTATCGTTGTGGCTGATGATAATTGTTAGGCCATCGGGCGTGAGGCCGTGATCGTTGTTGCAGGCGGTGGCAAAATCAGTATTAATTACCTCTTTCTGACCTGTTTTAAGGGCTACCCGGTATAGCTTCCCCTGTTGATTGATAATCAGTGATTGACCATCGCGCGTCCAGTTGGGGGCTTCAAACCGGACCGTGTCGCGATGGACAATGGTTCTTTTTCCCGTAGCCAATTCGTAGGTCTCCAGTTGGCTTGTCACACGCTGCGCCAATGCCGTAAGGGTATTGAGTAGAATCAGAAAACAGAATGAAAGAGTATGTCGCATGGGAGCAGGAAATAAATAAGCCTATAGTTAAGCCATTTTTGTAGAAAGAAGTAGGCGAGACGAAACTCCTTTCCTGTTTTATAACTTGCCAACCTATGGACACTATTTTAATTGGTAGTTTAACGTTGAGTCTGCTTCATGCGCTAATCCCGAGCCATTGGTTGCCGTTTGTGACTATCGGAAAGGTTGAGCAGTGGAGCCGTCGCCAGCTGCTGACTGTCACGGCCATTGCCGGACTTGCCCATACGGTCAGTACCACCTTATTAGGGATAGTGGTGAGTTTGGCTGGTTGGCAATTGGCCGATAAATACCACATTCTGTCTGAACGGGTTATTCCGTTGCTGCTATTGGCGTTGGGCCTTTGGTATCTCATGCAACACCTTCGGCACCGGCATACTCACGACCATATCGACGCGGGTACGATTCGCAAAAACCGTTCATTCTCCGGTTTGTTACTATCCCTGACTGTAGCAATGTTCTTGTCACCCTGCCTAGAAATTGAAGCTTATTTTTTGAGCGCTGGTGCAAAAGGTAGAGGATGGTATGGCATTCCGGCCGTTGCTCTGGTAGCCCTAGTCTATAATGTTGTCACGCTGTCGGGCATGCTGCTGATGGTGGTAATTGGACGACAGGGTTTAAAGCGACTGAATGCTCACTGGTTTGAGCATAACGAAAACCTGATTACCAGCCTTACCCTTTTCGGGCTGGCAGTACTAAACATTTTTATTGAATTCTGACAAGTATGGCACACGATCATAACCACGACCACGACCACAGCCACGACGATGTTGAGCTGATTGAGACTGGTACAACTCCGGCGGCAACGGTAGCCCCTGGTAAGGCGGGGCCGTGGCAAACCTGGCGAACCTATATGCCAGTAACAATCAGTTTGGTATTGTTGCTAGCGGGCATTGCGCTGGATTATTATGCAGTCAACTGGTTTAAAGATCCTGTTCGCCTGATTTTGTATATAGTCGCCTATCTACCCGTGGGTTGGCCGGTATTGCGCCGGGCCTGGAGTGGTATAGTGAATCGCGATATTTTCAGTGAATTCTTTCTGATGGGTGTAGCTACGTTGGGGGCATTTGCCATCCGCGAATATCCCGAAGGCGTTGCCGTAATGCTGTTCTACACCATCGGCGAGTTGTTTCAGGATGCTGCCGTGTTGCGGGCGCGCCGATCCATTAAAGCACTGCTGGATGTTCGACCCGATGCCGTGACAGTTATCCGCGCTGGGAAACCCCAAACGGTTCAGGCAGCAACCGTAGCCGTGGGTGAGGTGGTACAGATAAAGCCCGGCGAAAAAGTGGGTTTGGACGGTACAATGCGTTCCGACAAGGGCACGTTCGATACCGCAGCGCTAACGGGTGAAAGCGTTCCCCGCACGATCAGAGCGGGCGAAGCAGTGCTGGCGGGTATGATTAACCGGCAGTCGCTGGTCGAAATGGATGTGACTACACCCTATCAGGATTCTAAGCTGTCGCGGATTCTGAAACTGGTGCAGCAAGCTACGGGTCGGAAGGCCCAAACGCAGGAGTTCATCGCTCGCTTTGCCAAGATTTACACCCCGGCCATATGTGGGCTGGCGTTACTGATTACGCTGTTGCCCTATTTTCTCGTACCGGATTATCAGTTTCGGGATTGGCTATATAGGGGTCTTGTATTCCTGGTTATTGGTTGTCCCTGTGCGTTGGTTATTTCTATTCCACTGGGTTATTTTGGCGGAATTGGTGCAGGATCACGCCGGGGTATTCTGTTCAAAGGGTCGGTTTTTCTGGATCTGATGACTCAGGTTAAAACGGTTGTTATGGACAAGACCGGAACGCTCACCAAAGGGGTGTTTGAGGTTCAGGAAGTGAAACCCGTTGGTATAGATGCGAATGAACTGGCACGGCTGACGGCCGCTCTGGAAAGCAAATCAACGCACCCTGTTGCTTCGGCCATTATTGCCTATACGCAACACAGCGATCCTACCAAAAGCTATGAATCTGCTTCGGTTGAAGATGTAGAAGAAATTCCTGGCCACGGCCTCAAGGGTCGTGTTGATGGGAAAGATATGCTGGCAGGTAACGCCAAATTGCTCCAGAAGTTCAACGTCGCTTTTGACGAAGCCCTCACTAAAATTCCCTACACTGTGGTCATGACCGCTATCAACGGGGAATTTGCGGGTTATTTCACCGTTGCTGACACCGTGAAGCCCGACGCAGCAGAAGCCGTCGATCAATTGAAAAAAGACGGTATTCGTACTGTTATGTTGTCTGGAGATAAGTCGGCAGTTGTTGAAGCGGTCGCTCGGAAACTAAACCTGGACGAGTGGCATGGCGACTTGCTTCCTGAAGACAAAGTGTCTCACGTAGAACGTCTCAAAGCCGATCTTTCCAGTAACCCAAAGGCAAAACTGGCCTTTGTTGGCGATGGTGTAAACGACGCACCGGTGGTGGCACTGGCCGACGTAGGCCTGGCAATGGGCGGCCTGGGTTCCGATGCCACGATCGAAACCGCCGATGTCATTATTCAGAACGATGAACCGACCAAAATTGCCACGGCTGTTGCTATCGGCAGGGCCACCCGCCGAATTGTCTGGCAAAACATCACCATGTCATTAGTAGTCAAAGCTATTGTGTTGGTGCTAGGCGCAGGTGGTCTGGCAACGATGTGGGAGGCCGTTTTCGCTGATGTAGGCGTGGCATTACTCGCCATTCTAAACGCTGTACGGGTGCAGAATATAAAGATTTAAGACCCCGGCACATACGATTCGAGCAACTTCATCTCACCATCTGGCACCACCGTGATCGATTTTATAGACGCTGGAATCAGGGCACACTCGCCGAGTTTGATGGGCATTTCATCCCCATTCCCGGTTCGGATAGTAGCACTGCCTTCTACGCAAACCAGAATTACAAACGAATCCAAGTGGCTATAATCGTGCAGTACCTCCTGATCGAAATGCAGCACATTCGTTACAAAATAATCGCACGAAACGGCGTTAACGCTCTTATTTAGGGCTTTTTCGTACTGCGTTTTGTAATCGTCGTGGTGCTGATAATCGATGGCATCAACGGCCAGTTCGGTGTGGAGTTCGCGTTTCTGCCCTTTGTCATCGACCCGATCGAAGTCGTAAATACGGTAGGTGATATCAGAAGTTTGTTGAATTTCGGCCAGTAATAATCCTTTGCCAATGTAGTGAACACGCCCGGCAGGCAAAAAGAACACGTCGCCGGGCTGGGCTGGCTCGATGTTCAAAATGTCCATCAGTGTATTATCCTTTACTGATTGCACATATTCTTCGCGGCTCACTGTGCGGTTAAAACCAGAATTCAGCGTAGCCCCCTCATCGGCCTGCATAATGTACCACATCTCGGTTTTACCGAACGAGTTATGCCGTTCCTTAGCTAGTTCATCGTTGGGGTGTACCTGAATTGAGAGGTCGTCGTTGGCATCAATAAACTTTACCAGCAGCGGGAAGGTATCGCCGAATTTCTCGTATACGTGCTTGCCAACCAGTTCGCCTTTGTACTCGTGAAGCAGATCAGCCAGCGATTTGCCGGCCAGCGCTCCGTCTTGCACCACCGACACATTTCCTTCCACGCCTGATACCTCCCAGGTTTCACCACAGTTGGGTAAGGGCGCATAGTCTTTGCCAAGAATGGTGTGGATCTTCTGGCCTCCCCAGATTTTGTCTTTGAAAATAGGTTGAAAGGTAAGTGGGTAAAGCATCTGTAGCTTGTTTAACAGTAGAAATGGCAATATAGCGGTGCTGGCTAATGCCAACACCGCTTTTTTATTTGGTGCGTCTAAAATAGACCAACTAACAACAAAACAGCCCCGACAATAAGAACGACCAGCCCGACGCTGGCTGCGGTGCCTGTTGTGAGTAATAATAGCAATAGACCAATCAGAACCAGAACTGCACCCGTGGCCAATGTACCAGTATTAAGCATCGCTTTCTCTGGATTTTGGGGCGAAAGCTGCTTCCCAATCTTCTTATTAATTTTCTTCAGTACCATTCGTTCAGCCAAATTAGGCTTGCGTGCTGTGTTAACCTCCGAAACAGCTGGTTTAGCCTTTGCTGAAGCAGTCGCTAGCATAGTCCGTACACGATTGAGCCGTTGCTGGGTTTTTTTGTCGCTCGACAGAGATTTGGTTTCACTAATAGAAGCTTCGAGTTGATCAACTGCTGCATTGGCCTGAGTAGGCTGTTGCTCTGATAGGAGAGACGGTGCCTCGGCAACAGTAGCTTCTTCGGAAGGGGTATGTATGCTCGTTTGGTTCGTAATAGCAAAATGCTCCCGAGGGCTTCGTTGGACAGTGGCCATCGGACGGCTACAGGATGCCAATAAAGTTGTCGCGAATAAGCCTGCAAGCAAACAATGAGTACTGGTTTTCATAATAAGACGGTTGATTAGGTGAATGAATAAATTACTCACCGTTTAAACCCACAAGCGTTGCGTTTGTTGCTTATAATTGATTCAAAGCCGCTCGCGCTTTATTGTCGATACTGTTTTTGTATTCGTGCTTTTTGTAGCTGATGGCCTTCTCGAAAAATTGCCGAGCCAAAGCCAGTTGCCGTTTCTGCTGGTACACATACCCCAATTGTAAAGCGGCCGTTGCGCCAAAAGAAAGGCCGGCATCGGCACTATCGGTCAGGAAAATGGCCCGACGAAAAGGGGCAATGGATAGGTCGGGTGTGTTACGTCGTTGGTGAATTCGTCCCAAACGATACTGGTATTCGGCGCGGTCGGGGAGGACAGCAAACTGATTTTCGGAGTAGGGTTTAAGAACAGCGAGAGCTCGGTCGGTAAAACCACCGTCGGTAGCTAAACGAGCCTGCATCAACACCGTTTGACTGGGCGTGAGGCCTTTGTCGGCGTGAGCCTCCGCAAATTTCTGAGCCGCTTTGTCTGATTCTGTTACGGTACGGCCAACTTCTTTTACGCGCCGGAGATAGGGGAGGGCGGTAGCTGGTTTTCCACTTAGCCAATAACACAGGAAGAGTTTGTAATGGGTATCCTTCAGGAAATTCTGTCCGCGAAAGGTGCGCAAAAACTGCCCGTAATAAGTCGCTGCTTCGGTTTCGTCACCTTTTTGCAGGTAGATATCGCCTAGAATATTGTCGATGATCGGCATGGGCAGATAAGCTGGTCCCGTTGGGCGAGCCTGTAAAAAAGCCAGCGCTTTATCACCCTGTCCATTTTTCATCTGAATGGTCGCTCCAAAGAAATGGAGCAGCAGATTATCGGGATTCTGGGCTACCAACTGCGCTAATTGCCGACTGTCAGCCTCCGTGAATTTCAGTACATAAGCCTGCACAAGCAAGGTAACCAACTCGGCTTCAGTGCGGAAAACAGGGTCTTGCTGGGCTCGGTTGAGTTCGGCCAGACCCTGCCGCACATCGCCCCGAAGTCCAATTATGCGCGTGACCCAGGTATAGTTTTCTGGTACGGAGCCGATCAACACGTGCAACACGCCCAAGGCTTTGTAGGTGGGTAAGAAGTCAGGGAACTGGCGGGCGTTCTCGGCCAGCAGTTTATAGGCTTTGATAATATCCCAACTGCCGCTTATCTCCTGCCCGAATTTCAATTTTACGAACGCTCCGTGAAGTCGCACTTCGGCTTGTGTCATCCGCGACCAGGGCGATTTTGGGTCTAAATCGGCCAACTCATCAAGCCGCTGTTCCTGGATCTTGCTTTTGCGATCGTAACCCCGCTCATCGTCCGAAATGAGCAGCGTAATCATGTCTGCATAATCGGCCAGCCAGATCGTCACGCCGTTGTGTGGGTTTTCGTGGGTGAGTAGTTGCTGAGCCTCCGCCACACGGAGTTTCATCAGGTCGGCATAGGCACGCTGGAGACCGGGTGTCCACCCAAAATCCTGCGCCCAGCCAGCGGTGGGCAGCAACAGGTATAGCCAGAACAAAAACACCCGGCAGGGGCCGGGTGAATGTGTGCATTTCATTGCTAACAGATAATCTAGCGTGATCCTTTTCCAACTGGCTCGGGAACACCTTCTACGTCGGCGAGAATCCGGCCACAGTGTTCACAAACAATAATTTTCTTGCGGTCTTTGATGTCAGCCTGACGTTGGGGGGGCACCACATTGTAGCAACCTCCGCAAGCGCCCCGGCGCACCGGAACTACACCTAAGCCGTTCAGCGCATTGGCCCGAATCCGTTCGTACGATTTCAGCAAACGCTCTTCAATGGTTAGCGCCTGCTTATCGCGGTCTATTTTCAGGCTTTTTTCTTCTTCCTGACTTTCAGCAAGAATCTGATCCAGCTCCTGCTTTTTCACTTTCAGGTCTTCTTTACGCTCGTTTAGCGCAGCCTGAGTTGCTTTGATTTCCTCGTCTTTAGTACGGATACGGAACGAAGCTTCATTGATACGCTTGTCGGCCAGTTCCATTTCGAGCGATTGCAACTCAATTTCCTTCGAGATGGCGTCATACTCGCGGTTGTTGCGCACGTTCATCTGTTGCTCCTTGTAACGGGTAATCAGTTTCTCGGCGTCTTTTTTGGCTCCCTTGTTCCGGTTGATTTCGTCTTCCTGGGTTTTAGCCTCGTCCTGAAACTTACTGATGCGGGTTTCAAAACCGATGATCTCATCTTCCAGATCGCGTACTTCTTCGGGAAGGCTACCGCGAATCTTTACCAGTTCATCAAGCTGTGAGTCAATGGATTGTAATTTGAGAAGAGCATCGAGCTTTTGCGCAATCGTTAGTTCCATGTTGTTCGTTTAAAAATCGATAATGAGCAGTGTATAATGTAATACATCAATCATTAAAGAAGTAGTTCACCGGATTGGTGACAGATTCAGATAAAATTACCGCAAAAGTAGAAAAATTTTCCAGCAAATGCTTTTGAATTAGGTCTTTCGTGAATATCTCGCTCTCGTAATGGCCAATATCACAAATAGTTAACCGATTATCCGCATCAAAAAATTCGTGATATTTATAATCTGCCGTCACAAACACATCGGCTCCTGCTCGTATAGCATCGTTGAGTAAAAAACCTCCTGAACCTCCGCACACCGCCACCCGCCGAACGGGCGTATCGAGCAAATCCGTATGCCGAATCACCGATAGGCTCATTTGGTATTTCAGGTATCGAAGCCACTCGCGTCCGTACATAGGGGCTGGTAAATCGCCAATGGCCCCTGCTCCAACCGTCTGGTTCTGGTTATTGAGTGAATATAGGTCGTAGGCTACGCTCTCGTAAGGGTGAGCCTGTCTCATGGCAGCGACCATCGCGCTTTCGAGGTAACTGGGAAAAACGACCTCTACGCGGTGTTCGGTTACGCTCTCGTCGTCGCCAACGGAGCCAATGGCAGGATTCGCTCCGTCGAGTGGCCGGAAGGTGCCGGTACCCTGGGTTCGGAACGAGCAATGGTCGTAGTTGCCAATTTTTCCGGCTCCGGTTTCATAAAGTGCATTCAACAACGTTTGTGTACTATCGACGGGCACAAATACCGCCAATTTGCTCATTACGCCAGTTTTGGGGGCTAAAATCCGCACGTTTTGCAGCCCCAATTTTTCAGCGATCATGAAGTTAACCCCACCTACTACGTTGTCTAAATTGGTGTGAATGGCATACAGAGCAACGTCGTTTTTGATCGCCTTGATCACTGTCCGCTCCACGTAGGTCTTGCCGGTCAGTTTTTTCAGCCCTTTGAACACAATCGGGTGGTGGGACACTACCACGTTGCAGCCTTTGGCAATGGCCTCGTCGACAACGGCTTCGGTAGCATCGAGCGAGACGAGAACACCCGTAATTTCAGCGGTTGGATCGCCTACAATCAGACCCGAATTATCATAGGATTCCTGGTAAGCGGTAGGGGCAAGGCTTTCAAGAAGAAAGGTTAATTCGCGGAGTTGAGTCATAATAGAAATTTAACGGATGTAAGCTGCAAAGATGCGGGGACAGGTATCGGCAATCAATAGTAAAGGGTGCAGAAATTCCTCTTTCCATAATCACTGTATCTAATCAGAATCCTAATACTGTGAAAAAACTATTCCTGTACCTAGCCGTGGTTGGCCTGACCAGTTCATTCAAACCCAAAGACCTTACCTGGGTCGCTATTGGCGATTCAATCACGTATTTGAATGAGCATCAAAACGAAACCGGCAACCGCATTACAAAAGGATACATGACTCGGGTGGTTGAGCAATTGCCCAATATCCACTATGTTAATCAGGGCCATAATGGGTGGACTTCGGGCGGTATCGCTACATCAATTGAAAAATTGGGGCTGACTAAAGCGGATGTTTATTCGATCTTTCTGGGTACCAACGACTGGTGGGCTGGGCGACCATTGGGGCGCTTGTCCGATTATCAGAACTCCACCAGCAACAACACGGTGTACGGGTCGTTCCGAATCATTATCGACAAACTCCGTAGCCTAAACCCTCAAGCCCGCATTATCCTGATCACTCCCATGCAACGAGGGGATTTCGTGTATATCGCCGATCACAAAAACAACGCTTATGGCTCCTACAAAGACAAAAAGGGGCAGTATCTCGAATCGTTTGCCAATGCTATTGATTCTATTGGTCGCTTAGAATCGTTTCCGGTAGTCGACCTCTACCACACGAAGCAATTAAGCGTCGAGAAAATGGTCAAATACAAACGACTGAAAGACCCGAAAACGGGCGTGTACACCAACTTCACCTATCCTGAATATACCACGATTGCTTTCAACCCTGAAACGGACGAATATCCCTATCCCCTTGAATCCGTAGCCATGACGTACGATGGCTTACATCCATCCGATAAAGGCTACGAAGTGATCACCAAAAAGCTGGTCAAGATTCTGAAGAAATTGTAGTGGAGTCAGGTCCCCTGACCTGACTCCACGCAACCTTGTTACCACCTTACCGCCGTCTTGCTAGTGCTTCCCGATTTAAGGTAATTAAATGCCCGATGGGTTTACCAGCCCGATAGGTGATCACACGTAGGGTGATGGGGCCGTCGGGCAGGGCAACCGGTTGGGTGTAGCGGGTCGAGAATTGGTCAGGCATGGTGTCGTCGATCGTATAAAAAATGTCGAGGCCGGGAATTTCCCCTTCCAGTTCGAGCGTCAGTTTGCCATCTTTCGTGCTCGTTCGGATGATGGCATCATAAATCGCTTTCGAATAATTGATCCCCGCCAGATCGGCCCGGTCGAAGCGGGACTCCATCCGCTGCACAAAGCTGGGCCAGTTTTTGGCCTCCTTTGGCGACCAATAAACTTCCGACAGTGCCCACGCCCGGGGATAGGACATATATTCAGCGTACCGCATGGTCGGAATTTGCTCTGTCCAGAGATTGGCCTGGCCACCCAGAATACGTTTGGCATCAACACCCTCCGGCACGGGGTCGAAACTATAGCTTTTGCGAGCACGTAAAGTAGCGTAGATCGGTGGGTCGATGGTGGCATCGCCCTGGTTGTAGTCGATGTAAGCAAAAGTAGTCGGCGTCATCACCACATTATGCCCGGCCTGAGCCGCTTCGATACCGCCTTTGATGCCCCGCCAGCTCATTACGGCTGCATCGCCCGGCACACCGCCCTCCAGAATCTCGTCCCAGCCGATCATCTTTTTGCCTTTGGCCGCTACAATCTTGGCAACGCGCTCCATGAAATAACCCTGCAAATCTTCGACGTGCCGGATATTCAGTTTTTTCATTAAGGCCTGACAGCCGGGGTCATTCGCCCAGTAACCTTTGTAGCATTCGTCGCCCCCAACGTGGATATATTGGTTTGGGAAGAGAGCAGCCACTTCGGTGAAAACCTTGTCCAGAAACACGTATACGTTTTCGTCCGAAGGATTTAAGGTGTTTTCTACCAGCATCTTAAACGTGCCATTGCCGTACCACTCTGAAAAGGCGGTACCGGGGTTCACAATGGCCGGAGCCTTGGTGCAGCTTAGTTCAGGATAGGCTGCCAGAGCCGCCATGCTGTGGCCCGGAACGTCGATCTCGGGAACAATGGTCACGTAACGATCGGCTGCATACTGAACCACCTCACGAATATCATCCTGCGTGTAAAAGCCGCCTGTTTTGGCTGGTTCGCCCGGTTTTGGCGCTTCACGACTACCAAACTTGCCCGCCCGCTCAACGCGCCAGGCGCCTACTTCGGTCAGTTTTGGCAACGATTTTATTTCGATGCGCCAACCATTGTCGTCGGTCAGGTGCCAGTGGAACGTGTTGTATTTGAGCGCTGCCAACTGATCGATGTAGCGTTTTACTTCTTCTTTGGTGAAGAAGTTGCGGCTTACATCGAGCATAACGCCCCTCCAGCCGAATCGTGGTTGGTCAGTTATCCGCACCGCCGGAACTGTCCAGGCTATTGTAGCTGCCTTCTGACCCTCGATCTCTTTGGGCAATAACTGAATGAGCGACTGCATGCCATAGAACAAACCCGCGGGCTGGTTGGCCGCGATGACTACCTGTTTTGGGGAGACGTTCAGGGTGTAGCCTTCCGAACCAAGTGCCGGATTTGGCGTTGCGTTTATCGTGAACTGAATGCCACCCCGGTCGCCGGGAATGGCCCGGAGGTTGTACCCAGTGGCTTTATTTATTTTTTGCACCAGCGCATCAGCGGCATATTGAGCCGGTAGTTGTCCGTAATGGATGCTGGTGGTCTTGGTAAGCTGGAACGAGCCAGGTTGGGGTTGAACCGAAACTGGCTGGGGAATAATGAAAATGGGTTGCTGTTGGGCGAAAAGGGTAACGGTAGTAAGCAGAAAAGCAAACAGTGAATTGGCAAATTTGTTAGAATTCATAATTGAGGGTTTGTATTATTGAAACAAAAACAATTTTTACACGGCTCTTAACCTTCATTCAGGAACGTGCATACTTGCGAAATGCTTTCAAAAATTGAAAAATCATATAACCTGAGAACAAACGCTCCACTATGTCGAGGAATTCTCCTAAGCCATGAAATGCTGAATTTTCATGTGCCGGGAAAACTTCGCTAAACTTGTGTAAAGGGTTGATAGTGAATGTTAAAAATTGAGCAAGATGTTTAAATGTTGGTGCGCTCGTGAGATTAAAGTTTATCAGAATTAATTTAGTAAATACGAACAGATATAATGACACTATGAATAATACTTGAATAGACAAAAACCAGTTATTCCCATATTCATTCGAGTTTCTGTTAGTCCAGAGTATAAACTTATCCTGCCAGTTTTTTTCTTTCACTAGTATTTTTTCATAAACCACCATTTCTTGGAATTCATATTTCATCTCCGAAACCTTATCTCCCTGCTTAGTAGCAGCGTTTTTTAATTGACGATAGATTTCTTTGATTCCTTCTAAATCATCTTCGTCTCTACCAATAATATTATTAGGAAAAACTGTATTATGTAAAATAATATTGTACAGATTACTTAGATAAATTTTAAACTCACTAGGGTTCGCTACCATAAAATAATTAAATTCAGCTTTGCCTAAATCAGAACCTAGAAAATTGATTTTATTATTAGGTAAAATTTGTACATTATGCAATCTAAAGTAACCCTCATTTATGAAATTTTCGAATATAATATGTTCAGTTTCAATATCTTTTAAATATAAAGTTTTTCCTTTTAGTAGTCCCTTGATTTCTAAGTGCTCAATACGTAAGTTTTGAAATACTGGTAATACACTATTTGAATCAATAATAATTGATATGCTTCGAAAGGAAACTTTCTTCCTAGCCGGAAAGACTATGGGGGTAATTAAATTTTCTGTATCGTGTTCCAACTCGTCACAATTGATTTTGTTTAATGATAAACCGCCAAAGCTATGTCCAATAAACGAGATTTTTTGTATTACAGAATCAAATATTTTAATATAATCTATATATGCCTTTTCGATTAAAGTAGCACTCACGCTCAATAATTTTAATTTCGAACATTGATTTAAATTTAGTTCTGTAATTGTTGTATAACCAACCATTAGCAGCTGGTCGTTGAAGTGACAGTCATGAAAATAAGTTGAATTTATTTTACAATTGCTGATGGTTATACCTTTTTCGAAAACACAATTGCTAAAACGAAGTTGAAATTCTGTATGTATGTACTCAAGTGATACCTTTTCCTTGAAAGTACAAAAGCTAATGTTTATGTCACATGGGTATTCGAAGTATGCTGTTTCATACACGCTAGAATCTGATTTCATTTTGAGTATCCCCCCTAGGCTTACATTAGATGTAATGACATAATCGGGGCGCTCTCTATCTTCTGGTGGTAGACTTTCAAGGGGTATTGGAAAAGAATTAATATACTTACGGGATGGAATAGACCAAGGCACAGTTGCACCACCAGACACAGCTTGGTAACTAGCCCATCTATGTTCAGAGGGTAAACGGAAAGAGTCTTTGCCTTGAAGTTTTTCTCTAAACTCGTCTCCGGTTAACTCTATAATGCGAGGCATGAATACTTATATACGATGTGTTTGTAAGTATAACAAATTAGATTCAGATAGAGGCATACGGACAAAAAATCGGCGGCTTTCCAACCCTTTTGGCGTTAGCAGGGTCTTACTTTTAGAAGTACCCCAAACTCTAACGACAAAACGATGAAAACGCTATCACCATCAGTCAAAGCTGCCGCAGCCGGTATGCTACTTTTGACCGCCTTGAGCTGTACAAAACCAGTCGATAATCCGCAGGTCGACAGCACGGCCGGTGCCTTACGCGTATCGGGTCCGTTCGCGACCCAGACTACCGATTTTGCCTTCGACTTGATGAAGCGCGTGAACGAACAGGAAGACAAAGGCCTGAATACATTTGTATCGCCCTTGAGCTTGCACATTGCGCTGGGCATGCTATTGAACGGAGCTAAGGCACAAACGGCTCAGGAGATTCAGAAAACGCTGAAGCTGGATGCTCAGACGCTGGCAGAGGCCAACCAGACGTACGCCAATCTCATGGAGAATCTGCCGGGTGTTGATCCGAAGGTGAAAATCACCTTGGCTAACTCGGTCTGGTATCGCAACAACTTTACCGTAGAAACATCGTTTCAGGACGTACTACGCCAGAGTTTCAAAGCTGAGGTTACGCCCCTTGACTTTACCAGCCCGACGGCCAAAGACCGAATCAATCAGTGGGCCAGCGATCAGACCAATGGTAAAATTAAGAATGTGATTCAGGAGGTTAAGCCGGAGCATGTCCTGTTTCTGCTTAACGCCTTGTATTTCAAAGGCGACTGGAAAACGCAGTTTAAAGCTGATCAAACGGTTGATATGCCGTTTAAATTGGTCTCGGGAAGCACTAAAAACGTGAAAATGATGCGGATGAGCGCCCCCTTGCGTCGGGTTTTTCGACCAACCTACACAGCTTTTGAACTGCCCTACGCAAATGGAAACTTTGCCATGACGGTTTTACTGCCTAATGCCAACTCATCGGCTGATGCGCTCATCAATAGCCTGAATACAGCGGAGTGGAATGCCGTGCAGAAGGATATGACCGAGGGAGCTATGGACATTGGATTGCCGCGCTTCACGCTTGAATACGAAATTGGCCTGAACAGTATCTTGTCAAAAATGGGGATGCCAACGGTATTTACCGACGCGGCTGACCTGACGGGAATAAACAAGAATGGGGGCTTGAAAGTAGATTTCGTGAAGCAAAACACCTATGTGGCCGTCGATGAAAAAGGAACCGAAGCAGCTGCCGTTACCAGCATTGGTGTTGTCGTAACCTCCGTGCCTGTTGCTTACATCTGCGACCGCCCTTTCTTGTTTGTAATTCACGAAAAAACGTCAGGAACGGTGCTGTTTACGGGGAAAATTGTTGATCCGCAAACGAACTGATAGCCACACGCGCTAACTTTAGGGGTCTATCAACTTCTTCAGCGCATGTCATCAAAGTGGATTTTAGGTTTGCAAGCTGGGCTATTACTGGCAAATGTACTTGTTGGTAATGCCCAGCCACTGCCCAACAGCCCCGACAATACGGCCTCGATCAAAGAGGTCGACATTAAACGCGACTTGTTCAAGCTCTCCGACGATCACTTTCGGGGTCGCCGGGCCGGCACACTCGACGAGCTTCGGGCCTCGGTCTGGATCGCTGAACAGCTTCGGGCTTCGGGTTTACAACCTGCGGGCGATGATGGTACGTATTTTCAGTTTTTTCACCTCCAACGCACCCGTATTTCTGAAACCAGTCGCTTGAGCATTGGCAGTAAAACGCTCGAATACGGCGAAGACGCCGTGGTATTAGCTCCGGCCATTGCCTCAGTAGATGCTCCGCTGGTGTTTGTGGGAACCGGTACACCCGAAGAGCTAGCCAAAGTCGATGTGAAAGGGAAAGCCGTAGCTATTCAGTTTTCGGGCAATCCCCCGGCAGAACTAAGCTATCGTCGTTTTCTGATGTCCAGCATGCAACAGCGTTCGGCCGCACTCGTAAAGGCAGGTGCGGTGGCTGTCTTGTTTGTCTCAGATGCGGCTGCTCAAGCCGTTTTTGATCGGTGGAGTGGGGGCTATGATGCCGGTCGGTACGATTTACCCGGTGGCCCTAATACGCGGGTATACAGTCAGGCACCAATGATCTGGTTACCCTCCAAAGCCCTAGCCTGGGTGCAGCAACCCAACCAGCAGTTCACCAATATTGTCAACGTAGAAAGTTTTAGTTACCCCTCCGTCAATATTGTGGCTAAAGTGCCGGGTACAGACCCGACACTCAAGAACGAGTACGTGTTGATCAGCACGCACCAGGATCACGACGGTCTCCGGCGTCCGTACATTGCGGGCGACTCCATTTTCAACGGGGCTGACGACAATGCAACGGGTTGCGCTGCCGCAATGGCTATCGGACGGGCATTTGTACAGAAACCCGGCAAACGGTCAGCCCTGATTGTGTTTCACGGCGCTGAAGAACGGGGTTTGTTGGGGTCGCGCTACTACGCTGAACACCCGACGGTTCCGAAAGAGAGTATTGTTGCTGTGCTCAACGGCGAAATGATTGGCCGCAACGCCCCCGATAGCGCTGCTTTGCTCGGTTCACAAGTGCCACACCGTAACTCGCCCGATCTGGTCAACATCGCCCTGGCGGCAAACAAGGCTACCACTAATTTTAAGCTCGACACACAATGGGACCGTCCCGACCACCCCGAAGGCTGGTATTTCCGGAGCGATCACTTACCCTATGCGCGGGCGGGTATTCCAGCGATTTGCTTTACCACGCTGTTGCATCCCGATTATCACACCGCTAAAGACGAACCTGAGCGCATCGATCTCAAAAAACTGACCAACGTAACCCGCTGGATGTACCGCACCGCCTGGGCGGTAGCCAACAACCCCAAACGCCCTGCTGTTGACCCCAATTTTAAACTGGAGCGGTAAAAACCTCACCCCCGCCCCTCTCCTTGCGAAGGAGAGGGGCGGCCAATGGGTCTGGCGCGGACATTTGCCCGTGCCTTTCATATCGCGAGCATGCGCTCGCCTTCATAAACAAACACGGGCAAACGCCTGCGCCAGCTAGCTATTAAATACGCTACTTCTGATTTCTGTATGTATTTCGTTCGCGTCAACACCTGCCTGTTAGCAGCCAGTTTCCTTATCCCACTTCTCGCAGAAGCCCAAACCGCACCCCGCCTGACGCGGGCTCAACTCCACGACAAAGTGCTTGGAATGCTTGTTGGTTCGGCGATTGGCGATGCAATGGGGGCGCCAACCGAAATGTGGTCGCGGGAGATGATCGGTACCATGTACGGTTCCGTGAACCGGCTCGACTCGATGGTGCGCGAACCTTCGGCGGAGGGAACCTGGTATATGAACCTCCCCGCTGGCGGCACTACCGACGACACGCGCTGGAAGAAACTCGCCGTAGGTTATCTGCTTACTCAACGTACTGGCAAAACGTCGCTTGATGCACGTGCCTTTGCCAATTACATCCTAACGCAATACCGGGCCGACGTACAACGGCTCAAGAATACGCCCGGCGATGATCCGGCCCCATTTGAAGCCAACGCTCGCCGAATGGCGTGGTTGCAGGAGTGGGCCAAAGTAGCCAAGCCCTTTGCCGCTGGCGATTGGCCAGCGTACACCGATGCCCTGAGCGGTTTCTATGGGGGTGAAATGACCTGCGCCGGGATGCTTTACGCCCCTGCTTTGGGTGCCTTCTTCCCCGGCCAACCCAACAAAGCGTATACCGAAACGTTCCGGTTAGCCCTGTTTGATTTGGGGTATGCCCGCGATGTAAGTGCGCTGACGGGTGCGTTGGTATCGGCCGCTATGACGCCCGATGCCACGCCTGAGTCGATTATAAATGTGGTACGGGAGGTTGATCCCCGACAGTATTACCAGAGCCGATTGGTGGGCCGGGCTGCTTACCGGTTCTTGCAGCGGGCTCGTACGGTTGTTTATAAAGCAGGCCGATGGTCGCCAACAACCATGAACGTGTCGCAACTGGTGTTTCCACGTACGGGCCGGGCTGATACGGTTGAATTAGCCCGGCGGCACTATGCGTTTACCCTGCTCGACGAATACAACCAGGAGTTGCCCCTGATGTCAGGGGAAATATTTCAGATCACGCTCACGGCGATGCTCTATGGCCAGTTTGATTTTCAGAAAAGCCTGGAATTTGCCGTCAACTTCGGGCGCGACAACGACACGACAGGGGCTATAATCGGAGCCATTTTGGGTGCTTACTACGGTGCCGCCAAACTCCCCGCCGACATGGTGCAACAGGTGTTAACTACCAACCGCAAACACACCGAAACCGACCTGACTAAACTGGCCGACGACTTAACCGAAGTAATTTGGGCACGGCAGTAGAGCAGTAACGATTACTGGCTAGACGCCAGCGTATCACGGAGAGCGCGCCGTCTGCTGGAATAGATTGGGCTATCAAGCGTTCGGCTGAACAGCCAAGCAACTTCTTGGTTGGTTTGAGTAATCCCGTTGACCTGGGTAGTAGTAGAAACTTCAGTCCGATATTTCACAAGTTGACCGACTTCTACAACTTCATAAAAACTGCGTTTCTGTCTGCGCCACACGTGCCCATTCTTATCAGAATAACCCCACACTGATTTCGCCGGGACACGCTCCCTTGTTCCATCCTGTTTCCTGATAGTAATGTTTGAGGAAAATACACCACCTGCTTTGATACTCTTTATAGAGGCATTGGCGCTGGTATTCTGGCGCGACAGGTCCGAACTACTGGTCAATAGCCGATTGGGTTGAATAAGAAATGGCTGTACTTTGGCCGTGCAGCCTACCATCAGAATGAGCAAAAGTGGAAGCAGTTTCATTGCCGGAATTTGCTAGGTTGATGGATGTAATTTATGCCAAAAAGTGGGAATCAAATCAAAAAGTTATGAACTGGGTCTGGAGGTTCGAGTGGATCAAGTCTAAAAGTTGTGGAGCACCTTAGATTAAGCATATAAGCGAGTGAGCCGATACAGAAAGAACTCCACATTCCGAACCCCTCGAAATTGACTTCTGAAGGCTTTGATCTTGGCATTGAAGGACTCCGCCGACGCATTCGTACTGCGGTGGTCAAAATAGTTGAGAATCGTTTCGTAGTGGTTCTGAATGGAGCGCGAGACGGTGTTGAAAGCCTGGAAACCCGCTTGCCGTACCCGCTCGTGCCACTTGGCCAACCGAGCTAAGCCGTAAAGTTTATCGGTGGTGTTGGCAAAGAGGTGGCTTAGGCTTTGACTCAACTCATAGGCGGTTTTCAGGTCAGGGTAACGATCAAACAGTAGCCTGGCCCGTTCCTGTTGACTCGGCGTCCAATCCGACGGCTTTTTGTAGAGTATATAGCGACTGCGAGCCAGCAGCTGTTTAAGAGTGTCCCCATTGGCGAGTACTGCCGGCTCGTACTGAGTGGCCGTCAGTTTGGCTTGCTCCAAGGCTTGATTCTCCGCGTCCAGGGCCGCCCACCGGTACTTGATGCGCATATCTTGAACGGCCTCCATCGCTAGCTTTTGCACGTGGAAACGGTCGGTCACCTGGGTGGCCTGAGTAAAACATTTTTTGGCGATCAGGGCCATATTGCCCGCCATGTCCAGGGTAATTTCGGTGACCTTGTTGCGTAATTTTTGGGGGATCTGATGGAGGATCTCGATGACTTTTTCGGCCCTGGTGCCCGCAATAATGGCCACAATACTGCCTTTACCGCCTTTGGCTGCCTTATTGGTCAGAATGGTGTAGAGTTCGCCCTGAGAAAGCGAGGTCTCGTCCAGAGATAGGGATGGCCCCAGATTGTGGGGAAAGAGCACCCACTCTTTGGCGTGAGCTTTCTGATCCCAGTGCTTGTAATCGCTTAGAAAGTGCCCATATTGGTGGCTCAGATTTCGGCCTTTCACCCCGTAGAACTGACCGATGGTTTGGGTGTCAGTGGGGCTAGTATCGATGGATTTCTTTTAAAAAAGTCGCGAACTCCTCGGTCATTCGCGTTCCCTTGGCTACCAAACTCCAGTCTTTGAAAACAACCTGCTGGGTGGTCAGATTGAGCCATCGACGGCGTTTGATATGCAGAAATACTCGATGACCTCGAATGGGGAAGTCTTGAATGGTGATGGAGGGAAAGAAGCCTTTAGAGAGCAGTTTATGGGTTTCCATGCCTGGAGGCTGCCGGTGAATTTCTTCCAGGTGCAGATGAAAAGTCTGATCCTGCTGGTCGACGGATTTTAAGTCAAAATGGTCCAGGATGAACTCAGGAAGCAGGAGTTTGAGCAGGGGTAGGTAACTCTCCAAAAGAAAGGAACTTAGTTCGACGGCACAAACCTAAAAGAATCCAACGCCCTCCACAAGTTTTCGGATTGATCCGTTCGAGTCCCGTCCGGACCGCCACTAAATACAAGACATAAAAAAAGCCCCTCAGCAAAACTGAGGAGCTTTCGAGCGGTCCGGACGGGACTCGAACCCGCGACCTCCGCCGTGACAGGGCGGCATTCTAACCAACTGAACTACCGAACCAATTAACTTGCGATTCACTAAGCGTTGCCGTTTTCGTTTATCGTGGTGCAAAAGTAGGGCTACGACTATTTCCATGCAAGTATTACCCAGAAAAAAATTTTAAACGTATAGCCTAAAAGGCCCCTAAACGACCCGATTTGGCCTATATACGTTTGATAACCACTGAATTATTTGCCCTAAAAAAATTTGCCAACGCCAGCAGGTTTGCCTAAATTTCGAACTATTGCCAAACACAAATACGACAAACATGAACGTTTCGGACTCATATATTGAATTGCTAAACCGGACATTGAGGCCGTCGCAGCAAGAAGGATGCCGACCGTTTCCGGTGGCCTGCCTGGAAATTACGCTACTTGAAGAAGCGCAACGCCGGGCCAGAGATCGCGAGAAAGAATTGTTTGAGCGACTGTGCCGCATCTTCGACTGGAAACTGACCCGCCAACAGCGCCGATACTATCTGAAAAGCTTAACTGGCGGCCAGACACTGGTGCTGACCGATTTGTCAAAGTGCATCCTCTGGACGAGCCGTAATTTTTTGACGCTAACTGGCTATACGAGTGCCGAGGTGCTGGGAAAAACGCCCGGATTGTTGGAAGGAGATGATACGAACCAGCAGACAATGCGTAAGGCCAGCGAACAGCTGAATCAGGCAAAATCGGTGGGGCTTACTATGCGCAATCACCGCAAAAACGGGGAGCCGTACATGTGTCGTATTGCTATTGATCCGCTCCGAAACAGCCAGGGTGAAATGACTCATTTTCTGGCCGTGGAGCAGGAGATAAAAGAACGCCTGAATTAATTGATTAACGGTCCATCGCCGTTTTATCGCTGTTGGTAGGAAGGTCTGTTTTTTCAACAGACGTTGATGTGGGAACGCCGGGAGTGGGCCTGCGCGCTTGCCCAAAAAGCCGGTTAAAGGTGCGTGTATACAGCAAGCTCACCCCCCCGCCCGTGGTCAGTGTGGAGTTTAATGCTCCCTGATTTAGGGCGTTCTGCTGGTTCCGGTTGTACATTTTAGCCCTGAGCCGACCGTCGGGCGTCACCCAATACTCGAGCGTCCACTCGCCCAATAAACTGGCTGCACTGGTTTGAGCCTGCCCCAATTGATTCTGCCCATACGTAAACCCACCATCACGACTGATGCGGAACCGGTCGTTCAGGAACCGGTACGAGAAGCGCAATTGCAGGTTGTTGAGCAGGTTTTCGTTGGTATTACTTCCGGAGAACCCTCCAAACGAAACGCCTACGTCGAGGTTTTTATCCAGGTTAGATGCAATCCGGCTGATCTGATTCGAGATCAGTTCACTCACGCTATTATAAATCCCGTTATTCACGTTGTTCTGATCAAACAGACCAGAACCTTCGGGTAACAACTGGTTGAATAATAAAACGCTGCTAACTTGGCGGGTCAGCTCCTGCTCGTTGGCATCGAGCCGGGCGGCAAAAGCGGTTACGGCCTGCCGGAAATCTGCCGAAGCCGGGTATTCCTTGATTTCCAGATCGTAGGTAACAGCGGGCGATTCCAATTCACCATCGAGGTTAATGATCAGGTCGACGGGGTACCGCCGATTGCCATCGCTGTTGTTACTGGTTGTAGCTCCGCTGTTAAAGCTGGTAAGGAGCGGTTTTAGCGAGGTATACTGCGTGTAGGCGGCCGTAACGTCGAGAAGGGCACGATAGGGGTCACCGGTCCAGGTAATGCGGCTATTGGGCCTAATTTGGAACCGTTTGTTAATCACGTTCTCAAATGTAAACGTGTATTCTCCCTGCTGAATCTCGTAGTTACCAGTCATCGTGAAATCGCTCTTGGTGTCGATTCGCATGTTGATCCGACCAGCTCCGTTCGATTTGATGATGTCGCCCGTTTGCCGATCAAGCTGAATTTCGCAGTAGGCATCGGGCGTGATGTCGAAATTGAAATCCATTTTGATCCCCGACAAATCAAGCGTTGTTTCGGAGCTTGCTGTTTTGGCAATAGCCGAGGTAGTTGAGCTACCGGTTGTTGTCGTAGCTGAAACCGGAACCCGATTCACAAATTCAACGAAGTCATTTTCCGACGACGATACTGTAGCAGCTGCATCAAGCGGAATATAAATGCGGGTGCCTTTATTACTGGTTACGTCGGCCCGAATGGTCAGGTTATCGATAGGGCCATACAGTTCGGCTTTACCAGTTACTACGGCGGCTCCGTAGAACAAATCATTGTCTTTGGCTGCTGTGTTCAGGATGCGGAAATTACGCAGATCCGCATCGAATCGAAGCTGGAAGAAGCGGAACCGATCATGGTAAACCCCGCCCCGCAGGTTCATTGTGTTGCCCAGTGGGTCGCGTAGGGTTAAGCGACGGGCAATTATTTCACCCTCACCGAAATACACTTTATCGTCGAAAGTTGCATCGGCTTTTAAATAATCCATTGTTACACGGCCCTTCCGAACGTCGAGCACGCCCTTCAAAACCGGCGAATCGATTGAGCCAGCCAAATCGAGCGTCCCGTTGATTGTACCGCCCATATTCGAGAATAAACCTTCCGTAAACGGCTGTAATACACGTAAGTCTGTACCCGTGAAAATTGCCTTCAAGTCAAAGGCATTGTTTGTTTGACGGGGTGAATACGTGCCACGGACGGTCAATATATCAGCACTGTCGCGGTTGATCCGGGCATCAATATTGACGCGCTGACTGAACGGGTCATATACGCCCTTACCCAATACATTACCAATCAGAAAATCGTCGTATTTGAGTCGGCTGATACCCAGATCACTTTCTACAATGGGCGTTTTATACATATTGCGGACCTTGGCTGTTCCTGTTAAGCTGCCAGCCAATTTGGTGTCCAGTAGCGTATTAAGCGTTTCCAGCAGGAAATTCTCGGCGTTGATTTGAAGCGTAGCCAGTGAATCGACGCCAATTTTGCCGTTGGCCCGAATGCGTTGATTACTGTGCGATAACTCAACGTCTGCAAACAAATAGTCGCGCCCCACCTTACGCATAACCCCATCGGGGCTAACTGTCCAAGTGCTGTCCAAAACGCGCAGGGTCGAGTTGTGGAACATCAAGTCAAGCGAGTCACCTTTGAAACGCAACTCCCCGTTAAGGTTAGCGCGGTTGGTGCTGTTTTGCTGCTGAACACTACTCGAAAAGTCGATGTGATCAACATCCCAAGCCGCTTCAACCATCAGGTTTTCGGTTGGGGCAATAGTGCCAATAGTTTGCTGTTGAGACGTCACCACCACTGACGCCAGTACGGCATCATTGTCGACAAACTTCGAAGTCGTCAAATCGGCTTCGCTGGCTCCTAATCTTACATCACCAATCCGAAGCGAGTCGGTTTTGACGTTAGCCGTGAGCAGAACCGTTTTGTCGACCGAAAAGCGGCCTTCCATGGTGGTGCCGGTGGCAATACGAACGCTCGGCAACGCAAAATCGAGGAGCGGCTGAATGTTCCGTATGGCGAACTGATACAGGATATCGTACCGATTTGACGCAACCACGCCTGGTTTTGTAATAGTCAGATGGCCGACTTTTTTATCGTAATACGCTTGTCGGGTGGCTACGTCGCGGGTAAAATAAAGCGCATATTCTCTAGCGAGTGTGCTTAAGTCCTGCACCGTTTGATTCGGCAAAAAGTTGCCCCGTAGCTCCGCCGTCAGAAAATCAGAATCGACCGTGAGCAACCGCCCGTTTGGTTCAATGGCCGACAAAAATGAGAGCGTATCAATAGTCAATGGCCGCTTATTCAGCACCAGTGTCGCGTTTCGGAAATGTGCCCGACCTTCCAGTTGGTCGATGGTGTTGCCATCCAGCTGCACGTCAAGATCTGTGCTGATTGTGAGTGAATCGCGGGTATAGCCCAGCTTTCGAAGGTCGGCTGTTTGCACCGAGCCGCGTATATCGAAGTGATTGCGAGGGCTGCCGAGGTCACTTTCGCCGTCGAGGTCAAAGCTTAGGTTGGGGTCGCGCAGATTGACCTGACCGTGGAAGTAGGCTTTCTGCAAGTTGCCCCGAACAACCAGATTCCGGTAATCATAACCCTGAAACCCGAAGCGGCTCAGTTTACCGTCGATGTCGATGTCGGCTTTGGTAAGATCAAGTCCACCCCGGCCGGTGATGCGGCCCTGCCCGTCGAGTTTCTGAATAAGCTCGGGTTGATCGATCAACTCACCAAGCGCAAAATTTTCGCCCTGAAACGTGCCCGAGTAAGTAGTCTGGGCTGGCTTTGCTCCCAATTTCAGCTTTAGGTCACCCGTCACATTACCAATGGCCGTGCGGAACGTGCCCGCCGTGCGGAAATTATCGAACGGTCCGGTAAACGTGGCGTTGAAACCAACCGTACCCAGTTTCTGCACAACCTTGTTAAAATCCTCATCCGGGTAATACTGCCGGATGTCGGCCATGTTCACATCAGAGGGCGTGAAGGCAAAATCAGTCACAATCTTGTCCACATCGGGGAGTCCTTTGAAACCAATCATACCCGACAGCCGACTTCTGAAACCGGGGCCAAAACGCAGGTCGGTGCGCCGTAGTTTAAAGTTGTCGACCGTGCCCACAAAGTCAGTAGTAATGATCCAGGTTTCGCGGAGATTGCGGATGTACTCCGAAAAATAACCGAGGTCGGACGAGGTTACGGTTGAGTTGCGAAGCCGCCCGATCATGGTAACCTCCCGGTTAAAATCGCCGAAAGCAGAGGGTTTGTCGAACAGAAAGACGAGCTGTTCGCGGACCGTTGACTCGTTTATACGGGCCTCTAAATCAGCTAACTCCATCTTTTTGGCGCACCACAGGAACCGGGTGTCTATCTTTCGGACCCGCAACCTTGAGTCCCGATCAATGGCTTTAATGTTGCGGCCTTCCAACGCAATGGTATCGCCAAGGGCCAAGAAATTACGAACGTTGCCGTTGAGTTTTTCGAGCCGAAAATGGTAATAGTCGAACGCCCGGCGGTCGTTCATAAAGGGCTCACGGGGGTCGTCGAACTGAAACGCACCATCGGCTACGGTTGCTTTGCCAATGGTGAACGGCACGTTATTGTCGGGCTTTTGGGGCTGGGTTGTGTCGGCAGACAGCAGTTCACCAATGCGATTGATAAACTCGTCGATGTTGAGGTCGCCGTTGGTCCGTTTTACCAGGCGGACATCAGGACGGTACAGCAAAACCTCATCCAGATGGATATTATGCGCTGATGAGTCAATCAGATTCTGGAGGTTGTAGTTGACCTCAAGCCGCCCTACGTTGATCATAGGCTGCTGCTGCCGGTCTTTTATGCTGACTCCTTCGAGTACCAGTGCGTCAAACCATTTGATCGAAACGCGCTGAATATCAATAGGAAACTGCATTTTAGCAGAGACGCGGGTGGCCAGTTCACGAACCACTTTTGTTTGTACCGCCGGAATTTGTAATCCAATCACGACAATCAATACCAATCCAACCGCGCCCGCAAGGACGTAGAAGACAGTTTTCAGCAGTATGGAGAGGGCATTACGCATTCAGTAACAAAACTACACGATTAACGCGAAAGAGCCCGGTCGTGGTGCATAAACGATTGAGCGGTAAGCACTAAATTTGCAAAGTGAATTTATTAGCTATAGAATCCTCCTGCGACGAAACGTCGGCAGCTGTGTTAATCGACAACCAAATCTGCTCCAACGTTATTGCTGCACAACTCATCCACGAACAATACGGTGGCGTGGTTCCTGAATTGGCTTCCCGCGCTCACCAACAGCACATTGTGCCCGTGGTGGAGCGGGCTCTCGCCGACGCAAAGTTACCCAAAACCGCACTCGACGCCATTGCCTTTACGCGCGGACCGGGTTTGTTAGGCTCCCTTCTCGTGGGCGCATCGTTTGCCAAAGCACTGGCCTTGGGGTTACAGGTGCCGCTCATTGAGGTAAACCACATGCAAGCCCACGTGTTGGCTCACTTCATTGGCGAAAACAATCCGGCTTTTCCATTCCTGTGCCTGACCGTCAGCGGAGGGCACACGCAGATTGTGCTGGTGCGTGCCCCGCTGGACATGGAAGTAATCGGCCAAACGCAGGACGATGCCGTTGGTGAAGCCTTCGACAAGTCGGCTAAATTGCTTAATCTGCCGTATCCGGGTGGGCCACTGATCGACCGGTATGCTAAACAAGGTAATCCGCTGGCGTTCAAATTACCACTTGGTGAAATGCCTGGTTTAGATTTTTCCTTCAGCGGTATAAAAACAGCCATTTTATACTTTCTGCGCGACCAGACAAAACTAAACCCCGACTTTATCAGCCAAAATCTGCCCGACATTTGCGCCAGTATTCAATATACTCTTGTGCAGATATTGCTGAACAAACTGAAACGGGCGGCTCGTGAAACCGGAATCCGCGACATTGCCATTGCCGGTGGCGTGTCGGCCAACAGTGGCTTACGGGAAGCTCTGCAAAAAACTGGCCAGGAATTGGGCTGGCGAGTGTTTATTCCGGCGTTTGAATACTGTACCGATAATGCTGCTATGATTGCGATGGCGGCAAAATTCAAATTCGAACAGGGCGACTTTGTGGGGCAGGATGTGAGTCCGTTACCGAGAATGACATTTTAACACGATTATGACTATTCACCAACTCCTGCTGTACCCGGTCAAATCCCTTGGGGCTATTTCAGTTTCTGAAGCCATTGTTGAAACACGGGGCTTTCGGTATGACCGGCGGTTTATGCTGGTGACGCCGACGACTAACGACGACGGATTTGCCGCTGGCCTGATGATGACGCAGCGTGAGCATACCGACATGGCGTTGGTAGATATTGCTTTTGGTGATAACGAAACACTCCGTTTCTGGCACCGCAATGCTCCTACCGACGTGCTGGTGGTGCCGCTGGCTCCTTCCCGAACGGGTGAAGCATTGGTCGTAAACGTTTGGGACAGTGCCGATTTTGTGGCGCCAACAGTCAGTAAAGCAGCCGACGACTGGTTTAGTCGAGTGCTGCAAACACCCTGTCGGCTGGTGTATATGCCTGATACAACGGAGCGTGCCATTACCTCAAGATATCGCCAGCCCGACGATCACAACCCATTGCCTATCGTTAGCTTTGCGGATGGATTTCCGTACCTGACAGCTAGTCTGGAATCCTTGGCCGAACTGAATAGTCGACTGGAGGAGCCAGTCGAGATGGCTCGTTTTAGACCGAATATTATCATTGAGGGAGCCAATATCCCGCATGATGAGGATGCGTGGGCGCATTTTCGCGTTGGCGAACTGGATTTTTACAGCGTAAAACCGTGCGTGCGGTGTGTGATGACAACCATTGACCCACAGACTGCTCAAAAAGGGAAAGAGCCCCTCAAAACGCTGGCAACCTACCGACGGGTAGACAACAAAATTCTGTTTGGGCAGAATGTAATGGCCGGAACAGAAGGCGTTGTGCGCGTTGGCGACAGCATTGAGGTATTGAAACGAATGGAAACCTGGATTTGAAACCATTATATACTTTTTATTACCTCAGCTTGCCCGTTGTACTGGGGGCTGTTTTTTCGAACCGGATGGCCGCCCGTCTGTCTGATGTAGAGCCTATTCACTGGGCTACATCGCTTGTTCTGGCCTTGGTGGTATGGGTTATTTACACAGCCGACCGATTGTTGGATGTTCAGAAACCCGGCGGTGCGCAAACACCCCGGCATTTGTTTCACCATAAGCACGCTACGTTGTTATGGCAACTTGTAGCAGGGGCGTCTGTTTTGGCGGGTATTCTGGTTTTCTTCTTGCCAAAACCCGTCTGGCAGTTTGGTCTGGCGCTGGGCGGGGTCTGTGTGGCCTATGTGCTTGCCGTGTTTCGATTGCCTTCAAACCATCCGGCTTTACTACTGAAAGAGCCCCTGATAGCATTACTGTTTTCGGCAGGGGTATGGGGAAGTGTCTGGGCGCAACGACCTGCCATTTCTGGTGTCGAATGGGCTGAGGGTTTGATGTTTGTAGGCATCGCTTTCCAGAACCTGCTTCTGTTTGCCGTGTTTGAAAAGGCCGAACGGCCAGGCAGTGATACCTATTCGCTGGTAACCGCCTGGGGGAGTAGCGCCTGTGATAAATTACTACGCTGGCTTACGTTCATCATCATCGCTACTGCCTTCGGAATTTGCCTGATGGCCGATAATGAAAGTGTTGGTGGTGGGTTGCGGTTTGCGCAACGGTCGGCCCTGATGCTAGGTATTATGAGCATCGTGCTCTATGCTATTCAGCGGTATCCGACCTATTATCTCAAATACGAACGCTATCGCTGGATTGGCGACGCCGTGTTCTGGTTACCAGTGCTGGTGTTATGAATCCACTATACTTTGAGTCAAACGGTTAAGTACAGCAAGATTAGGGCTTTTATGTCTAAACCCTAATTCCCTTGACTGCAACCTCACCTCTTGACCCATCGGAGGGTCGGCTGATTGCTCCTCCCGATCCCTACACGCTTACGCCAGATCGCGTACTGGCGGCTCCATCCACCTTTACGGGTTCCCTGAAACACCTTGGGCCCGGTTTCATTATGTCGGCGGCTATCGTTGGCTCTGGTGAACTGATTGCCACCACCGCGCTGGGAGCCAAAGCCGGTTTCGTTACGTTCTGGGTCATTTTGGTTAGCTGTTTTGTAAAAGTTGCACTCCAACTGGAGTTCGGCAAAAACGCTATTTACACGGGCATTCCAACCATGCAATCGTTGAATCGGTTGCCGGGTCCGCGCCTGGGACCCCACAAAACCCACTGGACGATCTGGCTATGGCTGAGTCTGCAAACGCTGAAGGTGTTGCAGGTGGGCGGCATTGTGGGTGGTTGCGCCCTAGTGTTGTATATGGGTATTCCAGCGCTTCCCGTCTGGGCCTGGGCCATTTTATCCGCTGCATCGGCTGCTGTATTGATTGCTATGGGAAACTATGGCTGGGTTGAAAAAGGATCGCTGATCATGATCCTGCTGTTCACCGGTATGATTCTGGTATCACTTATCCTGCTTCAGCAAACAGACTTTGCCATTAACAGAGAAGAACTTGTTTCTGGATTAACCTTTTCGTTACCGCCGGCCACAGTTGGTGTTGCTATGGCCGCCTTTGGTATTACCGGCGTTGGGGGCGACGAAATCATGTATTACAACTACTGGTGCATCGAAAAAGGCTATGCCGCTTATTCGGGTGTTAACGACAACTCGCCGGAATGGGCCGAACGGGCCAAAGGCTGGATACGAGTGATGACCCTTGATGCGCTTTGTTCGATGGTGGTATACACCACCGTTACCGCGGCTTTTTATCTGCTGGGAGCATCGCTCCTTCATGCGCAGGGGCAAATTCCAGAGGGGTACGCGATGGTTGAGACCTTGTCGCGGCTGTTTACCGTAACGCTGGGGCCGGGTGCGCAGGTGATGTTTTTGGTCGGCGCTTTTTTTGTGTTGTACTCTACGTTGTTTACCTCCACAGCCAGTTGGTCGCGTATTTTTGCCGATGCATTTGGGCAACTGGGGTGGGTTAATTTTAGCGACCCTGTAAGTCGTCAACGGACTATTGCCCTATTGTCGTGGGGATTTCCGGCGCTGTGGTGCGTTTTGTACCTGTTCATCAAACTGCCTGTGCTGATGATTTTGCTTGGCGGTATCGCTACGTCGGTGCTGTTGCTGGTGGTAGTTTGGGCTGCGCTTCAGTTTCGGTATCGTGAACTCCCCAAGAGTTTGACGCCCTCGGGGAGTTATGATATCTGGTTGTGGCTCAGCGTGCTGGCGATTCTAGGCGTTAGCGCCTACGGCATCTGGCAAGTTAGCTAACTCGGCTACTTCGGTCCCGTTGAGGCAGGCAAACACCTCCCGGTAGAAATCGGGGTGCGATTGCCAGGTTTGAGCAGTCACCATATTCTTATCGCGAACCGCCTGTTTTGTAGAATAGGTACCTCCGCCCATTTCAATTTCGGTCCGTACGTGTTCGTAAGCTGTCAGACAGCGGTTATCGGCTAAACCTGCCGTTACCAGAATCTGAATGCCGTGGCAAATGGCGAATACCCATTTCCCCTGCCGATCAAACTCCCGTACGATCTCCAGCAGGGCGGCATTGTTGCGCAGGTATTCTGGAGCGCGTCCGCCAAGGAGCAGAATCGCATCGTAGTCTCCAACCACAACTTCCTGAAAAGTAAGGTCTGAAGCAAGGCAATAGCCGGGCCGTTCGATGTAGGTGTCCCAGCCGAGTTCAAAGTCGTGCATCACCAGATTTAATCTGCGTTTGCTGGGAGCGGCCAGTACAGCAGTGTCGCCTTCTTCCTGAAAGCGATGAACAGCATACAGCGTTTCGTAGCTTTCGCCACCATCGCCGGTAACAATCAATATGGTTCGATTCATTTGTTTAGAGGGAATTGTTACCCTTAGAAGTGAACGTACACGGGTTTTTTACTTATTCTGTTTATTTACCGCTTAGTCATACGCAGATACAACTCCTCTACTTTATCGCGCGCCCAGGGCGTTTTGCGCAAAAAAGTCAGACTCGATTTGATGCTTGGATTACTTCGGAAGCAGTTGATTGGAATACGGTCTCCCAATTCATTCCAGCCGTACCGGGCCACCAACTCGTTCAGAATAGCTTCCAGCGTTTTGCCATGCAGCGGATTGTTAGGCTGTTGAGGAGTCATTAATTGGCTTTCGTATATCCCTTTTCGTAGAAGCCACCTGTCTGCTTCCACATCTCCAATTTCTTGGCCTGATAGGCCGTCCATTGTTCCGGTGTCAGAAGCGGGCGAAGGCTATCCTGCTTTTCGTCGTTGAGCATGGTCATAGCTTCGCGAACCTGCTTGACGGTTTCGGGCGAGGGTTGCCCCCCTTTGGTGCCTACAATGTCGCGAACAGCCTCCTGTTGTTGTTTGGCGTAGTCAAAATTGAGCTTTTTGACTGATTTCGTTTGCTCTTTCGACAGCGATAAACTGTCGCGGAGCCATTTGGTCTCGCGTTCGGCAAGAATGGTTGGAATAGTGTTAAAGGCCGACGGGCGATAGGTATCCATGGGCTGGTTCATGCTACCCATACCACCCATACCTTGCCGTCCGTATCCACCACCATAACCTCCCCCATAGCCTCCTCCGTATTGAGCGTGGGCTGACAGAGCCGTGAGCAGACTTATTAAAAGTGCAATTGTTTTCATGCTGTGCACTAGGTTTTTTTACTACAAATATAGGATATTACCTATAAGACACCGTCGTGCAACACATCTTTCAGTTGACTATAGGGTACTGTTAGTTGAATGGGGCCAACAGCGTAAGCCGCAATCTCATAGGGATTGTACAGAAAAACTAGCCCTTCCCGGCTGAAACCGAACGTGTTTGGCAGAAAAAAGTGGCCGTCGCGTAGAAAATAACCGGCCTCTTCCAGATCCTGACCGGGTTGAATATCCTGCTGTTTGCGGAAAGCCTGTTCGACTAAACCGATCAGTGCCGTGGTGTCCGACACAACTTCGGAGAGTTGCATGGCGTGGCCTGTTCGGCGACTGAAACTCTGCAAGGTGATTTGCGTGTTCGGATGAGCTCCGCCCGAGTAGGTGTACGTCTCCTGGCGAACGGTGAGAATAGTAGGGCTAGTATAGGCCGTGTCGCACTGTACCTGTAAATCCCAGCAGCCACCAAACATCCGCCCTTCTTCGCCCATCTGCTGGTAACTCGCAGAAAACAGGCGGGCTCCTGTTGCCAGATCGGTGTGGGCATTGGGGGTCTGGGCAAGGGCTACACTGTCGATCCAGTCGGTGATACCGGAGGCCACCATAGACCGCAACGAGCCATTGATACTCTGTATGGCCGACGACTCGCCCACCAGTTCAAAATAGTTAGCCGATACCGATACACCCCGACTTATGTTGGTGTCGCATTGACCTTCACCGGCATACTGGTAGACTATTTTTTTAAGCGTTAGTGGGGTCTGATCTGACGATTTCTGACAGGCAAAAAATCCCGTCAGCAAACAACTAAAAACAAGAGCGAAGAGGATGCGCATGGAAAGAAGCAAGGCACAGGGCGTAACACACCGTGCCTTTGTGCTTACAAACTTAACAAATCCTTGAATCGAATTGCTTGTCGACGGCTGATTTCAATTTTATCTCCTCCCCGCAAGGTCACTAATAAGCCCCCGCTAAACCAGGGTTCGATTTTTTCGATCCACTGCAAATTGATAATGTGTTTGCGGTTTGCCCGAAAGAAAGTGGCCGCATCGAGCCGATCTTCGAGCGCGTTTAATGACTTCAGTACCAGTGGTTTTTGATCGTCGAAGTAGAGCCGGACGTAATTGCCCATCGACTCGAACAACCGCACTTTACCCAGTTTCACAAACCAGCACTTTTCGCCATCTTTTACAAATACCTGATCATTTTCTCCCAAAATCCGATTACCCGGTTCGGTGGCTGTTGGGCGAGGTGCTTCGGCAGAATGGTGCTGTAATTCTTCTTCAACCCGGTGAATGGCTTCCGACAAGCGATTTAGTTCAACAGGCTTCAGCAGGTAGTCGAGGGCGTTGAATTCAAAGGCTTTGATCGCGTATTCGTCGTAGGCAGTTGTGAACACTACGTCTGGTGCTTTCCCCTCAATGGCTTGTAAAAGCTCAAAGCCATTTTTGCCGGGCATCTGGATATCCAAAAACAGCAAATCGGGTTGCAGTTCCTCAATCATCGGCAGGGCTTCATCGGCGTTGGCCGCTTCGCCTATGATGTCGATTTTCGGGAAGTTTTCGAGCAACCGACGAAGTTCATTTCGGGCTAAACGTTCGTCGTCAATAATCAGCGTACGCATCTGCATATAAATAGGTCATTAGTTGTCAATTATTGTCATTGGTCATTTTGCTTCGCGTCATTCATTGTCATTGGTCATTGGTGGTCATTTATTGTCATTGTGAGGTAATCACGCGCAGCGAATAACCATAAATGACACGCTGTAAATGACTATTTAATGACGCGTAGCAAATGACTACTTTAACTACGCGAGGCAACTGCTTCTTTTCGGAAGATTCCCTCTGATTGATTCGGAATAATAATCTCGGCACACACAATGTCGGCCTGCTCCTGAACAATATGGAAACTAGCGGGCGACCCGTACAACAAGTCCAAACGCTGAGCGGTATTTTCGAGACCGAAACCACCAGAAGCTTTTTTGTCGCCGAGTACACCCGTGTTGCGGATACGGATGTGCAAGCGATCCTGATCTCGTTCGTGGGTTTCGAGCCAGGACGTAACTTCTACGAAGCCTCCACCCATTGCTTTCTGAACGCCGTGTTTAATAGCATTTTCCACTAAGGTCTGCAACATCATGGGTGGCACCTGCCAGTAAAGGGTGCGCATGTCAAGGTCGATACGGGAGGTAAGCCGCTCTTCGTACCGGACTTTTTCGAGCGCCAGGTAATCCTCTACCGTTTTGATTTCTTCACGGAGTTCAACGGTTTTGCGCCGATCGGCCAGCAGTGAATTGCGCAGGATATTAGACAGTTGAGTAATGCCCTGCTGAGCCTTGGTGGGATCTTCGTGGACCAGCGCCCGTATGCTGTTGAGGGCATTAAACACGAAATGCGGGTTCAGTTGCGACCGCAGCACTTTGGCTTCTGTTTCGCGCACCGACGACCGCAGTAATAACTTTTCGATCTCGGCGTCGCGGGTACGTTCAACGTAGTGATAGACGGTATAACTCAGTACCCAGGCAAGCATCGTTTTTCCCCAGTTCATCATGTAGCCGAACAGTACAATCGGCTCATCTACAAACAGTTCAGGGTACATAGCCCGGTCGAAAGGCAGGTTGACAAAAGTCATAATTGCTGCCAGAATGATCACCGATAGCAACACCCGGGGGGCTAGCTGAACAAACGGCAGTCGTACCCAATTCCAGCGCCGAATAATATGCCGATAGCTATGCGTTAGTGAGATGCCCAGTAAGATGTTGGCCATTGCCAGATAGACCGAGTCTGGATCGTAGCCATCGTCGAGCCAAAAGGCAAGCCACTCGACCATAATGACGAGTGTCCAGCCAGTAATCTGACAAAACCAGTATATTTTATGCTTTGAATAACCCATTGTAACCACATCCTTTTTCAGGCCAATAAACGAAGATAAGGCCAAACATGGGAAAAAGGGGAGGAAAGGGAAGAATGGAGATTAACAGTGAGCAATGAACAGTAGCAGTGAGCAATGGCAGATCAAGTAGGCGGTGGCAGTAGGCAGTAGCAGTCCTGCCCACTGCCACTGCCTACTGATTACGCCATCACCAACGACAGCAGATGTGCGGTATCGTTAGCTAATTCTACGGTGTACTGTTGTGTGTCGTAATTGTAGTTGAGTTGATAGAGACACAGATTGCTGTGTTCGTACTGATCCATGTCGGCGAGGGGCTCGTTGAGAAGCCAGGTCAGCAGAATACGCATAGCCCGCCCGTGCATGGCAACAAGCACCGTTGTTTCCTCGGGCCGCGACACGATCAAGTCGAAAACGGGTTTTTGGCGATCGCGAACTTGCTCGGGGCTTTCGCCCCCTTCGGCAGTACGGTCAGTTTGGCCAGCAGCCCAGCTTTCTGTGAGGTCGCGGTAGTATTCGTCATCAACATTACCGGGGATTTTTCCCTCCATGACGCCCCAGCTAATTTCGTTCAGGCCAGCGTGACGCTCGTAGGGGAGGCCCAGATCAATAAACGATTGCACTGTTTGCAAGGTACGTTTCAGCGTCGAGATGTAGATTTTGTCGAAGGAAACGTGCTGATACGCCTGAAAAAAAGCGTCGGCCTGTGCGCGGCCCATATCATTGAGGTCAGCATCAACACCGCTACCTTGTACCACCCCCCGGCGGTTATAGTCGGTTTCGCCGTGCCGAATTATAAAAATACGTTTGTGTTCCAAGTGGATTGAAATAAAACAAAACCATAACCCAGGAGATGGGCTACCGTTTTAACCATGATTTTTATCAATTTTGGTGCAAAAATATACAAAACAAACTGCATAATGAAAGCCGGATTCAATCTCGATAACCTGTACTTCGCCCACGCCGATTCCATTGTAAAACATTTGGGTATCGAATTTACCGAAGCTGGTGAAGGCTACCTCGAAGGCCGGATGCCCGTTGATTCGCGCACGCACCAGCCTTTTGGTATTTTACACGGTGGCGCATCGGTCGTGCTGGCTGAATCGCTGGGCAGTACTGCTTCGTTTATGCTCCTCGACGACCCTACCAAGCAGAAAGCGGTTGGTCTGGAAATAAATGCCAACCACCTCCGGGCCGTGCGGGAGGGCTGGGTCTACGGCCGCTGCACACCGATCCATATTGGCCGTTCAACCCACGTTTGGGATATTCGTATCCGCGACGAGCAGGGCCGTGCCGTATGTGTGAGCCGGCTGACAGTAGCCATAATTAATGGGTAGTGAGTAATGACAATTACCCTTCAATTTGCCAATCTTTTTTTCATACAAACTGTTACCTATTTGACAGCCCGCCCCGTTGGCCGCTGTTGATAGGATTATGCAAGCAGCCGTAACCGATATACAGACAGACGTGGCCCAACCCACTGCCGCGCCCTGGTGGCGTGCCGCCCGGCAGGTTGGCTATCCGGCCGCGCTCTGGCGACTTCCCAATCAGAACGATAAACACCTGATTGTACAGGTTGATACAACAATTACCAAAAAGCCCGTCGACCTGGAAGAGCTTCCGGCGGGTTTTGTGATGAGCCCGTTCGCCAATTTCGATTTCGGAAACGGCGAACCCTTTTGTGCCCCTTTTCTTCGGGCCGATGTACACGTGGCACAAACGGGCACTGGCTGGCAGCTGGCCACTAATACTGCATCTGCGGAAGCAGAGGCTTTTTTAACAGTAGTGAGCCAGGTTTCCCCGGCTAGTCAGCAGCCAACGCGAATGGTGGAAGATTCCACGGCTGAAACAACAAACGCCGAGGCTCGCCAACGGTTCGAGTTTAGTGTCGAAGAAGCCGTAGAGGCAATGCAAAAAGGGGCGTTTCGGAAAGTGGTACTATCGCGGACAAAAACGGTTGCGTTTGATGGCGAACTAGATGCGGTGTCGCTATTCGAGCAGTTGTGCGTGGCCTATCCAACAGCTTTTGTATCGGCGGTCTGGCTTCCTGACCGGGAACAGATTTGGGTAAGTGCCACGCCCGAACGACTGGTGAGCGTGGATGCTGCTGGTACGTTCCGTACTATTTCGCTGGCGGGCACTCAATCGGCCTACGATGCGGGCGGGCGGTTGAAACGAACAGCAGAAGCCCTCTGGTCGCAGAAAGAGATAGAAGAACAGGCTCTGGTGAGCCGGTACATTATTGAGTGCTTCAAGAAGATCCGGTTGCGCGAGTACCTCGAAGAAGGCCCCAAAACTATTCTGGCTGGTAATCTGATGCACTTGGGCAGTCAGTTTACTGTAGATACGCAGGCAGTTCGGTATCCACAGTTGGGCACCGTCATGATCCGGTTGTTGCACCCAACATCGGCGGTTTGTGGAATGCCCCGCGCCGATGCGTATACATTTATCAACGAACACGAAGGCTACAACCGGGAATTCTATAGTGGATTTCTGGGTCCGGTGAATATGAGTCCGGGTTTAGCCGAGAAAGGCTCTGAAAGTCACTTATTTGTGCATATCCGGTGCATGAAAATTGAAGCTAACACGGCAACGCTTTATGCAGGAGCAGGCCTGACTGAAGATTCGGACCCGCAGAAAGAATGGCAGGAGACCGAGATGAAGTGCCAGACCCTGCTGGCTGTTATGAAAAGCCTGTAAGGTTAGAACACAAAGACACGGAGGACACAGAGAAAAGGAATGTGAAAACAAACCGCTCTGTGTCCTCCGTGTCTTTGTGTTCAATCGGGTTTAATCACCCACTGGGGTGGTAGGGGAGAGCAATTGCAAAAAGCCGTCGAATTTGGGTCGGTACGAAGCTCCAAGCGGAATCTTGGTTCCACCTGCCGTTAAGCTCGAATGGCTGTAGCTGCTCAGGCTGGCCAGAGAAACAATATAGGATTTGTGAACCCTGATGAAGCGTTGCGGGGGCAGATGCGTCTCCAGCGTTGAGATTGGTTCGTTGACAAGTGTCACTTTCTGATGCCACCAAATTTTGGAGTATACCCCAAACGCTTCAATATAATCAATTTCATCGTACTGAAACCGCTGGATCGAGCGACCTATCTTCAGGAAAATAGCCTGATTACTGGTAAAGCTATTAGGAGTGTACTGCACTTTCAGGGAGCGGTTGACCGCCCGGACAAACCGCTGAAACGGAAACGGCTTCACCAAATAATCGGCCACGTTCAGGTCAAAATAGTCGACCTCGTAGCTGGCAAATGCTGACGTAATAATAATCGGAGATTGTGAAAGGGTGGGTAAACTCAAGAGAATGTCCAGACTGGCTTTATCGGGTAGGTTCATATCCAGAAGAACAAGGTCGAACTCCTGCTGACTCAAATAATTAAAGGCCGTCTTCGCTGATCGACAAACAATCGGAGCACTAAAAAAGGGCAAGCGATCTAAAAAAGATAGCGTAGTTTGGAGAGCCGACTCGTCGTTCTCAATTATCAATACAGTACGATTTCTCATTTATTGAAAGAGACACACATCGAATTTAGTGTGACGATATAAGTAAAGTCACTACCTTAAAAGCTATGAAAGCTGCTTGCAAAAAGTGTGCTGTTATACGAAAAATACTATTTCTATAGATTATTGTATAGTTATTTTTATTAGGTAAAAACCCTGTTTTATAATGTTTTAGGGCTTTTTTATACAGAGATTAAAAGTTTTTAATAGAAAACCGCCCTGACTAGATAGCTAAACGATTTTGATGTGTTAGAAACCCAGATTGATGCTATTTATTGCCAGTTTCATTGGGTATTAAAACAATATATTGTTACATGATAATAACTGGATAAATAATTGATTCAAAAGTAACATATAAATCCAGTGAATGAATCGTATGAAGTAATCCGTAATGACTGGGTAATTCTACGCACTTAGTGGATTTGCCGCCTATGTGTATGCTTGGGCGATTTTTGGGTAGTTGTTGAATGGGTGTGTAAAAGAGTGAAAAAGGAGAAGCCCGTAGCTGGAACTACAGGCTCTCCGGGAAAACAGTTAGCGCAAGCAAAGGCACCAACCGGTATCTGCTGCCCGCTGTATGCGGCTTTTTCTCTTCTCTATTTCCTCCCGACTTTCTGTTCAGACGAAGCTGTGATCTTATTGGTCACGGTTGCCTGTTTTGCCGTTCGTAGTTGTCTAAGGCGATCAACGATGGGAATGGGCTATTCGTATCTGAACGGTGTTGCTGTGCGGTGTTTTGGCCTGGCCATATATCCATTCCTCATTAGTACTCATTTATGAGCACATCGTTGCATTTACTCATGCTGTTTCTGGACCTACTAATTCAGTCAGGATCAGAACAGCCCCCGGTTGCCGCTACACCAATCCGGCCTATCAGGCTAATGGCTTTTTGGGATGGTGATTATAAGTGGCTTTCAATAAGTGATTTACGGGCGAAACTGCCCGGCGGCTGGTTCGCAAGGTCAGTGCCTCCGCCACTAATTATGTGCAAGAATAATGCCAATAGGTGCTCAGGATTCTATAAAAATTTACGAGTGCCAGTAGTTCGCTGCTGCCCCATTTAAGGCAGTGGCTTTTGTCCTTTAATCTAATTCAATAACACTGGGATTTTCATTGGCGGTTTTATCAGCCTACCAATGAATCGGCTTTTCGGTTGAAGGTCCCGTTTGTTAACAGCTTCCTTTTTCCATAGAAACAAGTGCTAACGCGTATCCTTATGAAACGATTTCTACCGTTCGTATATGGCCAATTCTACTCTCGGCTCCTATGGCCAGTTCTGGCTTATTTGCTGAAGTTGGTAACTCGCTCACTCAACTCTGTGCCTCGAGTTATACCTATTGTATATAAGCTGCCATTTTACGAGAAGCAAACAGCTTCTCATGGTCGAACAGCACTGGCCATTGGTATGCTTATGGCTGGCTGGCTGGGAGCTACGCAGGTGCAGGCGCAAAGCCCGGGCGGTGTTTCGGCAAATCTGAAACTTTGGCTGAAAGCAGATGCTATTACGGGCGTTAGTAACGGAGGCAATTTGACCGCCTGGAGCAACTCGGCAGCAGGCGCCTATACGCTTTCATCAACAGGCTACATAGCGCCTGTTTTCTATAATAGTACGGCAGCTAATTTAGTCAATTTCAATCCGGCGGTGTCGTATAACGGCACTATGAACCTGCGAAATACCACCCGGCTCTTAGCCAGTACGTCACCTTTCTCAATGATCGGTGTTGGTGTTGACCGGAAGACGTATGCCGGCGAGGTTCGGGGTATCATGGGCCTTGGCGTCGATGGAAACTACCCAGCCATTGATTTTCAGACGGATGGCTACAGCCCCAACGGCTGGAATCCCTGGATGTCGGGTAGTTCACCAGCCGAATGGACAGGGGGCAATGGTCGCGTAGCCGGTATCAATGGCTCATCGACAACCCAGCCTAACATTGTTGGGGTAACAGCCAGCAATGCGTCGGGCACGATTAACTACTCAGTCAACAATATCATTAGCTACCTCAACGGCTATAAAGAAACGACTACCCTTGATGCCTTTCAGCAAGACCAGATTGGCAACTGGACCTTTGTCGGTTCGTCGGGTGGTGAATACTATAACGGGTTAATCCCGGAAGTTATCATTTACGATCAGCAACTGAGCGATACCGACATGCAGAAGATACAGACGTATCTGGCGGTGAAGTATGGCTCCACATTAGGACAAACAAGCGCTGGTGCAGCCGGTCTGAATGCGGCTGGCTATAATTATTTAGCGACCAATGGAACAACGATAATCTGGAACACAACGACTAACACCGGCTACAACAACAGCATCTTCGGTATTGGTCGCGATGATACAGAGGGGCTGAACCAGAAACAGTCGAAATCACAACAGCCCGGCTCTATCGTAACCATCGGTAACGGCACGGGCATTGGCACCACCAACGCATCTAATGCCAATTCTTTCTCGGCGAACCTGGCCTACGAACTGGTTGGCGACAATGGCGCACCAGCCAGCTACTCGACCAGCTACGCGCCAACTACGTTTACACCAGCAGTGACTGGTTCGTTCTATCGTATGGGACGTACCTGGCGGGTTCAGGAAACCGGCGCTGTTGATATCGTAACTATCAGCGTTCCTGCCAGTACCAAAGCCGAACGTTTGCTGGTAAGCAGCAATGGTAGCTTTACACCCGGCAGCACCCAGGAAATTGCACTGACTGCCGACGGAAATGGTAATCTGACGGCTACGGTCGACTTTAACAATGGCGATTATTTCTCATTTGGGGCCACGGCGTTTGCACCGGGTGGCATAGTGGCCAATCTGGAAATGTGGGTGAAAGCGGATGCCGGTATTGCGGCTGCCGATGGCGGCAACGTAACGACCTGGGCTGACCAGTCGTTGAGCAGTTACGATCTGATCCAACCAACAACAGGCAACCAACCCGTTTATCGGGCGTCGAGCAAGCTGGTCAACTTTAACCCCTCGGTTGATTTCGACGGAACGAAGTACATCAGAAATGATAACCCGCTGATGCCGTACAACTCGCCATACACCTTTGGCTGGCTGGCGCAGGATACGAATCCCAACGGCGGCTGGCGGGCCATGTTTAGTTCTGAAGATGCCTGGGATTATTTTTCGGTTTATAAATCAGATTACCTGCTGGGGGCCGCGAACTACAACGGATGGATACCTTACGGCATCTATGGGACTCCTGATGCTGGCTACAGCGGCAAAGGAACTATCTACGGGCCGCTCGACAACGCTATCTATAGCAGTGGCTCCAACTTTACCACACAGGACCCCCGCACCAAACGCGCGCAGGCCCAGATTTTTGGGATGGCATCGAATGGTGCCAAAACCGATCCGTTCTACACCTGGACGGATGGCTATAAAGACACACCCAACTGGAGTCCGGCCAATGAACTCGGGCCCAGCACCCACTTCTTCCAGCGGCTGGCCGTTGGTTCTGATTATTTCGGACCGAACGGCGCGGGTGAGGCAGAGGACTTCATCGGACAGATCAACGAATTTTATGTGTATAGCCGGACGCTTTCCGATGTGGAAATGCAGAAGGTTAATACTTACATGGCCCTGAAATGGGGTGTCACGCTGGGGCAGGGCAATGGCGCTGTGATGCGCAATGCTAATAACGTCAATTACTTAGCCACCAACGGGGCCATTATTTGGGACGCCACCGCCAACTCGGGTTACAGCTACAACATTGCCGGTATCGGTAAAGACGTGGCCGAAGGGTTGAACCAGAAGCAGTCGCGGAGTGTGCATAGCTATAACAACGGCGACCTGGTTACGATGGGCTTAGGCACCGTGGCAGCTACTAATGCCGCCAATAGCTTCACCTTTGCTGCCGATAAGAGCTACGAGATCTGGGGCGACAACGGCCAGCCGCGCAGCTATTCGACAGTATACGTACCGACCAGCTTTACACCAGCGGGTGGCGTAGGTTTCTACCGTATGGGCGCCACCTGGACCGTGCAGGAAACTGGAACGGTCGGTACGGTAACGGTTCGGGTACCAGCCTCGTCGTTTGCCGAACGACTGCTGGTCAGTAACTCGGCCAGTTTCCCATCAGGCAGTACGCAGGAAATTCTGCTGACTTCAGATGGTAACGGCAACCTGTCGGCCCCGGTCGATTTTACCACAGGACAGTTCTTTACCTTCGGCGCGGCCGAAAAAGCACCGGGTGGTGTGGTGAGTGGCTTACAACTCTGGCTGAAGGCCGACGCCATTTCGGGCGTAAGCAATGGGTCGGCAGTAAGTGCCTGGGACAACAGCGTGCTGACAAATAGCAGCTACGATGTCACCCAGCCAACGGCAACCTTACAACCTGCTTTTTATAATAGCACGGACAGTAAGCTGGTCAACTTCAACCCAACCCTCTATTTCGACGGTAGTGCCAAGGCATTAGGCAATGAAAGCCGACTGATGGCTGCCAACTCGGCGTTTACATTCATGTCGGTTGGTATTGACGAAGATGACAATTACGGATTGATCCGAGCTTTATTTAGCTCTGAGAGTAACGTTGATCAATTTGTGCTTTATAAGTACCTAGGCGGTAGTATTATCCATAGTTCAAATGGCTGGTGGCCTTACACGGTTGGTGGCAAAGACTTCGGAAAAGGTAATAAATTCTCGCCAGCCGGTGGTTCCAATGGATTTTATAATGGAAGCAACTTCACAAGTAACGGTACCACAGAGCACATTCAACCCCAGATCGTGGGTATGTCAGGTGCATCGGCATCGACCTTTACATCATTCAATTACAATAGCTGGAATGATGGCTATAAAGATTCACCTGGTACGTTGTACCGTGATCCAGGCGCATTTGGCGGCTATGCAGTAGGGTCCGATATAACCAATCTGGCTATCACTTATGAGCATTGGAAAGGACGTATCCCAGAGCAGATTGCTTATGATCGCCAACTGACTGATACGGAGGTCCAGAAGGTAAATACGTATCTGGGCATCAAATACGGCGTGACGCTGGGACAGGGTAATGGGGCAGTTCGTAACAACGCCATCAACTACAATTACCTGGCTACCGACGGAACGGTTGTCTGGAGCACGGCCACCAACTCGGGCTACAACTATGACATTGCTGGTATTGGTCAGGATAATTTCGAGGGACTGAACCAGAAACAATCACGTTCGGTAAACGCTACCTTCCAGCCAGCCATTGGTCTCGGCACAGTAGCTGCTTCCAATAATGCCAACGCCAACTCGTTTGTTGCCGACAAGAGTTACATGATCTGGGGGAGCAACGGACAAGCAGATGCATATGCTGTTAGTTACACCCCAAGCTTTACAACTACCGCCCCGTACTATTCAATGGCTCGGGTATGGAAAGTACAGGAAACGGGAACAGTGGGTGTGGTAACGGTGAGCATACCGGGCAACGCACCTAATACGCTGCTGCTGGTGAGTAATGGTACCAACTTCGCTACCAGTTCAGGCGTGACTGAGTACACTATGGTCTCAGACGGTAACGGCAATATGACTGCGCAGGTCAATTACAGCAACGGGCAGTACTTCACCTTTGCGGTTCAGGCTTTTGCGCCCGGTTGCGTAATACCTAATCTGACGGTATGGCTCAAAGCCGATAACATTACAACCGTAGCTAGTGGCTCATCTGTTTCGGCCTGGCCCGATGCGTCGCCAAATGGAAATGACCACACGGCTGTTTCACTGGCTAACAGCCAACCAAAATTCACTACAAACGCATTCAACTATAATCCGGCTGTTACCTTCGATGGCTCCGATGTACTGATGACCGATGCGTTTGCGTCGGGAACCGATGCGGTGCATGTGTTTGCCATGAGCCGGGTGAACGACAACAACTGGCGGGGGCTTTATGGCTTCAACCGAGATCGTACCCACGTGCAATGGTATAACGGTGGGGGAGCAAACAAACCATCCGTGTGGCTGGCCAACGGCGGTAACCTCTATCCATCTACCGCACTAGGCTTAACCTACGGTGTTGCATCCTACCTACTCCCTAAAAATGGCACACAGCAAACCATCAATTGGAACGGTACAGCCAGCAGTATTAATTCTAGCACAGTCAACTACGACTTCAGCACCAATAAGATGGGTGTTGGGGGCGACGCGGCCAATGATGGATCGAGCCTGAGCGAGATGTTCCTGGGTGACATTGCCGAAGTGGTGATTTATAAAACCGCCAATGGCGCAGCCATGAATGCAACCGATGTTAGCAAAATTGAAAGCTACCTGGGTCTGAAATATGGTGTAACCCTCTCGCATAATTACCTCTCCGGGGCTGGCACAACGATTTACAATGTATCGACGTATAATAACAACGTTACCGGTGTTGGCCGCGACGATTGCCAGCAGCTGAACCAAAAGCAATCGAAGTCGTTGAATACGGGCGCTAAACTGACGATTGGTCTCTCGACTACCATTGCCAGCAGCAACCTCACGAATCCGGGCAGTTTCACGGGCGACAAAACGTTTGTTGTCTTTGGCGATAACGGCCTGACGGGTACCTCACCTATCGTTGCAGGAGCCTCGTCTTGCCCAGCTCCGGCACTGATTGATAAATACACCAACCTGGCGTATAAAGTCACCGAAACGGGCGATGCCCCATCGAGCCATCTGGAATTCGATGCCAGCGGCTTTGGCTTCAATAGCACCTATCCGCTGTATATGCAGGTGGCGAGCGATGCTGCCTTTAGCAACATCATCGTGAATGTACCGATGAGTTTCTCCAGCGGTTTGGCTACAACCAACTATAATTTCCCGGCCAACAGCACCGTGTATATCCGTTTTGCCGGAAACACCTCGGCACCGGCCAACATGTGTGTGGCTCCCAAAACGCAGACGTTCCATTGGGATGGCTGGTGGTATGGCACGAAACAAAAAGTCCTGTTGCCTAACTACCTGCCTCAATCGCAGTCGGCTACGGCGGCTATGACTATGAGCGTATCGGTTACGGATAACAGTAACCTCTTGCTGTACAAGCCAACGGTTGATTGGTGGCCTGTGTTCGATGGCTTGGGCCTGTTTATTCCCCGGAACGACAACTCGAGCAACGAGAGCAACCTGATTACGACCCGGATGCAGTTCCGGGCGGGTACATCGACATCGGTAGTGTCAGCTCAAACAGCCAGTTTTATTATCCGGGATATCGACGGATGGATTGGCGGACGCGACATTGTGAAAGTGTATGGTAAACTGGGTGCCAGCACCGTTACGCCAAAACTCTCGCGGTATCAGCCCGTACCGTTCGATGCTTTACAACTCAATTATCAGAGTAATGCACAGCAGGCCATTGGTTCAAACATCCCGTGGGATTTAGGTGCCTGGGCAAATCTGTACGTCACCTTCGACGATCCGGTCGAGGAAATCTACGTCGAATACCGCAAGGATAACACCTACTCGTTCAATGTCTATAACGACATCCGGATTGGTGCCGTGAGCGTAACCTGCCGCCCACCAACCCCGAAAGCGCCATTGGCCGACAACGTGTATGTGTACAAGGAGGTTTCGCCAAATCCGCAGAAAACCGACGCAGAGGTAGTGTATAAGTTCACGGTTCAGAACACGAACTGTGGTACTAAAACGATCAACCTGACCGATAACCTGCCGGGTGGCCTATCCTGGATCGACAGTACCCTGGTGACGCCAGCTTCTATGACTGTTGGGTCGGTGAATGGGTACGGCAACACGGCAAACCTGACACTGAGCAGTGTAAACGTGGCTGCTGGTACAAGCACCTTCTATATCAGTGCGAAAGGCAGTGCCGCTGGTACCTTTATGAACCAGGCAAGCTACGTGGTTACCGATGGTACCGGAACGTCATTCTTATCCGACGATCCGTCGGTAGCGGGAACAACGGCTCAGCCAACGCCATTGACGCTGATTGATAATGATCCAGAGGCTAATTTGATCGTTACGAAAGCTGTTGATGAAACAACAGCTGGCCAAAACGAAGTCCTGACGTATACCTACACGATTACCAACCCGAATGCGGGTTCGGCGGTGTTAACCACCTTCCAGGACCTGCTACCGGGCGAGCTAACGTATGTTGGTGGATCGCTCACGGGAGCGGGCAGCGCAACAGCCTCGCCTTATAGTGGCTCGGCAGTGCTGGCTATTCGGAACCTGACGGTTGCGGGTGGTAGTTCGCTGACACTCTCCGTTCAGGCAAACACCAACAGTTATACCATCGGGGCGGTAGCCAACAATATGGCGCAGGTAACGCCGGATGTAAACTCGGGCTTCCGCATCAAAACCTACAACTCCAATGTGGTCAGTACCACCATTCTGGTGCCGCCAACCGTTGCGATTCTTAGCCCGGCCAACAGCACAACAACAACCATAAACCCAACCGTGAGCGGTACGGCTACGCCGGGAAGTACGGTGGTGTTAACGGCCCCTGGCCCGGCAACGCTCTGTACCACAACGGCAACGGCAGGTGGTACGTGGAGTTGTCAGGTAAACCTGACGCCCGGTGAGCAATCGCTGACTGCCATTGCCACCAACCAGGTAGGTGACAGCAGTCCGGCCATAACCCAGATTACGGCGATCAATCAATCGACACCGTTTACGGCCAGCAACCCTCCGCTACAAACGGCTTCAGCAGGGGGCACACGGTCGGGCAATGCCGCAACCGAGCTTGCACCGACGGGTGGTTCAACGCCATTCAGCTACAGTAACGATACGGGTAATCCATCGTGTACGGGTGTAGTTGGTGCCACCGAGCTACCAGCCAGCAGCAACCTGACGGTGAATAGCAGCACCGGTAGCTATAGTTACGTGGCACCAACAACCCCAGGGTTTTACTACTTCTGTATCAAGGTATGCGATAACAGTACACCAACGCCACAGTGTATTACCAAGACCTATACACTGCTGGTTTCGCCGGTTCCGGCTGGTGGTAATGTCAACTGTGGGGCTACCCTGCTTATTGGGGCTGTCAATCAGGGAACACCCGGTAGCGCTGTCCTGAAAATCACGATGACCGTGACCAGCATCGGTAGCTTCCCCGTGTCGGTAACTGGTTCTGGCTTCTCGCTGCAAATCAATCCAACCAATCTGACGGCTTCGAGCACAGGTACTCAGGCATTCTACGTGCCTGTCAATTACAGCGGAGCAACCCTCGGAACACTCGACGTCACCATAACCGGTGCGGGTACGTGTTCGTACAACCTGGCTGGCCAAACGCCAACGGGCAAGAACCAACCCGTGATGGACATTGGTGGAAGTTGTATCGCGATTACACCAGCCTCGCTGGGGAAATAAGTGACTTATGGAAAAAATAGAGTTTCACTCAATCGAAAACACAAGATGAGTAATTACAGATATTTCCTGACCATAAGTCGCATAGCCTGGGTATGTTGCCTGCTTACGGTACTGGCCTTCACAAGGGCCAGTGCCCAACTGCCGGTGTTGCCCACCATCAGCGCGGCTTGTGATTACAATACGGCTCCAGCAACGGTGACGCTTTCGGTAACCAATATTCCGGCTGGCTACAATACAACCTACCTGTTGGTTGACATGGCAACGGGGGCTATTGTTCAGGCCAATTCATCGGGGCCAACGTTTGGCAGTGTTCAGCCGGGCTTGTATTACGCCGTAGCTGCGCACTTTAAAGGGGTATTGGTCGACGCGACAGCCGGTAAACTAATTTCAAACGTTTACGAAACCAATGCCTGTTTAACGTATTCTGATGCTGTGTCGATGCGGGTTTGTGCGCCGGCCAATGCCTGCGATTATGTATCGGCTCCGGCTTCGGTTTCGTTCACGGCTACCAATATTCCGGCTGGCGTAACAACCACTTATGTCTTGGTGGATGAGGCTACGAACCTGATTCTACAAACGAGCAGTACGCTGAATTTTGCGAATGTACCCCAGGGCGATTATGCCATTACAGCCGTCCATTATACGGGTACCTTGAGCGGTTTGTCATCGGGCAACCGATTATATGATATAACAACGAGTCAAAGCAACTGCTTTGGCGTATCGAATACAGTACGCATTCGGGTTTGTGCGTTTCCGCTTACCATCACTGGCCCGGCTAATGCAACAACGGTGGCTAGCACCAATCCACCCATTACGGGTGTCGCTACACCGGGTAGTAACGTGACCGTAACAACACCGGATGGCCAAACCTGCGTAACAACTGCCTCCACGCCAGATGGCACCTGGACCTGTACGAGCCTGACGTTTTCGCCAGGGCCAAACAGCGTAACGGCTACGGATGGCACGACGTCGGCAGTGAGCAACTTTACGGTTACACCACCAGCAAGTCCGCCAACGGTGGCTATCACCAGCCCGGTTAATATTACCACGGCCAGCACCAACCCACCCATCAGCGGTACGGCTACGGCGCTGGCATCGGTGACGGTGAATGGTCCAAATAATCAATCGTGCGTAACCACGGCGAGCGCGTCAGGTACCTGGACGTGTACCAGCCTGACCTTTACGCCGGGTTCGCAAACGGTGACTGCTGTTGCCAGCACCACCGCTGGAACCAGCCCGGTAGCTACGACCAGCTTCACGGTGGTGGCTCCGATAGCCATAACCGGCCCGCCAAACGGCACCACGGTAGCGAGTCTGAACCCACCGATCAGCGGAACCTCTTCGCCCGGTGCGAGCGTGACGGTGACGGGTGGCCCCGGCTCAACAGGTGGCCCCTGCATCACCACGGCGAATGCCAGTGGCGTCTGGAGTTGTACGAGTATCACCTTCCCGAGTGGGCCAACCAGCGTAACGGCTACGGATGGCACAACGTCGGCGGTGAGCAACTTTACCGTTTCACCAACAAACCCGCCGACGGTTGCGATTTTAAGCCCAACGAACAATTCCACGATTACTACTACACCGACAATTTCGGGAACGGCCACGCCGGGTAGTCTGGTAACCGTGTCGTTGCCGAATGTAAATCCATTATTGTCGCCAGTGCAGTTCTGCCAGACAACAGCCTCGGTAACGGGAGCCTGGTCATGTAGTGGTGTTACGGCTCTGACAGGTCCGAAAACCATTACGGCAATCGCCAGCAATGCGAACGGCACCAGCACACCCGACACGAAAAATGTGGTGATTGCAGTTGGGGTTGATATCTGCGCGATAACCTTGCCAATCCTGTTGCCGTTGGGAAGCACGATCACGATTCCTAACTATTGCCCAACAGCAACCTGGATCTACTACAAAGATCTGCCAGCAGCTACATCGGCTTACATGGCGATTGATCCGAACGGAAACGCCTGGAATCCAGCCAGTCTGGCCATTGATGCGGCTACGGTTGGTAGCTATTCGGCTACCAGCGGAGGCACAACCACGAAGTTGGCCTACCGGATGTTTCATATTATAGCTCCGGGTACGTTTACAGTCAACGGTGGCGTAAAAGTTCGCCTGTATTACGATCCGGCTGAATTTGCGGGATTGCCAACGGGTAGACAAACCTGGTTTAAGCACACGGCACACCTAAAAACGGCAGTATTGGCCGATCTGACCGCTACCACCCTGACCAACGCTGTTTCGGTTACGCCCGATGCGTCGGGAACGGAACTTGGGGTAGGTGGGCTACAGGTTGCCTACGTTGAATTTCATAACGTTACCTCCTTCTCGACGTTTGGCTATATGGGGTCAAGCACCTCGTCTCCAATCGCCATTACCGGCCCGCCAAACGGCACCACAGTCGCGAGTCTGAACCCGCCCATCAGCGGAACCTCGGCTCCCGGCACGAGCATAACGGTAACGGGTGGCCCCGGCTCAACGGGTGGCCCCTGCATTACCACGGCTAATGCCAGTGGTGTCTGGAGTTGTACGAGCATTACCTTCCCCAGCGGACCAACCAGCGTAACGGCAACGGATGGCACAACGTCGGCGGTGAGCAACTTTACAACTACTAGTCCTCCTTCATTAACAGTAGCACCGACTGGTCCGCAGACGACCACGGCCCCGGTGATTTCGGGAACGGCCACGCCGGGTAGCACGGTCGTGATCACGGGTCCTGGGCCAGCCACGCTTTGCACAACGACCGCTTCAGCATCGGGTACGTTCTCGTGTCCGGTAAGCGTAACCGCGGGTCCAAATACGCTGACGGTAACGGCTTGTACGTCGGGCGGTTGCTCGACCACCACGATCAGCTTCACGGCGGTTGGTCCGCCGAGTCTGACCGTAACGGGGCCAGTGAATACGACGGCTCCGCCTTTACCGACCATTGCTGGTACGGCCACGCCGGGTAGCGTGATCACCATTACCGATCCATTTAATCAGACGGTCTGCTCAACCACGGCTTCTGCTTCGGGTACGTTCACCTGCGGTCCGATCAGTGGTCTGCCGGTTGGTCCCAATACCCTAACGGTTACGGCAACCGGACCAGGTGGTAGTACTTCGCAACCGGTCACATTTACTACGGTGACTGTGCCAACTGTAGCTATTAACAGTCCGACTGATGGTACTACGGCCACTACTACACCGACCGTATCGGGTACCGCTACTCCCTTGGCTTCCGTCACAGTGCTGGGACCAAATAGTCAGTCTTGTGTGACGACAGCGGCTGCTGACGGCTCGTTTACCTGTACGAGTCTGACCTTTGCGGCCGGACCTGCTTCGGTTACAGCTATTGCCAGTAACGCGGGTGGCACTAGTACACCAGCGGTGAGCAACTTCACGGCGGTAGCAAGCTGTAACGTGTCGACCTCAATCACGTCGGGCACGGCTTGTGGAACGCTCATACCCGTTGTTACGGGCGGTACGGCTCCGTATTCATACAGCTGGACTGGCCCAACCATGACTGTTACGGCGGTCAATAAGGATGCCACGCACCCCTACTTTGGGGTTGGTTCTACCATGGGATTTGCCATTGATGGGGTACAGGGTAAAGAGTTGACCCTTGTGCGGGGTGTTACCTACAGTTTTGCTGTCAACACACCGGGTCATCCACTAGCCTTTACCAACAGTCCGGTGGGTGGAGCAGCTAACACAGCTCAGGATATTACGGCGGGCGTTACGGGTGCGGGTACCACCAACGGGGTGATCACCTTTACTCCTTCGGCTGCTACGCCTAACCTGATTTATTACAACTGCGACGTCCATGAAAACATGGGCTGGAAAATAAACATCATCGACCAACAGCCCAATGGCGGGTTAGCCAATGCGATGGCAGGGACGTATTCGCTCACCGTAACCAGCGCCAGTGGCTGCTCATCGACGGCCACGGCTTCGGTAACTGCCTGCGCTCCAACGCTGGCGGTGCTGAGTCCGGCCAACAACGGTACAGCGACAACCACGCCAACCGTATCGGGAACGGCCACGCCGGGAAGCCAAATAGTGATTACGGGTCCTGGACCAGCCACGCTGTGTACGACCACCGCTTCGGCATCGGGTACGTTTGCCTGTGCGCTGACGACGCCGTTGCCAGCAGGGCCCAACACCCTGACGGTAACGGCGACAGGTCCGGGTGGGTCGATTTCAACTCCGGTGACGTTTACCACCGTATCACCGGCCTCGCTGACGGTAGCGCCAACGGGACCGACCACTACGACCGCTCCGGTGATTTCGGGAACGACTACACCGGGCAGTCAGGTAGTGATTACGGGTCCTGGACCAGCTACGCTTTGTACGGCAACGTCTAATGCGTCGGGTGTGTTCTCCTGTACAGTAAATGTACCGGCAGGTCCCACGACTTTGACGGTGACAGCCTGTACAACGGGTGGTTGTTCGACTACCACCGCCAGCTTTACAGCCGTAGTGCCACCAACTATTGCTCTCACCAGCCCGCTACCGGGTACCACCGTGGCCAATACGAATCTGCCAATTAGCGGTACGGCTACACCGGGCAGTAACGTCACCGTTACAACGCCCGATGGCCAAACCTGCATAGCGCTGGCTGCAACGCCGAGTGGCATCTGGACCTGTACGAGCCTGACGTTTGCCGATGGGCCTGCCTCTATTACGGCAACTCCGGGTCTGAATGGACAAACGGGTTCTCCGGTTGTCAGCAACTTCACGGTGAATGCCTGCCCCACGCCAACGGTGGCTGGTACGGTCACGCTGATCGGCTCGCTGACGCTGTGTAGTGTCAACAACGCAGCCAGTCTCACCCTGACCGGTCAAACGGGGAATGTACTGCGCTGGGAAACCTCGACGGATAACGGGAACACCTGGACAACGGCCCTGGGCAGCAACACCACAACGACCATAAACTTTGCGGATGCGGTGAATAACCAGCAATTCCGGGCAGTGGTGAACAATGGCGGCTCGTGCGCCAACGGTAACTCCGTGCCCATAACGATAAGCACCAGTCCCACGGCCTGCTCGGCAGACTGTTTAGTATTACCCTCAGCCATTGTCAAATAACCGCTACCAACGAAAAGCTATGAAACGACTACTATCTACGTTCGAGCAAACATCCCGTATGTTGCTTAAACAACATGTAACGTCAAGTTTTGGCATTTGGCTGGTAGTGGCTATTTTGTCAATGATAAAAGGAAATACTGTAGGCAAACACGGTGTTAAAGTCCTGCCCTTCCGCACCGATCTCTTCAGGATAGTTACCCGTGCCCTTTTACCACTACTGGCCAGGGTTTCACTGTTGCTTTGCCTGACCGGGGCTACGCTGACGGGTGTGCAAGCACAAACTACCTGTGTGCTGAATAATGGCATAACCGTTACAGCAACAGGTTCTGCAACAAATCTTGCCTATCAAACAGTCGGTACTTTATCAACTTGCCCTCAAAGCTATACCGGATTGGGAGTTGGCACAGGGAATAGCGCGGGAGGAACCATTACCTATACGTTTAGCTCCCCAGTTACCAGTGCCGTTGTGGCCTTTAGCGTATTTGATTATTACGCCACAACTCCCCCATCCAAAGATCAGGGTGCCATCACAATCAACGGTGGGGGTACACTTACGTTGTCCAATCTTTGTGGTGGTCAGATTGCTGCCTCCACAACAAATGTTATTGAGAACTCATTAACGGCCAATGGGAATATCGATATAAAATTGACTGTAAGCTCTACACTGCCCTTTACCCAGGTAACGCTGACGCGCATAAACGGTTTGTTTGGACTTGGGCAAGGGCAGGTTTGCGGATTTTCCGTTACGCCTTCCTGTACGGCTCCATCGGCAGTAGCCATCACGGGTTCATCAGCCACGCTTTGCCAGAATGCAACCGCATCAAGTCTAACGGCGTCGTTTACGGGTAGCACGGCCACCGCCTACCAGTGGCTGGCCAATGGGGTCGCTATTTCCGGTGCTACCAGCAACACCTATACGCCACCAACCTCGGCAACAGGAGCTATTACCTACACGGTGAGTGTGACAAACGCCTGCGGCAATGCCAGCAGTGCCAGCGGGCCAACCATTACTGTAGCCACTGCACCATCCTTTATCGCTCAACCAACCAACCAGTCGGGCTGCCTTGGAGGCAGTATAACCTACACTACTACGGCAGCCAATGCAGTAGGTTACCTATGGTTCTACACCGACAATGCGGGAGGGAGCTATACACCCATCACAAATGGGATGAGCGACGGGTCAGGCGGTACCTACAGCACAGCTACGGCGGCTGCTTTGATCCATAGTAATGTCAGCACGGCCACCAACGGTCGGCAATACCTGGTGCAACTGGTATCAGGTTGTGGTGTAGCGAGTAATGTCAACTCCAACCGAGTTACTGAAACTGCGGCAACTTGTGCGACCTCAATCTGTACCAATCGATTAACGGCAACTTCGTCTAATCCGGCTTTGGGCACGGTTGCGGGGATTCCCTATTCGGTGTCCAGTACGATAGCGAGTGCAGTAACAAATTGGAATTCAAATCCATTTTATCCCGGCTATAATATGGTGGGTGTCACCATAGTTGATCAGAGCATTTCTGTTACGTTTAACTCGCCGGTACCGGGAATAGAATTCGACGCCTATTCAATTACCAATTCTGGTGGGAGCAGAGAGGATGTTAAGGTTGTCATCAATGGGTCACTCTATACGTTGCAGAATGCCAATCTGATACAAACGCCAACCAGTAACACGCTCTCAACGAATACAGTAAGTATTGTCGGGGGAGTTATTGTGAGTAATGGTAATAATGCAAGCTGTAAAATACGTATTACTGGCATCCCAGGAGGTATATCCAGCTTTCAGATAATCACCGATTACATCAGTGGCCCTAACAACGGCAGTGGCCCTCAGGGCTGCGTTTATGATTTATTTATGGTGTCGGGTCCTGCCATCAATGGTACGTTAAATGCCTGTTTGAATGGTACAACCCAGTTAAGTAGTCCTGATCCGGCAGCGGCACTCGGTCCTTGGTTATCGTCGAATCCGGCAGTAGCAACGGTGAACAACACGGGTTTAGTAACGGGTGTTGCTGCGGGCACGGCCACTATCACCTACACTAACAATGTGGGTTGCTCGTCAACAGCCTCAATTACAGTAGCATCTTGCCCTCCCACAGTGGCCATCACCACGCCCAACAACGTGACCACGGCCAGCACCAACCCGCCCATCAGCGGTACGGCTACGGCGCTGGCATCAGTTACAGTGCTTGGCCCGAACAGCCAATCGTGTGTAATCACCGCCGATGCCAGTGGCAACTGGACCTGCACGAGCCTGACCTTTACGGTCGGTTCACAGACGGTAACGGCGGTGGCGAGCAACACGGATGGGGTGAGTAACACGGCCACGGCTAACTTTACGGTGGTTAATGCTTGCTCGACGCCGTCGGTAGGTGGAATGGCCATGTATGGCGGAGGTACGCTCTGCCCAACCAGCAATGCTGGTACAGTAACGCTGATGAATAATGTAGGCAGTGTAGTGAACTGGCAAACCTCGCTCGATGGTGGTACCACCTGGACCGATATTGCCGGTACGTCACCTGGAAAAACCTATTACAGTTTTGTAAACGCAGCCGATGGGCAACAATACCGGGCGGTTGTAAACAGTGGCTCCGGTTGTTTGGATGCCTACTCATCGCCCGCGACCATTGTCACCAGTTCGAGTGTTTGTTCATCGACAATCTGCGACAAAACGGCTGGTACGATTTCGTTTGGTGCCACTCCAGCGGTAACAGGCGTTCAGTATACGACGGTTATGATTTTGACCAGTGCGTCGGGCGTTATCCAATATGCCTCTGTTCCGAACAGTGTGTCGGTAACGGGTGTAGCGGCTGGCAATTATCTGGCGTATCAGGTTACCTACGATAATACGCTGGCTCCGTTACCAACGCTAACGGTCGGAACGAGCTTGTCGGGTGTGAATGGAGCCTGTGCTGTATTCTCGAATCAGCTAAGCTACCGTGTATGTCCGGCTCCACTGCCACCTGGTGTTACGCCAGATATTGCCGTAACCAGTCCTGGTAAGCCGGTTTCGGGCAATGTACTGACCAACGATAACGACCCACAGGGCAACCCGCTGACCGCCAGTTTACTGAGTCAGCCAACGGCCGGAACGGTTACGCTTTCGCCCACGGGTAGCTATACCTTCACGCCACCAGCTGGCTTCACGGGTACGGTCAGCTTCTGTTACTCGGCCAGCAACACGGCGGGTCTAAGTGCCAGCACCTGCGTCACCATCACGGTGGTTCCAGACCCATCGCCAATTGCCAATAATGCGCCCATCGCCAGTAACGACAATACCCAGACAACTGCTGGCGTACCGATTGTGATTGCCGTGCTGGCCAACGACACCGACCCGGATAATGCGACCAGTCTGAACGGTCAACTGGATAATCCAACCATTCCGACCCAGCCATCAGTTGGTACGGCGGTGGTGAATGCCAACGGAACGGTGACGTTCACGCCACCGGCCAATTTCACGGGCGTAGTTACGTTC
>NZ_JAPQNS010000006.1 GCF_028867935.1 Flavobacterium sp. SUN052
TCCTCGTTTTGGTTGTTGCGGAGGCCGTTGCAGCCAGACGGCATTTAGAAACTCAAGCAAAGAGGTTAATTTCGCTTCCATGGGGCCGCGTGTGTAAGGTGAAAGATTTGGTCGTCAATCCCTTAACACACGCTGGTTCCTATTTACGCCCACCCCTCATTTACTCATTTGCTCAATTGGCTAACATTCCCTACGCTGGCGGGTTGTATTCTTGAATCAACCGCCACGTTATGGAACATCAAATCACAGCATCTCAGCCGAAAAACTTATTGGTGGGCGAACAATTGCCCGAAATTGGCTTGGGTGTTATTGGCATGGGAGGCTTCGGACTGTTTGCTGTGCAACAGTTCATGCAAACGCCCAATACCAAACTTATTGCAATAGCAGGCTCGAAACGAGAGGAAGCTGTTGCTGCGGCAAGGCGCTTTGGAGCCGAGCATTTAGACACCCTTGACGAACTGCTGAGTCACCCCGATATTAATTTAATTTACATTGCCACACCCCCGTTTCTGCATTATGAGCAAGCTATGCGAGCGCTGGATGCCGGTAAGCATGTGATTTGCGAGAAACCTTTGGCCATGAACCCTGAACAGGGACAAGCTATGCTCGACAAAGCTGCCGAGAAAGGACTATTAATGGTTACAAACCTCATGCAGCGCTACAACCCCATGTTTGAACGGGTAAAACACTTGATCGACAAGAAATTACTGGGTGAGGTGCTACACGGTTATTTTGAGAACTATGCAGGTGACGAGGGGCTTTTACCCGAGCACTGGTTTTGGGACCGGACGAAAAGTGGGGGGATTTTTGTGGAGCATGGTGTCCACTTTTTCGATATGTTCGCCGGATGGCTTGGCAGTGGTAAAGTTGTAGCCGCGCAGGTAGCAAAACGCCCGAACAGCCAGGATATTGAGGATCAGGTAAACTGTACGGTGGAATATGGTGATGCTGAAACGGGAATAAAAACGGTCAATTTCTACCACGGATTTACCCAGACTGGGCGCATGGATCGCCAGGAAATGCGGATTGTATTCGAACGTGGAGACATAACCTTGCAGGAGTGGGTACCGACCCGTCTGACAATGCGAGCCGTGGTAGATGAAGAAACGACTCGGGAATTAATGAGCCTGTTTCCGGCCGCACAACTGAATGTGACGGCAAACTGGGGAGGGAAAGACCGGCTACTGCGTGGCCGACACAAAGAGTTCGAAGCGTATCAGCAAATTGAACTTCGTTACGGGTTTGGCGATGATAAGTTACACCTTTACAGCGAGTTGCTTCGGCTGATGTTCCGCGATCAGACCAGCGCTGTTCACTACCCGGAAACGCATAGGAAGATCAACAATCAAAACGGTCTCGATTCGCTAAGGACAGCAACTGAAGCAGATACGATGGCAAGGGAGGTTATAAAGTGAAAATGGGGCCGTTCGGCCCCATTTTCATATTCTATTCGAAATAGTTTAGCACCCGATGGCCACTTTGCTCAAGTAATTGGTCTTTACGGAACAAAGCAATATCGGCCTCAACCATATCTTTGATGAGCGCTTTCAAATCGTATTTTGGTTGCCAACCTAGTTTAGTCATCGCTTTGGTTGGATCACCAAGTAGCAGATCTACTTCTGTCGGGCGGAAATAGCGCTCATCGATAGCAACAACTTCCTGACCAACAGTGACGGGGAAATCAGGATTAGATGAACTTACCACAACCCCTTTCTCGGTTATGCCTTCACCCTGAAAAGCAACCTCGACCCCAATTTCAGCAAAAGCCATCTTGACGAAATCACGAATGTGCGTGGTTTGGCCAGTAGCAATCACAAAGTCTTCTGGCTTATCCTGCTGAAGCATCAGCCACATTGCTTCAACATAATCTTTAGCGTGACCCCAGTCGCGTTGTGCGTCGAGGTTACCCAGGAATACTTTATCCTGCAAGCCCAGACCAATCCGAGCAACAGCCCGAGTGATTTTCCGGGTTACAAAGGTTTCACCCCGTAGTGGCGACTCGTGGTTGAACAGAATACCATTGCAAGCATACATGTTATACGCTTCGCGATAGTTTACCGTAATCCAGTATCCATACAGTTTGGCGACAGCATAAGGCGAGCGGGGATAAAATGGAGTCAACTCTGATTGTGCATGTCCCTGTACACCGCCATATAATTCGGAGGTAGAGGCCTGATAAACGCGGGTTTTCTCGGATAAACCCAAAAGCCGAACAGCTTCCAGAATTCGGAGTGTTCCGATACCGTCTACCTGAGCCGTATATTCTGGTTCATCGAAACTAACCCGTACGTGCGACATGGCACCAAGGTTATATATCTCATCTGGCTGAACTTCCTGAATAATCCGAATCACGTTTGTCGAATCGGCCAGATCGCCATAATGAAGATGGAACCGAACGTTCGTTTCGTGCGGATCTTCATAAATATGGTCAATACGCTGAGTATTGAACATCGAACTCCGGCGTTTGATGCCGTGCACTTCGTAGCCTTTTGACAGCAGTAATTCGGCCAGATAGGCACCATCTTGCCCGGTAATGCCAGTGATGAGTGCTTTCTTCATACATTTAATGGGGAAACGGAAAACCTTTTTTAGTATTTATTCAAGAATATCGGCCTAAAATTACGTTTAAAACCGGATTACATACTACTTATTTTATCGACAGGCTTCGGCGAACATCCACTTTATCGGCTACAAGCATGGCTGAACTGAGTAATTGCTTAATCTGATTGTGATAGCGTTCGGCATCAGTTCGGCGCATAAAATCGCCAACCTTTAGCTTATACGTGGGTTGGTTGTACGATAAGTACGGGGCCAATTCAGGGAAGTTCTGGTTGATTTGCAACTTGGCGTTTTCAGCCTGTAAACGTTCATTACCAACATAAATCTGTATTCTAAACCCCGGAGCATACCGGATCGACCTATTTTTTTCACCAATAATAGTTAATTGCTCGTCCACCTTACGGTTTATGTGCATGGCCTCGGCAGAGCCAATCGTGGTGATTTTTCGTGGTTCGGGTGCTGTGCTGGGCGAGGCAGTAGGGGCTACCGCTGCTTTGCCAGCAGGTGTAGTTTTGGGTCCCCCCAGCGTGTACGCTGGTCGAGCAACTGACAGATCTTCTGTATAGCCATTTAGATCACCGGAACGCCCCGATGAGGCTGGCAATGGTTTGCGAGCGCAGGCGGCTAGCCAAAATAGGCCACTGAAAATGAGGAATGATGTCGCTTTCATGGGACTGAATAATTCGATTACAAATTTACGGATGGATTTTGGTTAATTTTGGGCTTCATTTACTACTTCTGTATGGTGAACGTTCAAAGCAACGTATCTCTGAAACCATTTAACACGTTTGGTATCCAGGCAACCGCACGATATTGGGCTGATGTGCAAACGTTGAATGATCTGCAAACGCTACTTCAGATTAACGCGTATGGCGATGTCCCCAAAACAATTCTGGGTGGAGGTAGTAACCTACTGCTGACCGGTGATGTAGAGGGTATGGTTATTCGGATGAATATCCAGGGCATCGAGCTTGTCAGGCAAGATGAGACTCACTGGTGGATTAAGGCAGGCGCAGGTGTAAACTGGCATAGCTTTGTGCTCTATTGTGTTAAACGGGGTTACGCAGGCGTCGAAAACTTGTCTCTTATTCCAGGAACGGTGGGTGCTGCCCCGATGCAAAACATTGGTGCATACGGAGTAGAGATTGAGCAGGTATTCGAATCGCTTGAGGCAGTAGACCGCCAAACGGGTGAGGTACGAACGTTCTCAAGAGCAGAGTGCCAGTTTGGCTATCGTGAAAGTATTTTCAAGCATGAGTTGAAAGGCCAATACGTTATTACCAGTGTTACATTTCAACTAAACAAAACGCCCATCTTTCATACTTCCTACGGAGCCATTCAGGAAACGCTGGACCAGATGGGAATAACTGACTCTACGGTTTCTATCAAAACAATTTCCGACGCGGTTATCCGGATCCGACGGAGTAAGCTTCCTGACCCGGCAGAAATAGGTAATGCCGGTAGCTTCTTTAAAAACCCTGAGATTGACCTTACCCATTTTCAACAATTACGGCAACAGTACCCCGACATGCCCGGGTATCCATTAGCAAATACCGAGCGGGTAAAAGTTCCGGCGGGCTGGCTTATCGAACGATGTGGCTGGAAAGGCTACCGAAGGGGGGATGCTGGCGTTCATGCTAAGCAGGCATTAGTATTGGTTAACTATGGGGCAGCCGTAGGCAGTGAGATTTTAGCGTTGGCTCATGAGGTACAACAATCGGTAGGAGTGACCTTTGGAATTGACATTAATCCCGAAGTCAATATTCTTTAAGCTTCTTGAAATCATAAAAAAGGTGTCGGTAACCAAACTCGGTTGCCGACACCTTTTTTATGTAACCCTATGAAACGGAAAACCCCGCCGGGGGCGGGGTTTTCCTACGGAGTTGCAATTCGTTATTGACGAACCACTTTCACCGTCTTCGTCTTATCTGGCGTAGTTACCTGCAGGAAGTACATGCCAGCTGAACGGCCCAGACCGATGGTCTGACGCTCTACTGTACCTGCCTTCTCTACTGATTTCTCGCTGATTGCAGCACCCATTGCATCAACCAAACGCAACTGAAGCGCTTGACCTTCTGCTCCGCGTACTTCAACTTCTACCGACTCACCAAGGGTTGGGTTACCAAGGACAGTTACGTCAAGGCTACCTGTTCCTTCAGTGCGTACTACGCGGGCAACACCCGTACATACCTGCTTCATGTTGAAGACGAAGGTATTGCTTGCGCTACCACCTACGTTCATCACTTTGAGGTTGAATGGATCGATAGTTGAGCTTGGGTTGTTCACCTGACGGATTAGATCAGGGTTGTCCAACGTCCGCGTACAGTTGTACGGATCAGTATTGCTCAAGCCTACGATGTTCGCGTAGTTGATTGGCTGACCGCTACCACCTGTCGTCAGGATACGGAACGTACCAGCAGCACAGTTAACCTGATCAACACCTGTGATGGTCAATGGTTGACCTACTGTGTTGGCAGGGCTACCACAACCCGTTGCAACTGGCGAAGCCGTTGTTGTTGCAGGTGGAGTGGTTGTTGCTGGTGGCGTTGTACCTCCACCTGTACCTGATGGTGTACCCGTTGACGGAGTAGATGTACAGAACGCTTTGAAGTCGAAGAAGAACGGCGCAGTCATTACACCATTTTGCTTCACATCAATGCGGAACACACCAATACTCGAGTTCGGATTGTTGATTGCCGCTAACTGCTCACCGTTGTCTACACGACGTACACAGTTATTTGGATCAGCATTGCTCAGACCAACGATTACTGAGAAATCGATAGCCTGGCCCGTACCACCTGTCGTCAATACACGGAATGAACCGTTCAGACAGTTGATGTCCGTTACACCCGTTACCACCAGCGTCTGACCAATTGTGTTAGTTGGGCTACCACAAGTTGTTGGCTGAACCACTGTTGGTTGAACCGGCGGAGTAACAATTGGACAAACAGCGCGGAAGTTGAACTGGAATGGTCCAGCAACATCGAAGCCAGTTTGCTGATCGTTTACCTGACGTACAAACACCTGGATAAACGAGTTAGCAGGGTTGTTCTGGAATGCAGGGTCTAGCGCGACTGGGTTGCTTGCAGAATACTGCACACCACCAATCGAGTAGAACTTCTGATTCGCATTACCACCTGTTACCGCAATCGTTACGTTACCGTTCACACAGTCGATTGTTGCACCTGTAATCGCCAGTACTGTAGCTGCACCGCATGTTGTGGCAGAAACCGTCTGCGTAGCTGTACCAACACAACCAGCAGCGTTAGAGCCATTAACTGAGTACATACCTACCGCGTTCACAACAATGCTCTGAGCAACCTGACCTGTTGACCAGGTGTAGCTGCTTGCACCCGTTGCTGACAGCGTTACGCTGCTTGGCTGGTTCGAGCAAAGTACACCTGTTTGCAGAATCTGCACCGTTGGAACGGCGTTGAAGTTGATCGAAGCGGCCGTTGCTGGACCTTCGTTTCCTGCTGCAACGCAGACTACCTGATACGTTACCAAACCTGCCGAGGCACTCGATACGTTTTGCGTAGAGGCATCGTTAGTTATGGCTCCCATCTTGAAGCGTGGCGTGCTACCTGTTGGGCAAGACGCTACCAACTGAATCGTTTGACCGACACAAGCTTGTAGCGGAGCGTTCGGAGCAACCGTTGCTGTTGGCGTTACCGTTGGTGCACCTGGTAGCGCACTTACCGTTACCGTTACATTAGCAGAAGCTGTACAGCCTGTTGGGCTTGTTACAGTTACTACATAGGTACCAGCTTGATTAACAACTTGTGAAGCACCACCAGCGTTCGGAGCTAGACCAGGACCATTCCAGGCGTACAGACCACCACCACCAGCGGTGAGCGTTGTGCTCTGACCGGCGAAGATTGTTGTGTTACCCGTAATAGTTGGCGATGGAGCCGTACCCGTTGTGATCGTTGCCGATGCAAGAGCCGTACATCCTTGTGCGCTTGTTACAACCACGTTGTAAATACCAGCAGCAGATACTGTGATCTGTTGTGTATTAGCACCGTTGTTCCAAACATAGCTTACACCACCTGAAGCAGTCAGTACCACACTGCCACCCGTAGCGCAGATAACAGCCGATGATGGCGTTACCGTTGCAACGAAGTTACATGGCGTTACGAATACTTGTACGCCCGTTGTCCGATTGCTCGTACACTGACCGTTTGAGCAAACTGCGTCGTAAATCGTTGTCACCTGTGGGTTTACAGTTACGCTAACTAATCCAGTTGTGCCACGACCCACTTCCGTGTTCGTACCCTGGATGTAGAAGATAGTCGTACCTGTACAACCAGCACCAGTCAACGTTACAGGAGCACCAGCTACCGTTGGGTTCGGCTGAGCCGAAATCGTTGGCAACGAGTTCACACCTGGCAGAACGTCCAATAGGATAGCCGTGCTTGGAGCACTAGCGCAGGCAAATGCAGGATCCGTACAAACAGCCTGATAGCTGTACTGACCTTGCTGTAGTGGTGACACTAGTAGCGAAGTAGCACCCAGTGCTGTTCCAGAAACAACCGTGTTAGTACCGGTGAGATACCAGATAGCCGTGCTACCTGCTGTTTGGCATCCAGCAACCAAGGTGGTGCTTTGGCCTAAACAGATCGCGTTTTGTACGGTGCGAACTGTAAGCGGAGCTGGCGTACTGACTTGATTATTTACAGTGAACGACAGAATAGTACCCAGACAGGCTCCACCTGTTGAACAAACAGCCGTTACACTATAGTTACCTGCAGGTCCAGCCAACGTGACGTTTCCAGCAGACAGCGCAGTGAATGGTCCAGTTCCATTAGTCAGTCGATAACCGGCTGATAACGTACCCGTAGAGCAACCTAGTGTACCTGTTACAGTAGTACCTGAACACGTTGGCGCGAAGCCCGTTGAGGCAACCGCACTTGGCTGACCGGTTACTACCAGAGTGAATGAACGGTTGCCCGTCAAGCTCTCACACATTGTTGTAGCGCTCTTACATTTAACTTCAAATGTATAGATGCCTTGCTGCAAGTTGCCATCTGTTACCAATGCAGTTGACGTTGTTGGACCTGTTGGCGTAAATGTGAAGCCTGTGCCCGTAAATACGAAGCCCGAGCCACTTCCACCAATTGAGGTTGCACCGCCACTACCTGTTGGAGTCTGACATCCGTCAACCGTGAGGCTAACTGGTTGACCCTGGCAGATTGTCAACGAACTTGTCGTTGCGAAAACAGGATTACCAGCACCAATAGTTGCTGCTGTTGGACCGTTCGGTGCAGGATTGATTGTCAGGCTGATAGATGACGAAGCAGCGCTAACACAGCTTGTCGATACATTGCGGCAGAATACAGAGATTGAACCTGTTACAGCTGTACCATTCAAACCTGAGGTCGAAATCACAAGCGAGTTGCCTGTTACCGTTGCGCGGCTAGCCAGTGTTGACGGGATCGTAAACACGGCAGTTACGCTTGAACTCGGTGTGCAACCCGACGTGATGGTCAGCGCACTACCTGATCCACCTTCGCAAACAACCAGATTCGGCAACACACCTTGTGAAGCAGTCGGAACTGGATTGCCTGGTTGCTCTTGTACAGTTACAGCCAACGTTGTTGACTGCAGGCTTGAGCAACCAGCAGTACTAACACAGTTGAAGGTAAAGGTAGAAACACCTGTGATGCTTGTACCTACAAGATAGGATGCATAGACACTAGTAGAACCAGCGCTGGTAACAACATTACCCACACCTACCAATGTGTTAGAACCTGCACTTCCTACAATACTACCTCCATTAACACCCGTAAGGGAATTTCCTGTGTTAGTAGTTGGGTTAGTGCCGATCAGACAGTTTGTGTTCACTGTCAGTGAACTGCCCTGGCAAACCGTAATTGCACCCGGACCTGAGGCAGGAATAACAGTTGTACCTAACACTACGCTTGTTCCTACAGCGGTAAGGCTGGCATTGTTTGGCGCAGGATTAATGGTTACGTTAACTGTAGAAGTCGAAGTACTCACACAACCAGTTGCTACATTACGACAGAAAATTGTCAGCGTGCCCGAACGGACTGCTCCACCTAAACCTGCTGTCGAAATTGTATACGTGTTTGTGCTAGTTAATCCACCGTTGCTTGTCAGTGCAGTTGAGCCGGTTACTACGGCTGTCACCGTGCTTGGGCTTGTTCCACAACCTGTTGGGATCGTTAGAATACCCGACGTCGTCTCACAAGCTACAACTGTGTTGCTTGCTACTGGATTTACTGGCAGCGAATTAACCGTTACGGTCAGGCTTGTTACAGCCGAGCTAGAGCAACCGAAGCTATTTGTACAGTTAGCAGTGTAAACGAAGGTTCCTGTTACCGCATTTGGTAATGAGAACACGTTCACACCCGTTGTGCCTGGAGTAACTTGAGTACCACCGAAGTTAGCACCACCTGACGTACCACCACCTGGAGCGGTTGATGTTGAGCCTGGGGTGTCGATCGTAGCACAACCTGTTACAGTTAACGAGATTGGGCTATTCTGACAAACCGTCATTGAAGCACCGCCACCGGCAGCTACTAACGAAGTACCCGATACACCGCCTAACGTTGCTGGGCTAACCGTCAGACCAGCGTTAACTGGAATTGGGTTGACCGTCACTACGAAGGTACGTACAGTGCTTGGACACGCGCCAGAAGTTGAAATACAGGTTACAGAATAAGTAACAGTACCTACTGCAGTTGTCGATATCGTGTATGTGCTACCCGAGATTGACTGTGCTGCTGGAGAGAAGGCAACCGTACTGCCTGTTGGGCAAGTGATTGTTGCAGTGAGCGGACTTAACTGGCAAACCGTGGTTGCTGTAGCAGTCGAAACACCTCCACCAATTGTAGCTGGATCTGGCGTTGGGTTAACAGTTACGTTCAGAATCAGAGGAGTCAAGCTAGTACAACCTGTTGCAGGATTCGTACAAACGACTGTGTACTGGAATACACCAGTGTTGGCGTTTGCAATCGTGAAGAAGCTGTTGTTAGCCGAAGAACCGATAACCTGGCTACCACCTAACACGGCAGAACCATTTGTTTGGCCTGGCAATGTGTTAGTAGAACCTGGGTTAGCCGCGTTGCAACCGATCACCGTCAAGCTCGTCGCCATGTTCTGACATACCGTGATGCTTGCTGGATTACCAGTTGAAGGAGTGATTGTCCCCGTTGTTCCACCCAAACCAGCTGATGCATACGTAGCAGTCGGTGATACCGGTGCTCCGTTTACAGTAACAACCAGTGAAGTTGTTTGTGGGCTAACACATGTCGCGCTTCCTGCTACCGAAGTACAGGCAATGGTGTAGTTATACACACCTGCTGTCAACGAACCAGGAATAGTGAATGTGTTTGTCGAGCTCGTTGACGAAACTGGTGATGAACCGCCTACTGAAATCTGGCCTGAGCCTGAGATCGAAGCGCTTGCTCCACCAGTCGTACCAGACGTTGTTGGACAACCTGTAACAAGACCTGAGATAGCTGTGCCTTCGCAAATAGTGATTGCACCTGAAGTACCACCAGCTACAGGTACTGTTTGACTACCTGCCGTTACGACAAGAGCTGCGTTGTTTGGCGTTCCATTAACAACTACTGTAAATGGAACTGACGAACTTACACAACCAGCAGCAGTGCGGCACAATACCGAGTAGGTGAATGTACCTGCTGTTCCGGTGTTAACGGTAAGCGAAGCACCTGTGAACAATTGAGCACCCGAGAAAACAGGAGTACCGACCGCACAGGTTGGCGTTACAGCTAATGAAGCCGACTGGCAAACCGTTTGTGAAGCAACTACACTTGTTGGCGCAGAAGCACTTTGGTTCACTGTTACAGTCAACGTCGTTGTAGTTGGGTTTGTGCAACCAAACGCGCTTACACAAGAGAATGTGTAGCTGTTTGTTCCGGTATTCGTAGTTGCAATCGTAAACGATGCAAACGTGCTCGACGTACCAGGATTGTTGATCACACCACCTACTGACGCTGTTCCACCATCTGTACCTGTTGCACCGGCTGTTGCCGTTCCGCTTGTGCCACCAATGGTGTTGGTGCCAGTTCCTGGATTAGCTACTGTACCAAGTAGACAGTCGGTATTGACTGTTAGAGGGCCGTTGTTCTGGCAGATTGAAACCGAAGCAACACCTGCACTTGGAACGAAGATAGGACCACCAACTGCATTAACTGCTGTGAGTGATGGAGGAGTTGGCAGCGGGCGAACAATCTTGGTGATTGTTGTCGATGACAGGCTCCGGCATGGTCCCAATACGCAAGTCAATGTATAAGACAGTCCTGTAGAAGACGTAGTTGCTGAAGTACTCAGCAATTGAGCCATCGAGATTACTCCTGATGAACCCAAGATCTCCAGCGTACTTCCTGCTGTAGAGCAAGCTGCCGTGAGCGAAGCCGATGTCAGCGAAGACGCTGCATTGGTGCTGCTCACTAAGTTGCTGTTCTGGCAAGCTGTAAATGTACCGGCCAATGTTGGCGAGGCTACACTTGAGCTTACTACAAGAGCAAGAGTAGTTGCCGATGCACTTTGGCAACCGTAGATATTTACACAACGGAATGTGAACGTTGTCGTACCAACTGCCGTAGTAGAAACCACGAAAGCAGCATAGGTAACTGACGAAGTACCAGTGGTAACGCCAGTGCCAATAGCAACTATGCTACCGTCTTGACCAACTGAGCCACTATTAACTCCTGTTGCTACGTTACCAACACCTGGTGTAGTTGTTGAGTTGATTACGCAAGACGTAACAACCGTCAACGACTGATTCTGACAAATCGCTACTGAACCGCTTCCTGCAGCAGGAACTGTTGTAAGCGTTTGCGACATAGCGTCTGTTACAGTCAAACCGGCGTTAGCTGGCAGATCGCGAACAGTAACTGTCAGCGAAGTTGTCGAGCTAACACAAGTTGGCGTTACACACTGCAAGGTGTAAGCACGTGAACCAACTGCCGAAGTACTATTCACATCTGCAATCGAAACTGGAGTACCACCACTCGTGATAACCAGCGTACTGCTTGCTGTTGAACAGGCATTCGATACGTTCACTGCCAGCGCATTTGAATTTAAACAAGCCGTTTGCGTACCCGTGAAGGTTGGAGCCGCAACACTGCTGTTGACAACTACTGTCAGCGTCGTTGATATTGGACTAGCACAACCAGCTGCATTAACGCACACAAATGTGTATGTTGTTACACCTGAGTTGGCAGTTCCCAACGAGAACGAAGCAAAAGTGGTTGATGTACCACCTGTACCCACAGCACCACCCGCCGAAGCAGTTGTTCCGTCGGTACCCGTTGCACCACCTGTACCACCTGGGTTAAGACCACCTAAACCATTCGTGCCCGATGCTGAAGTAGCAGCGGTAGCCAGAACGCAAGATGTTGTTACCGACAGCGGCATAGTACCCGTAGCACCCTGGCAAACGACCAGTGTACCTGATGTACCGGCTGCTACTACTGGACCACCAGCACTTGGAGTCAGTGATGGAGCAGCTGGGCGAGCAACAATCGTAGTAGAAACTACTGATGTTGAGCTCACACAAGTTGGCGTTACGCACTGTAGGGTGTAGCTGAATACACCCGCCGTTGCTGAGCTACGCAGAGCCGCCAATGTTGTGATGCCACTTGCACCCGTTACAACCAAAGAGCTACTTGCTGTTGAGCAGGAAGCTGTCACACCCAGAAGACCTCCTGGTGTTTCGCATCCCGTAACAGACGAAGCGTTTGTTATAGTTGGACCAGCTGGAGTTTCATTCACCGTTACGACCAGCGTAGTCGTAAGCTGACTGGGGCAACCTAAGGCGTTCACACACACAAACGTGAACGTGCTTACGCCCGTTGCTGTCGTTGAAATGAGGAAAGAAGCATTCGTGGTAGAAGTTCCCGTAGAAACAACGCCACCACCTACTGCTGTGCCAGACGTACCCGACGTAGAGCCACCGATAGTATTGCCAGCCGATGTGCTGGTGCTACCTGTTGCAATTAAGCAGTTTGTATTAACCGTCAGAGAAGCTCCCTGGCAGATAGACACGCTACCTAATGTACCACCCGCTACGTTGCGATCTGCTATCGTACCATTAACGACAGTCAAATTAGCATTGTCAGGACGTGGATTAACAATCAGTGTATAGGATGTAGTAGAGCTACTGCAACCAGCTGTTGTCTGGCATTGGATGCCATAAACATACGTGCCTGAATTAACCGTACCGAGAACCAACGAGTTGCCGGTGATAGTAGCAGAGCTTGCATCAGGAGTTGGCCGGCTAACGATTGTCGCAGCATTAGTGCCACAACCCGTTGCAAAAACAACATTACCTGAGTTTATACAGGCGATAACTGCAGTAGATGCGGTTGGTGCTGCTGCACTGGCGCTTACCGTTACCGTCAGTACAGTGAACTGTGGGCTGATACAGCCTGATGCATTTGCACAGGCAAACGAGTACGAGAATGTACCCACAGTTGCCGCAGACACCGAGAAGGAGACGAATGTGCTTGAGGTAGCGGTTGAGCTTGCCCCAATACCAACGCCAGCCGTATTGCTAGCAACAACAGTACCACCAGCCGTAGCGCTTCCACCTGGTGTAACCAGACAGTTTGAGTTAACGATCAGTGGGTTGCTGCTCTGGCAAATCTGTACAGAACCTGTTCCGCCACCGGCAACAGCCAAATTAGCTGGATTGCCGTTTACGGCCGTGATTGAAGCCAGACCCGGCGAAGGATTCACCGTTACGGACAGGCTTGCAATAGCTGTGCTTGAACAACCCGATGTATTTACACAAGAAATGGTGTAAACGTAGGGGCCTGTTGCCGTTGTCGAGAGGTTAGCAGTCGAGATTTGATAAACATCTTGAACAACTCCACCAGCAAGCGTTACCGAAGCACCAACACCAACTGAGCCACCCGGTCCGCTTACTTGCGTAATTGGATTGGTTGCGCCCGCGGTTGTGCTTGAAGTGACACAGCCCAATACCGACAACGATAGTGGTGTACTCTGACATACCGTAATTGCACTACCACTTGAGGCAGTAGCTGCATTAACGGTAAGCGAGTTCAACGCTGAAGTTGAGTACGCAACGGCTACCGTCGGACCATTTGCTGGCCGGGGGTTAACCGTCAACGTGTAGTTTACAGGTAAGCTTGGACATACAGGTGAGCCTGGAATAGAACAAGAAACCGTAAATGTCTGGGACCCACTGGCTGTTGCGCTCGCTGTAAGCGAAAAGCTTATAGTGGTAGCATTACTTCCTGGGGAGAGCGTAGGTGTACCAAACAACGAGCTTGACGTAGGCGTTGCATTTATTATACTACCAGCAGGACAGTTGACAGTAGCAGTCAATGACTGACCCTGACACAACTGAATATTCTGTCCGGCAAATGTGGCCGCTGTTCCAGAACCTGGCAACGTGCTACCCACAATAGTTGCTGAGTTAGGCGTTGGCAGTACTGTCAGTGTGAAGCTGGCCACCGATGTACTTGAACAACCCAACGAGTTGTAGCAGGCTACCTGATAGCCACTCGTACCCGTAGCAGACGTTGAAAGTGCATACGACGTAATACCATTCGCAACCGTAATCTGTGAACCATTGGACGAGGTTATAATAACATAACCTGGAGCAACCAATACGGACGTTGATGTCCCTCCTGTACTACCCCCACCTGTAACGGCAGCACAACCACTCAGGCTCAAGGTGAGCGTTGAGTTTTGGCAAACCGAAACAGAGCCATTTGGCGCAAGTACAGCAGATGCAGATGTTGCGTTGGCTGTGCCAATACTAGCGCCAGCTGAGACCAGTGTAATTGCCGGGCCATTAGATGGCAAAGCTACTACAGAGTAAGAAGTAGTGGCAACCGATGTACAACCCGTTGAACCAGTCAGCGTGTACGAAACCGTAAAGGTGCCGTCTGGAGAAAACGCAGAAGGGGTTGTAGTGCTGGCAAATGGTGATACAGTGCTTGTGCCTGGAGTAGCACCCGCAATTACTGCTGACACAGCATTAGTACCCGAAACTGAGAACGAAACCGGTGATCCGGCGCAAACCGGATTAGGCGAAGCTACTACGGTGCCCGTAGGGGCAGCTGTAACATTGGAGCTTGCGCTTGCGCTATAAGCACAACCGTCAGCATTATTTCCAGTAAAAGTGAACGCTTGCGCTCCTACCAAAGAAGGAGTCAACGTTACTGTTGCAGGAGGTCCTGCCGCAAAGGCAGACGCAGAGTAAGCAGCCGTTGATGTTGGGCCATTAGCCGATGCGACAGCTGCCCCACCGGTAGAAGGAGCGAGAGTAAATGACACCGCTGTACTCGGACAAGCCGCTGGTGGAGCTATTGCACTTACAATAGCTTCAGGATACAATGGGAAAGGAACTAGGCCTGTTGAACCATCGTCTCCCCGATACCTGATCTGTAGTCCATTTAAATCAAAGCTTGCCGAAGGCGGCACCTGGTATTGATACGTAAATGGGAAGGCAGATACCGTTACTATGGTTGGAGTTCCAACCGAAGGTGTGATAGTGTAGGAAACAGCATTTGTTCCAGCACTAACAGTAGGGACAATTGTAATCAGACGATTGGCACATACAAAACCTGGGTTTGTATTACCCCCGTTCTGAATGCTTATGCCTGATACAGCAACGGTTGTTGCCTTGTCCTTCTTCGGAGTCCCTCCACCTGTGTCTGCTACCGCCAATCCGAATCCACCCAGCAGCAAAAGCAACAGGGGTATGATCCTGGCAATAAATAATCGTGATGACATAGAGGTTTTTTTCAAATTGAAAATTTGTTTGTCATTGTTAAATCAAAATACCAAACGATAATGGCGTGGAGCCAAAGGGATTTCGGTTGGTTTACCAGCCCATTGAAATAAAGGGGCCGTTACGGTCGGCGGTTGCCATAGGCATTGACAGAAGTAGCTGTCACTCTTACGTTTACATAGTGAATGCGGTGTAGGCGTGCGTCGGGTTAAGTCATAGGCAGTTTAATGAGGGTTAATGGTAAAACATTCAATGCAGACATAAGGATGCACAACAAGCTCGCCTGAAAACAGAAGCATATCTTAGTTTTTAGCAGACATGATTGGGCAATATCCACGCATTAAGATGCAAATAAAAAAAAAGACTTTGATTTGTTAGCTACTTTGACTGGCAGGTTTAAAAAAAATTAATTTGGACTAGCAATAATAATCATAGTCTATCGTTATAGTATAATTATCATTATTTTATGAAAACTCACCTAATACAAGTACTATTTTCGATAAAACGGTTATTTGTAAATTTGCATTTATTTAATAATAGTTTATGTAACTATGGATTAACTATGCATGTGTAATGCACTTATAGGTATACATTAGATTTATTTATTGATAGTTTTTTTCTGTTTGTCGGGAAACAGAGGGGTTAAAAAGAAGGGAGGTTATGGTCCAAATTCCATAACCTCCCTTCTTTTTAACCCCTCTGTTTCGAACTGCTAGCAGTTCGAAACATTATTTAGATTCCATTCATTTTTTCGATTAGATCTTTATACCGCTTTGTATCGGCTTTGGCGGTTTGAGCTAAAGCGAGTGCTTTTTGGGCTGCTGATTTAGCATTGTCTTTTTGACCAATCCGGCGAAAAGCTTCAGCTCGTTCTGCCTGTAGTTCGGCTTGCTGGGCAGGTGTAGGCTTACCAACAGCTAGTGCTTTGTCTATCCAACGGATAAGACTTGGAGCGTCTACTGTATCGGGACTCTTGGTATTGAAATAGTTTGCGATAAAACTGTACTCGGGTATCGATAGCTTGTTTTGCTCAACAAGGCTATCTAATCGGGCTACAGCACTAGAAGTGGTTTTCTCGCGAAAGTAAGCATTAATTTCAGGGATCACAGTTCGGTTGGCGGCAAGGCGGGGGTCAAGGCCAATCTTTACCATCATCTGCCGAACCTGTTTTACTTTCTCTGAACTATACGCATTACCACGCGGGCTGTAGAGCGACGACATAATAAGACCGTCAGCAAGGTTAATTGGGGCGGGCAGATTGGCCGTAGGGTTCTCGTACTTCTTATACATGCCAATATTATTGATGAGATGCTGCGTCAGTGGGTTGTCTACATCCATCATCAGCTTAAACAGCACCAAGTAAGCGGTTTGGCTACCATAAAAATCAGCAGGCTGTTGTTTTACATAATCTTCCAAAACCCGGATGTTAGTCGTGGTGTCGCGGGTGATTTTGGAAAAGTAACCATAGTCGATTAGGAAGTTTGGGTCACGCTCGCCGTTTTGGTAGCGGGCTGCATAGTTACTTCCCTGATACGTGGGGTTGGCAGCTACAGTACCAATATTTATGACATCATCGGCCGCAGGATTAGTACTACCCACGTGGGCGATCTTACCCTCTGGGGTAAAGTACAAAAACATGGGGAGAGATGGAATATATACCTTCTGTTTCTCCAGCCAAGCCTGCGTCGCTTTTTCCTCCAAGGGCAGGCGGGCATTCAAAAAGGTTTGGTTGTAGAAAGTACCAACTTTCTTCTCCGATAGAATCGGTATGAAACTCTGACAAACGTGGCAGCTTGGCGAATAGATTTCGACAAAGATGGGTTTGTTCTGCTGCTTGGCCTGCTCAAAAACCTGTTCGATGGATAACTTACTAAAGTTGATGCCACCGGGCTTTATGTGCATATCGCCCTCGTGGCTGGCGGCTGGTTTGGCCGGAACCGTCTTAATTATAGTTTTGGTCGTTACTGCTTTTTTGGCAGGTTGCTGAGCCAGTGTTGGGCCAGCTATGAATAGCGAAAGCCCTACAAACAGACGAGTTAACTGGTGGTTGGTATTCATAGTATTGGTGAGTACACTAGCAGTAAAAGCAGTGATTATCGCCCCGAGCAAAGTGTTCGGGTGTTAACGGATTGTTGCACATTGGTTGGTATACCCTGTGCATTTTTTTGCCGGGCCAGCACTACTATAGTACCATTGTCAGCAAGGGCAGCAGGCTCAATCACCGCTGTTGCCGACGATGACCAACGGCCTTGTCCGACTACCAGATACTCAACTGGATTGCCGTTGCCTCCGGTTGTCTGAATGGTAAGCTGACGAGTAGCGCAATCAAATGTAGGAGTACCAAGACCGAGGCCAGTAGGTGTAGCATCGGTAGCTGGGGCACTGATTTTGTTCCCTCCACAACGACTGCCAATATCCAGAATACGATTCACAACAAATGGCGTTCCGGTTTCACTCTGCTGACGAGCCAATACCATCACCACGGGAGCATCGTTGGCTATATTTTTATCAAGCGTCAATGAGGAAGAAGGTAGCCAGCGACTGTGCCCGGCAACCATATATTCAATTCCGCTCCCGTTACCACCTGATGTTTGAATGGTTAACTCGTGGGTGCCACAGTTGTACGTTGGCTCGGCGAGGGTAAGGCCTGTGTTTTTGGCAGGGATGGCTGGAGTGACATCGGTTTTGCTGCCACCACAAACTGTTGCTATGCTAAATGATCGGCTAGCTACTTCGGGTGCATTGGCTCCGCTAGCCTGGCGGGCTAACAATGTAAGCGGAGCGGCATTAGCGGCAACAGCGGCTTCGAGTACCAGAGTTGGGCTGGTCGACCAGCGGCTTTGTCCCGCAACCATGTATTCTATTGGCGAGCCGTTGCCACCGTTTGCCCGGATTGTCAACTGTCTTGTTGTGCAGTCGTAGGTAGGTTCAGAAAGGGTCAAACCTAGGGCAGGTGCAACCGGTAAAGCTGCTTGAAGCTGATTTATAGATAAAAGCAGCAGGCAGATAGAAGACAAACGAGTAAAGACGTTCATGCGTAGTGGCGATTTAAGGCTGGTTTAATAAGTCGAGTTTGAATAGGTAAAGTAAGTAAAACTACCTCGCTGTTCAAAATAACTAACGCCACAAATTTGTTAACGCTTCACAAAGCGGGCACGTCGAACGCGAAGTCCATCAATTACCTGAATGAAATAATGCCCGTGTGGAAGGCTCCAGACGGGATAAACAAGTTGCAGAACACCATCTTTCATTACGAAAGGAAGTTGATCGGCAATGGCAGCTCCGTTGACATTGTAAAGGCTTGCTATTGGGGCAGTTGTCGTGGGGCGAAAGTATTGTACACGTACTAGATCAGAAGCTGGGTTTGGCGTCACCAGCAAATTCGTGTCAGTGGGGTGGTATTGAAGAATTGAATCGGGGAGCGAGGTTGGTTTGCTGTCATTGGCCCATCGTACTGTTCGTATAGGAGACATGGCAGTGCAACTCTGCTGAGTAATTTTAACCCGATACTGACCTGGTTGATCAACCAGCCATCGGTTGGTGGTGGCATTATCTAATGCTTGCTCATTTTTTAACCATTGATACTGATACGTGGGATTCGGGCTTATTTGTAAGCGCACCGATGAGCCGATCGGAATCAGAATTTCGGAATCGGCCGGGATAATGTCGGAGGCAAGCTCAGTAGCCGATTCTATGATAACGGGTAAGCTGCTGCTTACGCAACCCTGTTGTTTAATACGAACAGTGTATTGGCCGGGAACACTAGCTACATAGGTTGACAGGGGGCCAGTGGCCACTAACCGTCCGTTGCGGAGCCACTCGTATTGAGAACCCGTTTCTGTGGGAACGCTGAACCGAACCGATGGGCGCGACGAACATAACAGCTGCCCATCGGCAGGGGTCAGTGCTGGCACTGCCGGTAAGCCTCTTATCTCAACCGTGGCCGATTTCCCAACGCAGCCGTTTTTGTCAGTTACCCTTAGCGAGAAAAACCCCGGCTCAGTTACAGTATAGGTGGCACCCGTTGTTCCCGACAGCACATTGCCATTGTAAGTCCATGCATAGGTTACGTCGGTTGCCAATGCACCTGATGTGACAGCTTGAATAGATCCAACTGTAAGTGGAATAGATTTGCCAGCGCACAGAGTTGTGTCTGGAGTGGATAAAAGGGAAACGGCTAGTTTGCACGACGCCCGTTTCAGGCCACTCACAACAATAGAGAAAGGCTGGGCTCCATAACGTAACTCACCTTTGTGACTGACCCGGATTGTATAGGTTCGGCCTGGCATCGGGTTCTGAATAACCACCTGCTCCACGTTGTCGCGGATGTTGTCGCCGGTTGTGGCAACTTGATCCGGGCGGTTTGGATTTAAAACCCATGGGGCTGTTGTTTCGGCACCATCAAGTATTCGTAGATCAAGGTCGTTCACTAATTTGGGGACACGGCTATTTACAAAACGAGCCCCCACCGACGTAGGTGTTGCTTCAGGATCTGTCCAGCAGATGGTTGCTACCAGGGGTTCATTTCCCTGGGCCACTACCTGAAATGTATGAACTGCATCTTGTCGAAGCGTTAGTTCTTGCAAAGCATGAGCGCCGTTGTCGTTTAATAATACTTGAGCTGCATCGCTCAGGTTGAGCAATCCCCAACCCTGTTTATAATCGGGCGGGACTATACCCTGGGCGTTGGATGGTTTAATTCGGGATGCGGTGTGCAAAACTAGCGCCCGAAGTGTGGCGGCCCGCATGAACTGATCTGGCTGAAACCGCGAGTACAATTCCTGTAATAGTAACAAGGAGCCCGTTACGTTGGCCGATGCCATTGATGTACCCATTAAATTTCCATAGGCTGCCGTTCCCGATGAAAGGGTCGAGATAATGGATACGCCAACCCCCAGAAGATCGGGTTTAATGCGACCATCGTCGGTGGGCCCCCAGCCGCTGTACGCTGACACGCTGATACGGTTCGTTTGTTCAAAGCCATTGGCAACATCTGCCGCGCCAACGGTTAACACGTTTTTGGCGGTTGCTTCGGCTGCAATCACATCGTAGCCATCATTACGGTTCCGGGCTACCGTACTCTTTTCATTCGTGTTCCTTATATAATAGGGGGTGTTGGCTGGAGGACCAGTCTCAGCATGTTTATTATCGGCCGACCGAACAACCAAATAATAGGGGTTACTATACTGAATGCGGTCGATATCGGATGCCTTTGTGGTATAAAAGCCAAACTGATAATCTTCGGTAGCGCTGATTGTAGTATTACCCCACCACTCCCATTTTAGGTTGAGATCAGTACCGGGTCGGTCGGGGTTAAGTATCCAGCCAACTACTGGCCCATATGCATGGTTAGATAAAAGGAGATCTTTAGCCGCCGTGGCCATTTCGGGTATATCGTTGTCAAAATTCCAGACAGAAAGCTGAGCACCAAACGCCATACCACGAGCTGCCGGATTCAGGCCTTGAGCAATAAGCGTCCCAGCCAGATGGGTTGTGTGATCGTTGATATCACCATTGGTTTCTTTGTTTTGAACCCGCGAGCTTCCACTCCCAAATTCGCGATGGGTTGTCAGCACCCGGCCGCCATCCCACATACCCAATCGCCCAGCGAGCCGGTCCGATTTGCCCGACAAAGCCAGCCCTGCTGAGCCTCCGGCATAGAGAGCAGAAGTTTGAGTCAAGAGGGCGGCACTGGCATTATGGACCCGATAATAAATTGGCTGGCCAGTTGGGTCAAAATCTTGCAGAGAAACTATGTGCCCATTGGAATAATTTTTGCGGAGTGGCCAACCTGACTGCCGGGCTAGTCGAAGTACTCGTTCGCTGTTTTGTCGATATCGCTGAGTCAGGTCTTGTTGAAGTCGGCTTGCTGCATCTGGCGAGGTTTGCCCCCAGGAAATGTTCGCAAAAAATAACATCGCGAGCAGCCCCCCCCAACACGTTAATGACTGACTGTGTGTCGGTTGATAGGAGAAAAGACTGGCCCAAAGGCGATGTAATAAGTTGAAGAACGATTGATGGGTCACAATTTGATAATACGGATGACAGTCGGCTTCAGGCCATCGTCTCCCTGTATTACCACAAAAAATGTACCGGGAGACTGGCTCCTCAAATCTAGTTCATATATGAAGAATTCTGATTCCCGTTGCATCAAGTTTTGGTGTACTAAACTACCTGATAATGTAACAAGCTGCACCGTTGGCGGTTTTTGTCGGGGTTGAGCCGTCAGGCGTACCGTAACCCGATTCGTAGTTGGGTTTGGAAATGCCTGTACAGAAGCCAAAGCCGGGTCTTCGTTGGCCAGAATGGTGATGAGCACTTCTGCCGAAATGGCTTCTCCGCACCCATTCACATTTCCCCGAACAGCATACCGGCCCGTTTGCGAAGCTACAAGTGAAGAACTGGTAGCACCAGTAATCGGAACCCCATTGAGCAACCACTGATTACTAATGGTAGCGCTCGACTGAAGTGAAAGTCCATTTACGGTGAGCGTTGGTAGCTGGACTTCGCGCACTACAATCTGCACAGCGCTCGAACTGGCAGGTGCGCAACTACCACTTACCTGAACTACGTATGAACCTTCTGAGGAGGCTCGGTAACTGTTGTTTATGGCACCGCTGATTGGCTGACCATTCAATAGCCACTGGTAACTCAGCGCACTGCTGGCCGAGGCAATAAGATTGACCCCGGCTCCTCGACAGATGGTTGTGGAACCATCGCTTGTTACAGAAACGGTTGGTAGATTGGTGGCCGAAGTGGCTACCGCTGTTCGTTGAGGGGCGGGGCAGTCCAGTGAACGAACCCGTAAGTTGTAGAAGTAATACCAGGCATTGGTCAGTGTATCAACCCGTGTTGCTGTTGAATTGAATAGCGATCCTCGCATTGTTACAATGGGGTATCCAGTGGTAGTCCGAATCTGATAGGGGAACCCAGCTACGCCGACATTGCTACGGAAAAGTGATGCTCCATCTTCGTAGTCAAGCGTGATCTTGTAGTCTCCGGCTGAGGGGATACGGAGGTTCAGTGGATATTCGATTCCGGCATCATTCGGATCGTCTACTAATTGGCCTGACGCATTCACACCGGTCAGGCTGGTGTTGCGTGAAGGAGTTACATTTATTGATACGCTCGACACTACGGCATCGTCTAGCCGGCGCACTGTAAATGTAAGTGTACCCGCACTGGCAATGTATAGGCGAGCACTCTCGAGCAGCACCGGAACGCGTGTGCTGATGAGGGGAGCGGGGCCAAAATTGCCCGCGTAAGTACCACCCCCAAAAGCACTTTTGGTGGCTGGACCAATGACCGCGTTGAGGTTATTCACCCCTACATAAAAAACATCCTGCCGTCGGCGGGTGCTGGTTTGGTTACCAACTGCTAACAGGTTTCCATTGGTAAGTGCATCATACCAGAATGCCGTACCAAGCCCGGTATTTCTAAGGGCTACGGTTGAATCGCTACCACATACCAGGGCAGAGAGATTTGTTGCTGCCGGGGCCGCAGTTGCAATAGTGCGGGTTTCGGTCAGGCGGTCGTTTGTTTGGTTCTGATCAGTCGCCAGACGGGTCGAAACCGTGATGCGATAAGCTCGCCCACCTACCAGCTGAGTACCCGCCGGAAGAGGAATTCGTACCAACGCATCGCGGAAATTGCCAACCTGGCTGATCGTCTGTTCGCTAGTCACGACACTGCCCGTAACAGGGTCGGTAACAGTCGCCGTAACGGCTACATTTTGCTGAGTTGCAGTACCGAAATTACGGATGCGAACCGACACGGCGGGAACACTGGAAGCAGTACAATAGCTGGCATCGGGTGTTACAATAGACACAATGCCAATGTCGTTGGCCGCTCGGGTTGTTCGAATTAAATACTCCTGAGTTTCCCCGGTGCTATACGAACCACAGGCCGAAGCTAGGGCAAGATCTGTTCCCCCAGCGGCTACAATCCGAACTCGCACCAACTGATTTTCGGGTACACTAGCAGGTACAGCAATCGTAGCTGATGCTGAGCCGCCGGCTGTTAGCACACCTGAAGTTGTCAGTGTATCGCCTGTGTCGGCAAACGACCCGTTACCATTCCAGTCAGCAAAAGCCCGAACCACCGCATTAGAGACTATACTTGTACTGATTACTGCACTGCCACTGGCTGACGTACTGGTTGCCGTTGTACAGGTGCCAACCGTGACTACCAGCGGAATGCTTTGACCGACCTGAACAGACACGGGAGTCTGCATGAAATCGGTATAGGTGGTGCAGCCGTCGGAGCCGCGCTGATTTAATGACCCCAGCTGGACTCTGTCGATTCGAATCCCTGATGAAGATACGGGACCTGACGCACAGTATGCAGTACCGCCAACGCCCGAGGCAATCAGGGCGTAATCCTGCTTGGCGTTGGTGAGGGAGCTTTTGTGGGAGACCGTAATAGTATAGGAACGACCAGGTACGGCGTTGGCAATAACCACCTGCTCCACATTGTCGCGGATATTGTCGCCCATTGTTGCGGGCTGGTCAGGGGCATCGGGGTTAAGAATCCAGGGAAGCGAAAGCTGTGGCCCGCCATTGGCAGATGGGGCGCTTACCCGCAGATCGAGGTCGTTGACAAGTTTAGGCGTTCGGTTGTTTAGGTTAGCTGCCGAAACCGTAGTGGCTACCGACTCGGGATCATGCCAGCTAATGGTTACCACCAGCGGTCCCCGCCCCGAGGCCACAACCGGAATCGAATAGCTCTGGCCTTGTTCGAGCGTTCGCTCGCTCAGTAAATAGTTCGAATTAGTATTCAATAAGACTTCAGCGGCCTTGCCCGTGTTGAGCAGCCCCCACCCGAATTTATAGTCGGGGCCGGGGCTGCCTCCGGCTTCGTTAGCCGTATGAATAGCGAGTCCTTTCAAGGTTGAAGCCCGCATAAATTGGCCGTTGTTGCGCTGGCTATAAAGCTCCTGCAACAATAATAAGGAACCCGTGATATTAGGCGAAGACATTGAAGTACCACTGAGCGCAGCGTAGGAACTGTCGTTGCGTGTACTTGTCGATAGTAGGCTTACACCGACAGCCGAAATGTCTGGTTTTATTCGGCCATCATCAGTTGGGCCCCAACTACTGAAATCGGCAATCTGCACATCCGAAGGTGCATTGTAGCCATTCGAAATGTTACTGACGGCAGCGACTGCGAGGATATTTTTGGCGGTGCCATTGGTTGAGATTTGGTCGTAACCGTTTTGGTCGTTGCGCGCCCTGGTACTGATAACATTACGGTTGACCAGATAGTAAGGCTGTCCTGCGCCCGGCCCATTGTCGCCGTGGAAGTTACCCGCCGATTTTACAATAAGGTGATAGGGAGCGTTGAAGGCAATGCGGTCCCAGGTACGGGCGCGGCTATCATAGAACCCAAATTTGTAATCTTCCCGGTCGCTAACAGTGGTGTCGCCGTGCCATTCCCACTTAACGGTTGTGGTTCGGGCATCGTTAAAATACCAGCCTGCCGTGAAACCATAGGAGTGATTAGACACCAGGTAATTGCTAGCCGCGTCGGCCATTTCGGTCTCGTTACTATTGAAATCGTACGCTTTTAAGTTAGCCCCAAAAGCCATGCCTCGTGCCAGCGGATTGACCCCGGCGGCCATCATTGTGCCGGCAACGTGGGTAGAGTGGCTATCAGCACTTCCGGGGTTATCCATTTGAGTAACCCGCCCGTTGAACTCAAGGTGAGTAGCCAGTATGCGGCCCGAATCCCAGATCGCCAACCGGTCGCGAACGGCCGGGCTATTACCCGATAATGTTAAGCCCAAAACTCCTCCTGCATACAAATCGGAGGTGCGGGTAGTATTGGCCGCTTTTGCGTTGCTGAAGGTTTGGGTATAGAGAAGATTGCCCTTCTCGTCGAGCCCCCACAGTTCCTGCACGGTTCCATCGGGTTTTACGTGCCTGAGAGGGCGACCCAACAAGCGCGCTTTTTCAACCGCTTTAGTATAGGTTTCTTCTTCAAACGCCCGAACGCTTTTCAGGATGGCTTCCTGTTGCTGAAGTTGTGACGTGAGATATTGGGGCAGTGCGGTCCGACGTATCGGTTGTGCCAGCAGCGAATGGACAAGCAGAAACAAAATTCCCGACAGAATGTAAACAAGTCTCATTAATGGGAGGTTAGCTACCGAAAACGGTAAAAAGCTGGCTAAGATACAACTGTATTTACGAAAAGAAGACCATTACTGTTGCGTCTTTACAATATTGATTTGAGTTATTCTTTCGAGTTAGTAGCGAGATGATCACAAGGTGAGGTGGGTAATTTTAGCCTTTATTTAATCGTTAGTTTATATCGGACTACTTTATTATTCAGTTATAGTCAATAAAAGTAACTTAATTGCCTATGATGCTTCGAAAAGACATCCGCACCCTTCCGCTATTATTCAGCCTAACTGTTTTGTTCATATCAGGGAGCTGGACTAGCAATCGTTCGGCTGATCTTATTCTGGGCAGATGGCTATTTCCAGCCCGACAGTCAACGGTGGAGGTGTATCGCGAAGGGGACCAATACTTTGGTCGGATTGTTGACGTTGGCGAAGCGTATAAAGACAAGGTTCCCGAAAATAAGCTCCTCTTTATGAACCTTGCTTATAACGGCAAAGAGTGGAACGGTGGCAAGTTGATCCATCCATCAACGAACACGAAATACGACGTAGCTATTCAGCTAGAAAATCCCCAGACCTTAAATGTAACGGTGTTCAAAGGGCTGAGGTGTTTCCAAATGAACTACAAACTGGTTCGAAAATAAAAACGGACGACCAGTTGAGGCCGTCCGCTTGGCTGAATAAACAGCCTTTCGTCGATGAAGAATAACTCAAGGTTATTTTATTATTGTTCACGCAACCAGTTCGTTGAACAACCGCCCAGCTTCGGGATAGTTTCCTGCCCAATAAGCCTGTTCACCAATTAGGTATCGGAGCGTATCCAACTCTTCGGCTAGCAAATGCCGAAACCACGAGAGGTTAATTACGCGGCCATCGTAGGTAGTTGCGTGACTTTTGAGCCACATTCCTACCTGCTGACAAGCAGGTTGACCGGTTATTGTACCAGCGGAGACCGATGCTTTTTGTTGCTCAATGGCCTTTGCCAATTGTCGAAGCCCCACGCTGATAGACGCCCGAAGGCTACTTTCTGTAACTACTTCTGTATAACTAATCATAACGGATTCAGCAGTAGAGAATATTGATGTCATGGATGTCATAAGGTAAGCGCGTATTGGTGAGACCTCTAAATGGAAGGGCAAGAGTACGAAGCGAACTTTGATTATAAAAGCGAATATTCGCAAACGGTCTAGAATTCGCAAAAAATGTTGCATTTGAGTCAGATTGTATCGACAAGACGAAAACTTGTCCTACCTTCAAATTATCGTAAGTTTGGTGATACGCCACTGCGAGTGGGTCTTTAGCACACATCATGGATTTTAGCTCAACTAGCATCCGTATTCTTTTCGGCTTGAAACTTCGGCAGCTGCGCTTAGACAAATCGCTGACGCAGTACGATTTAGCAGATATGTCGGGGGTGTCAGTTTCGTACATCAACGAAATAGAAAAGGGTAAGAAGTACCCCAAAACCGACAAGATCATTGCGCTGGCTTCGGCCATGGGCGTGACCTATGAAGTTCTGGTTTCGCTGCAGTTGAGCAAAAAGATGGAGCCAATCTATGAATTTCTTCGCTCCAATATTCTGCGTGACCTACCGCTGAGCATGTTCGGTATTGAACCCGCTGACTTGCTTGAACTATTGGCCAATGCGCCTACAAAGTTGAGTGCGTTCATTAGTACCATCATGGAGATTGGACGGCAATACAACCTCAGTGTCGAGGAGTTTTACTTCGCCGTGTTGCGTACCTATGTGGAAATGCACGAGAATTATTTCGCGGACATTGAGATGGCTGCCGAGACGTTCCTGGCTGACGTAAGCCCTGAGCCAACCAATCAACTTACCGACGGGTTTCTGATTCAATACCTCTGCGAACGTCACGGGTATATCGTAGAATTGTTTGACGATCAGAGTCATCCGCATCTGAATAGTCTTCGGTCGGTGATGTTACCCGCCGAGAAAAAGCTGCTTCTGAACAAAACGCTGACGACCGACCAACGTGCATTTACGCTAGGTCGTGAGGTGGGTTTTTTGCAACTCGGGGGAAAGGAACGGCCCCTGACATCCTCATGGGTTGAGGTACGTTCGTTCGATCAGGTACTGACTAATTTTCAAGCATCCTATTTTTCGGGAGCTATCCTGATGCGAAAAGAGCGATTGTTGCCGCTACTGGAACACTGGCTCAGCCTACCAACCTGGGCCGAAGCCGAGGTGGCGCTCGAAAAAATGCTCGACCAGTTGCAGGCTACTCCCGAAACGTTACTGCACCGGATAAGCAATTTTTTACCCCATTATTTCGGGATAGATCAGTTGTTCTTCCTTCGTTTTGAGCATAAGCCTGGCGACACGCATTTCGATCTTACCAAAGAAATGCACCTGGCCCGGCTGCATAGTCCGCATGGCATTACAGGGGAACATTATTGCCGCCGGTGGATATCGCTCTCTATTTTGACGGAACTAGCTGATCTGCAACAACAGGGGCCAGTCGAAAAAGCGTTGCTTCGGGCACAAATCTCAGATTACATCGACTCTCAAAACGCTTACTTTATATTCGGTCTCGCCCGGCCACTGACGCCTATCCGTGACCTGAACCATAGCGTCTCATTGGGGATTTTGTTGAACGAAGCCAGTCAGAAACGGGTCCGTTTTCTTAATGATCCTGCTATTCCCCGGCGGAATGTGAATGAATCATGTGAGCGTTGCCGAGCCATCGATTGCCTCGAACGCTCAGCCCCGCCTACACTCCTGCACAAGCGCGAACGCATACAGGTGCTGAAAGGAGCCTTGCAGGATTTGGGAGTTAGGTGATTTTATGAACACGGATTGTTCGAGAAGAAATCCGTAGTTATTCGTTCAATCCGTCTAATCCGTGTTCCCTTTTTAAACCTTTCCTTCTCTTTCCTGTCATACCCAAATAGGCTATCAACCCCGATGCTATGGAACAGACAAATGAGCCCCAACGCCTACCTGTTGCCCAAGTACGTCACCTCTTTAATCGAGCTGCTTTTGGCGCTACGCCTGCCGAAATAGATGCAGCTAGTCGCCAGTCACTCCGGCGTGTCATTCGAAAATTGCTGGATGAAAGCAAAGCGGTAGAGCCGCTGAACGTTGTGGATGAGCAGTACGATAGCAAAAAAGAGTTGAAAGGAATGCTGCGTGGCGGTACTATCGACCGTGAGGCACTGCGCATGCGGATTCGGGAAAACGCCGAAATGGTTCGCGATCTGAATATCCAGTGGCTCGACCGGATGGCGGCAACAAAAGGTGCTTTACGTGAGAAAATGGCTCTGTTCTGGCATGGCCATTTTGCCGTTCGGGCGCAGGGCCGTAATGCTCAGGTGATGCAGCATTATGGGAACGTGATTCGCCAAAATGCGCTGGGATCGTTTGGCGATTTGCTAATGGCCGTTTCGAAAACACCAGCCATGTTGCAGTTCCTCAACAACCAGCAGAACCGCAAAAACGCCCCCAACGAGAACTTTGCCCGCGAAGTAATGGAGTTGTTTACGCTGGGGCGTGGCAACTATAAAGAGCAGGATATTAAAGAAGCTGCCCGCGCTTTTACGGGCTGGCAATTTACCCCCGAAGGCGAGTTTGTGTTTCGCGAACGCGTACACGACGAGGGCCAAAAGACAATTTTTGGTAAAACAGGGGTTTTCCGGGGAGAAGATGTTATTCAACTCTTGTTGGAAAAGCCCGAAACAGCTCGGTTCGTTGTTGGAAAAGTCTACCGTTTCTTCGTAAACGAAACGCCCGATGATGCCCGGATTGCCTCACTGGCCGACCAGTTTTATAAGAGCGGATATCGGATTACTGACCTGATGGAGAGCATTTTCGCGGCTGACTGGTTTTACGATGCTGCTAATATGGGGGCGCATGTAAAATCGCCGGTGGAATTGCTGGCAGGTATGCGACACGCCTTGAGTGTAAGCTTCGATCAGCCTCAACCACAGATATTTGTACAACGGACCCTAGGGCAGGTGTTGTTCTACCCACCCAATGTGGCCGGTTGGGCGGGTGGCCGAAACTGGATCGATTCGTCGAGTTTGTTATTCCGGATGAAGTTGCCCGAGTATGTATTGAAAGCAGCAGAAGTAAACGTGAGGGCAAAAGACGAGGGTGATGTAAATGCGGTTCTGTTGGCTCGCAAAGGCAAGAACCAGTTCACCACGAAAGTCGACTGGGATGAATTCGACAAGACATTTGCCCGCACCGACGAAGCTGCACTTCCCGATGCGTTGGCTGCGTATCTGCTCCCTTTTCCGCTTCAAAATGAGCAACGTGCTCTGCTCCTAAAGCAACTGAAACCGGACCAATCGCAAGCCGATAAAATCAAAACACTAACCGTTGGGATCATGTCCCTACCGGAATATCAACTCAGTTAACAGTGAGCAATGAACAGCTAACAGATCATCAATCGGTTGGCTATTCACTGCTCACTGTTAGTTGTTCACTGCTAACTGAAACCATGAACCGTCGCAACTTTCTCCAAAAATCAGCCCTTACCACAGCCGGTTCGCTGCTGATTCCCCATTTTTTGAAAGCGTATGAATTAGACCGTTTAGGTCTGCCTGCCAACAGCCAGAAAATTGTGGTTGTGGTACAGTTATCGGGCGGCAATGATGGTCTGAATACAGTGGTGCCGTTCCGGAATGACATTTACTATCGCGAACGTCCAACCATTGCGATTCGGCCCGACAAGGTGTTGAAACTGACAGATGATTTGGGGTTGAACCCGGCACTGGAACCGCTCCGTCCGCTTTACGACGATGGGCAGATGACAATCATCAACAACGTCGGCTATCCCAACCCCGACCGTTCACACTTTCGGTCGATGGACATCTGGCACACGGCCAGCGACTCGAACCAATACCTCAATACGGGCTGGGTGGGTCGCTATCTTGATGCCCAATGTCAGGGCAAACCCGCTAATCGCAAAGGCGTACCGTATCGTGCCCTCGAAGTAGACGATACCCTCAGTTTGTCCATGAAAGGGGCAGAGATCAATGGCCTAGCCGTGTTAGACCCCAAAAAACTGTTCAATCAAACAAGGGGTGAATTGGTAAAAAACCTGAGTGCCGAAACCCCCGATCAGCAGCGTGGCGGAGTGCATGGGAATGTCGGGTATCTGTATAAAACGCTGGCCGAAACGGTTTCATCGGCGGAGTATGTGTATGGGAAAGCCAAAAACATTTCGAGCACAAAAACATATCCAGCCAGTGAATTAGGCAACCGACTCAAAACAGTGTCAGAACTAATTCAGTCGGGTGTTGAAACCAGTGTGTATTACGTGTCGATTGGTGGGTTCGATACGCACATAAACCAGCCGGGGCAACAGGAACGACTACTGAAGCAATACGCCGAAGCCGTGCGAGCATTTATGGACGACATTAAAGCCGCAGGCCGTATGCAGGATGTGTTATTGATGACCTTCTCGGAGTTTGGTCGCAGGGTGAAACAAAACGGTAGCAACGGTACCGATCATGGCACCGCCAGTAACGTTATGCTGTTTGGTGGTAACGGAGCAACTCCTGCCGCCAGTTCACGGGTGATCAATGCGGCTCCCAACTTAACCGACCTCGACGAAGGCGATTTGAAATACTCCGTTGATTTCCGAAGTATCTACGCAACACTGCTCCGCGACTGGCTCAAAACCGATGACGTGGCTATTTTAGGACGCAAGTTTGACACGCTGGCAATAGTATAATACGATAAAATCCACCCTCATTTTAATCTATTCTGCCTGATTCTCCGTTATTTCGCAAAGAGTATCCGCATATTGGTACTTCTTGTTGTTGATGGTAGGAATAATAATGGGGAGCATCTCCGACCGCAAGGTGATGCAGGAAGCCGCTGACGCCCTTACGTCGCTGGGTGTTGCCTGGGAAATGGACATTGTGTCGGCCCACCGCACACCCGAAAAAATGGTCGATTACGCTAAAGCCGCCCGCGACCGGGGTATAAAGGTAATTATTGCCGGGGCGGGTGGAGCCGCTCACTTGCCCGGAATGGTGGCCTCGCTCACTACGTTACCTGTAATTGGTGTTCCCGTCAAATCGAGTAACTCCATTGATGGTTGGGATTCGGTGTTATCCATCCTTCAGATGCCTTCGGGGGTGCCGGTGGCTACTGTAGCGCTCAACGGTGCACGGAATGCGGGAATTTTAGCGGCTCAAATTGTGAGCATTGCGGATGCTGCCGTGGCTGATAAACTAGCTGTTTTTAAGGAAGAACTGAAGACAAAAGTGGCTGAAATGAGCCAGGAATTACTAAAGAATGAACGCTAACAATACACGGAATGGGCAGGGAAGCTCAACGTTGCCCGCTATCACGCTACTAGTTCTGGCGGGATTAATTGTGGCTTTATTGTATGTTGGCTACGAGTATGTGGCCGACAATACGGGAGGGGCCGAAGAGCTGACCAACGTAGCTTTGGATACCACCACTCGCTCGTTGGCTAGTCAGGGTGATCCCGAATTTATTACACCTTTGGATACACTCACTGACACGACATCAACCCCCACGCCAGTCGACCTGTCACAATCCAGTTCACCAGTTGAAGAACCTGCCAATGATGCCGTAGTTGAGGATGTTGCCGAGGCTAATCGGGAAAAAACGGAGGGCAAACCAACTGCCGAAGAATTAAAAACACCGGTGACTCCGCCAGCAGCAGAAAAGCCTGTTGAAACCCCCAAACCAGCCGAGGAGAAACCTGTCGAGAAAGTAGCTGTGAAGCCAGGCGGTGTTTCGTCGTCGCACACGGTGGGTGCAGGCGAAACATTCTACGGAATTGCCAACCGGTACAACATGAAAATAAACACCCTCAAAGAGCTAAATCCTGACGTGTCTGAAGAGCAGGTAAAATCGGGTGTAACGAAACTCAAAGTAAAAGCTATGGCCGTGCATACCGTAGGGCCGGGCGACGTGTTACGGGTAGTGGCTCAAAAATATGGCGTCAGTAAAGAGGCTATTATGCGGGCCAACGGCAAAAGCAAAGACCTGGCTACGCGGGGTGAGAAACTGATTATTCCCTTCCCGGAAAAGCAGTAGAGAAACGTGTTGTCATTTGCGTTCATACACTAGCCCCATTGTCCAGCGAAGATCGTTCCGAACACGACCGGGTGAAACGATGCTTTCGTATGAATTAGCCAAGGCTGTGCGTATACTAAGCGCGTTGGTCATTTTGATCTGTACACTCACGCTGCCGTTCCAACGAACATTTCCACGCTGATTAAGAGCTGGTTGCCAGAATGTTGTATGACTTACGGTGACCTTGTCATTGATAGTGTATTCACCGAAAAGCCGGGCCGAATTTCGCCAGACACGAACATCCTCAAGCTCCAGAAAATCGGAGTTTTCGTGCAGAAGCACATCCGTTAACGACAGATAAGCTTTGGGCCGATTCACAATTTTGACCCCGGCACCACCCGCCACAATCCAGCGACTCAGAATCTTGCGCAGGTTGCTCCGTTCGAATGATCCGAAGGCTAAGTAGTAAACTCGCTCTTCGTGCCGGTAGGTTGTCCGAAAATCGCCAAACCATTCCCGTTCATTTAATAAACCGTTTTGTCGACCATATACAAACGACGGGTTGGTCGAAAATTTGAACTGTTTACTAGCCGAGTAGTCGATGGCTGCGGTGAGTTGTAAGAGAATGCGGTTTACGTTGCCTTGGGTGGCAGTACCGTCGGTAGTCAGGCGATATAGGAACACCGCCGGTGTGATCGTTGTTGAGCTGACGGTCGTAGCATTTCCCGTCTTGGTTGAGTCAACTTTAACCTTTTGTGTGCTGTCTGGCTGCGAGGGACGCAGTGGGTCTGGTTGTTCTGTGGTCTGTGCATTGGCATTGAGCAGCAGGCATAAAAGAGCTAAAGCGAGCAGAGTTTGATACAATCGCATAGTGTAATCGGTAATTCGGCAATAAAATTTCCCTTTTTTTACAGTCAATTAACGATCAAACACTATGACCCGTTGGGGAATCTTAGGCTTAGGCCGTATCGCTCATAAATTCGTACAGGATCTGCTCACCGTTGAAGGGGCCGTTCTACACGCTGTTGCCGCTTCTGATCAGGAACGCGCCAATGAATTTGGCCAACAGTATGGGGCCACTCATATCTACAGTTCCTACGAAGATCTTCTTACCTGCCCCGACCTCGATGTGGTATACATCGCTACCCGCCATGTGCAACACCGCGACAATACGGTAATGCTGTTGAATGCGGGTATTCCGGTGCTATGCGAAAAACCGTTTGGCATGGATGCCGGGCAGGTAAACCAGATGGTGACAACGGCACGGAGCAAAAACGTTTTCTTGATGGAAGCGCTTTGGAGTCGGTTTATGCCTACCATTCTGAAAGCGTATGATTTGATCCAGGCGGGTGCCATTGGACGGGTTCGTATGGTGCGGGCTGACTTTGGTTTTCCGGCCCCCTTCAATCCCGACGGGCGGCTTTTTAACAAAGAATTAGGGGGTGGATCGCTGCTGGACATTGGTATTTACCCGCTGTTTTTGTCGTACCTGATGCTGGGTAAACCCACCAAAATTCGGGCTGCTGCTACATTTGGTTCAACCGGCGTGGATGAACAATGTGGTATGACCTTGACCTACGCCGATGGAGCCATTGCTGTTCTCGACAGTACGTTATTGGTAAAAACCGACGGGGTAGGCGTGATCTACGGCGAAACAGGTACGATCCGAATTCGCGGGCGTTTTCACGAAAGTCAGGCTATGACACTGGAGCGGGAGGGCGAAGAAGTAGAGGTATTTTCTGCTGATCGCCAGACGTTTGGTTATGAATACGAGATCCGGCATGTGATGCAATGCCTTAGCGAAGGACTAACCGAAAGTCCGCTTTGGCCACTTGACAACAGTTTGGACTTGATCAATATACTTGACGCTGTCCGTGCAGAAGCGGGAATCACCTACTAACGAACGGCTATGACCATCGTTTTTGCTATTTTGCAGATCATTGCTGTACAAACAACCTGTTCATCGTATCTATTGGCTACTAGTTGACCTAATGAAAACATACTGTTCTCTACTACTATTGCTCCTGGCAGGAGCGTGCAATGCCCAGACGGCTAGCTCTACAAAACCGGCCGAAATGCCGCTGGGGTTTGAAGAATACGACCCCGTTTCAACGCTTAAAGTCCCTGAACACAAGCTACAAAAAGCCAAATTTCCATTCATCGACGTACACAATCACCAGTTTCAGATGGGCCGGGGTGATGATCTTCATCAACTGGTTTCGCAAATGGACAGCCTGAATATGCAGGTGATGATTAACCTGAGCGGACGTGGCTGGGGCAGTGTCGACGAAAACACCAAGTTCTTCAATACTGCCCTGGCTGGCATTCAGAAAACGGCTCCCAAGCGGCTTATCCTGTTCTCAAACATCAATTTCGATGATATTGGCAAGGCCGGCTGGACCGAGCAGGCCGTTAAAATTTTGGCCGACGACGTGAAAAATGGGGCAAAGGGTCTGAAAATCTACAAAAGCCTTGGCCTCAATGTCAAAGACAACACGGGCAAACGCGTTCGGGTCGATGATGAGCGCCTTGACCCTATCTGGGCCAAATGTGGTGAACTGGGCATTCCTGTGCTGATTCACACGGCCGACCCCAAATCGTTCTGGGACCCCATGGATCGCTACAACGAACGCTGGCTTGAACTTAAGCTTCATGCTGGTCGTAAACGCAGCGCCAATGATCCTGTCCCTTGGGCTACCCTGCTAGCCGAACAGCACAATGTGTTCCGGAAACACCCCAAAACAACGTTTATCAATGCGCACATGGGTTGGTATCCTAACGATCTGGATAAGCTCGACAGCCTGATGAAGGTGTTCCCGAATACACTGGTCGAAATTGGGGCTGTCATCGCCGAACTTGGTCGCCAGCCACGGGCATCGAAGAAATTTTTTGAAAAGTACCAGGACCGGATTCTGTTTGGCAAAGACTCGTGGGTACCCAGCGAATATGCGACCTACTTTCGCGTTCTAGAAACCGAAGACGAGTACTTTCCGTATCACAAAAAATACCATGCGTTCTGGCGCATGTACGGTATGGGGCTTTCCGACGATGTCCTGAAAAAAGTGTATTATAAAAACGCGCTCCGCATTATTCCCGGTCTTGATAAAAGCCAGTTTCCCCAGTGAAGCAACAACGCACCATTAACTCATTTGTCCGGCGATGTTTGCTCGTCATGGGGTTGAGTGGTCTGGTATGCACTACCCTTTTTGCCCAGCAGCCAATTACCGTTTCTTCGCCCAATCGATCCATTGTCGTAACCATTCGCCAAACGGCAACGGGGAACTTAGCGTATCAGGTTTCATTCAAAGGTCAATCGGTTATTGTGCCTTCTACGCTTGGTTTTTCCCTGAGCAAGCCAAAGGTGCTGCTAACTCGGTTTACCGTTGTTGGCTCGGATTCATCGACCACCAACGACACCTGGCAGCCTGTCTGGGGTGAGTCGAGTTTGATCCGCAGCCACTACAACGAACGCACGGTTACACTAAAGGATAAATCGGGCAGTGGTATTCAAGTACGAATGCGGTTCCGGGTGTTCGACGATGGGGTGGGTTTTCGGTATGAGTTCCCTCAGCAGCCCGCCCTTACCCATTTCGTGGTGGCTGATGAGTTAACGCAGTTTAAGCTGTCAGCGGATCACAAACTATTCTGGATGCCAGGTGATTACGACACAAATGAGTACTTGTATAACTTTACCAAACTAAGTGAAATTGATGCGTTAAAGGCGGCAGGGCGCGAGAAAGATATCGCCTTGCAGTCGCTGATTGGAGCGGATGCCGTACAGGTTCCGCTTCTTTTTAAGACCAATACCGGTCTGTATGTCAGCTTATACGAAGCCGCTTTGATTAACTATCCGGTGATGCATCTGCGGCTCAATAAGGCTACCCGAACGCTCACGTCGCAGTTGACGCCCGATGCCGTGGGTAACAAAGCCTATATGCAAACCCCCGCGACAACGCCCTGGCGCACGCTCATCATTAGCGACAAAGCAACAGATATTGTGGCGTCAAAGCTGATTCTGAACCTCAACGAGCCATCAAAAATTACCGACGTCTCATGGATTAAGCCGCAGAAGTTTGTTGGTATGTGGTGGGAAATGCACGTTGGGAAAGCCAACTGGCCACTGGCGGGTGGTAAGCATGGTGCCAATACGCAGAACGTAAAAAAATACATCGACTTTGCCGCTAAATATGGTTTCGATGGGGTGCTGGTTGAGGGTTGGAACGTGGGTTGGGAAGACTGGTTTGGCAACTGGAAAGAAGAGGTCTTTGATTTCGTGACGCCCTATCCCGACTACAATATCGACTCACTCACCAGGTATGCCCAGCAGAAAGGAGTTCGCCTGATTATGCACCACGAAACGTCTGGCTCGGTTACCAATTACGAACGGCGCATGGATGCTGCGTTCCAGTTTATGAACAAAGAAGGCATCAATACGGTCAAGACGGGCTACGTTGGGCGCATTATCCCCCGCGGAGAACACCACGACAGTCAATGGATGAACAACCATTACCAACGTGTGGCCGAGAAAGCAGCCAGCTACAAAATCATGGTCGATTCGCACGAATCGGCGCACCCAACTGGCCTGCACCGAACGTATCCAAACTGGATGGCGAGTGAGGCAGCCCGTGGCAGCGAATTCAACAACGCCCCGACGCTGGGAATCACTCCCGAACACACAACGATTTTACCCTTTACCCGTTTGTTGGGTGGGCCCATGGATTTTACCCCCGGCTTTTTCCGGTTCCGGCTCAATCAGTTCGACAGCACCCGGAAGCAGCAGGTTCGCACGACGCTGGCCAAACAGTTGGCCTTGTATGTGACCATGTATAGCCCCTTACAAATGGTTTCTGACCTGCCCGAAAACTACGAGCGTCATCTGGATGCGTTTCAGTTTATTCGGGATGTGCCGGTAGATTGGGATGAAACGAAAGTTATTGCCGCCGAGCCGGGTGACTATGTGCTGATTGCCCGAAAAGCTAAAAAGCAGGATAGTTGGTTTGTGGGAGCCATTACCGACGAGAACAGTCGCGATTTGCCCCTTAGCCTGGACTTTTTGGAGGCCGGTAAAAACTATGAAGCAGTTATCTACCGCGATGGTCCCAACGCTGACTGGAACACAAATCCGGAAGCTTATGTAATTGAGAAGCAAACAGTCAATGCCAGTACAAAACTGACGTTGCATTTAGCCAAAGCTGGCGGTTGTGCTATTCAGTTTGTCCGGCGGTAATAGGCCTATCGAGTCACTAAACTCATTTTGATAAAACGATTATTTATGAAGACGGTCATTTATTGTTTGTTGTTTTTGGGAGCCTTTGCCGCCCAGGCACAGGTGTTGAATTCTGATGCTTTTGAGCAGCGATTGAAACAGACTCCAAACGGGCAACTTGTTGATGTCAGAACACCCGGCGAATTCGGTGGAGGGCATCTGGTGGGAGCCAATAACCTCGATTATCGCAACCCAGCGTTCCTGCAAACACTGGCCACCCTGGACAAAGCGAAGCCAGTATTCGTGTATTGTCTGTCGGGTGGTCGGTCTTCTGAAGCGGCCAAACTAATGCGCGAACAGGGTTTCTCTTCGGTGTATGAACTGGAAGGTGGCTATCTCAAGTGGACCACAAAGCTCAAGCCTGTTGAAGGCGTGGCCACCGATCAATCTGCCAGCGGCATCAGCCAGGAGCAATTAAATACTATTCTGAAAAACAATGATTTAGTATTGCTCGACTTCTATGCACCCTGGTGTGCACCCTGCGTCAAGATGATGCCTACCATCGATCAGCTGGAGAAGACCTACGGAGCCAAGTTACAGGTAGTGAAAGTAAATGCAGACGCCAACAAAGCGTTGCTACAGGCATACCAGGTTGATGAGATTCCGACATTGTTGCTCTTGAAAAAAAACCAGACTAAGCAGCGGCTCATTGGGCTGCAAACAGCCGCGTACTTGACGGAACTGATCGATCAAAATATTGCCAAATAAGTACCTCATACCAATGCCTTTTATTTCCCGTATTACCCTGTACCGCTACGATATTCCGCTCAAAGCACCCGTTACTATTTCGCTTGGCACTATTGAACATGCCCGCAATATGCTGGTGCAAATCGAGACTGACAGAGGTATAGAAGGCTGGGGCGAAGGCTCTCCATTTTGGATGATTGCGGGCGAAACGCAGGCGTCGGGATTGGCTGCGGCTCAGGATATGGCCCGGCTTCTTCTGGGTCGATATCCGACTGATATTGGTGGCTGTGTCGATGCGCTGGTGCGATATTTGCCCGCTCACCCCACCACTCGCTCGGCTTTCGATATGGCCTTGCATGATCTGGCGGCTAAAATCGCAAATCTCCCTTTATACGCGTATCTGGGCGGGAGCAATCGGCAACTCATTACCGACGAAACAATTTATCTGGATACGCCAACGCGCATGGCTGAGGTTGCGCTGACTGTTAAAGCCAAGGGCCCAGACGCAATTAAGCTCAAATTGGGCACTGATAGTAAAACAGACATTGCCCGCGTTCGCGCTGTTCGGCAAGCAATTGGTGATCAGATTCCAATTCGTACCGATGCCAATCAGGGGTGGGATGTGCCTACGGCAACGGCCGTGTTGCGGGCTATTGGAGACTGGAATGTACAGTATTGTGAGCAGCCCCTTCGCCGAACCGACATCGCTGGTCTACGACAACTTCGCCAACTATCGCCCGTGCCGATTATGGCCGATGAAAGTTTGTTCGATGCCGCCGATGCCATCAGGTTGGTGCGTGAAGATGCCGTTGATTATTTCAACATCAAACTCTCGAAAAGTGGGGGAATTTGGGAAGCGCTCAAGATCAATGCGATTGCCGAAGCCGCTCATATTCGGTGCATGATTGGCTGCATGTCGGAGTCGCGCTTAGGGCTGACGGCCAACGCTCATTTTGCGGCTGCCCGCCCAAATGTAGCATTCTGCGATCTGGATGGGTGTTTTGAACATGCGCTCGACCCGGTAATTGGCGGGCTGACGTATCATCCGTACCGAATCGAACTTCCCGACGTTCCGGGTATTGGGGCTGCCGTAGATCCAGCGTTTTTAGCACGCTGCGAGCGGATTGTTATTCAGGAATAGCAGTCTAGAAGTCAATACCTGTGCCACCCCGTTGATAAGAGAAGAGGTGGCACAGGAGAAAACTACCGTAGAACCGAATCAATCGGAGCTGTTGTAGGGGCAGGTTGCTCCGTTTGTGGCTGCGGCAACTGCTGTTGCTGTGGTTGTCCCTGCTGCATACCCGGCATGGCTGATTGATCGCCATAAGGCCGAACCGCTGGACCAACAAACTCGACGCTAGTGATATAATATTTAGTGTCGCCATTCCAGGGAAGCCGAAGGATTTTCTCTTCGTAGTGTAGCGTTACCCGCTGACCAGTTTTTACGGCCTCCGTGATTTTAGCGCCCACCGCTTCGTCCTTCACCGAAAAATCGAAGTATTGAGGGGTCAGCGTCCCCGTTTCACCAGAGAAACCGCCTACGTTCAGAACGCCCTCATAGGTTTTGAAAACATAACCTCGGCGGCTGAATTTAGACACCGTTCCTGCTCGTTCGCCATCGCTATAACTCCAGCCCGTCAGTACATACAGAAACCCGAAAATGACCAGTAGAAAAACTAAAAAATAAAGAAGACCTCGCATGATGAATTGGTTTAAGCGTTAAGACGACGGATGTTGACTTTTAGACGCTTTCGACGTCCAGTTGTGTCACAAATGAACAAAAACCAAACGCATTTGTGCAATAATCGTTCGAAAAAAGCAGTCAGTGATTTTCTTACCGGGCGAAAGCCTCAAGTGCCAGCCCCAAGCGAACAAAATCATCTGGCTCGTGAAAAGCGCTCACCACCAGCCGGGTATTAGGTTTGTCCTGGGGAGTTGGGTACGCAAACGAATAAATAATAATATCGTGGCGAAGCAAATGGGCGTATAGTTCATTGTGCTCAGTGTAGAAAACAGGGTAACCGGGTACCTGCCGAAACAAGCCCGTTGGCCCCAACACAGATTCAGCTAGTTGTATGTTGTGAGTCAGTCGTTGTTGGGCTTCTGTGTATAGCGATTTAGCTCCTCTGAAAGCAGCCAGTACCGACGGAGCCATTGGTGATGCACCCCCAAAAAATGACGTTTTCCTGATTGCTGCCAGTGTATCAACACCACTCAAAAGAACGCCCCCCGGCAACCCCATGGCTTTAGCCAAAGAAGCCGTCACAATCAGCCGAACGGAAGCAGGTAATCGCTCCGCAACTTCTGTCCAGATGCTTTTATTCCGAACGCCAATCCCGTGCGAATCATCAATGACAAGAGTAATGTCTCTATTTTCAGGGAGTTGAGTCACCCAATCAAAGGTGTAGGTTTCGGCTCTCCCGGCGTCGACAGCGTTTATCGCAATCACCACTGGCCCGTGTTGAGCCTGAGTTAGTTGTTGAGGCAACTGAGCAACCCAATCGGCAAAAGAAATGGTCGGTACAGTTACAGCGGCATGGTGCCAGAGCGCTGGGTGCGCATGTGGCCCGAAAACAAACGTGGTGTTTGGATTGGTGCCGAGATAGTTCATAACGACCTGCCCAGCCATCATCCCCGACGACACCGTTAGCGCGGCTGGTGCCGCTGTCCAGTGGGCCAGTGCAGCCTCGGCATCGTCATAAACCTGGAGACGCAAATTTCCATTTCGCGAACTTCCAAAAGCAGTGCCATACCGAACCATCTCCCGGGCTACCAACGCCTGGAACGCTGGATTCTGGCTCATGCCGAGGTAGGATGTCCCCGAGAAAAACAGGTATTCCCGACCATCAAACGAGACAAACCGATTGGGTAGTTGGTCGATAGTTAGATACGTTTCAGGGTTCATTTCAGCCTTGCTCCGGTTCCGTTCTCATCTGCATACTGCACCTTCCCATAATCAAGGGTGATACCGGTAGCAGGATCGTTAGTGATTAATAGTGTGCCGTCCATGTCCACGTAGTCGAGAAGGGGCAGGAGCTGGGCAATGGCTGAAATCCCGACGCTGCTTTCGGTCATGCACCCCACCATCACCGACATACCTGCCTGTTTGGCTCGCTCAATCATGCGTCGGGCGGGGGTCAAGCCACCGCATTTTGTCAGCTTGATATTGACTCCGTGAAAATGGTTGATACACCGCTCTACATCACGTTCTATGATGCAGCTTTCGTCAGCGATAACGGGCAAGGCACTTTCGGCAAATACTCTTTTTTGTCCTGTAAGGTCGTCGGCAGAAAGGGGTTGTTCAATAAATTCAACGCCCAGCGTTTTCAATTCGGGAGAAAAACGGATGGTTTCATCAGCGGTCCAGGCGCAGTTGGCATCGACTCGGAAGAGCGCGTCGGTGTGTTGTCGTAGCTCGCGGACAATAGCCAGATCGTCTTTAGTGCCTAGCTTAATTTTATACAGAGGCCAGGGTAATTCCTGCATTTTTGCCACCATTTTTTCAATCGTATCAATGCCAATTGTATAATCCGTAATCGGATTATTGGCTGTGTCCAGCTGCCAATATTGATACAGGGGCATTCCAGCACGTTTGGCAATCAAATCGTGCATCGCTTCGTCTAAAGCGCATTGAGCAAACGGATTTTGAGCCAAGTGCGAGTGAACGAGCGTCCACAATTCTTCGGCAGATAAGTGGTCGCTAGCTTCGATTGATTGGCGAATAGATTCAAGATCGGCTATCATTCGGTCAATAGTGATGCCGTAGTATTTATTGGCTGTGGCCTCGCCAAAGCCCTGGTAACCGGTCTCATCGCGAAGTTCAACAATCAACGTTTTCTGCACATCGCGCGAGTCGTGGGCAATAGTAAACGTGTGTTTCAGACGAAGGTCAAACTGATGGAAAAATAGTTTCATAGCTCGTAAAACTACACAACGAGCGAACATATTGTACGGTAAGATGGTATCTCTTACCTGACCGAATACGTAGACGTGGCATCTTTCTAACCAAGATGTCACCGCGTTTGCTCTAGAAGCTGGATATTTGCAGTGCTATGATGAATCTGATTTTGTTTGACGATCCGGCCATCCGGGTGCACTTGTTGCCATTTACATTTACCAGGCCAGTTGCCAACATACGAGTAGGCATCCTGACCATCGCTGAAAAATGGGCCGTGAGGCTTCAAACCAAGCCATCGTTTCTGACAGAATCATATCTCCAGCCCAAATTTCCGCAACTCGTTGGCGACAATAATCTGTACATAAATGGGGCTGTTTGTCCTACTCGCGAATTAGTTGCAGCTGTTGAGGAATTGCCGATAGGTGCTTCACTAACCCGCGCCGACGGCCTGCTTATCGCTCACCGTACCGACAAAATGCTGACGCAAATGCCGTTGGTTGACCCGGCAACGACGCAGGTTTTTGGTAAATCGTTCACGGCGATTGAGCGCATTTGGGAGATTATGCTGGCCAATAGCGCGCAAATCAAAACCGACTTTGCGGTTATCACTAGTGGCCGTATGTCGCAACCCATCACCGACCCGTTCACGTACGCTTACGGCGCAGAGAACATATTCTTGGAAGAAGGTGCAACCATTCGGGCGTCGATACTCAACGCCGAAAGTGGCCCGATTTACATTGGCCGGAATGCCCAAATCAACGAAGGCTCCGTAATTATTGGCCCCTTTGCGCTGGGTACAGAATCGGTGGTCCAATGGGGGAGCCGGATGCGCCAGAATACCAGTATTGGCCCGTATTGTAAGATCGGCGGTGAAGTAGGCGGTTCTGTATTGTTCGGGTACAGTGCCAAACAGCATGACGGTTACCTCGGTAACTCAGTAATTGGCGAATGGTGTAATCTGGGCGCAAACACCAATACCTCGAATCTCAAAAACGACTACACCAACGTCAAACTTCATAGCTATACCACGGGTCAGCTGGAGGACTCTGGTCAAATGTTTGCGGGGTTATTCATGGGTGATTTTACGCGGGCGGGCATCAGCACGATGTTCAACACCGGAACTGTGGTGGGTGTAAACGCCAACGTATTTGGCAGCGGTTTTCAGCCTAAACATATTCCCTCCTTTTCGTGGGGAGGGGTCGAAAATGGATTTACACCTTACCGAATCGATAAAGCCCTGCAAGTTGCCCGCGAAGCCTATGGTCGGCGAGGGCGCGCGTTTGACGAGGTAGAAGAGGCCATACTTACAGCGATCAGTCAACAGTAAAATGCTATTTCGCGATATAATCGGCCACGACGATACCAAGCAAATGCTTGTCCGGTCCGTTCAGCAAAATCACCTGGCACACGCGCTGCTCTTCGACGGCCCAACGGGGAGTGCTAATCTGGCGCTGGCCCTGGCGCTGGCAACCTATGTCAATTGCGAAGACCCAGACCGGGCCGACGATGCCTGCGGACGGTGCGCGTCGTGCATCAAAATAAGCAAGCTGGTCCACCCCGACCTGCATCTGGTTTTTCCGGTAGCCAACATGGGTACCAATGCCAAAACGAGCGAGGCTTTTCTGGCCGACTGGCGTAAAATGATCATTGAATCGCCGTACCGAACGCTTCCTGAATGGCTCGAATTTGCCGGGATGGATAAGAAACAGGGGAATATTTCGGCCGAAGAAGCCCGGAATATTTTGCAAAAACTGTCGCTGAAAGCCTATGAAGGTCGGTACAAGATCATGCTCATCTGGCTACCCGAACTGATGAATGTGGCCTCGGCTAATGCGCTGTTAAAAGTGCTGGAAGAACCGCCTGAGCGAACCCTATTTCTGCTGGTAACAAACCAGCCCGATAAATTACTCATCACCATCCTGTCGCGCACCCAGCGGGTGGCCGTGCGGGCTTTCACTGACGAAGAAGTGGCGCTGTACCTTCGGCAAGCGGTGAACCTCGACGAAACCCGCGCCCGACAGGCAGCATTTCTGGCGAATGGCGATATGGCCGCTGCGCTTCAGTTGCTCAACGCTGATGCGGATAACGGCCCAGACCGACATACCTGGTTTGCTGAGTGGATGCGGGCCTGTTACCGACAGGATCTCAGTGCGTTGGTAAAGCAGGCTGACCAATTCGATGGTTTTAACAAAGAAAAGCAGAAAGGATTAATGGAGTATAGTCTTCGTCTGTGCCGTGATCTGTTTCTCTGGCAGCAAGGTGCTGAATCGCTGCTTCGACTGCCCGACGACGAGTTGAGTTTTGTAAAGAACTTTGGTAAGGTGCTCAAACCCGCTCATGTAGAGCGCATCATCAACGATATAAATGAGGCCGCCTACCACATTGAACGTAACGCCCGTGCCAAAATGGTTCTGCTCGACTTGTCGCTAACGTTTAGTCGATTGATACGGTAAGAATCGTGTAAACTTGGTTTTAGAAGAAGACCGTTTAGCCTTTCTCTTCTCCCGTGCCACCTCGCCACCTCAGTCCTTCTAAACCCAAACAGGTCATTGGTATGACCGAAGTGGCCGATTTTCCCGATCTGGAATTAACAAATGTGGAGGCCAAGATCGATACAGGAGCATACACCTCGGCACTGCATTGTAAAGATATTCGGCTGATTCAAACGGAACGTGGGACGATGCTTAGTTTTTGTGTCATTGAACCGGGTGGTATCTTGACCCGCCGGGTTTACAGCGATACCTTTACGCAACGAACCATCCGAAATTCGTTTGGCGTAGCCGAAAAACGCTACGTCATCAAAACTAAAATTGTACTGCTAGGCCGAATAATACGCGCTGAATTTACCCTCGCCGACCGCGAGAAAATGCGCTACCCGGTTCTTCTGGGCCGTAAACTTCTCCGCAACCGGTTCATTGTAGATGTATCTCTGAAAAATCTATCTCAACAGTCAGTCAAAAATCAAAACAGGACCGCCCGTTCGGTCAAACGCTAAACCGTGCCAGTTTTTGAGCGCTGACTCACCTTATGAAAATTGCCATTCTTTCCGCTAACCCAAAGCTGTATTCAACCAAACGATTGGTAAAGGCAGCTCAGGAACGTGGCCACGAGGCCGTCATCATTGACCACATGAAATGCCAGGTTGTCATTGAAAATGATCGCCCGGCTGTTCTCTATAACAAGCAACTTGTTGATAATATCGACGCAATTATTCCGCGGATTGGCGCTTCGGTAACAGATTATGGCTGCATAATTGTCCGGCAATTCGAGATTATGAAAATCTTTACGACGGCTAAATCGCAGGCCATCAGCCGTGCTCGTAACAAACTTCGGAGCCTGCAAATCCTGTCGAAAGCAGGTGTTGGTTTGCCAAAAACCGTCATGGCCAATCATCCCAAAGATGTAAAACAACTCATTGATTTGGTGGGTGGTCCGCCCGTTGTGATCAAACTTCTCGAAGGAACGCAGGGTATTGGAGTGGTATTGGCAGAGACTGCCAAAGCTGCTAAATCGACGATTGAAGCGTTCACCGGGCTAAAGCAGAATGTGCTGGTTCAGGAATATATTGCTGAATCAAAAGGTACTGACGTTCGAGCTTTCGTGGTTGGAAATCAGGTAGTTGGTGTCATGAAACGACAAGGGCCCGAAGGGGAGTTTCGCTCTAATCTGCACCGTGGAGGCTCGGCAATTGCCATTGAACTCACCCCCGAAATTGAAGAGACGGCCCTGGATGCAAGCCGGGCTTTAGGCCTTAGAGTGGCTGGGGTCGATATGCTATTATCGAACCGGGGGCCGCTGGTAATGGAAGTAAATTCATCACCGGGGTTAGAAGGGATTGAGAAAGCAACGGGTCGCAACATTGCAGATGATATTATTGCGTTTGTAGAGGAAAAAATTCGCGCCGACGAAACCGATGCCGTGGGGGTATAGGTAACATTTCTGCTAAAGATTTGACGCTGGGCTTTTTCACAAACTGAAATCTTCCTAATTTTGCGATTCAAATTGCAAAACCATGAGCAAGAAGAATACGGCGATGGAGTTTCTGGAAGACCCCGATGCACTCGCAGGTCAGTTGGAGAGAGCCGAAGATTTCTTTGAAAAGAACCGTACTGTTATTATTGGCGTAGTTGCCGGTATTGTTTTACTCGTAGCAGGTTACTTCGGATACCGCTATTATCAGAGTAGTCAGGATGAAACAGCGCAGAACGAACTGTTCCCGGCTGTTTACAAACTCGAAGCCGATTCGCTGAAGCAAGCACTCAGTGGTGCAGGAGCTAATCCTGGTCTGCTGTCGGTTGCCGACAATTACGGCTCGACAAATGCGGGTAACCTGGCTAGTTTTTATGCAGGCGTTGCCCTGCTGAAACAAGGCAAAAACGATGAAGCTATCGAGCGTCTGAAAGACTTTAGTTCGTCGGACTTGTTAGTGCAGGCTCGTGCCTATGCACTTATTGGCGACGCCTACATGGAAAAGAAAAGCTTCGACGAAGCTGCTAACTACTATGAAAAGGCCGCTGACTACAAGCCGAACAAGTTTTTCTCACCTGCATATCTGACTAAGCTTGCTGTTGCTTACGAACAGGCTAAGCAAAACGATAAAGCTATCGAGACCTACAACTCAATTATTGAGAAGTATCCGGAATCGGCAGAAGCCGTCAACGCTAAGAAGTATAAATCCATGCTCCAAGCAATGGCCGGCGAGTCGTAAGCGTAGGTGAAGCACAGACAACACACTACAAAGGGACGAAGCCGGAAAGCGGTTTCGTCCCTTTTTTCTTAACATTTATGTCCTCAGCCCACAAAAACCTCAGCGTTTTCACAACCGAAAACCTACCCGATATTAGCCAGAATAAGTTCGCCATAGTTGTGGCCGAATGGAATGAAGAAGTGACCGAAGCACTCTACACGGGGGCCTATCAGACATTGGTTGATCACGGTGCCGTGGCCGAAAACATAATTCGGGGCAACGTGCCGGGAAGCTATGAGCTAACGACCGCTGCTTACTGGTTTGCTCAGCGCGACGATATCGACGCGGTTATCGCCATTGGCTGCGTTATTCAGGGCGAAACAAAACACAACGATTACATAAATCATGCGGTAGCGCAAGGACTAACCAATGTTAGTTTGAAAACTAATAAGCCAGTCATTTTTGGTGTATTGACTCCCAACACCCAGCAGCAGGCGCTAGACCGGGCGGGCGGTGTTCATGGCAACAAAGGCGACGAAGCAGCCATTACAGCAATTAAGATGCTTGGACTATTTCAAAAAGTGAAAGACGGTCCGCCGTCGCGGTAAAAGAGCGGAAGAGTGCTTCCGAATGGACTTTCACTCTTTCACTCTTTCACTCTTTCACCCGTTTACTTTTTCACTCTTTACTCATGCACGTCTGGAAATTTGGCGGAACCTCGGTAGGAAAACCGGAGCGGATGCACTCGATTAGAAATCTTGTTACGGGCGATTCAACCCGTAAAATCATTGTATTGTCGGCTCTTTCGGGCACGACCAATGCTTTATTGTCCATTGCCGAGTCGCTAAAAGCGAACCAGGTTGATGAAGCCGCCGAAAAGGTAGAGCACCTGAAAGCCCACTACGACTCATTTGTGCGGGAGCTGTACAAAACGAGTGAGGGCTTAGCCAAAGGGCAGCAGATTATCGAAAATGAGTTTTCGTTTATTCGGTCGCTGACCCGTATTCGTCCTTTTACGGCTAAACAGGACAAAGAACTGGTGGCTGAGGGTGAATTACTCAGCACCCAGATGTTTCAGGCGTATTTGGAAGAACAGGGTGAAAAATCGGTGTTGTTGCCCGCCCTAGAGTTTATGCGCATTGATGCTGATGGTGAGCCTGAGTTAGAGGTGATCGAGCAGAAGCTGCGGGAGGTGTTGAAACCCCACCAGGACAAACAATTTGTGGTGACGCAAGGCTTTATTTGCCGGAATCCTCGCGGAGAAGTCGACAACCTGAAGCGGGGCGGTTCCGATTATACAGCCTCGCTTGTGGGTGGAGCAATTCGCGCCGATGAGATTCAGATATGGACGGACATTGACGGCATGCACAATAACGATCCACGCATTGTGAAGGATACGTTCCCCATCCGCGAACTAACGTTCGACGAAGCTGCCGAGTTGGCGTATTTTGGCGCTAAAATTCTGCACCCGTCAACCATCACGCCAGCTAAAATGCGCGGAGTACCCGTGCGCTTAAAAAACACGATGGCTCCTGAAGCTCCCGGCACGTTGATTGCCGATAAAGTGACGGAGTCTGAGACCGTTTTTAAAGCAGTAGCAGCCAAAGATAACATCACAGCGCTGTATATTCACTCGACCCGGATGCTGAATGCTTACGGCTTTTTGCGCCGAATTTTCGAGATTTTTGAGAAGTACAAAACGCCCGTCGATATGCTGGCTACCTCGGAGGTTTCGGTTTCGGTGACAATTGACAATACCGATAATCTCTCGGCTATTCAGGCTGAACTGAGTCAGTTTTGTGAATTAGAAGAACCCGATTATGATCAGACTATTGTTTGCATTGTGGGTAACTTCTCGGCCGATCATCCGGGTATTGCCATGCGTGTATTAAAAGCCATGGAGGGCATTCCAATTCGGATGATTTCTTACGGCGGTACCGAACATAATATTTCGTTGCTTATACACGGCAAACACAAAGCCGACGCCTTGAATGCATTGAATAAGGGTTTGTTTTAACCCTGTATATTTAGGCTCGAAACACAATTATCCATGTCCGATAGAGACACTCTTTTCCTGCAAAAAGTGAAGGCGACAGTACAAGCCATCGACCCTACAGCGGAAGTGTGGTTGTTTGGATCGCGGGCGCGGGGCGATGCGCGGGACGATTCTGACTGGGATTTTTTGGTATTGACTGGGATGGCAATCAATAAAACTCTCAAAAATCAGCTTCGAGACAGCCTGTTTGAAATTGAACTGGACACCAATAATATGATCGGCTCAATTATTCACTCCAAAACTGAATGGGAAGATGATTACAAAGTAACTCCCCTGTACAGGAACATAAAACGGGCAAGCAGATCATTATGAGTCGGACAAAAGCTGATCTGGTGGATTATCGTATTCAGCGAGCATATAGCACGTTACAAGCGGCCAAAAGTTTAATGGAATCAAGTAATTGGGACAGCGTAACTAACCGTTTGTACTACGCTTGTTTTTACGCTGTATCGGCATTGTTAGCTCAAAATGAATTGGATACCTATACGCACAAGGGCGTAAAGACAATGTTGAGCCAGCATTTTATTAAATCAGGATTGGTCAGCATGTCTCATGGTAAACTTTACAACAAACTATTTGAGGCACGGAATCAGGCTGATTACGAAGATTTTATTTCAATTGACGAGGAGAAACTTGGCGTATCTATTGACGATGTAGAGCAATTCGTTAGTACGATTACAGACCTTGCTAAACAATAAATAAATGTTACAAGTACCCTTCATTCGCGAAAATAAAGAAGCAACGCTGGCTGGATTGCGAAAACGCAACTTTGCTAATGCAGAAGCGACCGTAGAGCAGTTACTGGCTCTGGACCAGCAACGGCGCGATACCCAAAAAGAACTCGACGAAAAGCTTGCCCGTGCCAACGCCATCGCTAAAGAGATAGGCGCACTTATGAAAGCGGGTGATAAAGCGGGTGCCGAAGCGGCAAAAGCCGAAACATCGGCTCTGAAAAGTAGCACCAAAGAGCTGGGCGAAATGCTGACTTCGCTGGAAGAGCAGGTACAAAGTCTGCTTGTGACCATTCCAAATCTGCCCCACAGCAGTGTTCCCGAAGGTCGCACCCCCGATGACAATGAAGTTGTTCTGGAACATGGCAAAATACCGGTGTTGCCCGAGGGAGCCAAGCCTCATTGGGAACTGATTCAGGGATTTGGGCCGGGCGGCACTGCTTTGATTGACTTTGAACTGGGCGTTAAGATTTCGGGCGCTGGTTTTCCGGTATACCGGGGCAAAGGTGCCCGACTACAGCGGGCCATGATTAATTTCTTTTTGGAGCGGGCGCTCGAAGCGGGCTATATGGAGGTACAACCCCCTATTGTAATCAACGAAGCATCGGGTTTTGGAACGGGACAATTGCCCGACAAAGAAGGGCAAATGTATTTCGCAACAGAGGACAAGCTATACCTGATCCCAACGGCGGAGGTGCCTATTACGAACCTCTACCGCGATGTGATTGTAGCCGAGATAGACCTGCCTATAAAGAATGCTGGCTATACGCCATGTTTCCGGCGCGAAGCAGGTTCATGGGGTGCTCATGTACGTGGCCTGAACCGGCTCCACCAGTTTGATAAGGTTGAGATTGTTCGGGTCGAAAAGCCCGAGAACTCGTATGCTGCCCTCGAAAAAATGAGCCTGCATGTGCAGAAACTGTTACAGGACCTGGAACTTCCCTATCGCGTGTTGCGGCTGTGCGGGGGCGATATGGGCTTTACGTCGGCACTCACTTACGACATGGAAGTTTGGTCAGCAGCCCAGGGCCGTTGGCTGGAGGTCAGCTCGGTATCGAATTTTGAAACGTACCAGGCCAATCGGCTTAAGCTCCGCTATAAAGTGGAGAACAAAACTCAGCTGCTGCACACGCTGAACGGTTCCGCGCTGGCTTTGCCCCGGATTTTGGCCTCTATTCTCGAAAATAACCAGTTCATGACCGACGAAGGTAAACTGGCTATTCGTGTTCCGAAGGTACTGGTGCCGTATTGCGGTTTTGAGGTGATTGATTAGCCTTAGCAGTCACACGAATAACTTTCGTAGCCCGGAAACTTGGGCGACATCACCCCGCCAATCCGAATAATCCGGTCAATGGGAACTTCTTCGCCGGTACCAAGCTCAATGGTATCGGCGTTTATTTTTTTAACTAGTGCGTCTGCTTTGATGAACTCACTGATGTCCGTCAGGTATTCGATACGGACGAATTTGCCGGGGACGATGCTTTCCCGGAAGGTATCGAGAAGACTGTCGTTAGTCGTTATGTTAGTTTCCATACTTGCAGCGTTGTATTTATATAGGTAACAAAATAAGCAGTAATTGCATTCGGTCAGATCAAGAAAGTAGTAGAAGAGGATGCTCCTGAAACTTGTCGAATAGGATGTATTTTAACCATAACACAGCTCTGTGAAATGGATTAAATGTTGATAAACTTTCCTTACGGGCCAAGTTTAGCGGTAGATTTATCCTCGATTCTAACTAATTGCATGAGAAGACCTCAAATAAAGTTTGTTAATGCCGACAAGTCTAAGTTTTTCCCGACACTTCGGGAGCGCGTAGATGAGCATTTTACGAGTACAGGCCTCTCTCGGAGTGGCAACTCTATAATGCTTGGCAAAGCCGCTTTCATGCTCCTACTATTTTTGATCCCCTACGGCCTTATTCTGAGTAACCAGTTCACAGCATTGCAAATGTTGGGGCTAGTTGTGTTGATGGGAATTGGAAAAGCAGGCGTAGGAATGGCCATTATGCACGATGCCAATCACGGCTCATTTTCCGAAAAAACGTGGGTTAATAATCTATTTGGAGCTTGTCTATTTTTGCTTGGAGGCAACGTGAAAAACTGGAAAACTCAGCATAATACGCTCCACCACACGTACACAAACATTCACAATCACGACGAAGACATTACTGGTAAACCCTGGCTCCGACTTTGCCCTAGCGAGACGTTAAAGCCCTATCACAAGTTTCAGCACATATACGCATTTGGTTTGTATGGCTTAATGACCTTCTCGTTTCTAGCTAAAGACTTTCGGCTGGCTCTGAGCTACAATCGCCAACACGCAGCGGGGGATAAAACGATTACGCAGTTTACAAAAAAAGATATGAATGTGCTGATTTTGAGCAAGTTCATATATCTACTTTTTATCGCTGTTATTCCTTTGGTAGTGACCAGCTTGAACTTCGGACAATGGTTGCTTGGTTTTGTGGTGCTGCACTTTGTGGCTGGTTTGATTTTGAGTATCATCTTTCAACTAGCCCACATCGTTGAAGGAGCTGACCAGCCAGTACCCTGCCAGGCTGGAACCGTACAAAATGCCTGGGCTATTCATCAGATGCATACCACTGCTAATTTCACGTGTCCCCGTTGGTTATCGTGGTACATTGGGGGCTTAGATTTCCAAGTAGAACATCATCTGTTTCCAACCGTTTCGCATATTCATTATCCTGCGCTCTCGGCTATTGTGCGGGAAACGGCCGATGAATTTGGAGTTCCTTATAATCAGAAACCTTCGGTTGGCGAAGCCCTCCGATCACACATTCGCATGCTGAGAAAACTGGGCAGCTACCAGCCAGCACCTGTTCCAGAGTTGATAGCAGAACCAGTACACTAGGACCGCCTATAAAAACTAAACCCCGGATCGGCGAATCGCTAATCCGGGGTTTTCTATGTGTTAGAACCGCAACAGCAGTATACTTCTACTCAAGCTCAATAACCTACGGCTTCCAGGCGCTTGCCGAATTCTCTCAGAATGAGTTCTTTCATGGCAATTTTGCGCTTTTGCGTATTTATTTTGTTAATGATCTGCTTGTCTTCTGGATTCTCAGGATCAAGCCCGTCAGCATCTTGCAGGGCAATTTGTAAATCGCTTTTTTCGCGCCGAACAAGGTATTCCATCTCCCGAATTTTGGTGCGCAGTTGCTCCGACTCGCTCTTCATTTCGAAAGCCGGATATTTACGCGACAACACGCGACCGAGGTAACTCAATTCAAAAATCTTGTCGCAGGCCGACCGGAAGCGTTCGCTAATGCCCTTGTCCTGAAGCTTGAACGGTACCTTAATCTCTTTCCAGCTGTTGAGTAGAACTTTAGCCCGCTCGGCAGCCGCGAAAATGTCGCTTTGTTTCGAGAGCCGCTCAGCCTCTTCGGTCATTTTGATCTGAGCTTCAAGGCGCGGATCAACTTTCGGGATAATCACAATACCCTTCGACTCATTGTATTTGTTGTAGACAAGAGTCGTAGCCTTTTTAAATTGCTTATAGAGTTTACCGCTTTTCTTAATGGGTACTTCACCCACGGCTTTCCAGGCATTGTTGAGCTTACGAACTTCCGCGTAGGCTTCGTCCATATTGGAACTACGGGTAAGCCGGTAAGCCTGCCGAATGAGCAAGTCGTATTGATCCAGTCGTTCCTGAATAAGCTTGTTTTGCTCATTGAAGAAATCGCGTCGACGCTGGAAAAAGTTATCGAGCAAGGCTGTAAAAGTGCCTTCGACTTCTTCGTCCAAGGGTTTATCAACCGGGCCGGTTTTGATCCATTTTAATTTAATTTCCTGGAGTAGATCGGCAACAGGTTTCCAATCGTCGCTTCCCACAACGGCCTCGGCTTCAGCGATAAGCGCCCGCTTGATTTCAAGGTTTTTGAGTTGATTACTCTTGATTAAATCGGTCAGGATCAGTTCCTGCGCATCGAGCCGGTCGAGGAGCGGAATAAAGTCTCCGATGGCATCAAACGAAGTGAGTTTTTTGCGCAGTTGAACTAATTTGGTCAGGTACGACCCCTTATTTTGAGCCTCTTCGATCTCCTGCTCTAACTGAGCAACTTTGTTTTGGGCGATAACGAAGCGGTTCTTAAAGTAGTCGAGTGCTTCCTGCTCGGTGCGTTTGACTTCGCCAATCTGGCGGTCGGGGTAGTGTAGGTAGCCTTTCAAAAATACCTTTCCGTCTGCGACGTAACCGTATTCATCTACCAGTGAAGCGTTCTCCATTTTTTCAGCAAATTAAGGCTGTGCTTAGGGTTAATTTTGAGATATTTGCCAACCACAAAAAGTAGTCCAAATAATGAGCCAGGAAACGATAATCTTCTCAATGGCGGGCGTGAGTAAAATTATTCCCCCGAACCGACAAATCCTAAAAAACATATACCTTTCCTTCTTTTACGGCGCGAAGATCGGGGTTTTGGGCCTTAACGGCTCTGGAAAGTCAACCTTACTACGTATCATCGCCGGTATCGATAAGAACTATAACGGAGAAGTTGTGTTTTCGCCCGGTTACTCGGTCGGAATGCTCGAACAAGAACCGCAACTAGACCCAAATAAGACCGTTAAGGAGATTGTAGAAGAGGGTGTACAGGAGATTGTTAACCTCCTTAAAGAGTTTGACGAAATCAATGAGGCCTTCGGTGACCCCGATGCCGATTATGACAAACTGGGCATTCGGCAGGGCGAGGTACAGGAGAAACTCGACCATTTTAATGCCTGGGAACTCGACACCCGACTCGAACGCGCTATGGATGCCCTTCGTACTCCCCCCTCCGACGCGCTTGTAAGTACCCTGTCTGGTGGCGAAAAACGTCGGGTTGCCCTGTGTCGCCTATTGCTTCAGGAACCTGATGTATTGCTCCTAGACGAACCGACCAACCACCTTGATGCTGAGTCAGTATTGTGGCTCGAAGAACACCTTCGCCAATATAAAGGGACGGTTATTGCCGTAACCCACGACCGCTATTTCCTCGACAACGTTGCGGGCTGGATTCTTGAACTTGACCGGGGAGAAGGTATCCCCTGGAAGGGTAATTACTCGTCGTGGCTAGAGCAAAAAGAAGCTCGTTTAGCCAAAGAAGAGAAAACAGAATCAAAACGCCAAAAGACGCTTCAGCGTGAATTAGAATGGGTGCGGATGGCTCCGAAAGCCCGTCAGGCTAAGTCGAAAGCTCGTTTGGGCGCTTACGAAAAACTCTTGGATGAAGATGCTAAACAGCGTGACGAAAAACTCGAAATCTTTATTCCGGCAGGACCGCGTTTGGGCACCAAAGTGATCGAAGCTCACGATGTAGCCAAGGCATTTGGGGATAGACTACTGTACGAACACCTTGAGTTTGCCTTGCCACAGGGCGGTATTGTGGGCGTAATTGGACCGAACGGTGCGGGCAAAACAACCCTCTTTAAACTCATCACTGAAAAGCTAAAGCCTGATGCAGGAACGTTTGAGGTGGGCGATACAGTAAAAGTGGCTTACGTGGATCAGGAACACGATGGGCTTGATCCGAATAAAACGGTGTATCAAACCATTGCAGATGGCAACGACTGGATTATGCTGGGGGGCAAGCAAAGCAACGCCCGGGCTTATTGCAGCCGCTTCAACTTTGCCGGAGCTGATCAGGAGAAAAAAGTGGGAACTCTGTCGGGTGGGGAGCGCAACCGGGTTCACCTGGCTATTGCCCTCAAAGAAGGCGCTAACCTGTTACTCCTCGACGAACCTACCAACGATTTGGATATTAACACCTTACGGGCATTGGAAGAGGGCTTGGAGAATTTCGCAGGCTGTGCTGTAGTCATTAGTCACGACCGCTGGTTTCTCGACCGCATTGCCACGCACATTCTTGCTTTTGAAGGCGATTCTCAGGTCTACTGGTTTGAAGGAAACTTCTCCGATTATGAAGAAAACCGACGCAAACGCTTAGGTACCGATGCCACTCCCAAGCGGATCAAGTATAAGAAGTTGGCGTAGTCATGCTCACTATCTGAACCGCCGGGCCACCCGGCGGTTCAGATAATCCAGCTTGCCGGATCAGGGCAAATGGCCAAAAACCGCTCTCGATCGGATACGGCGCAAACGCCGGGGAAGTCGCCCCGGTTGCCGAGCAGATCGGTGATGAGTTGAAAATGCAGGTGCGGTGGCCAATCGCCATTTTCAGGATAGGGACCAATGTCGGCTAGCTTCTCACCTGCCCGAAATACCTTTCCATCGTATAGTCCGTCCAGTGAAGTCCGTGACAGGTGGCCGTATAGACTGTAAATAGTCTTTCCGTTTATATCGTGTTGGAGAATAATTGTAGGGCCGTAGTCGCCAAAATGGGCGTTATCCTGAAAACTGTGCACAACCCCATCCCTCGGGGTAAACACTGTTGTGCCTGCTTCTGCCCATAAGTCGATACCGAGGTGAATTTCGCGTGGTTCTGTGTCGCCACTGTTGAAGTGTTCACTCCGACGGTAGATAACCCGATGCTCGTTGTAGCCGCCAATGCCTACTACGGCTCCAGCCTCCCGAAGTTTGCCAAATACATACTCCGTAAACACAGCAGTATTGGTCAGGTCGAGCGCTGGCCGGTCATGTGGATTAAGCAGGAGATCGGGATTGCTCGCCGAAAAATCGAGTGGTAGTGCATTAGATAGGTTAACGGAAAGGAGCATTTAGGTTTGTCGTTTATTGATTTAATTGCGTTTCTTTTATGGAGTTAATTGCCTGTCGAATAGTACCGGGCCTGCTGTCGGAATCTAAACTATTTGCACGCAAATAAAACGGCCACTACTGACGCAAACAATAATGACACGCCATACTTGTACTTTCTTCGCTTTAGTGTTGTTTCTGGCAGCCTGTGGTCGAACTTCGGAAACGTATTTCCCGATCCCGATAACGCAGCCCGGCACGTCAACAACGCCCGGCAGCGGCACGAATACCCAACCTGGTAGTGGCAGTAGCTCAACAGGAACCACTCAACCGCAGCCCGGTCTGCCACCGGTAAATAACCCAGGTAATGTAGGAGGGACCAGCACTACCTGGAGCTCGGTATTCAACCCCAATTTGCCTGGCGCACCAGCTGCTCCTAGTGTGCCGCGTTTGGCCATGTTAGGCAATAACCGTGTTCGGGTAGGGATCGATTTGGTAGCAGGTGGGGCTATTACGTTCCTCTCCGACGGTCCCAGGGGTGAGAACATGATCAACAACTTCGATCTAGGCAGACAGCTCCAAACGGCTTTATACTCTGGACCGATACCGTATGAGCAGAACGGGAAACAACCGGTGTTCACCTGGCGTAACTTAGGCTGGAATCCGGTACAAACGGGTGATGTTCACAATAACCCTGCCCAAGTTGTTGGCTATCAGCAACTCGACAGTAATAGTTTGTATGTAAAGACAATTCCGCTGATTTGGCCGTTGCTCAACGAACCTGCCGAATGTGTGATGGAGCACTGGCTCGAACTGCGGGGGAATGTTGTTCATGTTCGGAGTCGAACCCAGATTAACCGGCGTGACACTACCCAATACGAAGCGCGCACGCAAGAACTGCCTTGCGTGTATCTGAATGGGCCTTATTCACAGATAGTTACCTATTCTGGTTCAGAGCCGTTTACCGGCGAGGCCATTACGAATGCGTCCACCCAGAAAGACCTGGTCACACGTCATGCCACCGAAAACTGGACGGCTTTACTTAACAAGGAGGGGCGGGGAGTTGGTTTGCACGTGCCCAATCAGTACCGGTTTGTAACGGGCTTTTTTGGTACATCTAGTTCAGGTACGGAATATGATGAACCGGCCGCTTACCAGGCCGCTACTCCACTGATTGTGCTGGACCATAATGGCGTGTTCGAGTTTGAATACAACCTGATACTTGGTACCGTGGCCGACATTCGGTCGTTTGTGTATGCACAATCGCGCCCAAATATGACGCCTAACTTCCAATTCACAAACGACCGGCTGGGTTGGCATTATTACAACACAACGGACACTGGCTGGCCAATTCGCAATGAATTAGCTATTCGGTGGGGGCGTGGTGACCTTACAAAAGCAACGTTTGGCATAAAAAGTCCGCGCGTATTCTGGAGAGCTAATACAGTTCCTAAATTATACGTCCAGGCAGCTTTTACGACCACTGCCAGCACTGCCCGACTCAATTGGCAGAAACCCGGCGATCCTGACTTTTTGGGTAATCCCGACCGTATTGTTGATTTTCCGATTATCGGCGATGGACAAATGCGAACGTATGAAATCGATATGAGCGGACGAAATGGCTGGGATGGTGTAATTCAGCAGATTCAGTTTGAGGCTACCCCCGGTCAACTCGGTGCTAACGAAAAAGCCCAGATGTTCCGGTTGAAGAGTTTAACAGCTACGCGGCCTTAAAACTATCTTTTCTCAATTCCTTCTAAAACCCGCCGGATGACGTTAGCGCGGTTCATGAAATCGAACGACTGATTCACATCCTGATCGTCGATGGCGGCTTTGAACTGTTGTAGAAACTCAATGTAGTCGGCAAGCGCCTGCGACACGTTTTGCCGATTCTGATCGAAGATGGGTGCCCACATGGCAGGAGAGCTTTTGGCCAAACGGACGGTGCTGCTGAAACCTGTGCTGGCCATGTCGAAAATGGCCTGTTCATCTTTCTCCTTTTCCAGAACTGTCAGTCCAAGGGCAAAACTGCTGATATGGCTCAGGTGCGAGACATAGGCTAAATGCAGATCATGTTCTTTGGGTGTCATGTAGAACAACTTCATCCCGATGTCGCGGAAAATCGACTCTACTAATACCAGACTGTCGGGGCGACTGCGTTCGCGATCACAGATAATTAGGTTTTTGCCGGGCAGTAATTCCCGAAAAGCGGCTCCGGGTCCAGAGTTTTCGGTGCCCGCCATTGGGTGAGCCGCAACGAACTGCGACCGGCGGGGATTTTCATCGACCACGGCGCAGATGGTTTCTTTAGTAGAACCCAAATCGACTACTGTGCCGTAATCGGGTAAGGCGGCCAGCACAACGGGCAGCAACTCGATGATGGTGTTAACTGGTGTCGCGAGCACCACCAGGTCCGACTGACTCACGGCCTGCTCAAACGGCAGCACTTCATCGACCAGGCCTTTCGCCACTGCCAACTGCCCATGTACCATCGACGCATCAACCCCAATGAATCGTACTTTGGGGTATTTTTCTCTAACGGCCAGAGCAAAGGAGCCGCCCAATAGGCCCGTACCGATAATACTGATATTCATGGCTAATTCAGGTTCAGACGGTTTGTTGCTTCTCTAATTCTCTCTTCTTCTACACACAAAGACACTCGCACGTATCGTTGCCCTTTAGGGCCAAAAATAAAGCCAGGAGCAATGAAAACGTGGTTTTCAATAAGGAGCCGGTTAACTAACTCCTCGGCCGAAACCACTGATTCCGGCAACTTTGCCCAGATAAACATCCCCTCCTGATTGGTCGCGTAGGTGCAGTCGAGAGCGTCCAGAAACGCATAAACAGCAGAGAGCCGCCCAGCATATACGGCATTGCGCTCGTTGTGCCAGGCGTCGGAATTGTGCAGAGCTACCGTAGCCGCATCCATCAACGGGCGGAACATGCCCGAATCTACGTTGCTTTTGATGGTCAGCACGGCGTTGATGTAAGGCTTGGCCGCCGAGAGCCAGCCAACCCGCCAACCGGCCATGTTGTGCGACTTGCTCATAGAGTTTAGCTCCAGCGCCACGTCTTTCGCTCCGTCAATAGAGAGCAGGCTGACCGGGGACTTCTTATTCAGTACGAGACTGTACGGATTATCGTGACAGAGTAAAATCTGATTGTCATGGGCAAACTTCACGGCCCGCTCAAAAAGGGTAGGGGTAGCTGGCGCACCGGTCGGCATGTGCGGATAGTTCAGCCACATAATCTTAACAACATGCTGACTCACCAGATCAGCCATCGCTTCCCAGTCGGGTTGCCAGCCATTATACTCTTGGAGGGGATATTCCTGCACGTTGGCACCTACCAGTTTGCTCACAGCGCAGTAAGCGGGATAACCTAACTCAGGCACCAACACGCCGTCGCCCTCGTTCAGAAACGTCATCGAAATGTGCGTAATGCCCTCTTTAGAGCCAATCAGCGGTAAAATTTCGGTGTCGGGATTTAGTGTTACACCGTACGTGTGGGCATAAAAATCGACAATAGCCTGACGAAGGGTAGGAGTGCCTTTGTACGGTTGATAGCCGTGTGCATCGGGGCGGTGTGCCGCTTGCGAGAGGGCATCAATTGTACTTGCCGAAGGCATCATATCGGGATTGCCAATACCCATGTTGATCACATCGTGACCAGCAGCAATCAACTGGCGGACTTCGGCCAGTTTAACGGAGAAATAGTACTCTTGGGTTTGACCAGCGCGGTGAGCGAGAGGGATAATCATAAACAGTGAACAATGACGGTCCGGCGTACCGGCAGCCAGGCGTGAACAGTTGTGATCTGGCGTTATTACGGTGCAAAATTAGGGGTAGGGGGGCGAAAAGCCTATTCTGGTTTGATGTTGTCAACTATTGCAAAAAAAAGTAGCTTCGTATTCCAACGGTTGAGGCTGATTATGACTCTTATACGATATATGAAACACGTACTCTTTTCATTACTGCTAGTAGCTTTTTGGGGTTGCCAAATCGACGCGTTAGACCCTTTGAACACCAGAACCGTGGTGCCCGATCTGAATGCCCGCGTTACTCGGAAGCTAGCCGTCAGTAGCGATGGCAAAACGATTTATAATGAGACTCGCTATACCTATACCAATGAAGGGCGGTTAGAGCGCATGGACTACTACAGCCCTAATGCCAACGTTCAATCAAGTCTATATTATTATGAAATGTTTGAATACGATGCGAACGGTTCACTAGCGCGCAAGACTGCGTATAATCGTTCATCAAGCACAGGTGGTTTTTCGTCCGGTGTGTATACCGTTTACACCTATCCGGCCAACGGGCAGACGAACGAGACCGTTTTTTATCCAACAGGGACCAATGGGTATAAACCCATGACCCTAGTCAAAACGTTTATGGAAAATGAGGTAGTAATCCGCGTTGAGCGATACGGATTCAATGATAATCAGCAATCTATTCAGCAAAATAGTACCACCTACGTTTACCAGGCAGGTCGGTTAACTACCGAAGAACTCAAGGATGCTGCCGGAAAATCAATAAGGATGCTACAATACCGGTATAAGGGCCGCTCAGCAACGGTTGAATCAGTGGGGCCTAATTCGTCGCAGTCATTTGTACAGCAAGAGTTGCAATACGACCGCCGGGGCCGTCTTATTCGACAACAATACGTGAATTATGATGTATATCCAGGTCTGTATTACTCTTCAAGTACAATCCTGCCAACCTCATTATCTATTTTCGAATACGACAATTGACCATTTTTTATCCACTGATTTCTCCAATTGCCATGAAAAACCTATTCTTTCTCCTGCTCTTACTCGTTACTGCCAGTTGCGAAATCAATGTGATGCAACCTGGTACCAATGGTGATGCCGTTGTGCCAGATGCCAACGCCCGCATTGCCCGCAAACTAAATGTTGGTGGTACTAATGGTAAAACCGTTTACAGCGAAGACAAGTATGAATACAACCAGAAAGGTCAGTTAACAAAAATTGACCATTGGGGCCGAAACTCAACGGGCGATATGGAACTGTATAACTACGATGAATTTGTCTATAACGATCAGGATAAACTGATTCAGAAACGGAGTTTTATGCGGAACCAGGCAGGTGTTTTCCAGCAGCTATGGGTTATGAGCTACGAATATCCAACACTGAACCAACAGATTGAAACGCAGTATATTATTGAAGCAAACACAAAAGCCCTTTTTCCCCAACACCGAATAGAAACAGTGATGGAACAGGGGAAAAAAGCGCGGGTTGTTCAGTATTATCATACTGGTCAGCTGTTTCAAAAAAGCCAGGAAACGGTTTATCGCTATGAAGGGGGACGGTTGATAGCCGAACAAAACCTGAATTCGAACGGAGGGGCGAGCACTGTGCTTCAATACGCCTACAAAGGTCGCACCGCCAAAGTGGAAGAGTTTATGGCGAGCCGCCCGGAAAGCATTTCGGAACAGTCGTTTCAGTACGATAGCCGGGGCCGGTTGATTCGCACTGAGGTTACCAAAGTTAATCCGATTTATTGCATAGCTATGGCTCCCAACAGTGCCACCATCTATGAATATGTGGATTGAAAGAGTTCGGGGCTGGCTGATATAATCGTTGCCAGCCCCAACCGTTACCTGATTTTAAACGAAACCCCAATATTTCCCTGCAACCGATACAAGGGGGTAGTAAATGCCTGCCGTGTAATAGCAGTGCCTTCCAGACTGCCCTCGATAGCCCAGCGCCTACTCAACCGGTAATGAGCCCCAAGGCCAGCGTTAGCCTGAATTGCTCGTGTGGTCATGCTGCCGGTTCCTCTATAAATTTCCCACGGACTGCGAAACTGTGACGTAAACTTGCTTTGCCCTGCCGTAACACCCCCTTGCAGGAATAGAGCCAGACGTGGGTTGCGCACAAAATAGTACCGGGTCGATACACCAAGTCCTGCGTATCGGTTCAGTTCGGCATACTTTTCATACCGCCCTTCGAGTGACACCGACCAGCCATCTTTCAGAAAATAGCTCACACGTGGTGTTAAACGGTATGTGCCCCCCTGGAAGCTGGAATAGCTGGCGTATCCGCCCGTTGCATTTAAGCTCACACCTACTGTTCCCTTGCCCAGCAGGTCGGTTTGTTTGTCGTCGGAAGTTGGTGTGGTTTGGGCCAGAAGGGCCGTGGGAAACACTACTCCCAGTATTAAAATAAAGCGTGTCATACAAACAGTTTTAGGTTTTGACTAGTAGAGTTATAAAGAGTCGGCTTCGTTGGAACGTTAAGGTTCTTTAACAAGAGATCGGAGCCGCTCTTGCAGACATAGTCAAACCAAACCACAGTAAACAATCGTATGCAAACGCAAACTGAAAAACCCGCTCTGGCTTCTGGCACGATTACCCTTGGGGGAGATCTTACCGTGAACCGACTTGGATACGGTGCCATGCGCATTACCGGGCAGGGAATCTGGGGACCTCCCCGCAACCGCGATGAGGCTATCCAGGTTCTGAAACGCTGTCTTGATCTGGGTATCAACTTTATCGACACCGCCGATTCGTACGGCCCATATGTTTCAGAGGAACTCATTGCCGAAGCGCTGCATCCTTATGCAAAAGACCTGGTGATCGGCACAAAAGGAGGTCTGCTCCGCACGGGCCCCAATCAATGGCCTGTTGACGGAAGCCGCAAGCACCTTGAAGAAGCGTTGAACGGAAGCCTGAAACGACTGAAAGTGGAGCAGATCGACCTGTATCAGCTACACCGTTTTGATGACAAAGTCCCGTCGGAAGAGTATCTGGGATTTTTGAAAGAAGCGCAGGAACAAGGCAAGATCAAACACATTGGCTTGTCTGAAGTAGATGTAAACCAGATCAAAGAAGCGCAACAGTATTTCGAGGTGGTGTCAGTACAGAACATGTACAGCTTTAGCCAGCAAAAATGGAATCCGACGCTCAAATACTGCGAAGAGCAAAACATCGCGTTTATTCCGTGGTATCCGCTGGGTGGGGGCGATTTGGGCTCTGAAGAAGCGTTACACCGCGTAACCGAGCGTCACCGGAGCAACGGATCGAATGTGAGTGAATTCCAGATTGCCCTGGCGTGGTTGTTGGCGGCATCGCCCATGATGCTGCTCATTCCGGGAACATCGTCGGTAGCGCATTTAGAGGAGAACACTGCGGCTGCCGAGATCAAACTGACCGACGAAGATTTGAAGGATATGCCCTTGCCAGAATAGAGGGTGAGTAAAGCCAAACGGGTGGCCGACACACTAGAAAGTATGTGTCAGTCACCCGTTTTCTCTACTTACTCGCTCTTTTTTACCTAACCCTTATGTAGTGTCTTGATCTTGTCGAGGGCGCTTTTCAGCTCGCTCAACTGATTCTGAAGTTGCTCTTTGATGTATGCCGGAATATGGTTCTCTTCGATTGCATCTTCGTAGGCTTCGATAGCCGCATTCTCGCCAAACTCCACCGAACTCAGTACTGTATCTTTGTCTTTACCGGTGAATGCCGCTTTAACGTCGATCCAGGCGCGGTGAATTTTACTGCCTGTATCGGTTGAGGTTGCGTCCGAAACCGCCGTGCCATCAATCCGAACGATGTGATCGGCCAATTGACTGCGGAAGTTCTGGCTCTGGATGATCATTTGCCGAAACAGCGAGTCTAGTTGCGAATCTTCTGTGTCTTCGACCGCTTTCTCATAGCCCATGATCCGGTCGTTGTTAATCTTGACGAGGTCGTTGAGCGACTCAACAATTTCTTCGTTCTTAATCATAACGTGTTGTGTTTTTGTGGTTTAATAGGTGCGAGACCCAAAACTGTAGAACACTACCAACCCGAGAATGTTTGCAGAAATTAGTTTGTAAACGCTTTGATACACAGACGCCAGATTGCCGAAAAGGTGAAGGACCCTCTGGCAATCTGGCGTCGTTATATAAAATCTGTTAGTTCTACCGCCGGAATCGGTTACGATCTCCGCTGCCGGGTTCCCGCTCCCGGTCGAACGAACTGCCGGGGCGTGGTAGGTTGTTGTTGCGTTCCTGGTTGCCGGGGCCGGGGTTGTTATTACGTTGCAGCACCTGACCGCGACCGCTGCTGCCAGCGGGACGTGGTGGGCGCGACTGGCTCGACGACTGACCGTTGCCACTGTTTTGGCGGCCACCTCCAGCAGCTGGTTTCTGACGAGGCTGGTTAGTAGGGCGTGACGTTGTCAGCGGAACACTAGCTCCCCGCATCGCATACGGATGATTAGTTTCAACCGGGATCTGCTTACCAATCAGCTTCTGAATATCGCGCAGATAAACCTGTTCTTCTTCTTCACAAAACGACATGGCCCGGCCATCGTGACCAGCGCGGCCGGTGCGGCCAATGCGGTGAACGTAGGTTTCGGGGATGTTGGGAATTTCGTAATTGATCACGCACGACAGTTCATCAACGTCGATACCGCGAGCGGCAATGTCCGTTGCAATCAGTACGCGGAGCGTGCCGTTTTTGAAACCGCCCAAAGCCCGCTGACGAGCGTTTTGCGACTTGTTTCCATGAATTGCTTCGGCTTCAATACCTGATTTGCGCAGATCTTTCACTACGTGATCGGCCCCGTGTTTTGTGCGGGTAAATACCAGTACTGACTTAATCAAATCGTCCTCAAGAATATCGACCAGCAGTTTTTTCTTGTCGCTTTTGCTGACAAAATACACGACCTGATCAACTTTTTCAGCTGTGGTCGAGACGGGAGTAACCTCTACTTTGGCGGGGCGATTCAGTATTGTATCGGCCAGTTTGGCTACGTCGTCGGGCATGGTTGCCGAGAAAAACAGCGATTGCCGTTTAGCAGGAAGTTTGGCAATTACTTTACGCACATCGTGAATAAAGCCCATGTCGAGCATACGGTCGGCCTCGTCCAACACAAACCGTTCGAGGCTGCGGAGGTTAATGTGACCCTGGTTCATCAGGTCGAGCAAACGGCCGGGTGTTGCCACCAGAATGTCAACTCCGGCACGGAGCGCATTCACTTGTGAGTGTTGCGAAACACCGCCGAAAATAACAGTGGCGCGAAGGCCCAAATGCCGACCATAGGCGGCAAAACTTTCCTCAATCTGAATAGCTAACTCCCGTGTGGGAGTCATAATCAAGGCCCGAATGGGGCGGGGACCTTTGTTACTGAGGGGAGTCTGGTCGAGCAGTTGAAGAATTGGAATAGCGAAAGCGGCTGTTTTTCCGGTACCTGTCTGGGCAATGCCAAGCAGATCACGTTCTTCTAGTAGATAGGGGATTGCCTGTTGCTGAATGGGCGTAGGCGTAGTGTATCCTTCCGTATCGAGCGCCTTTAGTATTGGCTCAATAAGGTTTAAATCATTAAAAGTCATTGACTTATAAAAGGGGCCGGGGGGAAGAGATAATGTATAATGAAAAGAATTTCATCACCCATTGTTCATTAAAAAATCTCCGGCGTGTGAATGCGGCAGGCAGCAGAATGGGTCCGAGACGGAGCCGCGAATTAACGTACTAACGCATCTTAGGCGAAAATGATGCCAAAGTGCAGAAACTTAATACTTAGTCTATCTCGATTACCACGCCTTTGCCCACCGGATGCGCCACACAAGTCAACACATAGCCAGCTTTCAATTCAGAATCCGACAACGCATCTTCTTCGTCCAGCTTCACCTGGCCCGATACGCATTTACCCAGGCAAGCCGTACACATACCTGCCTGACACGAGTACGGAAGGTCGATGTCTAGGTCCAGGGCGGCCTCCAGAATGGTCTGGTGCGGAGCCACCGCAAATTTGTATTCGGTACCTTCGTAGATTACAGTTACCTCACCCTCGGCAGCGTCGGCTGTAGTCGGATCTTCTTCTACCTCGCCAACGGCCGACTCCGTTGTCGCCGTGGCGAAACTTTCTTTAAATACGCGCTCAGTCGGAATGCCGAATAGGGAGAGTGCTTTCCGGGCTTCGTCCATCATGCCATCGGGGCCGCAGAGGTAAAAACTGGCGTTGGCCCGTTCGGAGGCTGGTAATTCGTCGAGCAGTTTGGCCAGCATATGTCCGTTCAACCGCCCTTCCAGTCCGGTATAGCCGAATGAAGGCTGACTCAGTACGTGGGTCGTGTGGAAACGGGCGCTACTGTAAGCCTGCTCCATCGCATCTAAATGCGACTTGAAAATGATTGACTGCTGATTCCGATTGCCGTAAATAAGCCAGACCCGACTGTTGGGTTCGCTGTGCAGAAACGATTTGGCCATCGAGAACAGGGGCGTAATGCCGCTACCAGCCCCAATCAATACAACTGTCCGACGATTGGCGGGGTCGAGCTTGGGCACAAACGTACCCATTGGCTCCAGTGTTTCCAGAATATCGTCTTTCTTGATCCGGTCGCAGAGGTAGTTTGACACCAGCCCGCCCGGTAGCCGTTTTATCGTTACCGCCAGTGAAACATCGACGTGGGGTGAACTCGACATGGAGTAAGACCGGCGGAGTTTTTGGCTATTTAAGTTGAGCGCAAAGGTCAGAAACTGACCGGGCTGATACCGTATTTCCTGACTGATGGGGTGCCAGAACTGGATAGTCACGGCGTCTGGTGTTTCGCGAGTGACTTCTTTTACTTTCAAAAAATATCTATTGGCCATTTGTTCGGTCCGCCGTGGCGGTTGATCTCTCTGTGGGGTTGTGTTCGGCTGCAAAGGTACAGCAACAAGCCATAAACTACCGTATGAGCTTCAGGGTTCGCGCTTGCTGCCAAATGAAACAGACTTGTTATATTTGGCAGCAAACCAGGGTAACCCTTCCCCATGAATAGTGCTGGCCATACGCTTGTTGACGACCTCAACAAGCTGATCGACGAGCGACTCGATGATCCTTCGTTTTCAATTGAATCCATCTGCCAGACTCTGGGGATTAGTCGTTCGCAACTGTACCGGATTCTAAAAGAAGAAACCAACCTCTCCACAACGCGCTACCTAAGAAAACGCAGGCTCCTGAAAACCAGAGAACTGCTGCTAAGTACTGACCTCCGTATTTCAGAAATTTGTGATCGGGTAGGCTTCACCAGTCCGCAGAATCTGAGCACCTATTTTACGGAAGAGTTCGGCTTGTCGCCCACCGAATTCAGAAAAATGCAGCAGTTCGAGCCAGTTGCTTTACCGGTTGTGGCCGAACTTGAGCCCGAACCCAGAGCAACTGAACTCGAACCCGTTGTTTCAATACCGCCCCGGCCTGTGCCATTCTGGGAACGCCGACGAAATTGGCTCATGGGTGGGTTAGTCGCTCTACTGAGCCTTGTGATAGTGAGCTTATACTGGACTTTGCGGCAGCCTGACCAGGAGCCACTGAAACTTCCGGCCACTAACACAATAGCCATTTTGCCTTTTGTAAATCTGGGCGGGGGAGACAGTAGCCCGGCCCGTGATGGGGTCATGGACGAGGTATATTCGTCGGTGTCGCTGCTGAAAAGCCTGAAAGTAATTGCCCGTTCGTCGTCGGATCAGTACCAGAATACCAAAAAAAGCATGTGGCAAATCGGCGACGAGCTGCATGTAGCGCATTTGCTGAAGGGGAGTGTCTTGAAATCGGGCGATCAACTGCAAGTAAAGCTTGAACTTATTGGTACCCAGGACGACATTCGAGAGTGGGAACGGGTTTATCAGGGTAATTACCAGACTATTTTTTCGATGACCGATCAGATGGTTAGGGATGTGACTGACCAGCTTGATAAGGCCATTGGTTCTACTACTCACGACTCGGTGAAGGTATCGGGTGGAGTACAGCGCAACCCGACACGGACCCGCAATCTGGAAGCGTATAACCTGTTTTTACAGGGGCGTCAGCTGGTGGTGGGGCGTAGCAAGGACAACCTGCTTCAAAGCCTGAACCGCTTCGACCGGGCTCTCGCGCTCGATTCGACGTTTGCCGAAGCGTACGCATTTAAAGCAACCGCTTACATGCTACTGTGGGTACTGAACTACGCCGATGTCAAAACCACCTATGGGCCAGCCGAACAGGCCGCGCTAACGGCGATTCGGCTCGATCCGACAAACAGCACGGCCTACGGGGCGCTAGGGTCCCTCTATCATAACAGCTACCAGTGGAAAGCTGCCGACAACGCGTTTCGGATTGGGCTTCAGCATAGCCCTAACGATGCTCAACTTACATACTGGTATAGTCTGCTGTTGCGGTCGGTGGGCCGCTTGCCCGAAGCCGTTCGCTACAGCCAACGGGCCGTTGAGCTGGACCCGCTCTACCCCGTTATCCTGACGGGGCATATCCTGAATTGTATTTATCTGGGCGATAAGGTAAAAGCGCAGGAAGCCATTCGGAGCGGGGAAGGTATCTTCGATAATGCGTTTATTTATTACCTCGGTAGAGGCTATTATTACTTAGATCAGGCCGACTATGCTCAGGCCATTGCCAGTTTCAATACACTTCTCCGCCTAAATCCGAACTATAAAAATTACGAATCAGCCAATATGTATTGCCTGGCCCGACAAGGCAAACGCGCCGAGGCATTGGCCTGGTTGCAACGGCTACCCCGAACAAGCCCCCGTGCTGATTACGACCGGGCAGTGGTATTTGCGGGTCTGGCTGAGAGCGATAGTTGCCTGCACTACCTCAAAAAAGCCGCCGACGGGGGCTTCTATCACCGCGATATGATGGTGAGCACACTGTTTAAACCGTACCGTACTCATCCGACATTCCGGGCCATCCTGCGGCAGTATCAGCTAAACTAAATGTAGATTTGTGTTTATAAATGCACCAATACACGAAGTTTTTTTCGGCTTTGCATCCCTACCAAACGTTTTTGAACGAATAGCAGAAGCCTTTCCTGGCCCCGACGCAGAACTTGCCAGCAGCAAAATCACCCATCGCTGCCATGCTGTTTCGTGTGTTACTCCCTCTTTTACTGGCCGGTTGGCTAAGTGCCTGTAGCTCCTATTCGGAGACGGATACCCGAAAGGCGCAGACCGCCAACATCCGGCTCACCCGAACCCTGCATTCCTGCCTGAATGGGCGCGACTGGTCGGGGCTGGATACCCTCTTTGCGCCCACTGTACGCTACCGGGGTCGTGCCCTGGGCGATGCCGAGCTGGAAACACCCCGGGCCCAGTTTCTGACGCAGTACCGCCAATTAGTGCGGGCCGATCAGCCCGGCCGCTTCTCGCTCCGTCAGGTTTATCCGGCCGGGGCCTATCACGTCATTGTGGAGGGTATCACAACTCGTTCCAGGCCCGATACCTCCTACCCAATTTGTCTCATTTATACCATCGAAAAAGACCACATCAGCCGGGTGTGCGCCTACTGATGCTTTTTCAATTGCTTTACCCCAACTCATTGTATGCAAACTAACTGTACCCAACTGTTTTGCCCGTCTCGGCGGGCTGTTTTATCGCTGGCTCTGCTTTTCTGGCTCAGCACACTATCTACCCTCTGGGCTCAGACCAACAACTGGACTGGCCAAACCAGCAGTGATTGGCAAGTCAGTTCCAACTGGTCGCTGACGGCGGTGCCGGGGGCTACTGACAATGTGGTGATTCCTGCGGGTACGGCTAACGCACCGGTTCTCAGTAGTGGGGCCTCTGCCAGTACCGTGGAGGTGCAGGGGGGCGCGAGCTTGAGCATCAGCAGTGGGGGCAGCCTGAGCATCAACGGCAGTAAGTCGGTTAACAGCGGCAGAACAACGACCACCACGGCCTTTTACAACGGGGGTACGGTGGTGAATGGCGGGAGTATGGTGCTGGGCAACACGGGCAGTGTGGGTGCTTTTGGGCTGTGGAATGTGTCGTCGTTTAGCAACGTGGCGGGGGGAAGCATCTTCATTGACCAAAGTGGAAACACAGGCTTGTACAATGAGTCGGGCAGCTTTGTCAACGCGTCTACTATTCACATCGGCTCCTCCGCGACGGTGGGTCAGAATGGGCTGGTGAATTTCTCCTCGTTCAGCAACGTGTCGGGGGGGAGCATCACTATCGACCAAAGTGGTCGATATGGCTTGTTCAATCAATCGGGTAGCTTTGTCAACGCGTCTACTATTCACATCGGCTCCTCCGCGACGGTGGGTCAGAATGGGCTGGTGAATAGAAGCTCGTTTAACAACGTGTCGGGGGGGAGCATCTCCATTGACCGGGTCAGTATCAATGGCTTGTGGAATCAATCTGGTAGCTTTGTCAACGCGTCGCGGGTTAGCCTAGGCAGTAGTGTGACGGGTACGGCCGTTAGTAACGCGCCAAGCAGCACCATCGATAACCAGGGCTGCGAGGCCCTGCTGATGAGTTTAGGGTCGGGTGTCATCACCAATGCGGGTTCGTTCTCCAACTCCGGCACCATTATCGAGAGTGCACCTACCAATACCACCAGCACTATCAGCTATAACGGCGGGCTGGTGCAGAACCTGAATGGGGGCAACTTCACTATTGGCACCAATGTGGGTGCCCTCGTTACCGATGCGGGCCTCTACTGGCGGGGCTGCGTGAGCCAGGACTGGAACACAGCGGCCAACTGGAGCGAGGCTCGTGTCCCACTGGCAACCGACGATGTGGTAATTCCCCCCGGTCCGGCCAACCTGCCCGTGCTGAGCACCCCGGGGGCGGTGGCCAACTCGGTCGAGGTGCAGAGCGGGGCCAGCCTAAGCATTAGCAGCGCGGGCAGTTTGACCCTTAACGGCTCAAAAACCATTGCAGGCAACACCATCGCCCTGTTCAACAGCGGCACAGTAACGACCAGCGGGCGGGTGGACATCGGCAACCTGCCCAACGCCAATATCGGTAAGTACGGCATTCGCAACGAAGGTACGTTTACCAATAGCAGTGGAGGGGCTATCCAGATCGACCGCTCGACGGATACAGGGTTGTTTAATGTGAGTGGTCTTTTCGCCAACTCGGCCACCCTGACCATCGGCGCATCGACTACCATCGGCAAAGACGGTCTGTTCAACAGTGCCCTGTTCACCAATAGTGGTGGTGGGGTTATCCAGATCGACCGTTCCTATTCGGCAGGGATATCCAATCTCTTCCCGGCCACGTTTACCAACTCGGCCCGCGTTTTGATCGGCGCATCGGCATCCGTAGGCAAATGGGGTTTACTGAATAATGCTACCTTTACGAACCAACCGGGGGGAGTGCTGCTGATTGACAACTCGACGGACGTAGGCTTGTATAATAATGGGGGTAGTTTCGCCAACTCGGCCACCCTGACCATCGGCGCATCAACCACCATCGGCAGAGACGGTCTGTTCAACAATGCCCTGTTCACCAATAGCGGTGGAGGGGTTATCCAGATCGATGGTTCCTCTTCGGCAGGAATATCCAATCGGGGTAGTTTCGCCAACTCGGCCCGCGTTGTGGTCGGCGCATCAGCATCCGTAGGCAAATGGGGTTTACTGAATGATGCTACCTTTACGAACCAGCCGGGGGGAGTGCTGCTGATTGACCGGGCCATTACCTGGGGCTTGTTCAATAACAATAGCGGGGGCAGTTTTGTGAATCAGGCCATCGTCACGCTGGGAGCCAGCGTGAGCGGGATAGCGATTGAGAATCGAAACAGTGCAACACTGGCTAACCAGGGCTGCATGGCCCTGATGCACAGCCTCGGCAATGGGGTCATTACCAACACGGCTTCCTTTTCCAACACGGGTACGATTATCGAGAGTGCTACCGGCACCAGCGGCATCAGCTACAACGGGGGGCTGGTGCAGAACCGCAACGGGGGCACCTTTACTGTTGATCAGGGCAACCCGCCCCTAAGCCTGTCGGTCACCGATGCCAGCCTGTGCACTCCGCCCAACGGGGTGATCTCCCTTAGCGGGGTGCAAGCCGCCACGCCTATACCCTCAGCTACTCCCTGGCCAACACGCAGATGGCTGTGCCCCTCACGGGCGATGCGGGTGGGGTGCTCAGCCTGACGGGGCTGGCAGCGGGTGCCTACACGCTGAGCATGAGCGGAAGCTGCGTGGCGCAGGCCCTGCCCTTCACCGCCACCCTCAACGGCCCGGCGGCCCTGAGCCTGACGAGCGGGCCGGTAGCTGGCAGTGGCGTGTGTGCGGGTGGAGCCGTCTCGGTATCGGTGAGTGCGGGTGGGACGGGAACGCTCAGTTACCAGTGGTACAAAAACACCCTGAGCAGCCCGGTGATGAGCCAGACGGCGGCCACCCTGACGCTGCCCAACGTGACTACTGCCGATGCGGGTAGTTACTCGGTGGTGATCACCGACAACTGCGGCTCAGCGACCTCCACCGCCTTCAGCCTGACGGTGAACCCGTTGCCATCGGTAACCGTCACGGCCGCTCCATCTACCACCCTCACCTGTGCCAATCCGAGCCTGACGCTGACGGCCCAGACCTCCGCCACGGCTTTCGCCTGGAGCAGTGACGGCAACACTAATCAGACCCTACCCGTCAGCCAGTCGGGGGTGTACTCGGTGACGGTGACCGATGGCAACGGTTGTACGGCTACGGCCAACGGCCCCAGCATCAGTCAGAACTTGTCATTGCCCGGCTTCAGCGTGAGCAACGCCCTGGTGTGCCCCGGCAGTCGGGCCACCTTGCTGGCTACCGGATGCCCAGGTGCCGTCCGTTGGCCCGACAATAGTACCGCCAACAGTTTCACCACCACTCAGGCAGGCCCCATCACGGCGACCTGCACGGTGGGCTCCTGCAGCACCACGGCCACGGGTACGGTGAGCCTGCAACCGGGCCTGGCGGGGGCAAGCCTACAGGCATCGGGTGGGTTGAGCTGTGCGCAGCCGAGTGTGGTGCTGACGGCTACAGCCATCGGTTCGGGGTTAAGCTACAGTTTCAGCGCGGGGGCCGTGCAGTCGGGGGGCAGCGTTGTGAACCGGGCCACGGTGAGTGTGGCCGGCTCTTACAGTGTACTCATCAGCGACGCCAACGGCTGCACGGCCACGGCCACGGCAAGCGTGACGGGCGCGGTGGGCACCCCACCCAACGCCCTCTTGCTGGGCAGTGGTACACTGAACTGCACCACGCCTACCTTGACGCTCACGGCGGTGGGGGGCAGTCGTTACAGCTTCTCGGGGCCAGCCGGAGGCATCGTCAGCCAGAGTGATGGCCGCGAGCGGGTGGTGATTGGCGATTATGTACTCTTCCGCACGCCGATTCCGACGGTGGGAACGGCGGTGGTGAGCAAGCCGGGGCGGTACGTGGTGGTGGTGACGGGGGCGGATGGCTGCACGGCCACGGCCACCATCGACGTGACCGGCACCGAATGTCGCTGAGTTCTTGACCAGTTCTTTCCTTGAATTTACCTAACCCAGACGACTGAGCCGGGCCTGCGCCTTTGGGTGCACCCGGCTCTCTTACCAACTTCATTCTAACTTATTCTTATGCAATCTAATCGTACTTCTCTGGCGGGTTTTTTAGAGTCTGCCGCCAACCATCCTCATGGCCTGATACAGAAAGCCTACGGCGATCAGCGGCCACCTTTTTTCTTCACTGCTACAAATATGCTTCGTCTGTTTACCACTCTGTTTCCGGGCCACGTTACGCCCACTCTGAAAACAAATACGGTTCGTCTGTCCAGGCGCAGGTTGGGGTGGGTGGTTCTGCTTGGCAGTCTGCTGCTCTATGCCCTCGCAACGGGCGCGGCTCAGGCCCAGCAGCTGTCTATTATCGCTACTACAGCCAGGACAACGGGCACCACCGGCAACTACACTGTACCGGGAGGTGGGCTCAATAAATACCGAATTACTGCCCGTGGCGCAAAAGGCGGTAATGGAGGATATGGGGGTGGAAGTGGTGCTACAATGATTGGTGAGTTCGTTCTCATCGGTGGTCAAACGATCAAAGCTATTGCCGGAGCACCCGGTGGGAGTGGCAATTCTGGTGGTGGGGGTGGTGGATCTGGAGCGCAAATTGAGAATGGTGCTTTGCTAGTGCTGGCAGGTGGTGGTGGTGGGGGTAATAGTGGGGATAGTGGTAGTGGCAGTGGGGGGGGGGGCGGAACTGTGAATAATAGTGGAAGTCAAGGTGGGTCCTCCTATTATGCGGGTGGGGGTGGTGGGTACGCAGGTAATGGAGGTGGGTATACGGGTGGGGGTAGCGGATTTAACGGAACCGGTGGCCCCGGTGGTTTTGGTCCTGGTGGTGATGGGGGGGGTGGGTTTGGCGGGGGAGGAGGAGGATCTGCTGGTTATGGTGGTGGTGGTGGTGGATATAATGGTGGTGATATTGGTAATGGTGGTGGTTCCATCAACTATGGTACGAACCAGGCTAATACGGGGGGGGACAATAATGGCGGGGGCTTGATCCTTGTGGATTTGCTCGGCCCGGCAGCGGCTTTCTCGCCTACTATTACCGCCAACCAGCCTGGATTTTGTAGTAGCACAGGTAAGCTCAACATTGACCTGACAGGCGATTTTAACAGTAGCACCAATAGTGTGGAGTATGCTATCGTACCGGGCAATACCTTCAGTGGCTCGCCCTCATTTACGACCATCACGGCCGAGCCTCTATCGATCACCAGTGGCACCGGCACGGTGGCTGGTAGCGGGGGAAGCACCTACACAGTGCGGACGCGGGTAATTTACAACCCATCTATCTACACCGATTATACCTATACGCTTACGCCAGATTCCAATCAGCCCGTGGCTATTACTACCCAACCCGCCACTAGTTCAGCTGTGTGCGCGGGGGCAACCGTGTCGGCTAGTGTAAGTGGAACAGGCACATCACCGAGCTACCAATGGTATAAAAATGGGACTTCACTGGGAGGGGCTCAACGGAGTGCTAGTTTGTCGCTGCCCAACGTCCAGACTACCGATGCGGGCAGCTATGCGGTGGTCGTGACGGGTGCTTGTAATTCGGTCACCAGCGCGGCCTTCAGCCTGACGGTGAACGCCCTGCCCTCCGTGACGGTAACCGCGTTGCCCTCCACCACGCTCACCTGCGCCAGTCCGAGCCTGACGCTGACGGCCCAAACCTCGGCCACGGCCTTTGCCTGGAGCGGAGGAGGTACGGCCCAAACCCTGCCCGTCAGTACCAGTGGCACCTACTCGGTGACGGTGACCGATGGCAACGGCTGTAGGGCCACGGCGGGTCCGGTGCGAATCGAATCAGACTTTACGGCGCTGGCCAGTCTGAGCCTGACGGCCTCGGGGCCGGGTCTGTCGTGTCAGGTGCCGCGTATCCAGCTCACCGCTACGCCGGGGGCAACCAACTACCAGTTTAGTGGCCCTGGGCTAATCCAGAGCGGCCCGGCCAACACGGCCCCGGTGAGCACCTCGGGCGTGTACAGCGTAACGGCGGGCCTGGGCAGCTGCACGGCCACGGCCACGGCAAGCGTGACGGGCACTACCGGCACCCCGCCCAACGTGTTGCTGCTGGGCACGGGCACGCTGAGTTGCACCACGCCCACGCTGACGCTAACAGCGGTGGGGGGCAGCCGCTACGCCTTCAGCGGCCCGGTGTCGGGTGGTCTATCGGGCATCGTCAGCCAGACGGACGGTCGAGAGCGGGTGGTGATTGGGAATTATGTCATTTTCCGCACGCCGATTCCGACGGTGGGCCTGGCGGTGGTGAGCAAGCCGGGTCGGTACTTGGTGCTGGTGACGGGGGCGGATGGCTGCACGGCCACAGCTGAAATTGAAGTCGCTGGCAGCGAGTGCCGGTGAAGGCTCAACCAGTCCTTTCCTTGAATCTACCTAACCCAGCCGACTGAGCCGGGCCTGCGCCTTTGGGTGCGCCCGGCTCCTCTACCGACTCAGTTCCACGGCAGTTTATGCAACCCAACCGAATTTATTTCTTCAAGACTTGTCTATTTCCTCTACTCTATTTTCGTCTCTTCGCTCCTATGCCTGCTTCTTCTACTTTCTGCTTGGGCCCGCGCCTTCTCCGAGCTTCTGTTTCTGGCCTCTGGTTAGGCCTTGTTTGCTGGTTGCTCAGTCTGGGCACCGCATCAGCCCAGACCACCAACACCTGGACGGGTACCGCCAACGCCGACTGGAATACGGCGGCCAACTGGTCGCTGACGGCGGTGCCGGGGGCCTCTCACAATGTGTTGATTCCTGCGGGTACGGCTAACGCACCGGTTCTCAGCAGTGGGGCCTCAGCCAGTACCGTGGAGGTGCAGGGGGGCGCGAGCCTGAGCATCAGCAGTGGGGGCAGTCTGAGCATCAACGGTAGCAAGTCGGTTGCTTTTAATGCCCAAACCGCCACAACGGCTTTTTTCAACGGGGGCACGGTAGTGAATGGGGGTAGTCTGGTGCTGGGCAACACGGCCCCGGTTGGAGTCTATGGGCTGTGGAATGTTTCGTCGTTTAGCAACGTCACGGGAGGACGCATCCAGACTGATAACGCCAGCACTGCAGGTTTGTATAATGACTCGGGAAGTAGCTTTGTCAACTCGTCGAGCTTGATAATAGGATCGCTGACTTCGGGGGGTGTTAATGGGCTGTGGAATGTTTCATCGTTTAGCAACGTCACGGGAGGACGCATCCAGATTGATAACGTCATGACTGCAGGCTTGAATAATGACCTGGGCAGCAGCTTTGTCAACTCATCGAGCCTGGTGATTGGGTCGATGAGTTCGGCAGTACAAATTGGGTTGGCGAATCAGTCTTCGTTTAGCAACGTGTCGGGGGGCAGCATCCAGATTGATCGCGCAATCGGTACAGGCTTGCGAAATTACTCAGGCAGCTTTGTTAACTCATCGATTGTAGTGATTCGCACTGTTGGAATCGGCCCGACTCTTGACAACCTCCTTGGAGCTACGTTTGATAATCAGGGTTGCCAGGCTCTATTGCAGAGTCTGGGGAGCGGAGTTATCAGCAACGCCAGTTCCTTCTCCAACACGGGTACGATCATTGAGAACGCGTCAGATAACAGTAGTATCAGCTACAACGGGGGGCTGGTGCAGAACCTCAACGGGGGCACCTTTACCATTGGTTCGGGCAATGCGCCTGTTACAGGTACGGGTCTGTTCTGGCGGGGGTGCGTAAGCTCAGACTGGAACACAGTCGCCAACTGGTCGGTGGGACGGGTGCCCACCCCCACCGACGATGTGACGATCCCTACAGGCACGGCTAACCCGCCCATTCTTAGCACAACGGCGGTGGCCAAATCGGTAGAAGTGCAAAATGGTGCCTCACTCACCATTACCAACACGGGGAGCCTGTCCATCAACGGAAGTAAACCAATGGCCTATTCCAGCGTCAGTTCGTTTACGCAGACTACGGGTTTTTACAACGGAGGTATGGTGTACAACCTGGGAAGCCTCGTGCTGGGCAACACAGCCTCTGTGGGGCAATGCGGTCTGTGTAATGTCGGCTCATTCACCAATGCAACGGGTGGAAGCATCGCTATCGACCAATCAACCGCTGTAGGGCTGGGCAACAATATGGGCAGCTTTGTCAATTCATCAACCATCACAATTGGGGCTTCGGCTACAATTGGGCAAACAGGGCTGGGCAATCAAGCCTCGTTCACCAATGCAGCGGGTGGATTCATTTCTATCGATCGGTCAGGTTTAGCAGGTTTAGTAAATGGGGGGATAGGGAATCAGGTGGGAGATTTTGTTAATTCAGGCATAATATCAATCGGATCTTCGGCTACAATTGGAGCAACGGGTCTGTGGAATTTGAGCTCATTTACTAATACAACGGGGGGCGTCATCACCATTGACCGGGCTGCCAACAATAGCTTGTGGAATGTGGCGCCTGCTTTACCGAACAGTGGCTTTATTAACTCGGGCACCATCACCATCGGGGCCTCTGCCACCGCAGGGTTGACGGGTCTTGATAATGCAAGTCCTTTCACGAACAGGGCAGGTGGCTTTATTTCCATCGACAGGTGCGACACTGGCTTGTTGAATATGTCTTCTGACATGCCAACCGGCATTGGAGGCTTTGTTAACTCAGCTACCGTGACGATCGGCCCCTCCGCTACAATTGGGAACACAGGTTTGCAAAATATGGGCTCGTTCACCAATACGGCAGGCGGCTATCTAACTATCGACCGAACGGGTTTTACGGGCCTGATGCATATAGGTCCCAGTTTCCTCAACACATCAACCCTTACCATCGGAACATCATTCACGGCTGGGTTATTCGGTTTGCAGAATTTGACCTCGTTTACCAATACAGCGGGTGGGTTCATTACTATTGACCGAGCATTCCTTGCAGGCCTGATGAATGTAGGTCCCAGTTTTATTAACTCAGCGACGATTACTACTGGGACCAATCTAACCAGTGCAATCACTAATGGGGGGGGAGTCAACAATCAGGGGTGTACTGCTCTAATTCAGGCGTTGGGCAATGGTACTATTTCTAACGGCAACTCCTTCTCCAACACGGGCACCATTATCGAGAATGCCACCGGTAACAGCGGTATCTCTTACAACGGGGGGCTCATCCAAAACCTCAACGGCGGCTCTTTTACCGTTGCCTCGGGAAGCCAACCCCTCAGCCTGTCGGCTACTAACCCCACTACCTGCAACCCCGCCAATGGCTCGCTCACCCTGACGGGCCTGCAAGCCAGTACCGCCTACACCCTCAGCTACACGCTGAATGGTACCGCCACCGCGCTAAGCCTCAACAGTGATGCAAACGGAAAGAGCATCGTGGGCGGTCTGGGGGGCGGGGCCTATGCCCTAGCCCTGAGCGGAGCCTGCGTGGCCCAGACCCTGCCCCTGGCAGCCACCCTCATAGCACCGCCCTCCCTGACCATCACCGCCCAACCCGCAGCCGCATCGGCCCTGTGTGCGGGCGGGGTGGTGAGCGTGTCGGTGGGGGCCAGCGGCACTGCGCCCCTGGCCTACCAGTGGTTCAAAGGAGCCTCTCCCGTCAGTGGGCAAACCACGGCCACCCTCGCCCTGACCAACCTGACGTCGGCTCATTCGGGGATTTATGTGGTAGTGATTACGGATAATTGTGGCTCCACCACCTCAACGGCCTTCAGCCTCACCGTCGATGGGCTGGCCAATCTGAGCCTGACGCCCTCGCAGCCCGCCTTCAGCTGTCAGGTGCGTAGCATCCTGCTTACTGCCACACCGGGAGCAAGCAACTACCGGATCAGTGGTCCAGGATTGAACCAATCTGGCCCGGCCAACACGGCTACGGTGAGCACCTCGGGGGTGTATAGTGTGACGGCTGGGCAGGGCATTTGTTCGGCCACGGCCACGCTGAGCGTGACGGGCGCGGCAGGCACCCCGCCCAACGCCCTGCTGGTGGGCACGGGTAACCTGAGCTGCACCACGCCCACGCTGACGCTGACGGCCGTGGGCGGGAGCGCCTATCAGTTCAGCGGGCCTGGTATTGTCAGCCAGACAGATGGCCGGGAACGGGTGGTGATTGGGGACTATATCTTGTTCAAAACGCCTATTCCCACCATCGGGACAGCGGTGGTGAACAAGCCGGGAATGTATACGGTAGTAGTAAGCAACGAGGAGGGCTGCACTAGTACGGCTACCCTATTGGTAACAGGCACGGAGTGCCGGTGACGGTAGAAAAACGTTACCAACAGCTTACCCCCAACTTGTATTTAGTATGAGTTGGGGGTGATTTTTTGCAGGATACCTACCGATGATAGCTCACTAATCCATCACCGGGACTTTGCAAAACCTTACCCATAGTGCAACCAACCGACTCGACTGCCTGTTGGAGTTGGGCCGAAAAATGATAGGCTACTGAGCCAACGAATGACACCGGCCACTGGGCTGACTCTGGAAACCGAACTACGTACGTTGTTAAAAAAAGTGTGAATGCATCAATAACGAGCCTGTTTGCGTATGGGTCGTTGATATGTTCGGATAGAAACGGAGTGAAACCGGCGAAGTAACGGTTGGGGAAGGATTTTTTGTAGGCGTAGTCGAGTAAGGTGGCACGGTCGAGTTGTGGATACCGCGCGGAGAAATCAGCGCTTAGGGTTTCGGGAAGTCGATTCTGGAAATAGTCGCGAACGAGTGTTTTGCCGAGGTAGCCCCCGCTGCCTTCGTCGCCTAGCCAAAACCCCAGCGACTGAATACCCCGTGTGATCTGCTGCCCGTTGTAACAGCAGGCATTGGCACCGGTGCCCAGAATACACACGATGCCTGGTTCGTGCCCGCAGGCACCCCGTGCCGCCCCTAACATATCGGAGTCGACTTCGGCAGTGGTAAGGTTTGGGAACACGCGTCGCAACGCTCGCTCTACAACGGCATTCGATTCGGGGTTGGCACAACCTGCCCCGTAGAAATATACAGCCTGAATATCAATGGCTGAGAGATGGGGCAGGAGTTGGGTTGTTAAGGTTTCCGAAATCGCATCTGTATCCTGATAATATGGATTCAGCCCGTTCGTTATAAGCTGGTACGCATTTTGCCCTTGAGTCAGAACGCGCCAGTCTGTTTTGGTGGAGCCACTGTCGGCGATTAAAATAGTCATTCGTCATTTGCCCTTTGGGCGTCATTGGGAAGACAATACTACTGACCAATGACGGCGAAGCCAAATGACTAATGACGAGCGAAGCTCAAATGACTAAGGTAACCGTCCTACTGCGGCAAATTTCCCAAACACCCACTCGCCGTGGGGAGCATCGGGAAGTTCATCGGTGAGATCCTGGCCAGCCCAGTGCTCGTAATGTTTGCCAGTACGCCATAAGCGGGAGGCCGACACATCGTAGATAATGCCTTGGTAGGCGCACCAGATTTCGTCGCGGTCCGAGCCATTACGCAGAGCTAGTTGCGCTCGGGTATATGTAGGTAAACTAGCCGTTGAATCGACTTGAAGCACGTTTTGTAATTTCTATTTTGTATTGAACCACAAATTTACTGTATCTTTAACCACTTGGTTTACGCTTATCCAACTATGAAGAAGACTTACCTCTCTGCCCTTTTTTTTCTATTGGCTCTTACCACTTTGTTCACGGGTTGTAAGAAACCAGTCGTAGTTCCAGTTTCCGATAAAATCGCCAAAGCCTGGACCGCTCGTAAGGTTGATGAAAACAGCACCACGGTATATACAAGGGGTAACGCCAGCAATGTTCGGCCTGGCTACACTAATTTCAGACTTGACTTGAGTTCAAAGACCAGTGCTACTTTTGTCGATTTTGACGGCAATCGGTTTACCGGTACGTGGTCAGTACCAACAGATACTCGTCTTGTGCTATCGGGTCTGACTCCCCAGCCAACCGGTACCAATGGAACTATTGAATTCACCATTACAAACCTGAGTGATTCAGAAGTGGTGCTGACCCGCACGGCTGCCAGCCAGAAAACGGGCGGAACCATCAACGTGTACACGCTGACTAATCCGTAAGGCATAAACTTTTCTGACCTTCGAGCCGTTCTGCTTCTCATAGCCGAACGGCTTTTTTAATGGTATATCGGGTAATCAAGGTAAGTGGGTGAATTGGTAATGCATTCACCTTTAACTACCGGTTTACCTACTTACCTCAATTACCCAATTCATGACGACTTTAGATTCAATTGGCGAGTTTGGCCTCATCAACCGTATTCAGAAAAGCGCTGCACCAGCCGTACAAGCCAGTACTGTACGGGGAATTGGCGACGATGCAGCCGTGTTTTCTCTAAACGATACCGAGTTTGGCCTGATTGCCACGGATATGCTACTCGAAGGTATTCACTTCGACTTAACCTATGTGCCACTCAAACATTTGGGGTATAAAGCTGTAGCCGTCAACGTGTCGGATATTGCCGCTATGAACGGCTTGCCAACCCAAATTACCGTAGGCATTGGTCTGAGCAGCCGCTTCACGGTGGAAGCTGTTGAGGAGCTTTATGCAGGCATCCGGGCGGCTTGCGAGGCTTACAATCTTGATTTGGTTGGGGGAGACACAACGTCCTCGCGGTCAGGCCTGGTGATTTCGGTCTCGGTGCTGGGCGTGGTTCCCAAAGACAAGATTACCTATCGCAACACCGCCAAGGCCAACGATGTCGTGTGTGTAACTGGCGACCTTGGCTCGGCATATTTGGGCCTGCAACTCCTCGAACGGGAGAAACAGGAATACCTTGCCAACCCCGATATGCAGCCGAATCTTTCGGAGGAACGGGCTTACCTGATCCAACGTCAACTTCGGCCCGATGCCCGCACCGATATGGTTCACGAACTCCGCGACCTCGATGTGTTGCCCACCGCTATGATTGATATTTCGGACGGGTTGGCGTCGGAACTGCTGCATTTGTGCCGCCAATCGGGTACGGGGGCTGTCATCTTCGACGAGAATATTCCGATTGATGATCAGGCTCAGCTAACAGCTACCGAGTTTGGCATTAGCCCAATTACGGCAGCGTTGAACGGAGGTGAAGACTATGAACTACTGTTTACGATTCCACCCCAGGAGTTCGAGAAGCTGAAGAATCACCCACGCATTACGGCCATCGGTTACCTCACCGCCGACCCAAAACAAACGATTCTGGCCACTCGCGCCGGGCAGCAAACGCCCCTGAAAGCGCAGGGTTGGGGAAGCGTTTAGTTTTCAAGGCTACGCTGTTTTAGCCGGGTTATCTACCTTCGAAACCTGAAACAACGTAGCCTCGAAATGCCCACTTAGAACGTGATTGAATTCACCGTACTCGAACTCGACGTGGTGGGACTAGCTTTTAAGGTTGCGCCGGAATTGGAATAGGTTCCGCCGGTGTACACCCCCCATCCCGAAGAGTCACCCACAAAACTTCCACCGGTGTAGGTTCCCCCATAATATATTTTGTACGAGGCACTTTTGGCTAAAGCGGGATTAGAGAAATGGAAATAGGCTGAAGCTGTTTTGGGCTTGAATGTTAACAAATCCTTGCCATTGGCGTCTTCAATATGCAACAGCGAAGTAGCAGCAACCTGCGAACTTGATTTGATAAACATACTGACCTGCGTAGAGGCCGTCCCCATCGCTTTGGTCATATTGTTACTGGGTTCAGCGCCTATTAAAATGCCACCGTTTACCAGGAAGTTGCCGTTGACATCAACATCTTCGTTGCCGTTCGAGATCACAATGCCCCCTTTTATGGTGAAGTTGCCATTGCTGTCGATGGCATCAGAACCAGTTACGATCAACACACCACCGCTCACAGTCAACTGACTGTTATCGTTGGACTCAGTGCCGCCCGATACCGTCCCGTATGAGGTGTTAATCCCATCATTAGACGCCGTCAGGTTGATTACTCCACCGGCGATATTAATGATGATTGACTCCATGCCTTCGTATGATTTGGTAACGTTGATGGTGCCATCATTTACAGTAATCGATGCGTCTGACTTGATGCCATCATCCGTAGCCGACACCGTAAGATCACCCTTGTTCATCACAAAAGCACCGTCGCTCTTAAACCCTTTGGCTTCACTGGTCTGCGAGCTGCTATAGGTGTATTTGGCGCCAGAAGCTGTTATCGTTGTTTTACCACCATTGATGGTAGCCGTACCATCGGTAGTGATTCCTTTTGCACCCGCACCGGTGCTCGTGACGATTAATGTGCCGCCATTAATGGCCAGATTTTTGTCGCAATTGATACCCGCTGGAGCAGCAATGTCTGTATCTGCCGTCACGTAATAAGCCGCTCCCGACGTGGTGATGTTGACCGTACCGGCGGTTAACGTAAAATCTCCGCCTGTTTTGATGCCTTTCGACCCTTTGCCACTCACCGCCAGCGTTATCTCATTAGCCGTGTTAATGGTTGTATAGCCTTCGCTCTTGATCGCATTGCCTTTGTCGCCCGTGGTGGTCACGTTTATAGAGCCTCCTTTGATCAATATATAGGGAGTGATCTTGGTGTCGGTGCCTTCATAAGGAGCAGTGATACCATCATCGACACTATGTACGGTGATGGTTCCGCCGTTCAGCGCTACATAACCTTCTTCGGCTACGATTCCGTCGCTCGATGAAGTGACATTGACTGTTCCATTATCCATCGAGAAATAATCATTGGCGTGGATTCCATCTTTCACAGCCGATTTCACCGTAATCGTTGCCTGGCTTACATAAATATAGTCATCAGCCACGATCGCGTGTTTGTAGTTGCCTGTTACATTCAGGGTTCCGGTGCCCACAAAGTACAACTGGCCTTCGCTAAAGAATGTGCCTTTCTGGTCTTCACTGCTGCTGGCGTAGGTAGCTCCATCAACCAATGTGTTGGTTGTGCCGGCTACCACATTGATCGTGCCTTTTTTGCCCGATTGACTGTTGATGGCCGGGCCGTTGCTATTGGTAAGGCTTACTCCTTTTAAAGTGATGTTGTATTTGTAGTCGCTATAAATTTTGAAACTACCCTTCGAAGCCGTACCCGACAGGAGGTAGACAATTTCTTTGGTTGTATTGGTTGACGTCACGGTTACGTCGGCCCCACTTACTGCCACTTTCACGCCATCACTCTGATATGGATTGTTGACTGAGGCACTCGTTCCCGAGTAGGCAATAACAACCGTATCCTTGGCAGCTGTTGCTGCGGCCCCTGCGGCAACCACAACCGAAACGACACAACTTTGCCCCCCGATGCTTAAATTAAACGTGGCGGTGCCCGACGAGGTTGGTGTACCTGTGATTGTATAGAGTAGCGTTCCTGAACCGTTGGCCAGCGTACCGGCTGCTAAGACAGCTGTTAAACCCTCTACACCTGTTGAAGCAGCCATCGACACATCGTACGTGCCCCCGTTTCCCCCCGTATAGGCCATCGTTGCGGAGCTGGTGTATGGCGTTCCGTTAGTACCGGCAGCAGGAGTAGCAGTACAGGTCAGGGAGGTGATACTGGCTTTTGACGCCTGAACGGGTACTGATAACGTACAGGATTGTCCTCCCAACGTAATGGCAAATGTGGCCGTACCAGATGTCGCGGGGGTACCCGTAATGGCAAAACTGGCTTTGCCACTTCCAGTAGACAGCGTACCTGCCGCTAAGGTTGCCGTCAGACCGGTTACGCCAGTTGACGTAACGGCGTTGCCCGCCGAATAATATGCCCCATTACCACCGTCGTAAGGAACACTGGCCGTGGCAACGTAGGAAGTCCCGCTGGTGGCCGCTGCTGAAAAGGTAGCGCCCGAACAATTGAGCGCCGTGATGCTGGCTGTTTTAGCCAGTATTTCTTCAGGAGTATTACACGATTGGGAGATTAAGATCAATGTTAGCAACAGGCCAGCTACGAGGAAGATTCTTCTAAACATGCTATTATTCTTTACTTTCATAAGGTGCTATATCAACCGTTACGAGAACTTTCTGAATAATGTGGCACCGTCTGGTAAAAAATAAAGAGGAGGGAAGAGGATAGAACAAGTTTAAAAATTGCTGACGCACAAGGGCTTCGACTCCGCTCAGCCTGACGGGGAACGCTCAAGATGGCTGTCAGGCTGAGCGGAGTCGAAGCCCTTATGAGTCAGCAACATGGCTAAATTACCTAATTATCATTCCACAAGAACTTAAACGAAGCTGGCCCCTACTTCTTTGGCTTCTGCCACAAACTGCTTTACTTTCTGCTCATCATCTTTGCGGCAGATCATCAGCACATTATCGTATTCAGCAACAATGAAGCCATCAAGGCCATTGATCACCACAAGCCGGTCTTTGGGGGCTTTGATAATGCAGTTCTGCGTATCGTAAAGCATGGTGTGGGCGTCGATCGCATTTTCGTTTTCGTCTTTGTCCGAGACTTCGTACAACGATTTCCAGGTTCCCAAATCCGACCAGCCAAAGTCGCTCAGTACCACGTGGACATTGTCTGCTTTCTCCATCACCCCATTATCAATCGAGATGCTTTTGCAGAGTGAATACGCCTTGTTTATAAACGCCTGCTCACTATCGGAGTAATAGCTGGGATGACCCTCCTCGAATACTTCGGCCGTTTCGGGTAGGTACTTTTTGAAGGCCTTGATAATAGCCTGGGCATTGAACACGAAAATACCCGCATTCCAGACAAACTCGCCACTATCCAGAAACTGCTGTGCTAATTCAAGGTGCGGCTTTTCGGTGAATGTCTTTACCCTTTTGACATCTGTACCCTCTTCTGGAATATACTGAATATAGCCATAACCCGTGTCGGGGCGGCTGGGCTGAATGCCAAGGGTGACCAGAACATCCTGATTAGCCGTGGCCTCCAAAGCAGTACGGATGGTACGTCGGAATTCGTCTTCTTTCAGAATAATATGATCGGCTGGCGACACCACGATGTTGGCTTCGGGGTCGCGCTGGGCAATTTTATAACAGGCGTAAGCAATACAGGGAGCTGTGTTACGGGCAATGGGTTCGCAGAGTACCTGATCGTCGGAAAGGCTTGGGATTTGCTCCTGGCACAGGTCTTTATACTTGTCGCTGGTAACGACATAGATGTTTTCGGGGGGGCAAATACCATCGAAACGGTCGGCTGTTTGCTGGAGCAATGTTCGGCCTGTGCCGAGTACATCATGAAACTGCTTAGGATAATTGGTGCGGCTAAATGGCCAGAACCGCGTTCCAACCCCGCCCGCCATGATGATGACGTATGTATGATTCATAAATAGTTAGACGCAAGCCCGATTCGAAAGTCAAAAAAGAGGTCAGTACGAGTTGCTGGTAAAGTAACAGCAAAAAGGGGTGGAGCTGTTCATTTTCTTAGGCTGTGCATACTTTGCATGAAGGTGCCGGGGTAATTCATTGAAAAAACAAGGAATCGAGTTCAGTATAAGACTGCCCGCCCCCAACTTTTAACCGTTGTTCGTTTATAAACCCTTCAACCATTTTATTATCATGATCAAGCGGACCCTAGTAGGAATAGCCGTTATACTGGCCGCCAGTTATACGGCCCAGGCGCAACGGATCGGTTCAACGCCCGAATACGTAACGGCGCTGACGTCGCGGTGGAAAGGCGAACGCTTCGCCGACGGCCGCCCAAAAGTATCTGATATTGTGCTGGACCGGCTGCAAAACTGTACATTGGAACAGGTTTGGGGATATCTGAATAATCGGGGCTACCGCAATCAGATTGAGAAAAACTGGGTTATTCTGAAACCCAACGAAACCATGACCGGGCGCGTGCTGACGGCCCAGTTTATGCCAACCCGCCCCGATCTTGATACCTTGGTTCGGGCGCAGGGCAAAGCGGAAGGGCGTTCCCAAAAGGGGGGTATCAACATCTGGCCCATCGACGTGCTCACCAAAGGAGACATCTACGTGGCTGATGGCTACGGCAAGATAAAAGACGGAACGCTGATTGGCTCCAGCCTGGGTAATGCGATATATGGTAAAACCGGCAAAGGAGTCATTTTCTACGGATCGGTTCGGGATATGCAGGAGCTGAAAGATACCAAAGGCTTCAACGCCTGGGTGAAAGGGCACGATCCTTCTTACATAAAAGACATGACGCCAACCTCCATCAACGCGCCCATCAGGATTGGGGAGGTAACCGTGTTTCCGGGCGATGTGGTGTTTGCTAATGAATACGGCGTAGCGTTCATTCCGGCGCATCTTGTCGAAGGGTTGGTGGCTGCCTCCGAAATGACCGCTCTGCGGGATGAGTTTGAACGAGTGCTGTTACAGGCTGGTAAATACCCATCGGGCGAGATTCATGGCGACTGGTCACCCAAAATAAAGGATGAGTTCAGAGCCTGGGTCGGAAAATACCCTAAACAATTAGCCATTACCCAGAAAGACATTGACGCGTATCTGGCCAAAGAAGGTCATTAATTTTTATTTCATGTACTTCAAACGTATACGTTTACTGTTCCTTTTCGCCGTTCTGGGTGGATTGCAAACTGTTCGCTCTCAGACGCTTCCTAAAGAGGAACTGATCTTTTTGACTTCGGAGTGGAAAGGGGACCGCTTTGCCGATGGTCGGCCGAAAATTCCTGATGCACTGGTCGAGCGGGCCAGAACCATTGGTATCGATGATGCCTGGACCGTGTTGAAAAACGAAGGCTATACCAATCAGTTTGAGGGCAACTGGAAACTCATAAAAGACGACGTAATGGTGGTGGGTCGGGCGGTTACGGCCATGTTTATGCCCAGCCGCCCCGATGTGGAGCGAAACATCAAGCAGCGCGGCACTACCCAGCAGGGTCGAAAGGGAAATACGAATGCCTGGCCCATTGAAACCCTGACGAAGGGTGATGTGTATGTGGCTGATGCGTTTGGTAAAATCGGCGGGGGTACGCTCATGGGCGCAACGCTCGGTAATGCCATTTTCAGCAAGACCGGCAATGGAGTTGTTTTCAACGGAGCCGCCCGCGATCTTCAGGAACTCCAGAATATTAAAGGGTTCAATGCGTTTGTGCGCGATTTTCATCCTTCGTTTCTGGAAGAAATGGTACTGATGGGGTTAAACAGTCCCATTCGGATTGGCAGCGCCATGGTGTTGCCCGGCGATCTGGTGATTGCCCAGCGCGAAGGCGTCCTGTTCGTGCCCGCGCACATGGCTGAGCAGGTGATCAGTACCTGTGAATTTGTGACTCGAAAAGATCAGTTTGGCTTCGAAATGGTAAAAACGGGGCGCTACACCACCGGCCAAATCGACAGCCAGTGGACCGACGAATTAAAAACCGAGTTTCTAAAGTGGCTGGGCGGGCACCCTGAATTAGGCGCTATGACCCGTCCCGAACTGGATAAAATGATGAGTAAACGAACCTGGTGATGGGGGCCAATGACTAATCTTCTACCGCCCGGATTGTAGCTTTTGAAAAGCCGCAATTCGGGCGGCTACGTTTTCGCGCACGTTCATCCAGAAGAAGTTATAGTCGGCCTGATGCCATATTTTGACATTGCGGACAAAAGCAGCTCCGGGAATGTGCAGCTTCCCAATCCAGAGCATACCCCGGTGCGACTGTGCATCAACGGGCGACTCAACAAACGTAAACTTCTGACCTACACCCCCGAGGTTGAGTGTGCGCGGAGCCAGTGTTGAATCCGACGACCAAGTGAGTGGGTTCGTGCAGATGGCCCGGTTCAGTCCATTGGCGTAATAGTCGGGAGTGAACCCGCTGGCAAACGTATTCCACGACACAAAACAGCCGGTTTGGGTGGGCGTTTCGCCAGGCGGTATGGTTTTGAAATAGGTTGGGGGTGTTGCGATGCCTACCAGATAAGCCACCACCAGTTGTTGCTGTAGTGGTTTGCCATCAAAAAACTCGGTCAGTAACCGCCCTGCGTGAATGGTTCCCTGACTGTGCGACGCAATCACAATGGGCCGGGGTTTTCCGTCGGCTCCCACGTTTCTGTTTTTCAGATACCACTCAAAAGCGGCTTTAACGTCTTCATACGCCAGATCGAGTGACTGCTGTTTGTCGGCTGGCGTGTCGGTGGTGAAGGCTGAGTAATGAGCTTGGCGGTACCGGGGCGCAAACACCCGGCAGGAGCCATTGAACACGCTGGCCTGATTCAGAATGGTTGTTTCATCGGTGCGGGTATTCAGGTTTGCATCCGACAAATCGCCATTCCACGGATTGCGACCCGGTTCGGGTTCGTACGTATAAATGGTTGGGTGAATAAAAAAGACATCGACCTGCGCCCTTGCCTGTTCGTTGCGGACGGAGGCTGGTGCTTTGCGCGGAATCGAATCAGCGGCATCGCGCAAGTCGGGGAGGGCGGCCCAGTGAGCGGGATTGTTATAATCGGGAGCAGCCGGAACCGACTGTTTATCGAAATGAGTAGCGACTCTATACGGGGTTTTTTGCGCGGTTGCCAACGTAGCAAAAAACAGCCCCAACGTAATCAAAAGACAAATTTGTTTCACTTCGATTAAATTTTAATGAATCAAGATATTTTAGCACAAAAACAACGACAATAATTAACTTTGATTTTATTTACCAACAAGCAATTAACCTACTAATCGCGTTCTGCTATGCGCAAAACAATTACTCATTTACTACACGCACTCCCCATCATTCTTTGTTTGTTGACTGTCAGCGCCTTCGCCCAGGTAAAATTAGAAGGCAAAGTGACTGATAGCAACTCTAAAGAACCGCTGGCTGGAGTCAGTATTGCCGTGAAGGGCAAAGTAAGCGGCACCATCACCGACACTAAAGGAAACTTCTCGCTCAATACCAACACGCCCCCGCCTTTTCAGATTGTTGTTTCCTCCGTTGGTTTTGAAACCCAGGAGATAACAGTTGATGGCAGATCAACCAACCTCAACATTGTTATGGCCGAGCAGGTCACGGTGGGTCAGGAGGTAGTTGTATCGGCTAGCCGGGTTGCTGAAGATGTGCTGAAATCGCCGGTATCTGTCGAAAAAATGGATATTCGGGCTATTCAGCAAACACCATCGTCTGACTTTTACGGTGGTTTGTCGAACATCAAAGGGATTGATATTGCTACGCAGGGTCTGTTGTTCAAATCTGTTAACATGCGCGGCTTTGGGGCAACGGGTAACCCCCGGACAGTGCAGCTAATCGACGGAATGGATAACTCGGCACCAGGTCTGAACTTCCCCGTTGACAACATCGTGGGTATTCCTGAATTAGACGTGGAGAGCGTTGAAATTTTGCCCGGTGCGGCTTCGGCACTTTACGGCCCCAATGCTATTCAGGGGTTGATTCTGTTAAACTCGAAAAGCCCATTTTTGTATCAGGGCCTTAGCGCCAACGTGAAAACGGGTATTATGAGCGCCAGCAACCGGAACGTGGTTAACACCCCATTCTACGATGCTACCATCCGGTATGCCAAAGCCTTCAATAACAAGGTAGCTTTCAAACTGAACGCATCGTATTTGCAGGCTAAAGACTGGCAGGCAACAGATTATACAAACCTCAATGCTTCAGGCAGTAATGGGGGCGTGTTAAACCCTGATCGGGGAGCGGGAACGGCTATCAATTACGACGGGATGAACGTGTATGGTGATGAAAATCAGCAAAATATGCGGACTGTTGCGTCGAGCATTATTAGCAATACTGCTACGCCAGCTGCGGTTAGAACCGGCTTGCAAACAGCATTGAACGGAGGTATTATTCCAAACAGCAGCGTTAGCCGCACGGGCTGGCGGGAGCAGGATTTGGTTGATTATAACACCAAAAGCCTAAAACTGAATGCGGCTCTGCATTACCGCCTGACGGAGAAAATCGAAGCTATTGGCCAGGTTAACTATGGTTACGGAACAACTGTTTATACGGCGGTTGGTCGCTACTCGCTGCGGAATTTTGGTATTACTCAGGCCAAACTTGAGTTGCGGGGCGATAACTTCACGCTTCGTGCCTATACCACTCAGGAGCGTTCAGGACAGTCCTATGCCTCAAGCCTGGCCAGTGTGTACATGAATGAGAGCTGGAAACCCAGCACTACCTGGTTCCCACAATACGTAGGGGCGTATGCCACGGCCCGTGGCGCTGGTCAGGATGATGCTGCGGCTCAACTTACCGCTCGTGCTACTGCTGATGCTGGTCGCCCACTGCCCGGCACTGAAGCCTTCACTACGCTTTTAGATAAAGTACGGAACACAGCTATTGCACAGGGTGGTGGTGGTTTCACCGACAAGTCTAACCTATATCACGCTGAAGGTGTCTACAACTTCAAAAACCAGATCAAGTTTGCCGATGTACTGGTAGGAGCCAACCTGCGTCAGTATCAGTTGAAGTCGGCGGGAACGCTCTTTGCTGACTTGGCTGATGGCCGTACCGGAACAATCAATATTAATGAGTACGGTGCCTTTTTGCAGGTTAGTAAAAGCCTGTTCAACGAACACCTGAAACTGACGGCTTCGACGCGTTACGATAAAAACCAGAACTTCCAGGGTCAGTTTACCCCCCGTGTTTCGGCCGTAGCCACGTTTGGTGAGCATAACTTCCGGGCATCGTATCAGACTGGTTTCCGGATTCCAACCACGCAGAACCAATACATTGACCTGCAAACGCCATTGGCTCGTCTGATTGGTGGTTTACCAGAATTTGATGCACGCTATAACCTAGCCAACTCATACTCACGCTCGAACGTAACGGCTGTTGGCGCAGCTGTAGTGGCCACGGCTGCTGACCAGACTTTCCGGGATACGCAGATTGCAGCCCTGACAGGCATTATTCGCCCGCAGGTAATAACTGCGGTGACGCAGCAGGTTACCGCAGGTGTTACTGCTCAGGTGAATGCCGCAGTTGCCGCTGGTCAGTTACCGGCAGCTAATGCAGCTGCGGCCATTCAGGCGGGAGTAGCTTCTCAGTTGGCGTTGCCAGCAACACAGGCAGCCATTGCTCAGAACATAACCGCGCAGGTAACGGCCAATGCGCCTAACTTCATCCAGGCGCAGGCCGTTGCTGCCAACCTGAGCAAACTGACGCCATACAAGGCGAAAGAATTCAAACCAGAGCGCGTGGCTAACTACGAAATTGGCTACCGGGGTGTGTTTAACAAGCGCTTGTTTGTGGATGCTTATTATTACTACAGCGTTTATACTAACTTCCTGGGTAGCGTTGTGTTGCTTCAGCCAACGGGATCGCTGGCACCGGGCCTTCTGCCCGATGCATCAGGTGTGTTTGGTGGTGGAACGCGCCGGGCGTTCTCACGGCCAGCTAACAGCAGCGAGAAAATCAATGCGTCAGGCTGGGCACTGGGCTTGAACTACTCCCTGCCAAAAGGCTACGGCATTTCGGGTAATATTGCCAACAATAACCTGAATAACTTCACGCCTACCGACGAACTGCAAACGTCTGGTTTTAACACGCCAAAGTACCGCTTCAATATTGGATTCAGCAAGCGCCCCGTAGGTGGCTCTCCAGTTGGTTTTGCTTTGGCGTTTAAAGCGCAGGATTCCTTCACCTGGGAAGGTTTTGGTCAGCCAACCGAAGTAGGTGTTCCACTCTATGCGAACACAATTGTGCCAGCCATCAAAAACATCGACGTTCAGGTAAACTACAAAGTGTCGAGCATTAAGTCGATTGTGAAAGTTGGCGCAACCAACCTGTTTGGCAAGCCATACATTCAGGCATTCGGTAGCCCGGCTATTGGTTCTATGTATTACGTGAGCCTGTCATTTGATGAGTTGCTGAACTAAGGAAATCGGTAACAGGCAATAAGTAGAAGTCGGTTGGTACACGATTCAGGTGTACCAACCGACTTTTTGTTTTAACCCAATAGTGCTCATAAATAACACGTCACGAATAACAGAATAACCCCTCACCACATAGTAAACGCATGCAGAACGTGTCCTATCTTTTCGTAATTTTGAAATTAATCCGCCCAGAACTAACGAGGAGAGCGCATGAAACACGGATTACTTTTCTATTTACTTATTGGACTTGTCTGCCTGCTACCAACCATTGCTCAGGCCGATCACATTATTGGAGGTGATATTACCCTTCAGCAAACGGGAACAAGCGGTGATTACCGGTTAGCTGTTCACCTGTTTGTTGACCGTACGCACCCATCCTCAACGCAGCCAGACCCTTTTCTGGCCTGTCACATTTACCGCACCCGCGATAATGTGCGCATGAATACGATAAACACCTTTCTGGGCGATATAAAAAATCTGTACGAGAGCGATAACATCTGCGCGAGTCAGGTGAAATTGCAATTGGCGATGTGGACGTATGACCGGGCCGTGAATTTACCAGCGGCAGCCTATAACGATCCGGGTGGTTATTACATCATTTTTCAGCGGTGTTGTCGCAACGCATCAGTCACCAATGTGCTTAATCCAAACCGCACGGGATTGGCATTTCGGCTCGATTTCAAGATACAGACAGCCGTAAACTCGTCGCCGGAGTTTGTGTTACCCGAAGCCCGCTATGTGTGCATCAATGATCCGTTTACAATGGATTTTTCGGCGAAAGACGCCGATGGTGACAAACTTCGCTACGAACTGGTGGACCCTCTGAAAGGGTATACCACCGATCAGGCTCCCGTCGATTACCTCGGAAATTCACACGCCACCTATCCTGCTATCCAGTGGGTTGCTGGTACATCGGCGCTCAACCCCATCCCGGGTTTACAACCGTTAAAGGTAGATGCCAATGCCGGTAGGCTGACGTTAACGGCGCAGCAGGCAGGCCTGTATGTGTTTGCGGTGATGGTTACCGAAACGCGCAATGGCGTGGATATTGGGCAGGTTCGGCGGGAGTATCAGCTGCCGGTGGTTGACTGTAAGAAAAACACAACGACGCCCCCGGCCATCACGTTCAATGGAAAAAGCACCACGGCCGTAGAACGCTGCGACGACTCGCCCGTAACTATTGCCACTGCCAATGCAACCGGTTTTACGTATCAATGGCAGCTTAACGGGGCCGACATTGCCGGGGCTACCAGCACCACGCTGGCGGTGAAAGAAGAAGGCGTTTATACCGTCAAAAAATTGTTTCCGTACAACTGTGGCACGGGCGCAACGTCCGAAAAAGTTCGGGTATTGCCACCAGCTCCGCCATTGGCCGAGATTCTCACGAATCGCACTCAACTTGCTTTCGACGGCGACGAGATTCTCCTGATCTCTGCTTCGCAGCCCGATACGTACCGGATTCGGTGGTCGTTCAACGGAGCCGCGTCGGGCAGCAACAGCACGAGCCTGGTGGCTGCACAGGAGGGGAGCTATAAACTACGGGTCAGCACCTCCGACGATCGTTGCGCCAGCGAAGACACGATTCAAATAACCCGGTTTGTGAAGCTGGTGATGCCCAATGCGTTCTCACCCAATGGCGATGGCCTGAACGATACCTGGGAGATTCGTAACCTCAACAGTCTGACTGATGCTGAGGTGTTTGTGTTCAATCGCAGTGGAGCGCTGATATACTACGCCGACAAAAACGGGCAACCCTGGGATGGTACCTACGAGAACCAGAAAGTGTTACCGGGGATGTACCGCTACCTGATTCGCGCCCCCGGCCGACAACCCATGCAAGGAGCCTTGCAGGTGATATATTAGCAGTGAACAGGTGACAGCTAGCAGTGAACAACGAACAGTCGGCTTACGCAAAACGGTTTACGCGCTGACCCACTGTTCGCTGCTAACTGCTCGTTGTTCACTGTTAACTACACTTTCTCCCCAAACGACAGATCGCCTGCGTCGCCGAGACCGGGAACAATGTAATAATGCTCGTTGAGGTGATCGTCGATAGCGCCTAGCCAAAGGTGGCACTGGGGCATTTGCTGTTGTACATGTTTGATGCCTTCGGGGCAGGCAATTACCGAAGCAATGTGCGTTTGTGCCGGAATGCCGTAGCGGAGAAGCGCATGGTACACTTTTTCGAGCGAGCGCCCCGTAGCAAGCATCGGGTCGGCAATGATAAGGGTACGACCCGCCAGATCAGGGCTGGAGATATAATCCATCGCAATTTCAAACTCGTACGTCTCATCCTCGTGCTCATCGGTTCCGATCACATACCCCCGGTAAGCCCCGGCGAAGGCATTATCGGCCTGATCGAAGTAGTTCATAAACCCGGCATGAAAGGGTAAGCCAGCCCGCATAATGGTAGCAATAACAGGTTGCCTAAGCAGTAGGGGAGCATTGGCGGTGCCCAATGGCGTTTGTACACTTTTGTTTTGGTAAGGCAGGGTTTTCGAAATTTCGTAGGCCATCAATTCACCAAGCCGTTCTAAGTTTCGCCGAAAACGCATCCGGTCTTTCTGAATACTAACGTCGCGTAATTCGGCGATGTATTGATTGGCAATGGAGTTGAAATCGGAGAAGACGAACATAGAGGAGGAGCTTTTTGAATTGCAAGTTTACGCGAAAATCAAGTACGGATTCCGGCTGGATTGACTTACTTTGTTGACAAAACGTATCTGGATGAGGGGGGCTCCAATGGAGCAGCACAACGATTTTTTATGAAACACGCTTATTACGCTTTTCTTTTTGCCATTCTTTTCACCCGTGTTGCACAGGCACAAAGTCCATATTTACCCTACAATGCAGATTATCATCACCTGATAGACCGGATGGAAATTCGGCAGGGACGTTGGTCCGAAGGATTTCACAGTTCGACAAAACCTTATAACCGCCAGAGTGTTATTCAATTGACAGACAGTGTATTGGCTAATCCAGATTACGCGTTGTCAAGTACCGATCGGTTTAATCTGGCCTACCTGCGCAACGACAGTTGGGAGTGGATAAACGAACGGACAGATAGCGTTAAAGCAGGCGGTATTATTCGCCACATGGAATATGCCGGGGCACCGGGCGAAGGTCGCCGACCTTTTTTGGGAATATTCTACAAAAAAAAGGCCGACTTCTACAGTCTGCAAACCCCTGAGTTCGATTTGCACGTCAGCCCGGTTATTAATCTCAGTTTTGACCTGGACGGGAGCGACCCCGCCCGCAGCCGGAGCCAAACCTATGCCAATACCAGGGGCGTAGAGGTGCGCGGCACCATTGGGAAAAAGCTTGGCTTCTATACATATTTCGCCGACAATCAGGTTTTTTACCCAAAGTACGTTCGTGAGTACGCTACACTCTACGGCAAACCCGACCCAAACGATGGGAACGGATTTGCGCCGGGCGAAGGGTTCACTAAACGATTTCCGGCGGGTGGGGGAATTGGGGCTGATTTCATTTCGGCGCGGGGGAGTTTTACCTTCAACATGCTCAAAATTATTAATGTGCAGTTTGGGCATGATCGCAATTTTATTGGTAATGGCTTCCGGTCGATGTTGCTGTCAGACAACGCATCGCCTTATCTGTTTCTGAAACTGACTACTCGCCTTGGCAAGAATATTCAGTACATGAATCTGTTTACCGAGCTGCAAAACGTGGAAAACTTTGCTGGCGAAGGGTTGATACCCAACAAGTACGCGACCATGCACCACCTGAGCGTGAACATTGGCCCGCATGTCAACATCGGTGTTTTTGAATCGATTGTTTTCAGTCGTGATCGGCTCGAAATTGGCTATTTGAACCCGCTGATTTTGTATCGGTTTGTAGAGTCATACCGGGGGAGTGCCGATAATAGCCTTGCCGGGTTAGATGCGAAAGTGAACTTTTTAAAGCGCTTCGAGGCCTACGGACAATTTATGCTCGATGAGTTCATCCTGAGCAACCTGGTTTCTGGAAATGGCTCCTGGACCAACAAATTTGCCGCTCAGCTTGGCCTGAAATACATCGACGCATTTGATGTAGAAAACCTTGATTTACAGGGCGAAGTGAATGTGGCGCGGCCGTATACTTATGCACACGTAAGTGGGGCAACCAACTACACGCATTATAACCAACCGTTGGCACACCCGCTGGGAGCCAATTTTGTTGAAGGCGTTGGAATCGCCCGTTATCAGCGCGACAAACTATCGTTGACCGGGATTTTCCGGGTAGCCAAATACGGAGCCGATCCCGATGGCCGCAATTATGGTAGCAACATCACTAAGAACTACATAGGGCGTTTTCGCGATGAGGGTAACTTTATCGGCCAGGGTCGTACCACCATTACCACGTTTATAGACGGCCGGGCCTCCTACATGATTCGTCACAATCTATTTCTAGAAGGCCGGTACATGTATCGCCTACAATCGAGTCAGTTCAAACCATTAGAATACACCAACAACTTCGCTAGTGTTGGCATACGCTGGAATTATGCGTACCGTAATTTAATTTTTTAGTTTATGCTTGACTTAATAAAACAGGAACTTACCGAAGCACAGGCTGTGCTGGAGAAGTTTATTAACAACCCGCTTCATCTATCACAGATTGAGTCTGCCGCCCGGCTTATGGCCGACGCACTCAAAGACGGCAAGAAAATCATCTCGTGTGGTAACGGTGGCTCGCACTGCGACGCTATGCATTTCGCCGAAGAACTGTCGGGCCGGTACCGCGAGGATCGCCCGTCGATGGCGGCTATTGCCATTTCCGATTCAAGCCACATTACCTGCGTAGGCAATGACTATGGCTACGATTTTGTGTTTTCGCGGTTTATCGAGGGGCTTGGTCAGGCGGGCGACGTACTGATGGGCATCAGTACCAGCGGTAATTCGGGCAACATCATTCGGGCGGTTGAAGCGGCACGCGCCAAGGGGATGCGGGTCATCTTGTTGACGGGTAAAGATGGGGGTAAACTGGCTGGTGAGGCCGATGTGGAGATTCGGGTGCCGCATTTTGGCTATGCTGACCGGATTCAGGAAATCCACATCAAGGTGATTCACCTGTTTATTCTGTTGATCGAGAAAATGGTGGTGTAGAAGCTGCATTTTTCGACCCTATCTTCATAGCAATGTGTTTTTCGAAACATACACGAAAGCAGGCTTGTCATGATCGCAGCAATAAATCCGGTTTGTTTCAGGAAGGTGATCACCTGAAACGGCAACGTACAACCGGTTTTTCGAATCAAGCTCAATGGCGTTGATGATATGCTTAAATGGAAAGGTTACCTGTTTTGTCTCGCTGTTCACCTGCCGAACGAGCGTCGAGGGATTTACGTAGGAAGAAATTGAATTGATTGGTGTTGAGTGATCTTCAACTACATACAGACTTCCATCCGGTGCATGCGCCTGGTTTAAGATTTTAGTAGGTTCACCTGATGTCCGATGCCAATATTTCTGCCATGTTTGACCAGCATCGGTGCTGAACTCCACCACGTTTGATGCCGCTTTGATGGCCGGGCCAAAATTGCCCCCTCGGTTAGCCAGTAAAAAGACAGTGTCATTACGGACCATTACACCGTTAGGGCCTTGGTTTCTGTCACGCACGAGTGTCCACGAACGACCTTGATCAGTCGTGCGATAAATCTTAAACATGGTCGCTACGAATAGAGTACTGTCTAGATTGCCAGCGACATTCAAAGCCTCACCTCCTGATGGTGTAGCCAGCCGAATCCAGTCAGGGTTTGAGTTGTCTATGAAAGGACTAACGTCAGTTTTTGTACAAGCGACTATACTGATAGCCGCAACTACTGAAACGAGTAAAGATTTCATGTTGAGTTTTTGCTGCAATATTAATAAACAGGAAACTTATTAGTAATTATTGGAGCAAAATTAGGATCTAATTAGGCCATTTTTACATCACTTCTTCCTGCGAAGAAAAGCGCGCGTTGCCGAAGAAGACAAGGGCGACGAACTCAAGGTAGCTGAACCCGGCGTAGTGGAGGCAGATAAGGCTGCTCCAGAAATACCTGTACCCGACGTGGCCGATGATGATGTTGTAGACGTTGACGTAGTAGATGCCGATGTTGCGGAACCCGAAAGGGCTGAATCGGAGTGAACGCTCGACAGCTTTTCCAACTCGCCTGTAACGTCTTTGTAGATCGCTTCAAACAGATCGGGGTGCGACGAATAGTAAATATAACTTGTCCGGTAAGCCGAGGTGTCGACGTCGAACTTCTTGAATATCCGGTCGTTGAGCCGGTTGAACACCATCGTTGACGAATCTGACGAACGCAGCGAGTACCGTCCCACCTGAGCCTCCGCCAAATGTATTTCGGTCAGAATATCAGCCATTTTATCAGCCGGAATCAGGTCGTCAGGTTTACTCGTGCCATCGTTCCCCGCGCATCCAGTCAGCAACAGAATAAGTAAGGTCAGGGCGCTCAACGTACGGTGCATGCTCATTTTCGATTAACTTTCGGGTACGAAACTACTGGCTAAACATCAATTCGTGCTGGTTTAGTGCTTAATAAACGTTAATGGACGAATTTCTCACCCGGCTTCGCCACATCGAAATCCGCATTCGCAAAGCTGTGAACAGTCAGATGCGGGGTAGTTTTCGGTCGGTTTTTAAGGGAACCGGCCTGGAGTTTGCCGATTTACGAACCTACCAGTATGGCGACGATGTCCGGGCAATCGACTGGAACGTGTCGTCGAAAGGGCACGGAACATTCGTAAAAGTGTTTCGGGAGGAGAAAGACCAGACCGTTTTCTTTGTGGTCGATGTGAGTGCCTCGCAACGGGTCGGCCCTCAAGAGCGCACCAAACTCGATGTAACGAAAGAGGTTTGTGGGGTATTAGCGATGTCGGCCATTCGGGAGGCCAGCCAGGTGGGATTATACTGTTTCTCGGACCAGAAAGAGGCATATTTAAAGCCCGCAAATAGCCTCAAAAGCGGCTATCAGCTGATTCTGAGCCTGTTTAAGCTGCAACCACAATCGACAAAAACCAACCTGTCAGACGCGCTGCTTTTTACGCTCAATATGCTTAAGCGCCGGAGTGTGGTAATCCTGCTTTCCGATTTTATCGACGAGCAGTACGAACACAGTCTGAAAGCCCTCGCCCGAAAACACGACCTGGTAGTAATTCATTTCTTCGATCAGCGCGAAGTAAACCTGCCACCCCTAGGGATCATTCCGGTGTATGACGCTGAAACGGGGCGCACCAATTGGGTCAACACGTCGTCGCGCACGTTTCGCGACCAGCTCCAAAACACCTTCAACGACAACCGCATCCGGCTCGAACGGCTCTGCAAACAGTATCGGGCAAATTATCTGGCACTGGATACTAAAGACGATTACGTGCCCAAACTAGTTGAACTGTTTCGTGTGAAGCGATACTAGGCCGATTGTTTTTCGTTACTGCCCCAACTGAAGCCGCCCTCCGGCAGCATAAATTAATTTGCTAGCCGGATCATAGAGCAGCGTGCCGCTCAGGGCCAGAAAACTGGTCGGTATGGTCACCAGATGTTTCAACCGAACCCGTTCGCCTAATTGGGGAAGCCGCTCCACCGACCACAGGGTTTGATCGTTCCAGTTGCCGTTTTTGAGTGAGTAAATCTCCAGCTCTTCCTGCAATTCGATAGCACCTATATCAATGCGGCCAGTTGGTGTTCCGGTATTGCCGAAAAAACGCGGATTACCCGCCAAGTCAACTGTGCCGACGGTGGCCGAAGTCGTCGCTGGGTCGCCCGTGTTGATGGCCGGAGAGCCATTTCGGAGTTGAAGGCTGGTGGCCGACACAAACGGCGAAACAGTGGTAGTGATATTCCCCGTGACGCTGGTGTAGCCCGTCACCAACGGTTCGAACAGGCTGTAGCGGGCCGAGATGGTAGCCGAAACTGACAAAAATGTACTGGCCCCACCATTATCGAAGACCAGGCAGTTGGTGAGTTGCGGCATACACTGACCAGCTCCACCACCATCGTTATACAAGGCTCCGCCGGAGTTGATGGCCGAATTATTCAGGAACGTGCAGTTGGTGAGTATTGGGTTGCTGTGACCCGCGAATCCGGTATTGTACATGGCCCCGCCATCGCTCGTTGCTGCGTTTGCCTGGAAAGCGCAGTTCGTGAAGGTCGGGCTGCTGTCGCCACCAGTTGCACCCGTGTTGAAAATAGCTCCGCCGGAGCTGGCCGTGTTGTCGATGAACAGACAGTGGCGAATCTGAGGGTTACAGATGTTGCCTGAACCATTTCCAATATTGAGCATGGCACCTCCGGCGCTATTCGGAAATGTGCCATTCGCGTTGCCACCTGTCACCACAAACCCATCCAGAATAGCCGAATTTGTTAAACTAAGGCTGGGTGAATTACTGATGACGTGGTAACTATTGCCGGATGTGCTACCGGGATCACCAATACTACCCGACAAGGTGGTGCTGGAGGGCAGGGTTAATACTCGTTCGCTCAGGGCAGTTTCGGTACCGGCAAAACCACCGTACAGTGCCACGTTGGGTTTCATGGAGAAGCTGACCGTTCGGGCTGTACCCGAAGTCGGTTTGTAAAGACCACTGGCCACCCAAATTTCGCCCAGATTCTGGCTGCAGGTGTAGTTGAGGGCTTGTTGCAGGTCGGGGAAGGCATCAGCCCAGCTTAAACCGGTTTGGTTGGCATTGGCCGTGATCGATGGCCGAACGTAAAGCCGGGTGGGATTGAGGTTCACCGTTAAGCTGAAGGCTGTGCTAGTGGCACTATTGCAATTGCCCGTTATGGCTACTGAATAACTACCGGCGCTGGCCGTTTGCACGTTGGCGAGCGTGAGCGTGGCCGAGGTCGCTCCGGCAACTGTGGTAGCGCTTCCGCCCGCCGTCGTTTTATACCACTGAAACCCCGTGGCCGTTCCGCTGACACTAACAGCTATAGTGACGGTGCTGCCTGCACAAGCTACTGAGTTGGCTGCTGGTTGACTGGTGATAGCAACGGTAGGGTAGGTCTGGACTTCATACGCGCCTATGTCAATGCGGGCGGATGAGGTTCCAGTACCGCTAAAAAAACGGGGGTTTCCCGCCAAATCGGTGCTGCCGACTACCGCCGTGGTGGTACCAGGGTCGCCCGCATTAACAGCAGGTGAGCAGACGGCTATTTGTGTGCTGGTGGTCGACACAAACGGAGAAGTCGTAGTGGTGATGTTGCCGGTTACGCTCGTGTAGTTAGTCACCGATGGCTCGAACAAGCAATGACGGGCCACAAGGCCACTTGTTGCTGTGTTGACGAAGGTGTTGCTTCCTCCATTGGCAAATAGCACACAATTAGTAAGCTGCGGGTTGCTGGTGCCTTTGTCAACTTTATTGGCTGAACCATCTTGCATGCGTTTGCGGATAAGAAGCGTGTTACTGATCATATCAAATGATCCATTGCTGTAGACGGCTCCGGCCGTGGTAGCGGAGTTGCTCTGAAAGGCGCAGTTGGTTAGTTGTGGGCTACAGTTACCGCCACTCCCTTCGTTGTAGATGGCTCCACCCTGAGAGGCCGCATTGGCTAAAAACGAGCAGTTTGTAAAGATAGGCGAACTGTTACCGGCTGATCCATAGTTGAAAAAGGCACCTCCCAGGCCCGTTATGGCCGTGTTGTTTTGAAACAGACACCTGATTAACACTGGACTGGAGGTACCATTGCTGCCCCCGTCGTTTAGAATAGCCCCGCCAAAACTACTTGCCGAGTTGTTGCGGAAGATGCATTCAATAAGTGTTGGGCTACTCGTTCCACCCCCGTTGCCATTGTTGTAAATGGCTCCACCTTCAGCTCCCGTGTTGTTCTCAAACACACAACTGACCACCTGTGGACTACAGACCTGACCCGCCCCATTGGCTTTGTTGTACATGCCCCCACCATAAGTTTCGGGAGAGGCCCCGTTTGTGTTGCCACCCGTGATAACAAAGCCGTTCAGGAGAGCAGTTGTGTTTAAGCCTGATGGGTTGTTGAACAAGTGAAAACTATTGTCGGTGGGGTTGTTCAGAATGCCCACATCGCCCGACAGCGTAGTTCCCGAGGGTATGGTGATGGTGATAGCGGGCCGTTGCGTGAGGGTTGTTTCTGACCCAGAAAAGCCGCCGTAAATCCCCACCCCGTTTTTCATGGAAAAGCTGAGGTCGCGGTTGAAATGGCCATTACCCCCCGGTTTGTAAAGCCCTGCTTTGACCCACACTTGATCGCCCGACACACTGGCATCGATGGCTCCCTGAAGATTGGTAGTACTGGTGGCCCAACTGGTGGCGCTGGCGGGGTTGGTATTGGTCCCGGTAGTAGACACATAGCGGGTAACCTGCGCCATTGTCGGCACAACCGTCATGCTGTTCAGCATGAGCAGTAACAGCAGTTTATAAGGGAGACGAAGCCAGGCGAATTGAGTAGACAAATCATTCATAATCAAACCAAAGTACAAGCTGAAATTCAGAAAAGTGCACTCAAGTTAATGGATATATTATTGCTAATCTAACAAATGAAGCACTGCTCGTGAGGTAGTTAGTGTATGGTTCAGCGGCTATTTGAGAGCAGTAGGTTTCAAACGTTTCTAACCAGATACAAGCTCGATCGCGGTGTTTGTTGCTCAAAATCTACTTGCTATAAACTCCCCCTAAACTGGCGTTGAAGCTGGTAATACCTTTGGGTTAATAAATCACTCAATCTATTTCTAACCTCTTTTGCAATGGAAGCTTCTTTTTGGATTAAATCGTGGGAATTAGGTGGCTTTTATACGTCGTTCCACCGGAAGGATATTCATCCGTTTGTGTTAACGCATATGAACCCTGAGGCTATTGAAGGGGCCAATATTCTCGTTCCCCTTTGCGGTAAAACGGTCGATATGATGTACCTGTCTCAGTATGCCAACAAGGTGATCGGTGTCGAGCTTGTGGAGGAAGGTATTCTGCAATTTTTCAGGGAAAATAACCTGACCTACGTCCAGCCCGACGCCGAAACATACATCTCGGGCAACATCAGGATTTTACGAAAAGACTTCATGGCCTTACAACCGCACGACATCGGCAAAATCGATTGGGTGTTGGACCGTGCCTCGCTGGTAGCCCTGCCCGACGATATGCGCACCGACTACATCACAGCTATCGACCGTCTTTCTGACGTTGGTACCCGGCAGTTGGTCATCACCCTGGAGTATTTCCCGCTTATTGATTCGGCCCCGTTTTCAATTACCCCCGATGAAGTAAGCCATTATTACGGAGCGGGCCATTTTATCAACCATGTCGAAGAATCGAATCAGCCCAACCACGGCATGGTTCGCCGGTGGAAACTAGACTACCTGATTGAACACGGTTTTGTACTCGACAAACATGCTAATGGCGTTGTGCTGACTGCTCTGGAAGAAATGATGGCCTAAGTGCTAACCCATTTTGAATTATCACCAACGCCCGACAAGTCTTCTGTCGGGCGTTGGTGTTTTCAGCTCTTTCTCTTAAGTATAGTACTAATCGGATATGGTACCTATGAAGTAATAGCCTTTCGATCAATAGATTAGCTACTACTCGTTCAGATTTCCGATTATTACGGTATTCCTAAAAAAAGCCCCCTGATGCAACAACCATCTGCTTCGTTTTCAAACCAATTAGCCATGCCTTCGACCCGCACCATCTGTAGTCTTATACTGGCCTTTTGGCTCGTATCAACTTCGTCTCTGTTTGCCCAAATGGGTTTCAATGCTCCGGTGGGCCTGGCACCCCGGCAGGATATGGAAATTTACACCCGAAACAACTTTTTGATACAGAGTAAATTTACGATTACAACCGCTGATCCTGCGGCCAGTGTCAACACCTTGAGTTGTGCTGCTTCACCCGCTGTTCTGTCAGCGCAGGCAGGTATTTTGAAAGATCCCGGTGGCGACAGTAACTACCCCGCAAGCTTAAGCTGTAGCCAATCAATATTCCGGGCTGGTGGGGGCGTAAGCGGCTTTGAAATTGTATTTGAAGACCTGGATACCGAAGCCGACAATGATTTGGTGATTATTACCGATCAGTTGGGAAATACAATAACGTTTTCGGGTACTACGCTCCCTGCGCCCTTCTTTATAGTCAATGGATCGTTTACTGTGAGCTTTCAGGCTAATAACAACGCGACAGTAGGTAGAGGGTTTCGACTGCGGTGGCGCGAAGTATATAACAGTGCTAGCCCGACCACAGTAACTACCGGGTTTGGCCGGGCCTTTCAGTTTAATGTAACAAGGGGCGCTTTGATGAGCGGCTATCTTACCGCCAATGCTGCCAACCGTCCGGGTTTTTATTCCACCGCCCTGGGGTATAGTAATACGGCAATTGGCGATTACTCATCAGCGGTTGGACTTCAGAATACGGCTAGTGCAACTGGGTCATCGGCACTGGGAGCCTATAACAGGCCCAGTGGTATATACTCGACCGCGTTGGGGTATTTTAACTCGACTAGTGGTCCTTATTCATCAGCCCTGGGCGTACTTACGTCAACGGGAGGCTTTCAGGGGGCTATGATCCTGTCGGACTTCATACCGTCTGACGCCAATACCCTTTCTGTAATCAATGGAACCGCTAGTACAGCCCAAAATCAGCTTACGGCCCGCTTTAGTGGAGGCTACCGGTTTATTAGTGCCTACAATGGTGTTACGGGTGAGGTTACCGCCGGTGTTGTGCTGGCACCTGGTGATAACTCATGGGCAGCCATCTCGGACTCCACCAAAAAAGAGCACTTCCAACCGGTGAACCACACCGAGATTCTGGATAAACTTGGCTCGCTACGTTTAGGTAGCTGGAATTACAAAGGCCAGACTGGTCAGCGCCACTATGGACCGATGGCGCAGGATTTCTTCGCTCGCTTCGGTCACGACGGCTTCGGTACTATTGGGTGCGATACCCTATTGGCTGGTCACGATTTTACGGCAATTACCCTCGCTGGGGTGCAGGCGCTCATCAAAGAAAATGAACAACTGAAAGCCGAAAACGAGAAACGGCGCGCCGAAGTGGCCCAGCTTCGCGCGGAAGCCACCCGAACTGATGCTCGTCTGGAAGCAATTGAAGCGCAGTTACCCGCCCGTAAACGTGTTACAAATTCGGCTCGTAAGTAGGCGTATTTATCATGCGTCTCTTTAGTCCTTGTTCGAGGCAAACGCTTGCCTCCGTATTGCTACCCAAATAGTAATGGCGATTATAAAAAGAACTCCTGCCAATAAAATTTTAATCATTTTTCCTAAGAGCATTGTAAAGAGCAAAGTGTCCCCTTTACCAGTCTTTAAAAACACCCAATCACTGGCAATTTTGGTGGCTATATCTGGATTCCCTGTTTCCAAAACGATTATTCCGTCACCAGTAACAGGATTAATTCTTATAGCCGTGTTAATTGGAGGAGTGCTTTTTCCATCGTGTCCAAAAATGTCCTCATTGTTTTCAATGTCGATATAGAGCATACAACCTAAGCCAAAAATTTTCTCTCCCATCATATCCCAATGGGCCTCTCTCATAGCCTTCAAGGTCTCTGGTTTTAACTGTCCTCGTCCAATAGGCTCTCCGTTTTGTCCTTTAAGAAAGAGTTGAAAAAAAACCTCTAAATCCGTTAATGATGAATAAAGGGACGTTGCAGCTAGTGACGTATAATAAAGGTGAGGGGCAGGTGTCTTGTCAGCACTATAAAACTCACATAGCCTGTTTTTTAATGAGTCGTCCAATATGTAACTGCTGCTAGTCATATTCAAAGGCTTGAACAGATTATTAACCATATATTCATTAAAACTTTGTCCGCTCGTTTCTTCAATTAATAGCTGTAAAAGCGTAAATCCTCCTCCTGAATATTTCCAACGGGAATTTGGCTCAATACCAACCTTTACTTCACCGCTTATACCCTTATCCGCATCTTTTGCCTTTGTTAGTGATTCTTCAAGTGTTTGAACCGAATCTTTATTCTCAAAACCACTATAACCAAGCTCATCAGTCAATCCTGCAGTATGACTGAGCAACCTTCTTGCTGTTACTTGCTCGTTGTCAAATTTACTGGGGGGTAGTTGCCACCTTTTTAGATAGCGACTGATTGGGGTGTCTAAATTTATTTTTCCTACCTCGGTTAATTTCATTACCCCAACTGCCGTTACAAATTTTGACAGGGATGATACTTGAAAAATTGTATTTCTGTTTACTGGTTTGCTGTGTGAATAGAAAATCTCTTTTTCAACTTTGCCATTCTTCATTATAGCCATGGCAAAGTTTCCTACAAACTCTTTTTTGATGGTTTCATTCACGGCGCTCGTAAATGATTTTGTGTCCCTGCTTTTTGTAATTGGTTTATGCCACCAACCATTGAGTGCCCCATAAAGTACAACGCTTGCCCAAGCAACCGACAGTAGACCCACAGCAAGTGTGTATGTAAAGAATCTTTTCATTTTCTGTTGTTTTAGAAAATTGCCACCAACGCGCCGGGGTTATGGTGTGTGAGTTACTTGCCTGAACCTATGTACTGCGTGATAAAGGCATCGAAATCGCTGTCGACACTGAACCCGAGTTGTAGCCCTCCGGTGTTATCGACGGCTACGGGCCCGCTGTAGATAATTTTGTTGATGACGGGGTCGGGGATGAACTCCATCCGGGCGACGGTGGCTTTGTCGGTGACGCTCACGCGGGGCAATATCTGCCTTACTTATTTGTGGCAAACTTTATCGAGTTCTTGTCCCAGACTTCTGCATTGATAATACCTTCTATAACGTCTTCAGGCTGGTCAATAAACGACCACATCTGCAAGTGTTTCTCGTGCATAAACTGTTCACTAACGCATTTTTCAAGCATTTCTCGTAGAGGGTTGTAAAATCCATTGGTATTGAGAATGATAATTGGCTTTGTGAATTGTCCAAGTCGCTTGAGGGTTATTGCTTCTAATAATTCCTCTAGTGTCCCACTGCCGCCCGGTAAAGTTACTAACCCGTCAATGCCCTCTAAAAATTTTGCTTTTCGCTCATGCATCGTGTCGGTGAACTCAAAGTCTGTGACTTGTTTATGCGCCCATTCGACTTCGTTCATAAACTTAGGCATGATGCCCTTAATTTTACCACCATGTTCAATAATAGTATCTGCAAGTTTGCCCATGAGGCCAATTGCACCACCACCATAGACGACTTCGATATTAGCGTTCACCAATTGAATGGCTAACTTTTCCGTCGCTTCGAAATAAATATCATCAACCTTTGCACTTGAAGCGCAGTAAACACAAATTTTCACGTTTCGTTAGATTAATTGTTAAACCTTGACCTGTCGGGGTTGGCTGGCCTGTCGCCGGTACGCTGGCCCTCAACCGGCCAAAGTGGGGGGGCTTGTGTCACACGAAACCCGCCGAACGAGCGAAAAACATGTTCACCCTTGTCTTTGTTGGGATGCCGCTCAGGTAAGTCGGGCAGTTTCCTGTCCGAGGTAGCCTACCCATGCGGAGTGAACATAACTCACTTCTAAACCTTCTTTACTATCTAACTTTTTCGGACTTTGCATTCGGGCGGGATTCGGAGCTCAAAACTGCCAACCAGCACTGAATTTAAATAGAAGTACAAAGCTTCAAGTTTGCACGTCACCCCACCTGACTCAAAACCCGTGTTAGCGGTTAGGCGTTTTTGTCTTTCTGTACATAGCCTGCTATTTCAACCCATGATTTTTGAGGTCTGCTTTTTGGATAGCCGTTTTCAGCACGAAACTTTTTTCGTTCTTCCGTAAAGTCCCACCACGTTTTTTCCGTGTCGTGTGTGTTTGCAAAGTTTACTACTAATCTGAACTGGTCTTCAACGCAAGGGTCTGTCCAATACCCTTTTTTTAGTTCGTATTCATCTGTCAGTTTTGCACCGTTCTTGTTTTTTAGCTCGTTTAACGAATAGTAACCTAAAAATACGAGGTCTTCGGCAAATTTTATTCCCACTGACGGAACAGTTTGAAATTCTGCTAACGCATAAATTTCTTTTGCTCGTTCAGTTGTAGCATTAAGTAATGATTCTAATTCGTCTGTTGCAAAGTCAAGAATGTCTGTAATTTTGATTTTGTTCTTTCTCAAATTTGCTTTTTCAACGTCTGTCAGCGGTATTTTTATGTTTGTCTTACTTTTCATCTTCAGCCAAAGTCAGTAAATAGTAGTTGTTATTATTTTTTCTTTTTTGGTTTTGGAGCTGCTAATTCATTCAGTGATAGTCTAACTAATTCACTTAACCAGTCGCTGTTTTCAATTTTGTCTTCTATTAAAAAACTAGGCTTTGCTCCTTCGTATGGCGGTAATTCAACAACATTTCCTATAAACGTACGCCCTGAATTTGTTGGCTTAATAAATAGTTTGTTGTCACATATTAACCCAAATAGTTTTCCGTCTGAATAAATACCGTATTCTCCAAACATCTTTTTAGTAGTTACTTTTCCTGAATTTTTGAGTTGGTCTAATACAAAATCTACAAAGTTTATTTCGGATGCCATTGTTAGTCTTTTAGTTGAAAATGAGGATTGTAAATCAAGCCTATTACGTTTCCAAATGGGTCTTTAACAGTCGCTGTCATTAAATCTCCACCAACGTTATATGGTTTTTCATTTTCGGTTGCTCCTAATTCAATTAGTCGGTCAAAAGTCACTTGAATGTTTTCTACTCCCCAATAAGAAACTACACTTTCAACTTTATCAAAAGTAGGGTTATCTTCTGGTTGAAGTCCAAGTTCGTACCCTTTAATATTGAAACCAACATAATAGGGTTCGTTATAATAAGGAGTAGTTTCGAATGCGTTTGAATACCATTCAGTCGCTTTTTGAATGTCTGAAACTTTGTAAATTGTTGTTCTAAGTCCTAACATAATATTCCTCTTGATTTGTTAATTTTTCGTTTTGTTGAAGGTTGTCGTTTTTCTACGCTTACCGCTAACTCGCCGATTTTGGCGGACTTTCAACACAAAATACGCACCGCTACGGTGGCCCGGTTCGCATTTTGTGTTGCTGTATTTCTTCTAGCCTGCCTATCAGGGCGCTGGCTCTGTTGCAAAGATGGTGACTGGCAAATCTAAACCTGACTTGTCGAAACGTGCGCTCTGTCGCCCGTAATCCGCCTTGTGAACTCAGCTTGGACAGGCCACCCAACGAGTTATTGCCCGCGAATTTGCGGAACTAACTACCTCTTACTGTCTACGAAACAGCACATTGTAGTTCCGCAAATTTTCAATCGACTAGCAAGGTAAATGGCTATGGAAATAAATAACTGCCTTTGTGATGAGAAAAGCAAAAGAGGTTCATAAAAGCCTTAATCACGCCTTGTTCGAAGCTACGTACTGCGTGATAAAGGCATCGAAATCGCTGTCGACGCTGAACCCGAGTTGTAGCCCTCTGGTATTATCGACGGCTACGGGCCAGCTGTACACAATTTTGTTGATGACGGGGTCGGGGATGAACCGCACCCGGTCGACGGTGGCTTTGTCGGTGATGCGTTCGAGGGAGTCGAGCATTTGTTGAACCGTAACACCAATACCCGGTAGGTTCACCGTGCGCCAGCCGCCAAAGTCAGCACCATCCATAGTGGCTGCTCTGATGAAGTTCTGAATAACTGTTTCGGGGCTCGACATCCAGACTGGCAAATCCCGCGAAACGGGGCATATGGCCTGCTCGCCGTTGATGGGTTCCCGAATAATGCTGCTCACAAACGACGAGGCTGCCTGATTCGGTTTGCCGGGCCGAACGCAGATCGTGGGTAAGCGCAATACCCGCCCATCCACAAACCCTTTCCGGGTATAGTCATTAACCAGCAATTCACCAATGGCTTTCTGGGCTCCGTACGACGAACTGGGTGTCACGGCCGTCGAATCGGTGACCACGTCAGGCAACGCACCGCCATAGGCAGCCAACGAGCTGGCAAACACAAATCGAATACCCGGATGCTGGTGTCGGCAGGCTTCGAGGAGGTTCCGGGTCGTGTCGAGGTTGACGGTCCAGCCCAAATCAAACTCTTTTTCGGCGTGACTGCTTACGATTGCCGCCAGGTGAAAAACGATCCCGGTTTTGGCGGTAATCAGGTTTTTTGCGGCACCTGATTCCGACAGATCGGCTTGCTGGCAACTCACCCGTTTGTCCATCCCCAAATCAGACGGCATCATCACATCAATCAACAGTAACTCATCGAAGTCGATTGAACTCGCCAAAAGGGCTTTCGCCAGTCGCTGACCCAGAAAACCCGCGCCCCCGGTAATGATTATTTGCATAGATTTAGCCCCTTCTAAAGCGATTATCAACTAGTTGTGAATATTGATCAAAAAATGGCTCAATTGCCTCCCGTCTATAAAGCGGAGGATATGCTCGCTTCTATTCGCGCAGCGTTTATAAAGAGCGAAAAAACCATTGTGGTTCTCGATGATGACCCCACCGGAACGCAAACCAGTTACGACGTAACGGTGCTCACATCGTGGGGGGTGGACCTGATTGCCGACGAACTGAAAAAGAAACCGTCTATTCTGTTTATCCTCACCAACTCGCGGAGCCTGCCCGAGCGGGAGGCTGTTGCCCTCACTCGTGATATTGGTACGAATCTGAAAGAGGCCGTCCGCGAAAGTGGCAGGCAGGTTGTGGTAATCAGCCGGAGCGATTCGACTTTACGAGGGCATTTCCCGGCCGAAGTGGATGCTCTTGCCGACACAATGGATATGAACGAAGCCGTGGTTGTGTTAATACCGGCCTTTATCGAAGGAGGCCGAATCACCATCGACGATGTTCATTATCTGGTTGAAAAGGGCGAACTGGTGCCTGTTTCAGATACACCGTTTGCCCAGGATATAGTGTTTGGCTACACGAAGGCCAACCTGAAGCAATGGGTAGAAGAAAAAACCAGAGGCCGGGCCAGGGCTGAAGATGTTACCTCCGTTTCGCTCGATGATATTCGGCTGGGCGGGCCGCAGCGAGTCAGTGAGAGGTTGCAGTCGTGCAAGGCGGGTTCAGTCTGCGTGGTCAATGCCGTTACGTACAGCGACCTGGAAGTTTTGGTGGTGGGCCTGATGGAGGCCGAACAATCGGGGCACCAATTTCTGTATCGTAGCTCGGCCACGCTGGTACCAATTCGGGCGGGGATGGAATCGGGGCGGCTGTTCATTCCACAGAAAGAGATGCTGATGTCTGCAAACGGATCGCTCGTTGTGGTAGGTTCTCACGTTCCTAAAACCACCAGCCAGCTTTCGTGGCTCCTGCAAACTGGGGATTACAAAAGTATCGAGGTAAACGTTAGCGAATTAGTGCACTCCATTGACGCTCAAAATCAGACAAGCGCCATCAGCCAGCAAACCGATGCGTGGCTTTCGGCTGGGGCCAATGTGGTGATTCACACCAGCCGCCAGCTCGAAATAGGTCACGATCAGGACAGTAGCCTGGCCATCAACGCACTGGTCTCCAATTTTTTGGTGCGCATTGTACAAGGCCTCACCGTGCGACCAAAATTTATGATTGCCAAAGGCGGCATCACCTCAAGCGACCTGGCCTCAAAAGGGCTATCCGTCGAAACGGCTCATGTGTTGGGGCCCATCATTCCGGGTGTACCGGTCTGGCAACTGGATACCGCCAGTAAGTTTCCCGGCCTTCTGTACGTTGTTTTTCCGGGCAACGTAGGCGACGAAACAGCCCTGGACATGGTGTGCCAAAAGCTGGACCTGTAGCACAGCCTTTGCTTCCTCATTGCCCAACCTGCAACCGTCCGCCCGTATCGTAAATGAGTTTGCTCACCGGGTCGTAAACTAGCGTACCACTCAGTGCCAGATGCCCGGTCGGAATGGTGACCACGTGCTTGAGCCTTACCCGCTCGCTGCCCAGCGGCAAGCGCCCAACTGACCACACAGAAGCATCGTTCCAGAGGCCATCCCGAAGTGTAAAGGCCTCCAGAATACCCTGGAACTCATAAGCCCCCATGTCGATCAGCGTATTCACAAAGCGGGGGTTTCCGGCTAGATCGGTCAATCCGGCTATAACGGTTGTGGTGGCTGGGTTGCCGGCGTTGATGGCGGGCGAGGAGGGATCTAACTGAGTGGAGGTGGTGCTGGTAAAGGGCGAAACCGTAGTGGTTAGGTTGCCTGTAACACTGGTGTAGCCTGTCACGCTCTGATCGAAGAGGGAGTAGCTGGCTGTCTGTGTGCTGCTGTTGACGTTAGAAATGGTATTGGTTCCACCATTGCCAAACAGCACACAGTTGGTCAGGTTGGGTGTGCTGTTGAAGTTGCGGATAGCTCCGCCTAAGCCGGTAGCGGTATTATTTAGGAAGCTACAGTTGGTCAGGCTAGGGTTGGGGCTGGTATCATTGGCAATGGCTCCGCCGTTGCTGTTAGTGTTATTGCTTTGAAAGCTACAGTTTGTCATGGTAGGATTGCTGTTGGCGTTGTAGATGGCCCCGCCAGAGTTGGTCGCCGTATTGCTTTGAAAGCTACAGTTGGTTAAGCTGGGATTGCTGCTGTTGGCGTTGTACATGGCCCCGCCGGAGGCAGAAGTGGAATTGTTTTGGAAGTTACAGTTGGTCAGGCTGGGGCTGCTGCCATTGTTGAAGATGGCCCCGCCAGAGAAAGTAGACGTATTGTTTTGGAAGCTACAGTTGATCAGGCTGGGGTTGCTGTTGGCACTGTAGATGGCCCCGGCATTGATGGAAGCGGTATTATTGAGGAAGTTACAGTTGGTCAGGCTGCAGCTGCTGCCCACGTTGTTGAAGATGGCCCCGCCAACGGAAGAAGCGGAATTATTTTGGAAGCTACAGTTAGTCAGGCTGGGTCTGCTGTTAAAGTTGTATATGGCCCCACCGTCGTAAGCGTTATTGGAGAAGAAGCTACAATTGGTCAGGCTGGGACTACTGCTGTTGTTGTAGATGGCCCCACCAATGTTGTCCGGGAAAACTCCACTGGCGTTACCACCCGTGATGACAACGCCATCGAGCCGGGCGGTGCTGTTGAGGCTGGTGTTGGTGATAACATGGTAGCTATTGTCGGTGGTGGAGTTGGGGTTACCGATTTCACCACTCAGCGTGGTGCTCGACGGGGTGCTCAGATTAATGAGCGGTCGTTGGCTCAGGGCTGTCTCATTTCCCAAAAAGCCGCCATAAATAATAACATTGTTGCGCAGCTGGAAGCTGATACTGCGGTTGGTGTTGGCATTGCCGCCAGGTTTGTAAATCCCAACTGCTACCCAAACCTGATCGTTGGTCGCGCTGGCGTTGATGGCTCCCTGCAAGTCGGTGGTGGAGGTGGCCCAACTCGTCGCGGTGGCGGGGTTGGCGTTGGTGCCGGTGGTGGAGACGTAACGAATCGTTTGGGCGAAGGTGCTAAGAGAAAATAGACCTATAAGCAAACCGCCAGTTAATGAGGTAAGTAATTTATTGATGAAGAGTAGCATTGAGGAGTGTGTTGCTAAGAAATGATTTGTGAATGGTGGCTTAATTTTTGGTAAGATAGACCAATTGGCTGAGCTTACGCATAAGTAAGCAGACATCTTGGAGGATTGGTTGATAAAACCTCATCTAGTTTGATAGCGACAAATTGCAACCCGTCTGAATAGGTTGAGACCGTAACCGTCTTTGTAGAACAAACACATTATTCAATGAAAAAGCGGTTTGTAAAGCAGTCTGATCAAATTTTTCAATGCCTGACTTTTATGCTGCTAGTCAGTACGTTTGTAGGAATCTTCACCCAATCAGTGGCCCGGCCATCAGCGCACAGCTCCCGCGTCGATTCGTCGGAGATTCAGCGGGGGCAGCAGCTGTTTCAGACGAATTGCTCGGCTTGCCATAATTTCCAGCAAAAAGGTATTGGACCCAGCCTCGAACGGGTAACCGCTCAGGTTCCCGCCGACTGGCTAAAGAAGTTCATTCATAACGCACCCGCCGTAATTGCCCAGGGCGATGCGCGCGCTAACAGCCTCTTTGCCGACTACAAGCAGATGATGCCCGCGTTTACGGCGCTCGAAGAAACGGACCTCAATGCGCTGATTGCCTACATTGGGGCCAACCAGAAAAAAACACCCGCCAAAAAACAGGGTCCAGATGGCATAAAAGACCCTATTCCAACGGCCATTGCGCCCTCGCCTTTGCGGCTCGAACTGGAGCAATACACCACAGCACCGGCTTCTGCCTCGGTGGCACCGCTGGCTCGCATCAACAAGATGGGTGTGTTGCCCGGCCCCAGCGAACGGGTATTCATCGTGGACCTGCGCGGTAAACTGTATGAACTGGTGGGTAAAGACTGGCGGGTGGCGCTGGACATGCAACAACAGCGCCCCAATTTTATTCACGTTCCTGGTTTGGCTACGGGCTTTGGCAGCTACGCTTTTCACCCCGATTTTTATCAGAACGGTCTACTCTATACGACGCACACCGAGAAGCCCCGCTCAGCCGTAGCTGATTTTGCCTATGCCGACTCGATAAAAGTAACGCTGCAATGGGTACTGACTGAGTGGAAAATGAACGACCCAAAAGCTACGGCTTTGTCGGGGAGTAGCCGCGAACTGATGCGGGTCAACGTGGTGTCGAGTATTCACGGTGTTCAGGAGATTGCCTTTAATCCGCTAGCCAAAAAAGGGGGCGAGGATTACGGCTTGCTGTACATCGGTATTGGCGATGGTGGGGCCTCCGAAAACGGGTATCCGTTTCTGTGCGACAGCAAACGTACGGTCTGGAGTTCGGTGTTGCGCATTGACCCGCAGGGCCGCAATAGTCGCAATGGCCGGTACGGTATTCCGGCTGCGAATCCGTTAGCCCGCGATACCGACCCGGCTACGGCTCGGGAAGTCTATTGCCGGGGATTCCGGAACCCCAATCGACTGAGCTGGATGCCCGACGGTAAACTGCTGATTACCGACATTGGCATGGCTAATATCGAAGAAATAAATATCGGCGTAGCTGGTGGCGATTATGGCTGGCCGTATCGCGAAGGTACGTTTGTGATCAACCCTGGCGGCCGCATGGATCAGGTTTATGCTGTGCCCGGCTCCGAGGCCGAATCGCGGTATATTTATCCGGTAGCTCAATACGACCACGACGAGGGCAAGGCGATCTCGGGCGGGTTTGTGTACACCGGCACGACTATCCCGCAGCTACGAGGCAAGTACCTCTTTGGCGACGTAAACAACGGGCGCGTGTTTATGGTAGATAGCCGTAAACTGACGCTCGGTAAGCAAGCCCCCATTGAGGAGTTACTCCTGTCGGTTGACGGTAAGCAGACTACGTTCCATACCATCAGCGGCAAAGAAAAACCCGACGTACGGTTCGGGGTAGGGGCAAACAATGAGCTGTTTGTACTGGTCAAATCCGACGGAAAAGTGTATCGGGTGAAGGACCTGAAATGAGATAGAATCAACATAAAAAAGGGGAAACCGTAATGGCTTCCCTTTTTTTGTGTCAGGCTATGCAGGTTAATGTCGTCCTCCGCCACCATGAAACTCGCCACCACCGTGGAAACCTCCACCGCCACTATAGCCACCCCGGAAGCCCCCGCCCCCGTAACTATTGAATCCTCCACGGGGCGCATACGATCGGCTAGAACCGGCCACCGTACCAATCCGCGCACCGCCCGAATTCATCGACGAGCCACTAAACGTACCGAAGTGAGGTTGAGCCGCTCTGACAAAGCCCCGGTTAGCTGGTACGAACCGATTGGCAGCCGCTACCTGGTTGAAATACGATCCGGCCCGGTGATACAGGTGCGGATAGGCGTAATAACCCCGGTTGAAAAACCAGCTATTAAAGGCCAGACTCGGAAAACCATAGCCGTACAATCCGAAACCACCCAAGCCGTAGCTCATCCCGAAGCCACCCCAGTAGGCACCTGGATACCAAAGTGGAGAGCCATACCAGTAAGGATAACCAAACCAGTACGAATAGGGGTTGGCCCGCATCATACCCCCAGCATAAGCCCCCGTCGGCAACAGATAGCCATTGGTACGGGCAAACGAATTCGCGGCCTGTTTCAGCTCCTGACCAGCTTCAGGGTCAGCGTCGATCTGCTTTTTATACGTGGCCACTTCGCGCTCGTGTTGCACCGCCAGGCTATCGTGCAGGCTAGTGAGCTGCCCGTTCAGGTCGTTGGCATTGGCGGCATACTGATTGCCCAACTGAGTAGTCAGATCAATGTTCTGCGTCAATAGCAGGAGCGCATCGGGGTAACGCAGCAACTGCCGGAAAGCCGTTTGCGAGTCACTGTCGAGTGGTTCGATCAGCTTGTCAAACTGATTAGTGGCCTGTTGGTTGAGGTTGTCGGCTTGAATCACATCATCGCGGTGGTGTCGGTACAAATTCCAGGCAGCTTCGTGAAGTCGTTCGTCGGAGCCGGGCACAAGCTGGTCAATAGCGTCGCGGTTTAGGCCGCTAGGCGAGGTCGCCAGGGTGTACATCAAATCAGGAAAACGGGTCAGCTCGTAGAACCAGCCCTGTTTCCGCTGGCCAAAGCTGTTAATTAACCCCTCGAACGACGAACGGGTGTTCTCGCGGGCGTTTTGCAACTGGGTTAGTAATTGCGGATACTGACTGGCCGTAAGAATCGACTGGCGAATGTCAGCGTCGTAAGAGGCTACAGAATTAAGCAAGCCCTGCTGGGTTTCGAGCCGGTTCGATTGACTGAAACCTGCCAGCGTTACCAGCATAAATACCAGGGAAAGAAGCGGGCGATGCAACCCCCGGTTATGCAACGAATTAAGTTGGAGCACAGCCCTAACACGGTTATTTTGAGTGTTCATGACTAGTTGATTGGATGGGTTGTAACTGAAATGTAGGCTGAATGGCAACAGCCCCGGCTGTAGAGCGGGTGGTTCACCAATCAAAAAAGAATCTGGAAAGCGGAGCCTAGGCCGTTAAAATCTTCCAGGAGTGGAAGAGTACAAACAGAGGAATGGGCTTACCCGAAGGAGCGGGTTGCGTAAACCGTGAAGGGAAACTGTTCTGTGGCAAAGGCCACCCCCGAAAGCAAACAGGCAACGCAGTGAGCGCGGCCGGGAGATCCGACGAGTCGGACCAGGAAGGGTCTGTGTCGGACGTTAACAACGCCCATTGACCAGCCCACTCGTGTGTAAGATGCCAGTTGTGAGCGGTGTATTCACCGCCTGGAACTGATGCAGTTGTGCGATATTTCGGTGTTGACAGACGCGGTGGTACCTGCTGGGAAACGAGCAAACCCGCCCCGACGAGGACTAACCAAATGCCGATCAAAACGAACCTGTTCATCAAACCACGAAAGCCTGTCTTAACATGTACTAGCTCTACATCAGTAACGAATTTGCGGGCCGATTCGTTTGCGATAATGGTGGGCAAACGAATTGTTTACCCACCAGCGGGTTAGGCAAGGATACCCATACTCATTAAGACCGCATCTCCTGGCGGAACGCCTGCACGCGACGACGGGCAATCTCTACTCTGTCACCATTGCAGAGCGAGACGGCAGGCTGGATTCTGCTGATACTGGATACGTGCTGCCGGTTAATGAGGTGCTTACGGTGTGGACGCACAAATACGCTCGCTGGAAGCCGGTCGTAGAGTCGGCGCAAGGTGAGAGCCACCAGCAGTACCGATCCATCAGCGAAGACACAGTTGGTGTAGTTGCCGATTCCTTCCAGTCGGATAATTTCCTGAAAGTCAACCCACCGCCGACCCGACTGGAAAGGTAACAGCAGGGCAGTGGGTGATATGATGGCGGTTTTATAGACTTTGGGCGGTTTCATAGTTTAGAGCATGGATAATGGACAATGAATAAGGCCTGCCGGATTGCAGAAAATTTATTCATTGTCCATTTCTTGTTTATGTACGGTTTAGAATCCTAAGCGTAGTTTCGAGGTGGTTACGGGTAACCGCAGTTTGGCGTCCTGACGGGGTGTCAGCTTTTTGGCATTGCCCGGCGTAGAGAGCGTAACGGTGTGGGTCTGGTTTAGAATCACCTCATCGGTTGACAGAGGGGTCCTGAGTAAATCCCAGGTGTCGGGGTCTTCCCAGTTGCCAGTTTTTACGCTGGTGATGACGTTCTGATTACCCGGCTGATCGTCGTTTAAGATAGTTGCCGTAACCGACGATGCCGCGCTTATCCCATAATCACCTCCGTCCAACAAACCGATAATGATCGTTTCGTTCGGTTCAAAATAGGTGTCGGCTACAGGGTCGATCAGGAGCGTGGTCGAGCTGGCACCTGCCGGAATCAGAATCGTACCAACCGCTCCGTTTACCGTCGCCGATAGTGGCTGTGTATCAGGTGATTGATAGGTGGTTGTATAATCGACACCGTAGCTTGCAGTACCGGCCACGCTGAAATTAATGAAGATGTTGTTGGAGGCATTCTGCGGTAGCCGGAACACCACGTTCAGGGTGCCGGATGCATCTTCACTCATGGCTAAAGGACTACTAACCGCCACTACCGACAGAGCATTGGCACCGGTTGCCGCCGTCGAACTTCCCACGGTGAAATTCCAGACATCGGGAGTTGTCCGAATGTTGCCATACACATCGGCAATACCCGTCAACGATACACTCAACACCTCTCCGGCGTAGGCCGCCAGACTACCTGTTGGCACAATCACAACCTGATTGTCCGAGCAACCCACTGTGGCTGGAATCACCTGCCCGTTGCTCCGGGTCAGGACGGAAGCATTGCTGTTTTTGATGCGCGGGCATGCCAATGGTTCATCGTACGTGACTCCAAGGGTATTGCCTACTACATAAGTGCCACTCGCCGGTTGAGGAATGCCGAACAGGTCGGGCGGGGTTCGGTCCACAATGCCCGAGGCCCGCGTCGAATAATTAAGGTTGAACCCTCCGTTTCCGGTGGGGCACCTCAGTTTAAGGCGGAGATCGTACAATCCATCGTCCAGGCCGGTGGTGTTCCAGTTGGTGAGCGTGCCGTTGGTGCTGTTGTTCAGCTGGGCGGCCGTACGGGTGAAGGCCGTTTGCCAGCTGCTGCTTCCCTGAAGCGCATATTCGAGCGAAACATCCGTGAGGTTGGCCAGGTTGTAGCCGCCAATCAATACGGGCAGACTGTTGTTGTCAGCAATCGTGGTGACCCAGTTCGGTTCGGGCGTCACGAGCGATATACTACTGCACGGGTTCTGGAAATAGGCCGATAGCGTAATCGTCTTGCTGGTGCCGCTACAAGTAGGCGAGAGTTTAAATTTTAGCCCTTCGTAGGCGTAGATATTCGGATTGCCCTGCCGGATGAGAATCGTGATCGACAAGGTAGATAACCGGGCGAGGCTATAGGTGACGGGGCCACTGTAATCGCTGCCGTTGATTCGGATGGTTGCATTGTCGGGGTTGCTGCCAGCTACCAGTTCCAGCGTTACCGAGCGGGAGGCATCAGTGATCACTTCGCTGATGTTGCTCATATTGAGCGTAAATGCCGCGTTACCACCGGCGGGCACGTTGCTGACAACAGTGACCGGCGCGCTGAACTCAAATGCATCGCGCGGGCGAGTTTTGGGCTCTGGCGGGCAACTTGATTCGCCAGCGAGTAGTTTGAACACGGGCGTATTATAGGCTGGGTCCACACCAATGTCCACTGTGAAGCGGTCGCCGACGTTAGCATCGGATAGTGTGTAGCCTGTTGTAACCACACTCGAACTGGTACCTTTTGTATTACCGTTGACCTCAAACTTGAGTTTAATCCGTGTTAGTGCGTCGCCTTCGTTACCGGCCCCTTTCACGCCAAGCCCGGCAGCGAAGTCCTTGGAGACATAGGTACTCAAATCTACCGAATACGTCGTTGCGCTTGTACTCGCCAGCGTTGAAGTAAACTGAGTGCCTCCACCATTGAATGTCTTGTTCGACGAATAGGTAGCCCTTGCCTTGTTGTTGTCGTTGTTTGCCAGTATTTGTTGCCAAGCTTTGATTTGATTGTCGTAGTCGTTTCGTCTTACCGTATCGGTAGCGGGGGTCAGCTTGAACAGATTTTGCAAATTCGGGATGACCTGATCCCGGATCGTTCGGACGGTGTAGTAGTAATCGGTTACTACCCGGTCGGGGGCAATCGCCAGAGCTGGGCTCGTGGTAACACTACAGGTATTGGTGAGCGCAACCTCGGTAGCTACTGAATAGAACATATTGAAGGCCGCCCCCACAACCACATCCGCGTCGTCGCCAACCGAACTGGTCTGGTTCGACGTAGTAATCCGGTTATTGGTGGTAGTCGTAAATATCCACTCGTTGTTGGCTCCCACCGTGCCGCCTATTTCTAATGAGTTGTTACTGAGCAGCTGAAAGGCTGCATCAACCAGGATTCCAACCCCAACGATGGATTTGGTCCCTACCTTCACTTTGATCGACTCCTCTTTGAGAAGACTGGCAACCGCCCCTACTTTATACGTTTGGGTGGTGGTGAGACCCTGATCCCGAAAACTGGAACTTCCATCGCCTGGGGGGTCGTGTAACACAAACAGCGGTAAGGCGGGTGTGACCGTCTCGAAGGTTTGCGTTCCCGATTTAGCTCCCGTCACCACAATGTTGCGACTGAAGGCCGGGTTGGCCGCTCGCCCGAACTTATCGGTAAACTGCATCGTAAACGAACGGGTGTAGGGCGACGCAACGTTTGGTTCACCCGGAACCAGCGTCAGGTTGGCCACACCATTCACAAAAACAGGCCGGAACGTTTCGCCGATGTCTTTCTGCACGTTGGTGGTCACAACCAGCGTGCCGCTGAGGCCGGTGGAGCTGATTACACTGCCGCTAGTACTCGATGTGCTGGTGGTGCTAAACAAACCTCCACTGACCGGGCAACCCTTGCTCACTGGACCCTGATAAATTCGGACAGTAAGTGGAGACCGTATGCCTTGTTCCATCACTGAAAAAGCGGGGGCGGTACCACAGGATGGTGGCGATACTAACCCCTCTACGGCCAACGTTGGCGGGCGCTCATAGATCAGATTCAGCGTGACAACACCCGTGGCGGAGGTCAGATCCCGGGTGAGCGAATCGGCGGGCAGTTGTGTGTTGATAAAGGCAAGAAAATCCGTGGCAGCTATACCCGCCGTGCCGTTTGGCGTTAGACCCAGGGCCGTTACTTTGTACACACGAGGGGGCAACACGACTTCGTAAAAACCAGTTGGGCTGGTAGTTACGCGCTTTCGGAAACAGGAAGGCCGTTGATTACCCGATGCATCTTTCAGTACATCGGTAAATTCCAGCACCGCCGACCCAATAGCCTCCCCACAACCCGCCGATACCCGACCCTGAATGGTTTGCGAGGTGGGGCTATCGAAGTTCAGGTTATAGACATTGCTCGTTACGTTAATGGTTCGCGAAGCGGGCACAAAGGTGAGGGTGGTGGCCGTTGCCGTCAGGATATAGGTGCCAGGGTTGTTGATAGTAGTGGCAAAACGGCCATAATCGCCGGGAGGTGGCGAGTCGAGATAACCGGTCTTAGTCAGGCCAATTTGGTTAGCACCCTGAAACGTTTTGATCAGGATACTATCCACCGGGCAACTAACAACACCCAATTGGGGCGTGTTGCCCGAGAATCCCGTAATACAGTCGGGGCAGGTTTGGCGGGTTTGCCCGGTTACAGCAAAGGTGGTCAGGTCGGTGAAGTTGCTCAGGTTTCGCGGGTTGGTAAATTGATTGAGTGAGGCTGTCTGCGAAGCCGGACTGAACGCGTGTACCAGTGTCGGCGCGCTTGGATCGGTGTAGCGGGGCGTAATCACAAACGTCGAGGCCGTCACCGAACCCGTAGGCGTAATGCTCGAATTGACTCCGTAATAAACCGGCGAAATGTTGTAGGTACCATCCGCGCCGGTTACGGCTACGTAGGTTTTGCTACTGGGACTACCCGCCAGTCCGGTGGTAGTCCGAACCGCTGTGAGCGTTACCCCCGCAACGGGCGTGATCCCATCGCCACTCACCACCCGCCCCGTAATCACGCCATCAGCCGGCACTACCCGCACTTCCAGCGAGGGCGTAGCGGCTGTCAGGCTGCAAACGCTGGCAACGCGTCGGAAGTAATACGACTTGACCGTTGCTCCATCGTTAGAGATGGTGGGCAGACCAGTGGTCGCCGAGTTACTGTTGGGTAGGTCGGTCCAGGTACTGTTGTTGAGGCTTTGCTGCCAGGTAAATGTAATGGAGGCCGTTGCGGGCACTAGGGTAGCTGCGGTCGTGCTGGTAAGTGTAATGGCGGACTCCTGCGGAAAGGGCACAATGGGTGGCCCGCCAATGGTTCCAGCGGACAATACGGGCGGATTGACCGTGAGGGAGGCTATAGCCGTCGAAATAAGGCCGTCGTCGTTGATCGACAGCGTATAGTTTTGTACGCCCGACCCGGTCGTTACCAGCGTTTGGTTAAAGGGAAAAGTCGGCTGTCCACCACTGGTACCCGTACCACTCACCAGATTGGTACTGTTGCTGATACTGTAGCTGTAGGCTCCTGCTACACTGCCTACCGTGGCTGTAACCGTGACTATCCCTCCCCCACAGTTCGGCTGAAGCGAGGCTGCCAGACCCGTGATCGTGGGGGCGACCGTAATACACTGGTACGTGTTACTGTTGGTAGTGGAGCCATTGCCCAACTGACCGGTTACATTATAGCCGGTCAGGCAGATAGCCTGCCGGTCGGCTTTGATCAGGGCTGAATGGAACGCATAGCTTCCCCGGCCCAGCGCAACGATACTGGTCTGACCAGTAATGGGTACGGGACTGTTTCGCTGAGTGGTCGTGCCATCCCCCAACTCGCCAAAAGCATTGTAGCCCCATGCCCAGAGGGTGCCATCGGTTCGCAGGGCATATGTGTGTGCCACTCCCGCAACGACGCTCATCCAGTTGGTCGCTGTACCGACCTGTACCGGGGTGCTGCGGTTGGTGGTGGTGCCATCGCCCAACTGACCCAGGCTATTGTCGCCCAGGGTCCAGAGCGTGCCGTCACTCCGCAGGGCCACGGTGTGGTATTGTCCCGCAGCTATGCTTATCCAGTTGGTCGCCGTACCGACCTGCACCGGGCTATTACGTTGAGTGGTAGAACCATCGCCCAGCTGGCCACTATTATTAGCGCCCCAAGCCCAGAGTGTGCCATCGCTCCGCAAGGCCACGGTGTGGCTTTGTCCTGCCGCGACGCCCACCCAGTTAGTGACCGTGCCGACCTGCCCGGGACTGCTGCGGTTGGTGGTAGTGCCATCGCCCAACTGACCAGAATCATTCCTTCCCCATGCCCAGAGCGTGCCATCACTCCGCATGGCTGCCGTGTGGTATGCTCCCGTAGCGATGCTGACCCAGTTGGAAGCGGTGCCAACCTGCACGGGGCTGTTTCGCTGGGTGGTGGAGCCATCGCCTAATTGACCATTGAAATTGAGGCCCCAAGTCCAGAGGAAGCCATCACTCCTCAGCGCCACCGTGTGAAATTGCCCCGCAGCTACACTAACATAGGTAGTGGCCGTGCCGACGGGTATCGGGCTGTTTCTGGTGGTGGTAGAGCCATCGCCCAACTGACCAAATGTGTTGTCGCCCGATGCCCACAGACTACCATCGCTCCGCAGGGCCAACGTGTGGCTTCCGCCCATAGCCATACTGACCCAACTATTAAGCGAGGTAAGCCGCACGGGGCTGTTTCGCTGGGTAGTACTTCCATCTCCTAATTGACCATTGATATTGTTGCCCCATGCCCAGAGTGTGCCATCGCTCCGCAAAGCGAACGTGTGGAAGTCGCCCGCAGCGATACTGACGTAGTTGTTCGCTGTGCCAATCGGCACCGGGCTGTTCCGCTGGGTGGTAGTTCCATCTCCTAATTGACCAACGCCATTGTTGCCCCATGCCCAGAGTGTGCCATCGCTCCGCAGGGCTACTGTGTGGATGGCTCCGACAACGACGCTAATCCAGTTGGTGGCTGTGCCAATCCTAACCGGGCTGTTTTGCTGGGTGTTGGTGCCATCGCCCAACTGACCAAAATCATTCCTTCCCCATGCCCAGAGCGTGCCATCGCTCCGCAGGGCTGCCGTGTGATACTGTCCTCCAGCGACACTGACATAGTTGTTCGCTGTTCCAATCTGCACCGGACTGGTGCGGTCGGTTACGCTGCCATCGCCCAACTGACCATTGCTGTTCCAGCCCCATGCCCAGAGTGTGCCATTGCTCCGAAGGGCCACTGTGTGGAAATGCCCCGCAGCAATGCCGATGTAGTTGGTTGCCGACCCGACCTGTACCGGGCTGTTGCGGAAGTTCGTGGTGGTGCCATCGCCCAACTGACCATAGACATTAACCCCCCATGCCCAGAGTGTGCCATCGCTCCGCAAGGCGACCGTGTGGTATGATCCCACAGCGACACTGACGTAGTTGGTAGCCGTACCGATCCGTACCGGGGTGCTGCGGTTGGTGGTGGTGCCATCGCCCAACTGACCCTCTATATTCCTTCCCCACGTCCAGAGCGTGCCATCGCTCCGTAGGGCCACGGTGTGATAGGCTCCTGCCGCGACGCTGACCCAGTTGGTCGCTGTACCGACTTGCACGGGGGTGCTACGGTCGGTGATGGTGCCATCGCCCAACTGTCCATCACCATTCCTTCCCCATGCCCAAAGCGCACCATTGCGAATTTCAAACGTACTGCCGGATGAACTACTAGTGCCCACCCGCTGAAAGGTGTTGCGGTAAGCGTTGCTGGTTTTGTTGGCTGTTTGGCGGGTAAACTGTGCCCAGGTCAGTTGGGCATTACCCAACAGGATGGTGAGTAGTAACCACATCCAAATGCGAATAGCCTGGGCCTTTGCGGACGGGAGCGGGGCAAGGCAACGGAGGAATACTGCTGCCAACGGGGTCGGCCGAGGAAGGGATCGAATGGAATGCATGGTTAAGTAATGTCTGGTTCTTTGGAAGACCCAAACATAGACTCTTCATGCTCTTGTAACGGCTTTTGAAGCGTGGACAAAAGCGTGGACAAACTGGGACAAAACGTGGACAAAAGGCCTAGAGCTGCTCAATGAGTGACCGGAGCGGGGCGTCGGCAGTGAGATTGTCCAGTTTTTTTCGCAGCCGATAACGTGATTTGCGGATACTCTCGGCCGATATGCCGAGCATCGAACCCATTTCTTTAGTGGGGATATCGAGTTTCAATAATGTCAGCAACCGCACTTCGGCGGGTGTCAGGTCGGGTTGGGCCTGGTGCAGTTTATCCAGAAAGCCCGGATAGACCTGCTCAAACAACTGACGGAATCGCAGCCAGTCTTTATCGGTGAGAATGACGCTGTCGAGCAGGGCCGTCATGCGGGCGATCTGCGCTGGATCGGGGTCGCGCCGGGCCGAAGCTAACTCCCCGGAGATCTGCTCAATGAGGTCATTTTTGTTTTTCAGGCTATCGATATACTGATCTAACTGGGCCTGTGCGTTAGCGAGTTGAGCCTCGGCCTGTTCGCGCCGGGCAGCCTGCACCTGTTGTTGCTGTTGCAAGGCCCGGCGTTTTTGGTTCAGGGCATACGCCACTGCCAGACCCAGCATCAGCAAGGCTACCAGCATTAAGTTGCGGATATTGATGGCGTATTGTTTTTGGGCTTCGGCCTGCCGTAAATCGCTCAGATACTGCTCGGCATTGATGCTACTTTCGGCGTTGGCCAGTATCTTATTGCTAAAAACAGCCCGCAGCGAATCTTTGAGCAATCCCGTCGAGTCTAAATAGGCGGTGGCCCGGCGGTAATTGCCCGTTTTTTTAGCAAACAGTGTTTGGGTTTCATAATAGTAAAGCGGATAGCTGGTCCGAACCCAGTTGATACTGCGTTGTTTCAGTTGTTCGGCGCGGGCAATGAATGTTTTGGCCTTAGCGGTGCTGTCCAACGCCAACAGGGCTTTGGCGATGTAGAGGCAGGTGATGGCCGAATTTTCGGGGACAGTGATTTCGTTCAGAGCCAGATCGGCATAGAGATAGGGCAGGGCCTGCCGGTTTTGACCCATCAGGCGGAGGGTATTGCCCAGATTGCCCATACCAATGCCCACATAAGCGGGAGAATTGGCGTTTTTAGCTTGCTTAATCACGCCCCGAAACGCCCGTTCTGCGTTCTTATACTGCTTTAGTCGCTGATAGGCCATGCCCAACGTATTCAGGGTCATGTAGGACGGGTATAATTCCTGATGAGGGCAGGCGAGTGACTTTTCCAGAAAATGGATGGCCTTCTGGTAGTCCTCGAACCCGCAATAGTGACTACCAAACAAATTTAAGTAGATGACAGCTTCGGGGATGTTCGCGTAGCCGATTCGCTCGAACATACTTCTGGCCCGAAAGAGTAATTTGAACCCTTTGTCGAAATCCATGTAGTTGTAGCAGAGCTGACCGTAGAAACAGTAGAACGCAGCCCGGACAACAGCCTGTGGACACTGCTCCATTTCTGCTTCGGCGCGAGTGAAGATGGTAAGACTCTTCCGGTCATCGCCGTACGCAATCGACTGGATCTTAACCTGGTGCAGGCGGGCATACCAGAACAGCCGTTCGTCGCCCCATTGCCGGCCCAGTGTCTGAATACTATCTAACCGATGCATCATGGGCATCGAATCCGCTCCCCATGGCTGCTGATTGGTCATCAGGCAGAGCCGCACTACCCGGTCATCCGGTGTAAGCTGACGCCATTGAGCGATTTGGGCCATTGCGGGGCTGCAAATCAACCAACAAAACCACCAATAGGGAAAAATCCGGGGTAACATAGTGGTGGGCCGGTAGTATCTCTTCAGGATGTATACGACGGAGGGTATCATTTCGGTCTGAAAAATAACACCTGCCACGCTATGCTAAAAGTACGTTGAATAAATGGTGGGGTGACTGGTGACAGTTGCTCTTCACCCTTCACTGGGTAACCACCCCTTGCACGGTCCGGCTACAGCCTTGACTGTTGGTCACCGTCAGGGTGAACAGACCCGACCTGGTGATTGGGGAAATGCCCGTGGTGTTGCTGTCCACTTGCCGGATGGCGTAGCCATTTATCTGATCCAGAATGATCTGCCACTTGTAACTTCCCCCGCCTGATGCCTGGAACGCCACCGGCGGACTCAACGAGGGCACTTACACGATCGGCACTCCCGTTCCTGCATCGTCACGCTGTTGGGGAAGGTAATGGTGGCCGTGGGGGTGAGTTTGTAGGTGCCGGTCGCCACCCAAACCTGGTCGTTTGTCGGATGGGCTGGAAGGAAACCACATACCGACGGTTGACGATGTGCTTCCGGTGGAGCCGCACAAACGCCGGTGCTGGTAGCTGCGTAACCAACCGTTTGAGCGTGAGCGCGACCAGCACGTGCGACCCGTCGCTGAGATAGACAACCGTATAATTGCCTTGCCCTGCGAGCCGGACAATGCGGTCGAAGTTAACCCAGTGACGTTTCGAGGGGTACGGAAGCCACAGACCATTTTCAGAAATGGCCGTAGCCGTTGACTGTGGAGCTGGATAAACGGAAGTCACAAAACAGAAAGGCTAGTTAAGGCTTTTGAAAAGTAAAAAGAGGAAGTGTTTCAGAACCCCAACTGCACCCTGCCTCCGGCCTGGTAAATGAGCCGTCCTCCGCTGCCGTATCGCACCGTTCGCACCAGCGCCACGTAGTTGGTCGTAACACTCACGGCATGATTCAGTTGCACCGTGTCGGTACCCGCCGGAACCACCCCGCACGACCAAACCGTTGGGTCGTTCCAGTTGCCGTTTTTGACCGTTGTAATCGTGCCGGTGCAGGGGGCATCGTCGTTCAGGATCACTGCCGTGACGGCTGAGGGTGCGCCAATCAGATAATCGCCACCCGCGAGCAGGTTAATGATGATTGTTTCGTCTGGTTCAACAGATGCATCGTTTACCGGGGCGATGAGCAATGTAGCCGACGACGTTCCCGCCGGAATCAGGATACTGCCGACCATACCGTTGACCGTAGCCGATAGCGGTTGCGAGGCCGATGCCCCGTAGGCCGTCAGGTAATCGACGCCAAACTGGGCCGTTCCCGATACGCCAAAGTTGACCAGCACGTTGTTGGCCGCCACCGTTGGCAACCGGAATACAACGGCCATCGTATTCGTCGAACTTTCGGAAATCGGGCTGTTGACCACCGCAACCGAGAGTGCCGTGCTGCCCGTTGCCGCCGTTTGGCTCCCCACCGAAAACTGCCAGATGTCGGGTGTGGCTTTGGTGTTACCATATTGATCGGCTACGCCCGTAAGGGTCAGGCTGATGGCATCGCCCACGAACCCCGCCCAACTGCCCGTTGGCACCACCGAAATCTGATTGGCATAACACCCCACCGATACCGGAACTACCTGCCCGTTGGACCGTCGGCGGGCCACCACGTTGCTGCTTGTGATGGTTGAACAGCGCAGGTTTTCGGAATAACTGACGCCGATGTTGCTGCCGGGTTGGTAGCTGTCGTTGGTGGGCTGGGTATTGCCAAACCGGACAGGAGCCACGCGGTCGATAATGCCGTTGGCGCGTCCAGAATACACCGTGCCCGTTGCGCCACCCCCCAACGGGCAGGTGAGACGGAGCCGCAGGGTGTACAGGCCATCGAGCAAACCATTTATATTCCAGTTGATGGCTGTTCCAGCGGGGCTGTTGCTCAGTTGAGCCGCCGTGAGCGTGGGGCCATCGACCCACGTGCCCCCCTGTGGCTGGTATTGCAGCGTAACGTTGGTGAGATTGGCCACCGTGTAGCCGCCAATCTGCACCGGCACGCTGTTGTTGTCGGCCTGGGTGCTGACCCAGTTGGTTTCGGGCGAAAGGAGCGAGATGCTGCTGCACGGACTCTGGAAGAACACCGACAACGCGACCGTTTGCAACGGTTTACCCCCGCAGGCATCGGTCACCTGAAACTGTAAGCCTTCGTAGGCAAACACGTTCGACGCGGCACTTTTGGCCACCCGCACTGTCACCTGCACCTCGCCCAACCGGTTCACGGTGTAAGGCAAAGGTGCAATATACGGACTGCCGTTGATACTGATAATGGCCCCATCGGGGTTGCTAGTAGGTACGAGCGATAGATAGACGGTCCGCGAGGCATCGGTGTTGACCTGGCTTATGTTGCCGATTTTGAGTGTGAACTGGGCCTCCGTGTTGTTGGCCACGTTAGTCGCTACCGGATTCGTTACCGAGAGTTGAACATCGTCGCGGGGCAAGGCAGCGGCTTCGGGAGGGCAGCTTGCTTTGCCGCCGAGCAGGTCGAAAACGGGCGTGCCATAGACGGGGTCGGTCTTCACATCGACGGAGAAGCGGTCACCTACGTTGTTGTCTTTTAGGGTGTAACCGGTTGTAATGGCACGGGTTTCGGTGTTCGATTCGCTGTTGCCCGATTCGATTTTGAAGTTCGCCGTTACGCCCCCGCTATAGCCGTTGCCGGCAATATCGAAGCCCAGCGACCCGGCAATTTCGGTGTCGATGTCCATGCCAAACTCAATGGTGTTGTTCTGCGAAACCGACTTCGTGACCGATTCTGAAATCTCGCCCACCCCACCATCGAACGACTTGTTGGCCACAAACTGCGCTTTCTTCCGGTTCTCTGTGTTGTTGTCCAGCACCTGTTGCCAAACCGAAATCTGATTGTCGTACCGGCGTTTTTCGTTTTCTGCCGGAGTCAGGTCGCGGAGCACTGCCAAAGCGGGTATCACCGAGTTTTTGATCTCGTAGGCGGTGTAATAATACTGCGTGGCCACGCCCTTGTTGGCCACAACAAGCCGCTTGGAGGAGCCAATGGTGCAACTCGTGGGGTCGAAGGAAATCACAGTCGAGGTGGCATACCACAGGTTCAGGGCGGCCCCCACAAATACGTCGGCATCGGGGCCCGTAATGCTCGATCCACTTGAGGTCGATACCCGTTGGCTGGTGGTGGTGCTGATGATGGCTTCGTTGCTGTTGGTGGTTCGGGCCGTGGTCGTTATGCCTCCGCCGATGGTTCCCCAAATGTCTACGCTGGTGTAATACCCAAACCCGACCGTAAATGCGACGCCCACTTTGGCCTCGAACCAGGTCTTGGCCGAGCCAGCCCCAGCCGTATAAAACCGCATGGCGCGTTCCTGGGTGGTGTTCGACTCCCAGAAACTCGAACTGGCATCGCCCGCCGGGTCGTGCAGAACAAGGAACGGAATTTCGGGCGAGATGGTCTCGAACGTGGCCGACCCCGCCTGAATACCCGTTACCACCACGTTCTGATTCAGGGGCGTAGCCACTCGCCCGAAGGCATCGGTAAACAGCACGTTAAGGTTGCGATAATACGGCGCAATGATGTTGGGCGAACCCGGTACGAGCGTGAAACTTCGGCTGCCGCCAGCAACGGTATTCGTCAAGCTCTGGGTCGCGCCGGTCTGTATGTTGGTCGAAACCGTTACTGTGCCGTTGCTCACAGGGCAACCTGTAGCCACCGGCCCCTGATAGGCCAATACGGTCAACGAACTCGGAATTTCCTGCTGCATGAGCGAGTAACCTGCCGCCGTGCCGCAACCGGGCGGAGCAATCAACCCCTGGATGACAACGGTGGGCGGGCGTTGGTAGGTCAGGTTGAACGTGGTAACCGCTGTGGCCGAAGTCAAATCCCGCGTGAGCGAATCGGTTGGCATGCCGTTGATGAAGGTCAGGAAATCGGTGCTGCTCACCCCGGCAATCCCGTTGGGGGTGAAGCTGATGACCGAGACCCGGTATTTACGGGGCGGCAACAGAATCGTGTAAAACCCCGATGCATTGGTAGACACGCGCTTGCGGAAACACGACGGCCGGGCGTTGTTGCTCCCGTCGAGCAGCACGTCCGTAAACTCAAGCACCGCCGTGCCGATGGCCTCGTTACAACCCGCAGCCAGCCGCCCGGTAATGGTTTGCGAGGTCGGGCTGTTGAACGTAATATTATATACGTCAGTCACGACCGAAACCGTTTGCGACGACGGTACGAAGGTCAGTCCTGCCATACTAGCCGAGAGCGAATATACGCCCGGATTGTTTACCGATACCGCAAACTGCCCGTATTTGCCCGGAGCGGGTGTCGAGAAGAAACTCGTTTGGGTAGTGTTGAGGAGTTGGTTGCTGCGCGACGTTCGGATGGTGACTCCATCGACCGGGCAACTAACCAGACCGGTCAGGGGCGTGGCTCCCGAAAAGCCCGTGATGCAATCGGCGCAACTTTGGTTGGTTTGGCCGGAGAGTGCGTAAGTGCTTTGGTCGGTGAAATTCATCGTCTTCGGCGTGTTGAACTGGTTCATCGTGAACGTCTGCGACGCGGGGCTGAACGTGTGCGTCAGCGTGGGCGAACTGGACGGTCCGTCGTTACGGTCGGCGTAGCTCGGCGTAACGGTAAACGTGGCTGCCGTGACCGAAGCAGGCGTTGTGCCAGCCTGAACACCGTAATACACCGGCGCAATGGTGTAGGTGCCATCGGCCACCGTCACGGCGGTGTAGGTCCAGCTTCCGGGACTACCTGCCAGCCCGGTGGTGGTGCGGACAGCCGTGATGGTTACGCCCGCTACCGGCGTGATGCCGTCGGTGCTGACCACCTGCCCCGTAAACCGCCCATCGGCCCGGATTACATTGACCGAAACCGGGCCAGCCGTGGCCGTAGGGCCACACACGCTCGTGATAATGCGCCGAAACTGATACGTTTTGTTGGGACCACCATCGGTGGTAAGAGTGTTGGGTAGCAAAATACTCTGACTGTTCGCATTGCTGATGTCGGTCCAGAACGTGCCGTTGTCGCCACTTTGTTGCCAGCTTAACGTGAATGCAGACGGAGCCGAAGCGGCCGTCAGGCTGGCGAGCGTGTTGGGCGATTCCTGCGGATAGGGTACCAGAGCCAGCCCGGCAATAGCCCCGCCCCGTATCGGCTCGGTTTCGTAGGCACCCATATCAACCCGGCCCCCGCTTATGCGCGGATTCCCGGCCAGGTCGGTGGTGACAGGCGTGAAGGGGGCAAGGCTGCCGTTTACTGCCGAGTTGTTGCCTGCATCAATGGCTGGTGAGCAGTCGCGCAGTTGGGTACTGTTGGTGCTGGAAAAAGGGTTTGTGGTGGCCCCAAGGTTGCCAATGCCGAAGGTATTTATCACCGATGACTCCCCCAAACTGTAGCTGCTATTGGGTATAAAAGTGTTGCCGAAGCCGCTGCTACCAACCTGATAAAAGGTGGTTGATCCCGGATTACCGAATAAAACACAGTTCACCAGGGTGGTATTTATGCTACCACTGCCCAGATTTCTGTTGAATAATAAGGCACCGTATCCTGTGTTTCCAAAAGTGCCCGGATTGATCCGATTGCCCTGAAACGAACAGTTGGTAAATACCGGACTTATGGAGCCAGTCGAACCGCTGGTCAGTTCGCTGTACATCACACCACCACCGCTAAGAGTACCGCCACCACCAAAGCCGCCGACCGACAAAAACGTAGATACATTGCTCTGGAATGAGCAATTGGTAAAAGCGTTGCTCAACCCGCCATACGAACTGACAACACTCGCAATGGCCCCACCCTGACTTGCCGTATTCGATACAAACACGCTGTTCAGAGCCCTGAGCGAGTAGCTGTCGGAACCGCCACTGGTATAAATCGCTCCGCCCAGCACGGCCGTATTGCTCTCGAACCGACAGTTCTGGATGACTAGGTCATCCCCGCTCGCGAAACTGTTTGCAATGCCCCCTCCGTTCTGCTCATTGATGTTGTTGACAAACCAACAGTTGCGGATAGTAGGGCTGCTCGCATTGCGGATGGCCCCATTCAGACTCCTCCCTGACACCGTTGACGTACTGTTACATTGGGTCAACACAAACCCGTCGATAGTAGGCTGACTGAACAGGTCTGCCGGGACATCAATCAGCGTAACTGTGTTGTCGGCGGTGTTGTTGGGCGTACCAATGTCGCCACTGAGTGTAGTACCCGACGGCACGGTTACGCTCATAGCTGGCCGTTGGCTCAACGCGGTTTCAGTCCCCAGAAAGCCGCCGTAGATAGCCACGCCGTTTCGCAGAATGAACCGAAAATTGCGGCTTGGCGTGGGCGTGAAACCACCAGTGGGGTGGCCGCCGGTGGTGGGTTTGTACGTCCCGGCCATCACCCAAATCTGATCGTTACTGCCGAAGCCACCGGCGTTAATCATGGCTTGCAGATCACCGCTGGCATTGGCCCATGAATCTCCCGTGCCGGTACCGGTTGCGGTGGGTTTTACATAGCGGATGGTTTGGGCGAGGGTGGGGAGGGCGGTCAGGCAAAACAGCAGACAGACGCCCAGAAAGAAACGAGATAACGTGTAGCGTAGCTCCATATACTTGAGGAATTTTCTACGCTAAAGGTAGCGGTCAGCTCAGGGGGCGACTTGGTCTATTGTGCCAAAGACTTGGTCTATTGTTGCATGAAGCCACAAAAGCTTAGTCTATTGTTGCACCACTCCTCAAAACCTGCTCGATGGCCGTGAAAAACCGCGCAAACTGGGGGTGCGACTTGAAGAACTTGGCTTTGCGGAAGAACGTGTTAATGTACAGCATTCGGCCATCGTGCTGTTCGAGGGCCAGGTTCCAGTGGTAGTGGCCTTTCTCCAGATTACCCAGTGCGATGTAGAATTGGCCAATGTCGTGGTGAGAGATGGGGTATTTGTGGGGGGGGGCTTCAAGCTCGGCCATCACTTCGTTGGCTTTTGCCAGTTGCCCCGAAAAAATATAGGCGATGCCCTGAAAACAGATTGTTAGGCAACTGGGGTATAGTTGCCGCGCCTTTTCGATCGTCGGCAGAAGCTCATCGAACCGAAACTGCTCCAGCAACACCAGTGATTTTACGTAATAGCCACCCCAGAAATACGGCTTCAACTGGATCGTTTTCTCGATTTGCAACAGGCACTCGTCCAGATTACCCTCCCACCAATAGCAAAAAGCTGCCGAAAGCTGATTGATAATTGCCAACGGGTCAAGGGCTACTGCTTTTGCAACATGCTTGTGAGCCAACGCAAAATCGCCGGTGAAACCACCCCAAAAGCCGTGGTACAGATTCCCCTCGATGGAGTTGGGATTCATGCTCAGGGCTTTTTTGAAAATCATTTGGGCGGCTTGCATGTCCCAATCATACCACATTTTCATGTGGGCGTCGCGCACGTGATTTTCAGCGTTGCCAGGGTCGAGTGCAAGGGCTTTCTGGATGGCCCATTTAGCAATTTCGATGCTTTGTTGGGGGGGCACCTGGGCAAAAAACCATAAATGGATGTAGCAACCGGCCATGCCCGTGTAGGCGGCTGCATAGTCGGGTTCGAGAGCAATGGCCTCTTCGAAATAAGCAACGGCTTTGAACAAGGCTTCGCCCCCCGACAGTTTGTTGAAGTAGAAAAGCCCCTTCAGATACGATTGGTAGGCCTCGGTGTTGCGGGTATCTCGTTTGAAGAGAACCTCTTTCTGCGGGCCAAAAAGTTTGACTTTGACTTCTTTCAGAATCGCCAGCGCAATCTCGTCCTGAATCTCAAACACATCGTCGAGCTCCCGGTCGTATTTTTCGGACCACAGGTGAAACCCGTCTTCTACCTTAATCAACTGAGCCGTGATGCGTAGCTTGTTGCCCGACTTGCGGACACTCCCCTCCAGAATATGATTGACACTGAGTTTCGCGCCGATTTGCCGCAGGTCAGTATTCTTGTTTTTGAAACTAAAGCAGGAGGTGCGACCTGCTACGTTGAGCGCGGGCACCTGGGCCAGCACATTAATGATTTCTTCGGTAATGCCATCGCTGAAATAGTCCTGTTCGGAGTCGTTGCTCATGTTCACAAACGGCAAAACGGCAATGGATAACTGGGGAGAAAGGGCAGGAACGGGCAGAGAAAGAGGTTTGGTGGGAGCTGGTACGACGGCAAACGACATGTGTTTCCTGAAATCGGTGGGGCTTACGTCAAATTCGTCGGTAAAATACTTGCTGAAGTTTTGAGGGCTACTGATTCCTACGGCATCGGCGATTTCTGAAATCCGTAAATCTGTTGTGGAAAGCAGGATCTTGGCCCGTTCTAAACGGCTTTTTCGGATATACAGGGTAGTAGAAAGGCCGGTTTCTTCGATGAGGATTCGGTGTAATTGCGAACGGCTAATACCAATGGTCTTGCAAAGAGCATCCACCGAAAACGCTTCGTTGGTCAAATTGTTTTCGATACTTTGATTGATTTTATCAAGAACGATCAGCTCAATGCGGTTCATAAAACAGGTCTATAGCATACGGGTTGGCCACACAATAATATCGAGATTTTGTAGCAGATCATAGCGGCTATTGAGCATACGTGGTGACGTTATCTGGGCTCCCTTCCTTAAACGTAAGAAAAGGGACCAGATAACGTCTAATTCTATTGTCCCTGTACCACCCACTGCACGGTTCGCTGGCACCCGCCCGCCCCCGTCACCGTCAGCGTAAACAAGCCCGGCCGGTTGATGGGGAAAATGCCGGTGGTGTTGCTGTCGACTTGCCGAATTTCGTAACCGTTGATGCGATCCATGACGGACGAAAGCACGTAAAAACTCCCCGGAGTGTCACCCCCGACCGATGCCCTGATCAAGACTGGATTGGTGAACGGTGGAAGCGTGACGATGGCCACGCCGGTGCCCTGCACGGTAGTGCCGTTGGGAAAAGTAACTATTGCTGTTGGGTCAGGATTTATGGTTAGCGAGACCCCCGCCGAAGCCGTGCAACCGTTGGACCCCGTTACCAGTACCGAGTAGGTTCCGCTTTGGGTGGCAATGGCCGTGTTGGTTGATTCGTTTTGGCTAAGCCCCGGCCCGCTGAAGGCGTAGGTGTTGGCTCTAGGCTGGGCCGTGAGCGTCACGCCGGTTCCGGTGCAAAAACTCAGGCCAGTGGCGGGGGTCAGGCTCACCGTGGGGGCTGTGGTATTGCTCAGGACGGTGGTTGTGGTTGTGCTGGTGCAGCCGTTGGCGTTGCCCACCGTGACCGAGTAGGTGCCGCCCGCACTGACCACCAGCGTACTGGCTGACCCCGGTGTGCCGAGCGTGCCATTGGCATTGGCAAACGTGTAGGAAGTGCCTGACCCGCCCGATGCGGTCAGCGTGACGCTGGTCTGGGCGCAGTTGAGTGAGCCACTAACTACCAGACTGGCCGTGGGTAGCGCGTTGACGGTTACTGTTACGGTGCCGTTGGTGGTGGTGCCATTGGCGTTACGAACCAGGTAGTAGTAGGTTTGCGTAGCCGTGGGCGAGACCACCGGGCTGGCTACCGGCTGGGCATCGTAGCCTGCGGCCTCACCAGAGCCATTCCTGCCCCAGCCCACCACCGATCCGTTCGCTAACAGAGCCAGGCTATGAAAGGACCCGGCGGCAATGGCGATAGCGGGGGTGGCCGAGGTTGGTACAGTCAATTCACCAAAGACATTATTCCCCCCCCAACCCACGATCGATCCGTCTGCTTTCAGGGCCAGATTATGCTGGTCCCCGGCGGCAATGGCGATGGCGGGGGTGGCCGAGGCTGGCACACTCGTCTGATTAACGACGTTATTCCCCCAGCCCACTACCGATCCGTTGTTTAACAGGGCCAGACTATGCGCGAACCCAGCGGCAATGGCGGTGGCGGGGAGAGCCAGGGATGGTACGCTACTTTGACCATAGAAATCCCATCCCCAGCCCACTACGGACCCGCCTGATTTCAGGGCCAGGCTATGCGCGCCCCCGGTGGTAATGGCGATGGCGGGGGTGGCCGAGGCTGGCACACTCGTCTGACCCTGGTCATTCCTACCCCAGCCCACGATTGACCCGCCTGCTTTCAGGGCCAGACTATGCTGGTAATCAGCGGCAATGGCGATAGCGGGTGTGGCCGAGGCTGGCACACTTGTCTGACTCTGGTCGTTACTGCCCCAGCCCACGATTGATCCGTCTGCTTTCAGGGCCAGGCTATGATCTGACCCGGCGGCAATGGCAATGGCGGGTGTGGCCGAGGCTGGCACACTCGTTTGCCCCTGGTTATTACTGCCCCAGGCCACCACCGATCCGTTGGCTAACAGGGCCATACTATGAAGGGTCCCGCTCCCACCGACAATGGCGATGGCTTGTGGTTTAAGCGACCAGCTCACCGTGCTGCCCGTCGGGGCCGTAATCTGTGTGCGGAGGTCTAGTGAACGGCCCGTACACAGGTTGGTAGAAATCTGAGCCTGAGCTTGGATGGCCAGAGCCAGCAGCAACGAGGTTGCCAGAACGAAGATGGGTAGTTTGGTTTTCAAGTGTTTGTATTGATTTGTCATTGTAAAAACTTATGCTTCACCTATTGAACAATCCATTGCACGGTTCGCTGGCACCCGCCTGCACCCGTGACCGTCAGCGTGAACAGGCCCAGCCGCGTGATGGGGAAAATACCGGTGTTGTTGGCGTCAGTCTGGCGAATCTCGAAGCCGTTGATGCGGTCCAGAATCATCACCCGCTCGTACAATACACCACCTGAGGCCTGGAAAACAACTGGTGGGTTGAGCGAGGGCACTTTCACCACGGGAATGCCCGTTCCCGCCACCGTGACCGAATTAGGAAAGGTGATGGTAGCGGTGGGTGTGGGGTTCACCGTCAGCGTGAATCCGTTGGAAGTGGTGCTGCCTCCCGGCCCCGTCACCGAGAGCGAGTACACCCCCCCATTGCTCACCTGCACGTTGCCCAGCGAGAGGGCTAGCCCCGTTTGACCCGGCACGGGCGAGCCGCCCCTGAGCCACTGGTAGCTGGTTACCAGGCCCGACACGCCCACCGTAACCATCACCGAAGCTCCTTCGCACACAGTGGAGGCCGTGGCGGGTTGGGTGGTGATGATGGGCGCTGCCGAGGTAACGCTGAGCAGCACACTAGCCGTGCCGGAGCAGCCGTTGGTTGTCCCCGTCACAGAGTAGGGCCCGGCCACGTTGACCGAGATAGCCGTAGTGCTAGCCAAATTTGACCAGTGGTAGCTGGCCGCTCCCGAGGCCGTGAAGGTGGCCGTCTGTAGTGAAGAGATAGTCAGGCTGGGGCTAGGCGTAATGGTGACGGTAGGAATCGGGTTGACCGTCAGGCTAAAAGCGGTACTGGTGACGGAGTTACAGGCCCCCGTTACCACCACTGAATAGTTGCCCGTATCCGTAGTCTGGGCGTTGGGCAAGGAGAGCGTGGCCGAGGTTTGCCCCCCGACCAAATTATTGCCCCGATACCATTGATAGGTCAGGGGAGGAGTTCCCGTGGCACTCACCGAGGCTACCACTGTTGTGCCAGCACAGACCGCCGAACTGGCTGCTGGTCCATTGACCAGGCTGGTGAGGGGTGTAGCCGTGACCGATAGGGTGGTGGTGCTGATGCAGCCGCTGGCGTTAGCCACAGTGACGGTATACATACCACTCTGCGTGACGGTAGCGGTGTTGCTGCTGCTCCCCCCGGTTTGCGTGGCCCCGCTGCTAAAGGTGTAATTGGTGCCGCCGGAAGCAGTTAGGGTCAGCATTGTGCCGGTACAAAAACTCTGAATCAGGGCCGATAGGGAGGCCGTTGGAATGGCTGTATCGCTGATGACGGTGGTCGTGGTGGTGCTGGTACAGCCGTTGGTGTTGCCCACGGTAACCGAATAGATGCCGGGTGCATTCACCACCAATGTGCTGGCTGAGTCCGGCGTGCCGAGCGTACCACTTGCGCTGGCGAAGGTATACGATACGCCCCCCGAAGCCGTTAGGGTAACGCTGGTCTGGGAGCAGTTGAGCGAGCCGCTGGCTACAAGCGTGGGCGTGGGCAGCGCATTGACTGTTACGCTAACTGTGCCGGTTTGAGTGCAACTGTTTACGTCGTCGGTGGTAGTAAAATACAGCGTGTTTACACCGACGCTCAGGCTGGTGGGCGTAAAGGTGTTTGTGGTCTGATTGTAGGTGCCGCCTGCCGTGGTCAGGGCCGCATCGGTGTACCAGGTGGTGCCGACCGAGAAACTATTGGCACCACCGATTTGCAGGGCGGTTGTAGACGAAGTACCGCACAGGCTGAAGGGAGCCACAATCACATTGTTGTTGGTGACATTGGGAATGGGGTTGCCCTGCGGGTATGTGATCACGCCGTTGTTAGTCAGTGTGCCGGTGTTGCTGTGCGGTTTGGTGGTGTTGACTGTGAAGAAACCCGCGTTGGTCAAGTCCCCACCATTATTGATATTGTCGAACACCGTCAGTACCGCGCAGGTGGAGTTGGAGAAAACGGACGTATTCCAAAGGCCGTCGGTACTACTGGCTGGCCCGGTTGTACTGATTTTGATGAGAGCGGCATTGACAAACGTGGACGAAGTTATGTTGGTTAGGCCATAACCGGTTCGGTCAATGGTAATGGAGGCACCCGTAAGGTTGTTGAACGTAGCGGAACTGCTATTGTTGATGCCCGACCCCGGAATAGCAAAATTTTGCCCGATGCGGATTGTGGCTGCATTAGTAAAAATCGCCGTTGGGCTGTTATTCACGATAGCACTACCTGTGGGCTGGTCAATCTCGATTCGGCCATCCGAATTGTTGCTGAACGTCCGGTAGTTCAAAATCCCCGTGATACCCGTTCGGGCGTTGGCCCCGATCTGAATTAGCCCTGAATTCTGAAAATTTGTAGAGGCATCTTGTGTGTTCCAGATGCCATTGCCCCGGTAGCCATCTATGTAAATGACTCCAGTCGACTGATTGGTAAACCGATTAAAATTTTGGAGGCCACTGCCTGCTTGTCCCGCCGTTGCCGACAAAGCCAGCGTAATGGTTCCGGCATTGGTGAAAACGCCATTATAGTAGTTGTAGAGACCAAAAGGAGCCTGGTCAACCCGAATAATACCCGTGGCGGTGTTGGTAAAGGAAGCCTCGCTGTAAAGGCCGGCTACGTTGATTAATGAGGCCGAAGCACCAATGGTGAGTGTGCCGCTGTTCAGGTAGGTGCCGTAGTTATCGATGCCATCCCAACCGCTTATGTACACTCGTAACCGAATAAGTCCTGTGGCTGTGTTGGTAAACGAAGCCGTACTGGTGTTGTTGAGGGCCGTATTACCAATAGAACCCGACTGACCCACAAGGAGGGTCGCCGAGTTGACAAATGTACCCGTGTTATGTAAACCGTGACTCGTTGTTTGGTCAATGGTTATGATACCACCTGTATTGTTAAAGATGGTCTGATTCCAGATGCCATTTGCACCCACGCTGGCCAAAGCCCCGATGGTAATGGTTCCTGTATTGGCGAATGTGCCACCGTTATCAATCCCCTGATTGGTAGTTCGGTCAATGCTGATGTTGCCGCCGTTGTTGGTGAACGTGCCGTTATTCCAGATGGCAAAAACGCCTACCGGGGCCAAATTGCCCAGAACAAGCTGCCCGGCACTAACCACCGTACCTTCGTTGTAGAAAGAGGTAGCATAGGTAAACCCACTGCGGGTAATGCCCCTGGAGTTGTTGATGGTCAGGCTCCCCACGCTGGTGATGCTGAGCGAAGCCCCCGTTTGTACCTCCACCGATTTGGCCACCGCCGTGGTGCTGATGATGGGCTGATTGGCCGGGGCCGATGGAATGATAGCATCGGCGGTGGGGGTTGGCACAAAGCCCCCGCTCCAGTTGGTGGCCGTGTTCCAGTCAGTATTGGTGCAGCCTGTCCAGATGGCGGGGCCGCCTAACGTACCCCGCGTTACGCTGATCGATACCGTGCGGGTGCAGTTGTTGTCGGTAACGACGAAATACAACAGAAGGCTGCTGCCCACGCTTAGGCTGCTAGAGGTGAAGGTGTTAGTCGCGTTGTTATACGTTCCAGCCTGCTGGGAAAGGGCCTGGTCTGAATACCAGATGGTGCCCACCGAGAAGCTGTTTGTACTCCCGATTTGTAAAGCAGAGGCTATAGCTGTGGAACTGCAACCACTGGCGCTTATAGGTGCCACAATCAGATCGTTGTTGGTCACGTTGGGAATGGGGTTTCCCTGAGGGTAGTCGATCACGCCGTTGTTGGTCAGCGTGCCGGTGTTACTGTGCGGTTTGGTGGTGCTGACCGTGAAGAAGCCCGCATTAGTGAAACTGTTGTTGTTTTTGATAGGAGCGAACACCGTCAGTGTGGCGCAGGCACTGTTGGAAACCGTACCCGCGTTGGTGATTCCATTGCCCCCAATCGTACCCGATGTGCCGATGCTAACCGTACCCGCGTTGGTGAAGGTGGTTAGCAATTCGTTAGTAATGCCGTCTTGCCCGGCCGCTGTATTGTCAATCTGGAGCAACGCCCCGGCTAAATTATTGAAAACAGCCGCAACCGTACCCGACCCATTGCCATTGATAATGCCCCGTTCGCCCAATGCCACGTTATTGCCCATCCGGATCTGGCCGGCGTTGAAAAACGTATTCGTGTTGGTCAGGCCACGCGATACTCGATCAAATTGAATACTGGCTCCGGCATTGTTGGAGAAGGAAGAGGTTCCGCTATTTAAAATTCCCACACCCGTATTGGCGACAGAACCGATGAAAATTTCCCCATCATTTTGAAACGTATTTCTGACGTTCCAGATGCCATTACCAAACGCCCGGTCAGCCCGAATTTCGCCGGTGGCCGTATTTGTGAACGACCCGCCACTGTCCAGGTAGAGGTTATCCTGCCCCGAAAAAGCAACATCGCCAATGATCAGCGTTGATGAATTGATAAAGGAAGGTGAGCCATTGAAAAGAGCTACCCCTGCACACCGATTCATCCTGATAAACCCGTCAAGCACGTTGATAAACGTACTTGTTCCTTCCACTTCAATGCCGCGTCCGGCCACTGTCGTAACACTACCAATTTGCAGGTTGCCCGCATTGGTAAATGTGCCGCCATTTGTGAAAACAGCATGACTGCCCGTCCGGTCGATTTGGATGTTGCCGCCTGTGCTGTTGATGATGGTGCCGGAACCGACGTTAACGATGCCTGCTCCCCCCACCGCCGACATACTGCCAATTAGCAGGCTACCGCTATTGGTTAGGCTGCCCGCATTGGTCAGGGCATTCCCCGTTGATCCGTTGATACTGAGGCTCCCCGCGCTGCTGATACTGAGCGAAGCCCCCGCTTGCACGGCCACCGATTTGGCCGTGGTGGTGGTGCTGATAATGGGCTGGTTGGCGGCACTCAACTGAATGATAGCATCGTCCGTAGCGGTGGGAACGGTGGCCGGATACCAGTTGCCCGCCGTGTTCCAGTCGGTGCTCACGCAGCCTTGCCAGACCAGCCCGGCCCCGGCCGAAACAGCCGCATTGCCCGAGGCTACCGTAAACGAGCCGCCGTTGTTATTCACAATCAGTCCGCCATTGAAACTGATGTTGCTGTTGCCCGATGCATTCTCGATGAGGGTGCCCGTGTTGGAGAACGAACCCGCGTTGGTAATCACCGCATTGCCTAGACCTTGCAGCAGGGCCAGGCAACCCTGATTGGTAAACGTAGCTCCACTTCGGTTTTCGATGGCGGTGCCGGATACAGTGGGGCCGAGGGTGATGGTGGCCGAGTTGACAAAACTCCTAGTATTGAGCAAGCCCTGGGTGGTTCGCTCAATACTGACGCTCCCCCCCGCCGTGTTGCTGAACGTGCCGGTGTTAAACATCCCGTAGGAACCTCCCGTGACCGATGCCCCGATGGTAATGATGCCCGAGTTGACGAAAATACCCTCGTCGCCGGGAAAGGCGTTGCTATTATTCAAGCCTATTTGGCTACGATCAATGGCAATGTACCCGCCAGCCGTATTGGTGAACGAGCCGATATTCAGTAACCCAGATTGAGTAGATACACTGTTCGATATCCCGATGGTGAGGGTCGATGAATTGACAAACGTACTGCCAGATTCAGTGTTCACGGCCGAAGCAATGTACCCGCCCGTCGTGTTGCTGAACGACGCTTCATTTGTTATACCTCTGCTTGATATAGTCCCGACGTTGACAAAACTACCACTGGCATTGTATAGGATACTACCGTCGATGCTAATGCGCCCGCTCTCTCTGTTGCTGAACGTGCCGGAGTTAGCAAACCCGAAGAAACCTATAAAGCCTAAATTGCCCATCACTAAAGACCCCTCATTAACTACCGTGCCTAAGTTGCCGAAACCTGCTGTTGGAAGAAAGTAGTTACCTCTGCTATTGCTATAGATAGATATAAATTTGTATCCATTGATGGTCAGGCTCCCCACACTGCTAATACTGAGCGAGGCCCCGCTTTGCACCTCTACCGATTTGGCCGTGGCCGTGGTGCTGATGATGGGCTGGTTGGCGGGTGCCGACGCAATAATTGCATCGTCCGTAGTCGTTGGAATAATTTTCCCTGACCAGTTTGCTGCCGTGTTCCAGTCCCGACTCACGCAACCTGTCCAGACGGCTCCCAGGGTCAGCAGCCCCAGATTGGTGGTGATGTTGAAGGTGCCTCCATTATTATTCTGCACCACCCCGCCGTTAAACGTGATACCGCTGGTGCCCGTTGAATTCTCGATGATGGTGCCAGTGTTGGAGAATGAAGCTGGGCTGGAGTTACTAATGACTCCATTTCCTAAGCTCAGAATAAGGCCCTGAATCTGTGCCTGGCAACCACTCCCTTCCCCCAGATTGGTAAATATGGCCCCACTTTTATTGAGAATGGCGGTGCCGGTCACGTTGGTGCCGATGGTGAGGGTGCCCGAGTTAGTGAATGTACCGCCCTCAATGGTAAAGCCATTTCCCGTAACGGCTGCATTAGTGCCAATCTGGATGGTGGCTTCATTATTAACCACTCCTGTCGAATAGAAGGCTTCGACGGCAGACGTTCGGTCAATTTGAATCAGGCCGCCCGGTCTGTTGTTCAGTATGCCGCCACTGCGGTGTACCACACCTCGGTTAGCAACGGCTGAGAGGTTGCCTATTCGGATAGTACCGCTGTTATCCAGGGTGCCCTTATTCTCTAAGGCAAACCCCGTAGAACCATTGATGGTCAGGGTACTGCCAGTTTTGTTAAAAAAGCTGCCGCTCTCAATGGTAAGGCCAGTTCCCGTAACAGCCGCATTTGTACCAATTTCTATGGTGGCTTCGTTGTTGACAACCCCTGTCGAATAAAAGGCTTCGACGGCAGACGTCCGGTCAATTTGAATCAGGCCGCCCGGTCGGTTATACAGCGTACCACCATTGCGATGGACAATACCTCGGTTAGCAACAGCCGATGTGTTGCCTATTCGAATGCTACCACTGTTGTCTAAGGTGCCAAAATTCTCTAAGGCAAAACCCGTAGAACCATTGATGTCTAAGCTGCCCGTAGTATTATTGATGGTTAGGGTAGCACTGCTTGCCACCGCTACCGATTTGACCGTGGCTGTGGTGCTGAGAATAGGCTGGTTAGTAGACCCAGACGGAATTACCACATCATGTGTAGCGTCGGGAACCAGCGTCAGCGACCAGTTGCCGGGTGTGTTCCAGTCAGTGTCGGTGCTGCCCGTCCAGGTGTTGGTTTGGGCCTGGGCAGCAAGGCTAACCAGCAGCAACAAAGAAATCAGCCCGGCCTGAACCGAGCGGGAAAAGAATGAAGAAGATAGAGATGGAATCATGGGTTATGTAGGGTAACTAAGTGGTCTTGAACTATAGCTATGCGCGGTTCGTAACGCTGTTATAGTATTGGCGCAATGCGCTGAGTTGTGAATAGCCGCCTGTCAGAACCTTTTGGGCGGCTGATTCCACGGCTGTCCACGGCAAGGTGGTTTCGGGTTTGAGGCCAAAAACGGTCTGGTAGAGGTAATTGACCTGAACGGGTAAAATCCGGTTGGGCAGACCACTGCCAAACTCGCCCACGTAGCCAATGAGCGACGAAAGCGGTACTTTCCAGTTGATGTTCTGCGCCGTTAGTTTCTCGAACTGATCCGATTTATTCACCAACAGCGGGGGGATCAGCTCGGCCGAATGGCTCAACATCCGCAACAAACCTCCCAGCATCAAAATCACTTTGGCCAGCAAAACGGCGTTGGGTTGCCCCAGAACCTGAACCACATACAGGGCACTGCCCAACGTGACGAGACCTATCAGCACGAAAAACAAACCAAATTTTTTATCGCCAATAAACAGGGCCTGCACCACCACAGCCGCCACCACTACGCAGGGAATAATCCAGTGCCAGCTATCGAAAATGACGAACCACAACACAGCTTCGATGATGATGGTCGAATGGGTAAGTCGGGTTGCCCAGGTCGTGTGCAACAGGGCGTAGCCGATGGATTGGTAGTCTAAATCAATGTTGGTTTGGGGTTTGAACACATTGTGCAGCGGCAAAAACTGACCCGTTATGCGGTCGGGCAGCACGTTGCACAGTACATACAGCACTACCGTAGAGACGAGGGTAAACACCCAGAGTTGGTTAATGATGGGTTCGAAATGGGTAAGCCAGTTGATGAAGTTCATAAGCGCAGTTAGGTTAAAAAAAGAGGATTTAGGGTGAGCGCCGTGTTTTTGGCATCCGGCAATTTTTCGTGGCTTTTAACTCCGCCTTTCTCGAAAAATTGCTGGATGCTCTCAAACTGATGGGTGAGGTAATTAGGCATGATCAGGTTCATGATCAGGGCCGGGAAACGACCGCCCTGATTTTCTCGGTCAATCAAAACAAGCTGGCTAGTGCCGTCGTCGTTGGCCTCAAACAGGTGCCCGCCCCACCAGTCGATCCGTTCAAAACCGGCAGGTACGGGCATCGTGTCCAAGACAATCGACCGGAAACTGGTTTGAATCAGGTTATCCGCCAGTTGCCTTGACCATTGCACGTACAGCAGATCACGTTTGGCAATAAACGGCACACCGGGATTGAATTGCTGATAGATAATTTGGGTGTTTTCGTCAATGTGCTTCACTCGAAAACCACCCGTGTACTCAGCAGTCCAGTACTGATGATAGTCGAGCATTTTGTTGGTAAACACATCGAAGACCTCGCTGTGCGAGGCAGCTACTCGGGGCAACCGCCACCGGAACAAGTCGTTTTTGTCGTCGGCAAATGACTGTTGCCAGATCGGGATTCCCTTTTTTGTGCTTTGCTTTCGCCAACCCTTGTCCGAAGTCATCAGGGTTAGGTCGGTATCCAGCCATTTCTCTTTATTCAGTTGCCAGTTGTTGATGGTGACCATTGTCGATGATTAACTTAGGTCGCTGAAGGCATGATTTTCCGGCCCGTCAGCTCGGAAGTAAAAGTGGGATTTACCTGGCGAGAAGACTTCGCTTATTGTTGCAAAAGCTTAGTCTATTGTCTCATGATGTAAAAAAGCTTAGTCTATTGTTGCATTTATAAGCACTTCTTACAAAAAAGTACATAAAAAACGGTCTGCGAAGACACCGACCGTTGGGAGAAGGATTTAACAGGGAGTATTTGACTAATTTATAAGTTTAGTCGAGTGGCTGACGCTTTTGGGCTTCGACTCCGCTCAGCCTGACGGTCGATGTTGACGCAGTTGCCTGTTTTGAGTCAATTTCTGGGTCAGGCTGAGCGGAGTCGAAGCCCAGAAGCGTCAGCAATTTTCACTTGTCTTACATCAGACTATTTCGCTTTTACATCGTCGTTGTTTATATCTCGGATCGTTACGTATTTTCCGTCGCGCTTTTCCCAGATAGCCATGTACTTTCCCGTGTATGTCTCTTTCCCCGAAGCGTCTTTTCCAGTGGCTTTGCCAACTTCCGTAACCATATTCCCGTCGCCAAAAACCTCCAGGGTTTCGAAGGCGATGGTAGTGCCTTTGGCCCGTTTGGCCAGGGCGTTTTCCACGTCTTTCAGAATAGCCGCTTTACCCACCAATCGGGGTGAATTGTTGGCCATACTCACGGCATCATTGGCGTAAAAAGCCACAATCGCTTTGGCATCACGGGCATTATCGGCAGCAGCCCAGGCTGTTTCCAGGGCCTGAATGTCGGCTTTTACCACAGCCATGTCTGGTTTGGCAACGGCCTGTTCGGTCGATTCGGTGGTTTTAGTGTCGGTAGAGGTACAGCCAGTCGCGAGGATGGACAAGGCTACGTAGCAGGATGTGAACAGGGCGTAGACGTTGGGTTTCATTTATTCGATCCAGTAATGGTTTTAGGTTTTAGCGGTAAAGGTGTACCCGCCAGCCAGACGACCGTCTGGCGAAGTAAAAGTGTAGGATGTCGGTTGAGAAGACTTCGCTTATTGTCTCAAAAGCTTAGTCTATTGTCTCACGTCGAAGAAAAGCTTAGCCTATTGTTGCATTTGTAGATGTAGCACGCGAGAAGGTACCGTAGCGTTACAGCGCGGGCGTACACTACCTGCTGCTAAGGGTACCGATATTGGCGGAGAATAGCCTGAAAAACAGGTTCCTGGCGATAAGGCTGGAAGATTGGCACCACCTGCATGTCTTTATAAATATACCCCAGGTCGGAGGCTGTTTTCAGGTTATGCAAACAGCTATCTTTTTGCGATAACCCCGCAAACACGACGGCTTTATCATAGTACGTCCGGGGCGTCTTGGCCGTAAGGGTTTGGAGATACGCAACGGCTTTGGCACGGTTGCCGCGTTTGGCTTCGCAGTACATCAACGTGGGAAGGTGGCCAGTATAGTTCGGATTCAGTTTTAGACCACGAGAAAAACTGGTTGCCGCCGGGGCATACTCTTTTTTGGCGAGATACAAATAACCCAGCGCTACCTGGAAAATGAACGAATCGCCAAATAAGGCTCTGCCGTTGATAAGGCTGGCCTGGGCCAGGTCGAACCGGTTGGCATAAGCACAGGTGACGATGTGGCCGCTGAGAATTACGGGGTAGAGTGGATCGAGGGCCACGGCCTGCGTACTGTAGCGAATGGCCTCGGTCAACTGCCCGGTTGAGCGTAGCAGCAAACTATACCAATAATTGATCTGGGCATCGTTGGGGTTGTGTTGGAGCGCAATACGAAACGATGTTTCGGCGGCTTGCCACTGATAGGTATCGGCATAAATGGTTCCCAAAACGCCATAAGCTGTGCTATTAGTAGGATCAATCTGAATGGCCTTAAGGGCATATTTTTGAGCTAGGGCATAGGTTTTGGTTGGGTCGGGGGCATAGTCGGAGTTGGCCCAAACCGAGTAAGCCACCCCTTTGAACGCATACACTTCGGCAAAGGTCGAATCGAGGGCCAGTGCCTGGTCGAACTTGGCAAGCCCCGCCACGATGTTCTCTTTTTTGCGGCTCACCACTAACTGACGACCCTGCAAAAAGTGGTTGTAGGCCACCATATTTTGGGTGCGGGCCAATCCCAGTTTATTGGCCGAAGTTGGGTTGTTATCCAGATTCAGTTCACGGGCTACATCCCCAGTAATTTGCTCGGTGAGCTGAAACACGTTGCGGTAGTCCACCCTATAGGTTTTTGCCCAACTTAGCTGGTCCTCATTGGCATTGATAAGCTCAACTTTCAGTTGAATCTGTTCGCCGGATTTCAACAGCTTAGCTTGCAGAATGTTGGAAACTCCCAGCTCGTCACCGATTTGAGACATATCCTTTTGGGTGCCTCGGTACTGATCCGACGACGACCGGGCCGTTACGCGCAGGTGCCGGATCAGCGAAAGCGCCGTATGGATATCGTCGATAAGGCCATCGCAAATAGGGTTAGCCTCAGACGACCCCATGTTAACGAAGGGCAGCACTGCAATTGAGGTGCCAGCCGTAGTGGCTGATGGGCTTGCTGAACGAATATATGTCTGGATATAAAGGGTCAGTCCCAGTCCCACGCCCAACAGAATGATGCTATATACGGCCCAGCGGATATAAGACCGGGACCAGAGACGAGCCGAAACCGGTTTTTGAGAAAAAACGGGGACTGTTTCTGGTAATGGCGGAATGGGTAGTAACGGAGCTGTAACGGGAGGAATAGCTTCTGACGTTAGCAAATTAGTGGCTGACGTCGGAGCCTGATGCAGCCGCCGGAATTCCGTGGGACTAACGGCAAATTCCTGAGTGAAGTACTTGCTGAAATTCTGGGGGTTACTAATGCCTACCCGGTCGGCTACTTCCGAAATACGCAGACTGGTATTGGCTAACAAGTAGTTAGCTTTTTCCATGCGTACTTTTCGAATATACAGCGTAACTGACAACTCGAACTGTTCTTTCACAATCCGATGCAGTTGCGCCCGGCTAATACCCATGTCTCGGCAAACCGTATCCACCGAAAAGGCAGGATCGTCCAGATTCGCGTCAATCAGCGACTTTAGCTTCGGAATGAATACGTCGTCGGAACTTATCATGGGTTAGCCAACCGACCCAAACACCTAAACCTGTTTTATGACGAGTTTTTCATTGGTTTTTAGGTTAGTGGCTATAAATGTACAAATAAGGTTTGTTAGTTAAAACGATCTGTGAGGCATCGGTAGACAGCGTGCTACTAGCTAGTTCACTGTCAATAAACCAGCCTTACTGGGTCTGCACCACCCACTGCACGGTTCGGCTACAGCCGCCCGCAGTCGTTACCGTCAGCGTAAACAAGCCCAGCCGTATGATGGGGAAAATGCCCGTAGTATTGTTGTCGCTTTGGCGAATCTCATAGCCGTTGATGCGGTCAACAATCATCACCCGTTCATACAAACTCCCCCCCGATGCCTGGAACAGTACCGGCGGATTCAGCGAGGGTACCTGCACCACCGGCACGGGCGACCCAGCCACGGTGACGCTGTTGGGGAAGGTGATGGTGGCCGTGGGCGTGGGGTTTACACTCAGGGTAAAGCCGCTGGAGGTAGTCGAACCCGTTGGCCCCGTCAGCGAGAGCGAGTATATGCCCGCATCGCTCACCTGCACACTACTCAGCGAGAGCGTGGCCGTGGTTTGGCCCGCAACGGGGCTACCGCCTTTGAGCCACTGATACCCCGAAATACTCCCCGATACGCCCACGGTAACCACCACTAAGGCTCCTTCGCATACGGTGGAGGCACTAGCCGGTTGGGCCGTAATGGTGGATGGGGGCGCAATCGTTACCGAGTACACAAAGCTCCAGGTCGCACTGTTGCCTTCACAATCGGTATAGGTGTACGAGTAAGTTCGTGTACCACTCCCATATGGTAGATTAAGGTTATCCGTAACGAGTGGTGTGTTCGGGGTTAGGGTCTCTCCGCAATTGCTGGTTACGCTCGGGAGGGCAGGAGGAGTAGCCAGGGATAGACTGGTGACAGTGGCCGAACCGTTGCTCGGGGCCGAGAAAGGGGCTCGCTCAATGGTGTACACGTAGCTCCAGGGTACAGAATTACCACCACAGGTGTAGGTATAGGTATATGTGCGAGTGCCTTCACAGATGGTAGCAGATGGACTATCAGTAATAGTTGGCCCGGTTGGTGTGATGGTCTGCCCAGAACAACCCGTTACGAGGGGTAGAACTGGGGCCGTTGCCAACGCCAAACAGGCTACAGTGGCTGTTCCTGTAATAGGAACAGAAGGTAAATCGGGTGTCACAACAACGGAATAGCCGTATGTATTGGTACCAAACAACGGACAGTTGGTGTCTTTTATGTCTACAGAAAAAAAGTTGGACCCTAGATCGTTTGCTGTGGGTGTCCAGCAAAATGTAGCTGATGTACCTGAACTGTTGTTAGAAAACGTAGCGCCAGGAATACCACCATCCCAGGCTATTGTCAGCGTCGATGATTCGGGGTCATAAGCTGCCAGGTTAAAACAGAGATTAGAACCTGCTGCGACTGTTATACTCGAAGGGCCCGTCGTGCCTCCGGCTCCAGCAGTTCCATTGATGCCCGACACGACGGGTAGTGTATTAATGCCGTCGGCAACAGTGAATTGCATATCACGAACAACCTCACCAATTTTAGTTCTGACACCACTGATCATTCGGTATTCTTCTACTTTCACGCAAAAGACAGCGACCGCTTGCGCTGATGGGGTAAAACTGACATTGCCATTTACAGGATTGATGGTTATGGGTCCAGTAGTAGTGAGGGGCTGAGTGCCGGAAAATCCAGTAACATACTGAACGGAATTACCCTGGCCCTGTAAACAGTTGCCCAGGCTGAAGACGAGTTCATCTCCGTCTGGATCGGTTACACCGTGGTTGTAGCTTATGGGCTGGTTGATCAGTGAAAATGGTACTGGTGTTTTTGAGAAAGTAGGAGAACTATTCGTAGATATGGCCTGATTATTTAGTAAGGCTTCAATGTAAATGTTTTGACTACCAGGGTTTACGAGCGTTGTAACCCCAATGTTACGACAGCAGAGAGAGAAAGAAAGAATGTAATCGGGAGCTGGCGTAGTTAAAGTAACGGTACCCTCATAGATGTACTGTTGAACTCCAAAAGGGACAGAGCTTGATGGATTAGCACATCGACTCAATGCAGTAGCGCAAAGGGGTGTGATATCTACGGCGGACCCTACCTGGGTGAGCGTAATATTTTGATTGGTCGCCCGGGTGGCTGATCGGATATTGATGGTCACGGTGCTAGCCGGTTGAATACCGTTACAGTCGCGGAAGAATTTTAGACGTACCCGATACTGGTTTGCTCCTATACTTTCATATGTTAAATCTACGCCCATCGCGTGGGAAGCGTACAAGGAAGTGCTGACTGCGAGAGAAAATAGAACTAGTAAACTAATGAATTTAACAGCAGAGGCTATGCGCTTACAAGACAGGTTTATATGCTTGTGGCTGGTCTGTCTGCTAGCCATGCGCGTATAGCTTATTTCTGTTTCAATCTGTTTCCTAAGTGAAATAAGCTCATTTAGAGAGTGGCTCGAACATTGTTGGGTAAAAAGTGTAAGCATAGTTTTATGAGTTATTTTTATAAGAATAGCCGACTGGCTAGTGTGCTACCGTAAAGACATTAAAGATTGGACATATTTCTAATTAAATCTTACACTCGGTAAGTATTATTTTTAAGTAAATTATTGTAATAAATAAGTGTATTTAATAGAAATGACAACAATAGACGGTAAAAAGAATACCCTCACTATCAGCAATACTTAGATTTTGCTGATAGTGAGGGTATTCTTTTTAATCAATTTAGTTCCCCTGCACCACCCACTGCACGGTCCGGCTACAGCCTCCCGCAGTCGTTACAGTCAGCGTGAACAAGCCCAGCCGCGTAATGGGGAAAATACCCGTCGAGTTGGCGTCATTCTGGCGCACCTCATAGCCGTTGATGCGGTCCAGAATCATCACCCGCTCATACAAACTACCCCCCGATGCCTGGAATACCACCGGCTGAATCAGCGAGGGTATCTGCACTACGGGAATGCCCGTACCCTGCACCGTCACGCTGTTGGGAAAGGTGATGGTAGCGGTGGGGGTTGGATTCACCGAGAGTGTGAAACCGCTTGAGGTGGTGCTACCGGTTGGCCCCGTCAGCGAGAGGGAATAGGTGCCAGCATTGCTCAGTTGCACATTGGTCAGCGAGAGTGTGGCCGTGGTCTGGCTACTAACCGGACTACCATCCTTGAGCCATTGATAGCCGGAAATACTTCCCGAAACACCCACCTTGATCAGTACTAAGGCTCCTTCGCACACGGTGGAGGCACTAGCCGGTTGGGCCGTGACTGAAGGTGGTGCCGCCGTTACGACCACCGTCACCGTACCTACCGACGCGCAACTGCCTATGCTGCCCGTCACCGAATACGGCCCGGCCACACTGACCGTGATGGTGGAGGTGTTGATTGGCCCCGACGACCAGTTGTACGTTAGCGCGCCCGACGCGCTGAGAGTCGCGTTCTGGCCCTGGGTGATGGTGAGCGAGGGCGTGGGCGTGATGGCGGGCAGGGGGCCGGGTAGGGTGGTGACCAGGCCGGTGTTTGGGCCGGTGATGGTGAAGTTGCCCCCGTTGAGATTCTGCACCAGGCCCCCGTTGAAGCTGATGTTGCTGTTGCTCGCTCCATTCTCGATGATCGTCCCCGTGTTGGAGAAGGAACCGGAGTTGGTAATAATAGCATTACCCAGGCTCTGAATCAGTGCCGGGCAGCCCTGATTGTCTACAGTGGCTCCTGATTGATTAAGGATAGCATTGCTGGTCACACTGGTTCCCATAAGCATCGTGGCTGAGTTAACAAAGCTACTCCCTATCTGATTTAACAAGCCACTACTCGATTGGTCAATGCGAATGATACCTTCCGAAACGTTGTTGAACGATGACGTATTCACCATCCCGAACGAACCCACAGTGCTTACAGACCCAATACGCACCGTGGAGGAGTTGACGAAGCTGCCCGATTGATTGTATATACCCGTATTGCCGGCTCGATCAATGGTGATGCTGCCCCCTGATACGTTACTGAACGTAGCGGTGTTCCAGAGTCCGAACTGAGCCCCCGTATTCAGTACCAATGCCCCCTGATTGTACACTGTACCCCCATTGAAAAAGCCCGTTGTGGCTACCGTGCTATTGGCCGTTATCGATTTTGGGTTGTTAACGCTCAGACTGGCAGTGCTGGTCAGCGTTAATGATGCCCCGCTCTGCACCTCCACGGTTTTGGCCACGGCCGTGGTGCTCAGTATAGGCGTGTTGGCGGTGCCTGAGGGTATGGTCACATCGTCGGAGGCTAAAGGAACGCGGCCTGCGCTCCAGTTGGTGGCCGTGTTCCAGTCGGTACTGGCGCAGCCCGTCCAGATCATACCCGGAGTAGTGGTCACTACCCCCGTATTGGTGCCAGTAATGTTGACATTACCGCCGTTGAGGTTTTGCACCAGGCCTTCGTTGCTGCTGATGTTACTGTTGCCACTGGCATTCTCGATAATCGTACCGGTGTTGTTGAACGTACCGGAGCTGGCAGGATTATTGAAAATAACGGCATCCGATACGATATTGATCAGCGCATTGCAACCTGAATTATTGAAGGTATTAAAGTTAAAAACACCATACTGCCCCACCGCAGCCACCGCCCCGATAATAATCGTAGACGAGTTGGTGAACTGGCCACTAACGTTGCGCACGCCTTGCGAAGACGCTCGGTCAATGGCGATGCTGCCCCCGACGTTGTTGAAGAAGTTATTATCGTTCATTATACCATACTGCCCCACCGCAGCCACCGCCCCAATCGTGATAGTGCCTGAATTGAAGAACCGGCCACTCCTGTTGTTCAAGCCTGATTCGGTGGTTCGGTCAATGATAATGCTCCCCCCTGTGTTGTTCGTAAACAAGTTATTGTTCACAATGCCAGCCCCTTCCACGGAGGCCGTTGCTACATTGCCAATCACCACTTGCCCACTGTTGTTAACTACTCCCCGGCTCAAAAACGCACCCGAACTTCCTTCGGTCGTCTTTGAGCCGTTGAGTGTCAGGCTCCCCCCATTGGCAATACTGAGGGAGGGTGTCGAACCGAGAGACGCGTTGAACCGCACCTCCACGCTATAGCCCACCGCCGATGTACCCGCTCCAATAACGGGCTGGTTCGGCGTAGCCACAATCACTACATCGTCAGTAGCGAGTGGTACACGGCCCAGGCTCCAGTTCGTGGGCGTGTTCCAGTCTGTATTGCTATTACCGGTCCAGGTATTGGTGGTCTGGGCTAAGGTGTTGTTTGTGTGCAACGCCAGTAGCAGTGATAGAATACCAGCGAAAGAAAGAAAGAGGTGTTTCATAAACCTGGGTTTTAGGGTAAGGTATTCAGGTGAACGTGGCCGCTACGCTGCCGTTTACTTGTCGAATTTTACCCACTAAACTAAATGCAACACCCAGCTAGCACCTATTTTTAGGCGTAGACAAAAACGTATACAAAATAATTTACGGCTGATTGTCAGCTGGTTGTGCAGGCTATTGCGCGTCAGTCAGAAGGTCTGACAGGGGAGAGGTGCCGTCTACGCCCAGCTTTTTACGCAGCCGGTATTTGGTGGTTCGGATCGAGTTGGTCGAGATACCGAGCATCCGGCCCATTCGCTGAGTGCCAATATTGAGTTTAGAGAGGGCCAGGAGCCGCTCTTCAGCGGGGGTCAGATCGGCAAACTGCACGCGTAGCTGTGGAAAAAATTGTGGATAGACCCGATCAAAACGTTGCTGGAATTCTTCCCAATCGACTTTAGTAAGCAGGCTGGCCTGGTATAAACTGTGCTGGACATCCCTCACCGACGAATCTGCTTGTTGCAGATTATCCATAAACTTGGCCAATTCGGCCCGGGCGCGTTCCAGATCGTCGGCTACCTGCTGCTTTTCGAGCTGAAGCCGTTTCTGACGTTCAGCATTGGCCAGCGTTTCCTGTTGTCGCTTCAGTCGGCTTAGCTGGTACAGCCGCACAAACAGCCCGGCAACCACCACCAGCATGCTACCGATAATCCAGAACCACCGTTGTTGCTTCTGTTGGTTTGTCTGGAGAGTTGTGACCTCCATCTGGTGTTTCTGAATCAGCAATTTTTGCTCCACCAGCGATACCTGTTCGGAATTATAACGCCTGTTGATACGCTTGTCGAGCACGGCCATGCTGTCGAGAAACCTGTAGGCGCTGGGCAGGTCGTTGATAGCCCGGTAGTACAGGCGAGCCACATCGCAGTAGTTACGCACATAGTTTTCATCGGCCAGATTACTGCCAAACGTATTAACACCGCTGTTGAGCCGGTAAAATCGGGCCGATTCCCGCAGGAAAAAAAAGCAGCTATCGAGTTGCTCCCGCATAAGGTAGGCGCGGGCCAGGCTGAGAGCTGCCTGATCGGGCAGTAGTTGCCCCGGCAGATGCTGCAGGCTAACGGCATAGTCGAACCGAAGGGCTGCAATGGCCGGGCCGATTCGCTTCTGATGCAGGTATATTTTGGATAGGTTGCCGTAGAGGTTGCCTTGCCACTGCTTGTCGCGGGTAGCTTTAGCGATCTGCATGGCCCGGTTAAAACTCGCTTCCGCCTTTTTTACATCGTCAGCATTACTAAGTTGACTAACCCGCAAATAAGCCAAGCCCATGGTGTTGTGGGTTTGAAGGGCCATATTGGCGTTAAAGGCCGGATACCGGGCCGCTATCTGTAGTAAGTCAATTACTTTTCGGTGCTCGTTGAAGTAATAGTAGTTAAGGGCTAATTCGTACAAATAACGCCCAATTTCGGGTATGTTCTGAAAGCCAATTTTCCGAAATTGTTCATTTGCCGCTAGCAGGTATTCGAAGGCTTTGCCGTAATCTTCGCTCAGAAAATAATACTGCCCGGCAAAGTGTTGGCAAACGGCCGCAATCTGGAGGTCACCGTTGCGTTGAGCTTCCTCGCCAACGGATAAAAATAGAGCCGCGTTTTGGGTGTTGCTCTGGTTGCTGTGTTTGGCCTGGGTATCATGCAAAAACCGACAATACCGAACCAATTGCCCATCCTGCGCCTGTTTACCAAAGGTCTCAATTTGGCTTAGCAACCGAAACGCATTAGCCTGATTCGTGGTGACAGCCCGGCAGGTGTCGAAATAGTTTAGAATCAGAATTACCCGATTGGCTGGTGTGGCTCGTTCAACCTGTTGCACAAATGGAGTTGCTGACCCCCAAATTGGGATCAGTAACCCAAACAGAAAACGAACTAACCAACGGCTAGGAATATACGTGAGTAAATTAACAAACATAAATTAGCGTAAGAAGCCGTTAAAGATACGAATTCGGCTTTTATGTCTGCTGAAGTAGGTATTTATCGGTTAGTTTTAAGTCTTTCGAGCGCTAATTTGATAGTTGCAATATTAGCTTACTCATCACTGCGGCTGCACCATCCACTGCACTGTTCGGCTACAGCCGTTGCCCCCCGTCACCGTGAGCGTAAACAAACCTAGGCGTGTGATGGGGAAAATACCCGTTGTATTCGTGTCCTTCTGACGAATCTCGTAACCGTTGATACTGTCCAGAATCATCACCCGATCATACAAACTACCGCCCGATGCCTGGAACGAAATGGGATTGCTCAATGGCGGCACCTGCACAACGGGCACGGGTGACCCGGCCACCGTCACCGAGTTGGGGAAGGTGATGGTAGCCGTGGGGGTGAGGTTTACACTCAGGGTGAAACTGTTGGAGGTAGTGTTGCCCGTTGGTCCCGTGAGCGAGAGCGAATACACGCCCGCATCGCTCATCTGCACATTGCCCAGCGCGAGGGTAGCCGTGGTTTGGTTCGGAACGGGCAAACCACCCTTAAGCCACTGATAGCCCGAAATACTCCCCGACACGCCCACAGTGACCAGCACCGAAGTGCCTTCGCATACGCTGGAGGCACTGGCGGGTTGGGCGGTGATGCTCGGCGGGAGAATGGTGTTCACATTCAGCGTAACAGTAGCGGTGCCCGCGCACCCGGCGGTGATTCCAGTCACGCTGTATGGCCCGGCCACACTCACCGAAATGGCGGTAGTGCTAGCTCCCGACGACCAGCTATAACTGCTGGCCCCGCTGGCGGTGAGCGTGGCAGTTTGCCCAGTGAGGATGTTCAGGGAAGGATTGGCCGAGATACTGATGGTGGGCGTGGCGTTCACTGTCAGGCTGAAGGCGGTGGAGGTGACCGAGTTGCAGGACCCCGTAACTACCACTGAATAACTGCCACTGTCGGTCGTTTGAGTATTTGTCAGACTGAGTGTAGCCGACTTCTGGGCCGCACCGAGCGATTGCCCGTCTTTGTACCATTGGTACGTAGGGCTTGTGCCTGTGACGCTAAGGGTTGCAGTAACCGTTGCACCCGCACACACTACCGAGCTGGTGGCTGGTTGGGCAGTGATACCCAGGGGGAAGTCCTGTACCCCTGTAAACTCAATGGCTCCCATATCAACTGTGCCACCTATAACTCGGTTCTGGCCCACTAAATCGGTATTGATGCCGATTAACCCCGTTGCTGATGTAAGGCCCGCATTGATGGCAGAGGAACAGGTATTGAGAACCACCGAACTTGTACTCACAAAGGGCGAGCTGGTAGTGGTTAGGTTGTTAGGGCCTGAATAGGCTGTTGCTGAGGCATCAAACAGACTGTAGCTGGCTGCGATAGTAGAGTTCTGGTTGAAAAATGTATTACTCTCGCCATTGCCAGATAGTACACAATTGACGAGCACCACGTTGACATTTTCAAGGTTGAACATAGCCCCGCCGAAAGCGAGTGTGCCCGAAACCGAATTGTTCTGAAATGAACAATTCGTGAGTTGGGGCCTACTGTTAGTCTCGTTGTAGATTGCCCCGCCGGCGTTTTGGGAAATTCCTCCGGAAGCCACATTATTCTCGAAAGAACAGTTGATAAATTGAGGGCGGCTATTGCTGTTTACTATTGCTCCCCCTCCGTTTTGGCTACCTCCCGAGGCCACATTATTCCGGAAGGCACAGTTTGTAAATTTGGGGTTGCTAAAGTTGTTGAATATAGCTCCCCCTCCGTTTTGGTCACCCCCAAAAGCCGAATTTTGCAGAAAGGTGCAATTTATGAGTTCGGAGTCGCTAAAGTTATTGAATATCGCCCCGCCGAAGCTAGCACTACTCCCCGAAACTAAATTGTTCTGAAACGTGCAGTTACGAATCGTGGGGCTACTACCATTGTTGAACATGCCGCCCCCTGCGTCGCTGCTTGCCCCACCCGTTATCACAAACCCGTCCAGTATGGCCGTCTTTGTCAGACCGGGTGGGTTACTAATGACGTGAAAGCTGTTGTCGCTAGTAGAGTTTGGAGTGCCAATATCGCCACTGAGGGTGCTGGAGGACGGTTGCAATGCGTTGCCAGGATTGGTCAGCAGCCGGGCACTTAGGTCCGTTTCAATGCCTGCAAAGCCCCCGTAGATAGCTACCCCATTCTTCATGGCGAAGCTGGCAGCTCGGGCTGTACCCGATGTGGGTTTGTACACTCCCGCTGCTACCCAAATCTCGGTCAGGTTTTGCGAGCAGCTATAGGTCAAGGCACTTTGCAGGTCGGTGAAGGCATCGGCCCAGCTCAGGCCGTTATTGAGTCCGGTTGCGATGGCGTTTACGTAGAGCCGCGTAGGGATCGCATTCACTGTCAGGTTGAAGGCGGTGCTGGTGACTGAGTTACAGGTTTTTGTAATCACCACCGAATAGCTACCTGTGTCGGTAGTTTGGCTATTGGTCAGATCGAGCACAGCCGAAGTCTGGGCTGATCCGAGCGATTGACCGTCCTTGTACCATTGATAGGTATATGGGCCTGTGCCATTGACACTGACGGAAGCCGAGACGGGGCTGCCTACACACACGGCCGAGCCACTGGCGGGTTGCTCATTGATAATGATCTCAGGAATGGGGTTAACCATTACCTGGGCCAATGCGGACGTCTTATCTACACCATTGCCTGTTGCTTTTACATAATAGTAAGTAGTACCTGTTGTATTGGTTGGGGGGGTGTACGTTGCCGATTGCGCTCCGCTTATGAGCGCACCATTACTAGTAGTAGGGGTAGGGCTGGAATACCATTGATAGCTTAAGTTGGTGCCTAGCGTTGTATAGGACAACGGAATTGCCGACGTATTGATACAAACTGTTTGAGAGGCAACCGGTTGAATATCATCCGAACAGCCGAGATTAGTATATTCATTTTCGCACACACCATCCCATAGAGTAGTACAGCAAAACGGATCCGCATCATACACTCGCTGAAGGCAAGCGGAATAGAGATGAGGATTGGGAACACAGGCCGTCTGTACATTTTGAGGTAACCACATAGCAGAAAGAAGCTTTGTGGAGTTGCCAACACCTGTTGTTTGTGGGGCGTTCTGACTTTGCCCTTGCAAAAGCTGATGCTCTAAACGTTCCAGCGTTGAAAACCCATTGATCCGGTTAGCATCGCTTCCGGGACCGTTGATAACGAGCGCCGGTACGGCTGTGACGTTCCAATGCCGGGCAATGACCCAACCTTCTGGGGTGTTGATTTCTATTTTCGTTACCTGGTACTGATCCTCCATCGCTTTCACAAAGGCAGGGTTTTGCTCCATGGCCTTTTGTAATTCCTGGCAGTGGCCACAGGCCTTCGAGTAAAAGATAAGAAGTGTAGGTTTTGTAACCGGGTTTGCGGCTATTTTGCTGACAGGGTTGGAGTTAGAACCCGTAGCCGAAAGGTACCGGATGACCGGGGCCGCGTTCGACTGGGAGTGGGCCATAGAGAAGGTCAACAGGAGCGTGCGCAGTAAAAGTGACTTCATGGATAGTGCAATTTAGTTCGTTAAACTAAACTCACTACCCTGAAAATACCTATTTTGGGGCGTAGACAAAAACGTATACAAAATAATAGGCCGCTGATAGCCAGTTGTTTATTAGTGTTTGTCAACGGCCGCTAAGTAAGGTTGAAAAGTCTACATTAGTAATCACTTTACTGGGTCTGCACCACCCACTGCACGGTTCGGCTGCAGCCTCCCGCACCCGTCACCGTCAGGGTGAACAAGCCCAGCCGGGTGATGGGGAAAATGCCGGTGGTGTTGCTGTCGCTCTGGCGCACCTCATAGCCATTGATGCGGTCCAGGATCATTACTCGATCATAGACACCCCCGCCCGAAGCCTGGAACACCACCGGTGGACTCAGCGAGGGCACCTTCACCACGGGCACGGGTGACCCAGCCACCGTCACCGAGTTGGGGAAGGTGATGGTAGCCGTGGGGGTGAGGTTTACACTCAGGGTGAAACTGTTGGAGGTAGTGTTGCCCGTTGGTCCCGTAAGCGAAAGCGAATACACGCCCGCATCGCTTAGTTGCACGTTGGTCAGTGAGAGGGTGGCCGTGGTTTGGCCTGCAACCGGACTACCGCCTTTGAGCCACTGATAGCCCGAAATACTGCCCGACACACTTACCGGTACCATGACCGAGGCTCCCTCACACACAGTGGAAGTATTAGCGGGTTGGGCTGTGATACTCGGGGCTACCTGAAATTCCACCGCTCCCATGTCGATGATGGTGTTGACAATGCGGGGTAGACCAGCCAAATCGGTGAAGGTGGTATTGGCCGAGTTCAGGCCCCTGTCGATGGCTAGTGAGCCGGGTGCGAGTGCTACGCTGTTGACACTCACAAAAGGCGAGGTGGTAGTGGTTAGGTTAGTAGGATCGCTAGTGTAGCCTGTTACTGAATTCTCGAATAGCGTGTAGGTCGCCACCACGTTGCCAGCAGCACTACTGAGAATTGGGGCGCTGTCTTTAGGGCCATGCCCAAACGCCACGCAATTAATTAGTTGGGGTTCACTCCCATAACTATCATTGAATAGCGCAGCGTAGTTACCGACACTTCCTCCAATGCACTGATTATTAAGAAACGAACAATTAATTATTTTTGGATCACTATCATTGAAGTTCTCCATAGCCCCGCCGTAGTTATCCTGGCCGCCTGAACATATATTGTTTAGGAACGAACAGTTGGTCAGGGTTGGACTACTTAAGTTGAAGTTTGACATTGCTCCACCTCTGTTACGGTCTCCAATAGCCGAGTTGCTCTGAAGCGCGCAGTTAGTCAGTGTCGGACTGCTGTGATTGCTGTTGTACATGGCCCCGCCGGAGCTACTGACACCATCTGAAACCGAATTAGCTTCAAACACGCAGTTGCGTAGACCTGGGCTGTTACCATCGTTGAACATGCCGCCCCCTTTGTCGCTGCCTGCCCCACCAGTGATCGCAAACCCATCCAGTATAGCCGTGTTGGTCAGGCTCAGGCTGGCGGGATGATAAAAAATGTGATAGCTGTTGTCGCTGGTGCTGTTAGGCGTGCCAATGTCCCCGCTGAGGGTAGTGGATGATGGTTGGCCTAATATGGGATTGATGGCTGGTCGCTGATTCAACGCAGTTTCACCACCCACAAAGCCGCCGTATATGGCCACCCCATCTTTCATCGCAAAGCTGATGTTGCGGTCGGTGTTGGCGTTGCCACCGGGTTTGTAAACGCCTGCCGCTACCCAGACCTCGGTAACCCCCGGCGCGTCGATAGCTCCCTGTAAATTTGTGGTGGAGTTAGCCCAACTGGTGGCGGAACCGGGAGCCGTGTTGCCCGTCGTGGATACGAAGCGGGTGGTCTGGGCCTGGGCCGCAGAGAAAATCAACAGGAAAGCGAGTAGTAAAAGTGGCTTCATGAGGAGAGCGTATGTTTAGTTGGCTAAACTAAACATACTTCCTAGAAAGTACCTACTTTTAGGGCATGGTCAAAAAAAATGGCCACTGATGGCCAGCTATTTATCGGTAGCTGTCAGCGGCTTAGAGAAGGTGGGGCGTGTTGTGTTTCCCTCACATTTGAGTACGTAAGTAAGCATGAACAAGCCCAGCAGAATGTTAGTTGCCCCGGTCGAGGGCCAGCATTGTTTGCAACAACACATTGGCTCCATTACCAATATCGACGCCTTTCGAAAACTCTTTGGGTGAATGACTGATGCCGCCCACGCTGGGAATAAAGATCATGCCCACAGGGGCAATCTGGGCGATTTCCTGCGAATCGTGCCCGGCTCCGCTTTGCATGTATCGATACGACAATCCCAACGCTTTGGCGGCACCGATGATCTTGTCCTGAACCGGCTTGGCCGTCAGGGCCGGAATGACCGGCACGCCCGACTGTGCAAACGTGATGGTCGTTTCGGAGGCTTTGGCAATCTCCTTTGCCTTGTTCTCGAACTCGCGAAATAGCATCCAGATTTTGTCGTACGACAAATCCCGGATTTCGACACCCAGCACCACCTTTCCCGGAATAACATTGTACGCACCGGGCTCGACCGAAATTTTGCCCACCGTGCCGACTTGACGGCCTTCGTGACTGGTAACCACTTCGTTGAGCGCGATAACCAGTTTGGAGGCAGCTAACAGTGCATCGCGACGAATGTTCATGGGCGTGGTACCGGCGTGATTGGGGGTACCCTCAACCGTTACGTCCCAGTGCTCAATGCCAACAATGCCCTCAACGATGCCGATCTGCTGATTTTCGGTCATCAGAATGCCGCCTTGTTCAATGTGCAGTTCAACAAAGGCTGTTAAATCGCCTTTTTTGCGGACTACTTTGCTCAGACTGTCGGGATTGCCGCCAATGGCCCGGATGCCGTCGGCCATCATCATTCCGCTTTGCGTAACGGCCTTCAGAGCTGCCGGGGTAATCTTGCCAATCATGGCCCCACTGCCAACTGTGCCCCCTTCTTCGTTGGCAAAAATGATCAGTTCTAATGAGTGTTCGGTAACGATGTTGTTTTCGTTAAGAGTTTCAATCAGTTCCAGACCACTAATCGATCCCACGGGACCATCGTAGTTGCCGCCGTTGGGTACACTGTCGATGTGCGAGCCGAAACCGATGGGTTTAAGGTTTGGGTTTTTCCCCTTCCGGCGACCAATGATATTACCCGCAAAGTCGATGCTCACGTCGAGTCCGGCTTTTTTCATCAGCCCAATGAAGTAAGTTCGTCCTTCCTGATCGGCTTTGCTATAACCCACCCGCCCGTTGGCGCCATTGGGCAGCGCGCCAATTTTCGATAATTCCAGAAGCCGGGTCTGAATGCGTTGTTGATTGATTTTCAGGTTGCTCGTTGGCGGCTGGGCCATTGTTGCTGATGAGGCCAGAAACAGGCAAGCGAGTAATGTATATTTCATAGGTAATGTAGATTAGATGACGGTGTAAATAATCAACCCCACCCCAACCCCTCCCCGTTAGGGAGGGGCTAAAAAACGCTCAACCAAAGCCCCTCCCTAACGGGGAGGGGTTGGGGTGGGGTAATCGCAACGAAATAGTTACAGTAACAATTAGATTGCTTCAGAAGCTGCCAGAATCAACGTTGTGAATAAACTGGATGACGCCGTTCATAAACACTTTTTGATCGTCCCACATGGCCAAATGGCTTCCGTTGGGGCAATAGAGATAGCGCCCTTTTTTCACCAGCTTACTTTGTTCTTCCATGGCTTTGGGGTCCATCGTGTCGTGTTTGGCGCCAATCATCAGCGTAGGAACGGCTATCTCGTTCAGGCGTTTCTTGATGTCCCAGGTAGCCAGCCGACCACTGATACCGAACTCGCTCGGCCCCTGCATCAGCACGTAAATGTCGTTGTTGGCGTGTTTCCCAGCCCGGTTGAGGCCATCCGGCCATTCGGTCAACCGGCACAAATGCTCGTGGTAGAAGTTGGGAATGAGCAATTCCATGTAACGCGGATTGGCGAAGTCTTTTTTGGCTTCGATAGCCCGAACTTCGGCTAACACCTCGGGCTTCATTTGTTTAGCCAATACCTCATCGGCGTATTTTCCGTATTCGGGAGCACTGGCCATCATGTTAGCCACCAGCAGCCCTTTCATATTCTTCTGGTATTTGAGGGCATATTCCATTGCCAAAATACCGCCCCACGAATTGCCCAGCAGGTAGAAATTAGAGCTGTCGGCCCCAATAGCCTGACGAACCTGCTCCACTTCTTCCACAAACCGTTCGGTTGTCCAGAGGCTGTTGTCTTTGGGCTGGTCGCTGTAGTACGAACCCAACTGATCGTATTCGTAAAATTCGAAGCCTTCCCGGCCAAAAAATGTCTCGAAACATTCCATGTATTCATGCGTCATGGCGGGGCCACCGTGTAGCAGCAGAACTTTGATTTTTGGGTTGTTGCCAAAGCGTTTTGTCCAGACTTTAAACTCGCCAACAGGCGTTTTAATCGGAATGAGTTTTACCCCGCCCGCTTCTACGGAATCAGCATAAGTGAAGTAATCGGTGACAGAGGCTGAGGTTGACGTATCTTTTTTGCTACAGGAAACAAGCAGGCAAACAACAACAAGAAAGGAGAGTAAACGCATGATTTTGGTGGTAAAAAGTTGATGAGTTAAACTGTAATTAGTCGAGTTGCGCCATGCCTTTGGCTTTTCGGTAGGGCGATTTGAAAAAATCCCCCACCACCTGGTTGAACAGGTCTTTGTAACGGATGAGGGTCGAATGCCCGGAATTGGGCAAAATCCATAGGTACGCTTGCGGAATGGACTCAGCAATCACCATCGTGTGTTTGGGCAAAATCACGTCATTATCACCCCCAATCACCAACGTGGGGCAGCGTACCTGTTTCAGATCCGTGGTCGAAATATGCGGGTGCTCGATCATCAGGTTGAGCAGTTTCTTTTGGGTTTTTACATCCGGTCGCTGCGGCACCCTAGCCAGACTGTCGTTCATCGATACAATCCACTGGAACAAACTGGGTTCAACAGCGGTTGTGTCGGGCCATAAATTGGCACCCGTAATGGCCAGTTTCTTCACTTTTTCGGGGTGCCGCATGGCCAGTAACAGGCCATCAATACCGCCGTCGCTCCAGCCAATTACGTAGCACGAATCGACTCGCAGTTTGTTGAGCAGGGCGTTCAGATCGTCGGCCATCATTTCGTAGGTGAGCGAATCACTCGGGTCGGTCGATTTGCCCTGCGCCCGGCTATCGACGGCAATGACCCGGTAGTTTTTGGCGAAATAGGGTATCTGGTTCTGGAAGTCTTTCATCGACCCGCCGTTGCCGTGAATCAGAAGCAGTGGTTTTCCCGCACCATAGACTTCGTAGTACATCCTGAAGCCCCGGATGTCAGCGTACTTTCCCACTTTGGCATTAGCCCCGTAAATGGTGTTGCCAGCCGCGCCAAGCGGTAACGACGATTGCGCCCGTGCCGGTATCAGCGGCACGGGCGCAATCAGACAGAGAAGCAGCATTTGTATCGTTTTCATGATTCTGATTGTGACCATTTTTTCAGCGAGACAATATACCCAACTTGCTGCTTACTATGGCTTTTCAGAACAATATATAAGTGTGTCCTGACCCCGTGATGGAGCAACAGTGCTGGTGCTGGTAAGCAGCAAACAGGCGTCTTGGGACGCTGTCGCGTTCACGCATTTTGGGCATTTTGTGACTCATTTTCGACTAAGTACCCAATGATATATGAAAAATTCTTAAATATGTAGCCCAATCGCCTGCTTGTTTATCTCTCATCCTCTGCTGTGAAGTCTTTTTTGTTTTATCCTCTTTTGACGTGGTATCTGAGTGGTTTTAGTCTCTTGCTGTGGGCACAACCGGTAACGCCGGTGATGCGGCAATCCGACCGCGGAACGCCGGACCGCGCCGACTACCTCAGCCTGGGAACCCGCAACGGACTGTCACATGCCTACGTTAGTGAAATTCTACAAACCCGCGATGGATACATCTGGATTAGTACCAACGAAGGCATTAACCGCTACGATGGCTACACCTTTAAACAATACCTGACCAATGAACATAACCCCCTCCAGTTGGGTGACCTCCGCACCCGCGCCCTTTGCGAAGACCGCCGGGGGAGACTCTGGATTGGCACCAAACAGGAAGGACTGCTCTTGTTTGACCGAGGTAGAAACCGCTTTTTTCGGACGCACCTGGGGCTAAAAGACAATCCCAAGGGCCTGGACTACACCATTCAGCGAATGCTGGAAGATGCTGAGGGTAATATCTGGATGGGTGCCGACATGAGCACGCTCTTCAAGGTGCATATTCCGGCTCGCTGGAGCTATCCGGCTCAGACCGAGTTTACGGGCGAGCTGCGAATAGACACCATCCAGATTTCGGACGATCAGCGCGACATCAAACACCTGATTCTCGACGGACAGTACCTGTGGTGCAGCCTGTCGAATGGCCGCTTGTTTCGGGTGCATACCCGAACCGGGCAGAAAACAGAAGTGCTGCTGCCCAACACCGGTACCGAACAGCTACAGCGGGAAATCACGGGTATGTATCAGGACGCCCGGAAGGGTATCTGGATGTGCCATGCCACCGGCGGACTAACGCATATAAGCCCAGCTGGCAACACGCATTGGCCTGCCTACAGCCGTAATGGGGAGGCCGCCTACCAATGGCTCGATCGGAACGGCTTCGTCTGGATTCGTGATCCATTTACCTACGCCGTCTGGCGGGTAGCCCATACCGAATTCGCCCACTTCGACCCCGACCGAACCACTCCGCTGTTTGTCTCGCGCTCGCGCTCCTACAAAAGTTTTGTGACCACCGCCGACAACATGCTGATGATTGGCGATGTGCGGGGTGTCCGGCGAGTTAATCTTCGCTCGGCGCGAATGGCGCACTACCTGCCCGAAACCGACATTTCCGAAGTATTTGTGACCAACAAAGGCCAAATGTTGGTTGGGACGGGGGGCAAAACCTTCCGCTACGCCGATCCACTACCCAACGAACCAGCGTTTCCGCAGGTTAAGAAGGGGGCATTCTTCCAGTCGCGCCGGGGTGACGTCTGGGCCGCGGGGGACAAACCATCCGACGAGTCGCTCTATCTGTTTCACTTCGATGCCGATCTACGGTTTCTGGAAGAGTTTCGACTCGCTGACAACTGGGTGAACACATCGGTTCCCATTCGGGATTCACCCGACGGGCAGATCTGGATTGCGGGGGGGAACGGGGCGTTGTTTCGGTTCGATCCGACTACGAAACGGAGTTACCGGTATGCCTATACGAAGCTGATTCCTCCGTTATCCGATAATCACTCCAACGAAGTATTTGACCTGACGGTTGGTAGCGATGGCGTCATCTGGATAGCGTCTGAGGATGGTCTGATCGAGGCTCAACCCCGCGCCGGAGGGGTGTTTTTTCGGTGCCACCGCGCCCGTACAGCGGGATTTGGGTCTGATTTTATCACCGCCCTGCACAATGACCCTCTTCAGCCAGAGCGGTATTTGTGGGTAGCCACCAAAGGCAACGGTTTGCATCGCTTCGACAAAAAAATCAGACGCTGCAACACCTCCCTGACCACCCGCGAGGGCTTGCCCGCCAACACCATCTGGGGACTCTTACCCGACCGGCGGGGGCGCATCTGGGCTACGAGCAACAATGGATTATTTTATCTGGATGCCCGAACCCTTCGACTTGTTGGTTTCTCCCGCGCTGATGGGGTGCAGGGGGAGGTTTTCAACCGCAAAGCCTTCGGGGAATCGCCTTCGGGTCTGTTCTATGCGGCTGGTAACAATGGAATCAACGTGTTCAACCCCAACGCCATTGGCCCTGAACCGCCCCATCGGCGACCCAAAATTGTGGAGATGGAGGTGAACAACCGATTGGTGCAACCCAACGATGCCACCGGAATTCTGACGCAGGACATTGCCGACACGCCCGCGCTCGAATTGACCTACGATCAGAATACGTTCCGGTTCTATTTCAGCACACTACGCTACGACGATGATCCCAACCGCGTGTATCGCTGTCAGCTCGACGGGTTTGACCCGACCCCGATCAACCTAAAGCAACTCAATTTCGCCACTTACACCCGCCTGCCGCCCGGTTCTTACCGGTTTCGGGTATGGGCCGGCAACGGCAATAACTTTGAGCCAGCGTCGGCCTCGGTGAACATCCGCATCGGTTCGCCCTGGTTCTGGTCGTGGTGGAGCATTCTGATCTATGCCGCCTTGTTGGGATATGTGGTGTATCGGTTTTACCAGATGCAGATTAACCGGGTTCGGCTGCGCGAGCAACTGCTGTTCAATCAGCGCGAAACCGAGCGTTTGAACGAACTTGACCGGCTCAAAACCAACTTTTTTACCAATATCTCGCACGAGTTCCGCACTCCGCTCACGCTGTTGGTCAGCCCGTTGCAGGATTTAGTCAAAAAATACCCTAGAGAAGGTCTATTGCCCCTAATGCAACAAAACCTGGCCCGGCTACAAGCTCTGATTAACCAGGTGCTCGACCTAAGTAAACTCGAAGCAGGGCACCTGCAACCACAATTTGAGCAGGCTGATCTGGGGCGTTTTCTGAAAATGCTGGTAATCTCGTTTGAGTCGCTGGCAAGCAGCAAACGTATCGCGCTGGCCTATGAGGCCCCCAACGAAAGCGGACTGGTATTTTTTGATGCCGACAAGATTGAAAAAATTGTAAGCAACCTCCTGTTGAATGCGCTCAAGTTTACGCCTAACAACGGGTGGGTAACGTTGGCTGCCCTTTTTGAGCCAGCTGGTTGCACCTTTCGGGTGCAGGACAATGGGCCAGGCATACCCCCCGAACATGCTGAAAAGATTTTTGAGCGATTCTACCAGCAGCCCACCATTGCGGGCGACGAATCCGATCAACTGCACTACACGGGTTCGGGTATCGGGCTGGCGCTGGTCAGGGAACTGGTCGAGGTGTTGAATGGGCGGATTGGTGTAACAAGCCAGCCAGGGGAGGGGACTACCTTCGAGGTTTATTTACCGTATCCACCCGAACCTGTGCCCAAACCGGTTCCTCCACCCACGGCAGACGAGCCATCACCCACCGAACTGGCCACTATACCCGAAGAGCCCGAACAGCCACTGTTGTTGCTGGTAGAAGATAACCCTGAACTCCGCCGGTACATCAAAAGCCACTTTGAACGGACTTATCAGGTCATTGAAGCACACGACGGTCAGGACGGCGTCGAAAAGGCCATAGCCATCGTTCCCGACATCATCATTTGTGATTTGATGATGCCTAAACTCGATGGCTTCGGGTTATGCCGAAAACTCAAAACCAACCCCTGCACTAACCATGTGCCGATTGTAATGCTGACGGCCAAAGCCACTCGGGAAGACCGTCTGGAAGGGTTGGAGCTGGGTGCCGACGATTACCTGCTGAAACCGTTCGACTCCGGCGAGTTGCAGGTTCGGGTACGAAATCTGCTCGATAATCGTACCCGAATGCGGCTGAAATACAGCCTGGATCAGTTTCTGGCTAACCACGAAACCAAAGCTTCGACGCTCGATGAGAAGTTCCTGTTAGCCGTCCGCGACATCATCGAAGCCCATGTAGCCGACCCGGCCTTTCACGTGGGGGAGTTAGCCAATACCATGAATATCTCGTCGGTGCAGTTGCGCCGAAAGCTCAAAGCACTGACCAATCAGACGGTCATCGAGTTTATCCGCAACTACCGGCTCGAAAAAGCCGCCGACATGCTGCAACGTCAGGCTGGTACGGTGTCGGAAATTGCCTTACAGCTCGGCTTCGAGAGCCTGCCCAACTTCTCAAAAGTGTTTTCAAAGAAGTACGGCAAGAAACCCTCGGAGTGGCGGCCGTAGGTTGGTAAAGATACGCACAGGGGCAGATTGTTCTGTCTGGTTTCTTAAGCTACTGCCCCTGTAATACAACCTGCACGGTTCGTTTACACCCATCCGCCCCCGTAACGGTGAGTGAAAACAAGCCCAGCCGGTTGATGGGGAAAATCCCCGTCGTGTTGCTGTCGGTCTGGCGAATCTCGTAGCCGTTGATGCGATCAACGACGATGGACCGTTCGTAGGCACTACCGCCCGTGGCCTGCAACACCAGCGTATTCGACAGGGGTGGCACGGTGATGGTTGACACGCCTGTTCCCAGCACTGTGGCGTTGCTACCAAAAATCAGCGTCACTACCGGTGCTGGATTGGCCGTTATGTTAAGTTGGGCCGTAACCGAACAGCTCCCGGCGGTGGCTGTAACGGCGTAGCTACCTGCCGCCGTTACCGACAAGAGGGGGCTGGAACCGTTCTGACTCAGGCCACCCGGTCCGCTGAAAGCGTAATTGGTGGCTCCGGGTGTTGCCGACAGGGAGAGCGTGGCACTACCCACGCAGGGCAGGGTGGATGCACTGGAGGTGAGGCCAAAACCCGCCAGCGCGTTGGTGAGAGTCAGGCTCACCAGCACAGTGGTGTTGCTGAAGGGGCTGTTGACATCGCCTACCGTAACCGAGAGGGTCTGCACCCCCGTCACCCCGCAGCTTACCGTGGCCGAAACGGCCGAGGTGCTGTTGGCCGAGAGAGTGATGCCGGGCGGGGCCACCCAGGTGTAACTGAAGGGCCCGCCCGACATTCCGGCTGTACCGCCTGTAGCTGTCACGGAGAGGGCTACCGTCTGCCCCGCGTTGAGGGAGGCTGGCGTAGCCTGGGCAATGGCTTCCACATAGGGTACGAACTTCTGGATGCGGTTGTTGTTCGCATCGGCGACATAGACGGCCCCCGTTCTGTCGAGGTACAGACCAAAGGGTAGGTTCAACTGATTGGCCGCGTTACCCTGTCCATTCCCCCCGGCCACGGTGGTGCCGGAGGTAGCACCAGCCGCCCATTTCTGAATGCGGTGGTTGCCCGCGTCGGATACAAAAACGGCCCCTGCTCCGTCAACAGACACGCCGTAGGTGTTCGTTACCTGATTGGCCCCGTCGCCAAATCCATTCCCCCCGGCGACGGTGGTGCCGGACGTAGCGCCAGCTGCCCATTTCTGAACCCGGTAGCTGTCTACGGTGGTTACATAGACAGCCCCCGTAGCATCCACATACACACCAAAGGGCAAATTTACCTGATCGGCCCCGTCGCCAAATCCATTCCCCCCGGCGACGGTGATGCCCGAAGTGGCACCAACGGCCCACTTCTTAACGCGGTTGTTACCCTGATCGACTACAAATACGGCTCCTGCCCCGTCCACATACACCCCGGCGGGATTTTTTAATTGATTGGCATCCGTACCTGGACCATTCCCCCCGGCCACGGTGGTGCCGGACGTCGCACCAGCCGCCCACTTCTGGACGCGTTGTTCCGCGTCGGACACAAAGACGGCCCCTGCTGCGTCCACATACACCCCACTCGGAAAATTCAACTGATTATTCGCGTTGCCTGGGCCATTTCCCCCGGCCACGGTAGTACCAGAGGTGGCTCCAGCCGCCCACTTCTGGACGCGGTGGTTAAGCCTGTCGACCACAAAAACGGCCCCCGACCCATCCACATACACGCCATATGGCGTATTCAACTGATCGGCCCTATCGCCTTGTCCATTCCCCCCGGCCACGGTGATACCGGTGGGATTGTAGCGTTGGGCAAGCAGGGGGGGCGCAAGCAGGGAAATGATCGTGAGCAGTAGGCCAATGGCCCGGCAAAAGGGAGAAGTAGCAAATGAGTTCATGGGAAAATTTGGGTTTTATCGGGTGAATTGAAGACTGACGATGGTGCCGTTCTGATTTTCGTAGGTTAGTGTACCTCAAGTTGTCAGGTAAGCAGGTCGATGAAGTCATGAAACGAATTATGAGTTGAGGTTTTAATTTGATGAGTGATCAATAGGCGTAGAGTCGGGTAATATGCCCGTCTTCAATGGTATAAATCAGGCAAACGGGCAGCGTGGAGTCGGGCGAAATGCCCTGGGTAATCCCTTCGACAATGACATGATAGGCCCCGGCCGGATACATCTGCCGAATTTCGAGCGGGACGGTCCGGGTTCCGGGCCAAGTGTTTTGGTAGTGGGTCAGAAACCTTGCTCTGGGTTCGTCCACTTCGACAAAGTGTGTAGCCCGGCCTCGGTAACGAATTGTTTCGGCGCAGAGCTCCCCGGCGGCTTGCCAGTTGTGTTGGTTGAGGTGGGTGTGGAGCGTTTTGGCCAGCCGGATATTATCGGCCTGTTGCTGTTCAAGGTCGGAAGCCTGACCTAAGTTGCAGGCCCAAACCAGCCCGAATATGGAGAGGGCAAGTCCATACCGAATGGGCCAGAGAATGGGTGAATAGAATCGAAAAGCGTGGGGTAGGCAGTGGTTGGTCATGGTAGTCGCGAGGGGGTACTTTTGCGGCTACAAGGTGCAGGCTCTCGAACGAAAAGGCTTCTGCTATTGTGTCAAAAACGTCTGCTATTGTTGCATGAATTCGTGTATTGTTGCATCAAGGGCGTTTTTCGCTATTCGGGCAACTCGAACCGGCGCATAACCGCCTTGAAAATCGGGTGAGTGTGGTAAGTCCTGAAAACGGGCATTACTTTCGTATCGCGGTAGAGATACCCGCCGTCGGCAGCTTTTTTGAGGAAGTACAGGCTGCTATCGGCCTGATTGAGCCCAGCGTATACAACGGCCCGTTCGTAATCTGACCGGGGGGTGGTAGCCGTTAAATCATGAAGGAATTGAGTGGCTTTTTGACGATTGCCCTGTTTGGCTTCGCAATAGAGCAAGAGGGGGATTTGACCTTTATCGTCCGGGTTTAGGACCAGCATTTGCTGAAAATGAGTAGCCGCCCGGCCGTAGTCAGCCCGGCATAGCCAGTAGTAGGCTGTACCCAACTGAAAGGCGAATGATTTGTCGAAAAGGCCCCGCCCCGTTTCGATGCCCGCCCTGGCTAACTCGAACTGCCCGGCAAGTGAACAATTACTGATGTAAACGCTCATCATAACGGGATGGAGCGGGTCGAGCGCAATGGCCTGCTTACTGTACTGAACAGACTCGTTCAGGCGGCCGGTGGTTCGCAGAAGCAGGGCATACCAATGATTAACCTGGGCATCGTTAGGGTTGTGCTGCAAAGCGATCCGAAACGCATTTTCGGAGGCTTGCCACTGGTACGTTGAGTAATAGAGACTACCCAGAACCCCATAAGCGGTGCTGTTGGTTGGATCGAGCCGGATGGCCTTCAACGCATTCTCTTCGGTCAGTCGATTCAGCGTTGAGCGCTCAAATTTAGCTGATCCGAGCAGCAAATGATACGCTACTGCCTTACCAGCATAGGCATCGGCAAAAGCGGTGTCGAGAACTAAAGCCCGATCAAAGCGAACCAGACTCGCCATCAGATCGGGCTCCAAACGGCTAACCAGCAACTGCCGCCCCTGCAAAAATGCATTATACGCGCCGAGATTCTGGGTACGTCCTCCGCCCGTTTTGTCGTCGACTACCAACTGCGCTGGCAATTTCAACTGACCCGCTACATCCTGTACAATCTGGTCGGTCAGTTGGTAAATATCGTTCAACGGGGTGTTGTACTTTTTTACCCACACCCGAATGTCTTCCTGCGTATTGATGAGTTCGAGCTTAATCTGAATCTGATCCCTTGTCTTCAACACACTGCCTTTGAGAACATGGGCCACCTGCAACTCGTCGCCAATTTGCCAGATGCTTTTCTTTGTGTCTTTGTATTGATCCGACGACGAGCGGGCAATGACTTTCAGGTTTTTAATGAATGAGATCGACGTGTGGACATCGTCCATGATTCCTTCGCAAGCCAGATTGTCTTCCAAATTGCCCAGATTGGTAAAAGGCAAAATAGCCAGCGAATTAGTGGCTGGTTTCGTCGAATCGGGACGATTGGTTGCTCTAAACCAGAACCACCCATAGAGCCCTGCACCCAGCACAAGCACTAAACCCAGCGCAACCAGACCCCCACGACGCTGGCGGAAAAAAGGCTTTGCCGGGGGAGGGGTACTGTCGGGCGTCGACGGCAGCGTTTCTACGCGCTCCTCCGACTGAATTAACTGCGGTTCGGCAGACAACTTTCGAAATTCGGTGGGGCTGACGGCAAAAGCCTCCATGAAATAGCTGCTGAAATTCTGTGGATTGATGAAGCCAACTCGATCACTAATCTCGGAGATACGGAGTTCGGTGGTCAATAACAGCTCTTTGGCTTTCAGTAGCCGACGTTGCCGGATATAGAGTGAGGTAGATAGCGAAGATTGACTTTTTAGAGCCCGGTGCAGTTGGGACCGGCTCACGCCCAATGTTTGACAAATCGTGTCGATTGAAACGGTGGTATCATCGAGGTTTTCGTCGATTAGCCGGTTTAGTTTTTCAACCAACTGATTTTCGGTCGTTATCATTCAGATGGGCGCAGTGATTTATGGGTTAAGTTATTGCTTTAAAGCATTTTAGGGGTATAAATGTACACATAAAGTTTATTATTTTGCCTGTTATATCGGTAGTGCCGTGACATACGCTTCAGTTTACGGTACTATGCAATAAAAAAAGCCCCCACTAATGTGGAGGCTTACAATGGTCAAAGTGCTCTTATAGACGGGGTTAGTTCACAAACATTACTCCTTTCTCTTTCGCCATCTGGTTAATCTTTTGCAGGTTGGTGCCGATGCTATTGGCTACTTTACCCAGTTGCTCATCAATCATCTTCGATAGTTTCTCCTGCACTTCCTGACCTTGTTTGGTCGGTGGATAGTCGCCCTGGGCCTGCTCTACCATCAGGTGAGCCAGTCGGTTGTTGAGCTTGATACCGTAGTTGAGTGGGTCCTGAACGCTGCTGTTGCGGGTTTCGTGAATGGTGTTTTCCAGCGTTTTTAGTTCATCCTCAAACGTTTTGATGGCGTCGTTGATGTCTTTGTTTTTGGGATCTTCGCCCATTTTCTTCTTGAGATAACTCAGGTCATCCTTGATTTTGCGGATGTTGATAATCCCCTCGTTGGCCTCGGTCACCTTATCCCGAACCTTCATCAGAAAATCGAACTGCGCCTGAAATTCCTCCGCCGTGGTCGACAGGCGTGGGTCTTTCAATATCTCAAACTCCTGCGTTTGCGACTGGCCGTTTACCGTCAGGCGAACTTTGTATTTGCCGGGAACCGCCTTGGGGCCGAGGTTGGGCGAGCCGTAGAATACCATGCCGGGGAAAGTTTTGTAGCCGGGGTAGCGCATGTCCCACACAAACCGGTCGCCACCGGCTTTCACAGTCAGCTGGTTCGCTTTCTCTTTTGCCTTGTTGCTGTAGGTGCGAATGGTATCGCCGTCGGCCTCCAGAATGTCGAGTCGGACGTCAGTTTTGTCGTCCACCTTCTTGAGAACGTAATGAATCAGCACACCATTGGGGTGATTTTCGCCTTCGCGCATGGCGTCGCGTTTGTTGGTGCCTGCCATCCGGTACGACGCCATGGGTTTGTACAGAATGGCGTCTTTGGTCGCCATTTCCGTGTTAAGTTGTTGTAAGGGTGTCAGATCATCGATTAGCCAGAAACTACGGCCGTGGGTAGCGGCAATGAGGTTATCGTTTTTCACGGCCAGATCATGAATAGGCACTGTGGGTAAATTAAGCTGCAATTTCGACCAGTTGTCACCATCATCGAATGAGACCCAGACGCCTTTTTCAGTACCGGCATAGAGCAGGCCTTTCCGCTTGGGATCGGCCCGGACCACGCGTACAAACTCATCTTTGGGGATGCCTTTGGTCATCACCGACCAGGTTTTGCCGTAGTCGAGTGTCTTGTAAATGTAGGGTGTGTAATCGCCAAACTTGTACGACGTGGCTGCTATGTATGCGCCCCCCTTCACGAACGGATTCACCTCCACGGCGTTGACCATATTTAACGAGGGCGACATGGGGGGCGTCACGTTTCTCCAGGTCTTACCCGCATCGGTAGTTACGTGTACCAAACCATCGTCGGAGCCGGTCCAGATTTCGCCTTCGGTGTAGGGCGATTCAGTAGCCGCAAACACGTTGGCGTAGTACTCGGCACCCGTGTTGTCCTGCGTAATAGGTCCCCCCGACGATTTGATCGTTTCGGGAATCCCCCTTGACAGGTCGGGGCTGATCACCTCCCAACTCGTGCCCCCGTTGAGGCTCATGTGTAGATGGTTAGAACCCGCGTAGAGTTTCTTCGGATTATGCGGGCTGAAAAAGACAGGGTAATTCCAGTTGAACCGATATTTCATAATGTCGGCGCCCCCACCGGCTGGCAAGTCGGGATAAATATTGGTGGAGCGCTCCTGCCCGGTGGCAATGTCCTGCATGGTCATGTAGCCTTTGTAATCACCCCCAAATACCACCTCGGCGTGCAGCGGATCGGGGGCCAGATGGGCACTTTCGCCGATAGACAGGGCTACCCAGTCTTTCTCCGTAACGGCCGCACCACCCGTGCGGTGCGGAATCCGAATACTGGTATTGTCCTGCTGCGCGCCGTAAATACGGTATGGGAAATAGTTGTCGGTCGAGACCCGGTAGAACTGCGCCGTGGGCTGGTTGTGGTAGGTAGTCCAGTTGTTGCCACCATCATTGGAGACCTGACCACCTCCATCGTCGCCAATAATCATGCGCTGGTTGTTATTGGGGTCAATCCAGAGGTCATGGTGGTCGCCGTGGGGGGCGTTTTTCAACTCGAATGTTTTGCCACCGTCTTTCGACACGCCGTAGCTCACGTTCATCACGTACACCAGGTCTTCGTTTTGCGAATCGGCGTAAATGCGACAGTAGTACCAGGCACGTTGCAGCAGCGCCCGGTCCTGGTTGATGCGCGCCCAGGTTTTTCCGGCATCGTCGGAGCGGTACACGCCGGGCGCTTCGGAGTTCTCGATAATGGCCCAAACCCGGTTGGAGTTTTTGGGTGAAATCGTCACGCCGATAATGCCGTTGATACCTTTGGGCATGCCCGTTTTTTCAGAAATGTTTTCCCAGGTGTCGCCCCCGTCGGTGCTTTTCCAGAGCTTAGAGTCGGGGCCACCACTGTCCATTCGGTAACCGTTCCGCGACATATTCCAGGTGCTGGCGTACATAATGCGCGGGTTGTTCGGGTCCAGAACCAGATCGGCCGCCCCCGCTTTTTCGTTGATGTACAGAATCTTTTTCCAGGTCGCTCCGCCGTCGGTACTCCGGAAAATCCCCCGCATGGCATTCGGTTTCCAGAGGTTTCCCATAGCGGCCACGTACACGATGTCGGCGTTTTTGGGATGTACCCGAATCCGGGAAATATGCTTTGAATCGGTCAGGCCAATGGATTTCCAGGTGGTACCGGCATCCGTCGATTTCCAGATGCCCGAGCCCGAAGCCACGTTGTTGCGAAGGGTTTGTTCGCCCTCGCCAACATAAATTACATTGGGGTCGCTTTCGGCCACGGTCACAGCTCCGACGGTTCCACCGAAGTAGGCATCGGTAATGTTACCCCACGTTTGGCCCGCGTCGGTAGTGCGCCATACGCCCCCACCTACGCTTCCAAAATAATACAGATTGGGGTTACCGGGCACCCCCGTAACGGTACACGAGCGGCCACCCCGAAAGGGCCCTAATTCCCGCCAGCGCAACCCCTCGTACAGGGTGGGCTCGAACGTTTGCGCGGCAGCGACTTTCGGCTGCTGAGCGCTGGCCAGATGTCCCAACAGTAGGACAACCGTAAGACAAAAGAGTACCTGTTTCATCATGATTTAGTTGGTTGTATTAGTTAACGGTATATGCTATACGTAATCAGTACGCTACTTTACTACTTTATACATTGTCGATGCGTGATTGTCGAATCGGATAAAATAAAGACCTGAGGTCCACAACGAGGTGTCCAATACATGATAGCTGCTAGACTCCGAAACGCGTTGCACCGGTTTTCCCGTCAGATCAACTACGGTGATTCGGTCAGGCGTTGGGGTTTTTATGGTTAACTGATTGCCAATTGGATTAGGGTAAACAGAGACTGTGCTAGAGGTAGATTCTTGATCTAAGCCCGTAATGCTGACCGTGACGATATTAGACATAATGTCATTATCGCCTTGCTGATGAATTCGAAAATAGGTGGTCGTCCCCAGCGACAGTTTGTAGGCAAGCGTATAGTGGTATGAAAAGGTGCCTTTTGCAACCAGCGTAGTGATCGGAGCCCATGTTTTACGATCATCATTACTGTAATCAATGATAAAAGAGTCAGTGGGTGAGTCGTAATTTGTTTGCCAGGCAAAAACCAGACTATCAGTCTTTACAGTGTAGGCTAGCTCCATGGCCGGACATTGCAGAAGCAATTTTTTCGCATCAAGATTGGTCAATGTTTCATTGATGGCTATTTTACTTTTAGAGCTCCACGTCGAACTGGCGGAATTAAAATCTGGATACATGACGTAGCTGCCTATATCATCGTGGCTAGCGCCAAACACATGCCCTAACTCATGGGCAAATAGCCATCGTAATTGATCCCTACTCTTAAACCCTTTCATCAGCACGGTGCCCATTCCAAACTCATTTTGGGCACCACCACCATACCCCCAAGTGTTACGATCCTGAGAGGTGCTACCAAAGTCTAACCCCGTTAACCCAACCCGAATCAGCGATTTATATTTTTTCCAGGCTGCCGGTTTGTCCCAGGAGTTTTGAAGCTCACCCCAAATCCTGCTCATTGAGAAAAGGGTATTCGTTGACCAGGGTGAATTAGTTTCGTCCGTATAGACAACTTGCCCAATAGCCTTAAACGTGACATTGGCATCAAAGATAAATGATTCCCATATTTCCTGCGCGGCAGCCAGTTTCAGAAGATTACCGACCTCGATAGTTGCGATACTCTCACCAGAGTAACGGTAGTGAAAATAGTCGCTGACAAAGCCAATGGGAAACTCAAAACAGCCGCCCACAACGCTGGCCCGCCGGGCTGTTCCTGGTAAAGTAGGAGTCGCCGTGGTCGGAAGATATTCACAAACAGCTGCTTGTATATCGGAAAGCTTAATTGGCTGGTATGTATATAGCGAATCATTCGTTTTTTCGAGACTGACAAACTGATCGTTCTCAACCATCAGTAAACCGTGAAACTGTTTGTTGACAGTGGCCAGGTAGTATTTCTGATTGCTGTTGGCTGCTTCGTAAAAGTCGACTTCACTAGGAACTTCTCCCTGCGATGTTATGACTGTGGTGTACTGTTTCAGTACGCTTGGCCTCAGCGTCAGGGTAAGCGTTTTATGGGGAAGTTCCACGCGTAGCTTTCGACTGAAATCCTGACCTTTTTGTTCAACCTTCCCTGATCCGAACAACTGACCAGGGCCGACATTGACGCTTTTCTGAGGCACGAACCGGACTGTTGTTTGTGCCTTAGAAAAGGTTGACATTCCCAATAAAATGGATACTACTACCGTAGCAATTTTCATCGTTTTAGGCGTATGGTGGCTAATGTCAATCTACGGTGAACAGTGAAGCGGCTAGTGCTTCGCTTCAAGATAATGCTGCTTCAGCAGATCGGCGCCAAAATCGTTGCCTTTTTCACGCAGAATGGCGTGAATATGATTTCCGTCATTTTGAAACCCAACATTGTCATATTCGATCAGAAAATCGGGTCCGTTGATGATGTAATAATGTGGCTTATTGTTCTCAAGGCTCCCTACCCAGGCAAAGTAAATCTTGTCGATGCCTGATATCATGATCTTCTCGAAAAGCTGATGCGCTTTCTGGTGATCAAAATTGTGCGTGTACTCCTGAATCAGGAGCTTGAGCATTGCCTTCTGGGCTTCATCGAATTGGCTGGCCGGTATGCCATAATAGCTGGCAATACGTTGGCTACTTTGTGGATTAGTGATGATGTCTTTCGGAACGGCCTGCTTCAGCATTGCCGTTGTTTTTTGGCTGTCGGTCAGGGCGTTGATTAGCATAAAGCCATAATCTTCTTCTTTGCTCAACACTCGCAGGCCCGCGTACTTGGCCGACTTTACTTCGGACGGGTCGGTACCAATAAAGTACGGCGACATTGAGATGTTCTTACCATCGGAGGTCAGGCTCAGGGCCAGATGGTGCCCACCGAAATTAAGGCCCCAGGGTTCGCTGGCTTGCGGTTTGCCCCAGATCGAAATAAAATAGTTGCCGTGAGCCCACTTCATATTCTGCATCTGGGTAAGCATCTTCTGGTTGATCTCACCCTTGTCGAAAGCCTGCTGGTAGAGCGTATTCAGAATATCGTCCAGTTGCATGAGGCTGGTCGTTTTCAGATACCCCTGCGAACTGAGCATAGCTGATAGCACCCGGTGAAAGGCCATCCGGCTTTTGTCGGACAACGACCCATACGCGATGCCCGGCCGGGGAACGATGCCAACGGGCAGGTTAGTCCACTTAAACCGCAGCGAATCCGTGAAGGCGTATTGCGTCTTCTGAAGTTCTTCCGCGCTGAGCGTACTCAAAAACCGACTGGCTGACTCAGCAACGGTGCTGCCCGGTTGCGCAAACCCGGCGGTGCCAACGGTCAAGAAAATCAATAATAGAAGTAGCGATTTTTTCATGCGAATAGGGCTTAGGAAAAGAATACGGGATGATTAGCCAAACTTTTAAGGTAGGGCTGTACCAAAAGTAGCGTGTTGAGGCTAATGTTCGTTAATTCGACCGTAAATAACTCGTAGTCAATAGCTACGTAAGTGATATACTCAACAAATCGGGTAGCTAGTTCTGGAAAACAGCTCCCCGATTTGTTAAAAAAGGACCTACCGAATACACTCGGTTCCTGTTACCACAATGCTTGCCGTAGCCGTACAGCCATCCGGCCCTGTCACCAGTACCGAGTACAGGAGCCGGTCCAAATATGCGCGGGTTGCCAGCCAGATCTACCGTAAGCGAATTAGTGGCTGTATATTTGGTCGAGTTACCTGCATTGATCGCGACTCAATAGCTAAGAGGTTAGCGGGTTGTGGGAGGGACTGTGCTGGCTAACGTGGTTTGGCACCCATTGGCACCAGTCACGGTGACGGTGAACGGGCGGGTATCATCGACCGTGAAGAAGCCCGTATTACTGAAATCAGACTGCCAGATTCCGTAGCCGTTGAGTTGGTCCAGAAGCCGGGTTCGCTGGTATGCTATCCCACCCGTTACCTGAAGTACGGTTTGATTATTCAGAAAGGCCAGGCTCACGGTCGGGCTGAGCAGTATGTTTAGGCTCAAGTTCTGGGAGGCAGTGCAGCCGTTGGTGCCGGTTACCGTAAGCGCATAGGTGCCAGTCTGCGTGGTGCTCAGGATAGTACTTGGGCCACTTTGCGACTGCCCTGGTCCCGCAAAGGTATAGGTAGCTCCTGGACCTCCTCCGCCTGCTGTGAGGGTTGCGCTGCCTCCCACACACAGTCCGGCTGCCGAAGAGGTCAGCGTGGCGGCAATGGCAGTGTTACTGCCCACGGTGGCCGTGGCCGAGGCCGTGCAGTTACTGGTGTTGCCAATGGTGACGGAGTAAATGCCGGGGCTGTTCACACGCAGGAGTCCGTTGCCTAATGGTGTTCCTCCGCTGAAGGTGAAGCTGGTACCGTTGGTGGCCTGGGCGGTGAGCGTCAGGCTGGGGTTGGTGCAGGTAAGGGTGCCGCTCGTTAGGGTGGGATTGGTGGGCGTAGCATTAATGGTCAGGCTAAAGGCCGTGCTGGTCACACTCCGGCAGTCACTGGATGCCACCAGCGAGTAACTGCCTGTCTGGCCCGTTTGAACGCTACTCAACGAAAGGGCCGACGTACTTTGGGCCGACCCCAGCGAAACGCCGTTCCGATACCACTGGTAACCCGTAATACCGCCCGTGGCCGACACACTGGCCAACACTGTGACTCCACTACAGACTACTGACTGACTGGGCGGCTGCGTAACAATCTGGGGTGGGGTGTTCAGCAGTAGCGTAACCGTCCCGGCGCTGGAATTGGCCACCGCTAGATCAGGCCGGTTATCACTGTTGAAATCAGTGGTGGCCAGACCCTCCGGGAAGCCACTAGAGATATAGGTGTTCGTACGGGTGAAAGTACCCGTTCCGTTCCCATACCAGACCATTATCGTGTTGTCGTTCCTGTTTGAGATAGCCAGGTCGGGGTTACCGTCGCCATCGAAGTCGGTGGTGAGGATGTCCCGGGGGCTGCTTCCTGCGACCAGCGTAGTCGAACTGGAGAACCCGCCGGCACCATCACCCAGTAAAATCGACACGTTATTCTCTTCATTGACGGTGGCTACATCGCGTTTGCCGTCTTTGTTAAAATCACCGATAGTCACCGCGTTAGGACTGAACCCCAATCCCACACGGGTTTGAGTGGCAAATGTTCCGTCGTTATTGCCGAGCAGGATGGAAAGATCTTTAGACCCAAAATTGGTCACCACAAGGTCGATCTTGCTGTCATTATTCAGGTCGGCCGAGGCCAGGTCAACAGGTGCTTCTCCAGTCCCCTTCACACTCGTCGTGCTAAAACCGCCTGTACCATTGCCCAGCAGAATCCGAACGGTCCCGTTGTTGTCTTGCGGGACGTTGATGTTAGACAGGGTCGCGACGGCCATATCCGGGTTGCCATCCGAATTGAAATCGCTTATAACAACGGCCCTTGAGTCTTGCCCTGCCGGAATGGTAAGGGTACTGGAGAAAAGCCCGGTTCCATCGCCGAACGCAACAGAGAGGTCGTCCCGACATTGGTTCACACTGACCAGATCGACGTTCCCATCTTTGTTGAAGTCGGCAGTGGCTATTCCGAGCGGACAAAAGCTCACTACCACGTCGGGTTTGGTAGTGAACCCCCCGGAGCCGTTGCCAAGCCGGATCACTAGTCGGCCGTTGCTGGTGCTGGACCTGTCGCTTACAGCGGCAAAATCGGCCTTGCCATCATTGTTGAAATCGGCGGTGGCAAGTGCCGGGATGATATGATCAACGGCTATTCCCACACTAATGGTGGTACTAGGCGTGAAACACTGGCCATAAACAGGTACCGACAGCTTACCTGCAAGGAGCAGAGCCACCAAGGGGGTCCGTAAAGGACGCAATCGGATGGAACGCATGGGTAGGGGATGTTTGGTTAGCTGAGAGATTCAAACATAGCCCCTTTACACCCGTAAGTCGACAAGCGAAGCGTGGACAAAAGCGTGGACAAAAAAATAAGCCCTTATTATATAGGGCTTGATTCAGAATCGGTTAGTAGCGTCAATAGGGAAGATTCGCCCGCCAGCCCAAACTTTTTTCGTAGCCGATATTTACTCTTCCGAATCGATTCGGTTGAAATGCCCAGCATCTGGCTCATTTGTCGGCTATGAAGCCTGAGTTTAGCCAGTGCCATCAGTCGTTCTTCGGCGGGGCTGAGGTCAGTCAGCTGCTGATTGAGTTGCCAGAAAAAGTCGGGATAGACCCGGTCAAAATGATGCCGAAAGGACCGCCAGTCGTCGTCGGTCAGCAGCCGGGCCGAGGTTAGGTCGGGTTGCACCGGGCGCAGATTGGGCTGAGGGGCGTCAGTGCGGGGCAGGTCAACCGGAGGAACGTCTGCCTGTCTCAGGTTTTCCAGAAAGCGATTGAGGTCGGCGCGGGCCTGGTCGCGCTCGGCGGTGGCCTGCTGTTTTTCCTGTTCAAGCTGGCGTTGGCGTTCGGCATGGGCAAGGGTCTCCTGTTGGCGTCGGCGTTGAGTGCTGCGGTAGAGCAGACCCAGCAGTAGGGCTGTCAGCATGGCTAACCCTACGCCTACACTTAGCCATAACCGTTGTTGCTGGCCCCCCACGTGCAGAGCGTCAACTTCAGCCTGATGTTGCCGAATCAGTAACCGCTGTTCCGCCAGCGACGCAGCTTTGGAGCGATACCGTTTGTCGATGCGGGCCTGATAAACGAGCAGGCTGTCTGTACAACGGGCCACCCGTTTCATGTTGCCCGTTGTTTGGTAATATTGGCGGGCAACCCCGTAGTAGCGCTCCCAGAACAGATCATCCTGAAAGCTTTTGCTATAATCGGGAAGCTCCACCTGAAGGCGCTGCATCCGCTGGGCCTGCTCCAGGTAGTACCGGCAACTGTCCAGCTGACCCAGTTGGTAGAAGGCCTGGGCTATGCCAACGGCTGTGGAAAGCGGATAGCCCGTTATTCGGGCCGTGCGCAGCACGAGCCGATAATCGACCCGAAACGCATCCAGCGCCTGTTGCCATTGACCCTGTTCCGTATAACTGTTGCCCAGATTACCCCGCATTATGCCGATCCAGACCGAATCCTGATACGTCACCGCCAGCTGATAGGCTTTCTGGTAGCTGGCTACGGCTTGTCGGTCGGCTTCCCGATTGTGGAGCCGGGCATAGGCCAGCCCGAGGGTGTTGTACGTCTGGATGTGCAGGTTAGGATTGAAGGGCGGGTAACGAGTGGCTTCGGTAAGCAGAGCAATGGCCTTCTCGTCCTCGTGCAGGTTGTAATAGTTAAAGGCCAACTCGTAAAGGTAGCGGTGGATTTCGGGGATGTGGTCGTAGCCTATCTGTTGGAATCGGCTATTAGCTGCCAGCAGGTACTCAAACGCCCGGCCGTAATCTTCGCTCAGAAAGTAGTACAAACCCGCGAAGTGCTCGCAAGCTCCGGCAATCTGCTCGTCTCCATTCGCGTGGGCCTCTTGTGCTACAGTCAGGAAAAGCTGGGCGTTTTGGCGATGCGTGCGGTTGGAGCCATTTTTGGCGTAGGTATCGCGCAGCATCCGGGTATACCGCCGGAGCATATCGTCTCGTTGGCGTTGGGCCAGAGCATCCAGTTGATTGAGTGTCTGAAACGCTATGGTTTGCTGTGAAGTTACAGCCCGGCAACTATCAAAATAATACAACACAAGCCGAATCCGTTCTGGGGGCGTGGCCTTTTCTACCCGTTGCAAAAACGGCTGCGACAGGGCGGGCGAGACAGTCAGCCAGCCAAAAAACAAGCCAAATAGGAGTCGGGTCAAGGTTCGTACGGGTATAACGAAAACGGCAGGTGTTATTTCCCCCTGAAAAATAACACCTGCCTCGCTATCCTAAAAGTACGTTAAATAAAAAGTGGGTTTGAAGTGGGTCTTCGTCAGGATTATTAGTGGCTTTGAAGTGGCCAGCAATCAGCCGTGGCTACGGTAATAGGTGCTTCGCTGACACCAGTTAGCTACCGATTATTGGTGGGGAAGGTGGGTTTCTTCGCCAACTCTTCAGTCCACTCGACTACATCATTTTGTTTCGCCCAATTGATATAAGCCGCGTTCAACTCCTTCACTATGTTGGGATTGTCTTTTGCGACATTGATGGTTTCGGTGCGATCTGTTTCTATGTTGTACAGTTCCCATTGGTTTTCAGGATAGAACGAAAGCAGTTTCCACTTGCCCTGGCGCACCATCCGGTGACCCGCCCACTCGTAAAAAACGGGCGTTGTGCGCGTCCAGTTTTGTCCACGCAATAAGGGTGCAAAATTCTCGCCCGGCAATGGATTGATTAGCTGATTTTGGTACGTTTTGGGGTAAGCAATGCCCGCCAGGTCGAGCAGTGTAGGCATGAAGTCAACAAAATGTACCCCGCCTTCTTTCAGTGTATTAGCCGGAATAATTTTGGGTAGCCGCGCAATGAATGGGCTGCTGAGGCCACCTTCGTAGGGTGTTGCTTTGTAGCTTTTGAAGGGTACGTTCGACAATTGAGACCAATTTTTGGTGTACGACTCGTTGGACCCTGCGGTGCCCACCGGACCCGTATTGCGAACAGCTGCCATCGGTAATTTGGAGAAATCCCACCCTTCGGCTCCGTTGTCGGACACAAACACGATGAGTGTATTGTCTAGCTGCCCACTGCTTTTGAGGTAGTCGATCAACTGCCCAATGTTCTGATCCAGATTATCGACCATGGCTGCGTAAACCTCCATTTTCTTCACCCAATAGTGTCGCTCGTCGTAGGTTAGGCTGCTCCACAACGGCAACGAATTATCGCGGGCCTGTTGCTGGTTTTTGTCGACCATCCCCATTTTTATCATCCGTTGGTGCCGCAGGGTACGGAGCGAATCCCAGCCCAAATCGTAGCGACCTTTGTATTTGGCAATATCCTGTGGCTTGGCCTGAAGTGGCCAGTGGGGCGATGAATACGCCAGATGCAGAAAGAAGGGTTTTTGGGGTCCGTTTTCTTTCAGGAAGGCAATGCTCCGGCGAGTTAGTTCGTCGGTGAGGTAAAAGTCGGGCGAAGTGGGATGGTACGGCTTGTTGTCGTCGACCAGGTAATCGAACCGATTGTTTTTGGTGATGGGCTTGGTATCGAAATAGCTGAATGCCCCGCCAATGAAGCCAAAAAAACGATCGAAACCCCGCGCTCGTGGCCCCCTGTCAGCATCAAGCCCATGATGCCACTTCCCCGACAGAATGGTGCGGTAACCCGCCTGCTGAAATACTTCGCCCAAGGTGAGCGACTGCCGGTTGAGAAAACCCTGATAGGCGGGCATTCCCAAGTCCTGATTGAAAAAACCAACTCCGGCCTTATGTGGGTATTGACCCGTTAGCAACGTCGCTCGCGAAGGTGCGCAAATGGCGTTGGTGTAACACTGTTTCAGCCGCATACCCTCGCTCGCCAGCTTGTCCAGATGGGGCGTTTGTATCTCCGAGCCATAGCAACCAATATCCGAAAAGCCCATGTCATCGGCCAGAATCAGAATCACGTTGGGTTTGGCGGTGGCTTTATTCGATGCTGGTTTTCGTCCAAATCCCCACAGAAGAACCGAAGCTGCGACGATCGCTAGGAGGAATAATTTTTTCATGCTGAATTTGTATAAACCTGAATGGTAAAACAACGAAATCACCCAGGAAGTAAAAATTCGTCAAGATTTTCGGGTGAAATAACTGCCGTTTTGGCCCCTGCATAATTCCCGGTGAAGGTTTGGGGAAACCGCACATTTCCTCGTTTACTCCACTTGAATTCATATGCCTCAAATTGTTCACCATGCTCCTCAATAAGATCGATCTCCTGCTGTTGGGTGGTGCGCCAAAAATATTGATGGGCGGTTATGTCTTGGTAGTGAAGGAATTTCATGCGCTCGGCCATGACGTAGTTTTCCCACAAAGCACCCACATCGGTTCTGGATTGGAGCGGTTTGAAATTATTAATCACAGCATTGCGAATGCCACAATCATAAAAGTATACCTTTTTGCCTTTCTTAATTTCATTCCGTACGTTCCGGTTAAGGGCTGGCAATCGAAAAACGACGAACGTTTTTTCCAGTAAATCAATGTATTTGTCGACGGTTTTTTGATCGCTACCGATGGTTTGACCAATCTCCTGGTAGCTAATTTCACTGCCTATTTGTAAGGCAAGAGCTTTCAGCAGTTTTTCCAGTAACAATGGCTTTTTGATTTGCTCCAGCATTAGCAAATCTTTGTATAGATAACTACCTGCCAACAGTTTCAGTAGCTCTTCTTCTTCACCAATTTTGGTAACAATCTCTGGATAGCAACCATAGATCATCCGGTGTTCCAGTAACCTCTTTTCAGGTAGCAACCCCTGATGCTGAACTAGTTCAGAAAAACTTAGGGGGTAGAGCATAAACTCGTATTTACGCCCGGTCAGCGGCTCGTTAACCTGACTCGACAAATCAAACGCCGACGAGCCGGTAGCAATAACCTGAACCTGCTTTATCTGATCGGTGAATAGCTTGAGGGTTAGACCAATATTCGGAATACGCTGTGCTTCGTCGATAAACAAAATGGTTTTATTGCCAACAACTGTTTTTAGTTTAGTAGCGGTTGTGTTGGTCAACGCTTCCCGAACATCGGCATCATCACCATTAAGGTATACGTGATCTCTGTTCACTAACATCGACTCGATTAGGGTCGATTTTCCGGTTTGTCGGGGGCCAAAGAGCAATATCGCTTTTCCCTTAAAAAGGCGTTGTTCTATTTTTTTTTGTACTATTCGTTCAATCATATTATCTCCTAAATCCCAAAAATACATAATATTCTAGGATTGTAATCCCAAATAAACATACTAATAAAAGATTCTGAAGTTTATAGCCGGTTTGAGATTAATCCATCAATCCGCCTTGGTTGCTGTCGCCTAGTTCAGCGACTGAGTATTACTTTCCAATCACTTCCAGCGCTACATCTTTCAGGATTTCGTGGGTGCCCTCAAAAATGGTCAGGGTGATGTTGTTGGACGATTTCTGATAGAGAATTGCCCGGTTGCCCAGCATTTTGGCGGACTCCTGGATCGGGAAAGTTTGCGTATTGAGCATCGTAGCTGCATCCTCCTCCGATACGTAGCGAGTCTTGTCTTTCTCCTTGCTGTTGGCCAGGAGTTTGTTGTAAAAGTTGATAGACTGTGAAATAGGGACTGAGCCTGTGTACCCGTCATGAATACCCGCATAGAGTTGCAACCGGCTATTTTTGCGTTTTTTGAGGGGTGTTTCCCAGTACAAAGGCGAGCGAGCTTTGGCTTTCTCCGCATCGAATACCTCGCCAGCGCCGGTGCATTTTATAATTTCAGGGCCATACCGGTTCTTGCGCTCTACCGACTGACCGTACCAGGTTGACAAATCAGAAATAGACGACCAGGCCGAAAAGGAAGCAATGTCGTGCCGCGATTTCATGTACATGGCCATGGTGGCATAGCCGCCCCCGCTGTTGCCAACTACGTAGATATTCTTACGGTCGACGTTCATGTTTTTAATCGCCCAATCGATGGCTTCGTCGATGTCGGCCAGCACAAACTCGCTGCAACAGGCTTTGGGATGGTTATTGACCCCTCTGAAATTGGGGAAAATGTAATTCCAGTTTTTGGCGTGAGCCTGCACAGCTTCCATATCCTTTTGGGAATCGGCTGAGTTGCTCCACGAATGCAACTCAACAACCAGGGGCTGGGGCGTGGATGCGGTGGATTTGTCGTAATAAAAAACCTGCACGTTTCCATCCAGCGACGATTGGATACTGTCTTTTTTCAGGAAGTCAGGCCGCTGGGCTAACGCACTGTTTGCCAGTAAAAATAGGAGTAGGAATAGAGGGTTTCGCATGGATAAAAGTATTGATAGTAACCGAACAAAACAAGGTCAGAAGAATGGGGCCAACCCCCAACTCCTCTGACCTCGTTTTGCGAATCGTCAACTCCTTAAATCAATGCCCCGCTTTCAGGAATCGAACCGACTTAATCTGCTTTTCGTCAGACACTTTCAGAAGGTAAAGACCTTCACGCATTTCACCGATTGGCAGCGAAATATGCGTTTCGGAACCCGCAACATCGAGTTGCTTTAGCACCTGCCCATTCAGGCTAACAATGCGCAGTAGTCGTGGTCTGTCCTGGCTGTTGAGCTCCACATTCAGCACGTCCTGAGCTGGGTTTGGCGAAACCGTAACCGTCATACCTGGCTCCTCAGTAGTGCTCTCCGAGGCCTGGCGGGCCACTTCTCCGTTTTCGCCCGGACACGGGTTGATGACAAACAAGTTGCTCTGCAAGCTGGTGAGCGACGTATTGCGTTTGATGACATCCGAGAGTTTGGTATTCGAAACCTGATCGCGGAGGTTGGTCGGCAGGAATGGATCGTTGCGGTAAAAATAGAAATCGCCGTCTCGTAATCTCTCAAATTGGGTTTTCAACATCGCGTGCATGCTTGGCCCAACCGACTTACCGGGCAGCAGGTCTTCGGCCAGCATACCTACCCAGAGATCAATGTTGTTGGTGTTTCCGTACAAGGATTTTAGGGAGGTCGCTACGGCCGTATTCGAGGTGATTTGCGAGAAATTGTTTACCGGATTCAGGCCATAAAAAGCCCGTACCGCATTGTAGTTGGGCAAACCATGATCGCGCCCCCGCTGAATATTGAGGGAAGCCAGATCCAGCCCAAACCGTACGGCTGCTGTGGGGCTACCAAACAGGAAATTGCGGAGTACGTCGTTGATCTTCAGGTTGGTTTCGTACATCTTGTGCGTGGCAAAACCTTTTAGGAACGGATCAGTGCCGTAGGTGGCTATAATCTGCGGATCAAAGAAAGCCTCGTCTAATTCCAGCACACCCGCACCCACTTTGTTGCAATTATTATCGCGCATTGCCAATTCATCAGCAACCATCGTATGCCCAATTCGATAGCCTGCTGTGGCAAAGGTGTTGGTAATATCGGGTTGCACGTTATCGCGGTAGCCAGCGTAATTGTTGAGCGTGACACCCATAGCTGGTAAAAACTCCTGGTAGGTGATGGCCTGAATAAGAGCACCTACTTCTTTACGGGCTTTCTGGAAAATTTCTTCGTCGTTTTTTAGACCCTGACCCACCAGCCGATCACAAATCTTGTTGTGTTCTCTGATGAAAATGGTGTGTAATGAAGTAATGCCGGGGTGTTCCGCACCCCGAACATCGCCCACCACAAACGTTTTCACGGTATGGTCCTGATCGTTGGACATACTCGGTGCGTTGGGGTCGATAGCGGCCGACTGTTCACCGGTCAGCGTGTTCCAGGGGGGCAGATTACCCGACGAGGTTTTCAACTTACCGTTTTTTTTGGTGCGTAACCAACTGGCGCGGGTTTCATCGGAACCATACACTACAGAGGCATCGATCCAGGCCGTATTCAGGTTGCTTTGCTGGCGGGGTGAGTTTGTACCCGTGCCCGACCGTACTTCGCTGCGGTAAAACGGAACCGCCATCGTAAACAGAGGTTCGTCGGTAGGTAAGGGTACCGGAGCAGACTCCGTGTTGCCGGTAGGTGTTAGCGTGATGTCGTGGTCGAGAAACTGCCCCCAGATATAGACGTACGCACTCAGGTTGCGAGCGTTGAAAATGGTTGTCGGTTCGTCGCACAACACATTCGACAGTTTCCGGGCCGACGGGCGGTTGGCTCCACCCATCGCATTTTTCGGGTCGCTGCTGCCGTATTCGGATGGTAATTCCCGAAGCAGGGGTACGTCGGAGGCACCCCATTCTTCGTGTTGCCGGCCAATGTTATTGTTGGTACCGTCGAATGTTCGGAAAGTCGGATGGACCCCATTGCCGATAGGGGCAGGCTGGGGGCGTGGGTTAAACAGGAACGGTTTGCCTTCCGCAAACTTGCGTTGTTGCGCCTTGGTAGTCAGGCCAGTAAACAGGGAAATCAGGCAGCACAAGGCTACAATGAATAGTGGTTTCCTTGACATTTTCGAAGAATAGTGAGTGATAACGGGTTAGACGCTATACACGCACTAATTCCTACGGGGCTGAAACCATTTTTAACATATTTCGTAAATATCCTTTGTTGGGCCAGATTAGCCAGGCTGCTTCCGGGACTTTACCTATCAGCGAATTAATAACAGACACACCGGCATCGAAACGGCAATTTCTTTGCCGGTAGGGGTGAGTTTGCCGGTTTGTTTGTCGCGCTTGAAAATGGTGATATTGTCCGAATCCTGGTTGGCAACCAGCACAAAATTTCCAGTGGGGTCGATGGCGAAGTTGCGGGGTGTTTTGCCGTTTACCGGCTGATGCCCTACCAAAGTAAGTTGTCCCGTTTTTTGGTCGATGCTGTAAATGGCCAAACTCTCATGGGCGCGATTGGAGCCGTACAAGAACTTGCCGTCGGGCGATATGTGAATGTCGGCAGTCCACTTGCGCCCCGTGTAATCATCGGGCAGGGTTTTAACGGTTTGAATGGTTTTTAGCTCACATTTTGTGTACGTAAACCCTGTGATGGTCGCCCCCATTTCCTGAATCACATACGCAAACTTACCATTGGGATGAAACGTAAAATGCCGGGGTCCAGATCCGGGCGTGACCATAGTGAACGGTGGATTACCCGGTATCAGCTGCCCCGTTTTCGCATTTAGGGCGTACGTTACGATCTTGTCGGTACCTAAATCCGGCACAAACACATCGACGTTGTTGGGCGCAATATTGATCGAATGCACAAACGGTTTTGTTTGCCGCTCGGGGTCTATGCTTTTGCCTTCATGCTGGATCACCTGGCTGACTTTGCCCAGCGAGCCATCTGCTTCGGTTGGTAACACACTCAGGCTACCACCGTTATAATTGCCCACAATAACCCATTTGCCCGTTTTATCCACGGCTAAGTGCGCCCCGCCTTTACTACCCGTTGCCTGCGAATTGAGCAGAGTCAACTGGCCAGACTGTTTATTGATGGAGAACGCCCGCGCCGTATCCCCACCACTTCCGCCAACGGCATATAAAAAACGCTTGTCGGCAGTAATGGCTAAAAACGACGGGTTCGAAACCTCTTTGGCTACGCTTACCGGCGCAAAATCGCCCGTTTGCGTATTGAATCGATACACATAAATCCCCTCGCTGGTTTTGCGCGTGTACGTACCGACGTAGAGATAATAGTCAGCACCGGTGTTTTGGGCGAAGCAGAAATCGCTCAACAGGCACAGGAGAAGGATCAGACTGAACGAGAAGGAAAGGAAGGGCTTTTTCATGTGAGCTGTTTTTAGGGTATAAGGACACGCTAGGTCCAAATTACCGATTGGTCGATGCTGGCGATGGTTGCCCGGCCCGTTAAGGCCATAGCCAGCTCCAATTCTTCGCGGAGAATCTCCAGCACTTTTGTAACGCCCGCTGCCCCGCCATAGGCCAGACCGAAACAAATGGGTTTACCTACCAACACGGCATTAGCTCCCAGGGCGATGGCTTTCAGTACGTCGGTGCCCCGGCGAATACCACCGTCCATCAGTATAGGGACTCGTTTGTTAACCCGTTCGGCAATGCGCGGAAGGGCTTCGATGGTGGCGGGTACAGTGTCCAGATTTCGACCGCTGTGATTCGACACAACGATACCCGATACCCCCGTCTGAACGGCTATTTCGGCATCGTCGGGGTTCAAAATCCCTTTGAGCAAAATCGGAATTTTGGTGAAAGACTGCAACCACTCAATGTCTTTCCAGGTCATGGCCTTCGTCAGCGCGACAGCATCGGGCATGTGGGGTGTGATAATTCCGTCGGGCATACCAAAGTTGACGCGCTGCTGCCGGTTGCGGACCCCCGCTACGGGCGTATCCACCGTAACGCACAAGGCCCGGCATCCCTGTGCCTCGGCCTCCTGAACGAGTGATTTGGTAAAGGCCCGGTCGTCGCGCACATATAATTGAAACCAGAGCGGCTGCGTGGCTACGTTGGCAATCTGGGCTAGTGGCGTGGTTGTAAACGAACTTACCACGTACACGGCCGAAGCCGCTCCGGCACCGCGAGCGGTGGCCAATTCACCCTCGGGGTGCATGATTTTGTGGTAGGCCGTTGGGGCGATCAGAATGGGGTAGGGCAAATCAATCCCCAAGAGCGAAACCCGGGTATCGATGGCGCTCACATCGACAAGCACCCTTGTATTAAGCTTTATGGAGTCCAGGGCTTGCCGGTTCCAGCGCACCGTAAATTCGTCGGCAGCCCCACTGGCCACGTATTCGTAGGCCATCGGCGTCATACAATCCACGGCCAGCTTTTCTACGTCGAACAGGTTAATGACCGTTGATAAATCGGGAGAATCAGGATTAGGGAATGGTGTCATTTTACGGCTTTGTCTTATCAATTTCAACGTTACCGCCTTTCATAACCCATTTCACCTGCCGAATAATCACATTGATGTCGGTCAGCGGGTTTCCTTTTACGGCCACTATATCGGCGAGATAACCCGGCGCGATGGCGCCCAACTCCTTTTCCATACCAAGCATTTCAGCACCCATTGAGGTAGCCGATTGTAAGGCCTGCTCAGGAGTCATCCCCGCTTTAACGAACCATTCCAGTTCCCGGGTATTTTCGCCAAAGCCCGTGAATACCGCATCGGAGCCCATCGCAATTTTCACCTTGGCCTTCACCGCTTTTTTGAGCGTTTCAAAATTCCGTTTCACAAACAGATTCAAGCCAAACACCGCCGTAGAATCGTAGCCATATTCAGCATTGTGAGCCGCGTAATACCGATTGTGGTCAACCGTAGGTACGTAAATAACGCCCAGGCTAGCCATCGCCAAAATGGTAGAATCAGTAAGGTCGGTAGCGTGTTCAATGGTATTGGCCCCGGCTCTCAGGGCAGCCACGGCTCCGTCGGGACCATAGGAGTGAACTGCCAGTCGTTTTCCCGCTTTGTGGGCAACCTCGGCGGCTGCTTTCATTTCTTCGTAGCTATAGGTCTGCACGCCCGTAACATCTTTGGCACTGCCGGTAGAGCCGAACATCTTGATCCAGTCGGCACCCAGCGCCAGTTGTTTCTGGGCAAATTCCTGCACGGCCTCCACGCCTTTTACCCGGCCAATGCTCAACCCCTGTCCCGCCACAAAAAGCCTCGGCCCCTTCATAGCTCCCCGGCTGATCAGCTCGCGCATGGCAAAACTCATGTTGTCGCCCGCACCCAGATCCCGGGCGGTAGTAACGCCGGTTTCAAGCGTTTTCCGAGCATTCTCCTGCGCCAGATAAACCTTCACGGCGGGCAGCACTGTTCGGCCCTGCGACCAGGGGTCGCCCGGTTGATTTTTGTCCCAGTAATACGTCATGTGCACGTGGGCGTCGATCAGGCCGGGAATGGCCGTGTACTCGCTGAGATCAATTACTTGCGCATTGGCCGGGATCGTAATCTGGGCCTTTGTTCCCACGGCTACAATACGGTCTGCGTTCACCAGTACAATGCCCTGGGGAATTTTTTGACCCTTTCCGTCGATGACGGTGCCAAAGCGAAGAGCTTTTATCTGAGCGGATACGAGTGAGCTATTGGCCAGTAGGCACATGAAAACAAGTGTCGATAGTGCGCTGAAGCGTATTTGTTTTTTCATATCATTTTGATTTGGCAACGGCTTCCATCAGCAGCGCGTAGGCTTTGTTTAGGGTTTTGGTGCCAGCTTGCTGTCCTTTGTAATGCCCCAGCCGAACCACTACCAGATCGTGCGACGGGATGATAGTAACCGACTGTCCGCCAGCGCCGAGCATCATGTAAGCTTCTTTGGGGACTGGGCGAGCACCGTCGCCGTTGATCCAGAATAGGCCACCGTAAATAGGCCGACCGTCAGCCACCCAGGGTTCGGCGAGAGTACTGACAAATTTCGTAAAGCCCGGCGCCAGAATCCGTTCGCCGTTCCAGATGCCGTCCTGCAAATACAGGTTGCCCAGCCGTGCCCAGTCGCGGCCGGAAGCAAACTCGTAGCCCTGCGTCAGGAAGTTACCGGATGGGTCAGTTTCCATAATCATGGTCCGCACGCCGATCTTGTCGAACAGGGCCTGTTGAGGAAACAGGTGGTAGTTTTTGCCCAGTTTTTCGATGCCCAGGCGGTTCAGGTAATTGGTCAGCACAGGGTCGGAGTTGCGGTACCGACCCACGGTATTAGGAAGCCACTGCTGAGGCAGGTTAGCTGCGTAATCAAACGAATTACCGGCATCAGTGTAGAGGTACAAATGGTCGGGGTAGCCGAGGGTCGGGTCGTAGTCGGGGTCTTGTGGGGCGCGGCAATACAGTCCGCTCGACATGTGCATGATGTCCATGATTCGGATTTTACCCCGAGGGTCGCCCTTGCCCTGCCACTGCGGAATGGGCGCCGGTTGGTCGAGTTTGTAAACGCCCTGATTCATAAGTATTCCCAGGATGGTAGCCGACAGGCTTTTGCCCATCGACCAGCTTTCGAGCGGGGTATCTTTGGTGATGCCATCGCCGTACCGTTCGGCAATAATTCGCCCTTTGTACGTCACCACGAAGGCCGCCGTTTGTGCATCGGGTGTTTCGAACGCGGCATCAATAGCCTGGGTCACCTTAGCCATATCGACTTCAGCAGGCATGGGGCTGGTGGGCAGCACGTCGCCCATCGGCCAGGGGGTGGTGTTCGCGTCGGGGAGGTTACGCGGGACTTTTACGGGTTTGTAATTCAGTGAATTGCGTCCTTCGGGTAGAGTGATACAGCCCTGATCGCCGGTGTAAATAGCGGTTCGGGTAACACCGTTCGGTAGCGTAATCGATACCGTTTTCTTGTCGAAGTCAATGACGGGTTTGCCGACTTTGGCCCGTTCCTCGTAGGGGCTGGTAAAGTACCCCACGTTCTCGGCGGCAAAGTCCGGTTTTAACCCAGTGATGAACACCGCCGAGCACATGATTTTCGCGTAGCCCGACGTATGATGCGACAGCGCATCCCCTGGCGGACCTTTGTATGGTGTCTTCAGTGACAGTTCTGCTCCGCGGGCCAGCATCTTCTCACGGGCCGTTTGGGCATGGCTATGCTGTAGGCTTAAACCCAGAAAAAACACCAGATAAATCGGTCGTATTCTTTTCCGGCAGGCGTCTTGGTAGATCGTTTTCATAATAGAACGGTTGCGGTACCAAGAATACTGATTTTTGCCTGATATTCAGCTGTATGTGAGTAATACTATTGCTTTACGAGCCGGAATGCCCGAGTCTGCTGACCATGTGTCTTCAATACGGCTACGTAGGTGCCAGCGGGCCAGCCGTGGCCAAACGATTGGCTCGTGGGCGTTTCGAACGATTGTATAATTCGGCCACTGATGTCGTACACCGTGCAGCGACAACGGGCGGTAGTTGTTAGCTGAAATACGTCTGAAGTAGGATTCGGAAAAATCGACACGTCGGTCAGCGAGACTGGTTCCAGACCCGTCACCACGGCGGAGGATGCGGGTTGCCCAACCAGTTGTAATGACCCCACCGACATTGGCGGCAAACTGACCGTAAGGGTGTTATTAAGGAGCGAGGCTACATTCTTTTTCAGCGCGTTACTGGTATGCGACACAAAGGTTTCGGTGGCGGGCAGACTAGCCAGCAGTAATAAAGTTGGGGTTTGATTGGGGAAGGACCGGTTTTTGATCGTTAGTGTAACGGTTTTGGTTTCAGTAGCCGACCGGTTTACTAGCGCTACTGTCAGTGAGTCGTTGGTCTGGTTGGTTGTGGCATAGGCCGACACCAGTTCTTCATTGGTTGAGATAGCATCGACGCTGGTCCCCAGATTGTACCGGCTAAACAAGTGCAAAACCTCCCACATACCCGGTTGCCAACTCCAGGGCGTAAACAATTCGACTTGATTGTTCATAAAATCGCCAAGCGTAGACGCATACCAGACCGCGTGGGTATTGGCATCATTGGCCGAGTTTAGCCCGACTTCGCTTAGCCCCAGCCCCACGCCATGCGTTGGCCCCATGTACTGTGTGAGCCAATCGCGGCACCGGCCCATAATGTATTCTTTGTTCAGGCTCGTGTCCCAACCTCCCGTTGAAGTCCGTATGCCGTTGGCCTCGGGAAACACATAATTTCGGTCGAAAAAGACCCGGTGCATCTGGACCACCTCCGCCGATTTGCTGCTGCCCGGATAAAAGTGAATATCCAGTACATCGAGCAGCCGGACGCCGGTTCGTTTCTGTTCCTCGGCAATTCGCTTAACGAAGAATTCCAGCCAGGGATATTTCTTGCCATCGGCACCCGTCACCGGCTTGTTGTCGTAGTTGTACCATTGCCACTCATTGGCCGTTGCTGGTCCAACCAGTTTGATACTGGGGTCTTTGGCCCGCGCTTTTAACGCCACCGCTACATATCGCTGAATGAACTCTTCGGCCGAAAGTTGAGTCGCCATCACATCGTCGTGCGTCCCCGACCAGATTTCGGCCTCGTTGTCCATGCTCCAGTACCGAATCCGCGCCTTATCGAACCCCAGTCCTTTTGCCCCAAACCAATGATCCAGTATGCCAACGGTTGAGTCGGCGGGCCAATTTTCGAGGTATTGGTCGGGGTTGCCTTCTTTGAGGGCTTTTGTACTGTTGATGTCGGGGTTTACGGTTCCGCCACCGGCCAGATTCTGGTTGACGCCCTGCCACCATTTCGACTGGTTGTACCCCCAGTCGTTAAAATTATTCGAATTGGTTTTGGCCGCTTTGCCCAACAACTGAAACGCCCACATTCCCTGCGTACCGGGAAGATTAGTCAGGAGCGATGCCGCGGCAAAATCCCAGTCGTTGGTGTACACATTATTGTACCAGTCGGGATGGCTCGACAGCTTCCGTCGCCAGTTGTATTTTGAGGCATTGTTGCCGCCATTTTCCCGCAAAAACCGGAGCCCCGCGTCTTTGTAACGCAACCAGTTGTCCGCCGAAACGGGCTTTCCCGGATCAGCAGACAACGAGTTGTTACGGCCGTAGAGGTAGGGCGAAACCGGTTTCCGATTGGCGAGTACATCGATCTGAATCTGCACCGGTTGCGCGCAAACTAGCTGTGTAAAGCAGCTGATAAGTAAAATATAGCAGAACTTATTCATACTTATCGTAAGGGTACCAAGTTGGTTTTTTACTTCCCCGGTAACTCCAGCTCACCGTGTTAATCGATAAATAAACAGCGCCGTACGCTGAATCAGTAGGGGGAACTCTTTGGTATTCAGGGTTTCTTCGATGCTGTGTGCGCCCTTGCCCGATGCACCCAGCCCATCCAGACAAGGCAGATATTTCGCGACAAACGAAATGTCGCCCGCCCCGCGTAAGCCAGGGTCGGTAGCAGCAACGGGACCGAGCCCCATGTCTTTGCTGAGTTTGTCGAGCTGAAGGCGGAGGGCATCGTTGGCGGCTGTGGGCTCCATACCCGGAATGCCATCTTCAAACGAAATGGTAGCTTTGGTGAGGGGTAGACTCTTATCGACAATTTCGCGCATTTTAGCACGGGCGTTCTCTTTCTGGACTTCGGTCAGAAAGCGTAAGTCGCCTTTGACCAGAGCGGTGCCTGCAACGATGTTGGTTTTGCCGATGGTTTCTGCTTTGGCCGTCTTGTCGTCATACTTCACCTCAGAACCACCCACAATGAGGCCGGGGTTGAAGGTCAGGTATTGCTCCTGACCCAGTGTCCGGCGAAACTCATTCAGAATCCGGACGGCTTCATAAATAGCCCCATAGCCCATATCGCTGAAAATGCGCGACGAGTGCCCCGTCCGTGCTTTCACGTTCAGCGTCCAACTGCTCGACCCGCGCCGACCCGTGGTCACCGTGCGTAATCCGCCCGCTGTTTCGAAACCCAACGCAACGTCACACTGCTTAGCTCGCTCCACAAAATCGATCCGACTGGCGGCACCGCCCCCGCTTTCTTCGTCGCCCGTGAAATAGATGGTAATCGAGGTGTCGTCGAGCAGTTTTTGCTCATTCAGGGCTTTGAGAGCGGCAATCACCACCATATCACCCCCTTTCATATCGTTGACGCCCTGTCCTGAGGCCGTCGAATCGTTGACCCGCGTGAACGGCTCCATCGGCAGGCTTTTCTCGAAAACGGTATCCAGGTGGCCAATCAGAAATAGTTTTTTGCCTTTCTTACCCTGCCGAGTAGCGACCAGATGGCCCGCCCGGTTGATGGAGTCGGGTAGGGTAACCCACTCCGTTTTGAAGCCCAGTTTGTCAAACTCCTCAGCCATTAGTTTGCCCACCACTCGAACGCCCTCTTTATTGAGCGATCCGCTGTTGATGTTGACCACTTTTTCCAGAAAAGCTTCGATTTCGGGCTGTTGCCGACGGGCCGTCTCCACAATTTTTTGTTCAACTGGCGTCAGCGACTGACTGTATGCGCTCGAACTGAATAGGAGTAGGCTGAAGACTAACCTCACCCCAACCCCTCTCCTTGCGAAGGAGAGGAGCTTTTTTACACCAAAGGGTGCTTCAAGAAAGAATGTTTGTTTCATGATTGTATTCGTTCTGGTGGTTGGTAATCAAGCTAAATTACTTCGTAAAAGAGTCCAGCACGCGCTTTACTATGCCGTCCATGGCTTTGGTGTCGATCCAGCGAACAACCATCACCAGGTCGTGTTCAGTGTCGACATAGATCATGTTGGTGCCGTTGCCCAAATGGTAGTAGCTACTGACGGGGGCCGAGGGCAACAGTTTATGGTCGGTGTTCAGGAAGTAGTTCATATACCCGTAAGTCGGTTGAGCTGGTGTGGGTGTCCGTGACTGGTTGATCCACTGTTCCGAAATCAACTGCCGACCGTTCCAGTTGCCTTTGTTCAGGGTGAGCAGCCCGAACCGGGCCATGTCGAGGGCGTTGATAAACATGCCGCCCCCCCAGTGTCCACCGCCACTCACCGACTGCACAGCTTGTCCATCCAGCACAATCCACGAGTTGCGGTAACCGGTCCAGCGCCAGGTGTTCGACGCGCCAATAGCATCCATCACGTTTTCTTTCAGCACCTGCGGTAGTGGTTTTCGCCAGACGCTCGTGGCCGCCAGCGCCAGCGCATTCACCCGAACGTCGTTATACTCATACACCGCTCCGGGCAGATTTCGTTTGCGGTTGAGCCATTTGGTGGGGTCGGCATCGGGGCGGTCGGCCCAGTCTGTTTTGCCCCAGAGCGTACCCTCAAAATCGCTAGTTTGGCGCAGCATATGGTCCCAGGTGATGGTACGGTTGTGTGGCGTTTGAAACGGCGTGAGCAGTTCGGGTTTGCCAAAATCTTCAGTAGGGCGTGTAACAGGCTGATTATACAACTCGATAGGAGGGACGTAGCTGGCCACCGTGTCGTTCACGCTTCGGATTAGCCCTTTGTCCACGGCCAGACCAACCACAGTCGACAGAAAACTTTTGGTAACGCTGTGAGTGATGTCGCAGCGTTGCGGTTCACCCCACTCGGCCACAATATAGCCCTTGTACACGATTACGCCCGTGGGCTCCCCCCGATCCGCAAAAGGCCCAATCGCGTAGCCAAATGGCTCTTTACCAAACGACTGGTAGTGCGACTGCTCCATACTGCGCGGATTCTTGATCTCATTCTCGCGGTGAAAAGCGATAGCTTCCTGAAGTTTCGCTGCCGCCAAACCCATTTCGGCCGGAGTTTTTCGGAACCATTGGTGAGCGGGGGGGAAATACGCGGCCGTTTGGGTTGCTGTCTTGTTCTGAGCAAGAGTCACTGTGCTCAGCAGCAGGAGTAAGGTAGTAAACTTTAGAGTCATCTATGCGGGAGGTTTGAAGACGATCAAACCTCAATAAACGACATTTTCGGTTGTTTTGGCGCTGTAAGACTAATTATTCTGACCCTTAACTGGTCATAGACTAGCTGTACGTCAAAACAGCAGGCAAAAAACCGTTCTGAGTCTCGCTCACGGTCTTTCGCCTGCTGTTTGGTTAATGGGACGATACGCTGAATGAAGTGGTTTTATTTGGCCAATATTCAGCTGACGTTACAGAAGATACCCTCAGAATCAATCACCTAATTCTCCAACACGCCCTTAGATAGGTCAATTAGAAAGTAGATTCCCAATCACCCCAAGAGCTTGATTTTAAATCATACTTGCATAGATATGGCGTTCCCTGTAAAATACTAATGAAGTAGGTATTATTACCATTAAGTATAGTAGTAAAAAAATCAGGGTTTGATACGCCATTAAAATTTGGTACCCATTCACCCCATTTGTATTCTATTCTAGGAATTTTATATAGGGAACCGCCTTCTTCAAGTGCAAAAAGTTGAATGGTTGACTTGTTATTAACTACATGAATATTCTTAATGTTAAAATTAGCGGGTATAGGGTCTAGCTTAGACCATGTAGCGTATTTCGTATAATACACTTTGGTATAAAGCTTCCCATCTTCTGTCACTAAATACAGAGACATTCGGTCAGATTCAGTATTAACCTCAATGGATTGAAATTTAAAATTAGGTGCAATATCGTTTTCCCAATTACTCCAAACTCCATATTTACTGCAATTTCTCCTCCAAATACTGTTATCCTCTGAAAGGACTAAAATAAATAAGTTCCCATTTTCGATTCCAGTTTTTATAGATATTATGTTTTTATCTTTCAGGAAACCATAATCCCAAGGTGTCCAGTTGTTTAAAGATTTATCGTATTCTGATTTAATAACATCACCGTTCTCAGTAATAGCAAGTAACAGGCCTCCTCCACCTGAAAAAGTAGTTGATAATATATCTGTAATTTTACCTTTTATATTATTAAAATTTGGCTCCCATTTACTCCATTTACTTTGTGTGTTCTGAGAAGAAGAGTATATTACTCCTTCGAAACTAATTCCAAGTAGAAGATTTTTCTGAATTTGTTTGAGGGGTGTTAATGATTGAAATTGAATACTGTCAGATGAATTAAAAATTTTCCAATTTTGCCATCTATTATTTATAAATTTCCGATTTAATACGGTACCATCATTTTTAATAGCGAAAATCTCGCTACCGTTACTATAAACCGAGGAGAAATCTTGAGCTGCCAGTGGAGAAATAATTTGTTTTGTAACCAACTTGGAATAGAGAACTCCTGTATAGGTTCCTGTGGATGTATAACTCATCATCTCCCCAACAGTATTATTCTTACCTATTGGATCAAAGAACTTAATTTCATATCTAAAGGGGATTTCCAAATCAACAGTCTTATATTGACTTTGGATATTGACTTTACTTTTTCCTGGAACTATGTAAGTGGGTGACCAGTCGGTTGTTGAGGTATGAGTCAGTGAGTTTTCATTAGTTTCAGTTTTGGTATTAGTTCTATTCCAGCTAAACGTAAATTCTGCGCCGACAGGAGATGCATCACTACCAACTCTAACCTTTGCCTCAATGTTATGGCTAATTGACGTTTCATTAGAAAACGTAAAGGTTTCTGATTGTTCAAAGGTTTGAATTCTGGAGTTGGTAACAGTAGTGGGTGTATCAGCTGGGTTAGGAAACTCAAAGTCGTCAAAACTTCTTAGCGAAGCTTTAGCTAATTGATCTTTTACAGCCTCTGGTTGTAATATTATATCTCCCATTTTTATAGCATAGCCAAATGAAAATGTTAGTTGGTCTACAATTGCGCCAGATCTTCCACTAATTGTACGCAATGGTCGGATACCATCAGAATCACCTTTAATCTCTATAACGCCAGAAATCCCCTCTATTATGCCAAAATTCATAGACCATTTTACATCTTTTGTGCCAGGTAAACCAAAACCAAACTTTATCCCTCGGATACAAGTATTCCCTTCATAAATACCCTGAATCACTTTGACTCTTTTGATTTCCATTCCATCAGGAACGTCAAAAAATTGAAAGTAACCACCATCTCCTCCATGCCATTCTTTTTGATCTTGACCATAATATACACTAATAGCATCTAAGAACTCTCCACATCTTACTTCAATTCTAGTTATTTTATCATGAATATCCTTATCCTCCCACTTTCCTCCCCCGCTTCCCCCAACAGTTGATGTAGACAGAGATTTTGTGTACAGTTGATTTAATGTTGGGTTTTGGGCCAGGCTTACTATTACAGTGATGCCCCAGAGCAGCAGCGTGCAAAAGATGTTATTTCCGAGTCCAATAGCGGGACGTGCGAAGTAGTTAGTGAGAAACATAAGTTGTAGTTGTTTGAAAAAATTGGTTTAGTAATTCAATATTTTCTCGATTTAAAATCCACGCATTACAGAATGGTTCTTGCGAGTACTAACCCCGCCCCCACCTGCACCAGTCCCCCCCAATGCATTCGATTACGGAATCGTGTTAACACAACAGGTAGCGGAGTAGCACCTGGTCGGGTCGTTGTCGGGACCTGAGCATTGAGTAAATGGTGTGTTAATTGCCGGAAAGCGGGTTTGATAATCAGAGCACTGTTGAGTAACAGCCCTAGACAAATCACCAGCCTACCCACTAGCCGCTCTGTGGCTGGCATTTGCCAGCCGGTTTGCAGCAGAAGAAAGGCGTTGCTCGCCAGTAGGATTAGCGTGCCGGTTTGCATTAGGCCCAACAGCCGTATTAATGGTGGCAGCAACCCCAACGCCTGCCCGAGGGCACGGTGGTGAAGCTGCCGCCAGAGCCACCGCTCTGTCACAATAGCTCCCACCAAGCCACCTGCCAGCAAAGACAACCCCAGCAGGTGGATAAATACCCACAGCGATGAGAGCGTAAACACAATAGAGGAGGGTTCCGAACTTAACTTATTGAATCACAAACTCGGCGTCGCTGAGGCCCGTGTTGATCTGATAACTTTCAGCTTTTAGAGTGCCCGGTCCTGGGTTAAGCATGAATGGGAACTTAATACCACCAACCTCGCGATAGTCGCTGTACCGGGTTTCCTCAACAATGGCTTGGCCGGGTGCATGTAATTTCACCTTCAGGCCAGTCTGGGTGTCGTAAAATGTGCTCCAAGTGCTGCCATCGGGCATGGTGTGGGTCAGTTTGTAGGCCTCTTTGCCCTCTACCATCTCTTTGCCCGCCAGCGTGGTCTTTACTCCCCGATCCGCTAAGTGCAACTCGGGCATGAGCATATTGGTCAGCATCATACGGTCCATTGCGGAACGAGTTAGGGTAGATTTTTTGCCTCCCACGGTGACCGATGCCTCCTTACCGTCGGTGATATATTTATACATGACCTGGCCTTGGGGAGTACTCGATGTAATGGCCAATTTCATTGGAGCCTTGTATAGGATGACCGTCGGAAAAGAAGCACCGTTGTTCCCTGAAGCCGCTTTCCAGGTGAAGTCTTTCATACTCAGGAGCGCCTTTTTTCCGCCGATGGCTTTATAGTAAGCATTCAGCACCTGGTCGGCAGTGGTCAGGTTTTGGGCGTGGGCCGATACCCAGAGGGCAGGTACGAGGAGCAGGGAAAGTAGAAAATTTTTCATGGCTATAGTTTGGTTAAACAGGAATATCAAAACAGGCCCGAAGACCTGTACCAAACTTAGCCTAGTTATGCCTGGACAGCCCAAAAAAATACCCGGACAAAAACCCGGACAATTCGTAATTAATTGATAGTTAGATGTTTGTAAATGAATCGCCCAAGTTAGCACCTTCGGGTAACCCCGCTTTCTTACGGATTCGGTAGCGGGTCTTAACGACCGTGTCGGCCGAGACCCCCAGCATATTGGCCATTTCTTTGGTAGAGAGATTCAGCCGGCTCAGGCATACCAACCGGATTTCGGCTGGGGTAAGTGTGGGGAAGGTAGCCCGCAGCCGCATTAGATAATTGGGATAGGCACGCTCGAAAAGTTGGCGAAACCGCTCCCAGCCATCCTCCGTTAGAATGGATTGGTGCATCAGTTCGGCTAAGCGGGGTAATGTCTCGGCTGACTTCGACTCAAGGTTGCTGTCCCGAGCCTGTTGAAGAAGCGTCAGTTGCTCAGTTCTGGACCGGGCGTCCAGCACCAGCCGAGCCAGTTGCTGCTCCGCTTCGCGTCGGCGTTTGCGTTGATAACCGATATAGAATAGTGCGCTTAGGGCTACCAATAACAACAGGCCCAGAGCCGTATACTGAAGCCACACCGCCATCTTTCGATCGGCGTCTATCTGATGTAGTTTGTCCTGGTAAGCTTCGGCTTCGAGTTTCTCCTGCTTCTGGCGGAAGATGCGGCTTTCGTTGTTCTGGCGTCGTTTCTCCTCCAGACGGTTGGCGAGTTGGGTGTAGTAAAGGGCTTGTTTTAGATCGCCCCGATGCTGGTAAACCTCGCCCAGACTAGCGAACAGCGGAATTAGAGCCAGACTATCAACCTCCGGAACCAGCATATCCACTGGTTTGTAGATAGCAACAGCTCGCTGTAAGCTTGGAAATGCCTTGTCGTATTGTTTTAGTTCCAGATAAACTTGGGCCAACGGAACGATGGCTTTGAAGGCCGACACTCGGTTGTTGTCTTGCTGGGCAACGGTAAGGGCTTGTTCCAGATACGGGAGGGCAGAGGCCCATTTACCCTGTTTGCTCAACGCAACGCCAATGTTGCCATAGCTGACACCCGCTTCAACGGGGCACTTATTGGCTTTAGCGAACGCGTAAGCCTGCCGATAAAACGTTTCTGCCTGCTTCAGTTGTCCCGTGTGCAAATAGTAGGCCCCTAAGTCATCCTGAAAGTGCCACTTGTAAAATGTATAGCCACGGGGATCTTCTATAATAAGGGGATTTTGGGGTTTGAAATCCAGTAGTGGATGCGCACATCGGTTGCCCAGTGTAGCTACGCGTCGCAGCATTTCGTATTCTTCAATCTGAAAAAAATACATACTCATCCACCAGAGATGGCGTGTGAGGTCATACGTGGTTCCATGATACTGGTGGAGGACCGATAACGGCAGCTTTTCCAGGAGGTTAAGCCCCTTTACGGCTCCCTCATAGACCAGTCTACGTCGGGTTCGATGGTCTATGCTGGTGGGGTGTTCAAGAATCAGTTTGCACCACGCCAGCCAGCAAATGCCCTCCTCGGCCCGTAAATCGTTTTGATGAGAATACGCCCGGATAGCCGCTAAGGAATCTAAAATATCATCGTGACTATGTCCCCCGTTTTCTCTGAGATACGGCTGATTCCGGGCCCAGAAAACGCGAAGAAACGTGGCCGATTTGGAGTCTTGCGCGACAGACCGCATGAACCGATAATCGGCTAAAAAAGAGGAATGTCGGGCAGGGTTCTGGATGGAGTCATATAACCTACGCCAATGGTTGGTAAAGTAGTTGTCCATCACGGCGAAGCGTTCATCAGGCGCCAATTGTCGGAACCGCTCCCGGTCGAATTGGTAGGCTTTATCATACCGTTTAAGCTGGAAATGTTCCTCCGAAAATTGGCCTGAATTTAACTGCTCTGCATTAGCTGTTCGGGCAAGGGCTATGGCTCGTTTTACATACGGTTCGGCAGCGGCTACGTTGCCCTGTTGTTGTAACACAACCCCAATATTGCTGTAGCTGACATCCTGTCGGAGCTGGTCATTCTGCGATCGGGCAAACGCATACGCTTCTTGATACAGGACCAGGGCCTGTTTCAAATCGCCCAAACGCAGGTGGCACGAGCCTGACAAATTCAACAACTCCCATTTATAAAATCGGTATCCATAGGCGTGCCCTTCCATCGTATCCAACTGTGGATGAGCAAGCCGGTTGCCCAACGCAGCGATTCGCCGGGCTAACTCGTATTCTTCAATCCGAAAAAAATACATACTCATCCACCAGAGGTGATGCGTAATGTCATAGATAGCCCGGTGGTACTGATGCGCAACAGATACGGGTAGCTGTTCGAGCAGGGCCATTCCCTGAAGCGCTCCGTCATATGCCAGCCTCTGACGTTGCCTGACAACCATTGGCCCCCTATGCTCCAGAACAGCCTTGCACCACGCCAGCCACAAGACACCCTCCTCAGCCTGGAGATGATGCTCGTGAGCATACACCCTGATAGCGGCTAAGGAGTCAATGACTGCTTGTTGCTGCTTTCTAGTATAGACTGCCCAGTAGAAATCGAAAAGTTGCTGATTCCGGCACCAGAATCCCCGGAGTAAACATCTGGTTTTTGGGTCTTTGGCGACAGACCGCATGAATCGGTATTCCGCCAGGCGGGCCGATTGTCGAGCGGGTTGCATGATTGAGTCGTAAAACTCCCACCAATGTTGGGTCATGTACTCGTTCGTAAACGAAAAGCGCTCCTCAGGTACCATACGCTGAAACGTCGCGCGGTCGAGTTGGGCAAAAAGTAGCGTCGAGTTAAAGAGCAGAAGGCAAAGAATCGTCCAGCGGGTAAGCATTGGCAGGATAACAATCAGCAGAAGATGAATGGGTTAAATACTTAAGTAAATCAAGTGTAAATATACTTTCACTGAGCTGTTTAGCTATAAAATATCCAACATTATTTACATACTTTATTGTTAGTAAGTTTTATTTTGTCTCAGACTAGCTCAAATGCGCTTTAAGTCACTCGCCCGCTGTCAGTGCCAGGATAGACGCATTGGGGTATTCCTTCTTGGGATAATTTGCTTCAACTAGTGTCATTGGTGAGAAGTACAACGAAACTATCTTGTGCTTGTATTCCTGAAAACCCCAAGACTATGTACCGTTCCGTATGCACCCTGTTTCTGCTCATTGCCGCTAGCATCGGCTCTACTATATCACAGGCCCAATCAAAAATCCTGACAGAAGCTGCTCCGGCAGCAGGTGGTTTTTCGGCCGCTCGCCTTGCCCGACTGGATTCTAGTATGAGTTACTGGGTCAAACAGAAATGGGTGAACGGCTCTGTGGTCTTGATAGCCCGTCATGGCAAAATTGTTTTCTACAAAGCGCAGGGATATAATGATCCAACTACCAAAGCACCGCTCGACAAGACCGGAATATTTCGGGGAGCCTCTCAAACCAAAGCGCTCACAACGGTAGCCATCATGATGCTGTGGGAGGAAGGGAGATTTTCGCTTGATGATCCGGTTTCAAAGTTCATTCCGACCTTCGCTAATCAAAAAGTGCTGGCTTCGTTCAATCCCAAAGATACCACCTACACAACCGTTCCCGCTACACGTTCGGTCACCATTCGCGATCTGCTGACCCATACATCGGGCCTGGGTTACCCGGCTATTGGTCCTCTGGCAGAAAGTGCCATTTATGCCAAAGGCAATATGACGGGAGGAGTTGGCGTGAAGGGGCAAACGTTGTCCGACGCCATTACCCGCCTGGGCAACCTGCCGCTCTTTTTTCACCCTGGCGAACAATGGAAATACGGGTTGAATATGGATGTGTTGGGGTATTTGATTGAGAAGTGGTCCGGCTTATCACTAGAGGATTTTTTTCTGAAGCGGATATGTCAACCTCTGGGTATGAAAGATACCTATTTTAACGTGCCACCCGAAAAAGGCTCCCGACTGGTCAACTTTTTTCTCGGCGATTCAACCGGACGAATCCAGAAGCAGACTGCGGTTTTTGGTGGAGCGCTCGACATGAACTACCCGCTCCTAAAACATGACTATTTTTCGGGTGGTGGCGGTTTGTCAACTACCATTTATGACTATGCTGTTTTTCTACAGATGCTGTTAAATGGCGGGGAGTACAACGGGGTGCGGCTGTTGGCGCGTAATACGGTGCGCCTGATGACCATGAATCAGATTGGCGACCTAAGCCCTAATGTTGGGGATCATGCCAGCGACAATAAATTTGGGTTTGGCTTTCTGGTGATTTCAGAAAATGGCAGCCGGTTTACCCCCAGCCAGGCCGGTACTTACTCCTGGGGCGGGGTGTTCTCCACCTCGTATTGGGTTGATCCTAAAGAGGATATGCTGGTGTTAATTTATCGCCAAATGTGGGGGCCGTATGTGGCCAATACCGACAAAGCCTTCAAGCCCTTGGTGTACCAGGCAATCAATGATTGATTAGGAAGTAGAGCTAATTCCCACCTCTTACAACGTATCCGTCAACGGCTCTATACGATCAAGCCCTGACAACTTATTTAGAAAGCTACCCAGTTCCCATCCTTAGCTACTTCGCTACCTTGTAAACTTTTGAGGGATTGGCATCGAGTTGGATGAGGTAAATCCCCGAACTCCATCGCGAGGTGTCTATCGAATGCTGTTTTTTGGCCACTGAAATCCGGTCAACTAGTTTACCCGTCAGGTCGTAAACCGTGAAGCCGGTTGGGTTCGGACTTTTCAGGGTTAATAGATTGGACACGGGATTAGGGTAAACAACAGCCTCGGCGTTTGTAAGCGCATTGTCAACACCTAAAATGCCAACTGTGATTACATTGGAAGTCAGGCTATTGAACCCCCGTTGACGGATTCTGAAATTGGTAACCTGGCCAAGTGGTAATCTATTCACAAACCTGTAGGTGTATGAAAACGAATTCGTTGATTTAAGTTGCTCGAACGAAGTCCACGTTTTCCCTTCGTTCAAACTGTGGTCCACCGTGAATGAATCGTCGATCGAATCATAGTTTGTTTGCCAGGCCAATTCCAGGCTATCTTTCTGAATCGTGTAGGACAACGTCATCACCGGACATTCATTGAGCAATTTTCGGCCTTCTAAATGAACCAATGTGGCATTGACGGCATCCCTACTTTTCAGACTCCATAACGAGCTAACGTATGGGTATTCACCAGACATAACATACGTGTTATCGGTGTCGTGACTGGCCCCAAAAACATGGCCCAGCTCGTGGGTAAATAACCATCTCGATTGACTGTATCCTAAGAAGCCTTTCATGAACAGGGTACCCATTTTCTGCTCGTTCTGCGCTCCTCCTCCCACGCCCCAAGTGAGTTTGTCGATCTCGGTAGCTCCGTAGTTTATTCCACTTATGCCGGCTATAATCAGCGACTTATAGCGTTGCCATTCGGGCGGTTTTTCGTAGCCATTATGAAAGCTGCCCCAAATCGCAAACATATTTTGGCGATTATCTACAGTCCAGGGTGAGGTAGTGGGAGTGGTGTAAATGAATTGGCCAATTGCCCTGAAAACAATATTCCCATTAAAAACGTAAGGCCCCCATATTTCCTGCGCTGCCGCTAATTTCAGGAGATTGTCGGCTTCAACGGCACCCGCGTCTTGCTTGAAAAACTGGTAATGGGCGTAATCACAAACAAAGCCCATCGGAAACTCAACACAACCGCTGGCTAATCGGGCGTTGCGGTTGGCCGCCAAAATAGACGTGTCGCCGGTTGGTTTAGTATAGCCGCAAAACCGGGTGATTGCGCTGTCGGGCGTTATGTTTTGGTAAGAAAACAACGAGTCGGAGGTTTGCTCGATGGTATAGAACTGGCCATGTTCAACCATCAGCAAGCTATGAAACCGTTTGTTGATGGTTGCCAAATAGTATGTCCCATTCCTGGTAGAAGCTTCAAAAAAGCCCACCGTACTGGGTATTGGCCCCTCCGATGTAAGTATCGTATCATATTGCTTGATAGGGCTGGGTTTGAGCAAGACCTGAATCGTTTTGTTTGGCAGCTCAAGGCGAATCCGACGACTGAAATCCTGACCAGTCTGCTTAATTCTTCCGTGCCCAAAGGGTTGATTAGTACCTGTTTTTGCTATTTTCTCAGGCACAAACTGAATGGTTGTCTGTGCCTGAGAAAACAACGAAATCAGTAGTAAAACAGACGCTATTGCAAGGAATCGTTTCAGTAAGTACACCGTAATTTAAGTTAGTTAAGGAGGGATGAGTACTTGGCCTGTTTTCATAGCGTAATGTTGGACTCAACTTTCTAACTCAAACATCGCTTCTATTTCCACGGATATATTGCCGGGTAGCGACCCCATTCCTACGGCGCTACGCACACCAATGCCGTGCTCTTCGCCCCAGATTTGCGCAAAGAGTTCGCTACAGCCGTTGATTACTTTCGGGTGTTCCTCAAAGTCGGCTACGCAGTTCACCATGCCCAGAATTTTGACTACCTGCTTTATGCGGTTCAGGCTCCCCAGCTTGGCCTTAAGAGTCGATAAAATAGCCAGACCCGTTTGTTGTGCAGCCTCTTTGCCAAAAGCCATATCAACTTCTTCGCCGATTCGGCCCGTCATCAGGCTGTCGTCGGGCATGTAGGGTCCGTGGCCCGACACATAGATAAAATTACCCACAATCAGGCATGGTTTGTAGACGCCTTTGGGTGCGGGGGCAGGGGGTAACTGAAGGTTGAGTGCGTTAAATTTTTCGTCGGGTGTTGTCATGTTGTAAAAAATTGATTGGAACACAGATTTTATTGATAGAACACGGATTGGACGAATTCAAACGGATTTCTTTTGGAAGGGCATCAGTACTATTTTGTCTGTGCTAAGCCGCGCGATCCGTATAATCCGTGTTCTCATTCTTTATACCGGTGCCAAAGTCGTAGTTTTTTTACAAAATAGGCCGCTAACCCATAAAAAAACCCCTGCTCACATAGAACAGAGGTCTGGTCTGGGTTAGGGAGAGAGGTAAAGATAATAGTGGGTAAAAACGATACTCGGTAAGTCTGTTCGCGCTAGTTTGTTGGGTTGGGTAATCAGAAAAGGTAATAAATCGCCGAAAACACGATCAAGATACTTATTGAGTTTCATAACTCCAAAAAATACTTAGGTACTGATACGGTAATGCTTCGGTCGCTCTTGCACAGACCACATCATTTGCGCAACTTTCCGCGTTATTCGTCCTGACTATTCCTTCATTCATGAACACGCATTCTGACAGCCCTCGCCTGACCCGTCGGGCTACTTTTCTTTTCGCCGTTTGTATGGCGTCTTTTGTCTTGCTTCAGAACTGTTCCCGCCTTTCGTTCAACGAGGTGTCCGTAGTGGGTCGCAACTTCGATGATGAGGTGCAGCAGACGCAGAATCTGAGTTTTTCGTTCAACAAAAATGTAGCGCCGAAAAGTCGGCTGAACGAATGGGATTCTACTCAGTATGTGCAGTTTAAGCCAGCCGTACGGGGTAAATTCAAATGGGTGTCAGAAAGCGAACTGGTGTTCTCACCCGCCGTCGCATTTGATCCGGCTACCGACTATCGTGCCGAACTTACCAACGAACTCCTCGACAACGCAGCCGACAAAGGGCTAAAGGTGTCGGGTGAAGAAATTACCTTTCACACGCCCTATCTACAATTAACCGGCACCGAATCGTGGTGGACCCGTTCCCGCGAAACAGGGCAGCCGGTGGCCAAACTCAAACTGAATTTCAATTACCCGGTGTCGGCGGGTGAGGTGGCTGGTAAAGTAGCTGTGACGGGCGAAGATGATAAAGCCCTGTCTACCCAAACAGCCCAAACCGACGGTCAAACGGCTGTGGCACTAACCCTGCCTAATGCCCCCACTCCTAAAAACTCGCAGCCGATTACCCTGAAAATAGACAAGGGAATCAAGGTGCCGAATACGGCGTATACCAGTCGTGAGGTGATTGAGCAACCGGGCTCGTTACCCAACAAAAACGTGGTCGAAATTGTGGATGTGCAGACCGGTTTTGAAAAGAACGGCAACAATGGACCCCGGGGTTACGCTCGCGTTATTACTACGCAGGAATTACAGCCGGATAAATTGAGTCAATACTATACTATTCAGCCGGCCGTAGAAACCACAACCGAGCTAACCGAAAACGGCTTTATCATCCGGGGCGATTTCAACGAAACCGATACCTACGTACTGACCCTCACCGACCAGATTCGGGGTGTGTTGAACACGCAGTTGGCCGAACCCGTCAGCCGTGATCTGTTCTTTGGGAAGATGCCCGCGAGCATCCAGTTTGCCAATAAAAAAGCCATGTATCTCTCCTCAAAAGGAGCGCGGAACGTGGGTCTGAACATTGTGAACGTGCCGAAAGTGCAGGTTAAAATTGCGAAGCTGTACGAAAACAATATTCTGCATTACCTCAAAAATGGCCGGTACGAAGAGTACGGCGAAAATGCCGACGGCAATTGGTCGCCCACGGGTGGCTACAACTACAATGCCGATGAGGAGAGTCAATACAGCAGCATTCTGGTTAACAAGACCATCGAAACGAGCGACCTACCCAAAGTGCGGGGCGTTTCGGCGCTGAACGTAGCCGTACCCGATCAGCCCGGCATTGCGATGCCCGATGGTGAGGCCGCCCGGCCTTTGCGCGGGGTGTACCTCATTTCGGTTGGTTCGGCCGACGAGGCTTACATGAATGCCAGCCAGTTGGTGTCGGTATCTGATATTGGACTGGTAGCTCGCCAAACCGACACCGAAGTGCTGGTTTGGGCTAAATCAATTCGCACTGCCGAGAATTTACAGGGTGTCGATGTGTCGCTGGTGAGCAGCAACAACCAGTCGGTAATGACGCTAAAAACCGATGGTGAGGGCTTTGCCCGTTTTGAGAAAGTAGACGAACGAGCACCTGGTTTTACTATTGCGCTCGTTACGGCGACCACTGCCGACGATTTTAATTTTCTATCACTGCCCGATACTGAGGTCGAAACATCCCGGTTTGAGGTGGAAGGCAAGCGCGACAATGCGTCGGGTTTCGAGGCTTTCGTGTATGGCGATCGTAACATTTACCGCCCCGGCGAAACTATCCATTTCAACACCGTGGTGCGCAATGCCACCTGGCAGAGTGTGGGCGAGATTCCGCTCACCATTCGGGTGCTGATGCCCAACGGACGGGAATTTCGTGCCCTGCGTAAGCAAACCAATTCTGAAGGGGCCGTGTCAACTGATGTCCCGCTCGACCCGGCCGCTGTGACGGGTACCTACACCATCGAAGTTCTGAATGCCAACAACGTGCTGCTGACGTCGGAGTCGATCAGCGTGGAAGAGTTTATTCCCGATCGTATCAAAGTCGATGTGCTCACTGACCGGACCTTTTACCGGAGCGGCCAAACCATAACGGCTTCGGCCACAGCCACCAACCTGTTTGGCCCGCCTGCTGCCGACCGGGCTTACGAGCTCGAACTTCAACTGAAACGTAAGCTGTTCACTGCCAAAGGATTCGAAGAGTATAGATTTGAGATGGGTGGCATGGGTTCGCTCGCAACACCCGAGGGAGCTTCGGCGGGCACTATTGTGAAAGAACTTCGGCAGGGCCGGACCAATGCCAACGGGCAGGCTACCGAACGCTTTCCTATTGCAGCAACCTATGCCGATATGGGTGTGCTGGAAGGCAAACTGTTCACCACCGTTTTCGATGAAAATGGGCGACCAGTCAACCGACTCCGGCGCTTCGATGTATTCACGCAGGACGTGTTTTATGGCATTCGGGCGGCTGATACATACGTGACAACCAACGCCCCCCTGGCGTTTGAGTCTGTCGCGCTCGATAAGGATGGTAAGCTCAATGCAGCAGCCAAAGCAGCCGTAGAAATTATCCGCTACGATTACCAGACCATTGTCGAAAAAGATGCCAACGGCACGCTCCGTTACAAGACAAACCGGCGCGAAAAATCAGTGTATACCAACGCACTGACCTACAGCGGTGGAAAGGCTAGCTTCAAATACGTTCCGACCGTATCGGGAGAGTACGAGGTGCGCATTCGGCGACCTAACGCTACCGGCTATACGACGACGAATTTTTATGCCTATGGCTATAACAGCACAACGGCTTCATCATTTGAAGTGAGCCAGGAGGGGCAAGTGCTGATGACCTTTGACAAGGGTAGCTACGAAGCTGGCGAGAAAGCTAAAGTGCTTTTCAAATGTCCGTTCAATGGCAAGCTGCTAGTGACGGTGGAGCGCAACCGGGTACTGGAGTATCACTGGATCGAAACGGATAACAAATCGGCCGAGTGGAGCTTTTCAGTGGGCGACGATCACTTGCCGAACGTGTATATCACGGCTACGTTGATTCGGGCCATGGAGTCGCCGGATGGAGCCATGGCCAACTTACCCATCACAGTAGCGCACGGCTTCGCGCCTGTTGCTGTGACCGATAAAGACACGCAACTGCCAGTGACAATTGAAGCGGTGGCACAATCGCGCTCTAAAACGAAGCAAACGATTCGGGTGAAAACAGATCGCAATGCCCAGGTGACTCTGGCAATAGTGGATGAAGGGATTTTGCAATTGAAGAATTTCCAAACCCCCGATCCACACGGCTTTTTCTACCAGAAACGAGCGCTGGAAGTCGGCAGCCATGACCTTTATGCTCAACTCTTCCCCGAGTTGTCGCTGAAAAGTCGCCGGAACGCCGGACCGTCAAGCTTTGGCGGTGATGGCTACAATCTCGAAAAGCGGGTGAATCCTCTGGCTAATAACCGCGTGAAGCTGGTGGCACTTTGGAGCGGTATTCTGGAAACGGGCCTCAATGGTGAAGCCGAGTTTACCATCGATATTCCCCAGTTTTCGGGCGATCTGCGCGTGATGGCGGTTGCCTACAAGGGTAATGCCTTCGGGTCAGCCAATCAGAGCCTGAAAGTAGCCGATCCCATTGTGATCAGTGCGGGTGTACCCCGGTTCCTTTCGCCCGGCGACGAACTGGATTTGCCCGTTACCATGAGCAACACCACCAAAAACGCAGCCCAGATTACCGCTCGTTTGTCGGTTAGTGGCCCGTTGGAAATTGTGCTGGATAGCGCATCGTCTGCTACTCAGAAAATGACGATACAGCCGGGTCGCGAGAACCGGGCTATGTTCCACGTTCGAGCCAAGCAATCCATTGGCCCCGGCGCCATCAAGGTATCGGTGCAGGGGTTAAACGAGACCTTCACGGACCAAACTGATATCACGGTGAGGCCAGCGGCTTCGCTGGTCAAAACCACTCAGTCGGGGGCTATTGCAGGCGGAAAAACAGAAACTGTGACCCTTGCAGCAAACAGTTTTCTACCGGGTACAGCCCGCGCTACGATGGCGGTGAGTCGGTCGCCTGTGATGCAGTATGGCCGCGAATTGTCGTATTTGCTCGGTTATCCGCATGGTTGCCTGGAGCAAACCATTTCAAAGGCTTTTCCACAATTGTACTTTGCCGATTTGACCAAAACCATTGGCCAAACGAGCAATGCGTATTTCGTCCGCTCTGGCGATTCTGACCTGAATCCTGCTTTTAACGTTCGGGCAGCCGTGGAAAAAATAGAAGGGCAACAGAATTATAACGGTGGGTTTGGCATGTGGCCGGGCCAGACAAAGCCTGACGATTGGGCAACGGCTTACGCAGTGCATTTTCTGGCGGAAGCTGGTCAGGCTGGTTACGAAGTGCGTGGAGCTACCCTTAGCAAAGCCCTCGATTACCTGACAAATCTGACCAGCACTCCTGCAACCGAAGATGAGTATGTGTACGACGAAACGGGTAACTACACGGTGCGGAAGATGGCCAGCCGGACGCACGTTTACGCGCTGTATGCACTCGCCATGGCAGGTAAACCCAACCGCCCAACGATGAATTATTATAAAGAAAATAGTGGCCAGCTCACCACGGATGCCCGTTATTTGCTGGCTACGGCTTTCTATCGCGTTGGCGATACGAAAAGCTACAACGCCTTGATGCCCAAGCGATTTGTAGATACCTCGCGCGGTCGCCAGTCGGGCGGGAGTTACGCGTCGCCCATTCGCAACCTCGCACTTGTGCTCGAAGCACTGGTAGATACCGACCGCGACAATCTGCAAATTCCAACTCTCGCCCGGCAATTATCGGGAGCGATTCGTCAGTCGTCGTACCTGAACACGCAGGAAGCTTCGTTTGCATTTCTGGCTCTTGGCAAACTGGCCCGTCAGAATGCCGGGGCTACCGTTACCGCTAATGTACTGGGCGGTGGGAAATCGCTGGGGTCGTTTACCGGAGCCGATCTGCTCCTAAAACGCATCCCTACCAATGGGCCAATCAACATTCGCACATCCGGCACGGGTAGTTTATACTTCCTTGCCCAGTCGGAAGGTGTTCCCGCTGATGGCAATGTAGCCGAAGAAGATAATGGTCTGGTGGTTCGCCGGGAGTACCGCGACCGCAACGGCAACCCAATCAGCAACTTCCGGCAGAACGATCTGGTGGTGGTGAAAGTAACGGTACAAGTAAGCAGCGGAATTGATGTCCCCAACGTGGTGGTAACGGATTTGCTCCCGGCAAGCTTCGAGATCGAGAATCCCCGCCTGGTTGGCGAACAGCGCGACATGACTTGGATGGGAACGCCCACGAGTCCCGATCATTTCGACGTTCGCGACGACCGGATCAACTTTTACACCACGGCTACCGGGACACCAAAAACGTTTTATTACCTCGTTCGGGCCGTAACAAAGGGCAATTTCGTTGTTGGCCCTATTTCTGCCGATGCTATGTACAACCCCGAACTACGGAGTTACTACGGAGCAGGGAAAGTGCGCGTGCAGTAGGGGAGTTTGGTGCCGAACCATTTGCGGTTCAGCACCAAACTTATTTTGGGCGCGTTATCTTTACAAAACTGATTCACTCTAGTTTATGACTATCATTATTCCTAAAAACGCGTCTGTTGTTGAGGTCGAGGCCCAACTAAAACGGACGAGTAAGAAAAAGCCAAAAGGATTTAATGCTACCAAACATGCTGGCACTGTGAAATGGGCGCAAGATCCGCTGGCTTATCAAAGCGAAGTTCGGGGCGAATAGAATGGAGCGCATTTTAGCAGATACGAACGCGCTGGGTTATTTACAGAAGAATCACCCTACAGTGATAGCTTTATTAGATGGCAAACAGGTTTTCATTTCTGAATTCACAGAGATGGAATTGCTTTGCAATCCTAATCTCCTAAAAACAGAACGAGTAGCAACTCAATCACTTCTAGATGATTGTTATATCGTTAGTCTTAATGAGCAGATTAAGCAAACGGCTATCAAAATCCGGCTTTCCACCAGAATGAAATTAATCGACTCTATTATTGCAGCTACGGCGGTGTGGTTGGATGTTCCCATATTAACGCACGACAGCGGCTTCGATAGAGTGAAGAATATGGCTACAGTGATCATCTTTGATAAAGAAGACTGAACCCATCACCCTCTTATAACCCCGAATTGCGGAGTTATTACGGAGCCAGCAAGGTACGAGTGCAGTAGAGGAGTTTCATTGCATGCCGCATTCCTTACATTTGAGGCATCCTTTAACCACTTCACCCAAAACCAATTATGACTGCTCCTGCCCAGGCTGCCATGGCCTTTGATGAATACCGCCAACACGACGCTACTTCCCTTGCCGACCTCATTCGACGCAATGAAGTTACCCCCGCCGAACTACTGGAGACGGCTATTGCCCGCGCTGAAGCAGTGAACCCGCAACTCAACGCGATTGTGTCACCGCTCTATGATCGGGGCCGCGATATGGCCAGTAAACTACCTGGTGTAGGGCCGTTTCGGGGGGTACCGTTTTTGGTTAAAGACCTTGAACTCGATTGGGAAGGAACCCCGCTCAAGTCGGGTTGTGTGGGCTACCAGAACTTTGTTTCCGAAATAGACAGCGAGGTGTTAATTCGCTTGAAACAGGCCGGGCTAGTGTTGTTTGGCAAGACCAATACGCCTGAATTTGGCCTCACGCCCTACACCGAAGCCAAACTATACGGCCCTGCCCGCAATCCCTGGAATCTTGCCTACTCGCCGGGCGGATCGAGTGGTGGTTCAGCCGTGGCGGTGTCAGCGGGAATTGTGCCAATGGCGTCGGCCAGTGATGGGGGAGGCTCCATCCGAATTCCGGCCAGCTGTTGCGGTTTGTTCGGGATGAAGCCCTCGCGGGGGCGGGTGCCATTGGGGCCGCGCAATGGTGAAATGTGGTCGGGTGCTGTGGTGACGCATGCCTTGACACGCTCGGTGCGCGACAGTGCGGCTTTGCTGGATGCTATTAATGGCACCATGCCCGGTGAACCCTATTTTCTGCCTGTGCCGGGGCGGTCTTTTGCTGAAGAAAGCCGCCGTGAGCCGGGCAAGTTGCGCATTGGTTTCTCAACGGAGACGCTCATTGCTTCACAACCGGTTCATCAGGAGTGTATCAAGGCGGTACACGATGCGGCAAAATTGCTCGAAAGCCTGGGACATACGGTGGAGGAAATCAAATTGCCCTACGACAAAACAATTCTGACCGAAGCCTTTTTTACAATGGTTCTGTCGGAGACAGCGGCAACCCTTCGTGAGTTGGGAGACCACCTCGGCCGACCCGCTCGCCGATCCGATGTGGAGCTCAATACCTGGGCACTGGCTCGTATGGCACAAGCCTTCACGGGTGCCGATTATGCTTACCAGAAACGTCGTTGGAATGGTCTTTCGCGGAGCATGGCGCGTTTGCACGACGAGTATGATGTGATTCTAACGCCTACACTGCCGCGCCCGCCAATTGCGATCGGCGAGTTTCAGAACAAACCATCTGAAGACCGGCTCATCAAAACTATGGATTCGCTGGGGGCACTAAAACGGCTTAAAGGCAGCAGTGTAATGACGCAACTGGCCGAAAAAGCGTTTGGCTACATTAGCTTCACAGGCATTGCTAACATGACCGGGCAACCATCCATGTCGGTGCCGCTGCACTGGTCGGCGGAAGGGTTACCCATCGGCACCATGTTTACGGGGATGCTCGGTGACGAAGCAACCCTGTTCCGACTAGCAGGGCAACTGGAGCAGGCCAAACCCTGGTTCGAACTAGTGCCGAGTTGAGGCTAGAGCAATTTACACGCTCCGCTTAGCCTGCACGATATGCCGTTCGTTATGGGTGATTACGAATTGTAAGGTGTCGCCGATGTTTAGGCGCAACCAGGGCATTATGGAAGTAGGAATCCGGCCTGTGTTGACATCCGCTTTTCCGGCCAATCGCAATAGACGTAGTAGTTCTTCCTGCTGGTCAATAAATTCAGCCACAATCATCCGGGGGTTTTCTCCGTCGGACGTGGGTTGATGTTGCTTAGCGGCTTTGAATTTTTTGCGGCTGGTTTTTGGGTCCATCAGCCGACTGAAATAGGCGCCTATCCACGAACTCACAACCGGTTGGTTAACTGAAATACGCGGTTGTTTCTCCAGGGCAACCTTCAGACGGGGTAAATAATAAGATCCGTAACTGATTAGATGGCTCAAGTTTTGGGCAATGCTCCAGCCGCCAGTTGCGGAAGGTTGGCTCAAAACCGATTCGTCCATATTTTGAAGTTGTAAAGCCTCCTGAATGTGATACTCCACTTGCTGCTCCAAAAGGGCCAGCCATTGGGTTTTATCAGCAGGTTTTACATGGAGTAGCGAAGAAACCGTCTGCTTTGTCATTGTCGTTGTTGTTAGTGATGAGACAAAATTGGGCGGTTTCTCCATACCGATTATTGGTATTTACCAAGATTTCAGATCCTGATGTTATTGATCAATTTACTGAAATTGGTAGGGTCGATGCCAATGTAATTGGCTAAATATTTATGCGGTACGGTCTGCAAAATGTGCGGACTACGAGCCAGTAATTTTTTCAGTTTATCAGCCGACGAGTAGCATTGTAGTTCCACCAATCGTTCAAGCACACCCGACAACGCCTGGGTGATGCCAAGCCGAATAGTCGTTTCGACGGCTGGCCGGGTTTGCATCACCGCTTGTAAGTCGTGGAAAGACGCCCGCAGAAAAACGGAAGGAGTCAACGTTTCAAAATAATAGCGCGAAGGCTGTTGCAGCATCAGTGAATCGACCACGCCTGCAAAGGAAGGAGCATACGAAAAAACCAGGGTCGCTTCCCGGTTCACCTCATCAAGATAATATACACGCTGTACACCCTCGACCACAAAGTACAGGAAGTTCTCCGTCTCGCCCGTTGCCGTAATCACCTCTTTACGCCGGGCCGAAAAAGGATGCCAGATACCGGCGAACTCGGTCCAATCCTCCGGTGAAATTGGATGGATAGCCTGAATAAGCTGTTTTAATTGGTCTATTGGCATCATGGGTGAATAAATAGGAAGAAGGCAAATATAATACGCCCCGGCTTGCCGAAGCAGACCGGGGCGCGGTTAAAAAGAGGAGAAAGAGGAAGGTTGAACTAGGTGGTATTAGTTTAAGCTCAGGATGCGGCTTGCTTGTTGTACTTCGGCACTTTTCAACGTAAATGTGTACTGACCTATAGTTTGTTTACCGGCAATTTTCACGCCGTAAACACCGTCGGGCAGTTGCTCTACGTTGAATTTCACGCTGTATGTTCCGGCTTGTTTGCTAACAAGTTTCTCGGCCAAAATTTCACCCTGCTTACTCACAAACATAACGAGTAAGGCTTCTCCCGCCGGTTTCTCGACGTTCACGCTGATGGCACGTCCTGAAGCAGTTGCGAAGGCAACATGGCTGACGGTCGTAATTACTTTTTTGTCGCTGTTCATGGGGCGGGCTTCAACAGCACCGGCTGATACAACGAGGAGGGCACAAAAGGCTGCGAATAACGACAGGCCCAATAACACGGATTTTACTACAGTTTTCATACTTGTTTTGCCATTGTGGCGATCAAAAGTTTTTGTTGTTGTTAGTTGTTCTTGTTGAACGGGACAAAGTTGTAGCACGCCGGTGAATTGATAAGTAGCATACTACACCAAGCGTGAAAAGTGAAGGTCGAATGGCGGAAATTGAGCGTTGAATTGCAAATTTGATTTCCCGAAAACCTACCTCAGAAGGCTAATTTTAGCCATAACTTGGCTGGCTGTCTGAATCTACCCAACTTTGTGGCTGTAATAAATGGGTTGTTTCGGACAACAATCCTCACTCTACATGACTGATCGTTACGCTCAACGCGGTGTCTCTGCTGATAAAGAGGATGTTCACCGCGCTATTGCCCAACTCGATAAGGGCCTCTTCCCTAAAGCTTTCTGCAAAATTGTTCCCGATGCGCTTGCGGGTGATCCCGACTTTTGTACGATCATGCATGCCGATGGCGCCGGAACAAAATCGTCGCTGGCATACCTGTACTGGCGTGAAACGGGCGATCTGAGCGTTTGGCGGGGAATTGCGCAGGATGCAGTTGTGATGAATACTGACGACCTGATTTGTGTGGGTGCCACCGGTCCCATGCTGCTTTCATCGACTATTGGACGAAATAAAAATCTGATACCGGGTGAGGTAATTGCCGAAATCATCAACGGCACCGAAGAAGTGCTACAGATGCTTCGCGACCACGGTATCGACATTTACAGTACCGGGGGCGAAACCGCCGACGTGGGTGATCTGGTGCGAACTATTATTGTGGATAGCACCGTGATTGCCCGGATGCGTCGCGATCAGGTTATCAGCAACGACCGCATTCAGCCCAGTGATGTGGTAGTAGGTTTGGCTTCGTTTGGGCAGGCCACCTACGAAACCGAATACAACGGGGGTATGGGTAGTAACGGCCTAACTTCGGCTCGCCACGATGTGCTGGCGCATTACCTCGCCGACCGCTACCCTGAAAGTTTCGACCCTGCCGTTGATCGGAGTCTGGTTTATAGCGGCAGTCAGCAGTTGCAGTCGGCAGTTGCAGTGGGCTCAAGTTCCCAGGTACAAAGCGTGTCCGTCGGAAAGCTGATTCTGTCGCCCACGCGGACGTACGCACCGGTAGTGAAACAGTTGCTGGCTGACCTTCGTCCGCATCTGCACGGCATGGTGCATTGTTCGGGTGGGGCACAGACGAAAGTCCTGCATTTCATTGATAGTCTACACGTTGTAAAAGATAATTTGTTTCCGGTGCCACCCTTATTCCGGCTTATTCAGGAGGAGAGCGGCACGAGTTGGCAGGAAATGTACAAGGTGTTCAATATGGGTCACCGCTTAGAAGTTTATCTGCCACAGGAACATGCCGACCACGTAATTAGCGTCTCTAAATCGTTTGGTATTGATGCGCAGGTTATTGGCCACGTAGAAGACTTTGCGGGCAAGCGCGTTACGATTCGGAGCGAGGCCGGGGAGTTTGTGTATTGAGTTGGCGATAGCCTCCAATAGCGATGTCTGCATGGGTGGTCCTGATCTTGTTTTAGAAAGATGGCATCTCTGCTGGGATACAGGCATCTCTGTTTTTTTCGTACTTTGTCGCCTAATGCGACCGTACTTGCTCATAATCTGTTTATTAGGCTACCAACTCTCGTTGGCGCAAGACCCGTTCACGGTACGTTGGTCGTTTGAAGGCAATCCCAACGGGGCTACGTCGGTCTTGTACATTACTCCTGTTGCGGCCAGTTTCATTGGTGTTGCCCCCAACAGCTTTGGCCCCTATACGCCGGGAGCATCGGGGCAGGCTGTGAATGTTGACAACTGGTCGACCAGTAGTTGTAACCGGGGCGAATATGTTTCAATCACTGTGCAACCCAACCGTGGACAAACGATGACCCTGAACCAGTTATCGTTCTTTTTTGCGCGGTCAGCGTCAGGACCCAACACAGTTAGCGTCCGGTCAAGTGCTGATGGGTTTGCCAACGATATTTTTACGGGAACGGCGACAGAAAACCCACCTTATCAACAGGCTTCCATTGGACTTTCGGGTGGTGCTTATACCAATCAAAGTGGTTCGGTAACCTTTCGGATTTATGGATGTCCACCACAGGGAGCCGGAACTCTTCGGCTCGACGAAATTGTCATTTCGGGCGTGTTACCCCAGTTCCCCCTCCCCGTTTCACTCCTCTACTTCCGTGCTCAACCACAACCCAACAATCGAGTAACGCTCAACTGGGCAACCACCTGGGAACGCGATGCCGACCGGTTCGAGATCCAGCGGAGCCGCAGCCTGAACGAGTTTGGCACCATTGGTCAAATTCCTGCCCGCGGTACTACAGAAACCCGCCAACTGTACAGCTTCTCCGACGATTGGCCAGACTCAGGAACGACTTACTACCGGCTCCGGCAAGTAGACACCGACGGAATTGCAACCTACTCTACCATCATTGCGGCCGTGCTTGACGACAGTACACCAACACTGTCTGTATTAGAATCTGAAATCTCCGGAATGATTCGTGTTAGAGGGCGAAACTTGTCGGGAGCTTTGTTTTCAGTGGTTTCTATAACTGGTCAGGTAATTCCTATAACAGTTCAGACTGAGGCAACGGGCTCAATTGGCTTATACGGAAAGCTGGGAACAGGGTTGTATGTTGTTCGGGCAGAGATCAATGGAGTGGTGAGACTGGTACAACGGGCATTGGTACGGTAAACAATACTATTGATTGTATCCTCGACCTGTGCTGAAACAAACCGAGGATACCTATTCTAAAACTACGCCATTTCTAGAACCTCCCGCTCTTTCATCTCAACGCTTGGCGGAAGCAGCTTGTACAATACCGGCGTGACAATGCGAGATAGTAACGTACTGGAAATCAGGCCGCCAATCAATACATAGGCCAAGGGTGAGTACAGCGGGTTGTTCTCGATTGCCAAGGGTGTTAGACCACCGATAGCCGTGAGTGAGGTCAGTACGATAGGCACAAACCGAATTTCACCCGCTTGCTGAATGGCCTCAATCAGGGGCATTCCCTCGGCCCGAAGCTGGTTGGTAAAATCTACCAGTAAAATTGAGTTTTTTACCTCAATACCAATCAGCGCAATCAAGCCAATCACCGCTACAAACGAGAACGGATTACCCGTCAGGAGCATGGCCGAAATAGCGCCAATGATGCCAAGAGGAATCACCGACAGCACAATAAGCGTACTTTTCAACGTGCCGAATTCCAGTACTAACACCGCAATGAATCCGAAAATCGTAATCAGGATGATGGTTCCTAAGCCCCCAAACGATTTTTCGCGGCTTTCTAACTCACCAGCCGCTTTGTACGAAAAGCCAGCCGGGAATTTCATGGCGTCAAGCTTTTTGATCAGGTCGTTATAAACATTATCAACCAGATAGCCTGTTTTTACGAAGCCCGTCACGGTGGCGAAACGGTCTTTATCGTAATGCCGGATCTGATTGGTAGTTGTTTCAAATTCGAGGTCAGCTACTTGCCGAAGTGGCACAGCGGCACCTGTGAGTGTATTTACATAGAGGTTGCTCAACACGCTCTGATCCGTTACGGCACCCTTTGGAAGCGTTACGTTGATGGCGTAGTCGTCGGACCCGTTTTGACTATTGGTGGCTTTAAAGGTGCCGACATTTAGCCCGGCAATGGCTAAGCGGATTGTACGGTTAATGTCGGCGACAGACATGCCCAGCAAGCCTGCTTTCTCCTTGTTGATACGAATGCGAACGTCCGTTTTACGGGTGGCCAGCGGGTTATTGATGTAGATCAGACCGGGTGTTTGTTTCAGCGCATTTTCGACGCGGGCCGATACGGTGCGAAGACTATCCAGGTTTTCGCCAAATATCCGGATGGCAACGGGGGCTTCCTGATCGGGTCCCTGCTCAAAATCCTTTACCTCAATACGCGCGTTGGGGTAGTACATCAGCTTGTCGCGAAGCTTGTCGATCAGGGCACGTTTCTGGCTGGGAGGCATGTCGTTTACCTGTACAAACAGCTGCGAAAAGTTAGTCGACTCACTTCGCTGAATCACGTTGTAATAGATTCGCGGATTGCCCTTACCCACGTTTGTTGTGAAGTATTTCACGTCGCTTTCCTTCTTCAATACCGATTCTACATACCGGGCAGCACTATTCGTTTCAGAGAGGCTGCTGCCTTCAGGTGTTTCGATATTGATTAAAAACTGGGGCTTTTCGGAGGCTGGAAACAAGGCAAAACCAACCTTTGGCACCAGTGAAAGAGCACCCACAAATAAGGCTAAAGCGGCCAGCAAGGTCAATGCAGGATGGCGTAAACCCCAGTGCAGCAACCGGCTATACGATCCGCTGATAATAGATTTGAGTGCCCGCATAAAAATATTGCCCTCAGGATTATGACTCTCGGCCAGGATCCGGCTCGACAAAAAGGGCACGATCGTGAGCGATACCAAGAGCGAAGCGAGTACTGTAGTGACTACAGCCATTGGCAGCGACCGAATGAAATCACCGGAGGCTTCGGGCAGGAAAAGCAGGGGTAAAAAAGCCAGGATAAGCGTTGCCGTACAGCCAATAACGGCTAACGTAATTTGCCTGGTGGCCCGAATAGCAGCCTCACGTTTGCTGTAGCCCTCACGCAAATACCGTTCAATGTTTTCGACCACCACAATAGAATCGTCGACCAGAATGCCCAAGGCTACGATCAATCCCACAATACTCAATTGGTTAATACTGTAGCCTAGGAAATTCAGCCCTGCCAACCCGATAGCCAGCGACAACGGGATAGAGATCATGACGACCACAGCCGCCCGTAGGCCCAGGGGTAACAAGGTGAGTGACACCAGCAAAATGGCAATCGCAAAGTCTTTGGCAAATCGACTTAGGCGCTTATTGACGCTGGCGGCCTGATCAAAGTTTTTGACCATTTTGATATGCGCGGGCAGCGTTTTAGCAAAGCCCTCTATGACTGGGTCAACTTGCAAGCCAACTTTGGCAATGTTCATGCCCAGCTTTTGACCCGCCGTAACCAGCACCGCCCGATGCCCGTTGAGCCGGGTAATGTGCGATTCGTCTTCGTAGTTGAGCGCCACATCGGCAATGTCGCGGAGATAAATAATCTTTTGGCCATTGGTCGAAACAATGGTGTTTCTGATCTCGTCCAGCGATTTATAATCGCCCGATGTTTTGACGTTGAACTTCCGCGATCCGGCCTGAATGCTACCGCCCGGAATGTTTAGATTTTCGGCCTGCAAAGCTCCAATTACTCGGTTAGCCGGAATGCCTTCCTGGGCCATACGATCGGTATTAAGCGACACACGAACGGTGGTAGCCGGATAGCCCCAGTCTTCGGCATTTTTCAGGCTTTTGATCTTGGCCAACTGCTCCTTCAATCGGTTGGCTTGCTCGCCCAGCTCCCTGCTCGAAGCAACCTCCGACATCAACGCAACCTGCACAATATTGACGTCGGTTGGTGAGAATTTATTGATCTGGATACGAAAAATATCCTGAGGTAATTCGGCCCGGAGTGCGTTTACCTCGCGCACTACTTCCTGGTATTTTTCGTCGGGGTCAACACCATAATCGTATTCGACACGTAACACGGCAAGACCGTCGTCGATGCTGGTACGAATTGTATTGATGTTATCCAGCGAGTTGAACCGTTCCTCAGCTGGGTTGGCAATCAACTCCTCCATATCGAGGGCATCGGTGCCGGGATACACAATGATTACGGCGAAGCTGGGAGCCACAAATTCGGGGTCTTCGCCACGCGGCATATTCAGCAGGGAATTAACCCCCAGGGCCACCACAGCGATGAACAGTACCAGCATGAATTGCCAGTTTTTGACGGAAAATTCGGATAGGTTCATAGTGAAGAATGGAATGCCGCGTTCCAGTTAATTTTTGATGATTACACTCGATTCTTCAGTGAGGAAAGCAGAGCCAGCCGTCACAACATCTTTTACATTGGCGAGTCCGTTGCTTAGCAATACCTTGTCTCCATCCAGAAAACCAATCTGAACAGGTTGCTTGCGGACTCCCTTTTTGTCGGCAGTAAGTATATATACAAAGCCCTGTTGTCCATTCCCCTCTACAATTGCCTCAACTGGAACCACAGCGTATGACCGCGACTGATCGGGCGTTAGTTGAACTTTGGCAAACAGACCCGGCGCGAACCGGACACCGTTGGGATCGATGCGGATTTCTACTTCGTAGAGCTTATTCATGGGGTCAGCCGCCTGTGCCAGTTCGCTGACAGTGCCCCGAAACGTACGGTTAGGGTAAGCGTCGAACATGACGCTGGCGCGATTGCCGAGCCGGAGCCGAGCCCAATCTTTATCGGACACACCCACTCGTACCACCCAATCGTTCCAGCGATTTCCTGATACAATAAACGCGGTAGCCCCCGGTGCCGCCAGTTCGCCTTCGTTCATGGCCTTGCGGGTTACTGTCCCATCAACCGACGAGCGTATTTGAGCGTACGATTGATTGAACTTGGCAATGGTCAGGCTCTGGCGAGCCACGCTATTGCCTGTGGTGGCATTCTGCATCTGCTCAAGCGTGGCAGCCGTATCAGCATACATGGCCTTGACACGGTTCATATCGCGCTCCGATTTATCCACCGACAACTGCGCCTGGCTCACCTGAGCGTTGATTTCAGTAAGGTCAAGCGTTGCCAATAGCTGGCCTTTACGGACGGTTTGGCCCTCATCGACGTACATTTTGTTGATAATCCCGCCAATCTTGAACGACAGGCGGGCTTCCTCTGCCGACGACAGTAGGCCCGATGCGGCAATCGGTTCGGCACGGGTGACCATCTGCACGGGAGCCAGCCGCACCGGCACTACCGTTTCGTCGAGTTCGGTTGTCGCGACCTCCTGTTTCTGGTCGCTGGCTTTGGTACCACACGCCCAGATCAGGACGCTAAGTAGTAGAGATAGAAGAAGTTGTAGCGGTTTCATAGTAATTGACCTCACCCCCAGCCCCTCTCCGCGACGGCGGACCGCTTGCGAAGGAGAGGGGAGACGAATTGCGGCTTTTAGTAGAGATAATTAACTTGTGTGTAGTTCAATTTTGGTAAGTCTCCCCTCTCCTTCACAAGGAGAGGGGTCGGGGGTGAGGTCGCGACAATGCCCTGCACTACTTCACCGCCGTTACCCGGTCCAGCGCAGCCCGTTTCATCCGTACATCCATTTTGGCGAGTGACTGCTGAATCTGAGCGGTGAGGTGATCATTTTGTGCTTTCAAAAATTCAATCAATAAGGCCTGACCATTGCGGTATTTGCTGTCGATAACGCGCAGCGTTTGGCTGGTGGCCGTAACACCCTGGGCCGTTGCCCTCAGGCTCTCATCAGCGGCATCGGCTTCGTAAAAAGCCTGCACTACCTGTAACCGAATTTGCTGTTGCACCTCTGTCAGTTTGGTCTGCACCGATTCCGCCTGAATTTTGGCCTGCTGAATTTTAGAGCGTTTTTCGTAGCCCTTAAACAAGTCCCAGGTGAGCCCTAACTGTCCAATCGTATACGCCTGATTTTTGAAGGTATAGCCGTATCCCTGAAAACCAGCGTAGCCCCCCAGATACACTGATGGAATCTTGGCATTTGCCTCGTTGAGTCTGATAGCCGTTTGAGCCGCCTGCAACGACCCCTGCAATTGAGCTAGTTCTTTCCGTTGTGTCAGCGCTGCTTCTTCCAAACTCACCACCGACTCAGCGGGGGCGGGGAGCGGGTTGGCCAGCAATACACTGTCGACCTTTACATCCGTGAGCAGGTCGCGATTGATCAGGAAGTTGACGTAGGCACGGGCTGTTTCGCGGTTTTTCTCGGCAACGGCCATCTGCTGGTCCAGCTTACTGACTTCGTACTCAGCCGATGTCACCACGTCTCTGGTAGCTACGTTGTTGTTCACCAATTTCTGGTTTAGCTTCACCAGATCGCGTAAAATGCTTTTCGAATTTGTAAAAATCCGGATAGCGTCGAGCGTTTGCAGATACTGGTAATACGCCGACGCGATGTTGTAGCGCAATTCGTTTTCGATTACCTGCCGACGAGCCTGTTGAGCCGTGAGCAGGTTCTTCTGAATAAGGTAGTTGTATTGAATGTCCGTGTTATAAATAGCGTATTGAACATTGACCCGCGTGTCGTGAAAGTTGTTGGGAGCCAGCAACTGATTCACGTTTTCGAGGTTGGTCGGGAATTTTTCGGCGCCCGTCAAGCGATTGAGCGTGCTGTAAATTGGATTGATTAAGTCGCCAATTGGGAACTCCAGCCGCCGACCGCCCGCGGCCATTGAATACGTCGGGTTGAACGTAACGCGGGGATAAAATAAGGCCCGGGCTTGATTCAGCGATTCCGTCACCCGGCTCACTTCCAGCGTCTCTTGCCGAAGAGCCAAATTATTTTGCAACCCTAACTGAATGTATTCATCCAGAATAGGAGTAGGCTGGGGCTGGGCAGAAACATTACTGATGAAAGATGGATGGTAAATGATGAATAAAGCCAGCCAATGCCATTTTGGGAGGTTGGTCAGGTGTCTGATTGAGCTATAGAGTAAATTCATAACCGTAGATCAATTAGTGAACAGTGTTTAGTCAGTGGTCAAAAAAAAGGACTGGGTCTAATGCAATCCTTTTTTTAGTGTATCGCAGAACAGTGTAAATGCATCAGCCATTAATACCTGCCGACGCTCTTCGGTGAACATCATCATGCGCTTGCGCAGAAACAAAGCCGTGTAGCCATGAATGTTGCTCCAGATCATCATGGCCGCTACTTCGGCATCATCAACCTTGAAAACGCCTGCATCAATGCAATCCTGTACTACCCGTACCAGCATGTTGAAGGCAATTCGGCCTTCGTTCCAAATATCTTCTCGGCATTCCAGCGCTTCCATTGGAGCCGTCACAATGAACATGATATCAAACAGTTCGGGGTTTTCGGCCGCAAACAGCATATAACGCCTACCCATTTCAACCAATCGCTCGAATGGGTCATTGATAGAGAAAATCGGTTGAAATTCCTCCATCATTTTGCCAAATGCCTGCGAGTGGACCGCGTACAGAATCTCGTTCTTGTCTTTAAAATACAGGTAGATCGTGGCTGGGCTGTATTCTATGGCTTCGGCGATGTTACGGATGCTCACTTTCTCGTAACCATTGGCTACAAATAAGTGGCGCGCTTCATCCACAATCAACCGACGCATTTCCTCCCGTTCCCGCTCTTTCCGTTCTAAGATTCCCATTGATGTCAACTTGATGATACAAACGTACTGAACAGTGTTCAGTAAACAAGCAGTGTTAATAGTTTTTCGATTATTTTTTTGCGAACGGTCAATTTTATCAATGAAAGGTAAGGATTGCTGCTTTTGTTGTGAACACACAATCCAGTATTAGATTATTCGCATTAACTGGAAGAATATTTGACTGAAAGCTCAACGTGGTTTCAGGAACTTACTTTTCGAACTATCTAAAAGTGCCTTCAACTACATAATAAGGTCGATTATGGTTATTATTGTCTTTCCATCGTTGGCGCTTTCATGAGGTATAAATACGGTTTATTACTTACGGGATGGTTAAGTGCCTGTTCGCTAGCGATAGGTCAAACCGACAGTTTGTCGAAGACCCATCTTTTAGATGAAGTCATTGTAACGGGTATTCGGCAGGAGCAGTTTCGTGAGACATCACTTCCCGTACAGGTACTCTCTAACCGTACTATTCAGCAAACGATACCGTTTAACCTGAGCGATGCCCTCACCCGCGTTCCGGGTGTAAGCCAACTCACAACTGGTTTTGGCATCAGTAAACCCGTTATTCGGGGGCTATACGGCAATCGGGTTCTTGTGCTCCTCAATGGCAATCGATTCGATAATCAGCAGTGGCAGGATGAACACGGGCTGGGCTTGTCGACCATTGGAATCGATCGCGTGGAAGTAATAAAAGGGCCGGTGTCGGTGCTGTACGGGTCCGATGCGATGGGGGGCGTGGTAAACCTGATTGATGAAGCCCCCGCGCAACCGGGCCAGCATCAATCAGATTTCAACACCCGTTTTTACAGCAATACGCTCGGTACCCTCACCGATGCCGGTTATAAAACAGCAACAGCAACTCGCCATCATCGACTGCGGGTGGGCATCGAAAACCACGCTGATTATTCGGATGGTAAGGGCCAACGGGTGCTAAATTCCCGCACGGCGGGCTATTACCTCAAAGCGGGCTATGGTTTCCAGCGCGGCCGATGGAGTTCAGAAAACAGTTACAATGGCTCGTTCAATCAGTTTGGGTTTATCATCGACGGGTTGGCCGATTTTTTCAAGCCCGATGCCCGCTGGTCGCGGCAGTTTGCGGGGCCCCACCACATTGTTGCTCTGAATATACTAACTACCCAAAATACGCTTCAACTCCGGGAGTCAACGTTGAAAGTGGATGGCAGCCTGCAATCGAACCTGCGTATGGAAGACGAAGGAGCCGGGCAAATCAGCCTGAAAATGCACCTGCTTTCGGCCCTCTCGACAGTCCGTTGGGAAAAGGCGCTGACGCCCAGAACGCTGCTGATTTTAACTAACCGCAATAGCCTCGAAACCAATACCAATTACGGTGGGCGAATAATTATTCCCGATGCTGTCACACTCGAAAGTGGCGCATCCGCTTTTGTGAAGCGTTACGTTGGGCGGCTCACGCTCGAAACCGGTGCAGGTGTTCAGTACAAGTACATTAAGACGCTGGCAACACGCTCGCTCAACATTGCAGCTGATAAAGAAGCTCGTCCGTTTGTCAACAATCGCTTGTCGGCCAACGGCCTGGTTGGACTAACCTGGGCGCTGACAGATCAGGCCATCGTCAAACTAAATTCGGGGGTGGGGTATCGCGCTCCTAATCTGGCCGAACTTTCCTCGGATGGGCTTCATGAGGGTATTTTCCGCTACGAGATTGGATCGCCCAATCTGCTCAACGAACAAAACTGGAACACCGACCTAGGTCTTGTCTGGGAAGGTAAAGCGTTGTCGGTGAATGTCTCTGTGTTCTACAATCAGTTTTATAATTACATCTTTCTGGCGCCAACCAGCGAGCAATTCTATGGCTTTCCGGTGTTCCGGTTTCGACAGCAGGATGCCCGGCTGTATGGGGGAGAAGCCGCTTTAACCATTCACCCCACGCGCCGGATCGACTGGATCAACACGTTTGCGCTGACTATGGCGCAGCTAGGGCATGGCAAGGTAGGACCCGATTCTCGTTTGCCGTTTATTCCAGCGCCGAAGTTTACAACAAGCCTGCGCTGGTCAGCCAATGACACAAAAAGCGGCTGGTATGTGCAGCCAGAATTAGTGTTGGTGGCCGCTCAGAATAGACCTGCTTCTTACGAAACAGCCACACCCGCCTATCAACTCATTAATCTTTACACGGGTGGTACAGTGCGAATTCATGGGCGAGCGGTTGGTCTGCGACTGGCTAGTAATAATCTGTTTAATCGGGTGTATGTAGATCATTTGTCGCGGTTGAAAAACTATGGTATCCTAAATCCTGGCCGGAATTTTTTAGTCAACATCTCAATTCCTTTCAACTAAAGTTATGCTTAGAAAAACGCTGTTATTTGTTAGCCTATGTGGCTCCTTGCTGCTGGCAGGTTGTGAAAAAGATGAAGGTAAGTTGCCGAACATTGCGTTTAAAGTAGCGTCGGGCTACACGTCGGCTGATGCCACTGTAAATAAGGGTGATGCGGTAAAAGTTGGTATTCAGGCCTCGAAATCAGAAAGTGCAGACGTACTGAAGACTTTCAACGTTTCAGCCAGTTACGATGCCGCCAGCCCTACGTCGCTCACCACGGTGACTCTGTCTGGTACACAGGGCGATAACTACGAAACAGATGTGAACCTGAAAGCACGCGCTCAGGCTGGTACCGAAAAGTACTCATTTACGGTAACCAACCGCGATGGACTCACTAATACAGTCACGCTGACGCTGACGGTGAAATAAAAATTCCTGCGCTCCCCGATAAAGAATACCAGTTGGGGAGCGCAGGAATAAAACGTGTAACCAGGTCTTTTAGGCGGAGTATCCCTCAATAGCCCCCCGAACGTTTCCGAATTTGGCTAGTAGCTCCTCGGCCACTTCACGCGAAACACCGAGCTCGCTCATTACCATTTTAGCAGCCCGGTCTTGGAGTTTGATGTTGCTCAACTGCATGTCGACCATCTTGTTGCCCTTTACCTTACCTAACCGAATCATAATGCTGGTAGAAAGCATATTAAGCACCAGTTTCTGAGCAGTCCCTGATTTCATGCGCGTGCTGCCCGTTACGAACTCTGGCCCTACTACTGCCTCAACGGGAAATTCACAAGCGGCAGCTACGGCCGAGCCGGGGTTACACACCACGCAACCTGTCAGGCAGCCAAACTCGCGGGCCTGTTGTAAACCGCCAATCACGTAAGGTGTCCGGCCCGAAGCAGCAATACCCACTACTACGTCCTGCGGTGTGAGGGTATAGGCCTGCATGTCGTGCCAGGCTTGTTTGGAATCATCTTCGGCAAATTCAACCGCTTTACGAATGGCACCATCGCCCCCGGCAATCAGGCCAATCACCATATCGAACGGAACGCCGTACGTGGGTGGGCATTCCGACGCATCCACCACGCCCAACCGACCGCTGGTGCCTGCTCCGATGTAAAAAAGCCGACCGCCGTTCCGCATCCGCTCAACGGTAGCCATAACCAGAGCTTCAATTTGGGGGATGGCTTTTTCAACAGCCATCGGCACTGTCTTGTCTTCGTTATTGATATTAACCAGCAGGTCGTGGATCGACATCTGCTCCAGATTGTCGTAGTGTGAGGGCGTTTCTGTAATCATAAAAAAGCGGGCGGACCGTTTTTCTTGGTCCGCCCGCAAAGTTAGTTGATCAACTCGTCGTCTTCGTACTGTCCTGCCTCCTGTTTGTCGCCGTCGGAGTCGTAGAGGACGCCGTAGCCGTGTCGTTTACCTTCCCGAAAACCGCCTACAAAACGGTCTCCGTCGGAGAAATGATAGGTGCCTTTTCCATTGGGAGCATTATCGGCAAATTGCCCTACATAACGGTCACCGTTGCGGAAATAATAGGTGCCGAAACCGGCCCGTTCGTCATCCTGAAACGATCCTTTGTATTTCAGCTTACCATCGGGATAATACTGCGCCCCTTGGCCGTGTTTGTCGCCCTCAACAAATTCACCTACGTAGCGCTCGCGAGTCGGCAAAATATAGGTGCCAAACCCATCCGTACAATTGCCTGATACACAGCCGACCCGGTTAGCCGAGACGACCGCTGGCTTGTTGGGAACAGTCCGGGGAGCGGTTGTAGCTGCTGCTGCTTCGGGGTTGCGCGTAACACTGGGTGGTGGTGTTTTCTGCTGGGTTGTTACGGGGCGCTGGGCCACCGGCTTCGATGCAATGGGAGCGTTTGTACGACCCGCAGCCACGCGTGGATAGATCTCATCGGCTTCGAGCCAGCCTTTACGAATTGCTTCCAGACGCGACGCGCGGTCGGGGTGCGTTGCCGTTGGGTGATCGCTGCCCAGAGCACGAATAGCGGCAAACGATTCTTCGAGCGAAGCGCCTAGCTGATGCAGCACAAAACCCGAAAATTTGTCGGCCTCGATTTCTTTTTGGGGCCGGGCTCCTTTTCCGTCGATGGTGTGGCCCTGCAAATGGTGCCCAATTTCGTGGGCCATAATACTGATCGCCGACCAGTCGGTGTCGGTAACGTCTTCGATGCGTTGCATGAATGCACCATCGTAAATAATGAACCGCTGCCCCTGAACTACGGTGGCAAAGCAATTTTGCGTGTTGGCGCACTCCATCACGTTGAAGTTACGCATCAAGCCAATCGGTTTCAGAATCCGGTCGACAACGCGCTCGGCGTGGCCATTAGAAGAGCTGGCCGTATAATCGCAAGTCACTACAGCGCTCCGTTGGCCTGTGTAGTTACAGGTAAAGGATGCCTGGTTTTTGGGATGTGAATGGGCGGGAGTCTGGGCCGAAAGTTTACCTACACTTATCAACCCCACCACCAACAAGGTATGAACGCGCATAACCACCAAAGAGAGAAAGTGTGTTTCGGGGAAATAACGAAAAACCAACCCTAAAATGTACGCCGGGCAACACGTCCTTTTCCGCCTACCGCCCAGCATGTATTGCCCGCACAAACCAACGCATGAAATGGCTCCTGGTCCAGGGCTTGCCACGTTTTCCCCGCATCTGTTGACAGGCTCGTTCCCGATGGGCCAACCAGTAACCAATGGCCGTTTGGAAGCCGCCAGGCCGCTTCTTTAAGTCCCGGTGACGTAGCAGGCGTGGCCAACGACCACATTTTGCCGCCGTCGTTGGTGATGGCCACATTAGCCCCGGGCTTTGTTACGTTTTTATGGTCTCCCCCCACGGCAATACCGTCCTTTGCGGTAAAAAAATGGAGGCCAAAGGTACCACTGCTCGAATCGGCAGGGAGTCCCGTTTCCGACACTGCCCACGACTGTCCCCCATCAGTTGAGCGGAACACACGTCCGCCCCCTGTTCCGCCCGAACCAATCCAGACGTTTTTGCTACCCTGCGTCACCATGCTGCTTCCGCTGGCGGCAAAAGCGGCTTCGCCGGGATGTGTGCTGGGGCTTTGATCCGCCGGAAGAGGTAGCCACGTTTTCCCTCCATCGTCGGTACGAATCAGGAAATAGTGGCCGTTAACAGGATCGCTGAAAGCCATGCCCTGACGGGCATTCCAGAACGAGAGCCCGTCAAAAAATACACCTTGCTGCTGCGTCTGGTAACTGAGCGTCCACGACTGACCACCGTTGGTGGTCCGGTAAATTCGGGCTTGACCCTGTTCCGCAGGTCCGGCACTCATTAAGATGGCCGTTTGCGCATCAATGGCCTGCACATCACGAAAGTCGCAGGTCTCGGCTCCGGGAACGGTACCCGTCTGCCAGGTGTCTCCGCCGTCAGTCGTACGCAAAAACGTTCCGCCCGTTCCGCCAATCCAGACCACCTGTTTGTTGGCTGCGCTCACTGCCCGAAAACTGGCTTTAGTGTTAACGGAAAGTGGTTGCCACTGAGCAAAGGCTGGGCTGACTAAGAGCAGAAGGAAAGGGAGAAGTTTCATGAAGACGGCTGCGGTAAATTAATTCAGGTAATCAGTTTTCGGTTTCCAGTTCATCCAATTCCTGAAGATGGGCCTTCAGCTGTTTAATGTGGGAATCTGGTGACTGACTCATAAACCATGTTGCAAGATAGTATAGAACCACAACGGTCAAGGCTTGCCCACCAGCAAGTAACATAAACTTAGTGACGCCATAGTCGGCAAAATGGCGCGCAAAAAGGGAGATGCTGAACAAATAGCCGATTAACAGACTCAGTTGCCAAACCCGATTCATTGTTTTCAGGTATTGCTCGTGTACCCGGATAACCTGCACCAGGCTTTCCCGCAGGTTGCTTTGGGTCAGTTTCGTTTGATGCACCGTCTGGTATTCCTGCGCAATTAGGATAAGGGCAGCCACTACCAGCAGACTATAAAGCACACCAGGAATATATTCAGCTGATGTAGTGTAGTCAAAAGGGTTGGTTGTCAGAATAAGCCCGAACACACACAGCAGAATGATAAAGAATAGTCCTACCCGTTTCAATTTGTCCGTAATGCCCGCCACGGTTCCCTGCGAACGGTCATTGATGAGGGCGCGGGCCATCTTTTCGGTCAGGGTGTGAGTCGCAATTAATCTAGCGTCTAGGGCCTTCCAGTTGGTTTTTAATTCGTCTAAGTTCATAATTATGTGCTGTTTATGAGTTGACTAGTTTTTCAAGTTTCGATTTGATTCTATTGAGTTTGACTCCCACATTAGACTTGCTGATGCCCATAATCAAGGCAATTTCGTCGTAGCGTTTGTCATCCAGATAAAGCAAAATCAGCGCTTTTTCAATCTTGGTCAATTGGTTGATAGCATCGTATAGCAGTGCTATTTCAGTTGGCAATGTATCGTCCTCAGAGAGATCAGGAAGTGTAGAAAGAAGTTGCGAAAACGGCGTAGCCTGATGACTGCGTTTGCTTTTCCGGTAATCGGAGATTGCCGTATTCACCGCAATCCGATACATCCAGGTGCTAGCATTGGCCTGATTTCTGAACGTGGAAAACGATCGCCAGAGTTGAAGGACAATCTCCTGATACAGGTCCTGCCGGTCTGTTTCCTGCTGGCTGTAAGCCCTGCACACCTTGTAGAGAATTCCGGGATGCCGATTGATAAGATCAATAAATTCGTTTTCCACGTGCCGATTAGAGTCGTTATAAAACAGTTAGTCGTAGCGGCCCCGAAAAACTTACAGCATCCACAAAAAAAGACCGAACTAGGCTGGTTCGGTCGGGGCGGTGACTGGCAAAATACGCTGGTTATTGGTTCAGAACGGCCCAGAAACCAGCTGCCGAAGCTAGTAAACAGAGCGTTACATTCAAGCCCACATTGAGCAGAGCGACGCCCGGTCGGCCTTGTTGAAATAGAATCAGGGTATCTACGCTAAAGCTCGAAAATGTGCTAAGTCCTCCGCAAAAACCAACCCCAATTAATAAGCGAAAGTCATTACCGATTAGTTTTCCGGCAAAGGCTCCGGCAGCAGCGCCTAAAATAGCACTGGCGAGCACGTTGGCTGCCAAAATAGCCAGCGGAAATGGACGCTCACCTACCACGGCCGGAAGCCATTGGGCTAATCCATAGCGCAGTAAACTTCCGGTACCGCCACCCAAAAAAACCAGCACAGCCGGATGCAGCAAAATGTGTTTCATCTGGAATCAAGATATTCAGCAAAGAACGGCTTTTTGGAAGGATAGGCACGCGGATGACACAGATTAGACGGATTTACGCTGATTTTTTATCCGTGAAAATCCGCCTAATCTGTGTCATCCGCGTGCCATTCACTACCTATTTTTGCAGATCAATGCAGCAAAACACCACGTTCTTAACCAACCGTCTACAGCAGCGTGAGCAGGCCGGTTTACTCCGTCAACTCCGTACGGGTAGCGATTTAATTGATTTCTGTTCGAACGATTATCTCGGGCTGGCTCGCTCTCTCGCGCTCTGGCAAGCTACTCGGGATGCTGAAACCCAGCACCCCGTTGCGCAAAACGGCGCAACAGGCTCGCGTTTGCTGGCGGGACACACCGAACTGGCCGACGCGTTGGAAATCCACCTGGCTGCCTTTTACCAGACCGAAAGCGCCCTTGTGTTTAATTCCGGTTACGATGCCAATATTGGGTTACTTTCGTCGCTGCCGCAACGGGGGGATGTACTATTGACCGACGAGCTTATCCACGCCAGCATGATCGATGGGGCGCGGCTTTGCTATGCCGACCGCCAGCGTTTCCGACACAACGACCTCGAACAATTGGCTCAGCTTATGCAGAACGCACAAGTACCGGATGCATCAACTCTGTTCGTGGCTGTCGAATCGGTGTATTCGATGGATGGCGATCTGGCACCCCTAATCGAACTAGCTGGTTTATGCGACCGCTACAAGGCGCATTTGATTGTCGATGAGGCCCACGCTACGGGCGTTTACGGCCCCAATGGCGAAGGACGGGTGGTTGAATTAGGGTTGCAGGAGCGGGTGTTGGCGCGCTTGCACACATTCGGAAAAGGAACGGGCGTTCACGGGGCTGCCATAGTGGGCTCAACCGTATTGCGGAATTACCTGATTAACACGGCTCGTTCATTTATTTACACCACCGCTTTGCCACCGCATAGTTTATTGGCAATCCGGTGCGCGCATGAGCAAATGGCAAGGCTTGGCCAAGAGCGTGAACAACTGCATCAACAAATAGCCTTTTTTCAGACATTGGCGGCTCAAAAACTTCCTGACGCTCACTGGACAGATAGTTCATCGCCGATTCAGTGCCTGCTCATCGAAGGTAACGAAGCGTGTCGGAGTGTGGCTATGCGGGCGCAGGCGGCTGGTTTCGACGTTCGGGCCATTCTTAGCCCTACTGTTCCGGTTGGGCAGGAGCGGATTCGAATTTGCCTGCACAGTTTTAATACGGAGGATGAAATCGCTGGATTAATGGATGCGCTGGCATCGTGATTATGTATGAAACAACTTATCCGTGACCTGCGTGCTCATCTGCGCGCTGACTTCCGCCCCGATTTGTACGTAGCCACTGCGTTGTTGCTGACTGGGCTGATAACCCTCAACTATACCCTCGATCTGGAAGATACTTATATCGACTCGTACCGGGGAGGTTGGCAACGGCCCGTGTTGTACATTCTGTTTTACGCGTCCATCTATTACATGGCCATGGGATTGTGGACGTATTTCCATCAGCGACTGGATATCTGGCGAAATCCCCGGTTCTGGCTGCATACGGGTGTGGGCTGGGCCGCTTATGGATTTTACGCCGGATTCTATGGCTATAACGAGTGGAGCAATCAGTTGCTGAATGGGCAGATTTATCTTTTTGCCTTTTATTGCCTGAGCAACTTGCACTCCATTCTTACGCTGGTATTACCCCTGTTTTTGTATTACGTATTCATCGACCGGGAACCCAGCTATTTTTATGGCCTGAAACCCAAGCGTGAAGGCCTCGAAGTGTATGCCCTGCTGATGGCTATCATGGTGCCGATTATAGCTGTAGCTTCTTTTCAGTCCAGCTTTCTGGATTTCTACCCAACTTATAAAGACACCACCGCCAATGAATACCTGGGGGTGCCAGAATGGGTAACGGCGTTGATTTATGAGCTTGCTTACGGCTGGGACTTTGTTCCTACTGAACTGATGTTCCGGGGATTCTTGATTATTGGTCTAAGCCCAATTTTGCAGCAAAGGTCAGCCAACTCGGGGCAGATGAGAACAGACAAAACGTGGCCCGGCGTTGTGTTGCCAATGGTTGTTGCTTACGCCAGTATCCATTTTGGAAAACCGCTGGGCGAAACAATCTCCTCGATTTTTGGCGGTTATCTGCTCGGCGTACTGGCGTTATACACCCGCAGTATCTGGGGTGGATTACTGATTCATCTTAGCATTGCCTGGCTTATGGACGGAGCCGCTTTTTTGCAACAGTGGTTTAACTAGCTCCGGGCTAAGCTACCCATTCTACCAGCAGCTTTCTGACCAATTCCGTCAATTCACCAAATTCGGTTGGCTTTACAAAAAAATCGTTGGCTCCCATTACTTCGGAACGGAACCGATCATCAGGATTGAATGAGGTAGTCAGAACAATTATTTTGAGTTCCTTTTGTGGGAATTGTTGTCGGATTTCCTGGAGCGCCTGCATTCCGCTCAACCGATCCATATTTAGGTCTAATACCACGAAACTGGGCCGTTCTGGCCCGCTTGAGAGTTTAGCCACCAGATCTTCGCCATCGTGCATTGTTTCGAGCAACACAGACGAATCGACCCGCTTAAAAGCTGTCTCTAAAAGCATTAAATCGTCGACATCGTCATCGACTAGCCAAACGGTTGTTGGGGGGGATATCATTTGGGTAAGTGGGTACGCCAAGCGTTCTGCCTGTTGAGTGCACCCAAATATAACGGAGTAGCGTTAATGTTAAGAAACATTGCTCAGAAAATCACGCGGTTAATCAAGGACAAAATCCGCTATTACTATCGGTTTTTTACCAATTTGCATCGAAAAAATCCTGAAAAACCACTTTTTTCTACTAAAAGTATCTGATTATCACTGTGTCACACGCCTACGAACTAAAATGTAACTACCCAAAGTGTGGGTGCATCGCAGCCGTTACAGGCATATCATTCACGCAAAAAAATGGCCCGCTTCAACTGGTTGCTGCATCCGACCAGGAACGGCGCGCATAATTTCAGCCTCAAGAGCGGCAATGAGTGGCTGCTTCACGTAATTGGCCTGGGTAATCAAACTGATTTCGCGCACTGGTGCCGGAGCCGCAAATCGTCGGATTTGCGCCTGTTGCTCGGTTGGTAAGTCAACAATTGCCAGCTCGGGTAAAATGGTCAGACCGCCGTAGCGCTCAACCATCCGTTTTAGGGCTTCTATACTGCCTGCCTGGTACTGAAAATTGCGCCATTCGACCCGGCGTTTGCGAAGCTCGCACAGGTTCATAATTTGCGAACGCATACAATGACCTTCTTCTAAAAGCCACAACTGATCGGGCTCAATATCGTCGGGTAACGTGTATTGTTTGTTGGGCGACACATCCTGCCCGGATACATACACCACAAACTCCTCGTAAAATAACCGGCGCTCGGCCAGATTACCATCGCTAAAGGGCGGAACGGCAATGCCCACGTCGAGTTGCTCTGATTTCAGTAGTTGCAACAGCATATCGGTGGTTACCTCGCGCACGCTGAGCCGAATAGCCGGATAATTTTGTAGAAATGGAGCCAAAAACAACGGCAATAAATAAGGAGCCAGGGTTGGAATAATGCCCACCCGTAAGTCGCCCGCTACCTCGTCTTTGGCTTGCTGAACAATATCGGTAATTCGGCGCGACTCCTGCACCACAATCCGTGCCTGTTCAATTACGGCGCGTCCTATCTCCGTTGGGATCACCGGTTGTCGGCTTCGGTCGAAAAGTTTCGCGCCCAATTCATCCTCCAATTTTTGCAACTGCATACTTAGCGCAGGTTGGCTGATAAAGCATTTATCGGCGGCTATGGTCAGTTGTCGATAGGTGTCGACCGCAATCAGGTATTCCAGTTGAACGAGCGTCATTCACTTCTATAAATTATGCAATTGTTAACAAGGTATAAATTTTTCTTATGGAGTAATAAATTAAAACGATTTTGCTCCCGCCTTTATGTACTATACTTTTGATTGATAAATTTGATTCATTCAATACTATAAGTTTATAAACCATGGCAAATAACATAGGCCCAGATACAACAGTATGGGATGTAAATGACGAAAGCAAAGTCAACACGGTAGGGAAATGCCCGTTCTCGGGTGGAACACTCAACAAAAGCGCTGGTGGTGGCACACGAAACCGCGATTGGTGGCCAAGTCAACTAAAACTGAACATTCTCCGCCAACATTCTTCTCTGTCTAACCCGATGGACGAGGAGTTCAACTACGCCGAGGAATTCAAGTCGCTCGACCTGGCTGCGGTGAAGCAGGATATCTTCGATCTGATGACTAAGTCGCAGGATTGGTGGCCCGCTGATTACGGTCACTACGGTCCCTTCTTTATTCGGATGGCGTGGCACAGTGCAGGTACATACCGCATCGGCGATGGCCGGGGTGGTGCTGGTGCCGGTATGCTGCGTTTTGCCCCACTCAACAGCTGGCCCGATAATGCCAACCTCGATAAGGCTCGTCTGTTGCTATGGCCGATCAAGCAGAAATACGGCCGGAAACTTTCGTGGGCTGACCTGATGGTGCTCACCGGAAACTGCGCCCTTGAGTCGATGGGTCTCAAAACGTTTGGCTTTGGTGGTGGCCGTGAAGATCGGTGGGAACCCGAAGAAGACGTTTATTGGGGTTCTGAAACCAAGTGGTTGGGCGACGATATTCGGTATGCCGGCAGTAACGGTCACCGTAAACTGGAGCACCCGCTTGGAGCCTCGCACATGGGCCTTATCTATGTGAATCCAGAAGGTCCGGGTGGACATCCTGATCCGCTGGCCGCTGCCTATGACATTCGCGAGACGTTTGGCCGCATGGCCATGAACGACGAAGAAACTGTTGCACTTATTGCGGGTGGACACACCTTTGGCAAAACCCACGGGGCTGCCGATCCAGGCAAGTATGTTGGTTCTGAACCCGCCGGTTCAGCCATTGAAGAGCAAAGCCTTGGCTGGAAAAATACCTATGGTCGTGGTCATGGAGCAGACACCATTACCAGTGGGATCGAGGTTACATGGACCAAGACTCCAACCCAATGGAGCAACGACTATTTCGACCACATGTTTGGCTTCGAATGGGAGCTGACCAAGAGTCCGGGTGGAGCGCATCAGTGGCAACCGAAAGATGGTGCTGGTGCTGGTACCGTACCTGATGCTCATGATCCGACAAAACGTCATGCACCTACAATGCTGACGACCGATTTGGCGTTGAAAGCCGATCCTGCCTACGAGAAAATTTCACGACGCTTCCACGAGAATCCCGGTGAGTTTGCCGACGCGTTTGCCCGTGCCTGGTTCAAACTAACGCACCGCGATATGGGGCCAATCGAGCGCTATCTCGGCCCGGAAGTACCAACAGAAGAGCTAATCTGGCAAGACCCTGTTCCTGCCGTTACGCACGAACTGATCAATGATCAGGACATCACTGCTCTGAAGCAAACCATTCTGGCGTCTGGCCTGTCGGTTTCTCAACTGGTATCCACTGCCTGGGCTTCGGCATCTACGTACCGTAACTCCGACAAGCGTGGTGGCACCAATGGCGCTCGTGTTCGTCTGGCCCCGCAGAAAGATTGGGACGCCAACAATCCGGCTCAACTGGCCACTGTGCTGGAGAAGCTCGAAGGGATCCAGAATGAGTTCAACAGTACGCAGTCGGGCGGTAAGCAGGTTTCACTCGCCGACCTGATCGTGTTAGGCGGCTGTGCAGGTGTTGAGCAAGCGGCTAAAAATGCTGGTCACGAGGTAACAGTGCCCTTCACGCCGGGTCGTGCCGATGCGTCGCAGGCCCAAACCGATGTGCAATCATTTGATGCCCTGGAGCCAAGTGCCGACGGATTCCGCAATTACCTGAATCCGAAGCATAAGTCGCCATCGGAGGACATGCTGATCGACAAAGCGCAACTGTTGACACTGACAGCTCCTCAGTTGACGGTGCTTGTTGGCGGTATGCGTGTGCTGAACGCAAACTTCGATAACTCGAAACATGGCGTTTTCACCCAGCGGCCAGAAGCGCTCACCAACGACTTTTTTGTCAACCTGCTCGATATGAACACCACCTGGAGAGCCACTTCAGATGCACAGAACGTGTTTGTGGGCAGCGATCGCAAAACAGGCGAGCCCAAATGGACCGGCACTCGTGTCGACCTTATCTTCGGATCGAACTCAGAGTTGCGGGCCATCGCCGAAGTGTATGGCTGTGGCGACTCGCAAGAGAAATTTGTGCGGGACTTTGTGGCCGTATGGACCAAGGTGATGAATCTTGGCCGCTTCGACCTGGTTTAGGTATGACCACCTAATTAATCGCAACATAAAGTTTTGTGTGCCAAACCTGTAAGGTCTTCGAGACTTTACAGGTTTTTTTATTGGGCTATGGAATGGCTTCCAACGCGTAGTTCGTACTGCGGCCCCCTGATTCTTCTTTGACTAGGATTCCCTGCTCTACAAGATTTTGAATATCGCGCAGGGCCGTATCCTGTGAGCACTTGGCGATTTTAGCCCATTTCGAGGAGGTTAACTTTCCATCGAACCCATCCAATAATTTGTTCAGGATCAGCCGTTGCCGTTCGTTGATGGTTTTTGTGCTGAACCACTCCCAATACTGGGCCTTTTTTAGTACCCCTGCCAGAATATCTTCAGTAGCCGACAAAGCACGATCCAGGCAACTCAGAAACCAGTCGAGCCAGTTTGTGATGTTTAAATCGCCTTTTTGTGTTTTCTCCAGCAGTTCATAATACGTGTTTCGCTCCTTCCTGATCTGGGCCGACATACTGTAAAAGCGTTGCGAACTTCCGTCAGCCCGCGTTAGCTGCAAATCAGCAATGGTGCGACCAATGCGGCCATTACCATCAGCGAACGGATGAATGGTAACGAACCACAAATGGGCAATGGCGGCCTTAATTACTGGATCAATAGGTGTTTGAGTATTGAACCAGTTTACAAATACCTCCATTTCTGCGTCAAGCGTTGTGGCATCAGGAGCTTGAAAATGGACTCGCTCTTTTCCCATTGCCCCCGATACAACCTGCATTGGACCCGAATCAGCAGTGCGCCAATCAGCAACGATAATTTTATATAGGCCACTTCGACCTGTTGGAAAGAGAGCCGCATGCCAGTTGAATAGGCGGTCTTTGGTAAGCGCTTTGTCGGCATTTTGGGTCGCATCCAGCATCATCTCCACAACCCCTTCAACATCCCTGTCGACAGGTACAAGACCGAATGTTTCAACACCCAACCGACGGGCAATCGACGAGCGAACCTGTTCGGCATTTAGTATTTCGCCTTCGATCTCGCTGGATTTCAACACATCGAGGGTTAGTGTCTGGAGCATCGCTTCTGCTTGAAGCGAAAAGCCAAGGCTCGACAATTGCCCAATCAGTTTTCCCTGCTTATGGCGCACAGCGGCTAAAAGGTTCATCAGTTTGTCGTGATCCCATTGAAAGTGTGGCCAACCCGGTTGTTGATAGATATACATGCGCTCGGCTATAATGCGGTGAATATAGCTCTTAATCTCCGCAAGTTATGCGGTGAATAGCTGCTTTATTCACCGCAACATAGATCAGAGTACCCGTCTCCTACCAGCGATCCATCAAAAATCCGTAGTATTGCGCTATACCGACAGCCGATTAGCCATGCTCAAGCGCGTTTCCATTCAGAACTTCAAAAGCCTCAAAGACGTCACGCTCGACCTCCAGAAAGTGAACCTGCTCATCGGACCGAACAACTCCGGCAAGACGAATTTTTTGAAGGCGCTGGAGTTAACAGCTTTGCATACAAGTGATATTATAAAAGCTAAGAGTGCAGTTGCTTTCCGCAAGGACGAAAAAGCGGAGGTCGTTATCAAATTAATATTTCCTAATAACGGAAGGACATTTATTGGTGAGCAAATAATCAATGATGTGATTGAGATAAACTTTCAAGCCGAACATGATCCATTTATACATTACTATCAAATTGCTGGTAACCAAAGGAATAATGACCCATTTAAAGACTTTCAAACACTTAAATTGCCTTTAGTTGGAGAACCTAAAATTTATAAGCCAGATCCAAACAAACTAACTCAACCTGGCCCGGTAGGAGAAGAGGTTGAATCAGTTAATGCTGATGCCTCTAACCTCGTCAATTTCCTTGATCTGATGCTTGGGAAGTACAGGCGGACTACACTTAATAGAATTGAACACGACCTAGAGAAATGTATTCCGGAGTTTAATGAAATCAATTTGGCCAATGTAACAGCCACCGACGAACTTAAAAAACTGCATGGGGAAGGTAAAGCCTTTAAAAGTCTTGGCTTAACCAACAACAAACAAGGCATTACTTACTGGGCCGATGAACTCTCTGAAGGTACGCTTTATTTCCTAGCACTTCTCTGCATTATTAACCAACCAAATCCGCCTAAACTTCTTTTGCTGGAAGAGCCCGAAAAGGGCATTCACCCGCGTCGGTTATTTGAAGTTATCCAGTTCATTTTTAGCCTCGTAGAAGATAAAGATGTGCAGGTTATTATGACCACTCACAGCCCCATTGTAGTCGATATGTTTAAGGACATGACTGAGTCGGTATTTATTTTTGACAAAGACGAGGAGGGGGCAACTCATGTTAAAAACCTTCAACGAGATATTATCGAACCCGAAACGGCACGCAGCAAGGAATTGGGTATTGAACCACCGCACTACACCGATTCGCTGGGAGATGCATGGACGATTGGTTTTCTAGGCGGAGTACCAAAATGAGCCGAATTATCACTTATGGCTTTTTCGGTGAAGACGAAGCCCAGCGTAATTTTTTAGAGAAATACCTACATCAGGAATATCCAGACACGTTTATCGAAGACGAGAACCAACGCTGGCGTTTCAGGGCAACGAATGATAATCAGGTCGATAAACTGTTAACTGATGCCTTGCGACAACGTGCGTTGCTGGGTTTGGATGTTCTATTTGTTGGTCGGGATATCGATACCGCTCAGAAGCCAAAAATTCTGCAAAAGCAGACTGAATATGCCAATACCTGTCGCAATCAACCTGCCATTTTGATGCTGCCTGTTCAATGTATTGAATACTGGCTTTGGTATATCAAACGCCACCGTGATGAACCGGGCAAGAACACGCCCCTAGAGTCGCAAACGCGCTTGCAGGCTAAGGCGGCAATGTATGCAGGTACAAACGTAGTGGCTAAACAAATCCTGCTAGCCAATGACATTTTAGTGCATTTGGATGTTTTGTGGTTAGAGCAACGCTCAGAAAGCTTCAGGCATTTCCATAATCAAGTGAAAACCTTCATCAATCAAACGCCATGAACTATTACAACTCCATTATCGACACCATTGGCAATACGCCTTTGGTGAAACTGAACAAAGTCACGAAGGGCATTCGGGGGACTATACTGGCCAAAGTCGAGTATTTCAACCCCGGCAACTCGGTTAAAGACCGCATCGCGGTGACCATGATCGAGGATGCCGAAGCGCGGGGTGTGCTAAAACCTGGTGGTACCATCATCGAGGGTACAAGCGGCAACACGGGCATGGGCCTGGCGTTAGCAGCCATTGGCAAAGGCTACAAGTGCATCTTCACGATGGCCGACAAACAGTCGAAGGAGAAGATCGACATTTTGCGGGCTGTTGGTGCCGAGGTAGTCGTTTGTCCAACCAACGTGTCGCCCGATGATCCGCGTTCGTATTATTCGGTGGCTAAACGGCTAAATCAGGAGATTCCGAACTCGCTGTATCCGAACCAGTACGACAACATGGCCAACACGGCCGCTCACTACACCACTACGGGCCCCGAAATCTGGCGCGATACCGATGGTCGCATTACCCACTTTGCGGCTGGCGTAGGCACGGGAGGCACCATTTGCGGTACTAGCAAATTCCTGAAAGAGCAGAACCCCGGTGTGGTGTCGGTGGGGATTGACACGTATGGCTCGGTGTTTAAGAAATATAAGGAAACGGGCGAGTTCGACGAGGGCGAGATTTATCCCTACCTTACCGAAGGGATTGGCGAAGATATTCTGCCCAAGAACGTCGATTTCAGCGTGATCGACCACTTTGTGAAAGTGACCGACAAAGACGCGGCTATCATGGCCCGGCGATTGTCACGTGAAGAGGGCCTTTTTGTGGGTTGGTCGTGCGGGTCGGCTATGCACGGCGCGTTGGAGTGGGCGCGGGAAAACCTGAAAGACGACGACATTATGGTCGTGATTCTACCCGATCACGGCACCCGCTATCTGGGCAAAATCTACAATGATGCTTGGATGCAGGATCACGGGTTCCTGGAAAACCGCCAGTTTAAAACCGCCCGCGACATTATCATCAACAAAAACGGGTCTGGTGCGCTCACAACCCTAGGGAAAAATGTGACTGTCTCGCAGGCGATTCAAGTGTTGAACCGTCACGGTATTTCGCAAATCCCCGTCACCGACGATGAAGGCCATATTGTGGGCAGCCTGACCGATTCAACCATCCTGAACCGGCTCATCGAAGACCCAACCGTGAAGGACCAGCCGGTAAGCGAGGTGATGGATAAACCGTTCAAATTTGTGGGGCTCAACAACACCGTCGATGTGCTGTCGTCGCTGATTGACCGCGACAACAAGGCGCTGCTGGTGCGCGACGAAGCTCAGCATGTTCACATCATCACTCAGGCCGATTTGCTGGCTGCTATGACGAACTGAAATTATTGAGTGAATGAGCGAGTGCGCGTCAAGTAGGTATCACTCAATCGCGCACTCGCTCATTCACTCAATTTTAAATTGCTTCCCGCAGTGATTTCAACTCGGCAAACGATAGCTTGAACGCCAGCGTTAACCCCACGTACGTAGCTCCACCGAGGGCAATCTGCATAATGGTGTGAATTATACCTTCATGGCCAATTACCGATTTGTACATGGCGATTACGGCTACCATTACCACGCAGAAAAACAACGGCTGGATAAAATTTTTCAGGAACAGGCTCAGGAAATCGCCCACGAGGTAATGAACCACCCAGAAATTAAGCACTAAGTTGAACAGGGTTACCAGCACAAACGAGATGGCAATACCCGTGATGCCGTAAGCGTGCCCCATGATGTAGACCAGCGGGATTTTAACGACCAGCGTAGCCAGATTGAGGTAAAACAGCAGGTTGGGCTTCCCTTTGGTGAAAGCCAATGTGAACAGCGGATGCCCCAAACAGCTGAACAGCCCCACGAACACAAAAATCTGGATCAGGTGCGTGGTTTCGCTCCAGTTGGGGCCGTAAATGAGTGGCACTACGCTTTCGGCAGTAATGAAAAGCCCCGCCAGTAAGGGCAGATTACAAAACGTTAGTACATCCAGAATCTTCAAATAAGCCCGTTTTAGCCCTTCATTATCGTCCTGCATTTTAGCCAGAATAGGGTAGGCAACCTGCAAAATAATCGGGTTCAGGCGAATGATTGGAAAAACAGCCAATTGGTAAGCAAGGGTGTAATAGCCCAGCATTTTCACGCCCAGGATACTACCGATAAAGAAGTTGTCGGCATTGGACTGAACGAAGCCTAAAATACCATCGCCGAGATTAAACACCCCAAACCGAAGGTGCTCCTGAACCTTGTTAATCGCAAATCGGAAGGCGGGTTTGAAAAGCGGTCGACCCAGGATGATTTGTAAGGCACTCTTAACCGATTGGCTAACCAACTGCCCAATAATCAGCGACAATTCCTCGAATCCACTGTACGCCAGTCCAACGGTGCTTAGTGTGCCAACAATGGTACCGGTGATGTCGATTGTGGCTACTGACTTAAAGCGTAACTCTTTCTCTAGCAGAAACATGTAGAGTTGCCCAAAATACACAATCAGGAAGTAGCCCGACGATAGCTGCAATACCCGCTCCAGTTTTGGTTCGCTATAAAACGAGACAATAGCGGGCGCGCTAAACTGGATGACGATAAAAATAAAAACCCCTACCAGCATATTGAGCCAGTACAGGGTGGATAGCACCGTGCGGTCGCTCTCCTGTTTGTAGATGATCGAATTGGAAAAGCCGAGATTGGCAAATACGCCAAAAAAACCAATAATAAGGTTGCTGACTCCCACCACCCCAAAATCGGCCGGGGCCAGCAACCGGGCCAGCACGGCCACCTGCACAAACTGAAACACGGTCGAGATCACTGTTGAGATGGTGATCCACTTCCCGCCGTTCATGGCTTTTTCTTTATTGCTCATTTATCTGTTTGGCAAGTCGGAAGCGAATAATGCAAATTCGCTTCCGACTTTATCCAATACATATGACGCCCATATACTGCATTCGTAACATGTTGCGCTGGAGTTTCGGTAGCCTCATTCAATTCCTCCCATCCATTTTTTCAGGGGCTTTGTGAAAGCCAGCAACACCAGACCCGCTACCAACGAGAATACCGCAACGCTTTGGAACATACTGGGCATTTGCTGGACGTTCTCTTCGTCGAAGCCTCCCGCAAATAAACCCGCCATCAGGTTACCCAGTGATGTACCTACAAACCAAAGCCCCATCAACTGGCTTGCGTAGCGTTTGGGAGCCAGTTTGGAAAATGAACTCAGGCCCACCGGGCTTATAAACAGTTCGCCCAGAGTGAAAAACATGTAGGTGAAGGTCAGGTACAGGGCTGACGTACGCACACCAGTCAGGGCAATTTTAGCCGCAACAATCATAATTAAATAAGCTACCCCAATCAGCAATAGGCTGGTAGCTACTTTGGCGGGCACCGGATAATTTATTTTGCGATTGGCTAAGAATACCCACAAAGCCGCCAGAACAGGCGAGAACATAAGAATGAAGGCCGGGTTCAGGTTCTGAAACCAGCTCGACGGAATCTGCCAGCCAAAAATACTTAACTCAGTGTAGCGGTCAGCAAAAATTTGTAGTGACGAACCTTGTTGCTCATTTCCAGCCCAGTACATTGCCGAGGCCATGAAAAAGACAAACAGCACAGCGACTCGTTTTTTCTCAACGGTAGTCAGCCCCCCCGCAATCAGAATATAGGCAAAATAACCAAGGGCAATCATCGAAATAATGGTACCCATAGCGCGGGCCAAGCCAAGTGCGGTAGTCATATCCAGGATTTCCGAGAACTGCAACGTCGCCAGCACCACCACCATCACGGCCAGAAAAAGCAGCATAGATCGGTTTCCACTCGACGACTCTCCTTCGGTTTTAACTGGCTGGGCCACAAAATGGCCTGAATCTCCCAGATATCGCTGGGCAAACGTTCGGAAGGTGATGATACCCAGCGCCATAGCTACGGCAGCCGCTCCGAAACCATAATGCCAGCCAACTTTTTGACCCAGATAGCCAACCACAAAAATGCCTAGCAATGAACCCAGGTTGATACCCATATAAAAGATGGAAAAAGCGGCATCTTTCCGGGCTCCACCTTCGGGGTATAACTCGCCAACAAGTGTACTAATGTTTGGTTTGAGGAGGCCTGTGCCAAGAGCTACTACGCATAAACCGAGGTAAAAAAGGGCGGTACCCGCTGGAAAGGCCAGAATAATGTGGCCAAGCATAATGACCATGCCGCCGTACAGGATTGATTTGCGCTGGCCAAGAATATTGTCGGCAATCCAGCCGCCGGGTAGTGAAAGCAAATAAACCGAAGCGGTATAAATGCCGTAGATCGCACCCCCTTCGGCTTCATTGAGGCCCATGCCGCCCCGTACATTATCAATCAGGAACAGCAACAGGATGGCCCGCATTCCGTAGTAGCTGAATCGCTCCCACATTTCAGTGAAAAACAAAACGAAAAGGCCAGTTGGATGGCCCAAGATTGTACCTGTGGGGGCAGGTTTCGTTGCCGTAGCGTCCATTCAGTAAGTCAAAAAGATAGATGAAGTTTGGTGTACAAAGCCATTTGACGTTGCATTTGTACATAAACGATAATAAAGGATGGTAAATATACTCCCGAAGCGGTGATTAGCCAATTTAAGGCTATAGACAGTAGGGTAATTACATTAGGCCCTAAGTTGGCTAAGAAGTTGAGCGAGGTAGGCATCATTCCAAACTGCTTTTTTCCGCTTGCGCGTTTCCTTACCTTGAAGATCGTCTATAAGCTGATCATGGTTGCGATTGGGCAATGAGAATTACCTCCTGCGAGGACGATTGAGAAGAATTGGCGGGTGAACCAGCAGGTGGGATCAACAATCCCCCGCCCACTGTCCGCTCGTAGAAGAACTTTGTGAATCTCCCTACGCTTCCATTGTAGGCGGGAAGAGTTACGGAAGGACTAGAGGTTTTTAGAGAAAACTGGTAATCATAATTGGTTAGACTGACAACAACCTCTCGGCTGAAGTCAGACCGAACGCCTTTTCGCCAATAAGAGCTTCTTATAATGAGCTGATCTGACCCCGTGACACCAATGGCAATTATGAAGTTGTCGACCCCAATTTTGTTGATTACAGGCTTATAACCTACCGTGTTTGGTAACGAAGAGAATAGTGTATCACCCGCTACGATGTAGGTCGTAACCTGATAGCGGCCAGCGGCTCCGGCAGCCACGCCCGTAAGCTTGTCGTCTGAACGGCAGCTGAGTATGCTAACGAAAGCGAAAAATAGCAGGGTCTTGTTGATAAAGTAAAAGCTCATACGTTACCCGAAATTACATTTTATTTAGGGTAATTGGAATTTGAGTTTCTTTCGCTTTCATGCGATTGCCCTATATAAGCAGGACCAGCCTTACCGACTTATACTCCGCAGCCTGATTCGCCCTGTCCGTTCGTTGCTGGCGCGGATGGTGCTGGGAGTAGCTTCTAACTGAATCTGGGTAATGATTCCCTGCCATTCAGGTACCCGGCTCAGGTCAACGGTGTACGTCCGAAACTGTCCATCGCCAACAATAGGGAAGTCAACGCCACCAGTCAACTCTTTAAATTCAACATCGCCGGGTTTGCGCCAGTTGAGCCGGGCGGTGGGGGCGGTGGTTGTGAACGCGGCTTCAATAACTAAGCGGGGCACCTCAGCAGCTCGCCAGAAAACTTTGGGAGATTTAATATAAAAGCTTGTTCGAGTAGTATCGGTGCGACCCCATTGCACCGATAGTTCATTGCGGATGGGCAAGCCCGAATCGCGGGTATTGTTGTAATGCCACCCTTGCCGGGTGTTCGTAAACCGGTAATTTGGGCCGGTGGCCGGTCGAGGCTGGCTATACGCAAACTGCCGGATCTGCTCCAGCGTCCCCACGATAAGGTCGTATTCGAACTCAAACACGGCATTGTGGTCCATAACGTAAAATGGCACTGCCGTCAGGTAGGCTGTAGCATCGTCACGTTCGCCACCGTAGCCAGCCGCCCCAAAAAAGCCCGATATAAACCGAAATTCGTTCGGGCGGTAGATGCCCACACCACGGCCTTCTTTATTCACGAAAGCGGCCCAGTTCTCGGTGGTGTATCGATCAGCAATGGGGTGAGCCGTATTAACCTCAAACAGGGCATCGTTAGTAAACGGTTGGTTGCCCGAGTAGGTCACCATCCGGTAATAGGGCCCGTTCAAATACATACAGGGGGATTCCTGCGTGCGGGCTTCGTACTGGGTTGTATCGCGCCGGGCCACCTGACTGCGGCTCCGAACATGGATAACATTGCCCCGAAGTTCGAGCCAGTGCTCCATCACGCATTCGGCGGGTTCGTTGAGTAGTGGCCAGATCAGCGGAGCCGTTTTTACATACAAGCGGTTTGTACTGTCGCTGCGATACGTGACAACCTGCGAAGGATTGTTATGAATATCGCCCGTTTGCACCGGATTCCACCCCAAACCCGACCAGAACGACACGGGTTGTTTTCCGTTCTGGCTGTAGGGAATCGGACCGGAGTAGAGCGCCGTTTGCAATTGTCGCCCTAGGTCGAAATTGTTAATCATGTTTTCGCCCTTGGGGCCATCCGTCAGGTAGGTGATGGCCCCACCCGCGTTGAGGTCAATGCCGACTTTGACCAGCCCGCTTTCCAGAAAAATACGCTGTGGGGGTGGAATTACGGGTGGTTGCACAAACCCACCACCGGGTAGTACGGGAGCAGGATAAACCGTTTCGATCCCATCCCCGCAACTGGCCAGCCAGATAGCGAGAATCACCATCAACCCCAACTGTCCGATCTGTCGCGCGCTTCTGTATTGCATAAATTGTTGCATCTATGCACAAAACTACCCGTTTCTTCTTCGCAACGCTTTCCATTGGGTAGTTATTTGCTGGGTAAACCGCCCGCCACCTCTACCAGGCGCACTAGCTCACGCCGATAACCGTCGGGGTCGGAGCCGAAGGCATTGCGAGCCAAAGCGGCCATGGTACCGTAGGTAGCTTTGCCCCGGTACTCAGATTCGCGCAACACCAATCCGAAACCAGCTACGGCGGTTGCAAACCGGCAGTCGTCTGAGGTGTTGCCCAGTGGCACCGGGGCTGCTGTGTGGATGTGGGTAAGCAATTGACTCTGGCTGTCGTCGGGATTCTTGTAGCGCACTTTCAGCGTCAGGCGTTCGTCGCGGGTGCCGGGCGTGGTAACCAGGTCGGCCGTTTTTTGGTACTTGAGATCGTTAGTCGTGTTCGGCAGGTAGCTGCTGGTGAAGCCTGTTGGAATCAGTTCGTACAGGGCCGTAACGCTGTGGCCGGAGCCGAGGTCGCCCGCATCTTTTTTGTCATTAGTAAAATCTTCGTTGTTGAGTTGCCGATTTTCGTAGCCAATAAGCCGGTAGCCCTGCACAAAGCGCGGATTAAACTCCAGTTGTAGTTTTACATCTTTGGCTACGGTAAACAGCGTGCCACCAAACTCCTGTCCAAACACTTTGCGAGCTTCCTGCGCATTGTCGATGTAGGCGTAGTTTCCGTTGCCCTTATCGGCCAGCGATTCGAGTTTGCTGTCTTTATAATTGCCCATCCCGAAGCCAAGCACGCTCAGAAACACCCCACTTTCGCGCTCTTTTTCTATCAGTCGTTCAAGGTCACCATTGAGTGAGACGCCCACATTGAAATCACCATCAGAGGCCAGAATCACACGGTTGTTGCCCCCTTTTAGGAGGTGTTCACGAGCCGTTTTATAGGCCAGCTGAATACCTGCTCCCCCGGCCGTGCTGCCCCCCGCTTCAAGACCGTTGATAGCCTCCCGAATGCGTTCAACTTTATTACCCGGCGTGGGTGGTAACACCAGACCAGCAGCCCCGGCATATACCACAATAGATACCCGGTCAGACGGCCGAAGCTGATTAACCAGTTCATTCATAGCCATCTTCACTAACGGTAGCTTGTTATGTGCGTTCATTGAGCCCGACACATCGATCAGGAATGTGAGGTTTGCAGGCGGCAGATTATCGGTTGGAATTGTGCGAGCCTGCAACCCAATCCGCAGTAGTTGCAGGCCGGGGTTAAACGGGGATTCAGTTAGCTCAGTGGTGATCGAAACGGGGTCTTTGCTGGTTGGCTGAGGTAATTCGTACCGGAAATAATTAATCATTTCCTCCACCCGAATGGCATCTTTGGGTGGTAACTGCCCCATGTTCAGAAACCGCCGGACGTTAGTATAAGCCGCCCGGTCTACATCGGCCGAAAACGTGGTAACGGGTTGCTGGCGCACGTCCCGGAAACCATCTTCCCGAATCGGGCTATAGTCTTCGGTGTTATTGTCGGATCTGGGGAATGAGGGCGGTACGGTCATTTCGTAAGCAACAGTCGGCGACGATGCTATTCCCATTATCGATTTTCGTTGCTGTTTGCCGTAGCCTGTTACCACCACTTCGTTTAGTGCCCTGCTATCGGGGTGCAACAGTACGTCGATGCCTGTGGAGAATGACTTGGGTTTTATTTCTTTACTGATGTAGCCGATAAACGAAACTATCACCGCCGTTTTTAATGAATCGTTGATAATCAGTTGGTAACGGCCCTGGCTATCGGTTGTTGTACCAATTTGGGTCCCTTTTATCTGTAGAGCAACCCCCGACAATGGAGTAAAATCCTGGGCATCGCGAACGGTGCCGGTGAGGGTGCGCGAGGTGGGCTTGGTTTGGGCACAAGCCAGCGTTGTGAATAAAACGCATAGAAAAAGTGTTGCTTTATGGAGCATGGCGTATGGAATCAGTTATGGTTTTGCATCTTTATTGTGAAGTGGATGCAAGCCACCACGCCATTGCACAAGTGAGCCCGAATAAATTCAGAACCGGATGTTTTTAAAGCGGTTTCGCCCTTTTCGATCTTCACCCGCCCGTCCTCAGACGGACGCAGAATTCGTTGCGGCCTACCGTGAAACCGGCGATCTTGACCTCTTGGGTGAACTCTACGAGCGTCATATGGATTTAGTTTATGCGGTGTGTTTCAAGTATTTGCGTGACGAAGAAGAAAGTCGCGATGCCGTTATGCAGTTATTTGAGCAATTGATAACGGACTTGCGTCGGCACGAGGTTGTGAACTTCAAAAGTTGGCTTCACAGCGTAGCACGCAACCACTGCCTCATGATTTTGCGTAGTCGGAAAACGGTTGTTATCGAAAGCGCAGATGGCTTTGTGCTGACTGACGATACCAATGGTGAGGGACACCAGGCTCTGGAACACTCGCTGAGGCAGCTGACCGATGAGAAAGATGACTTCGATCTGGAAGAAAATCTAACCCGGATGAACGGCTGTCTGCAAACGCTACCCGCCGAACAGCGGCAATGCGTTGACTTATTTTATTTACAGGAAAAATCGTACGTCGAAGTGTCCGAACTTACGGGCTTCGACTTGAAACAGGTGAAAAGTTACCTTCAAAACGGTCGCCGGAATCTGAAAAACTGCATGATGAAGTGAACAATCAACTGACCATCGATGAACTACGCGCCTACCAGGCGGGGCAGTTAGACGGTCCGGCCCGGCACCGCGTGGAGCGCTTGCTGCTTGAAGACCCCTTCTACGCCGACGCGCTGGAGGGTCTGGAAGCATTGCAGCGCACAGGCGCGTCGTTGCCTAAACAAACGGCCCAACTCCGCCGGGCATTACAGGAACGCATCAGCGAATCGGCCACCGAACGGCGACTTTACCCGCTTTGGGTTACCACTATGGCTGCCTCCATTGTGTTAGTGATGGGTATAGCCCTGTATTTTATTTTCACCACTAATTCAACGAAAGCACCCCTTGCCAAAAAACAGGCAGCTACTGCTCATCCAGACGCTATTGTAGTAGAAATCGGCTCCACCGACTCGGCCATTACCAAAACGGTTGAAGCCGTTGCTGTGTTGGAAGCTCATGCCGCCCGGCGACGGGCAGTGATTAACACTCCTCGTGCTGCTATAAGTAGCCCGGTGTTGCATCCTCGGTCTGTGTCCTCACAGACCGCTTATTCATTACCAGCGCTAGGGCGATCTGTGAGGACACAGACCGAGGATGCCAAAGTAACCGAGGCCTCAAAGACTAATGCAATCCAAACCGAGGATACCAAAGAACTATTTGCTATTCAGTTTGGAGAGCCTCAACCGGCCTCGCACCAGCCCGTAAATCCTGAACGAGCGTTTGCTTCCAGTCCTACCGGTGTTCCTGACGTTACGCTTTGGAGTGATAACAGCGTTCGGCTCGCGCTTGCTCAATCGTCTCAACTAGCGAAAGCATATGCTGAGAGTAAACCGGTTCCAGGAACTGAAAATATACGGCGGTCTTCAGCAATGGTAGCAGGCTATTCGCCACCGGATAACAACGGCATACCTAAAGCCGCTTTCACAATGCCTGTTCCTGGTAGTCTGGCCGGAAAAAAGGTTTTTGGTACTATTACCGACTCGAAAGGCGAACCTTTGCCGGGTGTTCAGGTGATAATCAAAGGAACCAACCAAGGCACAACGACCAATGCAGCGGGGCAGTTTTTGCTAGACAGCGCACTTGTATCCGGGCGGATTTTGCATGCCGCTTATATCGGTTTTAAAGCGCAGGAATTAAATCCGTTAGCGTTAAAAAACGGCCCGATTCGGCTAGCCGAAGATACTCAGGCATTAAACGAAGTAGTTGTGACGGGCTATGGAGTGGTTAAGCCTAAAAAATCTAAAGCTATTCAGCCTGTGAGTGGCCAAACCGCTACAGCACCAACCCCCGGAAATATACCCGTGGGAGCAGCAAAAGCTAACACGTATGTGAATGTGACTGAATTAAACGAAACCGAGGTTCAGTCCTTTCGGGATTATGTCAAAAAAGAAGCGGCCCCTTATTTTCAGGGACCGCTTGAGGTCAGAATCTATACGGAGGCTGATGGATCGGTCAAAAAAGTGATTGTCGAAAACGGAATTCGGATTCAGGAACCGGGTCAGAAAAAAGCCGCCCGAAGTTACGTTCCTAGTTCCGAAGTTCGAGCTGAAGCAGAGCGGTTGGCTAGGCAATACCCCAACTGGCCTAAAAAACGGCAGACATTACTCTGGATCACGGGTTGGACAGTCGAAAATCGCAACTAGACTCCGAACGCTCTAATCTAATCCCGGTCGTTTGAAAGCCCGTGCCGCTGGGAACAGCTCTTCCATTTCGCGACGCATTCGCGAGAGCAATGCCAGCGCGTCGAGAGCTTCATCGATTTTTTCGGGGTAGCTTTCGAGCATGGTTTGCCAGGCGCTCAGCGACTGGTCAATGCAAACCAGTACCAACTTGGCTTTACCCAGGTAGTAATTATTCAGGTAAGGATCGGTTGGCGTGTCCGACAACACCCGCAGGGCCGACATTGCCTTGACCGGAATCAGCGTCCGATACCATTTTATCATTTCCCAGGCATCTTTGAGCGAATTGAGTGTCGCCAACGCATCGTCGTACTCGCGAATGCCCATGTCAACCACGCGCAACTGCTCCTGACCAGCTACTTCGAGCAGATCCGCTTCGTTACGCAGCCACTCGCCCGATGTGCGCAGGTACTGGTGGCTAAGTTTAGCAATGGGATGGTTTTTGGTTTGTTGTCGCCGGAAAGCCGCCTGCTCTTCCAAAGCCTGCCTTTCGGCTTCGGTTGGGCCGTCAGGATCGGGAGCGTCGCTCTGGGCGCGCAGCTTCTCCATGTATTGCTTCGTCAGGTTAAGGGCCTCGGTCAGTTGCTGCACGAGTACCTCACCCGATTTGTTGGGAGCAGGGTTGGCCGTATTGGGTTGTTCCTGCTGCATTTGGAAACTATGACAACGGGCTGTGAACAGACACCGCTCGCACCAGGTATCGCAATAATTATAAATGCCGGGGATAAAATCAGCTTCTTTCATTTTGTTTTTCCTCATCATCACAGTATACTCTATTGCGAATATAAGACAACACAAAATGATAAAGGATTAATTATTAGTGAAAAAAACAAAGCAAAAAGGGGAGTAAAGTCCGAAGCGCGTTTTGGTTTCGCTTTCGTCCTCTTACTCCCCTTTTCTTTATTCTCCTTTTATCCCTTATACGTTCATCAGCGACTCCCGACGGCGCATTTTACCCGCTGGGATACCGAACATCATTTTGAAACGACGGCAGAAATAGGCGGTGTCTTTGTAGCCAACCTCAGCACCGATTGCCCGAATACTCTTTTTCGACGTACGGAGCAGCCCAACGGCAGCTTCCATCCGCTGGTATTCGATGTAATCCTGTGGGTTGATGCCGGTAAGCATCTTGAAATACTGCCCTACGTAATCTTCCGACACGTTGGCAACGTTAGCCAGTACTTTGTTCGACAGATCGCCACCGAGATTGTCTTTGATGTAAGCGAAAATATCGATCAGTCGCGGATCTTTGAAATACGTGCTGTTGGTTACTAATTGCTCCACAAAGAGCCGGTTCTTCAAAATGTAGCGAATGATCTCGATAACAATCTCTTCGGTTTTGATTTTGATTACCCGTCCTTTTCCGGCAATATCGCTCATCTCCTCGGCCAGAATCATGTTGATCGTGTGGGCGAGTTGTGTGTCGGCCTTGATCACAAACGGCGGCACGTCGAGTGAGTTGAAGAAGTTGACCGAGTCGAATACTTTGGCTTCAAACGACACGTAACCAAACGAGTTGGGCAGCGTACCGATTTTGGCCGGGTTGCGGTTAGCTTCAAAATAGTTTTCGCGATGAGTCATAAACTCCTCGTTGTTCACCGTCTTGCTGGGCCCGTCGCCGTAGGTTACGGTTAGGTGCTTGCCGCCTGGAATGAACAACATATCGCCAACCTCTACTTTTTGGCCCTCGTCGCCAAACGTCACCTGCCCATCATAAAGGATGGTGATGGAGTTCTCGACATCGTAAAAATTCTTGATTGCGATGGGTTGCAAAATGCGGATGTTCCGCGCTTTGATGAATTTAACGCCCAGCGATTCGATGATTTTATTGTAATCTTCCATAGTGTGAAAGAGTGTGTGTCAGATAAGATGCGCTGTAAAGTTGCACAAAACTAATAAATTGTACAAATCCAATACACGTAGAAAAGTTTCCGTTTAGTAAAAAAAAAGTGCGTATTCGCTTAGAACACGCACTTAGGTCTTAGAAAAATTTAGTTTTCGGGCGAAATGCCTTATCGAATAAGCTCCCGGGCGATTACTAATTTTTGTATTTCGGAGGTTCCCTCGTAAATCTGGGTAATCTTGGCATCGCGCATCATGCGCTCAACGTGGAATTCTTTCACGTAGCCATAACCACCATGAATTTGTACCGCTTCGGTGGTCGCCCACATGGCTACATCAGAGGCAAAAAGCTTGGCCATCGCTGCGGCCTGCACATAGTCTTTACCTTCGTCTTTGAGTCGGGCTGCCTTGTAAACCAGTAGCCGTGCCGCTTCGATCTTGGTGGCCATTTCGGCCAGCTTAAATTGAATAGCCTGGTGATCAAAAATTTGCCGACCGAAAGCTTTACGCTCCTGACTGTATTTTAAGGAGAGTTCGTAGGCCCCTGCTGCAATGCCCAGAGCTTGGGCGGCAATACCAATCCGGCCGCCATTGAGCGTCGACATGGCAAATTTAAAACCGAATCCGTCGTCGCCAATGCGGTTTTCTTTGGGCACCTTCACGTCGGTAAAGAGCAGCGAGTGCGTATCGGAAGCCCGAATCCCCATTTTGTCTTCTTTCTTGCCCACCGTAAAACCAGGCGTACCTTTCTCCACAATCAGGGCGTTGATACCCCGGTGCTTTTTTTCGCGGTCGGTTTGAGCAATTACCAGACAAATACCTGACGAATTGCCATTGGTGATCCAGTTCTTTGTACCATTCACCAGATAATAATCGCCTTTGTCTTCAGCAGTAGTGGCCTGCGATGTTGCATCGGACCCGGCTTCTGGCTCCGACAGGCAAAAGGCACCGATCTTTTCGCCGGTTGACAACTGAGTCAGGTATTTTTGTTTTTGTTCTTCGGAGCCGAAAGCCTCCAGGCCCCAGCAAACAAGCGAATTATTCACCGACATAATCACCGAAGCTGACGCATCAACTTTGGAAATTTCTTCCATAGCGATCACATACGATACCGTATCCATGCCGCCCCCGCCATATTCAGGAGAAACCATCATGCCCAAAAAGCCCAACTCACCCATTTTCCGAACTTGCTCGGTGGGGAATTTAGCTTCGTTATCGCGCTCTACGATACCTGGAAGTAATTCGGTTTGGGCAAAATCGCGGGCGGCTTCCTGAACCGCCTGGTGTTCCTCGGTAAGATTAAAATTGAGTCCCTGCAAGTCCAGCGTTGCTGTTGCCATTTATTAAAATCGTGTTTTTAGATGTGTTGAAGTAGTAACAAAGATACAAAAAAACAGGCGCTAACTGGCCTGTCCGCCGTTGACTCCAATCACTTGTCCATTAACAAACGAAGCTTCATCGGAGGCAAGGTATAAATACGCATAAGCGATATCTTCTGGATTGCCCATTCGTTTTACCGGAATGGTGGCAATGGTGGCTTGGCGGGCTTCTTCGGGCATGGCATCGGTCATCTCGGTACGGATGAAACCGGGCGCTACGGCATTGGCCGTGATGCCTTTCGGGCCGAGTTCTTTAGCCCAGGTCCGGCACATGGCAATAACGCCCGCTTTAGTTGCCGAATAATTTGTCTGACCAAAATTACCATGGATCCCCACCACCGACGAGGTGCAGATGATTCGTCCAAATCCCTTCTCAACCATATGCGGTACCACCGCTTTAGTACAGTTGAACACGCCCGTCAGGTTTACATCCATCACTTGTTGCCACTCCGCATGCGACATTTTGAGTAAGGTCCGGTCGCGGGTAATGCCCGCATTGTTCACCAGAATGTCAATGCGGCCATATTTGTCGATAATAGTACGAACCGCTTCTTCGATGCCTGGCACGTCGGTAACGCTGATTTTCATAAACTCAGCCTGCGCTCCGGTACTATTGATGGCCTGTGCGGTTTGTTCGCCATCATCGAGCATATCCCAGATGATGACGGTGGCTCCCTCGCGGGCAAAGATTTCGGCGGCAGCGCGGCCAATACCTCTGGCGGCTCCGGTTATGATAGCAATTTTATTAGAAAGACGCATGATGGGTTTATTCAAAAAATAAGGAAATTAGTTCAGCGATACAGGCGGGTTTTGTTTGCCCTTCAACCTCAAAAACACACTCTACCACGGCCCGAACGCCAGCAGTACCTTCGTTTGGATTGGTGGTTTCGGCATGGTGCAACCAGGCTTTCATGCGTACGCTACTGCCAACGGGTACGGCACCCGTGAACCGAATTTTGTTAGCTCCGTAGTTGATGCCCATTTTCACGGACTCGATCTTGTAGATTTCGGCCATCAGCTTGGGGGCCAGCGAGAGCGTCAGGAACCCGTGCGCAATGGTTTTGCCGTAAGGAGAAAACTGTTTGGCTTTCTCTTCATCGAGGTGAATCCATTGATAGTCACCTGTGGCCTCGGCAAATTTCTGGACCATTTCCTGCGTAACGGTCATGTATTCCGACTCACCCAGTGATTGACCGGCATGCGCTGAAAAGTCGGCGAGTGTGGCGAATGTTTGCATAGTTGGGGTATTTAGGGTGTACTTAGGGGCTATGTTTGGGACATTTTCGTTTGATAACCTTCGGTTAACCTACCACCAGTGGGGCAGCGGCTTAACGGTGATGCTGTGTTTTCATGGCATTGGGCAAGACGGACGTGCGTTCGAACCGTTTGGGACTACCATGGCATCAAGTTGTACTATCTACAGCTTCGATTTGTTTTATCATGGACAAAGTTCGTGCCTTAATGGGGAGCAGTACCAACCAAACGAAAGCTTGAAACCCGATCATTGGCAGGCAATAGTAGCGGCTTTTTTGCGTGAAAAAAACATTACCCGATTCTCCATTGCCGGGTTTAGTATGGGGGGCGTTTTCGCGTTGACTACCGCTCAACTATTTGCACCGCAACTAGACCAACTGTGGTTGCTGGCTCCCGATGGCATCGTAACTAACCCCTGGTATTCGTTTGCTACCGGGTCGGGATTGGGCAGGGGTGTATTCCGATATTTTCTGGATCATCTACCCCTCTTGCGTAACCTGAGCGACTCTTTAGTGAAGCTTGGCTGGCTCGATCGGAGTCTGGTCCGTTTCGCTCAAAGTACATTGGCCACACCCGACCAACGGGAACGTGTTTTCCGGTCCTGGATTGGCTTCCGGCCGCTGCGCCCTCATCTGCCTACGCTGGTACAAACGCTGAATGAGCACCCGATTCGGGTACAGGTTTTTCTGGGAGCTTTCGACCGGGTGTTGCCTCAAAAAGCGGTACAACCGTTGCTTAATCACATAAATCAGTATGAGTTGGTGGTGCTGAAAGTAGGGCATAACCGCTTGGTCGATGCCGTATCGGCACGTCATACGAACTGATAGTAAACGGGTTAGTCGCCAATCAAGGCCAGTAACTGTTCGGAAACAGTCCGTCCGGCAGCACGGCGTTCGGCAGCATAGTCGCGGAGGATGGCAACCAGACGGGGGTTGTGACGCGTGTGCAGGCCGGTTATCTGGGTTACATCGTTGTCGGTAAAGAATGCTTTCATGACCAGCTGATTCCAGGCTGCTTCGTCGAGTTGCTCAGCGGGGTAGGGGTTATGGAGCATAATAGCCTTCTGCACATCGGCAATGTTGTTCCGAATGCCCTCGGTGGCCTGGAAACGCCAGTCCTCGGGAAACGCCAGCACCGGCAAGGCCGAATACAAGGCTACTAACTCGTTCATCTCGGCAGATCGGAACAGTTCGCTAATACTTCGAACGTAGGCCGCCCGATCGTCAGTGGGGTACTGGAGCAACCACCAGACACGAGCCAGCCGGTCAAGAGTCCAGTCGACGATCTGAAAGCCGGGTCGCAGCTCATCAAGTTCTTTTTTCTTTTCTTCAGACACTACTACCGGTGCTTTACCTGTGAACCGGGGCATGGCCGTAAATACCCGATAAAACACCGCGTTGGTTGGTTTTTGGGCATAAAGACCAGCTTGCTCCCGAAGCCAGGTCACTGCCCGATCGGTGTCAGGCTGGGACCCCGAACCTTGTTGTTCTATCAGTGAGAATAAGGTTGCTTGTATCATGCCGCAAAAATACGAGCAAGAGATGTCATCTTGTTTGGAAAGATGACATCTCTGTTAGTTCTGAGGCAGAAGAGATGCCAGCTTGTTTGGAAAGATGGGGTCTCTAGCCTTTCCTCCTTTTTTTTTACCACTCATCCAGAAATCCCGCGCCTGGGCAGACGCAACTGCATCAATGAGATGTAACAACAAATTCAACACGTATTACTCAATGAAAACGTTCGTAACCCTCGCTACCGCGCTGCTACTAGGTACAGCGGCCATCTCAACGCCCTCGATGGCCCAGACAAAGCCATCCAATGAAGCCTACTTTGAAGAAAAACCTCGTCTGGAAACGGCTGTTTTTCCTGCCGCTGATCCAATGAAGCTCTGGGTGGTACTCGAAAAAGAAGACCCCACCGCCAACGTAAGAATCGAACTGCTAAACGCCAGTAACCAGACACTCCACAAACAAACGCTGGGCCGTAATCAAAGCAAAGTTCGTCAGCGGTTCGATTTGACCGACATGCCCGATGGCCGCTACACGTTGCGTATTTCTGATGGACACACCGTACAGGAGCGTGTTTTCAAACTCTCATCGCCGGGCTTGCAAGAGCAATTACCCCGACGCTTAGTAACTCTCAACTAACAAGTAGCCAGTACCTGAATACAACTCAGCGCTCTATTTACACCGTTCGGCCCTTTGTTTTGACGCTTGATGTAGTATGATTTTTAGCAATCCGTCTGATTGTCACAACTTTGTCCCGTTCAACAAGAACAACCAAAAACAACAACAAAAACTTCTGAATCAAAAACCCGCTGGTACTGTCGTGAAAAGCAAGTTTTGGGTTAGGATTTTTTCAATATCTTTGACTCATCCAAAGGACAACTCTGCCACGGTGGATTGATCCTGTGTAGTCCCGCTAGTCGGGACTATTTTTTTGTCATTCCGATCTAGCTTACTAGTTGATAGGGTTTCTCTTTTTGCCTGAATCGAATACGTTGGATCATACATTGTTTGATGACGCCATAATCCATAAGCTAACAGAAGTAACTTCTTTTGTACAGCTACGTATGCCTTCATCTTGGTGTTGGTCTTCTGATAAACCCGCTCATAGAGTGCCTGACAGCTAGGTTCTCCGAAGCGAACCGCATTGAAGGCCGGCAAGTGCAGAATACGGCGAATGCGACTATTACCCTTTTTAGAAATGCGCGTTTTGCCTGACCTGTTGCCCGATTGATTTTCAATCACATCATAACCAGCATAACTCACCAGTTGCCGTTGATTTGCGAATCCCTCAAACCCATTGGTTTCTGCAATCAGTACCGCGACCGACAGCATAGCTAAGCCTTTGATGGCCGTAAGCCGCTCAACTTGTGCTTTCAAAACGGTATCCTCCTCGATTAACTTCTGGATGGCCTTCTCCAGGGCTTCCAGCTGTTGATCATAGACGGCTAATAGTTTAGCGTTCTGTTTTGTGATAAAGTCATCGCCTATCGCACTATAATCCAGCGCATGTTGCTGATTGCGACATTGGGTTTTCCACTCTTGAAACCGCTGATGCTGACGGGTCAGCAAGCGTAAGCTGTAGATGTTTTTGGATAAGGGTTTCCACAAATTAAGCTGTTGTTCCAGACCCATTCGAGCCAACCCCTGGGCGTCAATTTTGTCATTCTTAGACTTGTATCCCAGGCTTTTGAGGTAGTGTTTTGCCTTGTTGGGTAGAAGAATACAGACCGACTGATCCTTCTGATAAAAGTGCCAGGCGACAGCCTCATGGTAGACACCTGTCGACTCCATGACGTAGCGGAGTGGTAAGCCGTCAGTCTTCCGGTGTTTACTAACCCATTGCTCTAATTGGGCAAAAGCAGTCGCTTTGTTGGCCACTTTGGTCGAACCTTTGACCACTACCCGTCCTTCACTATCAATCACCGAAAGGCAAACCTGTAATGAATCCTTACTGATGTCTAGGCCAACACAATAGCGTAGTAGTTGCATACAAAAGGGGATTAAAGGGTAAACGAATTGGTTGATCGACCGCCTTTTCCCGCCTTTGCACATGCATGCCAGATCATAGCCAATGGCCACGTCTATAGGTACTGTTGGAGCTACAGGGAAAAGACAAGCTAGCCAGAGCAACCAGCGGTACAGTATCGGTTGGACGTACTATCGGCGGAACTCAGGATGCTGGCTAGCTTTGTCAGACCTTACTCAAAAATTGTACTTTTTCTGATAAGATCAACTGAAAACAAAGATATGTTCGGCGGACCATCATGAAAACTGTAGTAAAATCTCTGTTATTAGGCCTGTCGCTATTTGCAGCCTTTTGTGCCCTCCTCGTCGTTTCGGCTTCTGCTGTTGAAGCTCGCCCAATGGCCAAAGACAAAAAAGTAATTACGGCTGTGCGCCACGTTGCCTACGCAACTGCGTCAGGACGAGCCATCAACGTAAACGTCGAGAAACCGGCGGGCGAAGCATTGCGTGTCGAGTTTATCGGCACCAAGGGTAATGTGTTGGGCGAGCAATTTGTGAGCAAGCAGTCGGGAACGTACAGCGTGAAATTCAATGTAGAGCAACTGCCCGATGGTGTTTACGGCGTTCGGATTATCGGCAAAGAAACAGTTGGTCAGTACTCGTTCACGCTGAAAACCCGCGACGTACAGGAGACAGGCCGCACCCTGAGTCTACAATAAAACCACCGGTTCACCCTTCCTCTTTATTCACTCTTTTTAACCGCGCCCCGGTCTGCTTCGGCAAGCCGGGGCGCTTTTGTAGATAACCTAAAACACTTCGCTGAAGTTGAAGAATAAACCGTGCGAGCCGCCGATGCCAACGCCGTAGTCAATGGCCAGGTTAGCGCGGGATATTTTGTTCAGGTTCAATCGAAGTCCCGCACCAGCGGCTGGTGCCATGCCCTGGAATGTGTTGCTGGCTACTTCGGTTACGGTTTGTGCATTGGCAAATACCACACCGCCCAGTAGCCTGTTTCGGGTTAGGTTAAAACGGTATTCTGTTTCGAGATACAGAAGATTTTTACCCCGGAAGCGGCCCTGAATATAACCCCGTCCGGTATTGTTGTGCGTGTCCCAACCGGTGCTGGGTAAATCGAGAAAAGGTGGAGTACCTGATAAGGTCAGGGCGTTGTACGACCAGAACGCCAGAATATTCTCTGAGAAGGAAGAGGGTTGAATGTATGTTCGTGCTTCAACCAGCAGCGACTGATAATTGCTGTTGCTGCCCAGTATTTCCAGGTTAGGCCGGTATTGCAAATTGGCATAATAACCCTTGGTTGGGTTAAGTGAATTGGCCCGATTGTCGAACAGCAAGCTGACCAGTAAACCCGACGATATGGACCGGCCAGCGACCCCGTTCTGATACGTCGAAATTTGGGTTACATCGTGGTTATCCTGCTGACTTACAATGTTCCAGTGCAGGTCGAGCGCGTATCCTAACCCCCCATACAGGTTTGGGCCGAGGTGTTTGAGTACTTTCTGGTAAATCCGTAAATACTCGTAGTCCATGTTTATTTCGCGGTCCAGCGAGGTGTTCACAACTCCCAACCCAAAAGTGCTCTGGGGGTATTGCATAAGCCGCCAGTCGCCGATCCAGACCATTTGGTTCTGAGCGCTCCAGACAGTAGGCGCAAACATCAGAATAGACTGTTTATTAAGTGTATACGTACCCGACGCAATCAATGTAGACAAGTTGGCCCCTGGTTGCTGGAAGGCAACGTTAACCAATGCCTGCACCAGAAAACTGTTTTGTAGGGTGTAGCCGATCTGCGGAATGAAAGCGACGAATTTACCACCGGTTTTGAGCGTAGATGAGTCGTGAGGCACAATTCGTTTCCAGCGTGGCAACATCGCGTGAACTACATCGGCCAGATCCTGCTGGGGATGGCTGACGGGTAAATCGGGCCGAGCGGTCGAATCTGATAGCTGACCATATACGGGTTCAGCAAACAGAAACAGCACTAAGAAACAACGGATCAAGAACATGCAGGTTGAAAGCTACTCTGACCTGATTGACAGGTGTCAATCCAGAAAACGTATCAATACAACCTAAATGACATAAAAAAAATCCTTTATGCGACAGCAATCAGGCATTTGGCAAAATTATAGCCTCGTTACTTTGCCTTTTGTTTGGAGAGAATGAAATCCGATAGTTTTTCAATATCGGTGGGACTGATGGCTCCCTCCCAGGCCGGCATTCCTTTGTCGACCATGCCAACCCGAATGGTGTGCATGACCGCGCTTCGGGTAGATCCATTGTTGAGCGTTACTAACCCTTTTGCCCGGTCGGTGCCTTCCAGGTTTTGCCCGTGGCAACTGCCACACAATTGCTGATACAGTGCTTCTGGGCCAATAGTCGTCGTCACGGCGTTTCCTGGTTGAGTCATCATGTTGGCTCCCGAAAAGGAATGGGCTAGGTCGCCGGTAGCTGCTGGGCGAAGTCGTAGTATCAGATCGTAATCAGGGCGGGGCGTTCCTTCCGGCGGATCGTGCTGAGAGGTTGAAAAATAAATGAACCCGTCGGGGCCAACCGTCACCGTTCTCAACCGCCCGAATTGCTTATGCAGAAAACGTCCCTGACTCACCACCTTGCCCGCTTGCACCTGAATGTTCGCCATCGACTCTCCCCGTAAACAGGCAACCAGTAATGAGCCTCGCAGAGTGGGGAAGGCATCTCCCGTGTAAAAAATTGCCCCCGACGGTCCAATCGAGGGTGTGTACTCCGCCAATGGTGAAATAACTCCAGCTGCCGTATCGCGGTGATGAATGCGGGGCCAACCGTAATTGCCGCCTTTTTCAATCTGATTTATTTCGTCTCCACCAGAAGGCCCGTGTTCTGAGTCAAACAAAATACCGGTGCCGGGCTGAAAAGCCAGCCCCTGTGGGTTACGGTGACCGTAGGACCAGATTTCATGGCGAGCTGTATCACTTTTGGTAAATGGATTGTCGGTTGGCGCGCTACCATCATCATTAAGACGCAGAATCTTACCGTTCAGCGATTTAAGATCCTGGGCCAGCATGGGTCGGTCGGCATCGCCCGTTGTTACGTACAGCTTACCGTCGGGCCCAAACACCAGGCGGCAACCTGTGTGATTTTGGTTGGCCAGAATCCCGTCGATAATTGTCGTTGGACGAAGCAGTGTATCCCGCTCAAACGCGTAGCGCATCACCTTTAACAGGGGGGTGTTACTGTCGGCATTTTTGTAGTTGTAAGCCAGATAAACGTACCGGTTCCTCTGAAAATCGGGGTGTACACAAACGCCCAGCAGCCCCATTTTCTTTGTTGTTTCGACATCGCTTAGCGTAAGAGCGGTCCTGTTGATCAGTTTGTTAGCCCGGTACAGCCGGATTCGACCCGCTCGTTCGCTGAATAGCATGGTTCGGTCGGGTAAAAACGTGATCTCCCAGGGCACAATCAGGTTTCGGGCAACCGTATCCACTACAAAATAATCGGATGATACCGGCGCTGGTTTGCTTCCGGTAAAAGCCGTTACGCAAAAGCTGACAAGGCTGATGCCCAATAGTAGCGTAGAGCCGCTTGTTCTCATGCGACAGTGATTAGTGAGCCACTGCTCTGGTTTATCGACACGTAAACGATTTGATCCAACTCAACCTGGCTTACACCGGGTACTTCCACTCACCCCGATAGGCGCGGCTCAGGAGCTTGTTGGCTTCGGCATCGCCCGGAATCTGGTTGCCATCCCAGGCAACGCTGCGGCCCAGTTTCAGCGATAACATGCCCAGCAAGGCCATATTGGTGGAACGATGACCAATTTCGATGTCGCAAACGGGGAGTTTGTTCGTTTTAATACTCTCCAGGAAATTAGCCCAAAGGAGCGCAATATTCTGATCGTCGGGTTTGTCCAGTTGGGCATCCTGATGAATAGTCGGCTTTTTCGGGTCCGACGGGTAGAATGTCCAGCCGTCGAGCCAGCCCTGGTGGAATGTGCCTTCGGTTCCGTAGAAATATACGCCAACGGCTTGCTGAGGATGCGTTTTTTCGGCCATATTCCCACCAAACGTCCGGTGTTCCCATACAGCCGTAAAATCATTATCAAATTCGAAGGTTGACACCTGATGGTCAGGCGCGTCGGTACTGTCCTGCTTAATCGCCCGTCCGCCGGTCGTATACACCTTGCGCGGATGATTTTGCTCCGTTATCCACAAGATTTGATCCATCCAGTGAATACCCCAGTCACCGAGGGTACCATTGGCATAGTTCAGAAAATTACGCCAGCCTCTAGGATGCATGGCGGAATTGTAGGCACGCAATGGGGCGGGCCCGCACCACATGTTCCAATCCATTTCTTTAGGCGCTTCTGTATCGGGTGTTGGCTGACCAGCCCCACCGGCATAATGCACAAAGGCCCGTGCCATACCGATTTTCCCAAGCTTGCCCGACCGTATAAACTCTCTGCCCGACACATTGTGGGGCGATACGCGCCGGTGCATTCCCACCTGGCAGATCCGACCCGTTTCTCGGGCGGTTTTTACCATCGCTTTTCCTTCGTTGATGGTATGGCTAATGGGTTTTTCTACGTACACGTGAGCGCCAGCCTTCATAGCCGCAATGGCAATGAGCGGATGCCAGTGGTCGGGCGTGGCCACAATAACGATTTGGGGCTTTTCGGTGGCAAGCATTTCCCGGTAATCCTGGTACAGCTTCGGCTGATCGGAAGTTAGCTTACTCAGCTCCTCGCTGGTTTTTTTGAGTTGGCGCGTATCGACATCGCAGAGGGCAACAATTTTGGATTCGCCTGCCTGCACGGCGCAGCGTAGAATATTGCCACCCCACCAACCAGAACCCACCACGGCAGTACGGTATTTTTCGGCGGCTTTGCGAGTGATAAATGCCCGAACCTCCAGCGGGTCGGTTATGAGGGAAGCTCCGGCGAGTGCCGAGGTTTTCAGAAAATCAGTACGGTTCATCAGGCGAGACAGGATTACTAGTCAGTAAAGCTTTGTCCTCCTTTATGCTACTGATTGGGTTTAGCTGCCTTCAACGTCAGGGAAGGTCAACAAAAAACCTGTTGTATGCCGTGCGCACCTCTTGCATGGAGTGGCATATAACAAGTTTTCTTTTCGACAGGATTACAGGATAAAACAGATTTTTAGTCATTACAAATCCTGTTTTATCCTGTGATCCTGTCGGAAAAACTATACTATATATATTGATTGATAATGCTTTCCAGCCATTCCTGCTTACCGCTACGAACCTGAGGCTCGCCATTCTGCAAGGTATAGCTGCGCAGGTCTTCCAGCGTCAATTTGCCTTCTTCAAACGCTTTTCCCTGACCACCGTCAAACGAGGCATACCGGTCGTTGCGGAATTTGAGGTAATCCGAGTCTTTCAGGATGTTGTCGGCTACAATAAACGAACGGGCAAAAGCATCCATACCGCTGATGTGGGCGATGAATAAATCCTCGAAATCGGTTGAGTTCCGACGCACTTTCGCATCGAAATTGATACCGCCGGGTTTAATACCACCCGCCTGGTGAATCACCAGAGCCGCTTCCACCAGTTCATACAGGTTGATCGGGAATTGATCGGTATCCCATCCATTCTGGTTATCGCCCCGGTTTGCGTCGATGCTGCCCAGCATACCTGCATCGGCGGCTACCTGCAACTCATGATCGAAGGTGTGGCCCGCCAGAGTGGCGTGGTTTACTTCAATGTTTAGCTGGAAATCTTTATCTAACCCGTATTGGCGCAGGAAACCAATAACCGTAGCCGCATCATAATCGTACTGGTGTTTGGTAGGTTCCATGGGCTTCGGCTCAATGAAGAACGTACCCTGGAAACCCTGCTTGCGAGCGTAATCGCGGGCCATAGTCAGGAACTTAGCCAGGTGCTCCACTTCGCGCTTCATATTGGTGTTCAGCAGCGACATATAGCCTTCGCGACCACCCCAGAACACGTAATTTTCGCCACCCAGAGCGATAGTTGCATCAATGGCGTTTTTAACCTGCGTTCCGGCATAGGCCAGCACGGCAAAATCGGGATTGGTCGATGCGCCGTTCATGTAGCGGGGGTTTGAGAACACATTAGCCGTTCCCCACAACAATTTTACACCACTTTCAACCTGTTTCTGTTTCGCATAATCAACAATGGCTTGCAGGCGGCTCTCATAGTCACTGGCCGAGGGGCCCTCATCTACCAGGTCGATGTCGTGGAAGCAATAGTACGGCGCATTGATTTTGGTGAAAAATTCGAAAGCGGCATCCATTTTCATCTTGGCGCGTACGTTGGCATCGTTGTCCTGATCCCAAGGGAACTCCCGGGTACCTGGTCCGAACGGATCGCCACCCGCTCCGCAGAAGGTGTGCCAGTAGCTAATAGCAAAGCGAAGCTGCTCGCGCAGGGTTTTGCCGTTAACAACTAAATCAGGATTGTACCATTTAAAGGCTAATGGATTTTTAGATTTCGGGCCTTCATAAGCGATGGCACCAATGCCGGAAAAGTATTCCCGGTCACCCAGGGTGATGGTTGACATGAGTAAAAATTAAGTATAGTGTAAAATTGACACTTATTTTATAAATGTCAAAGCGACACCTAATTTCTTTTTCAATGAAATTGCCTGTTGCGCTAAAAGAAGATAGAATTGAAAAGTAGATTTTGCTCTTGATGAGCTGGTTACGGAGTTAGTCTAGCTAGGAATAAAATTCAGGAAGGAATCGGTAGCCTGTTGGTATTTGCTTTTGTCGACCTGGTAGTAATAAGCTCCTTTGCGGGAGAAGCCCTTCTGTTTTTCTTCCAGTTTAATAAGCAGGTTGGTAGAGAGGATTTTCCGGCTGAAGTTGCGCTTGTCGAATTCAGTATTGTAAATAGCGTCGTATAGCTTTTTCAACTGGGGAATAGTAAACTTCTCCGGCAGGAGTTCAAACCCAATGGGATGTTGGGCTGCCTTATATCGCAGCCGTTTAATGGCTAAATCAACCATATCGGCATGGTCGAACAGCAGGGGTGGAAGATCATAAATTGAAAACCAACGGGCCTGGAATGTTCCTGAAAGTTTCGACTCGTAATCAGCCACTTTAACCAGCGAGAAATAAGCGACGGATATGGTTCGAACAATTGGGTCGCGGTGAGGGTCGCCAAAGGCATGGAGCTGTTCGAGATACACATTAGCTAATCCTGTTAGATCAAATAAAATTCGGGCTGCTGCTTCTTCCAGACTTTCGCTTGGCTGGAGCCATCCTCCCATCAACGACCAGGTTGTATTTTCCGTCCCCCGTTTCACGAGTAGTATTTTTAGACTTTCGCCATCAAAACCAAAAATGATGGAATCCAGCGCGAGTAAATAAGGGTGTTGCTGTTTGTATTGGTCTAAAACTAACATGAGTGGTTGGAACGCCTACGTTTTCAAAGGCGAAAGTAGATAATTTTAGGTTCGCCTAGAGCATAGACGTTATTTCTCTAAAATCCGAACGGGGCCTTCCAGTCCAGCCGACATGATCTGATCTGCCTTGGTTTTAAACTGCCGGTAGTGAATGTCGCCCTTTATGCCTTTTCCAATAAAGCTATTCAACTCGGTGGGCGTGACCCGTACCTCAATTTGATTGGCTCCGGCCTGAACAAACGCCGTAATGTCCAGTTGGTAAGGCGCAAAAATTCGTTTCCCGGCGGCTTTCCCGTTAATGGTTACCTCGGCGGTGAAATAGACTTTCCCCAAGTCCAGAAAATAGTGAGCGGCTGGTTTTTTGCTTGTCAGGTTAAAAGTCGATGCGTACTCGCCCACTGCCGACGAATGGCGGAATGCCTCTTTGTTTTTCCAATTGAACAACGGGCTGGCCGCTTCCGTAAGGCTGTCCGCGCGGATGGTCCAGGTGGTGAGCTGGCTGATTTCAGTGGCACCGTCGGCCAGCAGAGGTGGCGTGGAAAGCAGCGAGGTCGGAATAGTCTTTTTGGTGGAAGCGTATAAAATCACGGAGCTGTAAGGAGCGATTCGATAGGTTGTTACGGGGCCACTGTTCTTCGTTATCGTTCCCGTTTCGGCGTTTAGCCAGTAGCTGCCCGTGTATTTTTTATCCAGCGACAGGGTAATAGTCTGCCATTGGTCGCTCTTGTTCCAGAGAAACTGGATGCGGCTTCCGTCGCTCATGTCGCGTTGAATCTGCCGCGTAAACCCGAAACTTCCGTTGAATTTTACGGTCTGCGGCAGCGTCTGAATCCAATTAGTCGCGTCGGTAGCCTGACGAATATGGTGGCTGTTTTTCTGCTTCACCGCCGATGCGATCAGTTGCGCTGTCCTGGTATCATTGATCTGCCAGTTCAGAAACGACGGTTGTTTGGTGGGCAACGTACCCACGGCCAGCAGTTTCATGCCCTTTGCCGTTAACGCATTGATCTGTTGTGCCGTTTGCAATTGAATAGTTGAGGAGTCAGCCAGAATAAGCGCCTGGTAGCGATTGCCCCGGATAGTGAGTTGCTTGTCGGGGCTGATTTGGGCTTGCTGAAGGGACGCATCATTGACCCACTCCCAACTGATTCCCCTCGCTTCCAGTTGGTTGATGAGCGGGTAAACGTGTTCCGCCCATCGCTCTTTTGCTCCGTCATGCGGCTCTTTGCTGGCGGGCAAAGGCGCTTCAGCATCCTTGAGGTAGCCTTTCGTTAATATTTCTTCGGGGTTGTCGGGCATACCCTCCACGTTGGTGAAGGGGAAATAAATCAGAACATCGGTATGCGGTTTCCCCGATCGTAACGCATACTGCGTCCGGGCAACGTATTGATTGACGTCTTTCTGATATTTCCAGTACGTGCTCCCTTCACCGAGGTTGGACGAGAAATTGACTGTACCCAGATAGGGCGATGAAAAGGGATACCAGCCTTCGGGGCCAAAGTCTTTTGTTGTATACCGGTACGGAACGCCGTGGTAAATGATCTGGTTGACGCCCGCAGCAAACAACTTATCGACCGCCAGCCTGATTTTCTGGGGCGTAGTGGTATAGGCCCGGTTAATAAACACCACCGACTCTGCCGTTACAATGGGGCGATTGTACAGGTGAGCACCCGAGGCCATAACCTTCAAAATTGCTTCGGGCCCAAGCATGCTCTCGGTTTCCGGAATAGAGGCCAGCCCAGCGTTGGCCATCATGTCCATATGCATCCCGTAGGCCTGCGTGCGGTGCAGCATCCCCCGTTTTTCCAGATAACGGCTACTGGTTTTGATAAAATGCTCGCCTAGCAACTCGCCAAGTGTTTGGTCATAATCGGCCCGAATTCGCCAGTCTTCGGAACCAAACGAGAATTCGAGGGGTGAATTTGGCCGTTTATAGGAGGCATAGTTATAGCCCTTTTGCAAGTTGGCCGGTAGCCAGGGCGTTATGTCATATCCGCGTTTTTTTCTGAAATAGTCAATGAAATCCGGCGAGTAATGGCGGTCTACTTCAAACTCATAACTATCGTTAAAAATGGCACGCAACGGATTGCCATAGTAGGGTTCAAGTCCCGTTCGGGGGCCAATAACGTGGGTGTAATTTTTGACGACTTTGAGCGAATCAAAATGGTCGACAACCGGGCCCTGTTTGGGGGCTGCGGTCATGGTTTGCTGTCCACTGGGGCGGCTCCACAGGACAATTAATTTCCAGTCACCAGCCGGAAGCTGGCAGCGTAAGGTATCATTACGCACTTGAGTCGTCAGCACCAGCGGGGCAGCGTTTTCTAACGCTACAGTAGTTGGATTGTCGTTGGGACGAGTTGCCACCACTTTGGCCGCCAGCACCGATACCAGACGGGGCGGTACACCCATTTTGCTGGAAACGGTCGGCAGGGGCAGGGTAATTGCCTGACCGCCTTTGATCGCCTGCGTCGCCGATTGCAGCGTTAAAAACCCGTCCTGCGGGTCAAGGAAGGACCCTCCCGGTGGCCAGCCGCTTCCATCTGTCAGGTCGACAGTTAGCCCTCGCTTTCGAGCCTCTTCGAGTACTGCTTTCAGGTTGTCGTAATAGTCGGGCGTGTCCCAGCTCAGAGCGCGGGCAGCCACTTCAGGCGACGATCGATTTAACCCCAGCGCCAGCGTCTGGACCTCAACCCCCCCGAATCCGTTGTCGGCAAAGAGGTTGATCTCCCGTTGCAGTTCGGTTTTATTGACATCGTTTCCGGGCCACCACCATCGGGCATACGGTCGGAACGCGACGGGAGGGTTCACAAACGTGAGCGGATCGAAATCGTATTGCGGAAACCAACGCAAAGGAAGCGGTGGCAACATACGTGATAAGTCGTTGCTGGATTGGAACGAAGAAATGCTAATGATCACGGCTAAAGTCACTAAACCCATGCCGAATCGGGGCCAGGTACATTGCCTGATAATTATTTTCCTGGGTTTGGATGAGCTGTTCATGGGTGTTAGTGGCAAACCGGGTTCTACTTCATCGTTAGCTTTATCGAACCCGCCTTCAGGTTTTTGGCTGTTGCGGTTATTGTTACGGCGCCCGGCTCGCCCTCAGGCCGTACGATCACCAGACCCCGGCCATGAAATACCTTCTTTTCAGGTCGCTGGAAACTCGACACATCGGCTGGATTACCGTTACCGACCCCGGCAACTGTTCCTTTTCCGCTAATCTGATACTGGATAAGCAGGTCATCGACGTAGGGCACTACATGGCCGTCTGCATCCACCACATCGACGTCGATATACGCTAAGTCTGTCCGACTGGCGTTGAGGGTATTTCGGTCGGCTCGTAAGCGAATGGACACCGGTTTGCCAACCGTCTGAAGAGTGTCGGCTCCAGTTTCCTTGCCGTCCGTATAACTTCTGGCTACCAGTATTCCCGGCTGGTAGGGGATATCGAACTGGGTGGTAACGGTATTAGGGGGCAGCGCTTTTTCCCCGATTGGCTTGCCGTTCAACTCCAGCGTTACTTTCTGGGCTCTGGAATACACAAACACAGGCATGGTCTTGCCTTCGTGGCCAGGAAAACTCCAGCTCTTTAGCTGGTCCGGAAAATTGTAATAGAAATTCGCTTCGATATAGTCTTCCGGTATAGGTGTATGCACCAGCATCTCGACGGCCGACCGTTTCCAGACCACATCCAGATAGTAGGAGTTTACTTTTTTATGGCCAATCAGGTCCAGTTCGCCCGTGTAGGCATTAGCAATCGGCCAGGCAGGTTTCATAAACAAATCCGTACTGGAGCCGCCCAAAAAACCACCACTCGTACTCTTTTTAGGGTCTTTTTTAACTAGCCTGGGCGCTCCAAGACCGGCTTCTCCCAAGTAATCCATGGCGGTCCAACTGAACGTTCCGATGACGTAGGGCAGTTTTTCTACCTTCAGCCAATTCTCTATGCCTTTAGGAGGAAAATACTCCGACGCATACATCACCCGATCAGGAAATTTTTCGTGATCACTTTCGTATTTGGAATCGGCATAGTTATAGCCTCCTACGTCCAGATTGGCGAAAGAGGGCGCGGTATCTTCCCACTTTTTACCCTTATTAAAATAGCCGATAAACATCGGTACAGCCATCGTAACGGGTCGAGTGGTATCCAGACGACGCACGGCATCAGATAGCTGTTTGCTAAGGGCATATCCCGATGAATCTGCCGACTCGGCAATTTCATTACCAATGCTCCACATAATGATGGATGGGTGATTTCGGTCGCGCAGAAGCATAGACTCAAGATCGCGCTGCCACCACTGCTTGAAATACAGGTGGTAATCCTGCGGGTTTTTCGGACGCACCCACATATCAAAGGCTTCATCGATTACCAGCATACCCAGCCGGTCGCAGGCATCCAGCAACTGGGGCGAGGGTGGGTTATGGCTCATGCGTACGGCATTGTAGCCCTGCTGTTTGAGTATCTCAATTTTTCGCTCCTCAGCCCGGTCAATCGCGGCCGCCCCAAGCGGTCCGTTGTCGTGGTGAATGCAGCCACCTTTCAACTTTATCGACTGACCATTTAACGTAAACCCGGTTTGGGCGTCGAAATGGATGGTCCGAATGCCGAAGGGCGTCGTTGTCTGATCAATTACTTTCCCATTTTGCACAATCTGCACACTGGCCCGGTACAGTTGAGGTTTATCCAGCGACCACAGCAGTGGATTAGTCACCGAAATGGTTTGAGTAATTGAAGTCGCCGGGCCTTGTGAAGTCGTGACGAGTTGGGAGGCTGTTCCGGCCAGTTGGCCCGAAGGCGTGTAGAGCCGGGTGAATACGGTAAACGGCGCGTTGCCTGTTGGTGACTGAACGGTTGTCGCTACTAACACTGTTGCGGCCTGGGATGTTACGGATGGCGTCGTGACGTAAGTCCCCCACAGGTCAATGTGCAACGGGTCGACGGTGGTGAGCCAGACATGCCGATAAATGCCCGAACCTGAATACCAACGACTGTTAACGCCTTCGTTTTTCACCTGAACGGCAATAACATTGGCCTTACCTGCTGGCAACAGGTAAGGCGTTAGTTCATACTGAAAAGACGTGTAGCCATTCGGGTGATTACCGAGGTGGTGCCCGTTGATCCAGACATCGGCATTCATATATACCCCGTCAAACTGAATATAAATTTTCTTGTTAGCTGAGGCTTTATCCAGGGTAAAATGCTTGCGATACCAGGCGGTGCCGCCCACCAAAAAGCCCCCATCCCGCCCGGATATAGCCCCTTTCGAAAAAGGGCCAACTACACTATCGGGAATTTGACCCGGTAAATCTTCGATACTCCAGTCGTGCGGTATGTCCAGCTTCCTCCAACCGCTATCGTCATACGCCGGGCTTTCAGCCTTAATAAGACCGTCTTTTTTGAACCGCCAGTCGGCATCGAACAGAACGGTGCGGGCGTTTTGGCCATGCAGAACGAGGGCAGACAAAGTAAATGTCAATGCCAGGAGTGATCGATATGACTTTTTCATAAATGGCTTAGGGGGCGATGTGCCGATTACTTCTTCAGGCGTACAGCCGTCGAGTCGAACATGCCCATCAGTTGCCCTTTCAGATGGTCATCGTCCACTTTGGCCAGCTCAACGCCGATCTCTCCCGCCTGAGCCGTATCGAAGTAGATGGTGATTTTATCTTTTCCTTCCTCGACTTTCGTAATCGGAGTGGCTTCAGGTCTTTTGCCCGTTGGGTCTTTCAGTTCACCCGTTAGTTTACCGTCTTTGCGGATCAGTTCGGTAACCATTTTGGCATCGCCATCGGGCGTACCTGATATGGTGATTTCCCATTTCCCGGCGAAAAAGTCGGTTGTTGGAGCTGACTGAGAATATCCTTTGGCGCAAATACCCAGGAGAAAAATGAACAGAAATAGGCTTACTTTTTTCATTACTGGAGTTGTTTAAACGTGAATTTGAGTTGTACAGGTGAAATTTTTGATTGATTACCAGCATGTTACGCTATTGCCAACCATCATTCTGTAATTTTTACGGAATAAAGGTAAGCTGAATTATTATATTCTGTACATTTTACGGAATAAATATTTTTATCTTTGACCTATGAATTCACAAGAAGAAATAGATGACTTTGTCAAGAACGGCTATCGGGACTATTTGCCTCACCTAACCATTGACCCGGTCATTTTTGGTTACCACGATCAACAACTCAAGATTTTACTTCTCAAATGGATTGGGCATGATGGCTGGGGATTGCCCGGCGGTTTTATCAAGCGGAGAGAACCACTAAGCGAGGCCGCTCACCGTATTTTGCAGGAGCGAACGGGTCTGGCGTCCATATTTCTTCAGCAATTTTACGTGTTTGGAGATTCGCCGTATCGGCGTAAAGAGCAAGATACCAGTGAGTTGTCCGAACGCTACGGCCATGTTGTAGAAGACAGCTGGCTGTTTGAGCGAACCCTGTCTATTAGCTATTTCGCCCTGGTCGATTACTCAAAGGTTACGGTGACCAGCGACTTTTTTACCAGTGCTCACCAGTGGTGTGATGTAAATGAAATTCCTCCACTGTTATTCGACCAGAACGAAGTGGTGGAAAAGGCGCTGGTAACCCTTCGACAACAGATTTATCACCAGCCAATTGGCTATAACCTGCTCCCTGAAAAATTCACGCTTCCTGAAATTCACCGGCTGTATGAGACCATTTTAGGAAAGGAACTGGATCAGCGCAACTTCTCAAAAAAGCTGGTGACGCTAGGGCTGATTAAAAAGCTGGACGAACAACGGGCCATTGGTCCCCATCGCTCGCCGTATTTATATCAGTTTGAAAAGGAAGCCTACGAAGATGCGCTGAAACTAGGCATCGTGCATACCTATTGAGAATTTCCTGTACAATTTTATGCCAAAACTCGCCCGGCTACCCTTACCGAATCCATCTACCATGAATAAACAACTCGTTTTGTGGCTACTTCAAGCTTGCTTTCAGGCTACTATCCTGCTGAGCGCTCACATAATTAGTGCCCAGTCTCGCCCCGGCATACCGCATCTACGGAAACAGGGTACGGCTACGCAACTGATTGTGGAGGGCAAACCCTTTCTGATGCTGGGTGGTGAGTTGGGCAATTCGAGTACATCGAGCATGGCGTATATGAAACCCAGGTGGTCTAAGTTGCAACAGATGCACCTCAATACCGTGCTGGCTCCTATTTATTGGGAGCTTCTGGAGCCACAGGAGGGCAAATTTGATTTTACGCTGGTTGATGAATTGATTAAGGATACCCGGCTGCATCAGCAAAAGCTGGTTGTGCTGTGGTTTGGCACCTGGAAGAATAGTATGTCGTGCTACGCGCCCGCATGGGTCAAAACCGATACAAAGCGGTTTCCCCGGATTCGTGATTCCAAGGGGAGGGCGCACGAAATTCTGACTCCATTCGACAAAAACAGCCTCGATGCCGATGTGAAAGCGTTTACCGCTCTGATGCGGCACATCCGCGAGCTTGATCAACGGCAGCAAACAGTTGTTATGATTCAGGTCGAGAATGAGATTGGTATGCTGCCCGAGGCCCGCGATCATTCACCCATGGCCAATGCCGCTTTTGAGCAGCCTGTTCCCGAAGCGCTCATCAGGTATCTACAGAGTCATAAAGAATCGCTGGCCCCCGCCGTTCGGACGGTCTGGCAAAATAACGGGTTCAAAACCAGTGGCAATTGGGAAACCCTGTTTGGTAAGAGCCTGGCGACTGACGAACTGTTCATTGCCTGGCACTTTGCTCAGTTTGCCAACCGCGTAACCGAAGCCGGAAAGGCTGTGTATCCCTTGCCCATGTTTGTGAATGCAGCCCTGAATCGCCCCAATGTAAAGCCGGGTGATTACCCGAGTGGTGGCCCGCTGCCGCACGTTATCGACATTTGGAAAGCGGGAGCCCCTGCCGTAGATTTTCTGTCTCCCGACTTTTATAATCCCGACTTCAAATACTGGAACGACCTGTATACCCGCAGCGACAATCCTCTGTTTATTCCGGAGATCAAGTTTGAGCCGTTCGATGCCGCCAAGGTTTTTTATGCCATTGGTCATTACGAGGCTATGGGTTTCTCGCCGTTCTCCATTGAGTCGACTGATAAACCAACCGAAGAACCCCTCGGCAAAAGCTATAGCGTTTTGAGACAACTTAAGCCCCTTCTGCTTGACAATCAGGGAAAAGGTGTCACCAACGGGATGTTGTTCGACAAGAAAACGGCCAGTGACACCATTCACCTGGGCGGCTATATCTTTATCTGTAAGCACGACTATACGCTGGGCTGGTCGCCCAAAGCAAAAGACGATGAATGGCCGATGACGGGCGGGCTGATTGTGCAGACGGGGACCAATGACTTTACCATTGCCGGAACGGGCATTGTAATCACCTGCACGTCGGATCAGCCTCAATCGCCCAATGCGGGCATTCTGCAACTCGACGAAGGCCAGTATATCGATGGCAAATGGAAACCGGGTCGGCGACTGAATGGCGATCAGGATCACCAGGGGCGACACATTCGTATTCCGGTAGGGGAGTATGGAATTCAAAAGTTGACGCTGTACCGATATTAGGACCAATGCCAACATAATGGTAAACGTATATAGTATACCGTTCAATTATTGGAGTTGCAGGCCATTTAGAGCTGGTACTTGGCGCTGTAATTCCTGCGTCCAGAGGGCATAGCCAGCCTTACTCAAGTGTAAACCATCAGCCTCGTACAGTTCCCGGCGGGGTTTGCCTTCATTGGTTAACATACCAGATGACAGGTCGACGTAGTGAAAATTGGGCAGTTTTTGGATCTCTTTATAAATCAGGTCGTTGGCTCGTCGGATGCGGTCGATAATGTACCAGCGGGCCGGGCTGGGTTTAACCGACAGATAGACGAGGGGCACTTGCGGGAAAAATCGTTGCATTTTCTGAGCCAGTATGCAAAACGATAAATGCACTTCCTCGGGTTGCCGATCTTCGCCCAGATCGTTGTCGCCCGCATAGAGGATCACCAAGCGTGGATTGGCTGGTACAACCAACCGCTCGAAATACCAGGCACAGGCTTCCAGCGTTGAACCGCCAAAACCCAGATTAAGCGGCTTTGCGTAGGGAAAATCAGCTGCTAAGCTGGTCCACATTCGAATAGACGAACTGCCATAAAAGACGGTTCCCTGACCTGCCTGGGTAGTTATTGTTTGCGCCAATGCGCTGACTTCTTCTTCGTACCTATCCATCGACGCTACATAAGCCCTCAGACAAGATCGAGGGCAAGATAACTTAACGTTTTGATCGGACTAAAGTTCGGTTTGCGACAAGCTGCGTAACGGAGCGGTAAATAGGACATTGATATGATTAGTGTCTATTTCATCCATTGAGCCTGTTAATCAGGACTGTTCATTACGAAACAATAGGTGGGGAAATGGGGCGCAAAAATTGATTTTTCGAAAATAAAGTAACTATAAATTTTTCTAGTTATATTGTACCCCAGAGTGGACAGAGGTACTTTCTTACTATACAAACGAGACTGATTAGCGAGCTGGTGCAGGGCATTAACGGGTAGGCTACCCCCGGAAATTTCTGTGTTCATCTCTAGAATAGCTACGGCTTGTAGGCAAGAGGCTGACTGATCCCCGTGTACTATTAACCGTAATCTCCGAATGATTCTAGCGTCTCGGACACCTCTTGAGGGGTATCTGATAGGTAGTCAGCAAACGAGCCGGGTCGGCTCCACCATCGAACAGGCCAAACAAGCTAATGAGGCATTTGATGCCGCCGTCAAACATTTTCTACGCGACTGGATTCGGCACGATCTGATTCAGCTTATTCCCCATGCCGAAGCCGAGCAGGAGGAGTTTATCGAACAGGATGCGCTGCGGAGTTTTTTCGAGCAACAGAAGAATGCTTTCCAGCAACTCCTCGACCAGGAGCCAATAGCCCGTCATCTCCTGCGACCAGCTTCGGAGGTGTATTTTGACCCCGACGCTTACGAGCCGCTTCTAGCTCGCTACGAACGACGCATTTACAACCTGGCGGCACGACACCTACAGCTGGAAGTTCCATTTCGCTACAATCCGCCCAGTCGGCACGACGGCAACGGCGACCCACACGACTTATCGATCCTACCAGCGGATCAGATCCGGGAAGATATCGGTATGTATTTTGGCACCCGGCGCTCTGATGAGACCGCCCTGACCATTCTGGCCCGCTTGCTCCGGCAGGAAGCCCAGCTACATTCCCGCCTGCCGATTCACGTGATCACCGAAGGGTACATGGAAGACTCGTTGCGGATGATAAAAGTGGCTACGGAGCAGTTAGGCGAGCAGGGCAACCGGCAACTCCACTGCTTCCTGATTCAACGCCGTCATGCCGCCGACGATCGCCATTTGGGCGCGGCCCTGCTGCTAATGAACCCCGTACAGCCCAACCAGCCCCAGCGGGTTATCTTTTGCGATACCCTCAACCCCCACGGCAAGCCACCCTGGTGGGACAAGTTCCGGCACAAGCTGGATAGGGTGTTTCCGCAACCGGCTGGGATCCTACCCATTTCTGACCGGCTGGAAGATGGTGGCGTTAATCTGCAACGGCTTCACGATGGTGTTCCGGTTCGGCATCAGGACATTGACTGCGCTTTTTATACCTATTCGATGGTGCGGGCACTCATTGGCCTTACCCAAGCGGCCCCGCAGGTAATTATGCACGCACCCATCGCCGAGGTCGTCAGCCATATGACGGCTGGTATGCCCAGCTATTTTGCTCAGCCCAACCAAGCTAAAGATCCGGTCATTGTTCGGGAAGAGAATGTTATTCGTCGGTGGAATACTGGTCGGGTAGCCGTGCAAAACCTGAAACGGGAACCTGCTCTGGAAGAATCCCAACCCCAAAAGGTAGCGTACGAAACAACTTATCAGAACAAGGTCGAGTATGCGCCTGTTCTACGGTAAAATACCAACAGTCGCCTGGCTGTAGCTGGTAAAAGCGTTGAAGGGTATCTGGTCTGAACCGGATACCCTTCAACGCTTTTACAACTCTATTACATTCTTTTACACGTGTTTCAATAGCCAATGCTGTAAACGTATCTAAAGTTATCGCTAAGAGCGAGCCTAAAATGAATTGATTATGAAATTCCACGCCCAAATTATCTGCCTGCTTTTATCAACGTTTTTATTTTCCTGTAACAGTATTGAAAATAAAACTAAGCAATTAAGTGCTAGAGCAAAGACCAAAACCAAGAAAATTATTGTCAAAACCCTTAGAGATATATTAACCAAAGAACAGCCAAATGACTTCTCGGTTCGATATATTGTGACTGATTTCAAAAATGATAAAAGCATCGTAGAGATAAAAAGTATTCAGATAGAAAGTGTTTTGTTCTATACTGAATACTGTGTGTATAGAGGAGAAAAGAATAGGGTTTTAGAAGGAGTAAATAAAATTGTTCCTGATTCAAGCTATGATATTAAGTCCGACGATAAATGCCATTTAGTTGATGCACAAACGTTCTATAATGATAGTGATAAATATGAAATGAACCAGTACACCGCTTTCTTCTGGGAATTCAAAAAGCTAAAAGAATTCGAGGTTTATACATGTGTCAAATCTCCCTGGCGGCATTATATAATTTTTGACAAAAACTCCGACATAGTTTATCACCGAATAGAAGAAATTCGAGATTGAACGGATGATGCGTAGTGCAGATTCCACCGATACCATATGCGATCTGAAATTTGTTGCTTACTTTCAACGTGAACTTTCGAACTCACGCTCCGTTGCAGCCAAAAGCACTTCAGTTCACTTTGTTCCTAAACCATGAATCACCGTAGAAGCCATGAAGAAATCGTTTAGAAGATTTCTGTACGTTATTCTAATCCTAGTCGGCGTTATTCTCATTATCGGCTTGACCTTGGCATTTTTGCCAACTGAGTTAAAAGTAAATCGCAAGAGCATTACGACCGAAACAGCGGCTCGGTTAAGGCAGCAACTCACAACGCCCCATCATGAGTTTAAGACCACCGATGGCGAAACGCTGTTTCTGCGGAGGTGGAACCCTGACAGTGTTGATGCCGCTAAAAAAGACATCGCTGTCTTGCTTCTTCACGGTATTACAGCGCATAGTGGCGCTTACGACATGGCTGGCGTGCCGCTATCAAAAGGCGGGTATACAACCTTTGGTCTGGATTATCGGGGGCACGGACTGTCGGGTGGAAATAGGGGAGATAACCCGTCTAAAAAACGCTGGCTGGCCGATTTTACCGAAACCATCGCATACATCAAAGGGCTTGGTTTTAAACGGGTAGTCATTCTGGGACATAGCCTCGGTGTGGCTTCGGCCATGTATACCACCATGACAGTACCCAATGAAGTTGCGGGTTTGGTTTTGCTATCAGGGGCCAAAGAAGGCAGAAAAAATGTGGCCGGAGCAACCCCTCCGCCAACTCTTTTTGAAAAAGCCAAAATAGTAGCCAGCTCTATTTTTCGACCGTCGTACCCGGCCGTTGAGTACTACCGCAAAGGCATGTCTGGCACCACAGATTCACTGTTTAACTTCCGGTATACGCTTCGCTTTGTCAGCATGCTCAACGTAAAAGAACTTCAATTGCCGCCGAACCTGAATGTCCCAGTGTTGGTAGCCGTGGGTGATCACGATGAGCTTTTTGAGATTGAGAAAGTAAAGGATCTATACAACGAAATTCCTGGTAACAAAAAGGAATTCCTAGTGTTGAAAAACGCCACTCACGCCAAAATTCCTGTCGAAAGCTGGGAACAAGTGGTTGATTGGTTGAATAGGAATTATTGATAAAGCTCTGTCTTTCCGCTGTAAGTATTGGGTAAACACAGCCTATTTGAGTAAATTGCCGCAAGTCAGTTACTTGTTGTTGGGGGCTACAAGCTTGATAAGTTACTTATATATACAAACAATATGCAAATAGACATAAGAGGGAAAATTAACGAAAAGCGACTTTCTTTCAACAATACTTTACTTCCGCTATTTGAAGCAATCGTAAACTCTATTCAAGCAATTGAAGAAGATAGTGCTACAAGTACAGGTATCATAGAAATTGACATTATACGTTCTGCTCAAAAAATAATCGAATTTGGAAAAACTGATATTTTACCAGATATAGTTGACTTTCAAATTAAAGATAACGGAGTTGGCTTTAATGAAAAGAACTACGAATCATTTAATTTTGCTCATTCAACATACAAATTCAATAAGGGAGGAAAAGGAATTGGGAGATTTACGTGGTTAAGAGCGTTTGGTAAAGCAGAGATTGAAAGCCGTTATTTCGAAGATGGGAGTTGGCATTTACGACAATTTAATTTTGAACCTACCAAAATAGGTATTGAAAAACACAAAATTGAGAATGTGAATGGAACGGCAGAAAGGTACACAATTGTAAAGTTAAAAGAATTAAAAGAGGAGTACAAAAAATGGTGCAACAACAATGCAGATGATATTGCATTGAAGATTATTGAACACTGCTTTGTGTATTTTTTAAATAAAGATTGTCCAAGAATATTAATTAATGACTTGGGAAAGAAAATAGTTGTAAATGATTTATTTAATTTATTTACAAAGGGGAAGGTAAAGACTAAACCTCTTTTTATAAGAGACAACTCTTTCAAATTGAACCTTGTAAACCTTTATAGTAATAAGTTGGATAATAAGATTCACTATTGTGCTAATACACGAGAAGTTTTGGATGATAAAATTTCAATAGATATACCTGAACTTGACAATTTTCTTTTTGACAATGAGGGTAAACCTTTTTCAATAGCAATCTATGTTGAAGGAGATTTTTTGGATAGAAACGTAAATGACGAAAGAACTGCGATTACATTTTCAAAAGGCGAAATTGATTTCCCTGAGCAAACCACACAGGAAGAATTAAGAAAAGCAATTACGGAAAATATTTATTCTGAATTTACAGAGCAAATCGAACAACTTTCAATCAAAAGGGTTGCTAAAGTTAAAGAATTTGTAAATCAACATCCAAGATACAAACAGCTTTTGAAATATAAAGCAAATGAATTAAAAAGAATTCCATCAACTCTATCTGATGAAAAAATGGAATTAGAGCTTTTTAAAATTCAGCAATCTTTGGAACTAGAAGTTAAAAAAGAAGCATCGGCAATTTTAAAATTCATTGATAGCGAAGGAGATCGAGAAAAATTCAATCTAGATCATCAAGAATTATACCATAAAATTATTGAAGTAGGTAATTCTAAACTTTCAGAATATGTTATTCATAGAAAGTTAGTTCTATCTTTGTTTCAAAAATTGCTAAATGAAAAAGCGACAGAAAAAGCAGTTCATAATCTAATATTTCCATTACAAACGCTTTCAGATGAAATTGGATTTGAAGATCATAATCTTTGGATGATTGATGATAAATTAGCATATCATAAATATTTAGCATCTGACAAAAGATTCAAGAAAATTGAGCCTGCAAATTCGACTTCTAATGAAAGACCTGATATTATTGTTTTTAATAGACCTTTTGCGTTTTCAAATGATAGTAAACCTTATGAATCAATTGTTTTAATTGAGTTTAAACGACCGATGAGAGATGACTATTCAGATGACGAAAATCCAATACAGCAAATAAATAGATACGCAAGAGAAATTATTGAAGGTGAGGCAAGAGACAAACACGAAAGAGAATTTGATTTTAGAAAGAATACACCCATTTACGCTTACATAATCTGCGACTTAACAAAGAAGCTAAAAGCATACGCAAAAGATAGTGGTTTCAGGTCTTTGCCAAGTGGGGATGGATTTTTCTTTTTTAACGACAATTATAATATGTACGTTGAAATCATGAGTTTTGATAAAATTCTTAACGACTCAAGAGAAAGAAACAGGGTACTGTTTGATAAATTGAATATAGGTTAGTGATAAAGCTAGAAAGAAATATGTGTTTAGCTATCATCCCGTACGGGAGCCGGATAAAGTACACAGGCGTCCAATAGTATTGTGGGCTTCGACGCTTGTATCATTCGTAACCCAGATTAAGCTCTTGTGCTTGTTGGGTTAAGAACTGCAACTGCTCAGTACGGATTTCTTTTTGCCCGTTGGCATATGAAAGCAAGTCTGCCAGTAAAATGCGCCGGTGACTGCCTACTTTCTTAAACGGAATGGCTCCCGTTTCCAGTAATTTAACGACATGTGGTCTCGACACATTCAGCATATCAGCTGCTTGTTGGGTGCTAACTTCCGAATCGGACGGAATTAGCGAAACGGCCTTGCCTTCGGCCATACTCGACAAGATAACTGACAACAGGTGTAATGCTTTGGCTGGAATAGTAACCGAGAACGAGTTGGCTTGACGTAGCCCATCCTGTATGCGAATGCTCACTCCTGCTGACTCTTTCTGCGGTATAACTTTTGCAAAAAACGGAAGCGATTCGCGTGCTACCTGCTGATCCTGTAGGGTTGGTTTTTCAATGACTGCTTCCATACTATTAGAATTTCGTATAAGGCAATAAACGAAATAAACGAAACAAAGTTTCAGAAGGATGCTTAGTAATAACGCCCTTATTGCTCTAGCCACAAACAACCAAAAAAGCCATGCCCAATACCCGAAAGTATCAAACATGGCTTTCCTAAAAACATTCGTATTTACAACAACTTATCCGGTGTAATGGGTAATTCACGGACTCGTTTGCCGGTGGCATTGAAAACGGCGTTGGCTACGGCAGCTGCTACGCCCACAATGCCGACTTCGCCGATGCCTTTGATACCCATTTTGTTGGCCCGCTGATCGTCTTCCCGGATAAAAATGGCGTCCATTTCGCCAATGTCGAGGTTAGACGGAACGTGATAGTCGGCGAAGGAGCGGGTAACGAAATTGCCCAACCGAGGGTCTAAGATGGATTCTTCGGTTAGCGCCATGCCGATGCCCCAGATGTTGCCGCCAATGATCTGCGAACGGGCCGTTTTGGGGTTCAGAATGGTACCGGCGCCAGTCACCGCCAGAAACCGGTTTACCCGCACCATACCCGTAAACCTGTTCACGGCGACTTCGGCGAAGTTGGCGTTGAAGCTGTGCGCCGAATACTCCTCAGCACTTTCCAGCGGCTTCGAATCAACTCGGGTCTGAAATTCAGTGAGCTTTTCGGCCAGCATCATTTGTGAAGCCGTCGGGCGGGCGAAAAACTGTTTACCCGATCTGGCGATCAGTTCGTCGGTGATCTTCTGGCAGGCATCGTTCACCGCATTGGCATAACTGGCAGCCCCCACCGACCCTACTGCCCCAGCCGCCGGGGGAAGATCCGAATCACCAAGGATCACTTTCACGTTCTTCAGGGGTAGATCCAGCGCATCGGCGGCTGTCTGCGTGAGAATAGTGTAGGTCCCGGTTCCCAGATCGGCAGCGGCCAGCTCAACAATGGCGGTTACGTCGTTGCCTGTCCGGTTTAGTTTCACAATGGCCGATGTAGGGCGCTGGTGAGCGGGGTACGTTCCGGCCGCAACGCCGTAGCCAATCAGGTAATTGCCCTGCTGGTTCTGCCGGGGTTCGGCCTTGCGTTTTTCCCATCCAAACGCTTTGGCCCCCGCCCGCAGGCATTCAACCGCTTTCCGCGACGACCAGGGTTTGCCGTTCGACGGGTCACGTTCGGGTTCGTTTTTGATGCGGAATTCGATTGGGTCCATTTTCAACTGGTAAGCCAGCTCATCCATCGCCGATTCGAGGGCAAAACTACCCGTCGATTTGCCGGGTCCCCGCGTGTAGGTGGGCAAGATCACGTTCATCGGCACCACCCGGTACGTAATCAGCGAGTTGGGCGTGTCGTACATGATCTTCGAGCAGTCGCCACAAGGCTCAACAAATTCGCTCTTGATGGCCGCGTGCGTCGTGATTTCGTGCGCAAGGGCCGTCAGTTTACCGTCCTGCGTGGCAGCTAGGCTCACTTTCTGCAAATTCTGCTGGCGTAATCCCACCGAGTTCACCATCTGCTGCCGGGTTAGCGCCAACTTCACCGGACGGTTTACCTGTTTGGCGGCCACCGCCGTTAGCACCAGGTTGGCCCATTGACCACCTTTCGAGCCGAATCCACCGCCGATGTATGGCGACACGATACGAACCTGCTCAGGTTTAATATTTAGCGTGTTAGCCGCCGATGTTTGTGCACCGTTCACAATCTGCGAACTATTGTACAGTGTTACACGGTCGCCGTTCCACTCGGCAATGGTAGCGTGTGGTTCCAGCGGATGATGGTGCTCGATCGGCGTGCTATACACCTCCTCCACTTTAATGGCTGCCTGACTAAGTGTGGCTTTGGCATCGCCCCGGATGGCATCGGCCTTCTCTTTGTCTTTAGGCAGAACGGCGTTGGGAGCCAGCTTTTCGAAATCGACTTTCGGCTCCTTTTTGTCGTACTCTACCTTAACCAGATGCGACGCGTGCCGGGCCTGCTCAAACGTTTCAGCAACAACGATTCCGATATGTTGCCCAAAAAACTCGACCTCGGCACTTTGCAGCAGTGCACCACCACGAAGGCCCCCATTGACATTTAGCTTTGGGGCATTCTTATGGGTGATTATGGCCAGTACACCGGGCGCTTTCTCGGCAACAGAGGTATCGATGTTTAGAATTGTTCCGGAGGCAATCGTGCTTTTAAACAGAATCGCGTAGGCCAGATCCTTGACCGGGTAATCCGTCGAATAGGCTGCTTTTCCCGTCACCTTGGCAATCCCGTCGATGCGACTAATGGGGGTGCCGGTTAGTTTATTTTTGTTCTGCATGAGAAAATAGTCGTTGAGGATCAGGCTTTACCACCGTTCATGGCCGTTTGCAACGCCAGCACAATACTGCGGTTGCCCAGTTCTACTTTGAACTTGTTGTGTTCCAGCGGTTTGGCGTTGGCCATTTCGGCATCGGCGGCCAGTTTAAAATTGGCTTCGGTAGCCTCTTTTCCTACCAGCATCTTCTCTGCTGTTAGGGCCCGCCAGGGTTTGTGAGCCACACCACCCATCGCGATTCGTGCCTGAACAATCTTGTTCCCGCTCAGCTCCAGGCCAGCAGCAACTGAAATCAGCGCAAAGGCATACGACGCCCGGTCGCGCACTTTGAGGTAGTACGATTTGTCGGCCAGCTTGTTTTTGGGTAGCTCGATGGCGGTAATCAGTTCGCCATGCGCCAGATTGGTGTCCTGCTCGGGTTTATCGCCGGGTAAGCGGTGGAAGTCGGCAAACGGAATGCTCCGTTCCTGCCCGCTGGCATTTCTGACCTTCACCACGGCATCCAGTGCTGCCAGCGCAACCGCCATGTCCGACGGATACACGGCCACGCATTTCTCCGACCAGCCAAAAATCGCGTGCAGTCGGTTGATGCCGCCCAGAGCACCGCAACCAGTTCCGGGTTCGCGTTTGTTACAGGGCATAGCCACCTCATAAAAATACGGGCAGCGGGTTCGTTGCAGCAGGTTTCCGCCATTGGTGGCCATATTCCGGATTTGCCCGGATGCCCCCGCCAGAATCGCCTGTGTCAGCAGCGGATAGTTTTGGCGAATCAGTGGATGATTGGCAGCATCGGTATTTTTTCCGAGCCCGCCAATAGTAACGCCACCCTGATTGGTGCCCGCCGTAATAGACTTGATGTCGGTTAGGCTCAGGCCCGAAATATCGACGAGTTCAGTGGGCTGCTCAACGTCTTCCTTCATCAAATCCAGCAGGTTGGTACCGCCAGCGAGAAATTTCGCCGTGGGGTTGCCAGAGATCAGTTTCAGGGCCGAGGCTGGGTCGTTAGCCCGATTGTATGCAAAGGGTCTCATAGACTAGTGGGTAAAGGATTAGGCCGAAAACCGGAAGTTTTGCTCAACGGGTTTACCGCTCTGAACTTCCTGAATGGCAGCAACAATATTGGGATAGGCTCCGCAGCGGCACAGATTCCCCGACATCCGCTCCCGAATTTCCTCGGTCGATAGCTGAAGTGGACCCGCTTTTTTACGAACGTTCTCCGTTACGTAACTGGCGTCGCCGTTTTTGGCTTCATCCAACAGCGCCACCGCCGAGCAGATCTGACCGGGCGTACAAAAGCCGCACTGGAAACCATCGTGCTTCAGAAAAGCTTCCTGCACCGGATGCAGCCGAACGTTCGCGCCGTTGGTGCCCTGAGCCAGTCCTTCAATTGTTTTAACGTTTTTGCCTTCGCAACTCGCGGCCAGCGTCAGGCATGATAATACCCGCCGTCCGTCAACAATCACCGTACAGGCTCCGCACTGGCCGTGGTCACAGCCTTTTTTAGAGCCAGTCAGTTCGAGCCGTTCCCGCAGCGTATCCAGCAGGGTCATTCTCGAATCGACCGTCAATTTGCGGGCTGCCCCATTGACTTTGAGCGATATGTTAACGCCGTTTTCGATGGTTGCCGGAGCAAGTTCTGCGGGTGCTGTGCTAATCGGTTTGGTGAATAGCTGCTCTGCAACAGCTGACTGGGCGGCCAGAATACCCCCGCCCGCTAAGGTCATCAGCTTCAAAAAATGCCGCCGGTTCACGCCTGTATCGAGAATTTCGTTCAGGTCTTCCGGCATCAGATCTTTAAACAGCTTCTTTTCGTCCTCGGTTAGTTGAGGGGTTTCGTTTTCGTCCATTGGGCAGTTTGTTGGAAATGAGATCAATACGCTGTAAATGAGGTACTCATGCTTTTAGCCGACTTTGGCCCCCAACCCCCTGAAGGGGGCTCTGTCCGACGTTGAAGTAAGCCCCCTTCAGGGGGTTGGGGGCATTAATAGTCTACAAGGCTTTTTTAGCTCGTGGGATCGATAAAAAGTAACCGCTCAGTGAGGGCTATTGTTATGGTAACTTATCTGGGAGTATTGCCTGACTTTATCCCCGTAGAACCGCTCCTAATTAAATAACGAGAACAGCTAACCTTAGCGGTATACAATTAGTTAACTACAATGATATAAGTGAAAAGAATACTAAAAAGTAGGTTAAAGCAACAAATACAACCATGAATCAGGTAAATCAATTAAGCAGACGCCAGGTTATTGGCGGAATAGGGAGCGGACTGGCCACTGCAATGGCAACGCCTATACTGGCTGCTTCCCCAACTCAATACACAAATGCGGCCGCTGCGCCGGTTCTCGAAGACCCGACCACTAAATACCCAAAACCACCCTTTAAAGAGCAGCCGCAACCCTGGCCGGGGCTAGCCAGCAAAATGGACCCCAAACCTGATCATGGCGAAACAAGCTATAAGGGATCGGGTCGGCTGGCGGGTCGGAAGGCGTTGATTACCGGCGGAGATTCGGGTATGGGTCGGGCGGCTGCCATTGCCTATGCCCGCGAAGGAGCCGACGTAGCCATAAACTACCTGCCCGCTGAAGAACCTGATGCCAAAGAGGTGGTTGCACTGATCAAGGCAGCGGGGCGGAAGGCCATTGCGATTCCGGGCGATCTTCGTGATGAAGCCTTTTGCAAACGGCTGGTCGATGAAGCAGTGAAGGGACTGGGTGGACTGGATATTCTGGTGAGCAATGCCGCCCGACAGCAACAGCGGGAATCTATTCTGGACCTGACTTCGGCCGATTTTGACGCGACTATGAAGACCAACATTTACGCGCCTTTCTGGATCATCAAAGCCGCTTTACCCCACATGCCAGCGGGTTCGGCTATCATTGGCACCACTTCTGAACAAGCTTACGACCCGTCGCCCAACCTGTATGACTACGCGCAGACAAAAGCGGCCACGATGAACTTCGTGAAGTCGCTGGCCAAACAGCTAGGGCCAAAAGGAATTCGGGTGAATGGGGTGGCTCCGGGGCCAATCTGGACGCCGTTGCAGCCCAGCGGGGGCGCTACCCAGGAAAAACTAAAAACCTTTGGTGGTGATACCGCCCTGGGACGACCCGGACAACCCGCCGAACTAGCGTCGATCTATGTGCAGTTGGCCGCTAACGATGCCAGTTTCACAACAGGGCAAGTGTACGGCGCTTCGGGTGGCAAAGGTCAACCTTGATCAGTTGCCCCCTACGACATTTTCCTGAACTGTGTTCTTACAGACCGCTTGTGCATCAGCTAGATTTGTCTACCGGACGTGCGGTTTACAATGATGTTATTGCCAGCAGAATAAGGGACAAAATTTTGATAAACACGGTGATATAGAATTGATGTAGCCCTGTAAGGGCGGCATGTCAATAGAAGAAACCAATTCACATGAGAGCTAAGCCCCGGCGGGGCGATATGTACATGGCAGACCCAGAACATATCGCCCCGCCGGGGCTCTAACTATAACCGAAGGCGGATTATTTCTATTGACATATCGCCCCGCCGGGGCTACCCAATTAAGCCAATACGCCTTTCCCTGATAGGTCAATTAAGCAGTCTCGCCTGGTGGCTGAGAATACAGACTACGGGAAGAGCCATTACACCTATGACTGCAACCTGGCCAGCCAGATAGTGAGATTGCCACAGCTGGGATCGTCGGTGATGTGGTCAACTACTGAAAATCCCTGTTTTTCCAGCAGGGATTGGTACTCGGCGGTGTCGAGACTGGCATGATAAAGTGGTTCGTTCTGATAGCTCCCGATGGCTTCGCCGTGCGTGGTGCCGCTGGTGAGCAGCAGGGCAGCGTTGGGGGCTGCATATCGTCGGAACTCGCTGATCATGTGCCGCTGATCGGCATGGGGCAAGTGGAAAAAGCTATTCCAGACAATCAAACCATCGTAGGTTTTTGGCAACGCCATCGTACGCATATCGGCCACCAGCCAGGTGTGGTCGGGAAACCGGTTCCGACAGAGGTCGATAAAAGCAGGCGAGGAGTCAACGCCCGTAACGGCGCATCCCTGCCCGATAAGATAACTGGCAATGGGCTCTCCCATGCCGCAGCCCAGATCAAGGACAGATGCGCCGGATGGCATCAAGTTTATGAACCGGTCGAGCCAGGCCTTCTCCTGAAGGCTTCGGCTTCGATCGCGGTCATAGGCTAGTGCATGGCGCTGATATAATCCAATAATCTGGTCTGCGGGCATGGGGAGCAAGTTGCTGCGTTAGGGATTCGCCTGAAACGAACACAGGGTAGCCACGTAATCCTTACTACCGTCAGTCACCCAGGCATCCAGTTGGGCCGGATCTTTCAGTTGTTGGCCGCGTAACCGAGGCACCACCACATAACCACAGGGAACATCGGCCAGGGCCGACATGTCGCTCCATAGTTTCTCAATTTGGGCAACCGGATAAATGTCTTCCTGCCCGTGTCCCCAGCGATATTTCACGTCTTTCAGTGTCACGTACGTTGGAATCCGGTGGGCCACGCTTCGTACGGCTTTGGCCAGTTGCGCTTCGTCGCCAGTTTGCAGGTCAGCGCGGGTAAGCCCGAAGAGTTGCAGCAGTGGATCGATCTGAATCCAGGTTGTGTTGGAGTTGTAATAGCTCAGGTTCAGCTCGTCTTCTTCGCGCGGCTGAGCCAGACCTTCCAGTAACCGGATATGGCCATTCACACGCGCCAGTCCACCCCCACGATCCTCGATCCGGCGCGGCACCACTTCAAACGTGAGCGTATTGCCCGACGCAAGGTGATGACCCAGGGCCGCCGGGTCAACATCGGCGCCGAGCGTGTCAATGTTGTGTAGCATCAACGTCTCGACCTCTGGGTGCTCGTCGAGCAGTTTAGCCAGCGTGCCGTTTCGGAGCAGGTTCGACACCTCATACCAGTGGCCAAGGGGCGAAAACCGTTGGGCGGCAATGTTATCAACATAGTCGGTCCCTTCCCCTTTCGACTTCGCCCAGCTAATCATCGACTGGCGAACGGCATCGCGTACCTTTTGCTTGTTCTCATCAAGGGTTTCCTGCGGCATTTCTTCCCACATGAACCGCAAATCGCGCTCCATCGGCACAAACCGTTGGCCAATAGAGCGACCCGGCGACAGGTATGTTGGCCCTGCATATCCGAAATTTCCCGTCTGATCGAGCTTCTTTCGGATAGGCTCATGCGTCATGTAGCTGGTGGCTACCACGTGCGGAATCGCCCTGCCGTATTTCTCGGCCAGTTTCCGCGTTTTGGCCAGGTGAATTTCCAGAAAGCTCCGATGCAAACCGTCCAGTTCGACAAATGGGTTGATGGTTTTAATCACACCGGCTCCTTTGGTCCAGCGGCTCCCAACCCCGGCTCCCAAACTCAACACCGCTACTTTACCCGCCCGGATGGCTGCTTCGCCAACCTGCGCTGATGCGGCAACGGTTTCGAGCGGAACAATATCGCTGGCTTGAACATCCTCAATTGTGGTGTCGACCGGTAACCGGTTCCGCGACAGGCCGATACGCCCTTTTTGAATCTCTTCCCGGATTTCTTCGTGCTGGATAAAATCGAAACCGTTGTCTTTCTTGATCCGGTCGGCTTTGTCGTTTTCCACGCTTCGGTTACCCTGCGAGGTAGGGTCCGATACCTTAAACAAGTTGCTGACAATGGTGCGTAGCAACGGATATGCCTGATTGTTCTGCTCGCAATGCGTAGTGAAAAAGTCGATTTCGGCCCGTCGACCATACGGGATAGAGGCCGGTTCTTTTCGCACCAGTTCTGATACATGAATGCCGTAGTAAGGTTCCGGCATGAGGGCGTCGTTGCCTTCGTGCAGGGTAGCCCAAGTGCCGCGCGGGTTAATACTCCAGTTATACACCACCGGCTCCATGGCAAACGGCAGCGAGTCGGATAACTCGTTTTTGGTTTGCCGGAGAATGTCCAGCACCTGCATTTTGTAGTCCTCGTACTGCGCCGGATTCACAAACATACCCATACCCCCACCCGACATACCGCCGAGCATCAGGAAGCCGTAGTAGTTGTCGCCAAACTGCTTTTTGGCTTTGGCAATGATCTGCTCGGTGAAGTAGGTCGATGCCCAGGGGATGATGGTTTTAATGGGGCCCTCCCAGTTCCGGGCGGTGTTGGCTCCCAGCTTCTTTATATCGCCTTCTTTGATGGCCCCCAGAATATTGTCGAAAATCTGGTTGGTTTGCTGGCGGGCCACCCATTCCTTATCACCCCGGAGGAGGTACTTTTCGGTGACCATTTCCAGAATCGGCCCTACGTTCGACGCCATGCCGCCGTGCATGAGCACCAGCGAGTTCATGACCTTTTCCTGAATATCGGGATGTACTTCCTCTCCCTGCAACACGCGGTGACGAGGCAGCAACGTTCCCCGGCTGATGCCGTATTCGGGGTCGCCCTCCTGCGCAAACGTGCCCTGAATGGCTTTGATGCCCGGCCACACCCCGCCCGAGTCCTGCCAGCCTCCACCCGAGCCGCCAATCCACTCGCCCAGAATAGCGCGGGATGCCACCAGTCGACGTTCGCTTTCTTCCAGGCCGCCTTCCAGATTTCGGGTTTGCCCCGTGGCCCGCATTAGCAAGCTGATAATAGACCCCAGCAGGTTGGTCGATACGGCAAAGCGGGAGCCTTTGGGAATATCGTTGACTTTGGTAACGAGTTCAACACCCATGCCCGGAGCCACAATGCGCGCCAGAATCTCGGCCAGCGACTGGTTGGTGCCTTCAAACGACGGCGGAATCAGGCCTGAGGCAATTACCCCGGCCTTTACCAGGCTCAGATAATCATTACCAAAATTGAAGAGATCGGCCAAGTCCGTAACGTCTTTCGTTGTGTTCAGATCGACGCTGGTGAGCCGCAGAACGGGCTCCGAAATAACCCGCACGTAACATTCCAGCGGTGGGCGAATGTCTTTATCACGTCCGAAAACGCCCAGATCAATCGAAATATTGATGACGCGGGCACCTTCGGGGTAATCCATTCCCAGAAAGAAAATGTCGGACCAACCGCTGTGTGTCAGGTCCATCCGCACGGATGTTTGCTCGTGCAGAATGGGGTAAAAAAGCGAATTGTCGGGCCGTTGCAACAGCCTGGACTGAATGTGAATTGGGTGCTCGGTCTGATGCCCCACGCGGAACATCCACTGGTTACCCTTGCTGGAGCGCACGCTTTTCCGTACCTGATCGGCCAGAATCTGAAACGACAACTGATGGTAACTATCGGCCAGGGCGCTAAACAGCGTAGCACTGGGCCCCTGTTTGTCCAAGTCCTGTAAAAATCGGGCAATGGCCTGCTCGAACCGGCGGTCCAGCAAATCCTCGAAACCAGCGTAGGGTATCTTTCCAATCGCTGGAGTTTCGGGCGCATCCATCAGCGAAAAGCGAAACCCAGCCGACAGAAACAGAATAGCCCTTACTTTATCGTACAAGTTCGGCGTGGATTTACGGAAACCATCCAGCTCACGCAGGGCTTTTAAGAGGTTGCTGGCAGAAAGCGTACGGCTAAGGTCAAAGAAAGATCGATTACGGATAGCGGGATCGGCTGACGTAATGGTTTCTATAAAAACATTCATGTTGTCTTTTTTATAAAACTGTCTAAAACACCCCACCCCAACCCCTCCCCGTTAGGGAGGGGCTAAAAAATGCTCAAGTCAAAGCTCCTCCCTAACGGGGAGGGGTTGGGGTGGATTTGTCGCGAGGTGTTTATATCGCCGTTTACACCAGTTGCGCCTTTCTGGCATTGGCTTCTGCCAGCACTTCTACCATCGAAGTCAGCGTTTCGTCGTGCGCGTCGCCGGCCAGACCCAGAGCCATTTGGGCCCGTAACAACCCATTCCGTCCGCTCAAATCATAGCGGTTTCCTTTCATTTCGAGGGCCAGATAGGTTTCGGTGTGGGCCAACTCCTGAAGCGAAGGCGTTAGTGGGGTGTTGGTAGCTCCTTTCGCGATGTGTTTCTCCAGAATATCGAAAACGGCCGGGGTCAGCACGTGCATCCCGAAGAAACAGAGGTAGTATCCCACCCGTAATCCCGGCGTTTGCAACTCCAGTTCGGCCACGCTTAGCGACGGTTTTTCGATGAGTTTTTCGATCTGATATACCCCGCTTTTGTTGGGCATATGCTTGCCTGTCAGGGTGCCGTAGCGGCCAATTTGGTGTTCGATGGTGGGGTTAACGGCTGATACGGAGCAGTTTTCTTCGATAGCCAGTTCAATCAGTTGCGTGGCGCACCGTTTGCTGATCAGGTTCGACACGTAAAGGTAATCGCCTAATAGCAGCAGGAAGGGTTCATTATCGACAAACGCCTTGGCGCAGTAAACGGCATGCCCGTACCCAAGCGGCTCAGCCTGCTCGGCAAACTGAACCCGGCTGAGCAGATGGTCAATTTTTTCGGCTTCCTGACGCGCCCAGTCCACCCCTTTGAACGATTTGACCAGATTATCCCGCAGCGAGGTAAAGGCATTGATGTAACGTTCGCCATCGCCGGGGGCGCACACCACGCAAATTTCTTCGATACCACTTAAGAATGCTTCTTCGGCAATTGCCTGAATAACCGGTTTATGGAGTCCGTCGATGTCGATCACCGGAAGCATGGCTTTCTGAATGGTGTCGGCTACGGGGTATAATCGTTCGCCACGGGCAGCAGCGGTAATAACAGCTTTTCTAATTTTCATTGGTCAGAATTTATCGAGGCTTTTCAGCTGGCAATGGTTGGCAAGCCCATAAATGAGGGCCATTTGTTACCCAACAGATCAGCTGATTCCATGATCCAGTTTTATAGAGTGGACGGTTTTTCTGGATTTAAGGTACAATGATAAATCATGAATAAGCCTAATCTGTACCCGGTATCACTAAAATAGATGATTCTATTAAAGTTATTAGGGAACGGTGAGTGATGACCATCCCCTTTGGCGAGTCAATCAGAGTCTGTTTGGGAAGGGAATTCCCCGTTAACTATAAAGTAGTCTAACAAGCATAATCTGGGTACAATCGTGAATCTTTATAGGTTAAGTCAATCATTTTTAGAACAATGCGTTTTAATCTCGTTCTACTCATAAAATGTCAATTTTAAACTAATATTTTCTATTTAATACCATGTTGTCTGCAAATATTGCAGTTTATATGGCAATAGTTGACCAATGCTGACTGTATATTGATTATTATTTGATTTTAATCTCACTGCATTATAGTTTTGATTTTTAGGATTATTTCACTTAATAAGTTAGTGATAGTAATCTGTTGATGTACTGCTTAGCCTACCTAAATTATAAGTGTACTCAAAACAGTCAAAACTATGAGACGATTGATACCGCTTCAGCCTGTATCTAGAATGACCAGGTTCGCACTCATCCCATTGGCTTTTGGGATGACGTTTGATGACACATTGGCCATGAAGCCCAAAATGGGGTTTCGAACGGAGCACGCTTTGACGGCTGCCTGGTTGACAGATGCAGTCATTACAGGCAGCGTGACGGATGATAAAGGAGAGGCCCTTCCGGGGGTCAATGTGGTGATCAAGGGATCAACGAAGGGGAGTACGACCGATGCGCAGGGCAAATTTTCTATTACCGTGCCCGATCCAAACACGGTGTTGGTGTTCTCGTTTGTGGGCTATAAGTCGCAGGAGATTACCGTTGGAAACGCAACTCAACTGACCGTAAAACTACTGGCTGACGATCAGTCGCTCGATGAAGTAGTAGTGGTTGGATACGGTACCCAGTCGCGGGGGACAGTAACGGGTGCCGTAGCTGCGGTGAAGGCCGACGATATTATTCGTACACCAGCGGTGGCTACGTCGAGCGCGCTGGTGGGTCGAGTACCAGGTATTACGGCCCGACAAACTGATGCCCGGCCCGGTGGCGGCACCAACATCCAGATTCGGAACATGGGCTCGCCCTTGTACGTCATCGATAATGTGGTGGCCGATGCGGGGCAGTTTAACAACCTGGGTATCAACGATATTGAAAATATCTCGATTCTGAAAGATGGATCGGCGGCTATCTACGGGCTGCGGGCCGCCAACGGGGTTGTACTCGTTACGACCAAGAAGGGCAAAGCGAATCAGAAACCCGCCATCAATCTGTCGGGCTATTACGGCCTTCAGAACTTCACGCGGTATCCGCGCCCGGCCAACGCTTATCAGCACGTGCGGGCACTGGCCGAGTCGGATCAGAACCGGGGCATTCCAACCACTATTACGGCGACTGAGCTGGAAAAATGGCGCGTGGGCACGGAGAAAGGTTTCCAGAGCTTCGATTACTACGATATGGTAATGCGGCCCAACGTGCCACAGGCGTACCTGAACGGCAGTGTATCGGGCGGTTCAGACAACGTGACCTACTATGTGTCGGCCAGCCACCTCAATCAGGACGCACTCATTGAGGATTTTAACTTTAAGCGGAGTAATTTTCAGGCCAACGTGGAGGCTGGGCTGAGCAAGAAACTGCGAATTGGTACACAGATCAGCGGGCGTTTCGAAAATCGTTTCCAAACGGGCGTACCGGGTCTGGACGATTATTTCAACCCGTTCCTGAGTATCTTCTCGATGTGGCCAACTGAGCGGCCCTATGCCAACGATAATCCAAATTACATTAACCAGACGCACAACGTAAACGTAAACCCGGCTACGTATAAAAAAGAAATCACGGGCACGATCAGCGAACTCTGGCGGGCGGCAAAAGCCAACTTCACGGCGCAGTATGACACTGATTTTGGCTTGAGCGTGAAAGGTACGTACTCGTATAACTTCACCAACTTCGACTTCGACGGGTTCGAGTATACGTACGATGCCTATACATACGATGCCAAAACCGACACCTATAATGTGGTACCGGGCGGTGGTAACCAGAACCCCTGGCGCGAACGCCGGAAACGCAATATTGCCGACCGGTTCATGCAGTTGCAGGCTACCTACAACAAGCAGTTTGGCGAGCATGGCGTGTCGGCGGTGGGTGCTTATGAACGCTACGATACCGACAACAAATACCTTGTGGTGCATACGGTACCGCCCAACAATTACATTCCATTGATGTCATTTGCTAACCAGGATGTGTTGATTGATGAGTGGAACGTGACGGCGCGGGCGGGCTACATTGGTCGGGTGAACTACAACTACAAGCAGCGTTACCTGATCGAATTATTGGGACGTTACGATGGTTCGTTCCTGTTTGCTCCCGGTCGGCGGTACGGTTTCTTCCCCGGTGCCTCGGTGGGCTGGCGGTTGAGCGAAGAGCCTTTCTTCAAGCAGAATGTGGGCAGCGCCCTCAGCGAGCTTAAACTGCGCGCCAGCTATGGCCGCACCGGTAGCGACCTGATTAACGACAACTTCATTGTGCCACCATACAGCTACCTGCCTGGTTACAACTTTTTGTCGGGCAGTGCCATCTTCAATGGCAACTACGTAATTGGTGTTCAGCCACGCGGTTTACCTATCACAACCCTCTCGTGGGTAACCAACGTATCGACCAACGTAGGTCTGGACTTTGGTCTGTTAGGCGGAAAAATTTCGGGCCAGTTCGATGTATTCGAGCGGAAACGCTCGGGTTTGCCTGCTGCCCAGTACGACGTGCTGCTGCCCAGTGAAGTGGGGTACACTCTGCCCAATGCTAACCTGAACTCCGACGCCATTCGGGGTCTCGAAGGAGCCTTGTCGTATACCGGAAAAGTGGGCGAACTGAATTATACCATCGGTGCCAATGCCACTATGGCTCGCATGCGGAGCGTAGACATCTACAAACCCCGTTTCGGAAACTCGTGGGATCAGTACCGCAACTCAGCTGTCGACCGCTGGTCAAACATCAACTGGGGCTATCAGGTGATTGGCCGGTTCCAGTCGCAACAGCAAATTGACGACTATACAGTTGATAACGATAGCCAGGGCAACCGCACCCAACTCCCCGGCGACTTCATTTACAAAGATGTCAACGGCGACGGCTTAATTACCGCCCTCGACGAGCGGCCAATTGGCTATGCTGAAGGGGCAACGCCGTATTTCAACTACGCTTTCAATGGTACGCTGGGCTACCGGGGGTTCTCGCTTCAGGTCGACGTAGTGGGAGCCGGGTTGCAGACGTTCCGGCGTGAGGTTGAGCAGAAAATCCCGTTTCAGAACAACGGTACCTCACCCGATTATATTTTCGAAGATCGCTGGCACCGCGAAGATCCGTTAAAGGCTGACAGCCCCTGGATTCCCGGCACCTACCCAGCCGTGCGGAAAGACAGCCCCAGCCACGTGAACTACAGCCGTCGGAGCGATTTCTGGGTGACCAACGTACGTTACCTGCGCCTGCGTAACCTCGAAATTGGCTACAATATTCCCAAAGCATTCCTGGGCAAGTTTGGGATGTCGGCCATGAAAGTGTACGTCAACGGCACGAACCTGGTTTCGTTCGATAACCTGAAAGCGATTCAGGTTGACCCCGAGATTTCGTCAAACGGAGCGCTGGTGTACCCGCCACAGCGGCTTTACAACGCTGGTTTCGCGCTTACTTTCTAATCTTCAACACGACCTTACCAATGAACCGTTATCATAAATATCTGTCAATCGGCCTGTTGAGCTTAAGTCTGGCAGCGTGTAAAGACGACTTTCTGGAGCGCCAGCCGCCCAACATTATTCTGGAAAGCCAGGTCTGGAACGACACCAAACTGATCACGAGCCTGCTGGCCAATTACTACGACCGCTTACCGGCGCATACCCAGATCGACAATGGCTGGGACCAGTTTGCTGCTTATGACGAAGCGACCTGGTCGGGTAATAACGATGGCCCCAACAACATCATTTCGTACGGTTTCGAACGGTGGCGGTTGTGGGATTACGGTCTCATCCGCGACATCAACCTGGCGCTCGAAAATATTGAAACCAAGAGTACGGCCTTAAACACAGCTCAGAAAGCGCAGTTTTCGGCTGAGTTTCGGTTCCTGCGGGCTTACATGTACTTCGAACTGGTGAAACGCATGGGCGGTGTTCCCATCATTACCAAGCAGCTCATCTACGACTTCAGTGGTGATCCATCGACGCTTCAGTTTCCGCGCAACAAAGAATCTGAAGTCTACGATTTCATTGCCAGCGAACTCGACGCCATCAAAAACGATCTGGGGAATACGGGCAGCAACACTCGGGCTAACAAGTTCACAGCAATGGCGCTCAAAAGCCGGGCGATGCTTTATGCGGGTTCTATTGCCAAATACAACAACCGGATGGGCGCTCCCATCAGCACAGCGGGTGGCGAAGTAGGGATTCCGGCCGCACGGGCGCAGGAGTACTATACCAAAGCGCTGGAAGCTGCTAAAGAAGTTATCGCGGGGCCATATCAGCTTTACAAAGCCAACCCGAATTTGGGTGAGAACTTCTTCGAGGCTATCACCAAAAAGCTGAACAATCCGGAGGTTATTCTGGCCAAAGATTTCCTGACGGCAAAAGACAAACGGCACGCCTTCAGCTACGATAATATCGCCCGCAACATTCGGGAAGATAACCTGTCGTCGTCGAATATTACCCCGGCCCTGAATCTGGTGGAGGATTACGAATACCTAGACGGCAGTTCGGGCGAGTTGAAAACCCGTACGGTGGACGACAAGGATTATATTTACTACGACAACCTCAGTGGTCCGTTTGCCAATAAAGACGCCCGTTTGTATGGCACGGTAATCTATCCCGGCACGAGTTTCAAAGGTCAGGAGGTGCAGATTCAGGCAGGGGTGATGGTCTGGAATGCTGCTAACAACAGTTACCAGGTGATAGAGGGTAATACCTTGGGCCAGCTGCACACCGACGGTAAACTGCTAACGGGTAGCTCGGGTCCGCAACGGTCGCAAACCGAGGTGTCGAACACAGGTTTCTACCTGCGAAAATACATCGATCCGGCTCCGCTGTCGAGCACACGCGGTATTCGAAGCGATATGTGGTGGGTGCGTTTCCGTCTGGGCGAAGTGCTGCTCAATGCTGCCGAAGCCGCTTTCGAACTGGGCCAAACCACCGAAGCACTGACCTACGTGAACCGGGTGCGCGAGCGGGCTGGTTTCCCGGCCAACAGCCTGACCACGCTGACGCTGGCCCGGCTCCAGAACGAACGCCGGGTCGAACTAGCCTTTGAAGATCACCGCGTGTGGGATGTGAAACGCTGGCGCATAGCTCACGAAATCTGGAACGGCAGCACGACCAACCCCGATGCCATGATGTATGCGCTGTATCCGTACCGCGTTGTGCGGCCCGGCGATGCCCGCGATGGCAAATACGTGTTCGTAAAGCTGGTAGCCCCCCGTTTCCGCGCTCCGCGTCTGTTTCAGCTGGGTAACTATTACTCGTCTATCGATCAGAATGTCATCAACAACAACCCCAAGATTGTCCGCAATCCTTTTCAGTAACGATCCATTATGAAAGCCATATATTTTAGTCTGTTGGCGAGTACTCTTCTGCTGGCCGGGTGCGCCAAAGATAACTTTGAGGCCCCGTCCTCGACCATTACAGGCCGGGTGGTCTACGAAAACCAGCCGGTGGGTGTACGCACCAACGGTGTTCAGCTGGAGTTGTGGCAGAGAGGCTTCCAGCTCTTTACCAAAATTCCGGTTTATGTTGGGCAGGACGGTTCGTTTTCCGCCGTGGTGTTCGACGGCGACTACAAACTTGTGCGGCTGCGGGGCAACGGCCCCTGGGTTGATAATACCGACACCATTGCCGTGCAGGTTCGGGGTGGCGCTCAGGTCGACGTGCCGGTGCAACCTTTCTTCGTGATTCGCAACCCGGCAATTCAGAAAACCGGCTCAAACCTGACGGCCAATTGCACGGTAGGGCAGGTGGTAACTGGTCGCGCTATTGAGCGAGTTACGCTTTATGTGGGGGCAACCCAGTTTGTCGATATTAACAACAACGCGGGTTCTGCTAGCCTAACCGGCACCGCGTTGGCTGACCTGACCAAAAGCCTGGCGTTTTCGCTCGCCGTACCGGCTGCTGTTTCTGGTAAAGGCTACTGTTACGGACGCATTGGCGTTAAAACAGTGGGTGTAGCTGAGATGCTGTATAGCCCCGTGCAGAAGATTACGCTGTAAGTTTTGCACGTATAACGTGTAGCCTACATTGCGTTGGCGTTGCCAGTATAAGTACCGGGACTGCCCAGACCTTTTCGGTTTGGGCAGTCCTTTTGTTTTTAACGTAGCCAGACTGACTATAGGCCACTGATACAGCGTTGTTTGTGACGGAGCCCAGTAGTAACTTTATGGGTTTTCAGGCTTAATTTATCTGTACCGATAACACTCACCCTAATTATACCTCATGAATCGCAGAAAAGCCCTGGCTAATATTTCTCTGCTGCTGGGTGGCGCCCTTTCATCGCCTACCTTGCTGGCTATGAACCGGTGGGAGCTTGGTCAGCAAGCCCCGAGTGGGTTTGCCTTGACCAGTGAACAACGGAGTCTGGTAGCCGAAGTTGCCGAGCTGATTATCCCCAAAACTGACACGCCCGGTGCCATTGAGGCTGGCGTTCCGGCCTTCATTGAGATGATGCTACAGGACTGCTATCCCCAAGCCGAACACTTAAGTTTTCTGGCCGGTATTGAGCAGTTGCAGCGGGTCAATTTCCTCAGCCTCGGTAACGCCCAAAAAGTGGAGGCACTTCAGCGCGTAGAAGCCGATACAAAGGAGTTGATGAAAACCTACCAGGTGCAGCAAACCAAAATGGGCGACAATGAGGATAAAGAAACGATGAAGGCACAAGCCAAAGGGTTGCCGTTTTGGCGGCTCATGAAGGAGCTGACTTTGATCGGGTATTATACCTCCGAAGTAGGCACCAAAGCGTCGTTTGAGTACGTTCCGATTCCGGGCAAATACGAACTCCAGAAAATGAAGCCCGGTCAGAAAAACTACGCCTACTAACCCAACTACACCGATGTACTTAAACTTAACGATAGATAAAACCCACCGGTACGACGCCATTGTGGTTGGTTCGGGTATGACGGGCGGTATTGCCGCTAAAGAACTCGCCGAAAAAGGATTGCGCGTACTCATGATTGAGCGGGGCCGCGAGATAAAGCATATCGAAGATTACGATACCGCCATGAAAGCGCCCTGGGAAATTCAGCACCGGGAAAAAGTAGCTACTCATTCGGCCGAAGAGCGTTGGGCTAACAACCGGTTCGTTGGGTTAGCGCAGGACGACAAAGTCAACTTTATGACCAACGACAAACAGAACCCGTACGTAGAGAAACGCCCCTTCGACTGGATTCGGGCGTACCATACCGGAGGAAAGTCGATGCACTGGGGACGGCAAACATATCGCTGGAACACGGGCGATTTTGAAGCCAACGCCAAAGACGGCTTTGGTGTCGACTGGCCGATCCGCTACAACGATCTGGTACCCTGGTATGCGCATATTGAAAAATTTGTAGGCATCAGCGGGCAGGCCGAACAACTGGCGGTGTTACCCGACAGTAATTTTTTGCCCCCGATGCCGATGTCGCCCCCCGAACAGTATTTCCGGGATGCGATGAAGAAAAAACTTAACCGGCCCGTAACTATCGGTCGCATTGCCAACCTGACCAAGCCGCAGCCTTGGCATACAGCACTGGGTCGTTCGTCGTGCCAGTTTCGGAACAAATGTGCCAGGGGATGTCCCTATGGCGGCTATTATAGTTCGATGTCCGGTGCTATTCCGGCGGCCCGCGCCACCAAACGGCTCGACGTGCTACACGACACCATTGCGACGGAGTTGCTGTACGACGAAAAAACGGGCAAGGCTACCGGCGTTCGGGTAATCGATCAGAATACAATGGCAGTAACGGAGTATTTTTCCCGCATAGTTTTCCTCAATGCAGGAGCGATGAATACGGCTGCCCTGTTGCTCAACTCCAAGTCGAGCCGGTTCCCAAACGGTTTGGGTAACGACAGCGATCAGGTGGGCCGAAACATCATGGACCACCACCTCGGCGTTGGTGCCACGGCAACTATCGCAGGCTTTGAGGATGATTTGATGTTCGGTCAGCGACCCAATGCGCTCTACATTCCCCGATTTCGTAACTGGGGCAGCGACAAGCAGACCAACTTCCTGCGGGGTTACGGCTATCAGGGTGGGGCTAGCCGAACCGACTGGAAACGTGGCATTGCCGCCGATGGTTTCGGGGCTTCGTTTAAGCAAGAGATGACGCAGCCCGGCAACTGGGCAATCGGTTTTGGCGGCTTTGGCGAAGTACTGCCAAACCCCGACAATCGCATGTATCTCGACCCGGTCAAGAAAGACAAGTGGGGCGTGCCCATGATCGTGTTCGATGCGGCTTTTGGCGAAAACGAGATTGCCATGCGCAAAGACATCATGAACTCCGCCGTGGAAATGGTAGAAGCCGCTGGGTTCAAAAACGTGGTTGGATATAACCGGCCGGAGGTACACCTCGGGCTTGGTATCCACGAAATGGGCACCGCCCGCATGGGGAAAGACCCAAAAACGTCGGTGCTCAACAAGTTCAACCAGGTTCACGACTGCAAAAACGTATTCGTCACCGACGGCGCAGCTATGGCCTCGTCATCGTGCGTGAATCCGTCGCTTACATACATGGCGCTGACGGCCCGAGCCGCCAATCACGCTGTTGATCAACTGACGAAGAAAAACCTCTGAAACGAGAAATTTTCTTACAAAGAAAGTGGCCACCCCTGTCAAGCGGGTGGCCACTTTCTTTTACCTTTGATTTATACTTAACTTAAAAGTGAAGAATTTCGTAACGATTCATCTCTTCAAAGCGTTTGATTTAGTAAACTACTACACCCTTTGGACAGAAGGGAAACCACAGTCTGAAACAGACGCCTTTTTTAGCCGTTTTGAACAGAATCAAGAAATGGCAGATGATCTGAATGTATTAGTCACCTGGATCGCGGAGATTGGGCAAAATCGAGGTGCTAAACTTCGCTATTTCAGATTTGAAAATGATGCCAATGCGTTACCACCTCCCGCTCGGATCATGGCCGAGTTGGGTGACGATTATTGCCGACTACGGCTGTATTGTATCCGGTTGAGTAACAATGTAGTTATATTAGTCAATGGTGGATTAAAAACAGGTCGCACCGTGCAGGATAGTCCTGATTTATTGGCTAAGTTTAGGTTTGCCAACAAAATGGCTAATCAGTTAGTAGATTTGATGGCTACTGGAGAATTAGAGATTGTTGATAAATATATTATGAATATAGAAGCTATTGAACTCATCGACTAAACAATTAACGATGGATGCATTTGACCGTATTGTAGCTCGAACACCTGCTCAGACCCGGCGCTCAGTCAGCAAAATGCTCGACGTAGCCGACCGTATCCATAATTTACTTGAACAGCGGGGGATGAGCCAGAAAGATCTGGCTGTGGCTTTACATAAATCCGAATCAGAAATTAGCAAGTGGTTAAGTGGCACGCACAATCTGGAACTGAAAACCATTATCCGCATCGAAGAAGCTTTAGGAGAAGATATCCTTATGGTTCCCAATAAAACGGTGAGCGCGTAGGTAATTTGTCGCGATAGTGAAAGTGGCCACCCCTGCCAAACGGGTGGCCACTTTCTATTTGAATACACTAAATCACGTACGCTATTTCACCAGCACCAGCCGCTCTACTAATCGTTTGGTAGCCGTTTGCCACTGAATCAGGTATGTACCCGAAGGTTGCCGACTCAGGTCAAGCGTGTACTCGTTCAGGCCATGTTGAGCTTGTACGGTTTGGCTCATGACGGATGCGCCAGACAGGTTTACTACCGACAAGGTAGCAGAAGCTGCTTGGTTGGTCAGCACCTGTACCCGTATGGGACCGTCAGTCGGATTCGGGCTGATGGTCATACGGCCTTCTGCTGAAATTTCGGCGGAAGAGGCTGCTACACGAGCCGCGCCATTGGGCGTTTCGAAGCGAACGTTGTCGAGGTAAACCGGGTTCGGGCCAAAAGTTGGCATGTTGATCACCAGTCGTTTGATACGCGTGGGATTACCCAGTTGCGGCATCGTCAGCGTTACCTCCTGCCATACATTCGGCGTAGGAGTCAGGTTCACAGTGGTTCCTGCCTGGCTGTCGTTTTCGGCGTACGTGGTTACGGCCAGCGTTTTGTTGGTCGTCGCGTAAATCCAGAACTTCAATGAGGTTTGCGGACTCGTGACCAAGTGAGTCTTGCGGAAGATTGACCAGGCACCCCAACCGTCAAACGTCAGCGCGGCCGATTTCTGACCTACCTTAACGGTATTGGTGTTGGCGTAATTGGTAGCTAAACCCCACGACCAATCGTCCCACCCGGCCGCGTTAAACGCTTCGTCGTAGATCATCTCGACGGTTGAGGAACCTGTACAGAAAGCTGTTGTCGCGTTCATCGGAACGCTTGTCACCAGTCCGTTGCCAGCGGAATCATTGGCCCGGACGACGAAACTATAGCCCGTGCCGCAGGTCAAGCCCGTTACATTCAGCGATGTGCTTGATACGTTGCTGTTCAGGAGGTTGCCGTTCTGGTACACAGCGTAGGTTGCTGCATTGTCGGTTGCTGTCCAGTTCAGGCGCAGGCCGGTAGCCGTGACGTTGCTGGCCGTTACGTTGAACGAGCCTTCAATCCGAACATTGTCGACGTAAATCAGGTTGTGACCCGATCCCTGCGATTGAATGGTAAGCCGCTTGATCTTGGCGGGGTTGGCCAGTTGTGGCATCGTAATCACCACCTCCTGCCATACGTTGGGTGTCGGTACAAACGAGACATACGGACTAAGACCACCCTCGTTTTCGGAACCGGTACACACACCAATGGTCTTGTTGGTGGTGGCGTAGATCCAGAACCGAATAGTTGTCTGTGGAGTAGGGATGAAGTGCGTGTTGCGGGTGATTGCCCAACCACCCCATCCGTCGGTATAGTTGATGGCCAGCGATTTCTGGTTCACCTTCACCGGGCTAGCGTTGGCGTAGTTCGAGCTGATCGACCAGCCCCATTCCTGCCAGTTCGTGTTCAAGGTCTCGTCGTAGATTACCTCGCTGCCCGACGGAACCGGTGCCGGACAGGCTGCGGTCGTCGCGTAGGCTGTGTCGCTACTGGCCGATACGTTTCCGGCGGCATCTTTTGCCCGTACCGTGAACATATACCCCATGTTGCAGCTCAGGTTTGAGACATTGAACGACGTACCTGTTACCGAGCCGATTACGGTACTGCCCTGCAATATCTCATAGCCCATTACCCCCACGTTATCCGTTGACGCGCTCCACGTCAGCGTCAGCCCCGTCATGGTGATGTTGCTGGTGGTCAGATTAGCGGGGACTGTTGGTGCTTGGGTATCAGTTTGGGCACAGGCAGATGTTGTCACGGCCAGGGCGCTACTTTGCGCAGAGCGGTTGCCCATTGCGTCTTTGGCCAGAACGGTGAAATTGTACGAGGTGTTGCAGGTCAACCCGCTTACTACGAGCGAAGTCGCCGAACCCGTCGTGCCAATGAGAGTACCATTGCGATAAACCTCATACCCTGTTACGCCTACATTGTCGGACGAAGCTGCCCAATTTAGCGTGAGGCCAGTGGTTGTGACGTTGGAGGCTGCAAGATTCGCAGGTATAGTCGGTGCCTGATTGTCGGTGTTGGTACAACTGGCCGACATGACCCAGATTGTATTGCTATTGGGCGACATGTTACCGGCCGCATCTTTTGCGCGTACTTTTAGCTCATACAGCTCATTACAGGTAAGGCCCAGCAGGTCTACCGACGTGCTCGTAACGTTGCTCAGGATCACTGTACTTCCCCGCAGCACTTCGTAGGTTACGACTCCGCTATTGTCAGTTGAGCCGATCCAGGTCAGACGCATGCTGGTGGCCGTCACGTTGCTGTTGGTTAGGCTGGTTGGTGCCGTAGGAGCCTGAGTGTCGGGTGTATCGGCACCGGCCACGAGCCGGATGTCGTCGAGGTAAAAACTCTGTGGGCCACCCGATCCGTCGCCAAACGAAATCCGCTGAATCTGCGTTGGGCTGCCAAACTCGCTCCACGGAATCCGCACCAGTGTCCAGACGTTTGGCTCGGCCGGAACCCGGTAGGCGTTTGATGGATCCGCCGTATCGGTGGTGTTTACCGTGACGCGCACCGGCTTATCGGTACCGTAAAACCAGAATTGAATGCCGCCGGGATAAGTGGCCGTGGGGATAATGTCGCTGTTGCGTAAGCTCAACGCTCCCCAGGCTGCTGATAGGTCGACTTTCACCGACTTCTGGCCCATTTTCACCGGACTTGTATTGTCGGGATTGTCGGTGGCGTTCCATGACCATTTTTGCACGGTACTTTTGTAGGCATCGCCGTAAACGATGAAATCGTTCGGGCTGGGTGCTGGAGTTGTCAGGGCCACGGCGTTGCTGGCGTTCGAGCGATTGGCCGAAAAGTCGATGGCTTTTACCGTAAACGTGTAACTGGTGGCAGGCGACAACGTATTGATGTTCAGGGATAAATCTTCAGTGTCGGCGATTTTGATCCCGTTCTGGTACACCTCATACGCCGTTACTCCCCGGTTGTCGGTCGAGCCGGTCCAGGTCAGTTTTACCGAATAAGGCGACAGTTCCGACGCAACCAGATTAGTCGGTGCGGTGGGCGGTTCGGTGTCCGTGGGGTCGGAGGAGGGTGTCATCAGGCGGCTGAGCAGGCTGATGTACGGGGCCTGGTTGTAGATGGCCACTTCGGTAACGATCCACGAATTTTCGGGCCAGCCGGTGTTCCAGTCTTTGTACCGTTTTTGCAGCGGCTCGTTGCGAAGGTAGCCTTCGGTACCGTCATACTGATCGAGGTTATTCGGGCCACCCGGTACGTACCCCGGCGCGGGACCTTTGGGCGAAGTCAGCGCGTTGTCCCAATCGGTGCCATGCTGAAACCAGGTGTGGTAAATCTCGTTCATCGACCGTTCGGCTCCGTAGGCACCCATGTTCGACAGCATCACTTTACCCTGCGCGTTTACGCCGTGAAACCAGTGGAGGTATTCAGCAGCTACTTCGCGATACAGCGACTTGTTGGGCGTGTTCACGTTGAAATTCACAAAGTCGAGGTTGGCCACGCCCGCGTTACCACGAACCTGGTTGCTGCCCCAGTGATACTGTGCGTCGGCCATGTAAGCCCGGTACAGGTCAGCTTTGGCAGTGTAATCGTTGATCGACAGCACGCTGTTCTGCTGGCTTTTCATGGTCCGAATGGCCGAGGCTACTGAGGGCGTAGCAGCCGGGTTGGCGGCATAGCGCAGCAGCGCGGTGTGTACGTGCATCAGATACGGACCCCACCACTGATTGGCCATCGGATCGACCTGGTTATAATGCGCGTCGATAAACGCTTTGTATTCCGCTTTACCCGTTACCTCAAACAGATAAATAGCCGCCACCAAGGCCGACTGCCGCTGAATAGCCGCCGGTTTGTCGGCATCACCCGCCCGGATGTCCTGATCGTCGCAGGCTGTTTCGAAATAGGAGAAGTTGGCTGTTGTGACCTTCGCCCGGTTAAACGCCTGCTCGGCGCGGGTAATCAGGTCCTGCGCGTAGGCGTTCAGGCCCGGCGTGTTGCGGTACACGGCCCCCGCTACAGCAAACATAGCTGCTCCCGATAAGGTTGAGGCCGTGCATTCGGGCAGGTAGTACCGCGGGCGTTTATCGGCGCTGGGGGGTAGGCCTCCAGCGCGGTCGCTTTCGTCGTAATTATCGACACCCACTTTCAACAGCAAACCACCCGTTCCGGTGGCGTCCTGCATCCGACGGATAAAGTCAAGCTCCCACTTCACTTCATCGAGCACATCGGGCACACCATTGCCTGATTCGGGAATGTTAAAATTGTCGCCAAACACGGCCGGGTTGAGCCGATACGCTTCCAGCAACAGAACCACCGGCTCTTCGGCAAAGGTTACGTACTTGTTCATGTCACCCGCGTCCATCCAGCCGCCGTGCAGATCTTTGGCGGTGCTCATGTCGCCTTTGGCGTAGCGGCTCGTGGCCTGCCGATCCTGATGGGGCCATTCGTGCGTGGCTGCGTCGGCCCATTTAGGATCGGTATAGGGTGCTTGCTTGGCAAAGTTGATGCGCTGGTAGAAATACGTCCGCATGGCTGCTTTCAGCACCTCGCCATACACGCTATCGCCAATCTCGAAGCGGTACGACCCGACGTTGTTTCCCACATCGAAGAGGTAATACGATCCCGGCGTATTGACTGATGAAAAATCAAACCACCAGCCTTTATCGCCCGACTGCGCCTGCGTAGCGCCATCGCGCCAGACCTGTAGCGTACCGGTGAACACCACAGCATCGTCGGCCCAGCGACGAACCTGATACTGGTTGGTCCCAGTGCTGGCATTAAACGGCGTACCCGCATTGGAACCCACCTGCGGGCTTACAACGACGGCCACTTTGCGGGCGTTTTGCAAATACCCGAACTGGTCGATTCGAATAAATTCGGTGGTGGTGGGTGGGGCGGCCAAACTTCGGTATGCCGTGAGTAGCCAGACCAGTGTCCATATTAATTGTTGTTTCATAAAAAAGAGGAGCCCGCGCCCCATACGGGCGTTTTGGTGAATGAAGGTGCTTTTCGGAGCCCAAAGCACCAGCAAACCTAGGACGAGGGTATCATTTGACCCGGCTTAAGATGGACGAACCGGTAGAAACGATGATTGAGGTGTAGCCATTCGTGTTTATCTGAGTACGCACCCTTTACTGGATGCGCAAATCTCGGAAAAACCCTTCGATGTGGGCGGTTCCCGTGAATCCCTTCGTCTGATGCAGGATGCCCGCTTTGACTAAATCGAAGTGGCCGGTTACATAGTCTTCCGCCCGGCCAAATTGCTCAAAAATAAGGTTGCCAGGGCTAGGATAAACATTCTTGCCTACCTGATAATATTGGACGTACATAATCTGAGACTGGACGTCAGACAGCGTAAACATCCCTCCCCCAGATGCATCCGCACTCCAGGAAATCTTCAAACCACCCATCGACGAGTAATTACCGACATCGGGTATTTTCTTCAGCGCAATAGTGATACCTACAGGCCTTCCGCTGTCCAAGCCCCCACTATTTATCCAAAACATGGGGCCTTCTGCTGTATTGGCGACCCTTGTCCCCTGTGATGTGGCAATAGTATGCACCCACGGCCCCCCGTTGATCCGGTAAGTAATGCCCACGTCACCAATGTAGATATTGGATACCAACTGGATTTCCCGACGGAGTTCATCGTCGATAACGGCACTACCTTTCAGTTGTACCGTTACAGCCACCGGGTTGCGGGTGGGCGGGGCTGCCGGTGCCTTATAAGTAGCATTCCCGCCAGCAGGAACAACACTGCCTCCGCCGTTCGCTTTCCAGCTCGACAGAATGATCAAATTGGCTGGACTTTCGTATGGCTCAGGGATTTCCAGGTCATTTATTAACGGTATATTGATAGTTTCCGTCAGTAAACGGACTTCCAGGTCCAGCGAGCGCCCCGGTTTTACAAAACCTGTCTGGGGCGCTAGAAACGCCCGTTCCAAAACTGCCCAATCGCTGAAGTGGGTAGTGGTTACACTCACCGTATGGGTATTTGTGTTTACGTTTCCGTTGGCGGCAAGCGTCCATACCCCCTTGTCGTTCTGGTAAGCCAGCGCCAGTACTTCGGCAGCCGTACCGCTTAGCTGTTCCGGTTCATAGCGGACGGTAAGTGTTACGGGTTTTTTGAAGGTGATACCGTGAGGAGACAGCCGGAATGAGTTGCCTAATGGCTGCGGACCGGTGCTGGTGATGGGCTGAATGCTGAACGTCTGGGTCGTTTCTACGGCTCCGGCGGGTACCGTGATTGTCAGACGCTCGTCGGCGGAGGTAAGCTGCCCACCAGCTGGCCCGATGGTCGAGGTGATGGTCTGATCAAGGCTCGTTCCTACCGGACAAACCTTGCCCGGTCGCATGATGGGTTGGTCGGGAATAACAACGTCGGGTTGATTGGGGTCAACGATGTCGATCTCTTTTTTGCAGGCTCCGGTAGCGGTCAGTAGTGCTAGGCCCAGCAGCCAGGTACATAACTTGTTCATGGTTTGAGAAGCATTTGTTGTTTGCGACTCAAAATTGCCAGCCCGCCATCTGGCTTACCATAATCAGATAGGTGAAACGGAAGAAGCGATTTATGAAACGATTAAATTGATTGAGAGAGGTAGGTTTTGAATGCTTTTTGGAGCCTCTGGATGTGTGTTAGCGGGCAGGGTGTTCGTATATTTGGAAATTGGGTACGAGTTAACTGACAACTTCAAAAACGTAGCATCATGGCCTTAGACTTAATGAATACGGTGGAGGTAATCGAAATAATGGAAAATTATATTGCCAAAATTCGACCTCCCGAAGAAATAAGAGATCAGCTTGATATTAGTTATTGAATAGAAAATCAATCCGTAATACTTTATGAAATAAGGCCGGTTTGGGATGACAATACGAGGTATTTGACGCTCGATTACGCCAAGACTACGTACGACAAAAAGAATAATGTCTGGAAAATTTATTGGTTGAGAGCAAGCTTAAAATGGAATTTATATGAACCCAATCCAACAGTGAAAAAACTTCCCGATTTTTTAAAAATAGTTGACCAAGACAAATTTGGTTGTTTTAAAGGTTAATACGTTTGTCAACTTATCCAAGAATAATTAACGAACAAGACGTTTGTGTAGTTGAGAATTAGCAATCATTGCACCAAACCCCGTAAAGAATAGGAAACTAACAGAAATAATGAAGAACGTATTTTTAATTTTAATTTTGTCTTTTTCGACAAGTTTAATCTTTGGTCAGAAAATCCAAACAAAGCAAACAGAAGTAGCTAAACCTTTTATACTTGGTGTAATTGACGAAATTCAATCAAAAGAATTGGCAGAAAAAAGAGTTTTGAATATTTATCTTCCTAAGGGCTACAACAAAGATGACACAACTAACTATCCAGTTATTTATTTGCTTGACGGTTCGGCAGACGAAGATTTTATACATATTGTTGGACTGGTTCAGTTCAATAGCTTTGAATGGATTAACAAAGTCCCAAGGTCAATTGTAGTCGGTATTGCGACAGTTGATCGACGAAGAGATTTTACGTTTCCAACAACCATTATAGAAGACAAAAAAGCATATCCAACAACAGGGCATTCAGATAAATTCATTTCATTTATTGAAAACGAATTACAGCCCTATATTGAGAAAAAGTACAAGACAAATCATGACAATACTATTATCGGACAATCATTAGGCGGGCTGTTGGTAACGGAAGTTCTATTTAAGAAACCTACACTTTTCAACAAATACATAATTATTAGCCCAAGTTTATGGTGGGATAATGGTTCTTTACTAAATCAAAACTTGAATGTGCTAGCAGAAAATATTAATCGAAAAATAGTAATTTATGTCGGCGTTGGAAAAGAAGGCTTAACGCCAACTAAAATTCCAAGAGTTATGGAAGTTGATGCAAACCTATTGGCAGAAAGAATAAAGGCGATTAAAAGCAAAAATATAAATATTTTTTTCGACTATTTGCCACAGGAAAATCACGCTACAATTATGCATCAGGCTGTTTCAAATGCATTTAGATATTTGTATTCGATAGCGACAAAAGAATAAGAAGCAAAACAACGAACTGTTAATAACATTTAACTAACTTACGATCGAGAGATGCAAAATCCGAAACTATTTAAATCCTCATTTGCGGGAGTTTATCCACACTATGTTAACAAAGCGGAGAGAAAAGGGCGCACAAAAGAAGAAGTAGATGCCATTATTTGTTGGTTGACTGGATATAGTCAACAAGAATTACAACGGCAAATTGATGATAACGCTAGTTTTGAAGCTTTTTTTGATCGAGCACCACAACTGAACCCAAACATATCGAAAATTACCGGTGTTATTTGTGGATATCGTGTGGAAGATATAGAAGACCCCCTTATGCAGAAAATTCGGTATATGGATAAACTAATTGACGAGTTAGCTAAGGGGAAGAAAATGGAGAAGATTTTGAGAAATTAGCGAAATAAACTGGTAAAATAAACGAGTGAACATGATATTGCAGAAAGAAAGAGATCCAAGATTCATAACTATACGGCGTGGAGGAACGTTAACCGATATCAATCACCATTTATTGGCATTATGGGCAGCTACGTGTGCAGAACATGTATTGCATCTGTTTGAGCAAGCCAACGCTGACGATAAACGGCCAAGACAGGCCATAGAACTGACACGGGCCTGGGTAAAAGGAGAAATCCAAATGAAACAGGCTCACAAAGCTGCTTTTGCTGCCAATGCTGCTGCGAAAGGAATGCCTGAAGCTGCTAAGTTTGCTGCATTGGCGGCAGGGCAGGCAGTGGCAGTAGCCCACGTTGCGGCCCATGAACTTGGAGCAGCTGCCTACGCAATCAGAGCAGTAAGGGAGTCTGTTAGCGAGACTGAGAAAGATGAAATGGGACGCAATGAATGTCAATGGCAGCGAGACCAACTTCCAGATGCTATTCGTGAACTTGTACTTGATGACCAACAACTAAGAAATTCAATCTGCTGGGGTGTGTTTAATTGTTGATCTCGTGTGGAAAAATACGTTCAATGAATGTTATGCAGTAACAGCAGGTTATTGGCAACTCGCTTTAATCCATTAAAATCGTAAAGGCCATGGCTCGATACATTCTCGCTTTTCTTGTGATTTTCAGTAGTGCGGCTGCTACGTTGGCGCAGCCGACTCCGCCGACTAAAAAAGAAGAATTACAAGCTATAGTCATTAAATTCTTTGATGCACTGGCTGAATTGGATGCGGAAAAAGCAAAATCGCTTTGTACGTCTGATGTGAGCATTTTAGAGAGCGGGAAAGTCTGGAATTTTGACTCGCTAGCGGTACGCATTACGACACGAAAAGCAAAATCGACTGACTTCAAACGTATAAATAAGCTGGATTTTATCGATACGAAAGCCTCCTTTGACGTTGGCTGGGTATCGTACACTAATCAGGCCACTATTACGTCTAGTGGCAAGACTGTCAACGTGAAATGGCTTGAATCAATTGTTCTGACCAAAGTCAAAAATGATTGGCTAATTTCTTTACTCCACTCAACAGAACTGGAACGAAGGCCGTAAGCAGTGCAGTGCCAAAATGCTGATGTAAATCGTGCATGCTCAGTACATTATGACTAGTTGAGATGACTGTTTTTATTGTCTATTGCCACCCGAGCAAAAAATCATATACGTTTCAGGTGCTGGAGCAACTGAGGGCTTTATTGGCGCATCAAAACTGGAACGTTGACATTTCTGATCTCTATGCGATGGGGTTTCAGAGTGATATGTTAGAAGCAGAGTACGAGCGGGAAGGGTTCGCAAAAACAGAGTTACCTATTTCGGATGATGTTTTAGCCGAACACAAAAAAATTGAAAACGCCGACTGCATTATTTTTATCTATCCAGTCTGGTGGAGCGATTGCCCCGCCAAACTAAAGGGTTGGTTCGACCAAGTGTATTCTGTTGGATACGCGTATGGGCAACAGGATAACTACCCAAAAATGAAGACGATAAAATTGGGGCTGGTCATTTGTACCGCCGGGCATCCCAACGAATTCTTGGCCGAAACAGGTATGGCGCAAAGCATGCAAACCATCATGGTAGACGACCGGCTTGGAAAACGATTTGCCCACAAAGAAATGCTTATACTGGGTGGCACACTAAATATTGAGAAAGTTAGAGAGTACCATGAAAAGCAACTAGATGATCTGGCTGAGGTTATACACAGCTGTTGTGCCTAGCAGGGTTTACGCAAAATCCATGTTATTTCCCCCCCGCATCAACAAGTCCTCCAGCCCCGAAAGCGGCACAAACGTACCCTGCGAGGTACTTTGCTGGATGGTACCGCTGTATACTACGTAGCTGTTTAATGAGCTGTTGCCGCTCAATTTATTCCAATAGGTGATTTGGTCAAAATAGTCCTGATTCAGTGTCATGCCTGCCTTTATTTCCAGTGGTAGCAGCCCAGTGTCGGTATCAATCAGCAAATCAACTTCACGGCCTGTTTTGTCCTGCCAGTAGTAGCAGGGTGATTGCTGGCCCCGATTATAGTAGTGTTTTAGTACCTCGCTCACCACCAAGTTCTCAAACAGATTGCTCCGCATATAAAACGTTTCGACCAGATCGGCTCGTCGCAGGCCCAGTAGTGAGCACACCAAGCCCGTATCGTAGAAATACAATTTCGGCGATTTGATCAGTCGTTTGCTGAAATTATCGTAATAAGGTGGCAGCAGATAAACTACATAACTGGCCTCCAGTACTGACAACCAGGACTTCGCTGTGTTGACGGCCACGCCAACATCGCTGGCCAGCGAGGAGAGATTCAGAGACGATCCAATCCGGCCTGCACATAGCCTTAGAAAGCGGGTGAAGGTGCTTAGATCGGTGATGTTTTTCAGCGAACGTACATCTCGTTCCAGGTATGTCTGTATATAGCTTGGGTAAAAATCAGTTGGGTCAAGACCTTTTGTTACCAAACGCGGGTAACTACCTTCAAACAGTAACTCATTCACCGTAGCAGGTAGTACGTTTCCTGTCTTTCGCTCGGGATAGCTCAGCGGAAGCAAACGCAACACGGCGGTGCGCCCAGCCAGACTTTGACTGATCTGGTCCAACAACAGAAAGTTTTGCGACCCTGTCAGGATAAATGGGCGACTAGCCGTTTGCTTATCTACGATTCCCTGTAAATACGAAAATAGCTCAGGAACCCGTTGCACCTCATCGAAAATGGCACCATTGGTATAGTTGGCTAGAAAACCTCTTGGGTCCGTTTGAGCCAATACCCGAACGTCTGGGTCTTCCAGCAGAACATACGGCAAGTCGGGGAAGACCTTTTGTACAAGTGTTGATTTCCCAGATTGTCGTGGGCCTGTTAACGTGACAACTGGATACTGTCCAGCTAATTTTATTAATTTATCAGTGAGTTGACGTTCTATCATAACGTGAACTTATTATCAAATCTGGACAAATTTGCAATTGAATTGCAAATTTGTCCAGATTTGGCTCAGTACGTTGGTCGCATTTACCCCGTATTTTGTCGTTTAGGCCCCTTTTGGGCTTAGTGTTCTGGCCGTAGTTTTGTCTCATAACAAATACGAACAACATGAGAACGCTAAAATTGCAGGTACAGGCTACGGTCGATGGTTTTATGGCTGGTCCAAATGGTGAAATGGATTGGTTAACATTCGCCTGGAGCGAGGATGTTGGTCAATATGTTACTGACTTGACGGAGCCGGTTGATACTATCTTGCTAGGTCGGAAGCTGGCACAAGGGTTTATTCCGCATTGGGCAGCTAACCCCGAAATACCAGGCGCCGACAAGATTAATAGCACGCCCAAAGTCGTTTTCACCAAAACCATAGACTCCTCGCCCTGGGAAAAGACCCAACTGGCCAATGGCGACCTGGCTACTGAAGTTAACGCGCTGAAAAACCAGCCGGGTGGCGATATGATCGTTTACGGTGGGGGGGCGTTTGTAGCGTCGCTGATCAAAGCGGGCCTCATCGATGAGCTTCATCTGTTTGTCAACCCGGCAGCTATCGGCAACGGCATGGCCATTTTCGGGGGGCTAGATGCTAAACAGAACCTCACGCTGCGCCATGCCAAAGCATTCGATTGCGGCATTGTGGTGCTGTGTTACGAGCCCAAGCGGGTATAATAGCTGATGGCTGTGGTGTTATTTCAGTTCGGCGAACCACTCCTGCACAAATGCCCGCACGGCCATCACCGGCTCCGTTCCTATACGGAACAACAGTTTCTAGTTCGACGATTTACTCCGGTAAGCCGGGTTGATAAACTCTTGCTTCGACCCGCACGGCTACAGCCTGCGACCCCTACCGGAATGCGCCGGGCGGTCTTACGCATGATCGAGTTGGTGACGAGATAAAAGTCACCTTCGTCGCGCAAGCTTTGCAGCGTACCTGACCGGATGTTGTTCATAGTCAAGTCACTATCAGTCAACGCATCGATCGGGCGCAATGCTATAAGCGTGATGAAACGGAAAAAGCCGCTGGTGAAACGGCAGGGTACATAATGCAGTTGGCGAGTCTTCCCGCTCTAATCAGTTTATGTATAAATTCTTGGACGTTTCAACAAAGTAAATCTGGACGTTTTAACAAACTTTAGTGCTATTTTTATCGTGTCCTTTGTACTATAAAAAGTACACAGAAATGACAAACTCAGCATCAGGTAAAACAGTGCTTGTAACAGGCGGTTCAGGCTTTGTTGGTGTACATTGCCTCGTTCAACTCCTTCAACAGGGATACTCGGTAAAAACAACTGTTCGTTCGATTAAACAAACCAGTAAAGTACTGGATATGCTCAAAACTGCTGGTATCCAATCGGTTAGTCAGCTCTCTTTTGTCGAAGCCGATTTAACCAAAGATGCCAACTGGGCCGAGGCCGTAGCTGGTTGTGATTACGTGTTACATGTGGCCTCACCCATTTTTTTTGGTGTTCCGAAAAACGAAGATGAAATGATTCGGCCGGCGGTAGACGGCTCGTTGCGGGTACTCAAAGCGTCGCGCGATGCAGGTGTGAAACGGGTTGTTATGACGTCGAATTTTGGGGCCGTTGGCTACAGTCATACCGACACAACCAAGATTATAACCGAAGAAAACTGGACTGACCCGAATGAGAAAGGGCTTTCGGCCTATAACAAATCCAAAGTGTTGGCCGAACGAGCTGCCTGGGATTTTATCAGGCGAGAAGGAGGTGCTTTAGAGCTTTCGGTCATTAACCCAATGGGCATTTTCGGACCGTCGCTCGGACCCAACTTATCGAGTGGTTTTGAACTGCTCCTGAAAGTTCTGGACGGCTCTATGAAAGCGATTCCTAACATTACCCTGGGCATTGTTGATGTGCGCGATGTGGCCGATTTGCACATTCGTGCCATGACTAACCCGGCCGCAAACGGACAGCGGTTTTTAGCATTGGCCGGTGGAATTATAACGTTGCCCGAAATTGCTGTACTCTTAAAAGCGAAATTGGGCGATGCCGCCAGGCAGGTTTCTACCAGACGGTTACCCGATTGGCTGGTTCGAGCAGCAGCCTTGTTTAGCCCCAGCGCAAAAGCTATTTTGCCTATGGTAAGTCGGTATCGAAATACCAGTAACGAAAAAGCGAAACGTTTGCTTGGCTGGCAGCCCCGGTCTAACGAAGAGGCCCTACTGGCAACGGCAAACAGCTTGATACAGTATGGAGCGGTCAAAGCTGATCAATAAACTCCCAACAGGATTGTTGTTAGTGTAGCCACTGTAGACTCAACAATGAATATGAACGCAACAGCAATTACTTCCTGCTATCTCGGTCCCGCTATCTCGCCCGAGCAATTTATTCCTGAGCACTTCTTTTTATACCTCGTAAAGGGTACGATGCAGTACTTTGATGGGAGTAAACATCATATCCTAAAATCAGGTGAGTGTTGCATGGTGCGAAAGAATCAGTTAGTGAAATACAACAAGCAAAAAGAAGACAACGCGTTTGAAAAAGTAGTGGTGGTTTTCGACGAACCATTTTTGCGAAAATACCAGCAGAAGCACACCGTTACGCTAACAAAATTCTGCTCATCCGATGCCTTCGTGGCGATTGCCAAAAATGGATTGATTACCAATTTTCTACACTCACTTGGGCCTTATTATACGGGTGAGGGAAAGATCAAGGAGACATTTGCGGATATAAAGCGGGAAGAATTGCTTCTTATTCTACTACAGGCTAATCCCGATTTAGCCTCCATTCTGTTTGATTTTAGCAGCCCTGAGAAAATAGACCTGGAGGCATATATGAACCGAAATTATACGTTCAATGTCAGCCTTGAACGGTTTGCCTACCTTACCGGACGTAGTTTGTCGGCTTTTAAACGGGATTTCGATATGCTTTTTCACGAAACACCCAGCCGGTGGCTCATGAAAAAGCGCTTGCAGGAAGCCTACTTTCAGATTAATCGAAATGGCAGAAAACCGTCAGACATCTACCTGGATCTGGGTTTCGAAGACCTGTCGCATTTCTCGTTCGCCTTCAAGAAACAGTTCGGTTTTCCGCCAACTAAGCTTATGAAACAAGAAGCGCGAAACAACTCGGAAGCTAGTATGTCATAAGCGGAAACAATAGCCTACAGACAGTAGCAGGTAGCTGTTTAAAGTAATTTCATGAGAACTGCTATCTATAAATCAAGGCCACGCAATGACCAGCAATCCCCTCTTGCCGACCCACGAACCCCAGGTGTTCCGACGTGGTAGCTTTGATAGCAATATCGTCTTCGGGAATGTTCATGACCCCGGCAAGGCATGTTTTCATGACTGGAATATGGGGATTTAGTTTGGGCTCCTGAAGTACCACCGTTACGTCGACGTTGGATACCTCGTAGCCCGCTTCGCGTATCATACGCATGACCTCCGCCAACAGAACTTTGCTATCAACACCTTTCCAACGAGGGTCTTTGTCGGAGAAGTGATAACCAATATTACGCATGTTGGCTGCTCCCAGCAGCGCGTCGCAAATGACATGGCAAACCACGTCGGCATCGGAGTGGCCGAACGCTCCGTGCGTGTGGGGAATCTGAATACCTCCCAGCCAAAACGGGTGCCCTTCTACGAGTTTATGGACATCGTAGCCCTGTCCAACGCGAATTTTCACGATTGATGATCTATGTACGTAAATAGGCTTCGGCCTGAATCAGAAATTCTGCTGCTATTTCAATTGAAGATAAAGCATCTGCTTCTGAGACAGAATCCTCCATATCATACTCACCTGACTGCCTTAACTCAAATAACTCATTAAGTGCAGTGGAATCTCGTTTGGTAAAGGAACCTGTTTTAACAAATTGTTCGCTAAATAGTCCACGAGCACCACTATGCGATTTAGTCGTGATCCCTTTTGTTGCAAGTAACGCCCTGACAGCATCAAAATAGGCATAATAAGCTCTGCCACAAGCTCCTCGGTACAATTGGTTTTGGTAGAGAAGCTTGGCTTCTTTAAGGCATTCCTCTGCCCTTGCCATATAGCTATCGAATGAAATCATAACTGCTTCCCTTCGCGACGAACATTATGATAAAACAATAAATCTGATGATTGAAATTTTGCCAATGAAGTTGGTTTTGCAGAGATGAATAGATCGTAATCAAAACTCAAACTGCCAATACATTCGCCCATATAGCGAATCTCTTTACCTGCTTTCACCTCTTCATCCCGCAATACAACCAAATAATCCACATCCGACTCGGCGTGGAAATCACCCCGTGCATATGACCCGTACAGAATCACCCGGTCGAGCCGATCACCGTACAAGCCTGTCAATACCCGTTTTACCTCCCGCGACAGGGTGTCTAGTTGTGCTGGCGTTAAGGCTTTTTGTTGATACGTGATTTCCATAGCGGGATAAGTATGCGCTAAATGGGCTTTACGCGGCTTTTCGGTAATACATGGTTGAGCAGTTTTCTTTTCGCAATACCTGCCGGGCCATGGCTTGAATTGCCTCGGGCGTGGCGGCCTGAATTTTAGCCGTTTCCTGGTTTACCAGATCTGCATCACCCGCGTTAGCCGCGAAAGCGAGGTTCATCGCCCGATTCAGCAGTTCAACTTCTGAAAAGGCAAGGGTAGCTTCTGCCTGATTTTTCACTTTGGCTAATTCCTCTTCTGATACGGGCTGGTCAATCATTTCCTGCATAGCTACCTGCACAGCGGCATCGGCGTCTTCGAGCGTAATGCCCTCGTTCAACGTTCCCTGAACAATCAAAAGGCCGGGGTCGAGCGATGCTGTGATATAGACCGAGAGGTTGTTGAACATCGGGTTGTCACGCACCAGTTTTTGGTACAAGCGCGACGATTTACTCCGGCCCAGCATATCGCTCATGAGGTCTGCCGTTTGGAAATCGGCATCGAAGCGACCCGGCATATGATAGGCTTTGTAAAGACCGTCGAGGGGTACGTTGGCCGAGATCTCTAAATGCCGGGCTTCTGTCTGGACGGGCTCTTTAGGCAAATTACGCACATATGGTTTTCCTGCCGGGATGGGAGCAAACCATTTGTCGCACAGTTGCTTGACCTGTTCTACTGTTACGCTGCCCGCAACGACCAGAATAGCGTTATTGGGCAGGTAATATTGAAAGAAAAACTGCTTGACATCGTCCAGCGTAGCATTTTCGATGTGGCTAATATCCTTACCAATAGTAGCCCATCGGTAGGGGTGTTGCTGATAAGCCAGGGGGCGAAGTTTCAGCCACGCATCGCCGTACGGTTGGTTTAAGTAACGCTGATTGAACTCCTCGATAACCACTTTCTGTTGCACTTCGAGTACCTGTGGATCAAACGACAAGCTCAGCATCCGATCCGATTCGAGCCAGAACGCCGTTTCGATATTGGCAGCGGGAAGCGTAATGTAATAATTAGTGATGTCGGGGCTGGTGAAGGCGTTATTTTCGCCCCCTACGCGTTGTAAAGGCTCATCGTAGCTTGGAATATGTTTGGAGCCACCGAACATCAGGTGTTCAAACAAGTGTGCAAAGCCCGTTCGGTCGGGATCTTCGTCGCGCGAGCCAACATTATACAGTATATTGACAGCCGCAATGGGCGTACTGGCATCCTCCTGGACGTAAACCTGGAGACCGTTATCCAACGTAAAGTGTTCGTAATGAATCATGCGAAAAGTCGGCTATGGGCCGGTATCACAAAAATACGACTCACCCCCGTTGAAACCTAAACACACTCCTTTGCCCGCCACGCACTATGTCTAAATACGTCTTACTGGTTTTATGTGTGTTGGCGGTTTCGGCAAGCCCCGGTCGCGCTCAGGTGCTGACTGATCCGGTGCTGCAACAAACCATATTGAAGGCTCTGGATAATATATACGGAGAGGATTTTGCGGAAGCCGACGACAACATCCGTCAGTTGCGGACCCGGTATCCGCAACACCCCGCCGGACCCATGCTCCGCGCCATTCAGTTATACTGGCAGTATATTCCCCTCAGTCAGAATCGCACGGCTCCCAATCAGTACGTTCAGGCTTGTGAACAAACACTCGCCCTGGCCAAAAAGCGACTTGAAAAAGATGAGAACGATCCTGAGGGAGTGTTTTTCGCCCTCACAGCCCACTCCTATATGGCCCTGAAGCACCACAACGAGGATGAGTTGATGAAAGCGGTAAACGAAGCCCGACAGGCCTATAGCTATATGAAACAGGGTTTTGACCTGACTGCATCAAACCCAGAATTTTACTTCACAACGGGTTTGTACAATTATTACGTAGAGCGGTATCCGATGGATAACCCGGTGGTGAAACCTATGATGTGGTTTTTCAGAAGTGGTAACATGCCCTTGGGGCTTCGCCAACTGGAAATAGCAGCCCGGCGGGCTACTTTTACCCGCCACGAAGCCGCGTATTATTTGGCGAGTATTTATCTACAGCATGAAAATGCACCCGGCCGGGCAGCAGTATGGCTCAAAACATTGTCGGAGCGGTTTCCGAATAATCCGGTGTTTCTGATGCGCTACATCGAAAGCTTGTTGTTGAGTAGCCGCTACGACGAAGCGCAACGGCTTTTGCCCCGATTAAAAGCCATGCCCCGCCCTTTTCTGAACGTACCCAGCCGGTTTTTTGATGGGTTGCTAGCCGAGAAAGACGCAAAAAATGACACCGAAGCAGCTGCCCAGTATCAGGCTACCATTCGAGAGAAATACATGGTTCCGTACACCAAAGAATACCATGCCATGGCCTACGCGGGCCTTGCCCGAATTGCCGCCCGTTCTAACAACCATTCGCTGGCTAAAGCGTATTATCAGAAGGCGTCGAATCTGGCTGAATACAAGTCGGTTCAGACGGAAGTGAAACTGTTTAAATAGTCGTCTGCTTGATTCTGCGTTCGCCAAGATCAACTCTTGTCCACGGTCTGTGTCCCCACAGACCGCACATCCGATAGGCAAATCTGGCTGACGCACGAGCGGTCTGTGAGGACACAGACCGTGGGAAGGAAACAATTCTAATCCCCTTACTTCAGAAAAATCTCGTCGTTATCGGTCACGAACATTCGGGTGCTTTCGGTGTAGGTGCCGCCCGTGGGGGCTTTATATTTTAGATCGACGTAAAAAGCCCGGAAACCCGAGGTTGGATAGGTATCGCTGACGGAGAATGTCGCTTTATTTTTGATTCCTAACGATTTGCCAGTCCATTTTTCGTCCTGAAAAATCATGTCGGTGGAGTTCGCCGACCAGATTGTAACATCCTCCAGTTTATCCGGCGTTGCTTTTAAGGTAAGATTTACTCCCGTTTTAGTGGTCGATACACTCCACTCGCAAATTGGGTACGCTTGTTTAGTCAACGTAGTAGCGAAAAAGGCATTCAAGGCCCCTAAAGCCTGTCGTTTATCGCCCAGATCGTGCCCAACATTGGGAACATAATGGATGTGATTATCGCCCGGAATCTGCCCGATGTAATGCTTCACGGCATCGACGGTCCAGTATTCGTCGTTGGTGCCCATAACCAGCATTTTGGGCATGGTCAACTTTTTACGGTAGGAGTAAGGGTCAATCATTTGGTTGATGGCCTGCCCTTCTTTACTGTGAACTGTTTGCGGAATGCCAATCTTGACATAGTCTTCAATCTGCTCGCTGTATTTGTTCCAAACCTTCATCTGATAATCCAGGTTGACCGGCATGTTCAGAATATCAATAACCATGGGAGCAATGGCCACCACCCGCTTGTCGCTCGCTCCCGTCAGCCAGGAGGTCCAGCCGCGCTTTGATGCGCCCGACACGACAAAGCGGTTTATATCTTTCTGCAAGTTTTGTTTAGCCAGCACCTGCACAGCGTCCATTGCCCGAACGGCGCTTTTCACCATCGGGAAAAGTAGCGGCCACGAATAGTCACCATCTTCCTTAAACTGCTTCAACGTGTAGGTAATCAGGGCATCTTCGGTCAGATCGCCATACAGCGGTTGGTTGGGCGTTTGCCGCAGCACGGCCACGATGGCTTTGTTGTTGGTGGCCAGCACACTCATGGCTCGGTTGAAACCATCTTCACGCCCATTCCAGCGAGGTTCGCCTTCTTTGAGTGACCCGCCGGTAATAAAGAGCAACGCACCGTCTTGACTGATTTCTTTTGGCACCAACACCGTCAATTGGTGTTTCCAGGTGTGCTCACGCCATTTCTGCGATGTCAGTAATACCTCGTAAGCCGTAATATCTCCGTAGCCATACGTATCTTTTACCTCCCACTTGAACGACTGATCACCGTTTGTCAGGTAGCTTTCCAGTGCCGTGGCTGGCGTGATTTTTTCGGCTGGTATCGAACGAACAAAGGTAAATAGCACGCTTGCACCGGTAAGAATAACTAGTGTGAGCGTTTTCATAGAGAAGGCTTTCATTGGCTGATTGGAGGAAAAACTATGATGAATGCAATACTACTGAAAAAGGTTGGCTATCTACTTTTACTGTTCTTGGGGGTGAATGGACTCGGGTTTGCTCAAAATTCGGCTGTTGTCCGGGAAATGCTCATTTTTCCGGCTCAGGAGAAACACGTGCACGGAAGTAGCCTTGTCTGTTTGCCTACGGGTGATTTTCTGGTAGTGTGGTTTCAAGGTAGTGGCGAACGCACGGCTGACGACGTCAAAATCATGGGTGCTCGCTTAAGCAAAGGCGATAAAACCTGGAGCGAACCCTTTGAAATGGCTGATACCCCCAACCTACCCGACTGTAATCCGGTGCTGTTTCTGAATAAAGCCGGAAAATTGTTTCTGGTCTGGATTGCTGTACAGGCCAACCAGTGGGAATACTCCATTCTTCGCTATAAAACGGCTACTGATTACGGCAAAAATGGACCACCCGTATGGAGCTGGCAAGACAATATATTGCTCAAACCCGACGATCGATTCGCGCAGGAAGTAGCCAGCAAATTCAAAGAATTACCCCATAATCCAGCTGGCTGGGGTGGCTACGCGCCCAAATACGACAACATGATTATCGACGCCAGCCGCGATGCCGGAAAGCGATCTATTGGCTGGATGACGCGCATAAAACCACTACTGTTGGACAATAACCGAATTCTGCTTCCTCTTTATTCCGACGGGTATAATTTCTCACTCATGGCCATTTCAGACGATGATGGAGCCACCTGGCGGCCTAGCCAGCCCATTGTGGGCAGAGGCCCCATTCAACCAGCCCTGGCCCGGCGGAAAGATGGCGTGATTGTAGCCCTCATGCGCGACAGTGGCGACGAACCCACCCGTGTACACTTCAGCGAATCTAAGGACCAGGGAGAGACTTGGTCGGCTACAACAAAAACCGAAATTCCCAACACCGCCAGTGTGGAGTTGCTAACCCTACACGATGGGCGATGGGCATTTCTGGGTAATGATGTAGACGATGGGCGCTATCGACTGAGTTTATATTTGTCAGATGATGAGGGGAAAACGTGGTCTTCGAAGACCCGCATCGAAGATTACCCACCAGGGAAAGGCAGCTACTCATACCCATCTCTTAGTCAAACGCCTGATGGCCTGCTGCACCTGACGTATTCACACCATGCCGGTGGCGAAAAGGGCAAGTCGATCAAATACGTGGTGATTGACCCACGGCGTATTGCGAAATAAAACTCGCCTGTTCGTCTACCCAACCCGTACCTTTAAACAGCTTTTTTCTCTTGCTTATGCAATTCAGTTGTACCTCGTTATCGTTTCGTTTGCTTACATTTTTCTGGTTAGGAAAATTGCCTTTACTGGCGCAGGCTCCCGTGTCCTATCAGGATAAACCTTACCAGCAGGATTACAGTATCAAATATTATCTCGATAAACCATCGGCTAATCTCATCGGTGTGGCCTGCGACCGCAATGGGGTCACACAAGTGCTTTCATCCGAAGGATTGCTTCAACCTGTCAACGGTCAGTTTTTGCATCCGGGCCGCTTACAGCCTGATCAATCGCATCGGCCCATGAAGTCAATGAAGCTACAGGGTATCGGAATACAGAATCAACAACTGGTTTACCTGACCCAACAGGCAGTATTGAGTAACGCCTGGGCCGGGAAACTGTATGCCGAACACCAGCTTCCACAAGCCCGATTTTTTGCCGGAACACCTGCACTCTCCTTTCTTGTTTCTGACGGGAAGTCACTGCACTTTCTTCAGGATTCTAAACTGGCGTGGAAGGGGGTGCTACCTGCCGACGAGGTGATCAGCATTCGGTTTCGACCGGAGACCAACCTGTTTTGGGTACTCGGAAAAACGTCGTTATACACATTTTCGAGCACTGATTTTACGCTGACGAAAGTTTTTGATGGCATCGGATTTACAGCTTTCACTCTGACCAATTCCGGTAAACAGATAGTTATCGGAACCACCGACGGATACATTGAATTGGATGTTATCAGCAAAAAACAAATCGGTGCCATTCACCGAAAACTTCCCTGGACAGACATTACGTCGGTAGCGGATATTGCGGGGCGGGTATGGTTTGGGACAACTCAAGGGGCTTTCGCCCGCCGATCCGACGGCCAGTTTGATTATTACTATGGCGAGCGATGGCTTCCCGGCAACGAAGTAGTCGATATTACCGAAGGCCCTAAAAACTCCGTTCTCATTCTGACGACGACAGGCCTGAGCGAAATCTGTTTCAAGTCGATGACGCTTTACGACAAGGCCCTTTTTTACGAAGATCAGGTTCGTCAACGCCACATTCGAAATGGATTTAATGCCTCCCTGGATGGCCTGACACAGGGCGATGTAGCGACGGGTTACCTGGCCGACTCCGACAACGATGGCCTGTGGACGTCCATGTATCTGGCCGGTGAGGTTTTCCGCTACGTCGTTACGAAAGATAGAGACGCCCTGCAAAACTGCCGTGAATCGCTGGATGCCATGGAACGACTATATACCATCAATCCAGTATCGGGGTTTCCGGCACGGTCTTTCGAACGCGCGGGTAATATTGCACAACTGGCCGATCCTGACCGCTGGCAGCATTCGCCCCAATCCGGCTGGGACTGGAAATCGACAACCAGCAGCGACGAAGTTATCGGGCACATTTTCGCTTTCGGTGTGATGGCCGAACTGATGGATGATAAAGAGCTGAAAAGCCGGTCTATTATGCTCATCGACACGGTGATGAGTCACATTCTTTCGCACGATCTATACCTGATTGATTTCGACGGAAAGCCAACAACGTGGGGCAAATGGAACCCCGCCTACGTGAATAATTTTCCGGTGAACGTGGGCGATCGTAAGCTCAACTCATCGAATATTATTGCCATGTTGCAAACAGCGTATAGGTTCACCAAAAAAGGGAAATATAAAGCGAAAGCGCTCGAATTGATGCAGAAATACGGGTATTTGGAAAACCTGACGCGGCCCATGTCGGCGTTGGGGCAAGCCCCCGACAATGCCGACGAGCACAGCAAAAAAATGTCAGACGCCTGGAATCACTCCGACGATGAGATGTACTTTCTGGGGTATTGGGGGCTATACCGCTATGCGTTCGATGATGCTTTAAAAGCCAAATACAGACGGGCGATTATTGACCATTGGGAGATTGAGCGTCCCGAAAAAGACGGTGCCTGGAACATTCTTACCACCATAACTGGCAAAACAGATGTTGACCTCCCTGAGGCCGTCTGGTTCTTACGGGAACATCCGCTGGACCTGATCGATTGGGAAACCAAAAATAGCCACCGGAAAGACATCGAAACGCTTGCCCCTAACTTCCGGCAGCAGACTACTAAAGAGGTGTTACCGCCCGACGAGCGACCTATTCAACGACACAATGGCAATACGTTTTTGCTCGATAGCAAACAGGGCAATGGGTTATCGGAGTACAGCGCGGGCGACATATGGCTCTTGCCCTACTGGTTAGGAAGGTATATGGGGGTAATTAGCGCGCCGAGAACTAACCGATATTAGGCGCGTTAACCATTATAGATCAACGCAAATTTTGAGAATTTAGGCTAGAGGTTGCTGGCGCATAGGCCTTCGACTCCGCTCAGGCTGACTGGAAACGCTCAAGATGGCTGGAGTCAGCCTGAGCGGAGTCGAAGGCCTGTGCGCCAGCAAGTTCTAGAATTTGTCCTACATTTCTTACAACTTAACTACAGCTCCGGTGCGTTGCGATTCGTAGATCGCCTGGAATAACTGCACCACCCGGCGGCCATCTTCACCCGTAACGGCGGGCGCGCAACCTTCCCCAACGGCTTCGCAGAACTCGCGGAGTTGCTCGGCAAAGTAGTATGTCATATTGTCGACCGCCTGAAATTTGGCTGACTCTTCGGCAACCCAGCCCGCCAATAATGACTCCTCTCCCGGAACTGTCCAGAGATCATTCACGGGTGGGTCCTGAATAGTCGACTGTCCTGCCACGAACATAGACCCGCCATCGGTTTGTACGCCTATTGATGCACCATTTTGCCCGTGTATATGCACTTTGCCGTATAGGCCCGGCTTTTGGGAGTTGCTCAAAATGATATTACCCAAACCCCCATTTTTGAACCGGACAATGGCTAGCGCCGTGTCGTCTACCTCGATAAAAGGGTGGTTGATGTTTTGCCAGACGCCAAACACCGATTCGGCCTCACCCATATACCAGAGTAATAAATCGAGCTGGTGCGGAGCCTGATTGACCATTACGCCACCACCTTCGGCTTCCCAGGTGCCCCGCCAGGGATCGCTTTCGTAGTATTCTTTACTTCGCCAGCCCAGCAGTTGAGCCTCACCCAACGCCGGACGGCCAATTTTACCATCATCAATGGCCTGTTTAACCCGCGTGCTTGAATCATAGAACCGACGTTGGCTTACCGTACCCAAAAACTTATTGGAGCGCTTGGCTGCATCAATCATGGCGTCACAATCTTCCACCGACGAAGCCAATGGCTTTTCAACCAGTACGTGAGCACCAGCTTCGAGCGCAGCCACGGCAGGCTCCCGGTGCGCTGGGTGTGGTGTACAAACAACACAGACATCCACGTTTTCAGCGGCAACCATCTCGGCTACATCAGTGTAGGCTTTTATCTTGTATTGCTGGGCAAAAGCCTCAGCTTTAGCGCGGTCACGTCCGCAGACGGCTACCAGCGTACCCGATTGCTGGGCAGCCTGGGCATGTAAATGGCTCACTTTTCCGTAGCCAATAAGAGCGATGTTCATACCCAAATAAAGTACGATATTGCGTCCAACCTACCGTTCTCATTTTCTATGTTGCCTGAAAATCCCCATGATAAGTTTTTTAAAGAGGCTTTTTCGCGCCCCGATGTATTAATCGACTTCATGCAGGCTTATGTGCCAGAGACATTGTTTACCAAGCTCGATTTCGCAACCCTTCAACGCGAAACGGACTCGTTTACAGACGATGGACTGGATGAACACTTCGCTGATCTTGTTTTTACGGTAGCGTTCAACGGAAAGCCCATTCTGGTAACGCTGTTGCTGGAACACAAAAGCTACGTTGAGAACTACCCTCATTTTCAGTTAAACAGGTATCTGCTGTCTATTTGGTCACACCAATTGACTGAGAAAAAACCTCTCAGGCCTGTATTACCTATCGTGATCTATCATGGCGACCGACCCTGGCCTCACCGTCCGCTATCGGCTTATTTTGAGGCAATTGACGACGCTCTACTGCCTTTTACACCTGCTTTCGATTATGTATTAATCGACTTATCAACAGTTCCCGAAGCCGTTTTACCGCGTCTACATAATGACTATGCCCGGCTCACGGCTCTTCTTTTACAAAATAGTCGCCGTAAAAAGCGACTAGCAAAGGTGATGGAACAACACGCCGAAGTGTTTCAAAATCTGGTAGAAACCGTATTGGGGCAGCGGTTTATTGGTACCGCCGTTATTTATCTGTCAGCAGCGTCAAGTTTGGGCAAAACGGAACTAATCGCTATATTTCGTCGTGTTTCGGAACAGACAAACAACTCAGCTATGACTGCATATGAAGAGCTCCTTTTGGAAGGTGAGCAACGCGCTGCGCTTAAATTTATCCGCGGCTTGTGGAAGCAGGGTATCGACCCTCAAATTATAGCCAAAGCCACCGAAATGCCACTTGACGAAGTGCAAGCGATAATTAAGAAGATCAACGAAGAGACTAAATAAAGCCGGTTTACACCGACAGTAGAAAGCGAACTGATTCCATCGGTTCGCTTTTTTTAATTTATCTACCCTATTTTGCCGCTATGAATACAACAATGCTCCAAGACTTCATCCGAACGGCGCTGGCCGAAGACGTCGGCGACGGCGACCATACGTCTCTTTCAACTATTCCGGCCGACGCGCAGCGCCGGGCTCGATTACTCGTCAAAGACACTGGCGTACTGGCTGGTGTAGAGGTGGCACTGGCTATTTTTGAGGAGGTCGACCCGGCTTTCGAGGTAGATGTACTGATCGAAGATGGCACCGAAATAAAACCCGGTGACATTGTACTGACCGTCTCAGGCAGCGCCCGCAATATTCTGACGGCCGAGCGACTGGTGTTGAACTGTATGCAACGCATGAGCGGTATTGCCACTCAAACGCGTCGGATGGTAAAGCTGCTGGAAGGCACCCGTGCTCAGTTGCTCGACACCCGCAAAACCACCCCCAACTTCCGCATTTGTGAGAAAATGGCGGTAAAAATTGGTGGGGGCGTCAATCACCGGTTTGGCTTGTACGACATGATTCTGATTAAAGACAATCACATCGATTACGCAGGGGGCGTTACGCAGGCTGTTATCCAAGCAAATGAATACTTGAAACGCACTGGTCGGCAGCTAGAAATCGAGGTCGAAATGCGCACCCGCGCCGAAGTAGAAGAGGTGCTGAAACTAACGGAGTCGGGCGAGGTTAAAGTAGATGTGTTGTTGCTGGACAATTTCAAGCCCGACGAAATCCGTGATCTTGTGCAGCTCATCGACAACCGAATTACGACGGAAGCTTCGGGTGGCATTAACGAAGAGAATCTGCGCGCGTATGCCGAAACAGGCGTAAATTTCATTTCGTCGGGCGCGTTGACGCATCACGTTCGGAGCCTGGATCTGAGTTTGAAAGCATTTTAGGATGTTAGATTTTAGACATTGGACGTTAGATTTTTGTTACCACATTGATTGATGTCCAGTATCCAATGTCCAGAGTCTTAATAAATACCCCAACCAATGGAAGCACTACTCGAAGAGGTACAGCGCGTGGGTTACGTAAATGAACCCGTTGCCGACGATATAGATTTAGTAGCCGAGATTAAGCGGCTTAAAAAGGAGAAGAATGCAGTTATTTTGGCTCACTATTATGTGGACGGCAGCATTCAGGATTTGGCCGATTATATTGGTGATAGTCTTGGCCTCAGCCAACAGGCGGCCTCTACCGAAGCTGACATGATTGTGTTTTGCGGGGTACATTTCATGGGCGAAACCGCCAAGGTGCTCTCTCCGCACAAGAAGGTGGTGATTCCAGACCTGAACGCGGGTTGCTCCCTCGCCGACTCGGCCCCGGCTGATAAGTTTGCCGCTTTTAAGGCGCAGTATCCCGATCACATGGTGCTGTCGTACATCAACTGCTCGGCCGAAATAAAGGCTCTGTCCGATATTATCGTGACCTCGTCGAACGCGCTCAAGATTGTAGAGAGCCTGCCCAAAGATCAGAAAATTATCTTCGCTCCCGACGCTAACTTAGGACGGTACGTAGCCAAAAAGACTGGTCGTGACATGGTGTTGTGGGATGGTGCCTGCATTGTTCACATCGATATCTCGCTCGAAAAACTGCAAAAGCTCCGCGCCGAAAACCCCGACGCGAAGTTCATTGCTCACCCCGAGTGTCAGGAGCATATTCTGATGCACGCCGACTATATTGGCTCGACAACGGCTTTGCTAAAATACGTAGTCGACAGCCCTGAACAAACGTTCATTGTGGGCACCGAAGCGGGTATTCTACACAAGATGCGGCAGGCGGCTCCGCACAAAAAAATTATTCCGGCTCCGGCCTCAGCCAACAATACCTGCGCCTGCTCGGAATGCCCCTATATGAAAATGAATACGCTCGAAAAGCTGTACAACTGCATGAAGTACGAACAGCCTGAGATCATTGTGCCCGAAGAGGTGCGCGTGAAAGCCGAGGCTTCGGTGCTGCGGATGCTGGAGTTGAGTAAGTAGTCAATAAATTGAGCTATGGAACTGACTGTACAACTTGATTTTAATGATTTGCTGAAGGCTATTCGACAATTGTCGCCTGATCAAAAAGAAACGGTCAAGAACGTACTGAGCGCGGCCGAAGATTCGGAACCATCTCCTGAGGTTAAACAATCTGTTCGGCCACTTGGAACGTTGAAAGGCTTGGTAGCGCATATAAGTGGTGATTTCGATGCGCCAATAGATGACTTCGACGCTTACCAGTAGCCCATGGAAGTACTACTAGATACACATGTGTTACTTTGGATGTTGGATGATACAAGCCAGCTTTCGTCACGAGCGACCAGTGTTTTACAAGATTCGTCTAACAAATTACATGTTAGCGTAGCCTCGTTTTGGGAGATGGCGATAAAGCAAGCCCTTGGAAATCGACTTAGCTTGACACAGACACTGAATGAAGTAGCTGCTGAATTGGCCCGTCTAGAAATAGAACTCTTACCGATTGAGTTAGCCGATGCGCTGTCTGTTGAACATTTACCCTTACATCATCGCGATCCATTTGATCGTTTATTGATCTCTCAGGCCCTAAATCGAGGGTTTGTTATAATGTCGCGGGATAGTGCTTTCAAAGATTACCCCGTTCAATTGGAATGGTAGTTATAGATCACCCTACAATGCCTCATCAATATGATTTTCTTGTAATCGGTTCTGGCATTGCCGGGCTGAGTTACGCCACCAAGTTAGCCATTCATTACGAAGAGGCTAACACCCCTGTCCGCATTGCCGTGATCACGAAAGTGCAGGCCGACGAGACCAATACTAAATACGCTCAGGGTGGCATTGCCGCTGTCTGGGACGAAGGCGACTCGTTTGAGAAACATATCGACGATACCATGATCGCGGGCGACAACCTCAGCGATCGGCATATTGTTGAAATTGTAGTGCGCGAAGCCCCCGAACGGATTCAGGAGCTGATTAATTACGGAACCCGCTTCGACAAGGAAGACGACGGCGATTACGACCTCGCCCGTGAAGGGGGCCATTCAGATCACCGCATTCTGCACTTCAAAGACATTACTGGTGCCGAAATTGAGCGGGCGTTGCTGGATAAAGCCCAGTCGATGAAGTCGATTGAAATTTTCACCCATTACTATGCCGTAGAACTCATTACTCGGCACGCGTTGGGCGAAACCGTACACCGGTACGATACGGACAATCGCTGTTTTGGTGCTTATGTGCTGAACACGCGAACGGGTCAGGTAGAGAAGTTTCTGGCTAAGACTACGTTGCTGGCTACCGGCGGTATCGGAAACATTTACCAGAATACAACCAACCCAACCATTGCGACCGGCGATGGTATTGCGATGGCCTACCGTGCTAAAGCGATTGCTAAGGACATGGAGTTCATTCAGTTTCACCCCACGGCTTTGTATGAGCCAGGTAAGAAACCAAACTTCCTGATTTCGGAGGCAGTACGCGGTTTTGGCGGGGTGTTAAAGAACCTCAAGGGCGAAACCTTCATGGAGCATTATGACCCGCGACTGTCATTGGCTCCGCGCGACATTGTGGCCCGCGCGATCGACTCCGAAATGAAGAAGGCCGGTGCCCAGCATATGTACCTCGACGTGACCCATTGCGATTACGAAAAATTCATTGAACACTTCCCGAACATCACGGCTTACTGCCGCGACAAACTGGGCATTGATATTCGTAAGGACTTCATACCAGTAGTTCCTGCCCAGCATTACCTCTGTGGGGGCGTTCGGGTCGATGAGTTTGGCAAAACCAATATTCAATTCTTGTACGCCGTGGGCGAGTGTTCGTGTACGGGCTTGCACGGGGCAAACCGACTGGCCAGTAATTCCCTGCTCGAAGCGGTGGTGTTTGGACACCGGGCTTATCTGGACACGCTCAAGAAACTAGATGAAGCCGTCATTCCCGAAACAATCCACGATTGGAATGACGCTGGGACAACTCACCCCGAAGAACTGGTACTAGTGACCGAAATGAAGCGGGAGCTGGAGTCGATCATGTCAAACTACGTGGGCATCGTGCGCTCTAACCGACGTCTGAAACGGGCCATGGATCGTCTCGAACTGATCTATCTTGAGCACGAGGAATTATATCGACAGTCGAAAGTTTCCGTGCCGATTTGCGAGCTACGCAACATGATCGAGGTGAGTTACCTGGTGATCAAAATGGCTATGGCTCGGCGCGAAAACACGGGACTGCATTTCAATATTGACTTGTAAAGTGCTGGCAGGCCCACGGCCTGCCAGCATTCATATATTCTATGCCTGCCGTTGCTTGCGGTTATTTCGATAATGCATCACCAGGGCCATCATGCCCCCGCCAACCGCTGTGGTGAGTGAGTCAACAACTTGATTTTGAGCTTGTGAGAAAAAGCAGTAGGTGAGGATAGCAAGACCAGCGAGTGCTGCCAACGCGTAAATAAGATTGGTACGGAGGTTGGAATTCATAATACTTGTTAGTTTATACAAGTTAGATGTTCTGTAAAAATAAATACAGGCCGTTAAAATGCCTACTTACATCGGCAAATTCTCATGACTTCTTAATGCTTTTGCAGGGAGCTGTTGTACGGTAACTCGTCGCGCTTATCTTCGTCCTGCTATGCTCCTCCTCTTTATTTATCTCTATTTGCTCCTCAACATCGCTGTAGGGGCCTGGGCTGCCCGGCGAGTGAACACCGCTCAGGATTTTGTACTGGCAGGTCGGGGATTGCCGCTGGCGTTGGCGGCTTCGGTTACGTTTGCTACCTGGTTCGGCTCCGAAACCATTATGGGTGCCCCGGCCAAGTTTGTGGATGGGGGTGTTCCTGCGATCATCGAAGAACCCTTTGGGTCGGCACTTTGCCTGTTTCTGGTCGGATTACTGTTCGCCCGGCCTCTCTACAGGCTCAACATTACCACCTTCTCCGATTATTTTCGAATCCGTTTTGGACGGTCGGCTGAGTTGCTGTCGGCGCTGATTATGATTCCATCGTATTTCAGTTGGATTTCGGCTCAGTTCATTGCTATCGGTATTGTCCTGAACGTTGTAACAGGAATTGATCAGGCGTACGGCATCATTATTAGTGCGGGCATTGTGATGATTTACACTCTGTTGGGAGGTATGTGGTCTATTTCTGTTACGGATTTTCTGCATAACGCCGTAATCGTGGTGGCCTTGTTCATTGTAGCTATTCCGTTGTGGCAGGAACTGGGGGGATGGGATGCTATACAGCAGCGTACTGCCGTGCGACCAGATTTCTGGCGATTTGGACCCGAGTGGACATTTAAAGGCGTAATGGAATACATTGCCGCCTGGATCACTATTGGGCTGGGTTCATTGCCGCAACAAGATATTTTTCAACGGGTTATGTCGGCCAAGTCGGAGCGGGTAGCTGTGCGGGCCTCTTACATAGCATCAGGTTTGTACCTGACCGTAGCCGCCCTGCCATTGTTCATTGGCCTTGCCGCTCAGTTTTTGCACCCTGATCTGCCAATGGGTAGTGACCAAGACCGGCAATTGCTGATTCCGAATATGGTAATGAAACACGGCGGTTTGCCTTTGCAAATTCTGTTTTTCGGGGCGGTAACCTCGGCCATCCTGAGTGTATCGAGTGGGGCGATTCTGGCCCCGGCCGCTGTTTTCGGCGAAAACGTGGTGAAATTCTTTCAGCCAAACCTCAGCGACAAATCTATATTATTAACCATTCGATTAGCGGTGATAGTAATCACTGTTGGGTGTGTTTGGATGAGCTTGGCCCGCGACGTAAGTATTTATGATCTCGTTGGTGAGTCGTCGGCTTTTAGTCTGGTATCCCTCTTCATACCGTTGCTGGCCGGCATTTACTGGCGACGGGCCAACCTTATTGGCTGCCTGGCTAGCATGGTCGTAGGGCTGGCGGTGTGGTTCGTTTGTTTGCTGCTCGACACAACTACGGTGCCACCCATGATGTGGGGATTACTGGCGAGTACGGTCGCAATGGGAATAGGTAGTTTGCTCAGCCAAAATACCGCTGCTCAATCCGCCCTATATACCCCAAATCAATAGCTGAGTCGAACCATTGCTGAATGGCCTTGCCCACGTTAGGGTATAGGTTCAGTTTGTCCAGTTCTCCCACCGGTACCCATCGAACAGCTAGCGCCGTTGTTTCTGCTGGGTTTAGTACGGGTTCACCTTGACTGTCCCGAGCGGCAAAAACAATATGTAGCACATCATCGGCGCGTTCGGAAAGGAGCATTTCGCCTGCAAAAACCATTTCCCCAATGGTAACGCTTACTCCTAATTCTTCCTGCACTTCACGAGCCACCGTTTGGGGTAGGGTCTCGCCCCTGTCGGGGTTGCCGCCGGGCAGGGCAAACACGTCGGCCTCGCCATAGCGATAGTGCATCAGCAGGACTTCGGTTTGGGCATCACGGGTTCGCCAGATCAGGGCGGAGGGTCTTACCTTCATGCAAATAATTCCTCAACCCGAAAAGAAAAATCAGGCAGCACGGGGGCAGCAGAAATCAGATCAGCTCCTTTGTATGCCTGCGAATAGTCGGGCGATGTATAAACGTTGATTTTTTTGTGGTTGGGAATGATGTACCAAACTAATTGAGCACCGGCATCAAAATAGTCCTGAATTTTGTCGAGAACGTCTTGGTATGATTCTGAATCAGAGAGAATTTCAATAGCAAAGCGAGTTTTCTGCCGGATGCCCATCCGCGTTTCCTCAATTTGTTCCAGCGTAAAATAAGCTAAATCGGGTCGGCGTTTGCGAACGTTGTCAACATACGAATCCATTTCTGGTGTCAACTCATCACCTCGCTCAAAAGCGGCTGTTTTAATAAATAGCCGATTCAGAAATTTTATCAGGAGGTACTCGTCTTGTTTCATATCTGTTTTTTCGATGATGCGGCCCCGAACAAATTCGTAGCTGCCATCGTGGCCATATTGGCTCTCCCACTGCTCAAACTCATCTACTGTTTGCAAATGAGTTGGAAGCGATTTAACAACGGGTTCTGTCAGTGTCATAGCGTTGTTTGGCTTAAAACCTAAATATACCTAATTGGAAGTGAATGGGCAATTTCCAAAATCCCCAATCCACTAACTAAAACCGCGCCAGCACTTTCCCTGATACCGTTTGGCCGATGGATAACGACGATGTAGCCGCTGGCGAAGGCGCGTTGCAAACATTGATGGCCCGTTCGGTTTCGATGATCGAAAAATCGTCGAGGAGGCCACCGGTGCGGTCGCAGGCCTGGGCGCGAACGCCCGACCCACCATCTTCGAGGTCGTCTTCCTGAATTTCGGGAATCAACTCCTGTAAGGCTTTGGTGAACGCCGATTTTGAGAATGAACGGTACATTTCGCCGAGACCCGTTTGCCAATATTTGGCCGCCACCTTTTGGAAACCGGGCCAACTCAGCGTCTCGAATAACTCACGGGCGTTAATGTCGGTTTTGTGGTATCCTTCACGCCGAAAGGCCAGCACGGCATTGGGGCCAGCCTCAACGCCCCCGCCAATCATGCGCGTGTAATGCACACCTAGAAACGGAAAGTTGGGGTCAGGGACGGGGTAAATCAGGTGCTTCACCAGATGTTGCCGGTGAGGTTTCAGCTTGAAGTACTCGCCCCGAAATGGCACAATCTGAAGGCCAATAGGTTCGCGCTGGGTCATTTGAGCCACTTTGTCGGAGTACAGGCCCGCGCAGTTTACCACCAGCTTGGCCTCATACGTTGTCTTGCTCGTCACAACAACCGTAAGCGTGTTACCCGGCGTGAGTTGTTCAACGCGCTCGTTGAGGTGAATTTCGCCCCCCAGCGCCCGGAGTTTCTCGGCGTACTTTTCGCACACCGCCGTGTAGTCTACAATGCCCGTATACGGCACTCGAATACCGGCAACACCGCTGACGTGCGGTTCAATTTCGCGCATTTCGGCCACCGAAACTTTCGCAATTTTGGTCAACCCATTTTGCAAGCCGCGTTGATACAGCGTTTCTAACTGGGGTAATTCTTCCTGTTTGGTCGCTACCACAATCTTCCCGCATAAATCGAACGGAACGCCCTCTTCCTCGCAAAACTGCACCAGCATATCGTAACCCCGAATGCAGTTGGTCGCTTTTAGGCTACCCGGTTTATAGTATAACCCAGAGTGAATTACTCCTGAATTGTGCCCGGTTTGGTGAGCAGCAACCCGGTTTTCTTTTTCCAGCACAACGACGCTCAAACTGGGTCGTTGCTGCTTGATTTTCAGAGCGGTAGCTAATCCGACGATTCCTCCGCCGATGATGATTACATCTGTCATGTTAGTTAGGAAACGAAACCTTTCCCATTGTTACGCTTGGTACCCCTTGTCTGTTTCCAAAGCTTGTATTGCCACCCGCAACGGCCTCATTGGCCAGCACAGCAAACAACACGGCCTCTTTAGCATCGCCTGCAATACCAAGTTCGTCCGTTTGACTGAAGGTACAGGTTTTGGGTAATAGGTCGCGGAGATGGCCCGTCAGGACGGGATTGTGCGCTCCACCACCACTCATGTAAACTGCGTAAGCTTCGTTGGGTTGCAATACCCGTTGAACGGCCTCCGCAATGGTTTCAGCACTGAACCGCGCCAGCGTTGCCATCAGGTCGGCGGGGGAGATGGCTGTTGTTTGGCTAGTCTGTTGGGCTTGCTCCACGTAGGCTACGTTGAAAACTTCGGGGCCGGTAGTTTTGGGGAATGGAGCCTCAAAAAAGGGATTCTGTTTCAGAGCTGCTAGCAAAGCTGTATTTGTCGTTCCCTGGCTTGCCAATTGTCCATCGGAGTCGAAGGGTTGGCCCAGAAGCTTCCGGGCATAGGCATCCATCAGGGTATTGCCGGGGCCTGTGTCCGTGGTGAAAACAGCGCTGGCATCAGCATCAGCGGGCAGGTAGGTGAAGTTGGCAATACCACCCATGTTGAGCAGAATACGGTTTTCACCCACCCTTGAGAATACAAAAAAATCTCCATAAACGGCGAGTGGAGCGCCTTCGCCCCCATGCGCTACATGCTTCTGACGAAAATCGCTTAGGGTGATGATGCCTGTTTTGGCGGCTACGTGATCGCCATCACCGATTTGCAGGGTTGCGTTGGGATAGTCGGCTTTGCCGTGTTGGGTTTTGGGGGCATGGAACACCGTTTGCCCGTGGCTAGCTACCAAATCGATGTCGCCGGGGTTGATTCCCCAGTTGCCTAAACAGCTGAGAACCATTTGCCCGTGTAGCCGACCGATATACGGATTCAATAAACAAAGATGCTCGAAATCGACCTGCCTTTTGGCAAACACTACCCGAATTTGGTCTTTTAAATTGTCGGTATAAGCCACTGTGTCGAACCGCTCGACAACGACCTGAGTTTCGGGTCCGCTGCCGGTGATTCGACACAGTGCTACATCCAAACCGTCGAGCGACGTGCCCGACATCAGGCCAATAATCCGGCGTTCAGATTTGTTGGCAATGTCGTAAAGATGTTGAATATGGGGATTCATTGGTGCGAAAATACGAATCGCACCCTGTCTAATACCCCGGATTCTGCTTTATTTTTCCCTGATATGAATCTACAGTTGCCTGATCGAACGGAAAAAGCTCGCTTTTTCCCGGTACAAAGAACCGCGCTATTCCCTGATGAAGCTGCACACCGTCGATCAGGTTGGTTGTCAGATGCTGCGTCCAGTCTAAGCGGGTCCAGCCGGTTGGGGCTGTTGTGAGCGAAGTAGGTTTGTAGAACGAGTTGAGCCACTGGATTTCTTCGCCGTTATTTTTCCAGAACAGGTATTTGGGTACGTTTTGGTAGGGCGCTTTCGAGTCCCGAATCAGCTGAATTTTGTCGCGGGTCTCCTGAATCTTTTGTGCCAGCAAATTCCAGCGCAACAGGTCGAACTTCCGAATACCCTCACTGCCAAATTCCAAATACCGTTCGTTGACGATGGCGTCGAAGAAAGCGGCTTTTGTGGTGGGCGTGGTGCCAACGGCGGTTGAACCCTTTGGAAAGGCCCGCTTCCGCACCTCTTCAAAAGCGGCAATAGCTGCTGGAGTGGGGCCGTTCAATTCATTTTCAGACTCGGCAAACATCAGCAGTACGTCCGAAAACCGGATAAAGGGCCAGTTGTAACCGGGGTTGAGAGCAGTGCCCGGCAACAGTGGATTACGCCAGTCTTTGCGGAACTTGCCATCGGTTAGTTCGCCCAACCGACGGGGCGACTTGATGTTGGTAGCCGCAACGGCGTAAAGCGTTACGGTCACGTCGCGCCGGGTATCGGTCGAGTCAAAGGCATAGAAATAGTTCGGCAAAACCAACAGACCCCCGCCACCCGTGCCATAGCGCGAGGCTGCGTTGACCGATGGGCCGTTGTAATTTCCCATCCGACTGTCGGAGGTGGCATTTGACCCACCAGCTCCTGCTTCGAAAATGATTTCGCCAGCCGGGTCATATTGGAATGAGGTCACTTTGCGCCAGATATCTTCAAAACTGGGGTTCAGCGTGTGTTCGCCCCGTTTGGCCAAAAGGTCGGCGCACTCGTCGCGGGCAATCTTAATGTAGGTCAGGTAATCCGCGTTGCGCACCATTTGCCCGCTACTCCGCAAGGCGTACCCACCCCGGAACAAGGCCATTTTTGCCCGCAGGGCTTTCACGGCTCCTTTGGTAATACGCTCGTTCCTTACCGGAATCTCCGTCCGCCAGGGAACCAGATCAGTCGCCGTTTTGAGGTCTTCAATCAGTTTGGCGTAGGTTAAATCACGGTCGACCTGTTGCAGAAAAAGATCGCTCTGCTGGTACGACGGTTGCATCGGAGCTGGCACATCGCCCCAGTTGCGAATCAACTCCAGGTAAAATTGCGCCCGTAGGGTTAATGCTTCGCCGTGTAATCGGCGGAGTTCTTTCTTTTCGGCATCGGTCCCGTTTGTGTACAAGGCCATCAATGGAATCTGCTCGATGCAGAGATTGGCTTTTTCAACGCCCCGGTAGAGTTGTAAAAAAGGGTTCCGAATCTCCGTATTGGTCAGCAGAAGCTGGTAGCGCCCAATGCCCCGGCGACCGTTATCGATGTTGCCCGAAACGATCATCTCATCGGAGTCGTAGGGATAATACATATTGATACGGATGCCGTAGCCGTTGTCGCCCATCAGTTCGTCGTAAACCCCTAACACCGCATTGGTGGCATTGGAAAGGTTTGAGAAGGCATCGGGCAGGCCAATCTGCGATTTAGGCTGTACCTCTAAATACTCCCGGCAGCCCACCACAATCAGGAAAGAGATAGCCAGGAAGGTGATTTTTGAATATATTGATTTCATCTGTTTATGGCTTTACCCCACCCCCAACCCCTCCCCGTTAGGGAGGGGAGCAAGTATTCGACCGTTTTCTCCCTCCCTAATGGGGAGGGGCCGGGGGTGGGGTTAATTATTAAAATGTCAGATTTACGCCGAATACCATAGTACGGGCGCGGGGATAACCAGCAAAGTCAACCCCTTGCGTAAGTGGGTCCGACCGGCGAGTACTTACCTCGGGGTCATAGCCCGAATACTTGGTCAGCGTAGCCAAGTTGTTCACTGTAGCGTAGGCCCGGAACCGCGATACACCTACTTTCTTCAACAGCGTCACGGGGAGACTATAACCCAGCGTGATATTGTTTACCCGTAGAAACGACCCATCTTCAACGGCCCACGAGTGCAGCCAGTAGCGTTGCACCCGTACCGGCGACCAGATACTTGCATTCGCATTCAGTGCTTTCAGCGCTTCTGGTTCAGTTACGACCTGACCCGACTCGTTGATGTTGGTCCAGCGGGTTTTCATGATGTCGAGCAGGTTCAGGTTCGGGAAAGCTCCATCGGTCCACTCAATTTTGTTGGCGTTGTAGATGTCGTTGCCCACAACCCAGTTGACAAACACGCTCGCGTCGAAGTTTTTGTACGTGAACTGGTTGTTCCAGCCACCAATAAATTTCGGGTTTGCGTTACCGATAACCGTACGATCCTTATCGGCTGTAATGAGGCCGTCGCCATCGAGATCTTTCCATTTAAGCATGCCTGGCTGGGGAACGCCATACACCGAATTGACAGGAACGCCTGGTTTGATAGTGTACGTTGCTGTAGTGGCGTTGTAAGTGAAATCATCCACCTTGTAAAATCCGTCCGTCACGAACCCATACATTTGTCCGGTTGGGTCACCTACCCGTACCAGATAGTCGTCGGTGCCATCGGAACCCTGCCAGCCCGAGTTACGGGTTTGCTGCGTCACCGGCCCTAAGTTGGTTACCTTATTGCGATTGGTCGAGATATTGAAATTGCTAGTCCAGGTGAAATCTCGTTTCTGAACTACGTAGGCGGTCAATTGTAATTCCAGTCCCTGGTTTGTAGTTAAACCAAGGTTCCGTATCTGCGACGAATAACCCGTTGTTGTGGGGATGGCCACCGCCAGCAGCAAGTTGCGGCCCGTGTTACGGTAGGCATCAATAGAAAGCTGGAAACGGTTATTCAGAAAAGCCAGATCCAGGCCCACGTTATTTGATACATTCGACTCCCACTTTAGATCGGGGTTGGCCAGTGATATTGGTGCATAAGCCGGTAACACGGTGTGATTGAGGGCATACTCGCCCGTAACGCCGTACAACTGCTGATACAGTAAATCGCCAATGCGGTTGTTGCCTGCTACGCCGTAGCCCGCCCGCAACTTGCCGTCGGTCAGCCAGGTAGCGCCCTTCATGAACGACTCTTTCGAGAAACGCCAGGCTACTGTACCGGAGGGGAATACTAAGGCCCCGTTTTCATACTTGAACTTCGACGAGCGGTCGGAGCGAATGGAAGCTGTTGCTAAATACTTATCACCATAAGCATAGCTGATTCGGCCGAACAGCGAAAATAGTCGGTTTGGCGGCAGCTCGTTTGATAGTGGGCGGGGTTGCGTGGCCCCCGACGGAGGTGACCCCAAACTCATGTTGGCAATGGCCTGATCGGGAGAAATATCGGCCGGAAAATAGCGCGTTTCAATGGTGTTGTTTTTCGCGCTATAATCATAAATCTCCTGCCCAACCAACACCGTGAGATCGTGTTTTTCAGCAATGCGCTTCGAATACTGTAGCGTGTTCGAGTTATTGATAGTAATTGCATTCTGCTGAAAAATCGACGCTACCGGCAACGAGGCATAGTTCCGGGCGGTACCGGTTAGTTTGGACCAGAACGAGTTGATCCGACCATCGTTGTTGTCGATACCAACCGTGGAGCGGAACATCAGATTTTTGGTGAAGTTGTACGTGATGTAGCCGCTCAGGTTGAGTGCCCTGGTGGCGTTGCGGCTATATTCGGCCTGCGTCATCAGAATTGGATTGACTAGATTTCCCGACGAGATGTACAGGTTTTCGTCAAAATCATCAACCGTTGGATTTGCGCCCACCAGCAATGGCCGGTACTGAATTGAGTGGCGCAGGCGGTTCGTGGCTTTGGTGCCGCTGGTGGTGGTACCGGCTCCACGGATTGTCTGGTTCAGATACCGCACATTCAGACCCAATTTGAATTTTTCAGATGCCTTGTGGTCTAGTCGGAACGTGGCTAGGTACCGGTCAAAACCCGATTCGAGCAGAACGCCGTCTTCTTTATTGGCCGTCAGGCTGAAATTGAAGTTGGTGGCTGCCGACCCGCCATTGACCACCACATTATGGTTTTGATATGCTGCCCGGCGACCGAATACTTCTTCCTGCCAGTCGATAGGGTTGGCTGTTTTATACTGGTTGATGTTTTCCCAGGTGCCAAACTGATTCAGAAACGACGTTTCCTGCGTTGCATCGCCCCGGCTACGCTCGTATTGCCAGCGTACATAATCATAGGGATTCAGCACGTTCATCTTGCGGGTAATTTCCCGAAAGCCCGCCGAGCCATTGTAGCTGACCGTTGTTTTGCCGCCCTTCCCCGATTTAGTGGTGATAATAACTACGCCGTTAGCTCCACGTGCTCCGTAGATGGCCGTTGTCGAAGCGTCTTTCAGTACGTCGATGCTTTCGATGTCCTGGGGCGATAGAAAATTGAGCGCGTTTTCAACCTGGACACCATCAACCACGTAAATGGGCGAGTTGTCCTGCGTAATGGAGCCACCTCCGCGCACCCGAATTTGAATGTTCGCGCCGGGAGCGCCCTCTGAGGTTGTTACCTGCACACCCGCCAGCCGACCTGTTAGGGCTTCGGCGGCATTGGTGATGGGAATGTCTTTTAATTGCCGGGTACTCACCGACGAAACGGAGCCCGTTACGTCGCGCCGGTTTACGGTAGCGTAACCAACAACTACCACTTCATCCAACTGCTTTTGGTCGGACTCCAGAGTAATGTCGAGACTGCTTTGATTCCCAACTTTCACTTGTTTAGTGGCAAATCCGATGTAGCTGACGATCAAGGTTACATCGTCTCTGTCGGGGATTTTGATCGCAAAATTACCTGTTGCGTCTGAAGTGGTACCGGTGTTTGTTCCCAAAACAACCACGCTAACACCCGGTAAGTAGTCGCCACTTCCGCCATCTTTCAACCGGCCTGTAAGTTGCCGGGTCGACTGCGCCTGAACTACTGTCACTAGTCCAAATAGCAGTAAAAGTATGTAGCAATATTTCATGAAGAAATTGATTTTTATTGAAAATTCATGCCAGCATCCTTTAATACCAAATAAACGGGCAGGTTTAATTACGCAATCGTTATCGGGAACGTTATCAAGCGGCTAGTGCAGACTTATATGTAGGTGGTCTGTCGGTTGTATCTTTGCCCGCGTCTACGGTTTACCTTACCAATCGCCTGTAGACATCCTTCAATGAGCTTTTGGGGCGACGAGCAATTTGCTTTTTTTGAGAGTATTCTGTTTCTAGCCCTGGGGCAGGATGTACAGGTAATTGAAACTCAGTTTTTGTCGGGGGGTGATATAAATACGGCAGCCCAGGTATTTTCATCGGAGGGTGTATTTTTTGTAAAATGGAATGAACTGGGGCAGCATGTGGAGGATAGGCACGATTTGTTCGAAACCGAAGCTCGGGGGTTGGCGCTGCTTCACCGGACCGATGCCGTTCGGGTGCCGGCAGTAGTTGGTCATGGAGAGCAGCAGGGCCGTGCTTATCTGATTCTCGAATACATTGACCCCGGCAAGTCGGGCCCGACCTATTGGGAGGAACTCGGCCAGTCGCTAGCACTTTTGCACGGCCACACCCAGTCTAAATTCGGCTTGTCGTTCAATAATTACATTGGGAGCTTGCCCCAAAGCAACACACTGACCGCAAATGGACATGAGTTCTTTTTTGATCAGCGCTTATTGCCCCAGGCGGGTATGGCGCTGTACAAAGGATTGCTAGATAAGCCTCTGTACGAACGGTTACTAACGCTTCGGGATCGCTTGCCCGATTTGCTGCCCAACGAGCGACCCGCTATGTTGCACGGCGATTTATGGTCGGGCAATGTACTGATCACTGAAGAAGGAAGCCCGGCTCTGATCGACCCTTCTGTGTATTACGGTTTCCGAGAGGCAGATCTGGCGTTTACCAAACTGTTCGGTGGCTTCGACCAGAAATTTTACGATGCTTACAACGAAGCTTTTCCGCTGGATGACGGCTTCGATGAACGCGTTGCTATTTATAATTTATACCCCCTGTTAGTTCACCTCAATTTGTTTGGTTCGGGGTATTTGAGTGGAATCGAGCGGGTGTTGAAGCGGTTTTAAGTGCTGCGTTGTACTTTGCATGAACTAACAAGCTAAACCTAATGGCATCTTTTCAGAATCAAGTAGCCGTCATCACCGGGGCGGGGTCAGGAATTGGGCGGGCTACCGCCATCGCTTTTGCTGCGGAAGGCGCTAAAGTTGTCGTTTCAGATATTAATGACGAAAGCGGTCAGGCTACCGTCAACCAGATTAAAGAGAGTGGGGGAGAAGCCACGTTTGTTCGGTGCGACGTAGCAGAACCGGTTGAAATTGAAAGTCTAATCACGCAGGCCGTTACCCATTACGGTCGGCTAGATATTGGTATTAATAACGCGGGTATTGGTGGTAAATTCGCTCGCCTGACCGACCAGAGTAAACACGATTTCGATCAGATGATGGCCATTAATGTTGGGGGTGTTTTCTACGGGATGCAGGCTCAGATCCGGCAGATGCTAACCCAGCCCGAAGGGGGGCGGATTGTAAATATTTCGAGCATTGCCGGCGTGCGTGGGATGCCAATGGGCGCCCCTTACAGTGCATCGAAACACGCGGTTATTGGCTTAACCAAAACGGCGGCTCTTGAATATGTCCGCCAGAACATTCGCGTCAATGCCGTTTGCCCGGTCTACACGCATTCCGGTATGGTGCAGGAGCTTATGGAAAAAGCCCCGGTTATGGAAGCTAAAATGCTTCGGGTAATTCCTATTGGGCGCTTTGGCCAGCCTGAAGAGATCGCGCAGGCAATCTTGTGGCTTTGTTCGACCGACAATTCCTTCTGCACAGGGCAGGCTATCCAGATGGATGGCGGGCTGACAGCAGGCTGAAAATCAAAGACAGATAAAAGTTTGGGCATAAAAAGAAAACCATCTCGCAGAGCGGGATGGCTTTCTGGTTTCAACCTAAAAATGGATAAACCCTATTGCGAAAATCACTGCATTTCAATGGTACGCACCGTTTTGGGCGTTTCCAGATTTACCTGTTTTACAATGCTGCCTTCGTCAGATTTGATTTCGAGCGTATAGGCTCCATCGGGTAGGCTGCTCACATCGAACTGCATGGCCGATTTCAAATCTTTCTTGCTCAGCGTTGTCTGGTACAATACATGTTGCTTCTGATCGGAGAGACTCACCGATACGAAGCCCGGTACTGTTTTCTGGACAGCCACTCGGATTTTGCTATTTGAGGCCACGTAGACGCTGGCGTCAAATGACATTGGTTTTGTTGCTTTGCCTGGGTTCGAGACAGTCGTAATGGCCCCGATGAGCATGGCACTGATTACATTCTTGGCACCTGCCAGAGCACTTGTTTGGAGGAGGAAATTTAACATGACGTTTGTTATCTAATGTTGTTGTTTACTGTTCGCTCTAGTAAAGGCAATCAGTGTGCCAACATAATAAAATAACTGACTATCAGTGTTTTATGTGTTTTTGGTGACCGAAATTCTGTACGGAATCGGACAACGTTCTGTTCGTAATCGAACATATTGTGCGGACAATGGCAGTAAACAACAAACAACGAGCAGTGAACAGTCCCGGATGAATGCTCCTATCGACTGTTCACTGCTCGTTGCTCACTGTCAACTGCTATTTGTTATTGTCCCTCTCCCTCCAGCGCTACGAAGTCTTTAAACACGCGCTTGATGGCTTTATCGGTGGCTTCTTTTTTGTTTTGCCAACCGGCATCCAGTTCCAGAGCAACCAAGCCGCTCAAACTCATCGAAGCTCTGAAATCATCCAGTCGCTTTACGAAGTCGTTGCTTCGGCGCGACGATTTGAGGGCAAACTCCCGCGCGAATACGTCGCCTTTATTCTGAATTTCGCTTTTCTTACCCAATACATAATTGTAGCGGTCCAGCAAATCCTTCATCGACTTCCCAATAACCTCAGTGGCTTCCAGCGTTCCCATTGTCAATACGGCCGTTCCGCCAACCGCCGACACCAGCCGACCATTTTTCTGCGCATTCGGGCTGGTGCTGGCCCCTGTAACCGCCGGAGTAACGCCCGTTACCGCACCCAGTGACGCGTTGGCTACGGACCGATTGCGCTTGCCTGTTTTGGCCTGCCGGTAACTTTTCTTGAGCTCTTCTTCCTTGGCCGCCATCTGTTCGATCAGGTTCCAGGCGGTTGTCATCACCTGCCGGTATTGCGAATACAGATACCGATCGCGGGCTTCTTCATTGACCGCATTAAATACCGTAAAGGTGATTTTGCGCTCGTCGCGGTTTTGCGCTTTGTCCAGCACATAAAACGTTAGCGTAGTTTGTAAGGAGTCATACGGGTCTTTAACAAAGTCGTAGTTAGGTCTCCAGATAAACTCATATTGATTGGCTGTATTACGGATCAGCGCACTTTTAGGAATATCCTGATTATCGGTCAGAAAATCGAAGGTCGCAATATCATCGTCGCCGTTGGGGTCGGAGAGGTAAAATTTAAGGTTTACAGAGGCACTCTCACGAAGCTTGAACCGAGTTTCGCCAGGTACAATCTGAATATCGGGCGGAAGGTCCATTAAGGTGGGCTCCACTTTCAGGCGGCCTTTGGTGCGGTTCTTAGATGGCTGATCTTCCACCCAAAACTCAATATACTGGGGGCGCTCTTTTAATTTGTTAAACTGATTGAGGGAGAGTGTCCAACTCCATTCGCCCTGCGCGGTGAGTTTGGTGCCTTCGGGCATTTGGTCGGCAATGGGAATAAATACGAGGGGGTCGCCATCTTCGTCGCGCACTTGCTCACTATCGAGTTTATACACGTTTTGGGTTCGGTAGCGCACGTAAAAAGGGCGCAACTCATTGATAACCGGCGGGCGATTCACATGCTGAACTTTTAGTTCTACCGTTTGCGTAGCCGACTCGCCAGCCCGATTTCGTACCTCGAAGATTAACGGAACAATTTTACGGGTCTGAATCCGGTCGGCTAAATCGAAGTTAGGTCGCCATGAAAACTGCCCCGTCGAGTCAAAGTCCATGCCTTCCAGGCGCCCCTGAGCCAGAGAAAAATAGAGATTTTCGTCTTTGCCACCAATGGCTTTCAGGTCGAATTTGATCGTACTACCTTCAGCGACCTCATTCCAATTCGCCTGGGTTGGTAAAACAAGTTGTAATGGTTTGGTATCCTGCCCTACACAGCAGATTGACAGCAGCATACCTATCGAAAGAAAGAAGAAACGTTCAGCGGTTAAAACCATATCATTGAAGTAAAATGAATGATGGAGAATGTATAGTGAATAAGGACTGATCCCCTACAGTATACATGGTGCATTTCTCACCATTCATTGAGCCAAAATCTTAACGCAAAAGTACTGCTAAGATTTTGCGTGACGGGCAAACCAACGCTCTAAATGCTATTTTTCTTAGTTCATGTCGTAAGGAACAGGGTTTTTATTGACTTTTTCTGAGGGAAAGCCGAACAGAGACCCGCTTGGTAGAACGATTGAAAGAAAGGAACACGGATTAAACGGATTTTGCGGATTACCACGGATTTTCTTGCAGAGGTCCGTTTAAACAATTACACGATTAGCGCTTCCGTATCCCCATCGAAAAAGCGGAGCCGTTCGATGTCGGCTCCCACAGTTATGACCTGATCGGGCTGGTACAGATTATTGCTGGATGTTCGGAAGCAGTATGTCTGATCTGGGTTACCGTTAAAGTGAAAGTAGTTAAAGCTTTCACTGCCAATAGGTTCTACAACGTCGATAGTAATGGGGACACCTTCTGACAAATCCCGGCTGAATTCCGTCGCTGTGTCATAAAGGTATTCGGGCCGAAAGCCAAACGTTACTTTTTTGCCCACGTAGCGGACCAGTTTATCCCTATAAACAGCCGGTACGCCAAACAAAACGTCCTTTGATCGGAAGGTCAGTTGCGCGTTGTGATCGATAATCTCACCGTCCAGAAAATTCATTGAAGGGCTACCCACAAACCCCGCTACGAACTTATTGACGGGATTGTTAAAGAGATTCATCGGCGTATCGAACTGGTGAATAACGCCATCTTTCATAATCACAATTCGGTCGCCCATGGTCATTGCCTCGATCTGGTCGTGGGTTACGTACACCATCGTCGCATCTAACTGCCGGTGCAGCCGCTTGATCTCGGTGCGCATCTGTACCCGCAGTTTGGCGTCGAGGTTCGATAGCGGTTCATCGAACAAAAACACCTTAGGCTCGCGCACAATAGACCGTCCAATGGCTACCCGCTGCCGTTGCCCGCCCGACATATCTTTGGGTTTCCGGGTCAGTAAAGGCTCAATCCCTAAAATTGCTGCCGCTTTCCGTACTTTCTGGTCGATTTCGGCTTTTGCCACCTTGCGCAATTGCAGCCCAAACGCCATGTTGTCGTATACAGTCATGTGCGGGTAGAGGGCGTAGTTCTGAAACACCATCGAAATGTCGCGGTCTTTGGGAGGCACGTCGTTCATCCGCACGTTGTCGATTAGCAGATCCCCAGCGGTAATATCCTCCAAACCGGCAATCATCCGCAACAGCGTCGATTTGCCGCAACCCGATGGCCCTACCAGTACGATAAATTCTTTGTCGTTGAATACCAGACTGGTATCTACAATGGTAGGCGTTGTGGCGCCCGGATATACTTTTTTCAGATTTTTCAGTTCGATAGAAGCCATCGTGGGATTGTTGATATAAGCGGAACGGGCCGCTCCCTGTGTGAAGTAAGGTCGAAAAATAAGGAAAACTATCCGCCTTAAAACAGACACTGAAGGGGGTAATCGCCTTACGACCTTAAAAGAAGGTTTAGTAGCGCGGAAATCTATGTGCCGGTCCAATAAGTAGTCAACGATGGACGGGCAGGCAGGCTCTAAACGCAAATCGCCCCTGCCAACTCAGTTAGCAGGGGCGATTTGTTGTAAATGACCTGAGCTTATGCTTCGGTTGCGGCTGGCTTGGTGCCGTAACGCTTGCGGAACTTGTCCACGCGGCCCGCTGTGTCGAGCAACACGTTCTTACCGGTGTAGAACGGGTGCGACTGCGAGCTTACTTCGATTTTAACGAGCGGATAGGTCGCGCCTTCGAACTCAATGTTGTCTTTAGTCTGAATAGTCGAACGGGTCAAAAATTTGAAGTCGCTCGACAAGTCGTGGAATACCACATCGCGATATTCCGGGTGAATGCCCTTTTTCATGCTAGTTAGCTGGATTTTCGTGCTGCTTCTCGGTTTCCGACCGAAAAGGACTGCAAAAGTAGGGACTTTTCGGTTGATCACCAAGCCTTTGTCGCATTAAATCGAGTGTCAAGCCGATCAATAAAAATGAATAAACGATGGTTGGCTTTTTACAAGTTTTAACCCTATTTTTCGGGTATCAATCACTTGACAGCCCTAGACCATTCGGGCAGATTCTTCCTCACGAAACATAGAGCACTGGTAAATTTTTTAGACCCTAAATCCTGTCGACTTTTCTAAGTCGCTAAGAGTTAGGTCAAACCAGTTGGGTAGGCGGTTCAATAGACTTTGACTTTTCAAAGGACTTATTGACCACCCGAACTACCCGCTCCGCTTTTGCGTACCTTTAACATACTGATAACATTGACCCCTAACTGGAAAAAGCAGCCTCAATCGCTTTAACCGTATAACCATAACCCGAATACAAACCCCAACGCTCATGTATGTAATTAAACGCGATGGCCGACGTGAGTCGGTGAAATTCGACAAGATTACCGCTCGAATTGAAAAATTGTGCTACGGTCTTGATAGCTCGTACGTACAACCCGTCGAAGTAGCCATGAAGGTCGTTAATGGCCTTTATGACGGTGTGAAAACCACCGAATTAGACAATCTGGCTGCCGAAACAGCAGCGTCGCTCACAACACGCCACCCCGACTATGCTGTTCTTGCGGCCCGAATCGCCATCTCGAACCTGCACAAAGACACCAACAAGTCGTTTTCGGGAACTATCAAAAAACTGTATCAGTACGTTGACCCCAAAACGGGCGAAAATGCATCACTGATTGCCAAAGAGGTATACGACGTGGTTCGCAAACACGCGGCCCTGCTCGACTCTACTATTATCTACGACCGCGATTATGGCTATGATTACTTCGGCTACAAGACCCTCGAAAAGTCGTATCTGCTGAAACTCGATGGTCGCATCGCCGAACGCCCGCAGCATATGCTGATGCGTGTAGCCGTAGGTATTCACATGGAAGACATCGACGCGGCTATTGAGACCTACAACCTGCTGTCGGAAAAGTGGTTCACCCACGCCACCCCGACCCTGTTTAATGCGGGTACGCCAAAGCCGCAGATGAGTTCGTGTTTCCTGCTCACCATGAAAGACGACAGCATCGAAGGGATTTACGATACGCTGAAGCAAACGGCAAAAATTTCGCAGTCGGCAGGAGGAATTGGTCTGAGCATTCACAACGTGCGGGCAACGGGAACGTATATTAAGGGTACGAACGGAACATCGAATGGCATTGTACCGATGCTGCGCGTGTTTAATGATACAGCTCGCTACGTGGATCAGGGTGGTGGAAAACGTAAAGGTTCTTTTGCCGTATATCTGGAGCCCTGGCACGCTGATATTTTCGAGTTCCTGCACATGAAAAAGAACAACGGCAAGGAAGAACTCCGGGCCCGCGATCTGTTCTATGCGCTCTGGACTCCTGATCTGTTTATGAAGCGGGTTGAAGACGACGATGTTTGGTCATTGTTTTGCCCGCACGAGTGTCCTGGCCTCGCTGATTGCTATGGCGACGAGTTTGAGGAACTTTACACTCGCTACGAGCGTGAAGGCCGCGCCCGTAAAACGATCAAAGCGCAGGAACTGTGGTTCGAGATTTTGGAGAGCCAAACCGAGACCGGTACGCCTTATATGCTATTTAAGGATGCCGCTAACCGGAAGTCGAACCAGAAAAATCTCGGTACCATCAAGTCGAGTAACCTTTGCACCGAGATTATTGAATATACCTCTCCCGACGAGGTGGCCGTGTGTAACCTGGCGTCGTTAGCGTTGCCCAAGTTTCTAACGCGCGGTAACGATGGCGTTATGCGGTTCGATCACCAGAAACTGTTCGAGGTCACGAAAACGGCCACGCGCAACCTGAACAAGATCATCGACCTGAATTACTATCCTGTTGAGGAGGCCCGTCGCTCGAATATGCGTCACCGGCCCATCGGTTTGGGGGTTCAAGGTCTGGCCGATGCGTTCATTCTGCTGCGGATGCCATTTGAATCGGAAGAAGCTCGCCGGTTGAACGAAGATATTTTTGAGACCATCTATTTTGGAGCTATGACGGCTTCGATGGAACTGGCTAAGATTCATGGTCCTTACGAAACCTGGAAAGGGTCGCCCATTTCGCAGGGTATTTTCCAGTTCGATATGTGGGGGGTGAAGCCTAAGTCAAATCGCTGGGATTGGGAAACCCTCCGCAAGGATGTAATGGAGCACGGCGTTCAGAACTCGCTGTTGCTAGCCCCCATGCCAACGGCGTCGACCAGCCAGATTTTGGGTAATAACGAGTGTTTCGAGCCATACACAAGCAATATTTACACCCGGCGCGTATTGTCAGGCGAGTTTATTGTGGTGAACAAGCACCTGCTCCGTGACCTGGTAAAACTAGGCCTCTGGAACGACACCATGAAGAACAATCTGGTTCTGGCCAACGGTTCGGTACAGCAGATTCCGGGTATTCCCCAGAATATTCGCGACCTGTACAAGACGGTTTGGGAGATCAAGCAGAAGCACATTATCGACATGGCGGCCGATCGGGGAGCGTTTATCTGCCAGTCGCAGTCGCTGAATATTCACTTGCAGGACTCAAACTTCGGCAAGCTGACCTCGATGCACTTCTACGCCTGGAAAGCAGGTCTGAAAACGGGTATGTATTACCTCCGCACGAAGTCTGCCGCCGATGCCGTGAAGTTCACGGTAGTTCAGCCTCAGGCCGAAATGCAGCTCGAACCCGCTTTGGCCGAAACATCACCAGTAGAGAAGCCACTCAACTACGAGCAATATGCCCGCGAGCAGGTAGCCGCTCAGCCCGTAACGGCTGTTTCGGACACGGAACAGGCATACTTAGCCATGCAGTGCTCACTCGACAACCCAGAAGGTTGCGAGATGTGCGGATCGTAAAGTGGTTTCTAGTTTTTGGGTTATATGTTCAGACTCCCGGTTATGCTTAGCATGGCCGGGAGTTTGTTTATCCACCGTTGCTAAGTTGGTCTATGCAGTTAGAGAAGTATGATACAGAAGTATCGAGTCAGCATACTATATACGAATTTGTGAGCGTCGGAACATACGGGCGTATCGAAAAGGTAATTGCATTTACACCACTCTTCGAAGGGTCAACTTTGTACAATCTGGGCTTTGGTGACGTTGTTGTAGCGACTGGTGAATGGACTGACAAACGTAGATCTAACAATGGAGATCATCGAAAAGTATTAGCAACAGTGGCTGCAACTGTTGTTGACTTCTTGAACTGGCACCCTGATGCGGTTGTGTATGCACAGGGCAATGAAGACATAAAAAATCATTTGTACCGACGTGGTATTGAGAGTGTTCTTAACGAGATTGAGCAACAATACGAAGTTCAAGGTTATACACAATCTGGCGAGTGGGAACCGTTTGAACGAAGTCGTCCCTACGAAGCGTTTTTGATTAGGCACAAAAAGCATTAACTTTCATCTATGAGAGCTACAATCAAAGCACAAAGCACCTTGAAGTCATCAAAAATCGATGTCAATCCCAAACTCGATGATAAGTATGTCGGCAAGGTATTGTTTCCTGAAAAGTTGAAGCAGGCTAAAAGTTTCTTAGAAAAAAATGGCCTTCCAGAAGGGTGGAGGGGATCTGATAGGAAAAAGTAAGCCAGAAAATTCGTCAGTTACCAGTGATGAAGTTCGTGCCGGATGCCTGTTACTGCCTAGTCACATAACCTACTCTCCCTTCAATCCTTTCTTGTATACATCAATAGCGCGTTGGCGGGCCATTGGGTGATCAACCATCGGTTTGGCGTATTCCAACGTGTCGAATTCGGGAATCCAGTGGCGGATGTATTCACCCTTGCGGTCGAACTTTTCGGCTTGAGCCGTGGGGTTGAATACGCGGAAATAGGGAGCCGCGTCGGTGCCGGAGCCAGCTGCCCACTGCCAGCCGCCGTTGTTGGCCGAGAGGTCGTAATCGCGGAGTTTCTTCCCAAAATAGGCCTCCCCCCAGCGCCAGTCGATCAGCAGATGCTTGCATAAAAAACTGGCCGTAACCATTCGGACTCGGTTGTGCATCCAGCCAATCGTGTTCAGTTGGCGCATACCCGCATCCACGAGCGGGAAGCCCGTTTGCCCCGTACACCATTTCTCAAACTCGTCCTCATTGTTGCGCCACTTGATGTTGTCATATTCCCGTCGGAACGAGTTCTTTTCAACGTGGGGAAAATGATGCAGCACCTGAAAATAGAAATCGCGCCAGCATAATTCGTTCAAAAACGTGGCGGGGCCGATGTCTTGTGCCTGCCGGGCCAGATCGCGGATGCTGATGGTGCCGAAACGTAAGTGAACACTCAACTCACTGGTGCCGGGTTTGGCAGGGAAGTCGCGTGTTTCTTTGTAGTGTTTAATCAGATTGTCTGTAACGGTTTGTTTGGGAAACGGCTCATCAACGGGTTTGAAATCCATTTCAGCCAGTGTTGGAACGGGCGGGGGAGTAGGTTGTTTCAGGAACTTGCTAAAGTACTTCTCTGTCGGGTAGGCTTTCAGATAGAAGTCATTTAGGGTATCGTGCCACCGGCGACTATAGGGCGTGAACACGGTGTAGGGCGTTTTGCTACCCGTCAGCACTTCGTCGTGGTCGAAGATTGTCTGGTCTTTGAATGACTCAAATCCGATGCCATGTTCACCTAGCAATCCGGCAATCTGCGCATCGCGTTCCTTACCGTATACCTCGTAATCACGATTTGTGAACACGCCTTCAATCTGATATTCCTGCAGTAGTTGGTTCCAGACGTCAACGGGTTTACCGTATCGAACCACCATACCCGAACCCATTTCAGCCAGTTCGCCCTGAATTCGCTCAATGTGTTGATGAATAAACTCGACGCGCCGGTCGTGCCGATCTTCGAGCTTGTCGAGGATTTCACGGTCGAAAATAAAGAGCGGTAAGACAGGACGACCCGACTTGAGGGCGTGATAAAGAGCAGCGTTGTCGTGCAGGCGCAAGTCGCGCCGAAACCAAACGACCGAAATAGGTTGTGACATCAGGGCAGTAACGTACTGTTCAGTAAAACGGTTTTGGGATTTTTTTTCTACTGTCCTACTAACAATCTAGCCCCCGTTCCAAATCGTACAATTCCTTCCAGTCCATACCGTACCTGTAAAGCCCGGCCTGTTGCTCGGTCGGGTATCATCACCTGATGGAACACCTGCACCGTATCCGCAGGAGTGGGCACCCGCCCGCACGACCAGATGGCCGGATTGGTCCAGTCGCCATTTTGAATGGTTGTCATCGCTACACAGGTTGGCGGAGGGCCAGTAGGCGTTGCATACCGTGAGGGCGACCACGCTGAATAAATACCATTGGCGCAACGGGTTCGTAACTGAATCTCATACCGAGTACCAGCCGTAAGGCCGGTAAGCAATGCCGGATTAGTAACAACGGTCTGGGTAAGCCAGGCGCCATTGTCTGCCCGATAGCGCAGCTCCATTGAATAGCCAGATGTGGCAAAATAATAGTAGCGGATTGAATCTAACCCTGCTACGACGCTGTATATCTCGATAGGGGGAGAACCACAACGCGTGCGAAAAAAAGAAGGAGAGCTCCAGTCGTTAGCACCCGCACAGAAATTTCGAACCTGCCATTCGTACAGGGCATTTAATGTCAGGCCTGTTAGCGAATACGACGTACCAGCAATGTTGGCATTCGTCCAGTTTCCACCAACAGCTCGCCAGCGAACAACAAAGTTGGTACCTACCGAAGCTGTTTTCCAGTTCAGGGAGGCTGTTTCGCTGCCTATATACTGGCTCAAATCGGTAGCTGGCCCACAGGCGAGTGAAGCTGGACAGGCTGGAGCCGTGAAAACGTAAGAATTTGAGAAGGCAGACGTCCAGCCTGGATTACAATTAGCCTGTACCTGATATTCGTAAGCGGTGCCAGGTTTATCAATGTAAAGCGTAAGACTACTGTACACGGTGTTGTAACTGGCCCAGGATTCCGACGAGGAGTTACGTACCCGTACGGTGTAATTGACAGAGGCAGGACATTGGCTTTGCCAGGTAAGCGTCACGTTCTGGCAGTTATTCGCGGCTACCATCGAAAGCCCCTGGGGCGCAGCACATTGGGTTGTGAATAGCAACGGCGCATTAAACGGTTTGTTGGTAGCGGGTGAGCAGGCAGGGCGAATTCGCCATTCGTAGTTCGTACCTGTCGACAGGTTGTTCAGACTGTATGTGTTTCCACTAACGGTTACCGTTTGCCACGTTAGTGTTCCGATAGCCCGCCAGTTGATTTCGTAGGCACCGGAGAACGACCCGTCCCAGAATAGGGTGGCTCCATAGGGCGTCACGCAAGTTGTGCGTGGATTTGGTGCGCCCGGACAAGTGGTGGTAAACGTCTGGAGCGGCCCGAAATCAGTTTGTCCATTTGGGCAAATCAAGCGTGCCTGCCACTCGTAGGCTACATTCTCGCTTAGATTCGTCAGATTCAGACTACCACTATTCAGGTTGCTCGATACGTTCCAGGAAGAAGCTCCTACTGGTCGCCAGCGAACTTCCGAACGCGCCCCGGCCGTATAAGTCAGCCAGGCGCGGTTACTCTCGGCCTGTGTCTGGTAGTTGGTGATCGGGTCATTGGGGCAGGTCGGAATGTCAAACGAAAGTCCGCCGACAAAGGCCGATGTGCTGCCATTAACGCAGTTGGCCTGCACTTGCCATTCGTAAGTACCCGGTAAAAACTGTGGATAGAAAAGCCCCATGGTTGCGTGGGGTCGGACCTGCCAATCTTCGGGTGACTGACCTTCGGCCGCAAGGCGACGCCAGCGCAAGGTGTAATCGATGTTGGGAACACCCGACCAGGTAAACTTTCGGCCAGGTTCAGCGAAATAGTTATACGCTACCGATGAAAGAGCCGAGGGGGCTGAGCAATCGGTCAGGAAGCTTTGCTGAGATGAAAAAGACGATTGTACGTTGGCACATTGAGTCTGAATCTGCACTTCGTAACGAGTCTGATGAGCCAGTCCTGTCAGCACGTATTTCTGTTCCACAATATCGCTAATGGTGTTCCAGGCAGTTGATCCAGCTGGCCGCCATTGCAGATTGTACCGTGCATCAGTGACCCCTCCGCTCCACGACACCAAAGCGCCGTATGAACTAAGTGCCGAGATGGTGGGCGAGTAAGGCGAGAAGCAGTAAGTGCTGACGGTGCCAATAGACGAAAAAGCGGATGTTAGCCCCCCTCCGCAGTTGGCCTGAATACGCCATTCGTAGGTCCCCAGCACGTTATTGAGTTGGTAAGACGTACCTGTAGCTGATACACTTGTCCAGGCCGATGTTCCCTGAGGCCGGTATTGAAGCGTGTAAGAAGAAACGTTGGCGTTGTAATTCCAATTAAAATACAATGTTGACGCTCCGCCACTTACACTTACCCCCGTAGGTGTGAAGCAATCGGTGGTGAAGGTCTGCGTCGGCGAATAAGTACTGATAAAATCAGGATGACACCGAACGGCGACCTGCCATTCGTAGGTAGTGTAGGGAGTAAGGCCAGTCAACGAGTAATAGGTCGTTGAAAATGGGGGGAGCAAAATCCAGTCTTGGGTACCCACAACCCGGTAACGAATCTGGTACGAGTACCGGTTAGCCTGATCGGAAAACGCTAGCCAGGCACGTGTGGGGGTCAGATACCGTGATTCAAAGTCATACAGGGTGTTGGAGCAGCTTGTGGTAAACGGAAAGCCCGGACTGAAATCGCTCAGAACCGAAGCTGAGCACTGGCGCGCAACGCCCCACTCATACACGGTTCCGGTTTGTAAGCCCGTCAGGCTTAGTTGTGGGCTGGAGGAAGTGGTGTTCAGGGTTTGCGTAGTCCAGTCAGCCCCTTGCGGCCGATACCGCAATACATACGTCCGGTTGTAGGTATCCAGATAATAGGCGTTGTCCCAACGGAGCCGAATGCTGGTGATTGCATTATTTTCGGTTTGTTGATACGAGGCCGTGTTTCGGCAGGAAGTAGTGAACGTCTGTGGACTCGAAAACGTCTGCGATGTAACTGAGGCATCGCAGACGGCTGCCACCTGCCATTCATAAGCCGTGCTGTTGCTTAATCCGGTCAGATTCAGATATTGGCTGGTCTGAATGGGTAGGTTCGTGTAGGTGCTGGCCCCTACCTCCCGATACCTAACCAGATATTGCCCCGCCCCGGGCGATGACTCACTCCAGGTTAGCGTGACCCGATCAAAGTCAGGGTTACTGGCATACAGGCTGTTCACGCGGTTGGTGGCGCAGACAGCCGTAGCAAACGTTTGGCTGGTGCTGGGCGTAACGGCGCTTACTGAGGGCGTGCAATAGGTCAACACGCGCCATTCGTAGGTTGTGCCGGGTGTCAGGTTCTGTAATGTCTGCGACGAATTGCCTGTGTACGTAAGCGGACCTACCTGACTCCATGAACTCACGCCCGTTGGCCGAAACTGCACGCCGTAGTAATGTTCGTAGTTGGTGGACCAATAGAGCGATTGGCTGGTCAGGCTATTGGCGTAGGAATACAGATTGCTGGCGGTGTTGGTACAACTGCTGGTGTTGAAGCTGACGGGCGGGTTGGAGTAGCTCGACGTTTCAGAGTTGGGGCAACTGGCCTGCACGCGTACCTCGTACTCGGTTTCCGGGGTTAATCCTGACAGACTCCCATAGAAGTTATATGGACCGGAATAGTTTGTTGAGTAATTGTAGTTGGTAGTGGTCCAAGGACTGTTGGCGGGTACTTTGGGCCGGTGCTGTGTAGTAAAGCTAAACCCATAACTGGCATTGACATAAATGCTGTTCCAACTGATGGTAGCCCGGCTGGCTTGAGCCGTCAACAGACTTACCGAAGTGGGTGCGTTACAATTGGCCGTGAAAGATAGCGGTCCTGAGAATGGGCCAGTAACCGTACGGCACACCGGCTGCACTTGCCATTCGTAGGTGGTGTTGGGTGACAGAGCCGTGAGGGAATACTCAGCGGTGGATGCATAACTCTGGGCCTGCATAGTTGAAATCGTGTTCCAGGGCCCGCCTTGTTGTCGCCATTGGAGGTTGTAAGTGGCATCGATAATGTTGTTCCAGCGCAGCCGGGCCGTGGTGGACAAAGGTTCCTGGCTCAGGTTGGTGACCACGCAGGCAGGCGTGGCAAAAGCGATTGTACCCGAGAAAGGCGAACAGGCTGACCGTACCCGACATACATACGACGTACCAGGTGTTAGGTTATTGAGCGTGTAAACGGTAGTGTTGTAAGGCACTCCCGAAATGCCACTGATTGTTGACCAGGACGCAGCCTGACTCGTTTTTACCTCTAATGTGTAGTTCAGGCTGGGACTACCTGAATCACCCGAAGAATACCAGTTTAGTTGAACAGAGGAAGTGGAAGCGCTGCCGGGTGTATAGATATACGGTGCTGAACAACTGAACGTAGTGGTGAACGACACCGGACCACCGTACCAAGTGGTCGAGTTGGCTGGCCGCATTTGCCACTCGTAGGATTGCCCATCGCTGAGGTTGGTCAGCACAAAGCTGGTGGCAGGAATTTCGGTGGTTGTGACCCAGTTGGTGGAGCTTTGTGGGCGCCAGCGAACGTCGTACGTGGTGGACGAAGTAGAGGCTGTCCAGTTGAGTTGAGCTGATGCGGAGCTTATGTTGCTGGTATAGGGATTATAAGGCGTGGTTTGAGCCTGAACGAAATTACAAGCCAGTAAAAACTGTAAGCAGAAGAAAAATGATAGCGTAAAATAATTCAGCATACGCAGTGAACCGTGGTTAAGTGTCTGTGGAATTTTTTAGGATACTTTTAGAAATGCAAAATGCTTGAAAGTTGAGAATTACTTCGTCAACTTTCAAGCATTTGCTGCTATTTATATGTAAAAAGGATCTACTTATAAATCCACTGAAAACGCCGACAGCTTCACAAACTGGTTTACCCGGTCCTGGTTCTCTTAGGATTGCGAGTTAGTTATTCGTAGAAATCCAACTTCCTGCGTATGGAATAAACTGACCTTTTACTGGCTCAGCAGCAGCCGTGCCCCCGTTCCTAATTGTACCTTCCCGTCAGCGCTGTAATTAACCCGTAAAGCACGGCCGGTGCTGTTGTCGGGAATCATAACATTGTGGAGTACCTGTATCGGATCGGAGGGAAGAGGTACCCGGTTACATGACCAGATGGCCGGATTTGTCCAGTCGCCATTTTGGGTGGTAATCATAGCGGTGTTGCAATAGGGGGTTTGGCTAAAATGGCGACTGGCAGAGAAATCACTTAGGAGGTTGTTAGTACATTGAAGGGCTACCTGCCATTCATAATTAGTTTGGGGAGTCAAGCCCGTTAAGGAATAAAAACTGGAAGAAACAGTCGAAATAACTGTCCAGTTGACTGTATCGATGGGTCGATAACGAAGGGAATAAATACCAACACCGGGGAAATTTTCTGACCAACTCAATTGCGCCGTCGTAGCATTTGTGTAATAAGCACTGAAAAAAGATAGGCGGTTCGCCGAACAGTCGGCAGTCGTAAAGGTCTGAATATTAGTAGCTGTAGTGGTGCTTTGGGAGGGGCATATAGACAGAACACGCCACTCATATGAAGTAGATGGAAGCAGGTTGTTAATTTCTCCTCCTAAATAGCTTGTTGAGATCGCACTCCATGACTCCGCGCCTGATATGCGGAATTGAAGTGCATACGTATTGTCTAAAACTCCACTCCAGTTCAGAGAAGCCCGGGTAGGCCCAACCCCTGATAGGCGTGGATTAGTTACTACCGACGAGCAACTCGTTGTTGAAAAAGTCTGCGGAGAGGTATAAGCCGACGAAGACCCATCCGGACACTGTGCTTGAACGCGTACTTCATACTCAGTATCGGAAGATAAATCAGACAGTATGCTCAAATAGAATGGATTAACGACATAGGCATAAGAATAGTTAGTGGTGGTTATCCAAGGTGCTTCCGATAACGATTTAGTCCGATACTGAATGGTAAAGCCGGTGCTATAAACGCTATTCCAATTAGGTACTGCCCGATTGTTGCTGACTGAAGTAACTATTAAGTTGGTGGGTGGGCTGCAGATAGCTGTAAATGCAATGGGCGGAGTGAGCATAGTGTATCCATTCCCACAAACGGCTTCTATCTGGTATTCATAGCCTGTATTAGGAGTAAGTGCTGTGAGTGAGTAGCTGCCGGCCAAATAAGCGCGTGGAATAGAGGTTGCATTTCGAATGGTTCCCGTCAGGTCATTTACAAAAGTCCACTCACCACCTTGGGGCCGGTAGCGTAAGTTGTACGTTGTGTTTAATGCACTGCGCCATTCCAGGTAGGCCGAGGTGGATAAGGTTTGCCTAAATCCTCCGTAAATCCCACAATAACCAGTTGACACGGTTGCGGTGGTTGAGAATGGAGAGCAATCAGCTTTTACACGCCAGACATAACTCGTGCTTGGCGCCAAGCCGGTAACGCTATAAGCAGTCGTGTTCGATACTGTAATACTGGACCATGAAGTGGCATTAGAGGTTCTTATTTCAATTGTGAATTGTGTATTTTGACTGCTTGAAGAACCCCACTGTAAATAGACTGAGTTGACGGAATAGTTGTCAATTGTGTAAGGTGTAGGAGCTGGGCAATCTTCAGAAAGTCGTTCATTTTCTAGAGCCGTTGTCGTTGAATCAGAAATCTTGGTAGCAGAGGATTCACTATTATTTAACAAAGCGACCGTATCCCTAAAAGGTAATATACTAGGTTTAGATATTGAAATTGACGTATATAACTGAAAGCAAGTCACTAAGATGAGGTGTAGTATAGTGTGTTTCATGTATGAAAAAGAGATTGGATAGAACTTGAGGGATAAAACTATATAAAAAAAGTGCCTGAGTATATACCCAGGCACCCGTATTTATTGAAAGGGCTACTTATAGCCAACTATATTTTGGCCTTACTGTCAGGGTAAAGCACATGTCCAGTCTTCGGCTTCTTCTTACAAATCCACTGAAAACGCCGACAGCTTCACAAATTGGTTAACCCGATCCTGAATTTCTTCAGGTGATAGATCAATGATCCGTTCGGCACCGAATTTCTCGACGCAGAAACTGGCCATTGCCGAGCCATAAATAACTGCCCGCTTCATATTGTCGAAGGAGATGTCGTCAGTTTTGGCAAGGTGGCCGATGAAACCGCCAGCAAACGTATCGCCCGCACCGGTGGGGTCAAATACTTCTTCGAGTGGCAGTGCCGGAGCAAAGAAAATATTATCGTCCTGGAACAGCAGGGCACCGTGTTCGCCTTTTTTGATGATGACCGTTTTTGGGCCCATGTTGCGAATGGTGGCTGCTGCCCGCACCAGCGCATAATCGCCGGTGAGCATCCGGGCCTCTTCGTCGTTCAACACCAGCACATCAACCAGCGGCAACAGCGTTTTCAGGTCAGCGTTGGCAATGTCGATCCACAGGTTCATGGTATCTAGTACAATGAGCTTGGGGCGGGTAGTCAGGCGATCAACCACCATTTTCTGAATAGCTGGGGCCGTATTGCCCAACATCAGGTACTCGCAACCTTGGTACGAATCGGGAATGATAGGATCAAAGCTCTCCATTACGTTCAACTGCACATCCACTGTGTCGCGGGTGTTCATGTCGTTGTGGTATTTGCCCGACCAGAAGAATGTTTTTTCACCCTGCCGAATTTCGAGCCCTTCTGTGTCAACACCGTGACTTTCGAAAATATCGATCATCGACTGCGGAAAGTCGTCGCCTACCACAGCAACGAGGTTGTTAGGTCGCACAAAGTACGAAGCCGAGAGTGTGATATAGGTGGCGGCACCGCCGATGATTTTGTCGGTTTTACCGAAGGGTGTTTCGAGTGCATCGAACGCGACCGACCCGACCGTTAGTAAACTCATTGGTTGTATGTTAGTAGAGGCACAAAGATAGGATATTATCGGCTACGGGTATTTCTGTGACCCACCAGGCTTTTCCCGGCACTAGCTTTTTGATTCTAACTATGACTCTTCTCAAAAATAGCGTTCTCTCACTTGCTGCCGGATTGCTTGTATTGACGAATGCATTTGGCCAAAAATCTTCCTCGGCCGATACACTCAACCCGGCAGGTATAACCCTGATTGCTCCTGGCGCGATACTCAAAAAAGTGTCTGGTCAGTTCAACTTTACTGAAGGCCCCGCCGTCGACAAAAAGGGCAACATCTATTTCACCGACCAGCCCAACGACAAAATTTGGCTGTACGACACAGACGGTAATCTGACTCAGTTTGCCGAAAAAATGGGTCGTTCAAACGGATTGTATATTGACAAGAAAGGAAACATTCTCTCGTGTGCTGATGAGAAAAACGAGCTTTGGTCGATTAATCCCAAAGACAAAAAAGTGACGGTGTTGCTCAAAGATTACGAAGGGAAACGACACAACGGTCCTAACGATCTCTGGCCCGATGGGAAAGGCGGCATTTACTTTACCGATCCTTTTTATCCACGTCCCTGGTGGACCCACAAAACGCCTTTTCTGGACGCTCAGAATGTTTATTATCTGCCCAAGGGTAAGAGTCAGGCCGTGATGGTTGCCACCGATCTGAAACAGCCCAATGGTATTGTGGGTACCCCCGATGGGAAGTATCTGTACGTAGCTGACATCCGCGACAGCAAAACGTACAAATACGAAATCGGTAAAGACGGCAGCCTGACCAACCGGCAACTGTTTGCCCCAATGGGTTCTGATGGGCTTACCCTCGACAAGCAGGGCAATGTTTACATGACGGGCAGGGGAGTAACGGTTTTCGATCCGGCTGGCAAAAAGTTGATGAACATCCCCGTTCCGTCAGGCTGGACGGCTAACCTGTGTTTTGGCGGTAAAGACCGCCAGACACTTTTTATCACGGCATCTGAATCTGTCTATGTACTGCCAATGCAGGTGAAAGGAGTAGAGTAATCAGTGAACAGGTATCAGCCAGCAGCGAACAGTAGTGGTATGACAAAACTGTTCGCTGCTGGCTGATACCTGTTCACTGATTAAATGATTGGGTGACGTTTAAATTCTTTTTTACGATCGAAAAGATACCGGTAGGTGATGTGGCGTTTAACCACCACGGCGCCGAGCATTTTGGCGAACCGAATCATCTTGACATTGAAATCGCCGATCCAGTTTAGCTCCAGATCCTTGTAGGGATGGCTAGACGCCCAGCCCACCCGAGTCGGATACGATAGCGCAATGGCCGACTCTACACCTCGTCCCTGAAAATCGGGCACTACGCCAAAAATCACACCGAAAGCTTTGCGGGTTGTTTTAAACGTTTTGTAATACAGGAACTTGAGTTTGCCCAGCAAATCCATCTTACCGTTCACATACTTGAAATATTGATTCAGCTCGGGGAGCATGATGAAAAAGGCAATAGGCTGCTTCTCGGGGCCGTGGTAGCTGAACCAAACCAGTTCCTCATCCATAACCGGTTTCATCTGCTTCATAAGTTTCAACGCTTTCTCTTGGCTCATGTCGGGCGTCCCGAGAATCTTGGTCCAGGCCTTATTATATATTTCAGCAAAGTCGCCCGCAAACTTCGAGAGTTCGTTTTTGCGAATATGTTCGAACGAAAAAGCGGGATCTTTCAGAATACGGTCTGAGCGTTCAAGAACGGTTGGATGCATACCCGCCAATACGCGATCCTTTTCAATCGGTACCATAAACGTATGCTGCTGGAAATAATCCTGAAAGCCGTAATTGTCGAAAAACAGTACGTAATACGGTTTGGTATACGGCATTCCGTAGTTGGGCTCATGATTGAAACCTTCCACCAGTAATCCCCACCAACGGTCACGGTCGCCGAAATTAATCGGGCCATCCATAGCTTCCATACCTCGTTCGAGAAGCCAGTTTTTACAGGCATCAAAAAGCGTGTTGGCGGCTTTCTGGTTGTATACGCACTCAAAAAAGCCCATTCCCCCCGTTGGTTGCTCGTTACGGGTCATGGTGGTTTTCTGATTAATAAAAGCCGCAACCCGCCCTATCGTCTGGTTCTGATCGTCGAGCAGTAGCCACCGGATACATTCGCCATGCTCAAACAGCTTATTTTTTTTAGGATCAAAGACGCTTTCGAGGTCGGCATCTAAGGGGCGAATCCAGTTTGGTTCGTCCTGATACAGTCGAACAGCAAACTGGATGAACTCTTGTTGGTAAGCGGAATTGGTGCCGACTTCGACGAGATGCATTCTGAACGATAAAGTAAAATAGAGATCAGGCAAAGATAGTGAGTTAGCATTGGTGCCACACCTTTTTACTATCAATCCTGTACCTTTGCCGTTACGATTCAACCCACTGAAAATTCCCCTGAATGCAACCCCTCAGACTTTATAACACGCTCTCCCGCCAAAAAGAAACGTTTGAACCCATCAGTGCGCCTTATGTGGGCATGTATGTCTGTGGCCCAACCGTTTACAATTATGTTCACCTGGGCAACGTACGCACGTTTCTGACCTTCGATACGCTGTTCCGTTACCTGACGCACATTGGCTATAAAGTTCGGTATGTGCGTAACATTACCGACGTGGGCCACCTTGTGGGCGATGGTGATGAAGGTGAAGATAAAATTGGGCGCATGGCCAAGCTCGAAAAGCTGGAACCGATGGAAATTGTGCAGCGCTACACCAACGATTTTCATAATGTTCTGACAACGTTCAATCTGCTGCCGCCAAGCATCGAGCCTACCGCAACGGGCCATATGGTAGAGCAAATTGAGGCTGTTAAAGTATTAATTGACAAAGGGCTGGCCTACGAATCGAATGGGTCGGTGTATTTTGATATTCTAAAATACAACGAACAGGGCGGTAACTACGGCAAACTGTCGGGTCGGATTATTGAAGATCTGCTCAACGAAACCCGCGATCTCGATGGACAGTCAGAGAAGCGCAATCCGCTGGACTTTGCCATCTGGAAAAACGCTTCTCCCGAACATATTATGCGCTGGCCATCGCCCTGGGGCGATGGATTTCCGGGCTGGCATTTGGAGTGTAGTTGCATGAGTACTAAATATTTGGGTGCTCAATTTGACATTCATGGCGGAGGCATGGACCTCAAATTTCCACACCATGAATGCGAGATCGCCCAAGGTAACGGCCTCACCGACAAAGACCCGGTTCGCTACTGGATGCACTCAAATATGCTGACCGTAAACGGCCAGAAAATGAGTAAGTCGCTGGGAAATTCCTTTCTGCCTGCTGAGTTATTCGCAGGAAGTCACCCACTGTTAGAACAGGCTTATTCGCCAATGACAGTGCGGTTTTTCATGTTGCAATCGCATTACCGAAGCACGCTCGACTTCTCGAATGACGCCTTGAAAGCGGCCCAGAAGGGTTACCGTCGGCTTGTGAATGGATTGCGCATCGTAAAAACGCTTACCTACGCTGCCGATGAAACCATAGCGCCTGATCCTAAAAAACAAGCTGATATACAGGCTGCTTTGAAGGGGTTTCACGATGCCCTGAACGACGATTTAAACACCGCTGTGGCTATTGCACATCTGTTTACGTTGCTTAAGTACGTGAACATGATTTACATGAACCAGCTACAGCCAACTGCCTTAGGCCAGGACGTTTTCGAGTCGATGAAAGCTTCGTTTGTCGACTTTACAGAAAACGTATTGGGCCTGCTCGAAGAAACCGGTGAAGGCCACGGTGTGGTGGAGGGAATGTTAACCCTTTACCGGGAATACAAAGAGCAGAAGTTGTATGATAAAGTCGATCAGGTTAGAACCTATTTCAAACAGCAGGGGCTTGTTATAAAAGATATGAAGCACCGCATTGACTGGGCGTATGAGGAGTGATGAATTTTCGTTGATTTAAGAAAATACAATTCATGAGCAAGACATTATTGATTACTATAGCTTTATTAACCGCCTTCGCGTCGTGCAAAACCGACAAAAAAACGGAGTCGCAAACGAGCACAACCGAACAGCCTGCACAAAGCACCTCGGCTCCGGCATTTGATGCCGATTCTGCTTACCAATATATAGCCCGTCAGGTTGCCTTCGGACCACGGGTACCCAATACAGCTGCTCACGTTAAAGGGGGTGACTACCTGGTGGCTAAATTGAAAGAATTTGGCTTTGCTGTAATTGAGCAAAAGTTCGACGCCAAAACATGGGATGGAAAAATCCTGAAAGCTCGCAATATCATCGGTAGTATCAATCCACAAGCCAGCAAGCGGATCGTGCTGACTTCGCACTGGGATTCGCGCCCCCGTTCTGATCAGGATACTACCGTTGCCGACCGGGCCGATGCTGTTCTGGCTGCCAATGATGGTGCTTCAGGCGTCGGTGTACTCCTCGAGCTGGCTCGCTCCATTCAGCAAGCCAAACAGAAGCCAGGTGTCGGTGTAGACCTTGTTTTCTTCGATGCGGAAGACTGGGGCGATGGCGAGAAGGCCGTGGGCGACAAAGAGCCGGGTAACGAGTTCGATTATATTGGCTTTTGCCTTGGTTCGCGATACTGGGCCAAAAACCCGCACATACCGGGTTACAAAGCCTATTATGGCATTCTGCTCGACATGGTTGGCGCTAAAGGGGCCACTTTTGCCAAAGAAGGCTACTCCATGCAGTTTGCCCCCAGCATAATGAATCAAGTTTGGCAAACAGCCAGCCAACTGGGTTACAGCCAGTATTTTGTTGATACGGCTGGCGGCTCCATCACCGACGACCATATTGCTCCTAATATCATCGCTAAAATTCCGATGATCGACATTATTCATACCAACTTGCAAACAGGTGGTTTTTTCCATGCATGGCACACCAACGAAGACACCATGGAGAACATCGATCGTGGAACGCTGAAAGCGGTTGGGCAGACCTTGTTACAAACTTTGTATAACGAACAATGAGCAATGAACAGGTTATAACTGGAAAAAGTGGACTTGTTCTGTTGCTGTTGATTGTATCACTCGCAGGCTGTTATTCTACGCCTGATCAATTTGCGAAACTAGACGTTGCAAAATGGCGGTCTGACCGGGGTGGCTGTAATGGTGTGCGTGCTACGTTGTTAAACGATCTCGACGCATCTCGCCAGGAGTTTAAAGGAGTTCACGTCAATGATTTGGGGGGGATTCTGGGCCGCCCTGATGTAAACATGATTGCGGACCGAAACCAGAAATTCTATATTTATTTCCTAGAGAAGGGTATCCATTGCGACGACCCGAAAAAGAAGTCTCAGGCTCGTTCGGTGGCGTTTCGAATTGGAGCAATTGGGCTAGTAACTGAGATTACGTACCAGAACGGAACGCCGTAGGGTAATATAACCGTATAAGAGCGATAAACGCCTGAACAAAAATTCTGTAGAAGGCTCTTTTTCAGGCGTTTATCGCTTGCGACTCAACTATAAATAAAACTTCTTCCTGACAATCATTTCCTCGACTACTTCGGGTACAATGTACCGAATGGATCGGTTGGCACGAATGTTTTCCCGAATAAACGTAGCTGAAATATCCAGGAGTGGAGCATGCACCAACCGAACATTAGGATGCTCCTGAAAGGGGCTGGCAGGTGCTGGTCCATCGTTACGGCTGGGGCGAGGATACACATACAACCCAAAGCCATCCAGGATTTCGTTGTATGCTTTCCAATTGGCAAACTGATCCAGGTTATCTTCACCCATAATAAGGGTAAAGGTATGTTGAGGATACTTTTCCTGTAATTTTCGGAGTGTGTCGATGGTGTAGCTGGGCCGGGGCATCGAGAACTCAATGTCGGTGGCTTTCAGGCGGCTGTTGTCGGCAATGGCCTTTTTCACCATATCGAAGCGGTCGAACTCATGAAGCAGACTCTTGACCTTTTTAAAGGGATTTTGGGGGGATACGACAAACCATACCTGTTCAAGATCAGTATTAGTTGCCATTGTGTTGGCAACAATCAAATGACCGACATGAACGGGGTTAAAAGAGCCAAAAAACAAACCGATTTTCATTGATCAATTAAGCTGATCTCCACGCCGAGAGTCCAGAATATTAAGTATGCAAACTTGTTGGCCAATAACAGCGTAATAGATCATATTGTAGGATTCAACTGGCAGCTTGCGAACACTTGGTAGCGCCGTCAAACGTCTGCCGATAAACGGTGAATGTTCCAGAATTCTGAGCTTGTTACTGATAATGTCTGTAAATCGATCCGCTACTGCGAAGCCAAATTCATCGAGCAGATAGATAGTTATAGAGCGATAATTTTCCTTTGCGTCGTCGCCCCAAACTATCGCGTAATCCATAGTTTCGACTCTTTAACTACTTGATCGTGAGGAATCACTCGGCCAGCCTCAACGGAGACTAACGCATGCTGGAGCTGCTCTAAAAGAGCTGGACTTTCAGGTTGAGGATCAGTACGATGATTAATGAACTCCGTAACCGTCAGTAATAAATCCTGCAAATCCTCTTCTTTTTCAACCCGTTCAATTTGCTTGAACAAAATCGACTTTATATCAGTGGAAGACATGACTGTGCTTGTTATAATCTCTTGCAAGTTACAAAATTGTGCCCTTGGCCGGTGTCTTGCCTTCTTTCACAAAATCATCGACTAATTGTTGAGCTTTCCGGTAGGATGTTTCCAGATCATCGTTGACTAGAATGACATCAAATCGATTTTGAAAACTCATTTCAAAGTGGACTTTGAACAATCGTTTCGACAGACTGTCTTCGGTTTCAGTGCCCCGGCCAATTAGGCGTTGGCGGAGAGTTTTTTCGTCAGGAACGCGCACGAAAACGGCTAATGCCTTATCACCGTAATATTCTTTGAGTTTTAGACCGCCCTGAACATCGACATCAAACAAAACGTGTTTGCCATTTTCCCAGAGCCGCTCAATTTCGGATTTAAGTGTACCGTAAAAAGCGCCCACATATACCTCTTCCCATTCTACGAACTCATTGTTGTCGATTCTTTGCTTGAATTCGTCGGGGGTCAGAAAGTAGTAGTCCTTCCCGTTTTGCTCAGCGCGCCCTCGCCGGTCACGGGTGCAGGCCGAAATAGAAAAGCCGAGATTTGCGTTCTCGGCTAAAAGATGTCTGACGATGGTCGTCTTGCCCGACCCGGAAGGGGCAGAAAAAATGATAAGCTTGCCGTCCAAAAGTTAATAAGTATATAAATCAAAAAGCGAAGAAACGAGTGGTAACTGCCAACCCGTTTCTTCGCTTTTTGATCTAGCTAAACTGTAGAATTCTTGTTTTGATGCTGGCTACCAATTGTTCCGGGCAACATTTTTTCTCCATTTTCCCACTTAGTAGTTCTTTAATTTCCTTCTCTAAATGGTACATTTTGATACAAGGCTGGCAAGTATGCAAATTGTTCCGGAGTTTCTCTATCTGCTGTTCAGTAGCTTCTCCGTCCACAATTAATTGGATCATCTTCAGGCAATCTGCCTGGTGGTCACAGTGCTCTTTCATACTGCCCGGAGCTGACGATGGCAACGACGTTTGCATTGGAAAAATTTAATTTATTCCAAAAATAATATTACGTTAAGTTGAAGGGAGAACCAATTTCTGGTTCAGAAAAGTTCGGGCTACTCTTCACTTTCTTCTTTATATCCCATAGAGGCTGCATAGTCACGCAGTTTCTCTTTCAGCAAGTTACGAGCACGGTGTAAGCGCGACCGAACAGTACCTATTGGAATATCGAGAATCTTCGCCATCTCTTCGTACGTAAACCCTTCAATATCGCAAAGGATAATAACTGTCCGAAAGTCAACCGGCAACGAATTAAGTGCCGTGGCTACCTCATCTCCAATCAAGTCAGAAACCGATTCGGCCCGAAGGTCAACCGTATGCTCTGTCTCGGCATCTTCCGAATTATAGGTCGTTTCAACGTCCTGATAATCGACCTTAGCCGGTTCTTTGCTTTTCTTCCGATAATCGTTAATGAAGCTGTTCTTCAAGATGCGGAACAACCATGCTTTGGCGTTGGTTCCTTGCTCAAAGGACGAAATGAAGCGAAATGCCTTCAAATACGTATCCTGGACGAGATCGTTGGCATCATCCTCGTCCATTGTTAGCCGAAAGGCAAAGTTGTACATTGAGTCTATGTGGGGCATAAACTCCTTGTTGAAAACCTGATATTTCTGCTCGTCGGTGTATCGGCGTACGGGAGCTTCAGCCGTGGTTTGATCGGCAGAAACTTCCTCTGGCAGTATTTGCTCTGGTTCGGTCGGCCCGTCTTTACGGTTCCGGTCGTCGCGAGTCGGCGTATCTGACATAACTTCGTGTATGGTCGCCATAAAATTACAAGATTTTGTCGTTCACTGTCAGTGCCTCTCCGATAAACTACGTACCGCTTGTCACAAGTGGCTCCTAGTTATGGATCAGTTGCCTGATTATAAATCAGTTAAAACATCAAACATAATTCTTTAACTGAGCCAGAAAGAATAAGTAGTTGATAGGTCATTGACAGCAAAAATTAGTCCTTTGTTTAAAACAGGGGTCAGAAGGAGAGAAATCTGTCAATTCGTCAGAGTTTTAAAGGCAACAGTTAGTTACTAAAAGCGACTGTGATGAGAAACTTCCAGGCAATTATTAACTGTTGGCTGTTTACTACCAGACTGTCGGATCGTTTCAGTAAACATGGAAATAACTTTTATTGGGGCTGGAAATGTGGCCTGGCATTTGGCTCCAGCCCTGGAAAACGCCGGACATCACGTAAACGAAGTTGTTAGTCGTCAGCTTAGCCATGCCCGCCAGTTGGTAAGTTTACTATACGACGCTCGTCCGCGTTCAGATTTGAATGTTGCCAATAGTTCGTCCCAATTATTTCTGCTCACCGTTCCCGATGATGCGTTACCAGACGTTTGCTCTCGTCTGGTATTACCTGAACGGGCGATTGTTGTCCATACATCGGGAAGTTACTCGTTGGAAGCCCTTGACCAGTTAATGCAACTGTACAGCGACGTTCCCGTTCAGACGGGTGTTTTCTATCCGCTTCAAACCTTTAGCCGAGATCAGAATCCACTTGATTTTGACGAGATTCCGCTTTGTATTGAAGCTAGCGACCCTGAAACAGAAGCCGCTTTAGTGGCAATGGGGCAGGAAATCAGCTCAATTGTGTACTTGGTAAGCTCAGCTGAACGGCGGGTTCTGCACCTTTCAGCAGTGTTCGCCTGTAATTTCACTAATCACCTGCTGGCTATTGCTAATGACCTCACCGACGCGCATGACCTGGAATTTGACTTGCTCCGTCCGCTCATTCGTGAGACGTTTCGTAAAGCTCTTGCTGCCACTAACCCAGCTGATGTGCAAACGGGACCCGCTCGTCGGGGTGATCAGAAAACGATCAGCACTCATTTAGCTATGCTCAATAAGCAACCCCGCTTGATGGAGATGTATGAGTTGCTGACAGAGAGTATTAAGGGGAAATATAAGAAGTGACGATTTTCTAAAACGCTAAACTATTCGTCGACTAACTGCACCGAATCGATTCAACACCACTGCCGGTTTCAGTTTGGCACATTGGTCGGCTATTTGCCAGCTTTCGAGCAGAGGCTTCACTAAATCAGAACATCCATTAGTTGGTGTAGCCTTAGCCTCAAACAACGGTTTGGCTTGTCGGTTTAGCGCCAGATGCCAGCCCCCATTTTCGATATCAGGAAAGTGTTGAAACGTAAAGTCATGAACGCGTTGCAACCATTTAGGGGTATTAGGATGCCGAGTATAGAAATAAGCTTTTATCAACGCGCTCAGACATTCTAAATGGACCCAGGCCCAGCGTTGTTTGCTGTCGGGGTAGGGTAGAGTTTGGCTCTTCAGATCCACCCATTGATCGAGCCCACCAGTAGCTTCGTCCCATGCCCACTCGCAAAGCTGAATAGTCCAGGCCGCAGCTTGTATGGCCAGTTTTCTGTTCCCTGTTTCATTGGCTAAATCGTGGGCCACGTTGGCGGCCTGGAAGGTGAGTCCGGCACTCAGTCGTCGACCTTCCGGGGTATTCACAAAAGCACCCTCCGGCTGAATATATTCTCGTAAAATGTCTTGCCGTTTATCTAAGAACTCGTTCAGGAGTTCAGCAGATATAGATTCAATAGCTTCCTTCCAGTCTTCTTCGCTTAGCAGCGACTGTGCCTCAATCAACGCCTGCATTACGGCGATTGGCTCGCTCAAATGGCGAAGTACTCTAAATCCATTAACTGTTTGATCTTGTTCTGTACGTTGGGTATTGTGGCGGTCGAGCAAGCCCATGAGTGTCTGTTTGGCTAGCATTGCCCATTCGTCTTCGCCTGTAACCCCGTACATCTGACAATACGCCATCACAACAACCGCGTCGGTACACACATCTGTTGTAGGTGCTACCGGACGTCCAAGCCTGTCAACACTCGCATAACAGCGAAGATTTTCATCGTGAGCAAAACTATAGAGAAAACGAGCTCCGTGTCGGGCATGGTTGAGCCAAATATCGCTTGCGCCTACTGTGCCGTAGAGCTTTGCGAATGCCCACGTTTGGTGAGCTTGTTGACTAATAAACTTATCGGTATCGTAAGGCTCTCCTTTTGCCGACAAGCCATTAAAATAGCCGCCAAGGTGATCCTGGCTATTCTTTAAATAAAATGGCACTAAGCTACCCAGTAGAGCCTCCTGATAGGCAGCAGACAATTTTGGGAAGTCGAGCATAGTGGATTGGGGATTTACTATGTCGGATTTGGGATTTATTGTTGACAGCATCAGCGAAAGGGTGGAAGCCAATCCGGTTGCATGCATTAAATCCCAAATCCGACCACATCGGCGGACCGATTCTAAATCAATACGTCACCACACTTGGTTCGTGATCGCGACGGGTAGTGTCTTCGTGAGGGAAAACAAACTTCATTGGTTTGCCTACCTGATTTGGTAGCAAAGCAATGTTCAGCACCTGATCAACGGTATCGGCGTAGTGAAACGTCAGATCTTTAAGGTAGCTGGGGTTTATTTCTTCGATGTCTTTGCGGTTCTTCGTGCAGAGAATCAATTCTTTAACACCGGCTCGGTTGGCCGCTAAAATTTTCTCCTTTATACCACCAACAGGCAATACCTTACCCCGCAGTGTCACTTCGCCAGTCATTGCCAAAAATGGTTTAACCTTGCGTTGGGTATAGATTGAAGCCATAGACGTAACCATTGTAATGCCCGCAGAGGGGCCATCTTTCGGTACGGCTCCCGCCGGAACGTGTACGTGCAGATCATAATGATTAAACATCCGATAGTCGATATTCAGGTCATCAGCGTGCGCTTTGAGGTAGGAGAGAGCCGTTACCGCTGACTCTTTCATTACATCACCTAATTGCCCTGAGAGGGTCAGGGTGCCACGTCCACGGCTCAAACTCGATTCTATAAGCAGAATTTCACCTCCAACTTGAGTCCAGGCAAGGCCCGTTACGATACCGGCAATGTCATCGTCAGAGTAGAGATCCTTATCGAATACTTCGGCACCAAGCATCTTACGAACGTCTGCCAGTTTAATTGTGTGCGGGTATTCTTCTTCCATCGCTATCGACTTAGCGATTTTACGTACCAGCGCACCAATTTTTTGTTCTAGATTCCGCACCCCCGACTCACGGGTATAACCTTCTACAATACGTACAATCGCCTTGTCTTCAATCTGAAGATCTTTAGGCTTCAGGCCGTGTTCTTTGCGTTGTTTAGGTATCAGATATTTCTTGGCAATCTGCACCTTCTCTTCAACTGTGTAACCCGCAATGTCAATAATTTCCATCCGGTCGCGCAGAGCGGGGTGAATCGTATCTAAGCTGTTGGCTGTAGCGATGAACAGACACTTCGAGAGATCGTATTCGACCTCCAAATAATTGTCCATGAAGGTTGAATTCTGCTCAGGGTCCAGCACTTCGAGCAGAGCCGACGAAGGGTCACCCCGAAAATCAGAACTAACCTTGTCAATTTCATCCAGAATAAACACAGGGTTCGATGAACTGCACTTCCTGATATTCTGAATAATTTTACCGGGCATAGCGCCGATATATGTTTTTCGGTGTCCCCGAATTTCGGCTTCATCGTGCACGCCACCCAAGGCCATTCGGCTGTATTTGCGGCCCAACGCTTTCGCAATTGAGCGGCCCAGTGATGTTTTTCCGACTCCTGGAGGGCCATACAAACATAAGATTGGCGCTTTTAAGCCTTCCGGTTGGTTCGGATTACCCGTCCGTGATGCGTTGCTGGCAGACCGACGAGTGGCAGGAGTAGTTTCAACTACTTCGGGCTTGGGCTCATCGTTTTTCCGGTCATTCTGAAGCTTCAAAACAGCCAGATATTCGATAATCCGCTCCTTCACTTTCTCCAGGCCGAAATGATCAGCATCAAGAATTTTCTGAGCCCTTTTGAGGTCGTAATTATCTTTGGTGTATTGGCTCCAGGGCAGATCGACCATCAACTCAATGTAGTTGAGCGTCACCGGATACTCGGGAGCCATTGGGTTAATGCGCTGTAACTTAGTGAGTTCTTTATCAAAATGCCCCCGAACTTCAGCAGGCCACCGTTTCTGGTCAGCTCTGATTCGAATTTCTTCAAGATCACGGTCCGGGTTATCCATACCCAATTCATCCTGCAACACCTTTATTTGCTGACGGAGGAAAAAATCGCGCTGTTGCTGATCGAGGTCTGAGCTGGCCTTCGATTGTATCTCTCGCTTAAGTTCGAGCAACTGTACTTCCCGAAGCATATATTCCAGTAGCAACTGAGCTTGAGGCACACCTTCGAGCGTTTCCAGAAGGCGTTGTTTGTCGGCTACTTCGGCGTTGATGTTCGAGGACAGGAAGTGTAGCAGAAACATCGGACTTTCGATGTTATCCAGTGCGATACGGGCTTCCTGAGGAATTTCGGGATTCAGTCTCAGAATCTTGTAGGCAGCATCCTTCACCGACTGTAATAGTGCTTTCCCCTCTTTCTTAGTAGAATTAGGAAAATTATCATCGATCTGCCGGACAGAGGCCGTTAAAAAAGGCTCATCTTGAGTAATCTGCTGAATCTCAAATCTCTTCTTACCCTGAATAATGATAGTAATATTACCATCAGGCAGGGTGATCATTTTGATAATATAGGCTACCGTACCAAGCCGATACAGATCATCAGCAGTTGGTTCGTCTTTGTTCTGATTAAGTTGTGATACAACCCCAATAATTCGGTTGCCTTTGTACGCTTTTTTTACAAGCCGAATAGACTTTTGGCGACCCACCGTGACGGGGATTACCATTCCTGGGAATAAAACCGTGTTACGGACGGGAAGTATTGGTAGATTTTGAGGTAATTCGTAATCATCATCGATCCCTTCTGGCGAACCCAACGGGACAATCTCCAGATTGTCAGAGTCAAAGTCAGACAGCAGTAATCGAGTGGCAAAATCGCTTTGTAACATAAGGGAATCTGTCAAACTGACAGTATTTCGGGACGCTTGTGGGTAAACCTACGGTAGATCAGTAGAGAAATTATATTGTTGCAACCTACGTGCCAAGGTCAATTGAATTTTGACGTTACGCCTACGGTTGGGTAACTGGTACAAAAGTACGGTTGTCGGTAGCGATTCGCTAACCAAAACTTATTTTCAGAAACTAATCTCTTGTACGGTTTGATTTTTCTTGAACAAAAAAGTTTTTTTCTGTTCGTTATAATTGACTGTCACTAAGTTAACCTGATCGTCAAACATGTCCAAGAGCACACTCTGTTGCAAGGTAGCCCCGCGAAATGGTTCGGGGTAAGGCAGTTCGAGATAGATCCACTGTGCCTCAGCTTCCGTTTCATGACCAACGTACGTAAATGGTTTCCGTTGCTTCTGAGGAGTTTGCAGGGCAAAATGCTTTCGGACGTATTTCTCTAAAAGTAAATCGTTGTTCTTTTCGTACTTTTTATCAAATATGACGCGCTGACCACCATTTTCTTTGGTCAACGTCTTCTCCAGATCGTCGGTAAACATTCTGACACTCACCTCAAATACCCGCTCTTTTGGGTCATACTGCATGTTGGTAACACTAGCGTGGTACTCATGCGCCGAAACAAGAAAAATTGAAACCACAAAGACGCAAAGACTTCGCAAAGAGAGCGAAGAAAAACGGTTGTTCCATTGCGCTCTTTGCGAAGTCTTTGCGTCTTTGTGGTTAAAAAACAGCCTTAAATACATCGTTGAAAATAGCAAAAGCCATCAAGCCCAGTAATAGCACCATGCCTACCTTTTGCGCGGCTTCAAGGAAACTATCTGAAGGTTTACGACCCGATACAATTTCGTAGAGTAGAATGGTTGAGTGACCGCCGTCGAGCGCTGGGATGGGCAAGGCGTTCATAAACGCAAGGGCCATCGACAACAGACCAGTCACTGTCCAGAACCGATCCCATACCCACACACCGCCAAACAAATTCTGAGCAATACCAATCGGGCCGCTCAAGGCTTTAGAAGGCGACACATCGCCCCGGAAGATCTTGCCAAAACCCTTGATGTTATCGTAAACAACCTGGAAAGCCCGCTGCGTACCAATGCTTATGGCCTCACCGAAAGTGTATTCTTCCGTTACGGTCTTGAGCATATTGACAGCATAAAAACCCAGCTTACCTTCAGGTGTCGTTTTTACATTCAAATTAATCTGCTGACCACCCCGGTTGATTCCCAGTGCAATTACCTGGTTCTTGGACTTGCTTGTGATCTCGCCAAACTCGTGGTAAAACCGTATGGGCTTTCCATTGACACTGGTAATGACATCGTCTGTTTTCAGCCCCGCTTTTATAGCTGGCTTTCCGGGCTCAAGTTCTCCCACTTTGAACGGCTGAATGGGTTCTACAAAGGAACCCGCGTTCTTTTTATCGGCTAACTTGTCAATAAAGTCATTGGGTACATCAATCGTTAAAATTTCGCCGTTGCGGTCGACGGTGTACGAACTGTTGTCGTTCAGAAACACATCTGTACTCCGAATGTCGTTGAAATCTTTGTACGACTTGCCGTTGATTTTAATGATTTTATCGCCTGTGCGAAGGCCAATTTGCTTCGCCAGATCGTAGGCTACAATACCGTATTTTGCCTCGCTGGCGGGCAGGTACGTGTTACCGTTCTTGTAAGTGAGTAACACAAAGATGATAATGCCGACGATCACGTTGACAATAATGCCTCCCAGCATCACAATTAAGCGTTGCCAGGCTGGTTTCGCTCTAAACTCATATGGTTGAGGCTCCGCCTTCATCTGAGCCGTGTCGAGAGACTCATCGATCATGCCCGAAATTTTAACGTAGCCGCCCAGCGGTATTGCGCCTAAGCCGTACTCCGTGTCGCCCTTTTTGAAACTAAAGACGCGGGGCGGGAAACCAATAAAGTATTGCTCCACGCGCATCCCAAACATACGGGCCGCCAACAGGTGCCCCAACTCATGTAATCCAACCAAAAGCGACAAGCCCAGAATGAGCTGTCCGGCCATTATTAATACTTCCATGTTGTAGTCTAAAGCAAAATCGTGTTAAGTGCAGAAAAACTGTCAAGACTGTTTCGGCGATTTGATGCAAAAATAGTGGAGCAAAAATCGCTACAAGCCAATTTGTGAGAAACGGTGCTGAGAGCTGTCATCTCGTTTAGAACGATATCATTATCGAAACAATCAAACTAGGCTTTTAATTCGCTCTGAAGCTATCCGGCGGGTTTCTTCATCAGTGCGTACGTAATCATCATACGTAGGTTTGGTTACGAAAGCTACCTGGTCCAGACATTCCTCAATCACATCAGAAATACCGAGAAAACTCACCCGATCGTGCAAAAAAGCATCGACTGCTATTTCATTGGCTGCATTGATAATACAGGGTGCATTTCCACCCCGCGCCATTGCATCGAACGCCACCTTCAAATTGCGAAACGTTTCGAGATCTGGCTGTTCGAATGTGAGCGATGAAAACTGCCTGAAGTCAAAACGTGGAAAGTCTGATTTTAGTCGATTGGGATAGCCAAGTGCGTATTGAATAGGAAGGCGCATATCGGGCAGCCCCATCTGCGCTTTCATGCTCCCGTCCTCAAACTGCACCAGGGAGTGAATAATACTCTGCGGATGCACTACCACCTCAATCTGCTCTGGTGTAAGGCCAAACAACCACTTCGCTTCGATCACCTCTAACCCCTTATTCATCAACGTGGCCGAGTCAATAGTGATTTTCGCGCCCATTGTCCAGTTGGGATGTTTCAGCGCCTGCGCTTTGGTGACAGTTGACAGAAATTCCCGGTCTTTACCCCGGAACGGCCCGCCAGAGGCAGTCAGGATAATTTTTTCGATAGGATTATGAAACTCACCGGCCAGGCACTGAAAAATGGCTGAGTGCTCCGAATCGACGGGATAAATATTTACGCCCTTCTGAGCTGCTAATTGGGTGATCAATTCCCCGGCCACCACCAGCGTTTCTTTGTTGGCCAGCGCAATAGCTTTTCCGGCTTCGATGGCCTTGATAGTGGGCAGTAAACCTGCATAACCAACCATAGCTGTCAGTACCATGTCGATGCTGTCCATCTGCACAACAGACGCGATAGCATCGGCCCCAGCGTATACTTTTATGCCCAGTGGATCGAGAGCCGCGAAAACTGGATCGTACTGTTTTTCATCACAGATCACTACCACGTTTGGCCGGACGAGTGCCGCCTGTTCAATGAGCAAGTCCGCATTTGAGTTGGCTGTAAGAACTTCCACTACAAATTGGTCGGGGTGGGCTCGCACCACATCAATGGCTTGCGTGCCTATGGAGCCAGTAGAGCCCAGAATGGCAATGTGGCGTTTTTTTGAGTCAGTCATTATGTGTTCAACAAGTCAAAGTTGACTGTCACTTGAAGTTCTTCTTCGATGGCGCGGATGAAATAAACGCCTTCGGGGTAGTCAACGAGCAGATCGTCGAAATGCTGTTGACTTGATTTCGCCGAATCAATAATCTCCCGCTTCTTTAAACGGATATACCGCTTACGCTGGTCGGCTAGTCTGGCATTATCTAACCCTAGTAGCTTAATCAGATTTATGGCTGCAAAATCAGTTGGGTCGGCGACGATATAATCACCATCAAGGTAAATGATTCGATTCTCTAAATCGGAAGCTGTTGGATGAAGAATTGGCTCCAGCCATTTTATTGACTTGCGCGTATTCCAGAGGCTTTTTACCAAAAACCAGTTGTGATAGTTATCTTCTGGCTGATCTTTAAGTTTCGGGTTAAAATGCTCAATATGTGCGTCATCGGATACGCCCAGATACGTTTCGGTATAAGCGCATAAGTTGTGCTGCTCCTCAGCTAATAGCTGCCTCAACGTATCATTTTTGCCATCTTTATAGGCTAACTGTTGTTGGACGATTTCAGAGTCAGCCAATTTCAATACTCGTTTCATAAGCGGCTAAAAGCGGTAATCATCACCTAATTTGGCGCGTTCGACAATCAATTCATTTTTTCGACTTGGGTCTTGTTCATTGCGAATCGCAATAGCGAGATTCCTGTATCGTTTGTATGCATCCAAACCTTCATCGAGCATCAGCTCATCGAGTCCAAAATCTTCACTTAGAAGATCATTCGGATCATCGCCAATTGGGGCTTTCCCATTACGAAATTTTACTTCGCCATTTTCATCAAAATACAAAATGAATCGCTCACACGGCTCAAATGCTGCAGCAACAATGGGTGAGTGCGTTGCAAAAAAGAACTGCGCTTCTGGGGCCAAGCTGGTATAGTGTTTAATCAATTCGCGCTGTATATCAGGGAATAACGAACGTTCAGGTTCGTCAAAAAATATTACAGGGTTTTTAGACTGAACTTTATAAAGTGCTAATGAGGCAGCAATAACTTGTTTCGTTCCTGTACTAAGCCAAGCGCCATCAATTTTTATATTTGATAAAGTCTTTATTATAATTGGGGCATCAGCAGCATCTATATCAACCTCTAAAAAAAATTTAGAAAGTATCGGATTTAAACATTCTTCAGCATATTTAGATCTTGGATTAGGGTTTTGATTTTTCCAATCTATAAATCTCTGCATTAGTGCTTCGGCGGAGATTCCACTTGAGTTATTAATAATACTTAAGGCCGTATTTTTTAACGCACTATCAAAATCAATTATGTCGTCAAAAAAAGAATAACGAGCGTTATTTCTATTTTCCTCATAAAAACTTAATAAGTTAAGTGTCTTATATTCATGAAACCGAGAACGTAATCCTAAGATTTGATTAGAACGGTTTTTTTGCAGTTCACGAGATGTTATTGCCTCTTGTTCAGTTTCATCATAGCCATTGTATAAAAAACTCTCTGTAACTTCAATTAAGTTGTCTGGAACATATAGACTTAATATATCCTGAGTAGAATTTATATCGTAGTTTGAGGAAGGAATATACTCAGCTTCTTCACCGTCAAGAATGTACCGAACACTACACATTCTGTTAAGTCCACTTGTATGCCAATTAGTATGATCGAGTCCAAAAGGAAGACTTGATAATTCATCAAGATAAGATATAAAATCAAATATTGATTTCAGCAACGTCGTTTTTCCCGTACCGCTTTGCCCAATAAAACATATCTTCTCCAACGGCTGTCCGGCTTTCGCATGACCTTCTGGATACGTGAAATCAAACTTTATATTCTTGAACTGGCGGTACTCGCCAATTTCGATGCCGGTGATTTTCATATTGTTACTTCCTGTTGGTCAGAGCTCATAAACATCTTGACGATTACCAATTTTAACAACTTCCACTCTTATGATGCTGTAATTGACTGTGTATAGCACCCGTTAATCGCCAATACGAACTCGGTAGGTATCATCAACCCCTTTTAGTTTTTTGCAGTTGGCTGGTCGAGGGTCATCGGCAAGATTATCTATCGCTATAGATATTTTACCAACAATACTTTTTGGCAATTGCCGAATTTGTTTCTGGGCCGATTTACGGAAAATAATAGTGTAAGCCATCAGTCAAGCAGGCCATCTTGTTTTAGCTGCTGTTTGACAGTCTCCCACGGAACTGTTTCCTCGTTTTTTGTCAGTTCAAGATCAATCAAATCCTCCAGTTCCTCCTGTAAATAAAGGAAAGCATCGTGGCCGGTTTGGCCGCTTCGCTTTAATTCGTCAAGGTCGATAACAATTGCTTTTTTCTGCCCTTTAGCATCGGTCAGGTAGTTTATCGCTTCCATTGTTTTACAGCGTTTTCAAAAGTTCATCCGCAATCTTGCGGTCATTTGCTAATCGTGGCACTTTGTTTTGACCACCTAACTTCCCCTGGCTTTTCATGTACTGCTGAAACGCCCCTCGGGGCAGTGACGTTAGTTTCAGAGGTTGCAGGATACTACCCGTAATTAGATCATCATAATATACGTTTAGTTTAACCAACCGGTTGTCGAGGTCGCTGGCAAACCGGGCTAAATCGCGGGGAGGTGTGGCAAACTCGATGAACCACTCGTGATAGGGGAGGCCCTCAGCTGGCGACACCATAGGCGCAACCGTACATTCAACTACTGCTGTCTCTGGTTGTTGCTGCATGGCAAACTGCAAGGCCTTCTCCACTTCTTCACCGATGACGTGTTCGCCAAAAGCCGAGATGAAATGTTTGATCCGGCCCGTAACCAACAGCCGATACGGGTCACGGCTAACGAACTTGACGGTGTCGCCGAGAGAATAACCCCATAAGCCGGCGTTGTTATTGATGATGATGGCGTAGTTCTTACCCAGTTCCACTTCGTCGATAGTCAGTCGGCGGGGTTTGGCATCAAAGTACTCCTCGGCGGGGACGAATTCGAAGAAAATACCACTATCCAGCAGCATCAAGAGGCCCTCTTCCGTTTGGGTGTCCTGATACGCAATAAAACCCTCAGAGGCTGGGTAGGTTTCAATGGAGTCGATACGTTTGCCAATGCTCTCGAACAACTTGGCACGATATGGCTCGAAGTTGACACCACCGTACACAAACACCGAAAAGTCGGGGAATACGTCTTTGATTTTTTTGCCGGTACGGGCTTGAATCCGGTCGAAATACATCTGTACCCAGGGCGGAATGCCCGAAATCAGCGACATGGGTTGGTCAATGGTTTCGTCGATGATCTTATCGAGCTTAGTTTCCCAATCGTCGATGGTGTTCGTTTCGTACGAAGGCAGTTGGTTCGTTCGTAGATAAGCCGGAACATGGTGATTCACGATGCCCGACAATCGCCCAATGTGGATGCCATTCTTCTGATCCATCTCCGGACTGCCCGATAAAAAGATCAACTTTTTGTCTAGAAAGGCTCCATTGCTCGTTTCATGCACGTAGTTCAGCAGGGCATCACGAGCCGAATTGATATGGTTTGGAATCGACTCTTTGGTAAGCGGAATATATTTCGTGCCTGACGTGGTGCCTGATGTTTTGGCAAAATAAACTGGCTTCCCCGGCCATAGCACATTGGACTCTCCGTCGAGAATTTTCTGGATGTATGGCTTTAGATCTTCATAGTCGCGGATGGGTACGGCCTGCCGAAACTCCTCAACTGTCTGTACATCACGAAGGTGATGGTCGGCACCAAACTGCGTATTGCGGCCAGCCTCAACCAAACGCTGAAGCCAGCGTTGTTGAGCCGCACCGGGCTGATACATCCACTCCTGTTGCCGCTGCACTACCCATCGGGCCAGCGGCCTACTCAATACCGAACGAATTCCCATGATGAGGCAAAAGTAATTTATAATGCAGAATGAATCGTGGAATATGCCAAAAGGGTGGTCAACTATGCCTTGGTTGGCTTGCTTGCCCCTTATTCATTTTATTTCTTCCCTGTTCATCTTCACCTATTTGGCCTATTGATTTAAAAACCATTAATTGAGTGGACTATCAAACGGGAATTCTCTTGAATTCTCTATACTTTTGCATTCCTAAACGAAAACTGAACATACTAAATACTGCGTTTGTAACAAGCCTCAGATGGGACTTTTCAATTTTTTAACCAGCGACATTGCGATTGACCTGGGCACGGCGAATACCTTGATTATTCACAAGGATCGGATAGTGGTGGATGAGCCTTCGATTATCGCAATGGATAAGGCTAGTGGCAAAGTGCTGGCGATTGGCCACAAGGCCATGCAAATGCACGAAAAGACCAACGAAAACATCAAAACCATTCGACCACTCAAAGACGGCGTAATTGCCGACTTTACAGCGGCTGAATTGATGATTCGTGGCTTAATTAAGATGATCGACACGGGCAGCAAGCTGTTCTCTCCCTCGCACCGAATGGTAATTTGTATTCCATCGGGCATCACAGAGGTAGAAAAACGGGCCGTAAAGGACTCCGCAGAACACGCTGGTGCTAAAGAAGTTTATATGGTGCATGAGCCGATAGCAGCCGCTATCGGTATTGGCATCGACATTACGCAACCCAACGGAACGATGATCGTAGACATCGGGGGCGGCACAACTGAAATTGCGGTGATTGCCCTTTCTGGTATCGTTTGCGAGCAGTCAATTCGGATTGCGGGCGACGTATTTACGCGTGACATTGTGGATTACATGCGTCGGGAGCACAACCTGCTGATTGGGGAGCGCTCGGCGGAGCAGATCAAAATGGAAGTTGGCTCGGCTCTTCCCGAGCTGGACAATCCACCGTCAGATTATGAAATCCGTGGCCGTGACTTGATGACCGGTATTCCAAAAGAAATCAAGGTTACCTACAGCGAAATCGCCTACGCACTCGACAAATCGATTTCGAAGATCGAAGAAGCTGTGATGAAAGCATTAGAGGTATCACCACCGGAGCTTTCGGCCGATATTTATACCAATGGAATTCACCTGACGGGTGGTGGCGCTTTGCTCCACGGTCTCGACAAACGGTTGGCTACCAAAACCAAGCTGCCTATTCACGTTGCCGATGACCCGCTCAAGGCCGTTGTAAAAGGCACCGGTGAGGTAATTAAGAATCTGGATTTGTATAAGTCGGTATTGATTTCATAATTTCGGATTGGGGATTTGTGATTTCGGCTATTTTGGACCGGAATCACAAATCCCCAATCCGAAATTAAAAAAATAGGTTTGGGCAACGCGCTCAAACCTATTTTTGCATGATAGAACCCATATATCAGGGACTTATGCTTGAGAATACCAATCCGAAATCAGCAATCATACATCCGAGATTCCAACTATGGAACAGTTAGGATATTTTATTCTTCGAAGCCGAAACTTCATTCTTTTTGCGTTGCTGGAAGTGCTTTGTTTTTACTTCATCATCAACACAAATAATTACTGGAGTGCGAGTTTCTTCAACACGTCTAACGCCTACGCAGCCAAAATGCTGGCCTGGTCCAACTCGGCTCGCGAATACACGCAGTTGCGCCAGGTGAACGCCGACCTTTCCCTTGAAAATCGCAACCTTCATGACCAGCTGACACGCTTGCAACAGGGCTCGCCAGCTGCCCCGGTGGCCTATAAAGCAGACTCGGTTTTTGCTAACCGGTTTACGTACACCGTAGCCAAGGTAATCAACAATACAACTCAGTTTGCCAACAATTACATTACCATCGACAAGGGAACTGACGATGGTATCAGACCCGGCATGGGGGTTATTTCGCCCACCGGAGTGGTTGGCAAGGTGAAACTCTGTAACCGGCATTTTTCCGTAATCACTTCCATTCTGCACTCGCAGTTCATGGTGTCGTCTAAACTCGTAAAAGCGAATGAAATTGGCACCGGTAAATGGGATGGAATTAATCCAACCCTGTTGCGGCTCGATGCGATTCCGCGTTATAAACCCGTGAATAAAGGGGACTCGGTGGTAACGTCTGACCAGAACTCAACATTCCCACCGGGTGTACTGGTAGGGCGTGTGCGTTCGGTAGGTATACAGGCCAACCAGGGATTTCATGACATTACGCTCGATCTTTCGACTAACTTCGGTAACCTGTCGTTTGTCTATGTCGTAGAAAATCGGCTTCAAAACGAGCAGGAACAGTTAGAAAAACAAGTTGAAAATGAGAAATAGGCATCAGTAAACAGCTAACAGTGAGCAACCAACAGTGCATTGTTTGTTTCTTCTGTTAGCTGTTTACTGATGGTTGTTCACTGATAAGATGACCATTCGCGAAATCCTGAATTACGTTTTTTTGTTTGTGCTGTACGTGGTGCTACAAATCCTGATTGTACGCAACCTGGTGCTGTTCGATTATGCTTTCTGCTTCATTTATATCGCTGCTATCATACTGCTGCCTTATGAGTTGAGTATGACCGTTTACTTGCTTATTGCCTTTGGTACAGGCATCGTAATCGATACGTTTTATAACACGCTGGGCATGCATGCAGCAGCCTCGGTACTTATGGCCTACTGTCGACCGGCTGTTACTCGCGTCTTAATTGACCAGCCAGGGCAGGAATCACGTGTAAATCTGACGTTGCAGGAAATGGGAACCGGTGCGTTTTTTCGTTATGTGTTAACAATGGCGCTGATTCACCACGCAGCCCTATTTTTCATTGAGGCCAGTAGCCTGACGCTCATTGTTCCGACTCTCATTCGCACCGTTGCCAGCGCGGTTTTAACTGCCGTTAGCGTCGTATTAATCCAGTTCTTTACGAGGAATTAACTGCTTACTTCCCATGCGTAACCCTTTCTTTTATGTGCTTCTGTTGGTGTTAGTCGTTCTGAATGCCTGGTTACTGGCCAATCCTAATCTGATTGGTCGGGTGGGGGTGTTTCTGTACGAGTATGATTATATCAGCACGTTTCCCCGTGCACTCGGTACGGTGGCCGCCGTTATGGTTGTGACGTTGTTGGCTGGATTGGCAGTTCGGCGGTTTTTTGGCCGGGTCATTGCCCTGGTTATTCTGGCAATGCTGGTGGTGATGGGCTTATTGTGGGTAGTTCAGAGCGTAGGTCAGTTTACAACTGGCGTATATAAATTCACGGGTGCTGGTTTCAAGGCCGGTGCCATGCTGATGCCGGGATTAGTAACACTGGTATTCGGCAAGTTCTTTTATGACGTGCTAACCCAAAACCAACGAAAGCGGTGAAAAAATATGTACTGCTTTCCCTGCTGTTGCTAGCCCGTGTAGTCTCCGCCCAATCTGTTGTTTTACGTCCCGACCGTGTGTTCGATGGAGAAGCTATGCACGAAGGCTGGGCAGTGCGCGTGTCGGGTACCCGAATCGAAGCGGTTGGCCCTGTTGCCGCTATTCGAACCGACGGCGCACAAGTGGTCGACCTGAAAGGCACAACATTGATGCCCGGTATGATCGAAGGCCACTCGCATCTGTTACTTCACCCATACAACGAAACATCCTGGGACGATCAGGTTTTACGCGAAGCCCGTAGCGAACGCGTAGCCCGTGCTACCGTTCATGCTCGCAGAACATTGCTGGCTGGTTTCACCACGGTCCGTGACCTCGGTAGCGAAGGCGCCGATTATGACGATGTGGGGTTGAAACAGGCCATTGAAAAGGGCGTGATTCCCGGTCCACGCATGGTAGTGGCTACCCGAGCCATCATTGCTTCGGGAAGTTATGGCCCCAAAGGATTTAGTCCTGACATTGCCGTGCCACAGGGAGCCGAAGAAGCGGATGGGCACGATCAACTTATCCAGGCGGTTCGCCGACAGATTGGTAAGGGCGCCGATGTAGTAAAGGTATATGCCGATTATCGTTGGGGATTAATGGCCGATTCGCGCCCAACGTTTACCGTCGATGAGTTGAAATTGATGGTCGAAGTAGCCGGTAGTAGCGGGCGTTCAGTGATTGCTCATGCGGGTACTGCCGAAGGCATGCGCCGGGCAATTCTGGCCGGTTGCCGTACTATTGAACATGGCGATGCCGGAACTCCCGAGGTTTTTGCGCTGATGAAAGAGCGGGGTACGGCTTTGTGTCCCACTTTAGCCGCTGGAGATGCCGTAAGCCAGTACCGTGGCTGGAAAAAAGGACAGGAACCCGAACCAGAGCGCATCCAAAAGAAGCGCATCACATTCCGGCAAGCCCTAGATGCGGGAGTAACCATTTGTTTTGGGGGCGATGTGGGGGTATTCTCTCACGGCGATAATGCCCGTGAACTTGAAATGATGGTTGAATACGGCATGAGCCCGCTGGCAGTGCTCCGATCGGCAACGTCGGTCAATGCCGACGTGTTTGGGCTGTCAGATCGGGGTCGCGTAAAAGTTGGCCTGCTGGCTGACCTGGTTGCCGTAGATGGAAACCCCGTTCAGGCTATCAGTAACGCTCGGAAAATCAGGCTGGTTATGAAAGGAGGAGCGATGGTAACTGGTAAAGAGTAACGATTTAGGCGAAAACTAACTGAAACGCCAAAAACTTAGACTGAAATTTCGGTGTTCTGCCATAGAATAGACCTGTGATTAAGAAATAACGCATTACAAACGCCTACGGGTTTGTTTTTGCCTTAATTTCGCCGGTCAAGTCGCGGGAGGCCTGTCAACTGTAGCCGCCCGTTAATCAATCCGTTAACCCGATAGCTTACGAACCGAATTTTATGGCAAACGTCGCTGAATTAAACGTTGATGGTCAAACGTATCAGTTTCCCACCTTAGAGGGTAGCGAACACGAGAAAGCTATCGACATCTCCAACCTCCGTGACCAGACGGGCTTCATTACGTTAGATAAAGGATACAAAAATACGGGGGCTACACAAAGCGGCATCACGTTCTTAGACGGTGAAGAGGGAATCCTCCGTTACCGGGGTTATCCTATCGAAGACCTCGCGGCTAAAGCCAGTTTTCTTGAAGTCGCTTATTTGTTGATCTATGGTGAACTGCCTAAGCAGGAAGAACTGGATCAGTTTCAAGCCAATATTCGTCGCCACACGATGGTGAACGAAGACATGCGCAAGATTTTTGAAGGCTTCCCCGTCAATGCACACCCAATGGGCGTTCTGTCGTCGCTGGTGAGTGCCATGAGCGCGTTCTATCCTGATTCGTACAATGATAAATTGCCCGATCAGACAGATCTGCACATTGTGCGGCTAATGGCTAAACTGCCAACCATTGCTACCTGGTCATTCAAAAAGTCGCAGGGACACCCAGTTAACTATCCGAAAAACTCTCTGGATTACTGTTCGAACTTCCTGCACATGATGTTCGCTTTACCAGTAGAAGAATACACCGTTGACCCGGTTGTTGCCGAAGCGCTGAACGTGTTGCTAATTCTGCACGCTGATCACGAGCAAAACTGTTCTACCTCGACGGTTCGCTTGGTTGGTTCATCGCGGGCTAACCTGTATTCGTCCATTTCGGCGGGTATCAACGCGTTGTGGGGACCACTGCACGGTGGTGCCAATCAGGAAGTAATCGAGATGCTCGAAGACATCCGCAACGATGGTGGCGATGTGGCAAAATATGTGGACATGGCTAAAAATGCGAAGCAGACGGGATTCCGCCTGTTCGGTTTTGGCCACCGGGTTTACAAGAATTTCGATCCGCGTGCCAAGATTATTAAAAAAGCGGCTGATGACGTGTTGAGTAAGCTGGGCATTAATGACCCGGTTGTAGAAATTGCTAAAGGGCTGGAAGAAGCAGCTCTGAGCGATCCATACTTCATTCAACGGAAACTATACCCGAACGTTGACTTCTATTCAGGAATCATTTACCGCGCTCTGGGCATCCCAACCAATATGTTTACGGTGATGTTTGCCATTGGCCGACTACCGGGCTGGATTGCTCAGTGGAAAGAAATGCGCGAAATGAAAGACCCAATTGGCCGTCCACGTCAAATTTATGTGGGTTCTCCCGTACGCGACTTCGTGGCCATCGGCGACCGATAGAGCAATTTGACTTATTACTATTAGAAAGCCCCAGCTCGTGAGCCGGGGCTTTTGCATTACAGAAAGAAATAGCTGGGTTGCCGTGCCGGTAAGACAACAGGTTTGCCTTGCCTTGCTGGTAATAGATAAAAGCATTCGGAGAAAAAGTGTCCTATTCTTAGAGAAAGAGTCCAAACTACATCGAACAATTTCTCTATGTCGTTTTTATCCCAATTGTCACGTATTGCTTTGTCGGGGTTGCTCGTTGGATGTATGAGTAAACCGCTTACTCCTAAGCCACCTCAAGCTTTTTCTGCTGATTATTGGGGTACAATTTCGGCTCAACGCGACGGCCGTCCATTACAAAACCCACGCATTTGGGCCGCTACCCGAACACCCTGCAATGCCCATGCCTTCGACATTTTTGTTACCGAGTTCAACGATCAGGGCGAAGAATTAGTGACGTTCACACTGGCGAATATTCCGCAGCGAGTTGGCACGCTGAGTCAGTTTCGGGCTGATTACGGCAATTTATTTTGTAGAGCAGATACGATAGGCTCTACCCTCACGGCCAAGGTGCAAGCTGGGTTTTCAGGTACCTACAAGCCCTGCAAGTGGGGTAGCAAACTGGTAATTACTTCCTTCGACTCGGTTAAACGGGAGATCAAAGGCACATTTCTTCTGCAATTGATGATTGATGAACGGAAGTCGACCCACACCCCTGACACCATCAACATTGACCGCGGTGTATTTCACACGAAGCTGAAAGGACCAAGCGGTAAATACGAATAGCTAAGAAATTGACCCTCAACGACGATTGAGCTGCCGTTGAATCTGTTTGTTAAGTTCGTCGAATTGGTCCGGTAAGGGCACATTTCGTTTCACAACCTTCCCCGAACGGTCGAGCAAGACCGCCCCACTGAAGCTATCGAAACCCAAGGTATCATATTGGTCGGTAGACAACAGCAAATGGTCACCCTTGATGTTATTGCGGATAATATACTCTTCACGGAGTTTGCTGTCATCGGTAGGCATTGCCAGGAAAAGCAAAGCGAGTTCATCGGGAGGGTAGGTGTCGCGTAGACGCTGCGCCTGGGCAATCGCCTTTAGTGAGTTTTCGTTGTTGGGCGACCAGAATATTGCGTAAACCAGGGTGCTACGATTAGTTCTGGCCCATTCATTCAACAGACCAGAGCCGCTCAGTACATTATCTTTGCTGACAAATACACCGGGGCTGACATCGGCGTTCCTCACCTGTTTACTGGAAAGCTGGCTTACGGCCCGGCGAATCCTGACGCTGTCGCCGACCGCAAGCTTGTAGAGTTCATCCAGCGATTGAATTAGACGTTCATCGGTTAGACGTGGCCGAGCGAAGCCGTAGAGCAGTTTAGCCTGATCGATGGTGAGTGTAGGGAACGAGCTAGCTAGCCAGTAGGCTGTGAGCGTTGGTCGTGAAACCGAATCAATGAGTGGTTTAGCCTTGTTTATAAGCAGTTGGTAGTTCACCAGCCGTTGCAGCGTGTCGCCATTGCGCTCCATAATGCGCTGCATTTGCCGTAGGTCGCTGGTACGCGCCGTTTTGGACTGTTGCCATTTGGTTAAATTTTCACGCTCAACATCTGTCAGTTTTTTACCATAGCGGAGTAATAGCTCCGCTAGATCGCCAATGGGCAGCGACTCGCTCCCTCCCTGATGCTGCATTACAAAGTTGGCCATCCGCTCCACCGAAATAGCACGGGAAGCCGTCAGGATCGGGTCGTTTTGCGGACGAAGGCTATCGTTCAGTGCACGCGGAATTGAACGCATTTCGTACATGGCAATATCATACACAAAGGAAGCGGCATTGTAGCGGTTTGCATTCAAAACCCACTGTTTCACCAGCGGAAACGGCCGCTCTACGTCACGGCTAAACTTGGCAAACGGATCATAATAAACGGTTCGGACTCGGTTGAAAGCCGTTGCCAGGTCCTCCCCGCTGACTTGTCGGGAAAGTTTTTCGTTGTCAATTTTGGGTTGTTTCGCTTCGAATGCTTTGTAGCGGGCGTATTGCGTATTCACCCTGGAATTCACGCCCTCAAACGTGAACGGGATGGCTGCACGGAACAGCGAATCGGCATTGAGATTGATTTTAATGGCACCGGGCGCGGCTAAAAAAGGCGTACTGATCGAGGCAAACGAGAAATACATTTCTTCCTGCCCAAAAATGACGGGCATTTTCACTGAATATGTACCATCGGGGTTCAACGGAGCCGGACGCGTCAGCTCGGCATTGGGTTGAAGCAGGTTGTTACGGCTGATCAATACATTGGGCGACTGACGGTAAAGCCGGGGTGTCAGGTTCAGTATGCGCCCCGAAACGGTAACCGAGTCAGTTTGAGCAGCAACAGCGCTGGAAATAAGGCAAAATAGAAGCAGAAAACGGAGCATAAAATAGAAAGATGCAGATCAAAAATAGGCAACGGGCCAACGATTCACAACCTCCCAACAGAAATGGTTATCTTTGCAGAAATAGAGACGTTAGACGCTACAATACTAACTCTCGCAGGGCCGCAGAGTTGCAGAGATTTTCAGATTATGCAAAACTGTTGTTCGGCGTGATACATACAAACCATGTTTGAAAATCTTCAGGATAAACTCAATAAGGCCTTCAAAACCCTCAAGGGGCAAGGTCGCATTACCGACATCAACGTTGCGGCCACGATCAAAGAAGTCCGCCGGGCATTAACCGATGCCGACGTTAACTATAAGGTAGCCAAAGAAGTAACCGACCGAGTAAAGGAAAAAGCACTCGACCGGAAGGTACTCATTGCGGTGGAGCCGGGTCAACTGTTCGTCAAGATCGTTCAGGAAGAATTAACCGAGTTAATGGGTAGCCAGGCAGTCCCCATCAATACGAAAGGTGACCCTGCGGTTATCCTAATTGCGGGTTTGCAGGGATCTGGTAAAACGACTTTTTCGGGTAAACTCGCAGCCTATCTAAAAAAAGGAGGTAAGGGTGTTATGCTCGTGGCTGCCGATATTTACCGCCCGGCCGCTATCGACCAGCTCAAAGTACTCGGCGAGCAGGTTGGGGTAGAGGTGTATGCCGAACCCGAGAACAAAAACGCGGTGGAAATTGCCCGCAATGGCATTGCTCACGCCCGCAAGACCGGTAAAAAAATTGTGATTGTCGATACAGCTGGTCGTTTGGCGGTTGACGAGCAGATGATGCAGGAAATTCAGGATGTGAAAGCGGCTATCAATCCCTCGGAAACCCTCTTTGTGGTGGACTCGATGACGGGGCAGGACGCCGTAAACACCGCCAAAACGTTCAACGAGCGACTGAATTTCGATGGTGTTGTATTGACTAAACTTGACGGTGATTCACGGGGTGGGGCGGCTCTCTCCATTCGGGCGGTGGTCGAAAAGCCGATCAAGTTTATCAGCACCGGCGAGAAAATGGAAGCCCTCGACGTGTTCTATCCTGATCGGATGGCCAGCCGGATTCTGGGCATGGGCGACGTTATTTCGCTGGTTGAAAAAGCACAGCAGGCGTTTGATGAAGATGAGGCCAAACGCATCAACGCTAAGATGCGCGCCAACAAGTTCGACTTTTCGGACTTTTTGAGTCAGCTACAGCAGATCAAGAAGATGGGTAACATCAAAGACCTGCTGGGCATGATTCCGGGTATGGGGAATATGATCAAAGACCTCGACCTCGATAATGATTCCTTTGCACCCATCGAAGCTATTATTAACTCGATGACTCCCAAAGAGCGCTCTAATCCTGACCTGATTGATGGAAGCCGCAAAAAGCGCATTGCAGCTGGCAGTGGCACCACTATTCAGCAGGTGAACAACCTTATTAAGCAGTTTGATGAGATGCGCAAGATGATGAAGAAAATGAATGGCATGCAGGCATCGGGCAAACTCAACAAGATGATGCGATGAAACTTTTTATCCTTATCCTCATCCTTGCCCCTTTCACTGCCTTCGGTCAGGCATCGGTGGCGTATTATCCGTTCAACTCGTTTTTGTCGGTCAGTTCCAATCCTAATCGGGCTGCTTGGTTCGATGCTCGTGTTCAAACCAATACCTTGTTTGGGTCACTCAGTACCACGCTGGCACCAATGATCAACGTTCGGAGGACTACGACGGCCAATTATTATGTTGGGGTTAGCGCTCGTTTCAATGCGCTTAATTCACTGGCCGATGCCGATGTGCTCGAAGGATACGGACTGCATGTGGGTGTGCGGGTGGTGCCGCTGACCATTCTGCCCAATGTGCGGGTTGCTTTTGAACTTTCGCCGTTTGCACGGGCGAACTTCAAAAGCGGAATTTTTTACTCGTATTTGGGAGTAGCATACCAGTTCAATAAGAAATCAAAGCTATAAGGTTCAACAAACCTTGCTGCTTTCTCATTTCGCGAAATGTAGCCGGACGGTATATGTCTCGAACGGATTGTTGTCGGCAAGGCGAATCTTTTTGCCGACAAGCTGCCGGGTAATATCGTCGTTGAGCTCCTGATTCGCCGTGTGGACCTTCAGTCTTGATAGGCGATTGTCTTCGGAAACACCAAATGTTATTACCACAATTCCTTCATGATTACCTTCGCGCATGACTGCCGGATAAGTTACGCGCGACGCTATCTGCTGACTCAATTCGGTAGCCGTTGGAGCGGCTGAACGCTTGTTGGTGCGAGGCTTGGCAACGAGTGTGCCCGAAAGAAAGAGTAGCAGGAAGGCAACAACGATCCGGTTCATGACTGATAGCGTATTTAGAAGGTCATACTGAAATTTTGAGTGCAGAGATTTTTCTCTTCAATATTATGCAAATATTACTTCAATGTTAACAAATTGTTAACAAACCAGCAAGTCTTTGAGGAAACGGTTCAGGCTAAACGTGTATAAAACTGACAGATAACGTGATAGATCGCCCTGTATGGCCTGAAAAAGCTATTTTTGGCCACCTCTATGGATTTGTTTTTTACTTTCTCATAATGTCTGTTTCGCCCGTTTTTGCCCGAGACGTAGAGCTGGCCCGCCAACTTTACGATGCTCACCCAATTTTTCAGGATACTACCTTAAAACACCGTCGCTTCAAGCATAGCGACATTACGCCCTTGTTGGATCAGGTTGCCAATCAGGGCAAGATGACCGTGGATGTAGTGGGTAAGTCGACGGAGAAACGGCCAATCAGGAGGGTGCAGGTTGGAACGGGGGCAACCCCCGTTTTGCTTTGGTCGCAGATGCACGGCGACGAAGCAACCGCAACAATGGCCCTGTTCGATATTATGAATTTTCTACAGGCATCGGGCGACGAGTGGGATGAGTTCAGGGCCAATCTGCTGGCTGGGTTAACCATCCACATGGTGCCCATGTTGAACCCCGACGGAGCCCAGCGCTGGCAACGCCGAACGTCATTAGATATCGACATGAACCGCGATGCGCTCCGGTTACAGTCGCCCGAATCGGTAATCCTGAAAAAGCTGCAGCAAACGCTTAAGCCACTCGTAGGCTTTAACCTGCATGATCAAAACCCTCGTTACAGTGTGGGGCACAGTGATAAGCAGGCCGTATTGTCTTTTCTGGCCACAGCTTATGATCGAGATCGGAATGTGAACGAGGTGCGGCAGCGGTCAATGCAGCTGATCGCTGGACTCAACCGGGTGCTTCAACCACTTATTCCAGGTCAGATTGCCCGCTACGATGATGAATTCGAGCCACGGGCTTTCGGCGATAATATCCAGAAGTGGGGCACCACGCTGATTTTGATTGAATCGGGTGGGTACAAGGGCGATAGCGAGAAAATGATGATCCGGCGGTTAAACTTTGTTGCAATCTTGTCGGCGCTGAACAGCATTGCCAACCGAGCTTATGAAGCCGAGAACATCGCCGATTACGCGGCTATTCCCGAAAACGGCCGTGCTTTATTCGATGTGCTGATTCGGAATGTGGGTGTGGTTCGTAATGGTGTCCGCACCGTAATGGACGTGGCCATTAATCGATATGAAGAGAATACAAACGGCGCCCGTGATTTCCGGTACGAAAGCAAAATTGAGGATTTGGGCGATTTGTCGACCTTCTACGGTTTGGAAGAGATCGATGCGACCGGACTTGATTTGGTACCTGCCAATGTTTATCCAGAAACGCTTAAATCAGCGGATCAGCTTGCCGAACTGAACATGCCTGAGTTACAAAAACAGGGGACAGTGGTATTCAAAATGCGCAAGGCCAGTAAGGCCAAAGCTTACGAGCAGCTTGGGTCAGAATCTATTCACGTACTAATGGATGGCGAGTTTCCAGCTAAGCCGCTGAAACTCGGCCAGATACCAACATTTCTGATAAAACAAGGTGAACAGTTGCAGTATGTTGTGGTGAATGGACTGGTAATAAAGACCGACGAACAAGTGCTTGGTAAGCGGTTTTCAATCATCGAGTAGACATTCCTGACTTGTGTTCACACGCTGGTAATATTGGCGATAAGTACCTGCTCAATCATAACTCATCGGTAATGCTGGCTTCATATTGACGTAACATTGACGCGATACTTTTGCAGCGTCAAATACGACATACCAATATGAAAAGCGCAACGCTACTTGTTCTCATTTTTTCACTTCTAAGTATTTCGGCTTCCTTTGCCCAAACGGGCACCATTCGCGGAACAATCAAAGATGCGAAAACCAAAGAAGCCCTGATTGGCTGCACAGTCCGAATCGACGGCACAACCATTGGAGCCGCCACCGACATCGAAGGCAACTTTACAATTGCTAATGTTCCTGCCGCCACACACAAGCTCATTGTTTCTTACGTCTCCTATTTAACTTCGGAGATTCCAAACGTGCGGGTTGAATCAGGAAACACAACTGTTATCGACACTGAGCTTCAGGAAGAAGGCAAAAGCCTACAGGAGGTGGTTGTTCGGGCAGGCCGGGCCACCAACACCGAAGTTGCCGTGATCACCGAGATCAAGCAGCTCAAGCCAATGGCTGTTGGTATTTCGGCTCAGCAGATTCAGAAATCACAGGATCGCGATGCGGCAGCGGCCATCCGCCGGGTGCCGGGAATCAGTATTGTTGACAACCGGTTTGTATTGATTCGTGGTCTTGGTACCCGCTACAACTCGGTAATGATCAACGATGTGATCACGCCATCGACCGAAGTTGAATCACGTTCCTTCTCATTCGACATTGTTCCGAGCAACATCCTCGACCGGATGATTGTCTACAAATCAGGTGCAGCCGAGTTGCCAGGTGATTTTGCCGGTGGTGTTATCAAAATATATACAAAGCGCCGTCCCGATCAGAACTTCACTGACGTTGGTTTGACCATTGGTTACCGTCCGGGTACCACGTTTCAGAGTGCCCAAACGCACGACCGGGGTAGTTTAAGTGCCTTAGGCCTTTGGGATAGAAACCAGATTCTTCCAAGCAGCTTTCCGACCCGCGCCAATAATTTCAACGCTCTCAATGCTGCCCAGCGAGCTGCTTACGCCCGACTGCTCCCAAACGCATGGGGTGTGCGTCAGATCTCCGTTTCCCCCGATGTTCGGTTAGCAGTTAACCTTGGTCGTCGGTTCGATGTCGGTAATGTTCGGGTAAGCAACCTGACCAGCATTAACTATAGCATGACGAATCAGTCTGCTGATATTGATTTGAGCATCTATCAGAATGGAGCCACGGCCAACGACGTTTTCGAACGCTACAACGATTCCAACTACCAACGTCAGACTCGTTTGGGCGTATTGCACAACTGGACTGCGCGCTTCAATCCTAATTTTACCCTGGAGTGGAAAACGTTATTCAACCTTCTAAGTACCACTGAAACGCTTAACCGTATGGGACAGCGTGTGGTGGATGGCGTTGATGTACAGGCCTTTTCGGAGCGATTTGAAAACCGGAGTATTCTTAGCACGCAGGTATCAGGCGAACACTCGTTCAGCGAGTTGTCGAAGTTCAACTGGATTGGTTCATACAGCTACTCAGGTCGTTGGGAGCCAGACTGGCGCCGGGCTCGTTTCCAACGCGTAACCGGGTCGGTTGGGGCTGACGGCCAACTGGCACCGTTCTCGGCAGTTATCCCAAATCAGGCAAACCCAATTGACAACGGTCGGTTCTTCTCGACCCTGAACGAAAATGTAGTCTCGCTGGTCGGTAATTATGACCACACCTTTGGTAACCCGACCAATCGCGAGCCGAATCGAATCAAAGCTGGCTTCTACGGCGAACAACGTAATCGTACCTATTCGGCCCGTTTCTATGGCTACGAGAAGGTTGGCAATGTGTCGACATCAATCCTGGGTCAGCCACTCAATACAATTTTTAACACAGATAATGTTACGGGTCAGCCTGGCGGCTTGTCGCTGCTCGACGGAACGAAAGATCTGGATTCGTACCTGGGTATCAATACATATGGTGCCGCCTACGTACAGGGCGATATCAACATTGGACCTAAAGCTAACTTAACAGCAGGTTTCCGGGGCGAAGTGAATAATCAAACGCTGCGCTCAGACCTTAACCTGGTTACGACCGATCTGGTCAACAAAACGATTTTCAGCCCACTGCCTTCGCTCAACTTTATTTATAAATTAAACGAGCGCAACAACCTACGGTTGGCTTACTCAGCAACGGTGAACCGTCCTGAGTTGCGGGAACTGGCACCGTTTACTTACTTCGATTTTAACCTGCTCGCCGATGTGCGGGGGAATCCGGCGCTGACAACGGCAACAATCCAGAATATTGATGCTAAGTACGAGTTTTACCCAACGCCAAACGAAATCTTCTCGATCACTGGTTTTTACAAGCAGTTTAAAAATCCAATCGAGACCTTCCTGTTGCCAACGGCCAATGGATTAGGATACACGTTTATCAATGCACAGTCGGCCCGTAACTATGGTGTTGAAATTGAATTCCGGAAAGGCTTTGCCTCGGCATCGAGCCTATTCCTGAAGAACCTCCAATTGGTAGGTAATGTATCCATCATCAACAGTCGGATCAACCTGGGCAAAACGGTGATCGGTCCTGATTTGAGCGGTCGCATTGGACCATACGATCTCACGAATATCCAGTCGTCGGAGCGGCCGCTGGCTAACCAGTCGCCTTACCTGATCAACGCTGGCGCGTACTATGCTGACCCTACTTCGGGATGGCAGGCCAATCTCTTATTCAACGTAGCTGGTCCCCGCATTTTTGCGGTGGGTAATCAGAATCAGCCCACTGTTTTCGAAATGCCCCGGAATGTACTAGATCTGAATATTTCCAAAACATTCAAGAAGCAGTTTGAACTCCGGCTGGGCATTCAGGATATTCTGAACGCACCCTACCGTTTCGCGCAGGATTACAGTGGCGACAGCAAAATTGGCAGCGACGTAACATCGCAAAAAGCCACCGCCGACCAGAATGTTCGGGTATATCGCCGTGGTCAGTATGTCACACTGACGGGCGTGTACACCTTTGGACGGCGGACGATAGTACCTTAATAAAGAAGTACTAGAACAGACGTTAAACCAAATCCAATCTAATTATGAATTTCATGAAGCGCTGGCCATTACTCCTACTCGTTGTAGCGGGCCTGTTCACAGTAGTATCGGCTTGTAATAATGACGACGAGCCTGCTCCTGTAACGAGCATCACCAGCATTAGCCCAACATCAGCCCCCGCTGGCACAACGGTTGTTATTACGGGTACAAACTTCAATTCAACACCAGCTAGCAATAGCGTCACATTTGGTAGCGTCGCTGCGCAGGTTGTAACGGCAAGCGCAACACAGTTAGTTGTTACAGTTCCACAAAACGCGGGCACTACCGTTTCGGTGGTTGCCAATGGTCAGTCGGCTCAATATAGTGGTACGTTTGCGTTGGGGGCCAAGCCCGTTATCGACGTGGCAACCAGCATCACGGCCAACACAACCTGGACATCGAATAATGTCTATTTAATTAAAGGCTTCGTGTACGTTCGGGCAGGGGCAACGCTGACCATTCAGCCTGGTACGATCATCAAAGGTGGCGCACCGGGTACTGATCCGGCTGGTCAGAACCGGGGTGGTACTTTGATTGTTCAGCCAGGGGCAAAGCTTGAAGCCAAAGGCACAGCTGCACAGCCAATCATTTTCACGTCGAATGCAGCGGCCGGTCAGCGTAAGTATGGCGACTGGGGTGGTGTTGTTTTGATTGGTAAAGCACCAACCAACCGGCCAAGTGCAACCACATTCGAGGGTGGTATCGAAGGCACGTATGGTACGTACAACGATGCGGCCGATAACTCAGGTACGTTGCAGTACGTTCGGATTGAGTTTGCCGGTATTGCGTTGACAACTACTGCAAACAGTGAGATTAACGGTCTGACGCTTTATGGTGTTGGATCAGGTACTACCCTCGATCACATCCAGGTTTCGTACAGCGGTGATGACTCCTACGAATGGTTTGGTGGTACAGTGAACGCTAAATATCTGGTGGCCTTCCGTGGTTTCGACGATGACTTCGATACGGACTTTGGTTACTCGGGTAAAGTTCAGTTCGGTGTTTCACTCCGCGACCCAAATGCAGCTGACCAGTCAGGGTCTAACTCGTTTGAGTCAGATAACTTCAATCCTGGCGAGAACACAGCAGCTCAGGGCCCACTGGCAGTCAACAACGGTTTCCCGTTGACGTCGCCAGTGTTCGCCAATATCAGCAGCTTTGCCTTCTCAGGAACGCCTAACAATAGTCCTACATCGGGTGGTAGCGGCCCATTCCAGTCGGCCATGCACTTACGCCGGAACACGTCGATCAGCATCTTCAACTCGGTATTCTCAGGATGGCCCGAAGGCTTGCGTTTGGATGGTACGGCTACTGGTACGTATAACAACGTAACTACGGGTGGACTGGATCTGCAAGGTATCACTATTGCCAACACAATCTCTACATCGGCAATCAAAGGCGCTGGTGCTATCACGGATGCTCAGGCAACTGCTTTCTTTAACACAGCGGCTAAGAAGAATACAATTGTAGCGTCAACAGATATTGCTTCGTTACTACTCAACGCACAGAATTTCAATTTGACAAGCCCCAACTTCCTGGTTGGTGCAGCCTCTCCACTTTTAGTAGCTGGTAATGCCGCAACAGGTGGCAAACTTGCAGATTCGTTCTTCACCGCTGCTCCGTACCGGGGTGCCTTCAATGGTACTGACAACTGGCTCGCAGGCTGGACGAACTTCGATCCGCAAAATGCTAACTACGACAAATAGTACCCAAGTTTAATTTCATATTGGTGTCGCAAAAAAGGCCGGGGATTTTGTCTCCGGTCTTTTTCTTTTTGTAGTCTACATGGATAGTAGATGATTCAGATCAGGCAGAGAATGCCCCTTTATTTTCATATAATAAAAACTAGCAAAACGCGATCCTGAAACTGAGTACAACTATTTATAAAAACAGTTATAAAAAAAGTCATAAATAGCCCTCTTGCTAATATTAAGCGGAATATCCCCTCAAGACCAAACAATTGCCCACCTATTAGGCTTATAGACTGTAGAGGCTGGTTGGCCAATCAACCTCATTACTATATCTCTCAACAGCTATGACACCGAACGATTATACGCAAAAACCGTGGGATGCCACACCCAAAAATGTAGCGTTTATTGGCGATTATCTGCCGCGTCAGTGTGGCATTGCGACATTCACGGCAGATCTGTATCAATCGTATAACTCATTCATTCCCGATGCCAAGCCCATTGTGGTTTCGGTGAACGACACCCCAGAAGGATATAATTATCCGTCGGAGGTACGTTACGAGTTTTATCAACATGACCAGGAGTCGTATCGGAAAGCTGCCGAGTTCCTGAATTCCAAGAATACAGAAGTTGTTTGTCTCCAGCACGAATACGGCATTTACGGTGGGCCAGCCGGGAGTTATATCCTGACGTTGCTCCGCAACCTGACGATGCCCGTTGTGACGACTTTTCACACGATTCTGAAAAGCCCCAGCCAGGAGCAATTATTAGTGTTAAAAAGCATCGCTGATCTCTCGGCGCGAGTAATATGTATGTCGGAGAAAGGGCGGGATTTTCTGATTAATGTGTATGAGATTCCCGAAGAGAAAATAGATTTGATTCCGCACGGTATTCCCGATCATCCATTTGTCGATCCGCATTTTTACAAGGATCGCTTTGGCATGGAGTCAAAACAGACCTTGCTGACCTTTGGCTTGCTATCACCCAATAAAGGAATCGAGAACATGATCCAGGCGATGCCGAAGATTGTGGCTCAGTTTCCAAACGTGGTGTATATGGTGTTAGGGGCTACCCACCCGCACCTGATTCGGCACGAGGGTGAGGCTTACCGCGACAAACTAAAGCAAATGGCGGCTGATCTGGGCGTAGGCGACAACGTCCGGTTCTACAACCAGTTTGTGGAGCTTGACGACCTGCTCGAATACCTTGGGGCAGCCGACATTTATGTAACACCTTACCTCAACGAAGCCCAGATTACTTCTGGAACGCTTTCGTACGCCTTTGGTGGAGGTAAAGCCGTGGTATCAACCCCGTATTGGCACGCCACTGAGTTGCTGGCCGACGATCGGGGTATGCTGGTACCGTTCAACGATTCTGAGGCATTGGCCGACGCTATTCTGACGTTGCTTGCCGACGAACCGATGCGACATGCCATGCGTAAGCGGGCATTTTTGCTGGGCCGCGATATGACTTGGGAATGCGTTATTGGCCGCTATGGCGACAGTTTTGCCAAAGCTCGCTACGAGCGGATGGGTGCTGTTATGAACCAGTTGCCTTACGAAACAAGCACCAGTGGTTCGTTCCAGTTGCCTGGTATTAAGCTAGATCACCTGTTCCGGCTGAGCGATTCAACCGGTATTGCCCAGCATGCGCGGTATCACCTTCCATTCTACGAGGAAGGCTATTGTACTGACGACGTGGCGCGCGCGTTGATTTTAACGCTCATGCTGACGGAATCGGGGCCATACGCCAACGACAGTCGGTTGCACCAGCTGACCGATACGTATTCGGCCTTTCTGAATTATGCCTACAACGGCGATCAACAGCAGTTCCGTAACTTTATGAGTTATGACCGGCGGTGGCTCGAAGAAGTTGGTTCTGATGATAGTACCGGTCGGGCAATCTGGGCCATTGGCACTTGTTTGGGCCGGTCGACCAACCGAAACCTGACTATTTGGGCAATGAGCGTAATGGAATGCGTGTTGCCTGTGATCCCGAACTTATCGTCGCCACGGGCTTGGGCGTTTGCGTTGCTGGGTATCCATGAGTACCAGAAACGGTTTAGCAACGACCGTTTAGCCAAGACGATTCAGCGGCAATTACTCGAAAAGTTGCATTTCCGGTATACCGAAACGGCTACTGAAGACTGGCCCTGGTTCGAGAACTCGCTGAACTACGACAACGCCAAAATGGCTCACGTCATGTTACTGGCCGATGATCCTGAACTGTCGGCCATTGGGTTGCGTAGTTTGCGTTGGTTGGTGAAAATACAGACAGCTGAACAGGGGGGGCACTTCCAGCCAATCGGTTCAAACGGATTTTATGTGAAAGGGCAGCCCCGTGCTTATTTTGATCAGCAACCGCTCGAAGCGCAAAGTATGGTATCGGCTTGTCTAGCTGCTTACGAGAAAACAGGCGACGAGAAATGGTATCATCGGGCAGTGCGCATATTCCGGTGGTTCACGGGTTCTAACGATCTCGGACTTCCTCTCTATGATCAACGCACCGGTGGTTGTTGCGATGGACTGCATACCGATCGTGTAAACCTGAATCAGGGGGCAGAATCAACGCTGTCGTATCTGATTGCGTTAACGGAACTACAGGCAGCCCAAAAACAACGGGCTACCAACCGGCGGATTGATTCTACATTGAAGACATTGGTAGGATAAATAATTCATTAAATCTATAGGTGTGAAAAACAAGACTGCATAACTGTCTTGTTTTTTGCGTTTAAGGAAGTGTAGTTTTGCACAGATATGAGCGTAAAAGCAACCCGTACCGGCATTGTACTCCGGCCCGACCCGACCCGCGTTCTGTTCCGATCCTTTGAGTTCGGAAGCAGCAACCGAACCCTCAAGGTTATTGCCCGCGTCAGTTCGTTGACGGAGGAAGAAGTTAAAGCTAAATTAGACGAAGTGATCCGGGAATTCGGGAGCCGCCACCATCGGCTGGAGCGATTTCTGCTGAAACGGTTTGCTCAGATCAAAGGAAGCCTGCTCACCGACGAGCCGCTCACGCTCGAACGGAAACTCCTGTTGGGTGCTTACTTCACCATGGAGTACTCGCTGGAATCGGCTGCTTTGTTTAACCCGTCGATGATTTGGCATCCCGACCAAACCAATGTGCCACCGGGCTACAAACGCTTTGTGGTTAGCTTGCGGGCAACAGGCGAAGGCCACGTGTCGTCGATCTCGTTTCGGATGGGCTATATTGATGAACAAAGCAAAATTGTGCTGCGTAAACCGTCGCGCTACGTTACGTCACCCGAAATAGAGCCAAACCAGCATTTCAACAAGGCGCAGTTTGAGCGAAAGTTGTACGAACTCCGATTGGTCAACAGCATTTCGGAGAAGATCATGAGCGCTATGGCCGATGAGTTCACGCTCGACGACCTTGAGGACTTTACAAAGCGATTAACGGCTCAATACCGGTATAATGCGGAGTATGATACGATCTCGGGTGGTATTCTGGCACTGGCCCGGTCTAATTACGAACTGCATTTCGACGAAGATCTGCAACTGGACGAACGGTGTATTTTTCCATCGTCGCCCAACGAAACCAACGGTATTGAAGATGCCCGGTTTGTGCATTTTACAGACGATGATGGCGAAGTGACTTACTACGCTACCTATACCGCTTACAATGGTCGCGTGACGTTTCCGCAGTTACTCGAAACAAAAGATTTTCTGCACTTCAAAGTCAGTACACTCAACGGAGCCGAAGTATCTAATAAGGGAATGGCCTTGTTTCCGCGCAAGATCAATGGCAAATACGTCATGATTTCGCGGCAGGACGGCGAGAACATCTACATCATGTTCTCCGACGATCTGTACTTCTGGCAAACCAAAGAACTTTTGCTCAAACCGACATTTCCCTGGGAATATGTTCAGTTAGGTAATTGTGGTTCTCCACTCGAAACAGAAGCGGGTTGGCTCGTTTTGAGCCACGGCGTTGGCCCTATGCGGAAATACGCTATCGGTGCTTTCCTGCTCGATCTGAACGATCCGTGTATTGTTTTGGGCCGTACCACTGACCCTATCCTCAGCCCCGACGAGAATGAACGTGAAGGCTATGTGCCTAATGTAGTGTACAGTTGCGGAGGTGTTATCAACGGAAACGATCTAATTATTCCTTATGCAATGGCCGATTATGCCAGCAGCTTTGCGACTGTTAACGTGCACGAGTTACTGGCCGAATTGACGGGTCAAGTGAATGAGGTAGAAGAAACAGTAGCGGTAGAAGGATAAAGATGACTAAGCATTTTTTCTAGTTTAGCACCAATTGGTAAGGTGTAAAAACGGATACTCATAAAGGTGTTTTGGCGATAAGCTAAAACACCTTTATTATTGGTCTATAAGCTAATAGACTGAGATTTATACAAAAAATAGACTGTCTATTGCTGTTATTTTATTGTTAAAAATTACTCATGTTTTTCAATCAAATAGTCTTGCGTTTTGGATATAATTTGGGTGAATTTAGAATTTATGAATCAATTTTAATTCGGTTTAAATGAATAACAATTATGATATTCTGTGAAAGCTAAATTTATCCAAATTTTTGTTGGTTAACATTTTTTAAGATATTTGCTGCTAAATTCAATATTTCTTAATCTCAACAAACATGCATAAACTTTTAATAGTACAGCTTTTGCTGTGCTTGTTCAGTTTGCCCTCATTAGCCCAGGACCGGGTTGTAACGGGTAAAGTGACCTCATCGGAAGATGGCTCTGTGTTGCCTGGGGTAAACGTAGCGGTGAAGGGAACCTCGCGGGGAACGAGCACCGATGGGGAAGGCAACTATCGGGTTAGTGTAGGCGAAGGGGCCACACTTGTTTTTAGCTTTATTGGTTTCACCAGCCAGGAAGTAGCAGTAGGCAACCGCTCAACGGTTGATTTGGCGCTGGTAACCGATGCCTCTCAATTGCAGGAAGTCGTGGTAACCGCTCTCGGTATCACCCGCGAGAAAAAAGCCCTGAACTATGCCGTTCAGGAGATCAAACAAGAGAAACTGAACTTTGCCCGTGAGCAAAACGTGGGTAACGCACTGGCCGGAAAAATTGCGGGTGTGCAGGTTCTGGGACAATCGGCCGCCAAGTTTGGTAACCCAACTATCCGGATTCGGGGTATCAACTCCCTGGGTGGCAATGACCCTCTGTACGTAGTTGACGGAACGCCAACCGACATTAGCCAGGTGAACATGGACGACGTGGAGAACCTGTCGGTACTGAAAGGACCTTCGGCAACGGCGCTATACGGTAACCGTGCGTCGGCGGGGGTTATCGTGATCACGACGAAGCGGGCTAAAGCGGGCGAAACTAAGCTCGATATCAACCACAGTACCACAATCGACATGGTGTCGCTGTTGCCTAAGTACCAGAACGAATACGGTGGTGGCTACTCGCAGGAGTTTGAAACGTTCCAGTTTGATCCAAAAATTCACCCGGCTAACTGGGCTTCATTCAACGGTCAGCGTATTCTGGATTACTCGGCTGACGAAAGCTGGGGGCCAAAATTAGATGGTCAGCCACACCGCTCGGCGTTTTCGTGGCAGCCAGGCCCGCAGTTTGGTATTCAGACACCTTACGAAGCGCAGCCTAACAACGTTCGTGATTTCTTCGAGAAACCGATCAGCAATAATACAAACATTGCTTTCTCGAAAGGTTCGGAGTCGTTCCAGAGCCGGATTTCGTACACGCACATCATCAACAACGGTATTATTCCAAATTCATCGCAGTCTCGGGATTACATCAGCGCGAAAAACTCTATCATTTTCGCAAAGAACCTGACGGCAAACCTGAACATCAATTATACCTCAACCCGGACGATTAACCAGCCTGCTGACCGGTACGGCTCAACGGGTGGCACGGGAGTAAGTAACAACCTGTTTGGCGTTTCGAACTCGACACTGAATGGCTATAACCAGACCATTGGTATGTTTAACCAGTGGTTTCAGCGCCAGTTACGGGTTGAAGATCTTCGGAACTACAAGAACCCAGACGGAACATTCCGGAGCTGGAACATTGGTGGCCCAACCGACGCATTCCCGAAATACTGGGATAGCCCATACACGCAGGCTTATGAGAACACCAATACCAACCGGGGCGACCGGCTGTTCGGTGATTTTGGGTTGACGTATCAGTTCACCCCCGCGCTGAAAGCTTCGGCTACAGTACGTCGTGACCAAAGTGCTTACTACCAGCAGGGTCGTGTTGCCATCGGTACCCTGAACGAAGGTGGTTTGGGTGGCTTCTCAACGCTGAGCGCCAACACTCGCGAAAACAACTACGAAGCTTTGGTTAGCTACAATCAGAATATCAAAGACCTGTCGATTGTGGCCAACGTGGGTGGTAACATCCGGTATAACCGCACTGATGGTTTGTTCCAGGCCACACAGGGTGGTTTATCGGCACCGGGTTTCTATGCCATTGCTGCTTCGATCAACCGGCCATTGGCAAACAACTTCCTGTTTCAGCGTCAGGTCAATAGCGTGTTTGGTAACGTAAGCCTTGGCTTCCGCGATTTCGCCTTCGTTGAGGCTTCGATTCGGAATGACTGGTCGTCAACGCTGCCTTCTGCCAACAACTCGTATTTGTATCCATCGATCTCGGCAGGTTTGATCCTGACGGAGTTGATTCCTAAGAACAATGTACTGTCGTATGCCAAGGTCCGGGCGGGTTATGCCCAGGTAGGTACCGACGTTGGTCCTTATCAGACTTCACTGGCTTACACGGCTGGCTTGCCTTACGGAAACAGCGCAACGGCTGGTCTGCCAGGGACGCTGCCTAATTCAAATCTGCTGCCAGGTCTGTCGTCGTCGTATGAAGGTGGTTTAGACCTGAAATTCCTGAATAACCGTTTCGGTCTGGAATTTACAGCATACCGCAACGACAACAAAAACCAGATTATTCCGCTGCCAGTTGACCCAACCAGTGGCTACACCAACGCGGTGGTTAACGCTGGTTTGATTCGGACAACGGGTTTAGAATTGCACATCTATGCAAATCCGGTTCGCTCATCGTCGGGCTTCAACTGGGAGTTTGACCTCAACGCCGACCGTAACCGCTCACAAGTGGTTGAACTGGCCAGTGGCTTAACTAACTACCAACTCGATGGTCCTCAGTGGCGGACACTAACGCTGAACGCACGCACTGGTTCCGACGGGTCACCCCGCGATTGGGGTACGCTGGTCGGCCAGGGTATCAAGAAAGACGCAAACGGCCGGCCGGTTGTGTACTCACCAACAGAGGCAAACATTGCCTCGGGTGTAGCAGGCTTGTATGTTAAAGAAGAGAACGTTGAATTAGGCTCGGTGCTCCCTAAGTTCAAAGGGGGTTGGTTGAATACGTTCTCGTATAAGGGTGTTACGTTGCGTGTTAATACCGACTTCGTGGTAGGTGGTAAATTCTTTTCAACCACCAAAATGTTCAACGCCTATTCAGGTTTGAGTGCCGAAACGGCTGGGTTGAACGAGCTGGGTAATCCAAAGCGTGATGCAGTTCTTACGGGTGCCGATGCCGCAAAAAGCGGTGGCGTTCTGTTGGATGCCGTAACCGAAGATGGTCAGCCCAATAAGTACCGGGTTGATGCGCAGAACCTGTACGAAAACTGGTTGTTTGCCCTTAACGAGCGTTGGATTTATGACAAAACATACATCAAACTGCGCGAAGTATCGTTTGGCTACACTATTCCAGCCCGCATTCTGGGCAACTTCGTTAAGTCGGCCAGCATTTCGGTTATTGCCCGTAACCCCGTGCTGATTTACAGTGCCGCTAAAGGAGGTATTGACATTTCGGAATCAGAAACAATCTGGTACGAAGGCGGTCAGTTGCCACCAGTTCGCTCGTTCGGGATAAACCTTCGTTTAGGTCTATAATATTAGTAGATTATTGGAATTAACCAATTGTCAACCACGTTTATCTGAACGGAGTCCTCTTCGTTCAGATAAACAACAATCATAGAAAGACACCCCATGAAAGGGCAAAAATTCATACTTATGGCTGGCCTGCTCACGGCAGTAACGGCCTGTAACGACTTCGGGGATTTAAACGTCAACCCCAACAACGCGCTGAACCCCAACACGGCTAGTTTGCTCACAGGCGCTACCCGGACGGTAGGCACCATTAACTCGCAGGTTGGCCCCGCCGGGTTCAACATCACACCTGCCTTGTATGTGCAGCAGTTTTCTGACGTGACCTATATTGAGGACTCGCGTTACAAAACAATCAACTTCAGCTTTAACGGCTTGTATTCGGGACCTCTGGTGAACCTGCAACAGGTAATCGACCAGAATACCAACGAAGCGACTAAGGGTCTGGCGGCTAATTACGGTTCTAATGCGAACCAAATTGCTATTGCCCGGATTCTGAAAGCTTACATTTTTCAGTTTATTACTGACCGTTGGGGCGATGTGCCTTACAGCCAGGCGCTGAAAGGCGATCAGAACTTCTCGCCTGCCTACGACAAGCAACAGGACATTTATAACGACCTGTTTAAAGAATGGAAAGAAGCGGCTGCTCAGTTCGATGGTGGAAAAACAGTTACTGGTGATATTTTGCTGAGTGGTAATGCAACCCGCTGGAAGAAATTTGCGGCTTCGTTGCGGATGATTGCTGCCCTGCGTTTGTCGAAAGTTGATCCTGCTAAAGGTAAAACGGAGTTCGCTGCTGCCCTTGCTGATGGTGTGCTGGCGTCTAATGCCGACAACGTTCGCTACCAGTATCTGGCGGATGCCAACAACGAAAATCCGTTGTATACCAATTACGTTCGGTCGAACCGCGACGATTTTGCGTTGAGCGCGACATACGTAAACTACATGAAGTCTGTGAACGATCCCCGTTTGCCAATTTATGCGGCCGGTAACCTGAAAGGTGAAATTGTGGGTGCGCCCTATGCCGTTTTCCCGGCGCCGGGCAAAGCAACAGACTACTCGCTGGCAGGACCTGCCATCAGCGCACAAACGGCTCCGGTCAACATTATGACGTACGCACAGGTGTTGTTTGCGCAGGCTGAAGCTGCTAAACTGGGCTGGATTACGGGCAATGCCAAAACGCTATACGAATCGGCCATCAAAGCGTCTATGCAGCAATGGTTAGGTACCAGCTATACCGATGCGGCCTTTACAGCGTATATTGCGCAACCAGCGGTGGCTTACACCGAAGCTGCAGCGTTGGAACGTATTGGGTATCAGCGTTGGATTGCCCTGTTCTTCCAGGGAACCGAGGCCTGGAACGAATGGCGCCGGACGGGTTACCCCGTGTTGACGCCTGCTGCATCACCACTCAATGGTGGCACGGGTATTCCCCGTCGGTTGGCATACCCAACCACAGCGGTAACCTTGAACAAAACCAATTACGACGCTGTTACAGCTCGTCAGGGTGCAGATACGCCGTACACTCGTGTATGGTGGGACAAACAATAAACTTTCTGATTTGCTCAATACCTAGGAAGGCCCCCGCGAGATTCGTGGGGGCTTTTTTGCGCAATCACAAGCTTATTTGATCGTGATCGTTAATTTGACATTGCCTTTTACGATACCCTTGGGCTGGTAAACTATGTAAGCGCGTCTGTCGTAGTAATCATACGTTATTGTCTTATCAACGGTTTCTTTCAGCTTCTGTTCAAGTATGGGGCGCCCCAGGGTATCCCTTTCATGGTCCCAATCATAAACCTTGACTACAGCAGAACCCTGCCTGATGTCTCCCTCTGTGCGAAGAATGATCACTGAATAGTCCCAAAAGGGCCACTTGTTGTAAGTGATTATTGTGGACTTCGAAGGATCTTCTATTTCATAGCTTACACTTCCCCAGATTAACTGGGCAAAAACTAAACAGAGTGTTACTGCGAACAGTATTTTTATTAAGATGGGTTTACTCATAAGTAGAAAAATTATTGATATAGGTTTAAAGTTAATATATACGAATTTATTAATTTTGAACTTTCTGATTTACTCAATACTTCGAAGAGCCCTTGTGAATCTCACGGGGGCTTTTTTGTGCTACTACAACGAATAGACTAATAATAACCAGGCAGCCAACTATCAAACCGATGGTTGGCGCTGCCACATAGGTTTGGGCGTGGCCCGATATAAACGCTCCGATAATATCGGAGAAGTTGATCAGCGCCATGTATGTTGTAAACTGGGACCCTTCTACGCCGGGGCGGCAAAGCGCCATGAGAATAGGAATTGAAACGACGCTCAAACTCGGGTCCATCATATTCCATAGTACCAAGCCAGTTGTGGCAACGGATTGATTAGACCAATAGTGGCCAAGCAAACCCATGCTAAGCAGATAAATGGCATGAAAGGCTATAACAAAGGGTAACAGCCGACGTGCCCCAAAGCGGTCGGAAATCCATCCACCCACGAGTACGACCACAATAATAAATACCATGCCGTAGGTTCCACTCAATACAGATACCGACTGGTCTGACCAGCCCAGCCGTTGAATCAAGTGCATGTTGTAGGCTCTGATAAAGGCGTTCTGGCACGAATACACTAATACAATAGGCACAAACAAGAGCAGACTGCGCCGACTGATCAACCCCCTGAACAATTCACTAAATAACCAACCAATGTTATGGTCGTGGGCGTGGTGAGCCGCCACCTGACGGCGCGAAGCCTGACCCGGAAAAAGAACATCATCGGGTCGCTCGCGAATAAAAAAGGTGATGCCTGTAAACGCCAGCAAAAAGACGGTAAGCGCCAATGCCGCCGTCCGAAAACTATATGCATGAATGAGATACGCCATTCCGGCGGCACCCAAGGCCATACCAGTCAGAAAACCACCCCGCATGAAGCCGTTTACCCGACCTCGTTCCGACTCTGGGATAGTGGATATTGCCATGGCGTCTACGCTGGCATCCTGCACCGATGCGCATACGCTGTGAATAAAAAATGCGATGGACAAGGCATATAGATTCGTAGTTGGATTACCCACCGCCCAAATGCCAACGGAGGCCAGCATCGCCAATACCTGCGACCCGATTACCCAGGGTCGGCGACGACCCATCGGGCTCCCCTGAAACCGGTCGATTAGCGGTCCCCAAACGAACTGAAAAGCCCAGGGCGCTCCTACAATCGCCACAAATTCGCCAACCTTGACCGACGACAGTTGCTGCCCAGCCAGATAGTTTGCCAGCGCCGTTGAGGAAAAACCGGCCGGGACTCCCTGCATCACATACAGGTAAAAGAAAGTGATGAAGCGAAGGGGGCGGCTCTCTGTCAGGATCAGTGAGCGGTTGCCAGGAATAGCTGTACTTGTCATAATCCTCGTAAACGAGAGGATTAACAGTGTGTACACGCTAACTGTTTACGTTTTTAGAATGTGTGTATATGTAAGGGCTACCGATTATTCATTGCCCTGTCGATAGGCTCGAATTTGGCCAACAATTTTTTGTTGGCGTCCTGACGCAGAGGTCTGCCATGACCGAACACCGCTTTATCAAAGGGCAATTTGGCTATGTTTACAATACTGCTCATTCCCAGCGCGCGATCTTCGTAAACGGTACTGTAGTCCAGACCGGCAGCGTTCGCACATAGATCACCCGCAATCAGCACGCCTTCCTGCTTTAATAACAGGGCAATATGGCCAGCAGAGTGGCCGGGCGTATGAAGCACCTGAAGGCCACCAGCGATGGGCAAAATGTCGTTGTCATTCAGGCGTATATCAACGGTTACAGGGTCAATAGCACCATCGCCATTTTTGATAAACAGTTGATAGATGACCCAGTTGATCATGCCCGGCGACAGATAAATGGGAGCCTTACCGGCCGAGCCTGCTTCGAGCAGTGGAGCGTCCAGGTGGTAGGCCAGCAGCGGAATACCGAGTTCTTTTTTTATGGCTGCTGCGCTGCCAGCGTGGTCGGGGTGGATATGGGTCAGAATGATCTGTTTGATGGCGGATGGGTTTTCACCGCCCTTGCGAATCGCCGAGAAAATCTTGTCCATGCTGCCTTTGTTACCTGTATCGATCAGGACTAACCCTTTCGCTTTATCCTTGATAATAAAGACATTGACTACTCCTAAACCAATTTGATAGAGAGAAGGTGTTATTTGTTGCATGATTGCCTTTTATCCGTTAATCACCTGTCAATATAAAAGCAATTGCCGGTTAGTCACTTACCGGTTGTACCATCGGCAGATACACCGTGAACGTGGCCCCCTCTCCCGGTTGGCTATAAACGTCGATGAATCCATTGTGATTCTCCACTACTTTTTTGACCACCGCCAGCCCGATACCAGTACCCGTATATTGATTGCGGCCGTGCAGCCGGCGGAAAAGCTCAAAGATGCGCTCCTGATGGATCTTATCGAAACCAATTCCGTTGTCGGTTACAGTAAGGCTTACCCACTCACTACTGACTGTATGACTCGTAGAAGGAGGCAGTTGATCAGCTGTCAGAATAGTGCCGCTAAGAGATACCTGAGGAGCCTGGTTGGGTTTCGAAAACTTAAGCGCATTCGCCAGTAAATTTTGTAGCAGTTGTTGAAGCTGGGTTTCGTCGCCGGGTACACTTGGCAACTGACCAACCTTTATGGTCGCCCCTGTCTCCTGAATAGTCGTTTCCAGGTCACCCAGTACCTCCTGCGCCAGGGTTTGTAAAGACACGGGCAGCATAGGTGTCTGTTGGGTTGTCAGCCGGGAGTAATTCAGCATGTCTTTGACCAACGTTTGCATGCGCATGGCTGCATTTTGCATGCGCTGTAGCAGATCGCGGCCAAGCGGGCTGATTGTTTCGGCATGTTGGGTAAGTAGCATATCCCCGAACGAATGAATTTTGCGCAGCGGCTCCTGTAAATCGTGAGAAGCAACGTAGGCAAACTGCTGCAAATATTCATTAGAGCGGATCAGGGCGGCATTGTTGGCCTCCAGCTTTTGCTGATAAGCCCGCAACGGCGAGATGTCGGTGGTAATCATCAGAACCCCTTTCTGAAAAGGAGTGATCGCATAGTCGTAGGCTATACTCAGTTGAGCATAATCTACGGAATGATAGATTGGCTGCCCCGTACTGACAACCAGGGATAGCGCTGTAAACACATCCCGTTGCCGACTCGCTGGAAAAAGTGTAAGCATAGTACTCGCCAAAATATCTTCCTGGGTAAACTCACGACCAATGAAAGGGGCAAACAAACGCAGGGTAGCCGGGTTAGTCAAACTGATTCTGAAATCGCTGACCTGGCCAACCTGATCGTACAGCGGATCGAGCACGAGTACGCTGCTGGCCGATGCGTTGAGCACACCGGTGAGCAACTCGGTCTGCCGTTGTAGTTCCAGTTGAGAGAGCTTAAACGGCGTAATGTCCAGCGTAGTAAGCACCAAACCATCGCCATGTCGCACGGCGGTGCAGTCGAACCAGCTCGTCTGCGAATTCTGTTGGTGGCACGTTTCAAAGCGGTCACTTTGCCCCGATTCAACAACGGCTACATAGCGATCATAGAGCCCATTGGTTTTTAAATAGGGAAATACATCCAGCAAGCGCCGACCTGTTATGGAATCGTCTGGTCGGAAGGATCGATAAGCTGACAACTCGTTTCCGGTACTGATTATAAAGTCGATTATCTGGCCGGTCGAATCGCGGATTGTCTCGTAGTAGCGAACCGCAGCCGGTGAACTGCTCATGACGCTTTCTAACAAAGAAGCTGTTTTTTGCCCTACTGTAACATCCTGGAAAGAAACGAGCATGCCATCCTGGTATTTGACAACTGATACATCAATCCAGACGTCGCGGGAGGGCAAATGCAGCAATTGATGATGCGGTTTACCCGATGTCACAACGTCAACGTATTGCTGAAAGAAAGCATGCTCTCTCATGCTCTGGTAGCGCTGACTGATGGGGCGCGTCAGAATATCCTCGCGGCTTTGGTTGGTAATAGTTGCCCCTAACTGATTACAAAGCGTGGCCTGAAAGTCAATAATAGTATCCTCATCATCTCGTATTGCCCGAAATACAATTAAACCGGTTGGCATTGTTTCCAATACCTGCTCTAATTCAGGCAACTCTGTCGGCTCGGGCTCGCTAAGTAGGTCCAGTGAAAGCACCAGTTGTCGGTCATCAATCCGCATAAGCTGACAGGCGTAATGGCGCAGCGAATTGGCCAACACATGCTGAAATCTGAACTGGTTATGACCGTACTGAATGGCGTGCTGAAGTTGCCCGGCCAGTTCGGCTGATTGTAAGGGGAGGGGTAACTGGTTAATGGTGCCACCCGTCAGGGACGTAAGAAATCCATTCTCTAAATTCTGCGGGGCGACGGTGGCATGCCTGACCAAAAAACTGTTGTCAACGCCCTGGTCGACCTCCAGTAACAGCATACTTTTGGGAGACAAATCAGACTGGGCAGTATCAGACGGAGAAAAGCGATTCACGAGATTGATTGAAGCCCAGTCGGCCCCAAATAATAGACAGCCTTAAAGTAAGGCTAAAGGCAGCTATTATACAATAGGGTACTCATTGCGATTTTATTATTTATCTTGATGTTGTCTTGTGTTTTAATAAAGTATACTAAAACTGGCAAAAAAGGTTGTGCGTCTAGTGATTCGCAGTATTCTAAAAGTGATGTGTGTACTACTTAAGATGCCCAACCGAACCTCTACCGGTACTACTCCGAATAGTCCAGATCCTTACCAAAGGTCTCGTCCATGGTATATAAGGCCCAAACACTTAGTGCAAAGCAAACGGCCCCCACAATGGCTCCCGCCTGAATAACACCAACCTGTGGCTTAAGCATCTGAAACGCCGGAATGATCAGCAGCGTGGCTGCCCGAACGTTGTTGGCAACAGAGGTGGTTGCGGTAGCGCGGAGGTTTGTGCCGAAACTTTCGGCTGTGATGGTCAAGAACATAGCGATGTAGCCAATGGAGAACCCCAGACCCATGCAAACTAGATAAAAGGCTTTAGCGGTTTGAATGCCCCCGAACAGGTATATCAAGACAAACAATAGTGTCAGGCCAATCATTAAACCAATGGCTTTCTTGCGCGACCGCAACCACTGACTCAGAAAGCCACTGAGCAAATCGCCCACCACCATTCCAATGTACATATACATAACGCATCGCCCCGCCTGAATCTCATCGGGAATGCCTAGCGCTTTGCCAAACTCGTTGCCGAAGGTAGCGAGCAGACCAATGGTAAAATAGGTGGGAATGGCTATACCCATGCACTGGATATAGCGCAGAAAGCGGTCACTGTTGTTGAAAAAGGCCAGAAAATTACCCCGGCTGACGGTTTCTTGTGTGATGCGTTTATACATGCCTGACTCCAGCACGCTCACCCGCATCAGGAGTAAACCTAGCCCTAGTCCGCCACCAACGAAATAGGTTGTGCGCCAGTCGAACAGTTGAACCGTCAGGAAAGCGACTACCGCCCCGAACAAACCCACACTGGCCACAATAGACGAGCCATAACCACGCAGGTGTTTGGGCAGAATCTCACTGACAAGTGTGATTCCTGCACCCAACTCCCCCGCCAGTCCCAGCCCAGCCGCAAACCGGCACCAGGCATACACCTCCGGGTTCTGCACAAAACCGCAAGCTACATTCGCCAGTGAATAGGTAATGATACTCCCAAACAGCACCGATAACCGGCCTCGTTTGTCGCCCAGAATACCCCACAAAATGCCCCCTAACAGCAAACCGGCCTGCTGGTAATTATAGATGCTGCCCCCCATGAGCGACACGCCCCGTTCGTCGAGGCCGAGATCTTTGAGACTCGGCACCCGTACAATATTGAAGAGTAGCAGGTCATATACGTCCACGAAATAACCGAGAGCCGCCACCCAAACGGGTAACGTAAATAGTGGACGCAGAGAAGTCGAGGGGGTGTTCAGCGTAGAGGATTGCATAGGAGTTTCGGACTTGGGGACCAAACTACAGATTTCCGGTAAATTTGCCCACGAGTAGAGGTGAGAAAACCTAAAGGGTAGGCTTGAAACTAGAGTCAGTTTTGCTATTTTTGATGTATGACGGTTATTCAGCTACATATTCCAGACGAGTTAGAGACAGCCTTGCAACAAGTGCCCGGCGATGTTGAGGCATTTATTATCAACGCTGTCAAACGTCAGCTTGACACGTCTCTTCAAGCCGATGACGTCGATATTGAAGCATCAGCATCGTCGGACCTTGGCGACGATTTTCTATCGGAAGAAGAACTAAATTACTACCTGAACCTACCCGATAATGTATCATCAAGGTGATATTTGGCTGGTCAATTTTGATCCCAGTTTTGGCCACGAATACCAGAAAATACGCCCTGCACTGATTATTGAGAATAATCACTATTTGCCTGTTGGTAACTTGCTAACGGTTATTCCTCTTTCCTCACAAACTGATAAGGCTGGCCTGCTTGACGTACTCATCGCGAAGGATACTGCTAACCGGTTAAGTAGCGACTCGGTCGTGAAAACAAGGCAAATAAGTACATTCGACAAGCGACGTTTTATCAAGAGAGTAGGTTATTGCGATGATGAAGCTATGCGGTCAGTAATGGCTAGTCTAGCGCTTTATCTTGAGTACTAAACGCATGCATAATCTTTCTCATCGTTGTAAATTTTACTCCTCCACAAACGCCAGATCTTTAGTGAAGGTCTCTTCTGTACGTGCCAGCGACCAGAACGCCAGACCGTAAACGGCCGCCCCAACCAGCCCGGCGGATACCAGCGCACTGATCGAAAACTCTCGCTGAAGCCCCTGGTAAATAAACGCCATTGGAATAAGCATACCCCGCACCACGCTGGGCACCGAGGTAGTGGCAGTGGCACGCAGGTTGGTACCGTATTGCTCAGCCACCATGGTCAAGTACATGGCAATGTAACCGGTACAGAAACCCAGAAACAGGCAAATGGTGTAGAGTGTGCTGGCTGTTTTGATACCCGTGAACAGGTACACGCCACAGAGCGTTAGGCTGGCCATGAGCAGGTAAATGACGGTCCGTCGGCGGGAGCGGAGCCAGTGGCTGAGCGGACCAGAAAGGAGGTCTCCACCGGCCAGTCCAAGGTAAATCATCATCACGCACTGACCGGGTTTTACGGGTTCGGGAATGCCCATGGCCTCACCCAGTTCGTTGGCGAATGTGGCCAGAATACCCACCACAAACCAGGTGGGAAGGCCCACGGCTACACAACGAAAATACTTTTTGGTACTGGACCAACTGGTGAAAAATTGCAGAAAGTTACCCCGCCTTACGCCATGCTGACCTTCTTTCATCTTCATAAAGAGGCCCGATTCAAGAACGCTTACCCGGAGCAACAGCAGGAGTAATCCCATGCCACCGCCCACAAAAAAAGCGGTACGCCAGTCGAACATAGCCTGAGTAGCGTAGGCCACGCCCGCGCCAAGGTAGCCAACACCCGCCACCACTGACGAGCCATACGACCGGATTTCTTTAGGCAGAATCTCAGACACGAGTACAATGGCCGCGCCAATCTCACCCGACAAACCTACCCCCGCAATAAAGCGCAACAAAGCGTACTGATTGATCGTCTGTACAAACCCGCAGGCAATGTTAGCCAGCGAATACATCACAATGCTTCCAAACAACACCGACATACGTCCCCGACGGTCACCAATAACGCCCCAAAGAATACCACCCAGCACCAGTCCAACCTGCTGACAATTTAGAATAAACGTGCCATCGATTTTGATTTGCTCTTTGGTGAGGCCCATCGACTCCAGACTGGGCACCCGGACGATGCTGAAAATAAGCATGTCATATACATCGACAAAGAAACCAAGAGCCGAAACAATGACGGGCAGCGCTAATAACGGCCGGAGAGACGTTTTAGGTGCTGGAGAAAGGGTTTGCATAAACAGGTAGGGCGCGAACGTTAATTCGCCGGATTATTCGACCCTAATGATACGAATAAGCGGGCGAAATGCCCAGTCACCGGTCAACTTTCTTCGTTTCGGGCTGGTTGGCCACCGTCAACTGAAACACGTCGGGTCGGGCGTAATGACCCACGCAATCGAAGTCCAGTTTGCTTTTCGCCAGTACCGAAAAATCCAGATCAGCTGTAAGTAAGCCTTCCTCGTTCCAGAGCGGCCCGGCTAACACCTCACCCATAGGAGAAATAATCACGCTACCACCCCGACTCATGATGTCGGGCTCGTCGATTAAGTCGGGCTGGTAATGGTCGGGGTAGTCGGATTTACGGACGAATTGATTGCAGGCCAGCACAAAACAGCGCCCTTCCAGCGCAATGTGCTGCATGGTGGCCTGCCAGGAGTCGCGGGCGTCTGCGGTAGGAGCCAGGTAAATGTCAACTCCTTTCTGATACATGGCCGTGCGGGCCAGCGGCATATAGTTTTCCCAACAAATGAGCCCACCCAGCCGCCCCAGTTCAGTGTCGAAACTGACCAGGGTGCTGCCGTCACTTTCGCCCCAGATGTAGCGTTCCAGGCCGGTTGGCTTGAGTTTTCGGTGCTTGCCCAACAGCGAACCGTCTTTCCCAAAATAGAGCAGGCAGCAATGCAACGTCCCGCCGATGGGTTCTCGTTCGGTGACACCGAGGGCTACCATCAAACCCGCTTTTTTGATCGATTCCTGAATCCGCCGAACTTCGACCGAATTTACTTTCACACTATTTTTCCAGTAATCAAGCCAAACCTCGCGACCCCGGTCGGTTCGTCGGCCAATGATAGCCTCAAACGTTAATCCTCTTGGATAGCAGGGGATGAACGACTCTGGAAACAGCAGCAACTGACAACCTGCTTCAGCTCCTTTTTCAATCCAGTCGATCACTAAATCAACCGTTTTTTCGAGATCAAACAGCACAGGCGTCGCCTGAACAACACCAACTTTTACGATTTTCATAGAGCTATATTGGAGCTACAAGCAAAAATAGATGCAAAAAGTAAGCACGCCCGGGTTTAATAAAGCCGTTTTCTGTACAACTCATTATTACGTAACTGATAATGAGTGCTTTGAAAACAGCTTCTCCAGTTCCTCTTTGCTTAGTTGAAGAGCATGTAAGTTCTTGTCCAAATGGCGCAACCTTAGCGCCT
>NZ_JAPQNS010000007.1 GCF_028867935.1 Flavobacterium sp. SUN052
ATGTGGTATAATCCACGTCTCAATCATACCTTTGTCCATGATCCCCATTGTAGTGTTTATTTGAAGTTCGCACCTCAAAATTCTCACTCCTTTGGGGATTTTTCGTAAAGTTTAAACAGCTTCGTTATTTACAGCATCAAAACTCTATTGCGATGCCTACAATGAATTTTTGCCCGCAGTGCGCCAGTCCACTCATTAAAGGCGAAGCCAGCGGTCGCGAGCGGCTAATCTGCTCAAAACCTTGTGGCTACATTTTTTATGACAATCCATTGCCTGTGGTTGGAGCCATTGTGGAATACGATGATGATACCGTTGTGCTGACTCAGAATATTGGCTGGCCTGCCGACTGGTTCGGCATTGTTACGGGGTTTCTGGAAAAAGGTGAAGCCCCCGCCGAAGCTATACTGCGTGAGATTCAGGAAGAGTTGGGGTTGGAGCAGGCCGAGATTGTGGAGTTTCTGGGAATTTACCCGTTTTATCAGCGGAACGAGATCATTTTCACGTACCACGTAAAAGCGACTGGCAACATTACTATGGACGCCACCGAGTTGCAGGCAATCAAACTCGTGCCGATTTCAAAACTCCGCCCCTGGCCATTCGGCACGGGGCCAGCCGTGAAAGAATGGTTGGCCAAACGCGGGATAAATGTCTGAATTGTATGAATGATTCGTTGCTTACGCTACGTATTACCCGTATTCATCAGGAAACGGCCAACACCCGAAGTTACTGGCTAGAATCCACTGACGGTGAACCCGTTTCATTTCAGCCGGGTCAGTTTTTAACCTTACTTTTGCTATTCAATGGACACGAAGTACGGCGGTCATATTCTATTAGTTCGCTGCCTTCGAGAGAACTTCGCATTACCATCAAGCGGGTGTCGAACGGCGATATTTCGCGCTATTTATTGGACACCCTCAAGGTGGGCGACCAGCTTACCAGCCTGCCCCCGGCGGGTCGTTTTGTACTTGGTCCTTCCGAATTAACTCCTCCACGTGACATTGTGCTCTTTGGTGCCGGAAGTGGTATTACCCCTCTGCTAGCTTTACTCCAGCAGATTTTAACCGAAGAGCCCGAAAGTCACGTTACGTTGCTGTACAGCAATACGAACTCGTCTGGGGTTATTTTCGGTGCTGAGTTAGCAACACTACAACAGCGTTACAGCAACCAGTTTACGCTTATTCACCTGCTGAGCCAGCCGGGCGAAAATGATGGTGTTTTGAGAGGAACCATACGGGCAGGCCGGTTAAGCAATACCTTGCTCGAAATGATCCTGCCTTCATTGCTACATCACAACCCAGCGGAGGCAAAATTTTACGTGTGTGGCCCCACGGATTACATGCGCATGGTACAATTTACATTGATGGTATCGGGCTTCAGAGCTGATCAGATCAGGCGCGAAAACTTCGTGGTAGAGCCCATCAGCCTCTCGCCCGCTCCACCTATTGCCGAAGACCGAACTATTTTACTTCGGTTGAGAAGCCGCGAAATCGACATCGAAGTACCGGCTTACGTATCTATTTTGCAGGCAGCCTTAGATGCCGGTATTCATTTACCCTACAGTTGTCGGGGAGGGCGGTGTTCTACCTGTGCGGCTCGTTGCACGGCTGGCCACGTGGTGATGACTATCAACGATGTGTTGACTGAGCGAGATTTGGCAGAGGGTTGGCTACTGACCTGCACCGGCTATCCTGACACGGACGGAGTGGTCATTGAATTTTGAGGTTGACGGTCGTTGTCCAGTACTTTCAGGGGTATGTCAATTACGGCCCTTGTCCCGCTTCCGGGCTGCGTGTGCCACGTAATTTTGCCATCAAGCATCGACACCCGCGATTCGATATTGCCGATTCCGAGCCCCCGGCCACTGCGTTCGTAATCGAAACCCTGACCATCATCCGTATAATCGAGGTTAAGCAGTTGATCCTGCGCTTTCAACACCAACGTGATTTGTTGCGCATTGGCATGCTTGAGGGAGTTGTTAACCAGTTCCTGGGTAATCCGGTAAAGCATTAAGCCCGTACTTTTAGAGAGACGGGCAGGGGCTTGTACCACATTTAAGTTCATTTGCACGGCCTCGGTCGCGTTTATGCGACCAAATAACTCCTCCACAGCGGCAATGTACCCCTGTTGTTCCAAGGTACGGGGGTCCAGTTTCCGGAGCAGCGTTCTGACATCACTGATGGTGTCGTTGATCAATCCAAACATATTGGCTTTAATCGACCGCACATCGTTCGATTCGGGTGTGTGTTGTACCAACTGAGCCGTGTACAATTTGAGCGTAGCCAGCCGTGTTCCAATTTCGTCGTGCAGGTCGCGGGCAATACTCTTTTTGGTTTGCTCCTGGATGTCATAGGCCAGCTTCAGACGTTCAGCCTCTTTGGTACGAATCAGTTCTTCTCGCCGATGGATATACCAAAAGCCAGCGCCTGTCAGTAAGGTGATCAGCAGCAAAATGAATGGAATAGTGCGCCAAAACGGAGGGCTGATATGGATATGTATCTGCCGGATATGATTACTCCAGTGATTGTCTTTATTGGCAGCCTTAACCTGAAAGGTGTAGTCACCAGCTGGTAAATTAGGGTAGCGTACATAGTTTCGCTCGCCTGCCTGCACCCAGCTTTCATCGTAGCCTGTCAATTGATATTGATACGTATTGTTCCCACTGCTTAGATAATCGAGTGCTGCAAATTCCAGCGAAAGCGTGTTTTGCCGGTAGTTTAGGTCAATTTTGTCGACCTCACCCACATAGCGGTTATCAGGGCGAAATGGCTCTTCGTTGACGTTAAAGTTGTAAATATGAACCCGTGGGTTGAACAAACTGGTGTGGTACGTTGCGGGGCGGAAATAGTTAAAGCCATCGACACCCCCAAAGTACAGTTTGCCATCGGATGCTTTCAGCAAAGCGTTTCCATTGAATTCGTAGCCCTGTAGGCCATCCGTAAGTTTGAAATTGGTAAACTGATTCTGCACCGGGTCGAAGCGCGATATACCCCGGTTTGTGCTCACCCATAACGCTCCCCTCTCATCGCGCAGGGACCCGTACACAAACGAATTGGCCAATCCATGATGCTCGCCAAACAGTCGAACCCGCTGCGATTCGCGGTCATAAGCAGCCAACCCTCTGTCAGTTGAAATCCAGACCGTATACTGGTCGGGGGCGTCCTGAAAATGAAGCACTGTAGAGCCGGGCAATCCAGTTCGTATGAGTTTCCATTCTCCTTTTTTCCCCGCTGGAGGCAATTGATAGACGGCAAAACCGTGCAGGTACGTGCCCACCCACAGCTGACGTGTAGCCCGATCAAATTGGAAACTGAACAGGTTGTGATGACGCAGCACCGTTTGTGGTGTCCAGACGTTCGTCCTGGTGTTGAGCGCGTAAATACCATCTTCCGTTGCAGCCACGAGCGTTGTCGTGTCAATAGCCATCATGTTACGAACGTAGTTGGCCGCCACTAAACTGTTGAGTACCTGCGGAAAAAGTACTGTTTCAAATGATCCGGTAGTTGGTCGGTAGCGCATAGCTCCCCCAATTGATCCTACCCAGATTGTGCCTTGCCAATCGCGATACAGCGATTTGATAAAATTGTGCATGGGCAAGGTGCTACGCTCGTAGTCCGACAAGTGGCGCCCAACAATTTGGCGCGTTACCGGGTCGAACACATTAATTCCTTTTTCAGTAGCCACCCAAACACGCCGGGGTGTTTCTTCCAGAAAAGCCCGTATTGAATAATTAGTTAATAGCTGAGCAGCCTCATGCGTTGCGTCATTGGGTTGTCGACTTTTCACCAAACCGCTGAACAGAAATGAGTTGGGCACCACTCGCGCCAGACCATCGGGGTCTACATTAGCCCATACAATGCCCTGATCATCAACGTACACTTTGCTGATTTCGTAATTTTTCAGCCGATGGTTGTTGTTCGTGAAATGAGTTACCGCGCCGAATGTTTGCGCTCGTTTGTCGAAAAAAAGTAATCCGTGAGCCTGCGTGCCGAGCCAAAGTAAATCGGACTGATCCTCAGCTATGCTGTAAATTGGGCTCAACGGCCGACTGGGGGCAAGTTGATACGCTTTATAATCGCACGTCTGCTGATCGAACCGAATCAGCGAGTTAGCGGTGCCTAGCCAGGCAACCTGATTCTTGTCGATGTAAAACGAAAAGATAGCCAGAGGTATACCGGCTTCATTGGTTGGACCATCGCCAAAGTAGGTGTGGGTGCTGCGTTCCCGAATGTTGTAGCGAATGACTCCTTTTGCGGCATGTACCCAGACATCCCCCGCTGGCGTGCGTACCGTTGAGCTTTGCAGGTCGTATTCCTGAGCGGGTTTAAGACTCGGGTTTAGTACTTGCTTTTTGAGAGTGTGCCAGTTTAACGATACCAAGCCTTCAGCATCGCTAAGATAAAGCAGTTCCTGAGCATCGGCATAGAAAGGGAGGGTACGGCTGTTCGTTTGCTGTCCCGTGGCCGGATTCTGCCATTTAAAGCAGGTAAACTGATCGTGTAATCGGTCGTATCGGTTTAAACCCTCTTCGGTGCCGACCCACATATTGCCGTCCGGCGTTTCAACAATGCCAAAAATATTGATACCCCTAATGGCTCCGGCCGCATTAAGTTGATGACTGCGATTAACTACTCCAGTATTTTCGCCCGAACTAGGACGAAATGTTCGGAAATTATGCCCATCATACCGATTTAAGCCATCCTGGGTACCAAACCACATGAAGCCCCGACTGTCTTTGAGCATGTGATACACCGACCCCTGAGTCAACCCCTGAGCCACGCCTATATGATCGACTCTAAATGTTTGACCACGAATGTCTTCTGTTACCACACATACCAACGTGATGGCAAAATAAAGACACCGCATCAAAAAAGAGTATACTGACATGAGTGGTAATTGAACGACCCTGAAAAATAGTCGTTTACAAATGAACCCACAAACTATTTTTCAAAAATAAAGCTATCGTACTTGTACTAATCGACACAAACGGATTGTTCGTTTACGTTGTTAAATTGACGACACCCGCTGAGATTACCCAATTGCCCATAGTCTTACGAAGAGCGTGCTTATGCATACACTCCCAAAAGCACTTGGCCCTACTTCTTAGTCAGTCAGGAACCAGATCGGCTGCTTTTTAAGTATTTATAATAGAGCTGTTGCGAGTCTTCATTTAATATTAGCACCTATGACATTTTTCGAATTCATTCGTCAACCCTGGCCTTGGTATGTTGCCGGGCCCCTTATAGGCCTAACCGTGCCCACGCTACTCCTGCTTGGTAACAAGCCATTCGGGATTTCATCAAACCTAAAGCACATATGTGCCGCTTGTGTACCTGCCAATATTCCATTGTTCAGTTATAATTGGAAGCAGGAGTCCTGGAATCTGTTTTTCGTAGCGGGGATAGTGCTTGGAGGGTTTATCGCTTCGTTCTTTCTCTCGAATCCAGATTCGATTGTCATTGCCCCGGCCACCGAAAAGGCCTTGCAGGATTTTGGTATCCAGGATTTCTCGGGCTTGATGCCCGCTGATCTGTTTTCGATAGCCAATCTATTTACGCTTAAAGGGCTATTCTTCTTTGTTATTGGTGGTTTCCTGGTAGGGTTTGGCACCCGATGGGCCGATGGCTGCACCTCGGGGCATGCCATCATGGGGCTTTCTAACCTGCAATGGCCATCGCTAGTTGCTACCATTAGCTTTATGGCTGGCGGCTTTCTGATGACACACCTGCTATTGCCCCTTATTTTTAAACTCGTTAGTTAACTGAACTATGCAACAGATTACATCAACTCAACAATCACTCTTCTCAGATGCCAAGCCTTCTGTCGGTGAACTATCAACCGGCAAGAATTCTGCTGGAAGCGGGTTGGCCAATCTTAAATACATGCTTGTGGGCGTTGTATTCGGGATTGTATTCGTTAAAGCAGAAATTATATCCTGGTTCAGAATTCAGGAAATGTTCCGGCTCGATTCATTCCATATGTACGGTGTTATTGGCAGCGCAGTCGCCGTCGGAATGCTTTCCATTTTTTTAATTAAACGGCTTAACATCAGAACAATACAAGGCGAACCAATTCACATTACACCCAAGACTTACGACAAAGGGAAGATTTATGGGGGCGTACTTTTCGGTTTAGGCTGGGCGATCACAGGTGCTTGTCCGGGACCATTGTTTGCCCAGATTGGCAGTGGATTTCTGGTTGTTTGTGTCACTTTACTGAGCGCCATCGCTGGTACATGGCTGTATGGGTACTTTCAGAAACGGTTACCGCATTAGGTAACTCGACAATTAAGGTAATTTGGTAATAGGGATAACTGTAGCCTCACTTATCCCTATTACCAAATTACTTTAAATACTCCTGGAATGGTTGGCCATTCAGCGCGTAGAGCATCAATTTTTGAGCTTATCTTTGCTTAAGCGTCTTGGCTTCTCTACAACTAAAAAGCATTATGAAGCGATTTACTTCCTTATTTATTATGACGGCAGGCACAACCGCTGCACTCGCTCAACCGCTGGCTTATCCTACAGCTCGCAAAACCGATCAGGTAGACACCTACAATGGTACCTCTGTTAGCGACCCTTACCGGTGGCTTGAAGACGACCGCTCGGCCGAAACAGGTGAATGGGTAAAGGCACAAAACAAAGTGACGTTTGGGTATCTGGAGCAGATTCCATACCGAAAACAACTCCAGAGCCGGTTAGAAAAAATATACAATTACCCGAAGTATTCGGCCCCCTCCCGAAAAGGGGACTGGTTCTATTTCTCTAAAAACGACGGCCTCCAGAACCAATCGGTGCTCTACCGCCAAAAAGGTCTCGACGGTACCCCTGAAGTGGTTTTAGACCCCAATAAACTATCAACAGACGGCACTACACGGTTGTCGACCTTCAGCATTTCGAAAGATGGAAGCTATGCCGTAGTGGGTACATCGAAAGGTGGCTCTGACTGGAACGAGTTCCAGATCATGGACCTGCAAACGAAACAGTACCTGCCCGAGAAAATTGAATGGGTAAAAGTTTCGGGATCGGCCTGGCAGGGCAACGGCTTCTATTACAGCCGCTATCCTAAACCCGAAGGCAGCGCGTTGGCCGCTAAAAATGAAAACCATCAGGTATTTTACCACACCCTCAACACCCCCCAGTCACAAGATCGGTTAGTGTTTGAAGATCCTAAAAATCCGCAACGGTTCCACAACCTCCGAACCTCCGACGATGAGCGATTCGCGCTATTGTCGGTGAGCGATCGGGGCAAAGGCAAAGACGGAAACGCGCTGTACTATATGGACGCCAAAAGTAATCAGAAGACCTTCACACCTGTAGTGTCTGACATTACTGATGCCCGGTACAGTTTCATTGATAATGATGGAGATGCACTTCTGATTGAAACCAACGCCGACGCTCCTAACGGGAAAGTAGTTCGGTTTGAGCCAGCCACCAAAAAAATGGTGGTAGTACTGCCCGAAAAGCCCGAGCCACTCACCGATGTGGGCACGGCCGGGGGCAAACTTTTTGCTACGTACTCAAAAGATGTAACTTCCCTGGTAGCGGTGTATAGTCTCAGTGGCAAGCTCGAAAATGACATAAAATTGCCCGCTGTTGGAACGGTTGGCGGATTCGGTGGTGAGCGCGACGACAAATTTGTATTTTATACATTTACGTCGTTTACCTTCCCGCCAACAATTTACCGCTACGACATTGCTACCAAGAAAAGCACCGTTTTCCGGGAACCAGAAGTTGATTTTAAACCTACCGACTACGAAACCAAGCAGGTTTTCTATCCCAGCAAAGACGGCACGAAAATCCCGATGTTTATTACCTATAAAAAGGGAATCCGGCTAGACGGTACCAACCCGACCTTACTCTATGGTTACGGTGGTTTCAACATTAGCTTACCACCTTCATTTAGTCCGTTGCGGATTGGCTTTTTGGAGCAGGGCGGTATTTATGCGCAAGCCAACCTACGAGGAGGAAGCGAATACGGTGAGAAATGGCATGAGCAAGGCATGAAGGCCAAAAAGCAGAACGTGTTCGACGATTTCATTGCCGCTGCCGAGTACCTGATCAAAGAAAAATACACGTCTTCCGAAAAATTGGCGATCAATGGCGGTTCCAACGGGGGTTTGCTGGTAGGAGCCGTTATGAATCAGCGGCCAGAGTTGTTTAAGGTTGCCGTGCCACAGGTGGGTGTAATGGACATGCTCCGGTTCCACAAGTTCACGATTGGCTGGAACTGGATTGCCGACTATGGTAGCAGCGACAATGCCGACGAGTTCAAAGCGCTGTATGCTTACTCACCCCTGCATAATATTAAACCGGGGGTAAACTATCCGGCGACATTGATTACCACTGCCGACCATGATGACCGGGTTGTTCCTGCGCACTCGTTCAAATACGCAGCTACCTTACAGGAAGCTTACAAGGGTAAGAATCCGATGCTGATCCGAATCGATACAAACTCCGGCCACGGGGCCAGCAACACGAAAAAAGCGATTGAAGCAACGGCCGATATTTATGCCTTTATTCTCTGGAACATGGGCGTGACTACGTTAAGAGAAATAGCTCAGAAGTAGTTTAACGAAGGAATAGGACGCGGATTAGGCAGGTTTTCGCTGATTTTTCCATTTAAGATCCGCGAAAATCCGTCCAATCCGCGTCATCCGCGTTCTATTATTCTTGCAACCAGCATTCCAAAATCCGCTTTGTTTTATCGATTATCCGTACATGATGTGCAACTCGGTGCCCCACAACCCATACAATCTCCTCTCCCGATACAAGTACCGCTGTACGAGCGCGTTCAGGCAAAGAGACCTTTCGGTCGTTCAGGAGGTCGCTAACGAGTTTATGGCCAGGCATATTGAGGGGGCGAAAGCGGTCGCCTTCCTGCCATCGCCGAATAGTTAGTGGTTCTGCCATCAAGTCAGCATCCAACAGGGCAATTGTCGGATCGGACAACAGCTGGAGATCATTGGGACGGTCATACGAACGGAAGGCCATTATCCGTCCATCGGGCAATGTCACGGACCCTTCTGACAGAGTCGGAGTCGATACTGGTAAGCTAAATGGCTCTTCAACCAATACTGGTGCCAGTATCAGCCCAGTGCGATCATGCCAAACACTGTGCGTGGCTGAGCGGAATACCTGACCCGTTTTTTCTCCTTTAACAACTCGGGAAATGTCCCGGCTTTGGCTGTATGAAAAACCGAACTCTTTGAGCCATTCGCTTAATTGAAATGGCCATTCGGCCAGCTGTATAAGCTTGTCTGGATGAATAATCTGAAAAAGTCCTTGCTGCTCAATGCATCCCTGTCTCGATTGGCCGACTAATGTATTCACCAACGTATCAGCCGCCCGAAGTCGCTCTAACGTCTGTGTGAGCGTGTGAGTCAGGTTTGGATTTAACTTCTCCAATATCGGCACAACATGATGCCTGATTTTATTACGACTGTATTTATCGTCGTCATTTGACCGATCATTACGCCATACCAGCCCGTGATCCACAGCGTAATCCTTTATTTGCAAGCGACTCAGCCCCCACAACGGCCGGATAATTTGTCCTTGCTGAATTGGAATACTACGCAGCCCAGCAAGGCCAGTCCCCCGTACCAGATTGAGCAATAGGGTTTCCAAAACGTCGTTCTGATGATGGGCTGTGGCAATTCGGGTATAGCCATTTTCGAGGGCAACGGTTTTGAACCAGGTGTACCGAAGTTCGCGGGCAACAACCTGGATTGATAAGTTTCGTTGCTGAGCAATTTCCTGAGTATCAAACCGTGTGGTAAAGAATGGAACATTCAGCTGATGAGCCAGCGAACGGACGAGGTCTTCGTCGGCATCCGATTCCACCCCACGCATACTGAAGTTAACATGAGCAATGCCAACCGAAAAACCAGCTCTCGTAAACAGATATGCCATCACCACCGAGTCAATCCCACCGCTTACAGCCAGCAACACCCGGTCGGTTGGTCCAACAAGCTGGTGATCGTTAATAAACCCTAAAAACGAATCATACATGGGTAATGGGTGTTTATGAGCTTAAATTTGCATCACAAAAGTACACTGTTGGTTCAGGAGATGACATCTTGTTTAGAAAGATGTTATACCTAAAACTGAAGTAGCCAAAGAGATGACATCTCCTCAGTCGGCATCAATCATTATGACCCATTTTCCTGCTAATAGCTTCTATCGATTTCTTTGCTTGCTTGGTCTGTTTGCCTTTATCGCTTCGGCTCCAGCCTTGGCCCAGGTAGGTCGACCAGGTGGTCCGCCTGTAAATTCTGGCGCGGGTGGTCCTGCCGAAAAAGTAGAATTGTTACCCCCCGGAGCTGATAGTCTGGTAGTCCTCAACGAACCGGGGCAGATCATTCGGAAGCTGTATAACAATGTGAAGTTTCGGCATAAGGGTGTTCTGATGTACTGTGATCGGGCCATTCAAAACGTAACGAGCAACGTTCTAGAGGCCTATGGAAACGTGCGAATTGTTCAGGGAGACACCATCACTGTCCGGTCCGACACAATGTACTACTACGGTAATTCACGGCTGGCTAACCTACGGGGGCGAGTGACGATGAAAGACCGTAAAATGACGCTTACTACCGGTCAACTCGATTACGATATGGCTATGGGCGTGGCGCATTACCCTAACAAAGGCCGTATTGTAGACCGCGAGAATATTCTGACCAGTCAGGAAGGTTTTTACGATACCCGAACCAAGCAGTTTACCTTTCGGCAGAACGTTCGGCTGGTAAATCCTCAATACGTTTTGACTGCTGACAACCTGCTCTATAACTCTCTGACCAAGATTGCCGATTTTCAGGGACCAACCAAAATCGTGAATAAGGACGGAACCCTTGTGGCTACTCAGGGCCAGTACAATACCGTCACCCGGGTATCTAATTTTCAGCAGCGGGCCACTGTCGAAACGCCCAAATATACCATCACGGGCGACTCGCTCTTTTACGACAATACCACTGACCTGGGCATCGCTAAAGGCAATGTAATCATGGTGGCCAAAGAAGACAAAACGATCATTACAGGCAACCATTCACGCTATAACGGCAAATTGGGTATCTCACGGGTAACCGGCAACGCGGTAGTTCGCAATGTGGTTAGTGAACGTGACACCCTGTTTATGCGGGCCGACACCTTGTTTTCGTACGACACCCCGCGTAAAAATCCGGCCGACACGGCCAAAGTAGTTACCACTCCAGGCAAAAAGCCGGTCCGCAAGCTCGTTGGGAATCGAAATGTTGTAGTCTATAAATCGGACCTGCAAAGCCGCTGCGACTCACTCGTGTATGACGTAGCCGACTCAACCATTTATTTTTTCAAAAAGCCCATTGTCTGGAGCCAGCAGTACCAACTGGAAGCAGACTCGATGACGGCAAAAATGAAGCACAATCATATAGACCGAATGTTTCTAAAAACCCGCTCGTTTGTGATTGCCCGAGATACTATTCAAAACTTCAATCAAATTAAGGGACGGCAGATTACGGCCTTCTTTAAGACCCGGATTGATACGGTGTGGGCGTCCTCAAGCACCATACCAAAAAATAGTTCTGGGGCAAAAAATCCACAAGTTCGCCCCACAACAGCCCCTGTCGTTTCAACAACTGCTCCCTTTACTAGGCGGGAAAATACAGTTTTGGATCGAGTAATTGTGGAAGGGAATGGGCAGAGTATCTATTTTGCCGTGGATGACAAAAACAAATTAGTGGGCATGAATCGGGTGGAAAGTAGCCGGATGAATATCGACTTTGAAGACTCTAAAGTAGGCCAAATTCGCTTCTACGGCCAGCCAGACGCCCAATTTGTGCCTCCGCAGGAGATTACTGGCCCAAAAAAAGAGCTGGATGGATTTAGATGGCGGACGGAGGACAAACCAACCAAAGACGCTGTGCTGAACTATAAACCATTGGTTAAGAAATCAGAAAAAACTACCGCTTCGGTTAAACCATCCCCGGTTGGCGCTGTTCTAAATGGAAAAAAGTAGCACGATATTTGTCCCTTTAACAATTTTTCACATAAGAACCCGTTGACTTTTGCAAATTTTCATCATAAGTTTGCAACAATGCGTTTTTAGACAACGTATACCCTATTATTGACAGCAACTTTACATGAAGCGATATATACTGATTTTAGCGTGTCTCACGGGCCTCTCCCTTTCGGCCAGTGTTCCGCTCCAGGCCCAAGATGCCCGGAACCGGAGCCGACTGGAAACAGGGCGGGCTGCTCAGGACCGGCCCGCGCAAAATCTTACGACCACTAACCGCAGCACCGGCTCGTCGTTTACAGCGACGCGAAAGTTGCCGTTTTTAACACTACCTGCTTCTGCGGGTCTCGACCGGATGGTTTCCCTAAACAAAACCTCCGCTATCAACGCCTATTATCGGTCTTTGCTAATAGCCCCAAGCGCAGCTACTACGGTTACAAAACCTGTACTACGCCCAGTTCAGCCTGAAACTACAGCTGCCGTTGCCACAGAAAGTCGGCCATCGCCCGAAGAAAGTGCACGCGTGGAACGCTCGCAGGAAGACCGTCTTTTTGCGAACGACCGCATCGTAGTATCTAACGTATATCCGAATCCAGCCAGCGATTATGCTGAAATTGACTATCAAATCACAGCTCCTGTTGGCGAGGCCCGAATCATCGTTTCCGACATTTTGGGTAGCCCGATAGCTGAATACGTTTTAGAGTCGAATGAGCGTAAGGTTCGCATCGGCACACGTGAATTCCCAACGGGTATGTACTTTTATCGCCTATCACTCGACGGCAAAAAAGTAGCGACCAAAAAGTTGCTGGTACAGCACCGTTAATCGTTACTGCGCGATATTGGCCAGAGGTTAACGTTTTTTAACTGGGTATCGCCTTTTCACAAAAGCACTTTTCAAACCACTCCATCGTTACTGAGGAGTGGTTTTTTCATTATCTTTGCGTCCCTATGCAACAACGTCAGGTAATTAGAGTGTTTTGTAGTATGCTATTCGTGGCGCTGCTTGGTTCATGCAGTCCGTTCTCGAAGTTGCAAAAAAACGGTACCCAGGATGAAAAGTACAAAGCCGCCGTTGAGTACTACAAAAAGAGTGACTGGTATCGGGCCGGGATGCTTTTTGAAGAGTTGATCCCCGTTCTGAAAGGTAGCAATGAGTCGGAAATGGCTCAGTTTTATTACGCCTACACCCAGTATCATCAGCAACTATATTCGGTGAGTGCGCAGCTGTTTCAACGTTTTTATGAAACGTTTGCCCGCAGTGAGAAAGCCCAGGAAGCTCAGTACATGTACGCACTCTCGCAGTACAAAGACACGCCAAAATTCAATCTTGACCAGTCGAACACGGTAGTAGCCACTTCAGCGCTTCAGGATTTTGTGAATGCCTACCCCGAAAGTGAATACCGGGATGAGTGTACGAAAATGATTCTGGAACTTCGCCGGAGGCTGGAACAGAAGGCATACGAAAAAGCGAAACTGTACCACAAGACCAGTGCGTTCAATATCGCGTCACTGAAATCGTCGGTGGTCACAATCGACAACTTCCAGAAAGAATTTCCCGACTCTCAGTACAACGAGGAATTGGCGTATCTGAAAGTAGATGCCCAATACAACTACGCTGTAAACAGCCTCGAAACCAAGCAGAAGGAACGTTTTCAGGATGCAGTTACGTTCTATCAAACATTGGTCGACAAATATCCATCGAGTAGTTATTTGAAGACGGCTGAGAAGATGTACGAAACCAGCCTCAAAGAAGTTGAGCGTCTTACGAAGCTCGAAAAGGAAAGAGAGAAACAAAAACAGATTGACGCCAACCGCCCGGCGAAAGTGACGGCAGCAACGAACCAGTGAACAGTGAGCAGTGAGCAATGAGCAGTCAACAGTACGTGTTGTTTGCTCACTGTTGGCTGCTAGCTGCTAACTGTTAACTGATAACTAAATTATGGCAACCAATCCTTCAATTATCACCCGCGATACCGACAAAATCGCGTATCAAACGGGCAACCTCTACGAATCAGTTTCAATCATTTCGAAACGGGCACGTCAGATTGCCGCCAAAAACAAAGAGGAGCTGAGCAATAAACTGTCAGAGTTTGTATCGGCGGTAGACAACCTCGAAGAAGTATTTGAGAATCGGGAGCAAATCGAGATCTCAAAATTCTATGAGCGTATGCCCAAGCCAACCTCCGTGGCTACGGACGAATTTCTGGAAGGCAAAATTTATTTCCGGTATCCCGAAGAGGAAACTCAGTCATAAAGTCGCAGCGGGCCTCCTGTCGGGTCAATAGTTTCAAGTCAAAAGTCGGCTGATGCGTAACCAAAACGTGCGTCAGCCGACTTTTGACTGTCCATAGGTTTGCTTCTGACTTTTCCGCTTTCTATTATGCTCCATTCCAAACGAATTTTACTTGGCGTTACGGGCAGCATTGCCGCTTATAAAGCCGCTTTGCTTGTGCGGCTTCTGGTGAAGGCAGGAGCTGAAGTACAAGTGGTGATGACAGAAGCTGCCAAGGACTTTATCACACCCTTAACCCTCAGCACGCTTTCTAAAAAACCTGTGCTGTCAGCGTTTGTAAGCAATACTTCGGAAGGGGTTTGGAATAACCACGTCGAATTAGGACTTTGGGCCGATGCCCTGGTGATTGCTCCAACATCAGCGCATACCCTCGCCCGCTGCGCAAACGGCTTTTGCGACGACCTACTATCGGCCGTGTATTTGTCGGCTAAATGTCCCGTTTTTTTTGCCCCGGCAATGGATCTCGACATGTACCGGCATCCCAGCACCCTGGAGAACCTTCGCCGACTCGAATCGTTTGGCAACCACATTATTAAGGCTGAACATGGTGAACTAGCTAGTGGGTTGGTGGGCGAAGGCCGACTGGCAGAACCTGAAACCATTGTCGATGCATTAGACAGTTTTTTCGCGAAACGCCCGGTATTCGCTGGAAAACGGGTATTGATTACTGCGGGGCCAACCCAGGAGCCTATTGACCCGGTGCGGTACATCAGTAATCACTCAACCGGTAAAATGGGGTATGCCATCGCACGAGCGTTTGCCCGAGCTGGCGCATCTGTTACCCTCGTGAGTGGGCCTACTTCACTTGCATTACCCCATCCCAGCATTCGGCGTGTGTTGGTTCGGTCAGCGCAGGAAATGTACGTAGCCTCGGCTGAGGCTTTCCCAGAAGCTGATCTGACGATTTTGAATGCAGCTGTGGCAGATTATACACCTGCTCACCCCGCCGACCAGAAAATCAAGAAAAACGAGTCGATATTCTCACTTGAACTGACCAAGACAACAGACATTGCAGCGACATTAGGCGAGCAGAAAAGGGCCGATCAGTTGATGATGGGCTTTGCACTGGAAACCAACAATGAACACGAAAATGCACTCAGTAAACTTCACCGAAAGAACTTAGACTGGATCGTGCTGAACTCATTGCGAGATTCAGGCGCTGGGTTCGGACACGATACCAATAAAATCACCGTTATGGACAGAGAAGAGCAAATTCGGTTGTTCGACCTCAAAACGAAAGAGGAAGTAGCCGAAGATTTGCTTACCTTAGTCGAAGAAAAATGGAAGCAACAATGACCCGGATTTTTGGTATCATGTGCGGATGCCTATTGGCATTATCGGTGCAGGGCCAGGAGCTGAACTGCCAAATTAACCTGAACTACGATCAGCTTTTTGCTCAGCAAAAAACTGATTTTTCGTATTTCAATCAGCTCAAAAATCAAATTTCAGAATTGATGAATACCCGCCGGTGGACAAATGATCAGTTTCAGCCGGCAGAGCGAATCAACTGTATCTTGAACATCAATCTGCTCAAATCAACGCAGCAGGGCGTTTTTTCGGGCACGGCACAGTTGATCATTACCCGACCCGTGTATGGTACAAACCTGCAAACAACAACGTTTAGTTATGTCGATCGGCATTTTAATATAGCCTATCTGCCCACTACCCCCGTCTTTTTTCGGGATAATGCATACTCCGACGAATTGACATCAATTTTGGGTTTTTACGCCAACATAATTCTGGCGGTCGATTATGACACGTTTAGTCGGCAGGGGGGGGCGCCTTATATCCAGAAAGCGTTCAATATTATGAACCTGGCTCAGGCCGGGGCTGGTGCTGGCTGGGGCGTTGGTAGCGACAAACTGAACCGTTACTACCTGATCGAAAACCTGCAAGGGCAACAGTTTCAGCCATTCCGCGAAGGGGTTTATACGTACCACCGGGTAGCTCTGGATAATTTCACCGCTAACCCAATTCAGGCGCGCAAGACATTGATGGACTTGCTGACAACGATGCGGAGAATTCAAACCCAGGTGTCGTTTTCCGTGCTAATGAATGCCTTTATTGACGCAAAATCGGAAGAGTTTATCAACGTGATGTATGAGGGTACACTGGCCGACCGCAAACGAGCTTTTGATCTGCTGGCGCAACTCGATCCTGGCAAAACAGAAGCGTATCGAAAGCTATTATGGTGAACCTTGCCCCTACTCTACTGTGTTAGATTAATAAGGAGCCTAACTTATGCTATCGCATTTACTGATCAAGAATTACGCCCTTATTGAGCAACTCGAACTGACACCCGATGTCGAACTAAACATCGTAACGGGGGAAACAGGGGCCGGAAAATCCATCATGCTGGGGGCTATCGGATTGCTTTTGGGCAACCGAGCCGATACGAAAGTATTGTACGACCCAAGCCTCAAATGTGTTATTGAGGGTACGTTCGACGTGTCGGGGTATTTTATCGAACAACTGTTCGAAGACGAAGAACTAGATTATTCCAGCACTTGTGTGGTGCGACGGGAAATAAGCCCCAGCGGCAAAAGCCGGGCTTTTGTGAACGACACACCCGTAAATCTTGAGTCCCTCCGGCGGGTAACCAGTCAGTTGATGGACGTGCACTCTCAGCACGATTCGGTCTTGCTTGGCTCTAATGAATACCAGCTTCAGATTGTTGACATTTACGCTCAGGACGAAACCCTTCTCCGCACATACACCGTTGACTACCAAGCCTATCGCGCTAAAAAAACGGCTTTAGACAAGCTCAAAGCAGAAGCTTCGGCCATGCGAAAGGAGTTTGATTACAACAACTTCCTATACCGTGAGTTAGTGAAAGCCCAACTACAGGAGGGCGAGCAGGAGCAGCTGGAAGACGAATTGAACGTGCTGGAAAATGCGGAGGAGATTCGGGAGAAATTGCAATTGGCTTTCGATTATTTAGACAATCCCGAACAGTCGGTGGTGTCGTTGTTGAAAGGGGCTGTTAGTACACTATCCGCCATTTCAAAGCTCTCAGGCCAATACGCTGGCTTGCAGGAACGCGCCCAGAGCACTTTGATTGAGTTACGCGATTTGGCCGATGAAATTAGCACTGAACAGGATTCGGTAGAAACGGATGAAACCCGTGCGGAGAAAGTTCGGGAACGGCTCAACATGTTTTATCAGCTATTCAAGAAACATACTGTCTCATCCGTCGATGACTTACTGACTATCCAGGCAGACCTGCAACAAAAAGTGAGTAAGGTTGAGAATATGGACGAGGAGATGGCCGCTGCTGAACAGGCTGCTACCGAAGCCCGCGCTCGCTTGATGCACAGTGCCGAGCAGCTTTCAGAGGCTCGTCGAGCGGTGCTAGCTAGTATCGAAACCGAAATTGGGGGTCTACTTCATGATTTAGGAATGCCTAATGCCTCGTTGCGCATTGATTCAGAAGTGGGCAAGCCGCTGCCGACGGGAGTCGATACGGTCACGTTTATGTTCAGCGCCAACAAAGGGATTAAACCGCAACAGTTGAAAAACGTGGCATCAGGTGGTGAGTTTTCTCGCCTGATGATGGCGATCAAATACATCCTGGCCAGCAAACGGTCGTTGCCAACGATTATTTTTGATGAGATCGACACGGGCGTTTCGGGTGAAATTGCCATCCGGATGGGCAATATGATGAAAGACATGGCTCATAATCACCAGATTATTGCCATTACGCACTTGCCCCAGATCGCAGCACAAGGCACCCGGCATTATTTTGTGTATAAAGATCACTCTGCCGACCGGACCGTGAGCCGAATCCGCCAGTTGACCTTTGATGAGCGGATAACCGAAATTGCCCAAATGATCGGTGGGAAAAATCCGTCGGCCAATACCGTTAAAAATGCCCGTGAGATTCTGAAACAGGGCAAAATGGTTGTAGCAAAATAGTAAGACCAATGCCGAAACCAACTAAATAGTAATGCATAAACTTATTCTTCCAGTAGCCGTCAGCTTGTTCTTTTTTTCGTCATGCCAGAATAGTGGTCAAGGTGATGCCGTAAAAACAGCAGAAGCCGAAGTGTTCAAAATTCATGATGAAGTGATGCCTCGCATTGGCGACATTATGAAACTACAAAAACAGCTGAAAGCAAAAATAGCCGCAACTGACAGCGCATCAGCCGGACAGGGTACCCCCTCAGCCACCCTTCGCACCGATGAAGAAAAAGACCAGGCGATGCGATTGAATCGCCGTTTGGCCGAAGCTGATAGCCTGATGATGGACTGGATGAGTAATTATAAAGGCGATACCCTGACCACCTTAAAACCTGAACAGGCATTACAGTACTTAGACGCTGAAAAGCAAAAAATAGCTGATGTTCAGAAAAAAATCACGAGTAGCATTGCCGATGCCAAGCAGTTCCTGGGAGGCAAGTAGGTTTGTATGGTGGATTTGTAATCCCCCATTATTCTTTCCGGTGGATTACAAATCCACCATACTATTATTCTGTCGACCGGTTTTAGCGTTTCTACTGCTTGTAGGCTTTGCTTCCTGCCAATCAGGAACTGATCAATTGCCGATTCTGGGTCAGAAAGAAGTCGTGACGAAAACCGTGAACGGGAAAACCGTAACGGATTCTGTCGACCATACTATTCCTGACTTTAAGTTTATAAGTCAGTATGGCGACACAGTTTCGGCAAAATCGCTGGACGGCAAAATTTACGTAGCTGACTTCTTTTTTACGACCTGCCCCACCATCTGCCCCAAAATGAAAACTCAGCTGAAGCGTGTTTACGACCGTTTTAAGGGCAATTCAAAGGTGATGCTGCTTTCACATACCATAGACCCAACGCACGACTCCGTGGCTGTTCTACGCGAGTTTGCCCAAAATCTGGGCGTCGAGGGGCGTCAATGGTTATTTGTAACGGGCAACAAAGAGTCCATTTACGACATTGGTCAGAATAGCTACATGGTCAGTGCCGCCGAAGATGCGTCAGCACCAGGAGGTGTTGTTCATAGTGGAGCCTTTATTCTGGTCGACACTCAAAAGCGCATACGGGGCATTTACGACGGTACAACCATCGACGGTGTCGATAAAATGATGGCCGATATGGACAAGTTACTGGCCGAAACGAAATGAGTAAAAAAACATACGTAGCGCTCCTGGCGCTCACCTTCGCGTTTTTGGGATTCATCAGTTCCTGCCAGACTCAGGAAGAAATTAAACGTCAGAAATACATCACAGAGGGGATTCTGCTCTACCAGAACAATTGTGCGAACTGCCATCAGCGCGATGGCAAAGGGCTGGCGGCCCTTTACCCACCCCTGGCCGGATCGAATTATTTAGCAAAGAAAGACAGCATCATCCATATTATCCGGCACGGTCAACAGGGTCCAATTCTGGTAAATGGCAAACGATATAACCGTCCAATGCCTCCTCAGACGCACTTGAGTGATCTGGAAATCGCGGAGATCGTCACCTACATTTATGCTGAATGGGGCAACAGCGATAAAATTGTCGACGTGAAATACGTGCGAAATGTGCTGAATAAATAGGCCATTGCCTAAACTATGCATGCAGTGTAGTGATTTACGGGTAAAAGGCTGTATTTTAGATGCTTTGACGCTAAAACGCAACCTGTTATGACTCGCTCGTTCACCCCTGTGTTGCTTGCCTTATTGTTCCTCTTCAGCTCCACATTGAGTTGGGCACGTTCAATTCTGATTCCAATGGATGAACAACAGGCTAACCACCTGAAAGCCTACGGTATTGCTTACTCCGTATTGAAGGCCGATGCAGAGGTTGAGTGGCTGCTCAATTATCGGGGTGGGAGTTTTATGTTACCCTACACCACGGCTTTCGAAACGGAGTGCCGGGTTCGGGGCGTGTCAGCCTCCATTATTTCTGATGCCGAAGCCGCGTCGATTCGACAACAACTGGGCAACCCCGACCTCAATGCAGATGTAGTAAAGCTCGTGAAAGCCGCTAAAATTGTGGTGTATTCGCCCATCAAGGTGAGTACGGCTGAGTTTGAGAATACCGATGCGGTTTTGATGGTGCTCAACTATGCCGAAATCCCCTACGAAGTGGTGTATGACGATGAGATATTAAAAGGTGATTTGCCTAAATACGACTGGCTCCACCTGCACCACGAAGATTTTACTGGCCAGTTTGGGCGTAACCTGCACCGGATGAGTGTAGACGATATAAAAGCTCAGGAAAACATTGCCACCAAATATGGATTCCCCAAAGTATCGCAGATGAAATTGGCAGTAGCCAAAAAGATCAAGGAATTCTTAGCGGGCGGAGGCTATTTGTTTGCCATGTGTTCGGGAGCCGAAACCTTTGATATTGCGCTGGCTGCTGAAGGTGTGGACATTGTTGGCAGTAGTTTTGATGGGGATGGTGCCGACCCCGACGCTCAATCAAAACTTGACTTCAGCAAGACGGTGGCTTTCTATAATTTTAACCTTGAAGGAGATGGCGGATACCGGGGTTTTTCCAGCTTTTCCGACATCAATTCAGCGGTTGGCCGCGGCTACGATCAGCCAGGCACCTTCTTTGAATTGTTTAATTTCTCGGCCAAGTGGGACGTTATTCCTGCGATGCTGACCCAGAATCACGAGAATATCATTAAAGAGTTTTTTGGCCAGACAACGGCTTTTCGGAAAGGAGCGGTAAAACCAAACGTGTTGGTTATGGGCGAAAGCAAAAGCTCTGATCGATACTTGTACGGCGAGTTAGGCCGCGGGCAATGGACATTCTACGGGGGCCATGATCCAGAGGGCCTTCGGGGCAATAATTTCCGCACCCCTACCGATCTGAATCTACACCCCCACTCACCTGGATACCGGCTCATTCTGAATAATGTCCTGTTCCCCTCCGCCCGGAAGAAAAAGCGGAAAACCTAGCAAAGGTAATTCGGTAATTATGTGACTGGGTAATTGGTGAGACGTTCCCATTTACCCAGTCACCTTATTCACTAATTTTTACTCCCTTCCAGAAAGCTACCCGATCTTTGATCTGGCTGGCAGCCGGTTTCGGCTCAGGATAATACCAGGCCGCATCGGCATTCGTCTGCCCATCGACTTTGAGCGAGTAATACGAGGCCAGCCCTTTCCAGGGGCAGGTTGTGTGCGTTTGGCTATCGGCCAGATACTCCGCCTTCACTGATTCTTTAGGAAAGTAATGGTTATTCTCAACAACGACGGTATCATCGCTCTCAGCGATAGTCTGTCCGTTCCAAATGGCTTTCATACTTTGACGTTTCTGATTGGTACATATGCAGTTGCCCGGCACTTATTTTACTAGACAACAACGTGTTCAGTCAATTTTGTTTTATCAAAACGGGGGCAAGCCAGAACTTGCCCCCGGCCTTTTGCTATTCCCCTATTTTCAACAGCTTTATGGTCCTCTGCTGCTGGTTATCTACCTGAATATGGAGCAGGTAATGTCCAGTTGGTAAGCGTTCACCAAATACTACAGATTGCCCTTGTTTAGCCGCTCCCAATGCGGCTTGCTCACGCCCTTGCATGTCCACCACCCGTAGTGACTGTACATCCTGACCCGGCACAAACGTAAACTGGTGGCTGGCTGGATTCGGATAGAACTGATCCGTAACCGACTCGGTAGCTACTCTGGCCGAACCAGCACAAACCGCCACTGTTTTACAATATTGCTTATACCAGGGAGCTGCCGAATAGTTAACCCCCACGCATACTTGACCACCGTTGAACCAGGGACCAAAACAGAAAGTCGCCTGTCCTCCATTGGGCGTCACACTCTGGGTGGACCCCGTACACCACCAGGAGAACGCTGTCGCATTGGCTAGATTGGCGCTATTCAGGCTATAGGTCAACACATTATTAGGACGAGCGCAATCGGGACCAATAATGTCGGCGGTGCTGGTTGTGGCTGGCGGTGGCGTTACTACCGGGTTATTGACGGTAATGTTGATACTGCCCGACGTGGCAGCTGCCCCGGTATTATCAGTCGCTTTGGCTGTCAGAGCGTAGGTACCGGCTGATACATTACCCCAGACAAACCGGTATGGCGCGGCAGTGGCTTCACCCAATTTGGTTTGCCCATTGAAAAACTCAACCCTGCTTACAGTTCCATCGGCATCACTAGCCGAAGCAGTGATCGTAACGGAAGCCGGGGCTGTAAAGGTGGCATTGTTCGCGGGAGAGGTCAACGCTACGGTTGGCGCCTGATTAGGTGGTGGAGGGGGCGGTGTAGCCGTAGTCGACGAGGGGGGTGTGGTGGTTGTACCCGATGTACAGACCGTTATCGTTTTGCAGTACTGCTTATACCAGGGTGCTACCGAGTAATTCACGCCTACACACACATCGCCACCGGTAAACGATGTCCCAAAGTCAATAGTAACGCGTCCAGCTGTAGGAGTCACGCTTCGGCTTGACCCAGTAAACCACCACGAAATAGTAGTGGCATTTGCCATATTAGCCGCACTTAGCTCGTACGTTTTCACCTCATTCAGCCGGGCACAAGATTCGCCATTGATGTCTGACGATGGCGGTGGTACGGTAGGCGCGGCAGCTACCGTAACCGACACGGCTGATGACAATAACGGTCCTCCACTGCTCAGAATGGCTTTTGCTGAGAACGAATAGGTTCCATTAGTCAGGTTGCTTATGGTCCAGGTGTAGGGCGCAGTAGCATCTTCGCCTAGTTTGTTAGCCCCACTATAAAATTCGACTGTTGTGGCGGTTGTGTTACTCACGCTAGCCGATACTATCAGCGAACTGCCTGTTACCAGGGTTGTGCTGCTGGCGGGAGAGGTTAACGTTACAGTTGGTGTTGGCGGCCCAAAATCATCGGCAGGATTCAGAATATGATCTTTTACCCAAGTTCCCGAAAATGTCGTGTTGTTCCATTGTTGCCTGGCGCAGGCGTTGGGGTTGAGCGCAGCCGACGACTCGCTTTTGTCGGCAAAGCTCCAGTTGCACCAGCTTATTTTCTGCCCACCGGGGTTATTACCTGCCATGAGGTCCATCCAGGCCTGCGCGTTGGTGTAATCGCTGCCACCATCGCCCGTATAGCTACTGGTACCCCATTCGGAGCAGAACAACGGCAGTTGAGTACTTACCGACCGAATATCGTTCTGGAAATAGTGCGACCCAGCGTAGTAATGAAACGTGTACATAATATTGGTCGCGTTGGCCCCCGTCAGTGGATTAGCCAGCACATCCTGTGGCCGTTGGCACCACTGGGGCGTGCCCACCAGTATTATAGCGTTTGGGGCATACTGACGAATGACCGGTATTACCTGGTCGGCGTAAGTCTTAATTGTGTTCCAGTCGACACCATTCGGTTCGTTGCAGATTTCGTAAATCACGTGCGCTTTGTTACCATGTTTCTGCGCCATTGTGCGGAAGAAATCGATGGCGTAGGAGAGCCGATCGTTGGGATTTCCGGGGTTGAGCACATGCCAGTCAATAATGCAGTATATCCCACTTTGAGCTGTCCAGTCAACTAGCTGATCAATTTTAGCCCGCAAACCAGCCTGATTATTGAGATAGCCACCTTCATCCACATACATAGCCGCCCGAAACACATCGGCCCCCCATTGGGTGGCCAACGCCTGTACCGACGACTGGTTATAACATTGATCGAACCATTGCAAACCGTGCGAACTCATACCGCGAAGTTGAATGGGTTTTCCGGCAGCATTGCAAAGTTGCCGGTTCACCACCTTCAGCTGCCCGTTTGCAGCCAAAGGCGTTGGGGTTTGGGCCGTGGCTACTGTCCCAAGCAGCACGCTAAGCCATAATGTAAAGAGAAAGAGGAGCTGTCGTTTCATAAAATTTAGGCGTCAATGGTTAACGATCCAATGTACTCAGAATACTAGCAACAAATGATAAAGTGTTTGACTATATCGCCCTAGTTTTGAGCAATCGGTAGGTTTTAATTTTGAGGCCCGTACGGGTTAGAAAGTGCTGCGACTTTCCTTTCGTCATTAGCAGGTGATACCACATATAGCTCACCGTAATCTCTTGTTCTTATGAAAACGTCACGCAGAGATTTTTTACGAAATTCAGCCCTTACAGCTTCGGGTGCCGGACTAATCAGTTTACCCACAATTGAAGCCATTGCCAGCCATCGGAAACCGGTGTCGCCCAATGCTAAACTCCAGATTGGCGTGATCGGCTGCAACGGCATGGGATGGTCAGACCTGCGTTCGCATCTCCTACTCAGCGACGTACAGTGCATAGCGCTGGCTGATGTGGATCAAAGCGTGCTCGACAAACGGGCGGCCGATGTAGAGAAAATGCAGGGCACGCGCCCCCAGCTTTTCAAAGATTACCGGAAAATGCTCGAAAACAAGGCCTTGGATGCGGTGATCATCGGCACGCCCGACCATTGGCATTGCATGGCTATGATTGATTCGCTCGCGGCCGGTAAACATGTCTACTGCGAAAAACCATTGGCAAACAGTATCGAGGAGTGTAACCTGATGCTGGGGGCTGCCAAACGATACAACAAAATTATTCAGATTGGACAGTGGCAGCGGAGTGGTTCTCATTATGAAAAAGCCATTGAGTATGTCCGTTCGGGCAAGTTGGGCAACATCCGGCTGGTGAAAGTATGGGCCTATCAGGGTTGGATGAATCCTGTTCCGGTGAAACCCGACTCGGCACCTCCGGCGGGCGTCGATTACGAGATGTGGCAAGGTCCGGCACCCCGCCGACCATTCAATCCGAACCGGTTCCACTTCAATTTTCGCTGGTTCTGGGATTATGCTGGAGGCCTGATGACCGACTGGGGGGTTCACGAAATTGACATTGCTCTTTATGCCATGAAGGCCAAAGCCCCAAAATCGGTGATGGCGTCTGGGGGAAAATTGGCTTACCCTGACGACGCGTCGGAAACACCCGATACATTACAGGCGGTCTATGAATACGACGGGTTCAATATGCTTTGGGAACACGCTACCGGTATCGATGGCGGCAACTACGGCCGCACCGAAGGCATCGCTTTTATTGGCAACAACGCTACATTGGTGCTCAACCGAGATGGCTGGTCGCTGCTGCCGGAGACGGAAACGAAAAACGGAATCAAAGTCTATAAAATAGACGACATCCCCGATCAGGTTCGTAACGGTGAATACCTAAACGAACATACTAAAAACTTTGTGCAGGCCATCAAAGACAACAACCCGTCTATTCTGAAATGCGGTATTGAAACGGGGAGCATTGCGGCCATCAACGCGCACATGGGCAACATTGCTTACAAAACAGGCCAAAAAGTGTATTGGGATGCCAATGCGGGTAATTTCAAAAACAACCCACAGGCCAACACTCTGATGAAAGCAAGTTACCATAACGGCTGGAAACTGCCGGTCGTGTAACCACACTCATGATGAACCTCACACCCAAACCCCTGCTGCTCGCCCTGTCGGCTATTGCTGTGATGGCCGTTGGTTATGTGGCTATACCTGGCCATCAGGTCGATTTCAATACGGAAGTCAAACCCATATTGAACAAAAAGTGCATGGCCTGTCACGGGGGCGTAAAAAAAGCGGGTGGGTTCAGTTTGCTGTTTCCCGAAGAGGCTTTGGGTAAAACCAAGTCGGGTAAACCAGCCATTTTGCCCGGTGACGCTGGTCACTCGGAGTTTATTATCCGATTGACAGATTCAGACCCTGACCGCCATATGCCCAAAAAGGGCGATCCGCTCAGCTCTGACGAAATAAAGGTGCTGACCGATTGGGTGAATCAGGGCGCTCAGTGGGGCAAACACTGGGCTTATAAATCGGTCGAAAAACCCGATGTTCCCAACGCATCATGGTGGTCGAAACTGACGGATTCGTGGGCTATCAACGACATCGACCGATTTATTCAGGCTAAGCATGACGAGCAGGGGTTAAGCCCCGCGAAGCCTGCTGACAAAGCGACGCTACTACGCCGGGTGAGTCTCGATCTGACGGGACTTCCGCCAACGGCCGATCAATACCAGCGGTTCGCGCTTGATAATAGCCCAAAAGCGTACGAAACGGTCGTCGATTCCTTGCTGGCATCGCCAGCTTTTGGCGAACGGTGGGCGTCGATGTGGCTCGACCTGGCTCGGTATGCCGATTCTCGCGGCTACGAAAAAGACGATTTTCGCAACATCTGGCGCTACCGCGATTGGGTTATCAACGCCTTTAATCAGGATATGCCCTACAACCAGTTTATCACCGAGCAACTAGCGGGTGATCTGTTGGTTGTCCAAAAAGGGGCAAGTGCTGCCACTGAAAGCCAGTTAATTGCCACCTCGTTTCACCGCAACACGATGAATAACGATGAGGGTGGTACCGACGATGAAGAGTTCAGAACGTCGGCGGTGCTGGATCGGGTTAGTACTACCTGGGTAGCGTTCAACGGCACCACCTTCGCCTGTACCCAATGCCATAGTCATCCGTATGATCCGTTTCGCCACGAGGATTTTTATAAATACATGGCGTTTTTCAACAACACGCGCGACGAAGACGTTATGGACGAGTCGGCGCATTTACGGTTCTTTACCGACGAAGATCAGAAGAAACTCGATGCGCTGACCAACTGGCTTAAAACCAGTGTCTCCGATTCCAAAGCCAAGCAGTATTACCATTTTACCCGAACAGTTGAGCCTCGCATTTATGCGCATAACTTCGACAGTTTCCGTAAAGGGACAGCCGAGCCGAGTTCGTATCTGGCCATACAAAATGGGGGCAGCTGCCGCCTAAAAAACGCACCTACGGTTAACAAGCAGAAGCTGCTTATCTCGTATGCGACGCGCAACCCCGGCGGCAGTATCGACATCAGAACCGATAGCCTGAACGGCCCGCTACTGGCCACCGTAAAGCTCGACACATCAAATTCACGCAATTTCTGGAATGGGCTGACCATGCTAAAATGGGTTGATCTGCCCCGTTTTCAATCCCGAAAAAACATGCATTTCATTTTCAAAAATGCCAAACTAACTGACGAAAAACAGGACGTGTGCGCGGTCGACTGGGTCATGTTTCTGGAGGAAGACTTGCCGGGAAATGGAAAGCCGGGCTACGAACAGCAACGGCAAAACCTGAATGCCTTACTTCTGGCGAAGACGGATAATCAACCAATTTTGCAGGAAAACCCCGCCGAACTCGCCCGAACAACCCGCATTTTTGAACGAGGTAGCTTTTTGTCGCCCGGCAGAGCCGTCCAGCCCGACGTACCTCATTCGCTGCATCCATTCCCGAAAAACGCCCCCCGAAACCGCCTGGGACTGGCCATGTGGCTCACGGCAAAAAATAACCCACTGACGGCCCGCACGATTGTGAACCGCCTTTGGGAACAGATTTATGGCACAGGTTTGGTTGAAACCCTCGAAGATATGGGCTCACAGGGCTTCCCGCCCACCCATCCCGAGTTGTTAGATTATCTCTCGTATCGGCTCATGAACGATTGGAACTGGCAACTAAAGCCCTTGCTAAAAAAGATGGTTCTATCGGCCACCTACCAGCAAGATGCCCACGCGTCGGCTGAACTACTCCAAAAAGACCCGGCCAACCGCTACCTGGCGCGGGGGTCTCGGGTGAGGCTCACGGGCGAACAGGTGCGCGATCAGACCCTGGCGGTGAGTGGGTTGCTAAGTCGGAAAATGTACGGCAAACCCGTCATGCCTTACCAGCCCCAGGGCGTTTGGCAAGTGGTGTATAGCGGTAAAAAATGGACCCAGAGTCAGGGCGAAGATGCTTATCGCCGGGCGGTGTACACATTTATCCGCCGGTCGAGCCCGTATCCGAGTATGTCGTCGTTTGATGGCTCCACACGCGATGTGTGTTTAGCAAGGCGAATCCGAACCAACACCCCATTACAAGCACTGGTAACGCTTAATGACTCGGCGTTTGTTGAAATGGCGCAACACTTTGCTCTACGAATGCAACGCGAAGGCGGCAAAACGGTTGACAGTCAGCTCCAACGAGGTTACCAACTCATGACTGGCCATACGCTTCCCGATCGTAAGCAAACAGTGTTAAAGCAACTTTACGCGGATGCTTACCGGCGATTTAAGGCCGAGCCGACTCAAAAGGACAACTGGTTCTGCGACGCTAAACCCGAGACAGCGGCCTTAGCCCTCGTTGCCAATACGATGCTCAACATGGATGAATTCATAACCAAAGAGTGATACCATAGGCCTATGCTTCTCCAGGACGAACTCAAACTAGAAACGGCCTTGCTGGCCACCCGCCGACACTTTCTGAAGCAATGCACCTCCGGCATTGGTATGATGGCGATGGGTACACTTTTCGGCAGCTGTGATTCAGGTAATAAACCTGAAGAAGCCAGCGCAAACCCGCTGGTGGTGCGCCCAGCTCATTTTGCGGGCAAAGCTAAATCGGTAATTTACCTGCACATGTGCGGTTCGCCATCGCAGTTGGAGCTGTGGGATTACAAGCCGGAACTCGCCAAACTGGACGGAAAACCCTGCCCACCTTCGTTTCTGGAAGGCAAAAAATTTGCGTTTATCCGGGGAGTGCCCGACATGCTGGGATCAGTCGGGAAGTTTAAACAGCATGGCGAATCAGGGGCCTGGATATCCGATTATTTTCAGCACCTCCCCGGCGTGGCCGACGAGATTTCGTTCCTGAAAGCCATGTACACTGACCAGTTTAACCATGCTCCTGCCCAGCTCTTTATGCACACGGGCAGCGCCCGGCTGGGTCGCCCCTCAATGGGTTCTTGGGTAACTTACGGGCTAGGCTCCGAAAGCGACAATCTGCCCGGCTTTGTGGTGTTGACTTCGGGTGGCAACACCCCCGATGCGGGGAAATCGATCTGGGGAAGTGGTTTCCTGCCCTCCGTGTATCAGGGTGTACAGTGCCGCTCCGAAGGCGACCCAGTTCTGTTCCTCAGCGACCCCGCCGGACTGGATCGGGACTTACGCAAAAAAGCCATCGACGCCCTTACCGACGTAAACCGGCAACAATATGAGGAGTTCAAGGACCCCGAAACACTAGCCCGGATTTCTCAGTACGAACTGGCGTTTAAAATGCAGATGTCGGTACCCGACGTGATGGACATCAGCAAAGAGCCCGACTATATTCACCAGATGTACGGTACAGAGCCCGGCAAATCGTCCTTTGCTAATAACTGTTTGCTGGCCCGGAAACTGGTCGAAAAGGGTGTACGGTTTGTGCAGCTTTATGACTGGGGTTGGGACACCCACGGCGATGGTGAAAGAACCTCGCTGGAAATTGGGCTTCGCACCAAAACAAAGCAGATAGATCAACCCATTACCGCCCTGCTGCAAGACCTGAAACAACGCGGACTTCTTGACGAAACATTGGTTGTTTTCGGCACCGAATTTGGTCGAACGCCAATGCAGGAAAACCGGAATGGCAAAAAAATGCCGTTCAAAGGGCGCGATCACCACACCGATGCGTTTACGTGCTGGATGGCGGGCGGGGGTATCCGGCGTGGCCACAGTCATGGCGAGAGCGACGAACTGGGCTACTTCGGGATCAAAGACCGAACCCATATTCACGATTTACAAGCCACTATTTTGCATCAGCTTGGCTTCGATCATGAACAACTTACCTACGAGTTTCAAGGCCGCAATTACCGCCTGACTGATGTGTCGGGTAAAGTGATTCAACAAGTAATCGCGTAATTGGAGCCGTTAATCATTCACTCTAAAAAAACTATGATAATTAACCGTTTACTTGGTCTGGTAGCAGCCACTTTTATGATCAGTAGCTGTGCCGAAAAGCCAGCATCAACCCCACTAATCGGTACCTGGGAATTAGTTTCGGCCACGAGTACCGAAAAAGATTCAACTAAATCGACATTCGACCCAACCCACAAAATGATCAAGATTATTAATGCCACTCACTTTGCCTTTTTGAATCACGACATAACTGCCGGAAAAGATACCTCATCGACCCGGTTCTCAGCCGGTGGCGGCCCCTACACCTTGGTCGACAGCGTGTACACTGAGCATTTGGATTATTTCACCGATAAGGCCTGGGAAAACAACAAATTCGAATTTGTTGTCAGAATTTCCGGTGATACGTTGATCCAGAAAGGGGTTGAGAAAGTCGAGAAACTCGGCATTGACCATATCATTATCGAGAAATACAAACGGGTATCCAACTAGCCTTTATACAGCCACGCTATCCATTCTTTATTCATTTACCTCTTCGCCCATTTATGCGTCTTTCCCATTTCCTGAACCTGGCTTTAGTTTGCCTGTGCCTGACTCCAGCCTTTGCCCAACCAAAACCAAAAGCCAGTGAGCGCGATTGGGAGCAACTTTTCAATGGAAAAGACCTTACAGGCTGGGACATCAAAATTGCCGGTCATGCCGTGAACGATAATTACCTCAATACCTACCGGGTTGAGAATGGAATAATTCGGATTTCGTACGATCAGTACAAAACCTTCGACAAGAAGTTCGGGCACATGTACTACAACAGGCCCTACTCACACTACATCCTGCGGTTTACGTACCGGTTTGTGGGCGATCAAATTCCTGGCGGTGCCACCTGGAATGTGCGCAATAGCGGAGTAATGGTACATTCTCAATCGGCCCAAAGTAATTCGCTGAATCAGGATTTCCCGGTATCCCTGGAAATTCAGACGCTGGGGGGCTTAGGCAAAGGAGAACGTCACACAGCCAACCTTTGTACACCGGGTACGCAGGTTTACATGAACGGCAAACTAAATCCGGCTCATTGCATTGACTCGGATTCGAAAACGTACGATGGCGACCAATGGGTTACCATCGAAGCCGTGGTGCTGGGCGATTCTATCATTCACCACATTATCGAAGGCGACACGGTGCTAACCTATGAGCGGCCAGAAGTTGGCGGAGGTTTTGTCAGCAAAGACTATGACTGGAAAACAGCCGGTATCGACAATGGAGATTATTGGATGAAACGCCAGAATACCCCCCTCGGCAGCGGCTACATCGCGCTTCAGGCCGAGAGTCACCCAATTGATTTCCGACGCGTGGAGTTGCTTAACCTGAAAGGCTGCACCGACCCTAAAGCGTTGAATTACAAATCGTATTTTGTAAAATCTGACAATACGCAATGCCGGTATAAAAAATGACGAATCGCATCACCACCATTGATGTTACCCGTGGCCTTGTTATGGTCATTATGGCGCTCGACCACGTTAGAGATCTCCTGCATATTTCGGCAATGGACGGCGACCCCACCAATCTGACAACAACCACTGCTCCCTTATTCCTGACCCGCTGGATCACACACCTTTGCGCTCCAACCTTCGTCTTCCTGTCGGGGACGTCGGTTTATCTGTCGTTGCAAAAACGGGGCAAAGCCGGACAATCCATTACCGAAGGTCGCCGGTTCTTGCTCAAGCGTGGGCTTGTGCTGATTCTGTTGGAGCTGACGATTATCAACTTTGCTTTCTGGTTCGACTTTTCCTTTAAATCACTGATGCTCCAGGTGATCTGGGCAATTGGGGGCGGGCTGGTGATGCTATCGTTCCTGTCGCGTTTGTCGGTTCGGCAGGTGGGTGGTATTGGTCTGGGTATACTAATTTTACATAACTTGCTCTTTTTGCTCCCCCCTATAACCGACAACGCGGGTCAGTTTCTGTTTGCCTTATTCTTTCGCACCCAGTTTTTCTCCATTAGCCCCAATTTTGCGTTACTGGTAGGCTATCCCCTCATTCCATGGTTGGGTGTTATGATGGTGGGCTATGCCATTGGCCCCTTATTTGAGAAACCACTTGCCGAGCGCAAACGACGACTTGCCCTGATTGGAGCCGGGGCACTAGGCTTGTTTGTGTTACTTCGATTTATCAATCTGTATGGCGATCAGGCCCCCTGGTCAGTGCAGAAAACGGAGCTGTTCACTTTTTTGTCATTCATCAACGTGAGCAAATACCCGCCCTCGTTGCTGTATTGCCTGCTCATGCTGGGCATCGCCCTCCTGATTCTGTCACTCGCCGATGGTATATCCAACACCTTAACGCGAATCCTGACGGTGTACGGATCAGTACCCATGTTTTACTACATTCTACACTGGTACATGGTCCATCTGCTCATGCTGGCAATGGCCTTTTTACAGGGTTTTACCCTGGCCGATATTCCTGATGGGCCGTTTACGTTTGGCCGCCCCAAAGGGTCGGGGGTGTCGCTGGAACTGGTTTACGCCGTTTGGTTTGGTCTGGTTGTAGCCTTGTATCCCCTTTGCCAGTGGTACGGGCGTTATAAAGCAGCTCATCCCGAAAAGGGCTGGTTGCGGTACATATAGGTCAAACTGGTATTGTTCAATTACCCAATATCATTGCTTACAGCGCCTGTTGCCGCCAAACGAAACAGGCCGGATTGGCTGCGGGTCGTTTCACAAAGGCGAAGTATTTCGATTCGAGGTATTTTCCAGAACAGTTTACCGATACCTGCACAATAAATTTGGGCGCGTTGCCTAGTACCTCATCGCTCACCAAAATCCGCTCATGCATGTTCGAGCCGTTTTTCCAGGCTTTTACGTTTAAATCGCTGCTCAGTGTATCCTTTTGCGGAAAAATCTCAAATAGAATTGAGCTCTCTGGCATATCCTTGTAGCCGGAAGAAATTAGCAGAGTGCCTTGAAAACCCGATTCGCAGGTAGTTTGGGCAACAACTTCCGTGGGTGGCGAACAGGCTGCTGGCTGACTCTCCTCTGGTTGACAAGCTCCAAAAGATACAATGATCCCGCAAAGAGTAACCAGTATGGGAAGGCGCAGACTGCTTAGATGCATGGCGTGTCGTGGCTTTAGTTTACTGAATAAAACGATATTGTATCGAATTGTTATAAACTAAGAATAAATTTAATTATACATTCTTGTCACTATTTTATTCAATGGCAACAAATGAATCGGCTGCTACAGACGCCCCCTGATAAAGGAACGTTTGTAGCAGCCGTTTTTAGTTTACTGAGTTTTGGTTGATTATTGCATGGCAATGATCCGGGGAGATTCCTGAGGTTGGGTGCTAAGTTTAATATCTTTGGTCGTTACGTCGCGGCCATTCGTGATTTCAACACGATACAAACCATCTGGTAATTCGTTCAGGCGAAACTTCATAGCGACCTTATCTTTCCCGCGTCCAACTGAACGTTCGGCCAGGGTTTCGCCCAAATTCGTTTTAACACGAACCAGTACTACGCTCCCTTCTTCTTTCTGAATAATTACGTTGATGACTGGCTCGAATTGTGAAGGATATACCGCTGATTGGTAAGCAGCGTGTACAACGGGCCGGATTGTGCTGGTTGGCGCTGATACGCTGGTGGCAGCAACTGAAGTAGAAAATGAAACGACGCCTACGGTGAGGGCAACTGCGAGTGATTTGATGAACGTTTTCATGTGATTTAGTTTTTGTTGTTTTATTACCTTATTGACGATACAAAGATATAGGCTGTAGCTAGTACCTTGCATTACAAACTACACGACTGGTTATTTTCGGAACACGAACGGTTTTCAGGGTGTTTACCTGAGTCAACGGCCCTACTTTTTATGATGAATACAACCACAAAATCGCTTTTCCGCGCCCCGAACCTGCTGAAATCGCTGCCCGGACTTGTTGCTGCTGAAAGTACCCGACATGGTGGCGTCAGCCCTGCCCCCTATCAATCATTAAATCTTGGTTTGAACACGGCCGATGACTCACGGCATGTAGAAGAAAACCGGAACCGTTTTTTTGCCTCACTTGGCATTGATCCCGATCGAGTAGCTACTTCGCACCAGGTACACGGCCAGGAAATTCTTACCGTTACCGAACCGGGTCGATACGAAGGCTACGACGCCCTGATCACCAATCAGGCAAACCTGTTCGTGGGGGTTAGCGTCGCCGACTGTGTACCGGTTCTTGTGTACGATACAAAAAGCAAAGCGGTGGCGGCTATCCATGCCGGTTGGAAAGGTACCGTTGCCGAACTGGTGCGGCTTACCCTGGAAGCCATGCAACAGCAGTATAATACGAAAGCTCGCGATTGTTACGCGTACGTAGGCACGTGCATAGACGAAACCTCCTTCGAAGTAGGACCCGAAGTGGCCGATCAGTTTGCCGCGGAATTTAAACGCGTTGATGAATTTACCCAACGGACTTTTGTTAACCTTCGGTCGGCAAACACAAAGCAGTTAACCTCTTTTGGCATTCCTACAGCCCAAATAGCCGTTTCCAGTTTCTCTACTGTCCTTAATAACGACGATTATTTTTCCCACCGATTCGAAAATGGACAAACCGGCCGCTTGATGGCTATCATTGGAACGAAAGTGTAAACAATTTAACAAGCAGACCGTTTCTATGGTAAAGTTGCCTACAAGGGGCAACTACCATAAACTCAACGTTATACTGTCATGAGCTTCTTAGTTTCTATCCTGGTTGGTGCTATCGCCGGTTGGCTGGCCGACCTCCTTTTCAAGCGCTTTTCGTTCTCATTGCTCACTCAGATCCTGCTCGGTATTGTAGGCGGTCTTGTTGGTGGCTGGATTTTCGGTAACACATTTTCGGCGGGTGCCGGTGGCATCGTCGATCGTATCCTGACAGCCTTTGTTGGTGCTGTGATTCTGCTTGGTATCGCTGCCCTGATTAAAGGTAGCCGCAGAACGGTCTAAAAACAATAATAGATACAAAAAGGGCTGCCGCAAAATTTTGCGACAGCCCTTTTTGTATTAGTACCCCTTATCTAACAAGCCTACCTAATATGGCCATAGCTATGGCACAAATGGCAAGGCCACCAGCTTCCCGGGCTAGCTCGATATTAACCGTTTTCATGCCCATTTCATCCAGCAGAAACCCCTCGAAATGCGGAGGCCATTGGTATATAGCAGCCACTACATACAGTGCCGCCATGAGCCAGAAAAACCACGGTCGGCCAACCCGTGTTAGAGCCATAATGCTAGCCAGAACCGCAAGGCCGTAAATAGGAATCCAAACTTCGGGGTCGGGGTCGTTGTATTGAAACCCCGCAAACAGCGCAAATAATAGCGCAAAGGCGATTGCAACCGGCTTTAACATTAGAAATAAAGAATAAACAATAAGAAAAAGGTAGCAAGTAGCCTCTCTTTACTCCCTTACTGGCAATATTGTCGTACGGCATTTACTGCGTCGGCATAACCCAGTTGCTGGGCTTGTTTTAAACTTAAACACCCAACTTCACGCTGGTTGCTTAGCAATTGAGCCAGACCCAGACCGTAAAAGGCTTTCCCAAACGAAGGATTCGCTTCAGCAGACTTTTGAAAATCCGTTAAAGCACCCGGCAGGTTCTTTTGCTCAAAATAGATATTCCCCCGATTATAGAGTGCCAGCGCATTTTTCGGATTCAGTTCAATCGCTTTTGTGAAATCAGTGATAGCGGGCTGCGTCTGACTTTGGGTGGCAAACAACTGCCCTCGATTCAGATACAAGTCGGATGCTGCCTGACGGGCCGTGTCGGGAACAAACCGAATGGCGTCCGAGTAATCTTTTAAAGCTCCTTCCAAGTCATTCTGAGCCGTTTTCAATAAAGCCCGATTGTAATAGGGTCGGTATAAGTCCGGACTCAATTTTATGGCCTGATCGTAATCGAGTAGCGCATTACTGTATTCTTTACGCTCAAAATAGGCCACTCCCCGCATATTAAACGCTTCGACATTATCCTCGTCTGCTTCAATAGCCTGATTCAAAGCCGTGATGGCTTCCCGTGTTTTTCCGTCTTTCAATAAAGCCCTTCCTTGCTCCAGATAGGCATCCGATGAGGTACACGCTTGCAAAAACAGAAGAAGCAAGACGGCGTACCATTTATTTTTTGATTGCATTATAAACTTGATCGTCAATGAATTCGCACTTGTTTACCCTGTCAAACGGGACAATGCGAGCACAAAAGTACAAGGACAGGTTTACAAACCCCGAATTTTAACGTATCTTTGCATCGGCAAATCGGTGCTACCAGCTCCTGCTGAATCCCCCAGGTCTTGACCGAAGCAAGGGTAGGTGGTTGTAGCGGTGAGACATTGGTTTGCCATTTTTTTTTGTCCTCTCCCCTCGCTTTTCATGGAATTGATCCAATCGCTCTCCGCGACTTATCAAACTCAATTCAACGCTGAGCCTATCCTGATTTGTTCGCCGGGCCGCGTGAACCTCATTGGTGAACACACTGATTACAACGATGGTTTTGTACTGCCAGCCGCCATCGACAAAGCCATTTATCTAGCCGTTGGTACCCGCTCCGATAATCAATTGCACTTCGTAGCTGCCGATTTACAACAATCATATACGGGATCAATCGACGAGCTGATAAAAACTGAAACCTGGGCTGACTATCTGCTCGGGGTGGTCGATCAGTTTCAAAAAGCCGGACTTGTCGTTGGAGGCATGAACATTGTTTTTGGTGGTACCATCCCCATCGGGTCAGGCTTATCATCGTCGGCAGCGCTCGAAAACGGGGTAGGAATGGCCCTGAACGAATTGTTCAACAAAGGTCAGGTCGACCGGATTAGCCTGGTTCGTTTAAGTAAACTGGCAGAAAACCAGTTTGTTGGTGTGCAATGCGGCATTATGGATATGTTTGCCAGCATGATGGGCCGGGCCCATCACGTTATTAAACTCGACTGTCGCTCACTTGAGTATGAGTATGCTCCGCTGCGTATGGATGGTGTTCGCATTGTACTGTGTGACTCGCGGGTGAAACACTCTCTCGCCGAATCAGAATACAACACGCGCCGGGCCGAATGTGAAGCTGGTGTAAAGATGGTGCAGGCTTTTTACGGTGAAGGCATAAGAAGCCTACGCGACGTGACGATGCCCATGCTCGACAAGCACCTGAAAGAACAGGAGCCATTGCTTTACCGCCGGTGTGCGTATGTGGTCCAGGAAAACAACCGCCTGCTCGAAGCGGTTGACCATTTGGAGAGTGGCAATCTTACTGCTTTCGGCCAACTGATGTATGGTTCGCATGAAGGGCTGAGCCAGATGTATGAAGTTAGCTGCCCCGAACTCGATATTCTTGTTGACATTGCCCGCACGAGTCCGGGTGTGTTGGGAAGCCGGATGATGGGGGGCGGTTTTGGTGGCTGCACCATCAATCTGGTGCAGACTGAAGCATTAAGTACGTTTAGCAATACCATGCAGGAACAGTTTCTGGCTCGTACGGGCACCGAAACGCTCCTGCACATATGTCAAATTCAGAACGGCACGCATGTTCTCTGACAAAACCTTATTTTTGTACCAAACTGACTGACATTATGAAATTTTTCATTGATACGGCAAACCTCGCCGAAATTCGCGAAGCCCAGGATATGGGTATTCTTGATGGTGTAACAACTAACCCATCATTGATGGCTAAAGAGGGCATTACAGGCAAAGACAATGTCTTGCGCCACTATAAGCAGATTTGCGAAATTGTAGAAGGCGACGTAAGTGCGGAGGTCATTGGAACCACCTTTGATGAGATGGTACGCGAGGGCGAAGAACTGGCCGAGCTTGATGAGAACATCGTGGTGAAGTTACCCATGATAAAAGACGGCATTAAAGCCATCAAATATTTCTCCGAAAAGGGTATCCGTACCAACTGTACGCTCGTTTTCTCTGCGGGTCAGGCGTTGCTGGCTGCCAAAGCTGGGGCTACATACGTATCTCCTTTTGTTGGTCGGTTAGATGATATTTCAACGGATGGGGTGGCTTTGATCGAGCAGATCGTGACCATTTACCGTAACTACGGCTACACTACTGAAGTATTGGCAGCATCAGTACGCCATCCAATGCACCTGATTCAGTGCGCCGAAATTGGTGCCGACGTAATGACCGGCCCACTTAGTGTTATTAAAGCCCTTCTGAACCACCCCCTGACCGATATTGGTTTGGCCAAGTTTTTGGAGGATAACAAGAAAGCCGCTTCTAAATAAGTGTATAATGAGTAATGCTTAATGAGTGATGACAAAGCGTTAACACTCATTGAGCATTACTCAATACCCATTATTCATTTACCACTTCCATGTTTTCCACTGAACCTGTTCTGTTGCTCGACAAGGCTGATATTTTTCAGGATACAAAGCTTGTGCTGGGCGACGTGAGTTTTGCTGTACATAAAGGCGAGTTTGTTTATCTGATTGGCCGAACAGGTAGTGGTAAATCATCGCTGCTCAAAATACTGTATGCCGATCTGAAACTTCAGAATGGGCGTGGTAGTGTAGCAGGTACTCCCCTGGAGAATATCAAGCCCAAAGACGTTCCTTTTCTGCGCCGAAAAATCGGGATCGTTTTTCAGGATTTCCAGTTGTTTTTCGACCGGAATGTTGAAGAAAACCTCAAGTTTGTGCTAAAGGCTACCGGCTGGACAGACAAGAAAAAAATGACCGACCGGGTGTCGGAGGTTCTTATGCAGGTTGGGTTGGGGACCGCACAGCGCAAAATGCCGCACCAGATTTCGGGCGGTGAGCAGCAGCGGGTTGTGATTGCCCGAGCCATGCTCAACGAACCCCAAATTCTGATTGCTGATGAACCCACCGGAAATCTCGACCCAGCCGTATCGGATCAGATTATGCAGGTGTTCCGCTCTATAAACAATGCAGGAACTGCTGTGCTAATGGCTACGCATAATTATGACTTACTCCACCGCTATCCCGCCCGCACCCTGCGCGTTGGCGAAGGTGGTGTTGAGGAAGTAGCTCCCGGGACCGGTTTTTAGAACTCGTTTGTTGCGAGAAGTTCCCCCAGTCAAATTCACTCCAGAAGGCCTTAATTGGTTCCGCCCACCACAGGAATTTATGGGCATTCCCAGCAAAGGGCTCTGTCCTTTAAAAGCGACCACGTATTTGTGTTCCAGTTTGATGACGCCGACCGAATCACGCACGTTTCTATTTCGTGGGATCATCCACGCTTTGTGGAGCAATTAACGGGCGCCTAACAAATTATCCCTGAAACCCAATCCGAACGTGCGAGCCGTCGCAATAGGGTTTGTTGTTGCTGCCACCGCACCGGCAAAAAGCCGTTACCTTGTGCTTGGGCGTTTCGTTACCGGCGCTGTCTTTTACCCGTAAATTACCATACACCATCAGCGGCCCGTTTGGCATTACTTCAACGATGCTTTCTGCGTTCACCTCCTCAGGCTGGGGCTGTTCGGCGTTACGGTAATAGCTCAGCGCGCCCGATGGACAGCGATCAACCTGCTCCACAATCCGGTCGGTGTCAGCACCCGACATATTCACCCACGGCCGATTGCGGGGGTTAAAGACCTCAATTAACTGCGTCCAGCAAATTTTGGAATGAATGCAAACAGCTGGTTTCCAAACCACGGTTATCTCGTCGTTTGTGTATGTTTTTGTAATGTCGGGGGTTTGGCTATCGCTCTGGCGAACTGTATTTTCGTCATTCATGAGGGTAAATCAGACAGTTAATCGACTAAAATTGTACTGAAGTCAATTGGGTTTTCAAGCATCCGGTGGATAGGGCATCGATCGGCAATTTCGAGTAGGCGAGCGCGTTGGTCGGCAGTCAGATCACCGGTTAGCACCAGACGCATCCGAAAATGAGCACGTTTAGCCAGGGCATCATTTTCAAGGTCAACGTGGGCAACAGCCGACGTCATGGGCCAGCCTTTTCGGTCGGCATACATCCGCAGGGTTATTACCGTACAGGCTCCCAGCGAAGCAGCCAGCAAATCGCCCGGTTTCATGCCCCGGTCGCCCCCACCCACATCTGGCGGCTCGTCGGCAACAATTACCTGTGTATCGGTCGAGATATGAGTTTGGTAGGGAGTTTGCTCAATGCGGGCAGAAACAGTCATAAGGATGTTATGAACAAGGTGGGGTGTTTTTGAGTACTGCTTGTTAAACTTTTAACAGGGGCATTGAAACATTAAAAAACTTAATTTGGTTGTAGAGGTATATACGTCACCAGAAACAGTACTATTACTATAGCGTGATATCCAACAAAAGGTGGCACTTTCAGTGTCGAATATACATCTTCATCGACTAGCCCCCGTCTTGCAACGGGGGCTTTTTTTTAACAGCCCCGTTTTTAAACCAGGCAGGTTTCTTCAGTGAACCACGGCTAACTCTTCGTGAACGGCATCCCACAGGCCAATACGCATTTGTAACGCCTGTTTGGTCCATTCGATAGCCTCAGTCCATTTCTGCTCATCTTGCCCGCACAATTCTTCCACCATTTTTATAGCCAAGTTACTATGGTGATCGCCATCTAATTCGATGTGTCTCTCCAGGTAGTACCGAAATAAAGCAAGTTTTCCATTGTCAGCATCGAGTTGGCGGACAATTTCGATAAACATATTCGGAATCAGATCTTCCCGGCCAAATGTGAATACCGAAGCAATAATATGCGGTTTGTCGGTCTGAATTACGTTGAAGGTAAATTCAACAAACGACCGTACACCTTCAGGTAAGTCAACATGACTAATAGCCTCCTGAACAGGTACACCTACCCTAACTTCGCTCACCATCTTCTCAATGAGTAAGGTATCAGCGCCCATTTGTTGCATTGCTTCCAGGTACAGTTCATAATGGCTGAGTCGCCGGCCATCCGGCGTTTCGTCGGACTCTTCACCCGTAACAATTTCATTGATCAGATATCGTACCGAGCCTGTTCCAACGGGTACCCAGGGCACTGTTGTACAGGTCAGTTGTTGCTGTAAAGCTTTAAGCAACGACATAAAATCCCAAACAGCAAATGCATGGTAACGGGCAAAGTTGCTAAGGCTTTCGAGGTCCTGGACGGCTCCATAAATCTTATGATTCAGCAAACGGGTACGGACGGGCTCGACGGCGTTTTTTAACTGGGTAATAGACATGGCAAAAAGTATGTTTAATTATCAACCCTACGTAAGGTTTTGATTTACGGATTGACAATTTGTTATAGTAGATTGTTTTGTCAGGTTTCTAACCCTTCCCTTACTCATTGCGTTGTACCGACATAGTCAACTCAACGCGATATGTCTTTACTAAACGAACTTCTCAACACTGACCCTGATCAGTCGAAACCTACGGTAAGCCGCAAAAATTTTTTGCAAACAGTGGCAGTTGGTGTAGCCGGAAGCGTAGTAGCTTCCTGCCAGAATACCCAAACGGCTTCTGCGCAATACCCGGTTAAAACAACCAGCACCTACCAGCCACCGACTGGCCAGCAGGTTCCTTCTTCTCCCCCCTACTCGCCCCCGGCCACAGTACCGAAGGATGTAAGCAAACCGATTGAACTTGAAGCCTGGAAGTCGGATGCGGATCGTAAATCGGCTCCAACGCCAACGCCCCTCCCGCCCGACCAACGGGTCGGTTATGCGCTGGTTGGGCTCGGCCACCTCACGCTGGAAGAATTATTGCCTGCCTTTGCGCAGTCCAAAAAATCGAAACCAGTGGCGTTGGTCAGTGGAAATCGGGAGAAGATGCTGAGAGTAGCCGCTCAGTATGGTATCAAACCGTCGAGCTGCTATTCGTACGAAGACTATGACCGGCTTAAAGACAACCGGGAGGTTCAGGCAATCTATATCGTGTTGCCCAACTCGATGCACGCCGAATACACCATTCGTGGGGCACAGGCAGGCAAGCACATTTTATGTGAGAAACCAATGGCTAATTCCGTAGCCGAGTGTCAGGCGATGATTGATGCCTGTGACAAGGCAAATCGGAAGCTGATGATAGCCTATCGAATCCAGTACGAGCCCTATAACCGCTATGTTCGCGAACAGGTACAGAAGAATGCGTTTGGGAAACCCAAGTTTTTAGAGGCTGTAAACGCCCAGTCGTCGGCCAATCCCAACCATTGGCGGCACATAAAAGCATTGGCGGGGGGCGGTGCCCTTCCCGATATTGGTTTATATTGCCTTAACACAACCCGCTTTGTATTGGGAGAAGAACCTGTTGAAGTTTTTGCCTATCAATATAGCACGCCCGATAACCCGCTCTTTCGGGAAGTGGAGGAAGTAATGTCATGGCAAATGCGGTTCCCAAGCGGTATCATGGCCAGTTGCGCCACGCACTACAACGTTCACGATTCGCGCCGGTACCGGGTCATGTGCGAACGAGGTTGGCTAAATCTCAATAATGGTTTTGCCTATGAGGGGCAGGAATTGATGACATCCCGCGCCGATGGCCCCATTGTTCGGCAGGAGAACGTCAGCATTTCACCCAAAAATCAGTTTGCAACGGAAATTGACCATTTTTCAGATTGCATCCAGAACAACCTCGACCCATACACACCCGGTCAGGAGGGCTTACAGGATCAACGCATTATGGAGGCCATCTACCAATCGGCGCGGGAGGGACGTCCGGTGAAATTACCACTTGTCGGCAAAAAAGACGCCTTCCGGGGACCGGAGCCAACGCTTACATAAAACGGATTCAACTTTATGCTTCAGTTCCTGTTCGTAATGACGCTACTCGCATCAGACCAGCCGACCTCCCTAAAGCGGTGGCTGGCCGATAACCAGTGGAAACACCGCATTATTCTCTTATATGCCCCGTCGGCTTCGTCGCCCGATCTACAAAAGCAGCGCGCCCTACTAGCCGCTGATCAGGCGGGCCTGTCTGAACGCGACCTGATTGTACGTGAACTTCTCACTGATCAATTGTCGGAAACCGACAAGGCGTTTGTGCAGGAAATCCTGAACACAACGGGCAATTCGTTCCGGGTGCTGTTGATTGGCAAAGATGGGGGCGTCAAGATTCGACAAGCAAATCCTATTACGCTTAAACAGCTATTCGGCACCATCGATGGCATGTCTATGCGGCAACAGGAAATGAAAAAACAAAGGCAGTGGAGGGTAAGCCGGGGGTAAGCGCTATTTTTGTGGCCATACCGATTTCATCTATCCAATGCCCTATCTTTTTTATATCCTTGCCCTGTTGACAGGTGTTGCCATGAGTGTTCAGTCGGGGGTAAATTCTGGCCTTCGGCAGGGTTTTGCAAATCCCTTACTGGCAGCTGTTACCTCGTTTGGAACGGGTTTTCTAGCACTGATTTTGGTCCAGTTGTCGGTTGGAAACCCCACTCCTTCGCTCGAAACTGTACGTCAGATTAGCTGGTGGAAATGGACCGGTGGGTTGATCGGTGCCTGCTACGTGACCACGGTCATTGTGACAATCACCAAGATTGGGCCCGGCAACTTACTGAGTCTGAGCGTAGCCGGACAGCTTATTGCTGCTATTGTTCTTGATCATTACGGTTTGCTTGGGTTCACGCCCCACCCAGCCAACGTCTGGCGGCTTTTGGGTGTCGCGCTAATCATTGGCGGAGTAATTCTGGTTGTCAAGAACTAGTATCCCTTAAACAAGCAAAAGCCCGGTTGCTTTTGAGCGACCGGGCTTTTGCTTATGCAAGCGAACCTTACTTGTTCACTGCGATAATATAATCAGCCAGAATCCGACCTGTTTCTGTCAGGTACAAATCCTTAGGCTTCTTCTTCGTCTTGTCTTTGTCGTTAGCAGCCGTAGTTGGCGTTCCAGTTTCGTCGATGCCATCTGGATCTTCAGCAGATTCTTTCTTCAAGGCAGCCCGTTTCTTCTCAGCTTCGTCGCGCTCTTTCCGGCGCTTCGTTTCCTGCAGAGAGACAACCGTGTTTTCTTTGGCTTTCTTGAAGTCAGCTAATTCCTGCGACAGTTTTTTCAACTCCACGTCAGACTTCAACCGGCTCTCGAAACTGTTGCGAAGGCGAGACAGAATTTTATCATTCAGTGTAGTCGACATATCAAACTGCGTAGAAGCAATCTGATCCCAGGGTAACGCACTTGGCTGTGAGCTTTCGCCGTATTCTTCGGCTGAGTAGCCCGATGGCAATTCGATATCTGGCGTCACACCTTTATGTTGTGTGCTGCTTCCGTTGATGCGGTAAAACTTCTGGATTGTCATTTTCACCTGACCAACTTTCTCAGGCTCCTTAGGCAACCACTGATTCAGGTCGATCAGCGTCTGCACAGTGCCCTTACCGAATGTTTGACCACCAACAATAATACCCCGCTTGTAATCCTGAATAGCAGCGGCAAAAATCTCCGAAGCCGACGCACTGAATCGGTTTACCAGAACGGCCATTGGACCATCGTAGGTTACGCTTGGGTCCTGATCGCTATATACTTCAGTCTCGCCAGTCTGCTCACGCACCTGAACTACCGGTCCTTTTGGGATAAACAACCCAGTCAGGTTGATGGCTTCGGTAAGCGAACCACCACCGTTGTTACGAAGGTCGATCACGATACCATCCACTTTTTCGCCTTTCAGCTCGTCAACAAACTTCTTAACGTCGTTGGTAGTGCTGCTGAAGTTTTCTTCACGCTTGCGAGCACCTTCAAAATCGCGATAAAACATCGGGATGTTGATCACACCAAGTTTGTAAGGCTTACCATTTTCCGTGATTTCAATCACTTCTTTCTTGGCCCGTTGTTCTTCAAGCTTGATTTTCTCACGAACCATCCGAATCTCTTTGGGAGGAGCACTTGCCAACGCATCGACTGATCGAACCTGCAAACGAACAATGCTCGCCTTAGGTCCTTTGATGAGTTTTACTGCATCATCAACCCGGTACCCGATGATACTAACCATAGGTCCATTATCGCCCTGAGCAACTCCCACAATCTTGTCGTTGGCGGCTAACTGCTTACTCTTAAAGGCAGGTCCTCCAGGCAATACGCTCGTTATTTTGATGAACTCACCATCCTCCTGCAACATAGCCCCGATTCCTTCCAGCGACTGGCTCATTTCCTGATTGAAACGGTCGGCATTGGTTGGGTTGAAGTAGTTTGTGTGCGGGTCGAGCGTTTCAGCAAACGAGTTCATGTACATCTGGAACACATCGTCGCTACGTACGCGGCTAACCGCTTTGTCGAGGTTTTTATAGCGTTGGGTCAATGTGGCGGTGATTGCGCTATCTTTTTGACCAGCCAATTTCAATTCCAACGCCTGATTTTTGAGCATTTTTCGCCAAATCTCGTTCAGCTCAGCCGCATCTTTAGCCCAGGGAGCTTTCTCCCGGTTGGTGTTCAGAGTTTCATCTTCCGTAAAGGTGAATGGCTTTTTGAGGACCTCCTGCACGTAACCGCTCCGCTCCTGGTACCGCTTCCGAAATACGTTATAGAGTTCGTAGCCAGCCGACAAATCGCCGTTGACCAGCGCGTCATCTACCTGAGTCCGGTACTTGTCGAAAGCAGCTATATCAGATGCCAGCAGATACGTTTTGTTCCGATCTACTTGCTCCAGATAGTTGTCCCAAACTTTCGACGATAGCGAATCGTTAAGCCGCACCTTCCGATAATGGTAGGTTGTGAGCAGTTTCGCTACCAACTGTTCTACTTTTTCCTGGGACATCGTCGGCTTCAGATCATCGTCTGCCGCAGCAGGCAACGAAGCCGAAACAACCGAACTGAGCCCAGTTTGGTGCGCGCCCGAAGTGGGCGAATCTGGCTGAATGCTCAGAATCAGCACAGGCAATAGGGTCACAAAGTACTTCTTCATAGCGCGAAAAGATGAAAAAAATGAAAAGCAGAAGAGCAGCTAGGCAGGCGAAAGATATACAGACTCACTCTTTCGCTCTATAACTCATTCGCTTATTGTTTTACAATGTCAAGCAACTCTACATCAAAAATCAGAGTTGAACCGGGACCAATGTCGGCACCCGCTCCACGATCACCATAAGCCAGGTCAGATGGAATAAATACCTTCCAGCGCGACCCAACAGGCATTAACTGAAGCACTTCGGTCCAGCCGCGGATAACTTCCGTAACACCAAACTCGGCCGGTGTGCCGCGTTGCTCCGAACTATCAAATATTTTACCATCAATCAAACGGCCCGTGTAGTGAACCTTCACCCGGTCGGTGGGTGTGGGTTTAGCCCCCGTCCCTACTTTCTCGACCATGTACTGTAGTCCGCTTGCGGTAGTAACAATGCCGGGTTTCCCCTTGTTTTCGGCCAGGAAAGCATTTCCAATCTTTTTATTTCCTTCAGCCGCTTTTGAACTCTCTGCCTGACGGGCAACCATTTGCTGTTGCATAAACGCTCCTAACACGGCATTTGCCTGCTCAGGCGACATGGCCATTGATCCACCTTTCAACGCATCATCAATACCTTTCGCCAGAACCGCTGAGTTGATGTTTGACATCCCCTGTTGCTTCATATTCTGGGCAATATTCAGGCCAATGCTATAGCTCAATGAATCATTGTTGGTGCGAAGCATAGCTCCTGAGGCTTTGGCGGTGGGAGCTCCAGCCGACCGGGTAACTGGACGAGCAGCGGGTTTGGGAGTAGCTTTTTTGGCTTGTGCTAAGGCGGTGCCAGAAAGTAAAATAACAGATGCGGCACTAGCCAGTAGGACTTTGGGAAATGACATGCGTAAGAAAAACAAGGTGTTGAAAATCATGCGTTGCTTGAATATGAAACGTAAATTAAGCGGATAAAAGTTTGGATTATTTGCCCACCAACAAAATTATCTCACTTGTATTAAGGTCTTTTAACAAATCGTAAAGCGGTAAATTACATATCGATTGACTTTCAACAAAACTATTGCCAGATCGAACTGGCTACACATTAAAACAGTATTACAAATCCTGATCTATACTAAGGATAAATTGGCTTATTTTACTGTTTGCGTGCTTGCTTTGTATGTCGAAGGTAAATAGGGTAAGTTGGAGTACCGGCTTACTCGCGACAAACCCTTCAATACTAACCTCGCTCCAGCCACAACGGCACTGTTGTCACGCCCGATGTGGCTGTTGATAACGATGGACTGAGTAAAATGTCTTACGGTGGGTACTTAGAATATCAGTTTCTGGATCTGGCTGGTGCAAGCAACGCACGCCCACTGAGGTCTATTTGTCATTCCTAATCAACCATGTAACCCCTAGTATCTCCAATGGTCTCAGACCCTCAGGCTTATAAAGCCACCAGTACCCGTTCACTCATCAGCGTAATTGGTGCTTCATCCGTCGGAACACTCATTGAGTGGTACGACTTCTACATCTTTGGTTCGTTAGCCACCGTTCTGGCCACAAAGTTTTTCCCTGAAGGCAACCCCACCGCAGCATTTTTATCTACCCTTGCCACGTTTGCCGCCGGTTTCGTCGTCCGTCCTTTTGGCGCTCTTTTTTTCGGGCGATTAGGCGACCTGATCGGCCGGAAATACACATTTATGGTTACGCTGCTGCTGATGGGGGGCGCTACGTTTGCCATCGGCCTGGTGCCAAGCTACGAAACTATTGGTTTCATGGCTCCTTTGCTGGTACTGGTGCTTCGCCTATTGCAGGGTTTGGCGCTGGGTGGTGAGTATGGGGGTGCAGCCACCTACGTCGCCGAGCACTCTCCAGCCGACAAACGCGGCTTCTGGACATCCTGGATTCAGATTACGGCCACGGCGGGTTTATTCGTTTCGCTAATCGTGATTCTGCTAACGCGGACTTCAATGAGCAAAGAAGCCTTTGAAGACTGGGGATGGCGGGTACCGTTCTGGGTGTCAATTGTGATGGTGTTTATCTCGTTCATCATCCGTCGCAACATGAGCGAATCTCCGTTGTTTGCCAAGGCCAAAGCCGAAGGTAAAACCTCAACAAACCCACTCAAAGATAGTTTTGGCAAGAAGTACAACTTCAAATTCGTGTTGCTTGCCTTGTTTGGAGCGACTATGGGTCAAGGCGTTGTTTGGTATACCGGGCAGTTTTATGCCATGAGCTTTATTAAAACGGTTTGTAACGTCGATGCCATTCAGACAGACAGTCTGATGAGTATTGCCCTGCTGATGGGTACGCCATTCTTCGTTTTGTTTGGCTGGCTGTCCGACAAAATTGGCCGTAAGGGTATCATGCTGGCCGGTATGTTGATTGCTGTTGTCTCATACCGTCCCATCTATGAGCGGATGTATCAGGCCACCAACCTAACAAACAAGCAGGAGATCACCACAGCGACCACTGAAGATTCGGTGGTGGTGGCGGACCCCAAAGTTGCCGGAGCCACAATCATGACCAAAACCGTCAAGAAAGAGTATACCGACGGCACAAAACTGACCGAGGTAACTAAGCTCAAAATTTCGGCCGCGCTGCGCTCGGCTGATTCAACTGCTGAAAAAGCCAAGCCAGAAGTTAAAAAGACGGTAAGCATCAACGACACGGACCGCTGGACGCTGATCTGGCTTGTATTTGTTCAGGTGATTTTCGTCACGATGGCGTATGGCCCCATTGCTGCCTTCCTGGTAGAGATGTTCCCAACAAAAATCCGCTATACTTCCATGTCATTGCCCTATCATATTGGCAATGGGGTGTTTGGTGGCTTGTTACCTGCCGTGGCCACCTATTTGGCCACCGGTGCCAAAGAAGCCAACACGGCTGCCGAGAAAGCGGGATCAGCCATACCCTATGCATCCCCTTATCTGGAAGGCCTGTGGTATCCGATTATTGTAGCGGGCGTCAGCTTTGCGATTGGTCTTTTCTACATCAAAAACCGCCCGGTTGCCAAAGAGCAATAGGAGTTTAGGGTAATATGGGATTGGGGTGAATTGGTAATTGAGGAAACTCGTCAACCAGCAAACCCAATTACCCAATTACCCAGTTATCCAATCCCCCAATTACCATTTTTCAAAAAAGACATGGACGGAATCAAAAAAATATTAGGAGTTGTGTGGCTTGGACTAGCCGCCTTGAGTGGATACTACGGCCTGACAGCTCTGGGAATCCCCAAGCTCACTTCAGGCAAAACAGATGATCTGGTATTCGGTATCATCATTGTGTTTGTTCTGATGCCCCTTATTGTCGGTGGACTGGCCACGTTTGGTGTCTATTCACTACAGGGTGAATACAGCGACGAAGCCCCCGAAACAAATGCGTGAATAAGGCACCCAAAATGAGTGAATTGTTCTATCACGTTGATAAATAAAATCGTAGGATTGTACCATGAAATTGCGCCATGTTTAGTCCATCGCCCGCCTTGTATTCAACAGCCTATACACGCAGCCTGAACGACCCGGAAGCTTTCTGGCAGGAACAGGCAACGGCTATTCCCTGGATTGAGTTTCCAACCAAAATCCTCTCCACCGACGAGGAGGACCTAACTCAGTCTGGTGTGGCCCGCTGGTTTGCCGACGGGGTAATGAACACCTGTTATGCCGCTGTAGACTACCATGTGGAGCAAGGTCGGGCCGAGCAGGTTGGCCTGATCTATGACTCGCCCGTTACAAACACAATTCAGCGGTTCACTTATCGCGATTTGCAGACAGAAGTAGCTCGGCTGGCGGGTGTTCTCCGGCGCTTGGGCGTTGGTTATGGCGACACGGTTGTTATTTACATGCCGATGGTCCCCGAAGCCGCTTTTGCCATGCTGGCCTGCGCCCGGCTCGGGGCTGTTCACTCCGTAGTGTTTGGCGGCTTTGCCCCGCACGAACTGGCCCTCCGCATCGACGACGCACAGCCCAAAGTGATTTTATCCGCTTCCTGCGGCATCGAATTTGATCGGGTAATTCCGTACAAACCTCTTCTGGATGAGGCCATTCGACTAGCTACCCACCAGCCCGATCACTGTCTGATTTTGCAACGTCCGCAATGCCAGGCAGCGCTAACGGATGAGCGGGATTTGGACTGGGCAACTACTTTGACTACCGCCGAACCAACTGATTGCGTACCCGTACGCGCTACCGATCCGTTGTATATACTGTACACATCGGGAACGACGGGCAAGCCTAAAGGCATTGTGCGCGATAACGGTGGTCACGCAGTTGCCCTGAAATACAGCCTGAAAGCCATCTATAATATTGACCCCGGCGATGTATTCTGGGCGGCATCGGATCTTGGCTGGGCGGTTGGTCACAGCTATATAGTGTATGGCCCACTGCTGGGTGGTTGCACGGCCATTTTGTTTGAAGGCAAACCCGTTCGGACGCCCGATGCTGGTACGTTCTGGCGCGTAATTCAGGACCACAAGGTGAAGGTATTTTTTACGGCCCCAACCGCATTTCGGGCCATCAAGAAAGAAGATCCCGAAGGGAAATTGCGCCAACAATACGACCTATCATCACTCGAAACCATTTTTGTGGCGGGTGAACGTTGCGATCCGCCCACGCTCAACTGGCTCGGCGATCTGGCGGGCGTTCCTATTATTGACCATTGGTGGCAAACGGAATCGGGCTGGCCAATGGTAGCCAATCAAATGGGAACCAACCCCATACCGGTAAAAGCAGGCTCTTCGTCGGTGCCGGTTTGCGGGTACGATTTGCAGATTCTGGATGATAATGGACAACAATTGAGTGCTCATCAGGAAGGCTACGTTTGCCTGAAACTACCTTTGCCGCCGGGTTTCACGCCTACGCTCTGGCGCGACGCCGACCGTTTCCAGAAGTCGTATCTGAGTCGCTTCCCGGGGTATTACCTCTCGGGCGATGGCGGATATATCGACGAGGATGGCTATGTGTTTATCATGGGCCGCGTCGACGATGTGATCAATGTAGCGGGGCATCGCTTATCGACCGGCGAAATGGAAGAAATAGTGGGGGCTCACCCCGCCGTTGCTGAGTGTGCCGTTGTTGGCATTGCCGATGAAATGCGCGGACAACGACCCGTTGGGTTTGTGGTCCTGAAAGATGACTGGACCGATTCTTCCCGTTCAATAGAAGACGAGCTCGTAGCCATGATTCGGGAAAGGATTGGGGCGGTAGCGTATTTTCGAAACGCCGTTACGGTGAAACGTCTACCTAAAACTCGCTCGGGTAAAATTCTCCGAAAAACGATCCGCCAAATTGCTGATGGAGAGTCATTCACCATTCCCTCAACCATCGACGATCCCGTTATTCTAGAGGAAATTCGGCTGGCATTGACGGAACACAAAATCGGACTTGCCTTTGGGTGAATTATTCAAAGCGATGACAGCTTTCTGAACAAGATCGGGGCCGTCCGTTCGGTCATCGCTGAAACTTGAAATACATATTTACAATTTCTTTGACCTGTACAATGAATTTCCAGATTAAAACTTTTGAGGAATACCAGACTGCCTACCAAAAGAGCATTGACGATCCCGAAAATTTCTGGGCTGAGGTGGCTCAGGAATTTCAGTGGCGCAAACCCTGGACCAAAACCCTGCAATGGAATTTCGATGAACCCAATATAAAGTGGTTTCAGGGTGGCAAACTCAATATCACCGAAAACTGCCTCGACCGACATCTCGAAACCCGTGGTGATCAACCTGCCATTATCTGGGAGCCCAACGATCCGAATGAAGCAGGGGTGACACTCACCTACCGGATGCTTCACGATCAGGTTTGTCGAATGGCTAACGTGCTGAAACGAAACGGTGTACAGAAAGGTGATCGTGTGTGTATCTACATGCCCATGGTTCCCGAACTGGCTATCTCGTTGCTGGCCTGCGCTCGAATTGGAGCAGTTCACTCGGTTGTTTTTGGTGGATTCTCAGCCCAGAGTATTGCTGACCGGATTAATGATGCTGCCTGTAAACTGGTTATCACTGCTGATGGGGGTTACAGGGGTAACAAAGAAATTCCGCTCAAAAGTGTGGTTGATGATGCCCTAATTGGCTGCCCAACCGTAACGCGGGTGATTGTTATGACCCGCACCCGCACTCCGGTAGCGATGCTCAAAGGCCGCGATGTGTGGATGGAGCAGGAACTGAAACAGGTCACGGCCGACTGCCCCGCTGAAGAAATGGACGCCGAGGACATGCTGTTTATTCTATATACATCTGGCTCAACAGGCAAGCCCAAGGGCGTGGTGCACACCTGTGGTGGATATATGGTGTATGCCGCTTACACCTTCTCCAATGTGTTCCAATATAAACAAGGTCAGATTCATTTTTGCACGGCTGATATTGGCTGGATTACCGGTCACAGCTACATTGTTTATGGGCCTTTGGCTTGTGGGGCAACATCGTTGCTGTTCGAAGGGGTGCCAACCTACCCCGATGCGGGCCGTTTCTGGGACGTTGTCGATAAACACAAAGTAAACATTCTGTACACAGCCCCAACGGCTATTCGCTCGCTGATGGGTTTTGGTCTGGAGCCCGTTGAGAATCACGACCTGAGCAGTTTACAGGTTCTGGGTTCTGTTGGCGAACCTATCAATGCGGAAGCCTGGCACTGGTATGACGATAACATTGGGAAAAATAAATGCCCGATTGTAGATACTTGGTGGCAAACTGAAAACGGCGGTATCCTGATTTCTCCCCTAGCCGGAATCACTAAGACAAAACCGACTTACGCTACATTGCCCCTACCCGGTGTTCAGCCGGTGCTGGTGGATGAAAATGGGAATGTAATCGAGGGAAACGGTGTATCGGGTAACCTTTGCATGAAATTCCCCTGGCCGGGCATCCTCCGTACCACCTACGGCGATCACGAACGTTGCCGTCAAACGTATTTCTCGGCTTATCCCGGTCTCTACTTCACCGGCGACGGATGCCTTCGCGATGAAGATGGCTACTACCGCATCACGGGCCGCGTCGACGACGTATTGAACGTATCGGGCCACCGGATTGGCACAGCCGAAGTCGAAAATGCAATTAACATGCACACGGGCGTGGTCGAAAGCGCGGTGGTTGGCTACCCCCACGACATCAAAGGACAGGGTATTTACGCCTACGTCATCACCGATCAGTTCCCCGAAGGTCACGATGCCGACCTGACCAAACGCGACATTCTGGCCACCGTCAGCCGGGTGATTGGCCCCATCGCCAAACCCGACAAGATTCAGTTTGTTACGGGTCTGCCCAAAACGCGCTCCGGTAAAATTATGCGCCGGATTCTCCGCAAAATCGCCGAAGGTGACACCAGCAACCTCGGCGACACCACTACCCTGCTCGACCCAGCGGTTGTTGACGATATTAAAGCCGGAGCAGTGTAAATTTTTTGTTACAGTGACGATAGAAACGTCGGGCTTGAGAGGGCCTGGCGTTTTTCTATGTAAGCTTCTCCTTTTCGCCAGAACGATTCTTGAACAGTAAATGACTACCCTACATACCCTTTCTGAATTGACTAGTTAACACAAATCTCATGTTTCTTAAAACTACCCTGACCGCCCTGGTCGTGTGGATTGCCTGTTCAACTGCCCAGGCACAAGGACTCAATACTTTATCGCCAAAAGAAAAGAAAGAAGGCTGGACACTATTATTCAATGGTCGGGACGTTTCGGGCTGGCATACGTATGGCGGTAAAGGAGTAGGGTCAGCCTGGCAAATTGATGGGGGTGCGTTGCATCTATCGGTACCTAATCGGATGGGCAACAAAGCCGTGAACGGAGGTGATCTGGTTTCTGACGCCACGTTCTCCGGCGATTTTGAACTTAAGGTGGAATGGAAAGTAGGGCGGTTGACCAATAGTGGCATCTTCTTCTTTGTTCAGGAAGCTCCCCAATATAAAAATATCTATGATACTGGATTGGAGCTTCAGGTGCTCGACGATGCCATTTATGAAGGTGCCAAGGAGAATACCCACCGGGCAGGCGATTTTTTTAGTGTTGCCAATGCACGGGTCCGCGAAATAAACCCGGTTGGCGAATGGAATCAGGTCCATTTCATTATGAAGAACAACAAGTTGACCGTCACGCTGAATGGCTTTAGCATTCAGGAACACGACCTTAACAGTGCCGACTGGAAACAGCGCCTTGCGGCTAGCAAACTCAACAACGCCCCCATCAGCAAAGGTCAGTTTACGGGTCGTATTGGCTTGCAGGACTGGGGCAGCACAGTCTGGTTCCGAAACATCAAAATTCGTAAACTATAAGAACCAGCCAGTAGGGTAAGTACATTAGCGGATATGCCAGACATAAGGTCCGGCGTTTTTGGTATATTGGTGACTCAATCCCCTTTGCTTTTTGTTACAACTCAAAAAGAACACTTATGCAGTCAGTAACGTATCAACTCGAAACCAGCGAAATAGACGAACGCTTTATTAAAAGTATTAAAGCCTTGTTTGGAGAGGGCCGTGTTAAAGTGACCATTACCCCGGAAGAAAAAGAAATTGCTAATCCGGCCTTGTTGTCATCATTGGATACAGCTAATGAAGCGGTTGTTGCTTATGACATTCCAGCGGACGAGTTCCAAGCATTGGCTGATAAAGTACTTACCGACGAATCGTTTGATGCAATAGCGACTATCAAGCAGTTTAAAATCAATCGCTGATGCGCCGGGTAATTTTCGAGAACATTGCCCTCGAGCATTTACAGGAATGGGGATCAGAAAATCGGAAGACATTTCAACGCATTTTTAAATTACTGGCGGAATGTCATCGAACTCCATTTGAAGGTACCGGAAAACCAGAGCCGTTGAAAGCTAATCTGAAACGGTATTGGTCAAGGCGTATTACAGACGAGCATCGACTCATTTATCAGGTTTCTGATGATGCGATCACAGTGTACTCGTTAAAAGGTCATTACGAAGATTTCTGAGAGTTGCTTTCCTTTTACTTCCCCATATCCCGCAGCAGTTTATTGGCGTAGATGAACTCGTTTAGTTCGGGGACGGTCGAGCTGGTGATGGAGTTGCTATCGCCCTCCCAGAGTTTGTGGCCCTGATATAAGAAGGTAATCTGCTCCCCAATCTCCATCATCGAGTTCATATCGTGGGTAATCACGACGGTCGTGGTGTTGAACTCGTCGGTGATTTCTTTAATGAGCTGGTCAATTTTGATCGACGTCAACGGATCGAGACCGGAGTTGGGTTCATCACAAAACAGGTATTTGGGATTCATGACGATGGCGCGGGCAATGCCTACCCGTTTTTTCATACCGCCCGAAATTTCAGAGGGCATCCGCTTGGCAGCCTGCTCCAGCCCTACACGCTGAAGGCAAAACTCAGCCCTTTCCTGCTTCTCCGCTTCGCTCATGTCGGTAAGCATTTCGAGGGGAAAGCGTACGTTATCAATCACGGTTTTAGAGTCGAATAGGGCTGACCCCTGGAACAGGACACCCATTTCGCGCCGGATTGCTTTGACGGTTTCTTCGTCTCCTTGCAGAAAGTCACGCCCATCATACAGCACTTGTCCCTGATCGGGTTTCACCAGGCCAATCATGCATTTTAGCAGTACACTTTTGCCGGTACCGCTACCGCCAATAATCAGACTGGTGGTTCCAGGGTTAAACGTCGCGCTAATATCCTCTAATACGGTGCGGCCATTAAAGGCTTTCGAAATATTCTTTATTTGGAGCATAATGGATAGGGGAAGGCCACTTGTTATTTGTCAAAAGTATTGGTTTTGTCTTACGATTCCGACCGTTCAAGCCGTGTATTCACTGCTTCGTCCAATTTTCTGCCTTTTCGGCAATCAACCCACTTACTTTTGAGTTGTATAAAGAGTAACAAAAACCATCACAACTTCATCGGCTACCCGACTGAACTATGAATTCTACCGTTCGTACTACCTTGCTTTTCGGAATTGGGTTGGCTTTACTGGCCGTTCCGATTGCTCAGGGCCAATCCACCGTTCAAAATAACTTACCGAGGGCATCCACCACCAACGTTCAATACACAGTTAGTGGCTATGTGAAAGATGCTAAAAACGGCGAAGGTCTGATTGGCGTGTCGGTTTATGTAAAGGAATTGGGTACTGGTGCCGTCACCAACAGCTATGGTTACTATGCTGTATCCTTACCTGCTGGCTCATATAACCTCATTGTATCGTTTGTTGGTTTCAAAAAACAAACGATTCCTGTTACAGTAAGCACTCAGAACATCCGATCGGATGTTGAATTAGCCGAAGAAGGTCGCGATTTGCAGGAGGTAACGGTAAAAGCCGAACGCGAAGAAGACAATGTCAAAAACATTGAAATGTCGGTTAACAAGATCGACGTGCGCACTATTCAGCGGATACCCGCGCTGCTGGGTGAAGTCGATGTGGTACGGGCTATTCAACTGCTGCCGGGCGTAACAACGGTGGGTGAGGGGGCAACGGGTTTCAACGTCCGGGGTGGCAACATCGATCAAAACTTGGTTCTGATGGACGAGGCTCCGGTCTATAATTCCTCACACCTGTTTGGCTTCTTTTCCGTCTTTAACCCCGATGCGGTAAAGGATGTAAAACTCATCAAGGGTGGCATTCCATCGCTCTACGGTGGGCGCATTTCGTCGATCCTGGACGTTCGACTGAAAGAAGGAAATGCGAAGAAACAGGAAATAAACGGCGGCATCGGACTCATTTTCAGTCGATTATCTTACGAGCGCCCTTTGTTCAAAAACAAAGATGGGGTTGCCCGAGGGTCATTTATTGTGGCTGCCCGCCGGTCGTATGCTGACATTCTGGCCCAGCCGTTTCTGAAAGGTGATCTCAAGGGGTCGCAGTTCTATTTTTACGATCTGACTGCAAAAGCCAATTATCGCATTAACCCCAAAAACACGATCTTTTTGTCGGGCTACCTCGGGCGCGATGTGTTCGGCTCCGATTTTGGATTCAACTGGGGTAACACCACCGCTTCGCTCCGTTGGAATCACGTATTCAGCGACAAACTGTTTTTGAATACAACAGCCTTTTACAGCAACTACGACTATACGCTGGACTCCGACCTGAAGCGAAAGGAGGAGAACAAAAACGATTATTTCCGCTGGAAATCGAAGATCCTCAATTACAGTATCAAGCCCGACTTTACGCTATTTCTGCGTAACAATACAATCACGTTCGGAGGGCAAAGTATTCTGTATGATTTCGAACCGGGCACGGCCACCGCTGCCAGCGCGGGTGTGGTTCGCACTTTTGGTCTAGAAAGCAAATATGCACTCGAAAACGCCCTTTATGTGGGCAATGAGCAACAGGTTTCGCCCCGCTTACAACTGCAATACGGTCTACGCTATTCGCTGTTCAGCTACATCGGACCGGGTGAGTCGTATCAGTTTCAGACCGACGTGCCTGCTGGTCAACGGCGCTACCCCCTTCTGGACCAAACCCGCCAGTACAAGAAAGGTGAAACCATCACAACGTATGGTAACTGGGAGCCCCGGTTCTCAGCCAAATACGAACTGACGGAAAATAGCTCGCTGAAAATGAGTTACAATCGACTGGCTCAGTACATTCACCTGGTTTCGAACACCACGGCCTCTACCCCATTGGATGTCTGGACACCGTCTACCAATAACATTCGCCCACAAATTGCCGATCAGATTGCGGGAGGATATTTCCGCAACCTCAAAGACAGCCGCGACAACACTTACGAAGCCTCAGTCGAGGTGTATTACAAATGGTTGCAGAACCAGTTAGACTATATCGACGGAGCCGATTTACTACTCAATAAATACCTCGAAGGTGATCTGCTAAGCGGCAAAGGCCGGGCCTATGGTGCCGAATTTTACCTCAAAAAGAACACGGGCGTTGTCAATGGCTGGGTAAGCTATACACTAGGCAAAACCGAGCGGCAGGTAACCGGTATTAACCAGGGACAATGGTTCCCATCCCGTTTCGACCGGCGTCACACGCTCAACACGGTGTTGCTTGTTGATCCCCGCCGGGCCGACGGTACCCCAAAGCGCTGGAATTTCTCCACCACGTTTGTAGTCAGCAGCGGCACTCCGGCTACCTTCCCCACAAGCCGATACGAATATCAAGGCTATGTGGTCCCGCACAACGCCGACAATGTTCGTAACAACTACCGAATTCCGGTGTATCACCGGCTCGATTTTGCCGCCACGTTGAAAGGAAAACAGAGGCCCGGCAAGCGAAAAGAAGATAGCTGGGTCTTCTCCGTTTATAACCTCTATGCCCGGAAGAATCCGTTCTCGGTATTCTTTCGGCAGGAACCCGCTACCTACGTCGATGTGCCTCGTAGTACCGAACTGGGCGATACTCGCCGGTTAAACGTGACCAATAATACGCAGGCGGTGCGGTACTCTGTTTTTGCCACGGCGATTCCCTCGGTGACGTATAACTTCAAATTCTAACCCACCAACGCCATGAAAACGACTCAGAAACAAGCTACTTTTTTCACATACCGCATCGTCGCTCTAGTACTCTTTAGCTCATTCACTCTTTATGGTTGCGAGACCGTTATCGATGCTGACCTCGACGAAGGACCGGCCCAACTATCGGTAGATGCCTGGATAACCGATCAACCGGGTGAGCAACGAATTCGATTGACCCAAACGAGCCCGTATCTGCAAAACGGTGAGGCTACTCCAGCCACGGGTGCCCTGGTTGGCATACGCGACAGCAAAGGCCGTATTTACGAATTCACCGACCCCGACAAGGATGGATATTATTCCTGGAAACCAGCCACGTCGCGCGATACGCTAGGCCGCATTGGCGAGACCTACACGCTCGGTGTTCAATATCAGGGCGAACAGTACATATCGGCCTCGCGTATGAACCGCGTTCCTGAGATTGATTCCCTATTTTTTACCGAAGAGAAAATCAATCCATTGTCTGATAAGACAGGGTTCCAGGCCGAGTTCTATGCCAAAGATATACCGGGAGCCGCTGACTATTACCGGGTTAAGTTCTTCAGAAATGGCCAGCTACAAAATCGCCCGAATGATCTTATTACGGTTTATGATGCCGGTTTCAACGCTAATGGTGACACCGATGGTCTGTTTTTTATTCGGCCAATCCGGCAATCGATCAACCCCGAGGAGTTTTATGCCCGTAATGATACTGTGCGGGTCGAGCTACAGTCGATTACCCCCGAGGCTTTCTTCTTCTTCATCGAGTTACGGACCCAAATTACCAATGGAGGGCTCTTTGCGTCTCCCCCGGCTAACGTTCCCAGTAACATTCGTAACCTGAGCGCAACCGGAAAAGCAGCCACGGGTTTCTTTGTGGCCTCAGCGGTTCGGAGCCGTACCGCACGGGTTGTGCAGGGAAATATAAAGAATAAATAAGTAGGTAACTGAGGACTGGGTAATTAGGGATTAGGTAACTGGGTAGATGAGTACGCTCACAAACCAGTTACCTAATTCCCAATTACCACAATCTCCGATTACCTAATCCCCAAGGCGGAGAATCCCATTGTTGGTAAAGTTGAGCTTTCCGGTCCCATTATACACCACCTTTTTAGCTCTAACCGTGCCTCCGTTGATCGTAACGATGTGATTGGAATTGATTGTAACCAGGGTGGTCACTACCGGAACAGCCCCACAAGACCAGGTGGCAGCACTATCCCAGTTGCCCGAAGCCAGGGATATACAGGTTAATGAGGGTGGATTAACGGCACGAACGGCGGCATCGGCCTGAATCAAGCCAAAGCCGGTAGCGTAATCGAATCCCGCGTCAAACGTACCCGTCGTTGGGTCGTCCATATCCACGCAAGAGGCTGTCAAAGCTGTTTTTACAGTGGCGGGGGTAATTGCCGGGTTGGCCTGGAGCATCAACGCAGCAACGGCTCCCGCGTGGGGCGCAGACGCTGATGTGCCAAAAAAATTGGGCAACACATCGGCATCTTGCGGACTATCGCTACCGAAAAAGGAGGTGTTGCCCCCATCAGGAGCTGCTACTTCGGGCTTTTGCCGCGTTACGGGACTCGCCAGTCTAACACCTGCCGTGTTAAAATAAATGGGCGTACCCCCACGCGACGAATAACTTTCGATAACGGGTGGGTTTACCCCAAAAGCGGCCGTTTTGAAAAACGGAACAGCGCCTGTTGCAATAGCTCCAGCAGCATTCGGATGGCCAAAACAGGTGCTTGCCCCAATGCCAATAATTGATGTTGCCGAAGCCGGAAAGGTGGCATCGTAGTTTTCAATAATTTTCAGGCGGGTCGGATCTGTTCCAGTATATTTGGTGATCAATAAATAGTACGTTTTGGCCGAGCCTGTGTTATTTTGGTACGTTAAAAACTCCAGCGCATCGCTCCCAACATTGTAATCTTCGGATGAGGCCAGTACCAAAGAATTGGCGACGGGAAATGTGGTTGGAATACTGCTGAGTAAATAAATATCGAGGTCAGCCGTAGCCCCAGCCCCCCCACTAACCGAGAAAAACGGATTGTCCCATTGAAACGTAAGCGCCATCTCTCTGAATGACCCTAAACTTATGGGTAAAAAATAGACGGGATTGGCTGCTGTCCCAAAATTGTGCGCTGTTGTCGAGGGATAGGTTAACGGGTTGAATGTAGACCCTACATAGTTGTTTTCGTACGAAGCATTACTGGAGTTGCCCGCGGCCGAAAAGAAGGATACGCCATTATTATTCCTCACATTATCAACGCTCTGCGCAATAATACCATCCTGAAAAAAAGGCTCCTCCAGATAACCAATATCATCAACAATTACTTTACAGCCCAGGTTAGCCAGTTGCTGAATACCAGCGGCAAAATCGGTGTTGGAAAAAAAGGCCGTTCGAAAATAAAGCTGTGCGCCGGGGGCCACATCGTGAACAATCTCCAGCATGGCACGCCCTTCATCGGCCGCATCCGATAACGTGTAATCTTTCACATTGGTGACAGCGGTGGTGAAACCGTTTGGATTACCAACGCCCGGCAGTTCACCAGCGATTATGCTGGCATTAACGCCCGACAAGGCAGAATAGCTATCTGACATGATGCCCACTTTTACGCCTTGTCCATTAACCCCATAATTTGTTCGGGCAATGTCGGACCGGTGTGCGGCATCACCCTGACTGGTTACCGACCCAGTGCGGTGGCGTGGACGGTACGCAGGCCGAATGAACCGACAGCTTTTCAGGGTATCGAGGGCAGCCAGGTTGGCAACAGGCACCCAGCAGGTAATAATTCGTCCGTAACTACTGACCACCTCAGCCCCTGCCCGAATCAGTTCGGTTCGCAACGCAAGCGTATCTGTTTCAGCAACTGCATTGACCAGAATTCGCCCTGTGCTCTTATCGAACCGGATCGACTGCGCGCTGACCAGAGACGAATCAAGCCGTTTGTTTTCCTGATACGTTTCGGAAATGGTTTGAAGCTGCCCAGTTAATTTGGAAGCCTGCTTTTTCGTGGCTCCCGGCATGGGTGTTGTTTGTGCCTTGGCTACCAGCGCGCTGAACATGAAAAAGAATAAACAGTAGAACGTGTGTTTCATGCGATATGCAATTGGATCAATAATGCCCTAAAAGTAATCCCCTTTACGATTAGCTATATACGTATTTTACAATCATCGCAATACAACTTACTAAACGTTTTCCGGGCAACTTTTTTAATGCGTCACTTATCTGCCTTTGAGACGGAATTGACGGTTCTTATAATGCAAAATGGGTACCAGAACCGTAGTCCTGGTACCCATTTTCAACCTGGTATTTATGCCTTATCTCAATAACACCGGTATCGGAACACGACCTATTGGTGTATATCGGGCTAGAACCTTAACAACAGTATACGGAATAATAAGCAGCGCCACGGCTGCCAAAAAAAGCGCGACCGAAAAGAAGCCCAGTACACTAGTAAACAGACTGGAATTGAGACGTTTGAGCAGTAAAAAAGATTTCATAAACTAGTGGTCCAGGTATGGATAGACGTGGCAATTTCCGTGCCAACTTACCCTTGACATTTACTAGATCCAATTTACTACTAAACAGTTGTAATCCGAATCTTAAATTTATTAATTGGACATATTTGAAGAGTTAACTGTACTAATCCTACACCTATTCAGGTGCAAAATTGGTGTTCACTTACCGTTTGAAACCTTATTCGGTTTGTTATCATCCAGTTGCTTGATGAGTTCCTTCACAGCTACGCTCAATTGTAGGTTTTGATCGGTGTAGCTCTCACCAATGGGCCGCGATACCGGTACATCAACGGGTCTTGGCGCTAATTCCATGTCTTTTCCTGTGTTGTCGGTGATGCGCGAAAATGGCAGTCTAATGGATGAACCATCAATAAGTTGGGCCGCCGACGTGAAAATGATCCAGCCCGCCGTTGGCTCGCCAACTACTTTACCCAGTTTGAGCGTTCGGTAACCTTCGGTAAAATCTTCGGCATCAGAAAGCGAATGCTGGTTGGTAACCAGAATCGTGGGTGTTTCCAGGGCCCGCTGTCCCAGTTGCGACCGGGCCGGTGCCGACGGCAAGCCACGGGAAGTCATGGTGAGGTAGCCTTTCCGGGCAAATACGTCAATGGCGTATGGATTCACAAAACCACCGTTGTTATTACGGACATCGACCACTACACCTTCGCGAGCGTGATTATCGGCATCCAGATCGATATACAGCTGGTTCAGCGACTCCGCCGACATATCGAACATGTGTACGTAGCCCAGTCGACCACCGCTGGCCTTTTCGACAAAATCACGTTGCTGTTGAACCCACTGTTTGTAGAGCAACCCTTTTTCGGTAGCCAGATTAATCGGCATAACGCTTACCTCCCTTGCCGGTGCCGTAGGGGCCGAAGCCAGCGACAAGGTTGTCTGCCGATTGATTTTGTTGTTCAGCAACAACTCCAGGTTCGTAGCGGTATCAATGGTTTTACCATCCACCGCGAGCAGATAGTCCCCCGGTTTAATGGTTGCCGCCAGAGACGCAGGCCCCAGATTAATGACTTCAGTGATCAACAGCTTACCGGTATTTTCGTAGGTGATCCGGTCAAAACGCAGCCCAAGTCGGCCGGTTGTTATATCGGTAGCCCCTTGTGGGCCCGATACGCCGGAGTGGGAGGCATTCATTTCACCCACCATCAGGCTGAGCAACCGGCGAAGTTCGTCGGGTGTGCGGGCGCCAGCCGCAAAGGGTTCATAACTGGTTCGTACGGCTTGCCAGTTGGTCCCGTGAAACTCTGGATCGTAGAAGCCTTTATTTTGCACATCCCAAGCCTGCTGAAAAACCTGTAGCTTTTCAGTGGCGAAGTCAACGTCCAGCTCAGCCGTTACGCTCAGTGGTTTGGGCTCGCGTTTATCCAGCGTGATCGACTGAATGCGTCCCTGCTCCAGGTAAAATATCTCTTTCCCATCGGCCGTAAACTGGGCATTACTTTTCTGTCCGGGGGTTGTCGTAAGCTGCCGAGCCACCGCTCGTTCGCTACCCGTTTCATCCAGCGAATAGGTGTACAGATTCTGACGACCAGCCACGCTGGCAACCAGCAACAGGGTCTTTCCGTCTTTGCTGATGGTTTGCGCATCTACCTCAATACCAATTGGTAATAGGCTTAACCGCTGGCGGATTCCATCAAAAACCACCGTTGTCGCTTCTTTTCCGGCTGCTTTGGGTTTGCTGGCTACCCCAGACACCACAGCACTGTCGAGTGTGCTTCGCGAGGCTGTTGTGGTAGTTGCCGGGGCCGTTGTGCTTGGCCGTACGTTGCGGGGCACCTCTTCGTTGAACAGATCGCGAAACTGATCTTCACGGAACTTAGGTAATCGGGGCACCAGATCCACTCGAGCCAGTTGAGCGGTTTCTGTCCGTTGGTTCGTACCGAACAGAATGTACTTTCCATCGGGGCTCCAGTTCACATTTCCCCCAAAGGTGTTGGCCAGAAAACTTACTGGCTTTGCTTCGCCACCGGCAGCTGGCACCACCCATACGTTGCGGAATGTTTTGGTGCCGAATGCCAGAAACGCGACCCATTTGCCATCGGGCGACCAGGTTATTGATCCGGCACCCGCAAACGGTGGGCGACCCAGGTATCCTTTGTACAAGACCCGATCTTTTTTGGTGCTCAGGTCCAGCACGCGTAACTCCTGTCCGTTACGCATAAACGCCACCGACTGGCCATCGGGCGATACAACTGGCGAGCCATCGTCGAGATCAGAATCCGTTAATCGGGTTTCGGCACGTGTCGAAAAGTCGTACTGAAACAAATTGGCCATACCATTGCGGGTGCTAGCATAAATGAGCGTTCGGCTATTGGGGGTCCAGGCAAGTTGCGATTCCGGAGCTGGGGTCATACTCACACGAATGGCATCGCCACCGTCTTTGGCCGAAGCGGCAAAGACTTCGCCGTGTGCTGTAAATGCTACTTTTTTACCATCGGGAGAAACCGCCAAATCTCGAAACTGGCTCGTTAGCTTCTGATGATCGACCGATAAGCCAGCCGCAGCACCCCGTAGTCGAATGGCTACCGGTACAGCTTGTGTAGTACTCATATCGTACGTCCAGATTTGGAAATCCCGCTCAAATACAATAGTCCGCCCATCCTGGCTAATGGATGGCCACAGAACCCGGCCGTCTTTGAATGAAGTGAGTTTAACGGCTTGGCCCTTTAGTGGCTTCGACCAGAGATTCTGATTTCCTCCCCGATCCGACATGAAATAAAGTGTCTGACCGTCGGGGCTCCACAGCGGCCAAAGCTCCTTGGCTCCGCCTTCGGTCAGGCGTTCGTAGGTAGGTTTGTCCCCTTTTTTAGAGCCAATTTTGCACGTCCAGATTTCAGTCTCATCCAGGTGGCTGCTTCCCTTGCGCCACCACTGCGCGGCAGCAATTCCCCTGGCCGAGAAGGCGAGCGTAGAACCATCGGGTGAAGGTGTGGCGAAGAACTCGCTGGCGTAGCGATCAGCCGTAACGGGCATAGGCGTACCACCCGCAATGTTTACCCGGTAGATGTCGTTCATACCGGCAATGTCGCGGCTGGTCGACTGGAAATAGACCAATTTACTGTCTTTCGACCAGGCGGTTAAGTTCTCCGCTCCGTCGTCGTACGTCAGCCGCCGGAGTTCGCCGGTTTCCAGGGTGAGCAGGTAAATATCGCCATTACCGGACCGGGTCGACCCAAACGCCATGTATTTACCATCGGGCGAATACAGGGGGCGCGTTTCATTGTCAGCATGAGCGACGAGTAGCCGGGCTTCGCCACCCGTGGCGGGTACCGTCCAGATATCGCCACCCGAAACAAAAGCAATCTCGCGTCCATCGGGCGAAATGGCGGGTTCAGCAAAGGCGAAGCGAGGTGTAGGGCTGGTGGCCTGGGCCGTTACGAATTGGGCGTTACTCAGGCAAAGAGCGAGTAAGGGAACGAGGAAACGTACGTGTTTAGACGTGTGCATGAAGTAAAGAAAATTGGCTGGTAACTAGTCTAGAAGTGGTTTGTATAAATTTCCTGCTTTCAAACGACTTTACCAATTTTCTCCTCACTTTGGCAATTACAACTTTAATTTCATCCCCTCGTGAGATGCTACAAAGCCTAATGTCTCATAAAATCGAAGGGCATCCGGGCGTTTCTTATCGGTGGTCAACTGCACCATGTAACAGCCTTCTGTTCGAGCCCTCTCAATGGCGTAAGCAAACATTTGTGCCCCGATGCCCAAGCCGCGATGGGCCGAATGGACCCGCACCGCTTCAATTTGTGCGCGTAACCCACCCTGATGAGTCAGGTATTGAATAAAGGTGAGGTGAAACGTACCAACAATTTCGCCGTTTATTTCAACAACGGTCAATTCGTGGTTAGAGTCTTTCACTATTCGCTCAAAAGCCTGTCGGTAGGTGTCGGAAAGGGATGATTCAACTTTCTCGCGTTGAGACCCCAACGAATCGTCCGCCAGCAGTTGAACAATGGTCAGCAAATCTGCCTCGGTAGCCAGTCGGAAAGTAAGGTCGGAGGTCACTGTCTTACTCAAAATCGGTTGTCTTCAGTTGATCAGAGAGTCTCTTGGGAGCTACCTCACAGTAGGCCGCCGTTAGCGCATCGGTAAGTGTTTCGTCTGGAACGTTGGCCAGGTTCACTAGTGTCCATCCCAGTTTGCCCCATTTGTTAGGCACCGGATAAATCACCGTCCGATCGAAGGTGGAAAAGAGATCCTGGTCTGTTACCGATAATTTGACGCACACCCGATTTGCAGGAATGTTGAGCGTTGCAAATATCTTTTTCCCTATTCGAAACGAGGGTTTTTCGAAGTGTGGTACCTCATTGGCTTCGGGCAGCGACAAGGCGATTTGCCGGACTGTTTCAATATCAATCATAATGCTGGCCTTCAACGATAAGAAGGCCTACAAATATCGCTCAATCTACAGTGGCATGGTAAGCTATTGCCAGTAAATTACTGGCAATAGCATGGTGTACCTATTACAGATTCATGCCGCCTGAAACCTCAATACGCTGGGCGTTGATCCAGCGGGCTTCATCAGTACACAGGAAGGCAACCACCCCTCCAATATCGTCAGGAAGCCCTACCCGCCCCAGGGCAGTCATACTGGCGATGTGTTTATTAACCTGCTCATTGTCACGTATAAACCCTCCGCCAAAGTCAGTTTCGATGGCTCCGGGTGCTACTACGTTTACTGCAATACCCCGTGCGCCCAGTTCTTTGGCCATGTATTTGGTTAGGGTCTCGATGGCTCCTTTCATAGCTGCGTATACGGCATAACCGGGTGAGGTGAAGCGAGCCAGTCCCGTGGAAATGTTAATGATTCGACCGTCATCAGCTAGAATTGGCAGCAGTTTCTGCGTTAGAAAAATGACCCCCTTTAAATGGATATTCATCAACTGGTCGAAGTCTTCCTCGCTGGTTTCGCCAATGGGTGTGTGAGCGGCAATGCCGGCATTATTGATCAAAAAATCAAAATGATCGGTCCCAAATGTATCATTCAGTACCGTGGTTAGCTGGCTAAAAAATCCATCAAAGCTTTTCACATCACCGGTATTGAGCTGTAAGGCTGCTGCCCGTTGGCCAGTCTGTTCAATTTCAGCCACTACAGCCTGCGCTTCGTCCTGCTTACTGTTATACGTCAGAATTACGTTGATACCTTTTTTGGCTAGATGAAGAGCCATGTTTTTGCCCAGACCGCGGCTACCACCGGTCACCAGAGCTAGTTTAGTGTTAGTTGACATTTTGTTACTGTCGCGATTGGTAATTGTTCGCTATCGACAGCACAAAGGTCTACTCTAAACCGGGCTGGCTGTTTGCAAACATCAATCCGTTGTTTGCAAAAATCAAATCTCACTACTCAACCCCGAAAAGCTACCGGAGACAATGACGTTTGTTTTCGGAAGAAGTTAGAAAAATGAGCCACCTCTTCGAAACCAAGACTGTTGCTGATTTCCGAAATGTTCCAGTTGGTCTGCTTTAACAAAATCTTGGCTTCCTGAACAATCCGGCTACTAATCAAATCGGTAGTGGTTTTACCCATGTGCTCCTTCAGCACTTTGTTGAGGTGGTTTACATGCACGGCCAGTTGCTGCGAAAAATCTTTTGCCGTACGCAGGTTGAGTTTTTGGTGGGGCGATTCAATCGGGAACTGCCTTTCGAGAAGTTCGATGAACAGCGATGAGATTCGGGCAGAGGCCGTATGCGTAGGGTAAAGCAACGTGGCCGGTTGCAGCTTCTGGCCGTAATGAATCAGCTCAAGCACATAGTTTCGCAGCAGATCATATTTGAAAGCATAGTCTGACGAGATCTCTTTGTACATCTTTCTAAAAATAAACAGAATGTCCTGGGCCTCTTCATCCGTTAGCTGAAAAACGGGATACCCACCGGGCTGAAAAATGGGCAGTTCGTCCAGCACAGCACCGCTTTTGGCCTGCGCCATGAATTCGCCAGTAAACAAACAAAAATAGCCAGATTGATTATCGTCCTCAGGAAGCCAGTGATAGGGAATTTTGGGGGTAGCAAATAAGAGGGCGTTTTTCTCAATTTCGATTACTTTATCGGCGTATTCGGCTCTGTTCCGCCCGCTGATCAGACTAATTTTATAATATGCCCTCCGGTTATAGGGCATGGCCGGTACGGGTTTCTTTGCGTACTTGGCGACCATGTCCTCCACCTTGAACACATTGAAGTGGCCAATCTCTTTGTTGATGCCTGCTGGGATCAGCGTTGCCGTTTCCTTATAAAAATCGTCTAGTGTCGTAATGTCCATGCCCATTTGTAAAATTCAAATATAGGCAGGACTTGACTATTCTCCTCTAAAACCGCCACCGGGCCTGCACCTTCAGCTCCGATTTGTGCGGCACGCTGGTCTCATCGAGGTCAGAACCGATGGTGGGCTGATTGGTGATATTTGTGCGTGCCCAACGGAGCCATAGGTCAAGGTGGCGGCTGGCTTCGTAACGCACGAGCAGGTAGTGCCGGACGCCTTTATCGTAGTAGGCAGGAAACGAAAACGCATAAAGCACATCGCGCTCGTATACGTACTGGCGACTGTCGTAATCGTCGGTACCAAACAAAGCCACGCGTCCGCTCACGCTCCATCGACGCATGGTGTAAGTAGCATCCTGAACCAGGGCAAATCCCCTCGACGGGCTTATCCGTGCATAATTAAACGTTCCTGCCTGTATGCGCGACCGCATCGTAAAACCCTGACTTATGGGGTACTCTGCGTTCAGCGCCAAACTCCGGCGCGTAGTACCAACAACTTCTTTGGGGGTGGTTTTGCTACCCGGCTTATTCTTTTCTTTGTGCTCCTCATGAAAGACCAGCGAGAATGTTGTTTTTCGACTAGGCGAGTACGTAGCCTGACTCAGAAAGTCGATGCCGTGTGATGGTTTATCAACCAAATAACGCCACCATGGAAAACGAACCACATCGATATAGCCGCCCAGAGTCAGTTTGCGGTAAATGGTGTATTTGGCCCCGGCATACAAGCCCGTTTCATTAATCGTACGGGTATTTTCGCTGAAGCCATTGGCGTAGAAACTGTGAAAATTACGATCATAATGCCGGGCTACCACCGATACATCCAACCGTCGACTCAGGCTAGCCAGCATTCCTCCTACGGCCCCAACCCCTCCGCTATTGGTCAGCGAGCCGCTGCTGTGGGCAATCTCGCCGAAGAAATTCAGGTTGCGATACACGTAACCTCCATGCAGGCCCACAACCGTATTTTGATTACCTGTAAACTCGTATTTATTATAGGCCAGATTGCGTTTGAGCAGGGGAATATTAAATTCGGTATGCAGAAAGGTGGCCCCGATTTGCAGCCGTTGCCGGTTGTGATACATCAAATGACCGCCCCAATTTGTTTCGAGCAGGCTGCCCCGGTCAGCCAGTTCAGACGGGGTCTGGTGCAGGCCCGATGTCTGAATCGAAGTAGCAATAGTTCCTTCGACAATAACCGTTGATGTTGATGGAGCTGTGTTGGCATCGCGTCGGTTGCGGGCCGCAAACAGGGTAATATCGAGGTGGCGCGACAGTGCGTAGGTAGCCGTTGCACCACGCAGGTATCCATACTCGGTCAGCGAGGTGTAGGGTCGTGCGCCTAGCGTTGGTCGGCGGACCGTCTGCACTGTTTCGGCACTTTTGCCCAGCACAAACCCCGCCGACATTACCAGCCCCTGCCCTATTTGCAGCTGATAATCACCCACAATCACATTCCGCCAATGGCCCCGGTTTTGAATTTGAGCGTGAAATGAAATGTAATCTGCGCCGTACTGTCTGTTTCCGGGTCGCCAACCATACGCTTCTCCGGGGTCTTTTTCTATCGTAAAACCCAAGCTGTAGGCACGTGGTCGGCTATACCGATACCGAGCGAACCACTGCCCCGATCCACCCAGATAACGCGTAGGATATTTGCCGTTTTTGTCAGGTTGGCCTTGGGTAAAACCCTTTTGCTGTTCCAGTGTCTGTTCGTACCGGAGCAGTAAATAATGATCGGCGGGCGTGGGCAAACGGTTGGAAAGAGCGTTGGCTCCGATTTCCACAAATGGCAGTAATCGCCGAATAGTTACAGCATCCAGCTCGGGTACTGCCTGTAGCTCATAAACCGAAAGCAAATCACCGTATTGCTCGCGGTAGTTGAGCAAACTAGTCAGTTGCCGCTCATCAAGTAGGTAGGTGGCTGCCAGCTCGTCGCGGGTAGCCGTGTTGAGATCAAGTGGCGTAGCGTAGAGTTGAGCCAGATTATCGAACACCGATTGATAGTCGATGCCCTCTGTCTGTACGGGAAACAAGTTCTGCAAAAACTCATTCAGATCGACCGGGCGACGAACCTGTTGAGCCTGCACAGACAGGGAAAGAAACAAAAAAACGACTACAGCGTATAAGGTTCGCAAACGGATCTTATCATCAGGGGATGCCGCCTAGGTCCGGGGCATCGGTCCGGCTGAAAAGAAGAGTTTTAACGTTGAGATAAAAATGCTTTACGCAAAACGTCGTTTCAGAATTTCCACCAGCTCGCTTACTTCGTCGCTGCTCATATCCCAAAGGTACTGGCTGGCATAGCGATACGAGATCAGATCGAGTGCCTGACCGTAGTTCTCCATCTGGTCGAGCTCATCGATTGCCTGGGCGTAGGCCGTGCTGCTGCCGCTGAAAAGCTGGTTAATAAACCGGAATTTCTGGTTGAGCGAAATGCTTTTACCGATACTCTCGATAGGGGCCCGGTGAAACGCTTCGGCTACGCTTGTTGGTTCTTCAGCCTGGTTTTGTGGCGTAAGTTCGAGCGACATGCGGGGAGCCTCAAACGTTGTAGCCTGTCGCAACGATGCGCTGGTCATGGGCGAAGCTTCACTTACTGGAGCAGTAATCGGTTCGGAGAAAGGTTCGCGATCATACCGGTCCGTTTCCTCAGGAGCAAAATGAACGCCATTTCCCGAAGCTTCATTGGTTGAGACGTCCGGAACGACCTGGGCTGGACTAAACTCGGGTTGATTTTGCTCCGTCGTTAACGTCAGAGTTGGCCGTAGTGCTGGGCTCGACCGGTCCATTGCCTCGGCGGCCGAAGTCGTTTTCGGAATAATTACGCCCGCTCCTACTGCTGGAACACTGGAGTCTAATTCAGTGTCGAAAAACGACCGTGCCGGACTTCCATTCACGGCATCAGGCGATGTTCTGAGCAGCGCATTGATATCCATTGGAACCTTTTCCGACAAAATGGCCACGTATCGGTCGTAGCGCTCCAACTCGTGGCTCCGCTGCGACATGATCTCGTCCAAGCAATTAAGTGCCTGATTGACATACATAAACGGCTTGCCGTTCATCCGATCCACCAGACTTGTTGCTACAAATTTGTTAATCTGGGTATAACGCACAATCTGCTTGGCAGCATCGGCCGTCAACGTGAAGTCGGGTTGATTACGCAGCAGTTCGTCGAAATAATAACGGGAATCAAAAATCAGGGTAAGCGTCCGGCGGAGGGCATCGGCCAGCATGGGCTCTAGATACTCGCGCCGAACGGCTATGTGTTGCGAAACCACGTTCATGAATGACCGCATGGCTTCTTCCACCTCTGGGTGGGTAAAATCGAAATAGGGACTACGGAACTTCTCCGTATCTGCCTTCCATTTGTCGAATAAATTACTGACGATAAACATATTTATTTGCCCGATTGGTGTCAGGTTCAAAATCTGTTTACCGGAGATAAACGTGTGATTACTAAAAAAGTCGGCGCAAACCCGACGCGCATACGAGCGGGTGTAATCGGTCAGGGCGCTTTGGTGGAACTTGTTCGACATTGGGAAAACTCGTTGCTTTGTATGAGGGTTGTATGCGGAATGAGTAGGCCAGTTGGCTGAATAATGATGCTAAAAAGCGGCTTTTTTTTGACTAAATCAAGTAATACTCAATTAGTAAACAGAGTTATTGAGCAAGTGTAACGGAAACCACTCAGCATTCAGCAAATTTAGTGCCTAAGCCCTTGCTGCACTCCTAACGTCACGTTTCTATGTTTATTGAACCAGCCTCCCGACGCGAACCGCCCCACCTCCGAACTGGCTGGATTGAGGTCATCTGCGGCTCCATGTTTTCAGGAAAAACCGAAGAACTAATTCGCCGTCTTACCCGCGCCCGCATCGCCCGTTTACACGTTGTTATTGTGAAACCGGGTATCGATACGCGCTATCACGAAGCCGATATTGTTTCACATAATTCCTTGTCTATCAATTCAATTCCTGTACAAAAAGCGGACGAAATTCTAACCCATACGGGCGACTGCGATGTAGTCGGTATCGACGAAGCTCAGTTTTTCGATAGCGCTATTGTGGACGTTTGCGATCAGTTAGCCAATCAGGGAAAACGTGTCATCGTGGCGGGGCTGGACATGGATTTTTCGGGTAAGCCCTTCGGTTGCATGCCACAACTAATGGCAATGGCAGAGTACGTCACCAAGGTTCATGCCATATGCGTTGTCTGTGGCGACATTGCCCATTATTCCTACCGCTTAGTCCCTTCTAAAGAGCGAGTTCTACTTGGCGAGACTGATAGCTATGAAGCCCGCTGCCGCCGGTGTTTCCATTTGGGTGCCGATGCGGAGAAAGTATTAAGCGGAACAGGCAAAGAGATGTTTAATGAGTAATGCGCCATCTCCTGCTCGCTGTTTACTGGTACGCCAGCCTGGTGCTACTGCCCACTGCTCCCTGTTTCGCCCAGCCGGGCACCTGGAAAACTCATTTTAGCTACCGCTCGGCTCAGTCGGTAGCGGTGGTAGGGCAAAACGTATATGCGGCCACCCGCAACGGCTTCTTTCGGTACAACAAAACGACGGCTGAAACCAGCCTACTCACCCGCGACAATGGCTTGAGTGATGTGTCGATCAGTCGTGTTTTAGCGCTGCCCGATCAGCAACGACTAATGCTGGTCTATCGCTCTGGCACCATCGACTTTTTAAGCGTTAACGCTGAAGGTGAGCCAGTCGACGTGACAACGATTACAACTATCGCTACGTCGGACCGAATCCCAGCTGAATTTCGGGGTATCAACCATATTAACCGGGTGGGCAATACAGCCTATCTCAGCACCGACTTTGGCCTGGTAGTGTTTGATCTGAGCCGCAACGAAATCCGGGATACGTATTTCAGCCCAGTCATTGATAACAAGTCAAATTCCGCCCAAATCTTGATGACAGCCGTGTTAGGAGATAGCCTTTATGCGCTTATACCTTTCCTGTATGCACCTTACCGGCTTGCGCCAACTATCCGGGCAATCAAAATTTCGCCCTCAACCAATTTTGCTGACCCCACCAACTGGCGACCTTCAGAAAATCCGGCTTTATTTTTGACGGGAGTCCCAACCAGCCTTGTTACCAATGGAACACGACTGCTCCTTGCCCTGACTGAGACTAATGGCACCGGAAGCTTTCTGTTAAATCGAACACCCACCAGCAAGTGGACTTATTTCGACCAAAGCAAGGGCCGGGGGGCGAGTGTATTTGCCGGGCCAACAGGGGCCAGCGTGTTCACTGTTCCGACTACCGATATTCCGACCCTATCCGTGCCGGGTTCGGGTACTTTCACGGGTGTACTGCTGCAAGCACCCCGCGAGGTGATTCCTGATGGCAATCTGGCGTGGGTAGCCGATACCACCAACGGTTTACTCGAAGCAAGTAGCGCTGGTTTCCGACGTGTGGCCCCCGAAGGCCCGTTTGCCGACGCCTTTCAAAATCTCTTTGCCTACGCCAATCAGTTAGTGGCCTTGCCGGGCGATAATCAACAAAACAGAACCGTACCGGATAGCAAGCCCGAAGTTGAGCAGTATGATGTGTCCGCTGGTCGCTGGACTAACAATCCTATTGCCAATCTGGCCCAGCCGTTCAACTCAGCCGCTTATTTACCTACTGAACGCCTGCTATTTATGGGGAGTTACGGGGGGGGATTATGGAGCCAAACGGAAGGCAGTCCAACCATTCAGCGAGTCACAACGCCAGGCTTCATTAGTTCGCTCATAACTGCTCTCGCAACCGATGCCACTGGTAATGTATGGATCGGGGACCGGGCGGGCAGTGGTGGAGCTTCGCTGCATGTGCGCCGTCCCAGCGGACAGTTTGAGTCGTTTACCAGGCTAGGCGCGCTGCCCATTTCTCAGATTGTACCAGACGATTATGGCACCTTATGGCTCCGGCTAACTTACGGTGTACTACTAGCCTTCAACCCCGTAACAGGGCAGCAACGTTACTTTTCGACCATACCGGGCGATGGAAATTTACCCGGTAACACGGTTACGGCCATTGTCCGGGATCGCAACGGGCTGATCTGGGTTGGCACCGATCGGGGCGTGACGGTATTTGACGATCCCTCGCAGGTCTTCATCGGCAACGTTTCAGCCAATACGCCAATATTCGATAGTCGGCGGTTGCTGGCGACCGAAACAATCACCGCGATGACGGTAGATGGTGGAAACCGCAAATGGATTGCCACCGAGTCAGCTCTGTACCGTTTCGGACCCGATGGCACAACCCTCGAAAATCGGTTCACACCTGGCGATAGTCCGTTACCGTCGAGCACTATCAATGCACTAGCCATTGAACCCAGTAGCGGTCGGGTGTTCATCTCAACACCGGGCGGTTTGGTTTCCTACGGGGGCGTTGCTACCGAACCATCGAATGCGCTCACAGGCATCACAGTTTTTCCAAATCCTGTTCGACCCGACTTTGCTGGTCTAGTTGGCATTCGTGGCTTAACCGACAATGCCGTAGTCAAGATTCTGGATGCCGCTGGCCAGCTGGTCTACGAAACGCGTGCCCAGGGCGGAACCGCTACATGGAATTTATTGGACTATCGCGGTCGTTCGGCCCAAACGGGTATATATTTGATCGTTGTGATTGCCGCCAATGGTGAGGAAGGAATAGCAGGGAAGCTGGCGGTGGTACGGTAAAAATTATAAAGATGATTCTAGATTCCCAGCACCCCGAAGCCATCCAGCAGTATTTATCGCGCCGTGGATGGATTTGTGAAGACGAGCCGGTAGTGGCCGTTGAGAAACCCGGCGAAGGCAACATGAACTACACCCTGCGCGTTCGAACGGGCCAGCCAGGCAGTGGACAGGGTCTTAGAAGTCTGATTGTGAAACAGTCACGCCCGTATGTTGAGAAATACCCCAGCATTGCCGCCCCGGCCGAGCGAGCCGTAATGGAAGGCCAATTCTACCGAAAAACCCAGTCGATTCCTGCGCTCAACGCCTACCAACCCAACCTGCTCGATCTCGACTACGACCACAATATTCTGGTTATGGAAGATTTGGGTGAGGCCAACGATTTCACCAACCTCTACCAACCCGGTATTACTTTGACTGATGAAGAGTTAAGCGCTCTGATTGAATACGTCAGCACCCTTCATAATCAGTTTCGGCAAGCCACACCCGACCCAGCTTTTGCCAATGCAGCCATGTTGTCGTTGAATCACGAGCATATTTTTCGGTATCCGTACATGCTCGACAATGGTTTTGATCTGGATACGATTCAACCGGGTTTACAGGCTGCTGCGATGCCTTACAAGCAGAACGAAGCCCTAAAAAACACCATTACGCAGCTCGGCACGGTCTATCTTGGCGAAACGAAGCGGGGGGCCGACTCCACGCTCCTTCACGGTGATTATTATCCTGGTAGCTGGCTCCGAACAGCAGCCGACGTCAAAGTGATTGACCCCGAATTCTGTTTCTTCGGCCCCGCCGAATTTGATCTCGGCGTGATGTTGGCGCATATGCACCTGAGCGAACAACCTGAATCTGTGATTGATGCGACCCAGGCATTGTATGAAAAACCAGCCGGTTTTGATAACCAGTTGTTACAACAATTTGTGGGCGTCGAGATTATGCGCCGACTCATTGGGTTAGCTCAGTTACCGCTATCATTGAGTTTAGAGAAAAAAGTAGAACTGCTGAAAAAGGCTGAATTATTATTGAACGCAGAGCCACAAAGCGCACAGAAATAAATCACAAAACCCGTGTTCTTCGTATCTCTGTTTTCAACAACCACTTTTATGCACAGATTACTGCCATTTCTTTTTCTCATTCTACTTGCTAACATTGCTCTTGCTCAGGCTCCACAGCCCCGTCGCATCTGGCTTGATACTGACCTCATTATTGGCTTGAAAGACAAAAATGCTCGTGAAGTCGACGATGCGGTGGCGCTCATTATGGCCCTGAAACACCCCGATAAAGTCCAGTTAGTCGGCATTAGCACCGTTACGTATGTGAACTATGGCTACGGTGTGGCCCAAAACCTGCTGAAATGGTATAACAAGACGGGCCGTGATATTCCTGTTTACCGGGGGTCGGACACACTCCGCGACATTGGCCGCGAAAACGATGCAACCCGCGCGATGGCCGCTGCCCTCCGGCGCGAAAAAATGCCTATTCTGGCTATTGGGCCCGTTACAAACGTGGCTACTCTCGTTAAAAACCACCCCGATCTGATCCCTCAAATCGAAGAAGTTGTGGTATGCGCGGGCCGTACGCCCGGCTTACCCTTTAAACCAGGTTTGGAGAAGCTGTCGGTGGGTGATTATAATTTCGAGAAAGATCCTGAAGCCTTCCGGGTGCTGTTCGATGCGGGGGTACGCGTGGTGCTGTCAGGCTACGAATGCAGCGTGTATACTCTGCTGGGCAAAACAGATATTGACTTCTTGAACGGCAGTAAGCGCCCCGGCGACCAGTGGATGTACGACCAGTTTCGTCCCTGGCAGTTATACAATAAGCAACTGTTTGGTATCGACGGGTTTGTCCCCTGGGATACAACGCCACTGGGCTATCTGACCCACCCGAACTATTTCAAATACTACACCGATATTCCGGTTCGTATCAACACGCGCCAAACCGACACCGGCGGCAACGGCACCAAGCCTTTCCTCGAAGTGTCGACCGATTATAAAGACACCAAATGGCGAGCGGTCTACGCGTACAAAACCCTGCCCGGATTTGAAGAATTGGTGATTGAAGCGTTGAAATAAAACAGTTTTGACACGGAGTTCCACAGAGGAGCACAGAGCTTCACAGAGTTTTTCTTATATTTTCTCTGTGTAACTCCGTGCTTCTCTGCGTATCTCCGTGTCAAAACTGTTTTTCTTTTATCCTCTTTTTCTCCACTTATCCAGCGCAGCGGCAAAATCGTCGGGTAAAGGCGAATCAAACTGCATCCATTGGCGGGTTCTCGGATGGGCAAACCCAAGCGATTTGGCATGCAGTGCCTGTCGGGGAATCAGTGCGAAGGCGTTGTCGACAAAGGCTTTGAACGAACCATTGGGGTTCCCCCGTAGCAACCGGTCGCCCCCGTACATAGCATCGTTGAAAAGCGGGTGACCAATGTGTTTGAAGTGCGCCCGAATCTGGTGCGTCCGTCCCGTTTCGAGGTTACACTGCACCAGCGACACATAGGTCAGGGGTTCCAGCGTTTTATAATGCGTTACGGCCCATTTCCCTTTGCTTTCATCATCGTAAATGGCTTGTACCTTGCGGTCTTTCACACTCCGTCCAATGTAGCCGGTTATGGTTCCATCGGCGGGTTCAGGTATGCCCCAAACGAGTGCATTGTAAGTACGCTCGATGGTGTGGTCGAAGAACTGGCGGGCCAACGACGCCATAGCCAACTCCGTTTTAGCAATTACCATCAGGCCCGACGTATCCTTATCGATACGATGCACCAAGCCGGGGCGGATCACATCGGGCTGTGAATGGTTAGCCGCCATAGACGGGAGATGCTGAAAATGGTAGACCAAAGCATTTACCAGCGTGCCTGTCCAGTTGCCAAAGGCTGGATGTACCACCATGCCAGCGGGTTTGTTCAGCACCAGTAAATCGGCGTCTTCGAAAATAATATCAAGCGGAATATTTTCGGGCAGAAGGTCAGTGGCCCGTGGCGGCTGGGCGAGAGCTACCGTGATTACATCCGCCGGTTTAACTTTGTAGCTGGCTTTGGTAGGCCGGTCGTTCACCCGCACCGACTCGACATCGATAGCCGCCTGAATTTTGGTGCGGCTTGCTTTGGGAAGTTTTAACAGCAAAAAGCGGTCAATGCGCAGTAAGTTCTGGCCCGCGTCGACAACAATCCGGTGGTGTTCGTATAAGTCGTCTTCGTCGTCCGTAAAATCAGGTTGCTGATCAGTCATATAGATTTGGGAATTGGGATCTCGGATTTCGGGCTTTAACAAGTATCAATTTATAAATCGTACCGAACCACCGAAATTCCAACGTGGCCGCCCGTTCGGTCTCAAATCCGAAACGTGGACATGCAAAATTACAGCACATATTTGTCATCCCAAGATTCTCCTCTTCAACGAATCGACCATCTTCTGGCCGAATCACTGCCAATCTCGTTGTATCTGAAGCGGGATGATCTGTTGCACCCGTTGGTATCAGGCAACAAGTGGCGTAAGCTGAAATATAATCTCATAGCTGCCCAGGAGCAGGGATTTCAAACGCTTCTGACCTTTGGTGGAGCCCGCTCTAACCACCTTTATGCTACTGCTGCTGCCGGTCAGTTGTTGGGACTGAAAACCATTGGCGTAGTCCGTGGCGACGAACCGGCTTTACTCAATTCCCCCACCATTCAGTTTTGTCAGGCAGCTGGCATGACAATTCATCAGGTGAGCCGGGCTGCTTTTCGGGAAAAAGAATCACCTGATTTTCTGGCTAATCTGGCGCAACTGTTTGGCCCGGCCTATATCCTTCCCGAAGGGGGCACCAATGATCTTGCGATCCGAGGCACTTCCGAAATAATGCCTGAACTAATGGATCAACTCGGCGCTGCTCCTGACGTCGTTTGTTGCGCCGTTGGAACGGGTGGCACAGTATTGGGACTAGCCACATCGGCCCCACCGCAAACCGATGTAATGGGGTTTATGGCGCTCAAAGGTTGGAGCCCACCCCTCGATCCAGCCCATCCAAACCTGACGTATCAAAAAGATTATCATTTCGGTGGGTATGCCAAAACTACTCCCGAACTGCTCCGTTTCGTGGCTGATTTTGAAGCACAAACCGGCATTCTGATTGAGCAGGTCTACACCGCCAAAATGCTGTTTGGAGTGCTTGACTTAGCCAGTAAAGGCCATTTTAAGCCTAAGGCAACCGTTGTAGCCGTGCATACCGGAGGTTTGCAGGGGCGAGATGACATCTTGTTTAGAAAGCTGTCATCTCTTTAGTTTCCCAAGTGATTAGAGATAAGCTGTCATCTAGTGCCAGCGCGTCTAAGCCGATCGTTGACCGCTCGCCCCAGCCCCTCATTAGGTAAAAACTGGGCATAGATTTGAGTAACAAGCATCCCATCCAGTTGTCGCAAATAGGCAAACAGATTTTTTGCAGCCTCGACAACATTACCGTTTGGGGATAGAATTAATTGGTTTTCGAGCGGAATCCCAGGTAATGGTTCGCTGAACATCAATGCCCCTGTTTTATCATCAACTGAGCCGGGTTGTTCGCCGGGCTGTAGCATAAACACGGGTTTGCGGGGTGCATAATGACTGCTAAGCATGCCCGGTGCTTTGGGATTCGACGTTGAATGATCACGCACCACGAGCGGCCCCACTATCGCCGTCAACTGTTCAAGAGCCATGCCGCCCAGTCGATACACAGTAGGCTGGTCATCTTCAAAGCCGATAATGGTCGATTCAAGCCCGATGCCGCAGGGACCACCATCCAATACATACGGAATCTGATTACCTAATTGATCGGCAACGTGCTGGGCCGTGGTAGGGCTAATGTACCCAAATGGATTTGCGCTGGGAGCCGCCAATGGAAAATTGAGCGAGCGAAGTAATGCCAGCGTAAGCGGGTGGTTGGGAACCCGGATCGCTACGGACGATAGCCCCGATGTGACAAGGTCTGGGATATTATCTCGTTTGGGTAGGAGTACTGTGAGGGGGCCGGGCCATACAATTTTAGCCAGTTGCCGGGCCGCTTCAGGAATGTACGAAACATACTGACTCACCTTCTCCAAGGAATCGGTATGAACAATAAGCGGGTCGAACGATGGGCGGTTTTTAACGGCAAAAATGCGAAGAACAGCATCAGGATTGAGCGCATTACCAGCCAGTCCATATACGGTTTCGGTAGGAATTCCCACCACATCACCTGCTTCTAAAAACGCCTTTGCGGCTCCAATGTCCGTCCCGATTTGTGCCATAACTAGGGCAAAGATACAGCGGTGCTACCTCACCAGCCAAACCGAACTCCCACCGAAGCCGTGGCTGCATTGGGAGCCAATACCCGGTTATCGTGGCCGAAAGGCATGGCTCCAAGCGCGGCTTCGGGGTCAGGGCCGCCGTATCCTGTATTAAGGAGCAAGTTCTGTATAGTGCCGTTAATGGTCAGTTTGTGGTTGTGGGGCAAGTTAAACTGGTAAGCAAGCGACAGGTAGTTGAGCCGAAGAAAGTTACCCGGCTGGATATACTGACTAGTAAAAGTTGTGTAATCGCTGAGCCCCGTTCGTAGCGCATCCCGCGAGATGTTATTGACCGGAAAGCGAATCAGGTTGGCCAGGTTTAGCTGTGTAGCGTTTAGCAGTGAATGACCACTCAGACCATCTACCAGGCCACTCAATTGCCAGCGACCCACTTTCAGCGTCGAACGGACGCCGATTTGCCAACGGGGTAAAGCAGTACCAAGTATTGTACGGTCGCCGTCGGACGTGATTGCCCGATCGCGGTTCAGATCGATCAGACTATATTTGCCTTGAGCACTCACCCCTGCAAATAGAGGTCCGTAAAACGTGAAAAGGGGAACACCCGCCTGCACAACATACGTATTTTGACCGGTAAGACCCTGCCCGTCAACGGGTGCGTTCACGACCCGGTAGTTAGGGGTTCCCATCGATAAAATCCGGTTGAACAAAAAAGACCCAATCACATCAACAGTCCATTGTATTTTATTGGTCTGCACCAGTTTACCCGATAGGCGCCACTCAGTTCCCCAATTGCGGATTTGGCCCCGATTGGTAATCTGTGGCGCCACGGCTGCTGCTTCATGCCAGTACGCATTGTTGGTTAATCGCTCAAAAACAGCAAACTGTCCCTGCCAGCGTCCCGAGGGGGTTACAGCGCGAACTCCCGCGTTAAGCAGTCGCTGGGTTTCGGGCTTAATGTCTGGCGTGAGTTCTTCAAGGGTATTTTGCAGAAACAACTGCTGATTGGCCACTAGGTTCGCTCCTACAAATAGCGTTAACACATTGACGGAACTACCCGAAACTGACGCATATTCGTTCTCATCAACAACTTGTTTAGGGCGAGCCAGCAAGCGCCATTCCAGCGTTATGCCAGGATTCACGGTCCAATGGGTATTTCCAAAACGAGTTGAACCATCAGCCCGAACAGCCCCGCGAACAAGGAGCTGTTTTTTAAAACCCGCCCACTCACCCTGACCCAACACCGACCAGAGCCTCCAGGAAGTCTGTTCATTCTCAATGGGTTGCCCGGTCACGTCGACACCCACGCGAGTTGACGCCTGTTGCATGGCTGCGCCCACCATCGCACGGGTTTCAGTGCCCGTTGTGTTGTGCGCATACCGCAGATTCAATTCCATAAAATCCTGACTAATATTCTCCAGCAGGCGGTAATCCAGCGCTCCCTGAACGGTATAATCAAGGTCGTTGTAGGCGAAGCGGGCTGCACTCGTGGTATGTGCCAGTCGACCTTCAGCCAGCAGGCGATCGTTTAGTTTGTGTCGGGCATAGGCCTGAAACTGCCCCTGTCGGATAGTTTCTGATTGTTTCACCTGCGCCAGTCGCGCTACCGGATTGCCGCCGTTGAAACTACTATTGGGCGAGAAACTGCCGTCGGCCTCATAAACTGGGATGGTAGGAATTCCGTTCATGGACAGAATCAGCGCCACGGGGTCTATGGGTAGTTGTTTTTCCTGCCGCCCCAGCACGCCTATCTGCCAGAAAAATGCCCGGTCCGCTGGTCCACTAAAGTTCAATCGACCACTGAACCGGTCGAGGGCGTTGTGCTGGATAATGCCGGGAGCGTTGAGGTAATTCAGACTTCCGTTGATGCGTATCTGATCATATTGCCCTGATACACCCAGGTAGTGATTCTGTTGATACGCTGTTCGGGTGATGGCCTTTTGCCAGTCGGTGTTGCCGCCCATGTCGAAGCGCTGCTGGGCTGCTGTAAGCCGCCCCCGAAACTCATCCGCACTAAGCAGATCCACCGACCGGGTTCGGTACTGAACACCACCCTGAACCTCGTACACAGCTGAAAAAGCCCCCGATGCTGATTTTTTGGTCTCAATTTCAATGACGCCGTTTGCCGACCGTGCGCCGTAGAGCGCCAACGATGCGGGGTCGGAGAGTACCCGAATTTGGGCAATGTCGGCAGGAGCAACTAGGGCAGGGTCTGCTCCCGGCACGCCATCGACCACATACAGCGGTTGTCGCTCTCCATCAAACGTGGCGATTCCGCGTAAATAAGCATCGTATTTCCGGTTTGGCTCGGAGCCTGAGCCAATGATCCACAAGCCCGGCACCTGTCCCTGAATCAACCCCAGCGGATTAACCTGAATACCCCCGTTGAAGGTACTGGCTTTGTAGGTGTAATTAGCCGACGGAGCCGCTATAGTATCCGGCTGAGACTGAGCCACTACAGTAGCAGATTCAACAGTGAGTAGTAAAAGGCAGGCAAGTAAACTGTAGTTGTTTGGCATAACGCAAGTTAGGGAGAAATGCAGAATTGTTCAGCGAGTCACGTTCAGCGGGGAGTTTCTGGATGCTAACGGGAAATTTAAGCCGGTTCTGGGTGGTCAGGAAATCTATTATCTCTCGTTAACCAGTATTCAACCGTTGTAAAAAGAAGAAACTATACGGTGAGTACATTAAAAATATCTAAATTTCCCCTTTGTACTAAAAAAACCTATTTGTCTTAACGAATGGATATTCCGCAGATTAAAAAAGCACCCGTCGAGTACGATGTAGCCATTGTTGGCTCAGGAGCTGGTGGTGGTATGGCGGCTTATATGCTGGCGAAAGCCGGGGCCAAAGTCATACTGCTCGAAGCCGGGGGATATTTCGACCCCGCCGATCCCAAATACATTACCCAGCTCAAGTGGCCTTATGAGTCGCCCCGGCGCGGTGCCGGTACCACGCGGGCATTCGGCGATTTCGACGCAGCCTGGGGTGGCTGGGAAATCGACGGTGAGCCTTATTCGGCCAAAGCCGGTACGGAATTCCATTGGTTTCGATCGCGGATGCTTGGCGGACGGACAAACCACTGGGGCCGGATTTCACTTCGTTTCGGACCCGACGATTTCCGGCGTGGCTCCATTTCCGGAGTGGGTGACGACTGGCCAATCGGTTACGATGATCTGAAACCCTTCTACGACCGTTGCGACAAATTACTGGGCATTTTCGGTACGAACCTTCCCGATTTCCCCAACGAACCGGACGGATACTTTTTACCTCCTCCGAAACCTCGTCTGCACGAACTTTTATTGAAAAAAGCGAGTAAAGCGTCTGGTGTGCCGGTGGTACCTTCTCGGCTTTCAATCCTGACCAAGGCTATCAACAACGAGCGGGGAGCCTGCTTTTACTGTAGCCAATGCGGACGTGCCTGCCAGGCTTATGCCGACTTCTCGTCCTCATCGGTATTGTGTATTCCTGCCGTTAAAACGGGCAACGTAACGCTAATTAACGGGGCCATGTGCCGCGAGGTACTGACTGATCCGCAAACAGGTCTGGCAACGGGCGTAAGTTACGTACATACGGGCACCATGCAGGAACATACGGTGAAGGCCAAAGCCGTTATGCTTGGCGCTAGTGCCTGCGAATCAGCGCGTTTGCTCCTCAACTCAAAATCACCGCGTTACCCGAACGGTCTGGCCAACGCCAGCGGTGTAATTGGTAAATACCTGAACGACTCAACGGGTGCTTCTCGGTCGGCGTTTATTCCGGCGCTGATGGACCGTGTTCGCTACAACGAAGATGGTGTTGGTGGTATGCACGTGTTTACCCCCTGGTGGCTGGATAACAAGAAACTGGATTTCCCCCGTGGTTACCACATCGAATATGGTGGTGGTATGGGCATGCCCGGCTTTGGTTTCGGCATGGGTATCGAAAATACCCAGGCCCTTGAACCAGGTCGCACACGGCCAGTGGGTGGCTACGGAGCCAGCCTGAAAGAAGATTACCGTCGGTATTACGGCGCCCATATCGGCATGGCCGGACGGGGTGAGCCAGTGCCACGCGAAGACAACTACTGTGAAATCGACCCGAACAAGGTGGATAAATACGGTATCCCAACGCTCCGGTTTAATTACAAATGGTCGGACTACGAGGTGAAGCAGGCCAAGCACATGCAGGATACCTTCGAAGAGATCATCCACGCTATGGGTGGTATTCCGACGGGACCGAAACCAGGCCCAAATACCGAACATGGTTACGGATTGGCGGCTCCTGGCAAGATCATCCACGAAATTGGTACCGTCAGAATGGGCAAAGATCCTAAGAAATCAGCGCTGAATTCATTCCAGCAGGCCCATGAGTGCAAAAACCTGTTTGTAGTGGATGCAGCTCCTTTCGTTTCGCAAGGCGATAAAAACGTAACCTGGACCATTCTGGCCAGTTCGATGCGCACGAGTGAATACCTGATCGATCAAGTCAAAAAGAAAAATATATGAAACGCAGGGACACCCTGAAAGCCATATCGCTGGCAAGTTTTGGCCTGGCTGTTGGACCAGCCGAAGCGGCTGTGCCTGCACCACCAACCACCCCGGTAAAAGTGCCGGGCGGACGGCAGAAATTTGAGGCAGAACGCGATGCCAAACTGATGGCGGAAAAGTTTTTTACGCCCCAGGAATTGAAAACCGTGACAATCCTTTGCGACATTATCATCCCGGCCGACAAAAAATCGGGTAGTGCGTCGCAGGCGGGTGTGCCGGCTTTCATTGAGTTTATGATGAAAGATCAGCCCAACAACCAGACACCAATGCGTGGGGGTTTGAACTGGCTCGACAATCAGTGCCGCAAACGCTACAGCAAACCTTTCTCTGAATGCACCCGCGAGCAGCAGATTGAACTGGTTGATATGATTGCTTACCCAAAACTGGCTAAACCAGAAATGAGCCAGGGTGTTGCGTTCTTCAACCTGATGCGTAATTACACGGCTACCGGGTTTTATACCAGCAAAATGGGTATTGCCGATATTGACTACCGAGGAAACACGCCAAATCAGTGGGATGGTATCCCCCTGGCGGTGCAGAAACAATACAATGTGAGCTACGACGAACCTAAAGTAGAAGCAAAAGGATAGGTTTTCGAGCCACGGAGTTATATAGCAAAGCCACGAAGTTGCCCGCAGGAGGAAGATAACCACTGCGCAACTCCGTGGCTTCGCTGTATAACTCTGTATCAAAAAAGTATCAAACAAGCCACTTTCGCTTTTCACTAAAACATACCAACTTACTCCAATGCGTTTACGCCCGATTGCAATTCTCTTACTCGCTGAATGCGCTGTAGGCATCAGTATCGCTCTGACTTCTCCCAAAAAAGAAGCGGTCGGCGTGGGGACCAAAGCCCCCAAGGGCGCCGAAGTTTTTTTTGACGGCACCCGCACCATGCTCGACGAGAAATGGACCTACTGGAAAGGTCCCCGGCTAGCTGCGACGCTACCCATCAAATGGTTTCTGCAAAAAGATCCCGTCGGCCCTGGCATGGTGCTGAACACCAATGATCCGGCCGGAGCGGGTGGCAAATATGGCGCAGCCGACATTGTGACTAAAAAAGAGTTTCGGGATTTTCGCGCCCACGTAGAGTTCTTTATTCCCGAGAAAGGGGGAAATAGTGGCGTGTACATGCAAAATCGGTATGAGATTCAGGTACTCGATGGCGATACCACTACGCACGGATTGGCCGCGTTTATCAACGAAACGCCTTCGCCTTATTCGCTTTACAATGGACTTGGCAAGTGGAATGCCTATGACATCAACTTCCGGGCGGCTCGTTTCAAAGATGGCAAACTCGTTGAGAAGGCGATGGCAACCCTATATTTCAATGGCAAAAAAGCGCATACCAACCATAAACTTCAGCAGGTATGGGGTGGCCCAAACTCAGGCATCGATGGGGGTAATGAGGGTGGTAAAGGTATTACAGACACTCCTGGTGGGTTGAAGCTTCAAGCCGAAGGACACAACGTCTTGTATCGCAACGTCTGGATTAAAGAAATCGATTTGAAAGAGCCAAATACAGATTTCTGATAAGCGGGTTTGCCCATGACCATTTCGCCGTTTGATATTATCCTGCTGCTGGGTTCTCTGCAAGGTTTCATTGTAGGCACGCTGTTGTGGACTAATCCGAACGGGAATCGATTATCGAACCGGTTGTTGGCATGCCTGATTGGGTTAATGGCCCTGATGAGCCTGGCAGTGGCCATGCCCCTCTCCAATCGTTGGATAAGCTTCGCGTTGGATTTATTACCCTTAATTATGGCGATGCCGATAGGGCCATTAATCTTCTTTTATACCAGATCCGTACTTAATCCCGCATTCCAGTTAGGCTCGAAAGAGCGGTTACAATTTTATCCTGTTGTGCTGGATTGGGGTGGTAAATTAATGGGGTGGGTATTCGTTGGCGGGCTGCTTCTTGGTTTTTTCCGGCAAGAGGATGGCCCCTCCTGGGGGCGCGTAATGGATGACTATAATACCTACGTGGACGTTCCGCGCTGGTTATCAGTAACTCTCTACCTCTACCTATCGAAACGCCTTTTAGACTCATTCAAGTCGGCAGGTGTCGTTGAGAAAGCACCTGGTCAGCAAGAGAATCTCCGTTGGCTTCGGCAGTTTATCCATGTGTTTCTGGTGTTTCAGGTCATCTGGTTCATTCATTTAGTACCCTACATTATTCCGGACACCCGCTCGGCCTTGCTCGATACGGTTGGCTGGTATCCGATTTACATTCCCATTGCTGTCATGATCTATTGGCTGGGCTTGAGGGGATACCTTCATGCCCGCCACAGTCCGGTTGATGTTGCAGCTCGTAAACCGAACACAACATCAATTCCCGACGAAACCGTTGCAAAGGTCATTGATCTGTTGACTCAAGTTATGGCAACCGACAAAGTCTTTCTGGACCCCGAACTAACGGTAGAGAAGGTAGCCAGGCAGGTTCAGGTGCCCCCCAAAACGGTTTCGTTTGTACTTAACCAACATCTCCAGAAGAGCTTCAACACGTTCGTCAACGAGTACCGCATTGAGGCCGTGAAGATGCAACTTAGAGACCCGAAAAAGGAACACCTCACCCTCACCGGTATTGCCTTTGAGTGCGGCTTCAATTCGCAGGCAACGTTTCAGCGGGCGTTTCGACAGGCTACGGGCCAATCACCCAAAGAATTCGCAGGGCAACAGGAAGCAAAAGCCTGAAAACAGCGCTCAAATCTGGATTTGAGTGGATTCAAACGTCGTTTCTGGCCTGTTTTGGCCTAAAAACGACGAATCATGAAAAACACCCTGCGCCTTTTTCACCTCCTGCTTATTCTGACTTCGGCGAGTCAAATCTACGCTCAACAAGCCCAATCGATTGCCCAAAAAGCGGATGACTATCTGACAGCTATCACTCGCTTGCACCGGTTCAACGGGACTGTATTGATTGCGCATCGGGACACTGTCTTATTGCAAAAAGGATATGGCTGGCGGAATGAGTCAGCACAAACCAGCAATGATACCAACAGTATTTTTCAGCTTGGTTCAATCACCAAAACCTTTGTTGGTGCCGCTGTTCTGCAATTACAAGCCGAGGGGAAATTATCCGTAAAAGACAAGTTGAGCCAATACTTGCCTGATTATCCCGAAGGCAATCGAATTACCCTAAACGACTTGTTTGCCCATACCTCCGGCATTTACGACTACAAAAGCTTTCTTTATAGCCCGCCGGGACCGGACAAAGTGGATTTTACCCATCCAGTCCCCAAAGAGAAAATCGTGTCGATGTTCAGTAGCAAACCATCAACGGATAGGCCTGGCAGTAAAGAGCACTATACCAATTCTGGTTATTTTCTGCTTGGGCTGGTCATTGAGAAAGTTACTGGCAAACCCTTCGAAACGGTTGTTCGGGAGCGATTTCTGAAGCCCTTGCAACTCACTCGTACGGGCTTTGACTTTATCAATTTACGGCAGCCAGGGAAAACTACCGGCTACTCCTATGAGAAAGATTCGGTATTGGTGGCGGCTGCACTGATCGACTCGACGGCGGGGTACGCAGCCGGGGGCATGTACAGTACTATTGGCGATTTGTACCGCTGGTCACGTGCCTTACAAACGCAGCAGGTGTTGACGCCTGAAAACTGGAAACTCGCCTTATTACCCATCGGAAAAACGAAGTGGGGTTATGGATGGGGCACTAGCACATTCAAGTCACCGAACGACCTGGTGTTTCAGAATGGCAACTTACCCGGCTTCGGCACGTACCTTATTCTTTTCCCCAAAGAGGAGATGGTGATTATTGTGCTGAGCAATGTGGATGATGCATCGGATCTCACCTCGACGGAGCCTATTGTTAGAGATCTGGCGTTTATCTCGTTTGGACTCCCTTACCAAATACCTAAAAACCATAAAGCCATCACGGTGAGCGAAACCATACTTCGCCAATACGTGGGGGTTTACCAGGAAGAAACCGGCAAACGAAAAATGACCATCACACTGGAGAAGGGAAAACTGTCACTTCAAGTAACGGGGCAATCAAAACTGGAAATTTACCCGGAGAGCGAAACTGATTTCTTTCTGAAAATAGTCGACGCGCAATTAACCTTTCTGAAAAACCCAACGGGTCAGGTGGAGCAGATTTTGGTACGGCAGAATGACGGAGATTTTCATTGGAAGAAAATAGACTAAAATGAGTACATTGCCTCTGTATTCTACACCTGACTGAACAAATTCATGAAACAACGATTAGCACCTATTGCCCTCATTCTGAGTTTACTGCTTGGCTGTGACCGGGATTCTTTGATCCGGTACCCAACAGCTTCCTTTCCAACAGAACCAGTTAATCTGGCGGAGCTTAATACCCCCTCCAACGATTATAACTCTGCTGGCCCTCCCACACTGATTTCGGGAATGGACTTCTTTTTCTCTTCTGATCGACCCATTAACAGTCAAAGTCTGAGCCAACCCTATGCTCTAGCCGCAAAAGGTAAGTTTGATATACTTGGTTATCAGATTTTTATATTTTTTAACCAGAATAGTGGAACGTGGCAATGGCAGGTTAGTCCCTCAGTGTCACCTGCTTCAGATCGGTATCCGCCAAGTTTTGAATATAGTGTATTACAACAGATGAATACCTCGGGTAATGAATTGGGGCCATACATCCATATGGTGAATAGGTCAGAAAGTGATTTATTTATGAATGCAAGCGACAGTACAGGCAATCTCGACATCTATTTTCTGTCGTACCCAAAAACCTGTATTGACTGTAGTATGCCCCTACCCAAATCCGAACGCAAGGCTGCTACCCGGCTCAATTCGACTAAAGATGATGCTTATCCAACCTTGACTGCCGATAACAGTCAACTGTTGTTTACCTCAAACCGCAATGGTTCGTTCGATCTGTTCTCAATAGACGTCAGCGGGAAACCATTCAACGAAGCGCTCGTGGGCGACAACTCTCCGCAAGCAGTTGAAGTACTTAATAGCCCAGCCGATGACAAATGTCCTTATATTAACGGCTCACTGTTAGTATTCACCTCGAACCGGGCGGGTGGCTACGGTGGCTTTGATCTGTATTATTCCCGTCGAATAAACGGGCAGTGGTCAGCCCCAGTCAATTTTGGCCCCACTATCAACACTGCCGCCGACGAATACCGACCGGTGCCTTTTCGCACCGAAGCGTTTGAGAATAACCTGATGATTTTCTCCTCAAATCGAGCAGGCGGACAGGGTGGCTTTGACTTGTATTATGTCGGAGTCCCTAAAAATCTGATTGTGGACTGATCGTTTATAAACGCGAAAGCGTTAGACAGCGTTGCAATCCCGCTTTCCTGGGAAAAACACGCTGGTTCTATGCGCTATCTTCTCCCCTGCCTTTTCGTACTGCTTAACGCGGCAACTTTCGCTCAAACCCAGCCTTCAGGTACCCCCATTATTTTCGATACAGATATTGGCCCCGACTACGATGATATTGGCGCTATCACGATGCTTCATGCCTTTGCCGATAGCGGACGGGCCAACATACTGGCCACTGTTGCCAGCAGTCAATATCCTCGTGTAGCGGCCGTATTGAGCGTGATGAACACCTATTTCGGTCGCCCCAGCATTCCTATTGGCGTACCCAAAGGTCAGGCCGTGCAGGATGCCGACAAACAGCACTGGACTGATACACTCGTGGCCCGTTACCCCCACGCCATTAAAACGAATGATGAAGTCCCCGATGCGATAACTGTCTACCGCCGTATTCTGGCTTCGCAGCCCGACAAAAGTGTGACAGTGGTGACCGTGGGTTTTCTGACTAATCTGGCCAATTTGCTGCAATCTCAACCCGATCAGTATTCTAAATTAAACGGCCGCGATCTGGTAGCCCAAAAGGTGAATCAGCTGGTGAGTATGGCGGGCACCTTTCCAACCGGTCACGAATACAATGTTCATAGAGACACGCCAGCTTCCAAAATAGTATTTACAGAATGGCCTACGCCGGTCCTTCTGAGCGGATTCGAGATTGGTAACAAAGTCAAATCAGGTTTACCCTTGATTCAAAACCAGACCATTCGAAACAGCCCCGTCAAGGATGTTTTTCGAATCAGTATTCCGCTGGACAAAAATGACAAAGACGGACGCATGAGCTGGGACCAAACCGCTGTGTTGGTTGCTGTTCGGGGAACCGAGCCCTACTACAGCACTGTATCGGGGCGGCTCACCATGCTCGACGACAAAGGAACCAATGGCTGGGACTCAACCCAAACTGGTCATCGCTATCTGGTCGAGAAAGCACCCGTGAGTAAGGTTGCCGGGCTTATTAACCAGTTGATGATGCACCAACCCCGCCCAACAAAACAGCGCTAACATCACTAGCCAGTATTTGTATTAATTTATGATTTAAAAGCACACTCACAAGTTTTGATATAGAGAAAATTGGGCAATATTGGTGTAGAAAAATTGTAAACTATACCCGGACGGCCTGCTTGATCGACAACTACCTACTTCGGCAAACTCACTTCCCTGTTTTACTCCGTGGTTCCATGAGGCCAGTGGGGCGTTGGGGCATTCTGGTGACCCAAATGGTTTACGCCCGTTTGCTGCTTCCTACTTTGTGCCTGTTCTTTTCCAGCACCTTTTTCGCATGGAGCCAACATGCTATACCAACGCCTGACTCCACGCAGCTGTCTACTTCCATCCAAGCCGTAGACTCTACCCACCATAAAAGCAGATTCATACCACTACCGATAGCCTATTATTCCCCCGAATCTAGATTCGCGTATGGCATCATGGGAGCCTGTCTGTTCCGAACAGGCCCGGACACGCGAACATCTAACCTAGATTTGGCCGTGGTCAATACGCAGAACAGGCAGCTCGTTCTCGATGCACTCTACACCATATTTACTAACCACGAACGCTACCTCATAAAAGGCATTATCCTCTACAGTAAATTCCCAGAATTCTATTACGGGCTGGGTCATGCTACACTGCCCCAAAATCGTGAATTGATTGCTTACGACAGTTTCCGGGCTTTCAACCGAGTGTTACGACAAGTCCAGAAAGGGTGGTTTGTGGGCGTACAACATCAATTTCTGAAGACTTTCAATGTCAAACGATCACACAACAATTCTCCTTCAGAAACACGGCTTATTGGCGCTTCGGGTAGCCAGACAAACGGGCTGGGACTAGTTAGCCTTGTTGATACCCGCGATAATATTTACTCGGCTACACGGGGCTGGTATGCTGAGACCTCTACATTGGTTTATAGAAAGCTTCTGGGCAGTAATTTCACATTCACCAATTATCTGGTTGATTTCCGGCATTATCATGCGCTAAGTCCCCGTACTATTCTGGCGGGGCAAGTATTTGGCAATTTCAATGTAGGGATTGTTCCGTTTAAGCAGGCAGCCACCCTGGGGGGAGCGTCATTAATGCGCGGCTTTTACAACGGCCGCTATCGCGATAACCACGCCCTGGTGGTGCAGGCTGAAATTCGGCAGAAGTTTTTCAAGCGCTTGGGTGGAGCCGCTTTTATTTCGGCGGGTGATGTAGCCAGCAAAATCAGTGAATTTTCAGTCAAAGAGGCAAAAGTTACGGGTGGAATGGGGTTAAGGATTGTCTTGAGCCGACAGGAAAACGTAAATCTGCGGATAGATTACGCTATGGGAAAGCATGCCCACGGCATCTACTTTGGCATCTCTGAAGCATTCTGATGCAGCCAGACAACTAGGTTTGTGGTAAACGTCCTGTACATCCTCGGACAGCTAGGTGTCCGGTATCGTACAATCCGAGCATTCACATAGGCCTTTGCTGGGTTATCTAAAGCGTTTGGGGAATATGGTACAAAAGTTGAGCGACTCTCCAAAACCTTCAGCCTATGTTCCGCTCTTACCTCAAAATTGCTTTGCGTCAGTTGTGGCGCAACAGACTTTTTAGCCTGATCAATATTCTGGGCTTAACGGTCGGGTTGGCCGTCAGCATGTTCATTGCTCTGTACGTGTGGCACGAGTTTCATTACGACCGTTTCGAGCCGTTTGCCGACCGCACGTACCGGATTGTATCGGCTACGAAGTTCGGCGAGAACGAGGTATTCATGACTGGCTTACATGAGTCGTTCGGGCGGGAGATAAAGCGGCAGTTACCCGACGTGCAGGAGGTTGTTCGGGTTTCGGACGGGGGTGGTAAAGTCATGCTCCAATCCGATGCTGAGCACCAGTTTAAAGAAGAATCCGTGGCTTTTGCCGATGCTTCGCTATTGCCCACAATGGGCTTCACCTTATTAAATGGGGCCAATCCCAAAACCGCGCTTGCCGAGCCGGGCCGCATCGTAATCAACCGCGAGCTCGCCCTGAAGTATTTCAATAGTACCGATGTTGTGGGCAAGACCCTAAAATATGACCGGCAGTACTCTCTCACGGTTGCTGGGGTTCTGGACGATTTTCCGACAAGCAGTTATTTTGACTTTAAGGGATTTATCTCTTTAGCAAGCATGCCAACGCTCGGCCCGTCGCCCAAGAGTATGTTTGTGGGAAGCGGGTTTCTGGAAACATTTCTGGTTCTTCGGCCCGATGCCAACCCTAATGCCATTGGCAAAAAGCTCAAAGCTATTAGTAAGAATGTGTATTTCCGGGATGAAAAAGCCTCCTATTCACTCGAAGCCCTACCCTCGCTCCATTTAGTGCAACGGGGCGAAACCGATCCAAAGCAGATACTATATGTGTTTCTGACTATTGCGCTGGCCATTTTGTCGCTGGCTGTTATCAACTACATTAGCCTCACTACCGCCCGCGCTACGCAACGCGCCCGCGAAGTTGGTATTCGCAAGGCGGTAGGTGGGTTGCGTCAAGAGTTGATCGGTCAGTTTTTTATGGAGTCATTTCTAACTACCACACTCGCCTTTACATTTGCCATTTTTCTGGTTGTGAGCCTGTTACCCATAGTTAAAACTTCGCTTCAGCTGCCAGTCGATAATCAGGTATTTGGGCAACCAATTTATTGGGTAGTGATGGGTAGCCTCTGGCTTGGCTGTGCGGTGCTGGCAGGAAGTTATCCTGCTTTACTGTTGTCGGGGTTCAGGCCGCAGGAGGTGCTCAAAGGAAGTGTAGCCCTAGGGTTGGGCGGAGCAGCGAATGTTCGGCGGGTGTTTACGACAGTACAGTTTGCGGCTTCGGTTGGCTTACTGATCTGTAGTCTGGTCATCTATGCCCAGATGCGCTACCTCCACTCCAAACAGATTGGTATCGACAGGGCGCAGGTAGTTGCCCTTCGTGTTGACCCCAGCATGAAAAATCAGTTTGGCCCGCTGCGCAACGCCGTCCGGCAATGGGCTGGCCCGGAGCGGGTTTCAGCGACTAACACGGCTCTCTTCACGTTCAATATGATGACGTATTTTGCCGAAACAAAAGCAAAAAAACAGCTCATGGTAAACGCCATGACGGTTGATACCGCTTTTTTCAACATGATGGGCGTTCAGTGGAATCAACGGCCCGATGGCTGGCCAAAGCGTACAATTAACAAGGAGTTGGTTGTGTACAATCAGACCCTGATGAAAGAAGCCAATGTCTCTCAAAAGCTTCGCCAGTCAGAATTATTTACGGGTGAGCTTGTCGACGGCGTGGTGGCTGACTTTCACAACCGGAGTTTGCACCAGGGGGTGATGCCGCTTCGCGTAAGCGTGGTGAGCGACACTAGCCGGGCGGTAGTTGAAAATGGTGGGTATCTGCTCATTCGGCTCGATCCGCACACTGACGTAACAGCAGCACTGGCTCAGCTTAAACTATTGTATTCTCAACACCAGCCAACCACTCCTTTTGATTATTATTTTCTGGACGATGCTTACCGAGAACTCTACACAAAAGAAACCCGACTTGCTCGGTTGCTCACCAGCTTTACAGGACTCGCGCTCCTGGTGGCTTGCTTAGGGTTGCTTGGCTTAGTGACCTTTGCGGTAGAAACGCGCAATAAAGAAATTGGTATTCGGAAAGTGCTTGGCGCTTCGGTTTCGAGCATTGTGGGTTTGCTTTCCCGCGATTTCGTCCGGGTTGTGCTTATTGGTATCGTTTTAGCTTCGCCCCTAGCCTGGTGGGCCATGAACAAGTGGTTGCAGGATTTTGCGTATAAAATCGATATTGAATGGTGGATGTTTGCCTTGGCAGGTGGCTTGGCACTTTTACTGACTTTGCTAACTGTATCGGTTCAAAGCATCCGGGCAGCCCTGGTAAATCCAGTAAAGAGTTTACGGGATTTGTAAGTAGAGAGTTTCATGGCTACCTCGGCAGGTACACGGTAAACGTGGCCCCCTCCCCTATCTTGGCGTGGGCCGACACCGCCCCGCCGTGATTGTCGGCCACTTTTTGCACGATAGCCAGGCCAATGCCCGTTCCGGCGTATTGTAACTTACCGTGTAGCCGCTGAAAAACCTGAAAAATGCGGTTTCGGTATCGGTCATCAAATCCTATCCCGTTGTCGGCAATGGAGATAACATGATACGAAGCAGCCCGACGAAGCGGTTTTACGTCTAACGGCAAGGCGTTGTAACCAATGACTTTAGCCTCAATGTGAATGCTGGCAATGGCATTTTGCCGCTTAAATTTCAGTGCATTCGACAGCAAGTTTAGTAACAGCTGTTGAAGCTGAAATTCATCGCCTAACACAACGGGCAGTTCCCCAACGTGTATGGTTGCCTCAGCATCAGCAATAGCAAGTTCCAAATCGTCGATAACCCGGTTCAGCACATCGGCCATTTTCACCGACCGCATGGTATCGGTGTAAGTCGATAAGCGGGAATAGGTCAGCAGGTCCCGAATCAGACTCGACATACGTCCTGCCGCAGCCTGCATCCGATTAATAATATCAGCGCCATCGCCCAGCGGTTCGGCATACGTGCTCTTAAGCATGTCGCCAAATGCCTGAATCTTGCGAAGAGGTTCCTGTAAATCGTGCGACGCCACATAGGCAAACTGCTGAAGATTTTCGTTGGATCGCTTCAGATCGGCCACCGAGTTTTCGAGTTCTTGTTGCAATTTCTTGAGGGACGTGTAATCGCTGAACGTAACCAGTACCGCATCATCGGCTTTGGTAGCCATAATATCCAGCCACGCATCAATTCCCCCACCGTCGTAATGGAAATCGAAGCGTAGCGCTTCGCCCGTTTCGTACGTATGTCGGTATCGCTCAAAAAGTCCGTTACTCTTATAATCTGGAAACCATCGGCTACCCAGTTCCCCTACCACGGCGTTGGGTTCCTGCCCTACATACCCAGCCAGCTGCCGGTTAGCTGTCTGAAACCGAAAATCAATTAAATTCCCTTTACCGTCGCGCACGGGAACGAACAGAAAAATACCCGTTTGAGCCGTGTCGATTACAGTCTGGAGTTGTGATGCCGACTGCTTGGCCTTTTTGGTTGCCCGTTTAAATGCGGTGATGTCCGAGAACGTTACCACAAACCCATCGCCCAGCTTTTGGGCCGAAACCGCCAGCCAGAAATCCAGACCATCGTAATTGTAGTAGGTTTCTTTCCGGAATGGTTCACCCGTTTCGGTCGTGTTCACATACGCATCGAACAAACCAGACTCCCGATTACCAGGAAAGACCCGAAGCAATGTCCGGCCGATCATTTGCTTTAAAGTCTTGCCAACAAGGTGTACACAAGCCTGATTGGCCATTACAAACCTAAAGTCGACAATCACATCATGCTGCTTGGGATCACGGATGGCTTCAAACGCTATTATACCGCTATCTGAACTGTCAAGGATACTATTGAGCAGTTTGGTTTGTTGCTTATTCTGGTTCAGTTGCCACTCAATTGACTGTTGTGCCTGCTTCAGTTGGGTAAAATCGGTGAAGGTCACCAGCACATCGTTGCCTTGCCGAATCGCTTGTACATCGAACCACACATCAAAACCGTCGACGTTGTAGTTAATTTCGTATCGGCTGCTCTCCCCCGTTTCATACGTTCGTCTAAAGCTCTCGAAAGCTACTGTCTCCCGATAGCTGATAAACCAATCAGATACTAGTGCCCCCCGTAACTGATCGGGTGTTTTACCAACCAAACCCGCCACTAAGCGATTAATTGCCTGAAACCGAAAATCAGTTAGCAAACCAGTCTCATCAACTACCGGACTTAGAACCCCAATTCCCGCTTGCGAGAAATCGATAACGGCCTGTAAATAATCTGTAGCCTTTTGTTCGACCAGATGCGCTTCTATAGACGGTTGTTCCAGTTGCTTTTCAGGAGGGAGGATCCTCCGAACGCTCAACACCCCATCACCCACCCGCTTCCGATTAACCACATATTTGGTACCCAGCTCCTTATCAACATACGTAGACTCCTGAGGTTGACCTGTTTCTACCAGATTACACAGCTCTTGAAAATGCGCTTCGTCTACTGAGTCAAACAATGGCGCTTCTGGAAAGACCAGCGCATCGCCCAATACCTGACCGGAAATTTGGCTGCGATCGGATGAGGCTTGATTGGAATAATTGACACGAAAATTAACAATCTGCGCCTTTTCATCACGAATTGCCCGCATCCAGATTACCTGATCAGGCAATGCATCAAATAATTCGGCGAGAAAAAAATCAGTGTCCTGCCCGGTTAACATGTTCGTGGCAATAGAGGAGTACGTTGGCTTTATGACTGGCAAATTAGGTGCCAGTACAATTCAATCCTATCACCATTAAACAATTTGGAGAGCGTTTAGTGATGGAAGGTAAAATGAATGCCAACTTCGGTTACGAAACAAACTCTAAAATTGATACTACTTCGTAACAGTGACTTAACAATAGTGCGTTCAAAGGAATGTAGCTTTGCAGTGTTAAACTCTATTTAATTTCTATGCTTAAAAGATTACACTTCTACAGACAGACATGGATGTGGCTCTTGCTACTTGCTTTGTCGACTACGAATGTATGGTCGCAGGTCGTAATCAGCCAGGTTTATGGCGGAGGTGGCAATGCGGGAGCCACTTACAGAAACGATTATGTTGAACTTTTCAATCGGGGTACATCGACCGTTTCACTAGCTGGATGGTCGGTGCAGTATGCATCAGCAACGGGTACTACCTGGCAACCAACCTCCTTGTCTGGCTCCATCCCAGCGGGTGGCTACTACCTCATCCAGATGGCTGCCGGGACCGGTGGCACTATAAATCTGCCAACGCCTGATATTATTGGTAGCTCAAACATGAGTGGTACCGTTGGCAAAATGGCATTAGCGAACGTGACAACGGCGCTGACGGGTGCCTGCCCTACGGGTGCAACCATTGTCGATTTTGTTGGCTTTGGTACCACAGCAAACTGTTTTGAAGGAACGGGACCAACACCTGCACCAAGCAATACAACGGCTGTTTTACGGGTTAGCAATGGGTGCACAGACTCAGGCCAAAATGCCACCGATTTTGCGGCCGGAGCGCCTAATCCACGCAACAGCGCTACAGCTCTGGCTCCATGTTCTGGCTCTGCTGGTCCATCAGTTGCAGTAACGCCAAACCCTATTTCGGGACTTACAACTACGGAGGGAACAGCATCAACGGCAGCTGCATTTACCCTAACGGCTAGTTTAACCACTAACCCCATTACGGTTTCGGCTAGTAACAGCAATGTTGAAGTGAGCGCCAGTGCCAATGTTGGTTTTTCATCGGTGGTTACGCTATCGGCGGCTACTAGCACCACTGTTTTATATGCCCGCCTGTCGGCTACGGTGCCTGCTGGTTCGGCAGGAGCCAACATTATAGTAAGCAGCACGGGTGCCAACACGGTGATCGTACCCGTCACTAGCACTGTTAGTTCTACAGCTGTGGGACCTATTCCCATCGCTACCGCCCGCACACAATCGGGTCAAACCGTTACCGTACAGGGTCGGGTAACCAGCACTGTTTACGTGGGTAGTCGGGTATTCTACATGCAGGACGCTACGGGTGGAATTGCGATTTACAGCCCAACAAACATCACCGACTATTCAACTCAGGTACAACTTGGCGATCTGGTTACGGTTACCGGGCCAGTATCTGTTTTCAGTGGTATGACTGAAGTGACGATAAACTCGTTTTCAATTAATGCGGCAGAAGGCCGTTCAGTACCAACTCCACCGCTGGTTACGCTCGATCAGTTGGCTAATTACCAGGGACAGTTAGTACGCGTTGAGAATACAACCATCGGGAACACGACAGGTGGAGTAGCCGCATCGTTTTTTAACGGTGGCACTAACTATAATATCACATCGGGTGCTAACTCAGGTGTATTGCGGATCAATGCTACCTCTGAACTCCCAGGGGCCGGTAAGCCAGCTGGACCAACCAGCATCACCGGTATTGTTGATCGGTTTGTCTCGGGCGTAACTACGACTGGCACCAATGGCATTCAGTTGCAACCCCGTTTGTTAACTGATGTTCAGGGAGCAACTACCCCCGCCGATCAGTTGTGCGGTGGCACAGGAAATACCAGCTTGACGCCTGCTCAAACATTTGATGTGACAGCCTGGAATGTTGAGTTTTTCGGTGCCGATGGCGGTACTGTTTCCTGTTCAGCATCACCTACATCACGCCCTTACGACGACCTGGGACCCTTCGATGAAGCTCGTCAGGGACGCAACGTAAAAACGGTTCTGGATCGGCTCAACTCCGATGTGTTTGTGTTGGAAGAAGTGAGCGATGCCGCTTTGCTTTCGCAGATTGTCAGCAACAGCCTCAGCGGTTACGCCATGCAGTGCGCCGACAAGTTTTCGTACTACTGGCAGGGCGACTGTGACCAAAATCCGGTGTTTCTGCCCAATGTGCTGGCTCAGAAAGTATGTGTTGTGTATAAAACCAGCACCGTTGTTCCGGTTCCCAGCGAAACGACTTCACTGCTGGCTGCTGAATACGGCTATGGGCCAACTGGTCCTGCCAACGCTTCTACGAATGCCTGGGCATCGGGTCGCTTACCGTATCTGTTCGTGGCCGATGCTACGGTCAACGGTGTAACGCGTCGGGTTCACATCGTGGGTATTCACGCAAAATCGGGCAGTGCAGCCGCTGATTACAACCGCCGGAAACAGGATTACATCGACTTGAAGAACAAATTGCAAAGTCAGTATCCGTCGGCCAACATTATGATTATGGGCGACTACAATGATGGCGCGATCACGTCGATCACCTCGGGTAGCCCTTCGTCATTCAACATCTTTGTTACTGATCCAACGAACTTTAGTGTACTGACAAGTTCACTGGAGGCCCATGGATGTCAGACGTTTGAGTCGGGTAGTTTTCTGGATCACATCACGATCTCGAACGAACTATTCTCGGCGTATATTCCAAACTCGGTGAACATCCTAACGCCAGCTGTTGGCATCGAAGGTGGGTATAGCGGCAACACGACGTCGGACCACCGCCCTGTATCGGCCCGCTTCGATCTGGCTCAAATTCCTGCTTCTCCATCCAGCAGTTCGGCATTGGCGTTGTTAACTCCAACGTATAACTGCACAACGGGAGATATTACCTTCAACACGAGCGGTGGCGATGGCACAACCATCACGTATACAGCTATCGGCGTACAACGGTCGTCACAGACCAGCAATACGGGTGTTGTAGAGCCTGGTTTACGTGCTGATGCTAAACCGCTGACAATCTCAGCGACGCAAAGTGGAACAACAATAAGCATCACATTCGACTTTGCCGCTTTCTGTTCTACACCGCCAAGCAGCACCACCAGCACGCCCCCATCCAACACGACAAGTACGCCGGGAACAGGACAGCCACTTGCATTACTGACACCAACGTACAACTGTGCCACGGGCGACATTACGTTCAACACGTCAGGAGGAAACGGCACAACAATCACGTATACAGCAGTTGGGATACAACGTTCGTCGCCAACCAGCCCGACCGGCGTAGTAGAGCCAGGCCTGCGTGGAGATGCCAAACCATTGACAATCTCCGCTACCCAAAGTGGCACAACAGTAAGCATCACGTTTGACTTTGCTGCCTATTGCGCTAGCCCGCCAAGCAGCACCACCAGTACGCCCCCATCTAACACAACGGGATGCGGAAGTCCAGCCAATACCATTGGCCAGACGTTGCAAGTGACCGGTGTAACAGATGTGAATTGCCAGGCTGGTACGTTCCGCATTTTGACAACGGGTGGTAACGGACAATCCATTAGTTACGCCAACAACGTGGGTTTGAGCAACGACGACCCGAACAACTGTGTGCGCCGGTTAGACAACGCTGGTCTGGTTCAGGCAATCAACAACCCGAGTTCCGATGTTGGTCCGTTTACGCTGAAGGTGATGCAGGGAGCCACGCAGAGTAGCACGTTTACATTTAACTTCAAGCAATACTGTACTACTCCAACACGGGTGGCCACAGAATCACTGGGTGAGTTAGCCGTAACAGTCTTGGGAAATCCTACGTTAGGCGAAACGGTAGAGGTTATGATCAGCAACACCGCGGGTGAGGCCGTAACGCTTCAGGTAACTAACGCGCAAGGCCAGGCAATCAGCCGCGTGAACCTCGAACCAACCAATAAGTCGATTCGTCAACGAGTTGACTTAGGTCGTTCGGTAGGGCTATACCTGTTGCAGGTAAACACGCCAACCCGGTCTAAGACCGTGAAAGTAGTGCGCCAGTAATTGTGCAAAGGAGGTCCGGCAAATCTGACAGAAATGCCCCTTCCATTTTTACTCTATTGATTCCCCAGTACCCACGAAAAGGTACTGGGGAATTTTTATTTAGGACTTTATATAGAAATAAAATATACGATACTAGTCACCTACCGTTTTACTAAATTCCGTGCCTAACTTGCCAATACCTAAGGGTACTCCTCTCCTATAAGTAACCATACGCTCTGTCGCTTTAACTGAACCTGTCAACCATCACCTTATTGACTTTTGGTAGCCTAATGTGTTCGTTAACAATATAATAACACGCCATACCAGTTCGATCAGTCTATTTTTGTTTGTTAATTACTCACTTACATTTCATGAAACAAACTTTACAAGCGTGGCCACTTCGGTGGCTTTTAGTATGTATTAGTATGGCGTTCGGGCCGGGGTTAATGTCAGGAGCCCGAGCGCAGGTAGTTATTAGCCAAGTTTATGGAGCAGGTGGCAATTCAGGTGCTACTCTGCGAAATGACTATATTGAATTATTCAACAGGGGAGCTTTACCTGTATCACTAACGGGCTGGTCTATACAATATGCTTCCGCGACTGGAACATCAGCATTTAGCACAAACATTACATCTCTTACCGGGACAATTGCATCGGGGGGGTATTACTTAGTTCAACTTGCATCGGGAGGAGCAAACGGTACCTTGCTTACAAATGCTGATATTATTGGCACTATTAACATGGCAGCTACAGCTGGTAAAGTAGTTCTTGCAAACACTACAACCGGTCTTACCTGTAATGGCTCAGGCACTGCCTGTTCGGGGGCGAATTTGGCAAGCATAGTTGATCTTGTTGGGTATGGTAATGCCGACTATTTTGAAGGATCTGGACAGGCAACAGCACCAAGTACAACTTCTGCCATTTTTAGAAAAAACAATGGCTGTACCGACAGTAATAATAATTTAGCTGATTTCATAACAGGTGCACCAAATCCTCGTAATAGTGCCTCCCCTATAGCTATTTGTAATCTCACCCCCACAATCACCGTCAATCCAACCTCCCTCACTGGCGGTAGCGGCCTAGCCTACACGGTAGGAGGCTCAGCATCAGCCCTAATCTCGGTTGGGGCCACGAGTTTGACTGGGGTGCCCGGTTCTATTACGGTGACAACTTCAGATGCAACCAACTTTTCGGTTTCGAGCGATGGCATTACGTTTAGCTCGTCGGCAACGGTGCCTTATTCTACATCAACGCTATCGGCAACAACAATAACTGTCAAGCTTAGTAGTGGTCTGCCTGTTGGCTCTGCCTATTCAACCACAATAACCTTCTCGGGTGGAGGTGCCACGGCGACAATGCCGGTAACGGGGACTGTCAATTCAGATACTACCCCATTCTTAACGGCTACCCCAACCAGCCTGACAGGGTTCTCAACTACCATCGGTACACCTTCTACCACAAAGACCTATGCCCTGACAGGAATTAATCTGCCGACTAGCGTTACTATTTCCGCTTCAACAGGCTACGAGATTAGTCCCGATGGTATCACTTTCGCTAGTACAACCACTGTTTCCCCTGTAAGTGGCACCCTTAATCAGACAGTGTTTGTTCGGTTGACGGGCGTGGCTACGGGAACGTTTAATGGAACTATCACTAATGTTAGTACCGGTTTAACAGCAACTGTAGCCTTGAGCGGTGCTGTTCTCCCCCCACCTTCGCTGTCGGTTGATGCAACAAGTCTAATCCCCTTTACGGCAATACAGGGGACACCATCAGCCAGACAAATGTATACTATTTCGGCGACAGCACTCGCTGGTAGTATTTCTGTTGTAGCACCAACTGGTTTTGAAGTAAGTTCAAACGGAACTACGTTTGGGACATCCCTTACATTAGCCTCTTCGACAACATCAGCTACAATTTCGGCCCGACTAACAGGCGGTGCAGTGGGTGCATTCAGTGGTACGATCACCAATATGAGTGGATCGTTAACGGCAACAGTTCCAGTAAGTGGTACGGTAAGTTCTACTGGAGTCATTACATTAAGCCCGGCTGGGACGTATACAGAAACCTTTGATGGTATAGGCACTAACCTGCCAACGGGTTGGACAGTAAGAACTTTAGCAACGTCCTCGAGTATTGGCACAATTGCAGGTTTAACCAATGCAGCTACTGATTGGAGTGGTACTACTGGGCGTTTCCAGAATAGTGCCTCAGCTGATGGATTAGCCTCTACCGCAACTTCAACGCAACAATCATCCAGCACCGACCGAGCATTGAGCGTTCGGCAAGCAGGTTCATTTGGGGACCCTGGTGCAGCATTTGTTGTACAAATCGTCAATACGGCGGGATATCAGAGCTTTAAGCTAAACTTCAAATTACAGAGTACATCGCCCAATAGTGGAACGGCTCTACAACGAGTTACGACCTGGACAGTTGATTACGGCAAAGGCGATACGCCAACGACATTTACAGCCGTTGCCAGTACTCCTACACCTTTAACTACCGGAAACAATGCATTTGTTAGCCAGGATGTTACCATTGATTTTGGTACGGCACTTGATAACCTCTCTGGTTTGGTAACTATCCGGCTGGCAGCCTTAACGGTAAGTTCAGGAAGTAACAACCGTGCCTTAACAGAGCTTGATGATTTCACCTTAACGTATTTGCCTATCAGTCCTGCTCTGACGGCTACGCCTACATCGCTAACTGATACGAATGGATTGAACTACATTGGCGGAAACGGGCCAGACAGTAAAACACTTTCTATTGCCGGCAAATACCTGACACCGTCGGATGGCACTATCACCATTTCAACATCGGATGCCACTAATTTTGCGGTATCGGCGAATGGGTCAACATTTGGAGCTTCGATAACGGTGCCTTATTCGGCTTCGACTCTTTCCGCTACGGCAATCTCGATTCAGTTGAAAAGTGGCTTAGCTATTGGTGCGGCATATGCTACTACCTTAAGTATTTCGGGAGGTGGTGCGCCAACTATTTTTGTTCCTATTAGCGGCACTGTTATAGATCCTTTAGCGCCCTTATTACGAGTACAGACTAGTGGTCTAACCACTTTTACGACTAACCAGGGAACACTGTCAGATGAGCAGACTTATACCCTGACAGCCGCTAATCTGACTGAAGAAATTTCTGTTTCGGCCCCAACAGGGGTTGAAATAAGTCTGGCATCAGGCATCGACTTCGCTTCGTCGTTAACACTACCTGCCTCGACCAGTTCAGCAGTGATTTTTGTGCATCTAACGGGCGAATCTGTAGGACCAGTTAGCGGAACGATTACGCATTCTTCGACAAGTCTGACGGCTAATGTAGCCATTAGCGGAACTGTCAGCAATTCAGTAGCCATCGCGGGTATTACACCCATTGGCGATGCGCGCAACGTAGCCGCCAACACCATTGTTACTGTTCGAGGTCAAGTAACGGTTAGCAGCCAGTTTGGTAGTAATCAGTTTTATATTCAGGATGCCACCGGAGGTATTGCCGTGTATAACGGAGCAACGCCTTATGGCAATCAACTCCAACTCGGCGATCTAATTCAGGTAACAGGGCCTGTTACAACCTTTCAGGGGGCAAAGGAACTTACCATAACCAGCTTTACGCTGGTACAAAGCCCTCTGACTCCGCCAGCCTCAAAAACAATTACGCTGGATCAGTTAACAGCTAATGAAGGTCTTTTGGTCACGGTTACTGGCGTAACCATTGGGGGTACAGGAGCCAATTTTAGTAGCACAACTTACCCACTGACTGTTGGTGGAGCAACAGGAACGCTATACATCAAAGCTCAGTCGGAACTCAACGGTGCCGGTAAGCCAGCGACGGCAGATATTACCGGAATCAGTGATCATTTTGTTAGCGGAGCCACAAATATCAATGAATTTATGCCCCGTATACTATCTGATGTGTCGGGAGCCACTGCCCCAGTTGATCTTACCTGTACTATTGCCAGCTCCAGCACACTAACCAGAGACCAGACATTAGACATTGCAGCCTGGAACTTTGAGTTTTTCGGGGCCGATGCAGGTACGATTATCTGCCCAACCCAAAGTACGACTCTGGTCTACAACGACATGGGTCCTGTCAACGAAGCACTCCAGCAGACCAACGCAGTTGCAGTATTGACCAAACTCAATGCCGACATTATTTCAGCGGAGGAAATCAGCGACATTAATCGCTTTGATGCTGCGGTAAAAGCAATTCCGGGTAGCTATAGCTACGTTTGCTCAGACAAGTTCTCGTATTACTTCCAGGATGAGTGTTCTCAAACACCTACGGGTAGCCCTGCTACGGTTTTTGGACCCACCAAATTTGCTCAGAAGGTATGTGTGATTTACAATACAGCTACCGTGACACCTATTATGGCCGAAACCAAACCACTTCTGTTTGGCTCAAGCAGCAGCTATACCTATCCCGGTGGTAGTGGGTGGGCATCGGGCAGGTTGCCATTTATGTTTGTGGCCAACGTTACGATCAATAATCTGACCCAGAAAGTCCACGTTGTATCCCTGCACGCTAAATCGGGTAGTGCTATTGCCGATTATAACCGCAGGAAACAGGATATCATTGACCTGAAGGCTGAGTTAGATGCTAATTATGCCGACGCTAAAATTGTCATACTGGGCGATTATAACGACAAGCTGAATGGGTCAATAGCAGCTAATCAACAGTCTTCATACCAGTCGTTCGTTACTGACGCCACCAATTACTCTGCGCTTACGTTACCCCTCGAAAATCAGGGTTGTTCAACGTTCAACTCGTCGGCTAGTTTTATTGACCATATTATAACATCAACTGAACTGGCCCAAGCGTATGTAAGTAATTCAGCCTATGTATTGCAACCGTTTAGTATTATAAATTATGGCAATACAACATCGGATCACAACCCGATTATAGCCCGTTTCGATTTGAGGCAGCTTCTTGCGCCTGTTTCAGCAACACTCGTAGCCAGTACGTCGGCGGTTTGCCCAGCCACCCCTGTAACATTATCAGCATCGGTAGGTAGCTTGAGTAGTGCCACATACGCGCTGACAATAAGTAACGGTACGGACCAGACTACCGCTACGGGCCTATCAGCTTCGGCCTTAACCGTTTCTCTTACACCTACTGTACCGGGAGCCTTTACCCTGACGGTTTTGACATCAACCAGTCTGACTACATCAGCTGTTAGTGGTATCATCACCATCAACGCTGTGCCATCCAACGTCAGCATAACCAGCGGTACGCTGACATGTTCACAAACGAGTGTAACCTTATCAGCCTCGGCAACGGGCGGCACGTCGTACACGCTGAACGATGGACAAACCAACAGCACAGGCAACTTCACGATCAGTTCGGCAGGCAGCTATACCGTGACGGTTTCTAACGCTACGGGTTGCACGGCTTCGGCAACAGCAACAGTAAGCAGTAACACGGTGTCTCCAACGGCCACACTCGCGGCCAGTGGCACTATTAGCTGTATCAACGCATCAGCCACGCTCACAGCAGGCACTGGGACAAGTTACACCCTTAGCAACGGTCAAATCAATACGACAGGCAGCTTCACCGTATCGTCGGGCGGGGCCTATACTGTGACCGTTTCAGCAGCCAACGGTTGTATCGCCAGCGCAACAGCTCTTGTAGAAAGCAGCACGGCGGTTCCCTCAAACGTGAGCCTGACCAGTGGCACTCTGACCTGTTCGCAAACCAGCGTAACACTCACCGCTTCAGCCATGGGCGCAAGTAGCTATTCTTTCAGTGATGGTACACCGTTAGGCAGCAATCAGGTACTAGTTACAACCGGCGGCACTTATACAGTGACGGCTTCAAGTGTTTCAGGTTGTACAGCTTTGGCAATGGGCACAGTCAGCAGTAATACAGCCACGCCAACGGTTTCGCTGTCGGCAAGTGGCACCCTGACCTGTGTGCAAACTAGCGTAACACTCACCGCTTCGGGAGGTAATAGTTACACCTTCAGTGCGGGGGCCACCCAGATCGGGAGTACAAATCAGGCGCTTGTAACGACAGGCGGAACCTACACTGTAACAGTGGCTGGAACAAACGGTTGCACCGTTTCGACCACTGCAACGGTGAGCAGCAACACGGCAGCACCCACCAACGTGAGTCTGACGAGTGGCACGCTAACTTGTTCGCAAACCAGCCTTACCTTAACGGCTTCGGCTACGGGTGCAATCGGGTACACTTTTAGTGCCGGAGCGGCCCAGATTGGCACCACAGCTCAGGCAGTAGTAAGCACAGCAGGCACCTACACTGTGACTGTTTCTAACGTGAGTGGCTGTACGACTTCCACAACGGCGACGGTGGCTAGTACTACCGCAGTTGTGACACCCACGCTGACAGTCAATGGCACTGTTACCTGTTCCAATACATCTGCCACGCTCACAGCAGGAGGTGGAACAAGTTACACTCTAAGCAATGGCCAAAGCAACACGACGGGCAGCTTCACCGTATCGTTGGGAGGGACCTACACTGTTATTGTGGCTAATGCCAGCGGTTGTACGTCTTCAACAACGGCAACTGTTCAGAGCAACACCACCGCTCCAAGTGCTCCAACGTACACGCTGACTAATAACGGAACGGTTTGCGCCGGTACACCACTGGTTGCAACGGCCATCGGTTGTAATAGCGGAACTATCAGCTTTATAATCAGTCCAGCCACACCATCGGGATCAGTAGCAGCCTCTGCGTACACGTTTGCCGGAAATACGCCACCGGGCACTTACACAGTCTGTGCCATTTGTACAGTGGGTAGCTGTAGCAGTCCAATGGCCATAACAACAGTGACCATTAGTAGTACTACTGCCACACTTACCGCCAATAGTACCGTTATCTGCTCAGGGAGTAGCGTGACGCTTACAGCTGGAGGTGGAGCAAGCTATACCTTCAGTACAGGAGCTATACAGATTGGCTCAACTAATCAGGCAGTAGTCACCCAAAGCGGAACATACTCCGTTACGGTAAGAAACGCTACTGGTTGTACATCTATAACAAGTCTGTCCATTGGTCAAACCGCATCGGGTATCAGTTTAGGATCTCCGGCGGCAACCTCAACGGTATGTGCTGGTAGTTCATTATTAATTCCGGTCACAGCCAGTGGAGCTATTAACTCGTATCAATGGTACAAAAACGGAGCCCAGGTGACTGGACAAACCTCAGCAACCCTATCGTTATTTAACATTCAGCCGAGCGACGCAGGCAGTTACTCTCTTGTAGTAACGGGAAGTTGCGGAAGCATGACATCCACCGCTTTCGTTCTGGCCGTTAACCCACAGCCAACAATCACCCTGACCTTTCCCGGTGGTACCTTGACTAACGTAGGTTCGTTACCAACGATTCAGTTACCAATGCCTGGCCAAGTGCTTGTACAGGCCAGTGGGGGAGTATCTTACAACTGGACTTTAGTTATAGACCGTATCAATGGTTTCGAGCTTCGTAAGACAAGTGACAACCCGTCGGGTCTGTTCACCATTGACAAGCCAGGGCCATATAAGGTGACAGTAACAGGCACCAACGGCTGTACGAGGACAGTGGATGGGTTGATTGTGAATTAAGATGTAAGAAAAGAAGATTTTTCAATTAGAAACGCCCCCTGTCAACTTACTCTTTGGGAGTCGGTCTGAAGGGGGCGTTTCTATTTTTGCCCGCTCATCTGTAAATTAGAGACATTAAAACTTCTTCTATGTCGTTGTCTTTTGTCCGATATTATGCATCGCCGGTGGGCAGGCTCGAAATTTCGGCTACGCCCGACGCTATCACTTCAATTCACTTTGCCGATGCTCAGAAAAAACCCGGTCCCGGCCGACCGCAAACCGACGAGAGTTGCCCGGTGATTGAGCACTGCATGAGTGAGCTGACTGAATATTTTGGGGGTAAACGGCAAGAATTTACAGTACCGTTTGTACTGGATGGTACCCCCTTTCAGAACCGGGCGTGGCAAGCGTTGACCACTATCCCCTATGGCCAAACAATCACCTACGGTGAGCAGGCAATCCGCCTTAAAAACCCCAAAGCAGCCCGGGCCGTGGGCTTATGCAACGGAAATAATCCAATCGTGTTGCTGGTGCCCTGCCATCGGGTTATTGGCGCAAACGGTAGCCTGACGGGTTTTGGGGGCGATTTATGGGTGAAACGCTGGTTACTCGACCACGAAAAAAAGTATAGTAGTCAGTACGTGCAGACAAGTTTATTTTGACTTTCAGCAAGCTGAGTTGTGTGAGAACTGGCCCTCAAAGAGTTTTCATAAATGCGACTAAAGCCCTTTTCTCGGTTGCGCTCAGGTGTAGTTTGTCGGCGGGCAGGGTTTGGTTAGCCAAGGTAAACCCTAAACCATTTCCACCACCATTATTGTAGAACTCGACCACCTGTTCGAGTGTTTGGTAGACCCCGTTGTGCATATACGGAGCCGTTTGGGCAACGTGACGAAGGCCCGGAACCTTGAATGCCCGATGATGAATTGCCAGTTTGGTAGACGAAAACCGCCCTGAGTCGGTGTCGACCATTCGCTCATCGGCGGTGGCGGGAGTACCAATCACCTCGCTTTCTGTTTTGATGTAAGCGGGCGGAAGGGTGCCGTTAAATATCGGGTAATAGTGACAGGTACCACACTTGGCTTTACCCATGAAGATGTTGAAACCCAGCTTCTCAGCGGTCGTTAGCTCTACCGGCTCGTTGCGTAGGTACTGATCAAACCGGGCGTCTAAACTGACAAGTGAACGAACGTAGCTGGCTAAGGCATTGGTCACCGTTTGTCGGTTGATTCCCTGGCCAGGATACGACTGAGCGAATGCCGCTACATAGTATCCGTCGCGATTTAAGGATTGAATAAGTGCCGGAAACGAGCCATCCATTTCCTGTGGATTATGCAATACGTCACTGATCTGATCTTCCAGAAAAAACGCCCTCGAATCCAGAAATTGAAAACTTTGTAGTGCCGCATTTAGCAACGTCGGTGTATTGCGACCAAGGCGCTGGTGGGTCGATCCCAGCAACAGGGGAGCTGTCTCGCCATCCTGAAAAGCACGGTTAGGTTGATGACAGGTGGCGCAGGAGCGTTGTCCATTTCCCGATAAAGCCGAATTGAAGAACAACTTTTTGCCCAGGTCGATTTGCTCCGTAGTGGGCGGATGAGTATTCTGAGAGGCAAAAAACTGGGGATTAAAAGCGCCAGCTTCGGTTAACGTCCGGGCATTAGCCGATAAAAATCGTTTACCGTTTGGGGTGGGCAGGTTCAGAGCAATACGTGTATCGACCAGCAGACTGCTCAGCGGATTAGCATAGGCTTTAATGAAAGCCAGTCGGTCAAAGGTTTCGAAGGAATGGCCTTTCAGCGCGTTTATAGCTCCACTGATGGTTTGATCGAGCTTGTTGGCCAATGTCTGACTGGCACTGGCAATTGGATACGTTTTTAGTGCCTGTTGAATCGCTTTTAAGCTTTCAATTGATTCGGGCAGCGAGTTCAGATCAATGGGTGAATCAAAGCCCGAAAGGCTCATTGTAATAATGCGAAATACTTCAAGCCGCATCGCATCAAACAGCTGACTCTCGTTTAAAACTACCGACGTACCCACCTGCCATAGTACCTTGTTGGTTTTACGGATTTGGGCTAACTGAGCCAGTAACGCGGCTTTTTGGGTACGGTCGTAAGGAAACAAGCTCTCTTCCACCACTTGAAATCCTTGCGGGTCAATCTGCCGACCAATACCGTCGTCCACTTCGCCCTCCGGCACGGGAGGACCATTAAGGTTTCGCGCCGAGACGGGGTAGTAATATTCGGTGATCCATTCGGTACGTTTGTAGGCCAGGCGAGCAAGTCGAAACCGAGTCTTTATGACGCGTGCGGTCTGGTTGGTGAGGATTGCCTGCTTGAGTGAGGCTGTGGCCGAGTCAAGCTCAATAAGTTGGCGGACGTATTCGGCCTTAATTACGGCATTAGACTTCCGGAACGAAGGTTCCGAAAAACCGGGTAACATTGCAAGGACCGCTGTCAATAGCACTGCCAGTATTAATGACTGCAACCGCATATAAAAACCGGGTTGTGGTGATTCTATCACAAATATACAGGGGAACGTAGCTTGTAATGGGTGTTTGCGAGCTTATTCTGAATCTCCCTCCGAGTCTTCGAACACTATCATTTTTTCCGGGTAGCTGTAAAAAACGAAAGCTCCACTAACAAATCTGGTTAGTGGAGCTGCCTTTTATATCTATTTCTTATTTCAACTCTCCTACAGCCTCAACCGGGTTGCGGTCGCCAGTGTCGCGGCCAGCGGGTTGGGGAAGTGGACGGTTTTCGTCACCGGGACCGGGCTGTCCATTCTCATTTTGAGCAGGCACATCTTTCCGACGAGTGAGGTATGTATAAATAGCCGGAACGATATACAGCGTCAGTACGAGTGAGAACATCAAGCCCCCCACAATCACAATCCCGAGCGGCACCCGGCTCTTGCTTGCCGCTCCCAACGAAAGTGCCAGCGGCAAGGCCCCAAATGCTGCAACGAGCGTTGTCATCAAAATAGGGCGTAGGCGAAGGGCGGCCGACTCAATGGCAGCCTCAAACTTGTTCTTACCCGTCAGTCGTTGTTCGTTGGCAAATTCCACAATCAAGATACCATTTTTGGTCACCAGACCCACCAGTACGATAATTCCGATCTGGCTGAAGATGTTCAACGTCTGATCAAATAACCATAGTGATAAAACAGCCCCTGCAATAGCTAGTGGTACTGTGATCATAATGATAAATGGATCGATAAAGCTGTCGAACTGAGCCGCCAGAATCAGATAAACCAGAATCAGGGCCAGACTGAAGGCAAACAACGTGTTCGACGAGCTCTCGGCATAGTCACGTGAGGCCCCCGACAGAGATGTTTCAAACGTGTTGTCTAATACTCGTGCTGCCACGGCGTTCATAACGGCAACACCGTCGCCAATAGTTTTTCCAGGAGCTAAACCAGCCGACACGGTGGCCGACTTAAAGCGGTTGTAGTGGTATACGGAAGGGGGGCTCGACTGCTCCTGAAACTTCACCAGATTGTCTAATTGAATCAGGTTGCCCACGTTATTTCGCACATAAAACGAAGCCAAATCGACAGGCTCATCGCGATCTTCGCGGTCTACCTGACCAATTACCTGATATTGCTTCCCGTTCATCAGCATATACGCCAACCGTCGGTTGCTCAAGGCTAACTGTACGGTGTTCGACACGTCAAGAACTGACAGCCCCAGACTGGTAGCTTTCTCACGCTCAATGGTAATGTTAAGTTCAGGCTTGTTGAATTTCAGATCGACATCCACGTTTTGGAAGGTCGGATCTTTACGAACTTCCTCCAGGAACGTGGGTAGCTTTTCACGAAGCTTTTCAAAATTCAGGTTCTGTAACACAAACTGAATGGGCTGCCCTCCCCCACGACCTACCTGAATAGTTTGTTCCTGTACGGGGAACATCCGGGCATCGCTGAAGTTGCGAAGATTGGCCGTCAGGTAATCTGCAATCTGCTGCTGAGACCGTTTCCGCTCCTGCGGTTCTTTCATGTTGATAAACACAAACCCACTGTTCACGGCACCTGCGCCCGAAAACCCTGGCGCTACCACACTGAACGTAAGCGTTGTTTCAGGCACCGAGTCCAGAACAAACTGGGTCAGGCGGTCGGTAATGCCCGACATGGCCTCGTAGCTGGTACCTTCGGGAGCCGTTATTGGGACACGAAGCCGTCCGCGATCTTCAAGGGGGGCCAACTCCGATTTAAGCAGCGAGCCTAAGCCAATAATCAAGGCCAGACAAACGCCAATCATTGCCAGCGACCAACCCCGAGCGCCCATAAACCGCTCCAGCGAACCCCGATAGGTTCGGTCGAGCCACTGGAAGAAAGGTTCTGTCTTGCGATAGAACCAGCCATCACCGTGCGTTTTACTAGTAAGCTTTACGCTCAATACGGGGGTCAGCGTCAGCGACACGAAAGCTGAAATCAACACGGCACCGGCTACCACTATACCAAACTCCCGGAACAGTCGCCCAACGAATCCTTCAAGGAAAATAATGGGAAGGAACACGACGGCCAGCGTAATGGAGGTAGAGATAACGGCAAAGAATATCTCCTCAGAGCCTTCCTTAGCTGCCGTTTTTGTATCCATTCCCTGCTCTATCTTCTTGAAGATGTTCTCCGTGACCACAATACCATCATCTACTACCAGACCCGTTGCCAACACAATACCTAACAGTGTTAACACATTGATACTGAAGTCAGCAACGTACATAATAAAAAACGCGCCAATCAGCGAAACCGGAATATCAATGAGGGGTCGGAAAGCAATAAGCCAGTCGCGGAAGAAGAAATAAATGACCAGAACTACCAGCACAAACGAGATCAGAAGCGTTTCCTGTACCTCCAGAATAGCTTTACGAATAAATGTGCTTCGGTCGATGCCGACGTTTACTTTAATATCAGCGGGGAGTTCTTTTTTGAGATCATCGAACCGTTTGTAGAACTCGTCTGCAATATCAACGTAGTTCGCACCGGGTTGCGGAATAAGCACCAGAATTACGCCCTGTACCCCATTTTGCTTCGACTGAGTCTCTTCGTTTTCCGGGCCTAATACGGCATAGCCAATATCCTTGAACCGGATAATTTGCCCACCCGTCTGCCGAACAATCAAGTCGTTAAATTCGGTTTCGGTAGTAAGCCGCCCAACCGATTTTACGGTTAGTTCGGTGTTGTTACCATAGATTTTCCCGCCTGGCAACTCTACGTTCTGGCGGGTTAAGGCCTGCTCAATATCCTGCACCGTCATGCGGTAAGCAGCCAGTTTCAGCGGATCGATCCAGAGTCGCATGGCAAACCGCTTCAACCCATAAATCGACACCTGACTTACGCCCGGAATAGTTTGCAAGCGTTCCTGCAAGACGTTTTCAGCATAATCCGACAGTTGCATAATGTTACGCGTTGTGCTTTGCACGGGCATAAACAGGATGGGGTCGGAGTTCGCATCTGCTTTGGTAACCACCGGAGGAGCGTCAATGTCCTGCGGTAATTGCCGCTGTGCCTGGGCCACCTTGTCGCGCACGTCGTTGGCGGCTCGTTCGAGGTCAGCACTCAGGTCAAACTCAACCGTGATGGTACTGGCACCCAGCGAGCTATTCGAGGAGATTGTACGGATACCCTCGATGCTGTTCAGCGATTTCTCGATGGGTTCAGTAATCTGGGACTCAATAATTTCGGGGTTGGCCCCTGTGTAATTGGTTCGAACGCTAATGATGGGTGGGTCGATGGCGGGATACTCGCGCACCCCCAGCGATTGATACCCAATAGCACCGAACAGCACAATGATAATTGACATTACCATCGCAAAAACGGGCCGATTAAGGGCAAGAGAAGAAAGGCTCATAAAGTTTCGGGCGTCGCCCGTCATTTACTTCGTGTCATTAATTGTCATTTACTTCGTGTCATCGACGTTATTTAAAGTCATGTAAGAGAACTACACAATGACAATAAATGACTCTAATGACGATAAATGACTTTTTTTTACAATCCTGCCTGAACGTTACCGGCCGGCGCTGTAGTTGAGTTAGTTGCTGGCGTTTTGGGCAGGCCTGCCACTTTAGCCACTTTTACAGGACCGTCTGGCTTCAAAAACAACAAGCCTGTAGTAGCCACAGTATCGCCCGCCTGCACACCCGATGTAATCTGAATAGCACTCGCTGTTCGGATACCCGTTGTTACGTCCTGAAAAATAGCTTTACCGTTTTTCACCAGTATTACCTGTTTTCCGCGTGTTTGTGGTATTACTGCCTGCGTCGGTACAACTAGGCCCCGCTCATTCTGAATCGCTAATGTCACCTTGGCAAACGTACCCGGCCGTAACTTCGATGAGTTGTTACTAACCCGAGCCCGCACCCGCAGGTTACGCGTGTCTTCGTCTACCGAGGGTTCGGTGGCGTATACTGTTCCTTGGAATCCCTGTTGAATACCATCAATCGTAAACGTAACGGGATTGCCATTTTTAACACTCGGACCGTATTTTTCAGGAATTGAAAAATCCAGTTTGAGCGAACTGGTTTGTTGCAGTCGGGCAATGAGGGTTTGGGGAGTCACGTAAGCGCCAAGGCTCACATTTCGCAGACCAACTATTCCCGAAAACGGAGCACGAATTTCGGTTCGGCGGAGGTTGGCGTTTGCCAGCTCAATATCGGCGAGGGCACTTTTGAGGTTCGTTACAACAATATCATACTCCTGCTGGCTGATACCACCACGCTCAAGCAATTGTTTGTTACGCTCTTCGGTACGTTGCGCATTTTCGCGCTGCACATATAACCGCTGAAGTTGCGCCCGAATATCGGCATCGTATAATTTAAGCAGCAAGGTTCCCTGACTAACGGGCTGACCTTCGCGGATATTCAGCTGGGTAATACGGCCTGACACTTCGGGGTACAGATCAATTTGTTCGGCGGCCAGAAGCGAGCCACTCGAAACCACTTCTTCTTTCAGTTGTTGCGATACAATGATGAAGCCAGTTACTGTAGTTGGACGGTTAGCACCGGGGCCACCAGGCCCACCTCCCCCTCCTGGCCCACCGCCAGCTCCAGGGGCGCCACCACCAGGCCCACCAGCCGCAGCTGCCGGGTCACCTTTCTTCGATTTTCCAAACTTATTGTAGGCGACAATTCCACCGACAACCAATACAACAAGAACAATTGCTATCCAGCGTTTCACAGGCGTGTAATGAACGTAACGTTAATATTTAACCCTAAAATTGCATTAAATGTTGCCTCATGTTGAGCGGTTCCCCAAACCTCTCGACCAATAGGCCAAATGTATATACGAACGGCCTTTCAGCCGTTAAGTTTATCGAGCAGCACTACACGCTGTATGCTAACTGTTGCTTGCCCGCGTAAAACTGGCTATAAACGGTTTCCCATTTTTGGATATTACGCTCAACGTCGAATTCATCGACCACTCGAAGCGCGTTTTCGCGGTATTCAGCATAGGTTTCGGGCGATAATGCAGCCAACTGGTTCATGGCTTCAGCCAGTGGCTCCACTTCGTTTGACGCCCAGATACCCGCCCGGCGATCACTCAATATTTGCCAGGGTGTACCTTTCGACGCAATTACGGGTGTCCCCTGGGTTAGCGCTTCGGTCACGACAATACCAAAGTTCTCCGTATGAGAGGGCATGATCAGGCAATAAGCATCGGCCATCAACTGGTATTTTTCTGTATCGCGCTTATGCCCCACAAAGTCGATTTGCTCCCGGCATCCCAATTCGTCAGCCAGAGCCATCATCTCCCGGCCATACTCGTTGTTGTAGTCGCCGACAATTTTCAACTGCTTTTTGGACGTTACCAGCGGCAAGGCTTTTATCAAACGCTCTATCGCTTTTTTGGGGTGAATCCGACCCACAAACAGCCAGTGATTTTCGGGATTGCGGACTTGTTTAGGCACCACCTCCACAAAACAGGGCAGTAGCACAATGCGGGCGTTATGTCCCAACTGATTATGAATATAGCCTGTTTCGGCATCGCAGGTTGACTGAAACAGAATACGTTTTTTGAACAGTCGCACAAACCTCAGTACGGCTTTTTTACGGCCAGTACTGTAAATCATGGCATCGGGGTCGAGCTCACCGTGGGGCGTCCAGACAACTTTTTTGCCTAACAGAATAGCCACTGGAGCTAGCAACCAGGATATTGGGTAATAAATAGCCGACAGATGGAGAATATCGCACCGAAGCAACGGTCCCAGCGACGCAAAAAATAGCCGAAGCGGTAGGTAATGAATAGCCGTTTTGGCGTAGAAAGCTTTCCCGTAATCCGTCTCAATCCAGCGATTGAGCGGCACCCTGTCTCCTACTCCATCATCAGTTGTGGCTACAAAAACGTCATGTCCCCGCTTCACCAGGGCTTTCGCCTGCCAGTACATAACGTTATCAGGGCCACCAATTTGAGCCGGGTAAAAAGAACCAGCCGTAAAAAATAGTTTCATCGAAGGGTGAAAGAATTAAATCCATCCATCATTTCTTTGGCCACCACCTCGGGGGCATAGGGAGCTATAATTTGCTGAGACATTTGCCCCATCTGCTCCACATTGACCTGTCCACTCATAAACGTCTGCAAATGACTGGTGAGTTGCGCCGGTTTTGTAGGATCAAATAGAAAGCCGTTTTGCCCATCGCGAACGAGGTCGTTGGCGCAACCGCACCGCTCCGAAACCAACACGGGCATTCCACAAACCATAGCTTCATTGACGACCAGTCCCCAGGGTTCCGAAACGCTTGGTAGAACCAGTACATCAGCCAGGGCCAACACATCAGGTACGCGGTACCAGTGGGTTGCTGGGTGAAAATGTACCCGTTCACTAATTCCCAACTTTTGTGACTGTTGTTTCAAGATCGTTTCCTGCGGTCCATCCCCAAGCAAAATAAGGCCCCACTTTTCTGCGTTTGGCGCTTGTGATAAGGCATCAGCAAAACACTGGAGCAGCATAGGGAGGTTTTTGGGTTCGATTAGTCGCCCAACAAAAACAAAGTTATGAGCCGGTAAGCCCAGTTCGTGTTGTCGAACCACCCGTTGTACTTTTGCTGTCTGGTAAGCTTGCAATAGCGCCTGGTTATCAACGGCACTTTTCTGGAGCAAAATTCGCTCAGGTGGCACTCCCAATTGTTTCAGGTAAGTAGCCTGGGGGGAGCCAAAGCAGAAAAAACCGCTGCACTGCCGCATAATCAGCCGTTTTATGGCTTCCTTAACCGGCGAGCGTTCGTTGTCAAAAGCAGTGCTTTCCATCTGCATCACAACCGGTACTCCCGTAAGCCGGGCGTAGGCCAGCAGGGCCAACTGTGCCGGATCGTAGTAGCCAGTCAAACACAACACGTCGGGCTTGTACTGCCGCATCTTCGACAGCAACGCCTGAGTTCGGGCCCGGAGCGGAATATCTTCTACAAACGAATCGAACAGTAACTCGTAGGGATATGAGTAGGTCGGAGCATTGGCAGCATCCGTTTCCCAGCCTCCCCTCAACCGTTCATTACGACCGATCTGGATTACCTTAAAAGTGGTTCCAGGTCGTTGGGCAACCAACCGGTCGATGGCCTGAAAAACTGCTGCTTTATAATGCGCCCAAAGAATATTGTGAACCAGTAGAATCCTCATGCCTTAGATTCTACGGGGGCAGTCGAAGTAGGCTCCAGTGTTGGGTTTGGCACCGCATACCCGCCATAATCAGTGGCAGGCGGGTTGTTCCAGAGTCGGATAGGAAACAGGTGTTCAACGCCCACGAACCGAATCATCAGGGCCAGCGGATACCAGTACCAGATTTCGTTTGGTCGGCCGTTGGTAAAAGCCTGTACCAACAACATGATAAACGAATACGCCAGAAAGGTGGTGAATGGGTTCAGATTGGTCTGCATGGCGCGCAGGCTGTGGTAGGTGAACAACACAAAAAGTCCTCCAAATGTCAGCAAGCCGAGCATGCCAAAGTCAATCCAGGCTTCCAGCAACGGAATATCCAAATACAGGAATTTAAAACCGTTGCCAAACACCAGCATTTCCATGTGCCCCACCAGTACGTTACCTAAAAAGCCGGTACTGACGGTCCTGGTTACGGATGAGGCATCGTAAGAAGCCGTATAACCGGCCGCTGTTTTCATACCCAGCAGGGCATAAATATTCTCGGTATTACGCTCGATAAAGCCCACGACGTATCCGTATAAAAGGGCGTATATCTGATAGTTACGTCGAAGAAAGTAAATAACGCCACCAATGAAAACGGCAATTGTCATCAGTGGAATTGGTTTCACCAACCCCCTGGCTGCCGCTTTAACCTGAGCAGGTCGAACGTTATAAAACAGAAAAAGGAAGATAATAATGGCAAACGCCAGAATACTCGACCGGGTCTGGGTCATAACCAGGATTGCCGCGCTGACAGCCCCGGTGAAAAGTGCAAAAACGCGCGGAATCAACGATGTTCGTTTGTCGAATGCCCACACACCACAGGCAACCACACCTAACAGCGCATTCCGGGCAAATGGGTGCGGGTTACCCGAGCGTTCACCGGTTTCTGTTGAGCCATAGTTAATGGCGGCCCGCTGACCCAGTACCCAAGTTGGGTCAGTAATCATGGCATAAATAAGTCCCAGGTTCGAGAGCAGCGTAAAAGCAACAATCACCGGAATAGCAACCTCAATAATATCATTGGGAACGTTGATGAGCAGGAATAGAAAAATCAGCGCGAAGGCAAAATACATTCCATCCATCACTAAGCCCCCGTAACCCGGTTCGCCTACATAATACACCATGTAGAACATCATCAATGCAATGGAAGTCAGCATCAGATAAAGTCCCAGGATATTAGGCATGTATAGCTTCCGGAAGACCGTAAAGGGCACCATCAAAACAAAACCAAGGGCCATAAATCCGGCGGTAAACGCCGTACTGTTGGGAGCCAGTCGAAGAGTTTCTTTGAAAAAGAAGATGAGTGGGTAGCCATCATATACCATGCAGATACCCAGTACCATCCGCATGTAATCTAATTTTTGGAGTAAGCGAAACATAACGTGGTAACTTGGTGATTGAGGTAATTAGGGTAACTGGATGATTGAGGAATACCCCAATTACCCTGATTACTTTATTTACCTACTTCCTAAGTGAAAGTCGGTGGCGCACATAGCCCCATTCCCCTCGTACTACAAAGTACAGCAATTTTCGGATACGACAGTACCGTAACCAGAAGCCTTCGCTCAAGCGGCTGCGCAGCATGGGCGCAAACTTTTGGCGAATTCCCTCGTGCTCAGCCATACCAACCGTGGCAATTGTGGATGATTTTGCGTCGGGTTGTACCCGAAAACCACCCCAAAACCCATCAACGTGCTTAAACTGCACACCCGGCTGCACGCCGAAGCGGGCCACCCATTCGTAATCGATGGCAAACCGCAACGTCTCGTCTAAATAGCCAAATTGCTCGAAGAGTTCTCTCCGTACAAACAGCGACTGATTGTAAACCTGCATCCCTTCGTAAATATGGCATTCAATACTAAACGGTGGCAGGCGAAACTCTTCAGTTATAACGTCCTGCTCATCGATCACATACATATCGCCGTAAAAAACACCCGCGTCTGGATGTTGCCGCCAGGCCTTGGCTAACTGCTCAAATGCCCCCGGAGCAAACACATCGTCAGAGTTCTGGTATGCGACAAGATCACCGGTTGCCATCCTAAAGCCTTTGTTAATGGCATCGGTTTGCCCACGGTCCCGTTCACTTACCCAGCCCGCCAGATATGATTCATATTTTTTGATCAACTCCACGCTACCATCCGTTGAGCCACCGTCGATAATGAAGTATTCCAAGTTCGGGTACTGCTGGTTTAGCACACTCAATATGGTGCGCTCCAGATAAGCAACCTGATTATAGGAAGGCGTTACCACCGTCAGCTTTGGATATTGCCGCAAATCAGTCGACGCTGCACTGTGGTGCTGATACGGTTTGGTTACAAACGCCCTGAGCGAAGAAATAGATGAATTCACGAAAACAAATAAATGGGTCAGAATGAAGCTTGCACTTCATCAGGACACAAGGCTTTGATAAATAGTTAATGTTTGGGCAGCGGTCTTTTCGCACGAAAACAGCTTCAGCCGTTCGCCCCCCCGTCGACTCATTTCTGCACGCAAAACGTCGTCAAATACAACCTGTTCAACGGCCGCAGTTATAGACTCCTCATTCTCAGGATCAAAATAGGTAGCCGCTGAACCACCTACCTCGGGCAATGAACTCCGGTCACTCAACAAAACGGGACACCCACCTTTGAACGCTTCCAGTACCGGAATGCCAAAGCCCTCGTTAAGTGACGGAAATACAAATGCCCGCGCCCGTTGGTATAACTGTAATAAACTCTCATCGGTCACTGGGCGGTAGTGAATTCGAGAGGACAGGCCAGCCGCTTGGAACGTTGTCTGCTCTTCACGGCTAAATTCGCCCCCTCCTGCACATACGATATGAATATCTTTATGACGATGCATAACCGGTTGCATCGCTCTGAAGAAGCCATCGAAGTTTTTGTATAAAGGCCGTTTACCAACGTATAAAACGTACGAGAAAGGTTCGTAGGGCACTTGCTTAACAACCCCATTTATTCCGTTACCAAGCGATGTTCCCAGGTGAATAACCGTGACACGTTCGGGGCTTACCCCAAAAAAACGCTCTAACTCCAACTTTGAAAATTCGGAGACGGCAATAATTCGGTCAGCGCGTTGCAACAGTTTCTTTTTGAGTTCGGGCAGATGATGACCTACATCCGGAAATCGTTGAGAATAGCGTTCACTGGTGGCATCATGGAACGTCAGCACAAACGGTTTATTCCCCAAATAGTCCAGAAAATATTTATGGTAATAGGTTGGGTGAAACACATCGAAATGACCTTCCCGAATGCGTTGAATGCTGTGATACCGATTCAGAAGCGATACGGCCTGATTAACCAGTCGATTTTCAGCTAAAAGTTCATACCGATGGTGTGGTATAAATTGTTTTCCCTTGATGTAATCATTATTGGAGTACAACGGGGGCAAGTCAACCGTTATCCTGTGATCCTGCTTATACGAACGAATCAATTCATAAAAGTACCGGGCCACTCCACCGTACACGTGGCCAGTGAAAGCTTGATGGTCATAAAGTACGGTCATTAAAGCCTGTTCAGGAGGTTGCAATTTTCAGGAGGATACCTACAAAAGTAACATTCGATGCTGATTCTACGATGGTTTTATTAGGCAACAGACCAGCCTCTGCCATAGGTGAACACCTTGTATGTCATGCTTTGACTACTACCGTATCCACAAACCGGGTTATTGACCGAAGTAACTGACTCGTATGTCGTCGCCATCCACGCACCACGGGTAGTTCCGGACGCTGCCCGAACGCCGGGGTTTTGTTGAAAGCCGTTTGCTGTCGTTTGGCCACTAATTTCCGGTAATCGGTCAACAATGTTTGGCAATCAGGACGCTTAGCTAGTTTTAAACGAGTTTGATAAACAAACAAGCCCTCATCCTGATTATACAACCCCTTGAAATTGACCCATACGGGGAGGGTGTTTGACTGTTGGGACCATTCGTGCCAGTTCCAGATGGCACGGTGCCAACTCCTATCTTTTACAACGCGCACCCCGCTGAAAAGAGCTGGCAGGTGCATAAGCCAGATTTGATCTAAGCACAAACTCTCGCAAAAATCAATTTGAGCACGAGTCTGTACGCGATCCTGCCACCACAATAGCATCCGTTCTGTCTCATCGGAACAACGCAGCGCCAAGAAATCACCGCTGTACAAACCAACGTTTTGCAGGTATTTCTCATCCGGAAATAATCCGTCAGCAGGTGGACTGCTTAAATGCGGTGTCAATACCATCTGCCCCTTTTCCAGTTCCGTGAGCACTGGGGTGAGTGGCTGATAAAGAAATGTATTCGGGTCCAGGTAAATGACTTGTTGGCAGGTAGGCTCCTGGCCAATCATAGCCCGAATCAGACCTGGCTTTGCAGCAGCAGCAAATTCAGTTGGCGTGTACCTCTCCGACAGGCTAACCAGCAGTTGAGCATCAAGTGCCTGATCAACAGGCAGAACAGAGTAAGGCAACGGAAGCGTAGCCAACGATTCTGCCTTGTCAGCTAGGCCAATCCTGAATGTCGCATCTGGATGCAATTGCTTAACAGCATCACCCAGCGTAATTGCCTGAGCCAATTGGCGAATCGTACAAACGGTTAAAACGAGTAGCAAATCTGGTAGTACTTGATAGTTTTATCTCTTGGTTTGTGCCTTCACAAACTAGAGAAACGTAATAATCATAACTTTTTATTCCATTAAATCCCCTAAAGCAGCCAGATACGGGCTATACCAATCGGCAGCGGTATTTGCGTAACGGTGATAGAGCCCCCGTTGGAGATCGCGAAGAACAGGCCATACACGCAGGAATCGGTTGTCAGGCAGCGTACTGCGCATGGTGTAATGAGCCAGCTTGAGGTCGACTTGCTTCATACCGTCCAGTTGATCGGGCACTCGCTCAGTCAGATGGGTTTTTATTTTTCGCAGTTGCTGTTGAATTTTCAAGAGAGGCTCTAACTTGATAGACCGATCTCGTGTAAACCGATCTCGCAAACTTACATACGGGCCAACAGGCTCGGGTCGAACCCCAACCTGCTGATTATCATGCGTGCGATACAGTTGCAATGGCTGATCGATCAGTTGAATGGTGTTATGTGCTGCCCCAACGAGCGAGATCCAACCATCATAGATATAGCCAGGAATATCAATTGGGAACGGGATAAGTTGGGAAACAAACGCTTTCCGAATGACGGTAGCGCACCCCATCATGCGGTTACCATCGAGCAATACTTCCATTGAGAGCCCCAATTTCCAGCGATCTTTCTGAAAGTCGTCCAGTCTCACTCTCGTCCAAAACCTTTCCTTCTGAGTGTTCAGGTGTTCATCGGCTTCGTAAGCATCACAAAAAGCAATCTGAACACCTGGGTTGGCATCCATATACTCCTCCATGATCCGTAGTTTTTCGGGCAACCAGTAGTCGTCCTGATCGCAGATAAACACCAAATCGCCCGTACAAAGGCTCAGCGCCTTCTCAAAGTTTTTGTTATACCCTAATTGCACTTCGTTTTCCACCACTACTACCCGAAAAGGCGCATCGTTAGCCAACTGCCGAATCATCTCCCGCGTCTTATCAGTCGACCCGTCGTCGCAGATGACGATCTCGTCGGGTAAACGTTCCTGTTTCAATAAGCTTTCCCACTGAGCAGGCAAATAAACTTCGCCATTGTACGTACAGAGGGCAATCGAGATTGTTTGAATGGGGGAATTCATTAGCATTTACATAGGTCATCACTCAAATCTGGTAGCCCAACTGGGCAAAAATTGGTCGCCAATAGGTTGTTCCATGGGTATCCCATGCGTGACATCCAAATGGTAATTGGCCTTCATTATACATTGAGACAGACCGCTCGGGGTAAAACTCAACGGCAAATTGCAGGGCAGTACGAAAGTCAGGTATAGTCAATTGCGGCCAGTACCGGTTGACCTCAACACCAAAAAATATATCTTCATTGTACTGATGCATCTGCTGTTTTTCATATGCCCGAATCAATCTGCTATTTTTCAGCAAGGCCCGGCGCAGGGCCGTTACACGACGTAACGACAAACCTCCGTTTCCAACTTTGTTCAGACTAACTATTTCGCGTGGTGTCACTCCATCAGCCTTTTTTAAATTGAGCCAAGTTGCTATTCGTCTTTTTACATTGAACCAGCCTTCTTCATGCCATCCTCTAAAATCACGGTCACGCAGCCACGGAGCACCAATATAATCGTATCCCCGGCGGCACCAGTCGGTCAGTTCGTCCCGAAATACAAAGGCATCGAGTTGATAAATCAACACAAACTCGAACGCCGAAAATGAATCATAAAAAGCCACGGAAAGCATCAGGCGGTTATAGGCCTGAACATCCGTAAAAAACTCATCAGCAAATGTGTGGATTGTAGAAATTGGAAACTGTGCTGTCAGCAAAGAAATAGAAAGCGAAGCAGGGCAAACCAGAGCGATCGGATACCGGCCCAACACGCGGATACACTGCGTTAGCGCGATAGTTTCGTAGTGGCTTAAGGTGGTTTTATACACCGGAACAACTACACATACCGATGGTTTTACTGCTTCGTTTTGGCTCATACGTACCGGGCAGTGGCTAAGTGTTCCTCAACCGCTCGCTGAACCCATTCGTAAGGCATATCGGAACATGGATGCCCTATCTGATTTAAAATTGTTACTCCCTCACCCCGTTTATAGCGGCCTGAATACGGTAGATACTCCACGAAATCAAACAATTTACCTAACAAAATTACCCCCTGAGTGCTCATTGCATTCGCAAAATGAGCTGGACCACTGTCAATTCCCACAAACAACCGAGCCTGACGGATAACTTCAGCCGTTTCGAGCATCGATAGTTTACCACATAAACTAACAAAACGTGGGTCAGTGTTTTGCACAATCGGATTGAGACCCACTTCCACAACGCCGTTTGGGTATGTTTGAAGCAACCAGTTTACCAAACGGTTCCAGTTTTCGGGTTGCCAATCGCGGGGTGCATAGCTTGACTGACAGTGAATAACCACATAACCGGCCGGGCCGGTACTCTGTGGCAACTGTAAGGAGTTTACCCGACTAACAACCTCCGCGGACGTATACATTTTTGGTTCGTCGGTCAGTGGAGGCAAGCCAGCAGCTTGCGAAAACACATGCAATAAATCGCCGTAGTGGTAATAATTGGCATAAGTGAGGCCCAGTTCGTCGGCAATTGGGTTGACCGGATCTTCTTTGCAGTACTTACATCGCCGGTGCGAGAGGTGCATGTTATACACCTGATCAAAAATACCGGTATCGAGCAGCCGGGTGCGTTCGCCAGGGCATTTTTCAATCAGATAGGTATCGATAACAGGATTAAACCGCACAAGATCGACGTAAGATTTCCGTATAAACCAGACCAGATAAGCATCGGGGTATAAACGCCGAACTTCTCTGGCAACGGGTTCGCAAGCTACTACATCACCCATTTGCTCCGACAGCACAATAGCCACTAGAGGCCGTCCGTTCAGGCGGTTTTTAATACGTCGAAGTCGGGCATACTTTATCCAGGCCGATATGTATTTACCGGCAATGTGGTTGTACTTGTGGTAACGATGAATCCAAAGTTGTTTCAAACGGGGCCATGCGGTCATAGCAAACTCCTTTCTTCCAGAATATCAATCAATTTGTGGATAGGTTTATTAAGCAGTTTACGAACACGTTTATACCGTAATACTGTAGGCGGCTTAATGTAAACACAGGGATATTTTCGGTAACGGTCATTGTGGTTCATTAGTAACCGTTCTTTATACAGTTCAAACAGTGGCCATACATCTGCACGATCGGTCGGCCGAACATTGCTGTTGTCTGGTCGCTGGGGATCGGCAAACGTATAGCGCGTTTGATATTTCGATACCTCGTCGGGTTTGTAAGGACTGTATCCACTGTAATGAAAAAATTGCAGTGGCTCATCCCCGTTTACCATCCATGTATCACCATCCCGACTAAACAAGCGTTCATGCAGATTCCAATAAGCAGCATTGTAACCTCGGTGTTTCTCAATCCAGACCCGGTCGTAATAGGTTGGTGCGAAGTTAACCCAATGCTGGTCGACAAAAAGGCCTGCACACAAATCAATTCGGCACTCATACACCAGGCGTTCCTTCCACCAATTCACAAACCGACGGGCTTCATCATCGGCACGTAAGCCAATAAACCCTAAATTGAAAATCCCCGTACCAAGGTGATGCTGCTCGTTGGGGCGTTCCCAATCGGGCGTTGGTGAGCAGGTGTGTGGCGTCAGCACCATGCTGTATTCATCCAGATGATTCTCTAAACGGGTCAGGGGTTGGAAAACAATGATGTCAGGGTCAAAATAAACAACTTTTTCGAACTCTGGATGGACCGTATAAAAGTAATCTATAAAAAAGGGCTTTACGGCCGTATTCAATTCCGTAATATCGTAGCGGGCGCACATGGCAGCAAAATCGGGAATCCCGATCGTTGCTACCTCAATCATTGAATAAGGAGGCACCAGGTCGGCGGGCAGATTTGCACTGGCCAGATCATCAACTAACCCAATTACATACGTCCAGTCGGGATTTGTTTCTCGCAACGAATCGCCAAGAGTGCGCGCCTGGGCTAAATAGTTGACTGAGCAAATGGTAAAAGCAAGAGGCATAATAAGCAGTGAGCAGTGAGCAGTTGACAGTAAGCAACCAGCAGTGAACATTTCGTTTGCGTCAGCCATTGCTCGCTGCTCACTGTCCGTTGTTCACTACTGGTTGTTCACTGTCAACTGCTCACTGCTTTTTTATCGTACGAGAAGTAACGTTTCAAACTATTGATTGGCTTTTCGAGGGCATACCATGATACGCTGGCAACGGCAATGAGAACGGCTAAACTAAACAAACGGTGCCCCCAATACCCCATATCCGGGACGTGCCCACGAAATACTTTATTCATAATCTTCAAAATCAAAGGCACAATATAGCCCGGCACAATCATGTGAAATACGTAAATCCCGTAACTGATGCGTCCAATGTATTGAAGTCCCTGATTGTTGAGTATAGCTCCCAGTGGTCCGGTAAAGCCAAAACTTGCCCCAACAACAAAATATAAGGCAATCACCGAAATTAGTGTCCGCTGAAATAGCACAACCATGACTTGATCACCCGGCAGCATCAACAACCCGATCATCAGTACCAATGCTACAATAGCGGCCCAGGGCAGACGTTTCCGAAAATCATCCATGCGGTCGCTGCAATCGGTTGTCAGCCAGGCCCAGAGTGCACCCAAACCGAAGGCATCGAAACTGGCGGGTGTCAGCACGCCGTCCAGATCACCCTGGCTATAGCCATAACCCCGGAACAAAATGCCACCCAATACTAACCCTCCGATTGCCCAAAGCAAGTACCGACGAGGCAGCAGTAGTACTATCCACGGCCATACCAAATACAATTGTTCTTCTACGCCCAGCGTCCAGAAAGGCGAAAGCAAATCTGACCAGTTACCCGTTTGGTGCAACAGGATATTGTATCCGTATAGATAAAAATAGAGCGGGTGTTCATTTATGTCGGACGATTCGGGGATGAGCAGCCAAACAGCAGTGATAGTCAGATAATACAACGGGAAAATGCGTAGCGCACGCCGGACAAAGAAGTTCCGGTAGGTATTGCCCAGGGTACTTTTTCCGGCCTCGATGGCATTCCGGTTAGTAATCAGAATACGGGAAATCAGAAAGCCGCTGATCACAAAAAACACCATAACCCCAATTGTACCATTTGGCAACCAGTTGATACCAGAACCAGTTGGAAACCAGTGGTAAATAACGACCAGCGCTACCGCCAAGGTGCGGAGCGAGTCGAGTTGAGGCATGTGACCGAGTTGTTTCAAAAGAGCAAAAGAGCGAAAGAGTGAGAGAGCGACTTTTACCCTTTCCCTCGCTCACTTTTTAATTTATCAAATAGTGTTAAAAGCACTGCCACACCCTGTTCAGCGGGATGGCGGTCAAGGATTTTCTCGCGAAGCCGGGTACCTAATTGTTTCACTCGTTCGGAGTCGTCGGCCAGCGCGACAATGGCATGAGCCATCCCGTCGAGGTGCAGGTAGGGGACCACTACCCCAGCATCAGCTTCGACCAGTTCGGGGGAGCCACCGGCCCCGGCAAAACAAATTACGGGAACTTCGCACAGACCCGCTTCCAGCACAACAAGCGGATATGGGTCTTCGCGTGATGTCAGCGCAAACATACTAAATCGGCTCATGTACTGGAGCACGTCGGGGGTGGGTTCCACGAAATGGACCCGCTCGGTAAGCCACGCTTTTTGCACATCGAGCCACAACTCTTCCCGATAAATACCTTTGGGCATGCCAACCCACACGAAATAAATAGGGGCTGCGGGGGCCAGATTCGTCACTAGCCGCGCCAGATTTACAAACAGATCGTTTCCTTTTCGCCATTCGGCGTTACCACAACCACCCACCACAACAGCGTCAGGTGGAATTCCCAATTGCCGCATTAAGGCTTTTCCCGTTCCGGCATTCAGATCGGCCTGCTGCGCCTTCAGCACATTTTGTTGTAAGGTTGGGGTGTCGATCAACGTAAACAGCGTGATCTTGGTCGGATCAAAGCCGTGACTTTCGACATAATACGAAGCAGTCGCTTTTGACACTGCCAGCATATGCGTTGTATGATCGAGCAGGTAACGGAGTTCTTCGGGGCGGGTGTACATCCTAACCGACATCGCCAGTTCATGCACAAACGTGATGACAGGTGTCGTTTTGGGCAATTCTAATTGCCCGAACCAGTGTCCACTCGTTACCGTGTTAACTAGAACCAGATCAACTGAATCAAGACCAAGTTGCTGCCGTATGTCGATCTGCCGGGCTTCGCGTTGTTTGCGGTTGCGGCTTTCCCACATGCCCAGTTTACCCAGCACTTTGTCCGCAAGCGGTCCGACTACATGGGTTGGCTCCGCGGGCCAGATGGTAACGGGGGCTAAGGCCTTGTAATCAGGAAGTAATGCTCCCCCTTCGCCCAGAAGTAGGTGCATCTGCACATCCTGTTCACGCAGTAACCGCATCAGTTGCAACAACACAAGCTGTGCTCCTGCCCGGTTAGCATCATGGCCAATTAGTAATAGTGTCATTCGCTTCGCGTCATTGAAAAGTCATTGCTAGTCTTTGCTAGTCTTCACAATAAATGACTACTCATGACAGCCAATGACTATGAATGACTCAAAATTAATACGTTTCGTAACTTGGTTTTGGTAGTTTTTTGGGTGGATTACCTATGTAAACGCCCCAGGGGTCGGAGTCTTTATAGAGGGCCGAAGCCATGCCCAGCAACGTCCCTTCGGCTACATTCAGATAGTCGCGGATTGTGCTGTTTACCCCAAAAAAACTATAGGAACCAATATGGCAATGGCCCGACATGACCACATGTGATGTAAAGAAAACGTGATCGTCGATGCGGCCATGATGCCCAATGTGATTGCCGCTCCACAACACGACATTATTGCCAATCGTAGTGAAGGGTTGAATTGTGTTGTCTTCCAGGATGAAACAGTTCTCGCCAATTTCATTCCCGAACATCGTGACTTTGGAGCTGATGTACGAGATAAACGGGTACCCTTTAGCTTTGGCTTCCAAATAGACCCGCTCCCGGTTTTTGTTCATTCCCCGGCCCGTCATAGGGGCGAAAAAATGATACTCTCCCGGCGGGAAAACCGTTTCCACATCTTCAAAAGCTACCAAGGGCAAACCCCTGAAATTGGTGGCTTCGTTCATATACTCCCGATTGACCGCGAAGGCTGCCACCTCGTGTTCCGAGTCGTGAGTCAGGTAAAAGTGGGCCAGTTCAGCCGTGTCGAGAATACCAAAGATGATGACTTTTGCCATAATTTATTGGGGTTGGGTGTAGAGACCGGCGGACCGGTCTCTACACTAATTCAAATGCTCCGAACATCGCCCGGACTTCGTTTATATCGTTGAACATCAGAATATCTAAAATCGACAACCAGGGAACAAACTCAGCAGGGGCCGTTTTGCCAATTACTTGTTTATATTCAACCCGCTTCGATTGAATAAAATGAAGTTGTATTCCTGCTTCGGCAAATCGGTCGCGATCGTAGAGCTCCTGCCCACCAATCGGGTTTATGTATTGATCAGCTCCCTCCTGTCGACAAATGTCCAGAATGCGATCCTGTGCTTTCAGATGGCCATTTTCGTAGATCGTAGATGACTGTACCAGTACCGTTGTAATATCAAGATAGGCAGTCAGTTCCGTAAAGCTGTGAAAGATATAATCTGCCACCGAAACGTCGGACCGCGAAACGTCGGACAAATTGCCACCCGTAAAATTGACAATTTTCTCAATCATTGGCATTACCGTTTCGTAAAGGGGGGCTTTACGATAGCTTTGCTCAATCGTTTTGAGCAGTTTCCCTCTCCACTTGGGATCATCACTCAGGGCAATTTCCCGAATAGTTTTGTTCTGACTAGCTTCCTTCAACGGGATCGTAAACAGGTGATCCTTACCTCCTACTAACATCCGGTTTCGATTCACCCAGCCTCGGTTGATGAAGGCTACATCGTCGTAAAAAACAAACCGATCAACCGCATTCATCAGCTGCAAATAGCCGATGTAAGGCAGGAAATACGGTTGCATAATGGCTAGGGTCATTTTAGCTTACGTAAATAATAGTCTTCTCCCGGCACAACCACGTTTTCGGTCATGGTGGTGTCGGTGCCTAAGCGAATATCGCCGGGTTGAGGCTTGATCACGCTTTTGGCGAAGAATAAATACTGAGCTTCTTTTGGGATAGGTTGTACCCCCTGCTCAAATGGATTAATTGGGATAAGCCGACGAGACAGCTTGGGGCCATACAGCGGATACTCGTAATCGTCGTTGATGGTGCCAAGGGCTACGGTTGCCGTATCGGGCACCAGTTCGTCGAAGCGTTGGTAGGGCACATACACATCTGGCCGACCAATGGTCATCATTTTAATGCGGTTACCCTCGAAGGCCGACGGGATTCCATGCCAGGCAAAAGGCAGAGCACGAATATTCAGGAATACACAGAGCAAGGCCGAAACGCACCCCACTACTGTTGCCAACCCAACATATCCTTTCCATAATATCCGCCCAGGGACATCGACCCGAATTTTGGGGTCAAGAAAAAGTAATGATAGAAACGTGATGCCAAAGAGTCCCGTTTCGATGAAATACCGCCCTTTAAACGGATCATACGGCGCGGAGAAGGACAAAGCGGCAAAGTGCAACAGGAACGCTAATCCCAGAAACACGTGCGGAGTCGAGCGAACAAACCGCAACAGTACCAGCACCAATAGCGGAAATATCAGGCCAAAACCAATCATACCCCAGTAGGGATTGGCATTATAGAAAATAAACCGCCGGTCGAAGGCAAATGGTTGAATAGAAAAATCAGTAACCTCATCCAGACCCAAATGGAGTTTATCTTCCAGATACACGGCCGGTTTACGCATCAGCGTATTGACCTCTGCTCCGGGTTCTAGATTACGGATGCCATCGAGATTAAAATGGTCGTAACCATAACGAATCACGTTGCGGCTTCCCTGAATCAACAAGTTCTTTTTCGATCCCGCTCGTTCTATAGACTGGTGTTTAAGAGCTGTTGGTGGTCCGATTGGGTGGCCGAAAACCTCAATATTTTTCAGGTAGCCCGTAGGCAAAGTCCACAAGCAAACTGCTACCACGATAGCCACCCCTAGGCGAACCGTCCTCCCAAAAGTTATGGCAAGAGAGGGCGACCAAAACACGGTATAAATCATGATGACAAACACCGAAGGTAGCAAAAGCGCGAACGTAATTTTATGCCCGAACGCGAGGCCAAAGGCCATAGCAGCTAACCACAGATAACGGTTATCCCGGCTACCAGTTGTTGTTTCGCTGGCTCGATAAGCGAACAACATGTAGAGCAAAACGCTCAGATAAGCGGTTAGAACAATATCCGTTTCGGTGGTGATGGCCTGCACAATAAAATCAGGCAAGAGGGCATACCCCAAGGCGCAAAAGAAACTAGCCGACAGCGACGGAGTTTGTCCTCGTAAGACAGCAATACGTTGTACGATACCGAAAACAGCTACAATCCCCACCCAATAGCTTAGTTGATGAATTAGTTTGAAGCCATTTTCAAAGTGGCCCGTCATCAGGAAGCCATAGATCTGGAGGTTGCAAACACTTTTAGGATAGGTGTCGATGTTCCAGTTGGTCCCGCCAAAATGCCGCATTGTTCCCCGTTGAATATACTGCATAACCCGGTTCAGGTGCCCCGTCATGCTATCCCATTCATTAGGAACGGTGAAAAGAACCAGCAACAGATTAGTAATGGCCAGAATCACCAGCGTGGCCATCATGCTCACAAAGACAAATTTTGGAAATGCCTGGAGATTCTTAAACCAGTCTCCAAATTCCCGACGACGGTCGGTGAGGAGTTCACGTATGGAAAACCGCGGTGCTGCAAACACCCCACCCCAACCCCTCTCTGTGAGGGAAGGAATTGGGCTTGAGACATCTTTTAGCCCCTCCCTTACGGGGAGGGGTTGGGGTGGGGTGGCACGGGGCAGCTTTTGCAGCACAAAGCCCAGCAAGGTGGCTGTTGCAAAAACTGAAAGGCCCCAGACAGTGGTGTTTGCTGTCAAATACAGGGCTGAAAGTACCCAACCCGTCAGGATAACGCTACCCGCAAACAGAAGAAAGGAAACCAGTAGCCATTCTATCAGCGACCGTCGGGCAATGCCCGATGCCAGCCGACTAACATAACCTAAAAAGAGAACGAATAAGGCAAGGTGAACAACTATCATACATTCTCATTAATGATTCGGCTCACCCGTTCTACATCGTCTTCGGGTAGTTCGGGGTGGAACGGCAACGAAAGCACCCGAAGGGCGTAATCTTCAGAAACCGGGCAGGATTGTTTACTGCTTTCCGGCAAAAAATCCAGGGTGTTCAGCGACGGATAGAAATACCGGCGGGGAATAATTTCGTTGGTAGCCAGAGCTGCCATTACGCGCTTCAGCACTACTTCCGATTCAAATACAACAGGGTAATAGGCGTAGTTATAGTCCATTCCCGGCGTAAGTGTGGGTCGGGTAACCCGGTCGAAGTTCAGCCGAGCATCGTACCACGACGCCACCTTTTTCCGCTTGGCAATAAGGTCTGGTACTTTAGGGAGCATTACCAATCCCATTGCCGCATGGAACTCCGAATTTTTGGCGTTGATGCCTATACTGAAATAGTCGTCGTTGCGATGTCCAAAGCTTCGGTAGTTGTGCAACTTCTGGTTCATGTCCTCGTCGTGCGACACAATACAACCACCTTCAATCGTATGGAAAACTTTTGTGGCGTGGAAACTGCACGTGCTCAGATCACCATAACTCAAAATGGAACGACCCTTATATTGGGCGCCAAAGGTGTGAGCCGCGTCGTAGATGACCTTGAGGTTGTGCCGGTCTGCAATCTCCTGAATCCGCTCTACCTGACAGGCATTTCCATACACGTGCGTAGCCATGATGGCCTGCGTCCGATCGGTAATGAGAGGTTCAATTTTATCAGGGTCGATGTTGAAATCGTCAGGGCTGATGTCAGCGAAGATGGGCGTGCAGTTTTCCCACAAAATGGCATTGGTAGTGGCCACATAGGAAAAAGGAGTTGTGATCACCTCACCTGTAATGCCCAGAGCTTTTAGTGCCATCTGCAACACCACTGTGCCGTTAGTAGTGAATTTAAGGTACCGAACACCAAGAAATTCCTGTAAATCAGCTTCTAACTCACGACCCAGGGGGCCGTCATTAGTAAGGATTCCCGATTTCCAGATTCGTTCTAACTGCTCATGATATTCTTTCGGGTCGGGCAGGAAAGATTTGGTAACGAATAGGGGCATAGTTCATTAATGAAAAATGGGTAATGAAAAATGGATAATGCCAAGTTTCAACAATAGTTTAGGCTTTCAATGCGACATTACACATTTTCCATTGTACATTTTTCAACCATTAATTAATCGGTTCCGCAACGAGCGAATCCATCTGAAATTGAAACTGAGGGCGTACATAACCGGGCCATTTACCGTACCAGGCTACACCTTCCCGATAATCTTCCACGTCAAATGTCACACCTTCTTCAAGATTGAACAAGGGAGTAACGGTATCTTTTACAATCATCATCGATAGTGTGTACGATCCGTCGTTCAGAAAGTACCCCGGAATGGTGCACTCGCCCGATACGATCCCTTTGCCGTAGGGTTGCGATTGCGACCCTACATTGAAAATACATTCACCAGTCAGCGAATTCAGGTGCATGCTTAAATTCAGGTTGGCCCGATCCATCATGTTCCAGAACTCAAACCGTACCCGCATCGGCGTCCGTACGTCAATATGCGTCAGGTTATCTTGGTACTCGGGAATCAACTCCATGCGCTTGATACGAATCAGATCGTTTCCGGGGGCCGACTCGGGTGTGTCCCAGGTACGGCACAGGCGTGTACGGGAAACTTTGCTCAGGTAGGTAGCAATCACGGCATTCGTTTCGCCCTGCTCCAGCAACTGTCCTTTTTCGAAATACAGTGTCTTGTTACAGAGCGCCTGTACTGCAGTAAGGTTATGACTTACAAATAAAATGGTGCGACCACTGGCCGAATTATCACGCATTTTACCAAGACTTTTCTTCTGAAATTCAGCGTCGCCTACGGCTAGCACTTCATCAACGATCATGATTTCGGGATCGAGGTGCGCCGAAATGGCAAACCCAAGCCGGACATACATACCCGACGAATAGCGCTTCACGGGCGTATCCAAAAACTTTTCGACGCCAGCAAAATCGACAATAGCATCGAACTGCTTTTTAATCTCGCTCCGCGACATTCCCAACAGTGACCCGTTCAGGAAAATATTCTCCCGACCTGTTAGTTCAGGGTGGAAACCCGTACCAACCTCCAGCAAAGAAGCCACCCGACCTTTGATTCGGACAGAGCCGGTGGTGGGTTCGATAATCTTGCTCAAAATCTTGAGCAAAGTCGATTTCCCCGCGCCATTATGGCCCACAATACCCACCCGGTCGCCCTGTTCGACGTTGAAACTTACATCGCGTAGCGCCCAGAATTCCTCGTGGGTCAGTTCCTCATCGTCGGGGCGTTTCTTTCCGAACAAACTCCGCATATTCTCGCTGATCACATCGCGCAGGCTATTGGTCCCCTTACCACGTTTGTGATCAATGATATAATGCTTGCTTATATTTTCGACTTTAATAACAGACATTAGTATTTCGGATTTCAGATTTCAGATTTCAGGTTGGCGGTTCCGGTTAAGTTATCCGAAATCCGCAATTCCAAATCCGAAATTCTTAAATATCATCTACAAAACTATTCTCCCGCTTCCGGAAAAAATAAACTGACAGACTCAGGCAAACCAGTACGATCACCACGGAGTACAGAATACTCTGGGGGTTAAAGTACGCTTTTTCGCCGAGTAAAGCCCAACGGAACCCGTCAATAATGCCAACCATTGGGTTCAATATGTAAAATTTATAATACCATTGGGTCGAGACTAATCGACTACTGTAAGCAATTGGACAAATGTAAAAGCCAATCTGCACAATGAACGGTATTAGTTGGCCAATGTCGCGAAACCGAACGTTTACGACCGCAAAAAACAAACCGAACGCAAACGATGCCAACATAGCCAGTAACATAAACACCGGCAAGAAAATAAGGTGCCAGTCTGGGATAAACCGATACCAGATAGCCAGCACGATAAATAAGCCCAGCGACACCAAAAAGTCGATAAAGCTAACTGCTATCGAGCTAAGTGGCATAATCAGCCGGGGAAAATACACTTTTGTGACGAGGTTTGAGTTTAGCGTCACACTGTTACTTACCTGCGTAAAGGCTGTAGCAAAGAACGTCCAGATGGTAATGCCGCCCAATACCATGAGTGGATATGGAATACCCGGATCGGGTGGTAGTTTAGCTACATTGCTAAACACAAATACCATAATGAGCATGGTTGTCAATGGGCGAATCAAGCCCCAGGCTGCACCCAACGCAGTTTGCTTATACCGTACCGACACATCGCGCATCGAGAGAATGTATAACAACTCGCGGTTGCGCCATAAATCACGCCAATAATGCCGCTCCGAGCGGCCGGGTTCAATAACAACTTCCTGTGTTCTCAAAAAAGTAGGCAGTTTTCAGTGGCAGTAAGCCGTATTCCGTCGCAGCACACTGCCCACTGAATACGGCTTACTGTTTACTTCTTTCATCCCTCCTGCATAATAGACCGGTAGGTCTCGCGGAAGAAAATAATTATAATGCTTAAAATTAAGCCTAGTACGATCCCCGCCTGGGCGGCAATAGACGTACGAATTTCTTTGTAAAGTGGTAATGAAACCGGTTCAATCTCTGTGAAAAGGGGCGCTTCTTTAATAAGGGACAACCGCATGTTGTCCTGCTGCTGTAAAGCCGAAAAATACTGCTGACTCAAAAACGTTGAGTTACGGGTCAGCCGGGTTTCCTGGATCTGAGCGCGGGCTACAACAACCTGCTGATTCTGGTCTATTTGACGGGCCAGCTGATTCTCGGTGCCAGTTAATACGCGGTAAAGCGAATCAGTACGTTCTTCGAGCAGGGCATACATCTCGCGGGATTTTTTGGTTTGTTTTTCCCGATAGTCTTCCTCAATTGTTTTGAGGTGGGTTTCCACAAACACTTTCGTCAGGTCTTCATCTTCCATGAAACCCTCCAACCGCATAAACGACGATTTACGCTCAGGCTGAGATACACCCATCTCCGTAAGGATACGCTTGTAAATCTGATCCATGGCAATAATCTCCTGCTTATTGTATTCAATTGGCTTTTTGGCGCTGTCCAGTTTAAATGCCCGGAGCGTATCATCGTCCTCCCATTCTTTATCGCGGATGCCGCTATGCTGAATGTAGTAGTTAACCAGCAACGTATCGACCCCGTGAATTTTAACGGTTTTCATCAGCGTCTTCTCTACTACTGGCCGCGACTTGGCGTAGATCATGAAGTTGTCACCCACAAAAATGTTAGCATCCGGCGCACCACCGCCTAATCCAAAAGCACTGGCTAGCGCTCCCAAATCGCCCATGCCGTTTTGAGTCGGGCTTCCTCCGCCGAGGTTGAAGGTAATACCGCCGTTATAGATTGGCTTGCGTTTCTCGGAGACATCGATGAATTTTCCAATCACACCACCAATAACCATCAAGCCCACAATGAGTTTCCAATACCGCTTAAAAACGTGCCTGAGGTTAAATACCTGTAGCATGACCGCTTTAGGCGACAGCTGATCGGGGGGTACAGGCCGAACCAGCGGGGCGGGTATGTTGCCGTTGTTTGGAACGGGTGAATTCGGGTTCATATACTAAATCTGTCTGTCTTTAATGGGTATTACTGAATATTTCGGAAGGCCAACACACCCAATATGAGGGTGAATACCGATGAGGTGATGGTTGTTACCTGCGAAATAATCTGCTGTGGTGTAATAGGATTAGTTGTAGTGCGTGGCACAATTATCTCCGAGCCGGGTTCTACACGCGGGTAAATGTTGAAAAACATGAACTTACGAGTCCGGTCGACGGAGCCATTCGCGTATACAACAAACGATTTTTTACGTTGCGATTTGTCGGTAAAACCACCTGCCTGACTGATGTAGTCCTGGAAGTTTTGCCCGTTGCGGTATTTAACCGTTGTAGGCAGCAGCAATTCCCCTTGCAAACGCACCGTTTCCAGTTGCTTGGGAATGCGGAGCAAGTCACCTTCCAGCACCAGAATGTCTTCGTCGGAACCGGGGTTATCCAGAATCTTTTGTAAGTTAATACCAATCGACTCCGTCTTGTAAGGCGTAACGGCCTCGATCTGAACCACGCTTTTGCGCGCATCATCAGCCAGCTCATCTACCGACCGCTGCCGCTGGGCCAATTCGTCGTCGCTCAGTTTAATCGTACGGATTAGGGTAGCTCCCCGCACATAGGCAAATGGTGTAAGGCCACCCGCCAGCTTCACCATATCCGACACCTTCTGGTCTTTGGTTTTGATCGGATATGCGCCAGGAAGCGTTACTTCTCCTTCAACCCGGGCATACGTCTGAATCTGGTAATTAGGAGACCGGCGAACGATGACTTGGTCGAATGGCTGCAACAGGAACTTGCTATCGCTGCTTTTTATAGTCAGGTCACGATCTACATTGAAAATGAACGTTTCGGCAACCTGCGCCGACTTCGAATTAATATCAACATCTTTTTTCCGGCGTACCACCTCAACCTGAGCGGCTGCGGCTGACTCTTTCAGTCCTCCGGCCCGGAAAATGAGGTCTTCGAGCGTCATGTTCGACGCAAATTGAACACCATCAGCGGGTACATTTACTTCGCCCTGAATGGATACGCTGGCCCCTTCAGCCAGTTCAAAGCGCGACGTGATAATGACTTGATCTTCGCGCTGCAATGGTACATCGGGCGTTGTTCCATTCAGTACATCAGCCAGGTTGATGGGTATGGTTTCGAAGGATAAATCTTCGCGGGTTCTGATAATCTGAATCCGGCCGGTGAAAGCATCGCCTTTTAAGCCTTCCGCGTTGTCGATCAGCTGCCGAATCGTTTTATTCTGATCCAGCGAGTACCGGCCAGGCCGGTATACGGCTCCCTGAATATTCACCTGGTTCTCAAACCGGTCGAGCAATTGCTCCACATCGACCTGATCGCCATCCTGCATGACAAACGTTTTGAAATCGTTCTGCGTCACATCAATTACTTTACGTTCGCGGTCGGTCAGGCGCGTTACTTTAACCCGGTTACGGTACGCGTTGGCAGCAAAGTCGGCAGCATAATAGAGGAGTTTATCCAGTGTTTCGCCGGGCAACATCTCAAAGATATTGTTACGATTTACGGTTCCTGTTATCTCCACCCGGCTAATGTATTTGCCAAAGCGAATGATGTCGCCATCCTGAAGCCGAATATCGTTACGTTGAATTCCCGTCAGCAGGTAATCATACAGGTCAAGCGTGGTCAGGACTTTACCACCCCGAATCACGTTAACCCGCCGATACGAACCCAACAAATCGGGGCCAGCCGCCTGGTAAATAGCGTTCATCACTGTTGCTAATGACGACATCACGTACGTACCGGGGCGGAATGCTTCGCCTAAAACAGACACCCGGATGCTCCGTAATCCGCCCAGGGACACCTCCAAATAGGTATTTTGTGGACCGTAAGAACTGCTCTTCAAGCCAACAAACTTAGAGGACAGGCGGCTTGCAATCCGTGCTTTAACAGCTTCAACTGTTAAGCCAGACACGTTGACAGGGCCGATACCCGTCTGTTGAGTAAAGTAGATATTACCCTCTTTTGACACAGACTGGCTGAAATCGGCTTCGGTATAGCCGTACAACTGAATGTTCAGGGCATCTCCGGGTCCAACTACGTAATTACGGGGCGTAGCCACGTTGTTGTTTGCCTGGAAGGTATTGGCGTAGAGAGGGTTGTTAAAAATTTCGTAGCCGAATATTTTTGCCCGCAACCGTTCCCGCTCCCGCGCCCGAGCGGCTGCGTAACCGTCTTCAAGCACTTCTTCGGTGCTTTTCTGTACCTGCTCATCGCCCTGCTCAACGGCGTTTGGATCGGTTACGACCGGAGTTCCATCGGGGTTGAGTACAGGTTGGCCGTTCTGCCCATTTTGAGCATTGGGCTGCCCATTGGCGTTGGTTCCCTGCTGCGTTTGTACAGACCCGTTAGCGGCACGGCCAGTCTGATTCTGTCCATTAGTAGGGATGTTGGCAGGTGTGCTGGCCCGGTTGTTTGGCGAGGTTGTTCCAGGCAAGCCCGTTTGCCCGGCACGACCAGGTATCGTATTGCCGGGCACGGTTCCGCTGGGCTGAGCAGCGCCCGGACGGGCACTTGGCTGGGCCGCTGGGGCCGTTGGAGCCACAACTTGGGCAGTAACTGATTGTGATTGAAGGAACAAACCCATTAAAACCAGCGAAAAGGCTGATTTTATTGCTGATCGAGCAATTTGTGGGCAGAGAGCTTGGGTGTGTGCCAGTGAAGGGCGCAATTCTTTTTGCATATTTTTTAGATGCATGATCTACATCGTCGGGCTAAACCCGTGTTGGTAGGCTAACGTTATGGCCGCGAAAAACGTACTTTAGTCTATTCAGGTAGCAAAGTAAACGAACTTTGATGGCATTCTAAATAGTTTTCTATTTGCCGGGTTTTTTTCGTATCTTGCTACGTGGCAAAAGTTGGTCACCCATGTTTTTGTATTTTACCCTGAAAGTGGGAATTTGGTGAGTAGGATAAATGGATAATTAAAGTGAATTAGTACTAAATGACTTATTTACCCCAACTAGCCTAATCATCAATTTACCTAATTACCCCAGTTACCCAAATATCAATGACAGATAATATCACTAAGTCCGTTCAGTACAACGAAGATAGTATCCGTTCTTTAGACTGGCGCGAACATATTCGTTTGCGGCCAGGTATGTATATCGGCAAATTAGGCGATGGTTCCGCTGCCGACGATGGCATTTACGTGTTGTTGAAAGAAGTAGTCGATAACTGTATCGACGAACACGTAATGGGAAACGGAAAAAACATTGAAATCAAAGTAACCGACCACCGGGTCGAAATTCGAGATTACGGTCGGGGGATACCACTCGGCAAAGTAGTGGAGGTCGTTTCCAAAATCAATACGGGTGGCAAGTATGACTCGGGGGCCTTCCAGAAATCAGTTGGTCTTAATGGTGTTGGTACCAAGGCTGTCAACGCGTTGTCATCTTATTTTAAGGTGCAGTCGTACCGGGAAGGCAAATCCGTCTGGGCCGAGTTCGAACGGGGTGTGTTAACCAATACGGGTGAGCAAATCACCAATGAGCGTAATGGTACGCTGGTCAGCTTTGAACCCGATGATACGGTGTTCAAAAATTTCCACTACATACCGCAGTATCTGGAGAATATGATCTGGAACTACTGCTACCTTAACGCCGGCCTTGTTATCACGTTCAATCGCCAGAAATACGTTTCGCAGAATGGATTGCTCGACCTGCTCCGTAATAAAACCGACGAAGATGCGCTCCGCTACCCGATCATTCACCTGAAAGGGCAGGATCTGGAAATTGCTCTGACGCACGGCAATCAATATGGCGAAGAGTATTATTCATTCGTCAATGGGCAATATACCACCCAGGGAGGTACTCACCTTGCCGCTCTTCGCGAGGCTGTAGTTAAAACCATTCGGGACCACTTCGGGAAAGATTATGATGCGTCTGATATCCGGGCCAGTATCATTGCTGCCATTAGCCTTCGGGTTCAGGAGCCGGTTTTTGAGTCGCAGACCAAAACCAAGTTGGGCTCGATCAACATGGCCCCCGATTCAGATTCAACGTCGGTGCGGTCGTTTGTACTTGATTTTGTAAAAGAGCGTCTCGACGATTACCTGCACATGAATCCCACGATTCGCGATGCCATTAAAAAGCGGATCGAACAGTCGGAGCGGGAGCGGAAAGAACTGGCCGGTATTAAGAAACTGGCTAACGAACGTGCAAAAAAAGCCAACCTGCACAACAAAAAACTGCGTGACTGTCGTCTGCACTTCACCGATCTGAAGGGCGAAGAAAAGCACCAGACAACCTTATTCATTACCGAGGGTGACTCGGCCAGTGGGTCCATCACTAAATCGCGCAATGTGCAGACCCAGGCGGTATTCAGTTTGCGGGGAAAACCACTCAATTGCTTTGGGCTGACCAAAAAAGTGGTATACGAAAACGAGGAGTTCAACCTGCTTCAACACGCATTAGACATTGAAGAAGGGCTGGAATCGCTTCGGTATAATCGGATTGTGGTGGCCACCGATGCCGACGTCGACGGTATGCACATTCGTCTGCTGATGCTGACGTTTTTCCTGCAATTTTTCCCTGATCTGGTGCGGAACGGTCACCTGTATATTCTGGAAACGCCCCTGTTCCGGGTACGCAATCCCAAAAACCACAAGGAGACGGTTTACTGTTATTCGGAAGACGAGAAGCAGTCAGCCATGAACAAATTGACCAAAGGCGGCAAGAAAATCGAGATTACCCGGTTCAAAGGTCTCGGCGAGATTTCGCCCGATGAGTTTGGTCTGTTTATCGGTGAAAACATGCGTTTGGAGCCGGTTATTATGGAGAAAGAAACATCCATTCCGAAGCTTCTGAGTTACTACATGGGCAAGAACACACCCGATCGCCAGCGATTTATCATCGACAATCTGCGGATTGAAAAAGACGTCGAGGACGTGGCTTTGGTATGATCAGCGAGCAGTGAACAACGAACAGTAGGCGATTTACAAATGAGAGCGTACTTTTGTAGCTTAACTTTTGTCACTATCTGTTAGGACAACTAACTGCTCGCTGTTAATTGTTCACTGCTCACTGCCCCAATGACCCTCCAGACTTTACGCGACCAGATCGATGCGCTCGATGACCAACTACTTCTATTGCTCAACCAACGCATGGATTGTGTGCGGCAAGTAGGCGAGTTAAAACGGTCGACCAACGCCATTATTTACCGCCCCGAACGCGAACGGCAAATTCTTGACCGCATTTTTGATCAGAATAAAGGACCACTTAATCAGGCGGCTTTAGAAGCTATTTTTCTGGAAATTTTTGCGGCTGCACGCAATATGGAATTGCCCGAGCGGGTGGCTTTTTTAGGACCAGAGGGTAGCTTTACCCACCAGGCTGCTGAGAGTCGGTTTGGGGCAATTAGTGCGTACACGGCCCAACCAACTATCCGGTCGGTGTTCGAGAGTGTGGAGACAGGTCGGGCCCGGTTTGGGGTTGTTCCCATCGAAAATAACCGGGAAGGCATTGTGAATGAGACCATTGACTTGCTCAACGAAAAAGACCTGATGATTGCCGCCGAGGCCGAAATTCCGGTGCACTTTACTTTTGCTACACAAACGGAAAATCTCGCCGACATCACACATATTTACTCCAAAGACATTGCCTTCCGGCAGTGCAGCAAGTTCCTTAATGATTCCTTCGACGGATTAAAGGCAGAGTTCGTACCAGTAGAATCAACGTCGAAAGCTGCTAAGATGGCGGCTCAGCAGCCCAACACGGCGGCTATCTGTTCGCACATTGCCGCCAAGTTATTTGGCGTTCCTGTTTTGTTCGACAATATCGAAGATTCTGATCTTAACCGAACTCGCTTCCTGCTACTGGCTAAAGATTTCCGCAATCAGCCTAGTGGTCGCGACAAAACAACGCTGATTGCCCGACTCCCTAATACCAACTCGCCGGGGGTTTTGGCCGAGTTCCTACAGGAGTTCAACACCCGGGGCATTAACCTCACCAAGATCGAAAGCCGTCCTCTACGGGAAGGGGCTACCTTCCGTTACTGGTTCCTGATCGAATGCGAAGGCCATGCCGATGAACCGGATCTCCACGATATTCTAAATCACCATACCGCCGATGTGAAGTGGCTTGGAAGCTACGTACGGGTATCATAAACCAAAAACGGGCCTTTCGGCCCGTTTTTGGTTTATTTCTTCTCTTCGTTCGACTGACTGCCAGAATGCTCACTGTTGTGGCCAGAATGACCGTGGCTCCCTTTGTGGTTCACCTCCACAGAACCAGTGGCATCGTGTTCATCCTCGGTACTTTGCTTCGTTTTGTGAACACCCCGAGCGGTTTTGCCCTGTGCTTCGTCGGGCAAATTGGTATTGAGTTCGTATTTCTTGGTGTCGTCGGCGGTTTCGCGGACGATTGGTTGCGTGGCTCCCTTGCTCATGGTATCTGATAACGTTGTGTTATCTGTACAACCCATTAGAGAGGGGTTTGTTAGACGGCTACTGCTGATGGATGGTGCATAGCCGTCATCGCCCGCCGATAAGGAGCCAGACCCACACTATAGCAGCCCAGTGAAATCATTGAGGCCAGTAGCGTAACCATCGCCAACGAGTACCGAATGGCGCTTTCATCCTGAAACACGTAGTCGGTGAGCAGGGCCACCGACGTAGGACCAAACCCCAACGCAATAATATTGATAAAGAACAGATACACCGCCGAAGCTAACGCCCGTGCCTGATTGGGCATAATGTCCTGAATAGCAGCCGAAGCGGCCCCAAATGGAAAAGCCACAAAAAAACAGGGAATTGGTATCATCACTATGACCACTGTCGGGTTGTTGACGATCGGGTAAAAAGCACTCAAGGCAATTGCGATTGCCGAGTAGATACCAATCCGCAATCGCCCATCCGTAACACCCCGGCGAGTCAGCGCATCGGCATAACGACCGCCCAGAATAATGCCCGTTGTAGAGAACACTGTTACCATGAGTCCATATATAGCCCCGGCATTACCCACCTTCCAACCGAAGGTCCGCACCAGAAACGTGGGGGTCCAGGCCGATCCTGCATAGGCAACTAGTGCAATGAAGGTAAACCCGATGGTAACGCTAAAAAAAGCGGCCTGTTTCTGACGAATAAGTCCGAATACCTCACTGATTGATAAATGCTGAACCTGCCCGTCGGCAGCTGTCAGCAATCCTTTGCGAGCAGGTTCGCGAACGGTAAGCACGAGCAAAGCGATTACCAGACCGGGTAAACCAATGTAGAAAAATAGCACCTGCCAAGTGAACACCTCCCCTACCAACGGCAAGGTCACTGTTCGGGCATCGCCCCCCATGCTCACAAGCCACGCCCCAATCAACACCGCAACCCCCGAACCAATATAAATCCCAGCCGAATACACACTGATCGCTGTGGCGAGTTTTTCCCGTGGAAAATAATCGGCTAGCATTGAGTAGGCAGCTGGAGACAACGTGGCTTCACCTACCCCTACCCCAACTCGGGCCAGAAAGAATTGACCGTAATTCTTCACAACCCCACAAAGCGCTGTCATCAGGCTCCAGATGGCAATGCCTCCGATAATGATATTCCGTCGGTTAGCGCGGTCGGCCAGGCGCCCAATAGGAATGCCCAGAAAAGTGTAAAACAGGGCGAAACTCAGCCCCATCAGCAGGCTTATTTCTGTGTCGCTTAGCAGGAGGTCACGCTTGATGGGTGCTACAAGCAGACTCAGAATTTGCCGATCGATAAACGAGGACACGTAAGCCAGCATAAGTACGAATACGGCGTACCAGCCAGGCCGGAGGGAAGTACCGGAAGACATAGGTTTAAGGGGTTTAGGATGTTATTGGTCATTAGGCTACGCCGTCATTGGTCATTTGCTGCGCGTCATTAGTCATTCATATAATAACTTACTGACGACTAATGACGGCGTAGCCTAATGACAGCGAAGCGCAATGACTACTGACCAGTATTGACTACTCAAAAAACTGGGGACTGAAATTCATCAAATATACCTCGTCGGTGGCACGAGTCATAGCGGTATAAAGCCAGCGTACAAATTCGTGGGTAATCGTCAGATCGGGCATGTAGCCCTGATCAACAAAAACAGCACTCCATTGCCCTCCCTGCGCTTTATGGGTGGTGAGGGCGTAGGCAAATTTTACCTGCAAGGCATTCAGGTACGAATCGCGCCGGACCGCTTCAGCCCGCTCTTTTTTGGTTTTGATGTATAGGTAGTCTTTCTGTACGCTGTCGTACAACGCCCTGCTCTCGGCCTGACCTAGGGCGGGTGTGATTGAATGGAGGGTATCCAGAATTATTTTGGCTTCGAACTCCGGCTGCTCCTCATAGTCGACTAGGCGAAGGGTGACCGTGGCAAACCGCAAGCCGTGCAGCTCTTCTTTTTTGCGAATTTTGAGCACCTCAGCAAACTCGCCGTTCGCCAGAAACCCGGCAGGCGAGTCTTCTTCCAAGGTTGTATAATTGTTGCGGGCAATCATCAGCATATCGCCCGCATCCAGCTCATCTTCGCACTGGTTGATCATCCGCCGAACAAACTGATTATACTGCACCGCCGACTTGTTCGAACGACAGAGAATAACCGTATTCTCCCGTCCAAACTTATTATAGGCATACTGGATGCCATCTTCCAGGCGGGTTTGGGGCATCTTATAAATATCCCGAAACGAACGGGTGTTCAGCCGAATCATGGGTTCCGAAACGGCCAATTCGTTACGGAGCTCGGTAGCATTGGCCAGAATTCCCGACGATTCTTCCTGACGCATTACTTCGGTCAGCTCTTGTTCGTACACGTTCATATCGAACGAGCGAGCCACAAAATCCGCATCCAGGGCGGGGCTTATGTCCCGGCCAACGGGGGGTAACTGAGCAGTGTCGCCCACTAGCATCAGTTTGTTACCCTTATTTTCAAATACGAACTCGATCAAATCGGTTAACAGACCTTTGCCGCCAAAATCTGCTTCGTCGGAGATCATCGACGCTTCATCGACAATAAAGAGGGTGTCTTCGTGGTAGTTTTTCTGCCGTTGAAAACTGAGTGATCCTGAACTGGGGTCGGCCACTTGCCGGTAAATCTTCCGGTGAATTGTCTGAGCCGACTTCTTAGCATAGTTCGACATCACTTTAGCCGCCCGGCCCGTGGGCGCCAGCAGCACCGATTTATAGCCAAATCGGGGGAGTACTTTAATAAGTGTACTGATGAGCGTTGTTTTACCCGTTCCGGCATAACCGCGCAACAGAAAACAATCACGGTTGTGTTCAAAATCTTCACTGACGATGAACGCGCCTATCTTTTCAAAAAATTCTTCCTGTCCCGGAGTGGGTTTATAGGGAAACCGTTTCGCCAATAATTGGGCGGCAGTTTGGGTATCGTTCATACCTATAAAGATACGACTTTTTTAGGAGTGATAAGTTGGAAGTGAGTATATAGAACCAAGCATTTCAACCGACTAGTTTTTTTCTTCTAACTCCTGTGTTTTCACTATTTTTTCCTTTTTTCTTCCTACCTTCATCCCCTACTAATCCCCTCATACAATATGAAAATCAAGCAAATACTCTCGGGTAAGTCTATCAACACAATTTATTCGACCACCTCATCCGCTACTGTGTTTGATGCACTTCAGCTCATGGCCGAAAAAAATATTGGAGCCGTTCTTGTGATCGATGATGGTCAGCTAGCCGGTATCTTCTCGGAACGCGACTATGCCCGAAAAGTAATTCTACAGGGACGAGCTTCTAAAGATACAATTGTAGCCGATGTAATGACTAGCAAGCTCATTACCATTGCCCCCGACGACAAAATTGAAGCAGCTATGCTCATCATGTCCGACAAGCATATTCGTCACCTTCCTGTGGTCGACAATGAGGAGTTGATTGGGATTATATCGATCAATGACGTTGTTTCGGCCATCATCCACGATCAAAAGAACCGCATCAGTTCTCTGGAAAGCTACATCTCGGGAAGTCCATACTGAGGTAATTGGGTAAATAGGTGGTCACCTGTTTACCCAATTACCTTGCTTGTTTCTTTTTCCTTCTTCTCTCCTACCGGGGCCCGGTATTGCTGGAAAGGCACTTTTAGAATCCCGCCAATACGCGCATTTTCACTGGTGTCCATGTGAGTATCCAGCCCATAAAGAAGCTTACGGCCTTCGACCTCGGCATAAGTGCCGAACAGTTTATCCCAGTACGGAAAAATGTTGCCGTAGTTGGTATTGGACAGCGGCAGTACGTAATGGTGATGAACATGGTGCATATTGGGCGTCACCACAACCAAACTCAGCAATCGGTCGGCCCAGCGGGGCAGTTCGATATTTGCGTGATTAAACTGCGATAATACCACTGATAACGACTGGTATAAAAACACCAGCCACATGGGCGCTCCCGTAATCAGCACAGCAACAACCGTAAACACGAACCGAATAACACTTTCGCCGGGATGATGGCGGTTGGCTGTCGTTGTATCTACGTGCTGGTCGGAGTGGTGAACCGAGTGAAACTGCCACATCCATTTTACGTGGTGTTCGGTCCAGTGAGCTAGCCAGGCACCAAAAAAATCGAGCAGCAACAGCCCCACAATGATAGTTGCCCACAACGGCAGCGACACCCATTGCAACAAACCAACACCCTCGGAAACAGTCCATTGACTAGCACTAACCAGTATGAAGGCCAGGCAGAAGTTGACTAGAATGGTAGTGAAGGTGAAGAAAAAATTGATCCCTGCATGCCGCGTTTTGTGATAGCCAGGGGTGGTACCGTCAAAACGAAACAGGGGCACCGCACTTTCCAGAAGCCAGAAGAATGTGATGCCCCCCACCAAAATCAGGCTTCGGTGCGACGATGGTATTGTCTCAAAATATTGAACCAAACGCTCCATAGGTATGTGCTATTTTTTCTCGGTAAAAACAAATAACACCGGGCGTTTACTTATCATTCCGTCAGTCGTCACTCTTTGATTCTTTTACCGCAACGCGCTTTTTTAGTTGCGCTTCATCAGTAGCTACTTCTACAAGTTGCTGGCGGTTTTGCCGCTCAAATACCTGCATCAACACGATAAAATAAGACAGCAGCAACGGTCCCATTACCAGGCCCAAGATACCAAAAATGGGTACCCCCAAAACAATACCTGCCAGTGTAATGAGTGGATGAACATCGCCCATTCGCTTGGCAAGCATAATCCTGAGCAGGTTATCGATATTGATAATGACAATCACACCAACCAGTAAAATTCCTAAACCTTCTCCGGTCTCACCTTGTGAAAACTTAATCAGAGCAGCCGGTCCCCAAACCAGGGGGGTTCCCAAAACGGGAATAAAGGCCATAAAAAACGCGATCATTCCCCAGAAGGCCGGATCGGGGGTGCCAAAAATCCACAGTGTCACACCCGTCAGAACGGCCTGCACCAGCGATACCAGTGCTTGCCCAATTACATTGGCGTTCACGTTGTTTTTGAGGGACTCGCCGAGTTCGTCCAGGGTGTTTTGCTGGAAAGGAAGATAACGTCGCAGGCCTTTGATAAACGTTTTTTCCTCCTTAAACATGAAATACAGGGCAAAAAACAGCAAGCCCAGAATCACAATAAAGTCGAGGGTGCTACCCAGAATTGAGGGAAATTGGCGACTGGCAAACGAAGCTCCCTGCGAGATCATCTGCTTAATGTTCTGCTGACTGGTAATTTTAAAACCGGTCGCTTTTTCCAACTGATTAACCAGGTCCAGAATCTGGCTCGGATCGCGGGCGTATTCCTGAATCCGGTCAACCAGAAGTACACTGAGTACGGCAAATGGCATAATGATGACGATCAGGGCAAAAATCATCAGCAGCACCGTTACAAACGTGACATTCCATTTTCTCTTTCTGGTCAGACTGTGAAACCAGGGGCGGAGCACCACAAACAGAATGGCCGCCCCCAGAAAAGCGGTGGCATATTGCCGCAAACCGGCGATAATAAATCCAGCAATGATAATGAGGCTGGTAATGAGCAAAATCCGCTGTTGACGCGGGGTATAAATATTGGTCATAATAAAATGATTTGGGATCGCGGATGCCGGATTTGGGATTTATTGCTGACGCTGATGGGCCAGTTATGGCGGCAACAATAAATCCCAAATCCGACATCTCAAATCCGACATCCGTCAGCATTCCGTTGCACTCAACGCTAGTCCGGCTTCGGATGTTTCTTTGTATTTGGTCGACATATCCCGACCTGTCGCTTTCATAACTTTTATAACTGCGTCGAGGGAAATTTTCTGATTTGATGGCGCACCAACCGTAGCCAGTAAAAAGGCATTATACGCTTTAACGGCTCCCATAGCGTTACGCTCGATGCACGGAATCTGTACATAACCGCCGATAGGATCGCAGGTCATACCGAGGTGGTGTTCAATACCAATTTCAGCGGCCGACTCTACAGCTTCAATGGATTTGCCAGCGCATTCGGTCAGGAAAGCCCCTCCCATTGCCGAAGCCGTACCGATTTCACCCATACACCCCATTTCTGCCCCCGAAATACTGGCGTTGTGCTTTACCAGAAAGCCAACGGCTGCTGCGGCCCACATCCCGCGCCGGAGTGTGGCTTTGTCGTAGTGAAAATGATTCTTTGCCAGATAGGTCAGGCCCGGTATCACCCCCGATGCACCTGATGTTGGAGCGGTTACGACGATACCTCCGGCGGCATTTTCTTCGGAAGCTGCCAGGCAGTAAGCATTTAAAAAGATCAGAAAACTATCGCTGGTTTGAGCAAGCCCTTTAGCTTGTTGATACAACAAAGGAGCTTTTCGGCGCAGGCGGATATTACCGGGCAACACGCCCTTGTGGCGCAACCCTCGCCGAACGGCCCGGTGCATCGCTTCCAGCAATTGATCAACCTTCCGGTTTATATCGGCTACCGATTTGCCCGTGATGGCCTGCTCGTTGGCCAGCATCAGTTGCTCCAACGTGAGGTTTTTATCGACCAAGTGTGCTTTCAACTCTTTCATGGTCTGGTACGGATACGGCAAGGTCGACCCATCCAGTTTTGCCTCGGGTTCGCCTTTGCGAATCACGAAACCTCCACCAATGGAATAATATTCTTCTTCAGCCAGGGTATTACCGGCAGCATCCGTAAGCCGCAGCACCATTGTATTCGCAAAAGGAGACTCGTACTTTTTGCGTTCAAAGTGAATATGGTGGGGGCCAAGGTCGATAGTCTTTTGCCCCAGATTAATCGGGTACAACACAGCCGGATCTTTCAATAAAGCCAGCAGTTGGTCGGGATCGGTGGTTTCGGGTTGCCAGCCTAACAAACCAGCTACTATGGCTCGGTCGGTACCGTGTCCCTTACCGGTAGCACTCAGCGACCCGTATAGATAGATATGAATTTCATGAGCAGCCGCCAGCGTTTCGGCGGGGAGTTGTGCAATCCGTTGCAAAAAGTCAAAACTGGCTTTCATCGGCCCAATGGTGTGCGAACTTGATGGGCCCGGCCCGATCTTGAACAGGTCAAATATGGATGTCGTAATCATAGCAATGATAATAACGTAAAGTAAAGTGAAAAGCTATCCGGCTTTTAAAAACAAATACTATACTATTCTTAATCTCCATGCGTCAATTCTCAATCAACCGTCGTCAGTTTCTCCAGGGCACATCTGCAACACTGGCTCTTTCTACGTTAGGTGTTAAAGCTATGCCTTTCACCGCAGCAGACAAAACCTACCGAGTGGGCCTGATTGGCACGGGATGGTACGGCAAAAGCGATCTATTCCGCCTGATTCAGGTGGCTCCGGTTGAAGTTATTGCCCTGTGCGATGTTGACAAAAATATGCTCGAAAATGCAGCCGAACTGGTTGCTACCCGTCAACACAACAAACAGAAGCCTAAGCAGTATGGCGACTATAAAAAGATGCTGGCGGAGAACAAGCTCGACATTGTTCTGATTGGCACCCCCGATCACTGGCACGCCCTGCAATGTATTGATGCGGTGAAATCAGGCGCCCACGTCTACGTACAAAAACCCATCAGCGTGGATGTAATGGAGGGAGAAGCGATGGTAGCGGCAGCCCGAAAATACAACAAAGTAGTGCAGGTTGGCACCCAGCGCAAAAGCACTCCCCACCTGATCGATGCCAAGAAAAATATTGTCGACGCCGGTCTGCTGGGTAACATCAGGCACGTTGAAATGTGCTGTTACATCCACATGCGGGCCAATGGCAACCCGGCCGAACAACCCGTTCCGGCCTTTCTGGATTACGAAACCTGGACTGGCCCCGCCCCCCTGCGTCCTTACGATGGCCTGCCCCACGTTCGCTGGTGGCGGACGTTTATGGAATATGGCAACGGAATCACCGGCGACATGTGCGTCCACATGTTCGATACGGTTCGCTGGATGCTCAAGCTCGGCTGGCCAAAACGCATTAGTTCGGAAGGAGGTATTTACGTGCAGAAAGACGGCAAATCAAATATTGCGGATACCCAATCGGCGGTATTCGAATACGATGGGCTGAATTGTGTGTGGCAGCACCGGACATGGGGTACACCCAATAACCCTGATTACCCCTGGTCATTTACCCTGTACGGCGACAAAGGCACACTCTGGGCCAGCACCATGCAGTGTGATTTCATTCCCGATGGCAAAGACGGTAAGAAATCGCACATCGATGTGGTTTATGAAAAGGAGAAGTACCCTGAAGACCTGACCGAGCCCACGAACCCAAAAATTGAGCTAAACGCGGCTCCTGCTACCCGACTGCACATGCTCAACTTCCTGGAGGCTATCGAAAAAAATGGGAAACCAGTAGCCGATATTGAAGAGGGCCACATCTCGACATCCAGTTGTATTTTGGCCAATATGTCCATGAAACTGGGTCGGCCATTGGTGTATGACCCACAGAAAAGAGTTGTGGTGGGCGACGCCGAAGCCACCAAAATGCTCGAACGCCCCTACCGCAAAGGCTACACCCACCCCGACCCACGGAAAGTGTAAGGATGTTGGATTGGGGATGTTGGATTTTGGATTTATTGCTTGCGCCAGCCCACTCGTGCGTCAGCAATAAATCCAAAATCCGACATCCCCAATCCGAAATCCTCAGAGTGGTTTCCAGCGCCACAGGTACCGGCAGGCAAGCGTCCGATGCGGTCGCCAGGCTTCGGCAACCTCGTGGAGTCGCTTGTACAGCGGACGACCTGTCTCGGTGAGGCCATAGGCCCGCACCATCTTCTGACGGATCACCAGATCATCCACCGGGAACACATCGGGCCGGTCCAGCACAAACATCAGCAGCATCTCAACCGTCCAGCGGCCCACCCCCTTAATCGGAATCAGGTACTGCACAATTTCCTCGTCGGTCAGCACATCGAAAAAAGGCCGATCCATCCGGTTTCCCTGGGCAAATGTGGCTACGCTCTGGAGGTAATTAATTTTCTGAAACGACAGCCCCGCCGATCGTAACTCCTCAGTTGTTTTGGCGAGAAGCCGTGCCGGATCAGGGTACCCTTCAGCCTCGGCTGTTTCAGAAAATAACAAACGAAAACGGCGAAAAATGGCATCGGCGGCTTTCACCGAAATCTGTTGGGACACAATGCTCTCCAGCAAAGCCAGATAGACATCATCTTCCCAATGATTTACGGATTTGATCAGGGGCGTTTCGCTGATCAGCTGCGCCATAATGGGGTCTTGCGCCAGGTGGGTCAGCGCGGGGTGGTCTACAGGGTCGGTTTCAGTCATAGCATTGGCGGAGTTCACTCCGAACATCATCGGCTATTCCGTCGATAAGGTCGTCGAAGAATTGCCAGCCCGAAGGTACTAAAATACTGGCTGACGCCAGTGTCTGGCCATTCAGTGCCCGCGTATCGCCCTCAAATGTTTGCCATTCGGTATACCATTCCCGGGTCCGGGTTAGCTCGTCTTCCCAGACAACCACCCCAGTCACATTGTCGACAGCACGAATTTTCAGGTCCAATCGGGCGTTCAGCTCACGCCGATGGGTGGTAAGCACACCCTTCACCTTTTCGCGAATCTCCACTACCGTACTATCATTGATCTTTTTCTTGCCCACCACGTACGTCTCGTTGCTCTCCACCTTCACAGAATTACTACTGACGTGCTCCCGCTGTGGGCTATAATTACTGACAACCATCTGAACAGTCTGATGAATCGAGTATCCCTCACCCGCGTTGGGGTCAGCCATGTATATCCGAGCCAGTGGCGAGGGCGACAACTGCTGCCCTACCCGCCCCACTATTTCCTTTTGCAGATCACGGGCTTCTGACCGGTCCAGTTCACTCGACCGTGAAAGCGGTTCGACCATTACTCTTAAAATAGCATAAGGCAGTACTTCGTTGGCTTTGGCATTAGCACCACGATAGCCCTCAACCCAAGTATTGGCTCGCTGGTACTGGTTATATGCATCACGGGCAGCCTGCAAATTTTGCTGATGGAACGGGTATGCCTGTTCAGCTGCTTCAAATCGGTCGGCAGCAGCCAGCGTACGCACTTCACTGATATTTTGGGCATAACTAATCGGGTACTGATCAACCCAATCGAGACCCGATTTTCGGGCTATGTCCGTTGTTTTTTGCAGCTGCGTGTAGGCCGTTACGGCTTTCTCCCAGCGAAAGGGTTCCTGACTACGGCTGATGGCCTGAATAGTCTGCTGATGTTGATTATAGGCTAGTTGAAAGGCTTCTTCCAACACAAACCGGGCATGTTTGTGATCAGGTTTGCTGTTGAACCGATTGGCCGCTTTGGCTACTGCATCATCGAAATCACCTCTACGAAGGGCGGTTTTACCACTGCTACAGGCCGTAAGCAGGGCAACAGAAAGGGCGAAAGTGAACAGGCGTGTCATACGAAAAGGAGGGTAACGTTCAATGGCCGTTTGACAAACATGCAAGCGAAAAGATTAGTACAAGTATCGTTTTTTACGAGAGCAAATGCTCATTTTTGCCCCCTATGAGCCGACGCCGTTATAAATCCGTTCAGAAAACAACCGGTACTTCCCCCGGAACCGTTACCTATGTGGGTCCCGAGGTGGAACACGCTACCCGCCTTGCCCGTATTGAATACAACGCCATCGACTACCGGGTTGATGATTCGGGGCGGTTAAGCACGTGCCGGTTGCCAAACGCCGAAGCCAATCACGTTACCTGGCTCGATGTTGACGGTATCCATCAACCCCAAGTTGTTGAGACTATTGGCCGACAGTATGGACTACATCCGTTGCTACTCGAAGACGTAGTGAACACCGAACAAAAGCCCAAACTCGAATTGTATGACGAGAGCATTTTGTTTGTGACCCTTAAGATGCTGCACTGTAACGACCAGATCAATGAAATCGACTCCGAACACGTCAGCTTTGCCCTGGGTAAGAATTTTCTAGTGTCGTTTCAGGAGGAACGAACGACCGATATTTTCACACCCGTACTGGACCGGATTAAGGCGTCAGCGGGAAAAACACGGCGCAACGGGGCCGATTACCTGCTCTATTCGCTAATGGATGTGGTGGTTGATCGCTATTTCGAAATACTCGATTTTATTGGTGGTCAGCTCGATAAACTCGAAGATCAGATTGTACTGGAGCAAGCCGCAGAAAAGCCCGACACTTATCTGGGAAAACGACAAAAACCGCTGGCAGAGTTGTATCAACTGAAACGTGAACTGGCCAACACCCGTCGGATAGTCTGGCCGCTGCGCGACATGATCAGTTCAATGATTCGCGATGAAAACCCGCTCATACAACCCTCAACGATTCCTTACTTACGAGATCTCCATGATCACATTACTCAGGTTATCGAAACTATCGATTCCTATCGCGAAATTATTCCTGGTCTGATGGACGTCTATCTGTCTTCAGTCAGCAACCGCATGAACTCGGTGATGAAAACGCTGACCATTTTCTCGGCCATCTTCATGCCGCTGACATTCATTGTGGGGGTGTATGGCATGAACTTCGACAATATGCCCGAACTCCGAACACAAAACGGCTATTTCTATACACTGGGGGCAATGGCCGCAATAACAGTTGGTTTAATTATTTACTTCCGCCGTCGCGGATGGTTTTGAACAATATGATTTGGCTTACCGATTCCCGTCAGGTTATCACTGACCCTCAACACAGTATTTTTTTTGCGATTCGGGGCGACCGCCACGATGGTCATCAATATATTTCCGATTTGTACGCACGGGGTGTTCGGCAGTTCGTGGTGGAACGCTCAGCGATGCAGGCAGATTGGGAATTGTTACCCGACGCGACTTTTACCGCTGTCGATAATGTGTTGCAGGCCCTTCAGAAGGAAGCTGCCCAGCATCGGCAGCAGTTCCAGATTCCGGTGGTAGGCATTACGGGTAGCAATGGCAAAACCATCGTAAAAGAGTGGCTCGCGCAACTATTGGGTGGAGGTCTCTCCCCTACTGATTTTGAGATTGCCCGAAGCCCAAAAAGCTATAACTCGCAAGTGGGTGTGCCACTGTCGGTGCACCAGTTGAATGAGACTCATACACTCGGAATTTTTGAAGCAGGCATCTCGAAACCCCACGAGATGGCCGCGCTCGAACCCATTATTCGCCCAACAATTGGTGTGTTTACCAATATCGGCACCGCGCATGATGAGGGTTTTAAAAGTGCAAAACAGAAGGTTGCCGAAAAAATCCGCCTGTTTACCCATGCTCAGACGCTGATCTACCGCGCCGACTACCCCGACATCGACGAGGAGGTAAATCTGTTGCTCAAGGCCGTAAATCCGGGTATTAATCTGGTGCGCTGGTCGATGGGCGATGTTGATGCGGAGTATACAGTCGAGGTGCGGGAAAATGTGCTGCACATAAGCCACAAGGGGCAAAAAAAATTAACACTTACATTACCCTTTAGCGACCCCGCTTCGGTGGAGAATCTGGTCCATTGCCTGCTAGTACTGATCCAGCTTGGCCTGACCGACGAGGAACAACTTCAGAAACGGCTCAATCGTATTCGGCCGGTGTCGATGCGGCTCGAATTGAAAGAGGGTATTTTGAACAGTGTGCTCATCGACGACTCGTATAATAACGACGTGGCTGGGCTGCAACTGGCACTGAACTTTCTGAATCAGCAACGCACCCGCCCCCGGCAGGTTGTGGTGCTATCCGACGTGTTGCAATCAGGCCAGCCCGAAAGCGATTTATACGCACAGATTGGGCAAATCATTACCGAACAACACCCGGACCAGTTTGTGGGGATTGGCCCGGTAATGAAAAACCAGGCTTCTCATTTTCCATCTAACAGTCTGTTTTACAACGATACAGACGCTTTTCTGGCCGATTTCCAAAGTGATCTGTTTCGCGATGCGGTTGTGCTGGTGAAAGGCGCCCGGCCCTTTGCTTTTGAGCGCATTGCAAACCGACTGCAACGCAAAGTGCACGGTACGGTGCTGCACATCAACCTCAACGCCCTCACCCATAACCTAAATTATTACCGCGCCAAAGCGGGCAAAAGTAAGATCATGGTGATGGTCAAAGCGTTTGCGTATGGTAGCGGTAGTGCCGAGGTAGCCCAATTGCTCCAGTTTAACCGGGTCGATTACCTGGCCGTAGCCTACGCCGACGAGGGGGTGGCGCTCCGCCAAAACGGCATCGACTTGCCAATTATGGTGATGAACCCCGCCGTCGAAACCTTCGCTACCCTGCTCGAATACCGCCTTGAACCGGAGATATATAGCATGCGCTTGCTGCGGGAATGGGGGAAATGGGTAGCGGGTAAAGAGCGTTCGCTTTTTCACCTCAAAATTGACACAGGCATGCACCGGTTGGGTTTTTTACCCGATGAGTTGCCGGAGGTTATCAGGTATTTGAATGAGCATTCGGGCTTACAAGTGGCAACTGTTTTTAGTCATTTAGTGGGGGCCGACGAATCGGAATTCAACAGTTTTTCGCGGGAACAGTTCGACCGATTTGTGCAGGCAACAAAAATGCTTGAAAAGGGCCTGGGTTACCAACCCACCCGCCACCTGCTCAACTCAGCGGGCATTGTGCGCTTCCCCGAGTTTCGGCTCGATATGGTTCGGCTTGGCATCGGGCTGTATGGGATCGAGAGCAGCCGGATTGAGCCGGGTCAGGTACTTCCTGTTGGTACCCTCCGAACGGTGGTCAGCCAGATAAAAACCGTGAGAGCCGGTGACACGGTAGGCTATAGCCGCCGGGGTGTTCTCGACCACGATGCCCGAATTGCTACGCTTGCCATTGGTTACGCCGATGGCTACGACCGACGGTTCGGAAACGGCGTTGGCGAAATATGGGTCAACGGCACGCTTTGCCCCACCGTTGGCAATATATGCATGGACATGACCATGATCGACGTGACCAACGCGAGAGTTTCAGAAGGCGACGACGTTGAGGTATTTGGGCAAAATCTGTCCGTCAGCGAGTTAACCAAACGCATTGATACCATAGCCTATGAACTCCTCACTAGTGTCAGCGAACGGGTAAAACGGGTGTTTTATACCGAGTAACTGTTTTCGTACAAAGATTACCGTTTGCTCAAAATTTGATTGAAAATATTTTAGTTATTACATATATTGGTACAACAAAAAACCTTAGCTATGTATAACAAATTTTCTACGGTCCAGCGACTGCTGGCAGCCTTAGCGTGCAGCGCTCTACTGTATAGCTGTCAGCCACAAATTGACCTCGCCCCTACCCAAACTGGGCAGGCCCGCGCGGCTGCTCAGGGTGATTACGTACCCGGTGAAGTGCTGATTAAGTTTAAAAGTGGAACGCTCAGCGACAAAATCCTGAAGGCGCTGAGCAAAGCTAAAATCAGCAAAGCCGAAAAAATTCTGACCAAAATGATGGAAAAAGGGGGCGACGATGAAGGCGTTACCCTTGCTACTACATCGCTGGATGTTTTGGAAGCCATTAGCCAATTGCAGGGCTTGCCCGAAGTGGAGTATGCTGAGCCAAATTACATTTATACTAAGGTAGCTACCTCCAATGACACCTACTTTACGAATGGCTCATTATGGGGAATGTATGGTCCCAGCACATCACCCGCTAATCAGTACGGTAGCCAGGCGGCAACTGCCTGGGCGGCTGGTAAAACAGGTTCGAGCAGTGTAATCATCGGTATTATCGACGAAGGCTGGATGAACACCCACACCGATTTGACGGGTAATGGTTGGGTAAACCCCTACGAGATTGCGGGCAACCGGAAAGATGACGATGGTAATGGATATGTTGACGATGTTACAGGCTGGGATTTTGCTGGTAATAATGCATCAACCTACGACGGCACTGCCGATGACCATGGTACGCACGTTGCGGGTACCATTGGTGGTAAAGGTGGTAACGGACTTGGCGTTGCTGGTATGTGCTGGAACGTAAAAATGATTGGTCTGAAGTTCCTGGGTACCAACGGTGGCACTACGGCTAACGCTATTAAAGCTGTCGACTATCTGACGGATATGAAAACTCGTCATCCTAGCCTGAACATTGTAGCCAGCAACAATTCATGGGGTGGCGGTGGAGCTTCGTCGCTGTTGCAGGCCGCTATTGAACGGGCTAATGCCGCCGGAATTCTGTTTATTGCTGCGGCTGGTAATGGTGGAACTGATGGCATTGGCGACAATAACGATGCTGTGGCTAATTATCCATCTAACTACCCGAACGCCAACATTATCGCTGTAGCCGCTATCAATTCAGCGGGTGGATTATCGAGTTTCTCTAACTACGGAGCCACTCAGGTTGATATTGGTGCCCCAGGACAGGGTATCTGGTCAACCGTACCGGGCAATGGCAACGCGTCGAATTACGCGTCGTATAGTGGTACGTCAATGGCGACGCCCCACGTAACTGGTGCTGCCGCTCTGTATGCCTCAACGCACCCCGGTGCAACAGCCGCCCAGATCAAAGCCGCTATTCTGGCAGCCGCTGTCCCAACGCCCTCGCTGACAGGTAAGTGTGTATCAGGCGGCCGTTTGAACGTGTCCGCGTTCTAATTGTTGGTAGTTTATCTAAATAAACAAGAGCCACCTTAAGTACTTTTAAGTAAGTAAAGAAAGACCTCCCTTTTAGCGTTGGCGTTGTGATGACACTCATCGCTAGAAAGGAGGTCTTTTCTATCTACGCTAGTTGTGGGGTATTGAGTGCTTCCCTAACAGACTCGAAGCGTCTTCGGGCAACAAGCAGCTCGACACCTCCTGTCAATACCAATAAGCCTGTTTTCTGCCCAGGCAACGCTTTAAACCTTTGTATGTAATCGGGATTGACCATTGACGACTTGTGCGTGCGAATGAAATCCGGAATCAGTATCTCGAACTTGCTTAATGTTTGGGCAACCATTAGTTGCTTCCCGTTGGTTAAGTGCACTCGACTGTAATTGCCCTCTCCCTGTATCCAGAGAATTTGTTCAGTGGTCAGCCTGTTTTTGTAGCCGGGAATACACAGATATGTCGATTTAGCAGTTTCTACTTCTACTATAGTTGGTCGCAGAAGGAGTGATGAGTAAAACATAACGAAGTAAGTTAAAAAGGTGAACGTGAGTTGATAAATGGTCCTTTCGAACCAAGGGTACATAGTGAATGGATGAGACTGGAAAGCAGTCGCTCAGCAATAGATATGGCGAACGTATCTATTGCCAGTTAAGCATAGGTGTGGAAAGAGGGCAATCAGGCCCGAGAACGAATGTACTTACAGGAAGACAACCAGAAGATACGAGATTGGCAGGGAACAGGAGAGAGCGTCATTGTCGACGGCCTGCATCAATCCGTTTATAAAATAGTAGGGAGGGGTTCGGGTTTCCCTTGACTAAGAGAACCCGTTTTCGTTTTAACATGAACTCTACGGCTTTAGCCAGGTAGAAACTGGTAACTAGGCAGTAAACGATGGTTTTACTTGCCGACCACTCTCCACCTGGCAAAATCTCGTGATCGAGAAAGGCCACTGTCTGGTAAAGAGTGGCTGCCGATAGGAGGACTGTACATAGCACAGCAGCTCCGAGGATGCCTTCTTTCATAATGAAAAGTAAACGGATTAAAGGTTGAACTATGAGTATTTAAATGACCAAACAAAATATCCTTACAGATTTGTTTTAAGTATTATTTACTGGGACGCTGATTATCCTGTTCCAACAAACAGTTTTCCCAGATCCTCAGCACAGTACAAATTGAATAATCTGCCTACATGATTGAGCAACTGGATATTCTGAAACAGCAGGCCCTCACACGGGGTGAGATGTTGCGGGGTAGCCTGGGGGTTATTCAGGGGGCAGCCGGCTTGCTGCCCTTTGCCGATTCGGACGAAGAACGCGAACAGATGCTGGAAATGCTCCAGCGCAATATGCAGGAAACCGTGCGGCTCATTACCGATCTGCTGGATTTTTCACGACTTGAAACAGGACAGCATCAGATTCAGGTTTCCCCCTTCGATGCGGCCGAGCTACTTCGCAAACTGGGCGAGAACGTCCGACCGCTGGTCGAACGAAAGGGGCTCTACTTAAACCTCTCGGGGGTTGATAGTTTGCCCGTTGAAGGCGATTCACTCAACATATTCAGGATTGCTCAGAACCTCTACCGCTAGCAAGCACTAGGTGTTTCATAACCAGACGAGTCCTAAACCAGCTGATTAACAAACTCGGTGGGGGTCATTTGGTATTGCTCTTTAAAGCACTGCCCAAAATACGTAACACTTTCGAAACCAACCGAATAGCTCGTTTCCGTAATCGATTTTCCGGCCTTCAGCAATTCACCCGCCCGTCGAAGTCGGTAAGCTCGAATCAGCGCATTGGGCGACAGTTGAATCTTACTCTGGAGTTTGCGATAGAGTGTTTTACGGTCCATCGCCAACTGATCGGCCAGCCATTCCACGCCTACGTGCGCATTGTCCAGGTGCGTTTCCAGTAACGTGTATACCCGCTCCAGAAATGGATCAATTGTTGGAGCCGATGCTGGAACGGCCACAGCACCAGGTTGTTCCAGTTGCTGCCGAAACGAACGCTGTATGTTTTGCTGACGAGTAATCAGGTTGGCTAGTCGAAGCCGCAACTCAACTAAGTCAAAGGGCTTTACCAGGTAGTCGTCGGCACCCTGTTTAAGCCCCTCTAACTGACTGTCGTGAGCGCTTCGGGCGGTGAGTAGCACAACTGCAATATGATCGGTTGTGGGCGTAGTTTTAATCAGGCTGGTTAGCTGAAAACCGTCCATTCCGGGGAGCATCACATCGGAGATCACCACGTCGGGCAGGTGCTGTTGCACTTGCTCCCATCCCTGTTGACCATCTGAGGCAGTCAACACCCGGTAACGGGCACCTACTTCGTCAGCCATGAACGCCCGTAACTCGTCGTTATCTTCTACGATCAAAATCAACGCCCGTGCATCCTCCATACTGTCTGGTAATGCATTCTCAGGCAAGTCGCGCTGCGGAGAAAACAGCGGGATAACTGAAACGGGAATCGGCGGTGTCGCTTCGGAACGTTCGTCGGTCTGTGAGGCCACTGTTGTAGGGAGGCAAACTGTAAACGTACTCCCCTCTCCCGCTCGGCTATCAACTGTTACACTACCTTTCATCAGGTCAGTCAGTTCGCGCACAAGGGCTAGCCCGACTCCGGTTCCTTCAAAAGCGCGGGTTGTCTTGTCGTCGACCTGAACGAACCGGTCGAAGATCAATTTCAGCTTGTCATCTGCAATCCCAATACCGGTATCGCTCACCACCAGTTGAACCTGAGCGGGTTCGAGCTTTACCTGCACGCTCACCCGCCCACCCGGCAGTGTGAATTTCAGGGCATTGGCTAGCAGATTATACACAATTTTACCCCATTTATCGGTGTCCATCAGGTAGCTGGCCTCCTCGCCATCGACAGACTGTGTCAGCTCGATTTGGCTGGCCTGAGCCGTCGATTCAAACAGCTCTACCAGCTGGGTTGTAAACCGCCCCAGTTGAACAGGCTTGAGTGATACATTCATGTGGCCATCTTCGAGCCGGGCAATATCCAGTAGTTGGTTCACCTGATTGAGCAGGTGCCGGGCATTACGGTCAACCGTCTGGAGGGGACTCTGGATCGATGCGGGCAGTATGGGGGATTCAAGAATTTTTTCGACTGGCGAAATAATCAGGGTAAGGGGTGTTCTGAATTCGTGAGTCAGGTTGGTTACGAAGCGCGACCGTGCCTGATTCAGTTCGTTGAGCCGGTTGGCCTGCTGGCGAAGCTCCTGGGTGGGCTCGGCCACCTGCTGCTCCAGCTCTTCATTCTGGCGGGCCAGTTGCCGGTTCACCCAGCCATGTTCCAGCGCCAGCCGTAGCGACAGGGTAAGCGGGATACATAAAAAGGCTGCGAGAAACAGGCCATGATAGAGCCATTCGTTGCCAAAAAACGGAACCCCTACTGTGGTCAGTATTGAGTAAAGAAACCAGATCCCTACATTGACCAGCACACCCGCTAACACCGTTTTTGCCCCTAACTGCCCGCGCCGGGTTGCCACCACCGCAATACGAACCAGTTCGAGAGGCAAATAGTACGTCACGAACGGATATAACACGTCTAAGGGGCCGGGGAGGTGTGTAAACCGAAGTACAATACTGATAATGGCCAGCCAGAACAGCCACCCTTTTCGAAGATTAAACAGGCTATAGAACGTCAGCAACGAAACTGCTGGTATCCAGGCATCAATCATAGCCCCATAATACAGCAGCGTTCGTGTAGACATGGAGTGGCTAAAATCGACGGTAGCTTTGGCAACAAACGTGAGACAAAGCAGCAGATACATGGTAGCCGCAAAGAGGTTAGCCTGTTGTTTTCGGTAGGCGATAAACAGGCTCAGGTGCAGAATAAACAGAATAAAAGCGATTCCTACCTTGATCGTATCGGAATAAGCGGCCTGTAACGTCAATTGCCGAATGGCCGGAATGGCTGTCGATGGGAACAGAATAAATTCCACGGCAGCGGCATCCCAGTGGAGATACTGCTTGGAATAATCAAGACCGGGCTGGTAAGCGTATCGCACCGCTAACAGATGACTCGTTCCTGGGCGCAGGGGCAGACTGTAGGCAGCGCAGGGGTTATAAGCACGTACACTGTCAGGCTGGTTACTGATTGTTCCGAACCGATATAGTAGTTGCCCATCCAGATAGATTTCCGACGCGACTGACTGATACACATAAGCCATAACGGGCGGCAGCGCAGCGCCGGTAGTCAGGTGTAGCCGCAGCCAGCCAACACCCGCCCGCTGAAACTGCGGCAGATCGCCTAGCTGTTGTGTTGGATCAACCGAAGTCCACTGGCTATCGTCGAGCTGGGGGCTAGCTCCGTCGGGCAGGTCGCCGGGCCAAAACCGCCACCCCTGATTTAGGTAAACACCATCGGTCCGAACGCTGTCTAACTGAAACGATACGGGTGACGATTGACCGTTACTGCTGAAACTGATAAGCAGAAAGAGAAAGCTACTGACGAATTGGGGCCATCCAGATAGAATTGATCCACCCAACTGATGCTGGATTACCTTTTGCCGTCGGCGGTAAGATGTGAACAGTAATGTCATCTATGAATGCATATCATTCGGTAAGATACAGACAAACAGCTACATAAAACACTGGCAACTCGGTCAGTACTCACCCAATAAATAAATAGCCAGACCAACCTTGCCTGACAGAATGGTAAGAAACTCAGGATTCCCCCTGAAAACCACTTCGGTTTACCGCTTGCTCAGTCTTCCCCCCACAATGCCCCAAAATTGATACTGTTTGCCCCAAAAGTTTGATTCCTTCCGCGGCAAAAGACCGACTATTGCTTTGACGATGCCTTACAACTTTTCTTCTTTTAAACATTACCACGTATGTTTCCTCATGTAAATCCTAAAACAGGCCCTGGCAACCTCGGTGATTTTAAGTTTCCCCAAAAACCGTTTTTTGTCGCATTACAACCGCACCCCGAACTAGATCGCAGTACGCCAACTGATCATTGGTGGATGCACGAAGCTACTCCGGCTGGCATTAACGAACGTATAAAGGAGGGCTACAGACTGTTCCGTTTGAAAGCAGACCCACTAAAGCCGGGTATTTTCTGCGCTCTGTTCGTTCGGAATGGGGGGCCTTACGAGCGTGCCGGTGCCGATTGGGAACTTGATCTAACCGAAGAACAAGTGCAGCAGCGGGCCAAAAATCCAAAAATCCGAATCATCAGCATCTGCCCCATTGTAAGCGGTCTTACGGTTCAGTACGGGATTGTTTTTATCGCCAATACGCTTGCCCAACACCGCCCCTATAAAGTTCTGACGGGGGTTGATAAACTGTCGGATATTGTAACGCAGGCTCAGGCGTTTGGCGGTCGAATTGTCGATCTAGCTACGGCCACCACTGTTCATACTCAAACAAAACCGCTTCCGATAACCCTGCACCGCGTTACGTACTCGGCGGTAATCACCCAAAACACGCCTGAAGAAACTATCACGCAATGGGCAGGGCGGGCCACGTTGACCGACCTGAGCATTCTGATTGCCACTAAAAACATACAGGAAAACCAGCCAGTCAGGTTGGTGGCCATCGCCCCCGCACTCGCTTCTGCTGGCAAGGAAACGTTCGATTATGTCCTCGAAACACGCCCAGTCGACCAGATGAACTGGTTTTTGGACGGCCTGACGTTTACGCAACTCGACGATCCCGACCACCTGATTCACGTTACCCGTCGGTTGAGAGCAAGACCCATTCACCTGGTCCGAAATGCGGACACGGGTCGTTACACGGTTTGCCTGATCGACAATGGTCCCCTGGATATGCAGGGCAAAAGCACCTCACCTGCCTACGATGCTCTGGATAAGGTCGTTCTGCAAACGCTGAAAAACTACGGTATTCCCGGTTGTGCGCTGGCCGTTGCCGCCAACGGAAAGCTGGTCCACGCCAAAGGATATGGCTGCTCTGACTTCGCTAATCAACGGGCAACCACCCCCGACACCCTGTTACGGTTGGCCAGTGTTTCCAAACCGATCACGGCTATGGCTGTCCTTCGCTTAATTCAGGATGGGGCCAAGCTACCCGATAAGAAAACGCTGTTTAGTTTAGACAGTAAGGTATTTGGCCAATTGTTTGCCGCATCGACAGGCACGGATGACCAGAAAAAACTTAACGCCATCACCGTCCGTCATCTGCTCGAACATCGAACAGGCTTCCATGACGATCTGGCTTGGATTACCGACCCCCAACAGGCACTCGATCATAAACAGCCGGTCGTAAACACGCCGGGCACTGTTTCGGCCTACAAAAACAGCCATTACCATCTGTTAGGATTGATTATCAAGATGGTATCGGGAAGTTTATACGAACCATACGTTTGGGAAAAACTCCTGAAACCACTGGGCATTAAACGGATGGGTATGACGGGTACGTTTACGGCCGGGCAACCGCTTGTTGAAGCGAAGTATTATAGCCAGATGAGTTCGTTTAACCGGATTCAGAATTGGGCCAAGCCCAACGAACGCCAGGAAGGTGGCGATGTGGGCAGTTGGGTTAAAAGCCCCATTGAACGGCAAGCGGCTTCTGTTTGGGCCGCTTCGCCCATCGATATAGTCCGGCTCATGGCTTCGGTCGATGGTTCCAGGGCTGGCGCACGGGTGCTCGACCAGACCCGTTTCGACCTCATTGCCACTGGAGCCTCAGCCTCCGCCGATAATGCCTATTATGGACTGGGTTTCAACGTGGTTAAGGGTGTAGGCACGAGCGTTTATCTGGACCACAACGGATACTTGCCTGGTTCAACCTGCGCATATTTGGTTCGCCGGGCCGACGGCCTGACGTTCTGCTGGTCCATTAACGGTGATTCAACACGGGTTTTTGAAACGGAAGCCGGGAAGAAAACCGACCAGGTTATCGGCCTGATTCCGGGACAGACGGAGGCTATCTGGGCTATACAGGGGGCAATCAGTAATGAACTCGATAAATTACCCCATCCCTGGCCGGGTCAGGAAAGCGATTTATTTCCATCCTTCGGATTGTAGTAATGGCTCTCATACATTTATCCGATTGCGGAGAGTCGCTATTGACCGTAGGTTTGGTGGAGGGACGAGGTATGCCTTTTTAACCCAAAAAGCTCCCCTAAATCGCCCCAGACACGCCCCCACCGCCCTGGCAAATTGAGTTCTGTACGTTTTTTCGCTCATTCCACATTTACACAATTAGTTATCGGTATGGTACCTGGAAACTCAACGTCCTCAGTAGAATTTATCCGGTGCGATGGCCAGATGATTGCCCGCGAGGCCATCGTCTGGCTCGAAGGTGACTGCAACTACACCCGTATTCATCAGTGCAGCCAGCCCACCAAAATGTCGGCCCGAACGCTCAAATGGTACGAAAGTTTATTGGCCAATTTCATCCGCATCCGGCGCGGAGCCATGGTCAACCCGGCTCATATTCAAGCTATTCACCGGGCAGACGATCAGCCCGGTGGGCTAAAACTGCTGTTGAGTAATGGAGAAGCGCTTGATGTGGCTCGCCGACGGTTAGCCGGTGTTCGCCAGCAATTAAAGGCCGAAGGATTCGGTAAGGCCAACCCTTCGAGGCTTACGCATTAACAGGACTTATCCACTCTTCTATGAAACCTCAACGTTATTTGATAGTGACTATTGGTGTATTGTTAACCCTGACAACACAGCTTTTTGCTCAGATGGGGTTCAACACCCCAGCAAGTGTCACGCCCCGGCAGGACATCGAAATGTACAGCCGTAACAGTTTTCTTTGGCAACAGAAATACACGGTAACTACCGACCCCGTTCGAGCAACGTATATACTGAGCTGCGTAACGAATCCCACGGGTTTAGGTGCGACCGCTGGTATCCTGCTTGATCCCGGGGGGTTTTCTAATTACACACCTAATCTCAACTGTACGCAGGAGATTACTGCCCCCGTCTTTTCAACATCAATAGGTTATGAGTTGACGTTCACCTTTTTAGACACCGAAGCCAATGGCGATTCGGTTATTATTCGGGATGGTAATGGGGGGCGCATTGCCTTTTCGGGATCGACGACACCACCCGTTTTTGTGGTGGGCGGGTCTCGGTTCTTTGTCACGTTTAAATCGGATGGCGACAGCAACGTGGGCGCGGGCTTTCAGTTACGCTGGCGACAGGTCACGGCCGACGAGGGAGTTCGCTTCGGTAATTCGGTTCAGTTCGACGCTGCCAAAGGAGCATTGATAGCGGGTTTCCCTTACGTCGGTGCGCTGGAAAAAGCGGGCTTTGGTGCCATCATGTTAGGCAGAGGTTGCCTTGCACCTGGCGAATCGGGCATAGCAGCGGGATTCCGTAGCGAAGCCAGTGGCGATTACTCCGTGGCCCTGGGTAGCAACAATATAGCGTCTGGCGAGCGATCGATGGCCATGGGTGGCTCAATCAATACGGCCAGCGGGGTTAATGCCATAGCAATTGGGTTCTACAATGAAGCAACAAATGCTGCCTCCTGGGCATTTGGCACGGGTAACCGGGTTAGTGGTTACGAATCCATGGGACTAGGAACTGGCAACATCGTTAGCGGTCTTAATACAATGGCCTTTGGCAATTCCAACGATGCAGCGGGGGAGTTATCAACTGCCATCGGGTATAACACGGAAGCTACCGGAGATTTGTCTATGACACTGGGTAATTACGCGTTAACGAATGGCTTCCGCGGTGCAATGGTTATGGGCGATGCCAGCCACCCATTTATAAAACCCACCAGCACATTGGCCAACCAGTTTACATCCCGCTTTTCAGGAGGCTACCGACTCTTTTCGAATGAAGCGTTAACCATTGGTGTTCAAATAGTTCCTGGTGGCAATGCATGGTCAGCCATTTCTGACTCGACTAAAAAAGAGCGGTTCCTCCCGCTGAATCATACCGATCTGCTGGCTAACATTCGCTCGCTCAAACTGGGCACCTGGAACTACAAAGGCCAGCGGGATCAACGGCACTACGGCCCGATGGCTCAGGATTTCTTCGCCCGCTTCGGTCACGATGCCCTGGGTGTGATTGGTTGCGATACACTGATCAACAGTCACGATTTTACCGCCATAACCTTGAGCGGAGTACAGGCTCTAGTGCTGGAGAATGAGCAGCTGAAAGCACAGATCAGGCAACTTAACAGCGACCATACGAAAGTAACGGCCCGACTAGATGCCCTCGAACGACGTGTATTAATTCAACCAGCCCCCCGTACTACCCTTGTAAACCGCCGGAAACGAATACACTAAGCCCCCTTTATTTCTACCTGAATTATCTTAACTCATGACACGCTCATTCAAGATTCTTGTTATTCTACTATTGGCCAGCTTATTCAGCACCGATACGTTTGCCCAGGCTGTCCGTTATGTAAAACCAACAGCCTCCGGCACCGGCGATGGTTCATCGTGGGGCAATGCCTCGGGAAACCTGCAACTGATGCTCAACAGTTCAGTGATCAACGATGAAGTCCGGGTGGCGCAGGGCCTCTACTACCCTATTCTCGACCAGGATGGCAACGTAAACAATGGCAATCCCCGCCGACGGACGTTTACCATTCCAACGGGTATTCGGCTAAGGGGCGGATATGCGGGAACGGGAACCAATCCCAATCAGCGCCTGACGGCCCCCTCGTCGACTACTTTTTCGGGCGATATTGGGGTGGCCGGTAACTTTAGCGACAACTGTTATCATGTGGTGACGATGCCCAACGCCTTCTCCACCATTCTCGATGGGGTGGTCATAACGGGTGGCAACGCCAATACGGCTGTTTCGGGATACGGTACCCGCGACCTTTACGGGGGCGGCATTCTGCTACTCAACCTGGCCAACGATCTGGTCACTCCCCTGCTGTTCCATGTTTTTTTGATCGACAATCGGGCCAGTAACGGAGCTGGATTGGCCAATTTCGGTGGATCGCTGGATGGAAACACCCTCGTGCGGGTCAGCAATCCCCGCATCCAGAACTGTCTGTTCGAGAACAACGTAGCTACTCGCGACGGGGGCGGTATGTATAACACGGGCAATGCTTCCCCTCAACTGACGAGCTGCGTATTTCGGAGAAATGTAGCCGTGCAAAACGGGGGCGGCATGAGCAACGAAAGTCCTATACTCAGCCTAACCTATACGATCAGTCCGGTGATTACGGGCTGTACCTTCGAAAGCAACTCAGCAACCATCAGCGGGGCGGGCGTCGGCAACATTGCTGGCTCCAGAACAACAATGGATTTGCAGATTGAACGGTGTTCGTTTCTCGACAATTACGCCGATGTGGTGGGGAGTGGCCGGGGGGGCGGCCTGTACAACCGAACAGCAGGTGGTCCACTACTGGCAACGGTCCGCAACAGCCGATTCTACAGCAACGACGCCGATATAGGCGGGGCCATTTCCAGCGTCACTACATCGACAACAACGAACGTAGGGGTAATCCTGAACAATTGTACGCTCAATGCCAATAGTGCACGGGTGGGCGGTGCCGTTTACCACCAAAACACCACCACTGTTATCGACGATATAGCCACGCTTATACTCCAGAACACTATTTTGTGGGGTAATATAGCAACAGCCAACCTGCCGGGTATTTCAGCACTTGGCTACGTGACACCTCAGATTAACTTCTCCGATGTGCAGGGATGCGCGGGCCAAAGCTGGTGCACCAGCGGGCTACGGAATCAGGATGTAAACCCACTGCTGGGAGCCGACAATCTTACTCCTGCGTCCAACAGTCCGGTTCTCAACCTGGGGAACCCCTACAGTACCACTGCCGAAGTTGGCGCTGCCGATTTCAATGGTTCTCCCAGGATACAGGGCGGTCAAATCGATATAGGAGCTATTGAAACTGAAGTTGTGCAAACGGCTATTTCCTCTTTCTCGGCGGGCGACTGGAATGACCCTGGTGTCTGGAATTGCTTTTGTATTCCCCGGCCCGGCCTAACAGCGGTGTTGCAACACGATGTGCGGATGCCACCCAACTACACGGGTCTGGCCCAGAAAGTACAGTATGGAGCGGGCGGGAAACTGCGTTTTGCCGTGCCCAATACGCATTTGTATCTGGCCCCCAACGCATCGTTCTAAGAAATTAATATCATTTAGAAGTAAACGCCTTGTTACCTTGAAAGGTATCGTTACGACTAATTAGTATGAGCCACCAAACCCCATCTACCCTATGCAAACGAACCGTTTACCACTGCTAATTATCAGCTTTATCCTGGCATTACCTACCTTTCTTTATGCCCAGATGGGCTTCAACTCCCCGGCGGGCATTACCCCCAAACTGGATATTGACATGTATAGCCGGAATGGGTTCATAGTTCAGCAAAAGTATATTCCAATTACCGATCCCATTTCGGGCACATACACCCTGAGTTGTGCAACAAACCCTGCCCCACTTACCACCACGACGGGCGTTCTGAGAAGTCCCAGAGATAGGGGTGGACTTACCTATCCTGCCAGCAGCACCTGCCAGCAGATCATTACTATGCTACCACAATCGTTCAGCATAGGCTTTGAAATAACGTTTGATTTTCTGGATACAGAAGCAGCGGGCGACTCCGTAATCATTGCCGATTTTTATGAAGGTCGGATAGCGTTTTCGGGTTCGGCCACTCCACCAGTTCTATTTATCCCAGGGCCTGGTTTCCAGGTCACGTTAAAATCAGACGCTGATGCAAATACCGGAGATGGTTTTCAATTACGCTGGCGAAAAGTGCTAGGTGTTCCAGCGGAAAATGCTCTTTCTGGAGGTTCGTTACAATTTGATGTTACTAAAGCCGCTCTCTTGGGAGGCCAATATGGCGTCGGAGCCATGCAAATGGCAGGCGCTGGCTCAGTTGCATTCGGCAACCTAAATGTAGCCAGTGGTGCTTATGACGTAGCAATTGGCTTCAACAATGTAGCTAGTGGAGGCTTGTCCTTTGTAGGGGGAAACAATAATAGAGCGGCTGGCTACAATTCAATGGTTTTGGGATCGAGTAGCACTGCTCTTGGTAACGGTTCTATAGTATTAGGAGGCCCCAGTAGTGTTACTGGCCAATCTTCCATTGCCATTGGTGGTCACAACAATATATCGGCTGAGGATGCATATGCTTTAGGGGACGGCAATACTGTTAGCAACGAGAAATCGTTGGCGTTAGGCATTTCTAACCAAATCACTGGACAGAACTCAAACGCCCTAGGATTTTTCAATAAAGTCACGGGTAGTTTTGCCACTGCGATTGGGAATCAGGCCGAAGCCAGCGGAGGTAGTTCAATGGCTGTGGGCAATTTCATCTCAACAAATGGATTTATAGGGGCTATGATTCTAGGCGATGGAAGTTCGGGATTTACGTCAACCTCTTCAACTGCTCAGAATCAATACACAGCCCGCTTTGCGGGGGGCTACCGGCTCTTTTCCAATGCCAACACCACTATCGGTGTCCAGTTAGGAGCCGGGGGTAATGCCTGGTCGGCCATTTCAGATTCAACTAAAAAAGAGCGCTTTCTGCCCCTGAACCACGCCGACCTGCTGGCTAATATTCGCTCGCTGAGACTCGGCACCTAGAACTATAAGGGCCAGCGCGAGCAGCGCCATTATGGCCCTATGGCCCAGGATTTCTTCGCCCGCTTTGGCCACGATGCCCTGGGTGTGATTGGCTGCGACACCCTGATCAACAGCCACGATTTTACCGCCGTGACCCTGAGCGGTGTACAGGCACTGGCTCTGGAAAATGAGCAGTTGAAAGCCGAAATCGCCGGCCTGAAACGCCAGGCCGAACGCGAACGGGTACAGACGGCGTCTCGACTGGAGGCTCTGGAACGGCGGGTGTTGCTTCAACCGACTCCGCGCACTACTTCAGTTTCCCGACGGAAACACGTACATTAGGTCGGATCTATACGGCTTAAACCAATTCAAACCAACATTTCACCATTCTGATTATGAAATACTTGTACGCAATTATTACACTCTTAACCTTGCCCTATTTTGCCCTGGCCCAGCAATCTTATTCCCTCAAGCCCTATGCCATTACCTTGCCCCAAGTTTCAACTACGCAACAGGTGAATTCGGCAACGGTGCCACAAAGTGCAGGTAATGTGGTGTATAATACGAGCGTCGATAAGGTGGCAGTGAACACGGGTGGGCAGTGGCAGTATCTGGTTACCAACAGCGATCTGAACGCAGATTTTCCGAATTTTGCAGCGTATCAATATAACTCTGCCATTTTCTACCAATACTGGACCGTTCCAGCGGGCGTAACCAAATTCGCCGTTGAAATTTGGGGAGCTGGCACAGGTGGCAACAAATACAGTACCAACGGGCCTTATGGGGACTGTCGGGGCGGACAGGCTGGGGGCTACGCTCGTCGAATCTACGCAGCTATTTCGGGGGCAACCACTGTAACGCTGACCGTTGGAAAAGGCGGTGTTGGGGCCGTTACCCTCGGAACATTCCCGACGGGTGGACAACTGGGGGGCGAAACCAGAGTTCTTTACCCCAGTTCTTCTGCCAGCTTATATGCCACGGGCTACAACGGCTCCTCTGATCCTGGCAACGGTTACTACAGTAACATTCCGTTCGATGGATACCGAGCATTTACAGCACCGGGCGGGGCGGCTACGGGGGTTACTCCCCTTGGCTACGTCCAAAAAGATGCCTCTAACTATGTCATTACCCTTCGATTAAGCGACGGAGGAACAGCCTACGGAGTGCAGCCGGGTATTGCTGGTATAGGGCCAACCGTCGTGCTCCTCAACAACAGCACTGCCATAGGCAATCTTGTTTTTTACGGAGCCAACACGGGAGGAGCCTTGCCTAGTCAGCAGGGTAGTTTTCCCGGTGGCGGGGGTGCCTGCGGCTATGTGATAGGGGGCGATGGGGCCGACGGGCTGATTATCATCCGCTGGTAAAATCAGTATTTAACCAAAAAACCTTTTCAAAATCATGAACAAATTAATTTATTCCCTCATTGGCGCACTGGCACTTTTCACCGCTAAAGCCCAGCCCCCCAGCTTGCCCGCCACCAAAAAAAGCCCTGTTACTGACACGTATTTTGGCAAAAAAGTGGTGGACAACTATCGCTGGCTCGAAGACGTGAACAACCCCGACGTAAAGGCATGGTTCAAAGCGCAGGGCGATTATACCAACGCCATGCTCGACCAGATTCCGGGCCGTAATAAACTCATCGAAACGTTTGTGGCCTACGACAAACTACTGGCCGTTCGCTACAGCGAGATCAAAAAACGGGGTAATCTGTATTTCTACCGCAAAACGTTGCCCAGCGAAAAAGCGGGTAAGCTCTACGTTAGGGCGGGCAAAACGGGTGCCGAAACCCTACTATTCGACCCGTCGGCTTACGACAAGCGCAAAACCTACCTGATGACTGGCTTTACACCCACACCCGATGGCAAAAAAATAGCAATTGGCTTGCAGGAGGGCGGTGCCGAACTCTCAACGGTTCGGACAATGGATGTGGCTAATCACAGCTTTGGGCCGGAGAGCATCACCGCTGTGTTTGGCGGAGGGGTGGTCTGGCTTCCCGACAACAGCTCGTTTTTGTACCTGCCCAACAATTCGACGGATGTAAAAGACCCCAAAGGCAACCTGGATACCAAAGCCCGACTCCACCGGCTCGGTGCCGACCCAAAAACCGATGCCGAAATCTTATCACGGGCTAAATACCCTGACTTGGGTATTCGACCCGACCAGTATCCAGGCGTGTTTTTGTCGGACGACGATAGCCAGTTGTACGGGTATTTGAGTTCCGTAGACCGACGCGCCGATGCATTTGTAGCGTCTCCGGCCGACCTGACTAAGCCCACCATCGCCTGGAAACGGCTGTGTACGCCCAACGATAGCGTGTATAGCTTCCTTAAACTGGGCAACAAGATGTTCCTGCAAAGTGTGAAGGGCGCACCGAAGGGGCAAATTCTGGTGACTGATGCAGCTAATCCAAACCCGGCCACAGCGACCGTATTGCTACCCGAAGGTAAGAAGAACATTACGAGCATGATCTCGACCAAAGACTTCCTGTTTGTAATCCTCAACGACGGTATCAACGACCAGATCCGTCAGTATGACCCCCGTACCAATCAATGGGCCGATGTCCCCATTCCGTTTACAGGATCAATGGGCATTGAACCCTACGATGCGCCAAGGAGTAATGAAGTGCTGACTTATGTGACCTCCTGGAACAACCCCGGTACAGCCTATGATTACAATCCCGAAACGCGTAAACTCGTCGTAAGCACCTTTCACGTACCCATGAACTACCCCGGTGTGTCGGATTTAGTAGTCGAAGAAATCGAGATTCCGGGTCACGATGGGACGATGGTACCCCTCTCGCTGATTTACAAAAAAGGGCTGAAAAAGGATGGCAACAACGTTTGCTTTATGACCGGCTACGGGGCCTATGGCTCCTCAGCAACACCCTACTTCAGCCGCCGGAACCTGGCGCTCCTGAACAAAGGCGTAATTCTGGCCGAAACACACCCGCGAGGTGGTTCCGAAAAAGGGCAGACGTGGTACAAAGCGGGCTACAAAACAACCAAACCCAACACCTGGAAAGACTTTATTTCCAGTGGCGAGTACCTGATTAAAAATGGCTATACTAGCGCGGGTAAACTCATTGGTGAAGGTACCTCAGCCGGTGGCATCCTGATTGGCCGGGCCATTACCGAACGACCCGATTTGTTTGCTGCTGCTATCAGCAATGTGAGTTGCTCCAACGCCCTGCGGATGGAGGATTCGCCGAATGGTCCCGTCAACGTGCCGGAGTTTGGCACCGTAAAAGACTCTACCGAATGCATGGCTCTCTATGAGATGGATGCGTTTCAGCACGTCAAAGAAGGCACTAAATACCCGGCCGTATTGTGCGTGGGTGGCATGAACGACCCCCGCGTAATTGTGTGGCAACCGGGCAAGTTTGCCGCTGCCCTGCAAAATGCAAGCACATCGGGTAAGCCGGTGCTGATGCTGGTCAACTACGACAATGGCCACTTCACCGAAGACAAGGAGGTGACCTTCCGCAACTTCGCCAACCAGTATGCTTTCGCGCTGTGGCAGGCGGGGCACCCTGATTTTCAACCAGCGAAAGAAGTCGTAAAAAAATAATATATCTATCCAACTCAACCATGCAAACATCTCAGCTCCGTCTGCTGTCTATCGGGTTCCTGTTAACCCTTCCCACGTTTCTCTTTGCCCAAATGGGCTTTAATTCTGGCACTGGCGTAAAGCCGAAACTTGATGTAGAAATGTATTCCCGAAACGGCTTTATGGTGCAAACCAAATATGCACCAACCACGGTGGACCCCAATGCCAGTGTCAACACCATGTCCTGCGTATCCAGTCCGCCCCTGACGGCTCTGGCGGGCACTCTGAAAGACCCTGCCGGTGATAGTCCCTACACCGCTGGCATTCCTTATTCCTGCAGTACCGTCATCTCAGTACCAACAAGCAATACAGCCAGTTATCCCTGGGGTATCGAGTTTACGTTCAGCCAGCTGGATACCGAATCGGGCGTAGATAAAGTCATTATTGAAGGCAGTTCTGGAAAATTGGAGTATTCGGGCAATACGCTTCCTCCTGTCTTTTCCTACCCCTCGCCTACTGTTACAATACGATTCATTACCAACAACAACGCTACAGTGGGGCAGGGGTTTAGGTTGCAGTGGCGGACGCTAATTCTTGAGCCTTCAATTTTCACGGCTCCCACAGCTTCACCATTTGGCTACGGGTTGTTTTTTGGTACGGGTATTAATGGTATAGGTGCGTTCCGGTCTGGTTTCCTCAATGCAGCTGATATGCAAAACATGGGATCAAACTCAGCAGCTTTAGGCAATAACAACACCGCTAGCGGTACCGCAAGTATAGCCCTTGGCACGAACAATGTTTCTGACAGCGGATACTCGATGGGAGAAAGTAACACAGCGACATCCGGTGGAACGGCCATCGGCAGAGAGAACGTAACAGACGGAGAAGTAGCTATTGGTTATGGTAATATCATACGAAACGGAAATGGCTCCGTAGCGCTGGGGATATCGAATACGCTGGTCACGGGAACGGGCGGAGGTATAGGAACGGGGATCGCCCTGGGAAACGGCAATTATCTGGCCGGTGGAGGTATGACGATGGGGTACAGCAATACGGCAACCGATCCTACTAACGTAGCCATTGGCCGAAGCAATCGGGCCACGGGATTGTATCATGCAACAGCGTTGGGCTATCTGGCTTCGTCGAGCCACATTGGCTCTTTGGTTATTGGCGATGGAACCCCCGTTAATAACGACGCGGCTGTTTTGGCCGGGACGGGCAGCACTGCTAATGCTCAGTTTACAGCCCGGTTTCAAGGCGGTTTTCGATTTATTACCAGCTTCAACGTCAATACGGGCGGTAATCAGATTGGCGCACAACTTGTCGCTGGCGGAAACGCCTGGTCAGCCATTTCAGATTCAACGAAAAAAGAGCGCTTTCTACCCCTGAACCATGCCAATCTGCTGGCTAACATTCGTACCCTCAAGCTCGGCACCTGGAACTACAAAGGCCAGCGGGAGCAACGGCACTACGGCCCGATGGCCCAGGATTTCTTCGCCCGTTTTGGCCACGATGCCTTGGGGGTGATTGGCTGCGACACTTTGATCAACAGCCACGATTTTACCGCCGTGACCCTGAGTGGAGTGCAAGCGCTAGCCCTGGAAAATGAGCAGTTGAAAGCCCGCATTAGCCAGCTGGAGCAACAGGTTCAACGGACGGAGTTGGAGCGATCACAAACAGTAACCCGACTGGAAGCCCTAGAACGGGCAATACTGGTTCGCCCTACGCCCCGTATGAGCGGAGTTACGCGCTGAAAGCGAATACATAAGTCAATTTAATTTATACTCCACCAAAACGTCTAATTCATGAAACACATCTACAAACTCCTGATTCTTTTACTAGTAAGCAGCGTACCAAGTTTTGCCCAGAACATGGGCATTGGCGGGGCCACCAACCCCCAATATCCACTTGACGTGAACGGGCGTATCCGCATCCGGTTTCGCACCAGCGAAGGGGCCGGGCTTTGGTTCAACAAGCCCGACAACACGCTGGGCAGCTTCATTGGCCAAACCAGTACGGGGCATTTTGGCATTGCCAACAATGCCACCGGCAACTGGGGCTTTGTGTTCGATCATACCAACACCCGGTTCGGGATTGGTACCGACGCACCCACCAGTCCGCTGACCGTCAAATACTTCGGCAATGGTATCGAACACAGCAATCCGGGCGGCACCGTCCGAATGAGTACCTATGTCGGCAACTCGTCGGGAATTCTCCAAACGCTGACTAACCACCCTCTGCGTTTTGCGACTAACGATGCTGTTCAGGCCCAGATGACCCTCGGCATCAACGGCTATTTGGGAATTGGCACGCTTACCCCCAGCCATCCACTGTCGTTTCCAAGTGTGGTGGGCAATAAAATTTCGCTCTGGAGCACTGACCCCACCTCCAGCACGGCGGCCCATTATGGACTTGGTATTCAGGGGTATCAATTTCAACTGTTCGCACCCACCGTTACCGATAATATTGTGTTTGGCATTGGCAGCTCGAGCAACTTTACCGAAAACATGCGCATTACGGGCGACGGTAACGTGGGTATCGGCGCAACTGATCCTGACCAGGCTGGTCTGGTTCTCAATAAGAAAGTCTTTGCCAATCATGCCATCTTCGGTGCGAATACCGCAGGGGTAACTATTGAAAGCAATTTCCCAACCGTCGTATTCAATGGCTATATGGCTGCTAATTTAAGCCGACGCCCTTTAGTAAATGGCTATATGGCGAGTATAGGATTTAATTATGCAACGGGCGACTTCGGAATTTATAGTTCAAGCAGCAGCGGAACAACGGGTAACAATCTATCAACAACTAATAGGTTTACAATCAAAGCCAATGGTAATGTAGGTATCGGCGACAGCGACCCCGAAAGCCCTTTGACACTCCAGCCTGCTACTGACGGTATTGGCCTGGACCATTCTTCCTCCGGCGGAACAATTCGCATGGGTACGTATGTCTCGGCGTTGGGAGCGTACCTCCGAACCCACTCAAATACCAGTTTAAATTTTGCCACCAACAGCAGTATTAGCCCCGGTATGGTACTGCGCACCGATGGGCAGGTTCTGATCGGAACAACCTTGCCTGGTCCCGGCGGTTTGGTTGTGAATAAAAAGGTTGGTGCGGCCAACGCTGTTTTTGGCAGCACCACAACCGGCGTCAGCATCGAAAGCGACTATCCGGGAGTGGCCTTCAATAGCTACTACAACGGCGGGCGCAAAGCTCTTCAGCCCGGTTTTGGCGGAGGGATCGGGCAGGAACCATCCACGGGGCGAATCTATATTTATGGCTCCCCTACCAGCGTTGGAGCGGCCAATGGGCCTATGACAACCCTCGAACGAATCAGCATTCTGGCCAACGGCAACGTTGGTATCGGCACCACCAACCCCACGCAGGCATTGGCCGTAAACGGAACTATCCGGGCCAAGGAGGTCATCGTCGAAACGGGCTGGGCAGACTTTGTGTTTGAGCCGGGATACCGCTTGCGCCCCCTGGCCGAGGTCGAACAATTTATACAGGAGCATCGCCATTTACCTGACATGATGCCAGCCACCGATATTCAGCAAAAAGGGGCCGGTCTGGCCGACGTGACGACGAAGATGATGCAGAAAATAGAAGAACTGACTCTCTACGTTATCGAGCAACAAAAGCAGATTCAGCAGCTTCGTCAGCAATTGCAGCAAACACAGGCCCAACCTGCAACCCCAATCCGGTAAATTCGATGAAAACCATACTATTCTTTTTGTGCCTTGGGCTAACCGTTTCTGCGTTTGCCCAAGCAATTAAACGGGGCAACGATTGCGGAACGCTCAATCCTGCTGTATTCGCCCGGCCATCAGACGAGCAGCTAGCCCAAACCCAGCAGAAGGCAACGTTGCCCATCTGTATCCGGACCGTGGTAACTGTTTTCGCCAACAACGACGGTTCCAGTCGGGCTGCTACCGACGACGACGTACGCCGACAGTTTCAAAATATGGCCAATCAATACGCCCCTCACAACATTTGCTTCATCTTGCAGGACATTCGACAGATCAACAACTCGGATCTCAATGATCAGGTCGATTCGACAGAAGCGGGTGAGGTGTATCCGTTCCGCGTTCCTAACGTGCTGAATATATTTATTCACAACAACTTGCCCGGTCTCAATGGAACGGCCTATAGTGTCCTAAATTTCGACGCTTACCTAAGTTTGTCCGGCGCAACAATAGGTGATGTCGATAATATCTCGACGATGGGCCATGAAGTTGGACATGTTTTCGGTTTGCCGCATACGCATGCTGGTATTGATGGTGCCGAACACGTAGCCCGGGCGGGTAATTGCCAAAACTGCGGCAACACGGGCGATTACTATTGCGATACACCTGCAGACCCTAACCAGGATGTAAATCTGGCTGACGAAGACTACCTCGCTAACAATACATCGGAAGGCTGTGTATATACCGGGCTTCGTACTGACGCCTGCGGAGTGAGCTACACGCCCGATGTACGCAATATGATGGCCTACGGGCGACGCTCATGCCGGAGTCAGTTCTCGGCTAGCCAGGCTCAGTCAATGCGCTTCTGGCTCAGTCAGTCACAATTTGCCTATATCGAGGTTGCCGACGAGACTATAAGCATACCATTCTTGGTCAATACTACCCGCAACAACGGCAGTTATATAAACTCTGCCCGTGACCAGATCACCGTGTCAGAAAATAATACGTTCACTGTGAACGGGACAGCCAATCAGATTTTCCAAGCCAAGCGAATCATCTGGCGGCCAGGCACACAGATTTCACCCGCTTCAGGCGGACGTACCCGCGCCACAGCCAACCCGTATTGCCAATAGGCGGGAATGAATACCTTACTCCAATTATTTATGAAATCCCCCTTGCTTGTCCTGGCTTTTGCTTATTTCTTATTCAACATTGCCTATGCCCAGTCAGCTCCAGACTCGGTTGCGAATCGCAAAAATATAGTCAGTATTAGTCCGCTGGCGGCATTAGGTCACGTATCGCTTTTTTATGAGCGAGCATTCAGCAAACGAGGCTCTATCGTCGGTGGTATTGGTTTCGGCTCCGAAAAGTATCCCCGGCAAACAAACGGGACTGATTTAATGTCGGGGCGGTTCCAGTACAGGCGAATCACGCTGGAAGGCAGGCATTACTTCGGAAAGCAGAGCCGGGCACCGCTGGGTTTCTTCACGGGTGGATACGGTCGGTTTGCGCAACTCTCCATGGACGATTACACCTTTGATGACAAAGGGCAGTATGTGCGCAACCAAACGGGAGAGTTGGTCCGGGAAAAGCGGCAGATATACGTAGCTACAATTGGCGGCTTAATTGGGGCGCAGTTGGCCATCCGTCGGATAACCCTTGGCACGCTGGTTGGCCTTCATGTTCAAATACCGAGTAATAGCACCGCTTTTACGCCTTCTTTTGCCGAGGCACTGAGCACGAGCGGGCTTGCCGCACGGCTTGGCGTCACACTCGGATACCTGTTCTGATTCGCGCTTATAACTTTTTTTGCTTACCCCATGACTTCCTCTTTAGCTTATCCACGGACCCATTGGTTCTTTAAATTCTGCGAGAGCACACTGGCCGCTATTGCCATTCTCAACGTGCTTGCGATGTCGCTCGAATTTCTGCCACAATCTTTTTGGGAATCATACGGCACCTATTTCGAGTATTTTTTATCTGGAATGATCGTCCTTGCCCTTACGTCCAGTGCAGCATACGTTTGGTTTTGGCATCGGCGCGAAGCAACCGGGCAGGTACACAGTGGGCTTCGGCACGCCTGGCTTCAGGGTATTATTCGTTACTGGCTGGCGTTCGAAATATCGACCTATGGCTTTGCTAAAATTCTCAGAACCCAGTTCGAAACTCCCAGTTATCGCTTAGATATGCCCGTGGGCGATCTGAACGGTTTTGCGCTGACCTGGTATTATTATGGCTACTCGTACACCCTAGCGGTCATTATTGCACTGTTCCAAATTGGCGGGTCTATCCTGTTGCTGTATCGCCGGACAACTCTGCTTGGGGTCATGATTCTGTTGCCCGTCATGGTCAATATTGTCATGATCAATTTGTTTTTTTCTATTGCTCCCGGTGCCTTTTTCAATTCAGTTATTTTCACGCTCGGACTCACGTTTCTGCTACTTCTCGACGTTGATAAACTAAAACGGGCTTTTTGGGATCTGGTCGACCGGCTGCCCCCCGTTACGCTGGGTCAAAGCTGGGTAAAACATGGGTTACGCGTATTACCCATTGCGCTTGCCTTTGCCATGATCCAGTATTTTGTGGTGACCAACAAAAATGACAAGGTTCTGGCCGGAACCTGGAAAGTGGAACAACTAATCAGAAACGGTCAGGTGGTACCAGCCACAGCCTGGCTCACCGACACCACGGCCTGGAACCGGGTCTATTTTGCAGGTTGGCAGGGCTGCGCCTTTAGCCCCAACCCGTATCGCTATCGACCAGCCGAAAGTCTGCGAGGTGGCTACGAATTTGACAGTCTGAAAAACAAACTACGCATTGTTGTCGATAACCAAAAGGCAAAAAAGCCAACCAAGGATACGCTGTGGGCCACCCTCAGCGAACGCACCTCTAAATCGATGCGGCTCCGGGGTATTTTTAATCGCGATACCGTAGACATGCGACTGGCACGTTTGAAATAACCATATTTGCATATCAACAACACTTACAAACGGACCTTTGGCATGTTTAAAACCGCGTATTACGTCCTGCTGCTTTCCATGATGATAGCCGGACCAGTGTATGGTCAGAGCCAATTAGACGTTGGTGTCCGCCTTCAGAAAAGCATTAATCTCTACACTGAAAATGGGCTTACGATGCAATACACTAATCCGAAACTGGTGCATAGCCGGTTATATATCGGAGCCAGTTACGTAAGCTCACGGTTTGGCACAGCGCTGTCATCCAATGCCATCAAGCAGGATAATGTGCTGGCAACAGTGTCGTATTACTTCCGGCCAACCTGGCTGATCCAGCCGGTTGTCAAAGCGAATGTTGGCTATTTCAGGGCCGATTATGGGAGTGCAATTTTTAACGATCTTCCCCAAACTTCACTGCTGGCCTCGCCCGAGCTGGGCCTCTGCTACTGCCCCAATTTCCCCATAAAGATCAACGGATCTGTCGGGTTCAACCTGATTACAAGTGACGGACTTACCGGACCAGGCACCCTATATCCCGTTTTTGTACAGACGAGTATTACCTGGAACATTCTGAAAAAACCGAAGCCCTGATATGAAACCATACATAACGCTCTTACTCATAATTGTCATCGGTTTGGGGTGCTCATCGGAGCCAGCCATCACGAAAGACATGCTGGATGGTGATGTCCTGTTCGACCCATCGCTTTACAGACCGGAACTGTTTCTGGTATCGAAAGCATTGCCCAACCCAACGCCCGAACAGGCCCGAAAACCCGTTATCATTGCCTGCCACGGCTACTCAGCCTCTACCTTCGAGTGGGATGAGTTTAGCGATTTTCTAGGGTCCCGAACGGATGTGTATCTGTCGCAGGTGTTGCTGGGTGGGCATGGGCGAACCTACGGAGAATTCAAACAATCGACCTGGCACGACTGGCAGGATGCCATCAAAGCCGAATACGACGCGCTGGTAAAGGCGGGGTATCAGAATATAAACTTTGTCAGTTCATCAACGAGTGGAGCGTTGTTGCTGGAGTTGGTCGCTTCGGGTTATTTCACCAACCGAACGGCTCCCCGTAACCTGCTACTGGTTGATCCTATTGTGATTCCGTCTGACAAATCGTTGTCCCTGATTAAGGCAGTAGGCCCCATGATTGGCTACATCGATACCAAACAGCCTGCCGGTGAGGATAAATACTATTACCATTTCCGGCCGCAGGAAACGCTGCAGCAATTGCAAAGCGTGTTAACTGTAGTCCGTAAAGACCTGGAGAAGGGAATAACGCTGCCCGCCAATAGTGCACTGAAAGTCTACAAATCGAAGAAAGACCCCGCTGCTGATCCGGTCAGTGCCGTGCTCATTTATAATGGAACAAAGCTCACCGATGGAAAGCCGGTTACTGTTGAGATGATCGATTCGGACCTGCACGTGTTTACCCGGCTCAACCTGCGCGATGGTGTAACAACCAAAGACCGGCAGAACCAGACAACAACTTTCACCGACATCGTAGCGCGGGTGCTGCGCTGAGCGCTTGAGTTGGCAAATTAGTAGGGCAAACAGGAGCCGCTTATAGTCAATACCCGACGGTGCGATTTAGACCTGACACTGGCCTCAATTTCAAGATAATGCACACAACATTTCAATACCCGAAGGTGCGATTCAGACGCGCGCGCAAGTTTCGGCGGTTTGAGGATGGTATGATTTCAATATCCGACGGTGCGATTCAGACTTGCGAATCCTCCCGGACAGTTCCACAACCTTACGATTTTAATACCCGAAGGTGCGATTCAGACGATGGGGCCGCACATGACCAAACACCACTTAGCCGAATTTCAATACCCGAAGGTGCGATTCAATATTCCAGTCGGAAACTCCAATCACCTGAACCTCTAACGCTTTTCAATACCCGTAGATGCAATTCAGGCCCGAACCGGACAAGGGGCGACAGGCCAACTTTGCCTTTTAATTTCAATACCCGACGGGGCGATTCAGACGGGGCGTGACGATCCGCTCGATGGGCAAGGCACCGGATTTCAATACCCGAAGGTGCGGTTCAGACTTGTACCGGGTGTAGGGTTTTCGGGGCATTTTCATGAATTTCAATACCCGAAGGTGCGATTCAGACAAACCTGTCGTGTAATCTTGGTTTGATCCTCGATGATTTCAATACCCGGAGGTGCGATTCAGACTTCGCTGACCGATTGATCCTCCATCCAGATCTCGTATTTCAATAGCCGGAGGTGCGATTCAGACTCTACCGTAGGCGAGGCCGCCGTCGGCCATCATCCGAATTTCAATACCCGGAGGTGCGATTCAGACTGGGTGGTCACCTGCACGTTTGGCCTGACCAACACATTTCAATACCCGGAGGTGCGATTCAGACTGGCAAAAAGTGGATGCCCGCTATGTACGTTACCTACTTATTTCAATACCCGAAGGTGCGATTCAGACGAGACGCCTTACACGAGGACTATTGCCGGCTGATCGAGATTTCAATATCCGAAGGTGCGATTCATACTCATGAGTTCAAGCATAATCTTGTCCGAAAACCACATTTCAATACCCGACGGTGCGAGTTAGACTCAGGCAACGCCACATTCAGAGCATGGGACAACGCCAATTTCAATACCCGAAGGTGTGATTCAGATTACTACGACACCACGATTGGAAAACCTGTCTGGTGGAAATTTCAATACCCGAAGATGCAATTCAGACGAAATCGTCCGCCAAAAAGCAACTACTAATCGGCCCAATTTCAATGCCCGACGGTGCGAGTCAGACTAGGCAATACGTTCACAGGCCACTGTATCACTCACATTTCAATACCCGGAGGTGTAAGTCAGACTAGTACACAGGAGCCACAACCAATGCGCGGTTTCCATTTCAATACCAGAAGGTTCGATTCAGACATTGTCCGAGAGAATGGGGAGCAGGGTTTGACGTTTATATTTCAATATCCGAAGGTATGATTCAGACCTGGCCATATAACACTTGGGCTTCTTCGATAATGTAGATTTCAATACCCGCAAGTGCAATTCAGACTTTGGAATACGCATACCATTCAGTGGCTCAGACCATCGAATTTCAATACCCGACGGTGCGAGTCAGACCAGCAGAAAGAAGACCTGTTTAACCCCCGCTTCGAATTTCAATACCGGAAGATGCGATTCAGACGCCCGGCGTGGGATAGTTGTTCAGGCGTCATTGCATATTTCAATACCCGACGGTGCGAGTCAGACGCCCATTCGAGCTGGTTATTTACCCGTTGCAGCTTCACTTTCAATACCCGAAGATGCGAGTCAGACTTTCATCCGTTTTTTTGCCCATCTCGACCAATTGATCGACTTTCAATACCCGAAGGTGCGATTTAGACGCTAGCTATCGATCTTAACGCGGCCTGGAATCCGTTATTTCAATACCCGAAGGTGCAAGTAAGCCCAGGGCTGGATAAATAATTACACCTATCCCTATGTTTTTCAATACCCGACGGTGCGATTTAGTCCCGGTCATCTAAGTAGCCCTTGTGAGCATTACTACCATTTCCATACCTGACGGTGCGATTCAGGCTTTTTCCCGTTCGTACTGCACGACAAACTGTTTGATATTTCAATACCCGACGGTGCGAGTCAGATATGTGCAGGTGATGCCGCAGTCGCACGGCTGTTTTGTATTTCAATACCCGACGGTGCACTTCAGGCTTTCACATCTGGACCAATACGAAGATTCTACCAAAAATTCCAATACCCGAAGGTGCGATTCAAATTAGTCGGTGACACCAATCACCTGTACCTCTAACGCATTTCAATACCCGACGGTGCGATTCAGGCCATAAACTCCCGCACGTTTTCAACGGTGAAGTAATCCTTTCAATACCCGACGGTGAGATTTATACAGAGTGGGGTCATCCCTCCGATATGTCCGTATTTGTCATTTCAATACCCGAAGGTGCGACTCAGACAGGCGGGTACCCTTTACTAGATGTACGATGTGGTGGTATTTCAATACCCGAAGGTGCGACTCAGACATTGGTTACGTAGAATGTTGACAAACCGCCAGTTATCACTCAATACCCGAAAGTGCAAGTCAGACGCTTTACGAACGTTGTAACCCAGCCCCAATCTACGTCATTTCAATACCTGACGGTACGATTGAGAGTTTCAGCGAATATGTGCTCCGCGATCTCCGCATAGTTATTTTTATACCCGAAGGTACGATTCAGACCACCCACTTTCTCGCAACCAGCGAACCCGACAATCGTATTTCAATACCCGACGGTGCGAGTCAGACAAGGTTTAGGTTTTCAATCGGGAAATCGTCTTCTATATTTCAATACCCGGAGGTACGATTCGGACTCGGACTCGCAGACAATGTAAATCTGCTCAGCGTTATTTCAATACCAGAAGGTGCGAGTCATACTATGAAGGGGCGTATTTTCGCATTGACGAAAGCAACGAATTTCAATACCCGACGGTGCGATTCAGACAAGCGACAAGGGACGTCAGGCAAACTTCGCCTTCTACTTTCAATACCCGAAGGTGCGAGTCAAACCATACGCACAGATGGCGGGGATGGCTACTGCAAACGATTTCAATACTCGACGGTGCGATTGTGCCACGCTCTTGGCCGTCAATTGCCCATTACCCTCTAATAATTCCAATACCCGACGGTGCGATTCAGACTCTCGACATTCGCCCGAAAGCTCCTTGCCCCCGCTGATTTCAATACCCGAAGGTGCGAGTCAGACCATCAAGAAAAGCCAACTAAAAGGCGTTCTTGCGTTATTTCAATACCTGAAGGTGCGATTCAGACACTCGTTAACTGAGCCAACAGCTGTGTTCATCGACACATTTCAATACCCAAAGGTGCGATTCAGAGGCTTAGTTCCCATTCCGTTTCCATATCCTTTATGCAATTTCAATACCCGACGGTGCGAATCAGGCCTAAAACTTACGCGTTTCGATGTAGTGAGCCTCGCTATTTCAATACCCGACGGTGCGATTAAGACCTTATTGTCCCAATAAATAAAGTGCTTGTAGCCTTTGTTTCAATACCCGAAGGTGCGATTCAGACCTTAGACGAGTGGGGAAAGTCCCGCTTTCTTGGTTTATTTCAATACCAGAAGGTTCGATTTTGACGCTTTACGAACGTTGTAAACCACCCCCAATCTACGTCATTTCAATACCCGACGGTGCGATTCAGGCCCTACCTCAAGCCAAACCATTTCTGGTGGTAGGCAATCTTTCATTACCCGACGTTGCGATTCAGACAGGCAGGCACCCTCTACTACATGTACGATGTGGTGGCATTTCAATACCCGAAGGTGCGATTTAGGCCCGGTCATCCAAGTAGCCCTTGTGGGCATTACTACCATTTCCATACCTGACGGTGCGATTCAGAATCCTGCGCACAGATGGCGGGGATGGCCACTGCAAGCGATTTCAATACCCAAGGTGCGATTCAGACCGTTCGTTCGGCCCCTAGGTTACTTCAAAAAATACGAATTCCAATACCCGAAGATGCGATTCAGACTTGGCCGAGAAAATGGTAAGCCGGGTGTAACGTTCATATTTCAATACCCGACGGTACGAGTCAGACCACTCCCACCGGACCCGCTTTAGGAACCGGAATTGGATTTCAATACCCGTAGGTACAATTTAGACTGGTAGCAAAAGGCGATGGCAACCAAGTGTCTCAAAAATTTCAATACCCGAAGGTGTGATTCAGACCCCAAACTTCACGCTCGCCAAGAAACACTACAACCGTTTCAATACACGCAGGTGCGAGTCAGACAATCGCCATCGATACCAACATCGGGCGTGGTGTTGTAATTTCAATACCTAACGGTGCGAGTCAGACAGAAGATGGAACTGAGCGGTTTGCTGTCGGCTATTAATTTCAATACCCGAAGATGCGAGTCAGACTTGATGTGTACATAGTGGTGTTTGCTCCTCCTTACCTATTTCAATACCCGAAGGTGCGATTCAGACATGCAGTGGAACCCCAACGAAGCGGGTAACTGGACATTTCAATACCCGAAGGTGCGATTCAGACCGGTTTTGGCAAGATCAAGATGCCGAACGCCAAAGAATTTCAATACCCAAAGGTGCGATTCAGACGCAGCGGACGGAACGGGCGAGATGCCGACCCTGTAATTTCCATACCCGAAGATGTGATTCAGACCTTTCCCGGCCTTGGACAGATGCCAGCTTCCTCAATTTTTTCAATACCCGAAGGTGCGAGTCAAACGTAGGGTACGTATAGGAAAACTCATGCTTGTGTCCCTCTTTTCAATACCCGGAGGTGCAAGTTAACCCCAACATTATTATCTCGAAAAAGAGCCTTCAAACGTAACAGAGCCAGACTACCCTGACAAGAACAGATACTACAAATCGTCGGCCCACGGTAAAGTAAAACCCCGCAGGCCAACGATTTGTGGTATGATCCAAGACACTTCTGATCAACTGCATAATCAGCAATAACGCAGACCATTATGTCAAAGAACGGAAGCTGATGCAATTCACCGGCCTCTACATGAATAGAGGCCGGGTGTTGTCATCATTACTGCTCGTAATCATAGGCTGACATCATTTCGATCAGCTTTTCTTTGGCCTGATCTACCGCATCCGCAGAACCACTAACGCCCGGTATTGAGCCTTTTGCGGCCAGCGATACAAACAACTCCACACCATCGATTGGCTCAATGACTGGCACGGCCCGTTGTGTATTCTCTTCGCTTAAATCAGCCCGAATAGCTCCGGCGATCCGGCTGGCATTGTTGCTGATAGCCACCGCCAGCATCGTTTGTGGGCTGTATGTCCGGGCCTGATTACTGGTAATATGCCAGTCGACCAGGGCAGATGCCAGGGCCGGAATAAGTTCAGCCCGACGCGCAGCCGGAGCCACAAGGCGTTCTCCATTTGGTGAGGCAACCCAGCCCCCGTCACGCAGAATCTTAAGACGATCTTCGGTCAATTCAGGTTCGTGCTGATTCACCGAGACGCTGAATAATCGGTTCAGATCAATGGCCACATCGAACACAAACAGACCCGTTGTCCGACTGTTTTCAGGAATCCAGTGCCGACGAGGTAACGTTCGCTGTCGGCTGGTCAGAAAATCATTAATTTGCCCGGCGCTCATTTCTTCTCCGGCGGCATTCAATACCCGAACCGGGTGTTTGTCGGGGCGGTCGCTACGGTCGAATGTCAGGTTCTCGCTATTCATGCTTACCAGCAGCGGATGCAACGGCCGCATGGCAGAGATAGATAATGGACTACGACGCTTCAAAATCACTACACCTGGTTGTGCCCGCATCCAGCCACCAATAAGTTGGTCCGCATAGGCTGGGTCGCAGGGTGACCACGGCTCTTTATTACTTAACTCTAACTTGGCATTCACCTCGTAGTTGAACGTGATTGGTGCCCGGTCTTCGCTTAGCTCATCGGCCAGTAAGTCCAGCACAGACCGTTTTACCTGTTGTCCGCTGGAGTACGCAACCCTCCGGTTAAAAGTAGGATCGTAGTATGTTTTCTGCCCATCCTGAACGGCAAAAACGGTGTGTTCGGCGATGCGCAGACCGCGCAGATATATATAAGGTTTCATGTTTTTGACGGAGTTTTCTGATTAAGATTTGGCTTGAGCAACCGCGTATTTGAGTTTTAAAAGGGCCATAAATAGCGGAAAGTCGGTAGCGGGCATCCGAATGATTGTATCCCCGATTTCATCGAATAATTCGGCCTGTTCGGGAGACGCTTCTACAAAAGCAGCCATTCGCTCAATGAGTTGTCGGCGTTGACCTGATTCCAACAAATCGGCCACTGCATTCCGGTTCACTTTCTTTCCGCGTTGCGATGTATCGGCACCAGCCTGGGTCAGTACGGTCGCGATTCGCTGAGTCAGGGTTAAGAGTTGTTGATTGTTTAGCATGGCAATAATCCAGGTTTGGTAAATAGCGTAGGTAATTCGGAGGGGTTCATCATTGTCTTTGGGCACTTTAAATGGTTTACCCGGACCTCTTACTCCGGGCATGTACTCGCGCAGGCTGGCTGGTTCTAAGGCCTTTAAACCGATAGCGCCCAACTCGCAGGCTTTCTGAAACCCCAGTTCAGTACTATAGAGATTGTCTAAAGCGTCTTCCTTCAGATTTCCCTGTAAGGCAAAAAGCTGACGGTACAAATCGCGCTCAACAGAAACAATCTCAGGTAGCCGAACCTGAATAAATCCAACCGTCGTATTCCCGGTAGTCCCTAATGAGTAAGCATACGTGATTAATTGTCGGGATGGTAGTTTTCGAGCCAGCGAGAAGATTACCTTGACCCACTTTTGCGTTTTTAGGCTGGCCACACCGGTAGTTTTATCGGTATCAACATCGGGTTGACGCGCTGCAAACGGGTAAGCCGGGTCGTATCTACGGGCAAAAGCAGTCGTGATCCACCAGCCATTCCAGGTGTTAATCTGATGGGGCTTAAGATTGGGCGTAGCCGTTATATAGGTTCGATACATCTGCCAGCCGTCGTAGAGAGCCAGTAGCACCTCATCGGCATCAACCAGTATATTGAGTCGGCTCCCAACTCCAACGCCTAGCGCATCGCCAATCCAGGAAGCATAAACTTCCTCAACCGAAATCGGCAGTTTCATGTCGGTTACCTGTCCAGACGTGCTGGCCGTGGACATTGCGGCTGCTCCGCCCAGAAAGAAAGATCCGTCTGGTGGCTCATTTTTAATTCGATGATGCTGCTTGGCTAACTCCTCTTCGAGAACAGCCGTCGTTATTGGTCTTTTCCCTTTTTGCTTGGAAGCCTGATCAAATTTTGAATTGCTGACCCAGTGCAAAAAGCGATCAGGTGTGTAGAACAAGGGAAAATAAACCTCATCGAAAAACTCTTGAACGGTGCGGTTCGTCTGGTCGCGGACGTTGATCAAATCGACCAATCGTCGGCCAATATAAGCGGTGTACATATCACAAAAAGTGGGTAAGAGAGTTTGACAGAGAATTAGCTGAAACTGGCAATTGTAACCCCAGCGGTATACCACCTGAATTATACAGCGAGTCACTGACAACGAACGGATAGCTCCCCGTTTCGAGCCGGGGCCAACTGCCCGAAAACCGCGCAACAGACCGCCAGGGAACCGGAATCTCAAGCTCTAAGCGCGTAGCACCGAATCGTTTGATGTACGTCTCCCGGTCAGATTCAAGAATACAAACAGCTCCCTCAATTTCTAAGGCATCAATAAGCACCGACTTTGGCCGGTGGCATAACTCGCGTAGTGGAGCTGTTTGGCCGGTAGCCAGATGTACATCAATGGACGGTACAGCAACCTCAGCATAGACTTCGTTAATAAGCCGTTGAAGTTCGGTTTCGCGTAACAACCCATCGGGTAGTAAGTCGAAACTTCGCCTGACCACATCAGCATCGTAAGGGCGAATATCTTTGTCTGATTGCGCTGGTGCTATTACATGAACGGGCTTGTAAGTGCCAATGGTTTGTTCCGAGCGTCGGCGATGAATACGCCCAAAGCGCTGTATCAGACTATCCAATGGAGCCGCATCGGTCACCAACCGGTCGAATGATATATCTAAGCTGACCTCAACAACCTGAGTAGCTATCACAATACACGGTCCTTGGCTTTGGTCATACACGCTTATTTGACTTTCCAATTCGGCCCGGTCGCACCGCCGATACCGACTGTGCACCAGCAGAACGGGTACGTCTGGAAACTGACTTTTCGCCCACAAATACCGTTTCTGCGCCAATTTCACCTGATTGGCAACAAATAAAACTCGTTCTCCAGCAGCTAAAGCATCGGCAATGACCCGTCGGGCGGTTAGTTCATCATCAACTTTCCTAACCTCGTGCCGATTGAATTTGGTCAGTATTCGTTTGCCAAAACTCACCTTGTACACGCTCCGCCGACCACCCAATGCCTCCATAAGCCGTTCTGTTAAAGCATCAGGAATAGTTGCCGTGCCTATGTGTACGCGGCAGCCCAGCCGAACCAAGGCCTTGACTAATTCGAGTGTCATAGCCCTGGCCAGATTATCGTACACGTGAACTTCGTCCAGAATGACATCACAACCAGCCACATCTAAAGCAGCCGCTTCGTGACCGCTAGTACCGAAAATAATGGCTGCTAACTGGTGCGGAGTAGTGATCTTGATGCTCGCCCCCGGATTACGCTGCCGAAATAGTTCTTCCTCTGTTGTCTTCCCGTTTTCGGTACGAATCTGAATTCGGGAAGCTGCGTGGACCCGTCGAATATCCGTTTGTTGGTCTATTGGCAGTGGGTGGCCATTTTTCTGGTTCAGATCACGATTTAATCGGACAAACATGGCATTGATAGATGCCTGGAATGGCAGCGTGTAAACCACCCGGCCACGACACCGACGCAGGAGAAAATCGGTTTTCCCCGAACCTGTCGGAGCGATCACAAACGTATGTCGGCTACGATGTTTGGCCCGTACTAATGACAATGGATGCAGATTAGAGGTCCGGCTATAGTAGTTGAGGTTTGGATTCGTATAAAAACCGGCGATCAGGGCACTTGCCTCGTGCATATACTCCGAAGCAAAATGGTCGGCACTCATCAATAGCCCCCGCCATCTTGACCACCCCACCGGTCGCGTATCACAGTAATCAAGGGCAAAGTTGAATGCTTCGCGCGCTTCTGTCCGTGTGATCGAGCGAGGTGTAATTTTAAACGCAAGCAACAGCGGCTGCAGCTGCACTGACCACGTTTCCAAGTCTTCAGCGTGGCGGTCAAACACAGCATCGGCCCCAATCCAGTCTAAAGCTAGATCGACCAGTCCCCGCTTTCTTACATCGGCCGACACTGATTTGTGGTGAGCAGCTACCATCTCAACCAACACTGGCCAGTCAGCTTTATCGAACAAAGGCAGGAAGAGCAGCGAAGAGATTTCGTGGCGATGTGGGTCAGACTGTTGCCGTTCCGTATCACTCACTTCTCCTCGTATAGTTCGTTGAAAAAAAGGATGGGCTTTGCCTAAGTCGTGTAAGATGGCTCCTAACCGGGCGAGCCGTGTATTGAATCCATATACCCGCGCCATTTTCAGAATTGTATCCCGAACATGCCGCGTGTGTTGCTGCAATGTCAGGCCGCCTTGTTCGGGGCTTTTTGCGTACAGTTCCATCATTCGAACGGCTGTACGCCAACGGGCGTACCAACAATATGAAGCGTACCGTACATCGGCTGGTTATCCCGAAACCGGTCATAGCCAACCATAATGGCCGCTGGCCCCTGCCCAAACTCTAACTCAAAACCAGGCAACAGCTCAAACTCGGTGGCCGACAAGCGTTTAATCACTCTATCGGGCAACAAAATATCTTCATTGCGACAGAGACAAACGTGCTGTTCGGCTGCTCGTTCCGCATCTTCTTGTTTGGCAAAAGCCAGCGTGAGTACAGGTTCGAGCATCACACCACGCGTTAAAATGGATTGCTCACGAGTAGCTCGTCGTTTCTTAGTCTCAATCACAAACGCCCGTGATTGAGTGCGTTCCTGCTGTAAGTCGATTTTAGCGTAGGTGAGCCGATAGCGCAGAATAGCCGTGACGCCTAATTTCTGCCGGATGCCTTCGATAATACTTGGTGTTACAAACTGCTGACTAAATGTACGCTCGTCGCGAACAGCTGTCCAGGGTTTGATGTAGCCGAACGGTCCCGTATACCGGACAATGTAATAGTGTTCCTCGCTCATAGTCGTGTGGATAATTTAGCGTAATGCACCAAAACCTGAACCTGTCAAATCGCCGATACCAGCCGTCCAGGCAAAGTATTGAATATCAGGTGTACCTTCAATAATAACCGGACATTCACTGCCCCGGTGATGAGTGCCCTTTATGGTATTTTTTCGGGTTCGGGCCTTTACATAGCTTCGATCAAAAGCCAACTGCACATCAAGATCCTTACCTGTAAAATTGGCAGCTTGCAGTTTGCGCCGGAATGACAAGGTTAGGGCTTCATCAACTATTGGGTCGTCCCAAAGCAAGTAAGCCCGTGACCCATCCGCGCGTTTTTGACGAACCAGAATGGACGATCCATCGGTTTGAAACTGGTGTTTCTGGCCGAAAGCGGGGGGCTCTACTTCCCTGATTTCAATGATGTCCATGCCAAATGCCATGGTTGGCTGTTCCAACATACCTTTCAGCAATTGCCGAGCGGCAGTATCATCATAAAATGAAATGTTCCAAGTGGTTCCTCGTGGAAACTTTAATGTGTCTTTTCTGCTTTCACCACCCCGCAACCAACCAAAACTATATAAGCTTGGTCCGTCGTGTTGGTCGTTGTTAGGCCCAAGCCATTTATGAATGGCCCCCGTCAGACAATGCAGATGATCGAACGGAACCGGCTGGGTATTCGGGGTTAGTTGTAGTTGAAGGCGCATAGTTTTTTGCGTTTCGATATGGCAAAGCAAGCCTGCTACACCCTCAGAATTCTAGGGAGCAGCAGGGCTGGGCGATTATTTTTAAAGATTTTTTACGGATTCGTAGAAAGAAGCTGCTTTTACGATTTGAGTAGCTATTGCATCACGTAACGCTAGCGGTTCCAATACCTCTACCTGCTTACCGTAGGACAGGATTTCGCGCTTCAGTTCGGTGTTGACTATTACCCGTATCGCTATAGTCAGGGATGTGATGGTTTCAGCCACAATTTCCTGGCTGTGATGCAGCGGCAAAGCCTTCACATACTCGGCCTCGGGTTGGGCAAAACGCAACACAATAGGCTCAACGGGCGCGCCGGGCGGGGCCGTAACCCCAATAACGTGCTGCCGGTTAGCCCGGTAGTCGATACCCCGCTTGGGTTGCATGGCGTGCGTAGTCAGCGTTAGATTACTGATTCGGTCAAGGCCAAACGTGCGGACACCTTGCTGGTTCAGGTCATACCCATCCAGATACCAGCGATTTTTGTATTCTACCAGTAAGCCCGGCTCTACCAGTCGCTGTGTATCGGAACCGTCGACATAGTTCTGATAGCAAAAGGCCACTGCCACCCCGCGTTGCAGCGCATTCCAGAGCGGAGCCAGCCAGTCAAGTCCCCGAAACTGCGCGGCTGCCCCGCCAGCATCGTGTTCCAGTTGCATATACCGACCCGCCAACCGCCCCGATGATGTCAGGAATTCCAGTCGTTCGCGCCGTTCGAGCAGACGTACAAACGTTTGGAAATCGTCGAGGTCTTCGTCGGCGGCTAGATCCAGAAAATAGCCTCTTTGGGCGCGGTCGTAGGTGATGGTGATGCTGTAGTCGGCCCGAATATCACGAAGGTCATTCTCAACTGTTTTGGTTGATATAGATTCAATGTCATGATCGCGCAGTGATTCGGTCAGTTTTTGAAGCGATGGGTAACGGTGCGGGGTGTCAAGGCAACGAATAATATGGAGGTGTCGACGAAGTTTAGCAGAATCTTTCACGAGTGTGGTTTCTTGTTTTGTACCCTCAAATGGCGCTTACTACCTGCGAACAGAGTAGTGGTAAAATCGGGTGAGTTTATGAAAAATTTTTCTTTTTCTACGTTTATGTTTCCTCAATACCAGTTAACGGTTGCATTTAAGTGTCACACCCTGTCTGTTCCAACAGGATAGCTTACGGGCTATGTAATTGTAAATCACAGGTAGTTGCCCAGGAGACCGGTCTTTATCAGGTAATCCTAAACTGATGAAAAGACTCCTAACCTCTACCTTGCTGATGGCGCTCTCTTGGGTGGGAATGGCTCAGCAACAATCCCCTAACCGGCCCACGTTGGTGGCGGGAATTCCCGTTAATTACCAGGAAGACTCAGTGGGTTCCTATACCCTTCCCGATTTGCTGCGGTGCGCTGACGGTCAGCCGGTTACAAGTGCGAAAGTTTGGACACAGAAACGGCGTCCCGAACTGCTCAAACTCGTGGCAGAGACGCAGTTTGGAAAAATGCCCCCTCGTCCAACTGGCATGAGCTTTCGGGTGACGGATCAGGGAACACCCGCTTTTAATGGCAAGGCAATTCGCAAACAGGTGACCGTGTATTTCACCCGCGATACCGCCAACTACAAGATGCACCTGCTGGTCTACCTGCCTCAGGCCGTTAAGCAACCAGCGCCTTTGTTGTTGAACATTTCCTTCTCTGCCTACAATCAGATCATCGACGATACCGGCTTACGCGTGGGCGAGATCTGGAACCGCGAGGGCCAAAAAATAAAAGCAGACAAACCGGGGCCGTTCCCCAAAATGAATGTGGAGCAGTTTCTGGATGCCGGTATTGGCTTTGCGACCGTGTATTACGGCGATATTGAGCCAGACTTCAAGGACGGTATTCGTTATGGTATTCGGGGGCATTATTTAAAACCAGGTCAAACTGAACCCGCTCCCGACGAATGGGGGGCTATTTCGGCCTGGGCATGGGGGCTCAGTCGGGCAATGGATTATTTTGAAACGGATAAACAGATCGACGCCAAACGCATTGCCCTCCAGGGCGCTTCCCGCTTAGGCAAGGCCGTTTTGTGGGCTGGCATCAATGACACCCGTTTTAAGGTAGTCGTTGCCAGCATTTCGGGCGAAGGCGGTGCCGCCCTCAGTCGGCGTAATTTTGGAGAAACTGTCAAACACATTACCGATTCAACCCGGTATCAGTATCAGTTTGCCAAACGCTATCATACCTATAGCGACAAGCTCAACAGTTTACCCATCGATGGACACACCCTGGTGGCATTGATAGCCCCCCGGCCGTTACTACTCCAAACGGGCAGCACCGATTACTGGTCAGACCCAAAGGGTGAGTTCCTGTCGGCAGTAGCAGCGGCACCCGTCTACAAACTCTTCGGTGAAAAAGGCCCGGAAACGTCCGTTATGCCAGCCGCCAATGATACTTCTCTATTGATGAATCACCTGGGGTATTTTATGCACGAAGGTGGTCATTCGGTTTTACCCACCGACTGGTCGCATATCATTGCCTACCTGAATAAATACCTTTGATTGGGTTTTTGGGGCAATCAGTCTATCATTGCAAATGCGTTGGTTAGTATGGATACTTCTGCTTTTGCAAGTCCCCGCGGTTACTGCCTGGGCACAAAAAATGGCCTTGCCACAGCCGAATGTAATTACGGAAGAGCAGGGCTTACCCCAGGCATTTGTGCTGGACATTGTTCAGGACAAACAGGGGTTTATCTGGATGGCTACCCGTGATGGGCTTTGTCGTTACGATGGCCAGCAGATTAAGGTGTTCCGCTCGTTGCCAAGTCGGCCGGGCAAGCCAGCTAGCTCATTACTGGGCTTAACTAATCTTCAGGTTGATAATCAGGGTATACTCTGGGTGTCGACTGATGAAGGCGGGGTGAGCCGGTTCGACCCGATGTCCGAAACGGTAGTCCCCTTAGCCACGTCGGCGGATAATCGGCAATTACTAAAAACCCAATCGCTGGCCCCCTATTTTGTTGATCAACAGCAGCGGTTATGGCTGATAACCCCCAAAACGGGCTTAGTATATATCGACCTTAAAACGAACCGATTACAATCTATTCCCCAAAGTTACGGAACAGTAAGTGCCCCTGAGAAGTCTCCGATAACCCGGTTTGTTCAGGGTCAGGATGGCCGGGTCTGGCTGGCGACCGACTATTCACTCTCGTATTTTGATGAGAAGACCCAGCGGATACAGGCCTTCCCCTGGCCAATCCGCCCGCCCGAAGCAGGGGCAAGAATTGGCGGCTTGTTTGTCCGGCCCAATGGGGATTTACTGGTTTGTTTCCAACACCATTTGATGGTTATTCAGCCCAAATCGGGCCATTCTCATGTATATCGACTCCCAGTCACCGGTAATGAATGGTGGGGAGTCAACTTTGCCGTCGATCAGCAGGGGGCCGTGTATTTTGATCAGAATACCGTTCTGTACCGATTTACTGACCAGGATGGTCCCCAGGTCGTAGCCGAGTGGAAGCAGGTGGGCGAGCAATGTGCCAGTTTGATGGTTGATGCCTCGAATGTACTTTGGGTCGGCACCGATGGAGCGGGCGTCCGGACGTACAACTTACGGGCGAATCCGTTCCAGATTGCCCCGTACCGACGGTCGTTTCGCTTTGATTTGCTTACCGATGGTTGGTTGGGAGCGCCTTTGTCCGCTTTCCCCAAACGGAACGATCTGGCAACTTTAGATAATTACAATTTCCGGTCGACCGTGGCTGACCCAACAACGCTGTGGTACTCCATAGGTGGTCCACTAATTAACCGGGTGGACACTAAACAGGGTCGTGTAGACGAAGTGCCGCTACCGCTGCCGATACCCAATCGAGCCGAAGATTATAAGCCCTGTCCGTTGACTACCGATCCGACTGGGCAGGTCTGGGCCTTTTACAATGGCCAAATCTGGCAATATAATCAGCCACAGCAAACGTGGCAGGCGCTTCCCTACCCCATTCCCGAACGGTATACCGGTAGGGTTCAATTGATACTGGCAGACAAGCACTTCTTTTGGCTGGCTACTGAAGCGAATGGCCTGGTTCGGGTAGCGCGATCAACGGGGCATTTACGCAACTACCGTCATCAGGCAAGCGATTCGACCTCCCTGAGTAGTAATGCCCTCTTTAGTATGGCTGCTGACCCCTTGCAACCGGATCGACTCTGGATCGGGACCTTTGGCGAAGGCGTGTGCGTCTTTGATAAATCCACCGGGCGATGCCGACGCTTGACCACCGCCAACGGCTTACCCAATCAGGTTATCTATTCGCTTATCCCTGATCAACGGGGGTATATCTGGATGGGTACGAATCAGGGCATCTGCCAGATCAATACCCGCACACTGGCTACGCAAACTTACAGGCAACAGGATGGCTTGCTGGCCAATGAGTTCAACCGGTTCCATTATTTCCGGCGGCCCGACGGCCTTATGGTGATGGGCGGGGTGAAAGGAATTACGGCCTTCTATCCGGATCAGATTCGGGCAGATTCCTACCAGCCACGAACCGAACTAACGGGCCTGCAATTGAGCAACACCCCCCTTGAGCCGGGAGCCAACTCGCCCCTGGGTTGGCTCCCGGTCCAGGCGCATCAGCAACTGACCTTGTCTCACGACCAAAACTTTCTGACGATCAGCTTTGCCGCTTTACAGTTTAACGCTCCCAACAAAAATCGCTATCGGTATCAACTGGTTGGGCTAAACCCGACCTGGGTTGAAACTAGACAACCCCTGGCGATGTATACCGATTTACGACCGGGCCACTATGTACTCCGGCTCAATGCCACCAACGCATCGGGAGTCTGGAGTCCTCATATCCGCACCTTAACCATCCTTATCCGACCACCCTTCTGGCTAACCTGGTGGGCAATAACGGCGTACGCGCTGTTGGCAGGCGGTTTGCTGTACGCGGCTGTGCAAGCCTATGTCCGTCGCCTGCGAATGCGCCAGGCTATGGTTTGGCAACAAAAGCAACTCGAACTGAATAGGCAGGAGAAAGCTCAGTTCGAAGCGGTCGATGCAATGAAAACGCGGTTTTTTGCCAACATTACGCACGAGTTCCGTACCCCGTTAACGCTCATTCTTTCGCCCGCTCAGCAACTGCTGAACCAGATACAAGACCAACAGCAGCGCCAACGCCTGACGCTCATTGAGGCCAATGCCCATCAGTTGCTTCAGCTGATTAATCAACTCATGGAGTTGGCCAAGCTGGAAGCCAGCGTGATGCCGGTTCAGGAATCGATAGGCGATGTTACGGCCTGTGTGAACGAATGGATCGGGTTGTTTGCCCATCAGGCGGAAGAGAAAGACATTCAGGTGACCCTACAGAGCCAACTAAGTAGTGACTACTGGTTCGACGTGGGCAAGTTCGAGCGGATAGTCCAAAACCTGCTGGCTAATGCGCTGAAGTTCATGTCTACAGATGGTCAGGAGCTTCGGCGTATTGCGCTCACTCTTGAGCCAAGGACCAGTGATAACCGACCTGGCATCAGGTTCCGAATTTCTGATTCGGGCACTGGGATTGCGGCTCAGCATCTACCCCATATTTTTGATCGTTTCTACCAGGCCAACGAGGTTGATAATCAGGAACAGTTCAGTCAGGCGCAGTCGGGAACCGGCATTGGTTTGGCCCTCGTGAAGGAATTAGTCGACCTTCAGGGAGGTTCTATTCAGGTCGATAGCGAGTTAGGGGTCGGGACAACGTTTACAGTCTGGTTACCCTATCGCCCGGCGGTGACCACGCAACCAGCAGAGGCAGCACTAATCTACAATGATACTCCGCTTTCTGCGTCAACCGCTCAGTTGTTAGTGATTGAAGACAATCCCGATCTGGCCCATCTGATTTGTCAAAGTTTACCGGCTTCTTACCAGGTCCATCGGGCCGAGAACGGTACTGTTGGGCTAAACATGGCGTTTGAATTAATGCCCGATCTGATCATCAGCGACGTAATGATGCCCGAACTCGACGGCTTCACGCTCTGCCGGCAACTGAAAGATGATCCGCGAACGAGTCATATTCCGGTTCTGTTGCTGACGGCTAAAACATCGGTCGAAAGTCGGCTGACGGGACTTTCGCAAGGGGCCGACGATTACCTCACCAAACCGTTTCTGATTGCCGAACTTCAGCTGAGGGTACGCAATTTACTGGACAGGCAGCGCCGGATTCAGGAGCGAATTCAGGCTAGTCTTACCCAGCCTGGTTCGCCAGAACAGGAACAAACCACAACCGAAGACGATCCGTTTTTACGACAACTGTACGACTTGCTCGAAGCCAACCTCGACGATTCGACCTTTGGCGTTACGGAGTTGACCACGGCTACGGTGATGAGCCGCACCAGTTTTTACCGCAAAGTCAAAGCGTTAACGGGCCTCACAACGAGTGAAGTAATTCGCCTGTACCGCCTGAAACGGGCAGCCCATATGCTTCAACAGGGTTGTTCGGTGGCTGAAACAGCCTACCGGGTGGGTTTTGAAACGCCCTCGCACTTTAGCAAGGTTTTCCGGGATCAGTACCAGATGACCCCCACACAATTCGTATCTACACCCAAAAATGGCGTTAATTTCATGTAATGAAACATACACGATAGTCATTGAAACACCAGCGACAGCCCCCGGTAGGCATTGATGGTAGCTTTGTTCAGCACTTTTTCACTGCCAAATTATGCTGTCAATCTACCGACTCTCTATCCTGTTTCTTGCTCTGTGCCTGGGCGAATTAACGCTGCCAGCCTTCGCTCAATCTACCACCCGCTACGTCTCAACCACCGGCACCAACTCAGTGCCCGCCAGCGCTACCTCCTGGGCCACCTCTACCTCTATGTTGCAGGAGACCATTAACGTCAGCGGTACGGGCGATCAGGTCTGGATAGCCACCGGTATTTATACGCCTACCTCTAATACAGCCGAACCCCAGGTTTCCTTTCACATGAGAAATGACGTGACAATTTATGGTGGCTTCGTTGGTAACGAATCCAGCCTGAGCCAACGACCCACGCTGAACCCGCCGGCTGGTCAGCATTCGGGAACGATTTTGAGTGGTGATATCGACCACGATGGCACGTTTAACCGAAACAGCTATCACGTTTTTCGTCAGTCAGGTTTAAACAGTACTGCCGTGATGGATGGCGTTGTGATTACGGCGGCCTACTCCAGCGACGGGACTGGAGAGAATAAGCGGGGAGCCGGTATGGTGAACCTGGGCAGTAGCCCGACACTGACCAACTGCACCTTCCAAAGCAATACAACGCTCTCCGATGGCGGAGCTATGTATAACAAAGGGGGAACGCCCAAATTAACGAACTGTGTGTTCGACAATAACTATGGTGAAAGGGGCGGTGCCATAACATGGTCACTCGGTGGCGGTATAGAAATGACCTACTGTGTACTACAAAACAACAAGGCAAGCCAGGAGGGCGGAGCCTTTTATGTTTTGGGAGGTACTGCTACATTGACGAACTGTTTGTTGCAGAATAATCATGCAGACGGTAAGGGTGGTGTTGCCTACGGCACCCCTACCTTTTTGGCGACGAATTGTGTGTTTCGGACTAATACTACGGCTGAGGGCGGAGTCTTTTGGTTTTACAGAAACCGTACTACCCTGACTAATTGCACCGTCCAGGGAAATCACTCAACAGGTTCGGGCGGGTTCATGTATAATTGGGATGGGGCTGTAACTGTCCTGACAAATTCTATTCTCTGGGACAATGGTGATAATAAGGGGGAGATCTTCTATAATAACAACACTCCCCCGCTTGCTACGGCCACCTATTGTTTATTCGATGCGGCTGCGTTTATCAGTGCTCCTACTAACCTCTCCACCTCCATTTCGCCCTTTGTCAGCGCTACATCCTTGCAACTCAACAATTGCTCGCCAGCCATCGACGCGGGTGACCCGGCTACCTCATCAGCCACAGTTGGTACTACTGATCTGGCGGGTAATGATCGCTTCTATAATGCGAGGGTGGATATAGGGGCTTACGAATCCCAAAGTGGTTTGAAAGTTGCTATTGTCGGCGAAACGTTTGTGGGAGGGCCCGTTTGTTCCGGCGTTTCTGTCAACCCCAGAGTCACTGTAACGGGTGCCGTACTTAGTTTCCAATGGTTCAAAAACGGCACGGCCTTAGCTGGGCAAACGACGGCCGAATTATCACTAACAAACCTGCAAACAAACGACGATGGCAGTTATGCAGTGGTAGTGACGGGGGCTTGCGGCTCAGTCACCTCTACCGCCTTTACGATAACGGTACAACCCGCTCCTGATGTCTCGCTGGTACTGCTCAACAACAGGACGGTATTGCAGGTACAAAGTGGTGTTCTATACGAACGGTTGATTGTAGCTGATCGGGTAAACGGCTACGAGATTCGGCAAACGGACAGCAGTACCACCGGCTTTTTCCCAGTGAACCGGCCGGGGCCATTTCGTATGACTGTGACGGGCGCTAACGGGTGTAAGACGGTGGTTGATAGCAGTACGGATGCCCTGTAGGCAGTGACGTTTACCATCAGCTTGTTTTGACTGCTATGCCTACGCCTTCAAGCGGCTAGACGATATAATTATGGTAACTACCTGGCTTCAATAGCTCGATATTCCTGTATATAAACACCCGAGATGACGAGTGAAATACCGCCCATTGCCAGAGCGATTAGCAAACTCGTCCATTCTGGCTCACTTTGCGGCTTTGTCAGCGCACGGGGTGCGTGCAACACCAGCACCCACAACAGAAACATGGCGCCCAGCAAAGTGGTAGATAGGCTTACAAATCTGTTTATTAACAGGCTAATCGCCGTTGCCAGAAACGCCACACCAACCAGATAAGCCCAGAACAAATGGGCTGGAATCCAGGCGGTGATGAGCGTAGCAATGAATTCGGCGTAGATAAAATGCAGGCCACTAAACACCAGCACAGGTATTTCCCTAACCGGAGCAGGGATTGGCCAGCAGACACCGGCAAAACTTGTCCGGCTATGATAAATGCGCCAGCAGCAAGAGCCACTAGTTCAAATAAGGGTGTCCAGGGACCCGGATTCGACGGATTAGCCAGCAACTTGGGCAAATGCGTAACCAGGCCAAACAGCAACCAAAACCCGCCAACCGTAATGGCCGCAATTCGTGTCTGGACACCCGTAGCGATTCCCAAACCGCACAGTGTCAGCATCAGGGCAACCAGATAAGGTAGCACAAAGCCACCCGGCATTGTTTCAGGCATGGGCATCAGGTCGGGGGGGAACCGCCCAACAATGAACATTTTGATACCCAATGCAAGGAGGGCAAGCGCGTAGAGGAAACGTCCGACGGTAGCGGGATTAGTCAAGGAGATGGAGAGTTTAGGATGAATAAAGGAGTAGTGTTCAGGCGCGGCAGGCGTTTAGATGAGTCGTTTCAGGGTGAAGTGGGCAGAAAATAGTTGGCCATTCCGGCGAGCCAGTACGTTGATTTTCTTCCCCTCGCCCGCTTGAAACAGTCGGCAGATCTCGCCAATACCCAGCGTTGTAACCTGGTTCTTGTTCACAAATAGGAGCTCATCGCCCGGCTGCAAACCGGCACGTCCGGCCGGTGAATCGTCCAACACGTTAGCCACCACCAATTGGTGCAGTTTATCGCCTTTGGCCCGCAGCTCGAGGCCGCTCATGTCCTGCTCGAATGACTCGCGCATGTACCGGCGAATGGGTTTCAGCACAACGTAGCCAGCCGCGTAATGAAACGTCACCCGGAACCGTCGGAGCAGTTCGCAGCCAACATTTCCCTGCCGTTGGGGTGCGTTGGGCCGTTTGAACCCAAAATCGGAGCTATCGGGAAAAGACACCAGCATGTTGGCCAGTTGGTGTTTACCAAAACTTACCCGCTGATAACGGCCCACAGTACCGTTGATGAGCCCATTCAGTCCTCTGCCCAAGGACATCCGCAGGAGTTTATCGGGCGCGTTTAGGGGTGGTTGACCAAGCTGCCGGTTGAGCAGCAACGCCTGCCCGGCACCCGTGTCGAGCACCACCCGGAGCGCCTGATTTTGAGCCCCGTCAAATACCGATAAGGCTTCGGTATACACTTTGCGATCCTGAACAGTGATGGCATACTGATCGCCCTTGCGTTGCCGGTAGCGGTACGTATCTGGATTTGTGAGCTTGATTTCCCGGTTTTCGAAATCAAGCGTCACCACCAGATTTGCGAATAGTTCGTAACCAATAATGCCGTGAATGGGCGTACCGGCGTATTCCGACAGCTTCAGCACGTCTTCGTCCAGCACAACCATGTTGTGATGTTCTATCCGCAGCTTACCAATGCAAAGGCTGTTATTAATGGCTATTGAGGCCGTCAGCTTTTTACCTCCACCCGCTCCGCCAAGCTCCACCCGACGGGTTAAGGTTGGCAAGCGTTTTACGAGTGCCCTGGGGTCGGTAATAATGGTGTGCCCCACCCCCGTATCCACAATAAACCGGAGCGTATCGACATCGTTGATCAATACCGGAATGATAATCAGGTTCGACCTAAACTGAAATGGAATACGGGTTTGAGAACGGTTTCCAATCAGAAAAAAGCCAATTTTATCGCCGTTAGTCTGGAGGCCAATTGCTCCCGTTTCTGAGCAGATAAGGCCAATAACCAGGATCAGGATCAGCTTACTCATGGGAATGGAAAGAAATAGGAACAGCTTTTCGGGTGCAATCTTTAGTGGTTTATCCCCAAAACCAACTCGCTGCGACACACGCCTTGTGGCCTACGATACAAGACCAATTCGTAACGACGAATGGCGTTCGTCGCAGTATCAACGGTGTCTGTCGCAGGTTATGCCTATTTAGCCTTCAGGCGAGGCAAACTCTTGATGCTCTGGGTATGGCGGGCGATTTGTTTCGGTATTTTTGTTTGATCAATCCAATTCAAATGCCTCATGTCCAATCGTCAGTTTATCGGGAAATAGCCATTCATGCTGCGGCCTGGATCATCTACATTGGTGTGCAGGTGCTGGCGATTGATCAGTTTGAGCATCGGTATGTCGAGAACATTTCGAGCGCGCTGGCGCAACTCCCCGCCCAGCTTCTCTTTACCTATACGATGCTGTACTGGCTGATTCCGACGTATCTGTTGCGCGGGCGCCAGACCCTGTTTGGCCTGCTGACGCTTTTGGTTCTTGGCGTTTGTGGAGTACTCTACTGGCAGGGGACGTATTATCTGTTTATCAGTTGGTTCCGGCCGGGGCTGGTTTCCGAAGAAACGCCCTGGAATGTGAGCCGGATATTTCTGTCGATTTTTTACATGCTCTGTACCAGTGGCTTGCTGATCGCTTTTCACATGATTCGGTATGGTTTTCGGCAGCAACGCCTTAATCAGCAACTGGTTATCGCCAATCAGTCGGTGGAGTTAAAATCGCTGAAAGACCAGATAAATCCTCATTTTCTGTTCAACACGCTCAACAATCTGTATGGCCTCACCAGTAGCAATTCCGACAAAGCGGGCGAGGTGGTACTTCGTTTGTCGCAACTGATGCAGTATATGCTCTACGAGGGCAATCAGCCAACGGTGCCGCTCCGCAAAGAGATCGAGTATCTGACGAATTATGTAGCGCTGGAGCAAATTCGGTACGGGGACGATTTACAGCTTTCCTTTGTGGTGAAGGGTCCTGTCGACCAGGTTTCTATTGCCCCGCTCCTATTGTTACCCTTTGTGGAGAACGCCTTCAAACACGGGCTAAGCCGACAGTTGCAGAATGCCTGGCTACAGATTCAACTCACCGTAACCGACGATGAACTGGTGTTTAAAGTCGAAAACAGCAAACCGGAGTCGCCGGTTTCGGCCTTGCCAACTGGGATTGGGTTGCCCAACGTAGCCAAACGCCTGGAGTTGATTTACCCCGGCCGGCACCGACTACGCCAACTCGACGGAGTCGATACGTACCTGATCACGCTAACCCTGAATTTGACGAAACCCGATTCAGTTGAACCCAACACCCATGAAGATCACCTGCTTACTAGTCGATGACGAGCCGATTGCGCTGGAAATCCTGACTGCTTACATTCAGAAAGTAGACGTTTTGGATCTGGTTGGCCGTTGCAACTCAGCCGTGGCGGCTTTCACGCTCTTGCAAAGTACGTCCGTTGATCTTTTGTTTCTCGACATTGAGATGCCGCAACTGTCGGGGCTCGATCTACTCCGAACCCTCCCCCACCCGCCTAAAACTATCATTACCTCGGCCTACCGTGAGTATGCCCTCGACGGCTACGAGCTCAACGTACTGGATTACCTGATCAAACCCATTCCCTTTGAGCGGTTTCTGAAAGCAGTGGGCAAAGCGGTTTCTCACCAGTTACCAACCCCAATCAGTGCTGTTCCGCCCCCACCCGACGAAGAGCCGTTTATTTTTGTTAAGGAAGACCGTAAGCTGATTCGGATCAACCACCGCGATATTATTTCGCTGGAGAGTCTGCGCGACTATGTCCGAATTACTACGGTTAGCCATCAGGTTATAACCCGGCAGACGATTGGGTATTACGAAGAATTACTACCGAAAGAACAGTTTGTGCGCATCCACCGCTCATTTATCGTGGCTTTACCCAAAATTGAAGCCATCACCGAAACCCATATCCACGTTCCAGGGGGGCAACTGGCGATTGGTCGGCACTACAAACAGCAGGTATTCGAGCGTCTGCACGTTAGGCAGGGAATGCGATAAAAGTCTCCTTATTAAACAAACTCCAAATTGTCTTCAGATTTAAATGCGATGTTTGGGTCCACAATGCTACTTTAAAGTCGTAACCGGTATTTGTACATGCGTATTTCCATTCTGGTCTCTATCACCTTCCTCTTGCTTACAATTCTGCCAGTAAAGGCTCAATTGACCAGTATTCGTGTCCAGCTAACTGGGCGAGTTACGGATGCCAACACGCAGCAACCAATGCCCTTTGCTACGGTAACTGTCTGGCAAAAAACGGGTAAAGACAGTACGCTGGCTGGGGGTGTCCAGTCTGACGAACAAGGCCGTTTTACGGTTAGTAACCTGCCGACCGTTCCAGTACTGGTCGATATTTCGTTTATCGGGTATGAGTCCATCCGTCGGAAAATTACCCTGACAGCCACTGAATCGACGGCAGATTTGGGAACTCTGTCGCTCCGACCCGATGCCAAACTATTAAGGGAGGTGAAGGTAACGGGCGAGAAGGCAACCCTCTCCATGAGTACCGACAAACAGGTATTCAACGTAGCCAAAAACCTGACAACCGTTGGCGGAACGGCCGAATCGCTGCTACGGAATATTCCAGCCATTACGCTCGACGAAAGCGGCAATGCTACGTTGCGGAACATGGCAACCACGATTTACATCAACGGTAAACCCACGCAACTCACGCTGGCCCAGATACCAGCTAACCAGATTGAATCAGTAGAAGTAATTACCAATCCCTCAGCACGTTACGATGCTTCCACATCGGGCGGCATTGTGAATCTGGTGCTGAAACGCAATCGGGAGCCGGGCTACAATGGCATTGTCAGCGTAGGTTTGGGTAATAATCACCGGTATGATGCAACTGCCAACATCGACTGGCGCGAAGGTCGCTGGAACATTACCGCTCTGTACAGTCTGAACGCTACGCAGAACCCACTGACGGGCTATGTTAACCGCACGAACCGCAATGCTCAGACGGGGGCGCCGACAAGCTATTTCGATCAGTACACCGATATTCGACTTAACAATACGTTTCAGAACGGGCGGGTTGCCATTGATTATTCAGCCAACAAGCACAATGTTTTTTCGGTGGCGGGCACGGTAGTGGGCGGTGCCTACAATACCTATTCAACCCAAAATTACACCTACAGCGATGCTGCAAGGAACCGCACTAACTACGGAACCCGCACCGTTGATCCGCAGAATGGTTTCACTAATATAGGGGCCGAATTTGACTGGAAACACAGCTTCAACCGCAAGGGGCAGGAGTTGAATCTGGTAACATCGGTAACACGAAACCGGGTGTCAAATGCCGCCAACTGGCTCACCACCTCACTCGATGCGTCTGGTATTACGCAACCAACTTACCCAGAACGCGACCGCATCGACGGACGCATTCTGGGCAATCAATATCTCGCCCAACTCGATTATGTGCGGCCCGTTGGCGACTCGGCCAAATGGGAATTTGGCGCACGGAGTTTTACGTATGTCCGTGATCAACAGTATTTTTTCAGTCAGTTGAACGAAGCCAGCCAGTTCTATTCTCTGCTCCAACCCTACTCGCAAAACGCCGACATTCGCGAAACTGTCAACGCTGTTTATGCGCTCTACACCAAACAGCTACGCAGTGGCATCAGCATTCAGGGTGGTTTACGACTCGAACAGTCTAGTTTGCAGGGATTGTCACGATTCGACAACAGCACGTTTGGCTATTTTTACCCCTCACGAACGGGCAAAAACTGGTTTCAGTCGTTCTTCCCTTCGTTTTCGGCCACCAAAAAACTGGACGAGAATACCGAGATTGGGGTGAGTCTGAGCCGTAAAATTGGTCGGCCCAATTTCCGGCACGTGTTTGTGGGTATTCAGGCCAACGACCGGCAGAACATCACGATTGGCAACCCGGCCATTCGTCCGGAATTTGTGAACACGGCCGAGCTGATTTATAACCGCACCATGGGCCGCGCCCAGTGGATGGCAACGGCTTATTATATCTACGAAGACCACACGATCAAACCGTTTGTACAGCCCTCAGCCACCGACCCCTCTATATTGGTGACGACCGTTGTCAATGTGAAAGCCGACATCCAGTACGGAGTTGAACAGACGTTGAAAGTGGACTGGGGACGTCATTTCAGCGTTTTGGGCAGCCTGAATGCCCGGAGCTTTGCGATTCAGTCGACCAACATCAACACAAAGTTGTGGGTTTACAACGCCAAACTGAACCTAACATACCGGTTTCCTTCCAACTTTACGGCCCAGCTAACGGGCACCCGCGACAGCCGGGGCGTTGCCTTGCAGGGTTACCGACTTCCCGTTACGGCCGCTGATTTTGCACTCCGCAAGGGGTTCTGGCAAAACCGGGCCAGTGCTGTTTTCACCATCAACGATATGTTCAACTCGCGCCGGTTTGTGTCGATCTACGATCAACCGACCGTTTATCAGGCGTCTATGAACCGTCGCGAAGTCCGTTTTTATAAGTTAACCGTACAACTTCCCTTAGGAAAAGCTGATGCCACATCGAAGCGAAACCAGCGCAAATTGGACCGCCCCGATGTTGACTTTAGCAACTAAACACCAGGCCCATTGTCCGGTCAATTCGCAACGGGAATGCAACTTTTGACGGATACGACACCGTATAGTTTCCCGTTTCGAATGATATAGTTGGAGATCAGATTGCCCGTTTCGTCCCAAACGCGCTGAACGCCTTCTTTCTCCCCCATTTGGTAATGGCTTTCTTCCCGTTTGGTGCCGTCTGGAAAGTACACCAGTTGGATGCCCTCGTAGTGGTCGTTTTTGTACTGGAACACGTACCGAAACTGACCATTAGGCCACCACTGTTTGAACTGGCCTTCTTTGCGGCCATCGACAAAGGGTCGTTCCATTAGCTTCTCGCCCGTGTTGTACCAGCCTTTAGCCAACCCATTTTCTTTGCCATCAATGATCGGGAGTTGATACACCACGCGGCCATCGATTTCGGTCTCAACCATATAGCCCGAAAACGGATCGCCCTTATATAGCCAGCCTTCATCCGTTTTGCGTAATGAGGTGTCGATGTTAGCGATGTTCAGATCAGGTGGGGTCCTCAGCCTGTTGGTCTTATAGCCTACGCTAATGGCGAGCACAAGCATAAGAACCCCAATTGATAAGTGCTTCATAGTGGGGCTATTGAGTAACCAGAAATTGTCCCATCATGCCGCCGTCTTCGTGGTTCGAGAAATGGCAGTGGTACATGTAGGCATTGGTGCTGCTGGCAAAGTCGTCATATTTGGCAATCACCGAAACGCTCGACCCTACGGGAACATACACAGTATCTTTCCACCCCGATTCGTAGGGTTCAACAACACCCGAACTCCGCGAAATAATTTTAAACTGAATGTCGTGGATGTGGAAAGAATGGCCGAAGATGTTGTTGTTGGTGATGGTCCATTTCTCCACAGCGTTCAGCTTGATCGTCTGGTTGATTTTGGTTTCGCCGTAGGTGTTGTTGTCAAACGTAAACGCCGAGCCGCCCTGCCCACCCGTAATGGTAATGGTTCGGCTGTTGGTCACGTCGGCGTTTGTCCAATAGGTGTTGGTGGTTAGCCTGTTGGGCAGTGCCGTTATGGCTGTTTGGGTAGCCGCCTTCACATTTATGTGCAGCAACGGGAAATCACTGTTATTCAGCAGACTGCCAAACTCCCCGGTGGTGTTAGGTTCCCCACCCGGAAATCCCATTGGCTGACCCGCGTTATAGGCTTTCAGATCCAAACTGGAACCAACTGCGTCGCTACCCAGATTCACCAGAATTTCGACTCGCTCACCCACCATCAGTTTTACCCTCGTTACAGGCACAGGCGCGTCCAGCAAACCGCCATCGTTGGTGATTACGTAAAAGGTCCGGTTGTCGCTGAAACCCAGGTTGTATCCCCGCTCAATTTCGGCGTTCAAAATGCGTAAGCGTACCATTTGTTTGGGCAGGCTGACCTGGGCGTTGGGCGTTCCGTTCGTAAGCATATAATCGCCGTAGGCATGGTTTGTTACGTCGAAGGCATTGGCCGAGGTGTATCTTCGGCTAGTCAGCACCAGCGGAATATCATCTTCACCGTAAGTTCGGGGCAGTGCCAGCGCCGATTCAATGGGGTCTTTAATGATGATCAGGCCGCCGGCGCCGTAGGTCAACTGCTGATAGGTTTTCTCGTGCAGGTGGGGGTGATACCAGTACGTACCAGCATTGTTTTTGACCTCAAACGAGGGCGACCAGGTAGTGCCCGTTTCGATAATCTGATGGGGTCCACCGTCCATAATAGCGGGGATATGCAGCCCGTGCCAGTGCGTTGTGGTCGATTCCGACAGGTTGTTAGTCACGTTTAGCTTCACAAAATCGCCTTTGTTCAGGATCAGCGTTGGCCCCCAAAACGAAGCACCGTTGTAGCCATAGGTAGGTGTAGCCGCTCCGGTTTTGATCTGTTTCGTCGATTTGCTAAGGGTAAGATTGACGTTTGTTCCCGTTACAGTGGGTGGAATCCAGAGATCGTTGTAGGCGCTGGTAGTGGTCGTTGTGGTCGTAGTTGGCGTAACGGTTGTTTCGGCCTCTTTGCTACAACTGAAAATCAGGCCCATGGCCAGAAGTACGATGAGAATGGTGAGTTTTGACATGAATGGTCTAGTTCTTTTGATAACTTTCTTGCTTAGACGATCTTACCTGCGGCTTCCTACGGCCTGGTGGTTCGCTGATCCAATTATTCTTTCAGCAGGGTGTACACGTCCTCGGTAATTCGCTCAATATCTGCCACTTGCGTAGCATTATAAATTCCCCGAATACGTCCTTTTTTGTCGATCAGCAGCATTGATTCGGTGTGTAGAAAATCGGTGGAATCCTTTTGAAGCCCCAGACCTTTTTCGGCGAAGTACGACTGGCGTCCCAGTGTATAAATGATTTCTTTTGGCCCAGTCAGCAGGTGCCATTTGGCCGGGTTTATCTGGCGCGCTTCGCCGTAGGTTTGGAGGTGGCTTACCGAGTCGGCCCAGGGCATCACCGAAAACGAAACCAGCCTGATTTGGGCGCTATCGGCAAACGTGGTTTGCAGCGCTTTCAGGTTGCTCATCATTTTGGGGCAAATGCTGGGGCAGGCCGAGAAGAAGAAATTGGCCACATAAATGTGCCCATCCAGGGAGTCCTTGGTGATGGTGTGCCCCAGTTGATTGGTCAGCGAGAAAGGGCTGATGGTATGAATATGGGCGTAACGTGGATCGTCTTTATCGATCCATTCGGCATCGAAATTGGCCGTGTTGTAAAACGGCATCACGTCGGCCTGCTCCGGTTTTGTAGACTGGCAACTTAGTAACCCAACGGCGCTGACAATCAGCAGCCAACAGTACTTTTTAACGATATTAATCAGGGTCAATCGGCTTCGCATACGCACGGTTATTTCCCCACGTAGACGACACCCACGAACGATTCCTACGGTCAGGACACTTTTTCTGACTTAGGCACGCCTTATCTCAGCTCTTTAATCGCCATTTTTCGAAAGCGCATGGCTGCCTCGGGTCGCCAGGATGTCAGAGGCATACCGCTGCCCGCTGCCGGTGAATACACCGAACTCCAGTGGCATTGCAAACCGATCATTCCTGCGGTTGCACCAGCAACAAGATCATTTTTAGGTTCAACTACGTCCCACATCTGAACACCGTTGACCCAGAGTGTAAAATGCGGAATCTCGCCATCAACGCGCACCCGGAAGGCGTTCCAGTCGTTCGCTTTCCATACTTTCTCGCGTTCGGTAGCCTTCGCCCCCTTGCTCACCTGTATGCGCTCACCCAGCAAATCACCCGTGTTTCCGGGCAATACCAGCTCGATCTGATAGGCCAAGCCGCCTTCGTTGGAGCGCAGGAACAAACCGCTGTTGCAGAACGAGTCCACTTTTACTTCCACGTAAAACTCGAAGTTTTTGTAGTCTTTATCGGATAGCAACAAGCCCCCCTGACCATACGGATACTGCCGCAAAACAATAGCCTCATCTTCGACCTGTACGTTGGGCGTTGTACCCTGGTGCGTGGATCGGCTGATGTGCCAGCCTTTCAGGTTTTTGCCATTGAAAATGGGGACAAAACCTGCGGGGATTCCGCCGTTCTGCGCAACTGCTGCATTTGCCAGCAGCACAACGGCAATAAGAAGTAACAAACGATTTACTAGCATAGTCATAGCTTTCCCTTATTTGACTTCCATAACAATCCGTACGCCCACGTCGTACTTACTACCCGGCCCGGCGGCATGCGTCAGAAACGTTGCGTTCTTCACATCGCCGTAGAAGGGGGCACCTTTCAATACGTGTTCCTTACCTTTTTTGGGTGGCACCGGGTCAGCAAAGATCTTTTCGTTGTAATAGTCCTGAACCCATTCCCACACGTTTCCCAAGGTATCGTAAAGGCCCCAGGCATTGGGATTTTTCTGCCCAACGCGACTGGTGGTTTGTTTGGCAATAATAGCCGACGCATTGATTTCTTTCCACGACAAATCATCCTGCGCACCAGCACGGGCAGCATATTCCCATTCAAATTCAGTTGGTAGCCGGTAGGTATGAGCTTTGTCGAGCGTATTCAGCTTTTTGACAAACGCCTGCGCATCGGCCCAGGTGATGTTTTCTACCGGATGCTCGTCGGCATTATCGCTTACGAGTTTACCCTGGAAAATGGCCGGATTCACACCCATAACGGTTTTCCACTGGGCCTGCGTCACCTCAAATTTACCGATGTAATAAGGCCGTTCCAGCTTGACGGTAAAGCCGGGCGTAGTAGCCTGTTTAGCTAGTTCCTCGCCACGGGCATAAGCCGATTCGGGCAGCGGTTTTTCGCCAGCGGGCAGCGGACTCCCGCCAAACCCGCCCCGGTTGGCCGTGGGCTGAAACTTGCCAACCGTCATAGTACCCGGTTTAATAAGGATAAACTCCATCCCGATTGAGTTGGTAAAGGTGTTGTCCTGCGCCCAACCAGGAGCGGCAAACAGGGACCCAAAGGAGAGACACAAGCCGACAATTCGATATACATGCATGGCAGAAAGGAACAGAAAGTTGGGGCTTATTTGACTGTATCGCTCAGTTTGATCCAGGCCAGTGGAAACAGAGACTCCGTTTCTGCCGCTTTCGGATTTTTGAAAACGAAGTACAGATCATGAAAACCACTGGTTTCTTTCAGCCGTACGAACGAAGATTCGGTAAACTCGTTCTTGTCTTTCAACCGGAAAAAAGTTCCGAGCACACTCATCCGTTTCTTGGCCGTTGAGTCCATCTCATTTGGTTTCGGCGCTTCCATAGCCACCACCGAACCGTGACCACTGGCGGGCGGAGCGGAGCTGGCAGACGCATTGGCCGCGGGTTTCCGCTTTGGACTTGGCGGGTCAAACGCCCATAGGCCCATTGTTTTGAGGTTGAATTGCAGGTTATCAACGTCCGTTTTTCCCAGCAATTCACCCGTAGGCGAATCCAGATGCACTTCGATGGTTCCGCCCCGGTAAATATCGTAAATGTGCCAGTTCATTTTGAACTCCGCTTGCCTGACCTCGCTCAGGTCAAGGTGTTTATAGCCGATGTACGACTGAGGTTTGGCGGTCAGGAAAATGTAGTCGTCTAATTGATCGCGCACGGCTCCGCCCCCGGTGGCATCGGCCTGCGTTGGAAGTAGGACGGGGCTGCGTAACACCATAACACTTTCGCCCACCTGCGCGGGTACTTTGGTCGGTTTGTCCTGGTAAGCCGCCCGAAGAATATAGGTACCCCGCCCATTATCGTCGGCCGGAATCTTGACGGAATACGTTCCCTGAACGGGCAAGGTAGGAGCCGCCTTGTTGGTGGTGTTCAGAATAAACTTGACAATGGTTCGGGCGTCATTCTCCGAAATGGACGGATGCGCGGGCATGTTGCTTTCGCCCCAAACACCCGACCCACCCGTCCGAATCTTATTCGCCAGCTTATCCACAGCATCCGTTTCAGTACCGTATTTAGTAGCGATCTGCTGCCAGGCCGGTCCAATCACTTTTTGGGTCATGGTATGGCAGCTATTGCAATCGCTGCGACTCATCAGCGTCTGGGCCAGGGCGTAGCGCGTTGTGGCATCGGTCAGTTGGTGTTGCATAGCGATGTCCACAAAGTCCAGCCCTTCCGAAGCATAATCGATGCTGGTGGATACCTGAGCCGGGGCAATTCGTCCCGCCGTAGCGCCCGACTCACTGAGGCTACCATCTTCTTTATCGCTCACGGCCACGCTGTAGCGAAGCGGGCTCCCATCAAAAAAGAAGGTTTGATTTCCCTGTAGTGCCATGCGTATCTGGGGAGGTTCATTACCCGATACAATCCGCAGCGACTGACTGTTTTTGGCTCCTTTGGCATCCGTTACCGTCAGTGTAGCCGTGTAAACGCCCGCTTTATCGAAAGTAACAGTCGGGTTGGGCGTGGTAAGCAGTTGGGGCTTGCCTCCTCCGCCGGTCAGTTTCCATTCGTAGCGAAGTGCGTCGCCGTCGAAATCTTTGGTTCCGGCCGACGATAAGGTTGTTTTGAATGGCACGGCCCCTCCCCGTTTGGTGGCCGATGCCTGCACAAAGGGCTTGCGGTTTCCGGCATTGTATTCAATGCGAACCAGCTTCGACTCAACACCTGATTTCGACGTATTTCCACCATACTCAAGCACATACAAATCACCACTTGGTGCGAATTTCAGGTCGATGGGTTGAACCGGGTGGTAGTCGGGGGCGAAGCGTTCCATGGATTGGTAATTGCCGTTTTTGTCCATCGTAATGGCCATGATCCAGAAACGCGACAGGTCAGCAGCCAGCCATTTGCCTTCGTAGTAGTCGGGAAATGGACGCTGTGGATTTTTAAAATCCGTCCGGTGATACACAGGGCCGCCCACCGCACAGCGTGAACTCGACCCCACCAGCGGAAACTCCTCCGATGCCGCATAGGGATACCAAATCAGCGCCGGTTGTGCGGGGGGCAATTGGTTCAGGCCCGTGTTGTTGGGCGATTTGTTGGTGGGATGCGCCGGGTCTTGTTTGGGACCAATGCTGTCGTTGGCAAAATCGTACATGGGATACGCACTATTGTTGCCAATGAAGTAAGGCCAGCCAAAAAATCCCGGCCCTTTGGCCTGATTCAGTTCATCATAGCCACGGGGAGAATCCTCAGCGTCGGTGTCTTTGTCCGGGCCAATTTCGCCCCAGTACATCCAGCCCGTTTGCGAGTCGATCGAGACCCGCCAGGGGTTACGGTGGCCCATAGTGTAAATTTCGGGCCGGGTTTTGGCGGTGCCTACTGGAAAGAGATTACCCTTGGGAATAGTATAGCTTCCATTGGCCTCGGGATGAATCCGCAGAATTTTACCCCGTAAATCATTGGTATTAGCAGAAGTACGCTGGTCGTCGCGTTTGAAAAAGCCGGGCCGTTCATCAACCTGCGCCCGGTTCTGATTTCCCGAATTGTTGGGTGTAGTGATATACAGATTCCCCTGCGCATCCCAGCACATACCCCCGGCGGGGTGATTTACGTCATTACGGTCGACATGGAACTCCAGTAAAACTTTTTTCGAACCAGCTACCAGCTTATTGTCGATGAGTTGATGCCGCTCAAGCAGGTATTTTTCGTCGGTGAGGTGGGAATACAGCAGATAAACCCAATGATTCGTCGCAAAATTCGGATCAAGTTCCAGACCAACCAAGCCCTGTTCGCTACCCGAATAAACCGGCAGTCTGGCAATCAGCGAAACGACACCGGTAACGGGGTCCAGCACTTTAAACCCGCCTTTTCGCTCGATGATGTAAGCTGTCCCGTCGTTGAGTATCTGGAACATCATAGGCTCGTCCAGAGCACCTTCTGGCGTCAGCACAACGGGTGTAAACCGATTATTTTCAGGTTTCGGGGGTAGGTTAGTGTTAAAGGAGAGAGAAACGCCAGCGATCACGAGTATCACCAGTAACGTTGCTCCCCAAAATACGCGACTCGTTTTCATAGCAAGATCAATAAGGGTATAAACTGAATACCGTTCATGACCTACTCAACGAACAAACGAGCTTACACAGTCTCTATATCCATCCGGCGAATCAGTCCCTCCTCGATGGTGTACAGGTGATACACCGTTCCCGTGGCAATGACCTCTCCGCTCAGCTCTTTGATGAGCTGGTTAACTTCCGTACGAATACGCCCGTCGGGTTCCTGTGTAAACGCGAGGGGTTCAACACGCGGATCAATCAGGTTCCACTGCCGGGTCCAGTAGTCCCGAACCCCATCGTGACCATACACAAAGCCCCCTTCCATACCATTTGGCCATTCTACATCGGACTGCATTAAGGTTAATGCCCCGTCTATGTCGCGTGTGTTAAAAGCCCGGTAGGCTTCTTTAAGTAAGGTCTGATCCACTTCCATTGTCATTATTTTTGGTTGGCCAAAAATAATTCAGGTCGTCAGCCGACCTTGTCGGTAGGAGTTTATATTATGTCAGTTATAGCGAGTGGCATGCATCTGACAAAGCAAACCGAGCCTGAACTTTTGAAATCGTTAATTCCTTTCCCAGAAAGCGTGTCTACTTATAAAGCACCAATCGCATGAACACCATACCAACCTTATACGAATGGGCCTGAGGACAGGAGGCTCTGGAAAAACTGACCAGCGTTTTTTACGGCCATGTGGCTAACGATGACCTGATCGGGCCTGTTTTTGCGCACATGAGTCCCGAACATAGTCAGCATGTGGCCCATTTTATCGGGGAAGTGTTTGGCGGACCCAACGTATACACCGATGTAGATGCCGGTAGTCACGCCAGTATGGTGGCGCATCATGTTGGTAAAAGCCTGACCGAAGCCCAGCGCCGACGGTGGATGCAACTTTTGCTGGACAGTGCCGATGAAATTGGGCTGGCCGATGACCCGGAGTTTCGCTCGGCACTGGTGGGCTACCTGGAATGGGGCAGCCGACTGGCCGTACTGAATTCCAACAGCACCGAAAACCCCGTTAGCCCTGAGGAACCGATGCCTCGCTGGGGCTGGGGTGAAACCAAGGGGCCGTACCAGCCAGATTTGTAAGCATTGGCTAATGGTAACCGAAGTCGTCAGACTTTTTTGATAAAGAAAATGGTTCGTTCCACCTCTTCGAATCCAACCCGGCTGTGAAAGTCAGCGCTGGCCACATTGTCGATCGGTACATCCGAAGCTAGCTCCTGGCATCCCTGCTCCCGCGCCCAGTCAGCTGCCCGCTCCATCATGCGCCGGCCAATTCCCTGATGTTGGTATTCCGCTCGCACATAAATTCCTTCTACATAAGCAACGGGTTTGTGGTCTGCTCCCGGCACATAGTCTGACCGAAGCGAAAGGTTCATAAACCCAATGGCTGTTCCGTCGTCGTCCCTGACGATAAAACCCGCTTCTTTGGGCGACTGATCAATGGCTTCAGTGATCAACTGCATGTCTTCAGGTGAATAATCGGGCCACAGTTCAAGAGCCAGTTTCAGCCAGTCGGCAGTGTCAGCTTCGGTTACGGCAGTAATGGTCATACAGGTACAACAAGGGTTAATTGACCGTTTTTGGGTTTAACAGGGCTACCGATACCAACACCTGAGCGAGTATGGAGGCAACCGTACGAATGCTATGAAGGCTGTTCCAAGGTTGTTCAAAGCGCGTGCGGGTTTGGCTCATTTCTGTTTGAGAAATAGCCTGTAAATCCACAGCGTCCAGCATTTCATTGAGCGGTACATTGCCGAACATTGTTACGCCAAACACCCCAATCCAGTATACTACCATCGCACCAATCAACAGCCAGAATCGAAGGTCTACCGCTTGCTTGTACTGAAGCCAGGTTGCAAGCGGCAACAAGAGCACAGTTCCCATGAAACTAATGAAGAACACCGGATTCAGAATGGCCCGGTTGATCGACTGCATGGCGGACAGGTAAGCACCGTCTGACAATCGGCCCAGGCCCGGATTTACGGAGCAGGAATAAGCGTAGAATAGACCCGCTACAAGAGCCGTTGTCAGCGCAGCACTTATGAATGTGATCGTTGAAAATGTTGGCATGAGAATCAGTGATAGGTTTAGAAAATTGGGGTAACTGCCAATAAACAGCCATTCTATTAAATTCCTTTAAATAAGAAGGTTAATAAATAAAACGACTTGACTTTTTTTTACTAATCTTAATTTAATAGGTTTGCTTCGTTACTTATATCAAAAATCGATCATGAAACACATACTCCTCCTATTAGTCGCAGTGACCTTTGTCATGGCAGGCTGTTCAAAAGATCCTGAGCCACTGACCCAAACCCAGGTGATGACCCGGCTCTGGAAAATGCAGCAGTATGACATCATTGTTGACAATAAAGTTGGCGCTACAATCTACACAAGAGGAGGAAAATCCAATTATGAAGATTACGGCTCATTCCAGTTTGATTTTAAATCCGACGGATCGTTCACGCAATCTGATCTTGATGCCTCGGGAAAAACAGTTACTGAAACCGGCACTTGGAAACTATCTAATGCTGACAAAAACCTGGACCTGGTCTTCTCTGATAAATCAACTACTACCTTAAACGTGGTATCGCTCACGGCCAGTGAACTGGTTATTGACCAGAAAACACCCGTTGCAAGCATTTCTGCGGCCGATCTGGCCGACTTGGCAAGCTCCGGCATTGTTCCTAAAACTAATATCGGCTTTCAATTTACGCTTCGCCCTTAGTTAAACCTTGCCCATACAGAACACCGGCCTCCGCACACGAGGTCGGTGTTTTTGTTTTTGGCGCAGATCATGCCCTTTTTGGACAGGATTACAGGATCAACGAGGATTTCTATTCGCTACAAATCCTCGTTGATCCTGTAATCCTGTCCAAAAACAAACTTGTCCTACATCCTTGGTCGCTTAAGCGAATGAGATTGGCATCTGTTTCGTATTTTTATACCCCTTATCGCACAACAAACTCAAGCATAATGTTATCAACTAAACAGTGGGCGGCAACTATGGCATTGATAGCCCTGTCGCCCGTCGGGATGGCGCAAACGGGGCAACCCGCCATGCAGCCCAACCGAATTAGTGGCCAAATAAAACAGGCAGAGTCAATGCCCAAAACCAGCGCGAACGACACCAAGGCAGTCGTTAAATCTACGTCTATGATCCAAAATCCATTGCTTCAGCCGTTCGAGACACCTCATGGAACGGCCCCGTTTCCGCTTATCAAAAATGAACATTATCTGCCCGCCATCAAAGAGGGCATGACCGAAGGCCGCCGGGAAATCGATGCTATCGTGAGCAACCCCGCCAAACCAACGTTCGAGAACACAATTGTAGCCCTCGAACGGACTGGCGATCTGTTGGGTCGGGCGGTGTCGGTGATGTTCAACCTGAACAGTTCAGAAACAAGCCCTGAGCTACAGGGTGTTGTTCGGGAAGCCTCTCCCCTGCTCACCGAATACGGCAACGATATTACGCTGAACGACAAGCTGTTTGCCCGCATCAAAACGGTGTACGACCAGCGCGCCAGCCTGAAGCTGGACCCGGAGAGCGCCATGCTGCTCGAAAAAACGTACAAGCGATTTTCCCGCAACGGGGCCAATTTGAACGCCAAACAAAAAGAGCAGTTGCGGGCTATCGACAAAGAGATGTCGCAGTTGTCGCTGCAATTTGGCGAGAACGTTCTGAACGAAACCAACGAGTATGAGATGCTCATAACCGATGTAAAAGAACTGGCTAGTTTGCCCGATTTCGCGCTTGAAGCTGCCAAAGCAACGGCCAAACAAAAAGGCAAAGAGGGTTATCTGTTCACCCTTCAGGCACCCAGCTACGGTCCGTTCATGCAGTACGCCGACAACCGGGCGTTGCGCGAAAAACTGTTTCTGGCTTACAACGGACGCGGTTTCCACGGCGACAAGAATGACAACTCGGCCATCATCAAAAAAATGGTCAACCTGCGCTACGAGCGGGCCAACCTGCTGGGTTACAAAACCCATGCTGACTTTGTGCTTGAAGAAAGCATGGCCGGCTCAAAAGACAAGGTGCAGAGTTTTCTGAACGAATTGGTGGGCTATGCTAAACCAGCCGCTGAAAAACAACTGGCTGAACTAAACGGGTATGCCAAAGCGCACGGCTTCGCTGGCGACCGCGTGGCGCAGTGGGACTACAGCTATTATTCAGAGAAGTTGAAAAAGGAGAAATACGCCCTCGACGACGAGACGTTGAAGCCGTACTTCAAACTCGAAAACGTGCTGGATGGCGTATTCATGGTAGCCAACAAGTTGTATGGCCTGACCTTCAAAGAGAACAAATCGATTCCGGTATATAATGCTGAAGTGCGGCCCTACGAAGTGTTCGACCGCGACGGTAAGTTTGTAGCTGTATTCTACGGTGATTATTTCCCCCGTCCCGGCAAGCGTAGCGGTGCCTGGATGAACGATGTGCAGGGTCAGAAAATCGTCAACGGCGTAAACATCCGCCCGCACATTGTGAACGTCTGCAACTTCTCTAAGCCGACCGAAACAAAGCCGTCTTTGCTGAATTTCAATGAGGTTGTTACCTTGTTCCACGAGTTTGGTCATGCATTGCACGGCATGCTGGCTAACGGACAATATGAGAGCCTGTCGGGCACGAGCGTTCCGCGTGACTTTGTGGAGCTGCCCTCGCAGGTGATGGAGAACTGGTGCTACGACCCCGAAGCCCTACGGTTGTTTGCCCGTCATTACCAAACCAACGAAGTGATTCCGAACGAACTGGTCGAGAAAATCCGCACGAGTCAGAACTTCATGGCTGGCATGGCCAATCTCCGTCAGTTGCGTTTTGGCCTAACCGATATGTACTGGCACAGCCAAAAACCAACCAATGAGTCGATTACGGAAGTTGAAAGCCGGATTGATTCATTGGTACAGTTGCTGCCCCCGGTGAAAGGCGTAGCCTTTAGCCCATCGTTCTCGCACATTTTTGCGGGTGGTTATTCAGCAGGTTATTACAGCTACAAATGGTCGGAGGTGCTGGACGCGGATGCGTTTGAAGCCTTCAAAGAGAAAGGTGGCCTTGGTAGCCGCGAGGTGGCCGATAAGTTCCGCGCCAACGTACTCGAAAAAGGCGGCAGCGAGAAGCCAATGGAGTTGTACAAGAAATTCCGGGGCCGCGAACCGTCGCCCAAAGCCATGCTCCGGCGAAGCGGCTTGATTTTGTAAGTATAGGTCGAATACAAAGACACGGAGTTCACAGAGAGGATGTAAAAAAACTCTGTGTTCTCCGTGTCTTTGTGTTCTAACCCCTACAGGTTTTCAGCTACAGCCAGGGATTGAACCAGCTTAGTGTGCCGGTATTTGACAGCCCACAGCTGGTATTGTAGTCGGCACCAAACCAAAATACAGGGTACCGCTTTGATGCTGTACGGTTGAAAAAACGATTTTTGGATAACCCTTGGAAATAGGTCTGTGGGCGACAGGGACGTAAATACAATCACCAGAATCAACAGTAATACATCAAATCGTGATGGTTTGGGTAACGTTAACCACCACAGGGCAACCCCTACCACGGCCAAAACATAGGTAGGAGACTCGGCCATTTTGTTGAATATGATAATGAAGATCAGAAACGAAGCAATCATTCGTTTTTGAAACAACGGATCACTCCACTGTCGAATCCGTACGAAGGGCAGTAGAAACAGTACTGCGCCAGTCATCTCAATAAGGCGAAGGTTAGCATCCGTTCGAGCCATACCGAACCAATATTCGGCAACGCCCAGCACCGACACAAACAGACCCAGCTTGCTTTCTACCACCACCTGAAACCACGTCTGGTACTCTGATAAAAGGCTATTCCAGGGAAGAATCGTTAATGGCGACAAGGCAAAAACAAGGCACCAAAAGACCATAGCAAACAGAAACCGTAGTCGATTTGGGTAAAACACAAAAAACAGAGCGGCAGCCATCCCATAAAACTTAATGAATCCGCACAAAGCGAAGAAAAAGGCCGCCCGAACCACTTGTTCTTTTCGTAAATGAACCAAGCCGAGCAGAATAGCCCCTACAATCAGATTGTTGCTTTGCATGTTTTGAGCCGTAATAAGCCCCTCTGCAAAAACAATCAACAAAGCCACCCGACGCTGCCGGTCAGCATCTGGTTCGTTGGCTAAGTAGGCGCTGATTCCGGCTAACAATACCCCCGTATTCAGCAGGTTCCACAAGACTATACCAACAGGAATTGGCAGATAATAAAAGGGTCCCATTAGCCAGGCAAACGTTGGGCTGTACTTGTAGTTGTCCAGATAAAGATCAGGGAAAAACCCATAGACGCTTTGGTTCCGAATCAGGTTGTGAAACGGACGGGCAAACATCAGGTAATTGTTGTAAGACCCCAGCAGGTACTTTTGCAGCCCCACCAACGTATAAACGACCAGATAAAAACCAATCAGGAAACGGTACGTGATCACCGTACGCCAGTAACTTATCATAAAAGGTGTTGAGATTCTTCGGCTACCCCTACCTGAAAATAGCGATTAGCCAAGTCATTCATAGTACAAAATTCGCCCTGTGGGCCCAGAAACCGGAACAGATCCTCGACACGGTCAAGTAATCGTTCGTGCGAGTATCGGCGGATGTAGGCAGGAATGCGGTCGTACATGCGCAGATCAGTGAACTCCCAGGGGTGTACGTAAAGGTTCAGTTGACCGTCTCTCTGTATAGTTTGGCGGCACAGTTGCTTGTAGAAACTGAACGGGAAGTTCTTCAGGCTAAGCCAAAACAGCGGAATCCGAAGTCCAGCAGTCACAGTTGCCGGAATATGCAGTAGCCCTCCCCGCATGAAGGCCAGTCGCGGCTCCCTAAGATGATTGTATCGCCCTGGCAACCAGGTAGGATGCAACGATGAGTTGTAGCGATAGCCAGCATCCTTCAAATCGGCATCAGCAACAGCCCCCATCTGGGCTTTTCGGAAACCCACTACGGGTTTTCCTATTATAGACTCCAGTGCCTGCCGGGAAGTCAGCAAGTCACTCGGTTCATATTTGCCATGGTAAAACCCATGAGAGGCAATTTCGTGCTGACTAGCCAGCTCCCGAATCAACATCGACTCGTTTAACGCGTAGGTAGCTGTGGTAAAAAGCGTGCCCCGTACACCCGATGCGTTCATCCGCTCTACCAAAGGCAGCAACCCCGCCGTTGACACGGCAATCTGCTCCGAAAGTGAAAGTTCATAGCCGTGGTCAATGGCGGTATCAAATTCCTCCACGTCGATGGTAAAAACAATCTGGCGTGTCATAGGTGCCATTGGTTTACCAGGCTTTTACTGGTTTCTTCCGTTTCCCGAACAAGATAGGGAGGGCGCTGATTGACCTGCTTAAACATTTTGCCCAGATACACGCCCATGATACCCATGATAATAAACTGAAACCCACCAATGAGCACGATCAACAGTACAATTGATGTCCAGCCTGAAATGGTACGATGGGTGAAATATTTCTCATATAAAACCTCCAAGCCAAACAAACCCGCAAAAAGCGACATGGCGAAACCAATTACCACCGACATATAAAGCGGTTTGCTGGAGAACGATGTGATGCCTGTTACCGCCAGATTCATCATCTTCCGAAGGGAGTATTTGCTTACACCAGCATATCGCTCAGCCGGTTTGTAAACCACTCGACACTGCCGGAAGCCAATCCAGGAAATTACGCCCCGCAGGAACAAATCGGATTCTTTAAACTGCTTCAGGCTATCAACTACCTTCCGGTCCAGTAAACGAAAATCGGCAGCTCCATCAGCCAGATCAAGATCAGAAATAGAGCGAAGAACCCGGTAAAACCAGCGCGATGACTCCCGTTTGAACCAGGACAGATTAGTATCCTGCTGACGAATGGTATGAACAATTTCGAAGCCCTGCCGCCAGTGATTTAACAGTACGGGGATAAACTCAGGCGGGTGCTGGAGGTCAGCATCCAGACTGATGACACAGTCGCCTTGCGCGTGCTCGTAACCGGCTCGCAACGCCATCTGGTGACCGTAATTTCTGGAGAAAGAAAGATAACGGACGGCGGGGTTATCTTCACTTAATTGCTGTAATACAAACAGAGTATTATCTGCACTGCCATCATCAATAATTAGAATTTCATACCTTCCTTCCCGCTGCAATATCTCGTGCAGTCGCCGGACCAGCACAGCCAGATTTTCTTCCTCATTAAATGCGGGAATAACGACACTAATAAATTCCTGACCCATAGAAAGGTTATTACTTAATGACTATTTGCCGTGGTTATTGGCTTTAGTTATTTTTGTTTACCTCAAAGGTCTGTAAAGTATTAGCTCGAAAAATAAAATTCACCTTAGAAATAAATTAATTTTTCACAGTCTAGCAACGGAAAGTCTATTGTCTGCGTATTAGCGGCTTTTCACTATTTATACTAGTAAAAAGTACTTAATCCACTCACTATCAATAATCTTAACAAAAGCACCGAACACCAACATATTGATTATGCATAGTACGGAGCGCTTACTTGCCACTGATTAGTGGATTGCCACTCATGGCCTGCTGGTATAACCCAAATACAGTAATCCCATATACCAGGGCAATTATAATGGTCCCGGCAGTGGCCCAACCTGCTCTTACCACTCTGTTACTACCAAGCAGATAGCCCGCAAATGGAATAATCTGCAAGGCGTGAAGCCCCATAAAGTGAGCAATGCGCAGGTCGCCCCCCAAAAGGCTCCAGTTTATAAAAGGCAGGCCAGCTTCGCCCATTTTCACCCCTATGTTGTGTGACTGTGCTCCGACCATAGCTCCGCCAATAGAGCTACCCAAAATAAATAGCACAAAGCCCAGACGAATGCCCCAGATATAGGCCGTTGGCAACGAGTATGAAGAGCGAAAGAAAAGCGCAGCTGCATAAATAATCACAAGTGTATTCCACAGGATGAATAAGCCCATTATACTGAAGAGAATGCCATTGAAAAGGGAACTTCCGTTGAAATGAGACATGACTCCACGGGCGGCCTGCAAGGAAATAGCTGCGTTTTCGACCACCATGGCAGCAGTAACCGACCACGCAATAAACCGAACCGAGCGTGGGTACATGTCTTTCAGATGATTCAGCAGAATGGCCAGCGTCCAGAGGTAAATAGTCGCCGACAGGAAAAACTTGATCGGTTTGATCCAGACGTTGATGCCCAGTACTTCCCGTGAATCAATTAAGAGCAAGGGTAAGGCGATGAGCGTGGCCACGATCTGACTCAGGCCTGCAATAGCCAGCACGGCATCACGCTGGTATAAGCTTCGAAAGGCATTCTGCAACATGGTTTTGTCGGTCTGTTTGCAGAAATATACCAGATATGGTTTGGTTATCCAATGACCCCTCTCAACACCTCCCGCTCTACCACGTGCTTGCCTTCAAACTCAACCACTTGTAGCGTGGGCAACTCGGTTTTCATTCGGTCAATGTACCCGGCAACATCGGGGAGTTGCTCGATGTACTCGTCCTGCCGACCGTAGATGTATTTGGTCTCCACCTCGGCAAGTTTTGCCGGATCAATTACATCGGCGATGCCATTAGGAAAGAACCCCGCCCATAGCATAAGCCTGTTGGCGCGGATATGGCCCGCGTTAAGCCAGCGGCAAACAGTGGCCGCCCCTTGTGAGAAGCCAAATAAGGTTATTCTCACCGATTGGTCCGACTCCCCGGTACGCCCGGCCATCACGGTATCATATAGCTGATTGAGATAAGCGATGTAATCCTGCACCTCATTGTCGCGATCTTCTCGGGTAATCCACGAGGCTCCAATTTTGCCGTATTCGTTATCCAGATACAAACGGGAAAGGCCTTCGGGTGCTATCACAACCGTTTTTTCATTTTGCACCACATCGAACCGGCGGATGAAGTACTTGGCCAACTGTCCGTAACCGTGTAGCACGAACCAGAGGTCAGTGGTTTGGCCGGTAAGTTCGCCCAGCGTATAGTAGCGGGCTGTTCGCTGCACGCTGAGGTGGTGTTCGTTAATCATGAGTCTTTTCGTTGAAACCGGGACGACTGCTTGCCTCCTTTCTTTTGCTCGTAATGCGCCTTATCGGCAATGTAGCATAAGCGTTCTATTTCGGCGTGAACAACACCGGCGGAATCGACCCATTGGAGTACGAATGTGCGTTCAGCCTGACCATTTTCAGCCACTTCCTGCCGCACACTTTCCAGTAGTTCGTCGGTCAGTTCGTAGCGCATGTAAAGAGTTGTGCGGCCGGGTCGGCGAAACCGGATGCTGGCCGACTTATCCCACACGACATAGTTACTGCCCAGAACCTGCAACAGCATCAGCATGTAAAACGGATCGGAAGCGGCAAACATACTTCCCCCGAAAATTGTCCCGACGAAGTTGTACGTCCACACATTACGCCGAAGTCGGAGGTGAACTTCGCGCCAATCGCCCGACCAGAACAGGATTTTCCCACCCGTACCGAAGTACATTGGGTACCAGTTCATAAGCGTTCGAAAACGCCACGACTTAAATGATTCTTTTCGAGTGGTCTGATGAAGGTTCATGTCGTATAAGTATGTGATACTCTCTGGCGCGAGCATCTGCTCGTGTCTTCACTATTGCCAGCATTCGCTGGCGCGAGTAAACACTCACAACATTTAAGGCACGAGCAGATGCTCGCGCCAGTTGTGTGCGCCAGTTCATTGGCTAATAAACTGAATAGCCCGTTCTTCTGCCCAGCACCGGTTCAGGGAGTGGTGCGAAAATCCGCAATGGCCACCTTTCCGGGGAATGTCCAGCGTAACAAAAGGGGCGTTGGCCACCAGGGCGGGGTCGTAGCATTCTGTCGGTAAAAACGGATCGTTCCGGGCGTTGATGATGAGCGTTGGAACGGCAATCTTGTCTAGAAAATACATCGACGCATTTTGCCGGTAATAATCGTCTGCATTCTTGAATCCGTGTACCGGCCCGCTGTAATATTCATCGAAGTCGCGCATAGTTTTGACCTTCGCCAGGTGCGTAAGATCCATGTCGTGCTGGGTGGCCTTTTCGCGAACTTTAGCTATTAGCGTTTTCAGAAATCGCCTGTCGTACAGTTTATTACTGAGTCGTTTAAAGTTCTCGGCCACAGCATCCAGGTCAAGAGGCACCGAAAATGCAACCACATAACGGATCTCGGCGGGTATATTGACTCCCTGTTCACCGGCATATTTGAGGGTCATGTTACCGCCCGCACTGAAGCCCAACAACGCAATTTCGTCATACTGTCCACTGGCTAAAACACGTTGTACAATGAAGTCCAAATCATCCGTTTTGCCAATGTGATACGACGTACGAAGCCGGTTTTGCTCCCCCGCACAGCTCCGGCAGTTCCAGCCCAGAGCGTCCCAACCGGCCTCATTCAGGGCTTTCACCATGCCTTTGAGGTAGGCCCGATGCGCGTCCCCTTCTAGTCCGTGCGCTACAATGCCCAAACGCCGGGATGAAGCACCACTAGTACCCTTCCGTGACCAGTCGAGTAACAGAAAATCACCATCGGGCGTATCAATCCGTTCGCGCTCGTAGGTAACACCCTCGACCCGCCGGGCCACACTGGGCCAGATTGTTTGCAGGTGACCATTCCAGAGATACGGCGGAGATTTTACAAGATCATGCTCAATGACAGGCATGGGTGATTGGGGGTTGCGTATTTGAGGAACTGCAAACTGCTATTGCCAACTGCTCACACCCTTTTTAACGGCCTGACTAATTTGCCCGGCATGATATGAATTGTGGTGCATCAGAAAAGCTAAAACGCCCATTCGGGGTGTTTCGCCAAAGGGCGTCTGAATGGTTTCGGCCCATTGTTCGTCGGAGATTGTAGGGATCTGTTCGGCAATCATTGCATAACTACCGGCCACAAACTGCTTCAGCTCGTCCAGATCAATTGGCTCTCCCGTATCCGAAACACCGCCCATAGCGCGAGGCTGGATTTCCATAGGCCGTCCGAAGATCATCTTGGCAAAGCTGTGCATGGCTTCGGCTGCGTGCAGGGCTATAAACCCAGCGGAAGCCGTTTCGGGCGTAAGCCGATTGCGGTATGTTTCGGGAGTCATCTTGCTGATTGGTCCCTGCGTGCTGGCCTGGTTAATTCGCCAGAGATTAGAAAGAAGTTGTTGGGTCATAATTTGCTTACTTTTTAAGCGTCATCATTCGCTCCGAAAAGGCGCTGAGGCCCGTAACGGCTTCAGGTCCTAGTCCCTCGCGAATAGTTTGATTTAGGTTTTTCCAGATTTTGTGGCAGCGTTTAGCCGTTTGTGTGCCGGTTTGGGTCAGGTGCAGTCCGTTACGCACGTTTGGGTCGAGCCAGCCGTTACGTTGCATCAATTGAATGTCGCGGCTCATTGCCGATTTCTCAATCTGAAACCGTTTTGACAAGGCCACTTGCCGGATGCCGGGCTGGGCAAAAATGTGCATCAGTAAAGCTGCCTGGGCAAAGGTTACTCCTTCGGCCCCAAAAGCATCGTTATAGAGCATCGTCACCACCCGTGACAGCATCCGCAACCGACCCGCTATGCAGTAGTTTTCCGTTTCCAAGCCGTAAAGATAAAGCCTGAAGTTGTATATGCAACTAACCCTATCCATTTAGACAGTGTATAAATTATTTATGACTACCAGTTGCATTCCTAGGGGAAGTAATTTTGTCACTATGCTTGATCGTATCATTCGCTTTTCGATACAGAATAAACTCATTATCGGGCTGTTTGCCATCGCGCTGACGATCTGGGGCGGTTACTCCCTGACGCAGCTTCCCATAGATGCACTGCCCGATATTACCAATAACCAGGTTCAGGTTATTACCCGCAGCCCTTCATTATCGGCTCCCGATGTGGAGCGCCTTCTCACGTTTCCGGTGGAGCAAACGATGGCTACACTTCCCGACGTAGTTGAAATGCGGTCGTTCTCTCGCTTCGGCCTGTCCGTTATTACCATCGTTTTTAAGGAAGACGTTGACGTATACTGGGCCCGTCAGCAAGTTTTTGAACGACTTGCCCAAGCACGGGCCCAAATTCCCTCCTCAGCAGGCGACCCTGAACTGGCTCCCGTCACTACGGGCCTCGGCGAGATTTATCAGTATGTGGTTCAGCCCAAAAAGGGATACGAAAAACGGTACTCGCCCAGCGAGCTCCGCTCCATTCAGGACTGGATTGTTCGGCGACAACTGCTTGGTACTGTTGGCGTGGCTGATGTCAGTACGTTCGGTGGTTACCTGAAACAATACGAAGTTGCCGTTGATCCGGGCCGTCTGGCTTCGGCTGGGGTCACCATGACCGACTTGTTCACCGCTCTCGACCGCAACAACCAAAACGCGGGGGGAGCGTATATCGACCGCCGACCGAACGCTTATTTTATTCGTACAGAAGGTTTGCTGGGTAGCCTGGAGGATATTGGGAAAGTGGTGGTACACCAAACGGGCAACGGAGTTCCGGTGCTTGTGCGCGACGTTGCCGATGTCCGAATTGGCCATGCCGTTCGTTACGGAGCCGTTACCCGCAACGGTACCGAAGAAGTGGTGGGCGCGGTGGTAATGATGCTCAAAGGAGCAAATTCATCACAGGTGATCGCCAATGTGAAGGAGCGAATTACTCAAATTGAGAAGTCCCTTCCCGAAGGCGTTGAAATTGTGGCATTTCTGGACCGCACCGATCTTGTAAACCGGGCTATAAGCACCGTTACCAAGAACCTGATCGAAGGGGCATTAATCGTCATTTTTGTACTGGTACTGCTCCTGGGAAACTGGCGGGCGGGCATCGTGGTAGCCTCAGTCATTCCGCTGGCTATGCTGTTTGCCGTGTCCATGATGAACCTGTTCGGTGTGTCGGGCAACCTCATGAGCCTTGGTGCCATTGACTTTGGCCTTATTGTCGATGGAGCCGTGATCATTGTGGAAGCAACGTTGCATCATTTGGCTCAAAGAGCGAATAGGGCCACTGAAACGGAGCGAATGCGTGAATTGGACGACACTCTTTCACCATCTCACTCTCTTACTCTTTCGCAAGACGAAATGGATGCTGAGGTGGGCGAAGCCGCTAGCCGGATTCGATCGTCGGCGGCTTTTGGGGAGTTGATTATCCTGATCGTTTATCTGCCAATTCTGGCGTTGGTAGGTGTGGAAGGCAAGATGTTCCGCCCGATGGCGCAGACGGTTATTTTTGCCATTGCCGGGGCATTTATTCTTTCACTGACTTATGTGCCGATGATGTCGGCCCTGCTGCTTAGTAAAAAGCCACAACCCGAAGGACACCGCACTATTTCGGACCGGATCATGACGTTCTTTCACCGTCTGTACGACCCGGCTATTCGTTGGACGCTCGCTCACCGAGGCATCGTTGTGGGCACGTCGGTGTTAGCGTTTGCGGGCTCGGTACTCCTGTTTTCCAGTCTGGGGGGTGAGTTTATCCCCGAACTGGATGAAGGCGATTTTGCCGTTGACACCCGCATGATTCCGGGAAGTTCGCTGTCTGAAACGCTTCAGTCGACGCTCAAAGCAGAAAAGATACTAATGGACAAGTTTCCCGAAATCAAGCAGATTGTGGCAAAAATTGGGTCGGGAGAGATTCCCACGGACCCGATGCCCATTGAAGCCGCCGATATGATGGTTATCCTGAAAAATCAGGAGGAATGGACTTCAGCAACGACTATGAATGGGTTGGCCGAGAAAATGCAGGTTGAAGTAAACAAATTACCGGGGGTCAGTTTTAGCTTCCAGCAGCCCATTCAAATGCGATTCAATGAATTAATGACCGGCATTCGGCAGGACGTGGCCGTAAAACTCTACGGCGAAGATCTCAACGTACTGGCCGATTATGCCCAGCGCATTGGCCGGGTGGTAAACACCGTGCCGGGTGCTACCGAACTATACGTTGAACAGGTGTCGGGACTTCCGCAAATAGTGGTGCGCTTCGACCGCGAGGGATTGGCCCGTTTCGGCATGTCGATTGACGAAGCCAACCGCGCCGTTCAGGCTGCTTTTGCCGGTGCCGAAGCGGGCATGGTTTACGAAGGTGAACGACGCTACGACCTGACTGTGCGCCTTAACGAACAAAGTCGTCAACGACTCGACGATGTTCAAAACCTGCACCTTAGCGGCCCCAACGGTCAACAGATCCCCCTGAATCAGGTAGCTGAGGTACGATTTGAAAACAGTGTCAATCAGATTCAACGTGAAAACGCCCAACGCAGGATCACGGTAGCCTTCAATGTACGCGGCCGCGATGTAGAATCGGTGGTGAACGACCTGAAAGCGAAGTTGGCTCAACAGGTTAAACTACCCGCGGGCTATTACACAACCTACGGTGGTCAGTTTCAGAATCTCGAAGAAGCCAAAAAGCGGCTAACTGTCGCTGTTCCGGTGGCATTGGGACTCATCTTTCTACTGCTGTTCTTCACCTTCCATTCGCTCCGGCAAGCTATCCTGATTTTCACGGCTATCCCCTTGGCGGCCATTGGCGGAATTCTGGCGTTGTGGGTTCGCGACATGCCCTTCAGCATTTCCGCGGGTGTGGGCTTTATTGCTCTTTTCGGGGTGTCGGTGCTGAACGGTATCGTACTGATTAGCGAATTCAATCACCTTCAGCAGGACGGCAATCATAATCTGCGCGATGTCATTTTGCAAGGTACAGCTACCCGGCTTCGACCCGTGTTGATGACGGCATTAGTGGCCTCGATGGGATTCTTACCGATGGCTTTGTCCAATTCGGCGGGGGCCGAAGTTCAGAAACCACTGGCTACGGTGGTGATCGGTGGCCTGGTGTCGGCAACCCTCCTGACGTTGCTGGTGCTACCCTGTCTGTACTGGTGGGAACAAACTGGGTTTGGCCGCCGTAAAAAGACGTTCTCGAAAGCAGGCGCTCTGGTAGCCAGCCTGCTACTGTTTGTTTTCGCCCTACAACCAGCATCGGCTCAAACACCTGTTGCGAATCAATTGACCCTGCAAAATGCGCTCGATCAGGTCATCACGAACAATGGATCGGCCAAAGTCAGCAACCTCAACATCGCCATTCAACGGGCCGGTCGAACGGCAGCACGGGGTATTCCGCGAACAGACATTTCCCTTCTGAGCGGGCAGTACAACTCGTATCGCTGGGATAACAACCTGACCATTTCGCAAACGCTCCCGAACGGTAAACTCAACAGCAGCCTTGAGCGTCTGGCCAATGCCAGCATCCGGGGCAGCGAACTGTCGGCAAGAGTCACCCAAAATGAACTTCGGGCCGGGGTAAAATCGGTTTATTACGAACTGGCTTACCTGAACGAACGGCAAAAGTTGCTGCAACAACAGGACAGTTTGCTAATCGAGTTTCGACGTGCCACCGACGTTCGGCGACGCACGGGCGAGGGAACGGCGCTGGAAGTGGCCACCGCCGATAACCTCCTCGGCGAACTCCGTAACCAACTATCGCTGACCCAGGCCGACCGCGCCATTGCCCTCAGCAACCTCCAGACCCTGCTTAATACGACTAATCCGCTAGCCTTATCCGAAAACAGTCTTAGTCGGCGGGCAATGCCCGTACTGTCGGATTCGGCACTGGCTCAGAACCCCACGCTGGCGCTTTTGCAACAGCAAATAGATATTGCTCAGACCCAGATTGCAGTTGAACAGGCACGTTTACGACCCGATTTTACGGTGGGTTATTTCAACCAGTCGCTCATTGGCCCGCAAACGCGGAACGACGGACAGGAACAGTTCTATGGCGCAGGCAAACGGTTTCAGGGCGTACAGGCAGGTGTTTCAATTCCGGTGTTTCAGAAAGCCCAGCGCGCCCGCGTAGAGTCTGCCCGATTGGGACAACAGTTAGCCGATGCGACGCTGGCATTTAATCGGCGGACGTTACAAGGCGACCTGTCGGCGGCTGTGCAGGAAATTCGAAAACAACAGGCCAGTTTGGGCTACTACGATCAAACCGGTTTGCCGGTAGCCCTGCAACTGGCCGCGGGTGCCCGCAAGGCATTCAGGGCTGGTGAGATTGGATACCTGGAGTATTCACAAGCTCTGACCCGTTCGTACCAAACCCGACTTAATTACCTGGATTCAATCAATGGCTATAATCAGGCGGTGATTGCGCTGGAACAGTTGCTTGGGCTGTGACATTTGTACTATCTAAATCATAATGAGATCAATCATTTTTGCCTTATTGCTTATCGCAGCTATCTCCTGTGGTAAGAAAACACCCACCGACGTTGCTAGTGCATCGCCTACTACCGAAGCTGCTGCTGAAACCAAGAGCGACTCGGCAACGGCCCCGCCCGATGTGGTGCTTCTGACTCCCGATCAGGTGCGGCTGGCAGACATTGCCACCGGCCGGGTCGAATACCGCCATCTAAGCCATATTCTGTCGGTGAACGGGCGGATAGTGGCTGGCGCGCAAAACCGCGTTACGATCTCGGCCTTGCAGGGCGGTTTTGTTCGTCAGATTTCTCTCTTGCCCGGTCAGTCGGTGCGGAAAGGACAGGTCCTGGCGCGCATCGAAAACCCCGACCTGATTCAGGTACAGCAGGATTACGCCGAAAGCCGCGCCCGACTAACTTACCTCGAAACTGAATATACCCGTCAGCAGGAACTCAGCCGGGAGAATGTGGGGGCGTTGAAAGTGTTGCAGCAAACTAGTGCCGAACTTAACGCAACCCGCGCCAAACTGGGTGCTTTATCGCAACGTATCCGTCGTGTGGGGCTCTCTCCTGAAAACGCGGTGAAAGGGCAATTTGTCAGCACGTATGTTGTCACCTCCCCCGTTAATGGTATCATTACCGACGTACCAGCCAATTTGGGGCAATATGTGCAACCAGCCGACATCATTGCGCAACTCATTGGTACAGAAGGCCTTTATGCAGAGTTAACAGTGTTCGAAAAAGATCTTGCCAGTATTCGGGAAGGCCAGCGCGTTCGCATACGCGTATCGGGTGGGCGAGGTCAGGAACGCATGGCGCGGGTTTACCTGATCAACCGAAGTATCGAAACGGATCGGTCGGTGCGGGTGTTGGCCCGATTTGAGGGGGCGGCAAGTACTACTCCGCTCCTACCCAATGCTTTCTTGCAAGCCACGATCGAGTTGGGAGATAACCAAACGACGGCCCTGCCCGAGGGAGCTATTGTGGCATCGGAAGGTAAAGACTATATTTTTGTTCAGGAAGCCAAGGAGCAGGCTAACACCCCCTACAAAGCGATCCCGGTGCGTCGGGGCGTGACCCAAAGCGGCTATTCAGCGGTAGAGTTACCCGACGGCTTTTCGGTGGCCAGCACGCCAATTGTAGTGCGCGGGGCTTATTCGCTACTCTCGCAGTTGAAAGGGGCAGGAGCCGAAGAAGATTAAGAAGCTGTTTTGCTTAACTTTCGTCGCATAGCGACCAAATGTTTGTAGAAATTACGTTCCCTTCATAGGCTTTTTCGTCGCATAGCGACCTAACATTGTGGGGCCTTTTGTTAGGTCGCTACGCGACGGGGGAAGAACTCACAAGCATTTATTTCTACAAACATTTGGTCGCTACGCGACGATTTAGCAAATGCAAACAACTTTCGACGAATAGCTTTGTCATCTATTTATCAAGTCACCCAAACCCACTAAGTATGATAAAAAGACATTCACTTACCTGTTCTGGTCTACTACTCTTTGTCGTAATGGTTGGCTTTAGCCAATCAACGCAACCTCAAGCATCGGAAGGCTGGCAATTAGTATGGGCTGATGAGTTTAATACCGACGGTCCACCCAATCCCAAAAACTGGCGTTTTGAGAGCGGGTTCGCCCGTAATCACGAAAACCAATGGTATCAGTCCGATAATGCGCAGTGTAAAGATGGCATGCTTCTGATCGAAGCCCGTCGCGAACAGAAGCCCAACCCAACGTACAAAGCGGGCAGCACCGACTGGCGAACCAGCCGCCCTACCATCGACTACACTTCATCGAGTCTACAAACCCGTGGTCTCCATAGCTGGCAGTACGGCCGGTTCGAAATGCGTGGCCGCATTGATACGCGAGCCGGTCTGTGGCCCGCTTTCTGGTCGCTCGGCATGTCGGGTCAGTGGCCCGCCAACGGCGAGGTCGACATCATGGAATATTACCGGGGTATGCTACTGGCCAACGTAGCCTGGGGAACGGAGCAACGGTACAAAGCCGAATGGCGAACGACCAAAAAAATGATGGAGTCGTTCAATGACCCGACCTGGTCGCAGAAATTCCACGTCTGGCGCATGGATTGGGACGAAACAGCCATTGCCCTGTACGTTGACGACCAACTTCTCAACCGCGTTGCCCTGAGCGAAACAATCAACAAAGACGGCACAGGCGTAAACCCATTTAAGCAACCGCAATACCTGTTACTCAATTTGGCCATCGGTGGCGATAATGGCGGTGACCCCTCGACAACACCCTTCCCCAACCGGTTCGAGGTTGATTATGTGCGGGTTTATCAGAAAAAGTAAACCGAACTACTCCGCCCCAACTACCGCACTTCGCCGTTCGAGCAGGAGCGTATCGCGCCAGACACCAAAGTGCTTGCCGATCTTTTCGCGGTAACCCACTTGCCGGAAACCATTGGCCAAATGCAGGGCTACACTCGCTTTATTTTCGGGAAATATCCCCGCCTGTAAAGTCCAGAGGCCGTTTTCTTCGCTTTGTCGGATGAGTTCGGTCAGGAGCAGTCGCCCGACGCCTTGGCCCCGGAAGTCGGTGCCGATGTAAATACTGACTTCGGCAACGCCCCCGTATACACACCGCCCCGACACAGCCGAAAGCAGCGCATAGCCGGCAATGTTTCCGTCTGTTTCTGCAACTAACTGCGGGGAAGCTAAATAACTCGCAGCCATTTTTTCGGGTGAGGGGGCGGCTGTTTCCAGTGTTGCATTGCCCGTGTCGATACCTTGTTGATAGATGGCCGCAATGGCGGGCCAGTCGGTGGGTTGTACAGTTCGGATTGTCATGGCATAAACGTACACATTTTTTCAATTTCAGGCGGTGCGCAACATCTCGGCATACGGATTCGGCAGTTCACTCTCCTCCACGGCTTTGGCTGCTTTTTCAATGTCATAAGCAACCCGGACAAACTCAACCGAAACTCCCTCTTTAGAGCCCGGCCGGGCCGACTCGTCGATGTTTAGCAACACGTAGCAGGCGCGAGGGTCACCATCTTTGGGTTTACCAACCGACCCAATGTTAATGGCGTGGCGGAAGTACGTTTCCTGGCCTTCGGGTTCGGCGCTGACCACTTTATAAAATGGCTTGTGGGTATGTCCAAAACATAGCACGTCGGCTCCGGCCCCTTCGAGCACCCGCCCCAGGCTACGGTCGCCCCGGTCTTCAAACAGGTATTCGTTCACCCGGCGCGGACTGCCGTGCACAAGCATCAATACAAACGGCGTTTGCTGATGCCACAGTTTTTCGGGCGGTTGGCCGCTGCCAGCGTTGTCCAGTTCAAACTCCAACCGAATATGCGTTGGCAGGGTTCGCAGATAGGCCCGTTCGGCAGTGCCTACTTTGCCATTTGTGTAGCTGATCGAGACTTTACCCATTTCTTTTTCGGCCTCGGCTTTGTAGGCACAACCGCAATCGTCGCTGTGTCGACCAACACCATAATCGTAGTTTCCGGCGATGCAGGGAATACCCCGTTTACGAATGGTATTGATGACTTCGTTGGGCCATACGTTATACCCAACCAGATCGCCGAGGCAATATACGGCATCTACCTGTCGGCTGTCGATGTCTGCCAGAACAGCTTCCAGGGCGGGCAGGTTGGCGTGAATATCAGAGAAAAGGGCAATTTTCATAGAGCAGAGGGGTTGAAGGTAGTACGTTGTTTAAGCGCAAAATTGACCATCAGAATCAGCACGGGCACTTCGATGAGCGGGCCAACCACGGCGGCAAAAGCGGCCCCGGAGTTGATTCCGAAAACGGCGATAGCTACCGCAATGCCCAGTTCAAAATTATTACCGGCAGCAGTGAAAGCCAGCGATGTAGATTTGGCGTAGTTGGTTCCGGTCCGCTTGGCCAGATAGAAGGCCGAAAAGAACATGATCACAAAATATGCTGTCAGAGGCAGGGCTATCCGCAGCACATCGAACGGAATCGACACAATCAATCGCCCTTTCAGGCTGAACATGACCACAATGGTAAACAGCAGCGCAATGAGTGTAATGGGACTGACGGCGGGCAAAAACGTTTTCTCGTACCAGGTGGGCGTTTTTAGCCGGGTCAATACAAAACGGGAGATGATACCGGCCAGAAAAGGCAATCCCAGGTAAATGAATACGCTCTGCGCTACTTCGCCAATGGTGATATCGACCGTGTAGCCCTGCAAGCCAAACAGGGGCGGCAAAACAGTGATGAACACGTAGGCATAGACAGAGTAAAACAGCACCTGAAACACACTATTGAATGCAACCAGACCAGCCGCGTACAAGCGATCTCCACCTGCCAGATCGTTCCAGACAATGACCATCGCAATGCAGCGGGCAATGCCGATCATAATCAGGCCCGTCATGTATTCGGGCTGATCGGGCAGAAAAATCACCGCCAAACCGAACATCAGCAAGGGGCCAATGATCCAGTTTTGCACCAGCGAAAGCACCAGAATTTTGGGATTGCTAAACACCTTGGGCAACTCTCCGAAGCGAACTTTGGCCAATGGCGGATACATCATCAGGATCAACCCAACAGCCAGCGGCACGTTGGTTGTGCCGACAGTAAACTGGTTGATGAAACCTTCCGTCTGCGGAAACAGGTAGCCAATGGCCACTCCCAGCGCCATTGCCAGAAAGATCCACAGGGTCAGAAACCGGTCCAGAAACGAAAGCCGGGGTTGTTGGGTAAGCGTCGGGGTATTGAGCATAAGCAAATTAGTCGTGATTTATTGAAGCGGTGGAATACTGTTCCAGATATGTCTTGATTTCTTCGGCTGTAGTGCGGGCTGAGCGACCAACGCCGATCAGGGTAGCCGAGGCAAAGCCCGTCCAGGAACCGTAGCCAACCAGCCACAGCCCATCTGAATGCAGTGCCCTTGTACCTTCGGTGGCTACTTTATCATCCCTATCTACTACGCCCAGCGGCCGTAAATAATCAGTAGCGGGCCGGAAACCCGTACACCAGATAATGGCATCAAAGGTTTCACTTCGGCCATCGGGCCACACAACTCCCGTTTCTGTCAGGCGGACAAATGGACGAACCGCCTGTAACACGCCCCTGCTGCGAGCTTCCTTTACGCTGGGAACCATAACAATATCGCCCAAACCACCCGCGAACTTCGTTGTTTCGCCCGTTTGCAAGGCATGATACCGCTCCGTCGCCTGGCTGAATAAAACCCGGCCGTCTACGTCATCGGGCAGGAAGGTTGGCTCAGTAAGCGTTACCCAAACGGTATGCGCTATGCGGGAGACTTCGGCCATAATCTGAGCGCCTGAGTTTCCGCCCCCCACAATCAGGACGCGTTGCCCAGCCCACCGACCGGGCGACCGATAGTCGGCCGAATGGAGTTGCTGGCCTTGGTACTCACCTATTCCCGGATAAGGTGGGATAAACGGATGGCTTTCCGATCCTGTCGCGCTGACTACGGCGCGAGCCCGCCACAGGCCCTTATCCGTGGTGATTTCGTAGCCGCCTACACCCAATGTTACACGTTCAACCTGTAGTGATCGCTGAATAGGTAGTTTGTACCGAGATTCATACGCTTTCAGATAATCAACTACTTGTTGACGAGCCGGAAACACTCCAACATCAGTGGTCTCTGCCAGCTTGGGCATTGGCCAGCCGGGGAGTGACGAGGCTTCTGCCGGAGAGAAAAGTCGTAACGAGTCCCAGCCTTGATTCCAGGCCCCACCCGGCTTTGACCCAGCATCAAGAATAATAAAAGAATAGCCAGTCCGGCGCAGAAAATAGCCAGTAGCCAGTCCGCTTTGCCCACCCCCAATAACAACAATATCTACTTCCTGAGTCTGTAACTGGTGCATGTGTAGTTAGCCACCAAAGTAAGTCGGGTAGCTGATTAATTCGCTCTCGTGCCGAGAACAAGCCTGTTGCTTATAGACGGATTTATTTACTTGCAATGGCCCGTTTTGCCTGAATCTCGGCTTTTGCCTTCGCCAGGTCGGCCCTGAACTGGCCATTCCGTTTCCAGAGTACGAGCATTTGTTCGGCCGTTTGGCGAGACGCTTCGTTATCGCTGGGATAGTGAATGCCCAACACCTCACGTGACCAGCGTATCTCTTCCGCCAAATCGACGAAGTTAGACCGCTTATCAGGTGCCAGTTCGCTCAGCAGGTAGGCATTGGCGAATGCCCAAAGTGTGTGCCCGCTGGGGAAAGAGGGTGACCCCATCCGGTTATAGGGTTGTATCTGCGCATTCAGGTGGTAAGGACGTGGTCGGCGAAACCGATATTTCAAGCCAAACTCAGCAGCTCTTACATCGCGCATCATATTGTGCAGAAGTGCGGCTGTGCGGGGCAGTTCCGCAATGTTAAAGGTCGTGTCGAACACGGCAGTCAATTCATAAAACAAATCTTTCCGGTTCTGGGCGAAGCCTGGGTCCGTTGGGTTTTGCATACCAGGCCAGTACCCAATGTTGGCCAGAAATAAGCTTCGGTCGTAGTGAGCCTGAGTCCTGCTTTTCTGCAAGTCCAGCAGATACGTTAACTCCGCTTTGGTCTGAGCTGACGAGTTAGCGGGGTAATGAATCCGTTGAGCCAGCTTATCCATGTCCTGAGCCGACAGATAGACTGTTCCCAACAATGTGTTCGTGAGGGCACCAGAACTGTAGTCTTTCCAGGGGAAACGTAGCGTATCATCTGCCTGAGTCGGCAGATCAGGCAGTTTGCTTAGCTCCTGGTAAGGAGCCGATTTGAACGGCAGCGTAGACTGGGCAAATGCCCCACTCATGATCAATAAACTTCCTGCAATAAGAATGGTGGTTTTCATGGCAGCATTTGGTTTTAGTTAACAGCATCCAGCGCTCGCTTCTACAATACCATTGGCGAGTTGTTCAGCCTTTGCAGTGCAGCAGGCCTTGGGCAATTTCTGGCCCGGCTTTTCAGCATAAAGCGTGATGCTGAAAATGCCTTTGCCCTGATCCCGATACGTGCTGATTTCATCGGCTGACAGATACTGTTGCAATACGGCATCGGGCAGCGCAATCTCGCGACGTTTCTGAATAGTCAGGTTAGTGAAACCAGCTTGCTCTACTACGCTAAGGTAAGCATCCTGCTGAATGGCTCCCGACACACAGCCCGCATACATCTCGGCATCGCGTTGAAGTCCCTCGGGCAGGTCGCCGTTCAAAACGATGTCGGAGATGCTGAAGTGACCACCCGCCTTTAATACCCGAAATGTTTCGGCAAAAGCACGCGCTTTATCGGGCACGAGGTTCATGACGCAGTTGCTCACCACCACATCGGCCAAGTTATCAGAAAGTGGCATCTCTTCAATATCGCCGTATACAAATTCAACATTCGAGTAACCGCGCGTTTTGGCGTTTTTCCGGGCACGGTCGATCATAGCGGGTGTCATGTCGATGCCGATAACCCGACCCGTTTCGCCTGTTTCGGCGCGGGCGACAAAGCAGTCGTTTCCGGCACCAGAACCAAGGTCGAGTACCACATCGCCGGCTTGAATCTTGGCAAACTGGGTGGGCAAGCCGCAGCCTAGACCCAAGTCAGCCTCGGCTACGTAGCCCTGCTGGCCGGTATAGCTCAGGTTCATGGCCACCATCAGGTCATTATTTTCGATGGTTGGTCCGCAGCATGACAGTGAGGACTGATCAGAGGGCGCACAACCGCAGCCTTCGGCAGTTTCGCTTAGTGCAATCTCGCCGTATTTCTGACGGACAATGGTCTTGAGGTCTTCGTTAGTAGTCATTTTCTTATTGGTTTATTGTAATATTACGATTGATTTTGGCAAATTTTTTTAACAACAGGATGTGCTGATCAACGAATCGAGTAGGTCACCAAAAGCTTGTCGGGCTTCGTCCCAAACGGGTTCGTTGATGCAGTAGCATACACGGGGCGGGTCAATGTCTCCCCTAATGATGCCAATGCGCTTGAGTTCTTTTAAGTGCTGGGAGACAGTGGCTTGGGCGAGTGGCAGTTCATCGACAAGATCGCCACAGACACAGGCTTTTTTCTGAGCTAGCATTTGCAGAATAGCTACCCGCGCCGGATGCGCAAAGGCCTTAGCCAATTCAGCAATCCGGTTCTGTTGCTCGGTGAATATCTCTGATTTAGTGACTCCCATGTGGCAAAGGTAAAGAGAAAAATATCAATCGCAATATTACGATGATTTATTTTTTACGGTTTCAAAACCCACAGGAATGATTCGCGGTCGCTGGGGGCAACATTGTCGAGAACCCGATAATCGGTCCAGAACGTACCATCACTCAACCAACCGAACTGCGACCCATTGCTCACTGGCCTTAGGGCGCGGGTCTGCCGATCCTGCAACCACACCCCACTGCGGCCGGATAACGTGCTGTTAAATAGCAAATACTTCCCATCGGGGGAGAGTTTTGCACCCGCTACCTGGGTCAATCCCGACAAAATCTCAGATTGCGTTCCTGCTTGTGGATCATATTGTACCACAATCTGCATATCGCTTGGCGCGGGTTTGGTCAATAGCACAAAATGACTATCAGCCGTCCAAGCTAAACCATAAATAGTCTGTTGGCTGTCCAACTGTTTTTGGGTATTGGTACGGCTATCATAATACCACAGCCCAGCGCGTTTGTAGTCGGTAAAAATAAGCTGCTGCCCATCGGGAGCCAGCGCGTAATTCCATAAATCGGCTCCAGTTGGCAATGGTAGATCGACAAACGTGTTCGCCTTGACATCGTATTTGACAAACGCTCGTTTTCCTGCCCGACCAACCTCAAACAGCACCTGTTGATTATCGGCTGTCCAGGCCTGGCCAAAGAACACTCCTTTCTCCGAATTAGTATAAGTCAGCACCCGGCTGTTCCCAGTAGCGTCAATTAATTGGGCAACACTATTACCCGCTGCATCCCGATATTGCCGAATGGCTTGTTGCCCTGAGGGTGACACAATATACCATGACATCGGGTCGTAGGGCATTAACTTCTGGATTGGCTGAACCACGTCTGGAACAACCAGAATGGGTTTACTCATTTCGCTGGTGTAATTGCCCAGAATGCCTTTTACAGCAATATAGTACGAAGTTCCAGCCTTCAAATTTGTCAGCGGCAAACTGGTTTGGCTGGTCGTTGTAAGCAGTTGAAGATTACCGGGCTGCCCTTCCGAAATGTACACCTCTGCTTTGTCAAAACTTCGCACTTCAGGGCCATTCGTCGACCGAAATACCATCCCACGAAGCTCTAACGAGAGGGGTGCCATTGTGTACTCAATCCAGGCATTCATAAAGAGCGGAATGGCCGGTTCGGGGTCAGGCGAATGACCACACCGAAAAGCCATCAGGCCAAGCAAAAGAAGTAGACAGGCATTTTTCACAGGCGTTAAGGGATGATTGTTTTCACTATGACTCAAAAATAGAGCAATCCGTTGGAATGGAGTTGTAATTTATTGTTGCCACGCGAGCTCAGGAGAATAGCCCCAAAATATCCGTCGGGCTCAGTTTTTTCAGAAAGCCCGCTTCGGTCGAGATCAACTCGCCAGCAAGTGCCCGTTTGCGGTCCTGTAGCGTCAGAATTTTTTCCTCAACGGTGTCTTTACAAATCATCCGGTAGGCAAAAACACGCTTCGTCTGCCCAATCCGATGTACCCGGTCAATGGCCTGTTGCTCCACAGCAGGGTTCCACCACGGGTCAACCAAATACACATAATCAGCTTCAGTCAGGTTCAGGCCAACGCCCCCGGCTTTTAAACTCATCAGGAATACCCGACAGTTTTCATTACCCTGAAAGTTCTGTACGCGTCCAGCGCGATCCTGTGTTTGTCCATCGAGGTATTCATAGGGCACACGGTCTCGTTCCAGCCGTTGCCGGATCAGATCAAGCATCCCCAAAAACTGGCTGAATATCACGATCTTATGGTTTGAAGCATTCTCTTCAATCTCACGCAGAATCTCATCGAGCTTGGCCGATTCGTTGCCATAATCTTCGTCGGTTTTGATGAGTGCGAGTGAGTCGCAAATCTGGCGGAGTTTCAGTAAACCTTCCAAAATCAGGAGCGCCGACTTTTCGGCACCTTCTTCGGCTATTTTGCCTTCGATCAGATCGCGGTATCGGTCCCGGAAGGCTTCGTACACCCGTCGCTGCTGTTTGCCCATCTCGCAATACAATACCGTTTCGGTTTTGTCGGGCAGGTCTTTGGCTACTTCTTCCTTGGTGCGTTTGAGCAGAAATGGGTAGATCAACCGGCGCAACTCGGCAGCACGGGTTTTGTCCTGTTGCCGATCGATGGGGTTAGCGTATTCGTTTTTGAACAGTTCTTCGCTCCCCAGAAAACCGGGGTTCAGAAAATCAAATTGTGAGTACAAATCAAACGTATTATTCTCCACTGGAGTACCAGTCATGGTCAGTCGATTGCGGGCTTTTAGGAGCTTCACCGCTTTGGCAATCTGGGAGCCGGGGTTTTTAATGGCCTGAGACTCATCCAAAACGACATAATCGAACGCCACCATTCGGAGCCAGTCGATGTCGTAGCGAACAGCCCCATATGTTGTCAGAACAATGTCGGCCCCGGCAAAATCCTGTGCCGATTTAGCCCTACCTGTTCCCGTGTGTACATACAGTCGAAGCTCTGGGCAGAACCGGGCAGCTTCGGCCTGCCAGTTGAATACCAGTGTTTTAGGCATTACCACCAGATGAAATCCTTTGGGTCGTTTGTTTTTCTGAGCCTGCAAAAACGTCAGCATCTGGAGCGTTTTCCCCAGACCCATATCGTCGGCCAAACAACCACCCCAGCCAAACTCGTCCAGAAAATTCAGCCATCGGAATCCCTCTTCCTGATAGGGTCGCAACTTGGCCTTTACGTTGGGCGGCAGTTTTACTTTTTTGATCTGCTGGAAGTTGAGCAGCTTCTCTTTTTTGTCGTCGAGTTCTTTCAGCAGCTTGGGGTCGCTGATGAGTTCTCGGTAATGCTCCAGAATCGTGAAGTGCCGTTTAGAGAGCCTGATCGTATCCTTCTTATCGTCGACCTGCCCGAGTCGGAACAGTTGAGCATGTTGTTGTACCCAGGCTTCGGGCAACACGCCCAATGACCCATCCTTCAACTCAACGTAGTTTTGTTTGCGCAGAATGGCTTTACGCACATCGGCCAGAGCAACAGACTGGTCGCCGAATCGTATCTCTACTTTCAGATCAAACCAATCTATACCCGACGACTGCCGAATCTGGAACTCAACAGGGTACGGATTTTGCCTGAATTTTTTGAGTGTTCCAACCCCAAATAGTCTTGTCTGATTCAGGCGCAGAGCTTCGTAGAACGAATAAAGCCAATTGTTCTCCAGTACTTTTTCGGCAGGCAAGTAAAAAAACGAACCCGTCTGATACGCAAAGTCGGGGTGTTGCTGCCGAATATAATCAATGAACTGTTCCTCAGCCTCCGCGTCGCGCCGTTGTAAATCCACTTGACCGGCATGAGACACAACCCGGGCAGGGAGATAATCATGCGCCATCTCAATCAGATCTTGCTCGGATTCCTCAACCAATGGATTATCGTAAGCAAACGTTGGAATCAACAATAAATTCTGGCCATCCTCTTTCAGGTAAACACGGCCCTCCCTAAACTCCAGTTCGGTTTGTATCAGTTCGCTGCCTTCACCAAAATCAACCGAAAATCGATTGGCCAACGGCACCAGAAAACCATTGAAAAAGGCTTCGTCGCGCACCGACCGGAACCGTAACGCGCCGTCACGATCCAAAAACTGCCGGGCTGTAATGGCCGCATCCAGCGAAATAAACCGGGCTAAACGCTCATTGTCAATCAGTACCAGGGCATCCGTACCAAGGTCGGTGATCCGGTCGAATAAAATTGGGTCGTCGTTACCAAACCGCCCGTATGCCTGCAAAATGGTTTCGCCCTGGGTTCGCTGCAACTCAAAATGCAGGGTCATTGGCCGGGGTTCCACCGTAACAACTGACCCAGTACTTGTCCCGCTTCCCGACGTGCCTTTCAGTAGGCGCACCGGTTTGTCGGCCAGTAGCGGTATCAGTTGATCGAGTAATTGGAGCGACCAAACCAGCAACACCTCCCGCATTTCATCAGTGTATTTAACGTCCCAGTAGTAGTTACTCAGTTTAAAACCCTGTTCTTTAAGGTAGTCATTCAGATACTCCTGGGTGAGTATCCTGCTGAGGTTCATTATGGTGAGATCGGTGGCGTCAACCGCCGGGCGAACTTTATCATAAGGCTGTTGGCGTTCTACATTGCCGAGTTTACCCGTTTTAGCATTTAGAATACCTTTGAGCAGAGTAAGATGAAAGAAAGGCGGTGTTTTTCGATCAAATTTCTCCCACAAATACACCTGAACGGGGGCCGACGTTGTGGTTGTTAAACCGGGTGGCAACGCCCGGTCTATAAGGCTCGGTAACGTAGTTCGGAACAGCGTATCCCAATCCTGTCCGTCAATCCGCTGAATACTTTTATCAAGTTGAATTAATTCAAGTTTGTCGTTGTACGGGTTGAGTTTAAAATCAAACAGGTCCGTGATTTTATCGCTGACAGAATACCCAAATTTGGCTAGTAGAGCGTTCTTTTCGGTAGTCAGATCCCGCAGCAATTCGAGAGCCAGCGTGCCCCGCTGTTGAGCGAGCCACAACAGGACACCCATCTGATGCTCGCAAATCGACTTGGCAAGCAGTCGATTACAGGAACACGAGAGATGGTACTTGCTCTTTGACACCCGACTGATGCGAATGGTAAAGGTGCCCGTTTTCTTAATAAACAGCTCCAGAGTTTCGTAGCCATTGCCCTGTTCAACGGCTTTCACGGTTTGATAATGCCGTCGGTTTGTCCAAAAATTGGGTTCCACTAACACCCGGATGCGTTCATCTCCCAGATCTTTAATGGCAATGGTTGTGTCGGATGCCGTTGGCCTGACAGGCTTAGTTACTGGCTTGGCCGCTGCTGGAGGAATGACAGAAGCATAATAAAAACGTTCAACCTCCTGCTTGTTTTTAGTACTCACATACTCTTCGACCTGTCGTGAACTATTGGTAATGTCGATTGTCTTCCGAAGTGGGGCGCTCGCATCCCGTTTGATAATGTACCCTTCTAACGCGTAGGCACTAGCCACTATGTGCTTGCAAAACCCCCAATCGTCGTAGGGGCAGTCGCATTCAGCCCAGACATCGGCTCGCTTATCCAGATCGTAAAAATCAACATCATACGCGCCCCTTCCCGACGCACTTTTCACCCGACACTCAGCTTCATAATCATCAAGGCTATTGACTTTCACAGCTTCGTCTCTAAATAGTTGCTGGCCGCGAATCAATACCTCCGCGAGTGTATTACTGCGAATCTCTTCTAAACTGCGTAGTATTAAAACATAGTCCATAAGGCAAAAATAAGGGTTCAGCAGGCAAATTTTCAATCTGCTTCGCGAGACTCGCAACAACGTTGCATATTTAATTGCAACAATGTTGCGAGTTGCGTAGTTTTGCCTCAGCAATGGTTAATAAGCAACAAAACGGAGGGAGTAACAAATGGAGCTGGGTTGAAGCAGTTCGGGTACTTGGCGTACTCATGAGTATCAGTTTAAGTAGCTCTGTCTGGGCGCAACAGTCTTCCGATTGTGAAGCTACTTTGACTGGTCAGATCAATACCGGACAGCCTAATCCAACAAGCCTGCCGGGAGTTACTGTTTACATCCGCGATCTCCAGCGGGGCACCGTCACCGACAGCGTTGGCCATTTTCGGCTTGGTAATCTCTGCCCTGGTACCTACACCGTTGAATATCGGTTTGTAGGATTCACAACCTTGACCGAACAAATCCAACTCCCGCTCGACTCCGTCCGGACAGTTATGCTCCAGTCAGACGCGGTGAACCTGCCGGGCGTCGATGTAACAGAGCACCGCTCGGAAGCCCGCCAACTACTACAAACCCAAACCGAATTATCGGGCGTTGCCCTTGACCAAACGCGGGGCCAATCGCTGGGCGAGAGTCTGAAAAACATTACCGGGATTTACTCGATCCAGACGGGGCCGGGTATTTCAAAACCAGTTATTCATGGTTTATACAGCAACCGGATTCTGGTGCTGAACAACGGGATCCGGCAAGAAGATCAGCAATGGGGCAGCGAACACGCGCCACAGGTCGATCAGTTTGTTGCATCGCGACTTACGGTGATCAAGGGAGCAGCCAGCATCCGCTACGGCTCCGATGCCATTGGTGGGGTCATTCTGGTAGAGCCCAAAGCCATGCCATCTAAACCTGGCATTCACGGTGAGGTAAACGCTGTAGGTGCCACTAACGGACGGATGGGTGCTACATCAGCATACGTAGAAGGGGCCGTACCGACGGGCCGGTTGAACGGCTTAAGCTGGCGGGTCCAGGGAACGCTCAAACGAGCCGGGTATGCTCAGGCACCGGGTTATTTTCTCGAAAACACCAGTTTCCGGGAGCGTAATTTCTCCGGCGATCTTCATTATGATCACACCACATCAGCGAACCGGCACTGGGGAGCCGAAGTGTATTACAGTCAATTCAACAATCAAATCGGCTTGTTTCGGGGGGCGCAGGTTGGCAGCCTGAGCGACCTGTACGCAGCCATTGCACGCGCCGAGCCCATTGTTCAACCGGGCTTTTCGTATGATCTGGGCCGCCCCTACCAGAACGTTCACCATCAGCTGCTCAAAGGGCGAGCCTATTACCGCTCCAACCAATTTGGCGAGTTGACTTTGACCGTCGCTCAACAACAGAACGTGCGTGAAGAGTTTGACTTACTGTCCTTTAGCCGCGTCGGAACTCCGGAACTGTACCTGAAACTGAATACCCGCACGGCTGATCTGGTCTGGGAACATCCAACCAAACGAGACCGGTTCGATGGTATCTGGTCGGGCAGTGTGGGGATCAATGCCCTCACGCAGGGCAACGTTCGGCGATACCTGTTTCTGATTCCGAACTACCGGGCCAACGCGCTGAGTGGCTTTGCCATTGAACGCTATGCCCGCAATCGCTGGGTATTTGAAGGGGGGCTTCGCTACGACCTTCGGACGCTCAACGCTTTTTTTCTGGACGAAACCACCAATCAGGTTTTCTCGCGGTCGCACCAATGGGACAACGCTAACGGATCGCTTGGGATTTCGTACCAGATACGCCCCGACCTGATATTCACCACAAACCTCAGTACGGCCTGGAGAGCCCCCAACGCCAGTGATCTTTACGCGAATGGTCTGCACCAGAGTGGCGTCGCCTACGAACGGGGCAACCCTAATTTGAAACCCGAACAGGCGTATAATGGCAATCTCGCCCTGGCGTATACGGGCAAGCGATTGTCGGCAGAAATTGGTCTGTTCAACAACCTGATCAACAACTATATCTATTTAAAGCCTGACTCAGTTCCGGCCATTCGGCAGCGAGGAGCGTTCCCGGCGTATAGTTATGATCAGGTGCAGGCCACGTTCCGGGGCATCGACGCCACCGTCAGCTACAAACTCACCCAACAACTCGTGCTGACCTCCAAAACCTCACTGCTTTGGGCCTACGACAAAACCAATCGAGACTATCTGGTGCTGGTGCCGCCAAACAGAACAGACAATAACCTTCGGTATGATTTTACTGACCGCACCGGCCAAGCGTGGCCCGGCCAGTCGGTGTCGGGGTTTTATGTTCAGGTTAGCGGGCTAGCGGTGGCCCGGCAAAATCGGGTTCCGGCGGTATCAAGCGAGGTTCTAAACGGAGTTCCTGTATTCAGGGGGGACTTTGCCCTTCCTCCACCCGGCTATTTTCTGGTGGGTGCCGAAACGGGTATGAATGTACAGCTTGGCAAACAACCCATGAGCATCATCCTGACTGGATCAAACCTCCTCAACACCGCCTACCGTGACTACCTGAACCGGTTCCGGTACTTCGCCGATGAGCCGGGGCGGAATATTAGTCTGAAAATCAAAACTCAATTCTAAATCCGTGTCATCCGCGTTCCAATTCAATCCCCACAAACCATGTTCAAAAGACAACACCTCCTTTGGCTATCAGTACTCACTTTGTTGGCAGGAGCCTGCACCGGCGACGAAGAAAATGTTGCCCCTACTGAAGACAACGAGCGAATCACTACCGTCGCACTGGAATTTACCAGCAAGGGTTCCACGGTTGAGACAATTACAGCGACTATAGATGGCTTGTCGGCCGATGGAACCCAACCTAATTCAGCCTCGGCAACGGTGTTGCTCAAACCCAACGCGACCTATTCGATGCGGATTCTGTTGAGCGACAAGACAAAAACACTTACTACCGATATTTCGGCAGCGATCAAAGCCGAAGCCAACGAACACTTAGTTGTATATAAGCCATCAACGGGTCTCAACATGACCGTTGCCCCTAACGACCGTGATACCAATCCCACGCCCGGCCCCTACCCTATTGGTTTGACTGCCGATGTAACAACGGGGGCAGCCAGTACGGGCAAACTCAACGTTGTTTTACGCCATCAGCCCAATGTTAAAAACGGCACCGCTACACCCGGAACCTCCGATTTGGATGTCAATTTTGACGTGATGGTGAAGTAGCCTCTTCATTAAACACGACCCCACTCACCCATTTTGTATAGCGACCTTTGCGCTTACCTTTGCGTCTTGGCGGTAAAAGAAAGCTATATGAAATTAGGTATTGAAATAGGGGGAACGAAAGTGCAACTCTTTGCGGCCGATGGCTCGGGGCAAGTTCAGCAACGGTTCCGCTACGAAGTCGATAAAAAAAAAGGGGCAAACGGAATTCTGGATGCCATCACCCAAACGCTTCGCCAGCTTCATCAACCTGCTACCGCGGTGGGAGTGGGCTTTGGTGGCCCCGTCAACAGCGAATCAGGTCAAATCAGCACGTCGTACCAGATTGAGGGTTGGGCGGGGCTTAACCTGATGAACTGGTTTACTGAGCAAACTCAGGCCCAAACCATTCGAATTGAAAACGATGCCAACGTAGCAGCCCTCGGCGAGGCTTTGCATGGAGCCGGACGTGGCTACCGGCATGTTTTTTATGTTACGATAGGCAGTGGTATCGGCGGAGGTATGGTGGTGGATGGTCAGATTTACCACGGAGCCATGCCTGGAGAAGCGGAACTTGGTCATTTGTGGCTGGTGCCTCCCGGCAACGATTCGCCGGGGCAAACCCTGGAAGAGACCTGTTCGGGCTGGGCTATGGATCGCCAGATACGAGATCTGTTGCCTCAGCTTCCCACCGACTCTCCTCTCCGCCAAATGGTTGAAGCCGCCACCAATGAGGGTCGTGTGGGCGGAGAAGCCCGGTTCCTACACTCGGCATACGAGCAGGGCGATACCGTTGCCCGTATGCTGATTGAGCAGGTTGGCTCGGTACTGGCGCTCGGACTATCGCACGCTACGCACTTGTTCCACCCACAGGTCATCGTACTCGGGGGTGGTTTGTCGCTTATTGGCGAGCCGTTACGGGTAGCCGTAAAAAATGCGCTCGAACGTTTCGTGATGAAGGCGTTTCGTCCCGCACCCTTAGTTTTTCTGGCCCAACTCCGTGAAGACGCTGTTCCAATGGGAGCGCTGGCTATGCTGTAAAATAGTCATTATGCGTTGCTGTCATCCATTGTCATTGAGTGGTCAGGCGTTGTTTTACGATATAATGACTACTTTATAACAGCAACACATAATGACAATAAATGACTAAAAAATGACCTACTTCTCCCAATACCTTTCTCAACAAAAAGCCGCTTACGATTCTATTTCGCCCGATCAGGTTGCCCAGATAACCGAGTTAGTAAAGCACTGCTGGCAGGAAGACCGGCAACTGTTTGTGTTTGGCAATGGTGGTAGCGCGGCCAACGCATCTCACTTCATCACTGACCTTGGCAAAGGTGCTTCGGACCGGGTCCAGCGCGATGGTTTGGGCAAACGATTCCGTTGCCTTTCGCTCAACGATAACACGGCCTGGATAACGGCTCTTGGCAACGATTACAGCTACGACGACGTATTTGTTGGACAACTACAGAACTACGCCCGACCCGGCGACCTTGTTCTGACAATGAGCGTCAGTGGCAACTCACCCAACCTAGTAAAGGCTATTAAATGGGCCAATGACAACGGTCTGAATACCATTGCCCTGGTTGGTGGAAAGCGTGGGCAACTCGCTGATTTAGCGAATCTTGTGCTTGTAATCGACTCCGAACATTACGGACGAGTAGAAGATGCACACATGACGGTTTGCCACATGATATGTTATTATTTTATGGAAGCCATTAAATAATAAAAAAAGTCTAACTTTCAGGCAGTTAACTTAGTTAAGGCAGAAACCCAAACTCAGCCAGTCATGAAACAAACCTTTACTTTATTTTTCTTCATGATTGCCACGCTCCAGGGCGTAGCGCAGGGTCTGGTCGACTATTACCAGACGGGGGGCGTTAGAAGTCGCAAGCAGCAGAATCAACTGCACATGCGCTTCGATCCTTACTTGGCTCCTCAGTGGTATCTGATGACCGAGGGCTTCGTCCGGCGCGATAAGGGCACGCTTGATCAATCCTTGAATGGATTACTAACTACAAGCTCTGTCACTAGCCTTGGGTGGAGCGTTGGTGGTGGAGTAACGTTTCGTAATAAATGGGCAGTCGAAGCAGGTCTGGCTCAATCGCCCGTTCATAACGATGCGCACGTCAATAGCCGCCCACCCGTTTCAGTGGTAACACGGGGCGATCGGGGCAGCGTTTTTTTACGTGGTAAATTGGCCTTGCTCAGTACAAGCAAGCAGTGGCATCGCTCTGGATTCTGGCTGACTGGTGGCGTTTGGGCTACACCTAATGAAGGCGATCTAAAAGATCAGTACACCGTTACAGGCTACACCCGCCGAGGTTTCGATGCTGTCGACAAAATGACCCTGATTACGCGCTCACAAACCAGTAACAATTTGACGGGTCTTCTCGAACTGGGCCTTGAATACCGGGTTCGTTTGTCAAAACAGATTGATGTAGGTGCCTTTGCCCGCCACAACTGGGGTCTTGGCGACGCCCTCACCACTGATATTTCGTACCAGATGAACGACCGGTTTGTTGGACAGACTACGCTGCGGGCTAAAGGAACCGGAGCCAGTTATGGGTTGACCATGCGGTATATCTTCCAACACCCTACGGTTGCGACAAAATCTTCTCTCTACCAGTTGAAGGGAAACCGGTAGAATTTCGGATTGGGGATTTATGATTTCGGATTCAAACTGACGAAAGCAAACACATGCGTCAGCAATAAATCCGAAATCATAAATCCCCAATCCGAAATCAAGAGTACCGGTCATTGCGCCACGGATAAGCCGTATCCGAATAGCCGCGCTCTTCCCAGAAACCCAGTCGGTTCTGATTCAGAAACTCGATTCGTTTAATCCATTTTGAGCCTTTCCAAGCGTAGAGTTGGGGCGTAATCATCCGTAACGGACCGCCATGTTCTTTTGTCAGCGGTTGTCCGTCAGCCGTATGCACCAACAACACATCTGGTTTAAGGGCTTCTTCCAGCGAAACGTTCGTTGAATAACCATCGTACCCATAGCACATGATGTGGGTAGCAGAACCTTTAGGATCAACCAGGGCGGCTATATCCATAAACCGCACACCCACCCAGGGCACATCTAGCCGCGACCAGGTCGTAACACAATGGAAATCGCTGGTGTCTTCTGCCTGCGGGAGGGCCATCAAATCATCCCATTTCAACCGAACAGGATTGTTAACCTCTCCATCGACATTCAGTTGCCATTTGTCTAATGGAATAGCAGGTTGATAGCCCAGATCAAGCACCGGCCATTTCGCCGTTACTGTTTGACCAATCGGTACCTGTGGCATCCCATGACGGTTAGCCGGACCTGTACCCCGCGCCCGATTGGGGCCCGCCAACTGATCCGACATCGAAGGGGTATTCGCTATTTTATCCTCAAACCGGCGTTTCAGCTTCATTCGAGCCTCTACAATGCGGTCTAACTTCTCGTTCGATTCCATGTGAAGATTAACGGGAAACGAGCGTCGAAAGTTTTTGTAAGCAATTTACTTGACGCCTTTCATCATCACGGCGCTGTCGTTGATCTCGAAGGCTTTGTTTTTGAGCAAATTGAGCACCTCGGCACCGGCAAGCAACACCGGACCGTAGCTATGAGCGGCATACACATTGATGGGTCGGTGGTAGTAAAATGCTGGATCAAAAGCCATCCCTGTTCCAACACAAGTGCCTTCGACCTGCCCTCCTGCTGTAACCTTGGTCGACACAGCGTTCCAGGCTAGCAGTGTCATTGGCGAATAAGCCTGCGCATCGATCCAGCCCCGATTGATAGCCCGAGCCAGGCAATAAGTATAAATTGCGGTGGCTGATGTTTCCAGGTATGAATCGGGCCGGTCGATGAGTTGATGCCAGAAACCCGAACCAGACTGGTGCGCAGCTAGCCCCCGCACGTGCGCTTGTAGCAAAGCCAGCACCGCTGCCCGCCCTGGATGATTTTCGGGCAGAACATCCAGCAGTTCCACTTTCGTCATGATAGCCCAGCCGTTGGCTCTCGCCCAGTGAAATTCAGGGTGAACATTCATGCCCTCAACCCAACCGTGCATATACAGTCCCAGTTGCGGGTTGAACATTCGTTTGGAGAACTGCATCACCTGCTTCACAGCTTCATCATAATATTTTGAATCGCCAGTCAGTTTGCCCATTTGAGCAATTGCAGGAACACCCATAAACAGATCGTCGAGCCAGAGCGTGCGGGGCAGCGGCCGATTGCGAGCCAGTGTTCCGTCAGCCAATCGAAACTCCTTGTTCATGATATAAGCGATATAAGCGTCGATTTGCGGGCGAAAGTTGGTTGCAGTCCCATCGGCATTGCGCGGTATTCCAGTGCGGGTTGCTTTGATCATGGCTGCACACATCGCTCCCGCATCATCGAGCGCATGAGGGGCCAGCATCTGCCGAAATGGTGTATTAGCGGTCGGATCGGCCTTTACCTGGGCCGCAAAATACGGACTAAGCCGGGTCAGAAAGTCGAGCCGCTCGCTGGTGTATTTGGCGTATCGCGGGTCGCCGGTGGCCTCGCTTGCCAGCAGCATTCCGGCATAGGTTACACCCCATTCGTAGCTGGCTAGCCGGTAATCGCCGGGTTTCACAATAGCGTTTGATAGTACTGTAGCATCACTGAGTTGTTTTACGTCAGTAATGGGTTTATTAGTCTTTTTATTGACGATTTGAGCAGGGGTTGTAGCGTCTAAATAGGTATACACCCGGTTTAGCACCGATGTTACATCAGCAGGTTTGGGCGAGCCATAGGGAACGGGGTAGTCGGGTTGCAGCGCGTGCAAGGGGGTCGTTGTGTCGTTGGCTTTGGGTGCATTCTGAGCCAACAGGGATGTACCAAAAGGAACAGTGAGCAACAGGCCGAAAGTCAATTTCGACAATACAGGATAAGACATGGAGCACAAGTTTGGTGGCAATTCACCCTTTAAAGTAATTGCCGGGGGCAGTTTTACCCCGGAAAGCCTGCAAATTAAGCAGGCCGAACAAGTCATCTTTCCTAGTCTTTTACCTCTCCAATTATCTACATGGAGCGGGTTACTGCACTGAGGCTGTTTTCGGTGGGTTGGTGCTAGTGTGATTTCAGGTCTTTTGGTATCTTTGAAAAAAACTCAACCGCTACGGTGGCCTAACGATTATGGAAGCAGTCGTCGATATATCAGCCTACGAACTCGAAAGAGGAAAACCCATGCCCAATCTTATTCATGGTGTTATTCAGGGGAATATCGTTTTTGAACTGAAATTGCGGCATCGGGCTGACGACTAAAATGTCTGCGGTCTAACCCCTAGAAACCTATTATCAATTGCCCTACGCATCCAATCGCCACCAGCCCTGTTTCACTACTCTTTTGGACGCATATGAAAATCACGCTCTGGAAGTCAATCCTACTATCGGTGTTTGTTACCCTATCCTATTGGGCAAGAGCGCAAACCAACAACATCGTTATTGGCCACATCGACAGCCTATACTCAAAAACACTCCACGAGAACCGTAAAATCTGGGTGCATCTCCCCGATAGCGACCAAAATGGGGTGTATGCCAAACGACGCTACCCGGTGGTTTATCTGCTGGATGGAACCAGTCACTTTTCGTCGGTGGTGGGCATGATTGACCAACTTAGTACCGTCAACGGCAATACGATTTTCCCCCAGATGATCGTGGTGGGGATTACCAATACTAACCGGCTGCGAGATCTGACCCCCACACCAGGGGGTGCAATGATTCCATCGCCAGCTGACAGTACCAGACGAAAAAACTCGGGCGGAGGGGAGCAATTCACCGCCTTCATCGAAGGCGAACTCATTCCCCACATTGATTCGCTGTATCCCACCGAGCCTTACAAAGTATTTATTGGGCATTCACTGGGTGGGCTGCTAGTCATCAACACGCTCCTTCATCACCCCAACTTGTTCAACGCCTACGTGGCCATCGACCCGAGTATGTGGTGGGCTGATCAGCAGCTGCTCCTAACCGCTAAGCAACTTATAGCCAGCCAGAAGTACGCGGGGAAAGCCCTGTTTATGGGTATCGCCAATACGATGGAGTCCACCATGGACACCATACGGGTGCAAGCCGATACGAGTGGCGCTACCAAACACATTCGCTCCATCTTAGCCCTGGATCGTTTGCTGAAGGCCAATGGACAAACTGGCTTACGCTATCAGGGGAAATACTACGGCCTCGATGACCATAGCTCCGTGCCACTCATCGCAACTTACGACGCTCTCCATTTCCTTTTTGATGCCTACTCATTCAAGCTGACCGATCCCGACTATGAGCAAGACAATACCGGGTTAGTCGATAAATTAACCACCCATTTTAGGGCGGCCACCAGGCAGTTGGGCTATACGGTGAAGCCCCCGGAAAGTCTGGTCGACGAACTGGGCACTTTTATGGTATCCCAGCAGAAGTTTAAAAAAGCCGAAAGTCTGTTCAAACTCAATGTGGCCAATTACCCAGCCAGTTACCACACCTATGCCTCGTATAGCGATTACTTTGTGGCTCAAAAAGACACCAGTAATGCCATCGCTCATTTTCAGCAATCGCTTTCGCTGCAAGAAACGCCCGCCACGCGAAAAAAGCTAACGGCGCTTATTGGTCGGGCCAGCCCGGAGCCACCAACGAAGAAATAATCCGTACAGTCCAGGCTGATTAGTTGGGCTTAGTTTCCTTTTCCCGCATAGATAGGCTACCGCTAGCCGGACCAACGTGGTCCGAACGTCGGCCCGGCGGCATTCCAGTGCGGTTTGCCAATGATTAAAATCGTGAAGTTCACAGTAAGGCTCCTTTATCTCAAGATGGAGCCATTTCGTGAGATCAAGAAATTTGTAGCTACAAAATAGGAAATCCAGCAACGCCTTGATCTGAGCGTTGCTGGCACAGGATTTACCACAGACAGGAGGCTATCTTTCCAGCGTCTCCAATACCTTCCGCGCATGCTCATTTTTGGGATTGAGTTGCAAGGCTTTTTTATAGTTTTCTATCGCTAATCCCTTCTGATCGGCCTTTAAATAGGCGTCTCCTAGACTATCATACGTGTTAGCGTTGTCCGGATGCAGGGCCACATTCAGTTGAAAAACCTCGATGGCTTTGGTCGTCTCCTGTTGCTTTAACAAAGAATATCCCCACTCATTCAAATCGTCCACCGAGTGCCAATACTTCATCAGATTCCGACGGTCCTCATTAGAGGCTTGCTGCTGCTGAGCATAGCCTCGTTCCAACAAGGCCGCTTTGGCAGTGGGCGCTACATGTTGAGCGTACTGGGTTACAATAGCATTAAGGACCAATTGACGATTGGAGAAAAAGATATAGTGGCCACATTCATAAGCCAATAAGTACTTCCGTTGGGGTGAGGACGCAACAAAATCCAGATGGCAGTTTTTCCAGCGCTTATCATTGGGGCTTCCTTCGAAGAGCGTTTTTTCGGCTACCAGATCAAGTACGGGAATATGGGTCGGTAAGGGATGCTGCCTGATGAGCTGAATAGTTTGGCGGAATGATTCCGATGCGTTCATCTGCTGGAGGTGTTCTTCGGTAAAGAAACTAGGTAAATTCGCATCAATGAACACGATCGCTTTCACCTGGTTGGGGTATTGCTGGCTATACAGAATGCTGTAAAAGCTGCCTAACGAATGAGCAACTAGCATCTTAGGACCTGTGAATCCCAGTTTGCTGAGGGTCGTAGCCAGTCCTGTGACCTCTTGATCAATAGGGACATAGTCTTTACTTTTGGTGCTTTTGCCCAAGCCCATCCGATCATAAGTGATAATGGGTGCTTGAGTAATATCGGCCAGCGGTTGCGTAAGTCCATTCCAGACCGTGGCCGCATCACCTCCCCCTGCTTCTAACAAAATGGGGGCCCCTCTTCCCGGAATGATTTTCACATGAAGTTTATAGGGACCGACATCGAGTAAGGTATCAATAGAGCGGTGTTGCCCTTCCAGGTTAGCTAAGGTGGATTTTGTCTGACTATATGCTACTAAGCCAACTTGTAAGATCAACCAGATTGATAGTTGGAGGGTAGAAGGAAATTGTTTGCATCCCATGGTAGTGAAATTTTTCGTGGAAACTTCAACATGCCAGGAAGGTTACAGTGCATATCTAAAAAACTAGTAGCCCATGATTAAAGCTCTTAGGGACTGTCATGCGGCTACTTGACGAAATCTAACTTTGCCCAGTGCGTACTATATTAACGTTGGCTCTCTTTAAACGCCCGACTATTAAATACACACATTGCGCTTCGTCTTAAGTAGGAGCCTTTTTGTAAAACAGTTGTATAGGCAATGTTTTTGTTCAATAAGTCCAACTAAGTAGGGGCAAAAATCCCCAGTAGTCAGGAAAATCGGACGGCACAGGCCGCCCGGCGCCGAAGCGGCTCTTTTACGTTTGGTTAACATTCATTAACAGACCGTTAACCAAAGTTCAATATAAAAATTAATAGGTTTGCAGCTCACCGCAGTGGTTGAAATTCCTGAAAACAAAACCAGAAATGACGAAGCTCGTATCCGTTGGTGCTTTATCGATGCTTGTTTGTTGCACCGCCTGTCAAGGACAAAAAAAAACAGACCTCTCAAAAGATACGATCAATTACACGATCAAAGACACCGTCACTTCCTACGGGCCTAACAGAATGGTTCGCAATATAAAGCAAGATAGAAACGGAAACATTTTGTTTGCGGCATCACGGGGTGGGGTTTTTCGATATGATGGAAAATCGTTTACCAATATCGCCAGTAAAATAGGCTCGCGCCGATACTGGGATGTGCTGGAAGATCGGGGCGGAAACCAGTGGTTCGCTACCAGTGATTCGGGAGTGTATAAGTACAATGGGAAAATCTTTCAGCATTTCACAACAAGGGAGGGACTTGTCAATAATAGGATTGGGAAAATTTATGAAGATAAAGCCGGTACTATTTGGTTGGGTACCGGTGGGGGAATAAGTTGTTACGATCCCAGCCGGGCAGATGGGAAATCCTTTCGAAGTTTTACACCACAAGACGGACTTTCCAACAATGATATTACTACGATCCTGGAAGACAAAACCGGGAAAATATGGTTTGGCACAAGGGGCGATGCTTATTTTTATGATGGAAAAACATTTACTGTTTTCAGAACTAAAGACGGTAAAGCCTTCAACAACGTTTGGTCAATAATCGAAGATAAACAAGGAAGCATTTGGCTGGGTAGCAATGCTGGTCTTTGGCGCTATGATGGCAGAACCTTTACGAAGGTATCGAACAGAGGTGCTACAGCGATGATCGAAGATCAAAAAGGGAACATCTGGACTACCGGTGCAGTAAATCCTAATGGAGTCGGGACCTGGAAACTTTTACGTTATGATCAAAAGTCCTTGTACGATGAAAAGCCAACTGTAACCGAGATAATGTCAATGGAAGGGCCGGGCATGCTTTGTGGGATTCTGGCAGCTACCGATGGCAGTATTTGGTTTGGCGCTTTGGGGACTATAAGTGGCGTGTTTCGTTATGATGGAAAAACCATTACCGACTTTAGACGGAAAGATGATCAGAAATAAGGTGTGTGCCATCTCTTTTAACGCCCATTTCTTGAAGCAGATGTATGAAACTCCGTTCGTCTCACTTAGGAGCCTTAATCGAGACCAGACAATCCGAAGATTTCCTTAATTGTCTTTCAAGAAGCCCTCGATATGGCAGCCCTCTTAGGGTAGCCCAAAGGGATCCGGTATACTAAAGCGAAGAAGCCAGCCGGAACCCTAGGTTGGCGTAGCCTAACCGGAAGGGGTTGCGATAGGCTACGCGGCTTTTAGCGGGTTCGCTGGTCCGGTTACCACCCCGGAAAACACGATGCGGCCCTGTAGCAGGACCCTTGGGATCATGTTCCGGACTGTTGGCATAATAGGTCTCATCATACCAATCGTTGCACCATTCAAAGACATTGCCCGACATATCATATAAGCCCAATTCATTGGCCTCTTTTTGGCCAACAGGATGAATAGTTGATGGGCTGTTGGCAAACGTCCAGGCTACCCCATTGACATCATTACTACCGGCATAGTCAAACCCCTTGCTCTTTATACCCCCTCTTGCCGCATACTCCCATTCTGCTTCGGTAGGCAGGCGATAGGTCTTACCGGATAAGGTATTCAACTTTGTTATAAATGTCTGGATATCATCCCAGCCGACAGCGGTTACCGGGCAATCCATACAATTGGTACGACCGGAAGGATTAGTGCCCATAACGTTTTGCCATTGTGCCAGCGTAGTTTCATACTTAGCTAGTTTAAAACTGCTTAGGGTAACCGTATGGATTGGCTGTTCATTATCATTCTCATGGCCACCCATTGCAAAACTACCGCCCTGCACCGTGACCATGTCCGGCTCAAAGCTATTACCAAACGCGGTTGCGTTTCCTGATCGCTTCGAGTGGTCATGCCACCATGGAGTAGCCACAGTCATTATCAGCAGAATGGCTATAAAAATGGATTTCATCAATGATTTTTTTGCTGGCGTTTTTGGAACCTCTTTCTATAATTCAATTAAGCCACGTTTCTACTTTGAGTGCTTGACGCTAATCAGCTGGTGGTGTGTGAAGTAAGCCGCCCAACAAGCTTGCAGACTGAACAAACGAATGAGGCAACATGAATCATGAAACGCCCGTTTCTGCAAGACGCAGGCCGCCGACTCAAACGTTGGGCGAAATCTTATAGAAGCGATCTTAAATTGTCGTTTCACAAATCAAAGTCTGATTATCAAAAATTGCCTGAGTTAATGAAACATGTACGTTTCCTGGTACAGAAGATATAGCCGAGAGGCCGACTCAATAGGCGTGGGGTGTATTTGGCTGAATATCTCTGTCAAACACAAAATTAATCTATTGGTTTTCATTCTTATTCACTTCTCAAACTAGTAACCGGGTTCACCAGCGCGGCTTTGATAACCTGTAAGCCGACGACCAAACTTGTCAGAATAGCCAGCCCAATTCCCACCTGAATGAATGGTTGCCAGCTTATGGTGGTGTGGTAGGCATAGTCGGAAAGCCAACTGGTAAGGACCCAGTACGTGAGCGGCCAGGCCAGCACATTGGCTAGTACAATCACCCAGATGTACTCCTGCAAAAACAACCCAATTACATTCGGGACTGAGGCACCCAGCACTTTTCGGATGCCCACTTCTTTAGTCCGTCGGGCCACGCTCAGGGATACCAGACCAACTACACCTAGCAGCACAATCAGCAGCGCAAGTCCCGTAGCCAGATAAGCAGCTTTCTCTAACTGCAATTCCGTTTTGTAGAGCTTTTCAAGGGTTTGATCCATGAAGGCATAGTCGAGGGGAGCATCCGGGAATAGGGAACGCCATTTTTGCTCAATGGAAGCCATAGTCTCTTTCGTATTTCCTGGTGACAGTCGAAATGAGAAAAACCGATAAAGGGGGCGATTTTGAACGTGCGCAAAGACGATTGGCCCAATGGCCTGATGCATAGTGCCCACATGAAAATTTCGCGTTACCCCGTCTATTCTGAACGTGCGCGCACCGCCCTGAAACTGCACCGACTGGCCAAGTGCCGCTTCAGGTGTTTTGAACCCTAAAGCTTTGGCGGCCAATTCGTTAATCACCATACTGGTAGAGTCGTAACTCCCTTGTCCATAGTGAAAGTACCGACCTGCCCACATAGCAATCTGATATGTCTGGGCGTAGTTTTCATCGGTTGTCATGATCTTTACGCTGATAGCCTGCGTAGAATCCCGCCCGGTGGGGTAAAGATTGCCACTATTTCCCACGTTGTTATTGGGAATCTCATAGGACAAACTAGCCGACTGAACGCCGGGCAAACGAGCAAACTGATCGCGGGCGGCTTGCATACGGGTTACACCTTCCAATGTCCAGGTGCGTGGCAGCGACGAAACCGTTAGCACAGCCTCCTTTTTAAACCCAAGATCGGTGTTAAAAAAGTAAGTGATTTGGCGCGATACAATCACCGCGCCCACAAATACGAAAATGGCGATGGTGAACTGAACCGTTACCAGACTCCGGCGAAATAAAGCCCCCTCGCGCACCGATTTCCCTTTTCCTTTCAACGAATCGACCGACGAATATCCCGACAGATGTAAGGCCGGGTAGCCGCCCGCCAAACCCCCAACCACTAAAACCAACACCAGCAAAAGCCAGCTATACTGCCAGGGCAATCCCCAAAGCGATGGAAGTGCTTTTCCAACTACTTCGCCAAATAGAGGTCTGAAAACAACGTAAAGCCCTACCGAAAGCAACATAGATATAGTTGTCAGAGCAAATGCTTCGGTTAGAAACTGAACGGTTAACTGCCGACGAAGCCCACCCAAGGCTTTCCGAACGCCAATTTCGCGCAAGCGCGACGACGAGCTACCCATTGACAGGTTTACGAAGTTGACCACCGCCATCAACAAAATGAATAAGGCCACAGCGGTGAGAGTCATAATCATTTTCCGAACCAAACCGTTGTTGCTTTGCAGGTAATAGTCCGCCAGCGGGCTTACATATGCTGTCAGGTTTTTCTGAATTTCAGGCGGGGCATTCGTAGCTATCAACTGGGCAAGTGGCTTTTCCAGGTCCTTTGGCATAACGCCCGGCTGCAACTCGACATAGTTGACAATGTATGGATTTTGCCAGCTGGTCAGGTCGGCACCAAAAGCACCCAGCGCTCCTAAAGCCATAAACACCTCGTTGGCTTCGGTGAGCAGGTTCGATACGGAATTGGGCGGCAGCGGTTTCAACACGCCGGTTACCAAAAATTCCTGCTTACCCACCTGTGGTGTTTCAACGGTTAGCGATTCATTTAGCACATCGGTTTTTCCAAATAATTTTTCGGCTTTGGCCGCTGTAATCACAATGGCGTTAGGTCCCGTGAGCGCCGTTTTTGGATTACCGTGTAGCAGTTCGAACCCAAACATCGTCAACAAGGTAGAGTCGCCGATTTGTATGGACTCCCGAAAGTGGTTGGCTCCTTTCGAGATCGTTGCGCTGACGCCGTGAAATCGATAATAATTGGCGACTAAGGCCGGATACTGGGTTTTCAGGGCTGGACCAATGGGAGCCAGCGACGTGATGGGCATGCCCATGTTTTCCTGCTTCCAGTTGCTTTGCACAATGCATTGCTGGGCATTGTTGCGCAACTGCCGATTCACCTGAAACTCGCCCCATACATACGCTCCGATGAGCAACGAGAACGTAATCCCTACGGCTAAACCCGTGATGTTTAGTAGTGAATAGAACCGGCGACGAAGCAGGTTTCTCCAGGCGATTTTGAGATAATTTTCGAACATGATGTCTGGACCCGTTTGGGCTGGATTTGAATGGTTTTCGGAATTATTCGGAACGAAGCGATTTAACGGGATTCATCAGGGCAGCCTTAATACTCTGAAAGAACGTAGTCAGCAGGGCAATGGTAATAGCCAGCAAGCCCGCCAGAGCAAAGACCCACCACTCAATGTCGACCTTGTAAGCAAAGTCCTGCAACCACCGATTCATGGTGTACCAGGCCAGCGGAATGGCCACTGCCAACGCAATCAGAACCAGCATTAGAAAGTCTTTTGACAACAACCCAACAATGCTGGCTATGCTGGCTCCCAGCACTTTACGGATACCAATTTCTTTGCTGCGCTGTACTACAGCGTGCGACACCAAGCCGTATAGGCCAAGGCAGCAGATCAGAATAGCAATGCCCGTAAAGATGTTGATGAGCCGGGAAACGAGCGTTTCGGTTTCGTAAAGCCGCGCTACCTGTTCGTCCAGAAATTCATGTTCAAACACCTCATTTGGGTACAATTGCTGCCATGTTTCCTGAACGTGCTGAAGCGTTTGCACGTAATTTTTGCCCGAAATCCGAATCCCTGCCTGCCCATATCGATCCGCATAACTGGCAATGAAACAAGGGCCAATAGGTTCGCGAAGTGATTTCTGATGAAAATCTTTTACCACGCCAACAATGGGTAATGGCACCGGCGACAGATAATACATCATTGTTTTACCTAAGACTTTTTTGGGATCACGAAAACCGAGCTGGTGCAGTAGCGTTTCGTTGATGAGGTACTCGCGAATGGTATCGCTTGGCATAATATTTCGACCGGCAACAAGCGACAACCCGTAAGTTTCCAGGTAGTTTGCGTCGGCCAGCCGGTCTCGAACGGGGTATAACTCCCAATCGGCTTTTCCGTTGAATTTAAATGAGCCTGCATAGATCAATTTGCTCGACGGTGACAGGTGATTGAAACTCACCGATTGGATATCGGGATACTGCAACAGTCGTTGTCGGAAGGCATCCTGGGTGGCGGTTTTTTTGTTGGGTATGTTGACAACCATAACGTTGTCTTTCCGAAAACCAAGATTGGCCTGTTGAATGTACCGTATCTGATTGGTTACGACCAGAGCCCCGATGATCAGCGCCTGGCAAACTACAAATTGCGTAACAACCAATATCCGCCGAACAGTGAAGCCACGGCCCATGCGCGACCCCGTCGATGCACCAGCCAGGACGCCCCGTAAGGCAGCCCACGGAGAAACACCCGACAACAGCATGGATGGGTAACCACCTGCCAGCAACACAACGCAGACCAGTAGCAACGCCATAAACGCAAGCGTTAAGCCATCGAATCGGAGCGACAATTTCACCTGCACCCAGTCGGTAAAGTAAGGCAACAGGACCAGAACCATCACCAGTGCCAGCAGGCTGGCGGCTCCAATGATTAAGGCCGTTTCGAGAAAAAACTGACTGACCAACTGTGCCCGCGAACTTCCCAGCGTTTTACGGATACCCACTTCTTTACCTCGTCGGAAAGCCTGTGCCGTAGCCAGGTTGATAAAATTGATGCAGGCCGCCAGAATCAGTAATACACCAATGACGCCCAGTGACCATAGCAACGAAGCCCGAATGGAACCTCCCTCTCGTGCTGTATCGTAATGAAACTCACGCATGGGCTGTGCATGAAATCTGAAGTATTTAGCGTTCTCACCATAATGTTTTTTGGACAGAGCAGGAAATGTCTGCTCCATGCTGGAGACACTATTCGGATCATGCAGCGTTAGGTAAAGCCGATTGGTACTGTTAAGGAATCCCCAGTCGGTCTGATCAAATTCCGGATCGTGTTGCTTCAATGTGGCTATCGACACAAACAGGCTAATGTCAGTATCGGTTGTGGCGGGTGGCTCAGCCAGCACCCCCGTAACGGTTACGTTGGTTTTGTTATCGAGAGTGATGATTTGCCCAATTGGGTTAGTTTCGCCAAAATACCGCTTCGCCCACGATTCGGTCAGCACAACACTGTTGGGCTGGCTAAGTGCCGTTTTGGGGTTCCCTTGCAACCAGGCATAAGTCAGAATATCGAACCATTCAGGCTCTACAAAACCGGTGTGATTGTGCTCCCGAAAGCGCAGCGGTTCGGCGCGATTTGGTCGTTTAACACTGACGGTCATTTCCCGAATCATCATCAGAAAGGCAGCCTGGTCTACCTGCGGGTACTGCGTGCGAAGCACCTGAGCCATGGGCAGTGGGCCTTCGGGGTTGTATTCGATAGAGCCATCGTCGAGATACAAGTCCGTATCGATTCGGAAAATACGGTCATAATTGGCGTGGTGCCGATCAGTGCTGAGGTGGTGCCTCAGAAACAGAAATATGAGTAGCCCGCCCGCCAAACCCACCGACAAGCCAACGATGTTCAGCAGCGTATAACTCCGCTGCGAGCGCAGGTTCCGAAGGGCGATTTTGAGGTAGTTGCGGAGCATAATCGTACTTTTGGTTAAATTTGATAAAAACAGCGTGTATGGCAACATCCATCCCTTACTCGGCACCATCTCCTCAATTTTCATTAGCAAATGATATGGGGGCTAACGCTCCTGTGTATCATCAGCGGACAATTGCTCGCTTAGTGACCGGCCTTACCATCGAATATCGGGCCAACAAACAGCCTTATGAGCCGTTACCCGAAATGATGGTTGGTGAATACAGCTCTCCAACTCCTGATGTGGTGCTTTATGACAATGCTACGGAGACAACTCCCGTCATCATTGAAGTATGCCAAACACGAGGTTTGAAAGCCGATTTGGACAAAGTTATTCGTCTCATCGACGGTGAGTTATATGATATTCGTGAAGGGTTCGTCTATGACTACAAAACCCAGCAATGGCTACGCTACCAGCTTGGTGATGGTGGTATTGCAACTGCATCCTCTTTCTCAACGGTATTGCAACTGGACTTAAATCAGTTTTTGTAAGATCGTGTCATTCACTCCGCAGGCTCTTTACGGGGTTCATAAAGGCAGTTTTAAAAGTTTGGAGACCAACAACCAAACTGATGACTGCGACAAAGGATAATCCCACAAAGAGGAATGAAACCCAGTTGATATCAATATGATATGCGAAGTTTTGCAACCAGTTGTGCATCAGCAAAAAGGCTGCTGGAAACGCAATGAGCACTGCAATAGATAATGCCAGCAGGAACTCACGTAGAAATAGTAACAGAATGCTCTGAGCACTCGCTCCCAGAACCTTTCGGATGGCTAATTCTTTGGTGCGCCGAACAACATTCAGCGAAACCATGCCTAAAATTCCGGCCACAACAATCAATACAGCCAGGATTGTAGCTGTCTGGGCCGCCTTTTTCAGTTGTAATTCTGACTGATAGAGTTGTTGTAAGGCCTCATCGGTGAACGAATATTCAAAAGGAGCATCGGGCAGTAGTTGATGAAATTTTTGCTCAATTGCTGCGATTGAGCCGGTCAGGTTTTGGGTGCCTAGTTTGATCGAAAAAAAGGAAAACAGATTACCAGCTCCGTTTACGTGGCTAATGGCTGTGGGGGTTATTTTCTCCTTTATAGAGCGAAAACTGAAGTCTTTGGTAACGCCAATAATCGTGATTGGCTTTTTATAACCATGACTATACAGTTGCTTGCCAACGGCCGCATCAGGGGTTTTGTATCCCAACGAATTAATGGCCATTTCATTTAGCACAATCTTGTCATCCAGTTCAGCTCGTTCCGACGATCGGTAAAAGGTACCAGCTATCATTGGAATCTGGTACGTTCTCACAAAGTTTTCGTCGGTCTGTAGTACGGATGCCGCTGTCGATTCGGTCGAATCTTTTCCAACAGGATACAGATGTATATCGTAGCTTGCTCCCGATTTAACGGTTGATGATGAGATGCTTATATCAGCAACGCCAGCTATTCGGGCCAACTCATCGCGAACGGTTTCTATACGGGCAACACCCTGCGGAGTCCAGTCGCGAGGGAGCGATACCAGCAGCATTGACTCCTTGTTATAGCCTAAATCGGCAGTAAAAATATAGGTCACTTGTTGCGAAATCACCACAGCTCCGCAAAAGACGAGCAGCGCAATCGTGAACTGAGTAGTGATCAGGAAACGCCGGAACAACACGCCCTCTTTGATCGATTTCAGTTTCCCTTTCAACGAATCGACGGAGGGTAACGACGATAGTGTAAAGGCCGGATAACTCCCAGCCAGCAAGCCAATCAGGAGGGCAAACAGGATGGCTGTGCCTAAAAAATAAGGAGAAACAGTCCACAGTGAATCAATTGGCCTGCCTACCAAATCGGCAAACGATGACCTCACCAATTCATAACAGATCAGCGAAACGATCATCGATAGCATCGCCAAGACAATTGATTCTGCCAGAAATTGATAGATTAATTGGCGCTTCAGGCTTCCCAATGCTTTTCGAATACCAATTTCCTTAATACGGGACGACGCGTTAGCGATGGTACTATTCACAAAGTTGACGATAGCCATCAGCAGGATGAACACCGCGATTCCAGAGAGTGTGTAGATCGTTTTTTTAACGATGCTTTTGTTAAACTCCCGATAGTATTGTTTCAGCGGAGTAAGATATGATTGCAGGTTTCCGCTAACCTCCTTCGACGCATAAGTAGCGATCAGTTTGTCGATTGGCTTTACTAATTGTTCTGGCGTTACACCAACTTGCAACTCTATATAATTGGCAATATTCAATATTTTCCACCCGTCCGTAAATGTTCGGCCCTGTAGACTGTTGAGCGAAATGAATACGTTTACGGGCAAATCCCACAGATAGGTAATCGAGTTTTTGGGGAGGCTTTTCAGGACACCTGTTACGACAAAACCCTGCTTCCCCCCTACATAATTACTGAGACTCAGCACGCGACCAAGAACATCGGTTTTTCCGAAATACTTAATCGCATTTTCTTCGGTAATCACCACTGAATTGGGTTCGCGCAGGGCAGTGTTGGCGTTACCATGCAGCATCGCGAAACCGTACATGCCAATCATGGTCGAATCGCCAGCCTCCGCCACCTCCCGCACGAAATGCCTATCACCAATAGAAATAGCCGTGGTGAGCACATCAAACCGGTAGTAGTTAGCTACCAGGCTGGGGTACTGCTCCTTCAGCAATTTACCCAAGGGTGCTACCGTAACATCCTCATAGCCCATGCCCGGCTGCTTCCACTTACTCCGGATAATGTACTGATTGTCGGCGTTTTTTAGGGTGTCATTTACCTGCAACTCACCCCATACAAAACTGGCAATGAGCAACGTAAACGTCATACCCAGGGCAAGGCCGAGTATGTTGACCACCGAGTAAAACTTTCGTTTTAGCAGATGCCGCCAGGCGATTTTGAGGTAGTTTTTGAGCATTGCTACTACGTGCCTTTATTGAGACAGCAAGGTACGTAGTGATCTATCAAACAGGCTGTTAATAATTGTTAAGCCTTGTTTGCGGGCATGTCGTCAGCTTTGGGATATGGCGTTTCGTAAGCAAAAGCCTGCTAAACCGCACTTACTTTCCTTTTTTGGGCTTGGCTGTTTTTCCAGCGGTATTGGTTATGCCTAGGTGTGCCAATGCCGCTTCGAGTACTGTATCTCGACCTGCCTGTAAATCGGCTACTGTTGGCCGGACCAGTACCCCGGGTTGAATCCCCTTGCCGTTCCACTCGGTTCCGTCGGGGTACATATCCCGTTTGGTACAGACGCGGGCCATCACGCCACCCGGCAAGGCAAACGCCAGTGGTTGCCCCGTACTACCGCCGGTTGGTTCGCCAATGATTGTACCACGCTTCATGGCATCGAACACCACCGCAAAATCTTCGGCAGCTGAGAATGTGCGGCCGCTGGTGAGCACAACTACGGGTTTTGTATAGAGTTTCTTTCCGTTGGCAGGCCAGCCGCTATCATCCGATTCCACTGATTCAAACACAACATCTTCGCCCCGCGCACGACGTAATGGGCTGTAAAGCCGCGCCGAATACGAGCCCGTTTTCATGGGTTTGTCGGTGAGGTAGCCAAGAACGTTCCACCCGTATCCGCTGTCTCCGCCACCATTCAGCCGTACGTCGAGAATCAGTGCGTTGGTAGTGGCAATAGAATCGAAAGCAGCCTTGAATCCATTAAGCGACTGGGCATCTCCGAAACTATTGAGTTGCACGTAAGCCACGTTTCCGGGTAGAATTCGAAAACGAAAGGCTGGTGTTGGTTTCAGGTTGCTATAGCCGAATCGTGGCAACGTCCGGCTAATGGTTTGGCCAGCGGCATCCCGAAACGTGAGCGCAACGGGTTTATCTTTAGGGCCATTCAACAGGCTGTATGTGTAGGTCGACACATCAAGGTTTTGGGGTGATGACCCGCTCTGGTAGGGTCGAACGTGCTGATCAGCATAAGTTTTGGCCGGCATGCCATCAATGCTAACCAACTCCAGACCGAGCCGGATACCACTTTGCATCAGACTGTCGGAGAGGACTTCCTGAACCAGTATTTTATCTTCCACCAACGCAAACCGAATCGGCGGGCGACGCGATACCGAATCGACCAGTTTAGGATCGCTGGCCCAAACATTCGTATGGCCATCGTGGAGGTGGGCGCAGAACGCTTCCAGTACATGAAAATACTGAACGGTAGATTTGGCCGCCCGAATCTTGGGCAGATACTCTAAGTAAAGCTTATCCCAGTCGAGATCAGGAATATGATCAAAATAGGCAAAGTTGTACTTCGCTTCTGACCACAGTTTTGATAAACCAGCTACTCTCTCGTCTTCACTTATGACCGGTTGATAGGGCGTTTTCAAAGCATTCGAGTTAAACAGTCGATTGCCAACCTGCGCTTTGGTCAGAAGGGCAACAATTGTCGGGTGTTTTCGAATAGGGGCAAAAACGGCTTCGTCATTGATAATTCGGGCATAAAACGAAGCCGATTTCCCCTGTAATCCGTACAGCAATGATTCAGCTGCGGCATCAGGCTGTCCCATTTTTAGCTGAATAACCGACCGATCAAACAGGATATCACCCTTTCGGGCAAAAAGATAAATATTGCTCTTTGCCAGTTCCTGCACATCGGCGCGATCGTAATAACGAAGTGCATCGACCAGAATCTGATCCGCTTTTTTCAGGCTATCCATTGGTGGGGCTGCGGCTTCACCAACTACCCGGTCGGCCCGTTGGCGTTCACTTTGCAAATGATCGTATGCCTGGGTTCCCGTTAGTGCAGTTTGGGCAGTGGCTAGCTGGTAGGATGTGATGGCCGAAAGTAAGGTAAGAGCGAGGAAAAGGCGTTTCATGGCAGACTTAGTTTAGCCTTTAAATATATAAAAAATGGCAATTAACTACCTAGGCCGATGATCTCATTTGCCCACTGGCTGATGGTCACGAATCAGTTCGAGGGCTTTTGCTACGTCTAAATCGCCGTGGCTGGCAATGGCCTGTGGGGTGTAGTTGACCAGATAATCGGGCAACAGACCCTGGCCATCCACTGGGTTGCGTGATGCAGAGATCAGACGCATCCACGGAAACTGGAGTACTAGTTTCGAGTTTGGCAGTGTCAGCTTGTTGTTGGTGCCACCTCCGCAACCCAATTCGGTGCCACCCGTTTCACGACCAATGAACACCGCTTTCCGGCATTGGGCTTTGAGAGCTGCCGCAAAGTTTGATCCATTGGAGAACGTCCCTCCGTCAATTAACACATAAACAACGCCCCGAAAACGATGGGCCTTCGCAACGGGTTGGTAGCCCGTTATGCTACCCATCTCGGGCGTAAATGCAAATTCATAACCCGCTTCCATCTTTTTGCCCGGTCTGAAGCTGGCGAAATAACTCCGAGTGAGAGCGGGGTCGAAGTGGGCCGAAAACTGATTTTTACCCGGATTGGCCACTTTACCAATTACCTGGCGGAGCATTACGTAGTTGGAATCGGCCAGATACGAGAGCAACTTGCTGATAATACGAACATCGCCCCCGTGATTACGACGAATGTCTAACACAAGATTTTTAGTCTGTTCCTGCTCTATCTGCCGAAAAGCCTGTTCGTAAAAGGCTTCATCGCCATACTCAAGGGCATTCACGGTAAGCATGGCCGTGGCGGAATCAGGCAAAAAACGCAGATTCAGATAACTCCGCTTGTGCGCTTCTTCCTGCTCTCTGGCCAACCGCTCAGCCTCAGCAGCAGTCAGCTTGGGAGTAGGTTTTTGCGGTGCAGCGGCTGGTTTTGTCGGGGCCGATACGGTCGTAGTTTGCACGGTTCCATCTGGCTCTTTTAGTTGCAGGGTGTAAGGCCCTTTCCAACCGTACACCGCCCAGCAAACGTCTTCGAAAAAATCATATTCGTTCAGGAAAAACTCGTTCCAGGTCCGGTTATACCCGTCGCCGTTCCAGATGCCCACCCCTGCCTGAATCAATTCGGCACTGCCTACTCCATTAATGCTAAGGAGTTCAGTGCCTAGTTTCAGCGTAGAGTCTGTTGATCGATTTGGGATGAGCCAGGCCCGGTTGTCCTGCACAAAAACATCGAAAGGCAAATGCACGGCTCTGGGGCGATTAGGCGCTTTTTGATAAGCCGCTGAATGTTCCAGTTGTGTATGACCACAGCGTATCTGACGGATAGCCGGATACAGCAAGTACATAAATTCAGACTCGGTCATGGGGCGGTTAATCATCGCATACGCCCCGTCGAACACGGAATCCAGGCGGGCTTTGGGCGTGTACCAATATAAACTGGGATGTAGCTGTTCAAGCGCGTTCCGCATAAGTTGAAAGTCGGCACGCAGCGCCGTAACCGGCAACTTCCGCAATGGATCAACCGCAACTTTTGCTGGCTGAGCAACCAAGCAAGGACTTACAAACAGCGTGAAGGCAAAAGCAAAAATTACGTTGCGCATCATTGAAAAAAGTCAGGCTTAATTAATCTCATTCATAGCTATTCATTCTGAGTCAGCAATTTGGCCGCCCGAAACGGTCCGTCGGCGGCCTGAAGCAACTTTGCTTTCAGGCGGGGGTTATAACCCGGACGTTCCGCCAGAAAGGTACGAACCACGCTCACGGCTTCCGGCGTCTGGTAACCGCTTAGTGTTGACCGGAGCCACGACTCGGGGAAGAAAATATCCCCCGTTCGTTGGATCTCTTCGAGCAGTTCAAGGCTTGGCTTCAGGTATTTAGCCGACGTACTGGCTCGCAGGGGATGATGCAGATACCCCAACGCGGCCGTAACGTAGGCTTCACGTTCGCGATTGCTTACTTCTTTTAAGGAGGCAAAGAATGCATCACGCACTCCTACATCAGCCGACAAAGCGGGCATCATAAACTGTAACCGCTTCTTACGGTCAGAGTTCTTAATTCGACTCAGTTGTTGCTCCAACAATCCTTTGTCGGGGTAATCACGAACGGCCAAGGCAAGCGCCAAGCTGGTATAATCGTCTTCGGTAAGCGTGACGTCAGTGGGTGCCTTCTGATCTCTCCAGATTGCATAGAGCTGTTCACGAGCTTCCGTGCTGAACGCAATACTTTGGTAACAGCGAAACAATAGCTTCTTTTTACCAGCATGGGTCTCCTGCTGGAGCGCCTGCCAGACCGCTTTTTCCAGGGTTGCAGCCAGAGCAGCCCGGCTTTCGGGGCGGGTAAACCGCCAAAATATGTCGGATAACTGGTTGGTTAGTAGCCGCAGATTCAGTTCTTCTGGCTCACGGGCGAGTTGCTGTTGATAGAGCGTTGCCAACTGGGCAGCAGTAACCGATTTCCCACTCAGCATATTCTCGTACAGACTAATGTAGGCCGATGCTCGCATCACGGGGTTCTTGAGCTTTTCCATGCCCGACAGCATTCGCTCATCAACAGGAAACTGCCCGTAACCCTGGCCCGACGAGTTAAACACCACAAACAGGGGTTCATCTTTTCCAACCGCCTGAGTCAACGTCACCTGCGGTTGATTCATGTTCACAGTCAGTTCCTCAACACGGTCGGGATACACCAGCGCAACTTCAAAAAACTGGGGCCATTGCCGGTTCGAGCCGTCTTCACCCACCTGCGAAATAACAAACTGCGATATCTTGTTCTGAGCGGTTTTAAGCTGGTATGAAAACCGGGGTCGGCCGGTTTCGTTAACCCATACCTTATTCCAGCGCTGCAAGTCGGCGGGGGTGTATGCATCCAGAATAGCAATCAGATCTGGCCACGAAGCATTGCTGTAAGCGTATTTTTTGAGGTAATCACGCAGGCCGTTGCGGAGTGCATCTTTGCCCATCAGCCGCTCCAGCTGCCGCATCATAATGGGGGCTTTGTGGTAAATGATGCCGCCATAAAGCGTTCCGGCTTCCTGCAAATTAGCCAGCGGCTGTCCAATTGGGTTTGCGCCCTCGGTACGGTCCACGTCATAAGCAGCGGGGAAATGGGAAATCAAAAACTCAAGGTCGTAGTTGCCGCCGGGCATACTCACCTCCGTAATTTTATCCGCCATGAAGTTGGCGAAAACCTCTTTCATCCAGACATCATCGAACCACCGCATGGTTACCAGATCGCCAAACCACATGTGCGCCGTTTCGTGAGCAATCAGCGTGGCACGACTCAGCTTCTGGTCGCGGGTAGCTCCGTTGTCCAGAAACAAACTCGATGCCCGGTATTGAATGGCTCCAACGTGTTCCATACCGCCATATTGAAAATCGGGAATGGCCACAAAGTCAAACTTTTTGAACGGGTACGGAATCTGGGTATAGTCTTCCAGAAACGTCAGCGCATCGGCATGAGTCGCAAAAATGGGCTCCATACTCAGCCGGATTTTCGTCGAGTCGGTCTCCCGATGCAAAAAGTGTATAGTCCGACCGTTTCGTTGCTGGGTAACGGGCTCGAATCGGCCAGTTGCAAACGAAAACAAATACGTACTAATCGTTTCGCTGGGTTCAAATTGAACTGTTTTACGATCGCCTGCCACCTTTGACTCCTTTAAAGCTCCATTTGTCATGGCCTTCCAGTTGGCCGGAACAATCAGTGTAAGTTGAAAAGAAGCTTTTAAGTCAGGCTGATCGAAGCAGGGGAAAACGGTACGGGCACGGTCGGGCACAAGCAGCGTGTACAGATAGTCGTCGTTGCGGTTCAGAGAAAGGTTACCAGCCGTAAACTGAATCGAAACCTGATTGGCACCCAATTTCAGATGCTCTGAAGCAATGAGAATATGCTCTTTCTCAAAAACGATGGGTACTTCTTTCTGGTTAACAACGACCTGTTTCAGATGATCCCGCTGCTCTTTAAAATCAAGTTGAATAGCCTGACCGTCAGGCTTCCAATCGAACGCGATGGTTTCTGATGCGGCAATGGGTATATTTTTTTGAGCAGGAATATCAAATTGCAGTCCGTAGCGAAGGTGGCTGATCGTTTGTTTCCGCTGCTGCGCCAGAGATTTTGAGACACCCGTCTCAACGATTGATTTATTCACAGGCGTTGTTTTGGTTTGCCCTAAGCTGGTTAGCGCCATCAGCAATAGCAAAAAATGACAGGTATAGAACCACAGCACACGAGTTGTGTCTACTTTCGAAAGCATAAAGATGGAGGGCTATAAAGCGGTTGTCGACAAGGATCAAAGTTAAGAAAACATGCCATGGACGGAACCAGAAAATTGCTTTGTTTGCTATATTCGCCCTGCCACTAAACAAGCACGCCGGTGTCTACCTTTGCCTAAAGATCCTTCGCGGATCTTTATCTCCTCCAACTCCCCGCGAGTGGTCGACTATTTAGCCTTCATTATCTCTCCGACCTCTCTCCAGACTTCGGCCTGTTTTCCGTTGCCTACAAGGCTCGCTTTACAAGCGCTCACGTATTGTTTTCAATCTCCGACATAGACCGGAACAGAGATTGTCTGTTCCCTATTTTAATATACACCAGTGAATACTCTCATTAAAAACGAATGGTATAAAGAGTTTTTTACTGGCCTCAACTGCGAAATGTGGGAGCGGGCAGCAACAAATGAGTGGACCCAGCAGGAGGCTAATTTTCTGGAAGCCACGCTTAAAGTCCAGCCTGGCGCTTCGCTGCTTGATATTCCCTGCGGATTCGGGCGGCACACTATAGAAATGGCCAAACGAGGCTTTCGTATGACCGGTTTGGACATCTCCGATGAATTTGTGCAGAAACTACGGGAGCAGGTAGCTGCTGAACAGCTAGCCGTGCAGGTGATCCACGGCGATCTACTGACAACCGACATTGGGGGCACTTTTGATGGCGCCTATTGCCTGGGTAACAGCTTCGGCTACGTCGACTATGCAAGCATGCAGGTGTTTATTGAGAAAGTGTCCAATGTGTTGAAGCCAGGGGCTCACTTCGTGATCAACTCCGGTTTAGTAGCCGAAAGCATTTTGCCCAACTTCCCCAAAACGAAACATTACGTACTCGGCGATCTGACTATGGATATTCGCAACGATTATGTTATTGGCGAGAGCTACATGGCTACCGAACTTACCTACACACAGGCTGGACGCGTAGAGAAGCAGTATTTCAAGCATTACGTGTTTACACTGGCTGAAATTAAGCGGATGCTTGCCCGGTATGGGTTGCAAACGGTAGCAGTCTACAACTCAACCGAACTGCTGCCGTACGCATTGGGTGATCCTCAAATCTATTTGGTTGCCCAAAAGGAGTAGCGTTTGTTTTCAAAGGAGCAAGGCCGAAAAAAGCCTTGCCCCTTTTTAACTATTCGCTCCGTAAACTCTTCACCGGATTCATCAGCGCGGCTTTAACGCTTTGAAAACTCACCGTCATGAGGGCAATGCCCACTGCCAACAAGCCCGCCAAGGCAAACACCCACCACTCAATGTCGATTTTGTATGCAAAGTCCTGCAACCACTGATTCATGGCGTACCAAGCTAGCGGACAAGCAATCACCATAGCGACTACCACCAATTTCAGGAAGTCTTTGGAGAGTAATGTAACAATACTGGCAACACTGGCTCCCAACACTTTACGTACCCCAATTTCTTTGGTGCGTTGCTCAGCCGTGAAGGCCGCCAAACCAAACAGCCCAAGGCAGGCAATGAAGATGGCCAGCGCGGTGAAAATCAGAAGAATCTGGCTCTGTTTCCGTTCTCTATCGTATTGGCGGGCAAAATTCTGATCCAAAAATTGGTACGAAAACACGCTGTTTGGCTCGAATTGCCGGTATGTTTTTTCGATGAACGCTAGCGCATCAGCGGCCCGACCTGCCTTCACTCGTACGTACAGATTATCCTGTTCATCGGCAGAAGGCGGCATTTGCAAAGCCAGCGGCTCGATTTTGTGCTGCAGTGAATGTGTGTGAAAATCTTTCACAACCCCAACCACCCGGCGTTCGGCCAGCGTCCCCTTGTCGTCGATGTAGAATTTGATCCGCTTACCAATTGGGTCTTTCCAGCCCAAATCCTTCACCAACGTTTCGTTGACTAGAATAGCATTGTACCGGTCGGCGGGGATAGCATCCGAGAAACTACGGCCCTGTGCCAAACCAATTTCCATCGTTTTCAGGAAGTCGCCATCCACCATGAGGTTTTTCGTAATTTTTGACGATTCCGTCATTTTCCCGTCGATCTCAAAAAAGTAAGCCCCCCCTCCTAAGCTATTGGTTCCAATGGGGTTGCTGGCAGCTGCAACACCTTCAATCAGTGAATTTCCCAATAACTGCGCCTTGATGGCCGGAACTTTAGTGCGCGTTTGCTCATCGTTCAGGTGGAACGTCAGTACCTGTTCTTTGTTGAAGCCCAGCTGTTTGGAGAGCGCAAACCGGAGTTGCTGGTAGATAATACCTGAAGCAGCGATCAGCGCAATAGTGATCACAAACTGAAACGTAACCAGTGTTTTTCGGAAGGCAATGGTCCCTGACTGGTCCCCTAATTGCCCCCGCAAAGCGGCTACCGTGCGCGAACCCGACAAAAACAAAGCAGGATAACTACCACTCAGCAACCCAGCCAACAGTGCAAACCCAGTGATCGCTAACATACTATAGCCAAGCCCGAATTGCCAGATCGACAACACTTTACCCGTTAATTCGTTGAAGAAAGGCAGCACACTCTGAGCAAGTCCCACACCCAGTACCATAGCCACGATCGTTAGTAAGAGCGTCTCGGTCAGAAATAACTCCGCCAACTGCCCCCTCCCCGACCCAACGGCTTTCCGAACGCCCACTTCCCGAATCCGCATGGTTGATCGGGCGGTGGACAGGTTCATATAATTGATCCCCGCCAGCAACAGAATCAGTCCAGCAATGATGGCAAAAACTGATACTGCCTGCTGGTTACCATTTGGACCAATTTCATAGTCTAAATTCGAGTGCAGGTGAATGGATGTCAGCGGTTGTAACTCCATTTTGTACGTCACATTACCCATCTCAGGTTTGATGTACTGCTCGAAGAAAGCGGGGAACTTATCTTCCAGCCCTTTCGGGTCAGCACCTTCATGCAGCAACAGATACGTATACAAATTAAACTGTTGCCATCCTGTTGTGTAACCCGTTGGCATAGAACGCAATCCGCTGAACGTAAAGTGCGAATTGGAAGGCACATTATCGATAACTCCCGTTACGACATTAGGAAAATTATTCTCAAAATAAACCGTTTTACCCAGAGCTTTGGCCACATCGCCAAACAGACGGTGCGCAAGGTCTTTGGTAAGTACAATCGACTGGGGCTTGCTGAGTGCGGTGTTTGGGTCACCATACAGGAAGGGATAGGTAAACACCTGAAAAATTTCCTGATCGGCAAACATGATGTCGTCAGCCTTAATTTTGGTTTCGCCGTACTGCATGGGGCCACCTCCTTCGGGCAAAACTCGTACAGCCTGCTCAATTTCTGGATAATTTTGTTTTAGCGCTGGAGCGAAAGGTGCCGAAGTCGGTGCGAGGTTGAGATTCCCTCCTTCCCATTTGGCCTGATGCACCACCCGGTAAATCCGGTCGGCTCGCTCGTGGAAGCGATCATAGCTCAGTTCGTCGGCCACGTAGAGGGTGATGAGCAAACAGGTTGCGAGGCCCACCGCCAATCCAAATACGTTAATGCCGCTGTAAACCCGGTTTTTCCACAGATTGCGGATGGCGATTTTGATGTAGTTGTACAACATAGTATTAAGAGTTGAGACAATGAACTTGGAGATGACCCTTTGGCCAACATGCTGATTGGCAGAGACAAACAGGACAAAGTCTGTACCAAAAGCGACTTTCCGTTGATAATCAGTAGCTTACTCAACCATAATAAGTGACCTTGTCCGCAAATGAACGAAACCCGTCCGTTTGCGGACAGCATTGCCAGCCCCTGATTAACACTCGGCACGTTCTTTGCGATACCTGTTCAGACGTTCCTTTACAACCGCTCAAACATCATGAATCCCCGTATTCTACCGTACTTCGTCTACTCTGTCATTCTTTCACTACTGTTTTGTCAGCCCCAGTCCTTCGCTCAGGGCGTTTCCGTAAAACGGTTTAATGTGGCTCAAGTCCCAACCTCTGGTACTACCGTGGCGTCACAACCTGTTGTCAGCCCCAAAACAGCTAGCTTAACAGGTCGCCAGACAGCGCAACCTGTCGATTTTAGTGTGCGGGCCGTTGATGAGAAAACCAAAGCCGATGTGCCTGCCGCTTACGAAATTGAGGCAGTGTTGGCCAAGAAATCGTTCAAAGGCAGCAGTAAGGATGGTCAACCCTTTAATATTGTACTGACCCGCACTGATACGCTCGTTGTGAAAACCGATGCCAAAGGCTATTACAAAACGGAAGAGATTCTGCTGGTTTCGTGCGATACCTGCGGTTCCTACGAACACCTGGCCGTGATGGAGCGCGAAGACAGCGTATTTACCAACCTCAAACTGAACCAGGCTATCCGGCTCGACAATGTGTATTTCGACCAGAGCAGCTATATTCTCCGGCCCGAATCGAATGAGCAACTAAACAAACTGCTCAAAACGCTCAATAGCAACCCCGGCCTCCAGATCGAAATTGCTGGCCATACCGACAACGTGGGCGACCGTCGGCTCAACCAGTCTTTATCCGAAAACCGGGCGAAGGTCATTACCAACTACTTAGCCAATCGGGGTATTGCCACAAACCGCCTGCAACCCCATGGCTATGGCGACACTCGCCCCTCTGCCCCCAACGATTCCGAAAACAACAAAAAGAAGAACCGGCGCGTTGAGTTTGTGGTTCTCAAATTATAGTCATTAGCCGTCGGCGTCATTCATTGTCATTTAGTTGTCATTGATTGCTATTCGTTGTTTTGGTGTTAATGACCACGAATGACAATCAATGACAAATTTTGTTAGTTCTGACTCCATTGTTCGGCGTATATGGGGCGACGCTGATGTGATTCTGCTCGTTTTTGCCGGGTCGGCGGCTGAGTTTGCTCTCAATAAAGCTGTCGATTGGTTGTTTTTTACGGGTAAGCTTCCCGCCGACCCCATTGCCCGGCTTTTTTCAACGGTGCGCTATGCCCAGGAAATTGTGTTTGCCCCCGAAGAGAAAGCGCGTCAGGCCATAAGCCGTATGGAGGCTATTCATAGTGGTGTCGAAAACAAACGCGGCTATGCCATTCCCGACTGGGCTTACCGTGATGTACTCTACATGCTCATCGACTATTCTGAACGAGCCTGTTCCCTGCTACATCGACCACTCAGTCCTGACGAACAAACCGAACTCTTCCAGGTATTTCGGGCGGTGGGCGCAGGCATGAATGTTCCCGACTTACCCACTACCTATTCCGACTGGAAAATAGATCGGCAGGCCCACCTCGACCGCGACCTGGAACGGAGTCCATTCACCGATCGCTTATTCCAGCGTTATCGGCAGCAGTTGGGCGGCTGGCGTTATAATCTACTGCGGCAGGCGATGGCCGTGCTTGTTCCTGATGCAGTGAGCCACCGTTTAGCGCTTCCCCAAAAACCGCTGTTGAGCCAGACCATTGGCTTATACCGACTTTTGAACAGCATCGGTTTACGATCGGTGGTGCAACGAGTGCTGTTACCCACCGAGTATTTAAGTCAGATTCGGGCATTGGATCAGCGTTAATCCCCTAAACTAACAATTCATTATACCAGAAACATGGATACAGACAATCTATTAAAATCCGGCGACGATCAGCTACTAAAGCTTCAGCAAATAGTAAGACAAACTATGGCTGAAGAGAAGCTTATTGTTGATAATCTTTTAAACCAGCCTCAGGAAATTTTAACAAAAGGACAGACTATTTCTGATAAAGTCGCCAACTTCGGTGGGAGCTGGAAATTCATTATTTTATTCGGAATAGTTCTTTCTGTCTGGATCCTCTTCAACACGATTGCGCCTAAAGGGGCTGACTTTGATCCGTATCCGTTCATTTTGATGAATTTGATTCTGTCGTGTATTGCGGCTCTACAAGCACCAATTATCATGATGAGTCAAAACCGCAAGGAGGAAAAGGATAGAAAACGCAGCGAGAACGACTATCTCATCAATCTCAAAGCCGAATTAGAAGTACGGAGTCTTCACCAGAAAATAGATCTTTTACTGGAAGAGCAAATCAAAATCCTCTTCGACAGCCAGGCGAGGCAACTCGAAATCCTGAAGAAGATCAGTGATAAATTAGGATGTCAGTAATGTTGGGCAAAAGACATCAAACTGCCCAGAAATAAAGGGTAGGTTTGTGCATTATGCGTTCGCTTTGTTTTCTCCTTCTCCTGATCGTTTCCTGCCAGGCTCCTTACCTGCCCGCAAGCTTGCCCGATGCCGATTATTTCCCGCTGCAAACGGGTCATTTCCGGGTTTATTCCGTAACGGAGCAGCGCTACAGAGCCGGGCAATCTTCCTCAACCCGCACCTATTTCTGGCGCGAAACAACCGGAGCACCTTTTCAAACGCTCTCGGGCGATACAGCCTACACACTCACGTACGCCCACCGCATCAATAGCTCGCTTCCGTGGCAAATTGACTCGATGGGAGTGGCCTGGAAAACTGCACGGGAAGCATTGTTAACGTCGGGTGGACAAACCGTGGTAAAACTGGCCTTCCCTGCCTTTGATGATCAACGCTGGAATGGCAACCGTTTTAATGCGCTCGGGCCCGATGAATTTCAGCTGCAACATTGTCATCAGCCTTTTCGTACCAATACCAGAGCGTATGACCGTAGTATAACGGTTGTCCAACAAAATGACTCAACATTAGTATCACAAGACAGGAGGCTTGAGGTATACGGGTACCAGATCGGATTGATTTATGCCGAACGGCAACAGGTTCGCTTTTGCACCACCGACCCTGGCTGTAACCAACCAGGCGATATCTTGTACGGAATCAGGCAGTTCATTCGTTTAACGGAGCATGGGAAAGACTAATTTACGAGCAATTCTTATCGGCATTTATCTGGCCCTGGGCGTCTCGGCTGCCTCGGGGCAAACCACGCAACGCTACCTCGTCGTACTGCGCGACAAAGCTAATTCGCCGTTTAGCACCAGTCGCCCCGAACAGTTTTTGTCAGCCCGGTCGGTTAGTCGGCGGTCAAAACAGAACATTGCCCTGACCGAGCGCGACTTACCAGTGAATCCGGCTTATGTCAGCCAAATTAGGGCAGCCGGAGCCGAAGTGCTGAATACCTCTCGCTGGCTCAACGCGGTACTGATTCGGGCCACGACAACGAGCCTGCAACAGGTGATCGCGTTGCCGTTTGTGAAAGGTCTAGAGTATGGCCAGCGAATTGGCAACTCTCGAATTGCTACTCCAACGGAACAAACCAAAGCAGCTAACAAATTTGGCGAAACACAGACCCAGGCTCTCCCCTATGGTCCGTCGCTTACCCAGTTGAGCCAGTTGGGTCTCGACCAACTGCATGATCGCGGGTTTCGGGGTGAAGGAAAATTAGTTGCTATTCTGGATGCCGGTTTCCCGAACGCAAACACCGTTCCCTTTTTACAACCACTCATTACCGAAAACCGCATAGTTGCGACCTACGATTTTGTGGCCAACAATCGTAATGTGTTTGACGATGACAGCCACGGGTTAAATGTCCTGTCGATTATGGCAGCTACGGCCGATAATCGACTCTATGGTGGGGCTTTCAAGGCTAGTTACGTCTTGATTCGCACCGAAGATGCCCCTACAGAATCGCCCATCGAAGAGGCTTACTGGCTTCTTGGTGCCGAATTTGCCGACAGTACGGGCGCTGATGTGATCAACTCTTCCCTGGGTTACACGCAGTTCGACCCGGAGTTTGCCGCTTTAGACCATACATACCCTGACCTTAATGGTCGCACTACACTCGTCAGTCGGGCGGCTCAGTGGGCAGCCGAAACGGGAATGGCTGTGGTGATTGCGGCAGGCAACGAGGGCGCTGCACCCTGGCGCTATATTTCAGCCCCATCCGATGCAGTAGATGTTCTATCGGTAGCCGCAACGACCTCTTCGGGCGTTCGGGCACAGTTTAGCAGTTTTGGGCCAGCCCCCGATGGACGCATCAAGCCCGATGTTGCCGCTCAGGGACAAAGTGATATTCTGGGAAATCCAAACGGAACCATAGGCTCTGGGTCAGGCACCTCGTTTGCCAGCCCGCTCATGGCCAGTTTTGTTACAACGCTCTGGCAGGCTTATCCGCAACTGACTGCCCGCGAAATTGTAGGCGTAGTGCGCCGGGCGGGGCATCAGTCCAAAAACCCCGACGATCAACTGGGGTATGGCATTCCAACTTTCGAACGGGCAGCCGCTTTAGCCGAGGTCTTTTCATTAACGGTAGCCTCGCCAAACCCCTTCACCGATGATGATTTTGTGACCGTTCCTTTTGGCGAGCTCCCAACTACTACTACACTCGACGCCCAGCTGACCGATGTATCCGGGCGCATTGTCTGGCAGCAAACCGTCGCAGCTGAGCGGGTAGTTTCGTTATCATTCAAGCAATTGGCCTTACCAACGGGTATTTATCTGTTGAGTATCACCAGCGACGGCAAGCGAAAAACGGTTCGATTATTAAAACGGTAACCAAGTATGATTCTCAACGTTCACCTTGGCGATATCACAAAACTCGCCGTCGATGCAATTGTCAATGCTGCCAACAGTAGTCTACTGGGCGGGGGTGGTGTCGATGGCGCCATTCACCGGGCGGCTGGCCCCGATCTTCTACAGGAGTGCCGCCTGTTGCACGGCTGCAAAACAGGCGATGCTAAAATCACCAAAGGCTATCGCTTACCTGCCCAATACGTCATTCACGCTGTAGGGCCGGTTTGGGGTGGTGGCACACACGGCGAACCAGCCTTGCTGGCAAGCTGCTACCGTCGATCGCTCGAAATCGCTACGGAACACGGGCTAAAGTCAGTGGCTTTTCCGGGCATCAGCACCGGCATTTATGGGTATCCAAAAGATAAAGCAGCCCGAATTGCGGTAGAAACGGTAGCTGACTTTGCCAAAAATCAAACTACTGTCGAGGAAGTCATCTTCGTTTGTTTCGACCCGGAAACGGAGCAGCTCTATCGTAAGCTACTTAGTGCGGTGCCCAAAACGTGACTAAATAACCGTTCGTACACTTACGGATAAATACAACAGATTATTTTCATACATTGTCGGCAATTACCCACTCTACAGCTGACATTTATGAAAAAAATTTACTTCTGCTCTCTCTTTTGGGTTGTTCTGGCTTTGTTCTCCACGGCTCACGCCCAATCAGTTAAATACCATCGGGTAAAAGTCACGATCAGTCCCGAGCGACTGGAATATTTGTTTAACAATGGCCTTGAAATAGACCATTTTAGCTACGAAAACAAAAAGGTCTTCACGGCTGAAGTTTCCGACGGCGATGTGGCCCTGTTCAATCACAATGGGTTTAAGGTAACCTACCTAGTTCGGGATCTGGAGAAAAACTACCAGGCGCTCAATGCACAGATTGACCGTGAAGCCGCTAAAAAAAGTGGTACAGCCCGCGTTGCGGCTGTGGCTACACCTACCAATTTCAGCCTGGGGTCGTATGCGGGTTATTACTCCTTTGCCGAGTTACCCGCCCTCCTCGATCGGATGCGGGCGCTTTACCCAAACCTGATTACGGTTAAAACGTCTATTGGAAACTCCGTTGGGGGCCGTCCGCTGTACATGATCAAGATCAGCGATAACCCCGATGTAGACGAAAACGAGCCTGAATTGCTACTCAACGCGCTCCACCATGCCCGTGAACCGATGAGCCTGAGTCAGTTAGTTTTCTTCATGTGGCATATTCTGGAGAACTACAACACCGACAAGGAGATACAGACGCTGCTTAATAGTTCGGAGATTTATATTCTCCCCTGCACCAACCCCGACGGTTATGTGTATAACCAAACAACCAATCCGAACGGGGGTGGCATGTGGCGCAAAAATCGCCGTGCCAACGCCGATGGTACCAGCGGTGTTGACCTGAACCGCAATTATTCATACAACTACGCCATAGACAATGTTGGCTCCTCGCCCACTCCCTCGTCGGATACGTACCGGGGCACGGGCGCTTTTTCGGAACCCGAAACAGCGGCTCTTCGAAGCTTCGCGGCCCAGCATCAGTTCGTTACCACGTTTAACTACCATTCGTATAGTAACGTCTGTATTTATCCCTTCGAGAGTCTGAACCCCAATAATAATGCTGAGTTGAGCACCTTTCGGAGTGCCGCCACCTATCTGACTGCTGAGAACGGATTCGTCATTGGTAATTCCTCCGAAACGGTGGGCTATAAAGCCAACGGCACTGCTCCCGATTGGGAGTTTGGCGAGCGGGTTGCTAAAAGCAAAATTTACGGATTTACTCCCGAAATTGGCAGCGCGACTGATGGATTCTGGCCCGCTTCATCGCGGATCATACCACTGTGCAACACCATGATCGAGATGAACCGTAAGATGCTTAGATTATCTACGACCTACGGTCGGGCCACGGCTACGGCTCCATTCACGGTAACCCAAACGGCAGGAAGCCTACGCTACCAGTTTCAGAATTTCAGCATAAAGCCCGGTAGCTTTACTGTTTCAGCGACCAGTACGAGCAGTGCCGTTACTGGCGTGGGGCCCGCCAAGCTGTATACTGGCATGACTCTATTACAGACAACGCCCGATTCGTTCTCGTTTACTGTAGCCCCTAATACGCCCGTTGGCACTTTACTTACGTTTGAAATCAACGTCGACAATGGCATGTCGGCCATCAAGGAGACCGTTACGCTCACCTACGCCCCCGCCTGTGGGTTGCCAACGGGACTGAATTCAACAAGCCTTTCTGAAACTGGCGCTACGCTGAGCTGGAACGCGGTAACGGGTGCATCTAGTTACTCGGTGTCCATAAAACCCAAAAGCACTACGGTCTGGCCCGCTGATATAACCGTGAGTGGCCCGTCGTATGTGGCAACTGGGCTCCTGAGCAATACCGATTACGATTGGCGCGTAAAAGCCAACTGTGGCAATTACACATCCGCTTCGTTTAAAACCCTGTTACAAACCTGCTTCAGAGAAACGGGTGGCCTGGTTGTATTTGAAGCTGAAAATTACCAGTCAGTTACGGTTGGAACGGGTGCGGCTGCCGGCCGAACCTGGGTACCTCAAACCATTAGCACGGCTTCGGGCGGAATTGGCATGCAGGCTACAGGCTTCAATCTAAACCTGGGAAATTCATTGGTTGGCCCCCGTTTAGACTATGCGTTGAATTTTACTACGACAGGCACCTACTACGTCTGGGTACGAATGGCTGCCGGTCCTAGCCGCACTGATGATGACTCGTTTCATCTAGGCTTAGACGGCACCGCCGTTACCCTGAATCCGGCCACCTCCAACTACAATAACGGGAGCAATGTGATGACCTGGATCAAAGCTGCGGGGGCGACAGCTTTCCGCGTTGTAGTGTCGACTCCCGGTTCACATACGCTCAATTTATGGATGCGTGAAGACGGGGTTCGCGTCGATAAATTTGTGCTGACAACTAGCTCGACCTATACCCCAACTGGCAATGGTCCGGTAATGAGCGCTGGCTGCAACAGTCCAGCCTTGGTTCTGACATCCCGCCTGGCAACTGAATCGTCTGACGAGCCAGACCTGGATGTAATGGCTTACCCTAATCCGTTTGATGAAAGCATTACGGTTTCCCTTAAGGAAACAGCGGGCCTTAGTACTGGGGATGGCAGCAATCTACGGCTGATCAGCAGTGACGGGCGGGTACATTATCAGGCCGTGCTGTCAGAAAAGGAAAAAGAACGGGTTATTTCCACTAAATCGATACCAGCGGGAGCCTACTTCATCGAGGTGATCCGTAATGGGCAACGCAAAGTTGTGGCCGTGCGAAAGTTATAGAGACAGGCCTATTTTTTCTGCCACGGCACGGCTCCGCCCTTGCGGATGTGGTTCATCAGCTGGCGCGCCATCTGATCACGAACAACGCCGTTCTGTTCGGCCAAGTTGGTTGTTTCAGCCGGATCGGTCAAGAGGTTGTACAGCTCGTAGGGCGTAAACGGGCTGGCCTGGAGGAGTTTAAAATCGCCGTCGCGGAGGGCGTGAATTTGCAGGCCTTTATACACGTCGTTTCCTTCGCGCCGAACAAAAAACAGCGGACGGGCAGGCCCAGCAGTGGTGTCCTGTCCCGTCAGCAAACTGGCAAAAGAGCGCCCATCCAAACCGGGGGGCACGGGTGTACCAGCCAGTTCCAGCAAAGTTGGCATCCAGTCCATAAGCAGCAATGGGCGGGTTGAGCTGGTACGAGGCTGAATATGGGCTGGCCAGCGAATACCCGCCGGAATCCGAAGTCCTCCCTCATACATGGTGCCTTTAAAACCACGATAAGGACCAACGGTGGCTTTTCCGGGGCCCCATCCTCCATTGTCGCTCGTAAACACCACTATTGTGTTTTTATCCTGTCCGTTAGCCCGCAACGCAGCCAACACCCGACCCACACTCGCATCCAAATGCTCGATCAGCGCCACGAGTCTTGCACGGGTTGGGTTGATTGTTGGGTTGTTTTTCATAACCCGGTCGAGGTAGTTTGCCGGAGGTTGAAGTGGGTTATGGGGGGCGTTGTAGGCCAGGTATAAAAAGAACGGGCGACCTGCTTTAGTAGCTTGCTGTCGGGCACGCTCGTTCAGGTATTGAATAGCTCCATTGGTAAACACATCGGTGGCATGGCCGGGTGGATCTATCATCTGCTGATTATGACGAAGATGGTTGAGATTACCACGGCGTTTAGTCACGTAGTCGTCCATCATATCACCCAAAAACCCGCTGAACTCCTCAAAACCACGTTGATTGGGCAAATTCGGTGATTCTGTTCCGAGGTGCCATTTGCCAACCAATCCGGTGTGATAGCCTGCTTTGTATAGGTAATTAGGCAACAACAGGGCAGGTGCGAGGTAACCCCAATTATCCGTTGAATCGTCGCGAAGCACGCCGGGAACCCCCACCTGCTCCGGGTATCGCCCCGACAACAAAGCCGCCCGCGAGGGTGAACAAACGGGACTATTGGCATAAAACGTCGTGAATTTCATGCCAGCCCCAATCAAACTGTCGATATGAGGTGTCCGCAAGTCGGTTGCTCCAAAACAGGATAGATCACCATAACCTAGATCATCGGCCAGTATAAACAGAATATTTGGTTTTGCGGGGCTTAGCTTAGATTTTGGCTTCGGAACTGGCTGCCAGGCAATTAAACCAATTGAGGCTACAAATAATAACGAAAGCAGTATGAAGCGAGTACAATTCATCAGATGGGTTTTGCGGTAATAGACCGCTAAAATACCAACCCCACTCTGTATCCCACGCAATTACTTGAGGATTTTTACAGCAATACTTGCTTCGTGGTTAGAATCAACCACTCCGTCTAAAAAGACATTTGGGCTTACCAGCTTTGACGGCTAGACCAATAGCTCTTAGAAATTTTCGGTAGCCATAAACTGGCTGAAACGAGCAAGCAGTTCCTGGTAGCGTTTCAGATACGCAAGACCTTCTGGGGTCAACGTGGCCCCCCCTCCTTTTTGGCCACCGGTTTGGGTGACCACCATGGGTTGCTCGGCCAGCCGGTTGAATGATTGTACCAGATCCCAGGCCCGCTTATACGACATGTTCATCGCCTTAGCCGCAAGATTAATGGAACCGGTTTGCTGAATGTGTTGCAACAGTTCCATACGACCAATGCCAATAAAACGCTCGCCATCAGTCGTTTCCAGCCAAATCCGGCCATTAATCCTTAAGTCGATCATCAATCTGCCTAATTAGTGAGTATTCCCGGTTGCCACAAAAGTAAGAAGGGCAACGCGATCTCACGTTGCCCTTCTTTTAATTACCAGCGTTTATTCGTTGCCCGTTGGCGTTTCCTCTGCCGGTTCAATTATGGCTGGCTTAGTTGCTCTACGGGCCTCGCGTTTGTCGGATACGCCCGACGGACGCGGGTTTTTGTAGTTATAACCCGATACTAACTCTGGGTTGGTTTCCCGGTTTCGACGCGGCCTGAACACCATCCGCGACGCACCCGGTTCTACATTAGCGGTTCGTTTATAATCACCCATTCGCACCTGTCGCCGGTCACGCCCCTGTTGCCCAAGCACAATTTCGGATTCCCAGGCGCGGGCGGCAGCTGCTTTGTTCGGATGCTTGTAATTACGAATTGAATAAGTTGGGTCGTTTTGAATTTTATTGTCGGTTTGTGCGAACCCGTTTGGCGACAATGCCGCATTCAAAAAAAACGCGCCCATCAACATCCCTTTCAACGACCTGCGGGCCGCCTTTATCGGTTGACTAGTCATGTTTCTGTGGTTTTGTTGTACAATACCAGTTAACTGGTATTCACTGCAAATAACACAAAAAATAGCAACTATATTTTTCGTTATTAGATATTTATGACATATTCTAAGCTTTTTCTAATTATTTATTCATCTTTTCGACCATTCTCCGTATTGACTCTTCGTCAGTGAAGCGAATAATATTTTCCAGATTTACCCATTGTATTGATTTCGTTTCGCCAGATTGAACAAACGCTTCATTAGGGTTTGCTTCGATTAAAAAACGAATGTCGTAGTGCCAATGGGCAGGTTCATTGGCCCGTTCTGGAATCCGGTGTACATCGACATCAAAAATGGCTGGCGCTTCGCCGGGACGATGCACAAACTGAAGCTGGGTAAGGCCAGTCTCTTCGTGCGCTTCCTGCATGGCTACAGCTGCCACATTAGGGTTACCATCGGCATGGCCACCGGGTTGAAACCACCGGTCGAGTTTGCGGTGATGAATGAGCACCACCTGCGTCCGGTCTGGCGACGTGATCCATGCCGAACCCGTAACGTGGCCCATCGCTAACGACCGCTCAAAACAGTCAGGTTGTTGCGTGACAAAGGCGATGGTGTCAAGCCACATTGTTCGTTCATTTGGGTCGGTGGGGGTGTACTGGCGAAGCAGAGAGAGCAAGGATTGACGGTGCATTATCGGAAGTTGTCAGAAAAAAAGCGCAATTTCGCGCAGTAATTGACTTATCCCAAAACAAACAAAAATCATGCGTAAACTGCTGCTCTCAACAGCCGCTCTGTGTTTGGTAGCCCAATTGGCTACTGCCCAGATTCGTCTGCCCCAGCCCAGCCCCGGTGCGTCGGTCATGCAGACCGTTGGCACCACCGACATCACCGTGAAATACTCACGGCCAAGCCTTAAAGGTCGCGAGCCTTTTACCAGTGCTCTTGTCCCTTATGGTAAAGTGTGGCGCACTGGCGCTAACGCGGCTACCAATTTCAACACGACAACGGATTTGATGGTGAATGGTCAGAAACTGGCCGCTGGTACATACGCACTGCTGTCGATCCCTGAGCAAAACCAGTGGACAATCATTTTCAATAAGAACGTAGCGACAACGGAAGCTGATTACAAGCAAACAGAAGATGCGCTGCGCGTTACGGTAACACCGGGTACTTCGAGTGTTAAAACGGAATCGTTTACGATCGATTTTAGCGACGTTACCGACAGTACGGCCAAGATGAACATTATGTGGGGCAATGCCCGCGCCAGTGTTCCAATGGGTGTTGATGTTAACGCCAACGCAGCTGCTAACGTAGATAAAGCCGTTGCCGAGAAGCCAGAAGACGCAGCCGTTTTACAAGCTGCTGCATCGTACAATCTCTCGAAAGGTCGCAATCTAGATCAGGCTCTTGCCTGGACAGACAAGTCGATTGGCTTGAAAGAGACATACCGCAATGTGTGGGTGAAAGCGCAGATTCTGGCCAAAATGGGTAAGTTTGCCGAAGCTGTCCCTCTCGCCCAAAAAGCCATGACGTTGGGTGAAGCGTCGGGCGATGCTGCTTTCCCATTCTTCAAAGATGCTATCGCTAAAGGCGTTACTGAATACTCATCGAAGATGCCAGCTGTACCTACTGCCGTAAAAGGCATGAAGGCTAAGAAGAAAAGCTAGTTTCAGTGAGCATTTAGCAACGATCAGCTAATAGTAAAACGCCCCCGGTGCCAGTTGGTACTAGGGGCGTTTTTTATTTGCACAACCTTTGGCAACTCACTATTCACTGCCAACTGTTGGCTTTCCTGTAAACTGCTGAATTCCCCAGGCTAACCCAACAACCAGCAAACAGCCGATTACGTTGAGCCAGAGGAAAGCTGTGAGTTCTAATTGCCAGCTTACTACAACAAGAGCCTCCCCAATAAGGGCGGCCAAGAAAGTAGCTTTTCCTCCGATGTTTTTGAAGTAAAACGCTACGACAAAAATGCCCAGGATAACGCCGTAAAACAGCGATCCCAGAATATTCACAGCCTCGATCATGTTGCCCATTCGGTTCGCAAATTGCGCTACTACAATACAGAACACACCCCAGCCCGCCGTGGCCCAGCGCGAAGCGGCTAAATAATGCCCATCGGAAGCTCCCGGCCGAAAACTACGTTTGTAAATATCAACTATGGTGGTAGAAGCCAACGAGTTATACGCTGCCGCAATTGATCCCATTGAGGCACTGAAGATTACCGCAATCAGCAATCCGATCAGACCATGAGGCAGGTAGTCGAGCACAAAGCGGAGGAAGACGTAGTTTGTATCGTTGGTATCGGCTGCAGGATTGTTCTTCACAATCAGCTTCACCACTTCGCCCCGGTTGGTTTTGATGGCAGCATCGGCTGCGAGCAACTGGGTACGGGCCACTTCGATACCCGGATCATTGTCAGACTTGAGCGCTGACTGGAGGTTCAAAACTTGTTTCTGGCGCTCAGTGGTCAGAAGTTGATGTTTGCTTTCGAGCAGATTGTAGTCTGGAGCATACTGGCTCAGTTTGAGCTTATCAGTTTCAATCGTGTTGAAGAAAACGGGTGATTCCCGGAACTGATAGAATACAAAAACCAATACCCCAACCAGCAGAATCAGGAACTGCATGGGTACCTTGAGCATTCCGTTCATCAACAAGCCCAACCGGCTCTGCCCTATCGACTGCCCGGTTAGGTAGCGCCCCACCTGCGATTGATCGGTACCGAAATAGGAGAGTTGTAAAAAGAAGCCACCAATCAGGCCTGACCACAGGTTGTAGCGGCTGTTGGGATCGAACTTCAGGTCGATCAGGTTCATGCGCCCGGCCTTACCCGCCACCTGTAAGGCATCGCCGAAACCAACGCCTTCGGGCATCAGGTGAACCGTCATATAGCCCGCAACAGCCATCGCTCCCGTTACAATTGTCATCTGTTGCAGGTGCGTGTATGAGATGGCTTTGGTTCCGCCCGATACGGTGTAAATCAGCACAATACCGCCCATCAACAGGTTGGTCCAATAGATATTCCAGCCCAGAATAGTGGACAGAATTATGGCGGGCGCATAAATAGAAATCCCCGTCGACAGCCCCCGCGAGATCAGGAAAAGAATTGCCGTGAGGCTCCTCACCCGGCGGTCGAAACGGCCTTCCAGAAACTCGTATGCGGTATACACCTTAAGCCGGTGAAAAATGGGCACAAACGTGATCGAGAGCACGACCATTGCCAACGGCAGGCCAAAGTAAAACTGCACAAAGCGCATACCATCGGAGAACCCCTGCCCCGGTGCCGACAGAAACGTGACCGCACTGGCCTGCGTAGCCATCACCGATAAACAGACATGATACCACGGCAGCGAGTTTCCCGCCAGCAGGTAATCGTCCATGCTGTTGCTGCCCCGACTTCGATAGATACCGTATATAATAATGAGGGCCAATGTCAGACCCAGTACACCCCAGTCTAAGATACTCATGAGAACCAGACCATTAGGGCGTAAAACAGGATTATTTCAGCGACCAACGCGCCCATAACGAGCAGATATAGTTGTCGCCAGGTTTTGACGAAAGGAGGAAATTCGCGGGAATTGTGTTCCATACGGTAGGTTTAGGCGGAATGAGGGAGCGAAATTAGGCAAAACAGAGAAGGGAGGAAAGGGAACGAGGTCTGAACCAGGATTTATAGGATTAAAAGGATTAAACAAGATGTTTATTGTTACGTCGGCTATCCAATTCAATTATTTAATCCTGCAAATCCTGGATCAGACCTTTTCCTTATCTTCGTCATTAAACCGAACAACATGACCACAGAACCCACAAAAACGGCGGAGCAAAGCCTTTTTGATTTAACCGGCAAAGTCGCCATCATCACAGGAGCCAGCAAAGGAATTGGCGAAGATATGGCCCGCGTTTTTGCCCGCTTCGGCGCCAAAGTCATCATCAGTAGCCGCAAACAGGAAGCTTGCGATGCCCTGGCAGCCGACATCGAAGCTGCTGGTGGCGAAGCAACCGGCATTGCCGCTCACGTGGGCGATATGGATCAACTCAAAAACCTCGTTGACAAGACCATTGATACCTATGGTGGTATCGATATTTTGGTTAACAACGCGGCTTCGAATCCCGTTTTTGGCCCCTCGCTTGAAGCGGATGGCGCGGCTTTCGACAAAATAATGCAGGCCAATGTGAAAGCCCCTTTTGAGCTGAGCAAGCTGTGTTACCCCAGCATGAAATCGCGTGGTGGGGGCAGTATTGTTATGATTAGCAGCATTGCCGGACACACGCCCGACCCCGGACTTGGCTTATACAGCGTGAGTAAAGCCAGCCTGAATATGCTGACCAAAGTACTGGCCAAAGAATGGGGTACTGACGGTATTCGGGTGAACGCGATTTGTCCCGGTCTCATCAAAACAAAGTTCAGCCAGGCGCTGTGGCAAAACGAGAAAATTCTAGATCATTTTACTAGAAATATACCTATTGCCCGAATGGGCACTACCGACGAGATTAGTCCCATGGCTTTGTTCCTTGCCTCGTCGGCTTCGTCGTACACTACAGGCAGCTTATTTTATGCCGATGGTGGAACGGTAATATAGACGCTTTCTATCGTTAAAATGACGAATGGGCCATGATGAATTAGCTGCTGGCAGCTGTTCGTCATTGCCCATTCGTCATTTAGATTCTTCCTATATTATTTATATAACTTCCATAAACTTTTGTAGTTATTCACTTTAACAGGTTTTTAATCTGTAATTTTGTTGTAAGACAATTTATTGTATATCTATTCTATCAACTACTAGATGAAAAATGCAGTTTACTTACTAATTCTTTTATGGGCAGGGTTGAGCGAAGCTTCATACGCCCAGGAACGGCGCGTAACCGGCAAGGTTACGGATGCCGGAGACGGCTCGGGTATTCCCGGCGCAACGGTGCTGGTGAAGGGTACCGCTCGGGGTACGCAGACAGATGCTCAGGGTAATTACTCTATTCAGGTACCGGCTGACGGCACCACACTGGTGTTTAGCTTTGTCGGCACAACTACTCAGGAAATTACCATTGGCAATCGCTCACAAATCAACGTTGGGTTATCGAACGATGCCCGTTCGCTGAATGAGGTAGTCGTGGTTGGGTATGGTACGCAGCAGGCTCGCGACGTGAAAGGGTCGATTGCGACCATCAAGGCGGCTGACCTTAACAACGTACCGGTGCAAACATTTGAGCAGGCGTTGGCGGGTCGGGCACCGGGTGTGCAGATTACCCAAAGCAGTGGCAAGTTGGGCGCTGGCCTTCAAATTCGGGTGCGGGGTGCTGCGTCAATTTCGGCCGGTAACGACCCTCTCTACGTAATCGACGGTATTCCGGTTACGTCGCAGGATGGTAACACGACATCGAACGAGTCGTTTAGCCCCTTGGCCGACATCGACCCGAACGATATTGAAAGCATTGACATCCTAAAGGACGCTTCGGCCTCAGCCATTTACGGATCACGAGCCAGCAATGGCGTTGTGCTGATTACGACCAAAAAAGGGCGGGCAGGCCGGACCAATGTGAACATCGGTTTCTATACTGGTATCACGAACCCAACCAAACTACGGAAGTTCCTGAATCGGGAACAGTACATCGAACTTTTCAGCGAGGCCGCTACCAACGAGGGGTACGTACCAGCCGAAGAATTTGAAGGAAATGGCATCGACATTAACTCGACCGCCGATGAGAAGTGGTCTGAGGCCGCGTTCCGGCAGGGGTCGATCAACCAGTTTAACTTTAACCTCAGCGGGGGTACCGACAAAACACGCTTCTACCTGAGCGGGGCAACCAACAAGCAGATCGGTATGATTAAGGCCAACGAATTTGGTCGTAATAACCTCCGTCTGAACCTCGACCACACAGCCAGCGACCGTCTGACGTTGGGTGCCAATTTTGCCATCTCCCGGACGGTAAACGACAAAACGGCCGACGATAACGCGTTCTCGAACCCGGTGCAGTTGAACGCTATGCCTCCCCTGCAACCCGCCTACGATCCGACAACGGGCGAACTGAACCGTCAGACGCTGTATTACAACGCGCTGATCGAAATTTCGGATGCCTACAACCGGGCAACAACTTACCGGTCGTTCGGTAACATCAACGGAACGCTTCGGCTGGCTAAGGGATTGAGCTTCCGGTCAGAGTTTGGGTATGACCTGTTGAATTTGCAGGAAGAGATTTACCGCACCCGCCGAACCGAAGATGGTTCACCCTCAGGCTACGGGTATCAGAATCAGTTCCGGCGGATTAACTGGACCGCCAACAATATTGTAAACTATACTAATTCGTTCGGCGACCATGCCATCGACGCTTTGGCTGGCATCACGTACCAGGACGATAACGCGCAGGGTATCAACGCTACAGGCCGGGGTTTCCCTAATGACAAGTTCACCAAACTGGCTAGTGCGGCCCGTATCACTGGCGGCAGCTCAACCGAAACCGGCCACAGCATTCTGTCGTACATTGCCCGCGCCAACTACCGCTACAAAGATCGTTATCTGTTGGGTTTGTCGGGTCGTTTGGATGGCAGTAGCCGGTTTGGAGCCGACAACCGATACGGATTTTTCCCCTCGGTATCGGCGGGCTGGATTATCAACGAAGAAGACTTCCTGAAAAGCAATTCGACAATCAGTTTGTTGAAACTCCGGGCTAGTTATGGTCTGACGGGTAACTCCGAAATTGGCAATTTTGCATCTCTTGGCCTTTATTCAGCCGTTTTCTACGCCGATGAAGCCGGTATTCGCCCATCGCAGCTGGCTAACCCCAATCTTGGCTGGGAAACTTCAGCCCAGTTAGATATAGGTCTGGAATTTGGGCTGTTGCGTAATCGCATCAACGGTCAAATCGATTTCTACAACAAAGATACTCGCGACCTGTTGCTGAACCGCCCACTGCCGGGCATTAGTGGTTTCACGTCCATCGCTCAAAACGTGGGAAGCCTGCGCAACCGGGGCGTTGAGTTCAGCATTACTTCGCAGAATACAACCAAAGGCTTGCGCTGGTCAACCAACTTCAACATCTCCGTGAATCGTAACAAAGTCACTCAACTCAACGGTCAGCCGATTGAGCCCGGTTCGCGCTTTTTGGGTCGGGTAGCCGTTGGTGAGCCACTGGGTTATTTCTACGGCAAGAAGTTCCTTGGTGCTGACCCACAAACGGGCGACGCGATCTACGAGGGAACCGATGGCAAACCAACGAACGATTACGCGGCTGCTCCAAACTTGAAAGTAGGCGATCCCAACCCCGATTTCATTGCGGGTCTGACGAACAACCTCTCGTTTAAAGGCTTCGATTTGAGCGTGTTGCTTCAGGGTGTTTTTGGTAATGACCTGTATAACGTAGCCGGTTTTTACCAGTCAGTGAGTGCTGATTATTTTGACAACCAAACGATTGATCAGTTGAATCGCTGGCAAAAACCGGGTGATGTGACGATGGTGCCACAAGCGCGTTTGTACGGCGGTAATGGCGCGGGCGTGTCGTCGCGCTGGGTGCAGGATGGCACGTTTGTACGCGTTAAGACGGCTTCGTTGGGGTATACTATTCCAACGTCGTTGCTCCGCAAAGTATCTATGCAGTCGGCGCGGGTGTATGTTTCGGGGCTCAACCTCTTCACATTTACCAAGTACACTGGCTACGACCCCGAGGTAAACACGCAGTATGCGTCGAGTAGCAATCAGAACGCCAACGTTACGTTGGGCCACGATTTCTACACACCACCGCAGCAACGCACAATCACGTTTGGTATCAACATTGGCTTTTAAGAACCATGAAAAAAACATTCATATATATTATTTCCGCTCTAGTAGTAGGTTTAACAGCCTGCCAGGATCGGCTTGAGATTGAACCCCGGCAAAGTATTGACGCGGCTGTTGCGTTGACCAACGAACAGGATCTGCAAAGTGCCATTATTGGGGCGTATGGTCAACTGGGAAGTGGGGCGCTGTTCGGCACCAATTTCAACCTGTTGTCTGAGTTACAGGCGACGGAGAACTACATCACCTGGCGCGGAACGTTTCAGAGTTATCGCGAGGTAGCCAACAAAACCATGACCTTCGCCAATGCAGAGGCAAACCGGACCTGGCTAACTGGCTATCAGACGATCAACACCGTGAATAACGTGTTGGCCAATCTGGACAAATCGACAAATGCCGACACCCGCAAGGTGATCGAAGGAGAAGCCCGGTTTGTGCGGGGTATTTTATTTTTTGAGCTGGTTCGCTATTATGCCCTGCCTTGGGGTGCTGTGTCGGGTAACACTCAACCCGGTTTGCCGCTGGTGTTGACTCCCTCAACCACCGTGGAACAGGCCAATGCCCAAACGCCCCGCTCAACGGTGGCGCAAACTTATGCCCAGGCTATTGACGATCTGACAAAAGCGTCAACATTATTGCCAGCCGACAACGGAACACGGGCTGACAAGTATGCCGCACTCGCTTTTCTGGCACGGGTCTATCTACAACAAAGCGATTACGCTAAAGCCCTCAACGCTGCCAATCAGGTTATCCAGTCGGGCCAATACCGGCTGAATCCCGGTGTGTCGGCGGCCTTCCGCAACCGCAACACGGCCGAGAGTATTTTCGAGATTCAGCAGAATGACCAGAACAATGCAGGTACCAGCAACGATGGCCTGACGACACTCTACGCCAGTTTGCCCGTTAATGGGTCACCCGTAGGCCGGGGCGACGTGCAGATTAATACGTCGTTTGTTAACTCGTATTCTGCTACTGATGCCCGCCGAACTGAGCTGTTCTACATTGGCTTTAAAGGTTCGAACCGCTATTACACAGGAAAATTTACTGATTTCGGGGCTAACATTCCCATTATTCGACTAGCCGAAATGTTGCTGATACGGGCCGAGTGTAACGTGCGTTTAAGCTCGACAACGGGAGCTACACCTGCTGCCGACGTTAATGCTGTTCGGGCACGGGCAGGCGTTGCTCCTATTGCGGCACCAACGCTCAACGATGTGTTGCAGGAACGGGTTTATGAGTTAGCCTTTGAGGGACTTCGCATCCACGACATAAAACGGCTACGCCAAAGTACGGGTACCTATCCCTGGACAGATCCCAAGCTTGTTTTGCCGATTCCAAAGCGTGAAATTGACGTGAACCCAGCCATCGTGCAAAACGAAGGATATTAATGATTTCGGATATGAGATGTCGGATTTCGGATTTGCTAGCGCAAGAGTGGGCTACCGCGTCAGCAATAAATCCAAAATCCGACATCCCATATCCGAAATCCCTATTTTCCCATCCACACTTTAAATTCACTCACTTTTTCGCGGCTCACAATGGCCTCTTTGTCGAAGCTGGGTCTGAGCGTGAGGGCCAGCCGGTTTCCGAAGTACGGCTGAATTTGCTCTACGGCATTGTGTGTGATAATTAATCCCCGGTTTGGCCGAAAGAAACGGGCCGGGTCGAGCGAGTCGGCCAGTTCGTCGAGGGTGTAGTCAACAAGGAATTTCTGGTTGGCTCTCGTTTTGAAAAAACTGAATCGCTCGTCGGTATAGAAATACAGAATATCCCCCACCTCCACCGACAGCAGTTTCTGTCCCTGTTTCACCAGAAAACGTTTGCGATAGTCTTTTGCCGGTACGCCAGCCGGGTTACCTGCCCCCTGTAATTCCCGAAGTAGTTTCTCGATGTTAAGCGACTGGGAATCAGGAGCAGCTTCGGTCCGGTCAACACTGGTGAGGTCGCGAAGTTTTCGGAGGCTTCGTTCGAGGTCTTCTCGCTGAATGGGCTTCAGCAAATAGTCGATGCTGTTTACCTTAAATGCCTGAAGGGCGTATTCATCATACGACGTGGTAAAGATGACCCGGCTGCGAATATCAACCTGCTCAAAGATCTCGAAGCTCTGCCCGTCGGCGAGTTCAATATCCATAAAAATCAGGTCGGGCGACGTGTTTTCCTGAAGCCAGTTTACCGAATCTTCAATGCTGGTTGTTACCCCTAAGATGTTGAGCGAGGAATCTACTTCGGCTACCAGCTTGCGGAGTTTGCGAACCGCCAAATCTTCGTCTTCAACAATTAATACGTTCATGCCTGTGGTTGGTTTAAAAGAGGTAAACTAACAGTGAAAAAGTCGTTGCTTTCATCGACAAATACAGTAGAAGTTGCGGGATTGAGCGAGTTTCGCTGTTGAGCCAACAGCCGATATTTGGCGGTTATATTGCTTAGTCCTACCTGATTACTCAGCACGCGGGTTGTTTTTCGTTGCAGATTATTGCGCACCAGCAACCGGGCTTCCGGCGCTGATTTTATCTCAATCACCAGAGGCTTATTAGCGTGAATAACGTTGTGCTTCACCGCATTTTCGACCAGCATTTGCAGCGTTAGCGGAGGCAGTAAACAATCCATATCAGACTCGATTATATCGACCTGCAACTCAATTCCGGCCCCATAACGCGTTTTGAGTAGGTGAAAATAGGAGTGAATAAAAGTCATTTCAGTAGCCAGCGTGGTGAGATCGCTATCGGGCGAGGTATCGGATCGTCGGTTGGTTTGCAACAGATACCGGTACACTTTGGCCATCTCGTCCACAAACTCCTCGGCCCGCTCCGGCTCGTCAGCAATCAGCGACGAGAGTGAATTGAGTGTATTGAACAGGAAGTGTGGATTCACCTGGTTTTTAAGGCTCTCGTACTGGCTTTGCAGGTTTATCTTCTTCAACTGTTCTTTTTCGAGCATATTTTCCCGCCATTTGGTAAGCGAATACACACTCTCGAAGGCACCCACCGAAATTAGGTTGATCACCACGTTGAAGAGCAAAATGCGGGTTATGGTGCCCGGCTGATACACATACCCGAATAAACTCCAGTGTTCGTAGACCCACAATGCCGCTAAAATGGCGAGGGGCGTTATGGTCATAAATGACAGCAACAGCAACGCCAGTCGCTGCCCGGTCTGCCGAATATCGGGGTAGCGGGCGGCAATATGTTGGGGAAGTAAGTCGAGCAGTAACTGACACGCCACTCCAATGCTGGTGTTGAGCAGCGTGGCCCCCACAAACGTAGGCAAATGGTACAGATACTGTGGTCCCAGCAGCAGATAGGTAACGAGCGGAATGAACCACGGGAACAACAGCAGCAACTGCCACTTGAGTTGTTTAGTGGGTCGATACGAGGTCCGGCTAAAGGGGACATTGAGCGACATCATACGCGGATTCATTCGGCTTTACTGAAAAACAAAAGCAAATTATCGGGTAACAAAAACATCTCTAGTCATGGACTTACTCAATTGCGTTTTTTCAGGTTTGGGTTGAGGAAAAGGCAGCGGGAACAGTTCCTGCTGGCAGCAATGGCAGGCAGATCACGCACCCCTGTTCGTTAGTGTCAACCGTTACCGATTCCGCCCCTATCCACTCGTACCGGACTGCAATGTCCTGAATCCCCGGCAACTGCCGATCGATCAGCACAGTACGGGGCTGGCAACTATGCCTTACCAACAAACGATTCGTCGCCAGAGTCTCCAGTTGGATATGCAACGGTTTAGCCACCATGAGTGTGTTATGCTGAATAATATGATCGATCAGGATTTGCAGCGACAGGGGCGGCAGCAAGGCGGTTTCGCTGGCCGGGTCAATGTGAAAGTCGACTTGCAATGCTTGTCCATAGCGGGCATCCAACAGGCGCACATACGACCGAATAAACCGAATTTCGCCTTCTAGCGTCACAAGGGGACTTTTGTTGGCCTGTAACATGTATCGGTACACTTTCGACAATTCATCAACAAACGCTTCGGCCCGTTGCGGGTTTTCAGCAATAAGCGCAGACACCGAGTTAAGGCTATTAAATAAAAAATGCGGGTTGATGCGCGATTTGAGAGCATCCAGTTGAATACGAAGGTTGTCCTGTTCCAGACTCTGTTTGTCAATCTGATTCGTTTTCCATTGTGTAAACGCGTAGCCACTTTCGACCAGGCCAGCCGCTACTACCCCCGAAATGAATACGAACAGCATCGTCCATTTGTTGGTGTCCGGGTTATATCGATAATTGAGAAAGTGCGTGGCATCGAATACCCGCAAGCTTACTTCTGCCAGAAGTAGGTTGAATGTATTGAAAGCAATGACCATCCCGATTAGCCGCCTAACGGTGTGTTGTATGGCGGGATACCGGTGGATAATCTGCTTCATAGCATAAGTATCAACTTCGTTTGCCACAGTCGACAGCACCACCAAAACCAAAAGGCCACTCAAAAAAGAGGGCAAATCAGCCAAAAAAGCATCCTCAAAAATCAGGTAGCACACCACTGGAATAAACCAGGGCCATAGAAACAGGTAGATGTATCGGCGAAGGGGGTCGTGCCGGACGAGGGTATATAAGCGGGATATTGACGTAAGCAGACTACGCATGAGTTTCCGGCGGGGCGGGTAGCTCCTTATCCCAAAATTACCTCCCCTACCCGCCAACTGCGTGCCAGGTCTGCACAAATTGCTACTTGTGCTGTATGAATTGTTAAAAAACGTGTGTGAATTGTAAATCTTACCGGGGCTGTCGATTAAGTGTAAACACCTCTACTTTATGACGAACCGGCCGAACCGTTTTCAGATACTCAAAAATGGCGGTTAAATCGGCATCCGTCATGCCTGCGTAAAGGGTCCAGGGCATTATGGTGTTGAAGCCGCCCTGAACATTTGGTGCAGAGTGCGTAGATGGATCGTACGCCCGGAAGCGATCCATAAATTCCCGACTAGTCCAGCGGCCAATGCCAGTTTCTATATCAGGCGTAATATTGGCCGAACGCAGCGTTCCGCCGTTTATCGACACCACCATCCCGCCCGCAAACGGCGCTTTACGGATCAATTTTCCCGCTGTTCGATTGGTATGACAATCGGCGCAACCGGCCATCTGGGTTAAATACTGTCCATAGGCCGCACCCGACAAGGCCACTGTATCGGTGCGTAATTGAGCCCGGTGCGGCATCAGACGCAGGGCCAGTCGCAGGGGTGCGGGCAGCCGAGAGGCAGGAACCTGGTTCTCCACGGGTTCGAGCGTGCGGAGGTACGCAACAATAGCCGTTGCATCGCTCAGGCGCATCTGGTGGTAATTTTGGTATGGCATCAGAGGAAACAAGGGCTTACCCGATCGGCTCACTCCTGCCGTAATGACTACCAGCAATTCCTGATCCGACCAGCTTTTAAGGGCTGCGGGGGTAAGGTTACGGCCGTACAACCGCCCCGGCAAACCGTAGTTTTTACCGTATTCCTGCCCACCTGCGCCTAGCGTTCCAGGTATAATCGGTCCAGCCAGCCGTGTCCAGTCCCGTTGCGAGTGGCAATCCATACAAGCTGCCACATGGTTTACCAGATAACGTCCTCGCCCAACCAGTTCAGCAGTAGGTTTCACTGCAAACGTCTCTATTCTTGTCCCAGCGTCTGTTTTAACCGTTGGGTGAACACAACCAACCAGGCTCAATAATCCCAACAAGGCGGTGAAACGAACAGTCGTTTTCATATAACAACAGGCTGACTGCTTTCTACAGTCAATCGGTTTGTGTCAGCAATAAATGCATCTTTCTGACGGTCAGTTTGTCGTAAAGCCACCACCGCCAGCATTGTCCAGGCAATGGCCGAGTAAACATTTGACAGATGGAGTACAAATGGCGTACGGCTTACGGCTATTGTGAAGGGCAACCACGCTCCAACCGCCAGCGGTACCCACCGATGCCAACCAGTTAACTGTTTGGCTCGTAATACGGCAGCACCAATTCCCAGCATTAAGATATTACTTAAGGGCCAACCAACCAGGTCCAAAACCTGAAAGAGGACTGGCTTATAGGTGGGAGCCACAAACTGCCAAACGTTCGAGATATTCGCCACGAGTAACGTACCTAACACTACCCGCACAATGTTTTTGCCGAACCGGTCGATACCTGTGAGGTTAAATCGCCGTAACACCTCCAGACTGGCCATCCAGCCAATACAGTACAGAATACCCCATACTCCGGTCCACCATGAGTTTCCAAGTGGGGCATAATTGGCTTCGACATACACACCGACACAGAGAAAGGGCGCACCAATCAACCCCATAATACCCAATTGTTTCGTCGTCATGACAGTGAGAGTTAATCGGTTAAAAGCCGAACCCAACGGTCAGTTGCCACAGATTGGAACGCGTTGTAGAAGGCGGGGCAGATGCATCGGCCAAAGGTTCTTTCAGATTGTATAAACCGCCCTCCCGCCGGAGGTCCAGTTGCATACCTGCCAACGTTAGGCCAATACCTGCCTGGTAACCAAAACGTGCCTGTTTTGCGGTTTCGCTGATTGGTTGCGAACCATACTGGTTCAGGGCACCTTTAAGATTACCATCAAGCACCGTTAGTGAGGCCATTGGCCCAGCATTGAGTCGGAGTGGGCCCAACCGAACACCCAGTAACAACGGCAGGTCAATCGTGCCAATTTTCACGTTCACCGACTGGGTCTCTAACCCCTGTTTGATAATATCGAATTTACCGCCTTTCACCGAAAAGAGCACCTCTGGTTGCAGGTAAATGCGGTTGCCAAAACGAGCGTACAACCCACCGACGATACCTGTAGTACGCGAGTCGTTCTGCTGGAAGAAATCATACACGATTTTCCCGCCCGACATCATCGGCAACCCGTTCATATCGAGCCGGGGCGTATGGTACGAGAGATCATCTAACTGAGAGAAGTTGGCTCCTACTTTCAGGCCAAACGAGAATTTTTTGCTACCAGACTGGGCCATACTGACCGACGACAGGAGCACGAAGCCAGCCAGCGTAAGGAGTTGTAGTAAGCGAGTTTTCATAAAAAAGAAGAAGGTTGCCGAAGCGCTAAAAATTGACTTGTGATTTGTTGAGTCAAAATTGCGACGTCCATCGTAGACCCCGAACAGGCTTATGGCTGAGTAGTCATACAGCCTTTGCCAACTGTAGAAATGAGTGTTTAAACTGTAGAAGCCAAAAAAGCCCGCGACCATCATGATCGCGGGCTGAATCCAAGACGCAATTGATAGGCTATTATTTATAAGCCTAAGTACGAATCAGTATTGCTTTAATACCTTCTGTAAGTTCTCCTCAATTCCATTGCATAAAAATGACGTTATGATAATTACAACGCCATAAAATCGGCTGGAGCTAGTATTTGCACACCTTCAAACGGATGAAGAACCAGCAAATCTTCGTCGCCAGAAATCAGATAAGATGCGTTGGCGTTGACGGCTACTTCCAGAAATTTATTGTCTTTAGCGTCACGACAGTCGGTTATGCTTCGAATGATGTCGACCCAGAGTGCGGTATTTTGATAATCCGTTAAGAAACGTTGGCGGCTTTCCCGGCTTATATACTTGTCAAAATTCGAGCGCATCAGCACATCTTCCAATTCAGTATACGTCGCATCCGAGCAAACCAGAAAACCGCTTTCCTGAGCTCTCTGCAACGCTTGAACAGGTTTTGTGGTTGCAAACAGCAAGGCACTAACCAATGTATTAGTGTCAAAGACGAACAGTTCAGTCATTTGCTCGCAGCAATTCGTCCATTAGCTCTGGAGTCAGACAGTTCTGAGCAGCTTCCTCTCGAAGAAGAGCAATACTTTGTTGCAACGCTACGTCTAACTGTGCTTTTCGAATCACTTTCCAAGCATTAGCAACGGCGTTTGCCCCTGTTAACACAGATAATAGTTGATCGTTGTCCCCCTCAACTGGCAATACAATAACTTCGACAGGGCGCTGCCGTAACTCGACCGGCACCTGAAAGGGTAAATTACCCAACGCATCGGGTGTAACAATCTGACGAATTGCGTTCATCTTCTTTGCTTTTAGTCAAATATACGGCAAATACAGCAACCAGCCCACAATCACCCAATTCCGGGCTGGTTGGGTAAGGGTTAGTTGATCTACAACGTATCGACCAAAAGGATCAGTTCGTACCGGGTGTCCCCTTCAAAAGCGACCTCTTTAAACAAACCTGTAACCGACGACTCATACGCCTTGAAACTGTCTTTGATCGTGACACCTAGTTTCTGCCCGGTCACTTTGTCGCGAGCCGTGATTTTGTATTGCCCTACCGGTATATCGCGGAAGTAATTGCTGTCTTCACGCATCGTCGCGACGATTTTCTTGCCCGTGCTGCCATCCACCAGTGGGCCAACCGGCTCAAGAGTAAGTTCAAGGTTTTCTCCAACCACGTTATCCCACTGGTAGTGCACTTCCAGCGTGCCACCCAGTGGGGTAGCAGTTTCATCATCGTCCACAGCGCGCTTGCCTGTCAAACGAAACACGAAGTTGCGAACAGCTCCATCATAGGCCGAGAATACACGCGTGTCTTCGTTGTACAGGGCAAGCTTGTAATTCTTGCCGTGGTAGTTCATGGTCACCGTACCATCGGTGGTATACGATCCTTCTGCAATGCCAGTAGGTAACTGGAACTTGTAATACCCGTTGGCGTCCGTGTAGCCCGTTGATGTTTTATTATGCCAATCGGTACTGCTGGCAACAATGGTGGCATTGGCTACGGGCTTACCCTGTCCGTCGACCACGCGACCTTTTACAATGCCCTCCTGAGGTTTTACAGGGTCAGTACCAGTTGGACCATCGGTAGGTTCAGAGCAGGCTGCTGCACTCAACAGCATAGCTACCCACAAAAAGTGTTTGATTGCGTTCATGGCTGTTTATAATTTGAATGTGTTAGCCTGGGCATTGCTTGCAAATGTATTCGCCGAACCAGCATCGCTATTCAGTTCGGCATCTGAGGTGTGAATAATCCCATAGCCACCGCTGGTGCTGATGCGGCTGTTTTTAATAGTGAGTTTGGCGCCCCGTCCATACACCGCCACCGCAGCCCGCTGCCCCGATACAATGACAGCACTGCCACCTCCACTGATATCCACCTGATCCATTACGTTCAGGTTGCTGACAGAATATACAATAATACCTCGCCAGTAAGCAGCCGTATGACCCGCACCTGTGATGGTCACTTTACTGGTTGGCGTTCCTTTCGCCGACAGGTAACCCCCAGCATTAATACTAATCATTGCATCGCGACCAGCTTCCACTGTTACACCGGGTTGCAGAGTCCAGCCGGTTGCCACGGCAACATTACCTAGAAGCCTATACGGCGTTTTATCACTGAACGCAGGCCAGCTTACATCTTTTGTACCCGTAATGTTCGACGAGCTGATTTCAACAACGTCGCGGCCGTTTTTACCCGTGAACGTTGACGCATTATCCAGCACAGTTGCGTTATAGGCATCAATCAGAATGCCCGCTTCGGTCTGGTTACTGAATGCATTGCGGGCAAAGGAGCGCAGAAGCGACCCCGGCTCGATATATAGTCCGTATCCGTCGTTATTGCTGAAACGGCAATCAGTAAGGCTAACCTGCGCTTTGCTGGTGCCGTGCAACGCCAAGCCAGCCTTGATCGTGCTAAATGCGATACGGCTACCGGCATAGTCGATATCTACAAAAGCCAAAGTGTTGTTTGTACTGGGCGAGTACATGGTAATGCCTGCCCAATAACTCTTCTGGGCATCCATACCCGTGAAACGGATACGCTGATCGGCTACGCCCACGGCGTTGATCGTCCCATCTGCTTCAATACTGAGCCGTTTGTCGCGCTGGAACGCCACAACCACATCCTGATCAATGGTCAGCTCGGCTTTCGTCCGAATGTCGGTCGCCACAATATAATCCGGTTTAGTGGGGTCGATGATTCGGTCGAAAAGCCGGGTTTTGGTGGTGATGTCTTTATCCAAAGTAATCGGCGTGGCGTATTCGGCTTTCACCTGAATCCGGTCCTGGCTTTTTTCGGTGCCACTGCTTACTGTCAATTCAAATTCGTAGAAGCCCACAATGTCGGGCGTGAAAACAGGTTTCACCGATTGAGCTTGGCCCAAAACCAGCGTGCTGTTCGAGGGCTTGCGGACAACGGCCCATTGATAAGTCAGTGTTCCGTCGCCGGTGGAAGCAGAACCGTCGAGAGTTACGGGCTGCACCGGCAGAACCGCCTGATCGGCTCCGGCGTGGGCCGTGAGCGTTTGCGGCACAGGGGCTACTTCAGGGGCTTTTTTACAACTTGACAGTGTGGCAACGAGGGCAATGCAGATGGCTGTGTAAATGTGTTTACTGTACATGGCTAGAAAGAGAATTTTGTTTCGATGCCTCAAAACTGGCTCTTCCGATAACCCTTTTGAAACCGCTCACCGCCCGAGTTGCGGCTTATGCGTGATCAATCGTAGAGGATGCTGAATGGATTGTGGATTAGCGAATAGGCCAACAGCAACTTCCACAGACACCCTCTGAATTGGCACGGCCAAGGCAGTTTGATCCTATTTTTTAGGATATAGCCTCCAATCCAATCTCGTTTTCACTCAATTCATCCCGATTTCTGAGCACCTAATACAGACAAAAGCGCACCCCCTTTGGTAAACAGGCTACTTTCGTTAATCAATTTCACCCTCGTCAATCATCGCTCTGTTTTGTGGTACGGCCCCGTTTTTTTTCGACCTATGAATGGTGGTATCACTTGGCCATGATGCCAGTTCTGTTTCCGCTTGGCAACTATTTTTTCATTGGTCCCCGCTATTTTCACGATTTACCTACGTTCATTGCTGGCACGCTCGTTGTGTTCGGACTCTACTGGTTTTCTATCATCACCCTTACACTGGCTGTTCGGCGGATCATTGCCCGCTTTCCAGAAGTTCGCCAGACGCGTAATCGGCTGCTGACGATGTTGCTGGTTGTTGGATTACTAACAACCGGTCTGGCTATGTTCGACGTTTGGGTATACAGCATTGTGCCCGCTACGGGTGTCCGCTTCGACTGGCTTACGGTACGGGGAATCTGGGTTTTGGGTGCCGTTTTCGATGTGTTGCTTTGCACCGCTCTTGGCTTGTTTTACACCTTCGATCAGTGGAAACAGAACGCTACCGAAACGGAACGGCTTCAGCAAGCTGCCCTTCAGCATCAGTTCGATGCGTTGAAAGGCCAAGTTAACCCGCACTTTCTGTTCAACAGTCTCAGTTCCATTTCGGCGCTTATTGGTGAAGACAACCAACAGGCCGAGCGATTTGTCGATAACCTCTCAAAAGTGTATCGGTATATGCTCCAGGCAGGCAATCGGGAATTAGTTCTGCTGCAAAACGAGCTTGACTTTGCCCGTTCCTACGCTGACCTGCTGTTGATTCGTTATGGGCAGAGTATTCGAATTATACTGCCCCAAAAGTTTCCCGTTCCAAGTGCCTGCTTACCTCCCCTGAGTCTGCAAACATTGATCGACAACGCGATTAAACATAACACAATGGCTGCCGATCAGCCCTTGGTCATCACCATTACGGTACTGCCCGGACCAGAACTGGAGGTCACCAATACACTGCAACGCAAAAATCGGACAGTAACCTTATCGCAAGGGGGGCTAGCTACCCTGATTGGTAATTATCAGGCTAAGCAGTCAGGCCAAGTAAAGGTGGAGGAGAGCGATAAGCTGTTTCGGGTGCGGCTTCCGCTCATTGAGCAAGTACTGTAGTGCGTCCAATCTGCATTACACACTTTCCGAACGAATCCGCTCCTTCAATTCCTTTAAGCGGGTTCTCTGCATGACAAACTCCGTTTTTCCATCGGTTAGGCGGACAATGTATTTGTCATTTTCCCAGAACGAATAGTTTTTCAAAAACGCCAAATTCAGCAGTACCGAGCGGTTTATGCGATAAAACTGGCGTGGATTTAACTCGGCTTCGAGTTCACTCAGGGTTTTGCGAAGCTGGTAAGTGCGGCCCTCCGTATAGGCCATGTAATTTTTGTTCTCTACTTCGATGTACCAGATACTCGCTACGGGCACCAGGGTTTCGCCCTCGGTGTCGGTGGCTTCAACGTGCGTAGGATAGTGCGCGATGGGTTGTACATTCGGAGAAAAGTTCTGTTCAACCTCAGTATTGACGCTAGAAATGGCCGACTGACGCAGCAAATCAAGCTGGCGTTTCTGGTAGTCATTATAATCCAGAAACAAGTTTATGTTGATGAACCCGTAGCCCACAATCAGAAAGGGAAGCAAGTAGTTGGCAAACATACTACCCGTAAAAAAGTACTCCGGGAAATACACGCTCCATTGATAATCGGGGTAAAAAATCACCAGATACCGGAGCGTGTTGGTAATGGGCCCGAAAACGAGAATACTTCCCATAAATACGGGCAGAAAAAAGAGTTCGTATCGCAGTACGGCTCCCAGCCGGGGTTGGAGCGTGTGGATTTTGAATACCCGAACGACCCAGAGCGTGAGTTGGACAAAAATCAGTACCGACACCAGTTCGAACAGGTAATAATAGCCAAACAGCATTTTGAGGTAATGCCCCACATCGCCCCGGCGCAACGGTTCGAAATCGCTCCCCTCGCTGCGCTGCAACGTCATGAGCTGATACAGCAAAATTCCAACCAGCGTCAGAACCAGAAAAGGCTTCCATTGACGACGGGTTCGGAAGGTAATCAGAATAGGTGGCGTGTCAGCCATTCGGTAATCGTCGGTTGTCATTGCCTAAAGGTAAATCGAGATCGTATTTCGGGCAAGTTTGGCGGCATTTCGCGCCATGGTTGACGCGGAAAAGGCCTATTTCAGCCCGTAAAGGCCGTATTTGACTCTTGGGCTCTTGCACCGCCAAAGCCACCCGGCGTAGGTTTGCATCGTCGGAAACACACAGGCCGACCAGAAAACCAACAACGCCATGAGCCTTTTAAAACTAGTTTTTCTCGTGCTTACAGCCTACAGCCTGACCATTTTTTTAGCCGTCGCCCAGACCGCTCCCGCAAGTAACGCGGTGCAGTTGTCCGGGCGTGTTCAAACCTCCGACGGGCAGCCACTCGCCTATGTAAGTGTAGGAATTCCCGGTACTCCTGTGGGTACGGTGTCAAACGAAGCCGGCAATTTTGCGCTGATGATAAAGCCCAGTACCGCCCCTACCGACTCGGTTCGGTTTAGTTTGCTGGGTTACAAAACGGTTGCTCTGACGGTAGAAGCCCTCCGCCAGCAACTGCAAAGAGGGAACGCCTTAATCCTCACCGAAGCCATGCAACAACTGGCCGAGGTTCGCATAATACCCAGCAAGAGCAAGGTTATCGGAACACGCCGAATCGAGGCCAATATGAAAACGAACATGCTCCTGAGTGGCCTGCCCAGCCAGAACCTGGGGTCGGAAGTGGGACGGCGATTCAATTTGCCCAACAAAAATCACCTGCTCACCGAATACCGGGTGTACGTACAGAGCAATTTTGCCTCAACTACGTTGCGGGTAAATATCTACGAAGCTGGCACCATGCGCCCGCTGCTGACACGGAACGTCTACGTGACCCTGACGGGTAAGCACAACGACTGGGTAACGGTCGATTTAAGTCCATACAACATTGTAACGAAGGGCGATGTGGTGGCCAGCCTGCAATGGGTTGGCAGCGAGGGTAAAGGAACCTATCTGGCTTTACCCATCCAGATGCCCGCTTTTGCCACCCATCTCTACAAATACGGCAGTCAGAACAACTGGAAAACATTCCGGGGCATGAGTACAGCCATGACACTCGGCTTTAGCCCAGCCGATGCCGAAACAGAAGCCAATCCCCAACCTGAATCACTCACCTCTATCCGGTAACTAGCCATGAAAAAACCACACATTACTACGCTTGTTGTCATTGCCACAACCTTGTTTGGGTATTTTGCCCGCACCCCCATCATGACGGCCCTGGGTTTCGATTCAGCCAAGTCGTTTTCGTTACTCGGCTTCACGGTTTATCGGCTCGTCTGGAATGTAGCTTTACCAGCGTTGGCCATTGCGCTGATTCATGGCCCGCGCCAGGTTTGGGCTGAATTGGGCTGGAATGCCAACCTGCTCAAAGGGATCAGCGTTGGTGCGTTGATTACCCTTCCTATGCTGCTCATGTTTGCGATTACGTTTCAGCCCGTAAACCTGCCAGCCAATGAATTATGGACTGGGTTCTACACACACTCATTCTGGGCGGGTCTGGCCGAAGAGACTGCTTTTCGGGCGTTTCTGTTTGGTCAGTTGTACCGGCACGGGCGCTGGCCATTCTGGCTAGCTGCTGGCGCGCAGGGAATTCTGTTTAGCATTGGCCATCTCTACCAGGCCAACGATACCCTACAGGCCGTTGGGGTGTTTGCGGTTACGTTTGCCGGGGCTGTCTGGTTTTCGTGGTTATGGTTATGCTGGAAAAACCTGTGGGTACCAGTCACGGTTCACATTCTGATGAATGCCTGGTGGGGCTTGTTTGCCGTCGATAATTCGGCCCTCGGCGGCTGGGTTGCCAACGGGTGCCGGGCCGCTACTATCGTCCTGTCGATCTGGTTAACCATCCGCGAATTGCGGAAACAGGGACGGAGCGCCAAAATATGGCAGGAAAAGCCAGCTTCGGAACCTGAGACGCTCAGGCTTCAGGTAGTCGGAATCAGGTAACCACCGCGACAATTAAGCGGGTCAGGCTCGGTGTGTCTTTTGATCCGCTCATAACCACTCCCAGGCACTTTGATACGCATTCAGACTTTCGGCATAGGCAATGAAATCCGAATAGAAAGGCAAACTCGATAAGGTCGCACTGTCGCCAACAATAACCAGTTTTTTACGGGCGCGGGTCATGGCCACGTTCATCCGGCGAATATCCGACAAAAACCCGATGACCCCCTTATCGTTACTGCGGGTCATGGAGATATACACAATGTCGCGCTCCTGCCCCTGAAAGCTGTCGATGGTGTTCACGGCAATAGCCGACCGGTAGGGCTGTAAGGCCGCGGTGTGGAGCAGTTGCTCGTTCAGTAGGGCAAGTTGTTGTTTGTAGGGCGAAATAAGGGCAATCTGCGGAAACTCGTCCGGCGTATAGATCGTGCTCAAATCGGTCACTACCTGTGTTAGGTGTTTCACGAGCAACGCAGCTTCTTCGGGATTAGTCGAGCTGGTACCGTCCAGTTTTTCGTCGAAGCCGCACCCCGCCGTGTCGATAAAAAGCAGCGCGCTATCGCCAGGAAACAGTGCATGAGTCGCCACGGACGGATGGGCCTGCAGGGCATTTTCGTAAAATACCCGCGAGGAGTAACCCATAATCTGCTCATGCATCCGATACTGCTCATTCAGCAGTGTCACGGCTTCGGGATGGTGGGCAATGGTCTTTTCGAGTAGGGTAACGTTCAACCCATTGCGGGCAGCCTCACCCGACTTAATGGTGGGTGGCAACTGGCAGTGATCACCAGCCAGTACCAGTTTTTTTGCTTTTAAAATCGGAATCCAGCAGGCGGGCTCAAGGGCCTGCCCTGCTTCGTCGATCACCACGGTATGAAACGTGAGGTTACGCACCAGATACTGGTTAGAGCCAACGAGCGTAGCCGTAATTACCTGGGCTTTAGACACCAGATCATCAATAATATACTGCTCCGTGTTGGCAACCTCTTTCATGATCCGGTGCGCTTCATCAAACAGTGCCTTCCGCTGGTCGCGCTCCATCTTGCCAAAGCTACGCTTGTAGGTATGCGCCATTTTTTTGAACTCGTTCGCCTGTTTCTTAAGCTTTTTAGCTTCTTTCATCAGGTTGTGCGCACTCATTTTGTGATCGAGCGTCAGGGACATTAATCGCTCTGAAACGCGGCTTGGATTACCCACTCGCAACACGTTCAGCTCCTCTTCGTGCAGTTTTTCGCTGAGCAGATCAACGGCCGTGTTGCTGGCGGCTACCACCAGAACCTGCTTTTGATGATCCTGCCGGATCAGGGCCTTAATGATCTGTACCAGCGTGGTGGTTTTGCCGGTTCCGGGCGGGCCATGCACAACGGCTAGTTCATTAGCGGCCAAACTAAGGCCAACAGCCCGTTGCTGACTAGCGTTCAAGCGGGGAGTAAAAACCGGAGGACTGTCTGGCCGGAACGTAGGCGACGCCTGACCCGTCAGTATATTGATCAAGCGATTGGTGCCAGTTTCGGCAAGGCCTCGGGCCAGTTTGAGAGCCTCCTCCATGGCATCGTAACTGGTATCGTCAAAGAGCATTTCGATGCCCAGCTTCCCATCGCGCGACCAGTCAGGCAATTCATCGGTAAGCAACGTGATTTTGAGCCGGTTGCCACTTTGGAAAGCGATGGTCCCTTCAACCCGGTCGATTTTGGGGTCGTGATTACTGAACAGTATGGCGGGCACACCCGAGCGAAGCTGGTGAGACAGATCCTGGTGTGTGGTCCGTTCAACCTCAACGGTCAGGTAATCGCCCCGACCCATTTCAGAACCCCGGATCGCGATGGGATACCAGGTTATGCCGCTGGCCCGACGGTCGGCAATTGTAGTCGCCTGGGTGAGGAGCTGGTATTGAACCCGGTCTTCATCCCGCTCCATTTTTAGTAATGCAAGCAACTGCTTAAAGTAATCCATGCACAAAGGTAGTGCATAAATCAGGGCGCATTTGGTGGGTACGCGCTCATTAGGCAGGTAATCGAAATCAGTTAACGACCGTGGCAATCACGCGTTGTATTTGTCGAGGTACTCCTCCATCCAGGTTGTGCCGGGCCAGCGTAGCTATGGTCGTTCACCGTCATGCATTAATTGCCTTTTGCCAACCTGCGTAACCGGCGTGAGCCGTGACCTGATCAGGAGATGGTTTTACTGTTGTTCTAATTGCGTTGATGGACTCCAGAAAAGCCAGATCAGGATAAATACCCGTTTGTAAACCAGCCAGATAAGCAGCACCCTGGGCCGACACATCGGGCATTCCCTGATTAACAACCGCTTTACCCAGGAGATCGGCCAGAAACTGAAGCACAAACCCGTTGGCCGTAATGCCGCCGTTGACCATCAGTTCAGCCAGGGGGACGCCCGTGTCCTGCTCCATGGCCATCATTACGTCTTTGATCTGGTAGGGAATGGACTCCAGAGCCGCCCGAACCAGGTGATTTTTGGTTGTCCCAAACGTTAGACCCGATATAGATGCCGTACGCTCCATTTGCCAGTGGGGCGCCCCCAGACCGCTGAAGGCCGGAATAATATAAACGCCATCGTTGTCGGGTACGGCCGTGGCCATTGCTTCAGTTTCGCGATTTTCGGCAAACAGCCCAAGCGTATTTTTGAGCCACTCAATGGTTGCTCCACAGGTGACAATAACTCCTTCAAGCGCATAATCGACCCGGTCTTCCGTGCTCCAGCAGATTGTTGTGACCATGCCGTGGGTCGATTCGGTCAGGGCTGGGCCAATGTTCATCAGAATTGAACAACCTGTACCCAACGTCGCTTTGGCCGTGCCGGGTGCAAAACACCCTTCTCCAAACGCAGCCGCGTGCGAATCGCCAATCATACTTCCGATGTGGATTGGCGCTGGTAGTAAGCCATTAAAGTCAGACTCGCCGAAATTGGCTGACGACGGCCTAGGTTCGGGCAAGTTCAGACCTGTCAACCCAAACGCGGAAAGAAGCTCAGCATCCCATGTTAGCGTTTTCAGGTTAAAAAACAGGGTGCGCGACGCATTGGTATAGTCGGTCTGGTAGTTTTGTCCGTTGGTCAGTTTGTATAGCAACCAGCTGTCAACAGTACCGAAAAAAGCTGTTTCACTATCAATGGCTTCCCGCACGGTGTCAACATTTTCATAGAGCCAGATGAGTTTGGTACCCGAAAAATAAGGATCGATAAACAGGCCGGTCTTTTCTTGCACCACCTGCGCTAATCCATTTGTTTTCAGTCGTTCGCAAATGCCTATCGACCGTTTACACTGCCAGACTATGGCATTGTGGAGTGGCTCCCCGGCGCTATTCCAAACCACAAATGTTTCGCGCTGATTCGAGATACCCGCTACGGTAATTTGGTCCAGAGCGCCACCGGAAGCCACAAACCGGCTCAGGCACTCTTCTACCGAACTCAGCACATTCTGATAAATGGCCTCCGGGTCCTGCTCCACAAAACCCTCGCCGAAATAGTGGGTCGTTAGCGGCACCGAAGCCCGACAAACGACTTGCCCGGCCGCATCGAAGATCAGCGTCTTGGTGCTGCTTGTCCCTTGATCAATCGCTAAAATCATATGCTATTCGGTTTTGGCGTTTGCTTTGTCGATGCCAACGGCGACCAGAATCACCAGTCCCTTCACTACCTGTTGCCAGAAAGGAGACACGTTCAGCAGAACCAGTCCGTTGTTCAACACGCCAATGATAATGGCACCCTGAACCGTTCCCAACACACTACCACGCCCTCCCGACAGCGAGGTGCCGCCAATAACCACAGCAGCAATAGAGTCGAGTTCGTAACTGATACCAGCGTTGGGTTGTGCCGAATCCAGGCGCGACGTAACCAGGATGCCTCCTATGGCGGCTAAAGCTCCGGCCAGCGTATACACCGTCAGTTTGATCCGGTTGATATTCACCCCCGACAGTCGGGCCGCACTTTCGCTGCCGCCAATGGCGTAGATATAGCGACCTAGCCGGGTTTTGTTGGTAACCAACACAGCCACCGCAACCAGACTGCCCGACACCCAAACCGGCAACGGAATCCCCAAGAACCAACCGGTTCCGAGGTACGTGAATGAGTCGCCAAGGCCGGTAATGGGGAAGCCTTCCGTCCAGAGCATGGTGAGACCACGAGCAATGGTGAGCATGGCCAGCGTCGCCACAAAAGGCGGTAATTTAAACCGGGTGATAGCCCAGCCATTGAACCAGCCTAGGGCCGAACCCGTCAGCAGGCCAGCTATAATAGCCCCCAACAGGGTAAACCCAATAAACAGGTTGGCACCCGGCAGCTCAATTCCATTACGAAGTAGCCCCGCCGTGATCGCCCCCGATAAGGCCAGGATGGAGCCAACCGACAAGTCGATGCCCGCCGTCAGCACCACCAGCGTCATGCCAGTAGAAATGCAAACGTTCACCGAAATCTGCCGCAACACATTCCAGAAATTGGCAACAGTCAGGAATTTGTCGGACAGCAGGCTGATTCCCAGGCACAAGATGAACAGGGCAATCAGCGATTGAAATTTGAGCAGTGCCGGTCGGTAGGGCGTTAATGTGAGTTGCATACAGGTTTAGGACGTTTGGGGATTGGGTAACTGAGTAATTTGGGGGTTGAGAATTACCCAGTTACCCAATCCCTATTTAACTCGTTACTCAGGAATCGCAGCTTTTAAAATGGCATCCTCGGTGGCGTCTTGTGCTGTTAGTTCGGCGGTTAAAGCTCCTTCGCACATCACCAGAATACGGTCGGAGAGAGCCAGAATTTCGGGCAATTCCGACGATACGACCAGAACACCCATGCCTGAGTTAGCCAGTTGGCCAATGAGTTTATAAATCTCATTTTTAGCGTTCACGTCGATACCCCGGGTGGGTTCGTCGAGCAGCAGGAGTTTGGGGTTGGTGGCCAACCATTTCGACAGCACGATTTTCTGTTGATTGCCTCCGCTCAGAAGCTGAGCCGTCTGCTTTTCAGAAGGCGTTTTGATACCCAGTTCAGCGATGTACTTTTTGGCCAGCGTGCTTTCTTTTGTCTTGTTCAACAGGCCATTCTGCTCAATATTTTCCAGCCTTGTCAAACTGATATTGGTCTGTACATCCATACCCAGCACCAAGCCGTCGCGCTTGCGATCTTCGGGCACCAAGGCAATGCCTGCCTTTATCGCGTCGGCGGGGTTTTTTATTATTAGTATCTGACTATCAACGGTAATAGTCCCTGACATGCGCGCTGGGTGCAACCCAAAAATGGTTTCCAACAGCTCGGTACGACCCGCGCCCATTAAACCAAACAACCCAACTACTTCGCCCCGACCAACGTTAAACGTGATCTGTTTGAGAAAGCTGTCGTTGGCCTGAGCATCCCCTGATCTACCCGAAGCACTAAGCCATAAGTCATTAACTTCAAGCAACGGTTCGCGGAGAAGCTGACTCGATTTTCTGTGAGTAATGGTCATCTCCCGGCCTACCATTGCACGAATAAGGCTATCGGTATTGGCTCCCTGCATAGTTCCCGATTCGATTGTTTTGCCATCGCGCAACACAACGTACCGATCAGCAATGGCAACCAGTTCGTTGAGTTTGTGGGAAATATACACAACGGCTTTACCCTTTTTGCGCAGGTCGGCAATGATGCCAAAAAGCACTTCCACTTCGCTATCGCTGATGGCCGATGTGGGTTCATCCATGATGATCACCTCCGACTCAACCAGTAGCGCTTTGGCAATTTCGACCACTTGCTGCTGCCCCACTTTCAAGTCAGCGACCAGCGTATCGGGATCAACGGACAGCCGAAGATCGGAAAGTAGTTGACTCACCTTCAACCGCATGCCCTGCTTATCAAGCATTCCCCAACGCGTCGTTAGTTCGCGGCCCAGGAAAATATTCTCGGTAATGCTCAGGTATGGAATAAGGGCCAGTTCCTGATGAATGATAGCAATACCGCATTGCTGAGCCTCCCGCACCGACGAAAACCGAACCGGCTTTCCTCGATACAGAATCTGCCCCTCATAGTCGGCATACACCCCCGACAGAATCTTCATGAGCGTGGATTTGCCCGCGCCGTTTTCGCCGAGTATGGCCGTAACAGCCCCCCCCTCAAACGCCAGACAGACGTTATCAAGAGCCGTGACGCCCGCAAATCGCTTGGTGATATTTTCTGCTATCAGCATAAATTAATGGCACGCGGATGACACTGATTTAGCGGATGTACGCTGATTCTTAAAGAAAAATCCGTGAAAATCAATCCAATCCGCGTCATCCGCGTTCTATTATCTTCATTGGAATGACCTCGATTTTATCCAGGTGCAAATGGGCTCGATTCAACTCGATAGCGCCAACGAACTGCACTTTTTCACCGATTTTGGCAGTGGCTTTCAGGCCCGGAATCACCTCCTTTCGAATGATTGCGTTCAGTTGTTCAGAGACATTATTTAGATCGACCGTATTGCTGAACTCCGTGATCTGAATCAGCCCGGAAGCATCCCGGACAGCATTCCCAAAAATGAATTCAGTAGCCAGTTTAATGTCGTTACCCCCAGCCAGCGAAACCGTTATATCATTCGGTCCGATAGCGGTGATTGTTCCTTCGCCTTTGACCAGAAAATAGCGAATGTTGCCAATGCCCAGTGCATGCGAATAGATATCGAATGGTTTTGCAGGATCAGCTTTCAAGCTGGTTATCAACGAATTCAAATCGGGTATCGACTGATCTGTTTTTGCCGTTATGGGAAGCAATTTTGTTGCCCAGAAATTACGCGCGTAGACAGCCGCATCGAATGGCCCAACCCCGGCCGAACCAGCCGCTTTGACTTCATCCAGTCGTTTAAAATAGACGGAGTTATAGCCAACGAATGCCAGCAACACCAGCAGAACAATATATTTCAGAGGCTTTGTCATGGTCTCGGGGCGGGGCTATAATCCTGAATGTTCGACTGATTGACCAGTTCAACAGCCACCGGAATTTTCTGAGCAAAATCGCGCTTGCCCTTTATATACTGATCGGCAAACTGGGCGGCTGTTTTGGCCATCGTTTGGGGTGCCTGCAAACCCGTGGCCCTGATCTTTCGGTCGCGAATGGCGTTCATCACGTCGTCGGCTCCATCGAAGCCGTATACCCCTACCGATTTGGCCTTACCAGCAGCAACCAATGCCTGATAAGCTCCCATTGCCATGGCGTCGTTACCGCAAAACACGGCATTAATGGTTGGGTGGGCCTGCAAAATGGATTCGAGCACATCCATCGCTTTGTTCCGGTCAAAATCGGCGCTTTGCTGAGCCACCATCTTCAGGCCCGGATACCGGTCGACAACGCTGTGAAATCCCTTCGAGCGGTTCCAGGTGTTGTTGTCACCAACCAGACCCAATATTTCCACGTAGCTCCCTTTCTGATTCAGATCCTGCACGAAATTTTTACCAATGGCCACACAGCCCGAATAATTATCCGACAGAATCTGACAGGTAGCCGCTTTGGGTGAGTTCACTTCCCGGTCCATGCAGAACACCGGAATACCCGCGTCCTTGGCTTTCAGTACGTTTACAATAGATCCATCGGAATCGGTCGGATTGAGCAAAATAGCGCTGAACCCCGACACAATGGCATTCTCGAAATGGTCAGCTTCGAGCGCCGAATTATTCTGAGAGTCAAAGATTTTGGCTTCGTACCCCAGCGATTTTGCTTCGGCAGCGGCTGTTTCGGCCAGCACCACAAACCAGGGATTATTGAGCGTCGAGATAATGACGGCCACCTTCTTTGGTGCGTTGGCATCCGGCTTATTCTGGCAGTTGGACGAGCCAACAAGAACGAGCAGCAAGAACAGGATGCGAAGTTTGACAATCATACGTGCGGTCATGGAAAAACGGTCAGAATAACGCGCTGGTACCGGGTCAAGGCGGGAGTTCCCTTGTCGGTTACGGCCAGAATAATATGGATTGTCTCGGGCTTATCGACCTTCGGAGCCATGATGGAGGCTTTTTGTGCTGTTTTATCCTTGATTTCCAGCGCCCGGCTGCTTTCAAACGTACCTATTTCGCGGTAGTAATTCCATTCGTATGTTAGGTCGTTGCCGTCTGGATCAGTCGAGCCATCGGCGCTCAGCACCACATTATCCCCGCTTTTGGCCTGTAGCTGGCTTGGGTGCCCTAGTTTAGCCACGGGCGGATGATTTGCTTCTTTATATGGTTTGATGCACCAGTCCATCCGGGCAGCGAAATCGTGCTGATAAGCCTGCCGCCACCGCCAGATTGTAGCTTTATTGGTGGTATACCAACCCCCATCAACACCTACTACTTCATCTTCCGCGTCTGACCAGAACGGGCGGGTTTCGGGCTCATAGAACCACTTGCGGGTTCGGGGGGTATATAGTTCATAACGGCCGCCCCAGCTGCCATAATCAGGATGTTCGGGTTCGCTCAGGCCGTTGTTGATCAAGAACAGAAACGTTGGCGTATCGCCTTCCATCAGGAATTTTGTAAAGGGATGCTCGGCACCCAGCGGCCCGTGGTTTTTGCGGATATTTTCGTCCAGCCAGGGATTATCAACCAGGCTGAAATCGGCTCCCTGAAATCGTCCGTGAAACTTATCGCCACTAATACCGCTCCAGGTAGCCTGATGATAGGCGCCCCCCGCATGGAAGCCGGGACTGGCAATATAAAACAGGTTCGGAAACGTTTTTCGCAGCCAGGGTCCCGAATCGTCCTGGTCGGAGATGGTGTAAACCCGGAGTTTGGCCACAAAGCGGTTTACCTCATCGGGAGCGCGCGTCTGGCGAACTTTCCAGAGGGCCTGTGCCAGACAGTTGGCTCCCCCCCAGACCGGAATCCAGACGGGTCGGTCGTCTTTTTTGTCGACAACCGAAATAATCCATTCCGAGCCCTCCGAATCTTTTCCCGGTCCCACGGCACCCATCCCGAAGTTAGGATAGCCCGATTTGACTACCCGCAGCAGATAATCCGTTTCGGGATAGCCTTTTTCATGTAGCAGCAGATTGGTTCTGACTTTTCCGTAGGCCGTAATGATCTGTTTGATCTTCTCCGGCGCTACGCGCTCTTTCTGGTGAACAGAAGTGGTCGCAACAAACCCCTCCACATCCCATTGGTTCGAGTAAGTCAGAAACCGGACCATCGACTGGGCGTCGTCCGGCTCGTTTTCAATATCGGTTAGCACCAATACCCGAAGCTTTTGGGAAGCCTGTTGCGCCTGACCAATCACCGGTGACAGACGCAACAACCACAGCAGCGCGAATAAGTAAACAGGTTTCATAGGGCTCAGGCGGCTGGGTTTAAGGCATTACGGTAACAATTACCCGCTTGTACCGCGTCAGAGCCGGAGTGCCTTTGTCGGTCACTTTCAGGATGAAATGTATCGTTTGGGGACTTGTCACCTTCGGCGCGATAGGTCGGGCTTCGTAGATATTCGAGACAAAATTTTCGTACAGAATAACGCCCTGATAACTACTCGCTTCGGGGTACTGCAGCCAGCGGAAACTCATCGAATCGCCATCGGGATCAGTGGATTCGGAGGCCCGGAGGTAAAACATCTCCCCTGATTTGACCGTCAGGTTCTCAGGATGCGACAGCTTTGGTACGGGCGGATGATTAGTTTCTTTGTAGGCTTTGGTACACCAGTCCATCCGGGCGGCAAAATCGTTTTGGAACTCCGTACGCCACCGCCAGATCGTTGCCTGATTACTCTTTTTGGGCTTTGGCCCACTCGCCGACGGGGCAGCCATAAACGTTCTTGGGGTCAGGATCGAGTCGGCTGAACTCGTCCAGATCGGGCGCGTTTCGGGTTCTTCGGCGGGGGCACTGGCGGGCTTGTTCCGGCTGGCAACCAACTCCGGTTTTTGCAGGATGTATCGACCACCCCAGCCGCCCCAATCGGGGTGCTCCGGCGCGTTCAGACCGTTCGGAATCAGCCCCAGATAAGAGGGAGTATCGCCCTCCATGCCAAAGGCCACATCGGGGTACTGCGCTCCCAATGGCCCATGTCCCTGCTGAATATGTTCGACTATCCAGGCGTCGCTGGAATACTCCGGGTGCGTGCCGGGCTCACCCGTGTTGATGCCGCGCCAGGTAGCGAATTCATAGTCATAACCGGGGCTCACGACAAAAAATACGTTTGGAAACGTCTTCCGAATCCACGGGCCGCTATCGTCCTGGTCGGAAATCGTGTATACGCGAAGTTTGCGGTAAAGCCGTTCGGCCTGTTCGGGCGTGCGGGTTTTCTGAATGGTCCTGAGAGCTTGAGCCAGCGTATTCACGCCCCCCCATACCGATACCCATAACGGTCGTTGGTCGGGCTTTTCCAGTTGCCGGATAATCCAGGCCGAGCCTTCTGAGTCTTTGCCCTCGCCCACGCCACCCATGCCGTAAACGGGCAATCCTTTTTTGATGACCGTTTTTAGGGTCTGCGCAGTCGGATAACCCGCTTCGTGTTTAAGCAAGTTGGGTTGAACTTTCCCATACGCGTCCACAATGCGGTGAATGGTTTCGGGGGCCACCCGTTTTTGCAGGTGAATGGATGTTGTGGCAATCAGCCCCTCGATGTCTAGTAGATTGGCATAGGTAAGCAAGCGGACCAGCGACTGCGAATCATCGGGTTCGTTTTCAATGTCGGTCAGCACTAGCACCCGTGCTTTTTGGGGTGCCTGTTGCGCCTGACCAACCGCAGAGAGCAACAGAAGGAGAAGAAATAAAGGTATCCTGTAAACAAACCCCACCCCAACCCCTCCCCGTTGGGAGAGGGGCTTTGTTACAGCTTGAGGTGAGTTATAAATGGAGGTTGGTTTCATGTTTGGTTTAGGAAAATCAGTTACAGTAAGGGTGTTGTTTTGTTCTTACAGCATGGTCAATGCCTTTTCCGCGATCCCTTCTTCAGACAGACCGTAATGATTGAAAATCTCATTCTGCGAGCCCGTGACCGTATATTCGTCGGGAATGCCCATGATGGCAAAGCGATTACGAAATCCATTCTGCATCAGAAACGACGCACAGGCTTCGCCCAGACCACCGTAAACGCTGTGTTCTTCAACCGTCAAAATTGGGCAGCCGATGGCGGCCACTTTCGCTACTAGCTCATAATCCAGCGGTTTGATTGTGTGCATACAGATCACCGTGGCCCGGATTCCCTGCCAACTCTCCAGCCGACGGGCAGCCAGCAGTGCCGGATAAACAGTCTCGCCCGTTGCAATCAAAACAAGGTCGTTTCCTTCGTTTACCACACGGCCTTTTCCAAAAGCAAACGGAACATCGTCGGTAGTCAGCAGGGGCATTGGCTTTTTCCCAAATCGGATATAGACCGGCGAATCCATGTCAGCAGCTTGACGGATAGCCGCTGCGGTCTCGAAGTTATCAGCGGGTGCCACAATAGTTAGGTTGTGTACCGCCCGCAAGGCCGCAAAGTCGTGCAGGCTGTGGTGGGTAGAGCCCAGGGCACCGTAGCTGACACCTGCGCTGATACCAATGAGTTTCACCGGGTTGTTGGAATAGGCTACGTCGGTTTTGATCTGCTCAAACGAACGGGCGGTCAGGAAACAGGCGGGCGATACGGCAAACACTTTCTTACCCGTGGATGCCAAGCCAGCGGCCACACCAACCAGGTTCTGCTCAGCAATCCCAATTTCCACAATCTGTTTGGGGTATTTCTGCCCAAACGGCACCAGTTTCCCCGATCCTCGCGAATCGCTGGTCACGACCAGAATTTGCCGGTCGGTTGCGGCCAGGTCCTGAAGCGTGGCGGAGAAAACGTCCAGGTTGGCCTGAGCGGTCGAATTCGGTGCTATGGCGATTTGCTCTCCCATCGGTCAGGGGTTCGGATAAATCAGTTCTAGTTTGGCAAAAAAATCGGCAAGCATTAGGCTCGTGTCCAGCCGAGTATACACCCGAATGGGCCGCCCTTTGTGGTTGAATGAGTACGTCGCATTCTGGTTGATCAGCGGAGCCTGCCGGACCACATAATCGCTCGATGAAGGGTCAGCCTCAAACGACGATTGCAGAGCCGTCAATAGCACCAGCGGACTATCACCCACCACGTAGGTTTCGCCGATATTGATAAATTGCTTAATCCGCTCCATTATTGTTTCCAGCGTGCCAGTCAGATAGGCACCAACTTTGCCTCGCGGCTTCACTTTCGTCAGGAGTTGAGCGTACGATAGCAAACACTGCCGATACATATTCCTGGGAACCTGCCACAGCGGTACCGTCGACTTGTTGAAAATCACCCGTGCGGCCCCCCGGTCAATGTTGAGGTTGTATTCAACATCCGAGTAGCCCGGTGGCGGTGGGGCTAGTTCGGTGTATTCTGGCCCACCAATCCAGATGAGCGTCAGGCGGTTGGCAATCGTAGGGTTGGTCAGAACAGCCGAAGCAATTTCGGTAAGGCCCGCCCCGCAGACCACATACAGCGGTAGTTTCGTATCCGTCCGCAGAGCTTCCTGAATAATGAAATTGACCGCTTCGCTTTTTACCGGTGTGCTGTCGTTAGACATCGCCGTGTTGGAGCCCGCCAGCACCGGAATGTTCCTGGTGATGTTCATCACCTTCAGCACTTCCCGCGCCTTTTTTGCCGCATTGTCAGCCTGCGTTGTCGAGCGGTCAAAGCCGTCGGTAACACTCAGGTGGGAACCAATAATGGCTCGAATCTCAACCGAAGGCGACATCAGGTGATGAGCAAGCTGGAAAAGTCCATCGGGGTCACCGCTGAAATCATTGTCGATAATGACCCGCATCCGGGGTTGCACACTGCCGAGTCCCGTAGCTTGCCCAAAGACTGTAAATGAACTGGTCAGGCACCATAAAATGCCCATTCCAAAACCCAACCGACGAAAGCACTGTGTTTCTATTTTTTTCATTGTCTGTTTTCGCTCAATTCTGTTAGCGCTTGCGCATATTGTTCCGGGTTTGGTACGCCGTGGTGCCATTTCAACTGGTTTTCCATGAAGCTAACCCCCTTGCCCTTCACTGTGTGCGCGATTATCAGACTCGGCTTACCCGGTACAAACGGCAACCCATCAAATGTCTGTTGCAAGGCAGTCAGGTCGTGACCGTCTACCTGCCGCACGGCCCAGCCGAAGGCTTCGAACTTCTGGTCGAGTGGGTCGGTGTTGCAGACGTCGGCTGTTGATCCTGAAATCTGTAGGGTGTTTTTATCGACAATAGCGCAGAGGTTATCCAGTTTATAATGGGAGGCCAGCAGGGCCGCTTCCCAGTTCGAGCCTTCGGGTAGTTCGCCATCACCCAGCAGGGTAAACACCCGAAAACTTAACTCATCGAGTTTGGCCGACAGAGCCGTTCCCACACTCAGCGACAGCCCATGCCCCAGCGAACCGGTATTTTGCTCAATGCCGTTTACCTTTTTGGTTGGGTGCCCAATGTAGTGCGACTTATACCGGCACAAGGTCTCCAGGTCCGACTCCGGGAAAAAACCGCAATCGGCCAACACGACGTACAAAGCTTCGACTGTATGCCCTTTACTCTGAATATACCGGTCGCGATTGGGCGAGCGAAACATTTCAGGCGACACATTCAACACGCTGTTGTAGAGCACATTCAGAATATCGATGCACGACAAACTACCGCCCGTATGACCGGCGTTTGCCCCAACAATATACTTCAGAATATTCCGTCGGTACTGCACCGATTTATGCGCTAACTCATTAACAGTCATTGGTGATTGAACTTTAGTCATTGGTCATTGGTCTGGCTTAAACCCACAGGTAGCAATCGCTATTGAACATTGTTCAATGCCTATCGAAAAAGCATTGGGGTTAATTCCGTCAAATACAATCTCCAGTTTACCCACGTGTGGCCTCCCTCACTTTCGCGGTACGTGTAGGGCAAACCCACTTGGTCATACAAAGCCCGTAGACGGGTCACGCCCTCGTACAGAAAATCATCTTTTCCGCAGGCGATCCAATACAGCTTAGGTTTTGCCTGTTTCAGGGCCTGTAACTGTTTGATGTGTTCCTCTTTATTATAATTCCGCGCCATCGGACCATCGAAAACACCCATGCTCATGACGCCGATATAGTCGAACACACCCGGATTGGCATTGGTAATTTGTTGGGTATGATAACCTCCCATCGAAAGCCCCGAGATGGCCCGGTGCGCCGGGTCGGCAATCACCCGGTAGTTGGCTTCAACAAAAGGAATAACATCCTTTATCACGCTTGCCTCGAACTTGCCCGTTGTCATGGCCTGTATGCCGGCTGGCTCACCAGCCTTCGGCTTCGCAAAAACAGGCCGTTCACCGGGCGATGCCGCTACGTTGGGAACGCCATTGGTCATCACCACAATCATGGGTTGCACCTTACCGGCCGCAACCAGATTATCCAGAATGTAGTTGGTCCGTCCCCGGCTCAGCCACCCTTCTTCATCGCCCCCTCCGCCATGAAACAGATACAGCACAGGGTATTTTTTGCCGCTTTTCTCGTAACCGGGTGGGGTATAAATCTCCATGCGCCGGTCCATGCCAATGGTTGGTGACGGATACCAAACGGCGGCTACATTGCCATGAGGAACCGCCTGCACATCATACAACTGCGTCAGGGGGCCGGGTAATATCAGCCGATTTTCAAAAATGGAGCCGTCGCGGGTAACTACATTATTGGCAGGGTCAAGCATGGGGAGGCCATCGACAATGAACCGATACTCATACATATCGGCGGGAAGCGGCCCCACTTTGGTTTCAAATACACTCGAATCTCCGCGGGTCAGTTCGATTGTATTTCGTAAATCCTTCAGCCAGGTTCCAATAAGTCGAACACTTTTAGCATTGGGCGCTTTAAGGCGAAACGTCACTGAGTTATCGGCACCTATTTCAGGTGACACTACTGGAGTAGGACGTTGCTGTGCCCACGAGAAAGTGGACAAGGCCAGGCAAATCAGGCAGACAAGAGACCCATTTTTCATTTTCTCAGTGGTTAAATTTTACGACTAATGCGTATAGACCTCCCAGCCCATGTAGTTTTCCATCGATTCTTTGAGAATATCGGCCGTTTTAGAGGCATTCATCACCACGTGATGCTCGAATCCATTCCGGCACACGTACTGCATCAGTCCCTGCAAATTATCGATCTGAGCCACGGCCCGGTTGCCAAACGTATTCAGCGCGTCATCAGTCAGGCGCCCTTCGCCAACGTAGGCTTTCATAATGCCTTTCGGGTCGTCGGTGCTGATACGGCCAAAAGTCAGGGGTGACGCAGGGGTGCGTCCTGACAAGGCACCATAGGTATTTTCTTCGCCCACGGTAGTTCCCAAAATTGGTGCGGTACTGATCTCGATGTCGGGCAAAAACGACTTGGCCCAGTTGCCGCAATGAAACAGTACACACTTGTTATCGTCGTCGGCGTAGTTGTTATTCCAATCCACCAACGCACTCGGCGAGCCAGAGGCCAGTTGCATGGCATACATGCTCAGGGTCCCAGTCACATCGACCTCACACGCGCTGGGGAGCATATTCTCGCTCATAATGCTCATGCTGGTGCAAACGTTACAGCCGTAATTCTGCTGCAACGAGGTCCAGCACTGAATAGCCGTAGCATCCAGGGAATGTTCCAGCATGAAGTCGCCCAGCACCACGTCGAGCTTGGCAATCTGCACCAGTTTATCATCGGGTGTGCGGCCGGTTGGGGCATAGGCACGCACAGCTTCCAGCCGTTGTTTCACCGATTGATCGGCGGCAGTCAGTTTGTTGGCGTTGCCCAGAATATGCGACAGGTCGATGGTGACGACTGATATACCATTGCGCTGAAGAATTTTCTCGCTGTAGCGTACCGTATTGAACGCACCCGGCCGCGCGCCAACAGCCCCAATCCTGACGTTACGCAAGCCTTTCACAACCCGGCAAACAGCCGCAAACTTGCTTAAGTCTGTTATGAAGCTCGGGTCCGATGGATGCACCACATGCTTAGTTGTCAGCGAGTACTTGATCCCGTACTGATAGAGGTTATTACAAACCGAAATCTTTCCGCACCACGCATCCCGCCGACGGGCAACATCCATCCGGTTCAGGTCATCGGGGTATGCCTGAATCAAAACGGGTACATCCAGACGCGCCAGTTTGAGCGTTTCGGCCACGCCTTTTTCATCACCGAAGTTGGGCAACACCACCAGCACGCCCATAATCTCGTCGGCATGACGGCGGAACAGTTCAGCGCATCGCTGGGCTTCCTGAAACGTCTCAACGCCCCCCAGTTTGGTGGCCGATTCGTCGAGCATGATGGGCTTGATACCCGCTTTCTGAAACGCATCCAGCAGGTCAGTGCGGCATTCGCCAACGAGTTTGTCGGGGAAAAAATCGCGGTTGCCAATAATGACACCGAGGGTTATTTGTTTTGTTGTCATTACACTACGTTGTCATTAAGTGGTCATTATGCTTCGCTGTCATTAGGTGTCATTACGCTGCGCTGTCATTAGGTGGTCATACGTTGCTCGTCATTGGTGTAAGACAAGTTTATAAGTTGAGCGTGAGTTAAGTCGAGTTGCTGGCGCCTGTGGGCTTCGACTCCGCTCAGCCTGACAGTCTACCTTGGTGCAGTTACCTGTTTTTAAGTCAACTACCGGGTCAGGCTGAGCGGAGTCGAAGCCCACAGGCGTCAGCAATTTTTAAACTTGTCTCACAACTTAGTCATTGATCACTTTCTCTTAATGATAATTAATGACCCTATCTGCCCCTTCAACTGGCTATAATCAGTTCGATTTCGTTATCGTGAAATACCTGTTTGTGTTTTTCTTCGATGCCTGCATCCGTCACGATATAGTCGATGAGCGACAGAGCCCCCAAACTGGCAAAAGCAGACCGGCCAATCTTGGTTGAATCGGCAACCAGATACGTGGTATCAGCCGCATCGATCATGGCTTTCTTCACCACGATGTCGCTGATGCTCGGATACGTAAGTCCCGATTTGAGCGAAATGCCAGCTGTAGCCAGAAACAGCTTTTGTACGTTGAGGCCCTTGAAAAAATCAGCGGCTTTCTGGCCCGTCAGCGACAAGGTTGGCGGCTTGAATTCCCCCCCGGTCATAATAACTTCAATACCCGGCTCAGCACCCAGAATCAGGGCGATATTGAGCGCATTGGTAATGACTGTCAGGTTTTTATAGCCGCGTAATTTCTTGGCAATCTCCGTAGTTGTTGATCCCGAATCCAGAATAATAGTGTCGCCACTTTCAATGAATTCCAGGCATTTCTGGGCAATGCACTCTTTTTTATCGATGTGCGTCTGGTTACTCAGCGAGACCGTTCGAACCTGGTCTTCCACGTTTTTCAGATAGGCACCACCATGTTCTTTAATGACCAACCCATCTTTTTCGAGCTTGTCGAGGTCCTGCCGAATTGTTACCTCCGTGACCTTGAATAGCCTGGCCAGGTTAATGACTTTAGCCGAGCCATCCTCCTTTAATAACTCAAGAATTTTATCTCTCCGCTGATTGGCTAACATTATACGATGGCTTTTCAATAGCTTTGATTTCCAGCTAAAACAAAGGCAAAAGTAGGCTGACACTTGCTTTTACTTGCCAGTTTTAACAATAATTAATAAAAAATAAAAAATAAACGAAAGTAAAACAAAGAAGCCAGAACTCTCGTGAGAGTTCTGGCTTCTGATAATTTTAGGCTACTATTGCTTCTCTTCAGTGCTTTTAGGCACCACCGGCACCCGGCGGGCAGTCGATTGTTGGGGATCAAGCAGGGTAGCTTTGCGTTCGTCGCTCAGTTCGAGTAGTTTCAGACCCATTAGCCCACTCAGCGAACTATCAGCAGTTCCATTACCGCTTCCGTTAATCATAATATCGGGAATGATACGAATGTTACCTCGTCCGATTTCCTCGGTGATTTTGTAACGCGTAAAGTTTTCTTCACCCATCGCTTTTACCTGCAACTCGTAAGCCTCAGCAGTCGATCGGCCAATGGCCAGAATTTTTTCGGCTTCAGCAGCGCCTGTTTTGGCAATTCGTTCGGCTTCTGCATCCGCAGTGAGTTTAGTTGCTTCGGCGTCAGCAGCGGCCTGCCGACGGCGGGCTTCTGCGTTGGCTTCTGCCCGGACTTTGGTTGCTTCCGATTCAGCGCCCACCTGTAATTTGAGGCTTCTTGCTTCCCCTTCCGATTTCTTCACGGCGGCATCAGCAGTGCGCTGAGAAATTTCAACACTCTGCTGCGCTTTTACCACCTCCCGTTGAATGTCGGCGAGGGCTGTTTCGCGCTCCATACCCTGACGCTTCTCCTGCGCCATCCGTTGGGTTTCGTACGTTTTTTCCTCTTCCTGCGCAATCTTACGATCGGTAAGCGTTTTCATCAGACTGTCGGGTGGTACAATATCACCAATCAGCGTATCGACTGCGTTTACATTGTAGATATCCAAAACGGTTCTGATGTGCTCGCGGGCAGCCTCCTGCCGTTCTTTTCGGGTACTTAAAAAAGCAATTACGTCGGAGTCCTGAGCTGAGTTACGAAAGTAATTACCAATTGTTGGCTCCAACACTTGCGACACTAGGTTCGTCATAGAGCCAAAGCGTGCGATTACCTTTGGGGCTTCGTTGGCCGGAATATGGATAATCTGCGCCACGTCGAGGTTAAACGGGAAACCGTCTTTCGAGCGTACCGTAATTGTTGATAGGTTTCGGTCCAGTTCGTGCGATTCGGAGCGGGCATTGGCCCAATTCAGCACGAGGTTAGTTGTTGGCACCCCTTCTACTTTCATCGTAAACGTATTGATCGGGTATTTCCCTGGCCCCAGCGGCTCCATCCACACCCCCCGAAATCCTTTATGGACAATGTTACCGTGTTTGAAAGTATCGCCGGTGAGGTCGGTTCCGTCTTCGCCGATGTACGATATCACCACACCAACAAATCCAATCGGTACTTCCGTCATCGGAATCTGCTCAATTTGCACTGCCCAGGGGTTAATGTAGTATGAACCCGCTAACACCACCTGCGGCTGTAGACCCCGATTACCGCCGTTTTGCAAAAATGAATCGATGTTCTGGAAGTTGTTATGGCCATCTACCTGCCGCCCGGCAATCTGTCCAGCTTGTAGCGGAGCACCATCGAGGGTAGTTACAATACCTACCATGTTTTCGCGTACGTCGGTCATGGGGGCAATAGTGATTGTAAACGCATACATATTGATACGGTAGGTGCCGGGTGTCAGCAGACCTGTCTGCCGACCTTTTTGCCCACCCGACGACAGGAAGCGTTCGGTATCCTGAAAGTTGTCACATTCCACGCGTCGGGCCAGAATATTGCCCTGGGGTAGTTCGGCCCCGTCGTTGGCCAGAATCAAGCCAACTTTACCTTCGGGAATAACGGTAAACGGCTCCATGTTGACCCCAACTTGCCAAGGCCACAAAAACCAGTACAGGCCCGGAGCCAGCGTTTGAGCCTGATAACCGGCTTCGCCTTTGGTAGCAATAATACGACCATCGGGAAGGCTCCGGTCAGTACCAAAAAGCACGTATTTCTTGGTCACAAGACCAATGCGGTCCTGCGGTACGATAACCATACCGAACAGAAACCGGAGTACCCATTTATAGAGTACGAGAGCAAGCAAGAGCGTGGGCAACCAGCCCCAGCCTAAAAGCAGGGATAAAAAGTCCATTAATTTGACTGATTGAGATTAAGAAAAATGAATTGGGTAAGCGCAGGAACTACAATAGAATCACTTGCCGGGTGGCTTAACTCGCTGACGATACCGAGCCAATAAAAAGAAGGAATGCGGGTGCATTAACAATGGGCATCTACCCTGATTTGACGTGTCAAAAGTAGTCGAGGCACGGATTTGAAGCGTGCCTTATGTGACTATCGGTTACCTTATAATCAGATTGGATACGGGCATTGATGAGTGGATAATGCCCATTTTCGCCTTGTCAATTAAACCTTAACCTGGTTTTTTCGCTCCAATCACTAGATTCACGAAAATGCTGAATTGCTGAACCAGATACCTATGAAAATGAAACTGCTGATTGCCGCCCTGTTCCTGTCTGTTGGGGCTTTTGCCCAGACATCAACGGCCCCATCGAAAACTGAAACCCGTCAGAACCCAGGAGCAATGACACCTGAGCAACGGGCTGAACGCAAAGCAAAAATAGCCGCTATGACTCCTGCCGAACGTGAAGCGTTTAAAACCAGCATGAGGCAGAAGCATGGTGCCCACCGAGCTCACATGACACCCGAGCAACGCGAGAAATTTATGGCTGAACACAAAGCGAAAATTGCCGCCATGACTCCGGCTGAGCGAAAAGCGTATAAAGCGGACCTGAAGCATAAACACGAAGAACGGCTGGCCAAAATGACGCCCGAACAACGTGAGAAGTTTGAGGCCCGTAAGAACAAGCGCCGTGAACAAACACCCAAAGAAGGGTAACTTTTATAGTACGAAATTTCAGCCCGGAAACGTTAGATAGACGTCGCGTTTATCAACCGCTTCCGGGTTCTTTTTATGGTGCATTGTGTACAGACCACGTAAGGTTTTAATCAACATAATTTGTTTGTATTCATGCACCGGTTTGCGCCGGCCACGTTCGTCAACGCGGCCATTCTTTTAGTCAGTATTGCCGCCTGTCAGTCTGATCAGGACACCGCCATTGGCCCGGCTGCCGATTGTCTCGTTCGGACATCGTCTCTAAACGGGCAAATTATTGAGGGAAGTTATATTGTAACCTATCAGCCCACGGCAACAGCCACGCTTTCCAACGCACCCAATGCGCGGGTTGCTACCATCGATGAGGGAGTTGCACTGGCTACCACTCAAAAATTACTCCGTCAAAACAAGATCGAGAGCCAATCTGTAACCGTATTAGGAACGGGAACAGAAACCACTTTTTCAGCTCAACTCACGCCAACTGATCTTGCTCGATTGCAACAAGACCCATCGGTAGTATCTGTAGAGCAGGATCGGATTATGGCGATCTGTAATTGCGTCGATGTTGCTACTCCATCAACCCTGTCGTGGAATATTGGACAAACAGGCTTCGGCCGGGGCGACCTTCAGGTTGGTAAAACGGTATGGGTAATTGACACGGGCATTGACCTCGACCACCCCGACCTGAACGTCGACAGTGACCGTTCGGTATCGTTTCTGACGGGAAAAACGCCTGACGACGAAAGTGGTCACGGTACACACGTCGCCGGAATCATTGGCGCTCTGAACAATGGAATTGGGGTTACGGGCGTGGCTTCTGGTGCCACCCTGGTTTCGTTGCGGGTGCTCGACCAGGAGGGGGAGGGCAAAGTATCGACTATTTTACAGGCCATCAACCATGTGTATCGCAACGGGCAATCCGGCGATGTGGTCAATCTAAGCCTGGGTGGTGAAGGCATATCGGCTGCCCTCGAAAAAGCCATCCGGCAAACTGCCGACCGGGGCATTCTGTTTGCCATTGCTGCGGGTAACGAAAAAGTGTTGGTATCCACCGTCAGCCCGGCGCGCATTGAACACGCCAATGTATTCACGGTATCAGCGATGGACCGGACGGAGCAATTCGCGTCGTTTTCAAACTACGGCCCCGAAGTCGATTTCTGTGCCTTCGGTGTTCGGATTACATCGACCTACAAAGATGGTAAATACGCTACCTTGTCGGGAACGTCGATGGCTGCTCCGCACGTAGCCGGGTTGTTACTGATCCGAGGCCGCAACCTGCCCACGCGCGGCTACGTAAAAGGTGACCCCGACGGCAAGGCCGACCCCATTGCTGGTGAGCCACTCAACCAATAGATGAAAGTGCGAAAGAGTGAATGAGCGAAATAGTGGCTTTATCAGCAATTTTCGCCCTTTTGCTCTTTCACTCTATAGCTCTTTACCTATCTTCGCGGGAAACCCCCGCAACCATGCTGCCCGACCTCACAACACTCACCATCGAAACGAAACGGCTAGTACTCAAACCTATTTCGGCGGCCTATACCGATGCCATTTTTACCGAGTTTACGTCGGAGGTAGCCACGTATATGTATCCCCGGCCTGCCGAAAAAAGAATCGAAACAGAAGCATTTGTGGCGGCAGCACAGGAAGAAAACGAAGAGGGAAGCAGCCTGATCATGGTCATTACCCAACGAGAAACAGGCGATTTTCTGGGCTGTGTGGGTTTACACAAACTGACACAAACCCGCCCTGAGTTTGGTATCTGGGTGAAACAGTCGGCACACATGCATGGCTATGGACGCGAAGCCGTGCGTGCGCTCAAACAATGGGCCGACCGCCATCTCGACTATGAATACCTGATTTACCCGGTTGACTCGCGGAACATAGCAAGCCGCAAAATCCCCGAGTCGCTGGGGGCCTGCATCATTAGCCAATATGACGATCGGGGTGGTATGGGTCAGGATTTAACGTTGATTAAGTACCGAATTGATCGGTAAAACAGCAGCATTATAGCTATATATAAATCACTGAAGTCTTACGCTACCAGTAACCAATAAACTACTTATCTATATCTATCAATTATTAAAGAAACGTTAAAACCTTTCCGTGATTCGTAAAACAAAGCGAACCAACAAACGTTTTCGTCTGTATAAATTTAAGTAGAAAGTTTGTTGCCCTTCTAATAACAAGGTAACTACCTGATAGTCAAAAGTTTTTTCATCAACCTATTTTTATGAAAGCGTTTTACGCAACATTACAAAACAAAGTCCCCCCCCAGTTTTTTAGTACATCAACTCCATCGGTCAAATCTTTATTTTTCTTTGCTTTAGCTCTTCTGCTTTTTGCTGGGAATCATGCCGTTGTAGCACAGGGGACAACCGTTACGGGTACGGTCAAAGAAACCGATGGAACACCTCTGCCAGGGGTAACGGTGCAAGTTAAAGGCACTACACGCGGGACAAACACTGATATTGACGGAAAATATCAAGTAACTGGTGTTGAACCCGGCACTTCACTAATATTTAGCTTTATTGGTAAAACACCCCAGGAAGTAGCCGTCGGCAACCAATCGACAGTAGATGTAACACTCGCCGACGACTCCAAATCACTTCAGGAAGTAGTGGTTGTCGGATACGGTACGCAACGCCGTAAAGATTTGACCGGTGCTATCGCGTCGATTTCAGCGGAAGAGTTTCAGAAGGGTAACATCGTGAACCCAGAGCAGCTGGTGGCGGGTAAACTCGCCGGGGTGCAAATTACGCCACCCAGCGGCCAGCCGGGCGGTGGTAGCACAATTCGGATTCGGGGTGGCTCATCGCTCAATGCCAGCAATGATCCGTTGTTCGTAATTGACGGAGTTCCCGTTGACAATCAGGGCATTATTGGAGCATCGAACCCACTGAGTTTGATCAACCCGAACGACATCGAGACGTTTACGATCCTGAAAGATGCCTCGGCAGCGGCTATCTACGGCGCACGGGCAGCCAATGGCGTTGTTCTGATTACGACCAAAAAAGGACGGATAGGCGACCAAACACGCGTGAGTTTCAGCACGCAGGGTTCGTTGTCGATCAACTCGAAACAACTGTCAACGCTAAACGCAACGGAGTTCACCAACCTGGTTAACCAGATTGGCAATGACGAGCAGAAGGCGTTGCTGACTACTGGCACAACCCCTGGAACCACCACCAATTGGCAGGACCAAATTTTTCGTCAATCGTTAAGTACCGATAACAACCTGTCGGTAACCGGGGCATTTAAAAACGTTCCGTACCGGGTATCGGGTGGTTATCTGAGCCAGAACGGAACACTGAAAACGTCAAACTTCCAGCGTGTTTCAGGTTCGATTGGCTTGTCGCCCCGATTCCTGAACGACAATCTTCGGGTCGACATCAACCTGAAAGGTTCGCTTATTAAAAACAGGTTCGCCGATCAGGGTGCCATTGGGGCTGCCGTTTTCTTCGACCCGACCAAACCTGTTTATAGCGGCAACGAGTCTTACGGTGGCTTTTATGAGTGGTTAACGCCCACTGGTATTCCAAACCCGCAGGCCACCCGTAACCCACTGGGTATGCTCTATAACAAACAGGATCGTACTACCGTACAGCGGAGTATTGGCAATATTCAGTTTGATTACCGCTTACCGTTCCTGACGGGTTTGCGGGCCAATTTGAATCTTGGCTACGACATATCGAAATCCGAAGGTCTTAATTTCACGCCAGCCTACGCTGCTACGCAGTTTGTTCAGGGTGGCAATGGTGGACAGTCGCAGGAGTCTTCGAGCACGCGGAACAACAAAACGCTGGAGTTTTACCTGAACTATGTGAAGGATTTGAACACCAGCAATCGCATCGACGTAACAGCCGGGTATTCGTATCAGGATTTCATTCGTGACAATCCAAGTTATACCAACTTCCGGGCAAACGGCACCGATACGATTGCTGCTGCCGGGGTTCCCTTCCGTACACAATACACCTTGCTGGCATTTTTTGGCCGGGTTAACTATACTTTGAAAGATCGGTATGTGCTGACCGCCACTGTCCGCCGGGATGCTACCTCGCGTTTTGGGCCCGATAGTCGCTGGGGTACGTTCCCCGCGCTGGGTTTATCGTGGAGCATCAAAGACGAACCGTTTTTGAAGAATATTAAAGCGCTAACCGCCCTCAAGCTTCGGTTAGGGTACGGGGTAACGGGCCAGCAGGATTTGACCAATCTGGCCTCCGACTACGCATATCTGCCCCGATACACCATCAGCGACCCAACGGCGCAGTACTTTTTGGGTAATCAGTACATCCGCACCTTGCGCGCTGAAGGGTATGACGCGAATCTGAAATGGGAAGAGACACAAGCTATCAACGCAGCCGTTGACTTTGCCTTTTTCGATGGACGCCTGGGTGGTAGCATCGACGTGTACCAGAAAAACACTCGCGATTTGCTGGCCACGATTCCCGTTGCGGCCGGTACTAACCTGACCAATCAGGTGTTGACCAACGTGGGTAACCTTCGCAACCGGGGTATCGAAGTAGCTATTAACACCAACCCGATCCGACGCGAAGGCATGAATCTGGACGTTAATTTCAACGTGACCTACAATGAGAATGAGATCACGAACTTGACTCGGGTACCCGTTCCTAATGATCCCGGTATCCAGGTAGGGGCCATTACGGGTGGCACAGGTAACTTCGCTCAGATCCAGACAGTTGGCTATCCTATCAATACGTTTTATGTGTTGCGCCAGGTATATGGCGAGAATGGTGTACCTGTCGAAGGCGTGTATGAAGATCGGAACGGCGATGGCCAGATCACGGTAGACGACCGCGTGCGGTATCAGTCGTCTAACCCAAAAATGCTGCTCGGCTTTACTACCCAGTTCACCTACGGTAAACTCAACGCAGGCTTAGTGTTGCGGGGTAACGTGGGCAACTACGTGTATAACAACACCCGGGCCAATGCTAGCTCCTACACCAGTTTTGTGAACTCACTGGGCTTCCTTTCCAACGGCCTGGAAAATGTACTGACAACCAACTTCACCCGGCCACAGTACTTCTCGGATTACTACGTGGAAAATGCATCGTTCGTTCGGCTCGATAACCTCAACGTCGGCTACAACTTTGGTAACGTGTTTGGATTTGGTCAGCGCAAAACCACGCTCCGGGCTTCGTTAACGGCACAAAACCTGTTCGTTATCACGAAATACACTGGTCTCGATCCTGAAATCGGCAATGGCCTCGACAACAATTTCTATCCCCGCCCACGCATTATTTCGGCGGGTCTGAATCTGGACTTTTAATAACATGAATCCTTTCAAAAAAATAGCCACCCTGAGCGCGCTCACGGCCACACTGATGGTGTCGTCATGCGTGAACGACCTGGATCGAGTGCCGGTATACGATGTAACATCGGCCTCCGTTTATGCCGACCCGGCTAATTATAAGGCCGTTTTGAGCCGCCTGTATTCTACGCTTGCTGTAACAGGCCAGCAGGGCCCGGCGGGTAAACCTGATATTTTAGGGGTCGACGAAGGTACCTCCAGTTACGTCCGTTTATTGTGGACACTGCAGGAATTACCAACCGATGAAGCTGTAATTGGCTGGAATGACCAGACCATTCAGGATTTCCACGCCATGCGCTGGTCCTCGTCCGACGGCTTTATTGCGGCTATGTATAACCGCCTGTTTTACCTGATTGCAGCCTCAAACGAATTCATTCGGGAAACTACCGATGAACGGTTGGCAAGCCGGAATATTTCGGGGCAGGATGCAACAAACGCCCGCATATTTCGGGCCGAAGCCCGGTTCTTGCGGGCGTTAGCTTACTATCATGCCATTGATCTGTTTGGAAATGTGCCTTTTGTGACCGAAGCCGATGCACCAGGAGCATTTTTACCCCGTCAGGGAACACGCCAAGAGTTGTTCACGTACGTTGAGTCGGAACTAAAAGCTATTGAAACCGAACTGGCCGCTCCTAAACAGGCTGAGTACGGCCGCGCAGACCGGGTTGCCGCCTGGGCTTTGTTGTCAAAGCTATATCTGAACGCGCAAGTTTACACAGGCACAGCACGCTGGAACGACGTCGTTACCTACACCAGCAAGGTGATTACCGCTAATGCCTACACGCTGGAGCCAACCTACGCCAATTTGTTTCTGGCCGATAACAATACGTCTAAGGAAACGATTCTATCGATCAATTTCGATGGTTTGTATACCAAAACCTATGGGGGTACCACATTTCTGGTTCACGCCCCTATTGGCGGTTCAATGCCTGCCAACCAGTTTGGGGTGAGTAGTGGTTGGGCGGGTTTGCGCACGACTAGCGCCTTCGTCAGCCAGTTTGCCGACCCAACAGGTGCCACCGACAAGCGGGCGATGTTTTACACAGATGGACAAAGTCTGGCCATTAACGACATCACCCGGTTTACGGATGGGTATGCGATCACGAAATTCAAGAACGTAACGCAGGCTGGTCGGCCCGGCAGCGACCCGGCTGGCGAGTTTGTGGATACAGATTTCCCCCTGTTCCGACTAGCCGATGTGTACCTGATGTATGCGGAAGCCGTTGTTCGGGGAGGAACGGGTGGCAGTGCTACCAACGCCCTGAATTATGTAAACCTTGTCCGTCAGCGAGCTTATGGTGGCACAACGGGTAACATCACTTCCGCCCAGCTGACAACTGACTTCATTTTGTCGGAGCGGGCTCGTGAACTGTATTGGGAAACTACCCGCCGGACCGATTTAATTCGGTATGGTCGCTTCACCGAAGGTACTTATCTGTGGCCGTTTAAGGGTGGTGTGGCAGCTGGCCGGGCGGTCGAAGCTTACCGCAACGTGTATCCTATTCCGGCAACGGATCTGGTGGCAAACCCAAACTTGAAACAGAATACGGGTTATTAAACTGGTCTCATTGTCATTGAAACTTGAAACACTAATCAACATGCAACGTATAACACTCTATAGTTTTTTCGCGCTTTGCTCCCTGCTGCTGGTATGGGGTTGCGAAAAAGACGAGCAACAATTAGTCCTTCAACCACAGGGCACTATTACGGCTACCCCTAGCTCAACATCGGTGGTACTGACTACTACGGGTTCAGGGACAAACGCACTCGGCGTGACCTGGACCCCTGTAGATTACGGCGTTCCAGTGGCGGTGAATTATGCCATTCAGTTCGACAAAGTAGGCAATCAGTTCAAAGCCCCCGTGGAAATCAGTGCGGGGACAAGCACTTCGGTCAGCATCTCCGGTACTGATTTGAATGCGGCCTTATTGAAATTGGGCCTCGTAGGCGGCATTCCAGGACAGGTAGAGATGCGGGTTCGGGCGGGTATCAACCGCCCCAACGATCAGCCCGGCCAGTTTCAGTACTCGGCCGCAACGGTGTTGAACGCTACCCCTATCACAACGATATCGTATTTGTACGTACCCGGCGCTTACCAGAACTGGGCACCAGAAAATGCGCCTAGCCTGATTTCACCAACAAGCGACGGAAATTACGAAGGATACATTTATATCGGGGCGGCTTCGGAGTTCAAAATCACCTCGGTGCCAGCCTGGTCTGGTACGGCCTACGGCGTTGGGGCCACTGCGGATAAATTATCAACAACGGGCGATAACCTGAAAATAGCTACCCCAGGATATTATCTCTTTCGGGTAAATACTACAGGCTTAACCTGGAGTGCGGTACCAACGAAATGGGGAATTATCGGAGCAGCTACGCCTACCAATTGGGATGCCAGCACACCCATGGCGTACGACGCAACCTCGGGCACATGGAAAATTGATGTTGCGTTGAAACAGGACGAATTAAAATTCCGCGCCAATGATGCCTGGGATCTAAACTTTGGCGACAACGACGCCAATGGAACGCTGGAAGCAGGGGGTGCCAACATAAAAGTACCATCAGCAGGTAACTACACAGTGGAATTAGATCTGCGGAAAGCAGGTAGCTACACCTACAAGCTGACGAAGAAGTAGTGAGCAGTTGATAGTAGGCAGTAGCAGCAAGCAGTTGGCTGATGCGAGAGTGGTTTTGTTTTGCATCAGCCAACTGCTTGCTGCTACTGCTCACTGCTACTGCCTACTGCAACTAACTACGCCCTTTCATAAAATCTCCGGCGGCTGACTTTAACAAGCCAGCAAACGAGTTTAGGCAGAACAAAACGCCCCGGTCAATGAGTGTTTTAGCCTGATCGCCACTTGCCGCTGTGGTACCCACAACCAGCCCGGCGGCTTTTATCTTTTCAACTACGCCACCAATTGTCTTTCTGACTTCATCGTGGCCAGGGCCATCGTAGTAACCCATGCTCATGGCCAAATCGCGGGGGCTGATCACGAACCCATCGACTCCGTCAATTTTTAGCATATCATCCAGATTGTCAACGGCTTCTTTATCTTCAATCATGGGAAGTACCAGCGTTTGGTCGTTGGCGAAGGATACATACTCCCCCTGACTCATAGTACCCAGCAAATAATCAGCTGATCGAACGGGGCCAAGACCGCGCTCGCCCATGGGTGGATATTTCACTGCTCTTACCAGAGATTCGACATCGGCAGCTGTTTTAAGCCCGGGCATCATTATTCCCATCACACCCGCATCTAAAAACTGGAGTATCAGCTTGGGATCGTTGGCACGAACCCTGGCAAGGGGCGTAATGCCGCTCCCTTCGCAGGCTCGCACAATATCAGGAATCTGGGCGGTCGAAACGGAGCTATGCTCGCCGTCGATCATGTAAAAATCTAGCCCCGAAAAGCCGCATAACTCGGCCACTGTAGCATCGGTGGTATTAGAAATTATGCCCAAAACGGGCTGGCCATTTTTTAGCCGGGTCTTAACAGTGTTCTCGCGCATCTAGTCTACTGAGTGAAAGAGCAAAAGTCGGATTCTTCGCTCACTTTTGGAAATAGATGTTCGTTCATGTTTTTGGTAGTGTAGCTACTTGAGAATGACACCCATTTCAGGGGCATGTATATGACTGACAAGGCAAGTAATTGTTTACAAAAACTAATCGAACTCATGCCGTTCCGCAGTGGCCCGCCAGTCGGCATCCATCTCGGCAAAACGCCGGGCAACCTGCTCTAAAAACGGCGCATCAACCAAATTTGGCAATTCGGCAGGGTCAAGCACATCCATTTCGCTAATTTTGTAGGTTTGCTCGAGCAGGCCCGCTTCAATTTTCAGAATGTACTTGTTGTTCCAGGCATACAATCCAATGCGGAAATGCGGATGCGGAATGTCGTTGAGGTAGCGCATAAATTCCTGAAGAAGCCACAAAGGTATTTGAATTCGTAAATGGCCCAAATACCTCTTAATCCCAAAAATGACCTTATTTTTACGGTTATAACCAGAAAAATAAGGCTAAATTTTCGATTAGCCATTCCATAGTGCCGGTTATCTACTGGTCGATACGGCCTCATCAATTCATTATGCATCCTCCGTTCACGAGCTTACGATTTCGTTATCTATCACTCATTTTCTGCTATGCATTAGTCCTCTCCTGTTCGAACGATAAAACTGACGAAGCGGCTCAATTCTTTTTGAGAGGCAATGTACAGCTTCAAAAGCGGGAATATCGCGAGGCAATCCGGTACTATACCGAAGCCATTGGAAAGAAGGGCGATTTTGCGGATGCCTACAGCAACCGGGGTCTCGCTCGTTTCCGTAACGGCGACCGTGAGGGAGCCCTCGCCGATTATACAAAAGCCATTCAGACGGATCCTGATTTTGAAGCCGCTTATTTCAATCGTGCTGAAGTGCTGCTCGACACGGGAGATCCAGCCAGTAGTTTGACCGACTTGCAGCGTATTGAAAAAACCTACCGCGACTCTACCTTTTACCAGACCCGCCTGGGCGATGCGTATGTGCGGTTGAACAACCCCTCGATGGCACAGGTAGCCTACGACAAGGCCATCCAGCTAAACCCAAAAAATGCCGAAGCCCTAACAAACAGAGGGGCCTTATTTTTCAATCAGAAACAGTACGAAGCTGCCGACGCCGACATCAGCGCAGCCCTGAAAATCAACCCGGACCAACCCGAAGCCCTTAACAACAAAAGCTTGCTGTTAGCCCGTGAATCGCGCTTTAAGGAGGCTTTGCGGTTTGTAGACCGAGCGTTATCAGAGCAAACTGGCCAGCCTTACTACCTTAACAATAAGGCGTATTTATTGCTCATGCTCAACCGCCCCGACGAAGCCCTGCCCCTACTCCGGGAGTCGCTCCGGCGCGACGATACTAACGCGTGGGCACACCGAAATCTTGGGCTCTATTTTCTGAATAAGAAGCAATCAGCCGAAGCACTGCCAGAGTTTCTACGCGCCGAAAAACTCGATGCTTCCGTCGATCAACTGTATTTTTATCTGGGTCAAACCTACTTCACCACCGGTAACCGTGCCAAAGCCTGCGAAGCGTGGTCACGGGGAAGCACAGCAGGCGATGAACTGGCGAAGAAAGCTAAAACAACAAATTGTCAGTGAAATCTCATTCAATCATGACCACCCGCGCACTCACTATTTTCTTCCTATTGACAACGTTGACTATCTACGCTCAATCACCGCCACCGCACCGTATTACCGCCCTTCTAGGTGCCTTTGGCGCGGAGGTTGCCTTAGTAAAACAAACCCTGAGCAATCCCAAATCGCTTAGCCTTAATGGCATTGAGTTCACCACGGGCCGCATTGGCAATCAGGATGTTGTTGTGGCAGAAACGGGCATTGGCAAAGTGAATGCGGCCATGACAACGACTTTGCTGCTGCATCATTTTCAGCCCCAGCGGGTCATTTTCACCGGCATTGCAGGGGGCACCAACCCCGACCTGCAACCGGGCGATATTGTGATTGGGAGCCAGATTGCCCACCACGATTTCAACTCGCTGAGCATGATGGCCGAACCCACCACCCGCACCCTGAATCCGCTCACCAAAACACTAAATCCGCTGTATTTTCGAGCCGACTCCATACTGTTGAAGCGAGCTACACAGGTAATAACCGGCGTGCAGTTTGAAGGTATTCCGCTGGCCAACGGGCAACTCTCAACCCGACCAGTGCGGGTAATGGTCGGCACTATTGTTACGGGCGATCAATTTGTATCTTCGGCTTCTAAAGTGGCCCAGCTTCGCGCTGACTTCAAAGCCGATGCGACCGAAATGGAGGGAGCCGCTGTAGCCCAGGTTTGCTACCAGATGGGTACTCCCCTACTCGTGATCCGATCCCTCAGCGACCGTGCCGATGCCGAAGCCGCCGTAGCCATTCGCGCCTTCTACCCTACAGCCGCCCGCAATTCAGCTAAATTGGTACTGGCGTTAGTGAAAGGGTTGTAAAAGGTGCCAGCACTACCCTACAAACTGTCCCGCATCTTGATCAGAAACGCTTTCAGGCTTTCCAGCTTCTCGATGTACTGGTGGTTTACATCTTTCCGGCTGCCCTTATTTTGCAGGTAATCACGTGCCGCAGGCAGTTTGAAGCCTTTAGTCTCCACCAGATCGAAGATCTCACGAATATGGTCAATGTCGGCCTGGGTATAGATGCGGTCCCCAGCTTTACTTTTCTTCGGTTTCAGGCTCGGAAACTCCTTTTCATAGAACCGGAGTTTCGACGTGTTCACCTCAAACATGTCGGCGACCTCGCGAATGGTGTAATATAACTTACCGATGTTTTGCATAGCGAAATTGATAGGAACGCGGATGATACGCCTTCCTATCCATCATTTTCCTGTAAATTTGCGGAATCATAAGCATTGCACAGCATGACATCCCGTGAGATTCGCCAGCAGTTTTTAGACTTTTTTCAGAGCAAAGGCCACCTGATTGTTCCCTCAGCCCCACTCGTCGCCAAAAACGACCCGACGCTGATGTTCAACAATTCGGGCATGGCCCAGTTCAAAGATTTTTTCCTCGGCAACGGCACCCCACCGTCTAAGCGCGTAGCCGATACCCAAAAGTGTCTTCGTGTGTCAGGTAAGCACAACGACCTCGAAGATGTAGGTTTTGATACCTACCACCACACCATGTTCGAAATGCTGGGAAACTGGTCATTTGGCGATTACTTCAAAAAAGAGGCACTTGAATGGTCGTGGGAACTGCTTACAGAGGTGTTCAAACTGCCCAAAGACCGCATTTATGTGTCGGTGTTCAAAGGCGATGAAAAAGACGGTGTTCCTTTCGATCAGGAATCATGGGACATCTGGAAAGGCATTGTTGGCGATGAGTCGAGAATCATTCTGGGCAACAAAAAAGACAATTTCTGGGAAATGGGCGACACCGGTCCCTGTGGTCCCTGCTCCGAAATCCACATCGACCTGCGCTCACCAGAAGAAGTAGCCGAGAAGTCCGGTCGCGACCTGGTCAACGCCGATCACCCACAGGTGGTTGAGATCTGGAATAACGTATTCATGCAGTTCAACCGGAAGGCCGACGGCTCGCTGGACGAACTTCCTGCCCGGCACGTCGATACCGGTATGGGCTTCGAGCGCCTGTGCATGGCCATTCAGGGCAAGCAGTCGAACTACGACACCGACGTTTTCTCAGGCACCATTGCGGTAATAGAAAAACTCTCTGGTCGTCAATACGCTGGCGGAAAAAGAACATATAGTGACATCGCTATGCGCGTTATAGCCGATCATATTCGAGCTGTTGCATTTGCGATTGCTGATGGATTAATCCCATCGAATGCGAAAGCTGGATATGTCATCCGCCGAATTCTTCGTCGTGCTATAAGATATGGATATACATATCTTGACTTCAGAGAGCCTTTTATGACAAAATTGGTACCTGTGCTAGCGGATCAGTTTTCAGGTGTATTTCCAGAACTTGAAGCCCAGCAGGAGTTTGTGGCAAAAGTCATACAGGAAGAGGAAAGGTCCTTTTTTAAGACTCTTGCCTCAGGAATTGAAAGATTAGAAAGCTTTTTCAATAACCATTTGAAAGATGTAAATGAAAAGCTCAACTCTGTCGAGAGTTTAACGATTGATCAAATTAGTCAGTCAAAGGTTTTGCCCACTGAGTTTGTCTTCGAACTCTATGATACTTTTGGCTTTCCAATAGATTTAACAGCTCTTATCGCGCGAGAATGGGATTTCTCAATCGACGAAGAAGGTTTCCAGAAAGCCCTTCAGGAGCAGAAAACCCGTTCGCGAAAAGATGCCACTACATCGGCTGGCGACTGGATCGACGTTAACGAAGTGGATAAGGTCGAATTTGTAGGCTACGATCAAACAGAAGCCGCTGCCCAGATTGTGAAATACCGGAAAGTGCAAAACAAGCAGGGAACGCAGTTTCAGATTGTGATTGATCCCACACCTTTCTACGCAGAATCGGGCGGTCAAATTGGCGACACAGGAACGCTGGAATTAACGGTCAACGGTTCTCCTTCGACAATCAAAATCGTTGACACGAAGAAAGAAAACGATCTGTCGATTCTGATTTCTAACGATAAAGACATTGATAGCTTACTGGAAACGGCTACGGCTGTCACAGCCAAAGTTGATGCCAGCCGCCGGACGCTGACGAGCAGCAATCACTCCGCCACGCACTTACTCCATGCCGCCTTGCGCGATGTGCTGGGAACGCACGTAGGTCAGAAAGGCTCGTACGTTGGTCCAGACGCTCTCCGCTTCGACTTTTCGCATTTCTCGAAGATGACCGACGCTGAGTTGCAGGCAGTAGAAACCATTGTAAACGAAAAAATCCGCGAGAATATCAAGCTCGACGAAAAGCGTAATGTGCCAATCGATCAGGCAAGGGCGCTCGGTGCCATGGCGCTGTTCGGAGAGAAATACGGCGATTTTGTGCGGGTTATTACTTTCGACCCTAATTACTCTGTCGAGCTTTGCGGGGGAACCCACGTAGAAGCGACCGGGCAAATCGGCCTGTTCAAGCTGACTTCCGAAGGGTCTGTATCTACCGGTATTCGGCGGATCGAAGCCAAGACATCAGAAGGAGCACTCGCACTGCTCAACGAACAGGGCGCCATTTTGGAGCAACTTCGTGAACTCCTGAAAGCTCCTTCTGCCGGTGCTGTTGTGAAAGCGGTGCAGTCGTTGCAGGACGAGCGCAACGCCCTCCAGAAGAAAATCGAAAGTCTCGAAAACGAGAAAGTACAGCAGGTGAAGGAACAGTTGCTAACTAAGGTGCAACAAGTAAATGGGCACTACACCCTCGTTGAGCAGGTTTCGGTTCCCTCTGCGGATGCGCTCAAGCAACTCGCCTATGATCTGAAAGCCAAAGTCGACAACCTCGCCCTGGTGCTGGGTGCCGACATCAACGGCAAGCCCCAACTGGCCGTTATGTTGCCCGACAGCCTGATTAAAGATAAAGGCATGAACGCCGGACAGGTAGTGAAAGACCTCGCCAAAAATATCAAAGGTGGTGGTGGCGGTCAGCCATTTTTTGCCACAGCGGGTGGCTCCGACGCCAGTGGGTTAGCAGCTGCGCTGGAACAGGGGAGAGTGTTATTGGGATAATGACTGTCGTTTCTGCGACGCTTCAATATTCAGTATAAACAACAGGCCCGGATTTTCGTCCGGGCCTGTTTTATTCAATAGGTTGGTAGTTGGCAGGCACAATGTTTATTTCGACGCTACCGTTTTTAGGTTGATCGTGAAATCGTCGTAGATAGCTTTGTCGCCGATGTTCTCGAAGAATGACTTCGAGCCATATTTGATGTCGTATTTTGTGCGGTCCAGAACAGCTTTGCCCTCAGCGGTGATGGTGTTACCAGATACAGTTACTGTAGCAGGGAACGTCACTGGGTTAGTCAGGTTCTTGATCGTCATGTTGCCCGTGATATCGTAGTTGTTACCACCTTTTGGCGTCACTTTCGTGATCACAAACTTCGACGTTGGGTATTTAGTGGTGTTGAAAAAGTCTTCTGACTTCATGTGGCCGATAAACTTGGCATTGTAACCGGCATCAGTCAAGTCGAGGCTAGTGATGCTGTTCATATCGAATTCAAACGTACCACCTGTCAGTTTTGTACCATCAACTGTCAGTGTACCTTCGGTGAATTTCACGGTGCCGTTGTGTTGACCAGTTACTTTTTTGCCTTCCCAGTTCAGGACACTTTTCTGCGTGTCGACTTTGTAGGTAGTTGCTTTGGCTTTTTTTACGGGCCCAACAGGGCTAACAAACGCTGAGGTTCCTGCCATTACGGCTACTGCAACCAGACTGGCGAGAAATTGACGTGTTTTCATTGTGTTACTTGATTTATTAGGTTTAATTGGTAAAAACTCATTCGTCGGAGCCCCGCAACTGGTCGAGCAATTGACTTAATGTGTCGGCTTGCTCAGTGGTAAGTCGCTGGTGCATATCTTCTTCCCACTGCACCTGCGAGGCATCAATTTTTTTCAACAGATCAAGCCCTTTCTGCGTGATCACTACATCCACCGCTCGCCTGTCCTTAGGGCATTCGGTCCGTTCAACGTACTTTTTCAGTACTAGTTTATCCACCAAACGCGATGCATTCGACATTTTGTCCAGCATCCGTTCCGTAATCTCACTCACTTTAACCGGTTCCGGCGATTTCCCCCGTAGAATCCGCAGTACATTGTACTGCTGCAAGGTGATTCCGTAAGGTTTCAATACGCGCATTTGGGCGTTACCGATCCAGTTACCACTGTACAAAACGTTGACAACCAACCGATGAAATGGTGATCTAAACGTTGCCTGCTGGATGTCTGATTCAATAGACATAATAATTGGTAGTTGGTTTAGTGAATCTGACGTTGCAAATATAATGTGATTACATTTAATGTAGCAACATCTAATTAATTAATTTTAGTTCCGCATGGGTAAAAAGAAGTATAACTGCTGATTCAACGCTTGTATCCTAGTAAATCTGTGGTTGAAATAAAAAAGGCAATAAATGTACTAAATCAGTATCATTTTCCCTATATGCACCGGTAGGTCCCTAACAGATACACAGTATGGAGCAACGGAAAAATGTATCTTTGCCGGATGGAAATTTTGAAGAGCCAGCGGCTCAATAACTTACGATACGACATTAGGGGGCCAGTTTACGAGAAATCCCTAGAACTGGAAAGTCAAGGCTATAAAATAATAAACCTCAACATTGGCAACCCAGCTCCATTCGGTTTCGATGCTCCCGATGAAATTGTCCATGATATTATTCTGAATATACGCAATGCCCAGGGTTACGCCGATTCGCGTGGGTTGTTTGCCGCCCGCAAGGCCGTGATGCACTACACGCAGACATTGGGACTACCGGGCATTACGATCAATGATATTTTTATTGGGAATGGCGTAAGCGAATTGATCCTGTTATCGATGCAGGCGCTGATCAACGAAGGCGACGAAGTATTGGTACCAGCTCCCGATTACCCGCTCTGGACTACGTCGGTTGCCCTTTGCGGAGGTAAACCCGTCCATTATATATGCGATGAAGCCGCCGACTGGAACCCCGACTTGGCCGATATGGAAGCCAAAATAACCAGTCGGACGCGGGCCATTGTCGTTATCAATCCCAACAATCCAACGGGTGCCGTTTACGATAAATCCGTAATCGAGGGCATTGCCCGACTCGCCGAACGGCGGGGTCTGATTGTGTTTTCCGACGAGATCTACGACAAGATTCTGTACGACGGAGCCAAGCATCACCCCATGGCCCGGTTTGTACACGACACGCTGTGTATTTCGATGGGGGGCTTATCCAAAAATTATCGGGCCGCGGGTTTCCGGGGTGGCTGGTTAGTGATGAGTGGAGCCCGCGCCAAAGCCAAATCATACATCGAAGGGCTCACGCTGATGGCTTCGTTGCGGATCAGTGCCAACGTTCCTACTCAATATGCCATTCAGACTGCCCTTGGTGGTTATCAAAGTATCAACGACTTAGTAATGCCAAGTGGGCGGCTTTATAAGCAACTTATGCTTGCCTACGACCGGCTCACGGCTATTCCGGGTATAAGCTGTGTCCGGCCTAAAGGGTCCATGTATGTGTTCCCAAAGATTGATCTGGAACAGTTCAATTTCGTCGACGACAACGAGTTCGTGTATGATTTACTCTCCGAACAAAAAGTCCTCGTGGTGGCTGGCCAGGGCTTCAACTACCCACATCCCGACCATTTCCGGGTTGTTTGCCTGCCCACTGTCGACGAATTGAGCCTGGCGATGGACCGGATCGAAGCGTTTTTAGAAAGTAGACGGAAGTGAACTGACAATCATTGATAACCAATTAACCTAAACCTATGTCTCCAACTGCCCCAAATCCTTCTAAATCGTTCCTCGGTCCACTGTTGATTATTGGTGCCCTGTTTTTCGTTTTTGGCTTTGTTACCTGGGTCAACAGCGTACTGATTGCCTTTTTCAAACAGGCATTCAATCTAAGTACAGTTGGCTCCAATCTGGTGGCCTTTGCGTTCTTTATTTCCTACACCATCATGGCCATTCCGTCGTCGGCGGTGCTGAAACGGACAGGATTCAAAAACGGAATGTCGTTGGGTTTGGGGATTATGGCCATTGGGACGCTGGTTTTTGTGCCAGCTGCCAAAGCACTGTCGTATCCGTTGTTTCTGGGCGGTTTATTTCTGATTGGCATTGGCCTGACGGTACTCCAAACAGCATCGAACCCTTACGTGACTATTCTGGGGCCACGCGAGTCGGCGGCTCAGCGAATTAGTTTTATGGGCGTTGCCAACAAAATGGCGGGCATCGCGAGTCAGTTTATCTTTGGCGGTTTGCTACTCACCGGTGCCAACACCGCTGCTGGTTCGGCCAGTCTCGACAAGGTGGTCATGCCTTATCTGATTATGACTGGCGTGCTGGTAGTACTGGCTATTCTGGTTCGATTCTCCACGCTTCCTGAGGTTTCGGAAGAGCAGGACGATAGCACCGACGAAGGAGCTGCCAGTGTGCACAACCACACCAGTATCAGTCAGTTCCCCAACCTTGTTTTGGGTGTAATAGCACTGTTTTGTTACGTTGGGGCTGAAGTTATTGCGGGCGACACCATCATTAATTATGGCAAAGCTCTTGGCTTCTCCAACGACGAAGCTAAGTACTTCACCACCTATACTCTCTACGGACTGCTGGCCGGATACATACTCGGAATCATCGCCATTCCCCGCTACATAACCCAGCAGAAAGCTTTACTCTTCGGGTCTTCGCTGGCGCTGGTATTCACCGTTGGCGCCCTGATTACCGACGGTTATGCCTCCATTTTATGCGTGTCGCTGCTGGGTTTTGCCATTGCTCCCGTTTGGCCCGCCGTTTGGCCACTAGCCCTGAACCGGCTGGGTAAATTTACCAAGCTAGGCTCAGCCCTATTGATTATGGCGATCTCAGGCGGGGCGTTGCTCCCCCTCTTACATGGATACCTGACCGATACCGTTAGCCCCAAAATGGCCTACGCGTTGTTGCTCCCACTGTTCGGATTTATCTTGTATTACGCCGTTTCAGGCCACAAGAAGACGAAGTGGTGAGTTAGCTGTTATTGGCTATATTTAGATCTAAATAATAAACGCCATGATTGCTGAGGTAGCACACTATCAGTTTACGGTTCAGGAATACCACCGCATGGGCGAAACGGGCATCATCACCGAAGATGCCCGCGTCGAACTTATCCATGGACAGATATATACAATGAGCCCAGTTGGTAGAAAACATGTTGCCTGTGTAAACAGGTTGACCAATTTACTTCCTGTTAAACTGGCAGGTCGGGCTGTTGTCAGCGTTCAGAATCCAGTTGTTCTGAATAACCTCTCAGAACCAGAACCGGATATTATGCTCTTACGAAACCGGGCTGATTTTTATGAAGCAAGACTTGCTGAAGCAGTTGATGTACTGTTGTTGATCGAAGTTTCCGAAGCAACTCTCCGCTTTGACAAAGAAATAAAGCTCCCTCTCTACGCCGAAAACGGCATTCCAGAAGTCTGGATTATCGACTTGAAAAAAGGGATTATTGAGGTCTATTCCGATTTGCAAAATGGCAGTTACCATCAACAACAAATTCTGAAACGAGGGGAAAATTTGACACCTCAGCAATTACCATTTCTAACAGTGGCAGTGCAGGAATTGATTGGGTAGAACAAGTCATACATGATGCCTATTTTGCATTATCATATTAGTAATATTAAAAATACAAGAACACAACATCTAAGCAACCGGTGAGTTCATTTCTTTCAAACTGAAACTTAATAAACTCATAATACCATTATATTTTACAGATAAACAGAATATGCGTCAATCCGTGAGATATAACCAATGCTACGACCGACCATCCAGAATTAAACATTATTAATAAAAGACCGAAAATAAAATTAGAACTTACGACAACTGACAAGGCTTTTGAAATTCTTAGTTGGATCTCTATTTTTACAATTTGGATTTTGACAATCACAAACTATACAAACTTGCCCAACACTATTCCAATACATTACAACGGTGCGGGACAAGCAGACGGTTTTGGAGAAAAAAGAAACATTTTGGCTTTACCGTCAATTTCGATAATTCTTTTTATTGGAATGATAATTCTAAACAAGTTTCCACAAACTTTCAATTACCCGACCAATATAACCGCAGAAAACGCATTAAGCCAATATACAAATGCGTCAAGAATGATTAGATATTTAAAATTCATTATTGTTGTCATTTTTGGACTGATTACATTGCAGACAATCAGAAATGTAAACGGAAAAAAAAGTGGACTTGGTGTTCGGTTTCTTCCATTGACATTAGGACTAATTTTTGTACCGCTGCCATACTTTGTGGTAAAATCATTTAAGCCAACGAAACAATAAAAAAAAGGCACTAATTATAACATCGGTTTCGAAAAATGGTAGCAGAAGTGCTTCTACGAAACATTCATAAAGCGCTCAACATCAGTACTTCTATTGAACTTCAGTCCTAAAAATCCGCATCATTGCCAAGCCGAGAAACTTTAGTGGCAACCGTAGTGAGACAACAGACAGATAAAATAATGGATACAAATAACAATACCAGGACGGACAAAACACACAGAGGACTTGGCTGATTTTCGGATCAGATATTCGTAAAATGTCCTCACTGTAATGGAAAATCCCAAGTATTTTCTAAGCTTGGGCAATACACAATCCCATATCCTTTTAATGTAAAATCTACATTTCGTTGTGACAACTGCTATAAACCAATAAATGAAAAGCTTTGGTATGGACCGATTGTCATTACCGCAGCAAATAAAAAATGTGGTTTTTGTGGAACAATCTTAGCCTACAAAGAAAAAGTTGACAGATACAGCGACAAAGTTGAAGTTAAATGTGAAGGTTGTAAGCAAGAAAAACGCTACAATGTCAGTTATAGTTTGACTTATGCTAATAGCCACCAAGCAACAGATCCTAATTTTGGATTGCAACTTTGGTTACAATATCCCGTAGATGGAAATATCTTTTGGGCTTATAACTATGAACATTTAGAATACCTGAGAGAATACGTATCAGCAAAACTCAGGGAAGAAGAGGTAGTTAGTAAATATTCATTAAGACAGAAACTGCCCAACTTTATTAAGCTCGCAAAAAACAGAGACCGTATTTTGAAAATTATTGACCGACTTCAAAAAATTGACTTTAAACCAGAGTAGAGGGCAGTCTCGTCATTATTTGTGTCAGGAGATAGCTTCCGTTCAAACTTGGAGTTTTGTGCCTCCCATCAAGTTCAGTTCAGGTTGACAGTTTTGTGCTTCGATTTCCCACCCGAACACAAAGCCCCGAACCGTTCCGACGCAATTGGGTTAGGCAATGCACTACGCCATTTTCCCTCACCTTCGAATGCAGCAGAGCGTATTCTGTGAGCCCCCAAAGACCATTCCTTCTCAATCGAGCCCGAAACATCGGAAGGCGAACACGCTTGCTTCCATTTGTGTTACCTTTGTAGCTGATTTACTTCTGCTACAACTGATCAATCGTATGCTCGATTTGCTGCCAACAACCGCCCCTATCTCACTCCTGCCAAAGCCCGTTCTGTATACACCTTCTCTGACCGAATATGTTCGGCGGAAAACGGTTACCGTTACCATCGGCGATGTGCCCATGGGGTCCGATTACCCGATTCGGGTGCAGTCGATGACAACCATTGATACGATGGATACGGCGGGTTCGGTGGAGCAATCGATTCGGATGATCGAGGCTGGGTGCGAGTATATCCGCATTACGGCTCCCAGTGTGAAGGAGGCCCAAAATCTCGAAAATATTCGCAAAGAACTCCGGGTGAGAGGCTATACCACTCCACTTGTTGCCGATATTCACTTTACGCCCAACGCGGCCGAACTGGCAGCCCGGATTGTGGAGAAAGTCCGCATCAACCCCGGCAATTACGCCGACCGCAAGCGCTTTGAACATATCGATTATACCGACGATTCGTACGCGGCTGAGCTGGAGCGTATTCGGGACAAGTTTCTGCCGCTGGTACGGATCTGTAAGCAATACGGCACCGCCATGCGCATCGGTACAAACCACGGCTCTCTATCCGACCGTATTCTGAGCCGTTACGGCGACACCCCCGTGGGTATGGTCGAGTCGGCACTTGAGTTTTTGCGGATTTGCGAAGACGAGCAGTACTACAACATTGTGTTGTCGATGAAGTCGAGCAACCCGCAGGTCATGGTGCAGGCTTACCGCTTGCTGGTGCAGCGCTTAGACGAAGAAGGGCTGAAACCGTATCCCCTTCACCTGGGCGTGACCGAAGCCGGTGAAGCCGAAGATGGTCGGATTAAATCGGCGCTGGGTATTGGTACCTTGCTCGAAGATGGCATCGGCGATACCGTCCGGGTGTCGCTCACCGAAGAGCCTGAACGTGAAGCGCCCGTTGCCCGTGCCTTAATCTACCGCTATGTAAACAGAGCGGAGCAGGCCAGTCCGATTCCGGCGATTCAGTCCTACCCTATCGACCCATTTTCTTACACCCGGCGGACAACGCGGGAGGTATTCAATTTTGGTGGTAGCAATGTGCCCCGCGTTGTTGCCGACTACAGTAACGTGCCGTTAACGGATCTCGATCAGTTGAAAGCTATCGGGCATTTTTACCTGCCTGTGCCCGACAAATGGGCTATGAACGATCTGGGAGCCGATTTTATTTACACGGGTTCCACCCCTGCTGCGTTTATGTTGCCCAATGGCCTGAAAGAAATTCTGGATTTCACCGCCTGGAGCACACAAGCTGATCTAGCCAATAAATTCCCGCTGTTAACCACAGCCGAATACCTGAATGCTCGCGCTCAGTCGTTCAGCAACCGGCTCAATTTTGTGCGGGTGGCGCTGGCTGATCTGACCGAAGACTTAATAGCGACCATTCAGGCTGACCCCTCGGTGGTACTTCTCGTGACTACTGAAAATGCCCACGCGATGCCCGAACTTCGGCGGTTGTTTGTGGAACTGATGAACCGCAACATACAGGCTCCGGTTGTGGTGCAGCGAGCTTACCCATCTATTGCCCCCGAGGACCTGCCCATTTATGCTGCTACCGATGTAGGGGGTCTACTGATTGATGGGCTTGGTGATGGCATTATGCTTTCGGGCGCTACTGATGTCGACTCGCGCAAACGCAATAATGAATTGGCTTTTGGTATTTTGCAGGCTGCCCGCACCCGTATTACTAAAACGGAATACATTTCCTGCCCTTCTTGCGGCCGCACGTTGTTCGATCTTCAGGAAACAACTGCTACCATCCGGCAACGCACCGAACACCTTAAAGGCATCAAAATCGGCATTATGGGCTGTATCGTAAATGGCCCCGGCGAGATGGCTGACGCTGATTATGGGTATGTTGGAATAGGTCGGGATAAAATTGCGCTCTATCGCGGGCAGCAGGTCATCAAAAAATCGGTTCCGGCCATACGGGCCGTTGATGAACTGATCGAATTGATTCGGGAAGATGGGCGTTGGCTGGAAGCAGGCAACAGTGAGCAGTGAACAGCGAGCAGTAAGCGGAGAACGGCAACAGTTTGAGTCTAGGCGAACATTTTTGCTTAACAAAACATTGTAAAATAAAGGCTTTATCTTTTAAACAAACTGTTATCTGCTGGCTGATAACTGTTCACTGAAACAAGCTGATAACTGATCTCTCTATGAATCGTTTCATCGATTATCTTAAAATTGGGCCGGTTTTCGCGTATTTCCTTCGGGTTTTCCGTAAGCGCGACCCCAACGATCCTACGAGCGTGAATCTTCGGATGATGCATGGCATCAATCGGATTTCCATTGTGATGTTCCTGTTCTGTCTGATCGTAATGATTTTTCGTGCCTGCACCCGATGAATGTTGAAGCCCTCCGTGACTACTGCATCAGTAAACCTCACGCAACTGAGTCGCTGCCGTTTGGCCCCGAAAATCTTGTGTTGAAAGTAGGCGGTAAAATGTTTGGGTTAATATCGCTCGATGCCAGCCCGGCTAGCATTAACCTCAAATGTAATCCAGAACTAGCCGAGCAGCTACGCGACGAGTATTCAGCCGTAATTCCAGCGTATCACATGAATAAAAAACACTGGAATACGGTCAAAATGAACTCGTCAATCCGGTGGGCGCAGGTGCAGGAATGGATCGATCACTCGTATGATCTAGTCTGGCAAAGTTTGCCTAAAGCGGTTAAAGCTGAGCTGGAAAAAGAATAGAAAAAATGGTATATTCGTAGTTATCAAGCCAGGCTGTGTTTGTTATGGAAGTCGCGCTGTTAGGTCTGCTTTTTGCCCTGTATTTAGCTATCAACTACTTTTTCACCGACCATGATACCCCATCGGATAAAGACCGTGTACGGTTTGAAAAAGGCATTAAGCTACTGAAAGACAAAGAAATAAATTCAGCCTTTACGTTTTTCGATGAGGCTGTTCGGCAACATCCGAAATCGGCAATTGTTTATGCGTTTCGGGGGCGTTGCCAGCTACTACAGGACAACTACTATTCGGCCATTTATGATCTGACTCAAGCGCTCAGTCGCGATAACACACTCGGCGACTGTTATCTTGATCGGGGTATCGCTTTTTACAAAACGCATCAGTTTCCCGAAGCCTTTCGCGAATTCGACAAAGCCGTCTGGTACCTGCGCGATGAGCAACCTGATGCGTATCGGTGGCGTGCGCTCTCCCGAATTCAGCTCCGACAGCTTCAACAAGCCGAAAATGATCTTCGGCGTGCGGTCATGCTGGGCGACGAAAACGCGTTTCAACTCCTGCGCCAGCCGCCCTTTACGAAAGGATATGGAGTCAATAAGGTATTAGGTAAGTAGTCAATTCAGGTATTGGGTAAATGGATGGAGAATTACCTCAGTTACCAACAACCAAATTACCTATTTACCCCGTTACCCATTTCATAAACGGATGGTATAACCGAGTCCAGGCCAGGTTAGTGGCAATAATGAGAAATACTACGCCGGTTAGCCGGTTGAAATACAGCACAACTTTCGGGGTAAATAATCGCTTTAGTTTATGAGCCGACAGGGCCAGTCCTGATTGCGTCAGGAAAATGCCTAGTATACTCATTCCCATAAAGGCAATCTGCTCATCCAAGTCGTAATGGAGCTTGTTGCGGAGATACGCAGCCAGGGTTACCCATGTAATGAAGTTGATCGGGTTGAGGCCGTTGAGCAGAAAACCCGTCCAGAAATAATACAGAAAGTTACCGAATCGGGTAGTCGGATAGGCTAATCGCGGAGTGCCTTTCAGCAAATTGGCAAGGCCAATGGCTGTTAGAAATACGACACCAACCACCGTCAGCATCAGATCAAAGCCTTCAACTTTAGGAATAAACGAGGTACCAAATAAGGCGGAGGCAACGAAAATAGCATCGCATACAACCACCCCAAACGCAATTTTCATTCCCGCCCGATACCCGTTGTCCACACTGTTCTGGAGCAGCGAGAAAAAAACAGTCCCGAATGTTAGGCACAGGAAAAAACCCGATAACAGGCCAAAGAACAGCGCTTCAATCATGCTATAAATGGATAATTAACAATGAATAATGTACACATACTGCCTGGTATAACGTTCCATTAAACATTTTTCATTATACATTATAGAGCCGTCCAACCATCAGGATGGCTGCCATGCTGATTGAATCAGTGATTTCGCTATTCATAACCATTCGAACGGCGTCTGCTAGGAGTACTTTGCGTACCTGTAACTCTTCCGTTTCTTCAGGTTCGTGATCGCCCTGCACAAGGTCTTCGGCAATGTAGATAAAGCCCTCTTCGTCAGTGGCAGAGTTGGAGGTGTGAATCCGGGCAATTTGTGTCCATCGGCGTGCTTCGAGGCCCGTTTCTTCTTTGAGTTCACGCCGGGCGGAGTCGAGCGGGTCGGTACCAATGGGACTACCGCCCTCGGGAATTTCCCACGAATATTCGTTGAGTGGATACCGGTACTGACCTACCAGATACGTGTATCCTTCGGCATCAATGGGAACAACACCAACGGCTTTGTTTTTGAAGCTGACAACGCCATAAATGCCAGGTGTATTAGCGGGTGTGGTTACCTCTTCATGCCTGACGGTCAGCCAATTATTCTCATAGGCAACCGTGGAAGAATGGGTTTGCCAGGGGTTTTCGGTTGAATTCATACGCGCTAAAGTACAGCTTTTTCGCATCCAATTAGCTACCTTTATGGTACATCTTACCCGATTACCCATCACTTACATCAACCGAATGCAAACCAACCAATCGACCAAGTACCGCTGGATGAGAGTGTCGCTCATATTGAGCATAGTGCTGTTACTGTTGAAATTAGGTGCATTCTATTTGACCAATTCAACGGCCATCCTGACCGATGCACTGGAGTCGATTGTTAACGTGGTTGCGAGTGCGTTTGCTTTTTACAGCATCTATATATCCGGGCAGCCCCGCGATCAGAATCACCCCTACGGACACGGAAAAATTGAGTTTCTTTCCTCAGGTTTTGAGGGTGCGCTAATTCTGTCTGCGGGCTTTTTTATTTTAGCTGAAGCGGTACTGAGTTTTTTTGAACCCCGTAGCCTTCAAAACCTCGACTGGGGTATTGCCATTGTAGCCCTTACTACCGGAATCAACGCTTTCCTAGGCTGGCGCCTAATACAAAACGGTGAAAAAACCGATTCGCTTGCCCTGATCGCCGACGGTCGCCATTTGCTTACAGACAGCGTCAGTAGTGCGGTGGTTGTAGTGGGCATTGGGTTAGTCTGGTTGACGGGTCAGACCTGGCTCGACAGTGTTTTGTCGATCATCCTGGCGGGGGTTATTATTTACAACGGGTTTGTTATTACGCGGCAGTCAGTGGCGCGGCTGATGGACGAAACCGATTTACCTACCCTGACCCGGGTTGTTTCGGTGCTTTGCGACCGGAAAAGTCCCAACTGGATTGACGTGCATAATCTTCGCGTTCAGAAATACGGAGCCGACCTGCATATCGACTGCCACCTAACGCTGCCCTATTATTGGGATCTGGAACACGTTCATAACGAAGTTCATGTTTTTGAAGATGCGCTCAAGGAGGCCTCAAACAGCGAAGTAGAGATTTTTGTCCATACTGATCCCTGCCTGAAAGAGTGCTGCCACTATTGCCGTGTGGCCAACTGCCCCGTGCGGGCGTTTCCTTTCATACGAGACGTAGACTGGACCGCTGCTAACCTCCCACTCAATCAGAAACATTTCGTACCCTTCGAGCCACAAACCACCTGAATGACAACAGATTAGTATTCGTCTATCTTGACGAACGGGGGCCATCCAAAATAACTTTCCCGGGATTATTTGGAAATCTGAAAAACAGTAATCAGTTTTATACAAATTATTCTCTGGTTATTGCTATAATTCAGGTTGTATTCATAGTCGGAAAGGCTGATCGCGATACGGTCAGCCTTTTTTTAATTGTGCTTCCCAGCCCAATACCGCGCCAATCTGGGGCGCTATAGATCTCGATTCACTTCATACTGGTGAGTTTTCGACAGGTCTGGTCTTATTGCATCAACAAGACAATGTTAAACAAGACACAATGTTAGTCTCATCAAATCGACGCTCGTTTCTGAAACAGGCCGCTACTGTAGCGGCTAGTGCTGCACTACTGCCCGAAGCCTGGGCCGATACTATGGCGAAGAAGCCTTTTTTCGAAATTTCACTGGCTGAGTGGTCGCTCCATAAGGCGCTGTTTGCCAAAAAAATATCTAATCTCGATTTTCCGGCATTGGCTAAAAATGAGTTTGGTATCAGCACGGTTGAGTATGTTAACCAGTTTTTCAAAGACAAGGCACAGGATCAAGCGTATCTCAACGACTTGTTGACCCGCTGCAAAGACAATGGCATTAAAAACCACCTCATCATGATCGACGGTGAAGGTAGTTTGGGCGAAATGGACAAAACCAAACGCGACAAGGCCGTTGATAATCACAAAAAATGGGTGGAGTGCGCCAAGACCCTGGGCTGTAAAACGATTCGTGTTAATGCTGCCTACAGTACGGGAACGATGGAGGAAGTAGCTCAAACAGCCGTCGAAGGATTGGGTAGCCTGGGTGAGTTTGCCAAGAAAACGGGTATCAACATTATCGTTGAAAATCACGGGGGCTACAGCTCAAACGGACAATGGCTGTCGGGGGTCATCAAGCAAGTGGGCATGAAAAACGTAGGCACACTGCCTGATTTCGGCAATTTCTGCATCAAACGCGGTAAAGACGGCTGCGAAACCTCATACGACCGCTACCAGGGTACGCAGGAGTTGATGCCATTTGCCAAAGGCGTTTCAGCCAAAACGTATGACTTCGATGAGCAGGGCAACTGCGTTGAAACAGATTATAACCGCATCCTGAAAATCGTTAAAGACAGTGGCTTCCGGGGATATGCTGGCATTGAATACGAAGGAAGCAAACTCGATGAATACGAAGGAATCAAGAAAACAAAAGCGCTGCTGGAACGAGTAGCGACTCTGGTTTAATTGACTATAGTGTGTTGGCAGGTCGAACCGTCGAACCGCCCCTGACCTGCCAACACCTAATTAATTCTCTTCCGAATACCCAGCTGCGGAGGTCATGCCTTTGCCACCAATACCCGTAACGATCCGAATGTGATCGTCTACATCGTGCTCGAAAATCTCGGCGGGCGTTTGCGCATAAAAACCCGCCCACGTCCGGCTACTCTGCTCAACCGGAAAATCAACGATGCGCTTTGCCTCATTGATAATCAATGCATTGACGGTATCTTTTGTATCAAAACCTAGGTCATCGATCTGATTGGCGGGGGCGTATTCGTGCGAGTCGCCAATGATAAACGAACCATCGGTGGCCTGCTTAAATAACACATGAATACCCCACTTTTTCAGGTCAACGAGGTGTTCAGGCAGATTTAAATTGGCAAAGGAGGCACATTCGGCGAATGCTTCATACCGGCGGATAGTCAGCCCAGTCAGAATGTTGCCGGGCAGGTTCACAGCGGGCATCGGCACTGTTTGCATCATTTGCAACTTACTAACGATCAGGCCACTGTTGGCAAACAAATCTGGGAACAGCAATCGAAATTCGTAGCCACTACAAATCAGCACGCGTTCTCCTTCGTGCAAGACTCCACCCGCCAGAGTTACTATTGCCCGCCCATTACCCGATTGGCACTCGATCACTGCTGAGTTGGGTTGATACGTTACCCCGTAGTTCTGGACAATAAAGTCGATAACCCGGTAAATCATCCGGTCCGGCTCCACACTAATTTCATCGGGGAAAAATAAAGCACCTTTCACATAAGCAGGTCGGAGGTGCGGATAACGAGCCAGCGTTTGCGCGGTAGAGAGCAGCTCGCAGGCGTAGCCATCAGACTGTCGCCGGTCGAAGAGTTCGTTACAAAGCGCCCACTCGTCCTCGTCGGAAGCCACATAAACTGAACCATTTTGCCGAACTGTAATGTCCGTTTGGCTTTGCAGCTGCCGGTAAATTTCCAGGCTCCGACGACCGTAGTCGAACCAGCGGCCAGACAAACCCGAGGGTACCACCTGCCCAAAGTTGCGAACTGTTGAGCTTACCGGACGATTATCTTTTTCGAGCAACAGTACTCGCTGGCCCCGTTTGGCAGCATGGTAGGCATGAAAGGTACCGAGTGCCCCGGCACCAACGATAATTAGGTCGTACGTGGTCATTAATTGGGTGGTACGGTGGATTACAACTCCACCATACCGTTAGATCGAACGAATATATTCGGGAAGCTCAGTGAGTGAATTAAGCAATTGATGATGTGGATACGGGTTGAGTTGCGAGCGCGAGTGCGTTCCGTTAGTAAGCCCGAGGTTATGACCTACCCCAGCCGCCCTTGCAGATTGCAGATCAGAGGGGGTATCGCCCAGGTTGACAACCGCCTTCGGATCGCTCACACCCAACCGGCGCATAACTTCCTGAATCATAAATGGCTTTGGTCGCCCTTCGGCCACCTCGTCGCTGGCTATGCTTGCCTGAATAATAGAATCCGCAGTTCCAATGTATTGCTCGTCGAGACCATCCAACCACCCCAGACGATCCAGAATAATGTTAGTGACTTTGCGGTAAAAACCCGTTGTGAGTGCAATAGGAATACCCTGTTTGTGCAGAAAATCAAAAGCCTCTAAACATCCTTCCGTTGGTATCACCGACTCTGTGCTGTAGTGGGCCTCCAGAATTTCGGTGAAGCGGACATACGATTTTTCTACGTAGCGAGTTGTATCGGCAGTTGGGTGGGCCAGTTGTTCCCGCCAAAGAATATCAAATACGTGTCGCTTCGACATGCCCTGCATTGCCAGAATACGCTCTGCCGATACAGTAAGGCCGGTTTGGGCGGCTGCCTCGGCAAAACAGGCTTCTACTTCATGTTCGTCGGCAACGGTTGTACCGGCCATATCGAAAATCACTAATTGAACGAGAGGCATACTTGACTAATCTAGGTTGTTTTTGGTTTCTGGTACAATGATCGAGCAGTGATGCTCCTTAACTAAGAACAGGCTGCGTTTTTGATTCAGTTTTGTCGGCAAACTTCCGGGCAAAAGCAAGGTACGATACGCCCACCAGGAGCGCATATAGCACCGATAATCCGTAAGCCCCGTATATAAAAAAGTCCATAAAACTGATATTCGGCTGACCAAAGTTTTTGTACAACAACACCGCTACACTTCCCAAATACCCCCACCAATCGGCCAGCGTAACCACAAACCCCACCGTACTAACATACCGGAATGAGGCCACCAAACGCTCGAAATACAATCCATTACAAGGTACATAGGCGGCATAGAGCCCTACGCCAACCAGCGTGAACCAGGCACCCGCAGGCAGATAGCCCAACTGAAATAACCAGGTACTCACTCCCACTAATACAGCCGCGCCTATCATGACTGCATTAATCAGTTGAAAGGCCAGAAAGTGCCGTTTGACAAGCTGCAAGGCACCCATAACAATCAATATTACGACGGCTACGATGGTTTCGGCCTGGGTGAAAATAGCGGGGTCGGTGATACCAGCCGACTTCAGAATTTCGGGGCCAAAATTATCGCGGAAATCGCGAAAAGCCGTCAGAAACATATAAGCAGCGATAAAAGCGATCAGCCCACCCGCAAAATTGCGGATAAACGCGCGTCGTTGCTCTGGCCCCATCGGTTGCCGGTCAGTGCGTTCCAGGCGGTCGGCATCGGTGGGGGGCGGCAGCAGAGTCATAGCGTACACCGAAAGGAGCAGCGGCATCACGAACAGAAGTCCCGTGCTAAACGGTACCCAAAACTCCGACACGCCCCAGTTGTTTCGAAGTGTGAGCGCCACCGTTTTAACAAATCCCGACGCAAAAATAAACGAGGCCGTTAGCCCCGCCACCAGCGCATCAGTCTGCCGCCGACCTTCCAGAAAACCCAGTACAATGCCGTAAACCATGCCCAGAGGCAATCCGTTCAGCAGCAAAAAAGGGATATTCCAAGGAGCCGGAACCAGCGCGAAACCCAGCAGAGCCAACTCGGCCAGACCTATAAATTGCAGAATACGAAGCGCCCGCTGACCCGGTGTCATTTCCGAAACAACCTTAATTCCGATTCGTTTCGACAGGGCGTACCCCAGCACCTGCGCCGTAACAAGCCAGATTTTGTAGTTGATACCCGCAAAGGCCATTCCCTCAAATGTAGTAGCGGTAATGCTCTTGCGGAACGCATACGCGCAGCCATACGTGCAGAAAGCCGCAACGGCACCGAAAAGTGTAAAGGCAGTAGGGTTGCGGAGGAAAGCCGCCGGTTTAGTAGTGGTCACGGCAGGAAAGAACCAGAATAGTTTCGTCAGGCACTTTATATATCAGTCGATGCTCCTGATCAATTCTTCTCGACCAACAACCCTTATATTCATACGTTAAAGCTTCTGGTTTTCCAGTTCCTTCAAAAGGAGTTCTCCTGATCTCAATCAGTAGTTTAACGATCCGATCAAACAACTTTTTGTTACGGGTTGACCATTCTGTAAATTCATCAAATGCTTCGTTTTCAAATATGAGTCGACGCATCGCTACCGGATTGGTTTAGGTTTACTTCCTTTACTAAACCAGCTTCAGCATTTTGGATTCGACGCATCAATTTTTCATGCAGGACTCTATTCGCTCGTATAGATTCGGTTTCGTCGCTTTCTACTTCAATAGTAACCTTCACTCGCCGATGCTCGAAAAGCACCTGCATTGCTTTTAAAAACGTTTCATTCAACTCACCTGGATTCAGATGGTATGTTGCGTCCATGTTCTTCGTTCGTTTGTAACAAAGATAATTAATAGTTCAGAACGATCTCACCAACTCCCCAATACCGAAAACCAGACATTGCTCCCTACGTCATTAACTCACTAAGCATAGATTATCAATTACCTCCGTTTTGCTGCCGGTAGTGATCGGCTCGTTGCTCGGCGGGATCGTCCATTTCGTTCTCCTGCTTTACCGCCCGCCAGTTGAAATTACGACCATAGGGCTTCATAGCCTGTTGCGGGTCGAATACGCGGCCATCGGGTAAAACGGCTTTGTACGGTGTGAAATCGGGTTTATCGGTGAAGAAATCACTCAGTAATGAAGCCGTCAAATCGTATTGGTTTACGTAAGGCACACCGAGTATGTTGTAGATGACTTTCAGAATAGAGCCAAAGTTGGCGTGCGTGTGCGACACATATCCCCGTTTGACGTAGGGGCCCGCCATCATCAACAGCGATCGATGGGCATCAACGTGATCAACGCCCCCTTGCGGGTCATCTTCGGTCACAATCACGAGCATATTCTTCCAGTACGGCGTTTTAGACAGGAACTCAAGCATCCGGCCCACCGCAAGGTCATTATCAGCCATGTAGGAGTGGAGATAGGGGTAACCGTCTTTCGGCCGTGGACCTGAACCGTGGTCGTTGGGCAACATAGCCGTGATGAGTTGCGGAAACGGTTCGGGCTTGTCACCGAGCCACTTCGCGGTAAACTCCCGCTCAAACTGATCCATCCGAAACTGATCGGGAATGCTGGTATTGTACCCAGCAAAGTCGCGGCTGGTGTGTCGGAAAGCCGCGGCTGGCATTGGAAAGGCCACCGGATGAGCCGCTCCAAACGTAGTATCGAACTGTTGCTCGTAATTACCAGCGTATTCATTGGCCTGCCCAAAGTTATAGAACGACACCTTGCTGCGCTCCAGGGCTTCCCAGATGCCGCCAATTTCGTTGTAATCTTCGGGATCGATAGCCCCCGATGACTTCGGAAAACGCCGACCGGGTGCTTTTGAAAAGGCATCGAAACGACCCTCAGAAGCAGCATTGGCCTCCACCCATTCGTTCGGGATAGTCCCCATCATCCAGTGATGTCCGTGAATACTGGCGTCAGAGTCACAGTAGAAATTATCGGAAAATGCAAACTGCCGGGCCAGTCGAATGTGATTCGGCATAATATCGGCCCCTGTCACAAGCACCGAATCGACCGTCTGATCGGTAGTGCGACCACTGTTGCCCCGGCTGGTTGCAAGGCGGGTTTTGATGGTTACGCCGGTCCCAAACCGAGCCAGTGTCGAGTCGCCCTGTACGGATTGTCCATTCACGGTTTGTAATTGTCCCAACACCTCGTCGTAAGTCCGGTTTTCCTTGGTAATGTAAACGATGTGCTTTATCGGGGTACGGCCGTTCGCGCTTTTGTGAATCTTCGGCAACGCCGGTAACGGGTTCTTGACATCGTCGGTGACCGTAACTAGTTCGTATGTATTGGCAATAGTCTGTTTTGTGTATGCCGCCAGTTCAGTGGCATTCGGCATCGGTACAGCCTGGAATGATCCCAGTTGAATATCACCAATATAGGTTCCCTGAGGTGGTCTCACGAAGGTGACACCACCGTTGGGCCCGGCTCCGTAGCCCCGCGCTGAGGTGACATACAGAACCGTTTTGTCCGGCGACAAAGTCACTCGCGTTGGCCCCCAACCCGTTGGAATCAGACCCTGCACCCTGCGGGTTGGTACATCGACGACAGCCACAGCATTAAATGCCAGCAGAGCTACATACAGCGTTTTATCCGCCCCGGCGGGATCTTTAACCAGCGTTAGCCCAAAAGGCATCAGGCCTCGATACCGATCCAGTTTTGCCGGTCCGTTACTACGGTCTATTTTGAGCGAAATTGTTCCGGCTATTCGTTTCCGTTTATAGTCGATGATCGAGATATTGTCGTTGGTTGCGTTCGACACATAGGCATATCGACTACCGACTACAATTGAATTGGGAGATGAACCACCCACTACTTCGGCTTCTTCGATCATCTCGCCAATCTGCACGCCCGTTTTCAGCTTGGCTGTCACTTTGTTGGTTGCCAGGTCCACCAGCCAGACGCTCATCGCTTCATCGGCGAGTGGACTCCCCAAGCCCGGTATTTCGTGACCTTCAACTTCGACGCCCTCCCGCGATTCTTTGGTATGGGCACCGTAAGCCGGGAATTTGAGCATCATAGTGTCTTTATTGGTCTTGGTCACACCCGGCACCAGCGGGTATTCATATAACCCCACGTTGGCGACCAGAACCGTTTTTTTGTCGGGCGAAATACTGAGTCCAAACGGTTGCCGCCCCGTTGGAATCGAGGACGTGATCTTTTTTGAAGCGAGATCAATGCGAACGAGACGGAAGTTAGCCCGGTCGAGCGCCAGCAGCTCATTACCGTTTAACAGCAGATCCGACGTGAAACTATCTAAGTAGCCATTGCCATTGAGATCGATGCTGTCTTTAGCCAGCCGGGTTTCGATATCAAATACAATCACCCGACCTTTATCGCCATTGCTGAGATACGCCGTTTTAGCATCGGGCGTGAATGCAACTCCCAGGAAGGTTGCACCATTGACCGGCGACGGAATCGTTTTGGCATAATCGGGTACCCGGACCGCGTTGATGCCCGTACGCCCGGCCGAGATCGCTTCTCGATTAATCCCTTTCAGATCAAGCAAGGTAACGACGCCGTCGTGCAGCGTTATGGCTTTTGACCCATCGGTCGAAATAGCCAACCCAAAAGGGTCATTGGTAATGCGAATGGTTTGCCCCGCGGGCGTTACTAACCGGCCACTCGGCAGCACCGCTCTCCCATTCAGGCCGTTGCGGCCGGTGTCGATCTGGCAAAACTGAGTACGACCGGGTACCTGCAAGGAAACCTGCGCTTTTTGGGCCAGTACGGGCAGAGCAAGAAAGGGAATAAACGTAAGGGAAGGTAGTTTCATGGAGACGGGGGTACGATGGAGCAATTTCTTACTACTGGAGACGCTCATGCAAATGAGTCTGGCAACGAGCCAGATAGTGCGCCTGATCAGGCAGATCCATATCGGTTTCTTTTGCCTCTTCATCCCAGCGACGGAGCGCCAGTATTTCGTTAAAATACGGGTGACTCTCAAACGTAATTAATTCTTCAGCACTCATGGGGCCGCCCTGAAATTCGAGTGTTTTCCGACTGGCATCCGACAGGCGGGCGTCATACTCCGGGTATTTTGCCACCAGGTACCGCTTGGCATTGACGTGGTTTTCAATGAGGAGCGCCACTTTCTCAGAGAATCCACGTTTCCGTAAGTAATCAGCTCCCAACCGCTCGTGATCAACCGTTCCGTAGCCATCCATAAATTCCATACCAGCTTCTTCCGGCAGCAAATGCCCAATGTCGTGCAGAAAAGCAGCCACAACCGTGTCGTTGTCGGCCCCGGCACGTTCGGCTAATCCAGCGCATTGCAGCGCATGTTCGAGTTGTGAAACCGGCTCCCCGAAATAAGGATCGTTACCCTGCTGATCGAATAGTGATTCTAGTTCAGAAATGGTTTGTGCTTGCATAAAATAGTAGGCATTTAAAATAGCTCGTTACAAAGTCACGAAGGTTCGTTCAACTGTTCCATCGTTGAGCAGGTCGAAGAGCGCGTATCCCGCTTTGGTTTCATGGTACGTATCACTTTCCCACCAGTTGCCACAAACAGCACCATTGCAGAAATAAGACACCTGATTGTAATCTACGCGGTCGAGCAGGTGCATATGGCCGCTCAGGGCAGCCCGGACATTCGGGTGTTGGTGAAAGAGTTTGATCAGATCGGGGGCATCGGTATGATTCCAACTTCCGGGCACCACGATATTTCCATTCTTTACAATGTTCCGATCATAGAACACGGAAGCCGTCACAATAGGAATGTGCGACAGAATCAGAATCGGTGTTTTAGGGTCTGTTTTGGTCAACTCGGCCTTCAGCCAGTCGAGCTGTTCGGGGTCGAGATTAGCGGTGTACCACTTCCCTTCGGGTGTCGTCTGTACGCCATCGAGCACGATAAAATGCCAACCGTTTTGCGAAAAAGAGCGGTAACGGTTGTTGAGCCCCAATTGCTCAAGCGCCCATGCCTTACCATAACGAGCATCGGCCTTCATGTCGGTTTTGCCCCAAACATCATGATTACCAATGCAGTACTGAACCGGTAGTGAACATTCGGCTTTAACAACCGATTGCCAGGCATCCCACTGTTTCTGAACAGCATCTTTATCCTGACCCAGAGCATCCATGATCACATCGCCCCCGTGCAAGATAAATGCGGGTTTATCGGTCTGATTTTGCAGGTGATGGAATGCTTTGGCTACCCCCTCCATGGGCTTTTTGTCAGGGGTAATATGCGTATCACCGATGTAAGCGAAACGTACCGAACGCGCACGCGGGGCAGCAAATGAGGGAGTTAGTAAGGAAGCAAATGGGAGCAACGAGACCCCCTTGAGCAAGTTTCGGCGATTCATGGTTTTCGGGTTGAAGTCAATAGACAAAGAAACAGGAAAAGAGATTGATTACCATCCATCTCCTTTCCTGTTTCAGAACGGGCTACAGTTTTACTTTAGTAGCCACATGGTTTCGTTCACGTCGTCTTTACCACTGTACTGAGTAGTCAGCGCGGCAGCAAGATTGGTAGCGTTAGTTGTCCGTTCGCTTTGTGGATACAGCCACCGCTTTGGAATCCGGCCCGAGTTACCCGTGCCAACCCCCGTCAGGAAAGTCGGAACGCCCGTCCGACGCTGGTTGTAGAAAGCCTCTAGCCCTGAATTCTGGAAAAAAGCAAGGTACTTCTGGGTCAGAATCTGTTCCAGACCCGTTGCATTGTTACCCGCATATTTCACTGTTGGCTGAGCCAAATAATCAGCCATACTCACTTTTACCGTATAGTTGTCGAAGTTAACAATACCACCATCCCGCGAGAACGTAACCGTATTGTCGCCATCCTTCAAGCCATAAAAGGCCATTGACGCTGCGATACCTTTCTGATAATAGTCATCGGCATTGCCCGTGGCCCAACCCCGGTTAATTCCCTCAGCAATGTTGAACATAAGCTCTGGATAGCCGATAATGAACACTGGCTCCGGCGAATAGGAGGTGTAGTACCGTTTCCGATTCTGGAATGAATATTCCCCTTTCAGTACTTTGGTTGCCATGTCCTGTAAATCTTCGCCCGACGACGCACCCACAAAGGCTGTGTAATCAGTTGGTTTCAGGCCAGCAGCCAATTTAGCGGAAGCGGGTTCAGCTACCACAAAAACGCGGGGATCTTTGCGCGCAACCAAGAGGTCTACGTACGTTTTGGCCATGTTTTCGCGGGTGGCATTCTGACCAAAGTTATCCTGATTACGGGGATACTTACTCTGCGTGCTGTTGTGGGTATACTGAAGGTTGTCGGCCATTCCCGTCAATAACGGATACTTGGTTGGGTTTCCGATCATGTCGGCAAATTTCTGCTTAACACCCAGTTCGGCATCCGCTTCTTTCTTACTCAGGCTAATCAGTACCCGCAGACGATACGCGTTAACGACTTTTTGCCACTGACGCAGGTTGTTACCGAGATAAATATCACCGTTCAGGGTATTATCACCCTTGGCGATGATAGCCGCCATACCCGTGTTGGCCTCGTCGAGCCACTTCAGAATCTGTACGTACACATCCTTCTGCGAATCGTATTTGGGTGTCAGGTTCGCCTGATCTTTCAGGGCTTCGGTCAACGGAACATCACCCACACGACGGGTCATATTCTCGTAGAAATAAGCCCGAAAAAACTTGCCCAGTGCCGAGTATGGGTTCACGTCGGCAGCCCCGGCAGTTTTAGCTTCAGCTTCCATTTTCAATACGTCTTTCAACGTGTAGAAATTGAGGCTCGTTGTTGTCCAGTTGTATTCGTTGGTCGCGTAGTAATCGTAGTTACTGGCATAGAACTGGTTATACCGTTGCTCGGCACCCCAGGGTGAATACGTAACACCCGCAAAACCCGATGGGCTGCCACCACTGTTATACATATCGTTCAAGATCCCCTTCAGCACGAGCGACGCTGGCACGTTTATAGCGCGGTTAGGATCTTTTTCGAGTTCATCGAAAGGCTTCTCGCAACTGGTCAACGCCAGCGCAAGAGCCAATACAGAAAGAATGTAGTTGTTCAGCTTCATGATTGTCAGTATTTGACCTCGCCCCCGGTCCCTCTCCGCAACGGCGGACCGCTTGCAAGGAGAGGGGCCGGGGGGAGGTTAGTTAAAATATCAGGTTCAAATTAAATCCGTACCGGCGGGTGGTTGGCGTTTGCAGATCGGAGCGGCCATTGCCCGTAAACTGGTCGATGTCGATGTCTTTCTTGGCTGCGAAGTAGAGCAGGTTACGGCCTACGAAAGAAATGGACGCCTGCTTGATGCCCAAACGGCTAGTGAACGTTTGGGGCAGATTATAACCGATAACTACTTCACGAAGCTTGGTGAACGTACGGCTAATGAGGTTACCACCATCGAAGCCATACCGACGAGCGATGTAATCTTGCAGGAAGGCTTTTGTCGCGTTAGGCGTAAATTTCAACTCGGCATAGTTGGTCACCTTGCCATCTGCATCGTAGTTAATCTGCGCTCCGTTTGATACCTGTACACCTTCGCCCAGGTATGACTTGATACCTTTCGTATCGTTCAGGCGGGCAACGCCCATATCGCCCTGAACAGTCGTGATGATACGGCCACCGGCATATGTTTTCTGCTGTACGTAGTCCGAAATAATACCACCCACACGACCGTCAAACTGGAAGCTGAAGGTAAAATCTTTGTAGCTAAACCGGTTGTTCAGACCCCATACCCAATCGGGGTTGATATTGCCCACGTACTGAGCAACAGGCGTCCGCAGGGGCCGTCCGCCCGCATCGTTGATAATCTGGCCGTCGGGCGTGTACACATACGTGCTGGTATAGTACTTGTCCGTACGATCACCAATTTTGAAGAACGTGTTCAGGGCGGTTACGCCGGGATAAAACTCTTTGTATACCTCTTTGTACATCGACCAGTTGGCCAGCACGTCCCAGTTCAGGCCTTTAGGGTTACGGAGTACTTTACCCGTCAGCGAGAGTTCGACGCCTTTTTTCTGGGTCTTGATACCGTTCACCAGGGCCGATGAATAGCCCGTTGTTTCCGAGATAGGCAGGTTGAAAATACGGGGACCATCATTGCTGATAAAATAAGCCGCGTCGAACGAAAGGCGGTTATTCAGAAACCGCATATCCAGACCCGCTTCCATCTGCGAGGTACTATTCGGCTTGATATTGGGGTTGTTGAGCGCGTTGGTGAAGTAAGCCGTCGAGGTATTATTTACCGTCAAGGGTGTGCTATACACAGCCGAGTTCTGATACGTTGGCCCGTCATACGACGACTGGTACTGCTGTCCGTAGCCTAGTGGAAACGAAGGAATACCAATGGTCGACTGTGTCAGACCGTCTTTTACGTTGGCATACGAAGCCCGCAATTTCAGGAACGAAATGGCCCGTGGCAGTTGCACATAATCGGAGATTACGGTGCTCAACGCGGCCGATGGATAGAAGAACGTGTTGTTACCGGTTGGCAGCGTGGACAGCTTATCGACCCGGCCCGTTGTCGACAGGGTCACGAAATCTTTCAGCGTAAAGTCAGCCGAGTAGTATGCCGATAACACCCGCATATCTGCATTGAAGTTGGAGATGATACCTGGATTTAATGAATTAGCGAAGTTGTACACGCCCGGCACGTTTAGGTAGTTGGTCGTTACAAAGCTTGAGTTATAGTTATACACCCGCATGTTGGCCCCGCCAACCGCGTTTATGTTCAGCAGCGAACCCACCCGCTTGCCGTATTTCAGCATCAAGTCGGTGTTGTTATCGAACAGGTTCCGGCGGTCTTCGCGATAATCGCCTTTCGCTTCTTCGCGACCGTATGTCGTGGCTGAGTACGGGAATTTCTCGGTCCGCAGCAGGTTCCAGGTCGACACCTGCGTCCGTAGTTGCATATCCAGGCCTTCGGCGATGTTGTATTTCAGCGCCATCTGACCTATAATGTCGGTTTTATAATGGCCACGCAACCACTCTTTGGTCTGGAACCAGGGGTTGTTATACCGCTGATATTCTGCGTAAATCTGCTGAATACCTTCTTTACCCGGCTGCCAGTAGTTCTTCAATTGGTCGATGTCCCAGTCGGCACCACCCCAGATCGCGATGTTATAAATCATGGAGTTCGGGCCATAATCTACGTCGGGGATATTGGGCGTGTATTGACGATTGGCCTGAATATCGCCTTCAAACCGCAGGCGGTTCGTGAAATTATAACCCGTCGTTATTTTGAATGTCGTACTGTTCAACTGCGTATTAGGCACCAAACCCCGCTGGTAATTGTGCGACACCGAGAACCGAAGATCGTACTTTTCACCCGACGATGAAATCGCGATGTTGTTGGTCGACAGAATGCCCGTCTGCAAGAAGCGCTTGAGGTTATCTTTACCACGAGCTACCCAAGGTGTACCAGTGCGCTTGCCCGTCACTGGATCAACCGGGCTGTCGTATTGGGGGATCAACTGCCCTTCAAAGCGGGGTCCCCAGATGTCGTAGTCGCCATCGTTTTTCCCACCGCCTTTGCCATCCACGAATTCATACACGCCGTGGTCGCCAGGGCCATACTCATCTTGTAGTTTAGGAATAGCCAGAAAACCGTTGTCGGCCATTTGGCTGGTATTTACCTCGACCGAAAACCCACGCTTGTCTTTTGTACCGCGCTTAGTCGTAATCAGAATGGCTCCGTTTTTACCCCGGAACCCGTACAGTGCCGACGCCGAAGCACCTTTCAGTACCGAATACTGCTCGATGTCGTCGGGGCTGATGTTCCAAGTATCGGAGTTAATGGGTACACCATCCACTACGAACAGCACATCGCTGTTACCGCGAAGCAGGATGTTTGGCCGACGCAGCAATTCGGCTGAAGCGCCAATTGTCAGACCGGCTACCTTACCCACCAGTGCGTTTACGGCGTTTGGTTCGCGGGCTTTGATGAGCTGCGCCCCATCAACCGACTGAATGCTTACCCCGGTCTGGCGAACATCTTTTTTGATACCAAGCGCCGTTATCACATACTCCTGGAGCGCTACGGCACTGCCTTTCAGCACAATATCGATTACTGACTTATTGCCAATGGCAATTTCCTGCGATTCGTACCCAATAAACGAAGCAATGATTGTGCTGTTCGCTTTCGCGTTCAGGGAGTACGTTCCGTCGGCACGGGTTGCCGTTCCTGTGTTGGTACCTTTAATAACGATTGACACCCCAGCCATCGGCTGATTATCGTCCGCCGAAACAATACGACCGGTAATGGTCTGGTCCGACTGTGCCTGCGCCGAGCCAACCAGCATAGCCAGCACGCAGCATACCGATATCCATCGGTACAGCATTCGGCCAGAAGAAATTAAACCGCCAAAGCGGGTACTGTGTAGTTGTGTAAACATAGGGATACAGGCTTGTGATTCTGCAAATGTATCCCCACTATATTACCTGAGTATTTGCCAGAAATGAACCTATTGTAAACATGCACCCGCTTGTTTTCACACTTCAGACATACAGAAAAGGGGATCACCATTCGAGAATAGCGACCCCTTTTCTGTTTCTAATATAGACTTCGAAAAATGCAGTTTCCTGTATTTTTACCTACGTATCAGCCTACCAAACGCTCCATTCGCGGGTAACAATTCGGTAACCAAACCGTATTTACTTAAGGTTACTCATTCCCCCATCGACCCCGATTATCTGGCCGGTGATCCACGAAGCCTGATCCGAAAGGAGGTAGGCAGCCATACCCGCAATATCGTCGGGAGTACCAACCCGGTTTAACGGATGGCGTTTGTTAGCCGCATCACGCTTGTCGCCACCCAGCAGAAAACCCGCCAGTGGAGTGTCGGTCAGCGAGGGAGCTACGGCATTTACCCTTAAATTATAAGGCGCAAATTCGGCCGCTAATGATTTGGTCAGGCCCTCTACGGCTGCTTTGGCCACAGAGACCGATGAGTGCAAGCCCATTCCCAACTTTGCCGCTACCGTACTGAATAGGACAATACTGGCCCCCTTCGATTTTTTGAGTGCCGGATATGCGGCATGAATAGAGGCTACAGCACCCAGCACATTAACTTCCAGATCATTTCGGTAATCTTGCACATCGAGCCGTTGAAAAGGCTTCAGGTTGATTGTTCCAGGGGCATAAACAAGCCCGTGCAAAACATCAGGAAGTTGATTGAGAGCATCGGCGGCAACCTGTTGGGTAACGTCCCAGTTCATGTGCGTCGATGTGATACCTTCGGGCTGCCGGCGTCCTGCCGTAAATAAAGTGGCACCCTGAGTTTGTAGATTCAGAGCCAGTGCGTGGCCAATGCCAGAACTTGCTCCGATAATCAGAATATTTTTGCCTTGCATGAAAAACAGGTTGTTTGTTGGTAATGACCGCACCGGCGGACCAACAAACAACCTGCGTATTAACTATATTGTTACGCTTCCGTTCGCCACATACCGAAGTAATTCCTGGCGAGTAGCTTCGTCCTCAAACTTACCTGAGTAAGCGGACGTGATCGTTGATGAATTCACATCGTTAACCCCCCGAGTGGATACGCACAAGTGCTTGGCGTCGATAATCACCGCTACGTCTTCCGTTTCCAGAACGGCCTTCAATTCGTTGGCAATCTGCATGGTGAGACGCTCCTGAACCTGGGGGCGTTTCGCAAAAAACTGCACAATCCGATTCAGTTTCGACAAACCAATTACCTTACCGCTTGATATATACGCAACGTGTGCTTTACCAATGATGGGGACAAAATGGTGTTCGCAATAGGAGTGAACCGTAATGTCTTTTTCGACCAGCATCTGGTTGTACTGAAACTTGTTTTCGAACAGCGTAGCCGACGGTTTGTTAGCCGGATTGAGCCCGCTGAATGTTTCTTTCACGTACATCTTGGCTACCCGACGCGGTGAGCCTTTGAGGCTGTCGTCAGTCAGGTCGAGTCCCAGAATATTCATGATCTCCCGAAAATGCTTCTCGATGAGTTCAATTTTCAGGTCGTCATCCAGTTCAAAAGCATCTTCACGAAGAGGGGTTTCCAACGACGTTGCTGCATGTGATTCGCCCATCTCATCGGTGAGTAAATCGGCCAAATCGTCGTTGTGGTAGTGATTTTTGCCGTTAAGCGGCAGGGAATTCAACGAAGTTCCGTTCAGTTTCATAGAGTCGTACTTTCAGATCCAGCGTCGGATCAATTTGTTGACGTAACAGGTGGTAAATGACAATAGCAATATTCTCAGCAGAGGGGTTTAAATCCCGAAATTCTTCGGTGTCAAGGTTTAAATTTTTATGATCGAACCGGTCAGTAACGTGGTCTTTTATAAGATCGCCCAAAACCTTCATATCGATCACATAACCCGTTTCGGGATCAACGGGACCTGTTACCTGTACGATGAGATCATAGTTGTGGCCGTGGTAATTATAATTGTTACATTTCCCATAAACCCGCGTATTCTTCTCCTCCGACCAATTCGGATTGTTAAGCCGATGGGCCGCGTTGAAGTGCTCCTTACGGAACACTGTAACCCGTTGATTTTCCATGAAGTAAGTAAACTATTCGTAAGCGGCAGGCATGTCGTTACAAAGTATGTGTACAACACATGCAAACCGTCGGGCGGGTAGCGCCACCGCCCATCAGTGAGTGCCTATCAGTTAAAAAACCACCTGAGTAGTTTTTTTGTTCAACTTTTATTTAAAAAACTTAAACAAGAATTAAGCTCTCAAGTATTATAATAACCCATTTGATACTTTCCTTGTTCCCACCATAAAAATTGATTGACTACCTGGGGTTACTTCTCCGTTTTTTTTGTTTCTTTCGACTTCAACGTCCTATCAACGGCTTCCCTATGCGCACTAACCGACGTAATTTTATCCGTACTACCGCGCTTTCGGGCGTTGGTGCTGCCTTGTTTTCCAGTGAGGTATTCAGTTGGACAGGTAAAGCGTCCAGACCTGTGCGGCTTGCTTACCTGAGCCATTCGCCAGCGAGTGTACCTGGCCTGCCGATGCGGTGGGAAGAAACCCTGTTGTTTACGTCGGTAGACGATAAAGCCTTTTGCCGACTCCTTCAGCGCGACGATATTGATGCCGTCGTTGTTGATGTACTACCTTCTCATCGTACACCCATCGCTCTGGCCGCCATGAAAGCGGGCAAATGCACGGCTTTTACCGAGCCGGTTGCGCATTCCGTCAGGTCGGTTCAACAACTAGCTGAGTTTCATGCGCAAACCGGAACGCCCTGTTTATTTCTCGATAATGATTGCTTCAGTCGCGATGCTCTGGCAGTTTCGAACATGGCTCGGCAGCATCAGTTTGGTTCGTTGACCCACGTGGCTTGTGGTACAGATTCATTGACTAACGGCCTCGGCCTTGCTATGGACTTGCTGGCCATCAACCGGGGCAACCGCTTCGTTAGTCTGAATGCATCGGTTTCACAAAGCTGGGGATTGCATGAGCCAGTTGCATCGGTTCCGGCAGAGGAAAACGAAACGACTGTCAAACAATATCAGTTGGGCGAGGTCATGACCATTAATTTGCAGTGTCAGAATGGCGAAACGGTAACTGTGACCCGCGATCTGACGGGCAAACGGCCTTATTCCCGTGGCTACCGGGTGCAGGGCACCAACGGGTTGTGGATGGAGGATAATGATTTGTTCTCCCGGCAGGGTCAGGATTACTCGTTTTCAGCAGTTCGACCTCAGTTTGATCACCCGTACTGGCAATCGAACCAGGCAGGGACGCAAGCTCAACCAAATGCTTTATCCTCGTTTATAACAGCATTACAAACCCAGACGATTACCCCCGCCAATACGTTCGATGCCCTGACGATTCCGCTTGTTCATGCTATTGCCAAGTCATCACTTGCCGTTTGGAACGATACCATTAACATTCCCGACTGGTTTACCTCAACGGAGAAATTAACAGCTTAATCTGGAGGCTATTGCTTTACTTGCATCCTCGGTTGGCGTCATCAACGACCGGGGCTAAAAAATCACCATGAACTACTCGTTTACCAACAAGCGTACAAATCTGTTTATTTTTCTGAGTGCCGTTTTTTTGACCAATGCACTGGTTGCCGAAATCATCGGGGTCAAAATCTTTTCCGGTGAAACCTTACTGGGGGTAGCCCCTGCTCAGCTTCACCTGCTGGATGATTTTGTGCTTGATTTCAACCTCACAGCCGGGGCTGTAATTTGGCCATTCGTGTTTATCACCTCCGATATTATTAATGAGTATTTCGGAAAAGCGGGCGTTCGGCGCATCTCGTTTATGACCGCTGGGTTTATTGCTTATTCCTTTTTGATCATTTACGCCGTCACGACCCTACCACCAGCCCAATTCTGGCTCGACGTGAATGCGAAAGACCCGGCAGGCAATGCTATCAATATTGATAATGCCTTCGGAATGATTTTCCGTCAGGGATTAGGTATCATTATCGGCTCGCTTACAGCCTTCCTGATTGGGCAATTGCTGGATGCTTCTGTGTTTCAGTATCTCCGTAAAATCACGGGCAGCCGCCGAATATGGCTGCGGGCTACTGGCTCAACCCTGATTTCGCAATTGATCGACAGCTTTGTCGTCTTGTTTATTGCTTTCTGGGTATTTGGTAACTGGTCGATGACGCAAGTGTTTGCTGTGGCTGTCATCAACTACATCTACAAGTTCACGACGGCCATTTTACTGACTCCCCTGCTCTATCTGGCCCATTCGGTAATTGACCGATATCTGGGAAAAGAACACGCCGAAGAACTGGCAAACGAAGCTTCAATGAGTTCGTTTATGTGATTATAAAAGCAATTGAGCCAAGAGGAAATCTGCGGCCAGCACGGCGATACAACTGTTTGTAACAGCCGTGGTCGATGCGGCCCCAACTTCTAAAGCGCCCCCGCGCACACTGAAGCCCTGAAAAGCTGAAATAGTCGTAATCAGGAAAGCGAACACAACCGATTTAATCAGAGCGAAGGGTAAGCTGAACGATTTAAAATCAGAGCGAAGTCCCTCTACATAATCGGTTGGGGTAATGATGTTGGCTAACGTTCCAGCGAGGTATCCACCAAAAATGGAGAGAAATGCCGCTAGCGTAACCAACAGCGGAAACATCAGCATACCGGCAATAATCTTGGGCAGCACCAGATACGAGCCCGAGTTGATGCCAATTACTTCGAGCGCATCGATTTGCTCAGTGATACGCATGGTACCCAATTGACCAGCAATATTAGAACCTACTTTTCCCGCCAGAACAACACTCGTAATAGTAGGGGCTAGTTCCAGAATGGTACTATCACGCACAATTACGGCAATAATCGAAAGCGGAATCAGTGGACTAACCAGGTTGTAGGCCGTTTGAACGCAGGTAACGGCGCCGATAAACGTGGACACGATCGACACAATAAACACCGAGTCGATTCCAATGGACATGCACTCGTCCATGATCAAGCGGTAATACACACTCAGTTTTTCCCGGTTGCTGAAAAGTGCACCCAGAAATATAAAGTACCGGCCAATGGCAGACATAAGTTTATTTTTAAATATCTCCTAATTGAGGTCGCATCAGGATTTCTTCGACAACGGCACTTTTTGAGAGCGTGAAGGCTGCCCAAATAGTAGCTGCTACGTCGTCTGCTTTCATGAACCGCTCTTCGGGCAGGTCGGTTCCCTCCCAACTCGCGGTTAATGTGGCACCAGGCAAAATAGCCGTGACTTTCACGCCGTGTGGCTTCAGTTCCTCGCGCAACACGCGGCTCATTCCCAGTAGCGCAAATTTCGAGATGCAATACGATCCGCCATTGGTATACGCCGTAATGCTGGCGGTCGAACACATCATAAAAATATGCCCCTCCCGCCGGGCCATCATCTGGCCAACCAGGCCCCTGGTGAGATGATACGCGCTAGCCACGTTGGTATTCATCATAGTCTCGAACGTACCTTCGGCTTCGTTGTTGATTTGGCCGGGCAGAAAAATTCCTGTGTTGTTGACCAGCACCGCAACGGGTCGCCCCAGCGATTGCACATAGGTAACAAGCGAGTCGACACCGGCTCGGGTACTCAGGTCAGCCGCAAATGGCAGGCGGTTAGGGCCTTCGACACCGTCGACATTGCGCGAGCAGACTACCGCATCAAAACCCTGTTTAATAAATTCATCGACAATGGCGCGACCAATTCCCTTGGTTCCGCCCGTCACAACAATCAGTGGATTCATTGGGCAAACTTATAGCCTATTCTTGCTTTTCCCTATCTTTGGGGCAAGAGGTAATTGGGGTAAATTGGTAATTGATAGAAATAAGCTAAACAGGAGCTATCTCAATTGCCTAATTACGAGTTACCTAATTACCCAATTTCCTAATCACCGGTTACCTGTTTACTAAATCACTAAATTATTCGAATGGCTTCTGTTCAGTATTTGGGTATCGACGTGGGCGGCACCAACGTCAAAATGGGAATTGTAGACACCCAGTCAGGGACAATTACCAACTTTTACAGCCACGACACCGACTCCTGGCGCGAATCGGGGCATTTTATGGATCGCTTTGGCGATGCCATTGCCTTACAACTTCACGACCATAAGGAAATTAAAAAGGTAGGTATTGGCTTACCGGGTATGATCAATCGGGAGCGCACTATTCCGCTCGAAATCACGGCTATTCCGTTACTTAACGATGTTCCGATGGTTGAGATTCTGAGTAAACGCTTTGCTGGTGTCGAGTTCTTTTTAGAGAATGATGCCAATGCAGCTGCGCTTGGGGAGTTTTATTTTGTGGATGATATGAACGATGAAAACTATATTTTCATCACGCTTGGCACCGGTGTTGGCGGAGCGGCTATCATCGATAAAAAAGTATTTAAAGGGGGCGACGGCAACGCAATGGAGCCCGGTCATCTACCGTCGCGTAATGGCCGTGTGCTTGAACGCAACATCGGCAAAAAAGAATTACTTGACCTGGCGAATGAACGCCGATCAGAGTTTAAACGGGAGACCAGACTGCCGTCAGATGGTAGTATTTCAACAACCGGTCTGGTGGCAGCCGCTGCCGAAGGCGACGAGTTAGCACTTCAAATCCTGGACGAAGTGGGTGAGATTCTGGGCGAGGGTTTGGTAACCTTGATCCGCATTTTAGATATTCGTAAGATATTGATAGGCGGGGGTCTATCGGCTTCATTCGACTATATTATGCCGGGCGTAAACCGCCAGCTAGAGTATTGGCTAACCCCTTATTATAAGAATGGGTTATCCGTAAAACGGGCTACTTTAGGTAACGATGCTGGCTTGTTGGGCGCTGCCTCGCTCTGTTTTGAGTAATCAATTTTCCTCATACTAATTTAACAATGCCTGCTTCTACTACTCAATAGTTTAGATGCAGGCATTGTCATTTATACATAATTAATAAAGCCTTATAAATAAATACATAAATAATTAATCGTATACTTACATATATATTATTATTGCCATAATACAGTTACATAGGTGCCATTTAATCAACATTCGAAACTTTTTATAGATTTTTTGAACAAAGCTGGAGTGAAATGAATTAGGGGGCTGAATTTGTAATATTTAGTTTCTTTCATTTATTCATCTATTCACTACATTGCTCATGGTCAAACTTTTACGTAATACTACTCAGATTTTAAACTGGTTAGTATTACTCTTGTCAACAACGTTGACGAGAGCCCGAACTCCCTTTATCCGGGTGCGACTGTATCACTCTGCATTAATCAGTGAGCACCCACAACTTTCCTCTTCTCTATTCTTTAAAAAGCTACGCCAACTAGTCACAATTTGGGTTGGCTCCACCCCTGTCCAGACAGTACATTTTTCCAGCCCATCGTCTTTGTGGCATCGGTTGCTGGGGCAGGCGCTATCCGTTACACAACGCGCTTATCTGGTTGTAGTTGTATTGGGATTGCTGGGGCCTGTTGTTGCCAAAGCACAGATACCGGGAATCTCAATTCCCACTCCTTCTGCAGTATGCGCTGGCCAATCACTTACCTTACTTCCTGCTTTAACAAGTATAGTACCTGGCAGCACTATAAATATTAGTGCTGCAACACCAGCAGGACTAACTGTGCTCGCAAGTACTTCCAGCGGAATCGTTATTGCCACAAGCCCTAACTTAAGTAGTGGTGTTTATAGCGTAACGGTGAACACAAGTGTAACGGTACCGATAACCAACATAACGACTAATCTTCCCGCTGTAGTCGTTCCGATAACGCTCAATGGGCTTCCGGTTCCTACTCTGTCTAATTTGACAGGGTCAGTAATAGGGTCGGCCTTAACCCTGGCGACTTGTCCAGTCGGGGGTGGTTCGCTGAGTTACACCGTGCTCTCGGGAACACTCTCCGGTACGGTTGGTACTGGAGCCCCTGTATTTAGCCCCGCACTCAACGGGCAAGTGCTTTCGGTGGCCTGTACCGGCGGAACCTGTCCGGGCAGACCAACTTCACTCACTCTGCCAACTGTTTCTTTACCCAGCCTCAACATTCCTACGCCCCCAATTGTCTGCGTAGGCCAGGGTCTTTCCTTGACAGTACTCCCGATCAATACATCCGGTGTAGCTCCTAGCGCCATTGGTATCGGCGTTACTGGTCCAGCTAGCCTTACTATCGGCGCTTTAGGTCCCGACGGAGTCTTAACTGTTTCAGGTTTACAATCGGGCACCACAACCCTAACGGTCAGCCTCAGTGTTCTGGGCACGCAAATTTTGCAAGTGCCAGTCAACTTACAGGCATTGCCGCTTCCTGTGGTTAGCTTGAGCAGTCTGACAGGTTCAACCCTTGGCTCTGTGCTGAATTTGGGCTCGTGTCCACTGGGCAGTACGCTCAACTATACCGTGCTTACGGGCTCGCTGGCAAGCACAACCGGAACCGGAGGCTTAACGCTGATTCCTGCATTGGTGGGTCAGTCTCTCTCGGTGGTCTGTTCAGGTGGTGCCTGTCCTGGCATTCCAACGTCGTTGACATTACCGACGGTGGCGTTGCCAGGGCTAAACATTCCCACTCCACCCATTGTCTGTGTGGGTCAACCGCTTTCATTGACTGTGCTGCCAACCAACTTAGGGGCACTGCCTGCTAGCGCTGTTAACATCGCCGTGACAGGTCCAGCAGGTGTCACCATCGGAGCTTTGGATCAAAATGGCGTATTAACTGTATCGGGGCTGCAATCGGGCACTACCACGCTAACGGTGAGTCTGAGTGTGCTGGGCACGCAAATTTTGCAATTACCGGTCAACCTGCAAGCCCTCCCCTTACCTGTGCTTAGTCTGAGTAGCCTGGTAGGGTCAACATTTGGGTCGGCGCTTAATTTGGGGTCTTGCCCCGTAGGCACCTTGTTAAACTACACCGTACTGACGGGTTCATTGGCTGGTACAACCGGGACGGGAAGTCTTACGTTTGTCCCCGCGTTGAACGGTGGTCAGTCTATTGCAGTGGTTTGTTCAGGCGGCACTTGCCCGGGCGTCCCAACCACAATAGCGCTGCCTACCATTGCTTTGCCAGGGCTTAACATCCCTACCCCATCAATTGTCTGCGTAGGTCAGCCTTTAAGCCTGACTGTGCTACCAACCAACGTTGCAGGAATAGCGGCCAATGCGATTAGCATTGGGGTTACGGGTCCAGCGGGCGTCACCATTGGAGCGCTTGGCCCTGATGGAGTTTTGACCGTTTCTGGCCTACAGTCTGGTACCACTACCCTAACCGTCAGCCTGAGCGTACTTGGAACTCAAGTAGCTCAGGTACCAGTCAATCTACAGGCGGTACCACTGCCTGTTGTTAGCCTGAGCAGCTTGACAGGCTCAACGCTGGGTTCAGCGCTAAACCTGGGATCTTGTCCAGTGGGTAGCACGCTAAACTATACGGTCCTGACCGGTTCACTGGCAGGTACTACCGGAACAGGAAACCTTACTCTCGTTCCGGCTCTGGTTGGCCAGTCGCTGTCAGTCGTTTGTTCAGGCGGAGCCTGCCCCGGCATTCCCCTCTCGCTGACGCTGCCTACGGTGGCATTGCCAGGGCTTAACATTCCGACAGCGCCAATAATCTGCGTGGGCCAGCCGCTCTCACTAACAGTGTTGCCGATCAACTTAGGCGCGCTCCCCGCTAGTGCTGTCAATATTGCCGTTACCGGTCCCGCTGGTGTCACTATTGGTGCGCTGGATCAGAATGGTGTATTAACCGTATCGGGGCTACAATCAGGTACCTCTACCCTAACGGTGAGTCTGAGTGTATTAGGCACTCAGGTTGCCCAGGTACCGGTTAACTTACAGGCCTTGCCATTGGCTGTACCTAGCCTGAGCAGTCTGACAGGGTCGACGTTGGGATCAGTACTTAATCTAGGTTCCTGTCCTGTGGGCTCTTTGTTGAGCTATACCGTGCTAACGGGTTCGCTGGCAGGAACAACCGGTACAGGAAGCCTTACCCTACTTTCTACATTGATTGGGCAACAACTTTCAGTGGCTTGTACGGGTGGCCTTTGCCCTGGTGCACCCTCTACAATCGTTTTGCCGCTTCCAACCGCACTGACATTGAATTTGGGGAATCTCCCTCTTTCTGTTTGTGCAGATGCCCCAATAAGCCTTACCTTATTACCTACCCCAGGAGTTAATTTATCTGCCGTTGGCCTGGCAGTTATGGCCAGCACTACTTCCGGCACATTGGCCGTAAGTGCTTTAGGGCCAAATGGTGCATTGAGCATCAACGGTGGGCAGCTTACTGCCGGTAACAATCAGCCAATAACGATCACCGTTAGTTTGGCGGGTGTGCCGTTGGCCAGTAATACGTTTAGCATCAATGTTGTTCAGCCAACAATTCCAAACCAGCCCCCAACGCTCACCGCCGTAACGGGCAGTGTGCTCTCGCTGTTTGGGCTTTGCACAACAGGCACCCTGGTGAATCTCAGCAATTTGACGGATCTGTCGGGAATTATCACGATTCCGACTACGGCCACTGGTGTGCAGAGTCTGACTATTCTTTGCAGCGACAATGGATGTCTGAGTCCGGCCCGAGTGGTTCAGGTAACAGTGCTTCCGCTGTTGTTCAATGTACTGAACAATGGCCCAGTCTGTCTTGGCCAACCCCTCTCGCTGACGGTACTCCCAAGCAACTTTAGCCTGTCGGGGACGAATCCATTGGTCAGCATCAGTGTTACTGGACCTGCCGGAATAACGGCTTCTGCGCTGGATGCTAATGGCGTTCTGACGATAAATGGCTTGACTAGTGGCGTCAATAATCTCAGTATCGTGGCTTCCATTGCCGGTAGCACTGTTGCTACAGTTGGCGTGTCGGCCACGGCCGTTCCTGCACCTAACCCGGTGAACGCTTCTTCGTTAACGGTGTTGGCGGGCACCCCTCTTTCGTTAACAGCACTGTGCCCTACTGGAACCGTCAGTACGACGGGTGTAGGCGGCACAATTGTTCCGTTGCTTTCGCTGCCCGCCGGAACAGCAGGTACACAAGTGTTATCCGTGTTGTGTTCGGCTGGCTCTGGAACCTGCATCAGCCCCATTACATCGCTGACGGTTATTACCCTGCCAATACCAACTATTGGCCTGACGCCTTCGGCACTGCAAGTTTGCGTGGGTACTCCTGTTTCGATAACCGTTGCTGGCTTAACGCTTCCATTTGGCTTAAGTGTGGTTGGTGTCCCTTCACCTTCTGTTAACGTATTGGGCAATGTAATTTCGCTAACCGGCTTAACCGCAGGCACAACAACGCTAACAGTTAATGCAGGGTTGACAGTTGCCGGTATCCCGGTGATTGCCAGCCAAACGGTAACCATAACGACTCTTACAGTCCCATCAGCGCCTACAGTAGTTACGCAGGGAGGGCAGGTAAGTTCGCTCACTGTCGCTCAGAATTCGCCTAGTGTGCTGTTCAATGCTAGTTGTTCGACGGGTTCGATTAGCTATACGAACAACAGTGGTGTGACGGGTAACAGCTCTGTGATTACCGTACCAACAACAGCGACAGGGGTCATTAGTTACTCGGCGGTGTGCGTAAATGGCGCTTGTATAAGCCCCGTTACGGTGGCTAGTGTAACGGTTGTAACGCCAGCCCCCGGAAACCAGCCACCAAGCGTAATTGGAACGGGTATCACCGATCCGCAAACAGGTACGGTGGGGATTCCTTTCACCAGCAATGTGGCGACGGCATTTACCGATCCAAATAGCAACACGTTGACCTTCACGGCGATTGGTTTACCCGCAGGATTGAGTATCAGCTCAGCCGGTCTGATTACCGGTACACCTTCTGTATCAGGCTCATTTGGTGTGATTGTTACGGCAGATGATGGACAAGGCGGCACCGTCAGCGATGGATTTACGCTCAATATCCTGCCCAACGGCGCACCAGTGATCGTTACCCCCGGTACTCAATCGCTGACGGTAAATGTTCCGGCCAGCTTCACGGTGGTTGCCACCGATCCAGAGGGCGGTACCGTAACATACGCTGCTACGGGCTTGCCTACTTCATTGACAATCAATCCTAATACGGGCGTGGTTACCGGAACTCCTTCCGTAACGGGTACTTTCCCCGTAACCGTCACCGTGACCGATCCGCAGGGTAATACCAGCAGTGTAGGTTTCAATGTGGTTGTTAACCCCGTAGTTGCTATCAACCAACCCCCAACCCTGGTTGGCAATGGCATCACCGATCCGCAGAATGGCACCGTCGGCGTTCCATTTACCAGCAACGTAGCCACGGCCTTCACTGACCCGAACGGTAATCCATTAACCTTTACGGCACTTGGTTTACCCGCTGGACTCAGCATCAGCACGGCTGGCTTGATTTCAGGCACACCAACCGTAGCGGGTACATTCGCTGTGTTGGTGACGGCTAACGATGGACAAGGTGGTACGGTCAGTGATAATTTCAGTTTGATTGTGGCACCGGCAGCGGTTGTCAATCGCCCCCCAACAGTATTGGGCACCGGTATTACCGATCCGCAGAATGGTACCGTGGGCGTGGCCTTTACCAGCAACGTAGCCACTGCCTTTACTGATCCCGACGGGAATCCGTTGACCTTTACGGCGACAGGCCTACCCGCCGGACTGACTATCAGCACCGGAGGTCTCATCACCGGCACTCCATCAGTTTCGAACTCATTTGGCGTGTCTGTTACGGCCAATGACGGGCAAGGCGGAACCGTGAGTGATGGATTTACACTTATTATCGCTCCAGCGGCTGTTGTCAATCAGCCACCAACGGTGGTTGGCAACGGCATCACCGATCCGCAGAATGCGACGGTAGGCGTTCCATTCACTAGTAACATATCCTCGGCTTTCACCGACCCCAACGGAAACCCATTGACCTTTACGGCTATTGGACTTCCGGCAGGATTGAGCATTAGTTCAGCCGGCCTGATCACCGGCACACCGTCGGTGTCAGGTGTATTTGGCGTAATCGTTACCGCTAATGATGGACAGGGTGGAACCGTAAGCGACGGCTTCAGTCTGATTGTAGCACCAGCAGCGGTAATCAACCAGCCGCCAACCCTGGTTGGCAACGGAATTACTGATCCGCAAAACGGTACCGTGGGTATTCCGTTCACCAGCGACGTAGCGTCGGCATTTACTGATCCAAACGGCAATCCATTAACCTTCACGGCTCTTGGGTTACCCACCGGACTCACCATCAGCTCGGCCGGTCTGATTACGGGTACGCCTTCTGTATCTGGTGTATTCGGTGTTTTAGTCACGGCAAACGATGGACAGGGTGGTACGGTCAGTGATAACTTCAGCCTGATTGTTGCTCCCGCACCGGTGGTTAACCAACCGCCAACCCTGGTTGGCAATGGCATCACCGATCCGCAGAATGGCACCGTTGGCGTACCATTTACCAGTAACGTAGCCACGGCCTTCACTGACCCGAACGGAAATCCGCTCACGTTTACGGCCCTTGGGTTGCCCGCAGGACTCAGCATCAGCACGGCTGGTCTGATTTCAGGCACACCAACCGTAGCGGGCACATTCGCCGTATTAGTCACAGCGAATGATGGACAAGGTGGTACGGTCAGTGATAATTTCAGCTTGATTGTGGCACCGGCAGCGGTAATCAATCAGCCACCAATGGTCGTTGGAGCCGGTATCACTGATCCACAGGCAGGAACAGTAGGCATACCGTTTACCAGCAACGTGGCCCCCTTCTTTGCCGATCCTGATGGTAATCCGTTGACCTTTACGGCAACGGGCTTGCCCGCCGGACTGACCATCAGCACCGGAGGTCTGATCACTGGTACACCAACAGTCGTAATCTCTACTTTGGTTACTGTCTCAGCCAATGATGGCCGGGGCGGCACAGTCAGTGATAGCTTTACGCTCAACATCTTCCCGGCTGCTGTTGCCAACCGGCCACCAACCGTGGTTGGAACGGGAATTACTGATCCGCAGAATGGTACCGTGGGCATTGCGTTCACCAGTAACGTGGCCCCCTTCTTTACGGATCCAGATGGTAATCCATTGGCCTTCTCGGCCATTGGGCTTCCGGCAGGTTTGAGTATCAGTACGGCGGGCCTCATCTCAGGTACGCCAACGGTAGCCGGTACCTTTGGGGTAATTGTTACCGTGAATGACGGACAGGGCGGCACGGTGAGCGACGGCTTTAGCCTGATTATAGCTCCGGCAGCTACTATTAATCAGCCACCAACGGTGGTTGGTAATGGCATCACTGATCCGCAGAATGGCACCGTTGGCGTTCCGTTTACTAGCAACGTAGCGTCGGCCTTCTCCGATCCGAACGGTAACCCGTTGACCTTTACGGCTATTGGCTTACCCCCGGCTTTGAGTATCAGTTCAGCCGGTCTGATTACCGGTACGCCCTCAGTGTCTGGAACGTTTGCCGTATTAGTCACAGCAAACGACGGACAAGGCGGAACTGTGAGCGATGGCTTTAGCCTGATTGTGGCTCCGGCACCGGTAGGTAATCAGCCACCAACCGTAGTAGGAACGGGGATCACTGACCCGCAGAGTGGCACAGTTGGTATTGCGTTCACCAGCAATGTGGCTCCCTTCTTCACTGATCCTAATAACAATCCGTTGACCTTCACGGCGATTGGGCTCCCCACGGCCTTGAGCATTAGTTCAGCCGGTTTGATCACGGGAACGCCTTCTGTCTCTGGAACATTTGCGGTGTTGGTAACAGCGAACGACGGCCAGGGCGGAACCGTCAGTGACGGATTTACACTCAATATCTTCCCGGCTTCCGTACCAAATCAACCCCCAACGGTGGTTGGTAATGGCATCACTGATCCGCAGAATGGTACCGTCGGCGTTCCGTTTACCAGCAACGTAGCAACGGCGTTCACTGATCCAAACGGCAACCCATTGACCTTTACGGCCGTTGGTTTACCCCCTGCCTTGAGTATCAGTTCAGCCGGTTTGATCACGGGTACGCCCTCGGTTTCTGGAACGTATGCCGTTTTGGTAACCGCAAACGACGGACAGGGAGGTACGGTCAGCGATGGGTTCTCCCTGATTGTAGCACCGGCATCAATAATCAATCAGCCACCAACCTTGGTTGGAAACGGCATTACTGATCCGCAAAACGGCACCGTTGGCGTACCGTTTACGAGTAACGTAGCCACAGCGTTCACCGATCCGGACGGTAATCCATTAACCTTTACGGCACTTGGACTCCCTGCCGGACTCACCATCAGCACCGCTGGCCTCATCTCTGGTATACCAACGGTAGCCGGAACATTCGGGGTGTTGGTTACAGCCAATGACGGACAGGGTGGCACGGTGAGCGATGGATTTAATCTGATTGTAGCGCCAGCACCAGTACTCAACCGCCCCCCAACGGTGGTTGGAAACGGTATCACTGATCCACAGACAGGAACCGTGGGCGTGGCCTTCACCAGTAATGTGGCTCCGTTCTTTACTGATCCAGACGGCAATCCGTTGACCTTTACGGCCGTTGGTTTACCGCCAGCTTTGAGCATTAGTGCAGCAGGCCTGATCACCGGTACGCCAAGCGTGTCGGGCTCTTATGGGGTCTTGGTGACTGCTAACGACGGTCGGGGAGGTACGGTCAGTGATAACTTTACGCTTAACATTGTGCCAGCAGCCATTGTATATCCTCCACTGGCAGTAACGGTGTTAAGCTATAATTGTCAGACGGGTGCCATTGTCTTCGGACGGGTGGGCGGTGATCCAAACCGGGTTGTTGAGTACATGGCCATTGGTGTTCGTGGGTATTCGACCGATCCAAATGCAACCATCGAGAGTGGCTTGCGGTCTGATCTCAATAACAGCACCATTACCGTGATGGCTCGCTATGTAGCCCTGCCGAACAGCCTTGCACTTCGCTTACTAAGCCGTTTCCGTACGCTGACATCGTTGGGTGATGTTAGTTCAGAAGTAAGCTACGTATTTAACTTCCGTACCTTCTGTGCGGGCACCAACTTACCGCCAACCTATACCAACGGGTCGTTGACCAATCAGGTAGGTACAGTAGGGGTTCCTTTTAGCTACGGCATCCCAGCAGGGGCGTTCGTTGATCCAGAAGGTCAACCCCTGACTTACTCAGCAGCGGGTCTGCCCCCGGGCTTGTCGCTCAATGGCACCACCATCAGCGGTACGCCATCAGTGTCGGGTGTGTATGGCGTAACGATCACAGCGCGTGACCCACAAGGTGCTGCCACTACGGGTAACTTTACGATCACAATCAACCCAGCGAACAGAGCACCAATTGTAGTTGGAACGATTCCGAATCAGACAGCAACGGTTGGTATCTCGTACAGCTATGGTATCCCAGCAGGTACGTTCGTCGACCCCGAAGGACAGCCACTCACCTACTCCGCTTCAGGTATACCCCGTGGTTTAGGCTTTAGTGGCAGCTCGTTCAGTGGTATCCCAACGCAGGAGGGCCGGTTCCTGATTACGGTAACTGCCTATGATCCACAGAACAACTTTGTCAACACCACGTTCACGCTGACGGTGATTCCAAGCAATCAGTGTGGTAGCGATCCGGCAACGTTTGGACAACCGCTGCAACTCATGGAGCCGACTTACAACTGTCAGACCGGAACCATCAAGTTCAACGTGCGGGGTGGTAATGGTTCAGTCATCGAGTTCGGTGCCATCGGTATCACCCCCTTCCAGACCAACTGTTTCGAAACAATGGACACGGAAGTAGCTCAGGATGTGCGTGACGACAAGTCGAACGTAGAACCCTTCCAGATCATGGCTCGCCAGAACGGCCAAACCATTATCTACGCCTTTGACGCACGGGCTTACTGCCGCCCAGGTGGTGCGGGTAACCCACTCATCCGTGCTCGCGTTGGCGTCATCGAACCGATGAACGAGCTGCGGGTAACGGTGTTTGGCAACCCAACGGCAGGCGAGGAAGTAGAGGTTGAGGTGGCCGGTGCCGAAGGCAAGTCACTGACGCTGCGCATAGCCGATTCGCAAGGCAAAGTGGTGGGTCAGCAGGTAACTGAGAAAGCGGGTGCTGCTCAACGGTACCTGGTGCCCCTGGGCAAAACGGCGGGGGTTTACTTCTTGCAGGTAAGCACGGCCAACCAGGTTCAGACGGTGAAGATCGTTCGCCAGTAGGGCGTCGATAAGGAGTGAGAAGTAGTCATTGCTGGGTAGAGGAGTCATGGAAGAGTGCGATCCGAAAGGCCAACACAACCCCATAACATACACTATCCAGCAATGACTTTTTTGTTTTTGGCTAGTTGAAGAAGCCTTAATTAGCCTGAAATGCACCAGCTAAACCAAGTGAACAAGTTTAGTTAAAGACCACTATATCACTGTGTATTAAGTAGTACTTACACTTTTAGGTAAACCTAAGAATACTTACTCCAACTACTTAGTAGTATATATATTAAAACAACTTATGTTTACTCAGTCATTTATATTATGTGTAGATACGTCTAAACATTTAATAGTACAATTCTTCATTTGATAAAATTTTGTTCATTCAGACACATAGATACCGCTTGCTCAACATCTAACAGTTTTTTCATCTCTTTTTGAACAAAATAATAACGGATCAGATTAAGGGCCCGAATCAATTGATTCAACTTTTTTCATTTATCCATTTGTTCAATTTTCAAGTTATGGTCAAACTTTTACGTCGTACTACTCAGCTTTTTGCCTGGATAGTACTGCTCTTGTCAGCGGTGCTGGCCAGAGCACAGACCCCCTTTGTCCGGTTGCGGATGCTACTAAAAGCATCCATCAGTTTGTTCTCCGGGCGGTTACGTCAACTGCTTTCTTTCCTGGTTGGCCTACCTCCTGTTCCGCCCTTTTCTTTTACCACACCCGCCCCTTTGTGGTATCGTTTGCTAAGCCAGACACTGTCGGTCAGGCAACGTGCTTACGTAACGATGATTGCTCTGAGTCTGATAGCCTCAACCGTTTCAAAAGCGCAGGTAATCGGAATCAATATTCCAAACCCAGCAGCAATCTGTCCAGGCCAGTCGATAACTATACCAGTTAGTCTTACTGGACTCGGTCTTGGCTCTCTGGTTACGCTCAACGCAACTGCCCCAGCGGGAATAACGGCCTCTGTCACATCGTCAACAGGAGTTGTTATCTCCACCAGTCCCACTTTAGCGGCAGGTACTTACAATATTTCCATAGGAGCTACTGTCACTGTACCCAATCCGGTTCCTACTTTACCTGATGTGGTAATAAATGTACCCGCAGTTTCGGTTCCTTTAGTGATCAACGGAGTCCCTGTACTCAGCCTGAACAGCCTGACGGGATCAACACTGGGCTCTGTACTCAGTTTAGGCTCTTGCAACTTAGGTAGCACTTTAAGTTACACTGTTTTGACGGGTCCACTTTCCAACAGCACAGGAACAGGCGGACTCAATTTTGGTCTTGCTCTCAATGGCCAGCAACTTTCGGTGGCTTGTACGGGTGGTCCCTGCCCGAGTGCGCCAACGACTATTACGTTGCCAAACATTACGTTACCGGGGCTAAATGTTCCTACCCCGGTAGCTGTCTGCGTGGGCCAACCCCTCAGCCTGACGGTGCTACCAACTAACATTGCGGGTGTAGCAGCTAGCGCGATCAATATTGCCGTTACCGGTCCAGCGGGTGTCAATATCGGCGCTCTGGGACCAGATGGTGTCCTGACCGTAACTGGATTAACTTCGGGAACATCCACACTGACGGTTAGCCTAAGTGTGCTCGGTTCACAGGTTGCTCAGACGACGGTGAATCTGGAAGCACTGCCTATACCACTGGTTACGCCAACCAACCTGGCGGGTTCAGTGTTAGGGTCCGCTTTGACACTTGGTACCTGTCCGGTTAATGGTGGAAATCTAAGCTTCACGGTTCTTTCGGGTGCCCTCATCAATAGTACCGGCACGGGAAGCTTAACACTTACACCTGCTTTGGCTGGCCAACAGGTTTCGGTAGCCTGTACGGGTGGAACCTGCCTAGGAACGCCAACGACTATTACGCTACCAATTCCGGCATTACAAACGTTGAATTTGGGCAATGTACCAACCAGCGTTTGTGTAGATGCCCCGATTAGCCTTACCTTACTACCTACCCCTGGAGTTGATTTGTCGGCCGTTGGCCTGGCAGTTACAGCCAGTACCACATCGGGCACGCTGGCTATTAGTGCGTTAGGCCCCAATGGTGCACTGAGCATCAATGGCGGGCAGCTCACAGTAGGCAACAATCAGCCAGTGACAATCACGGTCAGCCTGGGTGGTATTACGCTGGCTAGCACTACGTTCAACATCAACGTTGTTCAGCCAGCCATCCCCAACCAGCCAGTAGGTGGTTCGCTCACGGCAACCGTAGGCAGTGTGCTTTCACTTTCAGGACTGTGTCCAACAGGTACGTTGGTGAATCTCAGCAATCTTACCAACCCGACAGGTATCATCAATATACCTACCACGGCTGCTGGTACTCAAAGCCTGTCGATCCTTTGTAACGACAACGGCTGTTTGAGCCCGATCCGGGTTGTTGAGGCTACAGTGTTGCCCCTACTGTTCAATGTACTGAGCAACGAGCCAATCTGTCTGAACCAACCTCTGTCGTTGACAGTGGTACCAGGCAACTTTAGCTTGTTCGGCACCAATCCACTGGTTACTATTAGTGTGACTGGGCCTGCGGGAATAACGGCTTCTGCATTGGATGCCAATGGTGTGTTGACCGTAACGGGTCTGGCGAGCGGTGTTAACAACCTGAATGTTGTAGCCTCAATTGCGGGTTCTCCTGTTGCCACAGTAGCTGTTACGGCCACAGCCGTTCCAGTTCCTGATCCGGTAACAACCGCTTCTGTAACGGTATTGGAAGGCACTACTGTTTCCCTGACGGCTCTTTGCCCAACGGGTGTTATCAGCACAACCGGTATCGGTGGTTCAACTGTGCCGCTGCTGTCGTTACCGCCAACCACGGTGGGCGTACAGGTTTTGCCCTTGTTATGCGCCGGACCAAGTAATTGCGTTAGCCCAATTACGTCGGTAACGGTTATTACTGTTCCAATCCCTACCATTGTATTGACACCTTCGGCGACTCAGGTTTGCGTTGGTACGCCTATTTCGCTGACGGTTGCTGGCTTAACGGTTCCATTTACCCTCAATGTTCTTGGCCTTACATCGGGCTCGGCCAGCATCTTGGGTAATGTAATTACGCTCAACGGACTGACAGCTGGTACAACAACACTGACTGTAAATGCGGGCCTGACAGTTGCCGGAATACCAGTCATTGCTCCGCAAACAATAACCATCACAGTTCTGGATGCAACAGCTCCAACGGTTGTTACGCAGGGAGGTCAGCCTTATCCAGCGGGAGTTAGTTCGTTGACTGTTGCTCAAAACTCACCCAATGTGCTGTTCGATGCCAGTTGTTCAACGGGTACAATTAGCTATACCAGCAACACTGGGGTAACTGGTTCAAGCAATGTGATCACTGTACCAACCACGGCCACTGGTGTATTCAGCTATTCGGCAGTTTGTAACAATGGCGCTTGTGTTAGCCCTACCACGGTTGTTAGTGTAACGGTTGTAGCACCAGCGAATCGGAATCCAACGGTGGCAAACGGTGGAATTACTGATCCGCAAACAGGCACGGTAGGTATTGCTTTCACCAGCAACGTGGCTCCCTTCTTCACTGATCCCGACGGCAACCCGCTTACGTTCACGGCCACGGGCTTGCCAGCAGGCTTAACTATCAGTTCAGCTGGATTGATTACGGGTACCCCATCGGTATCAGGAACAACTCTCGTAACCGTAACAGCCAACGACGGTCAGGGTGGAACCGTGAGCGACAGCTTCACGCTTAACATTCTCCCTAACGGTGCTCCAGTGATCACTACACCAGGTGACCAGTCACTGACGATCAATGTTCCGGCTACCTTCACCGTAGTGGCCACTGATCCAGAAGGCGGCACGGTAACGTACGCAGCAACGGGTCTTCCCCCATCGCTGACGATTAACCCAGGTACGGGTGTGGTAACAGGCACGCCTTCGGTAACGGGCACCTTCCCCGTGACGGTGACGGTGACTGATCCACAGGGTAACACCAGCAGCGTTGGTTTCAACGTGGTAGTGAACCCAGCCGCGCCAACCAACCAGAACCCAACGGTTCAAAATGGTGGTATCACTGATCCCCAGAATGCTACAGTAGGTGTTCCGTTCACGAGCAATGTGGCTCCCTTCTTCACTGATCCCGATGGCAACCCGCTTACGTTCACGGCCACGGGCTTGCCAGCAGGCTTAACTATCAGTTCAGCCGGTTTAATTACGGGCACGCCTTCTGTGTCAGGAACGACCCTAGTGACGGTAACAGCCAATGATGGACAAGGTGGCACGGTTTCAGACAGCTTTACGCTGAATGTATTCCCAGCCGCGCCAGTGAATCAGAACCCAACCGTTCAGAACGGTGGTATTACTGATCCGCAAACAGGAACGGTGGGCATCGCCTTCACTAGCAATGTGGCGCCCTTCTTCACTGATCCCGACGGCAACCCATTGACCTTTACGGCCACGGGCTTGCCAGCAGGTCTGTCAATTAGCCCAGGAGGTCTAATCTCAGGTACGCCAACTGTAGCTGGTTCATCATTGGTAACAGTAACTGCCAACGACGGACAGGGTGGAACCGTGAGCGACAGCTTCACGCTCAACATCCTGCCAAACGGTGCCCCAGTGATTACCACTCCGGGTGACCAATCGCTGACGATCAATGTTCCGGCTACTTTCACCGTGGTTGCTACTGATCCAGAAGGCGGCACGGTAACGTATGCAGCAACGGGTCTTCCCCCATCGCTGACGATTAACCCAGGTACGGGTGTGGTATCAGGCACCCCATCGGTGACAGGTACGTTCCCTGTAGTGGTGACGGTGACTGACCCACAAGGCAACACCAGCAGTGTTGGTTTCAACGTGGTGGTGAACCCAGCGGCTCCAACCAACCAGAACCCAACGGTTCAAAATGGTGGTATCACTGACCCTCAGAACGCTACAGTAGGTGTTCCCTTCACGAGCAATGTGGCTCCCTTCTTCACTGATCCTGATGGCAATCCTCTTACGTTCACCGCTATTGGTCTGCCAGCAGGTCTGTCAATCAGTGCAGCTGGTCTTATCACAGGTACGCCTTCAGTGTCAGGCACCTTCGGCGTAGTGGTAACTGCTAATGATGGACAGGGTGGCACCGTAAGCGATGGCTTCACGCTCATTGTGGCTCCAGCAGCTGCTGTGAATCAGAATCCAACGGTAGTCGGTAACGGCATCACCGATCCACAATCGGGAACGGTGGGCATCGCCTTCAGCAGCAACGTAGCGCCTTTCTTCACGGATCCAGACGGCAACCCATTGACCTTCACGGCTACGGGCTTACCAGCAGGATTGGGTATCAGCCCAGCGGGTTTGATCTCAGGTACACCAACCGTACCAGGTTCATCATTGGTAACCGTAACAGCAAACGATGGACAGGGTGGAACCGTGAGCGACAGCTTTACGCTTAACATCTTCCCCGCTGGCAATGTGGGTGGTCCTTTGGCCGCTACCGTGGTGAGCTATAACTGCCAGACCGGAGCCATTGTCTTCGGACGGATTGGCGGTGATCCAAACCGGGCGGTTGAGTTCATGGCCATTGGTGTTCGGGGTTACTCGACCGATCCAAACGCAACCATCGAAAGTGGCTTGCGGGCCGATGGCAACCAGAGCACCATCACCGTGATGGCTCGCTACGTGGGGGATGCCTCATCTGAAGTGAACTTCGTGTTCAACTTCCGCACCTTCTGCAACGGCAACCCACCCACCAACCAGGCACCGACCTATACCAACGGGTCGTTGACTAATCAGGTGGGTACGGTGGGAGTTCCTTTCAGCTATGGCATCCCAGCGGGGGCCTTTGTTGATCCCGAAGGTCAACCACTGACCTACTCAGCAGCGGGTCTGCCCCCGGGCTTGTCGCTCAACGGCACCACCATCAGTGGTACGCCATCGGTGTCGGGTGTGTATCCTGTAACGATCACAGCACGTGATCCCCAGAATGCGTCGGCAACAGGTAGTTTCAACATTACCATCAACCCTGCCGCGCCGGGCAATCAGAATCCAACGGTAGTAGGTAACGGCATCACCGATCCACAATCGGGAACGGTGGGCATCGCCTTCAGCAGCAACGTAGCGCCTTTCTTCACGGATCCAGACGGCAACCCATTGACCTTCACGGCTACGGGCCTACCAGCAGGATTAGGCATCAGTTCAGCGGGTTTGATCTCAGGTACACCAACCGTACCAGGTTCATCATTGGTAACCGTAACAGCAAACGATGGACAGGGTGGAACCGTGAGCGACAGCTTTACGCTCAACATCTTCCCCGCTGGCAACGTGGGTGGTCCTTTGGCCGCTACCGTGGTGAGCTATAACTGCCAGACCGGAGCCATTGTCTTCGGACGGATTGGCGGTGATCCAAACCGGGCGGTTGAGTTCATGGCCATTGGTGTTCGGGGTTACTCGACCGATCCAAACGCAACCATCGAAAGTGGCTTGCGGGCCGATGGCAACCAGAGCACCATCACCGTGATGGCTCGCTACGTGGGGGATGCCTCATCTGAAGTGAACTTCGTGTTCAACTTCCGCACCTTCTGCAACGGCAACCCACCCACCAACCAGGCACCGACCTATACCAACGGGTCGTTGACTAATCAGGTGGGTACGGTGGGTGTTCCTTTCAGCTATGGCATCCCAGCAGGGGCGTTCGTTGATCCAGAAGGTCAACCACTGACTTACTCAGCAGCGGGTTTGCCCCCAGGCCTGTCGCTCAACGGCACCACCATCAGTGGTACGCCATCGGTGTCAGGTGTGTATGGCGTAACGATTACAGCTCGTGATCCCCAGAATGCGTCGGCAACAGGTAGTTTCAACATTACCATCAACCCTGCCGCACCGGGTAACCGGGCTCCAATTGTTGCCGGAACAATTCCGAGTCAGACAGCAACGGTTGGTATCTCGTACAGCTATGGCATCCCAGCAGGTACATTCGTCGACCCAGAAGGACAGCCACTCACCTATTCCGCTTCGGGCATGCCCCGTGGGCTGGGCTTCAGTGGCACTACCTTTAGCGGTATCCCAACGCAGGAAGGTCAGTTCCTGATTACGGTATCGGCTTACGATCCACAGGGAAGTTTCGCCAGCACCACGTTTACCCTGACGGTGATTCCAAGCAACCAATGCGGTAGCGATCCGGCAACGTTTGGACAACCGCTGCAACTCATGGAGCCGACTTACAACTGTCAGACCGGAACCATCAAGTTCAACGTGCGGGGTGGTAATGGTTCAGTCATCGAGTTCGGTGCTATCGGTATCACTCCCTTCCAGACCAACTGTTTCGAGACGATGGATACGGAAGTAGCTCAGGATGTGCGTGATGACAAGTCGAACGTAGAACCCTTCCAGATCATGGCTCGCCAGAACGGGCAGACGATCACCTATGCCTTCGACGCACGGGCTTACTGCCGCCCAGGTGGTGCGGGTAACCCAACCATCCGTGCTCGCGTTGGCGTCATCGAGCCGATGAACGAGCTGCGGGTAACGGTGTTTGGCAACCCAACGGCAGGCGAGGAAGTAGAGGTTGAGGTGGCCGGTGCCGAAGGCAAGTCACTGACGCTGCGCATAGCTGATTCGCAAGGCAAAGTAGTAGGTCAGCAGGTAACTGAGAAAGCGGGTGCTGCTCAACGGTACCTGGTTCCTCTGGGCAAAACGGCGGGGGTTTACTTCTTGCAGGTAAGCACAGCCAGCCAGGTTCAGACGGTGAAGATCGTTCGCCAGTAGGGCATCGATAAAGAGTAAGAAGTAGTCATTGCTGGGTAGAGGAGTTATGGAAGAGTGCGAGCCGAAAGGCAAACACGATTCAATGGCCTCCATTACCCAGCAATGACTTTTTTATTACTGACAATCAATAACTTACCGAATTTAATTACCTAACAATAACGCTCAACTAAGCACATCAAAACCTCAAGTATAAATAGTTAATAGTACCCAGTTATTTATATTATATGTCCATACAATTAATCCTTTATTAATACAATAACCATTTATATGTGCAAACATATGCCATACCGTTCCCTCATTTTTTCCCACGAAAACAAAACCTTTTTGAACAATTCATTCAGCACTTCGGTTGGGCGTCTGAATTAACAAATTTCTTTTACCTCATCTATCCATTTATTCAACTTTTCTGGTATGGTCAAACTTTTACATCGTACTACTCAGCTTTTTGTCTGGCTAGTATTGCTCTTATCAACTATGATGGCAAGAGCACAGATAACGGGGGGAGTACAAGTGCTCGGGATAGGGGTCCCCATTGGAACAACCTCTAGTACGGTAACTCAAAATTTTGATGCGCTCAACGACGGCATTACCGTTTCGGCTGCCGGATTACTGGGTAACGTTCAGGGAACGTACACGAATCGAACGCTGATTTTTGCTTCAACGGGTGCGCCAAACATCGGGGGACTGGTACCGACTGCCGGAGCTTACAGCTTTGGGACAGCAGGGAGTTCGGATCGAGCTTTGGGTTCTAATACTAATTTGCTCAATTCAGCCGCGGATTTGGTTCCCATCCGATACGGGGTTCTTTTCCAGAACAGCACTGGCCTTCCCGTTTCTTCTTTACAGGTCACCTACACGGGCGAGCAGTGGTACAATGATGGCGATGGTGCTGCTCAATCCATTACGGCTGCTTACACACGGCTGGACCAGGGTTCTTTTAGTACTATTGGCGGTGTAGTTACTGGTATTCTCGCGTTGCTAAATGATTTGCCTATTGTCAGCACGTTTCCATTCACTCAGGTAGGGGGCCTCACGTTCACCAGCCCGATCAACACAGGTTCGCCACAGGAACTAAATGGCAACTTAGCGGCCAACCGGGCAACACTCACTGCAACAATTACATTTACGACCCCTTTAGCGCCTGGAGAATATGTTTTATTGCGCTGGACAGACCTCAACGACGCCGAAACAGTTGGTAGTACAGCCGGTCTTGCCGATGTAAATGACCATAGTTTGGCAATCGATGATTTAACCGTGATAGCCAACGTTGTCAATCAAAATCCGGTAGCGAATCAGGGTGCCATCACTACGCCACAGACAGCAACCGTAGGCATTGCATTCAGCACAACAACGGCGGGCGCTTTTTCTGATCCCGATAACCAGACACTCACCTATTCGGCTACGGGTTTACCGGCTAACTTCAGTATCAACCCAACTACAGGTGTCATTACAGGAACGGCTTCGACAACGGTAGGTAGTCCGTTCAGCATTGTTATTCGAGCAACTGATCCGGTAGGAGGCTCAGCTACGGTTAATTTGACGCTCAATGTTGTCAATTCTAACGCACCCCCAGTGGTTAACAGCGGGGGTATCACAGATCCGCAAAGCGGCACCGTTGGCATTGCCTTTTCGAGCAACGTCGCTCCTTTCTTCTCCGATCCTAATGGTAACCCGCTCACCTTCACGGCTACAGGTTTGCCAGCTGGCTTAACCATCAGTTCGGGGGGTTTGATTACCGGTACACCCTCTTTATCAGGCTCTTTTGGCGTGACGGTGACTGCTAACGACGGTCAGGGTGGTACCGTGAGTGATAACTTCACGCTCAATATCGCACCAGCCAATGCTCCTCCCGTAGTCGTCAACGGGGGTATCACCGATCCGCAGAGCGGAACCGTAGGTATTGCCTTCAGCAGTAATGTTGCGCCCTTCTTCTCTGACCCAAACGGTAACCCATTGACCTTCACGGCGACAGGCTTACCAGCAGGATTGGGAATTAGCTCTGCCGGTTTGATCACGGGTACACCTTCCGTTTCAGGATCGTTTGGAGTCACAGTAACAGCCAATGATGGACAGGGCGGAACTGTGAGTGATAATTTTACACTCAACATTGCTCCTAATCGCGGGCCTGTGGTTGGTACACCGGGAGATCAATCACTAACGCTCAATGTACCAACCAGCTTTACGGTAACGGCAACCGATCCAGAAGGTGGTACGGTAACATACGCTGCTACCGGACTTCCTCCAGGGGTGACCATTAACCCCACTACCGGTGTGGTGACAGGCACGCCATCGGTAACAGGGACTTTTCCCGTGACGGTCACAGTAACCGACCCTCAAAATAATACCAGCAGTGTAGGGTTCAACGTAACCGTTAATCCTCCCCCAGTGGTCAACCGCCCACCTGTGGTGCTTGGAAACGGCATTACTGACCCCCAGAATGGAACCGTAGGTGTAGCTTTCAGCAGCAATGTCGCTCCTGCATTCTCCGACCCAGATGGCAATCCACTCACGTTTACGGCTACTGGCTTACCGGCTGGCTTAAGTATTAGTTCAGCCGGGTTAATCACCGGGACACCCAGTGTATCAGGCTCGTTTGGTGTAACGGTGACGGCCAATGATGGTCAGGGAGGTACAGTAAGTGATAACTTTACGCTCAACGTTGCTCCGGCTAATGCACCACCCGTGATTGTCGGAGCAGGTATTACTGATCCACAAAACGGTACCGTGGGCGTGGCCTTTACCAGCAACGTAGCGCCCGCCTTTACTGATCCCAACGGAAACCCGCTTACCTTCACTGCGGTTGGTTTACCTCCTGGATTAGGCATTAGTTCAGCCGGTCTGATCACAGGAACGCCTAGCCAATCAGGCACGTATGGAGTAACGGTAACGGCCAACGATGGGCAGGGTGGCACGGTAAGCGACAACTTTACGCTTAATGTTGCGCCACCTCCACCAGGCAACCGGCCCCCAACAGTTATCGGTGCCGGTATCCCAGACCCTCAAAATGGCACGGTGGGTATAGCATTCACGAGCAATGTGGCACCCTTCTTTTCGGACCCCGACAATAACCCACTCACGTTTACGGCGATTGGCTTACCATCCGGTTTAACCATTAATTCAGCTGGCCTAATTTCGGGCACACCAGGCATAGCCGGAACATTTGGCGTGGTGGTAACGGCCAATGACGGTATGGGCGGTACGGTAAGTGATAATTTCAGCCTGATTATTGCCCCCGCTACGGTACCCAACCAACCACCAACCGTGGTCGGAAACGGCATTACCGATCCGCAAAATGGTACCGTCGGTGTGGCCTTTACCAGCAACGTAGCACCCGCTTTTTCTGATCCAGACGGTAACCCACTTACCTTCACGGCGGTTGGTCTGCCAGCCGGTTTAGGGATTAGCTCAGCCGGTCTGATCACCGGTACCCCTTCCGTTTCGGGATCGTTTGGGGTAGCCGTAACAGCGAATGATGGACAGGGTGGCACGGTAACGGATAACTTTACGCTCAACGTTGCACCGGCACCACCTGGCAACCAGCCTCCGTTTGTAGTTGGCAATGGCATTACCGATCCGCAGAACGGGACCGTGGGCGTAGCGTTCACCAGCAACATAGCCCCCGCTTTTAGCGACCCCAATAACAACCCGTTGACCTTCACGGCCATTGGTTTACCAGCGGGCTTGAGCATCAGTTCAGCCGGTGTGATCACCGGTACGCCCACAACAGCTGGTTCATTCGGAGTGGTAGTAACGGCCAATGATGGGCAGGGTGGCACTGTAAGTGATAACTTTACACTTATAGTTTCCCCAGCACCAACCGTTAATCAGCCACCAACCGTGGTTGGCAATGGTATTACTGATCCCCAGAGTGGTACGGTGGGTGTGGGCTTCGTGAGCGATGTGGCACCAGCCTTTACAGACCCTAATGGCAACCCACTCACGTTTACCGCCGTTGGATTGCCAGCAGGCCTGGGTATTAGTTCATCAGGTTTGATCACGGGAACACCTAGCCAATCTGGCACGTTTGGTGTGACTGTGACAGCCAACGATGGACAGGGAGGTACCGTGAGTGATAACTTCACGCTCAACATAGCGCCAGCGCCAACGGTAAATCAGCCTCCGTTTGTAGTTGGCAATGGCATCACTGATCCGCAGACCGGAACCGTGGGCGTAGCCTTCACCAGCAACGTGGCTCCGTTCTTTACTGATCCAAATGGTAATCCGCTCACGTTTACTGCTATTGGGCTACCAGCGGGCTTGAGTATCAGTGCAGCCGGTTTGATCACGGGTACGCCAACAACAGCGGGTTCATTTGGGGTAGTAGTAACGGCCAACGATGGACAGGGCGGCACCGTCAGCGATGGATTTACAATTAATATATTTCCCGCTCCTGTTGTCAACCAGCCGCCAACCGTTGTAGGAAATGGTATTACTGATCCCCAGAATGCTACAGTGGGCGTTAGCTTCACCAGCAACGTGGCTCCTTTCTTCACCGATCCGAACAACAATCCGTTGACCTTCACAGCAGTTGGTTTGCCATCCGGTTTAACTATCAGCTCATCAGGTCTGATTACGGGAGCTCCCAGTCAATCAGGTACGTTTGGAGTAACGGTGACAGCCAACGATGGACAGGGAGGTACCGTAAGTGATAACTTTACCCTCAATGTAGCCCCGGCACCAGCCGTGAATCAGCCACCAACCGTGGTTGGCAATGGTATTGTCGATCCGCAAAGCGCGACCGTGGGCGTGGCCTTTACCAGTAACGTAGCGCCCGCCTTTACTGATCCCAACGGAAACCCACTCACCTTCACTGCGGTTGGTTTACCTCCTGGATTAGGCATCAGTTCAGCTGGTCTGATTACAGGAACACCCAGCCAATCAGGTACGTTTGGAGTAACGGTAACGGCCAACGATGGGCAGGGTGGCACGGTAAGCGACAACTTTACGCTTAACGTTGCACCAGCCCAAAACCCAGTCACAACGCCATTCTGCGGAAGTCCATCGAATACAACTGGTATCGGTCAACCGCTGGTAATAACGGGGGTAACCGATCAAAACTGTCTGAACGGAACATTCCGGGTAGTAACAACGGGAGGTACTGGGCAGGCAATCGACTTCTCGGTCATCATTGGGTTGAGTAACAATGATCCGTTTAACTGCGTACGTCAGGTTGACAATGGAGAACAGTTGATGGCTATCAATAGCCCCAATTCAACCATTACGCCGTTTGAAGTCAGAGGACGACAGAGTGGAGGTATGAGCAACACCTTCTATTTCGACTTTAAACTGTATTGTACCGGCCGGACAACGTCTCCACCCAGCAACACAACCACACCTCCGCCAAGCAATACAACCACCACTCCAACACCAAGTGGTTGCGGCAGTCCATCGGCGACTTTTGGCCAGCCGTTGGTTATTACGGGAGTTACGGACGTGAACTGTCAGGCGGGCTCATTCCGTATTCTGACGACGGGGGGCAACGGTCAGCCGATCAATTTTGCGAGTATTGTGGGCCTCAACAGTGCCGATCCCTACAACTGCGTACGGACGCTCGACAATCCAGATCAGGTGCGGGCCATTAACAACCCAAATTCTGACATTCGTCCGTTCCCGTTGCGAGGCATGCAGGTAGGTGGTAGCACCAGCAATACGTTTTCGTTCGACTTTAAATATGCCTGTACCAACACGGCAAGTAACACGACAACCACTCCACCCAGCTCAACCACAAGTACCCCCACTCCTGGTGGCTGTGGAAGTCCGGCGAATACCCTTGGGCAGTCGTTGGCCGTGGCGGGAGTTACCGACGTGAACTGCCAGACGGGTTCGTTCCGTATTCTGACAACAGGTGGTAATGGTCAACCGATCAATTTTGCGGGCATTGTTGGCCTCAACAGCACCGATCCCTACAACTGTGTACGGACGCTCGACAACCCAGATCAGGTGCGGGCCATCAATAACCCCAACTCCGACATCCGTCCATTCCAATTGAAGGGTGTGCAGGTAAGCGGTAATACCAGCTCTACGTTCATCTTTAACTTCAAGCAATACTGCACAGGCGTAGCACGGGTGGCTAATCCAGAAGCTAAGCCAGAAATTGAGGTAACTGTGCTGGGTAACCCCACACTGGGCGAAAGCGTGGAGGTTGTTGTCGGCAACACAGCTGGCGAACAGATCACGGTACAGGTAACGGATGCTCAAGGGCAGCTATTAAACCAGTCAAGTATTCAGGCAACCGGCAATACTGTTCATGAGCGAATTGGCCTAGGTCGTTCGGCAGGGCTGTACCTGTTGCGGGTAACAACACCAACACGGGCTAAAACCGTGAAAGTGGTGCGCCAATAGATTGAGTTGTAGCATGAATTAAGTGCAGAAGTGGTCATTGGCTAGGTTGCGCTTAAACAGCAATCCCTACTCAGTGACCACTTCTGTCTTATATTGACTGGTTGCATAAATATGTCTACAGGGCATTATCCCTTTTTTGTCGATAGCCCAACCGTAGTTTGCTCCTTTTTTTGCAACTTACAAGGCTATTTATGTATATCCTCATGCGCTTGCCCCAACTCCAATGGCTCTACGGCTATCTCCTCGGCTTCATGTGTCTGGCGACTTGCGGGTTCGCTCAACGTAAACCGACAACGGATGGCAGCTCGTTCGTGCTATCGGGCACAGTTACCGATAGTCGGACTGGCTTGGGAGTGCCTTTTGCGGGCATTTCGTTAAAAGGGCGCAACACAGGCGGGACTGCCGATGAACAGGGACGGTTTACCATACAAACCCGGGTATTATCAGACTCGCTGCTGGTGTCATCACTAGGCTTTATTACCAAAGCTGTCTGGCTCGACCAGACTCAACACGTTCAGACTATTGTTGTAGCACTGGTGCCGGGTGGTATGTCGTTGCAGGAGGTTCTTGTGAGGTCGGGCGAGAATCCGGCGTACCGGGTATTACGGCAAGTTCGGCGAAATGTGGCCCAAAACGACCGGAGCCGTATCGATTCGTATGAGCACGACAGCTACGCCAAAACTGAGATTGCGCTTAGTCACGTAACAGAGAAAACCCGTCGAAGTCGGCTGCTCCGGCGCGTGTCCGAAGCGATGAGCCATTTAGACACACTCGCCGATGAGGCCGGTCGGCCACTGGTGCCCGTTTTTGTGTCGGAGTCCGTATCCACCTTTTACCACCGCCGAAAACCTCAACGGAACCGCGAAGATATTCGTAAAACACGGGTGCAGGGCGTAGGCATTGGCGACCCTAAATTCGTGTCGCAGTTTGTGGGTGGAAACTCGCTGAGTTACAATTTCTACGATAATTACCAGCCGTTTTTAGGGAAAGATTTTGCTTCTCCACTGGGTGAAAACTGGAAAAGCTGGTACGAATATTTCATTGCCGACACGGTTCGGGTGGGCAATCATGTTTGTTACGAGATTCAATTTGATCCGCGCCGAAAACAGGATCTGGTATTCACGGGTACGATGTGGATCGACACCACCGTGTTTGCACTCTGCCAAATCGAAGCCCAAATTGGGGCCGAAGCAAACATCAACTATGTCCGACAACTGTTGATTGAGCAGGAGCTTGAACCCGTTGAGGATGGTAGCGGGCATCGAATGGGATGGCTCCCAACGAGCCTCCACATGACGGCAGAGCTAACCGGCGTAGGTCCACAATCGCTCGGTCTGAGGGCGCGTTCGGTGACCCGAAATGCCAATTTTCGCATTAACGAAGACCGACCAGTTTCCTTCTTTGACCGGGTCGTTACGGTGGCCGATACGGCTGAGCGAGCTAACGAACTATATTGGAAACAGGCTTACCAAACCCTGGCTGGTCCCGACTCACTTGATCGCAACGACCATCTGGCCCGGCAGTTAATCGATTCTTTGAGGCAGGTTCCTGCGGTGCATCGTGCCGAAACAATCAGCCAGATTTTACTAACCGGCTGGCTTAAACGCGGTCCAATCGATTTTGGCCCCTATTTATTAGTTGCCGCTTTCAACAATGTGGAAGGGCTACGAACCCGGTTAGGCTTCCGCACCAATGCCCAGTTTAGCCGATTGATCCGAATACAGTCGTACGTGGGATATGGCGTGAAAGACACCCGGTTCAAATACGGCCTTGAGTTCAATTTGCAGCTTTCCCGCCAGAAATGGACGGTATTGGGAGCACGAATGTCGAGCGACCTGGAACGACTTGGCATTACCCCCGAACTAACTAATAACAACCCAATGTTTTTCGCCTTCAGCCGCTTTGGGCGGTTTAGAGGTGGTTTCTACAATAACCAACATGAGTTATTTCTATTGACCGAGCCCATAAAAGGCGTTTTGTTTACCACCATCCTTGGCAGTCGGACATTCTTCCCGGTGTTCCCGTACCACTTCCGTACAAACCCCGAACAAGGCGACAACTCCCCCACCCGACCCGATTTCTACGATGCGTTTTACTCGCTCGAAGCCCGCATTGCCCGCAAAGAAAATTATATCATGGATGGAAACGACCGCGTAGCCGTCGGCACCCGGCAGTCACCCGTGTTCACCATTCGCTATACACACGGAAGCCGGGGACTGGGTGGAGATTTTAGCTACGACCGCATCACGGTGAAACTGGCCCAGATGATTCCGCTGGGAAAAGCCGGACGTACGACGTATTTGTTTCAGGCGGGTTTCACTCCATCTACTGTTCCTGCTCCACTCCTGTTTCCGCACACCGGCAATCCCACGTTTTTCTTTGTGGCTAACGCCTTCAATCGCATGAATGTGTACGAGTTTGTGAGCGACCGCTTTGCGATGGTGCACTGGCAGCACCGATTTGAAGGCTTGCTGTTTAACCGGTTGCCGGGCATCAAAAAACTCAACTGGCGACTTACCGCCAATGCCGACCTACTCTGGGGCAGCCGCCGACCCGACAATCGGGCTTATGAGTCAGATAAAGAACTGTCGTCGGGGCTCAAACCGATCACGTTTGGATCGCTCAACCCTGCTACGCCCTATGTAGAGCTTGGTTATGGCATCGATAACATCTTCAAAATAATCCGCATTCAGGCCATTCATCGCCTAACGTACTTACAACCGGGCGTTGATAAGTTCGTGGTGAAAGCCGCTTTACAGGTTAGCTTTTAGGTTTCCGGATCAGGGCAGCCAACGCGATAATTACCCAAACTACATTGACTAAAGCTGATGGATAGGCTCCGTGGTGAATGGTATTGACAACAAAAAAAACGCCACCTACTATATTACTCCAGATGTAGCGAGGGTCTTTGGCAGATAGCGTTCCCCGCAAATTGAACGCATAGGCACCTACAATTAACACTGAGGCTATCCAGCCTAACGTTTCTATCAGAATATTCATGGTGCAAAAGTAAGGTGTTTGGGATAAAGCTATAACACAGAGTTACGCAGAGAAGCACGGAGATACACGGAGAAAAGTAAGAAAGCCTCTGTGTAACTTTGTGCTTCTCTGCGTAACTCTGTGTTATAGCCCTTATATTTTCTAAAGCCATGAACCATCTCTTTCCCTATATAGAACGGGCCTTGCTCCACCCTGACGTTCGCATTAACGAACAGTATGCCGCTCTCGACGACGTAACGCAACTCGGCCTGGCTGGTTTGACGGTGGCTCCGTTCTGGGTCAAAAAATGGCGACGGGAAATGGGCGATACGCACCCGGCCAGTTTGTCGACGGTGATTGGCTATCCTTATGGCTATCAGCGTACCGAAGCCAAACAGTTGGAGCTAGAGCTGGCCTTAAAAGATGGTGCCAGTGAAATTGAAGTCGTGTTGAATACCTCGGCCTTGTTCTCGCCAACCTCGGTCTGGCTCAAAATCGAATTGGTGAAGTTAGTTGCCCTTGCCCACGCAGCCGAAAAACCGCTAACGGTGATCCTGGAATCGTCGCTGCTAACCGACGATGAACTGGTGAAAATGATCAAAATCGCTGCCGATGCCGGGGCCGACTTCCTTAAAAACGCAACTGGCGCTTTGCCAGCAAATTTTTCGTTAGAGAAATGCCTTGCTTTCCGCGATCTGGTCCCCACTTCTTTAGGCGTCAAGATTGTAGCCGACGGAGCCAGTGAGGCAGAAATGGAGCAATTGGTAAAGGAGAAAGTTGAACGGCTAACGCTGGGGCAGGATTTGTCGATATTTGAGTAAACTTAGCTTGAGTAATGGTAGCGGCACTGAACTATGAATAAAACCTCATCGGTAACCATGTAAACAAGCCGATGCTCATCCGATATCCGTCTTGACCATAGCCCTTTCAATTCATGCTTTAATGCTTCTGGCTTGCCCAGACCACTGAAGGGATTCTTTTGTGTGTCTTCTATCAATTGAATGATTTTCCGAAGTAGCTTGGGGTCGGTTTTCGCCCAGTGAAATAAATCCTCCTGTGCAGTCTGCTCAACAATGAGTTTACGCATTCTGAATCAATGCGTTTAACTGCGCTATGTTGGTTTCAACCAGATTCTTTCCTTCTCTAACGTTTTGTACTGACTGAAGTAGGCGATCACGGTTTGCGGGGGACGAAAGTAAGTAATCGGTTTCATCCTGTCCATCCTCCGCCACTTCAACTGTTAGTGTTAAGTTCCGATCTTTGAATAACGTCTTCAGAGCCACCAGAAATTGGTCGTTGATTTCAGACTCGTTTAGTTGAAAAGTAGTCGTCATTTTCCTTGAAATTTTGCCTGAATATACATTAAAACGCTCAGAAGCGGTCTGTCGTTCTGGATAGAGGTAAATTTTGGGCTAACTTAGGTGCGCACTTTTTGATCAAACCAAACTTGGCAGTATCGGACTACTGCCTTACCCTATTTTTGTTTACATGAAACAACCACTACGACTCTGTTTAATTGGCCTCACTTGTTTTCTGGCAGGTGCTTTCGTCTCCAATCACGACGACCCCAAAAAGCCTCTTACGACCGATATGGTTGAGGCTGCTTCACGACTATTCGGCATTGAATTTACACCAGCCGAACGAGACTCGATGCTCAATGACCTTACCAGTAAACGGAATGATTATGCGACCATCCGCACCGTCGATCTCACCAACGATGTGGCTCCGGCTTTGTATTTCAACCCGTTGCCCGCGCACTTCAAAATGCCTACGGGTCCTTCGAGTTTTAAGGCTTCGGTAGCGGGTAAAGTAAGCTTGCCGCAAAACCGCGATGAGCTTGCCTTTTACACAGTGGCTCAACTGGGTGAACTGATTCGCACCAAACAGATTTCGTCGGAAGACTTGACCAAGTTTTTCCTGAATCGACTCAAGACCTACGACCCTAAATTGCATTGTGTCGTTACCCTGACCGAGGACCTTGCGCTGAAACAGGCACGTCAAGCTGATGCGGAGTTGAAGGCAGGGAAATACCGTGGTCCATTGCACGGCATCCCCTATGGCGTAAAAGACTTGCTGGCCAAAAAAGGCTACAAAACAACCTGGGGATCAGTACCTTACAAAGATCAGGTACTGGATCTCGATGCCACCGTGGTTCAACGGCTTGAAGCGGCTGGTGCGGTGTTATGCGCCAAACTATCGATGGGTGAATTGGCCATGGGCGATGTATGGTTTGGCGGTATGACGCGCAACCCCTGGGATATTGAAACCGGGTCAAGCGGATCGTCGGCGGGGGTTGGTTCGAGCGTATCGGCAGGTCTGCTTCCCTTTGCTATTGGTACCGAAACGCTGGGTTCTATTGTCTCGCCCTCTACGGTTTGTGGCGTAACTGGTCTGCGACCAACGTTTGGGCGGGTGAGTCGGCACGGGGCTATGGCTTTGTCTTGGTCGATGGATAAAATTGGACCTATGACGCGCTCGGTAGAAGATTGTGCGATGGTGTTCAACGCGATTTACGGGCCCGACGGAGAAGACCCAACGCTGATTGCGGCCCCCTTCCGATACGCGCCGGTGGCCTCGCTTAAAGGCATGAAAATTGGCTACCTCGACAAAGCATTTGCCAGTACCTACCCTACCAAAGACAACGACGCGGCCACGCTCGAAACCCTCCGCAAGCTTGGTGCCACGCTGGTACCGATTACCTTACCAACCTTTAACTATGGGGCGCTACGCATGATTATCGGCGTGGAAGGTGGTGCCGCTTTCGACGAACTGACTCGTAATAACAAAGACGACTTAATGGTGCGGCAAGGCAAAAACGCATGGCCTTCAACATTTCGGTCAGCCCGGTTTGTTCCGGCAGTAGAATACTTGCAGGCCAATCGCATTCGGACCAAACTCATCAACGATATGTACCAAACGCTCCAGAAAGCGGACGTTGATGTGTATATCAGCCCGAGCTATGCAGGTGGTAACCTGACGCTCACCAACCTGACTGGCCATCCCTGCGTAGTATTGCCCAATGGATTCACGGCCAAGGGTTTACCAACCAGCATAACATTTATGGGAAACCTCTTCGCCGAAGGGTCGGTGCTGGCCGTGGCTAAAGCGTATCAGGATGCCACGGATTTCCACAAGAAGCACCCGAACATTTGATTGGTCATAAGCTTCGCGTCATTGGTTGTCATTATTCGTCATTGATTGTAATAATGATGAATAGCGACAAATGACAACCAATGACCAATTACAAATCTCCCTTTTTCAACTCCTTCACGGCGAAGTCAGCCGCCCGCGCGGTGAGGGCCATGTAGGTAAGCGAGGGGTTTTGGCAGGGCGATGAGGTCATGCAGGCGCCATCGGTGTTGAATACATTCGGTACGGCGTGGTGCTGGTTGTTCCCGTTGAACACCGACGTTTTTGGGTCTCGCCCCATACGGGCGGTTCCCATTTCGTGGATGCTCAAACCGGGGTGCGCCTGCTGATCGAACCCTTCAATATTTTTAAAGCCCGCTTTCTCCATCATCAGCACCGCCTGAGTTTGGGCATCCTTACGCATCAACGCTTCATTTTCTCGGTAGTGTACGTCCATTTTCAGAACGGGTTGCCCCCACTTGTCACGGACGGAATCGGTTAGCGATACCTGATTATCGTAGTAAGGCATACATTCGCCAAAGGCATCTAGCACCACGCTCCAGTTGCCAAACTTGGTTGCTTCTTCCTTCAGTCCGGGGCCAAATCCGTCTACCCCGAGGGCATGCTGCCAGCTTTCGCGGCCCGTGTAGACCTCAAATCCGTACCCTCGTTTGAAGGCCTGCTTATCGGTGCCCACATTGCGAAAACGGGGAATGTACAGCCCCGCCGGATGCCGTCCGTAATACACTTTATCGAGATCACCGGTGTAAGCCCCCGTAGCGCCGACGTGAAAATGGTGATCCATCAGGTTGTGGCCCAACTGCCCGCTGTCGTCCATACCGTTGGGAAACCGTTTTGATTTGGAGTTCATCAGAATGAACGTTGAGCCCAGCGCCGAGGCATTCAGGAAAATGATTTTGGCGTAAAACTCGTGCCATTTACCCGTTTGCTCGTCAATCACACGAACGCCACTCGCCCTACCTTTCACTTCGTCATAAATGATCGAGTTGACAATCGAATGAGGTCGAACGGTCAGGTTTTTGGTACGGCGCGCAGCTGGCAGGGTTGCCGATTGCGTACTGAAATACGCGCCATACGGGCAGCCCCTCATACACAGGTTACGGTACTGACACTTGGCCCGTCCGAGAGCCGTTTGCTCAGCGGTGGGCTGCGTAAGGTGAGCAGCCCGCGCCGAAATTACCTTACGATCAGCAAACTGGCTGTTGACCGACGACCGGAAATGGGCTTCCACGCAGTTATCGGGCATGGCAGGCTGAAACTGACCGTCGGGCAGATGGGGCAGGCCGTCGCGGTCACCCGCAATTCCGGCAAACTTCTCCGCGTAGTCGTACCAGGGCGCGATGTCTTTGTAGCGAATGGGCCAGTCAACCGCAATGCCTTCGCGGGCGTTGGCCTCAAAATCTAGGTCGGAGAACCGAAAGGAATAACGCCCCCACATCAGCGAGCGGCCACCCACATGATAGCCCCGAATCCAGTCGAACGGCTTCTCTTCGACGTATGGATTCTCCAGATCATTCACAAAATGATGGGCCGTGGCTTCTGTAATGGTGAATCCAGTCCGGTTCTGAACGGGATGTTTAGCGATCAGTGCTTTTGGGGTTCTGATGTCGTGATGAGGCAACTCCCAGGGGGGCGTCATGGCGGTGTGATAATCACGGACATGTTCGATCATGCGCCCCCGTTCGAGCATCAATACATGTAAACCCTTCTCGGTTAACTCTTTAGCTGCCCAGCCTCCGCTGATTCCCGAGCCAACTACAATGGCATCGTATCGGATAGGAGCAACATTCGGTTCATTATTCATTGTGCGTTGGTCTTGTCGTACCTTTGTGGCGTGTATGGCGGATTGTAATCCGCTGTAAAGATCAGTTAACGGCGGATTATAACCGCGCGGGCGACCCCGTCCACCCTACAAGTTATGAAATTCAGCGACTACACCATTGCCCCCGAGGTTAAGCAAAATTTGGAGACGATGGGCTTCAAACGCCCGACCGACATTCAATACAAAGCTATTCCTCATATTCTGAAGGGCGAGGATGTACTGGCCATTGCCCAGACCGGTACCGGTAAAACGGCGGCTTTTGCTATCCCTATCATCAGTCAGTTGCACCTCCGCAAAACATCATCGCGCTCCGAGGGTATCCGGTGTGTGGTAATGGTACCCACCCGCGAGCTAGCGATTCAGATTGCCGAGGCTTTTCAGGAAATGGCGCGGCACACTAAGGTCAGGATTTTTGCCGTGACCGGCGGAGTGGATCAGGACCCACAAATTGCTCGTCTGGACAAGGGTTTCGATGTGCTTGTGGCCACGCCAGGCCGGGTATTCGACCTGGTGCATCAGGGTCACTTGCGGCTAAACCGAGTTGAAATGCTTGTGCTGGACGAAGCTGACCACATGCTCGCGCTGGGCTTCATTAAGGATATTCGCGACCTGATCCGCCACCTGCCCCGCACCCGGCAAACGCTCTTTTTCTCGGCCACGATCGACGAAGAAATCAAGAAACTGGCGTATTCACTAGTCGTAAATCCCATCCGTATTCAGATTTCGCCGGACAATCCCGTCAATACGAATATTACCCACTTCATTGCCTTTGTGGAAATGGACGACAAGCGGTTCTTTCTGGAACGACTCATCAATGAGCATCCTGAGAGTAAAATGCTGGTGTTTGTGCGGACCAAGGTTCGGGCCGAACGCGTGCTGAAAGCGCTGGAACGGGTGGGCATTCAAAGCATGACTATTCACGGCGATAAAGACCAGCAGGACCGGCTTCAGGTAATGCGGTCGTTCCGCGACGGCGTAGTAAAAATTCTGATTGCGACCGACGTAAGTGCCCGGGGCATCGACATCCCAAACGTCGATTATGTGGTTAATTACGACATGCCCGAACCACCCGAAAATTACGTTCACCGCATTGGTCGCACGGGTCGGGGAGTCAGCAAAGGTCGGGCTGTAGCATTTTGCGCACCCGAAGAGCAACCGCTCCTCCGCGACATTGAAAACTACATTGGCCAGCAAATTGACGCGATTATGTTCTCCGACGACGAACGTCAGATGGCTCGCGACCTCAGTCCTGAGTCGAAATTCGATCTAAAAACCCTAATGAAAGAAGTGGCCGAGTTTGAAGAAAAGGCTGGCGGAAAGAAAAAGGTAAAAGTGAAGAAAGGGAAGTAATTGAATGGGTAGCCATTCACCAAGATATCCTACTTTTTGTTATCTTTATAAACCACAAGCTAATCATGCGAACAATTAAGATAGGTATTCTTTCGGCTTAAGACTAAGAACTTATTTTGAGCGCATGAGGGTAATTGAGCAGCAAAAGCGCGTTTCGTTTAAAGAAAGTAATGTGCCTTACCTGCTTAGAAAACCGTCCACTGAATCTGAGTTTGACCAACTAATTGACAAAGCTAAGAACAGCAAAAAATATTTATGCGAAGAAGCTAAGACCTCCTTGGGGTTATGATTATTGCTGAAGGAATCAAGAAATAGGTATCTTAGAAATCAGTTATGAACAAACCGAAATCGAAAAAGAAGATAATTAAGTCTCCGATAGTAAATCCACCAAATGTTCAAAGTTTAGTAGTTAACCAGCCAACAAAAAAAGAGCTTCCATATTGGTTACAAATAGTAGTTGCAGTATTTGGTATAGTAGGTGGACTTGCTACAATTTATAGTATTCTCTTATCTTTGAAAAGCCTTGAAGTTGCTGACGAAAGCTTAGAAGCTGCGAAAATTAGTATAAAGAAATCCGATGAAGCGGGTAAAGAGCAGCAAAAAGTTCAACAACAACAGCAGGCCGCTTTAGATAGTACTACAAAAGCACTTAGTTTAATGGTGGAACTTGCTCGTAAACAAACATCTATATCAGATAGCAGTGCTAGAATGCTTGCAAATGTTGGGCAAAATACTCGTCTTCAATCTGAGATTCTAAGCCAACAAAGGGCCTCTGAATTAGCCGAACTGAGAAAAAAACCGGAGTTTCAAATACAGGTCTTTTTCCAACCTCGAAGTAGAGAAGAATTACAAAATAAAATAACGAGTATGATTGGTACTGGGATGAGAGTGCATCGAGCACAATCGTACTTTGAGCGCATCTATCCAAGAGATCATGGGTCTTTTGGGAAAGTGATAAGATTGCCACTTTGGATAACTGATTGGAAAATTCCTGATCAAATTAAGAGCAGAAATATGACCCCAGAGGAGTTATTTAAGGTGAATGAATATGGGCAAAGCTTAAGTCATCAATTAGAGTTTGAGTTCATTCTCACTGCCGTCATTAAGAATTTAGGGACTAAAAATGCAACGACCGTACGAGTTATTGCCGGTGGATCAAATTATAATTTTGAAGGTGGCAATTTTATTGCTTACGCGTATAAAGAATTGGCTTTTCTCGGTGTTTATAAAGAATCAAATGATGAGATAATAGTTCCGATAAAAATTAGACTTAGGTTTGCGGAGCGAGATTCATACGGGAGGATAAGCCAGAGTGTCCCCCCACCAATTGGAGCAGTATGGTCATTTAATCTAAATGTCTTTGCTGATAACGCACCTGTAAAACGAGAGTCGATTAAGGTTCAAGTTTTAAACGAACTGAAACTAAAGTATACAGAACCATTTTTTTGGCCCCAAGATCAATAGTAAGACTACTTGAGGGGTGGGCGTAAATAGGAACCAGCGTGTGTTAAGGGATTGACGACCAAATCTTTCACCTTACACACGCGGCCCCATGGAAGCGAAATTAACCCCTTTGCTTGAGTTTCTAAATGCCGTCTGGCTGCAACGGCCTCCGCAACAACCAAAACGAGGAAAGCCAGAGCTCTTTTCAACCATGTCCTTTGTCTTGTTTTTCATGCTCATGCTCCTCAAAC
>NZ_JAPQNS010000008.1 GCF_028867935.1 Flavobacterium sp. SUN052
CGTCAAAGTGCATTGGAGTTTTACGGTGGCAACCGCAGAAGCCAAGATGAAACGTTGGTATGAGCGGGTTAATACGGCTAATAAGTCGGAATAATATAAGCACTAAATTGGAGAAGCACTAGTCACTTTTACGATCGATAAAAGCCGTAGATGACAAGCCCCACCAAGATCGATTCAATGAACCAGATGGAACGTGTATTATAGTGAGTGAGTCGTCGAATCACCCAGTGTACTGCTAGGCATAAGGCCATTATGGGTAATCCAAGTACAATCTCGAGTGGATAGTCTCGCTTTTGGTCGTGTGTTCCGTAAAGCACATAAAATAGGCCATGCAGGATCTCGTACAAGCCCAGTAGTGCTCCCAGCGTCAAAGGGGTAATCCATTTTACTAACTTCTCCATAGTCATACTGGTGCTTAATAAGTAGTAAGGGACGGGGTAGAGCCACCTCGTTTTGATTCCGAATGCAACGACTCTGTAACTACAATTCGTTGTATAGGGTTGTTTGCACTTCTTACATTCACAAGACTCGTTATCTAATAGTCCGTTGAGCAGGGTTGACTTGTAGCCACATTGATAAGTGCGGTTGCCCACCCAGACCGTCGGCTGAAGCGACCGAAATGATTTATGGATACGAATGAGAATATTAATTGGTAGATAAATCGCGGCCAACAGATACGAAATGTTCCAGCTACCCATTTTTTTTAGTTGCTAAATCTCAAGAAAAGCGCCTTTTCCTGAGACATTAATTGTGTCATATGTAATATTTATCACTTAACTGTATCAGGGCTGCCGGTGAATAGAAGGGAAAACGAAAAATCCTTATTTTCTCAAGCATGACTGACCAATTTGACTTCGAGTCCTTCAAGCAGGCTGCCATTAAGGGTCTATACGAAGGCAAACCCCTGACGGGAGAAAATGGCCTCTTCGCTCCCCTGCTCAAGCATTTTTTAGAGTCCGCTTTGGAACCGGGGCGCCGGAGCAAGGGAATGGATAGCCACCTGGGCCAAACACGCCAGACCGGGCAAAATCGTCGCAATGGTAAGACCACTAAGACCGTCAAATCCAGCGCTGGTCTGTTAGTGTTGACCAAACCCCGTAACCGATCAGGCACTTATTAGCCCCAGATCGTGCCCAAACGACAGCTGGTGCCACCCCACAGTTTGAGCAGAAAGTGCTGTCGCTCTACAGTATGGGTAACAGCTATCGCACCGACGCACCGGCCGAAGTTGCCCAGCATTTGCAGGAGATGTAAGGTTACTCACTCTCCGACAGTGACTTTATCCGGCCTTTAGAGAGTCTATATGCACTGGTCTGGGACGGCATCTACTACAAAGTGCGCCAAGAAGCCAAAGTCGTCACCCGGCCGGGCCGCCGTTGCGGTGCTCTACAGCGTGATCGGGCTGACACTGTCGGGCAAAACAAGTCTTAGGGATCTATACGGCCGAGAGCGAATCGGCCAAGTTCTGGCTATCCGTACTAACCAATTTAAAACAACGGGGGTAGACGACTTGCTGATTACTTGTATAGATGGGGTGAAAGGCTTCGATACGGCCATCAACAGCGTTTTCCGGCTGCTACGGTGCAGCTTTGTATTGTCCACCAATTACGCAACTCCTTCCGTTTCTTACCGGATAAGTTGTTGAAAGACTTGGCTAAGAATCTAAAAACGGTCTACCTTGCTCCCAACCGGGAACAAGGCCTGGAGAATCTGTTACTAGTGCAGCAAATATGGGGCTTGGTTTACCCCAAAGCAGTGAAACCCTGATTGGAGAAGTGAGAGCTGTGGTCCCCTTTTTTCGACTATCCAGCCCCCATTCGTAAGGTGATGTACACGACCAATACGGTGGAAGGCCACCATCATCAGTTGCGAAAAGTGACCAAAACCAGAAGCGCTTTTAGTTCGGTCGTCGCTTTGCAAAAGCTGATCTATCTGACGATCCAAAACCTACACATCAAGTGGGAAACGACGACCTATAATTGGAAAGAACTGATTAACCTATTCAGTATTATTTTTGAAGACCGAATCAACTCGTATCGCTTCGACTAAACCCCGCTGACACAGTTCAGCGAGCACTCCCCACTGGGCGGGAGACAGTGGTATTGAGTCGAGAACTACCACCTTTTAATACAATCTGTTCAATCGGTAGAATGCATAAATATGATGTATTATCTGGCAATTGGTTTCGGTTGGCTACTTTTTGGGACGATCCACAGTGTGACCGCTACAATGTGGTTCAAACATTGGTTTGTCTTCCCGTCACCAACAAAAGCAAGCTGGTCTTTTGCGACGGAACTGTCTTCTTCGATATGTCCGTCACCCATTGTATTTGGGTTTTATTGTGGTACTACTTGGCCTTTTAGTCTATCAACCAGACTGAAAACACCTTCTTTTTGGGTTGGCTGCATTCCTTTACGTCCGAATAGGCATTTATTTTGAGGAACGTAAACTCATCAGCACCTTTGGCAACCAATACTTGAACTACCGCCGAAAAACGCCCCTGCTTATTTCATACTCCGTATAGTTTTAGGGCGTGCTACTTGGCCTACCTGAACTTTTATAGTGAATCTGCGCTGTTACTAGTCTTACCTACGCCAAAAGTATGTTGTTGAAGTCAAGGCTGGGGAGCAACCAGAATCATTGGACAAACGTTACTTTGTGAACCATTTACTACAGATTACATAGCCTATGAAACTAACGATTGATTATCTACAAAAAACATTAACTGGTACATTTGAGTACAGATTATTGGAAGAATTGGTCCAGGTTGGCCAGTTAAAAGTGGTTGCAGTAGGCTCTTACCTGATTCGCCCCGGCGAGTTCATCCGCTCAGTACCCATCATTATCACTGGCTCCGTTAAGATCATGAGATCAGACAAAGAAGGCCGGGAAGCCCTGCTGTATTATCTGGGTGGTCAGGATGCCTGTGCAATGTCGCTGACCTGTTGTATAGGTCGTAAACCCAGTGAAATAACCGCTGTTGTTGAAGAAGAAACCGAGATGATCGCCATACCGGTGGAGAAGGTAGACGAATGGATGTGCCGCTTCCCAACCTGGAAGCAGTTTGTGTTTCAGACCTATCAGAAACGGTTTGACAATCTGTTGGAAACCGTCGATGAAGTCATTTTTCACAAACTCGATGAACGGCTATTAACCTACCTACAAAAGAAAACAGCGAGCTGTCAGTGTAGCGAGTTAACCATTACCCACGAAGAAATTGCGCAGGAAATGGCCACTTCCCGCGAAGTAATCTCCCGTTTGCTGAAGCAACTGGAGAAAACAGGGCAGATTAAATTGATGCGCAATAGGATTGCGATGTTAACCTAATTTAGGCCCTTTGTAACAATTGTCACTGAATCCGGATGGCCCGAGTTTGTAATTCGCTTAAAATTTAAGCGTTTATGACCTCACTACAAATTGCCGGTTTTTCAGCTTCTATCCTCATTGGCGTTAGCCTGGGACTTATTGGCGGAGGAGGTAGCATATTGACCCTGCCTGTATTGGTTTATCTATTGGGAATTAACCCCGTTATGTCAACGGCTTATTCGTTGTTCGTGGTGGGCACTACCTCACTCGTTGGCTCCGTCAGCTATATGAGGCACCATCAGGTCAATTATAAGGCGGCTGCCGTATTTGCTATTCCTTCATTTCTGGCCGTTTTCCTCACCCGGAAATACCTCGTTCCCTGGATTCCTGACCCCGTTTTCTCTCTGGACACATTCACGCTGAGCAAGAACATGGCGATCATGGTATTTTTTGCACTTATCATGCTGGCCGCTTCCTATAGTATGATTCGGGACAGGAAAACAGAGGCTGATCTGCCCGATGGACCGCTACAATATAATTTTCCGCTGATTGCCGTTGAAGGGCTACTAGTTGGTACGCTGACAGGAATCGTTGGCGCGGGTGGTGGCTTCCTGATCATACCGGCCCTAGTGTTACTAGCTCGCCTGCCCATGAAAATGGCGGTAGGAACATCCCTGCTCATCATTGCCGCCAAATCACTGGTCGGTTTTCTGGGCGACCTCTCGACTATGGTCGTGGATTGGTCTTTCCTAATTCGCTTTACAGCCTTATCGGTGCTCGGCATTTTTCTGGGTACCTACCTGGCAAAGTATATACCGAGCGAAAAACTCAAAAAAGCATTTGGCTGGTTCGTGCTCGTCATGGGCATTTATATCATCGGGCGGGAGATCCTATAGCCTAGTTGTGACAAAAGTCACTGACATTCCTTCGTTCAGGCTGTTGCTTTACCCTATAATTGATCATCAATCTCCCTAGTCTTACATGTTTTTCCAACACATTTTCGATAAAACGCTGGCCCAGGCCAGCTACCTCATTGGCTGCCAGAAAACGGGTGAGTCTATCGTGATTGACCCCAAGCGGGATGTAGATACTTATCTGGACATTGCCAGACAGAATGGCCTTCGCATTACTCACATCACCGAAACCCATATCCACGCCGATTTTCTGTCGGGTTCGCGGGAACTGGCAGCCTTGACCGGTGCTACCCTGTATTTATCTGACGAAGGGGGACCCGACTGGCAGTATGCTTTTGACCATGTTGTCCTGACCGACGGCGATGAGATCACCGTAGGAAACCTTACGCTCGACGTGATTCATACACCGGGGCACACGCCAGAAAGCATCAGCTTTTTGCTGACCGATAAACCCGCTTCTGCCGAGCCTGTGATGGTCTTTACCGGCGACTTTGTGTTTGTGGGTGATATTGGAAGGCCTGATTTGCTCGAAAAAGCGGCAGGGCTTATGGGTACGAAAGAAGCCGGGGCCGAACAGATGTATCAGTCGATCCAGAAGTTCAACGCCTTGCCCAACTATCTACAGGTATGGCCTGGTCACGGGGCTGGTTCTGCTTGTGGCAAAGCCCTGGGTGCCGTACCCAGCACGACCGTCGGTTACGAAAAAATACGAAACTGGGCTTTCCAGTACGACGACGATGAGGAGGGTTTTGTCCGCTATCTGCTCGCCGACCAGCCTGAACCCCCAACCTACTTTGCCACGATGAAAACGCTCAACAAGGTAGATCGCCCCTTGTTGACGCAGGTGCCAACCCAGAAAAAATTAAATCCTGAAGCGGTGAAAACGGCTCTGGTCAAGGGTATCAAACTAATCGACACCCGCAATAAAGCGGCTTTTGCGCAGGGGTTTGTCCCCGGCAGCATCAACATTCAGGGTAACAACGCTTTCGCTACGTGGATGGGCTGGTTTATGGATTACCAGGAGCCATTTATGCTGGTGGCGGATGAGGAACAGATCGAAGACCTGACCCGAAAACTCATGCGCATTGGTCTAGACAAGGTATACGGGTACGTTACCGATGTAGCATCGCTGGGCATTGAGCTGCAACAGGCCGATGTGATTGGCATCGAGGAGTTTAAAACCTATCTGGACCGCGAGGATGTGCAGGTAGTGGATCTGCGGGGCACCACCGAATACAACAGCGGCCACGTGCCGGGAGCCGATCATGTCTTTATTGGAACGCTGCCGCAGCATCTCGGCCAGATCAGCCAAGACAAACCCGTGGTGATCTATTGCCAGGGGGGCGATCGGGCCACCATCGGCTATTCGCTGCTGGTTCGTCATGGCTATACCAACGTTAAAAATTATTCAGCCAGCATGAACGAGTGGGTTAGCCAAGGAAATCCGGTCGTTACCGAAGAGGTTGAGATGGCTCTCTGATTTCGTTTGTTTTCAATAACCCACATACAACAAAAACAACCATGACCGATTCACCAACAACAATGCCTCGCATCGGCGATAAAGCCCCCGATTTCACGGCCGTTACTACAACCGGACAGTTGACTTTTTCGGAGTACAACGCCGGAAACTGGGTGATTTTCTTCTCTCACCCAGCCGACTTTACACCCGTCTGTACCACCGAAATGAGCGGCTTCGCCGTCGAGCAGGATAGCTTCTTCGCGGTTCACACTACCAAACTGATGGGTTTGAGTATCGATAGCATCCACTCACATATTGCCTGGATAGAAAACGTTCAGCGCAAAACAGGTATCCTGTTCCGGTTTCCTATTGTCGCTGACATCGATATGAGCGTCGCGAAGTTATGGGGTATGTTGCAACCGGGGGAGAGCGAAACCGCAGCCGTGCGAGCCGTTTTTATCATCGACCCGAACGGCATCATCCGGCTCATCATGTACTACCCGATGAACGTGGGGCGCAACATGGAAGAAATTAAACGGGCACTGATTGCCCTCCAGACGGCTACTGAGAATAAGTGTTCGATGCCGCTCAACTGGAAACCAGGCGAAAAAGTCATTTTACCACCGCCCAAAACGGTTGACGCCCTGGAAGAGCGGCTCAGCAGCGGCCTGGACATGGTTGATTTTTATCTGGCTAAAAAATCGTTGAACTAATGATACCCTCAACAGACACCAAACAAGCCTACAGAAACCTCACCCCAAGCGAGTTCAACGAACTGTTGGCCGAGCGGCCCGATGCGGTTCTGCTGGATATACGTACGCCCGCTGAAGTACTCGCGGGAGCTTTGGTAGATGCCATAGCGATCGACTTTATGACACCGGATTTTACGCAAAAAGTGGCTCAGCTCGATAAAACGAAACCATATCTGGTCTACTGCAGGAGTGGTAATCGGAGTGGGCAGGCTTGCCAGCTCATGAGTGAATTGGGATTTGCCGAGCTGTATAACCTCAGTGGTGGTTTAATGAACTGGCCCTATTAACGCTGCATTTGTCTGTTTTGATCGTCAGGAGATAGTTGAAACAAGTAATTTCAGTTGCGGGTATTTCGCCCGGTAAAAACTTGATAGTATGATTGATTTCTGGGACAATCGGTACAGCCAGCCAACGTTTGCGTACGGGACAAAACCGAACGAGTTTTTCAAGGAATATATCGATACGCTTAAGCCCGGACGACTTTTGCTACCGGCCGAGGGCGAAGGGCGCAATGCCGTATACGCAGCTCAGCATGGTCGGACGGTCGATGCGTTCGACTTTAGCCAGTCGGCCCGTGAAAAAGTGGGGCAGCTGGCTAACCAAGCGGGTGTATTTATCCAGTACACAACAACAACCATTCAGGGTTTTACGGCCCCGGCCAGCGAATACGACCTTATTGGCCTGATTTATGTACATATGCTACCTGATGAGCGACGGGCGTTTCATCAACGATTGATTTCGTTTCTGAAACCGTCTGGGTACGTGGTGCTGGAAGCTTTTCATAAAGAATAGTTGGGCCGGGAATCGGGTGGGCCGCAAAACCCGGCTATGCTTTATAACCGAACCGACCTGTTGCAGGATTTTGATCAGTTAGCTATTCTGAGTGTCGAGGAAACGTTTGTCGATTTGCAGGAAGGAATTTTTCATAGTGGCTAGGCGTGCGTAATCCGGCTAATTGCCCAAAAAATTAGCTAACAAAAACAGGAACGGGAGTAGTAACGCCACGACCATCGGTTGTGGCGTCGCTTTGTGTGATGATTGTCACGGAACGACAAAGAAGCGCTCACCAGCTTTGTGAAAAAACAAACGTCATGCGACTTCTTCTAACTCTATTTTGCCTTACACTTCTCCAATGGGGCTGTGGGCAAGGCCAGCCGACTGTACTAAACCTGAGTACAGCTGACTTTAAAAAAGCGCTTGAAACAACGGGCCCCAAACAACTCCTTGATGTGCGAACCGATGCGGAAGTACAAACGGGCGTCATTGCCAACGCCCGCCAGTGTGATCTGTCGAGTCCGCACTTTGAGCATCAACTCGACCAACTAGACAAAAATGTTCCGGTTTATGTGTATTGTGCTGTGGGCGGACGCAGTGCCCAGGCCGCTCAAATCCTGGTGCAGAAAGGGTTTAAGCAGGTTTATAATTTGACGGGTGGCCTTCAGGCTTGGGTTCAGGCGGGCAATTATCTGCAACCGTTACAGCCGTAAGCCATGGAACGCTATCTCAAGGCCTTTAGTGACGGCTACACGGGCTACTTCACTTATCTGGTCAACGAAATTCTCCATCCTGGCTGGCACAACTATTTTTACTGGCTGGTTGGGTTATCGGCAAGCATCTGGCTACTCGAAATCGTCTTCCCCTGGCGCAAAGACCAGCCGGTTTTCCGGCAGGATTTTTTCACTGACCTGTTTTACCTGTTCTTCAATTTCTTTCTGTTCTCGCTCATTGGCTATAACGCCCTTTCCAACGTTGGGGTGCAGGCATTCAATGATTTACTAGGGCTGTTTGGGATACGCAATCTGGTGGCCATCCAGATTCAATCGTGGCCCGTATGGGCACAACTGCTAACCCTATTTGTGGTTCGCGATTTTGTGCAGTGGCACGTTCATCGGGTGCTGCACGGGGTGCCCTGGATGTGGGAGTTTCACAAAGTTCACCATAGTGTTGAACAGATGGGATTTGCGGCTCACCTGCGCTATCACTGGATGGAGACGTTCATTTACCGAATACTGGAGTATATTCCGCTGGCGATGATTGGCTTCGGTATTCAGGATTTCTTTATTGTCCACGTGTTTACGTTGGCGATTGGCCATCTGAATCATGCCAACGTCAATCTGCCGATGGGACCGCTACGTTTTTTGTTCAATAGTCCACAGATGCATTTATGGCACCACGTCGAGAAACTACCCGACGATCATCCGCACGGCGTCAACTATGGCATCACGCTGAGCATCTGGGATTATCTGTTCCGAACCGCGTATCAGCCCTATGACGGAAGCCACCTCAAGCTCGGCTTTCCCAACCTGGCTCAGTTTCCCCATAAATTAGCGGATCAACTGCTGTATCCCTGGCGAAAATTTATACCATGAAAAAACCATCCCGTTTGTTCAACCCAACCTTTCAGGCATTGCTTTTGGGCTGTTTAAGCCTGGGCCTTGCCCCCTTCCTGCCGGAGCCGCACCTGATTGGTAAACTCCGGTGGGTATGGGGCGGAGCCGTAGGTATGCAACTCCTTGACTGGGGCGATCTGCTGCTGCACGGCCTGCCCTGGGTGGCTTTACTGGCGTATCTGGGGTGGTATTTTTCAGGGACAAAACAATGACATAGATACCCCTCCTGAGCTGATTATAATCAGGTTCGTTTTGTAGCATTTATCACAGAAGTCCTTCGGATACAAACTGAATTTTGACCCATCATTTTAAACCAGATGGAATCATGAAACTAGAGCAAATGTATACGGGATGTCTGGCTGAAGCAGCCTACTATATTGAGTCGGAAGGGGAGGTAGCTATTATCGACCCCCTGCGCGAGACCAAACCTTACATTGACCGGGCGGAGGCCGACCAGGCTCAGATCAAATACATTTTTGAGACTCACTTCCACGCTGATTTTGTGTCGGGCCACCTGGATCTGGCCGCCAAGACAGGCGCTACGATTGTGTTTGGACCTACCGCTCAGCCCTCCTACGATGCGCATGTTGCCATCGATGGCGAGGAGTTTTCGATTGGAAAAATCAGAATTCGGGTACTGCATACGCCCGGCCACACGATGGAGTCATCCACGTTTTTATTGCTGGACGAAACGGGAAAAGAAACGGCCATTTTCACCGGCGACACCCTGTTTATTGGCGATGTGGGCCGCCCCGATCTGGCCGTCAAAACCGATCTTACCCGTGAAGACCTGGCGGGCTACCTCTATGATAGCCTGCACGAGAAAATCCTGACTCTGCCCGATGCGATCATCGTATATCCTGGCCATGGAGCAGGTTCGGCTTGTGGCAAAAATATGAGCAAGGAAACTACCGACACGCTGGGTAATCAGAAGCTGTTTAACTACGCACTTCGGGCGCAGTCAAAAGAAGCGTTCATTCAGGAAGTAACAACTGGACTGGCCACCCCGCCCCAGTATTTCCCTAAGAATGCGGTGATGAACAAAACAGGGTATGCCCCTATCGACGATGTACTTAAGCAGGGAACACAGGCACTGTCGCCTGCGGCCTTTGACGCAGCAGCCAACGAAACGGGCGCTCTTATCCTCGACGTGCGTGAGGCTCAGTCGTTTGCCAAAGGCTTCATCCCCAACGCCATCAATATTGGGCTCGATGGGCAGTTTGCCGGTTGGGTGGGCACGTTGGTGGTCGATCTGAAACAGCCCCTGTTACTGGTGACACCCCAAGGCAGTGAAGAAGAAGCGGTGCTGCGGCTGGCCCGCGTTGGCTACGACAATTGCATTGGTTACCTGGACGGTGGTTTCGAGGCCTGGAAGGCCGACAATCGTGAGGTCGATACCATCCCATCTATATTAGCGAACGCCTTTGCCGATCTGATGCTGGCCAACCCGGATTTGCCCGCTTTAGATGTTCGTCGTAAAAGTGAATATGATTCGGAACACGTAGTTGGTGTGGAGAATTTGCCGCTTGAGACCCTCAACGATAATATGTCCCGTATCGATCGGACTAAAACCTATTACGTGCATTGTGCGGGCGGGTATCGTTCCATGGTAGCGCTGTCGATTCTGAGAGCCCGTGGATTTAATAATCTGGTAGATGTGGCTGGTGGATTTGCGGCTATCAAAGCCACCGGAAAGCTGACCATCACCGACTATGTTTGCCCAACAACCCTGCTCTAATTTATTCGTTTATGGGACGCTGGCAAATCAGAGGGCAGATGGTTACCAGCTCACCTTTTTCGATTTCTTCTCACATGGACTTTTACCGATCAGTTGCCCACCCTGTTACTCCGTTTTACACAGCCCCCCGGAGCCTATTTCTTATTTAAGTCATGAGGCCATGTGACATATATCACTGACAAAGGCTGTGTGAAGTGCGTCCTTAGTTTGAAAAATCAAGAACATGAAAAAAAATATGGGTTCCACCGATCGGGTGATACGGGTAATCATTGCTATTGCCCTCATTAGTTTATACGCCATGGGTGTTATTTCAGGAGTTTGGGCTATTGTGAGTCTAGTCCTGGCCGGTGTATTTGTGTTGACCAGTCTGGTTAGCAGCTGCCCACTTTATTTACCCTTTGGAATTCGCACGAATCGCATTCATAAAGAAGGCCGCTAGGAAGCATACCGATGCTTCGACTAGGTGTAATTTATTCAATTACCACCATGATAAACCGATCAAACTGGGGTCTTATTCGGATAGTGAGGCTTGCCGCAGGCAGCTATATTGTGTGGAACGCCCTGGCCAACCATCAGCTTTTAGTGGGCTTTATAGGTGGTTTTCTTATCATTCAGGCCATACTCAATACCGGCTGCGGAGCCGGGGGTTGTGGAATCACACTAACGCAGCAATCCATTGGCGAACCTGCTCATGACGTTGAGTATGAAGAAGTTCGATAAGGTATGGAAGCCTGTCGGGGCGCTGCTGGGCGCACTGGCGGGCTATCTATACTGGCATGAAGTAGGCTGTCTGATTGTCTGGCGTCAGTCAGGCGTCGTATCGGCTCAACACTTAGAACAGATTGTCAATCAGGCAGCAGTAAGTGTTAATTGAGGAAAGTAACCTCAGTTTATGCCATGCATGGTTGACTCGTGCGTGATATTTGTCACAGAAGATCAACGGAAAACCGATCACCTTTGGCGATGCAAAAAGGTAATGCCTGGCTCGGATGAAATCTTCTGGTAACGACATGGTGGCGCGTAGCCTTCAACAAAGCTTATATGCTCTCCTGGGAGTAATAGGGGTAGCAGCCTGCTTGCTGGTTATTCTGTTGTATCTTGAGTGGAACAAAACCAATTTGACTAGTACCCCTGTCCTTACATCCAGTCTTGAACAGGCACCACCAACAGTTCCCCAGGACACTAATTTTGTTAAGCTCTGGACGGCTCCATCTGAGTGGCGCATGACACGGCTTACGGGGCAAGAGCAGGATTTGGCCCGGTACGGCCGTGAATTGATTGCTCATACAGCCAACTTCCTTGGCCCACAGGGATCAGTTAAGCCCATTTCCAATGGCATGAATTGTCAGAACTGCCACCTCAAGGCAGGTACCCAACCCTGGGGTAATAATTACTCGGCCGTTCAGGCTACCTACCCCAAGTTTCGGGAACGGTCAGGAACTGTGGAGAATCAGGTAAAACGGGTGAACGACTGTTTTCAGCGCAGCCTGAATGGAAAGCCACTAGATTCGACCAGCCGCGAAATGCGGGCCATTCTCACCTACATCAAATGGCTTGGTACCGATGTGCCGTACAAAACAGTACCACGGGGTCGGGTATTTTCAAAACCAAGGGATTGAAACGGGCGGCCGACCCTACCAGTGGCTTATTGGTTTACGTGCAGAAATGCCAGAGTTGCCATCAGGCATCGGGAGAAGGTCTTTTAGCCGAGGATAAAAAAAGCTATACCTATCCTCCACTCTGGGGATCAAACAGTTATAATATCGGCGCAGGCCTGTTTCGATTATCGAATCTGGCGGGTTATGTACGGTACAACATGCCCCTGGGTGCCACCTATGAACGCCCTCAACTTACCGACGAAGAGGCCTGGGACGTAGCCGCCTATATTAATTCCCGACCTCGACCGACACTAGACCTTAGCCATGACTGGCCTAACCTGGCTGGTAAGCCTTTTGATCATCCATTTGGGCCGTATGCCGACCCCTTTAGCGAACAGCAGCATAAATACGGACCATTTCGGCCGATCAAAGACTGGAAAGAAGCCCATAAAATTAAATCGACTCCCAAACTAACGAACCGCCCCTTGGCACAACGATGAACAAGAACCTGTTCCCCCTGCTTATTGGCCTGCTGATGCTGTATGCTCCGGCAGTAGCCCAGACAAAAACTGAGACGAAACAACACCGCATTGTCTTTCATCTGGCCACCAGTGACACGACAACCTATAAGGGCTTGATACGGCAACTGAATAACCTGACCGCACTATGGCCAACGGCCAGTATCGAGGTGGTCGCACACAGTTTTGGCATCGACATCATGCGTAAGGATCGCTCAAAACTGGAAGCAGACATTCAGGCGCTCAAAAACAAAGGAGTCGCGTTTGCCGTCTGTCAAAACACCATGAAATCGCAGAAACTTACTCCCGAGCAGATGTTACCCCAGTCTGTTTTTGTCCCGAATGGCCTGGCCGAACTGGTTTTGAAACAGGAAGAAGGGTGGTCCTATATCAAAGTCGGACAGTAACGTTCGAGCGCTCGTCGATAGTGGCCTGATAATTTGCCCGAAAAACCGGTTCGTGTGACAATTGTCACGGACTAGAGTAGTTGAAGCCGGTAGTTTTGGGGCATGAAACCAAATGTACAGGCTGTGTTTTGGGTGGTGATGCAGATGGTGTGGTTGGGGGCTTTCACTCCCCTGGCTGCGGCAAGACCCGTTGAGCCCGACTCCATTTCACGGTTCCGGCAACCAAAAACGGATACACTTTCTAACCGTAAGCCATTCCTGTTGCGCGGCCAGTTGTCAGGTCGCGTACGAACGGTCTGGATGAGTACCCATAATCGGGCAAGCTTGCCCGATTATTATGCCCTGGCTCTTGGCGCAGGCTTCGGCTATCGGACGGCCCGAATAGCTGGCCATGTAGAACTGGGTGGAAGTGGCTTTTTTTGCAACAACATGCATTCGTCCGATCTGGCGGCCAAAGACCCGGTTACGGGTCAGCCGAATCGGTATGAAGTGGGCTTATTTAATTTGCAAAAACCCGGCAGTCATTCGGTGATTAGTCGGCTGGAGGAACTGTATGCTGCCTACCGGTTTGGTAAAAAATCCAGTATTACGCTTGGTCGGCAGTTACCTCATTCACCGTTTATCAACCCCCAGGATGGCCGCTTATCTCCTACGTTTGTGGAGGGTGTCATTGCTGAATGGAATGAGTTGGCCACTACCAAAGTGCAGCTGGAGTTTCTGACCCGAATGGCTCCACGCTCCACCGTGGGCTGGCACGGCATAGGCGAAAGTATTGGGTTGTACCCGGTAGGCATTGATGAAACGGGGAAAGCATCTCAATACAGGGGTAACACCCAATCAACGAACATCATCCAGGTAGGGATTACCCAGAAAGTGGGCTATGCAACGCTACAGCTGTGGGATACCCGCGTTCAGAATGTTTTTAATCTGACCTACGCCCGCGCCGATCTAGTCTGGCCTGTCACCAAAAAGCGGCACTGGATCGGAGGCCTTCAAGTAGCCCGGCAATGGGCTATCGGCAACGGAGGGAACCCCGACCCAACCAAAGCCTTTAACCAACCGGGGAATCGTTCGCTGGTTTTTTCGGGACGGCTGGGGTATCAAACCACACGGTGGGCCACGTATGCCAATGCCACCCGGATTACGGCGGAAGGTCGGTTTCTATTTCCGCGTGAATGGGGCCGGGAGCCGTTCTATACCTTCCTGATGCGCGAACGGAACGAAGGATTTGGCGACGTTACGGCAGTCAGCACGAATTTTTTCTTTACGCCCACCGCTCAGCTCAAAGGCGAAGCAAGCCTGGGTTACTACTGGCTGCCTGACGTAAAAAACGTGGCCCTGAACAAATACGGCATGCCGGGCTATCGGCAAACAAACCTCAGTATCACCTATCGGTTCAAAGGCGCTCTTAACGGTGTCGATGCCCAGGCCTTATGGGTCGTCAAAACAGCTATTGGTAATACCTACACCAATGATCGCTATGTGCTCAATAAAGTGGGCATGAACCAACTCAATGTTATTCTCAATTATCATTTTTAAGTCAACTTCCTCTATGTCGTTTATTGAATTTATTCGCCAACCCTGGCCCTGGTATGTGGCCGGTCCGCTGATCGGTCTGACCGTCCCCACGCTACTGCTGATTGGCAATAAGTCGTTTGGAATCTCGTCGTCGCTACGGCATGTATGTGCCGCCTGCATGCCCGCTAGCTTACCGTTTTTCAATTACAACTGGCGAAAAGAAATCTGGAATCTGGTCTTCGTAGTGGGGGTACTGATTGGTGGATTTGTGGCCACCCAGTTTCTGGAAAACCCGGCTGATTTCCAGCTTGCTCCGGCCACCGAACAGGCCCTACGCGCGTTCGGCATTCAGGATTTCTCGGGCCTGATGCCAGCCGATCTGTTCTCGACGGCCAATCTGTTCACCTTGAAAGGATTAATCTTTTTCGTATTTGGTGGGCTGCTGGTCGGCTTTGGTACGCGCTACGCGGGAGGCTGCACGTCGGGTCATGCGATTATGGGGCTTTCTAACCTGCAATGGCCTTCCCTGGTGGCGACGATCAGCTTTATGGTCGGTGGATTTGCCATGACACATCTTCTTTTACCAATCATTTTTAAACTGCTCAACTAACCAACCGATGGTACAGACAAAATCGAAACGTAACGCGGCTAATGATCCAGCCTTCGTGTGCTACGTGCCCAATAATATAGAATCGAAAGAAAGTGGCCTGGCCAACCTGAAATACCTCATTGTAGGACTGCTGTTCGGCATTGTGTTCGTGAAAGCCGAGATCATCTCGTGGTTTCGCATTCAGGAAATGTTCCGGCTCGACTCCTTTCACATGTACGGCGTAATCGGGAGTGCGGTTGTGGTCGGCCTGATCTCGGTACAACTAATCAAACGCTTTGACATCAAAACCTTGCAGGGAGAAACGGTGCATATTGCCCCCAAAACCTTTACTAAAGGTCAGATTTACGGCGGGCTCATTTTCGGCCTGGGCTGGGCCATCACGGGGGCCTGTCCGGGGCCATTGTTTGCTCAGATTGGCAGCGGGTTTGTCGTGGTTCTAGTTACGTTGCTGAGCGCTGTAGCCGGAACGTGGCTCTATGGGTATCTCCGTGATCGACTACCGTATTAATAGGCTTTCAGCCAATATCCATAAATAATCATGCTAAAAGGTCATAAATTAAATAGCATTCTGTTTAACAAATGCCCCCGCTGTCAGGAAGGTGACTTCTTCAAAACGAAAAGCGCCTTTGATATAAAGCATTTCGACGAGATGCACGACCACTGTTCGTCCTGTGGTCTACGCTACGAGCGGGAACCCGGCTTTTTTACAGGAGCCATGTACGTGAGTTACGCGCTCTATGTGGCAACCATCGTTAGTTCGTTCGTCCTATTTGTGGTGTTGCTGAATATCGACGTGCTGAACCTGCTCTGGGGACTCATACCGTTACTTGTTGTGCTGACACCCTTTTACTTTCGGCTTGCCCGGCGTATCTGGATTAATTTCTTTGAAGATTATCAGCCTGACAAAACAATCATCAGCCCCACCCAGCGGTAAGGATAAATTTTATTTTATCTTGCTTATGTGATAAACGTCACTGACGCTTGGTATAAATACGTCTTTTTTTGTTGTAAAAAGAAGACGACTATGAGCAAACATCATCAAATTCTCATCATCGGTGGCGGAAATGCCGGGATTTCACTAGCCGCCCAGTTAATGCGAAAGCAGCCTGGGTTAGACATTGCCATAATCGACCCTGCTGAGCACCATTACTATCAACCCGCCTGGACGTTGGTCGGGGGTGGTGCGTTTAACATTCAGAATACCGAACGCGATGAAGCGTCCGTAATTCCAAAAAACGTTACCTGGATCAAAGAGGCTGCCGACACGTTTGAGCCGGAAAATAACACAGTTAAAACGGCGGGTGGGAACTCCTTTACCTACGATTATCTGGTGGCGTGTCCGGGTATTCAACTGGATTGGGATAAGGTCGCTGGTCTGAAAGAAACACTGGGCAAAAACGGGGTGTGCAGCAACTACCGATTCGATCAGGCACCCTATACATTCGAGTGTATCAAAAACCTCAAACCCGGCAAGACCGCCCTCTTTACTAACCCGGCTACACCCGTTAAGTGCGGTGGGGCTCCCCAAAAAATCATGTATCTGGCCGCTGACTACTGGCGCAAGCATGGTCTTTTGAAGGACATCACTATCAATTACACAGCCGCTGGTGGGATTATTTTTGGGGTGCAGAAATATGCCGATGAACTGCTCAAAGTGGTAAAAGGATACGGAATTAATTTACAGTTCAAACACAACCTGATTGCTATCGATGGACAGCGCAAAGAGGCAACTTTTGCCGTAACCGATGCTGAGGGCAACGTCACCAACGTGGTCAAAAAATTCGATATGATCCACGTAACCCCTCCGCAGTCGGCACCCGATTTTATCAAGAAAAGCCCACTGGCCATGGAAGGCAATCCGCTGGGGTGGATCGATGTAGATAAACACACACTCCGGCACACTAGATACGCCAACGTATTCGGGATTGGTGACGCCACCAACACCCCGAATGCCAAGACCGGGGCCGCCATCCGAAAGCAGGTTCCCGTGCTCGTGGAGGTGTTACTGGCCGACATTGCTCATGCTCAGACAACGGCTACATACGACGGGTACGGCTCCTGTCCCTTAGTCGTAGGGTACGGCAAACTGATTCTGGCCGAGTTTGATTACGAGAATAAACCGGTCGAAACGTTTCCCTTCAACCAGGCTAAGCCCAGTTGGTTGATGTACCAGCTCAAACGGCGCTTGTTACCCTGGCTTTACTGGAACCGAATCATGAAGGGTACTCCTTAAACCAAGTTCAACAGGCATGCTCACGTATCGGTTTCCAACTCACGAAGCAACCCATTCTGGCTATACTCGGCCAACAGTCTTTGCTGCTGTCTGAACCGGATGATACCGAAAATGAGTACCAGCATTCCAATTGGAATAAACGCCATAAAAAGGAGTCGTTCTACGGGTGAATCCAGGTATTTACTGAATCCAGTACCGCTAACGATCATTGCCAGTGCAGTTCGGACATAGGCCAGTAGAGTACGTTCGTTGGCTAACCGATTTCGCTCGGCAGCCAGACGTTCCGTTAGCGTGAAGGATATTTTTCCAGACGGATTCGGTTGCTCCATAGTGAATAAAATTCAATTAGTATGATCCGGTAGTATGTCGAACCCAGACGAATTCGGTCATACCAATTACTACAATGGTGTGGGTGAGATAAAGCATTGTAGTAGTATTAACTAACTGTGGAGGGGTTTGCTTATCACGTCAATGGTGTGGATGGTCGTGTGCTTTCTGGTTAGAAGCTCTGTAGATTGCCCCGATATATTAGCACAATGGTATAAAGTAGCTTTATTCTTTCTCGTCCCGTCGCCCGTGACAATAGCGATAGGCATTAGCCAGCCCGTAAGAACCATGCGCATCGGTGCTAAGCAAATGCCGGTTTCGCATCTGATCGAGTAGCGTTAGCATGCATCTATCCTGGGCAAATACACGTTGGCAGGTCCGTTTGTCTACGTCATAAATGGTGCTATCAGGAGCCAGACTGAAGTAATAATTCTCCCATCGGGTATCACCTACCCACTCTTCATTCCGATAGATCATTAATGGTCCCTGTTCTACTACTTCATACGTATCATGGGCATAGAGACGGTAGGCTGATCCATGGTCAGTTCGGTAGCCCCACACCGAATCAGCCGGCAAATAACGCCGGTGACCTTGCCCATCGACCACCAATACCTGTTGGGCGTGGGGTTTCTCCCGAATGACTTTGACCCATGCGTTGCCCGGTGCTTTTCCTAACGCGTTTGATGAGGTTAGTACTTGAAATGCAGTTCGGTTACAACCGGTCAGTATCGTCAAGGCTAGCAGATAACACAAACCAACGTGAGTTTTTTGTCTACTGAACTGCATGACAGCGAATACCGAATCCATCGTTAGCGTAGGGCAATGCCTTCTTTAATGTCGTCGCGGGCGTTGACAACAATCTGGTCGTCAGGCCGTAAATCGCCGAAGACTTCCGTCATGCTACCCGCTTTCTGACCTTTTCGCACGGGGACATACTGCGCCCGGCCATTGGCCACCCGGATCACATACTGCTGCTCGGTGGAGGTGACAACTGCTGTGGTTGGTACGGCCAGTGCGCCCGGCGTGCCCGTAGTGGGCATGATGATCTCGGCAAACATACCAGGGCGCAGGGTACGGTCGGGATTAGGTACGTCTATCTCGACGGTTTCGGAGCGGAATTGCTGATTCATACTACCCGACCGCCGACTGATTTTGCCTGTGAATGTTCGGCTCGGCATGGCATTGACCGTAAACCGGACTGCACTGCCTTCGCGTAAGCCAACACTGTAGGTTTCGGGAACGTCGGCCACCAGACGCAGGCGATTTTGCTGTTGCAGCACCAGCATCGGCCCCTCCTGTTTCGCGCCTGAACCCACCAGTGCCCCCGGATGCACGTTCCTTTCCGTGATGACGCCGTCGAAAGGCGCGCGGACGGTGAGGTAATCGCGGAGTTTGGTCAGGGCACGGTAATTGGCCTGTTCGCCTAGTACCGATGCGCTGTCGGACCGCAACCGGGCCTGAGCCGTTTCCAGGTCCAGCGCTGATACCGAGCCAGGGATTTTGTTGCTGGCCCGCAGCCGCCGGTAATGGTCGCGGCTGGCCGTGAGCATGGCCTCCGCTTTGAGCGTGTTGGAGCGGGCCGCCACCAGCCGTTCCTCGGTTTCAGGCGCATCCAAAATCATCAGCACTTGCCCCCGTCGAACCGCTGTGCCCCGGTCTACCAGTACCCGCTCCACAAAGCCGTTGGCGCGGGGGTAAATGCTTACTTCCTGATAGGCCCGAAATTCGCCCGGCAACTGCACTGACTCATTGACCCGCTGCCGTGATACGGTGCCAAGCTGGTAGGTCGGGGTCGACGCAACGGCCTGACTGGTAGCCTTTTTGGGTTTGTCCGATGATTCTGACGACCGGGACGCCGGACCGTAACAGTTTTGTAGCAACATGCCCAGTCCCAGCAGGGCCAGTACGCTAGATCCGGTGATTTTCATAGGCTTCAGTTTGAGCTTGTTCTTTATGGAATTGATCGGCGGTGTCGTCGGCCATCTGCACGGCGTAGGCCGTTTCAGTGGGTAACAGCGACGGGTTGTTGAAGGGAGTACGGCGTTGCAGCCAGACATACATCTGCGGCACGATGTAAAGTGCGGCCAGGGTAGAGGCAATCAGACCGCCAATCACGGCCCGGCCCAGGGGAGCCACCTGCTCACCTGCTTCACCCGTGCCCAGGGCCATCGGCACCATGCCTGCTATCATGGCGAAACTGGTCATCAGCACGGGCCGCAACCGAACCCCCACGCTATCAATAGCCGCCCGGCGCGCGTCGCGGTATTCCCAGCGGAGCCGCTCAGCGTTGGTGACTATCAGGATGGCGTTGGCGACCGAAATGCCCACCGACATAATGATGCCCATGTACGATTGCAGGTTCAGTGTGCTGCCCGTCAACAGCAGCAACCCGATGGCGCCCACAATCACGGCAGGAACGGTGGACAGGACCACGAACGAAAGCTTAAAGGACTGGTAGTTAGCCGCCAGTAACAGAAAAATAACCAGTACGGCAATGCCAAGCCCCGTCTGCAAACTGTCCAGCGTTTCGGTGAGCAACGACGACATACCTTTAATCTGTGTCACCAGTCCCTTTGGCGGATCGCCGAGGCCAGTGATGGTTTGCTCTACCGCCCGTGTTGCCGTACCGAGGTCGCGCCCGTGAATGTTGGCCGACACGGTGACGAACCGGCGTGGCCCCGTCCGGTCATATTCGCCGGGCAGTGTATCGACCGAGAACGTGGCTACGTCGCTCAGCACGGGGCGCGCCTGCCCGGCCACCAGCGGCACCTCGCCCAACTGGGTCATGTCGCTCATGGCGAATTCGGGAATCTGCACCTGCACCTGATACGTATAGGCTGATTTGGCGTCGAGCCACTGGTTTTTCTCCGTGAAGCGGCTCGACGAGGTAGAGGCCGTGATGGAGCGGGCGGCCTGTTGCAGACTCAGCCCCATCATGGCTAATTTCTGCCGGTCTAAGTTGATGTTGATAACCGGAAATTTCAGCGGCTGCACAATGCGCACATCGCGCAGATAGCCTACTTCCGACAGGCCCGCTACTACCCGACGGGCGTAGGTTTCGATCTGTTTCATATCGCGCCCGGCCACCTGCACCTCAATCGGCGTGGCGGCTCCCCCGCTCATGAGTTTTTCGGTGAGGTCAGCGGGTTCAAACGAGACAATCAGGTCGGGTAACCGCTCGGTCACGGCGTCGCGGATACGTTGTTTCACCGCCTGCATATTGGCGTGGTAGTCTTTGTTGAGGGCTACCTTCACCACCGCATCGTTGGGGCCGGTAGTGCTGACATACAGGTTGGTAATGGCGTAGTTGGTCGGTACCACACCCACGTATGCCGACGAGACGGCGAGGTTGTTGTCGGTCACTTCGTCTACCAGCGCAAGCAGTTGTTTGACCCGCTCTTCGGTGCGTTCGAGCCGGGTGCCATCGGGTGTTTTCATCCGAATTACCAGTTGCCCGCCGTTGAGTTGGGGCAACATATCCTTCCCGATAAATACGAATCCTAGTCCGGCCAGCACGAGTACGCCCACTAAATACAGCCCGATAATCAACCGGTTACGCCGGAGCAATCCCTCAGTCTGATGCACAAACCTGTTCCGTATCCGGTCGAAGAAGCTGGGTTTTGTGATAGTCTGCTCCGGCTTATCCGACTCGTTTAATTCGTGAACAACCCCGTTAGAGCCTTGGTGGGCGAGTCCGTTCTGGCCATTGTGAGCCACCCCGCTGGCACGAACGGATATTACGTCTTGCGAATGGGTCTTGCTGTGCGGGTGGCTCTTCAACAGCCAGTTGGCCAGCACTGGCACCAGACTCTGAGCCAGAAAATACGACACCGTCATGGCAAAACCGATGGACAGCGACAGCGGCAAAAACATGGCGCGGGGTACGCCTGACATAATGAACGAGGGGGCAAACACGGCCAGAATACAGAGCAAAATCAGCAGCAATGGGAGGGCTACTTCCTTACAGGCATCATAAATGGCCTGTTGCTTAGTTTTGCCCATCTCCAGGTGCTGGTGGATGTTTTCGATCGTTACCGTTGCCTGGTCAACCAGAATACCAATGGATAGGGCCAGCCCCGACAGCGTCATGATGTTGACCGTTTGCCCGGCCAGTCCCAGCAGCAGCACGGCTGCCACCACCGACACAGGAATGGTGATAATCACAATGAGTGAACTCCGCCAGTCGCCCAGGAACAGTAACACCATCAGACCGGTTAAAATGGCTCCCAACCCTCCCTCAAACAGCAGACTTTCGACCGCATTAATCACAAACACCGACTGGTCGAACTCGTAACTGACCTCGATATCGTCGGGCAGCAGGCTCCGCATTTCGGGCAGTTTGGCTTTCAGGCGCGTCACCACGTCCCAGGTGGAGGCATCGGCGGTTTTGACGACGGGGATGTACGACGACCGATTGCCGTTGACCAGCGCATAGCCTGCCGTGACGTCGGAGGCATCCTGCACGGTGGCCACATCACGCAGAAATACACTGCGGTGCCCTGCGGTCACGATGGGCATCTTCCCAAAATCCTCCACGTTCTCTTCCAGCGAGTTGAGCGTGGTGATATACGTTGAATTACCGATGCGGATATTGCCCGACGGAGTCATGGCGTTATTGGCCGCCAATGCCTCCACCACTTCATCGGGCGAGATATTCAGGCTCCTTATTTTCTGCGGGTTCAGGTTAATCACCACCGTGCGGGCGTTGGTACCGATGGGGGGCGGGGCGGTCAGGCCCGGTATGGTCGAGAACAGAGGCCGGATACGGGTAGAGGCCATCTCGTGGATCTCTCTCAGCGGGCGGGTTTTGCTCGAAAATACCAGATCGCCAATTGGCACCGACGAGGCATCGTAGCGTACTACCTGTGGAGGCAAGGCTCCGGGCGGAAAAAATTTCATGGCCCGGTTCACCTGAATGGCGACTTCGGCCGATGCCTGGGCCATGTCGGTGCCTTCGTAAAACGCCAATTTCACGATGGTTAGCCCCTGCACACTTTTACTCTGGATTTCTTTGATCCCGCCCACGTACAGAAACTGATCCTGCATCCGGGTGGCAAAAAAGCCTTCCATCTGGCCGGGTGACATCCCGCCGTAGGGTTCGATTACGTAAATCGTGGGGGAGTTCAGGCGCGGAAAAATATCGATGGGAACCCGCAGGGCGGCCATCACCGAGAAGACGACCAGCCCGGCCACCACCACCATCACCGCAATCGGGCGTTGTAAAGACGTTGAGAGTAAAGACATAATGCCGTTGATTTTGCCTCTTGGGAGAGGAGTTGGGTTTAGCGTCGGAATAGGGTGTAGAACTCCTCGAAGTTGTTGGTGGCGTAGGCCCGCTGCAGCCGTAGCCGGGCCGCCCGGTTTTGGGCCTCCACGTAGTCTTTTTCCACCGACGAAAGCAGTTGCAGAGCATCCGTTAGTCCCAGAATCGTTTCCAGCCCATTGTTGTACAAGGACAGTCGCTGGTTGTAGACATCGTTGGCCGAGCGCAGGGCCATTGGAAGTTCGGTCAGTTTCAGCCTCACTACGGCCAGCAACGAATCGGCGGTAGTGAAGGCATTCTGGAGTTGCACCCGCTCCACCGACAATTGGTTGGCGGCTTCCTGCACCCGAAACTGCTGAAGCTGGGTGCGGGAATTGGCCCGGCGCAAATCGGTCAGGTTGATGGTAGCGGCTACGCCCAGCAAAAAATTGGTTCGGCTATAAACCAACCCTGATTCCAATGGTCCGAAGTTGTTCTCCACATCAAGGCTGGTACCCCGCGCCCAGGCTGCGGTCAGCAGGGATATACGGGGAAGCGCGGCTTTTCGAATCAGGTCAATTTCGGCGGTTTGCCGGGTGACGAGCTGGTTCTGGAAACGGAGCAGGGGATGCAATTCGGTGGTTTGCTCAGGGGTTGGCAGGGTCATCAGCGATGCTACCCGAAACGTGGTATCCACCTGAAGAGAGGCAACTGGTCGGCCGGTGAGGGTGGCCAGTTGAATAGTAGCCTCCTGGTAGTCTTCCAGCACGGTCCAGTACGCCAGTTTTGCTTTTGAAAAAGCAACGGTTGCCAGTGAGGAGTCTAAACCGGGCTTAATACCGTTTCGAACCAGGTTGCCAATAATCTGGCGCACGGTATCGACACGGGCGAGGTTGCGCTGCTCAATGGCCAGGGATTGCCGAAGCCGGATGAGCTCCAGGTAGGTATTGATAACCGCCTGCCGAAGCCCAAACTGTTCGCGTTCCAGGGACGCTTCTCCCACCGCAATATCAGCGCGGCCGAGTTTATCCTCGGCCGCAAACCGCCCAAAATTATACACTTCCCAATCCAGGCTGGCCAGCGCAATATTACCCGAGGCAAGATCCATACGGTTCTGGGAGCGTCGTCCGCCCGAGGTAGGTACGATGAGGCCAAGGGAGAAATACGATCCCGAAAGGCCATTGGCCGTACCTACGTTGATCTGATCGTGGAGCCGGACATTGGGAAGCCGGTTATCGCGGATGACGCGTTGGTTCGCCCGAACCGCATCGAGCGCGGAGCGTTGAGCAGCCAGCGTCGGGTACTGAGCAAAGGTGGCTTCCAGCGCGCCTTCCAGGGTTAGCACCTGGGCCCAGGCGGGTAACCCCATCCCAAACAATACGAGGCTGAGAACGATTAATCGACAAAGTGGTTGCTTCGGTTTGGTCATACCGCAAAAACAGGTTGAGTCATGAATATCCATAGCGGGCTGAATCGTTACTCAAAGCAACCACCTGACTCATTAGAGACTTCTGAGAGAGTTATTACAATCTAATTAGAGTGAGCAGACGGGCGTAATGGAGCCAGTTCTTCTGCCGAACTTTCGGTCCAATTGCACAAAGCCGTTATGAACGTACTCGTAGTTGAAGATGATGCTGAGTTGAACCAGTTCATCCAAAAAGGGTTACAGTCGGAAGGAATCGGTGTTTCGGTGGCTTACGACGGGGTTATAGGCCGCTCGCTGATCAACGAGCGACAGTTCGATGTAGTCGTGCTCGACGTGAACATGCCAGGCATGAATGGGTATGATCTGTGCCGGTTCGTGAAACAGAACTGGCCGGCCATTCCGGTCATTATGCTCACTGCCCTAGGTAGTCTGGACAATAAAGTGATGGGGTTCGAGTCGGGAGCCGACGATTATCTGGCCAAGCCGTTTGCGTTCAAAGAACTGGTGTTTCGGCTAAAAGCGCTGGCCCGTCGTCATCCCTCGCGGGCACCCCTGCCCAAACAGCTTGATCTGCTCGATCTGGTGGTCGACACCGAGTCGCATCAGGTGTGGCGGGCAGGGCAGCGCGTTACCCTGACGGCCCGTGAATATGCCCTGCTCGAATACCTGCTGGTGAAACAGGGGAAAGTGGTGAGCCGTGTCGAACTGCTGGAAAACGTCTGGGATGTTCATTTCAATACCAATACCAACGTGGTGGATGTGTACATTAATTACCTGCGCCGAAAAATAGACCACGTCGAGCCGAAACTGTTGCAAACCGTCTTTGGGGTGGGCTACATCCTGCGGGCCGAACCATGAGTATCAAACAGCGGATCACGGTTGGGTTTGGGTTACTGGTGGCCACGCTGCTGCTGCTGTTTTCGGTGTTTATTTTCCAGACTTACGAATCGTACCGCCGGTCGCAGATGCACACCCGCCTGCAACGACGTGCCCTGGCCGCCCAGTTGTTTTTTCAGAATCGTTCCGAATTTCAGCGTACTAACTACCTGACGCTACCCGAACAGCATGAGTCCATTTTCGATACGCAAAACAAGCGGATTTACTCCTCATCGGGTCCTGATGACTACAAATTCACCGATGCTTTACTGAAAGAGTCCCGACACGACGAGGTTTATTTTACCTACTTAAGTCCGCCATGGGATGAGCCCAAAGAAGGGATAGGTTTGTCTTTCGTCTCTAGGGGAATCAGGTACGTCGCTGTAGTAACAGCGTACGATCTGGCTGGTCGGCAAACCAGCTGGAACCTGCTTTTGATGCTTGTTGCGGGAAATATTCTGTCCATGATCGTGATTGCGCTGGTAGGTTTTCTGTTTGCCCGGCGGGCTATGCGTCCCTTCGACGCGCTGATTGGACAACTGGATCGGGCAACCGTTAATGACTTTTCGTTTCGGCTCACACCAACTATAACCACGGACGAAGCGGGATATCTGGCAGGCTCGTTCAACCAGTTATTGAGTCAGTTACAGACGCTGGCGCTGAGCCAGGAGAACTTTGTGGCCTATGCTTCCCATGAAATCCGCACGCCTTTGACCGTGGTGAAAGGCATGCTGGAAACGGCCTTGGCCTATGATCAATCTCTACCCGATGCCCAGCAAAGCATGGAACGGGCCCTGCACCGGCTCGATGGAGCCATTGATCTGGCGAATGCGCTACTTCGGTTGGCCGAGGTAGAAAATCTAAAACCGACCCAGTTACAGGAAGACATCAATCTGGTCGATACCATTCTGGACACGGTCATGTATTTCGGGGAGAAATACCCCCATCAGCACATCGACCTGCAACTGACGGATGAGTTTACCGAGCAGAGTTCGACAATTCGGGTCGTGGGAAATGTGACGCTATTACGAACGGCCCTGATCAATATTATTGACAATGCCTGCAAATATTCTGACTTCAAGCCGGTTACGGTGAGCGTGCAATATCAATCGCCGTGGGTGATCATTAGTATTGGTGACGAAGGAATTGGCATTCCGGCCACTCAGGTGACGGATGTATTTCTGCCGATGATGCGGGCCGAGAATGTAGGGGCTATTCCGGGTTTTGGACTGGGGCTGACGTTGTCCAAGAAGATTGTAGACATGCATCTGGGGCAGTTAGAGGTGCAAGCCAACCCCGACAGCGGCACCACCGTGTCGCTTCGATTACCCACCTTGCCGCTCTAATCTTGTAGAAGCATTACAGAATTACAAATCTAAGAGACTGTCTAAAAATAGTAACCTGGAAGAAATAAGGAGCCAGTAAGTTTGTAGGAACAAAGAACCACCAATGTATCCTACTGATCTCACTGACTCCCAGTGGCAAGTTATTAAAGACTTGCTTGCCGATCAACGAAAGCGCAAACACGAGTTGCGTAATGTGTTCAATGCATTATTTTATGTCGTTAAGGGAGGTATCCCCTGGTGACAAATGCCCAACGATCTACCGCCATGGAAAACAGTTTATTACTACTTTCGAAAATTTCAGCGGTTGGGCATTTGGCAAGAACTGAATGATGCGTTGCGGGAGAAAAGTCGTGCCAAGGTTGGGCGAAAGCTCAGCCCATCAGCGGCTATCTTTGACTCCCAAAGCGTGAAAACAACCTTAGTTGGGGGTCAACGAGGCTACGATGCGGGGAAAGCGGTTAAGGGAAGAAAGCGCCATATTATCGTGGATACGATGGGTCTTCTGTTAGCAGTAGTGGTGCATCGAGCCGATATTGATGAGCGCCGAGGAGCCGGTTTTGTGCTGGCCCGATTAAGCAAACTACGGGTCAATTTTCCTCGATTGAGCGTGATCTTTGCTGATGGGGGCTACAGTGGCGAGTTTGAGACCCATGTCAAGAAGGTGTACAAATGGATGTTACAGATTATTCGTAAGCCCTTTGGGATCAAAACGTTCGTGTTGCTACCTAAACGCTGGATCGTGGAACGGACCTTTGCCTGGCTGACCCATCAACGTCGCTTAAGCGTTGATTACGAGCGTTCGGTGAAGGTATCCGAAGCGATGATTCAGCTAGCGATGGTACGTATAATGATTCGACGATTCTAATTTTTAGACAGTCTCTTAAGCATACGTATTTCTTTTTCGCTTTTGCTCAGACAAAATCAATTGTTTTGGGGAGGCCTACGGATAAAACTATTACAGCTAGTATTTATTTTGATCAAAGTGTTGAGTTTTATATCGAATACGGGACCGAAACCAACACGTATACCGCCAAAACGGCTACTTTTCTCAATCAGGCCAAAACACCTAATCATGTCGAGATCCAGGGGCTGACGGCCAACACAAAATATTTTTACAAACTGCGCTGGCGTTTGCTCACGACCCCTACATTTTCGGCCACGCCACAGTATACGTTCCAAACGCAGCGAGCCCCTAACACTACGTTTCGGTTTGTTGTGGAGGGCGATGAGCACCTGCACGACAAAAAGGGAGTCCCCAGTCTGTTTAAGATTACCCTGCAAAACATGTTGAAGAGCGAGCCAGACTTCATGATCTCGATGGGCGATCTGTTTGGCGACGACCATACGCCGACTACAACTACCGGCGCTGATATGGATTTTTATCATCGCGACCTGTTGCAGTATCTGACCGAAGCCTGCCATTCGATGCCGTTTTTCTTTTGTCTCGGCAACCACGAAGGCGAGAATGGCTATTACCTGAAGCAAACCCCTCCCAATAACATTGCTGTGTATGCCACCAACTGGCGTAAGTTTTACTTTGCCAATCCTTTTCCCAACGGTTTTTACACGGGTAATACCGTTAAAGAAACCCACGGTATGGACTTGCCCGAAAACTATTATTCATTTACCTGGGGCGATGCCCTTTTGGTGGTCATTGATGTGTACCGGCATTGTGATGTAAATGAAAAGCCGCAAAACTGGGACTGGACCCTGGGCAAAACCCAGTATGACTGGCTCAAACAAACGCTCGAAACGAGCAAGGCCAAATACAAATTTGTATTTGGTCATCATACCCGTGGGCAGGGGCGGGGAGCGCTTACTACTGCCAAAGGCTTTGAATGGGGCGGATACGGCACCAAAAATACCTACGAGTTCGACACCTACCGACCGGGCTGGGGGTTGCCTATCCATCAGCTTATGGTCAAAAATGGGGTTAATGCCTTTTTTCAGGGCCACGACCACCTCTTTGCCAAGGAATCCTTAGATGGGTTGGTGTATCAGGAGACGTCAATGGCCTGCGATTCAACGTACAACATCGGTGTATTGGCCAATGCTGATGCTTATACCGATGTTACCCTGGATGGGTCCGGACACTTGCTGGTCACGGTTTCGCCCGAGAATGTCAAAGTTGACTATATCCGGTCTTACCTCCCTGCTGATGCCAAAGATGGGAAACACAAAAACGCGGAGGTAGCCTACAGCTACACTATCGGCGCTTCGGGTAATACCCCCACGCCTACTCCTACTCCAAACCCGGTTCCGTTGATTCTGGGGATGGACAACAACGCAACTACTGACGATGTAAAGGTTTATCCCAACCCGACGTACGATAAATTGAGAGTGGAGATGGCTGGAAAACAAGCGATTAACGCCATCAGCGTACTGGACTCCTCTGGGAAACGGGTACTGCAAACGTCATCCTCCGATCTGGATATGAGTCACTTGGCGGCTGGAACTTATTTCCTGCGCATAGAAACACCCGCCCAACCTATCACTAAAAAAATTGTGGTTACCCACTAAATCAGTTGATCGAATGAGAAACCTCTATCTAATCGTATTCGTGCTGTTGAGCGGACCCGGTATCCTTTGTGGCCAAAATTTCACCGAAATACTAGGTCGGCCCACTAACACGGCCATTACGATGAGCATCATGTTCGATGGGGCGGCTGATGTGTATTGGGAGTACGGCACGACACCGGGAAGTTATACCCAGAAAACAGATACCTATAAAGCCACGGCTAATACCCCTATTGAAGTCGATTTTACGGGGCTCAATACCAACACCCGCTACGTGTACCGAACCCGGTATAAAGCGAGCGGCACAACCGGTTTTCTGACGGGCGCAGAGCGTAGTTTTCAAACGCCCAGGCCCGCCGGAAGCAGCTTTACCTTTGCCATTGAAGCTGATCCTCACCTCGATTCAAACACCACATTTGCGTCCTACAAGCTGACGTTGCAGAACATTCTGGCCAGGAAACCTGATTTTCTGATCAATCTTGGCGACAACTTCATGACGGATCAACTACCCGTTAAAACGCAAGCCGAAATCACGAAACGAACGGCTTTTAATCGCCCATATTTCAACGAAGCCTGCCATACGGTACCGCTCTATCTGGTGCTGGGAAACCACGAAGGTGAAGCCGGTTTTTTTCTGAATGGTACGGCCAATAGTATGCCCGTGATGGCTACCAACGCCCGAAAGATATACTACCCCAACCCGGTGCCAAACGATTTTTACAGTGGTAACGGAACTCCCGACACCTTCGTTGGCCTTCGGGAAAACTATTATTCCTGGGAGTGGGGAAACGCCCTGTTTGTGGTGCTTGACCCCTACTGGTACTCCGCCAAGAAAACAGCCTGGGGCTATACGCTGGGCGACAGGCAGTACGAGTGGTTCAAAAACGTACTCAGTACCAGCAAAGCAACGTTCAAGTTTGTGTTCTGTCACCAACGGGTTGGTGGCGGGGTCGACGGTGCCGACGGACGGGGTGGAACCGAAATAGCCCACCTCTATGAACAGGGCGGCTATAACCTCGACGGTACCTATGGCTTCGATACCAATCGGCCGGGCTGGTCAAAGACGCTCAACGCGCTGATGAAAGAAAACAATGTCACCGTTTTCTTCCACGGGCACGACCATTTTTACGGAAAACAGGAAAAAGACGGTTTGCTTTTCCAGGAAGTGCCACAACCATCAGCCAAAAATATCAACAGTATCACGGGTACCGAATACGGGTATATCAACGGTATTCTGATGTCGAACAGAGGCTTTCTTCAGGTTACGGTCAACAACGACAATGTGAAAGTAGAATACATAAAAACGTATATACCCAACGAAGAAAATGCTACCCGAAAAAATGGGGAAGTAGCCCATACTTATACAGTGAGCCCTAATGTAGTAACTGGAGTAAATCAGATTATCGAAAAAGAATATATCAAAGTTTATCCCAATGCCGCTAACGATCTCATCAACGTGAAGTTTCTGGAATCCGTCACCGATTACCAGATTAAACTCGTAAATAGTTCGGGGCAACTTGTTCTGGAAACAAAAAGCAATGAGCTCAATGTAAGCCAGCTTCCTAACGGAATGTATTTTCTAAACATTCAAACGGAGAAATATCAGTTCAATAAAAAAGTGGTTGTTAGCCATTAACCCTGCACCCGTTATGAGTCACCTGAATTATCTGTTTATCGTTGCTATGAGCCTGTTGTTTGCACATCCGGCTTGTGCGCACGTAGGCGAACACAGAACGGTAAAAAACATTCGATACACCATCCATGGTAAAGAAGTGGAAGGTCATTTTTTGATGAGTCATCATGACAGCGTATTTGTTGAATTGACCAATGGCGCGGTGATTTCGGCCCCACTCAAGTACTTCTCCGTTTCGAGTCGTGCCGATCTGAGTCAGAAAATTGCGTATCTAAAGCAACTCAATAGGGAAACGAACCGAGAAACTCACCAGGCTGCCACTCCACAAACCAGCCCTGCGCTATTTTTCCTGTTGCCCCTGGCAATGCTGGTTGTGCTGGTTTTCAAACGAGTTGAACCGATCAGTTTTGCCAAACTTACGACAGTGGCGTTGGGGTTTGTGGGCCTTTTTTATGCCTGTAAAACCGATGAGCCGACGGTTCCCGTCATTATGCCCTCAGTCAGTACCAAGACCGATCCGGCTTTTGTTGAAAACATATTTAGTCCCTTTAAGGCCATTGTCAAAACCCGCTACGACGACACGTATTTCTACATCGAATCGGACGGCATGCCCACGCATAACATGATGGTGGGCATTACCAGCTGGCAACAGCAAGTGCCCATCCCACAGAGCTACACGGGCACCAATTCGTGGTCGATTCCGCTCAAGCCTGAGTTGGCGGCTACGCCCTTGAGCCTTAAAACCAATTTTATGAAAGGGGCCGTGGCTATTGCCCCAAATGGCATTCCGATCTTTAATCCATTGAACAACCGGGGCGAAGACGCCTATGCCATTGGCGAACTCGACAAATGGGGTGGGCACTGTGGTCGAGCTGACGATTATCATTATCATATTGCCCCCCTGCATTTCGAAAGTACCGCCGGCAACAACCCGATTGCTATGGCCCTGGATGGCTATGCTATTTATGGCTCAAAAGAACCCGACGGGACCAGCATGCAACTGCTGGATGAGTACCATGGACATGCCTACAAAAGCACGTATCATTACCATGCCACCACTACGTATCCCTATTTTATGGCGGCCATGCGCGGTAAAGTGACTCTTGATCCGGCGACACCTGCTCCCGAAAATCAAATTATTCTACAGGCAAAAACGTCGCCGGTCCGTCCGGCGGGCGACCCGCTGAAAGGAGCCAGTATCACCGACTTCAAAGCAATGGGTACGAATGCCTATTCGCTTGAATATACACTGAACAGTCAAAAGGCCTATGTGAATTACAGCTGGGACAATACCGGCACCTACACCTATACCTTTATCGGCACCGATGGGAAATCAACCACCGTCAAATACACTAAAAAATAACGTTAAATCATGAGGATCATTGGAGTCGCTGCCGTTGTTGCGGTGTTTTTTTTAACTGGTTGTACCACAGAAAACGTAGCAACGAAGCTACCTGCCCCCCCCGCGCCCGCCAGTTCATTCACGATCCAAAGTTCAGGCGTAACCAATGGTGTTCTGGCTACTAAATACACCTGTGATGGGTTGAGTTATGCCCCGCCGATTTCGTGGAGTAACGCCCCGGCGGGTACTAAATCATTTGCCCTCACCATGCATCATATACCCCCTACGGGCGATAAGCACGTGTATTATTTGTTGTACAACATATCATCGGCTACCACCACACTGCCTGAAAACAACACTTCCATCGGTTTGTTCGGTATCAATACTGTTAATGGTAAAACCAGCTATTCGCCCCCCTGTTCGCAGGGGCCTGGCCCGAAAGTGTACATTATAACGGCTTACGCACTTTCGGCCGAACCCATGTTGAGCGTTGCCCAGTCAAAAGTAACGATGGACATTCTGCTGAGTGCTATCAGCAGCAGCACATTAGCCAGCGCCCCCCTGAGTGTAACCTATACAAGGCCGTAGCGTATGCTACTAACTGGAGCTTACAACTAGTAGCATACGGTCGAATAAAATTTGCTCTTTTAGCGGTGTTAGCGACTGTACTTTACCCCAATGCCCATTGATTTAGCAGCCCGATAACTTCGGAGATATGGTTGATCTGCTCGTACCCGCCGGTATCATGCTGCACCTGCTCGTGGCGGGCTGTGGTGTGGTAAGGTACGTAGATGGCCCGCCCGCCTACGTTCAGTACCGGCAGAATATCTGACTTCAGGGAGTTACCAACCATGACAAATTCAGTAGCATCAACCCCGTAGCGGGTCATGATCCGGCGATAGGTGGCCTCGTCTTTTTCGCTCACAATTTCGATGTAATCAAAGCAGGAGCCGATGCCAGACCGGGCCAACTTGCTTTCCTGGTCGAAAAGGTCGCCTTTGGTCAATACCATCAGGGTATAGGGTTGTTCCCGAAGCGCCCGAAGGGTATCCGCGACGCCATCCAACAAAGCAATAGGATAGGCGAGCAGGTGTTTACCTTGATCAATAATTTGCAGAATGGCCGAACCCGGCACCTGACCATCGGTGAGTTTAATAGCCACTTCAATCATCGATAGCATAAAGCCCTTCGCGCCATAGCCAATTAGAGAAACATTTTCGACCTGGGCCTCAATCAAGGCCGTATCAATGGCTTCCGGCGAGCCATACTGCGTTAATAACCGACGCAGGTCGTCTTCGACCGCGTCGAACAGGGGCTGGTTAGGCCACAGAGTGTCATCAGCATCAAAGGCGATCAGTTTGATGGGAGAACTCATAGGTTGCATCAATATTTATTTAGTAGCTGGAATACGGTCCGGCGCTAAAGCATGGTAGCGCTGGGTCAAGATGGCCAGTAATTTTGTCTTTAACCCATCAGAAATAAAAGCCGCCTGTAGCGCCTGGCAGTTCGTGACGTAAAAGTCAACAATATCCCAGCCGAATACCGTACTCATCTTCTCATACTCCTGGGTGAGCGTTACGTTCACGATGGTGCGGGCGTCTGTATTCAGATTCAGTGGGACACCCGCCCGGTAGAGCTTGTCCACCGGATGATCGCGGTAGGTGTCATACAGATTAATCTGCACGTTGCAGGTTGGGCAAATCTCCAGATGGATATTATTTCGTTTTAGATGGTCCACCAGGCGCGGGTCTTCCAGGCTGCGAACCCCGTGGCCAATCCGGGTCGGGCCAAAGTACTCCAGCGTTTCCCAAACGCTTTGGGGGCCTTTGGCTTCACCCGCATGAGCCGTACAGTGCAGTCCATGCTCGTTGGCGTAGCGGAACGCCGACACGTGAGCGTCTATCGGGAAGCCCGCTTCGTCAGCTGCGATGTCGAAGCCAGCGACGCAGGTGTTTTGGAACTGCTCTACCAGGCGTACTGTCTCCAGGCTTTGCGCTTCACTATAATGACGGAGGGTGCACAGAATGAGCCTGGCTTCGATACCGGTCCGGCGAATGGCCTGGGCGGTAGCCAACTCGGTGGCTTCTACCACGGCCTGGGCCGAGAGTCCATCCACCAGGTGTTGGAGGGGCGCAAAGCGAATTTCGGCGTAGATCACGTTATCAGCGGCCAATTGCGTGAACAGATCATCCACCACCAATTGGAGTTGCCTGGTCGTCTGCATGAGTTCGATACCTTTGGGGGCACGGGTCAGGAAGTCGGCTAAGTGGAGGCATTTGGCTGGCGCAATAAACGACTCCTCATACTTGGCGCGGCTCACGGCCGGGTTCAGGGTTTTCACCACATCGTAACTTAGCGAGCAATCCAGATGCAGGTGCAGCTCTACTTTAGGTAGGTCGGTGAATGATCGTGGGGGTAGGGCAGTTGGCATATTTGTCTCCAGTAGGGTGATAAGGAATGGTCAGGTAGCTATAAAATGACGGCGTTGTATGATCAGTCGAGGTTGGTTCGTAAGGCATCCGACAGCATTTGCCGGAACCGAATTCGATCGGCGGCCAGTACGACCCGGGCATTCGGCGGACGTTTGGTCACACCGAGATGGTCCACCACCGTCTGGCCCCGGCACAAATCGCTGAGGGTCTCGATTTGCACGAAACGGGGCTGGATATCCGTCGCCAGGGTTGGATCGAGGGCAATAGCCATCGCCATGGGGTCGGGTAGATCAAAGCCAGGTAGTTTGGTCGTATAAAGGGCAAACTGAAGGAGTGTTTTCTGGATGTCGATGCAGAAATGGGCAACCGGCGTACCAATTTGGCGCAGGGCCTGGCTCTCTTCATCCGTCAGGTAGGCGTACGTGCGGGACACATCCCAGCCGACCATGGTAATCGGTAAGCCTGAGGCAAAGACGATCCGTGCGGCCTCCGGATCAACATAGATGTTGTATTCCGCAACGGGGGTAATGTTTCCCCAGCCACTGCCGATACCGCCCATGAGGACACATTGCTTCACTTTTTGAGCAATACTGGCATCCCGCAAGAGGGCCAGCGCCAGGTTGGTCAGCGGACCAAGCGTTACCAGGGTTAACTCGCCGGGATAGTCGTTGATTATCTCAACTAAACGATTGGGAGCAAACCCATCACTTGGTTTACGCCCGCTTAACGGTAGCCCAATATCACCCAGGCCATCCTGCCCATGAATGTGGAGGGCCGTAAACAGCGGTCGGAGCAGCGGCCGTTCAGCCCCGGCATAAACGGGCGTTGATTGCCCACACAGTTCGACCGTGTAAAGGGCGTTCTGGGTAGCCTGCTCTAGCGGTACGTTACCCGCTACGGTCATGATCGCTACTACCCGGACATCAGGCTGGGCGAATGCCATCACCAACGCTACGGCGTCGTCGGAGGCTGTGTCGGTATCAATGACAAAAAGGCGCATGGGTTCAGGAGATCGCTGAAGCGGTTATCTTTGCTTTTTTGATTAAGATAACGTGCCGTCAAGGACATTTGACCGAACCTCAACCGGATGATTAAAAGCAACCAGCCTCTATTGACATACCTGCAACAGAGGGTTGCCAGTGGCCAGCGAAAGGAATTCATTCAGCACCGACGCTTCGCCAAAGGACAGCACTTGATCGAGCAGGGTGATCAACCACAGCAGGTATATATCCTGACGCGAGGTGTCGTCAAATGCTTTATCACGGAAGAGAATGGCCGAAGCTACGTGCTTGAATTCTTGGGTGAGGGTGAAATTTTAGGCGAACTGGAAGGGCTGCTAGAGTCGACTAACCTGAGTACGATTGAAGCGTTGACCGAGGTGGAAGCCTATCAGATCAGCCAGGGCTTTTTTCGGAACGAACTAGTGGTCGAGCCTGCATTTAACCAACTGCTGCTTCAGGAGTTAGCTCTGCGGCTGAGCCGAACGGCCCGACGGGCTTCCTACCAGCAAATTTTCCCGTTGGAATATGCTGTTCTGAATGTGCTGTACCTTTTTGGAGAAAGTGGACTTCCCATTTCTAAGCAGGATCTGGCCGATTATGTAGCGGTCCCCCTGCGGAGTTTAAACCGGGTCCTGACCTCTCTGGCCGCCCAAAATTTGTTCACTACGTTTACAACCGGCCAACTGATCGCTTCGCCGGAAAAGCTACTGCAGTTAATGCAAAGCTATTATTGACATACCTTTGTTTGGGCATGGTTGATATCTTAAAATCTTCGATTACATCGAGGTATGTTTTAATCGGAAGAGAAAGCATTCGTCGCCCGCCTATGGAAGCCCTGAACAGTTTGAATAGGAATACATTACAAATCTGACAAATTCAGTGTGCCGCTAAATCGGACCATCTCAAACGGCTTTGAAAGTTTATTGCGTTAGCAAGATAATCAATACCTTTCCTTTTACTACTTGCTACTCGCTACTCGAGTTTTGCTGTTGTATAAAATGGCGTTATACCTGTATAAGTTACCTATAGGCCTGCTCAACCTCCTGATTCCGTAATGGGACTCGATCGCGTATATAGTATAAAAGATAATCAAGCCAAACTACAGGACCCCACGACAAAGCACCTAAGTCGGCTTTTAAAAATTTTGTAGCCTCAACTCATCCAGTTTTCCATGAACCGAGGTTTACTGTTAATACCCCTGTTAACACTATATACGGTGTCGTTACAGGGATCGCCCCCAACGACCCCGCCCAAACCATACAACGTGCTGTTCATTGCCATCGACGATATGAACAACTGGATTGGCGCAATGGGTGGTCCGGCCCGCACACCCAACATCGACCGGCTAGCCCAAAAGGGCATGCTATTTACCAATGCCTACTGTGCCTTTCCGGCTTGCAACCCCTCACGTACGGCTATCATGACCGGGCAACGACCCGAAACGACGGGGCAGTACGAGAACATGGGCAACTTCCGCGATAAGCCCGGCGGCAAAGAACGTATCACTCTCCCCCAGTTGCTCCAACAGGCGGGCTACGAAACGGTTGCGGCCGGCAAAATCTACCACAACCCACGTGGTAACAGGCCCGAACCAGACCCGGTATCGGACCCCATCTCGTGGAATGAACAAAAACGCGGGGCCACCGGCACGCCCGGCCACGATCTGTATCTCGATGAGTACGGGCAGGCCAAATGGCTTCAGCTCCCCCCGCCCAGCGACCCCAAAACGATTCCATACCTGAACAAGTTTGGCGTTTGGGGACCGATTCCCCAAACCAAGCAACAGTGTGGCGACTGGCAGATGGCGCAGTACTGCGCCGATTTTTTGCAGCAGAAACCAGATTCGAGGCCAGCCGACAAACCGTTTTTTATGGCGGTGGGTATCTCACGCCCGCACTCGCCCCAGCTTGCTCCACAGGAATATTTCGACCGATTTCCGCTCGATCAGGTGCCGATGCCCAACCTGCCCGCCGACGACATGAACGATATTCCGGGGATCGCACAAACCAATTTTGCGTCGCCGTTTGTGCAGCAGGTAAAAGAAAAAGGTCAACTTCAGAAGGCCAAGCAGGGCTATCTGGCCTCGATGGCCTTTGCAGACGACTGTGTAGGCAAAATTCTCGACGGGCTCGCCAATAGTCCGTACAAGGATAATACAATTGTTGTGTTTTATACCGACCACGGCTGGCAACTGGGTCACAAGAATCGCTGGGAGAAATATTCGCTCTGGAAGCTGGGCACCAACGCACCCCTCATTATTTATTACCCCGGCATGAAACACGCTGGCAGTACCAACGAGCAGGCGGTGTCGCTCATGGACATTTACCCCACTGTGCTCGATTTGCTGGGCCGCGAAAAACCGGCGTTTCTGGAGGGCCGCTCACTGGCACAGCAGCTAAATAATCCCCGGGCCAAGCGCGATGTCCCTGCCGTGGTGACCTACCCGGAAAGTAATTATTCGGTGGTTCTGAATGAGTGGAATTACATCCTGTATCAGGATGGTAGCGAAGAACTATACAACCATAAACGAGACCCCGACGAATTCACCAACGTGGCTGCCTACCCGGAAAACCAGGCCATTAAAGCCAAACTAAAGCCGTGGATTCCGAAGAAAACCGACCGGAAATTATGATTAATTTATTACTGCAACTACCCCCCAAAAGGACACTAACCGCCATTTTCAGCATCCTGATTTGCCTCCTCATAAACCCCTGGGTTGTGGCGCAAACCTGGGAAGTAGCCGATGTCCCTCTCAAAACACCCTGGGCCGATCAGGTGAATCCGGCGGCTCCCCTCCCCGAATATCCCCGTCCGCAAATGACCCGCGAGCGCTGGCAGTCGCTCAACGGACTATGGGAATTTGCCGAAGCCAACGAAGGCGACCCCCTACCCGGCCAAAAAAAACTAACCGAGCGCATTTTGGTGCCCTTTGCCTGGGAATCAGCGCTATCGGGCATCCGGCGTCAGTTGTCAAGCCAGCGAGCCTGGTACCGGCGTACGTTTACCGTTCCCGCCGACTGGACGGAACGGGTGCTGCTTCACTTCGAAGCAGTCGACTGGGAAGCAACCATCTATGTGAACGGCCGGAGCGTAGGGACACACCGGGGCGGTTACGACAGTTTTTCGTTCGACATTACCCCTTTCCTGACCACTAAAGGGCCGCAGGAAATCGTGGTGGGCGTTTTCGATCCCGGCACCGATGCGGGCATTGCCTGTGGCAAACAGCAGAACGATCGGTTCAGCGATCCGCACGGGTACTCCTACGCGGGTTCTTCGGGCATCTGGCAGTCGGTCTGGCTCGAACCGGTCGGCAAAGCCCACATCCGCGATTACCATGTTACACCCGACCTCGACGCTGGGCAAATCACCATTACGGTCAATCCATCGCAGTTGCTGGGTAACCGCTGGAAAGCCGACGTGATCGCCTACGACGGCACTACCGAAGTAGGCCGGGCTACTGGGGCGCTCAACGTACCCATCACGGTTTCGATTCCGAACGGCAAAACCTGGTCGCCCGACTCCCCCTTTCTATACGGCCTGAAACTTGTGCTGCGCGACAGCCTGACTCAGACCGATGTAGTGAAGGGCTATTTCGGGATGCGAAAAATTAGCCTCCTGCCCCAGCGGAACATACCCCGGCTGGCGCTCAACAACCAGTTTTTGTTTCAGATGGGTCCGCTTGATCAGGGGTACTGGCCCGACGGAATCTACACCGCCCCCACTGACGAAGCGCTACGCTGGGACATTGAAAACATCAAAGGCTGGGGTTTTAACATGATTCGCAAGCACATCAAAATTGAATCAAAACGGTGGTATTACTGGTGCGATAAGCTGGGTGTACTGGTTTGGCAGGACATGCCGAGCACGTTTAAGAAGCGGACAGAAGACGAGAAAACGCAGTTTGAGACGGAGTTACAGCAGATGGTCAAACAACACTGGAACAGCCCATCAATTGTGCATTGGGTAGTTTTCAATGAGCACTGGGGACTTTACGATGTGGAGCGGCTCACTAACTTCGTGATGGCACTCGATCCGTCGCGGCTGGTGATCGGCAACAGCGGTATCGACGCTGCCCGCCCCCATGTCGATTACGAGGTAGGGCATATCAAAGACAACCACAGTTACCGCCCGCCATCGGTGCCGCTTATCAGCAGCAAACGAGCCACGGTCAACGGCGAGTACGGTGCCATTGGCTATAACGTAGAGGGTCACGTCTGGGACACCAATGGTCCGTGGGTACACTACAATTACGCGGGCAACGAAGCGGCCACCGCCGAGTACGAGAAGTTCATTGGGCAGATCACGGATAAGCTCCAGCCGGCGGGACTGAGCGCAGCCGTGTATACGCAGTGGACCGACGTAGAAAATGAGATGAACGGCCTGTATACGTATGATCGCAAAGTGATAAAGCTCGATAAAAACCGCATACGAAAAGCCAACCAGGCAACCTGGGCGCAGGATCGGCTGAAATAGCCGACAGCGTAGGCAGGTAAAATCGTCTCAAAGGAGGGTGACTCCTGCGTCAATCCGTTGGTGATGAAAGTAAGTGAGTCTGGTAGCGACTACTTTTGAGGAGGTTGCCGGACTTATTTATTTTTTAGATTGATGAAGACACGTATAAGCTTTGTGCTGGTGGTTGGGAGTGTAATACTGAGTCTGCTCCAGAGTTGCTTTCAGGGAAAAGCTTCATCGTCTACGGAGAGCGCACCGGGCCAACCAAATATTATTTATATCCTGGCCGATGACATGGGTTATGGCGACCTGGGTTGTTATGGGCAGCGCATAATAGAAACTCCCAACCTAGATAAGATGGCAGCCGATGGGATTCGTTTTACCGATCACTACGCCGGGAGTCCGGTATGTGCCCCCTCGCGGGCGTCGCTCATGACTGGTCACCATACCGGCCGGAGCTACATCCGGGGTAATTACGAAACGGGGCGCTTCGGCTTCGGGGCCGGGCTCGAACTCCGCGACGAAGACGTTACGCTGGCCGAGGTACTCAAGAAGGCCAATTACAAAACAGGCCTGATTGGCAAATGGGGTATGGGTGTAGCCACTACTACGGGCGAACCCAACCGGCAGGGCTTCGATTACAGCTACGGGTTCCTAAACCAGGGGCATGCCCACTATCAGTTTCCCGATTACCTGTTTCGCAATGGCAAACGTATCGACATTGCTGCGAATCAGAATGGCAAACGCGGAGCGTTCAGTAGTGACCTGTTCACCGACGAGGCCGTTACTTTCATCCGAAAAAACCAGGCCAGTCAACAACCTTTTTTCCTGTATCTGGCCTACACCGTACCGCACGCCGAAATGCTCATCAATGACGAGGCTTTGCTGAACAAGTACCGGGGAAAAGTGGCGGAGAAACCCTATGTAAAGAGCAATCAGGGAGCCGGTAAAGATGGCTTCGGTGCCTACGAATCCCAGCCTTACCCGGCATCGGCCTATGCGGCTCAGATTACGCATCTGGATCGGTGTGTGGGGCAGGTGATGACGGCCCTGGAGAAAGCCGGACTGGCCGGAAATACCATTATTCTGTTCAGCAGCGACAACGGCCCTCATTCGGAAGGGGGGGCAAACCCGGCTTATTTCAACAGTTCAGGGGGGTTGCGAGGGCAGAAACGTGATTTATACGAAGGCGGCATTCGGGTTCCGTTTATTGTGAAATGGCCCGGCGTTATCAAACCCAACCAGGTTTCCAACCACGTTTCTGCCTTCTGGGATGTGCTGCCTACATTCGCCGACGTTGCAGGGGTTTCGGTCGATCATCTGTCCTTTGAGGGTAATTCATTTCTGCCTACGCTGAAAGGCGAACCGGCCAAACAAACGCAGCATAATTACCTGTACTGGGAGTTTCACGAAAAACCCAGTACCGAACAGGCCATTCGGCAGGGCAACTGGAAAGCCGTCCGACACGATCCGGCGGGGCTAATCGAGCTATATAATCTGAGCGCTGACCGGTCCGAAACGACCAACGTGGCTAACCAGCACCCGGAGGTGGTAGCCGAGATGAAAACCATGATGAATACGGCCCGGACGCCGAATGAAGTCTGGAAACTGAAGAGTAAGGGCAATTTCTCGTCTAACTAATTCCTTGTATATTGCTGTTTTCGATCAGTATGTCTATCAAACAGCTACACTTATTGGCCTGGCTGCTAACGTTCCTCTGTTTTTTGCCCGGAAAGGCTCAACACTGGCGTGATCGATCCTTATTGATTGCCGAAGAAAAATGGTTGCCCAATCGGTCAATCAACTGCATTTTTCAGGATTCCGAGGGTCTTTTGTGGGTGGGCACGAACTCCGGTCTGTATGAGTACGACGGGTATGGGGTGCGGCAATACGTGACGAGCCCCAACAAGGAAAATGCCATTTTCACCAACACCATCACCGCCATCCGCGAAGATGTAAAAGGAAATCTGCTCATCGGTACGGAAAGCGGGCTGAGTTTTCTGCAAAAAGCCGGACGACGCTTCACAACCCTCTCCGACCGGATCGAGTATTTTAAAACAATCACCTCACTATCGAATGGCGACTTGTTGCTGGCTGTTCACCACGACCAGTCGCTGTACCAGTTTTCACCCAATTACAACGCCGAAACCCGGCCCCGGATTGGGCCTTTTTTCGCCTTGCCCGATGCCGTACGGAAGCAGGTTGGCAACGTTACAGCGATGGCTGCAGTCGATAACGAAACAGTCTTGCTGGGCAGCGTCAAGGGTTTGTTCAGTCTGAGCCTGAAAAGCAAAATGGTGGTTACCACCCCAATAACGAAACCAGTCCTTAGCTTGCTCATCGATGGCAAGACCATCTGGATAGGTACGAATGGCGGGGGTCTGTTCCAGGCATCTTACAGGGATAATCAGGTACGCATTGGGCAAACGTTTCATTTCGGATCGACAGGTCAGGCGGGGTTCGACCGGATTAATACCCTGCTGATTGGGCCTGCGGGCGAGCTGTTTGTGAGCACGCCAAATCAGCTGTTCCAGCGGGACCCGGCTACGCAGCAGTTTAGCGAAATCCAGCAGGTGCAGTCGTTTCTGGCTGATAATAATTTGCTGTCGATGTACCTCGATCAGGCGGGGATTTTGTGGATAGGTACGTTGCGGGGGCTATTTAAAGTGCGGCCGAATCCGTTGCGCATCAGCCGAATCAAACTAAAAACGCCCAGCTACATCCCCCTCAATAACCAGATCGACCTGATGACAACCGACGCGGCCGGGAATCTGCTGCTGGGTACGCACAACGATGGGCTTTTTACGTACAACCCCCATCAGCAACTTGTTCAGCGATCCCCCTACCTCACCGATCGGCTGTCGTTTCTGGGCACTGCTGCCGATGGGCAGCTGCTGCTGGCAAAGAACAACGAGGTATATCGTCAGAAATCAGCACAGGATAAGCCCGTTCTACTAACTGCCATTCATCAGGATGTCAACACGATGGTGGAGGTCATGCCAGGTGAATGGTGGCTTGGGGCGCAATCGGGCGGGTTATTTGGCTTCGCTGAGCGCGAAAGCGCCCTGTTCTCGTCGCTACTGAAGCGTGTTAATGCTCAGTTTGATGGCAAATCACCCATTTTTACGGCTCGAAAAGACGCCAGCGGAAATATCTGGATCGGGTCGCGTGGCGACGGTCTGGTACGGGCTAATCTGCAAACTGGATCTGTGGTTAAATATGCGGGTAAGACCCAGCGTGGTATGACTTCCATGCGCATCCTGAGCATCTATGTCGACGCCCGCCGACAAGTATGGGTGGCCACGCGCGAAGGTGGCCTGTTCCGGTATCAGCCCGAAAGCGATTCGTTCCGACAATTCACCACCGACGATGGACTACCGTCGAATGTGGTTTGCGCACTGGCCGAAAACAAGCAGGGCAACCTGTTTGTCAGCACCGACAACGGTCTGGCGGTGTATCTACCCAACGAACAGGTACCGTTTCGGGCGTTTGGCGTGGGTGATGGCATCGAGCACACATACTTTACTTTCAACGCCAGTACGGTTGATCCAGCAGGCACCATGTATTTTGGCAATTCCAACGGCCTTTACGCCATCACCGACCTGCAACTGCCCCGCCCGCCCGCTACCAAACTGTTCATCAGTCAGTTCAACATACTCGACGCCCCCCGGCGAACCGCGCAAATTGACCAGAACCGGACCCTGTGGGAAGCCGCCGTCCAGAACCAGGCCGTTACGCTCTCGCACCAGCAAAATAGCTTCGAAATTGCCTGGTCAGCGCTCGACTTTACCGACCCCAGTCAAAATCGTTACGCCTACCGGCTTCGGCCGCATACCGAGACCTGGACGGTAGTCAGTGGCGATAGTAGGCGGGTACGCTTTCTGGATATTCCGGCGGGCGATTACAACCTGGAAATCAAACATTCCGACAGCTATGGTGCCTGGAACGATGCCCTGACGACCCTATCGATCACCGTATTAAATCCATTCTGGCTCACTACGCCAGCCTATGTTCTGTATCTGCTGTTACTCGGTGCGGCCGGCTGGGGTGCCTATATCCTTTGGAAACGTTACAGGCGGCTGGAATTATCGCTGGCCAACGAAATGGCCAACCAGTCACTGCAAACGCAGCAGATGGTCCACTTTTCAGACTTATCGCACGAAATCCGGAACCGATTGACGCTCATGCTTGGGCCGCTGGAAAAAGCCCTGAACGGCAAAAAGGTGAACCAGGGAGTGTTGCACAACCTCTACGAGCAGACCATCCGCCTGAAGCGCATCAGCGACCAGATCATGAATATCCGCCGGAGCGAAAGCGGGGAATTTACGCTAAAAGTGGCCGAAAATTCGCCGGGTACGTTTATCAGCCGGGTGGTGCAGGATGTGGAGCCACTGGCCTTGATCCGTACTATTTCGCTGGAAAATCAGATAACGCTCACAACAGAAACGGCCTGGTTCGATAATGAATTGCTGGAAATTGTGCTGCTCAACTTGCTTAGTAATGCCATTAAATACACGCCGGAAGGAGGTCGCGTGGGCATTACCGCGCAACTGGTTACGCTGGGCAAGTCCGACTTGCCCGCTATTAGCCCGCAGGAAGGAACATACCTGAAATGCATTGTCGAAGACACTGGCATCGGTATTCCGTCCAATGATCTCAACTATTTGTTCAGCCGGTATTATCGCGCCAGCAACACCCGCCAGCACAGCGGTCAACTGTCGGGTACAGGCCTGGGGCTTGAACTGGTGGGGCGGCTGCTACGCAAACACAAAGGGTTTTTCGATGTGCAAAGCCGCGAAAACGAGTTCACAAAGGTGTCGTTTTTTATTCCGGTGGACAAAGACCATTACGAAGTGGGCGAGCGAAAAATTTCCGTTAGCTCCGACCGCATTGTTGAGCTGGTAGGCCTTGAGCCAAAATCCGCCACCACGCCGGGGCTGGCACACGCCCCCCGGTTGCGTATCCTCATTGCCGACGATGATGCCGAGATCCGGCAGTTGCTGGTCGACACGTTTGCGGGAGAGGCAGAGATGACTACAGCTACCAACGGGCAGGAAGCCCTTCAACTCAGTGTCAGCGAGGAATTCGACGCCATTATTAGCGATTTATCCATGCCCGTCATGAACGGCATCGCGCTACTGCAGACGTTGAAAACCAACCCATTGCTCAATCACATTCCGTTTGTGGTGTTAACAGGTCAGGGCGACGAGCGGCAGAAACTGATCTGCCTACAAAACAACGCCGATGATTTTATTGAAAAACCGTTTAGCCCCGATCTGCTGCGGTGGCGGGTTAAAAACCTGATTTATAATCGGCAGTTACTGCGCACAAAATACAGCAACGTGGTGTCTCTGGGTCCCAAAGAAGAGCCCATTGAGAGCGAAGATGAGAAGTTCATTAACCGGGTTATCGAACTGATCGAAATACACCTGGCTTCCAACGACCTGACGGTTGAATTTCTGGCCGAGGAGTGCTCCATGAGTCGGGCCACGTTTTACCGGCATATGGAAAATCTAATTGGCGAACCCCCTTCGGTATTTATCCGCAAATACCGCCTGAAAAAAGCGGCTCTGTTGCTTAAGAACTCCGATAAATACATTGCTCAAGTCGCCTACGATACAGGCTTCAACGATCCAAAATACTTTGCCAAATGCTTTGTGAAAGAGTTTGGCTGCTCCCCTACCGAATACGTCAAACGAATCAAGGAAACCCCTGAACCAAACACAACTGTATGAAAACCAGATCACTTCTATTCGCATTCATAGCCATCCTGGTTGTATTGACCGCCTTTACGTTCCACCCTGACTCGCTCACTTCGTATCAACTGAAACGCGAAACGGCCGACCGGTCACCCAATATCATATTTATTCTGGCCGACGACATGGGCTACGGCGATCTGGGCTGTTACGGACAGCGGTTTATTAAAACGCCCAACCTCGATCGAATGGCCACTCAAGGTATGCGTTTCACCGATTTCTATACGGGCAGCACCGTTTGCGCTCCTTCGCGTTGTGCGCTGATGACCGGTCAGCACACCGGACACACCCAGATTCGGGGCAATGGCGAAAAACCGCTTCGGCAGGAAGATGTCATCATTCCCGAGTTGTTCAAAAAGGCCAACTATACCACGGCCATGTTTGGCAAATGGGGACTGGGTATGCCCAATACAACGGGGGCACCGCAACGGAAGGGCTGGGATGAATACTTCGGGCACGTTAATCACGGACAGGCGCATTTCCAGCAAAACCCGTTTTTGTGGGAAATCAAAGACGGCGAAACAGTGAAGGTCGATCAGCCCGCCGGGTCGTACAACAACGAGGCCTTCACGCAGAAAGCACTGACGTTTCTGGAGCGCCAAAGCACGAAGCCATTTATGATGTATCTGGCCTTCACCATTCCGCATGCTGAGTTGCACATGCCTGAGAAGTATCTGAAACAGTATCAGGATGCTTCGGGTAAAAGTCGACTCCAGCCCGAAAAACCCTGGCCCGCTGGCAACCACTACGGCGAACAGCCTGAACCCAAAGCAGCCTACGCAGCCATGGTTTCACAGATGGACGACTACGTAGGGCAGGTGCTCAAAAAACTGGACGAAAAAGGGCTTGCCGACAATACGATCGTGCTGTTTGCCTCCGATAACGGCACGCACATTGAAGGAGGACGTACCCAGGCCGATGTCAATTCCATGCAGAGTTCTGGCCCATTGCGGGGGGTGAAACGCGATATGTTCGACGGTGGCATCCGTACCCCCTTCATCGTTCGCTGGCCCGGTCGCGTAAAGGCTGGTTCGACCAATGCGTTTGTCGGAGCCTTTTACGATGTATTGCCTACCCTGTGCAACCTGACCGGCACCACGCCCCCCGCCAATATCGACGGTATCTCGTTTGCGCCCACATTGCTGGGTCAGAAAGGCCAGCAAAACCACTCCTATCTGTACTGGGAGTTTATGGAACGCGGATTCAGCAGGGCTGTTCGGAGCGGGTCGTGGAAAGCCGTTAGTCTGGAGCCGAAACAGGGTCAGGAAGAGTTCTTTTTGTTCGATCTGAGCAAAGACCTGGGCGAGCGAACCAACGTGGCTGCTCAACACCCCGATATAGTGGCCAAGATGCGGGGATACATGACCGAAGCACATACTAATTCTGAACTCTTTCCTCCAAAATACGGCCAAAATTGATGCGTATGAAACCAATTGCTCTATTGCTTGTCCTAACGCTGGTCGTTTGTCTGGCGCTTACTTTGCCCGAACAGAAGACATCTGTCGCACCCTCTGCCAAACCGAATGTTATTCTGTTTCTGGTAGATGACCTCGGCTGGACGGATCTGAGCAGTTACGGCAGCGACCTCTACCAGACGCCCAACGTGGATGCGTTGGCCAAAAGCGGCATTCGTTTTACCGACGCGTATTCGGCCTGTACAGTCTGCTCACCCACCCGGGCAAGCCTGATGACGGGCAAATATCCCGCCCAACTTCGTTGCACCGACTGGATTGAAGGCCATAAGAAGCCTTACGCCAAACTCCAGGTTCCTGACTGGACTATGAACCTGCCACTGAGCGAGTATACGCTGGCAGAAGCCCTCAAAGACAATGGCTACGCAACGGCGCACGTCGGTAAATGGCACCTAGGCGAAACGGAGAATTTCTGGCCCGAAAACCAGGGATTCGACCTGAACCGGGCCGGGTGGAAGATGGGGCAACCTAATTCGCAGGGGGGTGGAAAAGGCTATTTCAGCCCCTATAACAACCCCCGACTCACCAATGGCCCCGACGGCGAATTCCTGACCGAACGATTAGCCAGTGAAGCCTCTGAGTTTATCCGGGCCAACAAAGACAAACCATTTTTCCTGAACTACTGGCTGTATCAGGTACATACGCCTTTGCAGGCAAAAAAAGAGACGATCGACAAGTACAAGGCGCTCGCAAAAGAGGGAAAACACCATACCAATCCGACCTACGCGGCTATGGTTGAGCATATGGACGACGCACTGGGAATGGTGGTTAAAACCCTGCGCGAAACGGGTCAATACGACAACACGATCCTGATTTTTTACTCCGATAATGGCGGCCTTCGGGGAAATCAGGGCCGCAAACCGATTACTGACAACTATCCACTTCGTTCGGGAAAGGGCGACGTGTTTGAAGGGGGCGTTCGAGTACCGCTGATCGTAAGCTGGCCCGCCCAAATCAAACCCGGACGCGTGAGCAACGTACCGGTGATCTCGCCCGACATGTACCCCACAATTCTGGCCCTGACTGGTGGGCGCGTTAAGCCCGAGCTAACTTCAACAATCGATGGAATTAACCTGAGCGAACTAATTCTGGCAAATAAAACACCCGTCCGAAAGGCGCTTTTCTGGCATTATCCGCACTATCACACCGAAGGAGCCAGGCCATACAGTGCGGTTCGGATGGGAGACTGGAAACTGATCGAGGTGTTTGAAGAAGACTCCCTTCAGTTGTTCAACCTGAAACAGGACATCGGCGAAAGTCGGAATCTGGCCAGTCAGCAAACGACCAAAACAAAGGAATTATACGCGGCCCTACGCTCCTGGCGCGAGCAGGTAAAGGCGCAGATGCCAACCGCAAATCCCAATTACGATCCGGCACGGGCCGAAAACTGGGGAGCCGCCCAGCCAGCTAAACCGGCCGCAGCGACTAAAAACGACTGAAAGTCACCCCTGCAACATTTGTACCCCTATTGTGAGATGCCCACGCACGAGTGACCCGGTAGTTTTGGCCATGTTAATGTCAAAAAAGAATAGCCAGGGGATATGCGTAGACAACTACAAAAACTAGGAGCGCTGATCGTTTTAGTACTCAGCGTGGCGATCACTGCCCATGGGCAGGCAACGATCAAAGGGAAAGTGACCGATGCTAAGTCGGAACCACTGGTTGGGGTCAGTATTTCGGTTTTGGGCAAAACGGTGGGTACCGTCACAGATGTTGAGGGCAACTACCAGCTACGGGCGGCTTCCAATGAACAATTAGTGGTCTCGTTTATCGGTTTCGTGTCGCAAACGCTGGCGGTAGGCAACCGCTCCGTGATCGACGTGCAGTTGCTGGAAAGCAATTCGGTACTCGATGAGGTAGTGGTAGTTGGATATGGCACTCAGAAAAAAGCCAACACCACGGGTGCCGTAGCTACGGTGAGTTTTCAGGAAATTCAGAACGTACCCCAGGCCAGCACTATCAACATCTTGTCGGGTCGTTTACCAGGGGTGTCGGTGGTGCAGCCAGGTGGTGAGCCGGGCAACGATCAGGGCGAAATAATTGTAAGGGGGGCCGGTACTCTCAACGATTCCAGCCCGCTTGTAATCATCGACGATGTAGTCTCGAACCTGACCACGCTCAATAACATCTCACCCGTCGAAATTGCCAATATTACTGTTTTGAAAGATGCTTCATCAGCCGCTATATATGGTGCTCGGGGAGCCAACGGGGTTATTCTGGTAACGACTAAAGAACCATCAAAGAAAAAGCTGAGCGTCAATATCAATCTTCAGCAATCAGTTCAGTCGCCCACGTACCTACCCCGGTTTGTGGAGTCGTGGCAGTGGATGCAGTTGCACAACGAAGCCACCGCACCAGCCGTCAATTACCCACAGTACCTCATTGACCGGTCAAAGGCAGGCCAACTCTCCGACTCGCTGGGAAGCACCAACTGGGTCGATGCGGTGTACCGGAATGGGTCGCAGCAAAATGCCAACATTTCGCTCAGTGGTGGCAATGCCAATGCCTCATTTCAGGGTTCTTTTGGCGTCCTTGATCAGAAAGGAGTTATTCCCGGCTTTACGTCACGTCGGTACAACTATCGCAGCAACATCCGCATCACTACGGGTAAAAAAACTGATCTGGGTATTAATTACTACGGGTACGTGCAGGATAATCGCTCCCCCTATGCCTCGTCGGGAACCATCGTGAGCCAGATCAATCAGGCCTTTCCGATTGTACCGTTGTATTATTCAAATGGTAATTATGGGGTTAATTATCCGGGGTATACAGGTGGTTCACAAGCCCAAACCAGCATCCCTAACCCCCTGCTGACAACAACCATCGGCCGTACGGATCGACTAACGTCCAATAACAATATCAACACATTTTTCCTGTACCGCCCAGTCGACGGACTGACGTTCCGCACAGCTTTCAACTATTCGGTGGAGAACCGGGTGGAGGAGGCCTTCAATCCTACTTATGATTACCGGGGGGTGAATCCACAGCAAACGGGGCAACAGAACCTGAAAAATGTGCTCAATAACAACAACAGCGACACCCGACAGTACCAGGTTCAGTTTACAGGTAATTACAATAAAATACTGGCGAAAGTCCACTCGATCAATGCCCTGATCGGCTATGAGTATATTGATTATCAGGATGCTGATTTCTTTGCCGAAGGTCGCGACCTGCCCAACAATGATCAGCAGGTTCTGGGCAACGCGCTGAGCGATTTGCGCGTGGGGGGCGACAAAGCCGCATGGCGCTTGCAATCGGTATTTAGCCGGGTGGCCTACGTGTTGCGCGACCGCTATCTGCTGGAAGGCAACGTCCGGGTAGACGGATCGAGTCGTTTCCCAACCACAAATAAGTATGGTATCTTCCCGTCGGTATCGGCGGGCTGGATTATCTCCAATGAGCCATTCTTTTCGTCACTGGCCAAGACTGTAACCCAACTCAAACTGCGCGCAGGCTATGGTGTGGTAGGGAATGACCGCATTGGAAACTATCCTTACCAACAGGTGTACAGCACCCGCTCGTTCTACCCCATTGGCGACCAGTTGAACGTGGGCGTCTCACAAAACCGGTTTAGCAACGCTCAGGCTCGCTGGGAGCGCACCACCACTATTAATGCGGGTCTTGATCTGGGATTGCTTCAGAACAAGCTCAACGTTAACGTCGATGTGTTCTCCAAGATTACCGACGGAATTCTTTATCAATTGAGCCTGCCTGCTTCGTTCGGCAATGTCACACCTGCCAACCTCAACATCGCCAATGTGTCGAATAAAGGCTGGGAGCTAAACGTCGAGTATCGAACCCGAATCGGGAAAAATGTGAATGTAAACGTGGGGGGAAATGTGGCTTACGTTCAAAATAAAGTTGTAAAACTAGACTCCCGTGATGCCATCAATGGCTCATTTATTCTACGCGAGGGCTACCCGATTAACTCTTATTACCTGATGGTGAACGACGGGCTTTATCGCGACACAACGGAGTTTGAGCGGACGCCGGTCTTCAACAATAACGCTAATTCCCGGCGGGTAGGGGCGCTGAAACTTCTCGACACTAACGGCGATGGACAGGTGAACCTCGACGACCGCCAGCCCGTTCATTCGGCCAATACTCCTTACACATTTGGCTTAACGGCGGGTGCCTCGTTCAAAGGCTTCGATTTTAACATGCTGCTACAGGGCGTGGCCGGGAAATGGATATACATCAGTGATTTTGGCAACCGCCCCGGCAACGCAGGCAACACCAATTTCTGGCAGGAATGGTGGGATAATCGCTATGATGCCAAGTTGAACCCCAACGGCACCTGGCCCATTCTGAAACGCCAAAGCCCAGAGGCAGGTACGGCCAATACGTTCTTCCTGCAAAATGCGTCGTACGTGCGACTCCGCAACATAGAAGTGGGATATACAATACCACGGACGTTTACAAAACGAATTGGCCTAAATTCAGTCCGATTCTACGCAATCGGCACCAACCTGCTCACGTTGAGCGGTTTGATTAAACAAATTGATCCGGAACGGCCCACTATTTCTACGGGTAATGCCCAATATCCGCAAATTAAAACAGTCAGTTTTGGCTTGAATGCCGGATTCTAATCAGCTATTGTTCACTCATCCGTGGTCAACGCTCTATGACTGCCAACGCATAATCAACCATGAAAAAAATACAATCTCTTTTGTGTCTCGCGCTGTTTTTGTTCCTCCTTTCCTGCGGGCGGCAGCAGCTCGAATTAGTGAATCCGAATGAGGTGGAAGAAACTACATTCTGGCGTAATGAAACCGATGCCCTGCGGGGTGTACTGGGTATCTATGATGGTTTACAGAGCAGTGAACTGGCAGGCGACCGCTACTATCGGCTCGATGTGGCTACCGACAATATGGGTACCAACACCAATTCCGATGCCTGGCTCGACATCAAAAACTTCGCAGCCAACGGGAGTAACGCACGCATCACCGGCATCTGGCGCGCCCTATACACAGTGGTCAACCGGGCTAACCTTACCATTGATAAAATCGGGTCGATGCCATCAGGAACGATTTCGGATGCAGCCCGGTCACGCCTACTGGCTGAGTCCAAATTCCTGCGGGCTTATGCCTACCACGATCTTGTGCAGCTTTTTCAGGGGGTACCATTTTACACCAAGCCTAACTCAACCCGGAGCGAGGGGGTTGCGGCCACCAAAGGCAGTGTGATTGCCGATGCTATGATCGCTGACCTATCGGGTGATGTGTTAGCCGGCTTACCCGTCACTACGCCCGACGGGCGAGTATCGAAAGGGGCAGCGTTGGCCTTACTGGGCAAGTATTACATGGCAAGGAAAGATTACACCAACGCTGTCAACACGTTTAAACAGTTGAAAACAGCTCCGTACAGCTACGCCCTACACCCTTCCTACGCGCAGTTGTTCACGCCTGAAGTGGAGTATAGCAATAAAGAATCCATTTTTCAGGTCAATTTTGTTGATAACCAGCTCGATCAGGGAGAAACATTTTCGTACAAAGTTGATACGACGACATCACCTTCGGTAACGCCTTTTGGAGTGCCCCGCAACTCATATCAGGTCACTAACAGCCTACGCGATTCGTACCTTTATACCGATGGCAAACCATTGGTAGCGAGTCCAATCTACGGCACAAAGTCTCCGTTGGTGAGCACCACAGGCCACGCCATTAACCGTGACCCGCGCTTCCGGGCTTCGATCTTCTCGAATCAGGATGTAACAGGGAGTGGTAAAAAACTCTGGAATTTCGCAGCCAACAACGTAGCAGTGAAGAAATACTTCTTCATTTCGCCTATCGTGTTTATCAATCGCCCGCAGAACTACCACCTGATTCGGTACGCCGATGTGCTTTTGATGCTGGCCGAGGCCGAAGTGGAGCTAAATCCTGCCGACACCGATATTTTCACCAACGTCGAAGCTATTCGTAAACGGGCAGGCATTGCGATGTTTGCGGCAGCCGATTGGGCCAAACTATCGCAGGATCAGAAGCGGGAAGCCATCCGCGACGAACGGAGATGGGAGTTTGCTTTTGAGCATATACGTTTTTTTGATTTCCGTCGCTGGGGTACAGCCTATACAAAGCAGAAGCTCACAATCTCGAATAACCTGATTCCGGCAGCTACACCCGATCTGGCATTTATTCAGTGGCCGTACCCACAAGTTGAATTAGACAACAATCCGGCCCTCAAAGCACAGGGGGCCAATCCAGGCTATTAGGTTGGAACGCGGTCTGACGGGAGCCACTCGATTAACTATTGGGTATGGTTCCCCTCAGCTTTTTCTTTTACCGATACAAAACTCACTATGAAAAACGCCCTTATCCTTTGGCTATTACTTTTTAGCCCGACAGCATCAATCGCGCAAAAAAATCCGGCCGGTAGCCGCCCGAACATCATTGTGTTGCTGGTCGATGACGTGGGCTATTCGGACATTGGCTGCTATGGGGGCGAAATCAAAACGCCTAACCTCGACCGTTTGGCGGCCAACGGCGTTCGGATGACGCAGGTGTACAATTCGGCCCGTTGCTGCCCCACGCGCGCCAGTTTGCTGACGGGTCTGCAACCGCATCAGGTCGGGCTGGGCCATATGGTGGGCAGTGGCGTACCCAAAGGCAACATCGGCTACAACGGTTTTCGGAGCGACAACAACCTGACCATTGCCGAAGCCCTGAAATCGGCGGGATATTTCACGGCCATGTCGGGCAAGTGGCACATCGAACCCGGCAACCCCATTGGCCGTGGGTTCGATGAATATTACGGGATGCTGGGCGGATTTGGCTCTTGCTGGAACCCGAAACTCTACAAACGACTACCCGAAGGTCGTCCCGAACGTACTTATGAAGAGGGCGAGTTCTACGCTACCGACGCCATCACCGACTACGCGATGGATTTTACGGACAAGGCAAAGCAGAGCAACAATCCGTTTTTCCTGTACCTCGCCTACAACGCCCCGCACTTCCCACTTCATGCACCTAAAGCCGAAACCGACAAGTATTTCGACTACTACAAACGGGGCTGGGACAAAATCCGGGCTGAGCGTTACGAGCGGATGAAAAAGCTGGGTGTGCTGGAGATGAACCCCATCCCCGAACTAAGCAAGCGGGGTGAGGTCCCTGGTAGTAACCGCATCGACACGCCCTATCCCCTACCCGCCTGGGACACCCTATCGACCGAAAAGCAGCTCGATCTGGCCCGGCGCATGGCGATCTACGCTGGTATGCTCGACCGGCTCGACCAGAACGTGGGGCGGCTACTCGACCACCTGAAACAACAGAATCAGTTAGACAACACGCTGATCATTTTCCTGTCGGACAACGGCGGCTGCGCGGAGTGGACCGAAAACGGCTTCGACGGTGGTAGCGGCCTGAAATACAAAGTCCATACCGGGGCTGAACTGGATGGAATGGGGCTGGCAGGTACGTATCACCACTACGGAACGGGCTGGGCAAACGTGTCGAATACGCCCTTCAATTCGTACAAGCACTACGCCCACGAAGGCGGCATCTCTACGCCATTCATCATGTACTGGCCCGCCGGCATCAACCAAAAAAACAAGATCGATCATCGCCCCGGCCACATCACCGACATCATGGCAACCTGCCTGGCTGTAGCGGGTGTAACGTACCCAGCTACTTATACGGATCGGAAACTGCTGCCACTGGAAGGTATGAGCCTGGTGCCGGTGATGCAGGGCAAACCCACCCCCGACCGCACGATCTGCGTGGAGCACGAGGGTAACCGCATGATCCGGCAGGGCGACTGGAAACTGGTATCGGCCAATTATAAAGCCAACCGCTGGGAGTTGTACAACATCAAAAACGATCGTAGCGAGCAGCACGACTTAGCTACACAACAGCCCGACCGGGTTCGGATGATGGCCGCACAATATGACAAATGGGCTGCCGATCGCAATGTGGTCGACTGGGATCTTATTTCTCCCTTCAAAGGAAAGAAGATAACGGAATCGATAGAGAAATAAGCGATTTTCGACTGGTATGATCAGAGAACTCATTCATGCAGCTGTCTTCCTGTTGCTGATATGCCCGGCGGTATTAGCTCAGAAAACGACTACCAAAACGCCCCCCGCCCCGCTGTTCGTCGACCCGAACTATTACGGTTCCTGCGACCCCGAGGTGATCTGGAACGAAGCCGATAAGCAGTGGTATATTTATTACACGTCTCGCCGTGCGCTCATTCCCAACCTATTTACGGGTACCCCCATCGGCGTTATCCGGTCGCGCGATTTCGTGAATTGGGAATCGGCAGGTTATTGCAAATTTGATGATGTTGGCGGTACCAAAGATATGCCCTCGACCTTCTGGGCACCGGCCATCATCAGCCACGGCGACGAACTGCACATGTTCGTAACCTGGAAGCCCGACACCACTACGCAGAAAGGGCCCTGGGGAGGGCCAGCTAAAATCGTCCATTACAAAACGTCGCGATCGAACCCCATCGGTGGGTGGACCAAAGTGGCCGATATGCACGACCCAAACCTGAATGCCCTGGATGCTACGGTGTACCAGAAAGATGGGGCTTTTCACGTCTGGTTCAAAGCCAAGAAGATGAACGAGCCAAAAAATGACCTGTACCATCTGGTTAGCACTGACCTGACGAACTGGCAAAACGCGGGTATCTCGAAAAGCGATGTGTTCAACCCCACCGTTACAGGCGAGCCTTTTGAAGAAGCGCCCTACATCGTCAACTGGAACGGTAGCTACTGGCTGCTTACCGATCCCCACAAAGGGCTGATGGTGTACCAGAGCCCCGATAGCGAAAGCTGGAAATTTCAGGGCGTTATCCTGAAAAAACCCGGCACCCGCGACCGCGACCATAGCCGGGCTCGTCATTGTAGCGTTGCGGTGCGCGATGGTCGGGCGTTCATCGTGTACCACGTTGAGCCCTGGCGCGACTATGAGGGTGTCGGTATTGCCAAACAGCCCATCGAAAACCGCCGGTCGGTCCTGCAAATGGCTGAACTGAAGCTGGTCGACGGAAAGCTGACCTGCGATAGAAATGAAGTACTAAAGTTGAATTGACATGATGAGATACTGGCTGCTTTTTGTGGGGTTACTAACGGGTTTTGTCGCACTGGGCCAAAACCCGTATCCGCATTCTGCCCTGCAGGAAGTACCCTTTGAGCAGGTCAAAATCGTGGATTCGTTCTGGTTACCTAAAATCCGCACCATCCAGACCGTCACGCTGCCTCTGCTGTTCGACCTGGCTGAGAAGCAAGGCAAAATAGACAACTTTCGTATTGTGGCGGGTCGTAAGAAAGGCAAAATACGACTGTACAACGCGGCCGACTCCGACGTGTACAAACTGCTGGAAGATGCCGCTTACTCACTGGTGCACTACCCCGACAAAACCCTGCTGGCCCGCGTTGACTCAATAATCGGCCTTTTAGCTGCGGCCCAGGCGCCCGACGGTTACCTGAATACTCAGTATATGCTGCCTTTTTCAGATCCGGCCAGCCCCGCCCCCACCGATCAGAAAGTAAAAACGTTTGGCTATGGCCCCGACGTACAGTGGAAATCGCTTTACAGTGAATGGCCGTTTGGGTACAGTCAGTTATACTCGGCCGGTCATTTGATAGAAGCGGCCGTGGCCCATTACCGCGCCACCCGCAGCCGTACGTTCCTTAACGTCGCCATCCGGCTGGCCGACAACATCGTTCGCCATTTTGACCGGACTAAAATTGAAGCCTACGGCGAACATCCCGAAGTGGAAATCGGGTTGATGAAACTCTACGAAGTCACTGGCACAGCCACGTACCTGACCTATGCCGACCTGTTTTCCCGCTACGTGAAGTTTACCCGCCCGGTCGATCTGGACGGGAGTAAGAACAGCCGCCCCCTGGTCGATCAGCGCGAAGCCATTGGCCACTGCGTCCGAACCGCCTATATTTACAGCGGAGCCACCAGCGTTGTCCGCGCTACGGGGGCCGCCGATTTACAGTTTGCGCTGGGTAGCCTGTGGCGGAACGTAGTCGGCAGCAAGATGTACGTTCACGGCGGAACGGGCAACGGTACCAAAGCCGAGCAGCACGGCCACCCCTACGATTTGCCCATTCTGAACACCTACAGCGAGTGCTGCGCAAGCATTGCGCAAGGGCAGTGGAACCACCAGCTCAACTTGCTCCACCGCGACGCCCGCTACGCCGATGTGGTGGAGATTGAAGCCTACAACAACGCCCTGGCGTCGATAAGCGCCGATGGAGAAGGCTTCTTTTACAGCAATAAACTCAACATCGATTCGCTGGGTCGGAAAAACGAACAGAGTGGCGTCCGCCGGACGTACCTGTTCTGTTGTCCGTCGAAAGTGCCGGGTTTCCTTACAGGATTCAACCGCTGGACTTACGCGCACGATGTCAAAAACGGGCTGTATATCAACCAGTTTATTGGCTCAGAGGTCAACACGAGTCTGGCCGGCAAGGCATTCCGTTTTAAGACCACCACTAACTATCCCTGGAAGGGCGACCTGACGCTCACTGTGTTGGAAAATGCTACCTCGCTGGCGAAGGGCACCAACCTGACGTTGTACGTTCGGATACCGTCGTGGGTACGTTCCGATACGCACCTGCCCGGCAGCCCCTACCACTTTACGCCTACCGCTCAGCCGCATGGCTATAGTGTCTTGGTCAATGGCAAACCAGTGAAAATAACGGCACTGGAGCAGGGGTATCTGGCCTTATCTCGTACCTGGAAAGCAGGCGATGTACTGATCATCCGTTTCGACCTGCCCGTTCGCCGGGTTTATACCAGCGATTCTGTGCAGGCCAACACTGGGCGGGTGGCCCTCTTAAGGGGGCCACTGCTGTTTGGTCTGGAAGGCGTTGACAATGGATTTGATGTGCTGCGGTTCAAGCTCCCCAAAACCAGTTTGATTCAGGTGGCAAACCGTAAGATCTCAGGCGTCGATGCGGTAGTCCTAATGGGCACCGGGTTGGACCGGCAAAAAACGGTGCCTTTCACGGCTATTCCCTATTTTCTGTGGCAGAATCGGGGCGTTCATCCTTTTTCTACTCTACTAATCGAGGATGAATCGAAAATCAAAAATGAGGTTAAACAGACCGAAAAAGTCAATACCAATGGATAAATCATCCCGCTTACTTCTTCTGCTGCTGTTGACAATTAGTCACGGTTGGGCGCAAACCGCTCCAAAACCATCGTCGAAGCAACCCAATATCGTGCTCATTTTTGCTGACGATATGGGCTACAAAGATTGTGGCTTTACGGGGAGCAATTTTTTCGAAACACCCAACATCGACGCACTGTCAAAACGGGGCATGGTGTTCCCGAACGCTTATGCCGGTGCCGGAAACTGTGCTCCCAGCCGCGCCTGTCTGCTGAGTGGACAATACACGCCCCGGCATGGGGTGTTTGCCGTGGGAAGCACAACACGGGGACCGGTTGAGCAGATGCGCGTCGTACCTGTTCTGAATAAAGAAGAGTTGGCCGGACGGTTTATAACAATGGCCGAAGGCTTGAAACAGGCTGGGTATGTAACGGGGCTGTTCGGCAAGTGGCACCTCGGTACCGACGCTGAAACCAGCCCGACAGCCCAGGGTTTCGACACCTATTTCGATTCGCGCCAGAACAACCCCAATAAAAAGCGCGACGAACCCACTGATCCGAAAGGCATCTTCTCGCTCACTGACAAAGCCCAGTCATTTATCACCATCAATAAAGATAAGCCGTTCTTCGTCTACCTGGCTCATCACGCCATCCACTCGAATCTGGAAGCACGACCGGCCAGTATCGAGAAGTTCAGAAAGAAAGGCGCGGATAGTAAAAAGGCGCTTTACGCCGGTTGTATTTACGATCTGGACGCTAGTGTTGGGCAGCTGTTCGCGCATCTGGACAAGCTGGGGCTGTCAAAAAACACGCTGGTGATCTTTACGAGCGACAACGGGGCCACGCAACAGTCGTCGCAGGAACCCCTGCGTGGCAACAAGGGCGGGTATTATGAAGGCGGAATCCGCGAGCCGTTTATCGCGTACTGGCCGGGGGTGATCAAAGAAGGCAGCGCCAACCCAACGCCCATTATCAATCTTGACCTGTACCCAACTTTTCTGGCGGTAGCGGGCGTAAAAAACCCCAGCCCAACGCTGGATGGCGAAAGTTTGCTACCCCTGTTACGGGGAGCGGCCATGGGTACCAAGCGCCCCGCTATTTTCTGGCATTTTCCCGGTTATCTGGACGTACCCGTTATCCGTGGACGCGACTCGGTGTTTCGTTCCCGGCCCGTGACGGTGATGCGCAAAGGCAACTGGAAAATTCACCTGTATCATGAAGAATGGCTGCTGGATGGCGGCCGCGCTAAAATCGACCAAAGCAACGCCGTTGAACTGTACGACCTGGCCACCGACGAAGGCGAACGCACCAATCTGGCCAGTTCGAACAAACCCAAACGCGACGAGCTACTAACCGATCTACTGGCCTGGCTCAACAAAACCAAAGCCCCCATGCCCGTTCCCATCGACGCTACCCACAAACCGATACCCGGAACGGCCGGTGGCGAAAACTGATCCGATTCAGTACCAACGACAACTAGCACAACAAATTATAACCAGCCTTAAAACCAGCGTCCTCTATGAAGTCTTCCCTCCTTATAACATTCATTATTGGCTTCCTTGCAGTCAATAGCCCAGCCGTTGCTCAGACGCATAACGCAGCTCGCCGGAATGCCGCCCCCCCCAACATCATTTATATCCTGGCCGACGACCTGGGCTACGGCGACGTGGGCTTTACGGGTCAAACCAAAATCAAAACGCCCAACATCGATGCTATTGCCCGCGAAGGAGTAACAATGACCCAGCACTATGCCGGAGCGCCCGTTTGCGGCCCTTCGCGCTCGTGCCTGCTGACAGGCAAAAACACGGGACACACGCGGGTGCGGGGTAATCCGGGCTGGACGTCGTCGGGTAAGCCAGTGGTGTTGCAGCCCGAAGACGTCACGGTGGCCGAAGAGCTACACCGGGCGGGTTACCGAACGGGCGTCTTTGGCAAATGGGGCATGGACGAGTCGGGTACCACCGGGCAGGCCAATGCGCAGGGTTTCGATGAGTTTTTTGGCTATAAAGGACACGGCGAAGCGCACCACTATTACCCGAAACACTTGTGGCACAACCGGGAGAAAGTAGAGTACCCGAACAACGTACCCGAAGAGACCAAAGGCACTTACAGTCATGACGAAATGGCCCGAAATGCCCTCGACTTCATCCGTACGTCAGTGGCCGAAAAGAAGCCGTTTTTTGCTTACATGGCCTTCACTCTCCCCCACTATGAGCTAACTGTACCCGAAGATTCTAAAAAGCAGTACGAAAACCTGGGCTGGGAGAAGCGCCCCATGAAGAAAGCGCATTATTACAACGACGACGAAGGCAATGTGGCCTACGCTGGTATGGTATCGCGACTCGATGGCGACGTAGGACGGATTAACGCACTTCTGAAAGAACTGGGGATAGACGACAATACACTCGTCATTTTTACCAGCGACAACGGCCCCGAATACGACAATGGCTTCTTTAACAGTAACGGTCCGTTTCGGGGTAAAAAGCGAGACGTTTACGAGGGCGGTATCCACGAACCCTTTGCCGCCAAATGGCCCGGCAAAATTCCGGCGGGCACCAAAAGCAATCACCTGTCGGCCTTCTGGGATTTCCTGCCTACGGCTTGCGAGGTTGCGGGTATTAAACCGACCGCCACGGACTTAGATGGGATCTCATACCTGAATGCCCTGATGGGGAAGAAACAGAAAGAACATGACTACCTGTACTGGGAGTTTAACGAAGGGCCCAACGGCCCCAAACAGGCGATCCGGCAGGGCGACTGGAAACTGGTGAAGTTCTTCGAGAAACCCGCCGAACTTTACAATATCGCTAAAGACATGGGCGAAGAAACCAACCTAGCCGCCCAGAACCCGCAGAAAGTAGGTGAACTGGAAGCGCTGATGAAAACCGCCCGCACCGACGATCCCAATTACGAACTGGTCAAACTGAAGGAGAAATGAACCGCTACGCAATAGCTCTGTTAGGTTGCCTGATCGGTGCTCGGGCTGTCGCTCAGTCGCCAGAACTTCGGGCAACAGATCGTCGGAATGCCGCACCCGATGCGCCGGACCGACCCAACATTTTGTGGTTGACGTTTGAGGACACCTCGCCGGAGTTTATTGGCTGCTATGGCAACAAGGCAGCCAAAACGCCGGTGATGGACAAACTGGCTGCGCAAGGCACCCGCTTTACGTCGGCGTACTCGACTGGCAGCGTCTGTTCGCCCAGCCGCAACGCCCTCATTCTGGGGTGCAAAACCTACACGCTCGGCACCGGTAATCACCGGAGCAACTACCCCATTCCCGACAACATGACCGGCTTCCCCAAATACCTGCGGGATGCCGGTTACTACACGACCAACAACAGCAAAACCGACTATAACACCTCGGCGGCCAAACGTATCGTCGAGGAATCCTGGAACGAAAGCTCAAACCAGGCCGGCTGGTGGAAACGGAAAGAGGGACAGCCCTTTTTTGCGGTGTTCAACTCTATGTCGAGCCACCAGTCGCGGACAATGACCGAGCCGTTTGCGCAGTACAAGAAGCAAATCATCGACCAACTAGCTGATGGAAAAAAAACAAGTGATGCAGATGTGGTCCTACCGCCGTTTTATCGGGATTCGCCAGAAATGCGCAAGCAGGCCGCCCGTATCTACAATTCGATTACGAAGACCGACACCGAATTTGGCGAACTCCTCGCCCGGCTGGAAAAAGAGGGCCTGCGCGAGAATACCATCATTTTCCTGTTCTCGGACCACGGCGAAGGTATGCCCGACGCCAAAACCAATGGCAAAGGCATTGGTCACCGGGTTCCGTTTGTGGTCTGGTTTCCTGAAAAGTACAAGCACCTCTCGCCCTGGAAGCAGGCCGGGGCTGTAACCGACGAGCAAATTGATTTCGTTGACCTGGGACCTACCGTACTCGCACTGGCGGGCGTGCCAGTGCCCGCGTACATGCAGGGCCGGACACTGGCCGGGCCGGGCCGAAAGTCGGCTCCAATGTATTTGTTCCTGTCGTCCGACCGCTCCGATGAGAGTTACGACCTGACGCGTACCATTATCAAGGGCAACTATGCCTATACCCGTATTTTCATGCCTCGCATTCCTGAACTGCGTTACCTGCAATACATGGACGTGGGTGCGATTACGGGCCAAATTCGGCGCGATTTCAAAGATGGCAAACTGAACAAGGTGCAGCAACAGATGCTGCTGCCCCGCCCGGCGGAATTTCTGTTCGACCTCAGCAAAGACCCTTGGGAAGTGGATAACCTGGCCCAGAAAAAGGGCAACGAACAACTGTTGAATGAGTTTCGCACGCAACTACGCCAGCACATCATCACGCAGCGCGACGTACTGTTTCTGCCCGAATACGAGATCGCGAATCTGTCGAAAACGACAACGGCCTACGCTTACCGGCAACAGGAGGCAATGTACCCCATTCAGGCTATTTACGACGCGGCCGACCTGTCGGGCTTTCGGGATGCAGCAACACTTAAAAGGCAGGTAACGCTGCTCGGCAACAAAAACGCCATTGTCCGCTATTGGGCGCTGGTGGGCCTTAAAAGTCAGTCGAAAGAGGCCTTGCAACCGCACAAAGCTGCTTTATCGGCCATGCTGACGGACGACTATCCCCTCAACCAGATTGTGGCGGCTTCGCTGCTCGACGAGCATTTTGGCGATCAGGAGGCAAAACCGGTGCTGCAGAAACAACTCGATTCGTCGGAAGATCACGTGGCCAATGTGGTCATGCAGAATCTGCTTTACCAACCCAATGCCCGTGACTGGGTAACCGACATAGCTGCTTTCTATGACCAGAAGAAGCTAATGAAAAACAGGCCCTACCACGCGGTACTGTCGGCCAGTGTGTTTCTCTACGTGCACAACGGCCGCGAACTGCGGAACGAGGAAGAGTAACGAGTTAAATGACGCGCTAGGCTTTAGGGACGCAACTCTGTATAGGGGGCTGGGCCATTCAGTAGTATTGAGCCAAACGAATGACCAAATAGGCTAAATACTCCCCGAGCAACACCGTATTTTTAATTTTAAACTACACAAAACCCTTTGTAATGAAACAATCGATCTACCTTAAACTGGTAGGGTGGCTGCTGCTTTTTATAAGTTTCAGCAATCTCGCCCTGGCCCAATCGCAGCGGGTAAAAGGCAAAGTAACTGATCCTGCGGGCGTGGCTCTGCCTGGAGTAACGGTCAGTCTGGTCGGCACCGCACGAGGTACCACAACAGATGGCAATGGAGAGTTTTCCATTGATGCTGCCCCCAACCAGCAACTTAAATTTAGCTTCATTGGCTACACAGCAACCGAAGTAACGGTTGGGAATCAAACCCAACTCTCCATCAGTCTGGCCGAAGGCGACAAGCAACTGGATGAAGTGGTGGTGGTCGGGTACGGCACCCAAAAGAAAGTGAATCTCACGGGTTCAATAGCATCTCTCGACCAGAAATTTCTATCGAACCGCCCCATCACTAATTCCACTCAGGCTTTGCAGGGACTAACGGGCGTGTACGTCAACATGAGCGGGGGACGACCGGGAGCCGATGCGGCCACCATCCGTATTCGGGGTGTCGGTTCGTTCGGGACGGGCAACGATCCGCTGGTACTGGTCGATGGTATCGAGTTTCCGCTTACCAGCGTGAACCCAGCCGATATTGAGAGTATTACAGTGCTGAAAGACGCTGCTTCAGCCGCGATTTACGGCAACCGGGCTGCCAATGGAGTTGTTCTGGTCAAAACCCGCACTGGGCAAAAGGGCAAGCTTCAGGTCGATTACAATAATTATTTCGGTGTTCAGCAGGCCACCTTTGTTCCCGATGTGGCAACAAGCTCAGTGGATTACATGGAAGGCAAGAACCGGGCGCTTGCCAATCAGGGCAGTCCCGCTGAATACACTCAGGACTTGATCAATGAGTACAAGGCAGGTACTGATCCGTACATTTATCCCAATACCAACTGGTTCGACATTATGTTTCGCAAGGCACCGCAGCAGGAACACAACCTTCGGTTTTCGGGCGGCAACGACAAAACGCAGTTTACCCTGTCACTGGGTTACCTGAACCAGCAGGGTTTGTTACTCAACACCTCGGGCAAGCGTTACTCCGTCAACAGCAATATTACTTCAGACATCAATAAGTGGCTACGGGTAGGGGGCGGCATTGTGACTACCTACTGGAACTACCGCGAAAGTGCCTATACCTCCAACGATGCTAACGGCGAAGGCGGTATTATGGGCCTACTGTACCGGGGCTTGCCCATGCAGACGAGCGTATTGGCAGACGGCACCTATGCCGATCAATGGGTACGCGTGCCGGGGCACAATTTTTTTCGGAATCCTTACGCGCTTTCGTACGAAGGTTTCCACAAAAACAGTACGTTTCAAACCATTGTCAACCTGTTTGCCGAAGCCCGCATTGCTCCAGGCCTCACATACAAAGTGACGGTTGCACCTAACCTGCTCTACGGCGCCGAAAAGTTTAACAACCCCCAGATTGAACTCAAAAATCCGAAAACCGGGGCCATTGCGCTGATGGGCAACATTCCGGTTCGGAGCGTTACCCAGGGAGCCAGCGAGGACTTGCGGTTTACCAACTTTCACACGCTGAATTTTAACCGGACCGTTAGCACGAAGCATGAGATTAACGCTCTGCTGGGCTTTAGCCTTGAAATGTTCAAGAATGGGAGTTTCCGCGCCAGCAACCAGGGCCAAATCGGCAACGACATTTCGGAGTTGAGCGCGGGAAGTTCGAACCCGATCGTCAGCGGCACTTCGGCTGAATCCCGGCTCCAGTCCTATTTCGGACGGGTAAATTACGTGTTCGACAGCCGGTATCTGTTCGAGGTTAATTTCCGGTATGATGGTTCTTCTCGGTTTGCGGCCGATCAGCGCTGGGGATTCTTTCCGTCGGTCTCGGCCGGGTGGCGCATCAACGAAGAGCCGTTCCTGAAGAATGTCCGGGCATTATCCAATCTGAAACTGCGTGGATCGTGGGGGAAACTCGGCAGCCAGCCACAGCAATTGTTTGGGTTCGTATCGGCGGTCAACTCAGGCATCAACTATAACTTCAACAACAACGTAGTGGGTGGAACGGCCATCACCCAGATTGCTGAGCAAAACCTGACCTGGGAAAGTACCGCCATTACCGACATCGGGCTTGAGTTTGGTTTTCTGAATAATCGACTTTCGGGTGAAGTCGATTATTTCAACAAGATCACCGACGGTATACTGCGGCAGGTGAATATTCCTCAGCAGGTGGGTAATCTGGCCGGGCCAGTGCGGAACGTGGGTAAAGTGCAGAACAAGGGGTTTGAATTCACCCTCAATTGGCGCGACAAAATTGGGCAGGTTGGCTATAACATTGGCGGTAATTTGACGTCGGTTCGTAACAAGGTGCTGAACACCAATGGGCAACAGATTTTCAATGGGAATCGGGTCATTTTTGAAGGTTACCCAATCGATTCATACTATGGACTGGTCAGCAACGGGTATTTCCAGACAGCCGACGAAATAAAGGCGGCTCCCTTCCAGAACGCAGTAACGCTGCCCGGCGACATCCGATACAAAGACATCAATGGCGATAATCGCATCGACAATAACGACCGGCAGATCGTCGGCAATACTATTCCAAAATACACCTATACATTCACTATGGGTGCTTCGTACAAAAACCTCGACTTTACTGCCTTTTTTCAGGGCGTTCAGGATGTCGACAATTTTGTAAATGTGAACCTCGGCTTCCCGTACCGCAACGGCGCAGGAGTTACCAAAGACTGGTTGACCGATTCGTGGACACCCGTAATGCCCAACGCCAAATATCCTCGCCTGACCACAGCAAGTGGGTATCCACAAAATTTTCAGGTGTCCGATTTCTGGATGACTGATGTGTCGTATCTCCGCCTGAAAAATATTCAGTTAGGGTATGTACTGCCGTCAACGATAATGAACAAAGTGGGCGTTAGTCGGCTCAGGGTATTCGCCAATGCGCAGAACCTACTCACGTTCAGCAAATTCAAGATCGGTGACCCCGAGCGTAGCGCGTCCAACGAGAATATCATTACTTATCCGATTGCCAAAGTCGTGACCGCTGGACTCAACATCACTTTCTAATCCGCTATTGACCATGAAACCATATATTACCCTGGCTGGCCTGGCCCTGATGCTGGGCAGCTGCTCCGATTTCCTGAACGTCAATCCGACGGATCGGTACACGCAGACAACCTATTGGAAAACCCGCGAACAGGCCGAAGCCGCTCTGTTTGGCACGTATAACGCCCTCACCAACGGCAACCTTTACGCTGACCCCGTCTCAATGGAAGCGGCTACGCCCAACCATTACACGTACAACAATACGGGTGGAGCGGGTTTTATAGCGCAGGGTATTCACGATGCTGCCAACGACGGTATCATTAACAACAAATGGGGCGCCTGCTATGTCGGCATTGGCCGGGCCAATACCCTTCTCGACAATATTGGCGCTATCCAGATGGACGAGGCTTTGAAAAAGCGCTATACCGCCGAAGCCAAGTTTTTGCGGGCTCTGTTTTACCAGAATCTGCTGGTGCATTATGGCGGAGTCCCGTTGATTCTTGAGACGCCTAACGCAGAAAAGCAAGGCAATCTACCCCGTAACTCTGCCGCCGAAGTACAGGCGCAAATAATAAAAGACTGCGACGAAGCCGTAGTCGACTTGCCGCTGACCATCGATAGCAAAGGAAAGGCTACCAAGGGCGCAGCCTATGCCCTCAAAGCCCGTACGCTCCTGTATGCCAGTCAGTGGGAAGGAGCAGCCGCAGCTGCCAAAGCCATTATCGACGCTAAAACGTTCAGCCTGTACCCCGATTATCGCGAGTTGTTTCAGTTGGATAAGGAGGGTAACTCGGAAGTGATTTTTGATGTGCAGTTCAAATACCCGGAGTTTACGCACAACATGGACATTAACCTGACGGATTTTAACTCGACGGCTCCCCTTCCCGACCTGCTCAATGACTACTACATGAAAGACGGGTTACCTGCCAACAAATCACCCCTGTTCGACCCTAAAGCCCCCTATGCTAACCGCGATCCTCGCTTGAGTCAAACCGTTATTATTCCTGGTTCTACATTCCGGGCCAAGGTAGTTACGCCAACAACCTTTGGCTTTACGGGTATTGGTCAGAAAAAGTATACGGTTTATAAAGACAATGAAGTCGGGACAACCATTCCAGGCGGCCAGTCGCAAATTAATTATATGGTGTTTCGGTACGCTGATGTGTTGTTAATGTATGCCGAGGCTCAGAACGAAGTCGCTGGACCCGATCAGTCGGTGTACGATGCATTGAATTTGATTCGGAAACGGGCGGTCATGCCCGATGTAGCCAAGGGCCTGACTAAAGAGCAGATGCGGGCCGAAATTCGCCATGAGCGCCGGATCGAACTGGCGGGTGAAGGGTTGTATTACCACGACATTCGGCGCTGGCGGACGGCTGAAGTGGTCATGAATGGCGACATTTTTAATTTTGATGGCAAGAAAATCGGAAGCCGTAAGTTCAATAAAGACCGGGATTACCTGTGGCCCATTCCCACCATTGTTACGCAGCTCAATTCGGCACTGGAACAAAATCCGGGGTATGGCAAATAACTGGCAATACACTAATTCGACATTGTATCCAGATTTTATATTTGTAGAAAAAAGTCCGTTCAAGCGCATAACAAGCGGTGGGAGATTGACTCCCTGAGTCAATCTCCCACCGCTTGTTATCAATCAGACATCCTTCACACACCGAAAACCGACGTGCATCAGCGAACTTTCGGCGGTGCTACCTGACCGTCCCGACACCCGGTAACCGTGGCACCAACCCGGCTCGCATAGATACGAGCCCCCCCGCTGCACCCGTTCAGTTTGAGCCGTAATTGTTACCGGAGTCTGTTTCAGCAGATCAGTATACGACACTTTAGGGTCTTCGCACCATTCCCACACATTGCCCGACATATCCGAAAGCCCTAATGGTGATTTCCCAAACGTTCCTACCGGAGCGGCCCGATGATAACCATCTTTCACCTCGTCGTAATCAGGAAATTTGCCGTTCCATGTATTAGCTAGAAACGTACCGTTATTGGTTAAACTGTTGCCGAAAGGATACAGGGTACGGCTGTTGTTAGCGTTGCGGGCAGCGTGCTCCCACTCGATTTCGCGGGGCAATCGTTTACCCGCCCATTTTGCATAAGCTTGCGCATCATTCCACGATACCTGCGTGGCTGGCATATTGTCGGCGGCTGGACCCGAAGCGGGTCCGTATGGAAATTGCCAGTTAGTGCCTTCAACCAGCTTCCACTCTTCAGTCGTATCATTAAAAACCCCCGCATCTCCAAACCGCTCGGCTTCGGTTTTAAAGCCAGTCGCCTTCACAAACGCCCGGAACTCCCTTACCGTCACTTCATGCTGATCCATCAGAAAAGGCTTGACCAACACCCAGAATGTGGGTTTCTCCTGATCCAGACCTTCGTTGGAGCCCATCTGGGTGTAGCCACCGGGTACGTACACCATACCATCAGGCACCTGTTTCGGCGGCAGAATAACCAGTGCCATTTTCTGTTCAGGTTCCGATTCGAAAACGGTAATTGTCGGCGAATAAACGAAATGCTTTGGCGCATCGGGCTGACAGGCTGCGCTTAGGGCTATAAGGCCAATAAATATCGTTCTCTGCTGCATTGACTTGAGTACTACTTCTTGTTTTCATCGAAAAGCAAGCTGAATCCGTTACCAAACGAATTACTTTTCCTTTGGTAACGGATTGCCACTCAACCGATCAAGTCCATCTTTTTTTAGTTTGTCAATTCCGGGAAAATTATCGTTCGTCTTTGCTAACCATTCATTCAATACTCCCTGCATAGTACTTAGCTCTTTCTTACGCTTTTTATCGTCGATCAGGCTATTCATGCAGTGCGGATCGGTCACATGCATGAATAACTCTTCTGCCGGGCGTGGCGTAAGGAAACTATCTGCATATTTTTTATCTAATTTCCCCTGCCAGTACATGGCCTGCATGGTCTGATAGAAGGGAGTCGGCACGACTTCGCCCGCAGAAACCTGCGGTAAACCGGATAGCCAGTTTCGGATATAAACGAAGTCTTTTGAGATGGCAACTCGTTCGTAGGCCATATAATTATGCCAGTTATGCTCGCCAAAGGCATACTCGCGTACGGTGATGTTGGGAGCGCTAAACAATGCATCGAATGATACACCAACGACCTGCGCCATGGGTTTTGCGTTGGCTAGTTTTAGTAATGTGGGAGCAATATCCACGGAACTCACCAGACTTTTGGTCGTGCTTCCCGGCCGAATTAGCTTCGGATAACGGACAATGAACGGACTTTTCAGCCCCTGAAGATTCACCCGGGTTTTACTCTGAGGAAAGGCTTTACCATTGTCGCTCAACACTAGAATGATGGTGTTGTCCAGCTCATGGTTGTCTTCGAGATAGTTCAACACCACCCCAATGTGTTGATCAAAGCGACCTATTTCATCGTAATAGTCGGCTAAATCACGCCGGATTTCTGGAATATCAGGATAATAGGGTGGCACAAACACGCTATCAGGATGGTGCTTGTACGGGTATTCACCCTGCTTAAAGGGGCGATGCGGATCAATGGAAGCGGCCCAAAGAAAAAAGGGTTTGTCTTTGGGCCGTTGCTCAAGCGCTGTAATCCAGAGATTGGCCATTTCCCAAGGCTTACTCCAATCGACAAGCTGGAGATAGCCAAATTTGGCCTGCATTTCTTTTTTGTTAGTGCCGTGCGATTTACCCACCAGCATGGTATGATAACCCGCTTCATTTAACTTGAAGGGAAACAATTCCGTATCGGCTTTGAGATCTTCGTGCAAGTTCATGGCCCCCGTGTTGTGAGGGTACTTGCTAGTTAGTATACTCGTTCGCGACGGGCTGCATGAACTGGCGGTCAGGAAGAAGTTATCAAACCGCATTCCTTCATTGGCCAGTCGTTGTAGATTGGGCGTATGGATGCGTTTATTGCCGTACGGCGTCGACTCCTCCCAGCCCATATCATCGGCAATGAATACCACAATATTCGGCTGCTTTTGAGCATCGGCCGAAAACCAACCGAACAGGAGTAAATAAATGCAGAGGTATTTCATCGTAATTGAGCGTCTTTGATGCTGTAACGAATTACGACCTATTCACTGGTCTATCCATACGTTGCAACATCAGTACCCCTACCTTGAATCAATTAATCCCAGTATGAAGGGCGTGTAACAAGGCAGGTATCAGGCTTCCTCCTGTTTTAGCGCATCAGTAAGTTGCGCATCAACCAGAAAGTCGTGCAGATACTGGGTGGGCGTTTTGCCAAATTCCTTTTTAAACGCTTTCGTAAAATACGACTGGCTCTGAATACCCACCCGCTCCATGACTTCCATAATGCTGATATCTTCGGATACAATTAGTTGAGCCGCTTTTTTCAGGCGTAGCTTACGGATCAATTCACCTACCGACTGCCCCATCAGGCTGTTGATCTTGTTATACAATTTGGTCCGGCTGATGCCCATTTCTCGGCACAGGTTCTCCACTTCAAATTCTGTATCGTCCAGATGCTGCTCGATGATACCAATAAGCTGATCAACGAATTCCTTATCCTTTTTGGTGGTCACCATTTCGCGGGCTTCCACAAAAACATCGTGCGCGTAGAGTTCTTTCAGTTTACGGCGTGAATCGAGCAGATTGTGCATAGTCAGCTCCAAAAGGCGCAGACTAAACGGCTTTGGAATATAGGCATCGGCACCCGACTCGGTTCCCTGAATACGACTCTCCACCGAAACTTTGGCCGTCAGCAGAATTACTGGTGTATGGCAGATTTCGAGCGTATTTTTCACCGCCTGGCAAAGCTCGAAACCGTCCATCTTGGGCATCATGACGTCGCTAATGATGATATCGGGCAATTCTTCATACGCCATCTCCAGTCCCATTTTACCGTCGACCGCTTCGAGCACCTGGTACGACTGCCCAAAACTGTCAACCAGAAACTGCCGCAGTTCAGCGTTATCTTCGACTACCAGCAACTTGGGCTTGTACCCTTCACTATTGCGCGGCACTAATTTAGGTCGGTTCTCCTGCAATTCCTGGGTCACCTCAATGGCTTTGATTTTGGCATCGTCGAGCATGTAATCCATCGGCCGGCTGATCTCGTGAGGTTGTAGATAAGCGTTACCCGTTGGGAATCCGAGATAAAACTCCGTTCCTTTCCCTTCGTCGCTATAGACCGAAATAGCGCCCCGGTGCACCATCATCAGGCTCTTGACAAACGCCAGACCGATACCCACGCCGGGCTGTTCACTAGCCTTGTCTGTCACCCGATAAAAGCGATCAAAAATTTGCTCAATTGCTGTCCGATCAAGACCCTGACCGGTGTCGGCCACCCGAATCCAGCATCGCTCGGCCCCGGTTGTTTCGTGGCTCTGAATCCGGTAGACATTCGTAAAATGGGGCTGATCAACAGTGGTGATTTCGACCATAATGCGCCCGCCGGGATCGGTGTATTTGAAGGCGTTGGATAATAGATTGACCAGCGTTTTCTCGACGACACCTCTATCCAGCCAAAGTATAGGCTCTTTTGGGGGTAGCAATACCTGAAAGTCGATGTCTTTCTGCAAGGCCAGTTCCACAAACTCATTGCTCACCTCCCTGACCAGCATTCCCAGGCGTGTTTCACTGGTTTGTAACTGCATGGCCCCCGATTCGGCCTTTCGGAACTCAAGGAGTTCGTTGACTAACTTCAGCAGCCGGTTGGTATTGCGGTGAATCAGTTCGTAATAGTGTTTGACAGAACCGCCCTCTATCCCGCCATGCATGAGCTTTTCGATCGGGCTCAGAATCAACGTCAGAGGAGTACGTAGCTCATGCGAGATGTTGGTAAAAAACTGCATACGCATCTGGTGAAGGTCTTCTTTCTGCTGCTCCTCCAGGCTCTTGATTTCCAGTTTCCGCTTGAGCGTAAACCACCGAATCTGATAGATGTAGCCGCCGACCAGCACGCCCAGAATCAGCAACGCATAAAACAGCTTGGCCCAGATCGATTTCCACCAGGGGGGCGTCACCACTACCTTGAGCTGGAGTGGCTTGGTGGTCCAGCGTCCATCTTCGTTGGAAGCCAGCAGTTCGAAGGCGTATTCACCATAATCGAGGTTCGAGTAGGAGGCTGTCCGCTGCCGGGCGTCGGCTGTAATCCAGTCTTTATCAAAACCCCAGAGCCGGTAGCGATACAGACATTTTTCGGGATTGACAACATTGAGAGCCGAAAAACGGAGTGAGAAATTGTTTTGCAGGTAATTGAGAGTCAGTGGCTCCCGGGTATGAATGGCCTGCTGAATAACAACGTCGCCCTCTATTTTATCACCCGCAGCAACCGACCGGTTGTTTACGAGCAGTTCCGACAGGGCCGGCGATACGCTACGCTGGCTACGGCCGATACTGTCGGGGTAAAAGTAGTTGATGCCATTAATACCGCCGAAGTACAATCGACCGTCGCGCCCTCGTTCTGACGCCCCAATCTTGAAGACGTTGCTCTGAAGTCCGTCGTGTACGTCGAAGGTCGTGATTTCGTCGGTTTCGGGTTTCAGTAGTGTCAGACCACGTCCGCCAATCCAGAGGTTCCCGTGTGGATCGAGTTCGAGCGATTCAACATCATTAGATGGTAGCCCCTGTTGAGTGGTGTAGCTTTTAGCCACATACTTTCCGTTGGGTAGTAGCGTGAGACGATTAAGCCCTCCACCGATAGTTCCGACCCAGAGTGTGCGGGCATCCTGACGGACAATGGGCCAGATAAAATCGGACGTGAGTGAGTTACTCTGACGGGTGGCTTTGTAATGTTGTACCCGGCTAATGTCGCCCGTGCTGTTCAGGAAGAAATGATCGAGGCCTTGCGTAGTTCCTACAAACACTTCAGGGCGCTGCGGGTCGGCGTGGATAAACGTAATTTTGTCGCCCGAAGTACCCAACTTACCGGTTGGAAGACGTTGAACGGTATAGCGACCACTGCCCAGTGAACGTATCCGGTTCAACCCCTTATTCCACGAACCAGCCCAAACCTGTCCGAAGGCATCCACATCCATCGAAAAAATAACATTGTCCGACAGACTGTTGGGATCGTCGGGGCGGTGCTGGAGCGCTTCGAAACGGCCGCTCCCAGTTAGTACACTGATGCCCGCGTCGGTACCGACCCAGATATGCCCCTGCCGATCTTCCGTGAGCGAGCGAATGTTGTTGCTGATTGGCCCAGCCGACGAACCGGGCTGGTGCGTAAAAGTTCGGGTGGTGCCGGTAGTGGAGTTATACAACTCAAGGCCACTGGTGCGGGTGCCAATCCAGAGGTTACCATTGCGATCTTCTTTCAAAGCCCGGATATAACTTCCCGATGGGCCCAATAGGCTGTTATTCGGAGTGGCCTGCTGAATCAGAAAGAAGGGTTTTGGTGTCAGGTTGTAATACCGAACGCCACCTCCAAATGTAGCTACCCAGAGGGTAGAGGCCACCGGGTCGGCGTATAACTGGCTGATGTGGTTAGAGAAAAACAGGGTTTCAGACGAGCGCGGCAGCGTCTGTATAGCTAGTTTGTTGCCCTGTGGCGTTACCTGGACCAGCCCAAAGGGCGAACCCAGAAAATACCCTCCTTTTGGCGATTCAGCTAAGGCATTGAAGGTCACTTCCTGATCGCCCGTATTGGTTAACGTACCGGATGCCACTGCATAAAAACGACCCTGCCACGGTCGGTTGGGCAATTGTCCAGCACCGACTATCATTAAGCCATTGGGTGCTCCCAACACCAACTGCCCCCTTCGATCGAACAGCAGGCCCGAAAAATTGGTGTGCTCCCGCTGTTTTTCATCATAAACCGGCACACGATGTACAGAGCGGTTGGGCTCAACACGAAAGACACCCTGATTCGTAATGAACCATACCTTTCCTGTAGCATCAACAGTTATCTCATTTACGGTCTCGGTTGGTAGTGTTCCCGCTATTTTTACCTCAGTCAGGATTTTCGTCTGTGCGTTGTACTGCACCACGCAAAGGCCATCAGGCAGGGCAAGCCACAGATTCCCTGCCCGATCAACCTGAAGATGCGTGAAGGTTTTATGCAGTCGTTGGGCAAGTTTTGTATTCGGCACCGTAACCGAAACGTACTGCTCCCGTTGCAGGTCAAATAGCGTGAGCCCCCCCTGAGTGGCCAGCCAGATCACCGCGCGAGTCGTATCGACCAGCAGCCGATTGATACGGTTCTGATAAACGCGCTGAAGCTTATCGGTGGCATTTATAAAAGGCTTCAATTCGTACCCATCGAACCGGTTGAGACCTCCATAGGAGCCAATCCAAAAAAATCCTTGCCCGTCTTTACCTAATGTGGTCGCATCGGTGTGCAACAGCCCCTCATTAACGGTCAGGTAACGGGTTTGCTGAGCAAGCTGTTGCGCTTGGGCTAATGAAACCCAGCCTATCAACTCGAAAAGGAAAAGCAGACGCCAGCTTCGTTTCATGCGGGTTGATAAATTAGTACTGAAGAAATAAAAATTATCATTTAAAGATACAGAAACAGACAATGCAGACCGCCAAAGACAGTCCGCATTGTAACTTTATCCTATAAAACAGTTCAAACCCTACACTTTCTTACTGATTCGGAACAATCGGGCACCATGAGGAGGCACTTCTGCCTGAATCTTTTTCTGCATTAAACCAAGATCTTTTTTATCCCAGAGATTACGCACCAGGAACGTACCGCGCAGGTATTCCAACTCAAAGTCGAAGGCGATGTCCGCGGGTTTATCGTCGAGGTTGAACAAGGCCACGTACCGGTCCTGGGTTGTGGGGTCGGTAGCCACCCAGATCGCCTTTTTATTGTGGTTGATGAGCTGCCGGTTGTCTGTGCTACTGCGGTTGACAGCCAGCACTTCATCGTTGGTCAGCAGCTGTTTCACATTGGCCGGCAAGGTCAGCAAATCGCCCCCCATCATGAGTGGAGATCGGGCCATGCACCAGAGAGTCATCATTGTCTGCTGCTCGTCGGGTGTGAATTTCGACATCCGCTCGGGGCCATGCGGGCGATTGTCCAGCGACAGTTTACCCATCGGCAGCATGTCAGCATCGGGCCAGTGGTTCTCCCGTATGTGGGGTGACCAGGCATTGAGCAAATCAAAGTTGTGTTCAAGCGCTCCCCAGTTATCCCAGAAATCCGCCGAAATCCGCCACATGTTGGCATTCTGCGTCAGGTGGTCCGCCTGCGAAACTGGAGCTTCGCCACATGATAAACTCAGCACCATGGGCCGACCGCACTTATCGATAGCCTTCCGCATCATCTCAATTTCACCCTTATGATAGGCCGGGAACATCATGTCGTCGGCCTTGATGAAGTCGACACCCCAGGCTGCATATAGCTCGAACAATGAGTTGTAGTATTCCTGCGAGCCAGGCTTCGTGGGGTCTACGCCGAACATATTGTTGCACCAGTTACAGGTATCCCAGGGTTCGGCAATATCCTTGGCGGAGGCCGATGCTCCCTTGATCGGGCAGTTCTGATAAAAAGCCTGCCGGGGGATACCTCGCATGATGTGCATGCCAAACTTAAGCCCTTTGCTGTGCACGTAGTCGGCAATGGGTTTGAACCCTTTACCGCCAGCGGCCGATGGAAACCGTTTTTCGGAAGGCCAGAGCCGCCCGTTTTTATCCATGATCAGTTGGTCGATAGGTCGGCCATCTTCGGCCAAACGAATGTCGGGATGTCCGTGCCGCCGTTTGGGGTTATTCCAATTTCCGGGGTTGTCATTGAACCAGATATAATCCATTACGGCGTATTCCCAACCATACGGTTTCAGGTTCTGCGCCAGATAGTCGACGTTGGCTTTAAACTCGGCTTCGGTGATGCGACAGTCGTAGGCATCGAAGCTATTCCAGCCCATGGGTGGTCGCGGAGCCACAACAATATCTTTGGCGGGCGCTTTGCTAATTGTCCGAGCGGGCACTTCGCGGTGCATTCCCGACAGGCCAATCAGGGCCAGTGCCCCACAGGTGAAGAGTACACTTAATTTTTTCATAGAACTATTTCGGTGTTTCAGCCGATGCTCCGGCATTGTTGAACAGCGAGACGAAAGCAAACGGCTGGTGATCGGCCTGCATCATGGACTCGATTTTTTTCACGACGTCGGGGTGGCTAGCGGCTACGTCGGTTTGTTCACCCAGGTCTTTTTGCAGATCGTACAGCGAGAAGGCGGCTTTATTGAGTCCTTGCCGGGTGTTTAGCCGGATGCCCTTCCACTGACCATACAGCACGCCCTGCTTGCCGCCTTCTTCATAGAATTCCCAGTACAGGTGATCGTGCTGTGCCTGACCCTTCGCGCTAAGCAGCGTGGGCAGATACGAAATGCCGTCGATACCAGCCGGTTTCGGTTGACCAACAAGCTCACAGACCGTCGGCAGAAAATCCCAGAAAGCAGCTATATGATCGGTTGTCGTGCCTGGATTGATATGGCCTTTCCACGACGCAATAAACGGGATACGCACCCCACCTTCAAACAAGTCTCGTTTAGTACCCCGCAACAGTCCGTTGCTATCGAAGAAATCGACTTTGTGCCCGCCTTCTTCGTGAGGACCGTTATCGCTACTGAAAATGATCAGCGTGTTGTCTTCCAGTCCTTGGGCCTTGATGCTGGCCATGACCATACCCACGGTACTGTCAAGGCGCGTAACCATCGTGGCAAAAGCTTTTTCGTTTTCCGGCCAGTCTTTGTTGCGGAAAGCGGGCGCAATATCAGGTACGTCCATTCCATGCTCTTTGCCTTCGTTGTTGGCGTGTGGCTGGTTGGTGGTCAGGTGCAGAAAGAACGGCTTAGACCGACTGGCGTCGATAAACGCGAGGGCTTCCTGTTCCAGCCGGTCGGGTACATAAATAGCGCGGGCATCGGCTACGCCTGTTCCTTCTGGCATCGAAGCCCAGGGATTTGAGCCATCTTCAGCACGCCGGGTGTGGTTACCCGCCAGGGGTGTTTTCTGCCCGTTGCGGTAAACGAACTCCGGGAAATAATTATGGGCGTGCCACATATTCACGTATCCATACGCGTAATCATAGCCATTACGGGCGGGGTCATCGGGTGGTGGCGGGTGACCTACGCCCCACTTGCCAATGAGTGCAGTAGTATACCCCGCCTTTTTAAAGACTTCGGCAATGGTGGTTTCTTCGGGACGTAGGAGCTGTCCAGCAGGTGCGTTACCTCGTACGGAGGTATGGCCGGTGTGTTTACCGGTTTGCAGCGATGTGCGCGATGGCGCGCAAACGGTAGCTCCCGCATAATGTCGGGTGAAACGCATTCCACTGGCGGCAAGCCGATCAATATTGGGCGTTTTGACTTTCTTTTGCCCATAGCAGCTCAGGTCACCGTAGCCCAGGTCGTCGGCTAGTATAAAAATAACATTGGGTCGGTTGAGGGCCAGGCGGGGTCCGACAGGCGGATGCGCCCGGAAGCCAACCCCCATTAGTACGGCGAGTGTGGTGCCAAAAATTACGGTCAATCGCATGGGTTGCTGGTCACGTTTCGGAAGCAAAACAACGACAATGGGCTCCAATCGGCTTGCTTTCCCGTTTCGTTGTTTGGTTCACACATCCCAAACCAGCATTACAGGCCAACTGAGACTACACGACCTTCCTTTGCCGACTGGTAAATAGCTTCCTGGACAAGGAGATTGGTTAAATACACGCGACCACTGGTTTCAAAAGGCTCACCCGACAGCAGACAGTCAATAAAATGACGCTGCGTCGCCAGCACACAGTCGCCAGCAAAACCCCGATCTTCGTGCAAATACGTATGCGAGACTTCAGCCCGTCCGAGTGGCTGAACGGTCAACCGTCCATCAGGGTAGAGCCGGATGGTGCCGCCATTGCCGTCGAGCGTCATCTCTCCGAACGTGTAGCGTGGGTTGGCGTAATTGGGTTCGTTGAAGCGGCTGGCATCCCAGATGGCCGTGGCTCCGCCTTGGAAGACGAAAAATACCTGACCACTGTCTTCCCCCACAATGGCGTCATTGCGCTTTGTCAAACTGGCGTATACCTGATCTACCTCACCGGCCAGAAACCGGAAGGTGTCGATGAAATGAATCCCTGTCTCATGCACTAACAACTGGGGCATGGTGCGAAAGTAGGGTTGTCGTGACAGGTAGGCAGTGGGTTGCCAACCATCGCCAAGCCGGGTACGACAGTTTATGGAGAACAGTTTGTCGCCAATAGCCTGGTCGTTGAGCAGTTGACGGATGGCGCGGTACCAAGGCTGAAACCGAAAATTCTCGTGAATCATCAACCGAACATCCGTCCGCTCGGTCAGGCTTACGATCTGCTGGGCCTCCGCCAGAGTCGGTGCTACCGGTTTCTGACAAATAATATCTGCGCCCACCTGAACGGCTAGTTCAACGATCGAATCATGCGTTTGGGGCGGGGTAATGATGTCGATAAAGTCAGGCTGTTCACGCAGGAGCATTTCGGCCACGTCGGTGTAAGCACGTTGGATGCCAAATTGCCGGGCCAGCGTTTGCGCCTTAGTTATATCGGTATCGCAGAGCGCCATGATCGTCACCCCTGGCAAACGTTGCCAGGCATCCAGATGAAATGGGGCAAAGTAGCCCGCCCCTACGGCTACACCTTTAAGTTGGTTATTCATCGCAACTGCTCATACAGGACGCGTAATGCGTTATCGGCCCCGACATTACCGGGGAACACAACGTAGGACAGACCGGGGTATTTACTTTCATGGCCAAGTTGCCAGACGGGTACGCCGGGAAGCAACTGACCAATAACGACGGCCCGTTTAACGCCCAATCCTTTCGTGGCTACGTCGCTCGATGTGATGCCGCCTTTTGCAATCAGAAAACGAGGGCGAACGCTCAGTCCACTGATTATCTCAGTTATCCTGCTTGATATACGGGTGCTCAGGCGTAAGCTTTCAGCTTCATCGCGACCCGCTTGTAATCTCCGCGAGGTGTATAAAAGAACAGTTTCGCCGGAAGCCAGCTGGTTGTTTATTTGACCTACGAGTTCTTCCACATACGTTTCTGCGGTGGGTGCCAACAGTTGCGCAACATCCGCTTCAATCGGTCGGGCTGACGTTTTTAATAACTCTGCCAGCTGCGCCGACGTCTTGGGTACGTGTGAGCCGACCACAATCAGGCCACCCCGGCCCAACGGATCAGCAACAGCCCCAGCGGTTAACAGTGGCCCCGTGTTGATTCGACCAAAGGAAGCAACAAACGAAGCGCCCGTCCGGTAAATGATTCGTTGGTTGACTGTTTCTGCCGCTCGCGAAAACCGGTTCAGCGTGTTATAATCCGTGGCATTCACGATCAGCACTCGCCCTGCCCGCTCAATGGCTTCCCGAATGTCGGTTAGTGGTCGCTCTTGCAGGAAATCAATGGACAAAGAATCGACCGAATGCGCGGGAATAACACCGCCCGTTTTTTCGGCTACCCATTCTTTTAGGTTCGATGCTTTGTAGCCGAACGTTCTGTCGAGGGCGTAGGGCGTTTCGCCAATGGGCACCCAGGTGTCGTTTTCGCAGAGATAGTGTATATCGTCGCGGGTTAGGCGATGCCCTTCAAAAAATGCCGGAATCAATACAGTCAGGTGATCCGACCAACCCATGCCTTCAGCCAGTGCGTCTGTTTCAATGGGATAATGGCCCCGTAGCGTCGAATCGGAGCGGCTGATGAGTTGAACGTCCCGGCCCGTTTGCGCAGTGACTGTCCGAATGTTTCGCCCTATGCTTTTCGCCAGTTCGCGGGCTTGCTGCGGTTGCAGACTTCGGGAGTTTGTAAGGATAAAGAACAGGGGTGTTGCCCGGTTAAACTCGTCCTGCAAAATGGATTCTGACCAGACCGTTAGCACGGGTACATCGTGTACGGTCTGGGTGCCTGTGGGGTCGTCGTCCAGCACAACAATGGTGCGGTTAGGTAGATTAGGCGTCATAGTTTATTGCCTGGTTCTGCTCAGTATAAGTCCTTCTGTTCATCTTCGATTGCGATAACCCGGCAGGGAGCGCCATCACCGTCAGTAATTAACAAAGGCAAGGCAACCAGTTTCACAAAGGGCTGGCGGATTTGATCAAGGTGACATAAACCTTCCACGATAATGACGTTACCCAGCAAAATCTGGTGGATGCGCGTCACTTCGTCCAAGTCATTTACACTAGCCACCGACGGCCCTTCAACGCCCAGAAGCTTAACTCTTTTTACCACGCACCAGTGAGCCAGCTCGTCACTAATGCGTGGAACACCACTACGGTACTCCACCAATTCCAGTTTTCGGCTCCAGTCCGTGCGAATCAGCAGTCCGTCGCCAGGTTGAAGCCGTTTCGCCACCTCACCCAAATCGGCCACCATCAGCAAACCCGATGCCTCACAACCCGCTTTGTTGACTATCCAGGCCCGATCTATGAAAAAGTCTGCGGGCTCAAACTGATCAATCGTCTGCTCTCCTACCCCAAAATGCATCGGCGCATCCATGTGCGTACCGGCATGCGAGTACAGATGCAGCGTCCGGGCGTTCCAGCCATCTACATCAAGCCGACGCGCCGTTTCCCAGTTATAACCAGGTACGTTCGTATCGAAGGGCAACGTCAGGTCGATGTAGCGTGTCATCATAGAAAACCCAAAACCAAATCAGTGATTTGGCGGGTGGTGGCATTGCCGCCCAGGTCAACCGTTCGCAGGCCGCTTTTCATGGTTTCTTCGATTCCCCGCATAATATTGGCGGCAGCTTCGGGCTGACCCAGGTGGTCAAGCATGATAGCCGCCGACCAGATTTGACCCACCGGGTTGGCGATGCCCTTCCCGGCAATGTCGGGGGCTGAGCCGTGGATGGGTTCAAACATCGACGGAAAGTTCTTTTCAGGGTTGATATTGCCGCTGCCGCCCAACCCTAGGCTACCCATGATGGCTCCGCCCAGATCACTCAGAATATCACCGATCATGTTGGTGGTCAGAACCACATCGAATACCTCAGGCCGTAGCACGAAACTCGCGGCTGCGTTGTCAACGTACATGGTCCGGTAGGTCACGTCAGGGTATTGCTCAGCTATTTCGGCAATCACGTAGTCCCAGTAGGCCAGGCTGTTGATGAGCGTGTTCGACTTAGTCACGTTGGTGACGTGTTTCCGGCGTTTGCGGGCCAGTTGGAACGAGTAGTGAGCTACGCGCTCGATGCCCCGCCGGGTAAACACGCTGGTATCGGTGGCCAGTCCGTGGGGTTCATCGCGGTATAGTATCCTGCCATTCTGAACGAACTCACCCTCATTGTTTTCGCGAATCACAACGAAATCAATATCCTGCTCCCCCTTATAGCGCAACGGGCTAACCATCCCCGGCAACAGTCGAACCGGTCGGTAGTTGACGTATTGCTGCATGGCCGTTCGGACCTTGAAGGTATACAACATAGCGGGCAGGGTATCATCAACGGCGGGTAGGCCCACAGCACCGAAGAAGATGGCATCGAAACTTCGTAGGGTATCTAGCCCATTTTCGGGCATAAATACGCCGTGCTGCCGGTAATAACCCGCTCCGAACGGGAAGTTAGTGAGTTCAAAAGAAAAGCCGTTTTTTTGAGCAACGCGAGTTAATACCTCAACGCCCATCGGCACAATCTCCTGCCCGACGCCGTCGCCTTGGACCACCGCCAGCCTGTACAATTGATCCATATATAGTTTGATAGTCAGTTAGATGTGTAATTGATCTGACGCTTATCTCAAGACGTCAGCGAGAGGTTTACCTGCGTTTCCGGTTGGGTAACCTTCCGCTCAGGGTCAATCTTTTGCCAGCATAGCAGGGCAACCATATTCAGCATGGCGCCGAGAAAAAAGAACGGCTCATCAGTACTGGTCCAGTCTTTCAGGTAAGGAAATGCGAGTGCCGTCAGGAAGGCTCCCAGGTTACCAAACATGTTCATAGTGCCCGACACCATGCCTGAATGCCGACCGCCAATGTCGGAGCAGGTGGCCCAGGAGGGACTGAGGGTCATGTCAGCTCCCATTACCGCCAGCGACAAAAAGCAGGTGGCTTCGAGTACGGTACTGCTGTAAACACTGAACACCAGCCCTACCGCCGACAATAGAAAGCCCAGCGAGGCCGGGAACCGCCGGGAAATGACCAGATGTCCCCGCCGGTAGAGCATATCGACCAGCCAACCCGCCATCCAGTTTCCAACGGCCCCAAATAGCAGCGGCACCGATGCATACAGGCTGGCTTCCATGGCCGAGAGCAGAAACCGCTCCTTCAAGTGCGGGAAGAGCCAGGTCAGGCAGAAAAAAAACGTGAAGTTGTTGCTGAAGTACTGCATCATCAACAGCCACATATTGCCCGACCGCCAGAGCATTGACATCGACAGATCGCTGGATTCGCCGAGTGAATCAGCCTGTCTGTTCCGGCGGATGTAGTCACGTTCGACGGACGAAATCGTCGTATGCTGATCGGGATGGTCTCGGAACCAGCCAAACCAGATAATCGCCCAGCCAACGCCAATCACGCCCAAAATGCCAAAGCAGGTGCGCCAGCCCAGCCATTGAATGAGTCCGGCCAGCAGCGGCAACGCGAAAGCCGCACCCAGCCGCCCGGCCGAGAAATTGATACCGTTTACCGTGCCTCGCTCCCGAACGGGAATCCACGAGTACACCGCCCGGTTGATGGCCGGATACGCTCCCGCTTCGCCAACTCCAAACAGAAACCGAATGACAAACAGACTCAAAAAGCTAAACGCCAAACCCGTCAGTGCCGTACAAATTGACCAGGCCGAGACGATTCCCGTCAGTACCACCCGTGGTCCCAACCGGTCGGCCCAGCGACCCGACGGGATTTGAAACAATGCATAACCCAGCGAAAAGGCTGACATGGCCCAACCCATCTGCTTCTCGGTCAGGGCCAGGCTGCCCACCACATTGGGTTTGGCCACCGATATAAGAATCCGGTCGATGTAGAGGAGCATGGCCAGCAGAAACGTGCCAGCCACCATCCAGTAGCGTTTGGGTACGTTCATCACTGACCAGCGGTTGACGGTTTCAGCGGCAATGTCCCAATCCGGCGCGGTCGGGGGAGGCCTGATGGACTGACCCGGAACAGGGCGGCTCCGTGTGGATTGATTTCATACGATAGCACACCCTTGTTCACCGCGTCTACCTCCTGTTTTTTCCATAGGTCACGGACGGTTGTTTTGGCTTTCGAGGACAGACCCAACTCGGTTAAGCTCACCGACACCACTTTTTTGGTGTCACCTGTATTGAGCAGGGCCACATTCATATCGTCGGAGTCGTGCACCTTCGAAGTCCAGATCAGTTGGCCGTCACGATCCGTCACCTGTTTCTGGTCATAGCCGCGCTGATTCACGGCCAACACCTCGTCGTTCGTGAGCAGGCCAAGCGTGAAGGGCGTATTTTCGGGCATGTTACCGCCCATCATCAGGGGTGAACGGGCAATGCTCCAGAGCGTCATGTGGGTGAGCTGTTCATCCTCCGTGAAGCGGGTAAAGCGTTCATCACCCACAGGGCCACGCTTAGCAATCTTTCCCAATTGTAGCATGTCGGCGTCTGGCCAGTGGCCGTTACCACTTTCCGAGGCCCATTTTGCCGCCAGCGGAAACTGTTCTCTCAACTGCTCCCACGAATCCCAGAAATCGCGCGACACGCGCCACATTTCGGCGTTAGCACGGGCGTGATCGCGGTTCTCGTACTTCATATTGAGCGAGAGACTGAGTACGATGGGTTTTCCCGTTTTCTCCACGGCCTTATGAAACGCTGCCACCTCTTCCCGCCGGTAGGGGTATTTTTCGTTCAGGTCGGTATCGTCGAGTTTGATGAAGTCGACGCCCCAATCAGCGTAGAGTTTCAGGATCGAGTCGTAGTAGTCCTGCGCGCCAGGCTTGCTCATGTTAACTCCCCACATGTTGTTGAGCCAAGGACACACCGAGGTCGTATCCACAATGTCATTAGCTTTCACGCCGTTGGCTCCCAGTACGGGCGTGTTGTACCAGACCGCCTGCCGGGGAATACCCCGCATTACGTGAATACCGAATTTCAGACCCAGCGAGTGGACATAATCAGCCAGTGGTTTGAAGCCTTTACCGTCTGCCGCCGATGGGAACCGGCGCGTATCGGGCATCAGCCGACCATACTCGTCCATCAGAAAGTAGGGTACCAGGGAATTGTCTTTTTTAAGTCGGAATTGGGGCGGATTATCCTGTTTGCTGCCGGGCGGGTGCGGATACCACCAGCAAAAATCGACCACGACGTACTTCCAACCATGCTGTTTTAGGTTTTTGGCCATGTACTCGGCATTGGCCCGTACCTCGGCTTCTTCAACAGTAGCCCCGTAGCAGTTGTAGCTGTTCCAGCCCATCGGCGGGGTGGGTGCCAGCGAGGCCGTCGAGGGTGTCTGCGCGTACATCAGACCCGGCAACAGGCTGATCAAGACGGCTATCCATATAGTTTTGAGCATGTCCAATGGGCATTACGTTCTATGATGGCTCAAAACAAGTCGAAAGGGGTTAGAACGATTAGTCAGCGTTTCCCTCAGAATTGCTCATTTGTCCATTACGGTCTGTTCGCCGAACGATTCGGTTAAAAGCCGGTACACAACAGCCAATGAGAGCGCTTCGCAGGCAGCTACCTTTATGCTGGTAAGAGCCAAACAGATTTTTGGTCAAACGAACGGCTGACACAATCCGGTAGGCTGGCGCTCACAACTACTTTTGAAACCATGAACAGAAACGCAATCGGTCTTTTACTACTTCTACTGACGCTGACCGGGTTGCGGGGCGGCATGGCTCAGCCAAAACGGCTGTTCATCCAGTTCGATAGTCGATATAAACAACTGTCCTTTGCCGCCGAAGCTATTCAACAGGAAGCTCGGCCAAAAGGATACACCTTCTGGAGAACGTTGGGACCTGTTGAATTACCCGTAAAGGAAACAGGTGTTTGCGTCCGTTTAATAGCCGACTCCGCATCGGCTATTGGGATGAGCCAACGTGCCGGATTGAAAAAGCCGGCTGGTTTGGGCTGGCAGCAGTACGCTATCAGGGTTACTCAAACGAACAGCCTGACTACCATCTACGTGCTGGCGGGCGACCCATCCGGTGCGATGTACGGCGGGCTCGATGTGGCCGAAGCCATTCGGCAGCAAACGCTCAACACGCTGGCCGAGTCTGACAACAAGCCGTACCTCGAACGGCGCGGCATCAAGTTCAACATTCCGCTCGACCTCCGCACCCCCAGCTATTCCGATCCCGGTGATGCATCGCAGCAGAACATACCCGATGTGTGGGATGAGTCATTCTGGCGTACTTATTTCGGCGAAATGGCCCGTAACCGATATAACGTGCTTTCGCTCTGGAGTCTGCATCCGTTTCCATCACTGGTCAACGTACCTGAGTTTCCTGATGTAGCCCTGGCTGACGTCTGGCGAACGCGGGAGAAATACGATGACAGTTACTCCTTTACCGGCACTGAGTTTGTGCGGCCCAACCTGTTCAAAAATGTGGAGATCCTCCGCAAAATGAGCATTCAGGACAAGATTGCTTTCTGGCGAAAGATGATGCAGCTGGCGAAAGATCACGGCATTGAGGTCTATTTCTTTACCTGGAATATGTTTACCTACGGAGCCGAGGGCAAGCACGGGATCACGGACAAACAGACCAACGACACCACGATTGCGTATTTCCGGGCCTCGGTGCGTGAACTGGTGACGACCTACCCCCTGCTGGCGGGGATTGGTATTACGGCGGGCGAGCACATGGACAATAAACTCCAGGGCGACTATGCCAACGAAAAATGGCTCTGGCGCACCTACGGCGAAGGCATCCGCGACGGACTAAAACAGCAGCCCAACCGGACTTTTCGGCTGATTCACCGCTTTCACTACACATCGCTGAGCAGTATTCAGGATGCCTTCCACGACTATCCCAGTGTGCTGGAACTGAGCATGAAGTACGCCATTGCCCACATGTATTCCATTCCGAACCCGTCGTTTGTGCTGCCTGCGATGCCCTACTTATCGAAGCAGACTCGGAGCTGGCTCACCATCCGCAACGACGATATATATAGCTTCCGCTGGGCCAACAACGACTTTGCCCGTCAGTTTATCCGGGCTATTCCGGAGCTGGATAAGATTGCGGGCTATTACATGGGACCCGATGGCTACTGCTGGGGTCGGGATTACCTCACCAAGGGAACTGATCACCCCTTGGTCATGCAAAAACAGTGGTATTCGTTTATGCTGTGGGGTAGGCTGAGCTATAACCCGAACCTCAGCGACGCCGTGCTGCTTCAGAACCTGCAAAGCCGGTTCTTGGGCATTCCCGTCCAGAAGCTGTACCGGCCTTGGGCAGCTGCGTCGATGATTTTCCCCTGGATTACCCGCTACGTCTGGGGAGATATAGACCTGAAATGGTTGCCCGAAGCGAACACCAGCCATCCCAGTCACCATGGTTTCTATACCGTTGCCGATTACATCGAGCGCGAGCCGATGCCGGGCAGTGGCATTCAGAACATCTACCTCTGGGCCAAAAACAGCCACGCCCACCTGCCCGATACTTTGCAATCGCCAATGGCCGTAGCAGACACCCTGACACGGCTGGCGGGTGTAGCACTTTCGGGTTTACAGGCGTTGCCCGCCCGCAAAGTGGGCTCTTTCGCGGAGCTGGATCAGACCCTGGGCGACATAGAGGCTTTCGGCCACGTGGGAAACTACTATGCTGCCAAGCTTAAAGCGGCTGGTAGCCTGGCCCTGTTCGATCAGTTTGGTAACGAAGCCGACCGCAGCCGGGCCGTGCAATGGCTGGAACAGGCGAGAACCCACTGGACGAATTACGCCCGGGTGTATGACTCGCTGTACAAACCAGCCCTCTACAACCGGGTTGGGTACGTTAATATTCCAGCCCTGCTCGCCAACGTCGAATCCGACATTACGCTGGCCAAGCAGTGGAAACCCGGCACCATCCGCTACCAGACCAAATACACCACCGAGAAGCCGTTCAGGAATTAGTGAATAACCGACCGGAACGATTCGGTTAAAAGCCCGTACACGACAGCAAGCACTCCCTACCCCGTGCGCCTACTTTTGGTCATTTACTGCTCATTAATGACCATTCTATGCAACTTGGCCTGTCAACGACCGACTACGTAATTTTTATCATCTATTTTCTGGTTGTAGCTGGTTACGGCTACTGGGTGTTCCGCAACAAAGGCCGCCAAACGTCCGACAGTAAAGACTTTTTCCTGGCCGAAGGCTCCCTGACCTGGTGGGCTATTGGTTCGTCTATCATTGCCTCTAACATCTCCGCTGAGCAGTTTATCGGTATGAGTGGGCAGGCATTTCAGCTGGGCCTTGCCATTTCGGTGTACGAACTGGTGGGCGGCTTTTCGTTGATCATCATCGCCATTTATTTCCTGCCGATGTACATCAACAATAAGATTTACACCATGCCGCAGTTTCTGGAGAAACGCTACAACGGGCGGCTGGCCACCATCATGGCGGTCTTCTGGCTGTTTCTGTACATTCTGGTTAATTTGACGTCCATTATCTACCTCGGCGCACTTAGCCTGGAGAAAATGACCGGCTTCAATTTCATGGCCTGTGCTCTGTTCCTGACCATATTTGCCGTGTTCATCACGCTAGGTGGCATGAAAGTCATTGGCTACACCGACGTCATCCAGGTGGTTTGTCTGGTGGCGGGTGGCCTGGCTACTACGTACCTGGCTCTGAATCTCCTGTCGGACCGCGTTGGTACAGGCGCGGGCATTTGGGAGGGGCTGTCGCTGATTGGCCAGAAAGCGCCGGGGCACCTTCAACTCCTGTTCAGTAAAGGCGAGTACTCCGTGTACGACGGGCGGGGGGGCATGATCGATGCCTGGCAGCAGTTGCCGGGTGTGCTGATGTTCGTAATTGGCGGGCAATGGATCGTTAACTTCAACTACTTTGGCTGCAACCAGTACATTACCCAGCGGGCCCTTGGTGCTGATTTACCCACCGCCCGTAACGGATTGCTGTTTGCCTCTTTTCTAAAGATCATGATGCCCCTGATCGTTGTACTGCCGGGACTGGCAGCCTACGTGCTCTTTCAGCAACAGGCTGATCCGGCAATTGTCGCGGGGATCACCGAGACAGGCCTGTCCGGCGTTCCGGTTATCCGGCCAGACAATGCGTATCCGGTGTTGCTCAACCTGCTGCCATCCGGCCTGAAAGGTATGGCGTTTGCTGCCCTTACTGCCGCTATCGTTGCCTCACTGGCAGGGAAAGCCAACAGCATTTCGACGATATATATGCTTGACATTCACAAGAAATTCATCAACCCGAATCTGTCGGAGAAACAGACAGTGCAGCTGGGGCGCGTTGCCATTGTGGTATCGTTCATCATTGCCCTTGGTCTCAGTCCGATGCTCAAGAATTTTGGGCAGGGATTCGAATACATTCAGGAATACACAGGCTTTATTTCGCCAGGTATCCTGTCTATTTTCGTGCTGGGCTTCTTCTGGAAAAAGGCGACGGCTAACGGGGCACTCGTGTCTGCCATGCTTAGCATTCCGCTATCGGCCTTGCTGAAAATTCAGGTACCTACTATGCCCTTCCTGAACCGGATGGGCGTGGTTTTCTGGATTTGCAGCGCCGTGCTGGTTGTGATCAGCCTGGTCGAAACACGCGGACAAACCGATGCCAAAGCCTTCCAGGTCGACAGTCATTGGTTTAAAACCGAATCATCGTTCCGCTTGGGTGCGCTGGCCGTATGCAGCCTGATCGCGGTCATCTATGTGGTATTTTGGTAATTCGCCCCGTACTCATCAATACTGGCGCGCTGAAAGGCGCGCCTTTTTTTGAATCAACAATCCACGGAAACAATTGAAAAGATGGCGATCACTTTTGTCTCCTGCATTGGCGTCTGGTAGGGCTCAAAGATGTAATCAGCCGGGTCATACGGGCAATCAGCGATGACCAGCAGCACCGCACCAGCGCTAAACTGGTCCATTTCGCGCCATTCGTGGGGGGCTAGCACCAGGCACTGCTCAGGCGAATCAAGTACATAATCACGGGCAACTTGGCCATCGTTGACATAGACCCGACAACTGCCCGAGGTGCAAATGAGCGCACACGTCATGCGGTGATGGCGGTGGCCGCCCCGCTGCCGATTCCCAACCCCATAAATTAGAAACAGGCGTTGAATCGGGTTTGGCAGGACCGACTCAAACACCGTTAGGTTGCCATTGTCGGCCTGCGTTGTGGTCAGTCTATATAGGTTCGCCATAGGCGTCGCTTAAAACTCTTTATCACCAAATTCATTCCCCGGTAGCTTCGCCCGCTTGCTCATTTGCCGGAACGAATAGCTCAGGTTGATCAGAAAAATGTCTTTCTCCTGAATGTAATTGGTGGTGGTGAAAAAATCGCGGCCCCGCGTCGTGATACGCTGCTCGTTGGTTGGCAACAAACCCAGCGACATATTCTGCCACTGCGCCACTACGGTTAGGCGAGCCCCAAGCAAGCTTTTTTTGATCGACAAGTTGGGAATCAAAAAACGGGAATCTTCCCCCTGAGCGGTCAATCGCCGAGACAGGTAATTGACTGTTGCCTGCAGGCTCAGTGTCTTGCCCAGTTGCACGGTCGAATTGGCGTTAACCGAATAGACCCAGGCTACCCGGTCGAAGATCACGTCTTTTTGAAACAACTGCCCGGCCTGCGTGTATCGGTACAGGGTGCCACCCACATACAGCTTCCAGGCCTTGGTTAGCTTCAGGTCAGTAGCCAGTTCAAGACCTACGCGCTGCGCAAAACCGGCATTGGTGAAGATGCGACTCAATATGGTGTCGGCAAATACCCGGTTAACCCGGTTGATGGTATTCTGAACGCCCTGATAATAGAGGGTCGCCAGCAGGGTGCTTGCGCCCACCTCCTTACTTATGCCCAGCTCACCTAGGTTTACGAATTCGGGCAGTAGGTTGGGATCACCCTGCTCGAGTGTTTCGGAGTGTTCGCGCTCCGGTAAGGGATTCAGAGCAAAATTGCTGTTCCGCTGCACCCGCCGACTGAATCCAGCTCGCAACGCCAGCCCCGGCTTTGGTTTATACAGCAGGTTGAACGATGGAAACAGGTTGTCGAGTGTCAGCCTATACGTTTGGTTAATGGGCAGCGACAGTACAGACCGTATGGCGTGTTCGTAACGGAGACCAAAAGTATATTCCACCGTTTTAACAGCTGCGCCAAACTGACCGTACCAACTATGAATCTGATTGGTGATGGCAGTGCGTCCCGTAAAGGCAGGCAGCACAAGTAAAGGCAAACCGTTGCCGTTCTGCTGGCTATATCGGTAATCACCCGAATCGCCCTGATAGCGAAACTGGTAGCCGATATCGAGTTTACCTCCCCAGATAGGGATACTGCCGTCGAGGTTGGCCCGTAGGTTCTGAATCGGTCGTTCGGTCGTTGAGCGGGAATACTGAAGCGTATCGCGGTAGTTCGTCTGGTTGAGGTTGCGGTTCAGGGTAAAGCCGTCAATCAGGTCGTACTCGTATAAGGCCCCCACGCTTAGGGTTGCTTTGCTGGCGAAGGTGTGGATGTAATCGAGGTTAGCCGTGTAAAAGCGACCACCCTTTCGCACTAGGTTGCTGTTGAAATAGGTCCGTTGCCCAATCAAGTGCCCCGTGGTTCGGTCCGTTGTCGTGTTTGTATAGACGATATCAGCAATCCGGTCTTCGGTGCGTTTGCTTTGGTACAAACCCAGGTTCCACCTGTTGGCTTTGTTGGGTACGTAGGCCACGGCCAGGCGATTGGTCAAGGTGTAGCGGTCGAAGCTGCGCTCCCCGACGGAGGTAAACCGGGTAATCCGGTTGCCAATGGTCGTCTGGACATCACCCTCCCGCCGACCCGCAATATCGTTGCGGATATAGGCCGAGCTGAGGGCAACATCCCACTTGTCGGAGCGGTAGTTCAGCGTCAGGTCGGGGCTGTAGCGGACAGGGTTACGGGCATTGCCAAAGGCATTCACGCTGGGCAGGCCGATGAGTGCGTTGAGCTGGGCCGACCAGCCATTATCAGTGCCTTTCCTGGTGACGATAGCGATGATGCCCGCTTTACCATCGGGATCGTAGCGGGCATTGGGCGTCGTGATCACCTCCACAGATTCGATACTATTGGCGGGTAACTGGTTAAGCAACGTACCCAAGTTAGCCTGCACGGGTTTGCCATTGAGCAGTACCAGAAAGCCGTTGGCCCCACGCAGACTGACTTCGCCTTCAGCGTTTATGGTCAGGCCGGGCAGATTGCGCAGAATATCGGTGGCGGTTCCTCCGGTGGCCGATTGGAACTGAGCAGCCCGGTATGTTTGCCGGTCGGCCTGCACGATGACATCAGCCCGCCGTCCGCTTACTTTTACTTCGTTGAGCAGACGGGCGTCGCCTTCGAGGGTCATGGTTCCCAGGTCGATTAGCTGCGCCTGGGCAACGGTGACAGGTATGGCAACGGATTTGTAGCCGACAAAAAAGGTGCGAAGCACGTAATTGCCCGCCTGGTTACTGGGAATTTGGTACTGGCCAGTGGTGTCGGTGATAGTCCCCCCTACTGCTACCGAATCGGGCAGACGATACAGGGCAACACTTACATACGGCACTGGCTTCTGCGTACCCCGATCCAGAATACGTCCACTGATGGTTGTCTGCGCATTGACTGTCGTGGAGAGCAGGGCCAGTGCCGCCAGTAAAAATCCTACCGTTTTTCGTATCATCGAGACATGGCATTCTAAAAGAACTCACCACAAACACTGTTTTTTAATCTAGTTTACTCCCACAGTAACCCAAAAATTCAACTTATAGCTTGGGGCTCATGAGTGTCAAGGTGTCACCCGTATCCATCACCTCGAACAAACGCGCCCGAATGTCACCGGAGTTAGGCTGATGTAAGGTCAGCATCAGCCGACCGTCGAAGGTATAGAACAGCATGGCGTGTCCCCCGTTTTTTTCGAATAGACGCGGCTGTTGCCTCCACGGCCCGGCGATTTTACCGGTTTTCGATTCGGCAATACCGACCGCGTAGCCATCCTTACCGAAGCTCGACCAGAGCATGAGCAGCTTACCCGTTTTGGTTCGGTAAAACCACGGCCCGTCGGTAATATTCCCGCTTGATTGATAGGCCTTCACATCGATTTGCTTCACCCAATCGGCGTCGGAAGCCCGGAACAGCGTTTTGGGCTTTCCAACGGGGGCCGACAAACCTTTTCTCAGCCGGACAACATCCATCGTCCCATCCCCCATCTGCACCCATTCGTGGCAAAAAACGAGGTAAGGCTTTCCTTTCTCAACAAACAGCGTTCCATCGAGGGACATCCAGTCAGGTGGAGTCATGGCCTGATTAGAAAGGGGTTTAAATGGCCCGGCGGGGCTGTCACCCACTAAAATAGCCGTTCCTCGCACCACCGTTTTGGCAGTTCGACCCGGTACGAGTTGGGGAACTGCTTTGTCAGGGTCGGTGAAGGTAGCAAAGAGATAGTATTTACCTCGATACCGATGCACTTCGGGGGCCCATGCCCCATGCCCAGGCGAAGCCCACCAATTTTCGGGGATCTCAAAAACGGGGGTCGGGCCGGTCCAGGTGTCAAGGTCTTTGCTGGTATACACCACCACGCCGTTGTGCCCGTGGGGCATCACGCTTTTGTCGTAGGCCGATGAGTAGAGGTAGTAGGTCTGAGTGGCCGATTCGGGCAGGATAAACGGGTCTCGCACAAACAGATCCAGCCGGTTGATGGTTTTCTGCGCCCAGACATCGGGCGAACTCAGAAAACTCAAAAAAGTGATCAGCCAATAACGCATGGTTGAAGAGTTGATAGGTACAAAATTACCACCCGTTTGCCGGGGATTTGTCTCAAGTAACGGGTACGCCGGTTGCAACAATTACTCCAGACCGCGGTATTGGAATCGGCGGAAGCGCACTTCTCCCTGCCCAGCGGCATAGAGCGTGAGGCTGATGGGCCGAAAGCCCGATACTTCGAGGCTCATGGGTAATTTGGTCCAGGCACGGCCATCGGCGCTGTAGTACAGGGCGACGTCGTTGTTGAGATTGCGCAGTCTGAACCAGATGTGCTGCCCTTTAAACGGAAACTGGCTCGATGCGTTACTATTGCTATGCACCACGAGTTGACCATTTTTCAGACCAATACCACCTGTGCTGTTGCCCTCTGTACCGTAGAGTAACAACCCTGCTTCGGCTCCCTCGTCTAGAACAGCTTCGACTTCTGCTTCGTAAGCGTGGTTAACCGGAAAGCAACCCAACCGGCTCGACGTAGCCACCGACATACCCTGTGCGGTCATGCGGAGTTGATTGCCACCCGTCCGAAACCAGTCGCCGATCTCGCCGGGGTTCCAGCTACGCCATTGTAAACCGAGAGTGGATGCCGCAAAATCGTCGGAGAGCGTCATGCCGTTACCCATGTTTTGCCCACCAACCGGCGACGGGTAATAGCCAGCTCCTGCATTATCGGCAGCAATCGTTGGCCAGCCGTCAGCGGTCCAGCTTACGGGTAGCATGAGCGTTTGCCGACCGGCATTGCGGTAGCCGTTTTCGTATCCATGAAAGATGGTGTACCATTGACCGTCGGGTGTATCGATTAGCGTCGCATGTCCCTGTGACCACCAGCGCTCACTACGGGTGCGGGTTTTAATGAGTGGGTTCAGGGGCGAGTTTTCCCACGGTCCCAGCGGAGAGCGCGACCGGGCTACCACGGCCATGTGGCTTGTCGATGGACCCGTGGTGCCGCCCTCTGCCGACGTCAAATAATAATAGCCATTGCGGTATAGTAATTTGGGACTTTCGAGACAGAAGCACTCAACCAACCATTCGTCGGGATATTTCCAGCCCTCGTACACGGTCTTGATTTCGCCAATGGTTTTGGTACCGCTCTCATCCAGTTCGATTACCTGCCCTTTGTTAACATATAGATACCGCTTGCCGTCGGGCGTAGCCATATGGCCGGGGTCGATCTTGCCGGGCAACTTCAACGCAATAGGCTCCGACCAGGGTCCTTCAGGCTTTTTGGCGGTTATCACATAATTCTCGAAGGTTCGTTTCCCATCTTTCCAGTCTGACACGAAGGTGGTATAGAGGTAAAACGTGCCTTTGTGATAAGTCAAATCGGGCGCCCAGGAGTTTCCGTAGTTTTTGGTGGCGGCATACCCAATCGGCTTCCAATTGACCAGATCACGGGAGTGCCAGATCAATAGCGACGGTGTGCCGCCCATACTGTGGGTCATGTAGTAATCGGACCCAACGCGGCAGATGGTCGGGTCGGCAAAGCGGCCAGGAATAATCGGGTTCAGGTACGTTCCGTTACCCCGATCAGCCACAAACTGCCGCTCGGTTGTCGGGTTAACCTGGGCCACGGCCACATTACTACAGGGCAAAAGCCACGCTGCCCAGAAAGCAAGCAGGTTTAGTTTCACAATTCAGTTGGTTCAATGAGATGTTCAGTCGGTGGATTGTCAGGCACCTTTCTTTTTTTCGGTTGTCCCACCCCGTGATTTAGCCCAGCGCGTTGGAATCTCTTTGGCCAGCCGTGCTTTCACCGACTGTAGTTTGGGGCTGGCGGCCTGGTTGGTCCATTCGTGCGGATCGGTGGTATGGTCATACAGTTCGTCGGAACCATCGGGGTAGCGGATATAGCGGTAACGGCCATCTGTTACCGATGAAAAGCCTTCGCCGTAGGTCATCAGGCTGGGTTTCCAGGCAATGGTGGGCTTCTCGAAAATGGGCACCAGGCTCGTTCCGTCGAGGGTGTGTTTTGGGGGATTGAGCCCGCACAAGGCCACCAGCGTTGGGTATAGGTCAATCAGGTTAACCGTCTGCGGACAACTAAACGCCTTGCCATTCGGGAGCCGGATCAACAGGGGCGCATATGCCGACAACTGCCAGAGCGTCCCTTTCTGCCAGCGTTCTTTCTCGCCCATGTGGTAGCCGTTGTCTGACGCGACGATCACAATGGTGTTCCGGGCATGGGGGCTATTATCCAGCGCTTCGATGACGCGCCCCACCGACCAGTCGACAAACGACGTTGTGGCCAGGTAGCCATAGAGCATTTCCCGGAAAGCCTCGTGCCGCTCGGCAGTCGAGCCCGTACTGAATCGTTTCAGCGAATCGACCAGCTCGCGCCCCTGGGCGGGAACATCGGCCAGATCGTCGGGGCGGTAACCGCTAGGCATAACAACGGCACTCTGCTGATGCAGTTCGAAAAACCGTTTAGGCGCCGTGTAGGGCGTGTGCGGCCGCCAGAATCCGAGGTAACAAAAGAAGGGCTGGGCAGTCGCTTCACCGTTGCGGGGTTTTCGGATGAACTCAATGGCGGCATCGGCATTGACCACATCGGGAAAATCAGAATCAGGACCTTCCCAAGCTTTCACGGTCCGAAAATCACCCGGTCCCTTCGCAAAAGGTCCGAAGCCCCCCTTGAAAATGGGTCGATTGTCGAACATCTTTTCTTCCCGCACCTTCCCCACTTCAGCATGAAAAATCTTGCCTCGCCCGAAAGTTTCGTACCCATTCCGCTTGAAGCATTCGGGCATCATTTCGGTTGTGGCCAGTACCGAGGTCGAGTCGTAAAATTCCCCTCCGTTATAGTAGGCCCCGGTTTTATGCGGGTACACCCCACTGAAAAAAGCCGCTCTGGATGGTACGCAAACAGGCGACGCGCATACATTCTGAGTGAAGTTGTAGGCCTGTTGTTTAAACTTATCGAGATAGGGCGTTCTGGCCAGGGGGTAATGCTTCATAACACCCCAGCCGTTCATGTCGTCGACAGTGATAAACAACACATTAGGCTTCGATGGAGGAGAAGACTTCGGTACAACGCCCAGCAGGGCCAGATAAATCAGAACGGGTAGAAGCATAGCCAGGACAGTTACTGTCACACAAAAAAACGACTCCGATCACGGACCGACTTGCTGGCCTGTCTTTTTGGTTTGCTCTCCCGTTCGGAAGAGTGCCCACTCCCCAGAATCTAAATTTACGTTTAAAGCAACTCCTGATAAGTTAAAGTATATTTTCCCACAGACAATACGGCCAAGATTCCGTACCGCTGGACCAATGGGTTCTTATCCTATGCCAGAATTTTGTTCAGAAAATCCCAAAATCCTATTTTGTATGAAAAAAGTTTTATGCCAATTGGGTAATGGCTACACCCTGTGGTTGTCACTTCTGCTGATCAGTCACTTGGCACTTGGGCAACAGCAATTCGTAACGGGCAAGGTGCTCGATGCTGAGAATAACACGCCCATTCCAGGCGTAACGGTCCTGCTCAAAAATACCACTCAAGGAACCACCACGGGTGCTGATGGCGTATTCCGACTTTCTGTACCTGATGGTGCGCAAACATTGATATTTTCTTACGTGGGCTATCAGCCGCAGGAAGTTCAGGCTTCGGCTGCCCCCCTTACGATTGTGCTGCGGGCAGACCAGCAAACGCTCAATGAAGTCGTTGTCGTTGGCTACGGTTCGGCGACCAAGAAAGAGCTGACCGGGTCTATCATCAGTGTAGGGCCAAAAGAATTCAACAAGGGAAACGTCAACTCGCTCAGTTCGCTGTTGCAGGGTAAAGTGGCCGGTCTGACCATCTCTAAACAAGGCAGTGACCCTACCCGGGCCGCTTCGGTGCTATTGCGTGGCCCCTCCACCTTGGCGGGAAGCACGGAGCCTTTCTATGTGATTGATGGAGTGCCGGGGGCCAACATCGGCACCATAGCGCCTGAGGACATCGTAGCTGTGGACGTGCTGAAAGATGCCGCCAGTACGGCTATTTACGGAACCCGGGCTGCTAACGGGGTGATTATCGTCACCACCAAACGTGGTAAGTCGGGGGCAGCTACCCTGAGCTACAGTGCGTTTTATGGCCTTGAACGTATCTCGAAACGACAGGAAGTAGCGGGTGGTGATGAACTCCGTGCCTATCTGAAGTCGGTGAACAGAACGCTGTCGAGTGTCGACGACGACGGGGCCAACACCGACTGGCAAAAAGCCATTACCCGGGAGGGCAGCAGCCGCAATCATCACCTGTCGTTTGGTGGAGGCTCTCCGGAAACCCGCTATCAGGTGTCGTTTGGGTATTACGGACAAACAGGCGTGGTTAAAAAATCTGATTTTGAGCGCTATACTGGCCGTATCAACCTCGACCACTCGATGTTTAAGAACAAGGCCCGGATAGCGATTAACCTCGGCAGCGTATTCTCCAACGGTAATAACATCAACTACGACGCCCTTTTTCAGGCGACCAACTACCTCCCCACGGTGAACATCTATAATGCGGATGGTACGTACAAGGAAAACTACGGTCGACAGGTGTATTATAATCCAGTAGCCCTCATTGAGCAGCAAACTGATCAGTTTAAAAATATGAACCTGACGGCAAATGGTCGACTGTCGGTAGACCTGCTGCCCGGCCTAACCTACACGCTGAGTGGTTCGTATGAGTTTCGAAACCGCGCGTTCAACTTCTATCAGGATCGCAACTCCTACCTGGCCCGTAGTACACAAGGATTTGCGTCGCGGGGCAATTACAACGGTGGCAGTAAAATTCTGGAAACCTATGCCAACTACGATAAAGTATTTGGGACTCACGACCTGAAGTTGCTCGCAGGGTACTCCTATCAGTACGATTTCAACAACGATGGCATTCAGGGCCAGAACACCAATTTCCTGTTGGATGACCTCTCCTACTATGGAATTGGGCTGGGTTCGCCCGTTGCCGGCTATAACCAATTGGCAGGCCTGAATACCTTGTCGGACAACAAGCTGATTTCGTTTTACAGCCGAGTTAACTACGCCTACAAAGGCAAATATCTGTTAAACGCATCGTTACGTCGGGATGGTTCGTCGCGCTTTGGCGATAATAACAAATGGGCCATGTTCCCAGCTGCATCCGTCGCTTGGCGTTTATCCGAAGAGTCGTTTATAAAGTCAATTTCAGCTATCAACGACCTTAAGCTGCGGGTAGGCTATGGCGTGTCGGGTTTCCAGGCTATTCCGCCTTATGGCTCGCTGCAAGGATACCGGGCCTCTGCCAAAGCCTATTATAACGGGGCCTACATCAACGCATTTGGGTTGGCCCGATTAGCCAATCCCGACCTGAAATGGGAAAAAACCGCTACGGCCAATATCGGATTGGATTTCGCTCTGTTCAAAGGGCGGCTGTCGGGGTCAGTAGACGTATACGACAAAACCACCACCGACATGATTTACACCTATACCCTACCCGTGCCGCCCTTCCCAGTTTCTGAAATACAGGCTAACGGAGGAGAGATGAACAACCGGGGCGTTGAGCTGGTGCTGAATTACGATGTGATTAACAAAGACAAATTTTCCTGGACGACAGTCCTGAATTATGCAACAAACAAAAACAAAATCGTGAGTCTGTCGCAGGGTGTCTACGCCAAACAATACGAATACAGTGGGAACATTGGCGGTCGTGGCTTCTCATTCATCGGTACGCAGATTATTCAGCCGGGTTATCCGGTTGGGACGTTCTATCTGTTTCCCTACGCCGGGCAGGACCCGGCTACGAAACAGTTTCTGTATACTAACAGTAAGGGGGAACAAGTAACCGTCAGCAAGTTAGTAACTCCCACCGATCAGCGGATTATCACCTCGGGTAGCGCCCTGCCTAAGTTCACATTCGGCTGGACCAACACGCTCTCGTATAACAAACTCAGCCTGAATTTTCTACTGCGGGGCGTGTATGGCAATAAAATTCTGAACGGGCAGGCCACCAACCTCGCCCGGCTCGCCGAAGCCACTGCCTATAATTCATCGAAAGATGCCATTGAGCGCGGTAATCCCGATGCGCCCATGTACTCAACCTACTTCCTCGAAGATGGCTCGTACCTGCGGCTCGATAATGCCACCTTATCATACGCTCTTCCCCGAACCCGCATTTTCAAAACGGCGTCGGTGTACGTAACGGGCCAAAACCTGTTCACGATTACCCATTTTACCGGAGCCGATCCCGAGGTAAACCTCAGTGGCAAGCAGCCGGGCATTGTGGGTATCAACGCCAACGGTATCGAGCCGATCTACTTCAAGACTCGCTCGTTCACAGCTGGCCTGAACATTAACTTTTAATCGCCAAATCGTCATCATGAAAACCATCGTTAAATACACCTTAATTGCAGCCCTGTCGGCTACTGGGTGGAGCTGCACCGATTTGCAGGAGATTGACAGCAGCAGTTTCAACGCTACGAACTTCCCGAATCCATCGAACCCGCAGACGTACCAGGTGATTGCACTGGACCCAATTGCTTATCTGAGGAACATGCTGGCCAATCAGCAAACCTGGGAGGTACACGAAACAGTGACCGACGAATGTGTGGTGCCTACCCGTGGTTCCGACTGGTTCGACGGTAACCGCTGGCGGGACTTTCACTATCATGATTTCAAATCGGATAACAACCGGCTCATCAATGCCTGGAACTGGGCTTACTTCGGTATCAGCAAATCGAACAGCGCCTTAAAAGTGCTGGAGGAGGCAGACCCCTCGGCCATGAGGGATAACTATATCGGCCAGGTGAAGGCCGTTCGTGCTTATTACTACTGGCATATGCTCGATCTGTTTGGTAACGTCCCTATCGTTACCAAACCTGACTTGTCGGAGGGGCTTCCCACGAATAGTGCCCGTGCAGATGTGTTTAAGTTCATCGAAACGGATTTGCTGGCGGCCGAGAAAGTGCTTTCGGCGGATGTGAACGCTTTAACGTACGGCGTACCTACCAAGTGGTTTGCCAAGGGCCTATTGACTAAGATGTACCTGAATGCTGAAGTGTATACCGGTACACCTCGGTGGGACGACGCCATTAAACAGGCCGACGAGATTATTGCATCCAGCAAATTTGCCTTCACCGACGATTACCTGTCGATTTTCGCCTACAATAACGGTCCGCAGATCAAGGAGATCATCTTTGCCATTGCGCAAAGCGCCAACGACAATGCATCGATGCAGACGTTTCCGCAGCGGTTTCTGCCTAAGGAGTTCAGTAACTCGGTCGACTACAAAGGGGCAACCTGGGCTGGTTATAGCGCCCTTCCTGAGTTCTATAATACCTATGATGACCCCAAAGACATCCGCAATAAACAGTGGTATGTGGGGCCGCAAACCTTCTCAAATGGGCAGCCTGTGAAATTGGGTGCCAAGCAGGTAAATATTACGAACACGATGGTATGGGGTAAAGCGAATCCGGCCAACCCGTTCGATCTGGGCAACTGCGACGAATGTTACTGGCAGGGTGTGAAGAACATGAAATATGGGTTTGACCCCAGTTCGACCAACGCTAACCAAAGCAACGACTTTGTTATTCTGCGTTACACGGACATTGTTCTGATGAAGGCTGAGGCCGAAGCTCGCAAAGCAAACAACCCGGCATTAGCCCTTACGGCCGTCAATCAGGTGCGTAGCAAACGAGGAGCCTCTCCCCTAACGTCTCTCACCTGGCAGGGATTGCTGGACGAGCGGGGCCGTGAATTCGCTTACGAAATGTGGCGTCGCAACGACCTCATCCGGTTCGGAGCATGGGGTAAGCCCTGGGGATTGAAACCCAATACTGAGACCCAGCCGTTCAAGCGTATTTTTCCGATTCCGCTTCAGCAGTTACAAGCCAAGTCAAAGCTGAAACAGAATCCGGGTTACAATTAATTAGGTGATTAATAGAATGAACTCAAAAAGCGCTGGCGGTTGATCAGCGTTTTTTTTGTCCACTCAAATTAGCTCTCCTGTCCACATGTAGAAATCAGAATACTAGAGCCAAAAGTACACACAAATACAGCAGATGAAAGGGCGTGAATGAGTCAACTTCGACCTGAGTTTACTAAACACATACCTTATATGTCCTTATCCTTCCTGACCAAAGCCTCTCTGGCTGGTCTATTCCTGCTTGGCGGTATAGCCTGTACGAATTCCACCCCGGTTCGCCCCGCCCAGGGGGCAGCCGAATCGGCCCGAATTACCGCTGACCCCGCCTGGTTCACGGCGGAAGGTTTTACGGGCAAAGCTATCTGGGATGCTGTCACCGGGACACTCACCTTCACGCAAAGTATTTCATTGGGGCAGGGTGATTACGGCGGTGATTACAAAAATGATTTTTACTTCCAGGTACCTAACGATGTGAACACCATCATCATTAATAATGGGGTTACGGTCACAGGTGGTTTCCGGGTCAACTTTGGCAGTACATCCGTCAACCATAATGTTACTGTACAGGGGCAAACAGCCGGTGGTACGGCGCGGGTCTTTGGTACTTCGCTTTCGGGCTGGGTCTGGGGGCCCGACCGGCAGTCAGGCAACGCCGACGACATTGCCGATAACGAAAAATGGAAATATGGACTCTTCAGCACTACAGGCAGCGGCTTCCGGCTGACAGTGAAGAACCTCAAACTGGAAAATTCCCGGTCTTATAACATCACCTCGTTTTCGAATCCTATTACGGTTGACAACTGCTTCATTGTGGATTCGCGGCCAACGGATGGTATTAACTGCGATGGTTTCAGTGCTGGAGCGGGTTCGGTTGTTAAAAACAGTACGTTTCAGGTCACAGACGATGCTATCAAGCTCTATAAAGACCTCACGGTAACCAACGTAACAATTAACCTGCGACGTAATGGAGCTGCTTTTCAGTTGGGCTGGGGCAGTGAGTCTACAAACACATCTACGCTGACAAATGTACTCGTTAATGGTCAGTCGCCGGACAACTACACGAATCTCCCAAAAGAAGGTGGCGGTACCATTTCAGGTACGGCCTATAATCGGGGATTATTTAGCTGGGTATCGGGCGGTGCCAGCACGACCCGCACCATCACCATCGACGGACTGAAAACGACCGGCCTAGCCAGTGCAATCATGTTCGCAGGAAACAATACCTGGCGGGAATATCCCACCTTCGAGGTTGGTTCAACAAGCGCAACGATTAATATGACCGGCAGTAATCTCAACATTACCTGCCGGCAAGCCGCGGCAAACACCAAAGGTAATTTCACGCTGAATATGTGTGGATCAACCGCCAAGAGCGCCACCTATAGCTGCGGAACGGGCAACAGCGTAACGGGCGATACAAATTAGTTTATTCATGTTCCTAAACAATTCTTTTATGAAACTTACCAATTTTTCAAAATCCTCTGTCGCCTGTCTGTTACTAGCTGTTTCTGCCTGCACAACACCTTCGGGCGTCGTCCCAACGTCGACCAATGATTTAGCCCGTATTGCGGCTGATCCTACCTGGTTTACTGATGAAGGATTTACAGGTAAAGCCACCTGGAATGCAATCACCGGCACCCTCACCTTCACCCAGAACATTTCGTTTGGGCAGGGTGATTACGGGGGCGATTACCTCAACGACTTCTATTTCCAGGTCCCAAATGAGGTAAACACGATCATCATCAACAATGGAGTAACGGTAACAGGCGGCTTCCGGGCTAACTTCGGAACTGGGGCTGTAACCCATAACCTGACCATTCAGGGACAAACGGTGGGCGGTACAGCACGCGTGTTTGGTACGAACACCATCGGCTGGACGTGGGGACCCGACCGGCAATCGGGCACGGCTGATGACATTGTGCCAACCGACAAATGGAAATATAGCTTATTCAGCGCATCAGGCAGCGGGTTCCGGATGATAATCAAGAACCTTAAACTCGAGAACTCCCGGGTGTTCAACATCACGGCCTTTACCGTACCTATCACCGTTGACAACTGCTTTATCGTTGATTCGCGGGCATCTGATGGGGTTAACTGCGACGGATTCCGGGGTGGCGATGGTTCTATCGTGAAAAACAGCACCTTTCAGGTTACCGACGATGCCATCAAATTCTACGATGATCTCACGGTGACCAACGTGACGATTAATGTCCGGCGCAATGGCGCGGCTTTCCAAATGGGCTGGAGTGGCGAAGGCGCCAATACGGGCACCATTACCAACGTATTAGTGAACGGCATCTCACCCGACAACATTACGAATGGAACCAAAGAAGGGGGCGGCACCATTTCAGGCACGGCCTATAATCGGGGGTTATTTAGCTGGGTGTCCGGTTCGGCCAACAGCACGCGCAACCTGACGATCAACGGACTAAAAACAACTGGACTGGCCAATGCCGTCATGTTTGCTGGTAGCGGTCAGTGGCGGGCCTACCCCACCTTTGAGATAGGTTCAACTACGGCAACACTTAGCATGAGCGGCAGTAACCTGGCCATCGCCTGTCGGCAGGCCGCGGTCAACACCAAGGGTAATTTCACTTTGACTATGTGTAGCTCTACAACAAAAAGTGCCACCTACAGCTGCGGTACGGGAAGCACTGTAACAGGTGATACGAATTAGACATTGCATTCAGCATCATTGGTTGTCATTCATTGCTTTTAAGAAGAATGACAACCAATGATGCTGAATGCAATGTCTAATAGTGGCCCTCATTTACACCCATCAACCAGTTGCTGAATAGCAGGAACATCAGCGGTGCGGTTAAGCGGGAATGCATAATCGAGTAGCCACCAGGTTTCGGTGAAGGAGGCAGACCTGCCTGGTCTGATAGTCTCCCAGGGACCAATCGGCTCGATCTCAGTCATACGCGTACCGTTATACCAAATCGAAGTCGTTGCGCCGGTCATTTCACCGTAGGGCTTGGCTGCATCCACGGAGTATTTCTTGATAAACAACAGATTATTGGTTGCCAGATAAGCCAGCCAACCTGCCTGTCCATCCATCACGAACTTGGGCCGGGTAGGTGGACCGTTAATCGCCAGAATCGGCTGCCCGTCAGCACCGGTACGTACCTGAATGGTTGGTTCGGGAGCCGGTTTAAAGTCCATCACATCGCCAGGGCCGTAAATGATGTAGCCTTTCGGGAAGCGGCTGCTGGGGTTGAGGGGTGTCAGGCTGATACCTCCACCAAGCGCAAAGGTTCGACCCCAGTGATTGTACCGCTTTGTGGATTTCGATACGTTCCGAATGGTCTGCGTGCAACTTAGTCTCGACGACGTCGCGTCCAGCGAAAACGTCCGGGTAAGCTGCACACCCGTCACGGTATCGGGCAGGCTAATCAGGCAGGCCGCGTGGTTGTTTAGGATTGCTGCTTTCCAGGGGCCAGCCCACAACACCGGATGGGACGGGTTTATTTTCTCCGGTCCAATGTCGAAACGACCACCCGTCGGCTGCGTCAGTTTGGGGGTCGTTTGCAGGGTAAGTCCATTCTGCGTGCTGTCGACGTACAGCACATTCTGGCCATTGCGTTCATAAACAAGTACCCGCCCTCCGGCGTTGGGTTCCAGCACAACCCGAACTGTCCCATTCCGCAACTCCACGCATCCATTGTACCCATGTGAATTGATGAAACGCGCAGTCGACTGAGCAACACCAAATGGACCTATCAGCAAGAGTATAGTCAGCAATTGATAGCGGATCAGGGTATTCGTTTTAGCGAAATTGCACATTGCGGGTTGTTTCGGGGTCGATGATGAAATCGCGGCCGGGAGCGGTGATTTTCTTGCCGTCGATGGTAATGTTCTCGAAGGTAACGTTACTGATGAGGTGTTTCTCGTCGTGACCCATCACCAGGCTGGGGATGCGCTGCCTGCCGTAATACTCAATGTTGCGAAAGGTCAGGTCGGAGAGCGAGCCTTTATCGGGGTTCCATTCGGCCCATCGATTTGGCTTGGTAACAATATGGATCATCCGCCAGTCGGAGTTGTCGATACGGATGCTGTCGAATAGAAAGCGACTCTTGTGCGCGCTGGCACCGTGTACCGAACAGATCACCGATTCGTTCTCATTGTCCCATTCGTGCTCCACCCGAATCACATCGATGTTGATGGCCTGGCAGTTGGAAAAGTCTTTGGTGCCGTTCCAGCCTATCTGAAACGGGGCTCCGTTTTCCATCTGCCAGATCACGCAGTTCCGGGCCACGGTGTTGGTGCTGTACAGCTTGATCGCGTCGTCGTTGACCTTGAAAAAACAGTTTTCAATAAGCGCGTTTTCGCCTGTTGAGGTACCGTCGGTGCTAAACCACCACCCCATCATTTTCACATTGCGAATCTGGTGCCCCTGCCCGCTGAAGGTTATCATAAACCGGGGTGCGTGGATGATGATCAATCCCTCGACCAGAATGCTACGGGCGTTCCGCATCGAAATCATGTGATCGGCGGTACGGGCTGCATAGTCTTCGCCCGACAGAATACCACGCCCGCGGATGGTGATACCTTCGCTGTTTTCGCTGTAAAATTGTCCTTTGATATAAGCCCCGCCGTGCACATACACCGTTTTTCCGCTGGGAACTCGGTATTTCTCCCCAATCTGGTGCAGCCCAGGCCCGAAATAGATTACGTTGGTATCGCTCGGGTTGGGTACGTTCATTTCGAGCGGGTTGGCGAAAATGAGCAGTGGGTGCGTGATTTTTAGGCCCCGCTCAAACTCAACCGAATAGTGCCCCGGCTTCGAGAGGTCAAACGTCACGCTTGTCCCTTCTTTCTGCACCGCTACCCCTCGGTTGCGGGGCAACACCTGACAAAAATCAACCGCCCCGTTCAGCCGGGTCACGCGCACAGTCATCGTACCGCTAAATGAGAAATTAACCCAGGCTGTCGTTTTAGCGTTGTTGGTATAGTGCATCGCCTTCATCTGGTACACAAACGACTCCACCCTTTTACCGTTCTGCATCAGCTCGACGTGGTATTCGGTCGAGGGCATGATGTACGGGTTTCCAGCCCGAATGTTCTCGGTGGCTGGGTAGGTGATCAGTTTGGCCTGTGCGGGAGCGCAAAACCAGAGCAGGCTCAGCAGGTACCCAAAGTAAGCAACGTGTTTCATGGTTTCGGGGCGATGGATTGTGTTTTCTGTTTAGGCGCGGGCAGGATGATTTTTCCCTGCGCGTCGAAGGTGACGGGTTCGATGCACAGATAGGGCTCCGAGTATTTGTCAGAACTATGGTAGGCCATGTAGTACCCACCCGTTGGGCCTTTAAACAGGCTGTGTTGAAAAATCACCTGCGTGGGCGGGGCAAACGCATTGGGGCGCGGATAGGGCATTTTCAACACCTCGTCGGCTTCGGCCTCCCGAAACGTATAGAGTGGCTCACTGGTCAGAAAACGCCAGGGGCCCGTCGGCGCATTGGCCACCATGTATTGCACCTTCACCACATACCCGCCCCGAAACTGGGAGTAAAGCAGGTAATAACGCCCGTCGCGCTCCGTGACCGATGGGGCATCCAGAAAATGAAAATCGCGACCCAGCGTCGATGGTCCCAGCATCTCCAAGGGTTGCGTCTTTATTCGGGCAATAGCTACGTCCAGTTCAGCCGTATAGAATCGCCCATCCAGATCGTAGTAGATGTGGACAGTTCCCGTGAGATCCTGTAGCAGTGTGGCATTGTTGCCGTAAAAAAGCGGCTTGACAGGCGTAACAATCTGGTACGGCCCTTCGATCCGATCGGCCACGGCCATACCAAACCCAAGCTTTTTGTAAGGCCGCAGCAAATTATTCCGGCACATAAACGTCAGGTAGTATTTCCCACCAATGCGGTGAATTTCGGGGGCGACCCATTCGTCGCGGTACCAGGCGCTGTCGGGGAAGGCCAGCCGGTTAAGCAGCAGGGCCGATTCACGCCAATGCGCCAGATCGTCGGACTGGTAAAGCATGATGCCACGTTTAGGCCATTCGGGATTCGTCTGTTCAGTCGCAACCAGGTAAAAGCGCCCTTGTTCTGCTGTCACAAACACGTCTTTTTGACCGTACGAATTAAGCCCCCTAGTGATTGGATTTGTCCAGCTCAGGCTGTTGTGAGACGTACTGGCTATTTTCTGAGCGTCAGTGGTTTTAGTTGTACTGGTAAACCGCACATCGGCCGTGGTTCGTGGATTAATGGCAAACCCGCCCTCAACAGCTGAGCGAATCGATTTCCCGTTGATGGTCAGGTTGGTAAACAGCACATCAGTAACGCAGCTACTGGTATCGAACCCCTGAATTACATTAAGTCGGGCGGGTGGTTGGCCGTTGCTTGTTGTAACACGGATGTTGGAGAAGCGTAGGTTACGGATAGAGCCAAGCCTGTCAGCTTTGGCAAAACGATTCGAGAGGATCTGTATGTTCACCAGACGCCAATCTGCATTTTCGACGCGAATGTTGTCGAACCGATAATTAGCCATATCCCCACTCCCACCGTGGATAGCCACGAACACACCCTCGTTGGGGTTGTCCCAGCGGTGTTCGCAGTGAATCACGTCGCAGTCCTGCACCACAAAGCCCGCGTTGTTGCTGTTCATGTTCCAGCTGATCTGGAAGGGCGCGCCGTTTTCCATCTGCCAGATGATAGTTCGGTATACCTTCAGGCCCGAGCGGTACAGCTTGAGGGCATCGTCGTTGCATTTCAGGAAACAGTCTTCTACCAGCCCGTTGGTACCGGTCGAAAACCCGTCGGTATTGAACCACCAGCCAATGCCTTTCACGTTGCGGATGGTGGTATGATCGCCCCCGGTCGTGACGTAATACCCCGGCGAATCGACCAACGTTATGCCTTCAATCAGTGCGTTGGTGGAGCCATTGCCGCCCAGCCAGATGTGTTTGCCGTGCGTGTGCCCAAACTTGCGCCCCGACAGAATGCCCCGCCCCCGGATACTGACGTCCGCTACGTTCTCACCCAGAATCAGCGCGTTGACCACAGCCCCACCTGCCAGATAGATCGTCTGACCGGGTTTAGGCTTGATCGGCTCTGCCAGATCGTACACGCCCGGCCCGAAGTATAGCACGTTGGGGTCAGTTGGGCTGGGTACGTTCGTTTCGGGCGGGTCAGCAAAAACAAGCATCGGGTGCGTCAGGTCGTCGTCGAATTCGACCGACACATGCCGCGGTTTGTCGATGGTGAAGCTGACGGTATTTCCCCGCATAGTGGGGGTAATTCCGTAACTCGATGGCAGAATCCGGCAGGTCTTGAATGTACCTATGCGTTTGGTAACGGTTATTATGACTCTTCCAGCGAACGAAAAGGTGGTGTACGAGGTAGTTTTGTGCCGGTTGAATTTAGGAAACTGCGCGTCGGTGCTGTACACAAACGAGGGGTGCGTCCGTCCATTATACCCCACCGTAACGGCATACTGCTCCGAGGCCTTCACGCCCGTCGGAGCGGGGTAAACCGTCACCTGTGCCCGACCCAGCAGGGGTAGCAACAGGCTCATAATCCAAGTTATCGAAACAGCGACTGGCCTCTTCATGGCTTTCCGAACTGGTTAACGATCGTGTCATACTGAGCCTGGGTTAGTGGCCACATGCAACCATGACGGGCGTTTGGCGGGGCAGCATAGCGCAGTTGCGACACGTTAAACCACGGCCCTGCGAGCGTAGGTGCTTCAGAAGCACTATAGCGCTGACCGGTGTACATTTCGTAGTACATGTACCAGCCCGTCCCGTCGGGTTTGGGTACTACCGTTGGGGCTTCGTGGTAGCTGGGCGATACTGACGGTCCGGGGTAGCTGTAGGGGCCCGTCAGGCTACGCGACACCGCCACCCGCACCGATTTTCCGGTGGGCCACTGCGCCGTAGCTTCGCACTCATCTTTTAAAATGGCGTAATAGAAGCCGTTTTCTTTACGAATGATGACATCAATGCTACCCATTTCGTAAGGCAGCAACCGTTGTGGTTTGGTGAACGTGGTGAAGTCTTTGGTGAGTACATAGAAAGTCCGCATGCTACACCAGTACCGGGCGAAGTCCTCACGCGCAATGTCGGCAGCGTGGGCGTGCCAAGTAATGATATACTGGGCCGAAGCCTCGTCGTAGAACATTTTGGGAGCCCCGTACCAGCTTGGATTATCGAAAAAACCGGGCGTCGATTTTCCATCGAAAAGATCGATCGGTAACCGTTTAGCTTCGGTCCAACGAATGAGGTCAGTGGATGCCCATAGTGGAATCTGGCCGGATTTTTCCTCCACCCCAATCATGTAATAGCGTCCGTCGTGGCCACGGCTGATGTCGGGGTGACCCCGGTAGGCATCGTGCACGCGCTTGCCGTCGTTGAGCATCTCCCATTTTAGACCGTCTTTACTGACGGAATAATAGAGGTGCCCATAATCGGCTTTAGTCATGTGGGCAAAGAGGTAGCCGGCCGGTTTAACGTCACCAAACTGAGCCTGGGTACGTTGGGACAGGCAAAAAACAAGCAGGACAAGCGCAAGGAATCTCATAAAACGTAGCTGTGATTGACGGTACTCATCAAAACTACGCTCGCTATCAGGCTGAATTTTGGCGCATTTACCTTATTCCTTGCTCAATCGTCCATAGTGTTGCCTTGATGAATCTGGCATCGGCTGCGCGTTGTACCTTTCGAGTAGCACAAATTTATTATTCGTCCGATGCACCGTTCTTTTTTCACGCTACAACTGGCGCTCTTCGCCCTATCACCTTTCATTGGTACCGCGCAAACCGATGCTCCCCGTTGGAAGTCGATGTTCAACGGCAAGAATTTTAAGGGATGGACTATTATACACAGGGGCAAGCAGGCGCATGTCTGGGTGGCCGACGGGCAGATCAATGGTAATAAGCTCGCCAATACGCCCCAACACACGTTTATCACCACCAAAAAGCAATACGGCGATTTTATCCTGGAGGGCGACTGCAAGCTCGACGGCGACTTACATACGGGTTTTCTGTTCCGGCTCCAGAACGCCCCCGACACGGCGACCATTCCAATGTACGGCTATCAGGTCAAGATTGACCCAACTCCGCGCCGGTGGACGGGTGGTATCTTCGATGATTTTGGTAAAACCTGGCATTGGCTCTACACCCTCAAGGACGACGAGCGGGCGCGGACGGCTTTCCACATGAACGAGTGGAATACCTTCCGTATCGAAGCCATTGGCGACAACATGAAGGTGTGGATCAACGGCATTCCGACTGCCAATCTCATCAACGGGAAGTATGCCAAAGGCCACATCGCCCTGAAAGTGCACAGCATGGGGAATACACCCGAAAAAGAAGCCGTTCAGGTGCATTACAAAAACCTGCGCATCATCGGCCGCCATCCCGAGCGGTACACACTTCCAATGGATTTAGCCGCCCGAAAAGCCGATTAAGGGTCAGTCGTCGATGGCGGCTTTCTCGTAGTCTGACAGTTCGACCCAGCCGGTGCGGATTTTCTCACCCGCCATCACGCGTTCGTAGAAGCCCCGGTATTGTGGTTCGCACATGGGGTATTGCTCATAAAGGTGGCCAAAACCGATCTGCCGCAGGTCGTCCTGCGCCTTGAGCTTGGCCACCATCTCGGCCTTGAGTTTCTGAGCTACAGCTTTGTATTTTGGGTCGTTGACAAGGTTTTTCATGCAATCGGGGTCGCGCCGAACATCATAGAATTCTTCAGGCGGACGTTTGCCAAAGTTCGTCTGCCAGTATGTTTTGTTCTGCCCCCGACGCCGAAGGTTTAGTATCAGCGTTTTGGTGGGGCTACCGTCGGTATTGAGATAGCCGGTTTCAGGATTGCAAACGGGCCACCGACCGGGTTCATAGTTAGTCAGATATAGCATCCCATCTTTATGAATCCCCCGGATCGGATAACCCTGATCGTGCGGCCGACCTATGTCGTGGCGCTCCTGCCCGACCAGCACAAAATTCCGCGCTGGGTTCACCTGCCCGCTAGTGCTGGCATTAAACAAATCGAACAGACTGGTGCCGGTAATGGGCTGCATACCCGTGATATTTGGGTCGAGCCCAGCTGCCTGTAAAAACGTGGGTGCCAGGTCTATGAAGCTCACGTAATCATCCACTTTGCGGTTCGGTTTGGCAATACCAGCCGGCCAGCGAATAGCCATGGGTATATGATTGGCGTTTTCGTACTGGTTACCCTTCACGCGTGGAAAGGGCATGCCGTGGTCCGAGGTGAACACGATCAACGTATTATTTAGTTGGCCATTAGCCTCCAGCGTTTTCAGGATGCGGGCTACGTGGCTATCCATGTATTCGATCTCGTAAGCATAATCGAGCAGGTCAGTACGGATGGTGAGTGAATCAGGCCAGTAGCCCGGCACGCGTTCAATTTGGCTTGGTTTCTTACCCGCTTTTCTGGTACCAACTCCGTATTCGTAGGCCCGGTGTGGCTCGTTGAAACCCACCCAGAACGACCAGGGTTTATCGCCCGCCTGCTGCACAAAATCGGTAAAGTTGGCTGCGTAGTCGTTATTGGCGATGAATTTAGCGGGTGGGTTTAGCTTGTGTTTGGCAAACTCAGGACCAAGCAGGTTGCGGGGCTGCCCCTCGTCGGTCAGGGCTTTCCCGGGGGCATATCCTTTGCCGGTGAAACCGGTAACGTACCCAGACTCGCCCAGGGCTTCCATGTAGGTTTTAAATTTGGTCGGGAAGAAAATCCAGTGATTGGCCGCTGCGTCGAGCTGCCAGGAATTTCGCCCCGTCATAATGCACGAACGGGAAGGAGCGCACTTGGCATTGGGCGTGTAGGCTCTATTGAACAGAATTCCTTCCTGTGCAATGCGGTCGAAAGCTGGCGTATTCACCCAGGTACGTCCGTAGGCACTAAAGTCAGCTCCGGCATCATCGGCCACGATAAAGAGAATATTGGGGCGTTGGGCGGCTGGTTGAGTGGTTGGAAAAAATCCCGTAAAGCCAATAAGGGCCGTGCCGCTCAAAAAAGTCAGGAGAAGGAATAGTCGGTTCATGCGTTGGGAATAACTAACGAGACTACAAAAAGAAAGGATCTTTCCGAATGTTGGTTGCTCTTGTATTCCAAAAATCAGTGGTATAGTCCCATTTACAATGCTACAACCTGCATTCCGGTATGTTTATGGTTTATAGCACTTGGGGGGCAGCCGTATTTTTTCCGAAAAGCCCGCCCAAAGTAGTTCGGGTCGCTAAAACCCACCCGGGTGGCCGTGTCGGCGACACTTAAGCCCTGTTCGAGACACTGATGCGCAATGGTCAGGCGGAAATCATTCAAAAACTCCTTCACACTCAAACCGGTAGCCAGTTTAATCCGCGACTGTAATAGCGACCGGCTGCACTGCATCTGTACTGCCAGCGTATCGACACTCAGATTGGAATCGCTATACTGCTCCTGGGTCAGCGATTGAAAACGGAGAAGAAAGACTTCCTCCTTATTCGTGATCGCCCCACCCGCAGTTGGTTTTAGCTGGTTTTTCGACAACTTACTTTTCATCCTTGCCAGCGTACGCAGATGATTAGCTAAAAGCAGATCCAGTTCGTTTAGGTTGAAGGGTTTACCAATGTAGCTGTCGGCTCCGCCGTTCAGGCCTTCGATAATGGTTTCATCGTCGGTATTATCCATGAGCAGCACAACCGGAATGGCCTCAGTTACCTCCGTCTGTTTCAACACCCGGCAGAGCGATTGTCCCTGCTGATCGTGCATTCCATCTTCACACAGGATCAGATCGGGATAGCTGGTTTTCGCTTTCTGGAGGGCTTCTGCAAAACTGTGGGCCGTTGAGATCCGATACAGGCTTCCGAAATGTCGTTTCAGGAACTGCACCAGTTCCTTACTGCGGTCGGCAATCAGAATCGTAGGCAGGTAGACGGACTCGTCTGTCTCTGGCTGTTCAACGGTTTTACTCAGTGAGGCTGCGTCGACGGGTTCTAAACCAGGTTCATCCATCAGCCCGACAAGGCGGTACGGGAGCGAATCAGGCTTTTTGATACCAGCAAGTTGTCGATTCGCTGGGCTTTTACGAATAGGCAGGCTGATGGAAAGCGCTGGTGTACCGACCTGATTGGTAAATACGACGCTCCCATTCAGGAACTTTATCAGACTAAACGTCAACAGAATACCGAGACTGGCTGAGTCAGGTTGACTAAAAATCTCTTCGTTGTTCGTGGCTACCCGGTAGCTTGTCTTGAGTTGCTCAATTAAGTCGGGCCGGTTTGGCAGCACCATGTTCAGTACCAACTGACGCTGTTCCTGCCCTGTATCGCCCGGCGTTGCTACGTCGAGTTGAAAGGTGTCACCGTTTACGAATTCATTGGTGAGGTACACCAGCAAATTACCTAGAATGGTCTCAATCCGCCCTGCATCAAACCAGGCTAGCAGATACGGTTGTGAAAAAGTCAGTCGCTTACCAATAGCCCGTGGCACTAATAGCGGATCGAACGCGCCAACCGTTTCTTTTACGAACGTTACTACGTCCAGTTCTATCAGGTCGGGCTTCTGAGGGCCACTTTGCGTTTTTCGAAGCTCAGTCAACTGATCAATCAGCGACTTTAATCGGTTGGCATTTTTCCGTATGACCCGATAATTCAGATGTGGCTCCGTTTTCCGGTCGGCAATGCTTAGCTCGTCCACTTCAGCCATAATGAGCGTCAATGGCGTTTTAAACTCGTTCGACAAAAAGGTAAAAAAATTCAGTTTCTGCCGATTTAGCTCATCACTTTTTTCCCGTTCCATACGCTCCGCCTGCACGGCCATCCGCTGCTCGTTTAGGAATCGATTGAACCGTCGGTACACCCACAGCGCACCCGCTAGTAGCAGCATGTAAAACCCGTAGGCGAATCCACTGCGCCAGAAGGGAGGGTTCACTACAATGCGAAGGCTCCGCTTGGTCGATGAGGGCATCCCATCCGGTCTGAACGTTCGAACATGAAAGGTGTAGCGCCCCGGCGACAGGTTAGTGTAGGTAATGGAATGGCCCGTAGTTTTGGGGTTCCAGGTGGGTTCAAACCCTTCCAGATACGATGTGTAGAGGGTATTGCCCTGGGCGAAATAATTGATGGCCACAAAATCAAGCGTAATCACGTTCTGGTCGTAGGCCAACTGGAGTTCTTCAATGCCGTCCAGCGACTTCGTCAGGGCAGAGCCCCGCCCCGCCGTTACCTCTTTATTGAATAGTTTCAGAGCCGTGAAATAGAGTGGAGGGTCGATACGTAAGTTGGTGATAATGGATGGCGAAAACGAGGTCAATCCAGCTATCGTACCAAAGTAAAGCGTTCCCCTGCTGTCTTTGAACGCCGATTTGAAATTGAACTGACTGACCGGCAAACCACTTTCCAGCCCAAACGTGCTAACATGCCCCTGACGGGGCGTAAACGACACTAATCCCTGATTGGTCGAAAACCAGTAAGTCCCGCTATTGTCTTCCAGTACACCATAAACGGTTTGGTGAGCCAGATGCGGATCGACAGGCGACGGAACGAACCGTTGTTGAGAATGACTCCAGCGTAAAACGCCCCCATCGAGGCTACTAAACCAGAGATTATGTCGGCGATCCTTATAGATCCCAATCAGTTGGTTGCTGTGCAGCACGGGCGTGTTCTGCGCGTCGAAATGCTGTAATTTACCCGTTCGGGGGTCGTACCGATAGATGCCTGCCGAGCGGGCAGCCAGCCAGATCGTACCGAGCGCGTCTTCGGCAATGTCATAAATAAAAGTCTGTCCGAGGATTTCGGGGCGAAATCGCCGAAAAACGCCCCGTCGTTCGTCGAACATGTTCACTCCCCGCTGCGTACCAACCCACAGTTGGCCAGTTTTGTCGCGACAGAGGGCATAAACACTATTGTTGGAGAGTGAGGTGGAGTCGGCGGGGTTATGCCGGAATACTCGCTTTGCCTGAGTCGTGGGAGCTATGTAGTTCAGGCCGCCCAAGAAGGTGCCGACCCAAAGACCGCCGTTTTTGTCGGGCAACAGAGCATGTACATTGTTGTCGCTCAGTCCGTTTTGGGTGTTGTGATACGCCCACTGGCCTGTTGTGCGGTTCAGCCCCGTTACGCCCCCGTCTTCGGTGCCTATCCAAAGCCATCTGTCCGGCCCTTCATTCAGCTGACTAACCGCTTTGCCCGATAAACCCTGCCCGTTGGAAGCCGGGAAGAGATGATGAAACGACACATTGGCTGGACGGGCGTAGTTGACACCACCAAAATACGTACCAAGCCAGACGGTCCCGTCGTGTCCCACACAGCTCGAATAAACCGAGCGATCGCTCAGATCGTGTGAGCTACCCACGGCAGACTGATCGTAGCGATACGCAGTCTGGGTAGCCAGCGAATAGACGACCACACCCGACTCACTCCCCAGCCACAGATTGCCCGCCAGATCTTCGGATATGGTGCGAATGACCCGAACGCGGGGGCCGGGCAGTCGGCTGAACCAGTCTACTGCCTGGAAATTCATTGTCGATTCGTTCAACCGGAACAGGCTCCCGTTAGTACCGAGCCAGATGATGCCTCGCCGGTTCTTAAACAGCACATAATCCCGAAACGTAAGGCCCTTTTCCGGCTCCAGCTCTGCAAGCGTTAAGGGTAAAAGCGTTTCTCCTTCAGAATTGATGAGCTTCAGGTTGCCATCCTGCATGACAATAAAGGCTCCTTTTCGAAACTCACAAATAGCCTGAACAGCCTGATCAGGCATCACTCGTCGCACCGATTTTCCATAAGGTCCCAGCACAAAGATGCCTTGTCGTGTCGAAACCCATAATTCACCCGATGACACTCGCTTTATATCGGATACAAAAAGTGGATTTCCATTCGGGTCCTGACCATTGTTTAGAACGCCCGTCAACCCCTGTTTTTGGAATGAGTCGGTCGTTTCATCGTAATAAAACAGACCCATTGCAGTGCCCACCCAGAGTACATGCTTATCTGCATACAGGCAGTTGATCCGATTAGATTCAACAGTTGGGTGACGGCTGTTGAAATAGTATTTTTTGATTCGCTCGCTGTCGTATCGGTTCAAGCCATCACGGGTCCCAAACCACATAAAGCCTTTATAATCCTGCGCAATTGAAAAGACAGTGTTGTGCGATAATCCCTGTTGTGAGGTAATCCGGTCAAAGTAGATGGGCTGGGCCATTACTGACTGACACAGGAATAACAAGGCACTGATAATGAATAGTATACAGTGAGAACATCGCTTGAGAAGGCTTCCGAAAAGAATCATATAAGATAATTCGGACAAAAAGATTCGGGCTTCGGACAAAGTAACACATTAACCAACCCTTCACGGAAAATTGGTCGTTTGTAGCTAAGAATTGGTCAAAAGTACTGAATTCAAGCGTACCCTTCTGATTAAAATTGCACCATAAATCCTACGAATTATACTACCCGAATCACGCTTCAACTGTGTGGGCGATGATGAGACAGACATTAACCAACCAATTTTATGTTACAATCTTTACTTCAGGCTACTGCGAAACTCATGGTTCTGCTCGGCATTCTGCTTTGGGCTGGCGGAAGTACGCCCATTTTCGGGCAAACCATCCGCGTGCAAGGTCGCGTTCTATCGGCCGCTGACAATCAGGGTTTACCCTCGGTAAATATTCTGGTTAAAGGAACGGGACAGGGTACAACAACAGACCTCAACGGCAACTATGCACTTGAGGTACCCAGCCAATCCAGCACTCTTGTCTTTAGCTTTATTGGCTATGTCAGTCAGGAAGTAACAGCTGGTAATCGGAATATCATCAACATCACCCTTGCCGAAAATCCCCGTTCGCTCGACGAAGTTGTTGTTGTTGGCTATGGTACGGTACGGAAAAGCGACCTGACAGGGTCGGTAACCTCGCTGAAAGCGAATGAGTTGACTCGCGGAGCCAATGCGAACCTGCAGCAGGCTCTGATTGGCCGCTCCCCAGGGGTGCAGATATACCAGAAAAGTGGCGAGCCAGGTGCAGCCATGAGCATCCAGATTCGAGGAATCACATCGATCACTGGGAATAATGACCCGCTGTACGTAGTCGATGGATTACCAGTGAACGATGGGACCGCCGTTGGCTCATCAAGCCCGGCTGGAACAACCAGTAATCCCAACAACAGGAACCCCCTGAACAGCCTCAACCCGTCGGACATCGAGTCCATTGAAATTTTGAAAGATGCTTCTGCAACGGCTATTTATGGCTCACGGGGAGCTAATGGTGTGGTACTGATCACTACAAAACGGGGGAAAGAAGGCCGGCTTCGCGTGGAATATAATGGGACATATGGGGTACAGCAGGTGGCCCGCACCCAGCAATACATGACGGGCGACCAATATACAACGGTCATCAACGAAATTATTGATTTGGGTAAGCTGACTACTCCCAAAGTGACAGCCCCTAATGCCAATACAGATTGGCAAAGCTTGCTGCTCCGCGATGCACCTATCCAATCGCATGACCTCTCATTCAGCGGGGCAGGCGGCAATACCCGCTATTTTATTTCGGCCGGTTATTTCAATCAGGACGGAATTATTCTGAAATCTGGCACGACCCGCTACAATGCCCGGGTGAATGTTGAGAACAGTGTGGCGTCCAAATATAGTGTTGGCCTGAGCTTAAACACGTCCTACACCCGCGACAAGTACAACTCAACTGGCATCGGCCTTAACGACAATGCCAGTGCCTTGTACATGGCTCAGAACTATGATCCTACTGCCCCACCCTACAATGCCGACGGAACCTTTTACCGCTCACCCCTGATGGCCCCAATGGATAATCCATTGGCAGTTATAAATGGCCAGTACGGCATGGGCGATACGTACCGCACCTTTGGTAACCTCTACGCCGAATATTTTCTGGTGCCATCGCTCTCGGTGAAAGGGCGGGTGGGCGTAGACCTGAACGATAACCAGCGTTTTTTCTGGATAGACCCCTCAACGCTCACCGGGCTTTCGTACAATGGTTTTGCCGACGTACGTGATGGCAAGCGCGGATACTACCTGACCGAAGCAACTATGAATTTCAACAAAACCTTCGGCGAAAATCACCGGATAACGGCGGTCGCCGGTACCACTTATGAGCGCTACACGTCGAGCGTGCTGATTGCCAACTCCCGTTCATTTGCCCTTCCCGACCTGACCTTCGATGCTCTCGGCACCGGCGACAACACCCTCAACGGTGTGGGCAGCGGGCGACAGGAAAACATTCTGGTGTCGTATCTGGGCCGGGTCAACTACTCCTTCAAAGGCAAATACCTGCTTACAGCTTCCCTACGGGCCGACGGCTCGGCTCGGTTTGGCCCCAACAAGCGGTTTGGCTATTTCCCTTCAGCAGCGCTTGCGTGGCGGATTCACGACGAAGATTTTCTGAAAAATTTGCCCTGGTTGAGCGAGTTGAAACTACGAGCAAGCTACGGCGCTACCGGAAACCAGCCTACCGGAAATTACCTTTACTTTTCGACGTTTTCGGCGGGTCGGCAGGCTATATTCAATGGCAACCGATCCTCTTCACTCCAACCCAGCCGGAGCGCCAATCCCGATTTACAATGGGAATCGGCCGAGCAGGTTGACGCAGGTCTTGATTTTGGGTTTTTCAATGCCCGGTTGACGGGTAGCCTGGATTATTACAACCGCAAAACCTCCAATTTGCTCTACGACATTCCCCAGCCTGTCAGCACGGGGTTTGGTAGCCGCGTTGAAAATGTGGGGAGTATGCAGAATTCGGGTCTGGAGCTGGCTCTGAAGGCTATTGTGCTCGACCAGAACGGGCTGAGGATCGATGTAGGTGGTAACCTGACAACGCTGAAAAATAAAGTATTGACCCTTGGCAACGTAACCCAGTCCATCGGAACGGCTGCGGGCAACATCAATCAGATTAGCATTCTCAAACCAGGCGAATCTATCGGCGCGTTCTACGGATACATTGTCGATGGCGTTTGGCAAACGGGCGACGATTTGAGTCAGGGACAGACTGGGGTGCGGCCTGGCGATTTGAAATACCGCGACATTGATGGCAACAAAATCATCAATGCCAGCGACCGGGTCATCATTGGGCAGTCGTTACCCAAGTTCTTTTATGGCTTTAACAGCAGTATCTCATGGAAAGGTCTGGTGGCCGAAATTTTCTTCGAAGGGTCGCAGGGGGCCAGTATGCTCAACAGTAGCCTCGTTGATTCGTACTACCCGGTCGATTATCGGCGCAACAAACTGGCTGAGCCGTACCTGAACCGCTGGACGCCAACTAACCCCACAAACGAATACCCTTCGTTTTTACCCAATGATGTGCAGGGCCAACGGCAAGTCAACACAAAAACGGTGGAAGATGCCTCGTACCTGCGCCTACAGTCTATCCGGTTGTCGTACAAAATTCCGGTGCCGCAAAATCGGTATTTGGGGGGTGCATTTGTATTCGTGAATGGACAAAACCTCTACACCTTTACCCGCTACAGTGGTGTAGATCCAGCGGCTAATGCGCTGGGTAGCAACATTGTCCGGGTCGATTATAACACCTATCCGCTTACCCGCACGCTAACAGCGGGGGTTAATCTGCAATTCTGATCGACCATTTACGATTCATAATCACCTGACTTTACCATGAAATTTCCAGTTCGATATATTCTTACAGTGAGCTGCCTTCTATCCCTAACCGCCTGCGAGAAGGCCTTAGAAGTAACTCCTAAAGGGGAATTTTCCCCAGCCAACGTGCTCACATCCGAAGCGGGCATTAAATCACTGCTGTTTTCGTCCTACGCTCAGGCGCAGACGCAGACCAACTCCCGGTTTGTCATTAACGATTCGGAGGTCTCCACCGACGTTGGATTCAACACCGGTGGGGCCGAAAACGGTCAGTTAATCACCCTTGTCAATTTCACCTGGGACCCATCCCTTGGCACGTTCAATGGCGATATGTGGGAACCCAACTACCGCACCATCCGCGATGCGAACGGGGTAATTGAAAATATCGATAAGGTCAATACCTCCGATGCCGTTAAGAAATTGTTCCGGGCCGAAGCGCGAGTGTTGCGGGCAGATGCCTACGCAAAGCTGTACAGTTTCTTCGGGGCGGTGCCACTGAGAACCCCCGCCAACCAGACGGGGCCACTAGCGCGAGCATCCGACGCGGAGATAAAAACGTTTATCGAAACCGAAATTAGCCAGTCGCTGGCCGATTTACCTGATCCTGGCAAAGAAGAGTCGTGGGGCCGCTACAATAAAGGAATTGCCAACGCGATTCTGGCCAAATTTTACCTCAACACCAAACAGTGGCAGAAAGCCGCAGACGCGGCTAAAGCGGTTATGGACTTCAACTATTACGCGTTGAATTCGAATTACGCAACCATGTTTCGAATAGAAAACGAAGGAGCCACCAACCGCGAAATGATTCTGGTGTTGCAATGTCGTCCCGAAGATCCCTTTGGTAACTGGTATCAGGCCGGTGCGTTGCCTGCTGCTTACAAAAGCAGTCCTCAGTTTCCGAACTACGTTTATAAAACGACCATGTCGAACTTTGCCACCCAATACCGGCTTCGCACAGCCTTTACTAAAAGTTTTGCCCCCATAGACAAGCGTCTGGAGCTAATTTGTACCAGCTATATCAATAACAGCAACCAGACGGTCGATATTTCGACGGGTGACAATGCCCGCAGCTTTAAATATTGGGATAACAATACGGTTGGCAATAACAGCGGAACCGACGTTCCAGTGATCCGTTACGCTGACATTCTGCTCACCCGCGCCGAAGCCCTGAACGAACTGAACGGCCCCACTGCCGAGGCCTTTACGCTTATCAACGCCGTTAGAACGCGCGCGGGTATCCCCAACCTAACCCTGAACGACACGCCAGCAAAAGATGCTTTTCGCACGGCCATATTCCGCGAACGCGGCTGGGAGTTTGTGGCTGAAGGGAAACGACGGGAAGACCTCATCCGGCAGGGTACATTTATTTCACTGGCGCTGGCCCGGGGCGTAGCTAACGCCAAACCCGAGCGTGAATTGTTCCCTATTCCGCAGGTTGAAATTGATGCCAATCCGCTTTGTTTGCAAAATCCCGGTTACTAACCCGGATCAACTTTAACTAAACGGCTATGAAAATAAACCAGATTCCGCTATTGGTTCTAATCATGGGCATCTCGGCCACCTTCTTGTTGCTGAGTGGCTTCGGGAGGGTGGAACCCAAAGCAGTTGACCGGCCCAATATTATCCTGATTATGGCCGACGACCTGGGCTTTTCGGACCTGGGGTGCTATGGCGGGGAGGTCAAAACGCCCAATCTGGATTATCTGGCACAGAACGGACTGCGTTACACCCAGTTTTATAATACGTCGCGTTGCTGCCCCACTCGTGCGGCCTTACTCACGGGCCTCTACAATCATCCCGCCGGTATTGGCAAAATGACCGACGATGAGACTCTGCCCGGTTACCGGGGTCACCTGACCGAGAACACCGTTACGCTGGCCGAAGTGCTGAAATCGGCGGGTTATCAGACGGGTATGACCGGCAAATGGCACGTTTCGAACACCGTGGTGCAGAGAACGCCCACCAATCAACAGGCCTGGCTCAATCATCAGCAGAATTTTGGTGATTTTTCGCCCCTCGATCAGTACCCGACTCGTCGGGGGTTCGATCGGTATTTTGGCAACATCTGGGGCGTAGTGGACTTCTTCGATCCGTTTAGCTTGGTGAGTGGCGAAAAACCAGTAACCAGTGTTCCCAAAAACTATTATCATACGGATGCCATCAGCGACACCTCGGTGGCCTACATCCGGCAGTTTGCGCGTTCAGCCCAGCCGTTTTTTCTCTACGTGGCTGAAACCGCTCCGCATTGGCCCCTGATGGCACCCGCCGAAGACATCAAAAAATACGAAAACACGTACAAAAGTGGTTGGGACGCCATTCGGAAAGCTCGCTACGACCGAATGGTTAAACTTGGTCTGATTGATCCTAAAAAAACGGGTCTTTCGGAGCGGTGGGAGCCGGAGCAATCCTGGGAAGCGAACCCGAATAAAGACTGGGATGCGCGGGCCATGGCCGTTCATGCCGCTATGATCGACCGGATGGATCAGGGTATTGGTCGGATCATTAAGGCTTTGCGCGAAACGGGCGAGCTGGATAATACGCTGATTCTATTTTTGTCAGACAACGGAGCCAGCCCCGAAAACTGCGCGGCTTACGGCCCCGGATTCGATCGGCCCAGCCAAACTCGCGACGGTCGTCAGATTGTGTATGATGTGAAGAAAGAAGTTATGCCGGGTGCGCAGACCTCTTTCGTTTCGATTGGGCCACGCTGGGCTAATGTATCAAATACCCCCTATCGGTTGGCAAAAGCGGAGTCGCATGAGGGGGGTATTCACACTCCACTTGTCGCGTTCTGGCCAAAAGGTATAAAAGCCAAAAAAGGAGGCTTCAGCCAACAGGTGGGCCATGTTATGGATGTTATGCCCACCCTGATTGAACTGACTGGGGCTACATACCCCAAGACGTACCGGGGCCACACCATTACACCTAGCACGGGCATTAGCCTGGTGCCTTCATTCAGTGGAAAACGGGGCGGTCACCAGACGCTTTTCAACGAGCATTTTGGAGCGCGCTATGCCCGGTCGGGTCCCTGGAAATTAGTGTCGACGAGCCGCGATACAACCTGGCAACTTTATAATTTAGCCAACGATGGGTCCGAACAGCGCAATGTAGCGACCCAGTACCCCGACCAAGTGCAGGAGTTGGCTAATCGCTGGCATGAATGGGCCAAATTGAATACTGTTTTCCCAAAACCCCAGCCCCGGAAACGATAAACACACCATTTGTAAACCATTACTAGTTAAGCGGATGAATTTACTAAAAACAGCCCTGGGGTTGATCGGGTATTTTGTTGCCCTAACCAACGGATTTGGGCAACAACGTAACTACCACCCCTCGATGGACGAAGCCGCTGTAACGAACGTTTCGGCCGATGCACAACCCATAAAACCCCTGTTTGATGCTGAGCTAACGGATGTTTACGTGCTACCCTACGCCGGTGCGTACTATCTGACCGGTACATCCCCTAAAGGCGAGATTCACCTCTGGTCGTCGCCCGATCTGAAACACTGGACCAAACGGGGCATTATCTGGAATAAACCCGCTGTTGCCCCACAGATTCATGCTATAAACGGAGTGTTTTACATCGTGTATGCTAAACCGGCGGGCGGTATTGAACTGCTTTCGTCGCCTAAAATTGATGGAACATTCAGCCAGCTAAGCACGCTGACAGCTGAAGGTAGCGACCCCGGTTTGTTTGCGGATACAGACGGAAGTGTTTATCTCTACTATGGCGATGGCTGGCTGGCCCCGCTTTCGCCCGATCTGAAAACCCTCCGGCAGGAGCCCAAAAAAATCACTCCTGCGCCCACCAAAAAAGACAAAAACGACGAGTTCAATTTCCCCTTTACCTTTAAACGCGATCCACCCGTAACGGACCGGGTGGGTAAACATGGGTCTTTTCTGACAAAAATTGGCACCAAATATTATCTGTTTGCGGGCGAAGTGACCGGGCGAATGGGCCTGCCCACTGACGACGTGTATTATGCTACTGCCGATCGAATCGACGGCCCCTGGAGCGATCGCAACCTGGTTATTCCGCACGGTAGTCAGACGGCCGTTTTTGAAGCGAACGGCCAATTATATGCCACATTTTCAGGCAACGACCCCGGCGCGGCCATTCAGCATAAACCAGCCTTGCTTGAATTGGTCACCAATGAGCTGGGCCTTTTGCTGCCCTCCGCCAATGTCGTCCTCGAAAAAGGGGTAGTCGGGCGTTCAAAGCCACTGCTGGGCAACGAGCGCATGCGGGACCCGTCGGTAACGATGGGGGGTGATGGAAACTATTATGCCGTTGGCACCAAAGATTTTGGCTGGGTGTATCCCGAAGGGGGTATCGAGATGTGGCGGTCATCTGACCTGACCCGCTGGGAGCCAATGGGGTTCGTCTGGACGTTTGCCAAAGATGGATCGGCCTGGATGAAAAATACCGAACATAAACGGGGCGACCGAAAAATGCTCTGGGCGCCCGAAGTGGCGTATGTGAAAGGTAATTACTGGATTACGATGTGCATGAACATGGGGAAAACGAGCATTCTTAGAAGCACAACGGGCAAACCTGAGGGACCCTATCAGGAAATTGCCACCGCGCCAATTGCCGATGGCATCGACGGGTTTTTGTTTGAGGATGCCGACAAATCGGTGTATCTGATTTGGGGCGATGGCAACATTGCCCGAATGAACGAAACCATGAGCGGTTTTGCCGAACCGCCCCGCAAACTTAAGACGGTAAACAACGAACACGTTGGCTATGAAGGCAACTGCCTGATCAAAGCTAACGGCAAATACATTATGACTGGAGCCGAATGGAATGGACCACTCCGTACAGAAGGCACTTATGACTTAATGTATGCCGTATCGGACAACATTTATGGCCCCTACAGCAACCGCAAGGTAGGGATTCCCCATGGCGGGCACAGCACGGTGTTTAGAGGTAAAAACGGGCAATGGTATTCGACAATTTTCGGTAACGACCGTACCGCTCCCTTCCGGCGCAGGCTCGGCATTGTTCCGTTGACTATTTCAAACGATTTCACACTAAAACCACAGGAATGAAACCTTTTTCGTACGTATTGGCCTTGCTGCTCACCACCCTGAGCCATACGCTTCTGGCTCAGATTCTGGGCGCTAACTTCAACCACAACGCCGAAATTTTAGACATAGCTTATCTGAAACAATCGGGAACGGCCTGGGTGAGGGCTACTCCCCGCATTCTGGATTATGCAGAGGGAAAACTCTCGGTTCAGAACGACCCGGCCAACAATAAACTGATCGAAGCAAGTCGGCAGGGCTATAAACTCGTGTTTGGTTTTCGCTGGGATTTTGCCATGCGCAAACAGCGAATTCCTCTCCCCGGTTCACCCGAAGAAACCCGGCTTTTTGCCGTAGAGCGGCAATTGCTGGAGCAGGTTGGTCCTTACGTGGATGTGTTTACGCTGGGTAACGAGCCAAATCTGGAAACCTTGTCCGAAGACATGAATCCTGACGCAACCGGAGTCATTCCGCTGGTCCGGTTCATGCAACGGCAACTGGAACAGGTAGTGGAGCCGTATTTTAAAGCCCGGAGCGGACAGCCTTATCCCCAAATTTTTCTGGGATCGCTGCCTGCCCTGTTCGAGAAAAAGCAGCAACAAATACCCGCTAACGCGGCAATGATTCGGATGGCACAAAACGACCCACGTATTGCAGGCATGGACCTTCACCTGCATATTCTGAATTTCAAACAGGTGGAGGAAGCGTTTGCATTTACCCGCGCCATTATGCCGCAGAAACCAATTATAGTCACCGAGTTTTCGTTGCACCGGCTTTTTTTGGCCCACCGCACTGATTCATTGGGCTGCACTCCGACAGGGATGGCATTTGCCAAACAATACAAGCGTGACCCCGCCATGAAAGTCTATGAATGGTGTGGTATTGCGAACCGAAACGGGGTCAGCCCTGCCGAATGGGAAGCCATGTTTTCGTCGCGATCCTGGTACATTCCGCATTACCTAAACCAATTTGACGCGGCTTTCAAACAAAACGGCGTGACGATTGCAACGTACCCGCTTTTTCAGCAATCGTGCCCCGAAAACATGACTCCTGATTCGCCCATGTGGTTTGTTAATCCCATTTTCTGCCAGAAATCATTACAAAAGCAACCAAACGGGTTGTATTCAGCCAATCCACTTTCGTTTGATGATTTCCGAAAAATGGCTTCGAAGCGTAATTGAAAACTATATTAGGCATCAGACAACTATTGCTAGGCTAAAGAAGTACGGCCCCGAGTAGCAATGCTATTGCGAACAGTGGATTGTCAGGTTTTGGGCAGCAACACCATCGAGCGTCACATCGGCTGGCGAGAAACATGCCCCGTTTAGCGTCACGTTTTTCAGATGAATGTCTTCTGTACTGCTGCCGCCACTGTTCGTCAAGTAGCTGGGCTGGCTTTGTTTCCCGTGTACAGAGATGTTTTCCATTGTGATATTTTTTACGGCACTACCTTTATCGTTGCCGAAACCGATGAGCTGGTAAATCCCCTGATCGGCCCGCAGGTTGCGGATGGTGATGTGGCCAATAGGACGGTCGCTGCCTTTGCGTAGGTTCAATATCCCTGAGTTGCCCGGTCCGCCATTCTTTTTTACCCAGCATTTCACGATGTCGATATTGTCGGCGAGGCAGTGCTGCCCACTCTGCCCACCCCAGCTCAGCTGAAAAGGGGCACCGTTGTGCTGCTGATAAATAACGAGGTTCGTGGCTTTCTGATTGGTGCCGTACAGTTTCACGTTATCGTCGAATACCTTCATGAAGCTGTCGTCTACCCAGGAGTTATCACCCCCACCCCAGCCGTCTGTCTGGTGATACCAGGCAAACAACTTCACGTTCCGGGTTTCGACCAACCCCCGGCCAATGATGCAAAAATGCACCGGATCTGTAATGGTGATGCCCAATACGGCGATGTCAGTTTTAGCAGAATAGATGGTGCTGAATGGTATGTTGGTTGGGCCGGGTTTGCGTTCGTCGCTGCGAGTAGTCAGGATGCCCTTACCTCGAATGGTCGTTTTCTGACTGCCGTCTTCGCACCAGAACGTACCCCACACCACGGCCCCACCTTCGATATAGACCGTTTTGCCCGCCGGGATTTTGAACTGTAAGCCAACATTGTGCAGCTTTCCGGCTTCAAACCAGATCACATTTTTGTCGCTACGACTGGGCTTATCTTTTTCCAGACCATCAGCGAAAATGAACAGCGGATGTTCTTCCATTCCGGCAATGTCAACGAGGAGTTTGGCAGGTTTATCGAGTGTAAACCGAAGCTGATTTTTCTGGACAGTGGGCGCGATCTTGTGCCGGGCCGGGTAGATGCTGGCCGAGGGCATATCGCCATCCAGCCGGGTAATAAGTACCTCTACCTTACCAGTACTTTCAAAGGTAGTCCAGTGATTAAAATCGCTCTGTTGCGATGGGTTCTCGAAATTAGTCCGGCTGCTGTACACAATACTTTCTTGTGTTTTACCCGCCTGCTTTACCTGCACCCGAAATACCGCTGATTGCTGAATAAAGGTATCAGCCGAGCCGAAATCAGGCGCCGGGTACACAACCACCTGCGCCGTTGCTGGCCAACCTAATAACCAGATTATCAGATAAAATAATACCTCGAAGTTGTTAAATCTATCCATTAGCTGATAATAAAATTAATGCAAAAGACTCCGTCCAGCCAGGGTAGAACGAAGTCTTTTGGGTGAACCGCAAACCTAATTCACTTTCACATCAATAGTTTTGAAAACCCGTTTCACATCGTACTCGTCGACGGAGATTTCGTCGGCGCGGCCGGTCTGGTAGCCATCACCGGAATACTTTTTACGGCCAACGTACGTGGCTACCATTGTTGCTTTGTACGTTCCAGGCGTGGAATAAACGTACTTGTAATTAACCGTTTGGCCAGGGTAAACATACGGGACCGTCACACCCGCATCGAACGCCTTGATCATGTTGTCGGCAGAGCCAACCCGAATTTCCTGAACATACACATTACCCGTGTAGTTGAGCAATGCACCATCGTCGTCGGTTACGGCTGGGTTGTCGGCGTTGAAAATGATCCGTACTTCCTCGATTCCTTTTTTGACGTCTTTAGTCGGATTGGCAGTTCGCCAGGTTCGGATCATGGCGTCGATAGCCAGATTTAGCGGTGTCAGCAATTCACGCACCGTTTGGTTGTAATAAGTAATCGTTGTTGGCGTGCCATCAATCACCAATTGTACGCCGAGCCTGATGCTTTGTCCAACCGTCGACTCCGGGGTAAAACCATCAGGAAATGCACAGTACACAGTCAGGTTGCTGTTTACAACATTATTCAGGGCACCCAACGTACGTAGTTTATTGGCATCGTAGTCCAGCATAACCGGAATAACAGAATTGCCAGGCTTGAAGGTAAGCGTCTGGGGGTCAGTGCCCTCAGTGGTCAGCCGGACATACCGCGAATCGGTTGCTTTGGCATAATCCCAGGGTACCAGCGTACCATTATACAGCTGAATTTGCTTCCCGGAAAAAGCATAATCGCCTGGAATTGACTCTAATCGTGGAAAACGAACTAGATATTCCTTTAGACCCGGCAACCGCTCAGCAAAAAGCTGGGTACGGAGCTGGTCTTCACTTAGTCTTTGCAGTTCGATTAAATTCAGGCGGCTTTTAGAGAAGTCCTTACCAGGGTCGCCGGTGTAAACAGAAAGAGCATCGGCTCCCGCTCCGAACGAAAACGTCACCTCTTCACCCTTGTTCACTGTTGTTTTATCGGTCTTAAAACTCACATCAGGTGTGGGTAGTTCGTCGTTCATGCAGCCCGACATTCCAACCGCCAGACCAGCGACAGCCGCGACAATGCGAATAGTTTTCATAGTCTTTTCTTGATGGCTTAAAATCCGGTGTTCTGTTTCAGATTAGCGTTCCGGGTTATCTCTGAGTTTGGTACAGGTAAGTACTCGTATTTTTTGTCGGGAATCTGTAATACCGACTGGCCGAATGGCGTTGATGCCAGCGTTCTTTTCGTGAGTGGATTCGTTAGGTTCTGGTATTCCTGAATGCGCTTAACCAGAATCCCGTAGCGCGTCAGGTCATACCAGCGTACGTTTTGCTCGCCTGCCAGTTCGCGCCAGCGTTCGTCGAGGAGCTCATTGCGGAACTGCTCTTGCGACAACGAAGCCGGAAAGTCGGGTACGAAGTTGCGCGTGGCAGCAAACTCCTTGAAATTCCGAATGGTAGGCGATGCGGGCGTCTCGCGCAGGCCTCGGAACGCGCTGATCTGGTTATAATATTTGGCCAGCGTATCGGCTGCGTTGTCGGTTTTAGCCGGATTAGTCCCCACTTTAGCCACGCGGGAAAATACCTCCCCGTAAGTCGTTTTATAAGGCCCTGTTTCGATGATCCGGCTCGTTGTCGTCAGGCTAGGGTAATATACAAAGTTGCGGGCCCGGTCACGAATCAGATTAACAGCAGCAAGAGGTGTGATTGTCCCACCTACCGCTACGACGGCAGGTCCGCCCAGTTCATTACCCGCTTCGGCATACATTAAGAGCACTTCGGCATAGCGGAAAATGGGCAGGTCGGCATCCCAGGTATTCTGGGTATAGTTGGCCTGAGTGAGGGGGTTACGCCGGTACTTTACCAGCCGAACGCCCGGATTGTTATTGACCGCGCCATTGCCCCAGATGATTGAGAAAGCCGTTTTTCCGTTCGGCAGCGCGAGCACATCGGGCGTACCAGGAGTCGATCGGAAGGCGTTGGCGTCGGCAATTACTTCATACCAGTACGGCCGGGTGAACTGATACGGCTCCGAGGTACGGAGTAGCACCTCGCAGTTTTCGCCATTTGGGCAGTCGGCGGCAGTTACCTGGATAACTTTATTGCCATTGACGTCGTACCGCTGAAATTCGCCTTCTTCAAACGTCCAGAAACGCCGGACAATGTCGCCGGGTGAATTTACATCGAAGACAGAAAAACCGAAGTCTGTCGCTTGGGAGCCCCCGTTGGCCCCCGGTAACGTGCCGTATTCAACATTCGTGGTCGAATTGTTCAGGTAACCAGAATTCTGCCCTACACGAGTGCCGTTATTATCCAGTTCGTTGAATTCCAGCGTAAAAATAAACTCATTGTTGCCCGTGAACTGCTTATCGCGGATGAAGTTGTCGGGGTAATAGGTCTTCAATGCATATCGGTTACTGGCAATTACCTGATTGAGTGTCTTCAGTGCATTGTCGTAGTTAGCCCGTCCGTCGCCGGAAGCATCACGGTATTTTTCGATAGTAGCCCGTGTCAGGTACACCTTGCCCAGCAATGTCAGCGCGGCATATTTGTTTACCCGACCCCGATCACTGGATTCGGCCAATCCGCTAATCGCCTGCGTCAGGTCGGCAATGATAAAGTCGTAGACCTTACTTTCCTGCTCCTTCATGGTAGTCCCGTTGGCAACAGCAGCAATTTCATCGAATGTAGTCAGCGGCTTATCAATGATGGGTACGTTCCGGTACAGACGAACCAGGTTGAAATACAGAAAGGCTCGGATAAAGCGTGCTTCGGCCGAGATGGTTTTCCAAGCAGTCTGATCGGCTGCGGGAGAGTCCGCTTTAGCTAAACCCGCATCGGCTTTTTGCAGAATAATATTAGGCCGGGAAATGGCCGTGTAATGTGCCGTCCAGATGGTATAGATGTCATTGTCGGTGGCGTCATAGGACAGGCGGGCAATGTTGCTCCGCGACAGCGTTGTACCAGCCGGAGGAACTGAGTAATCGGTCGTAAATGAGGTCCAGAAAATTGACCCAGTAATGTTGTCGTTGCGCAGTTCCGAGTACGCCTGATTCAGCAAGAAATTAGCCTCGGTCGGCGTATTGCCGAAAGTAGTCAGCGGAATATCGGTTTTGATTTCCGGAGTCAGGAAATCAGAGCATCCGTGAGAGGCCAGCAGGACCATCAGCCCAACTGCCAGAATAACTATTTTTCTCATATTCGATGGAAAGAGTTGGTCAGAATGTTAGGTCTAAGCCAAGCAGATAAAAGCGCGAACGCGGATACGAACCCTGATCGACACCGGGGAAAAGCTGCCGGTTATTTCCCGTCGATGCATTTACTTCGGGATCATACCACGAGTAACGAGTCAGCAGAAACAGGTTCTGCCCCGTGAACGACAGCTTGGCAGCATTCACCTTAAAGCGACTTAACAAACCAGTTGGCAGCCCGTAGGCCACTTTGAGCGTTTCGAGCCGCAGGTACGATCCATCTTCAACTAGTTCACTACGTGGAAACAGCGAGTTGATCCGGGTCGTGTAAATGGCGGTGTAAGCCTGGTAATTGCGGTTTTCGTTTTGGCGATTCCAGATGTCATCCACGAAATCTTGCTGCACGTTGTTATCGCCCCGCAGGTACATGGCCCGGTTCACATTATTGTTGATGATATCGTTGCCGTACGACCAACGGAAGAACGCATACAGGTCAAATCCTTTGAAGGATAGCGTATTGCCAATACCCCCCGTGTGTTTGGGCAATGTGTAGGCGATGGGTACGTATTCGGTTCGTTCGATTACCCCATTCCCATCAGAGTCGAAGAAGTCAAACTCGCCGGTATTGTGATCCTGCGTTTTGGGAGCGGCATTATAGCGCTCGAAATCGGTGTTAATGAGTCCGTTTTGAATCACCCCATAGTACGTTCCAATGGTTTTACCCACGCGCAGCAACACATCGTTGGGCTGACCACCAGACCCGATCACGCGAAACCCAAGTTCGGGCTGACCACCCAGATCCAGAATCTTATTACGGTTGAACGAGATATTGAAGTTAGTCGTCCATTTCAACGGCCCATTAATAGTGTTGCGCGAGGTTAGTTCGAACTCGAACCCTTTATTTTCAAGTGAACCGATATTCTGGATGGAGCTGGTATAGCCGGAGAAGCCGGGCAATTGTATGTCGAGCAGGAGCCCGGTGGTTACGTTGCGGTACAGGTTAGTGCTGATAGCAATACGGTCGTTTAAAAAACCAAAATCCACGCCGATATTGGCTCCTTTGGTGGTTTCCCACGTAATATCGGAGTTGGCAAACCGGCTGCTGGGGTTCACGGTTGTGTTCAGGGCGTTGTTGAACGGGTATGATACGCTCGAAATGTTGGCCAGTTGCAGACCCGCATTTAGCGGAATTTGGTTATTGCCCGTTACCCCGAATCCCCCTCGAATTTTCAGCGAGGACACGTACCGATTGGCAAATGCCATAAATTTCTCATCGGCTACATTCCAGGCTCCCGACAAAGCCGGGAAGAAACCCGTCTGGTTGTTGATGAATCGCGAAGACTGATCAACCCTCGCCGATGCCGTCAGGATGTAGCGGCTTTTGTAGTCGTACTGCACTCGGCCAATAAACGAGCGGTCACGCTTGTCAGCGTAGGTGGGTGTCGAAGCAATGCTTTTAGCAGAGGCAATACTGTTAATACCCAACACTTCGGTATTAAACTGCTGATAACGGGTAAAGATCTCGTTCTGCGTTTCCTTGCGGGCTTCAAACACCAGGGTTGTGTTCAGTTTATGGCCTCCCGTAAACTCCTTGTTGATGGCAATACGCGGTTGAAGCACCAGCCGATTGTCGGCCCGTTTGGAGAGGTCTGCAATGCCTTTGGCAGTTTGTCCGGCGCGCAGATAACTAGGCACATAATAGTCCCGTCCCGAATTCTCGATGATCGTGCCCCCTGTGAAAGCGAATTCCAACCAGGGAAGCGGCTTGAGTGAGAGGTTCAAATTACCCGAAAACCAGTCGGAACGACGCTGAGAGTATGTGTTGTTGATGGCGAACTCCGGGCTTTCGAGCGCCACGCCGTTCCCTCCGTTATTGAGCAAGCCATCCGAAGCTCCCAGGATGTTGTCACGGTTAATAAACGGATTCAGAAAGTTAGTCTGGGCAATGGCGTTATCGGCCCGAAAATCACCAATCAACCCGTTATAATCGGTCCGGGTATACTGTAGGTTCAAACCAGCCGTCAGCATGTTGCTGATTTTTTGTTGCAGGTTCAGCCGCCCCGACAACCGTTTAAAGCCCGAATTGATAATCACCCCCTTTTCGTCGGCGTAGCCCAGCGATGCAAAATACGAGGTTCCGCCGTCGGTTGCCCCTGAAAAATCAAGGTTATACAATTGTTTGGCCGAGTTCTGCGTGACTACGTCAAGCCAGTCGGTGCCTGTGAAGTTTGAGACTCCATAATCATTGATCAGGCTGGTGCGTGGGTCTACATCGGCAGCAAAACCGGTCGGATTAGCCAGCATTTCCCAAACCCCCGGCCGACCGGGGAATTTGATGTTGCTCGTAATGCCTTCGGCGCGGGCGCGGGCGGCCCGGTACAGCGCATACTGCTGGGGCGACAGCGTAGCCAGTTTGTTGGCAAATTCGCCAATACCCGTTTTTAAGCTGAGGCTTATTTTGGGTTTACCCTTCTGCCCCTGCTTGGTTTTGATAACAATTACGCCGTTGGTAGCCCCCACCCCATACAGTGCTGTCGCCGATGCATCTTTCAGAATATCAATTGATTCGATGTCGTTTGGATTCAGCGTCGAAAGCGGATTGGTCGCATCATTGGTATTGGGCAGATACGGAATGTTATCGATGACCACCAACGGAGAACCACCCGCCGAAATCGACGATAGCCCCCGGATGTTGATGCTGATACCGGCCCCAGGTGACCCGTCGTTCGAGATTACGTTGACCCCGGCAGCCCTGCCCTGTAACAGTTCGGACACCGACACGGAAGCCGTATTCTTAAACGTCGACTTATCGATGGTCGACACCGCTCCCGACACGTCCCTGCGCAACGTCTCAATCCCATAACCCGATACCACCACTTCGTTTAGGACATTATTGGCCGCCTGAAGTTTGAGGTCGATCAGGCTGCGTCCATTTACGGGTACATCCTGCTTTTCGTAGCTGATAAAGCTGAATGTAAGCGTACCCTCAGTTGGCACATTGTTCAGGGTGTACTGCCCATTGGCATCGGTAACGGTACCCTTGTTGCTCCCTTTGATCAGGATGCTCACTCCCGGCAGTCCTTTGCCATCTTCGGCATCGACCACCTTGCCTTTGACTGTAATCGGCGTCTGAGCCAGAGCTGCTGTAGTGCAGCAGCAAACCAGCAGGAGCAAACCGACTATGCCTGTGTACAGATTTTTCATAGGGTACAAAGTCCTTTTTGTTTGGTCAAAAGTATTCGTACCCCCTCGGTGAGATTTGTCTAAAAGTTCAGATGTTTTGTCCTATACGATTATCACCCCAAAATAGGCCTGATTACCGTCCCAATACTGAAGATTCGCTGCCAGACATGGGCTATTTGACAAACGTGATGCTGAAAACAAGCGCTTAGTATAACACCTTTAATCCTTCCCCTCGCCAACCTTATTTTTCTGATCTGGCGATCTGAACGTCGGCCTCGACTTGTGGAAGAAGCTCGGTCCAGGAAAAGGGCTTTGCCGTGTGAAACAGGAACGAAGGTTGATTGTACTGCCCCACGGACCGGGTGTAGTTCGTCCAGTGGGTAACCGCTTTTTCCAGGTACGTTATTGCCTGCTGCTGCTGAGCAGGCTGATGATCGCGCCGGAACCGGGCCAGGGCGAGGCCCCCGCGTAGCTTGTCGGCAAAATACCGGGCGTACCAGCCCCAGGCTTCCAGATCAGCCAGCTCAACAGCCAGTGGGGACGCGGGTTTGGTGGCCCGGATGCCCTTCACCAGCTGTGTCGTTCGGGAGGCAATCCGGTCCAGGCTGTCGGCGAGTTGCACCGGGCTCAGAACACCGGGCACGGTCCTTTCGCCGGCCGCCAGATACTGACTGATATTGATCATTCGGAGCGTATCCAGCACGGGATGGTTGATGATGTTATTGACATCGAACAGCTTGTACTCTTTGAACTCCTGATATTGGCAAAAACCCTCGGTGTACAGCGACAGGTCGTTGTTACCCCGGTGGTACGAGGCAAACAGCAGCGGCACCTGACTGGCGTTTTTCCAGGCCGTCAACAGTGGTGCACCCGTCTGTTTACCAAATCGTTCGGCCAGCAATTGCTGAAAAACGGCGTCGGGCGTAGCCGGATTGTACAGGAGTCGGCCCCATACGGCGTAAAAGAGCCAGTTGCGCTGGAAGTGCCACTGCCAGTTGCGGTGGGGGCCGTCCTGACTGATATAGTCTTTAGCCGGAATAAACACCTCGGACCCAATGAAACAGCCACCCACATACTCCTGACCGTTATTCTGGATAAACTGCCGGATAAAATCGGGTTGGCCCCAGCGCAGCACAAAAAAATCTTCGTTGCGAACCGTCCAGATGGCTTTCAGTTTGTCGGACCGTGGATTCCAGTAGGCATCGGAGAGTTTACCGCCGTGTACCATAAACAGGTTAGGCGACGAATGCCCGTGCGACCAGTTGTATTTGAACTCGACGTAGGCCGGCCCAGTCACGTCAAGTCCTTCGGCCTGTTTCCGGGTACGTTGGTCGTTTTCATAGCTGGTAGTTCCACCCGATTTGTCATCGGCGGAAAGCGGAGCGCGGTACACAAATTTGATCTTTCGTTTGGCGTCGCGCATCCCGGCAAATACCGTTCGGTCGAGCCAGGCCCGGCGCTCATCCGGCGACTGCCCACCCATTCGCTCACCCAGGGTGATACCCAGCCCGTCAAGATCTTCATATTCGTCGATAACCTGCCGAATAATTTCGCGGGTGTACTGCTCGGTGATTTTGGTCGTGTCGCCGTTGCCAAAATGGGATACCCGTTCGTTATAACGCCCCACATTGTGCGCCCGGGCAAACGAGGGCGACACAAAGGTATTCCAGTTGATCAGGTACGTTTCAATCCCTCGTTCATGCGCCATCCGAAACAGGCTCTTCCAGAAATTCTGCCACTCGCCCAGCTCGAAATCGTTGAACTGCGTGGCTTCGGGAAACGATTTGGGCTTCACCATATAATGGAACGGGTGCAGGCTCCAGAGCGACAGCACATTGAAGCGGTTTTCGGCCATCATGTCCAGAAAAGCCTCCCAGAATTTCGGGTCGCGACAGGTCCAGTCGTGTTGCGTAATGGAGGCATCGGTGCGATAGGCCATGTAGGGCAGGTTGAACTTGATGGCCCGGAAGCTCATCCGGGGTTGCTCCTGCTTTGGCCGAACACCAGGTAAGCCACCACCAAAACGAAGCTGCTGCACCAGATCGAGCAGACCGTACAGCGCCCCCTGTTCATCCGATGCACCTACCGCAATCCTGCCGCCCTGATTTATGATAGCAAAGCCACCCGCTGCAATATCTGACTGTTTCTGTACCTGTATATCAGCGTTTGCATCGTTAAGAACAGATGGCTTCCTGCCTAAGCTTGTCAGCGTTTCGGTTAGTTTACGGGTAGCATAAGCCGTCTTTTTACCAGCCAGTGCCGGATCAACATGAATAGTTTGCGCCCAGCCCGACGACAGAGCGATTCCAGTCAATGTAAAGAGGATCAAGAGCGATTTAGTCATCATATCGATTGGAGATTTGTATCGTCTATTCCCTACCGCCTTCCGAGCGACCGATGTCGGGTTTATTGATTTTGGGCAGAAGTTTAGTGAGATCGGCTTTGGCTGATTTAGTGTCTTTCGCACTGGCCAGGTTGGTCCACTCGTAGGGATCTTTCAGTTCGTCATATAGTTCTTCGCCCCCTTTGGCGTAGTGAATGTAGCGCCACTTATCGGTGCGAACGGCGTGGTTGTTCTGCCCAAACGTGGTGATGGCGGGCTGACTCCAGGTCGCTTTCGGGTTTGCCAGCAGTGGACGCAGGCTTTTGCCTTCGCAATGAGCAGGCGCTTTTAAACCCGCCACGTCGGCCAGCGTTGGGTAAATCGACATAAAATCGACCGGACGTTCGCACACCCCACCGCCTTTTGTCAAGCCAGGTACTACCCAGATCATGGGTGCTCGGGTCGCTTCTTCCCAAAGGGCAAACTTGCGCCAGTGATGTTTCTCGCCGAGGTGCCAGCCATGATCACCCCACAGTACAATAGCTGTATTGGCATAGTTGGGGCTTTTTTCGAGTCCGTCGAGCAAACGACCAAGTTGTGCGTCGGCATACGAAATACAGGCCATATAGGCTTGAATAGCCTCTTTCCAGGCTTTTTCGCCCCCGTTTTGTCGCATGGCTTCGTGGTCGCCCATTGCTGTCGCCATCTTCACCCCTTCGGTCGGCAGGTCGTTCAGGTCATCTTCTTTGTAGGGAGGCAGTTCGATCGATTCGAGCGGGTACTGGTCGAAGTATTTCTTGGGGACGTTCCAGGGCATGTGCGGCCGGAAAATGCCACAACCCACAAAGAGCGGTTTGTTCTGTTTCTTCTGGAGTTCATCGACCGCCCAGTTCACCACATGGTAGTCGGCCAGCACGTCGTCGCCAGCATCCAGTTGAGCCCATTTGATACCACCAAACTGTCCTTTTGCCACCACATTCCGGTTCACGTTGTTTGTTTTACTGCGGAAGTATTCGTCAAACTCGCTGTCGCGGTCAAACCCACCATGATAGATCTTTCCTCCGCCTACAACGCGGTAGCCCTGTTTCCGAAAAAAAGTCGGTAGCGTAACCGAATCGGGAATGGCTTTTCGCCAGTCGTTGCCGTTGTCATACACGCCCGTTGAGCCCGGCCGCATCCCTGACATGACAGCCGCCCGCGACGGGCAGCAGACCGGGGCCGCACAGTAAGCGTGCGTGAACGTGACGCCCATGGCTGCCAACCGGTCGAAATTGGGCGTTTTTACCTGTTTGTTCTGACCCAGATGATGCACCCAGTGGTTCAAATCATCGACCGGAATAAACAGGATGTTCATAGAGGTCGGTGGCTGGGTAGAAGTTGCTTGTGTTACTGGCCGAAACGACCAGCCAATGGTCGCGAAGACCAGCAGCGTCAGCACGCCAAAAAGGGTTTGTCGGGTTCGCATTTGCTTACTAAAGTTTGATGTCTTGCTCGGTGAAAGTGGGACCGGTGGCCCGGATATCGTTGATGCCTACTTCGACGAGTAGGCATCCGTAATCCATTCTGATACTGGTTCAAATTTGGCGTAAATGTCCACCTCCGGCTTGCTGTACCGTTCTTTTGGTTAGCCGAAATGGTTGGGTTATGGCCAGTCAGGTACGTTCCTTCACCGATGTTTGATGAGCGCCACCCAATCATTGGCGTCGGGAGCCTGGGCGGTATCGGTGAACGGGCTGGCTTTGCTGAGGGCACCACCCGAACGCGGGTTGTACCACTGAATCTGCCATTTTCCAGCCAGCGCGGGTACGTTCAGTGTGCCCCCTTTAGGCAGGTAAATGGCATATAGCTGGTCGCGTTTACCCAGCACATAATCGTCTGGGTCGGGCGTCAGCTCATCCATAGACTGCATTTGCCAAAACGGAAGGTAGCTCACGAAAAAATCGCGAGCGTAGCGGGCTTCGTCCCATTTATGGTCGCGGCTGCGGAAATCCTGTAGTGTCAGGTCTGTTTCGCCCGTTTGGTACCCAAAATAATACTCGACGCCCCAGCCACCTGCCATGAGAGTTGCCCACAACACCTTGTACCGAACCTCAACGGCATTGTCGGGGATTTTTCCTTTGTCACCCGCATAATCGGCATCGGCGGCCACTCCATCAGCAGCGGTTCCCTGCTCGTCGTTAGCCACTGCCCAAACCTTTCCGGCTACCGCCGATGTGTCGATCCAACGTTTTACTTCCCGGTGAATGTCTTTCTTGTGCAGTTGAAGCGAAGGGCCGGTCAGGGCATTTTGTGGCCCTACATACTGGGGATAGTGGTATTCGTACCAGTCCTTTTTACTCGGATTATCGCCTTTGGGAAACGTATGTATTACCAAATGGTGATGATACGGATCGATACTACGCACGTAATCAGCGGTGGCTTTTACAAGTCCGTTACTCATCGTCGATTCTTCTGACAGGTTCCAGTTCAGAGCCAAGTGATGGCCAAACCGGGCTATCAGTTCCCGGTAGTAAAGTTTCCGCTCAATCGTCAGCGAATCACGCCCCATGAGCGTATTGCCTTCATTTTCAAAGGTTTTAAAATGTAGGAATTGGCCTTTTTTGTCGGCATAAGCGAAAAGCTTTTCCCACTGATCCAGCTTCGAGCAATCGAACCGGAGGTGATCGACCCCATCGGCCCAGCCTTGGCCCTGCCTGGAAGCCGCTACGAAAGCAGCATCCGACTCCTTCGCGATATAAGGCGATACGCAGCCGTCGTCACCATCGACTGAAAAGGTCAAAAACGAGAACGCATTCATCCCCTTGCTGGCGAGGTAGTTGATCGCGCCCAACAGGTTTTTGCCTTTGCCGTTCTGCCAGGTATATGCGTCAGCGTCGTGGTTATAGTCGCGGGCATGGGGTGCCCAGGTTTTCAGAAACTGCTTGTACTGATCTTTACCCACCTTGCCGTAGCCGTCGGGCGTACCATCAAAATCGACGTAGTGAAGTATATTCTCAGGGGCATCCGTCCCGACCTTAATGAAATAGTCGCCCGTTTCGGCCCATCTCAGATAGCGTTCGCCCACGTAGTTCAGCCGCCCCCGTGCGCGGTTATCGGGCAATTTCTTATCGGTTTTTCCTATGTGCAACGTACCTGACGTACCGTCAACGTACCCAGCCGATATGCCTCCTCCCGTTACTGCGCAGTTTTTACCCTTCCTGAACGAGACAGTGTAGGACCACTCCCCTACTTTGTCGGCCGCAAAGTGGACGCGCCACTTGTTGCCCGATGTAGCCGACGTTTCACCCGCTTTCCCATCGGCCGCAAAGTAGCCCGGCACTACGTAACGGGTTAAGCTACTCTGGTGCGTGAACGTCACATCGAGCCGGTAGTCCAGAAAGGGGTTCTGCGCGGCATCGCGTTCGTTGGATTGGGGACCATCGACTGACAGTGTCAGGTTGTGCCAGGTTTTAGCTTCGCCTGTTTGTATAACTCGTTGCGCCAGAGCAGAGAACGGCCACAATAACAACCACAAGAATAGAAGAAGTACAACGCGCATGTCAGTCTGTAGATTGGAACAAAGGTATATTTCCGTGTTCCAGTATTTCTGCTGTTTTGTGCTACTTCTTTGCTGTACTGTACCGTTGAGGTGATAAATATCCTGATTCAATTCATTCAAAGCTCTGAATAGAACTAAATAGCGAGAGAGTGAAATGCGAATGTCGCCAGCATACTAGCTGAACTGGGCCGGGTGGCTTAGATCGCTGACAAGTGGTGGGCCGAGGTCTTGACTTGTGGCCGCTTTGTTGTCGAACGTTGCATAACTATTTTTATTTACTGACTATGGCATCCCAATTTCCTCTCTCACCCCGAACGCTGCCCGGCTATTTTGGCAATGTGAACTTTAATGCGGACAACTGGTTCGCTGTGGTGCGAACCACCCATACCGACAGCGACCCGCGACTACGGGTGGCTCCCTTGACCTTTGCCCTGCTCAATAATCAGCGAGCCCTGTCGAATGATGTTTTTCCCTTCGAGGCCATTTTGACTATCAGCCCGGACTTCGATGATGCCCTCGACTTCGCTACCCAACTGGGGGCGACCCGGCAGATGAAGGTAACGGTGGCGGTCGAGAGACACGACAACGGGGCTAAAAACGAGGCTAAGTCAGAGGTTAGCTTATAAGTGGTTCTATTGGACGCCTGTCCGATCACTCATCCCGACACCCATGAGTAACCAGCACGTTGCCCTAAACCTATTAAGTTGGAAGAATCTACCTGACTATTTGGATCAACAATGCATTCCCATCAACCAATACCTTAACCGGCTTCGGAGAATCGAATCGTCATGGGATTATCAATCGACTTTGGTGGCCAGTTCCATTTGGTCCAGCCAGATAGAAGGAAGTTACGTGTCCTTCAACGACTACTACCGCTTTGACGAGATGGGCTTTAAGAAAACGAAGCCCATTCGGGTAATCGATGACTTGGTTATCGCTTATAAAATACGTTCAGAAAAAATCGATTACCGAAACCAGAATTCTGATTACTCATAAAAAGCTGTCAGCGACCCTACTGTCTCAGCATAGATCTTGTCAGGGAATCTATCGCGACGTCGATGTTACGATTCGCCAACTACCGACGGGAGCGGTTCTATATGGCCCAGCCTCCGCCCCAATCATTCAGCAAGTGATGCAACTCCTGGTAGCCGACATCAAAGCACTAGTAAAACAGAAGTTAACTGAACCTGAAGTCTTTTATTTTGCCGCCCAAATCCACCTGCGCCTTATTCAGATTCGGCCCTTCATAGCTGGAAACGGTTGCCTCGCCCGGCTAGTTAAAAAATGGTTTTTAAGTCAAAAGCTGGGCGAAGTAGGTTGGTACGTACAATCGGAGCGTACTTACTGTAGCAGCATCAGGTCTTACAACCGGGCTATTCAGTTAGGCAAAGACTACACCGCCTTGCGAGACGAAGGTAGTTTGCCTTTTTTGTTGTTACTCCCCCGATCACTCCAAATATAAGCTTTCTAAACATTACTCAAGCTGGTCAAGAGATATGCCTGTAAAGTTGGCTTAGGTGTGCTGTAAGCCGGTGCATCCCCACGTTTGTGGGAAATACTCTCGTCGCGCATGGCCTCGTTTTCCTTTGCTCTGTTAACAAGTTATCAAAAATTGCATATGTCGCTACGGGTTATTGAATTCGATAATACCATGATATAGAGCCAGATAAATAAAGTATTGGCAGGAACTTGCATGTTCCGCCAAACCATGCGTGACTTGCTTCATAATCGCAACCAGCCCTTATAATACAGCTTGTATTCATACAGAAGGCGGATGATTAAGAGCCATGCTGCTTAGACAAAAGCCTCCATAGATTCCCTCCATGTTTGCGATAGCCAGGCTGCGATGGGCCTCATGAACCCGTCGACTCCTGTAAATTGGGTGCTATCCCCATTCCGCTAAGCCAGAACGCTCGTTCTGACCGAACGGGCGAATTATGCCCTCGGCTCATTTCTGTTTTTTTGCTCAAAGCGCAGTTACTCCGTTATGAGAGAAAACTGCTCAAAGCAGTACCAAAGAGTGCTGGTTCCAATGTACTTACTCGTACACCGAAGTACTGGCGCGTAGACCGAAAAGCAATGAGCTTCTCCAGATTTATAGAATCCCCATTTTCACTAACACAACACCCGCAAGCCATGCAATACAACCAGGCCCCTCAGGATCGCGACAACGCAACGTACCGCTGGGCATTCCACTTGATTTCCAACGACCCCAATCGACAGATTCTTTACGGCTACTCGAAGAAAGAAGGCAAACGCGAAGCCGCCGACAAACAGTATTTATTGATCTCAACCCTGAGCCGGTTACTGGGCCCAACCAATCGATACTTGATCGACAAGGCGTGGCATATGGAGATTTTCCGCCGACAACCTGCTGCGGTAGGATTTATGGAGGAGAAAATAGCGGACCTCTATCAGGATGGCTACGTGCTGTATGGCGATACCAATCTGGATTTACCCCTCATCAGCTTTCTGGAAAGCTACTACAATGCCGTAAAATCAGGCACGTTCGAGCAGCTTATACCAGTGCCAAAAGCTAACGCAGCCCGGCAGGAAGCCCAGGATTTTACCTTTCAAAACAACGCCTATACCAACCGGCAGGCTCTGGTCGATCATTGCCGAGCAATGCTGCACCGCTACCCCCGCGAACGGGTTACGGCCTACTGGCGAGCTTACTGCGGCAAGTACCATAGCGAGTGGCTGACAGCTTACCAAACCGAAGCCCCTGCTCATGCGAATGAAACCGCCACTCCCCCATCGGAGGCACAGGCCACAGAAAAGGCTATGCAGCGGCTACATGCCAAGTTTGGTTCTGTTCGCCAATCCTAATACGACTGGTCGACGTCGCCAGAGATACAACTTTGCGCATAAAAGCAATAAATTTCTGCATGTGCTAAGTGGCTTATGACTCTGGAGTTAACCCGTTTTCATGAATCAACTGTCAGGCTGTTGGCTCGCTTCATTAAAATCCATTTGTGCTCCATCGGCTTCCGTTATACATTTGTTGCTTAACGTTTGCTAATGAACACACCTCGCCAGTTACAAATGTTTGACACAACGCAACTTGAAAAAACGCTGTGGCAAACCGCCGACAAACTTCGCAACAACATGGACGCTGCGGAGTATAAACATGTGGTGCTGGGGCTAATTTTCCTGAAATATATTTCGGATGCGTTTGATGAACTCTATCAGAAACTGACCGCCGAGGCCCACGAAACCGGAGCCGATCCAGAAGACAAAGACGAGTATACCGCCGAACGAGTATTCTATGTGCCACCTCAGGCTCGGTGGAAATGGCTACAGGGCCGCGCCAAGCTGCCCACCATCGGCAAAGACATCGACGACGCGATGGAGGCCATCGAGAAAGACAACCCATCGCTCAAAGGGGTTCTGGCTAAAGACTATGCCCGCCCGGCACTTGACAAACAACGACTTGGCGAACTGATCGACCTTATCGGCTCCATTACGCTGGGCAGCGGTAAAGGCAAAGATGTACTGGGGTTTGTATTCGAGTATTTTCTGGGTCAGTTTGCCGATGCCGAAGGTAAAAAAGGTGGGCAGTTCTACACGCCACCAAGCATTGTGCGGCTGCTGGTAGAGATGCTGGCTCCCGAGGCCGAAAAGCGCGTATACGACGGCTGTTGCGGCTCTGGGGGGATGTTTGTGCAGAGTGAACGCTTCATCGAAATGCACGAACACCGCCGGGGTAAAATCTCGATTTATGGGCAGGAAAGTAACCCCACCACCCACCGATTGGCTAAAATGAACCTCGCTATCCGGGGAATCGATGCCAATATCGCCCTCGGTGATACGCTCCGCAATGACCAGTTTCCTGATTTAAAGGTGGACTATATCATTGCCAACCCGCCGTTCAATATCAGCGATTACGATATTCAGAAAACGGATTCGCGCTGGAAATATGGGGTGCCGCCAACCGGCAATGCCAACTATGCCTGGCTCCAGCACTTTATTGCCAAACTTAGCCCCACTGGGTCGGCGGGAATTGTGCTGGCCAACGGCTCTATGAGTAGTAACATTGCCACCGAGGGCGAGATCAGAAAAGCCCTGATTGAGGCCGACCTAGTGGATTGTATGGTGGCCTTGCCTGCACAACTATTCTACAATACCCAGATTCCGGCCTGTCTCTGGTTTTTGAGCCGCAACAAAGCCAACGTCATAAAAAACCCCTCTTTCCGCGACCGCAGCCACGAGATTCTGTTCATTGATGCGCGGGAAATGGGAACCATGATTAGCCGCCGACAGAAAGAGTTTGCTGATACCGAGATTGCGTCCATTACCGATACGTACCATGCCTGGCGCAGCTCAAGCTGGTTAACCACCTACCGAGATCAACCCGGTTTCTGCAAATCGGCTTCGTTGCAGGAGGTTCGTAAAAACAACCACGTTCTGACTCCCGGTCGGTACATCGACTTTAAGACTACGGCTGATAACGACGATGTGTTTGCCGAGAAAATGAAGCAACTCACCGTGCAGTTGCAGGAGCAGATGGAGCAGTCTACGGCCATTGACCAACTGATTCAGCAGAATCTGGCGAAGATTGGGTATGGCGTATAAGCTTAAAATACTACTGGTTTTCGATACAAACTCACTCCGAAGTGTTGAAGAAACCACCTTTGACCCCACCCTATCTTAACGCTATGAACAACGGTTGGACAGAATATAAACTGGAAGAGGCACTTGAAAAATTGATAGATTACAGGGGTAAAACTCCTGTAAAATCTAACTCTGGTATTCCCTTGATCACTGCTAAAGTTGTGAAAAATGGTCGTATTGAAACGCCAAACGAATTTATAGCGGAGGATGACTACGAAAGTTGGATGAGGAGAGGTATACCTAAATATGGAGATGTAGTTCTAACTACTGAAGCTCCGTTGGGTGAAGTTGCCCAAATTAATACAAATGAAAAAATAGCCTTAGCCCAACGGATTATTACATTAAGAGCGAAGAAAGGCTTAATAGACAACACATTTCTAAAGTATTTCCTTCTCTCGCCGGTTGGCCAAACAAATCTCAAAGCCAAAGAATCAGGTTCAACTGTAACAGGAATTAAGCAGTCAGAATTACGGCAAGTTTTAATCTATGCGCCAGATTACGATACCCAAACCGAAATTGCGGGTATCCTTGCAGCCCTAGACGATAAAATCGAACTGAATCGGCGGATGAATCAAACCCTTGAAACCATTGCTCAAACGCTGTTTACGGAGTTAGTAGGCGCTGACAAATCAACAACTTTACAAGAATATATTGATATAAATCCCCGATTGAGCCTTAGGAAAGATACTATAGCGAAATACGTTGAAATGAGAGACCTACCAGAAGCAGGTTTTTCTGTACAGGGTTTCGTATATCGCCCTTTCAACTCAGGATCAAAATTCCAGCTACACGACACATTATTAGCCCGTATCACGCCCTGTTTAGAGAATGGTAAAACAGGTTTCGTTGATTTTCTGGAGAAGGATGAGGTTGCCTTTGGGTCAACAGAATTTATTACCATGCGGGCCAAAAAGGGCGTAAGTCCATATTATGTTTATCTGCTTGCCCGCACACCAAATTTCCGAGAATATGCTATAAAAAGTATGGTAGGCAGTTCTGGCCGTCAGCGGGTACAGGCAGATATGTTGCTCGATTTTGAAGCAAGCAAAACATCAATGTCAGCGATGAACGAGTTTCACGGACTGGTAAGTCCATTATTTGAGAAAATCAAGTTCAATACCGCTGAAAATCGCACTCTGACACAACTGCGCGACAACCTGCTACCCCGGCTGATGTCGGGGCAGATTATTGTCTGAACCGATGGCCGACCTGAGCAGACTTTTCCTGTATCGCATGACCCACATTGAGAACATCAGCCACGTTCTCGCGCAGGGTATCACGCACCGTAGCTCACTCAACCATAACCCCAATTTTGTACCCATCGGCGATGGTAGCCTGATTAGCAAACGCACTGATTGGCCAATGCCTAATCAAAAACGGCTCGGCGATTATATTCCATTTTACTTCGGTCCCCGGATGCCGATGCTCTACGTAATTCAGCATGGTTTCAGTAATGTACCTTCCGTTTCTGCCGAAAAAATTGTATATTGTATCACCTCCGTAGTCGATGTAATGACCTGTCCATCAGTCGATTTTATGTTCACCGATGGGCACGCCTTCAGTGGTCTGAGCAGCTTTTACACTGCTGAACGAGTCGCTGCCATTGAGCAGATTATCGACCAGAAAGCCATTCGAAGTGAGTATTGGAACGATCCGAATGACTTAGACCTGAAACGGCGGATGGAAGCCGAATTTTTGCTCTTGGGAGACTTACCAGCCTCGGCCATTCGCGGATTTGCCGTTTACAACGAGGCCGCAGCAGCAACACTCAAAGGACTGGGCGTTGCCGAAAAACAAGTGGTCGTGAGACCAACCTATTATTTTTGACCGATGATTCACTATTGCGAAGGAAATCTGCTGGAGAGCACCGCACAAGCCCTCGTCAATACCGTTAACACGGTGGGCGTTATGGGCAAAGGCCTCGCGTTGCAGTTTAAAAATCAGTTTCCCGAAAACTACAAAGCATACCGCAACGCCTGTAAAGCGGGGCAGGTGAGCATCGGTAACCTGTTTGTATGGGACGAATTAGCCGTAAATGGGCCCAAGCTCATCATTAACTTTCCCACCAAGACCGACTGGCGCAAGCCCTCCGAATACGAATATATTGAGGCCGGGCTGGTGGCGTTGGCGCAACTCATTCAGGACCGCCAATTGCAATCGGTGGCCTTGCCTCCCCTGGGTGCAGGCAATGGTGGATTAGCCTGGAACCGCGTAAAAGAACTGATTGAAAGCCATTTGGCTACTCTCGACTGTCAGATTTACGTTTACCAACCCAACTATGTGGTGCAGGAGGTCCTGAAAGCTGAGCGGGTAAAGCTTACCCCAGCGCGGGCCATGCTGCTGTCGGTACTATTTGACCTGGTTCGCAACGGGGAGTTTGCTTCAGAGTTTGCAGCGGAGAAAATCACGTACTTTTTGCAACGGTTTGGCGCAAAAGACGTGTTTAAACGGCTCCAGTTTAAACCCAATTTCTACGGCCCCTATTCAGGTGAGGTCCGCCATGTATTGTATCATCTCAATGGCAGCTATATATCGGGATACAGTGCCAAAGACAAAAAACCCTTTGAGGAGTTGAGCGTGATGCTCGATGCAGAACCCGACGTAGAAACAGAACTGAATAAACCGGAGAATCAGCTTAATCGGATTGTTGTGGAGCAAACCAAGGCGTTTCTAACGGGCTTCTACACCCCGTTTGGCTTAGAACTGCTATCGTCCGTTGATTATCTCATGACCACGTATGACCTAACCTCCACCGACGACGTCAGAGAACATTTAGAGCAATGGAGCGACCGCAAAAAAACGCTGTTCGATAACCCCCGGTTTGTAGCGTTGGCGGTTCAGAAAGCAGCACAGATTCCGGCCTGAGTGCGGGTTTACGGTACATAATAGCTATCTTGTTTCCTTAAAGCTCCACACTTTTATGGCCGTTATTACCGAAAATGACATCGAACTGGTTGGTTTAGATTACTTGCAACGAGTAGGCTATACTCACCTGCTAGGCCCCGACATTGGTCCCGATGGCCCCCACCCCGAACGACAGTACACGGATGCTGTGCTGGTTACGCGCCTGCGTGATGCCATTGATCGGCTCAACCCAACGCTACCCGCCGAAGCCCGTGAAGAAGCACTCAAAAAAGTACTCCGGGCCGACAGCCCGCAGCTATTGGCCAACAACGAGCGTGTGCATCGCTACCTTGCCGAGGGCGTTGATGTAGAATACCGAGCCGCTGATGGCAACATCCGGGGCGACATCGCGTATCTGATTGATTTTGAGCAAGCCAACCATAATGAGTTTCTGGCCATCAACCAGTTTACAATCATTGAAGGCCCCGTTAACAAACGCCCCGACGTGGTGCTCTTTGTCAATGGCCTGCCACTGGTAGTTATTGAACTCAAAAACGCCACCGACGAAAACGCCACCATTCGCACGGCCTACAATCAACTGCAAACCTACAAGCAGGTAGTACCGGGTTTATTTCAGACCAACGCACTGCTTGTCATTTCAGACGGTTGGGAAGCCCGTTACGGCACTCTCACCAGCGACTACACCCGGTTTCAGACCTGGAAAACGGAAGACACCGCCGACACCACCCCGCAAATGGAGGTGCTGTTTACGGAGATGCTCAACCCGGCTACAATGCTCGACCTGATCCGACACTTCATCGTGTTTGAAGTAGGCAAAGACACCGTGCAGAAAAAAGTGGCCGCTTATCATCAATACAGGGCCGTAAACAAAGCACTTAGCAGCACTCAACTAGCAACTGCCGCAACTGGCGACCGGCGGGCGGGCGTAGTTTGGCACACGCAGGGCAGTGGTAAAAGCCTAAGCATGGTGTTTTACACCGGCAAACTCGTACTGGCTTTAGACAACCCAACAATAGTGGTCTTAACCGACCGCAACGACTTAGACGACCAACTGTTCGATACCTTTCAGGCCTGTCAGCAACTACTACGGCAGATGCCCCGACAGGCCGAAAGCCGGTCACACTTGCGAACCCTGTTGCAGGTCGCATCAGGTGGCATCGTCTTTACCACCATCCAAAAATTCATGCCCGGCGTGGACTCGCCCAGCGAAGCATTGGATTTAGCACAAATAGGAATCCAGGAGACGACGCTCGACAACACCGTAAGCGACCTTGACCCGGCCACCTATTTTATACAGCAGAAGCCCCTGAGCGAACGCCGAAACATTGTGGTTATGGCCGATGAGGCCCACCGAAGCCAGTACGATTTTATTGATGGCTTTGCCAAGCACCTGCACGATGCCCTGCCTAATGCGTCGTTTATTGGCTTCACGGGAACCCCCATCGAAACTGCCGATAAGAACACCCAGGCCGTTTTTGGCAACTACATTGACATCTATGATATTCAGCAAGCGGTCGATGATGGAGCCACAGTACGGATTTTCTATGAAAGCAGACTTGCCAAAGTCAACTTCCGGGATGATGAGAAGATCCACGTAGATGAGCAGTTTGAAGAACTCACCGAGCGCGACGAACTCACGGAACGGCACAAAATCAAATCGCGCTGGACTCGTATGGAAGCCGTTGTGGGTAATGAACAAAGGCTCGAAAAAATAGCCGATGACCTCGTGCGGCACTTTGAAAACCGTACTGCCGTGCTGGTTGGCAAAGGCATGATTGTGGCCATGAGCCGCCGAATATGCGTTGACCTATACGATGCATTAATCAAGCTCCGTCCCGATTGGCATAGTAACGATGACGACAAAGGCGCGGTAAAAGTGATTATGACTGGCACGTCGAGCGACCCTTTGCCCTGGCAAAACCACATCCGCAACAAACCCCGTCGAAAAGCCATCGGTGAGCGCCTGAAAGATCCCGCTGATCCACTTAAATTGGTCATTGTGCGCGATATGTGGCTAACGGGCTTCGACGCACCCTGCCTTCACACGCTTTACGTAGACAAGCCCATGCAGGGCCACAACCTGATGCAAGCTATCGCCCGTGTAAATCGGGTCTTCCGTGAAAAATCGGGCGGCCTCGTGGTCGATTACCTAGGTATTGCTCAGGAACTCAAACATGCCCTTCTCGACTACACGGCCAGTGGCGGTCAGGGTCAGCCAACATTAGATCAGGAACTGGCTGTGGCCAAAATGCTCGAGCTCCACGAAGCTGTATGTTTCCAGCTTCGGTTTTTCAATTTCCGCAAGTTTTTCACCCTGGCACCTGCCGACAAACTCACCTACATCCCAGTTATTGTCGATTACATTTTGAGCCAGGACAATGGGGAGCAGAGTTTTGTTGACAACACCAAGAACCTGCTAAAAGCCTTTGCCATCTCCGTGCCCCACGAGCAGGCCATGACCATCCGCGACGATGTGGCCCTGTTTCAGGCTCTAAAAACTCGCTTAGTCAAGTTGGCCGACCGCAACGAGGGCCGCTCCGACGAAGACTTAGAAACCGCCATTAAGCAGATCATTTCTGAAGCCATCACTGCCGATACAGTGGTGGATGTATTCGATGCGGCTGGTATCAAAAAACCAAGTATCGAAATTCTGGACGAAGCCTTCCTGCACGAGATCCAGAATATGCCCCAGAGAAATCTGGCGGTTGAGCTATTAAAGAAGTTACTGAAAGACGAAATCAAGAAGCGATCCAAGATCAATCTGGTTCAGAGCAAAAAGTTTTCAGAGATGCTCGAAGATGCCATCAAGCGGTATCATAACGGTATGATTGATACGGTTGAGTTTCTGGAGCAAGTCTTGATACCATTTTCGCGTGAAATGCGAGAAGCAGAGAAGCGCGGAGATGACCTTGGCCTCGACTACCGCGAATTTGCTTTTTACACTGCGCTGGAAGTTAGTGAGAGTGCCGTAGCTATTCTTGGCGACGAAACACTTCGAACAATTGCCCGCGAATTGCTGGAGAGCGTTCGTAACAGTACTACCATCGACTGGACTATCAAAGAAAGTGTGCAGGCTACACTTCGCCGTAATATTCGGCGTATTCTTAGAAAATACGGTTATCCTCCCGAATTGCAGGAGAAAGCCGTTCAAACAGTAATTGATCAGGCCAAATTGCTGGCAGAGGATTTGCTGAAAAAATGAATCAGAATGCTCCTCTACAAACCATTTTCTTACGACAACTACATTTAGACCTATCCAATAGCTACATGCTCGAATCTCTACCCCCAAACCGACGTGCAAAAAAAAACACTTCACAGTCAATGTTGAAATCTATTCTGAAAGAAAAAGTGTCATGGGACGAAAGCAAGTGGCTTTCAGAAAGTAAACTAGGAAGTGACCTTCTGGAAGTCTATGAGCCAGTTAAAGATGATTCCCCGTATGTTATTCGGTTAGATAACACTTTTACCGCGTTACGGGCCACTGAAGAGCCTATCAGGCTGGGCATTATCGACGAATTTTGGACGCGAGTTCAGCAGGTAGCATTAGAAAATATTGGAAGTGGAAGAGTACGTGTTATTCGATACACGGTAGACTCCCATGATTATCACAAAGCAAATTACGAAGACTATATTTCAAGATTAGATTCCGATAAAGAAGACGATAGTATCAGTTGGAGGTTACGGATAAGTTACACGGTCCTTAAACACCCAGTTTTCGGTAATTACGGCAAAAAACTTCGCAAACAATTAGCAAAATCATTTCCCAACAGACTAGATCTCAAATTGGAAGAAGGGGCTTATGATCTTATAGTTATTGATGAATCTCCGTTGGAGTTGCGATATAATCAGTACAATTCAGCCGAAAACAATGATTTTTGGCTGTTTTTTGCGATCCAGCTTGGTATCATTAACACTTCGGAGCTTGATGATTTTCTAGAATTTCATCGTGTTCATAATTTCACCAATAATCTGCCGGGTTACATCAGCTTCATAGAGTCCTTATGCATTGAGTATGTAGAAAAAATATTCACAGCCAACAGAACGGAACTAATACAAAATTGGCTTAAAAAAATCGCGACAACCAGTCCTGAGATTATGCCGAAAAATAGTAAACTCCAGAAATTAGGAATACCTGTAAAAGTCATTCGTGAAAACAATGATGATTTAACCAGTTTAACTGCTGAAGAAACTGCTTTCTTGTTTAAATTTCTTCAACAGGAGAGGGTAATACTAAATGATGATTCGTTATTGGCTAATCTAAGTATGGCTAAAGCAGTCCAAGCCCTCACTGGTTATTCGTCTGGTACTATTACTGATTATTTAGAGCAAAAAAGCATAGAGGATAGGCATATGAATTCAATTAAGAAAATATTGAAAAATATCATCTCACTGAAAACCAGATAGATAACCCCAATTTACCCCCCCAGAAAAAAAACTGGGGGCCCCAATATTTAAAATATCCGCAAATAATCATGAGTGCTTTGTGATGTCGATCTACAAAAGCGGCAGCACAAAATGAACTTAATAATTACTACGAGCGAAGAGCTACAAGCTCTCCTCCGCTCTGCCATCCGGCAGGAGCTGGACAAAATCCCCGATCGTCCACCTGACGAAAAAAAATACCTCAACGTGAGTGAGGCTGCTAGGTTCCTCGGTATACCGAAAAGCACACTATATCAATTTACCTCCCAAAGACGGCTCGAATTTACGAAAGTCGGGCGTCGGCTGCTTTTTTCACGCGATACTCTAGAGGAGTTTTTAAGGAGCCGTCGGAAAGCTAATCGCCATGAGATTGCTGAGCAGATAGTTACTCGAAAAGTGGAAAAAAGGTGAATGCCATAGCATTATTGAAACAATTAAAACGACCCACAACATGTCAGCGAAATCAATAAAGCCTGCTACTTGCACACAGTTATCCCGACAATATGGAGTTTGTCGCGAAACAATGAAGAAGTGGCTGGCCGAAATCCCTAATTTATATACTGAGTGTAACACACGAGTGTTTACTCCACGACAGGTAGGACTGATTATCCAGCATTTGGGAGATCTACCAGATTAATGCGGATTAATGTCGATTAACGTCAGTTAACCCCGGTTTATACGAAAGTATATTATCGGGGTTAATTTATTTCGGGAGGTTAATCACAAAATATCACAACCATGGAAGACAATCTAAAAAAGGGGCGCGAATTAAACTTGGAGGGCATTGCCGATGCGCCTGCTAAAGTAACAATTGGTTTCAAGTGTGAAGGGAGGGAAAAAATTAGGCTGGCACATGAGGCCCACAGGGCTTCAATGACACTCAGCGAATATATGGAGTGTATAGTCTCTCTTCGGCATGACACAAGCAAACTAGCAGCAACTACAATCTCACCCGAAGAAGTTGAGAAATGGAAAAATACGATCCAACAGCTTCAACAGCAGTTGGCCGTATATGAAAAAAACGAGCATCTACAACGGCTGCTCACCAACAATAGGGGTAGACAAATTACTTTCAAGGACTCAACGGGCAAGGAACGAACCATTGCCGTAAATCACATTACGGACGTATTCGATATAATGGTAAACTCATTCAAAACGACTTAAATCATGTTGGAACAAATGTCTTTCCCATTTTCTCCAGTGAGTCACCTAGTAGCGTATACAGTTACTGAGAGGCCAGCTAAGGTATCAAGGCGCCCTAACTACAGGCGAGTTTGGCTCCTATTCTTTTTGTTTGTATTGGCTTTTGCAGCTTCCTTTTGGTGGTATATACGTTCGATAAATCCGAAACCGGCAAATATCGAAAATGAATTGCTCACACAACCCGATCGCAACCAACGAGGGTGAGAATAAACTCGCCAAGATTGGACGGATGAATTTCACTTCAGCCATATCTAACGCGCCACTTAGATAAGCAAAACAATGAAAAGCTGAAATGCAGGCACTAACTCAAAACAAACCATTTCCTTCTGTGCTCCAGCTAGCCCTATACAGGTCAATAGTGAGGCACAGAGGGATTGACCGTCGGTGGGTCGGGCGACCTCCACCCTTTACAAGTAAGACTTCCTCTTGATCAGACTGTTTTGCCGTCCTTAGCCGTAGACCGCCAAACAGTTTGATAAAGTAGAAGTCCTGCTGACATGTTTCAACCGAAAATGCCAAGTACCGACGGGTATTAGGTATTTCGTATCAGCCAACCAGATATAAAATCGGGTTGCAAGCTATCTTGTTGCCTTTACAAAGGGCATCTCTTTCAGGCAGTTTTACTGTACTGTTCGTTTTTGAGTGCGTTAGCACTCCAGATATTTTAAAAATGTTCAAATGTACACTAGTACAATGTACTTAGTACAAATGTACAACCGCCCGGTCGTACTTAAAAAATATGGTTTTCAAATAACCATCAACCCCAAACACGTTCATATCATGAGTAAAAAGCTAGGCGATATTAGCGCCGAATTAATTTCGCACATCGTTCGTCCCGAGGGACAAGCCGCTTCGACATTTATCGAAAACTATGGCCAATTTGAGCGCGCTGGCTCAACGTTCAAACACGAGATTGAGACCTCATTCGGGAAAATGCTAACCGGATATTCAAAGCCCAAAAACCAGCCAGAATCGCGAAACAAGCAAGATTTACTGACTAAAATCATTCAAAGATTGCACAAAAGATACCTTGATAAGGGTGGGTGTATCACATTTTTTCGGGTGTACGATGCCAACCCTGCCAACGATGAAGCACTAGTTAGGCTCTATCAAGCACGCTATGAGCCATCGCCCCGAGTTGCTATCGAAGAGGGATGGTTGATCCAATGGTTAAATTGGTTTTATAACGCCGAGAGCAACTACTCCGCCAGTCAAGAATTAATTCCCAAAAATAAGCCACCCCAAAGTACTTCTAATCCAGGCCGTGAGCATAATCCAAACCAGGGTCAGCAACATGAGAGCCGTTTGCAAACCTATCGTCAACCAGCCAGACCAGCACTTGTACCTAACTCGGCCCAGCAACCGGTCTGCAAAGATCCTCTAGACAAGAGTCGTCGGTTTAACAATCGTGATGAATTGATGGAATATATGGAAAAACTTAAGCTTGATGGAATACCACAGGGAGCCCGTACTAATTTTTACCGTAACGTAGTAGAGTTTACGCCAACGGGAGAATTTACAAATTCCATATAGAGTGTATAAACTGTCGACTCGACAACCTTTTGTTGATCGTATTGGCACTCGGAAAATGTTTAAACTATGTTTAAACCAGGTTTCGCGTTTAAACCAAAAACTATAAAAAAGGCCTGATAATCGATTGACTATCAGGCTTTTAACTAGCTCCCGAAGCTGGGCTCGAACCAGCGACCCTCTGATTAACAGTCAGATGCTCTAACCGACTGAGCTATTCGGGACTGTAACCGTTCGGCGTTTCCGTCGAATTGTGGTGCAAAAGTAGAGCGAAAACTTACACTACGCAAGTGCCCCACCTAAAAAAATGTCATTAAACTGTCATTTATAGTCATCTGGTGGTCATTTGTAGTCGGCAACCCAATGACAATCAAGGGATACCTGATGACCACCAGGGGCAAAAATTTTATCGGTTGCCGAACGCGTCAGGCCGATGGCTGGGTACATTTTGCAGGATTATCTCCTTGATCCGTCGGGCATCGCCCTTGGTGAAGTTGTTTATCACGATCTCGGGACGAGCGCGGGGAATCACGCGGATCGTTGCGAAGAACATCCCGTTGTCAATCTCTACCCCCGAAATGTCGGAGTAGAACACGAAGTTGTCGGTGCCACCGATCAGCTTCTTGATCTTGAAAGTAACGCCCTTGTCGTTGAACTCAATCACATCCTGCCGGATCGGATCTTTGAATGTGCTGCTGCTGAATCGTTCGTTCATGTTTTTTGGTATTGGAACGTAAGAATTGGAATACGTGTCATCCGCGTTCCAATCACTTTTTAGGTACAAAAATAACTTTCTTGGTTTCGAAAAATTCCTCCTCGAAATGGTCGGAGAGGTTGAAAATGCGGTATTTATCAGGGACTTCGGCCAGTTCTTCGGTCAAGTCGCCCCCTTTGAGGTACAGAACACCGTTGGGCAGGTCGTTGTTGCCCGTCTTACGGATTTTATAGCGTACCCAACCCAGAAACGGCAGAAGGCGCGTAACGGCCCGGCTCACTACAAAATCGTAGGCCGTATCCATGTGCTCCACGCGGGTCTGTTCAGCCCGTACATTTTTGAGGCCCAGCGCGGTAGCTACTTCCTGCACCACCTTGATCTTCTTACCGATACTGTCGACCAGGTGAAAATCGACTAGTGGAAACAGAATGGCCAGCGGGATACCCGGAAAGCCTCCTCCTGTGCCTACGTCGAGGATTTCGGTGCCGGGTTTAAAGTGAATCACTTTGGCAATGCCCAGCGAATGCAGTACGTGTTTTTCGTACAGGCCATCCATGTCCTGCCGCGAGATGACGTTGATCTGGGCATTCCAATGTGCATACAACTCACCCAGCGCAGCAAATTGATCGCGTTGTTGCTGCGTGAGTTTGGGGAAGTATTTATAAATAGTATCGACGTTCATTACCAAACCTGATTTCTCCGTTTTTTAAATAGCATTCGTACACCCATAATGGCGTAGTACACGGCCAGCGACAGGTCCATCAGTGGCATCACCGCCCAGTGAACCGTGTGGCCCAGCCGGTAGCTCGACCGGCCTACTACAAGCCAGTATGCCAGCAAGCGCAGCAAAAACAGGCCCGTTGCCGCCAGCAATAGTGAATCGAGCAGGCGACCCGACTGGTTGCTGACCACCAGCCAGAGAACGAAAAACCCAGCTACTAACGCCAGTGTCCACGACAAAATATGCGTGCTGGTGATCAACCCCAATCGAAACTTATCGCCCCATTTGTAGAACTTGCCTACGTTGAGGTGTCGCCGTTTCTGATGTTTCCAGGCAGCCCACGTCCGTTTCGGCTCCGACCACACAAAGGTATCGGGATTCAGTGAGACCGTTGTATTCTGGCCCGTAGCTACCTGATTTACGAACAAATCATCGTCTCCCCCCAGCACGTTCATGTGTGTGTAGAAACCCCGATTATCGAAAAACAGGCTTTTCTGGTACAGCAGATTACGCCCAACGCCCATATATGGTCGGCCAGTCAGGGCCAGCGACAAATACTGCACCGCTGTGAATAGCGTTTCGGAGCGAATCAGGAAATTAAGCAAGCCTGGGTAGCGCGTGTACGGCGAAAAACCCAGCACCAGCGATTTCTGATCCTGTTGACCTTCGGCGACCATTTGCCGGAGCCAGTCGGTAGAGGCTGGGCGACAGTCGGCGTCGGTAAGCAGGACAATGGGATACAGGGCTTTTTTAAGGGCAATGGTAAGCGCGTATTTTTTGGGCGTCACATGGTCGTACTCCTTATCGACCCGGATGGTGCGGACCCTGGGAAATTCGGCACTAATTTCTTCGAGAAATTTATCCGAACCGTCCGTAGATCGATCGTCCATCACTAATACCTCAAACGTAGCATACTGCTGCCCAATCAGTAAAGGAATCAATTCACGGAGATTGTCGAGTTCATTGCGGGCGCAAATAACAATAGTAACGGCGGGTAAACGGTTGTCGGGAACCGTCGGTGGCGTTTGGTCGGCAAACGCCAGCCTCCCGAACACAAACACAATAACAAGGAGTTGAATGCCCACAACGAGCAGCCAGCCAATAAGCACTACAGAAATCACAAACAGTGTATAAGGTGGTGAATTACAGAACCAGTTTGGTTGAAGCTGCAAAGATAGGAACTTTGCTTTGACACCCCCGCGTTAGCTTTACCATGACATTCGATATTACCAGTACCGATCCGGCATCGCAGGCCCGCACGGGAACATTGACAACGGATCACGGGGTGATTGAAACCCCCATTTTTATGCCCGTCGGCACCGCCGGAACCGTGAAAGCGGTGCATCAGCGCGAGTTAGAAACCGACATCAACGCCGAAATTATTCTGGGCAATACCTACCATTTATACCTCCGCCCTGGCCTCGACGTTCTCGAACAGGCTGGTGGCTTGCACGCCTTTAACGGCTGGAAGCGCCCTATCCTGACCGATTCGGGAGGCTACCAAGTTTACTCACTTTCCAATACCCGTAAGATTAAGGAAGAAGGCGTCACGTTTAAATCGCACATCGACGGCTCGAAACATATTTTCTCGCCGGAGGGCGTGATGGATATTCAGCGGACAATTGGAGCCGATATTATGATGGCCTTCGACGAGTGTACGCCCTACCCCTGCGAGTACGACTACGCCCGCCGATCGATGCACATGACCCACCGCTGGCTCGACCGCTGCATCGACCGCTTCGATTCAACGGAACCGAAATACGGATACAATCAGTACCTTTTCCCGATTGTACAGGGCAGTACGTATAAAGATTTACGAAAAGAATCGGCAGAGGTGATTGCGAGTAAAGAGCGCACCGGAAATGCTATCGGGGGCCTGGCTGTGGGCGAACCAGCCGAACAGATGTACGAGACGATTGCAGAGGTGAATGAGATTCTGCCCCGCAACAAACCTCGCTACCTGATGGGCGTCGGCACACCCGCTAATATACTGGAAGCCATTGCCTTAGGGGTAGACATGTTCGATTGCGTGATGCCCACCCGCAACGCCCGCCACGGGGTTCTGTTCACTACGGAAGGCATTATTAACATCAAAAACGAGCGATGGAGTCGCGACTTTAGCCCTATCGACCCAGGCTTGGGCGGCTACGCCAGCACCCATTATTCGAAGGCTTATTTACGCCATTTGATACGGTCCGAAGAAATTTTAGGGGCTCAGATCGCCAGTTTGCATAATCTGGCCTTTTATTTGTGGTTGGTGCGTCAGGCACGAACATATATTCAGGCGGGCACCTATGTTTCCTGGAAAAACGAGATGGTCGTGCGGTTAATGCAACGGTTATAGTTTCAAGTTTCGGATTCCTATTTCAGGGGTCACAAGGCATTGTGATACTGAAATAGATCGGATTCCTTGAAACAAGAAATCCCTGAAACATGAAACGACACTATCATTTACTGACAGCTGCCTTTGCCCTGCTCTCTGCTCCTATTTTTGGACAGAATTCCCACTTCAATCCTTCCTACGAAGGGTCTACCCGGTTAAACACCTGGTCGATCTCGCTACAGGGTGGCCCCACGCAATTCTTTGGTGATTTGCGCGAGTACGACTTTTATCCGGTCGGTATTACCAACCACGACAGCGCCACCGAACGGGGTTCGTACTTTGGCGGCCTGACGATCAACAAGCAATTGTCGAACTTGTTTGGGCTCCAGCTGGATGGCAGTTACGGCACCTTGCGCGGTATGAAACGCCGGATCTACAATTCGTATTTCCGGGCTGACTATTACAATACCAACATGATGGCCTCAGTAAACCTGAAAAGCCTGTTGCTGGGACCAACCAAGTTTAAACACTGGAAAGTGGATGCCTACACGGGCATTGGCGTGACGTTTTTCCGGTCGACGGCTTATGAATTGGGTACGGGCCGCGTTCGCCGATATACAAAAGATAACCCAGGTGATGGTACCGTTCAACCCGCCCGTTTTGAGCGCGACTGGTCGATTCCGATGGGTTTAGCCATCCATTATGAACTCTCACCCCGCTTCGATCTTGGGGTTGATTTCCGCGTTAATCACGTTAACACCGAGCGCCTTGACGCCACCATTGGCGGGGTAACGTCGAGCGTTTTCGACCTGAGCGGTAGCCGAGGCAGCTTCGACGGAACCGATGTAAAACAGGGCGAATCGGCGAAGGACAAATATGGGTACGGGGCCGTTGTGCTGACCTACAAATTGGGAAGCCGCGCTACCCGCGTTCGCAAAGCCAACAACAGTTACACCTACGACAGCCGGGCGGGTAAGTATCACCTCCGCTGGACCGAACCTAAATTACTCGAAAAGCCCCCCGTGCAGGCGGCTATGCAAGTGTCGCTGGCGCAAATTGACTCGGTCGCCAAGGCAAACATGCCCAGTGGTATCGATCCGCGGCTAATGATGGATTCCGACAACGATGGCGTGTCCGATTTCTTCGATAAAGAACCAAAAACACTACCGGGAAGCGTGGTGTCGGGCTCGGGCGAAACTATTGATTTCGACCGCTATGTGCTGGCGGCTCTTCCCCAGATGGCCTGCGCCGAAATTTTCGCCAACATTCAGTTTGACACGGATAAGTCGCTGGTTAAGCCGCAATACCACGAAACACTCAATCGCGTAGTTGACTTGATGAATAAAACCCAGTGCCGTATCCAGTTGGCGGGTCATGCCGATCAGCGGGCATCGGAGAAATACAATATGGCGCTCTCGCGCCGACGGGTCGAAGCAGTTCGGATGTACCTGATCAAGGCCGGTTTGAAAGACCCCAGCCGAATTCTAACGGATTACTTTGGCGCCTTCAAGCCTATCGACGACGATTCACCTACAGGCTTGTTCCGTAACCGTCGGGTTGAGCTGAAACTGATTCCGTAAGGCGTTACGATTAAATGGTCATTAATTGTCAGTTGTATCCATTTGTTGCCTTATGTGGGCGTTCGACGAATGATTACTATTGACAATTAATGACTTTTTTACGCCGTAACTTTTGGAATCTTTTCCCGTTATAAGTGAGCCGCTTACCTCACCATTTCCGCTTTTACGCACCCTTTGGAGCGGACGCAGATGGTTATTAACCGGTATGGTTGTTGGGCTTACGCTCAGTCTCCCGTTAGCGTTCTGGTTGCCAGTCCGGTATACCTCAACAATCCAATTACTCCCTGAACTACAGCCTAATCAGGCTATAAACCTGCAACAGTTTCGGGATTTAGCGGAATTGATGGGGCATGAATTTGACGCCAAAAGTCAGGTCGAAGCGATTCGCCCCGATCTGTATCCCAACATTTTGGATTCGACCCCGTTTGCGCTCTCGGTGTTGCACCAGCGGGTAACGCTCGTTACAAACCGACACCTGCCGCTGTATCAACTGCTAACACAGACAGCCTGGCCTTTCCCCATCGATTCACTGTCTGCCCTCCCGCAACCCAATGCCGAGCCCATTCGACTTAACAAAGCGCAAGGAGAGCTCATCGAAGAATTGAAAACACTCATTAAGGCAGACCTGAATCCCAAAACAGGTGTCCTGATTATTTCAGCAAGCATGCCTGACAAAGAGGTTGCGGCTCAGGTAGCGCAGTTTTCGGCCACTTATTTGCAAACATTTGTGAGTCAATATCGCACTAACAAGGCCCGTGACAATGAGAAATTTGCCCAAAAACAGATGGAAGAAGCCAAGCGAATTGCGGATAAACTGGAGAAAGGCATGCTGGCCAATCAGGACGAAACCCGCTTTTTGTCGCTTCCGTCGGCCAGTTTGCAAAACCGGCGGTTTTCGAGCCAGTACGAAGCGGCTAATGCACTTTATCAGGAGTTGAAACGTGAACATGCACAGGCAAAAATTCAGGTTCAGGCCGTTACGCCCGTGTTTAAAGTGCTGGAGCCAGCCCAGGTACCCGACCGCCGGTCGTCGCCCCGGCGATTTTGGATTGTGTTAGTGGGCACTGTATCAGGTTTTATGGTGGTGGCGTTAGTTTTGTGGGGCTTAAGGATATGGCGATGACATCTCGCCCAAGATTCCCCAGAATGAAAAAAAACCACATCGCTATTATCGGTCTTGGATACGTTGGCTTACCGTTGGCTGCTGCCTTTGCCAAACAGTACACCGTGCTCGGTTTCGATGCCAGCCCAGACCGTATTGCCGAGTTGCACCGGGGCCAGGACCGCACCCACAGCCTGACCGCCGACGAGTTAGCCAACATCCCCAATCTGACCCTGACCAGCGATCCAACCGAACTACGTTCCTTCACTGTTTATATTGTCAGCGTCCCCTCCCCCATCGACGCGCACCACCGCCCCGACCTCACTCCCATTCTAACGGCCAGCCGAACCGTTGGGCGAGTGCTGAAACCAGGCGACGTGGTGATTTATGAATCAACCGTTTTTCCGGGATGTACTGAGGATGAGTGTGTTCCGGTATTGGAGCAGGAATCGGGCCTGCGATTCAACGTTGATTTTTTCTGTGGCTATTCCCCCGAACGCATCAACCCTGGCGACCGTTTGCATACCCTCGAAACGATTCAAAAAATCACGTCCGGCTCTACTCCCCAAACCGCCGATTTTGTGGATGGCCTTTATGCCTCGATTATTCCCGCGGGTACCTACAAAGCGCCTTCGATTCGGGTAGCCGAGGCCGCTAAAGTTATTGAAAATTGCCAGCGCGACATCAACATCGCTTTTGTAAACGAGCTGGCTCTGATATTCGACCGGATGGGTTTGGACACCAACGCGGTGCTGGAAGCAGCCGGAACCAAATGGAATTTTCTGCCCTTTCGACCCGGTCTGGTGGGCGGCCATTGCATTGGCGTTGATCCGTATTACCTTACATACAAAGCTCAATCGTTGGGCTATCATCCACAGGTAATCCTGGCAGGTCGGCGCATCAACGACAATATGGGGGCGTTTGTAGCGGGTAAAGTGGTGAAGTTATTATCTCGACACGGTAAGCCCGTCAACAAGTCGAGGGCATTGATTTTGGGGCTGACGTTCAAAGAAAACTGCGCCGACATTCGTAATACGAGGGTGCTGGACATTATTCACGAATTGAACGAGTTCGGTGTAACAACGGACGTGTATGATCCATTAGCTGATCCCGCTGAAGTACAAATTATGTATGGACTTAAGATGCTGGCTTCACTAGATAACGTATCTCGTTACGATGCCGTTGTCCTAGCCGTATCGCATAATGCGTTTATAGAACCAGTCTTTCAGGCGAAAATCCGGTCGTTGGGGGAGTTGATATATGATGTAAAAGGATGTTTGAGCGAAGGGCTTGCCGATGGAAGATTATAAGAATTACCGTTTCCTTGTTACGGGTGGAGCGGGTTTCATTGGCTCCCATCTTGTCGATGCCCTGCTGGCTCGGGGGGCAGGGTTGGTACGGGTGCTAGACGATTTCAGTAATGGGCAGCGGACTAATCTGGCCCTGCACGCGGACAATCCACGACTGGAAATTTGGGAAGGCAGTATAACCAATACGGCGATGTGTGAGCAGGCCTGTGCGAATATCACGCATGTGTCGCACCAGGCTGCGTTGGGGTCGGTGCCGCGTTCACTGGCAGAGCCGGAGCGGTTTATGGCGGTCAATGTAGGTGGTTTTGGGAATGTGTTGGAAGCAGCTCGAAAAACAGGCGTTCAGCGGGTTGTATTTGCTTCGTCGAGTTCGGTGTATGGCGACGAACCGACTTTGCCCAAAGTCGAGGAACGCACGGGAAAACCACTGTCACCCTACGCCCTCACGAAACAGATCAATGAGCAACAGGCGGCTCTTTGGGTACGACTACATGGTTTGGAAAGCATTGGCCTCCGCTACTTCAATGTGTTCGGCCCACGCCAACGACCCGACGGCCCCTACGCGGCTATTTTACCCCGAATGATCACTGTTGCTCAACGCGGTGAAGCCCCTACCCTCTTCGGCGATGGCGAACAAACCCGCGATTTCACCTACGTCACCAATGTGGTACAAGCCAATTTGCTGGCTCTGATAACCACTAACCCAAACCCCGGAGCGCCGGACCGTTTTGGGCAAGTGTTCAATGTAGCAACGGGTGGGCGAATCTCGCTCAACGCAGCCTGGGCAATTGTTCAACAGTTAACGGGCAATACCATCGCTCCTATTTACGCGCCAGAACGTCCCGGTGATATTCGGCACAGTCTAGCGAATATTGACAAGATTCAGCGGTTACTGGGGTATGAGGTAACAGTCGGGTTTGAAGAAGGTATTAGCCGTACCATTCCTCCCGCAGGGCTACAATAACTTCTTCAATTCGCGCTACATCAGGTTCGTCGGGCAGGGGGCTTTTCTGAGCTATCTCGTCAATTTCGGCCACTTTTTGTTCGGCACGGGTAATCAGTTCATCATACTCAAAGGCTCCAGAGCGGATTTTCAGCAATTCAGCGCGGTTAGGCCGACGCACAATTACCTCGCCTGATGACAGGATCTCGGCGGCCATGTCGAGCAACCGAAACGTGTGCATCATGTTCTTTGCATCGTAGTTTTTACCGTGGTCGAGTGTGTTCTGGTATCGGGCATCGTTGCGTTTCTCCACCCATTCCCAATACTGGCGATAATCTTTGCAATGGCTCGAATAGCCGTCATGATTCACGTACAGGTAGGCTACCAGCTCCTCACCTTTTGGGACGCTGCTCAACGAGACTTCCGTCACATCATCGCCGGGTTGCACAATGCCTCGGTAACCCAACGTACCTGATGGATCGTAGAACAGAGCATACGTGTCACGGGCGTGGGCAACGCTCACTAAACCGCACTGTTCCGGTACCGACCCGCGTTTTTCGAGCCAGTCGGTAAGGGGTTGACTACCCTGCCCCACCAGCACATAACAAAAATGCAGCAGTGATTTCCGCTCCTTGGCCATGGGGTTCATGATCTTTTTGTTGAGCCCGCGCGCCTTTTTGATCTGGCTGATCGCATAACCCGCGAAGGTATCCCGGCAAAGTTTCGAGAGGAACAGATCAGGGGTCAGGCGATCCATAAGCGGATGTCGATACAACACACAATCGGGTGGAGCACAGAGCAATTCGAGCATATTGGGGTTATTCTTCGCCAACAGCTCCGCAAACCGTCGCAGCTCATAAAACACCACATCGTTGGTACTGTCATTGACCTGCTCCACGTACCCAAAGCCAAAAAGATCCCGTTGAGGCACGGCAAAAACGCCCCGAATATCCGTGTCGGACTGGGGTGTATCGGTGCCATAAGCCCTGCTTCCGCTGATGCATTCAAACAGAATCAGATTACCAGAACGAAGGTCTTGGATTGTCATTTGGGTCCCATTCGAATAGCACCATCTAACCGGATCACTTCGCCGTTGAGCATGGGGTTTTCAACGATACTTTTAGCTAGCAACGCATATTCAGCCGGTCGACCCAGGCGCGACGGAAACGGCACCTGCTGCCCCAGCGACAGACGGGCTTCTTCGGGCAGGCTCGCCATGAGTGGCGTTTCGAACAGGCCCGGAGCAATGGTCATCACCCGGATGCCTGAGCGAGAGAGGTCGCGGGCGATGGGCAGCGTCATGCCTACAATACCCCCTTTCGAAGCCGAGTAAGCCGCTTGCCCCATCTGACCGTCGTAGGCCGCTACGGATGCCGTATTGATGATGACTCCCCGTTCGCCCTCCTGATTGGGTGCGTTTTGCTCCATCGCAAAAGCCGCCAGTCGGATTACGTTGAACGAACCAATCAGGTTGACAGTGATGACTTTGCGGAAAACATCGAGCGAATGTGGGCCGTAGGTGCCCCCCACTTTACCCAGTGTTTTGCGAGCCTCGGCAATGCCGGCACAGTTTACGGCGATATGCAAGTCGCCGAACGCGCTGATGGCCAGATCAACGGCTGCCTGCACATCGGCCTCTTCGGAGACATTGGTACGGATAAACCGGACGCGCTCACCCAACTCACCCGCCAGCGCTTCGCCCCGTTCGGTGTTCAGATCGAGGATTACGACATTGGCTCCCTCTGAGTGGAATAGCCGTGCGGTGGCCTCGCCCAATCCTGATGCGCCCCCAGTTACGAGAGCAGTTCTTTTCGTGAAATTCATAAAAACAGTTTTGTTGTCTGGTTGCAGCTTCTTAGCCTATTGATGCCCAAAAGTAAGCATAAGCGGCACGCACCCATCTAACCTGCCTTATTCACACGCCTTTTTCAGCATTTGGAGCGATTCCATCATATCTTTTTCGAGGGTCTTGTTGAAGTACTTTCCGAGCAGTTTTGCCAAGAAACCCTCCATACTTTCGCTGACAATCACTTGCGTTGCCCCGTTCACCTCGTTAAATACCCAATTATGAATCGCAAAAACGCCGTACACTTTTCCGGTCCAACCGAAATTGGCGAAAGGCTCAACTGTGTGTAGGGTCGAGTGAATTTTGGTGCCGCCGGTTGTCCAGTCGAACGTTGTGCCGGGCTGTAAAGGGCCATTGAGTTGAGACTTGCTAACGGTGGTTAACCATTGATTCCACTCGTTGATGTTGGCCAAGGTCTCCCAAACTTTCTGTGGGGTGGCGTTGATTACAATTGACTTTGTGCTGTATACGGGAGCATTTTGATTTACGGAACGCATGACTGACTTAGTTTATGCCCCTCCTGCCGGAAAAGCCAGATCGGGGGCGGTTGCTGAATTTGTTTTCCTGTTTGGATGATACAAATGTCAGCGACCGGGCCACGCGTGCTCTTGACAAAAATCAAGAAGTTAAGTCAGCTCACTTTTTTCCGCAAACGGCTGAGCGTTTCGGGGGCCATTCCCATCATAGAGGCCAGATATTGCAGAGGAACCTGGTTAAAAAGCTCCCGATTTTGCTCAAACAACTGTTTGAATCGTTGCTCGGCAGTCATCGACAGAAGGGTAAAAATCCGGTCTTCCAGAATGGTGAAACACCGGGCAATGAATAGCTTTTCCAACTCGATCCAGGTCGGAATCACTCGTCCGAGGTTGTTGTAATCGATGCGGTCAATGGTATAAAGCTCGCAATCGGTCAATGCCTGAATCGAATATTTGCTGGGTTTATTGAAGACAATGCCTGACAAGTCGGTTATGAAATAACCCGTTGACGAAATCCACTGGGTTATTTCAGCCTCGGTGGTTGTCACATACACCCTGATGATGCCTGATTTATGGAAACTCAGCTTGTCGCAAATTTGCCCTTCCCGCAGAAAGTAATCGCCTTTCTTGAGGGTTGTCAGTTTAAAGAAGGAGCTTATTCGGGCAATGTCGGTTTTAGGCACACCGAAATAGGAATCGATATAAAATTCAAGCTCTGTCATGGGCGAAGCATCGTTGATCCTGCTAAAGCTAGTAAATCAACTCCTATTCGCCAGCACTTCCCGCACCGATGTCCACCGAATACCGGGATAGCGGTCATTGTCGAGCGGGTTCAGTTTGGGGAGGCCTGTAAACATATTGTGCATGTATTGCATGCCCTGCCAGGGTGGAAATACATCGTCTGATTTAGACATCAGCGAGCGCGTAATCTTGATCATGATCGCCAGCAAACCCAATCCGCCGGGCCGCAACAGACCGAATTTCTCGCCCGTGGCTTCGCTGGCCGCTCTTTGTAAGCCTCGGGCCGTGGCAACTTCGCCAGCCACGCGAAGGTAGCGCGGTGTTGATGGATCGAGCGCGACGGCAGCGGTATAGGCTGCGGTATTATCTATCGTGGTAAAATCCAGTGGCTGATCAGCGCTGCCCCAGTACAACACTCGCTTGATGCCAAACAAAACGACGGGCGCCTGACCGGTCAGCAGATCGGCAAACATGCCATTGAGCACTGAGGTTGCCGCAATAGGTGCCTTGTCCAGCCGTTCGCCAAACTCCCGGCGAAAGTCGAGGTTTCTGTTGGTGCCCTTAGGAAGTTTGGTAAAGTCAATGGAATAATCGGATGGAATAAACCGAGGAACACCCGCATCGACAGTTGCCTGAAGCAAACGCGTTTGCAGCTCAACAATCACCTCACGCAAGCCCGACACTGCCGACACCACGCAGGTCCCGCCTGAGCAAGCTTTGGTCAAGTCAGCGACGCTGTTAAAATCTACCTCTACAATCTCAACGCCCTGCTCCCGCAACTTACTAATTGCTTCAGCAGAACTTCCCGGCCGAACCAACGCCCGCACGATAGCTCCCCGTTGACGCAGGTAATGGGCAATGCGCCCACCCAGATCACCTGTGGCTCCAGCCAGAATGATTGTGTTGTTCTTAACTTCGTTCGGGTGGCCTTCTGGTTTTGGGAGCATAATTGTGTTGATGAGCCTGTTTTTAGCGTGTTCGGTGGTTCGACATAAAGGGGCTCAGCGTAACGGGTAATCAGCGTGTTTAGGGGAATTGTTCACCTTTTCTTTTACAAGCTCTGCTCTTACGGTCTTATTAAAAAATATGCAATAACTAGATACATACAATTCGCTAGTAAGCTATATATTGTGCGATTGTAAGTGACTTACTTTTTATCAAAAAAACACCGTTTCACTACTATTGAAATGAACCATTCTTTCGTTAGGCTTATTCTGATGAGCCAATTCTATTTTATTATCGTCTCTACAGCCTGGGCTCAGATTGGCTTTAATATGCCTGTAGGAATCAAACCAACTCAGGGCATTGAAGCCTACACTTCCAACAGCTTTTTAGTACAGCGAAAGTTTGTTTTTACGGATGAAGATCCTACTTCTTATGTGGTCAATCTGAACTGCACTTATTTGAGTGCTATTCGAAAAGACGCTGGTATCATGAAAGACCCCGAGGGCGATGCTAATTATGGGCCAGGTAACGCAGGTAGTCCTGGAAACTCTTGTGCCCGCGAAATTGCAGGCACACCGAACTCAACCGGTCCCTTTGTGCAAGGTTTTGAAATTACATTTGAAGAACTGGATACAGAGGCTGGAGGAGATTCTATAATCTTCTACAATACATTCTTTTCTATTTCTGTCTCGGGAAAAACCTTACCTCCAAAGTTCTATCTTCCGGGGTCTAATTTCTTTTGTTTTTTTTCTCGTGATGGAGATTCTAACGTAGGAAAAGGGTTCCGTTTCCGCTGGCGTGCTATCTATTATCCACCAGCTAATCCAAGCAACAAATTGATTGTAGCCGGTAGCGCTTTTGAATTTGACGCTGTTACATATAGTCTACGAGCCGGCTGGTTAGCCCCTGAGTCGACAAAAGGCAGAGGCTCAACAGCTTTAGGTATGGAAAATAAAGCGGGTGGAGATTTGGCTCTGGCCATTGGTCATGCAAACAGAGCAAGCAAAAACCAAGCTATTGCTATTGGCTATAACAACTTATCTGATGGCGATTTAGCATTAGCCATCGGCGATTTTAATCGAAGCCTTGCTACTAATTCCATTGCTCTTGGTAAAAACAATGCTGCAACAGCCGATGGGTCTATTGCCATCGGAACTGATAATACAGCAAGCGGCATTTTGTCTATGGCATTGGGTTCAAAGGTATCAACCAATGGCCAGCGTGGGGCATTCATCATTGGTGACAGTAATCCGGCCAATGACGGATTGGGCCAAAATAATCTTCCTGACCAGTTTACGGCTCGCTTTACTAATGGCTATCGACTCTTGACGTCTGGGAATACTAACCCTTTAGGTGTTCAGCTTGAAGCTGGTGGCACATCTTGGAGTATACTTTCCGACTCGACCCGAAAGGAAAGGCATAAAGCCATTGATGGGACTGAGTTGTTACGAAAAATAAGCTCCATGCATCTGACAACATGGAATTATAAAGGGCAACCATCAATTCGTCACTATGGCCCAATTGCGCAGGATTTCCATAAAGCCTTTGGGCATGATGGATTGGGAAGAATCGGTAGCGATAAGCTCATTAGTACCCAGGATATAGAAGGGGTCACATTCTCAGCCGTTCAGGCATTGGTGAACGAAAATGAGCAGTTAAAAGCGGAAGTCTCTTCACTTAAAGTAGAACAAATCCGCATTAAAGATCGCTTAGATAAACTTGAAAGCATTTTGATTCAAAAGACAGTTCAGGCATCTGTAAAAGAGGACTAAGCGTTTTCCATATTACCGGAACAAAAAAAGCGCATTTCGTATCACTCACAAACGGGGCAATACAAAATGCGCTTTTTTCAAAATCTTTCTCCCTCTAAAACTTCACTACCTCCTCAAATCCCTTTTTGGGTTGTCCATTCTGGTCGAATAGTAGTGGAAAATCTTTACGGCCGGGAATAGGGAAATTATCAAGCCATGAATAACGATCAGACAGGTTCCAGAACGTGACGCCGGTAATGGTATTTTTGTGTTTGCGAAACACCTCAAACAGCATTTTGTAATGTGCCGCCTGTTTGTCGTTCATTTCGGGCGTAAACTCACGTTTTATGGTGTCGCGTTTGGTTTGGCGCTCGTGAATTTTAGTGTACACCGACACATCGAGTTCGGTGATCTGCACTTTCAGGCCAAGGCTGGCGAACTTGGTAATCGACTCTTCCAGTTCCTGGGCCGTTGGTTCGAAAATGGACCAGTGGCCCTGCAAACCGACCCCATTGATGGGCACACCTTTATCCTTCAGCTTTTTCACCAACTGATAAATCTTCTCCCGCTTCGCAGCATTTTCGGTGTTGTAATCATTGTAGAACAACTGCGCCGATGGATCGGCTGCGTGGGCATACTCAAACGCCTTTGCGATGTAATCTTCGCCAATGATTTCGTAGAATTTCGACTTCCGGTAGATACCTGTACCCGTATCAGGAACGGCTTCGTTCACTACGTCCCAGGCGTAAATTTTACCTTTGTAGCGGCCCATTACGTCGTTGATGTGCTGCTTCATCCGCGCCAACAGCAACTCGCGGCTTACCTGCTTCCCCGTCGAATCGGTGAAGAGCCAGCGTGGCGTCTGGTTGTGCCAGCAGAGCGTATGGCCGCGCAGTTTGATCTTGTATTGCTGGGCAAAGTCGGCAATGGCGTCGGCATCTTTCCAGTTGTACTTATTTTCTTCGGGGTGGATGGGCCCCATTTTCATGGCATTTTCGGGCGTCATGCTGTTGAACTGCGCTTTAATCAGTTCGGCATCCGGGCCCGGTAGTACCATCCGGGGGTTTACGGCCACCCCAATCGGGAAATAGTCTTTGTAATAGTCCTTCAACCCTTTCTCGGGGGGGGTAAACGAGAGGGCGAGCAGAAGCCCTGTGGCGTAAAAAGCTGGATAGAGACGCATGGGTGTCGTTGAGTAAGTTAGTTGAGTTCCAGAACCACTACTGAGAACGGCGGAATGGTTACAGTAAGATCGTCAGAAGCGCGCTTGAATCCGGTAAAGGAAGTCGGAGTTACGTTGTTCGGCTTATCGAATGTGTTGTGCTCCTGCACCGTTTTAGCTGTCAGAATGCGGCCATTGATGGTGCTGGCAGTCAGCCCTTTCAGGTTTACCGCTACTTCGTTGGCTTTCTTGGCATCGATGTTCACCAGCGAGATATGCACTTTGCCCTGCTTGTCTTTCGAGGCCGACACCGACACGGCAGGCAGTTTCTCATTGCCCACTTTGTAATCTTCCGTTTTGATGTCGATGGGTAACATGGTTGCATCATGGTGTACAGTGTACATTTCCATCACGTGATACGTTGGGGTCAGCACCAGTTTGTTGCCTTCGGTCAGAATCACGGCCTGCAATACGTTGATCGCCTGAGCCAGATTCGCCAGTTTTACCCGGTCACAGTGGTTGTTGAAAATGTTGAGCGTTGTACCGGCAATCATGGCGTCGCGCATGGTGTTTTGCTGAAACAGAAACGCACTGTTGGTACCAGGCTCCACCTCGTACCAGCCACCCCATTCGTCCACCAATAGCGCTACTTTTTTCTTTGGATCGTACTTGTCCATAATGGCCGAGTGCTTTGTCACCAATTCTTCCATTAACAGGGCCTGCTTCATGGTCTTGAAGTACGTCTCTTCGTCGAAGGTTGTCGACGGGCCTTTGGCTTTCCAGTCGATAACCGAATAATGGTGCAGAGCCACCGCATCGAGCAGCGAATGAGGAATATTTTTCATGAGCGTTTCGGTCCAGTTGTAGTCAGCGTCGCTGGCTCCTGAAGCAATGCGAAACAAGCTATAGTTGGGGCTACCGTTGCTCATGAAGGTGGCAAATTGCCGATACAAATTAGCGTAGTAATCGGCGGTCATGTTGCCCCCACATCCCCAGGCCTCGTTGCCGATACCCCAGTATTTCACATTCCAGGGCTTGGCCCGGCCGTTTTGCTGGCGTAGTTCGGGCATGGGGCTGCTGCCATTCGGGTGGGTGGTGTATTTGATCCAATCGCCCAGTTCCTGCGGAGATCCGCTGCCCACATTACCCGACAGATACGGCTCGGTTCCCAGCAGTTCGCACATATTCAGGAATTCGTTGGTACCGAAGCTGTTGTCTTCACGCACGTTACCCCACCAGATGTTGAGCATCGACGGGCGTGTCTTTTTCGGACCAACGCCATCGCGCCAGTGGTAGGTGTCGGCAAAGCAGCCGCCCGGCCAGCGCAGGTTCGGAATTTTTAGTTTTTTGAGGGCCTGTACCACGTCTGTGCGAACACCGTTGATGTTCGGAATGGTTTTGTTGCCTTCGCCCACATAAAACCCGCCGTAAATACAACGCCCCAGGTGTTCGGCAAAGTGGCCGTAAATATGGCGGCTGATGGTGTCTTTACCGGCCGGATTGATGGTCACCCGGTTCTGGGCAAAGGTGGCCGAAGCTATCAGCAGGAGAAACGCAATTGGTAAAAACTTCATAGTTAAGATTGGTTTGGGATTGTAGCACTGGCCTGGAACGGGCTGGCGTTCCAGACCAGTGTTACTAATTACTTATAAGCCTCTATGGTCTTGATCGTACCGTCGGCGTTGTAGGTCAGTTCGGTTACTTTAACGTTGCGCAGGTGCGTTTTACCCGAAAGCTGCACATCATGGTAAAACAGGTACCATTTCCCTTCGATGGGAACAATCGAGTGGTGATTGGTCCAGCCCTGAACGGGTTTCAGCACAATACCTTTGTACGTAAATGGGCCGTATGGGCTGTTACCAATAGCGTAGCAGATGTTATGCGTGTCGCCGGTCGAGTACGAGAAATAATACTTTCCGTTGTACTTGTGGATCCAGGCAGCTTCGAAAAAGCGTTTGTCGTTGTTTTTTTCCAGGAACGGCTTCCCTTTTTCATCCACAAGTTTAATCTCCTTCACATCCTCAGCGAAGCTTTTCATATCGGCGCTGAGCCGGGCAACGCGGGGCAAAATAGCCGCTTCGTCAGGTTTTTTCAGCGCGCCTTTAGCGTTGTACTTATTGTTATCCCACCGCTGTAGCTGGCCACCCCAGATACCCCCAAAATAGAGGTACGCCTTGCCGTCGGTATCCTGAAAAACGGTTGGGTCAATGCTGTAGCTGCCTTTGATTGGGGTTGCTTCGGGTTTGAACGGCCCGGTTGGTTTTTTGCTCGTGGCTACCCCAATTCGGAACACATCCTGTTTGTCTTTCACGGGGAAATACAGGTAATACGTACCATTTTTGTAGGTCGCGTCGGGAGCCCATAATTGCCGCCCGGCCCAGGGAATGTCCTTAATATTGAGCGCCACGCCGTTGTCGGTCACTTTGCCGCCAATTTTATCCATTGACAGAATGTGATAGTCCTTCATGGCAAAGTGGCCACCTTCATCATCTTCTTTGATAGCGGCATCGATGTCGTGCGAGGGGTAAATGTATATCTTACCGTTGAACACGTGCGCCGATGGGTCAGCTGTATAAATATTCGACACGAGTGGTTGCGAGATGGGCTTTTTGCCAGACTGACTGAAAGCCGACAACGAACAGCCCAGCAAGGCCGTTAAAACAAGGGATGTTTGATTAAGATGCATAGAAATAAAAGTAAAACGTTTATACCCCGCCGTTGGGCTGGGTTAGTGGTTGGGATTGTTCCTGTATAATAGTTTGTAATAGTGTTCTTAATTCGCTGGAAAGTGGTGCTGGCCGTCGCGTGTGCCGGTTTACATACACGTGCACAAACTGGCCCTGGGCCGAAGCAGTTAATTCCTCATTTTTGAATATTCCTACTTCATAGCGCACGCTGGAATTGCCCAGTTTGCTAACGGCAAGCCCCGCCACTACTGTATCCGGAAACGTGATAGAGTTCAAATACGTACACTGCGTTTCAACAACCAGACCAATGGTTCCGCTCGTCTGGATGTCGAGCGCCCCGTTGGCAACCAGAAACTGATTCACAACGGTATCGAACCAGCTGTAATATACCACATTGTTCACGTGGCCATACACATCGTTGTCCATCCAGCGGGTGGTGATCGTCAGAAAATACCGGAAAGCAGTCCGGTCTTTTGGGGTTGCCCGCATCGCCAGTTTATCGGAGTAAGTACGTATTAACGGATCGCTTGATAGCTTCCAGCGTATGCTCCGGCTGTTTGTAGGGAGCCGGAACGGGTTGTTTGGCAAACGACTGGAGATAAAGCACCCAGGCGTCTCTCCACCAGATGGCTTCGCGCTGCTGCGTGGCTAACCGACCCGCTACATCATCAAACACATACGGATCAACAGCGGGTTTTACCGATGCCCATTCCTGCTGCATCCAGCGCACTGAATCGGCTCCGGTGTAGAAACGGGTACAGAGTTCGTTCCAAAGTGTTTTGCCTGATGATAGCTTTTTGTCCCACGCTACATGGTGAAACCAGAGCAGATAAGGCAGCGGGCAGGTTTCGGGATTCTCCCACTGCTGACGTACTTCCGGGCGATATTGAGCCAGTGCATTGCTGCCTTTTGGCGTCCGGTCGAAACCCAGACCCAGTGAATCGGCGCGATGGTAATACACCGCTGTCCAGTCGGGGCGCGGACTACGATTTTGCCAGGGTTCCGGAGCAAAGTGTACTCCTGCCCACGGACGCGACAAACCCAGTGGGGTGTTATAATCGACGTAAATATCCCGCGACTTCATCATCAGGTTTGTAATGCGTTTTACGGCCTGTGGTTCGTGCGTCAGGGTCATCTGCACCCATTCGTTGGCAATGGCTTCTGATGACAGGGTATGATCCCAGGCCAGCCTTCCGAAGGCGTACCAGTTAGCCTGCGCCATGGGGTGTCCCGTCCAGTTTCGGGCCGAACCGGCGTTGGCAACACCTGCCATAGCTGTTCTTGTATAACCGTGCAGGCTACCATCGATCACCTTGGCCACGGTAGAGCCTTTACCGTTAACGTAGGTATCGGCATCCAGACATTCTTTAAAAAGAGGGGCTTCGTACACCATATGCGTAGCAAAGCCGAGGTATTCCTGGGTGATCTGAAACTCCATACCCAGCGGTGTTTTGGGCATATTGCCGAACAGGGGCGAGAATGGTTCCCGTGGCTGGAAGTCGATAGGGCCATTTTTTACCTGCACAATTACTTTCGGATTAAACTGCCCGTCGAGGGGGGTAAACTCTTCATGGGCGGCTTTGAAGCGGTCCCCGTTGGGGTCGGCTTTGTACACGAAAGCGCGCCAGATTATCACCCCGTCGTAGGGTTTCATGGCTTCGGCCAGCATATTAGCACCATCGGCGTGGGTGCGGTTGTAATCCTGCGGACCGGGTTCGCCTTCTGAGTTCGCTTTAACCAGTAACCCACCAAAGTCGGGGATGATTTTGTAAATCTCGCTCACTTTATCAGCCCACCATTTGCGTACCTGCGGGTCGAGCGGATCTGCTGTTTTGAGGTCGCCAAGCGCTCTGGGAGCCGCCCAGTATACCGACAAATAGACACGAATCCCGTAGGGCCGGAACTCCTTGGCCAGGGCTGCCACTTTCTGTAGGTATTCGGCAGTCATGAATCGGGCGCTGGCATTCACATTGTTGACCACTACGCCGTTAATCCCCAAGGACGCATTGGCGCGGGCATAATCGTGGTAGCGGGGGTCGACGCGTTCGGGGAGTTCGTACCATTTCCAGAGCGACTGGCCCGCATAGCCCCGTTCAACGGAACCGTCGACATTGTCCCAGTGGTTGAGCATTCGGTGTTGCACTTTGGGGTTGCTCGTTACCGCAATACGCTCTAAAGACTGGCCAGTCTGCATGTGCCGAAGCAGGGCAAATGCGCCGTATAGCACACCCGCATCGGTTTTGCCTGTGATCACTACGTTACCCCCCCGAACCGTGATCTGATACCCTTCCACATTGAGGGCCTGACCATCTGCGTTAGGGGCTGCGGTCACAGTCAACACAATGCCGCCCGTCAAACTGCCTGCTGTACTAACAATGGGCACCTGTTTTCCCAGTAAGCCCTGCAAACCCGTGTGTAACTCGTTGGCGGCCGACTTCAGAATGGGTGTCGACCCGTTGACGGCAATAAAATTGGAAGATCGGGTATAAGCTACTCGTTTGGCAGCGTCGGTAAGGAGGTCGTATTTAAGCCATAAGCGGTACCCATCATCGCCAACAGGCGGCACCGCAACGGCAAGGTTACTGAGTAGTAAAAGGCAAGCAAGTAATCGCTTCATCAGATTCTAGTAGTTCAGTTAATCGGTTCACATTTCGGCTAAAACTGGCGCGAAGCGCTCCCAATGAGGAAGCAGATAGACCTTCATTTTTTACCGGTTTCTGTTTGTTTTTACCCGCTTTTTTGCTCTGTAAAAAAACAAGGCTCCCGCCAACTGGCGGGAGACTGTTTAACTCAAACCTATTTTAATTATCTCAATACTCAATTTGTAACGCGTCTGCTATGTCCATTTCACTCCATACTTCTTTCACAAGACCCTTCCACCGGAGACCAAGTCAACATTGATTGACAGTACTGACTTACTTGTTGAAGGAAAAAGATCATGCTATTGGTGGACTGATAAAAGGAAGCGGTATACGCTCAAAAAAACAGTAGCGCGGATACTGTACAGACGAAGTGCAAAGTTTTTATGAAAAAATCAAATTAGCAACCGATTGCAATTATTTTAATTGCCTTTTTCGCAATTTGGCATCAGTTAGATTCAGTTTACTACTTTCTTCTACAAGAGGCTCTATCAAATAGCTCGTTATTCGCTACAGTTACTACTCAATCAGCAGCGTTTAGCTTCACTCAACCATTTATTGTACCTTTATTTCGTATTCCAACTCCCGAAATCGCTATGCAATCAGTTGCATTGTTTGGTACGCAATCAGCTCTCAGAGAATAACGGGCGAAGGCTTAGTCCATGAAAAAAGAAGTCACGATTTACGACATTGCAAAGCGATTGAATTACTCACCAGCCACGATCAGTCGGGCTTTAAGTGATCATCCGGCAATCAGACCAGACACCAAAGTCATTATTGCATCAATGGCTCAGGAGATGGGCTATCGCTCCAACACCTTCGCCAGTAATCTTCGTCGTCAGCGTACCAACACCATCGGCGTTATTGTACCCCGGCTCAACAGTAACTTCATGTCGTCTGCATTGGCTGGTATGGAAAAAGTGGCTAATGAGACTGGCTACAACCTGATCATCAGCCAGTCGTTAGAGTCAGTAACGAAGGAGAAAGCCAATGCCAAAACCATGTACGATAGCCGAGTGGATGGACTGTTGGTTTCGGTAGCCTACGATACTGATGGCATCGACCATTTTAATTCGTTCATCAACAAAGGAATTCCGTTGCTCTTTTTTGACCGGGTTCTTCCCCACGATCACTGCACCAGTATTGTCATCGACAATGTAAAGGCGGGTTATGAGGCCACGGCTCACCTGATTCAACAAGGCTGTCGGCGTATTATGCACGTAACGGGCAACCTGAAACGTAACGTGTATGCCGATCGGCTGCAAGGATACCAGCAGGCGCTTCGTGAGCAGGGTCTTCCCGTTAATGATGACCTGATCCTGGTTACTGATCTGAGCCAGGAAGCGGGTGTTGAAGCCGTTCGGCAGATGCAGCGCCTGAAAACCATGCCCAATGGACTGTTCGTAACCAATGATTTTTGTGCTGTTACCTGCATGAGTTTATTGAAGCAGGCCGGGTTTTCAATTCCGCAGGATATTGCTGTCGTCGGGTTCAATGACGACCCTGTTTCGCAGGTTGTGACGCCCGATTTAACCACCGTTCATTACCCCGGCCGTGAGATGGGCGAAATTGCAGCTCAAAGCCTAATCAACCACCTTAACGGGTTAATGGACATTCAATCAACCAATACTATCATCTTACGCTCTGACTTAATCATCAGACATTCATCACAGAAATTGGTGGAGCCGTAAAGAGTTACCTAGAAAACTAGTAGATACCCCAAAGTATATCTAGGGACTACCCTATCACGTTGTCACTCACGCCTAAAATCTGCGCTAGGGTATTCCCTAAGTTTTCACAAAATCGGGTTTTCACTATTCTTTTATCGTATCCTTTAGTCCTAATTTTGCTAAACAAAGTTCTATTTGAACGGTATATTTCACCTTAATAGAATCGATTTGTCAATTGTCCAGTACGTTTCTGATTTAGCTAGTTTATTTCTGTTAATCGTGCCTCTCCATGGCACATTATAGCTACCAAATTTCGTTTAAAGAATACTGGTTTATACCATAAAACACCAAAAATGATACGAGTCCTAATTGCGGATGATCATAATGTTTTTGTTGAAGGCATCGAATCCCTCATTTCAGGATCATCTGACATTGAAGTGGCTCAGCGTTGTTACAACGTTTCATCTGTTGTAGAATCATTGGCAGAAACACCTATTGATGTTGTTTTGTTGGACATTTCTTTCCCCCAAATCGACGATGGTCTGAGTCTTTGTGAACAGATTTCGCACAACCATCCAACCACAAAAGTGATTGCACTCACCATGCACGATGATGCCAGTCTGATTAAACGCATGGTGAAAAAGGGAGCGAAAGGATACCTGTTAAAAAACACCACCAAAAACGAACTGTTGCAGGCCATTCAGACCGTACACCGGGAGAAACAATACTTTAATGAAGCCATCACGCATATTCTGCTGAACGACGAACCAAGGAGTAGAAAAGCAATGGCCGGGGCCGGGTTGAGGCCAAATCTGACTCCTCGCGAAACGGAAGTCCTCACGCTGATTGCTCAGGGCCTTACCACCCAGCAAATGGCAAACCAACTGTTTGTCAGCGCCAAGGCGGTTGAGTTTCATCGTAGTAGCTTGTTAATGAAATTTGGAGTGCCCAATACTGCTTTGTTGATCAAGACCGCGATGGAAATGCAATGCATCGACTAAGCCCCCTGTACCGCTGCACGCTCTGTAATTCTATGAATCGTTTCGCAATCGTCTTACTGCTTATTGGTCTGAGTGGCCTGTTTCAGCAGGGCATAGCTGCTGCTGATGCGCCACCGATTGATAAAGTCAAAAAGGAGATAAACCAGTTGCTGGCGGATAGAAAATATGGGCAGGCGGCCAAAGCTTATGAGCAATTGGGGAGCCTTTATCATCAACAGTACGGCTACAACAAGCATACCATGGAAGCCTATGTAAATGGGCTGAAATATTATAGCATGACTGGCGACTCGCTGGGGTATTACAACGTGCATATCACAATCGGTAACTATTACACGCAGGATTATTTCATGCAGGCTTTCGCTGAGCAATACCTCAAGCGGGCACAACTCTACTTTTCTCGAACGCGCAATTACCCCAAGGTGATTGAGTGCAGGTTGGGTATTGCTAACATAAACGAGAAGAAAGAGCCAATGCCCAAAAGCCTGTTCACTGAATTGCGGGCCACGGACCAGATGTGCGTTGAGCATAAACAGCCTTATTTTCAGACGTACGCCCTGAATCTACTGGCAGACACCTACCTGCGGATCAAACAGCCCGACTCGGCACATTATTTTGCCAGCCGGAGCTTAAAAATGTCTAAAAACCTGAATATAAACTGGTTAACTTCATTGAACTACTTTTATTTGGGTATAGTCGAGCAGTTCAAAAACCAGCATAAAAGCGCCATTGACTATTACAAAAAGAGCTACGTACTGGCAGAGTCAGAGAAAAACATTTCAACGCTGAGGGAATTATCGAAGCATACAGCCGATAGCTACTCGTACATTAAAGATTACCAAAATGCGTATGCGTATGCCCTGAAAACGCTCGATTACACCAATCAGTTTTACTATTCCCAGCAAACTAAAAGCATCCGGTTGCAGGAACTCGATAGCCAGATCAAAGCCCTGGCCATTGAGAAGCAATTGGCCGAAGAGCAAAGTCGGCATCAGCAAATGATCAACTCAACCCTAATTGCTATTTTGATTGTCAGTGCTTTAGGCGTTGTGGCCTTGTTTTTTATGCGTCGGCAGCAAAAGCTGATTGCCCACCAGCAGTCGGTGATTGCCCAGCAGCAGATCCGGCAGTTGGAGCTTAAATCCCTACAGGCCATGATCGAAGGGCAGGAGGGCGAGCGGAGCCGGATTGCCCGCGAACTGCACGATGGTCTGGGAATTCAGTTATCGCGGATCAAACTATTTGTGGAGGCTCATCAGGAGTATTTGCCCCTATCGGTGAAAGATCCTCTGAACCAGTTTCTGGACGAAGCCTGTACCGAGACCCGCCTAATTTCGAATAACCTTAGGCCTTATGCGCTCTCAACCTTTGGGCTCATTCCCGCCCTCGAGGATTTGATTCAGAAGCTGAATCTGGTCAATGAAACGAAGTTGGTCATTGAGCATTACGGCGAGATTCCTGATCTGGTCGATGAAGCCTCAGTAATGCTGTACCGGGTGGTGCAGGAATTACTGAACAATGCCCTGAAACACGCCCATGCACATACCATTACGGTGCAGATCATGGCCAACGAAGAAGCCCTGCTGGTAAGTGTCGACGATGATGGGCAGGGGGGCGATTTTCAGGAAGGTGCCTCTAAGGGAAATGGTATCGCCAACATCAAATCACGCATTAACTACCTGGGCGGTCAGGTCATGTGGCAAAGTACCAGCGAGCGCGGTACCTCGGTCATGATTTCATTGCCCATGCAGAAATTAACCAAACTCACTCCAGTCTTAGCCTAACCGTTCTGAACGACCGGCCGTCATTCCGCATGTCCATTTTTAACCTTAAATACTCTTTTAACAAATTAATTATTATTATTAAATAAACCAATTATGATTAAACATGTGCTTTCGGGAGCTGTTATTCTGAGCAGTTGGCTATCAGTCAACGCGCAGAACCGAGCGGCCAGTAGACTAGCAACCGACAAAAACGGAACGTTGCTGGCTACAACAAGAGGTGCAGAATCGGCCGGAGCATTGGGTAAAGCCAGTGCCCTGACTGATGTAAAAGCCCTGATCAAGGGAACAGTATCTGACGAGAAAGGAAATACGCTTCCGGGTGCAACCGTATCGGTAAAAGGCACTCAAATAGGCACGACAACAGACGTTAACGGTGCCTTTTCAATCAATATGCCGGAGGGTGCCAGGGTGCTCGTTATTTCGTTTATCGGGATGACTTCGCAGGAGGTTGAAGTAGGCACTCGCACTACGCTGAATATTACCTTGCAGGCGGGTGGCCAATCGCTCGATGAAGTGGTAGTAATCGGTTACGGTACCCAAAAGCGGGCCGATGTGACCTCATCCATCACCACCATTAAAGCTACGGAATTGAAAGATATTCCGGCGGCTGGTGTCGATCAGTTGTTGCAGGGTAAAGCCGCTGGGGTGACTGTTACCAGCAACGGCGGTCAGCCAGGTGGTGGCGTGTCGGTGAAGGTGCGGGGGGTTACCTCGATCAACAGCAACGACCCCCTGTTTGTAATTGACGGCGTTCCCTTTGTAGGCGGTAATACGTCCTCAAGTACGGGCTATGCCGGTCTGGGTGGTGGCGACGGCCAAACGGGGAATTCCGTCATGGCCATGCTGAACCCGAATGACATCGAAAGCATCGACGTGCTGAAAGATGCCTCGGCGCAGGCTATTTACGGTTCGCAGGCGGCCAACGGGGTGATTTTGATCACTACCAAAAAAGGCAAGCAGGGCGAAGGCAAGATCAATTACGAAATGTACACCGGCGTTTCGGAAGTGGCGCGTCGTCTGGATTTGATGAACCTGCGCGATTTTGCCCGGTATCAAAACGAGGTGCTGCCTATCATTGGAAACCCGGTTGCCGACGAGTTCAAAAACCCAGACTTGCTAGGCACAGGTACCGACTGGCAGGAAGCCATGTTTCAGCGGGGTAAAATCAACAACCACCAGTTGAGCTTCTCGGGTGGTCGCGAAAAAACGACTTACTACCTGTCGCTCAACTATTTCGATAACAAAGGCATTTTGTTGGGGTCTGATTTCAAGCGGTACTCATCGCGTTTCAGCCTCGACACTCAGTTGAAAACCTGGGTTAAAGTAGGCCTCAGCGCCAACGTATCTCGGAGCATTCAGAACGTATCGCTGGCCGATGCCGCCGAAGGAACTATCTGGTGGGGAGCCTCAACCAGCCCGCTCACACCGGTGAAAAACATCGACGGTACCTGGGGTGGTGGCCAAACGGTTGGCGGGGTGCAGTATTACGGGTCGAATCTGGTTGGGAACAGCCAGTTCCGGGGCAATACCAAAACAACCAACAACGTTTTTGGTAGCCTGTACGCTGAATTCCAACTGCTGAAAGGCCTGTCGCTCCGCAACGAACTGTCGTACTCACTGGGTCAGGACAACAACGTTGCGTACCAGAAAGCGGGTAACGTGGGTAGTACCTCATTCCGCAGCAAACTGATCGACAGCCGTTCGGATAGCTACTATTGGTCGCTAACGAACTACCTGAATTACAATCTGTATTTCAAGAAACACGGCATCCAGGCTACGCTGGGTCACCAGGCTCAAAACTCTTATTATCAGGCCATATCGGGCACGAAAGTGGATTTGCAGGCCAACATTTTTGACCTCAGCACGGGCAGCGCCGACCAGACTACCTGGGGCCTGAACGGAGGCAAAGGTCAGTGGGCTATGGAGTCGTATTTCGCACGGGCCAACTATACCTATGCCGACAAGTATTCGGTTTCGGCCAGTTTCCGGGCCGATGGATCATCCAACTTCGGGCCTAACAACCGGTGGGGTTATTTCCCCGGTGTATCGGCGGGCTGGACCATCTCGAACGAAGACTTCATGAAAGGATCGATCGACAAGGTGCTAACTTACGCTAAGCTGCGGGTAGGTTATGGCGTAGTAGGTAACCAGAATTTCCCCGGTGGAGCACCCAATCCAGCGTACGTAGGTGCGGTTCAGTTCTTCTCGGGTCCGGTAGGTTTCGGCTCGTCGAACATGATCAACGGCATTCCGAACCCCAATCTCAAATGGGAATCCGTAAAAACGGCGAACGCCGGTGTTGACCTTGGTTTCCTGAACGGCCGTATCGACGCTACCATCGACGTATACAAGAAAGTGACCTCGGACATGATCATCTTCCTGACCGGACCAAACCTGATTGGCGTAGGCGATCAATGGGATGATCTGAAAGCGCCACTGGGTAATGCCGGTCAGATGACCAACACGGGTATTGACCTGGGTATCACCACAACCAACATCAAGAAAGGCGACTTTAGCTGGCGGACCAATGCGGTATTCACGCAGTTTACCAACAGCTACGACCGGGCAGCCAGTGCTGCTTCGGCCCTCGATGGTAAAGTGTACTACAACAACTACCTGATTACGCACACCACACCCGGCCGTCCGGTAGGTTCGTTCTGGGGTCTGGTGACCGATGGCCTGTACCGTACGCAGGCAGAACTGGATGCCAGCCTGCCCCAGTTTGGCTACAAAGTGAACCAGACAGAAACGTGGCTGGGCGACATCCGCTTCAAGGACATCAACGGCGACAAGAAGATCGACGCGCAGGACTACACCTACATTGGCAGCCCGATTCCAAAGTTCACCTGGGGTTTGACCAACTCATTCAACTACGGCGATTTCGACTTCTCGCTGTTCTTGCAGGGAAGTCAGGGTGCCAAAGCATTCAACTTCCTGCGGTGGCAGTTGGAGGGTCTCAACAACGCCTACACGAACCAGATGAACACGGTAGTTGATCGGTACACCGAAGCAAATCCAGACGGTGCGTTGCCCCGGTTTACCAACACCAACAAGAACAACACGGCCATGTCGGACCGGTACGTAGAGGATGCTTCTTACGCTCGTATTCAGAATATTACGCTCGGCTATCGCTTGCCTAAAGCACTGTTAAACCGCGTTAAAATTCAGAATCTGCGCCTATACGGATCAATTCAGAACCTGAAGACATTCACGAATTACTCGGGCTACGACCCTGAAATCGGCTCATTCAACAACAGCATCAAGCTGATGAATGTCGACACAGGTCACTACCCAAATCCACGCACATTCACAGTCGGTGCCAACCTCCAATTCTAAATCAGGTGGTCATTTGTTGTCATTGATAGTCATAAGTGCTCATTGTTTGAACAACAATTGACTATCAATGACGACTAATGACCCCAAACAAATTATGAAACTAAAGCCATTATATGCCCTGCTGATGCCAGCCCTGTTGCTGACATCCTGCAAAGAGGACTTCATCGAACGTCCTTCACTGTCGGGTACTACAACCGGCAACTATTATAACAATGCTGAAGAAGTGCGGGCTGCTACGAGTACCCTGTACAGCGGTTTGCCCTGGCGTAACTACGAAAGCCGAGCGCAGGACGCCATCGGCGACGTGATGTCCGGCAATATGTTTACCTACACGGATGTCGAGTACCTGAACTTCTCGGTATCATCGGCTTCGGAGCGCATTGGCGCGGCCTGGGGTGCGTTTTACAAAATCATCGGCTACTCAAACGTGATGATGAAAACGTTTGAAGAGAAAAAAGCGGCTGGTGGCGATGCGTCTTATCTGGACCCAGCCATTGCCGAGTGCCACTTCATTCGAGGAACGTTGTATTTCTACATTGCCCGCACTTGGGGTGCTGCTCCGATCATCACCGATCCGGGTGCAACGGCCCTGTCGGGTAATTTCAACATTCCGCGCTATTTGCAGAAAGATGTATTGCGGTTTGCCCTTGAAGAACTGAAACTGGCGGAGACTGGCCTTCCTGAAACGGATGTACCAGGCCGGTTGACGAAATACGTAGCGAAAGGTATGATGTCGAAGTTGTACCTGTACACGAAAGATTACGCCAACGCCAAAAATAAGGCCGAAGAGGTAATCAACTCGGGTAAGTACACGCTGGTGAACGATTACACGGGTATGTTCACCAAGATGAGCATGAACAACAACGCCGAATCACTTTTCTCGATTCAGCACCAGTTTGCTCAAGACCCTTGGGGAACGGGTAATATCAAAAACCCTGACCGTGGTGCCGGTGCTCTGCGCACTTCTGAGGCCGACGCCTGGGAAATGTATGTTCCGTCGCTGGATATGCTGAAAGAATATGAGTTTGGTGATCTGCGTCGGAAATGGTCGGTGATGGAACAAGGCTGGACAAACCCAAGCTGGAAACCACAGCGCGCCAATGCTCCCAAATACAACGAGTTTATGGCCAGTGGTTTCAAATACGATACCCTGCAGCCAGTGGCCGACGGTGGAAGCCTGGCCCCAACCCGCTCAAACCTGGTTAAATACTTCGCTGGTCCGGGAAAAGGATTTGGCGGTGAGCCAGTACTGGGTCAGAACTCAGGCAACAACGTGGTGTTGCTTCGTTACGCCGACATCCTGTTGATCTATGCTGAAGCCATTTTGGGAGGTAACGCTTCAACTACCGATGCTAAAGCCCTGGAGGCTCTTAACAAAGTCAGAAGCCGCGCTGGCCTGACGGCAAAAACGTCGATCACAAACAACGATATTCTGCATGAGCGCCGGGTAGAGTTTGCCTTCGAAGGTGACTACTGGTACGACATTCAGCGTCAGGGCTTTGCCAAAGCGAAAGCCATTATTGAGAAGCAGAACCGGGGCACTGTAACGGGCGCTACGTACATCACCAACTTCACCGAAGACAAGATGTATCTGCCGATTCCAGCGGGTGAAATTGTTCAAGACCCTGAGTTGGGCAAAGAACCTGTTCCGTATTACAAGTAAATCACCTCACCGACCCGTCGGACCGCCCCGGCCCCTCTCCTTGTGAAGGAGAGGGGTGACGGAAACGTTCACCTTGCGTTTATTCAGGAGGCCTAAACAGCCATACTATGACTGGTAAGCCTCCCCTCTCCTTCGCAAGGAGAGGGGCCGGGGGTGAGGTCAAAACGACTTATCAAAATGACATTCAATAACTATATTTCCTTTGCCAGCCTGACGCTGCTGGCTGGGCTTGGCCTCAGTTCCTGCCAAAAAGATACCGACGGAAGCCCCCAAATTGGACCGGGCAATCCAGTCATTAGCAAGATCATGCCCGACTCGGCCGCCGGTGGCGTAGCCGTAACGGTAACGGGTACCGGCCTTGGCGACATTCGCAGTATCGTATTCGAGAAGCAGAACGTTCCGGCTGGTTTCCAGTCAACCCTGAACTCCGATGGAGCCATTATTTTCCGCATTCCCAGCGACGCTTTGGGCGGAACCCAGAAAGTAATGTTCACCAACAGTGCGGGCACAACGGTAACGGTTCCGTTCAAGGTGCTGGCTTACCCGACTGTCTCTTCTATTTCGGATTACAATTTCAGCAAAGGCACGGTAATCACGCTCACGGGCAACAACATGGACGATGTGACGGCTGTGGCCGTAGCCGACTCGGTAAAAGGGATTTCGGATGCCGCTACCATCGTGTCTAAATCGAAAACGCAGTTGGTGGTTCAGATGCCAGCCTCGACGCTGACTCGTGGAACGCTGGCCATAACCAACGGCACCGGGCGGATTCGCACCCGTCAGGAGTTCATCAACGTGGAGAAAGCGTTTAAGATCTTCACGGATGCCTATGGCGATGGTTACCAGGATGCTTCGTGGGGTGATGCCGCAACGGTATCCACCAAAGAAGCAAAAGACGGGAAAGCCTCGGCCACTAAAACGTATCAGAAAGGCAACTGGCACCTGATTAACTTCGCCAACTGGACGGGCGTGAACTACTCCGCCGACTACATGTACATTACGGGCTGGATCAAAGGCGCGTCGGCAGATTATTCGCTGTATGTGACTACGGATGCAGGCAAAGCTGCTTTCGGCGATTTCGTCGAAGCCAACCGGGTTGACGTAAAAGCAAACACCTGGACGTACTTCAAAATAAAGTTGTCGGATATGGATTTCTGGTCAGCCGGTAAAACCTTGAAGCAAGTTGGTTTCCGTATCAAAGGCCCAGACAAGCAAGACGAAGCGTTCTACTTCGACGATATTTTGCTGGTTAGGTAAAAACCAAACGGGTAAGGTCTCAACGCCTTACCCGTTTATTCAAATCGAAATCGTTATTGACTGTTCTTTTACCTTTTCTTTTCAATGTTTGCTCAACTATTAAAACCGTGGCAGGGGGTACTCAACACCCTCACCACGGTTATTTTTTTTCTGATGACCCTCCTGACAAATGTTGAAGCCGCTTTTGCCGCCGATCCAATCCGGGTGGAAGCCGAAACGGGCGTGCTGACGGGTGTTACAGTTGCTACCACCACAAAAGGCTACTCAGGGACTGGTTACGTAACTGGTTTCGACGATGCCGCCGATAAACTAACGCTGACATTTACCGCCAAAGCCGGCCTGTATGAGTTGGCCATTGGCTATGCATCACCGTTCGGCGACAAAGGCGTTGATTTTCAGGTGAACGACGAAAAAGGGACCGGTACACTCAAACAATCAGCCACGTTCACATCGGCTAGCCTCGGCAAATTCCTCTTGAAAGAAGGTCAGAATACAATCACAATTCTGCGCGGCTGGGGTTACTATGATGTTGATTACACTATGCTGACACCCTCCACGGCAACCCAACCCCAGAAACCGCCCAAGACGCTTGTCGATGCCAATGCCACAGCCTCAACCAGAGGTTTATTTTCGTATTTGGTCGATCAGTATGGCAGCAAAGTAATTTCGGGGCAGCAGGACGATGTAGAGTATGTTCTAGAAAAAACGGGCAAGGAACCGGCCATCGGCTCCTTCGATCTGATCGACTACTCCCCTACCCGCGTGCAGAACGGAGCCAAACCTATTCGCACCAGTGAGGCCGTGATCGACTGGGCTAAGAAAGGCGATGGCCGAGGAATCATCAGCCTGATGTGGCACTGGAACGCCCCTACTGACCTGATCAATCAAGCCCCCGACAAACTCTGGTGGCGTGGCTTTTATACTGATGCGACCACCTTTGATCTGTCAGCCGCCCTTGCTGACAAAAACAGCGATCGGTATAAACTGTTGTTGAGTGATATAGACGCGATTGCGATTCAACTCAAGAAACTTCAGGTTGCCGACGTACCCGTATTGTGGCGACCGCTACACGAAGCGGCTGGCGGCTGGTTCTGGTGGGGGGCTAAAGGTGCTGGCCCGTTCAAAGAACTCTGGCGCGTGCTTTATGACCGGTTAACAAACTATCACAACCTGCACAACCTGATCTGGGTCTATACCACAACCGACACGTTCAACGCCGACTGGTATCCCGGCGATCAGTACGTGGACGTGGTAGGAATGGATATTTACACCGATGCGACGGCAAACATGAGCGGCAACTGGAACAGTTCGCTGGCATCGCTCAATGGCAAAAAACTGATTACGCTGTCGGAGTCCGGTAACGTACCCAATGCCGACAAGATTCGTGGGTTTGGAACGTGGTGGTCTTGGTTTGCCGTCTGGACCGGTACCGATTACATCAAAAAGCAACCCGTCAACCAACTGAAAACTATCTTCACCGATCCCGACATCATCACCCGCGATGAACTCCCTGACTGGCGTCTGGCAGCACCGGCTGTGTTAACCGGCGTGGAAGCCCCCTTTCAACTCCGGGTATTGGGAAATCCCATTCAGGGCGATCAGCTGAATTTGCAGATCGAAGGGGCACAATCACAGCCGCTCACCATTCACCTGACCGATGTGCTGGGTCATCAACTGCTTGAGCGGACGCTGGTGCCCGCATCAGCTACCACCCGGCATCAACTACCCCTGAGCGGTTCAACTGGTATCTACTTTTTACGGGTCAGTAGCCAGGTTGGAGTCAGCACATTCAGAATTGTCAAGTAAAAACGGCTTACTTTACGCCTTGATCACGTATCGTACTGGGCTTTAGTAAAAACTGAATTGCGGCATATCCAACACCATGGAAGAAAACCAACCCGTTCAAAAACCGATCAATAGCATACAAAGGCTTGGTAACCTGCTTCGGGAACGGTGGCCCGAATACGTAATTGAGATCCTTGTCATTATTATCAGTATTAGCCTTTCGTTCGCTTTCGACGAATGGAAAGATAACCGGCACAAGCAGGAACTAGAACAACTTTATATCCGGGAATTAATCCGCAATATTGAGTCTGACTTAAGTGAGTTAGGCGAAGTCAGGACAGAAACCAGTCAAATAGTCCAAAAGGCCAACGAGCTTATCAGCATTTCACAGCAACCGACCGTTGTCCCTGCGTATGCTCAGTTTATCAGCAACGTCCGGTTTATCTTCAAACGCCCTCGATTTGTGTCTCAGGACGCTACCTTTTCCGATTTACAAAGTACAGGTAATATGCAGGTACTGAGTAGCTTTCCACTGAAAAATGCCCTGTTTGACTATTACAAACACTATGAGTCGACGGTGTTGATTGAAACAGCTGAGCTAACCACAACCAATGCCCTTGTTGGCCCGTTTATTCTTAAACGACTCCCAATGGGAATCAGAAGCGCGACTACTGGCACTGAAAAATCGCTCCTGGCAAGTGTGTTGAGCGAAGTGGAGTTTCAAAACTCTTTATTAGTGCGCCAGTCGACCCGCCAGGAATTGCTACAGGAATATGAGCAGTTGCAAAACGAAGCAAAACAGATATTAACCTTGCTGAAATCACAATCAAAATAGTCCTGGCCTATTCATGCACTGTGGGGCATCTCACTAATCACCGATAAATAAACTTGAGCCGTCGGGGCCGGAGGTCAGCAAAATAAGTGGTAGATTTTGAGGATTTTAACTCTCCTTAAACCATCGCTAACCTCATGGCTAACATTCATCAGTTTTATTTAGAGCATATGGCTTCCAAAACAGGCTACCGTGCCACCTGGGAGCCCAACCGCCCCCTCACCATCGGGGCCATCGTGAAGCTCGAAAAGGGTGTTTTCTCCATTCAAAGCAGTCTCGAAAAAGAAGGCATCCCCATTGAAATAATGGATGACACCTCCGAAGGCACCGTTGATTATTCGTCGACTGGGTCCGTGAAAATTAGCACAAAGCTGTCGGGGCAAGTCCCCCTCGCAGGTAGCGCCCTAACCGACGCTGATGCCGGGTTCAGCATTGATTTTGCCAGTGACAAATCCATTCTTTTCCAGGCAGACAAGACAAAAACCATCCAGATTACCAACCTGGGCGCTATTGAACGCGAAGTGGTAAAACGGGTCAAAGACAACAGCTGGCCTAAAGACTGGTTGATCGTAACGCAGCTGATGCAGGCGTCCAACGCTACCATCATCATCTCGTTCAGCAGCAACAGCAAAATTGACCTCAAGGCCAGCGCCAACGTCGGCACCGCCCAACTCAAACTCACCGATGCCTCACTGGGTCTCAACGTTATCAGTGAAAAGGGCAGCCATTTCAAAGCGATAGCAGCCAACGGCATAACCCCGCTGTACCGGGTGATGGGATTCCGACACCCCCTGTTTGGTCACGCCCAACTGAGTACCAAAGGCGATGCCGATGAAGTCAAGAAAGAGCAGTTCCGCATGCTCCCCTTCGACCCGGCCGAGGTTGAGGAGTAAGAATGCCCCACCCCAACCGACCCGTCGGACCGCCCTCCCCTGAAAACAAGGGAGGGGCTTCAAACTAGCCTATTCTATTTCTACCGAAGTTTAATTGTGTGGTTCTAACCCCTCTCCTAGACTAAAGTAGTATGGTTTTAGTCAAGTGTTTTAGCCCCTCCCCTTAGTTTAGGGGAGGGGTTGGGGTGGGGTCAATTTTCACCCTTTTTCCTAAATCCCGCATGGAGTCCAAGCTATATGCTTTGCTGGTCGGCATTACCGACTACCCCGCCAAACCGTTACAGGGTTGTTTGGCCGATGTACAGGCCATCGAAGCCTTTTTGACCCGGTATCAGCCTGATCCGGCCAAGCGCTTCCTGAAAACGCTGACCAATGAACAGGCAACCCGACAGGATGTCATCGACAGTTTCAGCCACTTCGAACCGGCCGAACCGAATGATGTCTGCCTGTTTTATTTCTCCGGGCATGGCTCGTTTACTACGGCTCCGGCAGGGTTTTATTCGCCTACCAATCGGTTTCATCAGTCGTTGGTGTGCTGGGATAGCCGACGACCCGGCGGGCGGGATTTGATGGATAAAGAGCTGGCCTTTCTACTCTGGAAGTATTCAACAGGTCGTCAAAAGCCGGGCTTGCGGTTTGTGGTGATCACCGACAGTTGCCATTCGGGAAGTGTTACCCGCGAGGCTATTGAGCTAACTGCCGGGAGCCTGCGTGAGCGTACGCTTGAGCCTCTGATGTCTGTGGAAGCCTCGGACTATTACGGGTTCAACGAAATGGTACACGGACAACACGGCTACTTAATTAGCCATGAAAACGGTGAGGAACAGATTCGGGTGCAGACGGGGCCGCATATGCATTTGGCAGCTGCTCGTGATAGCCAAACAGCGAAAGAAAATGCGCTCGAAGGTCAGATTCGGGGTTTATTTACCTATTCGCTACTGAAAGCGTTACAGCAGAGCAACGGATTCATCAGTTATTCGGACTTGATTCGGCGAACGGAGCTTCAACTGAAAAATCTGGTCACCGACCAGAATCCGATGCTGAGCATTGAGTCGCTGCCCGCCGACACGGCCCGAAACGGATTCTTACAACAGGATGTATTGCGGTTAGGCCGCTCGAACCGGGTGTATTTTGACGCCCAAAAAGGATGGTGTGTTGACGTGGGATCGCTACTTGGTGCTTCGGCGCGGGATAAGGTATTACTGGAAAATGGTATCGCAACGCTCATTACCGAAATCTTCCCGGAAGAATCGACCGTGTTCGAAAAACCGGGCATGGAGCAGAACCAGCAATACCTCGCCACGGTAATTCCGCAGCAGACCACCAAGTTTGCACTGGCTCCGGGCCTGCCTCCGGCGGCAAGGGAATTACTGGAACAGACCGATACCAGAGGTATTCCATTAGCATTCGTGGACAGCACCGATCAGCAGGCCCATTTCCGAATTCAGGCGCAGGGCGGGTTAGTTTTCGTATCGGGACTGGCCGACAGCACACCCCTTTTTAAGGAACGACCACTTGAAACAGCCGCTGATGCAACGAGTTTTGTGAATGAGTTGCTCACGTTCTGTACCTGGAATGAACTGCTGGCACTGCAAAACCCCAACGCCACCCTAACCGAGAGTGATATTGCCGTGACCGTAACGGTAGCCGTTTCAGCCCCTGACCCAGATTACGACCCTGGCACCTTCGAGCCGGTAGCCGATTTAACCAAACCCGTTGACCTCTATTATTTCGACGATGAATCGCCCGCCCTGCAAGTCAGGATTGAGAACCGGAGCGGGCGGGAGCTGTGGTTTCAGCCGTTTTACCTCGGGTTCGATTATGGCATCGACAATCAGGGCCTGAACGCTTTTTCGCTGAAGACGGGCGACGCGACCAAACTCACCATGAATGTCCGGCGGGAACCAACCGACATTCTCCGGCTGCGCGTCGATCAGAAATATCAGGAGTTGGGCTACACCGAACTGACCGAGTACATCAAACTCATTGTATCGACCCAACCGCTCGAAGCGGGAACGTTGGCAACCTACGAGCAGGACGGGTTGAAACTGGCCAACCGGAGTGAGCGATCGGTCGCCAAAGGCACCAGGGGTCCCGGCCAGATTGCCGACAAAACGGAAGAGTTTTCCAAAGACTGGATGACTGCAACGCTGGGGTTTCGGATCAGCTACCCAGCCAAAGGCACAGCGGTGGCGGCCGGAAGCCGATACGAGTCGCCTACCCTCAGCATTCAGACGCCCGCCGGTTTCAGAACCAGCTTTGCCTGGAGCAGTTCGAGCCAGATTACCCGCTCGCTCAGCGACACTACCCCACCCGACCAGGTGATGGGTAATGCGTCTCTGCAGCCGTTCAACTGGCTGGCTACCCGGGGTGATACGGCTCCGCTGAACGTGCTGGAACTGTATGATTTTAGCAACAAGGAAGCCGTTACGCCGGAGCAACCCCTGCTGATTGATTTTAAGACAAATTTGGATGCCAGCAACGTGGTAGTACTGGCCATTGACCCACAAACCGGACTGTATTTTGCGGCAGGCAGCGGTCAGGAAAACGGTTCGGTAGCTATTCACACCCTGCCCGATGGGTCGGTTACGGAGCGGAGTCTGGGTGGATCGTTGAAGCTCTTTTTCTACAAAGTCGTCCTGAGCAAAATCGGGTTTGCCTACACCCATCCCCGACTGGCCCTGGCTACCCTAGCCGACGACCTGAGTGTCAGCTACGAGCATGACCCAGACCTAATTCGGGAAGCACTCCGCCCCGATTCGGTCAAGAACATCCTACTGTTTACCCACGGCATCATTGGCGACACGCTCGACATGACGAAAGCGGCCCGCCTAGGTCTCACCGCCGACGGAAGCCCCATCGAAACCAAAATTGACGCCATCCTGACGTTCGACTACGAGAATCTGAACACCCGCATTCAGGATAACGCCCGCCTGTGGAAAGAAGCGCTGGACCAGGTGGGTATCAACGCGCACGACACCAAGCGGGTGACCATTATTGCCCACTCGATGGGCGGGCTGATTACCCGCTGGATGGTCGAAAAACTGCACGGCAACGAGTTTATCGACCGCGTGATTCTGTGCGGCACCCCCAACGAAGGCACCCCCCTCGCCGACGTACGCGATGCAGTTGAGGTGCTGTTGACCTTTGCCGTGAACGGGGCATCGTTTCTGAAACCCTGGCTGTTTGCCATCAATGTGCTGGGTAAACTCGGCAGCGAAGTTTCCGTCTCGTTCCGGCAAATGGATATGGTAACGGGCATTTACACCGAACTGAACGACAAAACCGACCCGCGCATCCCGTACACCATTCTGGCTGGGGACATCCGCCAGATCGGACTGAACCTGACCAACGAAATGACGCTAATCCAGAAGCTGTTTACCCGGCTTGGCCGGGCCGCCAAATACGAGCTCGTCGACAAGCTCATTTTCAAAGCAGCCAACGACATTGCCGTAGGCACCAAAAGCATTGTCTCGATACCCGGCTCGGAGCAGTGGGCCAAACCCCCAGTCACGTTCACCGTTGCCTGCGACCATATGAACTACTTTGTAAACACAGCCAGTTTGAACATTTTGGGGCGGTTGTTTTAAGGAATAAGTTGGATTGATTTACAGACCGCCCTGCACGGGTTTGTTGGGTTTATCCCAGCTGTTTGCCCCGTGAGCGTTTAGCTTGCGCCGGTATACTTTATCACCACCGCTTATGTACAGCATATCGAAATTGGGGCCGCCAATACACAGGTCTGTGGGGTGGCTAGTGGGTGTGGGGATAATGGCGTTCACCCGGCCCAGTTGATCGAGCACCTGAACGCCCAGGCGAGTAGCTATGTAGATATTCCCTAACTGATCGCATTGCAGGCCACCGGCACCGGCGTTGTTGTCGGTATCGGCCATGTGCAGCCAGCCAAACCGTTGCTTGGCGGCCAACGAACCATCAGGCTGAATCTGGTACGCCCACAGCCAGTGCGAGCCCGTTTCCGTTACGTACAGTTGGGTTTGGTCAGGCGAGAGGCACAGGCCACCAGTGCCATCCAATCCCGCGTCTACCTCAACCGGTTTGGTGCTGTTTGGGCGAATCAGGTACAGTTTGGCGTTACGGTTGCCGTCGTTCGAGGTAACATACACGTTGCCATTGTGAGCCACCACAAAGTCGGAAGCGGGCAGGTTTTTGGTCAATACAGTTTCAGCGCCAGCGTTATTATAAGTCAAAATCTGTTTGGTTCCGGTGGCAATTACGTACCGACTACCGTCGGGTCCGAAGGCAGTTCCTACCGCTTTTTTGCTGGTGGTTGGTAGGACTGTTGGCTTACCGTCGGCGGTTATTTTGTAAGCTTTACCGGTTGGTACGTCGTAAAAAAATACCTCGCCCTGTTGGTTCACCGCCGTTCCGGTAGCCTGGGAGTAGCCCTCCCCTACTCGTTGCCAGCCCTCGCCGGGAATAAGCTTGCTCGCCAGCATGGCGTTTTTAGGCGTGGTATTTTGCACGGGTTTGGGCCATCCCTGCCATAAAAACCGCATGGCTTCGGCAAAGAGAGCAGTACCGTGTTTGCCGTTGTGCCCGCCTTCACCCCACACGTGTTTCACCTCGTAGCCGTTGAAGGTCAGGGCGCGTTCGAGGGTTTGGTTGGCCATCCACCAATCGCCCCCGTAGATGTTCAGGTCGTTGGACCCATCCTGCAAAAAAACACGAATCGGCTTTGGCTCATACTTACGAACGAGCGTACTGTAGCGGTCGGCTCCGCGCAGACCAACGTAGGTACCAATTGCCGAAAATACCCTTGAGAACTCACCGGGACGCTCCCAGGCGGCCGTAAATGCACAAACGGCTCCACTGCTGCTCCCACCAATGGCGCGGTCGTTGCCTGATTTGGAGAACCGGATCGCCCGACCGTCGGCTGTTTTCTGCTTCTCGACTTCCGGCAACAGCTCCTCAAGCAAAAAACGAACATACCCATCGCCCAGCCCGTCGTATTCAAAGCTGCGGTTGGCCCGGTCGAGGGCTGCCTCTTTATTGGCGGCCCGCACCCAGCCGGGGCTCACAAACACGCCGATGGTAACGGGCATCTGACCGCTGGCAATGAGGTTGTCGAATACGGTGGGAGCTTTCCACTGCACGCCATCCTGATTCACGTACACACAGGCAGGTTGATCGGGTTTGTACTGGACAGGTACGTAAATCCAGTAGTCGCGCTGGGTGCCGGGGAAGATTTTCGAGTTGGTAAACGAGAGTTTGATCACCTCGCCTTTGGGGACGCCCGCCTGTTCTACCGATGCAGGATCATCGGGGTAGGTTTCGGGGGGCGTTTGCCCAAAAGAGAGATGAATAAAGACAGTGAGAAGGAACGAAGTTAGGAGTAGTTTCATGAGTGGTTGGGGGTTAAGAACAGTCTGGTAATACTACGGTTTTCGCGCCGAGATCAAGCCGTAGTCCAGTTGGGTTGGGATGGCGTTGGGTGTGGGGGTTAGCCCGGCGTCGACGAACCAGCCTTGGTATTCGGCCCGGCTGTAGCAGCGGCCTTTGGTTACCCAGAAAAGCTGGGCCGAATAATCGGTAGCAGCTAGTGGACCATCGAGTGTATCGTTCAGGAACGTGTCATGGACCCAGATTTCCCCGCCGGGACGCAAAGCTGCGGCAAATCGGTGAGCCAGTTGCTGGCAGGTCGGGGTGGGCCAGTCGTGGAAGAGGCTGGCGGCCAGCAGCAGATCCGTTTGCGGAAGGGTATCAGTGAGCATATCCCCCGGCAAAAATGTTACCCGGTCTTTTACGGTATCGGCTCCCGGCCGTCCACTACGCCCAAATTCATCCAGCAACTCTCGGGCAACTGCCAGCACCGCCGGGCGGTCAAAAAGGGTGGCCGTTGAGTTGGGGTTGTTGAGCAGCCATTCGTAGGTGTAAAAACCGGTTCCCCCGGCCACGTCGAGCAGGTGACCTTCGCGTTTTGGGAGGTTAGTCGCCACTAGGGGCGACAGGTGACGGGCGCGTCCGGCCAGACCCAATGTAAATTTGCGGGCCAGTTCGGTGTCGTCCATGGGCGAAGGGCCGTCGCCTTCTTTTACAAACGATATGCCTTCCGGTGCTTCCAGCGGGCCATCGTTTCGGAGTAGCTGAGCCATCTCTACCACCCCCGGATCGTCCTTTTCCAGACCGGTATAACCCGTCAGGTTGGGCGTCTGGTCCTGCGTCAGAAAGCGTCCCAGTGGAGTAATCCTCAACCGATTCTGCTCGTCGTACTGAAGCAATTCCATAGCGCAGAGTGCCGGAAACAAAACCATTGCCGGGCGTTCGGCCAGCCCGAGCCGACTGCTCAGTTCGTCCAGCGAAAGCGGTTCCGGGCTGAGGGTTTCAAATACGTTCAGGTGGTGAACAGCCGCGAGCAACAGGCGCGACCCAAACATAGCTCGCAACTGGCGGGTGATCGGTGCAGGATCAGGTTGAAAAAAAGTAGGCATGTAGGGTTTCTATTCAGGCTTATTCAGTTCGATGGTGTAGGAGGTTATTTCAGCAAGTTTTCCATCCGTAAACACGTAAATATCACAGGAGGCAACTTTTGTACTGTGTTGTTCCTGGTCGATATATTCCGCAATAGTATCAATTACGACACAGTTGTCGCCACGCACCACAAAAAACTTGCTGAATTCGGTGATCACAGTCTTCAGGTACGATGCCGATTGGTCGCAGGCTCCCACCACATTTTCCTTTCCGATAATTGGCTCATTGCCAACCAGATTCCACTGAATCGTTTCCTCCAAATACGGGTATGTCATGTCGAAGTCATGCTTCGAAAATGCTTCCGCAATTTGCTCAATGGAGATAGCCATAGTCTGTGAGGTTTTAAAGTGTATGAGACAGGTGTATAATTGGTTGCCAATTCTAATTTAACTGCTGACGCATCTGGGCTGACGCCTGAGGGCTTCGACTCCGCTCAGCCTGACAATCAACTTGAGCGTTCCCTCGTCAGGCTGAGCGGAGTCGAAGCCCTCAGGCGTCAGCAATTTTTAGTGCTAGACTGGAAACGCACACGGCCTTTTATACCCTAAAAATACACTGCATTAGTAGAACCGAAGGGCTGTAAAAACGACAATCCGAGGGTGATTCACGACATTTTTTCTGCTCGTGAGCGAAATCATACAAATGTTATAACTACGCGAATAGTTGCCTAAAAATCATAGAATTCTCATGAATCAGGCATAAAAATACGTAATTCACTTTAATACGTTTTCGTTAATTAGTTACCTTTGAGTTGGAATAAATTAGACGATTCGTAGTTCGTATTACCTTTTAGTTCGAATCTGTTCACAGTATCCAACGGCTTCGTTGGCCCATTCGCAGGATGCCAGATCGGCGTTCTATCCACGTTTAACACTTCTAGTTTATGCAAAGACGCACTGCCCTGAAAGGCTTAGCCGTAACGCTTGGCGGATTAGCTGGCCTACCAGCCTGGGCCTCTAACTGGACAGCTCAATCGCTCGGTCCAATCACGACGGTATCAGTCGATGACGAGACCTTACTGGGCGACATTGTCGAAACGTTTATTCCGGAGACGACCACCCCCGGTGCCAAATCGCTCAACGTGCATCGGTTTGCCCTGCGTATGATCAACGATTGTTATCCCGCAATGGCCAAGACAACGCTCCAGCAGGGACTGGCGCTAACTGAAACCACTGCCCAGCAGACTTACAGCAAGCCTTTTGCCAGCTGCGACGCGACCCAGCGTAAAGACGTGCTGGCTAAACTGTCAGCCTCAACTGACCCCGCCGGGAAACCCTTTGTCGACATGATCAAGCGGCTGACTATTCAGGGATATACCAACTCCGAATACTACATGGTGAATATCCAGAAGTTCAACATGGCACCCGGCTACTACCACGGCTGTGTACCCGTGGCGCAGTTGACCGTCAACAGCACCCGATAAGGTGGCTGATCGTTTTTTCTGATACTTTTTACCTCAACACGACATGTCTTTTTTAAATATAGATTCTGTTAAAGAGCGCACGTTCGACGCTATCGTTATTGGCTCCGGCATCAGTGGCGGCTGGGCGGCAAAAGAACTGACCGGCAAAGGCTTACGCACGCTCGTTTTGGAGCGGGGTCGCGATGTGAAACACGTTATCGACTACCCAACCACCATGATGCAGCCCTGGGAATTTGCGCACCTGGGTCAGCTATCGCAGGAATACCGAGACGCCAACCCGGTTGCCAGCCGGTGTTACGCAAACCGGGAAGATGCCAGTCATTTTTTCGTCAAAGACGCCGATCACCCCTACGTGCAGGAGAAGCCATTCGACTGGATTCGGGGCTACCAGGTGGGTGGCAAATCGCTGATGTGGGCGCGGGGCACCCAGCGCTGGTCGAACTACGATTTTGAAGGACCTGCCCGCGATGGTTTTGCCGTTGAATGGCCCATTGGCTACGATGATATTGCGCCCTGGTATAGCTACGTGGAGAAATTCGCGGGTATATCGGGTAATAAAGACGGCCTCGCGCAATTGCCCGACGGGGAGTTTTTACCCCCACACGAGCAGTCCTGCATCGAGAAACACTTTTCGGAGCAGATGGCGACGAAGTACAACGGTACCCGCCCGGTAATCATCGGTCGGTGTGCGCACCTGACCAAGCCCCAACCCATCCACCTTCAGCAAGGCCGCGGCCAGTGCCAGAACCGGTCGATTTGCCAGCGGGGCTGCCCATACGGTGGGTATTTCAGCAGTAACTCCTCTACCTTGCCCTGGGCTGCCAAAACGGGCAAGCTGACGCTCCGTCCTGATTCGGTGGTGCATTCCATTATTTTCGATGAGAAGAAAGGAAAAGCAACCGGTGTTCGGGTAATTGATGCCAACACGAAGCAGATGACGGAGTATTACGCCCGCATCATGTTCGTGAATGCGGCCTGCCTGAACAGCAATTTGATCCTGTTGAACTCTACCTCGAACCGATTCCCCAACGGACTCGGCAACGACAATGGCTTGCTGGGCAAATACGTAGCCTTCCATAATTTCCGCACCACCATTTCGGCCGAACACGACGGATTTCAGGACACCACTACCGACGGCATTCGGCCCAACGGCAGCTATATCCCGCGTTTCCGAAACGTGTTCAAGCAGGAAACCGACTTTTTACGCGGCTATGCGGCCGGTTTCGGGGGTAGCCGTGCGATGGACGTTGATACATCGGGCATGGGCGAAGACCTGAAAGCGAGTCTGATGCAACCCAAATACGGCAACTGGCGGGTAAGTTCGCACATGATGGGCGAGACCATTCCGAAGGATTCAAACTACGTGGCGCTCGACTCCAACCTGAAAGATGCCTGGGGAATTCCGCAGCTCAAAATCTCGGTGGGATACGATGACAATGACGAAAAAATGATTCGTGATTTCCATGAGCAAATGACCGAGATGCTGACCGTATCGGGCTTCAAAAACATCCAGACGCACGACAAACCCGACAAAGCACCGGGTCTCGATATTCACGAAATGGGTGGTGTTCGCATGGGAAAAGACCCCAAAACATCGCTGCTCAACAAGTGGAATCAGCTGCACAGCTGCAAAAACGTGTTCGTTACCGATGGGGCCTGCATGACCTCAACGTCAACGCAAAATCCGTCGCTCACGTTTATGGCCATCACCGCCCGCGCTGCTGACTACGCCGTGAAAGAGTTCAAAAAGGGTAATCTTTAAAAAACATCATGACATCCTACCCCCTTGCCTTTCTGTTTCTTTGCCTGTCTTTTTTTAGCAGTTGTACACAAAAAACCACCTCAGAAACAACCGAAACAGAGGTTGCAGAGACCGTTTCGAAACCCATTAGCATCAGCCTTACCCTGACCAGCAACGATGATCGGGGTTCGCGGATGGCGCTGAAGCTGCTGAACACGGGCGACGAAAACCTGCCCGCAACGGGCTGGAAGCTGTTTTTCAATGGGGGAACCTACGCCAGCACTAATCCCAGCCTGGCCAAGGTTGCACATGTGAACGGGGATTTGCACAGCCTGACGCCCGGCCCCGGTTTCAAGGCAGTACCCTCTGGTCAGTCGGCAACAATTGAGATTTCGTCGCGGAGAATTCGTAACAAAACCGACTTCCCTGCTGGCTTTTATTTGGTTTTCGACAAAGACCAGAATCAGGCATTTCCGGTTGCCGTGGCGGTCGACAAGGGGAAACTGTTCGACCAGTTTGATCGCAAACTGACCGAACGAATCTTTGATCAGAACGCACTGATTCAGGCCGTTCCCGACGAGAAACTGGTGAAGGTGTTTCCAACGCCCGTTTCATACCAGGAGTCAGGAACGCCTTTTGTGGTCGATGGTCAGACAGATATTGTGCCGGACCCTGAGTTTAACCCGGAAGCGGAGATGCTGGCCAACGCCTTTTCTACGGTGCTCATTGCTAAACCAGCCATCAAAACCCAGGCTACGGGTAAGCGTATTATGCTTCGTAAAAACCCGACCATTGCCCCTGAAGGCTACGAATTGCAGATCGACCAGAACGGCGTTTTGCTGTCGGCCTCCACGCGGACGGGTATTTTCTATGGCATCCAGTCACTGCAAACCATGTTTCCAGGAAAGGCACTTTCGACAAAGGGGAGTTCGGTTAGTTTGCCGGGTATGGTGGTAAAAGATGCTCCCCGCTTTGGGTATCGCGCCCTGATGGTGGACATTGCCCGGAATTTTCAGCCCAAAACAGAACTCATTAAGGTGTTGGATCTGATGGGTCTTTACAAGCTCAACGTGCTTCATTTGCACTTCAGCGACGATGAGGGCTGGCGGGTCGAAATGCCGTCTTTACCCGAACTTATTGCGGTTGGCAGCAAACGGGCGCATAACGCCGATCCAACCCAAAGCCTCCTTCCCTCGTATGGCTCGGGGCCGTCGGACAAAAACACCGCTGGTACGGGGTATTACAGCAAGGAAGACTTTGTAGAGATTCTCAAATATGCCCGCGACCGGCACATTGAGGTGATTCCCGAAATTGAATCGCCGGGTCACGCCCGAGCTGCCCTACGTGCGATGGATGCCCGCTATCAGACCTACATGAAGGAGAATAATAAGGCCAAAGCCGAACAGTACCTGCTCCGCGACCGGGCCGACAAATCGGTGTATGAGTCGGTTCAGGGCTGGAAAGACAATGTGGTCGATGTGTCGATTCCGTCGACCTACGCCTTTATGGAGCGGGTGGTCGATGACCTGATCGGGATGTACAAAGAGGCTGGCGCTCCCCTGAAAACGATTCACTTCGGGGGCGACGAAGTACCGGGTGGGGTCTGGCAAAAGTCGCCCTCGGTTCAGCGATTAATGGCCAGCAATACGGCCGTTAAATCCACCGACGACTTGTGGTATTACTACTTCGGAAAGATCAATCAGTTGCTCAAAACGCGGGGCTTGTCGCTATCGGGCTGGGAAGAGATTGGCCTGAAAAAAGTAGTGCAAAACGGCCGGTCGGTGTGGGTTCCGAACCCTACGTTTGCATCGGAGAATTTCCGGGTAAACGTCTGGAAAAACGAGCCAGGTTCAGGGGCCGAAGACCTCGCCTACCGCATGGCCAATGCCGGCTACAAAGTCATTCTGACCGGCGTTACGCATTTCTACATCGATCTGGCTTACACTCCCTCGTCCGACGAAGCGGGTCAGTACTGGGGTGGCTACGTGGATATTGACAAGCCGTTTTATTTCATTCCTTTCAACTACCTCCGCAACCTCAGAAACGACTATACCGGCCAGAAAATCGATCAGTCGACCATTAAAGGGCGAGTAGCCGTAACGGAAAAAGGCAAGGCCAACATCGTGGGTATTGAGGCTCCGCTCTGGGCCGAAACCAACCGCAGCCCGGCCCAGTTCGAGTACAAGCTGCTGCCCAAACTGCTGGCCGTTGCCGAACGGGCCTGGGCCAAAGATCCAGCCTGGGCAACCGAAACCAACAACGCAAAAAGCGAGCAGCTGTACAACCAGGCGTGGTCTGAATTCATCAACATAGTCGGCAAGCGCGAGCTTCCGCGACTGGACACCTACGCGGGTGGTTTCGAGTACCGGATACCGGCAGCTGGTGCCAAAATCGTAAACGGCAAACTGGCGGCTAACGTCCAGTTCCCCGGCCTAACGATCCGCTACACCTCCGACGGCACCGAACCCACAGCATCGAGCCCCGTCTACAAAGAGCCCCTTGACTTTACAAAAACCGTCAAGCTGCGGGTCTTCAACGCATCGGGCAGGGGTGGGCAAACCACGACGATGGCGAAAGAGTGAACGAACAAACTGTACATTGACCATTCCTAAATACCCTACCGTGGAAACCCAGCTTAGCTCCCCTACCCGGCCGTCCCTGGCTGATACCGATAACCGCTTTTTGTCACTGGATGTGTTCCGGGGCCTGACGGTTTGTTTTATGATTGTGGTGAACACGCCCGGCAGTGGTGCCACGCCTTTTTCGCCCCTGCAACATGCCCATTGGCACGGGTTTACCCCCACTGATCTGGTGTTTCCTTCGTTTCTGTTTGCCGTGGGCAACGCTATGAGTTTTGCCATGAAAAAGTACAGCGCGCTGGGGACAGGGGCCGTGCTGACCAAAGTGGCCAAACGGACGGCGCTTATTTTTCTGCTCGGCTACCTGATGTACTGGTTCCCGTTTTTCCGGCTCAGCGACTCGGGCGACATCCTCCCCTTTCCCATCAGCGAAACCCGCATCTGGGGTGTTTTGCAGCGCATTGGCGTGTGTTACGGCCTCGCATCCCTGATGGTTTATTTCCTCTCGACGCGAACGGTGATCTGGTTGAGCATTGTGTTTCTGGTGGGTTACTGGCTGATGCTGCTGGGCTGGGGCGACCCTGCCGACCCGTTCAGTCTGCCCGGTAACGCCGTGCTTCGTCTCGACCGCTTTCTGCTGAATGATGCCCACCTGTACCACGGCGAAGGCGTAGCGTTTGAGCCCGAAGGCCTGCTCAGCACCTTACCGTCCATTGTCAATGTCATCATTGGCTATTACGCCGGGCAGTTTGTGCAGCGGATGGGCAAAAACTACGAAAGCGTGGCGAAACTGCTGCTGGCGGGGGCAGCCCTGATTTTTGTGGCCCTCTGCTGGAATCTGGTTTTCCCGATCAACAAAAAGATATGGACGAGCCCTTTTGTGCTGCTCACCACCGGCCTCGACCTGACCATACTGGCAACGCTGATCTACACCATTGAGATACGCCGTTGGACGGCAGCCAACTGGACGCAGTTTTTTGTGATTCCCGGCAAGAATCCCCTGTTTGTTTACCTGTTATCCGAAGTGCTGGTTATCATTTTGTATATGGTTCCGGTGGGCGGTGGCCAAAGCGCCTTTGGTTGGATCGGTACGCAGGTATTTCAGGGAGTTGCCCCCGGCCCGGTTGGCTCATTGCTATTCGCCCTCACGTTCATGCTATTGTGCTGGGGCGTCGGCTGGTTCCTAGATCGGCGGAAGATTTATATTCGGGTGTAGGTTGCACCAACGAGTAAAGAGAGTACGACAATACAAAATACGCAACATTTCGATTTGGCTATCAGTAGTTTACGAATCGAGTTGCGTAAATCGGCGAGTTAGCCGTCATACAATCGAACCTCACAAACTGAATATGAAAATTAAAAAAATACAGATTAAAAAATTCAAAAGATTTACTGACCTAACTGTTGACGAACTTCCCGAGACGACAAAATTAATATTATTAGTAGGTCCTAATGGTAGTGGAAAAACTTCTTTGTTTGAAGCATTCAACTCTTGGTATAGATTAAATGGCTTTAATAATGTTGGTGATGTAAACTATATTTTCAAAAAAGGAACAGAATCCACAAAACAGAATCAGCGGGAACTTGTATCTGTTGAATTTCATAATCAAGATGTTCCAACTCAACAAGAATTAAAAGGGAAGTTTTATTTTAGGACAGCCTATAGAAATGAAGCTGATTTTAGTATTGACACTTTAAATAAGCAAAGTGACCCAACGAAAAATTCCAAATTGGGAAATTTAATGATGAATGATATTACTGTTTCAGAAAATTACCAAAGACTAATTTCACAAACACTATCGGGGGTATTTAATAGTTCTAACAATTCAAAAACTGTCGAACAATTAAGAGAAGAACTAATAGGAAAAATCAGACTTTCACTTAGTCACATTTTCCCAGACTTAAACTTAAGTTCTATTGGCGACCCTTTATCAAATGGTAGTTTTTATTTTGAGAAAGGCACTTCAAAAGACTTTCATTATAAAAATCTTTCTGCAGGTGAAAAATCAGTCTTTGATTTGATTTTGGATATGATTATTAAATCAAATTACTTTGAAAATGCAGTGTATTTTATAGACGAACCCGAAGCACATATGCACACAAGGTTACAGGCTAAACTTTTAAACGAACTGTATTTGTTAACGCCACAAAATTCTCAACTTTGGATTTCAACACATTCAATTGGTATGTTGAAACAAGCAGAACTATTGGAACAACAAAATCTAGATAGTGTAGTTTTTTTAGATTTCGACAATAGAGATTTTGATTTAACGGAAACGATTAAACCTGCTAAAATAGATAAAACTATATGGGACAGATTTTTTGATTTGGCTTTTGCAGATTTTTCTCAATTAATAGCACCTGCAAGAATTGTATTCTGTGAAGGAACTTCAAAAGGAAGAAAATATAAAGATTTTGATGCTCAGATCTACACTAAAATATTCGAAAATAAATATCACGAAACAAAGTTTGTTTCAATTGGGTCTAGTACAGAGATTGAAAATATTGAAAATCAATCTGTAAAAGTTGTTTCAAATATTCTCAAAACTTCGAGTATAATAAAATTTATCGACCGTGACGACAATAGTCCAGAACAAATCGCTGAATTACTAGTTAAAGGAATTAAAACTTCCTCAAAAAGACATATTGAAAGTTATATGTTGGATGACGAAATAATTGAAAAATTATGTATTTCAATTGGAAAGCCTGAATTACTTGCTGACTGTTTAACAGCTAAACAAATCGCAATACAAGGAAGTATTTCAAGAAACAATGCTGCTGATGACATTAAATCAGCAAGTGGACATATTTTTACTGAACTGAAAAGAATATTGTCATTAACACAATGTGGGAATAATCAATGTGCATTTATTAGAGATACAATGGTTCCTTTGGTAACAGAAGAAACAAATATTTATAAACAATTAGAACAAGAAATATTCGGATGAAATGTACGAACGGCTAACAAGGTATTGCCAAAAGCGGGGCAGAACGGCTTCGATTGGGCATATGTGCAAGGTTCAACAGCAGTAATTCTATTGAACTTTACTGCTAAAAATCCCCGCCTTCGGCAATACCCGAAACGTTAGCAACAAGCATCTGACGACAGTACTAACTTGAAATTGACTATAATAATTGAACTAGTACGCCAAAATGATACTTGACACAGAATTTAATGTTCACTCAGATGCAGGTGGTAGAGACCCAGACATTACCAGTCCAACACTTCGCTTGTATCATAAAATTTTGTGGAGTAAGCCTTTACCTAATGGGGAAATTTTTGAACTTACAAACAAAAAAAGTGGCGCTTATCTATATCATAAATCGAAATTAGGAGAATTCTTCTTAGGAAGCGATGCAATCACTCACTCATACAGACGCCACAAAAGAAAAGAATGGTTGACAAAGCAAATTCAAAATGAAGTAAGCGAACTTTATGACGCAGGTTCAACAATTGGTTCCTTTACAATATTTCCTAACAACAGAGTTGACAAAAAGCACACAATAAATCAAGCACGGGGAGTAATTAATTTGATTGACGACAGATTTGATTTGACATTAGAGTGCATTAGACTTTTTTACTTAGGAGAGAGAACACCGCTTTACGAAACAGCTTTGCGATACAAAAGTTTCTTTGATTTATTTGAAAGTTTCACTGGTTATGTAAATTTCTTTTTACTTGACGACATTATTGATGAGAACGAAAAAGTAAAATTTTATTTACCATTTGACAACTTCAAAACCAAGCCAACGTTTTCTAACATTAACGAATATTTGGTTTACAAGAATGGTGTAATGAATTTCATTAAAGCACGAAAGAAAAGAATTGCAACTTATGTTAGCGAAAATATGGCAGAAAAGCATACCAGCCACTAACATTAGGTCGAAACCTTGAAACGAAATGGCAATATATAAATTAGGACAACGATTAGATTTTATCAAGGAAATTCCATTCAAGTTTGAAAAAGATATTCAGACATTAATTGAGAAGAACTTGAAATCACTTTTGCATCTTGACTTTATCCGTTCTGAATTTGCACTTAACAGCTTTCGAATAGACACATTAGCCTTTGACATAGAAACCAAATCGTTCGTAATAGTTGAATACAAACGTGACAAAAATTTCAGCGTGATTGATCAGGGATACGCTTACTTGTCGCTCATGTTAAATAATAAAGCCGACTTTATTCTTGAATTCAATGAAAGCCAGCAAACAACCCTCAAACGGACAGACGTTGATTGGACACAATCAAAAGTAATTTTCATTTCGCCACAATTTACAAATTATCAACGTGAAGCTATAAACTTCAAAGACTTACCAATTGAACTCTGGGAGATTAAACGCTTTGAGAACGATACGATCTCATTTGAGCAAATACAAAAAGCTTCTGCAAAAGAAAGCATTAAGACAATATCAAGAAATGACGAAACCGTAGAGGCAGTTAGCAAAGAAGTGAAAGTGTTCACTGAGCAAGATCATTTGCAAAAAGTCGACTTTGAAACAAGAGAGCTTTACGAACAAATAAAAGAAAGGCTCATTTCGCTTGACGACAATATTACGACCCAACCTAAAAAGCAGACAATCGGGTTTAAAGTTGACAACAATATTTTCTGCGACATAGTATTACAAGGTAAAGGTTTAAAAATTTATTTAAATCTAAAGAGTGGAGAGTTGCAAGACCAAAAACAAATATCAAGAGATGTGTCTAACGTTGGGCATTGGGGGAATGGCTCTTATGAAATTAAAATGACAGATGTAGACGATATTGATTATACTCTTAGCTTACTAAAACAATCATTAAGGAGAAATAAAGAATAGACACCTAAAAAATCATATTAGAAATTCTCTAAAAATTTGGAATATAATTTTCCTATTGAGAAAACTAAGTGATGTTGACAACATAGCGTTTTTCTGAAAATGAACACCCTCCACTTCAAAAAAGCTGTAAAATCTCCCAGCTTCAACAAAACAGAGCCACTCTATTTCGACTATATCATTTTGGGGCAATCATTGATTGATCTTCTCGACATCAACAACTCAGCTTTAGTTACGCCATTTGGCTGGTTCGAGAATAAAGAGTATGAGCAACGCCTGAAACAAATACTGACGTTTCAACAAAAGCCAGACCTCGCTACCGGAAGAGTAATACTGTATGTGTGTCCCGAATGTGGCGATATAAACTGTGGTGCCATCACCGCTACTATTGTTGATACTGGGGATCGGATACAATGGAAAGACTTCGGTTATGAGACCAGCTACGAAGGTATTTCTAAAGTCTATTCCACTCCGTATCCAGTAGAATTCGCCCGACAAGACTATTTCAACGCCTTTTCTCAGTTACCCTAACTTATTGGAACGCGGATGACGCGGATGCTTCGCAACGCAGATTTTCGCTGATTTTATTAAAAAATCCGTTTTTGTCCGCATTGCGAAGCATCCGCGTCATCCGCGTTCCATTTATTCTAATCTGCATGAGAACCCCTTCCCTATTCCCCTTTCTCGCGCTGCTCTGCCTAGCCTCTGCTACTCTCTACGGACAGGCTATCAGCGGCAAGGGCGACCGCATCAGTGGCCCTAACTTCGCTACGCGCAGCCCCATTTTGGGCAAGCACGGCATGGTGGCAACAAGCCATCCGCTGGCCACGCAAATTGGGCTCGATGTGCTGAAACAGGGCGGTACCGCCGTCGATGCGGCCATTGCGGCTAATGCGGCTCTGGGCGTGATCGAACCCAACAATGGCGGTATTGGTGGCGATCTGTTTGCGATTGTCTGGTCGGCGAAGGACAAAAAACTGTACGGTCTCAATGCCAGCGGGCGTTCGCCGAAGGGGCTGACCTATGAGGGATTACAGACGGTGTTGGGGAGTCGCAAGCAGCTTCCGTTGTATGGGCCACTGTCGGTTTCGATACCGGGCACGGTCGACGGCTGGTTTGAGTTACACAAACGGTTTGGCAAACTGCCCGTGCGCACGCTGCTGGCCCCCAGCATCCGGTATGCGCGCGAAGGCGTCCCGGTTCCGCAGGTCATTGCCTACTCCTGGCAGGTAGCCGCCAATCGGCTGGCCACCAATCAGGCCGATATTACCGAGTTCGACAACTTCCGACGCACGTTTCTCATCAACGGCAAAGCCCCCACCGAAGGGCAGGTTTTCCAAAATCCCGATTTAGCCCGAACCTACGAAGCTATTGCCAAGGGTGGGCGCGATGCGTTCTATACCGGGACACTCGCCGATGCCATGGACCGCTACGCCCGTCGGGCGGGTTTGTACCTGCGCAAAGCCGATCTGGCAGTCCACCAAAGCACCTGGATTGAGCCCGTGTCGGTCAATTACCGGGGCTACGACGTGTTTGAACTGCCGCCCAACGGACAGGGCATTTCGGTGTTGCAAATGCTCAACATCCTGGAAGGTTTCGACCTGAAAGCGCTGGGGCACAACAGCGCCGAGTACCTGCACCTGCTGGTCGAAGCCAAAAAACTCGCCTTCGAAGACCGGGCCCGCTACTACGCCGATCCCGCTTTCTCCAAAATTCCGGTACCCTGGCTCCTGTCGAAGGAGTACGCGACTCAGCGCCGTGCCCTAATCGACCCCAAAAAAGCCTCCGAACGTCTTGATTCGGGTGAACAGGCGTTGAAATCAGGCGACACGGTGTACCTGACAGTCGCCGACAACGAGGGCAACATGGTGTCGTTGATTCAGAGCAACATGCTCGAATTTGGCAGCGGCATGGTTCCCGACGGTTTGGGTTTCGTGTTCCATAATCGGGGCACCAGTTTCACCATGCAGCCGGGCCACGCCAATGTTTATGCGCCAGGCAAACGCCCTTTTTCCACCATCATTCCCGGTTTCGTCACCAAAAATGGCCAGCCTTTTCTGAGTTTCGGCGTTATGGGCGGGGCCATGCAACCCCAGGGCCATTTGCAGGTCCTCTGCAACCTGATCGACTTTGCCATGAACGTGCAGGAAGCGGGTGATGCCGCCCGGTTCAGTCACTCCGGCAGCAGCGAACCCATCGGCACCCGCATGACCGACGGCGGCCGACTAGCCCTGGAAAGCGGTATCCCCAAAGAAGTGCGAACGGAACTGCAAAAACGCGGCCACCGGCTTGCCGAAACCGACTTTTTCGGAGGCTACCAGGCCATCCAGTGGGACGCCGTCAACCGCATTTACTGGGGTGCCTCCGAAATGCGGAAAGACGGCCAAGCCGCTGGCTATTAACCCACTCTGTTTTTCGCCCTGACCCGTTCTATTTCAGCAATAAAGCGGTTGGCTACCAACTGAAAACCTTCGTTCGTTGGGTGAATTTCATCGAACCAACTGGTCCGGTTTACCAGGTTGCGCACGTCGATATACGACACCCGGCCGCCAAACTGTTTCACCACCTTTTGCACCATCACGTTGAACTGATCCATGATGAAGTGCAGGCACTGCTCGCGTTCGGCCTGTGGCTGAATGTTCTTCTTGACCAGATATTGCCCCAGCCAGCTCGACTTCTTCCTGTTTTCGGGGAGCGTAGTATCCAGCGGAATGGCGTAATCGTAGCTATGCACCAGAATGTGCAACTTGGGATAGCGGGTAAGCAACTCGGTAAACATCTCCGTGTATAAGCCCTCCAGTTGGGTCAGCTTCTGCGTGAAGTCGGGCTTGAAATACTTCTGAAACGTCGTGTCATTGGGATCAGGCGTATCGCGCAGGAAACCTTCAAACTTCTTGCCCAGAATATCATTGCCGCCCCCACTGACCAGGAAAAAGTCAGCCTCCTCTTCGGCAATAGCATCCAGATACTCCCGCTTTTTCATGTAGTTTTCCAGCGTATCCCCGGCTTCGGCGAAACTGCGGATGGCGTACACTTTGTACAGCTGGTCGAGGGTGTCTTCCAGCAAAATGGGATACTGAAACCACGAATCGCCCTCGGCCACAATCCGCAGCCGGTTGGGATCTTTTTTGAGGTTTCGATACCGTTTACGCCGTTGTGCCGTTTCGATCTGGTTACCCAGAAACAGCTTGATGTCGTCAATCAGCCCGCGTTCACCTTCTGGCACAACCAGCCCTTTTTTGATGTCCTCTTTAAGCTCCCAAACGGTCGGTTGCCCCGTTTCATCCAGGTTGATGTCGCAATACAGCCCAGCGGCAAAGTAGGCTGTTTCGTCCCATTCGAGCAGAGCCTTGAGAGTGTCGGCAGGAAGCTGGTTGTAAGCCGGATTCGTAAAAATCAGGTGCAGCGTTTGCGTCATCCAACCCGAGAAACTCACGTCCGTATCCAGGCCCCGCGTATCATCCTCGATGTCTAGCCCTTTGGTTTTGCCAATATCGTCGGTAGTCAGCGGTTGGGGCAGTTCTTCCAGGATCAAGGCTTCGGCATCGAACTCGGTGGTGCTCACAATGAATTTGATAGCCTCCTGCGTTTCGGGCCAGTTATACTCCCGTTCTACCTTGCCCAGCTTCAGGTTGACACGATCCCTGCCGTTGGGCCCCAGGAAAATGGATTTGCCGGCTTCCAGCTTCTGGACCAGTTGCGGCAGGAACTGCAGAAAACATTGAAACTCCTTGCTCAGATAAGCCGCACACACATACAGATCCTGCTGGGTGGTATTGGTGATTTTGATCTGGATCGCACCCTTCCAGACTTTATCGACCAGATCGAAGTGGAGATGGGCCGCCCCGTCGGAAATGTCGATGGCCTGAGTGGTACCGCCAGGCAGCACCCGCCAGCATTCGACCTTTAGCGCCTGCTCTGGAAAGTTCTCGGGCGGTGTCTGGTTCTGGAGGTTTTTGATGAAGTGCCAGCGCGACACGTGCTGTAGGGTCTCACTGACCTGTTTCTGGTCATTGGCCGTCAGAAACAGCCGTGGCCGGATGAGCGGTCGATACGGGTCGTTGGGGCGGGTAATGTAGGCTTCGCCAGCCCGCACATGAAGCGTATAATCGGCGGGTAAGGATGTCCCGCTATCTTTTTCTGATTTCTCAGATTGGTCGTTAGCCCCCTTCTCTCCGCCAAACGTAAAATGCCCACTAGCGGATTGTTGTAAGGCGCTAACGAACTCTTCCACATCCTTCGGGTTCCCGTCGTGATTTTGCAATTCAAGAACAAGTTCCTGCGTCATCAGGCCCGATACAAGGGCTTTGTAGACCTTTTCTGGGTCGAGGGCGTCGGTATCAGCCAGCTCGGTATAGTTCACAAAAATGCCCCCCTTGCCAACCGTAACCGGAAACGTTTTGGTGGCATCGGTTGGATCAACCAGCGTCACCGTTGTCTTTCCATCCACGCCGTGAATGGCTCCAACATTCAGTTGCCAGCGATTGCGGGCGTTGCAAGTGGCTTCGCTGATGGTTTGTTCGGGAGCAATAGTCTGGTTGAAAACCCCGCCATTCAAGGCTTTTTCCGGATCAACGGGAGCATAGATTCGGGGTGTCTGTTCGTAGCCCACGCGCATATACTGCCGTATCCGACTCCGAAGGGTATTGTACGAGAGATTGCCACCGGCATCGGTAAGGGTTTTGAGGAGCGTTTTGGTGAATACCCCTTCGCCCCCCACTTCCATCGCGGTTTGGTCGGACTCGCAGGCCGCCATCTGGATATGAGCGCCCTGGGGTAAAAAATCCACTGATTTCTTGCCTTTTACCGACGCTTCGGTGATTGACTGGCCAAACAGAAACTCGTTCCAGTTCCGGGCCGGAAACGCTTTTCCACCCGCTGCCGACGTTCGCCGTTCGAGCACGTTTTCACGCGTAGCCTCTACCAGAGCCACGTTCCGGGTGTTATCGCCCGAGTGGCAACAGTCGAAAATGGTAACGATATGGGCACCTGTTTTTTGATACAGTTCATGAATCAGAAAACGCAACTCCTTATCGGTCAGCAGAAATTTCGACGATTTAGTGGTGCCACCATCGTAACACACCAGGCATTCCAATCGCTCGTCGGTTTCCTCCCAGAGGTCGTGGGCTTGCTCTTGCGTGCCGTGACCAGAGTAATAAAACAGAACCGTATCGCCTTTTTTGGCCTGGCTCAGGTGGGTACGGAAGCCCTCGGCAACACCCGCACGAGTGGCCAGGCTATCGGTCAGTTTTTTGATTTTACCGGTCGGCTCACCATTCAGCGCGACATCGAACGTGGTGCGCTGCGTCAGGTATTTCTCCACCGTCTCCACATCGTGAAGGCAGCCCTGGAGTTTGGTAACGGTCTCGTAATTGTTAATGCCGACGAGCAGCGCATACACGTGCTGTGTAGATGCCATGGTGATTCTGGTTTAAGGGAGGAATAGTTAATTCTTCGTTTGAACGAGTCTTGAAAGTTACTTTAAACTGCCTACGAAATGAGGCTTCATTTATTAAGCGTGAGCGTATTTCCGTGAATACGTTTCTGGCTTGTTTTTTTGCTGATGGCCAACCAATTAGGTGTAGTCATCTAGCGTCGAAGAAAGTAAAAATCACCCGTTCCAGAGGTATTGTACCAGGGGGTTTGCGTACTCCGCGAACTTGCCTGCACCTCTTTGTTCACATTCTGAAACACCAGCACCAGCGGCACATTGGGTTGCTGAATATTGCGGAGCAGCGCTTCGGTATACAGTCCATTCTTACCCGAGCCATCATTGGCTTTTTTACCCGGACTGGTCGCATAGGCAATCAGCGAGCCAATGGGCGTACGCATTTGAGCCAGCCCCCCGTCGCCCCCAGCAGCCCGTGAACCGGGGCCACCGAACGGGTTATTCCGACAGGCATCCAGAATAATGATTTTGGCTAATGCGTCGGTTTTGTCTAATTGCTCAAACAGATCATCGGCCGGTACGCAGTTGGTCTTTATTTCAGCTTCGTCGGGCTGGTGATCTGTGGGAATGGCATCAATGGGCACCAGGTAGTTTTCGCCACCAATCTGGATACCATGACCTGCATAGTAGAACAGGGCAACCTGATAATTAGCTAGTTGACCGGCAAACCGGTTAATTTCAAGAGCCATTTCTTTCCGGTTGATGTTGGTTTTCAAAATCACCTTGAAGCCCAGTTTCTCCAGCGCTTTGCTCATATCATTGGCATCGTTCACCGGATTTTTCAGGGAAACATCACCGGGATAAGCCGCATTGCCGATGACCAGCGCCAGCCGTGTTTCGGGCTTGAAGTTCTTCACCGTCCGCTGCGACTCTCTAGTACCACTCGCATTCGTTGCCACCACCCGAATACTATTTTCGCCTTCCGGTACATTTATGCTTCGGGTAAAAAAATACGCGCCGGGGCACGGACTGACCTCTTTACCAACGCGCAGGGTACGCTCTTTGGGCACTTCCTGTTTGTTGACAAAAACCCGCACTGTATCGGTCTTCTCCGAAAAGTTGGCCACGCACACCCGTAGCTGAAACGATGCACTATTCACCACTGTATCGGTGCGGTTCATACCCGCCCAGGTGATGGATGGGGGAGCTGGAAACATCTGTTCGGTGTTCAGTTTAACCGAGACCTTATCGCTTATTTTGTAGGATTGACCAGTGACCAAAAGGGGAGCCAACAAGCTCAGCAGAAGTAGAATGCGATTCATAGGTACGGATTTAAAAGGTGTAGGCAAGACTAATGGCAGTCCCCTGACTCTGGAAACTAAGGCGTTGCAATGCCTGCCGGGGCTTGGGTCGCACCAGCGTGTAAACAGCGTTGAGCAGGATGCTGGCCCCCGACACATAGACCCAGGGATAGAACCGGAGTTTCTGACTCTCCAGGGCCGCTGCCTGCTGGTCGTAGCCCGCTTTCTCGCTCAAACTGATGGGCAGTGCGGCATCGTCGTATGCCTTTATGTCGCGCATCAACGCTAGCCCCTTCGATACAGCAATACCCGTCAGGCCCACGCTGACCGCCCATCGGCTGTAATCACCAATTTGCCGTTTGGTCACGACCATCCCCCGCCGTTTGGGAGCCAGCGAATCATCGACTGAATAGGTACGGATAACGAAACTGACATTAACTTTTTCATTCAGTCTGCGGTGATCGGCGAGGGGGTCCCAGAAAAACAGTTTGTCGTAGCCCGGTGTCAGGTTAGTGCCAATATCACCCTGCACCGCTTTTGGGTAAAAGGTATTGTCTGCGGTTTCGATTTGCACATAAATCGAGTCTTCCGGCTCGACCCGGAGCAGGTCATACTTAAACCGGACGTTATTTTTCACCGTGTCCACTTCCACCCGGATGTTGGCGATATACGGTCGCTGCTTTGATTGGGCGAAGGCGGGTGTGGGGAGCAGAGTTGGGAGGATTGTAATCGCCAGCCACAGTAACGCGGGGATGGGTAGCGTTTTTTTCATAACGATTTGATTGGAACGATGGTAACAGCGTCTTTTCTGGTAAAATCAATCAATGTTTCTTGCGGATTAAACAACCACACTTCGTTATTATTTAAGAGAAACGCAAGTTTTTCCTTATACACAATACTTTTCCTAATCGATATAAAGCCATTTGCAGGAAACCAACCTAAATATAATAAATCTAATTTCGGACTATTATCGGCAGCCAACGTAACCTTGAAAATAGCTTGGTTGACTCCAATTACATAACCTTGAAGGCCATTAGAAAGGGAAATGAATCCTTTTCCAGGAGAAGCGTTCATTTCTGCTGGATCTGATGCAAAAGAATAAAACTGCGGTGGAAATAGTGATTTCGGGAACCCAGTGTCACCAATACTTTCTAAAGTAACTGGGTATGTAATAAAGCTGTTTGGCGCAAGGCGATCATTGAAAATGACTCTGTTGTTTACAAACAGGGAAATAGGTGAGCCAAAACTAAAACCACCCACAGCATTTTCTTTGATTTCAGCGCTGATAGCTTTGAACGTAAAAAGGCCTGACCTATTTCTTGTAAATGGTAAGTCATATTGGCGGGTATTATACAGAACACGAATAAAATCAATATTATTGGTAGTCGATTTATAAAAATCAGCCGCTCTTATAGATGGAGTACCATCACTGATAGCACTAAAGGAATTATCAGTCAATTTTTCAGAATGAAAGTTTTTATCTAAAATCACAATAGAAATCCAACCCTGCCCGTAATTACCTTCAGATGAGAACGTACTTGCTAAAACCGTGGGAGAAGATGGTTTCGCTGTCACTCCCATAGTGCTTATCATATAATACTTATCGTTCTTGTAAAATATCCAATTTGTTGGAGATATATTTCTCGTGAATAAAACGTCAGTCTTGGATGGCGGTGCCGTAAAACTATTAGGCGTACTTCCTATAGTCTTCCATTCTCGAGTCGTTTCATTATATTCGTTACAGACGATATTACTTCCTGTTGATTCCACGTAACTTAAGTTATTGTTACCCTGAAATATTATTGGGGATTGTGAAGTAGAGGGTATATCCGTAAAATAAGTCCAGGGACTAATTTTCAATTGTATATACCCTTGGGACGAGAAAGCTTTACTGTAATCATTCGTTTTTATAGCAGTGCTATCTTCATTTTTGTATGCATATGGAGTTACATAAACATATTGCCCCTTATTATTATCAAAACCGACTGTGTCGGAGATGAATACATTAGTTTCCTTACTATATGGCCCAGCCATTACCGACTGAACTTGGCCAATAATTTTACGTTCAAGTATAAATGAAGCAGCCGCTGTACTATCGTAAAAAATAAGTGCCCCATATTTTAGCGATTGATCTTTCACTCTAAACTGAACCTGACAACTTGTTTCACTAAGTGGATTGGACAGAAACGGTCCAGAACGAACTCTCAGAGGAACCAGCGAAGCATCAAGTTCAATTGGAGAATAAACACCCTTTGGCTCTACATCGAATAATGTCTTGCAACCACTTATTCCACCAAAACAGATGAGAATAAGGAAAAGAAAAGGGTATAGTTTTTTCATAAAACAGGGAGGTAAAAAGGGGGTTGTTAGAAAATAAATAAGAATTGAAGGTGCAAAACCTGCACTTCATTAATCCAGTTTGTTGACTTTTCCCGGTCTCGATTCATCATACGGTTCGTCTTCAAAAACCGCCGACCGGGGCGTGGGCAATAGCGGTATCATGGCATCTTCGGAGTGAAGTACGGGGCCGTCAAAAAACTCGATGTCGCGGCTCTGCTTGGGGGAAAACGCGGGAGATTGTACCCCTGTAATCGTCCGCGCCCAGTCGAAAGCGGGCCCAATATCCCACTTGCCATCTTTTCGGTAATTGATGTGCGACACAATCCCTTTGAACGTCAGTACATCCGGGGTAGTCAGGTAGCGTTTCGGTTCGGGGATGAACTGCCGGGGAATGGCGTACTGCGCCGTTAAATAGCGCAACAGTATAATCAGACTCTCGTACTGCGCGTCGGTGTAGGTGGCGAAACTCGAATAGCCCCGGAACGGCGCAGGCAGTTTCTGGTACGCATCGGTTTGCGCGGGAGTGCAGTAGGGAGCGCCGTCACCATACGTCATGCGTAGCGCATCCGGCGTAGATTTCAGTGGCCCAAAATTGGAAATTTCGATGCCAATTGTGCGTTTATCCTGCGCGTTACCAGCATTACCGAGAGCGTCGCCCCCCAAATTTCCCGACCAGAATTTCGACGAGTACAATTGGTAGATAGTCCCATCGCGGGCAATCACAAACGGCACCGACACGTGGTAATCCTGGCGGGTCAGCGTACTCATGTCGCCGGTCAGCCCGCCCGCCGTAAAATGCAGCACGATCCGCTCTTTTGCGTACACCGTATCGTGGTAATAACCCGACCGTTTAGCGGGTGTACAGAGCATCCCGTTCAACGTCAGCGATTCGTGGGGAACCGGCACGGCAATGGGACGAAGGACATACTCGCCCCCGTTACCGGTCTGGCGAAAGCGCTCTTCAAGCGTAGGTAGACTAGGGAAAATCATTAGAAAAAAGAGGAAGGTTGATAAAAATCAACTGTCAAAACACACGAACAAACAGTCTTTAAAGCAGGCTGTTTACCGGCCACCCTGCTTCGGGATCATCGAGAATTCCTTATTCTGCTCTCTCATCCGGCCGGCGGTGATGGTAAAGTTTTGTATGCCTTCTAGTCCACTAAACGACTCGCTGTAGCTACTAAAAGAGGCCTGCTCGAATTCAATGGTACGTATTTCGCCCTCCGGACCCACTACAGCTATTTTACCCTTAATGTCATTTTTGTTCTGTGCCAAAATCAAACCCAGAATTTTGTCATCGCCTTTAAGCGTTTGAACAGAAACGGCTATATCACCACCCAAAACCCGAGAGGCAGTTTTGCCATCCAGGCCAATTTGTTTGGAGAAGCTGTACGAAAAGGAATAGAGATCGTATTCCTTCGAATCGATTGTCAACAATGAACCTTTAATCATGACATTGATTAGTTAAATCCGGCAACCAGTTGCACCCCTGGGTAACTACCGGCAGGCTTGCCCGTTTGGATGCGTCAAAGGTTGAGAATCGCTCACCAATACACTGTCAGATTGGGGACATTGACTATCGGATTGGGGACATTTTTGGGGCAGAAGCAGAAAAAAAGCCCGAATCGGGCTTTTTTAATCGGGATTTCTATAAACTCTGCGGGGTCGGATAAGGCTGTCTCTCCAGCTCAAAACATATGGATTGATTCGGGCAAAACATCACTTCAACGCAGTTTTCAGGGCCGCCCACTCCTGCATTACTTTTTTGAGGGATGCCTGAGCCTCACTGGCGGCTGTAATTGCCTGCGTGGTGGGGCATATCGGTATCCTACAGAATGTTAAAAACCGCACCAAGCGACCGACCCAACTCGTTCAGGCTGGTTTGTGTTGTCGAAAGAGCTTTTTTTCTGCGCATCAGAAGTGGCTTTGGGTTTCAACGATTGGACTTCATGCTGCATCGCCATCACTTGCTTTCGGCCTTCATAAGCCGCCAGCGACAGGTCGTGCTGTTGTTTGAGGGCAGCGGGAGGGCGTGGTAATGTAAATCCCACATGAACCAGTGAGCGCCCACTTCTGCCGACAAAATCTGCTGTGGTCGAATCCAGTAGGCGGTCAGGTTCACACCAGGGATGTCATACGGTTTTTCGTCGCTGCGGTACTGGCGAAGCAGCTTCCCGGCGGCATCGATAATTGCCAGCGTAATTAGCGTAATTACAGAATTGATCTTTCCGTTGAGGTAGTAATTAATCACGGCACCATCGGGCGGATTCTGACCGTCAGGTTCTTCCGGTAGCAGGGGCGTAGCGGTATCCATACGACAGAGCAGGAGCAGTTGGTGATCGAAAACATTATACAGCACTAGTCGGCGTTTGGCCAGCCACGAAAACGGGTAATTCATTACCGAAGACGCGTTACCAAACTGATTCAACATGGAGCTGCTGTTGATACAAGTTTGGCAGAAAATGCTCAAAATTACCCACTTCCTCCACATTATGCCTGAGCCACGCATGGCCCATCGTGCGGGTAAACAGGAATCGATGAAGCAACGGGTTGAGCACGTACTGACCAAACGCGTTCTCTGCGCCTACCTGCATGCGTGACCGATAGAGCGTTCCGCCCAGAGCGGCCTCGAACCAGTGTTGCAGGCTCAACACTTCCTGCCCCAGTTCGCGCCGAACCAGCCGGATACCTTCTGTGTCCAGTTTAACTACGGTTTCTACGCTGTCTACGAGGTAGTCCGGGTTGCGTCCGAAGGCTTCCACGATGCGGAATCGCGAGCCGACTTGGGCAGCACCGTCGGGGCCGGGTTTGGTCATCGACCAGTGGATATGATCGAGTGGGTGCCAGACCCTGTATCGGGAGTAGTTATGAGTTTCAACGGTCATGGTGCCGCCAATGTGCCGGAACCACCACAGCAGCATTCTCGGCGTGACGTTTCGTATTAGTTCGTGCTCTATGGTCAGTTCGTAGCTGCCGTAGGGCATCACCGAAAAGTTTGTGCAGGCCGATGCAAGGGACTTCATCGGCCAGTTGAGCGGCAGTGGGGAGGGAAGAGAAGGTTTCATGATAGTACTTGTTGTTCTATTGGTTGGCTATTGTCAGCGCCAGATTTGTGACTGTTCACCAGCCTGTTACGCGATCCAGATCGGCTTTAGCTACCAGATAGTCGTAAATGGCCTGAAGACGGTTGATCTGCGCCTGACGGAGGGTCAGGTCAGCATCGGCCAGCTCCGACCATTTAACGAGGCCCTGCCGGTATCGGCTTTCGGTGCGGGAATAGCTGCGCAACGCAGCCTGTATAACACATTCCTGCGTGCTGACGCGGCTGCGGGCTTCGTCCATGGCAAATAACAGCGAACGTAATTCATTGGTCAGTAACCGCTTCGTATACTGGTATTGCTCCTGCGCCTGTTCGCTGGAAATGCGGGCCTGTTGCACCTTTGCCGAAGTTGCCGGATTAAATAAGGGAACACTCAGTTGCAGGCCAACGTAACTCACAAACGGCCAGCGGCTTTCAGTAAACTCGAAGGAATTGGTCTGCGACAGCGTGCCCGCTTGTCCGTACAGGCTAAGGGTAGGCCGACGGCGAGCCTGCTCCAGCTGTTCCTGTAACTGGCTGTTTTCATGATTCAGCAGCAACTGCCGAAGTTCGGGCCGTTGGACGTCGGGAAGGGATTCTCCGGCAGCGGTTGTACTAAACTGAGTCATGAGTGAATCGGTTAGCAGTACGTCAGTTTGAGCAGACAAGCCCGTAACGACGAGCAGTTGGTCCTTCAGTAACCGTGTCGCATGATCGAGTTGCTGCAGATTAGGCTGAAGGCTTGCCAGCGCTACCCAGGCCCGCAGCGTATCGGCATCCGTGGCGAGTTGGGCGCGGTAAAGGGATCTTGTCTCCTGCAAGGCCTGTCTGGTGCGGGCTATACTTTGCATCAATAGAGCCCGCTGCTCCTGCATCAACAGGATGTTCAGGTAGTTTTTGGTTACGTCGGCCACCTGTTTGGCCTGCACGATCTGTATCTGTTCTTCGGCCACGCGCTGCCCAATGGCTGCCTGTTGCCGTGCTACGCGAAGAGTCGGTTGCAGCAGCGGCATCGCCACATTTACGCCGGCATTGTACTGATTGTTCAGAGCGGCCACAATGGGTGTCATGCGGCTGTTGTCTAGCGAAAAACCCCCACCGGGTGTAATGGCAAAGGCTGGAAAGAAAAACACCGGCGCACTCAGATTCCGTTGGTACTGCGCTACCCCGTTCACCGTCGGCAGGCTCATTCTGCGCATTTCAGCGGCCACAGCTTCGGCTTTTTTAGCTCCCAATTGTGCCACCCTGACGTCTCCGTTTTGTTGTTTAGCAAGCGCGGTGGCTTGTGTTAACGAAAGCTGTACGCGGTGGCTGGGAGATGAATCGGAAGGTTGAGCGAACGCCGAGCCAGTCATGAGAACCAGCACCACCGAAGCCAGTTCAACGGCTACCCGTTTAGGCTTGCCTGCCTGTTCATTTGTTTTGGTTTTTCTCTTTATTCCTCGGGCGAAGTAAAAATACACGACCGGCACAAAGACAAGCGTCAGAAACATCGAACTGCTTAACCCCCCAATCAAGGCCCAGGCAAGTCCGTTTTTTAACTCGGCACCAGGACTGGTTGCCAGCGCGATGGGCATCATACCGATGATCATTGCCAGCGTCGTCATCACGATTGGGCGGAGTCGGACGTGCCCGGCTTCAACCAGCGCTTCGACTACCGACAGGCCCATTTGACGATTTTCATTCGTGCGTTCTACGAGCAGAATAGCGTTTTTAGCCACCAGACCCAGCATCATGATCAAACCCAGAATGGTGAAGACGTTCATCGAGTTCATCGTCAGCGCAAGCGCCAGCAATGCCCCGCAGATGGCAACCGGAATTGAGAAGAGAACCACAAACGGATACATCCACGAATTGTAAAGCGCGACCATGACGAGGTACATGAACACAATTGCGGCCAGGAACAAAAGCCCTAATTTGCCAAACGAGTCGTCTTGCAATTCCAGGTCGCCCCCGTAGGTGATACGCACTGATGGGTCGATATTTAGCGCTGCCGCAACCTTCTGAATATCGGTGCCGATGTCCCCCGCAGGGCGACCAACGGCCTGCGACGTTATGGTCATGGAGCTTTCCCGGTCCTTCCGTTCCAGAATAGCCGGGTTAAAGCTGTCGCGAATGGTTGCTACCTGTCGGAGTTCAACGGGTTGCCCCAAGGCGTTGGTCAGCGTAAGTCTGCCGATCTGACTAGTCCGGTTGCGGAACGATTCGGCAAAACGAACGCGCATCGTAACCGTTTCGTTGCCTCGTTGCATGGTCATCTCATCGTAGCCTGCCAGCGCAGTTCGAATGGCCATTCCGACGGCTTCGGTGGTGAGTCCGTAGCGAGCGAGCTTTTCCTGATCGACATTTATTTCCACTTCCGGTTTGCGAACGTTTCCTGAAAAACGGACGTCGGCGGTGCCGGGAATCTGCTTCAGGGCATCGACCAGCCGCGTTACCTCCCGGCGCAGCAAGTCCCGGTTTTCGCCACTGACCATCAGCACAATCGGTGCGGCATTGTCGCTGCCAAGAATGCCTAACGGATAGGCCCGAATGCGGGCACCGGGAATCTGAACGGCCAGTTCTTTTACTTCCTGCGTTAGCGCGTTGAGGTCTTTGTCGCGCTCGTTCCGAGGGGCAAATGACACTGAGAACTCCACGACGTTCTTACTCGATGGCAGGCCTGACCAGCCTTCGGGATTTGCCCCAACGTTGGTAAACACCCGTCGAACGGCAGGCAGTTGGTAAAGTTTTTGTTCAAATTGCTTCGCCAATGCGTCGGTCTGCTCGATCCTGAAACTTTCCGGAAACTGAAGCACGACGTTGATCTCACCCTTGTCGGCCAAAGGCATAAACTCTCCCCCAATAAAGCCCGCTCCGGGTAGCGCCAGCGAAGCGACGAACAGGATAAACACACATAGCACGGTGGTCTTTCGATACATCAGGGCCGTTCGCAACAGTCGTATATAGCTGCCCGAAAGCCGCTCAAATCCTCGCTCGAAGGCAAGGCCAAGGCGTCCCATAAGCGTGCGGGATGTGAGGTGCTCAAGCTTGCCGAACCGCGAGGCAATCATCGGGGTGAGCGTAAATGAAACGAGTAGGCTAAACAGCGTCGATATGACTACCACCAGCGAAAACTCCCGCAGGATGTCGCCCACCAAGCCCGGTGCGAACGATAGCGGCACAAATACCACCACATCGACCAGAGTAATGGCAATAGCGGCAAAACCAATGTCGGTTCGTCCATTGAGTGCAGCCTCCCGCTTCGCTTCGTCCGTCGAAGCTCCGTCTTTTTCCATCCGGCTATAAATACTTTCCAGCACCACGATGGAGTCGTCGACCAAAATACCGATGACCAGCGACAGGGCCAGCAGGGTTAGCAGATTCAGGGAGAAACCCAGCAGGTTCATGAAAATAAAGGTGGATAGCAGCGAGGCCGGAATAGCGACCATCACAATCAGCGACGACCGCAGACTATGCAGAAAGACAAACATCACCAGCGCGACCAGGCCAATGGCCAGCCCGAGGTCGTGTTTCACGGCCTCCGCAGCGGCAAGTGTAAACTCCGATCCGTCCTGTGCAATGGTAAAGTGCAGCCCCTGATTGGTGTATTGAGCTTCGAGTTGCGCAATGGTTTTGCGAACGGCCGCACTCACGTCTACATTATTGGCACCGGCCTGTTTTTTGACCAGCATCCCCACGGCAGCGTGGCCAATGCGGTTGCTGTCGGTGGCAACCATATACCGGTTCAGCCGATCTTGTTCTTTCCGGCCCAGGTTCACCGTTGCCACCTCACCCAACCGGATCTCCTGCCCGAACGGTGATGTATATACGACAATATCGCGAAGGTGTTCAATGGCGTCGGTCTTGCCCACCACCCGGACTGAATAAGCCGCATCAGTGTCGTTTACGCTACCCGATGGTACGTTCAGATTAGCCGCCCGGATAGCTCCCACAACTTGCAGCGTTGATAAACTAAGAGCGCGCAGACGAGCCGCATTGAGGTCGATGCGCACCTCTGTTTCGGGCAGACCAACAAAATCGACCGCACCCACGCCCGACACTTGCGAAAGCCGTGGTTTGATCTGCGTCTTCAGCAGATTACCCAGTTCCAGATCAGAGAGTTTGCCCGTAACGGCCATCTGCACAACGGGTCGTTCGGTAAGCGAAAACCGGTCGATGGTAGGCGTTTTTGCACCTGTAGGCAAGGAACCCGCGATGGTGTTGACCTTGCGCTGGACGTCCTGCTGCGCCTTGTCTACATCAACTTCGTGCTTAAACTCGACCATGACGACCGAAACGTTCTCCATGGATAATGAAGTAACCCGCTTGATCCGATCGGCCGACGAAACGGCATCTTCTACCGACTTGGTGATGCCGCTTTCGACCTCGGCGGGGGATGCTCCGGGGTATGGGGTAGTTACAATAATGAACGGGATTGACATGTTTGGCAACAGTTCGTACCGTAACTGGGTGTACGAATACGCCCCCAGAATGCCCATTGCCAAAAACAAGACAATCACGAGTGTGGGGCGATTGATAGAAAGCAGTGTGAGTTTCATAATAGTGAATGATATACGAGTAATGAATTTTATAGGACCAGCCTATCCATCACTCATCGTTTAGCGTTCATCGTGACGACTTGCCCTTCTTTCAACCCTTCGGTGCCACTAATAACAACTTGCTCATCGGCCCGAAGACCGCTTTTTACAAGTAATGTCGTCCCGTATACAGCACCCGGAACGATGGGGCGAAGCGATACTATTTTGCCTTGCAGGACATACACAGCGGGCGTTGCACTGGTTGTAACCAGGGCCGTGCGTGCTATGGCAAGCCCTTCGGTGCGGGCTGCATTGGGTAATGAAACACTGGCTGTCATACCGACGCGCAGGCTGGTTTGTTCCCGATTAGTTACCCGAATTTCGACCGGAAACGTACCGGTTTGCCCACCCTTCAGGCGCACTTGCTGAACAAGGCCAACAACGGGTTGGTCAGGATACATGTCAAACGTCACCGTAACTGGTTTGCCAGGCTTAAACTGCTGAACTTCAGCTTCCGGTACGTTCACAACGAGTTTTACCGCCGAGACGTCGGTGATGGTCAGCAGGGGAGTGCCGGGAGCGATAAACATGCCCGGTTCAATGAGTTTGGTCGTGACAACACCACTGATAGGAGCCTTCACAGCCGCGTCACGTCGTTGCTTATCCAGTGTTTTTAGCTGCGTTTCCAACGTGCGTACCTGGAGCCGGGACGTTTCAAGATCGGCTGTCGGAACATTGTTTTCGCGGTGCAACGACTCGTAGCGAGCCAGATCGGTGCGGGCCTTCTGCAATTGAGCATTCGCCTGTTCTGTTGCAATATCGATCAGCTCGGTATCAACGGTTAGAATTGGCTGTCCCTGGCGAACCGCACCATCAAGTTGAGCCGTAACGGTACGAATGGTGCCCTGCGTGGTTGCATTCATGGTAATCTCACGCCAACATTCTGTTTTGCCGACATACTGAGCGGCTTCGGCAAAAGACTGGAAACGTACGGGTGCCGTTTCCACAGCCACAGGCATTACTTTCTGAGTTTCCTGAAGGCGTTTCTGTTGTTTTTGTTTGTTGCTCATCAGCAGCATAACGGCCCCACTCAAGAGGCTGGCAATGAGCAGGAGGGTAATCAATTTTTTCATGACGATACATCGTTTATCGGTCTTCGTCGGCCTGGCAGGTCGGCGGGTGGCCAGTGTTACAAAGAATTTGCTCCGTAAAGCGATGTAAATGTTGGATGTCGAAGTCACGTCACACGGCTCCACTCAGATGAAACGGCATAAGTTTTCGATGAAACAGCTAATTGGCTTGTTCTGAGGAAACCGAATCGGAGCGTTTTTACCCCTTGCTCCAGCCTCATTTCTGCCTATGGATTAACTGATCAGTTGGCTACTGGCTACGACAGCGACTATTCTGGTGAGTATGCATAATGGACTTTTTGTTTCCCAGAGTACCATTACCTTTGATCGGACCAACCTGTTGTACTTCTGGTATAATGACCTCCTCCCCAAAAACTGGCTCGTACGCACTAACCATTGCAAAGGACTGTTGTGCCAACGTGTCCTACAATTTACTATTCTCAGGTATGAAACTCATATTGTTCGCTTGTTTCCTGTTAATTGGTGTACAGTCAATCGTTGTTGCTCAAAGCAACCAATACATCCGGGTAAAAGCGGGGGAGAATCCCACTAACTCCGTTGCTTTCAATGAACGCTATCAATACCCCGTCTTCACAATGGGTCAGCTTGTTTATACGTCCAACAAGTCGTCAGCAGCTCGGTTTAACTATAATCTTTTTTTGGGTGAGATGCATTTTATCAACGCTACCGGCGATACCCTGGCGCTGCAAAACGATCCCACCATTCAACTCGTGGTTATCGGCCCAGACTCGTTTTACTACGAATATCCCAAGACCTATTGGCAACTGGTGTCTTCGTATGGTTCGGCTCAATTGCTGATCAAACGAATAATGGTTTTGATTGACCGAGAAAAAGAAGGGGGCTATAAACAATCAACGGGGGCCTCCGCAATACGAACCACCACCACCTATTCTAGTCCTAACGGATCATTAGCCCGCTTAAACGCCCATAGCGACATGATATTTTCTAAAAAAGTGGAGTTCAAATTACGTGATACCAATGGCAAGTTTCATTTGGCCAACCAAGCCGGTTTTCTGAATATATTCGCTAAAAATAAACAGGTTGTTAAACAGTACTTAAAGGAAAACTCCATTAATTTCAATCAGGAAGCCGATCTAAAAAAAGGTCTTGCCTTTTGTGCTACTCTTCCTTAAGAAAGCAGAACGACATAGACTGATCTCTATTGTCATCTGCATGGAGACCAATCGGTCAATAGCATGAACCTCATGTCATCGGGGCTTTAAAAAGGGACAACAGAAAAGCGAGCAGAATCAGTATCATCAATAACAAAACGAAAATCGCCCAACTGGTTCCGGGAAGCAGATAACCAAAAAAACTACCCAATACCCCAGAACCCGCATAATAAAACAGCCAGTACAGGGAGGTAGCAGCGCTTTTCCCGGCCGAGCCATAAATCGCCACCATCCGGCTAACCATAGTATGCGCAGCAAAAAAAGCCAGGGTCAACAGGCCCAGACCGGCTAACGTCAGCGCTAGATTATCGAAGATCAGTAGGCCAACACCAGATAACAACACCAGGATGAATCCGCGTAAGACCTGGGGTAGTTCATAGCGCTCCGACAGCTTGCGAGCGATAATGGCACCGATAACACCAAAGGCATACATTAGAAAAATACAGGCGATCCAGAAATGGCTCAATGAAAAAGGCGCTTGTTCTAACCGCAATGTGAGATAGTTATAAACGCTCACGAACGTGCCCATCAGTAGAGCGCCAATGCCATAGAGCCGTAACATCCAGGGATCACGCACAAAATCAGTCATCTGCCTGAATTTAGAGGCTAACGGTGTGGGCCTGGGCTCAAAAAAATGGCTTTCAGGGAAGAACTTCCAGAATATGAGGCCAAGCAATAGGCTTTCCACGCCAATCAGCAGCACGGCAACTTGCCAGCCAAGCAAGCCGGCAAAAATCGTGGTCAGCATGCGGCCGCTCATCCCTCCAATGGTATTACCGTTGAGATACATACTAATAGCGAGGCCGACAACTGAAAGCTCGACTTCTTCGGTCAGATAGGCAAGTGCTACCGAGGAAACACCAGCCAGTACAAATCCCTTGAGCACACCAATGCCGATCAGGAGCGGGAGGCTGTGAATGGTAAACGAAACCAGGGTGAGGATCGCTGATGTGATCAATGCAAAAGACATTAGTTTCCGGCGTGAAAATTCGTCGGCTTTGAGGCCGAAAAAGAACAGCCCCAGGGCCATGCCAATGGTCGCCGACGATACAAGAAGCGAGCTGTTGCCAACACTGGTTGCAAAGTAGTGGGCTACGGTTGCCAGTAAAGGCTGAAAAAGGTAGAGTTGCCCAAAAACGGATAGTCCCGACAGGAAGATGCAAATTTTGATCTTTTGAAAGCGCGGGCTGTGCCTGGTTGCCTTTTCGGGCATCCACAGAATTCCTGGCTCGTTTGTGTTTACATCGGTCATTAACGTGTCTATTGTATTAGCCGTCGATTGTATGGATATAACCAATAGCTGATGATCTCTGCGTGATTCATAGCGTAAAAGTGGGGGAAAGCCATAAATTTGAAAAACGGTATTTTTCGATAGGAATCATCGATAAAACCGATTTAGACATGGAACTCCGCCAACTCCGATATTTTCTGAAGGCAAAAGAGCTGTTGAACTTCACAGAGGCAGCCAATGCTTTATCGATCAGTCAAAGTACGCTTTCTCAGCAGATCAAGCAGTTGGAGGATGAGCTTGATGTACCCCTATTTAACAGAATAGGCAAGCGGATATCGTTAACCGAAGCCGGTCACCTATTCGCTGACTATGCCCAGCAGAGCGTCAATCGGGCAGCCGATGGGTTCCTTTTACTCAAAGACCTGAACGAACTAAAGACCGGAACGATCCGTATCGGCGTCAGTTTTGCGTTGCGCAATGTACTGACAAAAACACTCGTTCAATTTTCCAGGCAGTATCCGAAAGTAAAGGTCTGTGTTGTGTTTGGTACCTCCGATGAACTAATCGAAAAATTGAACGCAATAGAACTGGATCTGGTGCTAACCTTTAAAGAGGAAAGAGATGATCCAAGCCACAAATACGAGCGGCTTTTCAGTTCTCCAATGACATTGGTCGTCCCAAAAACGTCTGAACTGGCCAATCGGAAGAGCATAACACTGCACGAAATTATAGGGTTGCCGCTGGCCATGCCAGCTAGTGGGTACAACACCATTCAACATATCAGGGAGGCTTTTAAACGGGAAGGTTTAACACCCAACGTGACCATAGAAATCAATGATATACCCACTTTGCTTTCTATTGTAAAAACGGGACACTGGTATACGATATTAACCCAAGTAAGCGTGGATGACAGCGATCTGGTCACGATACCCATTGAGGGCGACGATATGGTGAGAAACGCCATGGCAATCTCATTGACTGACGCCTACCCCAAAAAGGCCATGCTTTCATTTTTTCAGCTACTTAAGAGCGACCATCAACTGATTGACCGCTAAAGACTTGGCACCCCATCTGTAACAGGAGCATCAGCATGTCGGATGATGAGTTGGTATTAGCTTCCTGCATATATTCCCTGATTGGACTTGCTTTCGACGATTCCTCAAAACCGCTCATACCAACCAAATTGTTGCTGAATAATCATCTCCTTGTTTGCTCCCAGATAATCCAGATAGGCTTTGGCAACGGGTGAGAACTGTTTGTCTTTGTGCCAAATAAGCATCCAGTTGGTTTTAAGCGGCAAGTTATTGATCGGGATAATTTTCAAGTCTTTGCTTAATAGTTCGTTCTTTATCCCGATCAAGGGCATAATGGAATAACCTAAACCAGCTAATAAGGCCTGTTTCACGGCTTCATTCGAGGTAAGCTCCAGCCGCTTTCGCACCACTAGCTGATGATCTGAAATATATTTTTCCATTAGCGATCGAGTGCCCGAGCCAGCCTCCCGGTAAATAAGAGGCAGCTTCTCCAGTAATTTGGGATCGTTTTTTAGCGGGGTTACTGTACTCAGGCTGCTACCCACTAGGTACAGTTTGTTGGGCATCAGCTCCAGATGATGAACGTTCAATTGTGGCGGTAAAATGGACACCAATGCAAAATCAACTTCATTGTTAGCCAGGCTATCAACCACCTTTTGCCGGTTTGTCACATCCATAGAGAGTTCAATGCCCTCATGTTGACGCATGAATTCTGACAAAAAATAGGGCATTACATATTTTCCGGTTGATACTACTGAGAGGTTTAGCTTGCCATACAGTAAGCCTTTGTAGGCCAGCGTTCTGTCATTAATTGAATGAGCTTCATTAAGAATTTTTTCGGCAGCCTGAGCAATTTCCCAACCAAAAGAAGTCAGGTAAATACGGCGACTGATCACCTCCGTCAGCGGAATATCAAACTGATCCTGAAAGTTTTTTAACTGGATAGATACCGCTGGCTGGCTCAGATGCAATTCCTCGGCTGCTCTGGTGATACTTAGTGTCTGCGAAATTTTATAAAAGACATGTAATTGATGTAGGGTGTAGTTCATAAATATTGTTTATGCTTATCATCAAATATATAAATTTTTATTTATAATCATCGACCTAGACCTTTGCTGCACATTAATACTCAAGCAAAATCAATGACACGCATTACCGTAGCGAAGGGCGATGGGATCGGCCCAGAGATTATGAATGCCACGCTAGCTATCCTAAAAGCAGCTGGAGCCCAACTCGCCGTAGATGAAATTGAAGTGGGGGAACAGGTTTACCTGGCAGGTAACATGTCTGGTATTTCGAATGAGTCATGGGATGTTATTCGGCGTAACAAGGTCTTTCTCAAAGCGCCCATTACAACCCCTCAGGGGGGAGGCTACAAAAGCCTCAACGTTACAATTCGTAAAATGCTGGGCCTTTATGCCAATGTTCGGCCCTGCATGAGTCTCGACCCGTTCGTGAAAACCAAACATCCGGGTATGGATTTGGTCATTATCCGCGAAAACGAAGAAGATTTGTATGCAGGCATTGAGCACCAGCAAACAGACGAGGTAGTGCAGTGTCTCAAACTCATTAGCCGTCCAGGTTGCGAAAAAATTGTGCATTATGCTTTTGCCTACGCCCGCCAGTATGGCCGACAAAAAATCTCCTGCTTCACTAAAGATAATATCATGAAACAGACCGATGGTCTGTTCCACCGGGTGTTCGATGAAATCGCACCGGCTTACCCTACAATTACACCTGAACATTGGATTGTAGACATTGGAGCCGCTAAACTGGCTGATACGCCCGAAGGCTTCGATGTGATTGTAATGCCCAACTTATATGGCGATATTCTTTCGGATGTATCAGCTCAGATTGCAGGATCGGTAGGCTTGGCTGGATCAGCCAACATAGGCGAGGAATGTGCCATGTTTGAAGCCATTCATGGGTCGGCCCCCCGGCGCGCTGGTCAGAATATAGCGAATCCATCGGGTCTGCTACAGGGCGCGGTCATGATGCTCAATCACCTTGGTCAGGCAAAAATAGCCGAACGTATACAGAATGCGTGGCTCAAAACCATTGAAGAGGGTGTGCACACCTACGATATTTTCAAAGAGGGAATTAGCCAGCAGAAAGTAGGCACAAGTGAGTTTGCTCAGGCGGTAATTGACCGGCTTGGGCAAAAACCGACGGTTCTTAAAGCCGTTTCGTACGCCAACAACCCGACGCTTCAGTTGCCAGCCTATAGCCGCAAGCCAACCGCTCAGAAAGACCTTTTGGGAGTCGATGTATTTGTTCACTGGCCGGGCAGCGACCCCAATGAACTAGCCGCTTTAGCAAGTCAGATCGCAACACCCAACTTACCACTGAGTCTGATCACGAATCGGGGTATAAAAGTGTGGCCCGATGGCTTTCGGGAAACGTTCTGCACTGACCATTGGCGGTGCCGTTTTCTGCCAAAGCATGGGCAGGCCATTGATAAGCATGACATTATCAGCGTGTTATTAAAAGCAAACGCCAACGGTTTAGATACCATCAAAACCGAAAATCTGTACGCCTTTAACGGCAAACCCGCTTTTTCAATGGGGCAGGGTCAGTAGTTCTTTGTCGACATCAGCAGAAAATACCCATGAGCCTATTCAATCGAAACTCATTTATCTTCCCAAATACTCTTATGAAATTACAACTGCTTGATGGGCATTTTAGCCCTCAGGATGCGTTAGAGATGCTGGCCAAAATGACGCAGGTTAAAGTAAGCTACCATGAACAGCAGATCAATGTTTCTCATCAGGAAGAGGATATTAAATATCGGGAGAAACGCATCAAAGAACTACAGCGAAATCTACAGGAAGTGCGGGAGTTTATCGCAAGAAGTGATTCTGGCGCGGTGAGTCTCCAGGCTGAGATTACCCTTTCTTTACTGGAAACAAAATCCTAAACATCATTGACTGGTATCGTCAGAGATACTCGGCTTGCCCCTGCTGGTAACCACATTCCTTTTCAACTACAACATTGCGACTTTTGGCTACATCCGTTTTTGTGGCACGGCAGAACTTTGCATCAACAAAAACGCAAGCCATGAACTTAACAAGTAACACAATTCTGATTACAGGCGGCACGGGAGGGTTCGGAGTTGAATTTGCCTCAAAACTAATGGCGCTGGGCAACACCGTAATTATCACCGGACGAAACGCGCAAAAGCTAAAGGAAGTAAAACAAAAACTTCCTGGCGTACATACCATACAGAGTGATGTGAGTATAGTGGATGACGTTATTACGCTGCATGAACGGGTGACCAGAGAATTTCCAGACCTCAATATCATCATTAACAATGCGGGCGAAATGCGAAAAATCAGCTTACATCATCCACATTCCCTTACGGACATCACCCGAGAAATTGACATTAATCTAACGGGGCCTATCCGGATGGTGCAGCAGTTCTTGCCGCATCTCAAAACAAAAAAAACGGCTGCTATCCTCAATGTTACGTCGGGCATTGCGCTTATGCCTTTTCCAATATCCCCCATTTACAGTGCAAGCAAGTCGGGGCTACGGGCTTATACACAATCGTTGCGGGTACAACTAAAAAATACGAATATCAACGTCATTGAGCTTGTAGCTCCCGGCTCATCCACCGCCCTAAACGACAAATTCCGAAACGAAGACGGCTTTAGTGAGAGTGCCTTAATGGCTCCCGAAAAAATAGTTGATGCAGCCATCAAAGGAATGCAGCACAATAAGGAGGAGATATATCCCGGTCTTGCCAAATTAATGCGGGTTCTGAGCCGGGTGGCCCCCAACTTCATCATTTCGCAATCGGCTAAAATGGGAGCGTCATTTATGTATAGCAAGCAGGAACACGAATAAAATGAAAATCATTAGTATCCTGCTCCTGTTCATTTCATCGTTCCTAAGCCTCAAGCATGGTTGGGATGCTTTTCAACCTGCTACTGCCGAACAAACAAAAATGATGGCAGATATAGGCATCACGGAGACCGTGAAACCTTTCTTTGGTGTGTTTTCAATCATCATCGGGTTAATGATTTTGTTTCCTCAGACATTTTTTATCGGCAACCTACTTAATGCAATCACCATTCTACTGATCATGGCTTTATCATTAAGAGCAGGAACTACCAGTACGGCCCTACTAGAAATTCCTTTTCTTGCCTTGCCGTTAGTCTTGATTTGGTTAAAGTATCCCTTCAGGAATTAACCCTATAGCCATGGATAACAAAAAACCATTCAGAATTAAATCAATAGCAGAAATCCATCGGTTGATGAATCTGCCGAAGCCACAGCATCCGCTCATCGGAATTATTGACCTGAAATGGCTTAAAAATGACCCCAACATTAATTCCGTTATCTCTGATTTTTATGTTGTGTCCCTAAAAAGGGGCTGCGACAAGTTGTTCTATGGTCAGCAGAAATACGATTTCGATGAAGGGTTGATGGCGTTTATCTCGCCAGGGCAGATTTTGCGTGGAGAAGAGGCCGGTGTACCGCACAACCTAGACGGTTGGATGCTGTTCATCCATCCCGATTTTCTGTGGAATACGTCGCTGGCTAAAAAAATCAAGCAATACGAATACTTTGGTTACTCGACAAACGAAGCTTTGTTCCTTTCCGACAAGGAGGAAACAATCATCAATGGCATTCTTGATAACATCAGGCAGGAATACAATGCCAACCTGGATAAATTTAGTCAGGATGTGATTATAGCCCAGTTGGAGGTGTTATTTACGTACGCTCAGCGGTTTTATGAACGCCAATTCATTACCCGGAAAATCACCAACAGCAAAATACTGGAGCGATTAGAAGCTGAAATAAGCAGTTACTTCGATAATGAGGATGTACTGGCAAAAGGACTGCCTACTGTTCAATACGTTGCGGATAAACTCCATATCACCACCAAATATTTAAGCAGTTTATTGAAACAGCTCACGGGGCAAACTACGCAACAACTTATTCACGAAAAATTGATTGATAAAGCCAAAGAAAGATTGTCGACAACTGAACTGTCTGTTGGCGAAATTGCCTATGAACTAGGCTTTGAGCACTCGCAGTCATTTAGCAAACTTTTCAAATTGAAGACAAACCTGTCGCCCTTAGCATTCAGACGGTCGTTCAATTAACCAGCTTTGCAGCGATGGTCCCTGGCTTACAAACTCACTTTATCTCCTAGAAAACACTCCCCTGAAAAGCAAAGGAATATTCATCGGCTTCTTCAACCGGGCGGACATGGACTACCGCGCGCTGGTACGAGCTGGAAAGACGGTCCCAGCCGGAGTGTCAGCCGTAGAAGGCGCTGGCTTTGTCTAGTGCCAGCAGCAGATCCTGGTTAAAGCGAATAGGCTCGATTCAATGCAGCAATGAATCTCCCTGATCGAACGAATCGTTCCAGCTCTGCTCCTCATTCATTTTGCCAATGTCACACCACTGAACCTACTTCTGTTTCAATCCACCTTTCTGTGGAACAGCTATCAACAGGAATCTCTTTTCTGTGAAGGTCCCGATGAGCGGCTCGTTAAACTGCATTAGTGTACTAGACGTAGAAAATATAATGCGCTTCGAGAGAAAATAAGCAGGCAATCTTTCTGGTAATTCTTTGGAGGAGTACGTTTCGTTCACCTACTTTGCAGTGTACGAATCCAAAAGCTTCATACATAACTACTTATCCTCTTCATAATAATGTTCACTGACCAAAAACGCCTTGATCAAGTCGCTGATATTCTGAAAGTATTGGCCCACTCAACCAGAATGGAAGTAATGTTAATTCTAGCCAAGCATGGCCCCTCTAGTGTCTCTTCTATTCAAGCTCAATTACAATTAGATCAATCATTGATATCACATCATTTAATTAAGATGAAAGACAAAGGAATCTTGGATAGTGGGCGTAAGGGTAAAGAAATTCATTACTCCTTAACCGACCCATCACTCATCCAAATCATCAATTTGCTGCTAAAACCAATATAACACACAGTCGGGAGCCGGAGTGTACATAGGATTAACAATTCCCTAAGCCATCTACAACAGGATGGCTTTTTGCGTAGCAGCTATCTACCAAAGTGGGCTAACATATTGGTAGTAGGACAGACATTGGCATTTACCCTACAGAGACATTTTCGTATCATTGCGACTCAAACCGAGTGACCCTGCCGGATCGCCAGACCGTCACCAACAACCGACTGAACCAACCAATGAGCACGTCAAGCACTCCGAAAAAGGCCGCCACGAAAGCTAAAACGACTAAAACTCCAGTCACTCCAGCCGTCGATACGTCATTGGCTGATGTTCGGGGACAACTCCGTGTAGTGATTGAGCGAGTTAGCCCCGAACTGGATGGCGGTCGTTTTCCGATCAAAGCCATTCCTGGCGATGTAATCACAGTGGAAGCCGATATTTTTGCCGATGGCCACGACTATGTCTCAGCCCGTTTATTATATCAAGCTCCCCACGAAAAACATTGGCACGAAGGGCCGATGCATAAGTTGGAAAACGACCGCTGGACGGGCAGTTTCACCGTTGAGCAGCTTGGTCGCTACCACTACACAATCGAGGCCTGGGTTGATCATATTGGCTCGTGGCAGCACGAACTGGATCTGAAAGTACGCGACGGGCAGCACGTAATCAGCGAACTACAGGCTGGGGCCGTACTAACCGAAGGCATGGCGCATCGGGCGGGCGTTCAGGAGGGTAACACACCCGATCAGGCCGAATTATACCGTGTCGCCAAACTTTTTCGCGACGAAGCTGGGTATGACGAAGCCGTTTCCATAGCACTCAGCGATCAGTTTCATGAATGGGCCGAGCTTTATCCCGAACGGCAGCATCCAACACGTTACTCCACTAATTTAGGGGTAGAAGTGGACCGCGAGCGGGCCGGGTTCAGCACCTGGTACTGTCTGTTTCCGCGTTCAGCAGCAAGAGAAGAGGGGAAGCATGGCACCTTCAAAGACGTTGAAAAACTCCTGCCCCGTTTGGCTGGCATGGGCTTCGACGTACTGTATTTGCCCCCTATTCATCCAATTGGAACAGCCCACCGGAAAGGGAAAAATAACTCAGTCACCTGCCTGCCCGGTGAACCCGGCGTTCCCTACGGTATTGGTTCGGCCGAGGGTGGTCACGATGCGATTCACGCCGAACTCGGAACCGTCGATGATTTCAAACATCTGATTGAAATCTGTAAAAACTATGGCATAGAAGTCGCAATGGATTTGGCCATTCAATGTTCACCCGACCACCCCTGGGCCATCGAACATCCCGAGTGGTTCAAAAAACGGCCTGATGGCTCTATTCAGTATGCCGAAAACCCGCCCAAGAAATACCAGGATATTTACCCCGTATATTTTGAAACCGAAGACTGGCGCAATCTCTGGCTCGAACTGAAGCGGGTTTTACTGGTGTGGGCTTCGTGGGGGGTAAAAATCGTACGGGTCGATAATCCGCATACCAAACCATTTGGCTTCTGGGAATGGATTATTGCGGAGGTCAAAAAAGAACATCCCGATATGCTGTTCCTGTCGGAGGCTTTCACCCGCCCTAAGGTGATGCAGCAGCTCGCCAAAGCGGGGTACGCACACTCGTATACCTACTATACCTGGCGCACTACCAAAGCCGAACTGACGGAGTACATGACCGAGTTGACCTCCGGGGAAATGCGGTATTATTTCCGGCCCAACTTCTGGCCAACCACCCACGACATTAACCCCTACATTCTGCAATCGGGCCACGAACCACAGTTTCTGATTCGGTATTTTCTGGCGGCTACGCTGTCGAGCAATTACGGCATCTATGGACCGTCGTTTGAGCTGATGGAACATGTTCCGAACCCTGGCAAGGAAGAATACCTGAACTCTGAGAAGTACGAAATCAAGCTATGGGATTGGGACAAGACCAACAAGTTAACCTACCTGATCACGCTTGTAAATCGGATCCGACGCGAGAACGCGGCCCTGCAACAGACCAACAACCTGACATTCTGCCGCATCGACGACGACCAGATTCTGGCCTACCTGAAAACCACCGACAGCAACCGCTTGCTTATAGTTGTAAACCTGGATGGGTACAACCGTCGATCGGGAATGGTGCAGGTACCGATCTGGCAACTTGGCATCGACAATAACCAGCCATACACGGTTCACGACCTGATTACGGGTGCTCGCTACACCTGGACCGGCGAGTGGAATTACGTCGAACTCGACCCATACATGCTGCCTATGCACCTGTTCAGGATTGAGATTTAATACTGTATATTTGTCTACAGTCAACCAATAAACCGGGATGTTGTATGGTAGCCGAATTGATTGATGAACGGACATATTCCGTGGAGGAATACCTTGAACTGGAACAGAAATCGCAGACGAAACATGAGTTTGTTAATGGAAAGCGTATCGAAATGCCTGGCGAATCACTAATAGCAAGTGAAATTGCGGGCAATCTGCATTACGCGCTCAAAACGGCTCTACGAGGGCAACCTTTCAAAGTATATCAGAACGATGTCAAACTTAGAACGGTAGACGATAAAAAATACCGGTATCCTGATGTGATGGTTCGACAGACAGAGGGCTGGGCTGATACGCATACTGTTTATCAGGCAGTATTGACGGCTGAGGTAACATCTGAAAATTCAACTGGTGTTGACCACGATGAAAAACTCCGGGAATATACTGCCATGCCTTCGTTGCAATGCTATCTGATTATTGACCAAACAGAACCGTTAGTAGAAATCTACCAGCGTACTGATGCTGTTTGGGCCTATACCTATTTCACCGGTTTGTCAGCCAGTTTCACGATTACCTCACTAGGCATTACGCTCTCTCTACAAACTATTTACGACGGCGTTTTTTAAAGTCCGGTTCCGTCCTTCATGCTCCAAACCCAAACCTCCTGGCCACAGCTTGCTTCAGATGCGGCTTTCTGGCAAACACTGTCCACCGATATACTGCCTGCCTATGCCAACACCTGCCGCTGGTTTGCAGGAAAAGCCCGCGCTCAAACCGGCTTTTCGATAGAGGCTATCACTCAGCTACCCACGGCTGATGGGTTGGCATACCTGCTCATTATTGGGGCTCATTACACCGAAGGCGAGTCGGAGCAGTATTTGCTCCCGCTGGCATTTATATCAGCAAATTCCTCTGTTCTTACCGACATTCCCGATAAAGGGCGTATTACAACGGCACAGTTAGGCAGTGAATCAGGCGTATTGGTTGATGCTATTTACGATGCCGATTTTCGGTCAGCTCTATTTTTGGGCATTGCCCAAAACAGGGTTATAGAGCAAGCTGAGGGCCAGATTGCGTGTTTCCGGGGTCGGGGGCTTGCTGATAGCGATGAGATTATGCCAAGCCGGGTGTTGCCCGTCGATTCGAGTAATTCGGCTATGGTGTTTGGTACGCCCATGCACGAAACGTACTTTCTGAAACTTTACCGCAAACTGTTCGAGCAAACCAACCCGGAGGTCGAGATGGTGGCGTTTCTGACTGAGGAGGGCGGTTTCGAGCATATCCCGGCGTTTTGCGGGAGTGTAGTCTGGCAGCAGAATCATGCAGTTATTACACTCGGCATGGTGCAGCGCATGGTGCCTAACGACAAGGATTCTTGGAACCAAACCGGCGATTATCTTAACGATTTTTTGTACGCCGTACCAAACCGTCTGTTTGCTATTAAAGAAGATGTGTTCGACAAGGTAGAGCTGCTGGGCAAACGTACCGGGCAAATGCACTGCGGGTTGTACCGACCACACACGAAAGACCCTGCCTTTGCGCCCGAACCCTTCACCGACGACTACCGGGCGTTTCTGATCCGCCGTTTTGCCGATTTGCTGGATCGTCGGTATGCGTTGCTGGTAGACAACTATGCCAAACTCGATCCGCAGGCGCAGCGGCTGGCATGGGTATTTATGGAAGCCAAAGAGATGATCGACGCGTTTGTAGAGGAGTTCCGCACCCGCCCGATTCATTCGTTGCGCATCCGGATTCACGGCGATTATCACCTGGGGCAGGTGCTGGCCACTGAAAAAGACTTTGTAATTATCGACTTTGAGGGCGAGCCCGAAAGTACCATTGCCGACCGCAAAATCAAGCATTCCCCCCTGAAAGACGTGGCCGGTATGATTCGGTCGTATCATTATGCGGTGTCAGCCAAGTTATTCAATGCGTCGGAAACGGAAGGTATCGACCCTGATCATCTGCAACGGGTTTCGGATCGCTGGTTCTACCTGATTCGTGATACGTATCTGGATGCTTATCTGAATGAGTTTGGTAGTCCCCATCCGCTGTTTAAAGACAACAACGAGATCAATTTTTTGCTGCTGGTTTATTTGCTCGAAAAGGCCGTTTACGAACTCGGCTACGAAATCAGTTATCGGCCAGCCTGGGTGAAAATCCCTCTCAAGGGGATCATCGACGTAATTCGCGAAATCGAGAAAATCCGCATCAGCGACCGGGGGCACGACAGCGATTTACCGATGTTACAAACTGGATTGCTCTCAGGTAAGTAATTGAACAATAACAACTTTTTGTATCGCAATAGATAGTTGATTACCACTTAATTAGGGCAAAAACGTTCATGCGTCGTATCTTTGTACCAGGTACAACACGACGATGAATGCTTACGGCCACCCAATCCCGCCCCTCACTCTACACACTGCCCTTCTGGTTGCTGTGTTCGAGTAACTTCCTGTTCTCAGCCAGTTTTTCGATGATGATTCCCGAGCTGCCTGCGTACCTCGAAGGTATGGGCGGTCGCGAGTACGTAGGCCTGATCATCGCGCTGTTCACCCTCACGGCGGGCCTGTCGCGCCCGTTCAGCGGTAAACTTACCGACCGTATCGGACGAGTACCCGTGATGGCCTTTGGGTCAGTGGTGTGCTTTCTGTGCGGCTTTATGTACCCTATTGCACTGTCGGTTTGGGGATTTTTGTTACTCCGGCTCATTCACGGTTTCTCTACGGGTACCAAACCGACAGCCACGGCTGCTTACGTAGCTGATGTTGTTCCGGCCGATCGGCGGGGCGAGGCTATGGGTGCTTTAGGGTTGTTTACGGCTACCGGCATGTCGCTCGGACCAGCCATTGGCAGTGGTCTGGCCGATTCGTTTTCGCTCAACGCCATGTTCTATACCTCTTCGGTATTCGCGTTGCTCTCTATTCTGATTCTGTTGCGGATGCCCGAAACCCTCAGCGAACGGGAGCCGTTTCGGTTTGGCCTGCTCAAACTCAAAACCGACGAGTTATTCGACCGCAACGCTCGCTGGCCTTTCTGGATTCTTCTGCTGCTCTCGTTCTCGTCGGGCGCGGTTCTGACGGTAGTTCCAGCCCTTAGTGTTAAGCTGGGTGTTGTCAACAAAGGTTTGTTTTTCACCGTCTACACGGTAGCCTCGCTGGCAGTGCGGGTGTTCTTCTCCCGAACCTCCGACCGCTACGGACGGGTGCCAGTACTGTGGGTATCCTCAGTTGTTTTGGTACTCGGGATGGGCTTGCTGGTCATGGCGGGCGAATCGGGCCCAAATGCCTTTCTGTGGTTTTGGGCGGGTTGCGTGGCATTCGGACTAGCGTGGGGCATGAACTCTCCCACCGTGCAAGCCTGGACAGCCGACCTCAGCGACGAACACACACGAGGTAGGGCTATGGCCACCATGTATATCGCGCTCGAAGCGGGTATTGGTCTCGGTGCCGTTGTATCGGGCTGGCTCTACAACCACATGGCAGGTGGCACTCAGGCTGCTTTTGCCGCATCGGGACTATTTGCAGTAGTGGCCGTAGCGGCATTGAGCTGGAAATGGAAGCGGTAAATTCCATCGAACCCGGCATTCTCCCGCTTGTCAACGCCCTCAACACAACGGGCTTAGTTCGCACATTTTCGAGTTGCGAAGGACATTTCAGCCCCACCGAACAGACGCTTGTTGACCGAAATCACGCGTATGTCCGCTTTGTTCCAGCCGAAGACATCACGACCGAACAGGTTGAAACTGCGCTTGGCCAATGGCTGATAGCTTACAAAAAAAAACACGGACTAATGCCCGTGCGCGTAATCGGCTATAAACTCTTCACGCCCGTTGACGATGATATTGACGTTACGTTCGTGATTGAACTGCATCCTTTTAATCGGTTCGACCGGCCCGAAACCAAACGAACTGATATTGACCGGGCGATTTTTCAGTTAGCCCCTCTAATGGAACGCGGATGACGCGGATGCTTCGCAACACTGATTTAAACGGATTTCTAAATAATCTGCGAAAACCCGCGTTGCGAAGCATCCGCATCATCCGCGTTCTATACATTAAATCAAAGAATAAACTGGCTCAAATCCCGGTTTTGCACCAGGCCGTCTAATTTCTCATTCACTAACTCCTTTGTGATAACTACGTGTGAGTTAGCACCAATCACATCAGGAATGTCGAACATGAAGTCGTTGAGGAGATGGCTCAACACGGTTTGTAATCGCCGGGCACCGATATTTTCGACTTCTGCATTGACCAGAAACGCAATGTGCGCCATCTCGCGAAGGGCATCATCATCGAATGTCAACTTCACATCTTCAGCAGCCATCATGGCCACATACTGCTTGGTGAGTGCGTTTTTAGGTTCTTTCAGAATCTGGTAGAAGTCATCTTCCGACAAGCTCTGCAATTCCACCCGGATCGGGAAACGACCCTGTAATTCAGGAATCAGGTCGCTGGGTTTTGAGACGTGGAATGCCCCGGCTGCCACAAACAGAATATGATCGGTATGAATGGTACCGTATTTGGTATTCACCGCGCTTCCTTCTACAATAGGGAGCAGATCACGCTGTACACCCTCGCGGCTTACGTCGGCCCCGCCCGATGACCCACCAGAACGGTTGGAGGCAATCTTGTCGATTTCGTCAATAAAAATGATGCCCGTATCCTCTGCTTTCCGAATAGCCTCTTCCTTCACTTCATCCATATCGATGAGTTTGGCAGCCTCCTCTTCGAACATTATTTTCTTGGCTTCGGCAATGGTTACCCGGCGTTTTTTACCGCGCTTGGGCATCATCCCGCCAATCATTTCCTGAATATTCATCATCGACAGATCGTCGATAGCACCGCCCATCACCCCGATATTCGGCATTTGTGACTGCTGCACATCAATATCGATCTGACGGCTGTCCATCTCGCCCGACTGAACTTTAGCCCGGAACCGTTCGCGGGTGCGCTCATTCAGTTCGGCGTCAGAATCGCGGGTACCATCGCCGTTGGCATCAGAATGCGACTCCCCGGCGAACCCAAGTTGTCTGCCATTCCCATTTGACTTTACCGACGGAATCAGAATATCCAGGATCAGGTCATCGACAATTTGCTGGGCCCGAACCTTCACAGCCTCTTTTTTGGCCGCTTTTACCATGTTTACCGACTGCTCCACGAGGTCGCGCACCATGCTCTCGACATCACGGCCCACATAACCCACTTCGGTAAATTTGGAGGCTTCAACTTTGGTAAAGGGCGCGTCGGCCAGTTTAGCCAACCGCCGGGCAATTTCAGTTTTACCCACGCCCGTAGCCCCGATCATCAGGATATTATTAGGCGTGATTTCCCGTTGCATGTCATCAGGAGCATTCATCCGGCGCCAGCGGTTACGCAGGGCAATGGCTACGTTGCGTTTGGCATCATGTTGCCCGATAATGTATTGATCTAACTCGGCAACAATCTGCCGGGGTGTAAGGTCTTTGAGTACTGGGGTCATTCGCTAATAGAGCCTTGATGTGGCTCTTGATCAAAGAAACACAATAGCCGGGAAATTGTGCCAAACAAGGCGAAGTTTTATAACCGACTCATATCGATTCGTACTGATAGCTGACTACTCCCTCCCGCCGTAGGAGTGTACACAAAGTGGGCATACGTAAGTTGAAACGCCCGCGCCTGCACCGAAGCGCCAAACGATAAACCGGCCAAACCAGCTCCATTGAGCAGACGACCTTCCTGCCGTTGACGGTGATTATAAGCCACCAGCAGGTTCACGTTGCGACTAAAAAGCAACTCAGCTCCCACAATCAGGTGATGCGCTAGTCGATTAGCTACGCTTACTTGTCGGGGAATCACGTTACCATTCAGGTCGTAGGTGACATTGAGTGCGGGATCATTGTATACAATATCAAATCGGTGTAGTTGGTAGCCGGTCAGCGTCAACCGAACGGGGGCGTGGGTAGGCTTGAACGTAACACCAGCCTGCAGGTCGAAGGGGAGTTCGGCATCGCGTGAGGGGCCGAAATTACGGAGCAGAACGCCCGCGTTTTTAGCTGCCAAACCAACTGTCAGTTCGCGTTTTGGGTGCCGCCAAACGCCCCCCAAATCAGCCATCAAACCAAAAGCAGAGTAGGTCTCAATGGATGAACCGACGGCTTTCACCGTTGCGCCGATGGAGAAATTGCCTTCCGTACGGGCATGAGTCAAGCTGAGGGCGTAGTCATTGGCAGTAAACGTTCCGAGCGAATTTCCCTGCGGGTCGGAGAGGTCGAATTGGCCATAGCTCAGGTATTGCAAGCCCGCTGCCCAAGTGGACTTGTTGCTTTTGACCGGCAACCCATACTGGATGGTGTAGTACTTGGCGGCTGCCAGATACGGCATAAAACTAAGCGACAATTGATTGTCAGGGAGCGAATCGGCAAGGGCAGGGTTATTCTGAAAATACACACCATCGGGCCGAGTTGCCGACGCTACCTGCCCGCCGAGCGCGGCCACTCGTGCATGCGTAGGCAAGCTCAGAAACGGGAATACCCGCTGCCCACCAAATGATTGGGCAAAGGCCTTGTGCCCATTGATGAGACCGGCAACAAAACTCAAAGACAGCAGTAGAAGAATACGTTTTTTCAAAGGCTAAAACCAATTTTTAGGCCTGCGGTAAGACTAGGCCAAACTTTACTACCCGCATCAAAGCGATTTTGCTTGAAAAATACATCGGGTAAATGACCGGCCGCATAGCCGGAATAATCCATAACATTCGTATAACGGATACCAGCCCCAAGATACACATCGAACAACACTCTGCCAGGTTTTTTGTCGACACCATGCAGTGCAAACTGTCGGCCAATTTTGAGGTGTGACCCAATCACAAACCGGCTTTTACGAACATCTACCTGAAAACCTGTGGAACCACTACTATTCTGGTACTCTTTGTCAATTACATTGATTTGCTTTCCCATCAACTCCACTGCCCAATAATTCCCCAGTGGCGGCATGACTTTGATTTGAATGTTTCGGGAACGGTTTGTTCTGTAACGGCCAGTATAACGCCTAAATTCATTACGAACCCGCCAAATTTCGCCCGCTTTCATAGCACGATAGTCACTCCCCAAAATGGGCAATTTGTTAGTACCATAGCCCAACTCGGTCTGGAAAGAGGTGTGCGAACCAACCGAAATTTCTAAACCAAGCGAAACCGTTGCATCGGTGTCAATAAGCGACAGGGGAGCTATCTTTATTACGTATCGCCGATTGTAAGCAATGGTCGAATCCTGAGCGTGGGCCGTGGAAACCGTTAGCAGGATTAGAAGAAGTATTCGCATAGTTGATGATGTTTGGGTGTAGGACAAGTTTGCAATGAATTGTAAATCCGGCTTGATTGCTGACGCACGTGGGCTTCGACTCCGCTCAGCCTGACAGGAAACGCTCAAGATGGTCGTCAGGCTGAGCGGAGTCGAAGCCCACATGCGTCAGCAATTTTTAGAACTTGTCCTACACCCTCAAGTTTCCAGATGTTTCGATCTTCCTCCTACTATTTTTGCGAACTAAAACTGAATCTAATGTACACGCTTTACGCCATTCCCAACTGCGATACCGTCAAAAAAGCCCGCCTGTGGCTGGCTGATCACGGCGTTTCGTACCAGTTCCACGACTACAAAAAAGCAGGCATCGACCGCCCAACCATTGAACATTGGCTAACCCAGAAACCCTGGGAAGAACTCGTTAACCGGACGGGCGCAACCTGGCGGCAGTTACCGGAGTCGGAACGCCCAACCACCTCCCAAGAAGCCATTGTGTTGATGATGGCTAAACCCTCCGTAATTCGGCGACCCTTGATTGAGTTAAACGGAAAAATTGTTGCGCTGGGGTTTAAAACGGATGATTATCAGCAAGTTTTAATACGTTAAAACCCTGGCTCAAAGGCCAAACCCTATTTTCACACTCCCAACAAAACTGGGTGCAAACCGATTACTGGGTTGGAAGCGTCTCGAAACATACCGTAATCTACAGGGACATAATTCGGCCTTATGGCCCACCGTAGCACCGCTACGGCGTACTTATACCATAGACCCCGATTTGGTCGCATCGGTTGGAATGTGCAGTTTTGTTTTCGCACAAAACTAATCTGCATGATTACGAATGACGCCGTTGTTCTCGGAATTCTATTAGCCATTCTGGCCTTCGTGTTCCAGACAGCCGACAGTCCCCGTTCTTTCTGGCAACGGTTTTATCATTATATACCAGCTACGCTTCTCTGTTATTTTTTGCCTTCGTTGCTTAACACCACGGGTTTGGTCGATGGGGCCAACAGCGGTTTGTATCCCGTCGTGTCGCGGTATATGCTCCCGGCGAGTTTGGTATTGTTTACGCTCAGCGTTGACTTTGGGGCCTTTCGGCGGTTGGGACGGGCATCGGTGTTACTATTTGCGGCTTCGGCGGTGAGTATTATGCTGGGTGGCCCGCTGGCGGTTTGGCTGCTGGCTCATGTGGCCCCTGAACTGGTGGGCGGGCAGGGGCCCGATGCCGTTTGGCGGGGTATGGCCACCATGGCAGGAACCTGGATTGGTGGTGGCGCTAATCAAACGGCCCTCAAAGAAGTGTTTCAGCCCAGCGACAAACTGTTTTCGGCGTTTGTTACGGTCGATATTTTCGTGGCCAACAGCTGGCTGGCGGTACTGATTTACGGAGCAGGGCGCTCAAAAACCATTGACCGCTGGTTCCGGGCCGATGCGTCGGCAGTGGAAGCCGTAAAGCAGCGCGTGACTGAACAGGCCGAAGCCATCCGGCGCATCCCGACCGTTACGGATTTTATCACCATACTCGCGCTGGGTTTTGGGGCCACGGCTCTTGCCCACGCTCTGGCAGACTGGATTGCCCCCTTTATCGACGCAAACTACCCCGTATTGAGGCAATTTAGTCTCAATGCTCCGTTCTTCTGGATTGTTGGTGTGGCTACGGCCCTCGGCATTGGGCTTTCGTTTACGCGGGCGCGCCAACTCGAAGGAGCCGGGGCATCTAAAGTGGCAACGATCTTTCTGTACCTCATGATTGCCACTATTGGCCTGAAAGCCGACGTATTGGCCATTGCCGAGCAACCTGGACTAATTCTGGTTGGCTTGGTCTGGATGGCGTTCCATGTGCTCATCATGATTGGGGTGTGCTGGTTACTGCGCGCACCCTACTTCTTTCTGGCGGTTGGCAGTATGTCGTGCATTGGTGGCCCAGCCTCTGCTCCCATCGTAGCAGCTGCTTTTCACCCAGCGCTGGCCCCAGTTGGCGTTTTGATGGCTATTATGGGGTACGCTGTAGGATCATACATGGGGTATGTATGTGGAATACTGATGCAATTGGCGTCGCCATAAACTCTATTTCTCTAGTCGATTAAAAACCAAACCAAACGATGCCGGTTAGGCTATAAACGCAAAGCCACAGGATCTTGGAACCATAAACTCTTGTGGCTCTGCACAGCCTAATCAACATCGTTATGAAAGCAGCTGTTTTTCACAAGCCCAACGATATTCGGTACGAGCATGCCGAAGACCCAAAAATTGAAGAATCACGCGATGCGATCATCCGCGTAACATCCACCGCCATCTGCGGTTCCGACCTTCACATCTACGACGGTGTTTTTCCGCAACTCCGTCCCATGACCCTTGGTCACGAGTTTATGGGCATCATAGAAGAAACCGGCAAGGGCGTAACTAACCTCAAAAAAGGCGATCGTGTTGTAGTGCCGTTCCCCATTGCCTGTGGGCATTGTCATTTCTGTACGCACGGGTTGCCGCCCCATTGCGAAAACTCCAACCCCGACCACTACGGTCCACAGAGTAATTTGCTCAATGGCAAGGGCGGTGCGTTGTTTGGCTATACTGACCTCTACGGCGCGTATCAGGGCGGTCAGGCCGAATACGTTCGAGTACCATTTGCCGACTATGGACCCCGTAAAATCGACGATTCCTTAACCGACGAGCAGGTATTGTTCCTGACGGATATTTTCCCAACAGGCTGGTCATCCATCGACTGGGCAAATTTGCAGGGGGGCGAAACAGTGGTCATTTTCGGATCGGGACCAGTGGGGCTGATGGCGCAGAAATCGGCCTGGATAAAAGGGGCAGGCCGCGTTATCGCCGTTGACCCGCTCAATTATCGGCTCGACTTGGCCAGGCGTGTCAACAAAGTGGAAACACTAAATCCGCACGATGTCGATGTTGTACAAGCTATCTACGATATGACCGGTGGCTTCGGAGCCGATGTATGTGTTGACGCCGTTGGTGCCGAAGCCGAGCGGTCTTTTCTGGAGCATGTCAAGTCCATCATCAAACTTCAGCCCGGCACCGACAAGGTTATCGACCTCTGTATGCAGGCCGTAAAGCGAGGAGGCATTGTTCCTGTTGTAGGCGCTTATGGTAGTCCGTACGACAATTTCCCTGTCCATCGCTTATTCGACAAAGGTATTACCATCCGGGCTGGGCAAGCCCCAGTGCATACATACATTGATGAACTGATTTCGCACATCAAAGAAGGCCGCGTTGTGCTCGACGACATCATTACGCATACTATGCCGCTCTCACAGGTTGATCAGGCATACAAGATGTTTCGCGATAAAGCAGACGACTGCACAAAAGTGGTGTTGAAACCGTGAATTAGTGATTAGTAGGCAGTGGCAGTAAGCAGTGGCTAGTTAATTCATAATCACTGGCAAGTATTTTCTGCTTACTGCCACCGCCTACTGTTCGCTGTTCACTGTTTTTTAATCTACCAAAAGTAATGTCTGGTTGAGTTCGATTGAGAAATCAGTCCTACTTTAGCGGCCCAAATCAGCTAACTTCATTATTTGCGCTACTCGTATTGGATATGCAACAACATGTACTTGTCTTCATTCTGTTGCTTTCCTTTTCTGCCGCCTGCGGTCAGATGCTACCCGATCGTCCTTTTTCAGTGACCTATTTTACGGTTAAGGCCGATCAGTCGGAGGTGGTGAGCTCCCGTAATATTTTTGTTTACGATGCAAAAGGGCGACTAACTAAAAGCAGAACCGAAGCCCCGGTGGGTAATAATCTCTTCACGAGCCATCTGGTTGCGACTTATACCTACGACTCCCGCGACTCACTCACAGGGTTTGTTTTCACAGGAGCCAACAAACCCAATGGCAATGCCTTCAGAACTAGATTTGTATTTACCCGCGACGAACGAGGAAATAAAGTAAGCGAAGAGGGCAGCGCATGGGATTTTACCCAAAAGGCATGGCGTAAAACGCAGCGGACGATACAAACTTTCGACGGCCAAAATCGAGTTACAGGCAGTCGGTTTTCGAATTATAACGAAACCGCTCAGACATGGGGCTCGGAGTCGGTAAGCACATACACCTACACCGACCGACGGCAGATAGTGGAGTCGGCAGGGCAGCGATTAATAACCCTTTATGACGAAAAAAATCGGATCATCCAGTCTACCAGTGAAGAAGTAGAAAAAGGGCAATGGGTGCTGAAACACCTTACTACAACCGATCACAAAGCTACCGAAAGCGTAAGCCGACAGTATAGTCACCCAAAAATCAGCCAGCCTTATTCTATTGTCACAACGCGCCAGAATGCTCAAGGCAAACCAGTTCGAGTCAACTTCCAGCTCAACCAGTCGGTGCATCGCATTACGGATTTACCACTTGACCCACTCACCAATCGGAGTTTCAACAGCTATGTGTACGACACGGCTGGCCGCCTGACCGAGCAAGTGAATTGGGAGTACTTGATTGGAACAACAACGACCCGTCGCACCATCGGAGTTAGGTACACATACAATAATAGCTACCCTGACCAGCCCGCACTTACGGTCTACCCTAATCCAACTACTGGCCTGATCAATTTGCTCAATGAGGGAAGTTACGGCTGTGTGGAACGGTATGAGGTGCTCACGTTGAGCGGTCAGATTATGCAACAGGCAGCGGCATCGGTTGATATAAAACTTGCCGACACACCTCAATGCAGCCCTAAAATTAACCTTTCGACCTTGCCTGATGGCCCCTATGTTGTACGTCTTTTTTTAGGTGACGGCTCCGTTGTTTCTCGTCAGGTGTCAAAAAAGACAGCCGCCAGCAAGTAACAGCTCGTGCATCACTAAGATGCTTGACCCGTTGCTTACTGGCGGCTTAACAATAAATCGCACTGTTAATCCAGTCCCTCAGCTTCGATTGGCTCCATGCGTTCGCGGGCAATCTCGGCCTGGTGTTGCTGACCAGAATAGATTGCTCCTGATGAAACTGGTTCTACAGACGCTTCTATCTCATAATCGGCATCAGTTATAGCCCGTTCGTAGGGTCGAAACGTACCTTTTGACACCCAGTAGGCAGCAAGGCCAACATAAGTAGCGGCCAAACCTGCAGCGGTATAAGCGACCAATGATTTATCGGGCTTATTCCAGTGCCGGGTAGCTATACCCCCAAAACCAGCAATAAACGGTACCATAAACCACGGGTCATTTAATTGCCGGGCAATGGCATATCCTGCTGCCCCAGTGGCTGCTAGAATCCCAGCCGCCACCGGCAAATCGCGCTCATCGTCACGATCCCACAAACCAAGCGTCAGCAACGAATCTGGCGTACCAACAACGGTAGCTGCTGTGAGCCAGCCCGTATAAAGGCTGACCGGAATACGCAGATACTTCTCAGGCGCAGGAACATCAGTTTTACCAATCTCCAGGCTGTGGTGCAACCCCAAGGCAGCAATCAAATTCGCCTTGGTTGTAACGTCCGAAATAACCACACTTTCGGGATTCGACTGAGCGAAAAACTTGCCAAAAATAGCGTTCAGTGCAAAGCTTCTCCACCACCAGGGCATGGCTTCCTGATAGCGTGGATTGTACGCCTGTGAAGGCAGCGCCTGATGAGCTAATAGAGCGGTAAGGCCGGTGTAAACCGTGCCCCAAACTGCACCAAAGGCCCAGCCCGCCGGAACGATCAAATTTTTACTAAACACCTCCTGATACTCCGTTGGCACGTCGTATTCTTGTTCGGGATCGTCTTTCCGGCTTACTCTCCGCGACCGACTGCTCGATGTGGTTGTATAAATAATACTTCCCACTGCCAACACCGCCGTGGCTATGCGCCAAAAATGGGAGTTTTTCATTACGCTACCGCTGTTTTTACCTTGCTCTTCAATGCATCCCAACCATCAGCCAGCGACTCTTTGGCATCGTCAAATGAGCCGTTGTGTTTCACACTCTCTTTGGTGTCGTGTTTTACCTTGTCCCAGCCGTTGGCTACCGCACTTTTCGCATCTTCGAATGCTCCGTTGTGTTTCACTTTGTCCCAATTATCGGCCACGGCACTTTTTGCATCCTCAAAAAAGCCATTGGCTTTGTGTTTCAGACGACCAGCCTTATAGCGATACCGTGCTTTTGTGGCCAGGTCGGCGTTGTTATAAGCTGTAACAAGGGCTACGCCTGCAATCACAGCGGCAGCAATACCCAGCCCAATTGCCCAGGCAGAGGTGTTACTTTCTTTTTGTTCCTCTTCTTTCGGCGTATTCATGTGGCGCATCATGCCAGCCATCGTTTCCTGGGGCGACACATACGACATTACCTCGTACGCTTTATTAAGAGGACCACCAGGTACAACTTTAGATTTTCCGGCCATAAGCGCATTATAGCCATCTTTGGCAACCACAGCTGGATCATCTAACTGATCCTCTACATTCAATTTAGGAGCACCTGCTTCCCGGAAGAAATTAGTGTCGGTTGCATTTGGCAACAGAGCCGTAACGGTAACATTAGTGTCTTTCAACTCATTATTCAGCGACTGCGTGAAGTTGAAAACATACGCTTTTGTCGCAGCATACACCGCCATTAAGGGGAACGGCGTGATGGACACCAATGAGGCCAATTGCAGAATTTTGCCTTCGTTACGAGCGACCATGTCTTTCAAAAACAACTTGGTCATGTGTGTTAACGTCAACACATTGAGGTGAATCAGCGATTTTTCACGCTCCCAATCGGTGTCGGTAGCGAACTTGCCATAAGTGGCTACTGCCGCATCATTCACCAATACATTAACGGTAATACCCCGGCCTGTAACTTCGTCATATACTTCCTGAGCAACGTTTTCGCGCGATAAGTCTTTACTGATAACAGTGGTTTGGACACCGTAATCCTGCTGAAAATCGTCGGCAAGTTGATTAAGTTTTTCGTCGTTGCGGGAGATCAATACCAGGTTATACCCGTCTTTTGCGAACAGCTTAGCCAATTCCTGACCAATGCCGCTGGAAGCTCCTGTAATCAGAGCTGTTTTTCCTGCTTCTGAATTCATAGTGTTGAGTATTTTAATTAGCTACTTCTTGTTTAACCCACTAACTGCCTAGATGTTTCTACAAAAAGCCTCTGTACCCTAGCAAGAATCTTTGGCAATCTGCTTGTTTTTACGGGTTTATCCAGGGCTTGTTTTGCACTATTCCAACAAGACTGAATCTTTTTTAGCCTTTAATTCGTTATTAATCTAACAGGAGTATAGACTTAACTGTAAGTCAACGTACTGAATACTAACAAACTATTTGACCCATGCAATCAATTCATGCAAAAAGCCAGGGAGGTATATTCTCATCGGACCAGGCAAAAATTAGGATTTTTTCTAAAGAACTTCCAATCAAAGTTGTAGCCATAAATGCTAGTGTATACCAACGGTCAACCGATGCATCAACGCCATACAGCGAGAACGAAGTAAACCGCGATTAGTCGCCAGCCTTCCACAAAACGAAAAAGCCGGGGTACCAGCCCCGTCAAAATACTAAAACTCCGATGGACTCAGGCAGACCCATCGGAGTTTTTCGTTTCTTTGTACACATAGCGTGTGTTGGGTAGAGGGCTGGGGTAGTACAGTCCTCAAATCCGCAATTTAAAATTCAAAATCCGAACTTCCCTTGTCCCTCCAATCCGATCATATCCGACTGCTATTTGGCCTTAAACTCCGCCAGCTCCGAATCGACAGGGGTATGTCGGTAAGCGAACTGGCCCAGGCTTCCGGAATGGCCGTTTCGTACATTTCCGAGATTGAAAAGGGGCGTAAATACCCCAAAGCGGATAAAATATCAGCTCTGGCTAATGCCATGCAGGTGGATTACGACACACTGGTGTCACTGAAGTTGAGCAAGAAACTCGAACCCATTTCGGATCTTCTCCGCTCCAAGTTCCTGACCGAAATTCCACTCGAACTATTTGGCATTGACCCGTCTGATCTGCTTGAACTGCTAGCCGAAGCCCCCGCCAAAGTGAGCGCTATGATCCGAACATTCATGGACATTGCCCTCAGCTACAACATGAGCGTGGAGCGGCTGTACATGACTATGCTCAGGTCGTACCAGGAACTACACGACAATTATTTTGAAGACATTGAAGTTGACGCCGACCGTTTTCTGACCGAATTTGCCCCCGCCAATACCTATGTGTCGGAGGGCTTGCTGACCAACCTTCTGAAAACCCGTTACGGCACCAGTATTCAGCCCTTCGATCCTGATTCACAACCCGAATTGGCTTCATTGCGGTCTATTTACCGACCCGAAAAAAAAGTTTTGCACCTTAATGGGCGGTTAGCTCCTCAGCAACGAACTTACGTGTTGGCTCGCGAAGTGGGCTTTCAATATCTCAACCTCAAAGTGCGGCCCTTCGCCTATGCCTTTGTTGAAGCCGACTCGTTTGAGCAGGTGCTGAATAATTATAAGGCCTCTTATTTTGCAGGCGCTATCCTGATTCGGCGCGACATGCTGTTGGCCCGCATAACGGCCCTTTTTGCCCGCTCAACCTGGGATAACGACGATTTCCTGAACCTGATCAACGACTGCCAGTCTACACCGGAGCGTTTCTTCTACCGACTTAGCAACATCTTGCCCAAGTACTTCGGGATTGATCAGTTGTTTTTTTACCGATTTAACAACACGGCGGGCGAGAACGTCTTTCACCTTACCAAAGAAATGCACTTGTCGCGCTCGCAGGGGCCGCGCGGCATTGTCGATGAGCACTCCTGCCGTCGCTGGATTGCCCTGACGATTCTTCAGGAATTGTCGTTTCTGCAACGGCATAAGAATTTTGAAGGGTCGCTTTGTCGCGCCCAACTATCGACCTACGCCGATACGGGGCAGCAATACCTGATTGTGTCGGTGGCGCACCCCCACCGACCCACAGCGCAGGAGAACATGAGCGTATCGATGTGTTTTCCGGTGAATGACACCCTCCGCACCAAAATGCAGTTTCTGTCTGACCCTTCAATTCCGCATCGAATTGTCAACGAAGCCTGCGAGCGGTGCGGCATCTTTGATTGTAAAGAGCGGGTAGCCGCCCCGATTGTTCTCCAGAAACGCCGTCAGCAAGACGCGATGAAAGCAGCCATGGGGCGGTTAGCCTAATCTTTTTTTGAATATGCTGTTACTTTTCGGCTACCCAGGCACATTAACAGTTGCCTGGGTGGTCATCGTGTTATTTAACTACATCCCAAGTCTATAACCACACTATTTAAAAACGGCTCTATCCACACTATTTGAAGCCGGAAACCACTAACTGCTTCAGGAATCAGGGGTTTCCGGCTTTTTTGGGTTCAAGCAAGGCCGTAATATGAGGCCACAGTGTTTTAACCCGTACCATAATCTCCTGTTGATTCAAACAGGTAGGCATCCGTAATGCCTCTAGCAGTAAGCTGCGGTCTTCAAGAATAGCTTTAATATCCTCAACGAGCTGATCAACGCTGTGATCCCAGCCCAAGTCAGTCATCATAAAGTCCTGTTGAACAGCTTCCACATCCAGATGACGTGCGCTCAGTTTAACTCCCGCGAATTGTTCGGCAGCAAAACCCATTTTGAATGACTCACTCAAATGAGTTTTAATTTCCTGAACCCGGTCAATGGCATTCTCCTTGAACTTGAGGGCTTCTTCATCGTTCTGACCATTTTTATTCTGAGCCAAAATTTTTCTTTCTTCCTCTGTTTTCAGGTAATGCCGCTGAGCCAGATAACAGGCAGCATAAAACCCAACGCGCCTGAACTCCTTTTGGCGAGGTCGAAATGGACGGTCTGGGACTGCTTCCATACGGAGTGAACGGTTTGCAGCACCTTCCATAAACGAAAGTAAGCCACCATAGTACTGATCGTCGTGATCAAACGTATCGACATTGCCTATACGAAGGCGAGTGTTCAACCTCTGAAATTCTGTTGGAATTGGTGGGTTCAACCCCTTTCCCCTCTTTTTTTCTTCGTCTCGGGTTGGTATGAGGACAGCAGCAAACGCTTCAACCCTGCCGTCGAGTGCCCGCGACAGTACTCCAAATAAACGCTTGAATTTTGCCGGATGCGCTACTTTACCGCTTTCGCTGATGGTAAACAAAAGCGTGCCTACAAACGAATTATAGCCTTGTTTAAACCGGATCAATAACTCCCGATTATTCGTTAACTCAGCAACACCGTGCCACTTGGCATCTTCCCGAACCAGTACAGTGCTCCCATCCTCTTCAATCAATAACTGGTATTTTTTAGTTGAGTAAGGGTCCGAGCCCAGGCGTTCGCCAATAAAGCAATAGTAATTCCCTGCCCAGTTGAACGCGGTTGGGCGCTCGTTTGTCTCCACGGCCTCGACTAATAAACTCGGGACAAAGCTATCCGTCATAGGGCGTTCTTCATCAGCTACAGACTTGCCAGCCAATACAGCCAGATACTGATTGCCGCCTTCATACATTCGGAAATCAGCAATTGATAAATGCTGAATGATAGCTTCCGAAACGATTTCATGGGGAGTTTGCGTGTTCTGAACCAGCTTTTGTAAAATCACCCGGCCAGCTACCGGGTGCTTCAAATCGCGACTTAATCCGCTTACAAGTCCTACCAAACAGGCCGCCCCGCTTATGGTCTGTTGCTCTGGTCGAAATAAATACAGCTGACGGAATAGATCCTCCTCAGGCTGATAATCTAATTTAATGCGAATGCTTTTGCCGATATAATCGAAACTACCGTAATACTCGCGCCGATTTGAATGATTTTCGTATTTACAAACAACCCTCCACGACGGGGTCACCTCTAAACGAAACAGGATCACTTTACGGTTGTTATGGCCAATTGTATACCCCTGATAAACGCCGACGTATTGATCAATTAACCTGGCTTCCTCGGCAAACGGTATGTTTCGAATAGTTCCATAAACCTTGCGCTTCACATCGAGCCGCTGATTATCCAGAAAGTAATTGATTTCAATTGGCAACGCGTACCGTTGTGCCTGTCCATTCAACGAAGGAGAAATACTATCTGGGCCTCCGGTTTCTATGACCGCGAGATCATTAATTTGGTAAGTCTGGATGTGAATCATAGCCTCTGACATTGTCCTCATCCGTCGCCATACCATAATACCGGCCGTAGCTTCTCGGGGCCTCCTATGGGCAGTGCTGTAGGTGCCCATCAAATACCCATTTCTGGGTTCGCTATAATTAAGGGTTATCTGCGTTCGTACAAAAACATTGTCAATAGGCATACTATCTTCCAACCATAGGTAGAGCAGCCCTCCACTCACCTCACCCTGAATCGTTTTAAGTGCAATAGGGGGAGTACTAGCGTATAACAAAGTAACAGCTGTTTGGCTCCAATCGGGCTCTCTCTGTTCATCCAAGGAGACCTGTACGACACCATAGCCGACGTGTTCGTCCCGTTTTTCGTCTTTGTGTCGCCAATAGTAAGCCAGATAGACCTCCTCATTGGGGTTGTCAATAGCCACCGAATAAAGTTCTTTGCCATTGGCGCAAAACAAGATCGCATTGCGCTGAAATACTATCGTCAGATTCTTTTCTGGGTAGCCAATGACAAATAGCAAACACATCTCAATTTGTTTCCGGCGAATAAACCGTCGGCTGCTATCTGCCTTGTCGCGAGTGTCGTGACCACGAAATACCTCAGCTAACTCATTGATGCTAAGTGTAGCTGACGGCTTCTCCTTTAATTGCTTGAATCGGAAGTTGCTCTGGTACTCATCTCCAATACTATCTCTGGTTACCTCAACCTGGTCCTGGAATTTAGACAGGGCAGCGCCCATATGAAAACGCTGATCGCTCTGTTGATAAGTCTTTGCCTCGCCCAAGTGCTTTTCCAGCAATGCTTTTAATTCTCTGCCCGCCTGGAGCCACTCCGTACTCGAATCAATAATTTGGTCTAGGATATAGCCGGTTAAGAATTAAGCAATAAAGTAAAAAATGGGCATTTGCAAAAATAGGGACCTGAGCAGTGGGATTCTGGACGATCATGGTGAATGAGACAGGGAGAGTTTTGATCCATCAGCGACGCAGAAAGAACCGTTTCACATGGATTATCTGACTAGCTGCTGAGACTGGCTGCCATGCCCCAACAGCTACGGTCTCACACCAAACGGGGCGAAAAACCCAAATGATAAAGTCAGTTTCTACAGTACTGTTACTCGCTTTTGCGCTTGGCTGTACTAACCCCGAGGTTCCTCAACCGATCAAATCGGCCAAAGAGGTTCATGTTTCGCCCGTAGCAGTGGTCGGCTCCATAGCCGAAATGACCCGCAAAACACCAACACGCTGGAAAGGCATGTCTTTCTCAGCACAAGAAGTATCGGTTGCCGATTCGTCCGGCAACAAACCGAGGCCACAGTAGTGGGCTTGAGTAGTGAATAAACCCTATCCCTTCCTATCAGGGGTAGGGTTTATTTTGTAGGTTTGATTCTTCTAAACCTATATGTAAAGAATACCATGAAGCGACTCATTCTCTGGCTTGTCATGGTGAGCAGTTTTAGTCCGTATACACTAGCTCAAGATAAGAGGGTTGTAAAACGCATTGAGCACTATCTGGAGGTTGCTGATGAGGCCGATGGCAAACTTTCTTTCAAAGAAGCTGCTCAATTCTATAAGAAAGCGATTGATCTGAGTGATTCGGCCAGGCTCTCCAATTACTTGATACTAGCCTGTTTAGACGGGGCAAAATCAAAAACCAATGCAGGGTCAACCCGTGAAGCTATCCCACTTGTGCGACGGGCCTTTCGCACTTACAAGGTCAACGGCGACCGCTCGGTTCGGCGCCAGTTCATGATTTACCACGGGTTTGCCAGTGCGTACCAAAGTGATTTTCAGTACGACTCATCCACCTACTATTTTAATCGGTGCGCCCAACTCATAGCTGCCGAACCAGATAGTTTGAATTCATTCAACAGTTACCTGTATAACTATTATTTAGACCTGTCTTACCAGGCTCAGGAAACGATGAATTACCACGAGTCTGTTACGATGAATCTGGAGGCAATTCGTCGATACAGGCTGCGCTACAAAAAAGAACCTGATGGCAATTATAACTCGCTTGCCAAAGCTTATCTCGCCCTCGGCGATTATGTAAAAGCTGATGCGTCCTTTAAACAGGCAATCCGGCAGTACGCAGACGAGCCACTTTATGTAGCTATCATACAATGTAACCTGACAGAATCATTACTTCAGCAAAACGCCCTAAAGTCGGCTCGCCAGACTCTGAAACAGGCTCAAAAGGCCTATAAAACCTATTTTCGTCAGACCAAACAACCCGATGCAGATGTTGAACGACGATTGAAACAGAATGAGGCCGGGGTCTTGCTGGCCGAAGGAAACTTGCCAGCCGCCAAAACTGCCTTTTCAGACCTGCTTGCATTCAGCAAAATTCACTTTAGCAGGCCTTCAGCATTCCGGGTTGATGCTTACTTAAGTCTTAATAAATTGTATCAGCAGGAGGGTAATACAGATGCCGCCTTACAAGTTCTTAATGCTGCAATCCGCGAAGCGTATGGTGCCCGCGCCAAATCGTGGCAACAGGCTGCTCTTCCGCGTTCATTGGTTGCTGCGCTAATTCAGAAAGCTACTTTTCTATCAACTACGTCTTTAGACACACAAGCAAAACGGCTGGCTTATGCTAAGGCGGCATTGAACGCGTATGAACAAGCTATAGACCTAATTTCTTTACTCCGGCGAGGAGCGTTACTACCCGAATCAAAAGCGTTTTTGGCGCAAAAGTCAGCTGGTTTATACAGCCCTGCTTTGTCACTTTGCTACGAACTGGCGCAAAATCCTGGCATGGCTTCTATCTTTCAGCAACGGGCTTTTGCTCTGTTCGATAAGCAACAAAATAGCCTGTTAGCTGACTCTCAACTCGAACAACAACTCGTTCGGCAGTACTTACCAAAACCGCTACAAACGGAATTCCGAGCCTTGAATCAACGATTGAGCCAACTTCGGCTGGTTCGCGAAGGCAGCTCCAGCTCGACTCTCGATTCTGAAATCAACAAGACGGAAACTAGCCTGATTGGATGGCAACAGCGGGTTGCAAATCAATTTCCAGAATACGGACGGGCATTCCGCCGATTTTCGCAGTTATCCCTGCTCGAATACCGTCAGCACCTGGCGGCTGGAGAGATGGTTTTGTGCTACTCCCCTACTCCAACGGGCCTGCTTGTGCTTACCCTTGGCCGGGAAGGCTGTACCTTTCGCAGGATACCCATTGCGCCGGAATCGCTTAACAAGGCCATTGCCCGCTACCGCACCGAGGTATCCCGCGACCCAGGTATTGTGGGGGCTTATAACAACCAGCCGGCAAGAGCTTTATACAAAATTTTGTTAACCCCTATCCAGGACAAGCTTCGGGAGGCAACTGCCCTTACGGTAGTGGCTCCACCCAATTGGCAAATTCCATTCGAAGCGCTGGAAAATCAGGCAGGCCGCGCCCTGATTTTTCAGGCTGATATAGCGTATCAATTCAACCTGTCGAGTCGGTTGTTAACCAACGAAAGTGAGCAACAAGCCAAACACGAAAGCCTTACGATGGCTCCGTTTGCAGCCGACACGGGTCGAGGGCCATTCCAAATGAAAACCGGTCATTTGCTGCCCCCTCTTCGGGCTTCAGTTCAGGAAGCAAATTTGTTGGGCGGGTTAAGCTGGGTTGGTCGCAAGGCCAGCAAACATCGTTTTCTGCTCGATGCACCTCAGGCTAAAATCCTGCTTCTGACAACGCACACCTACCCTGGTGAACGAGAAACAGCTTTAGTATTCCACCCATCCGGCCGTACCGAATCTGATTATTTGTTATATCCGTCTGAATTTCAACATACTGACCTTCGCACCGTCGATTTCGCGGCTCTTTCTGCCTGTGCTACCGAAAAAGGTGTTCAACTTCCGGGCGATGGCGTTCATAGTCTAGGACGAGCGGCTGCGTGGGCCGGTGCCCGGAGTGTAACTTGTTCCTGGTTCCCAATAAATGATGAAGCTCAGGCACTACTAGGGCAGTATTTTTACCCCAAACTCACAAACGGGAAATCAATACGGGAGAATCTGCGACAAGCCCGGCTTGACTTTCTGGCCTCGGCAGAAGGACTCCGGTACAGTGGACACCCCTTTTATTGGGCATCGACAGCTCTCTACGGGGGGCATAACGCCGTTACAACAACCTCATCCTGGCCAAGTCCCTGGCTATTTAGCCTTCTTACCTGTTTGCTGGGGCTTGCTGGCTGGGCTGTTTTCAGGCAAAAATCTCTTCCCAAAACAAGCGCGTTCTAATACGTGTCCGGTCCAGATACGTACTGGGATAATGCGGCTGATCGAGCGATTCGTACTGTTGCCAGTATTGCTGCGCTTTGGTAGTATTCCCCGTTTTCAGGTAGCAGAGCGAGAGGTTCCACCAGATTGCTTCGCGCAGATACGCGCTGATGGGAGCATTCTCCGCTTTTACATAATGCACGATAGCTTTCTCAAAATCACCGTTGGTATAAAGCGCATTTGCCATCAGAAAATCGTCTAAGGCTTGGCGTTCGCCTGGGCGGAGACTGTTGGCGGGTGTTTTCATAGCATCGCGATGCACGCCCGCGTCCAGATCGGCATTGGCAAGGCTGACTGGGCTAACGATCAGATAAACACCGCCAATAAGCAATAGCATGGCTGCCATTATAAACGACCACAATCCCACTTTTCGGGGGACGGTGCGGGCCACGATTTTGGGTTGCATAACTGGTTGTTGCGCATCCAGTTGGCTCATTACTGTCCGAGCCATCCGAATAAGTTTGTCCTGAGCGGCCTTGTCAAGCTGAACGGCCTTATCGAGAAATGACCGCGATCGATGCATTGCCTGCACCGTTTCGCGAAAGTCAGGGTCCTGTTCCATACGTTGTTCAATAGTCCGGCGTTGGTCGTCGGGAAGTTGATGGGTGATATATTTTTCTATTTGTTCCAGTATCTCAATCGGCAGTTCCATAATTCTTCAAGATAATATCTAGCTGCTTGCGCGAGCGGTAATACCGCATTTTGGCAGCATCCTCCGAAATTCCAAGCAACTGCCCGATCTCCCGATGGCTTTTTTGTTCAAAATCGAAGAGCCGGATTAGTTCACCACCTGCTTTGTCAATTTTCCCAAGCAGTTGATCAACAATAGTATCCCGCTCCCTTTCAAGTACTATATCTTCCGCACTTTGCGGCTCTTCGGCTTCTACAACGTAAGCATGGTCGCGTTCCAGTCGGCGGAGGCTTTTCTGGCGTTCGTTGCGGTATTTGTTGTGGCTTATCCGGTAGAGATACGTCCGCAGGTCGACTCCGGGCATAACGTCGTATTGATTATCCCAAACTTTCCGTAGAAACGTTTCGATAGTATCCTGAAAAAGATCATTCACGAAATGCTCATCGAAACGGAGCAGATCGCGCTGACCGTCGGCCCGAACAAAACTGGTTACGTAGCTTTTGTGCCGGTACAACAGTCGCACGGCCCAATTGACTCGTCCGGCATCGCCCGAACGGATTGCATTTACAACATCACCATCAGTTGGTTCGCTTATCATAAGCTGGGTAAGCTTTTTCACCGGTTAATGGCACCTGACTCCTGAAAAGTAACAGGAATCCCAGAAAAGATCCCGTTGAAAATAAAGGATTTTAGAAACCAGCGTTTACCGCACTATCCTTACTCCTTCATATCTATACAAAAACAAATTTGCCCTTGACATTGCGAGAACAGTTTGGTAGGTTAGTATGCTGAAAAACAGCACCTTGTATCTTAAACCAATAAACCTTTTCGTTATGGCACAAGAAGCCGTTCTGGAGCCTGAATTAGGCCCTATTTTTACTGACAAAGCGCCCTTTCAACTGCCCGAGGAGTTTCGGGAAGGCTTTGCCAAATACATTCCCTACGTTGCCGTTGTGTTGCTTCCCCTCTCTTTACTGGCCATTCTGTTCGGTGGAGGAGTAGCCATTCTCAGCGGTTTCTTCCTAAATATCCGTGTCAGCTTAGCCTTACTGGTGATGGTAGCCTCTCTAATTATTGGTGCATTGGCTATCCCAGGGCTTTTTAAACGTACCCGCGAAAGCTGGACTAAAATGTACCTTGCTGAACTGCTTTATATTCTGTCGGCTATTATTAGTTTCGACATTGTCAGCATCATTATTTCCTTTCTGATTGGTCTGTTTATTTTGTTTCAGGTGCGCAGCAAGTACGTAAACTAAACCTGCCTGCGCCTATTTACTGGCTATACCGGAAACTCGTCCCGGCTGCTCAAATTATGGGGCAGTAAGGGCGAGTTTCTCCGTTATACCAGAAACCATCTCAACGCATGAAAACCAAGTCTTTTTCAAGCCGGCAACTCCTGCCTCTACTTTGCCTGAGTATTCTGTTACTGGTGCTGAATGCCTGTAGTAAGAAAGAAGAAACTGTTGTTGACCCCGATAACCCTGGCGCGGCAGTAGTAGGCAACTACACCATCGACTACTACAACGCCAACGGCACCGAATACGACGTGACGAAGTCGGGGGCCATCGGCACTATTTCTGTAGCTACTTCGGGCAAGGAGTTCGTGGAAGTTGATCAAATACTGACCATCAAAAACACCAATATTTATAACCCATTTCCGACCTCTATGCGAATCGTGAAAAGCGGGGATAAATCAGTATTGCTGCAAACGTTCGATGATAAACCCATTGGCACCATCAACAATGGTACTATGGAGATCAAACTTGTTGAAACGATTTACACAACGACCATCCGGGCCAGGCGATTATAAGCCTAGCAAATTAGCTATAACACAGATTTACCCGCTCAGGCAGGAGGAAATGGCACAGATTTATATCGATTTCCTAACACAATCGGTACAAATCTGTGCCATCCGTTTTATCCGTGTTGCTATCCCTGTAAATTGCCGTGTATGACAGAACTCCTTTACCATGGCACTACCGAATCCCGGCCTGTGCAACACCTTGTTCGGGCCGGTTTGTTGTCGGCCATTTTTGAAAACGGCTTCCTTCGTACCATCCGGCTAGGCGATGAGGAGGTAATTCGGATGGTTTATTTTGCGCTTCGCGACAATCAGTGGAACACAATACCTATCCGAATTTCAAACGAACAACTTCACCTTGATGCCCAGTCGTTTCAACTGACATTTGTTTGTGGACATTATCAGCACGACACAGAAGTGATCCGCTGGCAATGTGAGATTTCTGGCGACGAAACGGGAACGATTCGGTTTTCCATCGACGGAACGGTGTTGCAGCCTTTCCTACGAAATCGGGTAGGTTTTTGCGTGCTGCATCCGATCGTCGAAACGCTTGGTCGGCCAGTTGTCATTACGCATCCCGACGGCAGCCGGTCAGAAGGTAATTTTCCGGTCTTGATTCAACCGCACCAACCTTTTCTGGAGATTGCTGCTATGCAGTGGACATTGCCCGACGGTGCCCAGGCAACGCTTTCTTTCGAAGGTGAGATATTCGAAACTGAAGATCAGCGCAACTGGTCCGATGCTTCCTTCAAAACGTACGGCACTCCCCTTCGTTTGGAACTCCCCGTGCAGCTCCAGCCTGGCGACCAAATTCGGCAGGCGGTTCAGTTGACTGTTTCCCCAGGCCAATCGCCGGTCTCTCCTACTCTAGCAACTGCATCACCCGAACAGATCCCTGTTTTTTTGCCTACTATTGGTCTGAGCCATGCGATTGACCAGCCCAAGCTAAAATCGGATGAAGCTGCCCAACTGCGAAAAATGGGCCTGAATCATGTTCGGATTGCCCTCGATTTTGGCCGCCCCGACTGGTCCGAATGGTTGACTGTGGGCCTGAGCGAAGCCAAACGCTTGCACGTGCAGGTGGTTTTGGCCGTAACGTTTACAAATCAGTACCAAACCGAGCTGAACCAGTTGCAACAGGCTATCGAATGGTTAAACCCATCTATTTCAGCCGTTGAAGTATTCAGTTCGAACCACCCGGCCATCGATTCGACGATGCTGGCAGACATAGCGGTACCCTTAAAGAAACTGTTTTCAGGGGCCAAACTGGGTGTGGGGTCCGCTGAGCAATTCACTGAACTCAACCGCAACCGCCCGGCTACCACCGACTCATTCGATTATCTGGTGTACGCGTTAAATCCGCAAGTTCACGCCTTCGACGATCAAACAATTATTGAGAACTTGGCTGCTCAGTTTGACACGGTTCAAACGGCGCGCAGTTTTGCGGAAGGGCTGCCCATCCACGTTGGCCCTATAACTCTCCGGCCACGGCGCTACACCGACGCCGATCATAGGCATCCTTCCTTACTAGCCGCTGGCTGGTTAGTGGGCAGTTTGGCGTCGTTGACGTTGGCGGGGGCATCCAGCCTGACATATTTTGAAACCAAAGGCCCGAAAGGTGTTATCGAGGGCATTGACCCGGAAACGAACCTGGGGCAAGTGTTCCCAGCGGGCCTGGTGCTCATGGCCCTAGCCGATTGGCAAGGAGCAGCTTGCCTACCAAACGAAACCTATACATCGGTAACACTAAGCAGCCTATCACTCCAACGGGCAACCACAAAACTAATTCTCGTAGCCAACCACACCTGGAACGAACAGGTCTTTTCATTTCCCGACACGTTCCCCTTACCAGCTCAGGTATGGGTGCTGGATGAAATAACAGCCCCGGCCAGTACGAAAGCGGGCGAACTCCCCATACTGATACCGGTTAATGAAAGAACAATTACGCTAAAACCCTTCGCCGTAGCCGGAATTTTGACTCAATCGTAATGGAAAATACGCTCGTTTTTGCCCAATCACTCGATGCCCAAGACCCACTCAGGGGATTCCGCGATCGGTTCCATATTCCACAGCGGAATGGTAACGACCTTATTTACCTGTGTGGAAACTCGCTGGGGCTGCAACCCAAAACCGCCCGGGCGGCCCTCGACCATGAGCTACAAACGTGGCAGCATCTGGGCGTAGAAGGCTGGTTCGAAAGCCTACATGAAACGACTCCGTCGTGGTTGAGCTACCACAAACGTTGCCAGGAACCCCTGGCGCACATCGTTGGCGCGACACCTGTTGAAGTTTGCCCTATGAACGCGCTGACTGTGAACCTCCACTTGTTGATGGAGTCGTTTTACCAACCGCAGGGTACCAAAACGAATATTCTGACCATTGCTGGTGATTTCCCTTCGGACCAATACGCCCTCGAAACGCATATTCGCTCGCGTGGCCTCGACCCTGACACCACGTTGATTGAGGTAGCCGCCCGCGAAGACGGGCTTATTTACACCGCCGATATTCAGGAAGCTATAGCAGCGCATGCCGACACGCTGGCCCTGGTGCTGATGAGCGGCCTAAACTACTATACAGGCCAGGTGTATGACATGCAGGCAATTGCCCAAACCGCTCACAAAAACGGTTTACTGGTTGGCTTCGATTTGGCCCACGCGATCGGTAATGTACCGTTACAACTGCACGACTGGGGTGTCGATTTTGCAACCTGGTGTTCGTATAAATACCTCAACGGCGGACCGGGCGCGGTATCTGGGGTGTTTGTGCATGAACGCCACCATACTGGTTCGGTGCCCCGACTGGCTGGCTGGTGGGGCTACGATGAGGGCAAACGGTTTCAGATGACTAAAGGATTCGTTCCTATGCAAGGAGCCGCAGGCTGGCAACTTAGTACGCCCAATATTTTAGCCTTGTCGGTACACAAAGCTGCCATCGACATTACGGCTGAAGCAGGCATGGCAGCGCTGCGGCAAAAGAGCGAACAATTAACCAGTTATCTGGCGTTTGTGCTGGAACCCTTCGCCAATACAATTCGGGTGCTAACGCCTACCGAACCGGCGCAACGAGGGTGCCAGTTATCGTTATTGGTGAAGCAGAACGGAAAAGCTCTGTTTACGTACCTTACCGAACAAGGCATTATTGGCGACTGGCGCGAACCAGATTGTATCAGACTGGCCCCCACGCCTTTGTACAATACCTTTACCGACGTGTGGCGGGTAGGCGAGGCTTTGCGGTTATTTTTCGTCGCTCAGCAGTAGCTGCTCCGACGCCTGACGCTCCTTCGTGTAGAGATAAGCACCCCGGAAAATATTGGCCAGGGCCTTTTCGATTCGGGCCCAGCCCTCTTCTGTTTTGAGATCGATTCCGAATAACACCTTTTGTTGCTGGGCCGAGAAAGTAAGCAAAGACAAGCCACTGATTATCAAAGCGGAGAAAGCTTCACCTTCTTTCGTTCCGATAATTTTGGCCAGTTCTCCGATCATATCCCGGAGCTGTTTCTCTTTCTCAAAGGCAATTGAATTGCCGTTGCCGACGGTGTTGAGAAGATCTGCTTTCAAAAATTCCTGGGCTGCTGCGTTGTCCCGGAGCAGCCGAAATTCGGCCACCAGGTAATCGGTACAGGTTTGAAAAACCTCTTCGAGCGGAGCGTTCTTCAGATACTCTATATCAATTGGAGGAGCAGAAACAATTGGTTTTGTCTGTTGTAAATAGGCGTTCACCAAGCCATCCAGGCCACCAAAATAGCGGTAGATAAGCATTTTGTTAACCCCTGCCCTATTGGCAATCTTATTGATTCTAAGTTGATCAAATCCTTCTGTGGCTACAATTTCGCCAACAGTCTCAATCAATCTTTGTTCTCGCTGCAACCTATTTCGCTGCATATATGGGTTTTATGGTATGGTGTACAACCGAAGTTTTCGGTCGACAAAAATGCCTACTCCGCTGAGCGCGGCCAAGTAGTAACGGTGTGTCTATCCGGTTTGTTTTTGGCTATCCAACAAAAGTAATGTTTCGTCGCAAGCCTTCCAGCTTGGTTCGTTTTACAGCCGAACGGCGGAATAATTCGCTGAAAACTTCCTCTGTAATATCTTGCCAGTCTGTTTTAGTCATTCCTGCCAGCCGGTCGTTTGGCTGAAAAGCGGGCGTCTGATGCGGGCGGGCAAATCGATTCCAGGGGCACACATCCTGACAGATGTCGCAACCAAACACCCAGTTCTCAAACTGTCCTTTCACTTCCTGAGGAATGGCGTCTTTCAACTCAATGGTAAAGTATGAGATACACTTGCTACCATCCACAACGTACGGTTCCGTAATGGCATCGGTAGGGCAAGCGTCGATACAACGGGTGCAGGTGCCGCAGTAATCAGTAATAGGGCCGTCGGGAGTTAGTTCGAGGTCGAGGATCAGCTCGCCGATGAAGAAGAAACTGCCCATATCACGACTGATCACGTTGGTGTGTTTACCTACCCAACCTGCTCCCGATCGTTTGGCCCAGGCTTTGTCCATCACCGGTGCCGAATCGACAAATACCCGACCGCCAACTTCGCCAATTTCGTTCTGAATAAACGCCATGAGGTCTTTCAGTTTGTCTTTTATCACAAAGTGATAATCCTCACCATAGGCGTATTTAGAAATCTTAAGATCGTCCGGCCCTTCGGGTAGCCGCTGTTCGGGATAATAGTTGAGGAGTACCGTTACCACCGATTTGGCCCCTTCGACCAACTTACGGGGGTCGAGCCGCTTATCGAAATGGTTGGCCATGTAGCCCATTTGTCCGTGATAATTCCGGTTCAGCCAAGCTTCCAGTCGCGGAGCCTCGTCTTCCAGAAAGTCCGCCTTCGAAATCCCACAAAAGTCGAAGCCCAGGCGGGCAGCTTCGGCTTTCAGAAGAGCAGTATGGCGTTGAACGAGCATCATGTATTGGTTGGCAGTGATCAGTAACCGCAGGCGGCTCACTGGAAACAACAAAGTAGTATCAATGAATCCTGAAAGTCTGTACAAACCTGTAAAATCTGCTGACCTGCCCGGGCGAGCCAGCCAGTTTCCGCCATCTTGGCAGACTTTATGGCTTTGGCAATGCTTTTGCACCTACTTTTGCACCTGAATTATGACAGATTAAGTGCGTTTAAGCATGGAAAATAAAGACATTTTGGACGAAGAGACTCAACACACCAGCGGACAACCTGACAACAACACCGCAACGGCGGACCGCGATACGTTGACAAGCGAAGAAGCGGTGAACGTTAATGGTGGCACAACCGAAGAGACGGAAGCAGAGGCCGTAGTTTCAGCTGAAGACAAAACATACCATGAGTTGGTCGAACTGAAAGATAAATACCTCCGTTTATACGCCGATTTCGAAAATTTCCGTCGGCGCACCGCCAAAGAAAAAATGGAATTGTTAGCCAATGCCAACGAAGGCATGCTGGTGGCTCTGCTACCCGTGGTCGACGATTTTGTGCGGGCAATGCAGTCTATTGAAACTACTGAAGATATTGCCGCTGTGAAAGAAGGCGTCGGGCTGATTTACCATAAACTGAACCGTACCCTCGAAAGCAAAGGCCTCAAGCCAATGACCGCTAAGGGCGAAGTTTTCAACGCCGATCTGCACGAGTCAATCACTCAATTCCCGGCTCCCAGCGATGATCTGAAGGGCAAGGTTATCGACGAAGTTGAACGGGGTTATTACCTCAATGATAAAGTGATCCGGTTTGCAAAAGTGATTGTAGGTAGCTAACAGCGAAAGAGTAAAAGAGCGAAAGAGTGAGTATGGAACTCCAACACCTGTACTCTCACTCTTTCGCTCTTTCACCTTTCACTCTTTGAAAATATGGCGACGAAACGAGATTATTACGAAATACTAGGCATCGATAAGGGAGCGTCGGCAGACGATATTAAGAAGGCATATCGTAAGATGGCCATCAAATACCACCCCGACAAAAACCCCGACGATCCTACCGCTGAGGACAAGTTCAAGGAAGCTGCTGAGGCCTACGACGTTCTGAGCGATGATAACAAAAAAGCCCGCTATGATCAGTACGGCCATGCTGGACTTGGTGGCGCAGCGGGTGGTGGCTACGGAGCCGGTGGCCCGTCAATGGACGACATTTTCAGTCAGTTCGGCGATATTTTCGGTGATGAGTCGCCCTTTGGCAGTTTCTTCAACCGGGGTCAGGGTGGCGGAGGTCAGCGCCAACGCGTTCGTCGGGGGTCAGACCTGCGGATCAAGCTGAAGCTGAATCTTCAGGAAGTAGCCAACGGAGCCGAGAAAAAGATCAAGGTGAAGCGGCACGTAACCTGTACCACCTGTGGGGGTAATGGCTCTAAAAACGGAACCGCTGTTCAGACCTGTACAACCTGTAGTGGCACTGGACAAACCCGCAAAGTGGTGAACACGATGCTGGGGCAGATGGTATCTACCAGCACCTGCCAGACCTGTAATGGCGAAGGCAAAATTGTGACCGATCGTTGCGAAACCTGCTTTGGAGAAGGCCGCGTACTGGAGGAGGACGTAATTCCAATCAAAATCCCCGCTGGCGTAGCCGAAGGCATTCAGCTATCGGTGGGTGGCAAAGGTAACGTACCTCCACGCGGGGGTGTGGCTGGCGACCTGCTCATTGTGGTGGAAGAAGAGGAAGATGCTGACCTGAAACGTGACGGCAGCAACGTAGTCTATGACCTACACGTAACGTTCCCGGATGCTGCTCTCGGCACCAGCGTAGAGGTACCAACCATCGACGGACGCGCTCGTATTACGCTGGAACCCGGTACGCAAAGCGGCAAAATTCTCCGCTTAAAGGGCAAAGGCATTAAAGAACTCAACGGCTATGGCCGGGGTGATCAACTGATCCATGTCAACGTCTGGACTCCCCGAACCTTATCGGCGGAGGAACGGTCATTACTGGAAAAGCTAAAGCTGTCGCCTAATTTCCAGCCCAAGCCTAACAAAAGCGATAAAGGTTTCTTCGAGAAGATGAAAGATTTCTTCCACGGCTGAGAAGCCTTGAGCTATTATATACAAAAAGCCCCTATACAAGATGTGTAGGGGCTTTTTGTATAAATAAGAATTACAGTAAATGTTTTCGGGGAAGTAGAACCTATGCCATGGGAGGTTGTACAGCGAGATTCCTAACTAAATGAGTTACTTTGGTGTTCATCAACGCAATACCATTCACCATGGATAAGCGACGAGCTTCTTTTTCACTCCTTATGATGACGCTCCTGAGCCTATTTGGTTGCGGCAATACAAAATCATTGTATACCGGCACCTTCAACGGTGAACCATACGAACTGTCGTACCATGAAACGAAGGGCTTCAGCACTAATACCATCAACTATGAAGTGAAACTTGGACGCTGGAAAGCGGTAAAGATCGACGCTCTTACTACCGATTGGGGGCCACCTTACGCCGATGATTTATACGGTGATGCGCCCCGGGTCTACATCGACAAAAACCATACGCCCTACCGTAATGAGCTCGACAATGCTGTGCAACACGCCAGCACGATGCTCTACCTCTCACCATCACGCTTCAATCAGGATGCTTTCGCCCAGTATGCAGCTTTTATGCAAAGCGAATGGCCCAAAATCAACCGTCAATACGGGCATGTTGAATACAGCGAATTTCCGCATATAATCGGCCTTGTTTACGGCGATCAGGACGATTTTGTGCGAACGTTCAGCAGCAAAAAAGAAGGTAAAACCTACTATATTTCTGTAGAGCCAGATGGCCGCATCCGTTACGCTGCCGACGAGAAATGGGCTAATGATCAATATAGCGGCCTCTCTGAAAAAGTGCAGATGCCGGGCAAAAGGATCACTGTTGCGACGGGCAAAAACGCAGGTCTTTCGCTGGCGGAGTTAAGGAACTACAAAGACGCTGCGGGTAAAACGTTGGGGGATTATTTTAAACTCAACGAAAAAACGTCATCGGCCGACTGACGTATGTTTTGGATACAAGGCCTGTTTGCAAATTGCTGTCGCCTGTGGGCTTCGACTCCGCTCAGCCTGACGATCTACTTGGGCGTGATTACCCGATTTGACTCAACTATTGGGTCAGGCTGAGCGGAGTCGAAGCCCACGAGCGACAGCAACTCAATTAAACTTACGCTCAACTGTAAAGCTCGATTTATTTACGGGGGCGACGTGCTGCTTTTCAGGTCAAACCTTACAAAAGCTTCCGGCCGAGTAATACCAGTACCACGCCTAGTATTACACCAATGGCATCGGCCAGGCCGTCGAACCAGTCGAATGTGCGGCCTAGAACGGGCATAAGCCCCTGCCAGATCTCAATTAGCATGCCGAATCCACAACCCGCCAAGATGACCCAACTGGGTTTGCGGCCCGACCACATCCATAAAACGCCAAATATTAAAAATACGGCGGCATGCTGTACCTTATCATTGCTTGACAAGCTTGGAGCACCGCTGTGAGGAACAGAGCAGGCAATAAAAATGGCGATTGACCAACCAATAGCAAGCCAGAAAAACAGAGTTTGACGCGAAATACTCATCGAAGTCGACGTGTGGTCAGAAAGAGGAAAAAGCCGGTAAGGCTAACAAAATAAACTACGTTTCGTGAGTCGATGAGGCCACGACCGAGGGCCCGGTATTGCTCATCGAAGGCAACATAGGCCAGGTAATAACCAACAGCACCCAAAGCGCCCAATCCAGCCAGCGAACTCAGGCCGACGTAGAACAGAAAGCAAACGAAAACACCCAGTACGAAAGCGACTACCTGATTGTCATTGAGCGACGATGTCCACAAACCAATTGCAACAAACACAGCCGCCAGTAACAGCAATCCTATATAAGACCCAAAAACAGCCGCTGAGTCAATATTTCCCGGTGGATTTCCTAACTGATACAGCGAAATATAATACAGTATTGTCGGCAGAAGGGTCAGCGCAACCAGTAACCAGCAAGCCAGAAACTTGCCGCCCACAATGGCCCAGCGCCCCACGGGTTTGGTCAATAGCCATTCGAGGGTTCCGGTACGAACTTCATCGGCAATGGAGCGCATGGTGATGGCTGGCACCAAAAACAGCATGACATAGGGTGCCAGGTTAAAGAATGTTCCCATGTCGGCGTAGCCGTACTCGAGCAAACTGGTATCGGGGAACACCCACAGCATCAGGCCAATGGCCGTCAGGAACACCGCCATTATGATGTAGGCGATGGGCGAGCTGAAAAACTGGTTTATTTCTTTGCGAAAAATGGCGAGCATAAGTACAGTGAACAGTCAACAGCGAGCAGTGAGCAGCGAACCATAAACAGTGAACAACGTTGATAGATGTTCGATGTTCACTGCCCTCTGTTCCCTGTTAGCTGTTAAATGGGTCTTTTTTGCGGCTTAGTATGCCACTTACAATTAACGACAAAAGGAAGCCCCAGAATATCTGCATAAAGATTCCGGTGATAAACGTGACGCCACTAACTCCTTTCTTCGACTGATCAGCAAGGGTCTCCATCTGCTCATCGTACTTTTCTAGCTGATCATCGGGTACGTTGAAACTGGCCATAAAGTCGCGGGTTTGCGACAAGGTTTTAGCTACCGTATCAGGGTCAACAAACGTCTGATAGATCATCGTGTAGCTCGTGTCGAGCAAGCCAATAACGGCAAACATCAGCACACCCAGGCTCAGCCCCTCCGTGTAGGTCATGTACCCTCCGTTCTGCGCACGGAGTTCGCGCATGGCCATCACCAGGCCCGTAACCATGATAACCAGGGTCAGAATCGGAAAACCGAAGCTAAAATAATGACCTGTCCAATAGCGGATAGAGGTCGTCAAAATGGCAACAAGTGCCGTTAATAACCCCCATTTAAGCGCAATGCGAGCGGGGGATGGTTCCATTTCCATACCTTAAGGATTAATAATGCTGTAGTCCTGCTTGCGGAAAATCAGCGAGATAATCAGCGCTGGAAAAACAGTCATAAGAGTTTTCTTGAGTAATTCGTCCCAGATCAGGTCTCCGGGTTGCGTCGCTTCCGTTTTAGCCAGTTGCTTGACAAACGCTTCTTCGCCAAACTGTTTGATAAAACTGGCTTTATCATTCACCTGAAACTCCCGCAGATCGGCAATGTAATGGGTAAAGACGCCGGGATCGATCTGGGTAACAAACAGGTAAATAAACCAGCCCGTAAGCAAGGCCGCGAGCACGTTGATTACGTAACAGATGGTGAGGCCTTCCCACAAATGCATGATCCCTTTACCTACATACTTCCGGTAATACCATGATGTGGCAATCATCGCGATCACATAGAACCCAAAATCGAGCGGGCGCAACGATCGGACGTACAACACCGACTCAACGCCGAAGGCATACAGGGCCAGAAAATACAGAATAACCAGCCCACCCGTGATGGCACCCGCAATGAGCGGAATTCGGAGTAGCGGTTGTGCGAAAAAATTGATCATGTTTATAAACCAGTCAACCGCCCGGCGCGGATAGTACCTACTACTTGTCCGGTAAAGGTCTGACCAAGGAATGGCGAATTTTTTGATTTCGATAGGGACCGACTAAATGTCCATGTCGATGTTGGGTCGAACAGGGTCAGCGTGGCCGGTTGTCCTTCGGCAATGGTTACGGCAGGTAGGCGTAGAATTCGGCGCGGATTTACGGCCAGTGCATTGACCAGCTGGCTCAGTGGCAACCCGGCATTGTGCGACATAACAGCACCAAAAACCGTTTCGAGACCCGTGATGCCAAACTCGGCATGGTCAAACTCAACTTGTTTGCTCTCATCGTCCTGAGGACTGTGATCCGATACAATAGCGTCGATGGTTCCATCGGTTAGCCCTGCCCACAAGCCCTCCACATCAGCACGCGAGCGGAACGGCGGGTTCACTTTCAGATTGGTGTCAAAATCAGCCATTGCCGAATCATCGAATACCAATTGATGAGCCGTCACATCGCAACTAACAGGCAAGCCACGTTTTTTCGCATCCCGTATTAAGTCCACGGAGGAGGCCGAAGAAATGCAGGAAAAATGAAGCAGTGGCGTTCGTTTAGTCCTATTCGCTTGGCTTTGTTCCTTTCCTGCCTTACTCCCTTCTCCTTCCAAAACGTAGGCCAGCAAGCGCAAATCGCGCTCGATCATTAGCTCCTCGGCCATAGCGGGCATGCCTTTCAGGCCCAGCAGCGTACTTTGAACGCCCTCGTGCATCTGCCCAAAGATGGTAAGACCCGTTTCCTCTGGGCGATTCATAAGCAACCCGCCAAACGGACGAAGGTATTGGAGCGTTTTAAGCAACAGATCAGCATTTTGCAGCGGATGTTCTCCGTCTGAAAACGCAACGGCACCAGCATGATGTAGGTCGATCATGTCGGTGAAGTCGGCTCCTTTGGTGCTTTTAGTGATAGCCGCTATCGGGTGAACCATCACCGGTTGCCCCTCGGCCATGCGACTGACGTAGCCCAGCGTATCTTTCGAATCCACCACTGGACTGGTGTTGGGCAATACGGCAATATCCGTAAAACCACCGGCCGCAGCGGCCCGGCAAACGCTGGTAATGTCTTCTTTATGCTCAAACCCGGGATCACCCGCCGACACACGCATGTCGACCCAACCCGGCGACACGTGCAGATCAGGTTTATCAACAACTTGACAACCGTCTGGAGCGTCTATAGATTCGGCAATTTGGCGCACCAACCCGTTGTCAATAAATACATCACGCACTAACCCGTTATAGGCCGATTGCGGGTCGATGATGCGCGCAGAACGAAGGAGAATTTGCATAATACCCTAAAAAAAAGGCCCCTGCTGGAGCCTTTCCTTTATTATAAAAATGAGCTTACTGCCCAATAAGTTCTGTGTAGGCTTCCATAGTGAGCAGATCGTCGCTAAGGGCAGCGTCGGCGGGTTTCACTTTCACAATCCAGCCCCGGTCATACGGATCGGTGTTAACCAGTTCGGGAGATTTTTCAATCTCGGTGTTCACTTCCAGCACTTCTCCATCGATAGGCATGAAGAGATCCGAAACCGTCTTAACGGCCTCTACTGAGCCAAACACGTCGCCTTTGCTCAACGATTGACCCACGGTATTAATGTCCACGTAAACAATATCGCCAAGTTCGTGCTGGGCGAAATCGGTAATCCCAACAATCGCCTTACCATCGGCGTCTAGTTTGATCCACTCGTGATCGGCGGTGTATTTCAGTTCCTGGGGAAAGTTCATTGATCAGACGATGTTTGCCCCGCAAAATACGGCAGAGCAGGCGTGAATTGCAAACGGATAGCGGTGTTGGTTTGTTCGGAATTGGCCAAAGTGTACATTCGTAGAAAATCGTTTTCTCCTGCGTCGAACAATTTCACTACGACAAATCATGACTAAGCCCGACGTTGATGTAGCCATTATTGGAGCTGGGTTTGCAGGCCTGGGAGCCGCCATCAAGTTGCTGCAAACCGGGCGCAAGTCGTTGGTGGTGTTCGAGCGGGCTGATGAAGTGGGCGGCACCTGGCGTGAGAATACCTATCCCGGTTGCGCCTGCGATGTAGCATCGCACTTGTATTCGTTCTCGTTTGCGCCCAATCCAAACTGGTCACGGAAGTTTTCGCCCCAACCCGAAATTCTGGCGTACCTCAAAAACTGTGTTGAGCAGTATGGTTTGCGGCTATACATTCGCTACAACACCGACATTATCCGAACCGAGTTCCTGGCCGATCAGGCATGCTGGCAACTCACAGACCGGACGGGTAACGTACTCACCGCCCGCGTCGTAGTTAGTGCAATCGGTCCGCTCAATCGGCCCAGCGTACCCAAACTGAACGGTTTGGATGTGTTCAAAGGCAAAACGTTTCACTCCGCTCAGTGGGATCACTCCGTTGATTTGGCGGGGAAGCGGGTAGCCGTAATTGGCACCGGAGCCAGCGCGATTCAGATTGTGCCGGAACTAGCCAAAACAGTCAGTCAATTGTATGTTTTCCAGCGAACAGCACCCTACGTGACTCCCCGCCAGAATACCAGTTATTCTTCCTTCTGGCAGGGTATTTACCGGCGCTTTCCAGCTGTGCAAAAAGCGCATCGACATGTTCAATACTGGCTCAATGAACTCGTTGGCATGGCCTTTTTGGGCAATGAAACCATCAACAAAGTTGCCACTGCTCAATCACGCAAACATCTCGAAGCTTCCATCAGCGACCCCGAACTCCGCCAGAAAGTTACCCCCGATTACAAAATTGGCTGTAAGCGGGTGCTGGTGTCTGATGATTATTACCCAGCGCTCAACCGCCCCAATGTAGAACTTGTTACCGACCGCATCACCGAACTATCCACCACCGATATTGTCACGAGTGATAGTACCGAGCGCCCCGTCGACGTTATTATTTTCAGTACCGGTTTCGTAGCGGCCGACATTATCTGTGACCTGCATATTACCGGGCTGGCGGGCCGTAGTTTATATGGCGAATGGCTCAAAACTGGCCCCGAAGCTTACATGGGCATGACCGCCGAGGGCTTTCCCAATCTGATTTTTCTGGTGGGTCCAAATACAGGGTTGGGGCACAACTCGATTGTCCACATGATTGAGTCGCAGGTTGCTTACCTGCTCGATTATCTCCGACTACTCGATCAGGCGGGCGAAGATGCCTATCTCAACGTGAGACCTGACGTGCAACGCGCCTATAACCACGAGATTCAGGAGCAACTGCGTGGCACCGTCTGGTCGTCGGGCTGCCAGAGCTGGTATATCAGCCAAACGGGCCGCAACACAACTATCTGGCCCGGTCTAACGGTTACGTACCGCAAACTCACCCGCCGGGTAAAACCGGAAGCGTATGAGGTCAGGAAGGCTGTGAATCGTGAAACAGCAGATACAATAACGGGGTAACTAATGGCGCCACTTCAGCGTCTGGAGCATGTGCTGCATGTCTTTTCGGATGTATTGAATCACGGGCGCCAGCGAGTCATTAGCGGTGGCCGTGTTGAAATAAAGCGCCCCCCGCAAAAAATTGGTAGTGGTATCTGTAGTGATAAATTGTACCTGACTGGGAACGTCTCCCTCCAAATCAATAACGTTGGCCCACAATCCCGACGGTAATTTCTGAATCTGCTCTCTAATTTCGGTAGCCTTAATCTTGTGTTTTCCGACCAGCTTATACGAATCCTGCAACAGGCCTCTCAGTCGAGCGGGGTCGTTCAGAACGGGTTTGTAGGTCAGCTGAACAGTAGCATGAAAGGTCGGGTAATCGACGAATATCCAATGTGGTTCAGCACGGGCGAAGGTATCGGGCAACACACGGGCAATCCGGTTCACTTCAAACAGGTATGGATGTTCCGGGGCAATACTCACGTAACGATGTGGGGGCAAGTCGATGCGAGGGTAGCCTTTAGGTTTGGGAATGTAGTCGGCATCAGCAGAAGATGTTGACGAGGAGCCACAGGCAGTCAGGCCTAGAAGGCCTACAAAGAGCAACGACTTTAACACAGTAGTGAGGGGATTGATACGCCTTGTAGAAACGAAAAACCCGGCTGTTTCGTGCCGGGCTATTCATTTCTAGGTTTTAACTTCTTCCATTTCCTCCTCTTTCACCGGCTGCCCCATAAGCGTAGCAAAGCGGTTCACGTTGAACGTCGGTTCAAACCATATTTCTCCCAGTACCGGGTGCTTTACGGGCACGTCGGGATTCTTGATTTCGTTAAGCAGCACCCCCGTTTCACCGTGTGTGTGCCGCTTAATCATCCGAATCGAATAAAGCTGGTCTTTCTTAGGCGTTTGAACACCAAATTCGGCGTAGAAAGCCAGCACCGGAGCCGGAAATTTATCGTTAATGCAAATGACTTCCATTGTATGAACTATGTAATCTGTATCTCCTAGTTGGGCAAGCTTTCTTTTTGGTAACTGGCACTATTGTCGAAACGGACATCGTTGACACCCATAAAATCATTAATATGATAAACCTCATCATCTCCGGGAAACATCAATGCTATTCCATCGGCAATATGATATTTCCGTCGTTGCTCTGATGTCAGTTTCGCAATATTGGGAAAGCGACTCAGCGGCACCGATAGAATACGACCATCTTCCAGATTAATCGTCAAAAAATCGTGCCTACGAAACGAGACGCGATCTATCTGAGGTTTTGTGGATCGAAAACTTGTCATATTTATCTACAGATTTATGGTCTTCATAGTACCAACTTGGGCAAATGTCTGAATTGACTTCTCAAACGTGCTTTTGTGTTTCTGTAACAGTTTAAGCGCGGTATTGATTTCCTTATCAGACAAATCGCACGAAACAAATACCCTGTAGATGAACACTTTAGGACAAGGCTGCAATTGACTGATATTTCTAATTTGATTGCTGACGCATAGGCCTTCGACTCCGCTCAGGCTGACTGGAAACGCTCAAAATAGTCGTCAGCCTGAGCGGAGTCGAAGGCCTATGCGTCAGCAATTGCAACCATTTTTTTAGTCCAGCAACCCGCCGAGTTGCCCCAGCACTGAGCCACTTTCTTTGTGAGCCTGGCCACCGTAGGGAGCCAAACGCTGCACCAGTTTAGAGATTGGCATCGACTGAATCCACACGCGACCAGTTCCACTGAGAGTAGCCAAAAACAGGCCCTCCCCGCCGAAGATCATGCTCTTTAAACCACCTGACCGCTGAATATCGAAGTTCATCTGGGGTTCGTAAGCCACTACGCAACCTGTGTCGATACGCAGAGTTTCGTTGTTTAGTTGCCGCTCGATCACCACGCCACCGGCATGAACGAATGCCATGCCATCGCCCTGAATTTTCTGCATGATAAAACCTTCACCACCGAAAAAGCCCGAACCTAAACGCTGGTTGAAGTGGATACTCATACGGGTTCCCATAGCGGCACACAAAAACCCGTCTTTTTGAACAATTAAAGAATTGCCGTAAATATTGGCCAGATTAATAGGCATCACTGTACCCGGATAGGGAGCTGCAAAGGCCAGCTTACGCTTAATACTTGCCCGGTTGGTGAAATGCGTTATAAACAACGACTCCCCCGTAATCAGGCGCGAACCCGCCTGAAGCAACTTACCCATCAACCCTTGGTTGGGTTGCGATCCGTCGCCCATTTTGGTTTCAAACTGGATGCCGTCTTCCATAAACAGCATCGACCCTGCTTCGGCAATTACCGTTTCGTTCGGGTCCAGTTCAATCTCGACGATCTGAATGTCTTCGCCGATAATCTTGTAATCAATTTCGTGTGAGTACATTTGGTTTGGGGTTTACTTGAGTGGTTCAATCGTGGCAAGCGGTTGATATGCTTTTGCTAATTCCCAGTTTGAAGTTAATTCTTCTTGATGACTTGCTGCCTATTCAATTACCATCCCCAACGCACGAGAAGGTATTCTTCCATCAATAACACGTAAATCACTGATAGATATTAGACACTCATCGCCACCATATTTTGCATGAAAATGCGGTGGGTTATGGTCATCAAAATACATGGCAATTATAATTCCGAAGAAACGGCTAATTTGTGGCATACAGCGATTGATTCTGTTTCCACTCCTCAAAAGAAATTCCTTTGATTGACAGATATGCATTCAGTGGATCAATGTCCAAATCATCGTTCCAGGCAATAGCACCACTTTCACTGATATATGCCTGAAAAAATAAGTCGTTATCGTCCCACGCGTTGAATACACCTCTACTGGCTAGCTTCGATACATCTAATTCTCCTGACGTACCGTCGTCGAACGTCAACTTAATAATATACTTTCTGGGTACGTCAACGCTCACTAGTTCAGGCCTCATGCGTTTATCGTTTAGTCGGTTCGTCATCTAAATCCAACTCGTCATCTAAATCCAACTCGTCGTCGGGCAGTTCATCCTCGGCGGGCGTTTCTCCTCTAAGCGTTTTGAGATCATCGCGGTGGCGAAGTTTTTTGTCGTCAACCGTCTTATTCAGAAACTGATTGATTTTGTCGATGTCGTAGCTGGTCGTTATTTCGCCGAACGAATTAATCTGAATATCAAAGCCTTCAAGATCTTTGTGAACGCGCGGCTTTTCGTTTTCGTCGAGGTTTGGTTTCTTCTTGGCCATGATTGGGCGCGGTTTGTGCGTTTGTCTGGTAACTTAACGCACAGGTAGGTTCAGGGGTTTAGCAAACGTAAGGTTAGTTGTCATTAGCACTCTATCGTTTGTTGTTCAGCGGGGCATGAAAAGTCCGACGTTCCAAAACTATATGACTTCAGAACGCCGGACAATGGGAGTTGTGTAAACGGTTAATTAAGCCGTTCCAACGCCTGTTCTAATCGGACGAGCGTTTCATCGCGTCCAATTATTTCCATTGTCAGCATCAGGTCGGGGCCGGTGCCGGAACCCGTTAGGGCAAGGCGCATAGCCTGCATAATTTTGCCTTGCTTGATACCCGCTTGCTGCACTGCTTCTGACAGCGTATGCTTTATTTGCTCGGCCACAAACTCTCCTTCGTATGTTTGCAAGGCAGCGTGAAAGGCCTTGACCGCCGTTTTGGCATCGTCGTTCCACTTGGCCGTTGCAATAGCTTCGTCGTAGGTTTCGGGCGTATAGAAAATAGTGCGGGCTTCGGGGAATATCTCACTGGCAAAACTCACGCGTTCTTTCAACAAAGCCACAATCTTTGTCGCTTTTTCTATTGAGCAATCGAATCCGGCCGCTGCGGCATCACGCTGCACTGTCGGCGCCAGATCAGCGTTGGCCTGTTGGCGAATGTACTGGTGGTTGAACCATTTGGCTTTCTCAATATCGAACCGTGCGCCCCCCTTGTGAATCTGCTCGATAGAAAACGCGTCAATCAGTTGGTCCATCGAAAACAATTCCTGCTCCGTACCGGGGTTCCAGCCAAGAAACGCCAGGAAGTTGATCAGGGCTTCGGGCAGGTAGCCATCTTCGCGGAAGCCGCGCGCCACAATGCCCGAGAACGGATCAGTCCATTCGAGTGGGAATACCGGAAAACCACCCAGATCAGCGTCGCGCTTGCTGAGTTTGCCGTTGCCTTCGGGCTTTAACAATAGGGGCAAGTGCGCAAACTGAGGCATGGTATCGGCCCAGCCCAAATAACGATACAGGAGTACGTGCAAGGGTGCCGACGGCAACCATTCTTCGCCCCGAATCACGTGAGTGATGCCCATCAGGTGATCATCGACAACGTTGGCGAGGTGATACGTTGGCAGACCGTCAGACTTGAGCAACACTTTGTCGTCAATTGCCGACGAATGCACATTGACCCAGCCACGAATAAGGTCATTCAGGCGAACTTCTTCTTTGCGGGGCGTTTTAAGCCGGATCACATAAGGATCACCCGCATCTATCCGCGCCTGCACATCGGCAGCTGGCAGGGTGAGCGAGTTTTTCATCTGCATCCGCGTGATGGCATTGTACTGAGCCGCCGGCGCATTGGCCTCTTCGAGCCGCTTCCGCATGGCGTCCAGCTCATCAGGGGTGTCGAATGCATAATAAGCCTTTCCTTCGTCTACGAGCCTGAAAGCCTCTTTCTGGTAAATGTCTTTGCGCTCCGACTGGCGATAAGGAGCATCAGGTCCACCCACGCTTTGTCCTTCGTCAATCTGGATACCAACCCAGCTAAGCGCTTCGATAATATACTCTTCGGCACCGGGCACAAACCGATTCTGGTCAGTATCCTCGATACGAAGAAGCATTTTTCCACCCATTTTTCGGGCGAACAGGTAATTATACAGGGCCGTTCTTACTCCCCCAATGTGCAAAGGCCCGGTGGGGCTAGGAGCAAAACGGACGCGGACAGAATTTGACATATTAAACGGCTATCACCGAAATTTCAACATTGACATCTTTGGGCAAGCGGGCAACTTCGACAGTTTCGCGGGCGGGGAATTCGCCGGTGAAGAACGAACCGTAGACTTCGTTGATCGCCACGAAATTATTCAAGTCTTTCACGAAAATAGTGGCTTTAACTACGTTGCTGTAGTCTTTACCCGCCGTTTTCAGAATGGCTCCGATGTTTTCCATTACCTTGCGGGTCTCGGCCTGAATATCGCCGAGTGGAGCCAGATCAATCGCTATCTGGCCGGATACGAACAAAAAACCGCCCGCCTGTACAGCCTGGCTATAAGGCCCAATGGCTGCTGGGGCCTGATCGGTATAAACAATTTGCTTGGACATATCTTTTTAAAATAAGTCGCAAAGTTACGACTGAAACCACCTCATGCAGGACTACCATTTACTCATCTTCGTGAAAAATCCGGTGCCGGGTACCGTCAAAACCCGAATCGCCCGCACGGTGGGTAACGATCGAGCCGTTGAAGTGTATCGGCACCTGCTTGCTTACACCCAACAGATTACTAGAGATCTCAACTGGAAACGTGTTGTTTACTACGGTGATTTCATAAACTCGACTGACGGCTGGAGCGGATACGAAAAAAAGCTGCAAACCGGTGCCGACCTCGGCGAACGAATGTTAAATGCCTTTACCCAGCAATTTGCTACTGGCGCAACCCGCGTCATTATTATTGGTAGTGATTGTCTGGCCATTCGGGCCGAGCATCTGAGACAGGCCTTTCGAGCCTTAGATACCGCTGATGTAGTCATTGGCCCCGCCACTGATGGGGGTTATTATCTGTTGGGCATGAATCAGTTACACCCGTTTATATTTCAAAACAAGCCGTGGAGCCAACCCGAGTTGTTGGACCAGACACTCGATGAATTAAAACAGAACAACCTCACCTGCACGTTATTAGAAAAACTAACCGACATCGACGAGTGGAATGATTATGTCCAACAAGGCGGGGTGACGGCGTAAGATAATTCCTTAAACCGTCTGGGCGTTCGCATACCGCCCTGCTGCCTGCGACAGTCGTTCGGCAATGCGTTGGCGAAGCGGTTCGGGCGATAATACTTCTATGCCATCCCCAAACGACAACAGATCTTTTTCGAGTTCGTAGTTGTGCTGCACACAAAGACATAGCTCAATATCGCCGTTGTCGTGCCGCCGTTCGACCCGCTGGGAGTGGTGAAATGGTTTGGTTTCGATATACGGAGCCTGTTTTGCCTCTACCCAAAGGCGCACTGTGCGGGGACGGAGCGTGGGGCTAACCGTAACACCGATAGCATCCCGATAATACGCTTCGGGATCATGGCCGGGGTTGGGGCGATACGCAAGATCGGGAGCAGTGGCCAGATCGAGCATCCGGTCGAGGGCCAGGTGGGTGATGGCATCGCGCTGCCCCTGGACACCCACCGCAAACCAGCGATTTCGAAACTCTTTGAGCCACCAGACATGAAATGGTATCACTTGTTTCTCCTTCGCCGTGAATGACTGATAGGTAATCCAGATGACCTGTTGTTGCACCACTGCCCGGTAAAGTGGGTCCAGAAAAGCAAGTCCACGCAGGTTCTCGTTTTTTTCAAAGTCGATCACCGCCATACCCTTACCAGATGCCGAAAAAACGTGTGCCTCCAACTTTTGTACCACACCCGATAAATTCTGAAAATGAGAAAAGCCCTTGAACTGCTTCAAAACATCCACCGCTTCGCTGATTTGGCTCAAATCGTGGCCTGATAGTGGCCCGTTAGTGATGCTATAAGTTGGGTCGTCGTAGGTGTAAAACTTCTTTTCGATAACCACAATGGGCGCATTGTAGCCCAGCTTATCGCTCCGCATCATCTGAATATCGGCCTGAATAGTCCGGCGGCTGATTTGAGCAATTCCCTCATACTCGAATAAGGCTTCGGCGACTTTCTCAATCAGCGCATCGAGCGTCCATTTGCGAAACCGGTTGGTCAGGCAGCTATCGATGGCGCGATAGCGAATCAGGGCGTTTCGGTTAGCGGGCATGAGTATTAAAAAATATTTCTGAAAATTTCTCGATTATTTTTCAACTACGCAAATACCCTGCGCAGTTGGGCTAAACCTTTGCATTGTCGGAAGGGAAAACTTCACCCCGGCCCCTCTCCTTCACAAGGAGAGGGGGGAAAACGGGCGACAACTACCACAATGCGATTCAACTCATTCAGCAAAACAGCAACTCTCAACCCTCAGACGGTTAACCATGCCGGTGCCAAAGCGTATGCGCTCTCGCCCGAAATGGAACTATACTCGGCGGTGGTCACGACCATGCTGACCGATTCGTTCTACGAAAAAGCAGATGAGCGGCTGACTCGGATTCAGGCGTTGGTTGGACAGGTGAATCCCTTACTTGTGGCCCAGCTGGCCGTGTATGCTCGTGAGCAAATGTACCTTCGCACCGCCCCTATTGTGCTGATTGGCGAGTTAGCCAAAATTCATAATGGCGATGATCTGGTGAGCCGGACTATTGCCCGCGTGGTTCAGCGCCCCGACGAGATTACGGAGTTGCTGGCCTACTACCAGAAAACGAACGCTCGCACTGAGGTCAAAAAACTGAACCGGCTCTCGAAACAGGTACAGCGTGGTTTGGCCCTATCGTTCAATCGATTCGATGCCTATCAGTTTGCCAAATATGATCGGGCCACGGCAGTTCGATTACGCGATGCCTTGTTTTTGGTTCACCCCAAAGCGAAAGACGATGCCCAGCAGCTTGTTTTTGATCAGCTTACGAACCGAACACTGACTACGCCTTACACCTGGGAAACCGAGTTAAGTGCGTTGGGGCAGCAGTCTTTTCAAACCGAAGCCGCTAAAAAAATGGCCACTCAGGCGAAATGGCACGAACTGATCGACAGCGGCCGACTCGGATATATGGCTACCTTACGAAACCTGCGCAATATGCTCGAAGCCGACATCGACATTACCCACCTAAAAACAGTGTGCAAAACATTGGCTGACGAGCGGGCTGTGAGCAAAGCGAAGCAGTTTCCGTTCCGGTTTCTGGCGGCCTACCGCGAAATGAGTGCTATTGCTACAGAATACCAACGGCAAGTGCAACTCATCAACTACGCTTTGGAAGACGCAGTTCGGATCAGCACCGCCAATCTACGAGGGTTCGGTGCCGACACCCGTGTGGTGGTTGCCTGCGACGTGTCGGGGTCGATGCAGAAGCCAGTATCGGCCAAGAGCAAAGTCCTGTTGTACGACATCGGTCTGTTGCTGGGAATGCTGTTGAAAACCCGCAGCAAAAACGTGGTAAGCGGTATGTTTGGCGATCGCTGGCAAATCGTTGACTTGCCTACACAGGGCGTGTTGGCCAACGTCGATGCGTTTTATAAGCGTGAGGGCGAGGTGGGCTATTCGACTAACGGCTATCTGGTTCTGGAAGACTTGATCAAGCGCAAACATGCAGTTGATAAAGTCATGTTTTTCACCGACGTTCAGTTGTGGGATTCCACAACGAACAACCAGTCTATCAAGAACACGGTACAGACTAAGTGGCTTCAGTACAAGCAGTTGTTCCCGAAGGCCAAACTGTATCTGTTCGATTTGGCGGGTCATGGCACCACGCCAATTCAGACAAAAGCGAACGATGTGTTTCTAATCGCGGGTTGGTCCGACAAAGTTTTCGATGTGCTTCAAGCTATCGAAAACGGCGAGGATTCACTGGCAGACGTGACTAAAATTGTGCTTTGAGGTGCTGTCAGGTCGCAACGGCGAACCGTTCTAGCCTGACAGCACCTTATGAAAACAGGTGCCGTAGTACAGCGTTATCGCTCCGGCGCCCCGGTTCGCTTCGGACGATGGGGTCGCGGGTTCGAGTCCCGCCACCGGAACTAAATCATAGCGTTAGTTTGCTTCGGACGATGGGGTCGTGCCGGGGGCGCGTCCGCCTTCGAGTCCCGCCACTGGAACGAATTTGATAAATTCCAATATTCCGGTGTAGCTCAGTTGGTTAGAGCACATAATCACGCTGTCCGTTTGTTGCCCTGTTTTTTGTAATTGTTTCGGGATGCCGTAGGAAGGAGTTACTTCGTCGCCAATGAAGGGGGTGGACCAGCGTAGTTCACGAAAATTGAACAGGGCTGCGCCGTTCGAGTCGGCAAGACTAAGCCCCCAACTCCAATCCGTTTGTTGCTCCCCAGTTTTTGCAGGTGCCGTAGGAAAGGGTTCCTTCGTCCTAATCCTGAGGTTGTGGGTATAGAGGCCCGCCGTTGGGGTAACCCAGCGTAGCTCAATACAGAGCACAGGAAAAAAGTCCCTTTTCGTTTGTTGCCCTGCTTTTTAGTTTATATTTCATTATACAGGTGCCGTAGTAAAGCGATACTTCGATGCAGTCGCGGGTTCGACTCCCGCCATCAGAATAGGTTTTTATGATTCTGGTGTAGCTCAGTTGGTAGAGCACAAAACACGCTGTCCGTTTGTTGCCCTGTTTTTTTACCATGACTACCTTCATTAACACCCTCGCTCCTGCCCTTCGTCAGCATATTGCCGACGGATTTGTGATCGTTCGGCAGCATCCCACGGCCGAGTTGTATATTCTGAACTACGCGGCCAAAACCCAATACGAACGGGTTTGGGATGAGTACACCCTAGCTTGCCGGGGCCTGATTCTGAACGGGCAGGGACAGGTGGTAGCTCGCCCGTTTCCAAAGTTCTTCAATCTCGACGAGGTGGTGGTAACAGGCGAAATCCCGGCGCTACCCGACGAGCCGTTTGTGGCTTACGAAAAACTCGACGGATCGCTGGGAATTTTGTACTGGATCGACGATACCCCGTTTATTGCAACTCGCGGTTCGTTTATGAGCGATCAGGCGCAGTGGGCTACCAACCTGCTCCACACGCGCTATGCCCACGTACTACCCCTACTCGATCGCTCAAAAACGTACTTGTTCGAGATTATTTACCCCGAAAACCGGATCGTTGTCCATTATGGCGACCGTCAGGATTTGGTGCTTCTGGCTGTAATCGACACCGAGACCGGCGCCGAGTCCATTGACCTTCCCGATCTGGGTTTTACCTTGGTGCGCCGGTTCGATGGGTATACCGACATGGATGCCATTCGGGCAGTGCAAATTGATAATGAGGAAGGGTTTGTAATTCGGTTTGCGTCGGGATTGCGGGTAAAGGTTAAGTTTGCCGAATATGTGCGGCTTCACCGGATTCTAACGCAGGTTTCGACGCGCAACATCTGGGAATATTTAGCGACTAACCAGCCGTTCGACCTGATTTTGGACCGAGTTCCCGATGAGTTTTACGACTGGGTGAAGCAGACGTCTAGCGAGTTGATAAGCCGGTATCAGGCCATCGAATCGGAATGTCGTGAGGTGTTTCGGGTGCATGAATCGCGCAAGGAAACGGCGCTGTATTTTCAAACCCAACGGTATCCAGCCGTGCTGTTTCTGATGCTCGACAAGCGTGACTATTCGCCAGCCATCTGGAAACTGCTCCGCCCTGCCTATGAGCGGCCCTTTAAAACGGGTCAAGAATAGTCATTTACTGCGCGGTCATTTCTGGTCATTAAGGAAAACAATAATGACTATAAATGACTGCGTAGCGAATGACAACAAATGACATTCCTATGCAACATCTCCTCATTCTCATTGGCATCAGCGGTAGTGGCAAATCGACATTCGCCAAACAGTTTGTGCAGGATAATCCAACTTACCTGCGCCTAAACCGCGACGATTTGCGTCGAAGTTTGGTGCCAGTACCACTGGGTGAATACTGGAAATGGGACGAAAAACGAAAGAACCGCATTGAGCGTCTGGTGTCGGAGTTAGAGAAATCGGCTCTGCTATCGGCTTTAGAAAGTGGCTGGAATGTGGTCATGGACAACACGCATCTCCGGCAGCGATACATTAATGATCTCCTGAAACTGATTGACAAACAGGCTTCGACCAAACGACCGATTGACGTTACGTTTCGAGTTTTTGATGTACCACTCGAAACGGCAATTTCGCGCGATCTACTACGTACCGATGTTGTCAGCGAACCCGTCATTCGCCACCAGCACAGCCGGTTGATGATGCTAAAAAAACAATTCGATACAACGCAGCGGCTGGCTTTCCCAACTGTCCACGCTAGCGCTGACCCGATGACACAGGATACTACTTTACCCAAATGTATCCTGGTCGACATTGACGGAACAGCGGCCAAAATCCATGACCGCTCCCCTTTCGATTGGTCAAACGTGGGGCGCGACAAACCCAACACGCCGGTTCTAAACTTGGTGCGGGCCATGCGGGATGCGGGTTATGCCGTGGTTTTTTTGTCGGGTCGCGACAGTGCCGCCCGCACCGAAACGGTGAGTTGGCTACACCGTCACCTCGGCTGGACAGAAGGTCCCGACTATGTTTTGTTCATGCGGGCGCGCAACGACATGCGTAAGGATTCGATTATTAAACGCGAATTGTTCGATGCCCACATCCGGGGCCGTTACTTTGTCGAACTTGTTCTGGACGACCGCGATCAGGTAGTATCGCTTTGGCGACGCGACCTCGGCCTTACGTGTTTGCAGGTAGATTATGGCGATTTTTAACAGACAAGCTAACGCCTGTGTTTCAATTCAAACAGTTTACCGTTCATCAAGACCAGACCGCTATGAAGGTCTGCACCGACGCTTGTACGTTCGGTGCTTATACAACACCTGAGCGGCTTTCGCTGCCAACGGCTTCGCCCGCCATTCTTGACATTGGTACGGGGACGGGTTTGCTGGCTCTGATGGCCGCTCAAAATTACCCCACTGCTCAGATTGATGCGGTCGAGATCGACAATGATGCTTACGTTCAATCTGTCGAAAACGTAAAAAATAGCCCCTTTGTCTCTCGGGTTCAGGTCCACAAGGCAGCTATTCAGGATTACCGTCCCGCCCACTGCTACGATCTGATTCTGACAAATCCTCCCTTTTTTACCAATCATCTCCGCTCACCCAATGCGGCCACCAACCGGGCGCTTCATACGGACTCGCTGTCTTTTCCCGACTTGGTTACGGCTGTCAACAGGCTTCTGGAACCTAGTGGGCAATGGTGGGTCCTGCTACCTCCTTACCAAGCTGAACAGTTAACTGAATTAGCCGCAACAGCCGGCTTGTTTCCGTTTGAGCAGTTGCAGCTTCGGCACAATGCCCGCAAAGCCCCATTTCGGTACATTACGGGCTATTGGCGAGATGACATCTCTCAAAACGAAATCGGGGCCGCCCGGCGGTCATCTCTTACCGCCCAAGTCCTGACTATTTACGAACCCGACGGCAGTGGCCAATCCTCACGCGAACGCTACACCGATGCCTTCCGCCAACTTCTCCGGCCTTTTTACCTGATTTTTTAGACCTTTGCGGACAAAATGCTCAATAATGGAAATTGTATAATGACTAGTGCCCCAAACGACGCCAATTACCGAGTCATGGCTGGGCACAGAATGGCATTATAAATTGTTCATTATCCATTACACATTCGCTAAATGGCTGATTTGCAACTTACCATTCTGATACCGCTTTACAACGAAGACGAGTCGCTGCCCGAACTGCACGACTGGATCGTTCGGGTGGTTACAGAACACAACTATACTTACGAAATACTATTTGTTGACGATGGCTCTACCGACCGCTCCTGGTCGGTAATCGAAGGGTTGTCCACCCGGAATCCCGACCATGTTCGGGGCATTCGGTTTGGGCGTAATTATGGAAAAACAGCCGCTTTACAGGTGGGTTTCAAAGCCAGCCAGGGTAAGGTGGTCATTACAATGGACGCCGACCTGCAAGACAGTCCCGACGAGATTCCTGAACTGTACCGGATGATTACCCAGGACGGCTACGATCTGGTATCGGGCTGGAAAAAGAAGCGTTATGATCCCCTGACAAAAACCATTCCTACCAAACTCTTCAATGGGGTGTCACGCTGGGTGTCAGGCGTGAATCTGCACGACTTCAACTGTGGCCTGAAAGCCTACAGGCAACCCGTTGTGAAGTCGTTTGATTTGTACGGCGAAATGCACCGTAATCTGCCTATTGTGGCCAAATGGAACGGTTTCGGGCGAATTGGCGAGAAAGTAGTGCAACACCGCGCCCGTCAATATGGCGTCACAAAATTCGGCTTAAGTCGGTTTATCAACGGATTTCTCGATCTGCTGGTAATCGCTTTTATGCACCGATTCAGCAAGCGCCCCATGCACTTTTTCGGAGGATTTGGTACGCTCTCGTTCTTTGTCGGAACGATCATGTCCATCTACCTGATTGGCCTGAAACTGTACAATATTTCGCAAGGCTTACGCTTTCGCAACGTCACCGATAATCCGTGGTTTTTCTTTGCGCTGGTCGCCATAATCCTGGGCGTCCAGCTATTTTTGGCGGGCTTTCTGGGCGAGCTGCTCATCCGGCAAAACCACTCCAGAAGTGAAGATTATTTGATTGCTGAACAGATTGGATGCTAGGGTAAGCAAGTATTTAGTGATTGGGTAATTAGATATTGGCCTGCACCTCATTTACCTGATTACCCGAATTACCATTTTCCCCTACTCTACTACCTAATGATCCAAATCCGCCCGGCTACAGAAGCCGATATTCCCCAGGCGTTCGGTTTAGTGACCGAACTTGCCGTTTACGAACTAGCCGCCGACCAGGTGACCAACTCCGCCGAGCAAATGCTCGAAGATGGTTTTGGGCCTAATCCACTTTTCGGTCTCATTGTAGCCGAAGACGATGAAACAGGACGGCTGATTGGAATTGCCTTGTATTATTTCCGGTACTCAACCTGGAAAGGTAAACGGCTCTATCTGGAGGACATTATTGTAACGGAAAGTTACCGGGGCATGGGCATCGGGAAACTGCTGCTCGACGACACTATTGAAACGGCTCGTCAGAAAGGCTGTACCGGTATGATGTGGCAGGTGTTAGACTGGAACAAACCCGCCATTGGGTTCTACCAGCAGTTCGGCACCCGTTTCGACGACGGCTGGACCAACTGCCATCTGGATTTTTAGGAAACTCAACTGACCCCACCCCAACCCCTCCCCGTTAGGGCGGGGCTAAAAATGCTCAAACTTAAGTCCCTCCCTAACCGGGAGGGGTTGGGGTGGGGTCTCTTTACTGCAAATTGGCGTCTTCGTTGCTGTTGAACGTGTCGCCTTGGTTGATGTCGCCGGTTTTATAGCCTTTTTTGAACCAGTATACCCGTTGAGCTGAGGTGCCGTGCGTGAAACCGTCGGGCACGACGTAGCCCTGCGTTTCTTTCTGGATTCGGTCGTCTCCGATGGAATTGGCGGCATTGAGCGCTTCCTCAATGTCACCCGCTTCAATCATACCGTTGTTACGCGCCCATACGCCCGCCAGAAAATCGGCCTGCAACTCCAGACGAACCGACAACTGATTTGCTTCGCGTTTGCCCGCCTGCTGCTGGGCATTATGTACCTTGTCCATAATACCCAGTTGATCCTGCAAATAGTGGCCTACCTCGTGCGCCACTACGTAGGCCATGGCAAAGTCGCCGGGAGCCTTAAACCGTTCTCGAAGTTCGTCATAAAACGAGAGATCAATGTATAGTTTTTTGTCACCGGGGCAGTAGAACGGGCCCGAGGCCGCCGAGGCAGTGCCGCATCCCGACTGTGTCCGATCCCGAAACAGAACCAGGGTTGGTGGACGATATTGCTGCCCCTTTTCAGCCAGAATCTTTGTCCAGACGTCTTCTGTTGATCCTAAAACTACGCGGGTAAACTTGGCGGCTTCGTCATCGGGCTGTGGCCCATCGGGTGCCTGTGCGCCAGGCATTGTTTGACTTTGATCGGCATCACCGCCCTGATTCATCACCTGCGAGGGGTCTCCTCCCAACAGAAACACAATTACGGCAATAACAATAGTGCCGATGCCTCCACCGATAGCCAAACCTCCTCCACCGCTGCTTCCCCGGCGATCTTCTACATTCTCGCTTTCGCGACCTCCCAGCCAACGCATATTTTCTTGTTCGGTTAAGTGTATGTTCTAGTTTCAACAGCAATACTACCCAGAATCACATAACTACAAAAATGGCACATTGGATTTCGGATTTTAGATTGGGGATTTCGGACTTCCCTCAGTCAGACTTATTTTCCCTAACCTCACTACCCCGCGGTCATAAATCCGAAATCCCCAATCCGAAATTCCTTTTATCCTTTTGTGCGGTAAAGTGTACCGTCTTCAACCACATACAGCATACCATCCATAGCCACAATCATGGTGACATCTTTAAGCAAGCCACGCTCTCCTACCTGTTCGTAGTTGCCATTCATATCGGTTTTATACAGGGTTCCGTCTTTTTCCACACTCCACAAAAATCCCTGATCGCCTACCATCGCTACAGTATTTTCCCAATCGCCTTTTTTACCTACCTGCTCCCAGCGCATGGCCCGAATGTTGGTCCGATACAGTGTGCCATTTTCAACTGTCCAGAGATAGCCGCCCATTGACTCAAGCATATCAGCATCGCCAAATTCGCCATTACCACCAACTTGCTCCCAGGTACCGTTTTTGGCTGTTTGATACAGCGTTCCGTTGGTTTCGATACTGTAGAGTTTACTGTTCATGGATACCATCGCGACCGTCTCTTTCCAGTCTCCGGTTTTACCAACCTGTTTCCACGAAACCGTTTCGGGGTTAGTGCGATAAAGAGATCCATCCTCAACCGTCCAGATTTCTCCATCCATCGCAATCAGCACATCGACATTATCGAATTCCCCTTTTTTACCTATTTGCTCGTAATTCCCCTGTTTATCCGTTTTGAATAGCGTTCCATTTGCTTCGATGCTGTAGAGATGGCCGTTCAGCGCCACTACATCAATGGTATTTTCCCAATCGCCTTTCTTACCAACTTGTACCCATCGCTGGGCAGTAACAACTTGAAAAGCAGAGCTAAGCAGGCAAATCAAAACACTAATAACAATAGTTTTCATTTAGAACAGTACGTAGAACACAATTAACAGGTCAGCTCCTCCATGAAGCATACTGGTGTTTTTCGGGGCTAAATGTAAGACTACTAATATCGTTCATCAACCTACAATCAGATAGAGTTGTACACAGACGAAGACAACAAGATTACGCTCAACAGGCTGTAACCAGAGGGAAGACAGAGAAAGCAAGGCGACACTTGGTATTGTTAAGAGAAAGCTGCCCATAAAACAGATTTCATACTACTAATGCAGCACTCCTCGACTTGGACCTCTCAAGACAGTAATTTTGGACTTTTCACGAAAGTTGGCTGGCCTTATTATGTTGAGCTTTGCAACATAATAATCTAGACAATGGAAAATTTAGAAACAGTATTAGTGACAGGCGGAACAGGTTTTGTAAGTGGACATATTATTCTTCAATTACTCCAAAAAGGTTACCGCGTTCGAACTACGCTTCGCTCATTAACCAGTAAAAACAAAGTAGTTGAAACGCTACAAGCCAACGGAATCACCGCACTTGATAAACTTTCATTTGTGGAAGCCGAATTGACAAAAGACGATAATTGGAACGAAGCCATGAAGGGCTGTGCCTACGTACTAAGCGTAGCATCTCCGGTGTTTTTTGAGATTCCAAAAGATGAAAGCGAAGCAATGCGGCCATCAGTTGAAGGAACACTTCGTGTATTGAAATTTGCACGAAATGCGGGTGTGAAACGTGTGGTAATGACATCAAGTTTTGGTGCACTAGGTTTTAGCCATACCGATAAAAACACAGAAACAACAGAATCTGACTGGACGGATCCGAATTTAAAAGGCTTATCTGCGTATGAAAAGTCAAAAGGTTTGGCAGAACGTGCCGCCTGGGATTTTATTAGGAATGAAGATAGCGGGTTAGAATTAAGTGTCATCAATCCTGTCGCTATTTTGGGGCCTTCTTTAAGCGCGCACGTTTCTGGCAGTTTTGATATTCTCAAACATTTGCTAGACGGCTCAATGAAAGCAGTGCCAAATATACCTCTGAATATTATTGATGTGAGAGATGTGGCTGATTTGCATATTCGTGCTATGACAAATCCGAAAGCAAATGGGCAGCGTTTTATTGCATCAGCAGATGGACAAATATCGATGCCAGAAATCGCTAAGCTGATAAAAAATAAAAAACCTGAATTAGCGACGAAAGTTTCTTTAAGAACGGTACCAGATTGGCTTATTCACGTTGCTGGCTTATTTAGTGCACAAGCAAAAACAGGATCAATGTTTTTAAAAGTGAACCGCCGGGTGAGCAATGATAAAGCGAAGAAGATTCTGGGCTGGACACCAATCGCAACGACCGAACAGGCAATCCTTGCTTCATTAGAAAGTATAATTAATTATAACATTGTGCAATGATAGACAAAGAAAAAGTACTCGAAACAGAAACGCTATTGGAGCAATTTATTCCTGATCACATCTTTTTGTATATAGCAAAAGGAATAATACATTGCTATGATGGCAATAAAACTTACACTTTCAAAGCAGGAGATTACGGTATTGCCCTGAAAAATCGCTTAGCCAGGTATAAAATCGAAAATGAGAACGGCAAGTTTGAATACATCCTATTCTGTTTTGATGAAGTGTTTCTCAGAAATTTTCAGGAAAAACACAAAACAACTTCTAAAAACCTAAGAATGATGGATACGTTTTTGAAAATTCAACCAAACAGATTGATACCTAACTTCATTTATTCGTTAAAACCATATTCCGATAGTGCGGGAACGATTGACAGGGCATTTGAAGATATAAAATATGAAGAACTGCTGATTATTCTATTAAAAAACCAGCCAGAGCTTGCTGGTATATTCTTTGATTTTAGAACACCTGAAAAAATAAATCTTGAAGAATTTATGAATCGAAATTATTCCTTTAATGTACCTATAGATCGGTTTGCCTTTCTAACCGGACGAAGTTTGTCAGCATTCAAACGAGATTTTAAGGCAATATTTAACGATACGCCAAGTCATTGGCTGATAAAAAAGCGACTACAAGAAGCCTATTTTCTCATTGATAAAAAGCGCAAAAAACCTGCTGATATTTACCTTGATTTAGGCTTTGAAACCTTATCGCACTTTTCTTTTGCTTTTAGAAAACAGTTCGGTTTAACATCAACCGAGTTAAAAGATCAGAAGAAAAGTATTAGCCTCTAGATTCAAGCAATGCTCGTCTATCCAGGCGGTTCATTATTTGGCAAAAATTACAGTTGGCTTCGACTGATCAAAAAATTTTATAAGTAATCTGTTCGCAGAAAAAGCGATAAATGGATTAGACAGCCCATCAAGAATTTGGGCTATTAGCGGAATGTTCTTCCTTTCGGTAAGTTTTGCAATATTCTTTATCGGATTTTCAGCAAGAGTCAGCCAATTTTCCAGTGTCGGGCCATATATAGCGCAGGATAATGCCGTTTTCTCCAAGAATAGCTTCCTGGTTAATCGCCCCTAAACCATCGTAAAATGCCCTCGCAGTGTGGTTCTTCTCATATACCCACAAGAAAAAGGACGACTCTGCATCCTGTTCTTTCACCCACTCAGCAGCCCGTTTCATTAGCTGCCGGCCAATACCCCGCCCTTTGTACGGGCTGGATACATGCAGGTTATCCAGCAATGCTCCGTACGTTGGATCGCTGTCCGTGACTACACAGGCAAAACCCACCAGTTTGCCATCCTCTTCAGCTACAATTACCTGTCGATTAGGTACTTGTTTGGTAAAACGCTCCTGCCAAACGGCTAGTCGCTCCCCTTCGACCTCATTGTCCAGAAATGCATCGGGCATAATTCCCCGGTACGACTCCTGCCACGACCGGGCATGCAGGGCCGCTATTTGCTCGACATCGGCAACAGTAGCAGTTCGATACGTAATAGGTTTTATCAACGATTGATGCATCACGTAAGCGTTTACAAACCCTAACGTCGCATGGCGAAAGGCATCGGGCAGTTCAGCAATGATCTGAAAGCCAAGCGACTGCCAGAGCTTCACTGCCCGTTCGTTGGTTTTCACAACGATATTGAACTGCATAGCCCGGTAACCCAATCGGCGAGCTTCGTCCAGCGAGAACAGGGCCATTTGTCGACCAATTCCTTTACCAGCGTGGGCGGGATGGACCATGTAGCCCGCATTGGCTACATGATCCCCCAGGCCCGGTTGATTATTTTTCAGAAAAAACGTCCCGACTATGCCACCATCCTGCTCCGCTACGTATGAGGTTACGCCCGGACTGAGCCAGAAATCCAGCATCTCCGCCTTAGGAGTATCAGGCGAAAATGCCCAGGTATCGCCAGTGGCCAGAATAGGCTCAATAATAGACCACAGCGATTCGCGGTCAGGTTGTGTGGCACGTCGAATGCAGAGCATTAACTTACCGATTCAATCTTCACCGTTTCATGCTCGCCCCCGTTCACGGTCAAAGACTTACCATGAATATAAAGCGTGATTGGTTGTTGCGAGAAGTTCTCCACCGTCACGTTCTGTTGGGTTGTTGTTACCTGAATCAAGGCCCCTCTGAACCGAATCTTGAACGCCAGCGATTGCCAGCCTTCAGGACAGTATGGACTGAAGGAGAGTTCGCCTGCTTTGCTGACTCGCATACCACCGAATCCCTTCACTACGGCCAGCCAGGTGCCTGCCATTGAGGTGATGTGGCAACCATCTTCGGTATCGTTGTTGTAATCGTCGAGGTCCAGGCGGGCCGTGCGGAGGTACATTTCGTAGGCTTTCTCCTTCATGCCCAGAACCGATGCCTGAATCGAGTGAACACAGGGCGACAGCGACGATTCGTGGACGGTCATCGGCTCGTAGAAATCGAAATTGCGTTTGAGTGTGTCTATATCAAACTCATCTTCAAAGAAATATAAGCCCTGCAATACGTCGGCTTGCTTGATAAAGCACGAGCGCAGAATCCGATCCCACGACCAGTTTTGATTCAATGGCCGCTGCCCTTTCGGAATGTCCGAAACGGGCATCAGATCTTTGTCCAAGAAGTCGCTTTGTTGCAAAAATACCTGTCGTTCCTCGTCGTACGGGAAATGCATGTTATCGACAATGTGCTGAGCATTAACCACTTCTTTCTCTTCCCGGAAGTGAATTCGCTCGCACAAATCAGCGTACTTATCAGGGTCAAGTGATTTTACCTTACTTACAGTTTCAATCGTATACCGGAGTGTCCAGGCGGCAATGTAATTGGTGTACCAGTTGTTGTTAACGTTGTTTTCGTATTCATTTGGCCCCGTCACGCCCAACATTACATACTGCTTTTTAGCTTCCGACCAGTTCACCCGCTGACTCCAGAAACGACTAATCGCAATCAGCACCTCCAGACCATATTCTGCCAGGTATTGCTCGTCGCCGGTGTAGCGAACATAGTCGTAGATGGCATAGGCAATAGCCCCATTCCGGTGGATTTCCTCGAAGGTGATTTCCCACTCGTTGTGGCATTCCTCGCCGTTCATAGTCACCATCGGATAGAGAGCAGCGCCAGCCTTGAAACCGAGCTTTTGCGCGTTCTCAATGGCTTTTTGCAGCTGCTTATACCGGTAAACCAGCAGGTTACGCGCTACTTTCTGATCAGCTGTAGCCAGATAAAACGGAAGGCAATAGGCTTCGGTATCCCAGTAAGTGCTTCCGCCGTATTTCTCACCGGTAAAGCCTTTGGGGCCAATGTTAAGCCGCTCGTCTTCGCCGGTGTAGGTCTGATTGAGCTGGAAAATATTGAATCGAATACCCTGTTGCGCGGCATCATCGCCTTCAATCAGAATATCGTTCATTTTCCACTTATCGGCCCAGGCTTGCTTCTGCTCGAACAGCATTTTCTCGAAGCCCTTCCGCGACACCCGCTGAATATACAGATGCGCCGATTTAATGATCTCGTCGGAGTCGTAATTCAGCGACGACAAGTTTACGGCGTACTTGACAATGGCAGTCTCCTGCCCCTGCTGGCAATCGAGCGTCATGCGGTTGGCCACGTATTTTTCGTACTTGATTGGCTGCGACTGGTAATCAATTTTTACCCCATCCTGCTCAATCTCCACGCACATCCCCGTTGCCACGTGAAAGCCCGTTTTGCGCGTTCTCAGTTCAATATACGCTTCGCCGTAGCCGGTTTCCTTGCGCACTTCGTCCCAAAATGTTTCATCGTAGTTCGCGTCCTTGTTGCGGATGGCTCCGTCGAGATAGGGCGTAATAGTAATCTTCGCGTCGAAATTGAGGGGAGTCAGGGCATACCGAATAACGCCAGCCTCATCGTCGACGATGGAGCAAAACCGCTTGCTCACAACCTTCAATTCTTTACCGCTTTTCAGTTTCGCCACAAACGAGCGTTCGAGGTAGCCCTCCTGCATGTTGAGCACCCGCCGAAAATCGCGAACCTCACACTGGTTCAGATCGAGCGTCTCGTATTCAACATCGATGTCGATGCCAATCCAGTTGGTGGCATTTAGTACCTTGGCGAAGTATTCCGGGTAGCCGTTTTTCCACCAGCCAACGCGGGTTTTGTCGGGATAATAAACCCCTGCCACATAGTTTCCCGGCAGGGTTTTGCCCGAAAATTTCTCTTCGAAATTACCCCGTCCACCCATTCGGCCATTGCCGAGGCTCATCAGGCTTTCCGTAATCTCGTTATGTTCACGGTGAAATCCCTCTTCGACAATATTCCAGGGATCACTAGCTATATACTGTTTCATTCAGTTTATCACAGGTTGTAATCAATACTAATTAGTTGTGTAACGCTGGGGTCATCCCGGCTTTCACCCGCATTGCCTGGGCCATATGCCGCTCGGTATGAGCTACCAGCATGATTACCATGTCGCCCACACGAATTTTGAGCCAGCTACCAAACAAGGTCGAAGTTGTATCGCGGTTCCAGTCCAGGTAGACAGCTTTGTCGAGCAGGGAAAGGAGCAGTGTTTGCAGTTCTACAAACTGCGCCATCACATCGGCGGGGTCGAGTTCCGTAGCAGGGCGCGGCCGTATCATACCCGGAGCCGGAAATTTTGTTTTTGATTTAGGATCGACAATTCGGATCAATAGCCGCCCCACCCAACCCGATTCGATCACCTGATCGTCGGGACTGTGCTGCACCAGTCCCAGTTTATCGATCTTATGCTGCAATTGCCGGATATAAAACCGCTCGGCCAGATTCAGGTGTTGCAGGCATTCAACAATGCTCCAGCCGCCGTTGACTGGCTTAGTGCGTAGTTGTTCAGCGGTTAAGGGGCGAAATTCCCGTTCAACCGTATCGAGAACCTGCATCAAACGCTGTTGCAATTCGGTGGAGGTTGTTAGTTTAGTTGCCATATGCTTCGTGTCATTGGTAGTCATTCGCTTCGCGTCATTAATTGTCATTTGTAGTAGTTAATTGCAATGTGATCAGTGACGCGAAGCAAATGACTAATACCCCATTCCCTGCGCCCGTTCCACAGCCGACAGTAGTTCGACAACGGTCAGGTGTTCAAGCGATGGAATAACTAAATCGGCCTGAGTGAGAACGTCGGGCGATCCGATCCCTACCGCAAACATACCGCCCCGCTTGGCCGCTTCGATACCGGCAACCGCATCTTCAAACACCACGCACTGAGCGGGCTCGAGACCCAATTCAGCGGCTCCTTTCAAAAACACTTCGGGATCGGGCTTGCCATTGGTAATTTTATTTCCGTCGATGATCGCGTCGAAATCCTCCAGCATACCAATGCGCTCCAGAATCAGTCCGGCGTTTTTACTGACCGAACCGAGTGCGGTACGAATGCCTTGTTGACGCACCTGTTGGAAAAAGCCCTCGACACCCGGCAGAATATCGTTGGGGGTCATATGGCTGACCAATTCCAGATACCACTCATTTTTTTTGGTGGCCAACTCCAATCTACGTTCTTCAGTAAGCGTAACTCCTCCGTGAGCCAGAATCAGATTCAGAGAGTCCATCCGGCTCACACCTTTGAGCGTCTCGTTGAAGTCATGCGAAATATCGAACCCTAAGTCGTTGGCCATCCGTCGCCAAGCCTGGTAATGAAACACGGCGGTATCGACGATAACCCCGTCTAAATCAAACAAAAAACCGCTAATGGGCATGTAGTTAACAGGTTGTATGAATCGCAAAGTAACAAAACTTACGTGGCAGAGATGCCATTCTCTTCGGAAAGATGTCAACGCTGACCCAGCCAAAAGTCCTTGGAACTTAATGCCAGTGTTCGGGTTTATGCAGTTGAATTAGTCGAAAACAATACTAAAACACAATTGTCATGGCCTTTGAAGCAACTGACGCAAATTTTAATGAACTGATTAACTCAGATAAGCCTGTACTGGTAGATTTTTGGGCAGAGTGGTGTGGACCTTGTAAAATGATTGGCCCCGTTGTTGAAGAACTCGCCAAAGAATATGATGGCAAAGCTGTTATTGCCAAAATGGATGTTGATCAGAACGCTAAGGTTCCGATGCAGTTCGGTATCCGCAGTATTCCAACCCTGATGGTTTTCAAAAACGGTCAAATGGTTGATAAAGTGATTGGTGCCGTTGCCAAATCAGTTTTGGAGCAAAAATTACAAGCCGCTTTGTAAGCGAAGGCTTTTCGTATAGCAAGAAGCCCCGCTCGGTTGTCCGAGCGGGGCTTCTTGCTATAGAATCTGTTTAAACCGTCAGTTCATGTACCGCTAACGGCCGGAGCACCTTGATTCGCCAGCCATTTTTTTCTGTTTCAACCAGACTACCATCAACCACTACAAATGCCTGTTCGATTTGCGCCCATTTCCGCTCACTATCGGCATGCGGTCCTGTGTTCATCGAAATAATGAGCAGGCCGTCCGGTTTAAGCATGGGTGCATACTGCATCAACAGCTTATCGACCATTGGCTTGAGATAATAAATGGCCTCGTTGAAAATAATAACGTCGAATGTTTTGTCGGTTTGAAAATCGTTCATATCGACTGCCTCGAAGTGGGTTCGAACGTCACCAAAGCGCTGCTTCGCCAATTTAATAGCCACATCAGCCACATCTGTTCCCAGATAAGAGTCATAATGATTGGTCCCGATTCGATGGGCCAATATGCCTTCGCCACAGCCAATCTCTAAAATCGCTGGTTTATCAGGTTTCAGAAATTGAACATACCCAGCCAGCACGCTAAAACGCGCTAACTCGTCTAAATTTTCGAGTCCATTCCAGAGGCCTTTTTCGTATTGATAATTCCACCGGGAACGATCTGTACGCAATATTTTTCGTTGGAAGAACGACGTTAGGCTCCATAACGGCCCCTTACTCCTTTGGGCTGATAGATTTGCGCTCATTTTGTACGTATGATTGGTGGTTGCCTAATAAGTTAATAAAACTTATTCAAATGATTGCTTTACAAAATTTATTGATTGTAAAATACAAATCTATGATAGCTATACTATCATAGCATTAGAAAGGTATTAATCATTTAGGGATATAGTATTCCGTAAAACAGGTCTATACTTCGGTTTGCCCGGTGTTATCCTTATTTTTGCGGTTCGATTTACCCCGGTATCGCCAACCAGTTGTTTGGTGGCCTCTTTTCACCGCTACGTATCTTACCAAATGTCGCAAAACGTTAAAATCGGCCTGTTTATCGCCGTGTCGGTTATCACTACCACCTTCTCCTTCTATTTCTGGCAGGTTTTTCGCACCCCCAACATCAACCTCGAAGGTGAAAAAACCTTCGCGCTATTGGTCCCCAAGGGCGCTACGTTCGATAATGTGCTCGACTCTTTGAAGAAAAATAATATGCTCAATGATGAGCAGTCGTTCCGGTTTTTGTCGAAACTCATGAAATACAATGAGAACGTGAAAATGGGTCGTTACGAACTCAAGCCAGATCTGGGCAACTACGAAGCCATCAAAAAACTTCGAAGCGGTAGCCAGGACCCGCTCACGGTTACGTTCAATAATATTCGGCTTCGGCAAGACCTTGCCCAGCGGCTCGGTGCCCGGTTTGCGTTTGGCCCCGACTCGTTAGGAAAATACCTCGACAACCCAGCCGTTTGTAAGGAATACGGTTTCGACACAACCACCATCGTTTGCTTGTTTATTCCGAACAGCTACGAGATGTTCTGGACGATAAAGCCCAAAGCCCTGCTCGACCGGATGGCCGTGGAGTACAAGAAATTCTGGACGCCTGAGCGCCAGCAGAAAGCCAAAGCTCTGAACATGACCCAATCGCAGGTGCAGACATTGGCATCGATTGTGCAGGGAGAAACCAACAAAACCGACGAGCAACCCCGTGTGGCGGGCGTTTATATAAACCGGCTGGAACGCGGTATCAAACTAGAAGCTGACCCAACGGTTATTTTCGCCCTTCGCGATTTCGGTATCCGGCGGCTCCTCACCCGGCAGCTCGCAGTGGATTCACCCTACAATACGTATCGGTATCAGGGATTACCACCCGGCCCCATCAACCTGCCTTCAATCTCAGCCATCGACGCCGTATTGAACGCCGAGAAACACGATTACCTGTTCTTTGTGGTTGATGCTCGCTTCAACGGTTATCATACGTTCTCCAAAACCCTTACCGAACACCTCGCCAATGCCCGCCTGTATCAGCGCGCTCTGACCGAGCGAAAGATTATGAAGTAGCAGTTGGCAGTAAACAACGAGCAGTGAACAACAAGCAGTAAATCATGCTCACTGCCTACTTCCACTGCTCACTGCTCACTGCTCACTGCTTACTGCCACTGCCAACTCTACTATTATGTTCTCTTTTCTCGTTCCTGATATTCGCGTGCGCTACGCCGACACCGATCAGATGGGTTATGTGTATTACGGAAACTACGCCCGGTTTTACGAAATTGGGCGTGTTGAAGCCCTGCGAAGCATTGGCTTTCATTACAAAGAAATGGAAGCGTCGGGTGTGATGATGCCGGTTTACGAAAATCACTCGCGTTACCTGCAACCCGCCCGCTACGACGATCTGCTCAACATCACCATCACGATTCCCACTCTGCCCAAGGCCCGAATCATTTTCCAGTCGGCCATCCGTAACGAAGCAGGCGTGTTGTTGAATACCGGCGAAACAACGTTGGTTTTCCAACGACGCGATAACGGTCGGCTTTGTGCAGCCCCGGACCCCCTGCTTCAGGCGCTCAAACCTTTTTTTACCGGTACAGTTTGATTTTGGGTAGATAAGCCTCCAACCTCCCTACTTATGTTTGAAAAGCTAATGAGTTTGCCGGCTCTTTCGAGGGTGCAGGTTTGGATGCACAATCATCGCCCCTTCGATTCCAAGGTGACTACCTGGTATGAGTTTATTCAAAAGATGATTCATAAGGTGTCGGGCAACGACCTCAGCGAACGAGCTGCTGCGGTATCGTTCAACCTGATCCTGGCGGTTTTTCCGGCAGTCATCTTTCTGTTTACCCTGATCCCGTTTATTCCCATCAACAACCTGGAAGCGGAGTTGATGCTGCTGCTTCGGAAGACCATTCCGGCGGGTACGTATGACACCGTTGATACCACTATCCGGGACATTATTGGTCGCCAGCGAAGTGGTGTTTTATCGTTTGGTTTTTTAGCGACTATATATGCCGCAACGAACGGCATGGTGGCCCTAATGAACGCCTTTAATTCATCCAATGAAATGCCCGACAAAAGGGGATTTTTCAAGATTAGATTAGTGGCTCTTGGGTTAACATTTTCATTTGGCCTAGCCATTATCTTAGCCATTATTGTGCTCTTAGTGGGGGGTATTGTGACGGATTATTTACTCCACTTTGGTGTATTTAATAATGTTGTTTTTACTTACTTACTGAATATTGCCAGGTATTTATTAGTTTTTGCGGTGTTCGTTGGCGTCGTTTCGGTTATCTATAAATATGGCACAGATGTAAACATGAAATGGGCTTTTGTAACACCCGGCTCTATTACGGCCTCTGTATTAATTGTTTTAACAACGCTCATATTTTCTTATTATCTATCTAATTTTGGATCTTACAATAAGGTGTATGGATCAATTGGCACGCTGATTGCGCTAATGGTTTGGATCAATTTGATAGCCCTTTTAGTGGTACTGGGCTTTGAAATGAACGTTTCTTTATATAATCTCGAAGGCGAGAAAAATCCGCGGGAGGCATCGAAAATAGCTAAGTAGAATGGCACTGGCAGTTTTCCGAAAAACCGCCATAACTCGCTTAAAAACGACAAACGCCATTCTAATCGTGTAGAATGGCGTTTGCAAACCCTAACCCATAAAATGTGATTGATTGATTTTCCTGAGTGACGGTTAGTCAGATTCAAGAAGCAATCTTACCATATACCTGTAAAAATCGTGCCAGAAATTTTCGATTTTGAGAAAAATAAATTTTCGCTCCGTTTCCTAAGAAATTTCGGCCCTTTTTCTATTAAGCCTATAGTTTTGTCCCCGTTTAACTGTCCTCTTTTCGTCAATTCACCAGTAATCATCTTTGCATAGATCTATAGTTTGCCTCCCTATTTACTATGCTTTCTGTCACAAATCAGACATCGACCCTACCGATGGGGCCTTATCTTAACCAGATGAAGCCCTGGGTGACGGTCATTTGTACGTGTTTCAATCACGAATCGTTTATCGATATTGCCCTGAATTCAGTGGTCAGTCAGGCATATCCAAATGTGCAGTTGATTGTCATAGATAATGCCAGTTCTGACCGAAGCGCCGACCGAATTAAAGCCTTCGTGCAGGCGCATCCGTCCGTTATATTTATTCAGAATTCCCAAAATGTTGGCTTGTGCCGCGCCTTCAATCAGGGCCTCAAACAAGCCAAAGGTCAGTATGTAATTGACCTATCTGCCGACGATGTCTTATTGCCCGAATGCCTTGCCAATCAGGTTCGATGTTTTGAACAGCTTTCCCCCGATTATGCCGTCGTATTCAGCAATGCAGCGTACATAGATAGTCGTGGTCGGTTTCTGGCACACCATTATCCGGTGAACGAGCAGCATCAGGCAGTGGACTCCGTTCCGTCGGGTAATGTGTTCCAGAACATTTTGGAGAAATACTATATTTGTACGCCCACCATGATGATGCGTCGGTCGGTACTCGATGAACTGGGCGGCTATGACGAATCGCTTGCTTTCGAAGACTTTGATTTTTGGGTTCGCTCGGCCCGGCATTATGCCTATGCATATCTGGACGAGGTGCTGACCCAAAAACGCCGGTTACCCCATTCGCTGTCGATGCAGATACTTGACCCCAATAATCGTCTGCTAACGTCAACCCTCAACGTATGCTACAAAGCGTTCGATCGCTGTCAGACTCCCGAGGAGTACCGTGCGTTAGCTGGACGAGTGCGGCAGTTTATCCGAAAATCGTTTTACGCCGAACAATTTGAACTCACTCAAAAGTTTGGCGAACTTCTGAGCCATATAGAAAGCCCCGGATTATTGACTACAGGTATTCTTTTACTCAACCGGCTACACTTACCAGTCAACGCACTTTATCAACGCTATATCAAACTAAACCATAAACAGTGGAACCCAATCGAGGGTTGAGGTATGTATGCCTGCTGAATTCATTCACATTCACCCCGAAAGTCCCGAAGAACGCAAGATTCTTCATGTTGTATCGGCACTGCGCGACGGAGCCGTAGTGATCTACCCTACCGATACCATTTATGGCATGGGGTGCGATATTCACAATGCACGCGCCGTGGAGCGGGTGGCGCGAATTAAGGGGATTAAACCCCAGAAAAACGACTTTTCGTTTATCTGCTACGACCTCAGTCATATTTCCGACTATGCCCGGGTTGATAATGCGACGTTCAAGATTATGAAACGGGTGTTACCTGGCCCCTATACGTTCATATTAGACGCTAATAACCACGTTCCCAAGCTGCTCAATACCAACAAAAAAACAGTGGGTATACGTGTTCCTAATCATGCGATTCCGCGCCGGTTGGTGCAGGAGCTTGGAAACCCAATTATTACTACCACTATCCGTGACGACGACGAGATTATAGAATACCCTACCGACCCTGAAATCATCTTTGAACGCTTTCAACACCTGGTCGATATTGTCATCGATGGGGGGTATGGGGGCAATGTTCCATCGACCGTTGTGCGGGCCGTAGGAAGCGAGGTTGAATTGATTCGGGAAGGTTTGGGTGAAGTCGATTTTTGAGTCCAGCCAATTTAATCCACCTGCTAATTAGAAATAATTGCGGGCGGTTCGTATTTTTCGGCATTATGTTGAAGTATTCTATCGCTGCATCCCTGCTCACTACCCTATTTTTAGCCGGATGCCAATCAAGTTCCAAACCGACCGAGGCCAACATCGCCAGCCCGGATTCTGCTCAAAAGCCGGTTTCTACTACCACTGCCTCTGTTTCGGCTGCTGCCGACACGGCTCAGGCTAGCACCGGCGAACCACTTTCTCCCATTGACTCACTGGGTCTGATTGGGCCCAAAATCACCGGAGCTATCTTACCCAGTAAGCGAATTATAGCTTATTACGGTAATCCACACTCAAAAAAAATGGGTGCACTGGGTGAGTATCCGAAAGAGGAGATGCTACAGCGATTAGACAATCAGGCGAAGGAGTGGGCAAAAGCAGATTCGTTGCCTACGCAGGTGGCTCTACACCTGGTGGCCACCTCAGCACAGGGCGCTCCCGGCAAAGATGGATATTATCGGATGCGGATGAGCGATAAGACTATTCGGAAGGTGATCCGGTGGGCAGGCGAACATGATGCCATCTGTTTTCTGGATATTCAACGTGGATTGGCTCCGCTTGGCCCTGAACTGGAATACATGCGTAAATACCTGGAACTACCCTACGTACACCTCGGTATCGACCCAGAATTTTCGATGGTAACGGGAGCAAAACCCGGAACTAAGATTGGTAGCTACGATGCTGCTGACGTGAACAAAGCTGTGGAGTTTCTGAGCGATATAGTGAAGAAAAACGACCTGCCCCCCAAAATTCTGGTGGTTCACCGCTTCACTCAGGGTATGATTAAGAACTACAAGAACATTAAACTGAATCCGAATGTGCAGATTGTGATGCACATGGACGGCTGGGGACCTCCATCACTCAAAACTGACTCGTATCGCGATTACATCGTGAAAGAACCTGTGCAGTACACTGGTTTCAAATTATTCTATAAGAACGATCTGAAAAAAGTGGACATGCGCTCGAAACATAAAGCCCCTCACCTGATGACGCCGGACGAGGTGTTGGCCCTCACGCCAAAAGTCTTGTACGTGCAGTATCAGTAAATAGTATTTGACATAAAAAAGGGGGCTGACGCATGGAATTTGCGCGTCAGCCCCCTTTTACTTAACCGATTATATACAATTCAGTCCTACCGTTGCGTACCGAAATCAGTGACCCAGTAGTGCTTGTAAGGTGTACTGGCACCATATCCGTAACCCACACCAACTTCCTTGAAATTTGGGCTCATAATGTTGGCGCAGTGGCCAGGCGATTTGAGCCATCCATCAACCACAGCGCGGGTAGTGGCGTAGCCAGCCGCAATGTTTTCGCCCGCAGCACGCCAGATATACCCTTCGCGGGTCATGCGATCCCAAGGCTGCGACCCATCGCGGCCCGTATGGCTGAAATAGTTGTACGTAGCCATGTCAACTGCGTGCTTATCGGACGCCAGATTGAGTTTGGCGTTGAGTTGCAGGGGCGTAGTGGCCGGATACGTAGTTGATCCACACAAACACGACTTGGCACGGGCCTGATTCAAATACGTCAGAATCTCCTGCTGTTGCTGGGTTGTGGCAGCTGCCACACGCGCACTACCAGTTTCGGTTGACCCGCTGGTTACTGGAGCATCATTGCCAACTTTCGAGATGGACGAAGCAACAGGCACGGGTTGTTGTTCAATGTTTTTTTCCTGATCGGACTGACACGCGACCGCAAAACACATGAGGGAGGCTACGTAGGCCAAAACGGTTCTTTTCATAAAACAATTGAATTTATTTTCATGTGTAGAACGCCCGTTCGACAAACATAGTATCACATAAAATACTTAGTCTATAAATTTAATTACTTATTCATTATTGGCGCGTTGAAACTCAGATGAATGAGTATTTTTATTTTTTCCTGACTGTCTTCCCCGAATTGATCATGTAACCAATCTTGACTCCTCCGGCCAAACTGGGTTTGAGAAGCGTGCCTTTAAAAGGTTCGTAACGGGTTTCACTCAAGTCTTCTTTATCAATCGCACGAAGTCCGGGGCCACTTGTTTGTCGGACACTAATAATGCGGAAACCAAGCCCTACATAGACATCAACGATAAACTGTGGTTTTTTGCCCGGTTTGCCCAAGTTTGCCTGGTAGCCAAGTTTGGCATGAAGTCCATATACATTTCTCGTAACGCGCGTTATACCTGGGATAAATTGAGTTTGGGGTGAAAATGAGCCAGTTGAAGGTATAGTTTGCGTAGTGAAGCCGGGTCTTTTATGTTCAAGTTGCTTAAATAATAGTTCACCGGCAGCATAAGGTCCAGACAAACCCGCTTCCGCTTTATACTTCCGAAGAAAACCAGGACTGAAATAATAACGAATTTCGGTTCGTGAACGAAACGTCGATTTGGGAACTGCTAAATAGAACCAATCCCAATCTTTACGACGAAGCGGGTCAAGCGATTGCCAGCCGTAGCCTATCTCCTGCTGAATAGACCATTTGGGACGCAAGGGTATCTCGACCGCTGCCTGCACTGTTGGGTCGATGTCAACCAAACTCAACGGAGCTAGTTTAAAAACCGGACTCTGAGTTGCGACCACCGGTTTTGGTGTCGATTCCAGAGGAACATAGCTAATTGAATCCTGCCCAAAGGCTAAAGCAGGTAACATCATTAACGGGAGAAGAAAGTTTTTCATAGCACATAAACTCATTAAAACGCATACCCAATCTGAACGCCAAATGCCAGGCTTGGATAGCGCCCGGCCTGTAATGAAAAATCAGATGTTCGGTCCCAATTCCGGGTGAATGTTGCCGGACGGGCATCTTCATACTCAGGAACACCCCGTTGCTCAAACCAGCGAGCCCGCAAACCGAGGCCAAAGTAATAGTCGATCAGCAGCCGGTTGTTCGTTTCGGATAATCGAATGGCCGACTGACGGCCAAGTTTCAAATGCCCACCGATCACATAACGCAACGCCCGGGCCGAGTAACTCTCAAAAAACTGGCAGTTTCCATTGTCACAACCCCGTTCCAGAACTCCGTCGAAATGGGCGTTTGCCTGTTTGTAAAACGTTTCAATGGCCACATACGAGCCTAGAGGCTTACTGATGGTGAGCGGATAAGGCCGCAACCGATTTGCCGGGCGGGTACGGTTAAGATACATCCGGCCTTCGAGCTGCGCCCGCCAGATTTCGCGGTCCGGCGCACTGCTGTTGTTGTTTGGCCAGAGCTGGATAGCCCGATTACCGTAGGCCAACCCGCCCTGCATGCTAAACCTCCCGCCCAACAATCGCTCCACATCAACTCGATATATACTTTCAATATCAATAGCTGAAAGCGGACTGAACTTAACCACCCAATGAGCGCCCTGTTTCGTACCCTCAACTTTCAGCGTATCAGCGGTTTCAAACGAGAAATTGGTCGGCATCTGAGCCGCGCTTTGTTGAGCTATACATAACCAGGCAATGCCAATTAAACCCTTGACAATATGGCTCATAGAATAGGGTCGATGGGCAGTTTGCTAAGGAGTTTGAGTTCCTTACGGTCGGCGTAGCTATACTGATAGATTCCGTCTTTGCCGGTCACAATCAGCACATCACGGCTTGGAATAACATCGTACGAGCGCACATCGGTAATGTGTTGGAGCAGTTTTGGGTCGGTCGGGTTGTTGAGATCGAACATTTTCAGGCCGGAATCGCCTTCACACACGAATAACACGTTCCCGTCAACACCTAAACCGTGCGGATTAAGCATGGGCACCGATTTCAGAATACGGGGTGCTGCGAGGTTGCTCACGTCGATAATGTCGAGCACGTTGGTATTGGTGATGTTTCGGCAGGCCGTTCCGCTGCGGAGCGTAACGTAGGCCAGATCACCCTGCACCACCACCGGGTCGCAGCTCATCACGTGGTTATACCTGGACAGGAAACGGGGGTCGCCCTCACGGGTGGCATCGTAGATAATTAAGCCAGTTTGAGTGCCGATAAACAGGTTGCCCCGGTATGGGAAAATGGTTTCCACTCCGAAACCAAGTTTAGTTTCTTTACCGGGTGTTGGGTTTTTGCTGTTGCTCACATCGTAAGCTCGTAACGTGGTGCTGCTTACCAAATACAGTGTATTACCGGCTACGGTAAATCGGGCCATAGAGCCGCCCGTACCAGCGCCTGCCGATACCGCACTATCGCTTTTGCTGACACCAAGTTCTGAACAGCCATAGACCGCAGTTAGCAGGATTATAAGGCAGATAGATAAGTTTTTCATGGAGTTTATCGCCAGCATTTTACGTCTTTATTATCACTCTTTTGCCAGCCCACAACGAGCCCCTTGTCTGAATCGGGACACTCAAACCGAACGTTTTGCATGGGTGGATAAGCTGTTTTTGGGTAGGCGTTTTCAATGCGTTTTACCAGGCGCACATTGGTCGGGTCAGCCACGTTGAGCGCCACTAGATCAACCACATTATCAGCATAGAGTATGCTGTCTTTAATGGCTAGTTCACGCGAGCCGGGAATACTCACAAACGATAGTTTTACCGGTTTTTCGGGGTTCCGATTATCCACAATATGAATGCCGTAGCCCACTTCATTCACAAACAGAAAGCCGTCTTTAATGTAGATTTTGCCCGCCTGACGAATGGCCCGTGGTGCAAGGGTCTGGATGTTACGGGCTACCTCATACGAACTATAAATAGGCCGGTACACATCGCGGGTGTCGGGTGCTGTATCGGTCGGGCTGACGCGGTTGTTATTACAGCCATCCAGCAACAGCAACCCTACCAATAGCAGGCCAGGGAGGTTAATTTGTAGAGAAGGCATAGAGTTGGTAAGGATTGTTCAGTACGAGGATACAAAATAAGGTTGAAGGGTTGGAATCGGGGCAGAAAATTTATCTTTGTACCTCACCCCTGGCCGACCCGTCGGACCGCCCTCGCCTTCGCAAGGCGAGGGCGGTATCAAAGTCCAACTGGTGTTCATTAAGTCGTCCTGAACAATCAATGTTTGGCTGGTAAGGCTCCCCTCTCCTTCACAAGGAGAGGGGCTGGGGGTGAGGTTATAACAAACAGCTCCGCATGGATACCATCAGTAAACCAACTAAAACAGAAACCCTTGATCGTAAGAATGCCGAAGCCCTGCTGGGTGGTGGGCAAAAACGCATCGACGCCCAACATAAAAAAGGCAAACTGACCGCCCGCGAACGCATCGCCTTATTGGTAGACGAGGGCTCGTTTGAGGAGATGGGCAAATTCGTGATGCACCGTACCAAAGACTTTGGTATGGACAAAGAATACTATCTCGGCGATGGGGTTGTAACGGGTTACGGTACTGTTGATGGCCGGTTGGTGTATGTATACGCGCAGGATTTCACCGTTTTTGGTGGGGCTTTGTCGGAGACTCACGCCGAGAAAATCTGCAAGCTCATGGACCTCGCCATGCAAAACGGCGCGCCCATTATTGGTCTGAACGATTCGGGTGGTGCCCGGATTCAGGAGGGGGTCTTGTCGCTGGCGGGGTATGCCGATATTTTTTACCGCAACACGCGGGCCTCGGGCGTGGTGCCGCAGATTTCGGCTATTATGGGGCCCTGCGCGGGTGGAGCGGTGTATTCGCCTGCTATCACTGATTTTATTCTGATGGTCGAAAACACAAGCTATATGTTTGTGACGGGCCCCAACGTAGTAAAAACTGTAACGCATGAGTCGGTAACGTCGGAGGAACTGGGCGGAGCCAGTACGCACAGTACCAAGTCGGGTGTAACACACTTTGCCTGCGCTAACGAGTTGGCCTGTATCCAGAACATCAAACAGTTGCTGAGCTACATGCCTCAGAACTGTGAAGACGACCCGTTTATGGCGCCGTATGAGGCATCTGATGAGATGCGGCCAACCCTGGATTCGATCATTCCCGACAATCCTAACCAGCCCTACGATATGCGGGAGGTAATTGAGGAGTTGGTGGACGCCGGGAGTTTTATGGAAGTGCACAAAAACTTCGCCGAGAATATTGTGGTAGGTTTCGCCCGGATAGGTGGCCGCAGCATCGGCGTGGTTGGCAACCAACCAGCGGTTCTGGCGGGTGTTCTCGACATTAACGCCAGCACCAAAGCCGCCCGGTTTGTTCGATTCTGCGACTCGTTTAATATTCCGCTGCTGGTCTTAGAAGATGTTCCCGGCTTTTTACCCGGTACCGATCAGGAGTGGAACGCCATTATTACCAACGGAGCCAAATTACTATATGCGTTCTGCGAAGCCACAGTACCCCGTGTTACGGTTATTACCCGCAAAGCCTACGGTGGTGCCTATGATGTGATGAATTCCAAGCACATTGGAGCCGACCTTAACTATGCCTGGCCTACGGCCGAGATTGCTGTGATGGGTGCGAGTGGAGCCGCTGAAATTATTTTCAAACGTGAAATCGCCGAAGCAGAAGATCCGCAAGCCAAGTTGCAGGAGAAAGTAATGGAGTACACCGATAAGTTTGCCAACCCCTACCGTGCTGCTCACCGGGGCTACATCGACGAGGTGATTTACCCCCACGAAACCCGCCATAAATTGATTCGGGCCTTCAAAATGCTCGAAAACAAAGTGGCCACCTTACCCAAGAAAAAACACGGAAATATCCCGTTATAAGCCTTGTATGGAAGAACTACTTGACTACGTTTTCCGGGAACTGGAAGCACGGGGAATCGACTATATGTTGTCGGGAAGCGTAGCCATGAATATCTACACGGTACCGCGTTTCACCCGCGATGCAGACATTGTGATTGAGTTACGAGAAGAGAACTTTGCAACCTTCAGCGAAATTTTCGCTAACCGGGCCAATTATTTTCATCGCGAAAGTGCTGCTGCTGAAGTACGCCGGAAAGGAATGTTCAATGTGATTGACTGGGAAAGTGGTCTCAAGATTGACTTTGTTGTAAAAAAGAGCGACCCGTTTAGAGAAATAGAGTTTGCAAGGAGACAACGACGAAAAGTTGTGGATGAACTAGAAGGCTGGGTTGTAACAGTTGAAGATTTGATACTAGCGAAATTAATATGGATTCAAGAGGTTCAACCCGCTCAACAGTTAACAGATATTCAGGTTCTTCTTCGTGACAATTCAGATATAGACCGTTTGTACATTGAAAACTGGATCAAAAAGCTGAATTTAAAAACATTCGATTTACTCTGATTATGAACGACACTCCCGAACACGTATGGCAGCTTTATCTTGACTTTTTCAATAAGAAACCAGATGCTGAGCGCTTCAAAATTGGCTTTGAGATGATGAAAACTGGCCGTAAAATGGTCGAGACGGCTCTCCGGCAGCAACACCCGGAGTGGTCGGCAGCGGAGTTGAAAGTAGGGGTTTTCAAACGAATGTACCGCCCCGATTTTACACCAGAGCAGTTGGAGATCATTGCCGAGTCTTATTTGAAAACACAAAATCATTGATTAGGAGTCTTATGTCGTCACCTCGTCCGCAGGGCAGTGTAGCCCGCACGTTTATTATTGGTTTCCTAATCATTTTCGGACTGGCGCTGCTCGTTGGCTGGCTGTCGTCTGTGTTTGCCTAACGTTATAAGCAGGCAGACATCATTGCCTTTTCATAAATCTCCTATCTTTTTTCTCTCAGCGTAGGGGTAACCGCTTGCTCAGTGGTCTTAAAAGCGAAACCACGAAAACCGGAAACGGTGTAGCTTTGCAGGGGACTATTCTACAATCGGTGCAGTTGACAGATCAGCAAACTCTCGACGCCATTCGGGAGGGCAATGAGCGAGTGTTCGAGGCCGTATTCCGCGAACATTACGGTGCCCTGTGTCAGTATGCCTGTAACATTCTGCGCGATCGCGACGATGCCGAAGAAGAGGTGCAGGCACTGTTTCTGGCTTTCTGGGAACGGCGTGAAACAATTCTGATCAGTACCTCCCTGAAAGCCTATCTGTATCGGTCGGTACACAACCGCTGCCTGAACCGGATCAAACACCTGTCTATTCGCGATGAACACCGGCAACACGTTACCTACGTGGGTGAAGCACCTACGCTCTCGCCAATGGATGCACTGGCTGGGCAGGAGTTGGGCGAGCGTATCGATGAAGCCATGAAACAACTCCCCGAACAGTGCCGACGGGTATTTTACCTAAGCCGTTTTGAGGAGTTGCGGTACGGCGAAATTGCTGAGCGGTTGGGTATTTCGGCCAAAACAGTAGAAAACCAGATTGGAAAGGCCCTGCGAATTTTACGCCTAGAACTAGCTGATTTTCTGGGGTTATGGTTAATCGTTTACCAAACCTGCAAGGTCTTCGAAACCGTGCAGGTGTTATAATAACAAGACAATGTCTGACGAATTGCTCGGCAAATACATAACCGGAGAAGCCACCGCCGATGAGCTGGCAGCAGTGCGCCGGTGGTTGGCCGAAAGCCCCGATCATCCTGCTGAGCTGGCGCGCTTCGAGCGAATTTGGCGGGCAGCCGGGTCGCGTTCGGCCGGGTTAGCCAGTGGAGAAGCATTCGATACAGAAGCCGCCTGGCAACGTGTTCATGGGCAAATGCGCCAACCCAGCCAACCCGTACAGGCGACTAGTGCCGATGAACAGGTTGGCGGACAAATCAACCAGTTGCCTGGCTCAAGAAAATCCCTTTCAAATTGGATCAGCTGGGCACGAATAGCCGCTGCGGTATTGCTTATTGGTGCTCTGACTGTATTAACCTACCGTTCATTCCAAACCCCCGATTCTATTGATCAAACAGCTACTCTACTGACACAGTCAACCACCTCGACTACTCAGCGTGTAACCCTGCCCGATGGCTCTACAGTGCTGCTAAACCGGAAAAGCTCCATCCGCTATCCGGGTGAGTTTGCCGGGAAAACGCGGGAAGTGACACTGACTGGCGAAGCCTTTTTTGATATAACTCCTAATAAAAATCAGCCTTTCATTATTCATGCTCAGGATACTGACGTGCGGGTGGTTGGCACCTCGTTTGGGGTGCGGGCTTATGACCGGAATGTGCGGGTATCGGTGAAAACCGGTCGGGTTGTTGTCCGAAAAAAGCAGCAGGAAATAGCGCTGGTGCCAGGCCAACAAGCCACCGTTGATGAAACTAGTGACACCCTGCGTCGGCTACCTAAGTTCGATGTCAACGCATTGGCTTACAGCACCAAAAAGCTGGAGTTCACGAATCAATCCCTAGCCAGCGTGGTGAATACCCTGAGCGATTATTACCAAACCGAGATAGGTCTGTCGGCCTCGCGTTTACAAGGGTGCCGTCTCACCGCTCGCTTCGACAATGAATCCGTTGAAACAGTACTCGGTGTGGTCGCCGAAACCTTACAGCTAAGCGTAAAACGTACCGAAAAAGGGTTTATCCTGACCGGCGAAGGATGCAATTAGTAGCAGCAGGCAGGGATCAATAAATAGTGAGTATAAAAAAGGGGCGTTGTAAACGTTCAATTTTGATTGTGAAAAGGTTAGAAACTTTGCATTATGTCCACCTCCTATTGTTGGCTGTTCGTTGCTCACTGTTCACTGTCAACGCCCAATCAGTTTCACCATTAGATCGGATCGTATCGGTGGACGTTCGGAATGAGCGAGTGAGCGAGGTGCTGCGGCAAGTATCGCAGCAGGCTGATTTTGCGTTTTCGTATAACCCCGCCGTAGTTAACGACACCCGATTAGTGACCCTCCGTACCGGACGGCAACCCGTCAGGTTAGTATTGACCCAATTATTCACTGGTCAGGCAGTAACATGGAAAGTTCGCGGCAATCATGTCTTGTTACTGGGAGAGGGCGAGTCACGCCGGGAACCAACACATTTCTTTCTGGATGGCTACATTACCGATGGGCAAACGGGTCAGAAAATTGCCTCGGCCAGTATTTACGAGCGAACCTCGCTGGCTTCTACGGTCAGTAATCCATACGGCTATTATCGATTGAAACTCGCCCGCGACCTACCCACCAACGCCCGGGTGGAAGTTCGAAAGCGGTTGTATATGGGCGAATCGGTAACGATCAGCAGCCGTCAGTCGCGCACGGTTGATGTACGATTACGAGCGCTACCAAATTCACCCCCTCTAACTACAACCACCGTAACCGCTTCACCACCAGTCACTATTGCTACAACACCTCCCGACACGATTCCCCGACAACCGGCAACGCCACCGATCGTAGCCCAGGTTGACACTATTCGGCCAAACACAATTGAGCGCAGCACTCCCCGCCCCGATTCGTTGGCCTCCCTCCCACCGAACCTAACAGATAGCCTCCCCACGCCAACCGACTCTGCAAGCTCTCCCCAACGGTTAACTGGATGGGAGCAAACCCGAAACGCGCTGGGGCAAGCCTACGAGGTAGCCCGGCAACTGATTCACCGCCAAAATCTCGCTGCCGATACCCTTTACCGGCCTTTTCAACTGTCAGTACTCCCTTACATTGGCACCAACCACTTGCTGAGCAGTCACGTTATCAACCATTTCTCTATCAACATATTCATGGGTACTGCCCTTGGGGTAACAGGTCTTGAGCTAGGTGGCTTCATCAATTTTATCCAAGCTGATGTGCGGGGCGGTCAGTTTGCGGGTTTCGGTAATTTCGTGGGTCGTCATGTATACGGTTTCCAGGCAGCGGGGTTCATCAACCGAGCCAAAGGTGACGTACATGGCGGGCAGTTTGCGGGCTTTGGCAACACGAGTGGGCAAGATTTTTCAGGAATTCAGGCCTCTGGTTTTTTCAATACGGTCAATGGCCGTAGTACAAACGCACTTCAGGTAGCAGGATTTTCCAACAAAACCCATCGTGATGCGAACCGAGTTATTCAGTTAGCCGGGTTCTCGAATCGAACGCGCAACCTTCAGTATGGGCTACAGGTTGCCGGATTCGTTAACCATGCCCGAACCGTCAGAAACGCCTTACAGATTGCCCCTATTAACATTGCCGATTCTTCTAATTCAGTACCTATTGGACTCTTGAGCTTTGTTCGTCAAAACGGGTATCGTCGGTTTGAAGTCGCAGCCAACGAAACATTTCCGGTAAACCTCACTTTTCGTACGGGCGTAAAGTGGTTTTATAATCTGCTGACTATTGGCATGAACCCTACCGACGCCATTGGTAACCGAACCTGGCAAGCGGGCTATGGAGTCGGTAGCGGTGTTAAACTGGGTCGAACATGGATGATAACCGTTGAAGGCAGCGGCCATGTGGTCTGGAACAGCCCGGCACAGGCTATTTTTGGTGATGGGTCGCCCGCGCTGATGCTACGGGGAACTCCAACAATAGAGAAACGATTCGGACGGTTAGCGGTGGCAGTTGGGCCATCGCTGGCTTTTTACAATACCCAAACGACACTCAACAATCCTGACAATAACCCCTTGGCCAACACACGTCTACGTATTCAGAATCCCCAGTTGGTCAGTGCGTTAGCTTACAGTAACAACGGCTGGACCAGCTGGCTAGGTTGGCAGGCAGGGCTGCGCTGGACAAATTGAGCTAGCTCTCTAACCCCCTCCCGCATGCTGCTCCCGGAAAGCAGTTGGCGATACGCCAGTGTGCTTCCTAAAAAACTTGGCGAAGTAGTTGGGATACTCAAAATCGAGCAGGTAGGCAATCTCAGAAACCGAATACGAAGTATACGTCAGGTATTTACGAGCTTCGTTAGTAATATGTTCCTGCATCAGCTGCGAGGCCGATTTATTGGCAACAAGCCGACAAACGCGGTTTAGATGAACAGGCGTTATGGCTAATTCACTGGCAATTTCGGCAACGGTTGAAGCTGCGGTGGCCTGCCGAAGTTGACGTTGAAACTGCCGAAAATGAACAATGGCTTGTGTATGGGGGGCAGCCTGATCATCGTTGTTCTGGTTAATTAAGCGGTGCAGTACAATAAATAGCTGGTGGAGATAGGCCTGGAGCATGGTCCGTTTCTCAGGCATATCAGCAAACAGTTCCGCGTCGATCTGCTCCACCAGATCCAACACGAAAGCGGCAGAATAAGGCGGCTCGAAAGTTGTCACATACCACACTTGGTGTAGCAGCGAAGCCAAGCCAGAACTGGGCGCAAACAAGGCTTCTACCAGCGAATCAGATAAAGTCAGAATCCGGCCGGTGACGTCGGTGCTGTACGTAAATCCGTGCAGAGCCGCTGGCGGAATCAGCAACACACAAGGACCCTGCAACTGCTGAGTCTGCACCGGCGGCCCCTGAAACGCCACCTCGCCCGTTTCGATGTAAAATACCTGAAAAAGGTGCGGGTGAATATGCGGGTGAACCACCCAGTCAAATGTTCGACTGCGGGTTTCCAAAAGCTCCGAAAAAAGGTATTCACCATCTGGCCGAGCCAGAGAGTCGCCATAAAGGCCATCAAACTGTGTAATTCGCTTCACCAGTTCAGGGAGTTCTTATGTTCGATTTTTACCCAAGAAAGGTAAAAAAGAACCACATCAGTACCTACTCTATCCGCCAACTTTGTATTTAGAAAAGCTCGCCAAAAGTTGCCTTTACTTCGGAGTATTTTCGCCTAAACCCAGTACTCGAAGTGATAATAATCTATTTAATAGTACTTTGGGGCTCACTTATCGTAAACCATGTATGAAATCTAAAAATCTGGTCAGTCTGTCGGTAGCGGCAGTATTTGCAGTTCTCTCCGTAACGGGTTTATTAATTTATTTAGGGCAGGGTAATCACACCATCGACCACACTCATGCGTGGTTTGGAGTCCTGTTTTTTGGTGCGGCCGTCTTTCACATTATCAACAACTGGTCGTCGATCAAAGGATATTCGACAGATCGAAAAAACGGAGGAATTCGGCGCGAATTGATCATTCCTAGTTCAATTGTTCTGCTGTTTGTAGTTGGCATTGCCCTCGACTGGCCCGTTTTTAAAGATCTTGCCAATGCTGGCAAACAAGCGTTTGGCCCCAAAAGACCTCCCCGCCCCGAACGTCTTTCTTCAGCAGCCATCGACTCGCTTACCCGCCTGACACTCGTTTCGCGCACTGGAACTGATGCCCAAACCATACATTTCGATACAACCTCGGCCCTCTCCGAAACCATAATTATGGCCCAGGGAACAGCTTCTCGCCCTAAGCCCGATACAACAACGTTCCGTTTTACGGAGGTGCTGACCCTGGATAAAAACGAGTGGAAAGTAGCCGCCGAACAAATAGGCAAATAGACTCTTGACTCCTATTCCTTCTCCCACTTTAGCTGCCCCCCCGATGGCCCGGCTCCAGTATGCCGCCATATTCATTTGTTTCCTGATGAATATGCTTGATGGCATGGATGTGATGATTATTTCGTACACCTCGGCCTCGATCGGTACCGAATGGAACGTAGCCGCTCCGCAATTTGGCGTGGTTTTCAGCGCGGGATTGTTGGGTATGGCTATCGGCGGCATGGGCCTCTCCCCCATTGCCGACCGCATTGGCCGACGAACTATGATTGTGGGCTGTGCGGGTCTGATGGGCCTCAGTATCATGGCCACATCGCTGGTGAGCTCGGTCGAAGCTCTGGGCCTGTTACGCTTGGTCAGCGGGCTTGGTATTGGTGGCATGCTGGCCAGTACGGCCACACTCACCGCCGAATACGCGCCCAAAAAGACAAAAGACTTCTGGGTTAGTTTTGTTATGTCGGGCTACCCGGTTGGGGCCGTTTTGTCGGGCCTGGGCACAGCCACGATCATTGCGCAGTCGGGCTGGCGGCAGGTGTTTTTGCTGGCTGGCGGTCTCACCTTATTAACCTTACCAATCGTACTGATTTTCTTGGGTGAATCGCTCGATTTTCTGTTAAAACGGCAACCCGTCAACGCCCTGAACCGGGCCAACCGCATTCTCCAGCAACTAAATCAGCCTGGTTTGACCGAACTGCCAGAACCACCAACCGGCGGGCAAACCAGCGCATCGGTGACAGCCCTGCTGGCGGGTTCTCGCCGTATGTCCACTACCTCGCTCTGGATCGGGTTATTTATGTCATTTGCCACCCTGTATTTCCTGACAAGCTGGATTCCAAAACTAGCTTCCAACGCTGGTTTGTCGCTCCAGTTAGCCATTTACGCCGGTACGGTCTTCAATCTGGGTGCATTTGTCGGCATTCTTACCCAGGGTTACTTGTCGGCCCGGTTCGGTTTGCGCAGAACCATTGGCGGCTTCCTGTTCGGCACAGCGGCTCTGATGGTCGGCTTTGGTCAGGTAAGCGGATCGGTTTGGGTACTGGTATTGCTGGGTCTCATCGGCTTTGGTATTCAGGGGGGCTTCGTGGGCCTTTATTCCGTAGCGGCCCGGCTTTACCCCACTGAAATTCGGGCAACGGGTGTAGGCTGGGCCGTTGGTCTGGGCCGGGTAGGTGCCATTGTGGGGCCTCTCATTGGTGGCTTGCTGATCGGTGCCGGGTTTTCGATGCCGCTGAGCTTTGTGGCTTTTGCGGTTCCCTTGCTTATTAGCGGGGTAGCCACTTTACTTATTTCATCGCCCGACGTACCATGAACGAGCCTGTCTGGGATATTGCTCACCTTGCCCACGTAGAGATGCTGACCCCAAAACTCGACGCGAGTACCCGTTTTTTTACGGATATTATGGGGATGTCGATCAGTGCTGTGCAAGGTGATTCGGTGTATCTGCGGGCTTACGACGATTATGAACATCATACCCTGAAACTGACGGCCCATCGGTATCCGGGGATGCGGCACTTTGCCTGGCGGATGCGTAGCCCACAAGCACTCGCCCGGCGTGTTGCTGCCATCGAGCAAACGAATTTAGGCATTGGCTGGAACGAGGGCGACCTGGGTCACGGCCCGGCCTACCAGTTTCAGTCGCCCGATGGCCACCTCACAGAGATGTATTTTGAGACCGAGAAATACCATTGCGGTCCGCACGACCAATCGGCGCTAAAAAACACAGCCAGCAGATTTCCAGGGCGAGGGATCAATGTCCGGCGCATCGACCACCTGAACCTGTTTTCGAGCGATGTGCAGGCCTTCCGTGATTTTCAACTCAACACGCTGGGCGGTATCCTGACCGAAACGATTGTCGACAACGCCACTGACCTGAACCCAAAAGCGGTTTGGTTTATGGTCAATTCCAAATCGTATGACCTGGCCGTAACGGAGGATTACCTGGGGATGAAGGGCCGTTTTCACCACGTTACGTATGCCGTCAACAGTCGCGAAGAAGTGCTGATTGCGGCCGACATCTGCCTGGAAAATGGCATTTTCATCGAAACCGGGCCGCATAAACATACTATTCAGCAAACGTTTTTCCTGTACATCTACGAGCCCGGTGGCAACCGCGTTGAAATTGCCAACACCACCGCCCGGCTCATTGTCGATCCCGACTACAAGACGGTTGTCTGGACGCAGGAAGAACGCAAAAAAGGACAAGCCTGGGGTTTAGCGACGGTATCGAGTTTTCATACCAAAGGCACCCCAATGCCGGAGGATTTATAGGGCTTCGCGGTCATTTGCTTCGCGTCATTAGGTAGTCATTACGCTGCGCGGCTTTTTATTGTCCTTAGTAGCAATCAATAACCATCTAATGACGCCAAAGGCAAATGACAATGAATGACTATAAATGACAGCGAAGCATAATGATTATGAAAAAGAAACTATTAGTTGTTGGTGCCCATTCGGGCGATTTTGTGTGGCGAGCCGCCGGAACCATTGCCAAAGCACTGGAAGAAGGGGCCGAAACGCTGGTTGTAGCTCTGTCGTATGGTGAACGGGGCGAATCGGGTGAACTATGGAAAGAAGACCCGAAGCGAAGTGTGGAGAGTGTTAAAATCATTCGCCACGCACAGGCGCAGCAAGCCGCCGATGCTCTGGGAACGCCCATCCAATTTCTCGACTGGGGCGACTATCCCATGTTGATTTCAGATGAACGGGTGGAGCAGTTAACCAATCTGATTGGTGATTTTGAGCCAACTGTTATTCTGACGCACAGTGAGAAAGACCCCTTTAATCCCGATCATCCGCTGGCATTTCAGGCCGTTCAACGGGCCCGTCTGCTGTCGTCGGGGGCGGGGGTTCCGAGTGCGTTCAAGAATATTGACCCGCCCGTCTGGTACTCATTTGAACCGCACCAGCCTGAATTATCAGGCTTTGTGCCGGATACCTACATCGACATTACATCGGTGATGGACAAGAAACTGGCGGCTATGGCCTGCATGGGGGCCCAGAATTATCTGAAAGATTATTACGCTGAATTAGCCTCTCGACGCGCCAACCATGCCCGTCGGATCTCCGGTAGAAAAGACATCAAATTTGCCGAGGTGCATCAAAGTCAGGTGCCAAGAGTAACAGGAAGCATTTTCTAGTCATTACGCTACCCAAATGACAACTAATGACACGAAGTCAATGACAATCAATGACCTTTCACGATTCTCTGCTGCTACCCTGCACGAAGCGTTGGGTAAAATCGGAAATCTCCCGTCTGCCATCAAGCCCATTAACCCCGGCATGAAAGTCTGCGGCCCCGCCTACACGGTTCAGACCATGCCCCGTGATAACATGCTGTTGCACCGGGCTTATGCCTATGCCAAGCCGGGTGACGTACTGATCGCTAATTGTTCTGATTATTACGAAGCGGGCTATTGGGGCGATTTAATGAGTCTGGGAGCCAAAACAAAAGGCATTGCTGGTCTCGTAATCGACGCCTGCGTACGCGATGCCGACGACATCGAAGCAATGGGTTTCCCCGTTTTCAGCCGGGGTCTGTGCATTCGCGGTACATCGAATCACGGCGACGGAACACTTAATGAGCTGATTATCATTGGTGGCGTTACAATATATCCCGGCGACATTATTGTGGGCGACCGCGACGGCGTAGTAGTCGTGCCGCAGGGTCGTATCGAGGAAGTCATCGAAAAAGCCATTGCTCGCGAAGCCAAAGAAGAAGCTGTTCGGGCACAGTTACGCCAGGGTGAAACATCTCTTCAAATCTATGGTTGGGACAAACAATTTGGATACTAAGCTGACTATTGCCGTTCTCGGTCTCGGTGAAGCCGGGAGCCACTTTGCGAATGATTTGGCAGAACTCGGCATCGCCGTAAGGGGGTTTGATCCGGCCCTACGCTATGCCTTGCACCCAGCCGTTACGTTGGCCATAAGCAATGCCGAAGCCGCTCGCCACGCCGACATTATTCTCAGTGTAAACCTCTCGGCAGCGGCTGAAACGGTAGCGCTGGAGGTTTTGCCGGTCCTAACAGAAAACCAACTTTACGCTGAAATGAATACGGCCTCACCGGATACCAAACGGGCCGTGGCCGCTATTCTGGCCCCATCTGGCGCAAAAGTCATCGACATAGCCATTATGGCACCAGTACCGCCCAAGGGTATTCTGACGCCGTTCCTGGTATCTGGCCCCGGTGCCGCTTCGTTTGCTGAGAAGCTGGCTCCATTTGGACTCGGCATCACCACATTAACTGATGAAGTGGGTGAGGCCGCCACCCGCAAGCTTTTACGCTCAATTGTCTACAAGGGAGTTGCCGCTGTGATTGGTGAAGCAGTAGCGGCTGGGCAGGCTTTTGGCCTTGAGCCGTATATCCGGGAGCAGATCCGGTCGGTAATTGGAGGAAACGACGCCCTGATCGACCGGTTTCTGGAGGGCAGCAAAACGCATGCATTGCGCCGAAGCCACGAGATGGAGGCCGTTGTATCGATGTTGTCTCACCGCGATATTGCTCCCGTGATGTCAGCGGCCACTCTGGAAAGTCTGGAGAATCTTATCGTCCATAAGACTGCCTAATCATGCCGCAACTCGCCATACCCTACATGCATTTTCGGGGAGGATCGTCGAAGGGTTTGTTCTTTGATGCTCGTGACTTACCCGCCGACGAAGACGCCCGTAACCGCATTTTAGTAGCCGCTATGGAAGGCGTTGGCGAAGGCGACCCGCGCCAGATCGATGGTTTGGGCGGAGGCACGTCGCTGACGAGCAAAATTGCCGTTGTGAGTCCGTCAACAATGCCAGATGCCGATTTGGACTATTTGTTTGTTCAGGTTGTGGTTGACGCGGGGCGTGTCAGCATGGGGCAAAATTGCGGAAACATGCTGGCGGGTGTTTTGCCCTTTGCCCTTGAATCGGGCATGTTAGATGCTGGGAACCCAACCACTACGGCGCGAATCAATATGGTAAACACAGGCGGCATCTGCGAAGTAACCGTGCAAACACCCGATGGACTGGTTGAGTACGCGAGCGGTCCACGTCAGGGAGAGGCTCGCGTAGATGGCGTTCCGGGTACGGCGGCTCCCATCATCTGCAATTATCTGGACACCGCTGGCTCCACCTGCGGCAGCCTGTTACCTACCGGACACCAAACGGATATAGTAAATGGCATTGCCGTTACCTGCATCGACAATGGAATGCCCGTAGTGCTGGTTCGGGCTAGTGATTTGGGCGTAACGGGCTACGAATCTAAAGCTGATCTCGAAGCTAATGAGCCGCTTAAACAACAGGTCGAACGCATCCGACTGGCGGTTGGCCCGCTCATGAATCTGGGTGATGTGGCCGAAAAAACCATCCCCAAAATGTGCCTGATAGCCCCACCACAAAATGGCGGTTGCCTGACTACTCGTATGTTTATTCCGCACGTAGTCCACGAAGCTATTGGCGTGTTAGCCGCTGTGTCGGTGGCAACGGCCTGCGTAGTACCGGGTTCAGTGACCGAGGGCGTTGCCATTATCACCCCCTGTAGACAGCCCTGGTTATCCATTGAGCATCCAGCGGGTGAATGCACGGTAAGCCTGGACGTTACGCATACAGACAACACGATTAACGTTCGTAAATCGGGGGTTATTCGGACAGCACGGCTGCTGAGTCGGGGGCAGGTGATGATCCCAACGGCTCAATTGGGTTAAGCGTTACCCTTTTATAGCATGGTCAGTCGGCACATCGACACCAGACCATATTTTTTTGGCCGTCCAGTCAGCTGCCGGGCTAGTCCAGAAATCATGCGTATCGGGCAAACCAAGCGGCAAAAACCCAACCGTACAGAGATACAGGCTTCCTGTAGAGATGTAGGTTTCGCCAATGCTGGGCTGGTGACCACACAAACCAATCTGGAGCCACCCTTTCGAATCGAAAGTGCCGGGCGCATCCAGCGTTCGGTGAATGACAGCCGTTAAGGCACTGCGAACCTGCCCCGGCGTGAGCTCACTGGGTAACTGCTGCTGGAGAGCCAGTTGAGCTAGTAGTTGGAACGCTCCGCACCGATACGCCAGCGACCGCCCGAAGGCCGCAAAAGACCCGTCAGGACCAATCAGGCGTTCCTGAATAAGACCGTACCGTTGAGCGCGGGTCAGAATGATTGGCGGTAGCGATTTATCTACCTTTTTGGCCTCCACCAGCGTACCAACCACGTCGAGCAACATCGGCTGAATAACGTAGCTGTTGTAGTAATCCCAGTGAAAATCGGGCCCATCGCCATAGGCACCATCTCCTTTGTACCAGGTCTGATGTTCGCGGATAGCGTAATCCATGCGCATTTCGTCGGCCTGACCGGTAAATTTCAGTAGTGCCGCTTCAACCATGGCACTGAAAAGCAGCCAGTTATTATACCCGGGTTTGATGGTTCGGGTCTGGTGAAACGCGTCGACTAGTTGAGTCTGCGTTTGTTTCGGTAGCTTACCCCAAAGTTGGGTTGGTGCCCGCACCAGCGCGTGGGCCAGAAAAGCCGCATCGACCAGCGGTTGTCCGCCTTTCGTAAAATTCAGAAAGTCGGGCGATTGGGGATTAACGGCGTTGCTGATCGCCCTAATACTCAGCTCACGAAACCGCTGTTGCTGCGCTTCTTCCCCAGCCGAGGGCGCTGTTTCGAGCCAGGGAGCCAGTCCCGCCAGCGTTCGGCCCAGCGCTTCGAGATGCGACACCTGCTTCCGGCCTTCGAGCTGCCCCGGAGCCGACTCAACAGGCATGGTACTTTTGAGCGTGTTGCTGGCCAGTGCAGCCAACACGGGTTCGGCAATTTTCAGGAGCGTCTGTAGCCAGTAGGCTCGATCTTTTGGGGGGGCAGCGGCCAGCAGATTGTTTGTGGCACTGGCCACTACCGGCGACCCGGCCAGCACAGGAATTGAGAGTAAGGAGGTTGTCTGACCTAAAAAGTGGCGACGCTTCATGTACATGATGACTAGTTGAACCGCCTATAAAAGCGTGTCTGCCTGGGGTCATCTACTTAGCCAGGCTCGCAGAACTCGCTAAATTCGACAACTCACCCCCTCAATCCGACAATTCACTTGGTTTGTGTAGCTTGCGGTAACCGTAGACTGCATATTTGTTTGATTGACAGAAACTATGACCAGGGTACATCCTTATCTTTTGTTCGACGACCGGCTGATGCGCGTCATTGGGGTGCCTTTTCTTGGGTTTTGGATACCCCTCACTTTTTTGGGCTACACGTTGAATGGAGGCTTGTTGGCGTACCTACCCATTTGGATGGTATCGACCCTTCAGACATTTGGCTACTGGCAGGGCAGTCGGGCTATTTACATTCAGACTCGCAAGCGGTTTCCATTCCTTTCACAAACCACCCAACGAACCGTGTGGCTTGTCCTGCTCAATACACTCTTTACCCTTACCGCTTGTACTGTTCTGAATTTGAGCATACAGACGTGGCTCTCTTCACCCAACTGGCATCAACCATCGGCATTTCAGAATTATGCGGCCAGTTTTATGCCAACAACAACCTGCCTGGCACTCTACGAAAGCATCCATTATTTCCGGCAATTACAGGTAGCCCTGCTCGAAGCGGAACAACTCAAAAAAGAAAATGTGCAGTCGCAGCTCGAAACGTTGAAGAACCAGGTCAATCCACATTTTCTGTTCAATAGCCTCAACACGCTGGCGGCCATCATTCCCGACGATGCCGAACTGAGCGTGCGATTTGTGCAGAAACTGTCGAAAGTATACCGGTATATCCTCGAAATTCGCGACGTACAAACGGTGTCGCTGGCCGATGAACTGGCTGCGCTTCATGCTTATACATTCCTGTTGCAAATCCGTTTTGGCGATAACCTCCGCATCCACATCGACATTCCCGACGAGCTACTGACCGACCGAATTGTTCCGTTGGCCTTGCAAATGCTGGTTGAAAACGCGGTGAAGCACAACGTCATTTCGACCCAGAAACCGCTGACTATCGACGTACTTACCCAACGCGAGCGGGTCATTGTCCAAAATAATCTGCAACGCAAAAACCAATTCGGTCTTCCCGAACTGGCCCCTGATCTCGACAGTGAGTCGACTGGCCTGGGCCTAACCAACATTCGCAATCGGTATCAATTGCTCGCCAATCAACCCATCGATGTCATCGTAACCACACAGTCGTTCGTGGTCAGTCTACCTATTTTAAAGAGTGAAAAAACTATAAAGAGTGAATATTCTCCTGATCGAAGATGAGGCACCGGCAGCACGGCGGCTCACTAAACTGATTGCTGATTTGCGCCCCGGCTGGCGCGTTCTCGACGTGATCGACAGCGTGGAAGCGTCGGTGCAGTGGCTCCGCACGTTTCCCAGGCCCGATCTGCTGTTTATGGACATCCAACTGGCCGATGGCATCAGCTTCGAGATTTTCAGGCAGGCCGACGTACAAACACCGGTCATTTTCACCACTGCCTACGACGAATATACGCTGAAAGCCTTCAAGGTCAACAGCGTCGATTACCTGCTCAAGCCGATTGATGAGGATGAGCTGGCCACTGCCGTTCAGAAGTTCGAGACCTTGCGGACAGCATCAATGCAAACTGGAGCTTCTGCCCTACCGCCCGAACTCACTCAATTCATTGCCCAGCTGACACAGCCCAAATCGACCTACAAAGAGCGGTTGCTTGTGAAAAGTGGGCAACAAATGATCTCGGTGATGGTTGATTCACTGGCCTATTTATACTCCGACGAAGGGGTAACGTTTGCAGTCGATCTGGTGGGCAAAAAATACATGCTCGACTACACCCTCGACGATGCTGACGGCTTTTTGCCACCCCGGCAGTTCTTTCGCATCAGCCGCAAAGTGATTGTCCGCCTGTCAGCCATTGGTCGTATTCACCCCTATTTCAACAGCCGACTGAAACTTGACCTTCAGCCCATGCCCGCTTTCGAGGTGATTGTCAGCCGCGAACGGGTTGTGGAGTTCAAAGCCTGGCTCGACACCTGACAATTCACCTGCTGGCTTCAACAGTTCACCAGACTCGCTCAACGGTACGCCAGAAAACGGTTTCTTCCCGCTTCATAGCCGCACAACTTTGTGCTGTCACTAACTCAAATACTAGTACGGCTATGAAGACCATTCTATCTATCTCCTTCTTCCTGCTGGCGGCACTAAATACGCTGGCCCAAACCCAAACCATTCGGGGCACGCTCTACGATGCAGCCTCAAAATCACCACTCGTTGGGGCCACCATCACGATTCCCGGCAGCAGTCCCTTCCTGGGTACGGTAACTGATGCCGATGGTCGTTTCCGGCTAACAAACGTACCTGTTGGGCGGATTCGAGTCAAAATCACTTCGGTTGGCTACGAAGATCTGCTGCTTAACGAAGTAGTGCTCAATGCCGGTAAAGAAGTAGTGCTGGACTTGCCCCTGACCGAAAGCGTCACCAATCTCAATGAGGTAAAAGTGGCTTACAATCGGTCGGAAGATCGGCTGGCGACCAACAACGAAAACGTGACCGTGTCGGGGCGGCCGTTCAATGCGGCCGAAACAGCCCGTTACGCTGGTAGCTTTGGCGACCCCTCGCGCATGGCAGCCAACTTTGCAGGAGTAAGCGGGGCTAATGACTCACGCAACGATATTGTGGTGCGGGGCAACTCACCAGCCTCTTTGCTGTGGCGGCTCGACGGGGTCAATATCCCCAACCCAAACCACTTTGGAGCGCTGGGCACCTCGGGCGGGCCGGTGTCGATGCTCAACAACAACCTGCTGGCTAAGTCCGATTTTCTGACGAGCGCGTTTCCGAGCGAGTACGCCAACGCAGTCGGGTCGGTGTTCGATGTAAAGTTGCGCCGGGGCAACGACGAAAAACACGAGTTTCTGACCCAGGTTGGGTTTAACGGTGTGGAGGTAGGTGCTGAAGGGCCACTGAGTCAGAAAGCCAATAGCCAGGGTCGGCGGGCGTCGTATCTGGTCAATTATCGGTATTCGGTGTTTGCTTTGCTACAAAATATAGGCTTCAAGATAGCGGGTGTTCCCAAGTACCAGGACTTTACGTTCAAGGCCGATATTCCGGTGGGACAACGCGGCAACCTGTCGATGTGGACGCTGGGCGGACGTAGCCAGATCTCGTTCCTTGGCAAGGACGTGGACACTGAAAAGCCCGATGCATACGGCGACGAAAACACCAATACCCGCGTGAAATATTTCACCGGTATTGGAGCTATTTCCTACGAACATCGCTTTACCGATCGCACCTATGGCAAACTGACGGTGTCTGGCTCGCGCACTACGCCAACGTTCCTGGGCGACACGGTGATTTACCGAAACGGCAAAGAAATCGCTCAGGAAATCGCCAACGCAGAATCAGAATTTACGCAGAATAAACTATCGGTCAACGCATTCCTGTCGCACAAAATCAGCGCCAAAGACAAGATTTCGGGTGGGGTTATCGTCGACATGATTCAGTATGATTTACAGAACCAACAACTGTATCCGGTGGCGAAGTCCCTGCGCGATGCCACGGGCGAAACATCCCTTTTGCAGATTTACAGCCAATGGAAACACCGGTTCAACAATCGGATGACGCTAAACACCGGCCTGAATTTTCTACGGCTTCAGCTTAACGGCTCTACGGCTATCGAACCTCGCGCCGGTTTATCGTATCAACTCAGCCCGACCAGTTCGCTCAATGCGGGCTACGGCCTGCATAGCCAGATGCAACCAATGCTGACGTATTTCTACCAGACCCGCCAGCCCAACGGTACCTACGCGCTGACCAACAAAAATCTGGATTTTACGCGCAGCCACCATGCCGTTGTTGGCTACGAACGACTGATTGGTGGCAACCTGCGGCTCAAGCTGGAAGCCTACCATCAATGGATTTTCAACGCACCGGTTGAGCAAACATCCAGTTACTATTCACTCCTGACCGAAGGGGCCAGCTTTGCACCCATCGACAAAGGAAACTTGGTGAACAAAGGCACTGGCCGTAATTATGGCGTGGAAATGACGCTGGAGCGGTTTTTTACTAACAATTACTATTTTCTGCTGACAACCTCACTGTTTGAATCAAAATACAAAGGCAGCGACGGCATTGAGCGCAACACGCCGTTCAACAACCGCTACGTGGTGAATTTGCTAACGGGCCGGGAGTTTCGGCTAGGTCGAAACAATGTGTTCAGTATAAACTGGAAATTAACCACCGCTGGAGGCCGTTTCATTACCCCAATCAATCTAGAGCAGTCGGCGGCTCAGGGGCAGCCCGTAAATGAATACGACCGGGCTTTTTCGAGCCGCCAGACACCATATTTCCGCACCGATCTGAAGATTGGATACAAAATCAACCAAGCCCGAATGACGCACGAAATAGCCTTCGACTTGCAGAATCTGACTAATGCCCAAAATGTGCTTCAACAGGCTTACAACCCGCGCACCAATCGCATTGGCACAGCCTATCAGCAAGGTTTTTTGCCGGTTCCGTTTTACCGGCTGACGTTCTAATCGCATTACCCTATTTTCCACTTAACTTTGTCAGTCACCTTCTTTTGAGTCATGCAAAACCTAAAGATTGCGACGGCGCAATTCGAGAACGCCAGTGGAGACAAAACCTACAACCTCCAGGTCATCGACCAATTAGCCGCTCAGGCTGCCCAACAGGGCGCTCAGGTTATCGCTTTTCACGAATGCTCGATCACAGGCTACACCTTTGCTCGCCATTTATCACGTGAGCAGATGCTTGACCTGTCCGAGGTTATCCCCGACGGACCCAGTATTCAGCAGCTCATTCAGATTGCCCGGAAAAACAACATTGCCGTGCTGGCTGGCCTCTTCGAGAAAGATGAGCACGATCAGTTGTTCAAGGCGTATGTGTGTGTTGATAAAGACGGCCTGATTGCCAAGTATCGTAAGTTGCATCCGTTCATAAATCCGCACCTGACGCCGGGTAATGAATATGTTGTATTCGATTTGTACGGCTGGAAATGTGGCATTCTGATTTGCTACGACAACAATGTAGTGGAGAATGTGCGGGCAACTGCCTTGCTGGGAGCCGATATTATTTTTATGCCCCACGTAACCATGCTGACCCCTTCAACCCGGCCGGGGGCAGGCTTCGCCGATCCGAAGCTGTGGGAAAATCGCGAGCAGGACCCAACCTCACTACGATTGGAATTCGATGGTTTGAAAGGCCGGGCCTGGCTTATGAAATGGTTGCCGGCGCGAGCCTATGACAATGGCATTTACGCTGTTTTTTCGAATCCGATCGGCATGGACGACGACCAGCTCAAAAATGGTTGCTCGATGATTATTGATCCCTTTGGCGATGTCATTGCCGAATGTCGTGAGTTGGGTGATGCTATTGCAATAGCGACCTGCGCCCCCGAAAAACTCCAGCAGGCGGGCGGCTACCGATACCGAAAAGCCCGACGCCCCGATTTATACCGTGCTATTATTGGTCAGGAGCATACGCCCGAGCAAAAAGTAGTCTGGCTACAGCCTGATTCTAAGTAGGTCAAGTACCGTTCAGGCCTCAGATCAATTCGTCATTTCCAGTAAACAGACCAATTACACTGGCTTTAGTAAGTGAACGAACCCCTGAACATGGAGAAAGTAGGATTTATTGGATTAGGCATCATGGGTAAACCGATGGCGCTCAATCTGCTCAAAGCTGGCTACCCGGTGGCGGTTTTAAGCCGAAACAAAGCCGCTGGCGATCTAACGGCCGCCGGTGCGCAGGCCTACCCAACCACCAAAGAGCTGGCCCAACAGTGTACCGTACTATTCACCATGTTGCCTGACACGCCCGACGTTGAACAGGTTGTGTCGGGCCCCGACGGTATTCTGGAAGGTATTCAGCCCGGCGCTTTGTACATTGATATGTCGACCATTTCGCCAGCAACTGCCCGTTCTATTCACCAACTAATGCAGGAAAAAGGCGCTGAATCTATTGACGCGCCGGTTTCGGGTGGGCAGGTTGGAGCCGAAAATGCGTCACTGTCCATTATGGCGGGTGGCAGCGGGCCTGCATTTCTACGAGCCTTGCCCTTGTTTCAGGCCTTGGGGAAAAATGTGGTGCATATGGGCGGGCCGGGAGCCGGTCAAACCACCAAAGCCTGCAACCAGATGATTGTGGGCATAACCATTCAGGCCGTTGCCGAAGCGATGGCGCTAGCCCGTGAAGCAGGCGTTGATCTGGCGAAAACGCGGGAGGTTCTGCTGGGCGGCTTTGCTCAGAGCCGCATCCTCGACCTGCACGGCAAGCGGATGATCGAGCGGAATTTTGAACCGGGTGGTAAGCTCAAATTTCACAAAAAAGACCTCAACATTGCGCTACAGATTGGCCGGGAGTTTTCGGTGCCGTTAATGAATACAGAACTGGTTTCGGCACAAATGGACGAAGCCATGAAGCGGGGCCTTGGCGACCTCGACCACAGTGCGCTTTTGTTGCTTTTAGACAAAAAAACATAGATGTTAGACGGTGCGAGTAAGCAATGGATGTTTCTAACGATTGTTTTGCCTAGATTACGGTTTCTGAATCAACCTGGCAATACAACCATTTTAAACGCACAAGTCCATGAGAAAACTGATTACCTTACTTCTATTTGGTATTTCGCTTTATTCCTCCGGCCAAAACGCCGACTCAGTCGCTATTCGAAAAATTTATAGCGAAGCGCTTTCCAATAGCAAATCACACGAATGGCTTCGCCATCTGACCAAGCAGATTGGGCCACGGCTCAGCGGCTCTGAGGGTGCCCAAAAAGCCGTCGACTGGACCAAACAACTGATGGAGCAGCAGGGCTTTGATCGGGTGTTCCTGCAGGAAGTGATGGTGCCGCACTGGGTACGCGGAGCCAAAGAAGTGGCCTATATTCAGAATGGGAAACAGAAAACAACCGTCCCTATAGCTGCTCTGGGCGGATCGGTAGCCACGGCCGACAAAGGCGTTGAAGCCCAGGTCATCGAGGTCAAAAGTTTCCCTGAATTGCGTGCCCTAGGGGCCGAGAAAGTGAAAGGCAAAATCGTGTTTTTCAACCGGCCAATGGACCCCACCAAAATCATTACGTTTGAAGCCTACGGTGGGGCCGTCGATCAGCGGGCCAACGGCGCTACCGAAGCCGCCAAGTTGGGGGCCGTTGGCGCCATTGTCCGTTCGATGGGTCTGGCGCAGGACGACAACCCGCATACGGGTGGTACTCGCTACGGTACGGGGGTCCCGCTGATTCCGACAGCAGCCATCAGCACCAACGGCGCGAACCTGCTCAGTAAATCACTGGCCGAGAATCCAAGCCTGACGTTTTACTTCAAGCAAAACTGCGAAACCCTTCCTGACGCGAAGTCATACAATGTGGTGGGTGAACTAAAAGGCTCCGAAAAACCCGACGAAATTATTGTGGTGGGTGGCCACCTCGATTCGTGGGATTTAGCTGAAGGAGCTCACGATGATGGTACGGGCTGTGTGCAGTCGATTGAAGTGCTACGGATCATGAAAGCGCTGGGTATTAAACCCAAGCGTACCATTCGGGCGGTGATGTTCATGAACGAAGAGAACGGCCTGCGTGGGGGCATCAAATATGCCGATCTGGCCAAACAGAATAACGAAAAACACATTGCCGCCATTGAGTCCGACGAGGGTGGTTTTACCCCTCGTGGCTTCGGTATTGTTGGGACGGCTCAGCAAAAAGAAAAAGTCATTCAGTGGAAACCGCTCCTGTCGCCTTACGGTCTGCACGACATTGGCCCCGGCGGTGGTGGAGCCGATATTGGCCCTCTGGTTAACATCGGGACCGTATTATTTGGCTTCAAACCCGATTCACAGCGTTACTTCGACTTTCACCATACCCCCGCTGACCGGTTCGAGATGGTTAACAAGCGCGAACTTGAATTAGGAGGGGCCGCCATGGCTGCGCTGGTTTATCTGCTGGACACTTACGGCCTGTAGACTTCAATAAATAGGATCTGGCATTGCCCCTTTGTGCTAGTGCGCACTAGCACAAAGGGGCAATTGTCTAGTACTCAAACAAACGATTACATGATTGCCTACCCCATTCAAATTAAGCCGTACACGTCTCACTATCAGCAACAGGTTATTGATCTTATTCTGGGTATTCAGCAAGGCGAGTTTGGCGTGCCGCTCACCATTGCCGACCAACCCGACTTGCTGATAATCGAATCTTTTTATCAGGCAGGACGGGGGAATTTCTGGTGCGCCGTTACAGAAACAGACCAACTCATTGGCACAATTTCCCTAATCGATGTTGGGGAGGACTTCGGTACGATCCGAAAAATGTTTGTCCATGCCGACTATCGGGGTCGCGAGTTAGGCACGGCAACCCGGCTACTACATACGCTCGAAACGCACGCTAAAGTCAACGGTATGAACGCCCTATACCTCGGCACACTTGATATTCTAACGGCAGCGCAACGGTTCTACGTCAAAAATAACTATGTCCTGATCGATGCCAGTACGCTGCCCGAAGCCTTTCCCCGAATGCGTGTTGACAACCGCTTTTTCAGAAAAGAATTATAATCTCATCGCCGTTTTAGTCTAATTCATCTAGCTCTGCAGGTAGGGATTCTATCATGTTGCGGCCCTTTTCTCGTATCTTTGACTCTTCTGATGACTGGAAGATTCTGCCTGTATGTCCAACGTTGATTCGACAAACCAACTTTTTGATCGCCGGGGTTTCCTGCGCAAAAGCACTCTGGCTACCCTGACCACGCTGCTGGGAACCGAACTGGTTTTTGCCGACCGATTGCCGCGCCATTACCTCCCGCTGGCGTTCGACCTCCTCGGTGGTCCACCCGATCCAATGGCCGATAAGCACAAGGACATGATTGTGCTGAACGACAAGCCCTGGAATGTGGACACGCCCGCGCACCTGCTCGACGATAAGGTGACGCCTGCCGACCGGATGTTTATCCGCAACAACGGCTTAATTCCCGAAAAAATTGATCCCGAAACCTGGACGCTGACCATCAACGGTGAGTCGGTGAAGGGGGCTAAAACCTATTCGCTGGCCGATCTGAAAAAGAAGTTCCGTCCGCAAACCTATCAACTTGTGCTGGAGTGCGCAGGTAACGGCCGAGCCGGCTATTACCCCAAAACAGCGGGTAACCAATGGAATGAAGGTGCCGTAAGCTGTGCAGAATGGACAGGAGTTCGGCTTAAAGATATTCTGGCCGACGTAGGCCTGAAGTCAGATGCCGTTTATATAGGCTACTACGGCCGCGACCTGCATTTAAGTCAGGATCCCAAACAGGCGGTGATTTCTCGTGGAGTGCCCATGCACAAAGCGCTCGAAGACGAAACCATTGTGGCCTGGGCCATGAACGGCAAAGATATTCCGCTCACTCACGGTGCACCGCTGCGCCTGGTGATTGGGGGTTGGCCCGCGTCGGTGTCGGGCAAGTGGCTGCACACAATCAGCGTGCGCAACAAGGTTCACGACGGCGCCAAAATGACCGGCAAGAGCTACAAAGTCCCTATTAACCCGGTAGAACCCGGCGTTGATCCGCCCGAAGACAAGTTCAAGATTATTGAATCGATGCCGGTAAAGTCGTTGATTACGTTCCCCAAAACGGGTACATCAATAAAAACAGGTCAGCCCATTGCGCTTCGGGGCCATGCCTGGGCAGGCGACCGGGCGGTGCGTAAAATGGAAATCTCACTGGATTTCGGGGCAACCTGGCAACCAGCCAAGCTGGATGCTCCCCGCAACCGGCTGGCCTGGCAACATTGGTCGGCCGAGGTAAAGCCACCCCGCCCCGGCTACTATGAACTCTGGGCGCGTGCCACCGACGATGCTGGTGTGGCACAACCTATGGTGATGCCGCAATGGAACCCCGAAGGGTACTGTAACAATGCCTGTCATCGGATAGCCGTTAAAGTGGTGTAAAGCGAGAAAAGTCAATGGAAAAAGTCATTTTGGGTTGCATGATGGTAATTACCGGACTGGTGTACGATGGATCTATAACGGCCCAGCAGTCAGAACGCCGAACCCTTACAAATCCACCGTATCAAACCGCCGACACGCTGCAACTCGACAAGGAAACCAATCTGGTGATTGATGAGCGACTGACACTGGTAAAAGCGCAGTGTACGGCCTGCCATTCGAGTAAGCTGATTTTGCAATCGCACCTGACCCGCGACGGTTGGCGGCAGAAAATTCGCTGGATGCAACGCACGCAAAAACTCTGGGACCTAGGCGAATCCGAACCTGTGGTCCTTGACTATTTGGCCAAATATTACGGTCCTCAAGACCGCACATTCGATGGGCGTAGATTACCCTTACCCAAGCAGAAGTGGTAATAATATCCGTTTCAGGTTTCAGCCATTGAAACCTGAGGCTTGAAACAGTCATACTTTGTCATCAAAAGCACTATATCAGAACCTGTATCAGTCGGAACATCTGTTCCGGGTGCCCACCGAAACCCTCACCGATTGGGGTCAGGAACCAACGGCGCTGGTTGAGCCAGTTGTGATTCCGCCTGTTCCGAAGGTGCCACCTGTCCGCTTACCCGAAGTGCCAGTTATTGTGGAGAAAGCCGTTGAGGTAACGGTGCCATTGGTGCCTGAGCCAGAACTGGTTCCACCGCCTACTCGGGCTGCAGAACGGGAGCTTATACCCTCACAGGCCGTCAATGAACCAAATGACGAACAGTCTGTAAGTACACCAGTAAATGAGCGTTCGGTGGGAACACAGACTGAGGAACCCGCTCCAATCGCCGACACCCGCCCTCCCATACGCTCGGCGGAGACCCCAAAACCAGCCTTGATCAAGCACAAAGTACTTTTACTGGCCGATGAAGACTTGTCGCCCAGCGATTTGCTCTTTCTGGAACGTATTTTAAAAGCCGTCAATCTGGACATCGACGGTGTTGATCTGCTGAATGTATATGGCGTTTCGGATGTGGACTTTGCGGCTGTTCTGCGCAATAAGTACATCAATCATTTTATCACCTTTGGGGTGCCGTTTCAACGCATTAACCTGGATATTATGATGGATCGTTACCATCCAATTCGGTTCGATGGGATCACGTTCCTGATGGCCGACTCGCTACCCGTCATTGAAGCTAATCAAGCCTTGAAAAAACTCCTCTGGAACTCGTTAAAGCGTGTTTTTGAACTTTGACAACTAGCCCCTCCCTCCGGAAAGTAATTAACACAACGCAACTCTGGGGCATCGCCGTCGGGATGGTAATCTCGGGCGAATATTTTGGCTGGAATTACGGATTGGGAGTGGCTGGAACGGTGGGGTTTATTGTGGCGACGCTACTCGTAAGCGTATTTTATGTTGCTTTCATTTTTAGCTATACCGAACTGACGGCTAGTATGCCCGATGCGGGCGGTCCATTTACCTACGCATCTCGGGCGTTCGGGCCAACAGTTGGCTTCCTGGCCGGTTTCGCCAGTATCATTGGTATTCTGATGGCGCCCCCCGCCATTGCGGCTGCTCTGGGTGCCTACGCTCATTTTCTACATCCTGACATTCCGGCCTTGTGGGTATCCATCGGTGCTTACTTTGTTTTTGTCGCTATCAACATACTGGGAATCAAAGAGTCAGCTAATTTATCGGTAGTTATTACCATGCTCTCAGTAGTGGAACTGGTCGTGTTTATGGGGCTGGTAAGCCCGGCCTACGAAACCCAGAACCTACTGGCTCATAACAGTGGTATTAGCGCAACCGCCCTGTTTGCAGCTATTCCATTCGCGGTCTGGTTTTATATTGGTATCGAAGGTGTTGCTATGGTTGCCGAAGAAGTCCGCGACCCAATCCGAACCATTCCGCGTGGTTATCTGCTGTCCATTGGAACATTGGTAGTGCTGGCTCTGGGCACTATGATACTGTCGGCCGGTGCGGGCGACTGGCGTAAAATCACCAACAGTGACTACCCATTGCCCGCCACACTGGCAATGGTTCTCGGCCAAAATAATGCCTGGGCCAAGCTGTTTGCCGGACTGGGTCTTTTTGGACTGATTGCCTCCTTCCATGGCACTACTATTGGTTACTCCCGTCAGATTTATGCCATGGCTCGCGATGGTTATTTACCCCGTCTGCTAGGCATTGTTAACAGTCGGTTTCGCACGCCACACTGGTCGTTGATCGTGGGTGGCGTAATTGGATTGCTGGCTCTGTTCTCTGGTACAACCGATAAAATTATCACTCTGTCGGCTCTGGCAACAGTCGTTATGTATCTGATCAGTCTGGTTTGCCTGTTTGCTCTTCGTCGGCGCGAGCCAGCCATGGAACGACCTTTCCGAGTTCCTTTTTATCCTTTTCTACCCGTACTGGCCTTAGTGTTGGGTAGCGTTTGTTTGTTAGCGATGGTCTATTTCAACCTTATCCTATCGCTGATTTTCACTGGTCTTATGGCGGGAGCTTACGGCGTGTTTGCGTGGGTAAAACGGTGATCCTTCTTCACCCTACAACGCTTTTAGGAAAGCCACCAATGCCCGTTTCTCGTTCTTATTCAGGTTTAGTTTATCGCCAGGCAGCGTTTGATTTTCCAGCGTAAAGCCCAGGCCAGTTCCGCCCCCTTTGTCGTAAAACTCAATCACTTCTTCGAGCGTTTTGTAGACGCCATTATGCATGTACGGGGCCGTTTGGGCAATGTGCCGCAGGGTGGGCGTTTTGAAAGCATAGCGGTGCGGCTCCCGCTGCGTCAGCACAAATTTTCCTACATCGGGGTCAAGCTCTTTACCATCGGCCGTTGCGGGAGTGCCAAGCACTTCGCTTTCGGTTTCCTGGTAGGCTGGTGGCACCGTACCGTTGAAAAGCGGGAAAAAGTGGCAGGTCGCGCATTTTCCTTTGCCCATGAAAAGATTGAACCCAAGTTTCTCGTCGGCCGTAAGCTGTACATTTTCCTGCGGTCGATTGGCATTTCGAATGTACTGATCAACTCGCGAATCGAGGCTGACCAGTGAACGGACATAGCTGGCTAGTGCGTTTTTGAGTGTATGTTCGGTAATACCGGTTGGATAGGCTTTGGCAAAGCTGGCCCGGTAATCGGCTCGTTGCTTCATCGCCTGTATCGCCACTGGCAGTGACCCGTGCATTTCGGCAGTATTACGGATCACATCGCTGGCCTGATCTTCCAGAAACACTACTCTGGAATCCATAAACTGAACAGCCTGAAAAGCCGCATTGAGCAAGGTGGGCGCATTACGACTGATCCGTTGGGCAGCAACTGTTTTGCTACCAGCTTTTTGAGTTGAATTGATGACAGCCAAACTGGTTGATTCGCCATCGGTGAAGGCACGGTTGGGCTGATGGCAAGTCGCGCAGGTTCGTTGCCCATTGCCCGACAGAATGGGGTCGTAGAATAGTTGTTTGCCTAGGGCAATCCGCTCTGGGGTAGGGCGTTGCTCATCCGTATTGACAAAATGGCCCGGATCAAATATACCCGCTTCTGTCAGCGTTCGGGCAGCAGGTGACAAAAGTCGGCTTTCTTTAAAAACCGGAATGGCCAATGCGTTTTGAGCGTCGAGCAATAAGCTACTCAACACGTTGGCGTGGTTGGCAATGAAGGTAAGTCGATCAAAACGGTCAAAGCCCTGGCTTGTGCTGTGAATCTTGGCGTTCAGCATTTCGATGGCTTTGGCAAAGGCATTGTTGAGCTGATTGGCCAGCTTGGCATCCGTTCGTTCCAACTCATAATGGGCTAATTGCTCCTGTAAACTAGCCAGTGCGCTGGCCGCTTCGGACAGAGAATGAAGTGCTACAGGGGAGTCGAAACCCGTGATTCCCATGGTGATAACCCGAAACACTTCGAGCCGCATGGCGTCAAAAACGTGACTGTCCGTTAATTCGTTGGTTTCAGAAATCTTACGTAGCCGGTTTACATTGGCCCGCATAACCGCAACGGTCTGAACGGCATTGGCCTGCTGATCAGCCTCGAACGTAGGGAACACCTGTTCTTCCAGCACCTGGAACCCTTCGGGAGCATTTACCCGCAGGTCATCGTCTACTTCGGGCAGGTTGGGGCCGTTCAGAGCGCGGGTTGTTTCAGGACTGTAATATGCCGAAATAAACTCTACCTGCTTATAAGCCAGACGCGCCCTCCGAAAAGCGGCCTGTACTGCAGATGCAGGCTGGCGCGAATTGATAGCACGCTGCAACTGACTGACTGTGGTGTCTAATTCGTTGATTTTTCCCATGAACTGTGCCTTAACCGCCTGGGCGGGAGTAGCTTTCGGGCGCAGCCAGCCGTACAGAAAAATAGCAAAGATCACAACAGACAAGCCCAGCAGAAACCATTGAAGCCGGTTTTTGGCAGAGGGATGAGGGCGAACAGGTGATGCAATCATAAGGTGGATGAACGGGATATAAAAAACCTGACCGGTGCTTAATCCGGTCAGGCTTGAAAAAGATTCAGCAATAATTACCGGGGCAATCCTTCAATCAGGATAAGCTGGCTGGCCTGGTCTTCGGCTTTACGTACTGAACCACCATCAATGCCCTGATATTTTGCCCCCCGCCATGTGTGAGCCTGGATACCCAGCATAAATACATTCGGGCGACCAATCACGTCCGATACGTCGATCATGCCACTGCTTTCCCACGATCCTAAGGCCGAGGTGCCACCCACGTTGTATTTGGCGGCATCGGCTGCTGAACGACGGTGATCAAGTTCAAAAACCGTAGACAATTGTTTAGTAACGATATTGTACTGATATACGTAGGCATCATGCTTTTCGTCGCCATAGCCATTGGGGTCTTCCATAATGTATATGTAGTTGGCTGTAACACAAACGTTATCAGGATCCTGGAACGTTTTAGCGATACCACTACGATCATCACCGTTCAGAATTACCTCTAGTTTACCTTTAGTTGGATCGTTGGCATCCAGTACCAGCTTGTAAATCCGGCCATATTTCGAACGCGAATAATCGGCGTTGACACCTGTGCTGGCCTGACCCGTTACCGCAAAGTAGACTTCACGGCCAGCAGCACCACCTCCTTTGCGGTAATCCACGTCTTCGACCCGGCCAAACTTGATAGCCTTTAGGTCATTTACTTTCGCATTGATTTGTGCACCCGTAAGTGTTTTGTGATTGTCGATCTTCACAAATTCTACGTCGTAGCTAGTGCCAACATTCATGTCCATTTCCCGCTGATTGTTGTCAGTGCGCTTCAGCATGTAGAGCGAACCGTTGTCCAGATCGCCAACCGTATTCGACAAATACAGCGCTACCTGACCCGCGTTCACATCGGAATCATCATCACCAATAAGGATAGCCGTTTTGCCGGGATATGCTGTTTTAGGAAGTGGAACTGCGTTTTCGGCACTCCACCGGCCTAAACCAGCTACTTCACGAGAGATACCAGCCTGCTGCACATCGGCATTAACCTGGAGTGCGTGCGTGCGAGACTCCTGACCGCTTTCACCAGAGGTTAAGAAAACGGGTCCGAAACCGTGTTCAGCTGGGGTAGCCAGCGTGGCCGAACATAACCGCCATACACCACCATCTGAGTTGAGAACGTATTCTCCTTTAACGGGTTTGAACGTTTTGTCGAGAGTGATGCGTGATACAGCAAAGTTATCTTCATTGTTCACCAGCATGGTAAATGTGCCATCAGGATTTTGCAAAACGCCGGCACCGTCGGTAGAACCACCAAATACGAAGTTGGGAGACTGAGCGAGCTGATCGTCTGAGCTTAGGAGCGAGTAGGTCTTTATAGCTTCGAAACCAGCTTGTGTTTTTGCCAGAACGGGCGTAACCGACTGATTCTGTAAGATAACGGCTGCCGGGTTCTGAAGGGCGTGGTCATTACAACCCGCCAGCAACATAGCGGTAAGCACGGCCGACGAAACGAGTAAAGATTTGTTGAACAGCATGAGATTTTGATTGGGGTTTTCAATCTGCAAAACAAGCCTTCTACTATTACCTGGATGTGACTGAGCCGTTATGAATTTGCAAAATAAGCCGCCCAGCCAGTAACAAATAATTGACTATTTTATAACAGTTTGTTTATATAAACCCAGCCTCATGTAGTGTCTATTGGTAAAAAGGCAGCGTCGGTTTTGCAGTCATCCCACCGTCCATTACCTTGTACGTTATTCATTTTCCATTTACGAATGCAATCCCTTCATTCCATTGCACTGACGCTTGTTCCTGGTGTTGGTGACGTTCTGATTCGCCAGCTTGTCAGTTATTGTGGCAGTCCCGAAGCCGTTTTTAACTCCCCCGTTGCGAAACTGCTCCGTATTCCAGGCATCGGTGAGGTAACAGCCCGTGCCATTCGCCAACCGTCGATTCTGACGGAAGCCGAGCAGGTTGTGAAACAAGTCGAAAAGCTCAACGCACGGGTCCTGTTTTATACGGATACAGATTTCCCCACCCGGCTTCGTGGTCTTTATGACGCCCCTGCGTTGCTGTATTATATGGGCGAAGGCAATCTAAATCCAGCCCGCACCATTGGATTGGTGGGAACTCGACAAGCCACCGATTATGGCCGGCGCGTAACGGAAGAGATTGTGCAGGCCATGCAACCCTATGGTGTTACGGTGATCAGCGGACTTGCTTATGGGATAGACATTGCTGCTCACCGGGCCAGCATAACGAACGGATTGCCAACTATTGCGGTAATGGCTAGTGGCGTAGACGTTATTTACCCCTCTGTGCACCAGAAGACGGCTCAGGAAATGCAGTTTCTGGGGGGCTTACTCACCGAAAGTCGGCCCGGCGTGAAACCAGATGCCCGTTTGTTTCCGGCGCGCAACCGGATCATTGCGGGGCTTAGTGATGTGGTAGTAGTTGTCGAAGCGGCCGCCAAGGGAGGTGCCCTGATTACTGCCGAGTACGCCAATAACTACCATCGCGAGGTTTTTGCGGTTCCCGGCCAGTTAAACCAGGCATTTTCGATGGGCTGCAATAAACTCATTCGTGAAAACCGTGCCCAGATTTACACCCGCCCCCAAGACCTCATCGAAGCCGTTCGTTGGGACGCCCAAGCTACCCCCAACGGTCCCGTTCACCCGCGCACCGCAGCCCCTACCCTACCTGTTGACGTTACCGAAGAAGAAAGTCAGATTCTGTCATTGCTCCGCCAAAATCCCGATTGTCACATTGACGACTTAAGCTGGAAAAGCACCATTCCAATGGGCCAGCTGGCTGCTCTGCTACTCAACCTGGAGTTTAGCGGCTTCGTGCGGTCATTACCCGGCAAAAAGTATCAGTTGGTTTGAGTGTGTTGGCAGGTCCCCCGACCTGCCAACATGGGTTCCCCGAACCCCGCCGATGCGGCCTGACCGCACATTACTCAACACCTTTTAACAATCCAGACTTACTCCTAAAACTCTAAATTGACTACTTTATGGGGCTCCGTGACCGTTCATCTCTGACTGAAGAGCGCTGTTTTTTCATTACCACTACTTGCTTCGGGCGTAGGCACTTTTTGCTTGACGATATTTGTTTTCAGGCGATCCTCGACAATTTTAAATTCTACAATGAGCGGTATAAAGCCCGCCTGATGGCATACGTATTGATGGTCAATCACATTCACTTCGTTATCTATTTCGAAGAAGAGAATAGATTGAGTGATTATATGCGGGATTTCAAAAAATTCACCTCCCGCACCATTCGAGATCACTTGCTTAAAAACCACACAGAACTGGCAACGTCAATCGTGCATGAACAACGCCATCAGTTTTTCAAAATTTGGGATGATCGCTTTGATGATGTCTTTCTGGTATCGCGGGATGTGTGCGAAACAAAAATCAACTACATCTATGAAAATCCGGTAAGAGCCGGATTGGTACAAAGTCCCGAAGAGTACAGTTACTCCAGTGCTACTTTTTATTTGACAGAAAACAAAAAATCATCCTTGCTAGATTACCGAGATATATTTTAACTTGATATGTAGACGTGTTAGCAGGTCGGGGGACTTGCCAATATGGGTTACCCAGGACCCCACCGCAATCAGCTTGAAGTTGACCACTAATTGCTGACGCTATCAGGGTTCAGGGAACCCGTTGCAATCAGGTCAGGGGACCTGACTGCACATGATCAACCAGCGTAACGGCTTCGACGGCCTCGCGTACATCGTGAACACGTAGGATGGACGCACCTTTCAGCAGGGCAACTGTGTTGAGAACTGTAGTGCCATTCAGAGCTTCATCGGCAGTAATCCCCAGCGTTCGCCAGATGGTCGATTTACGGGACACTCCTACCAACAGTGGTTCATTAAATATCTGAAAGGCTTGTAGCTGATTCAGAAGCGTGAAATTATGGGCGGGTGTTTTGGCAAACCCAAAGCCGGGGTCCAGAATGACGTCTTTTTGCCCTAGCACCCGAAGGCTGGCCAACTGTTTACCAAGTTCGTCAATCACCTCCAGGGTCACATTGTCGTATTTAGCCAGCGATTGCATCGTTTGGGGAGTCCCCCGCATATGCATCAAAACATACGGAACGCCTAGTTGTGCCACCGTTCGGAACATGTCCGGGTCGAGCGTACCACCAGCTACATCATTCACCAGACAGACACCGGCTTCAACGGCTTGACGAGCCACATCGGCCCGGAATGTATCGACCGAAACTAGGGCGTCGGGCCAGATACGAAGGATAGCCTCAATGGCGGGTAGAATACGGTCAGTTTCTTCAGCAGGGCTGATTTCGGGGGCACCCGGTCGGGTAGAGTAACCGCCAACGTCGAGAAAAGTGGCCCCAGCTCGAAGCATTTCCCCGGCTCGCTCCACAACTTCGGTCATTACCACTTCTTTATCCCCTACGCGACTTCCGGCGTAAAAAGAGTCGGGAGTTACGTTTAGAATGCCCATTACCGCCGGGCCGTGGCTTAAGTCGACGAGTCTTCCCCGGCAATTCAGCGTTTTTTTCGTATTTTGCGACATTAATTATGAATACAGAAACCCAATATCGGCAGGTTGTTGATCGCTGCAAAGCGTTGTTCCTGAAAAAAAACCAGGACTATGGTACGGCCTGGCGCATTTTACGGCTCCCCAGCATTACTGACCAGATTTTTATTAAGGCTCAACGCATCCGAACCTTACAGGAAAAAGGTGTGTCAAAGGTAGGTGAAGGTATTGAGCCAGAGTTTGTCGGCATCATCAATTATTGCGTAATGGCCCTGATTCAGATGGAGTTACGTGATGACCGTAGAACTGACATCCCAACCGCTGAACTCGAACAACGTTACGACGCCCAGATGACTGTGGTTATGAACCTGCTGTTTGCCAAAAACCACGATTACGGCGAGGCATGGCGCGACATGCGGGTGAGTTCGATGACCGACATTATTTTGATGAAACTGCTCCGAACCAAGCAAATTGAAGATAATGCCGGAGCAACACTGGTTTCAGAAGGCGTCGATGCCAACTATATGGACATGATTAATTATGCCGTTTTTTGTCTGATTAAACTGAGCGAATAGACTATCAACCTACGAATGGAAACTAGAGTAGCCACCCCCAAAGTAAAAACCGGTACCACCGGAATGCTTATTGCCGCCCGAATCGCCCGCTATCTGGTCGGTATCATATTCATAATTTCGGGTCTGATCAAACTCAATGATCCCGTTGGTACGCAGATAAAACTGGAAGAGTATTTCGAGGTTTTTGCCCAGGATTTGCCTGCACTACATGGCTTTTTCGAAGCACTCATCCCAGCCGCTCTGCTTATTTCAGTGGTCATGTGCGTGCTTGAAGTTGTTCTGGGTGTGGCATTGCTGGCTTCCTACAAACCTAAGCTAACCACTTGGGTGTTATTAGCCCTGGTTAGCTATTTTACCATCCTGACGTTCTATTCAGCTTATTTCAATAAAGTGACTGACTGTGGCTGTTTCGGCGACGCACTCAAACTAAAACCCTGGACTTCGTTTACAAAGGACGTCGTGCTGATGGTATTAATTCTGTTTATTATCGGTCACCGCAACCGGATGCCTTCCCGAAAAACAGGCTGGATTGTGGCGCTGGCCACTATTCTTTCCATTGGTCTTGGCATCTACGCTATTGAGTTCCTGCCACCGCTCGATTTGTTGCCTTATGCCGTTGGCAAGAGCATCCCAACGCAGATGAAAGCGTCGGAAGAGCTTCGGTACAAGTATATTCTGACTAAAGATGGCAAAGAAGTAGAACTTGACAAATACCCAACCGAGCCGGGTTATACTTTCAAGGAAATGGTGTTGCTGAATGAAAGCGCCAAGCCTAAAATCACCGATTATCGTGTTTGGAACGATGCCGAAGGTGATTTCACCCAGCAAACATTTGAAGGCAACAAGCTCTTTGTGATTATCAAAAACGTTAAAGATTTCGACGCGGGGAGTATGCCCGCCATCCGGTCGTTGCTGAAAGGATTACAGGGTTCTGCCGTTACACCGTATATTCTCACCTCTGTGGGCAACGACGAAATTACCGCCTTCATGAAAGAATACCAGTTAGAAGCTAAAGTATATCAGGCCGATGCAACCGTTCTGAAAACCATCAGCCGTTCAAACCCAGGCACCTGGCTCCTCAGCAGCGGTACGGTTAAGGGCAAGTGGCACGTGAACACCACGCCCACAGCGGAGGAGGTACTACAAAGAGTGAAAGAATAAACGAGCGAAAGAATGCCTCCGACTGACATAGGCAGTACTCGGAGGCATTCTTTCGCTCATCTATTCTTTCACTCTTTCACTCTTTAACAAGTTGAAAAACATCTTCCTCATTGGAATGCCCTCTTCGGGCAAGAGCACTCTTGGGCGACGACTGGCCAACGAATTACATTATCGGTTCGTAGATACAGACAAGATTGTTACCCGCGAAGAGAACCGAACGATTGCTGAAATCTTTTCGCAGTCAGGTGAACCTTATTTTCGGGAAGTCGAAAGTCGTGCGCTCCACACTATTCGGCCGGGCAACGCATTAGTAGTAGCTACAGGTGGAGGTATGCCTTGTTTTCACAACAATATGGCTTACATAAAAGCCACGGGCATTTCCGTTTTCCTTGATCTTAGCCCTGAAGTGCTGGCCGAACGTATGGTGGCTCATGCTGCTCACGACCGCCCTATGTTTAATCACCAAGACCCGGAGCTGGTAGAAAAGCTCCGCCACCGCTACGAGCTCCGTTTACCCTTTTATACGCAGGCCGACATCATCATCCACGGTCCTGCCGACGAGCAAGCGGTGTTGAGGGAATTAGGAAACTGGCTATAGTGCGAAAGATTGAAAGCGAAAAAGAGTGAAAGGGCGGTTGTAAATAGTTACGCGCTCTTTCACTCTTTTTCACTTTCACTCTTTTTTAAAAGAACGTTCCGACCGAGAGCGTCACGTTGGTTACGTTGTTGGTCAACTGAGCCGAACCATAGTCTGACTGATTTGGTAACGTATATGGGGTGTAAGCCGATTTGAACGTGTTGTATGTACCTGCTACATCAGCGAAGAAACGGCTATTGCGGAATCCTAACCCACCCGACAACAATAATCTTGAGCGGTCAATGTTATCCAACCGATCCACATAAGCATCTGGTAAGTAAGCAGCCCCACCCCGAATACGGAACTGACCTGCCCGGATTTCAGCACCCGCCCGGAAGTTAATCACGTTCTGGTATGTATTCTGAACGGCATTGCGGACCTCGGTACGGAAGGCACTGTTAGACTGCGAGTCTCCACCCGAAGTGCTCACTCTCATCCCAGCGTACCCCACATACTCTGCCGAAGCTGTTAGGAATCCAATCTTCCCTGAACCTAAGAATACTGTGGCACCACCTGATGCCCGAAGAGGCCCTGTAACGTTGTAGTCAAAATCGTTTGGCACTACATCCACATTATCAGTCTTCAGAACATTTGACAGTTTAGGATCAACCACATCCCTTAAACTTAATCCTTGGTTGAACGTTTCCGTAACGCTTAAGAATGTTGGCGTGGCCACCGTTGCGCCGATTTGTAGTGAAGGCGATAATTTATATATAGCTCCTAATGAAACATTCAAGCCATTACCCCTCACATTCAGGCGGTCACGTAGGGAGTAGCTGCCAAAAACACGGCCATTCAACACGTTTTCAGTTAGCACGTTGTCACTGTTATACCGAAGCCGAGACAAGCCAACATTAACACCAATATACAGTTTGTCGTCTAAATTTCCGGCGTACGCAAATGTCCACTGCGACTGTGATCCCGACGATTCAAACGTATTGATTTGGGTACGCGCATTGTTCAAATCAAAACTGGTATACGGTGCACGGCTATCTTCATCACCCTGCGTAGTGGTAAAAGGTGTACCGTCTATTAAATAAAGCTGATAAGCAGCTGCCAACAAATCTGTTGCCTGGTTTGTACCGCTATCATACTCTCTATCAATCTGACTCCCCGTAACATTGCGGCTATTGGCATCGTTAACCACGCCCGTCAAAAACGAACTCCGGCGGTTTTCACCCTGAAAAGTAAAGCCGTTGTTATAGTTGATATTTTGGTTGTATGAAACACCAAACGTAGTCCGTCGCCAGCGCCGATTATTGTTACCACCCCCCGCTAGAATCAAGCTTAATTGACCAACGCCTAGTTTACTGGCATTGTCAGAGCGCTGAGTACCCAGATAAGTAGACTGCACTGAGTTGTTCGTCAGCAATGGACTTATACTTAACTCAGAGCGGTTGTAAAACCCAAGTCCTGCCGGATTCCCGAAAACAGAACTGCCGTCGCCCCCTAATGAAGCATGATTGCCCCCAAGGCCCCGAAAACGAGCTGAGCCTGTTTGCTGAATTTCATTGTATTGAAAAGCGGCACCAGCGTAAATATCGCCGGTTTGTGCAAAAGCTCCTCCTGCCGTGAAGAGAAGTCCTGTGAATATGAGCAGTCGAGTAGTCATGTGTATAGTTGTTCAAAGTGTGCGATTTGGCTCTATGACAACAGTTGTCGGCCAGCGTTTAATCGCACTGCATTATAAACGAAAAACCCCGTCAATTGTAGCCAAAGACGGGGTTTTTCTCACCAAAATTTTATGAGCGGTTATTAACGCGGACCACGTGAACCCCCTCCGCCACCACCCGACGAGCTACCACTGCTCGATGGGGCTGAGTAACTACCACCCCCGCGTGACCCTCCACTGCTCGACGGTGCCGAATAGCTTGGTTGGCTTGGCTGACTGTAGCTTGGACGGCTCTCATACGAGCTGCGTTGCTGCTGCTGTGGAGCCTGGTAGCTTGGCTGGCTGCCACGGTTGCTGTAGCCACCACCATTGTCGCTAGGGGCTGTGTAAGCGCCCCGGCTGTTTTGGCGGGGAGCTGAGTAGTAGCCACTGTTGCTACCTGAATTGTTGCTGTATGTACTGTTTGGCGTGCCACTTGTACGAGTGCTGTTTCCTGATGCAGATGCACTACCATTATCGTAATAATATCCACCTCGGCTATTCTGCCGTGGGCGAGCATAATACCCATCGCTCGATCCAGATCCAGTATTGGTTGAGCCTGTGTTTCCTGTATAAGTTCCAGACCCTCCATTTGCCTGACGTCCTCCCCCAGTGCCGGGGTTGTATGTCCGTGGCGTGTTGTTGAAGTCGCCGTTGTAACGATTTGATGATGACGTTCCACGCGCCCCGTACGAGCGCGTATTGCGGTATGGGTCAGCCCCCGTTATAATCGTGTTATTCACGATGACTGGACCGCCGTATCCACCAAATCCACCGCCGTAATAGCCGCCACCATAGTAACCGTAGCCATATGGACTGCCGAAACCGCCATATCCAAATGGGCTACCAAAACCATACCCAAACGGACTGTAGGCATAAGAACCAAAACCACCTCCCCAGAATGGATCATAATAGCGGTTGTAAAAACCTCCACCGTAGCCCCAGTTGTTGTACCCAAATGGGCTTCCGAAAGCAGAGCCAAAGCCAAGGCCTAAAGAGAGACCAGAGTTAAAGCCAGAGTTCCATCCCCAGGGGTTCCAACGGGCACTGTTATACGATGGATTCCCTAAACCGGCATAATACCCGTCGGTGAAGCCATCATTGTAACCGCCCGTATTCCAGCCCGGATCAGCTGAAAGGCCCCGCTTAACATTCCGGGTACTCAGTTCAGTGTAGTATTCGTCGCTGTTTGGATCATAACCCCGCTTCTCATCAGTAGGAGCATAATCGGGGTTTACGTTCCGCAAATCGCGCTGCCGCGTGCTGAACCGTGGCTCTTCGGAACGGGTAGTTGATTGAGTTTGTTGGCGGTTGCCTTCATACACCGCAGCATTCGCTGAGGTTGCGTATAGGTCGTCCATTTCACCTGTGTTCTGAGCAGTCTGCCGGCTGATTGAACAGCCTGCCAGACCCATCAGGGCCGCCAGTGAAATATATGGCCAGGTGCGTTGCGTTTTCATCTGACGTATAGGGTTTTTGTACAGTAGTCGAATACCGTTCCTGTTTTGTATATATAACGTACGAAAGGGGCGGTTTGATTACAAATATAGCATAAAAAACTATCTTTGCAAGCCCTTTGTACACTTAGACCCCAATTAGGTGCCAAAGGTTTAAATGGGCACAAAAAAAAGACGCTGGACACTGAATATTGGATATTGGGCATTAGCCGAAATCCAACATCCGACATCCAAGATCTAACATCCTTTCATGGCAAAATCCCTCCCTTCGCGTAGCGAAAATTATTCCGAGTGGTATAACGAACTCATTAAGCGGGCCGATCTGGCTGAAAACTCCGCCGTGCGTGGATGCATGGTTATCAAGCCGTATGGCTTCTCTATTTGGGAGAAAATGCAACGCGCCTTAGACGATATGTTTAAGGAAACCGGCCACCAGAATGCTTATTTCCCGCTGTTTATCCCAAAGTCTTTTCTGAGCAAAGAGGCTTCACACGTAGAAGGCTTTGCTAAAGAATGCGCCGTAGTAACTCACTATCGTCTGAAAAACGCGGAAGATGGTTCCGGCGTAATTGTTGATCCCGAAGCCAAACTCGAAGAAGAACTGATCGTACGGCCCACTTCAGAAACGGTGATCTGGAGTACGTACAAAAACTGGATTCAGTCGTATCGTGACCTGCCCTTGCTCATAAACCAGTGGGCCAACGTGGTGCGCTGGGAAATGCGGACCCGGATTTTTCTTCGCACGGCTGAATTCTTATGGCAGGAGGGGCACACGGCGCACGCTACCGCCGACGAAGCGATGGACGAAACAAAGCAAATGCTTGACATCTATGCCCGCTTCGCTGAAGAGTGGATGGCTATGCCGGTTATCAAAGGTGCTAAAACCCCCAACGAGCGTTTTGCCGGAGCCGATGAGACGCTGTGCATTGAAGCGATGATGCAGGATGGTAAGGCGCTTCAAGCCGGTACATCGCACTTTTTGGGCCAAAACTTCGCCAAAGCGTTTGATGTGCAGTTCCTGACTAAACAGAATCAGTTGGAATACGTCTGGGGCACATCTTGGGGTGTTTCAACACGCTTGATGGGTGCGCTGATCATGGCTCACTCCGACGACGATGGACTGGTACTGCCACCAAAGCTAGCCCCAATTCAGGTCGTTATTGTGCCTATCTACCGGAGCGAAGAACAGTTGGATGCCCTATCCGCTAAAATAAAGCCGCTGGTGCAGGAGCTCCGTAAAGCGGGTATTTCGGTTAAATACGACGATTCTGATGCGAACAAGCCGGGCTGGAAATTTGCCGAATATGAGCTTCGGGGCGTTCCGGTTCGCTTGGCAATCGGTGGCCGCGACCTTGAAAACGGCACCATCGAAATGGCCCGGCGCGACCTAAAAACAAAAGAAACGGTACCGTTCGACGGACTAGTGGAACGCATTCAGGCGTTGCTTGGTGATATTCAGGAAACGATTTATAACAAGGCAATGTCGTTCCGGCAGGCCAATACGTTCAAAGTCGATACGTTCGACGAGTTTCAGCAGCAGCTTGAAAAGGGTGGCTTTTTGCTGGCCCACTGGGACGGCACCAGCGAGACAGAAGAGGCTATTAAAGACGCCACCAAAGCTACAATCCGTTGTATCCCAATGGATCAGGAAGCCGAAGAAGGTGTTTGTATATTCTCGGGCGAACCATCGAAAGGTCGGGTAGTGTTTGCCAGGGCCTATTGATAGTCGCTAACTAATTTTCCTGAACTATTGACGTTTATGAAGCGTTGGACGTGGATAAACTGATCCTATAACTCCTTCATTAGCTATCAGATTGGTAGCACTGCGGGAAACAAACACGAACTAACATGGCACAAGCAAAAGCTGGCGATACCGTTCAAGTACATTATACAGGCACTCTTGACGACGGTACGGTATTCGACTCGTCGGCGGGCCGCACTCCCCTCGAATTCACACTCGGCAACGGGCAGGTGATTCCAGGCTTCGACAATGGTATTCAGGGCATGAGCATCGGGGAAAAGAAAACCATCAACATTCCTGTTGAAGATGCGTATGGCCCAGCTATTGAAGACCATGTATTTAGCATCGAACGGGGCGAAATACCCGCCGAAATTCCTGTGGAAGAAGGCATGACGCTCAATATGCATCAGGACGGATCACCCCAGCCAATCCCGGTGATTGTTCGCGAGGTAACCGAAACTACTGTTATTCTGGATGCCAACCATCCCCTCGCTGGTCAGGACTTGACCTTCGAAGTAGAGCTAGTTGGCATTAACTAGATTTCTAACGCTTTCAAGTTTACAACAAGGCCGCCCTGCTTAAAGTAGGGCGGCCTTGTGAATTTTAGGGTTATTGAAGTTTGATTGATAATTGCAGATGTCCTCCTAAACCAACTTCAACAATTTTCTGAAGCGTAGACAGCCGAACTTCTTTAACGTTGTTCTCTATTTTTGAAATGTATGACTTGCTTGTGCCTACTTTAGCAGCAAGTTCTTCCTGAGTTAATCCTTTTTCAAGGCGCGCTTCATGCAGTAAGGCCCCGATTTTAAAGTTTTCATAACCAGCATCTAACTCATCTCGTTTCTCCGTTCCCGGTTTTCCGTAATGCTTGTCTTTTAATTGGTCCAGCGTCATCGTTGAGCTATTTTTTATCGTTTTCATACGCTTCTTTTATTTTTAAAGCCTTCTCAATTTCCTGCTTTGGCGTCTTTTGGGTTTTCTTTTGAAATCCGTTAGCCAGTACGACTAACTTTCCCTGGTCGAAGAAGCAAAATATGCGAAAGATATCGCTGCCTTGTTGTACCCGTATTTCAAAGAGCCCATCCGTATTCTCAATATACTTGAGGTATGTTTCGGGGATTTTTTCCAATTCTTCGATAAGGCTCAGTGTCCAGATTATTTTTGCTCTGACCTTATCGCGTTGTTTAATGAAGAACTCTTCAAAGTAGTTCTCATAAAAAATAATTGTCCGTTGCTTTTGCTGGTTAGCCACAAAACAAAATTAGAAAAGTTGCACTAAAGTACAACTTTATAGTCAATTTTATCCCAAAAAGACCGCCCCACACGTACGTAGGTCGGCCTTGTGAATTATAGAGGGTCAATTGTCACAAACGGCTTACCGAATGGCAACTTCTTTAATGGTACCTTTTTCAACGGCTTTCATCACGCGAAAAAAGTTGCCGCCCCAGATTTTTTCAATGTCCTTTTTGGAGTAACCCCGCCGGACCAGTTCAACCGTCATGTTCTCGTACTGACTCACGTCGAAACAATCGGCCAGTGCACCGCCACCGTCGAAATCAGCTCCCATGCCTACGTGGTCAATACCGATGAGCTTCACCATGTGGTCGATGTGATCCACTGCGTCTTTCACCGTTGCCAGTTGAACTGGGTATTTCTTGTTGAGCTCCATAAATTCAGCGCGAGCTTTTTTCTGATCTTCTTCACCCAGCGTAGACATCGCCGTCCGATTCTTCAGGCCGTATTTGGCCAAAAGTGCATCCATAGCCGCCGTACGAGTCGGATCTGGCGCAATAGTTTTGACGTAATCGCTCAACAGATTGAGTTGGATAACGCCCCCGTTTTTAGCCAGCGCTTTGAGCATATCGTCGGTCAGGTTGCGGGGATGGTTGCAGACAGCCCGTGCACCCGAGTGAGAGGCAATAATGGGTACTTTCGACAGACGAATAACATCGTAAAATGTCGAATCGGACACGTGCGACACGTCGATCATCATGCCTAGCCGGTTCATTTCATTCACCACCTGCTCACCCAGCGGACTCAGCCCCTGATACTCGGCTCCTTTGGGGTCAGTCGATGAATCGCAGATGTCGTTGTTACTCGAATGGCAGAGCGTCATATAGCGCGCGCCCTTGTCGTAAAACGTTTTCAGCAGCGAGATGTCGTGGCCCATCGGGTAGCCGTTTTCAACACCAATAAAAATTACCCGTTTTCCGGTTTTACCTATCCGAAACGCATCTTCGGGTGTTGTGGCCAGCTCGGCCTCCGAAGCGGTCGTTTTCAGGGTTTTATCGATGGCGTCGAAAATCCCCATAGCCCGTTTTTTGGCGGCTTCATGCCCCTCGGTAGTGCGGGGACCTTGCCCCAAATATACCGCCCAGAAAATGGCATCCAGCCCACCCCGTTTCATGCGCGGGTAATCGACTTTACTGTTGGTAGCGCGTGGGTCGTTGTCCTTTGTCACGTCGAAACCACCCCGCGACAGGAGCATGGGCGTATCGGCGTGCGTGTCGATCGTGAAGGCTCTGTCGTGAATTTTATGCGCCTTTTTCAGCAAGGCTTTGTCATCCTGCGCCGTAGCGGGAAAAACGCCAACGGCCAGGGAAGCAATTACTATTGAATAGACTAGTTGTTTCATAGAAATCTCGTATAAAATGGGGGCTATTTAGCGAACCACAGTTTCGTTTTCATGTCGTTGGCACCACCCTGCTTAGTCAGGGCTTCCTTGAAGTTGACGTAATTCAGCGATTCCTCCGAGCCGGGATAAGGCAGGCGTGTTGGAATGACACCAGCGTTTACGTTGATAACCGATGGTTTCAAAGCCGGGATGCCAGTCCGACGGTATTCCGTCCACGACTCTACACCTTGCCCGTATAAGGCGATCCACTTCTGCTCCATAATTTGCGTGTAGCCATCAGTACCCGTTTTCAGCGCGTTGGCCGTCAAGTAAGCTGGAGCTACCGTCAGCTTATACTGGCTAAAGGATGCCGTAATACCGTTGGCATAATTAGTGGCCACATCGCCTGCTGCCGTGATGCCTTTATACGCCATTTCGGCTTTGATAAAGAGCAGTTCTGCGTAGCTGATGATAACACCGGGTGCCGTAGCCGACACAAAGAATGTTCCCACTTTTGAGGTCTTCGATAGCCCCAGGGCATTTGCATCGGCATTCGACAGGCCGTTTGGTACGCCTTTATAATCACCCCCATCAGCGGGTCGGTCGGCGTACACAGCCAGGCGGGCATCACCTAACGACTGCAACTTGGTCACCAAAGTCGCGCTTACCCGGTGATCATCACGGGTTTTGCGGTTCTGGTTGATCGGGTTGTTATTGTTGGTTGCATCGAGGTAGTTCAGTTGAACGTTGTCGCTGTTGGATGCCAGAACTGGGTATTTGGTGGGGTCGCTCAAGATCCGGTTGATTTCTGTTTTAACGTCGATAGCTGCATCCGTTTTGCTCAGCATCCGGTTTAGCAGACGAAGGCTCAGCGTGTTGGCGAACTTCTTCCAGCGGTTCAGGTCGTTGGCAAAGAGAATATCACCCGAAATGGCTTTCGTTTTATCAGCCACGTCGATCATCTCACTGGCTGTCTTTAACTCCTTCACTAAGCCAGCATACACATCTTTCTGAGCATCGTACTTGGGTTGAAGTTTACCTTCCAAACCCTGAATGGCTTCGGTGTATGGAATATCGCCATAAACATCGGTCAATACCGAAAACACCCACGACCGCATGATAACGGCAACTGCCTGGTAGTTTGGGTTATTTCCGTCGACGCCCAGTTTGTAAATGCGCTGGTAATCAGCCAGCGACTCAATATAAAAGGTTTGCCAGGCACCACTATAAATATCGCTCGTAATGGAATATTGATCGACATCGGTATACTGAATCCGAGCCCAGTATTGTGAAATAAGGTCGCCAATATCCATGCCCAGCGAGCCGCCCCAGTAAGCGTCCACAGCGCTTTGAATGCCATGTGGCAAAAAGAGATCGGCAGTGGCAACTGATGGTGCGTTGGGGTTAGTATTGATCTGATCAAAATCACCTGTGCAGGCCGACGCTCCCAGCATGACAGCCGCCAGAACGGTCTTGTATCGGAATGAAGAGAAGATGCGTTTCATGCTTATACGATTTAAAGTCTGTTACAGGTTGAAAGAGATGTTGAAGCCCACCGTGCGGGTGGTTGGAATCTGACCATTTTCGATGCCTTGCAGGTTACCATCGTTATAGTAGCTGGTCTCGGGATCAATATGGGGCACGTTGCTGTGGAGCAGCGCCAGATTCCGCCCAACAACCGAAATAGCCAGATCACGGAACGGTAACCGCTTAATGAACTGCCCTGACAGCACATACGTAAACTTGGCCTCGCGGAATTTCACGAAACTACCGTCGAAAATAGTACCCTCGTTGTTGGTGAGCGAGTAGTATTTCTTGTGCCATTCTTCCGACGAAATCCGGGTAGTGTTTGGCACATAGTTTGGCTCAGTAGCCGTGCCAACGTTTACAACGCCCTGCCCAACAATGCCCTCTTCACGACCAACCAGGGTTTCTTTTAGGACGCCCGTGTAGCGGCCGATATTCACCGTCTGCGAGAAAATGTCTCCGCCGTGCTTTACATCAATTAGGGTACTCAGCGAGAATCGTTTGTAGCTGAATGTATTCTGAAGTCCACCAATCCACTTCGGTGTAAAGTTGCCCAGAATCCGGCGGGTTGGGTTAATCTGTGGATAACCACTCTTGTCGTATACGATATTGCCGTTGGGATCACGGAGGAAGCCCTGCCCGAAGAACGTGCCGTATGGCTGACCAACCCGCGCTTCAATCGACATACCCCGCACGGTACCCAGCGTATAGGTAGTTAATCCTTCGGCGAGTTCAACAACTTTGTTACGGTTCTGCGCCCAGTTTATAGCAACGTCCCACTGAAAACTACCGGTTTTAACGGGGGTAGCCGATAGCTGTACTTCAACGCCTTTGTTCTGCAACTTACCAGCATTCAGCAGCTTCGAGGTAAACCCACTCGCCTGCGACACGTTCACGTCCAGAATCTGGTTGAACGACTCTTTATTGTAATACGTCACATCAAGGCCAACGCGGTTGTTCCAGAGTTTAACCTCAGCACCAATCTCGTAGGAGTTAGTAATTTCTGGTTTCAGGCCCGCGTTCAGCATAGCGTTATTCTCCGACAGCGTCGGCGTACTGCCCCAGGGGTTTTCGTATTTGTAGGCCTGCACCAGACGGAAGGCATCGGTGTCGTTGCCCACCCGAGCAATACCAGCCCGCAATTTGGCAAACGACAGGATACGGGAGTTCATATTGAACATGTCGGTCAGAACAGCACTTACCGCTGCCGATGGGTAGAAGTAGGAGCGGTTACTGCTCGGCAAGGCACTCGACCAGTCGTTGCGGGCGGTCAAATCGAGGAACAGGTAGTTACGGAAACCGACGTTGGCAGCGGCATAGGCACTGTTCACCACTTTTTCGGTGTATGAGTTTTCAGCGACTTTAGCCTGACGCGAGTTACCGAGGTTCCAGACGCGGGGAATGGCCAGTTCGGTAGCGCCCATGTAGTTGCGCTGGTAATAATTCCGGCGGTGGTTGCCACCCAGGTTAGCTGTTACATCGAACTCACCAAACTTATGCGTAGCGTTGAGCAGGAAATCGGAGTTTGACTCACGAACAAAAATCTGCTCTTCGTTGTAACTGTCGTATTGCTTAGCGCCGTTGAGGTTATCGATCCGGGCCGCATTTTTGGTTTTCCGACGGTCTTCGTAGACATCAGTTCCGCTGCGGGCGGTCAACGTTAGCCAGGGCGTGAATTTGTAGGTTGCTGCGAGGTTACCGTAGATCCGGTCACGTTCGTTGGCTTTTGTGCTCAGGTTCAGCACATAGTATGGATTAGTCCAGTAATTGTAGTTCCAGTTGTTCTGATAAATGCTGTTGGGTGCCTGGTATGTTTTCAGCTTCTCCATATCGACCTGCCGACCGAACCAGATAAAATAGAGTCCCCAGTTGGTGCGGTTATCGCTACCATCCACTACGTAGTTACCCGTTGCGCGAATGTTCAGTTTGCTGGTGAGGTTCCAGCCAGCGTTGAGCGAAACAGTCCGGCGTTTGTAGTCGGTGTTGGGCAGAATACCCGTTTGAGTCAGGTTCGTGAACGAAAGCCGGAAGTCGCCGTTGGCATTACCCCCTGTGATGGATACGTTGTTGGTGAGCGTGCGACCCGTCTGGAAAAATTGGTTTACGTTGTCAGGGTGCGGAATAAACGGCGTTGGCGTACGGGTTCCGTTGGCCGCAATGGGCGAATCGAACTGCGGCAGCAACCGACCATCCATTTTTGGCCCCCAGCTTTCGTCCACACCATCATTGACGCCTTTGCCGGTGCCATCTACAAACGAAAACTGCCCTTTATTCCCCTGTCCGTATTCATTTTGCCATTCAGGCTGGCGGAATGGGCTATCGAAAGCCGTGTTCGAATTAACCGACACGCCAATTCCTTTCGATCCTTTGCCGCTTTTTGTCGTGATCAGAATAACGCCGTTAGCCCCGCGAGAGCCATAGAGAGCAGCCGCACTGGGCCCTTTCAGCACGCTGACGTTATCAATATCATCGGGGTTAAGCGACGAGGCTCCGTTGCCGTAGTCGATCCCCGTACCAGAACCATAATTACCATTGTCGATGGGAACGCCATCCACCACAAAAAGAGGTTGGTTGTTGCTGCCAATGGAGCTGGCTCCGCGAATCAGAATCCGCGACGAGGCTCCGGGAGCGCCGTTGGAGCCGGTTATTTGCACCCCAGCTATTTTTCCGGAAAGAGCATTAACGAAGTTGGTTGTGCGGGCCTGCGTCAGTTGCTTGCCGCTTACCTCCTGCACGGCGTAGCCAAGTGCTTTTTTCTCGCGGGTGATCCCGAGGGCTGTCACAACCACTTCGCCCAGAATCGACTCGTCTTCATCCAGCGAAACATCGATGGTTGTTTTGGCTCCAGCAGCTACTTCCTGCGGTTTGTAGCCGATGAATGAAACCACCAAAACAGCATTTTCTGGAGTCGTGAGCGCAAACTCGCCATTTGCGTTGGTAGTCGTTCCGCGATCTGTTCCTTTGATGAGTACGTTGGCACCGGGCAGTCCCGATCCGTCCTTTGCCAATATGCGTCCTTTGAGCGTTCGATCCTGCGCATAACTTGCTAAACTGATAAGCATGGCAGTAAAGAGGCAACATGCCGTAAACACTTTTCTCATGGCCAATCTGATGTTAAATTGTTAGGGATAATTTGTATTATTTCAACAGTCGTAATTCTGTCTATGACAGTAATGTCGACTGCATTAATTCAAACTAAGGCGGCCACCTTGAATTATGCAGGGGTTATTGTCTCACTTGTTTTCCAACAAGAACTTCGCAAGTATATTGAGTTTTCTATTACATGTAAAATTAAATTAGGCAATAATGAAATAATTTAAAATATATATTGGTTTTACACTAAAAAGGCAAGTGAAATAATAGGTCAGCTAAAAATTGACATCAGGGCGATCGGTACGAATGGTTGTTATGTCTCACACAATTGCACTATACCGATAATTTCTTTATAACTTACTTTTATCACTTATCCACGAAAACTCTGATTTTGAGCTGGTTTAGCGAACCGAATAGTTACAAAAAAACCACCCTATTTCTTTAACAGGGCGGCTTCCAAATGAGAAATTCTTTCAAGGTGCATTGTAAAAATTGCTGCCGCGAGGGCCTTCGACTCCGCTCAGGCTGACGGTAAACGCTCAAGTTGGTTGTCAGCCTGAGCGGAGTCGAAGGCCCTCGCGGCAGCATTCAAGTTAGAATTGTCAGTCAATCATGAGCCTGTCATACATAGTTTGATTAAAATTTCGCCGACCAAACAATTAGGATTTGCTACAGGAGAGGCCGATTACAGGTTTATGCGTTAAAATGTCAGTCCAGTAAGCGCTGCCGAATTCGTCGATTCCGTCCGAAGAAGCCTGCAACGAATGCCATTCAATATTGGACAAACCAGCCTGTTGTAAAGCGGTTTCGTGCGTAGACTTGGCCAGGTGATAGTTGGTAACGGCAATATTGCTTCCGTCGGGTTGGTAAAAACGATACGTAATAGGTGCCCCCTCTGAATAACTCTCATTTTCGCGGGTGAAACCATACGGGAACATCATTTCGACAGCGCATTGATAATCGGGGTTGCTGTTGATCGTAACGAATCGGCCACCGGGCTTCAAATGGTTGGCAATTACCTCGCCCATTCGGCGCAGTTCGTCGGCATTCTGAGCGTAGTTCAGCAGATAGGAAGCACAAACAATATCAAACGTTTGGTTGAGATTGAGTTGTAAAGCATCCTGACAGTAATATTCGAGGCCCAGCGGGTTTTGTTCTTCGGTCTCTCGGGCAAGCCGGATCATTTCCTCCGAAATATCGACACCCACCACGTTGGCTGCACCGCGCAGTTTGATTTGCCGCGTGTAAAACCCTTCTCCGCACGCTAAGTCAAGTACGTTTAGATTCGCTAGGCTACCCACTAATTCAAATAGTGTATACGACTCTACATGTTTTCTCCAGGGGAGCATTTTTGACGCGCGGTATTCTTTCGCAATAGCATTGTAGTCTGTTGCCATGATCGGGAAACGGTTAAAGAGGGAATAGTTTTCTGTTAAGACAATAGTTGCCCAGGCCATCTGCTTAGGCAAAGCTTATATGTCGACTTTCAAATATAACCGAACTTTATAACAAAAGAATAATTGCTTTAATAGATTGACAAATAACCATTTAGAAGAAATAGCAATACCAAAGTTTAACGTAACAGGCACAAAAAACAAACTGTCCATTCTGGATTGCTTGTTGTATGCAGCAATCTAGAATGGACAGTTTTATGGTATGCTCTCAAAAGCGTGATGAATACTCCTTACTTCGCCACAACATTGGCTTTGTCGGTCTGATAAATGTGCAGGTATTCAATCAAATCAGCTACTAAACCTGTCCAGCCAGTTTGGTGAGCCGCCCCTAGACCCGCGCCAACATCGCCGTGGAAATACTCGAAAAACAGGTACAGGTCTTTGAAGTTGGGGTCATTCTGAAATTTCGGTTCGTTGCCAAAAGCCGGAATCAGGCCCGTTTTCTCATCGCGCCGGAAAATGTTGATCAGACGCTCTGACACCTGAACGGCGGCTTCTTTAATGCTCATTACCTGCCCCGAATGGGTTGGGTATTCAATCTCGAAATCGTCGCCGTAGTATTGATAAAACTTCAGGAGCGAGTCAATCAGCAGAAAGTTAACCGGGAACCACACCGGGCCACGCCAGTTTGAATTCCCCCCAAAAACGCTCGTTTCCGACTCCGCCGGTACGTATTTAACCTGAAAAACCTCACCGTTGAGTCCAAACTGATAGGGTTGCTTTTCGTGGAATTTCGACAGGGCCCGGATGCCATAATCCGATAAAAACTCCGACTCATCGAACATCCGTTTCAGCAGCATTTTCATCCGGTGGCCCCGTAGCAGCGAGAGCAGGTGCGTTTCGCCCTTACCCGGCTCATGCCAGCGCGATACCAGCGAAGCCAGATCGGGGCGGTTTTTCAAAACCCACTCCAAACGACGTTTGAAATCGGGGAGTTTATTCAATAGCTCTTCGTCCAGAACCTCTACTGCAAACAGCGGAATCAACCCCACCATCGACCGGATTTTGAGCAGTCGGGCGTTGTTGTCGGGCGTATGCAGCACATCATAATAAAACTGATCGACCTCGTCCCACAAGCTAATGTGTTCTTTACCGAGGTTGTTCATGGCCGACGCAATGTGCAGGAAGTGCTCGAAAAACTTGCTGGCCATGTCCTGATAGGAAGGCCGGGTAATAGCAATCTCGCACGAGATACGGAGCATGTTCAGCGTGTACATCGCCATCCAGCCCGTACCATCTGCCTGCTCGATACGCCCGCCCATCGGCAACGGCTGGCTCCGGTCAAACACCCCAATATTATCGAGGCCGAGGAAGCCCCCACCGAAAATGTTATTACCGGCAACGTCTTTGCGGTTTACCCACCACGTGAAGTTCAGAAGCAGTTTGTGGAACACCCGCTCCAGAAAGCCTACGTCGCCCACGCCGTTCATCTGCTTGTCTATCTCGTACACTTTCCAGGTTGCCCAGGCGTGAACGGGTGGGTTCACATCCGAGAAATTCCATTCGTAGGCTGGAATCTGCCCGTTGGGGTGCATGTAGTATTCCCGCAGCACAACCGCTAGCTGACGTTTGGCAAAGTGCGGGTCGAGCCGGGCGAGGGTGAGCGTGTGGAATGCCAGATCCCAGGCAGCAAACCACGGGTATTCCCATTTGTCGGGCATACTCAGGATGTTGGCCGTGTACATATGCCGCCACGTCTCATTGCGGGCATAGACCCGCCCCTGAAACGGCACCGGCATTTTGGGATCACCCTTGAGCCACTCGTTGACGTTGTAATAATAAAACTGCTTGTTCCAGAGCATACCCGCATAGGCTTGCCGCTGAATATTCAGCAGTTCGGTGTTTTCGATATTCTGCTGGAGACCCCGATAAAAAGCATCCGCTTCATGCTGGCGAGCTTCGAAAATAGAATCGAAATCGTCAAACGGGCGGCTTAATAGTGTATTTTGACTGAACCGCACCCGCACACTGACGGATTTGCCTGGTTCAACAGTACGGGCGTAGTGCGCCGATGCTTTGGTACCGATACGGTTCGGATTAACGGCATTTTCCTTACCAGCAACAATGTAATCGTTGATGCCATCTTTAGGAAAAGCCGTTGTGTTTGGCCGACCGTAGAGCCGCTCGGTATTTGTTTCGTTTTCGCAAAAGAGCAGGTCATCAGCTCCTTCGCAGTAAAATTTATATTTCCCTAACTGCTTATGATTCACCTCAATCTGACTGTTGGCAATGCCCGTCAGCATGGGTCGTGTATTGTACTGATCGTATCCCCACGACCACGTATTCCGAAACCAGATCGTAGGCAGCAGGGTAATTGGTGCCGCTTCGGTACCGCGATTGTGAGCCGTTATTTTTACTAACCAGTCGTTCTGGTCCGCTTTAGCGTACTCGATAAAGACGTCGAAGTAATCGTCATTCTCGAAAATGCCCGTATCAACTAATTCAAATTCAGGGTCCTGACGCGACCGGCGCATGGTTTCAATCACCAGTCGGTTATAGGGGAATTCCTGCTGAGGATACTTGTAGAGCATCTTCATGTAGGAGTGCGTCGGCGTACTGTCCAGGTAATAATACAGTTCCTTCACATCCTCCCCGTGATTCCCTTCTGGCCCCGCTAGCCCAAAAAATCGTTCTTTCAGAATCCCGTCGCGGTGGTTCCAGAGCGACAGGGCGAAACAAACGTGTCCTTTATTATCCGATATGCCGCCAATGCCCTCCTCGCCCCATCGGTAAGCCCGTGAGCGAGCCATTTCATGCGTTACGTTATTCCAGGCATCACCGTAGGGGCTATAATCCTCGCGAACAGTTCCCCAGGCGCGGTCGGTTAGGTAAGGTCCCCACTTTTTCCAGCCCTTATTATCCGGGCGGTCATATATGCGTAGTTTCTCAGCGTCAGCACTCATAGGCAAACAGTTGGGCTTCGTTAGTTTCTCATGGTGGATGAACCCTCAAAGATAGTATGCAGGGCGAACAACATAGCCTGAATTGATCTACTAATAGTGGTTTTTTGGTAAAATAAGGTTGATTTCGAGTCGTTTAAGAATAGACTGGGCGAACACATTCAAACGCCAAATCGGTAGTTTGACGTCAATGTTCTACTTTTAGTGCTGATTCTGAACACAAAATTTTATAGTGAAAAGACGTAATGCCTTGAAAATGGTGGCTACTACAGTTGGCGGACTGGTAGCCCTGCCCGGATGGGCCACTAACTGGAACCTCGATTCGCTCCGATCGGCGGGTCCTTCCGCCCAGTTACTATCCACTACTGAACTCGATTTGCTGGGCGAAATCATCGACATCATCATTCCAGTCACCACCGAAGGGCAAACCACTGTGCCGGGGGCAAAGAGCCTGAATGTGCATCAGTTTATTGAGAAAATGGTGACCGATTGTTACGATACAGCCACTCAGAGCACGTTTCGGAAAGGGCTGAACAGTGTGGACACTGTTACACTAGACACCATTGGCATGCCGTTTCTGGAAGGCGATACTGACCAGCGACTCAATATGCTACGTTTGATGAGTCAATCGGCCGACGCAACCCAGAAGAGCTTTATGACACTCGTTAAAGCTCTGACAATTCGTGGCTATATGACTTCTGAATATGTCATGACAAACATTACCCATTTTGAAATGGCTCCGGCCCGATACAACGGGTTTATGCCTGTAAAAAAATAGCATGTCTTACTTCAATATCGACGCGGTACCTCAGAATACATACGATGCCATTGTTATTGGCTCCGGGATCAGTGGGGGGTGGGCCGCCAAAGAATTAACGGGCAAGGGCCTTCGGACACTCGTGCTGGAACGCGGTCGCGATGTGCAGCACGTGACCGATTACCCTACTACCATGAAGCAACCCTGGGAGTTTGAACACCGGGGACAATTGCTGCGGGAAGTGCGGGAGGCCAACCCGATCATCAGCAAATGTTACGCTTTTTATGAAGGCACCGAACAGTTTTTCGTAAAGGACGCCGAACATCCATACGTGCAGGACAAGCCTTTTGACTGGATCAGAGGCTATCAGGTGGGCGGGAAATCGTTGATGTGGGCGCGGCAAACGCAGCGTTGGAGCGACTTCGATTTTGATGGCCCTGCCCGTGATGGTTTCGCTGTAGACTGGCCCATTCGGTATGCCGACATTGCACCCTGGTATAGCTACGTGGAGAAGTTTGCGGGTATCTCGGGCAATAAGGATGGCTTGGCCAGCCTGCCTGACGGTGAGTTTTTGCCTCCGCACGAGTGGAATGCCGTGGAGAAACATTTTCAACAGAAAATAGCAGGCAAATATGCTGATCGGCACGTTATTATGGGCCGGGCCGCGCACATTACCCAACCCAAACCGATACACTTACAGCAGGGCAGGGCGCAGTGCCAGCGCCGAACCATCTGCGAACGTGGTTGCCCCTATGGTGGTTATTTCAGCAGCAATGCCAGCACCTTGCCCTGGGCTATGCGCACCGGCAAAATGACCCTTCGGCCGCATTCGGTTGTGCATTCGATTATTTATGACGAAGGCAAAAAACGAGCTATCGGCGTACGGGTAATCGACGCGCAGACCAAGCAGATGCAGGAGTTTTATGCGCGCATCATTTTCCTGAATGCAGCCGCGCTGAACTCCAATCTTGTTCTGCTCAACTCCACCTCCAATCGGTTCCCCAACGGCCTTGGCAACGATAGTGGTGTGCTGGGCAAATACGTTGCTTTCCATAACTACCGGGCGGGTATTTCGGCGGAGTATGATGGCATGCTAGACTTGACCACCGACGGCCGACGGCCCAACAGCCCATATATTCCCCGGTTCCGTAACCTGTTGAAGCAGGAAACGAGCGGGCCGGCGTCCCGGTTTTTACGCGGTTATGCAGCTGGTTTTTCGGCAGGTCGCGGTTCCCGCTCTGACCAGAGCGGGTTAGGCATCGACTTGAAAGCAAGTCTGTTACACCCCAAGCTGGAAGGCTGGCACGTAGGCTCACACATGATGGGCGAAACCATTCCTAAAGAAACGAATTTTGTTGCGCTCGACTCGTCCTTGAAAGATCCGTTTGGGATTCCGCAGCTGAAAATCTCGATAGCCTACGACGACAACGACGACAAGATGGTGAAAGACTACCAGGAGCAGATGACTGAAATGTTCACGGTAGCTGGTTTCAAAAACATCAAACTCCGCGACGACCATCGTAACCCCGGTCTCGATATTCACGAAATGGGTGGTGTTCGTATGGGTAAAGACCCCAAAACGTCAATGCTGAATAAGTGGAATCAGTTACATACCTGCAAAAACGTGTTTGTGACTGACGGCTCCTTCATGACATCGACCTCCACCCAAAACCCGTCGCTGACGTACATGGCAATGACAGCGCGTTCGGTTGATTATGCCGTCAAGGCCAGTAAGAGCGGGGGAGCGTAAGTGGTCAAACAGGTAATTGAGGTAAATAGACAATTACCTCAATTACCTGTTTGACTATTTCCTGACCTCGTGATATCTCGGCAATACGAGTCGAAACGTAGTGCCCACCCCCGGATGCGTATCTACATCCATTGTGCCGTTGAGCAACCCGCATAGCCGTTTTACAATGTGCAGCCCAATGCCTTCGCCCTGAGCGGGTGTTGCCCCCGAACGGCCCGTTGTGCTAACCGTTGATGGGGTTAGATGGGGCAACCCAGGACCTGTATCCTGCACAGTAAACTGCCACCACTGATCGTTTTCTGCGGACCAGCTGATGGTTACCCCTCCCTCAGGCGTATACTTGAGCGCGTTGAGCAGCAGGTTCTGCACAATCCGCTGCACTTTTACACCGTCGCTCTGCACAATCAACGAATCGGGCCCAATAAGCTCAATGGACAGATTCCGTTCATCGGCAAGTGGCTGTGTTGTCTCCGCTACGCGGATTAGAAGCTTGGCAGCATCGAACGTTTCCGTAAATATTGTTTCCTGCCCCGCTTCGAGCCGAGCCAGATCCATAAGCTGGGTCAGCATGGTGGTCACCTTCGAGAGGTTCCGTTGGAGCATCTGTACCATTTCGGTACGCTCTTCCTCCGTATTATCGGGTTGATCGAGAATATAAGCCGCCCCTCGCATCACACCAAAGCTGCCTTTAAGATCGTGCGAGGCCATGCGTAATAAATGACTACGCTGCCGCATCAGTTCGTTCAGCTCACTCAGCGTTTGCTGCAAATCGGCTGCCCGTTCGGCTGCTCCAATTTTTTGAAGATCATGGTATTGTATAACACTCCCACTGATTACTTCGTGAATCAACCGAGTGCTAATCTGATCGGCTTCCAGCAGCGTAGCCGGGTCCGGGTTGGGAAAATCAGCCCAAAAATCTTTCGTCTGATGGATAAGGCACTGATGCAGGTGAGCAATTTCGCTCATTAGTTCCTGCAAGGTATAGCCTTTTTGCCAACGGTGCATGCCGTGTTCGCGGGCCAGCAATATGGGGTCAGCAATAAATGTCTGAAGGGTTTCGGCAACCAGCTTGTTACTGAGAGCGAGTTCGGCCTGAGCTTCCAAACGTTGCGACAATACCGTTAGCAGATCGGGCACCCGATCTGTAAAATCATTGCGTGTGAGAGTTGTTGTTGTTGGCAGTGATGGATCTTGCTCACAAGCCTGCCGCCAGCTTTCTAGAATTGTTTCTTGATTTGTAACTAAATATGCCCCTAATTCAGCCAGTGGCTGTAGGGGTAAAGACGATTTGATCATTAGTCGTTTACGAAGTTGGTGGTAGGTACATGGCTCAATATACATCGTTTAAGTAAATTTACTTAATTTTCCTCTTACCGATGTATCAATAGCATTACTTAAGAGAACGCTATTGACGTACTTGACCACATTTTCTTGTAAATTTGGGAAATAAAGGCGCTTGTTTTGCCTCTTAAGGAACACAAAAATTTTCTCTAATCTATCCCTAAGCATATTGTGCAGTCATACACCCGTGATCGTCAGCCAAATATATTAGTAATTGAAGATAATCGAGACCAGCAGGTTCTGATTCGGTATGCTCTCCAACAAGCCATGCCGGGAATCGAATCAGTTAGTGTCTTTGACGAAAAAGAAGCGATTTCTTACTTAGATGAATGTGTCAGTCAACAACGTGAACTGCCCCGATTAGTACTTTTAGATCTTTACCTGCCCGAAGCCGAAGACGGCTGGCAGCTGCTCCAACGTCTCAAAGCATATCCCTCACGCCGGTCGATGCCCGTAGTTGTTCTGAGTGTTTCCAGTGCCGAAGACGATGTACACCGGTCATATCAGTTGGGTGCTAATTCATACATTGCCAAGCCCCTCGATTTTGAGCAATGGCTAACTTATTTCCAGACATTGCGGCAGTATTGGTGGGAAACAGTTACGTTACCCCGGCAGGCATACGAGTATTAATCAGGCGCTATTGCCCCATAGCTACTGCTCCGGTCAGCACACTGAGTTCAGCTATCGATAGTTGAATGGTACGTGTATTGTTGCGGGTGATCCCAGCAGCAAGCGCTACAGTCAAAGCGCCTAAATTAAGCGCAACCACCTGCTCTGAGGTAGCCTGTACCAGTTGCGCAGCCCGTACAATTAGCTGCAAAGCCGACGCATACGTGGGCTCGGTGGGTTCGGTAAGCAATAAATAGGCCCGCTCGTCCATATCTTGCGCCCGTGTTAACAGGCTATTCTGGTAAGCATTCAGGTCAAGATGTTGCACGGTTGTCAGGTCGTGCCAATTCATCCCCTGATAAACGTTGAGATTTCGAGCCATCTCCCGCCATACCTGGGCCATTTCGGAAAGTTGAGTGCGACTAAGCTCGCCCATTGATTTTTTGTGCTGACAATGACAGCAATATACCGAACTATGTAGTAACGCTATATGCGAATTCAAATGTTTTGACGGAACGGTAAGCCGCCAAAACCACCGAAGGCCGAAAACCGTTGATTAGGCATGATAACTGCTCCAGTCAACGTGGGTTATGCCTGTATAAACCTAAGCCTTCAGGCCCAAAAGATCACCACCACCCGGGGAATGATTAAGAAAACATTCACCGAAAAGGGCGTGCAGTACGCGTCGCAGCTGGCGCTGCAAAATGTACAGGATTTGCTTAAAATAGTGGACTGGAACCTGGAAAACGGGTTTCGCCTATTTCGAATAACCTCCGATCTATTCCCTTGGGCTTCAGAATATTCGCTAAACCAATTACCCGATTACGCCGAAATTCGGGCAACGCTGGAAGACGTTGGAGGCCGTCCCATTCGGCTAACGTTTCACCCCGGACCGTTTAATCATTTGGCGGGTCAGGGTAAGGTTCTCGGTAACACCATTACCGATCTGGAGTACCAGTCATCGGTGTTCGATTTGATGGGCCTTGCCCCCTCGCACTGGAACAAAATCAACATTCACGCGGGTGGCACATACGGCGACAAACAGGCCACACTCATCCGATTTGCCGAGAATTTTGGGAAGCTTTCCGAGAACCTGCGCGCCCGCCTGACCGTAGAAAATGATGATCGCCCATCGCTGTATTCAGTTACCGATTTGCTGTATCTGCACGAGCGCATCGGCATCCCTATTGTGTTCGATTACTTTCATCATTCGCTGCATCCCGACAGTTTGACCGAAGAAGAGGCTTTTCTGACGGCCTACAACACCTGGGATGTGCGCCCGGTATTTCATTATTCTGACTCGCGGCAGGAACGCGAAGACCCCAAAGCCCGACGCGAAGCGCATGCCGACTGGCTTTATTCCGCCGTTAATACCTACGGCAAAGAAGTTGACATTGTATTTGAGTCGAAAATGAAAGAACTGGCTCTTCTGCGGCTGCGGGGCGACGAAGTAGTTATTAGCCCCAAACTAGCGAAACTCATCGGTAAACAAGATGGCGTAGCGCTGTAACCCTTTCGGGAAAAGCAAACAGTGCAGTAGGGGTATAGCAGATTTCGGTGGTCGTTGTTCCGATTCACCATCTGACAAACGCTTTATGTCTTTCGCACGCCTGCTCATCATCCTCACTGCTCACTGTTTACTGCTCACTGTTAACTGTCAGGCCCAGCGCCCTGTAACGCAAACCATCCGTGGCACCGTAATCGACCAAAGTCTGCAAACGCCCATTCCTGGTGCTACCGTAACGATTGTCAGCATAGTTCCTCTTCGGGGAATACTGACCGAAGCCGATGGTAGTTTCCGACTGAGTGATGTTCCAGTTGGTCGGCAAACGGTCAAAATTTCGTTCGTTGGCTATAAAGATGCCCTGCTGACTAACATTGTGCTGGATGCCGGTAAGGAATTAGTGCTAACCGTTGGGTTGCAGGAATCAGTAGCGCAACTCTCAGAAGTTACTGTAAAACCAACCATTGAAAAGGATAAACCCCTTAATGAAATGGCGACGGTTTCGGCCCGAACCTTTTCCGTTGAGGAAACCCAGCGGTTTGCAGCTGCGGTAAACGACCCTGCCCGTATGGCCACGGCCTACGCCGGAGTAATTGGTGCCGATGATGGTAACAACACCATTGTGATTCGGGGCAACGCGCCCAATGGTTTGCTGTGGCGTATGGAAGGCGTCGAAATTCCGAACCCAAATCACTTTGCCAATGTAGGAGCAGCATCGGGCGGCATCTCGATTCTGAGCGCCCAATTGCTGGCGAATTCCGATTTTATGACCGGGGCTTTCCCGGCAGAATATGGCAATGCGCTATCAGGCGTTTTTGACCTGAAATTGCGACGCGGTAACAACGCCAAACGCGAAAATACTATTCAGGTAGGTGTTTTAGGAATTGATGTATCGAGCGAAGGGCCGTTTTCTAAATCATACAAAGGCTCTTATCTTTTTAACTACCGCTACTCAACGCTGGGACTATTGTCGCGGATCGGCGTTAACATTGGGCCCGGTGTGACTACGTTTCAGGATTTCTCGTTCAATGTGTATTTGCCAACCCGCAGGCTCGGTACACTTACGCTGTTTGGTTTTGGTGGACTGAGCAACCAAAACATTGACGCTCAACGCGATTCAACCACCTGGAAAGGCGAGTACGACCGCTACGATCAGCGGTTTTATGCCAACACCGGGGCTATTGGCCTTACCCATTCGATCAATATTGGCAAACGTGCTTACCTGAAAACAGTACTCTCAGCCTCGGGTTTCCGCACGGGTTTCGATGGCAATTACTTGATAAACAGCCGGGAGGCTCAGCCAAGAAACCGTGAATATTATGGTATCAATAAAACAATAGCCTCATCAACGCTGACCTACAAATTTTCGGCGCAACATACCTTCCGGGTAGGCCTGATCGGCTCGGTTATTGGCTATAATCTCAACCGACAAGATTACAGCGACTCGTTGCGCGCGCTCGCAACAGTAGTGGATATTACCAATCAAACGACCCAAACACTTCAAGCTTTTGGCCAATGGAATTACCGGCTGACGGATCAATTGACAGTCAATGCTGGCCTTCACTATCTCCGACTAGCGCTCAACGGCTCCGACGCCCTCGAACCACGCGGAAGCATCCGGTGGGCTTTCCGACCTAATCAGTCAGTTAGCGTTGGGTATGGTTTACATAGTCAGGTGCAGAACCCGGCAACCTATTTTGTGGTGAATCAGCAGCCCGATGGCTCATCGACGTCGCCAAACCGGAATCTGGGTTTCACCCGCTCACACCAGGTCGTACTAGCCTATGATTACTCCTTTAACAACGGCCCCGACGGTCGACCACTCCGCCTAAAAGCAGAAACCTATTACCAATCGCTGTTTGGCATTCCGGTGAGCGCAACCGAGCATTCTTCTTACGCGATTATCAACTCGTTTAGCGGTCAAACAACCGAAGCATTGCGTAACGCGGGTAAGGGCCGCAACTATGGTGCGGAGTTAACGCTGGAGCAATTTATGTATCGCAATGCGTACTTTTTGTGGTCGTCGTCGTTGTATTGGTCAGAGTATCAGGGTTCAGATGCAGTTTGGCGAAGCACACGCTGGGATGGCCGTTTTGCCACGAGTTTGCTGGCGGGCAAGGAGTTTATTTTTGGGCAAGCGTCGGGTCGCAACAATGTACTTGGCTTGAACATCAAATTGACGTACTACGGTGGCTACCGCGACACACCAATTAACCTAGCCGCTTCGCAAGCGCAACAGGAAACCGTTTACTTCACCCAACAGGCTTTCACCCAAAAGCTCCCCAACTATTTCCGCACCGACGTTCGATTTAGCTGGAAACGCAACCGACCCCGCTCTACCCGCACGCTCTCCCTTGATCTGCAAAATGCAACCAATCGCCAGAATGTCTTCAACCGTTATTTCGATGCCACCACCGGCACCACCCGCACCAGTTTCCAAACCGGCCTGATTCCGGTGTTGAGCTACCGGGTTTCGTTTTGAGAAAGTGGCACTGGATATTAGATATTGGACGTTAGACTAAAGCCTTATCTTTGGGGTACTTCGTCTAAAATCCATTGTCCAATATCCAGCGTTTATTTTCATGACCGAACAAAGCAAAACATTCCTGTACGAATACCTTAATAATGCCTCCCCTACCGGCTTCGAGTCGTCGGGACAGCAAATATGGCTCAACTACCTAAAGCCTTATATCGACGAATATCTCGTGGATACCTACGGCACAGCAGTGGGCATCATAGGGCCGGGCAAAGACTATAAAGTCGTGATTGAAGCTCACTCCGATGAGATTTCGTGGTTCGTAAACTACATCTCTGACGATGGCTACCTATACGTGCGACGCAACGGTGGCTCCGATGCCGTTATTGCACCGTCGATGCGGGTAAATCTCCATACTAAAAAGGGCGTGGTGACGGGCATTTTTGGCTGGCCTGCCATTCACGTACGCGACCTCGCAAAAGACACGGCCCCCAAAGTAACCGACCTATTTATTGACGTGGGAGCTGCCACCAAAGCCGAGGTCGAGGAAATGGGGATTCACGTCGGGACGGTTTGCACGTTTGTGGACGGGCTGACCGAAATGAATGATCGCTATTACGTAGGCCGGGCGCTCGACAACCGCATGGGCGGGTTTATGATTGCTGAAGTAGCCCGGCAGTTGAAAGAAAACAACATCGAACTACCGTTTACGCTGTACATTGTCAACGCCGTACAGGAAGAAATTGGCCTTCGCGGGGCCGAGATGATTGCCCGTCGACTCAAACCCGATCTGGCTATCTGCACCGACGTAACCCACGACACTCAGTCGCCCAAATACGACAAAAAAGAACAGGGTGACCTTAAGTGTGGCGAAGGTCCGGTGCTATGTTATGGTCCGGCCGTTCAAAACAACCTGCTCGATTTCATGATCGACGTGGCTAATCAAAAGGAGATTGCGTTTCAGCGGCAAGCCGTAAGCCGCTCTACCGGCACTGATACAGATGCCTTTGCCTATGCAGCCGAGGGGGTTGCCTCAGCGCTGATTTCGCTACCGCTCAAATACATGCATACAACCGTTGAAACCGTCCATAAAAACGATGTAGAAGGCGTTATCAAACTCATGTATGAGGTGTTGTTAACTCTCAAAGGCAACGAGGACTTCCGATATATTAAGTAACGAGTTCGTTATCGAAAGGTTGAAGGCTGCTGATAATGGCTGATTTAGATCATTTTCCGCAGCCTTCCGCCTTTTAGCATTACCAACGCCGATTTTATTTAGGAAAGCCCGGGCTTGTTTTTACCTCTTCTATTTGCTGACGATGGCGTTCGCTGTGGGCGGCAAGTAGTAATAGGGCCTGATAAGTATCCAAAAGCCCCATCGGATGCTTCCAATAATGTGTTCGTAACTCCTCGGGGGTCGTCTTAAGGTACTCAATCGTTTTGTCCCGTTGCTGGACAAACGTTTGCAACGCAGCATCAGTAGTTGGGAATTTGCCCGATGGTTTCAACACTTCGGGAGCGTTAGCTTTACCACTCCGATTCGTCATCAGACTCACTACCTCCTCATCCGTAAGTTTGACTTCACCACGGCGGCTGGCATCAGCAGGGCCCTGCGCGGCTCCCTGTTGCCAGTTGAAAATATCTACTTCGGATAACGCAATGTGTTCCAGACAATCGGCAATTGACCAACGCGTTGGGTCGGCCTTGAAAGCCAATTGAGCAGACGACAATCCAGTCACGCTTTTCAGAACGGCGGCTTTCGTCTTCTGAAACAAATCAATCGCTTTGGTGCGTTCGGCTGCCGTGAGTGGCTGGGCTAGGGTAGGCAGCGCGATCAAAATCGCCAGGGTGGTAATGAGCCAGTTCTTTTTCATGTGGTGTACAATACTGATCAAGGTTTAGGCCACTTCACAACTCAAAAACCTACTTTCGCTACGTCACCCCGATCGCCGGAAACGGTTTGATCTTCGAGGTTAAAGATGTCGGCTAGTGTCATTGCCGAGGTAGTGCGATGGTCGTGGCCAAGCATTTCCAGAAGCAGATTGGCTTTGTTGCTCGCGAGTTTTCCGAAGGCATAATCGACCATCAGGCGACCCTTTCTGAGCAGCGCTTTATCCAGCAAATTCTTACTGGCATTAAACGTCGCAATCACCTGAATATGCATGCAATCGGCTAACAGGCCATCCGTCAGGTTTAAGATGTTCGATACACTGTTGGTATCCCCGCCAGCTTCACGGGATTGCAGAATCCGCTCGGCATCCTCAATAATCAGGACCGATTCGCGGTGGTCGAGTAAGAACGGAATGAACTCTGGAGCAGTGAGGAAGTTGGTCATGTAAGGTGGCAAAATCAGCATGTCCTTTTTGACCAGCGAACTCAGCAGTTTGATATAGGTTGTTTTACCCGTTCCCGGCTCGCCGTGGAGCAACACCAATCCCTTCGATTTAGGAGTTTGCAGGAGGTTCACCAATCGCTCGTGCACCGCCGGGAAATCGTCATTATAGTGCAGATCAATGTCGATGTTTGGCGGTGTTATCTCCACACGCTCGGTATGAAGGCCACCCAAGCCACTTTGAATCAGATAGATGTGCGTCTGATTGTCCTCGTGAACATACTTGTGGTCGTATATTCCCTCAAGCAGGGCGCGCATCATTGCCTCATCGCGGTATAACCCCTGCAACCGGCAAAACCGGTCGCCCAGAATCTCTACTTTCAACAATACTCCGTCGGTATGGTGATAGATCTGTTCGGCCTTATGCCACCCGCTTTCATTGAGCCGGAACGAGGTATTAACAGGCATAAACTGACGAGCTTCGAGCAACTCCCGAATGGTTGGCCTAAAATCGTCGCTGAAATAAACGTAATTAGGGTACTGACCGTACGTCTGCACGAAAAACGGTGCTAACGGAAACTCCCGTTCCAGATCATTAGGAATATACAAATTCTGAATTGTTGCGGAGGAAGCCGTTGGACTGTCGTTCATCCAGTGGAAAGAGTGTTGCTGTTTCAAAACGTAAACCCTTCTAAGTTTGGGGTATACCGAAACAAAAGTTCGATTACACCTTTCTGGTAGGTATTGACAGGGGCTTCGGGTGTCTGGGTATTATACGTAATACCAACCCGGATTGGATTGGCCAGCTGATACTCGGCCGACACCTGAAAGTAATTCAACGGCGTATAGCCCAAACTGTTGCGCCGATACGACAGCCCAATTCCAAATTTTTCCTGAAACCAAGCCTTGGCGTTAAAATCCGTTCCGAGCGGCTTGCCTTTGGCCTGCGTTACTAAAATAGATGGATACAACACTAACTCCTCCATGGGTTCGAGTTTAGTGCCAACATGCACAAACAAAGGCCGTGTTGATTGGAACACTTGTATGCCCGCCAATGCATATTGTTTGCTGAGAAATTCGGGCATCGACACGCCACCAAAAAATGTATCAGACTGGTAGTATACGCCAAAACCAACGCTAGGGAATGCTTTATTGACTACTGACAGCAGGTCGCCGACCGGTAGAAAGCTAACTCCACCCGTTGCGCCAACAGACATGCTGGCTTCGTTAGGAAGATCCATCCAATAGGCGGCACTGGCATATACACCAGTTGTGCTATACGCTCCCAGGCGATCGTTAAGGGCTTGTAGACCAAGCCCAATTTTGGCGTTTGCGACGGCTCCATCCATTGCCAGACTCTGCGTAACGGGTGACCCTCCACCACCCCGTAATGCCTGCCCTTGCCCCAGGTTAAACATTTTCCGCCGAAAAATAGCTGATAAGTGCATCGTCTCCCGATTACCGGTATAAGCGGGGTTGATGGACATCGGATTCATTTGATACTGGTAGTAAAGTACTTCTTTCTGAGCAACTGCTTCAGAAACAAAGGTTACCATACCCACGATCAACAGGGCAATATGACTGTATAATTTACGCATAAGAAGCGAGCTAATATGTCCGAAAATTCGCCTTTCAAGGCCAATTTTCCTATTTATAAATCAATAAAGAGCGAAAGAATGAACGGGTGGATGACGCATCTATTGCTCATGTGTCATCCACCCGTTCACTCTTTCGCTCTTTTACTCGTTCACTCTTTAGTCTTACTCAATCGTTAATATCTTAACCTCGGTCCGGCGGTTTTGCTGATGTTCTTCCTCCGAACAGTTCACGCCATCTTTGCACTGATTCACCAGCAGGTCTTCGCCATAGCCTTTTGCAATCAGTCGACTGGCTTTAATTCCCTTCGATTTCAAATAGGCAATGGCCGCTTTAGCCCGATTGGCCGACAACGTTTTGTTGTACTTGGCGCTCGACCGGCTGTCGGTGTGCGACCGCATTTCGATCTTCATGGCCGGGTACTTTTTCAACAGTTCGACGAGTTTATCCATCTCTACGGCTGCATCAGGGCGAATTGCAAACTTGTTCAGGTCATAGTAGATATTATCGACTTTAATTACGTCGCCTTTTTTGAACATAGTCAGGTCAGGAATACCCGTCCCTTCTTTCTTGATCTTGCTGCCCACTGTACCCATGTTGTCTTTCATGGCTTCGAGTGAATAGTCACAACCAGGCACCGTAGAGAAGGTATAGTAACCATCTTCGCCGGTTGTTACCTCCTGCGTAGTTCCATCGCATTCGTTGCGCAATACCACCTTCACACCAACAATGGGCAGTTTATCGGTTTGGGTAGTTACCCGGCCCCGAAGCTGGTTGTTAACAATAGCTGGGGCAGGTCCGGTTACAACACGTGGTTTATCGAGCAGAATTTCCAACCGGGTGGGCTGATCGTCCTGCAAATCGCGGGTCGAGAAACCAATTTTGTTGTCGATATAGCCCTCAGTACTGGCCCGGAACCGAAACTCGTTGTCAGCATCCAAACACATTCTGACATTGCCGAGCGAATCCGTTTTAAGCTCACGCTGGTCGGTAGCGTTGTCTGCATTTTCAACGGCTAACTGCGCATTCGCCAGGGGTGTTTTCGACTGGGCATCAATTACGGCAACCAACAGTTCACGACATGGATACAGCGGTCCCTCCCGCTTGAAGCGGTAGATGTCGTCGTCGGCACCGCCGTTTTTGCGGTTACTGCTGAAATAGCCGCCTTTGCGTTCGCCATCGGTTACGATACCAAAATCATCTTTGTTGGAGTTGATTGGCTCACCCAAATTCTGAACCAGTTTTGCCGATAAGCCATCATCATTCATCGGCGCGTAGAACAAGTCCAGATCGCCGAGGCCCGCGTGGCCATCCGACGAGAAATACAGGTTGTTTTTCTCATCGACAAACGGGAATAACTCGTTGCCTTTGGTATTCACCGTAGGGCCAAGGTTTACGGCTTTTCCCCAGCGGTCCTTTTCCCAGCGAGCCACATAAATATCTGTCCCACCAAAACCGCCCGGCATATCCGAGACAAAGTACAGCAATTGGTCGATGTGCCCCAGCGCCGGGTGTCCGGTCGAGTATTCGTTGCTGTTGAAGGCCATTTCTTCGGGCTCTTTCCAGGTGCCGTTGATCTGTTGGGCCGTATACAGTTTCAGTTTATTGATACCATCCGACGATTCGCGGTATTTGCCATCGGTGTAGTTATTCCGGGTAAAAATCACCCGCGATCCATCCTTGGTAAATGTGGCTGGTCCTTCGTGGTATTTGGTATTCAGCGATTGGCTAAACCGGGCCGATTCTGTGATGGGTTTGTCTTCGTAACCCAGTCCCTCGTTTACGTTGGTTCCCCCGTAATACCCCACCGTGCGGGAGTCATTGGAGGTAGGCGGGGTATAATCATCCCGGCCCAGCAATCGAACCGCCCGTTTGTCTTTGGGTGCTTTGGTTGGTTTTGAACCGCCCAGGGTTGCGGTTTTAGCAGCTTTCACGCTCTTGCGTTCGGGCATGTAATACAGATCCAGAAATGGTGTGTTGTTCCAGTTAAAAACCCGTTTGGTGCCACCGCCTTCATTGCGCTGAGCCGATACAAACACCAGACCATCCTTGTACAACATGGGGCTGAATTCGGCTTTTGTCGAGTTGATATTCAGAAAATCGACTTTGTAACTGCCCGCATTTCGCGACAGCACGCTCACATCGCGGTACAGTTTAGAGAACATGGGACCACGAGTATCTTCTTTCTGTACACTGTTGTATTTTTCGTACGCTTCCTGAGCCTCTTTGTATTTACCGTTACTGGCCAGCGCTTGGGCAAAGTAGAGGTAGCACTGCACGTACTCGGCAGGCAGGTCGCCATCGGCAATCAGCTCGCGGTACACGCGTTCGGCACCCTGCATGTCGCGTACTTGCCGGTAGCTATACCCCAGTTTAGCACGGGCTGCCCGCACTTCGGCTTTTGTAACAACAGAATTGTTCTGCAAAGCCTGTTCATAAAGATCGGCCGCTTTGGAATAGGCCAGCAAGTCGAACTGACGATCGGCCTGTTTCACGATTGCCTGCGAAAATGCCGGGGCAGCTGCCAGCAGTCCGAGCCAAAGGCAAAGCGTGTTTGTAGTAGTACGTGACATACGTGTTAGTAGTATAAGGCTGTATCAGCGCTACGTCAAAATATTGGGCAACAAAAAGGGTATATTCCCAACGGAGCCGTTAAAGTCTCAGTAGTGAATATACCCGAGTGGAGCAAAAAGTGCGCCGGAAATCCTAAAAGTAACGCGGAGTCAGAATTTTGCTCTTGCCAAATCCAAACTCATACCGGAGCATGATTTCGTGTGAACTTGGTGCAATCTGACCTAAACGGCTGATGGTACGGTCGTATGCATAACCCAGCCGGAACTGATCGCTCATCTGTAACTCGACCATACCCACCAGGGCATCGTTGGTATACTGAGTAAACGAGTAGAACTGGTTTTTACGGAGCGATACACCCAACGCTACGCGGTCGTTAAGCCAGAGGTTTACGTTGCCGTCGAAACCCAGCGGGGCGCCTTCAGCATACTTCACCAAAAAGGATGGCTTCAACTTCAGCGCGGGGCTTAACCCTACTACAAAACCACCCGCTGCGTAGGCATGCCGACGAACAACGGCACGGTTTGTTCCTGAATCGTAATCGGTCAACTTATTTTTAATAAGCCGGGGTACCGAAAGGCTCAGGTACGAGCGGTCGTTGCTCAGGTAGATACCCGTTCCGAAGTTGGGCAGCATCTTGTTGATGTTCTGGGCAAAGGCCGGATCGGCCGATACACCCGCTGGAATCAGTTGAACTTCCGTCAGCCGAGCCATCAGGTTGGTGACACCACCCTGCAAGCCAAGAGCCAGCGTAGTGCGGTTACCCATCTTGATTCGGAACGCATACGAAGCAACGGCTCCCGTTTCGTTGAACAGACCAATACGGTCGTTGTACAATTGCAGACCCACCCCTACCCGTTCGCGGTTCAGCGGCATGTCAATCGTGAATGTACCTGTTTGAGGGGCACCTTCCAAACCGATCCATTGGCTGCGATACATGGCCGTGGCACTTAGCACGTCGCGGCTACCGGCATAAGCAGGGTTCAGCGCCAGCATGTTGAACATGTACTGGGAGAACATTTTATCCTGCTGGGCCTGGACCTGGCTGCCGCCGACCCAGGAGGCCAGCAGCAGCACGATTGTCCAAAGTTTAGTTGAGAACTTATTCGACATCGGAATTAGCGGTTAATCGTCATGTATCGTACATAGGTCCGGCCGTTCTCCAGTTTCACACGGTAGAAGTACGTTCCGTCTGGCACACCACCTACGTTATTTACCCGCACACCGGTGTTCGCTGTTCCATCCCAATCGTTCTTGTAATCATCGCTCTTATAGACTGTTTGGCCCCAGCGGTTGAATACTTCGAGACTGATCGTCTGGTTCTGCGCTCCCCGAATTACGAACAGGTCGTTGATGTTATCACCGTTTGGCGAGAAGCCTTCTGGGATAAACACGGCCGAATCTGTTACGCGGAGAACCACCTGTGTTGCTTCGCCTTCCATGGCATCGGTTGGGTTGCGGTTTCCATTGACGTCGGGGTTAAGACCGCTTGTCGATATGTCCGTCACCTTGATGCTGTTGGCTAAGCCGCTTGCGTAGGCTGTATTGAGGAACGTAGTCGTCAGGCCGTTTGATTTAACATTGACGATGAACGTCAGTGTATCAGACCGTCCGGCTCCAAGGGTGCTGCTTTCCGGCAGAACCAGACGAACGTCTGAACCACCATCGAAGCCTGCATTAACCTTGAGTCCACTACCAGTAGAAGCAATTGGTGTGCCAACTATTTTGAACGAAGCGCCATTCTGCTCATTAAATACTTTCGAGAGCGTATCGGTTATCGTTACGTTAGTCATTCCCACTGTACCGAAGTTTTTCACTACAGCCTGGAACGTCACGTCGTAGCTTCCGTCGTCCTTCATCAGCGTATCTTTCACCGACAGCGCGATGCCAATATACGACTTGTTCGGAACGCTGTTCAGCACTACCGGCGTTGGATCGTTGCTGGTGCGTGGGTCGAGGTTGTTCTTCGGATCAGGGTTTGTACCTGCCGTTGATGTATCCGCTACCATTACACCTGCCGATGTTTTAGCCATAGCTACTGCCGAGTTGTAGAACGTCAGCGAGTCGGCGTTTTTCACGTTTACACGAACCGTGAAGGCCAACGTGCGGCTCGTGCCTTTAGGCAGCGTGCTCGACGAGTCAACCAGCATGTTAGTCAGCAGACCTTGTCCGGTGTACAGTGTATCGGCCTTCAAACCTGCGTCAGCCGTTGCCTTGATCCGATTGCTCAGGATCAGTGCTCCCCGGTTGAACGTGTTCGAGAGGTTATCCACTACCTGTACATTTTTCAGATCAGCTGTACCAAGGTTCGATACTTTGATCGTGTACGGTACGTCGAAGATACCTTCTTCAACCATCACTGGCGTTCCAACCGATTTAGCCACACCCAGCAGGGCTTCTGGCAGATCGAATCGTACGGCTGTTTTCTGGTTACCAGCAGGCGTTGGATCAATACCGTTGTTCGACAAATCGCTCACCGTCATACCGGTGCTGGCAATTAAGCCTGAGCCCAGCACTGAGCTGTAGAACGGACCGTTGCTACCGTTTGGCATGATGTTCACCGTGATCAACACAGTATCCATCTCGCCAACCGCCAACTTGCTATCAGCCAGCAGGAGGTTCGTGTTGGTGGTGCCATTGTAGCCCGTGTTTGCCAGCAAGTTGCTGTTGGCACGAGTTGTTGGACCACTCACCACCGTGAACACCGCTGGAGATGGGAAGGCTTTCACCAGGCTATCGCTCAGTGATACGTTCGTCAATTCTTTCTCGCCGAAGTTCTTCACCGTGATTTTGTAGGTCACGTTGTACGAATTGTCAGGCTGCTTCACCGACGACACAGCGGCCAGAGCTACCCCGATTGGGTTCACTGGTGACTGCTTGTTTTCGAGGGTGAACACCGTTGCACCCGTGTTGTTGTTCGGGTTGCCATCGCCATCTGGGTCAGCATCCGAACCGTTCACCGAAGCATCTTCCGTTGCACTTGCCCCCGACATAGCTGAGGCCATAGCGGTGTTTGAGAACGTACGGTTCGTGTTGCTCGGATCAATTTTCACTTTAGCGCTCAGGAAGAAGTACGTTGTTGCCGAAGCTTTCAGCGTGCCGTTACCATCGAACATTTTCGTATCGCCCGTCAGGAATGCTGGGTTAAACGTCAGTTTGAAGTTATCAGCATCAGTTGTCGCTACTGCCACCTCCTGAATTGTGTGCGAACCGAATACCGCTTTCAGATCATCGGTAACCTGTACTTTCGTCAGGTCAGAATCACCGTAGTTCGTCAAACGGAAACCGTACTCAACCTCGAAGGTACTGTCGGTCAACATTTTCTGGCTTGTCAGAATCTTAGCCAAACCAATCATACCCGGACGTGCGGCCGACGTATCGGCAATGGTCACGCTCGACTTGTTATTGGTCATGTTAGGATCGATCTGATCAGCGTAAGTAATCTCCGCCGTGTTTACGATCGCTCCCTTCTGCGTTGCCCGAGCTTGGAACGTGATGGTCTCTGCCGTATTAGCGGCCAGAACACCCCACCATTTCGTGATGGCTCCGTTGCTCACATTGTAGTTACCCTGCGCAGGCACCAGTTCCAGACCAGCTGGCAGCACGTCGCGAACATTTACGTTCGTGGCTGGCTTAGCACTTGAGTTCTGTACCGTAATGGTATACGTTACAACTTCTCCGCGGTTCAGCGCTGTTTTGCTGGCTGTTTTGGTGATTGCCAGATCAGCACGTACTGTGTCTGTTGCGCAATTGAACGTTTTCACTTCGATGGCCGCTGGAGCACTTACACAACCTGCACTGTTGGTGCGGAATGCGTAGAATGTACCGTCGGTCACCGCGTCGGGGCGCATCACCAACCCTGAGGTTGGCGATGTTCCCATGCGGAATGCATATGTAGTGCCTTCTGCAACTTTCTCGTCAATAGCCGTGGTCAAGTCAACAGTTGTAGCTGGGCAGATGTTGCGCTTGTTAGACACCAGCGGTGCTGCGAGCGTTTCACCAATCGTTACAACTACGTCTTCTGACTTCAGTGAGCTACAGCCTGCCTTGTCGAAGGCCTGAACACTGTAGGTACCGCTCGACTTAACGACGATGCGGTTTCCTACGGCCCGGTTGCTCCAAATGTAGCTGTCGCCTGCTGATGCTTCCAGAACAACCGAGTCACCAGCACACAGGTTGGTTGAACCCAGAGCCCGAATAGTCGGAATGTCTTTCACACCCTCAATTGTCAGCACCATTTCGTCTTTGGCAGCCGCACACACTGCATTTGGTGTGCGAACTGACATTGACAGCGTTACTTTACCAGCAGCTACGTCAGCAACTGAAGGCATATACGTTGGCGTTTTCGAGAATGGATCGTCGAACTTACCGGTACCAGTGCTGGTCCATTGTACAGTTACGTCCTCTCCCGTTGCCTTACCACTCAATTTGTACGTTTTAGCCGCACAAATCTTGTCGTCACGACCAGCGTCAGCAGTCAGCGGGTTCTTATCGCATGGTACTGGCTGACCTCCGCACGTTGTAATCTGAACATTGATTACTGAGCCAAGGCTGTAGCAACCACCGGTTGTTTTCTCGAAGGCGTAGTAAACACCTGAGCGACCAACTGCGCTTGGGTTATTCACCCGATTGTTCTCACGTGGTGTGCTGCTTGTGAAGAATTCGATCACACCGCCTGTTGTGGCTACGGCTGATGTTACCCCATTGGCGAGGTTCACCACCGTAAACGGACAGGTATTGGTGAGGTCTTTCGTTACTGGCGGAGCCACTTTCGAGCCGACATTCACCGTCAGGATGTTCGATACAGCACTCTTACAGTTGTTCGAGGTGCAGCACTGTGCTGTGTAGGTTACGTTGCGAGCTGGTGATACCGAGATACGGGTACCAACTTCTCCGTTCGACCAGATGGTGTAAGCACCAGCTGGGCAACCTTTAGCTGACAGGATCACTGGCGAACCAAAGCAAGAGTTTACGCTCGTTGCAGTTGTTGTACCTGAAACCAGGATACTTACCGTTGGCGCATTCGGACCACCAATGTTTACTGTAGTAACAGGTGAGTAGTCGCTGAAGCAGCCGCCGTACTGACAACGCACGCGGTAGGTATGGTTTGCTTCCGTTGGTGTTACGATGATCGACGAAGTCGTTTCACCACTTTCCCACTGGAACCGGCCATTTGTGCAACCTACAGCTTCGAGTGTTGTTTGCTCACCGATGCAGATGGTTGGCTTGTTCGAGAGCACCGTTGGTGGCAATGGAACAATCACATCAACATCCAGGCTGGCAGACTCCTTGCTCGTACAACCATCAATGGTGCAGGTTGCCATTACCCATACCGTCTGAATGACTGGGTTGATGACAATGTACTGACCAGTCATGTTGTTCGACCACTGAACTGTACCGTTCTCACAACCTGTGGCAGTCAGCGTCAGCGATGAGCCAGCGCATACCGTCAGCGACGGACCGTAGAGTGTTGGCGGAGCAACTGTTTTCACAAGCACTGGAACACCTGTTCCGTCGAGTGATGCGCAGATGCGGTTCTGAGCAATCAGGCTGGCTACATCGCTTGCTTTCGTTGTGCCTAACTGTACTACCGACAGGTCGAGGTAGTTTGGCGTTGCAGGCGTTGCGTTGTATACCAGTGTATGAATGCGATACGTTGCGTTCACATCATCAACCGTGAAGGTTGGTGTTGTGCTTGTTTTCTGAATGACCAGATCCGTTCCTTTCGTCAGGACATAGAGTACCGAGTAACCGGTTGGCACAGCAGCATCGCCATTTGGTATGGCCGAGATCGATACGGTGCTTGAGCTGCCAGCACATACAGTACCTGACTCCGTGCGGAGCGTACCGGCTGATGCCAGACAAGAAGCATTCGTAGTAATCGTCACCGCTGCTGATCCTTCGCTCAGGCAGGTACGGAATTTACAGAAAGCCTGGTAGCTCTGTGTACCCGTTACTGATACCACGATTGACGTTGTTGTTGCGCCGTTCATCCATTGTGGAGTACCCGACGGACAAGTGGCGGTCAGGGTTACGCTCTCACCCGGCTGAACCAGCGTTGCCGAAGCAACAACCGTTGGTGGGGTTGGCGAAACAACCGTGATCGTGTAGATGTTCGAGCTTGCGCTTACACAAACACCATTGCGGCAGGTTACTGAGTAGCCGGTTGTTATGATCGGACGAACCGTAATTGAACCAGTAGTTTCACCTGTGCTCCAGATTGGTGTACCTGTGCAGTTCTGAATAGTCAGTTCAACTGATTCGCCTGGGCAAATCAACGATTCGCTGCATACAACTGTTGGCGTTGGCAGTGGCGTAATGCGAACCCGAATAACGTTCGAGCGTGGCGTACCGCAGGCAGTACCTGTGCGGCACACGGCGTAGAACTCATTCATGTCGACTGTTGGCGTCACCGTAACGATGTTGCCTACCTGACCATCTGACCAAATCACCGTGCCACTAGCACAGCCTGTTGCTGTCAGTGAGATTGGCTCACCACCGCAAACTACTGTTTTAGAAGCAGCAACTGTTGGTGCTGTACCCTGGCTTGTGTTCACCGTTACAAGTTCGCTGTTCGAGCCAGCGCTCCGGCACGTGCCAATCATACAGGAAGCCGAGTAGCTCTTGGTTTCGGTTGGCATAATAACAATGCTCGCTCCCGTTGCACCCGTGCTCCATACAATTGTACCAGCGGCACATCCATCAGCAGTCAACGTTACGCTTTCACCAGAGCAAACAATTGGCTTGCTTGGGCGACGTACCGATGGCGGTGTTGGATTCACGACAGCAATAGATGCCGGCACCGATGCATCGCTGATACACTCGCGCACTTTGCAGGTTGCGAAGTAGCTGATGTTCGTCGATGGCGTTACCACAAGGGTGTTACCCGTTGCCCCGTTGCTCCACTGAATCGTTCCGTCTGCACAACCCGAAGCGGTGAGCGTTACGCTGCTGTATGCACAGACCGTTAAGCTGCTTGGGGTAATAACTGGTACAGTTGGCTTCACAATCCGGATCACGTAGTTATCCGATTGTGGGCTGCGGCACGTACCATTCGTGCAGGTCACGAAGTAGGTATGATTTGCATCTGTTGGGTAAACCACAATGCGGGTTGTTGACTCTCCCGTGCTCCAGAGTGGTGTTCCCGTACAGCCGTTCACCGTCAGTTCGACACTTTCGCCTGGGCAGGCCGTTGTCGTGCTGCATGTTACTGTTGGCTTCGGCATATCGTTAGCCAGATCAATTACTTTCTCAGCTTGTGGGCTCAGGCAGTTACCGATCCGACAGTTAGCCGTGATTGTTGTACGACCATTGATCATAGTTGAGATCACCGAACCGGTTGCTCCCGTTGACCACAGAACCGTACCACCTTCACAACCTGTTGCTGTCAAGCTTACCAGACCACCAACACAGATACTGTTCGCACTGGCCACAAGTGTTGGAGCCAATGGGTTGTTCACCCGGATTGTGATTGGGTTAGAAGCAGGGCTGATGCAGCTACCTACTACACAACTTGCGGTGTATGTAGTTGTCACTTGCGGAGCCACGCTGATCGACGCACCCGTCATACCGTTTGACCAGATCACAGAGCTTGTACATCCAGTAGCGGTGAGCGTTGACCGATCGCCTTTACAGATGTCAGTAAGCGCACAGGTGATGTGTGGTGCTGCAATGTTGCAAACTACCACTGGCACCTGGAAGGTTACCACTGCTGTGTCGTTTTCTGGTTTGCTTGGATCATTGTTTGTTCCGTTAATCACCGCTGTGGCCGAGATAGTACCCGTTCCTGTGACAACTACTTCGACAAACAGATTCCGACACTGACCAACGGCCATTGTGCCGATGCTCCAAGATCCCGTTGCTGGATTGTAGGCACCTACGGATGGGCTTGCGCTTACGTACGATACCGTTGATGGCAGCGGGAAGTTAACGTCTACATTCTGACCGACCGCTGGGCCGTTGTTACAAGCTGTCAGTACATACGTTACCGTTTGACCGACGCTGTATGAACCACCTGGAGTAAGCGTTCCGGTTATAGCGAGGTCGGCTTTGCACTGACCTACTACCACTGTTACGGATGAGCGCTCAGTGCTTACGCAACCATCAATGCTCACTGCTTCAGCGTAATAAACCGTAGTAGCTGTTGGCGTAATCGTCAGCTTACCAGCATTGGCTGTATTTCCGAGGAATGTTCCAGCCTGATCGTACCAGTTGATACGTGCACCCTGAGCAGAGAAACCAATCAGTTTGGTGCTTTGACCCTGGCAAACCAGTTCGTCGTCGCAAGCCACACCAATCGGAGCGTCTGGGCGCTCGTTGATATCAACCACTACATTCGATGAGGCCGTTGTACAAACTCCCTCGCCGTCAGGATCGTTGGTTGTTCCCGTGATCGTTACTAATTCGTTGGCAATGTCTGCTGCCGATGGCGTGTACGTTGCACTTGAGCCAGCCGTTACAAACGTACCTGAGCCTGTTGATGTCCAGGTTACACTGGTAGCACCGCCACCAAGCGTAGCTGTCAGCACCACCGATTCGCCTTCGCAAATCGACTTGCCAGGACCAAGCGCGATGGTTGCCGGATTGCGGCAATCACATGCTACACCTTCTACAGTCAGGATTGCTGGATTGCCGTAGCAACCGTTGAGCGAGCGCTCGAACAAGTAGTACTTGCCTGGGCCTACTGCCGTAATATTCGTTACCAATGGCGACGTTGTTGCCAGACCCGTGTGCCACTCGAATACGTTTGTACCTGTTGTGGTGCTTGAGTAAACCGAAGTAAGGTTTACTGTAGCCCGACCGATACATACCGTAATCCGCTCTGGACACGTTGGGGTTGGCGGCTTGCGCGTTACTTCAATCGCAACCGGCGTACGTGGACAAGTCGACGCTACCATACCAACAACCTCTCCGTAATAAACGGTTGTTGTTGTCGGCTGAACTGTCAGCGCCTGACCACTGGTTGTTGTTCCAACAAATCCGTTAGTGCCCGTTGGGGTCAGATACCAGTTGATTGTTGCAGAACCAGATGCTGTGCCCGTGATCATAGCCATGTCGCCTTCACAAATTGTGCTGCTAGTGCCACTTGCTACTATGACTACTGAGTTACAAGTTGCGACAGGGATTAAGCCTGCGTCTACTGTTGTTAGGTTTTGACCCGCCGTCAGAACGTAGGTTCCTGTTGCACCACCCACACCAGCATCGCTGTCTGTGTCATCACTACCCGAGTTAGGAACCGTAAACGTAGATCCATTCGGTGCCGTGAACACAACCGAGTATGTACCTGGCATCAAACCAGTGAAGCTGTAGAAGCCCGTTGAATTGGTTGTTGTTGTGGTAACCAATGATCCATTGCTATACAGAGTCACCGTTACACCACTAACACCTGGTTCAGTTGGGTCTTGCTGTCCGTTACCATTTGTATCACTCCAGACAAAGTCGCCCAGAGAGGCTGGCAACAGTATCAGACCGGCATCAACCGTTAAATTCTGCTCACCTGCACTCAAGCTATAAACGCCCGTTGCGCCACCTACACCAGCATCACTATCTGTGGCATCAGGAGCCACATTAGCCGTGGTGAAGGTATAACCGTTTGGAGCGGTGAACACTACTGAGTATTGACCTGGGTCCAGGTTAGTGAACAGGTACGTTCCTGAAGTCGAGGTCGTCTGAGTAGCCACTGCACTGCCATTGCTGTACAGCGTTACCGTTACACCAGATACGCCTGTCTCCGTTGGGTCCTGCTGACCGTTGCCATTAGCATCCAACCATACGTAGTTACCCAAGCTGGCTTTCAGCGGAATCAGACCGGCATCGATCGTTGGGTTGTTCTCACCCGCTGACAGACTTACGATACCCGTTGCGCCCAACTGACCCGTCAAACTGTTCACGTTCGAGTCGGTAGCAGGGTTGCCCTGTAGACCCGTGGTGAACGTTGTGCCAACTGGTGCAGTGAAGACTACGTAGTACTGACCTGGTGCTAAACCAGTGAAGCTGTAGAAACCAGACGTGTTAGTTGTTGTGCTGTTGATTGCAGTAGGAATACCCACCATATACAACTGAGCCACAACACCCGGAACTGGCGGTTCAACGCCCATTGGTCCCTGCTGACCATCACCGTTATTATCAAACCAGACGTAATCGCCCAGACTTGCAATAACAGGTAGAATACCAGCGTCGATCGTTGGGTTATTCTCACCAGGCGTCAGGCTCACAATACCTGTGCTACCGCTTGTTCCTGTTGAGCTCGTCACGTTCGAATCATTTGTTCTGTCCGTACCTGACAGCGGAGATGTAAAGGTTACACTTGCTGGACCAGTAAATACGACGTAGTAGCTACCTGGATTCAGACCAGTGAACGTATACAAACCAGATGTTGACGTTACCGTAGTCGAAACAACGGTACCGCTTGTCGCATCATACAGCGTTACACCGATCCCTGGAACACCTTGCTCACCTGGGTCTTGTACACCGTTGCTGTTTTGGTCTAACCATACATAATCACCCAATGAAGCTGGTAGCGGAATCAGACCCGCATCAACCGTCAGGTTCTGCTCACCCGCGCTCAGGCTATAAACACCCGTGGCACCACCTACGCCCGCATCGCTGTCTGTATCATCAGGTGACACATTAGCCGTGGTGAAGGTGTAACCAGCCGGTGCCGTGAACACCACTGAGTACTGACCGGGGTCCAGATTGGTGAACAAGTACGTGCCTGAAGTCGAGGTCGTCTGAGTAGCCACCGCGCTGCCATTGCTGAACAGCGTTACCGTTACACCAGATACGCCCGTTTCGGTTGGATCTTGCTGACCGTTCTTGTTGGTGTCAAACCAGACATAGTTGCCCAGGCTTGCTTTCAACGGAATCAGACCCGCGTCAATCGTCGGGTTGTTCTCTCCAGCGCTCAGACTTACGATACCCGTGGCACCTAACTGACCAGTCAGGCTGTTCACGTTCGAGTCAGTGGCAGGATTACCCTGTAGACCTGTTGTGAACGTAGAGCCCACTGGTGCAGTGAAGACCACATAGTACTGACCTGGCTGTAAGCCGGTGAAGCTGTAGAAACCAGATGTATTCGTAGTGGTGCTGCCGATTGGAGTCGGTGTGCCCACCACATACAACTGAGCCACGACGCCTGGAACCGGTGGCTCCACAGCGGGTGCGCCCTGCTGACCATCGCCATTGTTGTCATACCAGACGTAGTCGCCCAGGCTGGCCAGCAGCGGAATCAGACCCGCATCAATGGTTGGGTTGTTCTCCCCTGCCGTCAGGCTCACTACCGACGTACCGCCCAACTGACCCGTCACGCTGTTCACGTTCGAATCGGTGGCGGGGTTACCCTGTAGACCTGTCGTGAAGGTTGTACCAACCGGTGCGGTGAAGACAACCTGGTAATCACCTGGCGTCAGACCGGTAAATGAGTACAAGCCCGAAGTAGACGTTGTCGTTGTTGTTACAACCGTACCGTTATTATATAAGGTAACAAGTACGCCAGGAACGCCCGGTTCTGTGGGGTCCTGAACACCATTACCATTTGTATCACTCCATACATAATCACCCAATGAAGCTGGTAGCGGAATCAGACCCGCATCAACCGTCAGGTTCTGCTCACCCGCGCTCAGGCTATAAACACCCGTGGCACCACCTACGCCCGCATCGCTGTCTGTATCATCAGGTGACACATTAGCCGTGGTGAAGGTGTAACCAGCCGGTGCCGTGAACACCACTGAGTACTGACCGGGGTCCAGATTGGTGAACAAGTACGTGCCTGAAGTCGAGGTCGTCTGAGTAGCCACCGCGCTGCCATTGCTGAACAGCGTTACCGTTACACCAGATACGCCCGTTTCGGTTGGATCCTGCTGACCGTTCTTGTTGGTGTCAAACCAGACATAGTTGCCCAGGCTGGCTTTCAACGGAATCAGACCCGCGTCAATCGTTGGGTTGTTCTCCCCAGCGCTCAGACTTACAATACCTGTTGCGCCAAGTTGACCAGTCAGGCTGTTCACGTTCGAGTCAGTGGCAGGATTACCCTGTAGACCTGTTGTGAACGTAGAGCCCACTGGTGCAGTGAAGACCACATAGTACTGACCTGGCTGTAAGCCGGTGAAGCTGTAGAAACCAGACGTGTTGGTAGTGGTGCTGCCGATTGGAGTCGGTGTACCGACCGCATACAACTGAGCCACGACGCCTGGAACCGGTGGCTCCACAGCGGGTGCGCCCTGCTGACCATCGCCATTGTTGTCATACCAGACGTAGTCGCCCAGGCTGGCCAGCAGCGGAATCAGACCCGCATCAATGGTTGGGTTGTTCTCCCCTGCCGTCAGGCTCACTACCGACGTACCGCCCAACTGACCCGTCACGCTGTTCACGTTTGAATCAGTAGCATTGCTAGTGCCAGCCAGTGGCGTAGTAAAGGTTGTGCCCGCTGGTGCCGTGAAGACAACCTGGTAATCACCCGGAGTCAAGCCCGTAAACGAGTACAAGCCCGAAGCCGATGTCGTGGTGGTAGCCACGGCCGATCCGTTACTGTATAAGGTAGCGGTCACATTGGCCACACCCGTTTCGGTGGGGTCTTGTACGCCGTTGCCATTCGTATCTAACCATACATAATCACCCAGGGATGCTGGTAACGGAATTAAACCCGCATCGACTGTTGTGTTGCTTTCGCCACCACTCAGTGTGTAGGTTTGTGTTTGCCCCGTTAATGGATTCGCGTCGCTGTCTACTACATCGGCACCCGTACCGCTAATTGGAGCAGTCGAGTTAGCTGAAGTATACGTATACCCGTTTGGTGCCGTAAAGACCACATAGTATTCACCAGGAATCAGATCAGGAAATAAATACTTTCCGTTTCCGTCCGTCGTCGTCGTAGATAAAGCGGTTGTGCTGCCCGGCTGGAAAAGCTGAACCGTCACACCTGGAACGGGAGGCTCCAGCGCTGCTGTACCCTGCTGTCCATCACGATTATTATCTAACCACACATAGTCGCCCAAACTGGCCAATGGACCTGGGTCGACCTGAATACTACAACAGTTCGCTGCCTGACATCCACTCAGGGATGCAGCCACCGAATACGTACCCGTACTTTTAATAATTAGATTGCCATTGACATCAATTGATGCTTCAGAAGCAGGCACCAGTGGCCCGCCAACTAAATTGCCTCCTTTAAAATATTGAACACCCGAAAATCCGGCTGGAGCCGAAACGGTGTATTCTTCACCAGCATATAAAAGAAGAGGAACTGAAAAACAGGCGTTGTCCAGATCATCTTCCAGGTAACTGCCATTGTTTGGAACCGAGTCGCTGTCTGTTTGATCAGCGGCTGTTACCTCAGCAGTTAAAAACGCAACACCCCGCTCAATTACTGTGGCAGTAATCTGAACGGTTGCCGAACTATTCGCGGGCAAAGAGGCAATAGCCCAATCACCGGATGCTAACGTATAACTTGGCGCACCCGTCGAAGCTACGTAAGCCGAAGCGGTTACATAGCCTGCCGGAAGCGTCACTTTTACTTTAACATTAGTAGCTGCTGTAGTGGAGCTGTTAGCAACGGTAACGGTGTAGTTTACCGTTCCATTGAGCGCTGGGTTTGCGTTACTAATAACCGCATCGACGGATAAGTCGGTTACTGCAGACTGAGCTGATGCCCCTAAAGACAATAGCACCAACGCAAACGACATAACCAGCGAACCCATAAAAGCCCTGTGGCGTGTATCCACTTGCTCCGACTTATGAGCATACGGATTCGAAGGGGGGCCATCGGCAAATCCGTACAGGCCCCCGGCCCATCGGACAAACCCTGCCTCAATACCAAAACGCATCCCCTGACTGCATTGCTGCCAGAGGAGTCGAATTAGTTTGATGCTGTTCTTCAGTAAAGGTTGCTCATTCATTTGTAAACGTGATAAAGAAAGTTTAAGCGGTAATTGATCATACAGGTACGGTTGTAATCGGTCGGGTGGATCTACTCGCATCCCAAAACCGTAGCGGGTAGATGCAGGTAGTACGTACCTTCGGCCCGTTTGCCGTCGAAGCAATAGTGCCGACCATCTTGGCGGTGGCGAAGCGGAGTCGACCCAGGCTCGGGCAAACAGAACCAACGTTCTGACGAGTTGGGCAACCATCAGAAACCATCGACCAGGTTGCTTTGGTTGATGGGGTGGTTCATTACGGGCAGACTGAGCGCGTAGGGTGTCGCGGTGTTCAGTCCAAGAGGTAGATGTAACGTTCATCTGCTACTTAATTTTGGGGCAGAATATAAGGTTGCACAAAGACCCCAAACAAAAATTCCATAATAGTCGGTTTAGCGACACTGGATCTTGTCGGGAATTGGCGCATTTTGTTACTCCTGAAGTATCTAAAACTATGCCAAAACCAACTGCCTAATACCTGAAAACAATCCATACGCCATAATCAACTGATAATAAGATGCTTTCCCTATCAAACGGAGCCTAATAATTTATTAATCCTTATCAAACAATAGCCTCAGATCAGTATTACTGAACTTCTTATGGTGCGTGCCATTTAGCTAAAACTATGCCAAATAAGCCACTGACCAAACAAGATAATGACATATGGCAAAAGCACAATAACACCGGCATACAAAGAGCCAGCGGCTACGTAAGCCGAGAGTGCCTGAAAATAAGGAGAGAGAATATGCCGAAGGCAATTATAGGTGCTTTACAGCCAGCTCTAAAGCCAAACCGGTAAGCACTCACAAATATAGTAACCCGCTAGTACAAAACACCTTAATAGGTGCTTTTTTCGGCCGATTGATAAACAAAACACCCTCCCCGCATTGAGCAGGAAGGGTGCAGTACTAAGTAATACTTATCAACAGAAATTTTAAAAATCGTAGCCCAGTGTAAGGTATGCTATCGGCTTGTTGACTACTTTGTTTTCCAGGCCCCAGGCGTAGTCGAACTTCACGTAGTAGCCAAATAACATGGTTCTTGCTCCAACTCCGTAACCAATCAGGAACGGATTCTTAAAGTTGGTCACCGTAGCTAAAAAGGGCAGGTTACCTCCTCCAATAATCTCCGTATTCAAATTGTTCTGCCGGTTAAATGGCCCTCTACCTGACCAGGCGGTACCAACGTCGGTGAAGCCAACCAGTTGAAGATTACGCAGGAAGTTCGACGTAATATTACCCCGATAGATATACTTAACGAGCGGCAATCGCAATTCGGCGTTAAACAGAACGTGACTGTTACCCGTAAGTTTACCCAATTTGTAACCACGCAGGTTAGTCACATAATCCAGGAAGAAAACGTCCCGATAATCGTCTCGCGACTGCACCAGTTCATTTGGAATAAGCAATGGATTAGTAGCAATTGCCTCCTTTTGCGGGGCTATCCAGTTCTCCATTCCACCCAGTGTACTTTGCTTGGGAGCAGGCCCACCCGATTGGCTCATCGACACACGAAGCGCCAACATCAGGTCGCGGTGTAGCTTCTGGTAATGGCGCAGGTCGATGGTCAACCGGCTGAAACTTTGCGACGATGAGCGGATACCAGCATAGTTCTCAAACTTAACTTTTGCGCGGGTACCTTCAATCATGTTCATCCCGTTGATCTTGGAGTTGTCGTAGACAAACTCTGCCCGGAGACCTGCGAAATCCGACGTACGGTCGGGCTCCGCAATATTCAGTAACTCGATCCGGCGGGTCAACGCGTAGAACGGCGACAGCGTGAAGCGGGTCGTTACCGAAATAGGATACGAAGCCGACAAAGCAATCCGGTTGTAGCGATACTTCTGATTCATCAGCGGGTTGTCGAAGTACAGCGTCTGCCGATCTACGCGAACGCCAAAGTCGATCCGGTTGGTCAGGTTGTGGTACTCGGCAAACAGATCGCTATTCCGCAGTGTGGTTGTGATAAACAGACCCGCCTTTATGATGTGGTTTTCCAACAGATCATTCATAGTGATGTTCTGCGAAAAACCGAAGCCCCTGATTGGGTCGATGCGCCACGATGAGCTGGCATCGTTAGCAATAAACAGACCCCGATAATCGAAAGGTCCCCGAATGGTAATGTTCTCCCGACGGCGATTGCGGAGAATGGGCGACGTTGCCGAAGCAAGCGGAATGCCTGAACTCCGGCGCTGCCGGAACTCGGCTGCTTTCACCACCTCCGGGTCAAACTGGTAATTGTCGGTATCAACTTCGCCGGGTTCCAGCGCCAGCCGACCGGGTACAGTTGCGGTTGTTGATGTAGCCGGGCTGGTTGTCGATGCCTGCGTTGTATCGGTAATGACCGGTTGAGCTGTTACAACGGCGGGCTTGGGCGTATTGGTAATTCCCAACAATACATTCCGTTGGGTAGGGCTCATATTCTGACTGGTGTTGAGTGGCAACTGCGAGCGGTAGCCAATATACACTTCACCATTCCGAAGGGCACTATACACAAAGCCACCGTTACCTGGAATCAGATCGTACTGACGGATACTCGTTGGAAAAGCGGTTACCTGATTCACCACGGAGGCTGCGGTGCTGTCGCCGACCGATAAGCGGTACACGTTCTGAATGCCACTAGCCGTTCCCAGAAAATAAATAGTGTTTGCACTGGCGGCAACCGGCCGGATCGCATTCGTCAGCGTATCGGTCAATCGAGTAACCGACGTTGCCCGCGGACCACCTTCGTGCCGAAACAACGAGTAGCGATCCCGAATTGTCCTGAACGAACCTTTGTCAACGCCAAGCGTATCAACCGATCGATTCGATGCAAATACGATGTCGCGCGTGCTACGTCCCACAAACACCGGGTTAATGTCATCGTAAAGATCGTTGGTTAACTGGGCGTATGTTCCGCGGTTAATGCTATAAAGAAAAATATCGTTTTGCCCGCGCCGATCCGCACTCATCACCAGGCTACCGCCATCGTCTGATGCATCGATACTGACGATCTGGGTAAGGCCATTAATTACCTGTCGGGAGCGCTGTTTCGGACGCTTATTTAAATCAGTATATATATATAGGTACGATTTTCCATTTTCATCCGTGACCACGGCCAAATTATTGTCGCGCTGCCAGGCTACCAGAGGTGTGCTGGTAAATGTGGCATGACCGTCGAGCCGGTAGCCGCCCTGTAAAACCGAGAACCGCTTTTTGGTGGCCGTGTTATACACCTCCACGTTGAACTTACCGTCGTTGACCGTTGAGAACGCGATCAGCTGTTTATCGGGGCTAATTTTAACATCGTTGAGAATATGCTCGCGACCCGCCCCACGAATGGCGAGTGTAACATCGTCGCTGCCGCCCGCCGAGGGGGTCGCTTTTGCCATGTTGGCGTAATACTCCCGCCACTCGCGCAGGAACCGGGCGTAGGGAACACCCAGTGTGCTTTGAATACTGCTCTGCTCATTGCGAATGATCCGGGTGAGGTTCAGAATATTGGAGATGTTGTCGCGTCCGTATTTCTGAGCGATGTAATTCCAGATCGAATGACCAACCCGTTCGGCATCGCGTCCTTGCAGGAGGTTGGGCCTCCGAATATTCCGGCTCACCGAAGCATCGCGCATGTAATCATCAATTTCAACGCTATACCCCTCGGCAATATAGGAGGCAATGCCGGGCATAAACCAGTCGGGCAGGGTTAGTAACAACGAACTCTGGAGGGCGTCTTTCAAACTGCCTCCATACAGCATGTCATACACAAACAGCATCGACACGTCGTGAATAAGTCGCTTTCGGAACGTAACCTGATCGCCCGTGAAAGCAATTTCCAGTCGCGATTTAGCCAAATCAATTTCGCGGCTGTCCAGCTCACCCACAATGCTGATCCCGATGTTACTCTGAGCCAGCTCCTGCGGTGAATTGTACAGGAAGATTTTGATTCGGTTGTAAGGCGTGTAGCCGAGTAGTTCGGTGATCCGGTCAAATTCCGATTCGGCATATTGAGCGGTCAGATTGGCTAAGGTGTTGCCATCCTGGTAAAAGTAAATTTCAAAATTAGCCGTGCGGATAATTTTCCAGTTGAAGTTCCGGTATTGAATTCGGTTCTTCCCGAACTGTTCTAAGGAAGGATAGTTCTGAGCATTGGCGCTAACCATAGCCCCAAACCAGAGACAAAACAAAAGGATGTACTGCTTGCGCATAAACCGTTTTATAAGTACGCTACTATAACGAAAGGCAACGTTGAATATTCACTTCAGCATCCAAATCTTCGCCTTCCAGCAAAAACCGGGCAAACTGGTGAGCAAGATACGGACTTAGTGAAACACCCTTACTGCCGAAGCCGCCAAATATACCGACGGATGCATAACCAGGGTGGGTGCCTATGAACGGTCGCCGGTCTTTGGTTGCCGGGCGAATTCCAGCCGATTGGCCGATAATCTCGTACGGAATTTTCAACACGTCGCGCACCTTCGTTTCTAAGAACGTACGACCCTCGACAGATGTTTTCCAATCCAGATCATGCCAGCTGTACGTAGCCCCAATTCTTATTGTAGTGTCATCAACCGGCAAAATAAATACGCCCTGATTGACTATGTTTTTCACCGGATAATTGGCCACACGGGCGGTCAGAACCTGGCCTTTCACCACGTTAAAAGGAAGCCAGTCGAACAACGAATTTTCGCGTCCGTGCGTGCCATCACAAAAAATCACTTTCCGAAACGACAACCCATTCCAGTCGACCTGATCCTGGCTGATAGTTAAGTCACTAGTACTTATTTGGGCGGAAACAAACTGTTTCTTTTCCTGGAAATAAGCGCGTATCGAACTTGTAAATTTGCTGATCGTTACCCAACCCGATTGCGTTACTTCAAGACCACCAAATGGGTTATTGACAACAGAACTATAATACTTATCATTGACCGTCTGATTTACATATTTGGCTACTACTGGCTCGGCGGTGAACGCTTCGTAGTCTGCTTTTTCAGCTAATGAACGGTATGGTCGGTAGATGGGAAGCGGATGAAAAAACGAAGCGGATCGTTTGGCTTCGACATCCTGGTAAAACTTGTGCAAAAACGGAAAGAGGTCATCAGCCAGCCAGGTTCGAACAAGTTTGCGGCCCGTGAGCGGATTCACAATCCCTGCTGCTGCACCCGAAGCCGACGGCAAATCGGGTGCGTCGACTATCCAGACACGGCATCCTAATTGATCGAGTGTCCAGGCCAGTACCGACCCGGCAACACCTTGGCCTACTAGTAGATAATCAGCGGTAATCATACCCGCTTTGAATCGAAATGCCCTCCGCGAAACAGTTCGGCAATGCGCTGATCGGCGAGAGCAACTACCCAGTCTACCTGCTCTTCGATGGTCATGTGGGTTGTGTCGAGCGGGATTGCATCGGCAGCTTGCGTCAGAGGGCTTTCCGTGCGGGTACTATCGATTCGATCGCGTTTTTCGAGGTTGGCTTTTATATCTTCAACGGAGATCATCTCCCCCTTTTCGAGGAGTTCGCGTTGCCGTCGGAAGGCCCGAACTCCCGTATCAGCCGACATAAATACTTTTACCTCAGCATCGGGAAACACTTTGGTACCAATGTCGCGCCCGTCCATAACAATACCCCGCCGACGGCCCATTTTCTGCTGTTGGGCCACCATAGCTCGTCGCACTTCGACAATAGTACTCACCTCACTGACGTAGTTGGAAATGTACATTTTACGAATTTCCTCTTCTACATTCAGTCCATTCAGGCAGGTCTCGTTGCGCCTTGTCCGGGGGTTATAACTGAAGGTAATATGAATATCGTCGAGGGCAGTTGAGATCTCTTTTGGGTTGCTCAACGATACATGATGCTCGATAAAATACAGACTCACCGCCCGATACATGGCCCCGGTGTCGATATAGCCATACCCCATTCGGGCTGCCACGGCTTTTGCCGTTGTACTTTTTCCGCAACTCGAATAGCCGTCGATGGCAATGATAATTTTTGGCATGAACCTCGGTGTAAAGTTGCGCAAAGTAAGCCCAAAAAGACCGCAAAATCAACGCAGAAGGCTGAGTATGGGCCTATGATGGATGTTTCCAAGCTGTGTAACAACGGGAAAATCCGCCTAATTTTCAATACTCCGGTGGTGCAGACAAGACGCTTAATTTGCCCTCAGTCAGGCGTTGTAATACCCTGTATTTCAGAACGATTGTTTGTTTGGACAATAAACTCTTCCCGAAGAATAGCGTAGATATATTCGTCGAGATACTGGTTGTTTTTCACGGCCGCTTTTCGGTGGATAGCCTCCGCCCGGAAACCCGCTTTTTCAAGTACGCGCATCGACGCCGTGTTCCCTTCTAAAACGCAGGCAAAAAGCCGATTGACCTGAAAATTTTTGAAAATGTACCCCACCATTACGGGCAAGATCTCCGACGTGATACCACGTCCCCAATAGTCTTCGCCCAGCCAGTAACCTATCTCGGCGTTATAGCGGTAGATGTCATCTTTCACCGTGAACCCAATGTTACCCACCGCCCGACCATCAACGTCGATGGCAAAGTTGTTGGGCTGGCTATACGACTTGTTCGAGCGCACCCACGAGCTGGCATCGCGAATGGTGTAGGGATACGGAAAAAAATCGCGCACATTGTTCCAGATGCGTCGATTACTAGCTTGTTGAGCCAGTGATTCTTCATCGCCCTCTCGCCAGGGTCGCATTCGACATGTTTTTAATATAAATGAATCCAAGCGACGCTTAATTATAGGAGTAGTCATTAAACCGCCTTTGTTCGTAAATGTTGGCTAAACTCTACTGACGGCGACAAAGCCTGTTTCTGGTCCAATTTAGCACGATTTTAAACCTCTCCCCTACCCCAATCGTTAGAAAACTACACAAGGCCGATTTTACGGGTAAATCGTCCATCGTTTTTCTGAACTGTCATGAACTGGGATTGGATAGTGAGTGCTTGTCTGGGTGTTGGATTAGCAGCCTGTTGTGGCTTTCGGGTGTTTGTACCCATGCTAGTAGCGGGTCTGGCTACCAAGCTGCACATAATTGGCATCATGCCTGGCTTCGAGTGGATCAGTAGCTGGTCTGCTATCCTGTTGCTTGGCGTAGCCACTATATTCGAGTTGGGAGCCTACTACATTCCCTGGCTCGATAACGTGCTGGATACCATTGCTACGCCAGCTGCCATCATTGCCGGAACAATTCTTAGTACCTCGTTTCTGCAAATCGACAGCCCCGTTCTCGACTGGGGGTTAGGGCTGATGTTAGGCGGAGGTTCAGCCGGAATTATTCAGGCTGGAACCAGTCTGCTTCGCTTAGGCTCCACCGCCACAACCGGGGGTATTGCCAATCCCGTTGTATCGTCGGCAGAAAACGCAGCCTCGTTTGGTTTTTCTATTCTGGCGGTGCTGCTCCCCCTCGTTTGCATCGTTCTTATTGGCATTATTTTGCTCTATGTAATCAGCAAACTGCTCACCCGCCGGAGGGTAATATTCACGAAACCAGCGAAACAATAGCAGTGAGCAGCGAACAACCAACAGTGAGCAGTAGGCTTACGCACAAACTATTGTTGGCTGTTCACTGATCATTGGTTACTGCCCTTGCCCCTCTTTCTTACTGGCCCGGTTCGCCTGTTTGATCGTTTCACCAATCATATCCCACTGATCTTCAGTTACTTTTTCAAGATGACTAAATTCACCCGCTGCCAACACTTCGCCCCCATCGATGGTGATGCACTCGCCTGTCATATAGCCAGAGAAATCAGAAAGCATGTAGGCTGCTAGGTTCGCTAGTTCCTGATGCTCCCCTACGCGCTTGAGCGGGATACGACTTGTAGGGTCCATCATGCTCGCCAATGGCTCCGGGAATAGCCGATCCCAGGCCCCTTTGGTTGGAAACGGTCCGGGGGCAATAGCGTTGAGCCGGATACCATATTTACCCCATTCGGCCGCCAGCGATTTGGTCATGATCAGGGCACCTCCCTTGGCCACGGCACTCGGCACCACGTAGCCCGATCCGGTTGTGGCATAGGTAGTCGAGATATTCAGAACGGTCCCTTTGATCTTGTTCTCAATCCAGTATTTCCCAACGGCCAGCGTAAAGTAATAGGTGCCACGCAACACAATGTCGACCACCGTATCGAATGCTTTATACGATAGTCGCTCAGTAGGGCTAATGAAGTTACCCGCTGAGTTGTTGAGCAATCCGTCAACCTGACCAAATTTCTCAACTGTCTGGGCTATCACATTCTCAATTTCCATCGGGTTCCGAACGTCGCATTGCACGGCCAGAACGGCCCCGCCCGTCTCCTTCATTAATTCATCAGCAGTTTGGTCGATCACAGCTTGCCGACGGCTGCAAATGGTGACATTAGCCCCTAATTGCAAAAAATAGCGAGTCATCGACTTGCCCAAACCAGTGCCTCCACCCGTTACGATGATGGTTTTTCCTTTTAACGCGTCTTCGCGCAACATTCCTCCTGTGGTCATGTAGTTTATTGATTGATTAAGTGATTAGGTAAATGAAGGGCACTTTTTACTGAAGAGATACTATCTCTCCGCCAGTTTTCAAGCGTCAAGAAATGTCCGCATTACACCTAAAACAAAATCTACTTCGTCTTCGGTATTGTAATAATGCGGTGAAAAGCGGGTTGCCCACGTTACGCCCTTCCGTTCCCAGTCGATGAGGGCGAAGTTAGTGTAACTCATTGAAAAATTGATTCGATTCTGTTTCAGGGTTGCCATCAGAGCAGCGGGAGTTTCATGGCCAGGCAGGGTGAACAACAGCAGGCTGGCCAGATGGTCTCCTTCGTCTAAAAGACGTAGACCGGGTAAGTCAGCTAACCCAACTCGGAGCCGTTCGCGCAGGTGCCGATTGCGGCTTTCAATGACAGACAGGCCTACTTCATTGGCATAACGGATTGCTTCAGCCAGGCCTAGTTGCAAGGCGGGTGATGATTCCCACTGCTCAAATCGTCGTGCGGTAGTTTGGGGGGTGTAGGTATTATCGGTTGTCCAGTCGGCCCCGCGCATATCAATAAAAAGCGGCTCCAGACCAGCCTGCAACGCCTTATCAGAAACGTACAGAAAACCCGTTCCTCGTGGCCCACGCAAGAATTTGCGGCCTGTTGCACACAGAAAATCGGCCCCAATTGCCACGGCATCCACTGGCATCTGTCCCACCGATTGACAGGCATCAACCAGATACCAGGCATCAACTTCCTGCGCTACAGGTCCAAAGGCTTCTACCGGTTGAATACGTCCTGAATTGGTGGGTACGTGCGTTACAGCCAATAAAACAGGCTTCAACTTCCGAGCCAATTCGATAAAATGATCAGCATCGACACCTCCCCCAGGCAGGTCGTTGGCCCGGACGAGTCGAATACCAAACCGTTTTTGCAGCGACAGAAACGCCGTTTGACTGGAGATATAATCGTCGTTGGTAGTCAAAATCACATCGCCGGCCTTGAACGGAATCGACGACAGCGCCCGTGCATAGGCATCGGTTGAACTGTAACAAAAGGCGATGTTTTCAGGACGGGTGTTGAGGAGTTGAGCCGCGTGGAGGTAGAATCCCTGTAACTCATCGGCATATGCCGCTTGCGCTTCGTAACCTCCTGTAACAGCTTCAAAAGCCAAGTAGTTAGCAACGGTTTCTGTAACGGAGGTAGGCATAAGTGCAGCCCCGGCATTGTTGAAATGGATCATTGAGCAAACATAGCAATGAAAGCAACCTCTTACTGTTTTAGATACTTCACAAGCCAATCGACAGCGGTTTGGAGGGCTGCTGGTGTCACGGCATGGCCCGTATCTTTCTGTATCAACAGCTTCATTTTGTCGGCTGACTCGGCCGCCAGATATGCTTGTTCAGTTGGCGTCATGCAATTGATTAAGCCGGGAATTGGAGTTCGGGCATCGGAGTCGCCATTAATAACCAGCAACGGGCGTGGTGCAATAAGTGGCACCATTGCCGGTCCGTCAAACTGACTATAGATTCCGGGCGCTACCCGATCATAAAAAGCACGAACAAAGGCAGCGTCAACTTTGGCGACTCCAGCGTCTTTGGCAGCCGCATCGATGGCCGCCTGAAACGTCCCTACTCGCGACATCCACATATCGTGATCCAACGCCCACGCAAAGCTTTGTACCCCAATCATCGGCACAGCCACGGCTATTCGCGGGTCAACAGCAGCGGCCAGGTAGGTTTCCATACCACCTTTCGAGAATCCCATCACGCCAATACGAGCTGGGTCTACATCAGGCCGGGTTTCAAGGTAGTCGATGAGACGCATTACATCCCAGGCGGTGTCATACAAAAAAGGATGCCCTTTGCCCGTTCTGTATGTTTGCAACATAGCCTCAACATAGTGGGCCGATCCCGTTCCGGTTTGCCGTTCACCGTGGAAACGACCATCAATGGCAACGGCTACAAATCCCTGATCAGCCAGCGTTTTCAAGAGCTCTAGTTGCGATTCTTTCGTGCCTCCGGTGCCGTGTAAAACCACTACAACGGGTTTGCGCCCGCTGGTAGCCTGTCTCATAATAATGCCCGGAATGCGCTCATTCTGCTCAGCCGCAAACGTAACGTGTTCGTACGTCAAGCCGACAATGCTGGGCAGCGCTTTGACTTCGGGCGTCAGTGGCACCCGGGGACGATCGAGCAGTTGCAGAAAAGCCGTCCGGCTCGATTGCGGCTTGGCTGCTGTCTGGGCTATGCTATTGAGTGGAAGGAGGGCCATTATTGCCAGCCAGAAAATAGGTATAAGGTTTCTCATGGGTTGAAATCGCAAACTTAATGGTTTCCAGCCCCAGGGGGACGATATGTAAATGGCTGACCCGAACATGTCGCCCCGCTGGGGCTTTGCTCGCATATGGATTGGGCTTCCTATTGACATGCCGCCCTTACAGGGCTATTCTGATTTTCTATCAATCTGATTAGTCAAGGTATGTACTTCAATCCAAAATCAGAAATCTCCGATCCAAAATCACTTTACCATTGGTTGTCGTTTCCAATATGTCAGGCTTCGCCACAGCCATTCGAATGGGCCGAACCGGAAGTACGTCAACCATATGGGGCTGATAATCAATTGGAAAACCCATATAGCTCCAACCACATAATACAACTCATGGTAGGCCAGTTTGCCGTAATAGCCCAAGCCATATCCGTAAAAGAAGAGAGTGCAAATAATTGACTGCATCAGGTAATTGGTAAAGGCCATCTGGCCCACTGCGGTCAACGATCGCATCAGCCAGGGAACAAGTTGAGACCTATAAACCAGCATCAGTAAACTGGCATGCCCAATGGCTAACAGAATCCGCCGAACATCATACAGTTGAAATGGGACTGTTCGATAGGTGTCCACCGTATTGCCAACGTTCAGAATCCAGCCGACCTGAGCCTGTAAATAAAACCAGCTGATTGGCAAACCTACTCCATACCCGATCAGCAACGTTAAGGCATAAGATTTGGTCGACAGTTTGTTGGAGAAAAAGCCCCATTGCAACAACGCCATGCCTATAAACATCATTAGCAGCATGTCCCAACCCCCAAAATAGGTGCCATATGTTTCGCTACCGCTGTTTCGGGGAATCATATGGGCAAAAACTGTGGGGTATCCCGAGCGCATTGCCTTCAACTCTTTGGCCTCTTTTTTAGGGTCTCGTTTGAAGTTCTTTTCGAAGTTTTCCCAGGCGCTTTTGGCTTCTTTCTGTTTCTCGGTTGGTTTTTTGTGGGCTTTCTCCAACTGAATGGCGGTTAGATAGCCCGCTCGGTTGTCGCGTAATTCACTGTACCATAATTCCGTACGGATTGTATTGATACCCAGACACACCACGGCTATTCCGATGAGCCACGAGGCTTTGGTCCGGCGGAATGGATATAGTAACATTCCCAGCAGACCGTAAAAGAACAGAATGTCGCCAAACCACAGCAACACGTATGCGTTGAACATCCCGAACACAACCAGCCAAAGTAGGCGACGGTAGTAGTATTCGGCGACGGTGGGGCCATGTTCTGTTTCCTGCTTATTCATGGTGAACAGAACCATACCCGCTCCAAAAAGCATGGAAAACAAGGCGCGCATGGTGCCTTCGAAAGCCGTTCCGACAATGGCAAAAGCGTAAAAATCGGCACTGTCGGGTTTGTTCATAAACGTCCTGACCGTTGACCAGAGAAAACCAAAACCAGGAATATTCATCATCAGAATACCCAGTAGGGCCAGTCCCCGAATGAGATCGACCGTTTGAATACGGTCGGCTTTGGCCACTGGTTTGGGGGCGTCTTCGGTGCTATCGGGGCTGTAATCAATAGGCAGTGTATCAAAACCTTGGGCTGCAGACTCATAAGCGGTAATCAGCGATGTTGACTTAGTTTCCATGAGTGTGTATTCGTTAAGAAGGTTGGGATTAGATCAGGGCTGGGTTAGCCTGCTGCGTAGTTTGCGAAGCAATTAACATGGGTTGACGCTCGCCGTAGGTTAGCGAACGCCAGAGCCACTCCAGGGGGCCAAACCGGAAATATTGCAGCCACACCACACTGAATACCAGTTGAATCAACCAGATTTCGGCCACTACAAAATAGAGTTGATACAACTTCAAATCACCAAAATAACCGAAGCCATAACCATAGAAAAACAGCGTGCAAAAGACCGATTGCATCAGGTAGTTTGTGAACGCCATCTGACCCACGGCTCCAACAGCCCTCCACAACCATGCCCCTGTTCCTGCTCGGAAGAGCAGCATAACAAGGCTAGCCCAGCCAATAGCCGAGAACGCCCGCTCAAAAGGCATAACCATCTCTTCCAGCGGTACCATGCTGGTGCTGACAAACTTGGCAAAATCGGTTATTTTGAGCTCGTGGGCGGGTAAGGTAAACCAAGCTAAAAACTGCCCGATCAGCAATCCGCCAACTGCCAGCAAACCGTATTGACCCGTGGTCAGCCGGTTCGAAAAGAAGCCCCATTTATACAGGGCCATCCCCAGCAACATCATCGATACAATATCCCACAAACCGAACTGGTAGAAAAACGGCGCTTCCATCCGCTGTATCTTGGGGAGCTGGTGATTCCAAACCGTCGCATAGTCGGAGCGCATAGCCACCACTTCGGCTTTGTCGGCCTTCTTATCGTATTTGCTCCCTTTAACCAGCCCCTCCCAAGCCGACTTATCGTCTTTCTGTTCGTCGCTTAGTTTTACCTTTTTGGTCTTTTTATCCGGCTTGTGCTTCTTTTCAAAAGCGACAACGGTCTGGTATTTCTCGTATTTCTGTTTCTGCTCAGCAAAATCCCAGTAGTTCTTTCCGCTGTAGATCAGTCCAGCCACAACCGCGCATATCAATAAAGTCTGGGCAGAAAGCCGCTTAAAGGGAAAAAGCAAAATACCCACGATACCGTAGTGAAACAGGATGTCATAATGCCACAGCAGAACAAGGGCGTTGATCAGGCCAAAGACAATAAGCCACATCTGCCGCCGAATAAATAACTCGGGCGCTGCCATGCCTGAACTGTTGCGACTCTTGGCCAGAAACAAGATGATTCCGGCCCCATAGAGCATCGAGAACAAGGCCCGCATCTTATTCTCGAACAAAGTATGAATAATGGTCTGAAGCCAGTAATTACCGCCGTGTGGTCCTCGAACCAATTGCTGAAGGCTAGCTTCCGTCAATCCGAAAACCTGAATATTCATGAGCAGAATGCCCAGCAGGGCTACACCCCGCAGGATGTCGATGGTTGGAATGCGACCGGTCTGCGCAACGGGCAGTACCATTGATTCGGTAGAGGTGGTGTTCATGAAGTAAGGAGCTTAGGGGTTGACTCAAGCAGTAGCAATCTCTTCCGAAAATGGGCTGTCGGAGAGTAAATATAAGCGGTTTTTTCAGAGCTGATTCGAGACTTGTATTAACGGCAGTGTTAATAATTGTTAGCAGCTTATAAAAGTAACCAACTGACACACAGACTATAAGTCCCTACGGGATTGTATACCAGTCAAATCAGACCAGGTCGGTTGCACCTGGTGCCTGGCTACTTATGCCGCGCTTACTGTCAAAGTTTTCTACAATTCACTGGTAGTAATGAATTTAATTTTGCGATGTTTGCGTAAAAGCGAATAATATTCTGCCTTTCAAGCATCCATATGATTTTTTCTACCTCAAAAAAGGGTACAACCGCTGTTTGGGCTGGTGAAACAGAACCGTTTGTTAGTGGCGCCATCACACCGCCCATCGTAAAAAGCGTAGCCTTCTCCTACGATAACCTCGACGACTGGCAGGACGTAGCCACCGGTAAGGCCGCAGGTCATATCTACAGCCGGAATACCAACCCGACCGTACATGTACTGGAAGAGAAAATCCGTATTCTGGAAAGTGCCGAAGCTGCCACATCGTTTGCAACGGGAATGGGTGCCATCAGCAATACGCTCTTTGCGTTGCTGGGACCGGGAAAACGGGTCGTTTCGGTGAAAGATACCTATGGCGGAACCAGCAGGTTGTTTCTTGATTTTCTGCCCTATTACCACATCAACGTGACGCTTTGCGAAACGGAAGACCACGATCAACTCGAAGCCGAAATTGCCAAGGGCTGCGACCTAGTCTACTTGGAAACGCCCACCAACCCCACCCTGAAAATCCTGGACATAAAGCGGCTGTCACAGGCGGCTCATCAGGTTGGAGCCGTGGTGGTAGTCGACAATACGTTTGCCACGCCCATCAACCAAAACCCGCTCAAGCTGGGAGCCAATCTGGTTATTCATAGTGCAACCAAGTTCCTGTGTGGGCACTCCGATGCGATGGGCGGCTTACTCTGTGGCGACAAAGCGCTGGTCGACCGGGTATTTCAGTTCCGGGAAATAAACGGAGCCAGCCTGCAAGCCGATCCGGCCTATCTGATTGCCCGGGGCATGAAAACGCTGGAGCTGCGCATTGAACGCCAGAATGCCTCGGCTCTCAAAATTGCGCAACACCTCAAAGCTCACCCCAAGGTGAGTGATGTGTTTTATCCGGGTTTGCCAACCCATCGCGGTCACGCTATTGCAGCTGAGCAGATGGCGGGCTTTGGGGGCATTTTGAGCTTTGCGCTGAACGGTTCGTATGCCGATGTGAAGACGCTTTTACCCGCGCTTCAGTACGTTCACATGGCGGCTACCCTCGGCTCGGTCAGCACATTGGCTGGTCCACCCCGGACCACCAGCCACGTTGAACTTTCAGAAGAACAACGCGCCCACCTTGGCATTCCCGAAAGCCTGATTCGGTATTCGGTCGGCATCGAAAACGTGGAAGATCTGATTGCCGATTTAGACCAGGCTCTAGCCATTCTATAAGCTCCTAATACACGAAAAAACGCGGATACAATGAAAGCAGCCCACCATCAAAAAAGCCTGCGATTGACTCTTGTCTGGCTCCTGATGGCCAGTTTGTCAACCCTGAGCACGGCCCAGTCGAACCCACCCGTCAACGTCACCGATGTAGTTTCGAAACGGCTCGATCAGGAGCTGGCTCGCATTGCGAAATTGGCCAAAGGCAAAGTCGGCGTTTCGGCGCTCCATCTCGAATCGGGCAAACAGGTTAGCCTGAATCCAACCGAGCGGTTTCCGATGGCCAGCACCGTTAAAGTGGCCATTGCCGTTCAGCTATTTACCCTGATCGAAAAAGGTGAACTGTCGCTCATGACAATGGTCGATCTGCAACCGTCCGATATTCACCCTGGCAGCGGAACATTAGATCCTCTTTTCGCCAAACCGGGGGTTCAACTATCCGTTCAGAACCTACTTGAACTGATGATGGTGATTAGCGATAACTCAGCAACTGACATTCTGCTCCGACTGGCGGGTGGTCCCCAGGCAGTACGGAATCGACTGAAAGAACTGGGTATCGAGGGTATGTCTGTCGACCGAACAATTATCCAGTTAATTGCTGACCTTGAAGGCGTTACCCTACCCCCTTCGGATCAATGGACGCCCGGCTTCTACGAAAAACTCCTGAAAGCCACCACGCCTGAGTCGCGCCAAAAAGCCGAACTAGCCTTGCAGAAAGATCCCCGCGATACGTCAACACCCAATGCAATGGTCAATTTGCTGACTCAGATTTACGCTGGTAATGCACTTAAGCCCGAGAGCCGTGCGTTGTTGGTGGGCGTTATGGAACGTTGCCGGGGTGGGTTAGCGCGCTTGAAAGGGTATCTACCCCCTGAAACGCTGGTGGCCCACAAAACGGGTTCGTTGAATGCCAGCGCTACCGACGATGTGGGCATTATTACCTTACCCGGCGATGCAGGCCACATTATCATCGCGGTGTTTGTGGCAGAGTCGACACAACCCCTGCCCGAGCGGGAGCAAACCATTGCTCATCTGACCCGCACCATCTACGATTATTTCTTGTTCCAGCCTCCCATTCCGACTATTTCAAACCGGTAATATGACCCGATTACTAGCCGCCCTGTTTGGGCTAATGGCTCTCACAACATGGGCGCAACCACCCATAACGCCCCAACGGCTTCAGCAATTTGACAACTACGTAGAAACGGTGCGTAAACAATGGGAGATACCGGGCCTGTCGATTGTGGTGGTCAAAGATAATCAGGTAGTTTTCAAGAAAGGGTATGGCGTACGCGAGTTGGGCAAACCCGAGCCGGTGGACACGCAGACGTTGTTTGCCTGTGCCTCAACCACCAAAGCCATGACCGTTGTGTTGATGGGCATGTTAGTTGACGAAGGGAAACTAGCCTGGAACGACCCGGTCCACAAATACCTGCCCGAACTTCAGTTGTACGATCCATCGGCCACCCGAGAGCTTACCGTTCGGGATTTACTCACGCATCGCACGGGCTTGGGAAGCACCGATTTTTTTACGGGTGCCATGAACATCCCGGTTAACGAAATGCTGAAGCGTTTGGCATTGGTGAAGCCTAGCTACTCGCTACGTTCAGGGTTTATGTATCAGAATACCATGTACTCGGCTGCCGGACGAATCATTGAGCGTATCACCGGAAAAACCTGGTCGACTGTCATACAGGAGCGCATTTTTACACCCCTCGGCATGACTCGTACCGTGCCCAAACGCCAGTACATTACGGATGCCAACCTGACGAAACCCCATTTCAATATCAATGATACCATTCGGGTCATTGAGTACGGGACCGATAGCGAGATTGGCTCAGCTGGGGCAGTCTGGTCGTGTGCCGACGACATCAGCAAATGGGTTATCTGCATGCTCGACAGCAGTAAATACAGTGGTGGGCGGCTGGTACAACCCAGCACCTGGGCCGAGATTTTCACCCCGCAAACGCTGGTGCCTGAGGATGAATACGAAACCATGCAGATTTTGAAGCCCAACTGGTTCACTTATGGTCTGGGCTGGTATCAACACGATTACAGAGGCCACAAAGTCAACTTTCATACCGGCAGTCTGGCGGGTCTGACTGCCATTACGGCGCAACTCCCCGACGAGAAGTTGGGCGTTTTTGTATTCGGCAATTACGACCATGCCGAAGGTCGCCACGCGCTGGTTTACAAAACGCTGGACTGGTTTGCATTGGGCGGCTCCCGCGACTGGAGCACCGAGTTTTACAAACTGTATTCGGATGTGAAAGTGCAAAGCAAAGCGCGAACCAAAGCCTTCGAAACAAGGCGGGTAATGGATACCAACCCATCGTGGCCTTTGTCGGCCTATACCGGCAAATACACAAGCCCACTGTACGGCCAGGCCGACGTTGCCTTGTCGGGCAATACATTGTTAGTCAACGTCAACGATGTTTTATCAGCCAGAGTAGCTCACTGGAATTTCAACACCTTTTACGGGTCATACCAAAAAGCATGGTATGGCAAAGCGCTGGCCCAGTTCAGCCTGAATGCCACCGGGAAAATTGACGGTTTAGTAATTGGCGGAATGGCCTTTATTAAGGAATAAGCGGCCTTAAGCAACTGGTAAATTAATCACAAATTGAGTGAACTCGCCCGGCAAGCTTTCTACTGTCAGCGTTCCCCCATGCCCCTTGGTCACAATATCATAACTCAGGCTCAACCCCAAACCCGTGCCTTCGCCGGTTGGTTTGGTAGTGAAAAAGGGTTGGAAAATCTTGGCGCGGATGGCGTCGGGTATGCCCGTGCCGTTGTCGCGCACGCAAAGTACCAACCGCCCCGGCTCCTGTCGGGTACTCACCCAAACGGTTGGCGCGTAGCTATCAGGCTCTTGCGCGGATCGTTGCCCAACGGCGTAAAAAGCGTTGTTGTAGAGGTTGAGTAGCACCCGACCCATGTCCTGAGCGACTATCGACACACTCGGCAGGTCTGGGGTAAAATCGGTAATAAGTTGGCAGTTAAAGTTTTTGTCTTTCGCCCGCAACCCGTGATAAGCCAGCCTTAGGCATTCGTCGGCCAGGGCATTGAGGTCAGTGGGCTGTTTTTCGCCGGTGCTGGTGCGGCTGTGTTCCAACATGCCTTTGACAATAGCCGACGCCCGGCCCCCGTGGTGGCTGATTTTTTGGAGGTTCTGGATGAGGTCGCCTAGAATCTCCTCGGCGTAGTCTTTTTCGGTATCGGGCAATTTCTGAAAGGGACCTTCTTTCAACTCATCGACCAGCTCGTTACTAACTTCCGAGAAATTGTTGACAAAGTTGAGCGGGTTCTGAATCTCGTGGGCAATGCCCGCCGTTAGCTCACCCAATGAAGCGAGTTTTTCTTTCTGGACCAGTTGAGCCTGGGTTACTTTGAGGATAGTAAGCGACTCCTGTAACTGAGCCGTGCGTTGCTCGACTTTTTCTTCCAGTACCCGGTTTTGGGTTTCGACCAGTGTCTGGTTCTCCTGAGTGAGCCGGAGTTGCTCCTGAATGGCCTCGTCCTGGTGCTTTTTCAGCAGGTTTACTTTATAGGTAAGCCCCAGCATGTAGCAAATAATCTCCACGGTATGCCCGATGAATAAGCTGTTCCGAGCCCAAAAGGTGAAAGGAGATCCTCCATATAAACTCACTACAAACAGAACGGTGAACACGTTAATCGATAAACTACCTAAAGCATAGAATAAACCTGGCCGGTAGCCTTTCATAGCCACGTTAATCCCTGCCACCACACCAAAAAGAGTTCCGGCAAATGAAACCAGAGTGCCCAGGTATCGCTGTAAGTCCTGATCAGGGTTACCGGATAAATAGGCATAAACAACACCCAGGGCGGCTATGGTAATAACAACGCATAGTCCTATACCTGTCTGGTACAGCCATCGCGCCCGTTGTTTAAGTTGCAAGAACGAGAACATGAACACTAACTGGAAAAGTATCGAAGCCCAAACTTGTACCCCAATGTTATGCCTGAGCACAACTACCCAGTTGCCTGGCAATTCAAGGAGGATGCCATAGGAGTTAATCACCAGTGTACCACTTATAACTGTCCAGATGGCGTACAGTAAATTTCCGCGATCGCCAAGTCTGATTCCCAGCAGCAGGCAATAAATGGCAATGATGACGATGAAACCGATAAAAAGTCCGTTGACCAACTCCTGGTAATGGTTCTCTTTAGCCAGCATCTGTGACGACATACTGCCGATATGAAGTGCAGGCATGACCATTTCAGGCACAAAAAAATACAGGGTTTGTGTTTGCCCCTGCTGTAGTCGAAGGGGAATAATCCCGCGACTGCGCTGAAATAAATTTGTAGTAGCTACACCATAAAAATCAGTCTGCCAGCTGGCAATTAATTGATTTTTAGTCACTTCATAGACCCGAACGAGCATATCATCCAGGTAAAAGAACCGCAGGAAGTAGTTATCTGGGGAGGGGTTGGTCAGATCAACTTTAAACCAGTAGGATCGTTTGGGGTCGCGAAAGAGAGTCTTTTGCTTTACCGGCACAAACTGATACCGCTCGGGGTGTTGCATCAACGAGTCGATGGTGACTTGCTCCGGATGGGTTTCCAGAACAGCCAGATGATCAAACAAGTAACAAGTCTGATCGGGGTCACTCAGCACAACGGGCTGGGCTGAAGCAGTAGCACAAACAAAATAGAGGAGAAGTAGGGTTACGGCTGGCAGAAGGGGCTTCATTCGGGTGGTCAATAACGAAGTTTCAAAGTAAGTTGGTAGGTATTAAAAAGGCAATTTGACGATAAATTCGGCACCTTGACTGGGATGGCTTTCAACTTCCAGCGTTCCCCCATGCCCCTTTATCACAATATCATAGCTCAAACTTAATCCCAGCCCCGTACCCTCCCCCGTGGGTTTGGTGGTGAAAAAGGGCTGGAAGATCTTGGCCTTCACCGATTCGGGTACACCCGTGCCGTTGTCCTTAACCCGAATTTCTACCTCATTTGCTAGCCGATGTGTACTGACCCAAACCGTCGGCTGGTAATCGACCGGGGCGGTTTTCTGGCATTCTTGAACGGCGTAGAAAGCGTTATTAAAAACAGATTCAGCAGCACCCGACCAAGCTCTTGGGGCACTACGTTCACCAAGCTTAGATTTGGGTCAAAGTGGTTGAACAGTTCGCAATTAAAGTCATTGCGTTTTGCTCGCAACCCGTGATAAGCCAACCGCAGGTACTCATCGGCCAATGCGTTAAGATTGGTAGGGGTTCGCTCACCGGTACTGGCGCGAGAGTGTTCGAGCATCCCCCGCACGATGGCCCCGGCCCGTTTGCCGTGGTGAGTGATCTTTTCTAAGTTCTGGCGCAAGTCGTTGGTAATGAACCCTACTTCTTCCAGATCCCCTTTGGCTAAGGCCTCTTGTTGTTCCTCCACTAATTCCGAACTGACTTCGGAAAAGTTGTTGACAAAGTTGAGTGGGTTTTGAATTTCGTGAGCAATACCGGCGGTGAGTTCGCCCAGACTGGCGAGTTTCTCTTTTTGGATCAGTTGGGCTTGGGAAGCCCGTAGCTCGGCCGTACGTTGCTCGACTTTTCGTTCTAACTCCTGCTTCTGGGTTTCGATCAACTGGCGGTTTTCTTCCGTCAGCCGTAACTGCTCCTGAATGGCCTCGTCTTGATGCTTTTTCAGCAGGTTGACCTTGTATGAGAGAGCCAATGTGAAGAGAATAATCTCTGCCATTGAGGATAACTGAACACTATTGTTCGTGAAGAAATTGGTGGGTAGTTGCCCCTCACTCACCAAAACAATGACTAAAACACCGACAAAAATGATCAGAATACCTAGTATATAAAACCAGGCTGCTTTGAAGCCTTTTCGTATGGCAAAAGTGCCTGCTACTAGTGTAAATAGTATATCGAGCAAAAAACCCAAAAAACTCACAAGTCCAATCTGCTCTTTAGTCAGAAAGGTAAAAAGTACTTCTGCACAGCCAATGAATAGCATCGGGCTAATTATTCCAATTCCTAGCCAAAACAACTTTGGAGAAAGTCGGTGGACTTGTAAAAAGGATATACCAAATAATATATGTATCGAAGCGGTTAAGATTCCTATTTGAAACAAGTACTTCACAAAGAAACCAAAGTAAATAGGCATCCAATTGTAAAAATAGCCGAATAGGATACCGAATTGAAAGGCTAACAACCCAACCCAGGTCGCATACAGGAGATGATCTAAGTCTTTTAAGCGGGCAAATAATAGCAGGTTGTATAGAATGATAATGAGCGCAAACCCATAGTAAAAACCGATAAACACATCTTCAGTGTGAAATAAGGAGAACAGTTGGCCTTCAGGACTAATGACAACCGTTTTGGGTGGTTCGACGGAATGCCAGTAAAAGACATAGGCTTTATTAGACTGAAGAAACAGTGGCCATACCTTGCGGATTCTAAGTGGTTGAGCTGAGTTTAACGTCGCATCCTCCTTGCCCAGAGTATATTTTTTTTCAAGCTGGTTGTTATGAACCAGATACAACGTAGCTGGACCGGGTAAAGGCTGAGCCGAATAAAGCCAAACAGCCATCTGTAGCTCTGAACGTAGTTCAAAACGGAACCAGTGATCGGTATGAGGATTTGGCGCTGTTGCTGTTTTTTTAGTGGCTACAAACCGATACCTATCCGGGCGCTTAAGCAAAGAGTCGATCGTGACGCGTCCTGGCTCAGCTTCCAGAATGGCACTGTTGTTAAAAAGGGAGTAGGCTTGGCTTGGCTTGCTCAGGATAATTGGCTGGGCCGAGATCGTGGTACATAAAAGACTGATAGTAAGTAGAGTTACGGCTTGTAAAAGAAGCTTCATTCGAGTTGGCGATAAGGATCTTTAAATTAAAGTGGTACATTTTAAAAAGGCAACTGGATGGATAATTCTGTGCCTTTGCCCTCCGTACTCTTCACCTCAATCGTGCCCCCATGCCCCTTAGTGATGATGTCGTAACTCAGGCTCAGGCCCAAACCGGTGCCTTCACCCGTGGGTTTGGTCGTAAAAAAGGGCTGGAAAATCTTTTCCCGAATGGCTTCGGGGATACCGGAGCCATTGTCTTTAACGCAGATGACCACCCGCCCCGGCAGGAGCCGGGTACTCACCCAGACCGTTGGTTCATAACCTTCAAGCTCCCGATCACTCCGCTGCTGGATGGCGTAGAAGGCGTTGTTGTAGAGATTCAGAAGCACCCGGCCAATCTCTTGAGGAACCACCGATACAGGGGACAACTCAGCGGCAAAAGCGGTAACAAGTTGGCAATTGAACTCTTTGTTCTTGGCTCGCATACCCTGATTGGACTTGCAACAGTATAGTGGAGATTTTTTAGCCGGCCATTGAGGAAGTGTAAAAATATGATTCCTGCTCACTGGGCGTACGGTAATTCAACACCGAATGTTTCCGTCGGCGGTTGTACCATCCCTCAATATACTCAAAGGTGGCCAAACGAGCCGCAGCCCGCGTCGCAAAGTAAGTATGGTTGACCATCTCGCACTTGAGGGTTTTGAAAAAGCTCTCGGCAACCGCATTATCCCAGCAGTTTCCCTTCCGACTCATACTTTGCACCACCGGCAAGTCCTTTAGTTCATCCTTAAAGTCCGTGCAAGCATACTGGATACCGCGGTCCGAATGAAACAGAAGCTGGCCACCTATGGCTCTGTTTGTGAGGGCCATACGCCAAGCAGACACACTCGTTTCCACCGCTTTCATACTATCGCTCATGGCCCAGCCAATCACTTTTCGGTCGGCCAGATCTAAAATGACCGTCAGATAAAGCCAGCCTTGACCAGTGGCGATATAAGTGAGGTCTGACACCCATTTTTGTCCTGGTTTATCGGCCGTGAACTCTCTGTTCAGCACGTTTTTAGCCACGGGGTAGTCATGATTGGATTCCGTAGTCTGCACCCGATACTTTTTATACATAATGCTGCGAATACCTACCTTCTTCATGAGTCTGGCAATGCGGTTACGGGAGGCTTTCACTCCCTGCTCGCGGAGTTCTTCCGCAATGCGGGGGCTACCGTACCGACCCTGGCTTTTGCCATGCACTTGTCGGATATGGTTGATCAACTTATCTTGATTCAGTTGCCTACTTCCAACTGGATGTTTACGCCAATAATAATAGCCACTGCTGCTCACGTTCAGCACTTTCTGTACAACTGAATTCTACCCCACTGAGAGCGAGTGCTTTAATAGTAACCTTTCTAACTCCTCTTTGCTTAACTGAAGCGCATGCAGCTTCTTATCCAAATACTTCAGCTTTACCGCCCGC
>NZ_JAPQNS010000009.1 GCF_028867935.1 Flavobacterium sp. SUN052
TTTCAAAGCCCTGTTAGTACGGTTTGAATTTTCGGTCAAAAATTGGATGAGTTTACATTTTATCGCGTTCTCGGTCATTTTCCTGCGGAAAATCAAACGAAAAGAGAAAGTTTAAACAGCTTCTTTATCAAAAATAGCCTTCTGCGTTCTTATATGCCCCTTTATTTCAGTCTGTTTGATACTGTTTGCCTTGTATAATTCAATTTTTCAAAAAAATAATTAAAAAAAGACTAAGGGTTTTTAGGCGCTACAACGTCTTTGGGTTAAGAGGGCATTCCTGAGTAGTAGGTTGGTCCGATGGTTCGGGTAGTATCTGCACAGCATAAGTACCGCAATCCACTATATTCTTCCTTTACGAACGGAAATGGGACATGTACAGCCGCTAAATGTTTCACCAAAAATGGAAAAACTCCATTTTTTGAGGGAAATGGAATCAGTTGCCCGGCCAGCCGAATCACCCGGCTGGGATAATGAACTCTTTCTGCGGAAGACCTTCGAGCAGGATGTCAGTGCGGGTATTAGTTTGCTGTTTAGGCAATACTACTCAATGTTGTGTAGCCATGCGGTTCGGTATGTTTCGTCGAAGGCCATTGCCGAAGATATTGTCTCCGATGTATTCTACGAATTTCAGGTTGACCAGCGGTATCAGACCATAACAAGCTCGTTCAGAGCGTATCTGTTTACGACAGTTCGCAACCGGGCTTTCGATTATGTGCGAGCCGAAATGAAACGACCAACCTCGCTCGATAAGGCAACCCTGATACCGGCTCACATTACCCAAAACCCGGACTCTATCACCCAGTATGAAGAGCTATACCATGATGTCGAAAATGCGATAAATACCATGCCGTTGCAGCGTCGGAAAATTTATATCATGCACCGGTTTGAAGGTAAAAAGTATCAGGAGATTGCCGAAGAATTGAATCTTTCGTTGCGGACCATCGAAGCGCACATCTATCAGGCTATGCATCAGATTCGGAATACGCTGAAAGATAAATGGCTGTAAATGATCTACACATGAAAAATCAGGTATCGAAAGAATTGCTTTTTAACTACTTCGCCGGGCAGGCAACTGCTTTGCAGAAAGAGGCAATTGATGAATGGGCCAAAAAGGATGATAATAGCGAAATCTTTTTTGAACACCTGGCCATGTGGGAGAGCCTTAATCCACAATTCAACGCAGATTCAAATGAGGCTTTGCAGCGACACTGGCAACGTATTGAGCAGAAAACCGAAGCCAGTACGGTTCAACCAGACGGGTTGAATGAACCCGTAACGGGTTGGTTAACTTCGATACGGTTTGGGTGGTTGATGGCAGCTTCGGTGGGTATTGTTCTGCTGCTGAGCGGCATCGTCTTCAGAAACGAACTGCTTTTCACAACGTACAGCACTGCTTATGGCGAAACCAGCACCCTTACGCTGAGCGATGGAAGCCGGGTTACCCTGAATGCGAACTCAAGCTTGCGGGTACCCCGGTTCGGATTTGGAACGGACAATCGAGAGGTTGTTTTGGTGGGAGAAGCTGATTTCTCCATTAAGCACTTGCCTAGCCACCAGCATTTTGTGGTGCATACCGACAAAAATTTCGAGGTAGTTGTGCTTGGTACGGAATTTCTGGTAAACACCCGCGAAAAAGGAACCAAAGTGGTACTAAACAAAGGCAAGGTTCAGCTGCTGTATCAGGAGGGAAAGACTAGTAAACAGTTGACAATGAAGCCAGGCAATCTGGTGACGTTTGATAAGGATGGATGTGCTAATTTGAAGCAAACGCCTAAGCCCCAGGATTTTGTATCCTGGAAAGAGCATCGGTTTGTGTTTGACGAAACAACCCTGGCCGAGATAAGTAGTTTGTTTGCCGAAAACTACGGCATAGAGCTTCAGATACCCGACAAAGCCCTGACTCAGTGGACCATTTCAGGGGCTTTTACTGCCTACAGTGCCGAAGAACTGATTGAAACAATAACAAGCGCGTCTAATCTGACCTACCGACAGCAGGGGGATACTATTGTCATAACCCAAGTGCACTAACTCCAAAACCTACGAAAAATGAACAAAAATGTACTTATGCTACTCCTCGCTGGGGTAGTGCTGGGAGGAATACGGCCTGGCTTTTCGCAAACGTTGGCCAGGGCCAGTCAGGCTCCGCAACGGGAAACATCCGCTAAAGTCTCAGCCAAAAAGCTGAAAGATGTACTGAAACAATTGCAGACCCACTACGCTACGGACATTCTGTTTTTTGATCGGAATGTGGATGGGCTGGTCGTAGCTGGCGACGCGGTTAACTTCAATGCGACCATTGAAACAAACCTCACAACCATTCTGAAGCCGCTTGGTCTGCGCTACAAAAAAGTGAAAAATGGCGGTTTCGTGGTCGTGGGTAAAGAACCCGCAGACAAGCCTGAAGCCAGCACGAAGCCAATGCCGGCCATTTTTCAGGCAGCTCCGGAAAAAACGATCCTTGAACCCACTATCCGCAGAGCGCCTTCTGATGATGCGGCAGAAATAGAGGTCGAGAAAAAGAAACCCGAAGACATTACTATCCAGGGAATCGTTAAAGATGATCGGGATGAGGCCTTGCCAGGGGTGAGTATCGTGATAAAAGGATCGCAGAAAGGAACAAACAGCGATGCCAGCGGGCGGTTCAAAATCGATGTTCCGAATGCGTCGGCTACGCTGATATTCAGCTTTGTAGGCTACGAGCCTCAGGAGATTACAGTTGGAAATCGCACCTCGCTTGATGTTGTTCTGAAAACGGACAACAAGACCTTGAACGAGGTTGTCGTGATTGGGTATGGCTCCATCGAAAAGAAAGATTTAACCGGTTCGATTGCATCGGTTGGCAGTAAAACCATTCAGGAACTGGCCCTGCCCCGAGTTGATCAGGCGTTGATGGGAAAGATTGCCGGAGTGCAGGTAAAGCCTGTGTCGGGTGAGCCCGGAGCCGCTCCGCAAATCAGAATTCGGGGTGTTGGCAGTATTTCGGCGGGTGGTGGGCCGCTGTATGTGGTGGATGGTTTTCCTATTTCGAGCATTCAAAATCTGAACCCAAACGATGTTGAAACCATCGATGTGCTGAAAGATGCCTCAGCAACGGCTATCTACGGTTCTCGTGGTTCAAACGGGGTCGTTATCATCAATACAAAGCGGGGAAAGTCGGGCAAAGCGGCAATCAATTTCAATTACCAGCTTGGCTTTCAGAAAATAGCCAAACGGCCTGTTTACCAGACTGGTCTGGAAGAAGCGCAGCATTATTATGATGGCGTTCGCAACCGGAACCTCGACGAAGGCAACGATGTATCGGGCCCGGCAACATCCTGGAAAGCCCCCGTTCCTCAGACCATTGTAGATGTGCTGTCGGGAAAAATAACGACCAACGAAGATGCTCTGGACGCTATTCTGCGCACAGCACCCCAGCGGCAATATCAGCTAAGTGCAGCCGGTGGGAGCGACAACGTACGCTACGCGGTGAGTGGGGAGTACTTTGATCAGGACGGCGTCATTCTGAACAGCAACTTCAAACGATTTTCGGTTCGGGCTAATGTCGACGCCAAACTGACCCCCAAACTGTCGCTCCGGGTAAACTTCAACCCGTCGTATACCGACAAGACAAACGTTGGTGGCGCGGGTGCCGAAGATTTAACGACCTACGGCGATATTACCAATAGCCCGCTGTACAACGCCATTGTTATTCCAACGTACCAATCCCTACTTAACCCTGATGGTAGTTATTACCCCTTTGGCAACGGACTCGATGCCGTAGTAACCAGTAAAAACCCGCTGGCCCTGGCCAAAGAGGTGAAAGGAAAGCAGAAAGGCTTCGGGTTTTTGGGCAACTCCAACCTCGAATATGCCATTCGGAATGATTTGAAAATGAATGTTATGTTGGGTATCAACATAATGAACATTAAAGGAAGCTATTTCAAGCCGCAAATGGCCGCCTTCCTGAATGAGCTGGCTTCCGGCACCGACAATGCATCGATGCGGTTGAACTGGATTACCGAAACCACGCTGAACTATAACAAAAGCTTTGGCAAGCATAACCTCACGGGCTTACTGGGCTACACAACCCAACGCGAAACGTTTGAATCCAACACGCTGACCAGTAACCGGTACCCCAACAACCTGGTTCCCACCCTGAGCGCGGTGAGTGGCCTGTTAACGGGTGGATCATCCAACGTAGCGGAGTGGTCGCTGGTTTCTTATTTAGGCCGCGTCAACTACAACTACAACAGTAAGTATTATGCTACAGCCTCGGTTCGGACGGACGGTTCATCCCGCTTTGGCTCCGACAACAAATACGGTCTGTTTCCGTCGTTAGCCCTGGCCTGGCGCGTTTCCGATGAGAATTTTATGAAAAGTTTCCGGTTCCTGAACGAACTGAAACTGCGGGCTAGCTACGGCAAAACGGGGAATAATAACATTGGCAACTACGACCAACTGGCCACGATCAACTACGAAAAATATGTGCTGGGTGGTACCGGTGTAGGCGGGTATTCGGCTGGGCGGCTGGGTAATTCGGCCCTGACCTGGGAAAAGCAGGAGCAGGTGAATGCAGGTGTTGATGTGAGCTTTTTGAACAATCGAATCGCTCTGACCATCGACCACTTCCGTTCGCGCAACACCGACCTGCTGCTGAATGTGAACGTGCCGGACATCACTGGTTTCAATACCGCGCTGAAAAACATCGGCGAAGTTAAAAACACGGGTTGGGAATTTGCCTTGAACACCGTAAACGTGGAAGGGAAATTCCGGTGGCAGACCGATCTGAATTTCTCGACCTACCGGAACAAGGTGACCAAGCTGGGGCCCTCGGGTGATCCAATTATTTCGGGTGGCAACATAACCATGATTGGTCAGCCAGTGGGCGTGTTTTATGGTTGGCTGACGGATGGTATTTTCCAGACCAAAGCCGACCTAGACAAGGGGCCGCTGTGGAATCCGGGTGGCCGCGATGCGTCGCGGGTGGGCGACGTTCGGTTTGTAGATATTAGCGGCCCAAAAGGTGTACCCGACGGCATCATCAACAGCTTCGACAGAACGGTGATGGGGTCGCCTTATCCTGATTTCTACTACGGCATGACCAACAGCTTTTCGTACAAAAACTTTACGTTGAGCGTCAGCTTACAAGGGGTGCAGGGTAATAATGTACTGGCTTTGTCGAGGGAGCAATCGGCCAACAACCGGGCTCGTTTTCGCCAGTATGCCATCATGAACAATTACTGGAAATCGGAGCAGGAACCCGGCAATGGGTATTCTGTACGGCCCAACGATGTGCCAACGGGTAACTTCCGGGGTACCTACAGCCAACGCTGGCTGGACGATGGTTCATACCTCAGGATCAACAATATAGCGTTCGGCTATGCCCTGCCCGACGTTATTGCCCGGAAGCTCACCTTCAGCTCTGTCCGCTTGACTGTGACGGCGAACAACCCCTTCCTGTTTACGAAGTACGTCGGATTTAATCCAGATGTCAGCCGCAGCGACAGCCCGCTCACACCCGGCAATGAACGCTACGATTACCCCACCGCGAAGAGTCTGATTTTTGGCATCAATCTGGGTTTTTAACCCGTTAAAAATTACCTCAAATGAAAAAAATAATAGCCCTGGCTGCTGTATTGTCGATGCTGACAACATCCTGCACCAAAGACTTTATTGAAATACTGCCCGTCGATACGGTAACTCTGGATCTTTTATACAAATCAGATAAGGATTTCCAGGATGCCGTTGTCGGTATCTACGGTATTTATCAGGATCAGTACCAGAACATGTATTATTTCGGCGATATACGCGGAGATGACACCTGGGATGAACTGGTAAAAGGGACACCGGGGGCCGTTGATAATTTCACGCTTTCCAACGACGATGGCTTACTGATCAGTACCTGGCGGAACTACTACAAAGCCATTACGAGGGCCAACACCCTGCTCGAGCGTATTGAAACGGCCGACGTAGCTGTGGTAAAAAACAAAGACCGTCATATCGGCGAAGCCAAATTTCTGCGGGCATTGGCGTATTTCGATCTGGTCAGAATATTTGGCGATGTGCCGATGGTGATGAAAACGCTTAGCATCGACGAAGCCTACAAAACACCCCGCGAAAAGGTGGATAAAATTTATGACGAGATCATCGTAAAAGATCTGCTCGACGCCGAAGCCAAACTGCCTGCCACTTACTCGGGCGCCGACGTGGGCCGGGCTACCAAAGGGGCCGCCAAAGCGTTGCTGGGTAAAGTGTACCTGACCCGCAAAGACTTCACCAAGGCTGAGGCTAAACTACAGGAAGTAACCACCATGGGCTACAGCCTGCTGGCCAACTGGGCTGATTTGTGGGACTACACTAAAAACGAACACCACAGCGAATTCATATTCGATATTGAGTATGAGCAGGGTTTGGGGGGCGAAGGCAGCGTTTTCACCAACCGCTTCACGCCAAAGGTGACCTCGATGATTGCTTTTTACGGAATTACCGGTTCAGTCGATGATCAAAATACCCCCCATCAGGTACTTTTTGACCTTTTCGATGCCAAGGACAAACGGAAAGATATTACCGCTTCCAAAGGCTATACGGATGCCACGGGCAAGTTTATTCCGATTCTGATTTCATCGAACAACATGTCGGCCTACACCCGGAAATACATTACGAAAGTTACCACCGCCAACGATAGCCCAGCCAACTGGAAAGTCATTCGCTACGCCGACGTACTGCTGATGTATGCTGAAGCGCTAAATGAAAACGGTAAAACCAGTGCAGCCCTGCCTTATCTGAATCAGATTCGTACCCGGGCTGGTGTGACTCCGTATGCCTCACTGTCGCAGGCCGAAATGCGCGATAAAATCGCGCTGGAACGCCGAATGGAACTGGCTTTTGAAGGCCATCGCTGGTTCGATCTGGTTAGAACGGGGCAAGCGTTTCCGGTCATGCAGAAGTACGGCATGAAAGCGCATAATACGCTGTGGCCTATTCCATTAGCCCAAATTCAGTTAGTAAACGATCGCGCTATATTTCCGCAAAACCCCGGTTATGATTGATCTCATAGAGGGTATGATAAGTTAATAATTGCTTGATAATTCAGACTTGATTGCTGACGCGAGGGCCTTCGACTCCGCTCAGGCTGACTGGAAACGCTCAAGATGGTTGTCAGCCTGAGCGGAGTCGAAGGCCCTCGCGTCAGCAATTGTTATAACTCATCCTATCCAGTACAAACGACTGACTATTCCTAAACCCCTAGTTTTTACATTCCAAAATCTTACTTGTTATGAAGACCACAAAAAACGCGTTACTTCTGCTTGCTTGTAGCTTATTATTTTTGTCGGCAACGGCCTGGATATCCGTAACGAAAGACAGTTCGCTGCGGATCATTGCCAAACCCGCCCCGAAAGTGCAACGCTTATTGTACGTAGCCACTCCTGGTATCCGCAATTACCTGGGTTATGGTGGGCATGGGATTCAGGTTTTCGACATGGATAATAATCACAAGTTTGTGAAGTTTATCAAAAACCCCGGTGGCATGATGAAAAAAGGCATCCCATCGAATGTGAAAGGTGTTGATGTGAGTTTAGCTTATAACTGCATTTATGTCAGCACGTTAGAGGCAATTCAGTGTATTGATCTGGTGACGGAAAAGATGCTGTGGGAAAAAGAGTACGAGGGCGGTGTTGACCGGATTTCGATTTCGCCCGATGGCAAGATCATCTATGCGCCCTCGCTCGAAAAAGAGCACTGGAACGTACTCGATGCCAAAACGGGCGATGTGATCAAGAAAATCGTGACCAACTCGGGTGCCCACAATACCATTTATGGCCCCGATGGAAATTTCGTGTATCTGGCCGGTCTTAAATCGAATATGCTCAACGTTTCGGATACGAAAACGCACACGTTAACCAAACAGGTTGGCCCGTTCGGGGCTTCGATTCGCCCCTTCACGGTCAACGGCTCGCAAACCCTCGTGTATGTGAACGTGAATGGCTTGCTGGGTTTCGAAGTCGGTGATTTGGTAACGGGAAAATTCCTGCACCGGGTAGTGGTTGAAGGCTGGAATATCGGCGAAGTAAAACGGCATAGTTGCCCTAGCCATGGCATTGGTTTAACGCCCGATGAAAAAGAACTGTGGCTATGTGATGGTGCCAATTATCGGTTGCACGTATTTGATAATACCGTGATGCCACCTGTGCAGAAAACAACCATAGCGTTAAAAGATATGCCCGGCTGGATCACCTTTAGCCTTGATGGGAAATACGCTTACCCGGCAACCGGTGATGTGATTGATGTGAAGACCCGTAAAATTGTGGCCTCACTGGAAGATCAGGATCACAACGACGTACAGAGTGAGAAAATGGTTGAAATCCACTTCAGTGGTGGCAAGCCCGTTGCGGCTGGCGATCAGTTTGGTCTTGGTCAGAAAAGAAGCGCAGCCAGAAATTAAGTACTTGCGTTGAGAGCCTAGATGTCAGACAAGTTTATTTTTTCGACAGGATTGACTGGATTATTAAGTACTAAAAATCCTATTTATCCTGTAATCCTGTCGAAAAAACAACCTTGACCTACTCCAACGCAGTTTGTGCCGATGCAAGTAGCTCCGGTTGGCTCATCCCTTTCGGTTTTAGGCCAGGATCAGTCTATATCCGAGCAGCTCGTATGAGCGTCATCGTGTTCTATTGCCTGAAAACTAGCCCTATTTGTTCACGTACACCTTTTTTATCATGAGAATAATGCCTAACAAATGGCTGGTAATCGGCGGGTTGTTGGTTTCCGTATTGGTGCAGTTACCCGCACAGGCGCAGTCGCCCACCGACTGGACAAAAGAGAAAGCTGCGGCCTGGTTTAGCAACCCAACCTGGCTGAATGGGTTAAAAGCAAAACCAGCTGACGTGACCAATCAGCAGGAATTTGCAAAACAGTATGCGGGTAACAAAGCCGCCTGGGACAAAGCGTTTGCTTTTCTGAGAGACACCGATTTCACGCGCCTTCGGATAGGAAAATATCCCATTGATGAGGACAATGTGTTTGCGACGGTGAGCGAAGGCCCACCACGCGAAGTATCTGATACTAAGTGGGAGTACCATCATACCTATAACGACATTCATTTTGTAGTAAAAGGAAAAGAGAAAATCGGGATTACGCCCGTGAGAGATCTGCCCGTTGCTGAACCATTTAGTGATGCCAAAGACATCGGTTTTTATAAAATGGAAGGAGGGGATTTTTACGTGGCTGAGCCAGGCCTATTCTATATCATTACTACCAAAGAAGCGCATAACCCCAGCAACCGGGTAGAGGGCTACGATGGCGTGAAAAAAGTAGTGATAAAAGTTAAAAATGCACAATAGGCAATAGGTATTTCCTCATTATCAACTGATAAGCTACAATGGAGTTAGTGTTTCTGGATGTTAAAACAATGGGCGACATCCCCAATCTGTCGTTATTGGACAGGTTTGGCAACGTAACGTGTTATCTGACTACCTCGCCAGACCAAACGTTAGAACGGATACAGAATGCCGATATAGTTATCACCAATAAGGTCGTACTCGACCAATCCATTATTGACCAGTGCCCTAGCCTGAAACTGATTTGCGTTGCCGCTACGGGCACAAACAACGTTGACAAAGTGGCTGCCGAAAAGCGTGGTATCCCTGTGAAAAATGCAATGGATTATTCAACCCAGAGCGTTACACAGGGCACGTTTTCTATCCTGTTTCATTTGCTGGTCAATATTCCCTACTTCGATCAGTATGTAAAAGGAGGTGAGTACGCCAAGACCGACATCTTCACCCATTTCGGAAAAGGATTCTGGCAACTGAGCGGTAAGCGGTTTGGCATTATTGGCCTGGGTGCCATTGGTCGGCAGGTGGCTAAAGTGGCCGATGCGTTTGGGGCCGAAGTGGTGTACTACTCAACCTCTGGCCAGAATAACGACCAGCCTTACCAGCGACTTGAACTGGACGAGTTTCTACGCACAGCAGATGTGGTGTCTATTCATGCCCCACTGAATGAAAAGACCACCAATCTGATGAACTACGACCGGCTGAAGGCCATGAAACCATCGGCGATTCTCATTAATGTGGGTCGGGGTGGCATTGTAAACGAAGCCGACCTAGCCAGAGCGCTGGATGAAAAATTGATTGCGGGTGCGGGCATCGATGTGTTTACGCAAGAGCCCATCAATCCACAAAATCCACTTCTGCACGTGCAGAACAAAGATCGCCTGGCGCTCAGCCCGCATGTTACCTGGGCCAGCATCGAAGCACGAACCCTGCTTATGGAGAAAGTTGGCCGTAACATCGACGATTTTTTAGCAACGAGTAACTAATTGATCTTAAAAACCTGCAAGGTCTTTCTTATTAAAATGGAACGGGAACGCATCCGTTTCATCCGCGTTCCAACCAATTTTGACTAGAGGTAAGTCCTGATAATCAACCGAATTATGAAAATAAAAGCCGCCGTCTTACATAAAATGGGCGAACAACGTCCATACACCACCAGTAAGCCCCTCACTATTGAGACCGTTGATTTAGAACCCCCACGGTCGGGCGAAGTACTGGTAAAGATCAGAGCGGCTGGTCTGTGCCATTCCGACCTGTCGGTGATCGACGGCAACCGGCCCCGTCAGGTACCCATGGTGTTGGGTCACGAAGCAACCGGCGAAGTGGTTGAACTCGGCCCCGATGTGCATGATCTGGCTATTGGCGACCACGTTGTGTTCTCGTTTTTGCCCATTTGCAACCACTGCATGCCCTGCATGACCGGGCGTCCGGCCCTCTGCGAAAACGGACTTGTAGCCAACAATAAAGGCGAATTGATGGGTGGTGGCGTTCGGCTACAGAATAGCCATCAAGAGCCCATTCACCACCATATGGGCGTGTCGGGCTTTGCCGAATACACCGTCGTATCCCGAAAATCAATTGTAAGAATAGACCCGACCCTGCCGTTTGAGATTGCCGCTCTGTTTGGGTGCGCTGTCATGACGGGAGTAGGTGCGGTGATCAATACGGCCAAACTGTCGCTGGGCGAAACGGTGCTGATTACGGGTATGGGCGGTATTGGCTTTGCGGCTCTGTTAGGGGCTATTGCCGGGGGAGCCAGCAAAATCATTGTGGCCGATATTAACAAAGATAAACTGGATAAGGCCCTTGAACTGGGTGCCCATGCCGTAGTCGATTCCTCGCAACCCGATGCCGTTGAGCAGGTGCGCGACCTGTCGAATGGTGGCGTGGACATTGGCTTCGAGTTTGCTGGTGTGGTGCAGGCGCTGGAGTTTACCTACAACGCCACAGGCCGGGGCGGTAAAACCGTTACGGCGGGTTTGCCGCATCCCAGCAAGATGATGCAACTTTCGCCTACGAAACTGGTGGCCGATGAGCGTACCCTGCAAGGATCGTACATTGGCAGCTGCGTTCCGGTACGCGATATTCCCGCCTACATTGCCCTGTACCAGTCGGGCCGCTTGCCCGTAGATAAACTGATGACGCATAAACTAGGCTTAGACGAGGTTAACGAAGGTTTCGAACGTCTGGCCAAGGGCGATGCCATCCGTCAAGTAATTACATTTCCCTAAAGAATACCAGCCACACGGCACTCAACCTGATGAATAGTAATGAACTGATCAAAACCCAGTCGTATGTCAACGGCAAATGGGTCGACGCGGCCAATAAAGCCACTTTTGAGGTTGTAAACCCGGCAACGGGCGAGGTCATCGCGTCGGTAGCCGACATGGGCCGCGACGATGTACGGGCGGCCATCGACGCGGCCCACGAAGCCTGGCCTGCCTACCGGGACCTGACGGCAAAAGAACGGTCGACGCTGCTCCGGAAATGGTACATGCTGATTCTGGAGCATAAAGAAGAACTGGCTCACCTGATGACCATCGAGTCGGGGAAGGTTATCACCGAAAGTAGGGGAGAGGCCGAGTACGGAGCCAGCTTTATCGAGTGGTTTGCCGAAGAAGCCAAACGCACCTACGGCGACGTGATTCCGGCCACCACCAAAGACAAACGGATTGTTGTTATTAAGCAGTCGATCGGGGTAGTAGCGGCCATCACCCCCTGGAATTTTCCGCTGGCCATGATCACCCGGAAAGTGGGCCCAGCTTTAGCCGCCGGAAGTCCCGTGGTGGTGAAGCCACCCACCGAAACGCCCCTCACGGCTTTATTTATTTCGGAGCTGGCCGAGCGGGCCGGTTTTCCGCCGGGGGTTTACAATACCGTTACCACCTCGCAAAACACGGAGATAGGACTTGAGCTGTGCGAAAACAGGAAAGTCCGCAAGCTGTCGTTCACTGGATCGACGGCGGTGGGTAAACTGCTGATGAGTCAGTGTGCCACCACCTTAACCAAAATATCGCTGGAGTTAGGAGGGAACGCGCCGTTCATTGTGTTCGACGATGCCGATATTGATGCGGCTGTCAAGGGGGCAATGGGATCAAAGTTCCGGCACAATGGACAGACCTGCGTCTGTGTGAACCGGTTCTACGTACAGGACAAGGTATACGATGAATTTGTCGATAAACTGACCCAGGCCGTAGCGGCTCTCCGGGTGGGTAATGGGCTGGATGTTAACTCGCAAATGGGGCCGCTGATCAACGAAAAAGGACTGAATAAGGTGAAGAACCACGTAGCCGATGCCCTTGCAAAAGGCGCCCAGTTGCGTGTTGGTGGACACGAAATAGAGGGCTTATTTTATCAGCCCACCGTGCTCACCGATACAACACCCGACATGATTATTGCCCGCGAAGAGGTGTTTGGCCCGGTAGCACCCGTTGCCCGCTTCAGCACCGAAGAAGAAGTGATTCGATGGGCCAATGATACGCCGTATGGGCTGGCAGCCTATTTCTACAGCAAAAACAACGCCCGTTGCTGGCGCGTTGCCGAAGCGCTCGACTACGGCATGGTGGGCATCAATGAGGGCCTCATCTCGACCGAAGTGGCTCCGTTTGGCGGGGTTAAAGAGTCGGGGATAGGCCGCGAAGGGTCCAAATATGGCATGGATTACTTCATGGAAATCAAGTACTTATGTTTTGGCGGTATTAACTAACGAACAGAATCATGATTGAGCCCCTCCCAGAAACCAAACCCTCTCTCGCCACAACAAGCCCTTCGCTGCTGCGGCAACTGCTTCAGATTCCGGTTATTGTGGCTGCCCTGGGCTACTTCGTCGATATTTATGACCTGCTGTTATTCAGTATCGTGCGGGTACAAAGTCTCCGCGATTTAGGCGTGGCCGAACCGGACATGCTGACCAGTGGTATTTATCTGATTAATATGCAGATGATGGGCTTGCTCATTGGGGGCATTCTCTGGGGAGTTTTGGGCGATAAACGGGGCCGATTGTCGGTATTGTTTGGTTCAATTTTGATCTATTCGTTAGCGAACATCGCCAACGGTTTCGTCACCTCCGTCGATCAGTATGCACTGCTGCGCCTGATTGCGGGCATTGGGCTGGCGGGCGAGCTGGGCGCTGGCATTACTCTAGTGGCCGAAATTCTGCCCAAAGAAATCCGGGGCTACGGTACGTCGCTGGTGGCATCGGTGGGGATGGCTGGTGCCGTGCTGGCCTACTTCATTGCCGATCAGTTTGACTGGCGCAATGCCTACTTCATTGGCGGTGGACTTGGCTTAATGCTGCTGCTGATGCGGGCCAGTATTTTCGAGTCGGGCATGTTTACTCACGTAAAACAACAGGCCGTGAAGCGGGGCAATTTTTTGCAGCTGTTCGCGTCGGGCTCCCAGTTTATCAAATACCTGCGCTGCATTCTAATTGGACTGCCGGTCTGGTTTGTAGCAGGTATTCTGATGACGTTCTCCCCCGAATTTGGTAAAGCCTTAGGCCTGAGCGAACCCATTGTGGCTGGTAAAGCGGTTATGTGGGAATACATTGGCCTGTCCATCGGCGATTTGTCGAGCGGGGTGTTCAGCCAATACTTGGGCAGCCGGAAAAAAGTGCTGGCCTTATTTCTGCTGATAACGGCGTCGCTGGTGGCTGTGTATCTGTTTGTGCCCTTCCAATCGACCACCATATTCTATGCTATCTGCGTGGGACTGGGCTTTGGGGTTGGCTACTGGGCCTTGTTTGTGACCATTGCTGCTGAGCAGTTCGGTACCAACCTGCGGGCTACGGTAGCCACCACGGTTCCGAATTTTGTTAGGGGGAGCATCAACATTATGACGCCTTTGTTTCTTCTTTTCAAAGGGCAGTTTGGCGTTATCTCCGGTGCTGGTCTGCTGGGTCTGTTGGTCATTGCCATCGCTTTTCTGGGCCTCTGGAAAATGGAAGAAACATTCGGCAAAGACCTGGACTTTCTCGAAGAATAATACCTATCCAACTCCTGAATTAACTCATTTATGACTGACAACACCATCACGATTCGGGATAACCTGAACGAAGTCTATCCTGATGTTTATACGGCCGAAGCACTCGCTGCCCTTGCTGCGCTAGCGCCTTTCAACAAACGAATTAAAGACGCGATGACCGCGCGAATGGAGCGTCGCGCCAAGCGTCGGCAAACCCAAACCCGAATCACGTTTCTTGACCCCGCCAGTACCATTCCCGGAACAGACATCATTGTTCAGGATGCGCGCGACGGGAAATTCGAAGGAGCGGTAATTCCTGCCGATTTGCAGCGGCAATGGATTCAGGGCACTGGCCCCGCAGCCAAACCCAATGCCCCGCTCGAAAGTAGTATCCGCAACATAGCCTACGCGCTGCTTTCGGGTGCCGACGGCTGGATGTTCGACGGTGAAGATGCGCTGGGTCAAATCACGACGATGTCGCTCGACAACCAGCGTAACCTGAAACTGGCGATTCATAAAGACCCCGTGTTTCTGGGCGTAGCTGAGCAGGTAGCGCAGGAAATGAACCGCTGGGCAGAGTCGTTTCTGAAGCGACCTATCATCACCGACTGGGCCGAGCAACTGAACTTCACCACGAAGATTTTCCGGGCGCGGGGCCTACACCTCGACGACCGCCATATTCGCGACGAGTCCGGCGTGGCTATGGCAGCCTCCATTGTTGACCTGACGCTTTACGTTGTCAATAATTACCAGGCCTTGCAAGCTGCTGGTTCGTCGGTTGTGCTGTATCTGCCCAAAATTCAGGCAGCTGGGGAGGCTGCTGTCTGGAACGCGTTGATCAGTGCCCTCGAAACTCATCTTGGTCTGCCCGTCGGAACGGTAAAGGTATACGTGCTGGTGGAGCAACTGGAAGCAACGCACCAGCTGATAGAAATTCGGGCGGCTCTCGGCAAGCACTTTGTCGGGTACAACACCGGCCGCTGGGATTACATCAACAGCGTTTCGGATGCAATGGCGTGGGATAAAACCTTCATCAACCCCAACATCGAAGCCATTACCATGACTTACGGCTACATGCGTAATTACGAAGACCGCGTGCGTCGGGCGGTAAACACGCCCGATCTCAACGGGAATTTCGCGTTGTGGCAGGGTGGGATGGAGCCCAACATTCCCGTTGGTTCCGAAGCCGGGGTGTCGGCCAGTATGCAAAAGGCGGTTGCCGGTGCCCAACGCGAACAGCGCGAAGGAGCCAGTGGCAAATGGGTAGCTCACTGGAAAATGGTTCACATCGTACGGCCCGTTTGGGAGCGTGTTGGAGAAGCCAATCAGTTGGGTCGCTCGTTTCCCCGACTGACGTATACCCAGGCTGATGCCGATGGCCTGATTCTGATAGAGCCAGCCCCGACCACCATTCAGGGTGCCAGAGGACTGCTGAGCGTGGCTCTGCAATATGGAAATGCCTTTGGGCAGGGCATGCAGGCCGCAGCCCTGAAACCCGCTGATTTCTTTGGTAACGACGATATTCTGTACCTGATGGAGGATATGGCCACTGGCGAAATCCGGCTGAGTATCCTCTGGGAATGGCTGCATAAGGGGGCTGTGTTCACCGAAGACGATCCCGCCACTGATACGCAGGCCGGTAGTCCGTTTACCCCTGAGCTATTCCAGACGTTGCTCAATGAGGAATACGAAAAACTGCTAAACGCATCGAATAAGGATGTGTTTGACGCATCGAAAACAACTACTTTGCCCATTTCCCGGGAGATTGCTTCGGTTTATGTAAGCAGTACTGAGAAAGCGCCCTGGTTTATCGACCTGTTGAATATTAACCTCAACAATACCGATCTGGACGAGGCCGAATACCGAATCGGACTCTATATGGATACCCTGGAAAAACAGGGCAAGCGAATCACCGAAAACCTCGATTTTATCCCCTTAGCAACGAATTAACTTTAGTCTGCTACGCTTTGTCAATCTTCAGAGAAGTCATCGAAAACGAACCCGCTACCAGCGCATCGTTGAAAAAGGTGACTTTCTCGTTTTTGTTGCGCAACGCAATGGCATAGATCATTGGTAAATAATGGTCGGGTGTAGGAGCCGAGAGCTCTAATGCCTTGCTGTATGCCTTAAAATTGATCAATGATTTGAAATCGTTTTCGGCAATCAGTTTTTTGAAGCTTTCGTTGGCTTCAATGGCCCAGTCGTGCCCGAAGTGAGTGTTGAACGATCCGCGTAATTGGGCATACTGAAAATTGTGCACCATGTTGCCGCTGCCTATAATCAGCACCCCTTTTTTGCGCAGCACCGATAGTTGTTGTGCCAGGGCGTAGTGATAGGAAACGTCTTTTGTATAGTCTAAGCTCAGTTGAACAACCGGTATAGCGGCATCTGGATACAGGTGTTTCAACACGCTCCAGGCACCGTGATCAAAACCCCAGGCTTCGTCTAACCCAACCGGCGTTTGGCTCAGTGCCTGCTTGGTCTCTTCGGCAAGCCATTTACTACCCGGAGCCATATAGGCAACGTTGAACAAGTCCTGAGGAAAGCCACCAAAGTCATGGATGGTTTTGGGCTTTTCCATCGCCGTCACAAACGTGCCTCTGGTTTCCCAGTGGGCCGACACACACAAGATGGCGGTTGGTTTGGGCAGCGTTTTAGCTACGGTTCGCCAGCCCTTCGAAAACTCATTATCTTCAATTGCGTTCATGGGCGAACCGTGCCCAATAAACAGCACAGGCATGAGACCTGCCTGTTCCTCCAGAGAATCTGAGAAATTCTTAAAGGCCCCTAACGTGGTCATGGTGGCTAATCCTGCTACGGCTTGCAGGAAATCGGTTCTTTTCATGGCTTAGAATCTTAAAACATCGCCCAAAGTAGGTATAGTTTTCTAAGGGCCTAAAGGTGAGTAGTATTACGGCTTTTGTAGGTCAGCAAAATTACTCTCAAAAAAAATAGCTGCTGCTTTGGTTATTAATTTTATAGTCTTTTACTTTGTAAAACAAAGTACTTTTTTTTTACTGAAAAATCAATAGTTTACGGACTCCGGCTAACGGCTGAATCAAAGAGATTAACTAACACTTTTGACCATTTACAGGCATGAAAGACGAAATAATTTCCCACCTGGACGACCCCAGGGAACTTGAAAAGATTTACCGGACCAACAAGGGGTCTTTTAAACAAGCGTTTAGTACCCTGTATCCGCAGCTCAAGGGCAACTCTCTCGCTGATTTCTGGAATGAGCGGCTACATTACGAAGCGGAGGGGATCAACTGGGGAACAAACCGAGAATTAGGGTTTGTGATCATTGCGTCGCTTGTGGCCGGGCTCATTGCCAAGCTGCCCAATCTTTTTCAGATTGACCAGGAGTTTTTCTATTCCCGAAATATTGGTTTCATCGTTTTTCCGGTGCTATCGGCCTATTTCGCCTGGAAGAATAAACTATCAGCCGGAAAAGTGGCTAGTATCGCTGGGGCAACCCTCGTTGGCCTGATCTTTATCAACTCACTGCCCGACAATAAAAAAAGCGATACTCTCATTTTGTCGTGTATCCATTTGGGCTTGTTTCTGTGGGCAATTTTGGGGTTTGCTTTTGTTGGCGAGGCCAAAAACAATGATGCAAAGCGGCTCAGTTATTTAAAATACAACGGCGACCTGGTGGTCATGACAACGCTCATCCTGATTTCTGGTGCCATCATGACGGCTGTAACACTGGGATTATTCAATTTGATCGGCTTTAAGATTGAAAAGCTCTATTTCGATTATGTTGGCATATTTGGGCTTTCGGCTGCTCCCATTGTTGGCACCTACCTCACGCAAACCAATCCGCAATTAGTTGGTAAAGTGTCGCCGGTAATTGCCCGAATATTCAGTCCGCTTGTGTTGGTGATGCTGGTTGTTTATCTGGTAGCCATCATTTATTCGGGAAAAGACCCGTATAACGATCGCGAGTTTCTGATGATTTTCAATGCCTTGCTAATTGGTGTTATGGCTATCATTTTCTTTTCTGTTGCCGAGGCATCGGAGACAACGAAAAGCCGGGCTGAAATTTGGATTCTTTTTCTGCTATCTGCTTTGACAATCCTGGTTAATGGCATTGCGCTGTCGGCCATTCTGTTCCGAATTTCAGAATGGGGCATTACGCCCAACAGGGCTGCGGTTCTGGGTGGCAATGGGTTAATTCTAGTCAATCTTCTGTTGGTAACGGCGCAACTTTTCAAGGTGCTCACCAAGACGGCTACCATAAATGGCGTCAGAAACGCCATTGCTTCGTACTTGCCTGTTTACTGCTTGTGGACAATCATTGTGGTCTTTGTCTTCCCGATTCTGTTTCGGTTCAACTAACGAAAGGGGTAAAAAGCTATTCCCTCGCTCATCGGTTAGCCACGGCGGCTAGAATAAAATCGACGATTGGCTGCGGATTGGGCAGACTGTGGGGATGATGCTTGATGCCCGGTTTATGAATCACCTGGATAGAGCCACCCAACGCTTTTACCCGTTGCTCGAAGGGGGTGGTGTTTTCTGATACAGGAACCAGATCATCATCGTCGCCAACAACGTGGAGCATGGGGTAGTTGCCTTTAACAATGGCGGCAACTTTATCAATCGGGCTATTTTTGAAATTGGCTACGGCCTGCTCTGTTGTAAGGCCGTAGTCTTTCTTTAGAATTTCCCAGTCGGCGGGGCTTCCCTTGGCACTGCCTTTGCCACCGGGCCAGCTTCGCAAATCCAGAACCGGCGCATCGGCGTATACACAAGCCACTTTTTTGGGGTTTTGAGCGGCCCAGTTGTAGGCATACACCGCCCCCCGGCTCATGCCTTCCAGCACCACTTTTTTGGACAAACCGGCCTCCTGCATGAGTTGATAGAAATTGTTCCACAACTTCACAGCCTCTGCATTGCCGAATAGTTCCGCTGGATCGCAGTACACCAGGTGAAAACCCCGATCTAGCAGGGCTATATCGGTTTGTGGTTCATGCCCCCAGAACCGGGCCCGCCAGATCCAGGGTGCCCCGGCAGCAACGACCCGTGGTTTAACAACCTTGGCTGAGCGACCCTGAAACGTAAAGTCGGCGCAGTCGTAACCGTGAAAAGAGGATATGGTGAAGGGTTGTTTCAGACGTTGAAAACTGTCGAATCCGTTGGCTGTTTTGCTGGTTAGGGCTTCGTGCAGCCGTTGGGCAATGATGGTGGCCCCGGCGGCAGTAGGGTGCAACTGGTCAGGAAACAACGAATCCTTTTGTAGCGTGATGGCGTGCAGGTCAATTAGTTCCAGCTTTTCGTCGTAGGCCACCTGCCGAACGCGGGGAATGATGAGTTTGGTGATAGCCGCATCGGTTTGTTTGGTTGTATCGGTCAGGTACGAGGCTGCAGGCAACAGCAGAATAATGCGCGGATGCGACGGTAACTGTTTGAGTGATTTGATCAGCGATTTATATTGGGTAACAAAGCTGTCAGCAACCATTGCCCGGTAGGGTATCCGGCTGTCGTTGGTGCCCAGCTTGATGGTAACAATATCTGGATTGCTGTCGAGCGCATCGTTATAGGCTTTGGTTGCCCGGTACGAAGCAGCGGCCGTGTTCATTAATGTTCGTCCGCTCACCCCGAAGTTGAGTACTTCGTAATCGTAGCCCAGCATGCGCTGCAACTGAGCCGGATAGGATTCAAACGAAGGATAGCGTAAGCGGGCACCCTGCGTAATGCTGTTCCCAATGCAGGCGATGCGAACCCGTTTGGCTGCGGTGCCCTGTACGGTGGCGTGAATCCGTTTGGCGAGGTCGTCGTACAGTCGCCGGGCTTCATTCAGGGGCAGGCCCGGCGCCATTTCGGGGCGTTTGTGGCCGGTGGCATTGAGCCAGGCATCTTTCATCAACGCTTGCCTCTGACTCACCAACGTCAATACTTCTTTGCCACGGGCGTTTGCTGACAGGGTAGTTTGCACATCAGGAGCCTCCGCAACGTTTTCGCCGAGAAATTGCAGAATTTGTTTGGCCATGAGCCAGTGACCGACTTCACCTACATGAACGCCGTCGGCAGCCAGTTTGAACGTTGGGTCGGTGGCGCGTTTCTCGCTCAGATACTTGTTCATAGGGAAATGCAGATCAGCCACATCCCAGCGCAACGAATCCCGCTGAGCCAGCAGCCAGGTAGCATAGGCATCCAGCGTGCGGTTATACCCTTGCATGCCCAACTTGGCGTCGTCGTGAACGGGTGGTGTTAGAAAGATGATCCGTTTCGCACCCACTTTTTCCAGTTCCGCATGCAGCCACTTCATGCCATCGCGATAGGCACGGAAACGGGCTTCGTCAAGCGGCAGATAGATACCGTCGTTCATACCGTAGCAGGCAAATACCACGTCGGGTTTGGTTTGTGCCAGCACCCGGCTGAGCCGTTCGTGAAGGTCGGGACGTGGAAACCGGCCATCAGCATGGTTGGGTTCGCTCAGGCCGGAGACGGTTTCGCTGGGCAAACCCGCATTGATAAACTCGTACGAGTGTTTGGGGTAGTGGGTGACCATATAAGCCTCCACATCGGTCACGTACATACCGGCATAGGTGATGCTATTTCCCAGAAACAACACGCGTTTTGTGCCACTGGGAAACGGGCCCGATTGAGCAGTAACCGGAATGAAAGAACTTAGGAGTAAGAAAAAGATCAGGTTTATCAGGCGCATCGCTATTTGTTGAATCACTAATCGACACTATAATTTTATACGATAAGGCCGATCAGCTAAGCAAATACCCTATAAACGGAAACATACTAATTCAAAAAAAGGGCGAATTGTACAGGGTTTTGCAGCCGTTCATCAAGAGCTACTCTGCTCCTGTAGTTTCTCCACTAGAGCACTTTTACGCAGGTAGCTGACGGGGATTTCCTGCTCACCAATACTAACGGAATGCGCTTTCAAGTGCGTCACTTTCGCAACGTTTACGCAGTAACATTTGTGGACCCGAATGAAAGAGTCACCTACAATTTCGCCTAACCGACGCAACGACTGTTTCACGGCAAGTTTTTCAGAGGCTGTCACCATGAGCGTATAGTTACCCGCTGATTCGAGCCAGAGAATATCATGGAGCAAAACTCTTTTCTGTCCTTTTGGGGTACGTACCATCAGAAAATCACTGTTTTGCCGCGTTGGTGAACTCTGGTTGGCCGAAAGGAGTCGAAGCGTAGAATAAAGACTTAGCTTATCGAAAGGCTTAACCAGATACCCAAAGGAATGTTGGTCACCTTCAATCTGTTTATACAGTTTTTCGTCGGTTGAAGCAGTAATAAAAAGTGCAGGAATAGCCAGCTGTTGAATTTCAGTCAACAGATCCAAAGCAGTTTCGTTGTGCAGGAATATATCGGCAATTACCAGCGAAGGGCTGATTTCTTGAAGAGCCGTGCGAGCCTGTTTCAATGATGAAGCCACCTGAATCTGTGTGTGTCCAATTTCTTCGAGCATAACTCTCAGTCGAACCTGCTCAATCAGGTCATCTTCAATCAGGAGAACATTATTCATTACGCTTCAGACTACGGTAGGTTTTGGGCTAATATGCACCATGCCGTTTTCTAAGACGGTTGGTTTGGTTATTAACAGATAAAAAATGGTGATAATCAAAGCCTGTTGGGCAACTGTAACTCGTATTCAGTTTGTAGAGCTGCTGGTTGCTCCACACTCAGGGGCATATATATAGAAAAGCAGGTACCGCGACCAGGCTGACTGGTCACCTCGATGTGCCCGTTGTTGCGGGCCGCGAAATCGCGTACGAGCAACAGGCCAAGTCCTAATCCTTTCTGGCCCACATGTCCCTCTAGCTGCCCGGCAAAAAAGCCCTGTAAAAAAGCCAGTTGATGGGGCGCAATTCCTTCGCCGTTATCGTCAATCTGAATCAGAGCCTGTTGATCAGCCGTAATGGTGGCTAATATTCGTACCTCGCCTACCGGCCCCAGGTGTTTGAGGGCGTTGTCGAGCAAATTACGAACAATCAGTTGCAGACCATTGTCGTCGGCCCAGACGTGCAACGTATCGGGGCAGTCGACCATAATACGGACGTTCTGAAACCGTACTAGATTTTGGTACAGATCGGTAACGCGGTGTATCAGGGAAATTAGTGGTAGTTTTTCGGGCTTATAGGGAATCGTTTCGCGTTGAGCCAGTGCCCAGCGGAGGAGGTTGTCGAGCATAGTTTCAATCTGAACACCAGCCTGATCGATGGCCCGCGAGATGAGCCGAATGTCGTCATAGGCGCGGTGTCTGATCCGATCACCGACCAGTTCGGCCATACTGCGAAACGAGGTTAGCGGCTTGCGCATATCATGGGCAATAATGCCAATGAAGTGTTCGAGGGTGGTATTAAGTTGCTGCACTTCGGTCAGCGCTGAGGCCAACTGGTAGTTCGTTTGCCGTAGTTGTTGCCGATTGTGATAAAGCCTCCAGGCCAGCAGGCTGATAGCCACTAGCACCATAACAGCCAGCACAAGAGCAACCATATACACGTTGCTCTGATAATGCGCTATTTCCTGTTTTTGCTGTAGTAAATCAATTTGGCGTTGCCGCCGGGCCGATTCATACCGGGCCTGGAGATCCTGCATCCGTCGGCTATTCTCCTGGCGATTAGCCTTGATTTCATAAAACCTTACCTGTGCCAGATACGAAAATGCCTTTTTAAACAGGCCATTTCTTTCGGCAAGTGCGCCTGCATTGTTATTAGCAGCAATAAGAATAGCATACCGAACTGGCGAGGCAGCTAACGCATATTTGGTGGCGGTGTCATAACATGCAAGCGATTCGTTCAGGCGTTTTAGCTGCATACAATCATTACCCAGATTATAATACAGCGATGCCAACTCATAGGGATCGGTTGTCGGATGGGTGGTCAGTACTCTTTTTTTCTGTGCATAGGATGCCAGGAAATCACCCTTCATGAAGTGTAGACCACTAAGCAGAAGTTCAAACGTGCCTTGGGCATAGGCACAGGCAGGATACGCGTTAATGTGTCGACGCGTGCCAAAAACGAGCTGCTCCATGTGGTGTGTATCGGCCTGGTTGCGGGCCCGAATTATAGCAAAATAATTGATATACACTTGATCGTGGTGGTTGGGATGAGCGGCTAGTAATGTCTTGCACTGTTTCCAGTGCGCTTCTGTCAGGTTGGTATCGGCAGCTGTAGAAACGCCATTCTGATCGTAGATGATTGAAAAAAGTAAACAGTGAGAATTGATCTGCCCAGACGCATCATTGAGTTTTTCAAATTGGTTCAGGGCGCGGGACCCATGCAGGGTTGCGCTATAGGAATCGTCGTATCGAGAGGCTTTTTTGGCGCTTAGAAACTCATACGCTGCCAGCGCTGTGGGGTTCCGGGTTTGAACGGCCAGTGCGTGGAGGGCAGGTATATGGCGGCCCACTTTGCTTTTACCCAGCCAGTCGCGGGTCCGTTCGAGAGCTATGATCGTTTTGATCCGTACCAGGGCAGGCGCCTTCGGGTTGGTGATTAGCCATTGTTCCAGACTATCTGGATTGTTAACTGGATGCGTGTCGGCAAAGGTGAACGTTTGCGATAGACCTTTAACGGATATAAAAAACAGGTTGTAGCATAACGTAAGCACAAGTTCAGTTCGATTGATCATGGCAACGGTAGGGTAACGTAAACAATATACTGCAAGCAATCAGTCTTTTTGGGGATACTTACTTTTTTGATAGATAGGAGCACCTATTCCTGTACCCATAAAGTAACCGGCGGTACTGGCTAAGCTGTCTAACCCACTATCGATAAATAGATAATTAATCAAATTGTTTAAGTATTTATACGTAGAAGCGCTAGCTGTTTATACTGGCTTTCTTTTTGAGTAGCTATACTGGCATTCCAATTGGGCCCATCGCCCCTCTACATTTTATTAGATACTGTACAAAAAAGTTAGGATGATCACCTGGCCATCTTCTCAAAGGATGGTTCGTATGATAGTTGATGAGCGCTTGGTATCAGGTATTCCTCCTGCCCAGTTTGGGAAGAGGCCAAAAATTCATAAAGGGTTTCTCATGATAACAATGCTACGCTTCCTCCGCTTGATGCTTGTTTTTTGTTTTGTACTGATGGGGCACGCCTTACTGGCACAGGTCACCGGAATCGTGTTTCGGGACTTCAATGGCAATGGCACAAAAGACACGAATGAGCCACTCGTTTCGGGTATTCTTGTGAAAGCTTACAATACGACTGGTGCTCAATGTGCTTCCACAACGTCGGCAGGAACAACTTCGCCCAACTATACACTCCCCTCAACTTGTTCGGGGCAGGTAAGGATCGAATTTGAGATACCCGCAACCGGCAATTGTGTAAACAGTGGCATTGATTTTTCGTCGGCTTCAGGCACCTTGTATGGTTCATCCGTTCAGTTTGTTACAGCAACGGCATCCAATGTCAACTTTGCCGTTCATAATCCAGGCGATTACAATACGGGCACAACAGGAGTCAATGTGTTTATACCCTGTTACATAAGTGGCGATCCTTTGCCGGCTAATAGCCCGAGTGGTGCTGCGGATTGGTTTGTCGGATACCCATACACCAATGCCGGGGCATCTACGTTGAAACCCACCCAAATGCTCGACGGTAGTATTATTGGTTCTACCTGGGGTGTCGCGTACAGCAAACAGGCAAAAAAAGTTTTCACATCTGCTTTCCTGAAAAGGCACGTTGGCTTGGGAACATTGGGCAGTGGTGGAATTTATATGCTCACACCAACGGCGACTTCATTCACCGTAAATTCTTTTTACGATTTAGATGCCAATGGGCATAGAACCAGGGCAGCAGCGTCTGCACCCGCCTACGGAGCAGGAACAAGCTATTCAATTGCCAGCGATAACTCGACCGTAACCTACTTAGGGGCAATCGACGCTCTTACCGGTGAACCGTCGGGCCTGGGGGTGATCGGTACGAATTCGGCACGTGGGTTAAGCACCGCTCTGGAAATTCCGAGTTATGACCCGGCGGCTTTTGATCAGATCGGTAAGGTGGGTTTGGGGGATATTGACATCAGCGATGATGGCAAGTATTTGTTCGTAATGAATTTGTACTCCAGAAAAGTATTCAGGCTTGAATTAAACAACGCCTACAACCCCACCTCAGTGGTGAGTGTGACAAGCTATGATGTGCCGACAACTACCTGCACCAATGGCGAATATCGTCCCTGGGGGTTAAAGTTTTACAGGAATAAGTTATACGTTGGGGTGGTGTGTTCTGGTGAGAATGGGGGCACGGCAGCAAATTTAAATGCCTCCGTTTACGAACTAAACAACCCAACAACTTCAGCCTCTTTCAACACAAACGCGTTGGTTACAATACCCCTGAATTATACCAAACCAGGTTCGTATAAGGCGTGGACCAATAATAGTGGGAGTGTAACATCAACAACGTACCCAACCCCCATACTCTCAGACATTGAAATTACCGATAAGGGAGATATGGTGTTGGGTATCATGGACAGGTCTGGGCATCAGTGGGGCGAGAACAACCGTAAATTTTTACAAGTCAGTACTACATCCATCACACTTTCTACCTCAGGTGATATACTTATTGCGGGTTTTAACTGCAATTCAGGCATTCTGACGGCAGAAAGCAATGGTATAGTCGCATCGACTGACGGAACAACGCTGACGACAAGTTCAACCAACCTTAATGAAGGGATTGGTGGCAAAGAATTTTTTAATGACAATTCTAATTCTGGCGACCCTCATAACGAAACCGTATTAGGGGCTTTAGCCGTTTTAAAAGGACTAGGTGAGGTATTATTGCCTGTATTTGCTCAGTCGACGAAATCGGGTGATGCAGGTACCATGAAGTTAGCGACGACCAACGGGGCCTACGTTGCCAATTCGTATTATGAGCTTTATAACCGCACTGATTTTAACGGGGTTTTTGCCAAAGCAAATGGCCTTGGAGACGTAGAACTGTCGGGCATTGAAGCGCCCATTGAAATTGGTAACCGGGTTTGGAAGGACACTGACAACGACGGTTTGCAGGATGCTGGAGAAACAGGTATCGATGGGGTAACGGTGCAGCTTTATCAGGGTGCTACCCTGGTGGCCAGCACAACAACAGCCAACGGCGGCCAGTACTATTTCAACTCTACTACTACCACTGGCTTGCTGCCGAACACGGCTTATACGATTAAGTTAGGTACTGCACTGGGTAGTGGTGTGCTGGCAGCCTGTAGCGGCTATAGCCCACTCAACACGGCCTTAGCCGGTAACGATGCCAATGCCTCGGGTGTGGTGAGTGTCTCGACGGGCAACTATGGCGAAAACGCCCATACGTATGACATCGGATTAGTCTCGGTCAGTTGTTCGCTAACTGCCACGGTTACGCCTACAGCCTGCAATTCGGCCACAAATCAATACAACATATCGGGTACGATTTCGCTGACGAGCACCAGTGGCGGAATAGCCACCATCACCGATGGGGCCAAGAGCACAACGGTAACGGTGGCGGCTTCGGCTACCGCAGTGGCTTACTCGCTAAGCGGGTTGACGTCGGGTAGTGGGTCACATACGGTGGTAGTGAACCTGCCGGGTTGTGGTTCGGCAACGGTTACCTATTCGGCTCCGGCTTCTTGTACAGTCGCGCCATTAGTTTGCTCCTTCTCGGCTACGGCAACGGCCTCCTGTAATAACAACGGGACCCTGGCCAATGCCGCTGATGACTTCCTGTTCCTGCTGTTAAGCCCAACTGGGCCCTTTGGCCAAGGATTTACCCTGACGGCTACTCAGGCCGGAAGCCCTATAAGCCTCAGCTTATCCAACGGAAACTCCTTTACCAGCCTCTCCTATGGATATCCAACCCCGCTGAAGGCACCCGCAGGAACACCTGGGAAAGGAAATATTATCCTTACACTCACCGATCTGTCTAACACGACCTGTACTCAGCAGGTAACGGTGACTGACCCAGGAGCCTGCACCGCCGGAGCCTGCGTGGGCTCAAACCCACAAACGGTCACCTACAACTACCGCACTCCCTTCCTGACCACTGATCTGGATAAAGAGCCTATCAAACTGCCCCAGTTTAATGACCCGACCCGAACGCTGACCAAAGTGGATCTGTCGTATGGGATTCTGGAGGGAACCAACCTGCTGGCCGAAAACACCGCTGCCACCGCTCAAAATTTCAGGCCAACCATCACTAGTGATGTACTCATTAACCTCGGGGCGGCCACCCTGTTGAATCCAAGCTTGTCGTACACGCCGGGTTTCATTGCCATGCCTGCGGGCATAACCGTAGCCGCTCAGGGCAGCTACGGGGGGGATCTGGTCTATGGTGGTGGCTCTAACATCTCCACTTTGGAAGGGATGTCGAGTTGGTTAAATGCCTACATGCAGGATATTTTCGTAGACCCGCGTACCGACCCCCGTTGGGTTACCACGGCTACGGGTAAGGCCACTACGGACGATGATATTTATGTGATGCCCGTGCAGAGTTTGACTGCGGCTGGCGTGAGCTCCTTTACCTCGGCGGCCGATTTGGCTCAGTTTATGGGCAGTGGGCAGGTACCTGCTTTCACCGTGTCGACCTTCAACGGTCTTGGGCTCACGGGTGGTGGTGGCAACGTTATTGCTCGTCAAAACACGAAGGCTTATGGGTATGCTACAGTGACCTACACCTATACCTGTAACGCAGCGGTCTGTTCCTTGACAGCTACGGCTACACCCGGCTCGTGTAACTCGGCTACCAACCAGTACGCGGTTTCAGGTACAATTAGCCTAACAGGCAATACAGCTGGCGGAGTGGCAACCATCACCGACGGGGCCAAATCAACCACGGTTACAGTAGCGGCTTCGGCTACGTCAGTGGCTTACTCGCTGACGGGTTTGACCTCCGGCACGGGTTCGCACACGGTGTTAGTGAACCTGCCGGGTTGTGGTTCGGTAACGGTTACCTATTCGGCTCCGGCCTCTTGTTCGGTAGTTCCACCAGCTTTAGCCGTGATTGTGGGAACACCTGTTTGTAACACGGCCACGAATAATTATACGGCTACCGGTACGGTCTCCTTAAGCAACGCTATAGTCAGCACGCTGACCATCACTGACAACGGCACCACCATCGGTACCATTTTAGTAACGGCCGGGCAGACTTCGGCATCCTTCTCGGTGAGTGGGGTCAGCAATGCCAGCACCCACACCGTCGTTGCTTCCCTGACGGGCGGCACTTCAGCCAGCACGACCTACACCGCTCCGGTGGCTTGTACCGTCTGCTCGACCAGCATCACCACTACCTCACTGCCAGCCGCGCAGGTGGGCACGGCTTACAACCAAACCATCCAGGCCACGGGTGGCACGGCTCCGCTGACCTTCGCCCTCATTGGCACCCTGCCCACTGGCCTGACGCTCAACACCGGCACGGGAGCCATCACCGGTACGCCCACCAGCGCAGCCACCAGTAGCTTTACCATCACCGTCACCGATGCCAAGAGTTGCTCAGATGCCCAGCCCCTGACCATCACCACCTCGGCGCTGCCTGTCTGTTCATTGACAGCTACGGCCACGCCAACGGCTTGTAACACGGCGACGAACCAGTACGTCATTACAGGCACCATCTCAGCCACCAACACCACCGGCAACCAGTCGCTGACCGTTTCGGTGGGCAGTGTCAACACGGTGGTGACGATGACCGGCAACGGGCCTGTGAGCTACACCCTCACCGGCTTGAACTCGGATGGGCTGACCAAGACGGTAACGGTGGCCTCGTCGGCTACAGCCTGCGGTTCGGCAGCGGTAACCTACTCGGCTCCTGCCTCATGTACCGTGGCACCCCTTCAATTGGCCGTAATCGTGGGTACACCGGTCTGTAACACCACTACCAATAATTACACGGCCACGGGAACAGTATCCTTGAGCAATGCCACGGCGGGCTCGCTGACCATCACTGACAACGGCACCACCATCGGCACCGTTTCGGTGACAGCGGGTCAAGCCACGGCCAGCTTCTCGGTATCAGGTGTGAGTAACGCCAGCACACACACGGTAGTGGCTATCCTGACAGGCGGTACTGCGGCTAGTGTGATCTACACGGCACCCGTGGCCTGCACAGTCTGTTCAACCAGCATCACCACGGCCACGCTACCTACCGGTCAGGTTGGTTCGGCCTATAACCAAACCATCACCACAACGGGTGCCACGGCTCCGCTGACCTACGCCCTGGTCGGTACCCTGCCTGTGGGCTTGACGCTGAACACCAGCTCAGGTGTGCTCTCGGGCACGCCCACGGCCGCAGCCAACAGCAGTTTCACCGTGCAGGTGACTGACGCCCAGAGTTGTTCGGCTGCGGTGCCCCTGACCATCAGCGTACTTTGCCCTGCTTTGGCCATTACGGTCACCTCGGCCACCATCTGCGTGGGGCAAACCGCCACCCTGACGGCTGGGAGTGGGACCGGCCTCCCGGCTGCCAGTAGCTACCTCTGGAGCCAGGGCGGTAACACCGCTTCGATCCAGGTCTCAGCTACGGCCACCACCACCTACTCGGTGACGGGCACAACCGCTGGTGGCTGCTCCGCCACGGCTGTGGGCACCGTCACGGTCAATGGCCAACCCCAGATCAACAGCATTACCCAGAGTACAGCCTGTGTGGGCAACGTCGCCAGTTTGACCGTCAACGCTACCAACACCGGGGCGGGTACGCTAGAATACAGTTTGAACGGGGGTGTGTTCACCACCAGCAACAGCTTTACGATGACCGCACCCGTAGCCACGACAGCCTCCGTGGTGGTGCGTACCCAGGGCAGCAGTTGTTCGGCCACTGAATCAGTGGTTGTCAACTGTGCCTGTGCCAATCCGGTGAGTTTAACGTTTGTACCCACGGCGCTGCAAACCTGTGCGGGCATGCCCCTCAGCTTCACCGTCGGTGTGGCCGGTGCCAGTTCAGCCACGCTAACCAGCAACGGAACGGGTACATTTAGTCAGTCGGTACTGACCAGCGGAGGGATTCGGACGGTGAGCTATCAGCCGTCGTTGACCGATGCGAGTGCTGGCAGTGTGACGCTGACGTTGACGAGTGGGGACCCCGATGGGGTAGGTGCTTGTGTGGGGGATCAGCTCACGCGGGTGCTGACGATCAGTCCGGCCCCGAGTATATCAGCCACCTCGGCCAGCATTTGTGCGGGCGAGACGGCATTGTTGATGGCCTCGGGTGCATCGACCTACCTGTGGAGTACGGGGGCGACGACAGCCAGCATCTCGGTATCGGTGGCGGACACATACTCGGTGACGGGTGAGTCGGCTCAGGGTTGCTCGGCCACGGCCAGTGGCACGCTGACGATCTATGCCACGCCCACACTAAGTCCATCCAGTTTGCCCGGTGGTGTGGTCGGTACCGCCTACCGCCAGACGCTGACGGCCACGGGCGGGACGGCTCCCTATGCCTATGCTCTGGCAGCGGGTAGCTTGCCCGCTGGTTTAACCCTGAACACAACGACAGGCGAGATCGGAGGTATTCCAACCGCAGCGGCCAGCCCATCGGTCACCATCAAGGTGACGGATGCCAAGAGCTGTTCGGCGGTGGTTTCGCTGACGATTGTCACCTCGGCTCCGCTCGTTTGCTCGCTGACGGCCACGGCTACGGCCAGTGTCTGTAACTCAGCGACCAACCAGTACACCGTAACGGGTACGGTCTCAGCCACCAACGCTACCGGTAGCCAAAGCCTGACGGTTTCGGTGGGGAGTGTGAACACGGTGGTCGTCCTGACCGGCAACGGCCCCCTCAGCTATACGCTCACCGGGCTGACCTCCGATGGATTGGTTAAAACAGTCGGCATCGTTTCATCGGCCACCGCTTGCGGTTCGGCCTCGGTGACCTACACCGCCCCGGCTTCCTGTACGGTGGCCCAAACCCCCCGGCTCTTGCTGACCAAACTGGTCAGTGCCAGCAAGGCCAAACTGGGCGATGTGATCTCCTACACGGTAGCGCTGACCAATGCCGGTCCGGTGGCGGCTACGAGTGTAGTCGTGAACGACATCTTCAGTGCGGGCTTGATCATTTTGCCCGGCTCGGTGAGTACCTCAGTGGGGAGTTACACGCCGGGCAACAGCTGGACGATTGCCAGCCTACCGGCCAGTGCCATGGCGACACTGATCTATTCGACCAGCATCATTGCCGAAGGGGTACACTACAACACAGCCAGTATTCCCGGCGATCAGGCCAAGGTGTGTACGAGTGTGCCTTATGTGGTATGTAAAGGAGCTCCCTATTCAGTTGAACTGGCAGCCCCGGCAGGCTACACCCGTTACCAGTGGTATCGGACGACTCCTGCGGGCACCACGCTGGTGTCAGACGTGACGGCCACCTCGGCCAATGCCGCCACGGCGGGTAGTTACACCATCACCCAGGCGGGGGAATACAAAGTAGTGGTCGACGAAGGAGTAGTCGGCGCTTGTCCTGATCTGTCGTGTTGCCCGGTGATCGTGGAGGAGGTAGAAGTGCCTCTGTTCACGGCGATGGGTAAGAATCCGACCTGTGTGGGTACGGTGCCCCAGGCCAACGGGGAGATCAGGTTGATGAACCTGGGTGTTGACCCAACGGCGTATGTGTATCAGGTCTCAGCCGGCACGAGTTTCACGGCGTCCACGGCGTTGAGCGCCCCCCCAGCCGCAGTTCCGGTGAGCGGGGTGGTAGCGACGGGTTTGGCGGGGGGCAACTACACGGTACGGGTTTGGGTGTTGATTGATGGTCAGCCAAGCTGCCCGCGGGATGTGACGGTGGCGCTGGTGGCCAACTGTGATTGTCCGGCTGAGATTTGTGTGCCGGTGGTGATTCGAAAAACGAAGACGATTGTAAAGCGGCCTTAGTTCTCAGGCGACTACTAAAAGACAAGTTTGTAAGCATTAGAGGGGAGTGTAGCTGCCCCCTTTATACTTGAGCATAAAAAACAGCTAGAGTACCAACGTTTATTAGGTAAGGCCCGCCGAATCGATTCGGCGGGCCTTCTTGTTTTTCCTGAAGAGGAGTTAAGAGCCCTGCTTTAGGCGATGGGCAGAGAAACCTGCATTGGTCTGGTTCTCCAGGGTAGCACTAGAAGAATGGGTTAGCGGCTTAACACGGGGAATTGCGAGATGCGCAGGATGGTGCAGCCGTAAGGAATCAGGATGATTTCGTCTATTTGTTTGGCCGCTTCCATGCCGTAGATGCTGCTATAGGGGATGGGGCCGGTCATCTGGTTGTAGAGTTGCCACGATGGAATCCGGCGGGCTTTGACCCGAATTTCAGACGGAGCGTTTTGGAGGTTCCAGGGGTACGTGGCCAACTGTCCCTTGTTCAATACGGTGAAGGTGCTGTCTAGTTTAGAGTCGCTGTTGGCGGGTTGGATCAGCCCAAAGTTCCAGGGCGTTGTTGGGCGTACTTCTTCGTACTCTTTCCCGAAGTCAATCGGGTCACGGTCGTTCTTCACGAGTTTCGATTCTTCGCCCATTTTGAGCGCGTAGGTCAGTGGTCCCCGTTCTACCGACACCGAATTCTCGTACCACCGGTTTTTGAACACGTGCATGGGCAGGCGCAACTCCACCACATCGCCCGATTTCCAGGTGCGGTTCACCGGTACAATCTGATTCCCTGCGGGCTCATTCACCACCTGCCCATTCACGGAGATGGTAGCTTTTTTGCACCAGGCCGGAATACGCAGATGAAAGGGAAACGAAACCGTTTTATCTGCGGTAATAGTGAATTTGACGGTCTCGCCGAAGGGATAATTCGTTTCCTCTTTTACGGTCACTTCGGTTCCGGTAGCCACGGTGGCTTTTACGGTACTGGGCGAATAAATCAGGGCTGCCAGACCCTGGTTGGCCTGCTCGCTTGCCCCCGTTGCGTACCAGAGATTCTGGGTAAACTTGGGCCAGCCCTGATGCATATTGGCCGTACAACACGGATAGCCCGTCAGCAAACCCATGCACAGGTTGGTGCCGCCGTGATGGTCGCCGAAGTTGCGGGCATGGCGGGTGACCATCACCTGATTGGCCTGCTGGAAATACTGGCGGGTCATGAAATCATCGCTGGCTTGCGTTGGCAACGCGTTGAACGCGATCTTCTCCAACTGATCGGCATACGAAACCTGCCCTGTGATGGCGAGCATGCTTTCCAGACTAAACATTAACTCGACGGCCGAACACAGCTCGGAACCCTGGGTGGGCGCGTTGCCATGCAGCGCTTCATCGCCCCCGTACATGCCGTTGGCTGTACCGTTGAATTTCTGCAGGTCGGCGAGACCTTTGTTGGTGGCGTCAACATACTTTTGTTCGGGGTGTTGCTGGTAATAAACCAGTGGTTCTTTGATTCCCTGGGCTAGGTTGACGCAGTGAATACTGCCTTGCCGGGCCAGCATGTCCGTGTTCAGAAAACCATCGGTAAAGTCGAACGTTTGCTTGTGAATCAGGTCAGCGAGGTCGAGCAGAAATTTATCGCCGGTTTTGTTGTAGAGCCAGTAGACTACCATCAGGTTGTCCCCGGCTCGGTACCGCGCCCAGAACGTCCAATGATCGAGCGGGTGTTTGGGTAGCTCCTGTAACTGATACCGGAAGTAATTAGTCATCAGGTCAATTACCCGACTGTCATTGGTGGCAGAATAGTACTGTTTCAGGATTTTCAGCATCACCATTTTGGGCCACCAGTCCTGGCAATTGTTGCGCTGCACGCCCGGTTCGTTGGGATAATCCTTCAACGGGCCAAAGTAACCATTGGGCAGTTGACTTTTAATGGCCCATTCAACCCAGGGTTTTGTTTTAGCAATCAGCGCCTTATCGTTGAGCAGGTAGGCCAGCGGCAAGAGCCCGTCGATCCAGTACGGACCTCGTTCCCACTGATCGCCGTCGCCACCAAGCCAGCCGTTTCGGTTGCTCATCACCACCGGATACAGCTCATCGAGCCGACCGGTGGCTCCGTTCTTCTGCCGAACCAGCATCTCTTTCAACCACCCCTCTGCTTTGATAGCACCCAGTGGCAACTCGATGTAGGGGTTGGGCCTGAGGGGAAGCCGGTTATTGATGTACCCCGTGACCGGAGCGGTTTTGGATGGAGTGGTTGGTTGGGCGGGGACCTGGGAAACCAGGCTAAAGCCAATGAGGCAAAGGAGAGATAGGCGGATTAAGGACATCGGGAGCTGTGTCTGAGACAGGAAAAATGAACTCACTCGTATCCTGAAGGAAGCAACAACCGCCGTTATCTTACTAATCTGAGCGAGCGGAGAAAACGCTCATTTCGTTGATCTGGTAGGCTGGGGCGTTGCAGAGCCAAAACGAAACGCCTACATTGACCCAAAAACATCCGGCTTTTCTAAACCCCTTATACTATGAAAAAAACGATCGCTTTTGCCCTGCTGGTAGCTGGTTCCCAACTAGCGAATGCTCAGGCAAACCAGCCCGATTTTTACCGGCCTCAATACCATTTTTCGGCACCCAAAAACTGGATCAACGACCCTAATGGAATGGTTTATGCCAACGGCGAATACCACTTGTTTTACCAGTACAACCCCTTTGGTAATGTCTGGGGACACATGAGCTGGGGGCATGCGACCAGTAAAGACCTGCTTCGCTGGAAACATTTACCGTTGGCGCTTCCTGAATTTACCCATGCCGATGGCAAAACCAAAACGGCCATTTTTTCGGGTAGCTCGGTAGTTGACAAAGGCAACCGGAACGGACTCTGCCCCCCCGGAACGCCCGATTGTATGGTGGCTATTTATACGAGCAATGTAACCGAAGGAGAGAAGCACATCGATCAGCATCAAAGCCTGGCGTTCAGCAGCGATAAAGGGCAGACCTGGACCCAGTACGCCAAAAATCCGGTGCTCGACCTGGATACTAAAGAGTTTCGGGACCCGAACGTGTTCTGGTATGCCCCCCAGCAAAAATGGGTGATGGCCACGGTGCTGGCCACCGAGCACCGCGCGGCTTTTTACGCGTCGAAAAACCTGAAAGACTGGACCTTACTGAGCCGTTTTGGCCCAATCGCCGATACGTCGCGGGTGTGGGAATGCCCATCGCTGTTTCAGATTCCTGTTCAGAACGAACCGGGGCAAAGCAAGTGGGTGCTGTTCATTTCGGCAGGCCACCCTCAGAAGGGTTATCTGGGCATGCAGTATTTTGTGGGTAATTTCGATGGGACTACGTTCACGCTGGATAAAGACAACCCGAAACCAGTATCCCCGGCCGTAACCAACGTGGTCGATTGGGGTAAAGATTATTACGCGGCTATTCCGTTCAATGATCGGCCAGCCAGTCAGGCCAAACCCATTATGATGGGCTGGCTCAACGATTGGGAGTATGCCAATAAACTTCCCTCGACACCCTTTAAAGGCGCCTTCTCGCTGCTTCGCGAAATGGCTCTTAAACGCACGGCTGCGGGATTGGTTTTGGTACAAACGCCAATTGCTGGTGCCATTGCCCTGCGGGGCGCTAAAACCGAGCGCAAGGGGCTAGCCCTTAACAATCAGACGGTTGTTCTGGAGGCAAGTACGGACAATGTATATGAACTGGAAGCGCAGATTAAACCCGGTACAGCCACCAGCGTGGGCATCCGACTCGCTAAGAACGGCGATGAAGAAACGGTGATCCGGTACATAAATGGCAAGCTGGAACTGGACCGTCGTAAATCGGGGCAGACTGACTTCAGCGACCGTTTTGCCAGCGTGGAACAGGCCCCTTTAAGCCCTCAAAATGGCTTGATTAAGTTGCGAATCTTTGTCGATAAGTCAATTGTGGAAGTGTTCGCCAACGATGGTGAGCGGGTCATCACTGATCTGGTCTTCCCCAACAAATCGACGGGTAGTATCGAGCTGTTTGCCGAAGGTGGCAATGCTCAGTTTGAGAAAGTGAGCCTCTGGCACATTAAACCCGTTATCCAACAATAAGAAGCTGTTTGAGTGAATGAGTAGATCAATTGATGCTGTAAAAATCCGTTGCGGGATCAACCCCCCCCCAACCCCTCCCCGTTAGGGAGGGGCTAAAAAACGCTCAACAAAAGCCCCTCCCTAACGGGGAGGGGTTGGGGGGGGATTGCAACGAGATATTTACAGTTAAGACCAGTTCAATAAGACATATGTGCTTCAAAAACTGGGTAATAGCCTTTCCAGACGGATGGTGGCCGTATCCCAGTTTTATAAAACAATTACTATATTTTTTTGTACCAATAGTGTTTTCTGTACCTAAACACCGTTTAGTTATGAAATCGCTATCGTTAAAAATCTTGCTAGTCGATGATGACGAAGAGGATCGCCAACTCATCCGCTGGGCGTTGACAAGCGCTCTGGAAAACATACTAATTGAGGAGATGACTACGGGCCAGGAGTTGATTGATTGGATGGCTCATCAACGAAAGATAGGAGGGGACCAGCCCCATAAGCAGGACGCTACAGTAACCATCTTATTGCTCGATATGCATATGCCCAAGATGACGGGTCTGGAAACGCTACGGTCTTTGGGCGATCTGAGAGATTTTGCGTATATGCCTATTGTGATGCTTACTGCTTCGATAGATAGCAAACTCAAGCAGTTAGCCTATGAGCAGGGTGTTCATCTCTACATGGTCAAACCAACGGGACCACGGGGTTTTTATCGTGTTGTGGAAGCCGTTAAGCTTTGTTATTGGGATACATTGCGCATGCGCGAACAGCAGGAAATGTCTGGCATGGGCTCAGAATACCGCTAATTTCTGTATCAGCGGTTATTTATTTTTCAATGTCGGTAATGGTGTAGCCCACAGCACGGTCGTTGGGTGCTACCTTCAGATTGGCCCACTCGGCATATTGCCGCGTAAATGAGGCTCCATAATAGAAGATGAGCGAGCAGTAAAACACAAACAGCAGTACCAAGGTAAACGCACCCGCTCCGCCATGCAGCAACCGAATCTGGCCATAGGTCAGCATCCGGGTCAGTACCAATTCGCCGAGGGTATATAGGATACTTGTTACGAAAGCACCGACCCAAACGGCTGGCCGTCGAACCTGAACATCGGGCAGGTAGGTGAACATCATGGCGAACCAGACGGTGAGAACACCAATCGATAACAGCAGTCCAATCAGGTCGTTACTAAGCCCTTCTATATGTACCATCGTTCCATTGGGAGACGATTCGGGAATGAGTAAGGCATGACCGATGGTTACCGATGCCGTAAATAACAGCCCTGATACAATGATGATCGACAGGGCGATACCCCGGTCTCTCAACGAATTGAAAACCTTGCGCTCGGGTTTGACTTTAACGTTCCAGAGCTGGTTAAGCGAGTTTTTCATGACCGCAAACAAGGTTGTTGAGGTCATCAGCAGGATAACCACATTGACGATTGTCAGCAGCAGATCGGTGTATTTTGGCTGAAGACGCTCCGAAATGTTTTGAAGCTGACGAGCACTCTGAGGCCCAAATAGTTCGGCTAACTGATCAAACAAACGGCCACTGACCGCCTGGTTCCGGTTGTTGAATAAGGGGCTCAGAACCTGAGTGAGAATAACGACGATGGAAGGCAGCGCGAAAAAGGCAAAGAAGCCAGTTGCACCGGCCATTCGAACGGGGTCGTTATTTTTCAGATTGTCGAAGGCTTTCCGAAAAACAGTCGCGAAAGAGAGAAAGCTAGTGAACAAACCGGATCGTTTAGGAAATCGTAACCTCGTGATTACCCATAAGGTTTGCTGGATTGACACGTTTCATAGATACGCTGTTTCAGTACATTGTATTTTATGCCGTTGGCCTGTCTGTCGGCTCGGGTTCATTGGCCCTCGGCCGTTCCAGATTTTAGAACAGTAAATTATTTTACAGCTGAAACCTGAAACGGCGAAGCCATTGATGCCTGAAAATCAGCCCGACGGCTGAAGCTTGCGCTGAACCGCCGGTTTCAGTACGTCCAGTTTTTTGAGTTGTTCAGTCAGTTTCGTGCTCAGCGTATTGTACTGCTCGCCCTGTTGCTTGGTCGGTTTCGAATCGTCGGCCTCGATGAACCCACCCAGGGCCGTGAACTTGGTATTCAAGCGCACCGGATGGTTGGTCAAATCCTGATTGGCTTTGGCCTTCGACTGGTACAGTTCATCCTCAATCCGAAGCAACTGATCTTTTAACTCCTTCACCGCCTGGTCATCCTGCGACCGATAAGCACTATCTAACTGCTGGCGCATTTGCCGGATACTCAGCACCCCTTTGCGCAGGTCGTTGAGCCGTTCCCGAATCTTGATCAGCATGTCGAACTGCTGCTTGAACTCCTCGGGCGTGGTTTCAATGCGAGGGTCTTTTACAATTTCAAAATCCTGCGTGTACGTTTTGCCGTCAACGGTGAGTTGCACTTTGTATTTGCCGGGCATGGCCAATGGCCCCCGCGCCCGGCCGTGCGTTACTGAGTTGGGCAACGCAATGGGGTCGGGGTAGCGCATGTCTTCCCATACGAACGAGTTTCCACCAACATTGGCGGGCAATCCCGAATCCCGGCGTGGAGGGGGCGCTGGTTGGCGCATTTCAGCCAGGTTCGACGAATCTTTCGTTGCCGAAGTCGAGCGGGGAGGGGCGGGCGCAGAAACGCTGCTTTTGTATGTTTTGATTACCTGTCCACTGGCATCCAGAAACGCCAGCGAAATTGGCGACTTCGGCTTTTCGGCCAAATAATACACGACTTTAACACCATTGGGTGGGTTCTTGCCCAATTCGGCGGGGCCATTTGGTACGGGTTTGATGGCCGGGTCAAGACCCGCCTTAAACCGAACCGTTGGGCGCGGCTTAAACAGGTGAACCGTAGCCTTTTGAACCTCATCGGTCAATTGATGCAAGGTGGTTAAGTCGTCCAGAATCCAGAACGAGCGCCCATGCGTGGCCGCCACGAGGTCGTTGTCCTGAATGGCCAGATCGTGAATCGGAACCACCGGCAGATTCAATTGCAGCGACTTCCAGTTGGCTCCGTCGTTAAAGGAGACGTACATACCTTTTTCACCACCGGCATACAGCAGCCCCTTCCGTTTGGGGTCTTCCCGAATCACCCGCATGTAGTCGTCTTCAAGAATACCGGTGGTAATTTTCGTCCAGGTTTTGCCGTAGTCGCTGGTCTTGTAGAGGTAGGGGTGGAAATCGTCCTGCTTGTACTTCAGCGCGGCAACATAGGCCGTGGCCGGGTTGTGCGCCGACGCGTCGATGATGCTGATGCGGGCAAAGTCGGGCATGTCTTTGGGCGTCACATTTTTCCAGGTTTTGCCGTTGTCCAGCGACAGTTGCACGTAGCCATCATCCGAACCCGTCCACAACACCCCCGGCTTCACGGGTGACTCTGCCATCGCGAAAATTGTCCCGTACCACTCTACCCCCGTGTTGTCCCGTTTGATGGGTCCCCAGTCTTTACCAATCGACAGATCGTCGAGCGTTGGCGTTTTTTCGAGCGTGGCCGGATCGGAGCGCGACAAGTTGGGACTGATAATCTGCCAGCTTGCGCCCTGATCCATAGACCGATGCACGTACTGCGAGGTCGCGTATAACACTTTCGGGTTGTGGGGCGACACCATCACGGGGTAGGTCCACTGAAAGCGGTAGGCCAGATCGGCTGAGCCGTAGCCGTACATATCGTCGGGGATGACCGATACATCTTTGAGCTGATTGGTTTTGAGATTCAACCGGGTGAGCCAATGGTGGTTGGCGGCAAAAATGAGGGTCGGGTCGTTTTTGTCGAACGCGATGTAGCCCGATTCACCCCCGCCTACGTCGTAGTTCTGATCGGGATAAATGGCCCCGTAGTCGGAGCGGCTCGGCAACGAAATGGTCGAGTTATCCTGCTGCGCGCCATACATCCGGTACGGAAATTTGTTGTCGGTGATCACGTGGTACATCTGCGCCGTTGGCTGATTGTAAATGGTCGACCATGACTTACCGCCATCGAACGAAACAGTTCCGCCCCCGTCGTTGGCCTGCACCATCCGGTTCGGGTCGTTCGGGTCGATCCAGAGCTGGTGATTATCGCCGTGCGGGGTAACCACTTTGGTGTAGTTTTTTCCTCCGTCGACCGATTTCCACATGTCGATGTTCAGCACCCAGAAAATCTCACTGTTTTTGGGGTCGGCTGCCAAGTGGTGATAGTACCAGGGGCGCTGAAACAGATCGGCAAACTGACTAACCAACTGCCAGGTAGCGCCCGCATCGTCGGTACGGTATACGCCGGTCTTTTCGTTTTCGGCTTCGATAATGGCCCAGATCCGGTTGGGTTTTGAGGGCGACAGGGCCAGCCCGATCCGGCCCCGGTTGGTGCCTCCCGGCAAGCCCGGATTCTGGGTAATGTCGGTCCAGGTGTTGCCGCTATCTGTCGATTTATGGATACCCGCTCCCGGCCCCGCGCTGCGAACGCCCCACGGAAACCGGCGAAATTCGAAGGTTGAGGCATAGATCGTTTTGGGATTTGCCGGGTCGATGGTCAAGTCAATAGCGCCGACGTTCGGGTTTTTGTACAGGATTTTTTGCCAGGTTTTGCCGCCATCCTGCGTTCTGAAAACGCCCCTTTCTTCATTCGGACCGAAGGCGTGACCCAGGGCCGCTACGTAAACAAGATCAGGATTGGTCGGGTCGATAATTACCTGGCCGATGTGCTGCGTATCGGTCAGGCCAATGTGTTTCCAGGTTTTGCCCGCATCGGTCGATTTGTAGACGCCATCGCCGGGCGAGAGGTTGCCCCGCAGTGTGTGCTCGCCCATACCCACGTAAATAACGCTGGGGTTCGACTTTGCCACCGCAATGGCCCCCACGGAGCCCATCTTAAAAAAGCCGTCGGAGATGTTTTGCCAGGTGATGCCGCCATTCTCCGTTTTCCAGACGCCACCGCCCGTAGTGCCCATGTAAAAGACCAGCTTTTCGGTGGGGTGACCGGCTACGGCTACCGACCGGCCTCCCCGAAACGGGCCAACCAGCCGCCACTGCATGGCTTTCATCACCGAATCGGTGACGGAGGATTGTGCGGCTACCTCGAACCCGGTGAGCAGGACCGCGAGCAAGAGCAATAAGTTAAGTCGACGCATAGTTTGTTTTTGGAAATGGTTAATATTTATTTGGAACGCGGATGACGCGGATGCTTCGCAACGCGGACAAAAGCGGATTTCCCATAAAAAATCTGCGACGCTCTGCGTTGCGAAGCATCCGCGTTATCTGCGTTCCAATCACATACCGATGCCTGATTTTATCAGTTTATCCAGCTCAGTGAGGTGCTGGGTTAGTTCGGTCGATAGTTCGTCATAGACCTTGTATGAACCCGCTGTTGGTTTGCCATCGCCCGTTTCGACGCTGCGCCACAAAGCCGCCAGTCGGTTGTTCAGCTTGATCGGGAAGTTGAGCGGGTCCTGGCCGCTCTGGTTCCGGATCTGGTACAGATTTTCCTCAATAATGCCTAGTTGCTCTTTCAGCTTCTTATTGGCTGGGCTGTCGGGCTGCTTCGAGAGCTTTTCTTTGATGGCCCGAATCTGAATTACGGCGTCGTTGGCTTTGGTGGTCTGATCGCGGAGTTTGATCGCCAGCTTGAACTGTTCGTCCAGATCGGCAGGTTTCACGCCTTTCAGCCGGGGATCAAGCTTGATCTCGAACGGATGCGTTATGGATTTACCGCCTACCGTGAGCCGCACCTGATACTTGCCGGGCAAAGCCAGTGGACCGCTGGTTGGGCGGGCTCCCCACATAATCATTCCTTTGAAATCAGACGAACCGGGATAGCGAAGGTCCCACTCGTAGCGATTCAGGCCCGCAGCTGTGGTGGGTGGCTTCGGTTTTGGTGGACCGTCTTCATCTTCATCATCGTCTTTTTTAGCGTCGTTTTTGGGTTTGTTGCCACTCGTCGAATGCACCAGCTTACCGGCCGCATCGAGCACTTCCACCTTCACACTGTCGGCCTGTTTGGCCAGATAATACTGAAAAACCGCTGGCTGCACCCGACGAACCGCATAGTAGGGTTTGAAAAAATGAACTGGTTCTGTGGGTAAGGCGGCCGTGAATTCCCGAACCGGAGCCACATCGTCCAGCACATAGATCGACCGCCCGTGGGTACCAATCACAATGTCTTTTTCGGTCACCTGCAAATCCGCTATTTGTGTATCGGGCAGGTTCAGACGGAGGGGTTCCCAGTTGTCACCGTTGTTGAACGATACCCAGATGCCGTGTTCGGTACCGGCATAAAGCAGACCGGGCCGCGTTATATCCTCCCGAACCGAGTGGACATAGGCATCGGCCCGCAGGCCATTGGTGATCTTTTTCCAGGTTTTGCCGTAGTCGTCGGTTTTCCAGATGTACGGAGCCCGGTCGTCCATCTGATACCGTTTAGCGGCTACGTAGGCCGTGCCGGGCTTGTGCCGGGAGGCATCGATAATGCTGATCCGGGTGTGTTTCGGCATATCGGGTGGGGTGATTTTCTGCCAGTTTTTGCCGTGGTCGCGGGTAATGTGCAGCAGCCCATCGTCGGAGCCGGCCCAGATCGTGTTGACATCGTGGTAGGAGGGAGCCAGCGCAAACACGGTTGCATAGATCTCAGGACCGTTCATGTCCATCGTAATCAGGCCCCCACTTTTACCCAGCGTGGCCGTATCCGCCAGCGTAAGATCGGGGCTGATTTTTGTCCAGCTTTGCCCTTCGTTGGTACTCATCCAGACGTGCTGCGAGCAAACGTACAAGCGGTTGGGGTCTTTGGGTGCAAACACAATGGGGAATGTCCACTGCCAGCGTTCGGGGAGGGCGCTGGCTGGTTCACCCGAGAAAAAGCGCGGATACACCTGAATATCGCGGGTTTGACCCGTCATCCGATCGTAGCGGGTGAGTAGAGCGCCCTGGCTACCGGCGTAAAAAATATCCGGGTTCTTTGGGTCCTGCGCAATGTAGCCACTCTCGCCACCACCCACGCTGTACGACCATTCCCGCTTCTCGATGGTGTTGCCCCGTGCCTGAAAATTAGTCCAGCCTTCGCTGGGGACCGTAATGGTTGAATTGTCTTGCTGGGCACCGGCCACCTGATACGGGAAATCGTTGGTAGTGGTGATGTGATACAGTTGAGCCGTCGGGAAATCTTCTTCGGTCCAGGTTTTGCCTCCGTTCACCGATACGCAGCCCCCACCGTCGTTCGACGCGATCATCCGGGTAGAATCCGTCGGGTCGATCCAGAGATCGTGGTTGTCGCCGTGCGGAACGGTAATGGTTTTGTTAAACTTCACCCCGCCATCCGTCGATTTGTAAAAGCCCACGTTGAGGCAGTAAACACCGTTTTTGTCCTGCGGGTCGGCATAAATGCGCGAGTAATAAAAGGCCCGCTGGCGCAGTTTACGCTCTTCATTAACCCGTTTCCAGGTCATCCCGGCATCATCGGAACGATACACGCCCCCATCTTCTGCTTCGACAATGGCCCACACCCGGTTCGGGTCTACGGGCGATACCGTCACGCCAATTTTACCGACGGTGCCGGTGGGCATGCCGGGTTTGCGCGTCAGTTCAGTCCAGGTTTCGCCCCCATCGGTCGATTTAAACAGGCCGGAGTCACCCCCTCCACCCCACATTTTCCAGGGTGTTCGGTACACCTCCCAGATCGATGCATAGAGCACGTTGGGGTTAGTCCGGTCGATGACAATGTCGACCCCGCCTGCTTTGTTGCTTTTGTAGAGCACTCGTTTCCAGCTTGTTCCCCCATCGGTGGTTCTGAAAATGCCACGCTCTTCATTGGGGCCGTAAGGATGCCCGAGTGCCGCCACATACACAATGTCGGGATTGGTGGGATGCACGCGAACACGGGCAATCGCCTGCGTGTTTTTCAGGCCGATGTTTTTCCAGGTCTTGCCCGCATCGGTCGTTTTATAGACCCCGTCGCCCTGCATGATGTTGCCCCGCAGCTGGGTTTCGCCCGTTCCGATATACACCACGTCGGGGTTCGACTCAGCCACGGCCACCGCGCCAACGGATGAACTGGTCAGGTGTTTGTCAGTCACAGAAGCCCAGGTCATACCGCCATCGGTTGTTTTCCACAAGCCACCGCCCACCGCTCCAAAATAGTATTCCTGTTTGCGGGTTGGCGAGCCCGCTGCGCCCAACGAACGGCCTCCCCGGGTGGGGCCAATGTTGCGCCAGGTCATCCCCTTAAAAACCGGATTCGCGCTGGTGTCGGCCGGGACCGATGGCTGCGCCCAAAGTGGGTTACTACACAGGGTACTACCTAAAACGGCAATCAAGACAAAACAGAATTGTTTAAGTACAAGTGAGAGGTACATGATGATGAATGGAGAAAGAGAGCTAGGAAGCATCAGGGACGATACGCCTACAATGCTACAAAAAAGTGGCAACTAATTTATTCTGATTTTTAGGCCTTTGCCTATATATTCAATTGTTTGATGCTTTATTACCACTATTTTATTTCTTTATGATTTTAAAAAGCAGAACCCAATAGAAACTAGATTTGCGGAATGACCCCTCCCCAACCCCTCCCCGTTAGGGAGGGGCTAAGGCTCTTCATAAAGACAAGAGCTCAATAATGCTCAACTCGAAGCCCCGCCCTAACGGGGAGGGGTTGGGGAGGGGTCATTCAGAACTTTGCTTTAAAATCACCTCCATTCTTCATGACAAACCGGACTTCTACAACATTACTTCAGTCAATCAGGCAACTGCTCCTTATTGCCCTACTTTTTCCGCTCGTCTGCGCTAACGCTCAATCGGTTAATCCAACGCTGTTCAACGCGATGAAGTGGCGGATGATTGGCCCGCATCGGGGCGGGCGGACAGTGGGTGCCGTTGGGGTGCCGCAACAGCCCAACGTTTTTTATATCGGGGTCAATAACGGTGGGGTCTGGAAAACGACCGATTACGGCCGCACCTGGTTTCCGATTTTCGACGATCAACCGACCGGTTCTATTGGCGATGTCGCTGTGGCCCCGTCGAACCCAAACGTGGTGTATGTGGCCAGTGGAGAGGGTATTCAGCGCCCCGATTTGTCGGTAGGAAATGGCATGTACAAATCGACGGACGCGGGTAAAACCTGGACCTATCTGGGCTTAAAAGATGGGCAGCAACTGGGCGGCATTGCCATCGACCCGACCGACGAAAACCGCGTTTTTGTTGCTGTGTTGGGGCATCCGTATGGACCTAATACAGAACGGGGTGTGTTCCGCACCACCAACGGCGGCAAAACCTGGGATCGGGTGCTGTATAAAGACGAGAATACCGGTGCTGCTCAGGTGACCATCGATCCTAAAAATCCGAATGTTGTTTACGCCGATCTGTGGGCTGCGCGGCAGGGCCCCTGGGAAAACGGAGCCTGGCAGGGTCCCGAGAGTGGCTTGTATAAATCGACCGACGGCGGCACCACCTGGAAGAAACTAACGAAAGGACTCCCCACTACCGAGCAGGGACTCGGTCGCATCGGGTTCTGCATTGCTCCAAGCGACCCCAACCGGCTCTATGCTACCGTCGACGCGCCTGAATTAGGTGGCGTTTATCGCTCCAACGATGCCGGGGCAAGCTGGACCCGGTTCAGCAGCGATACACGACTCTGGGGTCGGGGCAGCGACTTCGCCGAGGTGAAAGCGCATCCGACCAATCCCGATATTGTCTTTATTGCTGATGTAGCGGCCTGGAAGTCAGTAGATGGCGGCAAAACCTGGAACGACTTTCGGGGGGCACCCGGTGGCGACGATTATCACCGGCTCTGGATAAACCCAACCAACCCCGATATACTATTGCTGGCGGGCGATCAGGGTGCCATTGTCACCGTCAACGGTGGACAGACGTTCAGTTCGTGGTACAACCAGCCCACAGCTCAGTTTTACCATGTGAGCACCGACAACAGTTTTCCGTACAACGTGTTGGGTGGTCAGCAGGAGAGTGGCTCGGTGGGGATTGTTAGCCGGGGTAACGATGGTCAGGTGACCTTTCGCGAATGGCACCCAGTGGGCGTTGAAGAATACGGCTACGTGGCTGCTGACCCGCTGGACCCCAACATTATCTACGGTGGTAAAATCACGAAATTCGACAAGCGGACCGGGCAGGTGCAGAACATTGCCCCCGAAGCGGTTCGGTCGGGCAAGTACCGGTTTGTCAGGACGGCCCCGGTCCTATTCTCTCCCATCGACCCCAAGACGCTTTATTTTGCGGGTAATGTGCTGTTCAAGACCCAGAATGGCGGCAACTCCTGGCAGGTCATCAGCCCCGACCTGACGCGCGAAACCTACCCCAACATACCCGCCAGCGTGGGCGTTTTCCAGACCGCTGACATGAAAACCATGCCTCGCCGGGGGGTGATTTACACCATTGCCCCTTCGTTTAAAGACGTGAACACGATCTGGGTTGGTACCGACGATGGCTACATTCAGGTTACCCGCAACGGTGGTAAAACCTGGACCAACGTCACCCCACCGGCCGTGACCGAATGGAGCAAAGTATCGCTGATGGATGCCGGGCATTTCGACGTAAACACGGCCTATGCCGCCGTCAACCGGATTCGATGCGACGATATGCGCCCGCACATTTACCGCACGCACGATGGCGGCAAAACCTGGCAGGAAATCGTGACGGGTTTGCCCAACGATCCGATCAACACGGTTCGCGAAGACCCCGTGCGGAAAGGCCTGCTGTTTGCGGGCTCGGAAACGGCGGTCTATGTCTCGTTCGACGACGGCGACCACTGGCAAACGTTGCGGCTCAACATGCCTGCCACTTCCATTCGGGATCTAGTGATTAAAGACGATGATGTGGTGGTCGGTACGCACGGTCGCTCGTTCTGGATTCTGGACGATATCACCCCCCTTCGTCAACTGACCCCCGAACTGGCTAAAAACGAGACGATTCTGTACAAACCTCAACGCACGTATCGCGTTCGGTGGAACATGAACACCGATACGCCCCTGCCACCTGAAGAACCCGCTGGACAAAATCCACCCGATGGCGCGGTGATCAATTACTACCTCAACGGAAAAGTCAATTCCGTAATTACGCTGGCTATTACCGATGCCGCCGGGAAGCTGGTTCGCCAGTACCGTAGCGACGAGAAACCCTACGACATTCCCGACGTAAACCTGCCCGCCTACTGGATTCGGCCACAGCAAATTTTGTCGGCGGAAGCGGGTGCGCATCGGTTCATGTGGGATTTGCATTACACCCCACTGGACATTCCGCCCTCGTACCCGATTGCGGCCATCTATCACCAAACAGCTCCCGACCCGACCTCGCCCTGGGTGATGCCCGGCACCTATACCGTAACGCTGACCGTGAATGGTAAATCCTACACCCAGCCGCTGGTGGTTACGATGGACCCCCGCGTGAAAACGGCTTCTGCTGCTCTCAAACAACAGCACGACTTGTCGCTGGCGGCTTTCGAAGGCAGAAAGCAAGTGATGGCAATGCAGCAGGAAATGCAGTCTTTGAAACCCAAAGCCACCTCTGATGCGCAGAAAAAAGCCCTGGCGGCAACCCAAACCAGCCTGGCCAACCTGAGCCGTGCTTTCAACGCTATTTTCGGAGTGCTACAGGATACCGATATGCCCCCAACTACGCAGGCTGTTGCAGCCGCCAGTGAGGCTCAGGCATCCCTCAGAAAAGTGGTGCAGGAGTGGATGGGGTTAAAGAATGGGTTGAAATAGTTACCTGCCTGAATCGAATCGTGTGTTTTGATTTTTTTTACCAAAAAACATGCCGATTAGTATGTTCATAGCCATCACGACTTGATCCATGTATTCCACATTGCTCTTTCTGCATTCTTTGTTTCGCTGGCTGGTGCTGGTCAGTTGAGGCTATGCCCTTGTTCGAGCCTTTCGGGGATACACTGCGGGGCTCGCATTTACACCCACTGATAACTCGGTGCGGCACTGGACCGCTACAATTGCCCACATTCAACTGGTCCTTGGCTTTACCTTATATTTCCTGAGCCCCCTCATTGGGGCATTTCGCCAGCAGGGTATGAAAGGCGGTGGCCAGCTCGTTTTTTTCGGCCTTATTCACATCAGCCTCATGCTGCTGGCCGTCGTGCTGATCACGGTGGGTTCGGCCCTGGCAAAGCGTCAAGCAACCGACAGGGACAGGTTTCGCACCCTGCTGATTTGGTTTACGATTGGCTTGTTGATCATCTTTCTCGCTATTCCCTGGCCGTTCTCTCCCCTGGCAAACCGACCGTACATTCGATCCTTTTAACCATGAAAAACATATTGACATCGCCAGCTGGCCAACTTCAGTTGATTGGTCTGTCCAAAAGCCTATCCTTGCTGGTGTGGCATTAAGCGCGGACCAATAATGCGCACGTCATGGGTCATTTGCTTATTTTTTTCGAAGTGCATTACTATCCTCTAGGTCTATTGCACTACCAATATATCGGCCCAATTTGTTGTGTAGCAGGGCGATACCCACTGGCGCAAATGATGCCAGGTAGTGTCGTAGCCCTGAGCCGCCAGTCGAACTTTGTCGCGACCGTAGCGATGATTGAGTTTGTCGACTACCCGATGCAGTTTGATAAGTCGTTCATCGGGACCTTCACAGAAAAGAGATTCCTGTTGATGGCTGTCGGGTCGCAAGTCAGATAGTATAATCCCTACTTTCTGAAATCCGTAACCGAACTGATAAATTGATTTGAGCGCTGCCAGGGCATAAACGGCGAGTTCGGCATTGCTGCTCGTTGGGTTTGGTAACTGCACTGTACGGCTGCCGTAATATTGCTTCGCCAGCTCGCCGTTGAGCGACCGTCGGTAACGGTTTGTGTGAAGAAACACCGTAACAGTGCCTGCTGTGGATTGTTGCTGGCGTAATTTCTGGGTAGCCCTGGCCAGGTGCGTTGTTAGCGCCTGATTGATAGTCTCTAAATCAGGAATTAACCGGCCGAAACTAGGAGCGGAACAGATTGCTTTTTTATCTGGTATATCTACTTCCAATGGTTTGCAGGGCACACCACGCAACTCGTAAGCTAAGCGTAATCCATTAACAGTCAGATTTTTGCTAATCCAGTCGTCGGGTAGGTTGCGGAATTTAGCGGCTGTATCGAAGCCATTTCGTCGCAGTAGGCTGGCATACCGCGAACCAATACCCCACAAATCGGCCACGCTGAACTCATGCAGCGCTTCGTCAATTTGAGCGGCTGTCTCAAGCAACAAAACACCTTTATATTCATCAACTCGCTTGGCATAGTGATTGGCAACTTTGCACAGGGTTTTGGTAGGAGCCAGACCCACCGAAACGGGGATACGGTGCCACTGACCAATAGTTTGCTGTAACTGCCGGGCGAACGCAGTTGGATCACGATAAATTGATTCGTAACCAGCCAGATTCACGAAGGCTTCGTCGATTGAATTCATTTCTACCTCCTCCACAAACCGGCCAATCGTAGCCATGATCCGGGCCGACATGTCCCCATACAGTGTATAGTTACTGCTGAAGATGAATAGGTTATGTTGTTTTCGTATCTCGTCGAGCTGGAAGAATGGTATGCCCATTTTGATACCTAATGCTTTGGCTTCGTTAGAGCGCGCAATAACGCAGCCATCATTATTGGAGAGTATCACCACAGGTTGCTTGTCGAGGGACAGATTGAAACTTCGCTCGCAGGAGACGTAAAAATTATTCACATCGACCAATCCTATCATGGCTGTCAACGGGTTTTTTGAATAACAAACGTGACTACTCCAAAGACCCGGAAGTTTTCGCCCTTGTGCACGTAGATCGGGTCATAGTTAGCATTCGACGACATCAGAACAATCAAGTCGCCAGCGTAATGAATGCGCTTCACAATGTTGTCGCCATTTAAACAAACGACGACTATGCGCCCATCAACAGCGTCGTAGGAACTGTCGACAATCAGAATGTCACCGGGTTCAATCCGGTCGCCGATCATACTGTCGCCAGCGGCCCTGACGAAATAGGTTGCTTCGGGGTTGTAGATACACAAATCGTTGAGATCACAAACCCGCTCAATATAGTCTGTGGCCGGCGACGGAAAGCCAGCCTGTACATACGAGCTGAAAAAGGGTAGTTGATGACGAGTTTGTATAGCTGCCCGGACAAAATCATCCGGCGATAATTGATCGAAAAGGGCTATCATAGGCTTGTGATATAACTAAAATATATAACAAGCGACTATAATATACTTTTGTTATTACTTGTGCAAATTTTGGACTCAACTTACACCAATTGATATCCGCCTTACCACTTACCCTTCAAATTGTCCATGTATTTCTGACCGGACCCAGTGCTAAGCAGCAAGATGTGTTCGTCGGGCTGAATCCAGCCTTGTTGCACCAGTTTCTGGGTGGCTGCCCAGATAGCGCCACCTTCGGGAGCAGCAAAAATGCCTTCGTATCGGCACAGATCACGAACACCATCAACCATCTCCTCCTCCGAAACGGCAATAGCGGTGCCACCTGATTCACTTAGAACGCTCAACATTAGTGGTTCGCCAATGGGGCGGGGAACGGCCAGCCCGTTGGCCAATGTAGGTTTGCCAACATATTGTTTGCAGTTCGGCTGTTTCCCGTCGAACGTAGTTACAATAGGGCAGCATTCCTGCGCCTGAACGGCCACCATGCGCGGTAGCCGTTGATCGGGCGAAAGCCAGCCCAACTCCTGCAATTCGCGAAATGCTTTCCAGATACCGATTAGGCCCGTACCACCTCCGGTTGGGTACATGATGACGTCGGGTAATTGCCAGTCTAGCTGCTCGGCAATTTCGTAGCCCATCGTCTTCTTACCTTCCAGCCGGTAGGGTTCTTTCAGGGTCGACACGTCGAAATAATCACCGTTCTGATTCAGTTCCTGCACCTTGGCAGCACAATCATTAATCAATCCATCAACTAGAATAAGGCGGGCGTTATAGGCAAGGCATTCTTCTTTGAAAGCGTCGGGCGTGTGTCGTGGCATTACCACTACTGATTCTAGGCCCGCCCGCGCACAGTAGGCAGCTGTTGCTACACCTGCGTTACCGGCAGTGGGGATAATACAGGCCCGTTCACCGTTTTCTTTGGCCTTCGAAATGGCGAGACTCAGGCCTCGCGCTTTAAACGAGCCAGTTGGATTTAACCCCTCGTCTTTTAGAGTCAGGCGGTTCAGCCCATGCTGAGCGGCCAGCCGTTTGAGCGCTAGGAGGGGTGTAAATCCTTCGCCAAGGCTAACCTGATTTTCAGGATGCAGAACCGGTAAAAACGCTTCGTATCTCCAGAGTGAGGCTGGCCGATTAATCAAATCAGCTTTAGAAATGTTATTCTCAGTCAGGTTATAGCTGCATAGCAGCGGTGCCTGACAACAAACTGAAAGAGTTTGTCGAGAGAATGCCGTATGGGTCTGGCCACAGTTGGCGCAATATAGATCGGCTAGGAGCGATGAAGTCGTGAGAAGTTGCATAGCGGAGTAAAAACGCCCGAAAGTGGCCGTTCATGACGCCTGATGCAAATCGTATTTTGGTATGAGTTATTCCAAAATAGAATAATGTCGTCGGGTAGCACGAATGAAATTATTGACCCATTCATTGTTTTCAGTACCCATTCGCTGAATAAAATAGAAATGGCGTTGAACATTCAATCCTTCTACCGGCACTTCAACTAGCGTACCAGCAGCCAGTTCATTGCGGATAGCCAGCCGGGGCAAAAACGACAGGCAAGTATCAGCTAACACAAAGTTTTTCAAGGCTTCGGTACCGCCCAATCGAATCAGAACTTTCAGATCGGCCAGGCGAATTTGCTGGTCCTGCAATGCCCCTTCCAGTGCCGCCAAGGTGCCCGACCCATTCTCCCGCAGAGCCAGCGGAATCTGTAATAAGTCGGTTATTGTCAACGTGCGGGTTCGTAACGGGCTTTTAACTGAACACACAGCCACCACTTCATCCGTCATAAAGGAGCTGTAAGTCAGGGTGTTTGTTCGGGTTATACTTTCCACAATACCAACGTCGATGTTGTGGTCCAGCAAAGCTTTCTGGATATTGGCAGAATTACTATTCAGTACGTTGATCTGAATGGAGGGATGTTGACGAAGATAGGCAGACAAGACTGGAGGTAGTACGTACAAACTGATTGTCGTGCTGCCGCCAATGGCGAGTTTTGTTGGTGGTTGAAAGTGTTCATTTACCTGATGCATAGCCTGATGTAACTCACTTTGCAACTGGCTGGCTTCCAGAAGTTTTTTATACAGTAGCTGACCCGCCTGAGTTAGGCTGATACTGGTGCCATGCCGCTCAAAAAGCCCCGTTTTATAAAAGTTTTCTAACGCTTTAATATGCTTACTAATGGCCGACTGACTCAGATAAAAAGTCTGGCTCGCGCGGGTAAAACTCAGTACGCGAGCTACTTCCATGAAGACCTGATGTTGTAACGATAGCATAACTGTATCTCTCACTTCTAAGAATTACTGGATTTCTTCAGCTTCAATGCTCAAATTTACTTGAAATAGTTACCTTACTGACTTTGGTGATTCCACGCTGATATAGATAAAACAAAGTTGTGTTGATGCTAACCAATTATTCGGCGCAACTGGTCGGTTTTTTGTAGCTTTGGTAATGTAATCAACAGAATTTTCAACAATGGCAGACCGAACGGTGAGAAGTAAACTTACTACATACTCAGTGGATGAAATTCTCAATGCAGGAGGAGTAGATGAATTTCTGAAAAAAAAGCGTATCAATACGACGAGACGCCGTATTTCTGGTACACTTACCGTTGGTATCGACGAAACAAAACGCATGCTCGACCAGCTTAAAGAGCAGAAATAAGCATGGCGGTTCTGTTCGATACCAATGTATTATTCACTATTGCCCGTGATCCATCGCAGGAGCAAACAATCCGTAATAAAGTCAATCCTGACCACGAGCAGGAAGTCATTTCGATTGTAAATGTTGGCGAATTGTGGTCATTTGTTCGGCAAAACGGTTGGGGAAGCAACCGACTAGCTGGTGTTGACATTCTATTGCAAAAGATGGTTGTTATTCGGATTGATTCTGACCTGCTAGTGGACCGTTATGTAGAGATAGATGTGTTCAGTCAGGGCAAAAACCTGGAAATGAGTCTGCCAGGGCCAGATAAGTCAGCCCGAAATATGGGCAAGAATGATTTGTGGATCGCTGCAACAGCATCGTTGTTCAATTTACAGCTTATTACCATGGATGGTGATTTTGATCATTTAGAGACGAACTATATTCGCCTTAATAAATTCACTCACCCTCTGTTTTGATTTGGCTGTAGTTAGCAGCTATAAAGCCAAAGCCCCAATCAGTAACAATCTCTTTACGTCAGCCCCCTATCTCGAAACCCCGCTCGTTTTGTACCTTTGGCTGTTCTCAAAACCTCGGCCCCATGAACCGCCTTTTATTTCTTCTGTTCCTTCTGGCAACGGAATTATGCCTTGCCCAAACCCCCGCTACTCAGCGGGTTCAACTCCCAAACGGCTGGAGCCTGACGCCAACCGGTCGTTCGTTGCCACTCGGTGATCTGCCCCTCAACATGGCACTATCGCCTGATCAGAAACGACTGGCGGTTACCAATAACGGTCAAAGTAAACAGACCATTCAACTGTTCGATGTAGCTGGCGAAAAGCTACTGAGCGAGGTTGTTATCCCCAAGTCGTGGGTTGGTATTCGGTTCAGCCCCGATGGAAAAAGAATCTTTGCATCGGGTGGCAATGACAACCGCGTGATGGTGTATGATGCGTCAAGAGATCAACTTACACCTGTAGACTCTATTGTACTGGGAAAAGCCTGGCCCAACCGAATATCAGTAGCTGGTATTGAACTGAGTAAAGACGGACAAACTCTGTATGCTGTTACCAAAGACGACAGCGCTTTGTACGTCTGCAACGTACAGTCAAAGCAGATTGTGAAACGAGTGCAACTGCCACACGAGGCCTACACCTGCCTGCGCGCTTCGTCTGGCGAGGAGTTGTATATCTCGCTCTGGGGTGGTTCGTCGGTGCTGGTGTATGACCCGAAACAGCAGACAATTATCGACCGAATTACTACCGGTGACCACCCCAACGATATGCTTATCAGCAAATCAGGGAAGTACCTGTTCACCGCCAATGCCAATGACAATTCCGTGTCGATTATTGAACTAGCCACGCGCCGGGTAGTCGAAACTCTCAACACGGCCCTGTATCCTGACTCACCAGCAGGGAGCACGCCCAATGGTTTGGCGCTTTCGCCCGACCAGAAAACATTACTCGTGGCCAACGCCGACAACAACTGCCTGGCGGTGTTCGATGTGGCAAAACCGGGCAAGAGCCAGTCGCTGGGTTTTATTCCAACCGGTTGGTACCCGACTTCGGTAAAAATGGTGGGCAAGAAAATTATAGTGAGCAATGGTAAGGGCATGACTTCGCTGGCTAACCCCAAAGGCCCCAACCCCTTTAAAGGTCGGGATGATCCGCGTCAGTACATTGGTAGTATGCTCACCGGCACATTGTCGATGTTTGAGATGCCCGCCAAAAGCCAGCTGGCGGTACTGACCCGGCAAGTGTACCAGAATACGCCGTACAGTAAAGAGCGTGAGAAATTGGCAGAGGGTGAAGCTAATAGTCCGATTCCGCGTCAGGCTGGGCAGCCATCCCCCATCAAATACGTCTTTTACATTATAAAAGAGAACCGTACCTACGACCAGGTTTTTGGTGATATGCCGGGTGGAAATGGTGATTCGTCGCTGTGTTTGTTTCCTGAAAAAGTAACGCCCAACCAGCACGCCCTGGCCCGTGAATTTGGGCTTCTCGACAATTTTTATGTAGACGCCGAAGTAAGCGCAGACGGACATAACTGGTCAACGGCGGCTTATGCACCCGATTTTGTGGAAAAAACCTGGCCGACCAGCTACGGCGGGCGGGGCGGCACCTACGATTATGAAGGTAGTCGGCCGGTGGCGTTTCCGAAAAAAGGTTTCATCTGGGATCATGCAAAACGGGCTAACATCAGCTATCGGGGCTATGGTGAGTTTGCGGCCTATTCCCGGCGCAAAGGTTCGGCATTGAATGGTCAATTCTGTTTAAAATACCCCGATTATGACCTGAAAGTGAAAGACATTGACCGGGTAGAAGTCTGGAAAAAAGACCTCGATTCGTTGATAGCTGCCAATGCGGTTCCGCGCCTGAACACGCTCCGTCTGGGCAACAACCACACAGCCGGGGCCAGAATCGGTCAATTGACTCCGCTAGCAATGGTTGCCGACAACGATCTGGCGGTGGGCCGTTTCGTTGAGCACCTGTCGAACAGTCCCATCTGGAAAGAATCGGCGGTGTTTATTCTGGAAGACGATGCACAGAACGGACCTGACCACGTTGATGCACACCGGTCGCCTGCGCTCGTGATCAGCCCTTATGCCAAACGGAAACACGTTGAGCACACCATGTATTCTACGTCGGGAATGCTCCGCACAATGGAGTTGATTTTAGGAATGCCGCCGATGAGTCAGTACGATGCCGCGGCCCGGCCCATGTTCGCTCTGTTTACCAACATACCCAACACAGCACCATACAAACACATCCCGGCCAATATAGACCTCGACGCCAAGAATACGGCCATGAATGAGCCCGCCCGGCGCTCCGAGAAGTTCGACCTTCGCGAGGCCGACACACTCGACGATAACGAGTTCAACGCCGTGATCTGGATGGCCGTCAAAGGCGAAAAGAGTCGGGTTCCGGCTCCTCGTCGGGGTGCCTGGCTGAAGATTGTGGAAAAGGACGATGATGATGACTAGTAACAGAAAGAGAAGAGTTATTCTTTTTTCGTAATTTTCGCTTGCTAATTGGCTCCAAATTGATTCCACAATTACACTGCTATGACTTCTCCTGCCTTTGATCGTCGTTCATTTTTAAAAGCCGCCGGACTTACTGGCGCGGGCCTGCTGCTGGGTTTTTCAAGTGATGCCGCTGGCACCGAATCGCTCGTAAACCTGCAACTCGCTGACCCTGCTGGCAAACCAGCCGTGCTGTCGTTTGAGTTGCACCCGTTTATTGTGATCGACAATGCGGGCGCCATCACGCTCATCAATCACCGGCCCGACATGGGACAGGCGAGTTGGCAAGCCGTACCGATGATGATTGCGGAGGAACTGGAAGTCAGTATGAATCAGATCAGTATTCGGCAGTCTGATGGTCTACGTAAATATGGCGACCAGTTATCGGGCGGAAGTAGCACTGTTCGTACGGGCTGGAAACGCCTTCGTGAGGCTGGCGCTGCGGCCCGGCAAATGTTTACGACAGCCGCTGCTACGCGCTGGAAAGTAGATGAAGGCGATTGTTACGCCGAAAATGGATCCATTCATCACCGCCCGACCAAGCGAACCCTGACCTATGGCGAGTTGGTCGATGAAGCCAGCAAACTGCCCATTCCGACTAAACTGACGCTCAAAGCCAAGAAAGATTTCAAGATTATCGGCAAGGCTATGCCTCGCCCCGAAGTACCGGCCAAAGTAACGGGTAAAGCCGTATTTGGCATGGATATGGAAGTTCCGGGTATGTTGTATGCGAGCATCGAACACAGCCCTGTTATTCACGGGAAAGTGGTATCGGTGGATGAAACAGCTACCCGGAAAATTGCTGGCGTAAAAGACGTGGTCAGAACAGAGCGCCCTATGCCTCACCGCACCTCCGAAGCGGTAGCTGTGTTAGCCACCAATTACTGGGCAGCTTTGCAGGGTCGACGCGCTTTGAAAATAACCTGGAATAACGGGGAGTATGACAAGCAGATGACTACCGACCGGTATTATGCTGAACTTAGGGCTCAGGCTGATGCCGCTCCTGCGCCTTACTACAGCACCGGCGACTTCGCTAAAGCTTACGATTCTGCCCCGAAAAAAGTACAGGCTACCTACGAAACCCCGTTTCTGGCTCATGCGCCCATGGAACCTGAAGTAGCCATTGCCCATGTAAAAGCCGATGGTTCATGCGAAATCTGGGCACCTGTTCAGGGTCCCGACGGAACTATTGAGCAGGTGGCCCAATACCTCGGTATTGCAAAAGAGAAAGTACAGGTCAACGTGCCATTTCTGGGCGGAGCCTTTGGGCGCAAAGCCTATCTGGACTTTGTGCTGGAGGCTGTAAACCTCTCTAAAGCGGCCAAGGCGCCCGTCAAAGTAATATGGACTCGCGAAGACGACATTACCCAGGGGCCGTATCGCCCTGGTATGCTTAGCAGCCTGAAAGGAGCCGTAGATGCAAATGGCAATGTGCTCGCGTTTGCGCACACCTTTATCGGTGAGTCGATTATGGGGCAGGTGTTTAAAGGGTTGAAAGAAGGCGCTGCTGATGATTGGGCCGCCGAGGGTATTGGCAAAGACGAAAGCCCCTATGCTTTCCCGAATGCGTTGGTCGGTTGGAAACACGTCAAAACTGACATTCCTATTGTCTGGTGGCGCTCAGTGTATCCGTCGAATAGCTGTTTTGGCCACGAAAGTTTTGTAGACGAATTAGCTCATGCCGCTGGTAAAGATCCGCTGGCTATGCGCCTGTCACTCCTGAAAGCCCAAACTGAAGGCGAAGCGGGTAAAATTGCCCAACGGTTCGTGACGGTGCTGGAAACGCTGGCTCAAAAAGCCGGTTGGGACAAACCATTGGCAGCAGGACAGGGACGTGGTTTGGCCGTTTGTCGCTCATTTGGCAGTATCTGCGCTCACGCCGTATACGTGTCTAAACAGGGGGCTGGCGTTAAAATTGACCGGGTAGTAACGGTGCTGGATTGCGGTATGTACGTCAACCCCGATAACGTGCGGGCACAAACCGAAGGTAATATTGTGATGGGCCTCACAGCCGCTACCAAATCTGGTATCACATTTGCAGATGGTAAATCGGAACAGCAGAATTTCCACAACTACCAGATCATGCGATTACCCGAAATGCCTCCGATCGAGATTCACATTCTGGAAAACGAAGAAGCTCCCGGTGGCGTTGGCGAACCAGGTTTGCCGCCTATGGCGCCAGCGCTTTGCAATGCTGTTTTTGCAGCTACCGGGAAGCGTGTCAGAACGTTACCATTTGATCTGGCGAAAGTGTAAACCCTTTAACAACAGTCATGAAAGTACTCTTAATTGCCGCTCTTCTCGTTTCCACGCTTGCCCTCCGTCCCATGGCTCCATCAACTCAGGGTGCCTGGAAGATGACAAGAGATAATCAAACAGTCATGATGCTGGTATCAGACCGGTATTTTATGCAGACGACTTATACGCCCGACCGCTTCGTTAGCACGCGGGGTGGCATCTGGAACCAGGATGGCAATAAGTTGTCGATGACGATTGAATTCGATTCTGCCGACAGCACCACCGTTGGTAGAACAAACACCGCTGAACTGGCTTCGGGCAACAATCAACTAGCTATTATCACGCCTAGCGGCCAGCAGGTGATGACTCGAGTAGACGACGCAAGCGCTCAAACGCCGATGGCGGGACTGTGGCGAATTACGGGTCGTCTCAATAACGATGGGGTGATGTCTCCGATGCAACGCGGAGCCAGAAAAACGCTCAAGCTCCTGACTGGAAGCCGTTTTCAGTGGGCCGCCATTAACCCCGAAACCAGACAATTCAGCGGAACCGGGGGCGGTACCTATACACTCAAAGACGGTAAGTACACCGAAACAATTGACTTCTTCTCCCGCGATAATTCGCGCGTTGGCAAGTCGCTCACCTTCGATAATAAACTCAACGGCGACGATTGGCTGCACTCGGGGCAAAGCTCAACGGGTGGCAAAGTGAACGAGATCTGGAGTAAAGAGAAATAACCTACACCAGACACGCCCGGATATTGGCCAGGCCCTGCCGGAGTTCGTCGCTGGTAGGGTACCCGAAGCCAAGCCTGAAAAACTCGTCGGGCTGCTCAAACCAGTGCCCCGGACCTACCATAGTCTGGTAGTCGTGGTAAAGTCTGGTATGAAAAGAAGTCATATCAATTCTCAAAGCAGGGTTTACTCGTGGAAAACAGACTACGCCCGCTCCGGGAGGATTCCAATCGATCAGGTCGGTATTAGCCGCGAACCAGTCGGACAGGATGGCGAAGTTAGCGCGAATATGGGCGTGAACAGCTGGTAGAATCTCATGCCGCCGTTGCAAAAGTCGGAGGGCTACTGCCTCATCCAATACCGAGTTACAAATCACAATCTGCTCTTTCGCGGCCAAAAACGTTTCCATGAGTTTCGCATTGCGGCAGGCTAACCAGCCAATACGAATACCCGGTGCGCCAAACGCTTTCGACAGTGAACAGACCGAAATAACTCGCTCGCTCTGGCTGGCCACGTACGGCTGCAAAGTCGACTGGAAATTAAGGTCGCGGTACGTTTCGTCAACCAGTAAATAACACCCCGTTTCTTCGGCCAGGATGATCAATTCGTTCAGAATTTGCTCTGAATAAAGTGTTCCGGTTGGGTTGTGCGGATTGGTAACGCTGATAAGCCGGGTATTGGGCCGTATAGCCTGGCGTATAGCTGCTACGTCTATGGCAAAACCAGTAGCAAACTGTAAATCCACAAACGAAATGTCGCAACCAATGGCACGGGGCGTTTCGAGGTTGGTGCTGTAATTAGGTCGGATTACAACCAAATGGTCTGCGGGGGCTAATAGCGTAGTAGAAATAATAAATAAAGCCGTTGCTGCGCTGGGGCAAACCAATACTTGCTCTGGTTTAAGGCCAGGACTGTCACTGACTACAGCTTCACGTAACGCTGGGTCGCCCCGGTGGTGAGTATAGGCCAATACCAGATCGGCGAGATCGGTGGGAGGCAAAATGTCGGACACGCGAAGATCGCGGACAGAGCTTTCGGCCAGGTTGTACTTGATCGTTTCGTAGCCTTTTTCTTCGGGTGACTCAGCCTCAATGGGCATTCGTTGGTAGCGCATTGTACAAGCCTGTTATCGCAAGCGCCGAAAATACTCCGCAGAATACATTAATCGGCTACCGTACCAGCTAAAAAGTTCGCCATCAACCAGCATCAGCTGGGCATTCGGGCAAATAGTACTCAGTTCGGCAATATGCTTTTCCCGGAAAGGATAGGGTTCGGAAGAGAGCATAAGCATGTCAGGATTGGTAGTTCGAAGGTCGTCGAACGAAATAATTGGATAGCGCGATTGAGCACCAAAAGCGTTGACGAATCCAGCCGAGGTCAGCATCGAGTCGATAAACGTCTGATTTCCGGCTACCATCCACGGATCGCGCCAGATCAGGTAGGCCACGCGTGGGGGAGGAGTAATAAACGTTTTTATGTGTTGAGCCAAGTCAGCAAACGACTTCTGGATTTGAGCAGCTAACCGGTTTGCTTCATTCGATCTATCAACGCGTTCGCCTACCGTTACAATCATCTGAAGCGCGTCGGCAAGCGTTACCATATCGGTTAATAAAACCGGAAAGTCTGCCTGTAACGCTTCTACGTCTTCACGGGTGTTTTCTTCCTTATTCGCTAGAATCAGCGTAGGAGAGAGGGCCTCGACCCGGTCGATGTGGACGTTTTTGGTACCGCCCACAACTGTTTTGCGTTTCACTTTGTCGGCGGGGTGAATGCAAAATTTGGTCACGCCAACAATTTCGGTGTCCAGACCCAGATCAAACAGGAGTTCGGTGAGCGACGGAACAAGCGAAATAATACGTTGAGTTGATTTCATAGTCATACAAAAAGCGGAACAGGTCAGTCCTGTTCCGCTTTCGGGGATGTAAAGATGACCTACTGCTGTCGATCTTCGTATTCCTGCCGGGTGCTATATCCCAGTACCATGTAAACCGGACAGTGGGCAGTCAGACAACTACCAACCAGTATTACAGCAAAGACAACAGCTACGAAGGCACCAATACCTGATAAAAATCCCACTAAATACGCAAAGACCACATCTAAGACTAGCATTGCGCGAACTACTTGATCAACAAATCCAACGTTTTTAACAAAGTTCATAGGTAGAATAGCAAAGGATGTGCACAAAAATAAGTTGCACAACTGCCTTTAAACCAATAAATTGAGTTAAAAGTCTCTTAAATGTTTGATCATATAACAACGAGCCTCATCAAGAAGCAAGTGCTTAAGCTAGTTGAGCCTGCCGATGGATGATTGCTTCGCGGTCGGGACCCGTTGAAATAAAGCTAATTGGTAATCCAAGTGATTCTTCTAGAAAGCTGATATAAGCGGCCAGTTCGGTTGGCACCTCATCAAATGAATGGAATGTTTCGAGTGACGTTTTCCAACCTTTAAACGATTTGTAAACAGGTGTTACGTCAGCATCAACCAGATCATACGGTAACTGCTCAGTCAGGGTGCCCTCGGCCGTTTTATAATGCGTACAGACCTTTATCTCGTCAAAAATATTGAGCACGTCAACCTTCATCATCACCAATTGGGTGACTCCATTGAGCATGATCGCATATTTGAGAGCGGGTAAATCCAGCCAGCCACACCGACGTGGACGACCCGTGGTCGAGCCAAACTCACGGCCTTCCTGCCGCATCTGTTCACCGGTTTCTTCAAGAAGTTCGGTTGGGAAAGGACCACTGCCTACCCGGGTACAGTAGGCTTTGAAAATACCATATACCTCACCAATTTGCCGGGGGGCAATACCCAGGCCTGTGCAGGCTCCGGCAGTCATCGTGGTTGAACTTGTCACAAATGGATACGAACCGAAGTCAATATCCAAAAGTGACCCCTGTGCGCCTTCTGCCAGCACTTTCCGTCCAGCGGTCAACGCATCATTGATGATGTATTCGCTGTTGGTTAACTCAAATTGCTTCATAAAAGCAATGGCAGAGAAAAACTCGGCTTCGGCGGCTGGCAACACTGACTGATAATCAAATCCGTAATGATCGAGTGTCGTCTTGTGAAGGCTTACCAACCGATTATACTTTTCATGGAAATTGGGCGACAGAATATCACCCACGCGCAGCCCCAGCCGGGCCACTTTATCCTGATATGTAGGTCCAATGCCCCGCAGGGTTGAGCCAATTTTCGACTCTCCCTTTGATTTTTCGTAAGCGGCATCGAGCAGGCTGTGCGTTGGCACAATGAGCGATGCTTTTTTGGAGATCATCAAGCGGGCCACCGGGCGGTTGCGGGTCAGATCCAGATTGAACTTAGCTAGCCCGTCGATTTCACGCCGAAACACAATTGGGTCCAGCACTACGCCATTTCCAATAATATTCTGAATATCGGACCGAAAAATACCCGACGGAATTTGGTGCAACACATGCTTGATTCCGTCAAATTCGAGCGTATGCCCGGCATTGGGACCACCCTGAAACCGGGCTACCACCTGATATTGCGGAGCCAAAACGTCCACAATCTTTCCTTTACCTTCGTCGCCCCATTGGAGGCCTAATAAAACATCAACCATAGTAAACGTATAAAAACGCTATTGAGCTATTGCCTTTAACCCCGAACATCAGCCGGATATTCCACTGTACCTTGCAAGCCCTCGGGCTCACTGGTTACTGCCTCGCGGTTTTCACACTGATCACGAGCGCAGGAACCGTAAAAAATCAGCGAGTGGTGCATTACATTGAATTTCAGCATGTCGCCCACCATATTCTGAATATTCTGAACCCTGGGGTCGCAGAACTCCATTACCTTATGGCAATCCGTACAAATCAGGTGGTCGTGTTGCCGGTAGCCATACGACTTTTCATACTGAGCCAGGTTTTTGCCAAACTGATGCTTGGTCACAAGGTCACAGTCTACCAGAACGTCGAGCGTGTTGTAAACCGTCGCTCGGCTAACCTGGTATTTTTTATTCTTCATCGAAATGTACAACTCGTCCACATCGAAGTGATCCTGACGGTTATAAATCTCTTCGAGTATAGCAAATCGTTCGGGCGTTTTGCGCAAGCCCTTCCGCTCCAGATAAGCCGTAAAAATGGTACGGGCGGATTCTAAATTTGTTTGTTTCGGCGCAGGCATAGTGCAAAGTTAATCGAACCGCACGACTTCATACACCCCGTTTACGCTTTCAAGTTTCTGCATGAGCGTATCCAGGTGAGCCGTGTCGTGAACATACAGCTTAATATTTCCTTCAAAAACACCGTCGGTAGAATCGATAGTAACAGAACGCATATTGATACTCAGTTCATTACTGATGATCCTGGTGACGTCGTTGACTAAGCCTACGCGGTCAGTGCCGGTGATGCGCAGACCTGCCAGAAATGCCAGATCACGTTGTGAAGTCCACTTCGCTTTTATAATCCGGTTGCCGTGATTCGACATGAGTTCTACGGCATTAGGACATGAAACCCGGTGAATCTTGATACCATCGTTGATCGTGACAAAGCCAAAAACGTCGTCGCCGGAGATCGGATTACAACACTTCGACAGGGTATAGTCGATCTTGTCCATATCTTCACCGATGAGCAGCATATCAGCATCGGCGCGGTCGCCGTGCATCTTTTTGAGCTCTTTGGTGAAGGTCTTGCCATCGGCAATATTGTCGGTATTAATTTTATTCTGCCGATTCTCTTTGGCTTCTTTTTCGGACTTAAACCGAACAATATCCTTTACATCGAGGTGACCCTTGCCAAACCGGTAAAAGAAATCGTTTGTGGTTTTGGAGCCCAAATAGGCACGTAACTGGTTTAACAACTCATTCGTCATCTCCATGCGGAGTGTCTTGAGTTTCTTAGTTACAATGTCGCGTCCGTCGGTGATGTATCGTTTGTTTTCCTCCTTTATGAGGTCTTTGATCTTGGTTCGGGCTTTCGACGTTACCACAAACCGCAGCCAGTCTTCATTTGGCTTCTGTTTGTTCGACGTGATAACCTCCACCTGATCGCCGTTCTGCAACACATGGCTCAATGGAACCAGAATGTTGTTGACCTTGGCGGCCATGCACCTCGCACCGATCTGGGTGTGAATATCGAACGCAAAGTCGAGAGCAGTGGCTCCCCGTTGCAACACTTTAAGATCACCTTTTGGGGTAAATACAAAGACTTCTTCGCTGTAGAGGTTGCTTCTGAAATCATCCAGAAACTCAATCGCTCCGGTTTTGTCGCCAAGCGTAGTGGTTTCAAGCATGTCGCGCACCTGACTGATCCAGACCTCAATGCCGCGTCCGGTCTGGGTGTCGTTACCCTTATATTTCCAGTGCGCGGCATAGCCTTTTTCGGCTACTTCGTTCATCCGCTCCGTACGAATCTGCACCTCCACCCACTGCCCGGTTTTACTCATAACGGTGGTGTGCAGCGACTCGTAGCCATTGGCGCGGGGTGTACTGATCCAGTCTTTGAGCCGATCGGGATTTGGTTTGTAATGATCCGTCACGATGGAATAAGCACGCCAGCAGGCTGCTTTTTCCTGCTCTGGCGGTACGTCCATAATAATCCGAACCGCAAACAGATCATAAATCTCCTCGAAAGGCTTTTTCGACTTACTGAGTTTATTCCAGATTGAATAGATGGACTTGGGCCTGCCACGAACTACGTATTTGTAGCCTGTTTCGGCCAGACTTTCCTCAATAGGTTCAATGAATTTACTGATGAAGCGGTCGCGGCCCAACTTAGTTTCGCGGAGTTTGCGAGCTACATCTTTGTACGCTTCCGGCTCTACATACTTCAGATGCAGATCTTCAAGTTCCGACTTGATCGCGTATAAACCAAGCCGATGAGCCAGCGGGGCATATATATAGATCGTTTCAGACGCAATTTTCAACTGCTTGTCGCGGGGCATCGAGTCCAGCGTTCGCATGTTGTGCAAGCGGTCGGCCAGTTTGATCAAAATTACCCGGACATCATCGGAGAGCGTCAGGAGCATTTTTCGGAAATTCTCGGCCTGTTGCGATGTGCCGTAATCAAAAATGCCCGAAATTTTGGTGAGTCCATCAATGATCCGCGCTACCTTGTTGCCAAACAGCCGGTCGATGTCCTCAATGGTCATGTCGGTGTCCTCTACTACATCGTGCAGCAAAGCTGCTACAATAGAGGTGGTACCCAATCCGATTTCCTCAACGGCAATCTGAGCAACAGCCAGAGGATGATAAATATACGGTTCGCCCGACCGCCGACGCATATCTTTATGAGCCTCTGCTGAGGTATTAAACGCCTTTTTGATCAGTTTGGCGTCGTTATCTTTCAGCAGGGGTTTGGCCGCGCGAAGCAGCCGACGATAGCGTTTGAGAATTTCCTGGCGTTCGAGTTCCAGATCAATGATGGGTTCAGCTACAGCAGTCATAGGTCAATCATCTCGGTTGGTTGTACTCAGTCGATCAAGTTACGCTAATAGAACAAATTATTTGGCTCCTTTGGTCAAAAAAAATAAACGATTTCAGTACCCTGCTTGATCATTTCAAATTCATTCGTACCTTTGCGGGCCGAAAGACAATTAAGTGTCAAGTAAAGAGTCTACCTGCGGGCGTGGCGAAATTGGTAGACGTGCCAGACTTAGGATCTGGTGCCGCAAGGCATGGGGGTTCGAGTCCCTCCGCCCGTACAATGATTAAAGAGTGAAAGAGGTAAAGAGGGAACGAGTGAATGGCTAACGCAAGTGCTTTTCGCTTTTTACCTCATTCGCTCTTTCGCTCTTTGTTTTTAAACCTATACGATTGTGGATATAGCCCTCGAAAAAGCGAGTGAAACCAATGCTTCGCTGCTGATTACGCTGACCCCGGACGACTACAAGCCGGAAGTCGATAAAAAACTCAAGCAATACAGCAAAACCGTCGCCCTGAAGGGTTTCCGCCCCGGTCACGTGCCTCCTGCCCTCGTCAAAAAGATGTATGGCAAAGGTGTTTTGGTGGAAGAAATAAATACGATTCTCAGCAAAACAGTCTCTAAGTATATACGCGAGAATAAATTGCAGATTGTAGGTGATCCTATTCCTAACCGGGAACAGGCTGATGCCGTTGACTGGGACAATCAGGAGCAGTTTCAGTTTACCTACGAATTAGGTTTAGCCTCTGATTTTGAGGTGCATTTCGACCAGTTGCCAACCCTGACTAAATACGAAATTCAGGCTACCGACAAGGAAGTTGGCGAAACAATCGAGAATCTTCAAAAGCAATTCCATACCCACGAACACGCTGAAGAAGTTGCTGATGGAGATACCATCTATGGTGATCTGAAGCAGGTGGGTGCGCCAGAAGATGCAGAGTCGTTTGCTAGCAAAACAGCTTTCCCAACCAATAAAATGGCTGAAGAAGGCAAAGCTGCCTTCATTGGTAAGGCTAAAGGTGAGGTAGTGACATTCACAATTGAAGCGCTGTTCCCTGATGAAAAAGATCGGGCTAACGCAACAGGCGTGAAAAAAGAAGAAGCCGCTGATCTGACTGGCGAGTTTACATTCGAGATCGAAGACATCACCCGTCATCAGCCTGCCGAAGTTAATCAAGAACTATTTGATAAAACGTTTGGTGTTGGTCAGATAGAAGGTGAAGAGCAGTTTCGCGCGAAAATCACCGAGGTAATTGCAGGTAACTACGAGCGGGAATCAAACACGCTGTTGCGGTACGATATTGAACGCGAGTTGCTGAACAACATTCCCATTCTGTTGCCCGAGGAGTTCCTGAAAAACTGGTTGCTTGATACCAACGAGGGTAAAGTAACTCGCGAGCAGATCGACACCGAGTTTGAAGACTTCACCAAGTCAGTAAAACTGCAACTCATCAAAAATAAAATTGCTGAGCAGGGCGACGTGAAAGTTGATCCCGAAGAACTCATGGAGACTTCCCGGAACATGGTGCGGGAGCAGTTTGGCTTCATGAATAGCGACGACGAGGAGATGAACAAAACCATCGACAAAATCGCCCGCAACTACCTGATGGACGAAAAGAACAACGGCCAGAATTATACAAACCTGTACAACCGGGTATTCGATGATAAAGTGATCGACTACGCTAAAACGCAGGTAACGGTAGAGTCTAAACCAGTTTCGTTCGACGAGTTTAAGGAAATTGCCGAAGGACGGTAAACTCCCAAGGTTCCGAAAATTTTATAAAGTATGAAGAGGGCGAGCTACAAGGTTCGCCCTTTTTTGTATGGTGGACGAGGCCGCCGTACATTTCAAAACCCAATACGTTCCCGCACGGTGCTGTTGGTGGCAGCGCGGGCTATTTCCCAAGCCAGGCGTTCTTCGTACCGACGTTTCCAATAGTCGGCTTCTAAGCGGAGTTTTTCCAGTTCCAGTTCTTGTTTTTCAAGGGTTAAGCGAAGCGTTTCATTTTCGTGGGTGTGGTTGGGTAATGGTACGGCTTCCACAACAGGCTGCTCCTCATCACTCATAAGCGCCAGCAACGACATATGGAATACGCCAGCAATCTGGTTAAGTCGTGACAGAGTAAGATCAGTTTTGCCACGCTCAATATCGCCGTAAGCAGTGGTAGACAGACCAAGCAAATCGGCCATGTTTTCTTGGGAAAGACCCCGCTGAAGACGCTGGAGCCGGATTCGTTCGGGTAAAGAGGTATTCATGGAATGATCGTAATAAGGAATGAGGAGCAACTTCTCAGGCCTATTTCAAGTATTACTGACAATTTCTAAAGCTAAACTGACATTACATTTCGCTGGCATAACGCAATTTTGTATCGAAAGATTTAAGGTCGGGCGGTAGGTGCTTGTCATTCCGATGCAAAGAGGAATCTGGAAACTTCCGCCCACCCGTATTCGTTAGTTAAACAAAGGAAACATTACCATGAATTTCGGACAAGAATTTAGAAAATTTGCCGTACACGGCATGGGCCTCAATGGACTGACGGTGGACGGATACATGAACCACACAATCAACGACGTTCATCGTGTTGAAAATATGACCCGCTCGGTTATTGAAGAGCGGCCAATGAACTTCCGTGAAGTTGACGTGTTTTCGCGCCTAATGGCCGACCGGATCATCTTTATGGGCATGGGCGTTGACGATAACATCGCTAACATTATTGTAGCCCAGCTGCTCTTTCTGGAATCAGCCGATCCTAAGAAAGACATCCTGATGTACATCAACAGCCCCGGTGGTTCAGTTTACGCTGGTTTGGGTATTTACGACACCATGCAATATGTGCGGCCCGACGTGGCTACTGTTTGCACCAGTTTAGCGGCCTCAATGGGGGCAGTTTTATTGGCAGGTGGTGCAGCCGGCAAGCGTGCAGCATTACCTCACGCTCGGGTGATGATTCACCAACCATCAGGTGGTGCGCAAGGCCAATCGGTTGATATTGAGATCACAGCCCGCGAGATTGTCAAACTCCGCAATGAATTGTATGCGATTCTGGCTCACCACACTGGCAAAACTCAAGAACAAGTGGAAAAAGATTCGGATCGTGACAACTGGTTCCGGGCCGATGAAGCAAAAGAATATGGCTTGATTGACGAAGTGCTGCGTCGTGAGCGTGTACTGGGTTGATAAGTTAGTGACTCGTTATTTGATAAGTAAGGGAACTCTTGGCGGGGTTCCCTTTTTGTTGTACGTAGTCCTAAACCTCCATTCTCCATGACAAGTCCATCACGCTCGTTTTTGCTTTCGTTTTCGCTGATAGCCGCGCTCGAAATTACGGGCGAAACATTGTCTAATAAACTGTTGATTTATGCCTGCAAGCCCCTCATTATGCTCTTGCTCATTGGCTGGGTTGTGTTTCAGCGCCCCAACTGGCAGGCGGCCAAAATGCGGTGGTTACTGATTGGAATGGTGTTTGCGTTATTGGGCGACGTATTCTTAATGATTCGGGAAGTTGACCTGTTTGGGCCAGGGCTGGGTGCCTTTTTACTGATGCAACTATGCTATATCGCCGTATTCAGGCAGGAGATTCGGACAGGTAAACAACAGATAACATCGCGTCGGATTGCGCTCATCTTAATCCCTTTTGTAGCCTATGCGGGTGGATTTCTGATTTACCTGAACGGGCCGTTTCACAGAGCACCCGGTACTACCGGGCTTTGGGGACCGGTAATTTTTTATGTTGTGTGTCTGTGCTCAATGGCGGTTATGGCCAGTTTGCGCCGGGGCGCTGTGTTGCCCGGCAATTATTGGCAGGTCCTGGTAGGAGCTCTGCTTTTTGTGCTGTCCGATTCGTTTATCGCGCTCAATAAATTTGCGTTGCCATTCGTCGGAGCATCTATCGCTGTTATGGCAACCTACGCAGCTGCTCAATATTTGATCGTGACGGGTGTGGTTGCGGAAGAGCCGGGCATTCAAGCCATTAAATAAACATTTGCTTGAGTTTTCGGCACTGTGCGCTTACTTTTGTTCTTTATAGAGTATAATTAGGATCGACTCGTTTTTTCGGAATTGCCTAACAAATAGGTTTGCGGTCGGTTAACGTAACTACAGTACAGACACCTGAAAATTTCCCATACAAATGGCTCTTATTAACTGCTCGTTTTGCGGTCGTCGCAAAAATGAAGTGCTGTTGCTGCTCTCGGGTTTAGACGCGCATATCTGTAATTATTGCATTGAAGAAGGCCATCAGGTGGTGCTTCAGGAGATGAAACCCCAGCGGAAAGAACAGAAAGAGATCAATATCAAGCTCATCAAGCCTATTGAGATGAAACGTCATCTGGATGGGTACGTAATTGGGCAGGACGAAGCTAAAAAGTCGCTGACCGTTGCCGTTTACAACCACTACAAACGGCTAATGCAGAGTAAATCGGAAGATGGGGTAACGATTGAGAAATCGAACATTATTATGGTGGGCGAAACCGGCACGGGTAAAACGTATCTGGCTCGTACAATCGCCAAAATACTGGAAGTGCCTTTCTGCATTGCTGATGCCACCGTTATTACCGAAGCCGGTTACGTAGGCGAAGACGTTGAAACAATTCTGACCCGTTTGCTGCAAGCCGCCGATTACGACGTAGATGCCGCCGAGCGCGGTATTGTATACATTGACGAGATTGATAAGATTGCCCGCAAGGCCGACAACCCGTCTATTACCCGCGATGTTAGTGGCGAGGGCGTTCAGCAGGCATTGTTGAAACTGCTTGAAGGCTCAGTGGTGAATGTGCCGCCCCAGGGTGGACGTAAACACCCCGATCAGCGGTTGATCTCAATCAACACCGAAAACATCCTGTTTATTTGCGGAGGTGCCTTTGATGGTATTGAGCGACACATTGCCAAACGCGTGAATTCCCGGCCTATTGGGTTCTCAGGTGAGCGCCGATTACACGAAATTTCGGAAAAGTCATATCTCATGCGGTTCGTGTCGGCCCTCGATCTGAAATCGTTTGGGCTAATTCCCGAATTGATTGGTCGCTTACCCATTCTAACGCATCTTGAACCGCTTGATCGGAATGCACTTCTGCAAATTCTGACCGAACCCAAAAATGCCATTTCTAAACAATACGATAAGTTGTTTGCTATGGAAGGGATTAAGCTGAACTGGACAAGCGAGGTACTCGACTTTATTGCTGATCAGGCCCTCACCTATAACTTGGGAGCTCGGGGCTTACGCGCTATTTGTGAGTCGATTGTATTGGATGCGATGTACGAATTGCCTTCCCAACCAGACGTTAAAGAGTTCACACTATCATTAGATTATGCTCAGCAGAAATTTGGTGAGTCGAAGTTTAAGGGTATGTTACGAGCTGCTGCATAATGATCGATGACTTGGGCCGTTGGCTACTTTTTAATGAGTAATATCATTTGTTCGCAACAAACCGGATAACTCCAAGTTAGTAGGGTGAAAACAATTCATTCACCTTTACAAAAACACGTCATTATCTGATGAAAACTCTCGCTCAACGAATCACATTGCTACTGGCCGGAACGGCATTGATTACTTCCTGCAGCCGTCCATATGCAACAGTGCAGCGCACTCCGACCGAGAAATTCGCTACCGTTACCAAAACTGAATCTGTACAAGCAATTGCTCCTGCCCAGGCTGAAGCACCTGTTACAGTTGAAGCTCCGGTAGCCGTTTCGCCTGTTGCCGCGCCAGCGCCACCTGTTGAGGTAGCCGCGGTTCAGGCCCAGCTTAATGAGGCTGTTGCAAGCAACAAAACTCTCATGGCTGATAAGCGAGTGCAGAAGCAGATGGCCAAAATCAATGCCGCTCTGGCTACATCAGCTCAAAAATCAACCATGACTCCAACGGCTACTACCAAAAAGATGAACCTGATGGAGCGGGTAATGGTCAAGAAGATCGACCAGAAAATCAAAAACAAGATGTCGCCTGAAAAAACAATGGCTAAAAGCTTGTTGACGCTGGGCGCTATCATTGCTGTGGCTGGTCTTCTGTTGCTCCTGATTGGTGGATCGGCTGGTCTGGGCGCTTTGGGTGGCATTGCGTTGATAGTAGGTCTGGTACTGATTCTGATCGACCTATTACGATAGTTTCAATGGGTGCACGCGACCGTGTAAGCATTGGTAAAAAATAGGAAAATGGGTAATTACGGTGATTGGATAACTACCATTTGCCATAATTACCCATTTACTTTTAGAGCTTATTCCCCTAATCACCCCACTTATGAACGGAGCGAAAACGGTAGTATTAATCCACGGACATGGTGTAGATGCATCCATCTGGGATGATCTACAAGGAGCTTTATCAGCCGACTATCAGTTGATAAAGCCAGATTTTTCAACTCTAACAACGCACAGCTCCATTGAGGCTTATGCTGAAGAGGTATACAGTATTTTACAGTCGACACAAGTGACGAAGGCTACTCTGATTGGGCATTCGATGGGAGGCTATATTGCGCTTGCTTTTGCCGACCATCATCCTGAAATGGTAAGCGGTTTGGTGTTGTTCAATTCGACGGTTTTTGCTGATGATGAAGCGCGTAAAGTCAAACGACAGGAGGCTATCGGTAAATTGAAAGAGCAGGGCAGTGCAGCCTTTATTGGTGAAACAGTGCCAAAAATGTTTGCAGAATCCAATCAGTCAGACTTATCTGACGAGGTAAAAAAACGGATCGAGATTGGTAGTGCATTGCCTGCCGAAGCGCTCACAGCTGGTGTTCAGGCCATAGCCGCCCGCCCAGACCGGTCGCATGTGTTACGCGAGGCCAGTTTTCCCGTGCTGATAATTGCTGGAAAAGAAGACAACCTGATTCCAATCGACAAAAGTGAGCAAATGGCTAACTTGCTCAATGACAAAGGGAAGTTTGTGGCGCTCGAAAAAGCTGGCCATCTGGGAATGATCGAACAGCCTGACGATTCAATAACATTGATACGGGAATTTTTAGTGACGGTATAGATTGATAATGGTGTAATCACTGGTTCACTAATCTCATAGTTGTAACTATCCTAAAAAGGAAACCTCAATGGCTTCCTTTTTCTGTTTTTTGGCCCTATTTCCCTCAAAAATCCATAATTTCGCCCTTCTTTTTTTGAAAAACACGTAATGGCCGTTCAACTCCGCATGGTTGACGTCCGCAACTGCTGATGGCTGAATTATTCAATGTTTACCCGCTTAATGATATTGAACCCGTTCGCGCCCAGGGAAGCTACCTTTGGGATAGCAAAGGAGATCGCTATTTAGACCTGTATGGCGGGCATGCCGTCATTTCGGTAGGCCACACACATCCCCGATATGTGCAGGCTTTAACCGAGCAGTTGAACCGAATTTCATTTTATTCAAACTCTGTCCGTATTCCGCTTCAGCAAGAGTTAGCCGACAAGCTGGGCAATTTGTCGGGCCACCCGGATTATGCGCTGTTTCTGTGCAATTCGGGGGCAGAAGCCAATGAGAATGCACTTAAACTGGCTTCCTTTCATACAGGCCGCAAAAAAGTAGTTGCCTTTACGAAGTCATTTCACGGGCGTACGGCGGGGGCGGTTGCTGCTACGGACAACAAGGCCATTGTGGCTCCAGTCAATTACAGTGAGCACGTTACGTTTCTGCCATTCAATGATGTAGAAACGGCTTTGTCAGGTATTTCCGATGAGGTTTGCGCCGTAATAGTTGAAGGTATTCAAGGCGTTGGAGGTATTCATGTCGCAACTGATGAGTTTCTACAAGCTCTGCGCAAACGGTGCGACGAAACCGGTGCGGTGCTAATTCTCGACGGGGTACAGTGTGGCTACGGTCGTTCTGGTAAGTTTTTTTCGCATCAGTTTAGTGGTATCGAAGCTGATATTATTTCGATGGCAAAAGGGATGGGTAACGGATTCCCAATTGGCGGCATCCTGATCTCTCCCAAATTCAAAGCGAGTTATGGGCTGCTGGGAACTACCTTTGGCGGCAACCATCTGGCCTGTACGGCGGGTATTGCAGTACTTGACATTATGCGTGACGAAAACCTGATGGAGAACGCTACCCAGATTGGGGACTATTTAATGCAAGGCGTTCGTCAGATTGGTGGCTATAAAGAAATACGTGGTCGGGGCCTGATGATTGGTATCGAATATGATTTTCCGGTAGAGTCGTTGCGGAACAGTTTGCTTTTTGATCACCGCATTTTCACGGGCGTCGCCGGGAAAAACACAATTCGGTTGCTGCCTTCACTAGCTGTAGGAACCACAGAAGCCGATTTGTTCTTAGAAGCACTGGATGAAGAAGTTAACCGCAAAGACGCAAAGGTTGGCGCAAAGAGCGCAATAATATGAGTGAAAATGAGATTGCCAGACAGGTATATCAATGCGCTCTTATTGTCCATCGAAGACTGGGTCCTGGCTTGCTCGAATCGGCTTATGAACAATGTTTAGCTTATGAATTGCAAAAAGCCGGGCTCTTTGTTGAACAACAGAAACCTTTACCCATTATTTATGATGACCTTGTTCTGGAGGTTGGATATCGTTTGGATTTGGTTGTCGAACACAAAGTGATTTTGGAATTGAAAGCTGTTGAAAAAATAAATGATATTCATGTTGCTCAACTCTTGACCTATTTGAAGCTGGCTGATTGCAAACTAGGCTTGCTCATGAATTTCAATGTAGCTTTTTTAAAAGATGGCGTTCGCCGTTTTGTAAACAATCTCTAGACTAAAAATCACTGACTAATACCTTTGCGCACTTTGCGTTAACCTTCGCGTCTTTGCGGTAATATAGATAATGCATCATTTCATTTCTCCCACCGACGTCACCGACGTTCACGCCCTGATCCAGCAGGGGCTCGCTGCCAAAGCCAACCCATTTGCCGATCAACAACTTGGTAAAAACAAAACCATTGGCCTTATTTTCTTCAATTCCAGCCTTCGTACTCGTCTGAGCACTCAGAAGGCTGCCCAGAACCTTGGCATGAACGTGATGGTCATGAACGTAGGTCAGGATAGCTGGGGCCTCGAAATGGAAGAAGATATTGACGGTCTGCCGGTGATTATGAACGGCGACAAAGCAGAACACGTTAAGGAAGCAGCCGCTGTGATTGGCCGTTACTGCGATGTTATTGGGATTCGGGCGTTTGCAGAGTTAAAAGACCGCGACAAAGATTACCGGGAACTGGTGATGGCGCAGTTTCGGAAGTACGCCAACAAACCGATTATTAACCTTGAATCGGCGACGCGGCATCCACTGCAATCGCTGGCCGACTGTATTACAATTACAGAAGCCAAAACTAAGGCAAAGCCCAAGGTGGTGCTAACGTGGTTACCGCATTTTAAGGCGTTGCCGCAGGCAGTAGCCAATTCATTTTGCGAGTGGATGAACCCACTGGCCAATGCGGGCGAAATCGAGTTTGTAGTGACGCATCCACCAGGGTATGAACTGGCTCCCGAATATGTGGGTAATGCCCGAGTGGAATATGATCAGAATAAAGCAATGGAAGGCGCTGATTTTGTGTACGGTAAAAACTGGTCGTCGTATACTCACTACGGGCAGGTGCTGACTCAGGACCCCTCGTGGATGATGACGATGGATAAAATGCGCTTAACCGATAACGGAAAATTCATGCACTGTCTGCCCGTTCGGCGCAATGTGAAAGTAACTGACGAAGTGCTCGACAGCCCTCAGTCACTTGTTATTGAACAGGCTGCCAACCGCGAATGGTCGGCCCAGGCGGTGTTGAGAGATATTTTAATGAATTTATGAGTTTGGACGTTGGATGTTGGATACTGGACGTTGGATTTTTCGTCACATATCCAGCATCCGGTATCCAACATCCAAAATCCTTATGACAATTAACGTAGGTATTATTGGCGGGGCCGGATACACAGGGGGCGAACTGCTTCGTATTTTACTAAATCACCCGTTTGCCACAGTAGCATTCACCCATAGCCAGAGCCAGGCTGGAAAGCCCGTTTGGGCAACGCATACTGACCTTATTGGTGATACTGATCTAACATTTTCGGGCGGAAACGTGTCGGAGTTATTGCAACAGGAGGGCCTGGATGTGATTTTTCTGTGCTCAGGTCACGGCGCTTCCAAAAAGTTTCTTGACGAGAACGAAGTCCCCGATAACGTCGCGATCATTGATCTTAGCGCCGACTTTCGCGACGAATCCAACGAGTTTATCTACGGGCTGCCTGAGCTTCAGCGCGACCGCATTCAGCAATCAGAGCGGATTGCTAATCCTGGTTGTTTCGCTACGGCTATTCAGTTGGCTCTGTTGCCGCTGGCTAATGCCGGGCTAATTCAGGACGCTATTCATGTAAGCGCCATAACGGGCAGCACTGGCGCGGGTCAGGCACTTGTGCCAACAACAGGCTTTACCTGGCGTAACAACAATGTGTCAATTTACAAAGCGTTTGAGCACCAACACCTCGCCGAAATTGGGCAGAGCCTAACGATGTTGCAAGCTGACTTGGCGCATCCGATCAATTTTATACCCTACCGGGGCAACTTCACGCGGGGTATTATGTCCAATGTCTATACGCGCTACCGGGGTTCGATTACTGATGCTAAGATGCTGTATACCAGCTACTACGCATCGCACCCATTTACGCACGTGAGCGATGCTCCAATCGATGTAAAGCAAGTAGTGAATACTAACAAAGCGCTGATTCACCTTGAAAAACACGGTGACCAACTGCTTATTTCGAGTGTTATCGATAACCTGACAAAAGGCGCATCAGGCCAAGCCGTGCAGAATATGAATCTGGTATTTGGTTTACCCGAAGACTCAGGGCTGCGATTGAAGGGAATTAGCTTTTAAAGATTTTTATATGGAAGTATTATTACAAATTGTGTACGTTTTGACTAATCCGGCAATGCCCAACTTAGTCAAGATTGGAAAAACTACTCGTGGTACTATAAATACGCGACTCTTAGAGCTATATTCAACAGGTGTACCGGTGCCTTGTGAGTGTGTTTACGCTGCCAAAGTGCCTGATGCTACAATTGTTGAGAAAGCTTTACATATAGCTTTTGGTCCCACCGCATAAATGCTAAAAGAGAATTTTTCAATATAAATCCTGAGCAAGTTATTGAAGTGCTTAAACTTCTCAATGTGGAAGATGTTACAGCAACCGTAGCGGCAGAAGAAAGTGTCAAGATTGATAATGAATCAATAGAAGCAGGTCGGCAATTAAAGCGTAGAAGACGCAATAATTTTAATTTTGTCCAAATGGGAATAAATCCTGGGGCGGAACTGCTTTTTACTGAGGGATCACAAACTGCTATAGTCATTAATGAAAAATGGGTTCGCTATCAAGGGCGTGAAATGTCGTTAACTGATTTAACTAAAACGCTTCTTGGATTAACTTATAGTGTGCAACCCACGCCATACTGGACTTTTAACGGACGAATACTCAAGGATATTTATGATGATTTGCATAGCGGACAACCAAATTCGGACTTGGCCGATGAAGATGCAACAAACACTAATTTTGTATAAACAGAGTTGATCATTATCCAATCTGGGAGATAATGGAACTTTAATTGTTAACGTCCAAAAACGTCGCGGACTGTCGCCTTAAAGTCAGGTAGTACTGGCATAGCGCTGATGACATCGTCGTCGGTGGCAATGGTAATAACTTTGGGGGAGGTAAACACATGAACCATATCGAAGCCCGGCACGACCCACCAAACTACCTGAACACCAGCCGCGAAGTATTCGCGTAGCTTGGTGTTCATCTGGCCAAACTCATCGTATTCTGAAATTATTTCGATAACGAAAGCTGGAATTTCGCGTTCGCCTTCGCCCATCCGGTCAATTTGCTGATTGGTATAAAGAGCCATATCAGGTCGACGCATTTGCCGCTCCGTCACCCAGCAGTCAAATTCTGTCAGGAGTTCCGCCCCCTGTATGTATGCTGTTGTATCCTGAAAAATACGTACAATACGCTTGACAATTTTAGCTTCGTTTTGTTTCATGCCAGGTTTAGATTCTATAACACCGTCGTTAAATTCATATACGAACGGTTCATCGTCGGGTCGCCAGGTCAGAAAATCATCCTTCGACATGGTTAGGCCGTCGTAAGTGCCTTTAGGAATAGCCTTTTCTTCAATCAGTTCCGTTTCCATAATTCGTTGCTTTTGGGTAATGAAAGTACTAAATTTTACCGACTTACCTTTGCCATCGCCTGTTTTAATTGGTCATAATCAGAGCCTTCAATAAAAGCAGCTACTTTGCCGTTTCGGTCAATCACCATAAAAGAAGGTCCACTGGTAACGGCAAACTTCTGATGGAAACCGTATGAGTTAGGAACAGGAATAAAGGGCAGTGTCTGCGTAGCCATTAACGCCGAGATTTCTTCTTTGTCTGCCTGCAAAATGCCTAATGAAATAGGGTCTGTTTCGGAACGAAATTGACGAATTGCATCGGCAAATTGTTGAGCCTGTTTTGACCCCCAGACCGGTTTACGAAGACTAATCCAGAAGCTCAGGATAACAACGTGACCCTTCAGGTCAGTTGATCGGTACACCTTATCATCGAGCCCTTTCATAATGAACAAAGGAACAAACTCTCCAACGGTAGGTTTTTGGCCAGGGAAGATATAAAAATGCTGCTATTCTCGTTCTTCGGGTGTTGTTTCTCGTAATGTATAACCACCTACTTCTCCGTATTCATTGATAATAGGTTCCGGGTGATAACCCTTGTGGTCAGTGTTCATGAGTCGCTTGTATTCGTCAAAAGAAATCCGCTTCCCGGTTTCTTTGTCGAAAATAGGCGTTGATTTATCTATACGTACTTTAGTCGCAATGGCACCCGATTGAATACTGATTGGTGGTAGAGATGTGGTTTGCGCTATAGCAAAATTAGTCATCAGGCTTGCCATAGCCATAATCAAAATGAATAGAAGCGTGCTTTTCATAAACCCTTTTTTCAAGCTTTAACTGGTTCCTGGTAAATTTTTAACATAGTCTCTTCAGAGAGTACAGGCACGGCATAGTAAACCCCATTCAAGTCTGCAAATTCAACTAGTAGGTGTTATTTTTAAACAACTCTACAATAGTTCCTAAACTGCCTTTTCTGAGTTTTTCGTGAAGTAGGTCATTTAAAATGGCTACCACGTCCAGTAATTGAAATGTATAGTTCATGGCTCTTTAAGCATAAGACGAAGATATTGGAAATCCCCTTCTAATACCCATACCATTCCCCCCACCATTTCTGTAAATTGCGCAGAATTTCCTGTTCGCGCGCGTTGTGGCCGGGTTCGTAGAGCCGATGGCCTTTCAGGTCGTCTGGTAGAAAGTTTTGCTGCGCGAAGTTGCCCTCATGAGCATGGGCGTATTGGTAATCTTTCCCGTAGCCAATCTGCTTCATCAGTTTGGTGGGCGCGTTGCGAAGATGGAGCGGAACGGGCAGATGAGCTGTTCTCTCGGCAAGTGCAATGGCCTCATCAATAGCCACATAACTTGCGTTGCTCTTAGGGGATGTAGCCAGATAAACAGCTACCTGAGATAGGATTATACGACTTTCGGGCATTCCGATCGCTTTAACGGCCTGCACCGCTTCTGATGCCATAATCATCGCGGTAGGGTTGGCATTACCAATGTCTTCGGAAGCCATGATCAACATCCTGCGGGCAATAAAAACGGGATCTTCACCCGCTACAATCATACGGGCCATCCAATATAAAGCTGCATTCGGATCAGAGCCGCGCAGGGATTTTATAAAAGCTGAAATGATGTCGTAATGCTGCTCCCCTGATTTGTCGTATCGAGCAATGTTTTGTTGAGCAACGGCCGTAACGCCTTCGTCTGTGACGATTAATGGTTCCGCCGAAACATGCGCCGAAGCTACTAAATCCAGCAGATTGAGCAGCTTGCGACCGTCACCACCCGATAGCCTAAGCAATGCATCGTACGACTGGAATGTGATCTGCTTTCTTTGCAGAAAAGAGTCTTTTTCAATAGCTCGATCCACCAGGGCAACCAATTCATCGCGGGATAGCGATTCGAGAATATAAACCTGACAACGGGATAAAAGGGCCGAGTTGACTTCAAACGAAGGATTTTCGGTAGTGGCCCCGATCAAAGTAATCTGACCTTTTTCAACTGACCCCAGTAATGCGTCTTGCTGGCTTTTGTTGAACCGGTGAATCTCGTCAATGAACACCACTGGAGCCATCAGGGGAGTGGCCCGGCTCAGCACATCGCGAATCTCTTTTACCCCTGAATTAATAGCACTTAAAGCCACGAACGGGCGACGGACCGCTTCGGCAAGCAACAAAGCCAGGGTCGTTTTGCCCACGCCAGGAGGCCCCCATAGAATCATAGAGGGTAAGCGACCCGACATCACAGCCCGGCGCAGGGCACCGTTAGGTCCAATCAGTTTTTGCTGACCAATAACATCGTCGAGCGTGCGGGGGCGGACCCGTTCGGGAAGGGGAGTAACGTCGGTATTCACGATCAAATAACCTTCACCTTATCAGGACTGTTCCCGCACCCTTCTGTACGGCCTGAGCCAATTCGTCGGCATGACAGATAATAACTCGGGAAACACCTTTTTGGATGGCCGCAAACGCATTGTCGAGTTTCGGGATCATGCCTTTATTGATTGTTCCGGCTGCTTTGTGGTCAGCGTAAAGAGCAGGAGTCAATTCGGGAATCACACTATTATCATCGTTGGGATTGGCTAGAACGCCCTTTTTCTCAAAGCAATAAACTAGCGTAACGGTATCGTGCCGGGTCATGTCAATCGAAATGGCCGAGGCCATTGTATCGGCATTGGTATTAAGCAAATTACCTTGCTCGTCGTAAGTCAAGGGGGCGTAAATGGGAGTCAGACTTTGGCGCAGGAAAAACTGAATCTGTCCCGAATCGACTTCCACAATGTCGCCAGCAAACCCGTAATCAATGTCTTTTACCGGCCGTTTTCGGGCCAGAACAGTGCTGGCATCGGCTCCAGTAAGGCCAATCGCATTAACGCCCATCGACTGTAACTGAGCGACAATCTGCTTGTTCACCAGGCCGCCGTACACCATTGTCACCACGTCGAGCATGGGGCGGTCCGTAATCCGGCGGCCATCGACCATAGTTGTTTGTATACCTAATTTCTCGGCTACCTGAGTAGCTACTTTGCCTCCTCCATGAATCAGAATTTTATCGCCAGAGATACTGGAAAATGCGGTCAAAAATCGTTTAAGGGCATCTGGATTATCAATCACGTTGCCGCCTATTTTTATGACAGTCAGTTGGTTCATATACTTTTATACAACGAAATGTGCTCTTTTATGAATCGACCCCAGGAGAATAGAGCGGCTCGCTCCAGGGCGCGTTGGGCCAGTTCGGCGCGAACAGACGACGAGTTGATGAGTGTTAGCAAGGCATGACAGAGCGCGTCAGAATCGGTAGGGGAGACCAACAAGGCCGCGTTTCCTACTACTTCTGGTAAGGAAGACTGGTTGGAAGTGATGACTGGTAAACCGCATTGCATGGCTTCTAAGGGGGGCAATCCAAACCCTTCATACAGCGATGGGTATACAAAGGCTAATGCCCCGGAATACAAAGGAGCCAGGTCTTCGTCGGGAACGAACCCTGTCAAAATAATGCGCGATTGCAGATGATCGGCCCGGCTAACTTCGGTCATAATCTGATCAAATTTCCAGCCTTTTGTTCCTACCAGAACCAGGTTGAAATCATCGGGAATGGTTCTTTCTTCTACCAGTCGAGCGAAGCTCCGAATAAGATGGTCAATGTTTTTGCGGGGCTCGAAGGTCGCCAAACTCAGAATGTATCCCCCTCCCGAAATGCCAAAACGGTGTTGTACAGCGGCAATCCGGTCGGGGTCCGTAACAGGGTAAAACAACTCCCGGGAGGCTGCCAGCGGAACAGTCGTCACCTGGTCAGCGGGAAAGCCAGTGTGATTCAGAAAATCGGTGCGGGTGGCCTCCGACACGCAAACCACATTGGTAGTGGGCGTGAGCGAATCGATTACCTGACGAACGGTTTGCTCCCCCTCGCGAAACCAGTCGGGTCGTTGAATCGGAATCAAGTCGTGAATCGTCATCACCGAGCGGATATGCCGGGCTCTGCCTACTTCAGTCGGGATTGGAAAGAATGGCGAGTGGTAAATCGACCCGGTAGCCCACTTGTGCGTTGGCAATGGACTAGGCTTCATACCAATTATATTCCGAATCGTTTCGAGCCCACCCCTGATCAGCTTTGATGGGCGGCTGGTTGGGTCAAGTGGTTTCAGCAATGTGTTTTCCAAACTAGCCCAGCGCCGATCAGCGATGCTATTGGCTAATGGTGGCCCCTCCGTACCAAACATGGATTGGATATAGCGCTGGGTTTCCGACACATGCGACGGTGCCACCAACGACAAGTTGACCTCGCTCGACTGTTCCAGGCCGCGTACTAATTCCTCGACCACCCGGCTGACACCAGTTTTGGCTTCGGGATGGTAAAATCCAATACCCAGCGGGCTTGCGTCGAGGAGAAGGTTCAATTCAGTTAGCAGTGAACAGTGGCAGTTGGCAGCGAACAGTAGCAGTAGGCAGGTGCAGTGGCAATTACTTCCATGCAAACCTTGCTTACTGCACCTGCCTGCTGCTACTACTTACTGATCTTTTATCCGTTCGAAAATCATGACCTGATTCGAGGCTATTTTCGAAAAGCCCCGCACATCGTCGCCAGTCCAGGCGTTGTTCATTTCTCCGTAGGAGCCAAACTTGGCCGACATCAGATCGTACGGCGACTCGATGCCTAATACAGTGAAGCGATAAGGGTCAAGACGAACGTGAACTTTGCCCGTTACATGTCCTTGTGTATCGGCCAGAAATGTTTCGATGTTGCGCATAATCGGGTCCATAAACTGACCTTCATGTAGCATGGTGCCGTAAAAGTTGGCCAACTGATCTTTCCAGGTCAGCTGATGCTTGGTCAGTACATGCTTTTCGAGTGTATGGTGCGCTTTAATAATAATGAGCGGAGCTGGTGCCTCGAAACCTACCCGACCTTTGATACCGATAATGGTGTCGCCTACGTGAATGTCGCGACCTATTCCGTACGGGCCAGCTAAAGCGGTCAGTTGCTGAATGGCACCAACCGGGTTAGCATATTTCTCGCCATCGATGCCTTTCAGCTCGCCGTGCTCAAAATGAAGCGTAATGGTTTTAGGTTCTGTTTCGGTAATCTGCGTTGGCCAGGCCGATTCGGGCAGGTATTGATCGGAGGTCAGCGTTTCTTTACCACCTACCGATGTACCCCACAGGCCTTTGTTGATTGAGTAAGCAGCTTTGTGCCATTCCTGATCGACACCCTTGTTTTTGAGGTATTCGATCTCGGCTTCACGCGACAGGCGGAGGTCACGAATAGGCGTAATGATCTCGGCTTCGGGAGCAATGATCCGAAAGGCCATATCGAACCGAACCTGATCGTTGCCAGCCCCAGTGCTACCGTGCGCAATGGCCGTAGCCCCAATCTCGCGAGCATATTCTCCGGCAGCTATAGCCTGAAAAATGCGCTCAGCGCTCACACACAGAGGATACGTGTTATTTTTCAGGACGTTACCATACACCAGAAATTTCAGGCATTGACTATAGTAATCGTCGGTTTTGGAAACGGTAGCGTGGCTTTTTACACCTAACGAATAGGCCCGGTTTTCGATCGCTTTCAGCTCATCTTCTGAAAAACCGCCCGTATCAACCAGTACGGAGTGAACGTCGAGGCCCCGATCTTCGGTCAGGTATTTAACGCAAAACGAGGTGTCGAGACCTCCACTAAAGGCAAGAACAACTTTTTGAGACATAGTGAAACCGTTGGCAGCAGCAGTTTTGGTGCCCTCGGCCTGTGTCCTCACAGGCCGCTTGTATGACTATTGTGAAAACGGCCTGTGAGGACACAGGCCGAGGATGTTAGGTGCACAGACCTAAGAGTAGTCTTTCCCTAAATCCTTTCACCATTTTGACGGTGCAAATATCTGGCATTCTGTCGGAAATTACACGAATGAATTGTCTTCGTACGAATTGCATGGTTATAGAGCAGGGCTAAATTGTCTTTACTATGTGAAAGAGTAAAAAAGCGAAAGACCGAAAGAGTGTTTACCTGACAGGTTTTCTCCTTTCAATGTTCAGCGCTGCACTCTTTCGGTTTTTCACTCTTTCATTCTTTCTCCTTCATGAGACTTTTCCGCTTTGGCCCTGCCGACAATGAACAACCCGGTGTTGAACTTCCAACTGGTAAACGCATTAATGTGGCTTCTTTCGGGCAGGATTACGATGAGAATTTCCTGGGTTCAGGTGGCCTTGACCAACTCGCTCAATGGCTAGAAACTAATGCTGACACATGCCCGGAGGTTGGGCTAAACGAACGCATTGCTTCGTGCATCAAACGGCCTTCCAAAATTGTGTGTGTTGGACTAAACTATGCCAAACATGCTGCCGAAACCGGAGCTGCTTCTCCCGCTGAACCGATTCTGTTCTTTAAATCAACCACGGCGCTTTGCGGCCCTAACGACAATGTTGTGATTCCAAAGCGTTCCGAAAAAACGGATTGGGAAGTAGAACTAGCCGTGATCATTGGCAAAAAAGCCACGTATGTGGAGACGGTCGATGCTTTTGATTACATCGCTGGTTATGCCCTCCACAACGATTACTCGGAGCGGGCATTCCAGCTAGAGCGCGGAGGACAGTGGGTAAAAGGGAAAAGTGCTGATACGTTTGCTCCACTGGGGCCAGTGTTGGTTACGAAAGACGAAGTCCCAAACCCTAATGCGTTGAACCTTTGGCTTGATCTTAACGGCCAACGGCTGCAGGATTCCAATACCGACGATATGATTTTCGACGTGCCAACGCTTGTGAGTTATATCAGTCAGTTTATGACCCTGCTACCGGGCGACGTTATCTCGACCGGTACCCCGGCGGGTGTAGGTCTTGGCCTGAAACCACCCCGTTATCTCCAGCCTGGCGACGTAGTCCGACTCGGCATCGAAGGTTTGGGCGAGCAGCAGCAAACGGCAGTCAGTTATGTTGATTGACGCTCACCAACACTTTTGGTTTTACACCCCCGAACGCGACACGTGGATTACGGACGATATGGCCGTGATCAAGCGTGATTTTCTGCCCAGCGACCTCGAACCCGTGCTAAAGGCCAACGGTATCGATGGGTGCGTAGCCGTTCAGGCCGATCAGTCAGAGGCCGAAACAGTTTTACTGATCAGTTTGGCCAATACGTATGATATTGTCAAAGGTGTGGTCGGATGGGTCGATCTGCGTGCTAATGGATTATATGATAAGCTGGAAACCTACTCACAGTACGAGGAATTGAAGGGTTTCCGGCATGTCGCTCAGGCTGAACCTGACGATTTTCTGATGCGCCCGGAAGTGATCAAAGGTATTCGGCAGTTAGCCGCTTTCGACTTTACGTATGATATTCTGATTTATCCGAGCCAGCTCAAAGCAGCCTTGCATCTGGTACGTGAAGTGCCGCAGGTAAAGTTCGTAATCGACCACTTGGCAAAACCCTATGTAAAAAAACAGGAAATCACCCGTTGGTCGAACTGGATGGCTGAGCTAGCCAAACAACCCAATGTATCCTGCAAATTATCGGGCATGGTAACCGAGGCCGACTGGCATGGCTGGTCAAAAAAAGATTTCTTTCCCTACCTCGACGTAGCCTTCAAGGAGTTTGGCCCCGACCGGCTGATGTTTGGTTCCGACTGGCCGGTTTGCCTTGTCGCGGCTGATTACACCCAGGTTAAAACACTGGTAGAAGAATACGTGCAGCCGTGGGGAGATGACGTTCGGGCCAAGGTTTTTGGCGAGAATGCTGTGCAGTTTTATGGATTGTAATCCATCGTACATATTATGAATTTGAACCTACAAGATAAAGTCATTATCGTTACCGGCGGGGCCAAAGGCATCGGCGAGGGAATTAGTCGCGTTTTGGCCGCCGAGGGGGCTACCGTTGTTATTGTTGGCCGTAATGCAGCTGATAATCAGCTAGCCATTGATGCTATCGCGCAAGCGGGAGGTAACGCAGTGGGCGTTATGGCAGAATTAACACAACCAGCAGACTGCAAGTCGGCAGTGGAACAGGTAATCGCGCAGTTCGGGCGGATTGACGGACTGGTGAACAACGCGGGCGTAAACGACGGCGTTGGCTTGGAAAAAGGCAATTACGAAGACTTTATGGCTTCGTTACACCGGAATCTTGTCCATTATTACCTGATGGCGCACCATGCCCTTCCAGCCCTGAAAGCTTCGAAGGGTAGTATCGTTAATATCGGCTCGAAGGTAGCCGAAACAGGGCAGGGAAATACGTCTGCTTATGCGGCTGCCAATGGTGGTCGTAACGCGCTCACCCGTGAATGGGCAGTTGAGTTGTTGCCCTACAGCATCCGGGTTAATTGCCTGGTGGTGGCCGAATCGTGGACGCCCCTTTACGAAAAATGGATCAAAACGCTGCCCGATCCTGACAAAACGCTCCAAAAGATTGTCAGCAAAATTCCCCTCGAAAAGCGCATGACCACCACGGAGGAGATTGCCAACATGGTTGCCTTTCTGCTATCGGATAAGTCGAGCCACACAACCGGCCAACTCATTCACGTGGATGGCGGCTACACACATCTTGACCGGGCCGTTACTGATTAATAAAGTCATTGTTTGTCATTATGTAGTCAAAAGTGGTCATTTCCTGTTTCTGATCACCCAATGACAAATAATGACTACCTAATGACACTTAATGACCAACTAATGACAAACCCTTCAACAGCTACTCAATCTCCCGCCACGCAGGCTGGAAACTATAAAATTGCGTTCGCGCTCGTCACAAGCCTGTTTTTTCTGTGGGCGTTTGTGCACAATCTGGAGCCGATTCTGATTCCCCACCTTAAAAAAGCCTGTCAACTGACTGATCTTCAGTCAGCCCTGATCGACTCGGCGGTTTATTTGGGGTATTTCCTGATGGCTGTTCCGGCTGGTTTGGTCATGCAGAAGTACGGCTACAAACGGGGTATTTTGGTTGGTCTGGCGCTCTACGCACTGGGAGCGTTGTTGTTTGTTCCAGCGGCCAACACGCGGTTTTACATGTTGTTTTTGGGGGCGTTGTTCATTATTGCGTCAGGTTGCGCATTTCTGGAAACGGCCGCAAATCCTTACGTAACCATACTTGGTGCGCCCGAATCGGCTACTACGCGACTAAATTTGAGCCAGTCATTCAATGGGTTAGGAGCGTTTTTAGCACCACTGCTTGGTGGTAAATTTATTTTGAGCGGTATCGAGCACAGCGAAACAGAGCTAACAGCGATGACACCCGCCCAGTTGGATCAATACCTTCAGTTTGAGGCCGATTCAGTAAAGACGCCTTACATTGTAATTGCGGTGGTAGTGTTGGCGGTGATGGGTTTGTTTGTGATAACTAAAATGCCGGATGTGCAGAAAAGCGTGAGCGGGCGGGTGTCGTCGTTGCGAACGGCCCTTCGGCACAAACATTTGGTGAACAGTATTTGGGCCCAGTTCTTCTATGTGGGGGCGCAGGTGTGCGTATCCAGTTTCTTTATTCGCTTTGCCAAGTTCACAAACAACGTACCTGAAAAACAGGCTGCCGAATGGCTCGGATACGCCATGTTAGGCTTTATGATTGGCCGTTTTGTGGGCACATTTTTGAGTCGATTTATACCCGCTAACCGACTGCTAACTATTTATGCACTCATCAGCATGGGTTTGCTGGCTTTGGCCTCAACGGTTCAGTCGGGGCTGGCCGTTTGGGCAGTGTTTGCTGTTCCCTTTTTTCAGTCGATTATGTTTCCCACCATCTTTGCGTTGGGTATTAATCAAATAGACGAAGACCGCGAATTAGGATCGTCGTTGCTGGTAATGGCCATTGCTGGTGGAGCTATCTGGCCACTGCTAATGGGTTGGATTTCAGACCAAAGTAATATTCAAGTAGCTTATGTTGTTCCTCTTCTCTGCTTCGGTGTTGTCGCCTGGTTTGGCTGGAAAGGCCATAAAACAGTGAGCAGTGAGCAGTGAGCAGTTGCTGCCGCGAAAGAAACTGCACACTGCTACTGCCTACTGCTCGTTGTTCACTGATTAACTGCCAACTGCTATGCGCTACTGCCTCGCTCTTGACCTCATAAACGATTCGGCTTTGATTGCCGAATATGAACGCTATCACGAAAAAATATGGCCTGAAATCGAAACGAGTATTCGTGAGTCTGGGATCACAAACATGGAGATTTACCGGATCGAAAATCGGCTGTTTATGATCATGGAGACTGGTGAAACGTTTTCATTTGAGCAGAAATCTATAAATGATTCTGCTAATCCTATCGTTCAGGAGTGGGAAAAATTAATGTGGCAATACCAGCAGGCATTACCCACGGCAAAACCTGGCGAGAAATGGATGCTAATGGAACGTATATTTGCCTTATGACGAAACGACTACTGGCTTTCCTCTTTCCGGCTTTGGGCTTTTCGCTACTAAGTTCAGTAACGTCTGGCCAGGTTTTTACAACCATGACGTATAATATTCGGCATGGGCTCACTACAAAAAATCAAGGTAATTTGAGCCGGGTGAGCCAGCTTATTCGGGCTAACAAGGCCGATGTTGTCGCGTTGCAGGAGATTGATAGTAGTACCGTACGTAGTTTGGGGCGTAACCAGACAAAATATATTGCTAAGGAAACTGGCATGAAGGTTGTTTATGCCAAAGCGGTTTCCGAAAAACGCGGGTCGTATGGGCTGGCTATCCTGTCACGATACCCCATTATTGCCAGCCAGATTGTGCAGTTACCAACCCCCGAAGAAGGTGCCCCACGCATACTACTATGTGCTTACGTTGAGTTTCCCAACGAAAAAACGGTTCGGTTTTGCACCGCCAAGTTAGACCCTCACTCGTCGCAGAATCGCACCGCCCAAGCCGCCATTGTCACGGCCCTACTTAAAGAAAGTATTCAGCCCGTTGTGTGGGCAGGTGACTTTCATAGCCATACCGACGACCCCATTCTTCGGCAAATGGCTCGTTACTGGCGATATGCTGGTGTTGCCAGCGAACAGGTCACATTTCCTGATTTAGCCTCCCGTTTCGACTATATTCTAACTCGGCCAAACGATGAGTTGCAGGAACTGAGCTACCGGATTGTTGAGGAAAACCGCACGTCAGATCATTATCCGGTAGTTGCGTCATTTCGGTTGAAATGAAAAGCCTGCTACTTTTTCTGTTTATCTCCAGTTCCGTTTTCGGACAGCATGCAATCATTCCTCATCCGGCTATTATACAGTCAAAGCGGGGTGAGTTTGCTGTTCGGGCCGACCTTCGGGTTTGGGCGTCATCAAACTGTTCGAGTGAGCAGGTATTTCTGAAAACGTACTGGCAGGAAGCAGGCCTACCTGTTTTAACCAACGTCGCCAAAGCCAAAAGCGCCGATGTTGTGCTGCTGGTGGATACCACCCGCCGGGAAGCCCTCGGACTTGAAGGCTACGAACTAATTGTTTCAACCAAACGCATTACCATTTCAGGAGCATCGCCCGCCGGGGTTTTCTATGGAATACAAACGTTGCGGCAGGTTTTGCCTACCGTGCCAAATTCGTCCGTGCAGTGCATTCGAGTTCTCGATAAGCCGCGTTTTGGCTGGCGGTCGTTCCGTTTAGAAGAAGGGCGGAGCGGTACGGGTATTACGGCCTTGAAAAAAATGCTGGATGAACTGGCGCTACTCAAAATGAACCGATTCGAGTGGCAACCCTCAACTGGGCTTTACACCCAGCCACAGATTCGTGACGTAATTCGCTACGCTAAAGAGCGCCACATTATGGTTATGTCAGGAGTCGGCGGACCGTTAAGCCCAACTTCTTCCAAGCAGACTGTTCAGTTGCGTCAAGGAGCTCCTAGGGAAATCTTAAACGCGGCTAATCTGGGCCACGATCTGATAATTACCCTTTCGGGAAACCGTTCAAACAGTGAAGATTCTGTTGATAAACTCTACCTCACTGAACCCATTCCTGACCAAATGCCCGAAGACTTACGCGCTCAGATTTTAGGAGTAGAATATGAATATCGGATTGAGGGGACATCACCTATAGCAAACAATCCTGACGTGTTGAAAACCAAGCTAGCTGTAGTGGCTGAAATAGCCTGGACATTTGCTCAAAACAAAGACTTAAGCCGGTTCAAAGCGAGCTTGCCAGAGTTTCAGAAACGGTGGCCCGAAAAATAGTTATTGACAAGCAAAATATTCTTAATGTAAAGTCTGTTTTACATTTGAACAAACTAACTTGTCATAATTATGCTTCACTCTTTGCTTTTTCCGTATCGCGCCCGCTACGTTGGCTGGCTGATTTTTATTCCCTCAGCTGTGTTGGGAATTGTCATTTTGGCGAGCGAATCTTTCCATTTTGATTTCTTGACATTTTCATTGCCAAAGGTTTTGTTTCTGACTAAGCCCTTTAGCTTTGAGAGTGATCAAGAAAAAATAGGTGTTGTCAACTTTACCGACGAACTGGCGGCATTGGGTATTATTATTGGCCTGTTGCTGATTGCTTTTTCGCGAGAGCGGGTCGAAGACGAAATGATTGGCCGCATGCGGTTAGAGGCTCTGCAATGGAGTGTAATTCTCAATTATGTAGTGCTGGCCGTACTGATCGTGGTATCTCACGGGCTTGGCTTCTTCAATGTTCTTATGTGTAACATGTTTACGGTCCTGCTGATATTTATTGGCCGTATGCGTTGGCTGATGTACCGCAATAGCCACCAAACGCTTTTATTATGAAGAACCGCCTGAAGGTGCAGCGCGCCGAGCATAATTTCTCGCAGGCTGATCTGGCTGAAAAAATCAGCGTCAGCCGCCAAACCATCAACTCCATCGAAACAGGCCGTTATATCCCTTCTACAGTACTGGCGCTCAAACTAGCTCAGGCATTCGGCGTTCGTGTTGAAGAGGTATTCCAGTTGGAAGGAGACGATTGATTCTTTTTACTACCTTGCCACTATGCCTAATCTCTATATTATTGCCGGTTGCAACGGGGCTGGCAAAACGTCGGTAGCTTATTCACTTTTGCCTGAAGTTGTTGCCTGTAAAGAATTTGTTAATGCTGACGAAATCGCACGGGGGTTATCTCCATTCAATGTAGAGTCGGTGGCCTTTGAAGCCGGACGACTAATGTTGCAGCGTATTGAGTATTTGATGACGCAAGGCGTTGATTTTGCAATCGAAACCACCTTGTCCACACGCTCTTACGTACAACTAATCAAGCGTGTAAAAACGATTAGTTATCATGTGTCTATGGTTTATACTTGCCTTAATTCTGTTGAACTGGCCAAAGCACGAGTTGAATCGAGAGTTGCAGATGGTGGGCACTCAATACCCGAAGATGTTATCGAGCGTCGATATGAACGGAGCCTGCGTAATCTACACAAACTATATCTACCAGTTTGTGACCGTTGGATAGTCGTAGATAACTCACTTGATGAATTAAGGTTGATTGCACAGGGGCGTTTGCTTGATTGTGTGATTGTAAACACCGAACTTTGGAATTGGCTTGAACAATACGTCGATGAATAAGATAACGCTCGATCAGGAGGCTGAAAAGCTGTTTAAAGGTGCTCAACTGGGTATCAAACGAGTCATTGAGAAGGCCAAACGTGACGACCGCGAACTGGTAATATCTCGCGACGGGAAAGTGGTAAAAGTCAAAGCGCGCGATTTGTAGGAACCGTTCCTGTTCGTTTGGCTGTTAGCCAAACAGAAGAACGCTCTACCGATCTCCACGTGAACGAAGAACAAAAAAGTGCTGGCCGCATTTTCGACGGGGCCACCCTTCAACGCCTTTATACATTTGTCCGACCTTATCAGAGTCGGTTTTACCTGCTTGTTTTTCTGATTCTGCTGGCGGCCGTGCTGGCTCCCATCACCCCTTTACTCATTCGCTATACCATCGACAATGAAATTGCCGGTGGCGATTCAAAAGGATTGTCGCTTATGCTGGCGGCAATGGTTGGTATTTTGGTCATTCAGGCATTCATGCAATTTGCCAATACCTATCTCTCAGGATGGCTGGGGCAACATGTGATCCGTGATATCCGGGTTCAGCTCTACCAAAAAATTCTGCATCTGCGGCTTAAATTCTTCGATAACACACCCATTGGGCGGCTTGTCACACGAACCATTTCGGATGTCGAAACCCTAGCCGATGTATTTACCGAGGGCATGGCAGCCATTGCGGGCGATATTTTGCAGTTGGTGCTAATTATTGGTGTGATGTATTACACCGACTGGCGGCTGGCTACCATCAGTCTGTCAATGGTGCCGCTGATGCTGCTCAGTACGTATATTTTCAAGGAGAAAATCAAAGCCTCTTTCAATGAGGTGCGAACGGCAGTCTCGAATTTGAATGCCTTTGTGCAGGAACATATCACGGGAATGAACATCGTACAGATTTTCGGGAGTGAGAAAATTGAGGCCGAAAAATTCCAGCAAATCAACGACGAGCATCGCAAAGCTAATATTCGTTCTATCTGGTATTATTCCATTTATTTCCCCGTGGCCGACATACTGGCTGCGGCCGGCACAGGTTTAGTTGTTTGGTACGGCGCCCGCGAAATTCTCAATAGTCAGGTAACATTTGGGACCGTTACGGCCTTTGTGATGTTTATTAACCTGTTTTTTCGCCCTATTCGGATGTTGGCCGACCGTTTCAACACGCTTCAGATGGGGATTGTGAGCACCGACCGGATTCTGAAATTGTTAGACAGCGACGATTACACGCAAAATGACGGTTCGTACATTCCCACCAAGCTTCGGGGTAATGTGGAATTTGAAAACGTCTGGTTTGCATATAATGATGAAAACTGGGTTCTGCGCGACATTTCGTTTCAGGTCAACGAAGGCCAGACCGTTGCATTTGTGGGTGCTACAGGTGCCGGGAAATCGTCAATCATTAATCTGTTAAGCCGTTTTTACGACATCAACCAGGGGCACATCCGCATCGACGGCCACGACCTGCACGACTATGAATTGGGCGCTCTCCGCCGAAACATCGGTGTTGTACTACAGGACGTCTTTCTGTTTTCCGATACGATCCAGAACAACATTACACTGGGAGATCCCCGTATTAGTCAGGAAAAAATGATCGAGGCCGCTAAACTCGTAGGCGTTCACGATTTTATTGAACGTCTGCCCGGTGGCTACCAATACAATGTCATGGAACGCGGGGCTACGCTTTCGGTAGGGCAGCGGCAGTTGATCTCGTTTGTGCGGGCAATGGTGCAGGACCCCCGAATCATTGTGTTGGATGAGGCTACTTCATCCGTTGATACCGAGACAGAGGAACTGATTCAGGCAGCCATTGAAAAGCTGATGAAAGGCCGTACCGCTATTGTAATCGCGCACCGACTCTCGACCATTCAGAAGGCCAACAAAATTATAGTGGTAGACAAAGGTCAACTGGTTGAACAGGGAACCCATGAGGAACTCTTGCAGCAGGAGGGAACCTACGCAAACTTGTATCGTATGCAGTACAAAGAGATGGCCTAGTCAGACGTGCTGTTATCGGCCCCACAAGTTTGCTTCTTCCTCCTCCAGACCTGCTCCCGTTATGCCTTCGGTGATTACTTTGTGTTCTGGACCAATGGGGCCCTGTTTAGCTGTGGTAGGGTTTGTTTCCCCCCGACCCGATCCATCAAGGGCGTAAGCTATCGAACTAGCCAGGTCATCAATGGGAGTTTCTTCACCTGCGTCCGGTTTTTCAACGGGAGCATTTTGCAACGTGTTTTTTGTAGTTGAATCAGTTTGGTCAATAATCTCCTCGTCGGCGCGAGTGTCCTGTTCCATCGACGTTGGCACGTGGCTGGAATTCTGATTCATCATATCGTCGGAATTGGGGGCGTAGCTTTCCATAGTGTTGAGATTTAGTGCGGTTGACCGGGATGCAGTAGCTAGCCCGGCTTCACCTGCGTGGTATATTACTAACGTTCTCAGACCTGTTGCTGTTTTATTTGCATATGCAAAAAGCCCTGACCAGGGTAGATCAGGGCTTTTAAAGTGGCTTACTTTGAATCAGAAATTCAGACAGGTGAGCTAGTATTTCTAGGCTGCTTCCAGTTCCCGCTCATGACGACGAGCGCGCTGCCGTTCCTGAAACCGAAGTAGAATTCGCTGTTTTATTTTCATCCAGCGTTCGTACAGTTTCGACTCTTTCAGAAAATTCCACTTCTCTTTCTTTTCTTCTTTTTTATGTTGCTCAGGGTCGTAAAGCATACCCGTACAAAGGCAGTGCTTACGTTCCGTTCGCGTCAGAATATCGTAATTCACGCAGCTCGAACAACCTTTCCAGAATGCATTATCACCTGGTAATTGGTTGAGTGTCACTGGTTCATAGCCTAAATCGGAATTGATCTTCATCACGGCTAAGCTGGTTGTCAAGCCAATGATTTTGGCGTGGGGGTATCGCTCGCGGGAAAGCTCAAACGCTTTAGCTTTGATGCGTGTAGCAATACCACTTTGCCGATGATCGGGGTGAACGATCAGGCCAGAGTTAGCCACGAACTTACCGTGTTCCCACGTTTCGACGTAGCAAAATCCTACCCATTCGCCTGCCAGTGTGGTGGCAATGATGGCCTTGCCTTCGAGCATTTTTTCCATTACGTAGATGGGTGAACGCTTGGCAATGCCCGTTCCACGTGCTTTGGCACTTTGCTCCATCTCGTGACAGATCGTTTCGGCCAGACGGAGGTGGTCCTCGTTGGCGAGTTGAACGATGTACTTGTCGTTGACTATCTCTGAGTTAATCATCGTCATTTATTGGGTAACGAAAAACGTTGTGACGTTTACCGCAACCGGGGACGTTGTGACCCGTGTGGTTGTTTTGGTTAGAAAAATGAAAATAGCAGGGGAGTTTTGCCACGTAGGCAAACGCGATTAGATGGTCCTTTCGGACCTGACTCGATAGGGCGTTGAGTGATAAAAAGCCGCTATGTCGTTCTGGTTTATCATCGCTTAATTAGTGTGCCGGGCGAAGCCCGAAAAGGACGGCAATGTTAGGTAAAATGCCGGGCTTGTGCAATCAATAAACGTATTTTTTTACGCTTAGTTCAAACTAAAAGTGTAAATAATTAACACTCAATTGGTGTAACGTCCGAGTTATTTTTTTATATCTTTGTCAGAATCAACATCCAGTACCTTCTTTAATGAGCAAGCTGACCGCCGACGATCTCATCTACGGTTACATCAACGGTATCTTTCCGATGGCCGATGCTGACGGTACGCTTTACTGGTACTCGCCGGACCCTCGGGCTGTTATCCCTATTGAGACGTATAAACCGTCAAAATCGCTTCGTCCGGTTCTGAACAAAAAGCAGTTTGAAATACGGATAAATGCCGATTTTGAGCAGGTAATGCGGTATTGTGCCCTGCCACGTTCGGCCGATGATAGCACCTGGATTTCCGAAGAAATCATTGAGGCATATACTACACTGCACCAAATGGGTTTAGCTCATAGCGTTGAAACGTATATGGATGATCGTTTAGTTGGCGGTCTATATGGTGTATCCCTTGGAACGGCGTTTTTCGGTGAATCAATGTTCCATCATGTTGATAATGCCTCTAAGGTTGCGTTTCATTATCTGATACTGACATTACGCGAGCAAAAATTCGACCTACTCGACACGCAATTTATTAACGACAACGTTCGGCGGTTCGGGGCTATCGAAATTTCCAAAAATCAATACCTTAAACAATTAAAGCAGGCGCTTAAGCGTAAAGCCCGCTTCAGCGAACCAATGCTGGAGCATCTGTTTAATTTTCATGCCGATGATTGATTAATTTTGCGGCATGAAACCCGTACTTGTACTAAAATTCGGCACAGCTTCGATTACAAAACCTACCGGCGAACTCAATGAACCCGTACTGGTAGATATCGCCAGGCAGGTAGCTGCCCTAACTCCACACTATCGAATTGTGCTGGTATCGTCGGGGGCGGTTGGTGCCGGAAAATCATTGATCCGAAATTATCAGGGTGATATTACGCAACGGAAAGCAGCTGCTGCCGTAGGCAATCTTTTGCTGCTCAATATTTACAGTCGCTTTTTTAGTGTTTACGGCGTGCGAATTGCTCAAAGCCTGTGTGAGCGCCACCACTTTGCTCACCGCGATCAGTTTCTGCAGCTCAAACAAACCTACGACGAGCTTTGGGCAAATGACATTATACCGATTGCCAACGAAAATGATGTGGTCAGTAGCCGTGAACTGAAATTTTCGGATAACGACGAATTAGCCACGTTGCTGGCCGTAGGTTTCGGGGCCGAAGCGTTACTGCTATGTACATCGGTAGGTGGTCTGCTCGACACGAACGGACAGATCATTCGCCATGTGCCCCAACTCGACGAGTCCGTTTTTGGGGTGGTCCGCACCGACAAATCCTCGCTGGGACTAGGAGGGATGTCGTCTAAACTGACATTTGCTAAATTGGCTACCCGTATGGGAATTCGGGTTGTCATTTTCGGATTGAACGAAGTGGACAGTATCAGCCGAGCTATCCAGGGCGAAACGGGTACCCAGTTCGATGCACAGGCAAACGCACTTTCAGCTCGTAATCGCTGGTTGGGTAGTGGTAGCCTGGCGGTAGGGCAACTCCAGATCGATGCTGGGGCAGTGCGGGCGCTGCAACGCCGGAGCAGCTTGCTGGCTGTAGGTATCCGGGTGGTGCGGGGCGAATTTGAAGCAGGCGAAGTAATTGAAATTCTAGACCAGGATGATCAGGTTGTAGCGGTTGCCAAAGCCCGCCTATCCTCAGGAATGCTTAGCCAGCAGTTGCAGCAACAAAATGTGGAGGCCGCCCACGCTAACGATATTGTTCTTCTTTAGGGGATTGGGTAAGCGGGTAATTGGGGTAATTTGTTAAACGATTTACCTTGATTACCCATTTACCTTATTTATCCAATCACTATGACCTTAATAGAATGCCCCCGTGATGCTATGCAGGGCCTGCATCAGTTTGTGCCGACGGAGCTTAAAATTCGTTATCTCAACGCCCTGCTCCGGGTAGGTTTTCATACGCTTGATTTTGGCAGTTTTGTATCGCCAAAGGCCATTCCCCAAATGGCCGATACAGCGGAGGTGCTGGCTGACCTTGACCTAAGTCAAACAGATACCCAATTATTAGCGATTGTGGCTAACGTTCGGGGGGCCGAGCAAGCTATCACACACGAGCCGATTGGTTACCTTGGTTTCCCCCTCTCGGTATCTGAAACCTTCCAACAGCGCAACACTAATAAAAGCATTACACAAGCTCTAGCTGAAGTTGCTCAAATGCAACAATTGTGTGAGCAAGCCCATAAAACGCTAGTTGTTTACCTCTCAATGGGTTTTGGAAATCCTTATGGAGACCCATACAGCCCGGCGCTGATCGGGGAGTTTACCAGCCAGCTAGTCGATCTAGGCGTTGGTATTATTGCGCCCTCCGATACGGTTGGTACCTCTACGCCCGACGCAATCGAATCACTGTTTAGTCATCTTCTACATACTTTTCCGACCATTGAGTTTGGCGCGCATTTACACGCCCGACCCGGTGAAGCTACCGCAAAAGTTCAAGCTTGTCTACGGGCGGGAGTTCGGCGTATCGACGGTGCGTTGCGCGGCTTTGGTGGATGCCCGATGGCTGCCGATGACCTCACCGGCAACCTGCCCACCGAAGAAATTATCCAGACACTTGGCGACGCTGGAATTGACAAAACTGCGCTGAGTGAAGCGTTGCTGATTTCCAGAGAGGTGTTTGGCTAGACATTTTCAGCTCATTTTTTTACATAAACATTTGCTGAATCTCGTCCTTAATTGCCTTTAGGGCGGAAGCCGTAGGTTGTACCTCGCGTTGTACGATACGCTCAAATACCCGCTTAGAAAGTTCAAGAGCGGGAGCATCAGGATGGGTATCACCAGAAGCCTGATTAATCAGCGTCGTGACGTCGTTGATAGCGCTCTGAACCTGATCCCAGGTCGCTTCGGACATATAGACCTGTTGAGAGAGGTTGTGATTGTACTCATCCCGAATTTCCTGAAGCAACCGTTGCTGAAAATCCAGCACTGTGGTGCTACTGCCATTGAGTCGCACCAGCAGATTGTGGGGGCTGATACGCTCCAGAAATAACACCATTCGTTCGTAGGCCTGAAGCCGTACCGGAATAACGGCTTCGGTATAGCGGGTTTTTACGTCGAATTGATGGCGGGCAGCTTCGCGTTCCAGCAACAGTTTTACAGTCAGGAACATACCGTATAGCACGAGAGCAGCGGGAATGGTAAGCTTAAGTAGGTCAGCAATTAACTCCATTGATTCTGTCAGCTTGTTTGCGTGAAAAGGACTATTTTTGATGTTACTTTCAGGATGTTAGATGTTGGACAGTAGCTTCATTAGTTCTATAAACCCCAACAATCCAATGTCCGGTATTTAACGTCCAACATCCGATCTCTTATGCTTGATCAACCCGTTCGGATTTCTGCCGAAGCACAGGAACAGATTCATCACACATTTAAGACTCAGAAAATTCCCGCCGACTACGGACTGCGGGTAGGTATTCGAGGGGGCGGGTGTGGTACTTCGTGGCTGCTTGGTTTCGATACGCCCGGTCCCTCCGACGAAGTGTATAACGTGGAAGGGGTGCGTGTAATTATCGACAAAAAACATCTATTGTATGTGCTGGGTATTGAGGTTGGTTTCGAAATGAGTGAAGAAGGACGTGGATTCACCGTTGATAAAGGTTAACTTGGCATGATTTTCGCGGCCTAAACTGCATACCCTAACTTCATAAAGTGAAACACGTTGAAAAGCACATATTCCTGATTCTGGCCGTACTGATGGTCGTGCTGTCGGTGTTGTGCTACACCTTGCTGGAACAGGGTGCTCCTGGTGCTACTGATGAGCAATATCTGTCGTCAGTGCGTGACCGGGTTCGGGCCGAACTTGCCGTCAGTGCAGTTGAACTGAAACAAGTAGCCGATAAACTGCAAAAAACCCGCAACTACTCCTTTGCTGACCTACAGCAAACAACCCGGTATCCTTATTTTATTTTCCGAAACGGTGAACTCATTTACTGGTCCGATTATCGGTTTGTTCCTGATTATCGGTTTATTGCCAATGTTCGCCGTCCGCAACTAATTGATTTTGAACAAGGCCGCTATCTGGTTAGCCGCGAAACCGTCCGGAAAAATGGCGCTGAATTGTCCGTTTTCTCTCTGGTCAATGTATATCGGCAGTACAAATCGCCCAATAGTTACCTACAGTCAGGATATAATACGGACCTTTTTACTATTGATCCACAGCGAATTACGGATTCAAGAGAGCCTACTTTTCAAAATATTTATGACCCTCAGGCAGGATTCTTATTTTCGGTAGTCCCTCCCCGGATCGATGCGTATCGTAACAATTCGACCCCTGTTAACACGGTTATTCTGGGGACGTTGGCTGTGTTATTCCTGGGTTTGTATGTCATCATAAGCATTGGTCGACTACAACGGAAACGACATTATGGAGCTGGTTTTTTGCTGTTGCTAGTGTACCTACTTGTTTTTAGAGGGGTAATGCTGTACTACGGTGTTCCGTTTCTGTTTTTTGAAAACGACCTTTTTAACCCCAAACACTATGCCTCATCGCTGCTTGCCCCTTCTCTCGGTGATTTACTGCTGAACAGTCTAGTGGTGGCAATTCTGCTGCTTTATCTAGTTGTATTTTACTATCGATCAAGGCTTTATCTGCAATTAACACACTGGGCGGTCTGGGTGCGTTGGGCGTTAGCGGTTGTTTGTGTTGTGCTCAGTTACAGCACTTGTTACGCCTGCTTTGTGGAGTTGAACAACATCTACGAAAAATCTCAGTTTACACTCGACATCACTATCAACATACGCTTCAACGGGCTCAAAGCGGCCTGTCTGATCGTTTTTGTATTTATTTCACTGATCTACTTTCTGGCGTTACACCTGCTTTCCAGTTTGTTTATTCGCCTGATTGCAGACCGGAAAATGGGTTTTCTGGCGGGTGCTGTCGGAACAGCAATAGCGGCCATTGTGCTCTATTCGCTCGATCAGTTGATCGAACCGATTTGGCTGATAAACGGGCTGTTTTTTGCGCTATTGTATCTGACTCGTTTTCCGCGTACGCTCTACAGTTTCCGGTACCGAACGTCCATCTACCTTTTTATGTCGGCGCTGGTGTGTGCCTGCATCACTACGTACGTTGTGTATCGGCAGGAGTTGCGCAAAGACGTTGTGCAAAAGCGGGAATATGGAACCCGCCTGTTGGCTGAAAATGATGATTTTGGCGAATTTCTGCTGAACAAAGCGAGCGAAGCCATCGCGGGCGATGCCGAATTACGGGCTTCTATGCAGTCAGACGCTTTGTTGGTGCCTGTTCGTATTCAGCAGCGGGTCAAAACCGTTTTTCTGGATAAATATTTCAATCGGTACGATACAGAAGTGTTATCGTTTAAGGCAAGTGGATTGCCTTTAGACCCTAATTCCACCGAAGGCACCTACGAAGATTTACAAAATCAGTACGTGCGCCCTCCATACAAGACGCAGTATAATGGCTTGTACTTTGTGAATGAAGTGGGTAGTACTGTTCTAAAGCAATATATTCGGTTTATTGATATTCGCAAACCCGCACCTGGCAATGAGTTGGTGGGTCATATTGTGTTGAGTTTGCGGTTGTGGGGTGGGTTGTCGAAGAACGTTTACCCTGAATTACTGGTTGAAAACCCGCTTGACGAAACGCCCGAAGCTCAGGATTACGGCTACGGAATCTATAAAACATCGCTCATTAAAAACCGGACGGGTAGCGAGACTGATTCGGATGAGTGGGCGACATCTGAGACGGCTTCAATGCTGGCCACATCAACGCCGGGATCAGGGAAACCAAAAGCATTGCTCTACAGCACGGGAAGCTACAATTATGAGCGTAAAATGCCTCCTTCTGTTTTGGCAGACCCCGCCCTGTACAACGAAGGACTCGTACTGAATGGGTTTAAACACGTTGCTTTGCAAGGCAAAAATGATCGGACCATCGTTGTTTCTTCACCAGATTATCCCAGCGAGAGCGTACTGTCTAATTTTTCCTTTTTGTACTTATTGCTGGTGTTAACGGTGCTTGCCGTGATTCTGGTGTATGGTGTCAAATATGGCCTTTCTCGATTTGGGGTCAATTATTCGACGCGTATCCAGATTCTGCTCAACGTAGCGTTTTTTATGCCACTCTTGCTGGTTGTGCTTATTATTCTGAGCGTGATCAGTTCCAATTACATTAATAACCAGGAGGCTGCCTACATTGGCAACACGCGCAACGTGGCGGCTAACTTTATGACGTATCTGGATGAGTATGTGCAGGGTCGGCGCAGCAAGGCCGCTATGGAAGAGGAACTCAAGAAGATAGCCCGTGATGCAAACGTCGATATTAACTTGTTCGATACAAAAGGGCGGCTGTTTACCTCGACCCGACCCCTGATTTACGAGGGTGGTCACTTGGCTAAGTTTATCAATCCGGAAGCTTACGTTCACCTTATCGAGGAAAAAGAAAACCAGAAATTGCTCGATGAGTCGTTGGGGAGTCGCCCGTATCGAACAGCCTATACTAATGTAAAGTCGTACGATGGTCGGTTGCTGGGTGTGTTGAGTATCCCATTTTTCTTTGCTCGCCCTGATCTGGATCGGCAACTGAGCGAAGTAATTGCCTCGGCTCTGAACGTGTTTATGGTGCTGTTTATCATATTCATGATTCTGTCGTATGCAGCCTCTACAACGCTTACGAAGCCACTCCAGATTCTGACGCAAAAAATTCGCAAGACTAATCTGGACAAGCTTAATGAGCCGCTCGAATGGAAATCGGATGATGAAATCGGATTGCTTATTGGGGAGTATAACCGAATGCTGTTGAAACTGGAAGACAGTAAAATGGCTCTGTCGCAAAGCGAAAAGCAGTCGGCCTGGCGCGAAATGGCCAAGCAGGTGGTGCATGAGATTAAAAACCCGCTCACACCCATGAAATTAACGCTTCAGCAGCTTCAGCGGACGCTGCCTGCTGGAGAGGGCGACACGAAAGCCCGGCGTATTCTGCAACGCACGTTCGACTCTTTGTTGGAACAGATTGATAACCTGAGCGACATTGCAACCTCGTTTTCGGAGTTTGCCAAGATGCCATTACCCAAAAATGAGGTATTCGAAATAACATCGGTGCTCAACAAAACGGCTGACTTGTATGCCGATGATGCCCGTATCTCGCTATCGCGGCAGGTGCAGAAAGGGCCGGTTATGGTGACGGGCGACCGCCACATGATGGGGCGCATTCTAACGAACCTGATTATCAACGGTATTCAGTCAGTGCCATCTGATCGCCGACCAACCATCGAACTCAAGTTGTTCACAAACGATAACGACGTCAATATTGAAGTACACGACAATGGACTAGGTATCCCAGAAGTGATTCGGTCGAAGGTATTTTTACCGAACTTCAGTACGAAAGAAGGGGGATCTGGTTTGGGCCTGGCGATTGCCAAACGCGGTATCGAACACGCGGGAGGAAATATCTGGCTGGAGACTACAACCGAAATCGGCACGTCATTTTTCATCTCACTCCCGCTGGCCCCTGTGACAAATGAGCGAGCAGGAACAAAAGGAATTGTAACGACTCAGGTGATTAAAAATGGTGTACTCAAGTCCTAAGATGCACTAACGTCTACGGGCTTATTCCGATTCGATAGTCACGTGCTTCCAGTTCTCACCAGAGCGAATGCGATTTAGTTGCGTGTGTGTAATGCCAAATTGCTTAGCAATCATCTTTAAACGATTCTTGTCGTTTCGCAGCAACTTTTTGATAATCTTTACTTTAGTCTCCGTTAGTTTGTAGTTGCTCGTCCGGCGGGGTACGTCGGGACGCTTAATATTTGGATTGGTGCGATTATGCTCAATCATTTCCTCTTTGGTGACCCACCGCAGATTCTGACAATAGTTATTATGCTTATCGTGATCCAAGTGGATAACAAAGCAGGAAAGGTCGTCGGGACGCTGAACAAAGTACTCAGCCACTAATTTGTGAACGTATCGGTTGATGGTTTTACCACCTACTCGTATGTTCAACGAACGATAGCCCTGGATAACAGAGCCTTTTATAATAACCCCCTGCGTATTACCAGACTGAAAGCTGCGAATACGACCATAAGTAGAAACCTCGTAGTGAGGGGGATTTTCGATTTGGTCAAACAAAATGGGTACCCATTTTTCGTTCCAGAAGCTCTGATTCTTTTTATCGTTCATTTGACCAAAGTAATTAGTGCCGCGGAAAGGCGTAGATGAGTGTTGAGACTAAACTTGTTTAACAAATGTACAACAAATGATTTCAGATTTGCAAGTGCATTCAATCAGGAAACCTTGAGAGGAGTCTAATTTTAGACGTATATAGGTTAGTTACAGTTTTCGTTTACCGGGTTATTTTGATGAACATTACACAAACAACTTTTTGATAAGGTTGTTTCGTTGAACTTATCTTCATCAAAAGTAAATTTATAATTAGGTTTTATCAGAGCTATTAAGGAACAATTAAAGTCAAAATTAATTTAATGAGAATGCATAGAGCCCAAGAGAAAATAAGGGCAATATATTTTTGATATGAAGAAGACTTTGATTTTGGGGGCCACTGAAAACAGAGACCGGTATGCAAATCGGGCAGCTTTGAGCCTGCTTGCTCATGGTCATCCTATTGAAATGATTGGTTTGCGTGCGGGAGCGGTTCGTGGTGTTCCCATTCAAACAGGTATGCCCAAATTGACTGATATTGATACGGTAACTATGTACGTAGGGGCCCGTAATCAAACGGGGTACTATGACTACCTTAAACAGCTAAAACCCCGTCGGGTAATTTTTAACCCCGGAGCAGAGAATCCCGAATTGGAACGGGAGTTGAAACAGGCAGGTATCGAACCTGTGGATGCCTGTACATTGGTTATGTTATCGGTGGGAACCTATTGATTTGTAGAGACGCAAGATCTTGCGTCTAAATCAGCAAGATCTTGCGTCTCTACAAACTGTCACCATTTAATCAATGCAGAAGCCCAGGTAAAGCCACTACCGAAGGCCGCAAGGCACACTAAATCTCCTGATTTGATACGACCTTCATCAAATGCCTCAGTCAGTGCAATTGGAATAGAAGCTGCGGTCGTGTTTCCGTATTTGTGAATATTGCTAACTACCCGCTCCTCGGGCAAGCCCATTTGCTGCCGGACATACTCGGATATACGGACGTTAGCCTGGTGAGGCACCAGCAACGCAATATCCTCGGCTTTGTAGCCATTAGCATCCAAACTCTCATTAATGACTTCGGAGAAACGGACGACGGCGTGTTTGAAAACGGCGTTTCCATTCATCACCACATCAAAGCCTCCCTCGTCAATCATCTCTTTAGTGGCCGCCCGACCGGGCCGACTGCTACCCGGCTCTTTCACGTACAAATCTTCGGCATAACGGCCGTCGGCATGTAGGTGCGTAGATAGCACGCGATGTTCGGGGTCGTTAGTTGCCTGCACAACAGCAGCCCCAGCTCCGTCGCCGAAAATTACGGCGACATTACGGCCTTCGGTGCTTTTGTTGATCCAGCTTGATTGAATTTCGGAGCCAACCACCAAAATGGTTTTGTACATCCCGGTTTTTATAAACTGATCGGCAATGGACAATGCATACACAAACCCTGAACACTGGTTGCGAATGTCGATAACGCCAATGCCCTCCAGACCCAGTTCTCGCTGCATCAGAAATGCTGAACCGGGGAAAAAATAATCAGGCGTGATGGTGGCAAAAACAATCAGGTCAACATCAGCCGGTTGTAGCTTGGCGCGTTCAAGCGCCATACGAGAAGCTGCGGTTGCCATACTGGCGTTGGTATCTTTACCGTGCGTAAAATACCGGCGTTGCTGGATACCCGTCCGATCCTGAATCCATTGGTCGGATGTATCCATAAACTGGGTCAGGTCATTATTGGTCACTACATTTTCTGGAACGTAGAAACCAAGGCCTGTAATAGTCGAATAAGTCATGAGAGCAACTAGAAGTGCTGCAAAAATAGCACTTCTTCGCCGAAGCTTGGATATTAAATAGACTTGTTTGGATTTTTTCTACGCAGGAACTAGCTCAAACGTATATTCTTCCATGATGAGGTTCGCCAGCAGTTGGCGGCAGGCCGAGTCAACTGTTTCGCGGGCTAAGGCTTCGGTTTCGGCTTCGACTTCGAGCGTAATGTGCTTTCCAATCCGCACATTGTCGATGGAATCCATGTGCAGGTTATGGAGGCCTAGTTTTACGGCTTTGCCCTGAGGATCAAGGATTTCACGGCGGGTCATTACGTCGATTTCAGCGAGGTACTTCATATAAAAAATGAAAGAGTGAAAGAGCGGAAGAGTGAATGAGTGGAAGGGCAGTTAATAAGTGATAGTAAGCGATCGATGCTCTTTCACTCTTCTGCTCTTTCACTCTTTGCAATGCTTTTTTGCTCTTTAAATACAAGTGAAAAAACAATGTACAACCCTACAATTAATGGTAAAGCTGCGAATTGCAAAAATAACAGGAGCAGAGCGGAAAGCCCTAAAAAAATATACTTGATCTTGTTATTGGCCCAGGCGAAGGACTTGAATTTGAGCGCAAAGAGCGGAATTTCAGAGACCAGCAGAAACGAGAACGCAATCATTATTCCCAACGCGATGTCATTTTGCCAGATAGGATCAAACTGAGGTTGATAGCGACCCATAAGCGGAAAAGCGGCTATCATCATGGCATTTGCCGGAACAGGTAGACCAATAAACGACTCCGATTGGCGGGTGTCGATGTTGAAATTCGCCAGGCGAAGGGCCGACAATACTGCGATCAGAAAGGCTCCGTATGAAATTGGACCCAACTGCTGAAACCAGCATAATTGGAAAACAATGACTGCGGGCAAAACGCCGAACGTGACCACGTCGGCCAGGGAGTCCAACTCTTTCCCGAATGGCCCTGATACATTCACCAGTCGGGCTACGAAACCATCGCCAAAATCGAGAATAGCTGCTAAACCAATAAGCCAGGCAGCTGTGTCGAGGTGGCCGCGCATGGCCATAACCAGACCGATGCACCCGCACAGCAGGTTTCCACAGGTCATGGCATTCGGGAGATGTTTTAGCATAATTGGTGAGTTAAAGAGATGGCATCTTTCCAAACAAGATGCCATCTCGAGTTTACCCTCTTACAAACGGGTTATGTTTCTTTTCGTAGCCAATGGTGGTTGGTTCCATGTGGCCGGGGTACACCGTAAAATCGTCGGGGAGGGTGTAGAGCTGTTCAATGATACTTTTTTTGAGATCACTAGCACTACAAAAAGGAAAATCGGTGCGGCCCACGCTGCCCCTAAACAGTACGTCGCCCCCAATGATATACCGGTCGGCATGATTTACAAAAGCAAGATGCCCCGGTGCGTGACCCGGTACAAAACGTGTCTCAAAAGAAAGACCTCCTACGGTAAGCGTTTCATTTTCATTGATGTACCCGTCAATCTCGAACGGTTCAAAGGCCCGTAAACCATACATGGCTGTCCGGTTTGGCGTATCATTCAGGATAACTTGCTCTTTCTGGTGCATATAAACCTTCACACCATATTTACGCTTGAGAAAAGCACAGCCGAAAACATGGTCGAAATGGGCGTGAGTGAGCCAAACAGCCTTGAGCTTGAGGTTATTACCGTCTAAAAAACGAGCTAGTTCTTCCTTTTCAGCCTGATCGTAACAGCCTGGATCGAATACTACAGCCTCTAGACTATTGTCATCGGCCACCACATACGTATTTTCGGCCAAGGGCGAAAATGTGAATACTTTAAGCATGTTACAAAAGTAGAAACACAGTCGGTTTTTTGTGCAAATCAGGAATTTGGGACTTCCATTCGCGCATTGTTCTGGTCTGAACAAAGGCGTCGGGCGCTGTAATATTACAAGCTACACACAAGCGGGTTTCGGGATGACAGTTCGTGATAATATCGCCCATAAGCTGATTGTTGCGATAGGGCGTTTCCATGAAAATCTGAGTCTGAATCCGCTGTTGAGCCTCTTTTTCCATGAACCGCAAGGCTCTGCCCCGGTCGTTACGGTCAATTGGTAGGTAACCGTGAAACACAAAAGACTGGCCGCTGAGCCCTGAGGCCATTAGTGCCAGTAAAATAGACGACGGACCAACTAGCGGCACTACTTTCCAACCCAATTTATGCGCCATCGATACCACCACCGCCCCAGGGTCGGCAACACCGGGGCAACCAGCTTCCGACATGACCCCCGCATTGCGTTTGCGCTCCATTAGCTCCTGAATCTGCTTACGGGTATCGGCCTGAGGAGTGTCTTTATCGAGCAGGTGAATGGTGGTTTCGTCAATTACTCGCCCGGTTTTTAATTCAGTAATGAACCGGCGGGCTGTACGGAGGTTCTCAACAAAATAGGCGTCCGTAGCGGCAATAACGTCACGAATGGTTGGGGCAAGCACCTGCGGAGCTGTGTCCTCGGCAAGAGGAGTGGGAATAAGATATAATATTGGCATATTTTTTTACCGAAACGTCGGCCCGGCGCAAAGACGCAAGTGATACCGCAAAGGTCGCTAAGTTTAGTTGCGTTCTTTGCGTTTAACTTTGCGTCTTTGCGGTTAAGAAAGCTGAAAGTGTCTCCACAAATTCGGCTGGTTTTTCGGCTTGAACCCAATGACCAACTCCCTCAATAGTTTCAACGCGGCTGTTGGGGAATAACTTCTGAATAGCTGGCAAATCACTGTCAGCAATGTAGCCTGATTCGCTACCGCGAATAAACAGCGTTGGCTCCGTAATGGTGCGGGGATGATTTAGCTCTTCACCAATGCCGTGAATTTCACTTGCAATCACGGGCAGGTTCAATCGCCAGTCGAAACGTCCCTCAGGAGTTCGGTAGAGGTTTTTAAGCAGAAACTGCCGCACGGTGGGGGAGGGCTCAAACTGGCTCAGAATGGTATCCGCCACATTTCGGTTGGTGAGCGAATTCAAATCAATTGCGTTTAGGCCGCGCAGAATATCGGTATGATGCACCGGATAAAACTTGGGGGCAATATCCACCACGACCAGCTTGCTAAACGATTGATTAGTAACAGAATTTGGGTAGTTCATTACGAATTGCATCACCGTTTTGCCGCCCATTGAATGGCCCACCAGAATGGGCGCACTCAGTTTATGGTCGGTGATAAATTCATGCAAATCAGCAGCCATACTGTCATAATCGAATCCCTCGTCGCGGGGCGATTGACCATGATTTCGCTGATCGACCGAATACACGTGGTAACCCTGGGCCGCAATTGTTTTGCTGATGGTCAGCCAGTTGTCAGATGAGCCGAATAAGCCATGCAGAATGATGAGTGGGGGATGGGACGAATCGCCTACTTCCCGGAAAAATAGCTTCATAAATGGTAGTAGCAGTTGGCAGGTGCAGTGGGCAGTTATTGATGCGTCAGCCATTGCCAACTGCTACTGCCAACTGCCACTGCCCCTTTTTCCTATTTTACATAAACAACCTTTTCGCCTTTTGCCACTAGCTGCCCAAATGATTTAAGGGTGAAGCCATTTTCAGCAGCCACGCGCTCAAATTCGGATGTACTGCCGGGTTCTACGGCAATCAATAACCCTCCCGATGTTTGAGGGTCAGCCAGAATAATACGCTGTTCGTCGGTGAGGTCAGCAATTTTGTGGCCGTAGCTATCCCAGTTGCGAACGGTGCCGCCGGGAATACTTTTTTGAGCGATGTATTCGTGAATTTCAGGGATTTTCGGAACAAGATCGAAGCCGATTTCGGCACTGAGATTGCTGCCTTCGGCCATTTCGGTGAGGTGACCAAGCAAGCCAAAACCCGTTACGTCGGTAAGTGCCTTTACGTAAGGCAACTTCCCTAAAACAGCGCCAAATGAGTTCAATTGAGCCATTTGACGTGGGGCGAGGTTTGCATGTTCGGGTTTAAGAATTCCTTTTTTCTGGGCGGTTGTCAGAATGCCAACCCCAACAGGCTTGGTCAGATACAGGCGGCATCCCTCCGTAGCCGTATTGTTTTGCTTGAGGTGTTCAACACGAACCCGACCTGTTACAGCCAGGCCAAAAACCGGCTCTGGGCAATCAATACTATGGCCACCCGCGAGCGGAATGCCTGCTTCGGCGCACACGGCCCGGCTACCAGCCAGGACCTGGCTAGCTACTTCGGGAGGTATTTTATCGATTGGCCAGCCCAGAATAGCAATAGCCATAATAGGTTCACCTCCCATGGCATAAACGTCGCTGATGGCGTTGGCAGAAGCTATCCGGCCAAAGTCATACGCATCGTCGACAATAGGCATAAAAAAATCAGTCGTGCTGATAATGGCTTCCCCATTACCAAGGTCCATCACGGCCGCATCATCGCGCGAGTCGTTCCCGACGAGAAGGGAAAGTGACCCCCCCCCGGCAGCGGCCGACCGCCCCGGCCCCTCCCCGTTAGGGAGGGGAGCAAAACTCGCGTCAGCAACTCCCCTCCCTAACGGGGAGGGGCCGGGGGAGGGGTTCGATTGGTTGCCGTGGAGAATACGGTCGAGCACTTTGGGCGCGATTTTACAACCACACCCAGCTCCGTGGCTATATTGAGTAAGCTGGTATATTGTTTCGGTAGGTATCATGCCGATTTAGAAAGTGGTCAAATTAACGCGTAGAGAACGTTTGGAATAGTACCGAAACGGGGGGTAAATAGTTTCAGAATAACTCTACTGTCGCCTTAACAAAAAATTAATGTGGCGAAATGTGATTGATAGATGCTAAAAATGAAGTTTTCCGTGAAAACGACCGTAGAGTAACCAAATCGTAGTACTTTTTTGAGATCAAGTGGGTTGGCATGACGGAGAAATAAGTGCATTTTTGCACCCGAAAAACGTGCCAAAAATCCGAGATGATGGGCGTCATGACATTAACAACCAAACCAATCAAATCTATGTACAAGAATTTACTGCATTTACGGGTAGCCTTAGTGCTATTCGGCAGTATGCTTCTGGCTCTTGTGAGTTTTACAAATAGTCAGGCGCAGGTGACGTCATCCGCTATTAATGGTGTTGTGACGGATGGTAAGGGAGAAGGCCTCCCAGGAGCAACGGTTATCGCCGTCCACACGCCTTCGGGCAGCCGGTATGGTACAATTACCAACACATCGGGAAATTACACGCTTCCTAATGTTCGTGTAGGCGGTCCCTACACAGTTACAGTAACGTTTGTTGGGTTTAGAGAGCAAGTATCGCAAAACGTTTTTGCTAGTTTAGGTACAGCAGCCGACGTTAACTTCAAACTGGTTGACGAAGGCACAAGCTTGAGCGAGGTAGTTGTATCAACCAATCGGAGCGATATTTTTAGCTCAGATCGTACGGGTGCTGCTGCTTCATTTGGTCGCGAACAAATCAATACGACGCCAACAATTGGCCGTACAATTGGCGATATTACTAAATACAATGCCTACGGTAACGGACAATCATTTGCTGGTCAGGACGCCCGTTTTAACAACATCACTATTGATGGTGCTGTGTTCAATAACGGTTTCGGTTTGGGTAGCTCGGCTCAGGCTGGTGGCCGGACGGGTACAACCGCCGTTTCACTGGATGCATTAGATCAGGTTCAGGTTAACGTTGCACCTTTCGACGTTCGTCAATCAGGTTTTACCGGTGCTGGTATCAACGCTGTTACGCGCTCAGGAACCAACGAATTTTCGGGTTCAGCTTATGCGCTGACTCGTGGTAATAGCATGGTGGGGAAAGAAGTTGGCGGTGTTAAAATTTCGCCAACGCCCAATATCAGCGAAAACACTCTGGGTTTCCGTTTGGGTGGGCCACTGATCAAAAACAAACTGTTCTTCTTTATCAATGCTGAGCAGTTTAACAGCAGTACACCTGCTCTGACCTGGGGTCTAACCCGCCCTGGCGCTACTGGCAACGTGTCGCGGGTGACTGAGACCGACATGCTGGATTTGGAGCAGTTTATGCAAACTAATTTCAGCCGCAGCCTGGGGGCTTTCGACGGTTTTAACAATGATGTGAAAAGTAAGAAGGGCTTGATTCGCCTTGATTACAACATCAGCGATAAGCACAAGTTATCGGTACGGTATTCGCACCATAACTCAGAGTCAGGTCAGCGGATCAGTGATAGTAACAGTAGTAACACGGCTGGTAACGGTAACCGTACCAACAGTAACCTGGCTATTTCTCCTGAGAACACAGGTTATATCATTGCTGATAACACCCGGTCTATTGCGGCTGAATTAACCTCCAACTTAGGCGGCAAAATGGCGAATGACCTTATCGTTACTTACAATAAGCAGAACGAAGACCGGACATATAAAACAAGTGTTTTTCCAACGATCGACATCTTGAAAGATGGAAGTACCTACACGTCAATTGGTTTCGATCCGTTTACGCCAAACAACAAGCTGAATTATTCAACTTTCAACATCACGGATAACTTCAGCTACTTCGCTGGAAAGCACACGTTGACATTTGGTGCCGTTTATGAACACTTTACGTCGAACAACGTATTCTTCCCATCATCGAACGGTGTTTATGTGTACAACTCGATTGCTGATTTCAAAGCGGCTGCTTTAGCGTCGATCAGCAATCCAAACAGCACAACATCACCAGTAGTAGTAAACCGGTATAACCTACGTTACTCGTTAGTTGATGGTGGTGCAGAACCACTGCAGCGCTTGGATCGTAATCTGTATAGCGCTTACATTCAGGATGAATTTCAGGTTAACCCGAACTTCAAACTGACATTGGGTCTGCGTGGCGACATCTTTGCTTATGACAACTCGAACGCTGCTAGTTTCAACAATCCGCTCGTTGCAGGCTTAACCTGGAAAGATGAAAATAACGCAGACTACAAAATTACAACAGGTTCATTTCCGAAGGCTAGTCTTTTGATTTCACCCCGTCTTGGTTTTAACTGGGACGTGAAAGGAGACAAGTCTACGCAGATTCGTGGTGGTAGCGGTTTCTTTGTATCGCGTATTCCTGAGGTGTTAATTTCGAATCAGTTGGGTAATAACGGGATTAATACGGCTGTATTCAACTTAACCAACACGCGGGTTCCATTTGTTACAGACCCAAGTAAATTACCTGCTGGTATTTTGCCTCCAGCAACTAGCCCTGCTAGCTTGACAGGGTATGCGATCAACGCATCAGACCAGAACTTAAAGTACCCACAAATCTGGAAAACGAACATCGCCATTGACCAGAAATTGCCATTTGGCTTGATTGGTACGGTTGAGTTTATCTACAACAAGACCCTGAATGCACTACGCTACATTGATGCCAACCTAAAGGCGCCAGTTAGTACGCTGTCAGGCCCTGATACTCGCTCACGCTTTCCTGCTTCAGGTGTAACAGGTACTGCTGCAATCAATGCGGCTCGTTACTACAATCCACAGATTGGCAACGCGTTTGTGTTGAAAAACACAAACCAGGGTAATTCATACGTAGCTGTAGTTAAGTTAGAGAAACCAGCGACGCGTGGCTTCGGTGGATTTGTGTCATACACCTACGGACAAGCTAGAGATGTTGCCTTTGTAGGCAGTACAGTACAGGCTAACGTACCAACAACAGTTGGCCAGAACTACTTACCATTGGCGTATTCTGACAATGACCTCCGTCACCGCATTGTTGGCTTATTGAACTATCGTCTGAATTATGGCAGCCGGATTGGTGGCTCTACCACGTTCACACTTGGTGTTGTCTCAGCCAGCGGTGGTAAAATTTCGTACACGCTCAACCAAGACTTGAATGGTGACGGTCAAACAGCAAACGACCTGATTTATGTACCAAAAAGCGCATCAGAGCTGACGTTCTCGCCACTTGTTGTTGGTACAGGTGCTTCTTCAGTAACCTATACAGCCGCTCAACAAGCTACAGCGTTCGATGCCTTCATCGAAGGAAACAGTTACCTGAAAACTCGTCGTGGTCAGTATGCTGAGCGGAACGGCGGCCAGTTCCCTTGGTTGACTCGTGTTGACTTCACTGTAATTCAAGAGTTCTACGTAGCCGTAGGTTCTAAAGGAAAGAAAAACACAATCCAATTGCGTGGTGACATTCTGAACATTGGCAACCTGATCAAAACCAGCTCTGGTGTTGGCAACGTAGCTACCACGTTCAACCCGCTCGCACTGGCTAGCGTAAGTGCAACAGGTGTACCTTCGTACCGTATTGCAACGCAGCAGATTACAGAAGGTACAACTACCAGCACTATTTTGCTGAGAGACTCCTTCACGCCTAACCGGTCTGTAAACGCTGTATGGCAAGCACAAGTTGGTATCCGTTACATCTTCAACTAAGCTGTTCTGAACTGCACAGAGATAATAAAACCCCGGCCAGAAGTGGCCGGGGTTTTATGTTTACAGAGTGCTATAATACTATTTAAGCTCGTAACACCTCAGAAGCTGTCTTGTACCCCTGCACTACTAATTTGCCAATGTCTTCAGACGTGAATTGTTGCAGATCAAGATGAAGTGGATCGGTGGGGCGCACCAGGGTCAGACTAATGTCGTGACCACGAAATTTTTCCTTTTCAACGTATCGCTCGGCCCAGGCAATGTCATTGTTGACCAGCTGATTAACGGTGATGTCTTTAACTCGTTCAATTAACGTGAGCAATCCCCGGTAATTAATGGGTTCACCGACAATGCGTTTAGCATGACAGGCCACGCACATGAGCTTGGTTGCCCCATCTTCGATAGCCACCCGTAAAGGCGCTACCTCGCGGAGACCCCCGTCCATAAATGCTTTACGATGGTCGCCCCCAATTTGCACGGCAGGCATCAAAAAAGGTAAGGCGCTACTGGCGAATACGTAATCCAGAAAGTTTTCGTCCTGGGCGTCGGCGTACACCATATCGCCGTTGAGGATATCAACAGCACCAACCTTCACCCGTATTGAACCCGCCCGGAGCCGATCCAGATTTACGGTTTGTCGGATCAGGTTTTTGATGGGAGAATTATCTAAGAAACCGTCGAAACGGCTCATAATAGTGTCGTAGCCGGTACGAAACCGAGAGCGTTCAACAGCTACGTCTGTAGGTTGGGTAATATTCAGAACCCAGAACTCCATCAAGGCCCGCCCCGCTTTAACCCAGTCGATATGCCCGGTTTCAGCTTCCTGGCGAGCTGTTTCGTTAGCCAGAAACGTTGCATTTAGACTGCCTGCTGAAATGCCGTACAATGTATCAGGTTCAAAACCAGATTCAAAAATGGCTAACACTGCCCCTGCCTGAAAAGCGCCTTTGAGGGAACCACCGCCCAGTACAAGCGCTTTATGAACACGAGCATCGGGATGCATATCAGCCCGTTTGGGCCCAGGTGGGTTTGGATTGTCGATCATAATTCAGGGTCTATTATTCATTATCCATTTATACCGCCGTAATATTGCCAAAAAATCGGTGAGCAACTCAATATCAAATTCTGTTTGCTACCACTGTTACTGTTCCCTGAGACGATGCCCCTATCCGTTGACGCTATTCAAGCTCCGATTGCCAACGAAATGCAGTTGTTTGAACGCAAGTTCCGAGACTTGATGAAGAGCGACGTCATGCTGCTTGATCAGATCATGAACTACATTGTCAAGCGCAAGGGTAAGCAACTCCGACCCATGTTCGTGTTTCTGTCGGCCGGTGTGAGTGGTACTATCGCCGAGGCAACATACCGGGGCGCTGCGCTAATTGAACTTTTGCATACAGCAACCCTCGTTCACGACGATGTAGTGGACGACTCCAACTACCGACGTGGCTTTTTCTCGATCAATGCGCTCTGGAAAAATAAAGTAGCCGTTTTGGTGGGTGATTACCTGCTCTCGCGGGGACTGCTGCTGTCGGTCGATAATGGCGATTTTGACCTGCTTCAGTTGGTGTCGCGAGCCGTGCGGGAAATTAGTGAAGGTGAGTTATTACAGATTGAAAAGGCCCGCCGACTCGATATAAACGAAGATGTGTACTACGAAATCATCCGCCAGAAAACAGCGTCATTAATTGCAGCCTGTTGCGCTGTTGGTACCCGATCTGTCGGCGCTGCCAGCGAGGTAGTGGAAAAAGCGCGGCTTTTCGGCGAGAAAGTGGGCATTGCCTTCCAGATCAAAGACGACCTTTTCGACTATGGCACGGCCGAGGTCGGTAAACCGTTGGGGATCGACATCAAGGAAAAGAAAATGACGCTGCCGCTCATTTACGCGCTTCGTCGGGCCGATTATTGGGATAAACGGCGGGTGATCAACATTGTCAAGAACAATAGTAACGATCCCAAAAAAGTAAATGAAGTGATTGCCTTTGTGAAGAATTCGGGCGGTATCGAATACGCAACCGAAGCCATGCAGCGGTTTGTGAACGAAGCCCAGGCTATTCTGCACACTTTCCCTGAATCGACCTATCGAACATCGCTGGAGCAATTAGTACAATATACGATTGAGCGGAGCAAGTAGTAAAAGAGTGAAAGAACGGCTTCTCGCTATCAACCTATGTCCCAGCAGCTCTTTTACTCTTTCGCCTTTTCGCCAAGTTCCACATCCAGATAAATCTCGCTCATGGGTAATTCGATATCAATCGAATCGAAACGTACGGTTTTGTCTAATCCCACGTATGTGGTCATACGCCAAACGTTTTCTTCAAGCTTTAAATAAACGGCTACCTGCGGCTTTTCCTGCTCAATCAGCACATACTCCTGAAAGCTCGGAATCTGACGATACAGCGCGAATTTCTCTCCCCGATCGTAATTACCTGTTGAATCGGACACCACCTCGACCAGCAGAATTGGATTCTTAGGAGCGCGAGGGTTAACCGGATATACTTCCGTTTTACCACACACAACACTAACATCAGGGTAGGTGTATTTGCCGTGCGAAACCGCAATAGCGGTATCACTATTATAAGGCTTGCAGGGCTTTTTGCGGAGTGCATTCCATAACAAGGCATAAACGTTCCCTCCGATCGAGCTATGTTCGAGCGTTCCACCGGCCATCGCAATGATCCGGCCATCCATATATTCGTGTTTGATCTCGGACCCATCTTCCATCACTAAATATTCCTCGATGGTGTACAGGCGTTCGGCGGTGTAGGCTTGCATGTGCTGAACTGTTTTATTTGATAAAGGTAAGAAAAAATTCAGGCTGTATTTTGTTCGTACATTTGGGCTGAATTTCTAACCACTATGCAACAAGTCAACCTTCAGCGCCTGATATTGGCTGCTTTTCTGTTTTCTGTTTCGCTCTCGATTCAAGCCCAAACCCGCAATGCCGCCAAAGAGAAAAAAACTACCCCGGCTGCTGCGGCTCCCCGCACACCCAGTTTTCCTGATCGGCCCAAACTGGTGGTTGGTATAGTAGTCGATCAGATGCGGTACGATTACCTGTACCGATACTATGACAAATTCTCAAATGGAGGCTTCCGAAGAATGATGAATGAAGGCTTCAATTGTCGGAATAATCATTACCATTACGCGGCCACTTACACGGGTCCTGGTCACGCAGCTATCTATACGGGTTCCGCTCCGGCACTCAACGGTATTGTAGGGAATGAGTTCTATGACCGTAATCGCGGTCGTTTAATGTACTGTGCTGAAGATACAACGGTGGAAACGGTAGGCGCAACGGGAACAGCAGGTCACATGTCGCCCCGGAATATGCTCGCTACGACTATTGGCGATCAGCTGAAACTGGCCACCGACGGCCGGGCTAAGGTAGTTGGTATTGCGCTAAAAGATCGAGGGTCGATTTTGCCCGCTGGTCACGCTGCTGATGGTGCCTATTGGTTCGATTCAAAAGACGGTAACTGGATTACGAGCACGTTTTACCGGAAGGATCTGCCGCAGTGGGTGCAGGAGTTCAATGCCCGGCGGCTTCCAGACCAGTTCGTAAAACAGAAGTGGGAGACCTTATTGCCGCTCGACAAATATACGGAAAGCTCAACCGATGATCAGCCCTATGAGGCTTCTCTGCCCGGTGAAGCTAAGGCGGTTCACCCGCACGAGTTTGTGACAGTGGCTGGTAGCAGCAAGTTCGAAGTGTTGCGTACCAGTCCGTTTGGCGATGCCATGACAAAAGAGTTTGCCCTGGCAGCACTGAAAGGTGAGCAACTGGGTCAGGATAACATCACCGATATGCTGTGTGTGAGTTTTTCGTCGCCCGACTATATTGGTCACTCATTTGGGACGCACGCGATCGAGACAGAAGACAACTACCTCCGGCTCGATCGGCAGCTGGCCGATCTGTTTGCGCAACTCGATGCAACCGTTGGCAAGGGTGCCTGGACGGCTTTTTTGTCTGCTGACCACGGCGTAGCTGATATTCCGGGCTTTGCCAAAACATACCGGATTCCGGCCGACGTGAAAGCGAGCGGGGAGGTTGGTAACGCGGTGAAAAAAGCCCTCACTGATGCCTACGGGCCGGGTGAGTGGACACTTTCGTACTTTAATCAGCAGATCTACATGAACCACGATCTGTTGGCAGAAAAGAAAATCTCGCTCGATGATGCGTACAGCGTTATCAAACGGACTTTGCTAAAACAGAAGGGAGTAATTAATCTGGTGAACCTACACCGTTTGGGAGATGAGGCACTGCCCGAAAACCTGACTAACCTGTTCCGTAATATTGTTCACCCGAACCGGAGTGGTGATTTTCAGGTATTGTTGCAGGCGGGCTGGTTCGAAGGGCGTTCGCGCGGCACAACCCACGGTTCAACATACTCTTACGATACACACGTGCCGTTCCTGTTATACGGCTGGGGGATCAAACCCGGTCAAACGCTTCGCCGGACCCGTATCGCCGACATTGCACCTACTATTTGCGCATTGCTCGGTATACTGGAGCCAAGCGCCTGTATTGGCGATCCGGTGGAAGAAGCGTTTAGGTAACGATTAATGGATACCGAAAAATGGGTAATGAATACAGGACATTCATTACCCATTTTTTATTACGGATTTACCAGCCGAATGCCCTTCGCTTCAAGCACGATCCGGCGTTCGCGATAGAGCGAACCAATGGCTTGTTTGAACGTTTTTTTGCTCATTTCGAGCGTTCGGTAGATCACCTGCGGGTCGCTGTGATCGGTGAGGGGCAGAAACCCACCCGACTTCTCAAGCTTGTCGAGAATGGCCTGGGCGTTCGGTTCTACTTTTTCATAACCCGCCTTTTGCAAGCGGATGTCGATACGAAAATCGTCGCGGATGTGCTTCACGTACCCTTGAATCTGGTCGCCGGGGCGAAGAACACGGAAAGTCTCGCTGGCATAGATCAGGCCCCGATACCGGTTATTCACAACTACATTGTGCCCCAGGTCGGTACGTTCATAGACCAGTAAACTTACTTCTTCGCCTACTTCCAGATCAGGCATTTCGCCTTCTTCTAAAAACTTATTGATCCTGGTTGAGCCAACGAGCCGGTCAGTGGTTTTATCGTAATAGACATACACCGGGTACGACCGCCCAACTTCCATAGGATCAGCCTGTTCGCGGTGCGGTACGAGCAGGTCTTTTTCCAGGCCCCAGTCCATAAAGGCACCGAAGCTCGTTACCGACACAACCTTCAACACGCCGAATTCGTCGCGTTCTATCAGGGGTAGAAGCGTTGTAGCAACAATGCGATCTTCAGAGTCTGTATATACGAAAACATTGATAAAGTCGTCAACCGCAAGCGTTTCCGGCACATATTTGTTCGGCAGCAGTACATCCTCGCCCGACGGATGGCCCAAAAACATGCCTACGCTCGTCATTCGGAGGGCTTTCAACCGGTTTGTTCGTCCTAATTCAATCATAAAGCAAAGGTAACGAAAGGGCGAAAGAGTGAAATGCTACAACACTAGATACTGCTTTAGATAATTCCGTGCAGTCAGGATAGCCGTCTGTACATCTTCGGGGCTTCCCTCAAACGCTTTATCTTCAACTTCAATGCACACTGGCCCCCGGTAGCGCACGTCGGTGAGGGCAGCAAAGAAAGCTCCCCAACGCACGTCGCCAAGACCAGGCAGTTTTGGTGAATGGTATTCGAGTGGATTGGCCATGATCCCGACGCGATTCAGCTTGTCTCGGTAGAGCTTTACGTCTTTGAGGTGAATGTGATGGAGCCGGTCGCGGTAGTTGTAAATGGGCTGAATTTCGTCCATGATTTGCCAGATCAGATGGCTTGGGTCGTAGTTCAGCCCTAGAATGGGCGAAGGGATGATCTCGAACATCCGGTCCCAGACGGCGGGCGTGGTTGCCAGGTTTTTGCCACCCGGCCACTCATCATTGGAGAACCACATCGGGCAGTTTTCGATGCCGATTTTCACGTTGTTTTCTTCAGCAACCTTTATAATAGCTGGCCAATGTTCGGCAAACAACTTGAGGTTGTCGGTCATGTTGAGCGACGGGTTGCGACCGATAAACGTGTTTACGACCGGAACCCCCAACTTAGCAGCTGCCCGGATAATTTGTTTGATGTGTTCGCGATAGAAGTGGGCCTTTTCAGGATCGGGATCTAGCGGGTTGGGATAGTAGCCAAGCCCCGAGATCGACACGCCGTACTGCTGCGTTAGTCCTTTTATGTGGGCAATGTCGAGATTATCTACATCGATGTGCGTGACCCCGGCATACCGGCGATTGTCGGCATTGCCAGATGGCCAGCACATTACTTCGACGCACTTGAATTGTTGGTCTGACGCAAATTTCAGAACACTGTTGAGATCATAGTCGGCCAGAATCGCCGATACAAAGCCAAGGTTTAGCATAAAAATAAGGGACTAGATTTTGTAGAACGCAAAATCTCGCGTCTCTACATGGGTAAATAGATACTGAATGTGGCACCTTTGCCGGGTTGGCTGGTGGCTGTGATTGCACCACCATGATTGGCTGCTACTTTCTCGCAGATAGCCAGTCCGATACCTGTTCCCGCAAATTCATTTTTGCCGTGTAGCCGCTGAAAAACCTGGAAAATCCGGTCTGTGTAGCGCTGATCGAAACCAATACCATTGTCGGTAACATCAATACGGTAGAAAACCGAAGCGGGTCGGGCGGGCCGCACAGACGCGGGCAGGTCGGTCGAATTGACCGAATTGACTGCTATGATTATGTGTGGAATGACGATTTCTCCAGCCTGGTCTTTTTTTCTGAACTTTAACGAATTACTGATCAGGTTCTGAAAGAGTTGTCTCAGTTGCGACCGGTCGCCCTGCACGGTTGGGAGGGGAGCAATGTCGATAACGGCATGTGCATCAGCAATAGCCAGTTCCAGATCCGACAATACGCTCTTTATCGTATCATTCAGTTGCACCGGGGCAGCGGCTTCCTGCCGGGTCGATATTCGTGAGTAGGTGAGCAGATCTTTAATCAGCACCGACATCCGGTTGGCTGATAACTGCATCCGATTCAGATAATCGACTCCCTCGCCCAAGGGGTCACTATATTGTGTTTTCAGCAGATCGCCGAATGACTGAATCTTGCGAAGTGGCTCCTGAAGATCGTGCGAAGCCACGTAGGCAAACTGTTGTAGGTTCTGGTTCGATCGTTCCAGATCGCCCACTGAGGCTTGCAATTGAGCCGTTCTTTCCTGAACCTGCCGCTCAAGTTCATGCTGTAAATGCCGTTGCTCTGTAACATCCTGAGCTGTGCCATTCAACATCAGTGGTTTTCCTTCCGAATCATAATAAACCTGAGCCTGCGCGTGAATAATACGAACCTGTCCGGTAATTCGGTTGATAATCGGGTGCTCGTCTTCGTAAAAGCCGCTACTACCAGGTTGCCAGGTAGCTTCCAAAGCGTCGATCACTGACTGGCGGTGCTCCTCGGGTATGGGACTGTAGGCTTCATCCAAATCCTTCGTATCTTCTGAAAAGCCAAGCCAATCCATAAACCGTTTCGAATAGGAAATTGTACCCTTTTCAATGTCGATGCTCCAGGTGACCAGTTGGGCTAGTTCGATTGCACCACGGAGAGCCATTTCTGCCTGGTTCATTTTCTGGCGGGCAACAACTTCGTGGGTTACGTCAACGGCCATATCCATGATACCATACACTTCGCCAGCTGTATTACGGAGAGGTTTGTATGTATAATCAAAATAATATGTTCTCAGTACACCATCCACCACCAGATCGGCGCGGGCAGCTTTCTCCTGATATGTGATACCCGTCGTGAAAACGTTGTCCAGGATTTGTAGAAAAGGTTGCCCCTTCAATTCTGGTAATGCTTCGGCAAGTGGCTTGCCAAGTACACTGTTTCCTTTCCCCCAAATATCCAGGATAATGCTGTTTGCCACTTCAATTATCATATCACGACCTACAAAGAGGCAAGTCGCTATGGGAGCTTCTTCGATCAGGCTACGAAACTTGGCTTCGCTGGTTTCTAACTGGAGTCGAGCCCGTATTTGTGGGGTAACATTTTCCAGAATGCCAATTATTCGCTCAGGTTTCCCATCGACAAATTGGGCTTTGCCCATGCTTCTGATATAGTCAATTTCGCCAACAGCAGGATTGATGATGCGGTAGATAAAGTCATGTCGTCCCTGCTCTTCCGAGATCAACGCGTTACCAATGACCTGCTTCACTGTCGATACATCGTCGGGGTGAATCCGGCTCAAAATGGTGGACATTGACTCCTGGTTCGAAGAGAGGTCGAGCCATTGCTGAACGTTTTCGGAAAAAATCCCGGTATCGGAAGCCAGATCAACGGCAAAGGTGCCTAGGTTGGCAATGCTTAGGGCTGTCTGAAGATAAGTTGTTTGTCGTGCCAGTTCTTCCTGAACCCGAATCTGACCAGTTACGTCGACCGCAATATCCAGAATGGCATAAACTTCCCCCGCTTCGTTAAGGAGCGGAGTGTACGAAATATTATAGAAATTGTTCGTCATTACGCCATTCTGCACAATCTGGACCATAGAGCCGAAGCTCTGGAACATCTTGCCCGACGTGTACACGTCGTCCAGAATCTTCAGAAAGGGTTGATTCTCCGTAACTAATTCGGGCATGACCTCCCGGAGCGGCTTGCCTGCAATGTCTGGCCCTTTACCAACGATGTCGATAAACGCCTGATTGGGTAGTTCAATAGTCAGATCGCGGCTCATAAAGAGTCCGATAGCCACGGGAGCTGCCGCAATGACCGACTGAAGTTTGGCTTCACTAGCTTCTACGCGTTGGCGGGTGCGGACTTGCTGGGTAACATCGGTCGCTATGACAAAGACCCCGGAAATACGGCCAGACCCAGCTTCGCGCTGAGGATGGTAAGCAAGGTCGACGTAGATCGTCTCCAGTTGATTCTGGCGCACAAGATCAGCGGCTACTTCATTCGCCACGAACGGAACACCCGTTTGAATAACACGCCAGAGTAGTTGGTCGAAGCCTTGCCCCTGCAATTCGGGAAGGGCTTCTAACAGCGGTTTATTAATGAGCTCTTGCGGGTCACGACCGACCAGTTGACCATAAAAGGAGTTGGCCATTTGGAAGGTCAGATTATCTTCACTGATAATCGCCACAGCGACCGGCGATTGCTCAAAAAAGACCAGGAGTTGCTGCTGGCTTTCTTCAATCTTACGCCGGGCAAAAGCCTGCTCGGTGATGTCCTGGAGCGTACCGTTGAACCGACTAGCCACTTGTTCGGCGTCAAACTGCACTTTACCCTTTGCCCGTACCACCCTTTCCTGGCCGGTTTTCGGGTTAATAATTGTGTATTCAACGTCGTATTTTCCGCCAGATTCATACTGGAGTGCTTTCCAAATGGATTCTGTAACCCGCTGTCGATCCTGATCAGCAATAATGGAAAGAGCTAGTGGTAGCTCAATTTCGTCATCGGCGTCTAACCCGAACCAGTCTTTCAACCGGGCATTTCCTTTAAAGCAATTCGTTTGCGGGTTAAGATCCCAGATACCCAGTTCGGTCGCATCAATAGCAAAGGCCAGTTCGGCTTCGCTATCGCGTAGGGCCAGTTCAGCCTTGCGACTATCAGTAATATTGGTATGTACGCCAACCCATTCGCGAATGGTACCATTGTCATTCAGAACAGGTACTGCCCGAACGGAGAAAAGGTCATAGTGGCCGTTTTTGAGCCGTACCCGATGTTCAAAAACAAATGTTTTCTGTTCCCGAACAGCTTCATTCCAGGCATCGATGGTGGGTTGCGCATCATCGGGATGAACGGCATTCGCCCAGCCATATCCCTGATATTCTTCGTAGGTCTGACCAGTGAGGGAAGTCCATCCTGGCTGGTCGCCTTCCATTTCACCCGTCGAATTGTTGGTCCAAAGTATGCCCTGAACAGCTTCGATAGCGGCACGAAATCGGGCTTCACTTGCACGAAGCGATTGTTCAACGGTGTTTCCTAACTCGCCCTGTGGTGAAAATAGGGGAGATTGTGTAGAGTCGTTGGCGGTTGGCAGTTGGGCAGAATTATCGAATAGATGACCGGTCATAACGCAAAAAACCGTAGACTATAGCGCTACTTGCCCAAATATACGTCTTACAAACGCATTCTAGCTGGTTTTCCCGTTTATCCTATCGTTTATCCCATCCATGAATATGAATAAAGTCAATTGATTCGTTAGTAGCCTTTCCCTTCTTCAATACTGGTCTGAGGAGGGCTGGTACCTACACCATCGGGCGACCCTTCGCCAAATCGCCGATACGCGTCTTCCATAATCGCAGCTGTTGCACTGGCTCCTAAGCGGGTTACGCCCATTTCTTTTACGGCCAGCAGACCGTCGAGTGTACGAATGCCCCCGGCCGCTTTTACCTGCACCGCACCTCCAGTTGGCCCTGTCCCTACGTGGTCGAGCATTAAGCGGAGGTGCGGAAGTGTAGCCCCTTCATAGCTGTATTTGCCATCGCTGCCCTTCACAAACCCATAACCTGTAGAGGTTTTTACAAACTCGGCACCCACCTCCGTGCATATCTGGCAGAGCTTGATAATATACCTATCCTCTGGCATAAAATCATTCTCAAAAATCACTTTCAGAATAGCTCCGTGCAGTTTACAGGCTTCGTGGATGACCCGAATTTCGTTGGTTACGTAGGTCCAGTCTTCGCCAAGCGCTTTGCCAATGTTGATGACCATGTCAATTTCTGTAGCGCCATCTTTACACGCCTGGATGGTTTCGGCTACTTTGATCGTAGTAGTGCTGTTACCCGCCGGAAAGCCAATGACGGTACCCACCAGCACATCGGTGCCAGCCAGGAGTTCAACGGCCATTGGCACGGCGTATGGTTTTATACATACCGACGCTACATTGTATTTTTTAGCCACTTCACACCCATCGCGCAGTTCCGCGTCAGTCATGGTGGGGTGGAGCAGGGAATGGTCGATCATCTTGGCGATGTCTCGAATCAGGGTTTGATTATCGGTCATGATTGGAATGTTACTTTATGTTCAGATCCATTTAGCCAGAAACTGGTTGAAGGGTTCTTTGTATTGATCGCTAACCGGAATCTGTGTCGTACCAATCTGGATGCTATTTCGGGTGATAGCGGTTATCTGATCCAACGACACGATAAACGACCGGTGTATCCGCATAAATCGCTGCGGGGGGAGTTTCTCTTCCAGCGCTTTCAAACTCGTGAGGGACAAAACGGGTTTGGTTGGCATACTTCTAAGATGAACTTTGATGTAGTCTTTTAGCCCTTCTATATACAGAATATCATCGAACGCAACACGCACTAACTGGTATTCGACCTTCAGGAATAAGTACTCTTTTTCGGGCTCCGACAAGGGGGCGGGAACGGGCGTCGTAGGTTGTTCGGGCAGCAGTTCCGTTGGGCGACGAACTAACTCGTAGTAAGCCTGTGCCTTCAAGGCTGCTCGTAAAAACTCCTCGTAATTAAAGGGCTTCAGCAGGTAATCGAGCGCATCGACCCGGTATCCTTCCAGCGCATACTGGTTGTAGGCTGTTGTGAAAATAACACGCGGGGCAGAGCGGCCATTGTTACCTGCGTCGAGAACGCGGGCCAGTTCGAGACCCGTCAGATCGGGCATCTGAATATCTAAAAACAACACATCAACGGGTTGCTCATGCAATCCCCGAAGGGCTTCGATAGCGTTGCTGTAGCGTCCGGCCAGACGCAGGAAAGGCGTTTGTTCAATAAACGCACAGACCAGCCCAAGGGCCAATGGTTCATCGTCGACAGCAAGGCAGGAAAGGGTCATAACTGTTTACTGTAGTGTTAGACCCAAATCTACAACATATTCCTGGCGGTCAGTGTCATGAACGGCGCTGAGTTGATACTGACCGGGGTAGAGCAGGTCGAGTCGACGGCGGGTATTGGTTAAACCAATCCCACTGCTTACTTCGAGCGAAGTGGATTTCTCCGGGAAAACTGTATTTCGAACCTGCATCCGTAGTCGCTTACCGGTTTGGGTAATATCAATTTCGATACGACTAGGCAGCAGCGCGCTGACACCATGTTTGAAGGCATTTTCTACAAAAGGCAACAAAAGCATGGTGGCAATCTGGGCATCGTGCAGTGGCGTAGGCTGAACAAACAGAACCTTTACTTTGTCGGTCAGGCGGAGTTGCATCAGCTCAATATAATCCTGTACAAAAGCGATTTCCTGGCTTAGTTGTCCCGTTCCATTCGGGTTTTCATATAGCACATAGCGCATCATACGGGAGAGCCGGTGCAGCGCTTCGCGGGCTTTCACGACATCGAGCAGGGTGAGGGCGTAAATGTTGTTAAGCGTATTGAAAAAGAAATGCGGATTGATCTGCGCTTTCAAAAACAGCAATTCTGAACTGACTTTAGCCTGTTCCAGATCCTGCCGTAACTGAGCATCCCGTTGCCAGGTGCGCACGGCTGTGATACTGGTACTGATGCCCAGGATAAATAGCGTTGATAATAACGTTCCCTGAAACCAGCGACCGGGCCGCGGGGGCTTTCCGCCACCGTCGGGATTGTAGGCCCGATGAATCAGCACGTGTAATTCAAAGTAGGACTCAAACGCCCAGATAAAGAGCAAGATTCCGGCGACCACTGCTACCAGGGCACCCATGTAAACTCCGATCCTGTCGCGGAAGAGTAACTGCGGAGCCATCACTTCCGAATTCAGGTAGAATGCTGCGATCAATAATGCACATAAAAGCCCTTGTTTCACCCAAAATAAATTGGGCAGGTCTACCCCCGAACTAAGGGGCTGATACAGCAGAAATGTGAATAGCAATAACCCCCAACCCAAAATATGGATTAGTACCGGAACATACGTACGGATGGTTTTAACAGACATGAGTTCTCAGTTATCAGTGAACAACGAACAGTGAACAGTTAATAACGAGCAAGAGAACTACTTACTGATAGCAGTTCGCTGCTCACTGTTCACTGTTTTTTCCAGCCATGTACCGAAAAGCTCGATCCAATGGTCGGAAGGAAGATTGTTTTTACGCATTCCGAAACCGTGACCTCCGTTTGCATACAGATGCAGTTCGGCTGGTTTTTTGGCTTTGGTCCAGTCAGTATATAATTGAACGCTATGCGGAGCCAAGCCCAACTGATCGTCGGTAGCGGCCAGAATAAACGCTGGTGGTGCATCAGCAGGAACGTCCTTTTTGATGACCCACTCGTACTGCAAATAAATAGGGCCACCAAAATCGGGGCGAGTCTGGGGTGTGTAATTGTACATTACCGATGCGGCCACCGTACCACCCGCCGAAAAACCGATGATGCCAATTCGTTTTGGGTTCAGACCATAGTCAGCTGCGTGTTGCCGAACGTAGCCAACTGCTGCCAGCCCATCGGCCATCGCTAGTTTTATGATCGGGGTTACCTCGGTTTCCATTTGCTGGCTATTTTTTGCCGTCAGTTCGGCGGTCGGGTCAGTCGTTTTGCTGGCTACTAATCGGTACTTAAGAACAAAACAGGTGACCCCTTTGGCCGCCAGCCAACGGGCTACTTCATAACCCTCGCTATCGATTGACAGGGCGTGAAATCCACCGCCAGGACAAATTACAACCGAGGTTCCATTAGACGCAACGGTCGGTTTGAAAATCGTCAGTGTGGGGTCGGTAACGTTATATACGATACGAGTTTGCCACATATTACTAGTATTCTCGGCTTCTTTTTGTTTCCAATCTTCTGATCCGGGAGCTGCCCCCGGATAGAGTCGCACCACAGTTGGCGAGCTAGCAGTCGGTGAGGTAGATTTTGGTTTTGTAGTTACTTGATCGGCTAACAGGCGTTGTGCTTGAACAGATGCAGACAAAGCCAGTAGACCACTGACAATAAGGTACTTCATGAGGAGGTTTAAATGAGGAAACGTACTAAGGAATAATAAACATACAGCCTATTCAACTAGAATCAAGCTGGGTATAGATGGCTTCTGCAAATGAATCGATAAGCAGCCCATTTTTGTCGCTTAGTCTAGTTGGGAGAATGAATATATAAAACAAGATACTATTTCGCACATTCATCGGTGAAAACCGGCATTCTGACGATAGTCGGTGGGGGGCTGTCTATTGGACTTTTTTAAGAAACAGTACGGTTGTTGTTTTGTAGCATTCACTATACAGAATACTATGAAAACAAACGTACTACTACTATTCACCTTCCTGACAGTATCTTCATCTATTGCGCTTGCCCAGTTTCCCGGCGGAGGGGGTGGTGGTTTTGGTCGCCCCGGCGGTGGCGGAGGAGGAATGGACGGCGAACGCCGGACACGCTCCAATACTGATTCGAGAATGCCCGGTAACCCAATGGAGCAGGCACAACCTATTCCCAAAGGCAACGGTAAAATCAGCGGTCTTCTACTCGACTCTACCAGCAGCAAGCCTGTTGAATATGCAACAGTAGCCCTTATCAATCAGAAAACGGGTAAACCCGTTGACGGAACCACCGCCGACGATAAAGGTCGTTTTACGCTGAGTAAAATTGCTCCCGGTGATTATAGCATCCAGGCCACTTTTTTGGGCTTTCAGAACAAAACGATCAAGGATATTCACATCGATAAAAACGCTGATATTCAAATTGGTCTGGTAAAACTGTCGCCCGATGTGCGCACGCTCTCCGAAGTAGAAGTGACCGGGCAGCGGGCTGTTGTGGAAGAGAAAGTGGATCGGCTGGTTTACAATGCCGAAAAAGATGTGACCAGCAAAGGGGGCGATGCTGCCGATGTGATGCGTCGGGTACCAATGCTCTCAGTTGACTTAGACGGCAATCTGTCGTTGCGGGGAAGCAGCAACGTTCGGGTATTGATCAACAACAAACCGTCGACTATTGTGGCGGGTAGCGTGGCTGATGCGCTGAAGCAGATTCCGGCCGATATGATTAAAACGGTGGAGGTCATTACCTCGCCATCGGCTAAATATGATGCCGAAGGTTCAGCGGGTATTATCAATATTGTGACCAAGAAAAACACCCTGCGCGGAGCTACACTTGGCGTTGATGGTGGCTTGGGCAACCGGGGTAGCATGTTGGGCCTGAATGGTAATTACCGCACGGGAAAAATGGGTTTCTCGCTGTCTGGTCATGGCCGGGCACAGTACAACGTCAAAGGCCAGTTTGTGAATGAGCAGACGCGCGGTACTTTGCTAACCATGCAACAGGCCGACACCAAAAACAGCAGCCTGAACGGATCGTATAATTTGGGTTGGGATTACGACATCGACTCGAAAAACGTAATTACGGCGGGTGTTCGTTACGGCGCCAGAAACCAACTGAATAGCCAGGAACTGTTTACCCGGATTTCGGGCGGTAGCTTGACCACACCTTCGCTGTCATACCGCAGTGTAGACGTGAAAGACCTGTCGGGAACGGTGGATGTGAACGTGGACTATACCCGGACACTCAAAAAACCACAGCAGGAAATCAGCATTCTGACTCAGTTTAGCCGCAACAATCGTACAAACAATTACGTCTCTGATTTACTCAACGATACCCGCAGTAGCGTTATCGGCGGAACGCGTAACGACAACGATAGCTACAATCAGGAAAGCACCATTCAGATTGATTATCAGTCGCCGGTTGGCAAGAACCAGCAGATCGAGTTCGGTGGAAAAGGCATTTTCCGGCAGGTACAAAGTGATTACCGCTATCTGACCCTGCTAAATGGTAGTTATATCGATAACATTCAGCAACCTGCCAACGGCCTCGACTACAATCAGAACGTGATGGGTTCCTACCTGTCCTATACCTACCAGTCGAAAAGCAAAGTCACGATCAAAGCGGGTGGACGGTATGAGTACACGATGATTGATGCCAAGTTCCGCACCGAGCAACCCAGTTCGGGCATCAACATTCCTGATTACGGTAACTTTGTGCCCAGCATCAACCTCTCGAAAAGTCTGAGCGGGGGAAAAATGGTCAAACTGTCTTTCAACCGTCGATTGCAGCGGCCTGGTATTCAGTTCCTGAACCCGAACGTGAATGCAGCTAACCCGCAGAACATCACCGTTGGTAATCCGTACCTCTCGCCCGAGTTAAGCAATAACGTGGAGGCAAGTTTCAGCACGTATGTAAAAACGCTGTATGTAAACCTGACGGTATTTGGTCGCCAGACAAACAATTCGATTCAGAGCATCCGTACCTCGAACGATCTGGGTGTTATCACAACAACCTACGACAACATCGGGCAGGAGCAGGCAACAGGTATCAACCTGTTTGGTAATGCTACGCTGTTCCAGAAATGGCAGCTCGGCGGTGGTATCGATGCTTACTATGTGTATCTGACAAACAACCGTAGTAGTACCCTGATGGACCCCACCCTGAAACAGAGCAATTCTGGCGTAGTTGTTTCGGGTCGTTTGTTCACCAATGTGCAGCTTAAAAACGGATGGGGTGTGCAGGGCTTTAGCTTTATTCGGGGCAACCAGGTTACGCTTCAGGGAACATCAGGCAGTTTTTACATGTACAGCCTGGGCGTGAAAAAAGACTTCGTAAATAAGAAAGGTAGCCTTGGTTTAGCCGCTGAGAACTTCCTGGCTAACTCGATGAAGATACGTACTATGGTTAATACCCCTACGTTCACGCAAAACAGTACGAATCAAATGTTCAATCGTGGGGTGCGTTTGACGTTCTCGTATAAGATTGGTAAAATGACGTTTGAGCAGCCAAACCGTCGACGGAAGAAATCAGTTAGCAACGACGACGTTAAAGGCGATGGCGGTGGCGGTAACGATCAGCAGCAGGCAGCGCCAGCAGCTACACCAGCAGCAGGCGGTGGTGGCGGTGGTCGACCAAGACAGTAGAAATCTCAGTTAGTTGTCATTAATAGTCATTCATTGTCATGATTCGTTCTGGCAATGATTGACTTTTTTTGTGGCTTTAAACCTAATGGCCACAGTGCAATCAAATGACTGCTAATGATGCCAAAGGCAGATGACAATTTAACGACCATAAACAAATGACCCAAATCACTCGCCGTACTGTACTGAAAGCCGGTGCCCTTGCCCTAACAGCCCCTTTTCTGTCGAAACTCGATGCACTTGCTGCTAAACCCAAAGCTGCTGGTCTTCAACTCTATACCCTTCGGAATGAAATTGCCAAGGATGTAGATGGAGTGATTGCTAAAGTAGCCCAGATCGGCTATAAAAAAGTGGAGAACTTTGGCTATGCCGATGGTAAGTTCTTTGGTAAAACACCCAAAGAGTACGCTGCCCTGCTCAAAAGTCACGGACTAACGGCTCCAAGTGGTCATTACACCACAGGTAATACCATGCCCAAGGCAAAAGGCACGCTCACCAATGACTGGAGCCGGGCTATTGATGATGCCGCCGAACTGGGGCAGAAATACATGATTTGCGCGTTTTTGTTTCCCGAGGAGCGCAAAACCATCGACGATTACAAACGCCATGCCGACCTGTTCAATAAATCGGCCGAAGCTTGCAAAGCGCATGGAATTCAGTTTGCGTACCACAACCACGATTTTGAGTTTAAGACAGTCGATGGACAACTGCCCTACGATTTGTTGCTGAAAAGCACAGACTCGAAACTGGTTAAGATGGAATTAGATTTGTACTGGACTGTTTTTGCAGGAAAAGATCCTGTGGAAATCTTTAAACAAAGCCCCGGTCGTTTCCCGCTATGGCACTTAAAAGACATTGCCAAGACGGAGAAACGGGAGTTTGCCGAAGTTGGAACAGGCAGTATCGACTTTGCCCGTATTCTGGCTGCTAAAAAAACGGCTGGCTTGGTCCATTCATTTGTAGAGCAGGACGTGTGTCAGCGGCCTCCGCTCGAAGCAATTGCTATCAGCTATGCGAATGTGCAGAAGCTAGATATTTAATAGTAGTCACAGCGTTGCGCAGTGAAAGCACCGGTACGCCAGAGCGGGAGTGTCACGAAGGGAAATTAAAAGCTCTGTGAAACTCACACTCCGGCGTACCGGTGCTTTTTATATGTAGGACAGACAGGGAAAGCCACCCCCCGTTTTCGTACTTGCTTTGAGTAAGATTTAGGGGTCTTATCCTCTCTATAAAGTTACTCCATTGCAAATTACTCACTACCTGTTATGACCGTTGGGTTATTCATCCCTTGCTACGTTGATCAGTTTTACCCGAAGGTAGCTATTGCTACGCTCGAACTTCTTGAAAAACAGCGTATTAATGGCGAGCCTATAAAAGTGGTTTTCCCCAAAGGGCAAACCTGTTGTGGCCAGCCAATGGCTAATTCGGGGTTTGAGCACCTAACCAGCACGCTCAACGAGCGGTTTGTGGAGCAGTTTGGAGAGGTCGATTATATTGTGTGTCCATCAGGGAGTTGCACACTTCATCTGAAAGAGCATTTACACACTAAAACTAACGATTCGGAGGCTGTAGCCGTACGAAAACGCATTTACGAACTGACTGAGTTTCTGACCGATGTCGTAAACATTTCCAGTATAACAGCGCGTTTCCCCCATAAAGTAGGGCTGCACCAAAGTTGCCACGGGCAACGCGGTTTGCACCTGTCGCAGATGAGTGAACTGGTTGCCAAGCCATATTCAAAACCTGTTCGCCTGCTCAACATGGTTAACGGGTTGAGCCTGGTTGATCTCGACCGACCCGACGAATGTTGTGGTTTTGGAGGCACTTTTTGTGTGATGGAAGAAGCGGTATCATCCAAAATGGGTAAAGACCGGGTGGCTGACCATCTCCGTCACGGAGCCGAATATATTACAGCGGCCGATATGTCGTGCCTGATGCATCTGGAAGGCATTCTACGGCGGCAAAAAAGTCAGACGAAAGTGATTCACATTGCTGAAATTTTAAATAGTCATTGAGTTGTCATTCGCTTCGCTATCATTGGTCATGGGTACATCTAATGACAGCGAAGCTAATGACTAATAACAGCGAAGCAAATGACCAATGACCAAATGACTACTCTTGATCACGCTGAACGGGCCGACGTTTTTAACCGCGATGAAGAGCGTGTTGACTGGCACGATCAGACGCTCTGGTTTATCCGCCAGAAGCGCGACCGGGCGGCTAATACGTTGCCCGAATGGGAAGCACTGCGCGAGGCAGCGTCACAGATAAAACATAACGTTCTGGGTAATCTGGACGAATATCTGGTAGAGTTTGAAGCCAATGCTCAACGCAACGGAATAACGGTGCATTGGGCCGCCGATGCTGCTGAACACAACAAGATTGTGCATCAGATATTAGTTGAACAGGGTGTTACCCAGATGGTCAAAAGTAAGTCGATGCTGACCGAAGAGTGCCACCTCAACGAATTTCTGGGTGAAAATGGCATCGAGGTGATCGACACCGACCTAGGCGAACGCGTTGTGCAGCTAGCGGGTGAACCACCCAGCCATATTGTGATGCCCTGCATTCACAAAAAGAAGGAGGAAATCGGCGAAATTTTCCATTACCATATGGGTACCGAAGCCGGCCTAAGCGATCCCCAGATCCTGACCGGACTGGCCCGCGCCGACCTTCGCGAACGATTTCTGACCCGTCGGGTTGCACTCACAGGTGTTAACTTCGCCGTTGCCGAAACGGGGGAGTTTGTGGTTTGCACCAACGAAGGGAATGCCGATATGGGCGCGCATCTTGCCGATGTACACATCGCCTGCATGGGTATGGAAAAGATTATTCCGAAGCGGGAACACCTCGGCGTTTTTCTACGGCTACTGGCTCGTTCGGCAACGGGTCAACCCAGCACCACGTACACGAGCCATTTCAAGAAACCCCGTACCGGCCAGACAATGCACCTTGTCATTGTAGATAATGGCCGCACGGTACAATTGGGTCGCCCAGACTTTCGAAATTCGCTGAAATGCATCCGGTGTGCGGCCTGTATGAACACCTGCCCCGTGTATCGGCGGAGCGGAGGGCATAGCTACCACAATGCAATTAGCGGGCCGATTGGGTCAATACTGGCTCCTAATCTGGATATGAAGAAGTATGCCGATCTGCCGTTTGCCAGCACCTTATGCGGTTCGTGCAGCAACGTGTGCCCGGTCAAGATTGACATTCACCAGCAGCTTTACAAATGGCGGCAGGTATTGGTCAAAGAAGGCTACGTAACCTCGGCAAAAGCCGCCAGCATGCAGGCAATGAACACCGTGCTGTCAAATCGGCGGTTTTTTGAAGTCGCCGGTGGTGTTGGGCGAACCATGATGAAATGGTTTCCTGGCATTGTTAGCAACAGCATGAATCCCTGGTACAAACACCGCGAAATGCCCACTCCCCCTGAACAATCGTTCCGGGATTGGTACGCTGAAAACAGAAAATAAACATGGTCAGTAGCCGCGAAAAAATTCTTCAGGCCGTTCGGCAAAACAAACCCACGGCTTCTGCAATTCCTGCCATTCCCGAAAGCACCACGTTCGCGGATCGGAAGGTCGAACGCTTTACCGAAACACTCAGTAACATTGGCGGACAGGTGATCCCTGTCCGCAATTTCGACGATATAATAGAGTATGTGCGCCTGAACTACGCTCCCCAGCGGGTAATTACCACGCTTCCCGAACTGGCTGATGTGGGCGAAGTTCACTGGCACGAAGTTGGCCCCCACGAACTGGCTGATGTTGAGTTTGCCGTACTGATTGCCCATTTCGGGGTGGCCGAAAACGCAGCTGTCTGGCTCACTGATCCACTAATGATGCACCGTGCAGCCCCTTTTATTTGCCAGCATTTGGGTGTAGTACTGTCGGCCTCCGACATTATGGCGAATATGCACGAAGCCTACACCCGAATTGGTGCCGATGAATACGGGTTCGGATTGTTTATTGCTGGTCCTTCCAAAACTGCCGACATTGAACAGTCGCTGGTGCTGGGTGCTCACGGCCCCAAAACAATGACTGTGTTTTTGATGGGGTAGGGGATAAGGTGCGTAAAAATGGTATACTTGCCCACCTTTTTACGATAAGATGAAAGCCGTACTCTTAACTTTTGTTTTTGCGCTTTTCGCATTCCCTCAAACTCTTCGGGCCCAAAAGCCCAAAATAGACGAGTTACTTTTTGGCGTTGCTTATTACGACGAGTACATGCCCTATGACCGGCTGGATAAGGACATCCAGATGATGCGTGAAGCCGGTATCAACGTTGTCAGAATCGCCGAGTCAACCTGGAGTACGGTGGAACCGCAGGACGGGCAGTTTGATTTTAAGCATATCGACCGGGTACTCAACGCCATGCACAAGGCGGGTATCAAGGTTATCATCGGTACGCCCACCTATGCTGTTCCGACTTGGTTGGCCCGCAAATATCCCGATGTGCTGGCTATGACCCCACAAGGGCAAAATCAATACGGTGTCCGGCAGAACATGGATATTTCGAACCCCCATTTTCGGCTTCACGCCGAGCGGGTTATTCGGAAAATCATGGACCATGTGAAAGCCCATCCCGCTATTATTGGCTACCAGGTCGACAACGAGACGAAACACTACAATACGGTCGGACCAGCTGTACAAAAGCAGTTTGTACAGTACATGAAAACCAAGTTCAAGACGACCGATGCGGTAAACAAAGCGTTTGGACTGGACTATTGGAGCAACCGCATCAACAACTGGGACGATTTCCCGTCGACGGTAGGGTCTATCAATGCAGGGTTCCGGGCTGAGTTCTCCAAGTTTCAGCGGCAATTGGTCACCGACTATCTGGCGTGGCAAGCTGCTATCGTTCGGGAGTATAAGAAACCGGCCCAGTTTATTACCCAGAATTTTGATTTGGAATGGCGAGGCTATTCCTACGGCATTCAACCTGATGTGGATCATTTTGCGGCTGCTAAATCATTGGATATTGCCGGTATCGACATTTACCACCCCACGCAGGATCAGCTGACCGGAACCGAAATTTCGTTGGGAGGGGATATAGCCCGCTCTATGAAAGCTGATGCGTCGAACCGGGGCCAAAATTACCTGGTGCTGGAAACCGAAGCGCAGGGGTTTCCACAGTGGGTACCGTATCCGGGTCAACTACGGTTGCAGGCTTTTAGCCACCTGGCTTCAGGGGCTAATTTATTGGAATATTGGCATTGGCACTCCATTCATAACTCAGCAGAAACGTATTGGAAAGGGCTGCTGAGTCATGATTTCGAACCCAACCCCACCTACAATGAAGCCAAAACTATTGGGAAAGACTTCCAGAAAGTAAGCCCATTGTTGGTGAATCTCAAAAAGAATAACAAGGTAGCCATCCTGTTTAGCAACGAAGCTCTGACTGGTTTCAACGCGTTTAGTTTCGGCTGGGGAGCCAGAGAGAACTACAATGATATTCTACGCCCCATGTACGATGCGTTGTATCAGATGAATGTGGGTGTTGATTTCGTGGATCCATCCAGCACCAATCTGGAAACGTATAAAGTGCTGGTTGTACCCGCTTTATATGCCGCCCCAACCAGCCTGTTAGAACGACTGAACCGCTTTGTGAAAGCGGGCGGCCATATTGTATATACGTTCAAGAGTGGTTTCTCGGACGAAAACGTGACTGTGCGCACTACTAAACAGCCGGGCATTATCAGCGAAGCTTGTGGCATTGTCTATGACCAGTTTACAATCCCGGTCAATGTCTCGTTAAAAGGTGATCCGTACCAGGTGGGCAAAGAGGCCAATACTGTCCGCACCTGGATGGAATTGGTAACCCCTACTACAGCAACTGTACTGGCGTCTTACGATCATCCAGCTTGGGGGAAATATGCCGCTGTGACTCAAAACAAATACGGCAGTGGGTTAGCTACGTACATCGGTTGCCGAACGAGTGATCTGGTGACGAAGAAAATTATGGAGGATGTGATCAAAAAAGCCGAAATCTGGGGACTCGATCAGGCTATTGCGTTTCCGCTCATTACCAAATCGGGCACCAATCAGCAGGGCAAAGCCGTACATTACTACTTCAATTATTCGCCCACGGCCAACACGGTCGCCTATCCGCACCCCGACGGTGTTGAACTGCTGTCGAATACGGCCGCCCTCAAAAACCAGAACTTGCAACTGGAGCCTTGGGGAGTGAAAATCGTTGTGGAGAGGTAAGGAAGGGAATTTTATTCATATCCTTTTAATATCATGACTAGTTGTGCCAAAATCTATTGTTGACACACAACTTTCCCATGTTGGCGACCTAAAAAGAGGCTTCTGCTGTCGACCCAAGCCGGACCATACAGAGCTACCCTTTTTTTGTCGATAACTCCTGCTGAACTTGAAGTACAAAATCTGCAGAAACGTCATTGTCCTCCGCTATTTCTTCAATCGTGAGCTTACCGCGATTTAGAGCTTTTGTAATGGCCTCCGTTTTTACTTTCTGAATCTTCTTGTTCTCATTTTCAACTGCCAGAGCGTTAGCAGACAGAGTCATTTCATAAGCCATCCGCTTTTCTGGAGTCATGGCGCGTGTGTCTAATTCTTTGATGGCTGCCTCTAACCATTCCTCATTCCAGAATTGAGGAAATTGCTTGGGTTTGTTAGCTCTATGTATGGTCTTCATCGTATAAATGAGTTTGTCCAAATCGGTATGAATGTTGGATAACCGCTTTTTGAATTTAGCCAATTCGACTGTAATAAACGTAGTCTGGTCGTCAATCAGTTCGCCTTTCTCGTTTTTAAGAACGGCAATATTGTGACAATCAGCAATGTTTGAAAATATATTGACAGCTAAAATGCCGATGCAGTAAATTTTAGGTAAACCTTCAAATCGGTATTTACCTTTACGAATTAATGTGTTTAAACGATAAAACGAATAAAATTTCATTCGCTGAATGAAGTCAGGATATTTACTCAACTGCATTTCAACAATGAACTGATTACCCCGCTCATCCACACAAGCTATATCGTAGATTCCACTACGGCTATCTTTGGTTAGTCCTGGAATCTCGCTTTCAATGAACTCAACTTTTGCAATCGCTACGGGTGATTGGATGAGTGCCTGTAAAGCCCTTCGCAAAAACCGCGTATCTGATTCATTACCAAATGTTACCTTGAATCCGTAATCGGATAGGATCGAAATAAACCTCTCGTTGTCATTATACAAGTTCATGGGGTAAAGGTATCCAAAAAGCAATTCCGACGCTGGAGAGCCCAATTGCCAGAAGTGTAATGTGTCCTTTATACTTAGGCGGTTGAGTGACACCGGCAACAAGTGGATTTTGGTATGAGGAGATAAGTTTGACTAGTGGAGAAAATCAGCCAATCGTCTCCCACTAAGCCACTTCCGCAAACTCCTTCACCGTCGTTATCGGTTTTCCCAACTCGGCCCATGTTTTTTGGGCTTCGAATTGCTCAGGGTAGTTGTTAAGGGCTTCGCCGATGTGTGAGCCGTAGTCGGCCTGCTGCGAGAAGATTTGGCCAAATCGGAGCAGGACTGGTGGAATAACAACAACTCGTAGCTTCGTTTTTTTGTAGTGAGCAGCTAATTGCCAGGCGGCTTCAAGTTGGGTAAGCGGTTCCGGGCCTTGAATCACGTATTCTTGTGGCTGGCCTGGTTGGGCAATCTGGAACGCACGGGCGACTTGCTGTCCGTAGTCGTGGGCCGAAATAAACCAGGGTTTTACAGGCGAGTTACCAACTACCAGCACTAACGGACCCATACGCTGGGTCGTTAGCATGGTTTCCATGAAGTTGGAAGGGTAAAAGATGCTGTAATCCAGACCGGACTCTTTTAATAATTGTACAGCTTCGTGCTTAATTCGAAAGGCCCACCAGTCAAAGCCATTCATACCCTGATACCGCATCGCAATAGATGATAGGTAGCCAATGCGTTGCACACCAGCGGCTTTGGCTACCGAGAGTAGGTTTCTCAGACCATCGGTTTCAGTATGGAACTCGTCGGGTTTTTCAGTTTGCCGTACCGATAGATTCAGATACACGCAATCTATCCCAGTAAGAGCTGCGGGGAGACTTTCTGGCTTTGCCAAATCGCCAAAAACAACGGTAGTATCTGGAAAGCTGCGTTGGGCAGCCAGGGTATCGCGAGCAACAATACGAATCTCAAAACCAGCTGTTATCAATGCACGGGTAACGGGCTGGCCCAGCATACCCGTAGCACCGATAACGGCTATTGAGCGCAGAGACATCTTACTTCAGATTTCTCGCGAAGCGTCGCATGCTTTCCTGATATATCTGCTGAGATTGATCGAGGCACTGTTGCTCTTTGAGCATCATGGCCAACGCAATCATACCGTGTGAGATTGACCACCATTCAAAAAATAAACGGCTGATACTCTCTTTAGACTTTGGGATGAAAGCAAAAATGATTCCTTGTATCAACTGCGAAACGGCTTGCGCTTCATAGCTCTCGTGGACTGGAATGGTGCAGAAAGCGCCGTCGAGGTTGTACATAACCTGATAAACTTCCCGGTGTTTCATAGCAAACTCCCATTGCACCATCGAAATTTCGTAGAGCCGTTTCTCAGGGTCGCGGTAGAGTTTGTTGATGCGGTCGTATTCAACCAGAAGAAAGCGAAATCCTTCTTTCCGGATTTCGTCGAGCAGCACGTCTTTACTATCGAAATATTCGTAAACGATTGGGGGGCTGTAGTCGATGGCTTCGGCGATCTTTCGAATCGAGACGGACTGCCAGCCTTCGCGACGGGCAATGTCTTTAGCGGTAGTAACGATGCCGTAGCGGGTTTGTTCGCGGGTGCGCTGCTTGCGTTCGAGAACTTCCATAATATCCGTTTGGCTAAGTTAACGGTGTTAAACTTTTTGAAAGATACTAGTTTACATTTTTTAATCCATAATAAATTCAATAAATAGTGGAAAAGTATAATTTTTTCGCCCGATTTTGCCCAATATTCACTGAATCAGCCTATTTATGAACATCAATAAATAAAGACTATTGTTGGATTTTCAACTATTTGCTCAGAACCATCCAGACCCCCTCGTCACCAACCATAAATGCTTGCTGATCGACTGTTCCAAAAAGACTTTCTACCGTGAAGCCGGCCTGGATGAATAGACGTTTTAATTCGGCTATAGTATAAATGTAATACTGCGCCAAGCGCTGTTCTGAAACGATCGCTTGCCCCGGCTCGGAACGGATATAGGTCAAGTGCTGATCAATCCGGCTGTCGGCAGGATCGTACTCATTGTCAACCAGTACCGTAACATCATCGCCAATAGGTATCCAATTGCGCTCCTGAAAATCGGGTAAAATCACCTCTGCCACCATGCTTGAGTGAACGAGTAACCGCCCACCCGGTCGAAGCAAGTGAGCAATACGCTGCATAAACTGGAGCATACCGGCGTAAGGGAAAAACGCAAAACTGTTGCCAAGGCAGTAGGCCGCATCGAACTGACCCGCACGCTCGTCTAAAGCCAGAGTGGTCAAAAAGTCTGCACAAATGGCTTCAACTGGCCATTTACGGACCTTGGCCTCGGCCGTCAGCGCCTTTATATATTCGTCCGAAATGTCGACCCCAGTAACGTTGGCGCCCATTTGTGCCAATGGCAGGGCATGGCGGCCATAGCCACAAAAAATGTCGAGAACGGCATCACCGGGGCCAAACTCCAGTGTTTCTACAATCAGTTCAAGATCGAGTTGAGTTTGGTCATCCGTTTGGGCAGCACGCCAGGCATCCTGCGGCAGGCCATGAAAAAAGTTGTGATACCACATGGGGCAGTTGGCAGTTGGCAGTAGCAGTGAGTAGTAGCAGTAGGCAGTTGGCAGTAGCAGTGGGCAGTAAGAATAGGCCAGCTCTGGAAACTGCCCACTGCTTACTGCCAACTGTTTATTGTAGGTTGTTAAGCGTTTCACGGACGGCCTCGAAGTTGGGAACTTCGCCCGCATTGTCGAGGACTTCAGCGTATTGCAGCGTGCCTGTGCTGTCGATCACGAAAGCGGAGCGTTTGCTTACTCCCTTCATGTTCATCACAAAGGTATCGTACAGGCTTCCGTATGCGGTTGACACTTCCTTGTTAAAATCAGAGAGCAAGGGGAAGGGTAGGTGTTGCTCTTCTTTAAATTTGGCCAAGGTAAATGGCGAGTCGACAGAGATAGCCGCTATTTCTGCACTGAGGCCCTGATACGTGGCAATATTGTCGCGCATTTCGCACAGTTCGGCGGTGCAGACGCTGGTAAACGCCATTGGGAAAAATAACAGCACCAGGTTTTTACCTTCATACTGCTTCAGCGAAACTTCTTTTTTGTCAGAACTAAAAAGTGTAAACTCAGGAGCGGGTTGGCCAATTGTCATTAGTTTCTCGTTTTTTGTGGTCCAAAATTCCCTAATAATTACCGGCTTGCCAAGTGAGCCCGTATTTTTGGTTAATTTTCAGCTGGCTACCCACGCCGACGAACGACTTACAACAAGACTACTTACGACTGACCACATACTTTATGCAAACCTATTGGGGTATCGACCTCGGCGGTACCAAAATCGAAGGCGTTGTTCTTTCCAAACCCTCTCCCGACGCCGTTATTCTTCGCAAACGCATTGACACTGAAGCCGACAAAGGCTACGACCACATTCTAAGCCGCATTGAATTGCTGGTGGATATGCTGCGGGTCGAAACGGGTTACGAACCTGAGCACATTGGTTTTGGTACGCCCGGCACCAATGATCCATCGACCAACACCATGAAAAACTGCAACACAACCGTGCTGAACGGACAGCCGATGGTACAGGATTTGGCTCGTCGGTTGGCCGTACCAATTACTGTCGCTAACGACGCTAATTGCTTTGCCCTGGCTGAAGCTTCGCTAGGTATAGTGCCCGACGTGGTACCTGATTACCGGTGTGTGTTTGGCGTTATTATGGGTACGGGAGTAGGTGGGGGTGTTGTGTTCAAAACAGCGCTCGATAGTAAGCCGATGGTACTGGGCGGTCTGCACGGTATTGGGGGCGAGTGGGGCCACAACATTCTGGAAGAGAATGGCTATGACTGTTACTGCGGCAAACGAGGCTGCAACGAGCAGGTGCTATCCGGTACGGCTTTGCAACGCTTCTATTACGAACAAAGTGGGGAACAGCGTAAGTTGAAGGATATTCTTGCGCGTCACCGGGAGGGTATTGATCCTGTTGCCTCCGAAACGTTCGAACGAATGCTGGAGTACTTCGGGCGCTCCATCTCTACCATTATCAATGTACTTGACCCCGACGCTATTGTGCTGGGTGGGGGCGTTGGCACCGTGGATGAACTATATACGGAAGGGTTTGAACGGATTAAGAAGTACATATTTAATAATGGTGTCGTACGAACTCCGCTTCTTCGGCCCAAACTGGGTGACAGTGCCGGGGTGTTTGGCGCAGCGATGCTATAGCTAGTAAAGCCGAACAAAGCAAAAGGGTGGTAAAGTTGAATGACGATTGGCGTCAGCCTGCTTTACCACCCTTTACTAGTTTATAAGCTGAGACTACCTTGGTCTACGACCGGCACCGCCACCACCTTGAGGCTGCCCGCCTGTTGCTGGTTGTTGCTGAGCGTTACCGGCATTATCACCACCAGCATCACCGTCTTTTACATCGTCGTTATTCACACCCTGCCGACGACGGCGCTGTGGTTGATCGAAACTCATTTTACCAATGCGGTAACTGAAGTTTACACGAACGCCTGAGTTGTACTGGCTGGTAATACTGTTACGTGAGAATACTCCCGGTGTTTCCGAAGCTGACTGAATTCTGAACGGGTAGTTGAAGAAGTTTTCAGCAGCAAGGCCCACGCTTCCCCGTTTGTTCTTAAAGTCTTTCTTCGCTCCAAGGCTATAGAAAATGAAACCACCCTGATAGCCCTGTAATTGCACCTGGCGACCCCGTGCAAAGGCATTTCCCTGGATACCCCAGCCATTTCTTAGGGTGAAGCTGGTAAACATACGTCCCGAAAGAACAAGTCCTGAGTTGCTGGCTGACACCGTTCCGCCCGGAAGGGTAGTGCCGTCTGTTCCACTGCGTGGTGCCGTTGGTACCTGACCTCTTAAGTAAGCCACAAAAGCATCAACACCGCCACCGATCTGCCATTTCGACGAGATTGTAGCATTACCGAACAGGTTCAGACCATATGCATTCTCCGTACCGATGTTTTGATTGGTCGTAAATAAGGCGTTCTGGTAAATAGGCTCCGTTGCGTTGGTGCCTGTCTGAACCAGCGTTGTGGTTGTAACGCTGCTGATGGCGTTGTTGGTAAACCGCGCAAACAGCGATCCATTTATATAAATGGCTTTGATATACGTGCTACCGCTAAACTCAAAGTTGTCGCTCAGTTCAGGGCGAAGATTTGGATTGCCTTGGGTAACATTGAGCGGGTTCGCTGCATTAATGTTAGGGTTCAGGGATTGGATACCAGGCCGCTGAATCCGACGGTTATAACCTAATTTAATAGTCTTACCGCCTTTGAGTGCTTTCGAAATGTTTAGGCTCGGTACAAAATTGGAGTAGTCCGGAATTTGGTCTACGCTTTGACCGCTACCCTCGTTCGTGAAACTGGCATTGATAAACGTGTACTCGTAGCGAGAACCAACCTTGATCGTGTACTTCGACTTCGATTGATAGGTGTACGACAGATATGTAGCGGCAATATTCTGATTGTAATCGAGGGTATTTCCTGGCCGGATTCCGTCGGTTACGAAGTTAAATAATGGAGGATTCGCGACGAGATACGAGAACTGGCTGTTCACCTGGCGAGCAATTCCTTTTCCACCGAACTCAATTAACTGATTCGGTGCAATCGGCGTTTGGTAATCGATCTGAATCGTGGACTCCTGATTGTAGCTAGGGTTCACGTTACGCTGACGCGCTATGATGGTGTGTAAATCAACGTTATTCAGAATGTCCGCCGTGAAGTTATTTTCGCGGTTGTTGCGACTAAACTGCGCCGATAAACTAAACTCCTTCTGCGGTTTTTCGAACGTCCGGGTATAATCGATGTTTGCATCGACTGTGTTTGAATTGTCGCGGGTCAACACGTCACGAATGCCCAATTGTACTGATGTAGAATTAGGTGAGGTCGTTTCGGTACGCAGATTGTCCTGGGTTGTCGTGTTGTTACGCAGACCGAATCGAACGCTTGCTGATAGAGCTGTGTACTTGTTGATGTCATAATCCCAACTGAGTGAATAGCGTCCAAAAGCTCCGTTATTCAGGGTGTTGGCAATCTGACGGGTTGTCGATACACCACTGGTGCTAAAGTTGCGCTGCGTATTGTCGAAGGCCCCTTTCACATTGTAGTTAGCCCGTCCAAAACCACCAACGTTGAAGCCCATTTTACCCGTACGGAGGCTACCGTTAAGGCTGAGGTTGGCCCCCCGGTTGCCCACACCTGTGTCGAGGTTGAGGGTAGAACCCTGCAAGGTATTCTTCTTGGTAATGATGTTAATGATACCAGCCGTGCCTTCTGCATCGTATTTAGCCGAAGGTGACGTAATCACTTCTACCGACTTGATCATATCAGCCGGAATCTGCTTCAAGGCATCGCCAACGCTGCTGGCTACAATGGTCGACGGTTTGTTGTTGATGAGTACCCGTACATTGCTGCTGCCGCGAAGCGATACGTTACCATCGAGGTCAACAGAAAGCAATGGCACTTTCCGCATTACTTCGGTTGCATCGCCCCCTTTTGAGGTTATGTCTTTATCGGCATTATAAACCAGCCGGTCTACTTTCTCTTCAATCAGAGCAGCTTGTCCGGTCACGGTCACTTCGGATAGTGTTCTAGTTTCCGAGCGGAGATTGACAATACCCACATTGGCTTCGTCGTTTTTGGTCACAACCCGAATTCCCCGAACGGTTTTATTTCGGTATCCCACAAACGAAATCAACAAATTGAATTCGCCAATTGGTACCCGGTTAATAGTGAACCGACCTTTGTCGTCAGCTGATGCCCCGTCAATAGGTTTGTTGGTTGCTGCATTGATCAGAGCAACGCTGGCAAACTCAACGGGCTGCCGCGACGCAGAGTCCAGAATGATACCGGAAACTTTAGCTGATCCGCGGTTGGCGTTGTCGGCGTTTGTTCCGGGAATAACGGGGGGCGGGTTTTGCGCTCCCATTCCCGGCATACCACCTTCAGTACCAGTAGCTGGCCGTTGGGGATATCCTCCGGCACGCTGTGGCCTGCCAGTTGGAGCCGTTTGGGACGGTTGTGTGCTATCGGGGTTGGCGCGGGCCGGTGTTGCTGTCCGAACGGGAAGACTATCCGTTCTAATTGCACTATTCTGTATAGATAAACTATCTGCTTTCAGTGAGTTAGTTTGTTGAGGAAGACTATCCGTCCGGGTTGTGCCGGGTAAAGCGGCCCCTGATTGAACACCAGCGGCTGGCCGAGTCGTATCCGCCGGAATGGTAACCGGAGCTGGAGCCGTGGATGGTCGTAACGTATCAGGAGTGGCAGGAACAGCAACAGTAGCCGAAGTGGGCGCAACAGCGCTTGGTTGAGCTACGCCAGGCACAGGCCTATTGGTGCTGTTGGGAGGGGTAACGGTCTGCGCTACCGCCAGCGACGAACTGCCCGCGAGCAGCAGGGTCAGTAATTTATTTTTCATCAGGTTGAACATCGTGGTTAGTTGTATTCAATTAGTGTGCGAATAGTGTGGTCTTCTTGGCTAATTCGGGATACTCAAATGGGGTTAGCACTTCTGGTGCATCACTCGATTCGGTGCGTGAAGTAATGCGTTTACTAATGGAGTGGCTGTGCATTCGGTCGGTGGGGTAGGGCGTGGTTAGCAATTCCAGCGTTTGTTGCTCATTTAGGTCTTCGTGCAGCCAGGCATGTTCCGCTTCTGGAGTGAGCACACAAGGCATTCGTTGTTTTGTATTGTGGATAGCGGCCAACAACGGATTGGCATCGGACGTTAGTAAGGTATATGTTGGAATTAACTCACCAGATTCCGGATCGGGCCATTCATCCCAGAGGCCAGCCACCGAGAAAATAGGTTGGTCGGTGGTCGAAATGTAGAATGGATATTTTTTAGAGCCGACAGTATGCCACTCGTAAAACCCTGTCATAGGAATTAGGCACCGCTGGCTTTTCTGAGCGGCTGTACGAAAAGACGGCTTTTCAAAAATGGTTTCGGCGCGGGCATTGATCGTTTTGGCGCGGATTTGATCGGCATCTTCGGATGATCGAACCCAGCGTGGAATTAACCCCCAGTGAATAAACTGGAAACGGCCCGGTTCCTGATGAGTCAGAATAGGCCATTTTGGAAAGCCAAACGCGCTGGCATGATACGTAGGGCAGAACGCACCTTTATCGGTGAGATCAGCCTTAAAACGCTTTTCGAGCGTTGGCGCATCAGTAACAAGTGAGGTATGATAACACATGAAAGTAACTCGTTTCCTTTGTCTGGTATCTTGCAAAGGCGAACGACGACAACGAGTAAACAAACATTCGACAAGAGTAGTTATGAAACCTTCTGAACGAACCGACGAACACCTTATTTTTCCCGATGGAATTAACCCCTAAGTCGACCGCTCGGATCGATAATTCTGGCCTTTCTTTGACTAATCTTGACCAGGATATCTGGCAGCAATTGAGTGCCGCGCCTACTGAGAAAAACAATAGATTTAAGCAATATACGTTGGCAACGGCTACTCCAGACGGCTTGCCTGATGCAAGGATAGTAGTGCTTCGGCAAGTGGATGAGGATAGCAGAAGCCTATGGTTTCATACCGATATTCGGTCGAAAAAAATTGCTCAACTGCAAACCCAACCAGAAGTTCTGCTGCTTTTTTGGGACGATGAGCAACAGGTCCAGCTTCGATGCCGAGCCAGCATAACCGTACATACTGACAATGCTGAAGCCAGCAACCAGTGGGCCAAAACATGGGAAGGCAACCGAAAAATGTACCTGTCGGAGTTTGAACCAGGAAGTGTCCGACCAGAACCCTATCCGGGCTTTCCAGTAACCCTTGGCGAAAATCTGCCTTCTTGTGAAGCATCAGAAGCAGGCCGACCAAATTTTGCCGTGATTGAATGCCGGGTTGCAACAATAGATTATCTGCACCTCAGCCGAGCTGGGCAAACGCGGGCACGCTTTGAGTATACCAATGGGGCTGTAAATCGAGAGTGGCTGGCACCTTAATCTTTCAATCCAAACGCCTGCCTGACCGATTCATAGTCCTGGAAATTGACAGCTAGTCGTCCGTTTATTAATAAACTCGCTGGCACCACCACTACACGCACCGCGTCGAAGTCTTCAGGCCCGAGCCGGAAGTTGGTTGTTCGGCGAATAAATAGGCCTGCTGCCAGGCCTGAGTTTCCAGGGAAAATATAGTAGCTATAATAATTAGCCACAGGCGTTTGGCCGGGGACAGGATACCAGTAAGCCAGTTTAAAGTTGTCGGCTGTAGTGGTGGTTATCTTCACGTAAACGTAAAACAAACTCTTCTCGATCTGATCGAACGTGAGCGACGAGGAGGCCGGGAAACTCAATGCCATATCATTGGTGCCATTGTGCGTGCGTGCCCCGTAGGTAAGCTGTAAAACGTTGGCCGTGCCCTGTACCAATGTCACAACAGTGGTGGAGCCGGGTGTTCCATTTTGCCCCGATTGTCCAGTTGCGCCTGTTGGTCCAGTTGCTCCCGTCGGACCAGGAGGGCCTTGCGGGCCAACGGGACCTTGTGGCCCTTCGGGACCACGACATGCAGCAAATGCTACCACCAGGAAAAGAGCAGACAAAAAAGCTAAAGTCAGGCGCATAACGATGACAAGGGTCGGTTAGGGCGCAAACATAGCCGACTTGGGGCGTTTGTCCAACCTTAACCTATTTTGGGGTAGAGGGCCCAGGGTTAAGGGGTTTGGGGTAGAATGCTGGAATACAATCAAAGGCCCTTTACTAAAACCCTTTACCCTTTACCCCGAAACCCTCAATCCAGAGATGTTGCAGCAACATGATTGTTTTTCCGTCTCTAATCTCGCCGGTTTTTATCATCTGCATAGCCTGGGATAAGGGCAATTCCAGTACGTCGATTTCTTCCTCGTCGATGCCACCGCCAATGGTTCGCTCCGTGTTGGGGCTGTAATGAGCTATGTAAAAAAACAGTTTTTCGGTCACCGATCCCGGACTCATATAGGCTTCCATTACCTTCGTAACATCTGTGATTCGATAACCCGTTTCCTCTTCGGTTTCGCGCCGGATGGCTACCTCGGGCGAGTCATTATCCAGAAGACCTGCGCAGGTTTCAATCAGCATGCCAGAGGCTGGGCTACCGTCGCGGTTACCGTTCACGTACGTGGGGATACGGAATTGGCGGGTCAGGATAATTGTATCAGTTTCGGGGTTGTGAAGTAGAATTGTAGCTCCGTTTCCCCGATCATAGGCTTCGCGGGATTGCGTAACCCACTGGCCGTTTTTCTGCTGGTACTCAAAGGTGATTTTATTCAATATGTACCAGTTGTCGGAGAGTACAGTTTGATCTAAAATTCGGACTCGTTCGCTCATTTCTGTTTGATTTTGTTTATTTTTGTTTGAATATGTGCAAATGAACTGACTTTAGATGAGTTTTCAAATCCGTAAGGCAAAAATTTTACAAGTGCTTGACGAGCGCGGCACAGCTGATGTCCGTGAACTCGCGGTTTTGCTCAATTTATCAGACATGACCATTCGGCGAGATCTCAATGCTTTAACCCAACAGGGCCTGATTGTCCGCACCCACGGTGGGGCTATGTTGCCCGGTTTGGGTGATCGGCCGGTGTCGTTTGCCGGAAAAGCTGCTCAACACAGCGAGGCTAAAGAACACATTGCACAACTGGCTGCCAAGGAGATTTCGGATGGCGACATCATTTTTATGGACTGCGGCAGTACGGTATTTGCGCTTTGCCCATTCATCCGTCACAAACCGATCACGGTCATTACCAATTCGTTACCCATTGTGGCTGAGCTGATGAGCTCCAAAGTGACGCTAAATCTGATTGGGGGCGAAGTTGATAAAGCTCGTCAGGCTGTGCACGGGCTCACGGCTGAGAGCCACATCGCCCGCTACCGAGCCGACAAAGCGTTTATTGGTGTTGATGGAGTATCCGTTGCCAACGGGCTGAGTGCCAACGGTGAACTGGAAGCTGCTCATACACTGGCCCTGATGCGGCAAGCAGCCAAAACGTATCTGCTTTGCGACGCCACCAAACTGGAACAGGATCGGTATCTACAGTTTGCTCCACTCTCCGTTGTTAATACCCTGGTGACGGACAAAAACGCGGATAAATCTGTGCTGAAACGGTACGAGGAAGCGGGATTGCAAGTGCTGTCTTGAACGTCTTTATTGTTGTGGAAGAGGTAATTTGTAGCCATTTATATAAGCAGATTGCTGGGTTGTGAAAATAAATAGAGGCCTTGCAACTGAAGCGCGTCAAGTGTCGTTATATTTGCGACATCTGGCACAATTACTATGAACCCATACGCAATCAGTCACTATTTTGGCCGGCATAATGCGCCTTTTATCCAGTCTGCACTCGATCTAATTGAGGTCAGTCGCTCGGGTCTATCGAAAAAAGCTGTAGCTACTATGGCCAAAACACTAGCCATTCCACAGAATGACTTATACGGTATTCTTCATATATCGGCTCGAACTTGGCAAAGGTATACTGATGAGAAATTGCTGCCGCAAGATGTAACAGAGAAAGCCCTTCAACTTGCTCAATTATACAGTAAGGGTGAAAGTGTATTTGGAGATTCCTGGAAGTTCAATGGTTGGATGAATCACCCAAGCCTTGTATTAGGGGGAAAAAAACCTATTGAGTTACTAGATACCACTTTTGGCTTTCAGTTTGTAACTGATGAACTTATTCGCATTGAACAGGGTGTGCTGGCATGATCGAGGTATATCGACTAACTACTGATCCTTACAGCGAAGATTTGAGCGGCACTGGAGCGGGTATTGCTGGTGGGCGTTGGAATCGCCCCGGTAATGCTGTGTTATATACGGCAAGTTCGCGGGCATTGGCAACGTTGGAAGTACTGGTGCATGTGCCAGTCACGTTTATTCCTAAAGACTATTATTTACTCACTATTCGTATCCCTGAAGACTCCATTCTTTCAATTCCTTTTGATCAATTACCAGAGGAATGGAACGCTATCGCACCCCCCGTTGAGTTAAGAGAAATGTCAGAAAACTGGATCGCCGAAAACCGATTTCTGGTACTCAAAGTCCCGTCGGCAGTCGTAGCAGGCGACTATAATTTCCTGCTCAATCCTGCTCATTCGCGGATGTCAGAAGTAAAGATTATTGAAAAGCAACCCTTTCGATTCGATACGCGGCTGACCCGCTAACAAGGTCATTTAATAGTCATTTGTAGTCGTTAGCGGTCGTTGTTTGTTTTCCCAAAAGTGAACAACAACCCTTTGTGAACAATGGCTAACACTGACCGCGCTTTCAACTACGACCTCGACTATCGTAATTTGAACCTCCGCGAACAACCCGAACTGTACCGCGTCGGAAAAGGCGAGATGGGCGTTCTGTTAGTACGTCCATATAAAGACGAAATTCTGCCCCATTGGCGGTTCAAAACCCCGGCCATTGCGCGCGAGTCGTCGGCAAAAATTTACGAGCTTTTTCTGGAGTATAAGGCCAACAACGACTTCATCGGCATGGACATGGCCAAGAAGTTTTTGCAAATGGGCTATACCAGAGCCAGACGTTACGCAAACCATGCCACAGGTAAAAAGTACGATGGTCCCGTTCCCGATGATAAAAAAGGACAGTCTGGCGCTCATGGACGTGAGCAACTTCCACGCAATGAAGATCCCGTAAAAGCCGAGTCAGCCCGGATATTTTACGGCGTTTATCTTCAGGCCCGTGAAGACCCGGAGTACAAGAAATTGCGTAAAGAGTGGCAGCTGAAATACGGGTAAGAATCAATCAATAAAAACCATCTGGCTTATTTTGCGTTTATAAATACATTAACAATACCTATTCAACGATATGGACAAAGCACAGAAATTTGAGTTGATGAACAAGATCGTTCGCGAGCTCGAAGACCTTCAGAATAGCCAGACGGCTTTAATAACGAAAATTGGTCAGATTGAAGTGGACAACATGAATGGTCTGAACGACAAATACTTAGAAGATCACCTTGGCGATATGCACGGTAAGATTGCTGAAAATGTAGATGCTGTTACCGAAATCTTCGCTCACTTTGAGACACAACGTGATGAGTACGCCGAGAAAAACCGGGGTGCCATCGAAGCCGCTCAGGCTGCCGCTGCGGCCGCAGCGGTGTAGTTTCATAAGCGTGATATATAGTTTATAAGAAGCCGCCTAAATCCGCTCGAATAGAATGGGTTTAGGCGGCTTTTTTGCGATGGGTTCACGACCTTTGCGGCATTATGATGCTGCTTCAATTGATTGACGCTACCCTTCGGCGACCCAATAAATTCACTATCACGAACATTAACTGGAGTCTCCAGGCGGGTCAGCATTGGGCGATCATGGGGCCGTCGGGTTCCGGTAAAAGTTTGTTCCTAGACGCGATTGCTGGCCGAGTCCCTTTGTCGAAAGGGCAATTGTTACATCCAATAGGCTCGCTCAAAACACAGGTAGAACTGGTGGCTCGCGACTATACATTTGACTGGCGCATTGCGGGGGCTACTCAGTTCTATCAGCAACGGTTCAACACGCAGACGGCTGAGGACGCACCTACTGTCCGCGATCTTTTGCAGAATCAGGTACGGCCTTTGGGTACCATCGACCCGGCATCTGTACCGCTACCTCCGCCCGCTTATGCGACTGAATGGCTAACCAAAGTAGCTGATCAGATGCGCATTGGGCATCTCCTCGATCGGCGGCTTACCTCGCTATCCAACGGTGAAACCCGCCGGACGCTCCTAGCCCGTTCGTTGCTAAAGCGTCCCCGGGTGTTGCTGCTCGATAATCCGTTTTCGGGGCTTGATACCGAGAGCCGAGCTCAACTTCACACAACCATAAACCGAGTTGCTCAAACAGGGGTGGCCTTTGTTATGGTAGTTGATGAACGCGACGTTCCAGACTGTATTACGGATCGGCTTGTGTTGGAGGCCCCCAGACATACTTTAGCTGACACCTTGCATCAGGCTATTAATCCCCCTTTAGTTCAAAGTACTCTGCCTGACGCCCTCTTTGCCAACGCTATACGAATGCGAAACATCACAGTTCGCTACGGTGCTAAAACGGTGTTGGATAACATAAACTGGACCGTTCAACGGGGTGAGAAATGGGCCTTGATGGGACCAAACGGTTCAGGTAAAAGCACGTTACTGAGTTTGGTGACTGCTGACAATCCTCAGGCTTATGCCAACGATTTTGAGTTGTTTGACCGGAAACGAGGTACGGGAGAAAGCATCTGGTCAATTAAGCAGAAAATTGGCTATGTCTCCCCTGAATTGCATTTATACTTTCCCCGGCAAACGCGGGTTTGGGATGTAGTAGCATCGGGCCTGTTCGATACCATGGGTTTATTTCGTAAGCTTAACCCCGCGCAAGTTGCCTTGGTAGAAAATCAACTACATCAACTCGATCTTTGGGCCATGCGTGATCAACCTTTATCGGCACTCTCGGCCGGGCAGCAGCGGTGGGCTCTTTTAGGTCGTGCGCTCATCAAAAATCCGCCCCTGCTGGTACTCGACGAACCCACGCAGGGTCTCGACGCAACGCATACCGAGCAGTTTCGCCGACTTATCGATCAATGTTGTACAGCTCGGCCCGATCAGACGCTGATTTACGTAACGCATTATCCTGCTGAACTACCCGACAGTATTACCCATACGCTTCGATTAGCCGAGGGGAGGGTGGTACATTAATCATTCTCCTATCTTTGCGACTTCAACTTGAACCAGCTCTATGCAACTCTTAGACGGTAAATTTCTTTCGGCTCAAATCAAACAGGAAATCGCGGCTGAGGTCGCTCAAATAAAGGCTGAGGGTGGCAAAATTCCCCACCTCGTTGCTATTCTGGTCGGAACGGCGGGTCGCTCGGAAACATATGTGGCCAGCAAAATGAAAAGTTGTGAAGAAGTGGGTATGCACTCGACCCTGATTCGGTTTGAAGATGATGTGACTGAAGACGAACTGTTGGCCGCCGTGCAGGACGTAAATGATAACCCCGATATGGACGGCCTGATCGTGCAGCTCCCCTTGCCTAAACACGTGAACCCCGACCGAGTGATGGAAACAATTGCTCCGGCTAAAGACGTAGACGGTTTTCACCCGACCAACATTGGTCGTATGGCCAAAGGGCTTCCCGCTTATGTGTCAGCAACACCGCAGGGCATTCTGGAAATGTTGAAACGCTACGATATCCCAACCAGCGGAAAGCATTGCGTGGTCGTAGGGCGGAGCCAGATAGTGGGTTTGCCTATGTCGATTCTGATGCAGCGTAACGATTATCCCGGCAACTGTACCGTTACGCTAACGCACTCCAAAACCCAAAACCTGCCTGAAATTTGCCGTACCGCCGACATTCTGATTGCCGCACTTGGCAGGCCGGGTTTTATTATGGCTGATATGGTAAAAGACGGTGCTGTTGTGATTGATGTTGGGCTTGAAAAAGTACCTGATGCCAGCAAAAAGAGCGGTTTTGCTCTAAAGGGTGATGTAAGTTTTGACGAAGTGGCTCCTAAAACCAGCTACATTACACCCGTTCCTGGTGGTGTTGGTCTCATGACAATCTGCTCGCTCATGCAGAACACCGTAAAGGCCGCACGGGGAGAGGTTTACGGGAAATTATAAGAAGTAATCAACAAAAAGGCCGGTTTCACTGAAACCGGCCATTGCGTATTACCAAACCTAAACCTATGAGAAAACCCTTACAGTGCCATGTCTTGTTGTTCGTATTTGTTGTTCTGATGATACAAACGTACAACAGCGGGCAGGGGGGCAACAACAGTTTTAGGATGGAACGTAGATTTGGGCGGCTGAACCGGCTTTTGTAGGGGCTCAATTGCTCCGTTAAAAGCCAATATCGAGCACCAGCGGGTCAATCTGGAACTGCCCGGTGTTGATTGCATATGTAGCCCGAGCCCCCACCTCGAACGGCAACCGGAACCGCAGCGCGTTGAATACAAACGATACATCCGCTCCAACCGTCGACAGGTTTCGGCGTTCATTTTTGAAGCCTACTAATCGATTATTAACAATGTTGGCAACCTGCAATTGGCCTTGAGCGGCATCATAGAAAACCGCCCCCTTGATCCGCTGAATATAGGCTAGTCGGCCAATGCTCCAATGGGTATCGGCAATAGGCAGCCTGTACTCGGCGCTGCCAACGGTAAGTTTATCGAAACTTGTGTAGAATTGCCCCCGTGGGTAGAACGTGGCCGGACTAAATCGGTATGTATCCTGAAATTGCTGTTGGTATCCTCCCCGGAGCCGAAGCGAATGATGCTTCAGGAATCCTGGAAAGAATAAGTTGGTTTGCGCGCTCCATAATTCGCCACGCAATGCTCCTCCAAAGGGCGTGGTGCGCCACGTAAGGGTGAGCGTTTGTCCCCACGGCGGTGCCACATCGCGCTTGCTTTGCAACAGGAGCCGTTGGTAGGTGGCATAGTAGGTCATTGCATTGAGCAGGCCAGCTCGGCCAACCTCGTTGAGGGGAGAAAAAGGCAAGTCATAGCCTGTTACCTGTATCAGGTTATAATTAGCCGAGAGAGTCAGCGTCTGGCTGTATTTTGACTGTGTAAACCGGAATGGAAGACGGACGCCAGCAGACAGTTGATTGTATTTCCAACTGTCTGAGCGCAGACTATCCAAAGGTAATCGGCGGTCGATGTAGACGGACGTTTTACGGCTACCCGCCTGAAAATTTACGTCGAAAACGGGGAAGAGTCCCTGATAGCTAATATCAGCAAAGAAATTGCCGACCTGTTCCGATTGATTATAAGCATATCCCGTTGAGAGTTGGGTGGTGCCCAGCAAGTCGCGGGAGTCGATACCAATGGTTAAGCCCTGCCCATTAGACGTGAACAGGGGCCCCCAACCATAAATGTTCAGGGCGTGGGGCAACCGGCGGTACCGGGTCGTATCAAACGGGGTTGGGGCTACTCCGGGTCGGGTTGGTGATCCGATTGAGTCACCCAAGGCAGTACGTGCCTGAGCCAAACCGGGTTCCTGAGCAATCATAGGCCCAAAATACCGGACAGTTCGGTCGGCGACTTCAGTAGCGGCTGTCCAGGTGGCTGGGTCGAGGGGGGCTTCCATAACGCGATACCCGTCCGCCGAAAAATCGTGAAAGGCTAGCGTTTTGCCGTTTGGTGAAATGGCCGCGTGGTAGGCACCCAAGGGGCGCGAGCTTACCTGAAACGTGCGTCCGTTACGGGTGTCGACGGCATACACATTGTCGATGCCCGACTGGGGCGAGTTATACAATACATAATTACCCCAGGGTTGGGGATTGCTGATATTCCGGTTCAGATTGGGTAATAGATCCGTGCGCTGGCCGGTGGTGGGGTCAATACGCTGGATCGTTTTTTTTCCGTCGTTCAGCGCTACGACAATAACACTTTTGCTATCCTCAGACCAACGCGGATGCAGGTAAAAATCACCAAACGGATTAGGTAAGGTTTGTTTTACATTCCCAGTTTCGGCATCGAGCACCAGCAGCCGATTTTTGTAATCAGTAGTGTTCTCTACAACAACCATACTGAAGCCGTCGGGCGAGAGTGCTACTGCATTATACCGTGTTTGCGAAGTCATGCGGGTTTGCTGGCCCGTAGTCAAATCGAGCGACCGAATCTCCGACCAGATTTTTTGTCCCCAGCGTGGGTGATACCGAAACTCCACCCAAACGGCTCGTCCGGCATTCACCGATAACATGTCGGCATCGTTGAAAAGACCCTGTACAAATACTTTCTTTTCGGTGCCATTGCGCCGAAGCAAAACCAATCGGTTAATATCGCCCAAGCCGTTTTTTACGGCCAGGATGGTACTGTCCGACATATACTGAGGATACCGATAATTCGTATAAACGCCTTTTTCGGGCTGGATGGATAGGGGAGTAGCCTGCGTCAGTTTCAGTCCTTCGGCCTGCTTGGCCCAGGTATCAGCAATGTCGTTCACCATTCGTTTGTAGACATTGTCGACCCGCATCCCGGTCACTTTTTTTACGCTGCCCGAAAACGAAAATGGCCAGGGAAAACGGTGGTAATACTCGTTCAAAACGCGGCTCCACCCGTCGGCACCGTTTTCACGCCGGAGGTTGGTTGTCATCAAATAACCAAGTACGTAATGGTTTGGAACATTGTGGCGGAAAGAACCACCTACCGATTTATTGTAGCTAAACCGACGGCCTGCTAGCACATTGGCCCGGTAGCCCATATCAAAGTTCGGGATTCTTCCGCGGCCACTTTGGGTCAGGGCGGTCTCGGTACCTACAGCATCACCCTCCGCAAACCAGTCGGGAACGCCCTGAGTGGCCAGCGCCAGTGCGTTATTGCCGAACACCGTATACAGAAATCTCCCAAACCCCTGTAATGCTTTCTCGTTCTGTACCACGTGCCGGTATTCATGTACCGATAACAGATCGAGCCAGTCATTAGTACCAGCCAGGAACGGGTCCTGTGGGGGTGTTGTAACAAACTCTATCCGCCGGGGAGTAAGCGTAAAAAAGCCGTTGCTGATGGTTGACTGATTTTGCAACAGCAGCGATAACCGGCGAGGTTTTTTGGCGAGTGTTGCGCTTACGGGTTCGTAGAGGGCTTCGAGTTTGCGGGCTGTTCGTTGGGCGGGCGTTCCAAAACCTTCGGGATATAACACCGAAAAGTGAGGAGTTCGAATGCGATACCAGCGAAGGGTGGCCGGGTTCTGATCAAGAATAGGTAGGGTCTGGGCGGAGGCCGACAACAGTGGCAATGCCGCCAGCAACGACAGGATGCGGGTTCTCAGAGACATAGGCCCCTAAGTAACGAAGAAAACCGATTGGCCGGATATGCAAACTGGCAGAATGTAACACCTGTAGGTAATCCATTCAATTTTTATCCCGTGTATGTTTGTAGCGATTCAAATATCCTTGACAAACAATTTAGCCAGAGGATTTACAGCCAAGTATATTTTTATGTAAATTTATTCGAAAAATTAAAATTTATCACTGTATAGTTAAAATTGTTGCCTTCCCTCGCCATGAACACATTTACTCGGAGCCTTTTTGCATGGTTTTCAACGATTCTTCTGTGCCTGCCATTAAGCTCATTTGGGCAGTCAACGCCACCCTCTACCACCTTCGCTTGTGGGACTGTCTCCCTCAGCCGTGACGAATCACTAAAACTGAATGCACAGGCGAAACAAGCTTTGCAAAACAAGCTCAACAAAAGCGGCAACGCACCCGCCATTACCTATGTACCAATCCGTCCGCATATTGTCCGGCGGAGCGATGGCACGGGAGGATACACACTACCTCGAATGAATCAGGTTATGGCATTGACAAACGCTCACTTTCTCCAAAATGGATCAGGCATTCAGTTTTATTTTGCTGGTACGTCGCCTGATTACATGGATAGTGATAGCGCCTATGCAACTGATTATTCGGTCAGTTTTTTCCCCACTAACAATGTGAATAATGCGCTGAACCAATTTTATGTTCAGCCTATGCTAAATGCGGCTGGTATAGCTAGTCTTCCGGGAAATAATGTCACAACTACCCGTTCTATTATAGACGTTCAGTACTCAGATAATTATCTGGGCCATGAGGTTGTTCCTCACGAACTGGGCCACACTCTAAATCTGCATCATACGCATAACAACTTTACGGAAGAGGGTGGTACTTACCCAACTGATGAGCTGGTTACGCGAGGCACCACTGCCAACTGCGATACCACTGGGGATCTTCTCTGCGATACACCAGCCGACCCATATTACATGGGAGGCTGGAGTCTTTCTTACGTTGATGGTTGCCCAATATATAGTCCTGGCAGTACGGCTCGCGACGCTAACGGAGAAGCATTTAGTCCGTCTATCTCCAATATCATGAATTACTACCATAGTTTATGTGTACGCGATTTTACTCCCGGTCAATACGAGCGAATGCAAGAAGGACTAGCTCTCCGGCAAACTCACACTGCCTATACTCTCGATGCGCCACCAACACCTATGACTCCCCCCTCTAATCTGGTTGTTCGAGCGGGGACTTTCCCCCTGAGTGTTTCCCTGACCTGGCAGGATAATTCCACTACTGAAATGGGGTATTTCATAGAGCGATCTACCTCATCCACAAAAGGGTTTGTGCCCATAGCTGGCGTGGCTCCAAATACAACCACGTTTATAGACAATACTGTAAATTCCAGTACTCAGTACTATTACCGCATTCGTCCCTCGAACACCACAACTGACCATCTTAGCTCGGTGGCTGGTACATTCACCGGATATTGTATCCCTTTGTACGCCAACGGCTGCACCAATAACAATGGACTATCGTCGGTTTCGGTTGATGGTGTGGCTCTGAGTCAGAACTCAGGTTGTTCAGTGAGTGGATACGGGCAGTTTACAACTATAACTGTTCATCTTAATGCCGGGCAGTCAGTTCCTTTCAGTATAAATTTACTCGATCCAAACCACCCTCATGGTATCACAATTTGGGTCGACTTGAACCGAAATTTTAGCATTGATGTAGGTGAAGACCTGTATTTATCAAATGGGCCAGTTACGGGCACCATTTCAGGAACTATCGCGATTCCCGCCGGAACCACCAGTGGTCCTATGCGGCTACGGATATTGTCGGCATACAACACAATGCCTTTCTGGCCTTGTAGTACCAACAATGGTTCGCCCGTTGTGTACGATGCTGGCGAAGCTGAGGACTATACCGTTCAGGTGCTGCAACCACCCATCACAGGTCTGACAACAACCAGTATTACGGGTACGAGCGTCCAACTCAATTGGAATAGTCTTGGTTCGGAAATTACGTATGAGGTTCAATATCGAAAGCAGGGAGAGGCTAACTGGACGCAATACAACTCATACACCAATTCTGCATCGCTTACTTTTTTAGCACTCAATACCGCTTATGAATGGCAAGTGCGCGAGGCCGGAACGACACTTTTCTCCGGGCCGGTCAGTTTTACAACTCTCTGCCCCGTACTGACTAATACGTCTAGCTATCCGGCACGTACCTCCGTAATGCTTAACTGGGATTATTTCTCAACGCCTTCGCTTGCTACCAATTTGCGTTGGCGGTTGGCGGGTACTACCGGCTGGACAACTGTATCGTCGCTAACCAGTAATTCCTATTCGCTGACGGGTCTTAGTTCGAACACCGCTTACGAATGGCAGGTGCAACTCTACTGTGCGGATTTTTCGCCCATTCGGTCGTTCACAACACTGACTTGCCTGACCCCTTACTCAGCCTCTACCAATAATCTTTTGTCGAATTCTGTTTATTTATCCTGGTATGCTTATTATGAACCATCTATCACTTATCGGGTTCAGTATCGACCAACTGGTAACCCTACCTGGCAAACGGTAGAAAGCCTGACGAACAACGGGTATTCATTAACGGGACTGACACCCAACACGACCTACGAATGGCAGGTGCAACTTATTTGCTCGCCTACCGAAAGCTCCGGGTATCTGGCGGGCCCTGCGTTTACAACAGTATGCCCGATTCCTTATCAGCCTTATGGGAATCCCACGGCCACTGGGGTCACGCTGAACTGGCAGATAAACCCGGCTGAAACGGTTAATACGTTCAGTCTTCAGTATCGTCAGGCAGGTACTACCAACTGGACTACAATAAACAACCTGGTTCCAACAGCTTCATATAGCTCTTATCGATCGTATTCGCTAACCGGACTCTCCCGAAACACGGCCTACGAATGGCGCATGCGAACAAACTGTACGGCGGATATAGTATCTGACTATACAAGTATTAGCAGTTTCACCACCATCTGTGCCACGGCTTATTCAGTCAATGTTGGTCAGGTGTCATCGTCGGCAGCACGGCTATATTGGTATGCGCAGGTTGATGCAGATACTCGCTTCGAAATCCGCTGGCGGCAAACTGGCTCGCCTAATTGGACTGTTGTCAGCAACCTAACTGCCACTCAGGGACAGGGAAACTATCTATTAATGGGGTTAACAGCCAGCACCTCCTATGAGTGGCAGGTACGTACAATCTGTTCACCGAATGAAATAACTGAGTTTACATCATTGGCCACCTTCCAAACGTTGCCGCTCTGTCCCGGTGGAATGTACACGGTCAAAGCGGGTAGCTGGTTAGACCCAACGGTATGGTCGTGCAACCGAATTCCCTTCGACTATGACATCGTGACGGTTCGGCATATGGTGACACTTTTTAACAACGTGACAGGTAATGCCTTGAAGGTCCAGTTTGAAGGGGGCGGAAAGATCTATTATTCTACAAATAGCCGATTACGACTGGGGCTATAAGTGAATGCCTGATGGCATCCGAACTTCGCTGACAAATGTAAAATCCTGCCAGCTCAGTACTAACCGTCCACCCAGCAAGGTGGTTAATCGATGGCTGATCCAAAGCCCCAGGCCGTGCCCTTCTTTGAGCGGATCGGCTCGAAAATAAGGCTGTAACAGGTCAAGTGTTGGGCCGGTTTCGCGGGTGGTTTTATTCTGTAGCCGAATAATTCCGTCTGCTAAAGCATCTACCTGCACGGTTATGGTGCTGCCAATTACCGCATATTTAATAGCGTTTTCGATCAGATTTAGCAGAATGTGTTCCAGTTTACTGGCATCCGTTTGCCAATATATGGTTGGTAATGGCGTTGGATTCAACTGTAGATTTACCTCGTACTCAACGGCTAGTGACGCAAGTTGACCCAGGCAACGCTCCAGAAGGGATGCAATAGAAACGGGATTTTTGTTGACTTTGGGCGCACCTTCTTCGGCTTGGCTAAGGGTCATAAACTCGTCGATTAGGCGCGCCAACCGGCTTACTTCGTCTAGTTGCCCTTTCAGAAATGCTGTCTCTGTGTCGGCCAATGAATCCCGTTTTAGGGTCACTTCCAGTCCAGTTTTCATAATGGCAAGTGGAGTCCGCAGTTCATGAGCAGCCGCCCCGAAAAAATGCCGCTGTGTATCCATGTTTTCCCGAATACGGTCGAGCATCTGGTTTAGTGCAACGGTTAAACCGTATAACTCGTCGCGGCTTTTGGGCAGGGCTAAAGGGTCAATTCGGGCGGCATTTCCAATGCGGGAAGCCTGGCCCACAAGTTGCTGAATGGGACGTAATAACCAACCTGCCGCCATGTAGCCCGCCCCGAGTGCCAGCACCAGGCTCAGAAGCCATCCCAGCCCAAACGTCCATCGGAGATTGTTGATGTCCTTACCTAAGCTGTCGGCTGGAACAACCAGCAGTAATCGAATATGGCTACTTGGAGTTTGATTGGTGGTTGTTTCAGCGACAGCAAGCCGGTAAGACAACCACTTTCTGGGCAAACGACCGGGCCAGCCACTAATTGGGCGGTCAGGTTCGGAAGGCTGTTCCACCCATCGATTTTGCCTGATTGGGTCGATGTTAGTGGGAAAGTGGGGACTACGAAATAAGTCACGAACCGAGCCATACGACTCCACTGTCACCAGCATCTGCTCGTCGTTGAGGGGTAGGGGCACTATCGCCGGGTCGGGGTTCACTAGCGACAGCAACCAGCCCGCCCGCGTTTGAGCCGCCCGATCAAACGCTCTGATCAGGCTTCGTTCGGCGCGGTTCAGCATCAACCAGCCTGCAAATGCGCTCACCAGTGCGAATACCAAGGCAACAACCAGTACGATGCGGCTACGTAAACTCATGCAGTTTTAAGGCGGTAACCCTGCCCAACGAGCGTTTCGATGAGGTCGGAGATTCCTCCAGCCGCATCTAATTTTTTTCTCAGTTGATACATGTGGACATCAATAACATTACTTCCCCGGTCGTAGTCGACCGACCAAACTTTCTCGGCAATTTCGTTGCGAGTCACCACGCGCCCAGCTCGTCGCATAAGCAACTCCAGCAGCGCAAATTCACGATTAGTAAGGTCCAGCCGCGTACCATTTCTGAACACATCACGGGTTACAAGTCGCATATCGAGATCGGCCACGCGCAAGATCACATCATCGCCGGTTGTGGTCTGGCGTTGCCACACGCGGATACGAGCCAGCAGTTCATCAAAGTCAAACGGCTTCCGCAGATAGTCGACGGCACCCAGGTCAAGTCCCTGCACGACGGTTGAGGGATCGCTTAGAGCCGATAAAATCACTACGGGAACATTCAGCCCGAAGGCTCGCATATTTTTAAGTACATCAAAGCCCGTCTGTCCCGGCAACATCAGGTCGAGCAGTACCAAATCGTACAAGCCGCCCGCCAGTTGATCCAGCCCTGTAGAACCAGAGTAAGCCAGATCGGCTACGTGTCCCACCTGCTCTAGTCCCTGCTGAATGAAACGGGCTAGTTTACGTTCGTCTTCGATTACCAGAATTTTCACGAGAGCGTTGTTCAGTACAAGGGCGAATGTACAAAAGTCGGCAACCGAAACGGCAAACCGACTTTTTACTATTCGATCGTTCAGACTTTACTTATCGTACCAGATATTGCTGGCCGTTGATAGTCAGCACAGAAGCACGTAGGATTTTGGTTTGCTGAAGTTGAACCTGCCCCTCACGCACTGGCTTTGGATACCCCTGTGCTGTGATCGTTTGTCCTTTGGCCGCCAGATTCGCCAGTTGGTACGATACATTGGGGGGAATTTGGATCAGGGTGTTGTCGCTGAGTACCAAACCATTTACGCGGCCTTCCTGGTCGAGCCGGTAGTCAGCAATTTTACCCGTTGCGGTGGTCAACGTAGGCTCCGAAACGGGCGTCGTGGGCATTGTAGGAGGAGCGTCCTGGATGGTTGTTTTGCCTGCGGTTAGACTTGTCATCCGAAAGCGGGTTTCGCCATCGGGCCTTGTCTCTGAAAAACCAGTTACGCTAACGCTACCTCCATTCGCAACGGCGTTCTGAACCTGTTTCCCCAGGTGAGGAGGAAAAGATACGAGGGTAGCCGGAGCAGAGCCTGCCTGTAACATGAACCCGTCGAAAAGAAAGTCGTCGTTGCTCATCAGTTTCCCAACGGTCCCTGTTACCGTGGTTAACGAAGTCAACCCTTCTGGGCGACCTGCGGGACCGCGTTGCTGATTGGGTCCGTTGGGAGAACCGGGCCGATGGTGTTTTCCGGGGCCACCCGGAGGAGGTCCATCGGGTCGGTCGCCGGGCATGCCCATAGGTGGGGTTGGATTGCCGGAGGTAACTGGCGTTTGAGTCGAGGAACGGCCCGACGTTTGAGCCAGCGTCGGAACAGTGGTAAGACCTACTACAAGTAGGGTAAGGGCGAGCACTTTTGTGTTGGTTTCCATAATCAACGATTGTTTACTGATTGATTTCGGAAACAAAGCTAGAGTGGTGGGTTAAGGTGGATCTGAAGCCCAAATTAAATTTTCTTCATTCGCAAATTGCCCCCTTCCTCTCTTTATAATTCCTTCGCTTTTACCTCTATCTGGCTCTGGTGATACACTAGAGAAAAGGGCTCTACGCTGCTGGTGAGCCAAACATTACCCCCAATAACAGAGTCGTGACCTACCACCGTTTTGCCACCTAAAATGGTCGCATTGGCGTAAATTACCACGTTGTCCTCAATGGTCGGATGCCGTTTTTTCTGCGCCAGATTCTTGGCTACGTGGGTCGCGCCAAGCGTAACGCCTTGGTAAAGTTTCACGTTTTCGCCAATAATAGTGGTTTCGCCAATGACGATACCCGTACCGTGGTCGATAAAAAACGAGCGGCCAATCACTGCGCCGGGGTGAATGTCTATACCCGTTTGGCTATGTGCATATTCGGTTAGCATGCGGGGGAGGGTTGGCACCTCCAGCAACAGAAGTGCATGCGCAAACCGGTATACAGCAATGGCGTAAAAACCCGGATAGACCGCAATGACCTCTTCAAACCCCTGAGAAGCCGGATCATTATCGGCGATGGCACGCGCATCGTACAACAGATCGTCGTAAATGGTGCGAAGCTGATCGAAAAATAAAGGCGCTAACTCCTCCGCCGGTTGGTGCAAATGTTGAGTTAACGGTTGCAACAAGCAGATTAACTGATCGTTGAGAAGTTGGTAAGTGCGTTCAACATCGTTAGTGGCCGACTGACAATCCTGCGTAACGGGAAACAAAAACCGCATCAGCTGATCGATGAACCGGCCTGCATCGGGGCGCGAAGGCAATTTATAGCGAAAGAGGTTGCGTTGTTGGTGCAGATGGTCGAGCAGGCTGGCGGTTTGATCGGAGCTTATCATGGCGTACAAGTAGGGGAGTCGATGCCCCGGAGTGAGGAAGTTTTCCAACACCGTTTGGGGCCGTAACGCGGTTTAGGGGGGCGGCTGTTCCTGAGAACGTTACGTTTTTTACATGAAAAGGGGTTAATAATCAGCTTAGCCGCAAACTGGCCTTACTTTTGACTAGCCAAACATAGACAAAAGCAAGTCTTATTCAAAAGGTATCATGTTCTATAAAACGATAACCACACTCTTTCTGTCATTGGCTGCCACAGCAGGGGTTTCCTCGCTGATTGCATTTGCTTGTGGATCGGGTGCCAATGACCCGGCAGCTTCGCCTGATACAACAGTGCCTGCTGCCGAAACCATTAAATCCGAAAATGCTTTTCCAAAACTAACTTTCTCACAGCCGGTAGAGTTTACCCACGCGGGTGATGGCAGCAATCGTGTGTTTGTGGTGGAGCAGGCCGGTACCATTCGCGTGTTTGACAATAACGTACAAACAGCTTCGGCCTCAACGTATCTGGACATTAAAAGTAAAGTGGCCTCTGGTGGCGAAATGGGGCTTCTTGGCTTAGCGTTTCACCCCAAGTTTGAGCAAAATGGCTACTTTTTTGTCAATTACACCAAAAACAATCCTCGCGAAACCGTCATAAGCCGGTTTAAAGCAGCATCGGCTGGAGCCAATACAGTTGATCCGGCCACAGAAACAGTACTGTTCAAATTCGAGCAACCTTACTCCAATCACAATGGGGGTAAGATTCTGTTTGGGCCCGACGGGTTTCTGTACATTGCAACGGGCGATGGTGGTAGTGGGGGGGATCCGCAAAACAATGGTCAAAACACGGATTCGTACCTTGGTAAAGTGTTGCGAATTGATGTGAACGCGACTGACAAAGGCAATTATGGCATTCCCAAAGACAATCCGTTTGCGGCTGGAGGTAGTGGTAAACTAGCTGAAGTGTACGCTTATGGCTTGCGAAACCCCTGGCGAATCAGTTTTGATGAGCAAGGAAGGCTCTGGGCGGGTGATGTTGGACAAAACAAAATCGAAGAAGTCGACATCATTCAGAAAGGGGGAAATTATGGCTGGCGGTTAAAAGAAGGCCGGTCTGACTATAACAACAACGGAAGCAACACAGCTGTAATTGAACCGATTTGGCAGTATTCCCACGATAACGGCGATGTTTCGATCACGGGCGGTGCTGTTTATCGCGGATCAGCCAACGCAAGTTTGAAAGGTAAGTATATCTACGCCGATTACGCAAGCGGACGGGTATGGGCTTTAACCGCCGACAATACGCCTACGGGGGGTAAAGCAACCAATCAACTGCTCGTGAACCGGGCTGGGGCCATATCGGCTTTTGGCGAGGATGCCAAAAACGAGCTGTACCTCTGCAACCACGGCGAGGGGAGAATTCTGCGGCTGAGTTCAAATTGATGCCGTTCTGCCCCAATCGATTAAATTTGCTGTACTAATAGACAAGTGCTGTCCGTAACTTCTTAAAAAAAGCTCTTTTTCCACTAATGACTTCATCCAAACCTATTCGCTGCATATTATTAGTTGACGATGATCCCGATGACAACTTTCTTCACCGATTAGTTATTGAAGATTCCGGTTATTGCGATCGGGTTCAGGTTGCCGAGAATGGACAACAGGCACTCGCTTACCTAACCAATCAGGCCGCACCTAATTACTGTCGGCCCGAAGTTATCTTGCTGGATATTAATATGCCCGGTATGAACGGCTTTGAATTTTTAGCGGAATACGAAAAATTGAATGAATCGTATCGGGCTAAAGTCGTACTAATGATGCTGACAACTTCGTTAAATCCTGATGACAAGCGACGTGCCAACGGCCATGGTGTTGTGATTGGCTATAAAAGCAAACCGTTAACCCGACAAATGCTCGACGAGATTGTAGCGCAGCATTTTTCGTGATTATTGCCCATTTTACTTATGCAACGCTGGTTAATAGGCCTTTTTCTGCTAACGTTGATGACAGGATGTTTCCGGCGGTTCAGCATGACCGAGCGAGAAATTCGACGGCACTATGTCGGGAAAAAAGCACGACCAACGTTTTACACCATCGAGGATGATAGCACCAAGCTATTTGTTGCTACGCTTGGTGCCGATACACTTCCCCCACTATTGCTGATTCATGGAGCACCAGGAAACTGGTACGGCTATCTCCGTAATATGGACGACACCCTGCTTCAGCAGCGATTTCAAATGCTGGTGGTTGAACGTCCAGGCTACGGTAAGTCGCGGCAACGGCGATCTAAACTGCGTTTGAGATCGCGGATGAGCATTGATTTTCAGGCGCGAAGTATTGCTAAAGCGTTATCACTCAATCACTCTGGCCAACCAGCCATCGTGTTAGGACGATCTTATGGTGCTCCTATAGCCGTGCGGGTAGCCACGCTGGTACCCGAGAAAATAGGCCATCTTTTTCTGATCTCGCCCGCTATTGACCCTGACAAAGAAAAGTTCTGGTGGTTTTCTAAATGGGGACGTATGCCCTTTGTGCAGCTCTTTTTGCCCCGTTCACTCAACTTAGCCACGTACGAAAAGTACGAACACGCTCGTCAACTTAGAGGTTTACTCCCTTACTGGTCGCAGTTAAAACCGCCCGTAACGGTGGTGCAGGGTGCTCAGGACTGGCTTATTGATCAGGGTAATCTAGCCTTTGCCAAAAGGATGTTAGCGAACAAACCCGCTAGTTTCCAGCTGCTTCCCGACGCGGGCCATTTGATTACCAATTCACACGCTTCATTAGTATGCAGTCTGATTTGCCATACGGCTGACAGCCTGTATCACACTCGGCTCCCAAACATGCTGGAACACTCCGGCGAGGGAAAGTAGGCTCATTTCCATTACTGCCCCAACTTTATTGTTCCCCCTGGCTGAAGACGGAGTGTACCTTGTAAGGTCAGTTTTTTTACGACTACAGTATCTTCCAGAGAAACTACATGGCCGGTTGAGATTTGAACAGAACTTGCGGGGGTAAACATTCGCAAGAATTCCGTGGAAGTAAGAACCCGATGCCAATCCCAAGTGGTAAACTTGTTCCAGTGGCCTGTCTGAACGCTAATCAACTGGCTAGTAGCCTGATCGGTTTGTGCTGGCGTATTGCCAATTGAGCCAGAAGTAAGGTTTGCCACAGGATTGCTCCGTGGCGCAGGTGGAGCCTCAATGGGTACTTCCCAAAAACTGAATGCATTCAAGCCCCGAGTATTTTTGACAAAGGGCCCTGGAAAGGCATTGGCATAACCGGGTAGGGGCGTTCCTGTACCATTAACCAGCGGATAATTGGGCGGTAAATACCCTAGTTTTCGTTCCGATCGCGACCCGTTGAGGGTTAAAATCAACCGGTTACCTTCTGACCGACCTGAAACTACAGCACCTTCCTTTTTGTCAAGAAAAAGCCACTGAGTCAGTCGATGGGTTAGGGCCTTTCCAGTTGCATCGGCTACTGTTGTGTCTTTTGGCCAAACCAACTGCTGATCATCGTCAAACTGCACGACGATCTCGTTCTGGGCTGCCGTGCTGTAATACACTCTTCGCACATTGGGCGAGGTAATTTGGGTGGTATCCTTACCACCGTAAAAATCACGAGCTACGAGTCGGAATATCTCAGCCCCGGTTTGAAGATGGCCCGTAACGTCAAAATGCACTCCATCATATCCTCTTGTGCCAACCGTTGCATGAGTCTGAATAAACGGCAATAAACTACCGGCCCGGCGCTGATAGTCCCTGAAAACGGCTGTAGGTTCCAGGTTGCCACTCAGCAAATGAATTTGAAAGAGGTAAAACCGCCTGATTTCGGGATAATCAAGCCGGACGTTTTTGTACAGTTTCTCGAACTCGGCGGGCCAGGCGGGTGCATTTCCGTTTGTTTCGGTCTCGCCTTGCCTAAAGAAATACGCTTTTACTGCACCGGTTAAACCCGCTTTTTTGATCCGATACAGCAGTCGCCCGTAGTTGGTAGAAAGATCAGCTGGATTAGCTGCATTGCGGTTGTTCAGGTATTCAATTCCAGACCCGCCAGACGCTCCATTAATAATGCAAATGGGAATTCCATATTGCTCTGCTATACGGCGGGCCATTTCCATCTCCCAGGTTCCCACTAGTGTAGAAGGCGACCTGTTTCCAACCGTCCAGAGCGTATCAGCGAGGTTATATGGGTCTTTATTATCATTATTCGCATATACACCAAACGTACGAATGTACTCACTTTGGTAGGTATAAGCTGGTGGAGGCAGATAAGCAGTAGCATTTGATTGGCCACCAATAACAAAAACATCTCCCGTCACAATATTTTGTCGGTCAGCCACCTGAACGGAATCTGTAGAGCCAGCCTGATGGACAAAAATCCGTATTCTAAACTCAGCCAGTTCGGCACGGATGTTTGCCGCTATAGAGAACGGGGCTGTACTGTCGGCATAGACAAGTGGTGCCTTACTATATTGATAAAGCGTAGCATTGCGAAAAACCTGTATGGATACTTTATCGAACCCCTTCAATAAAACCCGACCCTTTATCGGGATGGTTGCCATCGAATTGGCATTGCGAGGGTAAAGCTGGTTAGAGGCCGGTAGTTGCGAGAATCGAACCAACTGAACTTTTGAAAGAAGCAACCGGCATAAACCTCGAAGCAAAGAAGGATTCCTGGAAAGAGTTGCTTGCAGGCTGGGGCTAAGCAAAGGACAACCCGGTGAACCAAGGGCAGATGAACCTGGGTCTGTCAGAACAAAACCTGTATTTGTACCACGTAACAAACTAGTTGGAACTTGCCCAACTGCCGAAAGACAGAGCAGGCACAAAAAGAGCTGTAAGGAAACCGTTTTGTACATAGAGGCAGAAGTAAAAGAACGGCTTGGATTTCCGTATCAAAACTTCTCCAATAGTACAACGGAGTGCTTTGGTTACAAGCACTAGTTAGTTAGATTCGATTATACGGTTCTTACGCCACTTTACAGGCTACACCATCTAACTGCTCCAGGCCCCGAATCAAGGTATTAGCTGGGTTCACTTTCACCGTACGTGAGAGCAAGCTGACCTCAATACGTTCGTCTGGGTCCGACACATTTAGGATGAATGTACAGTTACCGGGGTGTGCTACAACCAGCTCATTGATGCGGGCAATCATCTGGGCGTTAACCGATTGCAGAGCCAATGATACTTTAACTTCTTTACATAGCTTTTCCCGCAACTCGTTCAGGAGCCTGATGTTCGTTGCCTTAAATTCCAGATCAGGAGAACTCCATTTGTTTTGGGTTTTACCCGTCACGTGCAAAAACCGCCCTACCTCAATGTACTGGTTCATCCGAATGTAGTCTTCGCCAAACAGCGCAATTTCCATCGACCCCTCGTAGTCTTCCAACACAAACTTCATCCAGGGGTTGCCGTTTTTGGCTACCCGGTTTTCAGCCATCGACACAATACCGCCAATTTTGATTTCGGGCTGCCTTGTTTCAAAAACCTTTGTCAGCGAACAGTTGCAAAAGGCATCCATCTCAAGCCGGAATTCGTCAAGAGGATGGCCCGTAATGTAGAAGCCAACCACATCTTTTTCGAACTTCAGTTTCTGAATCTGATTCCATTCAGGAATTAAAGGTGCTTTGGGCCGCGCCAGCATGGGCTCGCCCCCGTTTGAACCACCAAACAACGACTGTTGTGCTGCGGCTTTCTCGGTGTGGTAGTTGTTGGCGTACCGAATGATTTTCTCCAGAAACACACCTGTTTCGCCAACTGGGGTTTCAAAATATTGCGCCCGGTGGTATTCGTCGAGTGCGTCGAAAGCACCAGCATACGCCAGCGACTCAAGCGTTTTCTTGTTGACAGTGCGGAGGTTTACCCTTATCGCAAATTCAAATATGTCTTTATAAGGACCACCGGCAGTTCGCTCCTCAATAATAGCTTCCACAGCTGCGTCACCCGCGCCTTTAATCCCGGCTAATCCGAAGCGGATTTCGCCCTTTTTATTTACGCCAAACACCCGCTCCGATTCATTTACATCGGGGCCGAGTACGGGGATGCCTAGAGCTTTACATTCACCAAGAAAGAAAGTTATTTTGTCGATGTTGCCAAGGCAGGACGTTAACACGGCTGCCATGTACTCGGCTGGGTAATAGGTTTTTAAGTAAGCTGTCTGATAAGCTACGAACGCATAACAGGTCGAGTGTGATTTGTTGAAAGCGTAACTCGCGAAGGCTTCCCAGTCAGTCCATACTTTCTCGCAGATTTTAATCGGCAATTTATTGGCTTTGCAGCCATCCATAAACTTACCTTTCATTTTGTCGAGCGTAGCACGGTCTTTCTTGCCCATCGCTTTCCGTAACACGTCGGCATCTCCCTTTGTGAAGTTACCCAGCTTTTGTGATAACAACATCAGCTGTTCCTGATACACCGTAATACCGAACGTATCAGCCAGATACTCCTCCATTTCGGGGAGGTCATACTGAACTTCTTCACGGCCGTGTTTACGGTTAATAAAGGTAGGAATATACTGAATCGGGCCGGGGCGGTAAAGGGCGTTCATCGCAATGAGGTCCCCAAAACGGTCAGGTTTCAGATCCTTCATGTACTTCTTCATTCCGTCGGATTCAAACTGGAAGATTGCGTTGGTTTCTCCCCGCTGAAAGAGTTCGTACGGTCTTGGATCGTCTAAGGGAACGGCATCAATGTCAATTGTAATGCCGTAGTTCTGCTTCACCAAGCGCAAACATTCCTTGATGATGGTGAGGTTGCGCAGTCCCAGAAAGTCCATCTTGATTACCCCCGCATCCTCAATGACTTTCCCCTCATATTGGGTGATAATCAGGTTGGTATCTTTGGATGTAGATACCGGAACAATGTTCGATAAATCATCAGGGGCAATAATAATTCCGGCTGCGTGAACGCCCGTGTTGCGCACCGTTCCTTCTAATCGACGTGCTTGTTGCAGCACGTTCTGCACCTTCTCAGTGTCGATTAATTTCATGGAACGCCCAACTGATTGGTCACCCGTTTCGAGGGCTCGCATCCGTTTCACGTTCTCCACTTCTTCGGGCTGAATCAGGTTCGCCAAACCACCCGGACCGTCAATTGGATCTTCAAAAATCCGTTTGAGGGTCATGTTGTACGTTGGTTTGTCGGGTACAAGTTTAGCCAGCTGGTTGGCGTCGCTAAGGGGCAGGTCCATCACCCGCGACACATCTTTAATGGCCGACTTGGCTGCCATAGTACCATAGGTAACAATAGCGGCTACCTGTTGCTTTCCGTATTTCTCAACCACATAGTCGATCACTTTCTGGCGGCCTTCGTCGTCGAAGTCCGTATCAATATCGGGCATCGATTTCCGGTCGGGATTCAGGAATCGCTCAAACAGCAGGTCGTATTTAATCGGGTCAATGTTGGTAATGCCAATGCAATACGCCACCGCCGAACCAGCTGCCGATCCCCGACCTGGGCCTACCATAACACCCAGATCGCGCCCGGCTTTAATAAAGTCAGCTACAATGAGAAAATAGCCTGCAAAACCCATGGTTTTTACAGTAAATAGCTCAAAGTCAAGCCTTTCCTGAACATGGCTCTCAATTTCGCCATACCTCATTTTTGCCCCCTCATAGGTTAGGTGCTTGAGATATTCCCACTGGTTTGCGACATCGTCGGTGTGAATCTGAAATTCCTGAGGGATCGGGAAATTAGGTAAGAGAATATCACGCTTGAGTTTAAGCGTTTCTACTTTATCAACAATCTCGTTTGTGTTGTCGATGGCCTGGGGCAGGTCATGGAACAACGTACTCATCTCCTGCGTGTTTTTGAAATAAAACTGGTCTGAGAAAAAGGCGAAACGAGTGTTTTTAGGCATCACCTCGTCGTCGCTGAACTCCTTCATCGACGGAGTGCTTTGTTTCTCGCCCGTATTGACACACAATAGAATGTCGTGAGCAACCCAGTCGTCGCGATCTACGTAATGTGAGTCATTCGAAGCAATGATTTTCACATTGTGCTTCACGGCGAACTTTACCAGTACCTCGTTCGCTTTGATCTGATCGGGAATTTCGTGGCGCTGGAGCTCAACATAGTAATCTTCGCCGAAGCGGTCGAGCCACCATTTGAATTCCTTTTCGCCTTCTGCTTCGCCTTTTTTCAGGATAGTTTTCGGTACGATAGCTCCGATACAGCAGGTAGTAGCAATCAGGCCCTCTTTGTATTGTTCGATAAGCGCTTTAGTGACCCGTGGATATTTGCCATAAAGACCCTCCATGTACCCCAGTGAACATAGTTTTACTAAATTCTTATAACCAGTCGGGTTCTTAGCCAGCAATAGCTGGTGGTAACGAATGTCTTTCTTCTCTTTTGTAAACTGTTTGATCGTATGATCGTCGACCACATAAAATTCACACCCGACAATAGGCTTGATCCCTTGCTTGGCAGCCTCTGCGACAAACTCAAATACCCCGAACATATTACCGTGGTCGGTAATCGCAACGGCAGGCATATTGTCGGCCTTGGCCTTCTTAATCAGCTTTTTAATGTCGGCCTGCCCGTCGAGCAGGGAGTACTGGGTATGACAATGGAGGTGAGAGAACTGCATACGAATTGATTTAATGACCTAAAATTAGTCGTTTTTACCCGGCGTAGGGTAGTTACGTGCCATTAAAAAGGGAAGTTTCTTTATCATCGTATCAACGTTAGGCAATTCGATTCCCCACCTTTTAAAAAGCAACTCGGTTACGCATTATTGACTCTTTGCAGCTTGAGGACGTGCTCTGGTTAGGGGTTTATTTTCACATTTTTTGTTCTGTTAGAAAAATTTTTTCCAGCCAGCCCTTTTGGACCACAAAATTTTTTTCAAGATGAAAAACCCCCATAGAATCATATATTGGCCGATAATTACGATAACTCTCCTCCTAAATGAGCAGTTAACCACTCATAATTGAGGGGAGTATATAGTTGAGAGAAAAAAATATTTACATATCGTGATTACATTTTGATACCCCAAAACGACTAATACATGTCAGGCATAAAGCGGGCATTGAATAGCTTGACAGATACCGACCTGTTAGCCGGTATTAGAACTGGCAAAGACATTGAACGGGCCATGCGATTTGTTTATCAATCGTACTACCGGATGCTAGAGAACTACGTCCTGACCAACAGCGGGACTCAGGACGATGCTGCCGATTTGATTCAAGAGGTGATGGTGACGTTTATTGAAATGGTTCAGAAAGAACGGTTCCGAGGTGAATCAAGTGTGAAATCATTTCTGTATACATTAATCAAGAATCTTTGGATTAGTGAGTTGAGGAAACGTGAGAATGAAATGAAGCGGAATGAAGAGTTCGAAACGGGCAGGGATACGCTTGAGGAAGATATTTCTCAGTTTATGACCTACAAGGAAGCTCAAAAAGCGATCATGGCCTTGTTCGATTCTCTGGGGTCTGGTTGTAAGCAGGTATTGACTCTGTTTTATTACGAGAACCTGTCAGTGAAGGAGATTGTGGAACGAACTGGTTATGAGAATGAACAGACCGTTCGGAATCGTAAGTACAAGTGTTTGAAAGAATTGACAGATTTGGTTCAATCCTCTCCAACTGCCTTTAACAATATAAAAGCTGCTTTACGGCATGCGAAATGAAATGGAAACGCTTGAACAGATTGACCGGTATCTCGACCGCACCTTAACGCTCGATGAGGCAGTTGGACTGGAGCAGAACCTTCAGACCGATGCTGAGCTACAAAGTCTGTTCGAAAGAGTCACGGTAGTACGAGACGCTGTTCGTTCAAGTGCATTGCGTAGTCGGGTTAGAAACCTGCACATGCAACTTATTGAAGAGATTAAACAGCAAGACGAAGCTGCTAACGATAAGCCAGATTACACAAAAGTTCGGCCATTGCGTTACGCTCAGTCATTGCGGTGGGGTGCACGGGTTGCGGCCAGCGGCTTACTTCTCCTGGCTGGGTATGGTAGCTACAAGTACGGTAGTACTAACATCGACTCGTATTACAGTGACAAGTTTATGGCATATCAGTTGCCTAACAATAGGGGTGAAGCCGAGGAAGTTCTTACCTCGCTCGACGCACTCTATCGGTCAGGAAACTTTGCTGGTGTTGTTCAACGGTTTGCCGGTCTTTCAGCGCCTACTGCGCACGACCAGTTTCTAACTGGTATGGCACACATGCAACAACAGCAATATAAAGAGGCTATCGATCGATTCACTGCTTTACGACTAAGCAACGAACTGAAGAGCGAGACACTCTTTGAACAAGAGACAGATTATTATTTAGCATTGGCGTTTTTAGGAAGTGGCCGCGTTGGCGATGCCTATCCTTTGTTTGAGAAGATCAACAAAACGCCCCGGCACATGTACCACCAGAACGTAACAGACGAGGATCTGTGGAAACTGGGACTACTGCGCTGGAAAAGCAACTAAAGTTCTTTTAGAGTTTATCATATGGGTTAGGTAGTTAGGAAAGGTCACTGTACGATTACGGTGATTTTTTTTTGCCCAAATTTTTGCCAAACTACCCAAATCAGGAGACCAATGCCCACAAAACCACCCACGATCCAGGGCCAGACCACTGGGTTGCTTTCTGATGGCGAACCCACAAACACCAGATTCGACCAGTATTGCGGAGAGTGAAACTGGGCGTACTGGCCATTATGAAGTAAATCTAATTTTGCCAGTTGTAAAGAGCGGGCAATAGAGTTGCCTTCGTCGAGGTGTGTATAAAATTGCCGGCTAAGATAAGCAGTCGTGTTGTCTTCGGCTTTCCACAGTGAGGTTATCAGGTTTGAGCAACCCGCGTACGACAACGCTCTTGATAAACTCATAACGCCCTCACCGCGAACTAGTTGCCCACTGGAGGTCTCGCAGGCGCTCAAAAAGATTAGCTTTACCTGGCCTAGAATTCCGTATTGAAGTTCGTGTGCATAGAGCTTGTCCTCGTTATTTTGTTGAGGAGCGAAAGCAATATATGACTGAGCTGGTACTTCGTTGTTAGCAATGGCGTGAGTAGCCAGATGGATGATTGAGGCTTGACCAGCTAATTGAAGGAAACGCCCTTTTGTAGCATCTGTATTGGTGAGTTTCACTCCTTTCAGATAATTCACTTCTTCCTCCGAAGCGGGTAATTTCCCTAATAAACCATCCAGCCCTTTAATATTAAAAGGAGCCACGGCCAGCACCTGCTCTGGCAGTAATATTGGCTTACTTTCGGGGCGTAAAAAAGAAGCGGAGTATTGATAGGTTATGTCGAACCGTTCGAGCAGGTAACGTTGCTGATCATCTTCGAGGGCGTCGAACGAAAGCTGTGTCAGTTCATTATGAGGGATGATAATGAGCGATGTGTAATCAGACAGATAGTTTTCCAGCGGTTTAATTAGCCGACTGTATAAAAATTGCGCCTGCCGATCAGCCGGATAGCGCGATCCCGCAGATGCTGTTCGCAAGGCATCAACTAAAATGGCCAGTTGTTTATGGAAAAGAGAATCGTTGGGTGTTTTATGATATTGTAGTCCCTTGCGGGTTAGAACAAAAGTGTAGGTTGTGGCATCAGTTTGAAAAAAAGAGAGCAGGGCTGTTTTGCTATTCAGCACGTTTTGACGCAGAAAATGAATGTCAATTGTATCGGCTCCGAATTTTTTGCGGTAATACTCTGGATAGTCGTGCAAACGGTCGGCCATGCGCGAGAGCGCCAGTTTTGCATCACGAACGTCGTTACGCAACCGCGCTATCTCAGCATCGGAAGTTGCCTTGTCAATACGTCTAAATAACTGAGAGAGAGTAAATTTAAGGTTACGCTCTTGTTGCAGTAACGAATCGGGTATACCCGTATTGGCCTTACTCTCGTTTTCTTTCCGACCAATATAGAGTACAGCCGCTTTGCTCTGTTCGCTTTGTCGGAAGGCTTCTTCCAGGTAAGATTCCCGTTGCGTTTGTTCATACAGGCGGATCAGCAGTGCTACAGCTCGTTGTTGGACAGGCAGTATTTTTTTTAGAGCAAACAACCGAGACTCTTCGTTGTCGAACACTTTCTCGATGTGACCGGCCAGTGCAAGGGCTGATCTATAGGTATTCGCTGCTTTTTGTACATCCGTTTCACTGGCTTTTTGCGTCAACATCTGCTCCAGGCAGTTTGCTTTGGCTGCTATTGTTTCAAATAACAGAAAGCTGTTGAAGCCTTCAATAAATTGAGAAGGGTTGCGACCAACGGCGGTCTCGTTAAACTCGTGATCTAACTGAATTATGCCTTGTTGGTAAAATTGGAGCGCTTTAGGGTATTGTTTCTGTTCTACCGCAACATCGCCTAATAGCTTATATGTCAGACCAGCGTTTTTATTCTTTTTGAATGACCGGTTAGTCGAGCCCCGCTGTTTGTATAAAGAAAGTGCCTGTTCTAAATGCTCGACTGCTAAACTAAACTGACGTTGTTGGATGTAAGCGCGGGCAAGGGAATTTTCATAAATCAGAGCGTAAGTACTGTCAGGCTTTTTTATTTGTTGTAAATATTGCAGTGCCCGCTTGGGGTCATTTTTTTCGAGATAGGTAGCTCCAAGATTAATAAGAAGTTCCTGGCGGTTTGTATTCATGAGCAACAGCTTTTCGTACAGCGCTGCTGCTGAATCGAACTGCTCTAAATGGCGAAGTGCCGATGCAATATTGCTTGTATACTGACTGAAAAAAAATTGGCTGTCTTTAGCCTTAGGTTGATTGAGTTGTAGGGCTTTTTGGAAATAATTGATACTCTGCTGGTAATTGCCCGCTTCATAATAAATTACTCCAAATGAGTTGTAAAGGCGTTGAGCATCATCAAGTTGTGGATAACGCAAATAAATTTGCTCTGCTTTCTTATAATAGTAAGTGGACGAGTCAAACGATTGAAGCCGATAATAGGAAGTACCTGCGTATAGGTATGGTTTGAAAAGTAACGAATCCGACAGTTGAAATTGCCGACCTATAGAAATGGCTTTCTGGTAAAAGCGTAATGCCGGAATCTGTTTGCTGTGAATTTGAGTTAAAATTCCTGCATTCAAATAGCTAGTAAATAATGTATTCGCATTTAGCTTATTGGGAGATAGTTGTTTTATGACTTTTTGGAAATACAATAAAGCCAAACTGTCTGATTGGTCGCTAGGATTAGCTTTGCTGAATTGACGTAGCGCTTGCTCGTATAAACGTAAAACGGCAGGTTGTTCTGTTCCAGATTGGGCATATACTAGAAGCCTGCTCCAGCAGTAAATCACTACTAAAAAAGTAAACAATTGCCTTTTCATATCTTTGGGTTGTTTACAAAGATATGAAAAGACAATCGTCAAACCTTACTCAACTGGGAGTATACAGCTGTGAATGTACTGTTTATCAGTCACCTACGATAATAATATCTGGTGGACGTGGCGTGCTGCTTGCGCTTGAAGAAGCGTCAGTGACACTCATGGCAGCACCTACCGTTGGGGTTGCAGTTGCCTTCCGGAAGGTAGCTGAACTTTTGTAATTGGCCTGACTCAAAAGGCTCGATGGTACTGCGCTCGCGCGGCTATAGTAGTGAAGCCGTACGTCGATGTAATTGAGCGCCTTATTGCTGGCATCATTCAATCTGTAGTAAAGCCGAAAGTTGCGAACAGTGCCGTCAACCGGTTTATCACCAAATACGCCGTTTTCTACCGCTTGGCGCAGGTTTATGGTACCCATTTGCCCATCAATTTGTAAACCTTTTGGTTTTTTTTGCTGAGTATTTGCGCTTACTAAAGCGGCAACTGTTTTGTCATTTTCGTTACCAAATTCGCTACCAATAACCTTGTTTTCGACGCCAAAAGGGGCTGCCAGATTGTTCTGAACGTTGTACAACGGCTTAGCGAATATGTCGCCTGAAGCCAGATTATAGACTCGGCTCTGGAAGTTGATCCCGGCAATGGTCACTTCGCTTAGTGAGGTTTCAGACGATCCTGTTGGCTTGAACCAAACCTGATATGTCAAACCTGACTCACTCTTATTAACGTCGATGGCACCTGTGGTTGGATTGATAACCAAACCCTTAGGAGTGGCTCCGTAGGTGCCCGACTGATTTTTCTGGGGTGATTCGATGTAAGCTTCAGCTTGTTCCCGATAATAGAAGACGGGGCTAGAGTACCGTAAGGTACCGGCTGCTGATGAATTCCCGATGGTAGATACCGTTGCGGGAGTGACGTCGACACCTGGTTCGGTGTCATTCTGACAGCTACTTAGTGAAAATAACACCAAGATAGTCAGTGCTGAAAGAGGAAATGAAAGAGATTGCATGGCTGTGTTTTTCTCTTTGTCGATTCTGACAATCAAAATGTAATCAGCGAGAGAAAATATTTTCTCTACGCTTTGTCAGAACCGACTACACAGCCGGGTAACTTGCTGATAGTGAGACCTAAGCTTGGCCCACTGTTCCGCGTATGTCGGTTAAAAAGGCATCAACGTCTATATGTTCGTTTAATAATACGCGAGTATTGAAGATTTCCCAGAACAATTCGTCGGAGAGTTGATAGTCTTTTTGAAGGCGGATCATATCTCGAATACTTTCTTTTAACTGGAGGTTGCCCGTTGGTTGATTGGATGAATACATTGGTTGCATGACGGCTGATTGTTTTGTTGGTTAGACTATTGGACTTTTAAAACTCGCTCATTGACAGGTTGTTCGGCTTTCTGGGATTAAAATTTCAGGTTTCTTACGAGAGTCCTATGGAGGCTATCGAATAAATGCCAATTGGTAAGAATCGCCTTAGAAAGTTGCAAGCGATAGTGGTATTTGTCATTTTTGGGGGATGTAATCTAAACAAATTATGCAAAATACATGCCTGAAAATTACTGTTTTAGCACTTGCACTGAGTTCGATTTATTTATCGGAGGCTGCATCTGCAAAACCTAAACCAAAACCTAAAAAACTGACAGTCGCCTGGGAAACCGACACCACCCTGCGTGTACCAGAATCGGTGTTATACGATGAAGCTGGTCAGGTATTGTTTGTCGCCAATATCGACGGAAAATCTGATGAACTGGATGGCAGTGGATTTATTTCGAAAGTTGGCTTGGATGGCAAAATTCAGAACCTTCGGTGGACATCGGGGTTGAATGCCCCTAAAGGAATGGGGCTCTACCGCAATCGCTTATACGTCACCGATGTGTACCGATTGGTTGTCATCAATACCGAAACCGGTCAGGCTGAAAAGACTTATGATGCTGTAGATCCCAAAAAAGCATTTCTGAACGACGTGACGGTGGCTAAAGACGGAACCGTATACGTGTCGGATAGCCGCTTCGACAAAATTTACCGGCTAAAAGACGATAAATGGGAAGTCTGGATGGAAGGTGAACAACTCAACAAACCCAATGGCTTGCTGGCGATGGGCAAAGACAAGCTCATGATTGGTAGCACAAAAACAGGTGCTTTGCGGTCCGTTGATGTGAATACTAAAACCATGACCACCGTGGCCGATGGCATGGCCGCCACAGATGGGATCGTAACCGATGGCAAAGGCAATTTCTTTGTTTCCGACTGGAATGGTCAGCTCTTCTTTGTGCAGAGCGGGGGTGAAAAACAGCAACTTCTTGACTCCCGTGAACAGAAAATAAATACCGCCGATATTGAGTATATCCGAAGCCAGAAGTTGCTCATAGTCCCTACGTTTTTTAAGAATAAGTTAGTCGCCTATAAAGTGCAATAATGGTTTGACTGGCAGTTTAACCGGACGGAGCGGGTTCTTACGGATAAAACAAATAATCCGTGAGAACCCGCTCCGTCTATTTACTCCGTGTTCGGGTCTGCTCTAAAAGCCAAGTTTCAAACGTGTTGCTGGAGAGGCTAACCGAAGTTTAGCTTTCGAACGATTCGTTACCTTCTTGGCATTGCCAACAGTTGACAGGGTTACGGTATGATTCTGATCAAGCACAACCTGATCGGTTGTCAGCGGAAGCCGCTCCTGATCCCAGGTTGTGGGGTCTTCCCAATCTCCCGTCCGTATACTGGTGATAATGTTGCTGTTAACGTCATCATTTCGAATAACCGTCGTGACAGATGCCGGTGTTCCTACTAGGTAATCACCCCCATCGCTGATCGTAATAATAACCGTTTCGTCTGGTTCGAAAAGCGCATCGCTGATGGGATCGATCTGCAGAACAGCCGTTGTGGCCCCCGCCGGAATCATGATGGTGCCCCCCGAACCATTGACCGTAGCCGATAGCGGCTGACTGGAGGCCGCACTATACGACGTCACGTAATCGAGGCCATACCGGGCTGTTCCGGCCACGCTAAAGTTCACGATAACATTGTTGGGAGCTGGTTGTGGTAGTCGGAAAGTCACGTTCATTGTCCCGGCAGCATCCTCGTTGAGCGGGCTGTTAGCAATGGACACTGACAACACGTTGTTGCCGGTTGGCACCGTTGGATTGCCCACTGAAAAACGCCATGTATCAGCCGTAAGCCTTCCGTTGCCATAATAATCAGGCACGTTAGTAAGGGTTACACTGATCACATCGCCCGCTATGGGAGACAAGCTACTCAGCGGCACCAACACAATCTGATTATTAAAACAACCCAGCTGCATGGGCACCGAAGCTCCGTTGGAAATACGCTTTGCGGAAACATTCGCATTCGTTAGGCGGGCGCAACCCAATGGTTCATTGTAGGTTATGCCGATCACGCTGCCCGGCACATAGATGTCATTGCTGGGGTCGGGCGTGCCGAAGGTTAACGGAGCGGTGCGGTCAATAATGCCCTCTGCACCAGCCGAATAAACAACTCCAGTGCCGCCACCACCCAGCGCACACGTCAGTTTGAGACGGAGTTTGTAGGCTCCATCGGGCAAACTGGTCGTGTTGAATGTGGCAGGTGTTCCGTTAACACTATTGTTAAGTTGCGCAGAAAACATTGCAAAAGCAGTGGCCCAACTGTTCGTGCCTAGTGGTGTATATTCCAGCGCAACATTCGTCAGGTTATTCACCGTATATCCGCTAATGATTACAGGTAGCTGGTTATTATCGGCTCGGGCAACAACCCAGTTGGGTTCGGGCGAGGTGAGCGTTACCGAACTACAGGGGTTCTGGAAAAACGCCGACAGACTCACTGTTTTGACAATCTGACCGGTGCAGGCATCCGTTAGCTGAAACTGTAACCCCTCATAGGCGAATACAGTAGAGGCTGGGCTTTTACTAATCCGTACCGTGACAACCGTTTCGGCCGCCAGGCGAACCAGCGTATAGGTCAATGGCGAAATATAGGGGCTGCCATTGATCGAGACCAGGGCTGCGTCGGGATTGCTGCCCGGCACCAGCGACAGCAGAAACGTGCGGTCGTTATCGGTGGTGACCTGGCTGACATTACCTAACCGCAGTGTAAACTGGGCCTCCGTACCGTTCGGAACATTGCTGACAACGGTTACGGGCGCACTAAACTGGATGGCATCGCGGGGCTGGGTATTGTCTTCGGGCGGGCAACTCGACTTACCACCCAGGAGCGTAAACACGGGGGTGCCATAAGCCGGATCTGCTTTCAAATCGACCGAAAACCGATCGCCCACATCACCATCATTCAACACAAATCCGGTTGTGATCTGCTTGGTTGTCGTATTGGTTTCGCTCTCGCCGGATTCCATTTTGAAGTTGTAGGAAAAACCACCGTTAACCCCCGAACCGGCCGTTTCGAATCCTAAAGCAATCGCAACGTTTACATCAATATCCATCGAAAACTCAATTGTATTGGAGCTCGTTACCGATTTGGATTTCGATTGTCTGATTTCGCCAACGCCCCCATCGAACGAAATATTCGACAGAAACTCAGCCTTCTTTTTGTTCTCGTCGTTGTTGGCCAGCACCTGCTCCCACACCGATATTTGGTTGGCATAGCGGGCTTTGTCGGCCTCAACTGTTGCTAGACTTCGCAAGTCTTTCAGGTTGGGAATCACTGAATTACGGATTTCGTATTCAGTGTAATAGTACTGCGTGGCCACGCCCTTATTAGCAACCACCAGCTCACGGGTCGACGCAATGGAACAGCTAACGGGGTCGAAACTGATAACCGTCGAGATGGCGTACCACATGTTCAGGGCCGCTCCCACAAACACATCGGATAGGGCACCTGGGTTGACGGGATCGCTCGATGTAGAAATATACCTCTCGGTTGACGTAGTCAGGATGGCTTCGCTGGCAGAACTATTCCGTTTGCTTACCGTTACATCGCCACCAATGGTACCCCACACTTCGTTCTCCACAGAAAGGCCAATACCGGTCTGGAATTTTGTGCCGATTTTTACTTCGAGCCAGGCTTTTTCGGCGTTGGTACTGGCCGCAAAGAATCGCATAGCACGCTCCTGGCTGTTGTTTTCCTGCCAGAAACTGTAGCTGCCATCACCTGGGGGATCGTGTAGGACGAGGAAGGGTATTTGAGGAGAAACGGTTTCGAAGGTAGCGGTACCGGCTTTCACACCCGTCACTACAATTGAATTATTGAGCGGAGAGGCTGACCGTCCGTAAATATCCGTGTACTGTACATTTAGGCTACGCTGATAAGGGGCAATAATGTTGGGCTCACCGGGTGTAAGTGTCAGACTTACAATGCCGTTTCTGACGGGCGTGCGAATGTCTTCGCCCGTGTCTTGCCGAACGTTAGTCGATACGAGCACTGTGCCGCTGTTAACCGGACAACCCTTGCCAATGGGCCCCTGATAAACGGTAACCGAAAAAGATGTTGGTACTCCTTGTTGAACAAGCCCGAATGGCGTGAGTGTAGTACAACCAGGAGGAGTTGGCAGGCCCGTAAGTAGTAGGGTTGGCGGCCGTTGATAGACCAGGTTGAGCCGGGTAACGGCGGTAGTACTGGTGAGATCACGAATGAGCGAGTCGGGTGTTAACGTCGCCATTTTACTAAAAAATGCCACAAGGTCTGTGCTGACAACGCTACCATTGCCTGGAGTTGACGTGAAGCTGACCACACTAACTTGGTATTTGCGGGCAGGCAAAGCAATGGAATAATCACCAGCCGTGGTTGTGGTAACCCGTTTCACAAAACACGAGGTACGGCCATCAGACAGTATGTCCCTGAATTCCAAAGTCGCTGAGCCAATCGGGTCGGAGCAGCCCGCCGTCAGTCGCCCGGTGATGGTGCGCGAGGTAGGGCTGGTGAAGTTCAGATTGGGTACATCGCCAGTAAGAGCCAGCGCCTGCGAAGGTTCGGTAAAAATGTAGTTTCTATAGCTAGGGGTAACGGTATAAGACCCTGGATTGAGCACAACCAATCCATAGCGGCCATATACTCCGTCGATGTTACCGCTTTTGGTGGCACTATTGTAGTTGCCGCCAATCACCCGGACATCAACGGAATCGATCGGGCAGGTCTTATATCCTATCTGTGGGGTTTGCCCCGACATACCGGTGACACAATCAGGGCAGCTTTGGTAAATAGTCCCATTAATGGCATAGGTTGTCAGGTCAGTGATATTTTGCAGAGTAAGCTCATTGTTGTATTCATTCATCGTAACGGTCAGGCTCGCCGGGTTGAATGAATGGCCGGCTCGGCTTGGCGTAACAACAAACGATGACGCCGTGACGGATGCCGGTGTGGTACCACTCCTAAATCCCCAGTAAACGGGGGCAATGTCGTAAATGCCACCCGCTCGGGTCACGGTAGAATAAGTGTAATTGTCGGGGCTACCAGCCAGGCCGTTGGTTATTCGCCGGACCGAAATTGTAACGCCTTCTACGCCTGTATTACCATCGCTACTAATTACTTTACCGCTGATTTTGCCAGTAACGCGCACCACTTTCACCGAGATCGTTGGCGTGTAAGCTGGAGGAATCTGAGTACATCCATTTTGAGCGACACGTCGAATCTGGAATGTCTTCACTTCAACGTCGCCAGTGGTCAGAGCAGGCAGGTTAATACTCTGGGCATTCGAGTTCGGAATATTCGTCCAGTTGGTGCCGTCTTCACTTTGCTGCCATGTCAGTGATAAGCTGTAACCGGCCGTGGCTGCGGCCGTGGATGCCAGAACAGCCGTACCTTCCTGTGGCGCGGGAACAATGGCTGGACCGCTAATGCTCCCGGCGCTAACAGCGGTGTTGGCCGACACAAACGTAATGGTATTGGTATAATACGAGGTGCCATTGCAGTCGAGGGCTACGCGCCGGAATATGACAGATTGAGATCCGTTCAAGGTGGCCGTCGTAGCTAATGTGACTCCGGTTTGATCGGGAATGCTGTAAAAGGTTCCACCGCCGTTTGTACTGGTCTGCCAGGTGTAACCCCGATACGAGAACCCATCATTCTGACTCCGTAACATAGGAATGGTAGTTCCAGGGCAAATTGTGATGGTACCTGAGCCGAATGAGGTAACAATTGCACCGGCAGAGACGGCGGGTGGAACGGATTGGTATTCAACCGCGCCAAGGTCGGCGGTGCCACCCACAAAGCGGATGTTGCCCAACAGATCACTATTCCCTATGGTATTGTCAGTAGCACTGCTGTTGCTACCATTCAGTACGGGTGGACAGGAAAACGTAGCCAGGGTAGTGGTGTTGCTAAACGGCATGGTAGCGGTAGTGATATTGCCCGTACCGGTAAAGCCTGTAATTGCATTTTCCAGCAGACTGGATGTAACAGTTATGGTTGACTGGGGCGAATCTTCATTCACCAGCGTGTTACTACCACTATTGCCATAAATGATGGAATTGGTGAACTGAACACGGGATTTTAAGCCAACAAATAAGACACCACCCTGGTAGGTACTGGTTCCCGAGCGGTTCGGGTTACCGTAGAAGCTGCAATTTTGAAAGGATGGCTGAGCGAACGTCGTGGCGAAACTTAACGTATAGATAACCCCTCCGTAGTCACCCGCGAAGTTTCGGGTAAAACCACAATTGACAAAAACTGGTGAAGCGGTCAGAAGATACAAAGCACCCCCAACCTTGCTGGAATTTGAGTCAAAGAAGCAACGGGTAAATGTGGAAACGGTAGCATCACCCACGCCATTTAAGTGTAAGGCACCGCCCTGCCCCGAAATATTGACTGTGCTGTTGTTAAGAAACTTGCAGTCAGCCATGTACAACTGGTTACGCCCCTGATTAACAGCATTGTCGGCGTTCGCATCCGTTTTTCCGTTGAACACGGCTCCGCCCCGGTAATTGGCTACGTTATTGCTGAATGTAGAGTTATAGACATTGATGGCTGCTAAGCCACCAGCATTGGCGAAATTTACCAGAGCTCCGCCTACTCCCGCTGCGTAGCCATTGGTAAACAGGCAATTACGCAGATTCAAATAACTGACTTGGTTGGCTGGCGCAGCATTTACGACGCACCCCCCGTAACTATCATTGCCTGTTCCATCGGCTGCTCCGCCACCGACCACAAACCCATCGAAGCCAGTACCCGACACCAGGGCAACAACGTTACGAATTACGTGGTAGCTGTTGTCGGCCCGCGAGCTGGGATCACCCAGTTCTCCCGACAGGGTTGTGCTGCTGGGGAAAGTAGTGGGCCGTTGACTCAGCTGGGTTTCGGTTCCTGCAAAGCCGCCGAAGACGACTACCCCACTTTTGGGACTGAAGCTCAGGCTTCGGTTGGTGCTGGCGGGGCCCCCTGGCTTGTATAGGCCTGAAGCCACCCAAACAAAATCATTGGGGGCGCTGGCGTTGATAGCTGCCTGCAAATCAGCCGTGGCATTGGCCCAACTCGTAGCTGTAACGGCATTGGAATTGATGCCATCCACTTTCACATAGCGTATGGTCTGCGCTGATACAGAACCACAAAAGGCTAGTATCAGCACAAATGCATTGGCAAAGGTCCGAAAGGCAAACGGCGGGGCCGAATGACTGGGCTTTTTAAAAAGAGTGTTCAGGTAAAAAGAGTGTTCCATTTGGATGAGGTTTTCAAAGTAAATCCGTCGAATTAGTCGGCAAAAAACACAGTGAGGCATTGCTGGATGGAGACGCTATGGATTAAGGCAATAACTAGCCGGTTGGGGGAGGACGAAAAAAAGGGTTTATCCTGGCGTTGCTGATGCACGCTCGGATAAACCCCAAAATTTGGCTCGATATATAGACTCTTGACTGTAACATAGGGCTAAAACTATGGCCCTATATGCTGATTAGTCACCGGATTCTGTTAACTGGTATGTAAACTACAAAATGTTTTAGTCTTACAAATTAGTTGGTACCGTCTAATTCATTTAGCAGGGAATGAATGGCTTCATTTACCCGCTCGGCCCCAAAACCGCTCATGGCTGCGTTCATGTGTTCGACAATCTGCTCATTCATCAGATTACCGATGCTGCCTTCGTGCGTGTGGTTCAGTTGAGTGGGTCGCTCATAGGTATGTTCCGCGATTTCTTTACCCACGGTCTGGTACGCTTCCCGAAAAGGGACGCCCTGTAACACCAACTCGTTTACGCGCTCAACGCTAAACAACAGATCGTACCGGTCGCTGTCGAGCAGGTTGGTTTTCACTTCGATGTTTTCGAGCATAAACGCGGTTATATCTAGGCAGTCCAGCAGTTCATCGAAAGCGGGCATTAGCACCTCTTTGAGCAACTGCATATCGCGGTGATAACCCGATGGCAGATTACTCATCACGAGCGTCACTTCCATGGGCAATGCCTTCAAGCGGTTCGTTTTGGCGCGGAGAAGTTCGGCTACATCAGGGTTTTTCTTGTGCGGCATAATGCTGCTGCCAGTGGTAAGCGCGTCGGGTAGGGTCAGGAAACCGAAGTTCTGGCTGTTATACAAACAAATATCCATAGCCATGCGCGATAGGGTAGTGGCAATGGAAGCCAGCGCGTTCAGGGCAATTTGTTCAGTTTTACCACGGCTCATTTGGGCGTAGACTACGTTGACGTGCATTCCCTCGAAGCCCAGCAGCTCAGTGGTCATAGTCCGGTTCAGTGGAAACGACGAACCGTAGCCCGCGCCCGATCCCAATGGATTTCTGTTGGCAAATCGATAAGCAGTTTGCAGCGTCATCATATCGTCGGCAAGTCCTTCGGCATAGGCTCCGAACCACAAACCAAACGACGATGGCATGGCGATTTGGAGGTGGGTGTATCCCGGTAATAGATCGTCCTTGTGTTGCTCCGAACGGGTGATAAGTCCATCGAATACGCGCCGGGTGGCTTCGGCAACAGCCCATAGCCGGTCGCGGGTGAAGAGCTTGAGATCAACCAGGACCTGATCGTTGCGGGAGCGGCCCGCGTGAATTTTCTTACCAATATCACCCAGTTGCCGAGTCAACAGTAGTTCAACCTGCGAGTGTATATCTTCAACGCCATCTTCAATTGTAAACTCGCCACCCTCAATTTCCTGGTAAATAGCAATCAGTTGCGCTTTGAGCATTAGCAGTTCCTGCTCGCCCAACAAACCAATGCTTTGGAGCATAGTAGCATGGGCAATATTGCCCAATACATCGAATGGAGCCAGATAAAGATCCATTTCACGATCACGCCCAACGGTGAAGCGTTCAATCTGGTCGTTGGTAACGACGCCTTCTTTTTGCCAGAGTTTCATGTATTTAACCGCAAAGACGCAAGGTAAAGCGCAATGAGCGCGAAGGAAAAGATAGTCTCAATAGGTCACTGCCCTGCAAAGTTGGGGTTTAATTGCGCTCTTTGCGCTATTCTTTGCGACTTTGCGGTAAGTAGGCATCAACTTTTATCGCTCCTTTTTTGTTGCTTTAACACATACCTACGTTGTCAAACGTTAACTTTGCGGTTTATTTGAAGCTGCTACAAAAACCTATCATGCTTACTATTAGTGATTTACAAGCCAGCATCGGCGAAAAGCAAATTTTAAAAGGTATCAACCTCACTATCAACGCCGGAGAAGTACACGCCATTATGGGTCCCAACGGCTCTGGCAAAAGTACACTCGCATCAGTATTGGCAGGTCGTGAGGATTATGAAGTGACAGGAGGCAGCGTTGATTATGAAGGAAAAGATTTGCTTGATATGGCCGCTGAAGTGCGTGCTGCCGAAGGTATATTTTTAGCATTTCAGTACCCGGTTGAAATTCCGGGCGTCAGCACTACGAACTTTCTGAAAACAGCCATGAACGAAATCCGTAAGTATCGCGGACAAGATCCCTTGGATGCCGTTCAGTTTCTGCGGCTGATGAAAGAGAAAATGAAATTAGTCAATATTGACCAGTCGCTGTTGAGCCGTGCCCTGAACGAAGGTTTTTCGGGTGGGGAGAAAAAGCGTAACGAAATATTCCAGATGGCTATGCTCGAACCGAAACTGGCTATTCTCGACGAGACTGATTCGGGCCTTGATATTGACGCCTTACGTATTGTAGCTGAGGGTGTGAACGCCCTTCGTTCACCAGAGCGGGCTACCATTGTGGTAACGCACTACCAGCGCTTGCTTGATTACATTGTGCCCGATTTTGTACACGTTCTGTATAAAGGCCGTATTGTAAAATCAGGGCCGAAAGAACTGGCTTACGAATTGGAGGAAAAAGGATACGATTGGATTAAAGCAGAGGTTGCCGCAGCAGGCGTTTAAGACATACGAACATGACTAATCAACCTCAAAATAGCCCCGTTCTACCGTTTCGTGATCGTCTGCTGGCCGATTTCCGGGCCTCGGAAGAGCGGATGAACGGCGAGACGAAATCGCCTTTACATCAGGTTCGTCGGGCGGCCTTGCAAACGTTCGAAACGCTGGGTTTCCCAACGATAAAGCACGAAGAGTGGAAATACTCGAATGTGACGAGCCTTATCAATAAAGCATACGAAATCGATCAGCCTTCGACCATTTCGGCTGAGGATCTGGATTCGTTACAAATACCGAATCTGTCGGGAAATATTCTGTATTTCGTGAATGGGCAGTACCGCGCCGATCTGTCGCGGATTGTTAGCCCAGCTTCCGAAGTGCAGATAATGCCATTTCGTGAGGCTCTTACGGAGCAGTCCGAAGCAGTTGGGGCCTACTTTTCGCGGCTTGCTGATTTTCAGGATAACGCCTTCACAGCATTGAATACCGCTTTTGCATTTGATGGCGTATTTATCCGTGTTCCTGATGGAAAGACGGTAGCTGAGCCAATCATCATGCGGTTTATTACTGATGCCCGCACCAACAGTGTGGCTGCGCAACCCCGCAACCTCATTATTGCCGGTCGTAATGCGGAAGTCAAAGTGGTTGAAGCATACCGGACCCTGGGCGATGAAGCTAGCTTCACAAATGCCGTTACGGAAGTAGTTGTGGCTCGCGATGCCCGCGTCGAGTATTACAAGGTTCAAAATGACACCAATCAGTCGTACCATATTGGTACAACTCAGGTTCGTCAGTCTGACAACAGTTTGTTTTATTCGGCAACAGTGACGCTCAACGGCGGTTTTGTCAGAAACAACCTCAACATTGTGCTGGACGGCGAACACTGCGAAGCACACATGTACGGCCTTTATATACCAAACGGCAAGCAGCACATTGATAACCACACCTTAGTAGATCATGCCAAGCCGAATTCGTACAGCAACGAGTTGTATAAAGGCATTCTGGAAGAGCGTGCAACGGGGGTTTTCAATGGTAAGATCTACGTTCGGCCCGACGCGCAGAAGACCAACGCGTATCAGTCGTGCAAGAACGTGGTGCTCTCGCCCGATGCAACCATGAACACCAAACCCCAGTTGGAAATCTACGCCGACGACGTGAAGTGTTCGCACGGTACTACAACGGGTAAACTCAACGACGAAGCTCTGTTTTACATGCGGTCGCGGGGTATTCCCAAAGAGCAAGCGCAAACATTGCTGATGTATGCGTTTGCTGAAGATGTCATGAACAAGATCAAAATTGCCCCCATTCGGGAATATCTGGAAGGGGTTGTTGCCGAGAAACTGGCCATGTAATTTTGCCTTAACGGACCAATACTGAAAATGGATAATGGAACGCGTAACAGCGACCTGTTATCCATTTTTTTGTCTTTAGTCGCCCCAGGCAGTAAGCACAAGCGTTCTGCTGCCGCCATGATCACGGTGTTCGCCAAGATAAATTCCCTGCCATGTGCCCAGATTCAGTTGGCCGTTGGCAATCGGAATGGTTACGGAATGTCCCAGCAGGGCGGCTTTGAGATGAGCGGGCATATCGTCGCTGCCCTCGTAATCATGTTGATAATAGGGCGCATTTTCAGGCACCATTTTATTAAAATGACTCTCAAAATCCATCCTTACCGTTGGATCGGCATTTTCGTTGATGGTCAAGCTGGCTGATGTGTGCTGAATAAACACCTGCAAAAGCCCCACTTTAAGTTTTCGTATCTCAGGAAATTGTTGTTCAACTATTCGGGTGATCAGGTGAAACCCGCGAGGATAGGATTGTAGTCGGATGGTTTTCTGAAAAATTTGCATGGCTCTCGTCAGGAGGACTTTGACTGGGTAAATGACAGATTGTCCTCAATAAACGATTTATTTCTTAAAGGCAATCTGTTCAACTGCTTGTAAGCGGTTGAGTCAAAGAAAGTCTGAAACAGCGCCAAATCATCGGGGGAATGTAAGTCCGAGCCGACAAAATCAATCCATTTAGCATCGACTAGTTGTTGCGCCTGCTTTTTTACGGCTGGCCCGTACTGCCCTGCCAACGAACCCCAGTTGAGTTGGAACAGGCAACCCATATCCCGTAATTTGCCTAATGCCTTGATGTTGCTGTGATAACAAACGTACCGCTCAGGGTGAGCCAGCAGAGGCTGATACCCTTTGATCTGCATCTGAAACAGAATTGTATCCAGAAAAGGGGGGGCGGCATCCCAGCCTATTTCGATCAACACATAGCGCTGCCTCCCAAAAGTGAGGAGGGGGCTGTTGGCTAATAACTCCAGAAACAACTCATCAACCATATACTCCGCTGCTACGTCGAGAGTGAGCGGCAATTGGTAATTTTCGATCAGTTTGCGCAGAGCAGCTTGGCCATTTATCAGCGTTGTATGGGAATTGGGGTAGCGGATGTGGTTAATATGGGGAGTCGTAACAATGTACCGGATGCCCCAGGATACGAACTGATTCAGGCAAGCCAGCACCTCTTCGTGCGTTGTGAGGCCGTCGTCAACCCCTGCCAGCATATGGGAGTGAATATCAGTTGGCCAGTCGCATGCATAAATGGAAGGGTTTTGGGTTCGAAAAGCCGAGATTCGGCGGCTGATCCGGGCTACTATATTGGTTAGAGTACTCATTCATATGGGTTAAAACCTGGTGAAAATACGCAGTTAATACGGTTGCAAAATGCGCTACTTCCCGTCTCAATGTAAATTTAGGAATTAACTACTAAATCAGATTGCATTCGGTAAAAGGCACATATAAATGACCATTTTACCTTTTATTCTTTTTTCTAGTGTCGCGAAAGAAAATTATCAGTCTAAATATTACGCTGAGTACGTATCAGGATTTTATGGCTGACGTACTTAAGGCCGCCCGGCAACGAGTTCCGGCTTATGGATGTTTTGCTAATGTACACATGACTGTTGAAGCTGCCCAGGATACCAACTTTGCACAGGCCGTGAACCGGGCAACCTGGGTCACCGCCGACGGGGTGCCAATGATCTGGGCATTGCGGACACTTTACGGAATTCGCCAGGAGAGGATTACGGGGTTGGATGTGCTGCCCGACTTGCTCACCGAAGCTGCCCATCACAAGCTATCGGTTTTTTTCTACGGATCAACACCGGAGGTTTTAGCTCGATGCGCTGCATTTTGCCAACAGCATCATCCAACACTGTCCATCACTGGTATGCATTCTCCGCCCTTCCGTCCGCTCACCGTAGCCGAAGAGCAGCAGGACATTGATACAATTAAAGCTTCGGACGCATCCATTGTATTTGTCGCGCTGGGTTGCCCGAAACAGGAAAAATGGATGGCTACTGTCAGCGACCGAATTCCGGCCGTTTTATTGGGCATTGGTGGAGCCTTGCCCGTTACAATTGGCGAGCAACTGCGTGCCCCCGGCTGGATGCAACAGGCTGGTCTGGAATGGCTCTTCCGGCTTATTCAGGAGCCCCGCCGACTAATTCGGCGCTATTTTTATACGAACACACTTTTTATCTGGTATCTGCTGCGACAACGCCTGAGCCAGTAATACCCCCATAACTAACCCATTCACTTTATATGATTTTTCATGACAATTGCTCCCATCATTTTATTTGCCTATAAACGACCTAATGAACTTTCCCAGACCATTCAGGCGCTTCAGTCGAATCATTTAGCTGCGCAAAGTGAGCTGTATATATTTGCTGATGGTCCCCGTCATCCCGCCGACGAGCCAAAGGTAGCGGCTACCCGGGCCGTACTAGATAAAATCACTGGTTTTAAGGCCATCCACCGAGCCTACAGTCCCCATAATATTGGCTGTGCCGATTCGATTATTGCGGGCATCTCCTCAGTATTAAAACAGCATCCGGCGGCTATTGTGGTGGAGGATGACATTGTTACCAGCCCAAATTTTCTGGATTTTATGAACCAGTGCCTCCAGCAATATGCAGCCAACCCGGCCATATTCTCGATTGGGGGGTACACTTTTCCCTTATTAAAACCCACGGGGTATACCGACGATGTATATTTTTTCGGGCGGACATGCGCGTGGGGATGGGGAATCTGGGCCGATCGCTGGTTCAAAGCCGACTGGGACCTCACCGACTTCGATACATTTATAAATGATCCAGTTGCTCAAAAACGGTTCAACGAGGGCGGTAGCGATCGGGTTAGAATGTTGCAGCGGGCGCATACCAAAGAAATTGACGCCTGGGACATCCGCCTGTGCTACGCCGAGTTTCAGCAACAGGGCCTAACGGTTTTTCCGACGCTTTCAAAAACGCTCAACATCGGGGTCGATTCGCCCGATTCCACTACTGAAGTCGTGTACGACCGTTACCGAACTCCCTTGGACTCTGGAGAGCAACGAACATTTGCCCTGCCAAAACAAGCCGTGGTCAATGTCGAATATGCCCGGCAGTTTCGCCACAAGTTTAGCCGATCTGTGCGAGCCTGGAACAAACTACGAACGTACGCCAGACAAGTTAGTACTCGTTTGAGCCAGTGAAAAAACACCAATCAAAAGCAAATCTGGCCTCATCATGCGGGTACTTTTACTACACAATTATTATCAGCAAGCGGGGGGCGAGGATACTGTTTTCGAGCAGGAAGCTGCATTGCTTCGTCAGAATGGAGTTACCGTTGAAACGTTGACGTTTACCAATCAAACGTTCGATGGGTCGTGGTTGGGCAATACGCAGTCGGCTATACAGGCATTTTACAACACCACCTCGGCCCAACGGTTGAGTGATGTGCTCGACGAATTTCGGCCCGATGTTGTGCATATTCACAACCTGTTTTACACGGCATCGCCAGCCATGATTATGGTGGCTCGACAACGGGGCATTCCAGTGGTCATGACCTTGCATAATTATCGGTTGGTATGCGCTAATGGGTTGTTGATGCGAACCGGACAGATTCCCTGCGAAGATTGCCTGACCAGCACAGTACCGCTGTCGGGTATTCGGCACGGTTGTTTCCGCGATTCACCTACCCAATCGGCTCACCTAACCTTACTGACTAGTGCCCATCGGTTGCTGAATACCTGGAAACAGGTCAATCGGTTTATTGTATTGACCCAGTTTGCCCGGCAAACGTTTTTGCGCTCGTCGCTCCATCTCAAGCCGGAACAAATTTCCATAAAGCCAAATTCGATACCTGATTTAGGATACACACCTTTTTCGACGCGGGCTGATTTCTTTTTGTATATCGGTCGGCTTTCCAGCGAAAAGGGTATTCAAACCTTGCTCGACGCTGCCCAGACCCACGCTTTCCCGTTGCGTATCATTGGCGATGGCCCCATGAAAGGTCTGGTTCAGGAAGCAGCCCGGAAATTGAGCCACGTGGAGTATGTGGGTGCTCAACCACGGCAGGCCGTTTGGGATAATCTTCGCCAATGCCGGGCCGTAATAGTGCCTTCACTTTGTTACGAAGGTCTGCCTACCGTGATTCTGGAAGCGTTCGCTTCGGGGACGCCCGTTATCTGTTCCGATCAGAAAAACCTGAATCAGATCGTACAGCATAATGAGACTGGTTTGCTGTTCAAAACCGGAGATAGCGATGATCTGGTACGAACTCTGCAACTCCCTGCTGATCTGGAAAACCTGGCCCAAAATGGATACCAGCAGTATCAGGCTAATTACACACCCGAACGCTCGTTTGAGGGGCTAATGGAGATTTACCGGGGTGTTACCGCTACCGCCCTGAAACCTGTCCCGACCATTTGATACGACGGAGGGTATAGCCTCCCAGAATGCGGAGCATATCGAGCCCAAAATAGAGCAATCCCAATGGTGAATGTTTCGTGGCAAACTGATACCGGACTGGGTAGTTGATAGGCGATTTAATGGAAGTCAGGGCTTGTCGGAACTGACGGAGAGAGGCTTGTTGCTTTACATCAAACCCCGTAGCATCGGTATACTCATAAACGACACTGGCGACCGAAATCACAAGTGGAAACCCCGCTTTTCGGGCACTGACCGTGAAATCGATGTCTGACATGTAGTGCTGAAAACGTTGCTCATCGAACAATCCGATAACCTCGAAAACCCGTTGCGGTATCAGCATACCCCGACCTGGTAAACTCTCTGAGTGGATATAAGGGCCATTAGCCTGCAAGGCTTTGTAGCTATTGTGAAAGCGGGTTTTGGCCCAATCAGTAATCTGGGGCAGCCACAGATTCATGCCGGTGCCCGCGTAGAGCAGACGGTGGTGAGCCTGACTATCAACCGAGGGAGACCCAATGATACAACCCTGGTTATCCTGATAAGCAGCCAGAAGAGTTTTCAGATAATTGGGGTCAACCTCCGTATCATCGTTAAGGGTCAGCACAAAATCGTCGGTACCCAATAATCCCTGGCCTTGCACGTAGCGAATACCAAGGTTTGTAGCACCTGTCCACCACAGAGAACCCGTGCCTGCCAATACGATCACATTGGTGTGGTGCACATGAATAGCTTCTGCGGTCCCGTCAGTTGAACCATCATCAACGACGATAATCTGGTAAGTGGGTATCGTTTGCTGGGCCAGACAAGCCAGGCACTTCAGGGTATGCTGTTTGCGGTTGTGAACCGGGATGATAATGTAAATCATATTGAGCAGTGGCTCCCTGATTCCGGCTTTGTATTAATTTGATCAGCCGAATGATAATGTAGAGATAAGTTAACACGCACAGACAACCAACGGTCACCGAAGTCTGGCCAAAAACCGACAGGACCAGTAACCCCCAGATAGTGCTCAGAATCACCAGACTCGACTGGAGCCGGACTGAGATAAGTTTGTAGGACAGGTAACTGACCAGCACGCCAAAGAGTGTGATTAGAATCAGGCCGTAAAAATCGTAAGCAAAATACAACTCCGATATGAGCCCGGTTCGGATTCCCAGCGTATTCTCTTCATCAAAGAGTTTCATAAACGAATAGGCGCTGTCTTTGGCAACCAGTTCGCCTTTGTCGAAGCCCGCGATCCGCAACACAAACGAATTCACAAACGCGCCCACCATACTGGCTGCAAAATCGTAGTTCGGAATTTGCCCCGGCTTAAATTCATTCACCGCCCGAACATACTCTCTAAACTCAGCACCCAGCGGTAAGCCGTCGCGGGCAAACGGCGACTCCGATGCGTTGCCTAGTCGCAGGTTTTGCAGCAAAATATAAAACAGCATCCCACAGCCAAGCATTACTAGTGTCCGCTTATCAACGGTGAGCACCCCAGCCATGATTTTGTCATAAATGAAAATGGCCAAGAGCGAAGTCAGCAGAAAGAGTCGCTTACTATCAACGGACATCACCAGCAACGAAATGCCTACCAACGCAACCCAAAGCAGGCGTTTGCCCCTCGATTCACTTTTTAGATAGCGGTCATAAAGTAGTACGGCGGCAATGCAGTTCAGAAAACCATAATTATAGACGTAGCCATATTTGATTTCGTACATCATGTTGGTGACGTCGGTACCGGCAAAAATGGGAATAAAGCCTACGCTACGGATAAAATCGGCAAACCAGATCAAGGGAAATGCCACTAGAACAGGCTCCAGCCACGACAAATCTTTTATCAGAAGTCGCCCCTGGGCACGGGCGGATTCGGTTAGTACGGGCGGGCGCGTATTGACATCATGAATCAGGATACCCAAGCTCATAAAAGCCAGATAAATGGCATATATGATACATCCCTCATCCATAGAAATGTAGTAAGGGTTGATGTTGTAATAGGTCAGAATTTTTAATTCGCCAATGAACAGCCAGCTTATCCAGATGATTAAAAATGCTTTTGTATACCGGTTTTTAAGCGTGAAAATGACGATGATGGGAATGATCAGCAGCGTGTGGCTGAGCATGGATGGGTAAATAAAGGCCTCGCCATACCCGAATGTAAACCGGTAGATCAGCGGAATAATCTGAACAAGTCCACAACAGAGCAGTAAGAGCAGGTTCTTTTTCATAGTGTTAAAGTGACCGTAGATAACGGGCTGGATTTCCTCCCCAAATTTGGTTAGCCGGTACGTCTTTGGTAACCATTGATCCGGCTCCAATAACGGCGTTTTCGCCAATGGTGACCCCTTTCAGAATGGTTACGTGAGAGCCAATAAACGCCCGCCGGTTAATAACAACAGGGCTTGTTTTCGCTCTGTCATTATCCTGCGTATTGCCGGCACTGTTTAAGTCAAGTACATGGAAATCGGTATCATAAATCACGGTGTTGCCGCCAATGCGTACCTCGTCGCCAATGGTAATGGAATGGTGGCAGACCAGCGCTGTGGCGCTCATACCTACCCGGTTGCCAATGCGAATAACACCCCCGTAGTTGGCAATTAGATAACAGGGCTGATTGCGGCCAATCGGATTATAATGACGACCACTGATCAGGCTAAGTTCATCTCCAATACGTACCGAGCAACCATCATTAATATCAATTACTGGAATTCCGTAGCACTGCAAACCCGAACCATATTGAATATTATTCATGTAAAATAAAACGCGGGTGATCACCTCGCCAACCGCCCGGTGAATACGCCGGAACACAAAGCGGACTGATCGGAACGAAAGACGTAACAGCTTGAAGAGCATATATGATAAGACGAATTGGCCGGATTTAGTAACTCATTGACTGACCAATTGCCTGATCCTGATTTCTACTTTCGGACTCTCCGTGGAGTCGCTATTTGGCATTGCGTTGAGCAGCTTTTTATAATCGGCCCGGCACACCAGCAGCAGCGTCAGGTTCCAGGCTGTTCCGGCAATAGCTACACTAACCGGCCCAGCCTGCACATAGCGAAACAAAAAAGTGATTAAGCCAATGTACACTATCACGCCGATTGACGAGACAATGACCAACTTTCTGATTTTGCCAACGCCATTGATGAATGAATTGTAATTCCCCAAAAAGATCAGACTAACTGAGTACAGGGCCATCCAGATCATCATATCCATAGAAATGTTGATTTCTGAGCCAATCCAGAGTCGCAGAACCGGGCGGGCTATCACCACTAACACAATCATGATTACCACCATCAGGCCGCTAACCCGATTGAGCATATTCATGGTGCGGACAATCCAGCGTTTATCCTGCCTGGTGTAGGCATCCGTAAAAGCCGACCAATACGGTGTAAGTACAATGCCGTATAGCATCGTAACCAGACCAAAGTATTTGCTGGCAATACTATATGGACCAACACTGTTCGACCCCAGAAAGTAGGAAATAAATAAGCCGCCCGACGTGAAGACCAGCACGCTAATAATCTGTAAGACAAAAAACTGACCTCCCGTATTGAACAGTTCGCGAACCAGCGTGCGCCTTACATCCGCCAGCCGGGGAGCAATGCCCGCGTAAGTCCGGCTGAATAGATACATGGATATTAGCCCAAACACCAAAATGGGGGGCCATGTATAAATGTGGGCCATAGTCAACAACGACGGGGAGGTTAGTTGCACGGCGGCATACAGACAGGCCAAGGTTAGCGCGTTGACCACCAGCATAATCCAGCCCACGTAAGCCGAACGTTGAGCGGCTAACAGTATTGAATTGAGCGGTTTGAGTAACAGTTGAATACTGAAGCCAACCAACGTGAAGGTGATAATGGTATTGATCTGGGCCGGATTTGTGGTCTCGATATTGAAGAGTTCGGCCCAATTGGCCTGAGCATTGCCGAGAACAATGGCAAGAATCAGCACAATAGCCATTATGCCCGACAGCATGTAAACGGTGCTGACATACTGACGAGCGGTGCGCTGATCGCCCGCGTTGAAAAACACAACCAGACTGTTACGCAGGCCATTCCCAAAACTAACGTCGACTAAACTGAACCACGAAGCCAGCGACGTAATCGTCATCCAGACACCAAATTCGCCCATGCTGACGTACCGAATCGTTAGTGGAACGGAAATGAGGCTGATGAGTACGCCCAGCCCTTTGACAACGAAAGACTCGATCACATTCCGGTACGTGACTAAAGTACGGGTGTCGATACGCCCTGATCGTATGTCGGCAATGAATTTGTTGAGCATATACTGATTCAGAAAGCCTCTGAATTACCTCTAAACATACACAATAACGTCTGTATGCAGATATAAAAATCAACATACAGAGACGATTTCTGAATGTAGAGTAAATCATATTTGAGCCGATGGCTCATGGTAAGTTTTGTAAAAACAGCCCCCCGGCACCCACGCGCCTGGGCCAGGCCGGTTAGTCCGGGTCTGGCGCGGTAACGTTGCGAATACCCGGCCAGTGTATCCCAATAAGCAGCATCCAGCGGAATAGGATGCGGCCTGGGCCCAACAATACTCATTTCGCCAAGCAGCACATTCAAGATCTGGGGTAATTCGTCGAGATTGGTTCGACGTAAGAACCCGCCGATGGGCGTTACCCGGTTATCGTTACGGAGCGTTTGTCGAAAGCTCCCACCGGGTGCACTGTGATACATTGTTCGAAATTTGAAACAGCGGAATGGCTGGCCATTTCGGCCAGTACGGGTTTGAATAAACAAAATTGGTCCAGACGAGGTCGCACGGATCAGCAGGCCGATTAGTAAGCCTAACCAGCTGAGCAAGAATATCGTGACCAAGCCAGCCACTATCAGATCGAACAACCGTTTACCTATATATTCGGGTGCAGGCGGAGCTACACGAGCCGATAGTGGAACATAGGCAGGGCGTAGATGAGGCTTTACTACTTCCGAAACCATGATCCGTTTATTGTAAGGGTTTTTGCTTGAAAAAAGTCAAACTCTTCTTCTTCTCCGACTCACCATACACGTACTTCTTCTTCGACAGATAACTGTAGTAGTTCGCTTCACCCTCACCAACGGCATTCAAAATCAGATTGAGTTTGTTGAACCGTTTCTCGCGGTAAAGCATATCAATCATTTTGAGGTAATGCTTTGGCGTTATGTTATGACGTACGATGTAAAGCGTTGCATCGGCATACGGCGCAATCAGTTGGGCATCGGTTATCAGTCCAATTGGTGGCGCATCGATCACAATGTAGTCATAACGTTCCCGTAGTTCGGCAATCAGTTTAGCCAGACGGGGGCTTCCCAGCAATTCTGAAGGGTTGGGCGGAATGGGCCCGCTGGGAATGATAAAGTAATTCTCAGCCACCGGCCGAACAATTTCATCAATGGTACTTTCACCACATAAGTAATTACTCAGCCCGGCAGTATTCTCAAAATTGAGTGAACTGCGCAATTGAGGCTTCCGCAAATCCATTTCCAGAATCACCGTTTTCAATTCCAACAGACCTAGGCTTGCGCCCAGATTTAGCGAAAGAAACGACTTGCCTTCGCCGTTGATGCTCGATGTGAACAGGAGCACCTGACTCTTCTCGTCGCGATTGCGCAGAAAATTCAGATTGGTTCGTAAGCTTCGTATCTGCTCGGCAATTACGGAGTTATCGTTGTGGCTAACCACTAACGATTCGGGTTGCTTTTTCCGGATAACTTCGCCCAGAATCGGAACCTGCGTGCCATCTTCTACTTCTGACCGTCGGATAATCCGGTTGTTAACCGCGTCGCGCGTGGCCATCACCCCAGTGGGTAATACCAGGCCAATCAGGGCGAAGAGCAGATAAAATAAAGGCTTGTTCGGTTTGATGGGTTTGGCATCGCTCCGGGCCATATCAACAATGCGCGAGTCGGAGATGGTAGCGGCATACGAAACGGCCGTCTCTTCGCGCTTCTTGAGCAGGTAGGTATAGAGATCGTTTTTGATCGCCTGCTGACGCGAAATATTCATCAACACCCGCTCCTTCACCGGTATCGCCCGAATCGACTGTTCAATTTCCTGGTTGGTGTTGTTAAACTGTTCTTTGGCGGTAGTAAGCATGGTGCGCATGGTCTGCACGTTTTCGCCAATGTTAGTTTTAACCGACTTTATCTGTTCGTCAAGGGCTTTTACCAGCGGATGTTGCTCTGGCATTGTTTGTAGCAATTCGGTCCGGTGCGCTTCCAGGGCTCCCGCTTCCTGAATCAGCTTGAGCAGCGTTGGGTCGTTAAGGCCAACCGTTGCTGGTGTGCCTCCCCGGTTCCCTGGTTGCTGATTGAGATAGGATTCCAAATCATGCAGGGCGGCCAATTGCACCGACACTTCGCTCAGTTCGGAGTCGTTCCGCTGAACGGTTTCCAGAAAACTCTGCGCCTGTGTGCTCAGATCGGTAATGCCCTGAACAGATTTGTAACGTTCTACGTTTTTTTCGACTGTCTCTAACTCTCTGGCTACCAGTTTGAGCCGTTCCTCGATAAACGTGAGTGTGTTGGAGGCCACTCTATTTTTATCCAGCACTGCCGCCTGGTTATACACATCGATGAGCTGATTCAGAATCAGCTCACCTTTGTCGGGTACTGCCGTTTCGATAGAGAGAGCAATCACGGTGGAGGCTTTGCTGGTAGGGTCTGTTTTCAAAACCCGCAGTAAGTCAGTAACGATTTTATCAACAGGGAAAACCTTCACAAAAATCGGGGGAGTATCGGCGCCTACATGCAAGCGGGGAAACACCCGTACCCGCCCGTATGGCGTTTGAACACTACTATTGAGCGGATAAGATTTGTCGTTGATGCGGACTGTTTGTGCGTTTTCAAACGAGATCTTAATGGGTTCTTCAGTCTGCAAAAGGGTAGGGCTGGCATACTCGATCACTAACCGGATCGGCGATTGGTCGTACACTTCGCGCATTCCAAAACTGGTCTCCTGAAAATAGACGATGTCGAGGTGAAGCTGATTGACCACCCGCTCCATCAACGTGTAGGACTTCAGAATTTCGATCTCATTCTCAACAACTTTCTTGGGGGCAAAAATCTCCAGCTCTTTGAGCATATTGTCGGAATCGAGCCCTTTCTTTTCATCCTTTATAAGTAAGCTGGCTTTGGTAGTATACACCGATGGTTGATAAAGTAGATATACATACGCCCCGGCTATCAACAGGCCGACAGAAAGCAAAAACCAATACCAGTGTCGAGCATAGCGCATAAGCGTTGCTCGCAGGCTGACCCCATCGGTATCGAGTACCTGGTAAGGGATGTAGCTGTAATTGGGTGCATTAGCCATAAAGTGAGTACAGATTTTATCGACGGGTTAGTATGATAGCAATGAACGACAGCGCACTTAACAGTGTGGGAGCCAACTGATAAAATTGGTCGGCATTGGTGATACGGGCTTTCCCCGGCTCGACGTACAAAACGTCGTTGGGATGCATGTAGTAGTAGGGCGACTTAAACAAATCGCGCTTTGTTAAGTCAATCCGGGTGAATGTTTTTTCGCCGTTCTCTTCCCTAATTAGCAGCACGTTTTCACGTCGGCCGTAAATAGTAATGTCGCCCGCCAGGCTAAGTGCTTCGAGCAGGGTGATCCGGTCATTTGGAATGGTAAAGAGAGAAGGACGGGCTACTTCGCCGAGTACCGAAATCCGAAAATTCAGATTACGTACATTGACAGTAGGTTCCTTTAAAAATATCTGGAGCTTTTCACGGATCAGTTTGCCCGCATCACTAACCGTCATCCCGTTTACAGACTGTAAACCAATGAGCGGTAAATCGACCTGCCCGGTTGGTGAAACCAGATAGCCTGACGTTTCGGGTAAGCCATTGATATTTGTTTGCACTCCATTCCGGTTGTTCACCGCCGACATGGGTGTGTAGGGATTAAACATAACGGATGCTTCGGCATTCAGACTGCTCACCTGAATGGATAATACATCACCTGGTTTAATCACCGGAATATAGGATTCGGGCAAGCTTATGCGGTCTGTGTTTCCTGGTTGTTCGGCCTGATTTCCCTGAAAATAAATGACCTTTTGCGGTGATACGCAGCCCATTAATAACCCGATCAGGCTGACCACCGAAACAAAGCTTATTCCAAAACGGAGACTCATTTTTCCACTACGGTTATTATAAACCATCATACTTGTATTAGTTATTTTTACTTACCAGTCGGGTTGTTAAGTCGGTATTGGCTTGTACGACCCGATTAGCCACCATCTTAATAGATACTGCGTAGCCGACCGGCTCAGTTTGTTTTGAGCACCAGTGCCATGAGTACCCTTAGCTGTTTCGACCACGTTGATAGTGCAGCAGCTGGTTAAAAAAAGAGGTGAATACAAGTGCGAACACAATACAATTGAATTCGCTAAACTGAGGCATTAGCCTATTGGCTTACCATAGTTATTTTTACTCTATTAAAAAGACGTAAGAACTGAATAAGGTAACCTCTATATAATTTCTATAGGATATAAATTTTATACTTAGTTTTCGATATAAAATATTAAAATCCAGTCTTTTATAAATCCTCTATTTGTTATTATTTAATTTTCATTAAGGGCGGGAGAATTCATATGTTTTTAGCCGTTTTTTAGCCATTATTGACATGTGTGTATACAAAAAAATACGACTATCTCAGTTTTGTACGTATAAAATCTATCTCCATTTATGTTACATGATTGTTTGTTGATTTTATGCGAAGTATTTCTTTATTCTGAGAAATTAATCCTATACTATTGTTTAAATATGTGCTGAAAGCTGGCACAATTTTTGATAATTTTAACCGCTATTTTTACAAAAACGATACACTCTCCGATGCGTCCTTATATCTTAGCTGAAGCCAATTACCGCGCCATTCAGGAGCAACCCATCGACCTGGCCGTTCTGCCATGGGGTGCTACCGAAGCTCACAATTATCACCTTCCCTACGGTACCGACGTATACGAAGCCGATCATATTACGGCCGAAGCGGCCCGCCTTGCCTGGGAGCAGGGCACTCGGGTAATGGTGTTGCCTACGGTGCCGTTTGGCGTGAACACAGGGCAAAAAGATATTTTACTGGACCTAAATATTTACCCCAGCACCCAACTTCTAATTCTGAACGACATTGTTGAGGTGCTCAACCGGCAGGGAATTCGTAAGCTACTAATCTTTAATAGTCACGGGGGTAACGATTTCAAACCCATGATTCGAGAATTGGGAGCCCGCTACCCCGATATGTTTATCAGCCTGTGTTTCTGGTTTACGGTACTTAACCGCAATGACTATTTCGACGCCAAAGGCGACCATGCCGACGAACTCGAGACAAGCGTCATGCAACACCTACGCCCTGATCTTGTGCAACCGCTTTCGGAAGCGGGTGATGGCTCGGCCAAACGCTGGAAAATCGCGGGTATCAACGAAGGCTGGGCCTGGGCAGAACGCCAATGGTCGAAGGTGTCAGCGGACACAGGCATCGGCAATCCTCACAAAGCGACTCCCGAGAAAGGTGAACGGTTCTTTGCCGACATCGCCAAAAAGGTCAGTACTTTATTTATCGATCTAGCCAAAGCCGATCTGAAGGATTTATATGAATAAGCCTTAGCACACTGTGCGTTATCAACCCTAAACCTTTTCTGTATGTGTCTGCTCTTTTGCCTTCTGCCAGTGTCGCTATTGGCGCAGCCAACGCCCAACTTTCAGGTAGAAGTTGTCGACAATCAAATCAACATTGGTTACGGATTAGCAATCGGCGATGTTGATGGCGATCGTTTGCCTGACATCCTGATGGCCGATCAGCGCGACATTGTCTGGTATAAAAATCCTGGAGGTCGGCCATCCGGGGTTCGGCCATCCGACGGCCAACCATCCAGCAATAATACAGCTGACAAGCAGAACTCCCGCTGGACGCGTTATGTAATGGCTCGTAACCTCACTCCTCAGGACAACGTATGCATTGCCGCCCGTGACCTCAACGGCGATGGAAAGGTGGAAGTCGCCGTTGGCGCTGGCTGGAACCCAGCCGAAACAGCCGATAGCACCAAATCAGGTGCGGTGTTCTACCTGATCCGCCCCACCGACCCTACCCAAATCTGGGAACCTGTGCGCCTGCCACACGAAGTAACCACCCACCGGATGCGCTGGGTTCGCACTGGCCGGGCTAATTACCAGCTTGTGGTGGTACCGCTCCATGGCCTGGGTAACAAAAATGGAGAGGGGCGGGGCGTTCGAGTGTGGGGCTACGAATTCCCCGAAGATCCGCGTAGCCGCTGGAAACAACACCTGGTGGATTCGACGATGCACCTGACCCACAATTTTGAGGCTTGGGAAGATGGAAACAACACGAGCATGGTGTTAGGTGGAAAAGAAGGCGGCAAAGTCTTTACGTGGACATCTAAACGCTGGGTGCTAACCAACGCAGAGAAAATGGGCGTATCGGGTATGCAGGATATTGGCGAAATCAGACGGGGAGATGCGCGTCGGTTTATTGCCGCTGTACAACCCATGCACGGTAACCGCCTGGTGGTGTACACACCGAACGCTGCCAAGAATCGCGATACGCTCAGCACTACCCTCAACCAGGGTCACGCTTTGGTGTGTGGTGACTGGCTGGGTATGGGCCGCGATCAGATTGCCGTAGGTTGGCGTAACCCTAATGCGGAGGGCAAAGTGGGTACCCGACTCTTCAGGCCAGAACCCAACGGTAAATGGACCGAATTTTCCATTGATGACAGCGTGCGGATGGCCTGCGAAGATATGCAAACTGCTGACCTGGACGGTGATGGCGATCTGGACCTGATTGCCTCGGGCCGGGCCACGCTGAACGTGCTGATTTACTGGAACAAACGAATTCCTTAACAGTGAATGTACTCTTTTAGCCTCACCAAACGAATAATTGGGATAACATCCCCTTGGTGATTCGAGTGATATTCGCTTTTCTAACGAATAATAAAGTGACAGGGGGTTTTTGTATCTTGACTCATATAAGAACCAAATATTTCGTCAACTTGAGCGAAAAACAAACCTTCCTTTTGCCGAAGTGCCTCAATGCCCTCAACCACTAGTGGTAAATTCTTATCGTTTTCAGGTTCAATACTAATGGCATCGGGAGCATATAGCTCATTTTGAATTTGCTCATACTGGTGCTGTTGAATCAGCTCGTAGTGTTTTTGGTAACCTGTTCTGTTGTCCTAGTAATTTGTTTTTGATTACCTGACAAAGGTCTTGCGGTACGTTGACGACAGTGTGTCAAGTGTAGAAGCGGTGGTTGAAATTAAATAACGCCCACGGCTTAGGACAATGCCGGCAAAGAGAGAAACCATAACGGTGGACCTACAAAATCAATTCAGAAGAATAATTGCCTTTGAGAGGCAATTATTCTTTTTTTGTTAATATAAAGCCCACTTTCGTTCACATCTTTGTGGTGTTAATGATAATCTGAACATGATGAAGCTCAGCAATAATAAAATCTTGATTACAGGAGGTGCATCGGGCATTGGCTTGGGCCTTACAGAGCGCTTTGTCAAAGAAAATAATACCGTGATTATTTGCGGAAGGAGGGAGTCCGCTCTGCAAGAGGTAGCCGATAAGTACCCCTCTGTAATCACAAAAACCTGTGATTTATCCGTTGCTGAAGAAAGACAAAATTTGTATCAGTGGATAGCATCCGAACACAGCGACCTAACGGTGTTGGTAAACAATGCTGGAATTCAGCAGTGGATGTCGGTTTCGGATGATGATTTTTTTGAGCGGGCAAAACAGGAACTTGCGGTAAATGTGGAGGCCCCGCTTCATCTGACCAGCCTTTTTATGAAGCTGCCATCCCTGAACACGGTTATTAACGTAACATCGGGTTTGGCGTTTGTGCCGCTGACCAAAGTACCGGTTTACTCGGCTACCAAAGCATTCTTTCACTCATTCACCTTGTCGTTACGGGCATTATTGAATGCCAAAGGCATTGACGTAATTGAAATAATTCCCCCTGCGCTTAATACTGATCTGGGTGGGAAGGGGCTGCACGACTACGCCCCGCCCGTGAGCGATTTTGTTAACGCAGTTTTTGAGCAATTGGCGCAGGGCAAAACCGAGCTGACATTTGGCTTTAGCGAGGCAATGACCAAAGCTACGCCTGATGATTTGCGCAATGCCTTCAACCGAATGAATGCGATTTAGTAATTCCTTTTTTACATGATTAGAGCCTCTGAACTAACCGACTTACCTGCCATTTTCGCAATTATTAATGATTCTGCACAGGCGTATAAAGGCGTAATTCCGGCCGACAGGTGGCGGGAACCCTACATGACTTGGGAAGAATTGACTGGCCAAATCAGCGATGGGGTTCAGTTTTGGTGCTACGTGAGCAACGGCACAATTGCCGGTGTGATGGGTATTCAAGTGAAAAGTGATGTCACGCTTATTCGGCACGCTTACGTGCGTACGCAAGATCGGAACAAAGGCATTGGCAGTAAACTGCTAAATCATCTCTGCCAAATGGCCACCACACCTATTCTGATTGGCACCTGGGCAGATGCTGTTTGGGCTATACGATTTTATCAGAACCACGGCTTTAGGTTGTTGGTCGGTCCTGAAAAAGATACCTTGCTGAGAACTTATTGGAACATACCCGACCGGCAGGTGGAGACCTCGGTGGTATTGACTAATGCTTTAGCCACTCCTTAAAACTAATAGGTCGCAGCGTAAGCCAACTATGGAGGATAGACAGCGACAGGGTAATCAGTAAGCCTAAAAATAGTGTTGTTGCTCTCCCTTTCAGGTTTGTGGCCCCAATATAAACTACCGCAGTTGCCACAATTGCTACTGCAATGGTTAACGTAATTGCTATTTTTAGAAGCCGCGTTTTCATTCGTTGTTGGTTGTTGCCTGTTTGCTGATCAAAGTTTCTTGACTAGGAAGCTAATCAGCTTCTGAATCTTGTCGGTGTAGGGCGGGTAAATAAAACGGGACGTGCCGAAATCACGCTTAATAACCCCCCGCATATTCGACAGTTCCTGGAAGCCAAAATACCCGTTGGCCTTGCCAATACCGCTGTTATTGACTCCGCCAAATGGAATTTCCATGTGGCCAAACTGCCACATCAGGTCGTTGATCACCGTATCGCCCGCCGTTGTGCGCTCCATGAAATAGTCGATATTCTGGCGGCTCTTGCTCTGAATGTACAGGGCTAACGGCTTCTCGCGGCTGTTGATGGCGCGGAGGGCTTCGTCACGTTCGCGGTAGGAAACAACCGGTAGTACCGGCCCGAAGATTTCCTCTTGCATAATAGCCATATCGTCTGAAACGCCCTCGACTACGGTGGGGGCAATGAAGTTTTCGTCGCTATTCATTTGGCCTCCCAGCGTTACAGTTGCTCCCTTCTGTACGGCATCGTCGATCAGGTTGCGCACCCGCTGAAAATGGCGGTTGTTCACAATGCGGCAGTAGTTATCCGATTGTTCAATGTCTTCCTGTCCGTCGGCTTTGTACATTTTCTGCACCGAATCGCGAAACGCCTGCATAAACGACTCCTTGATCGACTCATGCACCAGCAGATAATCGGGTGCAATGCAGGTTTGTCCGTTGTTAAAATACTTGCCCCAGGCGATCTGTTCGGCGGCTGTTTTAACGTTAGCTGTTTCGTCGACAATAACCGGCGATTTGCCACCAAGTTCGAGCGTAACCGAGGCCAAATGTTTGGCTGCTGCGGTCATCACAATTTTGCCAACGGCTGGGCTGCCCGTAAAGAATATGTGGTTGAACGGCAGTTCCAGCAAGCGCGCAGCCACGGTGGAATCCCCCTCGAACACGGCCACTTCTTCAATGGGAAATAACTCCTGTATCATGCTTTTGATTGCTTTGGATACATTAGGAGTCATTTCAGATGGTTTCAGCATGGTTACGTTGCCCGTGGCAATGGCCGTGACAAGGGGTTTTATAGCCAGACCAAAAGGGTAGTTCCAAGGCGAAATAATCAGAATATTGCCCTTTGGCTCGTGGTTTACGTAAGCGCGTGTGCCCACCAGGGGGAGAGGCGTTGGAACCCGTTTGGGTTTCATCCAATCCTTCAAATGTTTGGTAGTATGCTTTATTTCATAGTACAAAGCGCCCAGATCACCCAACAACACCTCAGAGGCTGGCTTGCGAAAGTCGGCATACATCGCTTCTATGAGCGTTTCCTCATTATCCTGAATCCATTGGTGAATACGTTGTATCCGCTCAATTCGCTCTTTGGCGGTGGTCAATGCCATTTGAGGAGCATGCCGACGTTGGGTCGCAAAAACCGCCTGAATGTCGTCTTGCTGAGCTATTTCTGGAGAAGCAGTTGTCATGTTGTTTGTTGAATACTCATTCGTATCAATAAAAATACAAAAATATACCGGCCAAATTCAATTTTTATGTTTTAGCAAAAGTCGTATGTTTACTAAAACTTTTTAGCAATCGCCCTTTATGAGCCTTGTGAGCGAGAATATCCGGTATTTACGCAAACTTAACGGACTAACACAGGAACAATTTGCCCGCCGATTAGGGATCAAACGGTCGTTGGTAGGTGCCTACGAAGAAGCCCGCGCGAATCCGAACCCAAACAATATGATTTCTATTGCGAAAGCGTTCAACGTGTCGGTCGAGAATTTGCAGCGGCACGATTTACGTAAACTTCGCGAAACGCCCAATTTGTCATTTGACCGACGGTCAGTAGATACTGGCGCGTCGGGCCGGAGTACGATTGATCGGTTTGCCGACGCTGGCAACAGTATTCCATCGCGGTCAATTTTCCGCGAACGGGACTCTGATGCCTCCGACGACCAGCTTTTCTCGGATGAACCACTACCCAATAATAGTCCTAACCAGTCTAGGCCCGATTTGTCGGATGTGCCAAAACCGCTGGCATCGGTGTTGGAAAAATACTACCGGGCTCCCTCGGCGGTGCCGACCCCAGCAGGTCCGCAACAAGCCACTAACATGCGCTTTGATCCGCCGGTGATCATTGACCCCGTACGCCCGGACCGAAACAACGGACCGGAAAGAGGACAGCCGCAGCCGGGTGGTTCCGGTCAAAATCCGGTATCCGATCGTGCCCCGTTTGAGGTGCGCCCAGTGGCACCGGTTGCTCCACCCACAGTTCCCCCTGCGCCCAGCCAGAAGCCAGCACCTCCTATTGAACCCCTTACGTTCAACAACGCGTTTGAGCAGGCTCCGGCAACTGCGCCATCCCGCGACGACAGCAGCTTACCATCCATTCCGTTGGTGATGCAATACCAGTTCAACGAATATGCTCAACGGCATCAGCAACACGAATACATCAATCGGCTGCCGTCGCTCCGCTTGCCGACCTTACCCGTGGGTCATTATCGGGCTTTCGAGGCCGACGCTGATTTTCCGATGCCGGGTGCATTGCTGATCGGGCAGTTTGTGCGCAACTGGTTCGACATTGCCGATGGAAAGCTGTACGTGCTGATGCTGAATCAGGGCCTGATTTGCCGACGAGTATTTAACCAGGTGAAAATTAAGGGTACCCTGCTTCTGACTGCCGACCGCCCCAGCGTGCCAAGCCGTGAGATACCACTCAAGGATGTGCGCGAAATGTGGGAAGTAAGCGCCTTCTTTAGTCAGCAACTCCCCGAGCCAGCTCCCAACCTCGACCGGATGCGGCAACTGGTAGAAGAAATGCGGTTCGAAGTCGAACGGATCAAGTAGAGGTCATACCATCACCACATACGGCCGCTCTGCCAGATACACTAACCGGCCTTCAACGGTGCCGTATCCCATCTGGTGGTATAGATCTACAAAGTACCGAAGGCTACCAGCATCTTTGTCGGTAAGACTTGGAACGCTGGCATATTGCACCAGGACCAGATCGCCGGGCGCGCGGTGAACCACCCGGTGTGGGGCGCCATGCAGTTGACTGCCCGCAGCCCGCTGTGGGCTCAATACGCTCCGGTCGGTATCGATACGAAGTTTGGGGTTGAATACGTCGAGTAAGTCGGGGTGCATTACAATCTGGGCAAGTTGGTGGCGGAGATCATCGGTTTCGGCCCGGCGTAGTAAACCTTCGCTCACCAACTGGCGGATTGTTTTATCCACATCACCCGGCCCTTTTATCAGGCTCAGGGCTGCCACTAATTTCCGGTCGCGGTCGCGGGTGCGTTCAAACGTGCGCACGTCGAACACCCGTTCGGCCTGTCGCCGGAGTTGTAGTTCCTGCTTGCGGTGGCCACTCACCACTTCATCCAGAATAATCTCGTCGGTGTAGTGTTTGCGTGGGATATGGTCGAAGGAGTCGGGGCAGTTCGACAGCACATAACTACTCTGATCGGCCTGCCAGCCGCAACCGGTGCCCCGGGCTTCGTCGCTGTTGAGGTATTCGTAGAGCCAGTAGCTAACTGTTTTTTGCGCGTCCTTTTTGTGCCAATCCATATGTTGTCCAATTACATAGAGACGATCAGTAGGGCGGGTAAAGGCCACGTACATCAGGTTCATGTTTTCCAGAAACGAGCGCGTCATTTCCTCCTGATATTGCTGATACAAGCCATTAGGCAGATTTTCCAGCTTACCGCTGATGCGAACTGGGGCGTGGTTCAGTCGCATCTTTTCGCCCGTACCGAGTTGGTGAGTAAAAAACTCTGAAGATACTGGCGCCAGATCAAGCCATAAATCGCCCATTGGGGTAACGGCCCAGTTCGCAAACGGAATAATCACCACCGGGTACTCCAACCCTTTCGATTTGTGGATTGTCTGAATGCTCACCGCGTTGGTGTTGGCCGCTTCTCCTACCGAAACTTTCTTTTGGGCATTGGTCCAATAAAGCAAAAAATCAGCCAGGTGGCCACTCTGTTTATGGCTGAATGTCAGTACTTCATCCAAGAAGCGGTACAGGAATGGCGCATCGTCGGCCTGATCGAACAAGCCGAACTGGTACATCAGTTTCTCGCCCAGCTCATAGGCGTTCAACTGCCGGAGTGCATGCGGATCAAGTGCGTGACCGAAGCTTTGGAGATAGCCGTAAATGGCATCGGTATCACTGGACTCAGCCACCTCGCGCAACTCCACTGTGAGCGATTCATCGGGCATCAGACCTCGCACTACGCGGCTATATAAGTACAGCATTTCATAGCGAAGCAGCACCTGGTCGGGGCGCATCAGTACCTGCATTAGCGTCACCACTAGGCGCACCGAATCCGCATATTGCAGCGACAATGAATCCGCAGACACAAGGGGAATTCCCCGACTGTTGAGTTCATTGGCGAGTGCTTTGGCCTGATCTTTTTTGCGGCACAAAATAGCGATGTCGCGGTACTGGTAGCCATCGGCCATTGCCTGTTCCAGATGCTCAATCGTTTTCATGAGCATCACCCCCGTAAGGTCGGTAGCATCCTCGCTCAGGTCAGTGGCTCCATCGGGCTTGCGAACAAAATCGATCTGTACATGGCCTACTTTGCGGGCTTTGGGTGAGGGTTGCTGATGGAACTGTTTAGCCGCATCAAACACCTCTGTAATCTTGCCATGTTGTGATTCGAACCGGCGGGCGGCAAACTCAAAAAACTGGTTGTTGAACTGAACAATGGGTTCGGCGCTCCGCCAGTTGGTGTCCAGCACTTCGTCCTGCAAATGTTCAGCCAACATGCCTATTCGCTCCGCCGTGAACGAGTCGGGGTCACCCGTCATGCGGGTATGGGCTGATTGTAGGGCAGGAAGGTCTTTCCGGTGCAGGGCTACAATCTGGTCCATATCGCCCCCCCGAAAGCGGTAAATAGCCTGTTTGCCATCGCCCACTGCCAGATTAAAATGCCCGGCAGCCAGTGCATTGTCAAGGAGGGGAAGCAGGTTGGCGAATTGTAATTTAGACGTATCCTGAAACTCGTCGATCAGAATATGGTGGTACTTGGTGCCAAGTCGCTCGTACAGAAACGGTACGGGTTCGGTGGCTACGATGCCCAGAATCCGTTTGTTAAACTCTGAAATATGCACCCGGCCATCTTTACGTAACAGGTCATCGAACTCCACGCGAATCTGTTTCAGCAGTGCCAGTTTCTGAAGGTGTGGCGTCAGACATTCAAATAGCACCACCTGGCTCAGGCGTTCCTCGCGAATGGTCTGAATCTGTACCAAACAGGCTCGGAGATGATCGGATATTCCGTCAATTGAATCCTTTATATCCTGTGCGGTTTTCTTTCCGTACCAGGCATCGTTTTCAATGGCATCCTCTACTCTTTTTCCGGCTTCTTTACGCCAATCGCCATTGGCAATTGCCTGGATGTAGCCCGCAACGCCCGCTTTCCCGAAACTGAATTCGGCTTCCGACAAACCAGCCTGCGTAATTGTTTCCCAGGCCGATGCGCCAGCAGCAATAATTTCTGCTTCCACTTCTTTAGCGTAATGCATCATCCGGTCACGCATCGAGCGGATGGCCGTCGGAGTGAGTTCTTGCACACTTTGTACGGCGTCGTAATGCTGGTCGGAGGTGAGGTGATTTCCAAACCGGCGGAGGGCTTCGGGGAGATTATTCCAGCTCTCGCCCTCCGCAGCCGTTTCGCGGTAGTACTGCTTTAACACATCCGTGATCTCTTCCATCTGGTCGCCCCCCGCTTTCTCAATGAGGTTGTCCACGGCCAGTTCCAACACGGCATCGGTGTCCATCTCCACTTCAAACGAATAGGGGAGACCCAACTCGTCGGTAAAGGCCATGACCACGCGCTGGGTGAAACTGTCGATGGTTGTCACCGAAAAATCGGAGTAGCCGTGCAGAATCGAGCGAAATACCTCAGCGGCTTTTTTCGACACCCGGTCTTTCTCAATCGTGTGCGCGTCGGAACCAACGGTCAGCCCGCTCAGCTCGGCTGTCAGTACATCGAGCATGGAGCCCGGTTCCTGTTTGATGATGGCCTGTAGCTGTTCCAAAATGCGGCTTTTCATTTCGTTGGCAGCCGCATTGGTGAAGGTAATCGCCAGAATATGCCGGTAATACGACGGTTGCTCGCCCGGTTTAAGGGCGAGCTTTAGGTATTCTTTGGTCAGGGTATAGGTTTTACCCGACCCGGCGGAGGAACTATAGATGGAGAACATAGGAGCCTACGAAAGCCTGACCGAAAATAAATCCTTTGACTTCACGTACACATACGCCACTACGATCAGCGTAACCGCGCCCCCCAGCATGACGGAGGGCACCGTGCCAAACAACCGGGCTGCTAGCCCTGATTCGAACGCGCCGATTTCGTTGGATGAACTAACGAAAATACCGTTCACAGCGGCCACTCGTCCCCGCATATGGTCGGGCGGAAAAATCTGGAGCACTGTTTGACGGATAATTACACTTACACTATCAAAAGCCCCCGTCAGCGATAACATCGCCAGCGATAGGTAGAAATTTGTTGACAGCGCAAAAATCAGCGTCACCACACCGAAACCAGCCACGGCCAGCAGCATGTTGCGCCAGGCATTGTGGGTCGGTGGATTTTTGGTCATATAAAGCATCGTCAACACCGCCCCAACTGACGGTGCTGCCCGTAGAAAACCAAGCCCTTCGGCCCCTACTTTAAGAATATCCTCCGCAAAAACAGGTAAAATGGATACGACACCCCCGAATAACACCGAAAACAGATCGAGAGAGATGGAATAGAAAACGATTTTAGTCTTGAACACGAAGCGAAAGCCTTCCTTCAAACTGTCCCAAAAGCCCAGAGGCATCGCTTCGTGAGACAGTACAGCAGGCTTATTTTTAATCAGCGACAGCAGGAGAAAGCAGACCCCGAACAAGCTGATTACTACCAGTAGCGCATTATCTAATCCCAGCCAACTATATAAAAAGCCAGCCATACCCGGCCCCAGAATAGCCCCCGCCTGCCAGAATGAACTACTCCAGGTCGACGAGTTGGGATATAATTCGCGGGGCACTAGAAATGGCTTCAGTGATGAACTGGCAGGTGAGTAAAACCCACGGGCGGTACCAATGAGCATGATAACGCCGTAGATCACTGCCAAGCGTAATGTAAGCGTAAGTCTGGTTTCGAAAACAGGTTGAAACGCCAGATATAACACCACCGACCCCAGCATAATGACCAGCAAGCTGATTTGTAGAATGCGTTTTTTGTCGCGCCGGTCGGCCAGATGGCCCCCAAAAAGTGACACTAAAATAAACGGAATGGCCTCTGCCAGTCCTACCAGACCAAGAGCCAGCGGGTCATGGGTAATCTTGTAGAGCTCGTAACCCAGCAACACTTCCTGAATGAGCAGGGTAGCCGTAATCAGGAAACTATTTAGTACGTAATAACGAAAATCAGGAATGCGTAACGACGCGTAGGTATCAGCCATTAAGGGATATTTGATGTTGGATCGCGGATTTCGGATGCTGGAAAGTCCAATGTCCAGCGTCTATCATCCGATGTCCTTTTACGAATTAACTGCTTTTTGGGTTATTTTGCTCCAAAATTTATTGGAATCCTGATGAGAACCCGCGTTAAAGTATGCTGTATCAGTAGTCTGGAAGAGGCTCAAATGGCTATTCAGGCTGGGGCTGATGCCATTGGTTTAGTTGGCCCGATGCCCAGTGGACCTGGTGTTGTTGATGATGCGGTAGCGGCTGCAGTTGTGCGTGTTACGCCACCGCCGGTAGCCACGTTTATGCTGACCAGCGAAACAACAGCCGAAGGAATTATTGCTCACCAGAAACGTGTGGGAGCGAATACGATTCAGTTGGTTGATGCGGTACCAGCGGGAACGTATGCACGCTTGCGGGAGGCTATCCCTGCCATAAAGCTGGTGCAGGTAATTCACGTAGTAGGGGAGGAGAGCCTGATCGAAGCGCTCGCTGCTATTGCTGAAGGTGCTGATACACTTCTACTCGATTCAGGGAACCCATCTTTGGCCGTGAAGGAATTAGGAGGTACCGGACGGGTGCACAACTGGCTCGTGAGTCAGCAGATTGTGGAGCAATCTACTGTGCCAGTATTTCTGGCCGGTGGTCTCAAACCCGACAATGCCCGTGAAGCCATTAAATTGGTTCAGCCTTTTGGCCTGGATATTTGTAGTGGTGTGCGTACTAACGGACAGTTGGATGCCGTGAAGTTGCGGGCGTTTTTCGAGGTAGTACGGGGATAAACATTTACCGTCCCTTCATCCAGTTGCCCTTTTCTGGTTGAGGGCGGATAAAATAAACATCGAGCATGGCGTAGGGGCGAGCCATGTATTCGCGGATAAGGGTGCGGAGTGAGTAGCCATCCGGTACGTCCTGTGCGGCAAAGGCAACCGCTTCTATACCCTCGTGATTGCCAATGTAGAGTGCACGGGCATTATGAAAATTCTGGGAGACAATCGTAATCTTGTCCTGATTGAACACTTCCTTGCAGCGCACCACCGAGTCGAACGTGCGAAAACCGGCATAATCCAGCGTCATTACATCCTGCGGAATGCCCAGTTTAAGCAGTGCCTTTTGCATGTCCATCGGCTCGTTGTAATACTCCGAGTCGTTGTTACCGCTGAGGATAATGTACTTGATTTTACCCTCTTTCCAAAGCCGCGCCGTGGCTTCCATCCGGTACCGGAAAAACAGGTTTTCTTTTCCGCTCCGAACAAACTTGCTGGTGCCAAGCACCAGGGCTACATCATTGGAAGGCAGTTGCCGAATGTTAAAAAAGATTTGATCCCGGGTGCTTTTAACCACCCACCAGTTACAGAGCAATGCAACTACCACACCACCAAAGCCGAGGGCTATTACGCCTTTGGCAATGCGTTTCAATACCAGTACTGACGATAATCGTCTAGTCTGGATATTGTCGGTGCGGTCAGTTGTATACACCCTCGTATTCATTGCTTAAAAAAGTCCTAGTTGAGCCTCCACGGGCGCTGCCGGTGTTTCTATCGCTTCGGGTTTGTGTGGTTTGTCTATAATTACTTTTTCAGCACTGTTAGCTACTGTGTTTGGTTGCTTGGGAGCCAGCAGTTTCACATCCTTAACCCGCACAAACGGAAGCTTGTTGCCCAGCGCTTTCCAGCCACGAATGTCGATAAAGCCAGCTGGTTCCAAAACCATTTTCTCAATCGGTGCTTTGTCTTTCACCTGATGCGCAATCTCGATTCGGGGGTGCTGATCAGCGGTAACGGCCAACAGTTTCGAACCTTTTGTCTCGCCGATAAAACTGAATTTCTTATCGATTGATGTCGTCTCGATTTTAAACCGTTTTACATACCACAGTTTCTGATTTGCTTCAAAATACACCGCCGATAAAACCATTTCAGGATCGAATTTACTCAATATGGCAATGTCATTTGGCTCAAATCGATTCGTCAGATCAAAGCTAGTTAATTCATACTCACCGTTTTTATAAGCAACAAAAACCAGGTCTTTTGCATCAAAATTTCCTAAGAACCGGCCCCGTTCGTCACGGTTCAGGCGACCGAGGTGATCGTCGTACCAGATGTCGACTCCACCCAATGTTGATGTGCCGGCCGTTTTCTGTGTAATCTTCCGTACGGGATATTTGGTCAGAATGTTGCCTTGCGCCGACCGATTTTTTACGTTGATGCTCGCAAAGTCAAAATCAAACTGTTTCACCTTCGCCGAACTCTGCGCCGTGAGGTTTATGGTGACCACCTCAGCCTCGCCGTTATCGTTGGCTGTAAAGTACGTCACCTTCGATTTTGGATTGCCCAGCGTCAAGTCATATTCACGGTCGCGGGTGACGCCGGTCACTGAGAACCGTTTGGCCATCGAAATGCCCGACTTGGCATCCAGATAAATCAGATTGTAGACTTTCCGCTCGTCATTCTTCTTGAATACGGAACAGTAAATAATGTCTTTCCCGACAAATACTTTATCCTGTACTTTGGTCACCAGGCATTTGCCGTCGCGACGGAATACAATTACATCGTCGATGTCGGAGCAATCGCTCACAAACTCGTCTTTCTTGAGACTGTAACCCACAAAACCACCCTCGCGATCAACGTATAGTTTTTGGTTGGCCGCTGCCACCACATTGGCCGAAATGGTGTTGAACGCCCGAATTTCTGTCATGCGCTCGCGTCCTTTGCCGTACTTCTTCTGAAGGTCTTTGTAGTAGGCAATGGCGTAGTTGGTCAGGTTGGCGAGGTTGTGTTCGGTTTCTGCCAGTTCCTGCTCCAGCTTACGCATCAGCTCGTCTGCCTTGAACGTATCGTACTTCGAAATACGCTTGATCTTAATCTCTGTCAGGCGCAGAATATCATCTTCTGTGATTTCCCGGTAAAACTCTTTGCGGAACTTGTACAGTGCCTTGTCAATCGTGCTGATTACCGCTTCGAACGTTTCACATTCCTCAATTTTGCGGTAGATGCGGTTCTCAATGAATATCTTTTCGAGCGAGCTGTACAGCAGCTTTTCGCGTAATTCCTGACGGCGGATTTCCAGTTCGCGCTGCAACAGATTCACCGTTTGGTGCGTGTTGATGCGCAGAATATCCGACACGCTCACAAAATGCGGCTTGTCTTTGATGATGACGCAGGCATTCGGCGAAATGGACACCTCGCAGTCCGTAAAGGCATACAGCGCGTCGATGGTCACGTCGGGAGAAACGCCCGGTTGCAGGTGAACCAGTACTTCAACGTCTTTGGCTGTATTATCGACAACAGCCGCCACGTTCTTGGCGGGCGACTTGATCCTGATCTTGCCTACTTCTGCCGCTTTTACGATAGAGTCGATCAGGGTGGACGTTGTCACACCAAACGGCACATCGCGGATAGCCAGCGTCTTTTTATCAACTTCCTCAATGCGGGCCCGTACCCGCACTTTTCCGCCCCGATGCCCATCGTTGTAATTGCTTACATCGATTTGGCCACCGGTCATGAAATCGGGAAAAATCTGGAAGGGTTTATCCTTCAGAATCTGAATCGAGGCTTCAATTAGCTCGTTGAAGTTGTGAGGAAGGACTTTGGTGGATAGACCTACCGCGATTCCTTCAACTCCCAGTGCCAGCAACAACGGAAACTTAACAGGCAAGGTAACGGGTTCGCGTTTGCGACCGTCGTACGACAATTGCCACTCAGTAGTCTGATTGTTGAAAACGACATCCTGCCCAAACTTCGACAGGCGGACTTCGATATAGCGGGGGGCAGCAGCACCATCGCCGGTACGAACATCACCCCAACTACCTTGCGTATCGAACAAAAGTTCTTTTTGGCCAATGTTGACCAGGGCATCACCAATCGATGCATCCCCGTGCGGGTGATATTGCATCGTTTGCCCAATTACGTTGGCTACTTTGTTGAAGCGGCCATCGTCCATTTCTTTCAGCGCGTGCAGAATACGGCGCTGAACAGGTTTTAGACCATCCTCAACGGCAGGAACGGCCCGTTCAAGAATTACGTAAGAAGCATACTCCAGAAACCAGTTCTCGTAGAGGCCGGCCACCACTGTCTGGGTATGTAGCGTCTCCTCCTGGGGTTCATCCGTGTTTGTTGTTGTTGTACGTTCGTCAGTTGGCTCCTGATGTTCGTGTTCGTTCACCATGAATAGGTACGGAAATAAGTAACGTTAAAAGATCGGTGGAAGCGGGTAGTGATACCTACCTACGGCCCTTTAAAGATACAAAATAATTCTGTGAAAACCGCGTTTAAAGGGGATTTTGAGGGAATAGGGCACTATAGTAAAAAGTAAGGAGGACTGATGTGCCATTTATTGGCGCATCAGTCCTCCTTACTTCCATCTTACGTTCTCTGCTTATCCTCCGTTAGCTCCGGCTTCTCTGAAGAGCTGCACCCATCCCTTCAGAATTAGGGGAGCGGCATTGGGGTCCAGCCCGTCGAAGACCACCCGCACCTCATAGTAGTACAAAGCAGAGGGCAACACCTGACCCCCACTTGCACTCCCGGTCCAGTTTATGCCAGGGTCCAGCGTCTCGTAGACCTTGCCCCCCCACCGGTTGTAAATGGTCGTCTCCACACTCCGCACAAACAACCCGCACGACTGGGGCGTGAACACATCATTCTTCCCATCGTTGTTGGGGGTGAACACGTTGGGTAACACAAACAAAGGACAAATATCATTGCAGACCTTGTTGGAGGGGGCACTCTCCACCCCCCGCCGGTTCACCGCCGTCACGTAGTAACACCCCGCCACCGTGGTCAGATTCTCGTGGCGGAAAGTGGTGGTGGGGCTGCTGCCGATAGCCGTCAGCGGATCGTTGAGATGGCGGCCGTAGTAGATCTTGTAAGACACCACCGTGGGGTCGCAGAGCTGGCCCCGGCTATCGCGGGCGGGGTTGCTCCAGCGCAGGTTGTTGGCAAAGGAGCTCTGCTGGCAGAGGCTTTTGAGGTCAGCTGTGGCACAGTTGAGCGAGTCCAGCCCCAGCTGGGGGGGGCAGGGTCGGGTGGTGTCAGCGGGGCTGGCACAGACAATCTGGGAGTAGTTGCTCAGCAGCCCCCGCACGACGGTGGTGGAGGTGTAGCGGCCGATGGTCTCCACCCGGTAGCAGTAGCTCGAATCGATCGAGAGCGACAGGCTCCTTACCCCGGCCACATAGTTGGCGTTGGTGCCCGTGTCGATGTAGCGATAGGGCTGGGTGGTGACCGGTACACGGGCAACGAGTTCAAGGGGGGTGTTTTGTCCCCGTCGTGATCGGTAGACGCGGTGCTCCTGGTTGTCGTTGGACCAGGGGGTGTTGGTGGCCCAGACCAGTTCGAGCTGGCGCAGGCCGGGGTTGATGGTGAGCCGGGGGCTGGCGGCTGCTTCGGTGGCATCGACTCGGGTGAGGGAGCCGTTGGGGGCCGTCTGGTAGAAGTCGATGCGGTAGCGGTAGGCGTTGGCCTCTGTGTTGAGGAGTTTATCGACGAAGACCGTGTCAGCAGCCCCGGGGGTCAGGGTGGAGGAGATGGCGGTGACCTGGGCAAAGTTGGTGCCGGTGAGTCCGGTGGCTCGGAATACGCGGTACTGGAAGGGGCTGCCGCCATCGGCGGGGTTGAGTCCGATGGGCCGGGTCCATCGGACGGTGATCTGTCCGCGGGTGGCGTTGGTGGAGTCGACGGTGACCTGGGTGATGAGGGGTGCCAGCAGGGGCAGTTCCAGGCAAACCTGATCAGAGACGACGCTTTCTCCGCCCAGGGGGATGGGGGAGAATCGGGCTACGATTCGGTAGGAGTAGGAGACGCCCCGTCGCAGGGCGGTGGTATCCAGGAAGGAGGTCGTCCCGATGGGCACCGTTCCTATTTCGACATAGCCACTGCCGGTGGGTAAACCCGTCTGACACGCTGTTGATGCAATCGGTATACACCCTTCCCGCCGATAGACAACCATTTGGGACCCCGTGGTAGATGCGGGTGTACAGGTATAATTATCCCAACTGAGCAGCGTAGATCTGCCCGTTGTGGTCACCTGTTGCCGGGTGGTGAGGCCAGTGGGCCGGGGGGCAATGATGCGGATGCGGAAGGACTGCAAAGTGGCCAGCTGGTTAGCCGTACGGCCAGGAAGGTCAACCACTCGCACCAGTACATCGTATTCCTCGGTGCGTACATGCGCACAAGCTGTCTGCCATCGAATAGTTGCCGTGGCCGTACCTGACTGGGGGCCGCTTGGCGGGGTAAGGGTTGCAAAAGGTGTGGCAATGATAGGCGGATTGTACTGAAGATTTTCAGGGGTGCGGTTAAAAATACCACCAAAAGCACTGATCTCGACTCGGTTCCCATCGGGATCAGAGGCCCGAATAGGCACCTGAATTAACGAACCAGCCTCCCGGCACAGGTCGGGCAAAGGATCAAGCAGAGGTCGGTTGTTACGGGAGTCGGTGACGATTATCTGCATGTCGCGGGTGATCTCACCAATGAGCACTCCATCCCGCCACTCTTCCACAATGAAGGCGATATTGTACTGACCCGCCACGGCGGGTGAGTCCCAACAGAGGTCGCCGGTGATGGGATTGATGGTTAGAGTAGCGGGGCCATTTTTAGTTTCGTTCTGGGCGTTGGGGTCCAAACCACGAGCTGGGTCACGATAGCCGTTCACATCAAAGCCACGGCAGGCAGCCGTACGGGTGGCTTCCTGCGGAATGGCCATGCGGTAAGCTATGGAGTCTCCATCGATGTCGAAGGCGACGGGATTGTGGCAGAATTTCTGACCGATTCGAGCCGAGTCGAGAGGTGGGTTCAGCAGTACCGGGGTGGCATTGAGGCCCAAAGCTGCGTTCACCTGAATCGTGGTCCGAATCCAGAAAGGAATATCCTGAGAGGGTTGTCGCAGGTTAACCGTTTTATCGTTTCTGTTTTCAATCGTCACCGAAATCTGGTAAACACCTGGCCCCTGATAGGTGTAATCGAAGCGATAAATGTTGACAGAAGTGTTTGGGTTGATGTTCCGTCGGGAAAAACGGGGAACAGTAACGAGTGTTCCGTCGCCCAGACAAAAAACAACCGACGTTGTCTGATCAGAAGCAATCCGACCGTTCTGCTCATCGAAGTAAGCAGTAAGCGTAACTTCGTAGGTAAGCCGATCAGGAGATTTACGCCGGGTCGTAATTTCCCCGGCGCGGACGTGTGTAGCGTAAGTAAACGTGGGGGCTAATAATCCCAGCAAAAGGGTAAAAGCCAGCCAATAAGTATATCGTGCGTGCATGTGAAGAACCAATACGTACAGCATGAACGTTTGGCACCGCAAAATGCGTATTTTTTGGCGAAACGTAGAGACGCAAAATTTTGCTGACGCATAGGAGACGCAAAATCTTGCGTCTCCTATGCGTCAGCAAAATTTTGCGTCTCTACGCTTGATCATCCGCCAGTTGTTCCGTCTTCTCTGAATAGCTGCACCCAACCTTTCAGAATCAGGGGAGCGGCATTGGGGTCCAGCCCATCAAAAACTACCCGCACCTCATAGTAGTACAACGCAGAGGGCAACATCTGACCCCCACTAGCACTCCCGTTCCAGTTGATCGCCGGGTCCAATGTCTCGTAGACCTTGCCCCCCCACCGGTTGTAGATGGTTGTTTCTACACTCCGTACAAACAAGCCGCACGACTGGGGCGTGAACACATCGTTCTTGCCATCATTGTTGGGGGTGAATACGTTGGGCAACACAAACAAAGGACAAATATCATTGCAGACCTTGTTGGAGGGGGTGCTCTCCACCCCCCGCCGGTTCACCGCCGTCACATAGTAACACCCCGCCACCGTGGTCAGATTCTCGTGACGGAAAGTGGTGGTGGGGCTGCTGCCGATGGCCGTCAGCGGATCGTTGAGATGGCGGCCGTAGTAGATCTTGTAAGACACCACCGTGGGGTCGCAGAGCTGGCCCCGGCTGTCGCGGGCGGGGTTGCTCCAGCGCAGGTTGTTGGCAAAAGAGCTCTGCTGGCAGAGGCTCTTCAGATCGGCCGTGGCACAGTTGAGCGAGTCCAGCCCCAGCTGGGGGGGGCAGGGTCGGGTGGTGTCAGCGGGGCTGGCACAGACAATCTGGGAGTAGTTGCTCAGCAGCCCCCGCACGACGGTGGTGGAGGTGTAGCGGCCGATGGTCTCCACCCGGTAGCAGTAGCTCGAATCGATCGAGAGCGACAGGCTCCTTACCCCGGCCACATAGTTGGCGTTGGTGCCCGTGTCGATGTAGCGATAGGGCTGGGTGGTGACCGGTACACGGGCAACGAGTTCAAGGGGGGTGTTTTGTCCCCGTCGTGATCGGTAGACGCGGTGCTCCTGGTTGTCGTTGGACCAGGGGGTGTTGGTGGCCCAGACCAGTTCGAGCTGGCGCAGGCCGGGGTTGATGGTGAGCCGGGGGCTGGCGGCTGCTTCGGTGGCATCGACTCGGGTGAGGGAGCCGTTGGGGGCCGTCTGGTAGAAGTCGATGCGGTAGCGGTAGGCGTTGGCCTCTGTGTTGAGGAGTTTATCGACGAAGACCGTGTCAGCAGCCCCGGGGGTCAGGGTGGAGGAGATGGCGGTGACCTGGGCAAAGTTGGTGCCGGTGAGTCCGGTGGCTCGGAATACGCGGTACTGGAAGGGGCTGCCGCCATCGGCGGGGTTGAGTCCGATGGGTCTGGTCCATCGGACGGTGATTTGTCCGCGGGTGGTGTTGGTGGAGTCGACGGTGACCTGGGTGATGAGGGGTGCCAGCAGGGGCAGTTCCAGGCAAACCTGATCGGAGACGACGCTTTCTCCGCCCAGGGGGATGGGGGAGAACCGGGCTACGATTCGGTAGGAGTAGGAGACGCCCCGTCGCAGGGCGGTGGTGTCCAGAAAGGAGGTCGTCCCAATCGGTACCGTCCCAATTTCTGTGTATCCTGCACTAGCCGACAAGCCTGTGGTACAGACTCCCGGGGGAAGTGGTGTACAGCCCTCCCGGCGGTAAACGACCATCTGGGAGCCCGTAGTGGAGGCAGGCGTACAGGTATAGTTATCCCAGCTGAGCAGCGTAGACCGACCGTTGTTAGTTAATTGCGGTCGGGCGGTGAGGCCGGTGGGCCGGGGGGCAATAATGCGGATACGGAACGATTGCAATGTCGCCAGCTGGTTGGAAGTGCGGCCTGGGAAATCGACTGCTCTAACCAATACATCATACTCTTCAGGACGGGCGTGAGCGCAGGCTGTTTGCCAGGTAATGATAGCTGTAGCCGTGCCCGATTGAGGTCCGCTGGGCGGGTTGAGCGTAGCAAACGGCGTGGCAATGATAGGCGGATTGTACTGCGACCCATCGGGGTTACGATTGAAAATACCGCCAAAAGCACTGATCTCGACTCGGTTGCCATCAGGGTCCGAGGCTCGAATAGGCACCTGAATCAATGAGCCAGCTTCCCGACACAGGTCGGGTAAAGGATCAAGCAGAGGTCGGTTGTTACGGGAGTCGGTGACGATTATCTGCATGTCGCGGGTGATCTCACCAATGAGCACTCCATCCCGCCACTCTTCCACAATGAAGGCGATGTTGTATTGACCGGCCACGGCGGGCGAGTCCCAACAAAGGTCACCGGTGATGGGGTTGATGGTCAGGGTGGCAGCTCCATTTTTGGTTTCGTTCTGGGCATTGGGGTCCAGGCCACGAGCTGGGTCACGGTAGCCGTTCACATCGAAACCACGGCAAACGCCTGTCTCACTCGACTCCTGCGGAATGGCCATGCGGTAAGCAATAGAGTCCCCATCGATGTCGAAAGCGACGGGATTATGGCAGAATTTCTGACCCACTCGGGCAGAGTCAAGGGGTGGGTTGAGCAGGACAGGGGTGGCGTTGAGGCCTAGGGCTGCATTCACCTGAATCGTCGTCCGAATCCAGAAAGGAATATTTGATGAATTTGCTCTTAGGTTTATTGTATTTTGATTCCTGTTTACTAACAAAGTTGAGATCTGGTAAACTCCCGGTCCCTGGTAGGTATACGTAAACTGATATGTATTAATCGAGCTTGTACGGTTGTTGATATAAACACGGCCAGTTCGTCTAATAGATAATACCGTTCCATCCCCCATACAGAAAGGAATAGGATCAGCAGCATCGGCGGCTGGTTTGCCGCCCACTTCGTCATAATAAGCGGTAAGGGTAACCTCATAGGTAAGTTGAGCGCCCGGAAGGCGTCGGGTCGTAATTTCTCCCGCCCGGACGTGTGTGGCGTACGTAACTACAGGAGCCAGCATACCCAGTATTAGAACCAGGGCAAACCAGTTTGTAAATCGTGTGAGCATAGAAGGTGCTGAGTAAGTACCTTCTCAACGATTTGGGACTCAAAAATGTATTTTTTCCTACCGTAGAGACGCAAAATCTTAAACGAAGGAGACGCAAGATTTTGCCGGTGCGCCGGACCGATCTCTACTACACTTTGTAAAAACCTTTTCGGTTTAGTAGCGTGTCGGGTAAGAAACGGAGGTACGTGCCCACCTGGCGGGCGAATAGTTTCTGCGTGTCCAGTTCCCCAAACAGTGGTTGCCAGTTTCGGATGTTAACGCTGATTTTCCAGAGGAAAATAATAGGTATCAGCAGGAGGTAATGAAAAATCAGGAACAGATAGGCTCCAACGCCGTATTGCTTTCTGATCCAGAGTAAGTTAGAAACCTGAGCCTGGGTTTTAAAGCGGTTGATGTGCGTTGGTACATGCTGTTGATATTCGTCGCTGCTGCCATATTCCAAGTGTACAACAAAGGCATCGCGCAGCATCAGCATACGGCCTTGTTTACCGAGTCGGTATCCCCATTCTACATCTTCTCCGTACATGAAAAAACTGTCGTCGAGCCTGCCTGCTTTCTGAATCACCGATGGGCGCGTCATGATGCAGGCCCCTGATAGCCAGTCTACCTCGTTGGGGTCCTTATACTGCGTATCAGGAAATGTATTGTAGAGTAGTTTGTTGAAGAAAGGGGTATGGGGCACAACATAAAAATGCCGCCGAATCTTGCCAAAGGTGTCATAAATCTGGTAATGCACCTGACCCTCCCGGTTTATCTGCATAGCACCCACTGCCGCCACATCGGGTTGCTTATCCAGAACGTCTACCAGTCGGGTCAGCAGGTCGTCAATTAGTAGCGTATCTGAATTGAGTAACAATATGTTACGGCCTACAGCGTGGTCGAGGCCGAGGTTATTGGCCCGAGAGAATCCCGCGTTGTATCCCATCTCGAACCACTGCACGGTTGGGTATTGCCCCAACACAATTGCTTTGCTGTTATCCTGAGAGTCGTTATCTACCACAATCACCTCAAAGGTGACTCCCTTTGTATGGGCGTACACCGATTGCAGACAATCCAGAATGAGTTGCGGAGTTTTATAATTTACAATAATGATGCTTACGTCAATCAAATCGGAGCGGTTGAATTGGCCGCAAAGGTAACAAGAAGGGCGTAAGCAGGAAAGGGTGGATGCAGGAAAGGAAGGCAATCGCTTGCGCCCTTTGCTACACCCACCCTTTCACATTTTTTACCTTTAGTAAAGTACCCAGGTGTCTTTTCCGCCACCACCCTGCGAAGAGTTCACAACTAACGATCCTTTACGGAGAGCCACACGGGTAAGTCCTCCCGGAATCACGTTTACGTCTTCGCCGTACAGAATATAGGGTCGCAAATCGACGTGGCGACCTTCGGCCTGATTGCCCACCAGACACGGCACCCGTGAGAGCGAGATGGTAGGCTGAGCAATGTAATTACGTGGGTTGCCCCGAATTTTATCCCGGAATAAATCGTGTTCTTCAGCACTGGCTTTCGGGCCAATTAACATGCCATAACCACCAGCTTCGTTGGCTTCTTTTACCACCAATTGCGCAATATTATCCAGCACATATTCGCAATCTTCGGTTTCGCCACAGATGTACGTTCTGACATTGGGGATAATGGCCTCTTCGCCGAGGTAGTATTTTATGATTCGGGGGACGTAGGCATAAATTACCTTATCATCGGCAACCCCGGTGCCTGGTGCATTAGCCAGAGCAACCCGCCCTTTTTTGTAGACCTCAAACAAACCCGGTACGCCAATCATCGACTCCTTATTGAAGGTATGAGGGTCCAGGAACGTATCGTCAATGCGTCGATAAATCACGTCCACAATCTGGAAGCCTTTGGTGGTGCGCATCTTAACGTATCCGCCCGACACAACCAGATCCCGCGTATCGACCAGTTCGACACCCATTTGCTGTGCCAGATACGAATGCTCAAAATAGGCCGAGTTATAAATGCCCGGTGTCAGCACGACAACTGTTGGATTGGGGCGGTCGGCAATGTGCTGAAGCATCTGGAGCAAACGGGTAGGGTAATCCGAAACGGGCCGTACGCCCGTGCGGGCAACTACCTCCGGAAATGTCTGCTTGAGGAGTTCACGGTTTTCGAGCATATACGATACCCCCGACGGACAGCGCAAATTGTCTTCCAACACCATATACTGCCCATCGTCGCCCCGAATCAGGTCGGTACCAGTGATGTGGCACCAGATGTCTTTGGGGGGACGGAGGCCGATGCAGGGCTCCAGAAAGCACTTGCTCGACTCGATCAGTTCGCGGGGGACAACCCCGTCATTGAGTATATGCTGTGAATTATAAACGTCGTGAACAAATAAATTCAGGGCCTTGATTCGCTGCACCAGCCCCTGCTCCAAACGAGCCCACTCGGCGGCTTCTATGATGCGGGGAATGATGTCAATGGGCATAATCCGCTCGGTTCCTTCGCCTTCTGAATAGACGTTGAAAGTGATACCCATAGCCATCAGAGCCCGTTCAACAGCGTGCTGGCGACTTACCAAATCCTCCCGGCTAATTTGTTCTACCCGTCGCCTAAAGACTTCATAACCAGGTCGCACCTTCCCCTCAGCGGTGAACATTTCGTCGTAGAAATTATCCAGTGCATAGTCTGAAAAGGAGAACATCGACGACTGACCCTGCGATTGTGATTGGCTCCTTGAGCCTCGTTTTTGCGATTGAAACTGCATGAGAAACCGAAAGTTAACGGAACAATATAGGGTGTTTTTGCTCAGAGGCCAAATTTTTATGTAGTTATGGTAGACTAGTTCAGAGGTTTACCTTGTTCTGCTTACCTTATCTACTGCGCTATGTTGTTCAGCTTAAGTCGATAGACCGAAATTAACTGGCTTAAAACCGTGCATTTAACTTCGTAAACCAGAACGCTCCGTTTGACCCCATCTGGACGGGGTCCCAGGCCCCACCCGATTCGGTGAGCAGGGGACTAAAATAATCGTTTCGGCGACCAAATGGCATTGATTTCGAGCCCGGGTATACATTGAATACGTTATTCCCCCCAATGGTAAGGCGAACAACTGGGCTCAACTGGCAACCTACCGATAAGTCGGTTGTTAAGCGGGGCTTGTAGACGTCATAAGCGATCAGGCCTTTCTGATTGAAATTTTCTTCATACACGTTGAAGTTGGCCAGTGTTACTTCGCCAAACCGCACCAAGCGGAGCATCATATTCCAGCGTTTCAGGCTATAGTCGGCAGTCAGGTTGATTTTGGATGGTGGGGCTGCCGCCTGAGCAAACCGCCGTTCGCGTTCGTCAAAATAAGTATCTTCTTTGCCTTTGAGCCGGGCATTGGTCTTAACGTTTGTGATGTGTACCTGATTGAAATTTGCTGTCAGGGTGGTTGTCAAACGGCCATTTTTCACCGTGGCGCCATGCTGAAGAACCAGGTCGAGGCCGCGCACCGTACTCGATATGGCATTGGTGAAAAATTGGGCCTGACCAACGCGCAGAGCGGTTAAATCGGCGCCAATATCAGGATCATTGCTCGTGAAAGCACCCGTTAGTACGACGCGGTTGTGCACATTTACGAAATACGCATCAGCGGTCAGTTTCAGGTTGGGAGCCAGGTGAGTGGTAATACCCAGGCTGGCGTTGAGCGACGTTTCCTGCTTGAGTGGTGCAATACCCAACTTTTGGGTCACGGGGCTATTGTTCCGGGCCAGAAGAACCTCGACTGGTTTGCCTTCGATGAAGTTGGTGACGGTCTGGTTGAAATTTACCTGAGCCAGCGAGGGAGCGCGAAAACCGGTGCTGATGGTGCCCCGAACCAGAAAATTGTCGGTTACTTTCAGTCGGCTAGTCAGCTTGCCATTGAGCGTTCCCCCAAAATCGCTGTACTGTTCATAACGGGCTGCTGTTCCCAACATAAACGTGCTGGTGATGTCGGTTTCAATATCTGCATATACCCCAATGTTGGTGCGGGTTTTGTTGATGGCATCCCCCGGCTGGAACCCTGGGAAACCCTGACTGCCACCAGCCCGCGCGGGGTTATAGTTTTTATAGGAGGCTTCTTCGCCCGCAAAAATCTGGTAGTTCTCCATCCGAAACTCGGTACCAAAGGCCACATTGATGCTTTGCCGAAAATCGCGGGTAAAGTGCAGACCGGTCACGTTTTGCCGGAGCTGAAACCCGCCCGCATCGAATGTGGTGGGTGACCGATCCCCAAGCGAGGCATTCAGGGTATTTTCAACTCCATAGTGAAACCGGTTGCTGCCGAAGGTATTGCTCAGGTCTACGTTCCACTTTTTCCACTCCCCGCGAACACCGGCAGTAAGAGCGGCATCGGTTATTGCACTGGTGATAATTGGGTCAAAACCATTGGGATAAATAGAGGGTATGTTTCGGTCGCTGTCGGCCGGGCGAGTCCAAGCGTAGGCACCACCCCGACGGAGCGACAAACCTCCAAACGCGTAAAACTGGGCATTTTCAGAAATGGGCATTTCGGTGTTGGCCCACAACGACAGGTTTCGGATTTGTGCATCGCCATATTGTCGCCGAACAATGTCGGGCCCGACATTGGCCCGCTGGGTGTGGTTGCGTCCGTTATAGTCGGCCGTCAAATTCAGCACGCCATTGCGCCCGATTTGAATACCGTAGTTGGCGTTGAGGTTCAGATTTCCCCCATCGAACGCTTTGTCATCGAAGCGATAACTGGCCTGATAAGCCCCGTAGTTAGCATTGGCCGTAAACTCGTTTGTGGTTTTTTTGAGTACGATATTGATCACACCCGCAATGGCATCGGACCCATATTGAGCGGCTGCTCCATCGCGTAGCACTTCAATACGCTCAATAGCCGCAATAGGAATGGTATTCAGGTCGGTACCCGTATTACCCCGTCCGCGAGTGCCAAACAAGTTGACCAGCGCCGACTGATGGCGACGTTTGCCATTGATGAGGACAAGCGTCTGGTCGGGACCAAGACCACGCAACGAAGCTGGGTCTACATGGTCGGCTCCATCGGAACCGGTTTGCCGGTTGGCATTATACGAGGGAGCAATATATTGCATAACCTGCCCCAAATCGACTTGCCCCACCTTAGGCGTAATATCGCGCAGGCTGATCAGATCAATTGGAGCAGGCGAATCCATAACCGACCGGCTCAGATTTCGGGAGCCGACAATGGTTACCTCTTTCAAACTATGCTGGGCAGTCGTTAGCCGAACGGTAAGGTTCGCAAGTCGATTTTCTGCCCGAATATACAGGGGGCGGTCGGCAGCGTCGTAACCACTGGATGAGAATTGAAGCGTGTATTGCCCGGGCCGAAGCCGAAAGGTGAAATTGCCTTCACCATCACTCGACGTTCCCATTGAGGTGCCAAGGGCCCGTATCTGAACGCCCGGTATTCCGAGCCCCGTGTAGGCATTGATTACACGACCTTGCACACCTTGTGCAAAAGTTATTGCGCTTTGTACAATTAGAAGAATAGATAAGATTGTTTTCACAGGTAGATCAAGTGGAGTTAGTGGGTTGTATGGGCAAGAGAAATTACCCCAAATAAACCACTAACCCACTTAATTAACAGCAAATTGATAGCGTAGCCCGCTATAAAAAGCCGTTAAAAATTTTACTTTGTAGCCACCTCTTGCTTTATGAGTACAAGTTGTACTTTATCGTGTTTTGCAATTTTCTTCCTGAAGTCAACCCAGTCGGCGTAGGCTGTTGCTGGATGCCGCCCCTCCCGAATTGATACCCGGCGCGTATAAACGATTTTGTCGCTTACCACATTTACTTCGGCATGGTAGTCTCCAAATTTAGAGGTAAGATTGATTGGCGCAATCGCGGATTCCGGTGCGTAACCCTGTGGCAACTGGTAAGTTACCGTGTCTAAATCCTGCCAGTTCCAGCTTGCATCCAACACCAGCGCCGACTGTCGGGGTGTTGTTGCAGGTGTAGCTGGCCCCAAGGCCGACATCAGATTAAGTGGTACAAACAAGCGCGATCCACTTGGCGTTGCCCATTGACGAACTGCCAGCGACATGGTTTCGGTTACGATGGGAACTCTTGCTTTCTGTTCGGAAAGCGCGAATTTGACCAACTCAAAATTCGGAATCTTGGTGCGCTCTAACAGCCAGGTACGTTGTTCGGTCTGGCTCATGCTGGTGAGCAAATTAGCCCGGCTTTCCTGCTGAATACCGGTGTACTGATTGACTGCTTCGGCGGTGGCATCGCCTTTCTCACTTAACACCACGTTAATCCGGCGAATCTGCTGGTTATCGGTAGGCTTATAATGGGGTGTTTTGGTTAGATGGCCGCCTTCGGGCGTTATCAACAGCACATGCCGGTTACCGGTGAATGTGCCATTATAGCCCAGCGCCCCCGTTTGGTCGGTACATTCGAGATAAAGCGTATCGCCCTTGTTTGGAACGCACAACATCACGTGGTTGAACTGGAAACTGGGAAAATCGGTCTGAATATCCGGTTCATCGTCGCCCGCCCTGACGAGGGCTTCAAGAGACGGGACCTGGGCGATTTTTAACAGCGCTTTGGTGTAGTTTGTCAAGGCTTTACAGTCGCCGTATTTAGTCGTGGCCACTTTTTCGGCTTCGATTGTTTGCCAGCCGCCAATACCCAGTTGAACACTCACATAACGCGTATGTTGCTGTACAAACTCGTAAACTTTCCTGATTTTGCCCAGCGTTGTCGCTTCTTTCTCCGTTAGTTGGGTAATCTGTTGCCGAAGTTCTTCGGGAATACCGTCCCGGTTTTTGTTAAGCTGGTGATAAAACAAACCCAGGTCTTTCCAATTGTTCATGGTGCCGGTGTAATCCTGAACTTCAAACAGGGTAGGAGCGGTGTAGACGGCCGGGAGAAGATCTAAAACAGGCGGAGACATGGGTTCCAACTCCAGGGCAGGCTGGTTCGAGAGCGCCCAGGTATAGGTTGTCTGCTGCTCGCTTTCGGTTCGGTCAACCGGTTTTTTCAGGTTAAATTCTTTGTAGCGAAGCGACTGCCCTTTCGGCACCGAGATGGTGAGTGAAGCCTGTTCAACGGCTAAATGTTCCGCATCCTGAGGAATCCAGCGGGGATAGAACATCAGATTGCGGTGAACAACTTCCTCCACGAACTCAACGGTATACGGGTAGGCTAGCTGCCGTGGAAAACTAGCCTGTTTAAGCCTGTTGTCGGTCAGGAAGTTAACGCCATCGTAGGCACTTCGATCATCGATGTCGGCTTTTTTGAGCTTCTTGACCAAGGTACCGTTCGCATCATAAAGAGCGCCCCAGATGTCGTTTATTTTCGACAATTTATCATACCCAACGGTCAGTTCGGCCTTGCTGTCACCTTGTGGGTCGAGCACGGTCACCACGGTCCGAACGCGCTCGATGGCCTCACCTGGTGATTTGACGGTGAAAACGGTTTCGTGTCGCCGAACCACAGCGTGCGCGTTTGTTCGAAGCGGGTCAGGAATAGCCGAGGCTCTGTATTCTTCCTGCTCCATAGCAGGCAGGGTAAGTAATAGAAGTAAACAGGTAAGCATGGTGATTTTGGTGATGAATATAGCCGTTAAGGTATTCTGGAATAGTCAGAAAAAGGCGGGTTATTTCTTAGCTACTTCGCCCCGTTTTAATACAACACGTTCGGCATGTTTAGCCACAATTAGGGCAAACAGTTCGCGGAGGGTTGGGTATTCTTCGGCAAAGTAAACGGGCTTACGAAGCGTTAAACGGCTCAGAACCTGCAACTGATTCCCCGTTTGCGTAACCTGATACGTGAACCGGCCGCCCTGTTGAGGTAGCGCCAAAATGGCTGGCTTTGGCAGTTCTTCAACAATGTAACCTTCAGGAAGCGTGAACGTAGTCATGTACAACTCATCGATGGCGGTTCCAAAGTCAACGGGATACTGGCGATCCACTTCCTTAAACGGATTCTCTGTGCGGGCTTCCGTTAGCATCGGCCACAGGTACATTCGATCACCGGCCTCCGAGTAGGCCTCTGGAACTACCAGCGTGTGAACAACTTCGAAGGAATTAGTGAGGTCTTCTACGCCGGTTATCTCCGATTTTGTGAGTTGCCACTGTGGGCGTTTTTTTCGGAGAGCAGTCAAATAAGCAGGCTCGCCATCGCGCAAATAGGCCGTGCGGGCAGCCCAACCGCTGTATCCCCCTCGCGAATGTTTAAGCTTACCGCTTGCTTCTCCGTCGGGTGCGATGGTAAAAGTACCTGTAAGCATTTCGGTGTCTCGCTCGGCTGGAACTAGCGAAACAAACCGGCTCTGGTTATCTGGGGCAATTAACCGGCCCGTTGTATTCAGGCAGCGGGTGGGTAACATGCCCATTTTAATAATGGGGTCGGTGGCATCGAGTAAAATGGTTTGCCCATTGGTCTGGACGTGAGCAACCACATAGTTGAATTGCCGCAACAGGGCGTAAGCTTCCGAAATTCGCCCGTTTGAACGAGTGCTGAGAATAACGGGATATACCTCGAAATCCAGTTCTCGAAGCAGCGCCACCAGCAACAGGTTAATGTCGCCCGCATCTCCTTTTTTGGCCTCGAATACTTTCTTGATGCTAGTAGAGCCGTAGCTATTGCTCTCATCCCACTTGATCGACTTGCGCACAAAGTCGTAGGCTGCCGACAACCGGGCAAGCGAGTCGGTGGGGTGTTGGGTTCGGATCAGCGTAGCTATATCGCGCAGAAAAGGTGCCCGCTTAATTTGCCCGCCAAACCACTCGTAGGTCAGTAAAGTTTTGTCCATTGCTTCCCATCCCTCCGAGAAGTTGCGGATTGTTCCCCCTGGTATCGTAACGCTGGCTAGTTCAAAGTCAATTTTAGACAGATAATCGCTCTTGGTGGTGATGTATTTCTCATTCCGAAAAGCGGGGGCATTCGCCACGGCAAACCGATACTTTACAGATGGGGCACTTGGCTGCCCCTGGAATAAATCTACGGTAGTTGGCTCCTGATCCTGAATGGCCAGACTCAGATAACCACCCATTATTATTTTGTAATAAAAATAGTTCGGAATGGTGATGTTGTATTCGCTCCAGCAAACGGGTATGTCCTCCTGAAAAGTCCAGGTGCGGGGGTTATGATTGATGCCAAAGGGCGTGCGTATCACATATTTATACTCAACAATAGAGCCTTCACGTACGTTAGGCAGGGTGAATTTTTCCATCATTACCTTGTCGCTGATTTTTTCGGATACCATCCCCGCTTTTGTCAGCTTGTCGCTACTCACCTCTGCACCGTTGAGGTTATAGGTGAAGCCTTCCACAGACGCCAGATATTCGCGGTCAGCTCCTGTTGCCTTAAACGTTGGTACCTCAACTGTCCCGCGGCTCAAGGCCGATTTTTTCAGAATTCGGACACGGCGATGGCAGGTGAATTCCATCCAGATGTCATTGTTATTCACATCGAACCGAACGTTACCTGAATCATACAGCACTTCGGCTTCTGCTGTGGAATCCTGCAAACCGGTGGAAGCGGCAAAGTCGGAAGCGCTAACCCGACCAAATTTGACTACCGGAGCTGGCGTTTGCTTACTCTGCGCCAGTGTACTAGATGTGTACAAACAACAAAAGCTGACCAAAACGGCCAGCTGGCTTACTCTTGTAAATAGTGTGTGCATAATTGGTGGTAAAAATTTACCGGGAAAACTACAAAAAAGTAACTTAACGAATAATTAAAATACGAAAATATATTTTTAGTATCTCTCTTTTTTAAATAGTAAGACTAAAGTACCGTAGTAACGGCGCTACGTGTAAAGCCTGAATCATTTCGCCTTTATCGACAATAGCGAGGGCTTCCTGAGCCGAAACCAGATGCACACTGATCTCTTCCGTAAGTTCCAAATCCTGCTCCTGCATTAACTGCACACCTGTTGCCAAAAAAGCGTACGTCACGTTGGAATGGGTGCCGGGGTTTGCCGAAAGCGTCATCAACAGGCTCCAATCACCCCCACCGTAGCCGGTTTCTTCAAGGAGTTCGCGTTGGGCTGTTGCCAGAGCCGCTTCTAGTCCGGCCGTTCCATCAAACGATTCAACTACACCAGCGCATAGCTCATAATGAACAGCGCTAATACCGTGGCGGTATTGGCGAATCAGCACCAATTGACCTTCCGTGGTTACGGCCACCACATTGATCCAGTTGGGGTATTCAAACACAAAATAATCGGGAATGTAGCCTCCGTTGGCCATTCTGACGGCTTCTTTACGGACTGTAAACCACGGCAACGTATGGATATATTCGGAGGATTCGACTTGCCAGGGGAGCGGGTCGTTATGCATTAAATCTTTCGTTTCAACTCGAAATGCTGACCCAGATATAAGCGTCTAACCTGCTCGTCGTTAGCAAGTTCTTCGGCAGTGCCCTGCTTCAGAATCTTTCCTTCAAACAACAAATAAGCCCGGTCGGTGATCGAGAGCGTTTCGTTTACGTTATGGTCAGTGATGAGAATGCCAATATTGCGGTGTTTGAGCTTGGCAACAATGCTCTGAATATCCTCAACGGCAATGGGGTCGACGCCCGCAAATGGCTCATCCAGTAGAATGAATTTGGGATCAACCGCCAGCGCCCGGGCAATTTCGGTCCGTCGGCGTTCCCCCCCCGACAGTACTTTCCCGAGGCTTTTCCGGACGTGCGTCAGGCTGAACTCTTCCAGCAGTTCCTCCACTTTGGGACGCTGCTCATTTTTGGGTAATGAGCTAAGCTGAAGTACGGCCAGTACATTTTCTTCAACGGTTAGGTCACGGAAAATAGAGGCTTCCTGAGCCAGATAGCCCAATCCCAGGCGCGCCCGTTTGTACATGGGCAGGCTCGTTACGTCAATATCGTCAATAAATACTTTCCCGCTGTTGGGTTTCACAAGGCCTACAGCCATGTAAAATGAAGTAGTTTTTCCGGCTCCATTAGGACCGAGTAAACCCACAATTTCGCCCTGTGCTACCTGATACGATACGTTGTTGTTAACCAACCGCGACCCGTATTTCTTTATGAGATTTTCTGTTCTGAGAATCATAGCAAATTGTCCGCTAAACCTGTAAGCCAGAGTATCACCCAGTCGGACGGTTTTACAGGCTTGGCGTACACCGAATATCTTTTAGTACTAACTGCAAACTGATTTGCCCGTTAAAATGATTTTCTTCAATCTGGTAACAGATCGACAAGGGCTCATCGTTGAAAAGCCGATTGGCCCATTCAGCAGCCATGCCAAAACCAATTGCCTGGAGCCGATACCCGGCTACCCGGCTAGCTGGCTGCCCCTGCTGCACCCAAAACTTGATGTGTTTTTCCTGCATCTTCGTCACCAGCCCACTTATATACACGTTATCGGTGCGAAAAGTTGGCTGGAGATTGTGCGGCCCAAACGGCCCCATCTGCTTAAGAATACGCACAAATTTTGCGTCAATCTGGTCGAAATCAAGCGGCATGTCGATCTCGATCATCGGTGTGAGCATTTCTTCCTGAATACGCCCGGACACAACGGTCTCGAATTTTTTGCGAAAGGCCGGAATGTTTTCGGGCAATAACGTCAGACCAGCGGCAAAGGTATGTCCGCCAAACTGTTCGAGCAGGTCAGCACATTCTTCAATAGCTTCGTACACATCAAACCCTGGTACCGACCGTGCTGACCCAGCCACTTTCTCGTTGGACTGTGTCAGGATGATAGTTGGGCGGTGGTAGTGCTCAATGCAGCGCGAAGCTACAATACCAATAACGCCTTTGTGCCACGATGGCTCGAACAGTACCGTTGATTTAGCATTTTTTAACCATTCGTCGGCCTCAATCATGGCCAGTGCCTGATCGGTGGTGCTCGTATCGAACTCCCGACGGCTTTTGTTATGGACGTTAATTTCAGAAGCAAACTGATCAGCTTCTTCTTCTGTTTCGGCCAGCAACAGTCGAACGGCTTCCTTGGCGTGCTTAATGCGACCAGCCGCATTGATGCGAGGTCCCAAACCAAATACGACGTTGTTAATATCTAATTCCCGCTGAAACCCCGCCACTTTAATCAGCGCTTTCAGGCCAATGCTGGGCGACGCGTTCAGGCACTTCAGACCGTAATAGGCTAACACCCGGTTCTCGCCCGTAATCGGCACAATGTCCGACGCAATGCTGACCATCACCAGGTCGAGATAGGGGTAAAGCTGGTCAAAAGGAATATCGTTGAACAGGCACAGGGCATGGAGCAGTTTGAAGCCTACACCGCAGCCCGTCAGTTCTTTGTAAGGATACTGACAGTCAGCCCGTTTCGGGTCTAGCACAGCAGCGGCATCGGGGAGTTCAGAACCGGGGCGGTGGTGATCGCAAATGATAAAATCGACGCCTAATGCTTTGGCTTCTGCTACGCGATCAATGGATTTGATACCGCAGTCGAGCGCTACAATAAGCGTAAACCCATGTTCGGCTGCCCATTGAACACCCGTTTGTGAAATACCATATCCTTCTTTGTACCGGTCTGGGATGTAGTAATCGAGGTGGGGGTAGATGGTTTTCATGAACCCATAAAACAGGGCTACCGAGGTAGTTCCATCTACATCGTAATCGCCATATACCAGAATTTTTTCATTCCGTAACATCGCCATTGTCAACCGCTCAATAGCCCGATCCATGTCGCGCATGTCGAACGGGTTGTGGAGATGGCTAATTTCAGGGCGGAAGAAAAAACGGGCTTCGTCAAACGAGCTTATACCCCGTTGAACGAGTAAACTGGCCAGAAAAGGACTTATGCCTAACTCGCGCGTAAGGTTCTCGATAGCCGACCGTTGTGCGGGCGCATCAGGAAACGGCTTTGTGATCCATCGGCGGGAATTCATATTCAGTGATCAATTAACAGTTAACAGCCAACAGTTCGATCCTTCCACAGTAGTAAATACCTGTTCGTTGATGGCTGTTCGCTGTTCACTGAATTTGTACATATTTGCAAGATAATAGCGTTTTTACGAAAAACCGTAGCTAATGAACTTGCTGATACTCCTTTGGGCCGTTGCGTCCACCATTACTGGCTCCACCGACGATCCTAAGAAGACTACTTTAACCGTTACGGTTCAGAACGTTCAGAGCAAAACCGGTACCATCAGAATTGCCCTGATGAAATCGTGTAAAAAATTTCCGTCCTGTAATCCAGAGAGCACGGCTATTATTGACGCAAAAACCTCGTCGGTCCAGAAAGCGTTTACCGTGGAACCGGGCGAATACGCAGTGGCTGTTTACCACGATGTAAATGCGAACGGCGAATTAGACAAACGCATATTTGGTATTCCGAAAGAACCGTACGGATTCAGTAATAATTTCAGACCCCGCGTATCGGCCCCTACTTTTGGCGACTGTATGATCACGGTTGGGGCAGCAGGCAAGGCAATTACAATCAAAATTGATTAGGGTTTAGACTTTTTGTCGTACCTTTGACCGGCAAATAACATCACCTGCTATTTGCCATGAGCTTAGACTCCGCCAAGTTTCTCTACGAGGCCCTCACTTACGACGACGTATTGCTGCTGCCTGCCTATTCGGAGGTGCTACCCCGCGATACGAAAACCGACACCCAGCTTACCCGCAACATCCGACTCAATATCCCCCTGCTTTCGGCAGCGATGGATACTGTTACGGAGTTTGAAACCGCCATTGCCATGGCGCAGGAGGGCGGTATCGGTATCATTCACAAGAATATGAGTATCGAGGCTCAGGCCGAGCAGGTCCGCAAAGTGAAGCGGTCAGAAAGCGGTATGATTATCGACCCCATTACGCTATCCCAAACGGCTACCCTTGGTGATGCGCACAAAATCATGCGTGAGTTCAAGATTGGCGGTATCCCGGTAATCGACGACAAAAACGTACTGGTTGGCATTCTGACTAATCGCGACCTGCGCTTTCAGCGTGATTTGAGCCGGTCGGTGACCGAGATCATGACGAAGGAGAATCTTATTACTGCCCGTGAAGGACTTACACTCGATGAGGCTGAGAGTATTCTTCAGCAATTTAAAATCGAGAAATTACCCATCGTAAATGCCAACTATCAGTTGGTAGGCTTAATTACTTATAAAGACATTATTAAGAAAAAGAGCCACCCTAATGCCTGCAAGGACCCATTAGGACGTTTGCGCGTAGGGGCTGCTGTTGGCGTTACGCCCGACCTGATTAAGCGTATTGAAGCTTTGGTAAAGGCGGGTGTCGATGTGATCAGTGTTGATACGGCTCACGGGCATTCCAAAGGTGTTCTGGATGCCGTTCGGAATATAAAAACGCAATTTCCTGATCTCGATGTTATTGCGGGTAATGTAGCCACGGGCGAGGGTGCAAAAGCGCTGGCCGACGCCGGAGCTGATGCGGTGAAAGTAGGTGTTGGGCCGGGTAGTATCTGCACCACTCGTATTATTGCCGGTATTGGGATGCCTCAGCTTACAGCCGTATATGAGTCGGCAAAAGCGCTCAAAGGAACTGGTGTTCCGATTATTGCCGACGGCGGTATTCGCTTCTCCGGCGATATTACCAAAGCGATTGCGGGTGGTGCCAGTACGGTAATGATCGGGTCGCTGCTGGCCGGCACCGAAGAAGCTCCGGGTGAAGTGGTGTTGAACGAAGGTCGCCGGTTTAAATCATACCGGGGCATGGGGTCCGTTGAAGCAATGGAAGACGGTTCTAAAGACCGCTATTTCCAGGATGCCGAAGATGACATCAAGAAACTCGTCCCCGAAGGGATCGTGGGACGCGTACCTTACAAAGGCCGTTTATCGGAGATCATTTATCAGATGGTAGGTGGTCTGAAAGCCGGTATGGGTTATTGTGGAGCCGCTGATATTGAAGCGCTTAAGGAAGCCAAATTTGTGAAAATTACCACGGCGGGCGCTAAAGAAAGCCACCCCCACGATATTCAGATTTCTAAAGAAGCCCCTAACTATTCGTTGGGAAGGTAAGGCTTGAACCGCCCGGCTGCCCGACAAGATTTTCAGGATTGAAAAGATTAAACAAGATGCTTCGCGTCAGCTATCTTGTTTAATCTTTTCAATCCTGAAAATCCTGGTTTAGACATAATGTACTCGGCTTGTCAGTCCGTTTGGCGTGACAGTGATCTCGCGCACCGCTGGTGGTGTTCTGACCAAACTGATATCCGGTGTTGCAGGGTCAAGCTGAATGTAGGTTGACGGAGTAATCATGACGCTGGTGTTACCACGGAAAGCCACGGTGTCGGTGTGATAGTGACCGCTGATGACTTGCATCTGACAAGGCAGCGAACCAGTGACCTCAATCCATTTATCGGTTTGTCGGAACGGATATTTAGTATCCATAAATTCTGCGTTGGCTGGCAGAACTGGATAGTGGGAGAAAATCAGTACGTTATGATGGATTGCCTTGAGTTCGTCGCTTAGCCATTCCCATTGGGCGGGCGAAAATTGCGCCTTTGAGGAGTCGAGAAAAATAGCAGGGTACCCTTCGAGCGGGCTGGCAAAATACAGTTCTGTGCCATGCAGATGGTGGGTTAGGTGGAACTCCTCAGCTATCATGACTGAATCATCATGGTTGCCGGGAATCACAAACCAGGTGCAGGGTAAGTCGAGCAGTTGTTGCCTAATCCATTGGTATACGTCCCGGTCTCCAACGTCGTAGCAGAGGTCGCCACCCAAAACAAGGCATGCCGGTTTCATTACCCGCACGAAATCGAGCGTTTTCAGGAAATTAGCCCGCACATCGACACCCTGGGGTGTTTCGCCCTCAGCGGTAATGTGGAGATCGGTGATAAAAGCAATTTTCATAAAAAGAGTTGGCAGTTTACTATAGCAGTAGGCAGGGGTACGAATTTCGATGCTACTGCAAACTATTTACTTGTTTGGCTTCATTCCAGTACACATCCATCTCGGCCAGCGTCATGTTGTGCAATTGCTGACCATTGGCTTTGGCGCGTTCTTCAAGGTACTGAAACCGCTTGATGAATTTTTTGTTAGTGCGTTCGAGGGCTGTTTCGGGGTTGATGTCGATGAAGCGGGCATAGTTGACTAGTGAAAAGAGCAAATCGCCAAACTCACCTTCTGCTTTTTTATGGTCAATTGCATCGCCTGTTTCTGCGTTGAATTCGCTTTTGAATTCCTGCATTTCCTCTTCTACTTTTTCCCAAACCTGTTGTTTCTCTTCCCAATCGAAGCCAGCACCCCGCGCTTTTTCCTGAATCCGCATGGCTTTCACCAAAGCGGGTAGGGAGCCTGGTACTCCGCCCAATACTGATTTATTGCCCTCTTTCAGCTTCAGTTGCTCCCAATTAGCTTTCACTTCTGCTTCGGTATCTGCTTTTACCCGTTCCCCGTCAGCATTGGCATAAATGTGCGGATGGCGACTGATGAGTTTCTCGCTAATACTATGCAACACATCGGCCATGTCGAAACGAGTTCGATCGTCACTTGGAAGTTCGGAGGCAATTTTAGCGTAAAAAATCAGATGAAGTTGAATATCCCCAAGTTCTTTTTTGATTTCAGGCAAGTTGCCTTCCAGAATAGCATCGGAGAGTTCGTAGGTTTCTTCGATAGTCAGGTGGCGAAGGCTTTCAAGCGTTTGTTTGCGATCCCAGGGGCATTGTTCGCGCAACTCGTCCATGATTGTCAGCAGGCGATTGAACGCCATTAACTGCTCCTGACGGCGAGGGGGGAGGCTTTCAAAAGTATCCATTAAAAAAGTTAAAGAGCGAAAGAGATAAAGAGTGAAAGTGTGTCTGACTCTAGCATATTGGTTTTACTTGGTTTATGCTCTTTCACTCTTTATCTCTTTCACTCGTTAGAAGGTAATCTTGTGGTAAATTTCGTTGAGGGGCAGGCTCAAATCGCCCAGACGGGCCACACTGTCGAGCGTTTTATAGTCGGTATTGAGCCAGGTATCGGGGGTGTCGGTTCGTTCGTAAACCGATACGAAAGGCCGATGTTGCCAGACGTGAACAATGTACTGCAACGATGGAACGTCTTTATAATCAAATAGTTTGTCGCCCTGATCGTACTTCAGGGTGGATTTAGAAAGCACTTCGACAACCAGATACGGGTTGGTGATAATGCAATTTGAGTCTTTCTTAAATATCCACTCGCCTTGCGTCACCATCAAATCGGGCTGGTAATAACTCCCGTCAGGTCGCACAATTTGCAATCCAGCATTGCTGCTGGTGATTAAAAAATTTTTGTTCCGAAAATGGCTGAACAGAAGATAATTGATTGTAGAAACAATCAGTTCGTGAAGGGCGGTTGCTAAGCTCATTGCTACGATTTCACCGTTGTGGTATTCCAATTTTCCGGGGAAATCCGGGGCAATGTCTAAGTACTCGGCCTCCGAAGCCGGAACGCGGAAAAACTCCTCGTTCTTGAGCCGTTCGAGAAGGTATTCTGCCAGATTTTCGACCGCTACCATGCTCCAGTGTGTTTGTGTTTCCTAATAAGCAAAGATAACCGTTTTCAGTGAGCAGTGAACAGCCAACAGTGAGCTATGACTGGCTGCTCACTGTTAGCGGCTCATTGCTCACTGGAAACGTATTTCCAGAATCCATACCACTTTCGGTTTTTCAAATAAGTCAGATCCCGGTCGTTGGTAAAGGCTTCGCGCTCGAAACTGATGTTGCGATAAGCCATATAGTGATCTTTGTACTGAAAATGCCGGTAGAGATACTCGAACAGATACCATAAATAGAATACAAATATCCCTAGCTCCAGCTGTTGCCGGAGGTGAATGCGCTCATGATTAATCAGAAAGGCATGAGGGGAGGGGCGACGCACCAGCACAAATGGCCACAGCGTAATACCATCGACCCATAGAAACGGCACCACAAGGAGTATCATTAGGCAAAAATGGCTAAATTTGGTGGATAGAGCCTTATACTATGACAATTCGATACCACCTGAATCACCTGAAAACAGCTGCGTTTGTCGTTTTGACCAGCGCATCAGCCCTGGCTCAGAGCCAGCCTGTTCTGACCACTCAACAAAAATCCGTACTGACGGGTTTGGACGCGCAAACTGCCCATTACGGCACAATGGCCCGGCAAATATGGGATTGGGCCGAAGTTGGGTATCAGGAAACGAAAAGCTCGGCTTTGTTACAGGAAGAACTACGCAAAGAGGGCTTCACGGTAACGCCCGGTGTCGCTGATATCCCTACTGCTTTTGTGGCTACGTTTGGTAGTGGCAAGCCTGTTTTGGGTATTCTGGCTGAATATGATGCCCTACCGGGGATCAATCAGGATGCAGTGCCAGAGCGCAAACCCATTGAGGGTAAAAAAGCAGGCCACGCCTGTGGACACCATTTGTTTGGTACAGGGTCGATGGCTGCGGCCATAGCTGTGAAAAACTGGATGCAGCAAACGGGACAGAAAGGAACAATAAAACTCTACGGAACGCCCGCTGAAGAGGGTGGATCGGGTAAGGTGTATATGGTTCGGGCGGGGCTTTTCAATGATGTTGATGCCGTACTGCACTGGCACCCTGCCGACAAAAATAGTGCCGATCCTTCGACTTCATTGGCCAATATCACGGCTAAGTTCCGCTTTCGGGGAATATCGGCTCACGCATCAGCCGCGCCTGACCGGGGTCGTTCAGCGCTGGATGGCGTGGAGTCGATGAACTACATGGTGAACATGATGCGCGAACATATTCCATCAGACACGCGGGTACACTACGTGATCACGAAAGGGGGCGAAGCGCCAAACGTGGTACCCGATTTTGCCGAAGTGTATTACTATTGCCGGAATAAGAATCGGGCGGTTTTGCAGGATGTCTGGAAACGGATTGTAAAAGCTGCCGAAGGGGCTGCGCTGGGTACAGAAACGAAAATGGAGGTTGAGATCATTGGAGGAGTATTCAACGTGTTGCCGGTGGAAACCTTGGCTAAAGTGATGCACCAGAACCTGACAAAAGTGGGTGGGGTGACCTACACCCCTGAAGAAACCAAGTTTGCCGAAAAGCTGAGCGAAAGCTTCGGTACTTCATTTGGAGCCATTCGCAAGCCCGGTGAAGCAGCCACGGTTATGCCTTTTGCTGGTGGAGCCAACGACCCCGTGAGTGGTGGCTCTACCGACGTAGGCGATGTTAGCTGGGCTGTGCCAACGGTAGGAATGAGTGCCGCAACCTGGGTGCCGGGAACAGCCGCTCATAGCTGGCAGGCCGTGGCTGCCGGGTCTACGGGTATTGGTACCAAAGGCATGATGGTGGCGGCCAAAACCATTACGCTGACGGCTATGGAGCTATTCCAGAATCCGGCTCTACTCCAGAAAGCAAAACAGGAATGGCTCGAAGCTCGTGGTGGAGCTGACTTTAAATACGAAGCCCTGCTGGGGAACAGGAAACCGGCGCTGGATTACCGGAAGTAAAATGATGTCGGATTTGGGATGGCGCATTTCGGATTTTAGTACGAGATGCGCCATCTTAAATCCGACATTCTAAATCCCAAATCCGACATGCCAGACTACCCCCGCAAATTGTCTGCTGGTGCCAACAATACGGTTATCGTTTTGTCTGATGTAGAAGTAGCCAAGCTGTATACTGATGATACCCGTTCCGACATCGGCTCAGAGAGCGAGAAGATGAAATTTGCCAATGAGATCAATGATCTCGTGGTGAAGTTTATACGCCTGGAGTATAGCGTTTCATTACAGGCTGAAATGCTTGTCATGGAACGCATTCGACCCATCGATTTTCGGGCTTATGAAGTTGAAGTTCGCGAATTATGGCTTGAGGTGTTTGAGGATGAGTTGAACGCCTTGCATAGAGCCGGATTTGTACATAGAGACCTGAAACGTCCTTCTGACATCGGCGGTTTAGCATTCGACAACATTCTATTGACCGAGCAGGGTTTGCGGTTGATCGACGTGGGGATTTCGGCTCTGCGGAGACAGGTAGGTGACGTAATTTTTGAAAAATATACCGAAATTGAGCAGCAGGAAATGGCTGAATTTCGGGAGTACTTTTTAAACCGGTGAAAAGTTTTGACACGGAGTTACACAGAGAAGCACAGAGTTACACGGAGAAATGGTAAAACTTCCGTGTAACTCTGTGCTTCTCTGTGTAACTCCGTGTTATAGCCTTTAGCTATGACTGAGCAAAAGTCCTTTTTTGATACGAAGATTGAGTACCTCAAGGGGTTGGGACCACAACGGGCCGAACTGCTCAATACTGAATTGGGCATCTTTACCTATGGCGATCTCATTCAATATTATCCCTTCAGGTACGATGACCGAACGCGCTTTTATACCATTAGCGAACTCGATGAGAGTATGCCATCGGCCCAGATTCGAGGCCGTTTGCGCGATTGGATGATCGAGGGTGAAGGCCCCAAAAAACGCATTATCGGCAACTTCACCGATGGGACTGGCACTATGCAGCTTGTGTGGTTTCAGGGAATCACATGGCTCGAAAAGTCGCTGCGCCAGAACGGTGAATATGTAGCCTACGGAAAACCACAGGGGTTCCAGGGGAAATTCAGCATTGTCCACCCCGAACTCGACATGGTTGGGGCAGACCGAGAAGTAGAGGCTGGAATGCAGCCGGTGTATAACCTCACCGACAAACTCCGCAAACGAAAGGTCGATAGTAAAGTAATCTCGAAAGCAGTGCGGTCGCTGCTCGAAGGTTCCTGGCAGCACATCAACGAAACGCTGCCCGACGAACTGATTGAAAAATACCGGGTGGTTGGTAAACGCGAGGCTATGTGGAATATCCACCTGCCTCAGAATCAGGCGTGGTTGAAGCAAGCCATGCGCCGGTTGAAGTTTGAGGAGCTGTTCTACAACCAGCTTCGGCTCATCTCGAATAAACTACTTCAGAAAGAAGAGTTTCCGGGCGCTATTTTCAGGAATACCAGTCTGCTGAAGCACTTCTACGACAATCTGTTACCGTTTCCGCTGACCGGAGCTCAGCAGCGTGTGTTGCGTGAAATCTATACGGACTGCAACACAGGCAAACAAATGAACCGGCTCTTGCAGGGCGACGTGGGAAGTGGCAAAACGATCGTGGCGTTTATTTCGATGTTGCTGGCTATTGCCAATGGGGCACAGGCGTGTATGATGGCTCCAACCGAAATTCTGGCCGACCAACACTACAACGGCCTGAAAGATTTTGCGGAAGCAATGGGTCTGAACATTGGCATTCTGACCGGATCGACCAACAAAAAGAAACGCGCCCTGCTCCACGCCGATTTGCAGTCGGGTAAAATGCACATTCTGCTGGGGACTCATGCCTTACTTGAAGATGTAGTGCAATTCAAAAATCTTGGCCTATGCATTATCGACGAGCAGCATCGCTTTGGCGTGGCGCAACGGGCCAAAATGTGGGCGAAGAATCCGGTGGTGCCACCCCATATTCTGGTGATGACGGCCACGCCTATTCCCCGAACGCTTGCCATGACGCTCTACGGTAATCTCGATCTGTCGGTGATTGATGAATTGCCTCCCGGCCGTAAACCCATCAAAACGATTCACAAATACGACAAACACCGCTCAGAGGTGTTCGGATTTATGCGTACCGAGCTGGAAAAAGGCCGTCAGATCTATGTTGTTTATCCCTTAATTGAAGAATCGGAAAAGCTGGATTACAAAGATTTGACAGACGGATTTGAGGGAATTCAGCGGGCTTTTCCAAGGCCCAAATACGAGGTTGGGATGTTGCACGGCCGGATGTTGCCCTACGAGAAGGATGACGAAATGCAGCGATTCCTGAAGCATGAAACACACATTATGGTGGCCACAACAGTAATTGAGGTAGGCGTAAACGTGCCCAATGCCAGCGTGATGATCATCGAAAGCGCCGAGCGATTTGGGCTGTCGCAGCTGCACCAGTTGCGGGGGCGTGTGGGCCGGGGTGCCGATCAGTCGTACTGTATTCTGATGACGGGTTACAAGCTCAGTTCAGATACCCGAACCCGGCTCGAAACAATGGTTCGCACCAACAACGGCTTCGAAATCGCCGACGTTGATCTCCAGTTGCGCGGCCCCGGAGATCTTACCGGAACTGCTCAAAGTGGTATTATGGACCTGATGATTGCCGACCTGGCCAAAGACGGAGCTATTCTGACGGCTGCCCGCGAATCAGCCCAGCAAATTCTGGAAATGGACCCGCACCTGGTGTTGCCGCAAAACGCGCCCATTCGGAATCATCTGGACAAGCTGAAGAACAAAAAAGAAAACAATTGGAGCCGGATTTCATAAAGCACCCCGGCTTTACGCCCTTTGCCCTCAACCAGATCAGCGGCACTCAGATGTTTGTTCACCACATCGATTTTGCTACGTATGAGCGATTTCGGCAAACGAGCGATCCGCAATTTTTCTTCCAAAATCTCTCCAATCACTTTCGGGCCAAGGGGCAGTTAATCATTCATTTATGGGAGGATGTTGCCCAGCAAAAAACCGCTGTTGTGGCATCCCGACTGCGGGCACTGGCGGGAGACTCGGTGCGCATTCCTGCCCGCCTGACGCAAGCCCGGCGCATTGACAAGCCGACGACAATATCTTTTTTAGAGCATAACCACTTACAGGTGGCCATCGCATCGAAATACAAATATGGCCTGTGGCTGCCCAAACGCTATTTTCGGGTGCTGCCGCCCGGTTTTTTAGAGGCTCAATTTGCCAAAACTGACGAACTTTTGGTTGCCGTTGCCACATTCAGCCACCCCCGTACTATTCCCCGCGATGGCCAGCTTTTCCGATCCTATGAACTCGTCCGGTTTGCTAATCTATTGAATTGCACTGTTGTTGGGGGCTTCGATAAATTATTGAAAGCTTTTGTGCTGGATCATCACCCCGACGATGTGATGACCTATGCTGACCGGGATTGGTCGGACGGGAGAAGCTACGAACGCCTTGGTTTTGAGCGGATTAGTGAAACAGAGACCCAACAATTCTGGGTTGACCCAACAACCTGCAACCGGCACTATTTGCACCAGGTGGAAGACTCAACCGGAATGATACCAGTTTGGAACGCGGGGAGTATTAAGTTTGTGAAACGGTTTTTGGCAGTTCCGCCTACACCTGAAGTCAGTATAACGTGAATCCTCTCATCATCATTCTTGGGCCTACAGCCAGTGGAAAAACACGGCTCGCCGTGCAGGTGGCGCATCGGCTTGGTGGAGAAATCATTAGTGCTGACTCGCGGCAGGTGTACCGGGGGATGGATATTGGGACGGGTAAAGATTTGTCAGAATATACGGTTGAGGGACAGTCGATTCCATACAACTTGATCGACATTGTGGACGCGGGCGATGACTATAATCTGCACCGTTATCAGCAGGATTTTCACCGCGCCGTGGCTGACATTCAGGGGCGCGGACGGGTTCCGATTGTGTGCGGAGGTACTGGCCTATACATCGAAGCCGTTTTGAAAGGACACGCGTACACCGCCATCCCGGTTGATGATGATCTTCGCGGGGAGTTGAATGCCCTGACCGATGCCGAGTTGTATCATCGATTCACCCAAAATCCCTCGCCCTACACGTCCCTCGCCGACACTTCGACCCGCAAGCGACTTATTCGGGCAATTGAAATTGGAACCTACCTCAACGAGCATCCAGAAACGGCTGATGCAGTAAAAGCCCCGGCTTATTCCTACCAGATTTTTGGCATCGACCTGCCCGTTGAGCTTCGGCGGCAGCGCATCACTACCCGCCTTCATGAACGACTAGAGCAGGGTATGATTGGGGAAGTTGACCAGTTGTTGCAGGCAGGCGTTGCCGCTGACAAGCTGGTTTTCTACGGATTAGAGTACAAGTTTATCACGCAATATTTGATGGGCGAGCTGGATTATGCGCGTATGACCGCACTGCTAGAAACGGCAATCCACCAGTTTGCCAAACGGCAGATGACGTTCTTTCGAAAAATGGAGCGTGATGGACTATTCATTCACTGGCTCGATGGATTACAGCCAGGTTCTGATCTCGCAGACAGAATTGTTCAACGTATCAGCGAACAATAGCTGATTAATAAAAAAAGCTGACAATAAAGAGGTTATGCAGTAGCAAACAGGACCGCAAGATCATTTTTCCTTGACAATTCACCCTGTTTTTGCCAGATTGTAGGCGTTTTTGATAGACTAACCCGACTTTTATTTTTTCGGGGTAATGCTGGCGCTTATCGATTGCCTGTCCGACTCGTTTTTATTCTCGCACTTCATGAATCTCTTAATGCTTCTCCAACAGCAGGCTCACCAGTTGCATGGTCAGATCCGCTCGTTGCTCCAGTCTTCGGTCCAAGGTCAGTCGACCCCAGCTCCGTTGCCGTTGAAGCAGTATCAACATTTGCTGTACGCTAATTTGGCGTATCATCGGGCACTCGAAACGGCCTTGACGCAGCAAGCGGCCTATCTGCCTGGTTATGACCGGCTTCTACAGTGCCGGACTCCCTATTTGGTAGCAGATTTGTTAGCAACGGGCGCGCCAATTCCGCAGCAATATCCGGCCTATTTTTCAACCTGGTCGTCGTGGAAATTGATGGGGGCAGCGTACGTAGGCGAAGGTTTATCAACTGAAGCACAGGGTGTTATTGAAGCCCTGGAGAAAAGCCCGTTGGTGCCACCCATGGCCCGCATCTCAAGGTTCTTTAGTTTGGCATCCACCTCCGAACGGATGGCGACGTATGTGACAAACCGTGCGGAAGGTCATGAAGACGAAGTGATTCAAGGCGTTCAGGAGGCCATTGTTCTGTATGGCGATTTAACGCACGATCCGTCTCTACGATAACCGTAACGCTAACCCGTTCCAGCTAGCTCTTACCAGGAAACCGCACTAGCGGGAATTATCGCAGTTTGCTCCCAATTGAGCATGGTATTAACCAACTTAATAGACTGAAAATTAGCAAGATCGGTTATTTTTATATTGGCAGGACTGAGAATGCCCTCGCTCAAAAGCCGGGCGCGTTGGGTACCTTCCAACAAAGGACGAGCAGGCGTAAACCAGCGGTTCCCGTCAAACAGGGCAACGTTAGCATAAGATGTATCCGTTAACAAGCCGTCGCGAACCATCAGCACATCGTCGGCAGTGCCGCGTTGGGCAAAAAGATCGTTGATGGGCTGCCGATTGGCGTATTTGAAGCGATAATCCAGATCACCACAATCAACCAGAGTCAGACTCTGAACCGGCCGAATACGGTACTCTTCAAATTCAATCTTCTCGATATCAGGGCCGTAAGTGACGCGGCATTTGTAAGTCTCGTTAATTTGGAACCAGTCGGGGAGATGGATAGCGGTTTCGAGCGAGGCTGGTTCCGGGCAATTCCAGAGGGCCAGCCGGGTGCGATTGAACCGTGCAGTGTGTGCCGACAGGTTATGAATCTGTCGATTGCGGATACACAACGTTTCGATGCAAAGGCTCATTGGAACGATGAATGCTGAACGGTAACCACTGGCAAATACACTTTATCGATCATCTCCTGGTACTCAGCCTGGGCGTTGGAGCGGGCGGTAATTCCACCACCGCTTTTAAAAACAAGTTGACCCTGCTGGTTTTCAATGAACCGGATCATGACGCCACTATCCAGGCTCTCGCCGTCGAAATAGCCGCAGATACCCGTGTAATACCCACGCTCGTAACCCTCGGCGGTGCGAATAATCTCGACTGTTTTAGGCTTTGGCGCTCCACTGATAGAGCCAGCCGGTAAAAGGCTGGCTAGCAGGGCCCCCAGGCTATCGCGCCAGTTGCTGGGCAGTTGGGCGGCTATTTCCGAACTCACCTGTAACAACCCTCCACTGTTTGTTGCAATACGGTCGATGTAGCGATACCGCTCAACCCACACTTTTTGGGCAATCTGGCTGAGGTCGTTGCGAATTAAATCGACGATAGTAGCGTGTTCGGCCGCTTCTTTGGCATCGGCCAGAATGGTTTCCTCCGCATCAGGCACACTGGCCGAAATGGTACCTTTCATCGGAAAGCTGGCCAGCCTGTTCCCCTTGATCTGCACGAACGATTCGGGCGAAAAACACACGAATTGATTGGCCAGCCGGAGTTTGTAGCGAGCCGACGTACAGTTGTAAATCTGAGCCAGCGACAGGTTGGTTTCGATAGGGGTTTGTGCTGAAAGATTTGCCAGAAAGGAGTTGCCCATCCGTATATTCTGCACCACGTAATCGAACCCAATCTGATACTGCTCAAACGGCATCGGTGTTTTGCGAAACCAAAACGGCTCGTGAACAGCGGACGTTGTCTGACCGGAAAAATCGAAGTCGATCTCGTATGAAGCCCATTCGTCGGGGCGTAAAACCAGGGGTTGCTTTAGGTCAAAATCCAGCACAAACAAAAACGGCTGTCGTTGGCATCCGTATTGATTCATCTGGTTGGTGGCCTGCTCAAAAGTCATAGTCAACTGTGCAGTCGATGATCTTGACTATGACAACAGTCAACGTGTTTTAGTTCTACTCGTATAGGTTACTTACTTATTTATACGTATACCGGCATACTTTTTGTTTCTATCGGGCTATTCGATTATTACTTAAGTATGGCCCAGTGTTTACGATGTACTATTTTTTGGTGGTTAGCAACTGTATTCTGCTTATGGATAGGGCCGGGCTTTACTGTAAAGGCTCAGGCGCAGGCTACCGAAATTTGTAATAATGGTATCGACGACGACGGCGACAAACTCATAGATTGCCAGGACCCAGATTGCCCCGAATGCACCCGGTTTATCGATTGTGTTGAGCCGAACACTTGCTACATGCCGCCAACCTGGGCGGTTCCTGCCTCGCCAACGGCCCAGAGCGATCCCAACGATCAGGTCTATGGCGCGCAGGATCTGGTACTGTCTACGAATGCCGATGTTACGACCGTTACCATTCGCACAGCCGACGGTTCTTTTACCAAAACAGTGGTTGTAACGTCCACAGGATCCACAATTGTATCGTTGCCGCTATCGGTGGTGATGTCAAATACCCCCAACACAATTCAGCGTAACAAGGGTCTTATTATTACATCGGGCGAGCCGGTGCAAGTTACGTACCGACAAACACCGGGCCTCAATCAGGACATTGTACCGCTCAAATGCCGGGCCGCCCTTGGCTATTCATTTTATGCGGGCAGCCAAACCCGTCTGACAACTACGAACGTACCCGATGAGCGACATTTTGTGTCGGTTATGGCCACCCAGCCAAATACGGTTGTCACGTTTAGGAGCCCGGTGGCATTGGCGGGCGTGAGTACGTTTCCCTTCTCGGTGACGCTTCAGGCGGGTGATTCCTATATGTTGGCATCGCGGCTCATCAATAATGGGGCCAATTCGGCGAATGAATCAATTAGTGGCGTATTAGTTACTTCTACTCAGCCCATTGTTGTTAACTCGGGATCACAACATACGGCCCAACCGTACAGCGGTAATCGCGATGCGGGCATCGATCAATTGGTGCCAATTCGGACTACGGGAACAAATTACGTGGCTATGCATGGTGGAAATACCACCGCCAATTCTGACTATGTAATTGTAATTGCTACGGAAAATGGCACTAGTGTCAGCATTGCTGGCCCATCAGCGGTGGGTGGTGCGGCAGGTGTGTTATCGACAACAACCCTAAGTGCAGGACAAGTTTATACGTACAATTTGCCCAATGTTCAGAACCGGGCCTACACTATTACAACGGGGAAACGGGCCTACGTGTATCACGTTTCTTCTTACGCGGCCAACGAATTTGGGATGGGGATTTTACCCACCATAAATCCCTGTAACGGCAGTAAGCGAATTGATTTTTACCGAACAACGGGCAGTTCCAACGATCAGGCTGTAGTCATGATTCCAACGGCTGGTTTAGCCAGTCTGACGTTTCGAGGAGCACCGTACACGACCTATGGCACGGTTGTCGATAACCTGACTATTGGGGGCGTGGCGCATAGCATTGTGAGCTTTTCCAATGGCAGTATTGCCACCGCAGGAACGGTGAATACCGTAACGTCCAATGAGCGTTTCCACGTTGGGGTGGTGAGTAACACGGGTGGAGCCAGCACGGGTAATTTTGGGTTTTACTCTAACTACGAGGCCAAAGTCGATGTGCTGAACCCCACCACCAAGCAACCCGATGATTTTTACACCGTCGCCCAGGTTGTAACCGGTGTGGCAACCCCCCACTGCCTGCTTCTCACCAGTTGTGGTACCAACGACCGAATTACGAACATTGTGAATGGCACCTTCACGCAGGGAACCTCGTTTACGGGAGCCTGCCTGACGTATACCATGCGAACAAATGCTCCTAAATGCGCCCGTGATACCATTCGGGTACAGGTGGAAAACAACATTGGTCGGCAGGGTATTATCTGCCTGGAGTTTGTCAATATTGATAATAACCTGATTTCAAGGGTGATTCCTGAGAGCCCGGTTATTTGCCAGCCGGGAGGCAGTACCTCGCTCACCATCATTGCCGAACAGGTTGACCGGGCCTCTGGCATCACGTATAGATACCAGACTATCACGCCCGATAAACAAATCATCAGTACGTCCATTGCGTCGGGAACAGCCACGGGGCAATATAGAATAACCGTAACCGACAGTAATAATTGTCAGGATACTACATCTGTTTTTGCCCGCCCCGAAACGGCTACCATCGGCTTTGGAACTGGGGCTGTGACGGCTTGCGCAGGCAGCACAGCTACCTACACGGTCACCAGCACGAGCGGGCTCTACGGCTGGACAGTCTCGGGAGCCACTATTTTATCAGGAGGAACGCCTACCAGTAGCAGCATTACCGTTCGGTGGAACAGTACCGGGAGTATAAAAGCGACGGTTACCAGCAGCAACGGGTGTACGGCGGTGGTCACACGAGCGGTTACGGTGCTGGCGGCACCTACCCTTACGGCCACCACCCAAAATCCGCTTTGCAACGGCACCGCTACCGGTTCCGTGGATCTAACTCCGGCCAACGGAACGGCACCCTACACCTACCGTTGGAGTAATAATGCGACCACGGAAGATTTGACGAATGTAGTTGCTGGTGTTTACTCGGTGTCGGTGGCCGACCGCTACGGCTGTGTACCAATAACGCAGCCATTTACAGTGACCTTGACCAATGCAACCTCGCTTTCGGTTATTACCAATCAAACCAATCCGCTTTGTAATGGGCTGAGCACAGGTACGGCGAGTATCACGGCGTCGGGTGGCACACCTGCTTACCGCTACCAATGGAGCACAGGGGCCACAACGCCGACTATAACTGGTTTAGCCGCTGGTTCATACACTGTTACGGTGCAGGATGCGAATGGATGTACACTAAGTCAGGTAGTCTCCATCACGCAACCACCCGCCCTGTCGATAGTTGTGGCACGGACGCCGGTAACCTGCAACGGAACCAGTACGGGCACGGCGAGCCTGAGTGTGTCAGGTGGTGTGCCGGGATATTTGTATCGCTGGAACGATGGGATCACCACTCAAAACCGCACGGGTCTGGCGGCTGGAACGTATTCGGTGACGGTAACGGATGCCAATGGTTGTACGGCCGCTACATCAGCACTAATCACACAACCCACCGCGTTGACGCTCTCAACGGTGGTTACCAATGCGAAATGCAACGGAGCCAATCAAGGAAGCATCGACCTCACTGTTTTAGGCGGAACTCCGAACAGTTTGGTACCCAATTATACCTACCGCTGGTCGAAGGGAGCCGTTACGGAGGATATTACGAACCTAATTGCGGGTACGTATTCGGTGACGGTTACAGACGCTAATTCCTGTGCCCGTATTCAGTCGGCAACTATAGCCCAACCCACGGCGCTAAGTCTGGCATTAACTCCCCGTAATCCAACTTGTAACGGAGGTTCCGACGGTTCAGTAACGCTAACCGTTGGGGGCGGTACAGTGCCGTATACCTTTCGGTGGTCGGATGGCAGTAATACAACTCAAAACCGAACCGGGCTGGCGGCCGGACTGTACTCGGTGACGGCTACTGATGCCAACGGGTGCTTTATCACGGCTAACACAACGCTCACTGCACCCCCAGCCCTCACAGCTTCGGCTGTGGTAACGGATGTAGCCTGTTCGTCGGGCAGCACCGGCCGAATCGATTTGACCGCTGGTGGAGGAACCGGTCCGTATAGCTATTCCTGGAATACGGGCGCTCTGACGCAGGATATCAATAATCTGACGGTTGGCCAATATGCTGTTACCATTCGGGATGCTAATGGATGCCGGTTCGATTTCGGGGCTACTGTTCGGCAGCCGCTCCCTGTTTCGGTGACGGTGCTGACGACCAACGCGCCCTGCTTTGGTGGCACGGGCGACATTACAGTTGAGGTGCGCGGTGGCACTGAAGCCTATAGTTACCGCTGGAATAATGGGGCTACTACGGCCACAATTTATGGGCTACCCGTTGGTGCGTATCAGCTTGTGGTGACGGATGCCAACAGTTGTACAGCTCAAACGTCGACTATGGTGAGTTCGCCACCCGACTTTGCAATCAACGCCGTTGTTGTGCCCGTGTCTTGTAATTCAGGTGCTAATGCATTAATTAACGTGACCGTAGAGGGGGGCACGGCTCCCTATCGCTATCGTTGGAGCAACGGGGCTACAACTGAAGATCTGGCTAATTTACCCGCAGGGATTTATTCACTCACTGTTACTGATGCTAACAACTGCATCGAAAAGGTGGATATCAATGTGCAGGAGCCTCCCCTGATGACCCTGTCGGAGAGCCATACCAGCGTAAGTTGCTTCGGCGGCACCAACGGAGCCATTAATTTAACCGTTTCGGGCGGTACGAAGCCTTACTCCTATTTATGGAACGATAACAATGGCCAACCGGGAGTCTCGACAGAAGATCGGTCAACGCTGAATGCTGGAACCTACCGGGTGACAGTCACGGACAAAAACAGCTGCTTAACGTCACTGTCGGTGGTGATTTCTCAACCCACCGCTTTGTCGGTAGTGCCATCAGTTACGGCGGTATCGTGCAATGGGGGAGGAGACGGCGTAGTGGCACTCGCTGTATCAGGAGGAGTTGGGTCTTACCAATACCAATGGGTAACAGGAGCAGGTTCGGCTACACTAGCCAATTTGTTCACAGGTTTTTATTCGGTGACGGTCACCGATGCCAACAGTTGTTCGGTTGCCTTGTTGAATCGAGTAAGCCAACCCACAGCGTTGACTATCAATGCATCACAACAGGATGTGGGATGTAATGGTGGGAACAGTGGGCAGATACTAGTGACCACTACAGGCGGCACGGCTGGGTATCGATACCGTTGGAATGATAACAGCACAGCACAAAATCGTACGGACCTAACCGCAGGCACCTACTCATTGACGGTTTCAGACGCCAATAATTGCAGCCAAACCAGGACTTTCACGTTGACTCAACCTGCTGCCTCATCGGTGACGGGAATAGTTACGGCCGTAGGTTGTTCGGGTGGTACTACCGGGAGCATCAACCTCACTATCAGTGGCGGAGTTGCTCCCTACGACGCCCGATGGAGTGATGGAGGAACTACATCCCCAAGCCGCACGGGGCTCACGGCCGGAACGTATTCGGTAACGGTAACCGATGCGAATCAATGTACTGTCAGCCGAACGTTCAGCGTAACGCAGCCCACAGCCTTGGCTGCATCAGGCAGTTCGAGCAATGTGTCGTGTGCCGGGGGGAGTGATGGTACTATCAGTCTGACTGTTTCGGGCGGAACTTCAGCCTATGCGTTTACGTGGTCGGGCGCCGTACAGAATCCATCGAGCCAAAATCAAACCGGCTTACCGGCGGGTTTATACACCGTTGCCATTCGGGATGCGAATGGTTGCCAGATTGCCCGTTCGTTTACGATTACCCAACCCACTACGCTCCAGGTGAACAGCCGGGTGTCGCCCGTAAGTTGTAATCGGGGTAGCGATGGGGTTGTTCAACTTGATGTTACGGGTGGTACGCCTGCCTATAAATTTCGCTGGAATTCGGGGCAAACAACGCAGACTGTCAGCAACTTACCAGCCGGGCCATACTCGGCAACTGTGACCGACGCGCAACAATGTTCAGTGGTTTTGTCGGTCAATGTACCGGAAGCAAGCCTGATCGCAATGACTGCACGCACGACGCCAACTCAATGCAACGGTGGTAGCGATGGTGCTGTTGATCTGACAGTTTCGGGTGGGGTTGCTCCCTATCGGTATCAATGGAGTAATGCGGAAATAACCGAAGATTTAAGCGGTTTGAAGGCGGGGAATTACGTGGTGACAGTGACCGATTTCAACAACTGTCCTGCATCAATGACCGTTGTAATTGCCCAGCCTTCCGCGCTGACGCTGACCTTACTCGCCCAAAATAATGTGTGCTATGGCGACCTTAGTGGAGCTATCAACCTGACAGCAACGGGCGGCACCCCCGGCCCACCTGATCGTCCCTATTCGTATTTGTGGAGTCATGGTTTTCCCGATCGTAATGTTGGCGATTTGGTGGTGGGTAGTTATTCAGTAGTGGTGACCGATGTAAATGGGTGTACGGCCACAGGAAGCACGTCGCTTACTTCGCCACCCCGTCTGACAACTTCTTTTTCGACAACCAATGTGAGTTGCTTTGGTGGTACAAACGGAGCTATCGACCTGACCGTTTCGGGGGGCATAGCTGGGCCGCCAACTAGCCCGTATAGTTATACATGGATTGACGGCTACGAAAGCGTAGGGCCAACTACTCAGGACAGAATAAACCTCGCTGCCAACACCTATACGGCTACAATCCGCGACCAAAACGGGTGCCTGACAACCGAAGTTATCACCATTTCCGAACCCACTGCGCTCAGCTTAACCGGATCGGCAACAGCCGTAGCCTGTAACGGCAACAGCACTGGATCAGTGAGTGCTACCGCATTGGGAGGCACTCTGCCCTATATGTACCGGTGGAATAATGGCGCAACAACAGCATCAGTGAGTAACCTCATATCAGGTGTCTATTCACTGACCGTAACAGATGCCAACGGTTGCCAGAAAACGCTGTCATTAACCGTTACGCAGGCATCGGGCCTAACCTTGGCAGGCTCAACAACCCCAGCGTTGTGCAACGGGGAGGATACCGGCACGATAAGCACAACAGCTTTAGGCGGTACCCAGCCCTACCGCTACCGCTGGAACACAGGTGCTACAACCGACCAACTCGCCAGCCTGATCGCTGGGGTGTATTCGCTCACCCTGACTGACTCGAATTCTTGCTTGGCCACCCTCTCGCTCACCGTTACTCAGCCAACCGCCCTGAGCCTGACGGGCGCAGTAACAGCTGTGGCTTGTACTGGAAACAGCACGGGGGCCATCAATGCTGTGGCTTCGGGGGGCAGTCAGCCCTACTTGTACACCTGGTCAAATGGGGCAAGCACCCCTTCCATAGCCAGCCTGACAGCCGGTGTCTACTCGCTGACGGTGACCGATGCCAACTTGTGTACCACTAGCCGCTCTTTCACTGTCACCCAACCCACCGCCCTGAGTTTGATCAGTACCTCAGTGAATGTGGCCTGCAACGGGGCCAGCACGGGAAGTATCACTGTAACCGTTTCGGGGGGCGTTTCCCCTTACAGCTACCGCTGGGACGATGGGGTGCTCACGACCAACCGCACCGGCTTACTAGCTAGCACCTACTCGCTGACCGCTACCGATGCCAACGGCTGTAGCCTCTCAACCACGATTACTCTTACAGAGCCTTCGGCCCTGTCGCTCAGCTCCAGCGTGCAAAACGTGGCTTGTGATGGCCAGAGCAACGGGGCCGTGAGCCTGACCGTGGCGGGGGGCGTTGTGCCCTACCGCTACCTGTGGAGCACAGGAGCCACCAGCCAAAATATTGCCAACTTGCTCAAGGGTAATTATTCAGTAGTGGTGAGTGATGCCAACGGCTGCACCATCTCAGCGGGCATGGCCATTTCCCAACCACTGCCCCTGACAGCTTCGGTGCTGGGGACCGATGCGATCTGCAACGGCCAGTTCGGCACCATCACCACCGAGGTGCGGGGCGGTACACCTAACTATGCTTACCGCTGGAACACCGGGGCGACTACCGCCACCGTGTTCGGGTTGGCGGTTGGCAGTTACACCCTGGTGGTGACCGATGCCAACGGTTGCCAGAGCAGTGCCACCACGGGCATCACCCAGCCTGAGCCTTTCAACCTGAACGCCATTGTGGTACCTGTAGCCTGCAACAGTGGGGCCAACGGCAGCATCGACCTGAGTGTTGAGGGCTCAACACCGCCCTATCGGTATCGGTGGAGCACAGGGGCCACCACGCAGGATGTTTCGGGTCTGGTGTCGGGCACATATTCGGTGACGGTGCTGGATGTAAACGATTGTGTGGAAAGCACCACCATCAGTGTGAGTCAGCCGGGCAGCTTGAGTGTGAGCTTAAGCAGTGTAAACTTGAGTTGTTTTGCAAACGGGACGGGTCAGATCAGTGTGACGGCCGTGGGGGGCACCTCGCCGTACGAGTATAGCTGGGCTGATGGGGGGCAAAGTTCACCTGCGAGCACCTCGTCCCGAACGGGTCTATCCTCGGGTGGGTATTCGGTGACGGTGTCAGACGGCAACGGGTGCAGTGAAGTTCGATCGGTGAGTTTAAGTGAGCCCACGGCTTTAAGTTTAAGCGGAGTAACGATTGATGTTACCCGTCATGGAGAGGCCACCGGAGTTATTCATGTAAGCGCATTGGGTGGTACGCCACTCTACACGTATGATTGGAATACAGGAGATAAGACGGCATCGGTGACAAACCTGACAGCTGGAACCTATTCTGTAACTGTGTCTGATGCCAACCGCTGTGCCTCGACGCTTTCATTTTCAGTCAGCGAACCTACGGCTTTGACCGTATCGATTGATGGGAAGAATGTGTCGTGCAATGGAGGGGCTAATGGGGCAACCAGCCTGACGGTGTTGGGCGGGGTAGAACCTTACAGATACCAATGGAGTAATCAAAAGGGTGATATGGGCGTTACTCAAAACCTGGATAACTTGCCCGAAGGGAATTATAGTGTTGTTGTAACCGATGCAAATGGAGCCACTGCAACCGCTGCCGTGGCCGTTATACAACCGTTGCCCCTTACTGTCTCGAACCTGTCGACCAATGCGGTTTGTAATGGGCAGACGGGTACTACCACCACTGAAGTGCGGGGAGGTACGCCGGCCTACTCATATGTATGGAGCAACGGGGCTACCACCATGTCGGTGTTCAGCTTATCCATTGGTAGTTATTTACTTATGGTGACGGATGCTAACGGATGCACCGATACATCAAGCGTAACCATCGGTCAGCCAGAACCATTCAATCTCAACGCAGTTGTGGTGCCTGTGGCTTGCAACAGTGGCGCTAACGGCAGTATCGATTTGACGGTAGAAGGCTCAACAGCGCCCTACCGGTACCGCTGGAGCAATGGCGCAACTACTCAGGACGTAAGTGGACTGCCATCCGGTATCTATTCTGTAACGGTGCTGGATGCCAATGACTGTGTCGAAAGTACAACTATCAACGTGGGCGAACCAACGGGTTTGAGCGCTGCCCTGAGCAGTCAGAATCTGACATGTTTTGGTGACGAAACAGGCCAGATCAGCTTGACGGCAAGGGGTGGCATTGGGCCTTATACGTACATCTGGGCCGATAATGGAACCGCATCGCAGGCCAGCACTCCCACCCGAACCGGTTTATCGGCAGGACTCTACTCCGTGACAGTGGTTGACGCTAACGCCTGTTCGATTGTACAGAGCATAACCATAAACCAGCCGACGGCTCTTAGTATTTCCAGTACGCTTGTCAATGCTGCCAATAGCGGTGTTAATAATGGAAGTATTAGCCTAACGGTGTCCGGTGGTACCACCAGAACATTGCCTGGCGATGGGTATGTGTATTTGTGGAATGATGGAGCGATTACGGCTTACCGTACCAATCTGGTGGCTGGGACGTATTCTGTTACGGTTATCGATGCCAACGCCTGTGTTCTTTCGACAACAGTTGTGCTGTCAGAACCAACGGCTTTGACTCTGAATCTACAGGCCAGAAATGTATCCTGTAACGGTGGCACAGATGGATTAGTCAGTTTGACTGTAGCAGGTGGTATAGCACCCTATTCGTATGCCTGGAGCAATAGTAAAGGGGAACTCATCGCCACAAACCAAAATCTGACCGATGTTGGGGTAGGAAACTACGTCGTTGTGGTGACCGGGGCCAATGGCGATACTGTTTCGGCAGGTATTGCAGTAGCTCAACCACTTCCTCTAACGGTTTCAGCATTGCCTACTGATGCTGTCTGTACTGGACAAACCGGAACCGTGACAACTGAAATTCGCGGTGGCACTCCTGGCCCATCAGAACAACCCTATCAGTACCTGTGGAATACCGGTACTACAACAGCCTCAGTATATAGCCTCTCTGTGGGTTCCTATACGCTCATAGTAACGGATGCCAACGGGTGTACGGCCAGCACGAGCGTGAACATCATCCAACCAGAACCGTATAACCTGAGTGCGGTGGTGACGCCTGTATCGTGCCGAAGTGGGGATAATGGTCGTATTAACCTGACAGTAGAGGGTGCAACCCTGCCTTATCGAATTCAGTGGAGTACAGGAGCCACTACCGAAGATATTGGAAACCTCCCGGCTGGCACTTATTCTGTCACCGTACTTGACGCAAACAACTGTGTGGAGGTTACCTCATTTGTTGTGCAGGAACCCCCTTCGCTCACTGTTACTTTAACAAGCCGACAGAATCCAACCTGTTATGAGGGCGAAAACGGTCTGCTAAGTCTAACGGCCACGGGCGGGACAGGGCCTTATGTATACGTCTGGTCTGACAACGGTACAGCCTCGCTGGTCAATACAGCCGAACGGACGGGTCTCTCAGCGGGCACTTATTCGGTAACGGTGACTGATGCCAATGGTTGTTCAGTCACGCAGGCAAGTACGCTTACGCAGGGAACACGTCCTTATGTGCAGTTGCAGGCTATTCCGAGTAACCTTACTGGAGCAACCTCTCGCAATGATGGACAGTTAATTTTAAGTGGCTTCTCATTAATAGACCGGTTCGATAGTTCATTGGGGGCGGTTTATAGTGGGTCGGCTGTTTCATCGGCTACGTTGCCAATTGTGCCTGCAAATGGCATCCTGACTCAGTCGCTTCCCAATCCCAGTGCTCCCCAGCCCTACACCGTGCGGGTGTTTGATGTCAATGGCTGTTACACCGATGTAACAGCCGTGTTACAGCCAACCATTTTTGTCTGTCCCCCCGACCCAATCTGTATTCCAATAACCGTCGAAAGGCGTGAATGAAGGGCTATTACAACGGTGGCAGCTGAAGTAATCCCCTTTTTCAGAGAAACAGTTTGCCTTGATTTACTAACGGTTGTTTTTACATCGCATGGGCGCAGTTCGCTTCGCAGCCCGTTAAATCAATAATTAGCCCCTGGTAAGCCCATATGGCTTTGTATGTAGATTACATATGTATTGCTTATACTCAATCAGATAGAGCCTTGGTGTTTATCGGAAAACCGCGTTTATCCTGTCTCAGTTACGAAAATATTGTAGGAAGATGAGGTGATTTCTGCGGTTCTACCTTAGATTTGGCCCAAATTGAGTAAGTAGAAGCCACTTTTGAGGAAGTTCTTGTGCGAGTGGCCAGAGTAACTAGGCAGGGAATTTTTACGGTCCGAATCAGACAAAATGAGTTTACGGTTCGGTTTTACTTGGTCTTTCTGTTAAGTCTCTCATTAGCAATTGATTAAGTAAATTGGTATGACCATGTATCGACCTCCAATGTTGTTGCTTTAAGCAGCGGAGACGGGGTAAAAAAATAAAAAAATGTTGGCCGCTGGCTAAAGTTTTTGGATTAGTGACGTATAGTTGTAAGTTTCGTCTGAGAATGACAAAATCGGATTACCATGATCAAATTTATCCCCCCCGCGCTTAATACCCGCGTTAAGCGTCGAGCGATGTTATCTTGTGCTATTGGAAGTGTGTTGTCGGCAGGCCTGCTGTTAGGCCCTACGGCGGCCAACGCACAGCAATCCGCCGATACACTCCGTCGTAATGACCAAGGTGACAAGTGTACACCTAAAGAGAACATTTATCGGTTAGGCCGTGGCGTCTACACTGATACACTTCGTCGGTCTGAGTTCAAGGCCCGCGCCAGTGATGTAGCCGAACTGGACGACTGCGACACTACGTTGCAAACGTTCGTACTGGTGCGTCGTCCATCGCCCTGGCGGATTGGTGCCTATGTTGGTCCTAACTTTGCATACTGCGGAACGTGGGATGCAACCTTCGGAGAAAACAAGCGCGACAACACGCTTTACAACGGCACGGGTTTCAACATTACGCTGAACACCGACTATTTCTTCAGTCGGCCAGAGCGTCGGTTGCGTTTCGGAGTAGGTGCCGCTTTCGGCTACCAGAACTACCGGACCCGCAAAGACTATATCGACTTCCTGCGGACTCGGGCTTCTCAGTTGGGTATCCCAACAACTGCTGAAGTACAGATCCGTCAGCGGTCATCAGAAGATTTCTTCTTCACAGTGGGTCCAGTTTTGCAGTGGACGTTTGCCCGGAGCCGCCGGAACCCATCGTGTATCTCATTCCTGGAAGCAGCACCTCGAATTGGTATCTACCGGTCAGAAGCCGCACTTATTGCAGCATCGGTACCGAGTCTGAATGACCGTCTGGTGCGGATGGTATCGCCAAGCAACCAGTTGAACCACTTAGGCGCTAATTTCTCCCTTGGTGTGTTCTTCCCGCTTCGCAATACTTGGCACATTGGTGTGCAGGCACAGGGTTTCTACACAAAACTGAACTACTTCATTGTCGACGGTGTAGCCGACCAACTCCTGTCTTACCAGCGTAAGCACGGTGGTTTCAACGCCGGTGTAGCCGTTCGTAAAGGATTCACCCAGAAGAAGCTGATCCCGAAAGCTCCGGTATCATGCCCAACCTGCGATTCTATCCCTGTGCTGACAGTTCGCTTTGCTAACCAAAGCCCACTGGGAGGTTTGTCTTTCTTTGCTGACAGCACGGCTGCTAACACGCTACCTGCAATCAGCTGGAGAAGCCGCACGCCAAATCCGAAAAACGAGACCTTTACCGCCCGTTTATACTACCGTCCCGATTCGGTGGCTGCTGGCGCAACAGATCAGGTTATTGCAGAATTGGTTAACACTACCGATACAACACTGGCTTTCCCTTCTGCTTATGTTGATTCATTGGGTCGCGCAAAAGGTGGTTTCTACTATGTAACCGTTCACAACCGTCAGACTGCCAAGTGCGGTACTTGTATGAGTGAGGTAGCTACAACAAGCTTTGCCCTGTTGAAGCCACAGAATCCGCCACCATGTGTGACTGAGTTCCGTCACAAACTGGAGCGTTTGGAAGTGTTCTACCGCAACCCATACACTCGTGACATCGCCAGCGTTTGTTACTGTAATGGTCAGGTTATCTCGGTGGGAGAGAAAACCTCTCGTCTGCGCTTCCGTGGTCTGAACCGTCGTCTGGCTATCGAGCCTTACACATTCGACTCAACTGCTCTTGTCTTGAACTTCTCACAACTGCCAGGCAACCTTGCTAAGCAATTGCAGGAAGAGAAAGCTAAGATCGAAGCTGGTCAGGCTGTCCGATACAAAGGCCGTCGTGTTCGTCCGCAAGTACAGTACTTCCGTGCTGTGTTCTCGGCTGAGCAACTGCCATGCGGAACTCAACCACAACGTCCAGTGGGTACCTTTAACGTGATTATCAGCGATAACACGTACTCAATAACTGATCTGAAGCCACTCGACGATGCACAGTATCAGAAATTGATCGCTCCACCAGCCCCGGCACCAACTCGTCGCCGTCGGTAGAACTGGAACGTGAAATAACGTCAAAGCCCCCTGGACTGTCCAGGGGGCTTTTTTTGTGGCCATTCCAACGATTTATACTCAACAAGGATCTTGTAACAAAAGACTATTATGAAAACGACACTGATGATGCTGGTCATTCTAATAATGACAGACTGCCAGCTTAAGGACGACCTTCAAACTGATCCAGCAAACACATTATTAGATCGTGAAGGCTCTATTGACATTGTTGTTTGTAGCCGTGGGTGTTACCAATACGTGCTGAGCATACCGACTATCGACGGGCAATTGTTTCCGGTCAATCTGGATAAAACTTTGGAGAAGGCTGCTTTCGATTATTTTATTGCCAACCAGAATCAGGGAATAATGGGGTACCCGGTGGTATTTAACGGAACCTTGATGGGTGATTCAACAGTGATTTCGGTTCCCGCTCCTAATGATGTTCCTACACCTAAATTCAAGGCAAGAAACATTGAATTAACGGCCATCAGGAAAAGGTAGTTGGATACTGTTTAGTGTAATTGTTCGTTGCTTCGTGTATTATGAAATCAAAAAAAGGGCCCTGTTAACCAAACAGGGCCCTTTCCAACTACTACCTAATTGAATGATTGTCTTTACTATTACTGAGCCGTTGGCAGCAGTACCCGGTCAATTACGTGGATCACACCGTTTGACGTAACAATATCTGCCGAAGTGATATTAGCCGCGTTTGAGCCATTGCCTTTGCCTGTAATAGTCACTTTACCACCGCTTGTGTTAAAGCGAACACTGTTGCCCTCGGCAGTTACTACATCGGCTCCATTTTGGAACGTTTGTGAGAAGGCGCGATAGTTCAGCACGTGGTATTTCAGAATGCTTGCCAGTTTCGCTGGATCAGCAGCCCGGATAGCAGCCTCGTCGGCGTAGCCAGCGGCTTTGAAAGCGGCATTGGTTGGGGCGAAAATCGTCACACCATTAGCTGTATTTGCAGTTAATAAGCTTTGCACTGATGTGCCAGCCCGTTCAGCGGCTACTAGTAAGAAGGATAGATCAGCATTTGCTTTCGCCAGATCGTTTGCGCTTGCCGAAGGGGCTTTCAACACCTGGTTAACAATATGCACTACGCTTCCTGTAGCGGCATTGTTTCCTTTGGTGATTTTAGCCGTGTTTACGCTAATATCAGCATCGCTGGCTTTGTAAACGGTGATACGTCCATCAGCCAGATTGGTTTGATACGAGGTGTTAACCGATGTTGGGAATGCCGATAAGTCGATTACGGACCCAACAATGTGATAACGAAGAATACGTTGCAGATCGGCCACTGGAGCTGCGGTGACAGCAGCTTCATTGGCATATCCAGCCGCCCGAAATGCGTCATCAGTGGGAGCAAATAGGGTCAAACCACCCTTGTTTACTTCGTCGGTAAGTCCTGCCCGGGCAATAGCGGCTTCCAGTATGTTAAGATTATCTTGCGCAGCCACAAATGAAGCTACGGCCAGTACTGTACCGTTAGTTCCTGTATTGCCACCAGGCGTAGTCGTCGTGCCTGTACCGGGCGTTGTTGTTGTGCCGGTGCCAGGTGTAGTTGTCGTGCCGGTGCCGGGCGTTGTGGTCGTGCCGGTGCCAGGCGTCGTAACAGTGCCACTGCCGGGGCCAGTTGTGCCCGTGGTTGGATCTACGACTTCGTTGTTACAGCCAATGAATAGTGGGGCTGAACAGACCAAGATAGCAGCCAAGGCTTGGCGGAGGTTTTTGAATACGAGTTTCGAGTTCATTCGTTGAGTTATTTGTAAAACATACTTTGTATCATTTCAAGCAAGCCACAGATGCTGGTTTGTCCGAAACAACTGACCTTTCAACGGAGGACATGAAACTATTGTTGTATATTTTTGTCGCTTAAAGTCGAATCAGGTTTACAAAAAAGCCTTTTTGCAACAGTGTGTCTGAAATAAAGGAATATTTGAAAAATAAACCCTAAATGATTGACTTTCAGAATGTTTATATTGTATGCTATTTATTGTATAAAGTGTATAAATATTGGCTCTGCTATGACTCTTTTCGTGACCAGGTTTTTTGCCCGTTTTTGATTGAACGGTCCCTACATGATGGGCCAGCGAAGCGTGAAAATGGCTCCCTGATTAGGTATTCCTTCTGCTGTGATGCTGCCTTTATGGTTCTGCATAATGCGTTGGCAAATGGCTAAACCGATACCTGTACCGTTGTATTGAGTGCGGCCATGCAACCGTTGAAATAACTGAAAAATTCGTTGGCTGTACGCTGGCTCAAAACCGATTCCGTTATCCGAAAAAGTCAACTGGTGTACGGCGCTACCAGACGTTTCGAGACCGTGGTTTATACACTCATACCCAATCTTGATTTCAGGAGGGAGGCCGGGCTGACGATACTTCAGCGAATTACTGATGAGATTCTGCAATAGTTGACGGAACATAAAACCAATGACTGCCACCGTGGGCAGGGTCGATGCATGAATAACTGCTTCATTGTCGTCTATCTGTTCAGAAAGATCCTGTTTTACTTCATTCAGCAGCACATTCAAATCAACGGCTTCGAATTCCCAAGTCGCCGTATTGACCCGTGAATAATCAATTAGGTCTTTTATCAGCTCCTGCATTCGCCCAGCTGCTGCAACCGACCGACCAAAATAATCTTTAGCCGCTTCGGTTAAGCAGTGGCTCTCGCGTTCGAGAATCAGACTATTAAAGCTTCGGATTTTGCGAAGAGGCTCCTGCAAATCGTGGCTGGCCACGTACGAAAACGAGCTGAGTTCGGCGTTTCGCTGCTCTAGTTCCCGATTTTTGAGTTCAAGCACTTCATTTAACCGACGTAGTTCGTTCTCTTGCTGCTTACGTTTGGTGATGTTAAGATCAATGCCAAACACGCCGATAGGATCACCCTGTTCATTGCGGATAATTCGACCGATTGTATGGATGAAAATCTCCCGGCTGGCTTTATCATACCGCCGGTATTCCATCTCTACGTCGTCGCCCTGTAAGGCTTTGGTGATAGCACCCTGCAAAATAGGTATATCGTCGAGGTGCGTTGACTGGGCTACACTATCCAGATCAACGGTGATCTCGTTGGGTTCATAGCCCCAGAATAAATACATTTCGGGGCTCCATCGAATCTGGGTGTCGCCGAAATACCACTCCCAACTGGCCATTCCCGCCATTCGCTGAGCCTGGCTTAACTGGGCCTCGCGTAAGAGCAACTTTTCACGAATCATACGTTCGGGATCGCCCATATCAGCTGTTTGCTGATTGAGCGAAGTTACTGGAGTCGGAACAGAATATTTATCGATCATAGGGGAGAGGAGCCAAGTAAGGCCGATAAAAATACGGCTATAAATTTAGAAAAGAGTATATAGAAAAAGCCGCTCTCTATTGAAAGCGGCTTTTCGAAGAAAAGGTATTTTAGGCTACCGTCTGGTCGAACGAAAAAAACGTAACGTTCCGTCGATCAACAAAATTAATACGCATCAATTACCTGCTGAGGCAACATACGCACATCAATGCCAGTCGCCTTTTTCAAGGCAGCGTGGTTGTTTCTTCCATCAATGTATGCAGGGTTTACCTCAATCGATTTATTGTAATAATACGAAGCCAGTTCAAACTTCTTCGGGTCCTGGTTGCCTTCATTCTGGTAAATAACTCCGAGGTTATTGTAAGCCGGCGCATAGGCGTTGGCTGCCCGAATAGTCTGCTTGTAATAATAAACAGCTGAGTCGCGGTTTGGAATAATCTTCTGAAATACGTAGGCCATCGAGAAATAAGCCTCACCGAAGCCAGGATAAATCTGAGTTGCTTCTTTTAAGTGCTCCAGAGCCGAACGACCGTGTTTGGTGGCCAGCGTTACATTAGAATCGACCAGAGCCTGGTATTTCTTAAACTGATCGGCATTTGGCTTTACCTTAGCCGTGTTCACCGCGTTGGCTACAGAATCGCTCTTGGCGCGGTATTTTAGCCCTTTTTCGATCTCTTCGTTAGCCACGTGGCGTTGTACCTGACAGCTACTTGGCGAGTAGGGGAGTGCCGAGTTAAACAATACGTAATTGTTTTTCCAGTCTTCATTACGCGTTACCGTCTTGAACGAATACAAGCCTATGACCACGGCCATCAGACCTAATAGAGGAGCATACCGAGCCAAAGCAGGCCGGGGCGTTGCCGAACCATTGGCTACCATTGAGCCATTGGCCGACGAATCGGTGCTCTCTCCTAAACCGGGAATTTTGCTCAGGATCTGGTGCAAACCCCAAACGGCAATGATGGCAAAGCCCAGAACAGCGGCAAACAGGAAACGTTCGGCCAGGATACCACCCCGCATCCAGATAAAGCCTAGACCCGGTGCCATAGCTACAAAGAACCAGAACAGACCAAAGCCCCACAGCGTCCGCTTGAAGAAGCCTTTAATGGTCAGATAGATCAGGCCCAGCATAGACACTAAACCAAGACCCACCAAGGCTGTTTGCGTTCCTTTCGACGATGGGATCACATTGTACGAATAATCATAAACCAGTGGGTGTGGCAGGAAAAGCAGTTTCAGGTAGTAAGCAAAGAATTTAAACGTACTCCGAATCTGAGTGCCTTCGATAGCATACGGGTAGTTGGCCCAGTCAACGGGTGGCTTTCCACTTAAAGTGCCGATCATCTGGAACTTCTGATAGAAAAACAGAGCCGCTACAATCAGGAACGGCCACAAACCAATCAGTGATTGCCAGATATTACGACGGGCAAAATAGTACTGAGCCGCTGGAATAAAAGCCAAACTAACAATGGATGATTCTTTAGAAAGGAAAGCCAGGTACAGCGATGCACAAGACAGACCCAGCCAGCTTGTTGTGAGCAAACTACCGGTTGCGGCTCCCAAGCCGATCCAGATGGCTTTACCCGTCGTTATTTCAGGAATATTACGTGTGCTGGCCATAACAACGGCACCGATCACCGCTGCCAGCGTAGTCAGCGCTACCCCAGTTAGCTTTGTGTTCAGGTTATTGGTTTCCCACCAGAGTTCGGATTTTCCAGCCAGTTTCGACTGCCGCATTGATAAACCGGCTGTAACCAGTAAACTAGCGGCAACACCAGCGGCTGCGATACGGAAAATCTCCAGCAGGCTCACACCCGCCAGAATCTGGTTGGGTAAGCTAACGCCTTCTTTTCCAACAATACCCCATACCAGTGAACCACCCAGCAAACCACCAAATAGGCAAATTACTGCCCCGGCTAGCAGGCGAGCATCGGGTTTGATCCAGCTCCATTGGTTCGTTTCCAGATACCGCCAGTGAAACAACAGCATCAGCGAAATAAACAGGAAGCTCAACACTTCGTCGCGGCCTTTGATGTTGGCAACAATCTCGGTGTGTACCGGGTGAGTGATAAAAATCAGGCCAACCAGCAACGCCATAATAATTTGCACAGTCCGGTTAGAGGAGAAACCATTTGAAACGTTAGAAACAGTTAGACCCTCGGAGGTTTGTTTGGCAGGTTGGATAAACCATTTCTGGAGCAACATGCCCAGTACCAGGCCCATAAGGGCATATAATATCGTATTGATCTGGTGGTTCAGGCCGGGTTTGTCTCCCGCAAATTCGTGTTCGATAGCAAACGTAATCAGCGACAACGGACGGTAATAGCCCAGTGAGATGTTGCTGAAGTGCCAGAATTCGGTCCGAAGTAAATCAGGGATTCCTTTGAGGCCCGCTTTCACGAATAAATTCTGGCTGATAGCGGCAATATCGTCAAGCGCATATCCGTGATTAAAGGTGTTTATGTACAACAGAAAACCAACTAACCCCAGTACCACTGGAGGCCACCATGCCATCCGGCGAACTGGAATCGGTAACTGAACTGATGGTTCAGCCGGAGCAGTTGATTTGGTTGGTGTTGGCCTAACAAACGCCGATTGTGGGCGAGCTGCAGTTGCCGCTGGATTGCCCGAACGGGTTTGTACGGGCGGAACTACACGACCAGGTGATGGTGAGGCAGGGGCAGGTCTTGAAGAAGGCTGCTTTTTTTTGGACATGACGGTAAATAAAAGTACGATGTTTTACGCTAACGTTGCAACAAGGAAAGAACCTGTTGCCGGTATCGTTTAGGTAGTAGGTTCAGTATTCCAGTGTAAATTTCAAAAAGGATGCTAAAAAAAGCAATTTGTTACTCAACTCATTTTCGGGCAATTACCGTTGCCGCTTTGTTTATACTCTTTAGCGAGGGGTGCCGAACGTCGATTCCTCAGCCACGGAGTCCAACAATTAACAATACCCAACCCACCCGCGACGATAATCTGGCGCTCGGAAATCCAAGTGGAGCCTCCGTTAGTGATCCTGACAACTACCTGATGGTGAAGCCCGTATTTACACTTTCGTACAATCGCCGACGTGGAATTGCTAACTGGGTTAGCTGGCACCTGAGCGCTGCATGGAAAGGCGAAGCCAGCCGTGGTAATAATTTCCGGCCCGACCCCGACTTACCCCGTGATTGGTTTGCCGCCAAAACCAGCGATTACACTGATTCAGGCTTCGACCGGGGGCATCTTTGCCCATCTGACGACCGCGACGGATCAATAACTGACAATAATGCTACCTTTTTGCTGACCAATATCGTGCCAGAAGCCCCCCGGCATAATCGCGAAGTATGGAAAGGTCTGGAAGATTATTGCCGGAAGCTGATGGCGGGTAATAACGAGTTATACATCGTGGCTGGCACAGACGGCACACGGGGAACAGGTGCCAATGGGGAAGCGAGCAGCTTGGCTGCTGGGAAAATAACGGTTCCAGCATCGCTCTGGAAAGTGATTGTGGTTTTGCCCGTTGGTTCTAACGATCTGCAACGGATCGACGTGAACACGCGGGTTATTGCCGTGAACATACCAAACCGCCAAACGGCCGCCGATAAGCCTTGGAATTACTATGCACTGAGTGTTGATGAGCTTGAGCGCAAAACAGGATATGACTTTCTGTCGAACTTGCCGCAGGACTTGCAGCGGGCGCTGGAAGGTAAAATTGACGGGAATACCAATTAACCAAAAAAGGGGCGAGGAGTTGCTGACGCGAATAACGCAATCGTCAGCAACTCCTCGCCCCTTTTACTTTTTCTACAACTGAGGAATCCGTAAAGTTTGGTTTGGATAAATCAGATCGGGGTCTTTCAGCATTGGCTTGTTAGCCTCGAAAATAACACCGTACTTCATTGGATCTCCGTACACTTCTTTCGCGATTTTCGACAGAGAGTCACCTTCTTTAACTGTGTAGTACCGGGCTTCAGGAGTTGGATCTGCCACGTCGAGTTGGTTGTCAACTACCATAACTCCTTCGACGTTACCCACTGCCAGCGCAATTTTTTCAGCATCTTCCTGGGTTTTTACTTCTCCTTCCAGAATCACTGTATCGCCCTTTGTTTTAACCGTCAACTTATTGTAAGCCAGTCCTAACTGCTTCACATGGTTAAGTAATGCCTGGGCCTTCAGCGGCTCAACTTCGGCTTGTTTCGCTGGCTCAGCAGCCGGAACATCGTGATCTTTGCCAAAGACTTTCTCTCCGACACCCTTGAAAAAATTCAGTAATCCCATTTCGCTGTTAGATTATTGTGAAATAAGTGTTTAGCGAGGCAAAGAACTGAAATCGCAGGGGAAAAACAACACCGTACACTCAAAGGTGAGTAGAAAACTATTTATAACTCCATAAATGGTTCTCCAATTTGTTTCAAGTCGTATAACAAAGGAAGCACGTGAAGCCCTTTCGTTGTCAATTTGTATTCTACTCTGGGTGGCACCTCATTAAAGGATTCTTTTTCCAGTACACCCAGAGAAATTAGTGTCTTTAATTCCTGGATTAGCACCTTCTCACTAACATCAGGCATCATACGTCTGAGTTCGCCATACCGTCGGGTATGTTCACCAAGATTGAGCAAAATGAATAGCCGCCATTTTCCACAAATAATATCGAGGCTCTTTCTGAAAACTTGATGATCTCGATTCACAACATGCACGTCACGATTACTGTCCTTCATAAGAGAAAGGTGTCCAATACTAACTTTTTTGTTTGTAAGTTACTGATTAGTAAGCACTTGAATAAGTATGTGCAAATATAAATACCGGGTTGTAATTTTTACAACCCACTGAAATTTATATGTACAAACCGTTCCAAAATAGCGAAGCATATCCATAATTTATCCATACCTTCTGATAATTCAAGTAGAATAAAAAAGGGGAAAAATTTTAGAATTACTGACGAATCTCAGTGGCTACAGAATCAGTTAATACTGGTTTTCGGACAGAATCACCGTAGTCTTTTTCAACCGGTGTTGAAGGTGTTTGCCCGTTTGTATTTTCCTGTTTAGTATTCGCCGAACAGGCAATGGATACTAATGCTAACAGGATAAAAACCAAGAATTTCATATACTGTTGAGAAGCGTTTTAGTAAATCGAACTCTATAACGATTAATACAAGGCAAAGTTATATTGATTAATTCGTTAATTAAGTATATTTTAATGTTTATTTACTGAATTGCTTTATCATTAAAATAGGCCAGAAGTATTAAGTCTACCAGAGGTTTATTATTAAGTATACCCTTGCTAATGCTTATTTTTGTGGCCCTAAATAATTTTTGTGAACGTGTCCAAAACATTGCTTGTGATTGCAGGGCCAACTGCCGTTGGAAAGACGAATTTGTGTGTTCAGTTGGCAAAGACGTTAGAAACAGACGTTGTTTCGGCCGATTCGCGACAGCTTTATCGGGAGCTAAGTATTGGTACGGCTAAGCCAACACGAGCTGAAATGCAGGGAGTTACCCATCATTTTATCAATTCGCACTCTATTCAGGAGGTGGTGAGTGCTGGCCGTTATGAGCGAGAGTGCCTTGCTTTGCTCGACGAATTATTCTGTAAAAAAGACATTGTGATCCTGACTGGTGGAACGGGCCTCTATATCGATGCACTTTGCTTTGGTTTGGATGACATTCCGGCCGTTGACTCATCCATTCGCGATCAGCTCATGGCGCGGGTAGCCACCGAGGGCTTAAGCCTGTTACAAAACGAACTTCGTGAACGGGACCCTGTATATGCGGCCGAGGCTGATTTGCAAAATACGCAGCGGGTGGTAAGAGCGCTGGAGGTTTGTCTGGGAACAGGGCAGCCCTTCTCGTCGTTCCGTCGGCAGCAACCGGCTAAGCGGCCTTTTACCATTAAACTATGCGCCCTCGACCGACCCCGCGCCGAACTATATTCCCGGATCGATTTGCGCATGGACGCAATGCTGGCAGCTGGTTTGCTGGAGGAGGCCAGAACGCTCTTACCCTTTCGTAGTCATTTGGCTCTCCGTACGGTGGGCTACCAGGAGGTTTTCGGCTATTTCGACGGGCAGTACGATTACGAAGAGATGGTTTTTCTGCTCAAACGCAACTCCCGCCGATACGCAAAACGGCAACTTACTTGGTTTCGCCATCAGCAAGATTATCAATGGTTTGCCCCGGACGACGGTACGGCTATTCTCAATAGTTTATAATCCCTTAAACCATTCGATACGTTCTCACGTAGCTAGATGGCGTTTGTCCCGTAACCACCTTGAATTGCCGATTGAAATTAGACAACGTTCGATAGCCGCTCTCGTAACTGATCTGGGTGACGCTCAACGACCCGTCGATCAGAAGTTTACAGGCGTGGCCAACCCGAACTTCGGATACAAAGTCAGAAAACGTTTTGTTGGCCCGAGTCTTAAAGTAACGGCAGAAAGCAGAAGGCGTCATACCGGCCAGATCGGCTACGGTTTCTAAGTTGATATGGTCGTGAAAATGGCTCAGCACATAATCGTGCACCAACTGAATCCGGTCCGTTTCCGACTGTTTAGCCATGTTTGTGTAGCCAAGGCTGGTAATATATTGGTAATTGTTTGCTAGTGAAAGATCGTGGAGTAGCGACAGGAACGCCAGCACCCTTCCGAAACCAGCCGGAGCTTTGTGAATACGCCTTAACGATTGAATGGCTTGATCCTGCGTGTGTCCACTCCACTCCAGTCCACGTCGGGCGTTGTTCATCAGGTCACGCAGCAACACCATCTCCTGATGCTGAAAAAATGTATCACCCAGAAAATTTTCGGAGAAATAGATCACGATACCCCTGGTCTGGAGTTTCGAATCTGGCTCAAAATAGGCCTTGTCACTGCGCCAGAGGTGAGGTAAGTTAGGGCCAAGCATAACCAGATCGCCTTTAACAAAGGGGCGAATTGAATCGCCGATGAAGCGAGTACCGGTGCCTTCTTCAACAAGAAACAATTGGTAATGCGGATGAAAGTGCCAATTGGGGTCGAAGTACGGTTCAGTCAATTCATGAACGGCAAACGAATTGGTTACTGGTTCAAGGTCTTTACGGAGGGCCTGTTTCATGTAAATTTCCAACGGATTGGCTGAAATTTTCTGACAATGTCTAAAGTCATGGTAATATACAGTCAGTATCTGCCAATAAAAGCAGGGCAGATCGAATTTTTACTACGTAGATTTGTGGTAACTTGTAAAGGTTGGATATGAATAAACTGGGGATGAACCTCTTTGTCTGGACTGCGAGTATGGACGAAGACATGAGTGCGACACTGTTATTTCTGAAAGAAACAGGGTTTGATTTTGTAGAAATGCCAGTCAGCGGAACCGATAACCGGCAAGCTGATTTAGCTAAATGGCAACAATTGGGCCAGCAGGCCGCTCAGTTAGGACTAGGTGTTCAGACCTGTTCGATAGTTGCTCCTGAACTATGTCTGATTAATCCTGACCCGGCTATCCGTCAGGCCGGAGTTAGCTACCTCAAACACGTTATAGACTGTTCGGCTGCAGCTGGGTCATCCATTCTGATGGGGCCGCTTTACGCTGGTTTTAAAACGTTTACGGGCAAACCAGCTACGGCAGATGAATGGAATCGGTCGGTGGAGGCTATGCGAGAACTGGCTGAATATGCCCAATCCAGGGGTGTTATGATAGCCATTGAATCCCTGAACCGATTCGAGACTTATCTGCTTACCTGCGCCGATGATGTGGTGCGCTACGTAGAGGTCGTGAATCACCCCAGCTGTCGGGCTGCTTTCGATACGTTTCATGCCAATATTGAGGAGAAAAACGTGCCGGATGCGCTCCGTAAACTAGCTCCTTATCTGGTGCATGTGCAGCTATCCGAAAATGACCGTTCGACACCAGGACAGGGGCAAATAAATTTTCGACAAGTATTCGAAACGCTGGACGAAATCGGTTATACGGGGCCCATTGCCATTGAAGCGTTCGGTCCTAACCCGCCTGAACTGGCTGCTGCCACGCACATTTTCCGACCTATGTTTACTTCACCTGAGCAACTGGCTGAAGACGGCTATCAATTTATTGTAGAGACGCAAAATCTTGCGTCTCGGCGACCGGATGTTTTACAAGATTACTGACCCGAATGAGACGCAGGATTTTGCGTCTCTACTACACACACAACCACAATATGATTAACATTGCCATTGTTGGCCTCGGATTTGGGGCTGAATTTATTCCAATCTACCAGCGTCATCCGCTGGCTAATATGTATGCTATTTGCCAGCGCAACGTCGAGAATCTGAACAAGATTGGCGATGCGTATGGTATCGAAAAACGATACACGGATTACGATGAACTGCTGGCTGACCCCGATGTCGACGCTGTTCATATTAATTCACCGATTCCAAACCATGCCGAGCAAAGCCTGAAAGCATTGCGGGCAGGAAAGCACGTTGCCTGTACGGTGCCAATGGCTACTACAGTTGAAGAATGCGCCGAGATTGTACGCGTTACCCGCGAAACGGGCAAAAAGTACATGATGATGGAGACAGTGGTATATGCCCGCGAGTTTCTGTTTGTGAAGGAGATGTACGAAAAAGGCGAGCTTGGCAAAGTCCAGTTTTTGAAAGCGAGCCACCAGCAAGATATGGACGGATGGCCTGATTACTGGCCTGGTTTACCACCGATGCACTATGCCACACACTGCGTTGGTCCGGTGGCAGGGTTGCTCAAGCTCGAAGCTGAATATGTATCGTGCTTTGGGTCAGGAACTATCCGGGAAGAGTTAGCTAAGATTCACAACTCGCCGTTTGCCGTGGAGTCGGCGCACATCAAATTCAGAAACAGCGATTTGTCTGCTTACGTTTATCGGTCGCTGTTCGATGTGGCCCGGCAATACCGCGAAAGTTTTGAGGTTTACGGCGACAAAAAATCGTTTGAGTGGCAGTTGATCGAAGATGAGCAGCCAGTGATTCACACAGCCAAAAAGCCCGAGCCTGAAATTCCTGAAAAGGTAACTGTGCCCGACTATGCACATTTGCTGCCCACCGAGATTCAGCGCTTTACAACCAAAGGAGTGTACGATGCCGACGAAACACAACACCTCTCCTTTACGCAGGGTGGTGGACACGGCGGTTCGCATCCTCACATGGTACACGAATTTTTATCGGCCCTTGCTGAAGATCGCGATCCATTCCCGAACGCGGCTCAGTCGGCAAACTGGACAAGCGTAGGTATTCTGGCGCATGAGTCGGCCATGAGGGGTGGGGAGCTTATCCGGCTCCCCGAGTTTTGAGGAGCACGATTGAACGCGGAGACGCGGAAAAACACACAGAAAACGGTTGAAAAATGCGTCTGCAAGCACTAGTAATACTCAGTATATTGGGTTTCACCCACTGCACCCGTACTCCGTCGGCCAACATGCGCGACAGTGGAGCGAAGCAGCAAACGGTTACCAAGACCGACACGAAGCCACGTCGAACAGAGATTCTGTTTCTGGGCGACAGAGGTCACCACAAACCCGCCGAACGGGTTCCGCAACTCATGGCGGCACTGGGCAACCGGGGAATCAACATAACGTACACCGATAAGCTGGCGGATATTAACCCCGACAATTTAGCGAAGTACGATGGGCTCCTGATTTTTGCCAACTGGGATAGTATTCCTAAACCGCAAGAGCAGGCGTTGCTCGCCTTCGTACAGTCGGGGAAAGGGCTGATTCCGGTGCATTGTGCGTCGTATTGCTTCCGTAACTCGGCTGAATACGTCGACAAAGTGGTTGGCGGGCAGTTCTGGCGGCATAAAATGGACACGATCCAGACCCGCTTTACCCAGCCAAACAACCCGATCACCATGGGCCTGAAATCATTCAAGGCCTATGACGAAACGTATTTACACACGCACTTGCAGGCCGATAATAACGTGTTGGCGGTGCGTGACATCAAGTCTGATCAGGCTACCGATAAACCCGGCAAAACGGAAGAACCCTACACCTGGACACGGACGTATGGCAAAGGGCGGGTTTTTTATACTGCTTACGGTCACGATGAGCGTACATGGAGCCAACCCGGTTTTCAGCAGCTGCTTGAAAAAGGCATCATGTGGTCGGTTGGAGAGCGCGTAGCCAAACTGCGCGACGACCTAAAGCCACAGTTGTTTGCGTATGACGAAGCTAAATTGCCTAACTACGAAAAGCGCCCTGGACCACAACTTCGCCAGCGGGCCGTATCGCCCGAGGAGTCGATGAAGCACATTCAGGTTCCGGTTGATTTTACCTTGAATCTGTTTGCTCAGGAGCCTAACGTGATGCACCCGATTGCGATGGCCTGGGATGAGCGTGGCCGTCTTTACGTACTGATTACCAAGGATTATCCCAACGAGCGCAAGCCGGAAGGTGGCTCCGATTACATTGTGATCTGTGAGGATACCGACAAGGATGGTAAAGCCGATAAGTTTACCAACTTCGCCGAAGGCATGAGCATTCCAACGGGTATGGCCTTCGGCAACGGTGGACTCTACGTATCGCAGGCTCCGCACATGCTGTTTTTGCAGGATACCAACGGCGACGATAAAGCCGATGTGAAGAAGATTCTGTTTACGGGCTTTGGTACGTATGATACCCACGCCGGACCAAGCAACCTGCATTATGGTTTCGACAACTGGATTTGGGGTAGCGTTGGGTATTCAGGTTTCAAAGGGCTGGTTGGCAGCAGCAAAGACACGCTTCAGTTTGGTCAGGGTTTCTTTCGGTTCAAGCCCGATGGATCGAAGCTGGAATACATGACCAGTACGTCGAACAACACCTGGGGACTAGGGTTTGATGAAACCGGCAATGTGTTTGGCTCTACGGCCAATAACTCGCACGGTTGGTACATGGCCATTCCAAAGCAGTATTTCAAAGGAGGGGCTCACCTTCGTGAGAACGGCAGCCGCAGCACCGATACGCACAAAGACATGAAGCCTATCACCGAGAAAGTGCGGCAGGTAGACGTGTTTGGTGGGTTCACAGCAGCCGCTGGTCACAACTTATATACCGCCCGCGCTTTTCCGAAAGCCTACTGGAACAAGGTGGCCTTTGTGGCCGAACCAACGGGTCACATTTTACACCAGAACGTAATGAGCCAGCGGGGCACCGACTTCTCCGATAAAGAGGGCGACGGTGTAGGCTTTAACCTGATGGCTGGTGCCGACGAGTGGTTCTCTCCCGTGTTTGCCGAAGTAGGACCCGACGGGGCCGTTTGGGTGGCCGACTGGTACAGCTATATTATTCAGCATAACCCGGTGCCGCAAGGGTTCAAAAATGGGTCGGGTAATGCCTACGAGACTGATCTTCGCGATTTCACACATGGACGGATTTATCGGGTTGGCTACAAAAACGTTCCAGCCTACACCCCCATGGCACTCAACAAAAACCGCCCAGCCGAGCTGGTAGCGGCTTTGAAGAATACAAATATGTTCTGGCGGATGACTGCCCAGCGGTTGTTGATCGAACGGAATAACAAAGACGTGGTGCCTCAACTGATTGCGTTGGTGAAAGACCAGTCGATGGACGAAATTGGAATCAATCCGGCAGCTATCCACGCTTTGTGGACGTTGCATGGCCTTGGCGCTATTGACAAAGAAGCCATTGGCAGTGCGCTCAAGCATCCTTGTGCAGGTGTTCGGAAAACGGGAGTGCAGGTGATGCCGAAAGATGCCGAAACGGCCAGTACCCTCATCCAGATGAACCTGTTGAACGATGCTGATCCGTTGGTAGTATTGAATACGATTCTGGTATTGTCGGAAGTGCCGTCTACACCTGCTGTGCAACAGGCTATTTTGGCTCGCATGGAAAAATCCAGTGGGACCGATGAAATTAATGATCGCTGGATACCCGAAGCCTTTGCCGTTGCAATGAACAGCCAGGGAGGGCAGTTGATGAAAATGTACCTCAAAAAGGTTACGATGAACGGCCCTGCTCAACCCAGCGCCCCGATGAATCACGACATGCACCAGCATCAGTCTGTTGATCGGGAAGCCCGGGCGAGTGGGGGAGGACCATCAGCTCCTGCGGCTCCGGTGGTTACAGCCACGGTAATGCAATCCGATAAACCTGATCTGGTAGTTACAGAGATCAAAACGGACCCCGCATCGCCCGAAGTTCGGCAGTACAGTTCGATTGCTATCAATGTGATGAATCGGGGTGGGGTTGCCTTACCGAAAGGAACGCCTGTGCCGTTGACGGTGCGTGTAGAAGGGAATGGGTCAAAAATAGAGTTTGTAAGTTACACACACGATACTGGTATCGCACCAGGAGAGACGGTTACGATTATCAAGAGTAACAATGGACCCTGGGTAGGTAATATGGGTGTATCGTTTGAGCAGGCAGGTCCGTACCGGATCAGCGTAATGCTTGACCCCGACAATAAAATTGCCGAGGCCGATGAGAAAAACAACGCCTTCGCCCATACGCTCACCTACCGTTCTCCACAAAGCATGAGTGCCTATGTGCTCGAGCGCTCAAGTCGTAGTTATGCATCAGCTGCCCCCGTGGATTCGGTTGTAGCCTTGCTGCGGCAGTCACAAACGCTGGATGCCGCACGGAGTTCAGCCATCGTGAAAGGCGTGTCGGAAGGGTGGAATTTGCGTAACAAGACCACCGTGCGTGAATCAGACAAAGCGTTTTTGGCGACACTGAGCACAACGGTTTCTCCTGACAACAAGGCCCGGCTAACTCGGTTGTATGAAGCCTGGGGAATGGCCGCAGCAGAAGCCGTGGACCCCAATGTGGTAGTGATTCGCATGAAAACGGTTCGTGAAGAAATGCGGTTTGATAAAAAGGAGTTTACCGTTATGGCTGGAAAAACAATCGAGCTGGTAATTGAAAACCCCGATGCCATGCAGCACAACCTCGTTATCGGAGCACCTAAGACGATGGAACTTATTGGTCAGGCCGCTGACAAAATGATTACAGCGAAAGACGGAGCCGAGAAGAACTACGTGCCTACGATGCCCCAGATTTTGGCGTCCACACCCCTGATAAACCCTGATCAGACATTCCGACTTCGGTTTACGGCACCTAGTGCCCCCGGCGATTATCCGTACGTTTGTACGTTTCCCGGCCACTGGCGCATTATGAACGGAGTGATGAAGGTGGTGAAAGAAGAGAAAGAAACAAAAGCGGTGAAATAGTAAATAGCTGACAACGAGCAGCTAGCAGTAAACAGCCAACAATAGCTTTCGCACCAGTGATGGCGTCATAAGCTATTGTTGGCTGTTTTATTTACTGATAACTGCTGGCTGGTATCAAAATGCTGAATTCACTACCGCAGCCAATATCGCTTTGTACGGAAATTTGCCATTGGTGCGCTTCCATTATTTTTTTGACGTAGCACAGCCCCAGCCCGAAGCCCTTAACGCTAGGCGAGTCGCGGCCAGTGACCCGGAAAAAGGGCTGAAAAATTTGTTCCTGTAACTCAAGCGGAATCCCCACTCCCCGATCCGAAATGGCCACTCGTAAACCCAGGTCACTTGATGTGGTGGTAACCCGAATATCTAACTGGTGCTGACTGTACTTGACGGCATTATCGATGAGGTTATACAGGACATTGGTTAGGTGAAGCCTGTCGGCCAGAAGCATCGTGTGGGTTGCCAGTAAATTCAGTGTCAGATAAGCGCCGTGGCGTTGTGCAATGGAGCGCGTCAGTTCGTGAATATCTAGAGGCTCAACGCACACATATAGCGCATGGCGATCGGCACGAGCCAGACTTAACATAACCTCGACCTGCTGCTGTAGTCGGTCTGTTTCTTCCCGTATGATTTGAACGTACTTACTGGTCCGCTGCGGATTGTTGTGCGTAATAGGAGAATCCAGCACATCAGCTGCCATGCGAATAGCGGCAATTGGCGTTTGAAATTCGTGGACGAGCGTATGAAGCGTTTGAGTAGTCAGTGCATTCATAACGGGTGGTGCTTAAGCGGAAAACAGAAGTACAAGTTTTATGACAAGTAATGAGCAATCAAGTCACTCAAAAGACTAATAGATATGTTAAAGTGTTGCAATAAAGCAAAACCCGCTTGATTACCAAGCGGGTTCGCATTAAAATCATGTTCAACTATTTATTCAGCGCTTGTTGGGGCTGTTTCCGCTGGCGCTGGTGATGCCGCTTTAGCAGGCGTTGATGGCTTGGGCGCGGGCTTTGGTGTGGTTGCTTTTGGCGCAGCAGGAGTTACTGGTTTTGGGGCAGGCTTTGGAGCAGGTGTGGCGGTTTTTGGGGCAGCAGGATCAGCTTTGGGCAATGCTACCGGCTTCGGGCTATCAGAAACGACCACTTTGCTTTTGGAGCCTTTAGTGCGTTTGGCGTTTTTAGCCGCTTTGGCTTCATTTTTCGTCTTTTTGTCGGCATCTTTTTTCGCCTTGTTCGCAACCTTCTTGGCTACCTTTTCCGATTTCTTCTCGGCTTTTTTAGCCGCCTTGTGCGTAAGCTTGTCCAGTTTCTTGGCAAGCTTTGAGGCTGCTTTCTCAATGGCTTTTTTTACTTTCTTGGTCTGTTCGCCAGCCTCGCTCAGTTTTGTTTCCAGAGCACTCATGATGTCGTTAGCTAACGACTTTTTTTCTGCTTTCATGGTAATTTTTCTTTGTGAATAAACCCGGATTTAGAAATAACCCGCAAATACAATGGGATGAAAATTCGAAAACAAAAATTCTGTGTTATGTTTTTGTCATCTTCTGAAGAAAATCCCAGCACACAATCCCTGCGGTAACTGAAATATTAAGCGAGTGCTTGGTACCGAACTGCGGAATCTCGACCACCACATCGGCCGTTTGTACCACAGGGTCGGCTACGCCGGTTACCTCATTACCAAACACAAAGGCATATCGTTTGTTCGTTTCGGGGCGAAAATCAGCTAATGATGTGCTCCCCTCGGCCTGCTCAATGGCCACAATGATCCAACCGTCGGCGCGCAGTTGCTCGATCAGGTCAACCACATGAGGCCTGTACGTCCAGGATACCGATTCGGTTGCCCCAATGGCGGTTTTAGTAATGTCGCGGTGAGGGGGCTGCCCCGTAATTCCACATAAATAGAGCGTTTCGGCCCGGAAGGCATCGGCCGTTCTAAAAACAGACCCTACATTGTTGAGACTCCTGATGTCATCTAAAATCAGGCAATAGGGAAATTTCTCAGCCGTTTTAAAATCGTCGACCGACAGTCGGTTGAGTTCGTCGAGGGCAAGTTTGCGCATGAAATCAAAGCAAATACAAATATACCTGAGTTTACCCGCTAATCGTACATGTGCCGAAACCGACGCATTGTCCAGCGAATAATCATATCCGAAACGTTAGGCAGGTAGGTCGTCATCGCCCACATGAACTTACCGAAGCCCGATAAAACACTGTTGTTTCGGCGTTTTCGGATATGGCGAATGATCGCTTTGGCAACCTCAGTTTGAGTCAATTTAAAGCGTTCGGGCCGGGGTGCAAGCGGTTCTGGCTCTCCCAAACCATTGAGCATTTTTTTGTCAGCATCGTTGCGGGTAAAGCCAATATGAACTACCCCGAAGTGTACCCCTGTATCGCCTAGTTCGAGCCGGAGCGTATGCGCCAGATTAACCATAGCCGCTTTCCCTGCACAATATGCTGAGCCGCTTGGCATTCCGTTGAAAGCCGAAATACTCGAAATAAACGTGACACTGCCCCGACTGCGGGTTAGGTAGGGCAAAGCCGCTTTGAGTGGATACACCGACCCATACACGTTGCTGTCTAACACTCTGGTAAAGGTGTCAACAGTGGTATCAGCAAAATAAGCCCGCATCGAAATACTGGCGTTGGTGATCAGGATGTCTATCTGGCCAAATTCGCGGATCGTTTCAGCAATTAGCTCTTCGCAGGCAGTGTACTTGGTCACGTCGGCTACACAGGCCGATACGTGTAGCCCTTCCTGTTGAAGCGTTCTGAGAGTAGTGTCCAATCGGGTAGCATCGAGACCATTCAACATGATACTCGCTCCCTGTTGCCCAAGCTGACGGGCGGTTTCGCGACCAATACCTGATTCTGAGCCGGTAATAATGGCTACTTTACCCGCAAATGATTTGTTGGGGCGGGGTCTGAAATTTACGCTCTCTATTGACCGTGGCTTTATAGGCAACGGGTGGAGAACTGCCTGCGTTTTTACAGGCCACGGTTCTAGTATAGGCACTGGTTTAGCAATATCCATTGGCTCTAAACCAGTCAAAGGCGTCCTTGATGGCGTTACGGATGGGAGTTTGTGGAAGCTGTAATTCATCAATTGCTTTCTGTACGTTAAAATAGTGGCCATCGTTGGCCACAGCGACCATTGCTGGATTTAGCCGGGCGAGTTTTCCCGTCAGGCGGTATTGCAAGGCACCCAACTGCCCTATGAACCAGGCCAGCCTTTTAGGGACGGAGAGTGCAGGCATTTTACAGTTCATTACGTCTGCCATCAGCTCAAAAGCTTCCGCGTAGCTCAGATTTTGGTTCCCCAAAATGTACTGTTCCCCCGTGCGCCCCCTGGTTAGAGCATTTACCGTTGCTGTGGCCACATCGGCCACGTGAACATAGTTTTTACCCCCGGCCGGAATACCCGCCACCTGCCCTTTGTATAACCCCAATAACAGGGCACCAGAGGTTGGTTTATGATCAAACGGCCCTAACATAAAAGTAGGGTGTACCAGTACGGCTGGAACGCCCGATTGTAATACTCGCTGCGAAGCAGCCCTTTTACTATCCATATAGTCCAGACCGTAGCGGTTGCCCATATACGAACTTGTTTCGTCGCCAGGTTGCTCTTTGGTACCAAAGCCAAAAACGTTTGCTGTTCCAACATAAACTAATCGCTCAACGTCGGTTATGCGGGCGGCCCGTAAAACATTTTCGGTGCCGGTCAGATTGGTGTCCCACACGGCTTTGTTACGAGCAGGATTCACGGAGGCTAGTGCAGCCGCATGAATAATATACTGACAGCCATCTGCCGCACTCACTACGGCTGATCCATCCTGCAAATCGCCCGAAAAACGTTCAACAGGTAAATCGTCGAGGGTTGGAGTAGGGCCACCCGGCCTTACTAATGCCCGCACGGTATATTGTTTTTCGAGCAGTTGCCGGGCTATATGGTTTCCCAGAAAGCCGTTAGCGCCTGTTAGGAGGACTGTAGCCACATGAGTACTATCTATACTTCAACATCAACTTATACGTCCGGGCAATGCGGGTAGGATCGACGTTAAATCGAAACAGAAGCACGGCCGTAACGTTGGCCAGTTGCACCCGCAACCAAGAGTTGGTCTCGTATTTTCGGGCCGACACGACTACATCCTTGGGAATGACCATGAAACGGGCCACTTTACGAATACGCCGGATGATGTCAAAATCCTCCATAATCACATAATGTTCGTTGAAACCCCCAATTCGGTTGAAAAGTGAGCGTGTGATGTACAGTGTTTGATCACCTCCCCGAGAATACAATCCGTTGAACCGGGTACCGTAGCTGTTGAAACGGAGCAGTGGGTTGCGGGAGTCGAACCGAAACCGGTAACAACCCGACTCGTATCCGTCGCGGATGGCCCAGGAAATATCGCTGACGTAATCAGAATTGATGGTGACGTCGGCATGAACAAAATAGAGCACGTTGCCGGTAGCAAGCCGTGCTGCGTAGTTCATTTGAGCAGCACGGCCGGGTTTTGGAGCCTGTATTACCCGCGCACCGGCGAATTGTGCTTCTTCAACCGTAGCATCGGTGCTACCCCCATCAACAACAATCACCTCGGCCACTCGCCCATAACTATAATGCAACAAATCAGTAACCAACCGACCAATAGTCGGGGCTTCGTTGCGGGTCGGTATGATCACAGAGATTGTCAAAATGCTTCGCCAATAGTTAAGTAAAAACCGCTTGAGCCTGCACTGGTCTGGGGCAAGCCCCGGCCATAATCGGCTCGAATATTTAGTTTATCGTTGTTGATTCGAATGCGTAACCCAGCTCCATAGGTTCCTTTCGGCTGGTTGAACCGAAGAAACTCACTTTGGTAAGCGGCTCCCCGAATTGATGTTCCCAAGACACCTACCGAACCAAAGGCCACTACGCCCAGCCGCCACCAGACATGTTGCCTGATTTCGGCCTGTATCAGTGCCAGATTGTCGTCGCGGTAGCGGCCTTCGTAAAAGCCGCGCCCGCGTTTGGTGCCACCTAACAGAGATAAAGCACTGAACGGAGCCACGCCCGTAGTCAGACTTACCACATAATTCAACGCCAGCGTGGTTTTACTGGTTAGTGGATGATAGGTGGCTACGTCGGCCACATACCGCCCAAAATTGCTGGTGCTGCCAAGGCCCCGCCCGTGAGCCATGTAGCTCAGGTCGGCCACCACGCCCCGCGACGGAAACAGCACATTGTCGCGAGTATCATAAAACAGCCCCGGTCCACCCCCCGAAATCCGGCTCCCCTGACCGCCCGGTACAGTACCCGATGCCAGTAGCCCCTCGGGTGCAACGGACGTAACATCATAGTTCTCAAACTGGTAACGCAGACCCGCATACAAACCCCGTCCGTTGGCACTCCCCGTTACTCGGCGGTACAAACTAAGACGAATTCGGGGGAAATTAACACCGTACGTTTCCTTCGGCGTTTCCCGGTCACGCAAACCAAAAAAGAAATAGTTGTACTTGTAATAACCGACCTCCCCAATGGCAAAATAGCGGTTCTGGTTATAGAAAAGCTGAAAAGGTACGTAAAATAACAGTTGTTTATTCTGGGTATAAGCCGCCCCCACTGTCACCTGCGACGGACGGATTGTGCTGGCCGTGTCGCGCCGAAACCGGAACGTTGCAGCCGCTGCCACGCCAAACGCAAAGCGGGTTTCGGGGGTGTAATAGATCAGGGGTAAAGGAAAGATTGAAAACGATTTTGTTGTATCTGCCGCCCACACATCAATGCCAATACCCTTAACCGGTACCACACAACTAATACCCAATAATGTGAGAAGCAGTACTCGGTTTATCATACAATATTGTGAATGGATACTTAGACATACGGTTTTACGAAGTATTTAGTTTGAAAAGCCGACGCTCTGGCTCAAACGAGCAGCTTCTACATAAAAAAAGGTCCCCTGAAATCCAGAGGACCCTTCCTTTGTAAAACCTAAACTAATCAGCGATTCACATACACGTTAATACCCGGCGCTGCTGTACCGGTACGTCCCGTTATGCCACGGAGGAAAACTGTAACAGCCCGCCCTGCCGATGAACTGGTAAACTGAACTGTGCCAACATTGGTAGCCACTCCAGGTAGTCTAAAGGCAAACGTTGGACCCGCAATGGCATCTATGGAGATGAAGGGCGAAACGGCTCTGTAAGCCAGATTTGTAGCCAGCGTTGTGTTCGGTGTCGTAAGCGCTACATCGTAGGTAGAGCCCGGAATCAGGTTGATAAACCGCACATACAACTTAGCTGGGTCAGCTGCACCCTCGAAGTTATCATTAACCAACAACACTTCGGGTTGCGCACCTGCTCCGGCCACAAACAACGAGTAATACTTATTGTCTTCCAGTGTCAGGTTTTGCGTGTTTATCACTGTTGCACTCCCAGCCGATGTGCTGGCCGGTGCTGAGATTGTGATAGCCTGCTGCCCCGGTGTTACAATGGCATAGTTGGAGCCAGTGCTGGGAAACGTGTTGTTGTACGGAACGCCTACTGGATTCCCTGCGAACGTAGTTGTAATACCCGTCGGCGTAAACCCACTAAGCTTCTTTCCACCAACAGCCAGTTCAACGCCCGAAATATCGGGAGCTGCATTGATCAACTTGAGCCTTGCCCCGCTGGTAATCGGATCAATAGGCAACTGAAGGCTATTTTTCTCGCACGACACCAGTAAGGCTGCCGCCGAGAGAACGTATAGTAGTTTTTTCATAATAAACTGGTAGCAGTAGGCAATGGCAGTAAGCAGACTGGATAGCTGCCAACTGCTTACTGCCACTGCTCACTGAATTACGGTTGTGTAAACCACATGGGTTTGGTATGATAATCAAGTTCTAAACCGCCCAACGGCCGTAGTGCTTCTGCGTTCCAGACATACTCAGAGTTGTATCGTGGACGCATTCGCTGAGGTAGCTTTCCGTTGTTGTTGATGTAGAGTGTCTGCGGAAACGTAATGCCAGAGAATACATCGGTGCTGTAGTTGTACCGGCGCATATCGGCCCACTGCTCCAGGAAACCCCAACCCCATTGGGCAATATACTTCTGCAACATGATCTGGCTCAACGTCAGGTTGGCAGCAACCGTCGGTACAACAAGCGGATTGTTCAGATACGCGGTGCGATCGGCAGTAGGAATATTCACGTATGAAGCGGTCATGTGCGCTTCGATGCCTTTCCGGTAAGCGGCCAATGCAGTTGCATTATCGCCTTTAATGAAGGCGGCTTCCGCTTTGATGAATTGCAACTGAGCATAAGTCATCAGTGGGAATGGGCCCTTATCCGTAAAGATATACCGACCCGTTGTACCTGCTGCTGGGTTAACTCCCAACTGGGTTCCCCACGGGCTTACTACGCGCTCTGTTAATGGTATAGAAGCCGCCGTCGACTGGCCTACATTAGGAACGATGCCCCGGAATTTACCGTCACCACTAACGGCGAGCATGACTGGTAAGCGTGGATCTTTGACTCCCTTAAACACATTTCCAGTACCATCAAGCAACTGAAGTGTAAATGCACCCTGTCCGTATACCTGTAGGTTCTGCCGTAATGGACCAAAGAACGATCCGTCGGCAGTGCTGAGTCCGTTAAATACAAACTGGGCATCGTCGGCGTTGCTGGTGAACGCACTGTCGACGTAAGCGATTACCTGATCGGGTTTGTACAGGCTTTTCTTGTTCGAGAGGTGATGCGCATTGATGGCCAGCAGACCATAGGCAAACTTCTTCCATTTGAGCCGGTCACCGTTATAAATTTTATCTCCCCGCGCCAAGGATGCAGTCGATACCCGACCATCACCACGGTTCAGGTTTTTGATCGCTTCCTGCGCAAGCCGAACCACTTCCGAATAGGCAAATTCCTGGGTGTCGTAATTAAACGTATTCTTATTCGGGTCCTGATCGAAAGCTTCTTTAATAATGATCTCTCCGTGTTGATCGGTGAGCATCTGCCATCCCCAGGCCTGAAACAACTGACCCACGCCAAGGTAGTCCCAGCGTTCGTTTGCGCGGGCATCGTCAATCAGGTTAACCAGGTTACGACCGCCTTTAAAGTACACGTTCCGCCAGATTTCGCCCCCTGCATCACTATTGGGTACGTACCCATAGGTTTCCCAGATAGAGCCATTTACCGGAACAGAAGCACTTGCTGCCTGCCAGTTCTGAACATACTGGCCTAAGTAGCGGGCGTCAAACTGAATACCCAGCACATAGCTGTTCTGGATCGGTGCCAGCAAAACGGCAGCCTCAACCTGATCGGGGTTGTTGGGGTTTTTGTTAATGTCTAAGTACTTGTCGCAACTACTCAAACCCAGCGTAAGGCCGGTCATAAGCAGGGCTGCGACGCATTTATAAGCTATCTTTTTCATGTCAAAATAGTTGGGGATTAAAACCCGAGGTTGATACCAACGTTGAAAACTTTCGGCAGCGGCAGGTTACCGTAGTCGATACCCTGGCCACCCGAACCGCCCGTTGCGGTGTTGGTGCCATTTACACCGGGATCACCACCTGTATAGTTGGTGAGCAGCAGCAGGTCGTTACCGGTTACGAATATACCCGCCGTTTTGAATAACCGCGACCGGCTAAGGGCCGACGCTGGGACAGAATAACGTAGAGACAGTTCTTTTACGCGTACCCAGTTTACGTCGCGCTCAATAAAGTTTTCGTCGGCCAGAGCAGAATAAAACGCGTTATTGTAGTAGGGCGTAACCTGAATGGTATTGGGGGTTGGGGTAGCGGAGTTCTCCAGACCGTCTTTCAACACGCCACGGAAGGTATAAGGCGTTTCGCGGTCGAGCGTTTTCATGCTCAGGCCCGTGCGATACAGATATGATTCGGTTGCATTGTATACGTCGCCCCCTTTCCGAATGTCGAGTACGAAGTTCAGGCCGAAGTTTTTGTACGAGAACGAGTTGACAAAACCCATCACAAAATCAGGATTCCGGTCACCAACTACGTTCCAAACAGTCTCGGTCAGTGGCAAGCCTGTCAGCGGGCTAATCAGGATTTGGCCGCTCGTGTTGCGAAGATAGCTGTTACCCGTGAAGGTAGTAAGTGGCCCGTTCAGGCGCATACCGTTTCTAACGTTACCATAAAGGAAAGTATCGGAGTTATAAAACTCAGTAACACCAGCAGGCAACTCCGTCAGGCGGCTATTCGTTTTGGTAAAGTTCAGGTTGGTTGTCCATGAGAAGTTGCTGGTCCGAATGGGTTCTGCATTTAGCGTCACTTCCAGACCCTGGTTCCAGAGTTTACCACCATTAATTACTTTCAGAACGAAGCCCGTTCCGTAGCTGATACGCAAATCCCGAATGATCTGGTTAACACTTTCAGTGCGGTAAAATGCCACATCGAAGCCCAGACGATTCTTGAAAAACTTCATCTCGGTACCAATCTCGTACGAGTTCACTTTTTCCGGCACCAGGAATGGGTTAGGAGCGGTAAAGCCATAGCTGAAACCACCACCCGTTGTTGTCTGGCTTTCGTAGGCCTGCGAGGTCGAATACTCAGGCGCTTCTTTACCTACCTGAGCGGCTGAGGCCCGGAATTTGGCAAAGCTCAGCACATCGCGGAATTTGCCTTCGGGCAACAATTCTGTAAACACTAAGCTGAATGAAGCAGAAGGGTAAAAGAACGAGCGCGATGCTTTCGGGAACGTTGATGACCAGTCATTGCGACCGGTAACGGTCAGATAAGCCACATCGTTATAGCCAACTGTAGCCGAGCCAAACACACCCATTAACCGCCGTTGCCGCACAAAATTCCGCGACTTCTGAGTCAGAGGGTCTGTGTTGTTGATCGACACAAAGTTGGGGTCCAGGAATTTCTCGCCCCGAGTTGCCAGCGACGTATAGTTGAAATCATACAAGGCCTGACCCACCAGACCCGACACGTTCAGCTTACCGAATTTCTTGTTGGCAGAAAATACATACTGGCTCGTTAAGGTCCGGTTGTTATCCGTTGCCTGATCGAGGGCACCACCAATTACACCACCCGACCGGTTGGATTCGGGGTGGTACATAAACAGGTACTGCGTTGAATACACGTCCAGACCAACCCGACCCGTTAAGGTCAGCCAATTGGTAAGGGCGTAGTTCATGCTGATGTTGGTAATAGAGCGGTTGCCGTTGTCACGCAGCTTATTTTTGTTTACGTCGAAAAACGGGTTTTCAATTTCGCTACTGCCCGTCGTCACCTTCCGGCGCGATCCGTCTGGGTTCAGGTAAGCTGACATATCGTCGTTGGCTGGCCACGACAGCAGACCCAACAAAAACGAGTTCGTACCTTTTGACACCTTCGTATTGTCGGTGTTGATATACTGAAGCGTCGACTCAATGGACAGTTTATCCGTGATTTTGGCCGTGCCGCCCAGGCTGATGTTAAGCCGCTTGTATTCCGTAGTTGGAATTACGCCTTTGCTATTAAAATACCCAGCCGATAACCGGTAGGTATACCGATCTGTACCGCCATCGAACGAAATGTTATGCCGTTGTCCCGTACCATCGCGCAGGAAGCCAGCTGCATTATCGAAAAAGGGCGTGTTCTCGGCGTAACGAGGACCAAATGAGTTAAAGCTCGTGTTCTGCGTTACACCGTTGTTGCCTTGGCCATAAACTTTCTGCGTTTCGGGTAAGGCCCCTACTTTTTGGAGCGTAAACGTTCCGCTATACGTGATACGTCCTTGTCCGGCCTTTCCCTTTTTGGTTGTAATCAGAATGGCTCCGTTGGCAGCATCTACCCCGTATAAAGCCGCTGCTTCCGGTCCTTTCAATACGGTGATCGTTTCAATGTCGTTCGGATTGATGTCCTGAGCGCGGTTCGAGAAGTCGATGTTCCGGTTCTCGGTTGATTGCCCCGAAATACCCCCGGCCACAAACTGGTTGTTCTGAGCCGTCCGGTTATCTATAGGCATCCCGTCAATTACGTATAAAGGCTGGTTGTTACCGCTAATTGAGTTTACCCCACGGATCAGTACACCCGACGAAGCGCCGGGCATCCCGCTCGATGTACCAACCTGCAAACCGGCTACCCGACCCTGTAAGGCATTGATAAAGTTATCGCGCTGAGAGTTGGCGAGGTCGGCTCCTTTTACTTCCGTTACGGCATACCCCAATTGCCGTTTTTCGCGCTGAATACCAAGAGCGGTTACGACCACTTCGTTCAGGTTACCCGCTTCCTGGGTGAGTTTCACATTGATAACGGAGGCATTGCCCACGGCAACATCCTGCGTTTGGGTGCCAATGAAGCTAATGCGCAACTGTTGGCCTGGGCTGGCCTGAATACGGAAATTACCGCTGGCATCCGTGTTGGTGCCACGCGAGGAACCCTTAACAACGACACTGGCTCCTGGAATGGGCGTACCATCCTCGGCCGAGGTCACCTTGCCCGTGACGAAGCTGTCTTGTGCATTTGCCCCAAAAGCAAACGCACCAAGAACTACCAGCATCATCAGGAGTTTTCGTACAGAAAACATCATAGGTTGAAGAAATTTATGATAATTAAATTGGTTTTAATGACAAAATTGAAACCTTTCGCGGTAATAAAAAAGAAGTAATACAATCATCTTTGCCTATTACCCTAAGAATTACCCTAAAAACATATAGACTTTATGCTTTTTGGATTTTTCAAGGAATTTATAAAAAATCAATAAGAATTAAATTTGGTTTATTGATTGAAATATGAAATAAAGGTGGGTATTGTAGAAAAAAATAAAAATAAAATTTGGAGATAGGGCTTTGTTACCTATATTTGACCAACAACAAAACCGACTTACCACTTCGGTACTGATTACTGGCCGCACTTGGATCAGTACCGAAAAGGCTCCTTCAACCCGCATTCGCTGTTGGGTTGTGGACCTTGCATAAACCGATGCCCCGTTTGGGAGGCATCCCCGTCGTTTCATCTTTTTTCGGTGTATTCAGCAACTGGCTCCAACAGCCAGACAGGGAGAGGTTTGGCTTAATTTTTCCACGTTGCTGAATCATGTTGGTCTGCTTTGCCGATGTCAATCCATTATGGATATGTCGGCCAACGGGCCTTTGTCAGACTGTCCTGTGCTGAGGGCGGTAGTGCGAACCAAGCGGCCAGTGTTTGCACCACCAAACTCGCCGGGGCAGTCGGGCAAAGGGAATGAATACTACCTACTTGTTATCAACCTGAATAATTTTCATGAAAAAACAACTACTCACACTCCTATTGGGGCTGTTAACGCTGGTGACCTATGCCCAGGAACGGGTATTGACGGGTACCATCGCGTCGGCGGAAGAAGGTCCCCTGCCCGGCGTCAATGTCGTGTTGAAGGGTACCACAAACGGTACCACCACCGACGCGAAAGGCGTGTATTCGCTCCGGGTACCAAATGATCAGGCTATTCTGGTTGTCAGTGCAATTGGTTTCACGACAGAGGAAATTTCGGTGGGCACACGTACCAGTTTGCCCATTACGCTTCGCTCCGATAACCGGCAGTTGGCCGAGGTGGTAGTTACTGCATTTGGTATTGCTAAAGAGAAAAAAGCCCTTGGCTACGGAGTGCAGGAAATAAAAGGTACGTCGTTAACGGAGTCCCGCGCTACAAACGTAGCCAGCGCCCTGTCGGGAAAAGTAGCTGGTTTGCGGATTGGCAGCAATGGTGGTCCGGGTAGTGGGGCCAGCATTCAGATTCGGGGTGCAGCTTCAGTATCGGGCAACAACCAACCGCTGATTGTAGTGGATGGTGTGCCCATTCAGCAAACGTCCGAGAAACAGTTTGGCGGTGGGTTATCGGAAATTAACCCCGATAACATTAAAGACATCAGCGTGTTGAAAGGGCCAAACGCAGCCGCTCTGTACGGATCGCGGGCGGCCAACGGGGTTATCTTGGTCACGACAAAAACAGGTGCTGGTGCCAAGGGAATTGGTGTAGAAATCAACTCGAATATTACCCTCGAACGGCCCTGGATTTCACCGAATTTCCAGAATACCTATGGCGGTGGTAATGGCTACCGCACCTGGTATAACGATGGCTGGAGCGGGGCCATTACCGATCCGAAAGAAGTACAACAATACCGGGCTGCGTATGGCCCACTGGCTCCGCTGAGCGGTACCGAAGGCACCGACGAAAGCTGGGGCGCTCCCATGGACGGGCGGCTCGTGCGTCATTGGTGGAGCGGTACCGAAGTGGCCCCCCTAACACCTAACCCCAATAACTGGAATGATTACTGGCAAACCGGTAAAACGTATTCCAACAGCGTGGCCTTATCGGGTGGCAACGACAAAGGCAATTTCCGGCTGTCGCTGGGGCGGGTGAGCCAAACGGGCATTATGGCTTTTAACGATTTCAAACGTGATAATTTCAAGTTTAACGGGAGCTATAAATTCACGCCAAAACTGTCAGTTACTATTTCGAGCGAGTACATCAAATCGGGAGGTAACCGGGGCTATCAGGAAGGGCAGCAGTTTATATGGGCGCACCGCCAAACCGACTGGACTAAAATTAAGGATTGGCGAGATTATACGGGTGTGCATATTCAGCGGGCGCTGGCTGGCAAACCGGCCGATAACGACCCACCAAACTGGCAGCACACGTTTTTCACCAACCCGTTTTTTACAACGGAACTGCTCCCCCTTACCAACGACAAAGATCGTCTGCTGGGTAACATAGCCCTCAACTACCAGATTTTGCCCGGCCTGAGCATTATGGCTCGGAGCGGCACTGATTTCTGGACCGACACACGAATTAATATTGTGAACTTCGAGCGCGTTCGTAACGGTAACAAAACACCGGGCCGATACTCTGAAGAGGTACTGCGTCGGCAGGAAACCAACCACGATGCTATTCTGACTTACAACAAAACCATTACGCCCGAAATCACGGCCAACGTGCAGGTGGGTGGGGTACAACGTACGAACTATTACAAGCGCAACTATACGTATGTGGGCGAACTGGTAGTGGATGGTTTGTACAATCTGGCCAACTCGAACGTGAGCCAGAACGCCGTAGAAAGTGCCATTCAGAAATCGCAGATGAACAGTTTGTTTGCCTCGGCTGAGTTTGGCTGGCGCAACTCGCTGTTTCTGAGCGGAACGGCTCGTAACGACTGGTCCTCGACCTTACCCGCCAATGCCCGGAGCTATTTTTACCCATCGGTGTCAGCTTCGGCCGTATTGACAGAATTGTTAGGTGTGTCGAGTGGCGTGCTATCGTTTGGTAAAGTGCGGGCTTCCTGGGCGCAGGTTGGCAACGATGCCGATCCTTACCAGTTAGCGCAGACCTTCCGGTCGGGTGGTTCGTGGAACGGGTCCGTACCTGAGTTTTACGAGAACATTCGCATCTCAAACTCCACTCTCAAGCCTGAAATCACTACGGGTAAAGAGTTTGGTTTAGACCTGCGTTTCCTGAAAGGTCGCATCGGCCTCGACGTAACGTATTACGATCAAACCTCACGTAACCAGATTCTGGCGGTTGACATTTCGAAAGCCAGTGGATACAACCAGCGCGTGCTAAACGCGGGTATGCTTACTAACAAGGGGGTTGAAATTGTACTGTCCGGAACACCCCTCAAATTACCGATGGGCCTGACCTGGGAAACAACCCTAAATTTTGCCCGCAACCGCAACAAGGTAGTTGAACTAGCTGAAGGCCTCACAACCTACGTCTTGAATTCACGTCAGGGACTTAACTCCGAAGCCCGCGTTGGCGAGGCTTACGGGACCCTGTTCGGCATTGGTTTTGAACACGCTCCTGACGGACAGATCATCTACAATAATGGTTTGCCTGTTGTGTCGACGGCTGCCCGTGTGCTGGGGAATATTCAGCCCCGCTGGACAGGTGGTTGGTTGAACACCATTAGCTATAAAGGCATTGTGGTGTCTGCGCTGGTCGACGTGAAAATGGGTGGTGACTTCTACGACGAAGGAACCGGTACGGCCCGTTGGACTGGTCAGTATGCTGAAACGGCCATTGGTCGAGAAGAGGGTATCATTGGTAAAGGGGTTACAAACATCGGTACGCCTGAAGCACCGAACTACGTGCCCAACACAGTGATTGTTCCGGCAAACACACTCTATGGGTATAACAACCCACGGCGTTACCACGAAGCAGTAATTTTCGACGGCTCGTATGTGAAACTCCGCGAAGCGTCTATTGGCTACGCCTTACCACCGGCCATGTTAGCGGGTAAGTTTATTCGTTCGGCCAAACTGTCGCTGGTAGGCCGCAACCTGCTCATGCTCTTCCGTAACAACCCACACATTGATCCTGAAGTAGATCGTTTTGGGGGCAATGCTCAGGGGTTCGCTTACGGCGAATTGCCCAACAGCCGGAGCATGGGTGTCAATCTTAACTTGTCTTTCTGATATGAAAAAAATACTCTTTCTACTCATTGGGATCGCTTCCGTCTCGTCGTGCACCAAGGATTTTGATGCCATGAACGTGGACCCGAATAACCCAACGGCGCTCAATCCACAGTATCTATTACCCTACGGAATCGAAAAAGCCATTGATCGGTCCTGGGGTGGGCGCGACCGTTTTGAGCGGCTCAACCTCGACGGTGCCATGCTCTGGATGCAGTATCTGACGCGCAACATCTATTCCAACGAGGGTGATAATTACGGTTTGTCGGTGGCTTTCTACAACAACAACTGGAAAGCACTGTACAACGATGGTCTGGTAAACTTCCAGCGGATGGTGACGCTCTCGCAACCCGGTGCCAAGTTTCAGAACGCCAACTACGAGGGGATTGCCATGGTGATGCGTACCTGGACCTTTTCGTTGCTGACTGACTTGTACGGCCCAATTCCGTATACCGAAGCGCTCAAAGGCACCGCCGAGCAACCCATTTATTCACCTGCTTATGATGGGATGGATAAGGTATATGCCGGGATGCTGGCTGACCTGAAAACAGCTAACGAGAAGCTGAGCGTGACCGGTCCGGCCGTGTCGGGCGATATTTTGTACAATGGCGATATCCTGAAGTGGAAAAAGTTTGCCAACTCGCTCCGGCTCCGGCTGGCAAACCGGCAGGCAGCTAAGAAGTCGGCAGAATCACGGGCTATCATGGCCGAGATTCTGGGAGATCCTTCCAAATACCCCATTTTTACGAGCAATGCCGATAATGCATCGCTGAAAACAACGGAGGTACTGTCGAGCAACAATGAGCTTTATCTGGTGATGATCAACGACAGCCGGACCGACTGGAACGTAAGCAAAACGCTGGTTGATAAACTCACCGAACTGAGCGACCCACGCCTAATGGTTTATGCCCAGCCTAATAAAGATGGGAAGTATCAGGGCCACGCCAACGGACTACCCGATGCTATCGCTACTACATACCTGGCTACCAGCTCAAACATTGGCACGTACTTTATTCAGAAAACCTCCCCCGAAGTGGTCATGACCTATGGTGAACTGAACCTGATTCTGGCCGAGGCTGCTTTAGACGGTGACATCACAGGTAGTGCACAAGCCTACTTTGAAAAAGGCATGACAGCGTCTTTTGAGCAGTATGGTTTGAAGATGACCGACACGTATCTGAAAACAGTTGGTGCTATCAGCCGGGAGAAACTCATGGAGCAGAAGTGGATTGCCTTGTTTGGGCAGGGGCTCGAAGCCTGGACGGAATACCGCCGGACGGGCTTGCCGGTTTTACCTGCCAAAGACCCCCGCGCTGTGTTCGAAAACGATGGTGTATTGCCAACCCGTTTGCCCTATCCAACGTCTGAAGCGTCACTCAACAACGCCAACCTGGAAAAAGGTATCGCCCTGATTGGCGGTAAAAATGACACCAAGTCGAAACTGTGGTGGTCAGAAAAATAGAGCGATCGGGTATCGATCGCTCTATTATATGGGTTAGGCATTTGCAAAAGCATTCAAAAATGATGGTTTTATTTTAAAAATCTGTCACATGAAAGAAAATTGGTTTAAAAATGAGTCGCTTTTGGTAAAATTTTTGTCAAAAGGCCAAAAACAGGTTGTAAATTTGGCCGTTGGTCTAATTACATTATCAATCGGAATGTCATCTTGTCAAAAAGTTGATGATCCATTTGTCGACCGGGTAGTAGCGCCAGTATTGGTTCTGTTTGAGAACGCCACCGGCGATGGGGGAGGGCTCACTGCAGAACCAGTAGTATCCCAAAAAGTAACCGGGTCTGTTACAATGAGCGTTCGCATCATGGAGCTCAACAAAGACGGTATTCTGGATAATAAGGTGGGTATCGATTCGCTTCCGGTAACGGGTTTAGCGTTGAAATTAACTCTGCGTAATGGAACGGCTATCGGTAATCTGACGACCGACGCTAATGGCCGGGCCAGCCTGACCAAAACCTGGGCCGAGCTAGGCGTGGCAGCACCAAAATCGGGGAATACTGTCCTGTTAACCTGGGCGGGAACACATAAAGCACAAGCATTCAGTCGTTTATCGCGTATTCAGGGAATTAACTAAATTAATGGATAGGTATCCATTGTGCATTACACCTTATCATGTCACAAATCAACCGTCGTGACTGGCTACGGGCCGGTCTACTTTCGGGACTCGGACTAGCCGGGATGCCCGTTACCAATGCATTTGCCGGGTCATGCGAGCCTTGGCTCGATGATGCTGGTCCGGCTTTGATTCCAGCCGCTCCCAAACCAATGCTGAAGGCGCGGTTATCGGCTAACGAAAACCCGTATGGCCCATCGCCGAAGGTGATTAAGACCATCAACGAGGTTGCCCCCGATGGCTATCTCTATGCTATGGAATACAGTCGGCAGTTTAAGAAAATGGTAGCGGAGGAAGAAGGTGTTCCTGAAGAGTGCGTGTTGCTGGGCGCTGGCTCGGGCGAGTTGCTCAACGCCACAGCTATGTATTATGCCTATAAAACCCCTACGGGTAATAATCTGGTGTTTCCTGACCCCACGTTTGAAGCGCTGCCCCGTGCTGCCATCAAACACGGAATGGCGGCTGAACGCGTACCGCTGGTGGCGGCCGACGGCTACGACCAGAATCTGCAAAAACTGAGTGATCGCATCACGGGTAAAACTAGCTTGGTTTATCTCTGTAACCCAAACAACCCCACGGCCATTCTGACCAACCCGGCCAAACTGCGGAGTTTTATTGAGGCTACTGCTGATAAAACGCCAGTGTTTATTGACGAGGCTTACATTGACTATGTGGCGGACCCAAAAGCAGCGTCGATGGTTGATATGGTTCGGAAAGGTAAGAACGTTATCATCAGCCGCACATTCTCAAAAGTGCACGGTTTTGCCGGACTCCGGATTGGCTACTTGTTGGCTAAACCCGAAATCATCGCTCAGATTGCTCCTTTCTCGCCGAACGGCCAGGGGGTGAGCATGACCTCGGTTCGTGCCGCGCTTACGAGCATGCCCGACAAGGAATTTATCAAGTGGTCGCTGGGTAAAACAGCCGAATCGAAAACCTATTTAGCCAAAGTTCTCAAAGAAAATGGTTACGAGCCACTGCCTTCAGATGCCAATTTCGTGATGTTCCCGATCCGTATGAAGGGCGAAGATTTCGTATCGAAAATGATGGAAAACGGCGTTAGTATCCGCCAGTGGAAATTTGACGGCCAGTACTGGTGCCGGGTTAGCCTGGGTACTATGGCCCAGATGCAAGCCTTTGCTGAGGGCTTAAAAGTGATCAGCTAGTTCTGATTTTGGATTAAGTGGCTCGCCGTTTCAGGTTTTAGTATCGTTACTAAAAACTTGAAACGGCGATTTCATGAAACCTGAACGCTGAAACCTATCTTTACGGCTATGTCCTCCGTACTCATAGCCCCCCTAGAGCAGAGCCTTCCTGCCTTTATTGATCAGATCAACCCATCGGCAATCGCCGTTCTGGTCGACAATCATACCTACAAACACTGTTACCCTGGCGTAAAAGCGCTGTTACCCAAACACTCGCTTATTCGTATCCGGTCTGGCGAAGAACAAAAACACTTAGCAACCTGCCAAACTATATGGGATGCTCTCACCCGTGCCAACTTCGACCGGCATGCACTGGTGTTGAACCTTGGCGGGGGCGTTATTGGCGACATGGGAGGCTTCTGTGCTGCCACCTACAAGCGTGGGATTGCTTTTGCTCAACTTCCTACCACGCTATTAGCGCAGGTTGATGCCAGCGTGGGCGGTAAACTCGGCATTGATTTTCAAGGGCTAAAAAACCACATTGGTGTATTCAAATTACCCGATGCTGTACTCATCGACGCAACCTTTCTGGAAACCCTTCCGTACAGTGAACTGAGGTCGGGGTTTGCTGAGATCATTAAACATTGCCTGATTGCTGATGCCAACCAATGGAACATAATCCGCCGATTGGAGCTGGATGAACAAAACTGGCCTGAACTGGTAGCGCATTCAGTAGCTATAAAGCAGCACATCGTAGCACAGGACCCCTCAGAAAAGGGACTTCGGAAAATTCTCAACTTTGGTCATACGCTGGGCCACGCCATCGAGACGTATTCTCTGAATGATGCGCGTCGGCGATTGTTACACGGCGAAGCAGTTGCTGCCGGCATGGTTGCCGAAGCCTACATCGCCTACAAAAAAGGGATGATCGAAGAAAAGCTGCTGACTGAAATCGAAGAGTACGTGTTTGCCGTATATGGAAGAGCGCGACTAAGGGAAGAAGACATAGAGCCGATTCTGACATTGACTCTTCAGGACAAGAAAAACCGGGGGGGGCAAGTGTTGATGGCGTTGCTCGATGGACCCGGAAGTTGCGCGTTTGATATTGCGGTTAGTAAAGCGGAGATGAAACAGGGTCTAATTTATTACAGGGGATAGATTAATTTAAATAATTTGGCGTTATGGACTTGATTGCCAAACAACTGCTTGTTACATTGCGTTAAAACCGTATCATTCATTTTCACTTGTAATTTCTAACAATATTATCTTAAACATTTACTTCTCCACAGGTCATGCGGAAAATCATTGGCGCTCTTGTTGTGTTGGCCGTAGTAGGGTTAAGCTCGGTCGGCTGTATGCCCGGTAAGCTATTCGTTGAACACGATTATAGCTACGAAGGCCATTTCAAAAATTACTCGTCTTTCAATTTTCTCGAATGCGAGTTTATTGATTCTACCCTGTTGTGCTCCGATATTCAGGATGCAATTCGGCACCAAATGGAAGCTCGCGGCTATAAAGTGAGCAACCGGAGCCCGAACCTGCTGGTATCGTACAACATTTTCCGCTCTGACCTGCGTTTCCGGGGCTATCAGCAGCCCGTTATTAAAGACTGGGTTGTACGTGAAGACGATGACGCAACGTACAAACGTATCGACTACAACCTGGATGAGGGTACGCTGATGATTTCTCTCATTGACGCTGAAACGTATCAGGTAATCTGGAAAGGCTATGCCTCCAAGATGATGCGAAACCCCAATTTTAAGAACAATTACTTCAAAGGCATTGTCCGATCTATTTTTGATCAGTACCCGCTTATGGCTACGGTTGAAGATAATACAGGGCGAGGACGATAAAAGCCTGCTAAAATTTATGCGTGGTTATTGCATTTAAAGGTCGGAACACCTACTTTTGCACCCACGTTCAGCAGAACGCTACCGAATGTAACGGCTCGCCGTTGCAGACAAATGCCGGGATGGCGGAATCGGTAGACGCGATGGTCTCAAACACCATTGTCTGCAAGGACATGCCGGTTCGAGTCCGGCTCCCGGTACAAGTAAACCTCACAGATAGCTGATATTCAGCAGTTTGTGAGGTTTTTTGCTTTCTGGCCGAAACATTCCTGATACAATACAACGATTGCACTTGGTCCAAAAAAAGCTATGACATTTACTGGGCGGCTTCCCTCTTTTTTCAAATAGGTAAAACTGCCTATGTGGATGCTTTTTTGAGGGTCAGATTGAAGAACCGGCAATCCCAACTCCTTACCCTTATGAACCTAAATATAAAATCCCAGGCTAGTAATACGTTCGATGCCATTGTGGTGGGGTCGGGCGTTAGTGGGGGCTGGGCGGCTAAAGAACTCACTCAAAAAGGCCTTCGCGTACTGATGCTCGAACGGGGCCGTGATCTTGAGCACGTAACGGGTTACACGACGGCGTTGAAAGATCCCTGGGAGTTTGCTCATCGTGGACGTACCGTTCTGCCTACGGATAAAGAGGTGCTTGATTTTCGGGTTCGCCCGTACAATGAACAAAATGGCGATTTCTCTTTCGATGATCGGAACGCGCCTTACAAAGAAATTCACCCTTTTGCCTGGTATCGTCCGGACGTGCTGGGCGGTAAATCAATCATGTGGGGGCGGCAGAGCTACCGGTTTAGCGAGATGGATTTTGAAGCCAACGCCCGGGATGGCTTCGGTACCGACTGGCCGATACGATATAAAGACCTGGCCCCCTGGTACAGTTACGTGGAGCGTTTTGCGGGAATTTCGGGCCAGAAAGAAGGACTTTCGCAGTTGCCCGACGGTGAATTTTTGCCGCCCATGGAGTTGAATTGCGTGGAGCAGCATGTTCGCGAGCGATTAAAAACCAAGCTGAACCGCGTGCTCACCATTGGCCGAACGGCAAATCTGTCGAAAGCGAATCCGGTGCATACATCCGTGGGTCGAGCCCCGTGCCAATACCGGAATAAATGTGCTCAAGGCTGTCCCTACGGTGGCTATTTCAGTACGTTATCCGCTACGTTGCCAGCTGCCCGCCAAACCAACCGACTAACTGTCCGGCCCGATAGTATTGTCTCGGAGGTTTTGTATGATGAGAAAACCCAACGCGCCCAGGGTGTTCGAGTAATTGATGCCAAAACGCATCAAACCACGGAGTATTACGCCCGGATCATCTTCCTGAATGCTTCGGCGATGGCCACGAATTTTATTTTGCTCAATTCCGTGTCCAGTCGTTTCCCAAACGGATTTGGTAACGATAGTGGTACGTTGGGCAAATACATCATGGATCACCATTTTCAGGCGGGAGCCAATGCACAAGCCGATGGGTTGGGATTCGACGACAAATATTACTACGGTCGCCGGGCCAATGGTATTTACATTTCCCGTTATCGAAATATCGGCACCGACAAGCGGGAGTATCTGCGGGGTTTTGGCTATCAGGGTGGTGCATCGCGGTCGGGCTGGCAACGGCTCGTTGCTGAAGCGGCCGGGTTTGGTGCCGATTTAAAGGAACAGGCCACTCAGCCCGGCCCCTGGAATATGGGTATTATGGGTTTCGCGGAATGTTTGCCCTACGAAGATAACCAGGTTACCCTCAACCGGGACCGACTCGACAAATGGGGGCTACCAACTTTGACTTTCGACGTACGGTTTCGTGAAAACGAGCATCTCATGCAGAAGGATATGATGAACGATGCCGCTGAAATGCTTGAAGCCGCCGGTCTGAAAAACATCAGTACGTACAACAATCAATCGGTACCCGGCCTGGCCGTTCACGAAACGGGCGGGGTTCGCATGGGTCGCGATCCGAAAACCTCGATGCTCAACGCCAATAACCAACTCTGGACTGCTAAGAATGTGTTCGTTACGGATGGCGCTTCTTTTGCGTCGGTTGCCTGCCAGAACCCGTCGCTCACCTTTATGGCCCTTACGGCTCGGGCTGCTGATTTTGCCGTCAGTGAGTTAAAAAGAAAGAATCTGTAAGCTGGAGGCAGACAACCAGCTTGAGGGCCCCCGTCAGGAATTTTTGTTGATTAGCTGCCCAGAACTCTTGTTGCTCCGAAACTGGTAGTAAGGCTAGGCCAAACCGAGGGGTGAAAATGGCCATCCTGCTCCACAATCGAATACTGTAAACCCGCTTGCTTGGCGTGTTGAAACAGACGTTTGTAGTCAATACTTCCTTTTCCAACCTCTGTATTGGCGGTGCGATCCTGTTTGTCCATATCCTTGACGTGCCAGATTGGAAAACGACCGGGGTATTTCTGGATGTACGTTAGCGGGTCAACGTTCATACGGGCAAACCAGTAGAGTTCCATCTCCATAATCATCAGCTTGGGATCGATCTGTTTCAAGAATAACTCATAGGGAACAACGCCATCGAACGTTTCAAAATCATAGCCATGATTGTGATAGCCGAACTGTACGCCATGTTTTTTGCATAGCTCGCCTAGTCGGGTGTATTCATCCACCGCCCGCTTAGTCGTTTCCAGGTCGGTAAGTTTGTTATACGGAACGATCATGTAGTTGACACCAACTTCGGCGGCCTCTGTGATTGAGGTTTCTGCCGTTTTGCCCAGATTAAAGTGACTGGCAAAAAGCTTCATCCCCAAATCATGGGTTACTTTGACAAATTCAGCTGGTTTAAGACCAAAATAGATGCCTTTATCGCCCTGGTAAGACTCAAGCAGCGTATAGCCAATGGCCGCCAGTTGTTTAAGCGTGCCAATGGGATCTTGATTCATCCACTCACGAACGGTGTAAAGCTGAATACCAATAGGATATATATCCTTGGCGTGAGCAGAGACAGCGGGTAGCCCGGCTGCCAGCGCTCCGGCCGCGACAAGAAATTTTCGACGTGAAAGCATGTAAGGAGAAGAAGCGTACGTATGCAGTACTTAATCGCTAAAGCTGGTGAAGTTCTTATTCCTACCCGTTACATAGAGGAATAAGAATAAATAGCGATAGGTACCAGTCACTTAATGAAGGGGCTAGTTGGGCGTAGTCTGAAGCACAGCATCGGGTGAACTGGTCAGTACGTATAAAGCGCCGTCTGAGCCCATCTTAAAATCACGGATTCGGCCACAGCCTGATTCATTACCTGGCTTGTTTAGTTAATGCTTACACTCAATTTCCTGATTTCTTATCCAGACAATCTTGCAAACGACTGTCAATCCAGTTTGATCATACGATTTTATGGACAGGCCCCTTATGAAATAACAATCACTTCATGATCCAGGATCGACTTGATCTCAAAAGTCACAAAACCGCCCGCTACGGTCAAGTTCAGTTGTTGCTTGGAAACTAAGGATTGCCCTTTTTTGCCACTGACGCCGGTTGGTAGCTTTACTTTCAATTTGAATGGCCCAATTGCGATTAGTTCATCCAGCGGTTGTCGCCAGGTGGCTGCATTCGTCTGGTTCACAACATGCAGAATTACCCGACCCGGCTGTTCATACAGGTGACAATCCAGCAAACCCGCTCCTTCCACTGTCAGCGGCAACGTATCCTTGGCCGCCCAGCGGATCGTATTCGCCAGGAGGTCGGCATGGTCGGGTAGACTCACGTGACCGTACTGTTTGTCGAAGTCAGCCGGGATGAACGCAATTCGTCCGCCACTCGGGGAGGTCCTGACCACCAGGGCCGGAATATCGGTTTTGGCAGTCTGCATATAAGCCTTTTCGGGCGGATAAGTCGGAAACTGGGGTATGTAAGTCAGTAATACCTCTGCACCAGCGTCAACACGTTGTGGCTCAAGCAGGCCACCAAACGGCAAAATATCGGTTTCCTCAAATCCTTTCAGAATCGGGTGACGTTTTGCGTTGCTCACCTTCGGCTCCTGGCTCGTATGCGGTCCATTCACCTGAGCCCGCAATTCAGGAGTTAGCCGAACGTAGGTATGGTAGGTATCGCGAGCCATCTTCTGTTCGGGTATAGTTTTTTCTTTGGTCGTTGGCGCATGAACGCCAAACAGGTCGGCCAGGGCATAATCCGCACGGACATCGCCCCACTCATCATACAGGCTGGATTCACCGGTGGCAATCAGGCTGCCACCCTTCTCCACAAAACGACGGATGGCCCCAACCTGCTCAGTGGTCATTAGGCCAAGATTCGGAAGAATCAATACCGAAAACTGAGCGGCATCCCGGTCGATATGATCGGCGTGTACCGGCAGGTAAGGAATCCGGGCCCGAACCAGGGTCTGGAGCATGCCCCGCCAGGGAAGATCAACCAGTTCATTGACTTTATCCCGGCCATAAAAATCAACGTTTTGCTGCGACCAGACCACCCCAACGTTAGCTACTGGTTTGCGATTGATCAGATAAGGTTCATTAGCCTTGTGCCAGCGAAAAATTGGTTCGGCGGAGTGATACATTCGCCGGTCTTCATGATAAGCCGAAATCATATGCCACCAAGGCTGAATACCACCCGCTATCCCGTTAACCATCCACATCCGGGCTTCAGGCGCGGGCTTGCTGGCTAGCCGAAACCAGGGTTTGATGTGTTGATAAACGGACATGCTTTCGGGGGCCAGTTTATCCCAACCCATCAGGCCATGTACCAGCTTACCAATTTCACCATTGTGCTGAAAACCTGTAGCATCGGAGCGCGACTGATCGTCAAGCATGATGATATCGGCTCGTTGGCCGATTCCTTTGTAATCCCGAAAACTCTGACTTTGTCCACTCACCGATCCGCTGTTCATTCCTGACCAGGTGCAGGTAGGGCCACCAGCAGCCTTCGTTGTGCGATTATTCAGATCCCAGATTTCCAGCCGTCGGTCGTAATTCCAGCGAATCCATTGCTTGTACACTTTATCGTCCCAATTCTTCTTCTGTGGGATGGCCTGACCTGTTTTGTCCCTGAAGCTCTTTTGGCAGTTTTCGCAATAACAGACGGAATTCCTGCCTAAGCCACTCCAACTGTTATCGGTAAACCCTTCGGGCTTGTATAACTGCACAATCTCGGTCAGAATCGACGGGATATGCTCCTGATAATAAGGGCTAAAGATGCAGGAAATGTACAGGTCGTCGGACTTGTAGGGTTTGCCTTGTCCGTCGATGGCAAACCAGTCGGGGTGCGCTTTATAAAAATCTTCGTGCGCCCGGTTCGAGTCCATCCGGGCAAATACGGCCAGCCCGTCCTGGTGTGCGGCCTTGCACAGCTCGCCGAACAGATCGCGGTCACCCAGGTACTCCGCTTTATGATGGAACGGAATTTTGGTTGGATAATAGGCTACAATACCCCCAGCATTGACAATAATCCCGCCGAGTTCGGTTTGCTTCCAGTAGTTTCGCCACCAGCCAATGTCATACTGCTGGGGGTCTTTTTCGGTAATATTGACTTGGCCCCAGCGCGTGACGGTTTTGTACCAGGGCAGTGCTTTCGTATCTGAATGTACGCTTGTTGCACCCAGGGTGTCAAACGGATTCGTGGCTAAAAGAGCCGTGCCTGCGGCCGTGTTTTTTATAAAACTACGTCTACTGTTTTCAGCGTCATTCATGTGGCTTGAGGAGAATCTGTTTGGGTACGTAGTGAAACAAGCGGTGAGGGTGAGCAGGGCAGGTTTTTGGTCTGCTTAAAATTTGTAAAGCAGCAGGCCATACCCAACCCCGGCAGGATCGGCCGTGTTCGCGAGTTGGAAAGCCATATATTTTCCATTATTCGATACGACCGGGTTAGACGCCTTGCCGCCTTCGTAGTCATTGAAATTCGTCAGCCGAACAAAGTCCTTTCCGGTGCCGTCGAGTTTCAGTTTCCAGATGTCGATGTTCGATCCACCCCGCTTTCCTCCCAACCACTCACATTGACGGTCTGCTTCAACCAATGTGTGTTTCCCATCGGGGAAAATGCCTTCGCATTCGTTGTAGCTATCAGGCTTCTTTGAGTGGTTAATAACTTCGTTCGTTTTCAAATCCAGGGTCATTACGGATGCTAACTGACCCGTTTGTTTCCCGGCAGCATCCCGAATGGGTTCGTAACGAACAAACGTCATTTTAGAATCATTGTCAAAGAAGTCCTGCGCTTCAAACGGATATCCTGTTCCTTCGTAAACCGTCTGTTTATTGATCAGTTTGGGCGTACCATCCGACAAATCGACTTCACAAACGATGAGCCGGGATGCGTGTTCGGCTAATTCAGGAGCCTGATCGTGCACTTGTGAATAGGCGATTTTCATACTTTTCTTTGAAATAGCCATTCCTTCACTCATGTGTACACCTAGCTTCATCGGTTTTGAGCCCGGCACTTTGCTCAGGTACCAGAGCTCATTATCCCTTGATCGACTAATACGGATGTTTTCAAATTTCTCCGGGCCAATCAATATATAATCACCGTTCGACAGGTGCATAACCCGCAGAAAAACGGCAGCCGGCACGTTGCAGGTCAGACATTTAATCTGACGGGTGGCCAAATCCAGCACCATCGCATCGCCAAAACTTTTGGTCATGAACGCTATCCGTTTATTATCCGGCGAAAAGTCAGCTCGTTCACCGAAGCCAGTTAGTAACTCGATGTTTTTGGGTAAATGGTCAAGGGGGTTACCGACGTGCCGTTTTTTCAACGTATCGTCCGAAACAGTCTTTACGACGTAATTCCGGAAGGCAATTCTTTTAGTTTGGAAAGGAAACGTAATGAACGAGGCAACGAATAACAAAACAGTAAGAAAGGCAGATAGTACGTTCATGTCAATAAGGGTTTAGTTTAGTCGATTCTAGTTGAACTCTGCTCTATTGGTACCGCGTTACCGGATACTTTTTACCTGTCGCCAAGTCCGAGTGCTATAATTTCTCAGCATCTCGGGCGGCCCGGCCTGCTGCGTCCAGATTGGCTAACATCATTTCGGAATATTTTCGAGATAGAATCACTCCGTCTGCGCCCCCTTTGAACGCGGCTAATGTAGCGGCATACGTATCGTCGGGAGAGGCCTTACGACTTTTAGCGCCGGTTGGGATATTGACGTCAATTCCGGGCAGAATCTGGCATTTCCCGTTCACCCCCGCTTTGGCCCGCTGCGTTTCGCGCACGACGTAATCGGGCGATAAACCGGCCATGGGTAGTTCGTCAATAGGGGCCTCATTTGCATAATTTAGCAGGTGATTGTTGATGCTCATAAGTTCGGCGGGTGGTACATCGCGGAACACCGTTGAGCAAATGTTCAGAATGAAATTCCGGTAGCGTTCGCCCCCACAGTTGTTATAGACTACCACTTTCAGAAAATCGGCCATTGTGGCCAGCTCTTCGTAGCTGCGGGAGGCACGGTAGAGAGGATTAAACGAGTTCGTATGCTCAATATGAAAACCGACTTCCAGGTTTTTACGAACGGCCTTTACCGACTGGTACACTTCTCTGAGGACCTGATGCTTCCCCAAATCAAATAACTGATTATAGGCCATGATCTCTGGATAGGCCAAAAGCAACCGGGAGAATTCCACGTAATAGCCATCGCTGGGTCTCTTACTACTCAATGCATTCTGAACGTATTGATTCAGTTTTCGGTACCCTTCTTTTGCACGGGCAAAATCAATTCCGTGTTCTTTAGCGGCCTTCTGGTGGTGTTCACAGAAGCAGGTAACCTTAGCTGAATCAATGCCCTGAGCATGACTGACGCCGACAGCGTTTAACAGCGGGCCGTTCCGTTCGTTGAATAACAATACACCGTCTATTGCATACGATGAGCATAGATCTGTGGCAACCGCTTTCCAGAATTCGCGTACATCCGGCTGGAAAAAACACATGGCTCCTCCCTTACGCCCCTGTAAGTCAACTTCGGCGAAGTCTTTCATAAAGGGTACATCAGCCGGATAATTGAATCCATCCTGGATGGAACAGATTACCTTCATTCCTCGCTTTTTAGCAGCAGGTAGTACTTCGGCCACAATATCAAGTTTACCAAAGTCCGGTGCGCGAAGCTTTTCACCTTTCAGGGCTGTTTTGGTGTAAAACTGGGCCTGTGGAGTAGCATAATTTCCGCCATGAAAGGTTTTTTCATCCGACTCCTGAACGCCATGATCCGGGAAAGGTCGACCGCGACCCGTTATGCCCCGATCGTACGAGAATGTACTTAGATAAAGCGTGTTGACAGCACCCCTCTGTTGGACTATATCCAGCGTTTTTTCAATCCCTTCGTCGATAAACGAATCCGGGCCGATCTGAATGCCAATCGTTTTTTTCATGAATGCCTACGTTTGGAGGAAGTTTACAATAGATGGGTTGCGAGTGTTTTAGCCTTTAGTAGCTTCCCGGATGGCACGTCCTGCTGCTGCCAAATCCGCCAGATCCATTTCTGAATATTTCCGGGATAAAATTACCCCATCCGCCCCTCCTTTGTAAGCTGCCATTGTAGCTGCGTAAGCATCCTCGGGCGATCCTTTTCGACTTGTTTTTTTCGTTGGAATACCCAGATCAATACCCGGCAGGATCTTGCATTTCCCGTTTACACCTGCTACCGCCCGTTGGGTTTCGCGATATACATAGTCTGGTGACAGGCCCGCCGTTGGTAGTTTATCGATAGAAGCTCCATTTCCATAGTTCAACAAATGATTGTTGAACCGCATCAACTCATCCATCGGTACATCCCGGAAAAGTGTCGACTGGATGTTATGAATGAAATTGGCATAACGCTCTCCTCCACAATTGTTATAGGCTACCACTTTCAGGAAATCAGCTTTAGCGGCCAGTTCTTCATAACTGCGACTGGCACGAAAGAAGGGATTAAAGGAATTAACGTGCTCAATGTGAAAGCCAACCTGCAAGTCTTTCCTGACGCCTTTAACCGTATTGTAGACCTCTTCGAGCACCTGATGTTTTCCCAAATCGAATAGTTTATCCCAGGCTATAATTTCCGGGTAGTTGAGTAATAGCCGGTTGAACTCAACGTAATAGCCATCGCTGGGTCGCTCAGCTTTCAGCGACGATTTTACAAACTGATCGAGTTTGAGGTACCCTTCTTTTGCGCGGGCAAAATTGATTCCCAGTTTCTTGGCTTCTCGCTGATGGTGTTCACAAAAGCAGGTAGCGCGGGAAGAGTCAATGGTCTGAAAGTGGCTGGCTCCCAGTGCATTGAGCAAAGGCCCATTCCGTTCGTTAAAAAACAGAATACCGTCGACGTCGTATGATTTACTAATGTCAGTTACCAGCCCGATCCAGAAAGCCCGAACGTCCGGGTGAAATAAACAAAGCGTGTTGGCCCGGCGTCCTAACAGATCGACCTCGGTACATTCCTTTACCCCTGGTATGTCCATACGCCACTGATCTTCCACGGAAGCAAAGACCTTCATGCCCCGTTTTTTAGCCGCAGGGATTACCGAGGCCAGAATATCGAAATTACCATGTTCGGTAGCCCGCGTCTGTTTTAGCACCGTATTCTTATAAAATTCGGGATGCGGGGTGGCATAATTTCCACCGTGAAAGGTTTTTTCGTCCGATACCGGCGAACCGTGATCGGGAAATGGCTCTCCCGGAAGCTGCCGACCGGCTAGCCCTCTGCCGTACGTAAAAGCAGTTAAAAACAGGGTATTGACAGCGCCCTGTTTCTGCACAATATCCAGCACCTTGTCTACGCCTTCATCAACAAACGAAACCGCGCCAATCTGAATGCCATGCATCATAGTATCGGCCACTTTCGGTGAAGCTGCTGATGCCGATAGATCGACCAACGGGGATGCCGCCATCAGTGCTCCAACCTTAGCGCTATTTTTAATGAACTTCCGTCGAGACTGTTCGGTCGATTCTATGGCTTTTTTCGATTCGTTGCGTCGCTTCATTTGCATCTGGTTGTGCGGCTTTTTTTGGTTGCCCCTGAATTAAGCGATAAAAGGCTTATGGAAACGATTTTTAATGGTACCTCATAGTTTAGAACAGAATCGCCGGATTGTTAACGGTCTGAATCTGCATCAGGGGCCAGTATCGGTAAGCATCCGCCTACCGTGTAATAAATTTATGGCCACTTATTTGAAAAATCTATCTGTTCTATAGCCATTTAGAGAGTTTGGCATCAAAATGGTACTGTGTTAAAGCGAGCATATGACCCCTAATGTGGGCAGTATGTTTAGTCAACCCATTTCGAATAATAAACTCTATTTGCCATGAACGAAAAGAAAATTAACCAAACAGCTGAACTACTCAAGGTAATTGCGCACCCTGCCCGTTTAAAAATCCTGCTTCTGCTGGCCGACCAAGGCCCCCGGAATGTTTCCGCCTTACAGGAAGAACTACAGTTGGAGCAGTCGTTGCTCTCGCATCATTTGATAAAACTCAAAGACAAAGGAGTTCTGATTTGCCAGCGTAGAGGCAAGGAAATGCACTACGAAGTGAATAATACGTTGCTGGAAAAACTGATTCACTTGCTCTCGGAGCGTATTGACCAGGAGCCGGTAGCGGCTGCATAACCGTTGCCTACTGACGTAACTCAGATTCTGAAAAAAGCCCCGTACGGATAGTACGGGGCTTTTTTTGTGCTAAAAGGATTGCGATACGTTGTTTCTAGGTAATGTCTCCTTAGCACAAATTATGAGTGGAGTCATCTTTCACGTGACCACGCCAGATTAGCTTTACTTGATAGCTAAATAATCAGATGTCACTGAACAGGCTGAGTGATATCGAATGGCAAAATAGTAGAAAATACAGACTATATGAATACTTAATGGGTACATAAGTTATAAAAATATAACTCACAGTTAGATTTGTAGTATTTCACCTTATATTGCAATCATTATAAAATAACGAACTAATCGCGCATGTATAAAATAAGATGTGTAATAGAGAAAATCGGACACACAAGGTGCCCATGTCTACAAATTCAGAGAATCAGATGGCCTACAGAAAGACCTCCGATTACGTAGAGATATTTCGTCTTGTTAGCAAGCTGAAGCTTTCAGTGAAAGACAACCCAGACGCCCAGAAACTGATACTGAAACTTGAGAAGAAGTGCATTCAGCAATTGGGCAACTCCCAGACTTTGAAAGTAGATAAGGGTAAAAACTTGTATACGATTGCCAATCTGCTTTTACAACTTGAGCGGATCGCAGAGAATCACTGGGAAGATGTGAAGGAAATTTTTAGAACAGTAGAGGAACCCTAGCAGTCTAGAGTTCCCCACTGGGGTTTTATTTTCACAGATAAACAACCCCATAAAGAAGCAAAACGACCAAAATTAATGACCGACGGAATCGGCTTCGCAATTAATCGGTACCGCGTGCGTAAGGGATATTCGCAGAAGCATTTAGCGCAGCTGTGTGGTATCACTCCCACTTACATGTCCCAAATTGAAAGCGGCAAGAAGACTCCCAGTTACACGCTTGTAACGAAGCTCTGCCAGGAGTTGGGAATTAAGCAACAAGACCTTTATAGAACTTTGTTTCTGGATAGCTTTGTCAATGAAAGCCCAGAGAGTAACAAAGCAGAGTTCATTTCTATATTGAGAGAAATGCTTGATCGACTCACTGCAACCGATAAAAAGCCTTCGTTTCAGGAAAATTGAGACCGGTTTTTGAAATTGAGCCCAAACAGAGAATGTTTGGGCTTTTTTGTTGAGGTCCTAAAACAGATCATGGCCACCAACCAACCCTAAAACGAGCCAATCAAATCCAGGATATTTTCTTCGTACAAGACTCGGATTTCTTCGTACAGGAACTGGAGATCCCGCGAGAAAAAAGAATCGATTCGGCCGTAAAAGGCAGCAATGATTGGTAAGAGTTTACATTTTAAGGGGATCAGCACGGAATTCATTGGGCCCTGATCACTGCCTGTTATAGTCGCTGGGATGGACCGATAAGGCTCATCGATGTAATCAGTTATTGAAAAGTATTCTTCGGCTACAACCAACAGTATGGCATCAGGACTGAAATCGTACATCAGTCGCCAGTCTTCGGGGTTGGCGAACAAACAGGTTGTGGGGGCGTCCAGCGTGTACCACTGATCTTCCTGCGGAGTCTGAACGTAGATTTTGACTGACCCTACTACGCACCGCAACATCATTTGGCCTGACGTGTGGCGATGACCCCCTCGGCTTTCTCGAGCCGCTACCTGATAAATCCAGAAAAGTCGCTGGGGGGCTTTACCCCAGTAGGTTTGAAGCCAGGTAAGATCGTCAACTTGTAAATTGGGGCAGGTAGTTAGTTGAGCCATTAAAACGTCAATGCTTACTTGTCTGTACTTGGTCAGATGTGCTTTTACCCCCGGTCTAAAATCAATACGTGATTTTAGAACAATCCTGCTATAAGGAAACGGGTAAGCAAAAGCTAATAGGAGTGGATAGGACTAGAATTCTCAACAGACTGAAGCTGTTTGGCAAATATACTGCGGATGCAAAATAATAGTAAACTCCTGTTTCACAAAATGATACAATGGGTTTAGATGCTCATTTGAACAGCTAGTAAGATTTAATGGCTGTGTATTTAAATTTCTGTAAATCAATAATTTACGATTTTCCTCTAAATAGCTTTTTAAATGGTATAACCTACAAATACCGTAAAAAAAGTATAACTATTTTTCATTGTATTCTATTAATATATTTTCTAGTTACCTTTACTTAGTTAATAAAAAAACAATGACAATGGCTACCACGGATCTCCCCAGTCAACCTGCTTTTACCATTGCCGCTCAGACAGCGAGTCTCAGCCAAGGCATATTAAACGTACCAACCAGTATTGACTCGTATATTGGGGCACACGGTAGAATCGTTGTAGTAACCCTTCCCGACGAACAACGCATTCATTGCGTAATCGACCGTAAAAATTCAACCAAGAATGGAGCGCGGCTCACTAATCCATTGCTGAAAGACTTTTTCGGGAATAAAACCCAAAAGGGAAATCAGTATCGTGCTAAAGTAATTGGTACTAATGCAATCAGTATAAAAATTATTGAGCCAGAAACGGCTCCTGTTGAGCTTACTGATGAAAAAGTTGAGCAAAGCACTGACAACAACGAATAGAAAATCAGTACGTGACTAAGCCATTTTTCGAGCCTGCCATAGGCTAATCGAAATCTGGATGTGTACATAAAAAAGCCCGAATCCTTAACAGATTCGGGCTTTTTATTGGCAAATAGGGTCCCCTTATTTCCCGGCAACCATGCCCGGACTAACGGGTGCCGAGTTACTGATAAAGGCAAGTCGTTTGCTATCGGGCGACCACGAAGGCGTGTTTATGGTGCCTTGTCCGCCGTAGATATATGCGATTACTTTCGGGGTTGTTTTGGCGGGTTCGCCATTTTCAATGGGTATCAATCGAAGATACACGTGCTTGTAAAATGGGTGGTCAGTTGGGGTAATCTCTTTGCCAAACGACAAAATCACCATCTGTTTGCCATCGGGTGAAATGTGCGGAAACCAGTTGTTGTACTCGTCGTTGGTAATTTGCTGCTGATCGCTGCCGTCTGCTTTCATACGCCAGATTTGCATAGTGCCGCTGCGGGTCGAGTTAAAATAAACGTACTGACCATCAGGTGAGTATTCCGGCCCGTCGTCTAAACCTTTGGCCGTGGTTAGCTGAACCTCCTCGCCACCGCCTGAAGGGACTTTAAAAATGTCGAACTCTCCGTTACGCTGAGCCGTGAACACAAGCCACTTGGCATCAGGCGACCAGCCATGCAAATACGAATGGCCAATGGGCGTAATCCGTTTGGGCTTGCCGCCTTTTACCGGCACCGTGTAGATAATAGACTTATTGCCGTCTTCTTTGCTGTTGTTACTCAGCCCCAGCATCTTACCATCGAATGACAACACGTGGTCGTTGTTGTTATTTGTTACAAAATCAGTGTTAAGAACGGACGTTGTTTTCTTCTTCAAATCGAAGCTGTACATCAGCCCTTTGCTGTTATAAATCAGCGTTTTGTTATTGGGCGTCCAGTTGGGGGCCTGTAACGATTCGGGCGAGTAGTGCAGAATTGTGCGGTCGCCGGAGGCCACGTCCATAACTTCGATGTTACTGCCGATGTATTCGCGGTAGGGAACAAAGTCGGGCTTGGCCGGAATGCTGATGCGCACATCCTTAAAAACGCCATGCTCCACTACTTCTTTGTTGTGCGACCCAATAAATAAGCCCACATAAACCTCATCGCCCAAATCAAGGTCGGTAACTTCCTGAGTTACGAATGGCTCACCGAATTTAGCTACTGACATGGTGTACTTATTCCCCCGCCGTTCCAGCTGAATCACATCGGCATGGGTAAGTTTAGAGCGTAATTCCTCTGTTTTCGCCCCTTTTGTTCGCCGAAACTGGAGCGAGGTTAGCCCGTCGCCGTGTTCGGCGGCATTAATATGGGCCGAGTTACTGTCTAAACTGCTCCGAACCATCCAGCCGACTTTACGGTGCGGATCAACGCCCTTACCGACTAGTGAAGCCCGTGTGTACAGAATGAAATCGCCTTTCATGCGTTTCCACATAAAATGAAACTCGTCGTGGTCAAACCAGATATTATACCCTGCCCCCGACATCTCGTATTGGTGCATTTTGGGGTCATATCGAGCAGAACCTGGTTTCAATACTTTACCTACGTCGCCGTGACCGTCGAAAAGACCAAGAGGCTGGGTTTGTGCCATTGCTGGTCCGGTAGCAAGTAGCAGGAAGACAAAAAGCCCCTTCAGCAGGGGGGACAATAAGGGTTTCATAAGCATTCAGGCTTTTTAAAGGGCTATAGGAGCGTATAGCTATGTCAAAAGCCTGACCACTCATGCATATACCTTTGTGAAAAGACACCTATTCAATTGGGAGACTATCAAAGGCCGTTTTCGCGGGCAAACTGTATGAGTTCGACGGTGGTATCGGTTCGCAGTTTGTAGTGAATGTTGCGCCGGTGGCTCTTGACGGTCAAATAACTTAGGCTCAATTTTTCAGCAATCTGTTGGGAGCTTAATCCATTACAAACGCATTGCAGAATCTCCATTTCGCGGGGGGTAAGCTGAAACCGCCGGATAAACGCATCATCGGCGTGCAGATTGGACCGGCGAAGGTCGGTCAGAGCCGGGTCAAAATAGCGACCCCCATCGCGGACTAACCGAAGGCTGGTGAGCAACTCGCGGTGGTTTACATTTTTGAGCAGATAACCGTGGGCACCCAATTGCCGGAACGTTTCGACAAGGTGGCTCTCGGCATACATGGTCAGTATAATAACGCGGAGGTTCTGAAAATCCCGTAACAGGAGCGGGACCAACTCCTGACCCGTCCGGTTGGGCAGGTTAACATCAAGCAATACCAGATCGGGAGCCAGTTGATGAACGGCGTTCAGTACGTGGGCTCCATCAAATACTTGCCCAACAACAGCCAGGTCCTTTTCAACGCTAAGCAAGCTGTTCAGGCCATTACTAAAAAGCTGATGGTCGTCGACCAGCAGGATACGGGTGGGGGGCAGGGAAGGTATCATAGGGAATTTCTAAAGCAATCAGGGTTCCGGTCGAACTTGATTCAGAGTTCACGGTTGCTCCCAAAAAACTGGCACGTAAATAAACATTTTTAAGGCCCATACCGGTCCTGGAGTCGGGTTTCTGACCATTTGTTTGGAGGGGTGGCAAGGCACCATTACCATTGTCTTCAACGGATGCGTACAGAAATTGTGGGTAGAAAATTAACTGCACAATAATCCGGCTAGCCTGGGCGTGACGGAGCGCATTAGTCAGTAACTCCCGAAGAATACGGTAGGTATTTATTTCGAGTTCGGGCGACAAACGGCGCTCAGGACTGGGGCTAATCAACAACACTCGCGTGGTCGATTGCTGATCCGCCAGATCAACGGCTTCCTGAAGTGCCTGCCGCAGTCCTATCTGCGTAAACGTTGACGGCATCAAGTGGTGCGCAATGAGCCGCAAATCGTGTGATGCCCGTCTGGTAAGGTCCAAAGCCGTTTGTAATTGCTCATTGTGGCGTTCGTTTTGCATCGATAGTTCGCCCTGTAAAGCGGCTAATGTTCCCCCTAAATCGTCGTGGAGGTTGGCAGCAATTTTTGTGCGTTCATCTTCCTGGGCCTGAATGACCTGACGGGCGCTGTTTCGTGAAACCTCGTTCAGTTCGAGGAGGGTGCGTCGCTGGTTGGCGTTGAAACGCAAAATGAGCCCCACACCGAGGGTGATCATCTCAAATACGAGTACCGGGTAAAACGCCGACACGAACATAAACCGATTAGATGGCAAGAAACGGCCTGTTAAACTATAGTAGCCCCAAAGGAACGCCATAGGAGCCAGGGCAAGGGCAATGATCAGTACTTCATTACGCCGTCGGGTAGCTCCCAAACCTAAGCAACCGATAATAAGGATCAAATAAGCGTAGTTGCAATAGGTGGCTAGTTGGTAAGGCGGACTATTGTCGGGTTGCAGGGCCACCCAGCCACTCAGGATCAGCATAACGGCCAGCAGACCGTTCATAAGGTTCCACAGCCAGGGAGGGGCGTACTCGTTTAAACAGATAAACCGCAGGTAAAAACTCCCATGACAGGCCGTGGATAGCAGCACCATGACACTGCCAAAGGCAGGGTTGGCTAGCCAGCCGGGATTATCGAAGAGGTGACCGTAAATACCGTTTATGTTCAGAATATAGCCCAATTGCGCAACGGTGTACAGGCAGTAAAAGCCATAAATCACCTTTCGGGTGACGAACAGAAAAGCGAGTCCGAAGCAAAAAACTAACCCGATGGCACCGTACAAAAGGCCCTGCATGAGCAGTTCGTTAGCGTCGTACCGCAGAAAATTTCGTTCGTCGTAGAGGGCAATCAACGCTTTGCTTCGTTGCTGGCGAGGATCGACTTTGGTATGCAACACGGCGGTAACTTTTTGACCCGGTGCCAGCTCAATCAGAAAATTATGCAAGCGGTAGGGGAGAGGCCGCTTAATAATGGGTAACTGCCAGTTGCTGTTTTGCTGGCTCAAAAGCGTGTCGGAGCGGTTAGCGGAGTGAGCGAACAAAAAGAGATCGGCCTTTTCAAAAAAATGTTGCTGTAGATTCAGTACCAGACGCCGGGGCTGAGTCCCCATGTTGTCGAGACGGAACAGTAGGTAGTGGTCGCGGGTATCAGTGCGGTAGTTTACAACGGCTTCATCGACCGGGCGGAACTGGTCAAACAAACGAGGTAATTTACGGATAGAGAGGGCATGGGAGGAATCGAGCCGAGTCAGGTAGCCAGCCAGAAACGATTCGGTGAAGTCTGGCTCGATTCGTAGTACGGGTTGGGCCGATAGGCTTGATCCCATGCCCAGTACTACTAATAAGATCCAGACCCGAATGGACATGCTTTTTTGTTAATTGGATTACGCCCGTTTTTGAGCAATATACGCTACTAAAAAAGTCTGCGAAAATACCTCCTAAGAGGTATTTCAAGTGAATGTGTTGAATAAGACCTTTGCCCCGTGACTAGTTAATGACTGCAAGGGACTACTCAATACGAAAACCTTCCTCTTTTATCTATCCATGGCTGTGATAGTTTTAAAGTCCGTGAGTCGTTATTAACCAATCCGCCGAATATCCACTCCATCTGGATTACCTGCTTTGGACAAACTCATCGGCACTCTTTGGCGTGCTGCTGAGTTTGTTTTCTATGAACCAGCCTGATCTGGAAAGATTGGCTTTTGAAACGGTATATAGGTGTATTCAACCTGCAACTATAAACAGTAAAATAACGGAGGCTGGACGGTTAGATCTTCATTGCGATGATCTAACGTCCAGCCTCCGTTGTCTATTGAGAAGAGCGTTACTGCCCGCCCTTATTAACACTAACCACCACGCTCGATGGGCTCTTAGGCGAAAAATAAACGCGGTGCGTCGCCTTTTTGAAGTCGGCTTCGGTAGCTTGGTAAATGTTCACAAAGGTTTGCGGATTACGGTCTACCAGCGGGAACCAGGAGCTTTGCACCTGCACCATTATTTTGTGCCCCTTTTTGAACGTGTGGCAGGCATCCTGCATATCGAACTTAACCTCAGTAACCGCGCCAGGTTTCATGGCTTCGGGTTTCGAGAAGCTATTGCGAAACTTGGCCCGCATCACTTCACCCCGAATCAGTAGCTGAAAACCGCCCATTTTTGTGGTCGGAATCGGGCTATTATTGGGCGCGTTGTTTGGATAGACGTCAATCAGTTTCACCACAAAGTCAGCATCGGTGCCGGTGGTCGACACGAACAAGTCGGCCAGCACGTTCCCCGCAATGGTCACGTCTTCGGTCAGGGTATCTGATGCGTACACCAGCACGTCGGGGCGGGTGGCGGCAAAGCGCTGATCTTCGTACATGAAATCGCTGCCCCGTATAATGCGAATTTCGTTGGTAAACGGCACCGGTTTAGCTGGGTCGCTTACGTACTCGTCAAAAGAAGTTGGGCTGGCTGATGGAGCGTCGAAAGAAAGCTTGCCATTTGGGTGGAAATAGAGTTTTTTCTGCTCCACGCCTTTGGGCGGCCATTGGTCGTACTTGTGCCACTGGTTCGATCCGGTCTCGAAAATGTATGCTTTGGGAAGTTGCGGATCGGGTTTGTCGTTTAGGTAATGACTGAAAAATGGGTATTCGATCGATTCCCGGTAAAAAGTTGATGTCTTGGAATCGAACCGGATGTTGCCAAGCGCTTCCCCAGTTGCCCGGGCAAAGCCGCCGTGAATCCAGGGACCCATAACCAGTGTGTTCGGCGAGGTAGGCTTGTTGCGCTCGATACCAGCAAACGTTTTCAGGGGGCCGTACAAGTCTTCCTGGTCGAACCAGCCACCTACGGTCATCACCGCTGGTTTCAGGTTTTTCAGGTGGGGAACGGGTGTGCGGGCTTGCCAGAATTCATCGTAGGTACCGTGCGTCATCATCTCATTCCAGATTGCATTGGTGCCCTTGAAAATCGTTTTGTCGATGTTGCGAATTGGGCCCATTTTTAGGTAAAAGTCGTACGAATCGGGTGTGCCATACGCTGAATAGCCCGGTGTGCCTTTGGCCGAGGGTACTGGTCGGGGAGCACCGTACGAGGACAGGAATGCAAATGTACCCATCAGGAAAAATGCGCCATTGTGGTGCCGGTCGTCGCCCATGAACCAGTCGGTAACGGGTGCCTGTGGTGAAACCGCTTTTAGGGCCGGGTGCGCGTCGAGCAGGGTCATGGTGGTGTAGAAGCCCGGTGCCGAGATTCCCCAGGTACCCACTTTACCATTATTATTCGGGAGATTTTTGATCAACCAGTCAATTGTGTCGTAGGTATCGGTGGCTTCGTCAACTTCTGTCGGTTTCTTGTTGGGGATATACGGGCGAACAGCTACAAAGTCGCCCTCCGACATATACCGACCCCGAACGTCCTGATATACAATGATGTACTTGTCTTTGGCAAACAACATTGACGGACCCAGTGAGGTTTTGTATTTGTCCTCGCCGTAGGGTGCTACGCTGTAAGGCGTGCGGTCCAGCAAAATAGGCGAGGGCGTAGCAGCGCTTTTTGGGACATAAATGGAGGTAAACAGTTTAACCCCGTCACGCATGGGGACCATCCGCTCCATCTTGGTGTAATTTTCCCGGATATAAATAGAGTCGGCTTTGTTCGCGCCAACCTGGGCGGCCAGTTGATGAGCCAACAAAAACAGGAAGAAACCCAAAAAGATGACTTTCCCTTGCTGCCTGCTACGCTGATGATCTTTATAATTCATGAGTTAATGATTAGTCGAATGACGGTTAAGATAATACAGATTATTGATTGACGGTTTTGGCATGGCCCTGAACAAGGAAATTTTATACTTTTCCCCCTTTAACTGATGACGGTATCTTAAAACCAATCATGAAGCTATACATCCTGTTCCTAAGCCTACTTTTTCTGCCTCTTGCGTATTCGTTTCGACCTTCTGATACTGAGGCTTCGGCTAATCTGGCTGTTGCTGATAAGCCTTTACTGATCAAGCAAGACAAAGCCGCGCAAACGATCGCCGTTTATCGACCTGGCCAGAAAATACCCATTCTGACGCAGGTTGCCAAGACCGATTTCAGGCCCTATCTGCACCCTATTGTTGCCCCCGACGGTAAAGGCATTCTGACGGAGTATAGCCCCGGTCATCACAAACACCAAACGGGTTTGTATTGGGGTTTCACCCGCGTAAACGGCCGTGATTATTTTCACCATCCGCAAGGCGACTATTGGCGGCAGGTATCAGCCAAAATAGTTGAAGCGAAGGGACCCACCGTAAAGTGGCAAACGGTGTATGACCTGCTCGATTCTACCGGGACTGCGGTGCTCAGGGAAACCCAAAACTGGTCGATGCGCGAACAGAATGGAAAATATCTGCTCGATCTGGACTGGAATGGCGAGGCAAAAACCGACGTAACGATTGGCAAATACGATTACGGCGGACTGTTTCTGCGGATGCCTTGGAAAGAAGGAATCAAGGGAGAAGTGGTAAATGCTGCCCGCCAGCGCAACGAAAAAGCCGAAGGTCAATCGGCACCATGGGTAGACGTAGGCATGCAGGTGGAAGGCCGCACCGATCTGGTTCACATGGCCGTTTTCGACCATCCGCAAAACCGAAACTACCCCACACCCTGGCGGGTCGATGGTCAGTTGGGTATTGGACCCGCACGGGCACGCAAAGCGGACTGGGGTATTAAAAAAGGCGAAACAGAAGTACTGCGTCACCAGATTGTGGTGTATACCGGCCCGCTAAATGATGTGGAGCTGAACAAAAACTTTGGTGAGTTCATTGGCAATAATTCAATGTATAACACGACCGTTTTGTGGGGAATGGCCCAGAAAGAAGGTCGTGAAGCCAAGTTTCTGACCCCCTCCGAAGCAGTTGCCGCCATGACTGTGGCGAAGGGCTATAAAGTGAATGCCTGGGCTGCCGAACCCCTCATGACCCAGCCAATGGCTTTTTGCTGGGATGACCGAGGCCGATTGTGGATTGCCGAAAACCGAGATTACGAATCAAGAGGTAAAGGGTTTTCTAATTCGGGCGACAGCCGGATTCTGATTTTGGAAGACACCGACCACGACGGCGTGGCCGACAGCCGCAAGGTCTTCATGGAAGGCATCGCTTTCCCCGCAGCTATTGCGGTTGGCTTCGGAGGAGTGTTTGTGGGGGCACCACCCAACCTCCTGTTTGTGCCCGACAAAAACGGCGACGATAAAGCCGATATGGACGATATTGAAGTTCGGCTAACAGGCTGGGGTATTCGCGACCGCCATGAAACCCTCAATAGCTTGCATTGGGGTCCCGATGGCTGGTTATATGGCTGTCAGGGCTTTGCCACACCGTCTAAAGTACGCAAGCCCCAAGGCAAAGGCCGGTTATATAAACACAAAGACCCATTCCCGGAGGACATTCTACAGGGCGAAGGCATCGACATAAACGGGGGTGTCTGGCGGTATCACCCTACCAAAGATCGGTTTGAGGTGGTGGCGCATGGATTCAGTAATCCGTGGGGAATCGACTACGATGCCAAGGGGCAGATGCTCATTACGGCCTGCGTGATTCCACACCTTTGGCATGTGATTCCGGGTGGAATTTACCATCGGCAGGGTGGGCAACACTTCAACCCCTACGTCTATAATGATATTAAAACCATTGCCGACCATAGTCACCGGTCGGCTCATGGTGGCGCTCGGGTTTACCTGTCCGATGCCTTCCCGAAAGAGCAGCAGGGGCGCATTTTTATGGCCAACATTCATGAGCATGGTGTTTTGTCGGATGTGTTGACGCCGAAAGGATCGGGTTTTGTGGGCCATCACGGCGAAGATTTTGCAATGGCTAACAACGCCCAATGGGTTGGTTTCAGCATGGAAATAGGTCCTGATGGTGGGCTCTACGTGCTGGATTGGCACGATGCTGATATTTGCGGCTCCGACGTGCTGAACGAAGAAACAGGTCGTATTTTTCGGATTGTGCCCATAAACTCGCTGGCTAAGAACTGGGAGGGCCGCTACGGTGATCTGGGGAAACTGACCGATGAGCAACTGGCTAACCTCCAAACCAGCCCCAGCGAGTGGCATGCCCGCCGGGCGCGGGTCATTCTGCAAGGCCGGGCGGCTAAGGGAAAACTGAGCCCAGCCGCTACCAACACGCTTCAAACGATATACAAAGAAAACAAGAATGCCGATTGGCGGCTTCGCGCGATGTGGGCCCTGCACGTTACGGGTGGTCTACCAGCGGCTGAGCTGATGCAGGCCCTGACGGATCAGGATCAATATGTTCGGGCGTGGGCGGTGCAGTTGTTGTGCGAAGATCAGAAACCATCGCCTGAAGCGCTGACTGCTTTTGGCTCAATGGCGCAGAAAGATCAGTCGCCGGTGGTGCGTTTGTATCTGGCCTCGGCCATGCAACGTGTCGATAAGGCGTCAGGCTGGAAAATTGCGGAGGGGTTGTTGACTCACAAAGAGGACGCCAACGATCATAACCTGCCCAAAATGATCTGGTACGGTCTGGAGCCTTTGGTGAAGGAAAATCCCAAACGTGCCCTCGAACTCGCGACCCAGAGCCAGATTCCAATGGTTACGCAGTTCATTGCCCGACGGACCGTGGATGCCGAAGCCACCGAAACGCTGGTTGCCACAATTGGTAAACTGCCTAAAAACCGGCTGAACCTACTCGAAGGTATGCGCGATGGGGTAGAAGGTCGCTCCGACCTGACGGCTCCACCGAGCTGGAAATCGGTATATACGAAACTGAAACAGGCAAATGATCCAGCAGCCAAACTGGCAACGGATATAGATAGCCGATTTGGCGGTACCGAAATGGCATTCAAATTATTAGCAACGCTGAAAAACGCCAAAACGCCCCTTGCCGATCGTCAGAAAGCCCTACAAACGCTTACGTTGCAACAACGCCCAGAACTGGTAAACGAACTGCCCAACCTGCTCAATGAGCCAGGGCTTCGGCTGGATGCTATTCGGGCTATTGCCGGGTATGATAATGAGCCGCTGGGAAAACAGCTGCTGGAGCTTTACCCAAAACTGACTACCACCGAAAAGGCGGAAGCTATTCAAACGTTGGCTTCGCGACCCAAGTACGGTTGGCTGTTGACGCAGGCGTTGGCTAAAAACACGATTGCCAAACGTGATGTGCCTACCTATGTGGCACGTCAGTTGCGCCGGGTGGTGGGTAGCGGATTTGTGGAAGTTTGGGGACCCATCGACCACGTAAATCTGGACGAAAAAGCCTACACCAAATACCGCAATATGCTAACTGACAAGGCCGTGGCAACTGCCAGCGCGACGAAAGGAAGGATGGTGTTCCAGAACACCTGTGGTCCCTGCCATAAGATGTATGGGGAGGGCGGAATCATTGGGCCCGAACTGACTGGCTCCAACCGGGCCAACTTGGATTATTTGCTCGGTAACATTCTGGACCCTAGCGCCGAAATTCAGGACGATTACAAAATGGTTGTGGTAACCACTCGCGACGGGCGTACCTACGTAGGCAACGTAGCTAAAGAAAACGAACGACAATTGACCCTCCGCGTGGTGGGCCAGGATGCAGTTGTACTGAACAAATCAGATATTCAATCGCGGGAGGTGAACCCGGTCTCGATGATGCCAACGGGCCTGCTCGAACCCCTGTCAGAAACCGAAATTACGAACCTGGTTGCTTTTCTGCGGACAAAAGCACCAGTGAAGAAGTAAGGATTAAAAGTTAGTAGTGGGCTATAACACAGAGTTACACAAAGAAGCACGGAGTTACGCAGAGAGAATTATCAAAAACTCTGTGTAGCTCCGTGCTTCTTTGTGTAACTCTGTGTTATAGCTTTTTTTTATGCTATTTAGTGAAAGCTCGCCCGCATGTTGCCGCTAAGCGTTTTGGCCGACCAGTAACCGCCCGCGATGATACGCCGGATACTCATAAGCGGATCAGAAGGGTCCATTTTTTTTTCAGCCAGCTGATACGCCGTCAGGTATCCCCGCTTATGAACTTCGGGTAAAGACTCTGGTTTCCAGAGGCCGAAGGGATACGCAAAGTGACGAACGGGCTTACCCGTAATTTCTTCCAACTTGGCTTTTGGCTCTTCCAACTGGGTCTTAAAGTCTTCGGGTGTGCTCAGTTTCTTCACGTTCTGATGGTCCCAAGTGTGGGCCGCAATCACGTGCCCTTTGTCCGATAAATCTTTCAACTGTGTTTTGTCCATGTAATGTTGCTTCCCCCGGCGACCAATAGCCACCGTCATGATGTAGAATGACGCTTTAAAACCGTACTGGTCCAGCACCGGCAGGGCATTGGTGTACTGTGTCAGGTCGCCATCGTCGAATGTGAGCATCACCGGTTTGGAGGGCAAGGTGGCTCCGGTTGTCAGGTAAGCATACAGTTGATCGGGCGAGATGGCATGGTACCCACTGTCGGCCAGCATTTTCATGTGGTCTTTAAACGTGGCAATCGGGATGATATAATCCTTGGCCGATTTGGAGTCGGTGCCTTTCCAGTCGCGAATTTGGTGGTAACAGAGTATGGGGACCTGCTTGCGAGCGATGATTGTAGCAGCATCAGCAATTTTTGAGGCTGGTATTGCGGCAGGATCTACAGCTGCCGATGTCCCGGTTGCCGACGAATCTGTTGTTGAAGCAGAGGGCTTGGCATCGGCAGCGGTTGCCTCGTTGCTGGCTGTTTTAACCGGGGCTTCTGTAGTAGTAGTGGTATCGGCGGGTTTTCCGGTCGATTGGCAACCTATGAGGCTACCGGCAAATAGGACCGTAGAAAGTACGGACCAGAAAAGGGGATTACGTTTCATTCGAAGATATTGGCTTTTGGATGGTAGCCATCCAACGTCTAATTTTTGGGAAAAGTAAGGTAAAGGCGGCTTAGTTTAGAGGACAACAAGAATTAAATTTTACGAATGTTCCTTTTAGAGCAATCTCGTATATTCGCTCCCAAACGCGCCTTACTTCTGTATGCTCACCGACAAATTTATTTTTAGTATCCATCGTATTCTCGGCCTAGTTGCTGGTTTGTTCATCATCATGCTGACGCTTACGGGCTCAGTGCTCGTTCTCGATAGTCAGGTTGATGCCTTGCTGAACCCGGAAGTAACAAAAATTGAACCAGGCTCGAATCGCCAATCGACTGATGCTCTGTTAACAACCGTTCGGCAACGTTACCCGGAGGCTACACTGCTTAACCTGCGGCTATATGCCGGTGAAGCCGATCGTGCTGTGCGCGCTGAGCTAAAAGAGAAAGGAGAACGGATCTGGGTCTACCTGAATCCATATACAGGCACTGTGCTGGGCACCCGTGAGCGCGAAGCTTCATTTGTCCGACGAGCCCGTGAGCTTCATGAGAATTTGCTCTGGGAGCCGTTCGGAGGATATATCATGGGTTTGGTTGGCATTTGCTTGCTCGGCTCCGTTTTGACCGGTACCTGGTACTATCGGAAATCACTGCTCAGCGTGTTTAGCATTGGTGTACGCTGGAAAAAATCGCGCCGGATTGTGTATGCCGACATTCACAAGTACCTCGGTGTGGTAGCGCTGTTATTTATGACACTGATGAGTTGTACTGGCATTTTCTTTCACTGGGAGCAGATCGAGCGCGCTTTTGGCGACCAACCCGACCGGCCTAAAACAGAAGCTGCTATTCCGACAGTCAACGCCGTTGATACGTATTTATCGCAAAGCCAGCAAGCCATACCCGGGCTGGTTGCCGACCTTATCTCGTTCCCCGAGTCAGCAGACCGACCGCTGGTAGTGCGGGGTAACACGCCCGAAAGCAATCGGATGCTTGGTCGGTTTACGGCTGCGGTTGAGTTTGATGCCGCAACGGGTAAGCAGCAAAAAGTATTCCGGGCTGAAGACGCTGATGCGGAGTACAAGATGGAACACATTTTTGAAGAGCTCCACTTTGGCCGATTTGGTGGGGTTGTTACTCAATTTCTCTGGATTTTCTTCGCCTTATCAACGGCTATCGTGACCCTGACTGGCCTGCTGATCTGGTGGATAAAACGGTAGATGCTTGGGCCGCTGGCTCATCTTTTTCAACCTTACTAAAATAACAGCGGTTGAAAAAGCAGATATGCCACTTCGGGCAGTTCCGGAGTGAAAACCTACTCAACAATGAAAACGAAACAATGGATTAGCGGCCTGGCCCTGGCGGCTGTGATGGTAACGACGCAGGTTGCCTGTGATTCGAAGAAGGAGAACAAAGCCGAAGAGGTACAGGAGCAACGCGAAGACCTGAACGAAGCACAAGCCGAAGGTGATACCAGCGACATTCGTGAAAACAAAGAAGAACTTGATTCCGCTAAGGCTGAATATGATTCAGCCGTCAAAGAAGAACGCAAAAACTAATTCCTTGACAAGCTACAAAAAACGGGAGGCCCATTCATTGGGACCTCCCGTTTTGATTGTAAGCTAAGCTAGCGGCCTAGCTTTTCGGTCTAAAAACGGGCATTACAGCTTCGTTAGTAGTCAGAAAAGGTCCACCAATAAGGTCAATGCAATAGGGGATAGCGGGGAAAACAACCGACAGACATTGTTCAATAGCTCGCGGACGACCGGGCAGGTTCAGCAACAACGTTTTGCCTCGAATACCGGCTGTCTGGCGTGATAGGATGGCTGTAGGAACGTACTTAAGACTTTCCTGGCGCATCAGTTCACCAAAACCGGGCAGCATTTTCTCGCATACAGCCTCAGTCGCTTCGGGTGTAACGTCGCGGAGAGCCGGGCCGGTGCCACCTGTCGTGACAATCAGACAACAACCTTGCTGGTCGGCCATATCGATAAAGGCTGCCGAAAGTTGATCCTGCTCGTCGGGAATAACGCGATACACCGGCTCCCAAGCTGAGGTAAGATAGCGATTCAACAGATCGACGACGGCTTTACCAGGAATGTCTTCGTAAACGCCCGCGCTTGCCCGGTCAGATACGTTTATAATACCAATTTTGATGGTCATTGTTGGATTTTAGATTAGGGATACGGGATTTCGGATTGATCCGAAATCGTTTATAGAGCAGCCCGGCATTCAGCTACTTTGTCGGTGTTCAGTACGTCGACGCCGAGTTTACGGAGTAGTTTCCAGGCGTTGGCATTGTCGGGCGTGGCCCAGAACCGGATCATTTTATTTTGGTCATGAGCCCGGCGGATAATGCGCTTCAGTTTTTCACGATCGGCATCGGGCAGATCGCCATTACCGTCCCAACGGGAGTAATTCAAAAAACTATCGCTGATGAGTGCTACACGCTTGCTCGTTTCGTCGTCGTAAATCTCGGTTGATCGCCCATCGAATTTTATGAAAAGCGGATAATCGAGCATCAGTTCAACTTTGGGCCGGTTTCCGCTGACTATAACCTGAATTCCGTTTGGATTGGAAAGTGGGTTAAACGTGTCGATGTGTTTGCTTAACAAAGCCTGTAATACGGGCCATACTTCATCAAATTTGTCTTTCAAGTCGATGACCAACGCCGGATTATAATCACGATCGGCACTAATGCGGCCTTTATTTTGGGCGAATAAGCGCACAATTGGGTTCAGGTACAGTGAATCGAGCGTACGGGCGGGGTTAATTTGGTTGCGTTCGTGGGCCACCATTAGCTTGCCATCTACAAGCCAAACATCCGCTTCGATATAGTCGGCGTGGTTGTCGATAGCCGTACGAAGCGGCACCGGTTTTTCGTAATCGTTATGGGCATGAATTTTAACAGGACCCGACCGTTGCGCCAAACCGGGTAATATGGAAAGCAAAAAAGAAGTCAGTAATAAGATTGATTTCATGTCGGCAGAAATTTTGGGTAAAGTAGGAAAAAGGCTATAGCAACCCAACTAATGAAGCATCCGAAAATCGGATAAACGAACGGTCAAAGATACGCCCCAGTTTCTATCTTTGTCGTTATGCCAACTACGATACCCCAGCTTCAAGCCAACTGGCAACAACAGTTCACAACCTATCTCGATAAGTTTCAGTCGGGGCAGCAGTCGTATGTTCCTAATTTGTTGCCGCAGACTGCCGTTAGCTTTTCGGTTTACCAAACGCTCGAAATATTGCATAAACGGCTTGGTAATGAAGTGCTTCGGCGTGCGCTTGACCCCAATGACACTATTGCCAGTCCGGCGGTTGCAGAGCCGAATAGCGCCTGGATGAAAAAAGCCAATATGGTTGGCGTGAATGTGCGGACGGTGGGGTCATTTTGGAACGTTGTGAATTACGTGCTGACGTTGCCCGCCTGCCACGACAGCATTCACCTGTTACCAATTTGGGAGCCGGGTGTGGTAGGCAGTCTGTACGGGATGGTTAGCTGGCAAATCAACCCAGAGTTTTTCAGCGTCGATCTGGCTCGCTTTGTTCCGGCTTTGGATACCGTTGAGAAACAGTTAAAAGTGGCGGTGAACCTGATTCATGCCTTGGGCCGGACGGTTGGTATGGACGTGATTCCGCACACCGACCGATTTTCAGAAATGGTGCTGATACATCCCGACCATTTTGAGTGGATACACCGCGAAGGATTCCGCCTGGTCGACCATAGCGATAATGTGTATCGACACGTAGAAGAAGTTATCTGGCAATTTCTGACGCAAAAAGGATCGGCCGACGGTACTCCGCTATCGTTCACCAAAACGGTTTTCTTCGCTCAAAATATTCCGCTTCTGACCGATGAGCAGCGGCACTCGATCTTGTTTGGCCCCCCCGGCGATTATACGGGTCGGTTAATTCGGCGGCTTAAACTTATTAGTCAGCTTACCGCTCAGGGTTTCGAAACGCTTCCCATGACAATGGCTCCGCCATATCGGGGACTGCACATTATTCCCGATGAGTTTGTGACCGATGAGTATGGCCAAATCTGGTATCAATACGGCTTCAACCGCCCCGAACCCATGTCGCGGGTGTTTGGTCCCTTAACTCGTTATAAGTTTTATAATTCCAAAGACGATAATCAGAATTGGGAATTAGATTTTGACCAGCCTCATTTACCCGCTTGGACGTATCTCTGTGAGCAATACCGAACCTGCCAGCGAGCTTATAACTTCGATTTCATGCGGGGCGACATGGCGCATGTGCAACTTCGGCCAACGGGTGTCCCGAACGATCCCGATGAATTTTACGATCCCCTTCGGACAATAAAGCATCATATTCAGAAAAGCGGTGTTCCCCATTTCGCTTTTTTTGCTGAAACATTCCTGGCCCCACCCAACACGATGGCCTATGGTAACGAGCTCGACCATCTCGAAGCTATTGATGCCGACTCAACCCTGGGTGATTTGCAATCAAGTGTAGTGGGTACCCCCTTGTTTCATAAGCGATTCAGTGATTATGACGAATGGCTCCGTAGCCGTACGTTTGCGCCAAATTTCACCGTCATAACCGCTGATAAAGACGATCCTCGCTTCGATGATTTTTACCGCACGGGCAACCTATTCCGGTATTTTGTTGCGCTCTTTCTGACCGACATGCCCAGTTACGTAAGTCTGGGGTTTGAGGTGCGTAATTTGCATCACGAGCGTGGAGCCAACGAAGAATACACAAAGCTGTATGTGTTTCAGGTCAACGACGACGGGCAGATGGACAAGGTAACACACGGTCCATACCGTTGGGGCGAAAACGCAGATCAGTTTGAAGCAGTTAGCCGTATTCGGCTTTTTGCTGAGAGCATCTGGAGCGAAATTGTGGGTAAAGCAATTCTCTGGATTATGGAGCCCGGACGCGCCGATTATGTAGCCTGGACTCATGCCGAAAATCCTACGTATACTTTCGTAGCGGGTATGACTATGCCTCCACCTGACACTATTACCGGAATGCCCGCTGGATACCTTGCCTTCGAAGGGGGGAACTGCCGCGTTTATCGGCTACGTTGAGATAAAAAGGTATATTACCGACAGCAAAACGATAAACTTTAAAACGTCCCAAGTATGATCTATCAGCTTACGTCTAATTCCAGTCGGGGCAATTTTACCGTTACGGACCAGGACCAGGTAAATCTCGCAACGGTTACCTATGAGGACTGGTTTTCTAGCGCGGCTTCGGCCACGTTTGCAGATAAACTGATAGTTGTCAAATCACGCAACGTCTGGTGGTCTAATTTCGACGTGTTCGTGGATGGTGAAGATAGGGGTGACTTAACATTTAACTGGAAAGGTCATATTATTATCAAGCTGACTACGGAGAATGGCGCCACTCAAACGTTTCGGCTAAAATTGAAGGGTTTTTGGAATTCACATTTTGTGCTTGAAAATGAGCAGGAAAACCTGATAATGGAACTCCTCCCGTCGTTTAAATGGCAAAAAATGAACTATAACTACGAAGTTCGCTTTACCCAGGATGACTTTTCTACGTTCGACCAGGTTTTGTTGTTAATAGTTTCTGGCTATGCCGCCAATTTATACATGACTATGATGGCAGCTGCTTGATATTTTGCTTGCCACTACCGAATGCTCAACTCACTCTCCCCCAATCGCATCCGCGACGGATTCAATTTCTTTTCAAAGCTCACACCTAAACGCACCCTTAATGCGCTAAAGGTACTGGCCAGCTATTACCGCTCCCGGCGTGGATTCGCCCGGCAAACAGCTCGGGCGGAGCAGTGGGGCCTGCCCATGTCAGTTTCGTTTGAGCCAACAACTTCCTGTAATCTGCGCTGCCCCGAATGCCCCAGCGGTCTCCGGTCGTTTACACGGCCAACCGGCATGCTCGGCGAAGATCTCTACAAACGCACCATCGACGAACTACACGAGACGCTACTGTATCTGATCTTCTACTTTCAGGGCGAGCCCTACCTGCATCCCCAGTTTCTGGATCTGGTTCGTTACGCCACGGATCGCAATATATACACGGCAACCAGTACCAATGCACATTACCTCACCGATGCCAACGCCCGAAAAACGGTGGAGTCGGGATTAGACCGTCTGATTATCAGCATAGATGGCACTACGCAGGCTGCTTACGAGCAGTATCGGGTAGGAGGGAAGTTGGAAAAAGTGCTGGAAGGGACGCGCAACATTGTCAAGTGGAAAAAGGCATTGAAATCGAGTACACCTCACGTGGTTTTTCAATTTCTGGTAGTACGCCCCAATGAGCACCAGATTGCCGAGGTAAATCAGTTAGCCCGCGAGTTAGGTGTGGATGAGGTGGGTTTAAAAACCGCTCAGATTTACGACTACGAGCAGGGTAACGAGCTTATTCCTACCATCGACAAATATAGCCGATATGCTTCTCAGCCTGACGGGACATACAAAATAAAAAACGGCTTTGGCGACCACTGCTGGAAAATGTGGCATTCCTGCGTGATTACCTGGGATGGTTTGGTTGTGCCCTGCTGCTTCGATAAAGACGCACATCACCGCATGGGTGATCTTCAAAACCAATCGTTTCGCGAGCTCTGGCAGAGTGATACCTACAACACCTTTCGCCAGACACTCCTCAGTTCCCGCTCCGAAATTGAGATGTGTAAAAACTGCACCGAAGGCACAAAAGTGTGGGCGTAAATGCAATGGGTGAATAAGTAAAAGATTGAAAGAGAGTGCGGAGAACTATCAACTAATGGCTGTAATCCCCATTTTTGTACTTATTTTGCTCAATCTGGAAGGAGTTAGTTGCTTCTTTATGCGCTATAGAGGTAATTTTTATTCTTTTGCGCTTTCACTCATTCGCCGTATACCTATATGCTTAGTCGCGTTGCCAACTCAATTTACTGGATGAATCGCTACATGGAGCGGGCCGAAAATTACTCCCGCTTTATGAGTGTTAACTTCAATCTCGCGCTGGACTTACCACCCAACGTGGCCCAGCAGTGGGAGCCGCTACTAATCGCAACTGCAGATAACTACCTGTTCTACAAATACTTTGACGATCCATCGCGTGAGAACGTGATTGAATTCCTGACGTTCGATAAGCGCAACCCTAATTCTATTGTTTCGTCGCTGAGTAATGCCCGCGAGAATGCCCGCACGGTGCGTGAGACGATATCGAAGGAAATGTGGGAAAATTTGAACCAGCTTTACCTGATGGTCCGAGATGCGGGTAGCCAACATACAGACTGGTCGCAGAATCGGATGCAGGATTTTCTGACCGATGTACGAAATGGGACGCAATTATTTTATGGAGTAATTGATGCAACCGTGACGCGAAACGAAGCCTGGCATTTTGGGCGTGTAGGGCGGTTTCTGGAGCGAGCCGACAAAACATCGCGCTTTCTGGATGTGAAATATTTTACGCTCTTCCCCGAAGATGAAGACGGGTCAACACTGGACCTGATGATCTGGTCGTCGGTGCTAAAATCCGTTTCGGCCTACAATATGTACCGGCAACAGCACCGGCATTTCTCACCTGAGAATATCATTAAATTTCTTACGCTGGATAAACTGTTTCCCAGAGCCGTGGCCCACTGCATCCGGCAGGCTGAGTTGTCGTTATATGAAATATCATGTAACAATGCCGCCAATGGCCACACAAACGCGGCCGAACGCGCCATGAGCAAACTTCGCGCTGAGCTTGAGTTCACCGAAACCGAAGACATAACCAAAGCGGGCCTGCACCAATATCTCGATCGTTTCCAGACGCGCTGTAACGAAGTAGGTGCCGCTATTTTTGAGACCTACTTTTATCTTAAGCCCGTTGAATAGGGAAAAGTGGAGAAAAATTAGCCTTTTACAAGGTTTCTTTTCTTAAACGAGCATTTTTGCAAATTTTCAACAAACTTGCCGCCTGTTTGCCAAATTTACTATCACTATACCTTTTCGTTGCTAAGGAATGAGTTAAAAGTGCCGAATCTGCTGGGCCATAAACCCGCATGCACTTTCACTCTTTCGCACTTTCGCTCATCAAGATGAAAGAATACATCCGTCCGATTACCCGCCTGCTCGTTGCTAACCGGGGTGAAATCGCCATCCGCATCATGCGGGCTGCCACCGAACTGGGTATCACCACCGTGGCCGTTTATACCTATGAGGATCGCTACTCACTCCATCGTTACAAGGCTGATGAAGCCTACCAGATCGGTCGAGATGATGAGCCACTGAAGCCCTATCTGGATGTTGAAGGTATTATTGCGTTGGCAAAACATAAGAAAATCGAGGCCATTCACCCTGGCTACGGGTTTCTGTCGGAGAATGTAACGCTGGCCCGACGGTGCCGGGAAGAAGGGATCGTTTTTGTAGGGCCATCGCCCGAAGCGATGGATGCTCTAGGCGATAAAGTGCGGGCCAAAAACCTGGCTACCTCAGCCAACGTACCGCTCATTCCTGACTCCCGCGAGCCAAACATGGATGTGGCATTCGCTACGCAGGAGGCTAAGCGGATTGGCTTCCCGATAATGGTAAAAGCCGCTGCTGGTGGTGGTGGACGTGGCATGCGCGTAGTACGGCAGGAAGAGGATTTTGAACGGGCATTCAATGAAGCTAAAAACGAGGCTAAGAATGCTTTCGGCGATGATACAATCTTCCTTGAAAAATTCATTGAGGATCCAAAACACATTGAGGTTCAGTTGCTTGGAGATACGCATGGTAATCTGATTCACCTCTACGAGCGTGATTGCTCGGTGCAACGGCGGTTCCAGAAAGTAGTGGAAATGGCCCCATCGTTTGGTTTACGGCAGGAAACGCGTACCAAACTCTATGAATACGCTCTGAAAATTGGTCGGGCCGTTAACTACTCTAATGCAGGAACAGTCGAGTTTTTGGTTGATAAAAACGAGAATATCTACTTCATCGAGGTGAATCCACGTATTCAGGTGGAGCACACGATTACCGAAGAAGTAACGGGTATCGACCTTGTCAGAACGCAGTTGCTCATTGCTATGGGCTACAAACTGTCTGACAACGGTATTTACATTAACCATCAGGACGAGGTGCCACTCAATGGCTACGCCATTCAGTGTCGGATCACCACCGAAGACCCTGCAAACGGCTTCAAACCTGATTTCGGAACCATTATCGCGTATCGCAACGCGGCAGGTTTTGGTATTCGCCTAGATGAGGGAAGTAGCTATCCCGGCGTAAAGATTTCGCCCTATTTCGACTCCATGATCGTGAAGGTCTCTGCGCGGGGACGGACCTTAAAGGGAGCTGTGCAACGATTGCAACGGGCCCTGGTCGAGTTCAGGATTCGGGGCGTGAAAACAAACATTCCGTTTTTACAGAATGTAATTGCACACCCCATTTTCCAGCGGGGCGAAGCGCGAGTTTCGTTTATCGAGAGCCATTCTGAACTCTTTAACCTCCGCATTCCGGGCGACCGTTCAACACGGGCGCTGAAATTCCTGGCGGGGGTTATTATAAATGGTAATCCTGAAGTCAAAAAAGTAGACCCTACAAAGGTTCTTCGGACGCCGATTGTCCCCATCTTCGATCAGTATGGCGATTATCCGAAGGGCAACCGTGACCGCCTGAAAGAACTGGGCCGGGAAGGATTTGTGAAGTGGGTAGCGGATCAAAAGTCAATTCTCTATACTGATACAACTTTTCGCGATGGCCACCAATCGCTGTTGGCGACGCGGGTGCGAACGCAGGATATGATGAAAGTGGCTGAAGGGTTCGCTAAAAACCACCCCGAGCTGTTTTCAATGGAAGTGTGGGGCGGAGCCACCTTCGACGTGACAATGCGGTTCCTGCACGAAAACCCCTGGAAACGCCTGGCTGCCTTCCGCGAGGCAATGCCTAACATGCTGCTGCAAATGTTGTTTCGTGGGTCAAATGCCGTTGGCTACTCCGCGTATCCTGATAACCTGATCGAGAAATTTGTCGAGAAATCGTGGGAGACGGGTATCGATGTGTTTCGGATTTTCGATTCGCTCAACTGGATCGAAGCCATGAAAGTAAGCATTCGGGCCGTTCGTGAACGTACCGATGCCCTTGCCGAAGCGGCTATCTGCTATACCGGCGACATGCTGAATCCGGAAAAAAGTCATAAATACAACCTTCAGTATTATCTCGATCTGGCTCGCCAACTCGAAGACGAAGGGGCTCACATGCTTTGTATCAAAGATATGGCTGGCTTGCTCAAGCCCCTTGCTGCTGAAGTGCTGGTACGTGAGCTGAAACAGGCGGTGAGTATCCCCGTTCACCTGCACACGCATGATACGGCGGGTATTCAGGCAGCAACATACCTGAAAGCCATCGACGCGGGCGTTGACGTGGTCGACTGTGCTCTGGGTGCTTTGTCGGGCCTAACCTCACAACCCAATTTTAATTCGGTGGTGGCCATGATGGAAGGGCACGAACGCGAATGCGCAATTAATTTGCCCTCGCTTAACGCCTATTCTAATTATTGGGAAGATGTGCGGGAGTATTACTACCCGTTCGAATCGGGTATGAAAGCGGGTAACGCCGAGGTATACGAAAACGAGATTCCGGGTGGTCAATATTCTAACCTAAAACCCCAGGCCATTGCAACGGGTCTAGGCGATAAGTTTGAGCTGCTGAAAAAGAACTACGTGGTGGTTAACCAGTTGTTCGGCGATATTGTGAAGGTAACCCCATCATCGAAAGTGGTTGGTGACATGGCTATTTTTATGACGGCCAATGGCTTAACCGCGCAGGATGTGTTGGAACGGGGTGAGTCGCTGGCATTCCCGGAGTCGGTAAAAGAGCTGATGAAAGGTATGCTTGGGCAATCGCCCGGTGGTTTCCCGGAGAACATTCAGAAAGCGGTGCTGAAAGGCGAAGAACCACTGACGGGTCGGCCGAACGAGCATCTGGCTCCAATCAATTTCGATGAGGATTTCGAAAAGTTCCGGCAGCAGTACCCGCAAAACGAGGGTTTCACCGATTATCTATCGTATCAGATGTACCCGAAGGTATACGACGAATATTACAAAGCCCGCGAAGAATTTGGCGAGGTGAGCATTATTCCGACGCCTGCGTTCCTGTACGGTCTGAAAGAAAATGAAGAGATTCTGATTGAGATTGCCGAAGGGAAAAATATTCTGGTGCGGTTGCTGTTTAAATCAGAACCCGACGAGATGGGAATGCGTACGATCACCTTTGAACTGAACGGTCAAAGCCGACAGGTGAAGGTGCGGGATAAGTCATTGAAGGTTGATAAACTGCAAAATGCCAAAGTCAGCAAGGATGCCGCTAAAGCCGGACAGGAAGTCGGAACGCCATTACAAGGCCGCCTGACACGCATCTTGGTGAAGCCCGGCGACGTAGTGAAGAAGAATCAACCCCTGTTTGTAATTGAGGCCATGAAAATGGAAAGTATTGTAGCCGCTCCCGCTGCCGGAACGGTGAAGCAGGTACTCCTCAAAGAAAACACGACCGTAGAGCAGGACGATTGGGTAATTGAGCTTGGTTAATAGTCAGTAGGTATAAAAAAAGCGGCTATATGTGAAGTTTAGCCGCTTTTTTTATGCCTATATGAATTTACAACCGGATGATCTCCGCGCCAATGGCGTTCAGGCGGGTATCGATGTTTTGGTAGCCCCGGTCGATCTGCTCAATATTGTCGATGATACTGGTGCCGCTGGCCGACATAGCCGCAATCAGTAATGCAACTCCTGCCCGAATATCGGGTGATGACATGCGGATACCACGCAACTGCTGCTGACGGCCAATACCGACTACAGTAGCCCGGTGCGGATCGCAAAGGATGATTTGAGCACCCATTTCAATGAGCTTGTCAACGAAAAACAGGCGGCTTTCGAACATCTTCTGGTGAATTAACACAGTGCCCGTTGCCTGAACCGCCGTTACGAGCATAATGCTCAACAAGTCGGGAGTGAAACCTGGCCAGGGAGCATCAGAGAGCGTCATCATGCCGCCATCCAGGAATGTCTCTACTGTGTAATGTTCCTGAGCCGGAACGTAAATATCATCGCCCCTGAACTCAAGCTGAATACCCAGTCGCCGAAACACATCGGGAATAATACCGAGCTCAGGAATACGGCAGTTTTTAATCGTGATTTCTGATTGGGTCATGGCCGCTAAGCCGATGAACGAACCAATTTCAATCATATCGGGCAGCATGGTATGTGTGCAGCCAGTCAGCGAATCAACACCCTCAATAGTAAGCAGGTTAGAACCAACGCCGGAGATTTTTGCCCCCATGCTGTTGAGCATTCGGCTAAGTTGTTGTAAATACGGTTCGCAAGCCGCGTTATAAATTGTGGTGGTGCCTTCGGCCATCACAGCGGCCATCAGCACATTGGCTGTTCCGGTCACCGATGCCTCGTCGAGCAGCATATACGCCCCTTTCAGGTGGTCGCCATCGACACGGTAGAAATCGCCATCGTAATGGAAAGTAGCACCCAGTTTTTCAAAACCCAAGAAGTGGGTATCGAGTCGTCGTCGACCGATTTTGTCACCCCCTGGCCGTGGAATCCGGCCTTTTTTGAACCGGGCAAGCATTGGTCCCAACAACATTACTGAGCCACGGAGAGCAGATGCTTTGCGCTTATAAGCATCGGTTTCCATGTGATCCAGATTTACGTTGCTGGCCTGGAATCGGTATGATGACTCCCCAACCCGGGTTACCCACACACCCAGATCACCCAGCAAATCGATGAGCTGGTTCACATCGCGAATGTTCGGTATGTTGTGAATAGTGACGGGTTCGCTGGTTAACAAAACCGCGCAAAGAATCTGGAGAGCTTCATTTTTGGCTCCCTGTGGCACTAATTCGCCTTTGAGCTGACGCCCACCGGTGATTTTGAATGAAGACATTGTGTACTATTTACTAATTAGTAATGGGTGCTGAGGAGATAAACGTTACCTTCTCCGCCGATCGTTGTTGCGTGGGCCGGCTGGGCGTGGACCACGTTCCGATGGGCCGCTGTTGCCGCCCCGGAAATCGTTGCGGCCATTGTTGTTCGGATCGTTATTACGTCCTCCGGGGCCATTTGGACGACCTCCCGCATTATTAGGACCATTGTTGCGCCCACCGGGATTGTTCATGTTACCACGACCTCCAAGACCATTGTTGCGACCACCGGGATTGTTATTAGGTCCTCCGGTATTACGTTGGTTGTTGCGGGGGCCGCCCGAACGTGAACCGCCTTGCTGGAAATTACCGTATCCCTGGCGGTTGTTATTGCCACGTTGGGGTTGATTTATCCGCTGTGGCTGAGTCTGGTCGCCAGTGCGCTCACGGGGCGTTGATTCAACCAAACCTTCTTGCCGAATCAGCTTGATATCGTCGCTGAGCTTGCCGTTGGAGAGTTCAATTATGCTTTGATAAATCGTTTCATCTTCCACCGACTCCTTGTTCCAGATGGTATAAAATGATTTCATCAGTCGAAACAGATACGATACAAACGCCCGCTTTTCTTCGGGGTCTTCGACGGCAATCGCTTTCTTGATCAACAAGTCAATATTGTGACCAAAGTGCTTAAAGCGAAGGTGGTGCGTGTTATACGGAACCGTTTGGGGCTGTTTGCCTAAAGCTTCTTCCGATGGGGGCGGGTAGGGGCTATCTACGTCGAGGGTAAAATCCGATATGATATACAGATCGTCCCAGAGTTTGTTATAGTAATCCTGCCCGTCTTTCATGTTCGGGTGGATCTGGCGCATCAATTCAACGAGAATGTGGGCGTACCGAGTACGTTGCTCCCGATCCTCGATGTTGACCATGTTGCCAACTAGTTTTTGGATATTACTGCCGTATTCTTTCAATCTGGTGATTTGATTCGTATGAGTAAGAACAAAAGTAAGAACTTTACGGCGCAATCTGTTCAATCCTATCGCTTCACTATGCGTTCCTTTCTATTTACTCTGTCAATAATTGGCTTTATGTCAACATCAACTCTTTCCGAAGCCCAGACTCCAGCACCTGCTCCACCTTATTCTGATGCCGTTGATGCCGGGGGGATGCTCTATATATCGGGGCAAATCGGCCGCCTGAATGGGCAGTTGGTTACCGAATCGTTTCAGGCCGAAGCGCATCAGGTGATGAAAAACATCGGTGAGATTTTACGTAAACGGATGCTGAATCACGATCATCTGGTGAGCGTAACTATTTACCTTAAAGACATGAAAAACTACGCGGCTATCAACGAGGTGTACCGAACCTACTTTCGGGGAAGCCGCCTGCCTGCCCGCGTGTGCATCGCCGTGGCCGACTTACCCATGAATGCCAATGTTGAAATTGCGGGCATTGCGCAAATGAAGAAGGGGAAATAAATATACTGTTTTCCCTTCCGGGCCTGATTCGTCGGGCTGTTACTTTTTTAATTAACCAGAATGAACATCCGTTCCCTGCGTCCCGAACTGGCTGATACGGTCAGACTTAGCTTGCCCATTGTGATTGCCCAACTGGGTGTTGTACTCATGGGGGTGACCGACAACCTATTCGTGGGAAGGCTACTGGGCGCGGTTCCCCTTGGGGCAGCTGGGTTGGCCAATTCGCTCTCTTTTCTGGTGTCGAGCATCGGAATTGGTGGCCTGTCGGTGGTATCGGCAATGGTAGCACAGGCCAACGGGCAGGGTGACAAAGCCGGAATCAACCGACTGTTTCGGGCAGCTTTACGAGTGGCTTGGTTGTTTAGCTTTATTTTTGGTGGGGCATCGGCACTGGTAGCCTGGTTCTTCGAGTGGTTCGGCCAAACGCCCGAAGTAACGCAGATGGGCCGTGAGTTCATGCTGATTCTGAGCGTTTCGACAGTGCCGTTGTTGTTTTTCACGGCTACCCGCCAATTGGCCGATGGCCTCCGGCAACCCCGAGTAGCCATGACCATTACCATGTCCGCGCTGGGTATCAATGCTTTGTTTAATTACCTGCTCATAACGGGAGTGGGGCCATTTCCCCAATTAGACTTGAATGGGTCCGCAATGGCTACATTGATTTCGCGAGTTTTTATGGCGCTGGCCATGCTGGCCTACGTATACCGGTCGCGTCTGTTTCGGCCATTTTTGCAGACTGTTTATAATCAACTGCCCACAACCGACCAGGTTCGTACTATCTTGCGGTTGGGCTTGCCCGGCGGCCTAACGTTCTTTTTCGAGATTGCAGCCTTCTCCATCGCGGCCGTTATGATCGGTTGGTTGGGGGCTACTGAACTGGGGGCGCATCAAATTGCCATCAATATGGCTTCGACTACCTACATGGTAGCTACGGGTGTTTCAACGGCTGGAGCTATTCGCGTGGGGAATGCGGTTGGCATGGGCGATGTGATCAGCATACGCCGGGCCGGAATCGCGGCCTTTTTACTGGCAACGGGCTTCATGGCTGTATGTGCCCTTGTATTTTTTACCGCCAACGATTTTTTGGTCAGCCTCTATATTCGCAATAACCCGGAGGTGGCTCAACTGGCTGCTTCACTAATGATTGTGGCTGGTTTTTTTCAGCTCTCCGATGGCGTTCAGGTTGTGGGTATTGGTACGCTCAGGGGCCTGACCGACGTGAATGTACCAACCTGGATTACTTTGTTTGCCTACTGGGGAATGTCATTGCCGCTCGGCTATCTGTTGGCTTTTACGCTGAAAATGGGCGCGGTAGGCGTTTGGCTGGGCTTGCTTATCGGCCTCACCGTAGCAGCTATTTTACTCACCTACCGTTTCTTCCGCTTAGCCAATCGATACCGGGCTAACGCATCTGATTCAGCAGCTGCTCCCGTGACGGTTTCGCCGTAACAGCCTCATAACGAATGCCTTCTAGGTCTAGATAATCCACAAAGTCTGGGTAATTTTCGCGCTCTACGTCGAATACGCACAAATTGGGGTAAGGTTCATTGAATGGCTCAACCTCAGTGAGAGTCGCTTTTTTCTGTAAAGCCTGATACTGTGTAGAACTGAGATCGTCCTGCTGAATGATAAAATGCCACATGAGTTATAAATAGAAATCCCGGTTCTTTTCTCAGAACGAGTAAGAACCGGGATTGGTTTTGCAACCTTAACTAATCGATTGCTTAGTGGTTGTGCTCAGCAACGCGGTCCGCACGCTTCGTGTTTGTTTTGGCGCCAGCCTTAACTTCCTTTGAATTGCTTTTCATGGCTTTTTTCATAGCCTTGTCTTCTTTTTTGTGGGCCTCGGCCAGTTTGGTTTTGTCGTCCGTAACCATTGGGATCTCAACCCGGCTCTTATCATTCACGTCCTGACGTTTCTCGCGGGCCTTGTTTATTTTCTTGGCGGCCTTCATTTCTTTCTTGGCCTCCTTAGCCTCTTGTACGGCTTGGGCGTATGAGCCTTGAGCAAACAAAAACAGGGCGCACGTAGCGGCAAAAATTACCTTTTTCATTGTCGTTGAGTTTATGGTGAAACTAACCTGCCAACCGGCAAGCATTGAATTGTACGAAAAACGGCTCTCAAGTCGCAATGTTTTTGTTTAATGCCTATACTAAGTTAAATCTGGAGTTACTAACATGTGTAATCTGTTAAATATCAGTTGGTTGACCGTTGGCTCAAAAATGGTGGCTATAGTTGAACTTCTGTTGAGTAAGCGTCCGAAGCAAAGCCTATAATACTTCCGGCAGTTCGACTACTTTGATTCCTTTCTCCACTTCATAAGCCAGTAGCACGCGTCCGCCAACGGGCATCAGCACAGGCGAGGTGCTCATTTGTCCATCGGGGGTCAGGTATCGAGTGTTGGTTTGACCATTGGGTAATTGCTGACGAAGGCCAATTTTTCGGAACGCTGTCATGCCTTCACCGACCAGTTCGTCCCAAACTAACATCACCGACCCATCGGCCAGAAGCGCTAGTTGCGGATGCTTCATAGCGCTGGTGCCAATAACAGACGTTTCAGTTTTGCTGCCGATTGAGGTGAGCCGAAGCCCTGGTTTTGAGGTTGTTCCGCTGTACCAGGTTGCCCACACGCCCTGATTGTTGGCTACCATATGAATTCCCGAATGGGGGCAGGCATTGATTTTCCAATTGTCGTTGTTGAGTACAACCGGTTTGCTAAACGTAGCGCCCCCATTGGTTGAGACCGCATAACTCATGTCGCGGGAGTCAGGCTCTTTGGTTGCTTTCACACCGGGCACCATATCACGATAGGCAATGTGTAGGCGACCGTCGGGACCAGGCAAGAGGCTTGTCCGGCAACACTGACAGGCGTTGGAGTCAACCATAATTTCGGGTCCGAAACCACCACTTTGCAGCGTTTGCGTAAATTTCACCGAGCGCCCTTCGTAACCCGGCATTTTTTCATCGAGCCACACAATGCCAATCTGGCCGTTTGGCAAGCGAGCCATATCAGCAAAGGAATGCCCTTTACCAGGGGTTTGGTCGCGGTGAACGGCTTTGATTTCAGTCCAGTTTTTGCCGCCGTCTTTCGACTCTGAATACAGCAGGTCACTGGCGCGGGGGGCATCGTCAGTAGGCTTGGATACCTCAAACAATGCCATTACAGTGCCATCGCTTTTGAACGCAATTTTAGGCATTCCTTCCCCGTGCGACGATATATTGGCTGGTGCCGTTGTTACCCGAATCTTGGGGCCAAAGCCTTTCTCCGACGAGGTGGCGTAAAACAATTGCATGTTATCATCGCCCTGCTTCTCCACCCAACTCAATACCACTTGTCCTTTGTTGTCGGTGCTGAAACGGGGTGATAACGCATTATTTTTAATCTCCATTACTGAGCGGAGCGTAATGGTTTTGGGGGGCTTGGCAAACGCCATGCTACAAGCCAGCATACCAATTAGGAGTGTGATTTTGTTCATGATCTATATTGATTTCGATGGCTATTTTCCTGAAAAGTTATACTGCAAACCCAGCACGAACGAGCGCGGAGCGGCTGGTGTAAACGTGGTGCGGTCGGTGGCGTTGTTGCCCCGCGTAGCATTGGTCGCGTATAGGACATTACCCAGATTGAGTACATTGGCGAATAACTCGATGCCGTGCCATTGGTAACCCACACGACCGTTGAGCAAATCGTAACCGGGATAACTTACAGTGTTGGTCTGGTTCTGGTACCAGCCCGACACGTGTTGCCATTCCAGCGAAGTGCGGAAGTTTTTCAACCAGTTTGGATAATAGCTGAGCTCGGTATTCCAGATCTGACGCGGAGCCGAGGGCATATCTTTACCATCTACGTTCTGGATCGCATCGGAAGCCCGCTGGCTAAGCGTGAACTCGACGAATTTGTGAGTTGCCTGCGTGCCACCAAACCGGAAGAAAAACTGCTTCGACGGTTTATAGGTGAGACTCAACTCTATACCGCGGTGCAGTGTACGGCCCGCCGATTGATAGTCGAATGAGTTGTCGGGTTGGCGAATATTAAGTAGTTCGTTGGTGCCCGTCATTTGGTAGAAAGCCGCGTCCAGATACAACTTGTTGTGGAGCAGCGAAGCCCATCCACCAATCTCCGCATTGTTGAATAAAGCGGGTTGTAGGTTGTAATAAAAGAGATCGCCATTGGCCAACGGTTTGGTTCGCTTCAAAAAAATAGACGTCAGCGCTGGGGGCGAAAATCCCTTCGCGTAATTAGCATACAGCCCTTTAGCCTTCCCAAGGTCATAGGTGACACCCAGTTTAGGCGTAGTCTGGACATACTGCTTGCCTCCAGTGCTCTTATCTAAACCATTTGTATAATCGAACGCCATCCGGTCGTAGCGGAGACCCGCCGACAGCCGTAGTTTGGGTAGTGGCTCAAAATCGTACTGAACGTAAGCCGCTGTGTTGTGAATATCGGCCTGGTAATCGGCTAAGCGGATTTCGGGTCGTTCGCGGGTGATGGTATATTGCTCAACCGACCGCTTATCGGCCCGAAGCTGAGCGGCCAAATCAATCTGGTAGGCATAATACGTGTTGGGCGAAAGATCGAGCGTTGTTCCGATAATCAGCTTACTGTTCAGGAAGTTAAAGCGTTGCGTATGCTGCGCAATAAACCCCAGACTTTTAAAATCGTTGCTGTTGATTTGTCCCGCAGCAGTCGAAGCGCCTACCGTCCACCGAATCGAGTACGCTGGGTTTTGTCCGACGCTGTTCTGACGGGCAAAGGCGGTGATAAACGTCTGCGATGATGCATTCCAGTCGTGTTCAAGAGTTAAGCGGGTGCGGACCGAGCGTGTTTTGCGATAGGTAAAATTGTTGGAGCTAACGTACTGACGCGCGTAAAACGCAACACTGTCCACGCTTCCGCTGGTTTGGGAGTCGTAGTCGTTATAGGAGAAAGTACCTGTTAGCCGCGTGCGCGAACTCAGCGCGTATTCGAGCCGGGTGTAATACGACGACTTATCGTAGTCGGAGCGAGCCAGCCAGGAGTCGCGTTGCCGCGAAACAAGCCCGCCCACGTACACACCAAATTTCCCCATCGTAGCTCCAGCCCCAAATTGAAGCCGCTGATACCCCCACTGATCGGCCTGGATGCCAACACGGGCGGTGGGAACAGCGGTTGGCCGCTGGGTGATAAAGTTGACGGCTCCACCCACCGCTTCGGGGCCGTAAATGGATGATACCGGTCCTTTTACCACTTCCATAGAGCTTACGGTAAACTGGTTCATTTCGAGCAGCGCGTTGTGGTTGAACACGCCCATCGGCCGGATTGGTACACCATCTTCAAGGTACAAAAAGTAAGCATTGGTGGTCATTGGTTGTCGGATGGCCATCGAATGTTGCTCATTACCCAGATTGACCATGAGCACCCCCGGTGTTTTATTAATAACTTCAAATACGCTGGATGCCTTGGTTTCGTCAATTAGTTTGGGTGATAATTTCGAGATCGCAATGGGTGCTTCAGTACGGAGCGAAGCCTCCCGGTTAGCGGTTACGATTACGGTTTGTAAGTCTTCGGCCGCTGGTTGCAATGACAGGTGGAGGGGCTCGCCGGGTTTTACCTCAAGCGTTTGTGCCTGATAACCCACGGCGGAGACGATCACCCTCGTTTGGGAAGTCTTCAGCCGAAATACACCGGAGCGGTCGGTGATAATGCCTGCTTTTCCATCGGCTTCCCGGATGGTCACGCCGGGCAGCGGCTCTTTGGTAAGTGCGTCGAAAACGATGCCCGTTAGTGGTTTTTCGGACGATTGTGCAGGTGAAATGAATGGTAAAAGTAGCATCCCGCTAAAAAGCAGGTATATGAACCGTTTCATGATGAGTTACAAGTAGAATGGAATTGAAAATAGCACGTACCACTCCATGTTGCCACGGAGTAGAAAATCGACAGGTAACCAGAAAGGGATTAGTACCGGGGGGGTTGGAAGCAGTCGGTTGAAGGAGCCATGTAAGCCCGATCGGTATAGAAGAAAGACGAGTGATTGCTTACACTGGTTGCGTTGGGGGCGAACGCAAACGTAATTGACTCGGGTAACACGTAGCAAACCACCTGTAAGAGCGGAGCTACCATAGCCGCCTGCTGCTTTTCGCGTTGCTCAACGGCTTTAAGTTTTTTGGCCAGAATACACTGGCCATCGCAATGCAGCTCGGGACGGTTGCGGTTTTCACAAAGTGTCCGGGCAATGTCGGGTTGATTGACCTCAAACCATACCATCACGGCTATCCGCCCGCTGTTTTGCAACAGTAGCAACGAAAGCAGAAAATAGATTATGGCCGTTTTCATGGCAAATAGGCATCAACGGGGCAAATGTAAAGCAGAAAAGGTCGTCCATCAATGTGAACGACCTTTTCTTTTTGAATAGGTAGAAGCGACTATTTTCGAATTAAGCAAAGCGGTTAATACAGTTCAGATCTTCAAACGCTACTTTCAAACGGGCACTCATGCTTTCCTCGCCTTTACGGAGCCACACGCGTGGATCGTAGTATTTTTTGTTTGGCGAGTCTGGGCCTTCCGGGTTGCCAAGCTGGCTTTGCAGGTAGCCTTCTTTCGCTTTGTAATAATTCAGGATACCTTCCCAGGTCGACCATTGCATGTCGGTATCGATATTCATTTTGATAGCACCGTACTGGATTGCCTCGCGGATTTCTTCGCGGCTCGATCCTGATCCACCGTGGAATACGAAGTTTACGGGCAATGGACCCGTTCCAAACTTCTCCTGAATATAGTCCTGTGAGTTTTTCAGGATGATTGGCGACAGCTTCACGTTGCCCGGCTTATACACACCGTGTACGTTTCCGAAAGCGGCTGCAATCGTAAAGTTTGGCGATATTTTGCTCAGGTGTTCGTAGGCATAAGCCACCTCTGAAGGCTGCGTGTAGAGTTTCGAGTCGTCAACATCGGAGTTGTCAACGCCATCTTCTTCACCACCAGTAACGCCTAATTCGATTTCCAGCGTCATGCCCATTTTGGCCATCCGCTCGAAATATTTACACGAGATCTCGATGTTTTCTTCAATCGGCTCTTCCGACAAATCGAGCATGTGAGACGAGTACAGGGGCTTACCGGTCTGGTCGAAATGCTTTTCAGAAGCTGTCAACAGGCCGTCGATCCAGGGCAGGAGTTTCTTAGCACAGTGATCCGTATGCAAAATGACGGGCACACCGTACATTTCGGCAATGTTGTGAATATGCAACGCACCCGATACTGAACCAGCGATGGCTGCTTTTTGACCCTCGTTTGAGAGTGATTTACCCGCGTAGAAAATACCCCCGCCGTTCGAGAACTGAATAATAACAGGCGAGTTCACAGCTTTAGCCGTTTCGAGAACCGCGTTGACTGAATTGGTGCCTACAACATTGACCGCTGGGAGAGCGTAATCATTTTCGTTGGCATGCCGAAAAATTTCGGAAACGCCTTCGCCAGTTACGACGCCCGGCGCAAAGCGGGTGCTTGCTTCACTCATAAGATCGTGTTTTTGAACTATAATTAGAAAAATTTATGTCAAAGAAAGTTTAGACGAAGCGCTGCTGAAAAACACCCAAAAGTACAATTTTTTTGTGGAATGGCAGGGGCCGAAAGAAATGCAACCTGAGGCTGATTAGAATACGTTTACTCAATCCTTCTGTCCGGTGTAGCAAGTACTCACTTTTTCGCCCTTCCCTTTGAAAACCCTTTTTTTCTGCCCGATGTGGGGCCTTGAATCCCTTAGCTATGCCGAAGCGGCTAAACAGGTAAAAGCGGCTGGTTACAATGGAATGGAGATTGCCGCCCGCGACCGTAAGTACAGTGAAGTCTGGAAAGCTATGCGCGACAACGGCCTCGAACTGGTGTTGATGGCCTTCGGAGGCAGTTCTAACTTTGCTGAACACAAACCAAAATTTAAAGACGATCTGCTTGAATTAGCCGCCCAAAAGCCGCTATTTATCAACGCGCATACGGGCAAAGACTTTTTCACTTACGAACAGAATGCTGAACTGATTGCTGTTGCGACCGACGTTCAAAAACAAACGGGTGTGCGAATTCTGCACGAAACGCACCGGGGCCGGTTTTCATACTCCGCCCCGGCTATCCAGCATTACCTGCTGAACATTCCTGACCTCCGCCTGACGGGTGATTTTTCGCACTGGGTTAACGTTGCTGAATCGTATTTGGTTGATCAGGTTGGCAATGTAAGTCGCGCCCTCGACCGTACCGACCATATTCACTGCCGCGTTGGGCAACCTGAGGCTCCCCAAGTATCGGACCCGCGTGCGCCCGAATGGCAACAGGCATTAGAAACGCATGCCAAATGGTGGGATACTATCCGGCAGCGTCACCTTGCTGTCAACGCTCCTCAACTGACCATTACCTGCGAATTCGGTCCGGCACCTGGTTATCTGCCCACATTGCCCTATACCAGCCAACCGGTTGTGAGTCAGTGGGATGTGAATAAATTTATGATGGAGTACCTGAAAAAAAGATGGCAATGAATCGACGGACTTTTCTTTTCAACACGACAGCAGCAGTAACCTCAACGCTTGTAACATCGGCGAGTCCCGTGCCCTTGGCTCAACCCTCAGATCCTATACCCAATGCTCTCCCACGCTGGCGTGGCTTTAACCTGCTCGAAAAGTTTGTGGCTCGCAACGACCGGGGAGGCAGCCGACGGACACGGGGCTACCGGGAGCGCGATTTTGAATGGATAGCAGGCTGGGGTTTCGACTTTGTGCGGTTACCGATGTCGTATCAATGCTGGGCTCCCGGCGACCCCGATCATTGGACTGAGTTGGACGAGACTGTACTGAAAGATGTGGATCAGGCCGTAGTGTTTGGCAAACAATACAAGATTCACGTTAACCTGAATATGCACCGGATTCCGGGTTACTGCGTGAATCCCCCTGCCGAACCGCTCAATCTCTGGAAAGACGAGCGCGCTCTTGAAGCGGCTGTTTTTCACTGGAAACACTTAGCCGAACGGTACAAAGGAATCCCTAATACCGAAGTCAGTTTTGATCTAATAAACGAACCAGCCAATGTAGACGAAAAAGCCTACGTGCGAGTAGTGAAAGCGTTGGTGGATGGTATCCGATCTGTGGACCCTAACCGGCTGATTGTGGCCGATGGCTTGCAATATGGCACAATTCCGGTTTTCGGGCTGGCCGGAACCGGCCTTGGGCAAAGCACCCGTGGCTACGCTCCCATGACCGTTAGTCATTATCAGGCAAACTGGGTACAGGGCAGTAGCGACTGGGCAAAGCCAACCTGGCCTACAGAGGGAGCAGGTCCAGACTGGTCGGCGGATTCTCTGCAAAAGAAAATGATAGCCCCCTGGCAAAAATTACAGAAGCAGGGTGTGGGGATTCACGTAGGTGAATGGGGTTGTTATAACCGAACCCCGCACGATGTGGCTTTGGCCTGGATGGAAGACCAGCTTAAACTTTGGCAGGCCGCCGGTTGGGGGTGGAGCCTCTGGAACTTCCGGGGTGCGTTCGGCATTCTCAACAGCGACCGCCAGGATGTGACTTACCAAAACTACAAAGGCGAAAAACTCGACGAAAAAATGCTGGCTCTGCTACAGCGCTATTGAATGAACATCAAAGATCTTCTTAATGCCTTTCCGCGCGCCGGGCGTGTCGACTGGATTGGTATCCGTCCCGAACGCCGTGGGCCTGTCAACGTTGTCAATTATGTTGAGGTTACTGAAAAAGAAGGCTTACTCGGCGATCACTACAGCGGAACTAACGGCAAACGACACGTAACCCTTATTCAGGCTGAGCACTTGCCTGCTATTGCGGCTTACGTAGGTCGCGACTCAGTTGATCCTGCTGAGTTACGCCGGAATATTGTGGTGTCGGGCTTGAACTTGCTGACGCTGAAAGAGCAACGATTCCAGATTGGGGATTCAGTTTTAGAATACACAGGCGAATGCCATCCGTGCACCAAAATGGAAGTGGCATTAGGACCGGGTGGCTACAACGCCGTTCGCGGGCACGGTGGTATCACGGCAAGAGTGGTAAAAAGCGGGACGATTCGAGTAGGAGACGAGGTGCGCGTTGTTTAGTGAAATGCTTGTAAATTTAAAGTCAATCTTTAAATTTACAAGCATTTTCAACTGGAATTAATGATCACTCGGTTTATAACTCCAAGATTGTTAGACGATTTGATGCACGTACCAGTATGTGTATTAGTGGGGCCTCGTCAAGTCGGTAAAACAACGTTAGCTCAGCAGATTAGACCCCAAATTGCTACTGAGTCAATCTATCTTGATCTGGAATTGATCACAGATGCTGAAGTGCTTACCAATGCTGAATCATTTCTGGGAAATTATGAAGGGCAATGTGTGATTATAGACGAAGTACAACGCAAGCCAGAATTATTCTCTTTATTACGTGCGTTGGTAGACAGAAACCGGCGGCCGGGGCGCTTTTTGTTACTAGGGTCGGCATCCCCTGATTTAATACGGCATAGCGCCGATTCATTGGCAGGGCGGGTAAGTTATCTGGAACTAGCCCCATTTTCACTAAGCGAAGTTGAGAATCAAGTTGTGTGGCAGGAGCATTGGTTCAAAGGGGGCTTTCCAGAGCCTCTCTTGGCAACAGCCCAACGGGCTGGTCGTTGGATAGATAACTTTATCAGTGCTTTTGTAGAACGTGATTTAAGGCCCTTAGGCTATCAGATAGCAACACCTACGCTGACGCGACTGCTGCGAATGTTGACTACTGTTCATGGTAACATTTTGAACAGTAGTGATTTGTCTCGATCAATGGGCGTATCTGTACCTACAATCAGTGGATATCTTGATTTGTTAGAAGGGGGTTTTCTGATTCATCGACTACCTCCCTATTTCGCGAATGTTTCGAAGAGGCTTGTGAAATCACCCAAACTATATATTCGTGATTCTGGAATTTTGCATCGATTGGCACGTATTCGCTCTCTCGATGACCTGCAAACGCATATACTGGTTGGGGCGTCTTGGGAAGGCTACGTTATTGAACAGCTTCGCCGAACGGCATTTGAGACGGATTTTTACTTTTACCGGACACAGGCGGGGGCTGAATGCGACTTGTTCGTGATTTTGCCTGATGGTAAGAAAGCCTGCATCGAAATCAAATTCTCCGATACGCCAAAACTTACCCGCGGTTTCTACGAAAGTGTTATAGACTTACAGCCTGACTTTCGCTATGTTATTGTTCCTCAGGGATATACTTATATAACCGCAGAAGGTGTTACAGTTTGCCCGTTGCCAGTGTTTCTGCAAACCGTCTGGTCTGGCTGGATGACCCATTTATAAGATCACTTACTGCCCCGGATCGGCTTTGAGTCGGGAACTCCGACGGCCAGATTTGTACAGGATCAGCCGTTGTTGGATACCATTGATAAGGTCATAGTCGGACGCTTCCAGAACATCCTCGTCGGGGAAATCGCAAAACTCAACAAAGTAATCAACATCAACCCCCTTCAGATCGGTTGCCTGATCGACCAGGAGCCGCATCCGCTCGTTGGCCAGTCGCTGCCGACGATATTCCTGCGCCAGCACAGCCGCTTTCCGGCGACCTTTGGCTTCTTTACTGAACATTTCGTATAGCAAAGTGATGCCTGCTCCGTCGGCCACCCGGTCAAAAGCCTGTTCACCAGTTACCTTGCGGGAAGCAGTTGGTTCGGCCAGAAGCTGCTGAATTTCGCGTTTCACTTCCTCATACCGTTTTGCTTTCACGGTCACCTCAGCAAGGTCATACGTGCGGTCAACGGTATAAGGAAGCTTGCCGATAATGATCACTGGATTTTCGGACCCATCCCAGCGAATACCCATCCGAAAATGAGTTTGGCTGGTCGCAATGAGCGAGTCGTTGGGTAGGGCCGTAATGAAAAAACGTCCTGCCGCATTGGTTCGAACACGCTGCGTTGTACGCTTGTTGGTCACCGTAACCCGATCAACGCCGTTTTGGTTGGCCTGATCTACCACCATCCCAACCACATAGCGGCCCTGTGCCAACACTTGGCGAGATCCGATTAATTGCAGGAGGATTAGCCCGGTAAGAAGTATGACAATTTGCCTCATGGAATGCCGTAAAGGTACTTCTTAACGCGCTGAGGGTATGGTTTAGTTTGGTTAAAAATCCTTAATGACCCATTACTCAACCGTCACCATCGCCTTAATAACGCCATTAGCCGGATTTAGCCAGCTGGCAAACGTATCGCGAACTTCCCCGAAACCAACACGGTGCGTGATGAACGTATTGGAATTGATAAGTCCCTTTTTTAGGCTGCTAATAACGTGGTCAAAATCGGCACGAGTTGCGTTTCGGCTGCTCATCAGTGTCAGCTCTCGACGGTGAAACTCGGGATGATTAACGCTAATATCGCCCCGTTGCAGGCCAACGAGCACAAAACGCCCACTGGTAGCCAGGTACGAAAATGCATTATTTATGGCCCGTAGGTTTCCGGTTGCGTCTATCACTACTGTGGGCATATCGCCGTTAGTAATGGCTGCAAGTTGTTCGGTAACGTCTGGGTCCTGGGCGTTTATGGTATGCGCAATACCTAGTTGGGTGCGACAATATTCCAGGCGGTTTTCATTGATATCCAGAGCAATAACCGTGGCACCTGCCAGTTTTGCAAAAGCCATGGTGCCCAATCCGATTGGACCTGCCCCAATAACCAGCACGAATTCGCCCGGTTCGATGCCTGCCCGACGAACGCCGTGCGCTCCAATCGAAAGAGGTTCTACCAGCGCCAGTTCATCGTAACTCAAGCCCTGGCTATGCACCAGCGAATACGATGGAACCGACAGGTACTCGACCATACCACCGTCTATATGAACCCCCGATACCTGTAATTTAGCGCAGCAGTTGGTCTTGCCCGCCCTACAGGCAACACATTTACCACAATTAAAATAGGGGAGAAAAGTAAGTGCTTCACCAGGCGTGAACCCCTCCGCTCCATCGGCATCAACAAGCTCTCCAGCTAGCTCGTGGCCCAAAATGCGGGGGTAGTTGAAAAAGGGTTGTGTTCCCTCGAAGGCGTGTAAGTCAGTCCCGCAAATACCAATGCGCCGAATTCGAATAAGTGCGTTTCCTGAACTTAGTGTAGGTTTTAAGGCTTCCCGATAGGCTAATTGGCCGGGTTCAACACAGACTAACGATTGCATAAAGCGACAGATTGTTTTGTCAAGTAAAGCAACCTTAGCCAGACACCTCCCCACTTTTATCGATATACTTTACGAGCGCTGGTTTCAGTCTGGATAAAAAAACCTGGAAAAACAGAACTGGCAGATAGCAGTAAACTGGAAAAAAGTACAGTGAGACGTGTGCCTCACTGTAGCCTGTAATACCAACCTCCAACGGGCTTTTAAACCCCCTATTAATACACTGATGTGCATTGCTGTTAGAAACTTGACTTCGGTCTACACCGGGTTAGTCAGGCTGTCATTAACTTCTTCATCGACTTAAGCGATACACTTTTGACCTGATGAATGAATTGCGATAAAACAGGCAGTTGGCTACCGTAAGCCTTAGCAATCTGATCATGAACGATTTGTTCAGTAAACGAAGGCGTAGCTCCCGATTTGGTAGCTACATAAGCGCCAGTAGCACAGGCAAATTCTAAAGTTTCCTGCGGACTAGTTCCCTGAAGAGTTTTGTAGAGGAAAGCTGCTAAAAACGCATCGCCACTGCCAATTGTATCGGCTACCTCGACTGGGAAACCAGTCTGCCGGAAAAAGCCATCGTAGTTGAGCATAGCTGCTCCGTCTTCACCGAGCGTTACGCAGATTGTGTCGAGGCTATAGCGATTACGAAGCTGCTTCATTGCCTGTAACAAATCAATTTCATCGCTGTACCAACTCGAAATCTCTATCAGTTCGTACTCATTTAGTTTCGCGATGTTGGCGTGGTGCAACAGGTTTTCGACCACGGAGCGATTATAATGCGGGGCACGAAGATTTACGTCGAACACCTTACGTGGGGCCACGGCTAGAAGCGCTAATAACGTTTCGTGGGTAACCGGGCTGCGAGCCGCCAAACTTCCGTAGACGAACAGGTCATTTTGCCGAATTATTTTGGTCAAAGCGGGTTCTAATTGAATATAATCCCAGGCAACCGGTTGTAAAATCTTATACGTAACCTCGTTGCTATCCGAGATATTGGCTTTAGCAACGCCTGTCAGGTGCGTTTGGCTGAGTTGAACAAGATCGAGCGAGATACCTTTCTGCTCCAGAAAATGAAGAAGTTCGCGGCCCAGATTGTCGTTTCCAACGCGACTAATGACTTGAGCATTTATTCCGAAGTTACGCAGGTTAGCCGCTACGTTCATTGGTGCGCCACCGGGTTGCTTGCTCGTTGGCAGAGCGTCCCACAAAATTTCGCCGAAACAGGTAATAGTTGGTGTCATGGTCAGATTGGATTAGTGAGCGAAAACCGTGCGTTCTATTTTTTCTAAGCTGGTACCTTTTGTTTCGGGCATGATGCGTAGCACAAACAGGAGTTGCAAAACCATCATGATGGTGAAAAAGAGGAAGGTATTACCTCCACCGAAGCGCTCCGACAGATAGGGAAATGTAAACGTGATGAGGGCAGCCATGATCCAGTGGGTAAAGCTGCCAAGCGCCTGACCACTAGCCCGTACTTCATTTGGGAAGATTTCGGAGATAAATACCCAGATGACCGCTCCCTGAGAAAAACCAAAAAAGGCGATGTAAACAAATAACAGTAGCGGTACGGTCATGCCGCTAAAATCTTCGACGTAGAATGCCCGCGCTACTAAGGCCAGTGTGACAATGAGCCCAACGGAACCGATTTTCATGAGCGTCCGGCGTCCGTAGCGGTCGATCAGGTTCATCGAAATGAGTGTGAAGATGAGGTTGATTAACCCAACACCTGCCGACGACAGCAACGATGAGCTTTTGCCCAGGCCCGTCATTTCGAAAATCCGGGGGGCGTAATAAATGATGGCGTTAATGCCCGACACCTGATTGAACACCGCAAACAACACGGCCAACATCACGGGAGTTTTGTACTGACCCGAAAATAGCCGGGTGGATTTGGTTGTCTGCGTATTACTTTGCTTCAGGGCCGCCAGAGTCTCCGTGGCAGTGCTTGGGTCAATCATATTGAGCACCTTGAGTGCTTCTGTTTCTTGACCTCTTTTGAGCAATAACCAGCGTGGACTTTCAGGAATAGCAATCACTGCTACCAGAAAAATTATGGATGGAAATGCCTGAACGCCCAGCATCCACCGCCATGATTCATCACCCATATCGGCTAGCAGAAAATTGGATAGGTAAGCCACCAGAATACCCAGCACAATATTAAACTGGAACAGCCCTACGAGTTTTCCCCGCGATTTTGCTGGTGAAATTTCGGTTATGTACATGGGGGCCGCCACCGACGATGCGCCTACGCCAAGACCGCCCAAAAAGCGGAATAGAAGAAAAATGGGCCAGTTGGGAGCCAATGCCGTCCCAATAGAAGCCAACAGATACAGAACCGCAATCCAGAACAGAGTTATACGACGGCCTAGTCGTTCGGCGGGAATACCACCTGTCATTGACCCAATTACCGTGCCGATGAGGGCAATAGATACCGTCAGTCCGTGCTCCCAAACGTTGAGTTTCCAGAGCGATTGAAGCGACTGTTCTACGCCCGAGATGACGGCTGTGTCGAAGCCGAACAGGAAGCCACCCAGAGCGGCTGTGATTGACCAAAAAAAGATGCGTTGATGTTGGCTCATGGCCGGTTCCGAAAGGTCTAGTGAGGTATTAACTTGACCCAAACCTACCAGAAACTAGTGCAAGCGACCTTTCGGAAAACGTTCAACTTTTTTCGAAATAGATAAAGTATATAACTGTTTGAACGATAGACGATTGTGTAAGTTTATTGAATATATGATTTTGATAATGTTACGTTGATTTTCAGTTTTGATGCAGGCTATTAAGGCTTTTTATAGTTGAGTAATATGCTTAAGTACTCACTGATGACTTGCGATACTCAGAAGGCGTCTTCCCGGTATGTTGTTTGAAGAAGGTAGTAAAGTACGCCGGGGTGCTAAAGCCGGTTGCATCGGCAATTTCAGACATTGGATTGGTCGTTTCGCGCAACAGATGTTTAGCTCGTTTCAGCCGGATATCGGTCAGATAATCCATCACGTTCATGTCGAGCAGCGCCTGTACTTTTCGGTACAATTGTACGCGGGAAAGCCCCATTTCGTGGCTCAGTTTTTCAACGCCGAACGTAGAATCCGACAGATTTTTTTCGATCAGAGCGGTCAACTCGTTCAGGAATTTTTTATCCTGCCGATTGCCGGTGTCCGACTGCGATAGAAAATCCGATGCGTACCGGCGCTGCCATTTTTCACGGTTTGCCAAGGTAGTGCGCAGGGTTTCGAGCAGGAACGCCGTGTTGAAAGGCTTGGTCATATAGGCATCGGCTCCAACACGAACGCCTTCAATCCGTTCATCCATTTGCCCTTTGGCAGTCAGCAAAATCACCGGGATGTGCGAGGTGCGAAGGTCGGCTTTTACGCGCTGGGTAAGTTGCAGGCCGTTCATGATATCTGCCGTGGGCGCAGAATCGCTGGCTAGCATTATGTCCGTGATAATCAGATCAGGGATGATTTCCAGCGTTCGCTCCCAGGCTTTCTGACCGGAGGCTTCGGCAACAATCGCAAACTCACTCTGTAGACGTGTAGTTAGAAAGGCACGTAGGTCGTCGTTGTCTTCGACGACCAGAATCGTACCCGTTTGCTTGCCCGGCAGCGTCACAGGATTAGATTCCGACAGAGTCTCGTCGAGCTCCACTACGGTATGTTGCCGGGTGGGGGAGCCCCGTTTTTCTATCGGTGCCAGATGGCTGTCGCCCAGGGGGAGCAAAATGGTAAACGCAGTGCCCTTGTCTTTCTCGGACTTCACGCTGATTTGGCCCCGATGCAGTTGAATGAATTCCATCGAGAGGGCTAACCCTAAACCTTTCGATAGGTTGAACGCTTTGGAGCCGCTATAAAACAAGTCGAAGGCATGGGCCTGTTCATCCGGGTCCATGCCCGATCCATTGTCTTCGACCTGAATCCGTACCTGATTGTCAAGTACATCGAGCCGCACGTGGATCAGCCCGTATTTCGGGGTGTATTTAAATGCGTTCGACAGTAAATTGACAATTACTTTATCCAGCTTCTCCGCATCGAACCAGACCGGGACTGTTGTATTGGCTGGTAAAAACTGGAGATCAATGCCCTGTTTCTCTGCCTTCGGTCGGAAGTCCTGAACAATATCCTGAATAAAAGCGACCAGATTTTGCTCAGCCGTATTGAGTCGTTGCTTACCGGCATCCGCCTTGCGCAGATCCAGCATCTGATCGACCAAACGCAACAGTCGGTAGGCGTTTTTTTGCACCAGTAATAGGTTGTTTCTCAAGTCGTATGGACTTATTTTTTTTTGACTCAATAAATCTTCGATTGGAGTCAGAATCAGGCTTAGCGGGGTGTTGAATTCGTGGGAGATATATGAATAAAACCGCAATTTCTCTTCAGTTGCCAACCGCGCCTGTGCCGACACGGCTTCAATCTGATCTTTCTGAACGAGTATTTCTTCATTCCGATGTTCAAGAGTCCGGTAAGCAGCCTGTTTTGTGTAAAACAAGTATAGCGCCCATCCACCCAACAAAACCATGATTAACAGGCCGGTCAAGGTTAGGTAAAGCGTATTACGTTGCGATATATACGTTCGGGACAAGTCGCCGATGCGTTGGCTTTGCCGCTCGATGTCAGCCTGCTGGGCTAGGAGTTTATCGCTTTGTGCTTTTAGGGCATGAATATTTGTGGCATCTACCTGGATTGAATTCAGGATTTGCTCCCGCTCAACAGCCTTACCTTCCAGAATCCGGGTGGCCGTTTTAATGGCTTCTTCGCCACCGGTAGGATATAGAAAGCTGGCCTTTAGAATGCCGTTTGCAATGGCCTGCATACCCGCCGAAGGGCCCGGTAGCGCGTCGATACCTACAAAATCCGCCTGATTCTGCAACCTATTTTTTTTGAACACAGTGTAGGCTCCCAAAGCCATAACGTCGTTGTGGGCGAAGATCAAATCTGCATTTTTAAGGGCATTCAGTTCATTAGCCACAACGCGCTGTACGGTATCACGTTCCCATTTTCCATTTATCTGGTTGGTAATCTGAATGTTGGGGTATTTTTGTAGGGCTTCTCGGAAACCTCGATCCCGTTCCTGAGCAGGTGATGAACTGGGTAATCCCCAAATCTCCACAACACGGCCACGACCTTTGAGATGATTACTCACGAATGCCCCCGCCAATCGGCCAATGGCTACGTTGTCGCCCCCAATGTAGGCGTTGTATAATTTGGTATCAATCTTTCGATCCAGTAAAATGATTGGAATCCCTTTCTTATAAACCGCTTCAATGATTTTCGTAAAAGGCTCTTTCTCATTAGGCGAAATAATGAGCAGGTCAATGCCCCGATCTACCAACGATTGAACCTGACTGATTTGCCGGGTAGTACTGTTGCTGGCATCTTCATAAAGGAGCGAATAGGCAGGATGAAACGAGAGTTCCCGCTTCATATCACTGAGCATGGCCCGACGCCAGGCATCGGCACCCGTACACTGCGAGAAGCCAATCCGATAAGTCTTGCTTTGCTGCTCTGGCGATTGACAGGACAGCGTTAGCAAGCATACACTAAGAATCCCAAAAGTGCTTATCGTCTTAAGCATAGAAGTACAAAAACGAAAAGTAAGGCCGAAGCCGACAAAAATCAATCAATTCCACTGTTGATTCAAAAGACATAGTTGCCCACTTCTGTACTCTTCAAACTGCACCGTCTTATCTTTGTGGCCTGAATCACAACCTGCATAGCTTGACTACTGTACACTTGACTCCGCCTGATGGCCCCGTTCGCGCCACGATTCCCTTAGCCTCGTCGAAAAGCGAAAGCAACCGCGCCCTTATTATTGACGCACTTACCGGCTTTCGGGGCAAGGTGCAAAACCTGGCATCTGCCCGCGACACCCAAACCATGATTCGCCTGCTGAAGGCCGATGATGAAGTGGCCGACGTGCTTGATGCCGGTACAACAATGCGTTTCCTGACGGCTTATTTTGCAGCTACTGGCCAGCAGAAAATTCTGACCGGAACGCCACGCATGTGCGAACGACCCATTGGACTCCTAGTTGACGCGCTACGCACACTTGGCGCGGATATTACGTACCTGAAAAATGAGGGCTATCCACCGCTTCGTATCAACGGTTTTACGTCGGCGGGGGCCAACCGAATCGCCATTCGGGGCGATGTGAGCAGTCAATATATTTCGGCTTTGCTGATGATTGCTCCTACTTTACCGGCTGGCCTGACCATTGAACTGACGGGTGCTGTTGGCTCTCGGCCATACATCGAAATGACCATCGAGCAGATGCGCCACTTCGGGGCCAATGTCGAAACCGACTGGACTGCGCAAACAATAACGGTTGCTCCCCAACCATACACTCCGACAACGTTTACTGTAGAATCCGATTGGTCGGGGGCCAGTTATTGGTATAGTGTGGTGGCACTGGCCGAGGAAGGCAGCGAATTGAACGTGTTGGGGCTAAAAGGCCGGTCGCTACAGGGCGACAGCGCTATTGCCGACATCATGCGACCGCTAGGAGTCGAGAGTACATTTACAGAACAAGGTGTCACGTTAACCAAAATTCCAGCCGAAGCCTCACTCAACTGGGACTACACAGGTTGCCCCGATCTGGCCCAAACTGTGGCGGTGTGTGCCGCCACGAAAGGTATTTCGCATACATTAACAGGTATCGAAAGTCTGAAAATTAAAGAAACCGACCGCGTGTTGGCCCTCCAGACCGAACTCAAAAAAATAGGTGCCGAACTGGTAGAAGTAGAATCAAACACCCGTTATGAAGTTCGATCTGTCCCCCAATCCAATACTTCTGACGTGCCGTCTATTCATACCTACGACGATCATCGGATGGCAATGGCTTTTGCCCCCGTTGCTATGCGTCGCCCGGTTATCATTGAAGAACCCGGTGTTGTCGCTAAATCGTACCCCTCTTTTTGGGAAGATTTTGCCTTGGTGGCCGGAGTCGATCCTGTGTAACGAATGGCTTCTACGCGAACAAAAAGACCGGGCTGTTTTAGTGGCCCGGTCTTTTTGTTCACAAAGAAATTCTATCTAGTCATTGCGCTTCACAGGCGAACCGCCAACTTTAGCGGGTGTCGGTTTGGATTCCTCGACAGGTGTCGTACCGGCCAGGGCTAGCGGGTTTCCTTCTTTGTCAAGTTCGACCACTTCGTAACCCAGGCGTTCCAGACCGGGTTTAATTAATTGCTTATTACCCACAACGGCAATGATCATGCTGTTTACGGGCAACAGTTTTTTTGCTACCGCATCGATGTCTGCTTTGGTGATGTTCTTCAGGATTTTGGCCTGTTGCTCAACATAGTCATTAGGCAGGTTGTACTCGATAATGCGGGCCAGGAAAAACGCTTTTTGTAGGGATGTTTCGTACCGCAGGGCATCACTTTGACCCAGCGAGCTTTTTACGAAGTCCAGCTCTTCCTGGGTGATTCCGGTTTTTCCATACTTCGTAATTTCCTTCACGAATTCAACCACCGAACTATCCGTAGCGGCTGCTTTTACCCCTGCCTGAGCCGTGAAGGGGCCTGGAGTACGCGTACTCGAAAAGCCCGACCGAGCTCCGTAGGTATATCCTTTGTCTTCGCGCAGGTTCATGTTGATGCGGCTGCTGAACGCTCCACCCAGCATGTAGTTAGCCAGCGTTGCCCGGTAATAATCGCCTGTTGCATCGTAAGGCAGGTCGGTGAGGTAGCCAATCCGAATCTCTGACTGGGCAGCCTGCTCTTTATCGACCAGATAAATGCGGGTCTTGTCAACTTTACGGCTGGCAGGCATCGTTGGAATCTGCACAGGTTTAGCGGCCCAATTCTTCAGGAACGCTAATTTGGGCATCACCGCTTTCTGATCTACATCGCCTACAATAACCAAGTTCGTGACCGATGGTGACAGGTTTTTGCTGTAAAATGCCTTCACATCATCAAGCGTAATAGCCTCAACGGTTTTGGCAGTTCCACTCACTGGGATAGCCCGGATGTTGTCGGCACCGTAGAGCAACTTGTTGTACGCTTTGTTGGCAATTACTACAGGCTGAGTGCTTTGATTACCAATGAGTTCAAGCTGCTGTTTTTTTAACCGGTCGAAGTCTTCCTGAGCGAATTTGGGCCGGAATAGTTTTTCCTCAACTAAGGCGAGTGTCGAATCCAGATTCTTTACCAGTGACTCCACCGAAACCTGGATATTTTCAGATGTTGCCTGTACGTTGATGCTACTGCCCAGTTTCTCCAGTTTGGTATTCAGTTCTTCGTTCGAATAACGCTGGGTGGCTTCGTTCATCAGGTTGGCCGTCAGTTGCGCAATACCCGCTTTTGACGGATCGTTGGCTGATAGTAAGTGCCCGCCCCGGATGGTGAAGAGCATGGTTACTTCCGGAATTTCGTCATTGCGGGTGCCAATTACGTTGAGACCATTCGTCATTTTGTCTGTCCAGAATGGCGGTACTTTCAGAACAGGGTTTGCACCGGGTCCTGGCTTTTTGCTACGGTCAAACGAATCCGTTGACTTTTTGTACGCAAGACCATTGTAGCCGTAATCAGGCGCCTTGTAGTTAGCGGTCGACACCGTGTAGTTGTCAGGTTTGGCTACCAGTTCGGGTTTACCTTTTGGATATACGGTCAGTACAACGGCGTTTTTACCCTTAATGTACTTGTTGTAAACCCGCATCACATCGGCCTTGGTTACGCTTTTGTACCGTTTTACTTCTTGCGGTAAGTAATTAGGGTCGCCTAACAGGGTCTGAAATTGAGCTAGTTGAGAAACTTTCCCCGCTACGCTAGCGAGGCCGCCAATGAGTTGGGCTTCGCGAGTAGCGGTGAACTGTGCAATGTCATCATCGGTTACACCCCGGCTTTCAAACTCGGCCAGCGTACGGCGAATAATGATTTCGGTGCTATCGACGCGCTTGCCCGGATAGGGGAGAGCAATCAGGGTAAATTGGCCCGCCAGTTCTGATGAGGGGTGTTGTGCTGCCGCCTGAACCGCCAACTGATTTTTGACTAAGTTTTTGTACAACAGTGAGTTTTTGCCACCGCCCAAAATTTCAGCTAGTGCGTCGAGTGGCGCTTCATCGGGATGGAAATTTGGTACAGTAGGAAAAACCATCTGGAGCATAGGAAGCCGAACGTTGTCTTCATACGAGACATACCGATCTTTATCCAATACGGGCGAAGGCACCTGAGTTTTTGTTACTTCAGGGCCACGTGGAATAGAACCGAAATATTTTTCGGAAAGAGCTACAACCTGCTTGGCTGTTACGTCGCCCCCAACGGTTAACACCGCGTTATTTGGGCCATACCAGCGGAGGAAAAAGTTTTTCAGGTCATTAACATCAACCCGATTCAGATCTTCGATATAGCCAATTGTTAACCAGGAATAGGGGTGGCCATACGGAAAAAGGTTTTTTGAGATCACTTCTCCGGCCAGTCCGTAGGGGCGGTTATCGTAGTTTTGGCCGCGTTCGTTTTTAACGGTTGCCCGCTGAATCTCGAATTTCTTCTGGGTAACTGCATCCAGCAAAAAGCCCATCCGGTCGGCTTCGAGCCACAGGGCACGCTCCAACTGGTTGCTGGGTAGCGTTTCGTAATAATTGGTACGGTCGCGGTTGGTAGAGCCGTTGAGGGTACCACCCGATTCGGTTACGATCTTAAAATGCTCATCGTCGGCTACGTGGTCGGAACCCTGGAACATCATGTGCTCAAAAAAGTGGGCAAACCCCGACTTTCCAATTTCTTCACGGGCCGATCCAACGTGATACGTTACATCAACGTGAACGATAGGATCGGAATGGTCTTCGTGAACTACAACTGTTAAACCGTTGGGTAATACGTATTTCTCAAAGGGAATAACCAGTTCGCTCCCGGTGCGGGTCACTTTCTGAACCAGTTTGGTTTGAGAATACGCCCCACTGGCCGACAACAGCGTCAGCACAGACGTATAGGTTAGAGCCAAAGCAGCCCTGAAGGAAGTTTGTCGAATCATGTTAAAAGGAAATTTAGTAGCTAAAATACGGAATTAAGTGATGGGACTAATTAAACTTTCCCCTTTAGCAATCATTTTTAGGACGTTAAGTGATTTGTTTAGTTTTCTGAAAAAATAATTCCTTCGAGGAAACCAATTGAAGAAATTGAATGTATATACATCAAATGTTATTACACGATTCTTAACTGTTTACTCTAATGGAAACGCAAACAACAACAAAATGGGTGATTGATCCATCTCACTCAGAAGTTCAGTTCAAAGTAAAACACCTGATGGTGTCCACCGTAACTGGCCTGTTCAGCCAATACGAAGGTCATCTCGAAATGGCAGGCGACGATTTCGAAGATGCAAAAATTCAGTTCTCGGCCGACGTTGCCAGCATCAGCACGGGCAACGAGCAACGCGATGGACACCTTAAGTCAGCTGATTTTTTCGATGTAGAGCAGTTTCCCAAACTCACGTTTGAGTCAACGAGCATGAAAAAAACCGGCGACGATACTTTTGACCTTGCCGGTAATCTAACCATGCATGGAGTAACTAAACCTGTAACGCTGAAAGCAGAATATGGCGGCCAGATGGTTGACTTTTACGGACAGACTAAAGCTGGTTTCGAGCTGGCTGGCACCCTGAAGCGTAAGGAGTTTGGCCTGGTATGGGACGGTGTTACTGAAGCAGGTGGTGTAGTCGTTAGTGATGATGTCCGGCTTGTGATGAATATTCAGGTTACCAAGCAGGCAAGCTAATTACTTGCTAACTCAGGTAAATGATTACAAGCCAGCTACCTAAAAAGGGCTGGCTTTTTTGTGTTTCATATAGAAAGCAATAATGCGGAATTAGTGGACTAGTAAGTTTATAAAACCTACGACTCTTTAGCTGGTTTACTTTTAGTAAATCAACCTGATCAACGTTATGCAGTACAACGAATTTTTGCACGCAGCTAAAGATGCACTAGGCGTGCAAACCCAAGATGAGGTCATGAATATCAGTCGGGCTTTTTTGCACACGTTAACCGACCACATGGCAGGAAACGCATCCGATAACCTGGCCGCTCAGCTGCCAGCACCCCTGGCCGATATAATAAAGGAGATTGGTCCTGAAGACCGTGATCAGGGACAGCGGTTCAAATTGAACGAGTTCTATGAGCGCGTGGCCGACCTTGCTGGTGTCGACGAAGAACAGAGTAAACAAAATACGCATCAGTTTATGCAACTGCTTGGTCAGATGATTACTGCGGGAGAAATTAACAAGCTTATCCTGACTCTTTCAGATGATTATGCCCCTGTATTTGAAGGGGTAGAGGGATTGCAGGAGAAGAACAGTTAATAATAAGCTACGGGCAGCAAACCATTATTGTTTTGCTGCCCACAGATTATTATTTAACCAGTACTCCTACTGATTGTCGGCCTCCGGGAGCTTCTAAAGCCAGAACATACCGGCCCGGCGGAGTTCCGTTGAGTGGCATACTTATGGTTTGCTCGCCTACTTTTACAGGAATGGCATTCTGTTGAATAAAAATTTGCCCCAGTGTGTTAACCAGACGTAGGTTAGCTAAACCTGGTTTTGGCGACGAAAACCGTATAGTCAGGTTGTCAGAAACGGGGTTGGGAAATACAGTCAGCGAGTTCGTAGGGGGTTCCTCAATTGCTGTAACGACCATTGTTGTGGAGCCGACCGTTTTTAGAATCAGATTGTTAGGGTCAATGATGATGCCTGTTGGCTGTCCCTTAGCAGGCAGTGTAAATGTTTGGTCAGCCTGATCGTTAAACACCGTTACCAGCGTGTCGCCCTTTGCCGATTGCACCAGCATTTGCACGGGCATGATAAACGAAGCAGGCGTTGTTGTTTTTACGGTCTGTTGCAAACGTACCTGAACTCCTGGTTTGGAAACGGAGGAATTGTCCTGCCAGCTTACTCGATAGGTTGGAAAGCTTTCGCCATAGACCCACTCCTTGAAGAAATAGTCTAACTTCTGGCCCGCAACCTCCTCCACAACTTTCTGGAAATCTTCCGTTACAGCCGTTCCATAAGCAAGGGTGGGAGCAGCTACATAGGCTTTCATTGCCCGGAAAAAGGCATTATCGCCCACTACACCGCGCAGCATATGCAAGACAGAAGCCCCTTTTGCGTAAGTCCGATTACTGTTAAAAATGTTATCTACATTACTAATATCCTGCACATAAAGGGTACCACTAGCACTACGCGCTCTGGTCATGAAGGTGTTCATCGTGGTCGCATAGGCCCCTGAGCCCGAGGTTGCTCCTGCGTACAAAGCCTCTCCGTAAGACGCAAACCCTTCGTTGAGCCAGATGTTTTGCCAATCTCGGCATGTGATTTTATCCCCAAACCACTGGTGTGTCAACTCGTGGGCAATGATGCTTGTACTCCAAGCACCCATTGATGAAACAGTCTGATGCTCCATGCCTCCCCCCCAGCCAAACTGCGCATGGCCGTACTTCTCCCGAAAAAATGGATACGGACCAAATAAGTCAGAGAAAAGCCGCAGCATATCAGGTGTTTGGTCGAGATTAGAGCGTATACCCGGCAGTGTTTCGGGGTAAATAAAGTGGTTTACGGGCATCGTTTGACCACCGTAGGTAAAGGGCGTATCATACTGCTCGTAGTTAGTCATCGCCAGCGAAATCAAGTACTGGGCAATAGGGTAACTGTTGCGCCAACGGTAGGTGCGGGTTCCATCAGGATTGTCGGTAGTGCCGATTAACCGCCCATTCGATACCGACACAAATTGCTTGTCAGCGGTGATGTTGACAGCCGAAGAGTCGGCCTTGTCAGCGGGAGTGTCTTTGCTTGGAAACCAGTCGCTGGCTCCGTAGGGTTCGCTCAAACTCCAGATTACGGGGGCATTAGTAGGCCCATGGGTAGCAAACGCAAAGCTGCCAAACCCGTTTAGGCTGGCTGGGTTACCCTGGTAAAACACCGTCACGGTTAAGGCCTGGCCTAGCGGAAGTGGCTGGGGCAGATTGATTTGCACCCGATTTGTTTCCCGCGTAAACATCATCGTTGGCCCCGTGCCTCCGCGACCAACCTTCACCGAATCAATTTTTAATTGGGGTTGAGCATCCAGAAAAAACCGACTAAGTGCGGCTGAGGTAGCTTTAAACGTAATTGTTGCGGCTCCGTTCAGGTAAGCGGGTGTATGGGTCAACCGAAGGTCAAGGCCGTAATACGTAACGTCGATGGTGGCGTCTCCGGGATATGCCAGGCCCGACTGATAACTGGCAACCGATGCCTGTCGGGCTCGTGCATCATTAAATAACTTGCCAAAATACCGAACCTTAGTAGTCTGACAGGCGTCGATGCCATCAGTTGACTGGGCAATGGCCGCGTGACCAGTGAAAAGGAGAAGAACAGCAAGCGTAAATAGGTGTTTCATACCCTTATAACGTTCAGAATTGAAGCATTATTCAGTAAGCAGAAAGTTCGTTAACTAGTGAACTTTCACTCTCCTGGTCCTAGCGTTTTGGGATTAGCATCTAGGTCGTCGTAACGCATTTTCAGAGCTTCAATCTTGAACTGTTCGTCGGGAGCCAATTGTAATTCCCAGCCCATGGCGCCAGCTAACTGATAGATCATATACTGAATCTGATTGTTGGCAATGCGAGGCAAATCGCTCTGCATGGCGCGGGTCTGCATGGCTTGCTTGGCGTCGTCCAGAATCTTGGTGTAGTCTTCACTATTGAACTGATTCAGAAAGCCCGATTGAATATCATAGAACTTGTAGTCGGTATCAATTGATAACACCTCCGGGTCTGGAAAAGCGTCGATAACCAAGGTTTTCTGATCGGGATCGGGCTGGCGGAAACGCACCTTCTGAAAATCGAACCCGACCAAAACTTTCGATTTAACGATGATCATGGCTTTCTTAGGATCGGGCAACACGTACAGATAGGTCTTCTGATCTTGGTAGTTATAGATCTCCGAGAAATACCCTTCGGCCATAACTACCTTGAATACCTTCTCGATTTTCTCCAAAAGCAAAATCGACTCGCGCCGAACATCGGGGGAGTCGTTTTTGGCGCGCATCGAATTGGCAATAGCATACCCGGCACCACTGCCAACAAGGAGGAGAAGGAGTGTATTGAAGAAATCCATGACAGCAATGTATACTGTAAAAATGGATAATGTATAACGGATCTGAACCAGAGAGGCTTACGGCTCCATCCAGTACTCGTTATACATTATCCATTGTGTTTTACTTCGCGTAGGCGACTGCCCGCATTTCCCGGATAACCGTCACCTTAATTTGACCTGGATACTGCATTTCTTTCTCGATCTTCTGTGAAATATCGTAGGATAGCGTCCCTGCTTTTTCATCAGTGATGCGGTCAGCATCGACCATTACGCGCAACTCACGGCCCGCCTGAATAGCATAACATTTCTGCACGCCAGGGAAGTTTGTGGCTAATTCTTCTAACTCTTTCAAACGCTTGATGTAAGACTCCATCATTTCGCGCCGGGCACCAGGACGCGAACCCGAAATGGCATCGCACACCTGAATAATCGGCGACAACATGCTGGTCATCTCGATCTCGTCGTGGTGAGCACCGATAGCGTTACAGATTTCGGCGTTCTCTTTGTATTTCTTGGCCAGCTCCATGCCCAAAATGGCGTGGGGGAGTTCAGCCTCTTCGGGCCACACTTTACCAATGTCGTGGAGCAGACCTGCCCGCTTAGCCAACTTGGCATTCAGCCCCAGTTCAGCAGCCATCGTGGCGCATAACTTGGCTACTTCGCGGGAGTGTTGTAACAGGTTCTGGCCGTATGACGAGCGGAAACGCATCCGACCAACCATCTTGATTAGTTCGGGGTGCAGGCCGTGAATGCCTAGGTCGATCACTGTCCGTTCGCCGATTTCGATGATCTCGTCCTCGATATTCTTGCGGGTCTTGGCTACAATTTCTTCGATCCGGGCCGGGTGAATACGACCATCCTGCACAAGCCGGTGCAACGATAGTCGGGCAATTTCACGCCGAACCGGGTCAAAACCCGAAATGATGATGGCTTCCGGTGTGTCGTCCACAATTATTTCGACACCTGTAGCGGCTTCCAGAGCGCGGATGTTGCGTCCTTCGCGGCCAATCACTTTACCCTTGATGTCGTCAGATTCGATGTTGAATACCGATACGCAATTCTCAATAGCGTGTTCGGTAGCGGTACGTTGAATCGTTTCAATCACCACCTTTTTCGCTTCTTTGGTAGCGGTTAATTTGGCTTCCTCAACAATGTTTTTGATGTAGCTCGATGCGCGCGATTCAGCCTCTGCCTTGAGGGTGTTGATGAGTTGTTCGCGGGCTTGTTCGGCGGTGAGATTGGCAATTTTCTCTAATTGTTCCACCTGTTCACTCAGCATTTTCTCGGCTTCGTCCTGCTTCTTTTTGGCCGTTTCGAGTTGCTGGTTCAAGTTGACACGCTGCTGTTCAACGCTATTTTTTTGCTGATCGAGAGTAGCTTTGAGTTGGTCCAGTTCGCCTTCCCGGCGCTTAGCCGTTTGCTGCATCTGGTTAATTTCACCCTCGCGCTGCCGGAGTTTCGTTTCGTTCTGACTCAGGATCTGCCGCTTTTTATTGGCATCATCTTCAAACTCCGTCTTCAATTTCAGAAACTTCTCTTTGGCTTCCAGCATCCGATCTTTCTTGATCGACTCCGCTTGTATTTCCGCTGTCTTCAGAATTTCCTCAGCCCTCGTTTGGGCTTCTACAGCGCGTTTACCGTTTTCTCTGTTCAGTAATTTACGGCCTACAAAAATGCCAATGCCCACCGCGATTATGTCGGTTAAGAGCATCAGCCAAAATGAATTGTCCATACGATCTATATATCGTTAAGGTTGAAAATAAACCATCAACCGGGACGATACAGCCACTGCCGAACAAGAGCGAGTCAGATAAACGAGTAGGTACTAAAAGGTTAAATAGGTAAAGGAGTTCTCGTATTGTTTCGCTGCAATTCTCACGCCATCAGGGAGTTAGATTCAGTGAAATTGACTGGTCCAACTGAGTAATCTTGTCAAATACCATGCGTTGCATTCGTTGTACCTGCTCGTCGCCCTTTAAGCGGGCAACAAGGCTGTCGAGCGCAATCATGCTCAGAATATCCTGGGTATCATGCACGCCAATACTGCGATAATAGTCAATTCGCTCCGCAATAATGGCCCCTGCCTGACGGATGAAATACTCCTCTTCAGGTCGCGATTTCAACTTCAGCTCTCTGTCGGCAACTTTAATGCTGATAGACAAACGGTCTTCCATCGCTTCGAGGGACACCTACCAGTGAAAGCCCGCATCGTGGCGCAGGCAACAAGTCGCTGGTTAGTGTCTTTTCTGGTTTATGACAAAGTACTCAAGTGAGCAATTAACTGCTCAATTTCCCGAATGTACTCGTCGAGTTTTTGCTTTAGTTCGGTGTTGTCGGCTGCATCAGCCAGATTATCCTTGACAATGATACTATTTTTTGTCGGTATTGTAAAGGCTTCCTTCTGACTAACCGGTTTTTTTTGTAACTCTTTTATTCTATCGCGCTGTTCCTGAATCACATTCTGCAACGCAACTTTCTCCGTTTCAAACTGCTTCACCGCTCCACTGAGTTCGTCAGCGTGTGCCTGAAGCTGAGCAATTCTATGCTCCAGCTTCGTGAAAACGGCGACCAGTTGCGATTCAGTTATCATTTTCTGATTACTGCCCCCAACTCCCGTTCAAAGGCACTCATGAGTCGCTGCATGGTTTTGTCGATCACGGTGTCGTTGAGGGTTTGGGTGGAGTCTTGCAGGGTAAAACTAACCGAATACGATTTTTTCCCTGTGCCAAGGTTTTCTCCCTCGTATACATCAAATACCTGCACCGTGCGGAGCAACTTGCGTTCCGTTTGATGGGCTAGCTTACTGATTTGATCAAAAGAGGTAGCTTTATCCAGAACCAGTGACAAGTCGCGCCGAACATCGGGGAAGCGCGGAACTTCCTCGTATTTGGCCTTACCACTGTACTGCTTCATGAGGGCCTGCCAGTCGAAGTCGGCGTAGAATACCGGCTGTTTTACGTCGGCCAGTTTGGCCAGTTTGGGGTTCACAAGTCCCAGACTAACAATCGGCTTTTTGTTGACCACATACGTTAGGCCATACTGAAACAGGGGTGAGTCCGTTGGTTGCGTTTCGAACGAGCGCACGCGAAGACTACTCAGCACACGCTGTACGGCGGCTGCCAAATCATGGAACGCTACGGGCTGGGCTTTTTGCTGCCAGGTTTCGCCTTGTTGATTACCCACCATCGCCAGGCTCATGCGCATGGTTTCTACGTATTTGCGACCTGCTCCACCCTCAACCGCTTCTTTTTGGTGATATACCTTACCGAACTCGAAAAACTTGAGGTCTTTCTGCCGACGATTCAGGTTATATACCAATGCTTCTAGCGCCGAAAACAACAGGGTTTGCCGCATCACTGATAACTCATCGCTTAGTGGGTTGAGCAACGTTACATCGGCTCCGGGTAAGGCCGACCGGATCGCTTCGTGATACGCGGGCCGCGTTAGCGAGAGCGACATGATTTCGAAGAACCCATTACCGGCTAGCAGTTGCCCAATTCGCCCCTGTAACTGGTTAACGTCGACCGTTGGGAACTCTGACAGCGAATCGGCCCGAAGTGTGGCTGATAAGGGTACATTATCAACACCATATATCCGTAGAATTTCTTCGATCACGTCGGCTTCACGAGTTACATCGACCCGGTATGGTGGAACAACAGCAATGAAACCAGCATTATCGCCCGTTGTGTTTACCTCGTCCAACTGAATATCAAGCGCGTTCAGAATCCGGGTAATTTCGTCGCGGTCGATTCGGATACCAATCAGGCGGTCGATGTTGCGGTAACGAACCGGCACCCGAAAATCAGAAACGGGCGTGGGGTAAATGTCCACAACATCGGAAGTAATAACTCCCCCAGCTACTTCTTGGATCAGCAAGGCCGCCCGCTTGAGTGCATACACGGGAAGGTTTGGATCGGTGCCGCGCTCGAACCGGAACGAGGCATCTGTACGAAGTTCATGGTGTTGCACCGTTTGCCGAACAGAAGCAGCACCAAAGTGGGCGGATTCCAGGAAGATCCGCGTTGTTTGCTCGCTCACGCCCGACTTTTTACCCCCGAAAACGCCAGCAATACACATACCCGCCGTAGCAGGGTCGGTGTTGCCATTGCAGATCATCAGGTCGGTGGCTTTGAGTTTACGCTCAACGCCATCGAGAGTTATAAATGGGGTACCTTCCGGCAGAGTTTTTACAATGACTTTATTGCCCTCAATTTGGTCGGCATCGAATGCGTGTAGCGGTTGACCCAGATCGTGGCAAACGAAATTAGTCACATCTACCACGTTGTTGATAGGGGTGAGACCAATGCTCAGCAGTCGTTGTTTCAGCCAATCGGGCGATTCCTTAACCGTCAAACCACTGATTGTCAAGCCGGTGTAACGAGGGCAAGCTTCGGTAGCCTCTACGCTTACATCAAGGGTCAGATCCGTATTGTCGACAGTAAATGCATCAACAGACGGCAGCGTGATGGGCCGACCCGTTAGGGCATACAGATCGCGGGCAACGCCCCAGTGTGAAGCTGCATCGATGCGGTTAGGGGTGAGGCCAATCTCGATCTGGTAATCGGGTTCGAGTTTGAAGAACTGAGCGGCTGGTGTACCGTTGGGTGCGTCGGTTGTGAGCACCATAATGCCCGCATGCGAGTGTCCAAGGCCAATTTCGTCTTCGGCGCAAATCATACCCTCAGACGCTGCTCCTCGTATTTTAGCTTTTTTAATGGTAAAGGCTTCCCCTGTGCTTGGGTAAAGCGTCGCCCCAACAAGGGCTACAACAACCCGCTGACCGGCAGCCACATTGGGAGCACCACACACAATGTTAAGTGGCTGTTCGGCGCCGACATCAACAGTAGTGAGGCTTAATTTATCGGCATCGGGATGGTGCTCACAGGTCAGAACAGTGCCAATAACTACACCTTCCAACCCGCCTTTAACGGCTTCAATTCGTTCGATTCCTTCCACTTCCAGACCCGTGCTGGTGAGCATTTGGCCCACTTGTTCGGGGTCTTCAGTCAGTTCAATAAACTGCTGCAACCATTTATACGAAACTGTCATGTGCTATTTCAGGCAAAATGCAAAGGTAGGAAAGAGAAGTCTGAACAAAAATCTTACAAATCCTGGTTCAATTTTTCGCCCGCTTCCACGGAAACAGGCAGGGTGTTTTCGGCAGGGGGGAGCGGACAGGCGTAGTTGTGGTTATACACACAATAGGGATTATAAGCCGTGTTGAAGTCAAGCTCCACTTCATTACTGCCGAACGCACTTTCTTCTAAATCGATGTATCGCCCACCTCCATATGTACTTTTCCCAGACGTTTTATCTTTAAAAAGTATTGAATAGACGTTGTCGTGCTTTAGAATTAATAACCGACAGATTTCGTCTTGTAATTTGAAGACAGCATGGCCGTATTTTTCGTAGACTTCCTCTGACCCATCGGACAGGGCAATGACCAGTTTCTGGGTTTTATCGGCAAAGGGTTCCAGCCGGGCGACCAGTTGATAGTCAGAAGAGACCGGGAAATAGGAAAGTCCGGCAAAGGCCTTTTTATCTTCGAGAGGAGAATCAGGGCTGGTTCGGAAAAAGACATCCTTTTTCTTGCGTTGAGTAACCAAATTTTCCTTGTATAAGTCGTCAGACTTGTTGCTTTTGGTACTTTTAAGGTCGCTATTAGTAGATTCTGATGATAATACGAAGTACAAAATGATTAGTAAAAGGCCTAAAAAGCTTATTAAGAGAAGTTTGCTGGGTTTCATTACCGAAATATTAATAGTAGATTGGGACTTCAAAAGCTAGACAAATATCTGATAAATTTGTCCAGAGAGCATGATACAAGTCCTTTACAACCCATTTCAATGGCAGAAATTCATCAACTGAAAACGTTTTCTTCGGAGAAAGGAAACCTGACGATCTTTGAGAAAGTGATCCCGGGGACTATCCAGCGCGTGTTCTATATATACGGAGCTAATGGGTCGGCGCGGGCCGGGCATCGTCACGTAAAAACATGGGGTGCATTAATTTGCCTGGCGGGTAGTTGCCGAATTTATGTGAACAATGGGTACGAAGAAACTTTCTACCACCTGGATACCCCTGACCAGTGTTTAGTGCTGGAACCGCAGGATTGGCACGTTATGGACAACTTTACGGAAGATGCTATCTTGTTGGTAGTTGCTAATGAACCGTACGATAAGGCCGATTACATTTCAGAACCGTACCCTAATTCGCGCTTTGCCTCAGCGTTGGCATGATTCCCTTTCTCGATCTAAAACTTCTGAACGACCGCTATCGCGAAACTTTACTCTCTGTCACATCCCGCGTTACCCTGTCCGGCTGGTATATTCTTGGTCAGGAAGGGGCTGCGTTTGAGAAGGCTTTTGCGGCTTACGTAGGCACACGGCATTGTGTTGGAGTTGCCAACGGGCTCGAAGCGCTTACGTTAACACTCAAAGCCTGGAATTTTCCTGCCAACAGCGAAGTGATCGTTGCCTCCAACGCCTACATTGCGTCGGTCTTGGCTATCACACAAGCCGGACTTACACCGGTTCTGGTTGAACCCGACCCCGCGACTTATAACCTTGATCCGGCTCGGCTCGAAGCGGCAATTACCTCCCGAACAAAGGCTATTTTGCCCGTTCATTTGTACGGTCGGTGCTGCGATATGGAGCCAATCAATGCGGTTGCAGCAAGATATGGCCTTAAAATATTAGAAGATGCTGCACAGGCACATGGTGCTGAATACAAAGGCAAACGAGCCGGAAATCTCGGTCATGCTGCCGGATTTAGTTTTTATCCGACAAAAAATCTTGGCGCTCTTGGTGATGCAGGGGCCATCACAACCAACGACGATGCGTTGGCAGACCAGCTTCGTTACTGGCGCAACTATGGCTCTGGTAAAAAGTACGTAAACGACCTACCGGGTCATAATAGCCGTTTAGACGAAATACAGGCAGCAATTTTATCGGCAAAATTGCCTCATTTGGACCCTGATAATGCTCGCCGACGCGCCATTGCCCGGCGTTATCTCAATGAAATTCGGCATCCTGAACTGACGCTTCCATCCGCTGACCAAATCGACGCTGACTGTTGGCACTTGTTCGTGGTAAGGCACCCTCGGCGCGACGCGTTTAGGGAGTACATGCTACAGAAAGGTATTCAAACGGATGTACATTACCCGATTCCACCTCATCAGCAGAAGGCTTATAGCCAATTTGCTCACCTTGCATTGCCAATTGCTGAACAGCTGCACCGTGAGGTGGTTAGTTTGCCACTCAATCCGGTTCTGACTGATTCTGAAGTGGAGTATATTATTCAGACAATAAATAGCGAAAGAATGAAAGAGTGAAAGAGTGAATCACACTCTTTCACTCTTTCATTCTTTCGCTATTCTGCCATGACCTTATCCGTTGTCATACCCGTTTACAACAGCCAGGAAACGCTGGAACCACTCTTGTTAAAACTACAGGACTGTTTGCGGCATGTTGACTTTGAAGTGGTTTTAGTGAACGATGGTAGTCGCGACCGTTCGGAGGAGGTAGTGTATAGGCTGGCCGATCGGTACGCTAATGTGCAGGGCTTGTCGCTTCGCCGAAATTTTGGCGAGTTCAATGCGGTCTTGTGCGGATTAACGCACACATCAGGAGAGTATGTTGTGATTATCGACGACGACTTTCAGAACCCACCCGAAGCCATTCTGACACTGCTGGAAACAGCACAGTCGGGGCGGTTTGACGTGGTGTATAGCCGGTATGCAGAAAAGAAACATGCCTGGTTTAGAAATGCGGGAAGCAGCCTGCTTAATTACCTCACCACCTATTTGCTGGATAAACCAAAGTCGCTTTACCTCTCCAGTTTTAAGCTCATAAACCGGCCTGTAATCAACGAAATTGTGGGTTATCAGGGACCATTTCCTTACATCGACGCGCTCATTTTCCGGGTTACGCGCAGTGTGACAAGTGTGGAGGTACCGCACCATCCCCGGCAATCGGGTGGATCGAATTACACCGTGAGTAAGCTGGTTTCACTCTTTCTGAATGTGCTGTTCGGCTATTCAACCTTACCCCTTCGTCTGTTTGCGGGCTTAGGGTTGGGGCTGTTTGGGGGAAGTGTTGTACTGGGCCTCGTGCTGCTCGCTGGCTCGTTGCTGGGTTGGTTTTCGGTAGCGGGTTGGGCAATTGTGGTGTGGGTCGTGTTAGTATTGGCGGGTTTGCAGATGCTGTTTCTGGCGGTACTGAGTGAATATATTGGTAAAATGTTCTTGACCCAAAGTGGGCAAAAAGCATATGTATTGAAACAAAGAGACGTCTGAACCTGCCCTAATCCCCTATGTTCGACAAAAAAGCGGAGTACGAAAAAATGTTCCGGGTGGAACAACAACTGTGGTGGTATCGAATTTTGCATGAGCGTGTGTTGGCCGCCATGCAGAAACAGTTTGGAAACCGTATGGACATTCGACTGCTAGATGCCGGGTGCGGAACGGGAGGCTTATTGAGTTACCTCCGCGAACGTGGCTACACCAATACTGAGGGACTCGATGGGTCAGAGGATGCCGTAGCTTTTTGCCATGAGCGTGGCCTGAACGTCTCCCAGCTCAACTTGCTGAACCTAACAGATTGGCAACCAAATACAACTTATGAAGCTTTCGATGTGGTGGTTTGCGACGACGTGTTTTGTTATTTCAATGATGAGCAGCTAAGCCGACTTATTAGTGAACTTGGTCGGCGGGTGAAACCTGGTGGACTGCATATCACCAACAACAACGCGTTTGCAGTTTTCAAGGGCTCGCACGATTTAGCCGTGGGCAGCACCCGCCGGTTTGTGCTGGCCGATATTGAGAAACTCTTACCTGGAACAGGCCTTCAGATTCGGCATTCTACCTATTGGAGCTTTTTGTTATCCCCCTTGATTCTGGCCATTCGGCAATGGCAAAATTTGCAGCTTCGCCTTGGCTGGCAATCCACCGATCAACCCCACTCCGACGTGTATTTGCCCCCCAGCTGGTTAAATAATCTGTTTTATACCATTGTCAAAACGGAGGGAAACGTTCTGTCACGAACCCCTTTTGGGAGTTCACTGTTTGTAGTCTTAAGAAAATAATGTTGGGTAGTAACTTGTGCCCAATATCCAACCTCCTGAAAATGTTTACTGGAATTGTTGAAACCACCGGCCGGGTAGCCGCCATACAGGCTGAAGGCACCAACTTGACATTTACAATCGAGTCGTCGTTGGCAAATGAGCTGAAAGTTGATCAGAGCGTGAGCCACAACGGTGTTTGCCTGACCGTTACGAGCGTGTCGGGTGATGGTTATACCGTAACCGCTGTCGACGAAACACTGAAAAAAACCAATCTGGGTCATGTGCAGGTAGGACACCGGGTGAATCTGGAGCGGTGCATGCCCGCTACCGGTCGCTTCGACGGGCACATTGTACAGGGGCACGTCGACCAGACTGGACTCTGTACGAACGTGCAGGATCTGGACGGAAGCTGGTTATATGATTTTGAGTACGGTCCGTCGCACGGCGACATGGCCGAACACGGAAATGTTACTGTTGAAAAGGGATCGATTTGCATCAATGGTGTCAGCCTAACCGTGTTTAACTCGACCGACAATACGTTTCGCGTAACAATTATCCCTTACACGTACGAGCACACAACTTTCAGTGATCTGAAGGCGGGCGATGTTGTGAATCTGGAATTTGATATTGTTGGGAAGTATATCAAAAAAATGCTGGCGGGCTACCGTTGAGCTACTGTATTACACTAATTTTGTGGATAATGGCGTTTTGCCACAAACCACCTACTGAATGGCTAAAATCAGCACCCGTAACAAAACAGACCTGCTGATTCATATTGGCATTATCGTTGCCCTCGGACTTACCCTGTTTCTGGGTTTCTTTTTTCTGTACTTGCCTTATTCCACCAACCACGGACAGGCGATCACTGTTCCTGACCTGTCGCGGATGAGCCTCGATGAACTCGAATCATACCTCGAAGATCGTGACCTGCGCTACGAAGTGAGCGATTGCACATTTGTAGCCGGTGCCGAACCTCTTACGGTGCAGGGACAGTACCCCCGTGCAGGTGCGAAAGTAAAGGAAGGTCGTAAAATATACATTACCCTTACCAAGCGGACTGCCCCGTCTATTCCGATGCCTAAGCTGACAGACCTGACTTTCCGAAGTGCAGAGTTATCGCTTCGCTCGATCGGCTTGGAAGTTGGGCAAAAGACGTATGTGCCGGATATTGCCAAGAACTCGGTGCTGAAACAATTCCTCAATGGTCGCGAGATTGCCCCCGGTACTCCCGTACCCAAAGGGTCTAAAATTGACCTGCATATTGGTGATGGCCTGGGCAATACGATTTTTGCGCTCCCCGACGTTGTTGGTATGCCGCTTGATGAAGCCAAAACGCTAATCCGTGGTTCCGACCTGCAAATTGGCACGATTATTTCCGTCGATGATCCTGAAAAAGAAGTCGGTACCGTAGTGCGGCAACGGCCCGAAGCCAACCGGGGTGAGCGTATCAGGGTGGGCGAAACCGTCGATTTATGGGTGGTTGGCCCCATTGAACAGGATGATAATTTGTAGCGATAATTCTCACTCAGAGTCGTATAATACGCTTACGTGTATAAGGTTCTGGTGATATACATTATATGATAAAAACGATTACTGGTAGCTTTGCTTGCCTGTTGGTGTTGTTACTCACCCAATCAGGGGTATTTGCCCAGACAGGTGGCGCCCTAGCGCTGCCCTATTTCGATGATTTTTCAACGGCAATCAACGGGCGGCCCGATAGTCGCTTATGGGTGCCGGGTAGCGGGGTGTACATCAACAACACCATGCCCATTAACCACCCATCGGTAAACGTGGCAACGTTCGATGGCCTGCGGGCCAATGGGCAACCCTACGTTCTCGATAATGTAATGACTCAGGGTTATACCGATACTCTGACGTCGCAACCAATCAACCTGGGAGGTTTGGTGGCTCGTGACTCGGTCTATTTAAGTTTCTATTGGCAAATTCAGGGTCTGGGTGAGTTGCCAGAGTCTGGAGTCGATGCAACAATACCTGCTGATTCGCTTAAGCTAGAGTTTTTGAGTAGCACGGGTCGCTGGGAAATGGTTTGGTTTCAAGTGGGTGGAAAGCCCAACCTGAACTTTCCGCAGGCTTTTGTGGCCGTGCGTGATGCTCGTTTTCTGCACGCGGCCTTTCAGTTTCGGTTTCGTACGTTTGGGCGGCAGTCTGGACCCTATGACAACTGGAATGTCGATTATTTATTTCTGAACCGAGGCCGTTCCAACACCGACCAGTATATCAAGGACATCACCACGCGACAAGCAATTGGTCCTTCATTCTTGAGACGCTACATGGCTATGCCGCTGTCGCAATATCTGGTAAACCCGACGGCAGAAACAGCTGATTCGCTCAGCACGGACATTACCAATCAGTTCAATAACTTCAACTTTACTTCCTACAAATTCACTAATACGGATCTGGTAACTGGCCGGGTCATTCAGACTTTTCAGCAGGCAAGTCCCGATTTGGTGCCCTCGCTAGCTTCGCAACGGAAAAGCGTCCGCCTGACACCCGTCACCGGCGCAACGGGAGCCAAACGAGTCGTGTTGAAACATACGTTCGACTTCCTGACGACCGACGACCAGAACCCCTCTATTCCGACCGTCAACCTCCGCCGGAACGATACCATTTCAACCACAACGGTATTGGATAATTACTATGCTTACGACGATGGAACCGCGGAATATGCCATCCAGATTGGCCGTTTGGAGCGAGTCGCCGTACGGTTTATCCTGAATAAAGAAGATGTCATGACGGGCGTGATGGCCTCTTTGGTGCCCTTTGGGGTTGATCAGACAGGCCAACGACTGATTATAACGGTGTATGCCAACAGCAATGGTAAACCGGGTAAAGAATTAGTGACGCGAGGCTTCCCGATTCAGAATGCACCGAGCCGGAATAGCTTCGTGATGTTCAATTTTGACAAAGGATTAGCCGTAAAAGATACCATTTTCGTGGGTTGGCAGCAGATCAGTAATGAAGCTAATTCGTTGGTGCGGATTGGATTAGATAAGAATAGTCCGTTCGGAAATCAAATTTTCTACCGGGCGGCACCGGGTGCCCAGTGGGATGCCAACCTGTCGTCACCTGCGCTTTCGTTGCGCGGTGCTGTTATGCTTCGGCCTGTAATGGGTGGGGAACTCTCACAAGTTGTCACAGCAACTCCAGAAGAAGAAAAATTAACACCCTTGCAGGTGTATCCGAACCCAACGACCGGTCAAATTAGTTGGGATGATACAAAGTTGAACCGTATTGAGGTGATGGATCTTGGCGGACGACTCCTAAATGACATTACACCTGCTCGTGGACAGAAGTCGGCGGATGTAAGCCAATTGCCCACTGGCCTTTACCTGTTTCGTCTGTCCGACGGGCAGCGATCAAACGTACAGCGGGTGATGGTCACGAAGTAAGTTCGTTATCAATTTCCTGCCTTATGCAGTAATTACAAACCATAGATAATCATGGATATAACCGTACAGGAACTTAAAGAGCGCCTAGATAAAGGCGAGAAATTAAATCTGTTCGATGTTCGGGAGCCGAACGAATACGAGCAGGACAATATTGGGGCTACGTTAATTCCTTTGGGCGAGTTGATGTACCGAGTTGATGAGCTCGACGGCTTGCAGGATGAAGAAGTCATTGTACATTGCCGGTCGGGTGCCCGGAGTGCGCGGGCTCAGCAAATTCTGGAAGAAAACGGTTTTAACAATGTTCGAAACCTGATTGGTGGCATGTTGGAATACCGGAAATAGTTTTGATTTAATAGTGGAACGCGGATGACGCGGATACTGCGTAAGGCGGATGAAAACGGATTTTTATATTGAAAATCAGCGACAATCCGCGTTACGCAGTATCCGCGTCATCCGCGTTCCATTTTGCCCGTTCACTGCAATCCCCTAAACCTGTTATGCGCTTCACTTTACTATTGCTGAGCTACCTGAGTTTTGTACTCGGCGTTGTTGCACAGCCCACTCCTCAACCTGGTCAAGCAGAACGCTTCACACCGGCCAAATCGCCTGCTGAAGCCGGTTTTTCCGCCGACCGACTCAAACGTCTTGACAACCTCATGCAGGGCTTTATCGACGAAGGTAAAGCTCCAAACCTGGTAACATTTATAGCTCGAAATGGCAAGATTGTTCATTACAAGGCATACGGTTACAGCAATGTCGAGAAGAAAACACCCCTGAAGCGCGACGATATTTTCAGAATTGCTTCCCAATCGAAAGCCATCACCACGGCCACCCTGATGACCTTGTTTGAGGAGGGAAAATTCATGCTCGACGAGCCGATCAGCAAGTACATTCCAGCGTTTAAAAATCCTCGGGTTTTAGTTAGTAGCGACAAAACAACCGGTGCTGCGGCTGCCGGGACGTACGAGACCCGCCCTGCCAAAGGTGAGATCACAATACGGCAGTTGCTGGCTCATAATGCAGGCATTCCCTACGAACACCCGCTCGACCAGCGGCCCGAATTCAAGGTGCCGTTTTTCAACTCGACAGACCCCGACAAATTAGAGGACGTGGTAAATAAACTGGCCAAACGCCCGCTTATCAAAGATCCTGGAGATGGGTTTGTATATGGTTTGAATTCGGATATTATTGGTCGGTTAGTGGAGATACTATCAGGGAAACCGTTTGATGTAGCCATGCGCGAGCGGGTACTTGAGCCACTCGGAATGAACGATACTTACTTCTACCTGCCCGACAACAAAGCAAGCCGTTTGGTGGAGCTATACAACAAGGGAAGCGCCGACAAACCAATGACGGTTCACGAAAACCTGACGTACCGAAATTATGCAGTTTCAGGGGCTAAAACCTATTTTTCGGGCGGAGCGGGGTTGGTTAGTACGGTAGAAGATTATGCTAAACTATGCCAGATGTTCCTCAACGGCGGCACATTCAACGGCAAGCGGATTTTGGGTCGCAAGACTGTTGAGATGATGATCCGTAATCAGATTGGTGAGGCAGAGGTTTGGGATCGTCAGGATAAATTTGGCCTTGGTTTTCAACTGATTGGCGAACGCTCACACTATGGCGATCAGGCTACTCCCGGCTCCTATACATGGGGTGGAATGTATTGTTCCGAGTACACCATCGATCCTAAAGAAAACCTGATTATGCTCGTTTTTACGAACGTCAATCCCTATGCCCATTATAGCGAAGTGGTACGTAAGTTTCGTGCAACAGTGTACCAGGCATTGGAGTAATTACTGTATGAATTCCAACCAATGGTTAAAAAAATTGCTCTTACTATTGTTGTGCTTTTGATTGCTGTTGGCATCTGGCAACGCGAGTTGGTCAGTTATGGCTGGATGCAGGCGAGGGGGCAACTCCGCATTTTGTGGAATACTGAACCCGTAGAAACGGTACTAAAGAACCCGGCAGTGCCCGATTCGGTGAAGCGAAAAATAGAACTCATTGGCAAAATCAAGCGTTTTGCTGTTGATTCATTAACACTCAATCCATCGGGGAGTTATTCAAGTTATTATGACCAGCAGGGGAAACCAATTCTGTGGGTCATTACGGCTGCTCCACCTTACGAGTTGAAGGCACGTGAATGGTCTTTCCCAATAATCGGTACGTTTTCGTACAAGGGTTTTTTTGAGAGAGACCGGGCCGATTCGGCCGTTGCGGACTTGAAACGAGCTGGCTTTGATACACGAGTGGGCGAAGTGTCAGCCTGGTCGACATTAGGGTTTTTTAAGGACCCAATTCTGTCGAGTATGACCGAGCGTGATCCTGGTAGTCTGGCCGAACTGATTATTCACGAACTGACGCACGGCACGTTATTTGTGAAGAACAGTTTGGAGTACAATGAAAATTTAGCCGATTTTGTGGGCGAGTATGGTGCATTACGGTTTCTTGCAAGCTATTATGGAGTTAACAGTACCGAATATCGCGATTACTTAGCCTCGAAGGCGTTTTATGAGCGATACGATGAACACGTACTTCGGGGGGCTAGAAAGTTGGATAGTTTATACCGGACTTTTAAACCTACTACCTCGGTAGAGATCAAAGAAGAACGAAAATGGTCAACGATTGAGCAAATTGTTGAATCGGCTGATACACTTACCGATGGCAGAAGCCAACCGCTTAAGAGAAAGCGACGGTGGAGCAAACTAAACCTACCCAACAATGCGTATTTTGTAGGGTACCTTACGTACCGAAAGCAACAAAATCAGTTTCGACAAGAATTTGAGCAACGGTTTGGGGGGAATTTCGAGCGTTATTTGTCACACTTAAAAAAGACATATCCATCACTTTAACAATGGATAATGAACGGTGGATAATGAATAATGACATTTCAAACGGGTCATTGTTATCCATTCTACATTTTGCATTCTACATTTGACTATGAGAAAGGTAATGGCAGGGATAAGTTTGGTAGCGATTGTGGCATTTGGCTTTGTCAATGCCTACGATGGTACCACAAATACCTACCGGCGCGTGGTCAACACCAGTTTTGGACCAGGCGAACATATTGAATATAGAGTCCATTACGGCTTCGTGAACGCGGCCGAAGCCGTTGTTGATGTGGCTCCAACTTTATATAAAGTTAATGATCGGGCCTGCTATAAAGTCGATGTGTTTGGGCGTACCACGGGCACATTTGATCTCATTACGCGGGTGCGCGATACGTGGCGCTCCTACATTGATACCTCAGCGATTTTGCCTCAGCGGTTCTACGCCAATATTCAGGAAAATAAGTACCGGAAAGAAGAAAACGTTACGTTCAACCATTACACGAACACAGCCAAGTCTGAGGAACGCACGGAGCGAGATGTTTTCAAAGTGCCTGATAATGTGCATGATATAATCAGTAGTTATTATTTTCTGCGTACCGTTGATTTTAACAAGATGCCCATTGGCCAGATCGTCGAAGTGCCTGCTTTCTATGACGATGCCGTCTATAATTTCAGAGTAAAATACCGGGGTAAGGAAACAGTCAAAACTAAATTTGGTAAGATTAACGCCATTCTGCTGAACCCGATGATGCCTGCTAACGGCTTTTTTAAAGACGAGGAATCGATCAAAATCTGGGTATCCGACGATGCTAACAAGGTGCCAATGAAAGTAGAAGTTGAACTGGCTATTGGCTCGCTAGACATGGACATCAAGCACTTCGATGGGCTAAAACAAGCGCCGAAGTTTAGGTAGCAGTCTGCGTAATAGCCACGGGAAAGTATTCCATCTCACTGCCGAAAAGGTAGATGGCGTAGCCCCAAAGCCGCGGTAAAACTGGGCGATTGACTCTTTTTCAGGACTTTCAAAATCAAATACAAGGCCATCACGCCCAGCGCGTTCCTGAATTAATTTGTCGATCAGGAACGTCCGGGCGTGGTGTTGTCTACCCTTGTTTGAAGCAGCATTGAACAGGTAAATAATTCGCCCATCGCATTCAATAAATAGGGCCCCAGCTTCAATTTTCCCATCTAGCACAGTATAGTGGAGTAAAACCAAGCCCCGCTTTTGTAATTCGCTGAACAGATTCTCAAATAAAGGATAAGCCCATTCGGGCACGCCCCCCGGAATTTTTCCAGCATGATACTGTCTGAATAGTGAGAGCAATGGTTCAGAGTCAGTTGATTCGTGCACAAGCCAGCAGGCAGCTTGAGCCTGCCGCAGGTGTCGTCGGGTATCGGAAGAATAGTTTTGGCGCAATGTGGCGTAGTCAACTGAAAGGTCGAGCAAGTGTGTGTGATGCCTGGTAGCGTTGAAGGGATGTGCTTGAAACAAACCATCCTGATTAGGCAACTGGAGATGGAAAATGGAACCGTAGCGACGTTGTTTCAATAACGCTCCCGCAAATGCATCAACGATATCAGTGGTTACGTTGGCTCCAAACACAGCTAGGAATTGGCAAAATAGCGGCTGATGTACAACCCAGGCTCCGAACTTACGACGTAAAGGAACAGGCATTACGGCTACGTATTTCCCTGATGAATTGGTAAGAACAAGAGCGTCCCAACGCCAATCTGGCGTGTTAGTAACAGCGTCTAGATACCAGCTGTACCCATAAATGATTCTATTTGGAGAAGAAGAAATGCAATTATTCCAATAAAATATATTCAATTTAGATCTTTTGATGTGTTTGAGGATGAGCACTATTTTGTGTTTTTTTGCTTTTGATACACAATGTGAATATCCATGCCAAACCTTTCCACATCTTTCTCCTCGTTTTACTCTGGGCAATTTATACCTATTTTCCGCCAGGGGTTCAACTTTCTCGTTCAGATACATCGCACAGGCAAAACAGTCGAGTTGTTTTCGTTTGTTCTTTGGGAGTTTCTTTACAAGCTTCGCTATTATCAGTCATCACGCACAATAAAGCTAACTAATTCTAAGCCCTTCACCATAGATGCTGATGGGTGTTTAAGTTCACCACTATACGATGGTGATTGCGAAACAAAACAGATAAATATAGAGCAAAATGCGATCGACTGGAAATATTGCTTTGAAGCCCACAGCCAAGTTGTTTGGGGATGCGAATTTCATCAGGACAACAGGTTGATAAAAGCTTACAAGCAAGCAATTGTTGAAGAGGTTTGGTCGTTTCCTGCCAGTATACGCTCGTTGTATGTTACGGATAAGGCAATTTTTGTTTGTGCGGGTGGCATTCTGTATAGAAGTTCAACGGACCGCTACCAATTTGTTGAAGTAGTAAAATTGACCACACCGGAAAGCTATTTTCTATTTAATAACGGTTTTTGTGAATTACCCGATAGTACATTACTGTTTGGCGAATATGCCTCGATTTGGCAGAACAATAGCTGGGTAAGTCTAGCTTATTTGTACATTTCAAAAGATGAGGGACTCACTTGGAACGTAGCAGATTTTCTGAAACGGCAAGGCGTAAATAAACACATACACCTTGTTAAGTTTTCGCCCCGGCTCAACCAGATTTTTTTGACGGATGGAGATAATAAGAAGCAGCTATGGCGTAATACAACATTGTTTAATTATGCAGGACAAGCTGGCAAAAGTCTGCAAGGGTGGCAGCTTGTAAATCGGTTTCACTGGCAAATGGGAGGCTATACGTCAATGCTTGAGCATGAAAATGGAGTCGTTTTCGGGACAGACTATTTAGGAGGAACCAACTTTCTGGTTCACACAGCAGACGGTACAAGTTTCCGTAAAGAAGTAATCCCCAGTCCATACCGACGTAGCCCTATCATCAATATGGTTTCACGAAAAATAGACGGCCGAGTAGAGTTGTGGGCATTACTTCATAACAGTGTAGTGCCAGGGAAATCGTGCTTAGTGATGTACTCTACCGACAATGGAGCGTCGTGGAATCGATTTATCGAGTATGACGGAAGGCGGCACGAAATTCAGTTAGTAAGCTCATCAGCAGGCATGGTCGATGAACTTTACTTTTGTATCCGACAATGGAATAGCGGGAAAGAAGAAAGTAAAACGTACCGCGTAAAGGGGGCAGTAATGTAATTTACTTGACCGCAATTTACTTAAAATAGCCCTTCAGCTTTGCCACAGCCTCCCGGGTTTCGGGTTTTTCGATCATCATGTCGTTGACGCATTGAATAGCGTGGATAACGGTGCTGTGGTCGCGCCCACCAAAATGATACCCAATGGATTTTAGCGAGAGGTCGGTTTTTTCTTTGGCAATGTACATAGCCACCTGACGTGGATAAACCAGTTCGCGTTTACGGCTTTTGGCTTTCAGATCAGCCACAGTGACGTTGAAGTATTCGGCTACCATATCCTGCACGGTGTCAATAGTAACTTCCTTTTCGGAGTCGACCACAATGTTACGGAGGGTCTGTTTGGCCAAATCAAGGTCGATTTCCCGACGTGTGAGCGACGCTTGTGCCATCAATGATACAATTACGCCCTCCAACTCGCGTACGTTGGTATTGATGCTGTGCGCGAGATACTCGATTACGTTATCATCAATATACACACCTTCAGCCTGTAGCTTTTTTTGCATGATAGCAATGCGCGTTTCAAGGTCGGGTGTCTGGAGGTCAGCCGAAAGTCCCCATTTGAAGCGCGATAGCAAGCGGTCTTCCAGGCCATCGAGGTTACGGGGAGCCCGGTCGGAGGTCAGGATAATTTGCTTGCCGGATTGGTGCAGGTGATTGAAAATATGGAAGAAAATCTCCTGGGTTTTTTCTTTTTTCTGCAAGAACTGAACATCGTCGATCACCAGCACATCTACCTGCATGTAAAACTGGGTAAAATCACGGAGCGCATCAGATTTAATCGCGTTCAGAAACTGGTTGGTAAACTTTTCTGAAGTGACGTAGAGGACGAATTTATCCGCAAAATTATTCTTGATGTAGTTGCCAATAGCCTGTACAAGGTGCGTTTTGCCGAGGCCAACTCCCCCGTGAATCATCAGGGGGTTAAAAGCCGTTAGGCCAGGCCGTTCGGCTACCGCAAAACCAGCCGAGCGAGCCAGACGGTTGCAATCACCTTCAACATAGTTGTCGAATCCGTAAATGGGGTTTAGATACGAATCAAGGTCCATAGAGTCCAGGTTTTTCAACTGAAACGGACTCTTTAGAATGTCGGGGTTAACGTTGTCGGGGCGGGCGTTTTGGGGTGTTCTGGTGGTGGGCATCTGAACCGCCAGAGGCTTATTTCGCTCATTGCCCTGATCCACAATGATACTGTATTCCAACTGTCCATCGCGACCGATACTGGCGTCGAGCGCCTTACGAAGCGCATGAATGAAGTTATCTTCCAGCCATTCGTAGAAAAACTGACTCGGTACCTGAATCGTCAGCACATTACCCTGAATGCGGAGCGGAATAATTGGCTCAAACCAGGTATTGAAACTTTGTTCAGGGACGATCTCACGGATCACCTGTAGGCATCGGTTCCATACCGTCGTTACTTCGCGCTGCATTCCGGTCTGCTTAGGTACGTTCAAAATCAAACTAACTACAAATGGGGGGCACTGCCTGAAAAAGGGAGACAAAAGTAGTGAAAAACGGGTTCGCCCGACGACCTTCAACCAGTTTCTTCCGGCTAATTTACATCCTTCCGAACTGTCTTGTCAATGTAGTTTTGTAATACCTTAGAATAGTGCAACAGGCAACGGTATTTTGAGCTGATTAACCGATTTTGGTCGCGGCAAATAGATAGATTACTTTTACGGCACAATAAAATAATGGGAGTATGACAGTGCCCAACAACGATACATTTCCATCTGTTTCCAAAGCAGATTGGATTGCGCAGGTCGGCAAGGACCTAAAAGATCCCCAAGCCTACGATTCGCTCCGCTGGCTGTTGCCGGAGGGCTTTAGCCTGGACCCTTTCTATACGGTTGACGATGTCGCTGAACTGCCCCTTGCTAACATTCAGGCGGCTCAAAAATCAATCCCAGGATGGCTAAACGCGCCGTATTACGCTATTTCTGACACTAAAGAGGAGGCTCATCGTCTGGTTTTAATGAGTGGAGCCGATGCTCTTCTGCTCTATCTAACTGGGCAATCAACATTGGATATCACCAGCTTGAGTCGGCTTCTGAACGGTATTAAGCTTTCGGAAACGCCGATTTTCTTCTATCAGAACCAGCCAGCTGTTGACTTTGTCAAGACGTTAAAAACAGTGGCTCCGTATCAGTTAAAAGGTGGTTTGTTAAGCCCGCCTGACGATACCACCGCTGACGCTACAAACCTGACAATGGACTCGCCCCAGTTCAAAACAATATGTGTGTCGGGTCACGATTTCCACAATGCGGGAGCTACCGCAACGCAGGAACTGGCATTCATGCTGGCTCGGTTGACCGATGTTTACGACCAACTGACTGAAGAAGGGCTTTCGGTGGCACAAATGTCTGCGAAAACGATGCTATCGCTATCAGTAGGAACGAGTTATTTCGTCGAGATCGCCAAGTTGCGAGCCCTGCGAGTTTTGTGGAGCCGCTTTATTGGGGGGTATGGCAGCGAGTTGCATTCTTCTCCTTTGTCGCTTCATTGCCAAACGTCGGCTTTTTACGATTCCACTGCGACGCCCTATACCAACCTGCTCCGGGGAACAACCGAAGCGATGGCTGCTGTCATTGGTGGATGCGATGTGCTGACAGTGCGCCCTTTTGATGCCTTGCTAATTACATCGGGTGAATTCAGCCAGCGCATTGCCCGGAACGTGTCGTTATTGTTGGCAGAAGAGAGCCACCTCAATAAAGTCAGCGACCCTTCGGCTGGGAGCTACTACATCGAAACGCTGACACACCAGTTGGTCGAATCGGCCTGGGCGTTGTTTTTGCAAGTCGAAGAAAAAGGTGGTCTGTCGAAAGCGACTGCTTTTGTGCAGTCTGAAATCGAGCGAGCCTACCAAGCCAAAGTCGAATCTGTAAGTAATGGCAGAGTGCTGGTGGGCGTTACTAAGTTTCGGGTCGACGAAGGTGGTACTACGGAGCCGGTATCAGTTGAAGAGGCTCCGACAGGCTTATCGGAAAACTTGCCCAATCTTCGGTTAGCAGCAGAGTTTGAGTGAAAACGTTTATGATTTGAGCTATGCGCCCTAACTTCATCAATATACGAAACCAGGTTGCCACCAAACGCGAGCAGCCTATCGGCGACAAGCCGAATGTCGGCCAAGCTTTTACCACTTCCGAAGGTATAAAACTCAAGCCACGATTCACTGCTGTAGAGACGCAAAAGCCTGACGGTTCGCCGATGCAATCGCTACATTATGTGGCTGGTATTCCGCCGTTTTTGCGGGGGCCCTATAGCAGCATGTATGTCCGGCAGCCATGGACAATTCGCCAGTATGCGGGCTTTTCGACCGCCGAAGCTTCCAATGCTTTTTACCGGCGTAATCTGGCTGGTGGACAAAAAGGCTTGTCTGTAGCCTTCGATTTAGCTACGCACCGGGGCTATGATTCAGACCACCCGCGTGTGGTGGGCGACGTAGGCAAAGCAGGCGTAGCCATCGACTCGGTCGAGGATATGAAACTCCTGTTTGATCAAATTCCTCTTGATCAAATGTCGGTTTCCATGACTATGAACGGCGCTGTAATTCCGATACTGGCCTTCTTTATTGTGGCCGCCGAAGAGCAGGGTGTTCCTGCGGAAAAACTGTCGGGAACCATACAGAACGACATTCTGAAAGAGTTCATGGTGCGCAACACCTATATCTACCCGCCCGAACCGTCGATGCGGTTAGTGGGAGATATTTTTGCGTACACCAGCCGCAACATGCCCAAATTCAATTCAATCAGCATTAGCGGCTACCACATGCACGAAGCTGGGGCGCCCGCTCATATTGAATTGGCTTATACATTGGCTGATGGCCTGGAATACATCCGAACAGGTCTGGCAGCCGGTATGGGTATCGACGAGTTTGCTCCCCGGCTGTCGTTTTTCTGGGGCATTGGCATGAACCACTTTATGGAGATCGCCAAAATGCGGGCTGGGCGATTGCTATGGGCCAGAATTGTGCAGCAGTTCGCGCCGAAAAATCCGAAGTCGCTGGCGTTACGGACCCATTGCCAAACGTCAGGATACAGCCTCACCGAACAGGACCCCTTCAACAATGTGGCCCGCACGACTATCGAAGCGTTGGCCGCTGTATTGGGGGGGACGCAAAGTTTGCACACCAATTCACTGGACGAAGCCATTGCGTTGCCCACCGACTTTTCGGCCCGGATCGCCCGGAACACCCAGCTTTACTTGCAACACGAAACCGACGTTACCCGCGCTGTTGATCCGTGGGGAGGCTCATATTATGTGGAATACCTAACCAATGAATTGATCGAAAAAGCCTGGGCACTAATCGAAGAAGTGGAGCAATTGGGCGGCATGACAAAGGCCATTGAAACGGGCTTACCCAAACTTCGTATCGAAGAAGCCGCTGCCCGCAAACAGGCCCGTATCGACGGGGGTAAGGACGTAATTGTAGGCGTAAACCGTTACAAGCCAGCTACAGAAACTGAGATTGAATTACTGGAAGTGGACAATCAGGCAGTGCGTGAAAGCCAGATCACACGATTGAACCGGATAAAGGCAGCCAGAGATACTGAAAAAGTAGAGGAGGCATTGGCGGCTATTACCGAAGCCGCGTTAAACCCTACGAAGGAGTCAAACCTACTTTCCCTTGCTATTGAAGCAGCTCGCCATCGGGCTACGTTGGGTGAAATTTCAGATGCTATGGAAAAGGCGTTTGGCCGTCACAAGGCCACTATTCGAGCAGTCTCGGGGATTTATTCGGCGGAAGTGTCCGACGATGAGAACTTTGCCCTGGCTCGCCTGATGGCCGATCAATTCGCTGAGTTGGATGGGCGTCGTCCCCGTATTCTGGTTGCTAAAATGGGGCAGGACGGCCACGACCGGGGCGCCAAAGTAATTGCCACGAGTTTTGCCGATCTGGGTTTTGACGTGGACATGGGCCCATTGTTCCAGACCCCGGCTGAAGTGGCTCGCCAAGCCGCCGAAAACGATGTTCACATCGTGGGGGTGTCAAGTTTGGCGGCTGGTCACAAAACGCTGGTACCTCAACTAATTGATGAACTCCGGGAGCTTGGTCGCGACGATATTATGGTGATCGCCGGGGGCGTTATTCCTGCCGGAGACTATCAATATTTGTACGATGCAGGCGTCAAAGGCGTTTTCGGACCGGGAACGGTGATTTCAATAGCCGCCCAGAAGATTTTGCGGGAGCTGATGTCACCAGCTTTGTGAGGGATATAAGTTTATAGTATCTTAATAGAGGAATTGACAAAAATATGCTGACCGAATACGTTGCTGAACTGCTTGACGCCCCTGATGCACAGTTGATTATTGATCGTGTGCAGGCAGTATTGAATGACGAGAAAAAGCGTCGGCAATCATTTTATGAATGGCTAACTGACGACGTAAAAGCCGAGTTTATCAACGGCGAAGTGATTATGCACTCCCCGGTTAAACGCAGACACTTGCGAGCAAGCAAGCGATTATTTCGATTATTGCTAGATTACGTTGAAAGTAAAGAGTTGGGCGAAGTAGATATTGAAAAGGCAATGGTATCGCTCACCCGCAACGACTACGAACCAGACATTTGTTTCTGGCGTAAAGAAGTTGCCGATACGTTTGACGATGAAACGATGCAACACCCCGCCCCAGATTTAATCGTTGAAATCCTGTCTAAAGGCACTGCTAAACGCGACCGAGGAATCAACTTCGAGGACTACGCAGCCCACGGCGTTCTTGAATACTGGCTCGTTGACCCCACACGCCAGACTGTTGAGCAATTTCAACTCGATGAAGCATTTATGACGTTCGATGCGGTTGGTAATTTTCACCTCAACGATTCAATCACCGCGCTAACTGTGCCAGGCTTCACGATTCCAATCCGCGCTATTTTTGAACAGAACGCAAATCAGGAGGCTTTGCAACGCCTGATGGCTTTATAGTCCTGTTATTTTTAAGTCAGCTGCTTCCCCAGGATTTCTTCAATAACTCCGCTAAACACCTTCACGCCTGTCTCGATTAATTCATCGGGGAAATCGTAGTCGGGATTGTGGAGAGCGGGCGTCTGTTCACCAGCGCCGAGGCCAAACATAGCGCCCCGGAACGCCTGCGTAAACCAGCCGAAATCTTCTCCGAATTTGAAAGGCGTTGGCCGTTGCTGAATTGATAAGCCCGCTTTGGTAGCCGACTTCACGACAATCGTATTGCAGTACTCATCATTTACCGTAGTTGGAAAATAGTCGAACCAATTTGTCTCGGAGCGGAGATTATGACGCGTACAGATGCCAGCTAGTTCACGTTCAAGCGTCTTTACTAACGTGTCCATCCCTTCTGTTTGCCAGCAGCGCAGGGTGAAATGGGCTTCCCCGTAACCAGCCGAAATGCCGTACTCGCGTTGACCTACTACTAGATGAACGGGAGTAATAAGCGCGAAATCGGCGTGGGCCGGGTCGGCAACCACGTATTGGTTAAAAGTAGTTACCAGTTCGGCTACGGCTAGAGAGGGATTGATGCCATTTTCAGGTTCCGATGCGTGCGATTCCTTGCCATACAGGGCAATGGCCATGCTCTGCACTGTAGGACTGAACTGCCCCGATACCCACACCACTTCGTGCATCGGGTAACCCGGTATGTTATGAAGCGAGAATACGTAGTCGGGGCGGAGGTCGGCAAAATGGGTGTCTTCCAAAACGGCTTTAGCCCCTTTACCCGTTTCTTCGGCAGGCTGAAAAAGCAGGATAACTCGGCCAGTTGCCAGCGCAGCCTGGCTGAGCCACGAGGCTAATCCGGCAATAATAGTCGAGTGTCCATCGTGCCCGCATTTGTGCGATACCCCCACCCGGTCCGATCGGTACGCAAACGGATTGATTTCCTGAATAGGCAAAGCATCCAACTCGCTACGAAAAAGCAGGGTAGGGCCATCTTGCCCTGATTCCGTAATACCAAATTCATAAACAACCGCCACGCCGTTGCCGCCGAGCCCGCTAATAATTCGAGTAGGGTTAAACGGCCTGACAAAGTCAATGATTCGGCGGGCAGTTTCGGTTTCTTGTCCCGACAATTCGGGATGCTGATGCAATTCGTGGCGAAAGGCAACTAAGGATTTAGTCATTGAATTCGTGGAATCTGTGGAGTACCGGCGCACCAATATTACCTTACATTATCATACATCCTACAGTTACTCCTGATTTTCCAGAATTCGTTTAAACTTGGCAAACGTAACTATCGGGATTGGAGGGAATAGATTTGGTATCTTGAGAAGATTCAAAATATGCTTGTCGTCAGTAACTAAATAGTCTACATGAGGGGTGGGCGTAAATAGGAACCAGCGTGTGTTAAGGGATTGACGACCAAATCTTTCACCTTACACACGCGGCCCCATGGAAGCGAAATTAACCCCTTTGCTTGAGTTTCTAAATGCCGTC